>NZ_JBYCLL010000001.1:4956399-9912798 GCF_058382285.1 Streptomyces sp. LS-MS-L19 | reverse complement strand
CAACTCCCAGTCGGAATCATCCGGCCAGGGTGAGGCGACGACGAGCCGACCGCTCGGCACCCGGATCGGGCTTACCTCCGTCACCTCGACGACGTACACGGCTCTCGCCGGATCCTCGGCATGCGTGCCCACCTGCGCCCCCAGTGTGAACACCACCTCCAAGTACCGGCTCTCTTCCGGACCTGCCGCCAAACGTTCATCTGCCGTATATCCCATGGCCGAACCGTAGAGGGCCCCACTGACAGAGCCCCACGTCCCGGCACCGCCAGTGAGACCGAGGTGCTGCCCCGGGCTCACCGTCCACAGCATGGACATCGGGAAATGGCTGGCCAAGCAGCGCAAGCCGGAGGTCTGGCCGGCCCTTCACGACGGGCAGCGCGAACGCTTGCAGCAGCTCGGCATCACGCCGATCGCCCCGGAGCCGAAGATGCTGGCGAAACCGTCCACGGCGCCTCTGAGCGCCTTCGAGCGCGGCGTTGCGGCCCTTACGCAGTACAAGACCCGCACGGGCTACGTGAGCCGTCCCGCGGGGGCACGGAGAGCAGCTCGAGGACGGCGCCGAAGTCCGCCTCGGCGTGTGACGCAGCAACATGCGCAGCCGACAAGACTCGCTGCCCGATACACGCCGCCAGCTGCTCACGGACCTCGGCCTGTTCGACTGAGGGTCGGATCAGTGGCTGGTCAACGCGCCGCACGCGGCCTTCAGGCGCTGCTGAACGGAATTCGGCTGGTGTGCTCTGCCTCGTGCCGCTTTGCTCAGGAAACCGGCTCGGGGACCTCCCCCGGCCTGACCGGCACGATCTCGACACGGGTACAGCCCACGGCCTTGAGTTCGGTGCGGCGACGCTTCGCGAACCATCTGTCGTACCTGCCCGGCCGACGCCTGCGGGGCGCCGTCCGGGGTCGGTCCACAGCAGGCCGTAGTTCTGCATCACGCTGGTCATGGAGATCACTCCTCCCCTCCCCCGACGAACGTAAGCACCGCGCGAAGCGCACGGTGGACCCACTTGATCGCACTGGACGCGCTGGGGCTGAAATGGGTCCTTGGGGATATCCAATGGGATAAGTTTGTGGTTAAGCAATACCGGTCCTGACGTGAAGGTGCAGGCAATGGCATCTGAGGAAGAGCTCTTCGCGTCCGTCGACGCTCTGCTGAACGAGGAGCCGCACCTCCGCCTCCGGCGGAGCGGGCCCGGCTGCGTGAGGCTGCCGGTATCACGCAGGCCCGTCTTGCCGCCGCGCTGGAGACCACGACCCAGTCGGTGAAGAACTGGGAGAACGGCCGCAGCGAGCCGAAGTCGCCGCGTCTGGACGCCTACCAGCGGCTGCTGAACGGGTGGGCGGCGAAGTATCCCGCCCCCGGCGCAGCCCCGGCGGTCTCGGCTGTCGCGACAGCACCGGCGGCGTCTGCTGAACCGGCCGCGTCCGAGGCGGCGAGGGCAGACGCCCCGCAGCCTGTCGACGTTCCAGGTGCGGGGCCGACGCATCCCGCCATCCGACCCGCTGCGGCATCGCGGCGCCCGGCCTCTGCGAGGTCTGCAGCCGATCCGCGGTTCCCGCACGGGCCGCTCGCGGTGCTGGGCGGTGACGGCTGTGCGTACGGCGTCGACGGGATCGTGCTCGACTGCCCGGCGGCCACCGTGGTGGAGCTGGTGGAGTGGACGCTGCGCGCCTCCGGGCTCGGTGCGCCGCGTCTGCACCGCAACGGCAAGGACAGCGACCCGCTGATCGTGCTCACCGCGGCGGCCGCCGTGAAGCTCGGGCTTCCGGAGCGCCTGGAGGGGCATGAGCAGCGCCGCTCCCTTCGGCTGCCGGAGGATCATCCGGTGGTCCAGCAGGTGGCGCGGGCGAAGTGGCGGCTCACCCAGCGCGGGTTCGGGCCGTGGGCACGGATCTACCGCAAAATTCAGGGGCGTGAGCGGCAGTGCGTGCAGCTGGCGGTCCTGTCCTGGGACGCTTTGGACCCTCGGTCGTGGCCCGGGGTGGCGGAGATGGAGCCGGCTGCCATCGCGCGTGTCCTGGGCGTGTACGCCCAGCGGGTCATCACCCCGCACCGGTCGACGGCCGTGTCCGGGCTGGAGCTGATGACGGCGCTGCGGCCGCCCACCCGTGCGGTGCAGGACCCGCAGACGGGGAACTGGGTGCCCGGCCACAATCCCGGCTCGCTGGGGGTGGAGCCGGTGGACCCGGCGCCGCCGGAGGCCACCCCCGAACACCCCGTGGTCGTCGACAGCGGCTGGAGCGGCGGGTTCCTGAACGAGGAGGCGTATCAGTGGGTGCGCGATGTCAGCCTGCTGAGCGATGAGGAGTGCACGCTGCCGTACGCGGTGGGCCTGGACCTGAACACCGCGTTCCTTGCCGCCGCGGCCCGTGTGGTGGTCGGCCTGAGCACCCCCGATCACTTCGTCGAGCCCGGTATTCAACCCGAAGATCCCCGGTTCCTGGCTGGTCGATCTGTCCCACGTCGAGGTCGACCCGCGGCTGCCCTGCCCGTTCACCCCGGACGGCACCCGGCCGACCGGCCCTGCCTGGTACCAGACCCACACCCGTCGCCTACGCGCAGGAACTCGGCTACAACGTCGCTCCGTTGGAGGGGTATCTGCGCCGGGAGAGCGGCGCGTACCTGGATCCGTGGCACGACCGCCTCAAGGCTGCCTACGTCGACACCCTCGCCGACCTCGGCGTCACCCGGGAGCTCACGGACGTGGAGTTCCTGGCGGCGATGGAGCGGCACAAGGACGCCGACCCGGCGATGGCGGCGGTGCTGGCGGCGATCAAGGCGACGGTGAAGGGCGGCATCGGCAAGCTCCGCGAACACCCGCAGGGCAGGAAGTACAAGGAGGGCGAGCGGTGGCCGGCCCTTCAGCGGCCGACCTGGCGCCCCGACATCCGCGCCGCCGTCATCTCCAAAGCGCGCATCAACATGCACCGCAAACTGCGCAACATGGCGGCGATGACCGGCCTGTATCCGCTGGCCGTGCTCTCCGACTGCGTCGTCTACCCCTCCCCCGGCGACTCGCCGCTGGACTTCCTGCCCTATGCCGCGTCCGGCAAGCCGCAGCCGGGTGGGTTCCGTCTCGGGCCCACGCCGGGGCTGGCGAAGCTGGAGGGCGTGCAGTCGATGCTGTGGGCGGTCGACCTCATGGAGCAGGGCTACAACCCCGCCCGCCACATCAAGGGCGGCGACGCCGTCCTGGACGAAGGAGAGTAGGCGCTGTGGCCGGAGAGATCGACGACGCCATCGAGCGTGCCGACCGGGAAGGGTTCACCCGCCGGCCGCCCAAAACCCTCAAAGGGCAGATCGGCTACCTGATCCGGCAGCTGGGCAGCGCCAAAGCGGTCGCCCGCGAGATCGGCGTCACCGCCGACTCCGTCAACCGCTACCGGCGCGGCGCCCGCAAACACGCCCGCCCCGACATCGCCGCCAGGATCGAGGACGCCGTACGCAAGCGGTGGCAGCCCCAGGTCCGTAAACGCCGGCAGAAGCAGGCCGCCACCACCGGCGGGATCACCGTCGAGACACGGGCCCGCTTCGGGTACACCGCGCCTGTCGGGACGACCGACGACGGACGCTTTCGCCGCCTGACCGTCCATCTCCCCCCGGCCTATGCGCAGCGGCTGTTCGACGCCCGCCGCACCGGGGCCGGCGACCAGCAGATGCGCCAGATCATCGCCGAAGGACTCAAAGACATCTACTTCCAGGACAACGGAAACCGCGCTTTGGGGCTCTCCGACGTCACCCTCAACGACATCGACTACCTCGACCTCGACTACTGAACTTCACGCCGGACGGCAAGCCCGGCACCTGCTCGTTGTGGCTCGGCGCTCTACTTGGCGGATGGGCGGTTGAGTCGGCGAACTGAAGCACTCGGGCGTGGGGACGCCTGGCAAGCTGAAGCGCTCAGTTCGCCGACTCAACCAGCCCCCAGAACGGGCCCCCGCGCCGCACCGCGAAACCGAGGCCGCGCAGATGCCGTCGCACGACCGCAGCCGGGCAGCCGTACGACGACGAAGAAACCCTCCGCGGGCCCGGTCACCCGCAGCCCGCCCGGGGCGAACTCCCGCAGCCCGGCGACAGGATGGGCCCGGCCGGCGGTGACGCGGTGGGCCGCGTGGGCGGCCTTGGCCAGGGCCCGCGGCTCCATGCAGGCCGCGGCCGCGGCGAGGGCCGGGGTGGAGACCGGCCACAGGGGCTGGGCCCGCTCCAGGTCCGCGATCGTCTCCGGGGCGGCGAGGACGTAACCGATCCTCAGACCGGCCAGCCCCCAGGTCTTCGTCAGGCTGCGCAGGACAACCGGACCGGGCACGTCCGTGCGCCCGGCCAGCGCCACGCGCTCGCCCGGCACCGCGTCCAGGAACACCTCGTCCACCACCAACGTCCGCCCCGGACGCGCCAGTTCGGCGATCGCGGCGGCCAGGTGCAGGACCGACGTGGGGTTGGCCGGGTTGCCGACGACCACCGCGCCAACAGCCACCACCCGGAGGCGACATCCGGGCGCTCACCCCGGCCCCGGCCCCCACGCCGGACCGCCTCACGGAGACGCCGTGAGGCGGTCCTCTCCGCGCAACCGGTCGAACCGGAACGGCCGCAGTACCTGCGGCCGGTCGCCGGTGAGGATGTACTGGGCGAGCCGGCGGCCGGTGGCGGATGCGACTGGCTGAGAGTGCGGTCGCGACTGCGGCGGTGGTTTTGCCGGGTGGGCTCTGGCGAGCCTCGTGCTTCCGTTGTTCAGCTGAAGGCCGGTGGTGATGTCTCTCCCCAGGAGGTCGTACTTCTGGTGAAGGCGCCGCGCCTCCGGGACAGGCGGTGGCGGCGACGTGGCGGTGGTCAACGCTTTTCGCGTCGGCTGCGCAGGCTCAGGGCGATGACAGAGACAAGGAACCAGAAGGCACCGAAGGCTGAGTATCCGGCGAGGGTGGACAGGCTGCTCGTCGCCGAGGCGGACATGGCAGCGATGGTGGCACCGGCGAGGACGGACTGTCCGCCGCTGATGACCATGGGCCACTGGGCGCCGACGGTGCGCCGGCGTCGGACCGCTACGACAAGCTGGATCGCTCCAGAAAACAGGGCCCAGACGCCGAACACGAGAAGGGCCGCACCGATGGTGGAGAAGACAGCGATGATCATTGCGAGGGTGGTGGCGAGACCGAGAGCCATGTTGATGCTACGGACGCGGTCCGTGCAGCCGGTGCCGGCCCGGCGACGCTCGATGAGCGTGGCGAGGGCGTCCCACAGGGGGTAGACGATGAGCAGCACGGCCGCGATCACTGTGGGCCTGTCCGTCGAGACGAGCGAGGCGCAGGTCGTGAAGACCAGTGCCACCCAGATCAGGGAGAAGACGACGCGGATCAGGTGGAGCGATCGGAGCCCGGAGGGCGTCGTAGCGGCCGTCGTCGAAGCTGCCGGAGTTACGGTGGTCTGAGTCATGGGGTGTCCCGTTGTGATCGTGACGGTGTGAGACGGTCGCCTCGAGGAGGAGTCTCAGCGGCCTCGGGCGGGGCCGTGTACTTCGAACGAAGTAGTTCTGCCATCCACTTCGAGGGACTGAGTTCTGCCGTCTTCATCGACCGAAGCAGCCTCGCCGTCTACATCGTTCGAAGTACACGGCCACAGCACACGTGAACGAGAATCAGCTCATGGCCAAGGCGCACAACAGTCAGGACGGGCCCGCGGCACCGCTGTGGGTCCGCCGTCCCGAGGTGCTGCACCGAGTCGCCTCTTCAGTGGCCGCGCTGGTGTTCACCGGTCAGATCGTGGCCGTGATACTGAGGGGCTCGGACTGGCCGACAGCCCTCTCCGTGCTCCTCGCCGGCGGCGGTGTCGCCCTCTCGTGGTGGAAGCCGTGGGCAGGACTGGTCGTGACGAGCGCGGCGTCCTTCGCCGTCACAGCGGTGGGCCACGACCCCCTGTCGGTGTGGATGATGGCGGTGCTCGTCCTGTTCTCGGCCACCCTCAAGGGGAAGCAGCCGCTGGCCGCAACCGGCATCGTGGCGGCGTTCTTCCTGGGAGCGTTCATGACGGTGGGCGGCTTTCGTGGCGGCGCGGTCGTGGGAGCCGCCGCCCTCTTCTCAGCCATGGCCGGAGGTGCGACAGGGGCCGCGCTCCGCATCCACCGAGACCACTGGTGGACCCTGGAGGAACGGGCCGAAAGCGCCATCGCCACCCGCGAGATGGAAGCCACCCGACGAGTGACCGAAGAACGGCTGCGCATCGCCCGGGACCTCCACGACGTCATCGGCCACCAGATCGCGATGCTGAGCCTGCACCTCGGTGCCGCGGAAATCGGACTGCCCGACGACGCCGAGTCCTCCCGGCAGGCCCTCGTATCGGCCCGGTCCAGCGCCCGCACCGTCGTCGTCGAGACGCAACGCATCCTCGCGCTCCTCCGCCTCGGGGACGACGCCGGTGGCGACGAGGCGCTCCGCCCGACCCCGGCGCTCAGCGGTCTAAAAGGACTCGTCGCCTCCTTCGAAAGCGTCGGCCTGGACATCCGGGCCTCCATCGATCCCCCCGCCGGCTTCGTGGAGCCCAGCGTCGGTGTGACGGTCTACCGGGTCGTGCAGGAAGCACTCACGAATGCCTACCGGCATGGAGAGGGGACGGCAACGGTGGAGGTGCGCGAGCGCGACGGCAGGATCTGCGTCACCGTGGAGAACCGCGTCGGTCATTCACCCCGCGGCTCCGACCCGGGCAGCGGACTCGGACTCGTGGGGATGCGCGAACGCGTCGAGTCCTCCAGCGGACGGCTGATGATCGACACTCACGACGGGCGATTCCGGGTCCATGCAAAGTTCAGCCCCCTGGGAACGGCCGTCCGATGACACGGATTCTGATCGTCGACGACCAGGACGACATCAGGGCCGGGATCCGGGCGATGCTTTGGCTCGACCCGGCTCTCGTTGTCGCGGGTGATCTCTCCGACGGGCTTCAGGTCGTCCCCTTCCTCCGGGACCACCCCGTCGACCTGGTCCTGATGGACATCCGCATGCCCGGCATCGACGGCGTCGAAGCCACCCGCCGGATCCGCGAGGAGCACCCGCCCGACAAGACGCGAGTGATCGTGCTGACCACTTTCGACCAGGACGACATCGTTCTCGCCGCCCTGCGCGCGGGCGCCAACGGATTCCTCAGCAAGACCATAAGCCCCGCTGAACTCGTCGCCGGAATCACCGAGGTCATAGGTGGTGGCGGTACGCTGTCCGCCGCCGCGACGGCCGCCCTCATCGGCCACATGACCGACAGTCCGCCCCCGGTGATCGACCGGGAACTGCTGCGACGCTTCGACGCCCTGACCCCCAGAGAGCGGGATGTGGTCGTTCACGTGGCAAGCGGACTCGGCAACGACGAGATCGCGGCCCTGATGTCCGTGTCACCGTTCACCGTGAAGACACATGCGGTACGGGCCATGACAAAGGTCGGCGCACGTGACCGAGCGCAACTCGTCTCCTACACCTTCCGGGCCGGCCTCTACCCCTGAACGAGCCTGCCGAACACAACCCCCAAAAAAGGTGGCCGCCGCAGCGATCCGAGCAGCCCGGGGGGCGAGAGGGCGTGGACACGTTCACGGACCTGTACCTGCGGAGCAGGGCTTGCGCCACGGCAAGGCCGACGAGCTCAAAGTCGCTCAGCAGTGGCGGCCGTCCCATCCACCGGGTCCCTCCTGTCTCGTCGTCGATCTTCACGCGGTCAAGAGGGCGGTCTGGTCCTGCGTCACAACACGCTCTTGAGCGCCGTCTCTTCAAGCTCGCGCACCGGCCCGACATCGGACTCATTCGTCTGGGATCCCGCGGCCGCGGGCTCACCGTCAGGGACGGTCACGGCCCAGGCAGCCATGGTGTCGAGGACGGCGCGCAATCCTTCACCGAGCGGCGTGAGCCGGTACTCGACCCGCGGCGGGATCTCCGCGTAGGCGGTGCGCGTGACGATGCCGTGCCTCTCGAACTGGCGCAGCCGACTGGTCAGGGTGTGCGGGCTGATGCCGGGCAGGGCCTCGCGCAACTGCGTGAAGCGATGGGGTCCACGCAGCAGTTCGCGCACGATGAGGGTGGCCCACGGCCCGTCGAGGAGCGTGATGAAGCGCGCGACGCCGCACTCGGGCAGCCTGGATTCAGTGGACATTTTTTGATCGTAGCCCATTAGTGCAGTTGATGTAACCGATGCATCGCATGCACTAATGGCTGCATGACCTACATGATTCATGGCGCCACCGGCGCCCAGGGTGCCCCTGTGGCCGCAGCCCTCATCGCCGCGGGCAAGCCTGTGACCGCACTGACCCGCAACGCGGATGCCGTTGTGGACGGTGCCCGTGTGCTGGCTGTCGACTATTCCTCCGCCGCGGATCTGGCCGAGGCCTACCGCGGTGCGGAGGGGGTGTTCGTCCACCTGCCGGTGGCTCCGCAGGAGGACTGCCTGGCCTTCGCACGCAACATCGTGGCCGCCGTCCGCCAGGCCCGGCCCGCCCGCGTGGTGTTCTCCACCAGCGGCGGCCTGGCAAGCACCGACGGCGACGGCGGTCGGGACGACTCGGCTCAGAGCGCCGTCTCCGTGGTCGTCACCGGGCTGGCGGACAGCGGTATCTCCTACGCGGTGATCGAGCCCCGGTTCTACCTGGAGAACCTGCTGCTGCCGAACGTGATCGCGGGCGTGCGCGAGGAGGGCGTACTGCGCTACTCGCTGCCCAGCGGCTTCCGCGCCTCGTGGGCCTCGCACCTGGACATCGCCGACGTCGCCACCGTCCTGTTCGAACGCACGGACGTCACCGGCGTCGTCTCCGTCGGCCAGTACCCGGCCGTCAGCGGACAGGAGCTGGCCGACGCGTTCAGCACCCGGCTCGGCCGGACCGTCACCTACTCGGCGACCGACCCCCACGCCTTCTTCGCGCCGCTCGCACCCATGCTGGGCGAACAGGCCGCAGCCGCCATCGCGGACATGTACGTGGCCGTCAGCACACAGCCGGACCACTCGATCACGGCCGAGCGCTCCGCCCAGAAACTCCTCGGTGTGACACCCCGCACTCCGAGCCAATGGCTAGCCGGCATCGATCTCTGAAGCCCGGCGGGTAGAACGGGAAGCCGAGGCAACCGGTGAATGATCACAGACCTGCCCGCCTCGACACAGTGACCCGCCCGCTACCAGGAGGACGTGGCCGGGCGGGTCAGGAGCGACCGGGCAAGACCAGTTCAAAGGTTTCTGCCCAGATGGCCTTGCCCTGGGTGCTCGGGCGCGTGCCCCGGTGTTGCGTCAGCTGGGCGACGAGGAGCAGGCCACGGCCGCCCTCGCCCTAGGTCCGAGCACGGCGCAAGTGCGCAGCGGTGCAACTGCCGCCGAAGACCTCGCAGATGAGGCTGTCGTAGATCAGACAGAGATGGATCAGAGGTCGGCGGTGCCGGGTGGCGTTGGTGACGAGTTCGCTGCCAACCAGCTCGGTGACGAAGGCGGCGTCCTCCAGCCCCCAGTCCACGACCTGTAGCACCGCGTTCCTGCGGGTCTGGGCTACGGCGGAGGGGTCGGTGGGGATCTCCCACGTGGCGATCTGGGAGATCCCCAGCGCACGGGTGCGGGCGAGGAGCGCCGCAGGTAATCGCCGACCGATTCAACGAACCAGGGAGCACGAGCCCGTCCGCGCCGAACCCGGATGAACAGGCTGCCCGCGACGCTCGCCGACGCCCTCACTTCCCAGGAGGTTCCGCAGGCTGTCCGTGCTCGTCCGCCCGGAGGCGGCCCCTCCGTACCGTGGGCGGCTGATGCGCCGGGTGTGTCCGCCAGGTGCGCGGCGATCCCCCCACCACCGAGCCGCAGAAGCGATCGCTGTGCCTCATCCGGCTCGCGATCCTCCGGGATCACGGAGAGCACACCCATCGGTCCGGCGGCCCCAGGACCGGCACCGATGCCATGCCGCCCCCCCCTGTGCCCGGGCCGTCCCCTGGCACCCACGCACAGCCACCGCGCCGTACGGCGAGCGACGGCGCCGACTCCTCCCTCGTCGGAAAGACTCGCCAACCCCTCTGTGCTCCCGGTCGGCGACCCGCTGGCCGCGATCAGGCGCAACCAACGATCATCAGCGCCGCACCAGTGCAGAACAGCAGCCTGGCCATTCAGGCATTCGTCGCCCGGCGTCCGTCGAGCAGCCCGAGGGCGGCCGGCCCGAACGCCCCCGTGCAGACGCACTTCTCCGTCCGAAGTCCCGAGCAGAGGGCAGAGGGCAGAGGGCAGAGGGCGAGCATCTGGTGCGGCGCGGCGTTCTACGAGGCCGATCCGCCGCCGCTTTCCTCCGCCGCGCCGGTTTCCCCGGCCGACGGCTCCCAGCGCGTGAAGGCGTGCACGCGGCTTTCCAGCCCCTGGGGATTCGGCCCGTAGACGGCGACCATGCGGGCGTACTCCGGCGCCCAGTAGCGGCCGACGCTCCCGGCCGGTACCCGCACGACGTCACCCGCCACAGCCTCGACGGTCTCACCGTCGCACGCGACGAACAGGCGGCCCTCCAGGACGTAGTTGAACTCGTCGTGCGGATGCTCGTCCGTCCAGGACTCGCCCCGGAGTTCCCACTCCATGAGGGCGACTCCCTGACGCGGCCCCTCCCCCGGCGCCACGAAGGCGTGACCCTTCGGCCGCCCTTCCCGGCGGACGAGTGGACTGGCCGGGTATCTCTGCGGTGCCATCGTTCGCCCCTTCGGTCCTTCTCAGCCCTTCTCAGCCCTTCGCCAGCTCCAGCAGAGCGAGGGTCGCGCTGTTCGCCTTCTCCGCCAGCGGTGCGAGTGAGCGCCGCTTGCCGTCCCACATGGCCCAGCGGTTCGCACCCTCGAGGACCGTCATCACGAGCTTGACCTGCTGGACAGACGGCCCGAAGCCCATGTCCTCCGCCGCGGCCCGGTAGAGCGCCTCGTACAGGTCGACCCAGGCGTCGACCTCCTGGCGGAGCGCCGGTGCGAGGAAGTGGACGACCTGGTCGGTAGCCACCAGCAGATCCCACAGGTTGCTCTCGGGAAGCTCGATCTGCCGCGTCAAATGCACACGCACCATCCGGCGCCAGCCCTCCCTGGGGTCGGCGACGCCGCGCACCTCGTCGAGCAGGGCGATGCCGAACTTGTAGAAGTGCCAGCGGAGGGACTCGGCGACGATCTCGTCGCGGCCGTCCGGGAAGTGGTTGTACAGGCTCGGCGCCTTGATCGACATCTCCTTGGCGATCATCCGCATGGTGACCGAGTTGAACCCGTTCTCGGTGGCCAGCCGGAGGAACGCCTCCAGGATCGCCCGGCGAGAGGCGCTCTGGCTGCTCCAGTCGAGTTCACTGAGGTGCTTGTCGAACTCCTCGACGGCGAGGGGCCACCGATCCTCGGTCACCGACTCCTCCTTGACCTGTGGACAACGCGGGAAACTACCTTACGTTAGTCAGTCTGCTCGGTCAGCCGCGAAGAACACCGCAGTAGCGAAACTACCGTACGTTAGTTAGCCTGAGGTATGCCCGCTCAGACACACCTCGCCGCCGCTCTTCAAGCCGCCGGAGTCGAGTTCGACGACTCGCCGCTGACCCGAGCCCTGTACTCGTCGGACGCGAGCCTGTACCGCGTCGTGCCGTCCGCAGTCGTGAAAGCGCGCGGCCAGGACGACGTCATCGCGGCCCATGAGGTGGCGCGTGAGCTGCGGATTCCGTTGACCATGCGCGGCGCGGGCACCAGCATCGCCGGCAATGCCGTCGGAAGCGGCATCGTCGTCGACACCCGCCGGTTCAACCGGGTGCTCGACATCGACCCGGTCGCGCGCACGGCGCGCGTGGAACCGGGGGTGGTGCACGCGGATCTGCAACGCGAGGCGGCCCTCCACGGTCTGCGGTTCGGACCGGACCCGTCCTCGCACAGCCGCTGCACGATCGGCGGAATGATCGGCAACAACGCCTGCGGGTCGCGGGCACTGGGCTACGGCCGGACGGTGGACAACGTCGAGTCGCTGCGCGTGCTGTACGGCAACGGCGAACTCGCCCTGGAACAGGGCGGCCTGGCCACCGGTGACACCGCGAAGCGGCTGGCGGCCGTCGGTGACGCCAACCTGGCTCAGCTGCGAACGGAGTTCGGCCGATTCGGCCGCCAGGTCAGCGGCTACGGCCTGGAGCACCTGCTGCCCGAGCGACGCCGCGTCGAACGGTTCCTGGTCGGCAGCGAGGGGTCACTGGCCACGGTCCTGGAGGCGACCGTCCGCCTCGTCGACGACCGGGTCGAGCGCAGGTTGCTGGTGCTCGGGTACCCGACGATGGCCGACGCGGCGGATGCGGTACCGGCGCTGCTCGCCGCGGCGCCCGGCCGTCTCGTCGCGTGCGAGGGCATGGACTCGCGCATCGTGGACCTGGTGCGCGCGAAGGGCTCCGCGGTGCCCGAACTGCCGCGCGGAAACGGCTGGTTGTTCGCCGAGGTGGCGGGCGAGGACGCGGCGGATGCCGTACGACGACTCGTCGCCACCGGCAGCGCGTTGGACACCCGGCTGGTCGACGACCCCCGGGAGGCGGCCGCGTTGTGGCGCATCCGTGAGGACGGCGCCGGGCTCGCGGGCCGGTCGCTGCCGACGCCGGCGTACGGCGGATGGGAGGACGCCGCCGTTCCGCCGGAGCACCTCGGTGCGTGGCTGCGCGACTTCGAGGAACTCCTGCGGGCGCACGGCCTCCAGGGCATTCCGTACGGGCATTTCGGCGACGGCTGCGTCCACTGCCGTATCGACTTCCCGTTCCGGCCCGGCAACCCGGCCTCGGCGGGAGTCTTTCGCGACTTCATGACCGCCTGCGCGACCCGGCTGCGCGACTACCGCGGCACCCTGTCGGGAGAGCACGGTGACGGCCGCGTCCGCGGTGCGCTGCTGCCGCTGATGTACGACGAGACGTCCCTCGCCCTGTTCCGGGAGGTGAAGGCGGTCTGCGACCCCGACGGCATCCTCAACCCCGGCATCATCGCCGAACCGGTCGCGATCACCGACGACCTGCGGCCGGTACGGCCCCAGGCGCCGGTGCGCTCCGGTCTGCGGCTGGTGCACGACTCCGGGGACCTCGGTGCCGCCCTGCACCGCTGCACCGGCGTCGGGAAGTGCGTGGCCCCGAGGACGGCGGGGGTGATGTGCCCGTCGTATCTCGCCACGAAGGACGAACGGGACTCGACCCGCGGACGTGCCCGGGTGTTGCAGGAGGCACTCGACGGTGGGCTCCTGCGAGGCGGTCTCGGGGAACCGGCCGTGGCCGACGCCCTCGACCTGTGCCTGGCGTGCAAGGGGTGTTCCAGCGACTGCCCCAGCGGCGTCGACATGGCCACGTACAAGAGTGAGGTGCTGCATCAGCGGCACGACGTCGGCGGGCTGCGCCGGCCGCGGTCGCACCTGTTCCTCGGGCAGCTCCCGAAATGGGCCCGGCTCACGGCGCCGCTGGCGCGACCGGCCAACCTGCTCCTGCGCGCCAGACCGTTCGCCGCTCTGGCCAAGCGGGCAGCCGGCATCGACCACCGGCGCTCCGTACCGGAGTTCGCCTCACCCACCCTGAGGAAGGCGACACGCGCTGCCCGCGCAGAAGACACCTCACCCGACGTGTGGATCTGGGCCGACTCCTTCACCGACCACTTCTTCCCGCAGTCCGGTCTGGCGGCGATCCGGTTCCTGGAGTCGCACGGCCTCACGGTCCGTGTCATCCGGGAGGACGCCTGCTGCGGCCTGACCTGGATCACGACCGGACAGCTCGACCGGGCGCGGACCATCGTCGACCGGACCGTGCGGACGCTCGCGCCCTACGTCCGCGGCGGGGCCCCTGTCATGGCGCTGGAGCCGTCCTGTCTCGCGTCGTTGCGCAGCGACGCGCGCGAGCTGTCCGACGCCGAGGAGACGGATCTGGTGGCGTCGGGGCTGCTCAGCTTCGCCGAGCTGGTCGAGCGCCTCGATCTGCCGCTGCCCGACCTGACCGGGGTCGAGGTGGTCGCACAGCCACACTGCCACCACAGCGCGGTCATCGGCTGGGACACCGACCAGCGGTTGTTGGAGAGGGCGGGCGCGACCGTGACCAAGGTGCGGGGCTGCTGCGGTCTGGCCGGCAACTTCGGTGTGGAGAAGGGGCATTACGAGGTGAGCGTCGCCGTCGCCGAGACGCACCTGCTGCCGGCGGTGAGCGCCCACGCGGACGCGGTTGTCCTGGCGGACGGCATGTCCTGCCGCGTCCAGCTCGACGACCTGGCGCAGGTGCCGACCCAGCACCTGGCCGAGCTGTTCGCGTCCCGCGTGTGAGCCCGGGAACGCGTCTGCGGAGCCGGCCCGAGGGCTCGGCTCCGCAGACGTGTGACGCGGGACGGGTCAGTGGATCTCGTTGCGCAGGGTGCCGACCTTCTCCAGGACGACCTCGACCTTGTCGCCGGGGCGCAGCCACAGGGGCGGATTCCGCTTGGCTCCGATGCCCTCGGGGGTGCCGGTGGCGATGACGTCGCCGGGGCTGAGGGTGAGGAACTGGCTGACGTAGGCGATGATCCTGGCGATCGGGAAGATCATGTTCTTGGTGTTGGAGCCTTGGACGCGGGTGCCGTTGACGAAGGTCTCGATGTCCAGGGTCTGGGGGTCACCGATCTCGTCCAGGGTGACGAGCGCCGGTCCGAGCGGTGTCGCCCGGTCCACCGCCTTGCCCGCGAGCCACTGGGTGCCGCGGTACTGGAGGTCGCGGGCGGTGATGTCGTTGAGGACGGACAGACCGGCCACGTACGACAGGGCGTCGCTCTCGTCCACGCGGGCGCACTCCCGGCCGATGACGACGGCCAGTTCGCCCTCGAAGTCGAGGTTGTCGGTGACGTCGGACCGGTCGATGGCGTCGTAGGGGCCGATCAGGCTGCTGGCGAACTTGGCGAACAGATCGGGGTGGGCCGGCAGGGCACGGCCGGTCTCGCCGACGTGGTCCGCGTAGTTCAGGCCCACGCACAGGACCTTGAGCGGGTCGGTGACCGGTGGCCCGAGCACCACGGAGTCGAGGCTTCCCACGGGGTCGAGGGCTCCGCCGTCGAGGATCGGACCGACAGCCGCGGCGATCTGGTCCAACTGGCCGCCGTGTGTCTGGAGGAAGGCGCGGACGGACGGCAGGTCCGGGGAGGTACGGCTGCCGGCGGCCCAGAGCGCGGAGTTGAGGTCGAACACCTGGTCGCCGTCGAGAAGGCCGGGCTTCCAGCCGGTACGGGATTCGTAGGTAACGAGCTTCACGTCATGTCCTTCGGGGGTGGGTCGTAGGGCGAGGGCGTTGGGTGCCGTTCACGGCTGCGCCCTGCCCGCCGGGGAGGGTTGCGGGCAGGGCGCAGTACGAGGGACGGGAAGCCGTCAGGAGAGGCGGATCATCTTCTTGTTGGCGAACTCGTCCAGGCCGAGGCGGCCGAGCTCGCGGCCGATCCCGGACGCCTTGACGCCGCCGAACGGCAGGTCGGGCTGGCTGCGGATGAGGGTGTTGAGGCCGACCATGCCGACCTCCAGGCGCTCGGCGATGTCCGCGGCGAGGTCCTCGTCGCGGGTGAACACGGCGGAGCCGAGGCCGAACCGGGAGTCGTTCGCGAGCTCGACGGCCTCCTCGACGGAGTCGACCCGGTACAGGACGGCGACGGGTCCGAAGAGTTCCTCTCTGTGGGCGCGCATGTCCGGGGTGACCCCGGTGATGACGGTGGCCGGGTAGAACGCACCGGGGCCTTCGGGGACCGCACCGCCCAGGTGCAGTTCCGCGCCCTTGGCCACGGCGTCCTCGACCTGTTCGGCGATCTCCTGCCGGCCGGACTCGGACGCCATCGGGCCGACGCGGGTGGCCGGGTTCAGCGGATCGCCGGTGTTCCACTGCTTCGCGCGGTCGAGGAACCCTTCCAGGAACCGGTCGTAGACATCGCTGTGGACGATCAGGCGCTTGGAGGAGGTGCAGGACTGGCCCGCGTTGCTGAACCGGCCGGTCGCGGCCAGGTCGAGCGCCACGTCGAGGTCGGCGTCCGGCAGGACGATGAAGGGGTCCGAGCCGCCGAGTTCGAGGACGCACTTCTTGAGATGCCGGCCGGCCTGTTCGGCCACGATCCGGCCCGCTTCCTCGGAGCCGGTGAGCGAGACGCCCCGCAGTCGGGTGTCGGCGATGAGGGCGCCGATCTGCGCGGAGGACACGATGAGGTTCTCGTAGACGCCCTTGGGGGCGTTCGCGTCGGCGACCGCGGCATCGATGAGGAGCGCCGTGCGGGTGCAGGAGCGGGCGTGCTTGAGGAGGACCGTGTTGCCCAGCAGCAGGTTGGGGGCGACGAACCGCGCGACCTGGTAGAGCGGGAAGTTCCACGGCATGATCCCGAGCACGGGGCCCGTGGGAGCCGTCCGGACGAGGGCCCGTCCCCCGGCGCCGACCTCGATCACCTCGTCGGCCAGCAGCCGGGCGCCCGCGGTGGCGTAGTACTCGTAGATCGACGCCGCGAGGTTGACCTCGCCCTCGGCCTGGGCGAGCGGTTTGCCCATCTCGGTCGCCATGGCCTCGGCGAGTTCGGCGCCGCGCTCGCGGTGCAGTGCGGCGATACGGGCCAGCACGGCGACCCGCTCCTCGACGCCGGTCCGGGCCCAGTCGCGGTAGGCGTCGGTGGCACGGGTGAGCGACTCGGCGACCTCGGTGTCGGTCATCATCGTGTACTCGGCGAGCACCTCACCGGTGAGCGGCGAGATCGTCTGGTACGTGGACATGGCTTGCTTCTCCAACCGCTTGCGGGGGGGTGTGGGTCAGACCGCGGACGGGACGCGGACCTCGTAGCTGGGGTATCCCTGGGCCGCCTCGGCCTCGGAGATCGCGATGAACCGGTCGAGACCGCCGACGTAGAAGTTGGCCGTCCGGGCCTTGCGCTTGCCGGGGATGTTGTTGCCGAAGATCCACGACCCGGTTTCCAGGAACAGGGAGCCCTTGAGCGCGTCGAGGCAGGCCTGGAGCCAGTTCTCCTCGGCCTCCTCGCGCAGCCAGATGGAGGCGCCCGGGGTGTCCTTGACGCTCTTGGCGGCCCGGGCGATCCACTTGGCCTGGACGCCGATGGCGGAGGGGTTGTTGACGAACGGGCCGTTGGGTCCGAGGACCATGAACAGGTTCGGGAAGCCGGCCACGGTCATGCCCATGTGGCTGCGGGGGGCGTCGGCCCAGTGTTCCTTGAGGGTCCTGCCGCCGGTGCCGCGGATGTCCATGTTCCGGTAGCTGCCCTCGACGGCGTCGAAGCCGGTGGCCAGCACCAGGACGTCGAGTTCGTGGAGGGTGCCGTCCTGCGTGACGACGCCGCCGGGCACGAACTCCTCGATGGGGTTCTCTCGGGTGCTGACCAGGGTGACGTGGGGCTGGTTGAAGATCTCGAAGTAGCCGGAGTCGCAGATGGGGCGCCGGGCGAACAGCTCGGTAGGGGTGAGCTTGCGGGCCGTCTCCGGGTCCTTGACGATCTCCTTGATCTTCCGCTTGATGAAGTCGGCGGCGAGCTCGTTGGCGGCGCGGTCGCTGGTGACGTCGCAGAAGGTCTCGTTGGCGAAGGTGTAGTTGCCGCCCTTGCGCCAGGCCCACTCGAAGATGGCCTCGCGCTCCTCCGCCGAGACGCTCCAGATGCTGCGGGTGGTCTCGTCGACTCCGAAGCCGATCTTGGAGGTGCGGAACTCCTCCCAGCGGTCCTCGCAGGTGGCCTTGAACTGCTCCAGCTCGGCCTCGGACCACTCGCGGTTGCCGGCCGGGACGGTGTACTGCGCGGTGCGCTGGAAGGAGGTCAGGTGGGCCACGCTCTTGGCGGCCTCGGTCATGAACTGGATGCCGGTGGAGCCGTTGCCGATGACGCCGATGCGCAGGCCCGTGATGTCGAGGTCCTCGGGCCAGTCGGCGGTGTGGACGACACGGCCCTCGAAGCGGTCGATGCCGGGGAAGTCGGGGACGTTGATCCGGGAGAGCAGGCCGGCTGCGGTGACGAGGAACCGGGCGCGGAACTCGCCCTTGTCGGTGACGACGTGCCAGCGCGCGTCCTGCTCGTCGAAGGCCGCGCTGACCAGAGTGGTCTCCAGCTGGATCCGGGAGCGCAGGTCCCAGAAGTCGACGGCGTCCTCGACGTACCGGCGGATCTCGGGGCCGGGGACGTAGCGGGTACGCCAGTCGGTGCGCTGGAACAGCTCGCGGTCGTAGGGCAGTTGGTACATGAAGCTCTGGGTGTCGGAGAGCGCGCCGGGGTAGCGGTTCCAGTACCAGGTGCCGCCGACCTTCGGCGCCTTGTCGATGGCGATCGCGTCGAGACCGGCGTCGGCGGTGAGGGTGCGCAGTGCCATGACGCCGCCCATGCCGGTTCCCACGACGAGTGCATCGATCTCACGAGCGGTTTCTTCGCTGCCCATTCATTGCTCCTTTGCGGGATCTCACGCACAGAAAAGCGACTTTGTTTCAGCGAGATTGCCGGAAGGGAGTCGCGTGCGATTTCGACAACGCGACGTTACGTCCGGGAAATGTTGATCGCCAGACATCATTGATGCGAAGGCGACGGACGATTGTTTCCTTAACTGCAATGATCGATGCGGCCACGCGGGCGTTTCAGGCGACAGCGGCCGGGCGCCCCTGGGGCAAACAACGGCGCAGGTGTCCGAGCGCGGCCTCTACGGGCCGGTCCGCACGCCCCGCCCGCCACGCCGCACGCAGGTGGACATCGGGCACGAGTTCGCATTCGCGTCGGGCCAGCGGGATGAAGACGACGTTGGGGTTGGCCGTCGAACGGGACACGGAGTGCAGGGCGAGATGGCAGCCGACTTCGGCTCCGACCAGCGCCAGACAGGAGGAGGTGTCGGGGGCGAACTGGACGTTGTTGACGCCGCCCACCCCGTGCGCGTAGCCGAGGCGCCACAGCCGGTCGGTGGTGACCGACCCGGTGGCGTAGGGCAGGGAGACGAACGGCTCGGCGGCCACGTCCTGGAAGGAGACGACCTGCGCGCCGGCGAGCCGGTGGGTTCGGGGCACGGCGACCACGAGGGAGTCGTCGATCAGGACCTCGCTGTCGAGGCCGGGAGGCAGGTTGTCGAAGCGGCCGAGCCCGACGTCGACCTCTTTGTCCAGCAGGCGGCGGATCGTCGGCCTGGAGACGGCCTGCGAGGTCAGATCCAGCCGGATGCCGGGGTGATCGGCGCGCATTCCACGGGACAGGGCGGCCACCAGGGGGTGTGCCGCGACCCCGCAGAACTCGACCCGCACGGTGCCGGACTCGCCGGACACGGCGGCACTGACGGCGGCTTCGGCGACGGCGACCGCCGCGAGGACCTCCCGGGCCGGCTCCATGAGGGCCTTGCCTGCGGGTGTGAGGGAGACCGAGCGGGTGTTCCGCTCGAACAGGCGGCTGCCGACCTCCCCCTCAAGGGCCTGGATGGTGCGGCTCAGGGGCGCCTGGGCCATGAAGAGCTGCTCCGCCGCGCGACCGAAGTGCAGGTGTTCGGCGACCGCGAGGAAAGCCTGAAGTTGTCGCACGTTCACGGTCGTACACCTCCGCTTGTGACGCTCGACACCCACCATAGGCTAACGTCCGTTAGTTAGCTAGAGTCTCGTGGCATCCAGATTGATCCGGTTCCGACAACACACCGTTTCCAGTTCGGATGTATTCCGACCTCACCGCGCGGGACCCGTTGACTGCCGGTTCGGCGGTCCTTACGTTTCATTTCACTTTCCCCGCGAACAGTTTTAGGCGGCCGTTGAAATGTCTCTTGCAAGCATCACCGAATTCCCGGCCGGCACCGGAGAGCACGCGGGTGGTCTGCTCCTTGTCGGACCGCAGCAATATCCGAGCCTGGAGCGCGAGCGGGCACTGGCCGAGGAGTTCGGACTGGACTTCGCGGTGGCACCGGACCGGCAGGCCTTCCGCGACGCGATCCCGGAAGCGACCGTCGTGATGGTGACCCCGTACGCGCCGGTGGAGGCCCAGGACTTCGCCGCGATGAAGAAGTGCATCGCCGTGGTGCGGTACGGGATCGGCTACGACAACATCGACGTGGCGGCCGCCCGGACGAAGGGCGTGCCGGTGGCGATCGTGCCGGGGGCGGCGACCGAGGAGGTCGCGTCGCACGCGCTCACCATGGGGCTGCTGCTGGCGCGGCGCATCCCGGCGGGCCAGTCGGCCATCGAGGCAGGCCAGTGGGCGGGCAGCGTCGGGATGGACACGCCACGCTTCTCGCAACTGGACGTCGCGGTCGTGGGCATGGGCCGGATCGGCCGCCAGGTCGCCCGCTGGTACGCGGCCCTGGGCACGAACGTCCGCGCCTACGACCCGTTCGCGACCTTCGACTCGGTGCCGGCCGCGCCACTGAAGGAACTGCTCGAACAGTCCGACGTGGTGTCGCTGCACCTGCCGCTGTCGGCCACGACCAGGAACCTGGTGTCGGCCGAGGTCATCCGGCGCATGCGGCCGCGCTCGGTCCTCGTCAACGTCTCGCGCGGCGGGCTCGTCGACGAGACCGCGCTGGCGGAGGCGCTGCGCGCCGGCCATCTGGCGGGTGCGGGCCTGGACACCTTCACCACCGAACCGCTGCCTGCGGATCACGTCCTGCGCGGCGTGCCGAACCTGGTCATGACCCCGCACGTCGCGTGGCGGTCCGACCTGGCCATGGACGCGCTCCAGGAGGCCGTCGTACTGCGCGCCCGGCAGGCCCTGACGGGCCGGCCGCTGTCCGACCTGGTCACCTGACCGGACCGGCAGCGCGCCGCCCCCCTCTCCCCCCACACCCGAACGTCTGCGCGGGCACTGACGCCGGCGCAGCGAGCTCCACGCGGTGAGCGCGTCCTGAGCAGGACGGCATCCGCCGAGAGGCGACACCAACCCCAAAAGGCCCCGCGGTAGCTCGGGTGGGCCCCACCAGGAAGAGAAACTCATGGCACGACACGAGCAGGTCCCCACCGTGAGTGGTGAAAGACGAAAGGCGGAAGTCGTGGATCAGCCGCGACGACTGCGGGGCAACATGGGCGTCGGAGAGCTCGCCATGAGCGTGCTCGCGTTCTCCGCGCCGCTGACGACGGTGGCGGGCTTCATCCCCGTGCTGCTGATGTACGGCGGCAAGACCGGACCGGCGATCTACCTCGTGGCCACGGTCGTACTCCTGGCCTTCTGTGTCGGCTTCACCCTGATGGGCCGCACCGTGCCCAACCCCGGTGGCTTCTACGCCTTCGTGACGCAGGGTCTCGGCCGCTCGGCCGGTCTGGGCGGCGCGTTCCTGGCGACGTTCGGCTACTTCATGATCGGGTTCTTCGCCCCGCCGTTCTTCGCCATCACCGTCCAGAGCTACGTCGAGAAGAACCTCGGCGGCCCCCACATCGCGTGGGGCTGGTACGCGCTGGCGATCGTGGCGGTGACCACCGCGCTGGCCTACCGGCGCATCGACCTCTCGGCGAAGGTGCTGACCGCGGTCATGGTGCTCGAAGTCGTCGTCGTGGTGATCTTCGACGTCGCGTCCTTCGCGCACGGGGCCCCGTCCGGCACCGGGGGTGCCTCGCTGGGGCTGCCCTGGGTCACCGACCCCAACATCGGTCTCGCCCTCCTGTTCGTGGTCGGCAACTTCTTCGGCTTCGAGGCCACCGTCATCTTCCGCGAGGAGGTCAAGGACCCCGACCGGACGATCCCCCGGGCCACCTACCTGTCCGTCGCGGGCATCGGTGTCTTCTACGCCCTGGCGGCGTGGGCCTACATCGCCTTCACGGGTGCCGACAAGGCACAGTCGGTCGCCACGGCCAACCTCGGCGGACTGTTCACCGACGCGATGACCGCACTGGTCGGCAAGACCGTGGTGGACGTCGTCACCGTGCTGCTGATGACCTCGATCCTGGCGTCGATGCTGTCCATCCACAACGTCACGGCGCGGTACATGTACTCCCTCGGTACCGACGGCGTGGTGCCGACGGCGCTCGGCAAGGTGCATCCCCGACACGGGTCGCCGTACCTGGCCGCGTCCATCATCGGCGGGCTGTGGGCGATCGGCGTGGTCCTGTTCGTGGCACTGGGCAGCGACCCGAACGTCCTGTACGCGCGTGCGTCCGGCATCGGATCCTTCGCGATCCTGCTGCTCCTGTTCGCGGCGAGCGTGGCGGTGTTCTTCTACTTCCGCCGCAATCCGTCCTCCGAGCCCGCGTGGAAGACCGCGGTGGCGCCGCTCGTGTCGGCCGCCGGGGTCGGCGTGGTGGCGTACCTGGCGGTGGCGAACTACTCGGACCTGCTCGGCGGCTCCGGCTTCGTCACGTCGTTCTTCCTGTTCTTCACCTTCGCCCTGTTCCTCGCCGGGATGGTCCACGCGCGGGTGCTGCGCGGCCGGCGTCCCGAGGTCTACCAGCGCATCGGGCGCCAGGAACTGTGACGGCTTTCCACTGACGGCGGCCGACCTCGACCGAGCGATCGCGTCCCTCGCGGGAACGAGGTCGGCACCCTCTTCGCTAACTATCGTTAGTTAGCTATCGTTGATCGCATCGGTCGAACCCCTTCCGCAGCAACCGAGGTAGCCATGAGAACTCCGGCAGAGACAGCGCCGAACCGGCCGACCGCCGCCACCGGCGACGCAGTCCCGTTCCGGGTCGCGGTCGTCGGCGCCGGCCCCAGCGGGTGCTACACGGCCCAGGCTCTGCGCAAGGGGCAGCCGGACATCGAGATCGTCGTCCTCGACTCCCTGCCGACGCCCTTCGGACTGGTCCGGTACGGCATCGCGCCGGACCACCAGGGCGCCAAAGCCGTGTCGCGTCAGTTCGAGCGGGTCTTCGCACAGCCGGGAGTCGAGTTCGTCGGGAACGTGTCCGTCGGGACCGACGTCGGCTTCGAGTCGCTTCTCGAGAACTTCCACGCCGTCGTCCTCGCCACCGGGCTGGGGGCCGACCGGCACCTGGGCATCGACCAGGATCCGGACGCCCGGGTCGTCGGAGCGGGCGACCTGATCCGGCTGCTGAACTCCGACCCGGACTCCCGCCTGCGCCGTCGGCGGGACGGTCTCGACAGCCTCGGCACCGAGGTCGTCATCATCGGCACCGGGAACGTCGCGGTGGACGTGGCACGGCTGCTGGCCAAGTCCGACCTCGACTTCATCGCGTCCGACGTCGACGACGACGCGCTGCGCACGGTGGCACCGGCCCCTGTGCGGACCATCCACATCCTGGGGCGCTGTCCGTCGCATCTGGCGAAGTGGGACACCTCGATGGTGAAGGAACTCGCCCAGGTCGTGGGTGTCCACGTGACCGTGGACGGCGCACCTCTGCTCGGTGAGCCCGAGGTTTCCCCGCGGACCACGGTGGATGTGCGCTTCGAACGGGTCCCGGTCTCGATCCGCCGGCACGACGGCCGGATCCGCGTGACGACGCACCGCGCCGGCGACAGCCACCTGGCCGACCATCTCGACGCCGACACCGTCATCACGGCACTCGGGTTCGACTCCTCCGCGGCACAGGCGGCGCGGTTCGACGGCCTCGATGCGCCGAACGTGTTCCGCGTGGGCGGTCCGGCCACCGGCCGACTGGGCAATCTCGCGGAGAACCGGAAGCTCGCGGCGGACACGGTGAAGGACATCCTCGCCTTCCTCCGCGGCCGGGAGCACCGGCCCCGTGCGGGCCTTGACGGGCTGCGCGGCCAACTGCCCGCCTCTGCGGTGGGCTTCGAGGCGTGGCGGCGCATCGACGACGCGGAGATCCGGCGCGCCCGGCCCGACAGGTGCCGGACCAAGTTCACCACCAGGGACGAACTCCTCGCCGCGGCGGCGGATTCCGCCGTCCTCCCTTCCACACCGCTGGCCACGACCGGGCCATCGACAACCCAGGAGAAGTGACATGACCGTCGTACACGTCCTGTTCGGGACCGAGTCGGGCAATGCGGAGATGGTCGCCGACGACATCGCCGCCGCCTTCGGCGAGCAGGGATTCGAAGCCGTCACCTCGGAACTGACCGATGTCGAAGTGTCCGACCTGGCGGGCATGGAGATCGCCGTGTTCGTGAGCTCCACCTACGGGGAGGGTGGACTGCCGGAGACGGCGGGGCCGTTCTACGACGCGCTCGTCACGGAACGCCCGGACCTGACCGGTGTGCGGTTCGCGGCGTTCGGGCTGGGCGACAGCGTCTACGAAACGTTCAACAACGCCATCGAGACCCTCCGTACCGCTCTCCTGGAGCTCGGTGCGGAGCAGATCGGGACCACGGCCAGGCACGACGCCGCCTCTACGACCCCGGCCACCGACCTCGCCGAAGCCTGGGCCCGGGACCTCCTGACTCTTGTGACCGTCTGACCACCGCCCCCGGCCCGACCAGACCCGAAGGAATGACCATGAGCCTGACCATCGAGGACGCCTCGGCACTGTTCCCCTGGAACGACGAGAAGTTCCGGGCCGACCCGTATCCGGCGTACGAGCGGGCGCGGGCGATCGCGCCGGTGCACCGGACGACGGAGAACACCTACGTGGTGCTGAACCACGCGGACACCCTGCACCACGCGAAACGTCCGTGCATGCGGATCGCGGAGCCGCCGTCCTTCGCCGTGCCCGGTGCGCCGCCGCACCCGTGGACCGCGTTCGACAACACGGTCCTGTCGAAGGACGCACCCGAACACACCAGGATGCGGCGGCTCACGAACCGCTGGCTGACGCCGAAGAAGATCGGCACCTGGGCTCAGCTGACGCATGACTTCACGGTCGAGGCGCTCGACCGGCTCACTCCCGGCGAGGTGGTGGACGCCCACTTCGACCTCGGCGTCCTGCCGACCCATCTGACGATGTGCCGCATCCTCGACATGCCCGTCGGGGACGTGGAGGGGATGTTCTGGGCGCTGTGGGACGCGATGCTCATCAACGCGACCGCACCGGGCGAGGGCATCCACGCCAGGTCGCTGGCCGGCATGAACTTCATGTTCGCCGAGACCGAGCGGTACGTACGGGAGAAGCAGACCGCCGACGAGCCCGGGGACGGGCTGGTCGACGAACTCCTCGCCGCTCACGGGCGTGGTGAGCTGACCTGGCGTGAGGTGCTGGAGACCACGGTGCTGCTGTACATGTCGGGCGGCCCGAACCCGGCCTACCTCATCGGCGCCGGATTCAAGCTGTTCGCCGAACGGCCGGACCTGATGGCGGAGTTCGGCCGGCGCCCCGAGATCCGGGACGCCTTCATCAACGAACTGGCACGTCTGAACCCGGTGGAGCTCATCATCACCCGCTTCCCGAACGAGGACATCGAGATCCAGGGCGTCCACATCGCCGCCGGTTCGTGCATCAAGTACCCGATCGGCGCCGCGAACCGCGACCCGGCGGTGTTCGAGAACCCCAACGAGTTCGACTACAACCGACCGCCCGACGCCAGCCGGAACCTGACCTTCGGCCTCGGTACCCACGCCTGCGCCGGACAGTTGCTGGCGCGGGCCGAGACCAGCGCGATCCTCGGCCTCGTAGCCGAGCGGTACTCCTCGGTCGAACTCGCCGGCGACCCCATCGAGGTCCGCACCGACCGACTGGTCGCCTTCGACAAACTGCCCGTCCGGCTCTCCTGAGCCAGTCCCGGAGAACGCCCCGCCCCGCCCCGTCAGCGGTGCGCGGTGTACTCGTGGAAGCCACGCCCCGACTTCCGGCCCAGGCGGCCGGCCCCCACCATGCGCAGCAACAGGGGCGGTGCGGCATGCCGGGGGTCCTTGTACTCCTCGTACATCGCACCGGCGATCGCGGCGAGGGTGTCCAGGCCGATGAGGTCGGCGAGGCTCAGTGGACCCATGGGGTGGGCGCAGCCCAGGACCATGCCGGTGTCGATGTCCTTCGCCGAGGCATGGCCGGACTCCAGCATGCGGATCGCGGAGAGGAGGTACGGCACCAGCAGCGCGTTCACCACGAAGCCGGCGCGGTCCTGTGAGCGGATGACCTGCTTGCCCAGGACCGCGGTGGCGAAGTGCTCGGCCCTGGAGAGCGTTTCGGGACTGGTCAGCAGGGAGGGGACGAGCTCGACCAGTTCCAGGACGGGCACGGGGTTGAAGAAGTGCACCCCGATGACCTGGTGCGGCCGGGTGGTGGCCGTGCCCAGCGTCATGACGGGCAGGGACGAGGTGTTGGAGGCGAGGATCGCGTCGGGGCGCAGCACGATCCGGTCGAGGTCGGCGAAGAGGCCGGCCTTGACCCGCTCGTCCTCCGTGGCCGCCTCCACCACCACGTCCCGGTCGGCGAGGTCCCGGAGGTCGGTGGTGACCCGGAGCCTGGTCAGGGCGGCGTCGCGTTCGTCGTCCGGGAGGCCTCCGCGTCGTACAGCGCGGTCCAGTGAGGCGGTGATCCGCGACAGTCCCGCCCGGGCGGTGTCAGCGTCACGCTCGTGGACGATCACGTCCAGGCCGGCCCTGGCGCAGATCTCGGCGATGCCCGCGCCCATCTGTCCGCAGCCGACGACGCCGGCCCGCGCGATGTCCGTCACGCCACACCTCGTTCCCGCCCGGGAGGAACGGACAGGAGATGGGCCCAGGGGCGCAACTGCCGGTCCGCACTGCCCAGCAGGCCAGCGACGTAGTCCGCACCACGGGTGCCACCGAAGACGTAGTGGTCCGGACGGGCGAGTACGGCCGCGCACGACCGCCGACGCATCCACTCGTCGAGTACCGGCCCCGACTCCCGGTACTCATCGGTCCGCGTCGGTGTGTCCTCCGTGGTCATGCGGACCAGCCGCAGCGGAAAGCCGCCCGCCGCGCGATGGGCCGACACCGCCCGCTCGACGGCCGCGGAGTCCGCGTCGTGCCGGACCACCAGCCGGAAGGTGCTCCCGGTGAACGTGTCGAGCAGACCCTCCCGGCCCCGGGCGTCCGTGACCGTGGGCTGCGGCAGCAGGTCGCCCCGGGCCGGGAAACCCACGGGAGCGAGGAAGCCGTCCGACAGGCCGGGGATGAGGGACTGACGGACGATTCCCTCGGGCCGGGCCGCCAGTTCGGCGAGCAGTTCGGCGTCGCGTGCCGCAGCGGCGGCGTCGTCGCGTTCGCAGATGATCCTGCCCAGTTCCTTGGCGGCCAGCGTCACCTGCCGGACATGCGGCTCCCGTTCCCGCTGGTAGGTGTCCAGCAGCGGCTCCTCGGCGACGCCCCTCAGACGGAGTGCCAGCTTCCACAGCAGGTTGGAGGCGTCGCGGATGCCCTGGCACATGCCCTGCGCGAGGAACGGCGGGGTCATGTGGGCGGAGTCGCCCAGGAAGAACACCCGCCCGGCGCGCCACTGCCGCAGGACCAGCGCGTGGAAGCGGTAACTGGACGCGCGCCACAGGTCGTAGTCCCCCGCGTCGAGCCAGCGGGAGAGCAGTCCCCTTACGAACTCCTCCCGGGACACCTCCTCCGGGTCCTCGCCCGGGTTGATCATGAACTCCCAGCGGCGGAGGTTGCCGGGGCCCACGACGAAGGTGCTGGGGCGCGCGGTCTCGCAGTACTGGACGTTGGTCCGGGGAAGGTCCTGGCCGGCGCCGGAGCGCAGCAGGACGTCCACCACCAGCCAGGGTTCGTCGAACTCCAGGTCGCGCATGCCCAGGCCCAGCCCGGTGCGCAGGGGACTGGCACCGCCGTCGCAGGCCAGGACGTACCGGGCCCGCAGGGTGCGGTGCCTCCCCGACAGATCGGTCGCCTCGACGCGGGCGCACCCGTCGTCCAGCCGTACGCCCGTCACCTCCGTGCCGAGAAGCACCTCGACGTCCGTGCACTGCTCCAGACGTTGTCGCAGCGCGCCTTCCAACCGGGGCTGGAGGAAGACGTAGTTGGGCGCCCAGCCGAGCAGGTGGGGCGGTGGTGCGGTGCCGATGCGTCTGACGACCCGCCCTTCGGCGTTGCGGTACTCGGAGGGCCGGTAGGGCATGACGTGCGGCGCGATCGCGTCGGCCAGGCCGAGACCGGCGAAGACCCGCATGGCCTCCTGGTCGAAGCCGATGGCCCGCGGGCGGGGCTCGATCTGTGTTGCCCGGTCCACGGCGATGACGCGAAGCCCCAGGTCGTGGGCGAGGTTGGCGGCGGTGGCGCCCACCGGTCCGAGGCCCACGACCACCACGTCCGCGTCCAGGATGTCGGTCACCGGAAGGCCGCCTGCCCGGTCAGCGCCTGGCCGATCATCAGCGTGTGCATCTCGACGGTGCCCTCGTAGGTGAGGATCGACTCCAGGTTGTTGGCGTGCCTCATCACCGGGTACTCCAGCGAGATGCCGTTGGCGCCCAGCACGGTCCGCGCGGTGCGGCAGATCTCCAGCGCGGCACGGGTGTTGTTGAGCTTGCCGTAACTGACCTGCTCGGGGCGCAGACCCCGGGCGTCCTTGACACGGCCCAGGTGGAAGGCGAGCAGCGTGCCCTTCGCCAACTCCAGGGACATGTCGGTGAGTTTGGCCTGCGTGAGCTGGAAGGAGCTGATCGGGCGGCCGAACTGGACGCGGTCACCGGCGTAGGCCAGCGCAGCCCGGAAGGCCGACCGAGCGGCGCCCATCGCGCCCCAGGCGATGCCGTAGCGGGCCTCGTTGAGGCAGGACAGCGGGCCCCGCAGGCCGCGCACCTCCGGCAGGACGGCCGTCGACGGCAACCGCACGGAGTCCAGCACGAGTTCACTCGTCACCGAAGCCCGCAGCGACATCTTGTGCTTGATGGCGGGGGCCGCGAAGCCGGGGGTGTCGGTGGGGACGACGAAGCCGCGGACGCCGTCGTCGGTGCGGGCCCAGACGACGGCCACGTCCGCGACCGAGCCGTTGGTGATCCACATCTTGCGGCCGTCGAGGACCCAGTCGTCGCCGTCCCGGCGGGCGGCGGTGCGCATACTGCCCGGGTCGGAGCCGGAGTCCGGCTCGGTGAGGCCGAAGCAGCCGATGGCGGTGCCGGCGGCCAGCCTCGGCAGCCACTCCTGTTTCTGCTCCTCCGAGCCGAAGGCATGGATCGCGAACATGGCCAGCGAGCCCTGGACCGAGACCAGGGAGCGCAGTCCGGAGTCGGTGGCCTCCAGTTCCAGACAGGCCAGGCCGTAGTCGACGGCGCTCATGCCCGCGCAGCCGTAGCCCTCCAAGTGCATTCCGAGCAGGCCGAGTTCGCCGAGTTCCTTGGTGAGGCCGCGGATGTCCGCGATCTCGCCCTGCTCGAACCACTCGGTGATGTGGGGTTCGACGCGGCGGTCGCAGAAGGTGCGGACGGCGTCGCGCACGGCACGTTCGTCCGGGGTCAGCAGGCTGTCGAGTTCGAGGAGGTCGAGTGGGTCGGCCGGACGCGGGGCGTGCTGGGCGTGCATGGGTGCTCCAAACAGAGGACGGGGGGGCCGCCGGCCAGGGGAGTATTGCCGACGGCCCCCGGCTCACGAGGTGGCGGTCGGGCTGATGATGAAGTTGCTGAAGCCGCCGTTGCGTACGGCGATTCCGCTGATGGCCTCGTTGACCTGCTCCAGGGGGTACACGGTGTGCTCCAGCGGGCTCAGGTCCAGCAGTCCGGCCCCCACCATGTCGGCCATGGTCTGGCCCTCGGCGGACGTGAACCACGCCGAGCCGATCAGCCGCAGCTGCTGGTCCATCATCCGGTGGATGTCGATCGGCAGATCACCGGCGACGGCACCGATGTTGACGGCGATTCCGCCGCGGGCCATCGCCCGCATGCCCGCCCGGAACGTCTCGTGCGGTGCCCCGGGGCCGAGGGCGTCGACGTAGATGTCGACGCCGTAGCCGCCGGTCTCCTCGCGGACCCAGTCGTCGAGCGGGCCGTCATCCAGGGAGTGCAGGCGCAGTCGGCCGCCGGCCAGCTTGCCGACCTGGTCGAGCAGGGCCTTGTCGCGGCCGGTGCCGTACACATGGGTGAGTCCCATGGCGGGGGCGAGGAGCGCGGCCGCGATGCCCAGGGTGCCGCTGATGCCGTTGATCAGGATCGTCTTGCCCGGACCCGCCTCGGCCTTGCGCAGTGCCGAGTACATGGTGCCGAGGTAACCGAAGCGGGCGGCGGCCTCGAAGGAGAGCGCGTCCGGCAGCTTCACCAGGCTGTATGCCGGGGCCACCGTGTACTCGGCGAGACCGCCCTGGTAGCGGTCGAGGAGGTCTACGGCGGTGGCGGAGAAGCCGAAGTACCCGGCGAAGGCGTAGCTGGCGCAGTTGATGGAGTCGCCGCTGCGGCAGGAGCGGCAGGACCCGCAGGAGCGGCCCGGGTTGACGTACACCCGGTCGCCCGGCTTGAACGCCTGGACGCCCGCACCGACGGACTCCACCACCCCCGCGGGATCGAGCCCGAAGATCGCCGGCAGGGTCGGCAGGGGGCTGTCCGGGAACCAAGTGGTCCACATGTTGAGGATGTTGGCGAGGTTCGGAACGATGTTGACGGCGTGCACGGCCACGCGGACATCGCCGGGGCCGGGCTCGGGAACGGGCAGTTCCTCGATCCTCATCGGCTCGCCGACCTTGTGCATCCGCGCGGCTCGCATGGTCGCACTCATGGCGTCTCCTCGGGTACGGGAGGGAGAGACGGCACCACGGCGGCGCGGTCTCGGGAAGTTGTGGGGGGTGTGGGGTCAGTCGTCCAGCAGCGTCGTCAGTCGCGCGCGCTGCAACTTTCCGGTGGCCCCGCGGGGCAGGGCCGGTACGACGCACAGCCGCCGGGGCCACTTGTGCCGGGCGAGCCGGCCGTCGAGGTGGGCGCGCAGGTCGTCCAGGGTGGGGGTGCCCGAGTCGGTGACCAGGAAGGCGGTCACCAGTTCGCCCCAGACCGGGTCGGGCGCCCCGGAGACGGCGACCTCGACGACGCCGGGGAAGCCGGCGAGCGCGTTCTCCACCTCGGCGGGGTCGACGTTCTCGCCGCCGGTGATGATGGTGTCCTTCAGCCGGCCGACGACCTCCAGCCGGCCGGACGCGTCGAACCGTCCCCGGTCCCCCGTGCGGAACCAGCCCTCGTCGTCGGTGACGGGCACCGGCCCGGCGGCGGTCCGGTACGCGGCGGCCACGGACGGACCCCGCACCCAGATCTCGCCGGGCGTGCCCGCCGGGGCGGGTGATCCGGCCGCGTCCACGACCCTCACCTCGGCCCGCGGGACGGGCGATCCGGTGGAACCGGCCGGGTCGTCCGGCGCGGAGTAGGTCACTCCGGCCGCGGTCTCCGTGAGGCCGTAGGAGTCGACCACCCCGATCCCGCGCGCCCGGAACTGCTCGCGGGTGGCGGTCTGGGCCGGTGAGCCTCCGGACAGGATCCAGCGCAGGGTGTCCAGGTCGCCGTCGGCGAAGCGGGGATGGCGGGCCAGCAGGGCGGACATGGCCGGTACGGCGAACGCGCACGTGACCCGGTGGTCGCGGACCAGGTCGATGAACAGGCCGGGCTCGAAGCGCGGGGCCAGGATCACCGTGCCGCGTCGCGCCCAGACGCACTGCGGGAGTCCGCCCAGTACGGCGACATGGGCCAGCGGGGTGGAGATCAGCGCGGTGTCGTTCTCCCCGAAGGGCATCCGGGCCAGGCCGCCGGCCATGCTCCAGTACAGGTTGTCGTGGGTCAGTGCAACGCCCTTGGGGCGGCCCGAGGTGCCGGAGGTGAACGCGATGACGGCGGTGTCGGACCCGGTCGGAAGGTCGGAGGGGGCGGCTTCGGGTCCGTCGTCCTCGGGATGCAGCTCCTGCCAGGTCAGTCGCAGTCCTGTGCCCGCCGGGAAGCCCTCGTCGCAGACCACGGCCGCCGGTTCGGTCTCCTCGCACACCACCGCGAGTTCGCCGCCGGTCACCTGCGGGTGCAGCGGCACGAGCACCGCCCCCATCCGCGTCACCGCGAACAGCGTGATCAGCGCCTCGGGCCGGGCGGCCCCCTGCATCACCACCCGGTCGCCGCTGCGCACCCCGGACTTGTCGAGCCGGGCGATCGTGCGCCGTACGGCGAGGTCGAGTTCGGCGTAGGTCCAGGTCCGGTCCTCGAAGACCAGGGCGGTCCGGGAAGGGGCCTCGGCCGCGCTGGTGACGAGGTGGGCGCCGAATGTGGCGGTCATCTGCGCACCTCCGCGGTGCGTGCGGCGCGGGCGAGGGCGCCGAGGGTGGTCCCCGCGAGGTCGGCGGCCGAGACCGGCGTCCGCCGTTCCAGCATTCGGCGCGCGGCCAGGTGTTCGGCGGGCCAGTTCAGGGTCTCCACGGCCACCAGCAGGTCGTCTCGGAAGGCGTACGCGGCCAGCCGCTCCGCCGTGTCGCCGGGCACGAGGTGAACGGCGTCCGAGGGCGAACGCAGCCCGGCGATCTGCAACTTGACGTCCCCTTGGTCGCTCCAGAACCACGGCAGGTTCTCGTACGGGGCGGCGGACCCGGTGATGCGGCGCGCGACCAGCGCGCCCTGGTCGACGGCGTTCTGCACGGACTCGAGTCGTACCGGTCCGTCCGCTCGCGGATGGGGATGGCGGGCGCAGTCGCCGACGGCGGAGACGCGGGGGTCGGTCACCGAGCGCAGCTGCTCGTCGACCAGCACCCCGTCGTGTACCGCCAGTCCGGCCTGCCGGGCGAGTTCGTCGCGGGGCACCGCGCCGATGCCGTACACCACGAGGTCGGCGGGCAGGACACCCTGTTCGGTGACGACCCGCTCGACGCGTCCCTCCCCTTCCAGGGCGCGGACGGCGGTGCCGGTGAGGATCCGGATGCCGGCGCGCTCGTGGCGCTGTCGCAGGCTCGGCTCCAGTTCGGCCGACACGGCTCGGCTCAGCAGCCGGCTGGCCAGCTCCACCACGGTCACGCGAGCGCCGCCGGCCAGGGCGACCCGGGCCAGTTCGAGGCCGATGAAGCCGCCGCCGACGACCACGACGTCCCGGGCCGTCGTCAGGGCCCGGCCGATCGTCAGGGCGTCGTCGAGGGAGCGCAGGGCGTGCACGCCGGGCAGTTCGGCGCCGGGGACGGGCAGCGGACGGTTCCGTGCACCCGTCGCCAGCACCAGGTGGTCGTAGGAGACCCTGGTGCCGGTCCCGGTGAGGACGGTGCGGGCAGCGAGGTCGAGGGCGGTCACCTCGTCCCCGAGGCGCAGGTCGATGTCACGGTCGCGGTAGAAGGACTCCGGCACCAGCTCGACCCGGACGGGACCGGTGTGCGCCTTCTTCGACAACGGCGGCCGCTGGTACGGAGGATGGGGCTCGGCGGCGAGCACGGTGACCGGACCGTCGTAGCCGGAGGCGCGCAGTGTCGAGGCGACGCTGAACCCGGCCTGTCCGCCGCCGACCACGATCACGCCGGTCATACCTGCTCCTCGGGCACGTGGACCAGCAGTCCGTCGAGCGTGTCGGTGAGCCGGACCTGGCAGCTGAGGCGGCTGGTGGGCCGGCGTTCGGCGGCGGTGAAGTCCAGCATCTCGTCCTCCACCTCGTTCGGCGGGCCCACCAGGTCGGACTGGGCGGCGGCGACGTAGACGTGACAGGTGGCGCAGGAGGCGTTTCCCCCGCATTCGGCGACGATGCCGTCGACGCCGTTCGCGACGGCGGCCTGCATGAGCACGGTCCCCGACTCGGCGGTGACCTTGCGTTCGGTCCCGTCGGGCGACCGGAAGATGACGGTGGGCATGAGGTCCTCCCGATGGGGACGGCTCAGGGGGTGTGCCAGGTGACGTGCAGCGAGGTGAGCCCGCGGAACACCCAGCCGTCCAGACGGTCGGGGGTCTCTTCGGCGAGACGGAGTCCCTTGAGGCGGCTGAAGACGAGGGGCCAGGCGATGGCGCTGACCTCGTGGCGCGCGACCCACGCGCCCATGCAGAAGTGCGGTCCGCCGCCGAAGGCGAGGTGGGGTCGGTGCGGGCGGTCCGGGTCGAACTCGTCGGCCCGCTCGAAGACCGACTCGTCCCGGTTGCCGGAGGCGATGACGAGGGCCACCCGGCTGCCGGCCGGCAGGGTCACCCCGGCTATCTCGTGGTCCTGGGTCAGCTGGCGCGGATACATGCCGATCGGCGAGATCCAGCGCGCCGTCTCCTCGAAGACCCGCTTCCAGGTCGCCGGGTCCTTGAGCACCCGTTCAAGGAGCTCGGGGCGGTGCAGCAGCGCCCAGACCCCGACGCCGAAGACGTCGCGGGGTTCATTGACGCCTCCGCCGATGATGACCTTGACGTTGTTCCGGATCTCGGTGGGCGACACCGGGTCGGCGGCGTGGACCATGGCGGAGATCACCGAGCCGTCGGGGGTGTCCCGGACCGCGTCGGCGGCCTCGTCCACCGCAGCCTCGATGGCGCGGGTGGCCTCCTCGGCGCGCAGCCAGATGCGGGGGTCGTCGGCGTAGTTGCCGTTGGCGGCCATCATCGCCCGCGACCAGTCGGCGATGTCGTGGGCGCTCGCGGTGCGCAGCCCGAGGACCAGGGCCAGGTTGGCCGCGGCGAGCGGTTCGGCGAAGTCGGCGATCAGATCGGCCTCGCCGCGGGATGCGATCCGGTCGAGCAGTGCGTGCGCGGTGCGCTCGAAGCCGGCCGCCCACAGGTCGCGGACCTGGCGGGGGCGGGTGGGCGGTTCGGCGGCGGCCCGCAGGCGCCGGTGGACGGGGTCGTCCTCACGGAGCAGGTTGGGCCCGACGGTCCGCAGGAGGAGCGAGCCCTCCTCTCGGGAGCTGAAGACCTCGTGCAGCTTCTCGGCGCGGACGATGTCCTCGTAGCGGGTCAGCAGGTGGCGGCCCACCGAGGGGACCCAGGCCAGCGGCGCGCCGCGGCGCAGCTCGGCGTAGGCGGGGTAGGGGTCGTGGCGCAGCTCGGCGAGGTCGAGCTCGATGACGGGTGCGCCGGGCGCCGCCGTCGTCAGGGCGCTCATGACGTCCCGCCCGCGCCGATCAGGACGAAGAAGAGGGTGGCGGGCTCGGTGCCGAGGTTGCGCCAGGCGTGGCGGGTGCCGTTCTGCACGACCAGGTCGCCGGGCTTGAGGACCGCGGTCTCGCCGCCGTCGAGGTCAAGGACGATCTCGCCGCTGAGGACGACCCCGTAGTCGACGGTGGGCGTGGTGTGCATGCCCGGGTTGTCGATCTCGAACAGCTCGGCCAGGCCGGGCGTGCCCTCCAGCTGTTCGGCGCCGGCCGCTGCGGGGTCCCAGCCGGGGTCGGCGTAGACACTGGCGGGAGGGAAGGTGACGGTCAGGGCGATGGTCTCGCCGGGCGCCGGTATGTAGGACTTCAGAGACGGTGTCGGATCGTCCGACGGGGCGGCGGGAGCGGCCGTGTTCCACACCAGGGAGCGGGCGAAGCCGGGGGTGTGGACGTACTGGCGGGTGACGGGCGGCTCTCCGTCGCTCGCGATCACGGGCTTGCCACTGGGATCGACACCGGTGACGACACGACGGACCATGATTCTCTCCCTTGAGAAACCAAGCAATTGTTAGATGCTTGACGGTAAAAGGCCTGACGGTTTTCGGCGCCGCGGCCCTGTCACTCCGCGGTCGGAGTCTCCTGGTTGACCAGCGTGCGCAGCAGATGGACCAGTTCACTGAGCTGGTCGTCCCGCAGTACGCCGGTCCACGCCCGCTCGCGCAGGGTCTGGGCCTCGATCGCCTTGCGGAGCGTCTCGCGCCCGTCCTCGGTCAGCTTGACGAAGAGCTGCCGCCGGTCGGACTCGACGCGCTCGCGGCTGACCAGGCCCCGGCTCTCCAGGGTCGCCAGCGCGCTGGAGATGCTGGCCCGGGTGGATCCGGAGAACCGGCCGATGTCCTGCTGGCCGAGCGGGCCGTAGACCCACAGGGCGTTCAGGATCCGGAAGCCCGCCCAGGTCAGTCCGAGCGGCCGGTGCACGTGCTTCTCGAAGTCCTTGGTGAGCCGGGCTTCGAGGCGGGTGAGGTCGGTGACCATCTCGATCGCGTCGAGGTCCCGGGGATCGGTCGTGCCCAGCTCACGATGGTGGTGGCGCAGCAGCTCCGAGAACTCCCGGGTCCGGCTCGCCGCGCCGGCCCCCGTCTCGCGCTCGGTGTCGGTCACGATGTCCCGCCCTTCCCTCTGCCTAGCCCGCCACGACCGGATTGACCATAGTGCCCACGCCCGTGACCTCGGTGCGCAGGACCTTGCCCTCGGTGAGATACAGCCGCGGTGTGCGGCGGACCCCGCAGCCGGCCGGGGTGCCGGTGAAGATCAGGTCGCCGGGCTCGAACGTCACCCGCTTCGACAGCCAGGCGATCAGCGCGGGCACCGGGAAGATCAGGTCCGAGGTGCGGCCCCGCTGCACCTCCAGGTCGTCGACCCAGCCGGCGACCTCGATGTCGTCCGGGTCCTCGAACTCGTCGACGGTCACCAGGAAGGGGCCGATCGGGCTGAAGGTGTCGTACGACTTCGGCAGCGTGAACTGGTTGATCGGCTTGCGCCACTGCTCGCGCCGGTCGCTGATGTCCTGGCCCGCGGTCACACCGGCCACGTACGACCAGGCGTCCGCCTCCGGGATGTTCTTGCCGGTCCGGCCCATCACCACGACCAGTTCGGCCTCGAAGTCGACCTTGTCGTACTGCGGCTCCACCACGATCGCGTCGTACGGGCCGACCACCGAGGTGGCGAACTTGGCGAACACCGACGGCTCTTCGGGGACCGGGAGGTTCGACTCCTCGGCGTGCGCACGGTAGTTGAGGGCCACCCCGATCGCCTTGTACGGCTTGGCGACCCGGGACAGGTCACGCGGGTCGAACTCCTTCCAGTCCGCCTCCGCGGCACGCTCGGCGAGAGCACGCAGTTCGTCGTGGAGGGAGAGGTCGGACAGGACCTCCAGGCGCGCCTCGATCGCGCCCTTGCTGGCGTCGGCGATGTCGAGGGCACGGTCCCCCCGCACGAGAACGGGGCGGCCGGCCAGGTTGGCGAGCTTCATGCGGGCACTTCCTTCGAGGCGTCGAGGGCGGGGAGGGGCAGGGCGAGGTCACCCTCGGTGCGGACGCCGAGCGTGTTGATGACGGTGGCGACGGTCAGGTACTGGCCGACGGTGTAGAGGACGTCGATGACCTGCTCGGTGCTCAGGTGCGCCGACAGCCGGTCCCACAGCTCGTCGTCGATGTTCTGGCTCTCGACGAGCGAATCGGTGGCGGTCAGCAGCACGCGGTCCAGCTCGTCCAGGCCTTCCCAGGCGCCGGTCGCGGCGGCGAGGATCGTCTCGTCGGCGAGGCCCGCCCGGCGGGCGATCCGCACGTGCTGGTCCCACTCGTAGGCCGCCTGCGCCCGGGCGGCGATCCGCAGGATCATCAGCTCCCGTGACGTCAGCGGCAGGGTGTTCTTGCCCAGCACGTGGTTGCTGAAGACGAGGTAGCGGCGCAGTGCGTCCTCGTGGTGGGCCAGGGTGGCCCAGATCGCATAGATCCGGCCGTCCTGGTCGCGGTACGGCGCCAGCGACGCCAGCGTCTTCTCCTGCAGGTCCGCCTCGTCGACGGGGAGCAGGCGGGGCTTCTCCGGCATCGGAGTCCTCCTCGGCTCGATGACGGCAACGTATTCGTCAGAACCTTGACCGTCAAGGGTCTAACAAATACCGTCTTCGTCATGACGATCCAGAGCCTTGGTTACGTGGGGATCGGCACGCCCGATCCGGCAGCGTGGGCGGAGTACGCCCGCAACGTGATCGGACTCGCCGTCGATAACGGCGAGCCCGACGACCCCGTGCGCCACCGGCTGCGGATGGACCAGCATCCGTTCCGCATGTGGCTCACGGAAGCCGCGGTGGGCGGTGTCTCGGTCATCGGCTGGGAGCTGCGTGACGCGGTCGCCGTGGACGAGATGACCGTGCGGCTGAAGGAGGCCGACGTCGACGTGACGGCGGGCACCGAGGAGGAGTGCCGGGACCGCCAGGTGACCCGGATGGTGCACTTCACCGGCCCCGCCGGGATCCGCACCGAGCTGTTCTGCGGGCGCCGGCTGGCGCAGAGCCAGTTCGTCTCGCCGCTCGGCGTCGACTTCGTCACCGGCGACCAGGGGCTCGGACACGTGGTGATGAAGACACCGCACGTCCAGGAGGCGGTGGACTTCTACCGCGACGTCCTGGGCTTCCGGCTCAGCGACACCGCCGACTACCCCTGGGGCACCTTCTACTTCCTGGGCTGCAATCCCCGCCATCACAGCGTCGCCTTCGTCCGCTCGTACAAGAACGAGGGCACCCACCACATCCTGTGCGAGGTGACCACCCCGGAGGAGGTCGGCCGGGCCCTCGACCGCACGCGCGAGTACGACGTGAAGCTCATGGCCACGCTCGGCAAGCACGCCAACGACGGGATGTTCTCGTTCTACATGACCTCGCCCGCCGGCTTCGGCATCGAGATCGGCGCGGGCGGGGTGCAGGTCGACGAGGACACCTGGGTCAGCCGCACGTACACGGCCGACATCTGGGGCCACCACCCGGTGCCGTAGCCCTTCGCTCCCCGACACGTCTGAAGAAACCCGACACGTCTGAAGAAAGCGGGCCCCAGCCCATGCTTCTCGAAAGCTATCTGCAGGACACCTGGGTCACCCCGGCGGACAGCGGCGCCACCGACGTACTCGACGCCGTCACGGGCGAGTCGGTCTGCCGTGTCTCCTCCGCGGGTCTTGACCTCGCGGGCGCCTTCGACCACGCCCGCCGAGCCGGCGGCCCGGCACTGCGCGCGCTCACCTTCCACCAGCGGGCCGACCTCCTGGAGGCCCTCGCCACGGTCGTACGGTCCCGCCGTGAGGAGCTCTACGCCCTCTCCGCCCGAGCCGGAGCGACGCTGAACGACGCCCGCCACGACATCGACGGCGGCATCCGCGTCCTGCGCGACTACGCCGCGCGCGCCCGCGCCGAACTGCCGGACACCTCCTACCTCGTCGAAGGCCCCGCCGAACGCCTGGCCCGTGGCGAGGACTTCCTGGGCGTCCACCTCGTCACCCCCTCCCCCGGTCTGATGCTCCAGGTGAACGCCTTCAACTTCCCCGTCTGGGCACCCCTGGAGAAGCTGGCCCAGGCCGTGCTGGCGGGCATGCCGAGCGTGGTGAAACCGGCCACCCCGACCGCGTACCTCACCGAGCACCTGGTCCGCATCATCACCGACACCGATGTCCTGCCGCCCGGCGCCGTGCAGTTGGTGGCCGGCTCGGTACGTCCGGCGCTCGACCTGCTCCGCGAGCAGGACGTCCTCTCCTTCACCGGCTCCGCCGCCACCGCCGAGACCCTGCGCACCCACTCCAACCTGGTCGCCCGCTCCATTCGCTTCAACGCCGAGGCCGACTCCGTCAACGCCGTCGTACTGGCCCCCGACGTCACGCCGGATTCACCGCTGTTCGAGGCGTTCGTACGGGAGGTCGTCACCGAGATGACGGTCAAGGCGGGCCAGAAGTGCACGGCCATCCGCCGCGTGCTCGTGCCCCGCGAACACGAGGGCGCCGCGCTCGACGCGATCGCGTCCCGGCTCGCCGGGGTGAGCATCGGCAACCCCGCCGCGGAGGGTGTGCGGATGGGCCCGGTCGTCAACCTCGCCCAGCGTGAGGACGTACGACGGGCGGTGCGGGCCATCGCCGCGTCCGGGCGCTTCGTCCACGGCGACCCGGCCAAGGTGCGCGTGGTGGACGCCGACCCCGAGCGGGGCGCCTTCCTGGACACCCTGCTGATCTCCGCCGACCCCGACGCCGCCGCGCCTCACGAGGTCGAGCCCTTCGGCCCGGCCGCCACCGTCCTCGCCTACCGCGACACCGCCCACGCCACCGACCTGCTGGCCCGCGGCCGGGGCAGCCTCGCCGCCTCGCTGGTCGGCGACGACCTCGCCTGGACGACCGCCTTCGTCCGGGACGCGGCCCCCTGGCACGGCCGACTGCACCTGCTGGACTCGACGAACCTGAATCAGACCACCGGACACGGCTCCCCCCTGCCCGCACTCAGACACGGCGGGCCCGGACGGGCCGGCGGCGGATCGGAACTGGCGGGTGTCAGGGGCGTGGTGGAGCTGATGCAGCGCACCGGGGTGCAGGCATCACGGCGGATGCTGGCGGCGCTCCAGAGCCGGTAGTGCGAGCTCCGGGTGAGACCCGGCGCATGTGATGCCGACACGAGTCTGCTCGCTGTACCGTCCGGCTCCTGCTATGTACACAGGCGGTGGTACGGCGCGTCGGGGATGTACGTGTGCCACTGGGCTCGGGTCAGGTCGGCGCCGCCGGTCCGGGCGCACACCAGGGAGACGGCGCGGCCCGGATCCACCACGTAACGCTGGAGCGGGACATGCCCGCTGCCTGCGTAGAGAGTGCGGTTGTCGCGGCTGAAGGCGAGGGTGTCGATGCTCTCGCCGGGGGTGGGCAGCGGGCCGCCGAGGGGCTGCTGGGTGGCGGTGTCCCAGAGTTGGAGGGTGCCCGCGGCGCCTCCCACGGCCAGGGTGCCGCCGTCGGGGCTGAAGGCGAGGGCCGTAACGGCTTCGGCGTCGTCCGAGTCGGTGTCGGAGTCGGAGTCGGTGCCGAACGGGACGGGGAAGACACTGCGCAGGATGCCCGCGCGGTGGCGGACGGTTCCGTCCCACAGGGCCACGCGGCCGGTCTGGTCGCCCACCGCCAGGCGGCTGCCGTCGGGAGAGAAGGCGAGGGCACCGACCTCACCGTCCTGGACGAGGTCGCGGGCGAGCGCCCGGCCCGCGCGGACGACCAGACCGTCGAAGACGACGAGGTTCCTGGAGGGGCTGACAACCAGCTGGGAGCCGGTCCGTCCGTTCAGTACGGCGGTCCTGCGCCGTCGGGTCGTGTCCCAGGTCTCCTCGATGACGTCCCCGAGGTGCGACACCCGGGCGAGGTGCAGGGTGCGGCCGTCGGGCCCCAGGGCAACGTCGACCGCGGCTCCGGTGGCCGAGGGTGTCGCCAGGTCCAAGGTGCCCCGCTCGTGTTCGCGGGCCACGTCCCAGAACGTCAGTCGCTGCGGCGCCGCCTCCCGGCCTGGGACGGTGACCCCGTAGGCGAGCGTGCCGCCCTCGGGGCTGAACGCCAGCAGGGGCAGGGTGTCGCGCGGCACGACCGGCCACGTACGGTCGGCGGACACCGGGAGCGGCGAGGAGGGCAGTGTGCGCAGCAGGTGGCCGTCGCGGGTGTCGCGCAGCTCGAAGACGTAGCGGTCGCCGATGAGTTCGGCGGTGGCGAGCGTATGGTCGTCCGGGCTCAGCCGGACAGCGCCGACGAGGTTCTTGCGCCAGGAGGCGGTGGCCGTCGTCGTGAGATCGAGGGTGTGGACGGTACCGGCCTCTAGATAGCGCAGGAGAGGCCGGTCGCGGTCCCAGGCGAATCCGTGCTCAAGACGCTGGTTGCCGAGGGGATACCGGAACACCGGTGCGCCCGGGGCGGACAGGCGCCACACGCTGACCTCCCGGCGGTCGGCCGTCGCCAGGAACGTCCCGTCCGGGCTCAGTGCGGCGAACCGGGCTTTCGGATCCGGTAGTACGGCGACCCGACGTCCCGAGACGGTGTTCCAGATCCGCAGGTCGTCGGGGCCGAGGAGCACGAGTCTGCCGCGGGTGAGCGCAAGGGTGGTGAGGTCGTTGTCGCAGGTGCCTCTGGCGGTGTTCCAGGCGCCGGGCAGCTCGCGATGCCCGGCGATGTTCCAGACCTGTGGGGTCCGCCCTTCGGGGCAAACGGCGAGCTGCCGGCCGTCGGCGTCGACGGCCACGCCGGACTCAGCGGCCACCAGGCGCCTCTGCCTCGCAAGCATAGTGAGGACGCCTGGCGGCCGGACCGCCCCCTCTCGCGGCAGATAGATGCTGACGCCCTCCAACCATGATGGCCTCCGCCACCCCCTTCGCCGCAAGTCTCGCCTCAAGGTCATTCTCGTTGGCGTGGCCATGGTCGGGGTAGCGGCGATACTCCCGGCGGACCAGGTGAGCGCTGTCGCTCAGGCGGTCGCTGCCGCCGCTGCGTCTACCACCGCGCTGCGCGGTACCCGGCAGGACGGGGTGACGCTCAGCTAGCTGCGCGCAGCAGCGTGAAAGAGGGGCTCCGGCGCCGGGGCCCCTCTTCAACTTCCCCTTGACCCGGTTCACGCACCAGCGGCACCGGCAGACGGCGCGACGAGACACGGAAAGGAGCCGAGGTTTCCCGATCGGATACCGTTCGTAGAGGGAGAGTTGACGACTCGTATCCCATGCGTCATCCTCGGCGTATGCCTTACAAGCCGGCCTCCCAAGAGGAGGCAGACACTCGTCAGCGTCCGGTGGCCGCGCAGCGGCCGCCGGGCGACCTTCTCGTTCAGGCAGCCCAACTCCAGGCTCAAGCACAGCTCGTGGTTGAGAAGGCCGTCATCGCCGAGCGGACGAAGGGCACGTCCTGGGACGTCATCGGCGAGATCCTCGGTGGCGTCTCGAAGTCTGCCGCCCAGAAGCGCTGGGGCCCTGTGGTCGCCGGGTGGAAGGCATCTGCAGATGGTGGCTCCGACGAGACCCCGGCACAGGCGCCCGAACCCGACGCGGCCTACGAAGAACTGGACGACGCTTGGCGGTCGGTAACGGAGATCGTGGAACGGCAGCCGCTGCTGGCAGACCTGAACAACGCGACGATGGCCCTATCGGGCTCCTCCAACACCTCGTACGACCGCATCTACCGCCTCGGGTGCGACGCCGAGCGGCGCGAGCTTCCTCCGACCCTCGATGCCGCGTGCCGCATCGCTCAGGCCCACGAGTATCTCCTGGACGTTCAAGGTGACCACCAGGAGTCCGAGGCCTTGAAGATCGTGCGTAGAGCTGCGGTGCGGTCGATTGCGCGCCGGGGCGACCCGGAGTTCGAATTGCTTCGATCCAGAGGAGCAGAGGCCCTCGCCACGGTCCTCTCCTGGTACGGATCCCTGCCGCTCCGCGATGTAGCGGCCCAGCAGGCGGAGCCCGCACGTGACGACGATGCGGCTGACAACGTCCGAACCCTGGGTGCACTTGAAGCGCTCCTCGCGCAAATGTCGTCTCCTACCCGTAGCGACCTGAGTCAAGCTGCAAGGCGGCGGCTCTTTGCGCAACATCGTCAGCCGTCCAGCACGGATGCCGACATCGACGGGGACCGGCGCGACGCTCCTCCGGGAAACTACCGCCGAGAAAGGGACGCTGTTGCGCTGGCCAACCTTGCCATGCTCCGGGAGGAACCTCTGGCGCTGGAGGATCGCGTGGCGCACCTTGAGCGGAAGCTCGAAATGCTCCAGGACGACGTCGACCGGCGCCTAGCAGCAGAGGCGGAGCGGTGAGCGCAGTCCCACTGCCATACGGCTAGCCCTCGGAGGCCGTCTCGGCCTCAACACAGCTCCGCCGCCCCAGTGAGTCCGTCCAAAGAAGCACTGAAGGCGGCGGCGAACCACAAACCCCTATCGGTAGAGGAATGAGGCTATGACAACTATCGCACTGAAGCCCTCAGATGGCGAGGGACCACGAAGGCCGCGCGGGCTCGTCCCCGCTCTGGCCAGCGGTTACATCGCCGGTTATGCGGCCGCGCTCGACGCCGGCGTTACCTTCGTCGCTGGCAGCGGCGTGGAGGCGACCGTAGTGATCTTGGTGCAGGCGGCGAGCGCCGCCGTGTGCTGGATCACCATGACGCGACGCCTGGGCTGACGCACCCGGCATGGCCCCCGGGTTCCGGCTCGGGGGCTATGCCGCTTCCTCCTCACTGCCGCGTCGCCGCCGGGGCGCGTCGCTCACTTCTTGTTCAGGTCGTGCTCGCGCACCACGCTGCCGGGGTAGCGCTTGGCGACGTTGGCCGCGGTGGACTCGTACTGCGAGGAGAACACGATCTTCTCCTTCTTCTTCTCCGGGTCCTTGGGATCGGTGACCGTGGTGATGACCTCGAACCGCTTCTTGTTCTGGCAGGCGCACGGCATCAGCTGTCTCCGTTCTGTGCAGCGCTGGCGGTGAGCGCGACGGGGGTCTCGGCGATGAGCGCGGCCATGGCTTCGACTTCGGCGCGCCGCTCGTCCTGGCGGCGGGTCACCGCGTCGGTGAGGAGGTCGACCAAGGGGCCGCTGGCGAGGGCTGCGGCGAGGGCCTCGACGTCGACCTCGGGCACGACCACGGGCTGAACGTCCGGACGCTGTCCGGATGCCGTGTCCGGACGCTGCCCGGGCAGGTCAAGCACGGTGTCCGCCGAGCTCGCGGACGCGGTCCGGACGGCGTCCGGATCCTTTCCGGACTCGGTGTCCGTGAAGAGGATCAGGCCGGCGGTCGAGGCGGCCAGGGCGAGCTGGGAGCGTTCGGCGACGGCGTGGATGGCAGCGACGAGTGGCGTGGCCGGGCACCGGCACGGTGAGCACGGTGCGAAGCTGCCACTTCCCGTCTCGGGCCTGCCGTAGGTGGTAGCTCGGCTGGCAGGCGGCAAAGACCGCCCGGTCCCACTCGGACAGCCACGGAGCCGCCGCGCCCGAGAACCAGAGCCCTCGGTCGTTGAGGCCGACCGTGATGATCGCCCCGACAGTGCGGGTGTCGTCGAACTGGCAGCTGGCGGTCTCGCACTCGGCGCTGTCGCGGTGGTGGCCGACGTTCATGGTCATCGCGCCGATCGGCACGGTGGTGCCGTCGTCGAGCTGGCCGTGGACCCGCAGGAAATGCGAGAAGTCCAGGACTTGCTTCGACAGCTTGCGGACCGTCAGGTCCTTGCCGGAGAAGCCGGCGTGCGGCTCGTCGATCGTAGCGACCCACCCGTACACGCGGCCGTCCTTGTAGTGGACGCCTCCGGAGCCGTCGGGGAGCTCCTCTTCCGTGGGCTCATGGAACCAGGCAGCGGGCATGGGCGGCATCTGCTGCATGGCCGTCCACGCCGACGCCGCCAGCTCCGGGAGCAGGCCGAGCGAGGTGGTCTCCTCGTCGTCATCCGCCGATGGGCCACTCAAGCTGCTCGGGGGCTCGCCGGTCTCGTCGCCAGCCGCGGTGACCTCTTCGAGGCCCTCGGGCATCGAAGAGAGGCCGCAGAACAGGCCGGGCGCCAGGCGGAGGATCTTCCCGTCCTTAGCGGCGGCGTTGAGATTCCCGCGGGCCGTGCTCATGGCGATACCGAGCGCGGTGGAGACATCTCGAGCCCCGACGGCGGCCGGGGATGTGCACACGTACGTGATGACGCGCTCGCGGGTCTCCCCCGCCGCGGTGATGACCGGCTGGACGGCCATGGCGCTCTGGTCGACCGGGTCGAGGACGATCTTCGCGTCCTTGAAGGCGGGCATCGACACCAGCGTTGCGCCACGCAGGCGGGCGCGGGTGATGCGCAGCAGGAACTCGCCGGACAGCGTCCGGACGGCAGGGGTCGCCCATCCCCGGCCGCCGGTGCCACCCCCGTCACAACTCCGGGCCCCCGCAACCCCGAGCGCGGGGGCCCGGCAGTGCGTTGTCAGTGCCTTGCGGCACGATGCGGCACATGCCGACCCTGGGTGACCTTCCGCCGTATCGCCGGGCCAAACTGCTCTGGGACTACGCCCACTTCGGCGTCTACGGGATCGAGGACATGGTCCGCGAACAGGCCGGACAACCGTGCCGTCTGTCCGGTGTCCTCGTGCCCGTCTCACCACGGGTGGCCGGCCTCGGGTCCGACGGCCGCCATCACCTGATGAGCGACGGACGGCTGATCTGTTCCGAACTCTCTTCGGAGCAGGGGTGGGAGCACCGGCAGCACTGCGGCTGGGGGCAGACACCGCAAGGGCCGGTCGAGGACCACCGGGTCGCCGAGGCATACCAGTCGATCGAGACCGGGTGGGTGGTGCAGCTCGTCGACGAAGGCGTACCTCCCGAGTCGGTGCCGGTCGAGCAGCGGTGCGGCGGCGGCCGCTACGGGGGTCTCCACTACTGGCCGCCTCCCCCAGCCAGGACATCAGCGGTCCGCCGGCTGCGCGCCGCGCTGGTCGACGCCCTCGGCCCGGACTGCCATCTGTGCCACGCCCTGCCCGGGGCGATGGTGGACCACGACTACGCGACCGGCCTCGTGCGAGGACTCATCTGCAAGCTCTGCAACCGGACCGTCGAGGAGTGCCCGCACGTGGACGGCTGCCCGAAGGCCGACTACATGACCAACCCGCCAGCCGCACACCTTGCGCTGCGCTACCCGCCGTCCATGGCGTGGAAGCCGAGGGAGTCGACGCGGCAGCAGAAGATCGCACTCCTCGGCTTCGACCCGCTCGCGGAGTGGCGCCCGAGCTGACGGCCGCCCTCCGACGTCGGCTAGAACAGCGCGTACGTGTCGATGCCCTGCTCGGCGTCCTCGTCGTCCAGGCCGAGATTCAGAGCGAGCTGCTCGCCGGGCCGGGGCAGGTCCACGATCGCCAGCGACCGGGTACAGGACACCAGGACGTTGCCGAACTCGCTGGGCTGCTCGGTGGGGTCGTGCCGCCACAGCCGACCCTTCTTCGGGCGCCCGGCCACTATCCCAGCTGCGATCTTCCGGCCGCAGGTCTCGCACTCGACTCGGGGCATTTTAACGCAAACTAGTATGCCTATCCCCGGCCCGCCTCGCATAGGTGACCCCGCATCGGTCGGAGTGCTGAGCGGTCGGGTTCCTGACCGCGGCGGCACGCTCACCTGTATTCCCGTGCACGGATGCACAAACTCCTGCCACCCTTGCTCCCTACGCGCTCAACAGCAGGAGTACAGACGGTGATCATTCTCGATTCGTGCATTCTCCGTGGTCTGTCCTTGGAGGACAGCAACACAGACCTCCTGCGAGCTATCCGAACTTCGCGCGCCGAGCGCGTTGCCGCGCCCTGGATGATGCTGGAGGAACTGGCCGCCCAGAAGGCGGTGGCACACCGGAAGAAGTACGAAGCTGCTACCCAGGCGGTGACGTCCCTCGAAGACGCGACGCCCTGGGACTACCAGGTGATTCTGCCGCAGTGCGATCTGGAGCGGCTACGACAGCACTGGCGCGACCGGTATCTGACCGTCGTCGAGGAGTTGCCGACCAGCGAGCAAGCACTCCGCGAGGCGGTCTTCCGGGAGGCCAACGCTCTGCCGCCGTGCAAGGAGACGGTCGGCGAAGGTCGGCTCCCGTGACGCTGCGATTTGACTGTCCGCCATTGAGTACGCTCGCCAAAATCCGAACGAGACCGTCTACTTCGTCTGCTCCAACACGCGAGATTTCGGCGACGGCACTGCGTACAAGTGGCCTATGGACTCGGACTTCGCTGACCTCGGCGACCGCTTCATGCACCTGACGAAGATGGACGAGGTGATCACCCGGTTCGCCGAGCCGACCGATACAGATGAGGAACTGATCGCCAAGACCCTCCGTGCAGCGAACGTCCTGAAGGCGGTGAAGAAGGCCGCGAAGCGACGGCTCAGGGACGACGAGCGCCTGTCTGAGTAGCTGCTTTCTCAGTGAATTTTCGGGAGACGTGGAGGTTGGCGCTGCCCTCTCCTGGTTGACGATGAATGCGCAGTTCCACTCCCTGCGAGACGTCAGGACATATCGAATCGGGGAGCACGAGTGGTGTACAGCCGTTGTCCGGTGGGACCTTGCTGGCACCGCCTTCATCAACGCTTCGAGGACCAGCGGCACGACCTACGTCGCGACTGCTGGTTGCTCCTGGACGACGTCCGTGATCTTTAGGCCGGACCCGGACGATCCACGTCTCACCGTCCTTCGGCACGACCCCACACGTCCGCTGAACCAGGACGAGTTCGAAAAGCTGGATCCCTCCAAGGCCGCCGTCATCACCTGCACGATGCTGGCCGAGTACCTGAAGCGCGAGGGCTACAAGCAGCCACCGAACGCGGAGGAACTGCTTGATCTGACGCCATTCTGGAGTGGCGCCTTGCGTGATGCCGTTTTGGACAGGGAACTGAGAGCGGTCGAGGGTGCGCACCAGAGTGTTGCCGAGCGGCGACTCAAGGCTTTGCTGGAGGAACTAGAGATATTTAATGGTGCGGGTTACGTCGGGCCGTGACGTCTGCCGTGGGCTGCTCTATGCCGGAGGGATGAGGTATCCCGATGGCGGTGGGCTGACGGCCGAGGAGCGGGCTCGGCGGGAGCAGGTCCGGCTCGCGGCGGCTGACTTGATCGAGGCCGGGGCTGGTGACGGGGAGGTGGCCCGGCGGTTCAGGGTGACGCGGATGTCGGCGAACCGCTGGCGTCGGGCGCTTGCTTCGGGCGGTCGAGGGGCCCTGGTCTCCAAGGGGCCCGGCGGCGCCCGCTGCAAGCTCAGTGTCAGTCAACTGCGGGCTCTGGAAGCGGTATTGGAAGCGGGTCCGGCCGCGTGCGGCTGGAGCGATCAGTGCTGGACCTTGGCGCGGATCGCGGAGATCGTGCGCCGCCGGTTCCGTGTTGACTACACCCTGGCCGGGCTGGACCTGCTGCTGCACCGCATCGGCTGGAGCGTTCAGGTCCCGGGCCGCAAAGCCACCGAGCGGGACGAGGCGAGGATCGCTGCCTGGAAGGACGAGCAGTGGCCCGTCATAAAAAGAGGGCGGCGGACCTGGGCGCCTGGGTCTGCTTCGAGGACGAGGCAGGCCAGGGCCTGAGGCCGCCCAAAGGCCGCACCTGGGGCCGTCAAGGCCGCACTCCGGTCGTGAAGGTCACCGCGCAGGGCACCAAACGCGTCTCGATAGCGGCGCTGATCTGCACCAAGACCGGCCGCCGGCCACGGCTGATCTACCGCATCCACCTCGACCGCGGTCCTGCCAAGGGCCGACGCAAGGGCTTCACCGAAACCGACTACGCCCGCCTGCTCGACGCCGCTCACCGGCAACTCGGCGGCCCCATCGTCTTGATCTGGGACAATTTGAACACGCACGTCAGCCACACGATGCGACGGCTGATCGCCGCGCGATTATGGCTGACCGTCTACCACTTGCCGCCGTACGCTCCCGAGTTCAACCCCGTCGAGGGCGTCTGGTCACACCTGAAGAGGTCCCTGGCCAACCTCACCAAACACAGCCTCGACCAACTCACCGCGCTGGTGAAGACACGGCTCAAACGGATGCAGTACCGTCCCAGCTTCATCGACGGCCTCATCGCCAAGACCGGCCTCGACCTCCAACCGCCGTAACCCCAGCCATTAAAGATCTCTAGACGAGTCGTAACCGGGACGGGGGGCTGCCACCAGCCTCCCCGAAGTCCCAGACGGGGCGGAGGTGACAAGCCCCCGATGCTCCGTCCGCAGGCTGGGCTCCATGCCGGGCCACGTCCCGAGTCTCCTGCCGTACGTCCGACGCGCGCGATCGGGCGGCACCACGTAGATGTGAGGAGGTGACGTTGTCTCCTCCCATCGAACCGATGCTGGCAGAAGCCCGCCGCGAGCTGCCATCCGGCGCAACCCTGCCCGGGCGCCTGGTCGCCGAGCAGAAGTTATGGACAGGGTCTTTCAATGTCCGTTGTCCGCTGCTGCGGCTGCGGCTGCGGCTGCGGCTGCATCTCAGGTCGTGTGCGGCTCCTTTGGCAGGTGGAACGGCAAGAAAGCTAGTTTGATCTCTCGATTTGAGTCACCGTTGGCATGGAAGACGAAGTCATGCCTCTCTTCGGTGGCATGACGACCATCCCGCTTGTAGTTCGGATGCTCACGGAACTTCACGACAGCCTTGGCTGTGGCGTCCGCAGGAGAGGCAGCTCGGATGAACAGCAGCAGGGCTGCCTTCGTATCACGCCAGACTAGGTAACCGAGCAACTGATCGAGCGTGTCGGTGATGGTCTTCGGACCTCGCCAGATCTTGCACTCGCCGATGAAGATATGACGGTCCTGCTCTCGGATCAGGATGTCCGTCTTCCCGTTCTTGTTGAAGACTTCACCGGCAGCCCTGCCTTCGAACTGGCTGTTGAGTCCGATAAGAAGGAGGTCTCTGATCTGTTCCTCTCCGAGATGGGCACTGGTGGAAGGGTTTCGCTCCAGCTGGTTGCGTTGGTTTCTGAGAACTGCCAGTGCGGCCTCATATTGAGCTTCCTCCAGGGCTGGCTCGGCACGGAATGGCTCAGTCACCGGCGTAGTCGTCCGGGGGACGATCTTCTTCCGGACGATGGGGACGCTGTATGTGGCGGCGTCAGAACGCTGCCGGAGAGGGAAGCCAATGGATGCTTGGAGGTTGCGCATGCTCAGCACCCGTTCCTTGCGGGCCCGAACCTCGGTGAGGATCCGCTCGCGGACCGCCGAGTTGTAGGCGTTGACCTGTGCGAGGCTCCAACCGAGCCACTGCTCAAGGGTGTCGAGTTGCTCGTCGATGCCTTTGCGGACAGCGGTTGGGTCGGTGTTGAGGGGGCCAATCCAGTAGATCTTCAGCTCCCAGTCCTCGACCGTCGCTCGCGGGGGGCTGTAGGTGAAGGTGCTCGGTTTCAGGTTCAACAGACTCGGCTCTCCTGAGAAGGGGACCGAGACGGTGACAGTGGTCTGGCGGATTCGGACCTCTTCGCCGAATTGACGGACGGTTGTGTATCCCTCCTCGGTGGAGTCGATGGTGACGCCATCCCGGTCGAGGACGACCGGAGCGATCAAGTACTTCTCCTGCAGAGAATCGCAGATGTCCTGTTCCGGAACGGTCAACAGACTGTTCTCGTTCCAGCCGGCAACCGCGTTCGAGATCCGGTTGAGTTGGCGGTCCAGAGTCGAGGCGAGATCACCGTTGCTGAAGAGGGTGCTTCCGGGGTTCATGACACCAGTGTGAGGGGGCGCACTGACAGGTGGAGTACCACCACGGGTAAGCCTGTTGGACACTGTCCGCCAACTCATAACCCAAGCCCGACGGCTTCCGGGCCGTGCTGTTCGCCTAGGGCGACAGGGTCATGCTCCAGTCAGGCAACGGCGCCGACCTGACGTCGGCGTTTCCGGAGATCGGCGCCGCCGTCTCGGCGCTCGAGGAGGACCTGATCCTCGATGGTGAACTCGTCGTGCCGCACGAGCGTCGGCTGCACTTCGGCCAGCTACAGAACCGTGCTCGCCGCCGGGGCCGTGGCGCGGTGGCGGCCGCCGCCGAGCACCCCGCCTACCTCATCGTTTTCGACGTCCTGGAGGCCTCGGGGGTGGAACTGCTGGATCGGCCCTACCGGGAGCGCCGCTCCCTGCTGGAGGACCTCTTCGCCCGTACGGTCCTCGGTGGGCCGTTCACGCTGTGCCCGGCCACCACGGACAGGGCGACCATGCTCGACTGGCTGGACCCGGCCGGGGGCGCGGCGGGGGTCGAGGGCGTCGTCCTCAAGGGCAGCGAGCAGAGGTACTTGCCGGGCAAGAGGGCGTGGATCAAGGTCCCGTCGCGTGTGACGGCCGAGGGTGTGATCGGCGGGGTCACCGGCACTTTGGCGTCTCCCGCGTCGCTGCTGCTGGCCAGGTTCGACGGCGCGGGCCGTCTGCGACTGATCGCGAAGTCCACTCCCCTGCCAGCCGCGGTGCGGCGCGACCTCTCCGGGCGCCTGCGCCCTGCCGGGCCCGAGCATCCGTGGCATGGGCGGCGCTTCTCTGTCGGCTGGGGCACGAGCGGCGAACTTCAGTACCGCCCCGTGGCCCCGGATCTCGTCGCGGAGTTCCTGGCCGATACCGCGGTGGACGACGGGTTCTACCGTCACCCTGTCCGCTTCGTACGTCTGCGCGAGGACCTGTCCGTGGATCAGCTTCCCGGCTTCGGCGCCTGACCTGTCGTCGCTTGAAGCGTCGAGGCAGCGGGCTCCCGATCTGCTGGGGCGCCGGGTGCGGGCGGGTGCTGCGTGGGCGCCTGCTCCGTGGCGCTCTCGGCCGTCTCTTCGGCGGCGGCAGCACGGATGATGCTCCGCTTGTGGTGGAGCAAGGTCCCGGCCACGGCGGCGCCGGTGAGAGACGCTCCCGTCGCCATGCCCACACCGAGGTAGAAGCACCGCAGTGCTTGGGGGCCTCCGCGCCTGGCAGCTTCCTTGGCTAGTGCCGCGTAGGACCACATGGTGATGCCTCTGTTCGTGTCGCTCGCTGGGGGACGCCCTGATGATCGCAGAACTACGCGCCACAGGAGGGCAGTTCGCGTCTTCCGTCCAACTCGGTCCGGTAGGTCCGATCAGGCCCCAGCGGTCCCTTCCCGATTCTCCGTCCGTAGGAGACTGCGGTGTGGTCGCCAACCATCGCGCGCACTTGGTTGCGGATGTACTCCCGCCGCTCCTTGGAGGCGTCAGGCGCGGCTAGCGCGTGAAAACTGCCGCAGCGGGCAATGATCCCCGAAACACTGGGGCCCGGGGGGGCAACATGGAGAGCCGAACCGAACGACGCCTGGACTGGGGGAAGATCAGCACCGTCGTAGGCGTCTTCCTCGGAGCAGCCGGCCTGGCCCTTACCGGAATTGCCACCTACTACGGCGCGCCCAGAGGGCCAGGGCCTCGGCGAGGTCGTAGGCGCCGAGGGGTCCGCCGTACTGGAGCTGGTAGCGGTGGACGCTGTCGGCGGCCGGTTCGCTGCGCTTGTGGAGCTTCACGCCAGGGATGCCCCGCCCGTACTTCGCGCTGTTGGGCCGGTCGGTGAAGGCGGTCGTCGCCCAGGCGCCGATGCGCTTGGACAGCGATCGCTGCACAAGGAGCTGGGCTTCCTTCGTGGAGGCCGCCATCACGATGAGCTTGGCGAGGCGCCGGTAGCGGGTCCACGACACCGGGAAGTCCGACATCAGGTAGGCGGTGTTCGGGTCGAATTTGGGCGGCAGGTAGGCGAACGCGCCGATGACCTTGCCGTCGACGGCGACCGCGCACGCGATCAGCGGGCTGCCGGGCTGCCGGGCTTGATCGTCTTGGACATGAACTGCGAGCGGATCGCGGAGAACTGGCCGCCGGTCAGGACGTGGATCGTCATGCGGTCGCCGAGTTCCTCGTCGGGGCCGATCCTCGGCATGGCGATGTGCTCGATCGGCTGCCGGGGGCGCACGATCCGCCTGGGGCCCGAGGCGGCGTACACGTAGATGGGCAGGCCGCAGTTGGCGGTCTGGACGACGCCGGCGAGCTTGTCGCGCAGCTCGGGGCGCTCGATGTGCAGGCCGAGGACCCAGTTCGGCCGGTCCTGTACCTGCTCGATGATGCGTTCCTTGCCGTCTTCGGTCAGCTCGCCGAAGGTCGGCTCAGGCCAGTCGAACGCGGCGTCGATGCTCGCGAACTGCGCCTGATAGTCCTTCGCGTAGAACGGGGGGAACATCACCACGGGGGCGTCGGGAGGCACCTCCTGGTCGAGGTAGTCGCGGACGTCGCCGGCGTAGAACGAGCCGAGGCGAGTCTTGAGATTCCGCAGCTTCGTGGCGGTCTTGTCGTGCATGCGCGGCCACTGCTCCTGGGTGGCCTGCATCATCCGCCGGTAGTAGACGCCGTCCTTGCCGACGTACTGCAGGAACCGGGTGCCGAGCATGAGGGTGGCGAGGAGGTTGGTGCGGTCCTCCAGGTAGGGGTGGAGCCAGCCGAGGGTCTCCTCGTACTCCTCGCGCCAGGTGTAGTTGAGGTCGTCCCCGGCGAGGTACCAGCCGAGGGCGCAGCTGTACGCCTGGATGTCGTTGCCGTGGACGCGGCGGTCGTTGCCGAACCGGGCGTGCAGGACGCGTTCGATCGTGAAGTTCCCGGAGCAGCCGACGTAGATGTCCTCGCCGGGCCAGGTGCCTGCGTGCTCGTAGATGATCGAGCGGAGGGGCGCGGGGATCGATCCGTGGAACATGGGGCCACTCCCGGGCGATTGCTGCTGAATTGGGCGGCGATGGTAGCCGACCTGCCAGTTTGCCCGGATTGCAGTGAGCGGGCATACAGAAGGCCCCCGCCGTCAGGGGCGAGGGCCTTCGGTTGAGCGCCGGCCAGGACTTGCACCTGGATCTCCCGACCGGAAGTCGGGCGTGCTGCAATTGCACCACCAGCGCGGGCGCCGATCAGTGAGCCGACCGGCGCCACGAATCATACCTTGCGCACTCCTTGTCCTGCTTTGCTACTCTTCGTGATCCTCGTGCCCCATGAGGAGCATGAGGACGGTCCGGACGTGCAGGGTGGCCCATCGGGTAACACGCCGCCACCGCGACACGATCGGGTAGACGACGGCGTTCGCGGCCATCGCGGTGATGAACAGATCCACGTTGGAGGGGGTGGCGTCCTTCGTCAACTTCGTGGCTGCCCAGCCGATGAGCAGACCGCAGAGCATCATCAGGATGAGGAGCAAGACGCCGACCACGATGAGGAGCTTGAACTCGGCGTCGCTTGGGCGGGCGGCCGTGGACAGGGTCAGACCCGGGACACTCTTGCGCCCGGGGGGCGGCATGTCGTACGGCTTGCCTCCCTGTTCCGTCCAGGCGGCGAGCCAAGTCGCGTACCAGACCTCCCGCAAGGGAAAGTTCCTCGGCTCAGCGATCTTGTTGCGGTGGACGTACAGTTCGGCGGCGATCCCCTCGACGGTCTCCCAGATGGGCACGTTAGCGGCGCGCATCGCCCGCGAGACCGTGGAGACGCTGGTGGGCACCGCCGACGCGATCTCCGTGAGGGTGAGCACGGCCCGGGGCGGGCAGTTCTTCTGGAGCATCTCTCCGAGCTCACGCGCACGCGGCGGGCGGCTGTCGTCGATGGGGAGCCGCTTGCGGCCCTGCGGAGGGCGGGACGGCGTCTCCTGAGGCGCGGTCACAGCTTGCCCACCAGATGGACGATCGTCGTGGAGACGAAGACCGCGAGGACCATGAGCACGAACATCACGGCAGGCTTCGTCGCGTCGAGGTCCTTGACCCAGGACACCACGACGCTCGGGACACGCCGGGCGCACTTGAGCCACTCCAGGAAGAGAGCGGCGAGCAGAGCGAAGACCAGCGCGATGAACAGGTCCCAGAGCAACTCCGGGCCGTGTGGGACAACTTCAGCCAGTTGATCAAGCATTGCTCTCCGTACTCACACCGGGCCTGCCGGGAATCCGACCGCTGTTTCACGTGCAATCGGACAGGGGAAGGTGCAAGACTGCGTGTGTGTGGTGGGCGCGCTCGGGTCGGTCCGTCAGAAAGCTCGGCCCGGCGCCCCCGCTGTCCGCTGAGATCACCGGCTCCTCAGCTTCTTGGACGCTACCAACTCGGCGGCGGCAACAGGACCTTCAGAAGCCGATCGCCGCATCCGTGCAAAAAAGGCCCCACCTCCAAGGCTGGGCCTTTTCTCGAATAACGGCATGTCAGAGCATCGATCAGCCTCGCCAGCAGGCGACCTTGGGCGGCTCGGGAGTGGCGGCGGCCTCGGCGACGATCTTGGCCATGGAGACGTCAATGTGGAACCTGTGGCCGATCCGCGCTTCGACGGCAGCGAGCCGGGCGACCGGTCCCGCGTTGAGCTGAGGCTCGCCGCCAGCACCTCGCCTTCTCCCACGACGGCGCGTGGAAGGAGACCTGGCCGGCGATCCGCGCACAGGCGAAGGCCGAAGGCGGGGAGGTCCTCTTCGCCGACACGGTTCGAATCGTTCCGACGAGGTCACCGGCTGCGACTGGGAAGCAAAGGGGGCACCCCCGTGATGCGCCGCACGCGCAACCAGGTTCTCGGTCAGGACCTTTGATGTAATGCAACCGCTATCTGGAGACCTCGTCGTGGACGGCCACTCCGCGCACCGCTCCGCAAACTCCGCGCCTGGCTGGCCGATCCCCGAACCGCATTTCCTGGCCACGGGCATGTTCGTCGCCCGGGGGGCGCAGATCGAATTCGCGCACCAGAGCTTCGCCGAGTACCTGGCCGCCCGTGATCCCGCACGCACTTTCAACGAGGCGCTGTGGCGGCACGAGATGATCGATCCCAATACCCGCAGCTTTGCGCTATTCACTCTCGCCCTCACCAGCCCCCCACAGCCCGTCGACGATCTCCTAGTCAGGCTCCTCGACGGGCCGGATGCAGACCCGGCCACAACTGGGACGCCTTCCTCGACTGCATGCGCATGGTCTCCGACGACACGGACCACGATGTGACGATCGTCGTCCGCGAGGCCGGCGAACTGCTCGCCGACGAGGGGCCCGACGTACTGGCGGTCCTGCTGACCGTCCTGAGTCAAGTGGCCGGTCCGGTCGGTAGAACGCCCGGCCTGCTGCTGCTCGTGGACGACACTCCCGACGGTCTTTCCGGCCTGGCGCGGCGCATGGCCGACGCCGGACATCCCGTGGATCTCCTGGGAGGCGGGAATGAGCCGCACAGATAGGGACGCCCCCGCCCGGCGGGTCCGTTCCACGGAAGGGGTGCCCCCTGGAGAGGGCACCCCTTCCGGCCTTCCGTCCACGTGAGAGCCATCTCGGCATCGGCCGACCGGCGCGGTGAAAGCCAAGGGCGCCCGGAGCAAGGCCCGGCGGCGCGGGCAGGCGCGCGAGGACTTCGTGCTGGAGACGGTGTACTGGGACGCGGGCACCGCCCGGCTCCTGCCCCGGCTACTCAAGGACCGCACCCGCGGACCGGTGTTCGTCACCCACCGCCGCCCCGGCCCGGGCAAGGTCGTCAGCCCGCGCGACGTGCGCCCGGACACCGGCCTGGCCCGCCTCTCCTACGGTCAAGCTCTCGCCCTGCTGGACGAGCATACCGCCGAGCGCGGTGCGGGAAGCGGGTGGGACCTGCACGAGTACCGCCACTCCGCCCTGACCCACCCCGGCGAGCAGGGTGCCTCCCTGCTGATGCTCATGGCGCAGTCCCGGCACAAGAAACCGGAGAACGTCCGCCGCTACTTCAAGCCGTCCCACGAGGCGATCTCCGAGCTGACGAGTCTGCTCGCGCCCGGCGACGCGCGCCGCCGACCCTGTCGCCGGGCTGTCCTGGCGTGGACGGTCCACGCCAGGACAGTTTTTCAGGCGATGGTGAGGCGTTCGACGAGGGTGTCCAGCGCCGGCGTCGCAGCGTCGGCGTCGGCGGCGAGCCGGCGGGCCTGCTGGAAGAACTCGATGTCCTGCCGGTTGACCTTGCCGCCGTGGTGGTAGGCGTCGAACGCGGCGAGGTCAATGGGCATGCAGTCCTGCGCCTGCTGCCGGAGGAACCCCGTCACGCTGGCCGCGTCGGTCTCCTCGGCGGCGGCCCGGCCGGCTTCCCCGAATACGGACAGCCGCTGGATCTCCCGCGTGCTCTCCACACCGACCTGCCAGGTCTCGTCGTCCAGGTCGATTTCCTGCAGCAGTCGCCATCCGAGGAGGCTCCAGGCCAGCATGGGTGCGAGGAGCGCGGCAGCCAGCGCGAGCTGCCCGGCCGGCATGCTCACCGCTGCGGGCACCCCTTCGCCGATGACCGGCGTGTAGCCGACGTTGCAGCCGTGCGCGACAAGCAGCGCGGCTACCGTCACGTACAGGTCCTTGAGCCTGGCCTCGCCGCCGGTGATCGAGGTGAACGCCTGGTGGGCGCCGGTCCACGAGAACACCTCCAGCAGGACCTCTGGCAGGTCGACGCGGGGCATCATCGCCTCCACCGCCTTCCGCAGGACGGTCAGGGAGGCGGGTTCGGGAGCCGGCTGAAGGGCGGCGAAGTGCAGGCGGCCGTCGTCGTCAAAGACGATCCGGGAGGTCGCCGGCACCCGTCCGGCGACCTCCCGGTAGGTGCCGTCCAGCAGCGCGGCCCGCGCCGCCAGGTGCTCACCCGGCTCACCGGGGAGGTTCAGGGAGGCCAGTACGGTCGGGCGGACCTGCTCCCACGCCTCGCCGTCCAGCAGCTTCGCCCGCGGGTCGCCCCACTTCGAGGAGTTCTTCGCGAACAGCTCCCGCCGGCGCGGCAGCCGGTGGAAGGACTCCAGCACGCAGAACACGTACGCCTTCCAGTCCACCGTGCCCGGCGCACCTGCTCCGCAGTGCGCAGTTGCGGCAACCGCCGCGGTGCCTCACCCCGCAGAGCGAGGCAAGGCACCACGTCGTCGACGGGATCCGTCAGTTGAGGGGGTCCAGTGTCAGGTAAGCCTGTTGCGGGTTGCCGTCGTGGACGAGGGACTCCTGATTGCCGACGTCGTCGAAGGCGAAGGCGTAGGCCTTGCCGTCCGCCATCTGCGCGTGGATCTTCTTCGCGTACTGGTTGGTCACCGAGTCGAGATAGAAGTTCGCGGTTCCGGTGTCCGGCTGGTTGGGGTTGACCAGGAGGGTGGAGCGGTTGAAGCCCGCACACAGAGTGCGTGAAATGGGGCCCCGCACCAGGTCGTTGGGCGCGTCCAGGTTCTTGTAGCAGCCGAAGACGCTGGCCGCGTCCGGCTTCTGGAAGCTGGTGACGACGGTGCCCGAACTGTTCGTGAAGTTCATGACGTTGCCCGACACCCGGCCGAAGTACTTGGTGTTCGGCTGGTCGGTGAAGGGGGTGACCGTCAGGTTGGTCGTCGTGTACTTCTGCCATACGCGGTTGATGTAGTCGTCCATCACGGACGCGGGCAGCGCTCCCGTCTCCAGCCCGTAGGTGGGCGAAAGTGCACGCAGGACGGTGCCGTCGGAGCGGGTCTGGATCAGGTTCGCCCAGCCACCCGCCTGGTTGCGCAGCGAGTTGTAGAACCCGTTGTAGCCGCCCGACTTGAGGTGGCCGGTGGAGAGCGTGCTCCCGTCCGCGCGCTGCACGCCGACGGCGTAGGGCGCGGAGAACATGTCCACCTGGGTGCTGTTGATCCACAGGCCGGAGTCGTTGAGGGTGTACTCGGACCAGTTGAAGAGGATGTTGCGGTTCGGGTCGGACGGGTTCTGGACCGCGGGCTGCACCAGGCCGCCCGTGGTCAGCTTGAAGACGAGCTTCTGGCCGTAGGAGAAGTAGATCCGGCCGGAGAACTTCGGTATCCGGATGGTCTTGGTCTGTCCGCTCGCCGGCCCCGCGATGGACGCGTCGGGCGCCGGCGTCGGCGGATTGCCGCCGGCCGGCCAGGCGTGGAACGTGCCGCTCGCGTCCGCCCAGCCCTGCTGCCCCGTACTCAGCAAAGTGCCCAAGGTGTAGACGTAGACCGCGTCGCCGCGGCCGGAGTTGTTGGTGAGCTTCAGGGGGATCGTCGCGGGCACCGCCGCGTTTGCAGAAGTCGGTGTGAGGACCGTGAGGACGGCGCCGAGCAGCGCGGCCGCCAGCATGGGCGCCAGGATCCGGCGAGTTGGCTTCTTGAGCACGCTCCACCTCCGTGTGGGGGGCACTGGGGAGATTGGTCCGTACCTGAATTGAGAGCGCTCTCAACGTGACATCGCGATTGCGTACATGTCAACGGGCGGAGCATTCCCAATACGCCTCGGTGCCGGCGGATCACGTTGTGCGGGCGCCGGTGCAGCTGCTGCTCATTGACCGGGGTCGTCCGTGCGACGTCCTCGACGGCCTCGCTTCCGGCCGGGCCGTAGACCGAGGGTGGGGGTCGCGGAGCATGCGCCGCGCCCCCCACCCTCACCTCACCCGCAGGTGACGGCTGCCCAGAGTCAGGGAAGGGTCCATTTCTGGTTGGGGCCGGTGTGGCAGGTCCACAGGTGGACCGGTGTGCCGTCGTTCCACGTACCGCCCGACGCGTCGAGGCACTTGGCGGACTGCGGGTTGCGCACGGTGCCGTCAGTCTGGGCAGCCCACTTCTGGGCGCCGCTGCCGTTGCACGTCCACAACTGGATCTTCGTCCCGTCAGCGGAGCCACCGCCCGAGACGTCCAGACACTTGCCCAACGCCCGGACACTGCCGTCCGCGGCGACGGTCCAGCTCTGCGCGCTCGTGCTGTTGCAGGTCCACAACTGGATCTTCGTCCCGTCGGCGGTGTTGGCGTTGTCGACGTCCAGGCACTTGCCGTTCACCCCCTTGACCGCACCCGAGCGGGGGCCGGGCGGTGTGTCGCCCGACGGCTTGATCCGGATGTTGCGGAACGTGACGTCGTCGCCGTCGCCGTGGTTCTGGATGCCGATGTAGCCCTGCTGGAGACTGCGGACGGGGTCGGTGTTGGTGAAGTCGTTGACCTTGACGCCGTTGAGGAAGATCTCCAACCGTTCGCCGGTGACCTTGAGTTCGTACGTGTTCCACTCCCCCGGCGGGTTCAGCGCGGCGTCCCGTGCCGCGAGGTCGGCGGACCTGAAGCCGTACACGGCGCCCGTGGTGCGGTCGGCCGCGTCGGTGGCGTCGATCTGGATCTCGTAGCCGTTGTCCACGGCCGACCAGGGGTCGTCGGAGGCGGGAAAGCCCAGGAAGACACCGGAGTTGTCGTCGCCGGCCATCCTCCAGTCGAGCTTGAGGGAGTAGTCCCCGGTGAACTCCTTCGCGGCGTACCAGAGCATGCCCAGTCCGCCGTAGGAGGTGAGGCTGCCGTCGGCGAGGGTGAAGCCGCCCGGGCCGGCCTGCCTCCAGCCGGTGGTGGAGGAGCCGTCGAACAGGGAGGTGTAGCCGGTCTCGGGACGGCAGTCCGCGTCGGTCATGCCGGCGGCCCAGCGGACGCCACCGAGCAGGTGACGGCGGAAGGCGGCGTCGCTGAACGACTCGTCGGTGTGGCCGCCGCCGGTGTAGAACGCCCGGCCGCCCTGGTAGTCCTTGCACCAGGCGATCGGGTGATCCCCGGACATGTTCCCGCCCGTGTAGCTGGACTCGTCCAGGGAGGCGAGCACATGGGCGGTGGTGCGGGGGTTCGTGCGGTAGTTGTACCACTCGTCGGTGCGCTGCCAGGTGGCACCGAGGTGGGCGGTGGCGTCGTGGGCCCGGTCCTCCACCTTGACGGTGGCGGGCTGGATCGCCGGGTGGGACTGGAACAGGGCGCCGGCCAGGCCCCCGTAGAACGGCCAGTCGTATTCGGTGTCGGCTGCCGCGTGGATGCCGACGTAGCCCCCGCCGCCCTTGATGTACTGCTCGAAGGCGGTCTGTTGGGCGTCACCGAGCACGTCACCGGTGGTGGAGAGGAAGACGACCGCCTTGTACTGGCCGAGGTTGCCGGTGGTGAAGGCCTGGGGGTCCTCGGACGCGTCCACGGTGAAGTTGTTCTGGGTGCCGAGGGTTTGCAGCGCCGCGATGCCGTCGTCGATCGAGGAGTGCCGGAATCCGGCGGTCCGGGAGAACACCAGGATCTTGTACGCCGGGTCGGCGGCCGCCTGTGCCACGGGGCGGGCAGTGGCCGGTGCGGCCTGCCGGGCCGGGCCGGCAAGCTGATCGGCTGAGGTGGGCAGGGCGGTGGCCTGCGGGGCCAGACAGAGCGCGAGGCCGGTGAACAGGCCGAGAACCGCAGTGAGTTGCTTACGCATAGGAAGTCGCCTCCTTTCTACGGAAGGGTCCATTTCTGGTTGGGGCCGGTGTGGCAGGTCCACAGGTGGACCGGTGTGCCGTCGTTCCAGGTGCCGCCGGACGCGTCGAGGCACTTGGCGGACTGTGGGTTGCGCACGGTGCCGTCGGCCTGCGGGGCCCACTTCTGCGCGCCGCTGCCGTTGCACGTCCACAACTGGATCTTCGTCCCGTCAGCGGAGCCACCGCCCGAGACGTCCAGACACTTGCCCAACGCCCGGACACTGCCGTCCGCGGCGACGGTCCAGTTCTGCGCGCTCGTACTGTTGCAGGTCCACAGCTGGACCTTCGTCCCGTCGGCGGTGTTGGCGTTGTCGACGTCCAGGCACTTGCCGTTGACGCCCTTGACCGCGCCCGAGCGGGGACCGCCGTCGGAGGTGTTGAAGGAGAACTCGTCGACGTCGAAGAGCGCCCCGGCGCCGCCCTTGAAGACGAGGGACAACTGCGTGGTGCCGCCGGGCTGGTTGGCCAGGTTCGTTGTCACGTCCTGGAAGGTCTCCCAGTCTCCGGTCACCGGCACGGTCGCCGCGCCGAGCAGGGTGCCGGTCGGGGATCCGGCGCGTACCTCGATCGTGCCGCCGGCGCCCGCGGAGGAGACCCGGGCGGTGAACTGGGTGGCGTTGTCGAGGGCGTACGGGGTGAAGGCGATCCAGTCGCCGTTGTCGATGTTGCCGACGGTCTTGCCGCCGTGGGCCGGACCGTGCGTGATGACATCCACTCCGGCCGAGGCGCCGTAGTGCTCGGCCTGCCGGTGGGAGGGCTGGACGATGTGCTGGTCGTGGGTGGTCAGCGCGGGCTGGCCGTTGGCGCCCTTGTCGGTGTACTCGGCGTCGAGGACACCGAAGATGTTGGCGTTGGGGTCGTGTTCGCCGTCGGCCAGGGTCTGCAGCGTGCCCGTGCAGCCGGTCGCCGAGGTCTGCGGGTGGCCGTGGCTGTCGTGGCCGACGATGAAGGAGACCTTGACCCGGGAGCAGTCGATGGTGCCGTCCTCCGGGTCGGTCACCGTCACCTTGAAGGGGATCGCGGCGCCGAAGTCGTGGATACGGCCGTCCGTGGGCAGGTCGATCTTCACGGTGGGGGCGGTGTTGCCGACGGTGATCTGTACGGATGCCGTCGCGTTCTTGCCGGTGGGGTCGGTCACCTTCAGCGTCGCCGTGTACTGGCCGTTGGCCGTGTAGGTGTGCGACGGGCCGGCTGCGGTGGAGGTCGCGCCGTCGCCGAAGGTCCAGGCGTAGGTGAGCGCGCCGCCGTCCGGGTCGGAGCTGCCGGCCGAGGAGAAGGACACCGCGAGCGGCGCCTTTCCGGAGGTGATGTCCGCCTTGGCCTGGGCGATCGGGGCCAGGCCGTCGGTGACGTGTTCGATGCGGTACAGGGCGGAGTTCTCGTCGCCGTTGAAATAGCCGGTGCCGTAGTCGAGGACGTACAGGGCGCCGTCCGGGCCGAAGGCCATGTCCATCACCTGGGTGCCGCTCCAGGGGAAGGCGTTGATGGACTGCACGGTGCCGTCGCCGCCCGCCTCGATGCGCTTGATCCAGCGGCGGCCGAACTCGCCCGCGAAGAAGTCGCCGTCGTACTCCTGGGGGAACTTGACCTCGGAGGTGGACGCGGCGTCGTAGCGGTAGACGGGACCGCCCATCGGGGACTCGGAGCCGCCGCCGAACTCCGGCACGGACGTGCCGTTGTAGGGGATCCAGGCCGGCCGCGCCGGGGGCAGGTCCGTCAGGCCGGTGTTGCGCGGTGAGGTGTTCTTGGGCGCGGAGCAGGAGAACGTGGCGCCCGAGGTGTTGGTCGCGAAGTCGTAGTCGGTGTAGGCGTCGTTGTTGCCGGTGCAGTACGGCCAGCCGTAGTTGCCGGCCTGGGTGATGCGGTTGAACTCGACCTGTCCCTCGGGGCCTCGCCCGGGCGCCGCGGTACCGGAGTCGGGGCCGTAGTCGCCGAGGTAGACGATGCCCGTGGCCTTGTCCACGCTCATGCGGAAGGGGTTGCGGAAGCCCATCGCGTAGATCTCGGGGCGGGTCTTGGCGGTGCCGGGCGCGAAGAGGTTGCCGCTCGGGACGGTGTAGGTTCCGTCCGCGTTGACCTTGATGCGCAGCACCTTGCCGCGCAGGTCGTTGGTGTTGCCCGCCGAACGCTGGGCGTCGTAGGCGGGGTTGCGGGTGGCGCGCTCGTCGATCGGGGTGAAACCGTCCGAGGCGAACGGGTTGGAGTCGTCGCCGGTCGACAGGTAGAGGTTGCCCGCCGCGTCGAAGTCGATGTCGCCGCCGACGTGGCAGCAGATGCCGCGTGAGGCCGGCACGTCGAGGATCTTCTTCTCGCTGCTCACGTCGAGGGTGTTGTCGGTCTTCAGGACGAACCGGGAGAGCCGGTTGACGCCGTCGAACGGGGTGAAGTCCGAGGCGGCCCCGTCGGAAGGGGCGTCGCCGCCCGGCGTGCTCAACTTCGGGGCGTAGTACAGGTAGATGAAGCGGTTGGAGGTGAAAGCCGGGTCCACGGCGATGCCTTGCAGGCCCTCCTCGTCATGGCTGTACACGTCGAGCCTGCCCGCAACGGCCGTGCTTCCGGCTCCGTCGGTGACGCGCAGCGTGCCGTCGCGCGAGGTGTGCAGCACCGAACCGTTCGGCAGCACGGCGAGCGTCATGGGCTCACCCATCTCGGCCACGCCCTTGGCCAGCGTGACCTGCTGGAACTCCACCGCGGCCGCAGCACGGCCGGCCGAATCCGGCGCGGCGGCAGCCGCTGTGCCCGGCACGAGGCAGCCGACGGCGCACACCAGCGCCAGCGCCAGCGCACGGAGGGGTCTGGGTCTTGCGAGTGTGACGAATTTCTTGCGCACAAACGTCTCCCGAGGTGTGGGGATGTGCAGGACCCGATCGGTCCTGTTCGGGGAGTGCAGGCGCGCGCCGTCGCGCCGTCGAACCGGCCTGCACACCTGCATGCACATGACCGGTCCGGTGCAAGGAAGTTAGCGGCCTTCGTTCCGGGTCGTAACCCCTTTAGCGCGAGATCGCTCTACTTTTTCCATGATCAGGACAAAGGCTGAACACGCCGAAGGGGTCAACGTGCGCGACCACGCACGCGGCACTCTGCTCGCCGCAACGCGCGGATACGGCGCGAACCGCGGCCTGTTCAGGAACGGCCGCGCCCCCTCCCGCCCATCTCCCGTGCCCGGTAGGTGTGTTCGGCGCTCCTCGCCGCAAAGTGGCTGGGACGGCCGGGTCGTGAAGAGGGCGCGGCGGCCGACCTGGTGGTGCACGAACAGGACCCCCGCGCGGACGTACGCGTACGGGCGGTCCCGCTCTTTCGTCTTCCTGGTTGCGGGCGTGTGGGTCCCTCGCGAGTCGCCCGCTGGCCCGCACAGCGCTCAGAGCGGCCGGTCACTTCCCCGGGGCGGCGGCACCGACCAGGCGCACGACGTAGGTGCCCGAAGGCGAATAGTTGCCCTTGTAAAGAAAGATGGCCGTGGTGCCCGTGCGCAGGAGGGGGCTCGTGATGGGGGCCTTCACTTTCTCTTCGGTGAACACCGTGTCCACGCGGGGTTTCACACCGGTCAGCCAGGTGGCCGCGGCCTTCGGGTCGGAGCCCGGGTAGTCGAGGCTGACGCAGGCCCGCAGGAACGCCTCGTAGCGGGGTGCGTCGGCGGTCGCCTGGCACTCGAACGACCTGAGGTCGCCGGCGAGATCGCGGATCACGCCCACGCTCAGCTCGCTGTCCTTGGTCGGGTGCCCCTCGGCGCCCGCGTACAGTGCCGGCTCGCTGGAGGTGAGCTTCTTCTGCTTGCCGAGCCTGAGGTGCCAGTTGGCCGCGAGCCGTTCGAGGTAGCTCTGCCCGGTGTACCCCTTCGAGATCACCTCGGACTTCGTGCCGGTGGGGACGTCCTGCGGGGATGCCGGGGCCGTCGGCCAGTCGTCGAGGCTCGTGGGACGGGCTTGCGGACTCGGGTTACCGGCGGAGGCGCTCGGCGAGTTGCTCGCTGAGGGGGTCGTGCCAGGTGAGGCCGACGAACCGGCGCCGTCGGTGTCGTGCCCGGCCGAGCAGCCGGTCAGGGCCAGCGCGGCGACGGCCAGTACGGCGGCGGCGTTGCGGGGACGATGGGCCGGAAGGTGCATGGTGGGACTCCGCGGGAAGGGAGAGGGGCGTCCACGGCCCGGTGTGTTCCGGGCCGTGGACGCGGCGTCGGGTGGGATCAGGAACCGTCGAAGCAGGGGCCGGTGGCCGCGGTCGTGGTCGGCTGGAAGACCGCCGCGTCGTAGGCCACGTCCAGATCACCGGTCGCGCCCGCGTACGACGTGTTGTCCGCCTGCATGTAGGCGCCCTCCCAGAGCCTGAGGGTGCCCAGCGAGAGCCAGGTGTCGTTGCCGCCGCTCCACGTCTGCTGGGTGATCGGGCACGAGTGGAGCTCGGTGACGCCCTGTCCGCTGTTGCCGACGTGCACGTTGTACGCCACCTTGCCCTGGGCTCCGTGGTTCGGCAGATGGACGTAGATGTTGTAGAGCACACCGGTGGTCCCGGGCTGCGCCATCAGCTCGGGTGACGGTGTCCAGGTCGCGCTCACCTTGTGCCACAGGTCGGCGTCGCTCGCGGCACTGCCGTTGCCGCCGGCGTAGGTGTGCGTGAACCAGACATGGCCGTCGTACCCGGCGCCCAGCTGGTGCAGGTCGATCGGTGCGATGTCCCCGGTGGCCCGCCAACTGCCGTCGCTGCGTTGGTAGGTGAAGTTGTCACCGAGCTGGAGGTTGAACTTCCCGTCGATCTTCGTGGAGTCCGTGCAGCCCTGTGTGTTGTCGTTCGGCTTGGGCACGTCGTCGATCAGAAGTCCGGACGGGGCACCTCCGCAGGGGCCCGCGTCGTACTGCCGGTCAAGGGCCGGTTCCCCGCTGCCGAGGGAGTAGGCGAGGTTCTCGGTGGACCCCGTGGCGCTGTTCTCGCCGGCGCCCCAGTCGACCGAGCCGTCGAACCAGCAGGTCTCGTTCTCGGCCGGGCACGGATCGGTGCCGGAGGCTGCGTCGGGGTCGCAGTTGTTGGAACTGCCGCAGTAGGCGCGGTAGTCGGTGTTCAGGTAGAGCTGTCCGGCCGGAAGGCTGCCGCCGGTCGGGAACAGCGGCCGGGTGTATGAGGCCTGCGCGTTGTAGGTCATCTGCGGGGTCTCGATCCAGCCCATGACCTTCTCCTCGTACGGCCAGTCCGCCGGATGTGAGGCGTCGTCGTAGGAGGCGCGCAGGAACGGCAGCCGGTCGGCCCGGTAGATGGGATTGGCCGGGTTGTTGAACCAGCCGAGCCCGACCTGGCCGCCGTTGGCGGACGTGTCGCTGTAGACACCGCTGTTGTAGCCCCACAGCGCCATGAACCAGTTCTCGACATACGCCGAGTTGCCGGTGTTGACGTTCATGCCGAGGCCCTTGAGCTCGTTCCATGTCTTGCTCAGGATCTGCAGGCCGGCGGCGATGTTGGCCGCGTAGTCGGTGGCGATGGCGTACGCCTGGGTCGGCTCGTACGGGTCCGGCTTGGCCTCGTTCATGCCCGCGGTGACCTGGGCGATGCCGTAACCGCAGTCGGCGGCCCCGTTGTCGGGGTAGTAGTGGATGCTGTCGGCGTTGCCGTAGTAGTCGCCGGTCAGCGGATTGCCGCCGTCGCCCGGGACCGAGTGCCAGGACGCCTGCTTGAAGTTGGACTCCTGGGCGAGGATGCCCAGCATCACCTGGGCCGGCACCGTGCCGCCGCCGGTCAGACCCACCCGCGGGAACAGCGACTCGGGGTTGTACGCCTCGCTCTCGGTGCCCAGGTAGTTCGCCGGCCGGGTGATGTTCAGGTCCCCGTGGACGGCCTGGTCGACGGCCCACTCGACCATGTTCGTGCTCGGCTGGAGCGCCTGGGCGTTGACGTCGTCGCGTTTGACGAGACAGTTGGAGTAGTGGGTCTGCGGGTTGGGGTCGGTCGGGGTGACGCCCTGCGCGGCGAGCACGTTCTTCTCTTGCGTACCGTCGCTGCTGAGGGGTTCCACGTCGTCCGCCGGGTCGGCCGCGGCCGCCGCCGTGGTGACCTCGGTGGCCGACGTCGTGTCGGAGGCGGTGGCGAGAGCCGAGATGTCGATGACCCCGGCCCCCTCGCCGCCCGTGGAGCCGATCTTCGAGGTCATGCCCCGCATCTCGCGGGAGACCGCCGAGGCGGTGAGCAGATGGCCCTCGCGGGAGGCGGACAGCGGCTTGTCCGGGGCGCTCTTCCTCAGCAGGCCCGGGGCGCTGCCGACGCCGGAGACGACGCCCGCGACCAGGTCGCCGCCCTGCCGGGCGAACAGACCGAGCTTGCCGAGCGGGGCGGTGCCCAGTTTCGTCAGCTTCTCGCCCGTCCAGCGTTGGAGCACGTCGCGGCCGCCCGCCACCACGGCCACGTCGAGGGCGCCGTCGGTGGTCGGGGCGAGGGCGAACGCGCGGCCCGGCAGCCTGGTGAGCGTGCTGGTCGTGCCGTTTGCGGCCACCTCCACGAGCCGTCCGCCCAGGACCCCGACGTGGCCGTCGGCCGTCGGCAGCGGGTTGGTGAACTGGCCGGTGACGGTGGTCTTCCCGACCGGTTTCCCGGTCCTGGCATCGATGTCGAGGAGGGTCGTGGTGCCCTTCACCGAGTCGCCCACCGTGGTGCGGGTGAAGGTGACGGTGTCACCGGTGCCGCAACCGGGCGAGAAGTAGGCGAGCTGCATCCCGGAGGCGACCTGGGTCACCTTCCCGGTGTCCAGGTCGACGACCGCGGCGAAACCGCCGTGCTGCATCAGCGAGGGGGTGTTGACGGCGGTCGAGGGCGCGTAGACGGCGGCCGCGTACCGGCCGGAGCCGGTCTGGCACACGTATCCGGTCCAGGGGCCGATGCCGTCCAGGCCGTCCTGGGTGAGGTCGGCGGCCTCCCGGTAGGTGAACGACTTCGACTCGTCGGCCACCAGGATGTGGAAGCCCGCCGAGTCACCGGTGCCGGTCACCGCACGGTCGAACGAGGACTTCCAGCCCCGGCCCAGCGCGGTGTCCGGGGTGCTGAAGAGACGTCCGCCGGTGTGGGACTCGGTCTGGGGGGCGGCCGCGGCGGTCTGCGCCGCAACCGTCGACGTGAGGACGGACGCGGCGAGCGCGGCGCTGGTCAGCAGGGCGATACGGGCCGTGTGCCGCGGTGAACGCCGGGCGCGGCCGAAGGGGGTCAGTGCCATTGGGTGCACCCTCCCGTCGCTCCCTGCCGCGCCCAGGTCTCCGGGGCCGGATCCAGGTCCAGGGAGACGTCGTTGTAGCAGCCCTTCGCGAGGGCGTCGCCGCCGACCATCGGCGTGGGCACGGCGAAGTTGTCGGTGGAGGTCGTGCCGCCTTTGAGTACGCTCTCGCTGCCGCCCAGCTGCGGTACGTAGAAGATGTTGACGTTCTGGTCGTACAGACCGGTGTCGGTGTAGTCGACGGTCACCTTGGCCCACGAGGCGTCGCAGGCCGGCGAGCGGAAGAACTTGAGACTGAGCGAGGTCCCCTGGTCGTACTCCTCGACCAGCATCGCGTCCGTGTCACACCCTTCGGTGACCGGGTTCTTTCCCGTGCAGTCGCCCCCCTGGCAGCCGACCGCCGAGGCGGTCTGCGGGAGCGCGAACAGCGAGGTGCCCGTCAGGGCGAACAGGAGCAGCGTGGATCTGAGGAACAGTCTGGATCTGAGCACGGCCACCCTTTGCGCTGGAGAAACAGGTCATTTCCGCACAGCGATGGCGGGCCCCAGGCCTCCGGAAGCCACGCGTGACCCGCCCCCGCACATGATCACGTGACCTCTACAGCCTCGCCCCCGGATCCGCGACGGACAACCAAGGTCGCCCCAAGCAACCACCAAGGTCGACTTCGCTTCCGGAAAGCCCCGGTCATCAACCCTTCGCCAAGGTCACCGCCGTGTCCAGCGCCTGAAGGAACCGGTTCACCGCCGCCCGGTCCCGCACCGCAGCCACTTTTCGCCCAGCCCCGGGAACGTGTCCCCGCGCCGCACCGCGAAACCGAGGCCGCGCAGATGCCGTCGTACGGCCGCCGCCCCCGGCAGTCGTACGAGGACGAAGGGACCCTCCGCGGGCTCGGTCACCCGGAGCCCGTCCGGGGCGAACTCCCGCAGCCCGGCGACGAGATGGGCCCGGTCGGCGGAGAGGCGGTGGGCGGCGTGGGCGGCCTCGGCCAGGGCCCGCGGCTCCATGCACGCCACGGCCGCGGCAAGGGCCGGGGTGGAGACCGGCCACAGCGGCTGGGCCCGCTCCAGGTCCGCGATCGTCTCCGGGGCGGCCAGGACGTAACCGATCCTCAGACCGGCCAGCCCCCAGGTTTCGTCAGACTGCGCAGGACGACCAGACCGGGCACGTCCGTGCGCCCGGTCAGGGCCTCGCGCTCGCCCGGCACCGCGTCCAGGAACGCCTCGTCCACCACCAACGTCCGCCCAAGACACGCCAGTTCGGCGATCATGGCGGCCGGGTGCAGGACCGACGTGGGATAGGCCGGGTTGCCGACGACCACCGCGACAACAGCCACGACTCGGAGGCGATATCGAGGTGCTCACTGCGGTCCTGGCACCGACTTCGGACCAGGTCATGTGGACACGGTGAAGGTCCTATCCGCGCAACCGGTCGAACCGGAACGGCCGTAGTACCTGCGGGCGGTCGCCAGTACGGATGTACTGAGCGAGTCGGTGGCCGGTGGCCGGGCCGAGGGTGACGCCGAGCATGCCGTGCCCGGTCGCCACGTAGGCGTTGTCATGACCGGGAACACCGTCGAAGACGGTGGTGCGGAGCAGGTCAGTGGCCACGTCCGCGTGAGCGCATCTGCCACTGGGTCATCGCGCCGAAGGCCAGAACGTTGGCGCGGCGGGTGGTGAAGCGGGAGGTCAGGGTCATCGCCCAGTTGAAGGTGCCGGAGACGACGCTGGGGGGCGGGTTGTGCCGGTCCAGTGTGCGCAGTGCGGTGGTGACCACCTGGCGCGGGGTCTGCAGCCGCACCCCGCGGAACTATGCTGCCGATGGCCGGGGTTGGGCCGGGCGTCCCGGTTGCGCATCGACACCTCGGTTCGGCGTTGACGCCTGGGTGACGCGCCGGTGACCGGCACCCGCCAGGATGCGGACCTGCGTCCGACGGTCCGATGCCGTCGGGTGAGGGAGGGCGAGGGCGCCATGGCGAGGCAATTCTCCTATCCCGGTGTGTACGTCGAAGAGGCCGAGAGCCCGGTGCGGCCGATCGCCGACGCGGAGACCTCGGTGACGGCGTTCGTCGGAACGACGCTGAGCGGTCCGGACGAGCCGACTCGGGTGGGGAGCTGGGGTGAGTACGACGAGCTGTTCGGCGGTCTGTGGACGGGCAGCGAGCTGAGCTACGCGGTGTACCAGTTCTTCCTCAACGGTGGCAGCAAGGCGATCGTGGCCCGAGTGGGGAAGAAGGCCGAGTACGCGGGCGTCGACCTCCTGCACGGCGTCAGCCTCAAAGCGAAGGCACCGGGGGCGGAGGGCAACGCCCTCACCGCGACGGTGACGCTCGACTCCGCTGCCGCCGCCGACGACAGCGACAGCGACAGCGACAGCGACAGCGACAGCGACAGCGACAGCAACGCGGTCAAGGGCTACACGTTGCTGGTCAAGAGCGGGCAGACCGAGGAGTCGTACCACGTGTCGATCGACCCGGCGCTGCCCAACAGCCGGCTCGACCGCGCTCTGGCCACCTCGCAGTTGGTGAAACCCGACACGGAAACGTTCGATGTGCTGCCGGATGCCGCAGACGAGAAGCCGTTCAAGGGCGGCGTCGACGGCGGCCTCACACCGGCCGACGTCATTGGCGACCCCTCGGTCGAGCCGCATACGGGACTGGCCGCGCTGGCCGACCTCGACGGCTTCAACCTGCTGGTGATTCCGGCGCAGTTGACGGCGCCGGCCGACGGCGCGCAGGACGCCCGTGACGCCCAGTGGGCACCCGTGATCGACGCCGCCGTCCTGCTGTGCGAGGAGCGGCGTGCGCTGCTGCTCCTGGATCCGCCGTTCGCCTGGAACAGCCCGCGCAACGCCGAAGGCGGGGCCACGGCCGGGCTGCCGGTGACCGGTCTCGCCGGGCGCAACGCGGCGGTGTTCTTTCCCAGGGTGCGGATCTCCGACCCGCAGGGCGGCAAGCGTCTGGCCGGCCCCGCGGGCACGGTCGCCGGGATCATGGCGCGTACCGACGCCAAGGTCGGTGTGTGGATCGCCGCCGCCGGGACGGAGGACGGCGCGCTCGTCGGCGTACGCTCCCTCGAACACCGGCTCTCCGACGATCAGAACGGCTCCCTCAACAAGCTCGGCGTGAACTGTCTGCGGACTTTCCCGCTGTACGGGAACGTGGTGTGGGGCACGCGCACCTGTCGCGGCGCCGACGCCATGGGCGACCCGTGGAAGTACATACCGGCCCGGCGGGTGGCGCTGTTCATCGAGGAGTCGTTGTTCATCGGCACCAAGTGGGTGGTGTTCAAGCCCAATGACGAGCCGCTGTGGTCGTCGATCCGGCTCAACGTCGGCACCTTCATGGACCGGCTCTTCCGCCAGGGCGCCTTCGAGGGTCGGACCGCGAAGGAGGCGTACTTCGTGCGCTGCGACGTCGGCAACAACCCGCAGGACAACATCGACCGCGGCATCGTCACCATCGACGTGGGCTTCCAGCCGCTGTCACCCGCCGAGTTCGTGCTCATCAGGATCCAGCAGAAGCGCGACGAGGCCACGGCGCAGGGGAGCTGAGATGGCAGATCTAAGGGTCAACGCCAACCGCCTGGACCCGTACAAGAACTTCAAGTTCCACGTGTGGTGGGACGCCCGGTGCGTCGCCGGGGTCAGCAAGGTCAGCCCGCTCAAGCGCACCACCGAGGTAGTCAAGCACCGCCACGGCGGCAGCAACTCCACCACCCGCAAGTCCCCGGGACGCACCGAGTTCGAGGCGATCACCCTGGAGCGTGGGGTCACCCACGACCTCGAGTTCGAGGCGTGGGCCAACAAAGTCTGGAACTACGCCAACGCCCAGGGTCCGCCCGAGCAGCGCACCCGTGAGGTCTCGCTCGCCGACTTCCGCAAGGACCTGGTGATCGTCGTCCACAACGAGGCAGGCCAGCCCGCGATCGCCTACAAGGTGTACCGCTGCTGGGTGTCGGAGTACCAGGCACTGCCCGACCTCGACGCCAACGCCAACGCGGTCGCCATCGAGCACTTGCGGCTGGAGACCGAGGGGTGGGAACGCGACACGAGCGTCGTCGCACCCACCGAGCCCAGCTTCTGACAGCCGATGGGGGGATCCGCGATGAGTACGGTGAATGCCGCCGAGCTCCTGGACACTTGGGAGGCCGGGGGGCAGCACGGTCCGCTGCGGCGCGGTCTGGCTCTCCTGTCCACCGCGTACGGGACCTCGCCGGAAGCTGCCGCGGAATTGTCCGTGGGGCAGCGCGACCGCGCCCTGTTCGCCTTCCGTGCGGCGCTGTTCGGCACGTCGGTCGAGGCGGTGTCGTGCTGTCCCGGGTGCGGCACCGAGGTGGAACTCGCCTTCGACCAGCGGGACTTGCTCGCGCACACCGGCCCCTTGGAGAGCGACCACGCGGTGGTCGTCCGCGAGAACGGACGCGAGATCCGGGTACGGATGCCCACCAGCGCCGATCTCGCCGCCGTCCTCGACGCGGACCTCCCTGATCCCGCGGCCGGGCTCGTGCGCCGCTGCGTGCCCGCCGGGGAGCCGGTCCCGTGCGGCGAGGCGGTCGCGGAGGCGTGGATGTCGGCCGATCCTCTCCTTGAGCTACGGATCGCGGTCGTCTGCCCCGGGTGCGCGCTGGGCTGGCAGGAGCCCTTCGACATCATCGGTTTCCTGTGGACGGAGTTGGACGCCTGGGGGCGCCGGGTCCTTCTCGAAGTCCACGAACTGGCCCGCGCGTATGGCTGGACGCAGACGCAGATCCTCGAGCTGAGTCCGTGGCGCCGGCAGTGCTACCTGGGGCTGGTGGGCGCATGAGCGGCATGCTGTACCGGCTCGTGGAACGCAGCCGCGCGCCCGTGGCGGGGCTGCGGCCACGGCCGGTTTCACGGTACGAGCAGCCGCATCCGATGGGTGAACAGCCCCTGGAAACCGAGGCCTTCGAGGTGCCGGTAGCCGATGAGGCGGTGGGGCGTACGGGCCGAGCCCGTGGTGCGGAACGGCTGGTCGACATACCGGCCGGCGTGGACGGGAGCACCGCGGACGACGGCTTCGGGCGCGCCCCTGACGTCGAGGACGGCACGCGCGATCAACAGCCCTCCGTACGCGGTGCACGTCCTCAACAGCCGTCCATGCGCGGCGCGTTCGGCTCTCCGTCTCCCGGAGACGTACGCGATGACGTGCCCGATACGCCGGGGCGAGAGCACACCACCGCGCGCCCCGGACGCGCCGAAGCAGCCGGACGAGCCGCCCTGCCGTCCCCGCAGCGCCGCAGTGCGGCTTCCCAGTCCCCGCGCACTGCCGTCCCTGAGGCATCCCCTGAGACACCGGACGTCGATCCCGAGCCACGCTCGCTTGCGCTCCTGCGCCCCACGGCGGCCCTGCCGCCTATACGCCCGGCGCTCTATGCGAACACCGTCGCGCCGGTCGTCTCCACACCGCCACCGGACGAGCAACCGCTCGTGGTCGAGGTCTCCATCGGCCGCCTCGACGTACGCACTCCGCCCCCGCCCGCCCCTGCGCCGCGTCCTCCCGCCGTCGCCGTGCACGCCGAGCACGCCGCCGCCCTCGAGACGTATCTGCGCCGGCGTTTCGAGGGGGAGCTGGGATGAGCAACTCCCTCGCCGTCGCGGCCGTGACCGCCACCTTGCGCGCGCGGCTGTTCGCCCGGCTCGGCGGTCCGCAGGTCACCGTGGCTCCGCCCGACAAGGCGCCCGCCGCCTCCTCGGGTGATCACGTCAATCTGTTCCTGTACCGGGCGGACCTCAACCCGGCCTTCCGCAACGCCGCCCCACCCGGCTGGCAGCGCGGAGAGTCGCCCCCACCCATGCTGCCGCTGGTGCTGCACTACCTGCTCGCCGCCTACAGCGAGGACGAGGGCACGGCCCACGAGCTGCTCGGCGCCGCGATGCTGGCCCTGCACGACAACCCGGTGCTGTCCGGGAACGAGATCCGCTCGGCCACCGGGGCCACTCTGCCGGGCAGTGATCTGCATCTGCAGGCCGAGCAGGTGAAGATCAGTCAGGAAACGCTGAGCCAGGACGACATCGCCAAGATGTGGACCGCGTTCGGCACACCGTTCCGGATGTCGTCCGCGTACCAGGTGACGGCCGTCCTCATCGACAGTGCCTCGCCCGGTTCCGCTCCGCTGCCCGTGCTGCGCCGCGGTCCGGAGGACCGGGGCCCGCACGCCCGGCCCGGCACCGCCTCGCCCGCACTGACCGGGATCCGCTATGCCGCGGCCGGGCAGGTCGCCGCTCTGCCCGGAGAGCAGGTCACCCTGCTCGCCGCACACCTCCCGGCCGTTGCACTGACCGCCGCTCTCATGCATCTGCGGGTACCGCGCAGCGCGAACGTGGCACTGCCTGCGCCCGCCGCCGGGACGCAGGAGGTAGCGCTCAACCTGCCCGCCGGGCTGCCTGCCGGTCCATGGGCAGTGGATCTCGGTCCCGCGGACGGCAGTTCGCCGCGCACCAACGAACTGACTCTGGGCATCGCACCGCAGGTCGCCGCGTTGTCGGCCGTGGCGGCGGGCGGCACACCGGCGCGTACGAAGGTGACAGTGACGGCGGCGCAGGCGGTCCTGTCCGGACAGCAGGCCGCGGTCCTGGTCGGGACACGGCAGTTGGCGGTCGGTCCGGTGGCCGCACCCACCACGTCGGTCTCAGTGACCGGGGTGCTGCCGCCCGGGACGGCCCGGGTGCGGTTGCGGGTGGACGGCGTGGACAGCGAGATCGCCGACCGGGCGCGGGGCACTTTCCGTACCGGGCCGACAGTGGAGGTGACAATCTCATGAGCGGCAGCGCGGCATCCGGCCTGCCCGGGAACGACGGTCTGCCTGGAAGCGACAGCCCACCGTGGCAAACCGACCTCCCGAGGAAGGCCGACCTCCCCTGGGAGGAAGCCAACAACCGTTACCTCAAAGCCTCGTTGGCGTGGCTGCGGGCCCGTCTACAGACAGTCACTGCCGACACACCCACGCCCTCGCGCCCCGACGAGGCCAAGCGCCGCAGGCGGTGCAACCGTACGCCCGAACTGTCGCCCGCGTGTGCGACACCGTCCGCCGCCCTGGACCGGCTCGCCGACGCGCGCCGGGACGCCGCCGCCCCCGCCGGCACCGCCCCTCCGGCGCTGGTGCAACTCGCGCGGCGGTTCGCGCTGACCCCCTTCGAGCGCGATGTGCTCCTGTTGGTCGCGGCTCCGGCCATCGACCCGGGGATCGCCGCGGTGATAGCCGCCGCGCAAGGCGATCCACAGGCGACCGCTCCCACCTTCGCGCTGGCGCTGCGCCTGTTCGACGACGCCCGCTGGGATGTGCTCTCCCCGCTGCGGCCACTGCGCCGCCGGCACCTGGTCGAGACGGACCCCGCCCCGGACCGCCTCCTGCTCACGGCGCCCCTGCGTCCGGACGACCGGATCGCGCACGTGCTGCGCGGCCTCAACCACCTCGACGAACGCCTCACTGCGGTCCTGGAACCCGTACCAGATCCCGCCGTCGGCCTCCACTCCCCCACCTCGCTGCGGCGCGCCGAAGAGGCACTGGTGGCAGCCGTGCTCGCGGACACGCCCGACGGCCGGTTCCCCGTCGTCCACCTGACCGGGAGCGACGGCGACAGCGCGGCGCTGGTGGCCGTGCGGGCCTTCGCCCGGTTGCGGCGCGACGTCTTCCGGCTGCCCGTAGGGCTGCTGACCCGCGGAGGCCCGGACCCGGACCTGCTGGCGCTGCTGTGGCACCGGGAGAGCCTGTTGCTCCCGGTGGCGCTGCTGCTCGACGGTTTCGACGCCGACCCGAACGATCCGGTGCTGACCGCCGCTGTGCGCCGACTCCTGTCCCGTACCGGCGGCCCCGTCGTGCTCGCCGCGCGCGAAGTCTGGCCACTGAACGGGCGCTCCACCGCCGTCGTCGATGTGCCCGTGCCGCCGCCCGACGAACAGCGCGCCCTGTGGGCCGAGGCCACCGGTCTCGCACCCGACGGGGTACCGGCCGAACTCGCGGCGCACTTCCGGCTCTCCCTGCCCGCGCTGCACCGCCTCGCCCTCGCGCACCGGTCCGCACCCCGCAGCCCCGACCCATCCGTACGCGACGGACTGTGGACTTCGTGCCGGGACACCACCCGGCCCCGTCTCGAGTCGCTGGCGCAGCGCATCGTGCCACGCGCGCGATGGGCGGACCTGGTCCTGCCCGAGACGCAGATGGAGGTGCTGCGGCGGATGGCCGACCATGTGCGCCACGGCGCGACGGTGTTCGCGGAGTGGGGATTCGCCGGGCGCACGCATCGAGGGCAGGGCGTCACCGCGCTCTTCTCCGGGGGGAGCGGCACCGGCAAGACCTTCGCCTCCGAGGTGCTCGCCTACGAACTCGGCCTGGATCTCTACCGCGTAGACCTGTCCGCCGTGGTGAACAAGTACATCGGCGAGACCGAGAAGAACCTCCGCCGGGTGTTCGACGCGGCCGAGCGCGGCGGGTCCCTGCTGCTGTTCGACGAGGCCGACGCGCTGTTCGGGCGGCGCAGCGAAGTGCGGGACAGCCACGACCGGTACGCCAACATCGAGGTGAGCTACCTGCTGCAGCGCATGGAGGCGTACGGGGGTGTCGCGGTGCTCGCCACCAACCTGCGCGCGGCCCTGGACCCCGCGTTCCTGCGGCGGCTGCGGTTCACGGTGGAGTTCCCCGTGCCCGGTGAAGAGGAGCGGCGCAGGCTCTGGGGGGCGGCCTTCCCCGACGCGGTCCCGCTCGCCGCCGATCTGGATCTCGACCGGTTCGTCGAACTCCCCGCGACCGGCGCGGCGATCCAGGCGATCGCGCTCGGTGCCGCGTTCTCGGCGGCGGCTTCCGGGCGGCCGGTGGACACGGCGATGGTCCTGTCGGCCGCCCGTGCGGAGTTCCGCAAGCTGGACCTGCCGCTGCCCGTGCTCGCCGGGGAGATGCCATGGCGCTGAGGCGGATCGTGGTGCGGATCGAGCGGGTGGTCCTTGACGCGGCGGTGGCGGAGGGACGCACTCCGGCCGAGCTGGCCGAGCTGCTGAAGGACGCGTTGAGGGACCGACTGGAAGACGCGTGGAGGGACGGTCCGGAGGAAGCGTGGAGGCACCGGCCGGAGAACGCGCGGAGGGACCAACCCGAGGTGCACCAGATGCAACAGCGGTCGCCTGCGCACCAGTTGCGGGAACGGCCCTCGGCGCACCAGTGGGCACCCACGAGCGTGGACCGGCTCTCCGCGTCCTGCGAGGGTCCCGGACTCGATGCCGTCGCCCTGGCCGCCTCGGACGCGGTCGGCCGCGCGGCGGCCCTGCCCGCCCGCACCAGGCGGGAATCGCCCGGCGTGAGCGATGGTGGTCTGTGATGCCTTCCTCTTACCCGCCCAACACTCCGGCCGTCCCCCACGGAGCGATCGTGCTGCTCGACCCCGACACGGGGGTGGTGCGCCGGGTGATCACCCTGCAGTACAACCCGGACACCGTGAACCGCACCCTCCAGCCCCAGGGGGTCGGCGCGCAGGGCGGGGACGTCAGTGAGGCCCTGCGGCTGAAAGGCCCCGCACAGGAAACCTTGAAGGTGGACGTGGAGCTCAACGCCACCGACCAACTGGAGAACCCGTTCGGCCCGGACGCGGACGTCGTGGCCCTGCACGGGCTGCTGCCCGTGCTCGCGGCCCTCGATCTGCTGGTCAACCCTTCTGTACGGGCCCTGCTCGACCAGGACGCCGCGGCCCGGTCCGGGGCCTTCGAGATCGCGCCCGCCGAATCGCCGCTGACCGTCTTCGTCTGGAGCCGGGAGCGGGTGATGCCGGTGCGGATCACCGACTTCGCCGTCACGGAGGAGGCCTTCGACTCCCGGCTGCGGCCGATCCGGGCCAAGGTCTCGCTCTCTCTACGTGTCCTCACCGTCGACGACCTCGGCTTCACGCACCGCGGCGGCGCCCTGTTCCTCGCCCATCAGCGGCGCCGTGAACAGCTCGCCGCCCTGTACCGACCGGAGCGTGCCAGCGCCGCGTTCCTCGGCACGTCCCTGGGAGGCAGCTGATGTTCACCGCCGCGAGCCGCTATCACGGACTGGACACCGCGCGTCACGAGCCACCGGGTGGCGGCGACCCCATCGCGTACGTACGGCGCCGGTTGCTGCCCGACCCGGCCGACCTCACCCCCATGGGATTCCACACGGTGGCGGACGGCGACCGCCTCGACCGGATCGCGGCAGCCGTGTACGGGGATCCGGAGCTGTTCTGGCGGATCGCGGACGCCAACCCCGTTCTGGATCCGGCCGAGTTGACCTCGGCGGCCGGGCGCCGGCTGCTGATCGCCCTGTCCGCCGAGGCCGCCGGGAGCATCCATGGCTTCTGAACTCCTCCTGGCCCTCCGCCTAGGCACCGTGCGGGCCGAGCCGGTGCCGCGTGAGGTGGCCGAGGCACTGCAGTCGGTCCAGGTCACCGAAGGGCTGGGCCGCTCCGGCGGCTTTCAGCTGCGGTTCACCGCCGCCAAACGCGGCGTGCTGCTCACCGAGTGGCTGCCGCGCGGCGCCCTGGACCCGCCCACTAGGGCGCAGATCGTGCTCACTGTGCGCGGGCGGACGACCGTCCTGATGGACGGGGTCATCACCCGCCACGAGGTCGCCCCGTCCGGTGAGCCGGGTCAGTCCACCCTCACGCTCACCGGCGAGGACGTCTCGCGGATGATGGACGTGGTCGACATGAGCGGCATCAAGTACCCGGGGCTCGCGCCGGAGGCGCGGGTCGGGGTGATCTGCGCCAAGTACACGATGTACGGCCTCGTACCGGCGATCGTGCCGAGCGTCTTCATGGTGGTGCCCAACCCGCTGGAGCAGGTGCCCAGCCAGCAGGGCACCGATCTCGCCTACGTACGGCAGCTCGCGGCCCAGGCCGGCTACCACTTCTTCGTGGAACCGGGCCCACGGCCCGGCGTCAACATCGCCCACTGGGCACCGCCGGACAAGCTCGGGCTGCCGCAACAACCCCTGCTGGTGAACTGCGATGCCGCGAGCAACGTCGAGAGCCTGTCCTTCTCCTTCGACGGCTTCTCCGCGACCCGGTACGTCGTCCTGATCCAGAATCCGCAGACCAAGTTCCCCATCCCTGTGCCTGTTCCCGAGATCACCGCGCTCTCGCCGCCCATGGGCCGGCGCACACCGCTCCCGCTCAAGGTCGAGCCGATCCGCGGCATGGCCAAGTTGACCCCGCCCCAGGCCGCGGGTGTGTCCCTGGCCCGTGCTGCGGACGGCTTCGACGTGATCTCCGGGCAGGGCAGCCTCGACGTCCTGCGCTACGGCCGTCCCCTGCGACCGCGGCGGCCGGTGCCGGTGCACGGTGCGGGCGAGGCGTACGACGGCACGTACTACGTCAAGAGCGTCACGCACTCGATCAGCCGCGGCGCCTACACCCAGCAGTTCACGCTGACCCGCAACGCCTTCGGGCCGCTGGGATCCGTCCGCCAACGCCTTCGAGCGCTGTGATCCGTCCGCCCCGCAGACCGGCACGAGGAGACCAGACCCATGAAGAACATGAAGGACATCGGTTACGTGGAGTCGCCCGGACTGCTCGGCCCGGCGGAGCGCGGCGACGGCGAGCCGCCGGGCGCGCGCCGCTTCTACGGCAAGTACCGCGGCTCGGTGGTGGACAACGCCGATCCGCACGGCATGGGCCGGCTGCTCGTCAGCGTGCCGGACGTCCTCGGACTGTTCCCCAGCACCTGGGCGATGCCGTGTGTTCCGCTGGCCGGGATGCAGTCGGGGGTGTTCGTCGCTCCGCCCCAACGGGCGGGTGTGTGGGTGGAGTTCGAGGGCGGCAACCCCGACTACCCGATCTGGACCGGCTTCTTCTGGGGCAGTGGCGCCGAAGCCCCGGCGACTGCCGGCTCGCTCGCCCCCGGTGCCGCGTCCTTCCTCGTGGAGAGCACGGGCAGGAGCAAGGTCGCCGTCAGCGATACACCCCTCGCGCCCATGAAGGGCGGCGGGGTGCTCCTCCAGTGCCCGTCGGCGTCGATCACCGTGGACAGCGCGGGCGTCACCATCAACGCGGCGAAGATCAACCTCATCGGCCTGGTCGACATCAACAACGGTGCGCTCGTCGTGAAGACCGCCTGAGGAGGCCACCATGCCGGGATTCGCCCTCACCACCGCGGCCGTCCTGACCTGTGCACACCAGGGGCAGATCACCCTCGCGCCCGGCCAGCAGCAGGTCCTTGCGGGTGGGGCGCCCGTATTGACCACGGCCGACGTGTACGCGGTCACCCCGTCCTGCGCCCTGACGTCCGCGCAACCAGCGAGCCCCTGCGTGCAGGTCGACTGTGCTCCGGCGGCGGCCGCACGGGTGCTCGTGCAGGGCCGCCCGCTGGTCGTGCAGCCGGCGGGTCCGGGCAGCGGCTCGTGTCTTTCGGCCGCTCAGGTGCCGCAGGGGCCGCCGGTCGTCTCCACCGTGCAACAGCAGGTGACAGCCGTATGAGCGCACTGCCCGGAAGCCATCTGGACTTCCCCTTCCACGCCGACGCACAGGGCCGGTCGGCGACCACCACGGACGAAGATCATGTACGGGATCTGATCGAGCAGTTGCTGTTCACCGTGCCGGGCGAGCGCGTGAACCGGCCCGAGTTCGGCACCGGCGTACTGCAGCTGGTGTTCGCACCGGCGAGCCAGGAACTGGCCGGCGCGGTCGAGTACTCCCTGCGGTCCGCGCTGCAGCAGTGGCTGGCCGACGTCCTGCTCGTCGAACGGGTGGAGGTGGCCACCGAGGACGCGATGCTGCGGATCACCGTCGGCTATGTGCTCCTCGCGACGGGCGAGCCGGGCACGGCCGTCGTCGATCGGAGCACGGGACCATGAGGGGCGCATCCGACAAGTACCGCTGTCTGCCCGGTGAGCGCGCGAGCCGGGCCCGTGACGCGGGCCTCGACGCGATCGTCACCGTGGACGTCGACGGGCCGGCGCGAACCCTGCGCGTCCTGCTGCTCGCGGCCGCCCCCACCGGGTCCGCTCGCACCCTGACCGCCGCGCACATACGGATCGAGGGGCCGGGGCGTGCGGTTTGCGCTCTCGACGTACGGGTGGAGGGCACGCCGCCGCCCACCCGGCAGGCCACGTTGCTGATCACCGTCGATCGCCTCGGTGACCGCTCCCCCTACACCCTGAGACTGGTGGACCCCGACCGGCCCGGCGCGCCGTTCCCCGGGTTCGATCCTCGGCACAGCAGTGCCGAGTTCACCTTCACCGCCGCCTGCAGCGCGGAGACCGACTGCGCGCCAGGCGCGGACGACGTGCCGGCCGCAGACAACGCTCCGGCCGCGGCGGGTCCGCCGGTGGCCATCGACTACCTGGCCAAGGACTACGCGAGCTTCCGCCGCCTGATCCTCGACCGGCTCGCCCTGATCTCTCCCTCCTGGACCGACCGGCAGATCCCCGACCTCGGCATCACCCTCGTCGAACTCCTCGCGTACGTGGGCGATCAGCTCTCCTGGCGCCAGGACGCCGTCGCCACCGAGGCCTATCTGCACACCGCACGCCTGCGCACCTCGGTCCGCCGTCATCTGCGGCTCGTCGACTACCGGATGCACGACGGCTGCAACGCCCGTACTTGGGTGCAGGTGGAGGTCGAGGAGCCTGCGGTGCTGCGCGCCGGGACGTACTGGTTCGCGACCGCCCTGCCTGCCGGCGAGGCCGCGGGACCGCTCGTTTCGCAGGCCGAACTCACCGATTCCACAGGCAATTTCGCCCGCTACGAACCCATGACCGACACCGACCTGGCACTGGATCCGGCGCACAACCGGATCCGCCTGTGGACCTGGGACGGCGAGGAGTGCTGTCTGCCGGCAGGCGCCACCGCGGCGACGCTGGTCGACCCGGGCACGGACGAGGAGCGCCGGCTGGGTCTCGGTCCGGGTGACGTCCTGATCCTGGAGGAGGTACGCGGACCGGCCACCGGCGTGCCAGGCGACGCCGACCCGCGCCACCGGCAGGCGGTACGGCTCACCGCCGTGGAGCCGTGCGCGGATCCGGTGAGGGGGCAGCCGCTGCTGCGCGTGACGTGGGGCGGACAGGACGCGTTGACGTTCCCGCTCTGCCTGGCCGCGGTCGGCGGAGAGCAGTGCTGTCTGTTCGAGGACGTGAGTGTGGCGCGCGGCAATGTCGTCCTGGTCGACCACGGCAGCACCCTCGGCGCACCGGTCCGGCTCACCGCTCCCGTACCGGCTGCGGCTGCGGCTGCGGCTGCGGCGCCCTGCGAGGGTCCGGGCCATCCCGCGGCCCGACATGCCGAGGTCATACGGTGGTTGCCGCGTCTGGACGCGCGGCCGCTCACCCGGCGCGCACCCCACCCGGACCCGGCCCTGACAGCCGGCGCGCAGGCCCGGATCCTCGAGTCGATCCCGGCGCGGGCCGCGGAGGCCGTCGCCGATCTGTACCGGCGGGTGGAGGCGGGCGGCGAGCCCACCGCGGAGGATCTGGCCCTGGCCCGGACCCTGTGGGGCGAGCGGTCCGTCGTCGAGGCGGGATGGGAAGCCGCCGGCGATGCCGCGGGACGGCGGGCGGCGCTCGCCCTGTTACGTTCCCGGTCGGCCGCCTTGCTCGCGCGGCGTACTGCACGGCTGGCCCGGCTGGCGGCCCGTGCACGCACCGGCACCCCGCTGGATGCGAACACGGCCGCCGAGGTCGCCGCGGGCTGGGGTCCGGTGCTCGCGGCGGGTCTCGACCCGGATGATCCACGGGGCGCCGGACCCGCATCGCTCGCGCTCGTCCAGGACACCCGCGCCGCACTCCCCCAGCTGACCCTGACCTCGGCCGGCGAGCGCTGGGAGGTGCGGGCCGATCTGCTCGACAGCGGCTCGGACGATCCGCATGTCGTGGTCGAGACGGACGAGGACGGCACCGCGCGGCTGCGGTTCGGTGACGGCCTGCTTGGACGGGCGCCGACCGCCGGACAGGAGTTCCTCGCGGGCCTTCGCGTGGGCAACGGGCTAGCGGGCAATGCTGGCGCGGACACCGTGGTGCACCTGGTCGTCTCCGCGCCGACCGACATCCGCGTGATCCGCGCGCGCAATCCGCTGCCGGCCGTGGGCGCGACCGCACCCGAACCGCTCGCCGAGGCACGGCAGTTCGGGCCCACAGAGTTCCGCCACCGGCTGGTCCGTGCGGTCACCGCCGAGGACTACAGCACCTTGGCAGGGCAGGTGTCCGGCGTGCAGCAGGCCGCCACCGAGCTTGCGTGGAACGGCAGTTGGTACGAGGCCGATGTGGCAGTGGACCCGCTCGGCAGCACCCAGGTGCCCGACACACTCCTCGACTCGGTGCGCGACCACCTCGAAGGCGTCCGCCGCATCGGCCACGATCTGCGCGTGGACGCACCGCGGATGGTCCCGGTGGACGTGCGGATGCGCTTGTGCCTTGCACCCGACGCACGGCGCGCAGCAGTGGAACGGGCGGTGCGGGCCCGGCTCGGCAACGGGCCCGGGGGGCTGTTCCACCCTGATCGGCTCAGCTTCGGCAGCGATGTGTACACGGGGCGTCTTGTGGCGGAGGCGATGGCGGTGCCCGGAGTGGTGGCGGCGATGGTGCTGGGGCTCGGGCGGGCGGAAGGCGTGGAGGGCGGGGTGGGCGGGGCCGAGGAGTCGGCCCGCGCCTCGCGGGTCGGGCAGGTCCCGGACCACAGTGTGCTCGCCTTCGGACCGTTGGAGATCCCCACGGGCGGTGCCGATCCCTCGGGGCCCGGCGCCGGAGTGTTGTGGATCGATCTGTCGGGGGGACGGTGAACGCCCATGTGCGCTCCGGGACATGAGGCCGGCGCAACCTGCGCGGGCTGCTGCGCCACATCGGCCGCGACTCCCCTACCGACGGGCAATCCACCCGGCGCGTCGGCGCTGCGCACGCGGGTCGGCACGCACGCCGCGTTCCTCACGGCGATGACGCGGGCCCTCGCCGGTTCCGCCCACCCCGAACTCGCCTCTCTCACCACCCGCGACGCCCCCGATCCGGCACTCGCCCTGCTCGACGCGTGGGCCTGCGTCGGCGACGTCCTGACCTTCTACCAGGAGCGCATCGCCGACGAGGGCTACCTGGGTACGGCCACCGAGCGCCGTTCGCTGACGGAGCTCGGCCGCCTCGTCGGCTACCGGCCACGGCCCGGCCTGGCGGCGGACTGCTGGCTCGCCTACACCCTGGACCCCGATCCGGCGGACGTGGAGGTCACGGTCCCCGCAGGCGCCCAGGTGCAGGGCGTGCCCGACCCGGGTCAGGCGCCCGCGGTCTTCGAGACCTCGCAGGACCTGTCGACCCGTCCTTCCTGGGGGGCGCTGCGGCCGCGCACCCACCGCCCGACGGCGATGACGCGCGACTGCGCGCGGGGACTGCGAGTGATCCACGTCGACGGCGTGAGCACGGGGCTCATGCCCAACGACCGGCTGCTGTTCCACTTCGACGACCAGGATCCGCCCACGGCGCGGCGTGTGGAGAGCGTGCACACAGACCTCATGGGCGGCACGACCGCCGTCGGCCTGGCGGAAATCTCCGTCAAGTACGCGCAGCAGTGCGCCGAGTCCGTCGGCCGGACGGATCTGGCCCCCTTCGTACGACTGGAAGTGCTGCGGGTCAGGGCAGCACCCTTCGGTGCGGCCGCGCCGAAGGAGCGCCTGCCCGAGGGCATACCGGAAGGCCCTCCGCAGCCGAAGTTCCGGGAGTGGACGCTGGATCCGGATCTGTACGACCTGGGTCCGGACCCAGGCCAGAAACGCCGGGTGCTGCCGCTCGACGGGGAGCATCCGCGGATTCTGCCCGGGAGCTGGATCGTGGTCGACCCTCCGGACGGCCCGGACGTCGTACGCCGCGTCGACTGGGCGCGCGGCAGCGGTCTGCCGCTGTACGGAATCTCCGCGCGGTCGACGCTCCTCGCCCTCGACGACGCATGGTTCCCGGTCGCCGTCACCGAGTTGGGCGGTCACCGTGGCTACACGGTCCATGTCCAGGCGGAGGCCCTGCAGCTCGCCGACGAACCCGTCATCGATCCCGTCACGCACCGCACGATCGACTTGGACAGGGTGATCACCGGGCTGCCCCCGCACCGCACCGTCCTCGTGACCGGCGTCCCTGCCGACGCCACGGAAGCCACAGAGGTCACAGAGGCCGCAGAGGTCACAGGCGAGCTCGCCCATGTGGCGGCCACGCGCACGGTCACCGACCCGAACCGCCCGGGCGTCACCCCGTACACCTTGCTCGACCTGGCCGCCCCACTGCGCCGCACGTACCGCCGCGAGACGGTCACCGTGTGGGGCAATGTCGTGCGCGCCACGCACGGCGAGACCAAGGAGGAACCCGCCTGCTGGAGCGGCGACGCCTCCCTGCCGCACCTGAGCATCCCGCTCTCCGCCCATCCGCTCACCTACGTGACGGCGCCCGACGCGGACGGCGGCGAGGCCGAACTGGTCATCAGGGTCGACGAGTCGGCGTGGCAGGAGACGGACGAGATCGCGCGCGCCGGACCCGCCGAGCGCGCCTACGCACTGCGCACGGACGCCACCGGCGTCACCACCGTCACCTTCGGAGACGGCAGTCACGGCGCACGGCCACCCACGGGCAGCGCGAACATCGCGGCTCGCTACCGGGTCGGTCTCGGCCGCGGCGGCAACCTGCGGGCGGGCCAGGTGAGTCAGCTGCGCACGAAGCCGCTCGGCATCAGCGCCGTCACCAACCCGCTGCCCACCAGTGGCGGCACGGACGCCGACTCGGACGAGGCGCTGCGCGTGCGGGCCCCGCTGCCGACGCTGGCCATGGAACGCCTGGTCGCCCTGCGCGACTACGCCGACTTCACGCTCTCCCGGGCCGGCGTCGGCAAGGCGGCCGCCGCCCGGCTCACCGTCGGCGGCCGGGAGATCGTGCACGTCACCGTGGCCGGTGTCGAGGACGCCGCCCTGCCGCCGGACTCAGGCCTCATCACCTCCCTGCTCACCGCCTTTCGCCGCTACGGCGAGCCGGGGGTGACAGCCGCCGTCGAGCCGCGCACCCGGTGGAACCTCGTCGTCGACGCCCGGATCGGCATCGCCGGCGACCACTCGCCCGCTCTGGTGGAGCCGCGCCTGCGGGACCGCCTCGGGCGAGTCTTCGGCTTCGGGGCACGGGAGTTGGGCCGCAGCGTGTACGCGGCGGAGGCCGTCGCGGCGCTCCAGGCGGTGCCGGGCGTGGTCTTCGTGGACTTACGCCGCTTCGGCGCGACACGCGGGACCACCGCGGCCGACGCGAACAAGGTCAGTGGTGTCTCCCAGCAGGTGTACGCGCGGCCCGCACGCCTCGAAGGGGCGCCGGGCCAGGAGGTGGTGACGGCCGCGGACCTGATCGCCCTCGCGCCCGGTCTCGCGGAGTTCGTCGTCCTGGCCATGGAGGTGGTGTCCCCGTGACCAGCTCTTCCCACGACGCGAACGCCCCCTTCCCCGACCGTCTATACCAGCTACTGCCCGAAGTCCACCGCATCCGCGACGAGCAACGGGGCTTCGCTCTGCGGGCGTTGCTGCGGATCATCGAAGAACAGGTCCGGGTCATCGAGGATGATCTCGACCGCGCCTACGCCAACCGGTTCGTGGAGACCTGCGAGGACTGGGTGGTGCCCTACATCGGCGCACTGGTCGGCGCGTCTCCTCCGCCGCCCGGCAGTTCACCCGGGGCGCTGCGCGCGCTGTCCCCGCGCCGGGCGGTCGCGGACGCGGTGGCGAACCGCCGCCGCAAGGGCACCGCGGCGGCGCTCGAAGCGGTCGCCGAGGACAGTGCCGGCTGGCCCGCGCGGGCCGTGGAGCACTACCGGCAGCTGATCCGGGCCCAGCACGTACGGCATCCGCGCCTCGACCGTCCCGCGACCCTCGGCCTGCGCGACGCCCTGGCCTGCTCGCGCCTGGGCGGCCCCTTCGACGAGGCACCGCACCTCGTCGACGTACGACGGCCCGACAGCGTGTTCACCCGGGGTCTGCACGGCGTGGCGAGCCTGACGCTGTTCGTGTGGCGGCTGCGGGCCTTCGCCCTTCACCGGGCACCGGCCTTCTGCATCGATCAGCGCTACAGCCGGTATCTGGTCAACGTGCTTGGTACCGATACGCAGTTGTTCACGCCAGGGGCGAGCACGGCGCACGCGCCGGGGCCGGGTGAAGTCCCGCATCCGCTGAGCCGTGCGGAGTTCGCCGACGCGGTCACCGAGTACTACGGCCCCGGCAGGAGCCTGCAGATCTGGCGCGACGGGCTCGACACCGCCGTACCGGCCGGGCAGATCGTCGTCGCCGATCTCACCGACTGGCGCTACCGGCCAGGGCCCGGGCAAGTGGCGGTCGACCCCGAGCTCGGCCGGATCGCCTTCGCGGCCGACGAGCCGCCAGAGCACGGGGTGTGGGTCACATGGCACTACGGCTTCGCCGCCGCCATCGGCGGCGGCGCCTATCGCCGCGCGCTCCCCGCCCTCGGCAAACGGCGGCGCTACGCGGTAGGCGGCCCGGACGGCGCGGGCTCGATCACGGCCGCACTGCGGCAATGGCGTACGGACAAGAAGAGCGATCCCTCCCTGCACGAAGCCGTGATCGAGATCCAGGACTCGGCCGACTACACGGAGTCCCTGCGCATCGACCTCGACGAGGACGACCGTCTGGAGATCCGTGCCGCACCGGGCGCCCGACCGGTCATCCGCCTGCTCAACCAGAAGACCAACCGCTTCGACGCACTGATCGTACGGGCCACCGCCAAGGCGCCGCCGGCCGGCTCGGTCGCCGACTGCCCGCCCACGGCCGCCCATCGCCCGCATCTGACGCTCGACGGCCTGGTGGTCACAGGACGCAGCGTGGACGTGGTCGGGCAGATCGGCCAACTGACCATCCGGCACTGCACCTTGGTGCCCGGCTGGGAACTGGACCGCGACTGCCGGCCACGCTGGGGCGCCGAACCGTCCGTAGAACTGCGGCGCACAACGGCACGGTTGCGGGTGGAGCATTCGGTGATCGGCACGATCGTGGTGGACCAGGACGAGCCGAAGGGCGAGCCCTTGGACATCGAGTTCCTCGACTCGATCGTCGACGCCACGTCCCATGACCTGCCCGCGCTCACCGCCCCCGAGGACCGCTTCGCCCATGCCGCGCTGACCATGCGCCGCTGCACGGTGTTCGGCGACGTACGCGTCCAGTTCCTAGCGCTCGGCGAGGACAGCATCGTCACCGGCTGTCTGCACACCTGGCGCCGCGACAGCGGCTGCCTGCGGTACTCCTACGCACCGCCGAGCCCCGCGGGACCACCGCGCCACCGCTGCGTGCCCGCGCCGGGGTCCACCACCCCGCGCCCTGTGTTCACCAGCACGCGCTACGGCCACCCCGCCTATGGCCAACTCCACCACTCCTGCACCTCGTTGATCTCCGCCGGAGCCGAGGACGGCGCGGAGATGGGCGCCTTCCACGACCTCTACCAGCCCCAGCGGCTGCACAACCTCATCGACCGGCTCGCCGAGTTCGTACCTCTCGGCATCGAGCCGGCCGTCATCACCGCCACCTAGGGGGACGCCGTGCACGGTGACTTCTCGAACATCACGTTCTCGCCCGACCGCGCCTACTCCACCGTGTTCGACCTGCAAGGACGGGTGGGCCTCGACGCCAACCACAACGAGCGGGCGGCGATCCTGCTGCACTGCCTGCGCTCGTTGACGGCCGACCTGGTGGGGCCGCACGCGGGCCCCGCCGAGAACCTGGGCTTCGCCATCGCCGACGTCGGCCCCGGCGGCTTCTCCATCGGCCCCGGCCACTACTACGTCGACGGCATCCTCGTGTCCAACCCGGCCGGGGTGACCTACGCCGAGCAACCGCACGCCTTCCTCGACCTCGAAGGCGCCGACAAACTCCCCCCGGGCGCCTACACCGTCTACCTGAAGGTGTGGGAACGCCATGTCACGGAGATCGAGGACCCCTCTCTGCACGAGCCCGCGCTCGGCCTGCACCAGCCCGACACGTCGAGCCGCGCCCAAGTCGTCTGGCAGGTGCGGGCGGTGCCGCTCAAGGGCCGCGAGAACGCCCTCGACCGCCTGGCCCTGCAAGCCCCCGCCCGGGGTACGGGCGTCCTCGAGGTCCGTACGCAGCGCGATGCCGGGTCGGCCGACGATCCCTGCACCGCCTCCCCCGAAGCCTCGTACACCGGCGAGAACCAGCTCTACCGCGTGGAGATCCGCAACGGCGGCCCGGCCTCCGACGGAGCCACGTTCGTGTGGTCGCGCGACAACGGCTCGGTGATCCATCCCGTACGCCGTATCGACGGTACGAAGGTCTGGCTCTCGGCGCCTGCCCGCGACCGGCACACCGTGCTGGAGCCCGGCCACTGGGTGGAAGTGGTCTACGACGCGGTCTCGCTCCGCCGCGAACTGGGCCTGCCCGCAGCGGCGCCACCGCTCCACCGGATCGACGACATCGACCCCGAATCCCTGACACTCACCCTGGCCACCGCCCCCGACCCGCCCCCTTCCCCCGACCGCCACCCGTACCTGCGCCGCTGGGACCACACGCCGCGCGACGACCGGTCGGGCGGAGCACTGCCGGTCAGGGAGGGCTCGTGGATCCCCCTGGAACAGGGCATCGAGATCCGCTTCCGTCCCCCGGACGACTCCGAGCCCGCCCGCGACTACCGCTCGGGCGACTACTGGACGTTCGCGGCCCGCCGTACGCTCGGCACCGTCATCTGGCCGTATCCCGACGGCAGTTCACCGCACGGAGTGGACTACCACCTGGCGCCGCTGGCGGTGGTTTCGCGGGGCGGGGCGGTGGCGGGGCTGCGGAACTCATTCACGATGCCGCTGACAACGGGGCTGTGACCCGGAAGGGAGGCGTCATGTCGTCTCACGTGCCCCGCCATCAGGTGCGCCGATCCGCCGCACCCCCGTCGGCGGTCGCGCAGACGGTCTCCGCGTGGGGACCCGGGCAGCAACTGCCCGACGGCGCCCGCCATCGCATGGAAGCCGCGTTCGACTGGGATTTCACCGCCGTACGCGTCCATACCGGGCCGCAGGCCGCGTCGGCGACACGCGCGCTCGGCGCCCGCGGAGTGACGCTCGGCGACCACATCGCCTTCGGCGCCGGCGCATACATGCCGGACAGCCCCGCCGGAGAAGCCTGCCTCGCGCATGAACTCGCGCACGTGGTGCAGCAGTCGGACGGGCGAGGATCGTCCGGATCGGGCGAGGCCGAGGCCGAAGCCGCCAGGGCGGCGCGTTCGTTCGCCCACGGTTACGAGGTACGGGCATCGACCCCCGTCGGCCCGGCGTTCCAGCAGGACACCGCGCCCGCCGAGCCCTCCGTACTCATCCTCGGCCGCTACGAACGGAGCATCGCCGGGCGCGAGCTCCCGGTGGTCGAACTTCTGTGGGACGAGGGCAGGCGTGCGACGGGCCTGCGACCCGTGCTCCTCGGCCAAGTCGAAGGTTTTGCCGGTACGTTCGACGACCTCGCACCCTCGGGCCTGGCGTCGGGCACGGTTCTCCAGGGCGCGCTGCAAGGCGGTGGCAAAGAGAACATCAAGGCGATCTACCTCAACACCGCCGGGGTCGACTTCTACCGTGGCGGCCCGCTGTACGATCGCGCTTCTCCCGGGCACCTGGCCTGGTCGGGAGCCCAGACGTCCGCCGAGTACCGGGGATTGATCGCGGCCATCGCCTCCGGCCTGAACAAGGTCGACATCTATCTCGAACACGACGGAGGCCTTTCGGTCATCCGCGCGGGGGCGCGCACCGTGAGCGGGGCGCCGCTCCCTGAAATCCTCCGCACCCACCTGCCGACCTTCTTCCCCGATCCGGACCCTTCGGGCGGCGGCCCGGTTTCCGGCGGTCCCGGCCGGTCCGGTGCGCTCTCGGTCGCCGAGCCGGAGCCCGGCGCGCCCGGGGGGAAGAGCACCGCCCGCACCGCCCCGACGGCAACGCCGCGCACCAGGACCGGTGGTGGTGGCGTATTGGCACGAGCCGGCAGCCGACTCGGCGGCTGGGGACGCGCGTATGGTCCCGGCCTGGCGATGGGCGCGTTCTCCCTGCTGGGCAGCTATCTGCAGGGGCGCAGGGAGGGTCGGCAGATCCAGGAGGCGGTGGAGCGCCGTATGCCCGAAATCCAAGCACTCATCGGGGCACAGGCCGACACGATCAGGAGCCTGCACCGCGGCCACCCGCACGCATCGCTCTACGCGAACGTTCAAGTCCCGCTCCTGTTCCAGGAATCGGTGCACGTGGTGGACCCCATCGGGGAGCCGGCGATGGTGCGGGGGTTCCTTGCCGCGGAAGACCCCACCGTGACGATCAGCGAAACTCCCGTACCGACGCAGACGCGGTACGGCTCCGCCAAGATGGTCCTGCTCGATCTCCAGAAGACCGAGTACCTGACCTTCCCCGTCGCCATCGGAACGGGTGCGCCGCCGGTCGGTGCACCGGTGCGGAAGCTGGCCGTCGCACTGCTCGCAGCCTGGCGGTCGACCGGCAGTCCCGCGGTCGGTGACCGCGCTGACGCCCTGCGTGCCCAGGTCCCGGGCCCTTGGGATCTCCACGATCTTGAGCTCGCCGCCGAGCTGCACGAAGCGCTGCTTCTGGACGGTCTCGGCGATAACGAGGCGCTGGAGCTCCTGCTGGTCCTCGGTGCTCCTCTGCCATGAGGGGGCCGCGGGTACATTCACACCCCGTTGACGCCTGGCTGACGGTCACCGGCTACGTTCTCCGTTCTCCGCACCCCCTGGAGGTGTCGCCATGGAGCAGCGCACACAGGGAACTTGGCGATTCTGGCCCTTCGGACCGGGCTGGTCCCTGCTGACCAGCGCCATGGCGATCGTGGTACTGGTCACGGGGTTCTTCCTGCTCAGGGAGTTCGCCGACTGGCCCGGTGAGGACCTGGAGCCCGGCGTCCTGATCGCCATCGTCGTCATCTCGTCCGTGCCCGTCCTGCTGATGCTGCTCGAGGCGGTCGCGGCCGGGGGCGGCTCCTTCGGCGGGTTCGGGTTCAACCTCACCTTCGGCGCGGTCGCCGAAGCGGCCACCGCGCAGACACCGCCGAGCGACGTGCCCCGCAACATGGGCGCCTCGGAGGGCCTGGATATCCAGGACAGCGCAGGGCCTCAAGTCCTGGAGGCCATCAACGAGTTCGCCCGGAGCGAGGTCGCCGTCATCGACCTGCAGGACGGCACCGCATGGTGGGAGACGCGGCTGGCGGTCGTCTGCGCGGGCGCCCGGCGCCTGGGCAGCCCACGCGCGATCGCCTTCGTCGCCACGGACGCGGGCCGGCCCCGCGTCTACCAGGGCTGGGCCGAGCCGGATCGCATGCTCAAGGCTCTTGCCCTGTCGGACCGTTCGCTGCGCGCGGCGCTCGACCGCGCCGCGGTGATCTCGGCCCGATGGGATCTTGCGCTGCCGCCGAGCGCCGCCGCGGGCAGTGCGCAGGGCCCGGCGGACCTGCTGCCCGCGCACGAGCAGCTCGCCTTCACCGGCACCGCGCGCAGGCCGGATGCACCGGAGCAGATCCTTCTCCACGAGGTGCGCAAGCTGGAGACAGAAGGCAGCCCGAAGGTGATCGGGATCGTCAGGCTGCACGACCTCTTCCAAGCCTTCCTGCACCAGGAGGTCCTCGACGACGCCCTGCCCCAGGAGCAGTGGCTGCGGACGGTCTTCGACAGCGAAGCGGAGTATCTCGCGGTGACCCGCTGCCACCGATACGTGGGCCTTATCGCCCGGAACAGGCTGCTCATCGACCTCTTCCGCAACAGACTCTTCCCCGGTCTCGTCCGCGACGACTGCCCTGATCCCGCGCAGAAGTCCCCTCGGGCCGGGGCACCTTCACCCCGGGGACCGCACCCCTCGTGACCTACGACTGGAGGCAGCCGCCGTGAACCCATCCCCGAGCGGGCGCATCCACGTCCTTATCCTGCGCGCCTGGCGGGAGGGCGCGCATCCGCGCGGCGTACGCGTCAGGGTCATCGAGGTCAGCGGCCAGGGCGAGACTCCGCTGGCCACGGCGGCCGACGCCGACGAGGCGTGCGCGGCGGTGCGCGCCTGGCTCGGCCGCCTCCAGCCGCCGGGGCCCGCCGGCCCCGACCCCCCTGCTCCCCCCACGCCCGCGGCTCCCCCGGCTTCCCGGTGACAGAGCGGTGACGCGTGCTTGATGGCCGGTACACGGTCGCCTCTCTATATTGCGGAATATTACGGACATGCACGGCAGCTCCGGGGGGAGGCACGATGCACACACAACTGGTCGGCGGTGTGAGCGTTCAGCTGCTGCGAGGGTTCACCGTCACCGTCGACGGCAACTGGGTGTCCATGATCAGCAGCGCCCAACGTCTGGTCGCCTTCCTGGCAGTTCAGCGGCGCCCTCTGACCCGTACTCACGTCGCGGAGTCCCTGTGGCCCGACACCTCGCCGGAGAAGGCCGCGGCCAATCTGCGCTCGGCGCTGTGGCGGGTGCAGAAGTCGTGCCGGTGCACCCTCAACGGGTCGTCACCACAACTGCTGCTGGCTCCCGAGGTGAGCGTCGACCTCGTCGCGGTGCAGGAGCGGGCCCACCGGCTGCTCGACCGGGGTACGCCGTGCGACGACCTACTCTCTGCGCAGACCTGCGCCGAGTTGTCGGTCGATCTGCTTCCCGACTGGTACGACGACTGGCTGATCGCGGATCGCGAACGCCACCACCATCTGCGGCTGCACGCCCTGGAGGCGCTGTGCGAACGCCTCTCGCACGCTGGCCGCTACGGCGAATCGATCGAGGCCGGACTCGCCGCCGTCCATGCCGAACCGCTGCGCGAGAGCGCGCACGCCACGTTGATAAGGGCACACGTCGCCGCGGGTAACCGGTGGGAGGCGGCACGGCAGTACGAGCAGTGCCGTCGCATCCTCCTGCAGGAGATCTCCCTGGAGCCCACACCCGAACTGCGCAGCCTGGTGCCCGACCTCCTGATCCGCAACACGGATCCGCCGCGCGACCGGTCCGCACCGCCGGGCGCGCACAGCTCGCTGGTGTGAAGCGGCGAGAAGGACCGTCTGCGTACGTCGACGGCGGGTCACGGCTCGACGCGGCCACGGGCCCGGCGGTGGTCGCGGACGCGCTCGCTGGCGTGGATCCGACGCCACCCCAGCCGTCGTGCGGGAGTCGCCTCCAGCGGCCGGAACCAGCTTCAGTCAGCCAGAGGCTTGTCGCCCCCGATCAGCCCACCGTAAACTCAGACAAGCTGAAGCTAGTTCAGTTCATGAGTTTAGGTCGGGGCGGGCACACAGCTCGGGAGGGGTGGCCAAGTGGCTTCCTTGGACGGCAGGACCGCGCTGGTCACCGGCGCCGGACAGGGCATCGGACGAGCGATCGCCGTGGAGATGGCCCGGCAGGGCGCGTCCGCGGTGGGCGTCGCCGACCGCGACGAGGAGACGGCCGGCAGGACCGCGGAGCTGGTGCGGGACGCCGGGGCGCGGGCCGAGGTGATCGTCTGCGATCTGCGCGTGCGGGACAGCATCGCCGACATGGTCTCCCGTACCGTCCGGCGCTTCGAGGGACTCGACGTGCTGGTCAACAACGCCGGGGTGATCGAGACCGCGTTCACGGCCGACCCGGACCGTGGTGTGGACACCCTCGCCGAGGAGGTCTGGGACGCGGTCTACGAGGTCAACCTCAAGGCGGTGTGGCTGACGACCAAGTTCGCCGCACCTCATCTGCGTCGCTCGCGGCGCGGGCCCGCCATCGTCAACACGGCCTCCGTCTCCGGTCTGACCGGCTTCCCCAACGCCCCCGCGTACGGCGTCACCAAGGCCGGCGTCATCCACCTGACCAAGGTCACGGCCGTGGATCTCGCCCCGGTGCGCTGCAACTGCTTCTGCCCCGGTGTCATCGAGACACCGCTGGCCCGGGCCTACGTCGAGGCCGCCGGGGACCCTGCGGCCATGGAACACGAGTTGACCGCACCGCAGTTGGTCGAGCGGCTCGGACGCCCCGAGGAGGTCGCCAAGCTGGCGTGCTTCCTGGCCTCCGACGACGCCGCGTTCATCACCGGATCGTCGTACGTGATCGACGGCGGGGCACTTGCCTGGCTCGGCGTACGGGACTGAGAACCAGCACCTTCGAGAAGCCAGGGGATCCCATGCATGCGAGGCTGGCCGGGAAAACGGCGCTGGTGACGGGCGCGACGGGAGGTATCGGCGACGCCGTCGTGCGGCGGCTCGCGGCCGAGGGCGCAGCGGTTGTGGTGACCGACCTCGACGCTGATCGCTGCGAGAAGCTCGCCGAGGAGGTCGGGGGCGGTGCTCTGGGGCTGGCCCTGGACGTGTCGGACGAGTCCGCCTGGCGCGAGGTCGTCGCCACGGCGACCGCCGCGCTGGGCGAGCTGTCGGTGCTGGTCAACAACGCCGGCATCGCCACGATGAAGACGGTCGAGACAGAGACCATGGACTCCTGGGAGCGGGTCCTCGGGGTGACCCAGACCGGTGTCTGGCTCGGCATGAAGTACGGCGGCCCCTCCATCGAGCGCTCCGGTGGCGGCTCGATCGTCAACGTCGCCTCGATCTTCGGCACGGTCGGCGGCTTCGGTGCCCAGTTCTCCTACCACGCGGCCAAGGGCGCCGTACGCCTGATGACCAAGAACGCCGCCCTGCACTGGGCGAAGCACGGGGTCCGGGTGAACTCCCTGCACCCCGGGTTCATCGAGACGCCCCGGTCGCGTGAACTGTGGCGCGGGACACCGCGGTTGGACGCGATGGTCGAGGGGACCCCGCTGGGCCGGCTCGGTACTCCCGAGGAGGTGGCGGCCGCCGTGGCCTTCCTGGCCTCCGACGACGCGAGCTTCATGACCGGGTCCGAGCTGTATGTCGACGGGGGCTGGACGGCGCGTTGAAGGGTGAGAGGACCGTGCACCGGCCGGAGCGGGCCGGTGCTGCACGGTCCTCTCAAGCAGCCTTGGCCGTATACCGGTTGACGTCCTCAGCCCGCACACACCGCGCCCGTCCGCGGGCCACCAGGACGTCCAGATGGGCCGCCGTCTCGTTGACGGCGAGCATCTGGTCGAAGGGGCCGAGGTCCGTGAAGGGCACCTTGCGGCGGGTCCAGCCCAGCTCGGCCGCCACCTCGTACGCGGTGCGCGTACGGTCGAAGAGGGCGGCCAACGTGTCGGCGAGGCGGTCGTCGTGGTGGGTGAGCAGCTCGCCGACCCGGGCGTGCATGCTGTCGCCGACCGGGCCGTGCGCGGGCAGCAGCCGGGCGTCGGCGAGGGTGGTCATCAGTTGCAGTGAGTCGAGGTAGTCGCCCAACGGCAGGGTGGGGCCGCCGAGTTCGAAGCCGATGGACGGCGTGATGTGCGGCAGGACGTGGTCCCCGGAGAACAGCAGTCCCCGGGCCTGATCGAGGTAGACGACGTGTCCCTGGGTGTGGCCCGGGGTCGGGATCACCGTCAACCGCGCGTCCCCGAAGCGGAGTTCCTCGGCCTGGAGCCAGCGGTCCGGCGCCTGCCAGACGCCGGCGTCGAAGTCGCCGTCGTACATCGCGCCGACCCGCTCGGCGAGTTCGTGGGCGCCGGCCCGGCGCAGGGTCTCCAGCGAGCCCACCGGTTCGTCCGTGCGCAGCTCGCCGAGGAGCTCCAGGCCGCGCCGTTCGCCCGCGCCCAGGTAGACCCGGGAGCCCAGCAGCCTGCGCAGTTCGACGGCCTGGGTGTAGTGGTCGCGGTGGATGTGGGTGACGAGGATGTGGCTGATCTCGCCCAGGTCGTGGCCGAGTTCGGCGAGGGCGTCCTCGAGTGCCTTGCGGGACTCGGGAATCGACCAGCCTCCGTCGATCAGCACCAGGCCTTCCGTGAGTCCCTCCAGCGCGTAGACGTTGACGGCCCGCAGTCCGTCGTCCGGGAGCGGGAGCGGGATGCGGTGGACGCCGGGCCGTACGGTCTCGGGTCCGGGCTGCGCCCAACGGCCGCGGTCGAAACGGGGGGTGCGGGTCGTGGGGGTGGTCATGCATCTCCTTGCCGGTGCTGTTCGGGGTGTGCGGCGAGCCGCGCGTGCAGGTCGTGGGCGAGCCTGCGGGCTCTGGAGCGGTCGAGCTTGCCCACGGTCGTCTGGGGCAGCTCACCGACGGTGAAGGCGAACTCGGGCCACTTGGCCTTGGACAGGCCGGTGCGGGCGAGGTGCGCGGTGATCTCCTCGAGGCCGAGGTCGCCGGAGCCGTCCTCGACCACGACGAGCACGGCGGCCCGTTCGCCGAGGAGCGGATCCGGGACGGGGGTCACGCAGGCGCGGGCCACCGCCGGATGGGCGGCGACGGCGCGCTCGATCTCGGTGATGTCGAGGTTGCGGCCGCCGCGGATGATGACGTCCTTCTCCCGGCCCATGACGGTGACCGTGCCGTCCTCGCCGGTCACCAGCAGGTCACCGGTGGGGAAGAAGCCGTCCGGGGTGAGCGCCGGCGGCTCGACCTTGCCGTCGCGGGCGTAGCCGAGGAAGAGGGAGGGACCGCGGACCTGGGCACGGCCGGTCACTCCGGGCTCCAGTACGGTTCCGTCGGCGGCCACGGCCCGCAGGTCGGTGCCCGGGAAGGGGCGCCCGTCGCGGCCGAGCCGGATCTCCTCGGTGTCTTCCGGCCGGGGCGAGGTGTGTCCGAGGCACTCGGACATGCCGAAGACGCGCAGGATCCTCGTCCCCAGGGAGCGTTCGGCGCGGGCGAGGGCACCGCGGTCCATGGGGCCGCCGCCGACGGTGATCGAGCGGACCCCGTCGAGGACCCTCGACCCGGCCGCCGCGGAGCCCATCTGGAGGGCCATGGTCGGCACGCACATGGTCCACCGGACGTCGTGCGCGGCCATCCGCGAGAGCGCCTCCTCGCGGTCCCAGCGGCCGGACAGGACGAGCGGTCCGCCCAGCATGAGGGAGAGGCAGACGCCGAAGCAGTAGGCGGCGGTCGAGGAGAGCGGGACGACGGCGGCCACCGCGTCCCCCTGGCGCAGGCCGTTGACGTCGATCGTGCACGAGCAGGCGTAGCGCAGGGCGCTCTCGGACTGCACGACCCCCTTGGGCCGCCCGGTGGAGCCGGAGGTAAGTCCGATGAGGGTGCCGCCGTTCCAGCGGGAGACATCGCGCGGACCGCGGCCGACGCGGAGGGTCCAGCCGTCCAGGGCATCGCCCGTCAGCGCGTCCGGCAGAGCCGCGGCGCCGTCCCATTCCTCGATCGCGGAGGGTTCGGCGATCAGGACGTCCGGTCGGATGTCCTCCATGGCGGCGGCGAACTCGGCGGCGGTCGTGTGCCGGTTGACCAGGGCCAGCACGCCGCCGGTCAGTCCCACGGCCAGGGTCGCGGCCACGGTGCGCCAGGAGTTGTCGGCCTGGAGCAGCACGGTGCCGCCCGGTGTGCCGTCCGCTGTCATCGTGTCCGCCAACTCGGCTGCCTGCCTCAGGAGTTCGCGAGCCCTGTGCTGTCCGTGGTCGTCGACCACAGCCGTGAAGTCGGCTCGTTCGCAGCGGTCGTAGAACTCCCGCACTGTCTGTCGCATCCGCTTCCTCGCCTCGTTGCGAAGGGGCCTTCGAGTGGGGCCCGGTCGAGGGGGCCTCCAAGTGAGGGGCGGGGCCCGGCCCGACACCCCGGTGTGCTCAGCCCGCGTACATCTCCGCCTCGCCGCCCATGACGGCGATCCGGCGTCCCCGCATGTCGCCGACCTGGGCGACGGCCGCCGCCCATTCCGGGCTCTTCAGCGCCTTGCGCAGGTCCTCAGGGGTGTCGAAGCTCAGGACGGAGACGCCGTCCCAGCCCTCCGAGCGCGGTTCGAGGGCCCCGTCGATGTCGGTGTGCCGCCAGGCCCTCAGCCCCGGCAGCTGCCGGGTGAGCTCGGCGTGTTCGCCCCGCCACCAGTCGATGAACCGTTCGTGGGTCCACTCGGGCGGCCGGGCGGCCAGCAGGATCAGGTTGTACACAGCTCCTCCTCGGGCTCAGGTGAACAGGACCGCGGGCGAGCGCCCGATCATCAGCCGCCGTACCCGGCCCTCCCCGTCGAGCCGGGCCGAGGCCACGAACGTGGCCTCCGGTACGCCCGCCCTGCGCACCTCGCCGAGGTACAGCTCGTCCCGGCCGACGGTGGACCCGGTGAGCAGGTGGTGGGTGCGGGTGCCCACCTCGCGCTGGGCGAGGTAGCCCTCCATCTCGGCGCGGCCGCCGTGGAAGTCGGTGCCGGTGTCGCCCCCGGTGGAGAAGAGGATGGAGAAGGAGAAGTCGTCGCTGATCAGGTCAAGGATCCGGTCGGCTTCGGCGCTGTCCAGGATTCCGAACCAGGTGGTCAGGAACGGCGCCGCGGACGCGGCGGGGGCGCTCACGGCCGGTCCACGAGGTCGAAGTCCGGGGTGAAGAACGACTGGTAGCCGGCCATCAGCCCGGCGGGCGAGATCCGTACGGCGGAGAGGAAGGCCCCCGTGGTCACCCCCTGGTCGACGACGAAGCCGTACGCCGTCTCGACGTCGCCGTCGACCGAGTAGCGCACGATCTCATGCCTACGGTCCACCGCGTGCCGTCCGGCGATATAGCCGGCGAAGTCTTCGCGGGACGTGCCGGTCCGCTGCCCGCTCGGCAGGGCGATCAGGAACCGGAAGTCGGGTTCCAGGAGTTCGAGGGCCTTTTCCGGGTCCTGGCCGTCCATTCGGGCCATGTATTCGCGCAGCACCATTGCCGATCGCTCTCCCTCGGCGCCATGAGTTCTCATAGCATCAAACAACCTGAGTTCAGTTCAGTTTGACTGTAAGGCCACTGCCCTGCCGCCGACAAGAGGCAGGGCCTGACCTGGTGGAGCGGGGCTACTCCGCGACCATCCGCACCACACACCCCTCGATCATCTCGCTGATCTCGGACAGCGGGATCGCGCCGGACGGCCGGTACCAGCGCCAGACGCTGACGATCATGCCGAGGACGGCGAGGCCGAGGGTGTGTGCGTCCCGTACCGGGAAGCCGCCCTTGGACATGCCGCGCATCAGCAGGCTCGTCCAGTCCCGCTCGACCATCTGGACCAGCTGGCGGGCCGCGACGCGCTCGGTCTCCTCGCGCTTGGACTTCCGCGGGGTGGCGAGCAGGGACATGTTGGCCTGCAGGATGCGCATCTGGCGGATCTCCTGCTCGGTGACCGCGAAGGCGGCCCGGACCGCCGCCCGCAGTTCGTCCACGGGTTCCGTCGCGTTCTCCGTTGCCTCGACGAACTGGTCGTGCGAGCGCTGCAGTTCGAGGCGCATGATGGTGAGCAGGCAGTGGGCCTTGGACTCGAAGTAGTGGTACAGCGCGGTCTGCCCGATGCCCACCCGGTCGGCCACCTCCGACCACTTGGTGTTCTCGTAGCCGTCCTCCCCGAACCGCTCCACGGCGGCCACGAGGATCGCGCCGCGCTTCGACCTGGGCCCCTCCTCCGGATCCACGATCCGTGCCCTTGCCATGGTCTGTCTCCCTCTTCTCCACGGACGGTACCGATCACCGTACGGTCGTCCGAGAGTAGACCCAAGTTCAAGTCGGGTACGAATCGGAGATCGGGCGGGTCGCTCACGGGGCTGTGGGTCGCGTCGGGGCACCTGGCTGATCGCCCGGCGAGCCTGCGGAAACCGTGGCACCCGTCCCCACCTCGAGCCCGCCGAAGTCCGCCCTGCGGCCCGCCAGGAACGCCGCCACGCCCTCTCTCCCCTCCGCCGACGCCGCGGCCGCGGCCAGGTGGCGAGCCTCGGTGTCGAGGTGCTCGTCCAGGTCGGACGAGAGCGCCCGACCGACCAGCCGGCGGGTCACGCCGTACGCCGCCGTGGCTCCGCGCGCCAGCGCGCCGGCCGTGCGTACGGCCTCCTCGGCCAGTTCCTCGGGCGGGACGAGCCGGCTCACCAGCCCGATCCGCAACGCCTCGACCGCCGTGACGCGCCGGTTGGTCAGCAGCAGGTCCACCGCCCGCCGCGGCCCGACCAGCCGGGGCAACGACCAGCTGACCCCGGCGTCCGGTGTGTACCCGATCGCGGTGTACGCGGCCGAGAAACCGGCGTCGGTCGCCGCGAGACTCACGTCCGCCGCCGCCACGAGCCCGAGCCCCGCCCCGGCGACAGCCCCCTGAGCGGCGACCACCAGCGGCGCGTCCAGACCGGCGAGGATCCGCAGTGCGCCATGGAGCGCGTCCGTCACCTCGGTGAGGTGCCCTGCCAGGTGTTCCCCCGACAGCGTGGCGAACTCCTTCAGGTCCCCGCCGACACAGAACGACCGCCCCCGCGCGGTGAGCAGCACCGCACGGGCCCGTGCCTTCTCGCACTCCCACGCCGCCTCCCGCAGCGCCCGTGCCATCGCGAGATCGATCGCGTTGCCCCCGCCGCGGCACAACTCGACCCGCGCCAGCCCGTCGCCGTCGACCTCCACCGTGACCCTCATCGCGCCGTCCACCCACCGTCCACGGTGAGCACCTGCCCGGTGCAGTACGACGAAGCGTCCGAGGCCAGATACAGCAGTGCCCCGTCGAGTTCCCCGGGCTCGCCGCCGCGCCCCAGCATGGTGCCGCGTTCGACCCAGCGCCGCGAGCGCTCGTCGCGGAACAGTCCGTCCGTCATCTCCGAGCGGAACCAGCCGGGCGCGAGCGCGTTGACCCGCACCCCGGACCGCCCCCACTGTCCCGCCAGTTCCCGGGTCAGCCCGAGGAGCCCGGCCTTCGACGCCGCGTAGGCCGCGCCGCCCAGCGGGGCGCCGGAGACGAGTCCGAGGACGGACGAGACGTTCACGACGGATCGCGTACGACCGCCCCCGGGCACCGGCGCCTCCGCGAGCAGCCGCGCGAGTCGGAAGGCTGCCACCAGGTTCACGTCCAGCACTCCTGCGAAGTCCTCGGCGCTCTCGTCCTCGGCCCGTACGGCACCGGGTGCGCCGGCGTTGTTGACGAGGACGTCGATCCGGCCGGTCTCGTCGAGCGCCGTCTCCATCAGCCGCACCCGGTCCTCGTCCCGTGAGACATCGCAGACGACGGGATGGATACGAGGGTTGTCGTCGGCGAGTTCCTTGAGCTTCTCCAGTCTCCGCGCCGCGGCGAGGACGGTGGCCCCTGCCGACGCGAGCACCAGGGCGAAGCGGGCCCCGAGCCCGGACGACGCCCCGGTGACCACGGCGGTCCGCCCGTGCAGGGAGAACAGCTCAGCGGCCGCCGTCACGCCTCCACCCCGATCGGCAGTACGGTCGCCCCGCCGTCCAGGACCAGCGTCTGCCCGGTCATCCAGGACGAGGCCTCGGACGCCAGGAAGACCGCCGCGTGCGCCACGTCCTCCACCGTGCCGAGTCTGCGCAGCGGCAGCCTCGCGGTCAGGATCGGCTCCCTCGGCTCCCAGACGGCCCGGGCCAGCTCGGTCTTGATCAGGCCCGGTGCGATGGCGTTCACGCGTGCCATCGGCCCGAGTTCGTAGGCGAGTTGGCGGGTCATGTGCAGCATGGCCGCCTTGGTGGCGTTGTACCAGCCGATGTGGGGGTCGACGACGAGTCCTCCGACGGAGGCGATGTTGACGACCGCTCCCCCGTGCTCCCTCATCCACGCCCGCCAGGCGCACCGGGTCCAGGCGACCATGCCGTACTGGTTGACCCGTACGGTCTTCTCCGCGCGCGGCAGGTCGAGGTCGAGGAGGTCGCCCATGTACGGGTTGGTGGCCGCGTTGTTGACCAGGACGTCGAGTCGGCCGAGGCGGGCCACGGTCTCCTCGACGCAGCGCTCGGCGTCCTCGGGCTCCCCGACGTTGGCGACCACCTCGTGGACCTCGCCGTCGCCCTTGATCCGCAGCAGTTCCTCGCGTGCCGCGGCCAGTCCGTCCGCCTTGCGGGAGGCAATGACGACATGGGCGCCGGCCTCCCGGTATGCCTGGGCGATACCGAGTCCGATGCCCCGGGAGCCACCCGTGATCAGGGCCACCCGGCCCTCCAGTTGCTGCCCGTTCACGCCGACTCCTCCGGGTACTTGGCCAGTTCACGCCGGGCGACCGTCCGCAGATGCACCTCGTCGGGACCGTCCGCGATCCGCAGCGCCCGGGTGATCGCGTACAGCCGCGCCAGTACGGTGTCGTCGCTGACCCCCGCGGCCCCGTGCGCCTGCACCGCCCGGTCGACCACCTTGTGGGCCACCTCCAGGGCGGCCACCTTGATCGCGGCGACGTCGGTGCGGGCGGCCGCGTTGCCCTGGGTGTCCATCAGCCAGGCCGACTTGAGGACCAGCAGCCGCAGTTGCTCGATCTCGATCCGGCTGCGGGCGATCCACTCCCGCACGACGCCCCGCTCGGCGAGCCTGCCGCCGAAGGCGGTGCGGGTCAGGGTGCGCCGGCACATCAACTCCATGGCCCGTTCGGCGAATCCGACCGCCCGCATGGCGTAGTGCATGCGCCCGGGTCCCAACCGCCCCTGCGCCAGGGCGAATCCCTCGCCCTCACCGCCGAGCAGCGCCGAGGCGGGCACGCGCACGTCCTCGAAGAGCACGTCGCCGTGGCCGCAGCGGTCGGTGTAGCCGAACATCGGCAGGTCGCGCAGCACGGTGATGCCGGGTGTGTCGCGGGGAATCAGCAGCATGCTCTGCTGCCGGTAGGTGGGTGCGTCCGGGTCGGTGACACCCATCAGGATGATCAGCTTGCAGTCGGGGTCGAGGATGCCGGACGTGTACCACTTGTGCCCGTTGACGACGTACTCGTCGCCGTCGCGCGTGATCCGGGTGCGGATGTTGCGGGCGTCGGAGCTGGCGACCTCGGGTTCGGTCATGGCGAAGCAGGACCGGATGTCGGCGGTGAGTAGGGGGCGCAGCCAGCGGTCCTGCTGCTCGGGGGTGCCGAAGAGGGAGAGCAGTTCCATGTTGCCGGTGTCGGGGGCGGAGCAGTTGAAGACCTCGGGGCCGATGATCGAGCGTCCCGCCAGCTCGGCGAGGGGAGCGTATTCGAGGTTGCTGAGGCCCGCGCCCCGGTCGCCGTGTGCGAGGAAGAGGTTCCACAGGCCTTCGGCGCGTGCCTTCTCCTGCAACTCGCTCATGATGGGCGGTAGTTCGTGGGGGTCGTCGGCTGCTGCGAGCTGTCGGTCGTAGACGGGCTCGGCGGGCAGGACGTACTCCTCCATGAACGCGGCCATCCGCGAGCGGAGTTCCTCAGCCCTCGGGGAGAGTGCGAAATCCATGGTCGTGCTCCTTCAGGGCCGTCGGGCGAGGAGGTCGCGGGCCGTGCGGATCATCGCCGCGATGGTCGGCGGCAGCCGCTCCTGGTCCGGGTCGTGGTGGGTGCCCTCTCGGTGCCGGCGCAGGTTGTGGCCCATGATCGCGGCCATCTTGGTGCGGGCCAGGGCCCGGAACCAGTCGAGGTCCGTGGGCGCGGAGCGGCCGTCCAGATAGGCGGCGAGCAGTTCCGCCTCGCCGGGCAGGCCGGGAATGTCGCGGCCGAGCTCGGGGAAGTTGCGGTGGTCGGCGAAGAGGAGGAACCAGGCGAGGTCGATGCGCGGATCGCCGTATCCCCAGATCTCCCAGTCGACGACGGCGGCCGGTCGTACACCCTGGCACAGGACGTTGCCGAGGCGGAAGTCGCCGTGGGTGAGGGTGGCGGGCACGCTGTCAGGGACGCGGGCGGCCAGGGTGTGCAGCAGGTCCTCGGATCCGGGGCGGAGTTCCGGCGGCACCGCCCGCATGGTGCGGCCCCATCGGTCCAACTCCCCCGCCGGGCCCAGTGGTTCGGAGGTCTCCGGGGTCGGCGTCGCGTGCAGTTCGCGCAGCACCGGGGCCAGGGCCAGCATCCGGGTGCGGCACAGGCCGGGGTCGAGCCGGTGCTCGTCGAGGACCGGCTCGATCGCCTCGCCGTCCACGAACTCCATGGCGAACCAAGCCGGTTCGCGTTCGTCGACGGCCAGGACGCCCGGCACGGGCACCTCCGATCGGGCGAGCGCGCGCAGGACCCGGGCCTGGCGCAGCACGTCGTTGCGGCCGACGGCACGGCGGCCCGGCGGCACCGCCTTGATGACGTACGAGGCCGGGCCCGCGGCGATGGAGTAGGTGAGCCCGGAGTGGCCGCCAGGAAGGGTGCGCAGGTCGCCGACGGGCGCGCCCGGGTGTCGCTCGGCGAGCCGTTCGCGGACCCGCCGCCCGAGCTCGGCCACTTCGGTCGTGGTGCTCAACTGACCGCTCCCTTCGGCTCCTTGGGCAGTTTCAGCACGCGCTCGGCGAGGATGTTGTGCTGGATCTCGTCGCTGCCGCCGGCGATCCGGTAGCCGGGGGCGCCGAGGAGGTGCTCGGTCCAGGCGAACGTGCCCCACTCCCCCGTGTCTGCAGCCAGTCGCGGACCGAGGAGCTGCTGGACGAGGTCGGTGGTGGCCCGCATGGTCGCGGTGGCGTGGAGCTTGCCGACCGAGGCCTCGGCGCCGGGCTCGCGACCGGCGACCAGGGCCGCCGTGACCCGTAGCCCGGTGAGCCGCTGGACCAGGGTGCGGACGTAGAGGTCGGCGGCCTGCTGCCGTTCGCCGCCGGTGAGCGGGCGGGGCAGGTGCCGGGCCAGGTCGAGGGCGCGGTCGGCGTTGTCCAGGCCGAGGCCGCCGGAGTCGAGGCGTTCGGCGGCGAGCACGGTGAGGGTGACGCGCCAGCCCTCGCCGACGGGGCCCAGCCGGTCGGTGTCGGGGACGTGGACGTCGTCCAGGTAGACCTCGTTGAAGCTGGCGCCGCCGGTCATCTGCCGGATGGGCCGTACGGTGACGCCCGGGGCGTCCATCCGGACCAGGAAGACCGTGATGCCCGCGTGTTTGGGCACTTCGGGGTCGGTGCGGCAGACGGCCACGCCCCAGGTGGCCACCCGGGCGCCCGAGGTCCAGATCTTGTGGCCGCGCAGCCGCCAGCCGTCGTCCTCGCGTACGGCCCGGGTGCGGACGGCGGCGAGGTCGGAGCCCGCTTCCGTCTCGGAGAACAGCTGGCAGGCGAGTTCGTCGGTGCGGAGCATGGGGCGAAGCCAGCGCCGCTTCTGCTCCTCCGTGCCCCAGATGCGGATGGCGGGGGCGACGAGCTGCTGGGTGACCGGGAAGATCTCGGTGCGCCTGGGCACGTCGAAGGCGGCTTCCTCGGCCCGGTACAACTGCTCGTAGTGGGCGGGGAGTTCGCGGCCCCCGTACTCCGGTGGCCAGGCGAGCGCGCCCCAGCCCTGGTCGTGGCGGGTGCGTTCCCAGTCCCGTGCCCGGTCGGTGTGGGTGCGTTCCTCGGCCTCGGTCCAGTTCTCGAAGACGGCCACCGAGTCGTCGCCGCGGCCCCACTCCTCGTGTGCGGTGCGAGCCGGGGCCACGCCTTCCAACCAGTGGCGGGCTCCGGAGCGGAACTCGTCCGGTCCGGGTATGGCGTCCATGGCCCTTCCTCCTCTCAGCGGGTCTCTCAGCGGGTCAGCACCGTGCAGGCGCTGACGCCCGGCGCCCCGTACACATGGGTGAAGCCCGTCGACGGATCGCCCGGTACCTGCCGTTCGCCCGCCCGGCCCCGCAGCTGCTGGACCACCTCGTGGACCTGACGCAGTCCGGAGGCGCCGATGGGCTCCCCGTTGGCGATGCATCCGCCGTCGGTGTTGACCGGCAGCAGGCCGTCGATCCTGGTCGCCCCGAACGGGATGAGGGACTCCTGCTCGCCGTGCTCGCAGAACCCGCACTCGGCCAGGTGCATCACCTCGGCGCCGCTCTCGGTGTCCTGCAACTGGCACACGTCGATGTCACGCGGCCCCAACCCGGCTTCCTCGAAGGCGCCTTGGGCGGCGTCCGCGCTGACACTCGTCGGCGATCCCGTGGGCGCCCATGGGCTGAACACCTCGAAGGAGCCGAAGCGGCGGGTCCGTACGACGGCCGCCCGCAGTGCGACAGGGGTCCCGCTCAGCTCGCGGGCCACCGCGCGGCTGCACAGGATCAGGGCGACCGCACCCTGCCCGGGCGAGCAGAACATGTACCGCGTCAGGGGGTCGTTGACCATGCCGGACGCCAGGATCTCGTCCGCGTCGAGCGACTTGCGCCGCCAGGCGTGCGGGTTGAGCACGCCGTTCGCGTACGCCTTCTCGGCGACCAGGGCGAGGGTGCGGTCGCTGATGCCGTGGTCGTGCATGTACCGCTGGATCTTCATGGCGAAGAACTGGGTGGTCACCATCAGCCCGTCGCGGCCGTAGGCCTCATCCAGCCCCCAGTCGGCGGGCCGCGGGTCGAAGGCGCCGCGCGGATGCTTGTCGAACCCGACGGCGATGGCCACGTCCGCGGCGCCGGAGCGGATCGCGTTGACCGCCGAGACCAGTGCGCTGCCGCCGGTCGCGCAGCCGTTGCGCACATTGGTGAACGGCACTCCCGTCAGCCCGAGTTCGGCGACCAGCGTGTCGGCGTTCCCGGCGGCGTCGCTGCCGCCGTACGCGGCCCGCACCCGGGACCACGGCAGTCCGGCGTCGGCGAGTGCGGCCCGGACGGCCTCGACGGCCAGTTGCCGGCCGCTCGCCTCCGTCCGGGCGAAGGAGGTGATCCCGGCCCCGCAGACGAGCACGTCTTCCTTGCTCATACGGCGGCCCCCGCGGCCCTGGGCACGCCGTCCCCGGCCGTCACGGTGACCGGCATGCCGATCTCCGCGTCCTCGGGCCGGACGTCGAGGACCGCCAACACACGCACTCCTTCGGGGAGTTCGACGTATCCGACGGTGAACGGCGTGAATCCGGCGGCGGGTGGGACGTACGGCGGCGACTTGGGTGCGTACCGCTGCACGGTCCAGGTCCAGAGCGTGCCCGTACCGGAGAGCACGACCGGCTCGGCCGGACCTCCGCAGCGCGGACACGCCGGGTCGGCGGGGTAGGCGGCCACCGCGCAGTCGGCGCACCGGGAGCCGCGCAGCGGGCTCCCGGTCCCCGGCACCGCGGTCAGCGGCCCTTCCACTGCGGCTCCCGCTTCTCCAGGAACGCCGACACACCCTCCGCCGCGTCCTCGGAGTTGAGCATCACGCCGACCGCGAGGTGCTCCATGACCATCAGCGACTGGATGTCGGCGTCGAGGCTGCGGTCGATGGTCATCTTGGTGATCCACATGGTGAACGGGCTCTTGTCGATGAGCTGGTCGGCGAACTCCTCGACCGTGGCGTCGAGTTTGTCGGCCGGGGCCGAGGCGTTGATGAGGTCGAACTCGGCGGCCTCGACGCCGGTGAGCAGCTTGCCGGTGAGCATCAGCTCCTTGGTCTTGCGGACGCCGATCATGCGGGGCACCCGGTAGATCGGTCCCGCGCCGCCGAACAGCGCGCGCCTGATGTGGAAGTCGCCGATCAGTGCGTCGTCCGCGGCGATCGCGAAGTCGCAGGAGATCATCAACTCGAAGCCGCCCGCGGTGACATGCCCCTCCAGGACGGCGATCGACGGGGTCTTCATCGAGTAGAGCCGGTCGCAGACCTTCGCGGAGAGCACGGCGACGTCGATCGCGTTGGACCTGCCGACGAACTCGGCCTTGAGGCTGTCCAGGTCGAACCCGGAGCAGAAGGTGTTGCCCCGCCCGCGCAGCACCAGCACGCGCAGCTCGGGGTCCGCGTCGACCTCGGTGATGATCTCGTCCAGCCGATTGAGGATCGGCACGGTCACGCAGTTCTTCTTGTGCGGCCGGTTCAGCCAGACCCGCGCGACATGCCCGTCCCGCTCGAACTGGATCTCGTCCTCGACTGCCATGAGCTCCTCCAAACTGAACTGAATTGAGTTCGATTCTGTGGCTAGTGGATGCCCCTGTCAATGGACCGGGAAACGGAATCCGCTCCGGACGACCTGTCCGCGGTCAGTCGGTGCGGCCCGTGAGGCCGAGCAGGCCGGCCAGGCGCAGACGGTGGTCGTCGGCCGTGCCGAACAGCGCCTCGTCGGCACGGGCCCGGCGCAGATAGCGATGGGCGGAGTGCTCCCAGGTGAAGCCGATCCCCCCGTGGAGCTGGACGTATTCGGTGGTGGCGAGCCGGTGGGCACCGGTGCAGGCCACCGCCGCCGCACTCGCGGCCACCGCAAGCTCCGCCGCCCGTCCGGCGAGACAGGCGCTCGCGTACGCCGACGCCGACCGCGCCCCCTCGACCTCGACGAGCAGGTCGGCCAGCCGGTGCTTGACGGCCTGGAACGAGCCGATGGCACGCCCGAACTGCGTCCGCTGCGTCACATGAGTGAGCACGGCGTCCAGGGCGTGCGCACTGCCGCCGACGTGCTCGGCGGCCACCGCCACCCGCCCCGCGTCGAGGACACCGTCGATGACCTCCGACGTCCGCTCGGGCTCGGTGATCGGTTCGGCGGGCGCTCCCCGGAGGCGGACGAGCGCCTGGGGGCGCGTGGGATCGAGCACCCGCCGGGCCGTGCGCTCGCAGGTCGCATCGTCCGGTTCGCAGGCGAACACCCGCTCACCGTCCGGCGCGCGGGCCATGACCAGCAGCAGATCAGAGCCTTCCCCGTCGGGCACGAAGTCGGCCTCGCCGCGCAGCACCCAGCCGTCCGGCCCGCGCTCGGCCGTCACAGCGGCCGGATGCAGCATGCCGGCAACGGTGGCGGTGAGCCCGCCGGAGGCGATCCCGGGCAACCACCGCTCACAGGCCCGCTGATCACCACTGTCCAGCAGCGCGTACCCGGCGAGAACGACGGTGCTCAGCAGCGGTGCCGGACACACCACCCGCCCCATCTCCTGGAGCACGACGGCGAGTTCGGCAAAGGTGTACCCGGAGCCGCCGTACTTCTCGGGCACGGTAAGCCCATGCACCCCGATCTCGCCGGCGAGCCGCTGCCAGAGCCCCTGCTCGTCACCCCGCGGATCCTCGGCAAGCAAGTCCCGTAGAACCGCCCGCAGTTGCCCCTGTTCCTCGGTCTCCACCAGCAAAGCGGGATCAGCATCAAGCCGAAACATCAAAACCTCCCTCGACTGCACCCCGCCAGGGGCGCGGGGCTGTATCTATATGCGGCTCCGCCGCGTGGGCGCGACCAGCCACAACGGCCCCGCAGCCTCAAACGGTGAACCGCCCCCCATTGGCAAGCAGAACCGCCCCCACCACATTCGCCGCCTCCTCACTCGCCAGAAACAGAGCAACATCGGCGATCTCCTCCGGAGTGGCATAAGCACGAACCCGAGGATCAGCAAACCCCTGCCGAAGCGCCGCAGGCGTCCGCGCCGCCATCCCCGTCTCCGTCGGCCCCGGCGCCACCGTGTTGACCCTGACCCCGTACGCGATCGCCTCCTTGGCGACGGACTGGCTCAGCGCGTGCGCCCCCGCTTTCGAGGCCGCGTAGTGCGGATAACCCGCCTGAGCGTCGAAGGCGGATGACGATCCGACGGTGACGACGGCACCGGCCCGCCGCGGCACCATGACCCGTAGCGCGGCACGCAGGACGTGGAAGGTGCCGTCCAGGTTGACCCGCATGACCCGCCGCCAGGCATCGTCACCGAGCCGCCCCGTCACCTCCGGCGGCCGGTCCGCGACCAGCGCCTCGGCGATCCACTCCTTGGCCACGGGGTCGTCGACTCCGGCGGCGTGCACCACCACGTCGAGCCGCCCGTGCCGCCGTACGACCTCCTCGAAAGCCCGGTCCACCTGGGCCGGTTCGGCGACGTCGACGGTCAGGGCGTGCCCTCGCGGCAGCTCCTTCGCGACGGCGTCGACGGCCGGGCCGTCGAGGTCCGCGGCGAAGACCTCGGCACCCTGCGCGGCCAGTCGCCGGGCGACCGCCGCGCCGATACCGGATCCCGCTCCGGTGACGAGCGCGATCCGCCCGTCGAAGCGCCTCGTGTGTTCACCGCCCATGCACGGTCACCACCTCGCAGCCATCTACTGAACTGACTTCATTTTTGTTACCGTCGCACGTATGTCAACAGGCGCGACAAGAGCGGTCCGGCTGACCCGCTGGGGCGGCCCACCGATCCTCACCGAGACGGCACGGCCCGTCCCCCGGGACGAGGAGGTCCTGATCGAGGTGGAGGCAGCCGGTCTCTGCCGTTCGGACCTCCACGTCATCGACGCCGGACCGGGAGCCCTTCCGTACCGGCTTCCGTTCACCCTCGGACACGAGGTCGCGGGTCGGGTGGCACAGCGGGGCCCGTCCGCCGTGGGTCCGGCGGTCGGCGAACGGGTCGTGGTCCACGGCCCGTGGGGGTGCGGCAGTTGCACACGCTGCGAAACCGGGGCGGAGAACTACTGCGACCGGCGTAAGGCCCTGGACGCGGACCGGGTCGGCACCGGGGCGGGTCTCGGACGCGACGGCGGGATGGCGGACGCCATGCTCATGCCGTCGGGGCGGGTGCTGGTGCCGGTGGGTGACCTGGCCGCCGAGCAGGCGGCACCCCTGTCGGACGCCGGCCTCACCGCCTACCACTCCGTGGCCATGATCCGCCCCGCGCTGGGCGAGGACGAGGGCGTGGTCGTGATCGGCGTCGGCGGGCTGGGGCATCTGGCCGTCCAGATCCTGCGCGCCACGACGAGCGCGCGGGTGCTGGCCGTGGACGTACGGGAGGAGGCGCTCGCCCTCGCCAACGCGTGCGGCGCGCACTTCGGCACGCTCCTGCGGCCCGACACCGCCACGGTCCTCCGAGGCCGGACGGGCGGAGCCGGGGCGGTGGCCGTGCTCGATTTCGTCGGCAGCCGTTCCAGTCTCGAGCTCGCGGTGGCCGTGCTGCGGCCGGGCGGAGAGCTCGTCGTGGTGGGCAGCGGCGGCGGCGAACTGACGGTCCGCAAACCGGGCGCACTCCCTCCCGGCACCCGGATCTCGCTGCCCTTCTGGGGGACCCGGCCCGAACTGGAGGCGGTCGTCTCCCTGGCACGCGACGGTGTCCTGACCGTCGGAGTCGAGCCGTTCGGGCTGTCCCGGGCGCCGGAGGCCATCGCGAGGCTGCGCGAGGGGCGGGTGCGCGGGCGCGCCGTCCTCACCCCCGACTGACACGGCGGACGCCCGGCCGCGGCCGAAACCGGTCCGTCGAAACCAACGGTCCCCTCACCTCTCGACTACAGAAGTGAGTTCAATTAGCGTCCTGTTCCATTCGGTGACATGAAGGCGGTGGGGCCCGCTATGGGTACGAAGACAGTGGATCTACTGGTGATCGGCGGCGGCATGGCCGGACTCTCCGCGGCCGCCAAAGTGGCGGCGGAGGGCGGCTCCGTGGCCCTCGTGGAGAAGGCGGAGCGCACCGGCGGCTCCGCGCGCTTCGCCGGTTTCGTATGGACCGCTCCGACCGTGGAGGAGATGCGCCGGGTCAATCCGGACGGGGATCCCGAGCTGGCCGCGGCCCTGCTGGACGGGTTCGCCGACGGTGTGGCCTGGATCAGGTCGCTCGGCGTGGAGTGTCGGCCTCCGGTGCCCGTGCTCAGCTTCGGCCGGGGGCACCAGGTGGACACGAACCACTATCTCGACACCTGCGAACGGCTGATCCGCGAGCGGGGCCAGGAGGTGCTGACCTCCACCTGGACCCAGGGTCTCGTGACGGAGAACGGCGTGGTCAAGGGCGCGGACTGCCTGTTGCCCGACGGTTCCGGGCGCCGTATCGAGGCCACCTGGACGTTGCTGGCGACCGGCGGTTTCCAGGGGGATCCGGGCCTGCGCGCCGAGCACGTCCACCCGCAGGCGGCGGACATCGGGCTGCGGGCCAACCCGCACAGCCGGGGCGACGGCCTCACGCTCGGGCGCTCCGCGGGCGCGGCGTTCGGCAGGAAGGACGCCGGGTTCTACGGGCACCTGATGCCGGCCGGTGTGTCGCTGGCCGACCCGGCCCGTTTCGTCGACCTGGCGCTCTACTACAGCGAGCACGCCCTGCTGTTCGACACGACGGGCGAGCGGTTCGTCGACGAGACCGTCGGGGACCATCTGACCACCATGGCGTTGCTCGAACGGCCCGGGGCCCGCGGGTTGCTGGTCGCCGACGCGCGGGTGCACCGGGAGTGGATCAGCGCCTCCTACGTGGAGGGCATCCCCGGTGTGGACAAGTTCCAGCTGTGCCATCGCGCCGGTGCCCGCAGCGCGGTGGCGGACAGCCTGGAGGACTTCGCCTCGATGCCCGAGGAGTGGGGCTATCCCGGCGCCACGATCCGCGACCGCATCGAGGAGTTCAACGCCGCCGCGCGGGCGAACGGCGCGCTCGCGCCGGGTCGCCTCCTCGACCGCCGCCCCCTCGACGAGCCGCCGTTCTACGTCGTCGAGGCGGCACCGGCGATCACGTTCACCTTCGGCGGCCTGCTGATCGACGCCGGAGCGCACGCCCTTGCGGCGGACGGGGACGGCCACAGCCCGGTCCCCGGCCTGCTCGCGGCCGGCGCGGACGCGGGCGGGCTGTACCGGCGCGCTTACGCGGGCGGCCTCGCTCCTGCGCTGGTCTTCGGGCTGGCGGCGGCACGCACCGCGCTCGGCGAGTCACCGACCGCCCCCGCCCACTGAGTCCCGGCCTGCGGCCGTTGCGCACAAATCCCGTGCACGAGGCTTGCCCGTCCGGCGACACAGTGCCTAGCTTACTGAAGTGAGTTCACTTTAACTCCGGGTTCCGTGAGGTGATCATGCTTTCCGCAGGCGTGGCGCGAACGCGCTCTTCTCCGAGGGAGGGGCTGTGAGTCAGTTCCTGCTTGTCCTGGTCAGTGGTGTGGCCAGTGGAGCCGTGTACGGGCTCATGGGTCTCGGGCTGGTGATCATCTACCGGGCCACGGACGTCGTGAACTTCGCGATGGCGTCGCTCGCGACCCTGGGCCTGTACGTGGCGGTCTCGCTCCATGACAGCGGGGTGGCCACGCTGCTCGGCGTCCTCGCCGCCGTCACCATCACCGTGGCCGCCGGTCTGCTGGTGCGCGAGACGGTGATCCGCCCGCTGGGACAGGGGCAGTTGTTCTCCGCGCTCGTCGTCACGATGGGCGTGTCCCTGATCGCGGAGAGCGCCGCCGGATCGATCTGGGGCGACCAGCCCAAGGCCTTTCCCAGCCTGGTCGACGGGACGGTGCGCTGGTCGGGTGCCGCGGTGCCGGTGCAGAGCCTGCTGACGATCGCCGTCGCCGCCGTGGCCATGGCGCTCGTGGGCTATCTGTTCGCCCGCACCACGCTCGGCTCCGCCATGCGCGCCGTCGCCGAGAACGCGGAGACCGCCCGCGTGGTCGGACTGAGCGCACAACGTCTGGCGAGGATCTCCTGGGCGCTCGGCCTGGGCCTGGCCGCACTCGCCGCCTGTCTGTACGCACCGCGCTCGGGCCTGGTGCCCACCGCGCTCGTCGCACCGCTGTTCCGGGCCTTCGCCGGCATCTTCCTCGGCGGTCTGACCAGCATGTACGGCGCCGTCCTGGGCGGGCTGACCATCGGCGTCCTGGACAACCTGGCGGCGAACTACGTCTCCGCCAGCTTCCGGGACACGTTCGTGTTCTCGTTCACCGTGCTGGTCCTGCTGATCCGCCCCCAGGGCATGTTCGGCACCCGCACCTTCCAACGGGTCTGAGGGGTCCACTCCATGGTCTTCAACCGTTCCCTCCTGGCCAGGGCCGCACTGGGCCCGGCCGCCGGCGCGGTGCTCATGGCACTCATGGCCTCCGGCGCGATCCCCGCGTACCAGATGTACTCGGTGGGCCTCGCGGCCGTGTACACGATCGTCGTGCTGTCGGTCGGCCTGCTCGCCGGCTGGTCCGGCATCTGGTCGGTGGGCCATCCCGCGTTCTTCGCCATCGGCGCCTACTTCGCGGCGTACGGCAGCGGCCACGACTGGCCCCTGGAGACAGTGGTGCTCGGCGCCGTCGCCACCGGAGCCGCCCTGGGCGCCTTCCTCGGATACGCCGGTGCCAGGTTCTCGGTCCTCTACATCGCCCTGCTCACCCTCGCCTTCACCATGGTCACGCTGGAACTGGTCAACCGCTGGAGCGGTGTGACCGGTGGCGACCAGGGCGTGCCGGTGGTCCAGCTGCGCAGCGCCCTCGGATTCGGCACCCTGCTGGGTGGCGGGACCGAGGCCCAGTACCTGGCGGTCGGTGCCGCCGCCGTCGTCCTCGCACTGGCCGTGCCCGCCGCCGCCTCGGGGCTGCGGATGCGGCTGGTGGCCGCCAAGTCGCATCCGCCGGCGGCCCGGACGATCGGTATCGCTCCCGAGGCGCAGTCGGCGCTGTCGTTCGCGGTGAGCGGGGCGTGCACCTGCTTCGCGGGCGTGCTGCTCGGCCTGCTCACCGGGTTCGTGAGCCCGGATCCCTTCTCGCTGGCCTTCGGCATCTCGCTGATCGGGGCGTGTGTGCTCGGCGGGGTCGGGACCGTCGTCGGTGCCGTGGCGGGCGGGATCTATCTGACCTGGAACCCCTCCCTGTCGTCCGCCGTCGGGCTGCCGCAGCCCGTCGTGCAGGGCCTGGTGCTGATCGGGGTACTGCTCTTCCTGCCGGGCGGAGTCGTCCCCTTCCTGGCCAAGCTCGCACGGCGGGTACGACGTCGGCCGGACACCGAACTCCCCTCCCCCGCCGGGGACTCGGCGGACCTCGCCCCCGTCCCGTCCGGGAGCGTCGGCGACGGTCCCGTCCTGCTGCGCATGGAGCACGTGTCGGTGTCGTACGGCGGGCTGAAGGCTCTAGAGGACGCTTCCCTGTCCCTGCGGCAGAACGAGATCCTCGCGGTCATCGGGCCCAACGGGGCGGGGAAGACAACCCTGTTGAACGCCCTGTCGGGACTGACGGGCAACGGCCGGGTGAGCGGCACCGCCGACTTCGACGGGCGGCCGCTGCTGAAGGCCAGGGCGACCGCGCGACGGCGACTGGGCATCGGCCGGACCTTCCAGCACGCGGAGGTGTTCTCCGAACTCACCGTCGCGGAGAACGTGTTGTGCACCCGGCGCCGGATCACCGCCAAGGACCGGGACGAGGTGGCTCGACTCCTGCACTCCGTCGGGCTCGCGGAGGTGGCGGACCGCCGTCCCGCGGAACTGCCGTTCGGTCTCCAGAAGCGTCTCGACCTGGCCCGTGCGATGGCCGAGAAGCCGAAGCTGCTGGTGCTGGACGAACCGTTCGGCGGTCTCGACGCGGACGAACGGGCCCTGCTGGCACGGCACATCAGGCGGCTGCACGCCGACGGGACCGCCGTGGTGGTCATCGACCACGTCCTCGACGACCTGTTCTCCGTGGCCCACCGGGTGCTCGCCTTCGACTTCGGCCGCACGATCGGCGAGGGCACCCCGGACACCGTGCTGGAGGATCCGCAGGTGCGGTCGTCGTATCTGGGCACGGTCGACGGCAGGACCCGCGCGCCCGAACACATCGGTGACCGCAGCATGATCCGCCTGAACGGCGTCGGCCACACGTACGGCGGTGTGGTCGCCCTGCGCGACATCGACCTCGATGTCCGCCAGGGCGTGGTGCTGGGCATCGCCGGGGCCAACGGCGCGGGCAAGAGCACCCTCGCCGGCATCCTGCACGGCTCCCTCCAACCCGCCCGTGGCTCACGGGAGTCGGGGGGCACCGTCCGCACCAGTCTGGCGCCGGAGGGACGGGCCCTGTTCAAGACGCTGTCCCTGCGCGAGAACCTCGAAGTCGCGGCCTACGCGGCGGGCATCACCGGCGCTCCGCTGCGGGAGCGCCTGGAGGAGACCGTCGAGTGGCTGCCGGTGCGGCTGCGCGACCGGATGTCCGCCGCCGCCGGCGGACTGTCCGGCGGGGAACAGCAGATGCTCGCCATCGCGCGGGCCCTGATCGCCCGACCGGACGTACTGATCGTGGACGAACCCGCGCTGGGTCTCGCCCCCGCCCTGGTCGACGAGGTCTACGACCGCCTCGCCAGGCTGGCCCACGACGGCCTCACCGTCGTACTGCTCGAACAACTGCTCAGCCGTGCCCTGTCCGTCTGCCACGAGGTGGCCGTGCTGCACGAGGGCGTGGTGGCGGCCCACGGGCGGCCCGGCGATCCCGCGTTCGCGGCTCTGGCCGAGGCGGCGTACTTCAGCGGCGGCCCGGAGGCCGCCACCCCCGCGGCGCCTTCCGCCCGCACTTCTCCCGTGGAAATCCCGTAGTGAACGAGGTGGACCGTGTTCCGGACAATGAAGAGATTTCGCCGCGCAGCGGGAACAACGGCCGTCCTGGCCGTGGTGGCGCTGACCGCCAACGCGTGCGCAGGGCAGGACTCCACGGGGGCCGGCGGTAGTTCGTCGGGCATCCACATCGGCGCGTGGCTGCCCCTGACCGGCGCCACCGCCTCCTACGGCGTACCGGAGAAGGCCGGCGCCGACGCCTACTTCAAAATGATCAACGCCCAGGGCGGCATCAACGGCCGCAAGGTCACCTGGACGGTCAAGGACAACGCGGCCGATCCGCAGCAGACCGTGCAGATCGCCCGTGAACTCGTCGGCCAGGACAAGGTCGTGGCCATCGTCAACGCGAACGGCACCTCCCAGGCCGAGGCCGCCTTCCCGTTCGTCCTCAACCAGTCCAAGGTGCCGGTCCTCAACGAGGTGGGCGGCAGCGAGGCCTGGTACAAGCCGCCGCGGACCGGACTGTTCGGCACGCAGACCCTCTACGAGGACCAGGCCGCGGCGGTCGCCGCCTGGGCGGTGCAGGACGGGGCGAAGAAGATCCTCGTCGTGCACAGCGATCCGGCCGCGTTCGTGAACGTCGCCAAGCAGGTGGAGCCGGTCGCGAAGAAGGTGGATCCCTCGGTCGAGGTGGACCGGTTGGCGGTGAAGTACCAGACCACCGACTACACCCCGGTGATCAGCAAGGTGAAGGCCGCGAAGGCCCAGGCCGTGATCGTGATCCTCACCTCCCCCGAAGCGGCGGCCTTCCTCAAGGAGGCCAAGCTCCAGGGGCTGTCCCTGCCCACCTACGCCTACGCGCCCGTCGCCGCCGAGTCGACGATCTCGCTGGCGAAGGACGCCGCCGAGGGCCTCAAGGCCGTACAGCTGGTGAAGGCGCCCTCCGACCCGGACCCGGCGGTCAAGGAGTTCCGCACCGCGATGGCCAAGTACGAGCCCGGCCAGGACGCCGGATTCCTCGCCCTGTGGGGCTGGAGCAACGCCAAGGTGTTCGCCGACATCGCGAAGACCGTCAAGGGCCCCGTCACGTCGCAGTCCCTCACCGAGGCGTACCAGAAGGCGTCCTCGGTGGACCCCGGGGTGTCCCCGGTCATGAAGTTCAGCGCGAGCCAGCACCTCGGTACGCGCAGCGTGCAGCGGGTGGTCGTCAAGAACGGTGTCTGGACGTCCGTCGGCTCCTTCTACACCCCTCCCACCCGCGACTGAGATCGCCGGCCGCGAACGCCGTGTCCCTGGGAGGGACACGGCGTTCGCGCAGGAGCGCGAGCAGTACCTGTCGTCGGCTTACGAGTTCACCGCCGTCTTGCACAATGACCTCTTGCAGCGGCTAACACAATGACGCGGATGGCTCCTCGTAGGCACACCTGCGGGACGAGTTGCGGGTTCGGCTGGAAGCGAGACGCCAGTCGGGGACCACTATCCCTCTTCCACGCTCCGCGCCCCGCCATGCTCAGCACGGAACTCGTCCAAGAGGGAAAAGAACATCTCCATCGGTTGAGTACCGGTCGCCTCGGCTGCTCGTTCGATCTCGACAGCCCAGCCCAGAGCGCTGGGATACTCCATGCTCAGTCGATTCCACAGCCACTGGGAGAAGGGGCCGCCGTTCCAGAAGTCGAAACGCTCATCGATGTCATGAATCTCGGAGGCGACTGCGTAGCCGATGAGCATGGAGTCCAGATGCTGAAGTGAGCTGCGGCGCACCCACATTCCCGGGCGGAGCCTCACCTCGTCGAGGAACTCGAGGACATCGTTGAGCTCTCTCGGCCTCCGCGGCCCTGGCCTGCCGACCACCGTTTCAGTCACGCCTGTAGCGTACTGAGATCAGCTAGCACAGGGACTGAATCCGCCGGTGGGTGATGAGGCAGCGGGCGAGCTCGAGAAATGCTTCGTGGATGTCGCCCCTGCGTTCCCAGCGGATCCGAAGACGTCGGAACCCGTGGAGCCAGGCGAAGGACCGCTCGGCCACCCACCGGTAGGTGCCCAGTCCGGTGCCGTGCAGCGTGCCACCGCGGGCGATCGCGGGCAAGATGCCGCGGGCCTGGACCTGGTCGCGGTAGACGTCGTGGTCGCAACCGCGGTCGGCGAAGAGCGAGACAGGCTTGCGGCGGGGCCGGCCCACCCCGGCCGCGGACCGGCGGGATCGAGTCGAGCAGCGGAAGCAGCTGGGTAACGTCGTTGCGGTTGCCGCCGGTCAGCAGGACTGCGAGCGGGGTGCCGTGCCCGTCGGTGATCAAGTGGTGCTTCGAGCTGCCCGCTCCCGGTCGACCGGCGACGGGCTTGTTTGGCTCCCCCTTTCAATGCCCTGACGTGGGAGGAGTCGACCACGCAGCGGGACCAGTCCAACCGCGAGGCCGCGTTCAGCTCGGCGAGCAGAACCTCGTACGGCCGCTGCCAGACGCCGGCCTCGTACCAGTCCCGCAGGCGGCGCCAGCACTCATGCCCGAGCCGAAGCCGGGATCCTGCGGCAGGTACTCCCGCTGGATCCCGGTGTGCCGTGCCGCGGCATGGGAATGTGCCGGTGATCATGGACCCGACCACGGGGTCGACGCCGACGATCCGCTGATCATCGATCTGGACGCGACGTTGGTGACCGCGCACTCGGACAAGGAACGCGCCGCACCGAATTTCAAGCAGGGCTTCGGGTTTCATCCGCTGGGCGCCTGGGTCGACCATGGTGCCGACGGCACCGGCGAGCCGCTGGCGATCATGTTGAGGCCGGGAAACGCCGGTTCCAACACCGCGGCCGACCACCAGCAGCTCTTGGCGCAGGCATTGACGCAGTTGCCGTTCCAACCGGGGATATCGGGTCGGCCAGAAAGTCTTGATGCGCACCGATTCCGGCGGCGGCCCGCACGACTTCGTGCAGTACTGCCACCGACGCGTGAAGCATGGCGCGCGGCCAGTACTGGATTCACCCGGCGATGCCGGAGTTGATCGAGAACGCGCTGCTGAACCTGCCGCTCGACTGGCCGTTCCGTCACGATCGACGAGATCCCCGATCGCGTGTTGAATGGGAATCGTGCGCGCACTCTTCGCAACCTCCCCCGGTCTTGGCCATGTGTTCCCGACGATCTCCCTAGCACACGCGCTGCGTGCCGCCGGCCACGAGGTGCTGGTGGCGACCGCGGGCGGCAAGGAGGCCGCGAACGCCGGCCTGCACGTCGTGGACACCGCGCCGGGTGTCGACATCGGCGCGGTGTTCCAGCAGGCGGCCAGCGAGCAACCCGAGGAGTTCGACTACAGCACGGACGTCGACACCGAGAAGGGGTTGGAGTTCGTCGGCGCGATCTTCGCCAAGTTGTCCGGCGTGTCGGTGGACCTGACCGTGTCGGCGGCCGAATCGTGGCGGCCGGACGTGGTCGTGTACTCGTCGATGGAGGGCACCGGGCCGCTGGTCGCCGCGAAGCTCGGCGTGCCGGCCGTGTCGCACGGCTTCGGGTTCGCCGACGAGGCGCCGATGACCGAGGCGATCTTCAAGAAGATGGTCGAGGAACGCGAACGGCATGGCGTGCAAGGGTTTCCCGAGGTGTGCGAGTCGATCGACGTGGCGCCGCCGAGCATGGTCGACCGGCCGGTGCGCGGCTGGCCGATGCGGTACGTGCCGTACAACGGAGGCGGCGTGCTGCCCGAGTGGGTGCTCGAACGGCCCGCGCGCCCGCGTGTCGCGGTGACACTCGGCACGGTGCTGACCCAGGTCGGCGCGCTCACGTCGTTGACCAAACTCGTCGACGTGGCACGGCATCTGGACGCCGAGTTCGTACTCGCCCTCGGCGACGCGGACCCGTCGCCATTGGGAGAACTGCCGGACAACGTGCGGGCGGCCGGGTGGGTGCCGCTGTCCGCGCTGCTGCCGACCTGCGCGGCGCTGGTGCACCACGGCGGGGCCGGCTCGACGCTGACCGCGATCGACGCCGGAGTCACGCAGCTCGTGCTGCCGCACGGCGCCGACCAGTACGTGAACGCGGACGCCGTGGCGCGGCGCGGACTCGGTCTGCGTTCGGAGCCGGATCAGGTGGACGCGGAGCTGATCGACCGCCTGCTCACCGACCCGGGGCTGGGCCGGGCCGCCTCCGAGGTGGCCGACGAGATCGCGACGCTGCCGAGGCCCGCCGACCTCGTGCCGAAAATCGCCAGCCTCGCCTGACTTTGCCAGGGGTGCACACCGTGGCGTGCACTAACCCGCCGCATTCATGACGGTTTGGTGTGACGGGTGTCGATCAAGCAGAAAGGTGCTCTGACCTGCGAGGATATGGCTTACTGAGGGCCGTATCCGGAGCATCTTTCTGGTGAGGAATCCTACCGGGTTGTACCCGTCGTTGAAGGTCGACACTGCGGGCACGGGTGTGGTGTCGAATGAGGGCGCGACGCTGCTGGTGGCGACGATGGCCAGGGTCGGGCTGATCCACGACCCGGGGAAGATCGTCGGTGATCTGGCGATCGCGGTGGCCCTGGGCGGCGATTGCCTGGCCGACATCGCGACCATGCGGGCGGAGCCGGCGGTGTTCGGCCTGGTTGCCTCGGATCCGACGGTGTCGCGGCTGATTGACACGTTGGCCCGGGACGCGGACAAGGCGCTGGCCGCGATCGCCGCCGCCCGTGCGAGGGCACGTGCCGGGGCGTGGAAGCTGGCTGGTGCGCACGCCCTGGACCGTGGCATCAGTGGCGATCATCCGGTGATCGTCGATGTGGACGCGACGTTGGTGACCGCGCATTCGGACAAGGAGAAGGCGGCGCCGACGTTCAAGCGGGGCTACGGCTTCCACCCGCTGTGCGCGTTTGTCGATCACGGTGCCGAGGGCACCGGGGAACCCCTATCCATCCTGCTGCGACCGGGTTAACGCCGGCTCGAACACGGCGGCAGATCACATCAGCGTGGCGCGGGATGCGTTGCGGCAATTGCCGTTCACCGGCAAGGGAGGCCGGATCGGCCGCAAGGTGCTGATCCGCGCCGACTCCGGTGGCGGCACCCACGAGTTCGTGGATTGGCTGCACGCACGGAGACTGGGCTACTCGCTCGGGTTCACCCTGCCCGATGACGCGGTGCAGCGCATCGCCCAGATCCCCGACCAGGCGTGGACCCCGGCTTACGACGACGAGCGCACACCCCGCGACTCGGCTATTGGGTGGCCGAGGCCACCGGTGTGCTGGACCTCGCCGGCTGGCCACCCGGCATGCGGGTCATCGTGCGCAAGGAACGGCCGCATCCCGGTGCGCAACTGCGGTTCACCGACGCCGACGGCAACCGCCTGACTGCGTTCGCCACCAACACCGGCCGCGGCCAACTGGCCGACCTCGAACTACGGCACCGCCGCCGCGCCCGCGCCGAGGATCGTATCCGCGCCGCCAAAGCCACCGGACTGTCGAACCTGCCCCTACACGGATTCGCCCACAACCAGATCTGGGTCGCGATCGTCGCACTCGCCCTCGAACTGACCGCGTGGATGCAGATGCTCGCCCTGCACGACCATCCCGCTCGCCGCTGGGAACCCAAACGCCTGCGGCTACGGCTGTTCACCATCGCCGGACGCATCGCCCACCACGCCCGACGCATCCACCTACGACTGGCCGCACACGCCCCCTGGGCCAACCTGGCCCTCACCGCCCACCAGCGCCTGACCACCCTGCCCGCACCGACCTGACCAGCCCGAAACCGTCCCTACCAACAAGCACCACCACCGGACACGTGGAACCCGGCGGCACCCCAGTCGACAAGGGGCAAACCCGCCTACCCCGAACACAAAAAAGGAGGTCAGCGAGCCGCCAACGCCGCGGCGCGAGGCGAGGCCCTCACCCGCGCGAAAGATCCGGGTTAGCCGTTGGTAGAACAGCCTGTATGAGACCGCGTCATGGGGCAGCCGCGCAACGCATACTTCGGCCGTACGCTCGCCTTACAGCAAGCATTCTTTCACTCCGGCCGACGCCGGCGTATCACTTCGCGGGCACTTTCATTCTGAACAGTTTCTCTGCATTTCGGAATGCGATCTTTTCCTTGTCTTCGCGTGGCAAATCGACTCCGCGGAACCAGTCGGTCTGCTCCTTTATGTCCGCGAACGGGTAGTCGGTTGCGAACATCACTCGATCCACGCTTATGTATTTCAGCAGGAGATCGAGCAGTTCGGTCTGGGGGAATGCGCTTGTCGTGACCCAGAAGTTGTCCTGGAAGTATTGCCCGATGGGCTTCTCGAGCGAGTCTTTGGTCGGCTCGCCCATGTCATTGACGATCCGCTCGTAGTAGAAGGGAAGACCTTCACCCATGTGACCGATGATGATTTTCAGTTTGGGGAATCTGTCGAAAACCCCGTACGTGATCATTCGAATGCATTGGATCAGCACCTCCTGGTGCCAGCCATATCCAGACCCACTGAAAATGTAGTCCTGGTACTCTTCCGTGTATTTGGACCGTGTAGTGCTGTAGTAGATCTTGAAGACCTCGTCAGCCGGATAGCCGGGATGCAGGTAGATCGGCACATCGAGATCAACGGCACGTGCCAGCACAGGCTCGAAATCGGGATGATCGAGATACTTCTTCGCGATGTGCCCGTTGGTCAGTGCGCCCAAGAAGCCATCTTCCCGAACCGAGCGCTCCAGTTCGTCCGCCGCCGCCTCCGGGCTCTGCAAGGGCAAGGTGGCGAAAGCCTTGAAACGGTCCGGATATTTGGCGATTGGCCCCTCTACAAGTTGCCGGTTAAGACGATAGGCAAGGTCGATGCCCCTCTGTCCAGGGACATTTTGCACAGAGGGTGTATGAGCAGAGAGGATTTGAACGTTGAGTCCCCCCGCATCCATATCACCGATGCGGCGTTGGCCTAGATCCGCAAGACCAGTTTCCTCCAGGAATGCTATGTGATCCTCATTGATGGAGTTCAGCTTCAACAACGTGGGAGTCGAAAAGGTCTCCTCCGTGCCGATGAAGGGCAGGTCCTGGTCCCGCCGTAAAATGTCCGAAGTCTTGTCCGGAGTCTCGTTCTCGCTCGTTTCCGAGAGAATGGCGTGCGTGGACAGGCCGGCACCAATACCAAGTGCCGTGCTGGCGGCGAGAAAGCCGCGGCGTCCCATGGGCTTCATGTTAGTGCCTCTCTTCAGGTGTTTGTGTGGTGAGGTATCCGTACGGCATCCGTACGCGAAATGCTTTAGGCGGTCTTCGCGTCCTGCTCGCGCACCGCGGCAGCGCTCAGGTCGAGGAACCGCTCGCCGGTGCGCAGCGGCTGTGGTGGAGCTGCCGACCGTCCGCGTGCGGGCTGTGCGGGCCGGCCGCTGGGGCCCCGCACTGTTGTCGGCGTGTGACCCCGCATGCGGCGACAGGGAACGCCGCCGCCAGCGCCCTGGCGGCCACCCCCAACCTCCGCAGTGGACTATCAAGTTCCGGCATAGCCCCAACGCTAGGCCCGATTCCATTCCGTTTCGTCATACTGCGGTCTTCATCCCTCGGGAGACACGCGATGCGACGTTACTCCGACGGGAGTATTCGCCGGAGCCCCGTTCGACACCCGCACGAGAACCAAGGCCCGTCGCAACTGGGCCCGAAGTCCAGGGGCTGCCGGAAGATTTCAAGTCCAGTGAGACGGCCGACTCTATGAGGTTTGTGGTGCGGGTGCCCTGCGCTTTCTGGTTGCATCGCTTTTCCGCATGCCTACTTCCTACCGAGCGAACCGGAGATGAACGCTGAAGAGCTACTCACGCGCTCTGCTAAATGAACAGTCGTGGGAGCTGCTCGAGCCGTAGCTTCCGCCGTGGCCGGATGAAGGCGCTCGGTCCGCGACCGGTGCCGGATCGGCAGTGCCTGCAGGGTGCTGCATACCGGGATCGGCTTCCCCTGCTACTCCGAGGACGTCCACAAGATGTCGTCCGACACCATCGACCTCCTGGTCGTCCCCGGCGCGGACCACGTCGACCTCTTCGACCGCAAGGACCGCATCCCCTTCGGCAAGCTCGACGAGTTCTTCACCAAGAACCTCGCCTGACCGGAAGCTCCTCACACAGGCCAGTACCGCCACCGGCCGGTGTGAGAAGCGCCTGGGAAAGATTCGGCGACAGCTGGGACGGTCACGCCGCCGAGCTCCCCGAGCCACCGATGGTCAGCAACGGTTCGTCCTCGATCAGGGGCAGAAGTCGCTGTCCATCGTGGTCACAGCCGGTCAGCGGGGGGATTCCCCGCAGTTCAAGCCGGTCCTGGAGGCGATCGGTGCCCCGGCTGGGGCGCGGGCGGCCCCGCAGGAGACCTGACAGGGTGCGGGCTGACAAGGCGTACCGCCCGTGACCCGGTTGGACGAGGGCGTCGGACGCTGCACCACCCCAAGCCCTGTTGCGAAGGTCGGTCGGCACGAAGTCATCCGGCGGCCGAGTTGGACTGGATGCTTGCGGCTCGGCGGGCCCCTCCCCCGCAGTTGAATCGAGGTCCGCTTGGGCACCTGCTGGGCCTAGGGCTTTTCTGGAGCGTAGCGTCTTATTAAGGGCAAGCTCGGCACGGGCGATGCACATCCGGGGGCCCACCGGACCGGCTGGCCGTTCCTGAATTCTCCCGGGGTGCTGGAGGTGCTTCGTGAGCAGCGCGGGTGATCTGGCCGCCGTCGGCGACGACGATCTGGATGCCGTGTTCGCGGAGACGGTGCGCCGAACCGGCGCGTCCATCGGCGCTCTGTACCTGCTCACACCGGATGAACGGCTGCTGCGTCTGGATGTGCTGTGCGGGGCTCCGGCCGAATTCGCCGCACCATGGGCCAGGACACCGATGGCCGCTCCAGCGCCGGTGGCCGTCGCGGTGCGTGAAGACCGTTTGGTATGGGTGGGCAGCCAGGAAGAGATGGTCCGCGCCTATCCGCGCACCGCGGTGGTGCTTCCCTACCCGCTGGCCCTGCTCGCCGCCCCAGTGACCGGCGCCCGGCGTTGGGGAGCACTGCTGCTCATGTGGCCGGCCACTCGGCCGCCGTACATGACCGGACGGGAGCGAGGCCACATCACGGCGAGTTGCCGGCGTCTGGCCCGGCTACTGGAGGAAGCCGTCGCGCACGGAAAATCCCTCTCCGGCGACGGCCCGCCCCGTGTCGTTCCCGTCGAGCGCCGGCCCGGGGCCCCGGCGACGGCCGCGGCCGACTTCGCGGAGCGTCTGCCCGGCGGAAGCTGCGCGCTGAACCTCGAGGGTCAGTTCACCTACCTCAGTTCCGGAGCCTGTGACCTGCTGGGCTGCGAGGCCGGCCGGCTGCTGGGCACCCTGCCGTGGCAGTCGTTGCGCTGGCTGGACGATCCCACCTACGAGGACCGTTACCGAGCTGCGGTGATCAGTCGCGAGCCCGTCTCATTCACGGCGTGCCGTCCACCGGATCAGTGGCTGGACTTTCATCTTTTCCCTGACGCCAGCGGCATCAGCGTCCGGATCGTTCCCAGCGGCGCCCAGGCCCTGCCGTCCCCGGCGCCCGAGCGCTCCACAAGGACGGTCACACCGGCCGGCGCGGGCCAGCTGTACCAACTCACTCACCTGGCCGCGGGTCTGACCGAAGTCGTCGGAGTCCAGGACGTCATTGCCCTGATCGCCGACCAGATCATGCCCGCCTTCGGCGCACAAGGCCTGGTCGTGTCCACCGCCGAGGCCGGCCGACTGCGGATCACCGGCCAGCGCGGCTACGACCCCCGCATCATCGAGCGCCTCGACGCACTGCCTCTCGGCACCGACTTCACCCCGGCCGGGCAGGCCCTGGCCAGCGGCATCCCCGCGTTCTTCGCCGCCCCGGAGGAGATGCACCGCATGTACCCGGAAGCTCGACAGGTCAGCGGGAGACAGGCATGGGCGTTCCTGCCCCTGATCATCTCCGGCAGGCCCGTGGGCTGCTGCGTCCTGTCCTACGACCAGCCGCACCTGTTCCCGGCCGAGGAACGCGCCGTCCTGACGTCGCTCGCCAGGCTGATCGCACAGGCTCTGGACCGCGCCCGCCTCTACGACGCCAAACACGAGCTCGCCCACGGCCTTCAGCAGGCCCTGCTGCCGCGCGTCCTTCCCCAGGTCGACGGATTGCGGGTAGCCGCCCGCTACCTGCCCGCCACCCAGGGCATGGACATCGGCGGAGACTTCTACGACCTGATCCGCCTCGGTGACACCGCGGCCGCGGCCGTCATCGGCGACGTCCAGGGACACAACGTCGCCGCCGCCGCCCTGATGGGGCAGGTCCGCACCGCTGTCTACGCCCATGCGACTCTCGGTACGCCCCCCGACCAGGTCCTCGCCCGGACCAACGAGCTCCTCACCGACCTGGCCCCCGAGCTCTTCACCAGCTGCCTCTACGCCCACTTCGACTTCACCCGCCGACGCGTGTGCCTGGCCAGCGCAGGCCACCCGCCACCCCTTTTGCGGTTGCCCGACCGTGTCACCCGACCCGCAGTCGTCCCACCAGGACCACTCCTGGGAATCGATCCCGACGCCGACTTCCCCCTGACCGAGATCCCACTGACTCCAGGCCTGATGCTCGTCCTGTACACCGACGGCCTCGTCGAAACACCCGGAGTCGATCTCGACGACTCCTTCACCCGCCTCGCGCACCACCTCGCCCAAGCCGACGAGCAGAACCTGGATCTGCTCATCGACGACCTGCTCAGCAAGGCCGACACAGCCGGGCAGCGCACCGACGACGTCGCCATCCTGGTCCTGCACGACGGATCCTGAACCGCGCTGCGCTTCTCTGTGGATCTGCTTCAGGTACCCGACTCGTAGGACTGCGGGCGAGCGACCGCGTCCCGCTGACCAGCCGTGGTCGGCACGGGCCGCCGCCTCTACCCGCAGGACAACGGCAATTACCGCACCGCTGGCTGCGACCGAGGCGCCCAGAACCAGCGCTTCGCCATCGGACGAGCGGATCTCTCGACCACTTCAGGATGCCGCCGGTTGAGCAGCCCTTCTTTTACGTGAGACCGGAAGGCGGCCCGTTGGCCGCGGTGGTGATGACCTTTCTTTGCGCTGGGCTTTCTTTGTCCACACCGACCACGCGGCGAGGGGCATTGGGCGCGGATCCGGGAGCGAGGCGATCAGTCTCAGCAGGGTGTTCCGAGTGACGCGGGTCCCGAAGACATCCGTCATGCGAGCCCCGGCCCGCCCGCGAGTTGCGGGTCAGCGCCGGACTCTCACCGGACTTACCCCGTAGGAGGCTCGGTGAGCGTACCGGCGTGCTTCGCGTGCTGTTTCAGGAGGGCGGCGCCGAGGGGGGTGAGGGTGTGCAGGACGGTGTTGGCGTGGCGGTGGCTTGCGATGAGGCCGGCGTCGCGCAGCACGGTGGTGTGGTGGCTGGCCGTGGTGGGGGTGACGCCGGAACGGCGGGCGGCCTCACCGGTGGTGACGCCGGTGGCGGCGGCACGGAGGACGGCGGCGCGGGTGGTGCCGAGGAGGGCGTGCAGGGAGTTCCTGCCGGTGGGTGGAGGCAGAGCTCGGGGGTGGTGGAGGGGGTACAGCAGTACGGGAGGCAGCTGCGGGTCGGCCAGTGTGACCGGGGTCGACCAGCAGAAGTAGGAGGGGACGAGGAGCAGTCCGCGGCCGTTCAGGTAGACGTCGCGGTGGTTCGGGTAGGGGGCGATCTCCAGTACGGGATGACGCCAGCGGACCGTCGGCGTCAGGGTCCGGAGCACGTCCTCGCTCCCTCTGCGGAGGAAGGCACCGGCACGATTCGCACGCTCGGTGTGCAGGCGCTCGTGGAGGGTTTCCTCGTGCGGGGCGATCACGGTGTCGTAGTACGCGCGCAGTACGCGGGTGACCCTGCCGCGCGTCTCCCCGTCGGCGAGTCCGCGGGTCCACGCCGGGGCGCCGACCGTCTGCTCCAGCCGAGAGATCTCCTTCGCCACCCGTGCGCGAGGAGTCGCGAGGATGGCGTCGAGTCCAGAATCGAGTCCTTCTTTTCCCTCGAGCGGAGTGAGGAAGTCCGGGAAATAGCGGGCTCGGGGGAAAAGTGGCAGCAGCACGTTTCTCACCGCGCGGTCCAGGCCGGTGTCGCGGAGCGCGGATACGGCGGTCCGATGCCAACCGGCATAGGCCCAGCGTCCCTCACGGGTCTGTAATCGGTGCAGGCTGGCGACGATCTCCCAGAGCAGATGGGGACGGTCGGCCACTCTGAGCCTGATCAGGTCTTCGGGCGTGAAATGAAAGCGGAGCATCCCGTTCCCCCTACGTGCGTCGGCTCCGACCTGCGTTGTGTCAGCAGGTTCGTTGGAGCATGACAGCGGCAGCAGAGAGTGGGGAACATGAGTTCGCGCCAGTCGGAGAACTGAGGAAGGGGAGACGAATGCGGACGTTGACGAGAACGCTTGTCGGCGCCACCGCAGCCGTCGGGATCCTCGCCGGGAGCCTGGCGAGTGCGGGAAGTGGCTTCGCAGCGACCGAGGTGGCCACGAAGCCGGCGGTCAGCACTCGCGCCGTCAGTCCCCTCGCGGTGGACCTCGGACTGACCCAGACGGAAGTCCGGTGGCTGCAGTGCTGGCTGATGGACCACTGGGACTTTCCCGGCCCGATCGACGGCCAGTTCAACACCGAGACCTGGAAGGCGTTGCAGCGCTTCCTCCAGGCCGAGTGGGGGTACACCGGCCCGATCGACGGCATCTTCGGAAGCGGAATCGTTCGGTCGTTGCAGCTCTTTCTGAGGGCGGAGCACGGCTACGCCGGCGCGATCGACGGCGTCTGGGGGCCCGCTGCCCAGGCCGCCATGAAGAGGTTCGCCCGCTCGTGCTCCGAAGCCTGTACGGACTGACGTTCACTCCAGTCGGAAAACTGAGAAGGGGGAATTTCATGAGGGCTTTGACACGCACCTTCGTCAGCGCCACCGCCGTGGCCGGGATCCTCGTCGGGAGCCTGGCGGGAGCGAGCAGCAGCTTCGCGACAACCGGCGTGGCCACGAAGCCGGCGGTCAGCACCAAGGAAGTCAGCCCGCTCGCGGTGGACAACCACGGTCTGAACACCACGGAAGCCAGGTGGGTCCAGTGCTGGCTGATGGACTACTGGAGCTACCCCGGCCCGCTCGACGGCCAGCTGGGCACCAACAGCTGGAAGGCGATGCAGCGCTTCCTCGCGACGTACCACGGGTACACAGGGAACATCGACGGAGACCCCGGTCCCAACACCAACAGGGCCCTGCAGCGCTACCTCAAGTCCCAGTGGAACTACACCGACTCCATCGACGGGATCTTCGGTCCCAACTCCGTGGCTGCCTTCAAGAGGTTCGCCGGATGGACCGCCCAGTTCTGCTGACCTGGGCACCGTCCGATAGGACGCCGGTGCGGGCAGCGAGGTTCGTCCCTCAGCGGGACTGCCTCGCTGTCCGCACGAACATGTGCCATGCGAGCGGGGACAACAGCAGGACGGGGCCGTCCGGAGTCTTGCTGTCCCGGACGCGGACGACACCCACGCCCCGTCGGCGACCTCGACGCAGTGGCCGCCCTCGCCGTCGTTGTGGCTGCTTGTGCGCCGGTGGGCGTTGATCAGGTCGTACTCGCGCATCGTCTGAGGTCCTCCACCACCGACGCGATCAGGTACAGGGACATCTCTGGCGACAGTGCGGTGCCCCTGAGCATCGGATGCGCGCTGTGTCCACCACAGCCCATCGTCCGGCCGTTCCCGAAAACGACGTCATTGCGGCGCTCGCTGTCCGGCCCCGTCCGCGCCGCTCATCCCGCCCGTGCTGCTCCCGGACGTGGCACCGGCGGGCAGCGGCGCCCATCGGGTGAAGGGGCGGAACGGTTCGGCGGTGAAGCCGTTCAGTCAACCGGTCGACAAAGAGACCCGATCATTCACCGGCCCGGTCGTTCACTGCTATTCCTGCCGTCGTGATCAAGAACATGGTCACGAGGTGTCGCGACCACCTGTGGCTCCCAGCTGCGCATGGGATTCAGGGGGAAAATCCCGTGGCCCCGTAAGGCGTAGCTGGCAGACTGCCAAAGTGGACGATCAAGAATCTGACCTCGACACCGAAGCTGCTCAGGATGCTGTCACCGCCGAGCGATCGATGATGGCTGACATAACGCGCGCAGCTCGCCGGATGTCGTTCAACGCTGATGCGCTGACCTATAAACGAGGCAGACCACGGTACCCGGACGCGGTCTTCGACCTGTTGGCAGAGCGCTGCGGGCTGCGGCCCGGTGCGCGGGTGCTCGAGATCGGTGCCGGTACGGGCCTGGCCACCGAGCCGCTGCTGGCGGCCGGCGCGCACGTGATAGCGGTCGAGCCCGGCGAAAGCCTGGCCGCGATCCTCGTCGCCGATCACGCGTGTGACCGGCTGGAGGTCCTCGTCAGTGACTTCGAGGCTGTAGACCTGCCAGGCGGGTTCGACCTCGCGGTGGCGGCGACAGCGCTGCATTGGCTCGACCCGGCCACGTCGACCGCGAAGATCGCCCGGTTGGTGCGTCCGGGCGGCTGGCTGGCGGCGTGGTGGAACGACTTCGGCGACGTCAAGCGGCCGACGCTCTTCCGCGACCGGCTCGACGAGGTCTACCACGACCTGCTGCCTGGCGGGACCGGCTACCGGAACAGCCGCTCGCACGTCCTCGACACCGACCGGTGGCGCAGCCAGTTGACCACGGGCGGCTACTTCGACAACGTCTCCGTCGAGATCGTCGAATGGGAGCAGATCCTGACCGCGCAGACCGCACGGGATCAGTGGTCCACGTTCCCGAACATCGCGGAACTCTCCGCGCCCGACCGGGAAGAGTTCCTCACTCGCCTCGGTGCACTCGTCGACGAGCTCGGCGGCCAAGTCGCCGACCCGCGCCTGACGGTCACCTACACCGCTCAACGCGTCCAAAGCTCGCCGTTGTCAACGCTTCGCGAAAAGTGACCCTCTGGCAGTCTCCGAAATTTGACCCTCAGATTGTGTGAAGCTCTGGTCAGGCCCGTGAGCCTTGATCGTCAGCGGCGGATGCCAGTCCGTGCAGGGCTGGACGTGATCTTCCTCAAGGACATCGATCCGGTCGTTGCCATCGCCCAGGTCGAGGCTGTGATGTCCGGCTGCGGTTATGAAGAGGCAAGCCAGCGCCCGAGGGTGGGACAGCTGCTGACCTCTGAGGACGTCGACAGCCCGTTCGTGCTGACCGTGTCGGACACGTTGTGCGATGTCCTGGTCTCCGCCACAGAGGATGACCTTGTGGCTGCGGCCGCGGCTTGGTCTGCGGCCGGTGGGGTCGTCGGACTCGATGCGGCGACGGCAGCGGTGGTCGTGGAGGCTCTGGCTAGCCTGGCCAGTAGCGAGCGCCCATCTCGTACAGACCCGTAGGCCGACGTAGCGCCGCTGCAGCGGAACGGCTGAGACACCGCTTCAGTGGTCGTACCGCGAAATCGCACTCGCTTGACGGCACGCGTGCGTCAGCGGATGCCATCGGGAGTCTCAGCCCACCACCCCCGTCGCATAGAGCAACCCCAGGACGGCCAGGACTGTCCCCATCAGGCGGAAGGCAAGCGCATTGGACGCTCCGAACCGCCCATTGGACCGGCCGGCAAGCGTAGTCGCCATGCGCGGGCCCATGAATCCGGTGACGAGCCCGAAAAGAGCGATCAGGAAGCCCACGACAACTTGCATGTCGGCCCTCCTGGTTCATCGACGGCGCTTGGCATACATGACGCCTACGAAGATCGCGGCCGCGAGGAACAGCCCGATAGCGAGGTAGGGGGACCACGAGGGGCCGTCGGGCCGGTCGTTCGCGAGGTTGATGAGCCCAAGCATGCGTAATCACCTGTCCGGTGTCTTCCCGCGCAAACCCTCGGGGCCGGGAGCCCAGCCAAGGGTTGTTGTTACGGGATCAACTGACGGGGTGAACGAAGCCCGAAACGGCGCCGGTCGCTGCGCCGACTGTGGCAAGAAGGACAACCTGCAGCTGGATTACGCCAGCGCGAACATTGTTTGGACGATGACTGCCTCTTGGCCACGGCTTCCCCCAGTGCTAATAGCTCGTAACACGATCATGCAGCCCAGCCCCAGCAGTCCTGTCGTGGTGGAGCGTGGGAGCGTGGCTCGGGATGGTGGGCGACGACTTGCGTGGGGAAGAGGGGCTGGATGAGCGTGATGTGGGCGGCGACGTCGCTGGAGTCTGGCATGTTCCATCTGGTTGAGAGACGTTCAGAGGTGAAGGATCTGTCCGTTCACTTCAACGACCTGCGTTCCTGTGGCCAGGGGTACCTCGAGGTTCGGTCGCCGGACAGGGAGTTCCCGGTGCTGTCCCTGGCCTTCCGAGCCAGTCACGCGGTCGTTCACCTGATGAGTGACATCGACCGGATGTCTCTGCTCGTAGGAGACGGCACCGTCCCCCCGGGTTCCGAGGTCGAAGTCCCGATCATGGACGAACTCGCTGTGTTCACGGGCAACTTTGTCCTGGATACCGATCGGGCGTGGGAGCTGGTGCACGACTTCACGCAGACGTGGGCGGCCGACCCTCCGGGGAAGTGGTGTGAGTTGTAGCGAAAAGCTCGTGACACGATCACGACCGGTGCTTCTTCAGTCGCCTCCAGCAGATGAGTCCGCAGGCCAAGGAGACGAAGGGGTGGACACGATGACCGGCGGAGCGAGGATGTGAGATGACACCGGCATCCAGGGCGCCCGGACTCCTTTGACCGGGACCGGGCCGGAAATGCCAGATCAGGCGTGGCACCCTCAGGACGTCAGCTGGGGGATGCTCCTGCTCACCAGGAACAGTCCCGCCACCAGCGCCACCGCGACCAGGGCCTGCTCCTGGTGGGTCTCGATCCATGTGCGGAGTGTGCCCAGGCGGACCCTGGCCGAGTCCGGGGCGAACGTCGTGTAGACCTCCATCGCCAGCAGGCTGCTCGTGGCGAGGAGGCAGTATCCGAACAGGGCCAGGTAGGAGGACGCGTGGGACAGGTCGGCGCTGACCACCGTCGCCGCGCCGGCCGCCACCAGCCCCCACGGCTGGAGCAGCGGAGCCAGCCCCGCCGCGGTCCACAGGGAGATGCGGTCGAGGCGCCCCATCAGGCCGCCGGAGGACTTGTGCCGTCGGCCGGCCGGAGCGCGCGGGCGCTCGCGGTTCCTGCGCCGGGACCGGTGCCGGTACCAGCCGTATCCGAGGAGTCCCACCCCGATGGCCAGCTTGACGGCGGACGAGGCGGTGGAGGGCGGGGAGCGCGGTGCCGGTGGTTTGCCGCCGGTGGTGAGCAGGACGGCGGCCAGGACGGCCACGAAGCAGGCAAGCCAGGCGAGGATGAAGACCAGGCCGTTCCGGACCCCACGATGCGCCGACAGCACCAGGACGAACGCGGTCACCGACAGGGGGAACACGGTGATCGCGAGGCCGATGACCACCAGGTCAAGCACCATCGCGGCTCCCGGTCATGCCTCCAGTCTCACCGCCGTGCCGACACCCCACAAACGGGCGGCGGCGAGGGCGGGCCGTACCGAAGGCTCGTCCGGCCCCGTGGCCTCCTCGCACCTGTTCGCGCGGGAATGTTGACCCATTCGGCCCTGTGTCGTACACCTGCCGGGGCCATGCGCACGCAGGCGCGGCACTCTGGCGGCATGCAGCCAGGGACAGGGACCGGAGACGAGCGGCCGGGCCGTCCGTCCCGGCGGGCGGCGCTTCGGCGGCGCGCCGCCTCGGCCGGGGCCCGGCTGATGGAACTGCGCACCCGGGCCGAGGAACGGTTCCCCGTGATCACGCGGCTGCTGACGCACCTGATCTCGGTGAACGTGTTCGACTCGGCGACCCGGCTGGCCGCCCAGACCTTCCTCACGGCCGTGCCCCTGCTGTTCGTGGTGGCCTCCCTCGCCCCGCAGTGGCTGCGCGACCAGTTCGTCGCCTCCCTGCACGACGCCTTCGGGCTGACCGGAAGCGCGAACGACGAGCTGCACAAGGTTCTCCAGGGCACCGGCCAGCCCTCCGACGAGCTGCGGCAGACCACCGGCGTGGTCGGCGGGCTGATGGTGCTCCTGTCCGCCACCGCGTGCAGCCGCGCCATGCAACGGCTGTGCCAACGCGCCTGGAGCCTGCCCAAGGCGAGCGCGCGGGTCGCGGCCTGGCGCTGGGTCGCCTGGCTCGCGACCTGGCTGGGCATGTTCGCGATCCAGGGGAGCCTGCGCGACGGGTTCGGCCTCGGCCTGTGGCTCGGCGTGCCCCTGCTGCTGATCGCGGAGGTCGGCATCTGGTGGTGGACACAGCACCTGCTGCTGGTCGCACGCGTGCCCTGGCGGCCGCTGCTGCCGGGCGCGCTGTTGACCGGGACGGCCCTGGCCGTCCTCACCTCCACCGCGTCGCTGTACGTGCCCCGGGCCCTCAACCACAGCCTGGAGAAGTACGGCTCCCTCGGCGCCGTCTTCACCCTGCTGTCCTGGCTCATCACGCTCTGCGTGGTCATCACCCTGTGTCTGACGGCCGGTGCCGTCATCGCCCGTGAACCCTGGGCGGTCCGCCGTCTGGGCTCACCCGGACCGGCGGGCCCGCCCCCGGGGTGACCCGCCTTTGCGAGGAGCACCGACGGGGTCCGCTCGGTGAGCCGCCCGATCAGGTGTCCGGTCGGCCGGTCGCTCAGCGACCGCCGGGACGTCCGGCCCCTGTGGCAGCCGCTGGACGAGCACGAAGGACACGACCGCGGCCAGCACCACCAGGGCGACCGTGTCCACGTTGCCCAGCAGGAGCACGACCAGGACGACGCTGCTCACGGGCAGCCGCAGGGCCGCGGTCACCGAGGCCGCCATCCCGATCGCCATCGCCGGGACCAGGCCCAGACCGGGCAGCGGCGCCAGCAGCACACCGGCCGCTCCGCCCAGGAACAGGGCGGGGAAGACGGGGCCACCGCGCAGACTGCCCAGACACACCGCGTACGCCAGTCCCTTGAAGGCCAGCACCGCGATCAGGGCCCCCACCGGCCAGGCGTGCGGGTCCCGCGCCAGATCGGAGAGGGTGGACTCGCCCGACAGGGCCGCCTCGGCGGGCGAGCGCCCCGTGGCGACGGCGTAGAGCGTGATGCAGACCGCCGCGGCCAGCGCGCACAGGGCGGTGTTCCGTACCGTCCGGACCGCCACGAAGCGTGCCGCGAAGCGACCGCCCACGAAGGCCCAGTGGACGAACAGGGCGAGGGCGGGCGCCAGCACCGGCACCCACAGCACGTCCGCCCAGTCGAGCGGCGGCGGCGTGGGCAGGCCGATGTCCAGGCTCCCCGTCTCGAAGCCGGTCCAGTGGACGAACCCGGTGAAGATCAGGTCCCCGACGCCGCTGGCCAGCAGGGCCGGCAGCATCACCGCGAACAGCTGCGGGCCGCCCACCCCGGCCACCTCCATCAGCAGCACCGCGCCCACGATCGGGTTCCCGAAGAGCGCGGAGACGGCGGCCGCCGCTCCGGCCGCGCCCAGCAGCGCGGTGCTCGCCTCGGTCTCCGGAGCCCGGGCCAGGCGAGCGAAGAGCAGCGCCAGTCCGCCGCCCATCGCGATCAGCGGTGCCTCGGGTCCCAGTACGGCGCCGAGCGGCAGACCGGCCATGGCGGCGAGCACGACGCCCGGCAGGGCCCTTCTCGTGACGCCGCCCGAATGCAGGCCGCCCGCGGGCACGTGTCCGCCCCGCCCCGGAAACCGGGCGACCACCACGCCGATCACGAGACCGGCGAGGGTGAGCAGGGGAAGCGCCCACCACCAGGGGGCCCGCTCCCAGCCCAGGCCCTTGGGCCAGTCCGTCCAGATCAGCTGCTCCAGCTGCTGGACCGCCACGAGGAACCAGAAGGCGATCAGCGCGACCGGGACACCGATCAGGCCGCAGAACACCAGGGCCCTGCGGTACTCCGGCCGGCCGAGCATGGTTCTCAGCAGGTCGGCTTCCGACGGCTGACTCCCCGCCGCGGGGCCGGAGCCGCTCTCCGAGGTCGCTTCGGCGATGGGTCCTCCCGGGTTCGGCGCCGCACGACGAGGTGCGGCGGTGTCACCACCATCGCGTGGCGACTCTTACGGGCAGTAGGAGCTCCTACGTCGCTCAGCGCTCCCGGCGCACGACGCACAGGCCCCAGATGACGAAGCCGTACATCGCGATCAGGGTGAGTGACCAGAAGGGGTAGTACGGGAGCGACAGGAAGTTGCCGATGATCGCCAGTCCCGCGATGCCGACTCCGGCGACCCGGGCCCAGGTGGCACGGGTGAACAGGCCGGCGCTCACGCACATGGCGATCACTCCGAGGACCAGTTGGATCCAGCCCCAGCTGGTCAGGTCGAACTTGAAGACGTAGTTGGGGGTGTTCACGTACACGTCGTCGTTGGCGATGGCCATGATGCCCCGGAAGAGGTCCAGGACACCGGCGATGAACAGCAGGACGGCGGCGAACACCGTCAGTCCGCCGGCGGTCGCCTCGGCGGTTTCCGAGCGGCGGTGCGTCGTGGTGGTGGCCATGGTCGATTCCTCACTTCCTTGGCGAGAGGTCGCACTCAGCGCCTCTTCCACAAGCGTGCGGAGGGATCCGGCACCGGTGATCACCCGTGACGGGTGAGCCGGGCCGGGCGTCTGCTCAGGCGGCCTCCGCGGGGAGTTTTCCGGTGCCGATGGCGTCGACGAGCGCCTGGTGGTCCCGTTCGTTCTGGTCGGCGTAGGCCTCGGCGAACGTCACCAGGGCCCGGTCGAAGGAGTCGCCGCCGCCCAGGTACGCGGCGATGGCGACGCGGTCGCCGGACCTGGCGTGGGCGCGGGCCAGCGTCACCCCGCACAGCGCGCCGAAGGTCCGCATGCCCCGCGGCACCATGTCCTCGGCCACGGCGACCCACTTCCAGTCACGCAGCTGCCGTACGTAGAAGTCCCGGCGCCGGCCGTCGAGTCCCTCGACCCGCTCCCAGCCCAGGAAGATGTCGCTGGTGGCCTGCATCAGCCGCTGCCCGGACACCACCCGCTCGCCCTGGGTCGGGTACGTGGTGGCTCCGACGTGCTGCCCCAGCACCGACTCGTCGGCCTCCTTCGCCTGGAGGAACAGCGGGTCCTCGTCGTCCCGCCCCAGCAGGAGCACGATCCAGCAGCGGGTGCCGACACTCCCGACCCCTACGACCTTGCGCGCCATGTCGGCCACCCGGTACTGCTCCAGCAGGTACCGCCGATCCGACGTCAGGGTCTTGCCGTAGCGCTCTATCAACCGCGTGATCTGCTGCTCGAGCGGGCCGCGCCGGTTGTCCGGCAGCAGGTCCTCGAGGCGGGTGATGAGCGGCGGGTCGGGGGCGATACGGCGCTTGCCGTCGACGACGACGGTGAGTTTGTCGAAGACCTGCAGGGTGTCGTGCGAACGCGCCTTGGCCAAGGCCTTCGTCCAGCGGTCGCGGCCCCTGTGGGAGACGTCGTCCCCGAACCGCTCCTCCACCCACTTCTCGTCGAACTGGGCGTACCAGACGGCCAGGTTGCCGAGGCCGGCGAAGGCACGCATGTTCTCGCGGTACGACCGCACGGTGGCCCGTACGATCGCGGCCCGCTCCTTGGTGCTGAAGCCGTTCGCCCGGCCGGCGATGACGAGACTGGCGGCCAGGCGTTTGACGTCCCACTCCCAGGGCCCCGGCAGGGTCTCGTCGAAGTCGTTGATGTCGAACATGAGGCGGCGCTCGGGTGAGGCCAGCAGCCGGAAGTTCAACATGTGGGCGTCGCCGCACAGTTGGGTACGAAAGCCCGTCCTCGGTGTCTCCGCGAGATCGGACGCCATGATGGCGGCGGCTCCCCGGTAGAAGCGGAACGGTGACTCGGACATCCGTCCGTAGCGGACCGGTACGAGCTCGGGCAGCCGTGTCGCCGACTGCTTCTCGATGATCTCCAGCGGGTCCGGTCGCTTCGGTCCCGGCGCAAACTCGGCGTGGCTGGAGCGCGGGACGGTGGCCCGTGCTGCCTTGCCGAGCGCGGCCCGTTCCTGCGGGGTGCGGTGCCGCAACTGGCGGCCGTCCAGGTGGTTCTCGGTCATGGCTGCGGCTCCCGGGGATGGTCGCCTCCGCGATGAGCCGGATCGCCACACGGGGACGGCGGGTCGTCAGTTGTGGGCTGTGCGCTGCGAGTTGGCCGCCGGGTGGTCGCCCACCGGCCGCCGGCCGTGGGCCGTGTTACGGCCGACGCCGCGTCCGGCGCGACCATGCCCGGGTCGGGCTCGGAGCGTGCTCCGTCCTCGCCGTGGTCGCGGACCTGCGACAGCGCGTCCGCGGTCCTGCGTCTGCGGTCCTGCGTCTGCGGGACGACGACGGGCTCCAGCTCTCAACGTAGTCCCTGGGAAGGCACCCTGCGAGCCGAGTCAGTGCGCGGCGGCCCCGGCGGCCTTGCCGGGTCCTGCGTCGGAGTCCGGCTTGAAGTCCTCGCCGCCCGCGCCGGGCGGTGGCGTGGAGCCGTCGTCGTCAAGGAACTCGCGGATCGCGAGAGCGACCAGGGTGATCACCGCCGTCCACACCACGACCGCGATGGTCGGATAGGTCCAGGTGAACAGGACGATCGCGGCGACCACCAGGATGGCCACCCCGATCCAGCGCTTGAAGCGATGGACGAACCGCCCGACCGCCCCGAGACGCAGGCCCGCCGAGGTCGTCACGTCGCGCAGCGCGCCGATGCTCCTGCGGCAGCCCGTGCGCGTCACGACGGCGATCCGCGACGGGCCGGCGAGGAAGGCGCCGATGGCGGTGAAGAGGGCGACCGCGGCGAGGGCGCGGATACCGGCACGCAGGAACTTGATCAGGGCGTCGTACACGGAGCCCGCGGCGGACTGGGAGACGCCGGCCGGCAGGTGGTTGAGGTAGACGTCGCGGAAGACGGTGAGCCCGATGCCGAGGACCAGCATGGCGGCGAACACCGCCAGGGCGGCCCCGATCAGCGCGTGCCGACGGTTGAACGCCACGTAGACACCCGCCGCCGCGACCAGCAGCGCGATGAGGGGCAGCCAGCCCCCGAGGAGTTGCAGCACGCGCACATAGGACCTGATCTTGCCGACGTCCTTCGACGCGAACACCACGAAGTTCGTGTGGACGTCCGGGATCTTGGCGGCAGCCGAGAAGCCCGCGGCGACCAGCTGGTCCTTGACCTGGGCGACGATCGGGCCCAGGTCGACGACGACCTGGTTGTTCTCCACCTTGACGGTGCCGTCCGCCTGGCCGGTCAGGGCCTTGTCCAGCGCCGCGTGCGCCCTGCGGTTGCCGTTGACCCAGACCGTCTCGAAGGCACTGCTGGTGACGACCCGCTCCACCGTGCCGCTGACCAGCTGCTTGAGGCCGCTCTCGATCGGACCGTCCAGGTTGTTGATCAGCTTCGTCGTCCTCGGTGGCACGCCCTTCGCCGAGGCGGCGTCCGTGAGCTGCTTGACCAGCGCCTCCACGTCGATCTGGGCCAGCACGGCGGCAGTGATCCGGTTGGTGGCCGCCTTCTGCACATCGGGGTCGCTCGCCAGCGGGCCGACGGTGTCGACGTAGCGGTCGGTGTCCTGCACGATGCTGTTCGCCCATACCGCGACCACGGACAGCATCGCCAGCAGCGCGGCCAGCAGGATCAGCACGACCGAGCCGAGTGTCCGCAGCGGGTGGTGCCGGGCGGCTCGGGGCGGCCCGGAGCTCTCCAGGGCATGGACCCGCTGCCGGAGCTCGGCCAGTTCACCGCGCTCCGTGGCCGAGAGCTGTTCGTCACCGCTAGCGCTCATGGTCAGCAGCACAACCGCCCGTCGTGGCGGGCGCGACCCGGGCGGAGCGGACGGGTGAACGCCACACCGAGGTGCGGGTGCCGGGCCGCGGTGATGCAATGGGGTCAGGGAGCTCCGGGGCGAGGGCCACGAGGGGCGACGACAGCCACGAGCACCAGAGGTGACGCCGTGAGCGACGAATTCGAAGACGTGGGTCCGATCGACTATCTGGTCGTCGAGTTCCCCGGCAACCGGATGACGGGCGAGGGCTTGCCCATCCTGGTCGACCTGGTGGACCGCGGACTCATCCGGATCCTGGACCTCGTGTTCATCAGGAAGGACGACGACGGTTCGGTGGCAGGCCTGGAGATCGGCGACTTCACCGGCGACGGCGAACTCGACCTCGCCGTCTTCGAGGGAGCCTCCTCCGGACTGCTCGGCCAGGACGACATCGGCGAGGCCGCCAAAGCGCTGGAGCCCGGCTGTTCCGCCGGCATCCTGCTCTACGAGAACCGGTGGGCCGCACCCTTCGCCGCCGCCCTGCGCCGGGGCGGGGCCAGGATGATCGCCTCCGGGCGGATCCCGGTGCCTTCGGTCGTCGCCGCCCTCGACGCGATCGAGACCGCCGGCTGAACGACGGCCGACGACACGTACGGGCTGCTGACGCACAGAGGACGGGCAGCTGACGGACTGAAGGGACACAGCCATGCCAGGTCTCCTCCGCGGGGTCGCGCGCACCGCCGTCGTCGCCGGAACGGCGACCGCCGTGTCGAACCGGGTGAGTCGCCGACAGCAGGGACGATGGGCGGCCCAGCAGGAACCCCAAGCGCCGTCCTACGCCGCACCGCCGGCGGCTCCGGCGGCCCCCGACATGACCAGCAAGATCGAACAGCTGAAGCAGCTGGGTGAGCTCAAGACCCAAGGTGTACTCACCGAGGCCGAGTTCGCGGAACAGAAGCGCCGGCTCCTGGAGGCGTGAGCGCTGTCGCTCACGGCGGAGCGGACTTCATGCAGGATGCCATGATGTGTGGTTGGTGGTGGGGAGTTCGGATCGGGTGGCCGCAGCGGAGGATCCCGCCCGTGACACGCATGCGGAGTGCCTGCCACCCGGTTCCGTGAGGTGTCACCGATCGATGGTGCCGATGCTCTCGCTCATTGGGCGTCGGTGAACTGCGCATGCTTACAGACGCGGGCCGGCCCGTACCTCTTGCGGGGTGCTACGCCGACACTGTGCGCCAGCGCCTCGGCGTGAGCGAGGAATTCCAGCTGCTATGGGGATCCCCACACGGCGACGATGCGGGGCGAACTGCACGGCCACGGCGTGGCTTCGAAGGACTCAAGGCTCCGGCCGCGAGCAGCCCCGCTTGTTGCCAGGACACGCCACCTCAGCGGTTCACGCGCGGTCCGCCTGCCGCTGTGCTGGTCGGAGAAGACGATGAGCCGCCGATGACGCTGTCAGCGTGACATCGCCCGCCAACCGCAACCGCAGACAGCCATGCGGGGCTCTCCCCCTGCACATCCACCCGACGCTGGAGGAGACCTACGTGAGCATCGCCCCCGACCACCACACGCCGCAGGCCTTCGTCGACCCCTACGCCGCCGACCCGGCACAGACCCCCTGGCCTCCGGTGGCCGGCCAGGACACGGACTGTCTGCTGCCACCGCCCAACCCCGCCGAGCGCCTCAGCATCCTCATCACCCCCCGCGACCAGCGCCGCCTGGCCCTGCACGCGGCGCTGACCGCCGCCGGCGTCCCGCCGCGGCCCGAAGACCGCGACGCCATCGACCAACTCAGCACCCTGCCCTCCAGCATCAACACCACCCTGCAGCGCTGGCTGGCCCACACGGCATGAAACGGACGCCGAACAGCCGCGGCCCCTGCGCAACGCGTACGCACTCAGCATCACGTGCAGCGGTTGCCAGCGCACGAGGCCTTGTCAAGGAATGCGGATGGGGTCTCATCCTGGCTGTCTGTAGCATCAGCGCGTGCCGGAGATATGGATCGGTCTCGATGTCGCCGCCCGGCGTAGGAACTGGTGGTGGACCGCGGTCTCGACGCTGCTTTTCGCGGGCATGGCGGTGGCGACGCAGGCGACAGCCACGACGGGCCGCTGGTGGTGGGCCGGCGTGGTCGGCGCCGTTTGGCTGGCTTCACTCTTCTACATGATCAACCGCGGATATGGCCGAACGCTCCTCGCGCCTGACCGGATGCAGTTCTCCACCTTCGTCAGTCGCAGATCCATAGCGTGGAGTGAGATCACCAAGATTGAGTCGAAGAGTCACCAGACGCGCGGCGGGACATGGTGGGAGGTGCGCGTGCATCGGGCAAGGGGACGATCGCTCGCGATCCCGGGGATCTTCACCAGCCGTCGTGGCGACGAGGTCTTCGAACACGACCTGGCGGTGGTCCGCGAGTATTGGGCCCGCGCGACAGCCTTGGGTTAAGACACGTCATATGCACGCTTGTTGCGGCCATTGAGGCCTTGTGCTTCGGGCCGTTCGACGAAGAGGTGGGGCGCGTTCACGGCCCACCAGCGGGCTTGGGCGGATTCGACGAGCTTGAAGACCATTTCGAGGGCGACCCCACCGGTCGACCATGGGTTTCAGCCAATGTGTAGTCGCAGGCCGAAGGACTGGTGTGACCGCTTCTCGGGGTGCTCACGCCGGTCGTGGGCGGGAGTCTGCGCCGTCAGTTCCTGAGACGGACGAAGCCGCGCTCGACCGGTGCCCGTCCGACGGCGAGGACGCGGTTGGCGTGCTTCTGGCCGGGTGTGAGCTTGTGGGTGCGGCTGGCGTGGAAGCCTGTGACGATCACGGGGATTGTCGGAGTAGTTCAAGGGGCCAGGCGAGTACCCATGTGCCGGCAGTACCTTGGCCAGTCACATGTCGAGCACCCCGCGGGTCTCGGCGGCGATCTGCTGTGTCTCGCCGGTTGCGACCACGAGGACCGGGACACCTCTCCCCGGCTGATCGATGCGTCGGATGCCTTCCCGCATCAGCTCATCCAGTTCGGGGACGAGCAGCCCGCCCCGAACACCGAGAACAGTCAGGGCCGAGCAGATCTCCTCGCGGACCTCGGGTTGGTCCTCGCCGATCTCACCGGTGAAGACCAGCGCGTCCAGCCGGTCCAGCGAGGCGGCCATCGAGGCGATGCCTCTGCGGCAGCTGAGTGTGAACGTCGCCAGCGCCAGCGCGGCCGAGGCATCACCCTCCGCGCGGGCGCGCACCAGGTCCCGGGTGTCTCCCGAGGTACCGGAGAGGCCGAGCAGACCGGACTGCCGGTGGAGAGCGTCATCCAATTCGTCCGTGCTCAGACCGTGCCGCCGCTGCAGCCACAGCAGCGCGCCGGGGTCGAGGCTGCCGCTGCGCCGGCTCATCACCAGGCCTTCCAGCGGAGTGAGGCCCATGGTCGTGTCCACGCTGCGTCCGTTGCGGACAGCGCAGGCCGAGCAGCCACCGCCCAGGTGGGCGAGTACGACCTGGAGGTCGTCGACGGGTCGGCCCAGGGCCTGCGCCGTCCTCTGCAGTGCCCAGGAGTAGGAAAGCCCGTGGAAGCCGTACCGGCGCAGCCCGTATTCGGCTCGCCATCGCTCCGGCACGGCGTAGGTGCGCGCCTGTACCGGAAGATCCTTGTGGAAGGCCGTGTCGAAGCAGGCGACATGAGGAACGTCAGGCAGGAGTTCCCGGGCGGCATCGACTACAGGCAGGGCAGGGGTCACGTGCAGCGGCGCGAGATCGGCGACGTCCGCCAGCAGAGCCCGTACGCGTGCGTCGATCAGCGTATGTCCAGTCAGATGCGGACCGCTGTGGACGATGCGGTGACCGACCGCCGCAGGAGCGGGCACCTCGCTGAGGAAGTTCCGCAGTTCCGCCGCCGCAGCAGGCCCCGGGGGCTGCGAAGCGTGTCGAGCGGCCACTCGTTCACCGTCCGCCGCGAACAGGGCGATGTGAAGGCTCGAAGAACCGGCATCGAGGACCAGTACGTGACCCTCACGGCTCTCGTGGGAGCGGTCAGCCTTCATCACACACCTCCAGTCCACGCGCGGCGTCCTCCGGCGCGGTGCGCCCGCCCGCACAGCAACGGGCCCCGTACAGGTTCCCCGCATCGCTTCGCGCCACTCCGGCGACGCGGAGTCTCCGCCATTGCGCGCCAGCGGTAAGAACTCGGCAGGTTGCGGACGCCCCGGGACTCAGCGCCGACGACCTGCCAGGTCCTGCCAGGTCCTGCCAGTGATGAGCCTGATGGCCGCGGCGGCCAAGACGTCCGCCGGAGCGCGGGACAGGCCCAGGCATCCGGATTTGAGACTCGGGCTGCTCGCGTGCGGGGTCCTGGGGGGAAGCAGTTCCTCGTCGACCCTCGGCACGGCCAGGAGACCGCTTCCCGCTCCAGCAGGCGGGGCGCTCCGTGTCGCCGGCGTTGTCATCCGCCCGGGTGCGCTGGTCCTGATCCGTCGCCTTCCGCAGCCACGGCCGCCCGCACTCGCTGCTCCTCGCGAGCGGAGCCCACGTCCCGTTCCAAGGGTGTGCGGCTGACGGCTGTAGCGAGATCCTCCAAGGCCCGCTTCTGCAGTTCAGCGCCGCGCCGTAGCACGGGGCTCGGGTCCCTGGCGGCGCCCTGCCAGGCGTGGAGCGCCTCCTCCACCCGCCCCCAGTCCGGATTCCTGTGCTCGCGCACGTCGACTGCCGCCTGTGCGGTGTCTGCCTCCAGGGCCTCGGCGAGCCGCTCCGCCTCGGGGGCGAAACGGCTGTCGCCCTGCGGGACGTGGCTCTCCAGGACCATCGCCGCCCGGTCGAACCCCTTGAGCGCCTCCTCCGCCTCCTCCGCCTCGCGCGACGTCAGACCTCTGGGGCGGACCGGTTCCTGCCGTGCCTGGTCGTAGGCCTCCCGCCAGGCGGCACGTGCCTCCCTGCTCGCCAGCAGCGCCCTGCGCATGGCGGCGCGATGCTCCCGGGTCGGTTCGGCGTAGCTGCGGAGCACTGCGGCCGCGTAGCGGCCGTTGGCGGCGAGCCAGTCCGCCAGTCGGGCCGGCAACCGGGGGGTCTCCCATGCGGGGAACACCACGTACGCCAGCATGGCCAGGACCCCGCCGATCAGGGTGAGCGCCACCCGCTCCGGGACTGTCTGCTCCCAAGCCTGGCCGCCCATGCCGAGCAGGAAGACGACGTAGGCGGCAGTGAAGGACTGGGAGTAGGCGTAGCCGGTACGGATCAGCGTGTACGACAGGGCCGCCGAGACCACCGCCAGCGCGCCGAACACCTGGGCGTCCGGTCCCAGGGCCCGCACCATCCCGGTGGCGAGCGCGACTCCCGCCAGGGTCCCGGCGAGACGGGCCACCGCACGCGCGTACGTCCGGTGGAAGTCCGGCCGCATCACCATCACCGAGGCGATGGGCGCCCAGTAGCCGTGGTTCAGGGGCAGCCGGGAAGCGATCAGGTAGCCGAGCGTGGCCACCGCCGCCAGGCGGACGGCGTGCCGGAAGACGGGCGAGTCCACGCGGAGCTCACGGCGGACCGCCCGGACGACGACCGGGAGGAGCCGGAACATGGTCGGGCGCACCAGGAAATGGGCACTCGCGGGTCCGTGCGGTGGAGGCGCCTCGTCGCGCTTCCCGCCGCTCCCGGCGATCTCCAACGCCTCGCCGAGCAGCTCCACGAGCCGCTCGGCGGCCTGCCGCGCGGGCCCCTCCAGCACCTCGTGGTCCTCGTCGATGTGCAGGACTTCCGCTGCCCCGGCCGGCACCTCGGCGGGAGTGCCGTGTCGGACCGTACGGGCGGCCGCGTCCAGGACGTCGGCGGCCGCGTCGAGCAATTCCCGTGCGCGGTCCCGTCCGGGCCCCTCTGCCGGGGCGCCGACGTCCGGGTCGGCGAGCGCGGCGATCACCGGCAGAATGTGCTCGGCGAGGCCCCGGGGGCCGTGCAGGACGGGGGGACGCGTGCGAGCCTGTGACGGCGTCACGGCGGCCGCGTCCCGGGCCGTCATCAATGGCTCCGGTTCGAACGGCGCGGTGGGGTCGTGCCGCAGCCGACGGGCGTGGTCCGCCACGGCGGCCAGGGCGTCGGCGAGCGCGTCACGATGCGCCCCCCAACGGCGGATCGGGAACAGCAGGATCAGGATGGCCTGCACCACGCCCCCGAGTGCGATGACCCCGGCGTGCTCCAGGGCTCGCCCCACACTCGTGGGCAGGGTGATGGTCACCAGCATGCTGCCGACCGTCGTCGCGGCGACGATCCCGGCGGTCGATCCGAGGGCCCACGCCATCCCCGCGGCAAAGGCCCATACGGCCAGCAGCGGGAGGAACGTCACGAGTCGCCCCGCCGCCATGTAACCCACGAAGGTGCTGAGTGCCAGACCCGCGCCCGCACCGAGCGCGATCACCTTGCGCGGACGCCAGGTGCGCTGGAAGGTGGCTCCACCCGCGGAGTAGGCACCGAGGGCGGCGGACGCGGCGTACGCGGGGGAGGCCAGCCACAGCGCCGACCCGACGACGATCGCCACCCCGGCGGCCGTGCGCAGCGCGAGCAGGGGCTCCAGCCGCGTCTCCTCGATCGTGAGCCCTGATCGCACGACCTCCGCGAAGGTCCGCAGCCACCTCACGGGTGCGAGCCTAGCCGGAATGCCCGGCCGGGTCGCGTCGGCCGCGGCCGCCGTGCAATTCCCGGTACGTCGGCCAGCGGTGAGCGGTGATGCCGCAGGCGCGTCCGGGTGCCGTTCTCCACGGCCGGTCTACTACGAGTCGTCGCTCTCGCAGCCATACCTGTGGGCGTCCTCCACGCGAGGCCGCACCTCCGTCCGAACTCCCGGGCAGTCGGACGCCTGGGCCTGGCAGGGCAATGCAGGGAGGCAAATTGGGCCCGGCATACGCATGCGTTCGCGCACCCCGTCGGCCAGGCTGACTGGAAAGCCCAGAGGGCCGGGGGCCACCCCGACGTCCGCAGCCGGAGGTTACTGTCATGACCGTGATGTCCATCGCCAGGTTCGAAAGGTTCTTCCGCGCGGCCGCGGGGCTGGACGTCGACAAGAACGATCTCAAGCGCTACAGCGACTTCGTCGATGCCAAGCTCTACGATCTCCTGACCGTCGCCCAGGCCACCGCCAAGGCCAATGGGCGCGACGTCATCCTGACCTGTGACCTGCCGATCACAAAAGGTCTGCAGGAGAGCATTCATCGCTTCCGGAAGATCGACCAGGAAGTGGAACTCAAGCCGATCCTGGAGCAGATCGCCACTCATCCCGCTCTGGACCGCACGCCCGACGAGGAGACCGAGGCGGCCTATCCGGACATCATCGGCGGGCTCAGCCTGGCCCTTGCCCAGAGCTTCAAGATCCTCCACCCCGACCTGAAGAACCCTCAGACCCAGCACTGGGACGAGGCCCGAGCCGTCTTCGACCTCCTGCTGTGACTCAGCCGCCGGACCGCTCGGTCGGACCGCTCAGTCCGCGAGGTCGGCCTTGCCGAACATCACCGCGTAACTGGAGGGGAGTTGGCTGATGATCTGGTTCAGTTCTCCACCGGTGACAGCGTCGGCGACGGTGGTCAGGACAGCACCGGCATCCCACTGCGCCGTGCGCGGCCGGGCACCGGTGCGCACGGCGACCCGGCGGTAGAACTCCTCGATTCCGAAGCTCTGCGCCTGTTGAGGCGTTGCCTCGTTCAGAACGTGTCCAAGCGGATCGGGCAGCTGGGACGCGAGGTCCTTGACCTCTCCCGGGCTGATGCGTTGGGCCAGGACCTGCAACACGGAGTTGGTGACATCCGCGGCTTCTTGCTGATCGTTGTATTCGCCTCGTTCGCGCACACGGGCGAGGAATCCGTCGTATTTCATCGCTGCCTCCCTCAGGCTCCGCCGTGGAGCCGGACGGTGTGTCCGGCTCCACGGCGTTCGCAACTCAGCCGCTGCTCTCGGTGCTTTCACTCGTCTCGCTGATCTCGATGTGCCGGGGCCTTGCGACCTCGGCCTTGGGGACGGTGACGGTGAGCATCCCGTCCGAGATCTGCGCATTGATCTTCTCGGTGTCGACCTCTCCGGGCAGCCGCAGCCGGTACTCGAAGGACCCGGTACGGCGGGTGCTCCGGCGCAGGACGCCTTTGCGTTCCTTCTTCTTGATGTCGCCGGTGACCACCAGCTCCTGGCCGTTCGCTTCGACGTTGATGTCCTTCTTCTTGACGCCGGGGAGTTCGATCTCGACGTGGAAGGCGTCGTCGGACTCCGTGACATCCGCCAGGGGTGTCCACGCGACTGCGGGCGCCGCGCCTCCCACCGTGGATTCCATCAACCCGCTCATCTCGCTGAGCAGTTGATCGAACTCCGTCAGTGGATTGCGTGCCCAGCCGACGGGCCTGTCCTGCATTGCGGCACCGTGGTGGCGCCGGACGGGCGTGGCCATGGCCATCGCCTCCTTCTCGTGATGTCGTCGCCCGCCGGGCGTCATGCGAGCCAGGCGGACTGCTTCGGACGGGTGTGCGGGGAGGTGTCGGTGTTGCCGGGCGCGGCGGTGTGGCCCAGGTAGCGGTGCACGAAGTGGATGCTCATCGCGCCTTCGCCGACCGCGGAGGCCACGCGCTTCACCGAGCCGCTGCGCAGATCGCCGGCGGCGAAGACGCCGGGCAGGCTGGTCTCCAGCGTCAGGCAGTCGCGGCCCTGGCTCTGCCACAGTTCGGGAACGGAGCAGGCCTGCGCCTCCGCGCCGGTGAGCACGAAGCCGCGCGCGTCGAGGGCGAGCACGTCCGACAGCCAGTCGGTGTGCGGGTCGGCGCCGGTGAAGACGAACAGGGCCCGCACGTCGAGGTGGCGGTGCTCGCCCGTACGGTGGTCGATCACGGTGACCCCCTCGAGCGTCTTGTCGCCCAGTGCCTCGGTCACCTCGGTGCGCAGCAGCACGCGCACTCGCGGGTGGCGCTCGATCTGGTCGATCAGATAGCGGGACATGTGTGCGTCGAGGCTCGGACCACGGACGAGCAGATACACCTGCGGTGTGTATCCGGCCAGGAACAGCACCGCCTGGCCCGCGGAGTTGCCGCCGCCGACCACCGCCACCGGGTCGGTACGGCACTGCTGGGCCTCGTAGAGGGTCGCCGAGTAGTGGACGCTCGTGCCCTCCAACGGCTCGATGCCGGGCACACGGAGGCGGCGGTAGTGGGCACCGGTGGCCAGGACGACGGTACGGGCGGTGACCTCGCTGCCGTCGGCGAAGGCGACGGCGTAGTGGTCGTCCCGCCGTTCGAGCCGGGCCGCCTCCGCCGGGACGCTGATCCGGGCGCCGAATTTCTCCGCCTGGAGCACGGCGCGCTCGGTGAGTTCGGCGCCGGAGATGCCCGAAGGGAAGCCGAGCAGATTCTCGATGCGGGACGACGTCCCGGCCTGGCCGCCGGTGGCCAGTGCCTCGACCACGGTGGTGCCGAGGCCTTCCGAGGCGGCGTTCACCGCGGCGGCCAGACCGGCTGGACCGGAGCCGACGATGAGGAGGTCGCCGCGGCCGTTGCCCGGTTCCAGGGCCGGCAGGCCGATGAACCGGGCCAGTTCGGCGTTGCTCGGATTGCGCAGCAGGGTCGTGTCCCGCCAGATCACCAGCGGTGTCTGCTCCGGACCGACGCCGAAGCGGCGCAGCAGTGCCTCGGCCTCCTTGTCCGTCTCGAGATCGATCCAGCGGTGCGGCAGTCGGTTGCGGGCGGCGAACTCGCGCAGCCGCCGGGTGTCGGGCGAGTAGCGCGAGCCGATGATGCGGAAACCGGCGCCCTGCCCGACGAGCAGAGCACGGCGGCCCAGGCAGGCGCGCAGCACCACGTCACCGAGGGTGGCGTCCCGGGTCACCAGGTCACGGAGCTGGTCCATGGACAGGGCGAGGATCTCGCCGGGGTCCCTGACCACAGCGGTGTAGAACGCCACCTGTCCGTTCAGGAGGCCGAGTTCGCCGATGAAGCGGCCGGGTCCGTGCACACGCAGCAGGTGTTCGTCGGGCGTGCCGTAGTTCTCGACGATGGCGACAGAGCCACTGAGGACGACGTAGAACGTCTCGCACCGCTCCCCCTCCCGGATCAGCTCGTCACCGGCGTCGACCGCACGCCGCCGGCCGTGCTGCGCAAGGCGGGCGATCTGGTCGTCTTTCAGGCGGGGATAGGCGCCGTAGATGTCGGGAGTCTCGAAGGGGACGCTTTCCTGCGCCTCGTCAGGCTCCTGCGCCTCGTCCGGCACCGGCGGCGCGCCGGGCCGCGTCTCGTCGCCGGGCATCACACGAACGCCTCGTGGACGTAGCACCACCGCCAGTCCTCGCCGGGCTGGAACGACTGCACGATCGGATGGGCGTCGGCCGCCGCGTGCTTACGCGCGTGCTTGTTCGGTGAGGAGTCGCAGCAGCCGACATGGCCGCAGGTCAGGCAGAGCCTGAGGTGGACCCAGGGGGAACCGAGCTGCAGGCACTCCTGACACCCTTCCGGGGTCAGCGGCTGAACCGGGCGGACCAGCGCGAGGTGGGGATCTGCGTGCAGGGTCATGCGGATCACTCCTTCCGGGCCGCGATCGACTGCTCGACCCACCGCCGAAGGGCAGGGGCAGGTGCGGCACCCGCCTGGCGGGCGATGGTCTGTCCCTTGTCGAGGACCAGCAGCGTCGGTACCGCCTGGACCTCGAACCGCTGCGCCAGCCGCGGGTTCTTGTCGATGTCGACCTTGACCAGCTTGATCGTTCCTGCAAGGTCGGTGGCGACCTGCTCCAGCGCGGGGCTCACCATGCGGCAGGGGCCGCACCAGGTGGCCCACAGGTCGACCACGACGGGCACAGTGGCCTGCTCGACGACCTCGGTGAAGTCGTCGTCGCCCGCGTCGGCCATCCACGGCAGCGGCTGCTTGCAGTTGCCGCACGTGGGGCGGCCCTCGGCGGCCACCGGCACCCGGTTGGTGCGCCCGCAGTGCGGGCAGACGACGTTGGTGGCTTGCAGGGTGCTCATGCCGCCCTCGCCTCCTTCACATCCTCGGGCTTGTCGTAGGTGACCACCAGTTCTCCGTGTTCGGCTTCGACGCGGACCGTCGCGCCGTCCTGGACGTCACCGCGCAGCAGGGCGCGCCCGACCATGGTCTCGACCTCGTGGGAGATGTAACGCCGCAGCGGCCGGGCCCCGTACACCGGGTCGTAGCCCTGGTGGGCGATCAGCTTCCGGGCCGCCTCGGTGAGTTCTACGGTGATGCGGCGCTCGGCGAGCCGCCGCCGCAGCTCGTCGAACTGCAGCTCCACGATCCGCTCGATCTGCCGCTCACCGAGCGGCTTGAACAGCACGATGTCGTCGACGCGGTTGAGGAACTCCGGGCGGAAGTGCCCGCGCAGCTCGCCCATCACCAGCGCGCGGGCGTCCGGCTTGATGTCGCCGTCGGCGGTGGCGCCGTCGAGGAGGTACTCGGAGCCGATGTTGGAGGTCATGATGATCACGGTGTTGCGGAAGTCGACCGTGCGGCCCTGAGCGTCGGTGATGCGGCCGTCGTCGAGCATCTGCAGCAGGGTGTTGAAGACATCGGTGTGCGCCTTCTCGATCTCGTCGAACAGGACGACCGAGTACGGCTTGCGGCGCACGGCCTCGGTGAGCTGGCCGCCTTCCTCGTAGCCGACGTATCCGGGCGGTGCGCCCATGAGGCGGCTGACGGTGTGCCGCTCCTGGTACTCGCTCATGTCGAGGCGGACCATGTTCTCCTCGGAGTCGAACAGGGCCCGGGCGAGGGTCTTGGCCAGCTCGGTCTTCCCGACGCCGGTGGGACCGAGGAAGATGAACGAGCCGATGGGGCGGCGTGGGTCGCGGATGCCGGAGCGGGCGCGGATGATGGCGTCGGTGACGAGCTGGACGGCCTCGTCCTGGCCGATGACGCGCTCGCGCAGGATCTCGTCGAGGCGCAGCAGTTTCTCGCGTTCGCCCTCCTGGAGGCGGGCGACGGGGATGCCGGTCCAGGCGGCGACGATGTCGGCGATCTCCTCCTCGGTGACGACCTCGCGCAGGAGCCGGTTCTGCCCTTGTTTGGTGGCCAGTTGCTCCTCCTCCGCGGCGAGCCGGCGCTCCAGGTCCTGGAGGCGGCCGTAGCGCAGTTCGGCGGCGCGGTTGAGGTCGTAGGTGCGTTCGGCCTCCTCCGCCTCGTGGCGGACCTGCTCCAGTTCCTGGCGCAGCTCCTGCACACGGCGGATCGCTTGACGTTCGGCCTCCCACTGGGCGTGTTTGGCGTCGGCCTCGCCGCGCAGGTCGGCCAGTTCCCTGCGCAGTTCCTCCAGGCGGGCCTTGCTGGCGGGGTCGGTCTCCTTGGACAGGGCCGCCTCCTCGATCTCCAGGCGGGTCACGCGGCGGGTGATCTCGTCGAGTTCGGCGGGCATGGTGTCGATCTCGGTGCGCAGCCGGGCGCAGGCCTCGTCGACGAGGTCGATGGCCTTGTCGGGCAGGAACCGGTCGGTGATGTAGCGGTGGGAGAGCGTCGCCGCCGCGACCAGCGACGTGTCCTGGATCTTGACGCCGTGGAAGACCTCCAGGCGTTCGCGCAGTCCGCGCAGGATGGAGATGGTGTCCTCCACGTCCGGCTCGTCGACCACGACCTGCTGGAACCGGCGTTCGAGGGCCGCGTCCTTCTCTATGTGCTTGCGGTACTCGTCGAGGGTGGTGGCGCCGATCATGTGCAGTTCGCCGCGCGCGAGCATCGGCTTGAGCATGTTGCCCGCGTCCATGGCCCCTTCGGCGGCGCCCGCGCCGACGACGGTGTGCAGTTCGTCGACGAAGAGCAGGATGCCCCCTTGGGCGGCCTTGACCTCGCTGAGCACGGCCTTGAGGCGTTCCTCGAACTCGCCGCGGTACTTGGCGCCGGCGACCAGGGAGCCCATGTCGAGGGCGAACACGATCTTGTCGCGCAGGCCCTCGGGCACGTCACCACGGACGATGCGCTGGGCAAGGCCCTCGACGATGGCGGTCTTGCCGACGCCGGGGTCGCCGATCAGGACGGGGTTGTTCTTGGTCTTGCGGCTGAGGATCTGCGTGACCCGGCGGATCTCGGCGTCCCGGCCGATGACGGGGTCGAGCCTCCCGGACCGGGCCTCGAGGACCAGGTCGCGGCCGTACTTCTCCAGGGCCTCGTAGGCCACCTCGGGGTTGGCCGAGGTCACCCGCTGGTTGCCGCGGACCTTGGTGAGCGCGCCGAGGAACGCATCCCGGGTCACGCCGCGCTCCTTCAGCAGCCGCCCGGCGGCGGTCGCCGAGCCCTCCTCCGCCAGGGCCAGCAGCAGGTGCTCCACGGACACGTACTCGTCCTTGAGGCGTTTGGCCTCCCGCTCGGCCGCGTCCAGCAGCCGGGCCAGGCGCTGGGTGACGTAGACCTGCCCGGGCGCCGCGCCCGGGCCGGTCACCTTGGGCCTGCGGGAGAGTTCCTCGCGTACGGCCGCGCGCAACTCCTCGGGCTCGGTGCCCGCCTGCTGCAGCAGCCGAGGGATCAGGCCCTCCTCCTGGTCCAGGAGGGCGAGCAGCAGATGCTCGCCGTCGACCTCGGTGTGGCCCAGACTGCCGGCGGCGCTCTGCGCCTCCTGCAGGGCTTCCTGTGACTTCTGGGTCAGGCGGTTCATGTCCATGGTGGAAGATCACTCCTCATGCCTGCACGCCGCAGCGTGGCTTCGAGCAGGCTGATGCGGTCGAGCAGGTCGAGCACCAGACCGAGGGATGCGTAGTTCAGGCACAGCCCGGTGCGCAATCGCTGGATGCGGGCCAGGGCGGCCGGGGCCGAGGGGGCGAACGCCAACCTCCCTGAGGCGTCAGACCCGGCGTCCACCAGTCCGAGGGCGACGAACCGGCGGATCAGATCGGGATGGAGGCCTGAGCGCCGGGCCACGGTCTCCAGGGAGAGCCCGGGCACGGGCACGATCGCGTACCGCGCGCCCACCTCGGTCGTGCGTGCGTGGGACGGGCGGGCCTTGGCCGGTCGGTCGCTCATCACGTCCTCCTGGGGTCGAACGGGGAGACAGCGGCAAGTTCCTCCAGCAGTTCGCGCTCCCGGTCACTCAGCCGGGGCGGCACCATGACCCGCAGCTCCGCGTACAGGTCTCCGTTCGCGCCGCGCGGGCCCGGCATGCCCTCGCCGCGCAGCCGCAGGCGCCGTCCGCTGGAGGATCCGGCGGGCACGGTCACCTTCGCCATGTCACCGCTCGGCGTGGGCACCGGCACGGTCGCGCCCAGCGCGGCTTCCCAGGGGGTGACCGGAAGCTGCACGTACACGTCCCGGCCCTCGAGGCGGAACCGGGGGTGCGGCTGGATCCGCACCCGCAGATACAGATCCCCCGCGGAACCGTCGCCGCCGCCGCGGCCGCCCTCGCCCGCCAGCCGGATGCGTTGGCCGTCGATGACGCCGGGCGGTACGTCCACCTCGTAGCGCCGCTGCCCGTCGGGCCCGGCGAGGGTGACGGCGCGGCGGCCTCCGCGGTAGGCCTCCTCGACGGTGAGCGGCAGTTCGGCCTCCTGGTCGGCTCCGGGGACACGCATCCGTCCGGCGCCCCCGAAGAACGAGCCGAACAGGTCGTCCACATCGACGCCCTCGCCACCGAAGCCGCTGGTGGCGTACCGGACCCGGGGGCCGCCCCCGGTGGACCACCGGAAGCCACCGCCGGCTCCCGCGCCCGCGCCGGCACCGACCCGTTCCTCCCAGTCCTCCGGGATCTTCCGGAAGTCCTCGCCGAAGCGGTCGTAGCGGGCTCGCTGCTCCGGGTCGGACAGGACGCTGAAGGCCTCGTTGATCTCCTTGAACCGCTCCTCCGCCTCGGGGTCCTTGTTGACGTCGGGGTGATACCGGCGGGCGAGGGTGCGGTAGGACCGCTGGATCTCGTCCCGGTCGGCGGTGCGCGGAACACCGAGCACCTCGTAGAAGTCGCGTGCCATGGCCGCTCACTCCCGCTTGGCGACGGTCACGGCGGCAGGCCGCAGCTGCCGCTCGGCGTCCCCGTAACCGGGTCGCAGGACCTGGACCACGGTGTTCGGATCGGCGTCGGGTTCCTGGACCACGCCGACCACCTCGTGCCGGGCCGGGTCGAACGGCACGCCGGTCTCCGCATGGCGCGGGTAGCCCAGCCGCTCCAGGACGTTCACGGCCTGGTCACGCACGGCCCGGACCCCTTCGACGATCGCGCCGGGGTCGGCGGCCGCGTGGCTCAGGGCGAGCTCCAGGTTGTCGATGACGGGCAGGAAGGCGGCAGCCGTACGGGCGCGTTCGGACGCGGCCTGTCCCGTCAGCTCCCTGGTATGGCGTTTGCGGAGGTTGTCGAGGTCGGCCAGGGCGCGGCGCCAGCCGTCCTCGGCCTCGCGCAGCGCGGCCGCGTACGCGTCGCCGGGGTCGGCGGCGGTGCCGGTTGCGGCGTCGGGCCCCGGTTCGGCCTGGTCGGTCGGCGGTCCGGGCTGCTCGAGGTCCCCGCGCGGCGGCTGTACGGCGCCCTCCGGTGCCGGGTCGGGCTCTGTGCTCCGGTGTGGGATGGGCATGGCGCCTCAGCTCTTGTCGAACTCGGCGTCGATCACGTCGTCGTCGCCCCCGGCGCCGCCCGGCGCGGCTCCGCCGGGACCGGATCCGTCCGGTGAGCCGGTGCCCGCCGGGCCGCCCGCGGCGGTTCCCGCCTGGTGGGACGCGAGCGCCGCGAAGACCTGCTGGAGCTCGGACGTCAGAGGCCGGGCCTGGTCGGCGCCGACCTCGTTCTTGACGGCCTCGCGGGCCTCGGACACCAGCATCTCGGCGCGGGCCTTCTCGTGTGCGGGCGCGGCGTCGCCGAGCTCGCCGAGGCGCTTCTCGACCTGGTAGGCGATGGCGTCCAGTTCGTTTCGGGCGTCGACCGCCTCGCGCAGGGCCTTGTCCTCGCCCTGGTTGCGCTCGGCCTCCTGCACCATCCGCTCGACCTCGGTGCGGTCGAGGTTGGAGCTCTCGCTGATGGTGATGCCCTGTTCCTTGCCGGTGTCCTTGTCCCGTGCGGTGACGTTGAGGATGCCGTTGGCGTCGATGTCGAAGATGACCTCGATCTGCGGCTCTCCGCGCGGCGCGGGGCGGATGTCGGTGAGCTGGAAGCGGCCCAGGACCCGGTTGTCGGCGGCCCTCTCCCGTTCGCCCTGGAGGACGACGACGTCGACGGCGGGCTGGTTGTCCTCGGCGGTGGAGAAGGTCTCGGAGCGGCGTACCGGGATGGTGGTGTTCCGCTCGATGATCTTCGTCATCACGCCGCCGCGTGTCTCCACGCCCAGCGACAGCGGAGTGACATCGAGCAGCAGGACGTCCTTGACCTCGCCCTTGAGGACCCCGGCCTGGATCGCGGCGCCCATCGCCACGACCTCGTCGGGGTTGACGCTCATGTTCGGGTCCTTGCCGCCGGTCAGGCGGCGCACCAGGGCCTGGACGGCGGGGATGCGGGTGGAGCCGCCGACGAGGATGACCTCGTCGATGTCCTTGTCACTGACCTTGGCGTCATCCATGGCCTGGCGCACCGGGCCCAGGCAGCGCTCCACCAGGTCGGCGGTGATCTGTTCGAACGTGGACCGCATGATCGTCGTGGTCAGATGCTTGGGCCCGGAGGCGTCGGCGGTGATGAACGGCAGGCTGACCTGTGTCTGGGTCACCGAGCTGAGCTCGGTCTTGGCCTTCTCGGCGGCCTCGAAGAGTCGTTGCAGGGCCTGCGGGTCCTTGCGCAGGTCGATGCCGTTCTCCTTCTGGAAGCCGTCGGCGAGCTGGTCGACCAGCCGGCGGTCGAAGTCGTCGCCGCCCAGATGGCTGTCGCCCGCGGTGGAGCGCACCTCCACCACACCGTCGCCGACGTCGAGGATGCTGACGTCGAAGGTGCCGCCGCCCAGGTCGAAGACGAGGACGGTCTCGTGCTCCTTCTTGTCCATGCCGTAGGCGAGGGCTGCCGCGGTCGGCTCGTTGATGATCCGCAGCACCTCCAGGCCGGCGATCCGTCCGGCGTCCTTGGTGGCGGTGCGCTGGGCGTCGTTGAAGTAGGCGGGCACCGTGATGACCGCCTCCGTGACCCGCTCTCCCAGCTGCTTGGAGGCGTCGTCGGCGAGCTTGCGCAGCACCTGCGCGCTGATCTCCTCGGGCGCGTAGAGCTTGTCGCGCACCTTGAAGCGGGCCGCCCCGCCGTCGCCCTCGACGACGTCGTACGCGACGGCCTTGGCCTCTTCGGAGATCTCGTCGAAGTGCCGGCCGATGAACCGCTTGGCCGAGTAGATGGTGCCCTTGGGGTTGAGGATCGCCTGCCGTCGGGCCAGCTGGCCCACCAGGCGCTCGCCGGTGTCGGTGAAGCCGACCACGGACGGCGTCGTCCGGTTGCCCTCGCTGTTGGGTACGACCGTCGGCTCGCCGCCCTCCCAGACGGCGATCACCGAGTTCGTGGTGCCCAGGTCGATGCCTACTGCCTTGGCCATGAGGAACTCCTTCCGTGACAGGCGCCCCCGTTCTCCCTCGGAGCCGCGCCCGTCTTCCGCATCCGCTCAGGTGGTGGCGGGACCGCTCCGCGGGCGGCTGCCCTTCCATGCCCCGCTGCTGGTGCCGGCACTGGTCCCGCTGGGCAGCTCGGCCAGCAGCCGCACCGCCTCGTCGGCGACCGCCTCGTCGGCGACGACGTCGTACCGGCTGGGCTGCATGAAGCTCACCGAGGCGAAGTCCCGGCGGCCACGCTGGGCCGCGTGCACCAGCAGGCCGAACAGTGCGCCGACGAGTGCTCCGAAAATCAGCCCGTACAAGGCGAGGAGCAGCCCCGAGACGACCGGGTCCACCCAGTTCAGCAGCCCGAAAATCCATCCGATCAGTGCGCCGGGCAGGGCGCCGCTCGCCGCGCCGTGCAGGGCGGCCCCGCCGAGTCCCATGCGGCCGGTCACCTGCTCGACCAGGCGCACGTCCTGCCCGACGATGGCCACCCTCTCGACGGGGAAACCCCTGTCGGACAAGTGATCGACGGCGCGTTCCGCCTCCTGGTAGGTCGTGTACGAGGCGATGGTCCTGCGGGCCTGCTCGTTCATCAGCCAGTCCTTCCTGCCACCGTCCCCGGTGCGCCGTCGATCGCTGACGCGCCCAGCGTGGCAACAGAGCAGCGGGGTCCGCCTGCACCCGGCAGGTCAGAATTCGGCGTCCTCGGTCGGTCCAGGAGAACAAGGCAGAATCCAGACAAGCCGGATGGTCCTGCCCGGGCTGGGTACTCAGAGCTCGCCCAGGCGTGGATCCCACGATTCGCATGATCGCCTCCGATGACCGGAGATGGGAGTGATCTATGGCCTGCCGTCCGTCACAGAAGCTGTCGCCTCACGTCCCCGACCAGGACGTGACCGGCCATGCGGGAGACACCGCGGGCACCCAACGGCACGACCCCCGTCCGCTCGCGGCGCTGGACCCCCACGGACTGCTGGTGCTGTCCCACGCCCTGTTCACCTGCGCGGAGCAGAGTGAGATCGTGCGGTTGGCCATGCGGCAGGTCAGTATTCTCGGCCCCTACCGCGCCGAGGCCGGATACCTCGCGACGGGCGACGGTTTGTCCCGCGTTGCAGACCGCGACGCGGGAGCGCCGACGGTCGACGACGTGCAGATGACGGAGCTCGGCGAGGCCGACGGCTCCGTATCCCTTCCGGAGCGATCCTGGAACTGGGCGTTCGGCCTCCGCGGGGCCGGCTGTCTGCTCGGCTACCTCGTGATCTCCTCCCCCTCCGGGCCCGATGAGCAGGGGCAGTTCCTCCTCGCGAGCCTTGTGGGACTCACATCGGCGGCCCTGTCACTGGCGGCCACGCGCGCCTCGCAGCACGAGGGCACCGGCGAACTGGTCCGACTCCGCACCGAACGGGACGTCGCACTGCAGCGCTTGGACACCGTGCGCTCCAAGCTGCACTTGCAGAGGAGCGTGCACGAGACCCTCGCCCGTGTCGCTGCCCGGGGCGGCGGCGAGGACGCCATCACCGAAGCGCTGTACGAACTCACCGGGCTGTCGGCACTCATCGAGGACCGGTTCGGCAACCTGAGGTCCTGGGCCGGTCCCGACCGGCCCGACCCCTATCCGGTGCGGTCCTCGACCCATCAGGAAGAGATGCTGCAACAGGTCATGCGTGAGGCGGGCCCGGTCAGGTTCAAGGACCGGCTGATCGCCCTGGTCCGGCCGCGCGGCGACCTCCTCGGCGTACTCGCCCTCGATGACCCCGGGGCGATGGCCGACGAGCAGACCATGTTCGCCCTGGATCAAGCCCAACGCTCGCTCGCCCAGGAGCTCATGCACCTGCGCGAACTCACCGAGGTCGAACTGCGGCTGCGCCGCCAGCTGATCGACGACCTGCTGGAGGGCACTGACGAGGCGAGCGCCTACGCCCGGGCCGAAGCCGTCGGCCACGACCTGCAACGTACCCACTACGTGGTCGTGGTGCACTGGCCGGGCAACGGCGCCGACGACTCCTTCACCCGCGCCCTCGAGCAGGCGACCACCCGCGCCGTCGAACAAGCGACGGCCACCACGGCGACCCGGCCGCTGATCACCCGTCGCGGCGACCGGATGGTCGTACTGACCGAAGAGAGGCCCGACGACGATGCCGTGCACGCGGCACTGGCCCATGAGCTGGGGACGGCCGACGGAGCGATCGGGGTCAGCACCCGCTGTGACTCCCCGGGCGGTGTTCCGCGCTGCTATCAGGAGGCGCTGCGGGCCCTGAAGGTGCGGCAGAACTCCCGCCAGCGCAGCGGGACGACCTTCTTCGACGACCTCGGGCTGTACCGGATCCTGGGCCCCGGAAACGATCTCCGGGAGCTCGAGGACTTCGTGCGGGAGTGGCTCGGCCCCCTGATCGACTACGACGCCGGCCACGACACGGAGCTGGTGGAGACGCTCTCGCGCTACTTCGACTGCGGAGGCAACTACGACGAAGCGGCCGCCGCCCTGACGGTCCACCGCAGCACCCTGCGCTACCGGCTGCAGCGCATCCGTGAGATCGGCGACCGCGACCTGGCGGATGTGGACACCCGGCTCAATCTGCAGGTGGCAACGCGCGTCTGGAAGATCATCCTGAGCGGCCGCCGCTGACGTCGGGCACCCGGTGGGCCGGCGCGGCGCGTCAGCCCGGCACTCGGGAGTGGACGTCTGCTGGCACTGTGCCGACTGCTCAGCTCGGCCACGAATCAGTCTCCGCCCGGTGAACCGTGATGCGGTGCACGTCCGAGAGCTTCGGTGAAGGAAGCCGCGGATCACTCGATTGGCCACACAGGAAAGGGTGCCGCCCGGGCAGCGCCGGCGCTGCGGGCGCGCAGCCGGTGTGGGAGCCGCACGATCGCGGGGCGGCCGTTCCCGACCAGCTCCCCGTCGAACGCGGTCGCGTCGGGGCAGATGCCCGGCCACGGAGGCGACCTCCAGAACGCGGCGGGCCGCGCCCCGAGACAGCCGACAGCCCCGCGTCGCTGCACATCACTTGAGCAGGCTCATCAAAGCGAATCCGGGGCGGTCGCCTTCACAACGGTGCGGGGCAGGTCGAGCGGGAGGACGCGCCCCCGCAGGGGGCACGGGCCGGGAGGGGATGTGTCGTGCCGTGAGGGTCGGCGCCGCCCTTCACCGGCCGGAACGATCGAGGGCAAAGATCTGGGCAACGGGGGCTCACGCCTGACCCGGTCGAAGAAAGATCAACTTGTAATTGGTCAATCATCATCACGTCACGCGAGCGCTCATCGGGCCAGACATCTTCTCTTTCAGTCATCGTTTCCTCCCCCACAGGAAAGAGCGGGATTATGGCAACAGCGACTTCCAGGCGCTCCCTCACGACAAAGACCGCGGCCCTCGTCAGCACGGTCGTGGGTAGCGTGGCGCTCGTGCTCGGCATCACCGCCGGAACGGCCCTGGCGGACCCGCAGGTGCAGTGGAGCGGCGACTTCAGCTGGCGTGCGACGCAGGTGAAGCGGCTGGCGAACTGCGCTTCCACCCATTTCTACAACGGCACTCAGCAGGCCGCGGGTTCGACGGGCGACGCCTCGACCGGGGCCAAGCTGACCGCCTGCGATGGCGCGGGATCCGACCCCAAGTGGGACGGCTTCCATCTCCTCGCCGCCTCCGTCCAGACCGTCAACGGCAGAAAGGTCGGCTACCGCTCGGACCAGTCGTGCCCGCCCAAGCGCGGCTCCCAGTACATCAAGTGCTGGTACGTCGGCGGCAAGACCAAGGGCAACCCGGTCATCACCGTGTCCGTCATCGACACCGGCTATGGCGGCGAGGACGTTGCCGTGGACTGGTACTACCTGTAGGCCCGGGCTCCGTCCGCACAAACGGTGGTCCCGGCGCCGCGAGCTCCGGGGCCACGGCAGGCATCGTGAAATTCCTGGCGCGGGAGGGGCCCCGCTGACGTGGCCGTCCGGCCTGGCAGCCGTGACCTGTGTCCTTTCGGGCTGTTCGAATACCGTGGACCGGTCGTCGTCTCACCGCGCAGTCTTTCTTCCGTCACAGGAACCTCTCGCATCGGGAGAGACGACATGCGCACCCACCGTTCAGCCCTCCTGCTCGGCACCCTCGCACTCGCCGCCGGAGGAGTCCTCGCGGGCGCGCCCTCCGCTCGGCGCCACCGCCGCCGAGGACAACTGCAACTACATCGCCGACAGCGCCAGGCCCACGGTCCACCCCGGTGACAAGGGCAACAACGTCCGCCAGGTGCAGTCCCTCATCGACTTCTACAGCAACTACCCCATGTGGATCGACGTGGACGGGGACTACGGCCAGAAGACCCAGCACCTGGTCCCGTCTCTACAGCCCCAAGGTCGCCTGCGCGTTGTAGGCCCGCGGTCGGCGCTCCTTCGTTCCAACGGCTGTCCGCTTCCGTGTGAGGAAGCGGACAGCTTCGACCGGCCCGGACCACGCACAGGAGGACCCCCGCGATGACGGACCCGAACCCCGCAGGCTCCCGACGCCTCTCCCGCCCGGTGCCCCTGGTGCCGCGCCGCGTGTTCCTGGGGGCCCTCGGAGCCGCCGGAGCGCTGAGCGTCGTACCCCGGCCGCCCGCGGCTGCGGCTGCCGCCGCCTCCGCCGCGTACACCGTGCGCTCGCGCGCCGCGTGGGGCGCGGACGAGACCCTGCGGTACACCGCCGGCGGTACGGAGATCTGGCCGCCGGAGTACTACCCGGTCCAGACGCTCACCGTGCACCACACCGACGACGGCAGCACCGATCCCGATCCGGCCGACGTGGTGCGGGCGATCTACCGCAATGACACCGTGGGCAAGGGCTACGGCGACATCGGGTTCAACTTCCTGATCGGCAGGAACGGCCTGGTGTACGAGGGGCGTTGGTCCGGTACCGACGGCACGGCAGCCCACGATGCGACAGGGCGGATGGTCACCGGCGCGCACGTCCAGGGATACAACAGCGGGAACCTCGGGATCGCCCTGCTGGGCACGTTCACGACCACTCCCCCGACGACCGCCGCGCGTACCGCACTCGTCCAGCTCCTGGCAGACCTCGTGGGGCGTCACGCGCTCGTCCCGGCGGGCAAGGTGCTCTACCGCAATCCGGTGAACGGCGTCACCCGCGCGGCGCCCGTCATTGGCGGTCACCTCGACTGGGCGGCCACCGACTGCCCGGGCACGGTCTGGTCCCAACTGCCCGCCATACGGGCGGAGGTGGCCGCCCTGATACCGGGATGACGGCTCGGCCGTACGCATGACGCCTCTCCGCCACCGGACGTAGCGGAGGACTTCACTTCAGTCCCAGGCCGGGCGCTGGGCCCATGCCGCCTGGTACCGCGACGCCCGCGCCGCCATCGCGAACCGGAAGCTGGGATCCGACGTACGGACCCTCCTGATCCCGCTGTTCTCCCGCGCGTCCTACTTCCCCGACTTCCTCACGCCGGCCGAGGCCTGACGTCCGGTTTGAGGCCCGACTCGGGCTTCATCAGGACGCTGCGAAGGACTCGCGCGCCGTCGGTGTCCGGTGGCCCCCGGATGGCGTGCCGTGAATGCCTCGCGGCCTGCCTTGAGGGTGCTCAGGAAGACCGGGTCGTCGCTCTTCATGCCGTCGGCTCTGTGTGGTCGGACGACGGAGCTCAGTACGGATGGCGATCATGCTGGGACAGGTAGAGGGGACTGATCTGAAGCCAATAGCCCCGCACGAGGTCTTCGGCCTCCCGTACCGTCCGCTGAGCGCCCGGCGCATCCGTCGGCGGGCGCTGCCCGGCTTCGGTGGTGGCGGAGCCCATGCGCCAGGCATCCCTCAGCGTCGCCCGTCGGGATGCACGGCGGTACGCGGCGGCAGTACATGGGCTGCTGTTCCGGCCCGCCAGCCACCATCGCACGAGCAGAATCGCTGCCACCGCCGACGACGCGCCGACGGCGTACACCTCATGACCGGCCACTGGTTCCTCCTGCCGCACGCATGGACCGTGCCGGATTCCTGTGCCCCCGAATCGCCTTCTCAACGTCACCGCTGGGTCAAGAAAACCTCACAGCCTCACGCGAGCCGCGGGGAGTCGACGCGTAACGCTGTGCGCGTGTCCCCGTACCCGCCGCCCATCGCGGATGGGGCAGCCTTTGGGCCCCCTGCGTGAGCGAAACGCGTGGCCTTCTGCGCACCGAACAGGGCGATGCCCGTGCGGCGACGGAGAGTTGGGTTCTGGTCGTCGGCCGGCAGTACGCGGATGGTCATCGAACCCCGTCCTCGAGGGACAGCGGCAGCGTGGCGGTCACCTCGAAGCCCTCTGCGGGTGCCGGACCGGCGTTCAGGGTGCCGCCCACGCTCCGGGCCCGCTCCCGCATTCCGATGAGTCCGAATCCCGGCGGGCCGTCGGACGGGCCCACCCCGCCGCCCGTACCGTCGTCCTTGACACTCACCCGCAGTGCGCCGTCCGCGGTCCACAGGCCCACCCGGACGGTGAGGTCCTCGCGGCCACCGTGACGTACGGCGTTGGTGAGCGCCTCCTGCACGATCCGGTACGCGGCGGCGCCCACGGAGGGCGGGATGTCCTCCGCGCGGACGGACAGTTCGACCTTGGCCCCGGCCACCCGGCCGGTCTCCGCGAGACCGGCCAGTCCGTCGATCCCGGGCAGCGGCCCGCGCATGTCCTCGGGCCCGGGGACAGAACCGGACCCCGATCCGGGGTCCGAGTCCGCTCCCGCGGCCGTGTCGTGCGCCCGCAGCACCTCCAGCGTCGTACGGAGTTCCCCCCGGGCGGTCCGGCAGGTCCCCGCGATGTCCTCCAGGGCCTGGGCGACCGCCTCGCGGTCGAGGCGCTCGGGGTCGGCGGCCAGGACGTGGGCCGCCACGGACGTCTGCACGCCGATGAGTGTGATGCTGTGCGCGAGCAGGTCGTGCAGGTCACGGGCGATCCGCAGCCGCTCCTCGGCGACGCGGCGCCTGGCCTCCTCCTCCCGGGTGCGTTCGGCCCGTTCGGCCCGCTCGACGATGGAGGCGACGTACAAACGGTAGTAGCGGACGGCGATCCCGATGAACAGCACCGCGATGATCCAGCCGGAGATCTCCAGGGACTCCCCAGCCCCCTCCTGGTTGGTGAGGCCGTTGCTGATCACTGTCGGGCCGAGGACGGCGACACCGGTGAGCAGCGTGCGGCGTACGGTGCCGGTCGCCGCGACGGTGTAGAGCGCCAGGACGATGGCGGGGGCGGGCAGGGCGGGGTTGTAGTCGAAGGCGTAGTACGGGGCCATGCACGCCACGACCCCGAGCAGGGCCACCAACGGACTGCGCCGCCGCCATACGAGGGGCACGTGCCCGGCGAGCAGCAGCATCCAGCTGAGATGGTCGGGCCGGGTCCCTTCGCCGCCCGTCAGGGTGATGGCTACGGCGAACACGGCCACGCCCAGCGCGAGGACCGCGTCGTTGCGGGTGCGGTGCGGTGCGGTCAGCGGTTCGCGGTTGACGGCGGACATGATGCGCTCGGCACGACGGGACCGTCCGCCGCCATCGTCCGCCGTATGCGACATGTCCGCCGCCGACCGGTCGCGTACCCCTGTGGTCGTTCCCCGTTCTTCCACGGCTCCATCTTCCGGTACTCGTGCGGGAACCCGGGCGCCCCTCCGGAAGGAGAGGCGCCCGGGCGGGCCCGCCGGATCAAGGTGCACGATCAGCGAGCTCGATCAGCGTGCTCGATCAGAGCGTTCGATCGAGGCCATCGGCCGGGTGTTCAGGGTGCGTTGACGGTTTCCGGCTGCCGGGGCGGCTCGGCCGGTCCGCTCGCCCCGGCCGGTTCGGCCGGCGCCGGCTGCCGTGAGAGCACGCCCGGCCACCACACCTTCCGGCCCAGGGCGACGCTGGCGCTGGTCACCAGGTACGTCCGGACGAGGAAGGTGTCGAGCAGGACGCCGACGGCGATCACGAAGCCGAGCTGGACCAGTTGCACCAGGCCCATGTTCGTCAGTACGGCGAAGGTCGCGGCGAGGACGAGTCCGGCGGAGGCGATGACGCCGCCGGTGGTGCGCAGTGCGGTGAGTGCCGCCGTGGCCGGTTCCGCTCCCGCCAGGGACTCCTCCCTCATCCGGTGCATGAGGAAGATGCCGTAGTCGACGCCGAGGGCGACCAGGAACACGAAGGACAGCAGTCCGAGCCCCGGATCGGTGCCCTTGAGGCCGAGGAGCGGTTCGAAGACCAGTCCGCCGATCCCGAGGGAGGCGCCCCACACCGCGACGACCGCGACCACAAGGAGCAGCGGGGCCACCAGACTCCGCAGCAGCATGATCAGGATGAGCATCACGGAGACGAGGACGAGCGGTACGACGATCTTCGTGTCCCGGGCGTTGGTGACCTCCAGGTCGATCTGCTGGGCGCTGTCCCCGCCGACGTAGGAGCCCTTCAGTTCCTTCCGCAGGGACTTGATGGTGGCGGTCTCCCCCGCCGACTGGGGTGCGCTCTTGGCGAAGACGGAGATCTCGGTCCAGCCGTCTCCCGTACGACCCTTCTCCGCGCTGCCGACGCCCGGTGTGCCGCGGACGGTCGCGAGGGTCTCGTCGGCGCGGTCCTGCGGGGTGATCACGTCGATGGGCTGGCTGCCCTGCCCGGGATAGGCCTTGGCAGCGGTCTCCATCGCGACGACGGACTCCGGCTTCTTGACGAAGGAGTCCTCCTGCTTGAGCGCTCCCGGCAGGTTGAGTGAGCCGAGGGCGAGGGCGCCGAGCAGCACGGCACCGCTCGCGAGGACGGTCAGCGGCCTGCGTCCGGCAGAGCTGCCCATCGCCGAGAACAGGCTCCGCCGCTGCTTGGGCGTGCTCCCGAAGGCGGGCACGAGCGGCCAGAACACCCGCCGTCCGACCAGGACGAGGAGGGCGGGCAGCAGTGTCATCATCGCGATCAGCGCGCACAGCACACCGACGGTGCCGAGCGGGCCCATGCCCCGGCTGCTGTTGAGGTCGGCGGCGAGCAGGCACAGCAGGCCGGCGGCGACGGTGCCGGAGGAGGCGAGCACGGCGGGCCCGCAGCCGCGCAGGGCGGCGAGCATGGCCTCGTACGGCCGCTCGATGCGCCGCAGCTCCTCCCGGTAGCGCGAGACGAGCAACAGCGCGTAGTCCGTGCCCGCCCCGAACACGAGGATCGTCATCACGCCCGAGCTCTGCCCCGAGACGGTCGTGCCGAAGGCCTGGTTGAGGCCGTAGGCGACGCCCATCGACATGTAGTCGGCGATCCCGGCGACGACGAGGGGCACGAGCCACAGCACGGGGCTGCGGTAGATCAGGATCAGCAGTATGGCGACGACGGCGACGGTGGTGTAGAGCAGCGGTCCGCCGAGCGAGTCGTAGACCGCGCCGGAGTCGGTGCCCAGCGCGCTGGTGCCGCCCACATCGACGCTCAACCCGCCTTCGTCCTGGGCGACTTCACGGACGTCGGTGACGAGTTGGTCCTGCTTCTCCTCGTCCGCCCCGGGCTCGTTGCTGGCGACCGGGTACATCAGGGTCGTGCCGTCCTTGGACGGAATCCCCTTGGGCTCACCGCCGATCAGCTCGTGCTGCCGGGTGATCTCCGCGACCTGCCTGGCCGCGGTCTCCCGGTCGGCGGCGCTGAGCCCGCCGTCCCGGTGGTAGACGAGCACCATCTCGGTGGTCTCGCCCCCGGGCAACTTCTCCTCGATCTTCGCCACCTGCGTCGAGTCCGCGCTCGCCGGCAGGTAGTCGGTGACCTTGTCGTGCTGCACGCTGCCGAGCTTCGCGGCGAACGGCCCGACGAGCGCGATCACGGCAATCCACAGCCCGAGCACCGCCCATGGAACGGCTCGCCTGCGTCCCGTCCTCGACGTGGTTGTCTCTCCGGCCCTCATCGACCGATCTCCCTCCGGGTGACGTCTGCTTCGGTCTCCAGACTTCCGGTGAGAACCACGGCTTTCGTCGGGCGGGAGGGCGAGGTGGCGCGTACTGCTGGGGGCGGCGGCGTCCGCGGATTACTCCCCGGGGAGTAATCCGCGGACGCCGCCCCGGAAGGGGCGCGGGGTGCCGCGACCAGCCCTCACCGACGCGGACTACCCGGGGGCCGCCGCGGGTGGGCGGGCCCCCGGACGGGTGGGTGGGCCCGGACAGGTGGGCGGGCTCCGACGGGTCGGCGGCCCCGGACGGGCGGGCGAGCCCGGACGGGTGGGCGAGCCCGCACGGGAGGGTGGGGCTACGGTCGCCAGATCACCGCGGTGCGCGTGGAGCTTCCCGGTGTCGGGAAGGTGAGCCGGACGCCGACGGCCACGCCGGCGTTGTTGATGGACGTGGTGTAGGAGTAGTTGTCGCTCGGTGTCACGTCCAGTTCGGTCAGGCTTCCGTCGGATTCGTAGCGGAGGGCGTAGCGGTGCTGGTCGGACGGGACCATGACCCCGGTGTGCCCGACGGAGACACCGGCGTCGTTGACGTCGACGGCCGTGGTGTACTCGAACGCGGAGCCGATCGCCGTGGCGGTCCCGTCGGGGCTCCAACTCGTGGCGGTGTAGTCGATGCTGTCCGCTCCGAGCTCGTAACCGACGACGGTGCCCGAGGCGTTGATGGCATTCGCGTTCGAGCCCGGGCCCAGGTCCGTGACGGTGCCGTCGGCGCCCCACGTCACGGAGTGGGACCGGTTCCTCGGGCCACCGGTCGGCACGGCCCCCCGCGCCACCACGGTGCCGGCGTCGTTGATCTGGACGACCCACGCGGTGGAGTAGGCCGAGGTCGGGTCGAGCGGGACCAAGGTGCCGTCCGGCAGCCACTTCACGGGGTGATAGGCGCTGTAGTCGGAGAAGGACACACCGGCGACCGTGCCCGAGCTGTTGACCGAGAGGGCCATGGCAAGGGTGTCACCCGCGAGGGGAGCGAGCTGGACGGCCTGGCCGTCCGGGAGCCACTTCACCGCGCGGTAGGTCCCACCGAGCGCGGACTCTCCCACCGCGATACCGGTGCGGCTCATCGCGCGGAAGTCGGTCCTGGCGTCGCCGGGCAGCGGCTGCAGTGGGGTGACCGTGCCGTCGGGCGCCCAGCGCACCGGGTGGCTCCCCGACCAGCCGGCGGCGGTGCCGTCGTCGCTCACGGCCTCGACATAGCCCATCGGGTCGCCGGGCAGCAGCGGGAGTGTCGTGGGGCTGAGGTCCGGGTCCCAACGGGTCGGAGACATCTGGTTGTTGGAACCTTGGGTGTAGCCGACGATCACCCCGTCGTCGTTGATTGCGGCGGGGTGGCTCGAGATGGCGCCGGGCGGGAGGGGCAGGTCGGTTGCCGTGTTGGCCGTGGGGCCGGTGTCGGCCGACGCGCTGCCGGCCGTGGCCGGCGTGAGGGTACAGACGGCGGCCAGGGTGATGGCGGCGGCCGCGGACCGCAGGGCTCTGATACCGATGCTCATGACGCGAATTCCCCGTCTCGTGGACTTCGTCGGAATGGCACTGTGGTGGTGCTGTGTCACGTCGCGCATGGAGAGTTCCCGTGGGCAACACTGCTCGCCGCACAGGAACTTCAGTCAGTCTTCACGATGTCGGGCGGGGTCGCAGGGGAACGCTGGAGTCGTCGAGGACCACATTGCGCACCGGCGGCGGGCCGCCTCGTGATGGTGGTGGAGCTGCCGGTCAGGTGACGAACTCCCCAAGCGGTCGTGGCCGCCGCGTGGTGATTGCGGCTCGACCAGGGCGGTGACCTGCTCGCTCAGACAGTCCTTCGGGCAGCCAGGTGCCGCCCGGCATGCTCCACCGGTTCACTCAGGGCGGGGTTGTCGACGTAACGGCGTTCTGTGCCGCTGCGAAAGGTCTGCGACGTCTCACCTCGTCAGCGCCTCGGTCAGGCGTACTGCTTCTGCGGGTGCAGGTCGAAGGTGATGTGCGGGGCCAGGGCGCGCAGGAAGTCGGTGGCGTCGAAGGTCTCGCCTGCGGAGACGACACCGGCGGTCTTGGTGCGGCCGGCCAGGACACGTTCGAGGGCCTCGGCGACGAGGGGCGCGGTGACGGCGTAGATGTCCTGGCCCCGGGCGGTGGCCCGGCGCTCGGCTCCGTCGGAGCGGACGACGACGTCCACGAGGAAGGTCTGGTGCGAGCGCCCGCTCTCGTCCGCGGCGGTCGGGGCAGGCGTGTCGGGCGCGGCGATGTCTCGGACGGCCTGGGTGGTCATGTAGGTGGTCACGTCGGGGATGGCGAGGTGCTGGGCCACGGTGACGACGTCCGCCATCGTGAACTCCCCGATCACGGGCTGGGATCCCATCGGTTCGGGGAAGGCCCACTCCGTCGTGGGCGCCGCGTCGGTGCGACGCTCCCACTGTCCTCCGCGGTAGCGCAGCCGCTGGGCACCGCGTCGCTCACGGGAGACCGCGCCGGAGCGTCGGGTACCGGCGGTGGGGTGCCAGTCGCTGAGCGCGTAGGCGATGTGTGCCTCGTCGGCCTCGGTCCAGTCGCCCATGGCCGCGGTGGCCAGCAGGTCGCCCAGGCCGCCGAAGAACGCCATGGCCGGAACGATCACCGCACCTGCGTCCTGGGCGCGCTCGCGGTAGTGGGCGAAGGTGTCGAGGTTCGCCTCGAGTTCGGCGGCCACGTCCAGGTAGGGGATCTTCGCGCGCAGCGCGGCCTCGATCACCGGGCCGGTGGTCGAGGCGAAGGGGCCGGCGCAGTTGATGACCGCCACTGTTCCCGCCAGGGCCCCGTCCAGCGACGCCGCGTCATCGACCGCTGCCGCCCGCGCCTCCAGGCCGTGCTCGCGGGCCACCTCGTCCAGGGCCTGTGCGTTGCGGCCGGACAGCACCGGGACGAACCCCCGCGCGAGCAGTTCCGCGACCACGAACCGCCCGGTGTGACCGTAGGCGCCGTACACCGTCACCAGCTGACCTGCCCCCATGAAACCGCTCCCGTGTATGCAGACGCCCGCTGCGGAGTCGATCCGCCGCGGCCTGACCTCCCCATCCTGTCCCGGCGCCGACATCCCGCACGAGTGTCGGAAACGACATGCCGCGTACAGTTTCGGACATGCCCGCTGTCGCCCTCGCCGTCACCGACGGCATGCTCCACTACGAACTGGCCGTGGCCGTCGAGGTCTTCGGATCCGATCTGACCCACATCGTGAACCCCTGGTACGACTTCGCCCTGTGCGGGAGCGGGCCGGTACGCATCGGCCGCTTCCACCTGGAGCCCGACCACGGGCTCGACCACCTCGCGCACGCGGACACGGTGATCGTCCCCGGCTGGAGTGACACCGACATCGACCCGCCCGCCGAGCTGATCGAGGCGGTGCGGGCGGCCCACGCGGCCGGAGCGCGCGTCGCGTCACTGTGCACGGGCGCCTTCGTCCTGGGAGCGGCAGGACTGCTGGACGGGCGGCGTGCCACCACACACTGGGCCCACACGCGGGAACTGGCCCGGCGCCACCCGAGAGCCACCGTCGACCCGGACGTCCTCTATGTCGACAACGGCGACGTCCTCACCTCCGCGGGCAAGGCCGCCGCCATGGACCTGTGCCTGCACCTCGTCCGCCTCGACCACGGCTCGGCCCACGCCAACGCGATCGCCCGCCGCCTGGTCATCCCTCCCCACCGAGACGGCGGCCAGGCCCAGTTCATCGCCACCCCGCTCCCCGCCCCGGGCAACCACCCCCTGGACGAGCTCTTCCCCTGGGCCCTGGAACGACTGAACCAGCCGCTGACCGTGGAGGACCTGGCCCGCCAGGCCCGCATGAGCACACGCCACCTCGGCCGCCACTTCAGACACCTCACCGGCACGACCCCGCTGCGCTGGCTCCACACCCAGCGCATCCGCCATGCCCAGGTACTGCTGGAGACCACGGACGCCACCATGGACACCGTCGCCGCCGCCACCGGCATGGGCACCGCCACCACCTTGCGCCGCCACTTCCACCGCACCGTCGGTGTCCCGCCCGACACCTACCGCCGCACCTTCCGCCCCTGAAGGAACAAGGGACAGGCGGTTCTCACGCTGATCGCGGGCCTCAGCCGTATATGCGCCGCGGCTCCGGTGCGCAACGATCGGGGCGGCATCGCATGCTGAAACGATCAGTTGGCCACGCAGCGGCCCCCTGCACGCACGCGTGCGGAGGGCCGCTTGCCCCAGTGCGGTACCGGGTTTCGTCAGCCGGCCACGCGTACGCCGAACTGGAAGGAACCGATCGTGCTCATCGACTCGTAGCGGACGTAGGCGCCCGGGTAAGGCGCGTGCAGTACCTGGCCGTTGCCCGCGTAGAGCCCGACGTGCTCGGTGTTGTTGAAGAAGACGAGGTCACCGGGCTTGAGTGCGTTCATGCCGACGTGGGCTCCGTCGTTGACCTGGGTATAGGTGACCCGGGATATGTGCACACCCGCCTGCGCGTACGCCCACTGCGTAAGGCCGGAGCAGTCATAGGAGTTGGGGCCCGTTCCGCCGCGGGCGTACGGCTTGCCGATCTGCGAGGCGGCCGCGTTCAGGGCCGAGGCACCGAACGGGGAGGCTGCCGCCTCGCTGCCGAGGTCGACACGGCTCGCGGCGGACCGGCTGGCGCGCTGCTCGGCGTCGGCGATCTCCTGACGCTCAGCGGCGGTCAGGGTGTTCAGCAGTGCCTGCGCCTTCCTGAGCTTGCTCTGGATCTCCTTCTTCTTCTCACCGAGCGTGGTGCGGGCAACGGCAAGGTCCTTGAGCTTGTCCGAGGCCTCCGCGCGTTCCTGCGCCAGCTCCCGCTGCTTCGCCTGAACCTTCTTGAGCGACTCGACCTGCTGCGCGGACAGCGACTCGAGTGTGGAGGCCTTGTCGAGGTAGTCGTCCGGGTCGGCGGAGAGGAAGAGCTGGATCGAGGGATCGATACCGCCGGAACGGTACTGCTCACTGGCCATCGAACCGAGCTCCGAGCGCAGTTCGTTGAGCTCGTCCTGCTCGCGGGCGACCTTGTCCTGGAGCAGGCCGATCTCCTTCTCCAGCTTGTCCTGCCCCTCCTTCGCCTCGTCGTACTGGTTGGAGGCGCGCTCGGTCTCTTCGTAAAGCTTGTCGACCTTGGCCTTGACCTCGGCCTTCGTGGGCTTGGGGGCCGCGTTGGCGGACTGTGAGGCCAGTGCCACGGCAGCGGCGGCTGTCGCGGTCAGTACGGTCACGCGGGCTCGGCCGGGCTGTTTCGGTCGACGGTGGGACGCCACGAAGACGAACTCCTTGCTCCTCCAACCACCCACACGACGCACGGTGGACGGCGCCCCGCCGCCGTCACCCGCCTCGTGCGAGCGACCCTTTGAACGAGGGGTCCAGGCCACCCTAGTGATCTTCCTGTGACCAAATCAAAGGCCGCCGCGCACAACTCCGGTCACTTTCCCCATCGTTCACGCACAAAGCGATCACTTTCTCGGCGGCAACATCTGATCTCTACGTCTACAAGCCCGAACTGTTCCCCACCCGGATCCATGCGCGCGGGGTCTGCCTGGGCGGTCCGATGTCGCGGTTCAGGGGGTCAGCCCTGGCGGGCCTTGAAGCGCGGGTCCTTCTTGTTCAGCACGAAGGTCACGCCCCGCCGGCGCACCACCTGGGCACCCGGTTTGGCCTTCAACGAACGCAGGGACTTGCGCACCTTCACAGCAGTCTCCTCCCGGCAGGATCGAACGAGTCCGCGGTCAGAGGCCGACGGGGGCCGTGGCGCCGTAGCGCCTCTGGAAGCGTTCCACCCGGCCCGCGGTGTCCACGACGCGCGTGCTGCCGGTGTAGAGCGGGTGGCTCGCCGACGAGATCTCGACGTCGACGACGGGGTAGGTGTTTCCGTCCTCCCACTCGACCGTGCGCTCCGTCCGGACGGTGGAGCGGGTGAGCAACTGGAAGCCGGCCGCGCGGTCGCGGAAGACGACCGGACGGGAGACGGGGTGAATGGTGTGCCTCATGGCTTGGCCTTTCTGTCGCCTGCGTCGGCCTCTGTCGGGGAGTCGTCGCGAGGGATTTCAGCGTTCTTCACGGAAGAGGACGTGCGCGCCGGCCCGGGGGTCGTACTTGCGCAGGGCCATCCGGTCGGAATCGTTCAGACGGTTCTTGCGGGTCACGTAGGTGACTCCGGGTAGCAGCCGTCGACTTCAGCTTGACGACGGCGCGTATGGTGCCGCGTGCCACGAGGTGCTCCTTCCGCCACCACCCGAGCCTCTTGACTCGGACATGTCAGACGCCTTCTTCAACAGCGCCGGGCGGCGCCTCATTCCCGACGGAGCGTGGGGCGACGTGCGGTCACCATCGCGGCGGAGGATTCTGCCGGCTTCAACCACACGACCGACCCCGACGTGAGGGGGCAAGGTCCGCGGCCGCCGACCCTTCCCTCCCAGGGTGCGTTCAACTCGCCCACATCTGTCGGCATTTCCGGCAAGGACAGGTCCTGCCGGCGCGGCAGCGGGCTGCGCTGGTACTGCGCGGGGTGGTGTTGTTCGCCGCCGAGGTCTCCCCGACAGTCGGGGACCACGGCCACCGCGGTCACCGACGCCTACAGGGTGGTCCGGGCGGATCCGGGTCAGCCGGGCCCGAGACGGCAACCGTCGTGCTCATGCCATCATCTGCGGTATGAGCACAGACACCGGCCACGCGGCGATCGTCCACTGGCGGCGCAGCATATGGAACGGCGCCCGCTGTGAGCCCGTCCTGCTCACCCTGCGCCCCGACGGCCTGCAGATGCAAGATCGTTCCCTGCACACCGTTCTGCGAGCCGACCCGCACACGGTCACCGGACGCCTCACCCGGTTGGGCACCCTCCTCCTGACCATCGACGGGCGGCGCTATGCCTTCGTCGGGCGGGGCGCCTCCCTGTCCCCCGCGCCGAGCCCCGAGCAGCAGCGGGCCCTGGCGAACGCCGGACACGGATCACCACTACCGGCTGCGGCCGGCGGCGCGGTGGACCAACTGTTCAACGGCGGTGCGGGGGCGCGGATGCGCGACTGGCACGCCCGACTGACCGCCGCCGGAGCCAGGTTGACCTGACCGGAGGCAAGGCAACGGCCACTGCACTCCCGACGAAGATGTGGAGCCGACCACCCTCAGAAGCCGGAATCAGCAACCGTTCAATGGCCCGGTTCGAGTTCGCACCCCGGCGATCCCTGGACCGGCGGCACCCAGCCCGAGAAGTCTGGTCGCCTCGTCCTCGGTACTGCCGTCGATGGGGCTGACGTCGAGGTGCCGGACGTCCTCGACGGTCGGTACCCAGGAGCCGATCTCGACATTGCCCTCGCTGCGGCCGATCACCTTGACGTCCAGGACCTCGCACCAGAAGGCGGCGAGCATCTCGGGGTCGTGGCGCCCCTGATACCCAACGGGCATCAGCGCAGCCGAAACAGGTCTTGGACGGCGCCCCCTCGCCGGTCGGAGGCTGGCAGGGCCAGACACCGAGCGACTGACGGGAACGAACAGCATGAAAGTCTTCCTCACCGGCGGATCCGGATACATCGGCAAGGCGACCATCACAGCCCTGATCCGGCGGGGACACACCGTCGAGGCCCTGGTCCGCAGCGACCGCGCCACCGGGACCGTCCGGGCCCTCGGAGCGACGCCGGTGCGGGGCGGGCTGCGGGACCTCGGCGTGCTGAACGCGGCAGCCGCCCGCGCGGAGGCTGTCGTACACCTGGCTCAGGCGGAAACCGGTGCCGAGGACCTGGAGGCGGCCGGTGCCATGCAGGACGGTGTCGGCGGCGGTCCGTACGTGCACACGGGCGGTACCTGGGTCTACGGCGACACCCTGGGCGTGACGGACGAGACCGCCCCATGGAACCCACCGCCCCTGGTCGCCTGGCGCAGGTCCGTGGAGGACGCCGTCCTCGGCCGTGCCCAGCGCGGTGGCCGTCCCGTCGTGGTGCAGCCCGGCCTGCTGTACGGCGGGGAGAACCGCCTGATCGACATCTTTTACACCACCCCGGGGAGGGAAGCCGGCGCCATCCCCTGCATCGGCGACGGGGCGAACCACTGGGCGTTGGTGCACGTCGACGACATCGCGGAGCTGTACGTGGCCGCGCTCAAGGCCGAGCCGGGTTCGGTGTACGTGGGCGTCGGCGGCGTCAATCCCACGGCCAGGGACTGCGCCCTGGCACTCAGCCGGGCCGCGGGCATCGAGGGCAAGGTCGCGTCGATCAGTCTGGAACAAGCCCGTGCGCAGATGGGCCCGATCGCCGATGCCTTCGCTCTCGACCAGCAGTTCACCGCGGACCGGGCGCGGAAGGATCTGGGCTGGAGCCCCGCCCACACCGACCCTCTGGCCGTCCTCGCCCGTGCCTGAGTACGGCGGCCGCGTACCGTCCGCCGGTCGCCTCCCGAGGCAATTCCCGCGGGCCCGGTAGATTGTTGATCGACTGGCCTGGAAGGGGCCGTCCTGGACTGTCACCGTCGCCGGCGCTGTCTGTCGCCGTCACTGTCACTGTCACGGTCCTGGACGTCCGGGCGACCAGGCGTGCCAGGGCAACAGAGCAGGCGGTGATTCCGGGTGGATCTTGATCTGCGGAAGCTGCGTTATTTCGTGGCCGTGGCGGAGGAACTCCATTTCGGACGGGCGGCGGAGCGGTTGCACATCGCCCAGCCGGCGCTGTCCCGGCAGATCCGCAGTCTGGAGGACGACCTCGGGGTGGAGGTGTTCGACCGTGGCCGACGCGGGACGCTGCTCACCGCGGCCGGGGAGCAGTTGCTGGAGGACGCGCTTCCCCTGCTCGCCTCGGCCCAGGCACTGACAAGGCGCGTGAAGTCGGCGGCCCAGGGCACTCAGGCGCTGACCGTCGGCTTCATGCCCGGCATCACGGTCACCCCGGCCACGGTCGCGTTCACGGCGGACCATCCGGGCGTGAACGTACGTCTGCTGCGCACCAGTTGGGACGACCAGGTGGAAGTGCTCCTGGACGGCCGGGTCGACGTCGGCATCGTGCGGTTGCCCATCGACAGCGGCGGCCTGCGGATGCGCCCACTCTTCCGGGAGCCCCGCGTGGTGATGGTGCCGAGGGGGCATCCCCTGGCCGACAGACAGTCGGTGAGCGTCAGGGATCTCGCCGCCGAGCACCTGCTCCAGGATCCGAACGCCGTTCCCGAGTGGCGGGACGTCGCACTGGAACCCCACGGTCGCCGGCGCCACGAGGGCCCGGTGATCCATCAGGTGGAGGAGAAGCTCGAACTGGTGGCCGCCGGTGCGGGCATCTGCGTGCTGCCGCTGTCGACCGCCGGCTTCTACACCCGGCCGGACGTGATCCCGCTGCGCGTGGAGGACATCGGCCCCAGCGAAGTGGCCCTGGCCTGGGTGGCGACCCGACGCTCCCGGCTGATCCACGACTTCATCGAGGTCGCGACCAGCGCACTTGCCCGTCCCTATGTGAACGAGAGGCAGTCGCCCTCGAACTGAGGCGGCCTTCAGGCGAGTGGAACTCGCCCCCCTCCGTTCTGGTCGCAGGAGGCAGGCCGCCGAAGGCTGTCCCGCAACTGCGGGAGCGTGATGAGCAAGCCCGGCGCGCCCGGTGGGCGAGAGCTCCCCTCCGTCGTCGGGACCGGTGTGCCGGACCGCACGGGCAGCAACGGCTCGACCAGCGACCACAGTTCGTCCGACACATCACGCCGCCACGTCCGCGTCATCACCGGCTGTCGCTGATCGCGGTGGTGTCCGCCAGGGCCGCACGCCCGGACTCCAGCCGGGCCGCGGGGATCCTGAAGGGCGAGCAGGAGACGTAGTCCAGTCCCACGCGGTGGAAGAAGTGGATGGACTCCGGATCTCCACCGTGCTCGCCGCACACTCCCGTCTCCAGGCGGGGGTTGACGGCGCGCCCCGCCTCGGTGGCCAGTTGGACGAGACGCCCTACGCCCTCCTCGTCGATCGTCTCGAACGGCGACACCCCGAAGACCTCCTTCTCCAGGTACAGCGGGAAGAACGATGCCTCCGCGTCGTCCCTGGACAGGCCCCAGGTCGTCTGGGTGAGGTCGTTGGTGCCGAAGGAGAAGAAGTCGGCGAACTCGGCGATACGGCCGGCGGTGAGCGCCGCACGGGGCAGCTCGATCATGGTGCCGATCGGGCAGTCCAGCGTCTCGCCGGTCTCGGCCGCGACCTCGGCCAGGACACGCTCGGCCTCGGTCCGGGCCAAGTGCAGTTCCTCGACGGTGCCGACGAGCGGGATCATGATCTCGGCGCGCGGCCGGCCACCGTCGCGCACCCGCCGGACCACCGCCTCGGCGACGGCCCGTACCTGCATGGCCATCAAGCCGGGGACGGCCAGACCGAGGCGTACGCCCCGCAGGCCCAGCATCGGGTTCTGTTCGTGCATCCGCTCGACGGCGTCCAGCAGTTCGCGGTCGTGGACGTCCGGGTGGACGGCACTCGCCAGGCGGACGGCCAGTTCCGTACGGTCGGGCAGGAACTCGTGCAGCGGCGGATCCAGCAGGCGGATCGTCACCGGCAGGCCGTCCATCGCCTCGAAAATTCCGGTGAAGTCGGCCCGCTGCAGGGGCAGCAGTGCGGCGAGGGCCTTCTCGCGGGCGGTCTCGTCGCGCGCGAGGATCATCGCCTCGACGAGTGCCCGGCGCTCACCGAGGAACATGTGCTCCGTCCGGCACAGTCCGATGCCCTGGGCGCCGAGAGCACGGGCGCGCGCGGCATCTTCCGGCGTGTCGGCGTTGGCCCGCACCTCCAAGCGGCGTACGGCGTCGGCGTGCGCGAGTGCTCCCTGTACCGCCTCGGTGAGCGGGCCGGTGCTCGCTCCGGTCTCGAGCGCGTGCCCGACATCGGAGGCCGTGAGCGGGAGTTCGCCGAGATGGACGGTGCCCGCGGTGCCGTCGACGGAGACGGTGTCACCCTCGCGCACGACCACCCCGGACTCCGTGGTGAGCTGACGAGCGAGCGTGTCGACGGTGAGTGACTCGGCGCCGCAGACGCACACCTTGCCCATGCCGCGCGCGACGACAGCGGCGTGACTGGTCTTGCCGCCCCGGCTGGTCAGTACCGCCTCTGCGGCGATCATGCCGGGCAGGTCGTCCGGGGTCGTCTCCCGGCGGACGAGGACCGTGTGCTCACCGGCCGCGGCGCGGCGGACGGCCTCCGCGGAGTCGAAGACCACGGCGCCCACCGCCGCGCCCGGTGAAGCGGGCACGCCATGAGCGAGAGGGACGTCGGTGGCACGGGTCTCGAAGCGGGGGAACATCAGCCGCGTCAGTTCCGCACCGTCCACGCGGGTCAACGCCTCGTCGGCGGTGATCGCCTTCTCCTCGCGCAGGTCGTGGGCGATACGGAAGGCGGCCTCGGCGGTGCGCTTGCCGATGCGGGTCTGCAGGATCCACAGCTTGCCGCGCTCGACGGTGAACTCGACGTCGCACAGGTCGCGGTAGTGGTTCTCCAGGGTGTGCAGGTGGTCGCCGAGTTCGGCGTACGCACGCGGGTCGAGCATCTCGAGCTCGGCCAGCGGCAGGGCGTCGCGCACGCCGGCGACGACGTCCTCGCCCTGCGCGTCGGGCAGATAGTCGCCGTACCTGCCGCGTTCGCCGGTGGCGGGGTCCCGGGTGAAGGCGACGCCGGTGCCGGAGTCGGAGCCCAGGTTGCCGAACACCATGGCCTGCACGTTGACGGCGGTGCCGAGGTCCTCGGGGATGTGCTCGCGGTGGCGGTAGACGCGGGCTCGCTCGGTGTTCCAGGAGTCGAACACCGCGCGGATGGCGCGGGAGAGCTGGTCGGCCGGGTCCTGCGGGAAGTCCTCGCCGGTCTCCTTGCGGATGACGGCCTTGAACTCCTCGGTGAGCAGGACGAGTTCGCCGGTGTCGAGCAGGTGGTCGTCCGCGACCGCTCGCCGGGCCTTGTGCGCGGCGATGGCCTCTTCGAACAGGTCGCCGTCCACGCCCATCACGGTGTGACCGAACATCTGGATGAGCCTGCGGTAGGAGTCCCAGGCGAACCGCTCCTGCCCTGACGCCTTGGCGAGCCCGGTGACCGAGCGGTCGTTGAGTCCGATGTCCAGGATCGTGTCCATCATGCCGGGCATGGAGAAGCGGGCGCCGGAGCGAACGGACACCAGCAGCGGGTTGTCGGGGGCGCCGAGCGTGCGCCCCATGGCGTGCTCCAAGCCGGCCAGGGCGCGCGCCGCCTCCACGCCGAGATCGGGCGGCTCCTCCCCCGTCCGCAGGTAGACCTTGCAGGCTTCGGTGGTGACGGTGAAGCCGGGCGGCACGGGCAGGCCGATCCGCGTCATCTCGGCGAGCCCGGCACCCTTGCCGCCCAGCAGAGCCGCCATGTCGCGGCTGCCCTCGGCGAATCCGTACACGAACTTCGTCGGCTTGGTCATGGCAGCCTCTCAGTCATGGGGTACGACGGCCACGGGGCAGCCGACGTGATGGATGGTGGGGTGGGCGACGGGACCGGTCGCGGGCCCGTCGGACGGTCGGTGGTGCGGCGGCCGACGACGAGCAGGCCCGCGCCGGAGGCGATCCGCAGCAACGCGGACTGAGGGCGGCCCGCGACGGTCTCGGTGACCACGACACCGGGGTACTTGTCGCGCCACACCTGCAGGACGGCGGTCAGGAACCCCAGCCACTCCCCGGCTCGCTCCGGTCCGCTCATGAGACCGGGTTCCCCAGGGCCGAGCCCGGTCGGCGACGGGTGCTGCCGGGCGTGCACGACCTTCAGCCGGGACCGGCGCAGCCGGGCCTCCTGGAAGGCGAACCCGATCATCTCGTCGCAGGGGTCGGCGAGGTCGACGCCAAGGATCACGTCCCGGTACGCGGTGCGGGTGGAGGCGTTGCCCCGCTCGTCGGGGAAGTGCTCGTCGGCGGCCTTGAGCGGGGCGGCGATGGCCATCTCTCCGTCCTCCTGGCGCGGATGCCAGTTCCGGGCGTGCCCGAGCCGCAGCGGACGGTCGCGGCGTACGGCTTCTCGGGCGGCCCATTCGGCTGAGGCGAGGCTCTCGGCGGAGCCGTCGACCCCGGCGATGACGGGCGGAAGCATGATGCGCACCTCCAGCGCTCGGTCTGCTCCTCGCCACCAGCGTGTCCACACGGTCCACCGGCGGGTATGGGCCGCCAGGTCTGCGAGCGGGACCATTCGGCCCCTGCGCACGCCGACGGCACGCAAGGACCCAGCGGCATCCCACGCCGGGCCCGGCACTGCGCATCGCGGGGAGAGGACGCGGAGCTGCTGGTGCCTGGGCTGCGCGGCGAAGCCGGCCGGGCCGGTGTCGCCGTAGGCTCGACGGCGGCGCACCTGGCCGTAGGGTCCGCCGGGCCGGTGGGCCTGGTCCCCAGGACGTGGCCCGTCCAAGGGCCGCAACGCTCGACCGCCGGCGTGACCGTTGGCGTCGACGCCCATGCCCCGTCGGCCGCCGCCCTCGCCTTCGCCTTCGAGGCGGCCCGGCTGTGCGGCGCCCGCCTGCACGCTGTCTACGCCTGGAAGCTGCCCCCGGACGTCGACGTCCTGGCGGACGTCGTACTGTTCACCCCGCGGCAAGCCCCCACCCATGCCTCGAACAGCGCCGAGCGGGTGGTGGTCGGACGCCGGAACGACACCGCTCCCGCCCTCCGGCACCTGCTGGAGCACTCCCGGTTCCCGGTCGCCGTCGTGCCCTCATGGGCCGGGACGGCCGGCCGCTGCCCAGGGAGGGTCGGCCCTGCGGTGGGGCCGTTCGGCCCCTGTGAGCGTGAGTGCCCCAGGCGCACCGTGAAGGGCATGGGCTCTCGCCAGCGCATCGCCGTCATCGGCGTCGGCAACGAGTTCCGGCGCGACGACGGCGCGGGCTGGGCCGTCCTCGCCGGACTGCGCAAACGTGCCAGCGAGCGGCCTCTGCCGTCGGACACGGTGCTCGCCACCTGCGACGGCGATCCCGGACGGCTGATCGGCCTGTGGCAGGACGCCGAGCTCGCGGTGGTCGTGGACGCCGCCCATGCCCACCCGGGTGTGCCCGGCCGGGTGCACCGTCTCGAGCTCGACGCCGGTCATCCCGCGCAGCCGCCGACGACGAGCTCCCACGGCCTCGGCCTCGGCGAGGCAGTCGAACTCGCCCGTGCTCTGGGCCAGTTGCCGGACCACCTCGTGGTGTACGCCGTGGAGGGCGCCGACAGCACGCTCGGCACCGGCCTCTCCCCCGCTGTCGCGGCGGCCGTGGAACCGCTCGTGAGGGCCGTCGAGTCCGAGATCGCCCGGCACCGTCGGACTGCGGGGAGGGGGCCGGTATGACCGTGCGCCGTTTCCACGTGGAGGGGATCGTGCAAGGCGTCGGCTTCCGGCCGTTCGTGTACCGCACCGCGTGCGCTCTGGGTCTGGACGGCTGGGTGGCCAACGTCGACGGGCGCGTGGAGGGGGAGGTCGTCGGGCCGCGGGAGGCTATCGACGAGTTCGCCGCCCGCCTGCGCACCGGGGCACCGGCTCTGGCGCGAGTGCGCCGCGTGCGCCTGACCGGCGACATGCCGCGGGCCGCGTACGGCCCGGCCTTCCGGGTGCGGCACAGCGCTCCCGCCGCCGCGCACCCGGCGCCGCGCGAGATCCCGCCCGACGCGGCGATCTGCGCGGCCTGCCTGGACGAGCTGCGCGATCCGCGTGACCGCCGCCACCGCTACCCCTTCATCACCTGCACGGACTGCGGACCCCGTGCCACGATCATCGAAGACCTGCCGTACGACCGGACCCGCACCACCATGCGCCGCTTTCCCCTGTGCGCACGCTGCGCGGCCGAGTACACCGATCCGGCCGACCGGCGCTTTCACGCCGAAGCCGTGGCCTGTCCCGACTGCGGACCCCGGCCGGCCTGGGAGGAGCTGCGCGGCGAGCAGGCCCTGCGGGCCGCGGTCAAGGCCGTCGAGGCGGGCGGGATCGTCGCGTTGAAAGGGATCGGCGGCTACCAGCTCGTCTGTGACGCGGGCGATTCCGCGGCTGTGGCCGAGCTCCGGCACCGCAAGCGCCGTCCGGCGAAGCCGTTCGCCGTCATGGTCCGCGACATCGAGACGGCTGCCGGCATGGCGCGGATCGGCGCCGCCGAGGAGCGTGCTCTGACATCCCCGGAGCGCCCGGTGGTGCTGCTCGCCCGGCGCCGCCGCACCGGCCCCGACCCGCTCGCCCGTGAGGTGCACCCGGAACTGACCCGCGTGGGCCTGTTCCTGCCCACCAGCGGCCTGCACCATCTTCTCCTCGACGAGCTGGTCCGCCCCCTCGTGGTCACCAGCGGCAACCTCGGCGACGAGCCCATCGCCGTGGACGACGCCGAGGCCAGGCGCGCCCTGGCCGGCCTCGTGGACGGCTTCCTCACCCACGACCGGCCGATCCGCTCCCGCTACGACGACTCCGTGGTGCAGTTCGCCGGACGGACGCGGATCACCGTCCGGCGGGCCCGCGGGCTCGCTCCCGACCCCCTGCCGCTTTCCGTGCGTGAGCCGGTCGCCGGGGTCGGTGCCCAGCTCAAGCACACGTTCACGCTCGCGGCCGACGGCCGAGCGCATCTCGGCCCGCACACCGGGGACCTGGCCGACCGGGCGACCCACGACGCGTTCCTGGCGTCGTACGAGCACCTCAAGCGGCTCACCGGCATCGAGCCGACAATCCTGGCCCACGATCTGCACCCCGGCTACCTGTCCACGCAGTGGGCCCAGGCGCAGCCTCTGCGCCGCATTCCGGTGCAGCACCATCACGCGCACGTGGCCGCCTGTGCGGCCGAGCACGGCGTACGGGGGCGCTTCCTCGGCGTCGCCTACGACGGTCTGGGGCTGGGCGACGACGGCACCCTGTGGGGTGGCGAGATCCTCGTCGCCGATCTGAGCGGCTACCGCCGCGTGGGCAGGTTCGCGACCGCGCCCCTGCCCGGCGGCGACGCGGCGGTACGCCATCCTTCCCGTACGGCACTGGGCCGGCTGTTCGGCGGCGAGAAGCTCGGCCTGCCACGCCCGTATCCATGGCTCACCGGATCGTTCATCGAGCGATTCGATCCGGCCGAGGTCGCCGTCGTGCGCACCATGATCGCCAGGGACGTGAACTGCCCGCGGGCGTCCAGCGCGGGCCGGCTCTTCGACACCGTCGCCTCACTGCTGGGTCTGTGCGACCGGGCCGGTTACGAGGGCGAGGCCGCCGTCCTGCTCGAGGCGACGGCCGGCACCGAGCACGCCGCCCTCGCCCACCGTGTCGTTCGGGCCCAGGGCCTGTGGGTGTACGACCCGGCGCCGACGCTGGCCGATCTGCTGGAGCGGCAGCTCGACGGGGAGCCGGTGGCCCGGCTGGCCGCAGCCTTTCATTGGACGCTCGCGAACGTCACCGCCGACCTCGTCGCGCGGGCCGTGTCCGAGGGAGCGCCACGCACGGTGTGCCTGGGCGGCGGCTGCTTCGTCAACCGCTGGCATCACCGCTACGAACTGGACGCGGACGGTCTCGTGACCAGTGCCCTGCTGGTGCCGCCGACGGCACAGAACCAGGGTGCGATCGAGGACGACCTGCGTCGCCTGACCCAGCGTGCGATCGGCGAACACGATCCGGACGACGCCGAGTTGACGGCTTTGTGCGAGCGGGCGATCCGCAACCACGACCCGTGCATCTCGTGTTCCACCCACTTCCTCGACCTGACGGTCGTCCGTACCTCAGGGCAAGCTTCGGGAGGCTGCGATGCCTGAATCTCCGTACACCGTGAGCGATGTGATGACGCACACCGTCGTCGCCGTCGGCAGTGAGGCGTCCTTCAAGGAGATCGTCGAACTGCTCGACCAGTGGAAGGTCAGCGCCCTGCCAGTCCTGGCGGGCGAGGGCCGCGTCGTAGGGGTGGTCTCCGAGGCCGATCTGATGGCCAAGGAGGAGTTCCGGGACACCGAGGAGGGCGATCCGGCCGAACGGCACAAGGCCGGTGCGATGACGGCGGGCGAGCTGATGAGCGCCCCCGCCGTGACCGTGCACGCCGATGCCTCGCTCGCGGAAGCCGCCCGGATCATGGCCCGTCGGCACGTCAAGCGGTTGCCCGTCGTGGACGGGGTCGGCCTGCTGCAGGGTGTGGTCAGCCGCAGTGATCTGCTGAAGGTCTTCCTCCGTGACGACGAGGAGATCGCCCAGGAGATCCGGGGCAGCGTGCTGGGGCAGCTCCCGGTCACCAGCCCGCTGACGGTGAGTGTGTCCGAGGGCGTGGTCACGCTGGGCGGGGCCCTAACGGACCGGATGCTGGTCCCCGTGATCGCCCGGGCGGTACGGGCGGTGGAGGGGGTCGTGGACATCCGGCTCGATCTCACGCATCGATGATGCGCCCGGAGGACCGATGAAATACCTCGACGAGTACCGCGATCCCGTCCTCGCCCGCCGGCTGTTGGACGAGCTGCGGCAGACGGCCACCCGCCCATGGCGGATCATGGAGGTGTGCGGCGGCCAGACCCACACCCTGGTCCGCCAGGGCATCGACGAGCTGCTGCCCGCCGGGATGCGGATGATCCACGGCCCGGGCTGCCCGGTCTGCGTGACCCCGCTGGAGACACTGGACCGGGCCATGTCCATCGCCGCCCGGCCGGGCGTGATCCTGACCAGCTTCGGCGACACTGCGCGTGCCCGGCACGGACACCGACCTGCTGTCCCTGCGGGCCAGGGGAGCGGACGTACGGGTGGTGTACGCGCCGATGGACGCCGTCCGTCTGGCGGCCGCGCATCCGGACCGCGAAGTGGTCTTCCTGGCGGTCGGCTTCGAGACGACGGCCCCTGCCGACGCCATGGCGGTCCTGCGCGCGGCCCGCCTCGGACTGACGAACTTCTCGATGATCGTCAGCCACGTCCTGGTACCACCCGCGATGACCGCACTGCTCGACGACCCGGACTGCGAGGTGCAGGCATTCCTGGCCGCGGGGCACGTGTGCGCGGTGATGGGCTGGACCGAGTACGAGCCGATCGCCACCCGCCACCGGGTGCCGATCGTGGTCACCGGTTTCGAGCCGCTCGACCTGCTGGAGGGCATCCTGATGGCCGTACGACAGCTGGAGTCCGGCCGCTACGAGGTCGAGAACCAGTACGTACGAGCCGTCCGCCGCGCGGGCAACACCGAGGCGCAGGACGCGGTCCGCAGGGTGTTCCGGGTCACCGACCGGGCCTGGCGCGGCATCGGGGCGCTGCCCGACAGCGGGCTCGAACTCGTCGAGGACTACCGCGAGTTCGATGCCGCCCGCCGCTTCGACGTGGTCGGGCTGTGCCCCGTCGAGGACCCTCAGTGCATCGCGGGCGCCATACTCACCGGGGCCAAGCTGCCGACCGACTGCGCCGCGTACGGCACCCGCTGCACCCCTCGCCATCCCCTCGGCGCGCCCATGGTGTCGTCCGAGGGCACATGCGCCGCGTTCCACGCGGCCGGACGCACTCCTGCGAGGAGCACGGCATGAGCATCCAATGTCCCGCCCCCCCCCGCGAGGAGGACGAAGTCGTCCTGCTGGGCCACGGCGCCGGCGGCCGCCTCACCGCTGAACTGCTCGACCGGAATGTCCTGCCCGCCTTCGGTGGGTCGGCGGGCCCGCTGGAGGATGCGGCACTGCTGCCCGGGTACCGGGAACTGGTGGTGAGCACCGACAGTTTCGTGGTCAGTCGTCGAGGAGGGCCTGCCGCTGGCCGAACTACGCTCCGTCCTGGACTCGTTGGGCAAGGCCGCGCAGGACGTCGGCGTGCCCGTCATCACCGGTGACACCAAGGTCGTGGGGCGTGGCGCCGCCGACAAGCTCTTCATCAACACCACGGGGGTCGGACGGCGGCACGGCCCTCTGCATCCGTCCGCCGCCCTGGCCCGACCCGGCGACGCGGTACTGCTGTCCGGGCCGATCGGCCTGCACGGCACGACCGTGCTCAGTACCCGCGAGGGCCTCGGGTTCGAGAGCGACATCGCCTTGGACAGCCGACCGCTGCACAGGCTGGTGCGGACCCTGGCCCCGCTCGGCGACTGCGTCCACGTGCTGCGCGACCCGACGCGGGGCGGGCTGGCCGCCGCTCTGAACGAGATCGCCCGGGACTCGTCCGTCGCCGTCGAGATCGAGGAGGGATCCGTCCCGGTCCCGGAGGCGGTGGCCTCCGCCTGCGACCTGCTCGGCCTGGACCCGCTGGTCGTCGCCAACGAGGGCTGCATGGTCGTCTTCGTGGACGCGTCCGCTGCCGAGGACGCCGTGGCGTGCCTGCGATCGCTGCCCGAGGGCGCGCAGGCGGTACGGATCGGCGAGGTGCTCCCCACGGGACCGGCCGGGCAGGTCACCGTGCGGACCCTGGTCGGCGCACGGCGCATCGTGGACATGCCGCTGGGTGAGCAGCTCCCCCGCATCTGCTGAAGCGCTGATCCGTGCAGCCGTTCAGGCCGCGGCCTTCGATCTGCACGGGGCCGGGAGGACTCCCCAGGTCAGCTGGTCTTCCGGCCCCATTGCGGGCCGATCAGGGCCCACTCCACGTCCCACTGCTCCTGCCGCCGCCGGTCCAGGCGCGCGCAAGCAAGGCAGCCGAGGAGGACCACAACCGTGCCCGCGCCCACGGCGGCCAAGGTGCCCAGTACCACGCCCTGCAGCTCCGCCTCGCCGGCCGTAGCGGGCTCGGGCACGAGACGGCCCTTGGCGTCCAGCCACACGAGGGTGGTGCTGCCGACCTCGCTCGCGGAGTCGACGCGCGCGATGCCCGTCCGGGCCGTGCCGTCCGCCGCGGTCCAGCGCACGTGGGCCCACGCCCGGTCGGCGTCGGTGCCCTCGACCCCGACGGTCGCCCGCGCGTCCGTGGTGACTACCGCCGGCACGGCGTGCCGCTCGGCGCGCAGTCCGTCAAGGTCGCTTTCCACAGCTCGCGCGGTCAGCACGCCCGCGACGATCGCGGCCGTCACCGCGAGGATCCCGGTCGCCAGCCGCAGCCATGCCTCTACGACGTAGCTGGGGCGCCTGAGCGGGTTGCGGCGCAGCCGCCACCAACGCGCCCGGCCCTGCCGTCGGCTCGTGGTCCGGTTCATCGTCACCACCGGGCCGTTGCGTCGCCGCGGACGAGCACCTGTACGGGCGTACGCCGCCGTGTGCGCCAGGTCTGCGGCAGCGGCACATGTCCGAGGCGCAGGACCAGCTGCGGGTAGCGGCCGGCGGTGAATTCCGTCCGCAGGCGGGCACGCGGTGCGGGTAGCTCGAGGGGTTGCGTGTGGAAGGCGGCGATCACGTCGTGCGCCGCCGCGTACAGCAGCACTCGTTGCAGCGCCTGCCCTGCCCGGAGCCAGTCCGGGCGGCGGTCGTGCGGAGTGGACAGGACGACGACGGTGCCGGTCCCCCTGCCCCGGCTGCGGGCGGAGATGAGGCAGCGCCGGGCCAGGGACAGGTAGTCGCGGCCGGCCAGCAGGGTGGCGTCGGGGTGCTGCGCGCACGCCTCGACGGGAACCCCGTACGCGCCGACCTGGCGCTCCAGCTCGTCGACGTGGCCGAAGTCCGCACGGTGCGCGTCCTCGGCGGTGCGCACCAGCTCCGCGACCAGATCCAGCTGCTCCGGGTCGTCCACGACCTGCAGGGTGGCACCCTCGGCGCGGGCCCGCTCGTGCAGCTCGGCGAGGAGCTCGGCCGAGAGGGGCGCGGCGGCGAACCGTCCCCGGTGAGTGTGCCGGTGCGGCATCACCCGGGCGAGCAGCTCCTCCTCGGGGGTACTGGGCAGGTGGGCCGCGAAGCCGACGCGGGCCAGGTGGTGGGAGTCCCCGGGGGCCGGCAGGAGCTCGACGACAGGCCGGAAGCCGAGCTGCCGTACGGCGACGCGTACGTTGAACAGTGCCGCCCCGCAGGCGATGACGGCCTCTCTTTCGAACGGGTCGGTCAGCGGCATCCTCCGCCCGCCGTCCAGACGCACCTGGAAGCCGTGGTCATGGCCCTCCTCGGCGAAGAACCAGGGCTGGCTGTTGTGCGGCGAGGGTGCGAGGGATGCGGCGCGGGCCAGGTGGAGTGCGGCACGACCGTGCTTGTCGTGGGTGACCGACATGATGCATCCCGCCTTTCGCGAAACGTTCACCTCTAGCGTCCGCTCTCACCGGTCCTGCGGCACATGGGCCGTCCGTCCCGCCTGACCGGCCCCTGCTTCGGTCCCCCCTGCCGTCCACTTCCTGCACGGCGAGAAGGTCTCGCCCGCGTCCCGCACCGTGACCGCACCCGCACCGCGGCTGCACGGGCGCTGCTCGCCGGCCGGCGGCCCCAGTGCGGGTCCGGGACAGCGCCGACACCGTCGAGGCCGAGTTCCGGCCGAAAGTCACCGACAGCACGGGCCGCACCGCAGCCGACGTCCTGGTCAGGGCGACGTCGGGCGCGGGCACCCGCGGCACCTTCGACGTGACGTTCCCCTACAAGGCTGCTCGTTCCGGACCTGGCCTGCTCACGGCGTACTCCGTGTCGCCCGCGGACGGCCGGCCCGTGACCGCGACACCGTGCCGCTGACCCTGGACCGCCGACGCCGGCCGACGACACGAGAACCCCGGCGCAGCCGGTGCGCCGGAGTCATCCACTGCCATCCCCCGCACGCCCCTGCCCTACGCCTTGGCGGCCGGAGGGTGGCGCCCTCGGCCCAGCCGCCGGGCGAGAAGGACCAGAGCGACGACGACCGGGATCACGAGCGGGACCAGGGGCAGGTCCACCACCGAGGCGGTCAGCCCGATGCAGGAGAACATCAGGACCGCGGCGATGAGGTACGGCACGTCTCGGCCGTGATCGCGGGGATCCGCGGTGCGGGTCAGTCCTTCGCCCGCTCCTCGATCAGTTCGCCGGCGACCCGCGCCGCCCACGCCTCGATGGCGGGGAAGTCGCGGAAGTCGCCGCCTTTGCCGTTGCGGACGATCATCTTGGCGATGCGTCCCTTGGCGCCCTCCTGCAGACAGCCGCCGAAGGTGACATGCCCCCGGGCGTCGAGCCGTGTCATGGCGCGGCGTACACCCTGCACGGGCGGGATGTCCTTCTCGGTCGCCGAGGCGTCGAGCGGGCCGCTGCTGAAGAACCACAGCGGCCGAACGGCGAGTTCGCGACGGTTGCGGCGCACGAACCGGCGGGCGTCCCTGTGCCAGCGGCCGGCGTACAGCCCGCCGCCCACGACGACCGCGTCGTAGCGCGTCACATCCTCGACGGACCCGGCCGGGAGTGCCTCGGCGGCGAGTCCTTCCTTGGACATGACCTCGGCCACGGTCTCGGCGATCCGCGCGGTGGATCCGTTCGTCGTCCCATAGGCGACCAACACGGTTACCGGCATGGCGGTCCGCCTCCTCTCACCTCACAGCTTGCGCAGCCAGTTGTCGGCGACACCGTGGAGCGCGGGCTCGTCGGGCCGCATCCGGGAGTCGTCCATCCGGTACGTGAGCTTGTCGACCACCGCGACCACTCCGTCGATCTGCCGGGTCATGGAGACGGCGATCTCCTTCTCGCTCTTGCGTTCCATGTCGCCGGAGAGCGTGACCACGCCTTCGGTCACGAAGACGTCGACGCTGAGCGGCGGCAGCCACAGCGCGTGCACCAGCACCCCTTCGACAATCGCCCTGCGGATCTCCTCGTCGGGCCGCAAGAAGACCGTCAGCAGGTCGCGGCGGGTGACGATGCCGACAAGCCGGTTCTCCTCGTCGAGGACCGGCAGCCGCTCCACTCGGTGCTGGGCCATCGTCCGGGCGGCCTCGACGATGCTGTCGTCCGCGCGCACCGTGATGGGTGGCTCGGTCATCAGCCGGCCGGCGATGCGCGCCCGGGACTTCGCGGCCCGCGTCCTGCCCGCGTGGGTGAGCGAGGCGAGGAGGTGGCGCTTCTTCGGCTCATGCCGGTCCGGCGTCTCGGCCTGCCGGATCATCAGGTCCGTTTCTGAGATGACCCCGATGACCTTGTCGTCCTCGTCGACCACCGGGAGTCCGCTGACGCGGTGCTCACCGAGCAGGCGTGCCACCTCCTTGAACGGGGTCGCGTACGTGGCGCGTACGACCTCCGTGGTCATCACGGAGCCGACCTTGTTGTGCTTCATATCAGATGCCTCCTCAGCGAAGTCGCCGCAGATACGGGTCCTGGGGCCTGCGCGGCACCAGGCGCACCCGTGCGTCCAGCACGGTTGCTCCGCCCGGTGTGGCGAGTACGGGGTTGAAGTCGGCCTCGGCGAGCTGCGGCAGGTCGCTCGCCATACGGGACAGCCGCAGCAGCAGCTGTTCCAGGCGTTCGAGGTCGACGGGCCGCGCGCCGTTCGCCCCGAACAGGAGCGGGGCGCAGCGCGGGGCCGTGATCAGGTCGTGCACGTCGTGGTCGGTGAGCGGGGCGAGCCGGGCGGCGTGGTCGGCGAGGACCTCGGTGGCCGTGCCGCCCAGGCCGAACAGGACCAGCGGTCCGAAGACCTCGTCCTGGACGACACCCGCGAACAGCTCGGTGCCGCGGTCGGCGAGCGGCTGCAGCAGGACGCCCGTCAGCAGGCCGGCGAACCGGGTCTCCAGATCGCGGAAGGCCGCCCGGATCTGGGAGTCGCCGCGCAGGTCGAGGTGGACGGCGCGCTCGGCGCTCTTGTGCAGCAGGCCCGGCCAGTGGCCCTTCATGACCACCCGGCCGTCGGCGCCGCGCAGCCGGTCGGCGGCGAGGACGGCGTCGTCCTCGGTCTCCGCCCAGGCCCACGGCGACTGCGGGATGCCGTAGCAGTCCAGGAGTGCGGCGCAGGTCCGCGGGTCGAGCCAGCCACCGTCCGGGTGCGCCTCCAGGTAGGTCTCGACAACGGCGTGGGCGCGCGTCGTGTCGACTCCGTCGAGGGTGGGGAGGGTGCCGGCGGGCCGGGCCAGCCACGCTGCGCGCCGCCCGGCGTGGGCGAGGGCTCGTGCCGCCGCCTGCGGTTCGGCGTACGACGGCACGGTGCCGCCGTCGGCCGGCAGCAGTTCGACGGGCAGGGCTTGTTCGAGCCGTATCACGGCGGCGGGCTTGGCCCGCCGGGCCGGGCCCCGGGTGAGGGCCCGGCCGAGGTCGTCGCCGGTCGCCACTGCGACCGCGGTGGGGACGAGGGCCACCAGCACCGCGTCCACACCGCTGTGCCGCATGATCCGGTCCACGCAGTTGGCGAGTTCCTCCTCCGTCACGGCGGCCGTCGCGTCGACGGGGTTGCCCACGGCGGCACCCTCGGGCAGGACGGCGAGCAGGTCGTCGACCAGCCGCGGGGTCGGCGGCGGCAGAGTCAGCCCGGCCTCGGCGCAGGCGTCCGCCGCGAGCACGCCCGCTCCGCCCGCGTTGGTGACGATCGCGACGCGGGAACCGTCGGGCAAAGGCTGGGAGTGCAACAGGGCGGCGGCTTCCAGGAGTTCGCCGACCGAGCGAGTCGCGGTGATGCCCGCCTGGCTGAACAGCGCACCCCGGGTCATGGTGCGGGTGGCCGCGGCCGCGGTGTGCGAGGCCGCGGCGCGCCGTCCCGCGTCGGTGCGGCCCGCGTCGACCGTCAGCAGCGGTATGCGGCGGGTCACGCGGCGGGCGGTACGGGAGAAGGCGCGCGGGTTGCCGAAGGACTCCAGGTGCAGCAGGGCGAGATCGGTGCGACCGTCGCTCTCCCACCACTGGAGCATGTCGTTGCCGCTGACGTCGTACTTGTCGCCGAGGGAGACGAAGCTGGAGACACCGATGCCGAGCCGGGACAACCCGTCGAGCAGGGCGATGCCCACTCCCCCGGACTGAACAGCGACGCCCGCGGTGCCGGGGAGCGGACGGCCGGCGGCGAAGGTGGCGTCCAGGGACAGGTTCGGGTCGGTGTGGCAGATCCCGAGGCAGTTGGGGCCGACGAGCCGCATGCCGTACGTGCGGCAGGTCGCCGTCAGCCTCCGGGCCTGGTCGGCGTCGAGCCCCGCGGTCACCACGAGGAGGGCGCGTACGCCGGCCTTGCCGCACTCCTCGGCGGTGTCCGGAATCGCGGCGGCGGGGACCGCCAGGACCCCGAGGTCGGGTGTCACGGGCAGGGCGGCCACGGACGGGTGGGAAGGCACACCCAGGATCGCGGACGCGCCGGGGTTCACCGCGAACAGACGCCCGCCGAACCGGCCCGAGTGCAGGTGGTGCAGGATCGCCCGGCCCACCGAACCCGGCCTGCGGCCGGCCCCGATCACGGCGACCGCCTTCGGCCGCAGCAGCGGTTCGAGGCTGGCCACGTCTGCGGACCGGCCCCGTTCCTCGACCGCCGACAGGTAGGCGTCGCTCTCGTCGAGCTCGATGGTGCAGCGCACCTCCGGGCCCTCGAACCGCCGTGCGGTGCGCAGGCCCAGGTCCGCGAAGAGCCGCAGCACCTCGCGGTTCTCACTGAGGGCATCGGCCGTGAAGGCGGTGACGCCCTCGGCACGGGCGGCGGAGACGAGGTGCTCGACGAGGAGCGTGCCGACGCCGCGGTGGTGCAGCCCGTCGGCGACCGCGATGGAGATCTCGGCCGTGGTCCCGGTGCCGCCGGTGTCGTACTCGGCGAGCCCGATCACCTGGCCCTTCGTCTCCGCCAGCAGGGCGCGGTATCCGGGGCGGGGCGTACCGCAGGCCCGGTCGGCCGCCATTTCGGCGGAGCGGCGGCTGGCCGCGAAGAACCGCAGTCGCAGGTTCTCCGGGGACATCTCCTCGTACAGCCCGTGCAGCTGGTCATGGTCGCCCGGCCGCACGGGACGGATACGCACCGTGGTGCCGTCCGCCAGCAGGGCGTGAACCGTGGGACGGCTGAGTGTCTCGTGCGTCATCGCAACTCTCTCCTCCGGGTCACCTGACACTTCGAGCGTCCACCGGAACGGACGGCGGCCACAGGGGCTGTCCGGGCGCCGCGGGTGGGCCGATCGGCCCTCGCAGATGCCGCGATCCGCCCGGCGGGGTTCACGCGTTCCAGGTCCAGTCCGCGACCTCGGGCAGGTCGGTGCCATGGGCGCGGATCCAGACCTGGTGGCGCTGGCGTGCGTCGGCCATCTGCTGGCGTACGGCGGCGGCGCGTACCGCCAGACCGGGGACACGGTCGATGACGTCCATGACCAGGCGGAAGCGGTCCAGGTCGTTGCGGACGACCATGTCGAAGGGCGTGGTCGTGGTGCCGGACTCCTTGTAGCCGCGCACGTGCAGGTTCTTGTGACCGGTGCGCCGATAGGCGAGCCGGTGGATCAGCCACGGGTAGCCGTGGTACGCGAAGATCACCGGCTTGTCCTTGGTGAACAGACCGTCGTACTTGAAGTCGCTCATGCCGTGCGGATGCTCCTCGCGCGGCATCAACCGGGCCATGTCGACGACGTTGACCACGCGGACCGCCAGGCCGGGCAGGTGCCGGCGCAGCAGCTGAGCGGCGGCCAGGACCTCCTGGGTGGGCACGTCACCGGCGCAGGCCAGCACGACGTCCGGTTCGTCGCCGTTCTCGGTACCCGCCCACTCCCAGACACCGGCACCCCGCGCGCAGTGCACCCGGGCCTCGTCCATGGACAGCCAGTCGAAGCAGGGCTGCTTGCCGGCCACGATCACGTTCACGTAGTCACGGCTGCTCAGCGCATGATCGGCCACCGACAGCAGCGTGTTGGTGTCCGGTGGCAGGTACACCCGTACGACCTCGGGACTCTTGTTGAGGACGTGGTCGACGAAGCCGGGATCCTGGTGCGAGAACCCGTTGTGGTCCTGGCGCCACACGTGCGAGGTGAGCAGGTAGTTGAGCGAGGCGATCGGCGCGCGCCACGACAACCGCCTGGACGTCTTCAGCCACTTGATGTGCTGGTTGACCATCGAGTCGACGATGTGCACGAAGGCCTCGTAGCAGGAGAACAGCCCGTGCCTGCCGGTCAGCAGATACCCCTCCAGCCAGCCCTGGCAGGTGTGTTCGGAGAGGATCTCCATCACCCGGCCGTGCCGGTCGAGGTGTTCGTCGACCGGGAGGTGCTGGGCCTGCCAGACCTTGCCGCTGGCGTCGAAGACGGCCTGCAGCCGGTTGGAGGCGGTCTCGTCGGGGCCGACGACCCGGAAGTCGCGGCGGGCCGAGGTGTCCTCCATGACCTTCTCCAGGAGGTCCCCGAGGACCCGCGTGGGCTCATGGAGGGTCGTGCCGGGCTTGTCGACGGGCACGGCAAACCGGTCGAGGGGCGGGATCGGCAGGTCACGCAGGATCAGGCCGCCGTTGGCGTGCGGGGTGGCCCCCAGCCGCGCGGTGCCCTCGGGGACGCAGGCGAGCACGTCGTCGACGGGGCGGCCGTCGGCGTCGAACAGCTCGTCGGGACGGTACGAACGCAGCCATGCCTCCAACTGCCGCAGGTGTGCGGGGTTTTCGCGTACGGCCGCCAGCGGGACCTGATGCGCACGCCACGTCCCTTCGACCGGGACCCCGTCGACCTCGGCGGGACCGGTCCAGCCCTTGGGCGTTCGCAGGACGATGACGGGCCAGTGCGCGCGCTCGGCCACGCCGTCCTCACGGGCGGACTGCTGGAGCGCGGTGATGCGTTCCAGGGCGTCGTCCATGGCTAGCGCCATCGCACGGTGCACGGTCGCCGGGTCGTCGCCGCTGACGTGGATGGGCGAGTGGCCGTAACCGCGCAGCAGCTCGTCGAGTTCCGGCTCGGGCAGCCGGGACAGCACCGTCGGATTGGCGATCTTGTAGCCGTTGAGGTGGAGGATCGGCAGGACCGCGCCGTCGTGGACGGGGTCGAGGAACTTGTTGGAGTGCCAGGACGCGGCCAGCGGGCCGGTCTCCGCCTCTCCGTCGCCGATCACGCAGGCGACCAGCAGGTCCGGGTTGTCGAGCGCTGCTCCGTAGGCGTGCGAGAGCGAGTAGCCCAGTTCGCCGCCCTCATGGATGGAGCCGGGGGTCTCCGGCGCCACATGGCTCGGCACCCCGCCCGGGAAGGAGAACTGGTGGAACAGCCGTTCCATGCCGGCCCCGTCCCGGCTCACATCCGGGTACGTCTCGCTGTAGGTGCCCTCCAGCCAGGAGTTGGCCAGTACGGACGGGCCGCCGTGTCCCGGCCCCCAGATGCACAGCGCGTCCAGGCCACGGGCCTTGATGACGCGGTTGAGGTGTGTGTACACGAGGTTCAGGCCGGGCGAGGTGCCCCAGTGACCGAGCAGACGGGGCTTGATGTGCTCCGGCTTGAGGGGCTCGCGCAGCAGCGGGTTGGACATCAGATAGATCTGTCCGACGGCCAGGTAGTTGGCGGCACGCCAGTGGGCGTCCAGGGTGCGCAGCTCCTCGTCGGACAGTACGGCGGCGTCCAGGTGTTCGGCCTTGGGCATGAGTGACTCCGGAAGTCAGCGATGTGGGTCGTCGGGCAGGGCTTCCAGCGCCCGCAGCGCGATCGGCGGACCTGCGTCCTGGATCACGCGGTGAGCCTGTCAGCAGGGTCAGGGAGACGGCACCCGGTGCGGTACGACGGCGACGGGGCAGCCGGAATGGTGCAGCACCGCGTGGGCGACGCGGCCGAGCTGGAGCCCGAAGTGGCCCGCGCGACGCGTGGCCCCGACGACCAGCAGGTCGGCCTGGTACGAGGCGTCCACCAGCACACGGCGGGCGTGGCCCTCCACGGTCCGGCGCCGCACCTCGACATCGGCCGGGACGTCCTGCAGTGCGCTCTCCAGCGCCTCCACGGCACGCTCCTGGTGCAGCCGGGCGGGTTCACCGGCCATCAGCGGGTGGTCGGTGGTCTCGTGCGCGGGGCATCTCCAGGCCCGTACGGCCTCGAGCGGCACCCCGCGGCGCCGCGCCTCCTCGACCGCGAACCGCACGGCCGGGGACTCCTTCCCGTCCTCGCCGACGCCCACGACGACCCGGCCGCGGGTCCCCGGCGTCGCCCGGTTGTCGTGGCTGCCGCGCAGCACGATCACCGGGCACTCGGCGTGGGCGGCCACGGACAGGCTGACAGAACCCAGCAGCAGTTCGGCAAGGCCGCTGCGGCCACGCGAGCCCACCACCAGCGCGGCAGCGTCACGGCTCTCCCGCACCAGCGCGTACTCGGGTTCCTCCGGCAGCACTTCGGTGACGACCTTCAGGTCCGGATGGTGGCGGCGCGCCCTCCGGGCCGCGCTGTCGACGATGTCGTCGGCCAGCACCTCCTCCGACGGCTTGCGGAGGTCGGAGGCGAGGGCAGTGCCCTCGTAGTGCTCCCACAACGAGGCGAACACCACCCTGAGCGGCACGCCTCGCGACGAGGCCTCGTCGGCGGCCCAGTCGACGGCCCTCAGGCTCGGCTCGGAGCCGTCCGTGCCCACGACCAGGGGCAGTCCATTCGTCTCCACTGTCCTCACCCTTCCCGTGCGAAGTCGAACACGATGCGGGCCTTGACCTCGCCGCGCAGCACCTCGGCGATGGCCTCGTTCACCGCGGTGAGCGGACGGGTGTCGTAGATGACCTTCGTGCGGCCCGTCGCGTGCAGCCGGAAGACCTCGGCGAGGTCCTGCCGGGTGCCGACGATCGAGCCGATCACGCTCGTCCCGTTCAGGACGGTGTCGAAGATCGGGACCTGGATCGTGCCCCGGGCCGGCAGGGCGACCATGACGAGCTTTCCGCCGCGCCGCAGCCCGGAGTTGACGGCGGCGAACGCTTCCTCGTCCACCGCCAGGGCGATCGCCGCGTGCGCGCCGCCGTGCTCCTTGAGCACCTTGCCGACGTCGTCCTTGCGGGCGTCGATGACCAGGTCCGCGCCGAGTGACGCGGCGAGTTCGAGCTTCTCGTCGGTGACGTCGATCGCCGCGACGGTGGCTCCGGCGATCTTCGCGTACTGCACGGCCAGGTGACCGAGCCCGCCGATCCCGGAGATCGCGACGAGCTGGGTGGGCCGTACGCCGGCGACCTTGAGCGCCTTGTAGGTGGTGACGCCGGCGCAAGTGAGCGGGGCGGCCTCGACAGCACTGACGCCCTCGGGTACGGGCTGGGCGAAGTCGGCCCAGGCCAGCATCTTCTCGGCGTACCCGCCGTCACAGCCGTACCCCGTGTTGACCTGCCGCTCGCACAGCGTCTCCCAGCCGGACAGGCAGTGCTCGCAGCGCCCGCAGGCCTTGCCCAGCCACGGCACGGCGACGCGCTGTCCGACGCTCAGGTGGGTGACGCCGTCACCGAGCTTCTCGACCAGGCCGACGCCCTCGTGGCCGGGCACGAACGGCGGGTTCGGCTTGACGGGCCAGTCCCCGTGGGCGGCGTGGATGTCGGTGTGGCACAGACCGGAGGCCTCGACGCGGATGCGGACCTGACCGGGGCCGGGCTCGGGATCGGGGCGCTCCTCGATGACGAGGGGCTCGCCGAAAGCTCGTACGACTGCTGCCTTCATGAAGTCAACTCCGTTGGTTTGAACGTCAGTTGTGGGCGACGACCGCGACGGGTGCGGTGGCGTGGTGCAGGACGGCGTGGGTGACCGGGCCGATGTGGAAGCCGACCGGTCCCCGACGGACGCGACGCCCGACGACGACCAGGGACGCCTCGCGCGAGGCGTCGGCCAGGTGGTTGGCTCCGCTGCCGGGGCGGGAGTACTCGACGACCTCGACGTCCGGGTGCTTCTGGCGCCAGGGGCGCAGGACCGCGGAGAGAGCGGCGGACTGCTGCCGCACGATCTCGTCGTGGTACTCCGGGTCGGCGGCCAGACCGTAGGTGTAGTAGGGCGGCAGGTTCCAGCCGTGTACGACCCGCAGGAGCGCGGACCGCCGGGCAGCGGCGTCGAACGCGAACTCGATCACCGAGTCGTCCGGGCCGTCGGGGTCGAGACCGAGCACGACGGGCCGGTAGGGGGCGGCGGCCGACGGGATGCCGACGGGGTCCGACTGGTGCTCGTCCGCGGCCTGCTCGCCGGCCCGGACCAGCACCACCGGACGTTCGGCATGCGCTATGACGGCGAGGCCGACGGAGCCCATCATGAACCCGCCGATGCCGCTGAGTCCGCGAGAGCCGAGGACGAGCAGTTCGGCGTCCTGTGCCGCCTTGACCAGGGTCTCGGCGGGTCGGCCGCTCGACTGCTCCATGGTGATCTCGATGCCGGGATGACGCAGGCGCAGACCCTCGGTGGTCTCGCGGGGAATGCGCTCGCTCCAGTGCTGCTGGGTCTCGGCGCCGAGCAGCGGGGCCTGGGCCATGGGCTCGGGTACGGGCTCCCACACGTGGACGACCTTCAACGGCAGGCCACGCAGTGTCGCTTCGCGGGCCGCCCACTCCACCGCAGCACGGCTCTCGGACGAGCCGTCCAGCCCTGAGACAACGGTGCGCATCATGGTTCCGCCTCCTGGTCCGGGTGTGTGTCCAGCGTGGGTGGCAGACTGGCCAGGGTTGCAGGGGCCGCAGGTCCCCAACCGGGGCCAACCGGCCCCACGGCGTTCCTGCCGGAGCGTGACCGTGGTCGCGTACCGGTTGTGTTCCGGTCAGCGAAAGCCCTCGTCAGCGCGGTACGGAGGTGCGCACCGCGGGCCGCTGCGGCAGGGTCGTCGCCCGGGGCGTACCGGTGCCAGTCGACCGCCGCGCGGCGCGGCGCCGCTGGCGCCGCAGGTACAGCGCGTCGAGCGTCGCGCTGAGCACGATGGTGACGGCCATGGCGGTCACAAGGAGGACGGCGAACAGCCGCCAGAACTCCGGAGTCAGGCTCGTGCCCATGGTGTTCCACCCCATTCCGCTCTGGCTTCCGTTGTGCCGATCGGCTCTGTCACCACCATCGAACCGCGGACCATGGGGTGGCACAGGGTGTCACCGGGGTGAAACACATCGCCGGGTGGCCTGTTCCTGGGGCCGGGTGGCCCATGGTCCGTACAGCCCCGCACGCACACACTGAAGGTGGTAGTTCCGTACGCCTTGCTGGAGGTACGCCATGAACGCTTCAGCAACCACGAGCATGCCGCGGGCGCTGACCGCCGAGCACCGGCAGAGGCTGATGCGGATCGCCCGCGAGGTGGCCTGCCCCGAGGGCACCCGGCTCTTCGAGGAGGGCGGCCGCGCCGACCGGTTCTGGATCATCCGCACCGGCACGGTCGATCTCGACATGCGCGTACCCGGTCGCCGGGCCGCCGTCATCGACTCCCTCGGGCACAACGAACTGGTCGGCTGGTCCTGGCTGTTCCCTCCGTACACCTGGCACCTGGGCGCCGAGACGGCTTCGCCGCTACGGGCGTTCGAGTTCGACGCCAATGCCGTACGGGAGATCTGCCAGGAGGACCCCGAGTTCGGCCGGACCATCGCCCGTTGGGTGGGCGAGGTCGTTGCCCACCGTCTGCAGGCGGCCCGCATCCGGCTGCTGGACCTGTACGGCCCCCACGGCAGCGGGCCCCGGCTGTGAACACCCCTGGCCGTCCAGAGTGCCCAAGCGATCAAGGAGACGCCGTGCACACATCCCCGCACATCGTCAGTGACGTGATGACCCGGTCGGTCGCCGTGGTCGGCCGGACGACTGTCTTCAAGGACATCGTGCGCACCATGCAGGACCGCAAGGTCAGCGCGGTGCCCGTCGTGGATGACGGGAACGAGGTCGTGGGGGTCGTCTCCGAGGCCGACCTGCTGCCCAAGGAAGAGTTCCGCGACAGCGACCCCGACCGGTACACGCAGCTGCGGCGGTTGTCCGACCTGGCGAAGGCCGGCTCGGTCACCGCCGGCGAGCTGATGACCTCACCTGCCCTCACCGTCCGGGCGGACGCCACGCTCGCACTGGCCGCGCGGGAGATGGCCCGGGCACGGGTCAAGCGGCTGCCGGTCGTCGACGAGACCGGGCACCTGGAGGGCATCGTCAGCCGGGCGGACTTGTTGAAGGTGTTCCTGCGGGACGACGAGGACATCGCCGAAGAGGTCAGGCGAGAGGTCGTCTCGTATCTGTTTCCTTCGCCCGCCTCGACGGTGCTGGTCGAGGTCCGGGACGGTGTCGTGACGCTCGGCGGCCGGGTCCACGACACCTCGCTCGTGCCCGTGGCGGCGCGCCTGGTGCGGGCGGTCGAGGGAGTGGTGGACGTTCAGTTCGCCCTGGACGGCCCGGACCGCACCGCGGTCTGAAGCGACGCGCTCTCATCACGGATCCTTCAAGGCCCACGGCCCAGGTACGGGTAGCCGCGCGCCCGCGCGTCCGTGTGCCACATCCCCCGGGAACAAGGGGTCGACCTGACTGAGGCACGCATGCTCTCGGCACCGGATCCGATCCGCGTCCTCCTCCTCGACGGCCACGGGGTCGTCCGACGGGGCAACGCCGACCTGCCGGCAACCGAGCCGGACTCCCAGTCGTCGGTGACGCCGGGAACGTGGGGCACGAGCTCGTGCGGGCACCGGCGGTGCGGCCGGTCGTGGCGGCCGTCCTGGACGTACGGCTGCCGCACGGGGGACGGCATCTCCGTCTGCCGGGAGCCGCGCGGCCGGATGCTGGCGGTCCCGGCGGGTCCCGCGACCACGGCCCGGCTGATGCGGTCCCTGCGTGCCGAGAGGGGCCCGTCGCCGCGCGAGCGGGAGATCCTCGGGCTGATCGGCGACGGCCTCACCGACCGCGTGAACCGCAAGAGGCGCCACCTGTCCAAGAAGACCGTCGAGAACGGCCCGTGTCGTCTGTCGCCATCTGGGCCGCCTGCCTTCATACCTTCCCGGAGGGCACCAGAGCGACGGAGCAGTGCGAGTACCGCAGGATCGCCCGGCCTTCCCGAACCGAGAGCACACCCGTCGTGCCGTTCCGACGCCGCACGCCCACCACGACGAGCTGTGCACCCACGCTGGTTTCGGCGAGGGCACGGTGACGGCGGCGGACCGGCCGCAAGCGCACGGTGACGTCCGGGTACCTCTCACGCAGCCCCGACAGCGAGCCGGTACCCGAGCGCCGGGCTGGGTGGTGCAGGACCACCAGATCCACGCCGCGCTCCGCGGCCTCGGCGAAGGCGAACTCGGTCGCCTCCCGAGCCGCCGCCATGTCCACCAGCACGACGGGGCCGGTTCCGTTCTGCCTGCCGCGCACAACCAGCACCGGACAGGACCCGTGAGCGCTGAGGTGCCCGGCGGTCGAGCCGTGCAGCAACCGGCGCAATCCGCGCACCCGATGAGTGCCCACCACGGCCAGTGACGCGGCACGCGCCTCGCGCTCCAGCACCGACACGGCTTCGCCCACCAGGACTTCACGGGTGATGACAAGCTCGGGCGCCACCTTGCGGGCCCGCCACTCGGCGTCGGTCAATGCCTCATTCACCCGGTCCCGCTGCCGCACGCCGTCCGGATCCCAGGGCGCCACACCAGCTGGCACCGGTCCCCAAGACCACACCAGGGCATGCGCCAACTCCAGTCCGACTCCACGCCGTTCGGCCTCGCGCGCCGCAGCCGCCAGACCGGACGGCGAACCGTCCACTCCCACCACAACCGGACCGTTCATGGCAGCTCTCCCTTCCAGACGTCCCAGCCTGCGTCCGCAGATGCCCTGCCGGCACTGGGCCGTACGGGTCCCATCGCCACACCGAACGGCCCCCCGACCGGCCCGGTGCCGGGAACCTCGGCGACAGCACGCGAGATAGCCGTCAGCTTCCGAGTACCATCCGGCCGGTCTCCCCCGGCTGCAGGCAGACCGTCCGGTCCGGCAGCCGCACGTCGATCGGTGAGCCGTCGGACGACGGCACCGCGATCTCCAGGAGTCCGCGCTCCAGCCTGAGTTGTACGCCCCAGTGGCCCTGATAGCGCAGTGCGAAGCCGTAGGAGGACAGCTCCGGCAACGGCACTGGATCGAGCCACAGCGCCCTGCCGCGTGTCTCCAGTCCGGTCAGCCCGCGCTGGACGAGGTCGAGGGTGCCGGCCATGGCGCCGAGATGGACTCCCTCACCCGTGGTGCCGCCCTGGACGTCGGCGATGTCGCCCTGGAGTGCCTCCAGACAGAACTTCCATGCCTCCGCGCGCCGGTCCCGGGCCAGCACCCAGCCGTGCACCAGCCCGCTGAGCGTGGAACCGTGGCTGGTGCGCCGCAGGTAGTGGTCGACCGTGCGCCGCCAGATGTCCTCGTCGAGCCGCAGCCCCAACCGGCGGAACAGGCCCTCCAGTTCGGCCGGGGCGAAGAGGTAGCCGAGCATCAGGACGTCGGCCTGCTTGGAGGCCCGGTAGCGGTTGACGGTGTCGCCCTCCGACTCCAGGATCCGGTCGAGGCGCCGGATGTCGCCGTAGCGTTCGCGATAACCGTCCCAGTCGAGTTCGGCGAGGTCGCCATAGCCCTCGAACTGGCTGATGACACCCTCGTGGAAGGGCACGTGGAGCGTCCGCGAGACGTCCTGCCACAGTTCGAGTTCGCCGCTGTCCAGCCCTGCGCGCTCGACGAGTTCGCGTCGGCGCGGCTCGGGGAGCGACTCCAGCAGCTCCAGCGTGCGGGCCAGCACCCAGACGGCGGTGACGTTCGTGTACGCGTTGTCGTCCAGGCCGGGTTCCGCCGCGTCGGGATACCCGTCGTGGTACTCGTCGGGACCGACCACACCCTTGATGCGATGACGGCCGAGCGTCTCGTCGTAGACGGCGGAGTCCGCCCAGAAGCGGGCGATCTGCAGCAGCATCTCGGCGCCCTTGGTGTGCCGGAACTCGTCGTCGCCGCTTGCCTCGCAGTACTGCCACACGTTGTAGGCGATGGCCGATCCGACGTGGTGCTGGAGTCGGGAGTGGTCGGGCAGCCAGCGTCCCGAGCGCGGGTTGAGGTGCAGCTGCTGGGTCTCCTCACGCCCGTCACTGCCGCTCTGCCAGGGATAGAGCGCACCCCGGCGACCCAACTCCGAAGCGGCGGTGCAGGCCTGTTCGAGCCGGCGGTGCCGGTAGCGGAGCAGGGCGCGGGAGACCTCGGGGAAGTGCAGGTTGAGGTAGGGCAGGACGAACAGTTCGTCCCAGAAGACGTGTCCGCGGTAGGCCTCGCCATGCAGTCCGCGGGCGGGTACGCCGACATCGAGGTCGGCCGTGTGCGGGGAGAGCGTCTGCAGGACGTGGAAGAGGTGCAGCCGCAGGATACGGCCCGCCTCGCCCTCGACCTGGAGCTCCGCGCGGCGCCAGATCTGGTCCCAGGCCGTGAGATGCGGCTCCAGGAGCTCGTCGAAGCCCGGCGCCCGCTGCACCCGGTCGACGGCCGCGAAGAGCGGGTCGCTGATCGCCGGGTCGCGCGAGGTGTGCAGGGCGACCGTCTTGTCGACGACGGCGGTGTGCCCGGCGGCGAGATCCAGGTTCAACCGCTGGACGGCTCGCGGGACTTCGTGGCTGATCGTGGCGGCCGTACCGGCACGGAGGCGGGACGCCATGCCGATACGGATGTCGGAGGTACGGGTGCGGCAGCGCAGCCACACCGTGTCCGGGGCCGCCGTACCGGTGTGCGTGTGAGTGAGGTGGTGGCCGGCGAGGTCTCGGTAGCGCGGCACGCCGGAGTTGGCGACTCCGCCGTCGAGTGCCGCCTCGACGTCGAGCCTGGCGGAAAAACCCTCGGCGGTGAACTCGGTGCGCAGCGCGGCGAGATGGGAGTCGGCCATGTGCACGAGCCGCTGCTGGCGCACCGCCAGCACCTGGCCCTCGCCGAGGCCGTACCGCGTCCGCCGCTCCAGCAGCCCTGTGGACAGGCGCAGGGTCATGCGGTGCTCGAGCACGGTCGCGGTGTCAGGGGTGATCCAGGGCCTCCCGGACAGGCGGAAGCGCAGGGGCAGCCAGTTCGGTACGTTGACCATGTCCTCGTTCTCGACCTGATGACCGGCCACATCGGAGGTGAGGCGGTTGTAGCAGCCGGCCACATAGGTGCCGGGGTAGTGCACCTCGTCGGCGGCGCACTCGGGCAGGGCCCCCCGCGTGGCGAAGTAGCCGTTGCCCAGCGTGCACAGAGCTTCCCTCATGCGTTCGTCGGCGGGCTCGTAGCCCTCGTACTCCCAGGTCCAGTCGGTCACTTCGGCGCTCCTCGTGCGACCAGTTCTCCCAGGTCGGGTACGACCATCTTGGCTTCGTACCACCACAGCCTCTCCCCCGTGCCCGGGCCGACCGGCCGGTCCACGCCGATCATCAGGGCGCATCCGCCGCGGCGGGCCGTATTCGGGGTGAGGCCGGTCCAGGATGCCGGCGGTGTCGGGGGCGACAGCTCGCACGTTCCGCACCGCCGTTGCGGACGAGCTGCGGGACGTGTCGGGGGTTGACGGGTGCCGCACGGTCACGCCTGCTGCGGCACGACCGCGACCGGGCAGTCGGAGTGGTGCAGCAACGTGTGTGCCACCCTTCCGAGTTGGAGGCCGACGTGCCCGGTGCGGCGTTGCGCTCCGACGATCAGGAGGTCCGCGGCGGCCGACCGGGCCAGGAGCACCTTGCGCGCCGGTCCTTCGACCGTGCTACGACGCACCCGCACCCGCGGATGGTCCGCGACCGCCTCCTCCAGCAGGGAGTCGAGCAGTGCGGAGGCCCGCTCCTCGTGGCGGTGCGCTGGATCCTCCGCCAACTGGGGGTGGTCGGCGCCTTCGTGCGCGGGGCAGCGCCAGGCCCGGACGACGTCCAGGGTGCACCCGCGCGCCTCGGCCTCACGGAAGGCGAACCGCACCGCCTCACCGCTGGTCGCCGACTCACCCGCACCGAGCACGATCCGTTCGTGAGTGGCCTCGAGCCCGGCCTTGTCGCCACGGACGACGATCACAGGCCCGTGGGCACGGGCAGCCACCGCCAGTCCGACGGAGCCGAGGAGCAGACCCGCCAGCTCACCACGGCCGCGCGAGCCCGTGACCAGCACGGACGCATTGCGGCCTTCACGGAGCAGTGCGGCCGCCGCTTCCTCGGGGACCACCTCGGCGCTGACCTTCGTATCCGGATTCCGCCGACGGGCGCGCTCCGCCGCGGAAGCGACGACGTGCTCTGCCATCACCCGCTCAGAGGGGCGTCCGAGGCTGTCGGACGGAACGGTACGTTCGTAGCGTTCCCACTTCGAGGCGTACACCAGCCGCAACGGCAGACCGTGCCTGGCCGCCTCGTCGACGGCCCAGTCGACCGCCGTGAGGCTCCCGTCCGATCCGTCGACGCCCACAACCAGGGGCAGCTCCATCTTCCCCACCGCCTTTCGTCGGTCTGCACGGGAATTCAGCCCAGAGCTCCACTTTCACCGTGGCACCCGCAGCGGGGACACGGCAGGGGTGGTTCGGCCCCGGACAGGGCCGTTCGGCCCATACCGCACCATGTCTCACGGGACGAGGGCCACTCGGCCCGGTCGCCTGCCCGCTCAGCCCCTGGGGAGCCCGCTCTTCCGCTCGGACGCTGGAACGGAACGACAGCGAGTTTCCGGCACCGATGGATTCTCGCCAGGCGCACCTCTTCGAAGAAGCTCCCCACAGCCGCACCGGGACCACGCGGTCGCACGCCTCGGGGCGCGGGCTTCGTGGGCAGTGCGCACGGCCGGCGAGAGGGGCCGGGCGGCCCGTGACCGCCGGCCGGGCACGAGAGGTGCCGAGAGACTCTTGCCCATCGGTCTGCACTTCCGCGAGCACCGGCTGTACTCCAGCGTCATTGCCAGGGACCGACTGAGGTGCACCGGGCGCATGGCGTTCGGGCTCGTCGGCGGCCGCTTCGGGTACTACGGCGACTGGGCCGCAATCGGCGTATGGGCGTCCGACGTCGCCGGCGCGCCGGTCGACCCCTCTCCAGCACAGGCGTGCAGGATTCGAGCATTCAATGCGGCTGGTATGTCGTGCACCTCCAGGTCGTCCCGGGTCCGTGTCATCCGCACCGGATCGTCGACCCGTCGGGTGGCCCCGCCCGGATCCCGCCCGATCGGCCCCCGTCATGCTTCGCTGGCCCAAGTCACCTTCGGAGAGCGGCGAGGACGACGGGCGGAGCAATTGCGGCGGTGGATGAGCAATCCGCTGCGACGGCCCGACGAGGTCATCGACGCCTGGACCATCCTTGCGATGCGGGCCGTGGGCGCACCGCCCGGGCCTGCCGTACAGGCCGGTGCCCCGCTCACAGTCGGGCAGGACGACCGCGGAACCCTCATCACCGAACCGACCGGTCCGGTCGAGGCAGCGGCGCTTCGCCCGGTGGGACGGGGAGTGGGAACTGGTCGGCCCGCAGTGGGGTGGCCGCAAAGCCGATTGATCCCGAGATCAACGGCAGGTCGGCGTGAGCGTGTTCGGCCGTAGACAGGGCCCCATGGGTCCCTGGCCAGGGCCGAACGCCTCTGCCGCGCACCTCGGGAGCGCGCTGCAATGGAGGAAACAGGGAGGACTCCCTGCCCCGGTGCGGTGGCCGAGTCCGCCGCGCCGTGACGCTCGGTCGGGGGTGCCGCGTATGCGTTACGACGACCGCAGGGCAGCCGGACTACGGCTGGCCCGGTGCTTGGACTTCCTGCGCGGGCAGGACCTGGTGGTGCTGGGGCTGCCGCGCGGCGGCGTGCCCGTGGCCTTCGAGGTGGCCCGGGGACTGGACGTGCCGCTGGATGTGCTCGTGGTCCGCAAACTGGGGGTGCCCCGGCGGCCGGAGCGGGGCTTCGGCGCCGTCGGCGAGAACGGGGGCCGCGTTCTCAACCCGGACGTGCTCCAGGAGGCTGCATTGAGTCCCGCCGCCCAGGACGCCGTGGAACGAACCGAACGGGCCGAAGTGGAGCGGCGAGTCCGCCGCTATCGCAACGGACGCGTGCCCGTCCCCCTGGCCGGCCGCACCGTGGTCGTCGTGGACGACGGCCTGGCCACCGGTGCCACCGCCGAGGCCGCCTGCCGGATCGTACGTGACCGGGGCGCGGCCAGGGTCGTCCTCGCCGTGCCCGTGGGGCCGGCTGGGACGGTCGAGCGGCTGCGCGGGACGGCCGACCAGGTGATCTGCCTGCAGACACTCCGGTTCCTGGGTTCGGTCGGCACCTGGTACCGCGACTTCACCCAGATCTCCGACGCCGAGGTGGCCGCCCTGCTCGCCCGGGCCGGCCGTCCGGCAGCGGCGTCCTCGGTCACCCGACCAACGGCCGACCGGGAGCTGCAGGTGCCGGTCGGCAGGCTGGAACTGGCCGCACGGTTCGCCGCTCCCGACGCAGCCTCGGCGGTAGTGGCGTTCGCGCACGGCAGCGGCAGCAGCCGCCACAGTCCCCGCGACCGGTATCTCGCGGCCGCCCTCAGCCACGCCGGACTCGGCACACTCCTGCTCGACCTGCTCTCCGACGACGAGGAACGCGACCGGCACAACGCCTTCGACGTCGTGCTGCTGGCCAGGCGTCTGCACGCGGCCGCTTTGTGGCTGCGCCGCGAGATCGCTCTGCCGGTGGGCTTCTTCGGGGCCGGCACCGGTGCGGCCGCGGCCCTGGAGGCCGCGGTCCTCCCCGGCGCCGACATCCGCGCGATCGTCTCCCGCGGCGGCCGTCCGGGGCTGGCCAGTCCGGCGGCACTGGCGCGGGTGCGGGCCCCTACCCTGCTGATCGTCGGCAGCCGCGACACCCGGGTGCTCAGCCTCAACCGACTCGCCGCCGACCAGTTGCGTTGCGAGCACCGGATCGCCGTGGTCCCCGGCGCTGATCATCTCTTCGAGGAACCCGGAGCCCTGGCCACCGTGGCCGAACTGTCCCGGGACTGGCTCACCGCGCACCTCACCCGGCAGACGAACAGCACGCCGCCACGCCGGTGGGCATGATCACGGCCCAACCGTCCGGCCTCGACGGAGTCTCCCCTCGACCCACCGGGGGACCGCCCTTTCGGGGTCGAACATCCCCTCAGAACAAGCCCCTTGGGCCTCCCGCCCCACCTTCGGCCCACGGTGCACGTCACGCCTGGCGCAACGTTGCCACCTACCCGGCCGGACACGTCGGCCGCGGCCGCACTCACGCTCGGCACGGCCACGCGTGCGGGCACCGGGGCCGTGGGCAGCTCGTCGACGCCCTGCGCCGCCATTACCTCACGCCCCAGCTGCGCCGCAGTCTGACCCGCTGGGGGGCGGCACACCACCGGGAGGGGGTGCTGCGCGCCGCGGGCACCCCGACCGGCTGGCGAGTCGAACACAACGACAGCGGCACGGGGCACTGCGGAGCCGGGTCACCCTCACCTGGGAGGACGCCGGAGACCAGCCCCACCCGTCCGTGCGCCGGTGCCGCGTCCGAACGACCCCGGCAATGAGGGGCTACAACAGTCCACGGGGGACGGCCACACGGGTCGCGCAGGACGTGCCGATCCCCGAATGAGCCCGACAAAGACCATGCCGCCTCCCGGGTGGGCCCTTCGGCACTGGCCCGGCGCCCCAGATGCGCGCACCCTGAAAGAGGGCACAGAGTCGATCCGTCCGGTAGCCCGTGCCCGCACTTTCCGCTCGGGAGTGATCATGATGGAAGCCAAACAGTGGTCCGTGCAGATCTACATCTCCGAGGACGGCGACGACACGCATGCCAGGGCTGTCCTGACGACCGGAGACACGTCGACCGTCACCGGCCGGGGAGTGGCCCGCCGCAACCCCGTCGACCGCTCCATCCCGGAGATCGGTGACGAGCTCGCCGCCAGCCGCGCGCTGGAGGACCTGGCCATCCGGCTCCACGACGTCGCCTCCGACGACATCGTCCAGCTGGCGGGCCCGGCACAACCGTGACGGCCTGAGGGCGCGTCGCTCTTCGGCGGGCCGCTGCACGCGAGCCGCCGTGCGCAACCGGCCCTGAAGCGCGGTTGCGAGGTATCCGACAACACGGCCGGCCAGCGGCACAGCGCCGAAGGCCGTTCGGGCCCAGGGTAGTTGTACGGCGGCGGCCCGTAGGGTGAAGACGCCTGCCAGGCACAGCCGCAGTTCGCGGTTGCGGAGTTGGTGACGGCCGAGCAGGGGACGTCGTCCACACGGGCGCGCAGCGAGTTGCACAGCTGGAACCGGACGACGCGGTCAACGCCAGTCGGCGCGGTTCCGTGCCGCAGACCGGACGGGCCAGGGCCGGCAGGACCACGGTGCAGGGCCGTCACGGCGCCGCCTGCGCAGATCGGCCAGGCCCTGGAAGAGCCCGCAGTCGACGAGGACGCGGGCGTGGCCGCTCTCGACGAGGAACTTGCTGCCGGTGACCGCGCCGACTCCGCCCGGGAAGCTGAGCAGTGCGGGCCTGACGTGCGCTGCCTTGGGTTGCGCCGGGCGCTGTCGCTTCACGAACGGTCTCCTTGCCGCGAGAAGCGGGTGGAGCCCTTCCCGTCGCTCATGCCCGGACCCCGTCGGCCGTGCCCCGGGCCGCGGCGCCGCGGTGGCGGACGATGTCCGCCTCGACGTATTCGACCAGTTGGCCCACCGTCGCAGCGACCGGCTCGGACAGCCCGTGACCGAGCGAGATGTCCGCGCCGTCGACGGCGTACGCCACCAGGTGTCCCGGCAGCCGCCCGAGCGCCCGGGCCAGGTTGACGGCCGCACCCAGGCCGTGTGGACGCATCGTGCCCGCCCGCCACAGCGCCGCGCTGTTCAGTTCGAGGCGGTAGATGCGGCCGGGATGGCGCGGACGGGCGTGGGCGGGCTCCAGCACGACGGCCAGCTCCGCGTTCTCCCACAGGCGGATCAGCCGGGCCGGATCGGGGTCGCATTCGGCGAGCAGTGTGCCTGGGGGCAGGGGGCGTTCGTCGGTCCGCTCCCTCAGCCGGGAGAGCACCGCTCGGGCGACGCCCTCGTCATGGCGGCCCGGGTCGCCGACACCGATGATCGCGATGCGGGTGGAGACAGTCATCGTTCCTCTCCCTCCACTTCGGGTGTCTCCAGACTCGGCGGAGCGGAGCGTTCCGGTCATTGGGCCGAAGGACCTCGGGAGGGCCCGGCCGGCCCTGCCCCGAATCCGGAGCGCTGCACCTTCCTGGTCCGGACCGGCGTGTGCGCGGCCGGTGAACCGGCCGCGCACACGGGGTACGGCTGAGCTCCTGCCCGCACTCAGCCGTGCCGTACCGGTATGGTCTTCGTGCCCGTCTTCGTCTCGGGCACCGGGATCGTGACGGTCAGAACGCCGTCCTTGTAATCAGCAGTGGCCTCGTCGCCCCTGGCGCCGGCCGGCAGCCGGACGGACCGGGCGAAGGTGCCGTAGTGGAACTCCGTGCGGTGCTTCTGTGTCGACTCCTCGCTGCGCTCCGCCCGCAGGGTCAGAACGCCTTCCGTAACGGTGATCTCGACATCCTTGGCGGGGTCGATGCCCGGGAGTTCCGCCCGCAGCACGTACTGCTCCTCCGCCAGGTGCTCCTCGATGCGGATGCCGTGCAGACCAGGGACAGTGTGCGCCCCGGGGAAGCCGGTCTCGACCCAGCTGAACAGGTCGGGCAGGGTCGGCCAGCCCGGCAGTCGCTCGATCATGCCAGCCATCTCTTCCGCCTCCTCTTCTTGGCCATTTCCAGCGTCCCGCGCGGCGGCCGGGCGAGCGTGGGCCGACCGGTGCACTACTGGACCCGGAAGGCCTTGGCGTCCGATGTCCTTGCGCCGACTGCTGTTCGGGCCCTCCCCCTCATAACTCGCCGCCGACTCCCGATGGCTGCGTACGCGTGCCCGCGTCCGGCAGATCCGGGTCGAGGTCGGGGCGGCGGCGGGGGCTCACGAGGGCGCAGTCGACGTCCACCACACCTGCGACGGTCCGCACCAGGCGTGTGGTGACGGGCACGAGGCTGGTGTCAGCGATCGTTCCGGTGAGCGTCACGACCCCTTCGTGTACCTCCACCCGGATCGGATCCAGCGGTGCGGGGAAAAGAGGGGCGACGATCCCTCGTCGGACCCCCTCCGCGATGTCCTCGTCGTCCCGCAGGAAGACCGTCAGCAGGTCGGACCGGCTGACGATGCCCTGCAACTCGCCCTCGTCGTCAACCACGGGCAGACGTTTCACCTTGTGGAGCGCCATGATCCGAGCGGCCTGTCCCAGGGACGCGTCCGCGGGGACGGTCAGTGCCGGGGCGCTCATCAGCTCCTCGGCGGTCACCGCGCCGGCTTTCACCAGGTCGGCCAGGCGCCGCAGTTGGGTGTACCGGTCCGGGTCGCCGTCGCGGAACTCCTCTTTGGGCAGCAGGTCGGCCTCGGAGACGACCCCGATCACCCGGCTGTCGCCCTCCAGCACGGGCATGGCGCTGACGTTCCACCGCTGCATGGTCTTGACGATGTCCTTGAACGTCGCTTGGCGGCCGAGGGCGACGACGGTGCGGGTCATCACATCGCTCACGATGTGCGGAGTGCCGTGCATGGCATCCTCCAGAGTGTTCGCGTCGCGCGGCACGCTCACCCGCGACACCTTCAGACTCCGGCAGGGACCGGGCCGCGGCATGGGCCGAGTGGCCCCCTTCCGGGCTCTGGTGGGCTCCTTCTCCGGACATGGCCGGATCAGGCGCAATGGACCGTTCGACCCGCTGCCGAGGCCGTGCGGCCCCTGCCCTGGCTCGCTTCCTCGCCGGACCCTGGTGGTGCAGAGGTCCACCGGAAGGTGTGCGGACATCCATCCGGGGAGGTGTTGGCCGTGCTTCGCCCCGTTGTCGTTGGTGCGGACGGTTCACCCGAGAGCCTCGCCGCCGCCGACTGGGCGGCCGGAGAGGCATTGCGGCGCGGTCTGCCACTGCTTCTGGTGCACGCGTGGGAGGGTCTGCCGTCCGACGCGTCGTCGCTGCCCGAACTCGAGGCACCGCGACACTGGGCGCGACGGATTCTGCGCGGGTCCATGGACCGGCTCCACGAACGCCACCCGCAGGTCCGTCTCGGCGCCGAGCAGATCGCGCGGCCCGCCGCCGACGCCCTCGTCGCGGCAGGTGCCGAGGGCGAGTTGTTGGTTCTGGGCAGCAGGGCCTTCAGCGGGCTCGGCGGGTTCATGGCCGGTTCCGTGGCACTCACGACCGTAGCCCACGTGACCCGGCCGGTCATCCTCGTACGGGCCGACAGGACCGCTGAGGACGACCATCTGCCTGATGGGGACGGTCGGCCGTCGACGCGAACCCCGTACCGAGAGGTCGTGGTCGGTGTGGACACCGCGCACCCGTGCGATGAACTGCTCGCGTTCGCCCTGGAGAGCGCGGCGCTGCGCTCCGCGCCGCTGCGGGTGGTGCACGCGTGGCACGTGCCCTACGCGCAGAGGGCGGCGGTGGCCAGGATGAGCGCGGTGGCGAGGCAGGCCGCGGAGCTGGCGCTGGAGGGGATGCTTCGGCCGTGGCGGGAGAAGTATCCGAGCGTGCAGATTCAGGAACGCGTGGAGCATGCACGTCCGTCGCAGCTGCTACTGGAGGCCTCGCAGGGCGCCGGCCTTCTGGTCGTGGGCCGCAGAGTCCGGCCGCCCGGGCTCGGCGCGCACACCGGGCCGGTCACGCACGCCGTGATGCACCATGTGCGCTGTCCTGTCGCGGTGGTCCCGCACGAGTGACGCCTAGCTCCCGGTCCGTCCGCATCGGTCAGACCGAGGACCCTCGCCGAGCATCGGGGACGTGCAGCCTCTGCCGGCGGGTCTGCTGCCACCCGTGTGAGCGAGTCTGCTGCCACCCGTGTGAGACGGACTGCAACCGCGTCCAGGTCGACACCGCCGGCGGAGTCAACTCGATCGAGCGGTTCCCGGGCGACGGGGCGGACAGGAGCGCCATGCGAACCCATCCGCCCGCCTTCGACGTTCGGGGCGAGCCCGCGGCGGGTCAGTCGTCGTCCCCATGGCCGCCGATCGCCGTCTTGGAGTAGCCGTCGTGCCACGCGGCCTTCGCCCCTGAGTCGCCTATGCGGTAGACATCCACAACGGCTCCGGTGGCCACGGCGAGCGACAGAACCGCCACCGCGATGCGCACTGGCGTGGCGGACCAGCGCGCGCCACGCGAAGCACCGGCCGTGGCGTTGCGACGGCCCGTCCACCAGACCACGACCGCCAGCAGGAACAGGCCTCCGGCCCAGGGGAGCAGACCGTCGCCGAGCTCGGCGTGCCGACGCACCAGCGCATCGGCGGCGACGTGCTCCTCCAGCCACTCCCCGGCCCCCGTGGTGACCGGCACGCTCGCCAGTGTCACCAGCGCGAGAAGGGGCAGGACGAGGCCCATGCGCTGTGCCGCACCCGGCCAGGTCGCACAGGCCACGAGTGCCAGGGCGGCCAGGGGAACGAGCACGACGACGAAATGCACGAGCAGAACGTGCGCAGGCAGGCCGTTGACGAGGCTCATCGGGAAGTCTCCTTCAGCATGTTGGCCACGAAGGTGTTGATCAGGCGCGGCCAGCCTGGCACAGGAATTTCTCAGCTCCCTCTGAGGCCAAACACTCTTGATTCACTACAAAAAGGGCCACATCATGATCGGCAGTCGTCCGGAGGATCCGCCCCACCCGCCGCTCAGCCGTGGCTCATCGCGATGAATTCGCCGTGCCAGTTGTGGTACCAGACCTGTCCGGTGGAGGCGTTGACCGACAACATGCCGGTGATCACCCCGTACTTCAGCACGTGCAGTGTGTAGTAGCCGGGGAACGACTCCGTCCCGTCCACGGTGAGGCCGGTGTCCCGTCCGCGCAGCCACTCCTGGGCAATGCCGTGGGCCTGCCAGGCCGTGATCCGTTCCTGGGTCTGGCTGCCGTAGTGCATGCCGTAGTCAGTGTTCCACATCATCGCCGGCCCGTATTCGATCTGCACGGCGCCGTCAACCGGGTTGACGAGCACCTCGGTGGCCGGGCGGCCTCCCATGGTGTTCAGCTGGGCGTAGAAGTTGCGGGAGAACTGCATCACCTCACCGACCCGCAGTCCGAGCCTCCCGGCGAAAGCCTCGGCCCGCTGCCGCGCCTCCCCGAGGGTCTGCACCCGACTGGCGTTGCCCGCCAGGTACCAGTCACCCATCATGGCCCGGCCCATCCTGCCGGGTGCCCAGGAGCCCCCGTCGTCGCCGCCCATCATTGCGGAAGCCCCGTGACCACCCCACATGCCTGGCCCCCACCCGCTGGTCGGGCCGACGGTGGCCGAGACGGCGGGGACGGAAGTGGGGACAAGGCCGGAGACCACGCTGCCGGCCCCGCAGGCGCCCAAAGCCACCGTGCCGGTCAGGGCAAGGGTCGCAGCCATTGCGGATCGTGCACACCTGTATGTCATGATCCTCACCTGCCCGTTGCTCGGTCACGGGCCTCCAGACCGGGGCCGCGTCCGGCTCTGCCTCCAGCCTTCCGCCGCGCATGCCATCGCCCCAGGGGCCATCAGGCCCGCACCCGCAGCCGGACGGCCCACATGTGCGGGGACCGCAAGACGCCTGCTGATCACTCGGCACACAGCGCGACGCCGAACGGGATCGGCACCGCACCTCGTGGCCATGACCTACGGGAAACCGGGACCAAGTACGTCCCGCCCGCTCCCCCGCCCGGCAACCTGCGCCTTGTCGACCGGCGACGACCGGCAACCACCCTCATACGGCAGGCGGAGCCCGACCACGCGGGAGTCGGCCCTACGGCGGCGGCTTCCGCGGACGGCAGACCCCGGCCGCCGGTGCCGTGTCCTCCTCTTCTTCGACGCAGACGTCGGCCGCCGGGCGCCTGTGCACAACGGTCGAGGTCTCGCCGAGCACCGTCAGGTCAGGCTCGTGGTCGTCCTTCCCGTTCCGGACCGAAGGACCGGGGCCCGGCCTGATCCCCGGCCGTCCGTCCTTGCGCGTACCCGCCCCGCGCGCTCGCCGGTTTCCCTCGGAGCGGGACGACGCCCGCAAGCCGAGTGATCCTCCGACCGGGACCGATGGCCCTCGAACGGCCCCCACCGGCCCTCGCGTCGACGCTCACCCGAGGGTGACGCTGGGTTTGGGCCCAGCCGGCGCGTACGACGTCGTGGGCCGAAGGAGTTGATCACCATGACAACCCTGGCGGGAACCCCGGGCCGTCCCGTGCGCGTGAACGCGGTGCTCGACACGCCGCTGTCCCGGTGGCTGTGGCTGGTGAAGTGGATCCTGGTGATTCCTCATTACGTGGCGCTGTTCTTCCTCTGGATCGGATTCACCCTGGTCAGCGTGGTCGCGTTCTTCAGCATCCTGTTCACCGAGCGCTACCCGCGGTCCCTCTTCGATTTCAACCTGGGCGTGCTGCGCTGGAGTTGGCGCGTCGCCTACTACTCGTACGGCGCCCTGGGCACCGACCGTTATCCCCCGTTCAGCCTGGGTGAGGAACCCGATTACCCGGCGCGGCTGGACATCGCCCACCCCGAGCGGCTCTCCCGGGGGCTGGTGCTGGTGAAGTGGTGGCTGCTGGCCGTCCCGCACTACATCGTCATCGGGTTCTTCCTCGGCGGCTGGCACCTCGGCTGGTGGGACGGCGGTCTGGTCGCCGTGCTGGCGCTGATCGCGGCCGTGACACTGGCCTTCACCGCGAAGTACCCCCGCAGCCTGTTCGACCTGATCCTCGGGCTGAACCGCTGGGTGCTGCGGGTGGCCGCCTACGCCGCCCTGATGACGGATGTCTACCCGCCGTTCCGCCTCGACATGGGCGGAACCGAGCCGTACGAGCCCGAGGACCAGCTGTGACCGTCTTCCTGGTCGCGGCGTTCCTGATCACGCACGGGCTGCTGCACCCCGTCGTGTGGACGGCACCGCGGCAGCAGCCCGACGGCACCCCGGCACCGTTCGTCCCCGGGCACTCGTGGGCGCTCTCGGCGTCCGGTGTGCCCGCCGCGGCCGCCGGGGCCGTGGCACTGGCGCTCGCCTGGTACACGGCGGTCGTGTACGTCCTTGCCGGCGCCGGCGTTCTGGCGGGCGCGGGATGGTGGCCCACCGCGGCTCTGGTCGCCGCCTCGACCGGCCTCCTCCTCAAGGCCGTCTGGTTCGATCCGTGGCTCGGTTTCGGCGTGCTGCTGGACGTGGGCGTCGTCGTCGCGGTGGCCTGCACCTGGCCCGCCTCCGAGTACTGACTCCCTGTGGAGCGCGGGTGCTTCAGTCGTGCGGGACCACCGCGACCGGGACGGCGGCGTGCCGCAGCGCCGCATGCGTCACCGGTCCGATGTGTCCCCCGACGTGGGCTTTGCGGTTGCGTCGGCCCACGACGAGCAGGGCCGCGTCGCGGGAGACATGAACGAGGTGCCGGCCGCGCTGCCGACCACGGCCTGCTCGCGCACCTGGACGCCGGGGAACTTGTCCTTCCAGGGCTGCAGCACCTCGGCCAGCCGGCGGCGCACCTCTTCGGACGGCTCGGCGTCGGGCCCGGCGTCGAAGGCCGCTCCGTAGCCGTGGGAGGGCGGCGGAGTCCAGCCGTGCACCACCCGTAGGCCGGCCGCGCGGCGCTGGGCCGCCTCGAACGCGAACCCGACGGCGGCCTCACCGGGGTTCTCCAGATCCAGGCCCAGCACGACGTCGCGGAAGGGCGTGTCGGTGGACGCGGATCCCGTGGCGTCCGCCAGGTGCTCGTCCGCGGCGTCCTCACCGGCGCGTACAAGGACCACGGGCCGCTCGCTGCGGGCCACCGCGGCGAGCGCGACGGAGCCGACCAGGAACCCGACCACCCCGCTCAGCCCCCGGGAGCCGAGGACCAGCAGGTCGGCGTCCTCGGCGGCGGTCAGCAGGGCGACGGCGGGCGGTCCGGCGAGCTGATGCGTGGTGATCGGTAGATCGGGGTGGCTCTCGGCCAGCCGGGACCGGGCCTCGCGCAGCATGTAGGCGGCCCATTCGCGCCGCGCGTCGATGGCGACCGGGGTGAAGGCACCGACCAGGGGCGCGTAGGTGGGGGGCTGAGGTTCCCAGGCATGGACCAGACGCAAAGACGCTTCGCGCTGCACTGCTTCGCGGGCGGCCCAGTCGGCCGCGGAGAGGCTCTGGGGTGAGCCGTCGAGACCGACGGTGAGGGTGGACATGTGGGCCTCCTTCGGGGATGCACCCTCAGTCTCCGGTCCCACCTCGTGGGGCAGGAGGGGCCTGACGTCCCTGCTGGGGGCCGAACGGCCCACAGGGCGACTGTTTGTGACGTGGCATCAGATCAGCGGCCCGGCCCCACACTCGTCAGACCGCCGGCATCTCCGGACGGACGAGCGTGCCCGAGCGGCCGTGCACGATCTCGTACGCCGCATCGAGCGCGCCGATCGCGGCCAGGCCCCCGGTGCGTTCCACGAACCGGGCGGCTGCCTCGGCCTTGGGGCCCATCGAGCCGGCCGGGAAGCCGCCGCGGCGCAGCTCGGTGGGGGTGGCGTCGAGAACGGGCCGCTGCTTGGGGGTGCCGTAGTCGGCGTAGACGTTCGGCACATCGGTGAGGATCAGCAGGAAGTCGGCCTTGATGTCCTCGGCGAGCAGTGCGGCTGTGAGGTCTTTGTCGACGACGGCCTCGACGCCGCTCAACGCACCGGTGTCCTTGTCGGCGGTGACGGGGACTCCCCCGCCGCCGGCGCAGATCACCAGCGTGCCGATGTCGAGCAGGTCGCGGATCGTGTCGGTCTCCACGATCCGCTCGGGTACCGGCGAGGCGACGACGCGCCGCCACCCGGTGGTGTCCTGGGCGATGTGCCAGCCGCGCGCCCGTGCGCGTGACCGTGCCGCGTCCAGCGGGTAGACCTGGCCGACGTACTTCGCGGGGTGCCGGAACGCGGGGTCGTCGGCCCGGACGACGGTGTGGGTGACCAGCGCGGCGATCCGGTGCCCGGGCAGCGTGTCGTGCAGGGCGCGCACCAGCAGGGAGCCGATCATGCCCTGGGTCTGGGCGCCGAGCAGATCGAGCGGACAGGGAGCGCTCAGAGCGGGATCCGATGCGCTCTCCACGGCGAGCAGGCCTATCTGCGGGCCGTTGCCGTGAGTGAGGACGACCTCGTGTTCCACCGCGAGCGCGGCGATCGCGGTGGTGACGCGGTCGATGTTCCTCTGCTGGACGTTCGCGTCGGGGCGTTCACCTCGGTGCAGCAGGGCGTTGCCGCCGAGGGCGATGACGATACGCATGGTTCAGCTCTCCAGGGTGGTGACGAGAACGGCCTTGATGGTGTGCAGCCGGTTCTCCGCCTCGGTGTGCAGGAAGTCGGTCCCGCGTACAGCGGTCTCCGCTGTGGTGGAGGCACCCAGTTGTGGGCGGTGGCGCGCGGCACGTTGCGCCCCGGCTCGCGCCCCGGCCGGTCACGACGGAGGCGACCTCCGAGCCGAGCCAGCCGAAGAGGACGATGGCCCCGGCCGCGGAGATCGCGCCCAGCGCTGGCCCGGCTCATATGGTGCGAGGACCGATGGCAGGGCGAAGAGGCCGGTTCCGATGGTGCTGCCGATCACGAGCGCGGAGGCGGCGGGAAGGCCAAGTGCCGCCTGCGGGGCGGCTGGTGAACCGCCGTCGGCTTCAGGTCTCCTGGGGGCGTGGACACGGCTGTGCTCCTTGCGCCGGTGGTCGAAGGGAGGTCGATCCACGGAATGGTGTTGCCCCGCAGTGTGGATTCAGCCGTGCGGGACGACGGCCACGGGGCAGCCGACGTGGTGCAGCACCGCGTGCGTGACGGGGCCGATGTGGTTGCCCGGACGGCCGTCCCGCGTCCTGCGGCCCACGACGAGGAGGGAGGCCCCCGTCGCCGCGCGCACGATCTCGGCGGAGACCCTGCCTTCGGCCACGGTCTCGACGACAGGAACACCGGGGAACTTCGCACACCACGGACGCAGCGTCGCGACGACGGCGCGTTCCTGCGCGGCGAGCAGCTCCGGTCCGGGCACGGGGTCCGGTCGGCTGTCCTCGGTGAGCTCGGACGACGCGCTGAAGACGTGGATCGCGTGCAGCCTGGCCTCGCGGCGGCGGGCCGACTCGAAGGCGAACTCGATCAGTTCGTCACAGGGACGGCTGGTGTCCAGTCCGAGGACCACATCACGGTAGGGCGTTTCGGGGATCTCCTCGGGCGAGACGCCGTCCGCGGCCGGCAGGTGCTCGCCCGTCGGCCCCTGCCCCGCGCGGACGAGCACCACCGGACGCGGAGACCTGGCGACGACCCGCTGGGAAACCGAGCCGAGCACGAAGCCCGCGAAGACTCCGAGGCCGTGCGAGCCGAGCACCACCAGCTCCGCGTCCCCGGCCGCCTCGGTCAGCGCGGCAACCGTGGAGTGATGCTTCACCAGTTGCCCGTCGACCCGCAGCCCGGGGTGCGCGGCGCGGACGCTCCCGACCGCGGCGTCCAGGGTCTGTGTGGCCCATCCGACCTGAGTGGTGCCGAGCGGTACGGAGGCGGCGGGACGCGGGGTCAACTGCCAGGCGTGCACGAGCCGCAGTGGGACACCGCGGCGCTGTGCTTCCCTCGCCGCCCAGTGTGCGGCCGCGAGACTCGCCGCGGTTCCGTCGACTCCGGCGACGACGTGTCGCTCCATGGTGGGCACCTCCTGCATTCAGCCCTGTCTGTTCTCCGACGACCAGCGAACACCGCGCCCGTCCTCCGGCACAGGGCGCCGAAGGGCTCTCGTTGCTTGCCGACCGGCCCACTCCCAGGCCCCAGTGGCCCAGGGCGGACGCGCCGACCGCTTCTGGATCATCCGTACGGGCACGATCGAGCTCGACATGCGTGTGCCGGGCCGTCAGCCGGCCGTGATCGAGTCGCTGGGGCACGACGAACTCGTCGGGTGGTCCTAGCTGTTCGCCCTGCACTCCTGGCACCTGGGCGCCGAGGCCGTGACCCCGGTGCGGGCGTACGAGTTCGACGCCGCCGCGGTCCGCTCGATGTGAGCGGACGACCCCGAGCTGGGGCGGACGGTCGCGATGTGGGTGGGAGACGTGATCGCCCACCGGCTGCGCTCGGCCCGCACCCGGCTGCTGGACCTGTACGCACCCCACGGCGGCGGCCTCCGGTGAAACGGCGGGATCGACTTGTGCGGTCGTCGGTTCTCGGCCCTCCGCACGGTCCAGCCACTGGTCCGGGCAGAAGACCTCGTACCGGATGTGCCGGGCCGGAGCACCGTCACGCAGCAGCTGTGAGCGCACCGCGCGCATGAAGGGCACCGAACCGCACAGATGGACGTCCGCGTGCTCCGGGAGGTCCAGGCCGTCGAGATCCATCAGGCCGGTGCGGGCGCCGGGTTCGTCGGCGGCGTCCTGCTCGTACCAGAACCGGGCCCGGGCATCCGGCAGTTCACAGTGAGTGGTCGGCCGGAGAGCGGTCGGCGTGTCGCCTCGCCCTCCGGAGCCTCGGCCACCCTGGCGACCGTTTGACGGGCCCAGGTCGTGCCCAGGTCGTGCCCGGGCCCACGGCACGGCGGGAGGGCAAACGCGCTCCCGCACGCCCTCCCGCCCACGCCCGGCCCAGCCGCCCGGGGCTCTATGCGATGTCGAGGACTTCCCGGACGGGGCGGCGGGGCGTGGCGGGGCCCTGTGGTCCGTATCCGACGCGCAGCACCATCTGGACGTGGCCCGTGCCCGACACCGGATCGCGGGCCAGCAGACGCAGCTCGGGTGTCTCCAGCGGGTGGGACGTCAGGGAGGTGGCGAGGCCGGCGAGGGTGGCTTCGAGCAGGACGCGTTCCAGAGCCTGTCCCGCGACCAGCCAGTCGGCGTGCCCGTCGCCGCGGGTGCTGAGCAGTGCGAGGTGCGGGTGCTGCTCGAACGCGGTGGTACCGCGGTCTGCCACCGGCCGCCGTCCCGCGAAGTCGCGAAGGGGCGCCTTGCCGTCCCGCCGACGCGGCCCGAAGGCGTACTCGGGGACGCCGTCGGTGGCGACGTCGGCTTCCGCGCCGAGCCGGGTCCAGCGGCGCAGGTCCTCCGTCCCGCTGGGGTCCAGAACGTCGCGGCTCTCCGCGTCACGCACCAGTTCCAGCAGGGACTCGGTGTGCCAGGCCCCCGGGAAGAGCAGCTCGGCACCCTCCCGAGCAGCCGCTGCCCGCAGTGTGGCCCGTACGTCCTCCGGGATGTCCTTCTCCTCGAAGGGATAGCGGCTGGTGTGGCGCTGTCCGATCGCCGGATGCAACCGCGCGAGGTCGTCCCCGTCCGGCTCCGGCGCCGCGGAGGAGCCCAGGAGTACGGCGGCCAGCAGCAGCGGATCCGCGGGCTCGGGAAGCAGCCGTACCTCAGCGGTGATGTCGGCGTGTGCGGCGGCGACGCGCAGATTGAGCAGTGCCGCCCCGCACCCGATGTGCAGGGCCCGGTGGCCGGGGTCGGTGCGGTGCATGGCCCGCTCGAGATCGGCGCGCAGCAGCAGCACGCCCTCGTCGGGGACGAAGCGGAAGCTCCACGGCTGCGCGTTGTGCATGGAAGGGGCGGCCGTGGCGTCAGCGACCAGAGTGGTCACCGTTTTCGTGTCCAGCTGTGGCATGGCCGTACGACCTCCTCACCTGACGAGTGCCTGCTCGGGGGCGGATCCTTCCAGTGTTCCGACGAAGAGCCCGGTCCGCCTCACCGACGTACACCCCAGGTGAGGGGTCGGGCAGGAGCGGCACATGCAGCTGACCAGGTCGGACTCGGGGAACAGCTGCTCGACCGGGAGCGTCGGCGCCCAGGCGAAAAGGTCGATGTCGCTGTAGCCGGTCGACCGCTGGGCGATCATCCTGGTTCCGTTGTCCGTCACCGTTCGCAGGACCTGCGCGTCCGGGGTGTCGTTGACCCCGCTGAGCACGACCTCGTGGCCCGCCGCGGTCGGGGCGCTGTCCCGGTCCGGGAACATCCCCAGGCAGCGCAGCTCATGACGGCCGGCGAAGGCTCGGTCGAGCGCCCGGCGCAGCAGAGTCTCCTCGTCGGCGAGGACGCCGTACGCGACGATCTCCATGTGGGCACCTTCCGAGGGGAAGTCGATCGTCACCGACCCTGGGGGCCGTGGGTTCGTGTCGGGCCCACGGCCCGCCGATCGCGCGGTCAGCCCAGCGGCAGACGGGCGGCGACGTACTCGGTGAGGTCGAGCAGGCGGTTGGTGTAGCCCCACTCGTTGTCGTACCAGCCGAAGACCTTCACCAGGTCGCCGTGCGCCTGGGTCAGCGGGGCGTCGAAGACGCAGGAGGCGGGGTCACCCACGACGTCCCGGGAGACGATCGGGGCGTCGGAGACCCGCAGGACGCCCTTCAGCGGCCCGTCGGCGGCCTCCCGGAAGGCGGAGTTGACCTCCTCCGCGGTGACGGCCCGGTCGAGGACCACGCTCAGGTCGGTCAGCGAACCGTCCTCCACGGGCACCCGTACGGCGATGCCGTCCAGGGTGCCGGACAGCTCCGGCAGGACCAGGCCGACGGCGCGTGCCGCACCGGTGCTGGTGGGGATGATGTTCACGGCGGCGCTGCGGCCGCGGCGCAGGTCCTTGTGCGGGCCGTCGAGGACCACCTGGTCGTTGGTGTAGCCGTGGATCGTGGTCATCAGGCCCTTGTCGATCCCGAAGGACTCGTCGAGGACCTTGACCATCGGGGCCACGCAGTTGGTGGTGCACGAGGCGTTGGAGACCACATGGTGCCGTTCCGGGTCGTAGGTGCCCTCGTTGACGCCCATGACCACGGTGGCGTCGACGCCCTTGCCCGGCACGGACAGCAGCACCTTGCGGGCGCCGGCCCCCAGGTGCGCTCCGGCCTGCTCGCGGGTACGGAAACGGCCGGTGGACTCGATGACGACGTCCACACCGAGGCCGCCCCAGGCCAGCGCGGCCGGGTCACGTTCGGCGGTCACGACGATGCGGTGGCCGTCGACGGTCAGTGAGTCGTCGTCGTGTTCGACGGTGCGGTTCAGGCGGCCGTACGTCGAGTCGTACGCCAGCAGGTGCGCCAGCGCGGCCGGCGAGGTGATGTCGTTCACCGCCACGACCTCGATGGGGGTGCCGGTGCCGCGCTCCGCGCGTTCCAGCAGGCAGCGCAGGTAGTTGCGGCCGATGCGGCCGAAGCCGTTGATGCCGACGCGCACGCTCATGTCCGTCGTCCTCCCGATCGATGCCCGGCGGTGTGCCGGGGTGGATGTCCAGGCTGCGCGCGGTTGATCGGGAGGGGCAGGGGCCGGACGGGGGCGGGCTGAGGGACCTTCGGCCCCGAGGGGGCTTCACCCGTTGTCCGGCGCCGACTGCCGCGTCGCGTCAGCGGCCTTCCCGCCGCAGCCGGTCCCGCGCCTCGGCGGCGATCACGGCGGCCTGGATACGCCGCTCCACGCCCAGCTTGGCGAGCAGCCGGGAAATGTGGTTCTTCACCGTCTTCTCGGCGAGGAAGAGCCGCTGGCCGATCTGACGGTTGGTCAGGCCCTCGCCGATCAGGGCCAGGATCTCCCGCTCCCGGTCGGTCAGACCCGGCAGTGCGTCCGGCTCCTCCTCCTTCTGCTGTCCGCCGCGCAGCCGGGCCATCAGCTTGGTGGTGGCGCTCGGGTCCAGCAGGGACTGGCCCCGGGCGACCGTGCGTACGGCCGTCACCAGGTCGGAGCCCTGGATCTGCTTCAGTACGTAGCCGGACGCGCCCGCCATGATCGAGTCGAGCAGCGCCTCCTCGTCGTCGAAGGAGGTCAGCATCAGGCAGGCCAGGTCGGGCATGCTCGAGCGGAGCTCGCGGCACACGGTCACGCCGTCACCATCGGGCAGACGCACGTCGAGGACCGCGACCTGCGGGCGCAGGGCGGGGACGCGGACGAGGGCCTGCTCCGCCGTGGCGGCCTCACCGACCACGGTGATGTCCGGTTCGTCGTTCAGCAGGTCGTGCACCCCGCGCCGTACCACCTCGTGATCGTCCAGCAGGAAGACCCGGATCGGGTTGTCGGGTCCGGGCTGCTCGCCGTCCGCCATCGAATGCTCCTGTTCAGCGTGTGCCGCGTCCCACGCCCATGTCCGCGGGGACGCCATGAGCCGTCTCATGGAAGATCCTTGCCGGTCCGGGGCCGAATGCCCAGGGCCGGTCGGCCCCTGTTCCCCGGGTTTCACGCCGCCGCTGGTCGACACCGTCGACGGACAGGGACGGAGGCCGGCAGTCGATGAGGGGCCCACGGTCCCCGTTCCGGGGCCGGGTGGCCCCTGGGGCCCGGACAGGTGCTCGCATCAGGCTGGAGCCGCGGAACGATCACAAGGAGTGGAACAGATGACCGTCAGGGACACCGACATCCAGCAGGCGCCCAGCACCGTACGGGTCCGAGGCACGGGCGACATGGACGAGCAGGCGCTCGTATACGTCCGCACCAAGGTCGACGCGGTCCTCGGCCGGTCAGGACTGCCGCCCGTCAGTGGTGAGGTGCGGATCGAGAAGTCGGCGACGCGCCACGCAGGGCACCTGTGGAAGGCGGGGGCGGAGATCCGGGTGGGGCGCGACCTCGTGCTCGTACACGCCGAGGAGGCCACCGTCCACGAGCTGGCGGACCGGTTGCAGGACCGGCTGCGCGGCCAGGTGGACCGGGTCGTGCACCGCGAGCACACGGCCCACAAGTCGGCCACGCCGCCGCCCTGGCGAGGCGGCCCGGCGGACGGACGGCAGGAGTAGGGACCTGGAGCCGGGTGCGGGAGGGTTTCGCCCTCCTCGCGCCCGGCCCGGCCAGCGGCCCTGAGAGAGAAGGAGGGCGGCGTGAAGACCCGCACCGTCGGAGAAGTGATGACCCGTGAGGTAGTCCAGGCCGACCGGCGGACGACGTTCAAGGATCTCGTACGGCTGCTCGACCGGCACCGGATCGGCGGACTGCCCGTCGTCGACGCGGACGACAAGGTGGTCGGCGTGATCTCCGCGACGGACCTCGTGCGCGGGCAGGCGGACCGCGCCGACCGGCGACTCCGGCTGCCGGGCCTGCGCCGTCCGGTACGCGCCGAGGCGGGCGGGAGCCCGGGGCTCGTCGCGGCGGAGCTGATGTCCTCACCTGCCGTCACGGTGCATCCGGAGCAACTGGTCCCGGAGGCGGCACGCATGATGGAGCGTCACCACATCGAGCGGCTGCCCGTGGTGGACGAGGAGGACCGTCTCATCGGCATCGCCACGCGCCGCGACCTGTTGCGGGTCTTTCTGCGCACGGACGAGGAGATCCGCCGGGAGGTGATCGACGATGTTCTGGTCGCCGGCCTGGGTCTGCCCTCCGACGCGGTCACCGTGTTCGTCCGGGACGGCGTGGTCACGCTCAAGGGACGCCTCGAACGCCGTAGCGACATCCCCCTGGCGATCCGGTCGGCCTGGCGGGTGGAAGGAGCCGTGGGAGTGGTCAACGGCCTGACTTACCGCGTCGACGACTGTCACCCGACCGCGCCGCGCCCCATCGGCGAACCCGTTCCGGGACCGCCCGCGTGAGGTCCCGGGCCCGGCAGGGCCGTCCGGCCCTTCGCCGCAGGGCCGCACGGCCCGAGAAGGGGACCAACGGCGTCTGCGGCCGGGCCGCACCGCGGACGAGAGTGGGAGCGGAGCGGCGCGGGAGTGGGATGCGGTACGGCACCGGCTTCCCTCGACGCCGCCGCTCCCGTTCCGCCCGCCGGATCACCTCCCGCGGCACCGACGTACCGGAGGCGCACTCCCATGACCCGCCAGGAAGCCGGGACCACGATCACGACTCCTCTCGTGGAGGCTCCGTCCGACACCGCCGTCGCGGTGGACCGGCTGGTGACGGCCGGGGCGAAGGCGCTCGCCGACTACGAGGAACTCGACCAGACCCAGGTCGACCACATCGTCAGGAAGGCCTCGGTCGCCGCGCTGGACCAGCACATCGCTCTCGCCCGCCTCGCGGTGGAGGAGACCGGACGCGGCCTGTTCGAGGACAAGGCGGCCAAGAACATGTTCGCGTGCGAGCACGTCACGCACAGCATGGGCCACATGAAGACCGTCGGCGTGATCGCCCGCGACGACGTCGAGGACCTGGTGGAGATCGCGGAACCGGTCGGCGTGATCGCCGCGGTCACCCCGGTCACCAACCCGACCTCCACCACGGTCTTCAAGGCGCTGATGGCGCTGAAGACCCGCAACCCGGTCGTCTTCGCCTTCCACCCCTCCGCCCAGCGGTGCAGCACCGCGGCGGCGCGCGTCGTGCGCGACGCCGCCGTCGCCGCCGGTGCCCCCGATCACTGCATCCAGTGGATCGAGACTCCGTCCGTCGAGGCCACCCGCACCCTGATGCACCACCCCGGCGTCTCCCTCATCCTCGCCACCGGCGGCAACGCCATGGTCAAGGCCGCATACTCGGCCGGCAAGCCCGCCCTCGGCGTCGGCGCCGGCAACGTCCCCGCGTACGTGCACAGGGACGCGAAGCTGCGGCGGGCCGTCAACGACCTGGTGCTGTCGAAGTCGTTCGACAACGGGATGATCTGCGCCTCCGAGCAGGCGGTCATCCTGGACGACGAGATCTACGACGCCGCCCTCGCGGAGTTCCGCACCCTGCACGCGCATCTGGCGACGGCCGAGGAGAAGGAGAAGCTGGAGGCCTTCCTCTTCCCGACCGGCAAGGCGGCGGACGGCGGCTGCGAGCCCAAGGTCAACTCGGCGGCCGTAGGACAGAGTCCCGCCTGGATCGCCGAGCGGGCCGGGTTCACCGTGCCCGCCGACACCTCGCTCATCCTGGTCGAGGCCGGGCGGGTCGGCCCGGACGAGCCGCTGACCCGCGAGAAGCTCTGCCCGGTGCTCGCCGTGCTGCGGGCCGGTTCCGCAGAGCAGGGCTTCGACCTCGCCGCGGACATGGTCGCCTTCCACGGACAGGGCCACAGCGCGGTCATCCACACCGAGGACCGTGACCTCGCCGAGGAATACGGCCGCCGCATCAAGACCGTACGGATCATCGTCAACTCGCCGTCCTCGCACGGCGCGATCGGCGGCATCTACAACAGCCTGCTGCCGTCGCTGACGCTCGGCTGCGGCTCCTGGGGCAGCACCTCGGTGTCCAACAACGTCTCCGCCGCCCAGCTGCTCAACATCAAGCGGGTCTCCACCCGCCGCAACAACATCCAGTGGTTCAAGGTCCCGCCGAAGATCTACTTCGAGCCCCAGGCCCTGCGCTATCTGCAGTCCATGCCGGACGTCCACCGCGTCACGATCGTCACCGACGCCACCATGACCCGCCTCGGCTTCGTCGACCGTGTCACCCGCATCCTGCGGCGGCGCCGCGAACCGGTCACCGTGCAGATCATCGACAACGTCGAACCCGAACCGAGCATCGACTCCGTCCGGCGCGGCGCCCGCCTCATGGGCGACTTCCGCCCCGACACGATCATCGCGCTGGGCGGCGGCTCCCCCATGGACGCGGCCAAGGTGATGTGGCTGCTGTACGAGCAACAGGCCGACGGCAAGGACGTCGACTTCGCCGACATGCGGCACAAGTTCTCCGACATCCGCAAGCGCGCCTTCCGTTTCCCCGTTCTGGGCAGGCTCGCCCGCCTGGTGTGCGTGCCCACCACGTCCGGCACCGGCGCCGAGGTCACCCCCTTCGCCGTCATCTCCGACCCGGCCACGGGCAAGAAGTACCCGCTGGCCGACTACGCGCTCACCCCCAGCGTGGCCATCGTCGATCCGCTGCTGACCGCCGGGCTGCCCCCGGCGCTGGCCGCCGACAGCGGCTTCGACGCCCTCACCCACGCCATCGAGGCGTACGTGTCGGTCTACGCGAACGACTTCACCGACGGCCTGGCGCTGCACGCGATCCGGCTGATCTTCGACAACATCACGGCCTCCGTCACAGACGGCGCGGGCAGTCCTCGGGCGCGGGAGAAGATGCACAACGCCGGCACCATCGCGGGCATGGCCTTCGGCAACGCCTTCCTCGGCATCGTCCACGCCATGTCCCACACCCTCGGCGCCACCTTCCACATCGCGCACGGCCGCACCAACGCGGTCCTGCTGCCACGCGTCATCCGCTACAACGGCACCGTTCCGACGAAGCTCACGGGCTGGCCCAAGTACGAGAACTACCGTGCCCCCGAACGCTTCCAGGACATCGCACGCACCCTCGGCCTGCCGGCCGCCACCCCTCAGGAGGGCGTGGAGTCGCTCGCCGGGGCCGTGGAACGCCTGCGTGACGCCGTGGGCATCGAGCCGTCGTTCCGCGCCCTCGGCATCGACGAGCGGGCGTTCCTCGACGCCCTGCCCCAGCAGGCCCTGAACGCCTACGAGGACCAGTGCGCGCCCGCGAATCCACGGATGCCGATGCTCGACGACATGCGGGAACTGATGCGCGCGGCCTACTACGGCGAGAAGGATGTTCCCAGCGCATAGGCCTACCGAAGCCCCCGGCAGGGCGCGTCCTCGGAGGGCTGTCCACGCCCGGCGAAGGCGACCGTCGACGACGAGACTGTCGCTACGGCGGCGGTTTCGCTTCGTCCTGGGCCGCCTGCAGGTCGGCGAGCAGTTCGGCCTGCCCGGCCAGCACCCCGGACAGGATGCTCCGTGCCACCCTCAGCAACTCGGCCACCTGCGGGCTGGTCAGCGAGTAGTACACGGTCGACCCCTCTTTGCGGCTGACCACCAGGTTGGCCCGCCGCAGCACTGCCAGCTGCTGGGAGAGATGGGCAGGCTCGATGCCCACCTCGGGCAACATCTCCGCGACCGCGTGCTCACGCTCGCTGAGCAGCTCCAGGACCCGGATACGCGCCGGATGGCCGAGCGTCTTGAAGAACTCGGCCTTCAGCTGGTACAGCGGCGTGCGCACCGTGCCATCCCCTCCCTGACCTCACAGAACGGCCCTGCCGACCGTACCCCGACGCATCGCGTCCACTTACTCGTCAACGCCATGAGCCCATCCTCGCCTCCGACGCCGGTCAAACCGGACCTGTTCATCGGCGGGCCCCGTCACCGACGGACCGGGACGCTGGAGCCGGGGCGGCCGGCAGCAGACCGGCGCCCTTGAGGTAGTCCCGGGCGCCGAGGATCGCCTCGGGTGTGGTGGCGTACTCCCGGCCGTCGTGCCGCAGCGGTTCCAGGGCCCCGACGGAGTCCAGAACCTGACGCTGACCGGCACGTACACCGGACACCATGACGACGATGCCGCGGCGCCGCAGCTTCTCCACCGCGTCCTTGAGGACGAGTGCGCCGGTCGCGTCGATGGTGCTGATCCGGGACATGCGCAGGATGACGACCCGGACGTCGGCCACATCGGTCAGCTCCAGCAGGAAGCGGTGCGCGGCGGCGAAGAACAGTGGACCGTCGATGCGGTACGCCACGATGTGCTCGGCCAGCAGGGCGTGCTCCTCGGCGCTGTGGTCGCCTCGGTCCAGGGGCACCTGGTCGAGGCGGGCCTGCTGGGCGACCGCGCGCAGGGCCAGGCCACCGGCGACGACCAGGCCGATGATCACCGCTTGGACCAGGTCGAGGGCGAGGGTGGCGACCGCGGTCAGGACGAGGATCAGCGCGTCGGAGCGGGTGGCCTTGGCCATCGCTTTCAGGGAGCCGACCTCGACCATCCGGACGGCGGTGGCCAGGAGCACGCCCGCCAGTGCGGCGAGCGGGATCTTCGAGACCAACGGCGCGGCCGCGAAGACGATCACGGCGAGGACCGCGGCGTGGGTGAGCGCCGCGAGCCGGGACCCGGCGCCGGTGCGGACGTTGACGGCGGTGCGGGCGATGGCCCCCGTCGCCGGTACACCGCCGAACAGCGGGGCGGCGATGTTGGCCAGGCCCTGGCCGAACAGTTCGCGGTCGGGGTCGTGCTGCTGGCCGACGGTCATGCCGTCGGCGACCGAGGCGGACAGCAGTGACTCCAGCGCGGCCAGCGCGGCGACCGCCACGGCCGGGGCGAGAAGCGTGCCCAGCGACGCGAGGTCCAGGAAGCCGAGCGAGGGTGCCGGCAGGCCGGAGGGCAGATCGCCGATCGGATCTGCCGCGTCCAGGTGAGCGAGCCGCGCGACGACCGTCGCGGCGATCACGGCCAGGATGGAGAAGGGAATCGCCGGCCACCGGCGGGCTCCTGCCAGCATGACCGCGGCTACCGCGACCGCGAGGCCGACGGCGGTCCAGTTCGGGTGCCGGGTGAACTCCTCGACCGCCCGCCAGGCCACCACCAGCACACGGTCGCCCTCGGGCTTGTCCACCCCGAGCGCGTTCGGGACCTGCTGCAGCCCGATCACACAGGCGATGCCGAGCGTGAAGCCTTCCACGACCGGTGCGGGCACGTACCGCATGTACCGGCCGGCCCGCAGCGCGGCCAGTGCGACGAGCATGACGCCGGCCATCAGCCCGACCGTGAGCACCCCGGTCGGCCCGTACTGACCGACGATCGGCACCAGCACCACCGTCATGGCCCCCGTGGGCCCGGACACCTGGAGATTCGACCCGCCGAACAGTGCGGCGAGCGCGCCCGCGACCACCGCGGTCGCCAGCCCGGCCTCGGCTCCCAGCCCTGAGGAGACGCCGAAGCCCAGCGCGAGGGGCAGCGCGACGATCGCGACGGTCAGACCGGCGAGCAGGTCCCGGCGCGGAGCGCGCCGCATGGGAGCCAGGTCGGTACGGGTGGGCAGCAGCGTGGCGATCCGCGCCCGAGCCCGTCCGAGCCCCGTGATTCCCGAGGTCATCGCTCGGCGGCCTCGGCCTGGTACAGCGGAACAGACACAACCCCTCGGCTTCTCTTACAACGCCCCGCTCGGGGGGCACTGACAGAACGCTCTGCCTGCGGCTACCGCAGGCGCACCCGACACAGCATCTAATCAATTGCGAAATTATGCAATTAGTAATCTGCTACATCAGGCAGGAGCTGACCGATCCTGGCGTCATGCCGCGCCAGGGGTCACAGGGCCCGGAGCCCGTGCTCCCGGAACTGCTCACGCACGCGCTCGATCAGCTCCGGAGCGGGTGAGGCAGTGTCGCGCAGGGGGAAGGGCAGCCCGAGGGCGTCGTACTTGTGAGCGCCCAGCTTGTGGAACGGCAGGACGTCGACCCGGTCGACGGTGCCCAGCCCGGCCAGGAACGCGCCCAGGCCGTCGACGGCTTCCGGGTCGTCGGTCCAGCCGGGCACCAGGACGTACCGGATCCACAGCGGAACGCCGAGCCGGTCGAGGCGGGTCGCGAAGTTCAGCGTGGGGGCGAGCGAACCGCCGGTGAGCTTGCGGTAGGTGGCGACGTCGAAGGACTTGATGTCGAGCAGCACCAGGTCGGTGTCGGCGAGCAGTTCGTCGGTCGCGCGGGTGCCCAGGAAGCCGGACGTGTCCAGGGCTGTGTGCAGGCCGGCCTCCTTGCAGCGGCGCAGCACCGCGGCCGTGAAATCAGGCTGGAGCAGGGGCTCACCTCCTGTGAGCGTCACTCCCCCGCCGGCCGTGGTGATGAAGGGCCGGTACTTGTCGATCTCGGCCATCACCTCGTCGACGGTGGCCTCCCGGCCGTCGCGCATGTGCCAGGTGTCGGGATTGGCGCAGTACAGGCAGCGCAGCGGGCAGCCGCTGGTGAACAGCACGAACCGCGTGCCGGGGCCGTCCACGCCGGTCGACAGGTCCCAGGAGTGGATCCGGCCCGAGACCTGTCCGGCGGCGAGCCGCGGCACGGTGTTCACATTGCTCCGTGGAAGGTGCGGCTGATCACGTCGAGCTGCTGCTCGCGGGTCAGACGGACGAAGTTGACGGCGTACCCGGACACCCGGATCGTCAACTCCGGGTACTTCTCCGGGTGTTCCATGGCGTCCTCGAGCGTCGCCCGGTTCAGCACGTTGACGTTCATGTGGAAGCCGCCGGAGGCCATGTAGGCGTCGAGGATGCCCGCCAGGTTCGCGGCACGCTCGGTCGGGTCGTGGCCGAGCCCCTCGGGCGTGACGGTCGAGGTGAGGGAAATCCCGTCCCGGGCGGCCTCGTACGGCAGCTTCGCCACCGACAGTGCCGAGGCGACCATGCCGTGCCGGTCCCGGCCGTTCATCGGGTTCGCGCCCGGCGCGAAGGGGGCGCCCGCACGCCGGCCGTCCGGGGTGTTGCCGGTGTGCTTGCCGTAGACGACGTTGGAGGTGATGGTGAGGACCGACTGGGTGTGCTCGGCGCCCCGGTAGGTGGGGTGCTTGCGCACCTTGGCCATGAACGACTCCACCAGCCCGACGGCGATGTCGTCGGCGCGGTCGTCGTTGTTGCCGTACGCGGGGAACTCTCCCTCGGTACGGAAGTCGACCGCGAGACCCGTGGCATCCCGGAACACCTTCACCCGCGCGTACTTGACGGCGGACAGGCTGTCCACGGCGACCGACAGGCCCGCGATGCCGCACGCCATGAACCGGTGCACCGGGTGGTCGTGCAGCGCCATCTCGATGCGCTCGTAGGCGTACTTGTCGTGCATGTAGTGGATGATGTTGAGCACGTCGACGTAGGTCTCCGCCAGCCAGTCCAGCACCCGGTCGTACGCCCGGGAGAGCTCGCCGTAGTCCAGGTACTCGCCTGTCAGCGCGGGAGTCCTGGGCGCTGTCTGCTCGCCGGTCATCTCGTCCCGGCCACCGTTGACCGCGTACAGCAGCGCCTTGGCCAGGTTGACCCGCGCGCCGAAGAACTGCATCTGCTTGCCCACCGCCATCGCGGACACGCAGCAGGCGATCGCCGTGTCGTCCCCGGTGCGCGGACGCATCAGCTCGTCGGACTCGTACTGGATGGCGCTGGTGTCGATCGAGACCTGGGCGCAGAACCGCTTGAAGCCCTCGGGCAGCCGCGGCGACCACAGCACCGTGAGATTGGGCTCCGGGGCCGGACCCAGGTTGTACAGGGTCTGCAGGAAGCGGAAGGAGGTGCGGGTGACCAGGGTCCGGCCGTCCGCGCCCATGCCGCCGATGGACTCCGTCACCCACGTCGGATCGCCGGAGAACAGCGCGTCGTACTCGGGGGTGCGCAGGAACCGTACGATCCGCAGCTTGATCACGAAGTCGTCGATCAGCTCCTGGGCGCGGGTCTCGTCGATGCGGCCCTCGTCCAGGTCCCGTTGCAGGTACACGTCCAGGAAGGTGGAGGTGCGCCCCAGGGACATCGCGGCGCCGTTCTGCTCCTTCACCGCGGCGAGAAAGCCCAGGTAGAGCCACTGCACGGCCTCGTGCGCGGTGGTGGCGGGGCGGGTGACGTCGCAGCCGTAGGAGGCGGCCATCTCGGCAAGCTCCCCCAGCGCGCGGATCTGCTCGGCGAGCTCCTCACGGTCCCGGATGACGTCCTGGCCGGAGGGTCGCGCGTCCAGCAGGGCGCGCTCGCCACGCTTGGCCTCGATCAGCCGCGCCGTGCCGTACAGCGCGACACGTCGGTAGTCGCCGATGATCCGGCCGCGGCCGTAGGCGTCCGGCAGCCCCGTGATGATCCCCGCCTTGCGGGCGGCGCGCATCTCCGGTGTGTAGGCGTCGAACACGCCGTCGTTGTGGGTCTTGCGGTACGTACCGAAGACCCGCGTCACGAACGGATCGACCTCGTAGCCGTAGGCCGCCAGCCCGTTCTCGACCATCCGCAGGCCGCCGTTCGGCATGATCGCACGCTTGAGCGGGGCGTCGGTCTGCAGGCCCACGACCAGCTCACGGTCGGGGTCGATGTAACCGGGCGCGTGCGAGGTGATCGTGGACGGAGTGGCCGTGTCGACATCGAGGATGCCCCTCTCCCGCTCCTCGGGGAACAGGGCGCTGACCTTGTCCCAGACCGCGAGAGTCCGCCCGGTCGGACCGACCAGGAAATCCGAGTCGCCCTCGTACGGCGTGTAGTTGGCCTGGATGAAGTCACGCACGTCGACGTGCTCCCGCCACCGTGCCCCGGCGAACCGGCGCCACGCTTCTGCGGGTGCGTCCAGGTCGGTCTTGGTCACCTGTGCGTGGGGTGCCAGCGTCATCACAGCCTCCGCATTCGTTCACGACGCCGTCCACGGGATCTGCGTGTTCGGCTCCACTGACGATGCTCGTCGCCCGCCGTTCCCGGGGGCAGGGCCGCCAGGAACCTGTCGCCGCGCCCGTCCGGCCCCTTTGCCATGGGGCCCTTCGGCCCTCCACGCAGGGCCCCGGTCAGGGCCCCGGTCAGGCGAAGAGCCGCACCCCGTGCGGCAGCACCGCACCACCGAAGTCCAGACAGAAGTCGAGCGGCAGGACGGTGGACCGGCCCGGCCGGTCGGACACGATGCGGCCGACCGACACCAGGGCACCGCGGGCCTGCCCGGTCCGCCTGATGACGGTGCAGCCTGGTCGGCGTCGGCCTCTGAGTACCGGGGCCGGCCCGGTGGGCCCGAATAGTGGGTGCGGAGAAGCCGGCTGCTGACGGTCGGGGCGGCCGGTGGAGCCGGTCGGCGCGGGGCGGGCCTGGGTGTGAGGGCCGTTCGGCCCCGTGGCGCGGTCCAGTCGGGTGCTGTCCCGGCCACTTCCCCACACCGGAAGGTGTCCTCCATGAGCCGGGGCCTGTCCGGTCGGCCCCGCATGTCCCCAGCCGACCCCGCCCTCGGAGGGCGCTCGGCCCGTACGCGAGGAGACCCGCCGTGGAACTGGCGCTGGCTCAGGAGACCGTTGTGCGATGGCAGTTCGGCATCACGACGGTCTACCACTTCCTGTTCGTCCCGATCACCATCAGCCTGGCCTTCCTGATCGCCGGGCTGCAGACCGCCTGGGTACGCAGCGGGAAGGACAAGTACTTCAAGGCCACCCGGTTGAACGCCCCCTATCGGCTGGGCACCACGACCACCGGGCAGTGCGAGCGGTGAAGGAGGGTGTGTCCGACCATGCCCAGTCGCGGGGTGGTGCCGTGCCCGTGGCGGTTGGCCCCGATGACCACGAGGCCGGCCTCGCGTGTCGCCTCCAGCAGAGCCCGCGCGGGGGCGGTACGCACCGTCAAGGTCTCGACGCCGACCCCGGAGTGCTGCTGACGCAGCGCGGCCACGTCGAAGCGCGCCACCGCCTCTTCGCGCGCGGACTGCCGGGCCACCTCCCGTGGCCCGGGGGGCGTCCCCGGCATCACCGAGGGGAGTTCGGGGGTCGTGTGCCGGTGGGTCCAGGAGTGCAGGACCGTGAGCCGGGTCCCACGACGCTCCGCCTCCTGAAAGGCGTAGACCGCCGCGTCCACGTGGGTGTCGCTCTCCAGGCCGAGCAGCACCTGGCGCTCGCCGTCGCATCGGTGATCGCCACGGACGACCAGCAGAGGGCTGTGAGTGCGCCCGGCGAGCCGCAGACTCACCGACCCGAACAGCGTGCCGCCCACCCGCCCGAGACCCCGCGTGCCGACCACGGTGAGGGCGGCGGCCTCGCTCTCCCGCACGAGTGCCTGTACCGCGCTGCCCTCGGCGGCGGTCACGACGGGCACCCGGGGATGGTGGTCGCGCATCCGCGCGGCGGCCACCGCCAGCACCGGTCCGGCCTCGTCGTGATCGGACACGGCGTAGAGGACGTGCAAGGTGGCGCCGCGCCGCTCGGCCTCCTCGGCCGCTCAGTCCATTGCCCGTATCGCGATCAGTGTGCCGTCCACTCCGACGACCACGCGCTGTGCAGTCATGTCCCTGTCCCCTCCTGTGCACGTCGGCGGTTGGTTCACCGGGCTGTCGACGATGCTCGTCCCTGCACGGGGCGCGGGGCAGGGCCCGGGCGGGCCGACGCGCGTGCCGTGCGACCCTTCAGGAGCGGACCGTTCGGACCGGCCTCGCGGGTCGGCGGACGGGGGTCAGGGTTGCCTGAAGGCGATGGCCGGTCGACGAGGGTTTTTCGGACGGGACGGATCGTCACGCCCTCGGCGGTGACCACCCCGAGCCTTCCCACCCCGTGGGTCGACGGTCTGCACCAGCACTCGTCGGCGCCGCGCTCCACCGTCTCCGCGGTTGCGGGAACCCTGCTCCGGCCCAGCGGCAGACCCACATCACCGCCGGTGAGCGTAACGCCGGTGTCCAGCGCGCCGGCGAGCCGCAGCAGGGTGCTGATCCACGGCGCGACGCCCGGAGGCTCCTCCTGACAGCGGCCGTAACTCTCATCCTCCGTCACGCATCCGATGGGACGGCGAGGACGTCGTGGCGCGGGTCGCCCAGCACGACCTTGAGGGCGCCGGTCTCCGACGCGCGTCCGAAGACGTCGTACGCCTCCTCCATGCTGTCCAGCGGGAAGGTGTGGGTCACCATCGACGAGGTGGGCAGTCGGCCGGCCGCCGCCATGCGAAGCAGCGTGGGGGTGGACGAGGTGTCGACCAGCCCGGTCGTCATGGTCACGTTCTTGATCCAGAGTTCTTCGAGGTGCAGGGTGGCGGGCTTGCCGTGCACACCGACATTCGCCACATGCCCCCCGGGGCGCACCATGCGCGTGCAGAGCTCGAAGCTCTCCGGGACACCTACGGCCTCGATCACGACATCGGCGCCCAGGTCGTCGGTGAGGTCGGCGACCAGTTGCCCGGGGTCGTCCCGGACGGCGACGACGACGTCGGCGCCGAGCCGCTTGGCGGCGTCCAGCCGGGAGTCGGCGAGGTCGACGGCGATGATCCGCTCAGGGCTGTACAGCTGCGCCGTGCGGATCGCGGCCAGCCCGATGGGTCCGGCTCCGACGATGGCGACGGTGTCCCCGGGCCGTACGGCTCCGTTGAGCACGCCGACCTCGTACGCGGTCGGGAAGATGTCGGCGAACAGGACCGCGTCCGATGCGCTCAGCCCGCCGGGCAGCGCGTGCACGGACAGGTCCGCGAAGGGCACGCGCACGTACTCGGCCTGCGTTCCGTGGATCCGGTGACCCAGGATCCAGCCTCCGCCGCCCAGGCACTGGCCGTACATGGCCTGCCGACAGTAACGGCAGCGGCCGCAGGCGGTGATGCAGGACACCAGGACCCTGTCACCGGGACGGACGGTGCGCACATCGCTCCCGACCTCGACGATCTCGCCGACCGCCTCGTGGCCCAGAATCGTGCCGGGTTCCACCTCGGGCACGTCGCCCTTGAGGATGTGGAGATCCGTCCCGCAGATGGTGACGGCCTTGACCCTGACGATCGCGTCGGTGGGGTCCTGGACGGCCGGGTCCGGGACCTCCTCCCAGGCGGACTGACCGGGGCCATGGAAAACCAAGCCCTTCATGACCGTTCCTCCTTCGCTCCGGGCATCGGGAATGCGCCATGTCTCCAGCGTGGGCCGGGTGACCGGCTTCCGCTTGGGCCGATCGGTCCCCACCGCGCGGCAGGGCGGTACTGCCCGGCCCACAGATCGACGTCACCGGAACGTGCCCGGGTCGGCGACCGCGTGCGCTTTCCGCCGCGGGGTGGCGGTGCCTTCGGGGCCGTAGCCGAGGCGGATGGCATCTGGGCGTGCCCGGTGTGGTCAGGGTCGGGATTCAGGTCGCGGCGCACGCCGGGCCACTCCATCGGCTGGTGCAGCGGCGAGGCAGGCAGACCACGAGCGGTGGCCACGAGCAGGAGGTGCTGGAGGGCCTGGCCGACCCACCGTCAGCCACGCCGGCCGTTCGCGATGCCGCTGGACGGAGAAGTTCCGCATCGGAATCTGTTCAGGCTGCTCCTGCGGCCCGAGGGCCGTCCTCGGATGGCCGATGTCGGCGGTCTCGTCCTCGTCCGGGTGCCGCCGGCGACGGCTTTCCATGCCGCGGTCGGCGTCGGCACAATCGCGGTGCTCGGCCTCGGCAGCCACCCGAAGCAGACGGCCCGTCTCGGCGGGCGCAGGGAAGACGATCAGAGCGCTTCCACGTGGGGCGACGTCGGGAGTTCGGCGCGGACCGGCGGTGGCACCGGACGGCCGCAGACAGGCATACGGCTGCTGTGCCGGCGCCAGACCGCAGCGCAGAGGTCGGCACGGAATCCGGTTGTGTTCCGGTGGACGGGGGCCGTTGTCCGTATGGCGGCAAGCAGGCCGGCGTCGTCGGGGCCGGGCAGCAGACGTACGACGGGCGACCAGCCGAAGTGTTGAGCGGCGACGCGCAGGGTGAAGACGGACGCCCGCGTGAGCCGGAGCCGCAGGACTTGCGCCCGCCCTCCTGAGGCCGTCCGTGGTCCTGGCCGCGTCGATCACGAAGAGGGGCCGGTCGGCCCTGGCCGGCGGGCCGTCGAGATGGTGTGCTGGTTGTGACGGGAAGGGCTCGCCGATGGACGCGGGGAAGTGTCTTCGGGGCACGCACCGCGCAATCAGGATCCGCGAGAAGCGGATGAGCCCTTCCCGCCCCGTACCGTCCCGGCCCAGGACGGCAGGCGCGGCCCGCATCCGTCAGCGGATCCGAGCCGACAGGTCCGCCACCCGTCTCCTGCGCACCGCGTCCTCGTGCTCGTCCTGTTCCAGCTCCGCGTCGACGCGGGCGAGGGCCGTCTCCAGCCGCGCGTGCCACTTCCGCAGAGACGGCCTCGGCGAGCACCAGCGCGGTGCCGGCCGGTGCCGGTTCGTCCGGGACCGGCTCCGGCACCGCACATGAGACGGTGCGGGACTACCGCACACCCATCGTCCACGTCCAGGTGATCTCCAGCTCCGTGGGACGCCGTACGGCGGTCGCACGATTCGCACCCGCGCGGGCACGTCCCCCACCCCCCGAGGCCGGCAGCCCGTCCACCTGCTCTGCCTCGCCCGCCGCAGAGCCGACGTCCTCTGCACGATGCGCCGCGACGGCACTTCTACGGAGCCGGGCCGACCACGGGGACACGAGCAACCGGCGGACACCTGGCCCGCGTTCGACTTGGAGCCGTGGATTCGCCACGCCACATCACGACAGCCAGACGCCACCACTTACATCGCGGCACCGAAAACCAGACCCCATCCGAACTCTGCCCACATAGTCGTCGCCCCCTCACTCAGAGACTCCCTCTTTCCAGGCCGTTCAGCCCTGTCCGGGTCCCGGGTGGCCCTCCTCCCCCACACACCCCTCTGGCACGCTGGAAGAGTGACGGCCGCCGTCCGTCACCCGGAACGAGGAGGCGTGCCATGCGTCACCGTACGGTCGCCGATCTGATGGCCCACGACGTCGTCCGGGTCCGGCCCGACACACCCTTCAAGGAGATCGTCCGGCTGCTCAGGGCCAACGACGTCACCGCCGTACCCGTGATGGACCAGCTGGACCGCCCCGTGGGCCTGGTGTCCGAGGCCGACCTGCTGCGCAGGGGTCGCGGCGACCTGTTGCGGGTGTTCCTGCGCCGGGACGACACGATCCGCGACGAGATCACCCTGTCCGTGCTCCACGAGACGCTGAATCTCACGCCCAGCCTCGTCCCTGTGATCGAGCGGCTGTGCCAGGACGTCGACGGCGTGGTCTCGGTGCAGGCACACCTGGATCACCGGGTGGACGCCGCCGACTGACGTCACTCGTCAGAAAGGGGAACCAGCCATGAAGGTCGGAATACTGACCGGCGGCGGGGACTGCCCGGGCCTCAACGCCGTGATCCGCGGAATCGTCCGCAAGGGCATCCAGGAGTACGGCTTCGAGATCGCCGGACTCCGGGACGGCTGGCGCGGTGCCCTCGAGGGCCCTGTGGTCTCGCTGGACATCGCCGACGTACGGGGAATTCTGCCCCGCGGAGGTACGATCCTCGGCTCCTCCCGCACCAACCCGCTCAAGCAGGAGGGTGGGGTGGAACAGGTCCGCGAGAACCTCGCCGCACACGGCGTGGACGCGCTCGTCGTGATCGGCGGCGAGGACACCCTTGGGGTTGCGAGCGAACTCAGCGGCCAGGGCCTCAGGATCGTCGGCGTCCCGAAGACCATCGACAACGACGTGGCCGGCACCGACTTCACCTTCGGCTTCGACACCGCCGTGGGCATCGCCACCGAGGCCATCGATCGTCTGCACACCACCGCCGAGTCGCACATGCGCACCCTGGTGGTGGAGGTGATGGGCCGGCACTCGGGCTGGATCGCTCTGCACGCCGGGGTGGCGGGCGGCGCCAACGTCATCCTGATCCCGGAGCTGCCGTTCGACATCCACCAGGTGTGCGGCTGGGTGAAGAGCCGGTTCCGGACCCACTACGCGCCGATCGTCGTGGTCGCCGAGGGAGCGGTGCCCAAGGAGGGTGAGCTGGTCCTCAAGGACAGTTCGCGCGACGAGTACGGCCATGTGCGGCTGTCCGGCGTCGGCGAGTGGCTGGCCCGGGAAATCTCGCAGCGCACCGGCACGGAGGCTCGCACCACGGTGCTCGGCCACGTCCAGCGTGGCGGCACGCCCAGCGCCTTCGACCGGTGGCTGGCGACCCGTTTCGGACTGCACGCGATCGACGCGGTCAAGGACGGCGACTTCGGCACGATGACGGCCCTGCGCGGCACGGACGTCGTCCGTGTTCCCCTCGACGAGACCAGAGGGCGGATCAAGCCGGTGAACCCGTCGCTGTACGACGAATTCGGGGTGTTCTTCGGCTGACTGCCCCTCAGTCCACCCCGGACCAGCCGACACCGAATCGACGGAAGAGGTGGAACGATGACCGACATCCCGAGCCTGCTGGGAGACGAGGCCAAGGACCTGCTGACGTAAACGGCCCAGGGCATCCCCAAGCAGGATCCGGTGCTGCCGGGACCCGACGTGGCCGACCGGGTCGTGGCCGCGACGGACCGCCCGCCGGCTGTGCTGCGCAACCTCCAGTCCCTCTTCCGCCACGGCCGCCTGGCCGACACGGGATACCTGTCGATCCTGCCTGTCGACCAGGGCATCGCGCACTCCGCGGCCTCCGCGTTCGCCCCCAACCCCCGTTACCTCGACCCGAAGAACATCGTCGAACTCGCTGTCGAGGGCGGCTGCAACGCGGTCGCCAGCGCGCTCGGCGTCCTGGGAGCCGTGTCGCGTCTCTACGCGCACCCGCATCCCGTTCATCGTGAAGCTCAACCACGACGAGCTGCTGACCTGCCCCAACCACTACGACCTCGACCTCGGCGCGGCCGGTGTCGGCGCCACCGTGTACTTCGGCTCGGAGGAGTCCGACCGGCAACTGCGCGAGGTCGGCACCGTCTTCGCCCGCGCTCACGAACTGGGCATGTTCACCGTGCTGTGGTGCTACCTGCGCAACTCGGCGTTCAAGAAGGACGGTGTGGACTACGCGGCCTCGGCAGACCTCACCGGGCAGGCCAATCACCCGGGCGTGACGACGGCGGCTACCGGACGCTGGGCTTCGGAGGGTCCCACGACCTGCTGTACGACCGGCTCACCTCCGACCACCCGATCGACCTGACCCGCTGGCAGGTGGCCAACTGCTACAGGGGCCGGGTGGGTCTGCTCAACAGCGGCGGAGCCTCGGTCGGCCAGGGAGACCTGGCGCAGGCGGTCAGGACCGCGGTGATCAACAAGCGGACCGGCCGCACCGGCCTCATCACCGGCCGCAAGGCCTTCCAGCGCCCGACCGGGGAGGGCGTCGACCTGCTCCACGCCGTCCAGGACGTCTACCTCGACGACACCGTCTCGACCGGCAGCTCCGGGTGGTGAGCGCGAATCCGCGCGGCGGCCGAGGCGAGTATCGGCGCGGCCGTCCCAGCCGGCGACCACGTGGTGGGAAGTCATCTGTCTGTTCTCTTCTGTGCTTTCGTGCCCGACATGTGCGAAGCGGCCCGCGGGGCCGTCGGTCCTGTCCCGTGAGGACGTCGAGTCCGTCACAGGCTGCTCGAAGCACCGAGTGGGTCAGCGCTTCGGCAGTCCCGTGCCGAACGCCGTGTGCGGGCTACGCCGCGGGGTGCCGGCGCCTTCCGGGCCGTAGCCCAGGCGGATCAGCATCTGCGCATGACCCGTGTGCTCGGGGGCCGGGCTGAGGGACCGCCGCAGGTCACCCCATTCCATCGCCTGATGCAGAAGGGACGCCCGCAGCCCGAGGACCGTGGCGACCAGCAGGACGTGTTCGAGCGCCTCTCCGGCGCGCAGCCAGTCCGTACGACGGTCGTGCTCGGTCCTGAGCAGAGCGATGACCGGGGCGGTCTCGAAGTCCCGGGCCGGCAGCCGCTCTGGGTGCCGTTCGGCGGTGAAGTCCCGCATGGGAAGCTTTTCGCGTGCGTCCTGCGGGCCGAGCGCCGACCGCGGGAGCCCGGCGTCGGCCGCCTCGTCCTGGACCCTGTGCACCCAACGGCGACTCTCGGCACCGCGGTCGGCGTCGAGCCGGTTGCGCTGCTCTGCCTCCGCGGTCACGCGCAGCAGACGCGCGGTGTCGGCGGCCTCGGGAAAGGTCAGTGCGGCGCCTTCCGCTTGAGCCGCCTCGGCGAGTTCGGCGCGTGCCTGCGGCGGCAGTGGTGTGCCCGTGAACGGGAAGCGGCTGCTGTGCCTGCGCCAGATGGCCGCGTAGAGGTCGGCGCGGTGCGCCGTGGTGGCCCGGGGCGGGGCTCCCGTCGGCCGGACGACAGCGAGCAGTCCAGGATCCTCGGGGCGCGGCAGCAGACGTACGACGGGGGACCAGCCGAAGTGGGACACCGCCACGCGGAGGTTGAAGACAGAGGCGCCCACCGAGAGGTGAAGGGCCCGGCCGGCGTGGTCGGCGTGGCGCAGGCTTCGCTCCGGGGCCGCGCGTACCTCGAAAGCGACGTTCTCGGCGTCAAGCCTGAAGCGCCACGGCTGGGTGTTGAAGTACGAGGGTGCGGCCACGGCCGCCGCGATGCAGGTTTCCAGGGCCTCGGCGTCGAGGGGCACGGATCGCATGATGCCCTCCTCCCCCACATTTTTCGGAACGGGTGCTGTGGTCCTTCGAGGGTGCGAGCCCGGCGGCCATGACGTGAGGGGCCGATGGTCCCTCACCGCCGGCCGGTCAGTACACAGGCCGCCGTCGACGGCGCGGCAACGGCCGGGACATACGGCCGATGTGTTCCACCACGGCGTTCAAGCCGCGGACAGCGCGGGGTGATTGCGCAAGCACGGCCCCTCACCCGCGCGCGTACAGCAGAGTCAGCCGCCGCGACACAGGACGCAGGCGATCGCCGCCTACGACGCGGCGGCCAGGGCCCGGAGCGCGGTGACCGGTTTGCGCAGTCCATAGGCGACTGCCGTCGACGTTCCGTCGGCATGGCTCCAAGTCAGCAGCGCCCGCCCTTCTGCCACGCTGCCCTGCACCGTGGTCGGTTCGCCGATGAGCGGGAGGCGGCCGACGATTTTGACGGTGAGCCCGGCGACCTCGGTCCAGAAGTAGTCGTCCTGCGGCGGTCCGGGCGAAGGCAGACCGAGGACGGAGGCCGCCGCGGTCCTGCCCTGGGCGACGGCGTTGGCCCAGAACGGCGCACGCCGGTCGGGCCGGGTGCCGTCGCCGCGGAGGTAGGTGACGTCGCCGGCGGCGAACACGCCGGGCACGGTGGTGGCGCAGGCATGGTCGATACCGACGCCGAGACGGTCGGCGAGGCCCGTCCCTGCCAGCCAGTCGACGCAGGGGACTTCTCCGGCGCAGGTGACCACGAGGTCCGCGGTGAGTTCGGTGCCGTCGGAGAGCGCCACGCCGCACACGGGGTCGCCGGCCAGGGTCGCGAAGCCGGTGGCCTGGAGGAAGCGGATGCCGTACGCCTCGGCGCGTGCGGTGATCGCCGCGGACAGATGGTCGCCGAGGATGCGTTGCAGCGGCCGGTCGGTGTCCACGACGGTGACCGGGATGCCGCGGGCGGCGCAGGCGCCGGCCACCTCCATGCCGAGGAAGCCGGCGCCGATCACGATCGCCGAGCCGGCGTCCGCCAGGCGGGCACGGAGCAGGCGGGCGTCGTCCAGGGTGCGCAGGACGAGTTCGCCGCGCTGCCCGGGGGCGGCGAGCCTGCGGGCCGCCGCTCCGGTGGCGACGATCAGCGCGTCGTAGCCGACCTGGCGGTCGTCGGCGGTGGTGACGGTGCGACGCCGGGTGTCGGCGGTGACCGCGGGCGAGCGGATGATCTCGGCGTCGAGTCCGTCGAGGGCCAGACCGAGGGTGTGGTCGGCAGCCGGGTCTTTGAGAACGGCCTTGGACAGGGGTGGGCGGGAGTAGGCGCCGTGTTCCTCCGCTCCGATGATCGTGAGGGGGCCGGTGTGGCCGAGAGCGCGCAGGTGGCGGGCCGCGGTGATGCCGGCGAGGGACTCGCCGACGACGAGCACCGAGCGCCGTGCCGTCACGACAGGACCCGCAGGGCGGCGACCGGGCAGGCGTTGACAGCAGCGCGAGCGGCGAGCTGATGCGCGTCGGGGACTTCGGCTCCCTCGAAGCGGTAGGTGAGTTCGGCGTCGTCGTCCAGGCTGAAGACGTCGGGAGCCTGGTCGGCGCACAGGCCGTGGCCTTCGCAGCGTGGATGGTCGACGGAGATCTTCATGGTGCTGTCCTCAGCAGTCCTCAAGGGGGCGTGCGGCGGGGTTCAGGCCGGGATGAGTTCGAGCGGAAGGCGCTCGAGGCGGTGGATGACGTTGTTCAGGGCCCACTCGGGTGGGCCGGTGACCTCGATGCGGTCGACGCGTTCGACCAGGGCGCGCAGGATCGCGGACGTTTCCATGCGCGCCAGTCCCTGGCCGGCGCAGCCGTGTGTGCCCTGCCCAAAACCGAGTTGGCGGGCGGCGTCACGGCGGATGTCGAACGTGTCCGGGTCGTCCCACTCCAGTGGGTCGCGGTTGGCGGAGCCGTACAGGACCAGCACGCGGGAGCCCTTGGGGAGGGCGATGCCCGCCAGTTCCGTGTCACGGGCAGCGGTGCGGGAGAAGGCGCGGATCGGGGATTCGTAGCGGACGACCTCGTTGACCGCTTTCGGGACGAGGTCCGGGTCCGCCTTCAGCAGGCGCCACTGGTCGGGGTGGAGGGCGAACAGGTACAGAGCGCTGGAGATGGCGCTGATGGTGGTGTCCAGGGAGGGTGCCAGGTAGTCGATCATCATGGTGACGCACTCGGCGGGCATGATCCGGCCCTCGTCGGCGGCGCGCAGCAGGTCGTGGCCCATGCTGCCGTCCAGCACGGACCGGTCACGGACGACACCTCGGGCGTAGCGCAGCATGCCAAGGGACGCGGGGAGTGTGCGGACCGCCTGGCGGTTGATGGGGCCCATGGCGTCGAAGGTGGCACCGGCCCAGCGCAGCAGGTGCTCGCGGCCCTGCTGAGGCCAGCCGACCAGGTCGGGGACGACAGCCATCGGCAACGCCGTGGCCACCTCCACCGCGTCCACCGCCCGGCGGGCCACGGCTGCCTCGACCACGGCGGCCGCCTGCTGCTCGACCGTGTCCTTCATCGCGCGGAGTGCCCTGGGGGTCAGGCGGTGGGCGAGAAGGGAACGGCGGCGGGTGTGCTCCTCGCCGTCACTGCACAGTGTGGTGCCCTGGCCAGCGCGGTTGGCGACGGGGTTGAGTGCGACGCCGTCCGAGGAGACGAAGGTCTCGTCGTCCAACAGTACCTGCTTGCATTCGGCGTAGCGCGGCAGGGCGTAGACCTTGTGCTTGCTGAGCCGGACCACAGGACCGAGGTCGCGCAGCGCGGCATAGTGCGGATACGTGTCACGGATGGCCGACGCCGCGTACAGGTCGGGGCGGTAGACGGGGATCTCCGTACGTACGGGCATGCGGGAGCCCTCCTGAAGGAGCCGTGAAAGAGCGGGGCGAGAAGGTGGGGGTGGAGCGGGCTGGTCCGTGGGCGGTTGCCTGAGCACAGCCCCGGTGTGCGCCCGTGCCGTCAGCGCAACAGCGCCATAATGACGAAATAATCAAGCTTGATAGAATACCTCGTCAAGGGTTGCGGCTGAGAAAAACGATGAAATCATCAGAACTGCTGGATCTCTTCACACTGCCCGTCGTCGGCTAAAGCACGGCAGCAGGCTCCGAGCGCCCGGCGTGAGGCTCCTCCCCCAGCTCGGCCCAGACCGTCTTGCCCTGTCGGGCATGACGCGTCCCCCAACGCTCGGCGAGCTGGGCGACGAGCAGCAGGCCGCGTCCGCCTTCGTCGAAGGCGCGGGCCCGGCGCAGGTGGGGGGTGGTGCTGCCCGCGTCGGACACCTCGCACAGCAGGGAGGAGTCACGGATGAGACGTAGACGGATGGGCGGCCGGCCGTAGCGGACGGCGTTGGTGACCAGTTCGCTGACCACCAGTTCGGTGACGAAGCCGAGGTCGTCCAGTCCCCAGGCGGCCAGCTGCCGTGCAACGCTTTGACGGGCTTGGGCAACGGCTGCCGGGGCGGCCTCCACGTCCCAGGCCGCGACCTGGCCGTCCCCGAGGGCGCGGGTGCGGGCCAGCAACAGGGCGACGTCGTCGTGGGGCCGCCCTGCCGCGGGCAGCAGGGCCTGGAGCACGCGGTCACAGACGTCATCCAGGGACGCGGAAGGCTGTGCGAGAGCCTGGCAGAGGAGAGCTGTGCCCGCGTCGACATCGCGGTCACGGGCTTCGACCAGGCCATCGGTGTACAGGGCGAGGAGGCTGCCTTCCGGCAGCTCGGTCTCCGCTGCCTCGAACGGCAGGCCCCCCAGCCCGAGCGGTGGGCCGGGCGGCATGTCCAGGAGATCGACGGTGCCGTCGGCGCTCACCACTGCGGGCAGCGGGTGCCCCGCGCGAGCCAGGGAGCAGCGGCCGTCGACAGGGTCGTGGACGGCGTACAGGCAGGTCGCGCCGATGTCCCCGGCCGTTTCGGTGTCGGGGTCGGCCGAGGCTTCGGCGGACAGGCGGACGACGACGTCGTCCAGGTGGGTCAGCAGTTCCTCGGGAGGCAGGTCGATGTCGGCGAGGGTACGGACCGCGGTCCGCAGGCGCCCCATCGTGGCAGCGGCGTGGATGCCATGGCCGACCACATCCCCCACCACGAGGGCGACCCGGGCGCCCGACAGCGGGATCACGTCGTACCAGTCGCCGCCCACCCCGGCCTCGTCACCGGCCGGCAGGTAGCGGCAGGCGACCTCGACGGCGGCCTGCTCCGCCGGTCGCCGTGGCAGCAGACTGCGCTGGAGAGTGAGGGCCGTGGCCCGGGCGTGTGTGTAGTGGCGGGCGTTGTCGATGGCCACGGCCGCCCTGGCCGCGATCTCCTGGGCGAGGAACAGATCCTCGTCGTCGAAGGGAAGCGGGCTGCGGTGACGGCAGAACCGCGCGACGCCGAGAGTGGCGCCGCGCGCGCTCAGCGGCACCACCAGAGCCGAACGGGCAGAACGGGCGCCGAATGTGTCGGCCGGATCCGTCGGCGTCACCGCGTGCAGGGAAGGCCCACCGGTGGTCAGGGCGCGAGCCGTGGCCGCGTCATCCGGGCAGGTGTGGCGCTCCCCCACCCGAGTCGTCGGCTCCTGACCTCCCTGCGCCGTCGACGCATGGGCGATGCGGTGCAGTACGAGGGGGCCCGGCGCCGGAGTGCCGTTCGCGTGCACCACGGAGTCGAGCAGGTCGACGGTGACCACGTCGGCGAAGTGGTCGACGGCGAGGTCTGCCAGTTCCTGGGCGGTGCGAGCGATGTCCAGCGTGGTCCCGATGCGCAGACCGGCCTCGTTCACCAGGGACAGACGCCACCGCAGTCGCCGGTCCCGCTCCTCCTGGAACGCCATGACGCCCTGCTCGGACGCGTCGTCCACATAGCTCTTCGCCATCCCCAGCAACAGGCGCGATGCCGAGCTGACCAACTCCGCGTCCTTCGTCAGCCGCGGCATTTCGGCAAGCAGTCTGTCCAGGACCACGCCCTGTCCGAGCCGGAAGGCCCGCAGCAGCGCTGTGACCGGCGCGCCGTGCCGGGCCAGTCCACGTGCTCGTTCCAGCTCGGCGGCCGGCGGGTCCATCTCGCCCGGGTCGATGCCGTGTTCGAGGCCGGCCAACACGCCGACGACATGCTCGGCGACGTTCTCGGACGTCATGCGGGCGAGCTCCGGATTGCTCCACAGGTCGGGAACCTCACGCCGCAGGCACCGCACCACGTCGGCGATCACCTCGTCCGCCTTCGGCCCGAGGTCGCCGGCGACACGGGACACAAGGGATGCCGCCGTGTACTCCACACTGTCGACGGTACGCCCCACGGGAGGCACGTGAACGGTCGAGCACCAGCTGCTGCCCGTCTCTGACCGGCGGCCACTCAGGCCGTCAGCCGGCGGCGATCGCCACCCCGGCGTACGCCACCGCCGTCAGAGCGAGTACCGCGGCGGGCAGCGCTCGCCCGGGCGGGTCGCCACGGCGCAGGTGAACCACCGCGGCAGCCACCATCAGGACGGTCAGCCCAGTAGCGGCGGCCACCCCCAGCGGGACCGCAGCCAGGCCGAGCAGCAGTCCGGCGGCTCCGGCGGTCTCCAGCAGGCCGATCACTCGGTAGCGGCCCGGCGACATACCGAGGTGGGCTGCCGCCTGGCGCATGAACGGCACCGCGGCGATCTTCGCCAGCCCCAGTGGGAGGAAGATCAGCGACAGCGCGACGGCGAGGACGGTCTGTGCGGTGCTCATGCCGATCGGTCCCTGCGTTCAGCACCCAGGCGGGCGTAGTAGTCGATGAGGTCGGGGGCATCCACGACGGCCGGGTTGACGACCTGTTCGACAGGAGCTCCCTGGAGCAGCCTTTTGACGGGGACTTCGAGTTTCTTGCCGGTGCGGGTGTGCGGGATGCCCGGTACTTCGAGGATGTCGTCGGGGACGTGGCGGGGTGAGACCCCGGTCCGGATCGCCTCCTTGATCTTCTCGCCCAGCGGGTCGTCCAGAGTCACGCCGGCGGCGAGGACCACGAACAGCGGCATCCAGTAGCCGCCGTCCGGCTCCTCCGCGCCGATGACGAGGGCCTCGGCGATCTCGGGAAGGCGCTCGACGACGTCGTGGATGTCGGCGCTGCCCAGGCGGACGCCGTTGCGGTTCAGCGTGGAGTCGGAGCGGCCGTGCACGATCACCGAGCCGTGTCCGGTGACCGTGATCCAGTCGCCGTGCCGCCACACACCGGGGTAGGAGGAGAAGTAGGCCTCCCGGTAGCGGCTGCCGTCGGGGTCGTTCCAGAAGTACAGCGGCATCGACGGCATCGGGCGGGTGACGACCAGCTCGCCGACCCGGTCCACCACCGGGAAGCCCTCGGTGTCGTACGCGGCCAGCGCCACGCCCAGATGGGGCGCCGACAACTCGCCCGCCCAGATGGGCGTGTTGGGCGCGCTGCCGGCGAAGCCGGACACCACGTCCGTCCCGCCGCTGATGGACGCCAGCCGTACATGGTCACCGACATGGTCGCGGACCCAGGGGTAGGCGGAGGCGGGCAGCGCGGAGCCGGTGCAGCCGACCACGCGGATCGACGACAGGTCGTGCACGGACGGGTCGATGCCGAACTTGGCCATGCCCAGCAGGTACTGGGGGCTGGTGCCGAAGACGGTCACCCGGTGGCGCGCGGCCAGTTTCCACAGGGTGTCGGGCTGGGCGAGGGGTGCCGGGCTGCCGTCGTAGGTGCAGGTGGTGGCGCCGGTCAGGAGGGTGGAGGCGACCAGGTTCCACATCATCCAGTGGGTGGTGGTGTACCACAGGAGGCGGTCGCCGGGGCCGAGGTCGGAGTGCAGGCCGAGGGTCTTGAGGTGTTCCAGCAGGACGCCGCCGTGGCCGTGGACGATGCCTTTGGGCAGGCCGGTGGTGCCGGAGGAGAACACGACCCACAGCGGGTGGTCGAACGGCACCGGCGTGCAGGCGAGTTCCTCGGTACGGGTCGAGGCGTCCTCCCACGGAATCACCAAGGACGGATACGCCTGCGACGGCCACGGCAGGCCCGTGTGGTCCACCAGCAGCGTCGCCTTCAACGTCGGCAGCGCTCCGGCGAGTTCGAGGGCGGCGTCGCGGCGGTCGTGCGTGGTGCCGTTGAACAGATAGCCGTCGGCGGCGATCAGCACGGTGGGTTCGAGCTGGGCGAAGCGGTCGGCGGCGGCCTTGGGGGCGTAGTCCTGTCCGCACACCGACCACACAGCGCCCAGGCTCGCGGTGGCGAGGAACGCGACGATGGCGTGCGGGGTGTTGGGCAGGTAGCCCACCACGCGGTCCCCCTTGCCGACACCCAGATCGCGCAGGGTCGCGGCGACGGAGGCCACCTGGGCGCGCAGCCGGCCCGCGGTCATCTCGTAGCACGAGCCGGTCTCGTCGAGGGCGATGATCGCCACGGCGTCGTCGGCGAGGTTGCGCAGGGCGTGATGGGCGTAGTTGAGCGTGGAGCCGGGAAACCACCGGGCGCCGGGCATCCGCTCCTGTGCCAGGACATGCTCGTAGGGGGTGTCCGCGTCGATGTCGAAGTACTCCCACACCGCCGCCCAGAAGCCCTCCAGGTCGGTGACCGACCAGCGGTGCAGGGCGGCGTAGCCGGAGCCCGCCATCCCGGCGTGACGGGCGAAGTCCATGATGTTGCTGTCCGCGACGGCCCGCGGATCAGGTGTGGTGAAAGGGCTGGGCACGGTCATGGGGTGGCGCTCCTCAGCAGGCTTTCGCCGGCGGTCCGGCGGAGAGGGTGGGGGCTGCGCGTGGTGTGCAGGAGGGACGCCCAGTCGGGGCTTCCGGTGAAGTCGCGGCCGCCGGTCGGGACGACGTCCATGACGACGCGGTCGGGGCGCAACAGGACGGCGTCCGCGCGGCCGGCGCGCAGCCAGGCGGCGAGGGTGCCGTCGTCGCCGAGGCCGGTGACGGGGATCGCCCGGATGCCGAGTGCGTGGGCGAGGGCGTTCAGCGAGGGCGAGGGATCGGTGGCGGTCAGGATGGTGAAGGAGTCGCCGAGCACCTCGTCGAGGCGGGTGCGCCGTCCGTCGGCGATGATCCATGGTTGGGGGCAGTGCGTTCCCGCAAGGCCCCTGCGGAGGCGGCGGCGTATGAGGGGTCCCGTGGTCAGGGGCGGGCTGAGGTCGCGGCCGGCCCGTTCGGTCAGGCCGGGTATGCGGCAGGCCGCGGCCAGGGCCCTGCGGCGGAGCGCGGCGGCACTGTCCTGGCCGCCGGTCATGGCCCAGCCCATGGTGACCGCGAGCCGGATCATGTGCCGGGCATGCGGCTTGCGTTCACTCTCGTAGGTGTCCAACATCCGCTCGGAACCGCCCTGTTGGAGGACTCGGGCGAGCTTCCAGGTGAGGTTGCAGGCGTCCCGCAGGCCCGCGCACAGCCCCTGCCCGATGAACGGCGGGGTGAGGTGGGCGGCATCGCCGAGCAGGAAGACCCGTCCGCTGCGCCAACGATCGGCGACGCAGGCCAGGAAGGTGTACTGCGCCTCGCGGATGATCTCGAAGTCCCCCTGGTACGAGGGCGGCAGCCACGGAGCGACCAACTCGCGGACCGGCTGCTCCACCCCCTCGCGCAGCCGGAACTCCCAGCGGTAACGGTCCTCGCCGATGCGCGCGAAGGTCGCCGGCCGGTCCGGGTCACAGACCTGGTCGACCCCCTCCCAGGAGCGCACGTCGGCCGTCGTGCGGACGTCGACGACGGTCCAGCGTTCCTCGAAACGCATGTCCTCCCACACGGCGCCGATCGCCTCGCGAGTGAGGCTGTTCGCGCCGTCGCAGCCGAGCACCGCGTCGGCCCGCAGGTGATGCTCACCGTCGTCGTCCCGGTACGTCACGCGCACCGGGCCCTCGGTGTCCGGGCCGATGCCGGTGACCTCCACTCCTGCCCGCAGTTCGCATTCCGGGTACCGGGCCAGGGCGTCGCGCAGCACCCGCTCCAGCTCGGGCTGGTCGAACATGCTGGTCTGCGGGTAGCCGTGCAGTCCGTGCTCGGTGCGCCGGAACTCGGCCATCACCCGGTGCCGGGCGTCCAGCAGCCGCAGCCCGTTCGCCGGGCGGGCCATCGCGGCGAACTCCTCCCCCACGCCCGCGGCCTGGAGGATCCTGCGCACCTCGTCGTCGGTGGCGGCGGCCCGCGGGAGCGGGTAGATGCCTCTGTGGCGCTCGAGGACGACGCTGCGGACTCCGCGCCGGGCCAGGAGGAGGGCGGCGGTCACGCCCACCGGCCCGGCGCCGACGATCACCACGGGTACGTCCGCCCCATCACGTTCGAAGATCATGTGCCTGGGGTCTCATTTCGCGTCCGTGACGGGGGTGCGCTGCTCGCCGAGGTCGATCCGGCCGTCCGGGGTCGCGATCGTCGCCGCGATCACGTCACCCGGGCTGAGGTAGTGCGGGTTCTTCGCCTGGCTCTTGAAGAACGCCTTCCATTTCACGGCGGGCGGCAGCAGCGCGCCGATCTTCTCGACCGGCTTCGGCGGGGCCTTGAGTGCCGTACCGCCGGGCGTCCCGGTGAGCAGCAGGTCACCGGGGTCCAGTGTCTGGAAGCGCGCCAGGAGGGTCAGGGCCTGGGCCGGGCGGACGATCATGTCGGCGAGGGTGCGGTCCTGACGCAGCTCGCCGTTGACGGACAACTTCAGCCGCAGGTCCGGGAGATGGTCGAAGTCCTCCGGCTCCAGCAGGGCCAGGCAGGGCCCGGTCGGCGTGAAGGTGGGGTACGACTTGCTCTCGTAGAACTGCGTCTTGGTCAGTTGGATCTCGCGGGCGCTGACGTCGTTCGTGATCACCAGTCCGGCGACGTACGTCGGCAGGTCCCGTTCCCCGACCACGGTGCCGACGGGCAGCGGTGCCCCCATGACCAGGCCGAGCTCGATCTCGTAGTCGAGGAACTTGACGTGGGAGGGACGGACGACGGCCTCGCCCGGGCCACTGACCGAGCCGGACGCCTTGCGGAAGAAGGCGGGCGGGATGTCGCCGGTGAAGCCCGAGTCACGGGCGTGGCTGCGGTAGTTGACCATCTGGGCGACCACGCGGCAGGGCGTGGTGACGGGCGAGAGCGCGTCCAGGCCGGCGACCGGAGTGCCCGCCTCACCGGAGAGAGCCGCCTGCCGTACGGCGTCGCGGTCGGCGATCAGCTCGGCGGTGGTGCCGGCCTTGGTGTCGACCGGGACGGCCCGGTCGCCGCGGATCACCCACCAGCCGTCGGCGGTACGCAGGACGTTGGTGCTCATGAGTTCATCGCTTTCATCAGGCCCAGCAGACGGTCGGCGTCGAGTTCGTTGTCGCCGCGCAGGGCGTGCAGCACCTCGCGGACCTTGGCGGGGGACGGGCTCGCGCCCAGGAAGTCCCGGGTGGCGGGCGGCCCCCACTGGGCCAGCCCGCTCGCCGACAGCGGCGCCCAGCCGGGCTCGACGTCGTGGGAGAACAGGTCGCCGTCGGCGAAGTGCTCCAGCATGAAGTGGTCCGGGTCGCGCCAGTAGTCGAACAGCTGGCTGCCCTGGATGTGCCGGCCGATACCCCAACTGCGCCGGTAGCCACGTTCCTTGAGGTACTCGCCGCCCACCGCGATCGAGTCCAGGTCGGTGACCTGGTAGGCGGAGTGGACGTATCCCGTGCCCGGGCCCAGGTGCATCGCGAGCGTGTGGTGGTCGGCGGGCACGCTGCCCAGGTCGCAGCGGATGAACGCCATCGTCGGGCCCCGGTCTCGCTGCCCGTCCAGGAACAGGAAGTCGGACACGATCATCCCGAGGGTGTCCAGGTACCAGTCCAGCGCCCGCGCGAACACCCGTGTCTCCAGCACCAGATGACCGAGCCGTTGGATCCGGGACGGCTCGCGCGGCGGGCGCTGCGCGGTGTTCGTGCGACGGTGAGCGGTGCCGAAGTTCAGGAGCCGCGGCTGCTGCTCGGGGAGCGCCGCCAACTGTTCGCCGCAGTGCACCACCCGCACCGGGAAGCCGGACGGGTCGAGCAGGTCGACCACCTTGCCGCCGCCGGGCGCGTCCACATCTCGCACGTCGGACCCGGTGGCGCTGGCCAGCCGCTCCAGGTCGGACCGCTCGGCGGCCCGGAACGCCGGGCCGATGAAACGGGAGGACCGTCCGCGCCGGATCACCATGCACGGTGAGCCGGCGAAGGTGCCGCGCAGCCACAGTTCGCACTCCGTGCGCGCCGCGACGCCGAACCCGAAGTCCCGCGCGAAGACCTCGGCGCAGTCCAGGTCGGGCTTCTCGAACTCCAGCCAGGCCAGGTCCGCCACCTTGATCACGGGGTTCCGGGAACGGCCCGGGTGTTCACCTCGCAGGGCGCCCTGTTCGCTGTGCAAGTCCTGGTGGGCGGTTCTGACATCGGCCCCGGGACTGCGGGTTTCAGACATGGTGCTCTCCGAGCGGCATCGTCATAGTGAGGAAATCATCAAGGTTGACGACATCCTCGTCAAGGGGCTGCTCAGAGCAAATGATGAACTCATCAGAGCTGCAGTCGTCATCGAAAGCGCGGCTAGACTCTGTGCATGCCTAGCCCAGCCGCCTCCAGCAACCGGTTCGAGCGGCGCCGCGCCGTGACCCGTCACGCGCTCATTCGCGCCGCCCGGCAGATACTCGCCGAGAACGGCGACACCAGCGCCAGCATCCAGGCCATCGCCGAACGCGCGGATGTCGGCTTCGGCTCCTTCTACAACCACTTCGACTCCAAGACGGAGCTGTTCGAGGCGGCGGTGGTGGACGCCCTGGAGGAGTTCGGCCAGAACTTCGACGAGCACCTGACGGGGATCGACGACCCGGCGGAACTCGTCGCGTCCGGCTTCCGGCTCAGTGCCCGCATGGCCGATTCCCACCCGGAGCTGATGCAGGTCCTGCGCCGCCGCGGTCTCGGCCACATCCACTCGGACAACGGCCTGGCCCGCCGGGCCCTGCGCGACCTCGAGGCCGGCCTGGCCTCCGGCCGCTTCACCCCCGTCGACCCGGTGGTCGCCCTGTCCGCACTCGGCGGCACCCTGCTGTCCTTGGCGGAACTGAGATTCGCCCGCCCCGACCTGGACGGTGACCAGGCCGCGATCGACCTCGCCGAGATGGTCCTGCGCATGCTGGGCGTACCCCCGTCCGACGCGCACGAGGTCGCCCGGCGCCCCCTCCCCGACACCGCCGCGCAGGCCACCCCCACTCGGTAAGCGGCGGGGCAGGCCCCGGGAGGAGCTGAGCGGCCGACCAAAGCCCACCTGATCGCGTCCCCCGCGGGTGGTGTACGACTGGCGTGCCGGTGCAACCCCCGGGAGCGCTCCGCAACGGCGGGTGGCGTACGACTGGCGCGCAGATGCAGCCCCGGGAGGGCTCCGCTACGGCGGGAGGGGTCGAGTGACGGTCTTGTCCGCAGCGTCCAGCCGCACCTTCAGTACCGGGAGCGGCTCGCGCTGGGCGGCTTCGTCCACCAGCGGACTGAGATTCCCGTCCAAGACGTGGTCGGGCCCGACGCTCCGGTGACGACGCTGCCCGGCGTCTCCGGGAGCCGAGTGCCTGTGGTTCGACCGAGCTCGACGTCACAGCGGAACCGATGGCCGGCGGACGGTTACCGACGAGGCTCGCACCTGCGCCGCGCCCGAGCTCGACCAGACGGCCCGGCCGACACCACGACCTTCCGATCCCAGCCGACGTGTGGTGCCGAGCGATGCCCACCGTGCTTGACCCGAGAAACATCAGACTTGATAGTTTCCTCAATGCGTCCGTACGGTCAGCGTGTCATCCGACCCCCGCACTTACTGAGGCCCCATGACCACCACCCCCCACCAGGACACCGAGGCGCCCGTCGCCACCGGACGCGGCGGAACCCGCGGTGTGCTGTTCGCGATGTGCCTGTCGCTCGTCCTGGTCGTCGCGTCCGTCTCCGCTCTCAACCTCGCCCTGCCCGACCTGGCCATCGACCTGTCGGCCTCCAACGGGGCCCTGACCTGGATCGCCGACGCCTACACCGTCGCCCTGGCCGCCCTCGTGCTGCCGCTCGGCGCGATCGGTGACCGCCTCGGCCGCCGCAACGTGCTGATCGTCGGCACAGTGGTCTTCGGCACCGCGTCCCTGGCCGCCTCGTTCGCGGACTCCACCAGCACGCTGATCGTCTGGCGTGCCGTCATGGGCCTGGGCGCCGCGATGATCATGCCGGGAACGCTGTCGACGATCACCGCGGCCTTCCCGCCCGAGGAGCGCTCCAAGGGCGTGGCCACCTGGTCGGGCTTCGCGGCCGCCGGCGCGATCATCGGCATGCTCGCCGCCGGCGCCCTGTTGGAACAGTTCTCCTGGCGTTCGATCTTCGTCACCAGTGCCGCCGTCGCCCTGGCCGCCGCGCTCGCCGCCGCCCTGCTGGCCCCCAACACCAAGGACGCCCACCCGCACCGCCCGGACGTGACCGGAGCGATCACCACCGCCGTGGCCATCGGCACCCTGGTCTTCGCGATCATCGAGGGCAACGAGCAGGGCTGGACGGAGCCCGTGGTGATCGGCGCCTTCGTCGTGACGGCCGCCTCCTTCGCCGCATACGCCTACCTCGGCCTGCGCACCGAGCACCCGCTGCTCGACCCCGCGCTGTTCGGCATCCGGGGCTTCCGGGCCGGCGCCATCACCGTCCTGGTGCAGTTCATGGCCGTCTTCGGGTTCTTCTTCGTCGGCCTGCAGTACCTGCAACTCATCCTGGACTACAGCCCGTTGAAGGCCGCCGTCGCCCTTGTCCCGGTCGCGCTGGCGGTGCTGCCCACCTCGCTGGTCACCCCGCACCTGGTCCACCGGTTCGGCATGAAGGCGGTCATGTCCGTCGGCCTGCTGCTGCTCGCCACCGGCCTGTACGCGATCTCTCTTCTCGGTGTCGACTCCGGCTACCTGCCCTTCCTCGGCGGCCTGGTCCTGGCGGGCTTCGGCATCGGCCTGAGCGGCGCCGTCGGCACGGCGGCCATCACCGGCTCCCTCGGCCGGGGGCAGCAGGGCGTCGCCTCCGCCATGAACGACACCACGCGCGAGGTCGGTTCGGCGATCGGGATCGCCCTCATGGGCTCGATCTACGGAAGCCACTACCGCTCCTCCCTGCCTCACTCCGTCGATCAACTCCCCGCCGGCGCGGCCGAGTCCGTACGTCACTCGGCGGCCGCCGGCCTCCACGTCGCCGACCAGCTCGGCACCCGGGGAGCCACCCTCGCCGAGGGCGTCAAGAGCGCCTTCATGGACGGCTTGTCCGCCTCCCTGATCGCCGTGAGCGTCGTCGTGGTCGCCGCAGCGATCGGCGCCCTGCTGCGCGCGCCGAAGACACCGCCGACGGCCGACTGACCCCTGCGGCACCGAGGCCCGTGGCGATGTGATCGAGGCACTGCGGACCAGACACTCCGCAAGGGGCCGCAGACGTCTGATGCAGCATCACGGGCCTCGGGCGACCGCGGCTGGTCCGAATCGGCTGGTCCGAATCGGCGGCCCTGCACGGACAACGACTCGCTCCGCGGCGCAGCTGCGCAGAGCGCAGCCGTCGGGCCGACCCGCGACCTCATACCCCTGCTCCCAGGGCAGCTGAGGCCGTCGGAACCGGCGGCCGCCCGGCCAAAGAGCGGCGAGACACCCGGCCCAGTCGGGTCAGGCTGCCGGGCGAGTCTCCTTCCCCGGTCACGTTGGCGCCGGGCAGTGATCGCGCCGGTCGACCGGCAGCACGGGCCCGCATCCCTCCGCGGCGGAGTCCTCATGACCTGCCACCCGCTCTTCCGCGGCGCGTGCTCGAATCGCGGACCGCACACCCGTGGCGTCCTTGGACCTGCGCTTGACACGATCACCTTATCGGTAACAGTGTAGCCATTATGACTATCTGGTCTGAGCCGCAACCCGATTCCCGGTTCGTTGCAGTGGATGGACTGCAGATCCACTACAAGCGCGCCGGACGCGGCCCCGCACTCGTCCTGCTGCACGGCAGCGCCTCGTCGCTTCAACACTTCGACCACGCGGCGGGCCTGCTGTCGGAGTCGTTCGACGTCATCCGCCCCGACCTGCCGGGGTGCGGCCTGACAGGCCCTCGCACGGATCGCGACTACCGCATCCCCGCCTACACCGCGACGGTGGCGGACTTCCTGGAGGCACTGGGCGTGCCGCACTACGCGGTGGCGGGCAACTCACTGGGCGGCAACATCGCCTGGAACCTCGCGCTGGACCAGCCGGAGCGGGTGACCGGCCTGGTGCTGGTCAATGCCACCGGCTATCCGGAAAAGGAGGTACCGGCAGGCATGCGCCTGACCCGCAACCCGCTCCTGCGCCCTCTGCTGCGGCGAGTGATGCCCCGCGCCGCCATCGAGCGCAACCTGCGCGCGAACGTCGGCCCACACTCGACGATCGTGGACGACGCCATGGTGGACCGCGCCCACCAGCTCATGAACCGACCGGGCAACCGCTCGGCGTTCGTCGACTTCTGCAACACCGACCAGCCCGACCGCAGCGCGCAGATCCCCCGCATCACCGCACCCACGCTCGTCCTGCGCAGCGCGGCCATCGACGGTCAGCACTTCACCCGCGACATCCCCGGCGCCGAGGAGCTCGTGCACCCGCACGGCGGTCACCTGCTGCCCGAAGAGGAGCCCCGGTGGGTCTCGGACGCGATAACGCAGTTCCTCCGCTCCTCCACCGACACCCCCACGCACTGAGGCCAAGGAGGTCCGTCTCATGAAGTACTTCGTCGCACCGGGCGAGGACCGACAGCTCACCGCTGAATCGCGGCAAGCCCTGCGCGGCAGTTTCGCCGAGCTCTCCGACGGCGTCACGCACTACGAGCTGAAGGGCCCCGAGGACGGCGAGCTGGTCGTGATGGCGGGCGGCCTGACCGTCCCGCTCTTCTACTGGGACGCCCTCGTGACCGAGCTGAACGCCCGCGGGCTGCGGACCCTGACCTGCAGCGCGTACGGCCGGGGCTACTCGGACCGGGTGCGGGCGCGATACGACGAAACCCTCTTCACGCGACAGCTGGCCGAGTTGATCGAACGGCTCGGCCTGTCGACGCGCCCACTGCACCTCATCGGCACCTCCATGGGCGCGCTGGTCGCCATGACCTACGCCGCCCGGTACCGCGCGTCGGTGTCCACCCTGACCGTCGTCGGACCCGCCGGTCTCGCCAGACCGCGACCGACCTCACCTCACCGGCTCCTGCGCAACGACCTGCTCGCCGGAGTCGTCGCCCGTCGGCGTGGCCGCCAGATACTCCAGGGCCATCTCGGGCACAACGTCCGCGACCCTCAACTCGGCGCGAAACTGACGGACATGGTCCTCGACGCCTTCCGCTTCGAGGGCTCGCTGTACGCGGTCTTCGACACGTTGCAGCACCTGCCGGTCTCCGGCCGGGACGACCTCTTCCGGCAGACGGGCGCGCTGGGCATTCCCACGCTGCTCCTGTGGGGCGACGAGGACGACGTCACCCCACTGACCCACCTCGACACGGCTCGCGCCCTGCTGGCGCCCCAGCAACGGCATGTCGTTCCTCGCTGTGGGCACATGGCCCCGTTCGAGCGCCCGGGCCTCGTGGCCGATCAGATCGTCCCGTTCGTGGCCGCACGCGCCGAAAGGCTCGACTCATGAGGAACCGGCAGGTCATCGATGTACTGGTCATCGGGGCGGGTCCCTCGGGCTCTACCGTGGCGATCGACCTCGTACGGCGCGGATTCGACGTACGGATCGTCGACAGGTCCCCGCATGCATTCGACGGCTCGCGTGCCAAGGGAATCCAGCCCCGCAGCCTCGAAGTCCTCGAGGACCTGGGTGCCCTCGACGAGGTGCTGGCCGGCGGCAGCACCTACCCCAAGCTCGGGATCCACGCGGGCCCCCTTGCCGTGCCCTGGAAGATGTTCACCCACCGGGAGGCGACCCCGGACGTCCCGTACCCGAACACCTGGCTGATCCCTCAGTTCCGCACGGACCGCGCCCTGCACGCCCGGCTGGGCGAGCTCGGCCGGGAGATCGAGTTCGGCAGGGAACTGACCGAGCTGACGCAGGACGAGGACACGGTGGTCGCCAAGGTGGTGGGCCCGGACGGGGTCGAGGAGATCGTCGCCCGCTATGCCGTCGGGGCCGACGGCGGCTCCAGTGCGGTGCGCAAGCAGCTCGACATCGCTTTCGTGGGGACGACGGACGAGGCCGACCGCGTGCTGATCGTGGATGCCTCCGTCAGTGGCCTGGCCCGCAACCGGTGGCACATGTGGCCCGGCCTCGGCGGCAAGCTCATCGGCGCCTGCCCGCTGCCCCACAGCGACATGTTCCAGTGGATGATCCGGCTCACGCCCGACGAGAAGCCGCCCCAGGAGATCGGCGCCATCATCGACCGGATCCACTCCCACACCCGCAACCGGCACATCCAGCTGCACGACGTCCACTGGCAGTCCGTGTTCCGGCCCAACATCCGTCTTGCCGAGCGCTACGGCCGCGGACGTGTCTTCCTAGTCGGCGACGCCGCGCACGTCCACACCCCGGCCGGTGCCCAGGGCCTGAACACCGGCATGCAGGACGGCTACAACCTCGGCTGGAAGCTCGGCCAGGTCCTCGCCGGAGCCGACCCGGCCCTGCTGGACACCTACGAGGCCGAGCGGCAGCCGATCGCCGCCGGGGTCCTGGGACTGTCCACGGAGAAATGGGGCGGCCTCGCCACGCTCGACCCCTCCAGCATGAAGCGCGGCAAGGACGAGCAGCAGCTCTCCCTGACCTACTACGGCGGCCCGCTCGCCCCCGCCGACAGCAGCGACACCAGCACGCTGCACGTGGGCGACCGCGCCCCGGACGCCCGACTGCTCGGCGCCGACGGCGCTGAGACCCGCCTGTTCGACTTCTTCCAGGGACCGCACTTCACTGCCATCGCCTACGGCCCCGGCGCCGCCCGGGACCTCGAACTCCTCAACTGGCCGACGACAGGCGCGCAGCTGAAGCGACTCACGGTCGGATCGGCTGCGGGCTTCTCCGACCCCCGGAACACGCTGCGCAGTGCCTACGGCCTGAACGGCGACACGCTGCTGCTGATTCGTCCCGACGGCTACGTCGGGCACATCGCCACCCGGGACTTCCTCACCAGCACACAATCCGCCGCGCGGGCAATGACGCCACGAGCAAGGAGCCGCACCATGTCCCAGCAGAGCCGCACCTCCCCCGATTCGGGGGCCGACGCATGAGCCGTGTACTGCTGCGCGGAGCGCAGGTCATCACGATGGCCCCGGGCCGTCCCGACGCCGAGCACGCCGATGTCCTCGTGGACGGGGACCGCATCGCCGGCATCGGCGGCAACATCGAGGCGCTCGACGCCGAGGTCGTCGACTTCTCCGGCCGTATCGTCATCCCCGGCCTGGTCAACGCCCACCTGCACACCTGGCAGACCGCACTGCGCTCCGTCGGCGCCGACTGGACGCTGATGGAGTACCTCACCCACCTCCACGGCGAGTGCGTCGGTCACTACACCCCGGCCGACATGCACATCAGCAACCTCGCCGGCGCACTGACCCAGCTCAACTGCGGTACGACCACCGTGGGCGACTGGTGCCACAACGCCCTGTCGCCCGAACACGCCGACGCGGCCGTCGAGGGCCTGCTCCAGGCCGGGATCCGCGCGGTGTTCCTGCACGGCACCCCCTACCGCTCGCCGGACACACCCCACCCGCTCACCGAGATCGACCGGCTGCTCGACGGGCCCGTGCGCGAGCACGCCCTCCTCACCCTGGGCATGGCGCTCCAAGGGCCGCAGTACTCCTCCGTCGACACCGCGGTGGCGGACTTCCGGGCCGGCGCGGAACGCGGCCTGGTCGTCTCGATGCACCAGAGCGGCGGAGAACCCTCGCCCGGCTGGGAAGCCGTGCGCGACGCCGGACTGTTCAGCCCCCTGACCAACATCGTGCACGGGATCGACCTGCCCGACGACTGGCTGAAGATGCTCATCGAAGCGGGCGTCACCTTCACCACCACCCCGGAGAACGAACTCGGCCAGGGACACGGCACGCCCATCACCGGGTCCCTGCTACGCCTGGACTCGGCGCCCTCCCTGGGCACCGACATCGACACCGCCGTACCCGGCAAGGTCCTCACGGCGGCCCGCATCGCCCTGGCCCACCAGCGCAGCCTGGACCACGCCCAGCACCGACAGACGACCGGCACGCACGCCGGCACCGCTTCGGTCACCGCCCGACAGGCACTTGCCTGGGCCACGGTCGAAGGAGCGAAGGCATTGGGCCTTACCGACCAGGTGGGCCGGATCGAGGTGGGCATGCAAGCGGACCTGGTCGCCGTCGACGCCCGGGCCCTCAACCTGTGGCCGGCCCACGACCCGGTCGCCACGGTCCTGCACGCCGACATCGCCAACATCGAAGCCGTGATGGTCGGCGGCACCTGGCGCAAGCGCGATCACACCCTGCTCACATCCCGGCTCGACGAGGTCAAGGACCGGCTACGCGAGTCCGGAGAACGGCTGCTACGCACCATCGGGCCCGCCGACACGCAGGGCTGACGCCCCGCAGCAATCTCGATACGGGCACCGCGCGCCGAAGACGAGGTGTCGAGAACCCGTGCCAGACGTTGTCCGCGTGATCACGTCACTCGGTCAGGCCTCGTCACGCAGGCGGGCAAGCCCGCTGAGAAGAAGTTCAAGGCCGAAGGAGAACTCCTCCTCGATCGGAACCGGCATCGAGCCGGCCACGGTGGCGGTGGCCGGGAACCGGTCCGGATCCACGCTCTGAAAGGCGGCCGCGGACTGTGTGTCGCCGGATTGTCCTGCGCCACCGTGTCTGTTGGTCTGTACGGCGAACCCGAGGACATAGCGGGCCAGGGTCGCATACGCGTACGCGGCCGCTCGCGGCGGGAAACCACTGTCCAGAAGCACCGCTACACAGCGCTCCCGCAGCACCATGGCGTTCGCCCCCATGGGAGTCTGCTCGACCAGCAGGCGCGCCGCGTTCCGGTGCCGGGCCAAGGCGTCGAACATGGTGTGCGCGACCGTTCGCAGCGCCCGCTCCCAGCCCATCGCGAGAAGCTCGTCGCCGTTCAGCTCGACAACGCCGAACATGCGGTCCACCACGTGAGCGACCAGAGCTGCCCGGTTGTCGAAGTGCCGGTACAGCGTCGCCGTGCCGGATCCCAGACGCTGGGCCAGCGTCCGCATGGACAGGGCGTCGGAGCCCTCCTCGTCCACGATCCGCAGTGCGGTGGCAACGATGCGCTCCAGCGGCACGGCCGGCCGTCCCGGGGAACGCCGGGCCGATGCCGCGTCCGCTCGCGCAGGACCATGTTCTGCCACGGGACGTCCCACCTCCTCGCACAGCACCATAACAGCAACGCCGTAGCCGATATGAGGAGCGTCGGGCGGCCGAGACGCGTGCGCATTACGCCCTCGGCGCCAAGGCCACCGCCCAGCTCACCGCCTGGCAGAAGCCCGGCGGCGCCCTCTACTCGCCGGTAACGCCCGCGTCCTGGACAACAGCTGGTACTACCTGGCGCTCGACACGGCCATCACCCTCGCCGGACTCAGCGGCAACAGCGGTGACGTCGCCGCCTGGCAGGCCAAGCGCGACAGCCTCCACGGTCACCGGCGGCGGCACCGCCGGCTTCCCCGTCGACTTCGCCTTCCAGACCCGCCCCGATGGAGCGGGCAGCTACACCACCGCCCGCACCGTCACCGCCGAACCCAACCCGGGTGGAGCCGCTCAGACCTACACCCTGACGTCCGCCACCGGCCGCTACGTACGCCTGAAGGTCTCGAGGCTCGGCAAGCCCGCCTCGGACGAGTCCACGAGGTACCGCCTCCAAATCGCCGAGATTCGCGTCAAGTAGCGGTCCATCCCGAAACAGGCGGTGGTGCAGGTCGTCCTTCACCACGACCTCCCCGCAGAGGTGGCCGAAGCCAACCGTCTTGCCGGGACCCAGACTCTGAGCCCCGGCAAGACGGCCGGAGGGACACGGGCGCTCCCCTCAGTGAGAGTTCACCGTGGCGGACACGCCGCTACGGCAGCGGCGGGTAGGCGTTCTGCATCAACTGCTGGAACTGGGCGGAGAACCAGTGCCCCGCCACCGGCGCGTTCGGCAGGGCGCCGGTGGGGTTGTTGCCGTTGCGGGCGTTGCCGCCGTAGGTGGGGTCACACATCCGGTCGAAGCCCTTGCCCTCGTCGTTGGGCACGGCGGAGCTGGATCCGTCGGACTCCCCCGGCGGCTTGACCCACACATAGGCGTCGATCCCGGTGGCCGGGGCCGCGGCGGGCCGCTCGCCGATCCCCGCGCCGCTCTGGTTGCACCAGTTGCCGGCGTGGATGCGCCGGTCGATGCGGCTGCCGTTGACGTAGTCGTCGACGGAGGTCGTCGGGCCCGCCTTGGTGGGCCGGGCGGAGCCGCCCCAGCCGTTGCGGGAGGTGTCGATCAGCATGCCGAGACCGGAGTCGAACCCGGCCGCGACCAGCTTGTCCCGCAGCGCCTGGGCGAAGGACTGCTCGTCCACGTACTGGTTCCAGTCCACCCACTTCGACTGGCGCACGGTCTGACCGTTCACCATGTCGGTGACCTTGTAGTACGGCTCCTTGGTGGGGCTGGTGTTCGCGGTGTTGACGATGAAACCGGCCACGTCGCTCACGCTCGCGCCGTTGGTCGTGGCGACCTTGGCGAACTCCTGCACGGACGGGCCCAGGTTGCTGTCCCAGCCCAGCCAGCCGTGGTGGCCGGCATCGATGTAGTTGTACACGTTCGCCAGGGCGCCGAGCTTGTCGAGAGCGTAGGAGACGCCCTTCTCGTAGTTGCCGTTGCTCTTCATCGTCACGCAGGCGTCGGTGGTGGTGTTCGTACCGCCGGCGTTGGTGACCAGGTTGGGCAGCGAGTCGGGCTCGATGACGGTGGCGATCCGCAGACCCGCGTACTTCGCGTCCGAGAGGATCGACGTGATCGGGTCGATGTACTGGCTCTTGTACTTGTCGAGGTCGTTCGGCCCCAGTTCGCCGTTGGAGGCGAGGGCGGCGCAGTCACGGCCCGGCAGGTCGTAGATGACCAGCTGGACGACGAGTTCACCGCTGCCCTTCTGCTTCAGCGCCTCGTCCAGGTGGGCGCGCAGGCCCATGCCGCCGTTCACGCCGTTGATGGCGGCGATGCGGTCCAGCCACACGGCGGTGGGCTGGTTCGCTATGCGGCTGCCGCCCGGTTCGGCGGCCGCCTTGGCCGACCACTCCGGGTTCACGTAGACCTTCGCGCCCACGTACGGGTTGGCGGCCTTCGGCCCACCCGGACCCGGATCCGTCGGTCCCGGATCGGTGGGCCCCGGGTCCGTGGGTCCGGGGTCGGTCGGCCCACCGCCGTCGACGTTGCAGGTCACGCCATCGAGGGTGAACGTGGCCGGAATCGCGTTGGTCCCGCTGTAGGACGCCTGGAAACCGAAGCCGACCGAACCACCGGTGGCGAGCGTGCCGTTGTAACTCTCGTTGGCGGCCGTCACAGAAGTGCCGCTCTGGCTGACCTTCGCGTTCCAGCCATTGCTGATCTTCTGATTCCCGTCGTACGACCACTTCAGCGACCAACTCGACTTGGCAGCACCGTTGTTGGTGATCGTGACGGCGGTGGTGAAGCCGGTGTCCCACTGGTTCTGCACCTTGTAGTCCACCGTGCAGGGCGCGGCCGCCGCGACGGCGCCGGCCGGCGCCGAGACGAGTGCGGCTGCCGAGGTCCCGCTGAGCAGCGCGAGCGCTGCGAGCAATGAGGTTTTGGTGCGACTCATGATGACGGGTTCCTTCTGGTTGGAGGATTTCTCCGCTGATCGAGCACGCGCAGGTGATCGCGCACCTTGATGCGAACGGGCCGACATGGCCTCGTGGCGAAAGTCAGGGACGAACTGACTTTGGGAGCGCTCCCGAATGGGAGTTCAACGGGCGAAGCAGCCGACGCTCGCGTCGGTCAGGACCAAGCCTGACCAGCTGTCATTCATGACGCATCGTCGGCGAGAGCCGACGGCCGGTCCACGAGTGCCGGACGCGGGCAGGGCATTGCGGTTCGACACAGATCCTTGGCAGCCGAGGTCCCGCGATCGGCCACGGCGCGTGCGGTGACGTGGAGAAATGAACGTGGGGGGTGTCGCATGAGCGACTCCTCGCAGTGTGGCGCGCCGTGTCCGGCGCGTCGACTGATGGGAACCGCTCCCACTGGTGCGAAGGAAGGTAGCGCCAAGTGGCGCGGTTGCCCAGAGGTACGGCTGAACTTCCTTTGAACTAAACCCTTTCGTGTGTTCGACTCTTCAAGCTCCTTGACCCCCGCCGTCGTCATCCCCATGATGGGAGCGCTCCCACTGGCCAAGACTTGTGCTTCCCCCGTGCTTTGAGCCGCTTGGAGGAACCAGTTCATGGATCCCGGACGCAAACGCAGAACCTTTCGGAGGGTGTTGACCGCCTCGGCAACCGCCCTGGCCCTGCCCCTGTCGATGCTGGCCACGGGTGCGACGACCGCGCGTGCAGCGGGCGTTCAGTGCAGCGTGGACTACAAGACGAACGACTGGGGCTCCGGTTTCACTACGGACGTCACGATCACCAACCGCGGTACGGACACCATCGACGGCTGGACGCTGACGTACGCCTACACCGGCAACCAGAAGCTGATGAACGGCTGGAACGGCACCTGGTCCCAGTCCGGCCAGAACATCAGCGTCAAGGACGCCGGTTACAACGGCAAGATCGCCGCTGGCGCGTCCGCCTCCGCCGGCGCCCAGTTCAGCTACAGCGGCACCAATGCCGCGCCCACCAACTTCGCGATCAACGGCACCAGTTGCACCGGCGCGCACCAGCCGCCGATCACCGTGCTGACCAGTCCGGCCGCGGGCGCGGTCTACACCCTGGGGGAGGCGGTGCCGCTCGCCGCGACGGCCGCCGCCGCGGACAACGCGACGATCAGCAAGGTGGAGTTCTACGACGACACCGAACTGCTGGGCACGGACACCACGGCGCCGTACACGCTCTCCGCCTCCGGCTTGACCGTGGGCAGTCATTCGCTGCTGGCGAAGGCGTACGACAGCCTGGGCGCCTCCGCGGAAAGTACGCCTGTCGGCATCACGGTCGCCTCAGGCCCGTCCGTGGTCGCCACGCCCTCCCAACTGGGCGTCCAGCAGGGCAAGACGGGCACGTACGAGGTGAAGTTGTCGAAGCAGCCGAGCGCGAACGTGACGGTCACGACGACTCGCGCGAACGGCAACTCCGGCCTGTCGGTGACCGGTGGGGCCTCGCTCACTTTCACGCCGTCGAACTGGAACACCGCGCAGACGGTGACCATCGCCGCCGACTCCTCCGGCACGGGAGCCGCGACCTTCGAGTCGGCCGCCCCCGGGCACGCGAAGGCCTCGGTCACCGTTACGCAGCTCGGCGCGACGAAGGCGTACGACGCCCGTTTCCTGGAGCTGTACGGCAAGATCACCAACCCGGCGAACGGCTACTTCTCCCCCGAGGGCATCCCCTACCACTCGGTCGAGACGCTGATCGTCGAGGCGCCGGACCACGGCCACGAGACCACGTCGGAGGCGTACAGCTACCTCCTGTGGCTCCAGGCCATGTACGGCAAGGTCACCGGCGACTGGTCCAAGTTCAACGGTGCCTGGGACATCATGGAGAAGTACATGATCCCCACGCACGCCGACCAGCCGACCAACTCCTTCTACAACGCCTCCAAGCCGGCCACCTACGCGCCCGAGCTGGACACCCCGAACGAGTACCCGGCGAAACTCGACTCCTCGGTAGCCTCCGGTTCGGATCCCATCGCCGGTGAGCTGAAGTCGGCGTACGGCACGGACGACGTCTACGGCATGCATTGGCTCCAGGACGTCGACAACGTCTACGGCTACGGCAACTCGCCCGGCAAGTGCGAGGCGGGGCCTGCGGACACCGGACCGTCGTACATCAACACCTTCCAGCGCGGTGTGCAGGAGTCGGTATGGGAGACGGTGCCGCAGCCGACCTGTGACGCCTTCAAGTACGGCGGCAAGAACGGGTACCTGGACCTGTTCACCGGTGACGCCTCCTACGCCAAGCAGTGGAAGTTCACCAACGCCCCCGACGCCGACGCGCGGGCCGTGCAGGCCGCGTACTGGGCCGACATCTGGGCGAAGGAGCAGGGCAAGGGCTCGGACGTCTCCGCGACCGTGGGCAAGGCCGCGAAGATGGGCGACTACCTGCGCTACGCCATGTACGACAAGTACTTCAAGAAGATCGGCAACTGCGTCGGTCCGTCCACCTGCCAGGCCGGCACCGGCAAGGACGCCTCCATGTACCTGCTGTCCTGGTACTACGCCTGGGGCGGGGCGACCGACACCTCGGCGGGCTGGGCCTGGCGCATCGGGTCCAGTCACGCACACGGCGGCTACCAGAACCCTCTCGCGGCCTATGCGTTGAGCTCGTCTGCCGACCTGAAGCCGAAGTCGGCGACTGGGCAGGCGGACTGGGCCAAGTCCCTCGGGCGGCAGCTGGAGTTCTACCGCTGGCTCCAGTCCGACGAGGGCGCCATCGCGGGCGGTGCGACCAACAGCTGGGCGGGCCGCTACGCGCCTCCCCCGGCCGGGAAGTCGACGTTCTACGGCATGTACTACGACGAGCAGCCCGTCTACCACGACCCGCCGTCCAACCAGTGGTTCGGCTTCCAGGCGTGGTCGATGGAGCGGGTCGCCGAGCTGTACCAGCAGACGGGGAACGCGCAGGCCAAGGCCGTCCTCGACAAGTGGGTCAAGTGGGCACTGTCCAAGACCACGATCAACCCGGACGGCACCTACCGGATCCCGTCGACCCTCCAGTGGTCGGGGCAGCCCGACACCTGGAACGCGTCGAGTCCCGGCGCCAACAGCGGACTTCACGTCACGGTCGCCGACTACACGAACGACGTCGGCGTGACCGCCGCGTACGCCAAGACGCTGACGTACTACGCGGACCGGTCCGGTGACACGGCCGCCGCCTCGACCGCGAAGTCCCTGCTGGACGGCATGTGGAACAACTACCAGGACGCGCTGGGGATCGCGGTGCCGGAGAACCGGGCGGACTACAACCGGTTCGACGACGCGGTGTACGTGCCGAGCGGGTGGACTGGGACCATGCCCAACGGCGACGCCATCAGCTCCTCCTCCACCTTCGCCTCGCTGCGGTCGTTCTACAAGAGCGACCCGGCCTGGTCGAAGATCGAGGCCTATTTGAAGGGCGGCGCGGTGCCGTCGTTCACGTATCACCGGTTCTGGGCCCAGGCGGACATCGCCCTGGCCATGGGCTCGTACGCGGAACTCCTCGAGTAGCCCCTCGCTGAGACCGCGTGCGCGACCCCGTCACCCGACGACGGGGTCACCAGCCGGGCGGCCTCCGCCCCCTTGGGGGCCGCCCGGTACCCCGGATCCACAAGCTGTCGCAACCCGTCCCACCCCGCATCACCAGCCGCTTCGGGAGTCACCTCAAGACACCCGAGTCGCCCTCCTTGTCAGGAACATGATCCTCTCCTACAGTCCCAGCGAGTTCGCTTTTTGGGAGCGCTCCCAATCCCTTGCAGAAGCCCTCGCCCCCCACATCCCTCGCGGAGGACCCGCATGCAGCCTTCACGCCCCCAAGCCCACAGGACGCGCGCGCTCTGCGGTGCGCTGCTGACCACGCTCGTCGCCCTGGCCGCACTGCTGACCGGCGCTACGGTCTCCCAGGCCGACACGACGATCTGCGATGCGTTCGGCACCACCACCATCCAGGGCCGATACGTCGTGCAGAACAACCGCTGGGGCACCAGTGCCACCCAGTGCATCTCCGTCACGGACTCGGGCTTCAGGGTCACCCAGGCCGACGGTTCCGTTCCGACGAACGGGGCCCCGAAGTCGTACCCGTCCGTGTACAACGGCTGCCACTACACCAACTGCTCGCCCGGCACGAACCTCCCGGCCCGGCTCAGCTCCATCTCGAGCGCTCCCACGGGTATCTCCTACAGCTACGTGAGCGGTGCGGCCTACGACGCCGCCTACGACATCTGGCTGGACCCGACCCCGCGCACCGACGGCGTGAACCGGACCGAGATCATGATCTGGTTCAACCGTGTGGGGTCCGTGCAGCCGGTGGGCTCGCCCGTCGGTTCCGCCACGGTGGCCGGGCGCCAGTGGCAGGTGTGGTCCGGCAACAACGGCTCCAACGACGTCCTGTCCTTCGTCGCGCCGTCGGCGATCGACAGCTGGAACTTCGACGTGATGGACTTCGTCCGGCAGGCCGTATCGCGCGGACTCGCGCAGGACAACTGGTACCTGACGAGCATTCAGGCGGGTTTCGAGCCGTGGCAGAACGGCGCGGGCCTGGCCGTGAACTCGTTCTCCTCCAGCGTGAACCTCGGCGGTAGCACCCCCGGCGGCCCCGGCACCCCCAGCGGGCCCGCCGCGTGCAAGGTGACCTACGGCACGAACGTCTGGCAGGACGGCTTCACTGCCGAGATCACCGTGGCCAACACGGGTTCCTCCCCGGTCGATGGCTGGAAGGTCGCGTTCACGCTGCCCTCCGGGCAGCGGATCTCCAACGCCTGGAATGCCACCGTGTCGTCGTCGATGGGATCCGTGACGGCCGCCAACGTCGCACACAACGCGTCCATCACGCCAGGTGGGCAGGTCTCCTTCGGGTTCCAGGGCACCTACAGCGGCAGCTTCGCCAAGCCGACTGCCTTCAGCCTCAACGGCACCTCCTGCGCCACCGCGTAACCCACAGGAGGCTTCCTCCGCCCGGGGCCTGCTCCGTCGGCCAACTGCCGACCGGGCGGGCCCCGCTGCTCCTCCCGGCCTCTCCCAATCCGGCGAGGAGTGCAGATCAGACACTCCGCAACGACCAGTACCCCACCCCTTGGCCGACGCGGCAGGTTCCCCGGAAGACGTGTACACGGTTCCTTCGGCCCGTAAGATCGGCTATCTCGTGGGGGAGGTGGTCATGGGCACGCGACGCCCCGGCACGCCGACGCTGGAAGAGGTGGCCGCTCACGCCGGGGTGGGGCGGGGAACGGTCTCCCGCGTCATCAACAACGCGGCGGGCGTGAAGGAATCGACGCGCCTGGCCGTGCAGCGGGCCATCGAAGAGCTGGGGTACGTCCCCAATCTCGCTGCCCGCTCACTGGCCGGTCAGCGAAGCAACGCCGTCGCTCTCGTCCTGACCGAACCCGACTGGCGAGTGTTCGCGGAGCCCTTCTTCTCCGAGATCGTCCGCTCGCTCGGGGACGCGCTCGCGGGCATCGGCATGCAGCTGATGCTGACCCTGGTCCGCTCGGACGCCGATCGGAAGCGCTTCCTGGAGTACGCGCGCGGCAGCCGGGTCGACGGAGTTCTGCTGTTGTCCGTGCGCGCCGGGGACCGGCTGCCGGACATGCTCGCCGAGGCGCGGTTGCCGACCGTGATGCTGGGGCGCCGCTCGGGCGACGAGTACGTCAGTTATGTGGACGCGGACAACGTGGGGGGCGCCCGCAGCGCCGTTTCCCACCTGTTGGCACGGGGCCGTAGGACCATCGCCACCATCACCGGGCCACTGGACATGGACGCCGCCCGGTGCAGACTGCGCGGCTATCAGGACGCTCTGGCACTGGCCGGCCTGGACAGCGAGAAGTCACTGGTGGCCGAAGGTGACTTCACGCAGGACAGCGGGCGCCGCGCCATGACCGAACTGCTCGAACTTCACCCGGAGATCGACGGTGTGCTCGCCGCGTCGGACACCACGGCCGCAGGGGCTCTGCAGGCCCTGCGCGCGGCAGGACGACGTGTGCCTCAGGACGTCGCCGTGATCGGCTTCGACGACTTTTCGCTGGCTCAGCGCACCAAGCCACGGCTCACCACGGTGCGTCAACCACTGGAGGAGATGGGCCGGGCCATGATCCGGCTGCTCCTCGAGGACATGGAGGAGCCGTCCGTGGCCTACCGCCACGTCATCCTCCGTACAGCGCTGGTCGTCCGCGAATCGGCCTGAGGAACGCCCACCGCTCTGCACCGGTCTTGACCGCCCAGCGCTCGGGAGCGCTCCCGTCCCGCTGCCCGCTCGTACGTCCGCCGGATGCCCCGAAAGTTCCCGCAAAGTCGTCGGCAACCTTTTCGCCGCGGGCGGCCACTGACCAGTGCACCATCGGCTCGACCCTGAACGGACAGGTAATCATGGCAACGAGGCAGGTCATACGGCAACGCAGGCGCCGACGCAGGCTCATGCTGGGCGCCACAGTGGCGGTCACCTCCGTCGGCGTCCTCGTGTATCTGGTCATGGCGTTGCTCCCTGGCCACAAGGTCGATGCGGGGCCGGCCGCGGCCACTCCCCTCGTGACCAGCCAGCCAAAGGTCGCCGAAACCGCCGGCACGCCGTCTCCGAGGGCGACGTCCAGTCCGTCGCCACGTCAGAGTGCGAGCAGCTCGGCCAGTCCGAAGGACACGGCAAGCCCAAAGGCGGCGAAGCCCTCGGCCACGGGCGCTCAGAAGTCCTCGCGCGGGTCGACCACTCCCCCGGCGGCGGGACGGATCCGGCCCAACACGTCGTATCAGGGCGTCGCGACCGCCTACGAGGCCGGCGTCGGGGACGGGGCGTGTCTGTTCGGTCCGAGCCCGGACATGATGATCGCGGCGATGAACACCACCGACTACGAGACCTCCCGGGCCTGCGGAGCGTACGTGCTGGTCCGCGCGGCCAACGGCAAGTCGATCACGGTACGGATCACCAACGAATGCCCTCTGCCCTGCGCCCCGGGGCAGATCGACCTGAGCCAGCAGGCCTTCGCCAAGCTCGCCGACCTCAAGGTCGGCCGGCTCCCCATCACCTGGAGCCTGGTGAGCCCGAGCTCCATCGGCACGATGTCCATCAGGTACAAGACCGGTTCCAGCGCCTACTGGTGCGGCATCCAGGTGATCGGTCACCGCAACCCGGTCGCGCGCCTGGAGGTCAGCACCGGGGGCGGCTGGCGGTCGTTGCCCCGCACCAGCTTCAACTACTTCATCTCCGCCGACGGCAGTGGCTGCGGCAAGGCGATCAGAGTCACCGACATCTACGGGGAACAGCTGACCGTGAGCGGGCTCGCGGTGCGGCCGAACGTCGCACAACCGACACGGGTCCAGTTCGCCCGGCACTGAGGTGTGACCGGCCCTTCCGAGCCGTATCGCGTGGCGACAGTGCGGTGCCTCTCGAGTCGGTGGATCCCGCACTCGACTGCATGACGCTCGCGGTGACCGGCCACCGCGGGAGCCGCGCTTCCGCCGGTTGCGATCCTCGTCCGACTTGTCGGGGACGGTGCAGCGGATTCCGCGGCGGCGCAGATCGGCGCGGTTCCCGCGGGAGGCGTACGCCTTGTCCGCGCGGCCCCGAGGGGACGGGCGCGTTGTCGGCCAGGCGGGCTCCTTGCGCAGGTCACCCCGGGCCAGACAGGTGTCGCGCAGGGGCATGGCGGGTGTGCCAATGCCGTGTGGAAGCGAACGTCATCGTCGGTGGGCGCATGCCCGTGATCAACGTGGATAAGCTCGGGAGCGACTGCTGCCGTTTCGGCCGTGTGCGGAGCATGAGCCGCCAGTCGAGGTGATCGTGGGGAGATGTACCTGCGCCCGGCCAAAGACCTTCCACTGGAGCGAGCCGCATGGTGAGACTGGCAGCCGGCCTCCGGCTTGCTCCAGGACAGGTGCCAGCGGCCGAACCCCAGCCGGCGGCAAAGGAGTTCAGATGCATCTGCGCAAGCGGGCGCTGGCGGTCATGTTCGTGGCCACCTCGGTGTTCACTGCCCTCGGACCACAGGCCATGGCCGCCCCCATGCCCTGGGAGACCAGCAAGACCCCCACGGCCGTCAGCCATCACACCTCCACGACAGCCCGCGAGCACGGCATGGTCACCGTGCTGTGCACCGGCGGCTGTTACCAGTAGGAGGCCGCGCGCTGATCGCCCCAGCCGACACCGTGAGAGCGGGGCGAGGTCTCAGGCAGGCGTCGAAGTGGAATGGACTCAGGGCTCCTCGAAGTCGACGTGAAGCCGTTCGCACTGCGCGGCTCCAACTCCTTGCGCCCTGTGGTGCTGGGCCACCACCGCGTCGTCACCGCTGTCGGGGTCGTAGGTGCTCGTGGCCGAGTAGTGCTCGGTCACCGTGGCGTCCGTGTCCGAGCCGGGCGACTTCGGCAGGGCGGTCTTGATGACCCGACCTTGGGAGTCGTATGACGTGGGTGGCCAGGGCAGCGATGGAGGGTATGCGCTGCGCGGTCACTCCTCGGGCAGCTGAGGGTTTTGCCCTAGGTCGGGTCCAGGATGGCCTGGATGGCCGGGGCGAGGCCGGCTTCGATGTCGTCCGGCGTCAGGGTGGTCACTGCCGGGAGGCGTAGCAGGTAGCGGGTGAGTCCCAGGCCCAGGAGTTGCGCGGAGACCAAACCGGCCCGGCGTCCGGCGAGTTCCGGGCCGAGGGCCGCGGCCAGCGTCGGGGCGACCTGGGCCGCGAAGATCTCGTGCATCCGTGCCGCGGCCTGTTCGTTGGTGACCGCCGAACGCATCAGGACCAGCAGGGCGTCGTCGGCCGGGTCGCCTTCCCAGCGTTCGAGGAAGTGACGCACCAGGGCCTGGGCGATTTCGTCCGCCGGGACTCCTGTGAGGTCGGGAAGTCGCAGGTCGATGGCGAGCGTCGCGTCGAAGAGCTGTGCCTTGTTGCCGAAGTAGCGCATGACCATGGACGGGTCGATGCCCGCGTCCGAAGCCACGGCTCTGATGGTGGTGCGCTCGTATCCCTGGGCCGCGAATCGTTCGCGTGCGGCGCGCAGGATCGTGGCCTTGGTGCGGTCCGATCGCCTGTCGGTGGTGCCGGTCTCGGTGTCCTGATTCACGTCAACAACTGTAGGCCAACACCTGTTGACTTTCCAGCGCGGCACCATGCACCATGTCAACGAACGTTGGCCAACAACCGTTGGCAAACGACTGTTGACTGTGCTGGACAGAGGGGGATCCCCGCCATGAACACCACCGCACTCCCCGGCCGTACCGAGGTCGCCGTCGTCGGCGGCGGTCCGACCGGGCTCGCGCTCGCCGTCACGCTCGCTGCCGCCGGGATCGACTTCGTCGTCCTGGACAAGCTGGCCGAGGGCGCGAACACTTCGCGTGCCGCCGTCGTCCACGCCCGCACCCTGGAGGTCCTCGACGAGCTCGGAGCCTCCGAGGAGCTGATCGCGCGAGGCGTCCGGGTCACCCGGTTCGCCGTCCGTGACGGCGCCCGCCGCCTGCTGACCGTGCCGTTCGACCAGCTCCCCACTCCTCACCCGTACACGCTGATGGTTCCCCAGTACGAGACCGAAAGCGTGCTGCTGGACCGGCTGCGGGCGCTCGGCGGCGATGTGCACCGCCCCTACGAGGTCGCCTCCGTCGTCCAGGACGACGACGGCGTGACACTCACCATGACCACCGGCGAGACGCTGCGCGCCTCGTACGCCGTCGGCGCGGACGGTATGCACAGCACCGTGCGCGAAGCGGCGGGCATCGGGTTCACCGGCAACGCCTACGCCGAGTCCTTCGTGCTCGCCGACGTCGTGATGGACTGGGCCCCCGGCCCCAGCGAGGTCTCGCTCACCTTCGGCACCGCGGGGCTCACCGTCGTCGCCCCGCTCCCCGGCGACCACTACCGGGTCGTCGCCACCGTCGACGACGCGCCCGCCGCACCGGACATCCACTTCGTCCAGCAACTGCTCGATGAGCGCGCCCCCGGCCAGGCCAAGGTCACCGGGCTGGCGTGGTCGTCACGGTTCCGGGTGCACCACCGGGTCGCCGACCGCTACCGTGCCGGCCGTCTGCTGCTGGCCGGCGACGCCGCCCATGTGCACAGCCCCGCGGGCGGGCAGGGGATGAACACCGGCATCCAGGACGGCTACGCCCTCGGCCGGGCGATCGCGTCCGGACAGCTCGACGGTTACGAGGCGCGGCGCCGCCCCGTGGCCCAGCGGGTTGTCGCCTTCACCCACCGGATGACCCGCGTGGCCACCACGCGCAACCCGATGGCCCGCGGGGCACGCAACACCGTGCTCCCTCTGCTCGGCCACACGGCCATGCCGAAGAAGCTCGCCACCGAGCTGGCCGAGATCAACTACCGGTAGTGCGAACGTCGTTCATCGGCCTCTCAGGCTGGTGTCTCCTCGAAGGCCAGTACATGGGGCCGGTGTCCCGGAGCAGGGCCAGCAGGGAACCTGTTCGGGATCACGTCCAGCAAGGTGCGGGAGATCGTGCGTTCGCGCGGCGCGGCACTGACGAACAGGTCGCGATGGCCCGTTGCGGCCCCGGCAGCACCTCCGTCGCGACAGCAGATGCCGGTCGTCGCCGCCGCGCCAGGTCAGCCCGCCATGTGGCGGACCGGTTCCGGCGTGGCTCCCGTCCTGCGGCGCCGCGCGGTGAGGCCGAGTGCGGCGGTGGCGACGGTTCCGGCGAGGGCGAGGACGCCCAGGGCGTTCGCCAGGGTGCCGACGGCCGAGGTCAGTGCGAGGACCGCGAGGGGGCAGATGAACTGGCCGAGGAAGAAGGAGCCCGTCCACAGGCCGGTGCCGCGTCCGCGGTCGGCGTAGTCGAGCTTGGACATGGCGAGCGTGAGCAGGCTCGGCAGCATGATGCCGCTGCCGAGGCAGTTGATCACGGCGCCGACGGTCAAGACGACCGGGTTGGGGGCGAGCCAGATCACCGCGAAGCCCAGGGCGCACAGGCCGAAAGCGGTGGGCAGCCAGACCTGCGGGCTGCGGCCGGCCTTGGCGAAGACGACGGCGCCGACCACGACCGCGGCACTGGAGCTGGCTGTGGCCAGTCCGATCACGCCGGAGTTGGTCACGCCCATGTCGTCCAGGAGGAACGCCATCTCCACCTGGACGGTGTAGAAGAGGATGGCGCCGAAGACGGTCAGCGCGCACGTCCCGGCCAGCGGACGCCAGGGGAAGGGCCGCTTGACCGCCTGCTCCGTCGGTTCGGAGGCGGTGGGGGAAGGCTCGTTCGCCTGGTCGGCCGGTCGGGGCCGGGGCAGGAAGGCTGCCATGGCGGGAGCGAGCAGCAGGCTCACGGCGTAGGCCCAGAACGGCATGCGCCACCCGGCCGATCCGGCGGCGCCGCCCAGGACGAAGAAGGCCGTCGCGGAGATCGAGGCGCACATCGTCTGCATCGCGAGGTAGCGATCGCGCTGCCGGCCGGAGTAGTAGTCGCCGATCAGCGTGGTGCTGCAGGTCATGATGGCGGCCTCGGCGACACCGACCAGGGCGCGGCTGGCGACGATGGCGCCGAGGGAGTCCAGCCACAGGGGGGCGGTGCCGAGGATCGCGTACAGCACGGTCGAGACGACGAGCAGGCGTTTGCGTCCGAGCCGGTCGACGATGACGCCGGCGAAGGGGGCCAGCAGCGCCAGGGAGAGGGCGGGGATGGTCAGGGCCATGGGGACGAGGGCGTCGACGCCCGGCACGTCGGCGAAGTGAGCCTCCATCTGCGGCAGGACGGGGGCGATGAGTACGGCGCCCAGGATGGGCAGGCAGCTGCCGGCCATCAGCAGCGTGAGGCGAAGCCGGTGACCGGGGCCGGACACCGGCTGTTCGGTCGGGGTGTCCTCGACGGCTCTGTGCGTCGGGGACGGGAGCGGAGACACGGGTGCAGGCATGCGGGAACTCCACGTGGCGGGTCGGGAGGGGACGAGGGGTGCGGCCGTCGTGGTCGGGCCGCCCGGTACCGGTGGCAGGTTCGGAGCGGAGTGCCGATGACTGCCGGCGTCGCGACGGGCAGGCGCGCCGGGCGCCTGCGTGTCCCGGCCGGGGGGTGATGGTGCGGCTCCGGCGCCGGGTTGAGACGACTATGGGCCAAGGGGCAGGTCCTGCCTAGCCCTCATCCGATCGATATCGAAGATGTGGATCATCCGGCGTCTGGATGCCGGGCACCTGTAGGAGCCCGCTATCTCGGCGCGACCGCGGCGATACGAGCGGGCTCTGAAGCGGCCAGCTCCGCTCCCACGCGGGCCGCGGTCTCGCGCAGCCAGATGTGGGCCGCGTCGTGGGTGTGCACCGGGTGCCACCACAGTGCCTCCTGGAGCGGGACCGCCCCGTAGGGCGGTTCCATGAGGCGTACGGCGGCCACGCCGCGCAGCAGCTCGGCCAGGCGCTGCTGCACCAGGGCGATCCGGCGGGTGCCGGCGACCAGGAAGGGCAGCGCCTGGAAGCTGTCGACGGAGATCTCCACGCGGGGATCGACGCCGAGCATGCTCAGCTGCCGGGCGGCCGGAGCGTCGTAGGCGCGCTGGTACACGACCCACGGCAACCGTGCGAGGTCGTCCATGGTCAGCTGGTCGCCGACCTCGTCGTTCGTCTCGGCCACCAGGAAGGCCCAGCGGTCGGTGAACAGGTCGACGGCGGGGAAACCGCTGATGACGCCACGCGGCATCAACAGCCCGTCGGCCGTACTGAGCAGCGGTGTCGTGTCCTCGGTGACGTCGATGGGCGTCCGTTGGAAGCGCAGCCGCACCCCCGGGGCCTCAGCGTGCACGGTCCGCGCGAGCTCTGCGCCGAACACGGAGAGGGCGTAGTCGGAGGTGAGCAGGGTGAACTCGTGCTCCTCGGTGCCCGCGGCGAAGTCGGCCCTGCTGCTGAAGACCCGTTCCAGCAGGTCGCAGGCGGTCGAGGTGCGGTTCAGCAGAGCGCGGCCGAGGGCGGTCAGTTCGTACTGCTTGCCGACGCGCGAGAGCAGGTCGTCGTCGAAGTGGCGGCGCAGGCGGGCCAGGGCCGCGCTCATCGCCGGCTGACTGAGACCGACGCGCTGCCCGGCACGGGTGACGTTGCGCTCCTCCAACAGGGCCCGCAGGGACAGGACGAGATTGAGATCGAGGCCGGAGAGGGACACGACGCCTCCAGAGCGAGGCCGCTGCGGCAGCGACATATACACGGCAGATGATCAACATCTAAAGAATCTATTTCACAGATTACGCGGTGGGGGCCACATTGGTCTCACCGCAATCTGGAGGACATTCCCGTGAAACCCGCAGCCTCTTCCACGTCCTTCTCCGGACCCTTCGCCCTGGGCGTCTTCTCCGCCCCTGACCAGGTATCTTTCCCCGGTCTCGTGATCCCCGGGAGGCGCGTGCTGGATCTTCCCACGGCCCTCGCAGAGCCGGGCCTGACGACCCGGGAGATCCTTGAGCGCTGGGACGAGATACTCCCTCGCCTGCACCAGCTCGCGGCCGACGAGACGGCCGACTGGCGACCGTTGGAGCACCTGCGGGCGCACGCGCCGGTCGAGCCGCGCCAGGTCTTCCAGTCCGGCGCCAACTACCGGCAGCACGTGATCGACCTGGAGGTCGCCCACCGTGCCCCCGACGACCGCCGCACCGTGGAGGAGGCGCGCGCCGAAATTGCCGCGATCATGGACCGCAGGGCGGCCGAGGACCTGCCGTACGTGTTCACCGGCCTGCCGAGCGCGATCACCGGCCCCTACGACGACGTCGTACTTCCGGACTGGGCCGAACAGCCCGACTGGGAGCTGGAGTTGGCGGCCGTCATCGCAAGGCCCGCCTACCGGGTGACGGTCGAGGAGGCCCTGGAGTACGTCGCGGGCTACACGATCGCCAACGACCTCACCGACCGCGCCACCGTCTTCCGCCGGGACATGAAAGCCATCGGCACCGACTGGCTGCGCAGCAAGAACGCCCCCGGCTTCACCCCGCTCGGCCCCTGGATCGTGCCCGCCGAGTCGATCGCCGACCCGGGTGACCTGCGCGTCACGCTGAAGCTCAACGGCGAGACCATGCAGGACGAGTCCACCAAGGACATGCTCTTCGGCGTCGCGCGGCTGGTGTCGTACATCTCGCAGACCTCCCGGCTCCTGCCCGGCGACCTGGTGCTCACCGGCAGTCCGGCCGGCAACGGCATGCACTGGGGGCGGCTGCTGCGCGACGGCGACGTCATGGAGGGCTCCATCACGGGCCTGGGCACCCAGCGCACCCGCTGTGTCGCGGAGGGGACCGCGTCGTGACGGCCCCGCTCGACCCCACGGATGCCGAGGGCGCGATCAACGAGGCCGCCAAGCGGGTTTCCAACTGGGGGCGTTGGGGCGAGGACGACGTCCTCGGCACCCTCAACTTCCTCGACGAGGCCAAGCGGCGTGAGGGCGCGGCCCTGGTCCGCCGGGGTGTCAGCTTCTCGCTGTCGCAACGGTTCGACATGAACGGCCCGCAGAAGGGCTGGCGCCGCCGCACCAACCCCGTCCACACCATGCTGGACACGGGAACGGACGCGGCCCTCGGCAACCAGGGCTTCCCGCACGGCATCGGCGGCGCCGACGACGTGATCGCGATGCCCCTGCAGTGCTCCACCCAGTGGGACGGACTCGGGCACATCTTCGACCACGGCAAGGCGTGGAACGGACGCGACGCCGCGAAGACCGTCACCTCCGAGGGTGATCTGGTCACCGGCATCGAGCACATGGCTCCGTACGTCGCCGGGCGCGGCGTCCTCCTCGACGTCGGCCGGGTGATCGGCGACGAACGCGGAGAACTGCCCGACGGTTTCGCCATCACCGAGGACCACCTGACCGCGACCGCCCAGGCGCACGGCGTGGCCGTCGGCCGCGGGGACATCGTCGTCGTACGGACCGGGCGGCTGGCGCGCACCCGCCGCGAAGGCTGGGGCGACTACGCGGGCGGAGACTCGCCCGGTCTGTCCTTCACCATTGCCGGCTGGCTGCACGCGAGCGAGATCGCCGCCATCGCCACCGACACCTGGGGCTTCGAGGTACGGCCGAACGAGTTCGACGGCGCCTTCCAGCCGCTGCACCAGGTCGCCATCCCCAACATGGGCCTGCTGATCGGCGAGATGTGGGACCCCGACGCCCTCGCGGCCGACTGCGCCTATGACGGCGTGTACGAGTTCTGGCTCACCGCCGCGCCCCTGCCCATCACCGGAGCCGTCGGCTCCCCCGTCAATCCGGTCGCCGTCAAGTGACCTGTCCAACAAAGGAGTTGGCCATGGAAGGAAAGAGAGTCCTGGTCATCGGAGGGGGCACCTCCGGCAACGTCATGACCGTGCTGCTGCGGCGGGCCGGCATCGACGTCGACCTGGTCGAGGTCGGACCGGACTGGAACGTACGCGGTTCCGGCATCACCCTTCAGGGCAACGCCCTTCGCGTGCTGCGCGAGATCGGCGTCTGGGACGAGGTCCGCGAGCACGGCTTCGGCTTCGACGCCCTGGGGCTGACCACACCCGACGGCACCGTGCTCCACGTGGGTGACGTCCTGCGCACCGGCGGAGACGACCTCCCCGCCACCCTCGGCATGCAGCGCCCGGTACTCCAGCGCATCCTCGCCGACGCCGTCCGGGCATCCGGCGCGCACGTCCGGCTCGGCACCACCGCCGAGATCCTCACCCAGGACGACACGTCAGTGACCGTCCGGTTCAGTGACGGCACCGAGGGCGGCTACGACCTCGTCGTGGCCGCAGACGGCCTCAACTCCGCGACCCGCGCCGCCATCGGCATCGACGTCAAACCCGAGCCGACCGGCATGGCCATCTGGCGTGTCCCGGCCCCCCGCCCGGCAGGCGTGGAGCGCAGCGACCTCTCCCACGGCGGCCCCTGCTACATCGCCGGCTACACGCCCACCAGCAAGGACACGATCTACGCCTATCTGGTGGAGGCCGGCCGCGACCGCGCCACGATCCCGCCCGAGTCCTACGCGCAGGAGATGCGCCGCCTCGCCGAGGGCTACGGCGGTGCCTGGGACGAGATCCGCGACTCGATCACCGACCCGGCGCAGGTGAACTACACCTGGTTCGACCGGATGCTGGTCGAGGGTTCCTGGCACCGGGGCCGGGTCGTCCTCGTCGGCGACGCCGCGCACTGCTGCCCGCCCACGATGGCCCAGGGCGCGGCGATGGCCTTGGAGGACGCCTGGGTGCTGTCCCAGCTGCTGACCAGCGGATCCGCCTGGGACGAGGAACTGCTCACGCGCTACTACGAGCGGCGGATCGACCGGGTCCGGATGGTCGTCGACGCCTCCGTGCAGATCGGGCAGTGGCAGCTCGACGGCGTGCCGGGTGACGTGCCCGGGCTGCTGGACGCCACCCTGCCGGTGCTCAGGGAGCTGCCGTGACAACCCAGCCTCCCCGGGCCACCGCCGGCAGCCGCCCCCAACCCGATACCCGCCCATCGCCGAGCGCCGACGCACACACTTCCCCGACCGTCGACGTACACGCGCACATCCTGATCCCCGAGGTCGAGGCCCTGGTGGCCGACCTGCCGGGCCTGGCGGAGGCCAGGGCTCTCGACGCCCGCCGCAACGGGCCCGCTGCCCTGGCCGTCAGCGGCCCCATGGTCCGCGAACGCGTCCCGCGGCTGACCGACGTGCGCCTACGTCTGGCCGCCATGGACGCGCAGGGCGTGGACGTCCAGCTGGTCAGCCCGTCCCCATCGCACTACCACTACTGGGCGGACGAGGACACGGCCGAGAAGCTCTACCGGCTCGCGGGCGAGGCGACGGCCGCGCACTGCGCACAGGCGCCCGACCGGCTGCGGGGGCTCGGCCTCGCCCCCCTCCAACATCCGGATCAGGCCGTGCGGGCCCTCGAACATGCCCTGGACCAGGACCTTCTGGGTGTCGAGATCTCCAGTCACGCGCCGGGCCGCGAGCTGTCCGACCCTGTGTACGAACCCTTCTGGCAGCGGGCCGAGGAGACGGGCGCGATCCTCTTCCTGCACCCCTTCGGCTGCACGCTCGACGAGCGCCTGGACCAGTGGTACCTGTCCAACACCGTTGGACAACCCACCGAGAACGCCGTCGCCCTGTCCCATCTGATCTTCTCCGGAGTGCTGGACCGGCATCCCGAGCTGAAGATCGTCGCGGCTCATGGCGGCGGCTACCTGCCCACTCACATCGGCCGCAGCGACCACGCCTGGTCGGCCCGCTCCGACGCGGGCGCCGGCTGCGCCCACCGGCCCAGCAGCTACCTCGAGCGGATCTACTTCGACTCCCTCGTCCACGACCCCCACGTGCTGCGGGAGCTGGTCCGCGCGGTAGGCGCGGACCGGGTGCTGCTCGGCTCCGACTTCCCCTTCGACATGGGCACCGACGACCCCGTGGGCGCGCTGCGCGCGGCGGGGCTGTCCGACCCGGACTTCCACGCCGTACGAGGCGGCAACGCCGCCGCCCTCCTTCGGAAGGACTGACATCATGCGTCTGCTCACCCATCTGCGGCATGTCGACCTGGCCGTGCCCGACTACGACAAGCAGCTCGACTTCTACTCCGGCGTGTGGGGCCTGACCAAGGTCACCGAGGACTCCGGGATCTCGTTCCTGGCCGCCGAGGGCTCCCCGGAGCAGTACGTCGTGCGGCTGCGCAAGGCCGAGGAGAAGCGCCTCGACCTGGTGTCCTACGGTGCCGGTTCCGCCGAGGACGTGGACACCCTCGCCGAGCAACTGCTCGCGGGCGGCGTCCAGTTGATCTCCCAGCCCGGCAAGGTGGACACGCCCGGCGGCGGCTACGGCTTCCGCTTCTTCGACGTCGACGGACGCACCATCGAGGTCTCGGCGGACGTCGAGGTCAGGCAGCACCGCAAGATCGAGGAGAAGGAGTCGATCCCGGTCAAGCTGTCGCACGTCGTCCTCAACTCCCCGGACCTGAACCGCACTCGGGAGTGGTACGAGCGTCACCTCGGGTTCCGGCTCTCCGACACGCTGATGCATCCCAGGATGGGCGAAGCGATGCACTTCATGCGTATCAGCAACCAGCACCACTCCATGGCCATCGCCCAGGGGCCGCACACCGCCCTGCACCACATCTCCTTCGAGATGCGCGGCATCGACGAGTACATGCGGGGCTCCGGCCGGGTGATCCGGGCCGGCTTCAAGAAGATCTGGGGCCCGGGCCGGCACCTCGCCGGCGACAACACCTTCACCTACTTCCTCGACCCGCACGGCAACACCGTGGAGTACACCACCGAGCTCGAGCTGCTGGACGAGGACACCTGGCACCCGCACGTCTACGACTTCTCCCGGCCCGAGGTCACCGACCAGTGGGGAACGGCGAACCCGATGAACGAGCTGGTCGCCAAGGAGTCGTTCAACGACGTCGACCGCGGCGTGTTCGTCGCCCCGCCGGTCTGATCCGTCAGGTGCCGGGGGCGCGGTGGCCCTGTCCTCTGCTCTGACTCCCCGCCCCGCGTCACCGGTCCCCTTCTGCCGACGCCCGTCGTCGGAACCTGGAGCCGCACATGCGATTCGCCGCCTACGAACACGAGCAACAACACCGCGTCGCCGTCGTCGAGGAGGACGGCACCCTGTACCCGATCCCCGGAGCGCGCTCGCTCACCGAGCTGATCCGCTCCGGCGGCGGACTCGACGCGCTCCTGCACGCCGGCGCCGTCACGCTCGACGTCCCGCCGGGCCCCCACGTGTCCGAGGTGCGACTGCTGCCACCGCTTCAGCCGCCCACCGTGCGGGACTTCGTCACCTTCGAGGAGCACGTCGAAGGAGTACGGCGATCCGTCGACGGGGACGGCGCCGGCGGGGTGCCCGAAGCCTGGTACGACGCCCCGACGTTCTACTTCACCAACCCGTACGCCGTCATCGGCGCCCACGACGACGTCCCGGTGCCGCCGGGCAGCGCAGTCCTCGACTTCGAGCTGGAGGTCGCCGCCGTCATCGGCCAGGAGGGGCGGGACCTGACGCCAGAGGCGGCACGGGAGCACATCATCGGCTACACGGTCTTCAACGACTGGTCGGCCCGCGACCTGCAGTCCCGCGAGATGCAGGTCCGCCTCGGCCCGTGCAAGGGCAAGGACACCGCCGCCACCCTCGGCCCGTACCTGGTCACCGCCGACGAACTGGAGCCGTACCGCGACACCGACGGCTTTCTGCGCCTGGCGCTGACCGCCTCGGTGAACGGCGAGGTCGTCGGCAAGGACCTGCTGTCCAACATGAGCTGGACCTTCGAGGAGATGGTCGCCTACGCCTCGCGCGGCACCGTCGTCCGCCCCGGCGACGTGCTCGGCTCCGGCACCTGCGGCAACGGCGGCTGCCTCGCCGAGCTGTGGGGCGTCCGTGGCGAGCAGTCCCCGCCCCCGCTGAAGCCGGGCGACACCGTCACCCTCACCGTGGAGGGCATCGGGACCGTCTCCAACACCGTGGTGGCGGGCAGGGATCCGCAGCCGCTGCCGACCGCCCGCCGCCGTACCAGGGAGCGGCCTTGAACGACCGGCACCCCAGGAGGCTCCTCGGCAAGGTCGTCGTCGTCACCGGCGCCGCGCGCGGTCAGGGCGCCGCCGAGGCCGAGGCCCTGGCCCGCGAGGGCGCCCGCGTCGTCGCCACCGACGTGACCGATGCCCCCGGCTGCCGACGCCTCGACGTCACCGACGAGGAGCACTGGGCACGGTTGGCCGCCGAGTTGCGGGAGTCGTACGGTCAGGTGCACGGCCTGGTCAACAACGCGGGCATCACCTGGCGTGCCCGCCTCGGCGAGGTGGCCCCCGACGACTTCGCCCGGGTCCACGCCGTCAACGTCACGGGCCCGCTCCTCGCCATCCAGCACCTGACGCCGCTGATGCCGCCCGGCTCGTCCATCGTCAACGTCGGCTCCACCGCCGCGCTCAGCGGCCATTACCCGGTCGCCTACACGACCAGCAAATGGGCCCTGCGCGGCCTGTCGAAGACCGCCGCCATGGAGCTGGGCCCGCGCGGCATCCGCGTCAACACGATCCACCCCGGTTTCATCGAGACCGAGATGACCGCCTCCGCCGCGCCCGCCTTCCGTGAGGCGAACATCCGCGAGACACCCCTCGGCCGTACCGGCACGGTGGACGAGGTCGCCCCGCTCGTGGTCTTCCTCCTGTCCGAAGAGTCATCCTTCATCACCGGCGCCGAGATCCCGGTCGACGGCGGCCTCACCGCGCACGGCGGCGTCAAGTCCCTCTCGGACGCTCTGGGTTCGGCTGCGCCGCGTTCGGAGGGGCATTGAGACGCCGGCAGGGAAGGTGGCCCTGAGGTCCGCGGTCAGAGAGCAGCGGCGGCGCTGCGGTTCGCGGCCGAGGGCGCGATCGGCGTCGGCGGCGACCTGGGGCACGAGTGCGCGCTGGTGACCCAGCGTCTCGTCGCACGGGCCGGGGCACGGCCGTCGCCTCCGGCCGCCAGCCGGCCTCGGACGTCTCCGGGGCATCGACATCCTTCTGCGACTACCGCGCGCGAAGAGGTCTGCCCCGTGCGGACCTCTCCGCGCAGGACCGCCTAGGGTGTCGCGGCGGGAAGCCGTGTCGGTACCACCGGGAGCACCATGCCGTCATCGAGTGGTGCCGTGTGCGGCACGAGCGCGCCCTCCCTGGCGATCTGGAGCAGGTTGGGCAGTGTGTAGGGTTCGGCCCCCTCCAGGTCGACCTGGTAGCCGAGGTCGCCGAGGCTCGCCGCGGTCATCCGGCTCAGCGGGTTCCCGGCTCCGGAGATGAACGGCGACATGAGTTCGGTGACGAAGACCGCCTCACGCCAGTGGCTGTCCTGGGTTCCGGGCCCGCCGAAGTTGGCGACCGGTACCGGCACCGGGTCCTCCTCACCGAGGAGCGCGGCGAACTCGGCCATCGCGCCGGCGCCGACGAAGGTGGGGTTCTGGGTGCCGGCGCCCTTGAGGAGGTCGAAGGCCGTCCACAGGGTGCCGACACCCAGGACGTGGCCCATCTCGTGCGTGATCACGTCGACGAGCGTGCCGTCCGCTTCCATCCGGGCGAGATCGGCGGAGTCGAACCGCATGACGCCCTTCGCCGGCAGGAACGCACCGAACTGCGCGGATTCGTCGCGGAAGTCCGTGGGACCGGCCATCCCCAGTACCCGGCCGGGACCGTCGATGGTGACGCCTTCGGCTTCGATGAGCAGGTCGTCGATGACGTCGCCGTTGACGAGCGCGGTGTCCAGATCCCCGACGATGACCCTGGCCCAGCGGTCGGCCGCCGCGGCGAACGCGTCCTGCTGAGTGGTCGTCAGTCCGCCGAGGAAGCGGATCTCGATGGTGAACGGCGACGTCGTGCGGGCCAGCTCTCTGGCCCGCTCGAAACTGGCGACCGCCCGATACGTCTGGAAGGTGTTGGTGGCGACCTTGCTCATCACGGTTCTCCTCCATGTCGGTCCGGACGAAGAGTCACCCCTCTTCCCACACTAGGCCGACAGGGTGAGGGGGTGCGCGTCGAGGACCCGTGCCGGTCCCGGGTGATCGAGTTGCCCGCCCTCGACGTGAATCGGACAATTGACGGTGTCGCCGCCTTCCGTCGCGGGCCCTTCCGCTCCTCCTGATCGGGAACTGCCCTGCGAAGGAGTAAGGCAATGGGAATCAAGCAACAAACGCTCAGTACCGGCGAGTTGGGGCTCGCGGACATGCTCGGCGGGCTGCGACGGGAGCTGGAAGAGGCACAGCGGCGAGCCGCGGGGGAAGAGCTGCGCTTCGGCGTCGCCGATGTCGAGGTGGAGGCCACCGTCCAGATCACCCGGACCGCCGAGGGCCGGGCGGGCATCCAGTTCTGGGTGGTCCAGGCCGGTGGCGACTACGCGCGCGGCAACGCCACCACGCACCGGATCAAACTGAACCTCACGCTGCCGCCCGACACGCGCGTCTCGGACAAGGAAGACGGCGTCGAATGACCGGGCTCGACGCCGAGCGGCTGGTCTCGCTCACCGCGGACGGCAGACGAGGCTCGGGGTATCTGCTGACACCGGAGCTCATCCTCACCGCGGGACACTGCGTCGGGCCGAAGGGCTCCGCGGTCACCGCCCGCGCCTACGTGCGCCGTGAGGGGAGTTACGACCTCTCGGAGGAGCGGCACACCTTCCGGGTGGCGGTCCGGGGGGATGACGAGCCCGACTACGCGCTGCTGGCATCCACCGCCGACGATCCGTTCCGGACGGCACGGGACGGCCCGTCGGGCGAGGTGCGCCTGGGCCGGCTCATCGGCGAGGGCGCCGTAGCCGCGCAGGCGCTGGGCTTCCCGAAGTCAGGGGTGCAGCAGGCCGGGGAGAGACGGTTGTTGAACCCGGAGGACGTGCGGGGGCGCGTCCTTCCCCTCACCGGGTGGAGGCGCCAGGTGCGTCGGCTGAACCTGCAGATCAGGACAGGCTCGTCGCCGCTCGCCCGGGGTGCGTCGCTCTGGAGCGGCATGTCGGGTGCGGCCCTGTTCAGCGGGGATCACCTCATCGGCGTGATCACGGAGGACCGCGCCACGATCGAGGGACGGCTGATCGCGCTGCCCGTCGGCGCGGTCTTCGGCGACGACGGGCAGGCCGAGGCGAACGCCTGCCTGCTGGCGGCCCGCGACACGACGGCACCCGAGGACCGCGTCACGCTGGACCCCGTCTGGGCGGGTGGCGAGATCCTCCAGCCCGCGTACAGCCCCCTGCCGCCACGCGATCAGTGGTCCGAGGCGGACCTGCTCGAATCCCGCCACGGTGTCGTGCCCTTCCGGGGGCGCGCGCAGCAGCTCCGAGCGCTGGTCGACTGGTGCGAGCACGAGGACGACCGGGGCGGCGGACCACGCATACGGCTGCTCACGGGCGGCAGCACGGTCGGCAAGACCCGTCTCGCCCGTGAGCTGTGCCGCACGATGGCGGGGAAAGGGTGGGTTGCCGGTGTCGTCGACCCGCTGCACGTGGACTTCTCCGGTGTCTGCGCCCTGCCCGAGGACCGGTTGCTCGTCATCGACGACGCCGACGCCCACGCCGGACAACTGCACGTCCTCCTCGCCCAGGCCACCGAGCGCGGCGGCCACCATCCGCTGCGCGTCCTGGCGGTCGCCCACCGCGGCGGCCCGTGGTGGGACGCGGTCAGGCGGCGCTACGAGGCCCTGGTCGACGCGGAGGATCCCGCCCCGCTTCCGCCCCTGCCGGAAACCGACCGTGAGGACGTCTACCGGGCGGCCTACGCCGCGTTCCGGGGCTGGTACGAGGAGAGCGACAGCAAGGACGACGCCACCGCGCGCGCGGGTGCCGTACCGGAAGCCGAGACCTCGACGGACGGCGCCGCGCCCGCCGTAACCGCTGCCCCGGGCCTCGACGAGCCCGACTTCGGCAGCTATCTGCTCGTCCTCATCCAGGCACTGGTGGACGCCCGCACCCTGCTGCACAAGACGCACTCGGCCACCGCGGGACCGCCCACCCGCTCACGCGCCAACGCGTTGCTGGACTACGCCCTGGACGTGGAACGCCAGAGATGGCAGGCGTCCGCCGAGCGCCAGAGACTGCCGCACGACCCGGTCCTGCTCGAACGGATCGTCGCCGTCTCCAGTCTGGCGGTGGCCGACGGCGAGACCGACGGCGAGCGGGAGACCGAGGCGGCGCGCCGGCTGCGGCTCGTGCCCGACCTCGCCGACGAACCGGAGTGGCTCACGCGTGCCTTCGCCCGCTGGCAGCACGCGGAACTGGCCGGAGAGGGCTACCTGCGGTCGCTCCAGCCGCTGAGGCTCGCCGAGCGGCTCGGCGCGAAGGTCATCGCCGCGTTTCCCGACATCGCCCCGCAACTGCTCGACGTCAGCGGCGACGGCCCGGGGATCCCCCAGGACGCGACGGACCAGGCGCGCCAGATACTGAACGTGCTGCACGTCCTTCAGCTCACCGCCGGCTCCGACGGCTGCCGGACCGACGGCACGGGTGAGCCGTCGGCCCAGCAGCGGGCCCGTGAGGCGCTGGACGCCGCGCTGCGCAGTCACGCCCGCCCCCTCGTCCGGCTGGTCAAGCAGGTCGCGGCCACCGATCAGGACCAGTTCGCGAGCGCCATCGGCACCTCGCTGGCCTGCGCGCTGAACTCCACGCTGCGCAAGGAGTCCGCGCAGGAGGTCGCCGCCCAGGTCCTCGGGGAACCCGACCTCGCCTGCCCGGACGTCCTGTTGGAGCTCGCCACGGCCGTCGCGGAACACGCGGTGCAGCACTACCGCCAGGGCGGCGGAGCGCCCGCCCAGGACCACCGGGGAGAGCTGGCCCGGGCCCTTCAGCGCTGGTCGCTGTACCTGGCCAGTTCGGGGCTGCGCATCCAGGCGCACGAGGTCGCCGGGCAGGCGGTGGACATGTACCACGCGCTGCACCAGCTCAGTCCGTCCGAGGAGCACGAGTTCGCCCTGGCGGAGGCCCTCAAGGACCTCGCCGACCGGCTCGTCGACGTGGGTCGGTTCGAGGACGCGGACCTGTGTGCCCGGGACTCCATACGGCGTCTGGAACCGCTGTTCCAGCGCAACCCCAGCCGCCGGAACGCCTTCGGTCTGGTGAAGTCCCTGTGCACGCTGGCCACTGCCACCCACCGCATCGGCCGCCAGCGCGAGGCCCTGCAGGCGGCGACCGAGGCGTGCGAACTGATCGAACGGCTGCCGCAGGCCCAGGAGAACGACGGGCACGGGCCGGACGAGATCCAGGGCTTGCGGGCGTTCGCGCTGCGCTGTCTGGCATGGCAGCTCGGTGCGAGCGGACGCGTCGACGATGCGGTGGCCCGGGCCTCGCAGAGCGTGGAGATCTACGAGGCCCTGCGCGAGAGGTGTCCGGGCCTGTGGAAACGGGACATCGCCGAGGCCCTGTCCATCCTGGGCGTCCAGCATGCCGCCCGGCAGGAGTGGGACGAGAGCGTCGACCGGCACACCGAAGCCCTGACCCGTCATTACGACGCCCTGGAGCGGGAGTACCGCGAGGCCGTACGGCCGCAGCACGCCCTGGCGCTGGGCCGGCTGGCGGAGGCACACCTGGGCAGGGCGGGCGCCCGTCCGACGGAGAGCCGGCAGGACCTGCTCGAGGCACTGGAACACGTCGAGCAGGCCCTGAAACAGTACGAGGGAATGCGCAAGGAGGACCGGTGGGCCAACCGCGTCCACGAGGCATGGACGAGCTGTCTGGAGGCGGAGGTTCTGCTCGCGCTGGACGCGACAGGCCGGCCGCAGCGTGCCGCACCCGCGATCCGGCAGACCTGCGGACGGGCCGAGGCCGCGGCCCGCCGGGCACTGACGCTGTACGACGAATTGGACGTACGTGCCTGGCGGCTCAGGTTCAACAGGGCCCGGGCGCAGGCGGTGCTGGCCCAGTCGTACGGAGGCCGGGGCCGGCCCCGGGCCAAGGTGCTGCGCGCGCACGAGCAGGCGCGCAACGCGTTCGCCCGGCTCGACGCGGAGGAACCGGGGCGTGCCGAGGCGGAGTTGCGCGCGATCGAGGACACGATCGAGAGCCTGCGGCAATCCGGTCCGCCCGCCCAGGCGCGTGCGCAGACGGCCGTGAACCCCTCGGGCAAACGACGCAAGCGACACCAGCCGAAGCCCCGCCTCCGCGGCCGCCAGGGCCGTCAGGGTGCGGCCGGGCGCAGGAGACACCGGTGACACGTCACGGCCGCCCTCAGGACTGATTCACATCCCGCAGTTCTCAATATCAGAACCAATTGCTGTTGGATTTCCAGATCGGTGATTTCTAGAGTGGGCACTCGTCCCCCTGAAAACTCACATCGCGGCGAAAGAGTCCCATGAAGACCTTCACTCTGCCCGGCACCGACATGGTGGTCCCCAACGTCGTCCTCGGGCTGATGCGTATCCAGGACATGAGCGACGAGGCGGTGCGCGAGCTCGTGCACACCGCGCGCGACGTCGGCATCACTTTCCTCGACCACGCCGACATCTACGGCTCGGACGACCACGGTTGCGAGCGCCGTTTCGCCGAAGCCATGAAACTCAGCTCGTCGGAGCGCGAGCAGTTCGTCATTCAGTCGAAGGCCGGAATCGTCAAGGACGGGCCGTACTTCGACTTCTCCTACGACCACATCATCGAGTCCGTGAACGGTTCACTCCGGGCGCTGGACACGGACTATCTCGACATTCTGCTGCTGCACCGCCCTGACGCCCTCGTCGAGCCGGAGGAGGTGGCCCGCGCCTTCGACGAGCTGTCGGCCGCAGGAAAGGTCCGTGCCTTCGGCGTCTCCAACCAGACCCCGCGACAGCTCGACCTGCTGCGCAAGTACGTGACGCAGCCCATGGTGGCGAACCAGCTGCAGCTGTCGATCACGCACGCGCCGATGATCGCGCAGGGCATCGCGGCGAACATGCAGGACCTCGACCAGTCGGTCGTACGCGATGACGGAATCGTCGACTACTGCCGACTGCACGACATCACCATCCAGGCGTGGTCGCCCTTCCAGGCCGGATTCTTCGACGGCCCCTTCCTCGGTTCCGAGCGCTTCCCCGAGTTGAACGCGGTGGTCGACCGGCTGAGCGAGAAGTACGGAGTGCCGGCCGAGGCGATCGCGGTCGCCTGGATCACGCGCCACCCGGCGCAGATGCAGGTCGTGCTCGGCACGACGACGCCGGAACGCGTCAAGGCCGCGGCGCTCGGTTCCGACCTCCCGCTCACCCGGTCCGAGTGGTACGAACTGTTCCGCGCGGCCGGATACAAGGTGCCGTAGCCTCGACCCCCTTCGCGCAGCCACGCCCGCAGCGTCTCCTCCAGCCGCCGCGCGGTCGCCGACCACAGCGGAGCCGTTACTCGTCGTTCACCCACCTCATGAGCCGTTGCAGGGGGTAGAAGCCGTCGTGCGAGAGGCCCGGTGGCATGCCGCCCGCCCTGCCGAGGGAGACCACGCGTTGTACGCCGGCGCAGGCGAGGGCGTCGCGCAGTTCCGCCTTGCGGGTGTCCGGGTACACGCCGACCGTCTGGGTGGCGACCCCGGCATGGGCGACGGCCTCGGACAGTGCGCCGACCGGGACGACGTCGACGATCTTCCCGTCGGGGTGGAAGTCCACGGGTTCCGGGGAGCGGATGACCAGGCCCGTGCCGTCGTAGCCGCCCCACACCCGGTAGTCGGGTGCCATGGACCGCAGGACGTCGATCTCCTCACGCAGTTCCGGGGCGACCCGCGGGCCGCCGGCCGAGCTGAACTCCCTTGCCGTGCCCAGGCGTTCGCACAGCAGGGCGGCGTAGCGGTCGGCGTCGTCCCGGGATCCCTCGACGAACTGGAAGCGGCTGGCCACGCAGGCCTGCTGGTTGAAGAAGGTCGCGTCGGCGGCGCCCGCGTCGGCCGCCCGTGCCAAGGTCTCCTCGGACGCGAAGGCCTCGCGGCCGATCATCGAGATGGAGGTCTTGGGGTCGAAGGAGACGAGCTCGAACCCCGGACCGACGTACTTCAGCGCGCTGCGGATGGTGGCCTCGCCGCCCCAGGCGACCAGCTTGTCGAAGAACTGGGGGCGGAACAGCGCGCTCTCCACCACCTCGTCGCCGCCGCGCCAGTACGCCGCGGAGAACGACCGCACCACCGGGTGCCCGGGGGCGACGGCGGCCATGGTGCGCAGGATCGCGGTCGCGGTGAACAGGTCGTTCGAGGGCAGTTTCAGGAGGTTGACGCCCTTGGTGAGCGCGCCGCGCACGACCGACATCGCCGCGACGCCGGGTGCGTTGCCCGCGATGATGTGCACCAGACGGGGCGGGAACGCGCGGATGGCCGCGACCCGGTCGTCGGGGAGGCGCACCTCGCGCCAGCCGTCGAGGACGTCCGCTCCGCCGAGTTCATGGTCGATCTGGGCGTACAGGCCGGGGCGTTGGAAGCTGCGCCACAGCACGGCGTAGGCACGTTCCAGCACCTCCGCGGGCAGTGGGCTGACCGGGGCCATCCGTTCCAGGGCTTCGGCGAGCAGGCCCGCGCGGTCCGCCTTGAGGGCCTCGCCGGTCTCCACCAGCAGGTCGACGATCTCCGCCACGGGCACGTGGAAGGCGGGGCCTGGTTCGGTGCGGGGCCACACGAGGCGGTCCAGGTCGAGGGCCGGTGCGGTGAACCGGCCGAGGTCGACGGGGGTGCTGTGGTCGACCTCGCCGCGGATCATGTGGACGACGGTCACGGGGGCCGTGGCGTGGTCGTCGAGTGTCGTACGGCTCATCCGTGGATCATCCCCCGCACATAGGAGTCGAGTGTCGCCGCACAAGTGATCTTGTCGTCGCCGCCGAGGTCGCCGTAGCGCTGGATGTCCGGCAGGACCGCCGGTCCCGGCCGGCCGCAGCCGCACTCCGAGAAGTCGACGAGGACCCGGTCGCCGCTGATCAGTCCGCCCCAGCGGCCTTCGAGGGAGATGTCGAGGAAGGCGAACCGGCCCTCGATGACGCCGTGTTCGGGGTTGAGCAGGGTCTCGCCCTCCTGGTCGAGGATTAGCGGGATCACCCACGGCGGCACGTGGTAGGTGCCCTTCTCGCAGGCGAGGCAGGAGCCCTGGAGCTCGGTCATGCCGTAGCTGCGGACGCGGCGGACACCTTCGTAGAAGGCGGCGAGCTGCTGCTGGTAGTCGTCGGGCAGGGCGCGGCCCTTGTTGCCGCCGCCGCTGAGCACCAGGGTGTCGGGGTGGAGGCTGCCGTCCTGGACGCCGCGGGCCCGCAGGGCCTGGATCAGGGTGAACTGCTGGTTGTTCATCCCGGCGATCAGCAGCGGCTCGTCGCGGTGCTCCCAGATGTCGTCGACGATGCGGGCCACGGCCGCGTCTAGTTCCTGTTCCCGCGCCGCCGAGACACTTTCGAAGGAGCTGATCTCCTGCGGGGTCGCGGTGCCCTCCGCCATCCGGCGGCGCAGCAGGGCGCTGCTCATCAGCTCGGAGACCCGCAGCGGGTCCTCGGTCAGCAGGCGGGTCCCGCCGGGGAGCGCGAAGACCTCCGCGTGCCAGCGGAAGCCGTCGATGGAGCGCATCGGGCCGCTCGCCGGTGCGAGGAGGTAGCCGTGGCGGGTGGGTTTCGGCGGGAGGGGGTCGGGCCAGCAGGTGAGGTTCTCCAGGATGTCGTGCAGGAAACTCAGGTCGCTCTCGGCGCAGTTGAGGAAGGAGACCTTTCCGGAGGTGCCGCTGGTGATGTACGGGCGGTGGCCGGCGGCCGTGATGCGTTCGGTCCACTCGTCGATGTCGCATACGCCCTCGACGTCCACGTCCGTCGGTTCGAGCGCCGAGACGGTGGTGTACCAGCGCAGCAGCCGGTCCCAGCGGCCGGCGGTGATGAGGGAGACGGGGTACGACTTGTAGCTGGTGTGGGAGAAGAGAAGGGGCACGAGGTCGGCCAGGGTCGTCACCTCGCGTACGCCGGTCTCGTCGGCCCGGGTCCGCAGCAGGGGGATGCGCTCGCGGTGGGCGGCGAAGGCCTCCCGTGCCGCTTCGAGCTGCAACTCCCTCAATGTGGCGGCGGGTTGCTCGAAGGTGTCGCCGGACAGGGCCAGGGATCGGATCTGTTCGCGTGCGCTTGCCACAGCATCTACCTCAATCAGTTGCGTACGTGGTCTTCTCGGCGAGGTACGACGACTCGATCGCGGCCAGGTTTCCGCGCAGTTCCTCCGGGGTGCCGGTCAGGGTGACGCGGCCGCGGTGCAGGACGTAGACGCGGTCCGCGATGTCCAGGACCTTGCGCACATGCTGTTCGACCAGCAGGGCGCCCAGGCCGCGGTCGGCCGCCTCGCGCACGGCGCGCAGCAGGCGGTCGACCACCAACGGGGCGAGTCCGAGGGAGAGTTCGTCGGCGAGGAGGAGTCTGGGGGCCCGGCCCAGGGCGCGTGCCAGTGACAGCATCTGCTGTTCGCCGCCGGACAGCATGCCCGCGCCGGTCCTCAGGCGCTTTTCGAGTTCGGGGAAGAGTTCCAGGGCCTGGGCGGTCGTCACCCGGCCGACCCGTAGGTTGTCCGCGGTGTCGAGGCGGGTGAGGACCGCCCGCTCGCCGACGTACGCCAGGCCCTGGCGGGCGCGGCGGTGCAGCGGAGTGCGGGCGGTGTCGCCCAGCCAGCGCACCTCGCCGCCCATCGGGGCCATCTCGCCCGACAGCACCCGCAGGGTGGTGGTCTTGCCCGCGCCGTTCGGTCCGAGGAGGGCGACGACCTCGCCCGGGCGGACCTCGAGGTCGAGGTCGCGCAGGACGGGTCGGCTGCCGTATCCGGCGGACAGGACGCGGGCTTCGATCAGGGGCTCGGTGTCGTGCACGGACGTTCCCTCCGGTCAGCCGGCCGGGATGGCCGCGAGGACCTTGCGGACGTCGACGAAGGTCGACCCCGGCTTCGCCCACTCGATCTGGCCGTTGCGGATGGTGAGTTCGGTGGCGGTGGTGTTGTGGATGCGGTTCAGGCCCTTGATGGGCAGGGCGGTCGAGGTCTGCCAGTTCAGGGCGGGGGTCAGGCCGCCGGTGTCGATGCCCGAGGTGGTGTTCAGCTCCTGGACGAGGGTCTTGGCCGAGATCGAGGGCAGCTTGGCGGCCGCCTCGGTGAGGACCTTGAAGGCCACCCAGGTCGTCTCGTTGGCGCCGTTGGAGACGTCGATGTCCTTGTCGCCCTTGGTGGCTGCCAGGAAGTCCTTCCAGGCCGGGTCGGAGGTCGGCGGGAAGTAGCCGGTGATCGCGGCGCCCTCCAGCGGACTGCCGCTTCCGCCGGTGCTCGCGGCGAGCTGCGGGGTGAGGTTGCCGACGACACTGCCGAGCTTCGTCTTCGCGCCGGACTGGACGTACGACTTCACGAAAAGGTCGGAGTGCGTGCCGAGGATGACGCTGACGCAGTCGCTGCCCTTGGTGGCGGCGGCGACCTGCGGGGCGAGGTCGGTGGCGGTGACCGGCACCTTGAGGTCCTTGGGCGGGGCCCCGCCGGCCGATACCGCGCCGAGGGTGAGGAACTGCGACACGATGGCGGCGGCCGCCAGGTCGTACCGTACGCCGGAGATCTTCTTGCAGCCGTCCTGCACCAGCTGCCGGCCGTGGGCCGCGAACACCACCGGGGTGCCGCCGTTGACCGGGAACGACAGCGGGTTGGAGAACTCGGCCGCGGAGACCCCGGTGCCGCCGATGTAGGGGATGCCGGCCTTCTGCAGGATGGGCATGTAGCGGTCGCCCGCGAGGCTGTACGACCCCACCACCGCGACCACCTTGTCGGCCACGGCCTGCTGGGCGCACTTCTCGGCCTCGTCGGGGTCGTTCTTCTCGTTGCAGGTCAGCACCTTCAGCGGGCCGCCCTTGATGCCGCCGTGGGCATTGATCCACTTCTCGTAGGCCTGGGCGGTGAGCCGCACCCCGGGCTGGGCGCTGCCCTGGGTGTCCTCCGGGTTCCAGACCATCACCTTGACCGGGGCGCCCTTGAGCGAGGAGGTCTCGGCCGCGCTGCCGGACGCCTCACCCCCGCAGCCGGCGGCGAGCAGTGCTCCGGTGACCGCGAGACAGGTCGCTGCTGCGGTTCTGTGTCGGCGTGAGTCGTTCATGGTCCCTCCGCGGGGCTCGTCATCGAGATGGCGAACAGCATGGGGTGCGTTTTCTGGTTAGTGAAGTACTCTCGGCACAATTATTTAAATAAATACGCTGTCTGGCACATCCCTGGGAGGTTCACCCGATGGCCGACATCCTGCGTTTCGCACTGCTGGGCCTGGGCCTCGGCGCGCTCTACGCCCTCACCGCGCACGGCATCGTGCTGGTCTACCGGGGCTCCGGGGTCCTCAACCTCGCGCACGGCGCGATCGGCATGGCGGGCGCCTACGTGCAGTGGGAACTCGCCGTGAACGAGGGCGTGCCGTACTGGCCGGCCGTCGCCTGCGGGGTGCTCACCTCCGCGGCACTGGGCGTGCTCACCCATCTCCTGGTGATCAGGCCCCTGCGCCGGGCGTCGTCACTGGCCCGGCTGGTCGGCACGCTCGCGGTGTTCATCGTGCTCACCGCCGTCGCCGTCAAACGGTACGGCGACAGCCTGCAGTTGGTGCCGGGCAAGCTGCCCACCCGGCTGCTGACGATCGCCGGGGCCACCGTCTCGGAGGACCGTCTCTGGCTGCTCGGCATCGCCCTCGCCGTCACCGCGGTGCTCCATCTCCTCTACCGGCGCACCCTGTTCGGCCTGGGCACCACCGCGGTCGCGGAGAACGAGCACGTCGCCGCCTCCCTCGGCTGGTCCCCCGACCTCGTCGCCACCGGCAACTGGGCCCTGGGCTCGGCGCTCGCCGGGCTGACGGGCATCCTCATCGTGCCGGTCATCGGACTGTCGGTCACCGGCCTGACCACCCTCCTGCTGAGCGCGCTGGCCGCCGCCCTGGTCGGCCGGTTCTCCTCGTTCCCCGTCACCCTGGCGGGCGGCCTGGCCATCGGCGTCGTGCAGTCCGAGCTGACCCGATTCGGCACCGGCGTCACCGGTCTCGCCTCCTCCGTCCCCTTCCTCTTCATCGCCCTGGTGCTGGTCGCGCGCGGCCGGGCGCTGCCACTGCGCGGCACCTTCCTGGAACGGCTGCCCGCGCTGGGCAGCGGCCGGGTGCGGCCCGTGCCGCTGGCGTGCACCGTCGCGGTCGGCCTGCTGCTGGTGAGTCTGTCGACACCGCTGTGGGCCGACGCGATCACCAGCACCCTGGTCCTCGGCCTGATCATCCTGTCGATCATCGTGGTCACCGGGTACGCGGGACAGGTCTCCCTCGCGGCCTACGCCCTGGCCGGCACCGGCGCCTTCATCGCCGGACATGCCGCCGCGGACTGGGGCTGGCCGTTCGAACTCGCCCTGCTGGCAGGCGTGTTGGGCACCGTCCCGATCGGCCTGCTGTTCGCGCTCCCGGCCGTCCGCACCCGCGGAGTCAACCTCGCGATCATCACCCTCGGTCTCGGCACCACGCTGGAGGCGATGGTCTTCCAGAACACCGACCTGTCCACGACCACCGGCAGCGACGGCATCGCGGTGGGCAAGCAGACCCTCTTCGGCATCAGCATCTCCGGGGTCGACCATCCGCAGCGGTACGCCGCCGTAGTGCTGGTGCTGTTCGTCGCCGCCACGCTCGTGGTCGCCAACGTACGGCGCAGCAGGACCGGCCGCCGGCTCATCGCCGTACGCGCGAACGAACGGGCCGCCGCCGCCCTCGGCATCGACGTCCGCGCCGCCAAGCTGTACGCCTTCGGCCTCTCCTCCGCCGTCGCCGCGCTGGCCGGAGTGCTCACCGGATTCCGCTCTACCTCGGTGGTCTTCTCCGACTTCGCCAGCTTCGACTCCATCACCGCGCTCGGTCTGGCCGTCATCGGCGGTGTCGGCTTCCTCGTCGGCCCCCTGTTCGGCGCCGTCTTCGCCGCGGGCACGGTCGGCGCGCGGTTCGGGGACTGGGTGCTGCCGGGTCTGAGCGCGTGGATGCCGCTGATCGGCGGGATCATCCTGGTGCTGACGCTGGTGGGCAACCAGGACGGCATCGGCAAGGAGGTCGGACGGCAGGCCGCGGGCGTCCGACGCAGGCTGTTCCCGACAGCGCGCCAACGCACCACCGTCGCGCCGCCGGAGGAGGAGACCGTCACACCGGACGTCCCCCGCGCAGCGCCGCTCTCCCTCCACGTCAGGGATCTGACGGTCCGCTACGGCGGTGTCGTCGCCGTCGACGGGCTCTCGCTGGACGTCGAACCGGGCCGGATCGTGGGCCTCATCGGACCCAACGGGGCAGGCAAGACCTCCGCCATCGACGCCGTCACCGGCTTCACCAAGGCCGCGTCCGGCAGTGTGCGCCTGGACCAGCGGGACGTGACCCGTGCGCCCGTGCACCGGCGGGCCGCGGCCGGACTGAGCCGCTCCTTCCAGTCGCTGGAGCTGTTCGAGGACATGACCGTGCTGGACAACCTCTACGCGGCCTGCGACCGGCCCGGCAGATGGGCCTGGCTCACGGACCTGATCCGTCCCGGCAGCCGCCCGCTGCCGTCCCATGTGCTCATCGCCGTGCGGGAGTTCGGTCTCCAGGACAGTCTGGACCGGCCGGTGGGCGATCTGTCGTACGGCGAACGCAGGCTGCTGGCCATCGCCCGGGCGGTGGCGGCCTCGCCGTCCGTGCTGCTCCTCGACGAACCCGCCGCCGGGCTGTCGGACGACGAGACGCGGGAACTGGCGCACCTGGTACGGCGACTGGCCGAGGACTGGGGCATGGGGGTCCTGCTCGTCGAGCACGACGTCGACATGGTGATGAGCGTCTGCGACCAGGTCGTGGTCCTCGACTTCGGACGCCGTATCTGCGCGGGCACGCCGGAGGAAGTGCGCCGCGATCCCGCGGTGCGGGCGGCCTACCTGGGCGACCTGGAGCCGGAGACGCTCGCCTGAGAGCCGGCACGGCTTTGAGCCGGAGGCGCCCCTCGGCGCCTCCGGCTCAAACAGGTCCCTGTCAGGCGTCCCGCAGGTCCGCGACGTACGGCGCGTGGGACAGCAGTCCGCCGTCCACGCGCAGGGTGTGGCCGGTGATGAAGGCGGACTCGTCGGAGGCCAGGAAGACCACCGCGGAGGCGACGTCCTCCGGGGTCCCGAGGCGCGGGGTGAGGTGATGGCGCAGCATCGCCTCCCGGATCACGCCGTGCGCCGAACCGGAACTGGCCGGCGTGACGATGAAGCCGGGCGCGATGGCGTTGCAGCGCACGCCCTGCTTGCCGTACTGGGTGGCGACGTACTGCGTGAGGTTGATCAGGGCGGCCTTGGACGCGCCGTACGCGGGATTGCGCAGATCGCCCGCGAGGCCGGACCCGGACGAGGTGTTGATGATAGAGCCTCCGCCCCGGGCGATCAGGTGCGGGACGGCGGCCTGGATGGCCACCATGGTGCCGCGCAGGTTGACGCGCATCGTGTCGTCCCAGACCGCCGGGTCGGCCTCCGCGACGGCGAGGTCCTGGCGGGCCGCCAGGTGGGTGGCCGCCGCGTTGTTGTGCAGGACGTCGAGGCCGCCGTACGTCTCGACCGCCGTGGCCACCATGGCCCGTACGCTCGCCACGTCCCCGAGGTCGACCTGGACCGCCGTGGCGGATCCCCCGGCGGCCCGGATCTCCTTCGTCACCGCCTCGGCGCCGTCGAGGTTCAGGTCGGCGAGCACCGTGTGCGCGCCCTCGGCCGCCACCCGACGTGCCGTGGTGGCGCCGATGCCCGACGCCGCCCCGGTCACGACGGCGATCTTGCCGTCGAGTCGTCCCATGCCCCAACCGCCTTGTCTATGAGCTGAGTTCGCTGCCGACGATGGACACGAAGGACACGCATTCGCCGGGGCCGCCGCCCAGGTTGTGGGTGAGGGCGAGCGAGCGCCCCTCGGCCACGGACTTCACGGTCCGCTCGGCGGGCGCCTCGCCCCGCAGTTGCAGCCAGGCCTCGAACATCATGCGCAGGCCCGAGGCGCCGATGGGGTGGCCGAAGGCCTTGAGCCCGCCGTCCGGATTGACCGGCAGCGAGCCGTCGAGGTCGAACGACCCGCTCGTCACGTCCTTCCACGCCTGGCCGCGCTCGGCGAAGCCCAGGTCCTCCATCAGGACCAACTCCGTTGGGGTGAAGCAGTCGTGGACCTCGGCGAGGGCGAGTTCGGCACGCGGGTCGGTGACGCCGGCCTGCCGGTAGGCCTCCTGGGCGGAGGCGACGACCTCGGGGAAGGTGGTGAAGTCGTACTCCGGGTCGAGGAGCCCGTCGGCCGGGCCGGCGACAAAGGACAGGGCCTTCACGAAGATCGGCCTGTCGGTGTACTTGTAGGCGTCCTCGGCGCGTACGACGATCGCCGCCGCCGAACCGTCCGAGACACCCGAGCAGTCGAACACGCCGAGCATGCCCGCGACGATGGGCGCCGACCGGATGCGTTCCAGCGGCACCTCCTTGCGGAACTGGGCGCGGGGGTTGCGGGCGCCGTTGACGTGGTTCTTCCAGGCGATCCGGGTGATGACGTCCTTCAACTCCTCTTCCGCGAGGCCGTACTTGGCCGCGTAGGCGGGGGCCAGGAGGGAGAAGTTCGCGGGGGCGGTGACCTCGCCGCGGCTGTCGTCGCCGGCGCCCGGGATCGCCGTACCGGAGAGGCCTGACATGCCGGAGTCCTTGAGCTTCTCCACGCCGACCGCCATCGCCACGTCGTACGCGCCGGAGGCGACGGCGTAGCAGGCGTTGCGCAGCGCCTCGGAGCCGGTCGCGCACATGTTCTCGACGCGGGTGACCGGCTTGTGGGGCAGGCGCAGCGCCCGGCTCAGGGTCAGTCCGGACACGCCGGAGGCCTGGGTGCCGAACCAGAACGCGTCGATGTCGTCGATCGTGATGCCGGCCGAGGTCACCGCCTCGCCCACGGCGTCCACCAGCAGATCGTCGGCCGATCGGGTCCAGTGCTCGCCGAAGGGCGTGCAGCCCATGCCGACGATCGCGACCCGGTCCCGGATTCCGTGCGAGCTCATCCGTGTGTCTCCTCGGTCTCGCCCGTGCGCAGCGGCCGGGCCTTCCAGAAGTAGTTGTGGATGCCGGACGCGGTGACCGTGCGCCGGAAGGTCATCTCGACGCGGGCGCCGATGACGGCGTCGGCCTCGGTGGCGTCGGTGAGCTGGCAGCGGAAGCGGCCGCCGCCGTCGTAGTCGACGACCACGACGAGCATCGGCGGGCTCGGTGTGTGGGCCAGCCGGTCGACGGTGAACGTGGCGACCGTGCCCCGCACGTGCTCCATCGGCTCGTCGGTCATGGCGTCGACGCTCCGGCAGGAGGTGCACACCCGGTCCGGCGGCAGATGCCGGGTGCCGCACTTCTCGCAACGGGAGGCGACGAAGCCGTACTTCCAGGCGGTGCGGCGGTGCGCGGGCGGGGCGTAGGGCGGCTCGGGGTCGGGGCGCCGGGGTGGTTCGCGGTCGAGGAGGCCGCGCCAGGAGAGGTAGGTGGCGTACGGCATCGGGGCGCTGCCCGCGGTGATCTGCGCGGCGACCGGGCGGGCGCTGCGGTGCGCCGGGAGCGCGTCGGTGGTGCGCAGCAGGACGACTCCGGCGCCGTCGCCGAGGACGACGAGGGCGATGACCTCACCGGGCTCCGCGCGGTCGAGGACGTCGGCCAGGAGCAGGCCGGGCTGGGCGGTGCCGGCGTTGCCGATCACCCCGGTGAGGTCCGGCACGGCCGCCTCGGGGCGGGCACCGGCCGTACGCCGTACCGTCGCGCCCGCGCGTGCGTGCAGGCCGGAGACGATGAGGTGGTCGATCGCGCCCCGTTCCAGGCCCGCCTGGTCGAGGGCGGCCGTCAGGGCCTTGTCCGCGAGGGACACGTAGATCTCCTCGGCGAAACGCTCCTCCCAGGCGCGGGAGGCGGGAGCGCCCGGCAGCCGCCAGCGGTCCAGGATCTCGTCGCTGACGGTGTCGTGGGCGAGCAGTTCCGCCAGGACGGGTGCGCCGTTGCGGTGGCCGCCGAAGACGAACGCCGCCGCGCCGTCACCGCCGGCGACCTCGTCGCTGCCGCCGGGCAGGCCGGTGCGCAGGTCGGAGAGGACGGTGAGGGTGGGAACGGCGGAGCGGGCGGCGGTGACCAGGGCGCCGAGGCCGGAGCGGACCGAGCCGGCCATGTCGACGGCGAGGACGTGCTCGTCGAGGCGGAGCGCGGCGTGGACGGCGGTCGCGTTGGTCTTGTCGAGGTAGGCGGGTGCGGCCGTGGCGAGGAAGAGCTGGCCGATGCGGGGGCGCAGGCAGTCACGGGCGAGGGCCACGCGGGCCGCCTCCACGGCCATGGAGGTGGTGTCCTCGTCGTAGCCCGCGACCGCACGGGTGCCGCGTCCGGGCGGTGTCCCCAGCGTGGCGGCGACATCGGCGCGGGCCAGGCGGTGGTACGGCACGTGGGCGCCGTATGCGATCAGTCCGGCCATGTCAGCGTCCTCCCTGAGCGGTGTTTTCGAAGATGGCTGCCAGGCCCTGGCCGCCGCCGAGGCACATGGTCTCCAGGCCGTAGCGGGCCTGACGGCGGTCGAGTTCACGCAGCAGGGTGGCGAGGATGCGGCCGCCGGTGGCGCCGACGGGGTGGCCCAGCGAGATGCCGGAGCCGTTGACGTTGAACCGCTCGAAGTCGGTCTCGGTCAGGGCCCATTCACGGGTGCAGGCGAGCACCTGGGCGGCGAAGGCCTCGTTGAGTTCGATCAGGTCGATGTCGGCGAGCTTGAGCCCGGCTCGTTCGAGGGCCCTTGCCGTGGCGGGCACCGGGCCGATGCCCATCGTCTCGGGTGGTACGCCGACGACGGCCCAGGAGACCAGGCGGCCCAGTGGCCGCAGCCCGAGTTCGGCGGCGCGCTCGGGGTGGGTCACGACGCACAGGGCGGCGCCGTCGTTCTGTCCGCTCGCGTTGCCCGCGGTCACGGTCGCCTCCGGGTCCTGGCGGCCGAGCACCGGACGCAGCTTCGCGAGCTTCTCCAACGAGGAGTCGGGGCGCGGGTGTTCGTCGGTGTCCACCACGGTCTCGCCTTTGCGGGACCGTACGGTGACGGGGACGATCTCGTCGGCGAAGCGGCCCTCGCGCTGGGCCGCGACCGCCTTCTCGTGCGAGCGCACGGCGAGCAGGTCCTGCTCCTCGCGGGAGATGCCGTACTCGCGGCGCAGGTTCTCCGCGGTCTCCAGCATGCCCCCGGGGACGGGGTGGTTGACGCCGCCGGAGGTGACCCGGCCCCGTGCGAGGCGGTCGTGCAGGGTGGTGCCCGCGCCGCGCACGCCCCAGCGGACGTCGGTGGTGTAGAACTCGGCCTGGCTCATGGACTCGACGCCCCCGGCCAGCACGAGGTCGCTCGCGCCGGTCTGCACCTGCATCGCCGCGGTGATGACCGCCTGGAGTCCGGAGCCGCAGCGGCGGTCGATCTGCAGGCCGGGCACCTCGACGGGCAGTCCGGCGTCCAGGGCGGCCACGCGGCCGATGGCCGGGGCCTCGCCGTTGGGGTAGCACTGGCCGAGGAGCACGTCGTCGACGGCCGTGGCCGGGATGCCGGTGCGGTCCAGGAGGGCCCGCACGACGGTGGCGGCGAGTGCGGCCGCGGTGACGTCCCGGAAGGCTCCCCCGTAGCCCCCGACCGGGGTCCGTATCGGTTCGCAGATCACCGCGTCACGCATCGGTCATGCCTTTCATCAGCGGGATGGGGGGCCTCATCGGAGGGCTCACATGTACCGGCCGCCGGTCACCTCGACCACGGCTCCGGTGATGTAGCTCGCCATGTCGGAGGCGAGGAAGAGGACGACCTGGGCGACCTCGGCGGGTTCGCCCGCGCGGCCCAGGGGGATCTCGGCGAGCTTGGCGTCCCAGGCGGCCGGGGGCATCGCCTCGGTCATGGCGGTGCGGATCAGACCGGGCTGGACGGCGTTGACGCGGACGCCCGCCTTCGCCAGCTCCTTGGCGGAGGCCTTGGTGAGTCCCACGAGCGCGGCCTTGGCGGCGCTGTAGTTGGTCTGGCCGAAGTTGCCGACCTTGCCGGCGATGGAGGAGATGTTGACGATGCTGCCGCCCTGTCCGTGCGCCCGCATCGCCTCGGCTGCGTACCTGGTGCCGTTCCAGGCGCCGGTGACGTGGACGTCGAGGACGGCGCGGAAGTCGGTGAGGGGCATCTTGCGCAGGGTCGCGTCCCGGGTGATGCCGGCGTTGTTGACCATGACGCCGACCGGGCCGAAGGTGTCGGTGCAGTGGGCGACGAGGGCGGCGACCTCGTCCTCGTCGGTGACGTCGCAGCGCAGTGAGGTGGCCTTGATGCCGTTCGCGGCGAGGCGCTCGGCGGCTTCGTGTGCCGCGTCCTCGTTGATGTCGCCGAGGACGACGGCCGCGCCCGCGTCGCCGAGGACGCCGGCGATCTCGTAGCCGATGCCCTGCGCGCCGCCGGTGATCACGGCGTTCCGTCCGTCCAGCAGTCCCATGTCAGCCCGCCCTGGCTCGACGCTCTTCCCAGCTAAATAGATAACCTATTATGCTGAAACAATCAATACAGCGATCAGCTGTGCGGGCGGGCCCGGACGAGGAGCGACCACAGGTGGACATCAGCTATCCCCCGGAGACCGAGACGTTCCGGGCCGAGGTCAGGACGTTCCTCGCCGAGAACCTGCCGCCGGACTGGAAGGGCATCGGCGCCCTGGACGAGGACGCCGCCTGGTCCTTCGCCCGGGACTGGCGCCGCAGGCTCGTCGAGCGCGGCTTCCTCTCCCTCACCTGGCCCGAGCGATACGGCGGCCTGGGCCTGTCCAAGCTCCACCAGGTCGTCCTGATGGAGGAACTCGCCCTGGCCGGTGTCCCGTTCGGGCTGCCGCAGGACACCTTCGGCGTGAAGATGCTGGCGAACACGCTGCTGCGCTGGGGCACGGAGGAGCAGAAGAGCCATTTCCTCCCCCGCATCCTGAGCGGCGAGGACACCTGGTGCCAGGGGTACTCGGAGCCGGACGCGGGGTCCGACCTGGCCTCCCTGAAGACCCGGGCGGTGCGCGACGGCGACCAGTGGGTGATCGACGGCCAGAAGGTGTGGACCTCCGGCGCCCACCACAGCGACTGGATCTTCGTCCTGGCCCGTACGAACCGGGACGCGCCCAAGCACCGCGGCATCTCCTTCCTCCTCGTGCCGCTGGACCAACCCGGCGTCGAGGTACGGCCGTTCCGCATGATGAGCGGGCAGCTGCACTTCAACGAGGTCTTCTTCAGCGGCGCCCGGACCCGCGCCGATCTGGTCGTCGGCGGCGTGGACAACGGCTGGGCGGTCGCTCAGAGCCTGCTGGGTGTCGAACGCGGCGAGGAGGCGGCGACCAACCCGATCCTCTTCCGCGCCGAGGTGGAACGCCTCGTCGCGCTCGCGCGGCAGTACGGCAAGGACCAGGACCCGGTGATCCGGCAGCGGATCGCCTGGTGCTGGTCCAAGGTCGAGATCATGCGCTGCCTCGGCTACCGGATCCTCACCGGGTGGCTGAAGGGGGCGGAGCCGGGGCCCGAGACGTCGATCGCCAAGCTGTACTGGAGCGAGTACCACACCGAGGTCACCGACCTGGCCATGGACATCATGGGCCTGCACGGCCAGGTCCCGGTCGGCCGGGGCCCGCTGCGCACCTACCGCACGGACGACCCCGGCGCGGCCAACTCCTCGGGGTCCTGGTCAACGACGTATCTGATCGCCCGCTCCGGAACGATCTACGCGGGGACCTCCCAGGTGCAGCGCAACATCCTCGCGGAGAAGGTGCTCGGCCTTCCGCGCGAGCCGCGGCTCACGACTCCGTAGGGCTTTGGAAGCTGCCGAGTTCCGGGACCGGGCGGGGGCCGGGTCCCGGGACCCAGCCCGCGTCGAGCTTGCGCAGACCCACGCCGTCGGGTGCCCAGATGTGGCAGCTGTTCATCACCCAGGCGCTGGCGCGCGGGTCGTGGGAGCGGGGGCCGGCCGCGCGGCTGCGGGCCGAGATGGCCGACTGAACGACGGCGGGGCCGAGCGCGCGGGTCAGTTCGTACAGGTGGGTGCAGCCGGACACCCCGTGGAAGCGCTCCTGGACGGCCCGGTTGTAGCCGCTCGCCACGCTGAGCCCCACCAGGCCGTCGAAGGCCGGTGCGATCAGGGGGCACTCGGTGTGCGGGAAGTCCTTCATGCCCGCCTCGGCGGCCGTGATCGTCATGTCCGCGAGGCGCACCCGCACCGCCAGCACCATGCGGTGGACGACACCGCCCGGCGGCTCCTCCCAGGGACGCTCGTCACGCAGTTCCGCCTCGACCGAGATCTCGCCGCCGTCCTCCTCGTAGGCGGTGACGGTGATCGTCCGACGGTGCAGCGGGAGTTCGGTGCGGGTCATGACGAGGCCTCCTTCAGCTCGTTCTTCTCCACCGCCGACGCGCCCTCCCCCAGTGCCGGGAAGGCCGGTGGGCGGCGCTCGATGAAGCTGAGCACGCCCTCGCGGTAGTCCGGTGCGCGCTTCGCCGTGGCCAGCAGGGCGGCCGCGGACTCACTGCTCTCGGTGAAGGTTCTCGCCTGGTCGTCGGCGAGCTGGCGTTTGATGAGGGACATCGCGTACGGGCTCGCCGAGCGCGCCAGTTCGGTCGCGTAGGCGAGGGCCTGCGGGAGCAGGTCGTCCGGCTCGGCCAGGCGGTTGACGAGGCCCATCGACAGGGCCTCCGTGCCGGTGACACGGCGCGAGGACAGGAGCAGGTCGGCGGCGTTGCCGTAGCCGACGAGCCGGGGCAGGATCCAGGACACGCCGTCCTCGGCCACCAGGCCGCGCGCGCTGAAGGCCGCGGCGAACTTGGCGTGCGGCACGGCGAACCGGACGTCGCACATCAGGGCCTGGTTGAACCCGATGCCGGCGCAGGCGCCGTTGACGGCCGCTATGACGGGTTTCGGGAAGGACATGGGGCGGGTGCGCGGGGGCAGCTGGCCGGTGGGCCACGGGCGGGCGCCGGACGACGCGCCGTCGAGCACGCTCATGTCCATCCCGGGGCAGAAGCTGCGCCCGGCGCCGGTGATCACCACCGCCCGTACCCGCGGGTCCGCCTCCGCCCGGTCGAACAGCTCGTTGTAGAGCAGCTCCATCTCCAGCGTCCAGGCGTTGTGCCGCTCCGGACGGTTCAGGGTGAGGAGCATGACCCCGTCGTCGGTGAGTTCGGTGAGGATCACCGGGGCCGCATTCTCGGTCATCGAGGTCACTCCCACGGGCCTGCTGATTTAATAGATAGATGAATCATCTATATACCAGCTGCAGCCGCGGCGCCAGATCCCCCTGACGAGAGAAGATCCAACCATCCCTTGACCTGGTACCCTCGATGCACTAAGACGATTCATTTGGCTATATGAGGAGCCCCATCGTGTCCGAGGCAGCCCGCGCAAGTGAAACGGTGGCCGTACCCGCACCTTCCCGCAGCCGCGTCGGACGCCAGGTGCGGGTCCCGAAGACCGCCGAGCTGGTCGCGGGCCACCTGCGCCGCCAGATCGTACGGGGTGAGCTGAAGCCGGGCGACGCGCTGCCGCCGGAGTCGGGGCTGATGGAGCAGTTCGGCATCTCGCGCCCGACGCTGCGCGAGGCCTTCCGCGTCCTGGAGTCGGAGTCCCTGATCACGGTGCGCCGTGGCGCGCACGGCGGCGCCCGGGTGAGCGCGCCCGACGCCGATGTCGCCGCCCGCTTCGCCGGTCTGATCCTCGAGTACCGGGGGGCCACCCTGGGCGACCTCTACCGCGCGGCGGCCCTCATCGAGCCGCCCTGCGCCCGCCAGCTCGCCACCAAGCCCACCGCCACCGACATCAAGCGGCTGCGTGACGCGGTGGCCGCCGAGAAGGCCGTCCTGGAGGACCCCCTGGCGCTGGTCGAGGCGCAGGACGCCTTCCACGCGCTGCTGGTCGAGCTCACCGGCAACCAGACCCTGATCCTGCTGTGCAGCATGGTCCGCAACATCATCGACCGGGCCAACGCGTCCTACACCGCCGCCGCCACCGACGCCGAGACGCAGAAGGCGCAGGCACTCAAGGGACACCGGGCGCACGTCCGGCTGGTCGGCCTGATCGAGGCCGGCAAGGCGGACGAGGCCGAGAAGCTCTGGCAGCGCCACATCTCCAGCGCCGACGACGTCGTGAACTCCGCCGGGCCCAAGACGGTGCTCGAACTTCTGGACTGACCGCGCCCCCGCGACCGACCGCGCCCGCGCACGACCGACCGCATCCCGACCCCGGTCGCCACCACCCCCTTGCCTCCAAGAAACAGTTAGATAATTATAGGAGGCGTACCGATTAGATCCGGGGTCCGGAGGCGACGGCATGGCCGAACAGCGCAAGCGAATCTTCGACTGCGACCAGCACATGTACGAGGAGCGGGACTCCTTCACCCGCTACCTCCCGAAGGAGTTCCTCGGCTCGGCGGTCGCGCCGGTCACCCTGGCCGACGGGCGGGAGGTGATCCTCGCCGGCGACCGGATCGTCGTCTGCCTGGAGCCCGAGTTCGGGCAGGTCTACCGCCCCGGCTCGCTGAAGGAGATGCTCAAGGCGATGGCCTCGGGCAATCCGGAGGAGACGTACCAGTTCGAGCCGATGCACGAGTCCTACCAGAACCGGGACGCCCGGCTGCGGGTCATGGACGAGCAGGGCCTCGACCAGTCGATCATGTACCCGGGCGGCTGGGCCCTGGTCGCCGAGGAGTACGTGAAGGGCGTCGAGCCGCTCTACGCCAACTACCACTCGTTCAACCGCTACATGAACGAGGTCTGGGGCTTCGACCACCAGGGCCGCATCTACGCCCCCGCCCTGCTCTCCCTGCGCGACCTGGACCACGCGGTCAAGGAGCTGGAGTACGTCCTGAACCAGGGCGCCCGCTTCATCCTGCTGCCCACCGGCCCGGTGTACGGCCGCTCGCCGGGCGACCCGTACTTCGACCCGTTCTGGAAGCTGGTCAACGAGGCCAAGGCGAGCGTCTGCTACCACATCAGCGAGTTCTACTACAACTCGCAGGTCGCCCCCTCCTGGGGCTTCGACCCCAACCCGATCCACTTCCGGATGTCGGCCTGGCAGTGGCAGAACACCTACGGCCAGCGCCCCATCGAGGAGACGCTGAGCGCGCTCATCTTCGACAACCTCTTCGGCCGCTTCCCCGACATCAACGTCCTGGTCTCCGAGTTCGGCTCCGAGTGGGTGCCGCACTTCGTCCGCCACATGGACAAGAGCCGGGGCATGGGCCGCAACGGCCCCTGGATCGGCGGGCAGTTGACCGAGCGTCCCAGCCAGGTGTTCCGCAAGCACGTGCGCGTGGTGCCCTACCCCGAGGACGACATCGTGGACGTCGTGCGGCGACTCGGTTACCACGAGTCCATCGTCATGGGCTCCGACTTCCCGCACGCGGAGGGCCTGGCCTCCCCGGCCGACTTCCGCAAGCTCATCGCGGAGCTCGACGAGTCCGCTCAGGACGACATCATGTTCCACAACGCGCAGCAGCTGATCAGCCGCTGAGCCGGACCGCCGCTCTGTGGGTGGGAGCGGGCGCGACGTAGGACGGCTCCCCGAGCGTCGCGCCGGGGAGCCAAGTGTTGTTCCATTGGTCACCTGCCCTGGTGCCTGCCCATTCGCCAGCGTGCCCGGACGGCAGAGCCGGGCCGCGTGGCACGGGGCGCCGAGCAGTGGCTCGGCATTCGGTCGTAGGTCAGGGCAGTTCGGTGGCCAAGCCCCCCGCCAGGTCCGCGATGTCCCTGAGCAGGGCCGTACCGTGCGGGGAGTGGTCGTAGCCGGCGAGTGGGTAGCCGTTGGACAGGCAGGCGAAGGAGAGGCCCGACTCCGGGTCCATGAAGCCCAGTTGGTACGCGGCGCCGGCGCTGCCGAAGAGGGACGGGGAGCCGGTCGACGGCAGGTTGCTTCCGGAGTCCGGGCCGGCCACCGTCACGAACAGGCCCATGCTGGTGCGCCGTTCGTCGCCGCCGCCGTAGATCTGGTCCCCGTACGGGTGGTCCGTGAGCCGGATCCGGGTGCCCTCCGCCACCGCCTCCGGCTTCCACAGACCGGAGTGCTCCAGTGCCTGGAAGTACAGGGCGACGTCCGCGGCGGTGGCGACGAGGGCGTGGCTGGGCTCTCCGGCCGCGAGGACTTTCGGGTCGGAGAGGTACCACGGTCCCCAGGGGTCGGGTTCCTGTTCGTCGCTGGTGCGGTCGGTGGCGGTCATCGGGGCGACGGTGCCGGGCTGACGGTCCTCCGGCACCCCCAGTTCGATCGACTCCAGGCCCAGCGGCCGCACCAGCCGCTCCCGCAGGTAGTCGGCGAAGGCCAGGCCGGTGCGGCGCTCGACGATCTCGGCGATCAACCAGGCCGCCGAGGTGAGGTGGAACTGGAAGCGGGTGCCCGGCGGGTAGTCCAGCCGCCAGCGTCCGAAGGCGGCGAGCCGCTGCTCACGGTCGAGCATCTTGGGGAATCCCAGGGGGGCGAAGGGAAAGCCCGCGGTGTGCGTCAGCACCTGCTCGACCGTGACCTCCTCCTTCCCGTTCGGTGCGAACTCCGGCATGATCGCGGCGACTTGCTCTCCCACGTCGAGAAGCCCGTCGCCGATCAGCTTCCACACCACGCCCGCGACGATCGACCGCCCGACGGACTGCAGCACGTACCGGGTGTCGGGGCCCGCGTCGCCGTACGTCTCGAAGGCCACCAGACGGCCGGCGCGGGCGACGGCGACCTGCGCGGACGGCAGGGGGCCGCGTTCGACCTCCCGGCGGATCCGGCGCAGCAGGACGTCGAGTCGCTTTGGGTCGACGAGGTCAGACACCTGTTCCTCCTTCGTACGGCTCCCGCAGGCCGCGGCGAACGACCTTGCCGTTGGCGTTGCGGGGCAGGTCGTCCACGAACCACCAGCGGACGGGGACCTTGAACCCGGACAGCCGGGCGCGGGTGTGGCTTCTGAGGGCGGCCGGACCGGGCGGGGCGTGCGGGTCGGTCGGCACGACGAAGGCGACGACCGTCTGGCCCAGGCGCTCGTCCGGTACGCCGATCACCGCGGCGTCCGCCACGCCGGGATGGTCGGCCAGGACGGTCTCGACCTCCAGCGGGTGCACGTTCTCGCCGCCTCGGATGATCATGTCGGTGCCGCGGCCGAGGAGGTAGAGGTAGCCGTCCTGCGCGATCCGGCCCAGGTCACCGCTGTGCAGCCAGCCTTCGGCGTCGATCCGGAAGAAGTGGTCGGCGCGGGCGTGGATCTCGCCGATGCCGTCCGGCCCGGCGGCGTCGACCCTGACCTCGACCCCGGGGGCGGGCCGCCCGACCGAGCGGAGCAGTTCGGTGCGTCCCGCGATCGCTTCGCGGTGGTCCTCGGGGGTGAGCACGCTGATGGGTGAACCCTCGGTCTGGCCGAACATGTTGAGCATGCGGACACCCGGCATCGCCTCGTACGTCCGCCGCAGGGTGCCGGGGCGGACGGGCGCGCCCCCGTACTGCAGGGTCCGCAGGGTCTCGTGCCGTGCCTCGCCCGCGGCCAGCAGGGTCTCCAGCATCGCCGGGACCATGCTGGTGTGGGTGGTGCCGAGGTCCCTGAGCAGGGTCCAGCCCTCGACGGTGAAGCGGGGCAGGCCGGTGATCAGCGCGCCGGCGGCGAGGGCGACGGCGAGGTTGCCGAGGCCCGCGATGTGGTGGAAGGGCGCGCTGCCGCCGTAGAAGCTGTCGGGGTCCAGGCCGCAGAGGCTCCCGTTGACGCGGGCGCGGGCGGCCAGTCGCCGCTGGGTCATCGGGACGGGTTTGGGCAGGCCGGTGGTGCCGGAGGTGTGCAGGACGGCGGCGAGTTCGTCGGGGCGAGCCGTCAAGGTGCGGGTGCTGCCGGGTAGTTCGGGCACGGTGGCGACGCACCGGCCGGAGAGTTGGGCCACCTGCTCCGCGAGTTCGGTGAACTCGGGCTGGGTCAGCACGACTTGGCACGGGAGTTGTCGGACCACGGCGGCGATCTCGTGCGCGGTCATGCGGACGCCGAGCGGGGCGAGCGGGTGACCGGATCCGGCGGCGCCGATCACCAGCGCGAGGGCGTCGGCGGAGGTGGCGACCAGGGCCGGGACCGGGGCGCCGGGCTCCAGTCCGAGCGAGTCCAGCCAGTCGGCGGCGCCGGCCGCGCGGTCCAGGAGTTCTCGCCCGGTCCAGGTCGAGTCCCCGAACCGGACGGCGGGGCGGGGGTGGTCGTAGGCACGGCTGACCATGGCGGTCCAGGTGACGCCTACCGCCTGAGCCATCGGGGCGGGGCCGTTTCCTCCAGCCACCTCGGTCTCCCGCGCGGGCCCGAGGCCCCGGGGAGGCACACCCACTGCCCCAGCACCCGCCTCCCCCACCGGCCCAACGACCGGCACCGATCCTGCCAAACCCTCCAGAGCGGCCGCCGGGTCCTCCCCCACCCGCACCGCACCCCCCGCATCCCGTGCCGCGGTCACCGGGTCACGGCTCCAGGCGGGCCGCCGCCGTGCCGGTGACCACCTCGACGCCGTTCTGGTTGACCGTGCGCAGGGTGAAGTGGGCTACCGGGGCGTCCGGGGTGTCGTCGATCGAGTCGACCGTCACCGTGGCGGTGAGGGTGTCTCCCGGCCAGACCTGGGCCTTGAAGCGCACGCCGTAGCGCAGCAGCGACTCGGGACCGACCCAGTCGGTCAGGACGCGGCCGGTCATGCCCATGGAGAGCATGCCGTGGGCGAAGACGCCGGGGTATCCCGCGGCCTCGACGGCGAACCGCTCGTCGGTGTGCAGCGGGTTGAAGTCGCCGGAGGCGCCCGCGTACTGCACGATCCGGGTGCGCTTGAGGTCCTCGACGAGGACGCTCTCGCGGGTCTCGCCGACCTTGATGTCGTTGCTGCTCAGGCTCATCGCGCGTCCTTAGGGGTCGCGGGGCCCTCGGGTACGACGGCCACGGTCACGGCGCTGACGACGGGCTCGCCGTCGGCGTCCCGGTACTCGGTGACGCGCTCACTGAAGAGCAGACGGCCGCTGCGGCCCTGCTTCTCCCAGCTGCGTCCGGGAACGGTGTGGGCGTAGAGCGTCTCGCCGGCGCGCACCGGGCGGTGGTACTCGAAGTGCTGCTCGGCGTGGAGTCCACCGCCGCCCTCGGCCATCACCCCGGGGCCGCCGCCGGATCCGAACCACTCCTCGTCCGGCTTGGGACGCAGGTGGTAGTCGGGATCGTAGTGGGCGCTCGCCATGGTGAAGGTCGGTGGGGCGAGGGCCGACTCGCCCTGGTACGCGGGGTGTTCGTCGCCGATGGCGCGGGCGAACATCATGATGTGCCCGGCCTCGACGGGGAACGGCTGCCCAGTCATGATCAAGAACCTCCTCGGTCAGTACGGCAGGAACGCGTCGCGGGTGGCCTCGTCCGGGTCGAAGTCCGGCGGCAGGCCCTCGAACTTCGGCTCGCGCTTCTCCACGAAGCTCGCGACGCCCTCCCGGAAGTCGGGTGAGCCCGCGAAGAACTCCATGGCGGAGTAGGAGCGGGCGAGCGCGTCGGTGAAGGGGCGGTCGAGATCGCCGTACACCTGGTGCCGTACGACGGCCATCGCGCGCGGTGAGCAGTTGCGGGCGATGGCCCGGGCGTAGGCACGGGCGGCGTCCAGCAGGTCCTCGGGTTCGACGACGCGGCTGACGAGGCCGAGCTCCTTGGCCTCGTCAGCGTCGAAGACCCGGCCCGACAGCAGCAGGTCCAGGGCGTTCTCCAGGCCGATGACGCGGGGCAGCACGTACGGCAGGTTGTACTCGCCGGCCAGGCCGCGCCGGGTGAAGGCGGTGGTGAAGCGGGCGCCGCGGGCGGCGAAGCGGACGTCGCAGATCAGCGCCTGGACCAGGCCGATGCCGGCGCAGGCGCCGTTGACGGCGGCGATCATCGGCTTCGGCAGCAGGCGCCTGCTGTACATGGGGACGCGGGCCTGGAGGTTGAGGGACTGGCCCGGCTGGGAGTTCTGTTCCAGGCGCTGGACGTCCATGCCGGGGCAGAAGGCCCTGCCCGCGCCCGTGACGATCACGACGCGGACGGCCGGGTCGTTCGCGGCCTCGTCGAGGAGCGCGAAGAAGCGGCGCTCCATGGGGATGCTCCAGGCGTTCTTGCGCTCGGGGCGGTTGAGGGTGACGGTCGCGACGCCGTCCTCGTCGACCTCGTACAGCACCAGGTCGTCCTGGGCGGGCTCCTCGGTCATCGGGTCACTCCTCCGTCAGAGAGTCGATGGGGCCAATGGGATACATGGGGTTGCCGGGCTCGGCGTCGGCCGGGTCCGCGGGGGCTATCGGTTCGCCGACGCCCGGTCGCTCCCCGGCGATGCTCACCACCACCTGCCCCCGGGCGCAGAGGCGTCCGTCGGTCATCACGTCGACGTCGGCGAAGTGCAGCCTGCGGCCCCGCCGTACGCAGCGCGCGTAGGCGACGGCCTCGCGGCCGCGGGCGGGTGCGAGGAACTGCACCGACATCGACACGGTGCTCAGGCGGCTGCCCTTGGCGAAGTCGTGCCCGGCGATCACGGCTCCGGCGCCCGCGGTGTCGATGAGCGCCGAGATCACCCCGCCGTGGAAGACGTCCTCGTGAGCGGAGAGGGCCTCGGCGTAGGGCAGCACGATCTCCACGACCTCCGCGTCCCAGCGGGTGACGCGGATGTGGCAGTGCCGGTTGAAGGCGACCCCGCGTTCCCAGCGGGCCCGGAACCAGATCCGGCGTTCACGCTGTTCCTGGTCGCTGAGGGTCCTCGCCGCGACGGTCATCAGCACGCCCTCCGGTCTCGGTCCGGCGACCGATCCATATAGTTACATGAATTGAATAGTTCAAGCAATCAAGCGAGATGCGATCCAGTCGCTAGATGTATTATTTATATAACTCATTGGCCGCTCGTGAACAGAGGGAGACCTCGATGCCGTCGACCGCCCTGGCCGGGATCCGCGTCCTCGATCTGTCCCGCATCCTCGCCGCGCCCCTGGCCACCCAGATGCTGGCCGACCTCGGCGCAGAGGTGATCAAGGTCGAACGGCCGGGGGTGGGGGACGACTCACGGACGTACGGGCCGCCGTTCGCGCCCGGCACGGACACGGCCGCCTTCTACCTCTCCTGCAATCGCAACAAGCGGTCGGTCACGGTCAACCACGCCACCGCCGAGGGGCAGGAGGTGATCCGTGCGCTCGCCGCCCGCTCGGACGTGGTCGTCGAGAACTTCCGGACCGGCACACTGGCGAAGTACGGCCTGGACCACGAGAGCCTGCGGGAGCTCGATCCACGCCTCGTCTACCTCTCGGTGACGGGCTTCGGGCAGACCGGGCCGTACGCCGAACGGCCCGGCTACGACGGCATCTTCCAGGCCATGTCCGGGATGATGAGCGTCTCCGGGCACCCCGAGGAACCGATGAAGGTCGGGGTCAGCATGGTCGACATCCTCACCGGCCTGTACGCCGCGACGGCCGTCCTGGCGGCCCTGCGGCACCGTGACGCCACCGGAGAGGGCCAGTTCATCGACCTGTCCCTGCTGGACTGCGGGCTGGCCTCGCTGTCGCACTTCGCGATGAACTACCTGGTCTCCGGCCAGGTGCCCGCGCGGCGCGGCAATGGCGGATACGGCGGCATCCCGTCCCAGGCGTTCCAGTGTGCGGACAAGCCGATCTTCCTCGTCGCGGGCAACGACAAGCAGTTCGCCGCGTTCTGCGCGGCCGCCGACCGCACCGATCTCCTCCAGGACCCGCGGTTCGTCACCACCTCGGCCCGGATCGCGCACCGCGAGGAGATCCTGCCGGTGCTGGAGGCGATCCTGCGCACCCGGACCCGGGACGACTGGCTGACGGTCCTCGACGCACACGACGTGCCGGCCGGCCCGTTCAACGAGATGCCCGAGGTCTTCTCCGACCCGCAGATACGGCACCGGGGGATGCTGGTGGAGGTCGAGGACCCGGTGTCGGGGCGACTGCCGTTGCTCGCCAATCCGATCCGGTTCGCGGCGACGCCGGTCGACGGGTACGCCCCGCCACCGGGGCTGGGCGAGCACACCGATGAAGTGCTCGGCGAGGTAGCGGGGTTGACGCGGGATCAGATAGCGGGACTGCGCGCGCGGGGCGTCGTCTGACCGACCCCGGCGCCTGTCCGACTACCCGAGCAGTGTCCTGCCGCCCTCCAGCATCAGTGTCGCGCCGGTCAGATAGGCCATGTCGTCGCTGACGAGCGCGGCCACCGCCCGGCCGATGTCCGTCTCCGGGTCGCCCATCCTGCCCAGCGGGATACCGGCCACCACCTTCTCGGCCTGGTCCGGACGGGCGGCGAAGTACGCCTCCGCGGCCGGGCTCAGGGCGGCCGGGCAGACCACGTTCACCCGGATCCCGTACGGGCCCCACTCCCGCGCGGCCACGCGCGTGAGTCCCCGGATGGCCTCCTTCGCCATCGCGTAGGCCGCGAAGCCCGCCTCGCCCTGTACCGCGGCCGACGAACCGAGGTTGACGACGCTGCCGCGGCCGGCCTTCAGGTGGGGCAGGGCGGACCGCATCGCGTGAAAGGCCGCCAACGGACCACTGCGGTAGGCGAGTTCAACGTCGTCGTACGACGTCTCCTCCAGCCGGCGCTGCACGGAGCTCTGCGCGTTGTTGACGAGCACGTCGAGGCCGCCGAACTCCCGTACCGTCTCCGCCACCATGCGGTCGACGTCGGCCCGCTCGCCCACGTCCCCGACGACCGTGCGCACCCGCCCGCCGCGCTCGGCGATCACGTGCGCGGTGTCCTTCAGCTTGTCCTCGGTACGGCCCGTGATCACCACCGCCGCCCCTTCGGCCGCCAGGGCGAGGGCGATTCCGCGGCCCACGCCCTGCCCGCCGCCGGTGACCAGGGCCGTCTTGCCCGCCAGCCGCTCCATCACGTCTCCTTCCAGAAGGGATCCCAGGTGGGGAAGGCCTCCGGCAGCGCCGGTCGTCCGGCGCCCGCCCAGCCCTCGAAGCCGACCTGCTGGGGACGCTCGGTCACGTCCGCCGCGTACCAGTGCTGCTCCCGGCGCCTGGAGAAGAACCACTCGCCGTCCACGCGCGCGTACTCGTCGAGGTAGCGGATGGCCATCACGATCCACCGCTCCCCCACCTCGTGCTCGGCACGGCAGTACACGGAACCGGTGGCCGTGTCGCGGCCGGTGAACTCGATGCGGTGACCGCAGATCTGGTGGACCGACCCGCGGAAGCCCCGGACGAGAGGCTCGATGTAGGCCAGCAGCGCCTCGCGGCCACGGCCGTGGCGGCCCAGATCGACGTCGGGCCGGAAGCAGCCCACCCAGGCGTCGAGGTCGCGGGCGTCCACGGCGAGGGCGTACCGCACGGGCAACTGCTGGACGGCGAGGTGCGACTCGATGCGGTCGAGGCGTTCCTCCAGCGGTGTCATGGCCGGGGCTCCTTGGGCAGGCCGAGGAGTTGCTCGCCGATGATGTTGCGCTGGATCTCGCTGGATCCGCCGTAGATCGTCTCCGCCAGGGAGAGCAGGAAGGAGCGCTGCCGTGTGTCCAGGCCGTAGTCCTCGCCGACGATCTGACCGGCCGGGCCCGCCAACTCCTGGGCCAGGTGACCGAGTTGCTGGTGGCGGGTGGAGGCGTAGAGCTTGGCCGTGGTGGACTGGGCGCCGGGGGTGCGGCCCGCGGTCAGTTCGGCGAGGGTGCGCAGGTTGGTGGTGCGCATGATGCGTACGGAGATCCAGGCGTCGATGATGCGTCGGCGCAGCATCGGGTCGTCGAGAGCGCCTCGCTCCCGGGCCAGGTCGATCAGCGCCTCGGCCTCCCGTTCGAAGGTGAGCTGCTGGGGCAGGAGCGTGGTGCCGCGTTCGATGCCGAGGGTGGCCATCGCGGTGCGCCAGCCCTGGCCGACCTCGCCGACGATCATGTCCGCGCCGGTGCGCGCGTCGGAGAGGAAGACCTCGGCGAACTCGTCCTGGCCGGCGAGGTTGCGGATGGGGCGGATCTCCACACCGGGCTGGTCCGTGGGCAGGAGCAGCATGGTCAGGCCCTTGTGACGTGCCGAGTCGGGGTCGGTGCGGGCGAGGACGTAGAGCCAGTCGGCGTGGATGCCGAAGGAGGTCCACACCTTCTGCCCGCTGACCACCCATTCGTCGCCGTCGCGCTCGGCCCTGGTGCGGACCGAGGCCAGGTCGGACCCGGCGCCGGGCTCGCTGAAGCCCTGGCCCCACAGTTCCTCGACGGCGAGGATCGGCGGCAGGAAGCGCTCCTTCTGCTCCTCGCCGCCCATCTTGAGGAGCATCGGGCCGAGGAGGTCGAGGGCGTTCCCGGTGGCCCGGTAGGGGGCGTTCGCGCGGGCGTACTCGTACTCGAAGACGATCTCCTCCAGGAGTCCGAGTCCTCGTCCCCCGTACTCCTTGGGCCAGCCCACACCCAGCCAACCGCCGTTCGAGAGCTCGCGGTCCCAGGCCAGCCGGACCTCCCAGGCCTCCCCGTCGGTGGGGCCGCCGACGCCGCGGTGTGCCGCGTACTCGCCGACGAGGTGGTCCGCCAGCCAGTCCCGCAGCTCGTCGCGGAAGTCGCGTACGGCGGGTCCGAAGTCCAGCTCCATGCCGACTTCCTTCCAGAGTTCCGGAGGTCCAGAGATGCAGAGGCCCAGAGGGGGTTCAGGGGTTCAGATGCCGAGCCGGGTGGCCAGCAGCTCGCGGTGGTACGACGGTGTGCCGAGCAGCACCTCGGAGCTCTTGGCCCGCTTGAAGTACAGGTGGGCGGGGTGTTCCCAGGTGAAGCCGATCCCGCCGTGGACCTGGATGGTGTCGCCGGCGACCTTGGTGAACGCCTCCGAGCAGAAGGCCTGTGCCAGGGCCGCCGCGACGGCGGTCTCCGTGTCGTCGTCCGCGTCCAGGGCCCACAGTCCGGCGTATGCGGCGGAGCGGGCGGACTCGATCTCCACCAGCATGTCGGCGCACTTGTGCTTGATTCCCTGGAAGGAGCCGATGGGGCGCCCGTACTGCACCCGGATCCTGGCGTAGTCCACGGCGGCGTCCAGAGCGGCGGCAGCTCCCCCGACCTGTTCGGCGGCGAGGAGGACGGACGCGGTGGCGAGGGTGCGTTCGAGTGCGGGCCACGCCGTGTCCTGGCTGCCGATCAGGCGTGCGGGGGTGTCGGTGAACTCCAGCCGCGCCTGCTTGCGGGTCTGGTCGAGGGTCGGCAGGGCGGTGCGGACCAGACCCGGTGCGCCGCCCTCGACCGCGAAGAGGCTGATGCCCCCAGGGGTGCGGGCGGCGACCAGGACCAGGTCGGCGAGGTGTCCGTCGGGGACGTAGGTCTTGGTCCCGGTCAGCCTCGGACCGTCGGCGGTGGTGCGGGCGGTGAGCCGGATGCCCGGCTCGTCCCAGCGGCCGCTGTCCTCGGTGAGCGCCAGCGTGGCCACCGTCCCGCCGGACGCGATGCCTGGCAGAAGATCGCACCGGGCCTGTTCGTCGCCGCAGCGCAGGAGGGATTCGGCCGCCAGGGCGACGGTGGCGAAGTACGGCCCGCACAGCAGTGCCCGGCCGGCCTCCTCGAAGACGATGCCGAGGTCGACGTAGCCGAAGCCGTGACCGCCGTACTCCTCCGGGATAGCGAGCCCCTGGAGGCCGAGTTCGCCGGCCATCCGTCGCCAGAGGACCGGGTCGTGGCCCAGCGGTTCGGCGGCCAGGCGACGCACGGCCGCCTCGTCGGAGTGCTTGGCCAGGAACGACCGTACGACCTTGCGCAGTTCGTCCTGTTCCTGGCTGAAGGTGAGATCCATGCCGAGCTTCCCGTCCTCGGTGCGACGCGTCTGCCGATCGCTTGCCGCTCTCCGCTCGATACAGTTAGATAATTATAGTATCCACACTGAATACACCAGGAGCGCGACGTGACCGATCTCTACGCCCCGTTCACGAGCCTGACCTTCGAGCGGCCCGCGCCCGGCGTGCTGCGCGTCGTGCTCGACGCCCCGAACCTCAACGCGGTCGATCCGCGGATGCACGGCGAGCTGGCCGACATCTGGCCGGTCATCGACCGGGACGAACGGACCCGGGCGGTGCTGGTCCAGGGGGCCGGCCGGGCGTTCTCGGCGGGCGGGACCTTCGACTCCATCGAGGCCATGACCGAGGACTACGCGGTGCGCGCCCGGGTGATGCGCGAGGCGCGGGACATGGTCTACGGGGTGATGAACTGCTCCAAGCCCGTGGTCTCCGCGATCCACGGTCCGGCGGTCGGTGCGGGGCTGGTCATCGGCATGCTGGCGGACATCTCGATCGCCGCCCGCACCGCGAAGATCGTCGACGGGCACACCCGGCTCGGGGTCGCGGCGGGTGATCACGCGGCGATCTGCTGGCCGTTGCTGTGCGGCATGGCCAAGGCCAAGTACTACCTGCTCACCTGTGAGGCGCTGACCGGCGAGGAGGCCGAGCGGATCGGGCTGGTGTCGAAGTGCGTGGCCGACGAGGACGTGCACGCGGAGGCGCTGCGGGTGGCGAGCGTCCTGGCCGCCGGTCCCACCAGCGCGATCAGCTGGACCAAGCGGTCCCTCAACCACTGGTACCGCACCGCCCAGCCGATCTTCGAGGCCTCGCTCGGGCTGGAGTTCTTCGGGTTCGCGGGTCACGAGGTCGTCGAGGGCCTGGCCGCCCACCGCGACAAGCGCGCCCCGGACTTCGAGGGCGTGGGCGACAAGAACCCGCTGGCTCTGTGACCACCGCTCAAGAATCCCCGGCTCACTGACCGCCGCCCGAGAACCCCCGGCTCACTGACCGCCGCACAAGAACCCCCTGGCTCCCCGACCGCCGTACAAGAGGAACCGATCATGACTGCTGAGCAGATCACCACCGAAGTCCCGCCGCTGGTACGGGGGTTGACCTACGAGGAGATGCCGGTCGGGCAGGTCTTCCGCACCGCCCGCCGGACCGTCACCGAGACCGACCTGGTCAACTTCGTCACCTGGGGCGGCTTCACCGAGCCGCTCTTCTGGGACGCCACGCACGCGGCCGAGGGCGGGTACACGGGCCGGCTGGTGCCGGGCGGTCTGACGTACTGCCTCGCCGAGGGGCTCGTGCTGCAGACCAACGTGCTGCACGGCACCGGACTCGCCTTCCTCCACATGGAGCTCGACGTGCTGGGACCGGTCTACGTCGGCGACACGCTGTACGCCGTCGTGGAGACCACGGGCTGCCGCCCCTCCAGCAAGCCCGGCCGGGGCGTGGTGACCAGCCGGATCACCGTGCGCAACCAGCGGGACGAGGACGTCCTGGTCTACTGCCCGGTGCGGCTGATCCGCGGCCGGGACTACAAGGCGCCGGCGCCGTGAGTGCGGGGGACGAGGGACAGTCCGGGCTTCGGATCGGCGGAGTCCGTGGCGGTCTCGGTGGCGAACGCCCCTCCGTGCACCCAGTCGGACGGCATCGCGGGCCGGGGCGCGAGCTCGTGGTCCGGGATCGCCATCGCGTACAGGCGGGTGTAGCGGAACTTGGCCTCCAGGTTGTCGAGGACCGACCAGTACTCGTAGCCGCACACCTCGACACCGGCGCCGACGAGTCCCGCCAGCCAGGCGAGCCGGGCCCGCAGCAGGGCCCGACGCCGGGTGTCGTCGCTGTGTCCCGTCTCGTCCACCAGGTCCAGGTCGCCCATGCCGTTGTCGACGATCGACAGCGGGGGCAGCAGGTCCCCGTACTGGTCGCACAGCCCGGCTACGGCGTCGGCGAGCCCCTCGGGGATGATCGGCCAGCCGTAGGCGGTCGTCTCCACGTCGTCGAAGGGCACGATCGCGAAGCCGAGCCCCACGAGCAGGCGGTTGACCTCGTTGAGGGCACTGCGGCACTTGGCGGTCGGCAGCACGCGCGGCAGGTTCTCCGGCGCGGTGACGCGGAACGGCGTGTGCCAGGACAGTCCCAGCAGGTCCTGGGCGGTGGCGATGACCTCCAGGTCGCCGGGGCGTACGCAGCCGGAGGCCGCCACCGGGGCTTCGTCGTCCTCGGTCACCATGTGCTCACCGAGCAGCAGGGGGTCCAGGAAGAGCCGGTTCGTCCAGCTGTCCAGACGCTCCAGTGCGAGCCGGTCGAAGGGGTCGTCGGTGGCCGCGTAGCCGCCGACGAGGGTGACCGTCGTCCCGACCCGGCCCGTGGCGCCGACGGACCTGAGGGCCTGGGTGGCGAGCCCGTTCGCGAGCAGGATGTGGTGGACCGCCGGCAGCCCGGCGCGGCCCGCGCCCCGGCCCGGTGAGTACATTCCGGCCACGTGGTCGGCGAGTGTGGGACCGGCGAGGTCGGTGGAGGTGATCCAGCGGTCCACCCGGTCGCCGAAGCGGCGGCCCAGCTCGGCGGCGTACGCGGCGAAGTGCTCCGCGGTGTCGCGGCTGAGCCAGCCGCCCGCGGCGTCCAGCCAGGGGGGCAGGGTGCGGTCGAACAGGGTGAGTGCGGGGCGCCTGCCCTGTGCGAGCAGGGCGTCGAGCGCGCGCTCGCAGCGGTCCAGGGCTTGCCGGTCCCAACGGCCTGGGCCGTCGGGCTGGAGCTGGGGCCACCCGGCGACCATGCGGTGTGTGTCCGGGGTGACGCCGAGCAGCTGCCGGATGTCGTCCGTCCACTGCCGGAAGTGCCCGCCGCGTTCCGGCGGGGGCGGCGGTGGAGCCGCGATGGTGTCCGCCGTGGCGACCCCCCAGTCGACACCGCGCAAGGACTCATGCAGGAAACCATCGCTCATGGGCACCGTCCAGGCGGTCAATGGTTTAGCGCATTCAACTGAATGTCCGCCGCCCGGACGCTAACACTTCATGCAAACCACGACAATGTTTCGGCCAGATCTCCTGGATGTGTAAACCCCACGGCCGCCTACTCCCCGAAGGGCCGGAAGTCCTCGTCCTGCCACCAGGGGTAGACGTCCGGCATGTCCGTGCTGACCCGGCCGGGGAAGGCGGGCGGCCTCTTGGCCAGGAACGACTCGACTCCCTCGACCGGGTCCGGGCCGCCGCCTATCTGGCTCATGATGCGGGAGTCGAGCCGGTGCGCGGTCATGGGGTGGGGCTCGCCCAGCATCCGCCACATCATCTGGCGGGCCAGGGCGACCGAGATCGCCGAGGTGGTCCCGGCGATCTCCCGGGCGAGTTCGTACGCCGCCGGCAGCAGGTCCTCCGGCGGGTGGACGGAGCGGACCAGACCGGCCTCGAGCGCCTCGTCGGGACCGAAGACGCGGCCCGTCGCCACCCACTCCATGGCCCGCTGCATGCCGACCGCCCGGGGCAGGAACCAGCTCGCCGCCGACTCCGGCACGATGCCGCGGCGCGCGAAGACGAAGCCGAACTTCGCCGTCGTCGACGCCAGCCGGATGTCCATCGGCAGGGTCATGCTCGCCCCGACGCCCGCCGCCGGGCCGTTGATCGCCGCGATGACCGGTTTCGTGCTGGAGAAGATCCGCAGCGCGACCCGGCCGCCGGTGTCCCGGTGCCAGGCGCCCGCCCTGCGGTGGTCGAAGGACGAGCCGCCGGAGCTGACGTCGGCGCCCGCGCAGAAGCCACGGCCGGCGCCCGTCACCACGACCACCCGTACCTCGTCGTCCGCGTCGGCCGCGTCCAGCACGTCGAGCAGGTCCTGCATCATCTGCGGGTTGAAGGCGTTGAGCCGCTCGGGCCGGTCGAGGGTGACGGTGAGGATCCGGTCCGCCGTCTCGGCCCGCACGGTCTCGTACTCCTGCTGCGCCATGCGTGTCCTCCGTCGCTCCACGAGCCCGTTTCCAGAAAGCTTAATTAGTTATAGCATTCAACTCTAAGGAAAGATCCTGGACGGGCGTTCCTGGACGTCGATCCGGAACGAGTGAGTCCGAACAAGGGCGGTGGACATGACGGATCTGGTGGTGACGGCCGCCGGGCCGGTCCGGCTGATCGAGCTGAACCGGCCCGAGCAGCGGAACGCGATGAGCGACGAACTGCACACCGGCCTGGCGTCGGTGTGGGACGAGGTCGCCGCCGACCCGGAAGCCCGGGTGATCGTGCTCACCGGGCGCGGCCCGGCCTTCAGTGCGGGCGGCAACCTCGACACCATGACCCGGGTTCAGCGCGACAGGGCTTTCCGGGAGCGGCAGGTCGACGAGGCCCGCAGGATCATCACGGGCCTGGTCCGCTGCCCCCTGCCCGTGATCGCGGCGGTCAACGGCCCGGCCGTCGGCCTCGGTTGCAGCCTGGCCCTGCTGAGCGACCTCGTGCTGATCGCCGACGACACCTACCTCGCCGATCCGCACGTCCAGGTCGGACTCGTCGCGGGCGACGGCGGCGCGTACGTCCTGCCGCTGCTCGTGGGCCTGACCCGCGCGAAGGAACTGCTGTTCCTGGGTGACCGGGTGAGCGCCGAGGACGCCGTGCGGCTGGGCATCGCCAACCGCGCCGTGCCGAGGGACAAGCTGATGGACGAGGCCATGGACCTGGCCGGGCGGCTGGCGGCCCTGCCCGCGCAGGCGCTGCGCGAGACCAAGCGCGCGGTCAACCGGCACCTGGAGCAGGCCCTCGACACCGTGATGGAACCGGCCCTGCTCGCCGAGCGGGACACCATGCACGCACCGGACCACATCGCGGCGGTCGAGCGGATGATCGCGGCACGCGGCCGCCGCTGATCCCCAGAGCCTTACAACCGCAGAGCCGCAGCCGCAGCCGCAGCCGCAGCCGGAAAGGAGTACCCGCATGGACTTCGCGTTCAGCGAGGAGCAGGAGGAACTCGGGCGCACGGTGAGGGCGTTCCTCGCGGACACCTCGCCCGAGACCGAGGTACGGCGCCTCATGGAGACCCCTGAGGGCTTCGACCGTGCGCTGTGGCGCCGTATGGGCACGGAGCTGGGCCTTCAGGGACTGGCCGTGCCCGAGGAGTACGGCGGCGCCGGGTACGGGCCGGTCGAAGTGGGCGTGGTCATGGAGGAGGCGGGCCGTGCGCTGCTGTGCGCGCCCTTCCTGTCCTCGGCCGTCCTGGCGACCACCACGCTGCTGCGCTGCGCCGACGAGGAGGCCCGCAAGCGGCTGTTGCCGGGCCTGGCCTCCGGGGAGCTGGTCGGCACACTGGCCCTGACCGAGGACTCCGCGCGCTGGGACGCGGTGGGCGTGCGGCTCACCGCCCGTGCGTCCGCCGGGAGTTGGCTGCTGACCGGGCACAAGACGTTCGTCCTGGACGGCGCGGCCGCCGATGTCGTCCTCACCGTGGCACGGGCCGACGACGGGATCGGCGTCTTCCTGGTGGACGGCGACGCACCCGGGCTGACGCGTGAGCCGCTGCCCACCCTGGACCCGACCCGCAGACAGGCGCGCCTCGACTACGCCGACGTACCGGCGACCCGGCTGCGGACGCACGGTGACGGCTGGGACCTGGTCGCACAGGTCCTGGACCGGGCCGCCGTCGCGCTGGCCGCCGAACAGGTCGGGGTGGCATCCCGCGCGCTGGAGATGGCGGTGGAGTACGCCAAGGTGCGGCACCAGTTCGGGCGGCCCATCGGCTCCTTCCAGGCCGTCAAGCACCTGCTGGCCGACGTCCTGCTGGAGGTCGAGTCGGCGCGGGCCGCCGCGCACTACGGACTGCTCGCGGCCTCGGACGACGCGCCGGACCTGCCCGCCGTGGCGAGCCTGGCCAAGGCGTTCTGCTCCGACGCCTGTCTCCAGGCGACCGAGGAGAACATCCAGGTCCACGGCGGTATCGGCTTCACCTGGGAACACCCGGCCCACCTCTATCTGAAGCGGGCCAAGACATCGCAGTTGCTGTTCGGCGACCCCGCGTACCATCGCGAACTGCTCGCACAGCGCATCGGCATGGAAGCAGTCGGAGGAGCGGCATGAAGGTCGACGGCAAGCTCAACGTGTGGAGCACCGCGGAGGTCGTGGAGGAGGCCAGGCACCACGAGAAGGTGGGCTACGACGGCCTGTGGGCCTCGGAGTCCAAGCACGACCCCTTCCTGCCGCTGACGCTGGCCGCCGAGCACACCGACCGCCTCGAGGTGGGCACCGCCATCGCAGTGGCCTTCGCCCGCTCCCCCATGCAACTCGCGTACACCGCGCACGACTTGCAGACGTATGCGGGCGGGCGGTTCTCGCTCGGCCTCGGCAGCCAGATCAAGCCGCACATCGAGCGGCGTTTCGCCATGCCGTGGAGCCGGCCGGCGGCCCGTATGCGGGAGTACGTGAGTGCGCTGCACGCCATCTGGGCCGCCTGGAACGAGGGCGAACGGCTCAATTTCCGCGGTGACTTCTACTCGCACACGCTCATGTCGCCGTTCTTCTCTCCCCCGCCCGCGACCGGAGGGGCGCCCAAGGTCTTCGTGGCCGCGGTCGGGTCGGCGATGACGCGGGTGGCGGGCGAGGTGGCCGACGGACTGCTCGCGCACGGCTTCACCACGGAGCGCTATCTGCGCGAGGTCACACTGCCGACCGTCGAGGCCGGGCTGGCCGCGTCGGGCCGTACGCGCTCCGACTTCTCCGTCTCCCACCTGCTGCTGACCGCGACCGGCCGCACCGAGGAGGAGATGGCCCGCGCGATCGACGGCACCCGCGGGCAGATCGCCTTCTACGGCAGCACGCCCGCCTATCGGGGCGTGCTGGAGCTGCACGGCTGGGGCGAACTCGGCGACGAGCTGCACGCGTTGTCGACGTCCCGGCGCGAGGACAAGTGGGAGGCGATGACCGGGCTCGTGGACGACGAGGTGCTCAACACCTTCGCCGTGGTCGCGGAGCCGGAGCGGGTGGCGGGCGAGATCCGGCGCCGGTACGGGGCGCTGGTCGACCGGGTGTCCTTCTACACCGCGTACGAGATCGACGCCGAGGTGTGGGAGCCGATCGTGGCGGAGCTCCGCGAGAGCTGAGCAGCAGGAGAGCCGGACGGTCAGCCGAGCAGGTCCAGGACGGTCGTCATGGACCTGCTGCGCAGCAGGTAGTCCTCGGCCTCCTGGAGATGGACCCGCCACAGTTCCTCCGCGGCCTCGGCGCTGCGCGCGGCGACCAGGTCGACGAGCGCGCGGTGGGCGCGGAAACCCCGCCGGTTGGCCCGGATGTTCTCGGGGCTGCCGGCGTCGAGGTCGACATGGGACCAGTTCGCCTGGTCGATGATGTGCCGGACCATGCCGTTGAGGACGCCGATGGTCTCGTTGCCCGCCAGTTCGACGACGAGTGCGTGGAACTCCATGTGGGCGCGGATGAAGGCCGACGGGTCGTCCATGAGCCCCTCGGCCTCGTCAACGGCGTCCCGCAGCCGCCGCAGGTCCCCGTCCGTGCGCCGCTCCGCCAGCAGACCGGCGCACGGCGCCTCGATCACCGTACGGGCGTCGTACACGTCCTTCAGGGTCGTCCCCCGGTACTCCAGCACCACGCCCGCGTACCGGGCCGCCACCGTGCCCTCCGGGATCTGGACCCGTGCCCCGCCCCGGGCGCCCCGGCGCACGGTGATCAGCGACTCGGACTCCAGCACCCGGAACGCCTCGCGCAGGGTGGGGCGGGACACGGCGAACTCCTCCATGAGGGCCGTCTCGGACGGCAGCGCGTCGCCCTCGGCGAGTTCGCCGCGCACGATCATCCGGCGCAGTCGTGCCGCGACCAGCTCGGCCATCTTGGGGACCCGCACCTGGACGCCGCCCAGCCCGCCTCCGCCCCGTCTTCCGGTCTCACTCATCGCGGGACCACCTCCGTCCGGCCGGCAGGCGCGCAGCGCGGCGCGTACCGGTGGCCCCACTCTACAACTAGATAACTATTTCAACTAGGTTATCGAGTTTGTTCGGATGAGATGGTCGGCCAGGGACAGCAGCAGGTCGCGGCCGACCGACCGTTCCCGCATGTCCCCCATCATCAGCGGGACTTCGGGGTCGAGGTCGAGCGCCTCACGGACCTCGCCCTCGTCCCGGTCCCGGCGACCGTGGAAGCAGTTGACGCCCACCACGAAGGGGATGCGCCGGCTCTCGAAGAAGTCGATGGACGCGAAGCTGCTCTCCAGCCTGCGGGTGTCGGCGAGGACGACCGCGCCCAGGGCGCCGTGCACGAGGTCGTTCCACATGAACCAGAAGCGCTCCTGCCCGGGCGTGCCGAAGAGGTAGACCACCAGCCGGGGGCTGACCATGATGCGGCCGAAGTCCATGGCGACGGTGGTCGTGGTCTTGCGCTCGACGCCCTCGACGTCGTCGACGCCGACACTGGCCACGGTGAGGTACTCCTCGGTGCGCAGCGGCGCCACCTCGCTGACCGCGCCGACGAGGGTCGTCTTGCCGACGCCGAAGCCGCCGGCCACGAGGATCTTGACGGCCGCGGGAGCGGCGCCGACGGTGCGTGAGGTGAAGTCAGAGTCTACGGAGACCATCCCTCACCGCCCTGAGCAGGTTCATGTCCACGGTGCTTCCTGCCGCTACTGCGAGCGGCGGACGGGTGGTCGCCCTGCCCAGGGCGACCAGGTCGTCGATCAGTATCTTGGCCACCGAGATCGGCAGGTCCAGTCCGGCGGCGATCTCGGCCACCGCGGCCGGCGTACGGCACTGCCGCAGGATGGCGCGGTGTTCGGGTTGCAGACCGCGCGAGGAGCGGCCCGCGACCTCCGGTTCGACGGTCGTGACGAGGGTGATCAGGGTGAGGTCGTCACGGCCCGGGGCGGTGCGGCCCTGGGTGATCGTGTAGGGCCGCACGGACTGGGCGTCCGCGTCGTCCGGCTCCAGGCCGTCCGTCCAGTGGCTCACTCACGTACACCGCCCTCGAGGGTGGGCAGGACGACGCGGGCCTCCGCGCCGAGGCGCTGGCCGACCTGCTGCATGAGCGTGTGCATGGCGACGGCCATGAGTTCGGCGTCCACCTCCTGGGAGGCCACGACCGCCAGGTGGGTGCCGCGGCCGGCGGCCGAGATGAACAGCCACAGGTCGGCCAGCTCGACGATGACCTGGTGGACCGGCCCCCCGTCGAAGAGCGTGCCGACCCCGCGGGCCAGGCTCTGCTGACCGGTGGCCACGGCGGCGAGGCGCTCCGCGTCGCCCCGGGCGATGGTGCTGGACTGGCTCACCACCAGGCCGTCGTCGGACAGCACGATGGCGTGCCGGGTGCCCGGGACCTGTTCGACCAGGCCGTCCAGCAGCCAGTCGAGATCCTGAAAAGTGGCGGTCGTGCGCAGCGTCATGGTCAGTCTTCCGTCGGGGAACTTCTGCGGGTCGGCAGGGCGTCGGCGGGGCCGCGGTCTGCCGTGGGGGTCGTACGCCGGGCCATCCGGGACTGGCGTTGGAAGGCGCCGATGGTGGCGCCGGAGCGGGCCGGGATGGGCCGGGGCCCGGCCTCCCGCTCGTCCGAGGGGGGCCGTACGGCCGCGTCGGGGTCACGCAGCTCGTCGGCGAGGCTGGCCTGGCGGACGCGTTTGGGCAGCGGTCGTATCACGTCCGGGCCGGCGGTCCGCGCTGATGCGCCGAGGGCGGCCGGTGCCGGATGGCCCGGCGTCATCGAATGCGCTGGTGCCGGATGGTCCGGCCTCGTCGAATGCCCTGGTGCCGGATGGTCCGGCGTCGAGTGGACCGGGGTGGGGTGGGCCGGCGTGGGCCGGGCCGATGCCGCATGGACCGGTGCCGGGCCGAACGGCTGGGACGGGAGGCGCCGGCGCGGTGGGGTGACCGGGTCCGCACCGTCACCCGGGGCCGCACCGTCACCCGGGGCCGGACCGTCGCCCGGGGCCGGACCGTCGCCCGGGCCCGGCGCGCCGAACTGACGCGGTACGGGACGGGGCCGGCCTGAGCCGTTCTGCAGCCTCTCGCGCAGCGCGGCCGCGCCGGGCGGCGCACCGGTCGTGGCCGGCCGTGGGACACGCGGGTCCGGGTCCTGGACCGCCGCGCCCGGAGCCGACTCGACGTCCGACGCCACAGGATCGGGCACGGGCGCCGGCGCGGGCGGCCAGGAGCTGACGATCTCCTCGACGGGCGCGGAGTCGTCGATGACGACCAGTTCGTCCGGGATGAGGACGACCACCCGCGTCCCGCCGAACGCCGAGGGCCGCAGCTCCACCTGGATGCCCAGGCCCTGCGCGAGCCGGGCGACGACGTACAGGCCGAGTCTCACGTCGTCGGCCCGCGACATCACGTCCATGCGGGGCGGGTCGGCCATCATCCGGTTGACCGCCTCGTACTGCTCGGCGTCCATGCCCACTCCGCGGTCCTCGATCTCCACCGCGAGACCCCGGCCGACCTGGGCGGCGTACACCTCCACGGGAGTCGGAGGCCGGGAGAAGCCGACCGCGTTCTCCATCAGCTCGGCCAGGACGTGGATGACGAGGCCGACGGCGCGCTCGGACAGCCAGACGCGGCCCTGCACCTCGATCTGGATCCGCCGGTAGTCCTGCACCTCGCTCTGTGCGGAGCGCAGCACGTCCAGCACCAACACCGGCTTGCGCCAGCGCCGTTGGGGCTGGCCGCCGCCGAGGATGACCAGGTTCTCCTCGTACCGGCGCAGGCGGGCGGTGAGGTGGTCGAGGTCGAAGAGGTCCTCCAGGACCTCGGGGTCCTCGTGCTTGCGCTCCAGTTCGCTGAGCTTCTTCATCTGGAGGCCGATGAGCAGCTGGGTGCGGCGGGCGATGCGCTGGAGGAGCTTCTCGAAGCCGTGGAGCTGGCCCACCTGGGTCACCGTGGTGTCGAGGGCGGTGCGGCGGGCGAGGTTGAGGGCCCGGCCGAGCTGTCCGAGTTCGTCTCCGCCGTGCTGGATCGCCGGGAGTTCGGCGTCCTGGTCGACGACCTCGCCCCGGCGCAGGCGGGCCACCACGTCCGGCAGCCGGGTCTGCAGGTCCAGGGCGGCGGTGCGCAGGGCGGAGATCCTGCGGCGCAGCATGCGGGTGAACAGGGCGGTGATCAGGGCGACCACGAGCACGGCTACGGCGTTGGTGACGCTCGTGACGATCAGCCGGGTCTCCATCGACCGCAACTGCTCGTCGGTGGCGGCCGTGAGGGTCTTCGCGTAGGCGGCGTTGCGCTCCTGGAGTTGCGCGCTGACCTGCTGGACGCTGTCGCGCCACTTCCGCCCGAGATCCTTGGAGAAGCGGTCCGTGTCGCCGCCGGTGGCGGAGCCCGCCAGCACGGCCTGTTCGACGGCGGTCTTCCTCTTCCAGGCGCTGCCCGCCATGAGCTTGCGGAACTGCCGCGCCTCGTCGTCCGACAGCAGCGGCACGACCTTGTCGTCGTAGATGAACTGCTGGGCGCCGATCCAGGCGGCGAGCTGTGCCCGCTCGTCACCGGTGAACTTGCCGCTCACCGAGGCGCGGGTGAGCAGCGCGTCCTCACGCGAGATCATCTCGGCGCCCCAGTCCTCGTCGATGACCGGGCGCACCAGGTGGTCGATGCCGGGCAGGCCGACGGTGCTGAGTGTGTTGAACACCTTCAGGTGCCGGGAGATCAGACCCGTGTACTCGTCGAACGTCTGCTGCGGCGACGCGGTCCGCCCGTCGACGCCCGCGCGGTAGCCGGCCAGGTTCCGCAGGGCCCTGCCCAGGTCGACGACGTCGCCGCGGATGTCGTCCGGCGCGTTCCACCCGCTGTCGGGCAGCGCCTCGACGGCTTTGACGGCCGCGTCGGTGCGGGCCCGCTGGGCGCTCAGCTGCTTCCGGTACCCGGCGGGGTCGGCCTGGGCCGCCTCGCTCAGCCGTCGTTCCTCCTGGAGGCTGAAGAAGGCCCCCAGGACCGGCCGGGCGGCCTGCGTGGACACGTCGTTGCGGTCCTGCTGGCGTCGCCAGTCGGTGTAGAGCTGTGCGGAGTCGACCGCCCACAGCGCCACCAGGGTCACGATGGGCACCAGGGCCAGCACGAGCAGGACCGTCCGCAGGGCCGGCTGGCGTCCGGCTCGGGGTTCCCGTCGGCCCTGTCTCTTCGACGCTCGGGCATGCACTGCCACTTCAGGACCTCAGCGATGCTCACAGGGGCGGGCCGCCCCAGTGGGGCCCGCACGATGCGGGAGATGCTATCGCTGTAAACCGCTAACTCAATACACTTAGAGTAATCGGTGTTTAAATTGTAGTGAGGTGGTGAGCGACCCGGGGGCCGTTCACCTCTCCGGTACGAAGTACGGCAGCGCGATCTCGTCGGTGAGGGTGCGGAAGTCCACGCGGACGCGCAATCCGATGACGACCCGGTCGGGGTCACCCGCGTCCACGTGCGACAGCAGGGTGCCCCCGTCGTCCAGGTCGACGACGGCCAGCGCGAAGGGCGCGTCGAAGCCGGAGCCGGGCGCCCGGTGCACGACGGTCACCGAGTAGACGGTCCCGCTGCCCGCACTCGGCGTGTACCGCCACTCCCGTGACAGACAGCCGGGACAGGCCGGTTCAGGGACGAAGAAGCGCAGGCCGCAGGCCGGGCACTGCGGCACGACCAGCTCCCCGCGCCGGGCGGCCTCCCAGAACGGCCGGGACAGCTCGGTCGGGACGGGGACGGGCCGGTTCATCGCGTCCTCCCCAGCACGCTCATCTCGTAGTGCTGAGCCCCGGAGCCGGCGTTGCCCACGACGGCCAGTTCCGCGCCCTCTACCTGATGCACCGCCGTGCCGCGCAACTGCCGTACGGCTTCGACCACTTTGAGCGTCATCTGCTGGGTGCCGTTCCACGCGTAGGCCAGACAGCCGCCGTCCGGGTTGACGGGGTGCTTGCCGCCGACGGCGATGGCCCCGCTCGCGGCCAGCGGACCGCCCTCGCCCTCGCCGCACAGCCCGAGGATCTCCAACTGCCGGATGACCTCGAAGGAGTTGGGGTCGTACAGCGAGAACACGTCCACGTCGTGCGCACTCACACCGGCCATCGCGTACGCGCGCGTCGCTGCGTCACGGCCGAGCCCGCCGACCTCCCGGTGCAGGGCCGGGTTGGCGTACGCGGCCTGGTGGTACTCCATGCCGCCGCCGAGCACGGCGACGGGCGGGTGCGGCAGGTCGCGGGCCCGCTCGGCGGTGGTCAGGACGAGCGCGGCACCGCCTTCGCCGACGATGCAGCAGTCCAGCAGGTGGAAGGGCGTGGCCACCATGCGCGAGGCGAGCACGTCCTCGGCGGTGTAGGGGCCGCGCCCGTACATCATCGCCTCCGGGTTGGTGGTGCCGTTGTTGCGGATGGTGGCGGCGACCTCCGCGAGCTGGCGCGAAGTCGTCCCGTACTCGTGCATGTGCCGTGCCGCCACCAGCGCGAACTGGGCGACGACATAGCTGCCCCACACATCGGCGAACTCCAACGCCACCCCGGCCCCGACGGGCCCCGTCCCGCGCGAGACCAGCTTGCAGCCGCCGACGACGACGGTGTCCGAGAATCCGGCCCGGATCGCCGCCGCCGCTTTCAGCAGGCCCCGCGAGCCGGCGTTGTCGAGCATCGAGTCGCTGGTCCAGCGCAGGTCCCGGCCGAGCAGGCGGGCCCAGGAGCTGCCCTCGCCGGGCACGCCGCCCGGGCCGGGCCAGTCGACCTGGGCGCCGTCGACGTCGGCGGGTGTCAGCCCGGCGTCCGCGACGGCGCCGGTCACGGCTTCCAGCGCGAGGTCCATGGCGCCCCGGTCCGGGAGGGACAGCGCCTGTTCGGTGGCGTACACACCGACGACGACCGGCAGGCGACGGTCCGCGGGGGTCATCGTCCCGCGCCGAGCGTGTCGCCACCCGGGTAACCGCCCCCGCCGAAGCGCTCGTCGAGCACCTCGTAGTCCTTCGCGTAGTCCTTGGTGCGGGGCAGGGCGTCGACGAACTCCACCGTCTTCGGCTTCTTGTACGACGCGATCCGCGCCCGGCAGTGCTCGATGACGTCCGCCGCCGTGATGTCGCCCGCGTCCTGGTGGAGCACGACGACGGCCTTGACGTCCTGTGCCCAGCGCTCGTTGGGGACGCCGATCACGGCGGCCTCCTTCACCGCGGGGTGCGCCTCGATGCAGTTCTCGACCTCGGCCGGAAAGATGTTCTCGGCCGCCGACTTGAGCATCCGGGTGGTCGTGCCGAGGAAGCTGATCGTGCCGTCGGCCTCGCGCCGGCCGAGGTCGGTGGTGTGCCACCAGCCGAAACGGAAGCGCTCCTCGTTGATCTCGGGCCGGTTCCAGTAGCCGAGGTGCACGAGGTCACCGCGGACGCAGATCTCACCGGCCACCCCGGTCGCGCACTCCTCGCCGGCGCTGTCCAGGATGCGTACGGCCGTGAAGGGGCCGGGGCGTCCCGCGTTGCCGGTGCCCGTGCCTCCGTAGGCGCCGGTCACGGCGAAGCCGGTCACCTCGGTCTGCCCGTACCCGCGGCCCTCGCCGCCGCCGTTGCGGGTGAAGCGGCTGGTGTCGGTGGGCACGGTGCCCTGCCACAGGGGGGCGGCGACGCTCGCCCGGAGGTGGGAGAGGTCGTGGCCGGCCTCGCGGTTCAGGGCGACGAGTTGCGCGATGGTCGGCGGCATCAGGTAGGCGTGGGTGCACTCCTCCGCCGCGAGCAGCGGGAGCAGTTCCTCGGCGACCACGCGGCGCACGATGACGTTCTTGCCGCCGTGGACAAAGGCAGGGACGCCCCAGAACTGGTAGTTGCCGATGTGGAACATCGGCCCCGCGCCGAGGAAGGCGGCCTCCGCGCCGATGTCCCCCATCCAGGCGGAACTCACGCCCATGGCCAGCAGGTTGCGGTGCGAGAGCATCGAGCCGGACTGCCGTCCGGAGATCGCCGCGGTGTAGATGACCAGCAGCGCGGAGTCGGGGTCGACGTCCGCGGCCGGGTCCTCGGGTGAGCCGGAGGCCAGGAAGGACTCGTAGGAGCCGGGCCCGTCGGTGTCGTGGCGCAGCCACAACGCCCGGTGGTCGGTGCCCAGTTCGGCCCGTGCCTTGGCGACGGTGTCGCCGATCTCCTCGTCCTGCCAGACGACGACCTTGGGGTCGAAGTCCTCGACGGCGAAGGCCATTTCGGGAGCGGCCCAGCGCCAGTAGCCGGGGCAGACCATGGCGCCGGTCTTCGCCGCGGCGCCCAGCAGCTCCCAGATGCGGAGGGAGTTCTGGCCCAGCCACAGGATGCGGTCTCCGGGGCCGACGCCCGCGTCGGTGAGGGCGTGGGCGAGGCGGTTGGTGCGCTCGTCGAGCTGGGGCCAGGTCAGCCGGGTGTCGCCGTCGACGAGGGCGACGCCGTCCGGGTAGGACCTGCGATGTTCGCGGATGAGGTCGCCGAACGTCAGGCGGCGGGCGGGATTCACGGTCGATGACTCCTGTGGGATCTCGTCAGACGCGGCCGACGCCGACGCCCTTGACGTGGATGAACTCCTCCAGCCCGGCCCTGCCGCCTTCCCGTCCGAACCCGCTGATGCCGACGCCCCCGAAGGGTGTGGCAGGTGAGGTGATCGGGTTCGGGCCGGGGTTCACGTAGACCGTCCCGGCCTTCAGGCGCGGCACCAGACGGTTCACGCGGGCTATGTCGCGGGACTGGATGTAGGCGGACAGGCCGTACTCGGTGTCGTTGGCGAGGGCGACGGCCTCTTCCTCCGTGTCGAACGGGGTGAGGGCGAGGACCGGGCCGAAGATCTCCCGCTGGGCGAGGTCGCTCTTGTTGTCGACGTCGGCGAAGACGGTCGGGGAGACGAAGCAGCCGTCGGCGTCGATGCGTTCACCGCCGAGGACGAGACGTCCGGCGCCGTCCTCGACCGCCTTGTCGATGACGCCCTGGACGCGGTCGCGGGCGGCCCGGTCGATCAGCGGCCCGATGTAGGTCGCCGGGTCCAGCGGGTCGCCGACCGGCAGGTGGGCGACGACCCCGGTGACCCGGGCGACCACCTCGTCGTAGATCGGGCGCTCGACCAGCAGGCGGGTGGGCAGCGCGCAGCCCTGGCCGGTGTTGCTCATGGCGAAGGCCGCGCAGTACGGCACGACGGTTTCCAGGTCGGTGTCGGCGAAGAGCAGGTTGGCGGACTTGCCGCCCAGCTCGAACAGGACGGGCTTGAGGCTCTGGGCCGCGGACGCCATGATGCGGCGCGCGGTGGCCGGACCGCCCGTGAAGGAGATCTTGTCGACACCGGGGTGGGTCACCAGGGCCTCGCCCGCGTCGCCGAGTCCGGTGACGACGTTGATCACGCCGTCGGGGATGCCCGCCTCGCGGGCCAGGTCGGCGAAGAGCAGGGCGGAGAACGGCGTGGACTCGGCCGGCTTGATGACCACGGTGTTCCCGGCGGCGAGCGAGGGCGGGACCTTCATCGCCAGGGAGAGCGCGGGTGAGTTCCAGGTGATGATGTGGCCGATGACGCCGTACGGCTCCGCCAGGGTGTACTCGACGTTCTCGTGCGGGCTGTAGGCGGCCCCGACCATGCCCTCGATCTTGTCGGCCCAGCCGGCGTAGTACTCGGTCCACTCGGCGACGTGCGGTCCGACGTTCTCCGCCCAGCCGCCGATGCAGACGCCGTTCTCCAGCGGGCAGATCGCCGCGAAGTCCTGGATGTGCTCGCGCAGGAGCTGCGCGAAGCGGGTGAGCAGTCGGCGGCGCTCGGCGGGCCGCATGGGCCCCCACACCTCGAAGGCCTGCCGGGCGGCGGCCACGGCCCGGTCCACCTCGGCGGGGCCGGCGAGCGGGACGAGGGCCTGGACGCGTCCGGTGGCGGGGTTGACGTGCTCGTACAGCCCGCCGCTGGTGTCGTGCAGGTCCTTGCCGCCGATCACGAGCCGGGGGCGGGGCAGGTCCTGCTCGGCCCGTTCCTGGTGCAGCTTCACATCGACCGTGACCACGGTGCCTCCTGGAGCCCGCCGCCCTGACTTGCGTACAGCTTAAATAGATAACCTATTTAGCCGAACCAATCAATGGAACGGATCGTCAATTAACGTCCCGGCTTTCACAGCCCCAGCGACCGCCCGACGATCTCCTGCATGATCTCCGAGGTACCGCCGAACACCCGCTGGACCCGGCTGTCCCGCCAGATGCGGGCGATCTCGTACTCGTTGATGTAGCCGTAGCCCCCGAAGAGCTGCATGCAGCGGTCGATGACCTCCCAGCCGGTCTCCGTGGTCCAGTACTTGGCGGCGGCGGCCTCCTCGGCCGTCAGCTCGCCCTGGACCAGGGCCATGATGCAGCCGTCGAGGAAGACCCTGGCCACGCCGAGCTTGGCCTTGATGTCGGCGAGCGCGAACCTGTTCGCCTGGAACTGCCCGATGGGCCGGCCGAAGGCGGTGCGGTCCTTGGCGTACTCCAGCGCGAAGCCGAAGGCCCGCTCGGCCGAGGCGAGCGCGGCCACCGCGATGGCGAGCCGCTCGGTGGGGAGGTTGCCCATCATGTGGTAGAAACCGCGCCCTTCCTGCCCGAGGAGGTTCTCGGCGGGCACGCGCACCTCACGGAAGAAGAGTTCGGCGGTGTCCTGGGCCTTCATGCCGACCTTGTCGAGCTTGCGTCCGCGCTCGAAGCCCTCGGCACCGCGCTCCACGACGAACAGGCTGATGCCCTTGTGCCCGGCCTCGGGATCGGTCTTGCAGGCGACGACGACCAGGTCGGCCAGGATGCCGTTGGTGATGAAGGTCTTGGAGCCGTCGATCACCCACTCGTCGCCGTCGCGGCGGGCGGTGGTGCGGATGCCCTTGAGGTCGGATCCGGCGGCGGGCTCGGACAGCGCGAGCGCGCAGATCGTCTCGCCCGCGATCACTCCGGGGAGCCAGCGGGCCTTCTGTTCGGGAGTGGTGAGGTTCATGAGGTAGGGCGGGAGGACGTCGTTCTGCAGGCCGAGCCCGATGCCGACCGCGCCGGTGGCGGCCATCTCCTCGGCCATGATCGCGTTGTAGCGGAAGTCCCGGATGCCCTGACCGCCGTACTCCTCCGGGAACTCCCAGCCGATGAGCCCGGCCTTGCCCGCCGCCGCCCACGCGGCCCGGCCGACCTGCCCGTCACGCTCCCACTCCTCGGTGTGCGGGACGCATTCCCGCAGGTAGTAGGAGCGGGCGGTCTCCCGGAACAGCTCGTGCTCCTCGGTGAAGATCGTACGGCGCATGCTCGGCTCCACTCCCGCATCTCACGCACTCGGCATCTCGCTTATTTAGCTGAAGTAGTTATACGATAGCGCTGTTTCTGGACCTGGGCGAGGGAGGGCGCGTGAGCGTACGGGACAAGGTGGCGCTCGTCACCGGGGCGGGACGGGGCATCGGCGAGGCGATCGCCGACACACTGGCCGCCCACGGCGCCTCGGTCGCCGTCTGCGACGTGGACGCCCAGGCAGCGGCCAAGGTCGCGGCCCGGCTCACGGAACGGCACGGGGTACCCGCCACGGGAGTCGGCGCCGACATCTCCGACAGCGCGGCCGTGCGTGCGGCGGTGCGGCGGGTGACGGCCGAACTCGGCCCGGTGGACGTGCTGGTGAACAACGCGGCCATCGACGTCATCGGCCGGTTCGTCGACAGCGACGAGGAGACCTGGGACCGGATCATCGCCGTCAACCTCCGGGGCACGATCACCATGACCCGGGCGGTGCTCGACTCGATGATCGAGCGCGGCGGCGGCCGGATCGTGCACATCGCCTCGGACGCCGGCCGGGTCGGCTCCTCCGGTGAGGTCGTGTACTCGGCGACGAAGGGCGGGGTCATCGCCTTCGGCAAGGCCCTCGCCCGCGAGGTCGCCCGGCACGCCATCACCGTGAACACGGTCTGCCCCGGACCGACCGACACGGCGCTGCTCGGCCAGGTCGCCGACTTCAGCCAGAAGATGTACGACGCGACCGTGCGGGCGATCCCGCTGCGCCGCGTCGCCCAGCCCGCGGAGATCGCCGGTGTGGTGTCCTTCCTCGCGTCCGACGACGCCGCCTACATGACCGGGCAGACGCTCTCGGTCAGCGGCGGCCTGACGATGGTCTGAGGTGGACACCGTGAGCACCGTGCTGCGTGTCGAACTCCGGGACCGGATCGCCGTGTTGACGCTTGACCGGCCGGAACGGCTCAACGCCATCGGCTCCGAGACGGTGGACCTGCTCACCCGGGCACTGGACGACCTGCGCGACAACGACGACGTACGCGCCCTGATCGTGGCCGGAGCGGGCCGGGCCTTCTCGGCCGGTGCCGACCTGGGCGAGATCGAGTCGTTCACCTCCGCCGGGCAGTTCCGGGCCTTCGTGGGGCGGCTGACGCAGGCGTACGCACTGCTGGAGGACTTCCCCAAGCCGTCCGTCGCCGCGGTTCACGGGTTCGCGTTCGGCGGTGGACTGGAGCTGGCGCTCGCCTGTGACCTGCGGGTCGTGGAGCGCGGCGCCAGGCTGGGCCTGCCCGAGATGAAGCTCGGCGTCCTCCCCGGCGCCGGCGGTACCCAGCGGCTCCCGCGCCTGATGCCGCCCGCGATCGCCAAGCAGATGATCCTCACCGGCGAACCGATCGACGCGGAGCGCGCCTGGCAGCTCGGCCTGGTCAACGAGCTGGCCGAACCCGGTGGGGCGCTCGCCGCCGCCGAGAAGCTGGCCGGCGGACTGACGGCCGGGGCACCGCTCGCCCTCGCGGCGGGCAAGCGGCTGGTCGACTACGGGCTCGGCATGGACCTGGAGGCGGCGATCGCGTACGAGCGCGAGACCGTCTCGGTGCTGTTCACCACCGAGGACCGGGCCGAGGGGCTCAAGGCCTTCCGCGAGCGCCGCCCGGGCGAGTTCCGCGGCGTGTAGGCGTTTCTACGTATCTGGAGGTGGGCCGTGCGGCCACTGGAAGGCATTTCCATCGTCGAGCTGGGCATGTGGGTGGCCGCTCCGGCCGCGGCCACCATGCTCGCCGACTGGGGAGCGGACGTCGTGAAGGTGGAGGCACCGACCGGCGACCCCAACCGGTACACGCTCAAGCACGTCGGCCAGGACATCGACAGCGCGCCCCCGTTCGAGACCGACAACCGCGGCAAGCGCGGGATCGTCCTCGACCTGCGTTCGCCGGACGGCAAGGACGTGCTGGAGCGGCTGCTGGAACGCGCCGACGTCTTCGTCACCAACCTCCGCCCGGGCGCGCTGGAGCGGTTGGGGCTGGACCCGGACGAGCTGCGGGAGCGGCACCCCCGGCTGGTCGTCGGCACGCTGACCGGCTACGGCTGGACGGGTGCCGAGCGCGACCGCGCCGGATACGACGTCTCCGCCTTCTGGGCGCGGCCCGGCATCGCCGGCATGCTCAACCCGGCCGGGGAGCCGCCGCCAGGTATCCGACCCGGGCTCGGAGACCGCACCGCCGCCGCCAACCTGGTGGCCGGTGTGCTGGCCGCGCTGCTCCGGCGCGAACGCACCGGTGAGGGCGGCGTCGTCGACGTGTCCCTGCTGCGTTCCGGGACGTACGCCAACGGTAACGATCTCGCCCTGCAGAACTTCTTCGGCAAGCGTGGCCGTACCCGTCACCGCACCGAGCACGAGTCCCCGCTCTACAACTGCTACCGGGCCGCGGACGACCGCTGGTTCTGGCTGGTCGGCCTGGAGGGCAACCGGCACTGGCCGGGCGTGGTCAAGGCGCTCGGCCGCGAGGACCTCCTTGCCGACGAGCGGTTCGCGACCGGCAAGGCCCGGCGCGGCCACGTACGCGAGCTGATCGCCGTGTTCGACGAGGAGTTCACCAAAAGGCCGCTCGACGAGTGGGCGGCACGGTTCGACGCCGAGGGCGTGTGGTGGGCCCCCGTGCAGACCCTCGCGGAGGTGTCCGCCGATCCACAGGCCGAGGCCGTGGGGGCGTTCGTCGAGCAGCCCGGGATGGGCGACGCGCCGCCACTGCGGACCGTGGCGACCCCGGTGCGCTTCTGGGGCGTGGACGAGAAACCCCGCACCGGCGCGCCGACGCTCGGTGAGCACACCGACGACGTGCTGCGCGAACTCAACTGACCTGACACATCTGCTGCTTTGGAGGTACGGCGTGGGCATCCTCGACGACAAGGTCGCCATCGTGACCGGTGGTGGCCGGGGCCTGGGCCGGGCGCACTGCCTGGCGCTCGCCGAGGCCGGCGCGACCGTGGTCGTGAACGACCTCGGCTCGGGCGTACACGGCGAGCGCACCGGGGACTCCCCCGCCGACGACGTGGTCGCGGAGATCACCAAGCTCGGCGGCCGGGCCGTCGCCAACCACGCGTCGGTCACCGACTGGGCGGCCACCGAGACGATGGTGGCGGACACGGTCGCCGAGTTCGGCCGGCTGGACGTCATCGTCAACAACGCGGGCATCGTGCGCGACCGGATGCTGTTCTCGATGAGCGAGGCCGAGTTCGACTCGGTGATCGCGGTCCATCTCAAGGGCACGTTCGCGCTCACCCGGCACGCGTGCGCTTACTGGCGCGAGGCGCACAAGCGCGGTGAGCGCGTGACCGGTCGCGTCATCAACACGACGTCCGGAACAGGCCTGTTCGGCAACCAGGGCCAGTCCAACTACGGTGCCGCGAAGGCCGGAATCGCCGGGCTCACCGTCCTGACCGCCCTGGAGATGAGCAAGTACGGCGTCACCGCCAACGCCATCTCGCCGATCGCGGCCACCCGGATGACGGACGGGCTGGCCGTCGGCGAGAACCTCCGGGCCACCGGTGACTTCGATCCGCGCGATCCCGCCAACGCCTCGGGGGTCGTCGTCTACCTCGCCTCCGACAGCGCGGCCTGGCTGACCGGCCAGGTCCTGCGGATCGAGGGCAACCGGCTGAACCGGTTGCAGGGCTGGACGGTCGCCGCGGTCCACCCGAGCGAGTCGGGACAGGCCCTCACCTACGACGAACTCGTGGACGCCGTACCGCGGTTGTACGGCGTCGCACCGGCGGGCCGGGCCACCGGAGTGGGCCAGTGAAGGGTCATGACGCCGCCGCACTCGTCCTGCGGGGCACACTCGGTCCGATGCTCTTCGCCCACGGCTGGAACAAGGTCGCGGGGCCGGGCGGCCTCAAGGGCACCACGGGCTGGTTCGAGGCACTCGGCCTCAGACCGGCCGAGGTGCACGCGTGGATGGCCGCCGGTACCGAGATGGCGGCCGGGGTCGGCATCACCCTGGGTGCGGCCAACCCCCTCCCCGCGGCCGCCGCCGTCGGTCTGATGGCCGTGGCCGCGCGCACCGACCACCGGGGCAAGGGCTTCTTCGTCTTCAAGGGCGGCTGGGAGTACGTCGGTGTGGTGGGCGGCGCGGCCGTCGCGCTGGCGGGGCTGGGCCACGGCAGGTACTCCCTCGACGGGCTGCTGCGCCGGCAACGTGCGGGCGTGGGGCCCGCGTTGCTGGCGGCGGGCCTCGGCACGGCGAGCGCGGCGGCACTGCTGACCGTCTGCTACCGGCCCGAGCGCACGCCGGACGCGGCCCCGCCCGACTCGCCCCCACTGGACGAGACACAAACGGATCACTAGATAAGGGAGTCGACATGGACGCGGCTGACTTCAGCGACGTGCTGTCCGAGGTCCGGCGTTTCGTCCGGGACCGAGTCGTGCCGCTCGAGGCGGAGATCGACGAGAAGGACGAGATGCCCGCGGACATCCGCGAGGCGGCCAAGAAGATGGGCCTGTTCGGCTTCGCGCTGCCCGAGGAGTACGGCGGCCTGGGGCTCTCGATGTACGAAGAGACCCAGCTGATGTTCGAACTCGGTTACACGACACCGTCGTTGCGCTCGATGTTCGGGACGAACAACGGGATCGCCGGGCACGTCCTGATGGTCGGCGGGACGGAGGAGCAGAAGGCGCAGTGGCTGCCGAGGATCGCCTCGGGCGAGGTGCTGGCGTCATTCGCGCTCACCGAGCCGGACGCGGGCTCCGACCCCTCGACGCTCACCACGAAGGCGTATCTCGACGGTGACGAGTGGGTGATCAACGGCGCCAAGCGGTACATCACCAACGCCCCCCTCGCCGACGTCTTCATGGTCTTCGCCCGCACCGACCCCGACGCCCCGCGCACCCGCGGCATCTCGACCTTCCTGGTCCCCGCCGGCACCCCCGGCCTGACCGTGGCCCCCCGGGACCACAAGATGGGCCAGCTGGGCGCGTGGACGGCGGACGTGTACTTCGACGACGTACGGGTACCGGCCTCCGCCCTGGTCGGCGGCGCGGACGGGCTCAACCGGGGCTTCTCCACCGCGATGGGCTGCATCGCGCACGGGCGGGTGCACATCTCCGCGCTGATGGTCGGGATGGCCGAGCGCCTGGTCGACGAGTCGGTCGCGTACGCGAGTACCCGCAGGCAGTCCGGACACCTCATCGGCTCCTTCCAGCTCGTCCAGGGCCTCATCGCGGACTCGCAGACCGACTACTACGCCGGCCGGGCCACCGTCCTGGAGGCCGCGCGCGCCTTCGACGCCGGGACGGACACCAAGGTCGGCCCGTCGTGTGCGAAGTACTTCGCGAGCGAGATGGTGTGCCGGGTCGCCGACCGCGCGGTCCAGGTCCACGGCGGCGCGGGCTACATGCGCGGGGTCGCGGTCGAGCGGTTCTACCGTGACGCCCGCCTGTTCCGCATCTACGAGGGCACCAGCCAGATCCAGCAGGTCATCATCGCGAAGGCCCTGCTGGGCGAGGCGGCGCGCGGCTGAACGGGGCGGCGACCTCGGTCGCCGCCCTCACCTGATCGGACCAGCCGACCGGTACCGGACGCGCACCGCGTGGCTACGGTCGAAGAGCACGTGCGCAGCCGAAGAGGCGGTCCGTGCCGTAGACCGAGGTCGTCCGCAAGGAGCGTGATCCGCGTGGCCCGGAACCGCCGTCTGATCCTGAGCTCGCCGTCCGAGGTCTGGAGCCTGCTGGCCGACGGGCACCGCTACGGCGAGTGGGTGACCGGGACGCAGCAGGTCCTCGCCGCGGATCCGCACTGGCCGGAGGTGGGCGCGCGGCTGCGGGTCCGGGTGGGCGTGGGCCCCCTCACGCTCGACGACACCTGCGTCGTCCGCATCTGCGAGCCACAGTCCCGTCTGGAGCTGGAGGCCAGGGCGGAGCCCTTCGGAGCGGCCCGCATCGCCATGCGGCTGATTCCCTGGGGCGAGCACACCCTGTTCGTCCTGGACTGGCATCCCCTCCGGGGGCCCGGCATCCGGATGCACGGGCTTCCCGTGGACTACGCCGTCTCGATCCGCAACGGCATGATGCTGACGAAGCTGGCCCGGATCGCCGTACGCGAGCACGGCGACCCCGCTCAGATCCCGAGCCGGTCCAGCAGCCGCTCGTGATAGACCGCCGGGCCGCCGAAGAGCAGCTGGGAGGACTTGGCCCGCCGGAAGTACAGGTGCGCCGGGTGCTCCCAGGTGAAGCCGATGCCGCCATGGACCTGGATGTTCTCCATGGCGGCGAACATGTACGCCTTGGAGCAGCTCGCGTGCGCGACCGCCGAGGCGACCGGGAAGGCGGCGGAGCACTCGGCGGCCAGCAGCGCGGCCTCTCGTGAGGCGGCCTCCGCGAGTTCGACCTGGACCAGCATGTCCGCGCACTTGTGCTTGACGGCCTGGAAGGAGCCGATGGGCCGGCCGAACTGGTACCGGGTGCGGGCGTACTCCGCGCTCATCTCCAGGCACCGGCGCGCCCCGCCGGACTGCTCGGCGGCGAGCCCCACGGAGGCGATGTCGAGGACGTCGGCCATGACGCGCCCGCCTGCCCCTTCGGCGCCGAGGGCCGTAGCGGGCACGGCGTCGAACGTGAGCCGGGCCATCGCTCTGGTGGCGTCCAGGGTCCGCATCGCCTCGGCCGTCACTCCGGGGGCCGTTCGGTCCACCGCGAAGAACGTGGGTCCGGCGACGGTACGGGCCACGACGAGGATCAGGTCGGCCGTGGTGCCGTCGATGACGAAGCTCTTGTGGCCGCTTATCCTCCAGCCGCCGTCCCCGTCCGGGATCGCGCGGGCGGTGATCAGGGCGGGGTCCCAGGATCCGCCTTCCTCGGCGACCGCGAGGGTGGCGGTGGTCCGCCCTGCGGCGATGCCGGGCAGATGGCGTGCGCAGGCCTCGCGGTCTCCCGTGGCCAGCAGCGCCTGGACCGCCAGGACGACGGTGGCGAAGAAGGGGGCGCAGAACAGGGCGCGGCCCATCTCCTCCAGTACGACGCCGAGTTCGACCGGTCCGAAGCCGTCGCCGCCGTACTCCTCGGGGATCGCCAGGGCCGGCAGGCGCAGCTGGTCGGCGGCCTGCGCCCATACGTCCGGGTCGAAGCGGGGCTCGCTGTCGAGGAGTTTGCGTACGGCCTCCTCGGACGACTTCGCTTCGAGGAACTCCCTGACGGACGCGCGGAGTTCTTTCAGTCCGCTCTCGTCGGCGCTCATGCGCGTGCCTCCTTGGGCAGACCGAGGACCCGCTCGGCGAGGATGTTCTTCATGATCTCCTCGGTGCCGCCGAGGATGCGCAACGCCGGTGTGGCCAGCAGGAGTTCGGACCAGGAGTACATGCCCCAGCGGCCGGTGTCGGCGATGATGCGCGGGCCGAGGCACTCGGACACGAAGTGGGCTGCGCGGGTCAGGTTCTGGCCGTACATCAGCTTGGCGACGGACCGCTCGGGGCCGGGGGCGATGCCGGCCCGAAGGGTGCGCTGGGCGCGGTCGTTGAGGTAGCCGGTGGCCATCGCGTCCACGAGGAGTTCGGCGAGCCGTCCGCGCAGGGCGCGGTCGTCCCAGGTCCAGGTGGCGCGCATGAGGGCCGAGAGGTGGTCCGGGGACAGGGCGGCGGCCACGGGGCCCGCGCCTTCGCTGCCGACCGTGTTGCGCTCGTTCATCAGGGTGGTCAGGGCGACCGTCCAGCCGCCGTCGACCTCGCCGAGGCGGTGGTCGTCGGGGATGCGGACGTCGGTGAGGAAGACCTCGTTGAAGTCGGCGCCGCCGGTCATCTGACGCAGCGGGCGGACCTCGACGCCGGGGGCGTCCATGGGGACCAGGAAGGCGGTGATGCCCCGGTGCTTGGGCGCGTCGGGGTCGGTGCGGGTCAGGGCGAGGCCGATCTGGCTGTGCTGGGCGACCGACGTCCACACCTTCTGCCCGTTGAGCACCCAGCCCTCGCCCTCGCGGACGGCCCGGGTCGCCACGGCCGCCAGGTCGGATCCGGCGCCGGGTTCGCTGAACAGCTGGCAGGCGATGGCGTCGCCGCGGTACATCGCGGGCAACCAGCGCTCCCGCAGAGCGGGTTGGGCGTGGGCGAGGATCGTCGGTCCGATCATGCCGAGTCCGACCACGCCGAGGACCCCGGTGTCCGGGACGTCGTACTCGGACTCGATGCTGTCGTAGAGCAGGTCGTGGACGGGGGTCAGGCCCCGGCCGCCGTACTCGGGCGGGCCGGTGATCCAGCCGAAGCCGTTCTCGTGGCGGGTGCGCTGCCACGCGCGCGCCCGCCGCACCTGCTCCGCCTCCTCCTCGGGCGGGAGGCTGCTGAAGTACGCCATCGAGTCGTCGCCCTCACCCCAGGTGACGGCGGCCCGGTCGGCTGCCTTCGCCGCGTGGGCGTCGAGGAAGCGGCGCGCCTCGGCGGCGAAGTCCCGCATGTCATCCGATTCCATCGCGTTCGCTCCGCTGTCAGGTCGAGAGGATCGTCACCGCCGACGCGCCCGGCGCGCCGTACAGGTGGGTGTAGCCGACGCGGGGGGTGCCGGGGATCTGCCGGTCCCCCGCCGTACCGCGGAGCTGGAGGACGATCTCGTGGATCTGCCGGAGGCCGGACGCGCCGATGGGCTCGCCGTTGCCGAGGAGTCCGCCGTCGGTGTTGACGGGGAGCCGACCGCCGATCGCGGTGGCGCCCTCGGCGATGAGGCGTTCCTGCTCGCCGTCCTTGCAAAGGCCGTTCTCCGCCATGTGGATGACCTCCGACCCGGCGTCGGTGTCCTGGAGCTGGGCGACGTCGACGTCCTCCGGGCCGATGCCCGCGCTTTCGTAGGCCGCCCGGGAGGCGTCCACCGTGGGGCTGTCGACGACCTCGCCGACCGGGAACGAGGGGCTCTGCACCTCGAAGGCACCGAGTCTGCGGCTGCGCAGTGCGGTGGCACGGACCCGTACCGGCTTCCCGGTGTACTTGTGGGCCTGGTCGGCGCGGCACAGCACGATCGCCGCGGCGCCCTCGTTCGGGCCGCAGTACATGAACTGGCGCAGCGGGTAGTTGAGCACCGGGGAGGCCAGGACCTCCTCCGGGGTGAGGGGGGTGCGGCGCCAGGCCTTCTCGTTGGCGGCCGCGTTGCCGAAGTTCTTCGAGGCCACCCGGGCGAGGGTCTCGTGCGAGATGCCGTGCTCGTGCATATAGCGGTTGATCTTCATCCCGAAGAAGTGGGTGGTGAGGAACAGGCCGGTCTGCCCGTACCAGGCGGGGATGCCGGCCACGGACGGGTCGGCCGCGAAGGCGCCGCGCGGGTGCTTGTCGAGGCCGATCGCGATGGTCAGGTCGTGCTCGCCGGTCTCGATGGCGCGGGCGGCCAGCGCGACGGCCGTACCGGCGGTGGCGCAGCCGTTGAACACCCCGCGCAGCGGGATGCCGGTCAGACCGAGCCGTCCCACGATGGCGTCCGGGTTGGCGACCTCGTAGCTGCCGATGTAACCGCCCTGGATCTGCGGCCAGTTGACGCCCGCGTCGGCGAGCGCGAGGCGTACCGCGTCCGCGCCCATGTCCAGCGCCGGTTTCCCGGGGAAGCGCCCGAAGGGGTGGAGCCCCACTCCGATGATGACGGCCTCGGTCACGATGTCTCCTCCTCAGCCGGGGTGAACGCGAACGTGACGACCTCGGTGCCGTCGTCCCGGACGGTGTAGGGCACGAGCGTCAGCCGCATGGGCTGACCGATGCGCAGCTTGTCCGGGTCGGGTCCGGTGAGCCGGGCCTCGACCAGGAGTTCACCCGGGAGTTCGACGTAGCCGACCGCGTAGGGCTCGAAGGCCGCGGGTCCGTCGTACGGCGGTGACGGCGGGCGGAAGTCCTGGGTGGTGTACGTCCACAGGGTGCCGCGGTCGGCGAGCAGCCGCCGCTTCGACTCCGTGCTCGCACACCGCACGCAGGCGGGGGCGGCGGGGAAGCTGACCAGACCGCAGTCGGCGCATTCGGAGCCGATGAGCCGCAGCGGGTTGTCGTCCCCGGGCGGCCAGGTGAACAGGCCCTCGGCGACGGGGAGTTGTTCCGTACGAGTGGTCACCTCAGGCCCCGTTCCGGTTGCCGAGGGCGTCGGCGTTGGGTGCCGCCTTGGCCACCAGGTTCGGGACGACGGAGGACAGTTCCTCGGGGGTCCACCGGTTCTCGGAACCCACGCCGGGGCCGTTGACCCAGCCCTCCAGTACGGTGATCCGGTTGCCGACGACGCCGAAGACCCGGCCGGTGACCTCGCGCGAGGCGGCCGAGCCGAGCCACACCACGAGCGGCGAGATGGCCTCGGGGGTGAGGTCCTGGCTCTGTGCGGCCTGCCGCATCATCTCGATGTCCTCGGTCAGCCGGGTGAGCGCGGTGGGTGCGATGGCGTTCACCGTCACGCCGTAGCGGGCGAGTTCGGCGGCGGCGATGATCGTGAGGCTCGCGAGGCCGGCCTTGGCGGAGCCGTAGTTGGACTGTCCGGGGTTGCCGAAGATGCCGGACGGGGAGGTCGTGTTGATCACCCGGGCGTCGTTGGCGTGACCGGACTTGGCGCGCTCGCGCCAGTGGGCGGCCGCGTGGTGCAGGGTGGCGAAGCTGCCCTTGAGGTGGACGGCGAGCACGCTGTCCCAGTCCTGCTCGGTCATCGACACGATCATCCGGTCGCGCAGGATGCCCGCGTTGTTGACCAGCACGTCCAGGCCGCCGTAGGTGTCCACGGCCTGCTGGACGAGGCGGCCCGCGCCGTCCCAGGTGGAGATGTCGTCCGTGTTGGCCACGGCCTCGCCGCCGGCCGCGACGATCTCGTCCACCACGGTCTGCGCGGGTCCGGCCGAGGCGCCCCCGCCGTCGCGTGCGCCGCCCAGGTCGTTGACCACGACCTTCGCGCCGTGCGCGGCGAAGGCCAGGGCGTGGGCCCGGCCGATGCCGTTGCCGGCTCCGGTGACGACCGCGATCCGGCCTTCGACCACTCCTTCAGACATGCTCAGTTCCTCCATCGGAAAGGTCAGTTGGCCTCGGCGAGCAGAACTCGCGGGTCGTCGCTGCCACACCCGCAGCGGCCCGTGACGAGGCGCCCGGTGATGCCGAGCGGTGTCTCGGTCAGGGGCGAGGTGCGCAGTTCCCCCGCGGCCACGGTCAGCTGTCCGTCCCGCTCGCCGAACCGCCATTCGGCGGCGTTGACATGTGCGCCCTCGCGCTCGGGGCACTCCAGTGCGAGAGCCGGTCCCACCGCCGAGATCACGGAGGCGGTGACTCCCGCCGTGCGCAGGACGGGTACGGCGGCGGGCCGGGCCAGCACGACGGGCGTGGACCGGAACATCGCGCCGATGTCGGCGGAGCCGGAGAGCCCTTCCAGCGTCTGGGCCGACAGGCCGATCACCGCGTGCGGGGTCAGTTCGCGGTGGAAGACCGCGGTGCGGCGGTGGTCCCAGCCCATCGCCTCGGCGATGCCGTACGGCACCTTCAGCGCGCGCAGGGCGCCGACCACCGCGAGTCCCCAGAACCCCTCGAAGCCGGAGGCCGTCAGCAGGGCCCGCTGTCCGGCGGCGAGGCCGTGTTGCCGCAGCCGTGCGGTGGCCCACTCGGTGTCGCGGGCGAGTTCCGCCCAGGTGAGCTCCAGGTCCCGGACGCCGTCGGCGGTGGAAAAGCGCAGGAGGTAGGCGAGTTCGGGGTGGTCGAGCGTCCTGGCGCGGGCCAGGGTGTCGGCGCGGGCCATCAGGTCCTCACCACCCGGGGGAACTTGGCGACGCTGGTCATGGTCTTCAACAGGTCCTCCTCGGTGCGCATGTCGAGCACCGGCTTGACTCCGGTCCGCTCGCGCACGGCCTCGCTCAGGCGTCCGGCCAGGGCGTCGACGTCGCCGGTGAGTTGGGGGTCGTAGCCGACGCGCAGCCGCAGTTCGTCGACCTCGCGCCGGTCCCGGACGATCTGGAAGACGCCCGCGACGGTCTCCGGCTGGTCCTCGACCGCCTGCCAGATGTCCCGCAGCACGACGGAGCGTCCCTGGACCACCGTCTCGTCGCCGCGCCGCCCGGCCACCCACATACGGGCGTGGGTGCGGCCGCAGCCGCAGGTGTCGCGGGAGAGGCGGACGAGGTCCTCGCTGCGGTAACGGATCAGCGGGGCGGCCCGGTTGTCCAGGTCGGTGGCGACCAGTTCGCCGAGATCGCTCTCGGGGACGTCCCGCCAGGCGTGCCCGTCGACCTCGACGCACTCGGCGAAGACGGTGTCCTCCCACAGGTGGAAGCCGTCGTGCTCACGGCACTCCCAGGCGGTGCCGGTGTCGGCGGCGCTGGTGTACTCGTAGACGTCGATGCCCCAGTCGTCGCGGATCCGCTCGCGCATCCTGCGGCTCAGCGGCTGGCCGGCGCAGGAGGCGCCCTTGAGGGAGGAGAAGGCTTCCCTGAGGTCGGTCTTCTCGGCCAGGTGTTCCAGCTCCACCATCTGCGGATACATCATCTGCAGATAGGCCGGTCGGTAGGTACGCAGGGCCTCGACGACCTCGGGCATGTTGCCCATCCAGGTGTCGATCTCGATGACCACCGCGCCCAGCGCCTGGAAGCCGGCGTCCATGAAGTTGCGGAAGGTGCCGGGCGGGCTCAGGACCCGGTCGCCGGGCCTGAGGCCCAGCTCCCACAGGTCCCGCACCTGTGCGGTCACCAGGGGCGGGGCGTCCTGCCAGATCTCGGCGAAGAACTCCGGGTCGCCGGTGGTGCCGGAACTGGAGGAGACCGAGGTCAGCTCCTCGACCGGGACACACAGCAGGCCGGCGAAGGGGTCGCCGGTGCGGCTCCGGTAGGCGCGGATCATGTCCTTGGTGATGAACGGGACGCGTGCCCGGAAGTCCTCCAGGGAGCGGATGTCCCGCGGGTGGGTGCCGTGCTCGTCCCACAGCTCGCGGTAGAAGGCCGAGTTGGCGTAGGCGTACTCCACGAGCTCCAGGAGCCGTTCCTGCTGCCGCGCGCGCAGTTCCTCGCGCGGCATGGTCTCCACCTGGGGCTCGAAGTACCTGTCAGCGGTGTCCCTGTCACCGACCATGGCGCCTCCTCGCGGCTCAGTGCCCAGATCTTCCAGCTATCAGCGCAATCAGTCAACCAATTCGACGGATTGACCTCATGACTCGCGCTCTACCGATCTATATAGTTAACTATTAACACTCATTCAACCACAGGAGGGCCGTCGTGAAGATCGTTGTCTGTGTGAAGCACGTGCCCGACGCCACGGCGGACCGCACCTTCACCGAGGACGGCACCACCGACCGGGCGTCGGTCGACTCGCTGCTGTCCGAACTCGACGAGTACGCCGTCGAGCAGGCGCTGCGCCTGACCGAGTCGGACGCCGACGCCGAGATCTGCTGTCTCACCGTCGGACCCGACGACGCGCGCGACGCCCTGCGCAAGGCCCTGGCCATGGGCGGTGACACGGCCGTCCATGTCAGCGACGAGGACATCGAGGGCAGCGACGCGTTCGGTACGTCACTGGTACTGGCCAAGGCGATCGAGCGGCACGGCTTCGATCTCGTGCTGTGCGGGATGGCCTCGACGGACGGCACCATGGGCGTGCTGCCCGCGCTGCTGGCCGAGCGGCTCGGCGTCCCGGCCGTCACCCACCTCGAAGAGCTGGCGATCGAGGACGGAACGGTCACCGGGCGCCGCGAGGGGGACGGCGCCACCGTACGGATCCAGGGTGCCCTGCCGGCCGTGGTCTCGGTGACCGACCGCTCGGGGGACGCCCGTTACCCCTCCTTCAAGGGGATCATGGCCGCGAAGAAGAAGCCGGTGGAGGTCCTCGGTCTCTCCGACCTGGGCATCGAGGCCGCAGAAGTCGGCCGAGCCGGGGCGCGGTCGGCCGTGGACACCGTCACCCGGCGCCCGCCGCGCACCAAGGGCCAGATCGTCGCCGACGAGGGGACGGGCGGCATCGGACTGGCCGCGTTCCTCACGGCCAAGAAGTTCGTCTGACCGCACCCGCCCGCACCGCACCCCGCCTGCCCGCACCCCGCCCCGAAACAGCCGACTGAAGGAGTTGCATCACCGTGGCCGAGATCCTCGTCCTCGTCGACCACGTCGACGGTGCCGTACGCAAGCCGACCCTCGAACTGCTCACCCTGGCCCGCCGATTGGGCGAACCCTCGGCCGTCCTTCTGGGGTCGGGCGCGGACAGCGCGACCGAGGTGCTCGGTCGGTACGGCGCCCGGAAGGTCTACGTCGTGGACGCCCCCGAGGTCGACGAGTACCTCGTCACCCCGGCCGTGGACGCGCTCACGCAGGTCGCCGAGCGCACCGGCCCGGCCGCGATCCTGCTGCCGTCCGGATCGGACGGCAAGGAGATCGCCGCGCGGGTCGCGCTGCGGCTCGGCTCCGGACTCATCACCGACGCCGTGGATGTCGCCGCGGGGCCGGAAGGACCGGTCACCGAGCAGTCGGCGTTCGCCGCGACGTACCAGGTCACCGCGCATGTCACCCAGGGCGTGCCGGTGATCACGGTCAAGCCGAACGCCGCCGTCCCCGAACCCGCCCCCGTCGAACCCGTCGTCGAGAAGCAGGACGTCACCTTCGGCCCGGCCTCGCACGCCGTCCGGATCCTGTCCCGCACACCGCGCGAGCGTGGCGAGCGGCCCGAGCTGACCGAGGCCGACATCGTCGTCTCCGGCGGTCGTGGGGTGAACGGCGCCGAGAACTTCGCCCTCATCGAACGGGTCGCCGACGCGCTCGGCGCGGCCGTCGGGGCGTCCCGCGCGGCCGTGGACGCCGGCTGGTATCCGCACAGCCACCAGGTCGGCCAGACCGGCACCCAGGTCTCCCCGCAGCTCTACCTCGCCGCCGGCATCTCCGGCGCGATCCAGCACCGGGCGGGCATGCAGACGTCCAAGACCATCGTCGCCGTCAACAAGGACGCCGACGCACCGATCTTCGAGCTCGCCGACCACGGCGTCGTCGGGGACCTCTTCGCGGTGCTGCCCCAGCTGGTGGAAGAGATCGAGCGGCGCCGGAGCTGATCTTTCCCGGGCCGGCCTTCCCTTCAGCCATCCATACAATTAAAATAGCTGACTGATTACAACCATTGAGCTTGTACCGTCGAGCTTGTATCCGTCGAGCTTGCAACCGTGACCCGAAGGAGCGTCATGACGAAGATCTGGGTCAACTCCGGGGACTCCCACGTGATGGAACCCGCGGACGTGTGGACCGAGCGGCTGCCCGCGCGGCTGGGCGCGCGGGCGCCGCGCAGTGAGCGCGGTGAGAAGTACGAGATGCTCTACATCGACGGCGAGCGCATCGACCGCCAGCTCGGCGACTTCATGGACGCGATGCGCCCGCCGGGCGCCTGGGACCTGAAGGTCCGGCTCAAGGACCTCGACCAGGAGGGCGTCTGGTCCCAACTGGCCTTTCCCTCCATGGGGTTCTGGCTGGTGTCGATCACCGATCGCGAGCTGGCCCGGGAGACCGTCCGGGCGTGGAACGACTGGGCGTACGACGAGATCCTCAGCAAGAACAAGCGGGTGATCACCACCGCCTGTGTCTCGACGGCCGACATCGGTGACGCGGTCGCCGAACTGGAGCGGGCGGCCGAGATGGGCTTCAAGGCGGTCTTCCTGCCGTGCTCGACCCGGGAGGGCGAGGAGTACGCCCTCGACCGCTGGGAACCGCTGTGGACCGCGGCCGAGCGGGCGGGCATCGTGCTGGGCTTCCATATCGGGACGGGCGGCCAGAACGTCGTCTTCCGCGGTCCCGGCGGCGCGGTCGTCAACTACATGGAGACGACCTACCCGGGCATGCGGGTGGTGTCCCACCTGGTCGCCGGCGGCGCGCTCGACCGGCACCCGGACCTCAGGATCCTGATCGCGGAGGGCGGCGCGGGCTGGGTGCCGGCCATCGGTGACCGGATGGACGAGGCCTACCGCCAGCACGGCATGTTCGTCCGGCCGAAGCTGAGCCGGCTGCCCAGCGAGATCATCCGGCAGCAGGTGTACGCCTCCTTCCAGCACGACAAGAGCTCGGTGGAGATCGTCGAGTCGACCGGCTACCGCAACGTGATGTGGGGCGACGACTACCCCCATCTGGAGGGCACTTACGGCCACACCCAGTCCACGCTGCACGACCTGTTCGACGGTGTGTCCGACGACATTCGCGACCGCGTCACGCGTGGCACCTTCAACGAGCTGTTCGGTCTGCCGGACCAGACTCCCCAGGAGGCGGCCGTCTGAGCGGCGCCGACGGAACCACTCCGGTGACCACTCCCCCGCACCCCTCATATCCCGAGGACCTGGAACGGCCCGGACTCGTCAGGACCGGGCGGTCGACCTTCGTCCGGCCCATCCGGCCGGAGGACGCCGACCGCCTGGTCGCCTTCGTCGGCACCCTGTCCCGGGCCACCCTGGCCTACCGCTCCCTCGGCCCGGTGGTCCGCGCCCGCGACGACGTCATCCGGCGCGGCGCCCACGTGGACTACCTCGACGAACTGGCGCTGATCGCCCTGGACGGCGACGACATCGCCGGCCTGGTGCGCTACGTCCGCGACCCGGAGGAGCCCGAACACGCCGAAGTGACGTTCACCATCCGGGACGACCACCAGAGCGAGGGGTTCGGCAGGCTGCTCCTGGAGCACATCGCCGCCGCCGCGCGGGCCCGGGGCATCCGGGTGCTGGAGGCCGACGTCCTCGCCGACAACGCCCGGATGATCAACGTCTTCCTCGGTTCCGGGTACCGGACGCAAGCCGGTCCGCCCGGCCAGATCATCCACTTCGAGATCGCCGTCGATCCGCAGGCCCAGGCCGTGGCGCGGGCCGAGCGCCGCGAACAGACGGCCGTACGGCGCTCGCTCACGCCCCTGTTCGAACCACGTTCCGTCGCCGTGATCGGCGCCAACCGCGACCCGCGGACCATCGGCCACGAGATCGTCGCCAACCTGCTCCGGGGCGGCTTCGCGGGCAGCGTGTTCCCCGTCAACCCGCGGGCCGACCACATCGCCGGGGCGCGGGCGTACGCAAGCGTCCGGGACCTGCCCGAGCCGCCGGACCTCGCGCTGGTGGCCGTACGGGCCGAGGCCGTGCCCGGTGTCGTACGGGAGTGCGCGGAGGCCGGGGTCAAGGCGGTGGTGGTCGTCTCGACGGGCTTCGGGGAGACCGGAGCCGAAGGACGGGCCGGCGAGTTGGAGCTGGCGCGTTTCGCCCGGGCCTCCGGCATGCGGCTCGTGGGCCCCAACTGCATGGGCGTGGTCAACACGACCCCGGGGGCGCGCCTCGCCGCGACCTTCTCGCCGGCCCTGCCGGCGCCCGGCCGCGTGGCGATGTCCAGCCAGTCCGGGCCGCTCGGGCTCGCGGTGCTCGACTACGCCCGGCGGCTGCGACTCGGCTTCTCCGGCTTCGTGTCGGTGGGCCACGCCGTCGACGTCTCCACCGACGAACTGCTCCAGTGGTGGGAGGAGGACCCGGGGACCTCGGTGATCCTGCTGCACGTCGAGACCTTCGGCGATCCGCGCCGGTTCGCCCGCGTCGCCCGCCGGATCGCACCGCGCAAACCGATCGTCGCGGTCCATCCCGGCCACGCGGACTCGGCGGTCGGCTCTCTGTTCGCGCAGTCCGGTGTCATCCGCACGCGCAGCCTCCAGGAGCTCTTCGACGTCGCCCTGCTGCTCGCCCACCAGCCTCCCCCGCCCGGCAACCGGGTCGCCGTGATCACCAACGCGGGCGGCCCGGCGGCCCTGACGGTCGGCGCGTGCGCGGCGAGCGGTCTGTCCGTGCCCGCGCTCGGTGACCACACCCGCCAGGCACTCCGCCCGTTCCTCGCGCCGCATGCCGACGTCCGCAACCCGATCGACCTGACGCCCACGGCCACTGCCGCCCACTACCGGCACGCCCTGGACGCCGCCCTGGCGGACGACGGCATCGACGCGGCCATCGTCCTGTTCATGCCGCCGCTGGCGGACAAGCCCGACGAGGTGGCCTCGGCGATCCTCGACGCGGCCGCGGCCCGGCCCGACAAACCCGTGCTGGCCAGCTTCCTGGGCGGCGCGGGCGTCGCCGACCTTCTGCACCGGGGCGATCTGGTGGTACCGACGTACACGTTCCCCGAGGCCGCCGCCACCTCGCTCGGACACGCGGCGGCCTACCAGACCTGGCGAAGCACCCCCGCGGGCGTGGTGCCCGACCTCCCGGGAGTCGACGCCGAACAGGCCAGGGCGCTGATCGCCGCCTGCGCTCCCGGGCCGGTCCCCGCGCCGGTCGCCGCCGACCTGCTCGCCGCGTACGGGATCACCGTGCGCGGGGGTGACCCGGGCCCCGGTCCGGACGCGTTCCTCACCGTCCGCGCCGACCCGGTCTTCGGGCCGGTGGTCGCCTTCGGCCTCACCGGGGACTACGCCGACCTCATGGCGGACGTGGCTCACCGTGTCACCCCCCTCAGCGACCGCGACGCCCGCGAGATGGTCCGTTCGTTGCGGGCCGCCCCCCTGCTGGACGGCCGCACCGGGGGCCCGGGGGTGGACCTCGCGGCCCTGGAGGAGGCCGTCCTGCGCATCTCCGCGATGGTCGAGGACCACCCCGGGATCGAGGCGCTGGAACTGCGCCCGGTACGGCTCCTGCCACCCGGGGACGGAGTGGCCGTCGCCCACGCGACGATCCGGCTGGCCGGCACCACAACAGCAGGAGGTTCCCCGTGAAGGTGGGCATCTACTTCGACCTGCGCAACCCGCCGCCGTGGCAGCGGAGTTGGTCGCGGGTCTACGGCTTCGCCCTGGAGATGTGCGAGGAGGCCGACCGTCTCGGCCTCGACTCGGTCTGGTTCTCCGAGCACCACGGTTTCGAGGACGGTTATCTCCCCCAGCCGCTCACGATGGCCGCGGCGGCCGCCGCCCGTACCCGCCGGGTCCGCCTGGGCACCGCGGTCATCCCCGCACCCCTGCACGCGGCCCCCGAGATCGCCGAACAGGCCGCGCTCGTCGACATCATCAGCGACGGCCGACTGGACCTCGGTCTCGGCACCGGCTACCGGGTGCCCGAATACCGGCTGTACGGCGCCGACCTCACCAAGCGCTACACCACGACGGATCAGCGGGTCCGGGAGATCCGCGGCCTGTGGGCCGAATCCCTGGTCACCCCGGGACCGGTGCAGGATCCGCTGCCGATCTGGCTCGGCTACCAGGGCCCGCAGGGCGCCCGCCGGGCCGGCCGGCTCGGCACGGGCCTGCTGTCCCTCAACCCCACCCTGCTGACGCCGTACCGGGAAGGCCTCGCCGAGAGCGGGTACGACGTCGCGGCGGGCCGGATGCAGGGCTCGTTCACCACGTTCGTCACCGAGGACCCGGACGGCGACTGGCCCGTCGTACGCAAGCACCTGGCGTACCAGTGGGACAGCTACCGCCGGTACATGGTGGAGGGCACCGACCAGCCGCTCCCCCGCCCCATCGACCCCGAGAAGTGGCGGGAGACGGGACTGAACGCGACCGGTGTCGGTCAGTTCCTCTACGGCACTCCGCAGGACGTCGCCGATGCCGTCAAGGCGTACGTGTCAGGGTTGCCGGTGGAGGGCGTGTTCCTGTGGGCCTCGCTGGCCGGGATGCCCGAGGAGATGGTTGCCCGGCAGGTTCAGCTCATCGCGGGGAAACTGCGCCCGCTGCTTGCCGATGTCTGAAGCCGCGGGCGTCGAAGTGTCGGAGAACAAGAGGAGTCACACCATGTCCACGACGCCGCCGACCGGGCCCTGGGCGGGGGCCGATTTCCAGGAGCCGCCCCGGACTGCCGGCGGAGTGGCTCTGTGCGGGGCTTGTCGCGCCGCGGGTTCCTGCCGGTTGGGAGTGGAGCACGAGCGGCTCGACGAGGACGGTTCGGCGGTGTTCGAGCTGTCCTGTCCGCGCGACCAGGAGGGCGGGCCCGATGTGGCGCACGGCGGCTGGACCGCGGCCGTACTGGACGACTGCCTCGGCCATCTGCCCCTGCTGCACCGGGTGTTGACCGTGACGGCGGAGCTGACCGTGAGCTTCGTGAAGCCGGTGCCGGTGCAGCGGCCGCTGGAGGTCCGGGCCTGGGTGGAGAAGCGGGAGGGCAGGCGCTGGTACATCGCGGGCGAGATGGTCCTGCTGCCGACGCGGGCCGTGCTGGCCCGCGTCTCCGGGATCTGGGTGACCCGGGACCGGGGGCACTTCGCCCGGCACCAGGAGTGGCTGGCGGGTCAGGACGGCGAGGTTCGGTGAGAACGACCGGCGGGCGGTCACGTCGGCCAACCGGTTCGGGGACTCGGGCGCGGCCTACGAGGGTGCCGTCGGGGGCGTAGCGGCGGATGCCGTCGGCCAGGGCGGCGGCCCACAGGCGACACTCGTCATCGGAGCGGATGTTGTCGAAGTGGACGCCGGCGGGGGCCTCGGCGAAGTGCCGGCCGGCGGAGAGCGTAGGGGGCCGCGGGGCTCAGTAGGACCTGAGCCCCATGCTGCGGGCGATGCCGTTGCGCTGGATCTGACTCGTGCCACCGGAGATCGTGGCCACGATCGACTCCCGGTACCGGAAGCTCATCACGCTCTCCGTCGAGAAGCCGTGCCCGGCGCAGACCTGCATCCCGAGCCGGGCGGCCGCCACGTACGTCTCCGAGCCCTTCAGCTTGGCCATGGACCCCTCCCGTGTGCAGGGCTTGCCCTGGGCGAGCAGCCAGGCAGCCCGGTAGGCCAGCAACCGGGCGGAGTCGATCTCGGTCTGAAGGTCGGCCATGGCGTGTGCGAGGGCCTGGAAGTTGCCGATCGGCCTGCCGAAGGCGTGCCGGTTGCGGGCGTAGTCGAGCATCTCGTCGAGCGTGGCCTGCGCGGCACCCAGATAGCCCCCGCTGATGATCACCTTCTCCAGCTCGATGTTGGAGAGCATCACCTTCCAGCCCTCGTCGCGCGGGCCGACGAGGTTCTCCTTCGGCACCAGGGCGTCATTGAAGAAGACCTCGTTGGTGCCCAGGATGTGCCGGGCGAGAGTCGGTGTCCGGCGCACTTCGACGCCGTCGGTCGAGGGATCCACGAGCAGCAGGCTGATGCCGCCGTGCTTGGGCTCACGGGGCCCGGTCCGCACGTACGTGGCGATGGTCGTGTCGGGCAGGCCACCGCCCGTGCACCAGGCCTTCTGGCCGCGGACGAGGAAGTCCTCCCCGTGGTCCTCGGCGGTGGTGCGCAGCGCAGCGGCGTCGGACCCGCTGTCCGGCTCGCTGAGGCCGACGGCGAGCCGGTGGCGGCCCGTCATCACCTGCTCGCGGATGAAGTCGCGCTGCGATTCACTGCCCCACCGGAACACCGTGATGCCGGGGATGAGCACCCCGATGTAGCACATGGCCACGTCGAAGCTGGCCCGTCCGAGCTCTTCGGCGATCAGGATGAGCTCCAGCGGCCCGCCGCCGTCACCGCCCTCGTCCTCGGCGAACGGGAGCGAGAACCACCCCAGTTCGGCCATACCGCGAAACAGCTCGGGCGGTACGACGCCCTCCTCGTCCCACTGCTTGGCCTTCTCGGCCGGGCACACGTCGGCGACGAACTGCCGAGCCGTCGCCCGCAACAGGTCCTGCTCATCAGTCAGCCCGAAGTCCACGGCTACTCCTCGCCAGCACTAGGCTATTCATCTATCTAATTGTTCTATGTTAGCGGATAGCGCACCGACAGCAGTACCGTCTCACCACGGTTACCTGCGCAGAGGCCCTCGAAGAAGGACAGGGCGCCCCCCTGGCGACGAAAGCTGTGCACCAGGCGCCCCATCATCTGCCCATAGCAGTGGCCCTCGGGAGGGCCGCCCTGCCGGCCAGCCCGGAACCGGCGGCAGACCCCGTACGGGGCCTCACACGGCGTCAAGCTCGGCACGGCATTACCGCACGCGAAGCCCGACGCCGTGGCTCAGCACTGCTCGGCGTCCGCTCTGGGGTGGTTGCCGGGTCCGAGGCCGTACCCGGCCAGCGGGGTCGGGGAGAGATCGGTGGGTTCCTCACCGGCCTCCAGCAGCGTGTTCGCGGCGCCCACGATCAGTGGGTCGGGCTTGCCCACGGCCGCGTCATCCTTGGTCGGGTAGTCGCAGCGGTCCAGGAGGCTGCGCATCGCTTCCAGCCGGCCGCGGCGTTTGTCGTTGTTCTTCACCACGGTCCACGGGGCGTGGGGAGTGTCCGTCGCCCGGAACATGTCGACCTTGGCCGCGGTGTACTCGTCCCAGAGGTCAAGCGAGGCGAGGTCCGTCGGGGAGAGCTTCCAACGGCGTACGGGGTCGACCGTGCGGATCGCGAAACGGGTCCGCTGCTCGGCCTGGGACACCGAGAACCAGAACTTCACCAACAGGATGCCGTCCCGGGTCAGCATCTCCTCGAACAGCGGGGCCTGCTCCAGGAAGGTGCGGTACTCCGCCTCGGTGCAAAAACCCATCACCCGCTCGACTCCGGCCCGGTTGTACCAGGACCGGTCGAAGAAGACGATCTCGCCACGGGACGGCAGGTGCGAGACATAGCGCTGGAAGTACCACTGCCCCGCTTCCCTCTCGGTCGGCTTCTCCAGCGCCACGACGCGGGCGCCTCGCGGGTTGAGCCGCTCGGTGAACCGCTGGATCGTGCCACCTTTGCCGGCCGCGTCACGGCCCTCGCAGAGCACGACCACCCGCTGTCCGGTCTCCTTCACCCAGCGCTGCATCTTCAGCAGTTCGACCTGCAGAACGCGCTTGGTCCTCTCGTACTCGGACCTCTTCACCTTCCGGTCGTACGGGTAGTTCTCCAGCCATGTGTCCACCGGACTTCCGTCCGCGTCCAGGAGGATCGGTTTCTCGGGCCGGCGTTCGTCCACACGGAGGCCGTCGAGCAGGTCCGCCTCGACCTGGTCCCCCTCGTCCTCGTCCGGCCGGGTCTTGTCGTCGTGCTCCGACATCACCAATCTCCTGATCATCCTCATGTGCTGACGCCGGTGACCGTTACGACGGCCGGCACCACTCAGAACGGAAGGCGGCCTCGCGCCCGGCGGCCGGCGGAGCCGCTGCGGCCGACCGCGCGGGAGCTGGAGCTGAAGGGTTTGCTCAGCAGCCGCCCCAAGGCCCCGGGCGCCTTGGACCCGGCTCGCGAGCCGGCCCCGAGACCACGCTGGGCACCGTTCTGCGGATGCCGGGAAAGGCGCGGCAGGAGGAAGGCCAGCACGGCCAGGAGGACACATGCGGCGATGACAACGGCGATGACCATCAAGGGCTCCCGGGTGGGTAGGAATCTTCGCTCTTCTCCGCTTCCGCTGGACCGCGTGCCCCGTCAACCCGCAATCACGCCGCACCCGTTCTTCCCGGTCGGTCCACTCACCTCCGGGCGCTCTCAGCGCGTGCCGTCGTCTCCGTGGCTGCGCACGATCTCCTTGACCTTGGCCACGGCGAAGCCCCAGCCCTGCTCGACGGTCGGCTTGGCCGGCACCGCGATCTCGTCAGGGTTGGTGAGCACGTCGAGCAGCACGGGACCGGGGGTGTCGAAGGCGCGGCGTACGGCCTCCTCCAGGTCGGCCGGGTCGGTCACCCGGATTCCGGGGATGCCCATGGCCGTGGCCACGGCGGCGAAGTCGGGGTTGTCCAGGACGGTGCCGAACTCCGGCAGTCCGGCCTGTTCCTGTTCGAGTTTGACCATGCCCAGGCGGCGGTTGTCGAAGACGACGAGCTTCACGGGGAGTTGGTGCGTCTTCAGTGTCATGAGGTCGCCGAGGAGCATGCTCAGCCCGCCGTCCCCGCAGAAGGCCACGACCTGCCGCTCGCGGTCCAGGCACTGGGCCCCGAGCGCCTGCGGCATCGCGTTGGCCATCGAAGCGAGGTTGTAGGAGCCGATGAGCCGCCGCCCGCCCCGCATCTCGACGAATCGGGAGAACCACACCGTCGCCATGCCCGTGTCAAAGGTGAAGACGGCGTCGTCGTCGGCGAGCCGGTCCACCACGGCCGCCAGCGCCTCCGGCCGGATGTCGTGGGTGCGGTTGTCGAGCGAGGAACGCACACGGCCGAGCAGCCCCTGGTCGTGTGCGGGGTCGGCCAGCCGTGCCTGGCCCTCGCGCCACTGCTCGAAGCGCTCACGTGCCTTCTCCAGATGCGAGCGGTCCCGCGCACCGTCCGTCCCGGCGGGCGCGGCGGCGAGGTGGCTAAGGAGGTCCCGGGCGGTCGTGCTCGTGTCGCCGACGAGACCGACGTCGACCGGCACGCGCCGCCCGATGTGGGCGGGTTCGGTGTCCACCTGGATGACGGTCTTCCCCTCCGGATACCAGTCCCGGTACGGGAAGTCGGTCCCCAGGAGCAGCAGGGTGTCCGCGTCCCGCAGGGCCGACGCGGCGGCCGGGTTGCCGATCAGCCCGGTCTGGCCGACCTGGAACCGATTGGTGTCCCCCTCGAAGCCCTCCTTGGCCTTGAGGGTGAGCACCATGGGTGCGGCCAGCCGGTCGGCGAGGGCCAGCACGTCCTCGCGTGCGGCGCGTGCGCCCCGTCCGACGAGCAGCGTGACCCGCTCGGAGCGGTCCAGGAGTTCGGCGGCCCGCCGTACGGCGGATTCCTCGGGTCGGCTGAGCGGAGCGTTCAGGGAGAACCGGGCCGGGCGGTCCGAGGTCAGTTCGCGCTCGCCGAGGTCGCCGGGCACGGTCAGGACGGCGACGCCCTTGCGGCCGAGGGCGTGGCGTACCGCTGTCTCGAGCATCTGCGGCAGTTGGTCGGGAGAGGTGATGGTCGCGCGGAAGACGGCGACGTCGCTGAAGAGCGCGTCGTTGTCGACTTCCTGGAAGTAGTCGGTACCGAGTTCGGCGAGCGGTACCTGTCCGGCGATCGCCAGGACGGGGGTGTGGCTCTTGGCCGCGTCGTACAGTCCGTTGAGAAGGTGGACGGAACCGGGTCCGACCGTGCCCATGCAGACACCGAGGGTGCCCGAGAGCTGCGACTGGGCGCTCGCGGCGAACGCCGCCGCCTCCTCGTGCCGGCACCCCACCCACTCCAGGTTCTCTGTGGTGCGGATGGCGTCCGTCAAGGGGTTCAGCGCGTCTCCCACGACGCCGAACACCTGGTGCACGCCGAGTTCGCTCAGTGCGTCCACGATGACGCGGGCGACGGTGCGGGCCACGTGGGTCCTCCGGTTTCTCAGACGGTGAATCGGTCGGGATCGGCGGCGGTCCAGTCGGCCGCCCAGGCGGCAGGCGGCTCAGCGAGCAACTGCCCCGGTTCGAGCCACTCGTACAACTCCTCGTAGGAGCGCTCGGTGTAGGGATCGATGCGCCGGCGCAGCATGTGCGGGCGCAGGTCGGCGGGATCGGTGACGCCCATGGACGCCATCAGCTGCAGGGCGCTGGCCACGGTCGCTTCCTGGAAGCGCTGGACGCGCGGCGTCTTGTCACGGACGTCGAGGGCGCGGGCACGTCGGGGGTCCTGGGTCGTCACGCCGGTGGGGCAGGTGTTGGTGTGGCAGCGCTGGGCCTGGATGCAGCCGACGGCGAACATCATCGCCCGCGCCGCGTTGCCGTAGTCGGCGCCCTGCACCAGGCGTTTCACCAGATCGGTACCCGTGGCGATCTTGCCGCTCGCGCCGATCCGGATCCGGTCGCGCAGGCCCGCGCCGACGAGGGCGTTGTGCACGGTGAGCAGACCTTCGGTCAGCGGGGTTCCCACGTGGTCGGCGAACTCCAGCGGAGCGGCTCCGGTGCCGCCCTCGCCCCCGTCCACGATGATGAAGTCGGGGGCCGTGCCCTCCGCCAGCATGGCCTTGCACACGGCGAGGAACTGCCGGCGCGAGCCCACGCACAGCTTGAATCCCGTCGGCTTGCCGCCGGAGAGCTCGCGCATCCGGGCGATGAAGCGGACGAGTTCACGCGGGGTGGAGAACACCTTGTGGTACGGCGGTGAGATCACCGTCCGCCCCTCGGGCACGTCCCGTACCTTCGCTATCTCGGCGTTGACCTTCGCGCCCGGCAGGACTCCGCCGATGCCCGGCTTGGCGCCCTGCGAGAGCTTCAGGGACACACACTTGACGTGATCGTGGGCGGCCTTGTCGGCGAACTCGGCGGGGTCGAAGTCACCGTCCGGGGTGCGGCAGCCGAAGTAGCCGGTGCCGATCTCCCAGACCAGGTCCCCACCCGGCTTCAGGTGGTACTCCGACAGGCCGCCCTCCCCCGTGTCGTGGGCGAAACCCCCGGCCGCCGCGCCGCCGTTGAGGGCGAGGATCGCGTTGGACGACAGGGAGCCGAAGCTCATCGCCGACACGTTCAGCAGTGCCATGTCGTAGGGGCGGGCGCAGTCGGGTCCGCCGATCCGCACCCGCGGAGGCGTCTTCGGCACCGGGCACGGCGCCATGGACGGCACCAGGAACTCGTAGCCGGGCAGATACACGTCCCGTTCGGTGCCGTACGGCTGCTCGGCGTCGGTGCCTTTCGCCCGCTCGTAGACGATGGTGCGGACATCCCGGTCGAAGGGTCGCCCGTCGAAGTTCCGCTCGATGAAGTACTGCTGCAACTCCGGGCGGATCCGCTCCAGAAGGAAGCGGGCGTGGCCCAGAACGGGATAGTTGCGCAGCACCGAATGCCGGCGCTGCGACAGGTCCGCCGCACCCAGCAGACCCAGCACGGTGAGCGGTACGGCGGCCGCCCACCACCAGGGTGAGAGACCTGCCGCGGCGACAACCGCCACCATGCCGGCGGCCAGAGCGAGGACAACGATCGCAATGCGTTTCACTTCTCGCTCATTGCCCTGCGTCAGATGTCCAGTCCTGCCCTTTCGTCAAGAAACCTGCAAGACAGGGCCTACGGGCTTCCTCTTCGCGGGGTGGGGCCGGTCGGGCTGCGGTGTCAGCCTGCGACGTGGATGCCGGGGCGGCGGGCGGGGTCGGGCTGGTGGCGGCGGATGATCTCGCGGGTGACGGGGGCCGTGTCTCCGCGTCCGAGGAGGAAGTAGCGGAACATGTGGGTCAGAGGGCTCCCCTCCGCCCAGGCGAAGTAGCAGTGCGGCTGGACGCCGGTGGTGTCGTGGAGGGTGAGAAGGATCGCGGCGATGGCGTTCGGAGCGGCGGGCGCTTCGGCTCGCAGGATCCGGTGCCCCTCGACTTCGACGCCGTGGACGGTGAGAGTCTCGCTGAAGTCGGAAGGGTCGACGACGTCGATCTCCAGGAACAGGATGTCGGCGAGGCCGGGCACCGGGTTGATGGCACGCTGTTCGCGTTCCTTGTCGGCGTACTCGGCGCCGTCCCCGGCCTCGCGGCGGTTGGCGACGATGTTGATGGCGTTGTCGTGGGCGAGGGTGTCCCTGATGAACTGGCGGGCGGCCTCGTCGAACACGATTTTGTCCGCGCGCAGTTCGGTGGTGCGGGAGATGCGGGAGATCAGCGAGATGGTGATGATGCCGACGATGAACATCGCGGAGATGGTGATGCCGTCCGGCTTGTCGATGATGTTGGCCCCCAGCGCATAGAGGAGCACCGCGGTGAGCGCGGCGAATCCCCCGCACAGGGTGCGTTGGCGGCGGCGCAGTGCGGAGACGGTGACCGCGAAGGCCCCGGAGACCATCATGGCGAGGATGCCGGTGGCGTAGGCGCCGGCCTGGGCATCGATGTCGGCGTCGAAGGCGATGGTGATGATGACGCACAGAGCCGTGTAGACCAGGACGACGGGGCGCACCGCGCGACCCCATTCGGGGGCCATGCCGTAGGCGGGGAGATAACGCGGGACGATGTTGACCAGTCCGGCCATCGCGGAGGCGCCCGCGAACCACAGGATCAGAATGGTGCTGATGTCGTAGGCGGTGCCGAAGGCTTCTCCGACGTGTTCGTGGGCCACCCAGGCCAGAGCCCGGCCGTTGGCCGCTCCGCCCGCCTCGAACTCCTTGTGCGGGATGAGGACGGTGGTCACGAAGCTGGCGGCGAGCAGGTAGACGCTCATGATGAGCGCGGCCGTGGTGAGCAGTCTGCGGGCGTTGCGGATGCGGGACTTGAGCCGTTGCTCGGCGGTCTCGCCCTTGGCGGAGATGAGCGGCATCATGCTCACTCCGGTCTCGAAGCCGGACAGACCGAGCACCAGCAGGGGGAAGGCCAGCAGCGCGGGCTCGGCCAGGTCACCGAACCCGCGGCCTTCGGTGAGTGCGCCGGTCCAGGTCGAGAAGGCGTCCGGGCTGGTGAACACGTCCACCAGGCCGACGCCGATGGTCACCGCGTTGAGCGCGAGGAAGACGGCGACCAGAGGGATGGCCACGCTCACCGCTTCGCTGAACCCGAGCAGGAAGACCCCGCCGAGGAGCACCAGGAGCGCCACGGTGATGACGACCTCATGTCCTTGCAGAGCATGCGGGGCGTAGGAACTCTCCACCAGATGTACGGAGGCGTCGGCCGCGGAGAGGGTGATGGTGATGATCCACGAGGTCACCACGAACCCGAGCAGGACCAGGACGAACAGTTTGCCCCGCCAGAAGGGCAGCAGGTCCTCGAGCATCGCCACCGATCCGGCCCCGTGCGGACTCTCGCCGGCCACCCGTCGGTACATCGGCAGCATCCCCACCAGGGTCAGCACCACGAGCAGAAGCGTGGCCAGCGGCGAGACCGCCCCGGCCGCGAGCGCGGCGATCGCCGGCACGTAGGCCAGGCTGGAGAAGTAGTCGACGCCGGTCAGACACATCACCTTCCACCAGGCGTGAGACTCCCCGGCGCCCGCCTCCGCCGCCGGATTGACCGCGTGCACCCGGTGTCGCAGCAACCACTGTCCCAGAGCGCCACCTTGGCGCCCCGTCGTATCAGGATCCTCCACCACGTCCACAGCGGCCAGATCATCCACGTCGGTCATGTCCCCCACACCCTTCAACCCGCCCAGTGCTCCGCAAAGATCACCGAGTATGCGGCCTCCGGCAACCCTCTCCCCACCAAGGGCGGAGGCCCGCAGGAGAACGCGCGTCACCGGCCTTCTTCCCCGCAACGCGCTCAACCGGCTTGCCCTATGCTGATTTCGGCGCCGGAATCCTCCGCCGTCTTCCAGGCGCTCGATCTCGTCGGCTGGTTGGTCGTCGCGGGCGGCGCTCACCGCGCTCATCAGCTCCGGCCGGGATCGCCCGGGCAGCATCTTGGGATGCCGCCGACGGGCCCCCGGCCGCGGTGCCAGCGGGTTAGCCGAGACCGACGTCATCGTGTGCCCAGGAAGGCCCGCCTCTTATTCTCAGGTTGTCCCGGCACCACACAAGCGGGGCATCAAGCGGCCGGTGAACAGTGATGATCAGGTCACAGTAGCCGCGCCCGGCCCTGGCCCTGGGCCCCGCGCCCCCTCATGACCGCGTCATTCCTGCGTAACGCGGCGATGGTCTGGCCGAAACTAATTTCCACATAATCACCGTGTACGGAATACCAGAAATATTGCGGCTACTTTCCCATGCACCACTTCACCCGGCTTGGGGGGTCAATGGCTGATAGTAAGTCCATAAGTCCGCAAAAACCGACAGCAATCATCGGCCCGGTCACCGCGAAGCCCTACGCGTGGCCGTACGACACGTCCGTGCCCGCCGACCGTGTCGCCGTGCTCTGCATCGACTGGCAGACGGACTTCTGCGGACCCGGCGGTTACGTCGACACGATGGGATACGACATCTCGCTGACCCGGGCCGGGCTCCCGGCGACGCAGAAGCTGCTCGCGCACGCCCGCAGCACGGGCATGCTCGTGGTTCACACCCGTGAGGGGCACGCCCCCGATCTGGCGGACCTGCCGGCGAACAAGCGCTGGCGGTCCGCGCAGATCGGCGCCGAGATCGGCGCCGCCGGACCGTGCGGCCGCATTCTGGTCCGGGGAGAACCCGGCTGGGAGATCGTGCCCGAGGTGGCCCCGCTTCCCGGTGAGGTGATCGTGGACAAGCCGGGCAAGGGAGCGTTCTACGCCACCAACCTCGACCTCGTACTGCGCACCCGGGGCATCACACATCTCGTCCTCACCGGCATCACCACGGACGTGTGCGTCCACACCACCATGCGCGAGGCCAACGACCGCGGCTACGAATGTCTGATCCTCTCCGACTGCACCGGCGCGACGGACCCCTCGAACCATGAAGCCGCGCTGCACATGGTGACCATGCAGGGCGGCGTCTTCGGATGCGTCTCCACCGCCGACGACCTGATCACCGCCACGACTGAGGCCACCTCCTGAGCTGACCCACCGGACGGGCCCCTGCACCGCTCAACCAGTCCTGCGCATCCGGGCGCACGGTCCGAATCCGCCCGAGCCGACCGCGTCGACTCCCCTTCCCATCGACGAAAGCAGGAACCGCCATGGCAGTTGCGGAATCGCTCAGTGTCGAGGCCGCCCCGTACGCGTTCACCTTCGACCTCGCCGAGACGGCACTCGTCCTCATCGACATGCAGCGGGACTTCCTCGAACCCGGCGGATTCGGCGAGAGCCTGGGCAATGACGTGGAACAGCTGCGGAAGACCATCGCTCCGCTGCGGGCCGTACTCGACGCCTGCCGCGCCGCGGGCATGGCGGTCGTGCACACCCGCGAGGGACACCTGCCGGACCTGTCCGACTGTCCCCCCAGCAAGCTGCTGCGAGGAAACCCCAGTATGCGCATCGGCGACCCGGGCCCCAAGGGCCGGATACTGGTCCGTGGTGAGGAGGGCCACGACATCATCGAGGAGCTCTACCCGGTGACGGGTGAGCCCGTGATCGACAAGCCGGGCAAAGGCGCCTTCTACGCCACCGACTTCGGTGAGTTGCTCACCGCCCGCGGCATCCGCCGTCTCGTAGTCACCGGCGTCACCACCGAAGTGTGTGTGCACACGACGGTCCGCGAAGCCAACGACCGTGGATACGAGTGCCTGGTGCTGTCGGACTGCGTGGGCAGTTACTTCCCCCAGTTCCAGCAGGCGGGCCTGGAGATGGTGGCTGCTCAGGGCGGCATCTTCGGCTGGACAGCTGAGTCGGCCGCGTTCCTGGCGGCACTGGCCACCGCATCGCCCGTCGGCCCCGACGCTCCGGAAACCGCCCGCGAACCGGCCCAACTGCCGCGCTGACAGGGCCACCAGCGCCCGGTCGCCGTCCCCCGGCCGCCTCGACCGCACCGCCGCCCCGACGGTGCTCGCTGTCCCCAGTGTCCCGTCACCAGGCGTACCCCGCGCCGGAATCCACCGCCCCACCCGACGAAGGGTGATCCCACCATGCTGTCACTCCGCCGCACCACCCCCGCCGAGACCCCGCCCCTGCCCCTCCCGCTGTGGGTACGCGGCGACACCAACGCGTTCTTCGGACTGGCCGTCAACGTCCTGGTCAACGTACTGACGTTGACCGGGTTGTGCCTGGGCGTCGTCAAGATTCCGGACGACGACGTCTTCCACACCATCCTGCCGGCGCTGGGCATCGCCCTGATCGCGGGCAACATCTACTACGCCTACCTCGGCCGCCGACTCGCACGGCGCGAGGGTCGGCAGGACGTCACCGCGATGCCCTACGGGCCGAGCGTGCCGCACATGTTCATCGTCGTGTTCGTCATCATGCTGCCGATCTACCTCAAGACCAAGGATCCGCTGCTGGCGTGGAAGGCCGGTATCGCCTGGGCCTTCATCATCGGTGTCATCGTCCTCATCGGTGCCTTCGTGGGCCCGTACATACGCCGGTACGCACCCCGGGCCGCCCTGCTCGGCACCCTCGCCGGTATCTCCGTCTCCTTCATCTCCATGCGGCCCGCCGGCCAGATGTGGGACCACCTGTGGATCGCCCTGCCGGTCTTCCTGCTGCTCCTGATCGGCCTCATGACCGATCTGAAGCTGCCCGGGAACATCCCCATCGGACTCGCCGCGCTCCTGGTGGGCACCGCGATCGGCTGGGTCGGCGGAGCGATGGACGGCTCCGCGGTCTCGGCGGCGGCCGACGACATCACCTTCGCCCTCCCCGGCCTCCACCTCGACACGCTGTTCTCCGGTCTCTCGGACGTCGCACCGCTGCTCGCCACCGCCATCCCGCTGGGCGTCTACAACTTCACCGAGGGCATGAGCAACGTCGAGAGCGCCGCTGCCGCCGGTGACAACTACAACCTGCGTGCGGTGCTGCTGGCCGACGGCGCGGGCGCCGTCATCGGCTCGGCGCTCGGCTCACCCTTCCCGCCCGCCGTGTACGTCGGTCACCCCGGGTGGAAGGCGGCCGGCGGGCGCACCGGCTACTCGCTGGCCACCGGCGCGGTCATCGCCCTGATGTGCTTCCTGGGCATGTTCAGCCTGTTGGGTGCGATCTTCCCGGTCGCCGCGATCGTGCCCATCCTGCTGTACATCGGCCTGCTCATCGGCGCCCAGGCCTTCCAGTTGTCACCCAAGGCACACGCCGCGGCCGTCGTCGCCGCACTCGTGCCGAACCTGGCCTCCTGGGCCGTCGGCCAGATCGACAACGCCCTCGCGGCCGCCGGCACCGACGCCTCCAAGGTCGGGGAAGCGGGTCTGGAGTCGTCAGGTGTCGTCTACCACGGGCTGATGGTCCTCGGCCAGGGCGCGATCCTGGCGGGCCTGATCCTGGGCGCGCTCGTCGCGTTCGTCATCGACAAACGGTTCGTCCCGGCGGCAGCGGTGGCCTTTGCCGGAGCGGCGCTCTCCTTCATCGGGCTGATCCACGCCCCGAAGATCGACTGGAACGCCGGCGGGGGCGTCAGCCTCGGTTACCTCTTCGCCGCCGTCCTGTGCGGAGCCTTCGCCCTGACCCGACCGACGCCCCGCGAGCCGGACGCCGAGGAACGGGAACTCGAGCGGCTGCACGGCGGCGGCTCCTCCGCGACCGCGGCGCCAGAGCCGGAGGAAGAGCAAGAACCTGACCCGGTCCCGGAAACCGTGGCGGCCGGGGTCGGCGTCCTGCCGGACGAGACAGTCGAGCCGGACAAATCGGCGGCCACCGACTGACGTAGCTCAGACAACTCACGACGATGAAGGCGCCTCGCGCGCGGCCGGGTGACCACCTGGCTGCACGGCCGCGAGGACGGATCGGACCCACACGAACGGAGAGCGGATGGATGTGGACCTGCCACAGACGGTCGCCGAAGTCACGGCGGCCTTCGCCGGCTACGAGGAAGCTCTGGTCACCGACGACCACGAAGGCGTCACCGGGTACTTCTGGACCTCACCCGATACGGTCCGCTTCGGTATCGCCGATCGCCAGGCCGGGATCGAGGAGATCCGGGCCTGGCGACGGCAACAACCGCCGCTTCCTCCGGGCAGGAAACTCTTCGACACCAGAATCAGCACGTTCGGGACCGACCACGCGGTGGTCACCACACTGTTCGCCTACCCCGGGGGCACCGTCGTCGGCCGCCAGACCCAGTCGTGGACACGTTTCCCCGTAGGCTGGCGCATTGTCAGCGCCCATGTGTCGGAGGTGCCGGACGAGACCTCCCGTCCGGGCGCGTGAAGGGCCTTGGCGACCATGCCGAGGAGACAGCCCGCCTGACACCTCCCGGGGACGGTGGCCGGATCGCCCCGGGAGCGTAGGGGCGTTTTCGTCGGATGCCACCTGTCCCACGCCATACGTGAGAACACCCGTGTCCCGGCTTTCCACCATCGGGTACCCGTGGTGGTACCGAGACAGGTACCTTGGGTGCATGCCCGCACTCAACGTGGAATTCAGCGAAGAAGAGATGGCTCGTCTGCGTGCCCGTGCGGCTCTGGCGGGGCGGAGTCTGAAGCAGCACGTGCACGACGTGACGGTGGAGGAGGCCGACCGGCTTGCCTTCGTCGAAGGAGCCGTCGCCGAAGCAACCCGCATTCTGCCCGGGGTCGCGGCCCACTTCCCTGAAGGGCTGCGGTGAGTCCTGTCATCCGGGTCGACGCCGGCTGGGTGCTGCAGATCCAGTCCGCGATCTCCCCACTGAACGTGCCGATCGCGGACTGGGGCGCCTTGGGGTTCATGGCCGACCGGCACAAGTTCGAGCGGGAACGCGGCGTCCTGTACTACGAGGAGCCCGCCGCCCGGGCCGCGACTTTTCTGCACACCGCGCTGCTGCTGCGGCCCTTCACCGACTACAACCTGGTCATCGGCTGGGCCTGCACCAGCCAGTACATGCACGTCTCCAGCCAGCCGGTGCAGGCCAAGGACGATGACCTGTACGAACTCGCCCAAGCCGTCCGTGCACAGGAAGCCGACCTGCGAACGATCGCACAGCGGCTGGAGTCCTGGCGCAGCGAGTGACACCGACGGGCGCTCCGGTCATCTCTCGGGGCTCTGGAGGGGGCGGATCGCTTTCCCGACCACGACGGTGTTCACTCCGCGTCGCGTGAGAGTCCAGGCGCGTGCTGCCATCTCTCCAACGGCTCGTCACGGATGAGGCGCCCGCTGCCGGTCACTGCGCATGCGCGCCTGCCAGGGCTTCAGCGGCGCGCCGCCGACCGGCGCGGAAGCGGCGCAGGTAGGACCGCGCCATGGGTCCCGGGGGTACGCCGCGGGCGAAAGCGCGCATGTTGCGTTCGCCCGCGTTGTACCCCAGGGCGAGGAGTTCGTCGCGGGTGTACCGGCGCACGTGGCGCGCCGGAAGCCTGTCCTCGAGGTCCTTCAGGTGAAGCGCCGCGGCGCGGATGGCGAAGGCGGGGTCGTCCCGCAGATCCTGCCAATGCCCGGACAGGCCATGTGTCCGTCGTACCTGCTCGAAGGCCGCCCGGTGCATGTTGGCCACTCCGAAGGACGCCTCCGGCTTCCACCACTGCCACAGCCGCTCCAGCAGCGGATGGTGGGGCTTGTACGCCTCGTTGAAGAGGATGCCCATCACCAGTCGAGGAGAGACGCCGGCATCCTCGGCACTGCGCACCGCCGCGTCGGCGTAGTCGGCGGGATCGTAGCCACCGGGCCGCAGCGGCGGCACCCGGACGCTGTCACTGTCCATGCACCTGCATGTGCCCTCAAGATCCCACCACAATCCCGCCCGTCGCCGGCCGGGGCGTTCGATGAAGTACCGGCAGGACAGGTCCGCGGCGGTGATGCCGTCGAGGTGTCCAGGGACTGCTCCACCAGCTCGCTCCGGTGCCGTCCGGGCCAGTGAGCCGGGCTGTCTGCGGGCCGTGCGGGCCGCCCGGGACCGGACACGTCCTGAGCTCAGGCCGCCAAGGACGCCCGACGTCCCCGGCTTCGCCCGCTCAGGGTGACTCCTCGACGGCGTGGGAGTCGGTCAGGGTGACTGCTCCGCCCGCCGCGATCAGACCGACGACCACCGCGAGTACGCCGTAGATGATCCGCTCGCCATGGAAGAAGGACTGCACGAGGTCGCCGTTCCAGGTGCCGGCGGGCAGCTGAGTGGTGACCAATGCCGCGATCAGGGTTCCGGTAACGGCGGTGCCGACGCTCGTGCCGACCTCCTGAGCGGTGTCGTTGAGCGCCGCGGCGATCGAGGTGCGGTTCTCCGGCATGGCGTCGACCAGGGCGATGGCGCAGATGGTCATGACGGTGCGCAGCCCGATGGTCATCACGACCATGGCGGCGGCGATGGCGGCGTATCCGTGGTCGACGCCCCAGGCCAGCCCGGCGAGCGCGCCCGCCAGGCAGGCCGCGCCGACCAGGCAGGCGATGCGGTGGCCGAACTTCTTGGCGAGCGATTCCGACAGGGGGGTCGCGACGATCATCGTGATGATGATCGGCAGGTTCGCCAGGCCGGCCCGCACGGGGCTCCATCCGTAGGCGTACTGGAAGTGGAGGATGAGCCCGAACATCACGCCGGCCATCGCGATGGACGTTCCGATCTGGGCGATGGCGGCGCCGCGGACGGTCCCACTGGAGAAGACGTCGAGGTCCAGCATGGGCGCCGCGCTGCGGCGCTCGTGCCGTACGAACCCGAGGCCCGCGGCCACGGCTCCGGCGATCGACGCGAGCGTGACGGCGGAGAGCCAGCCGTGCTCCACGCCACTGGTCAGCGCGTAACAGGCGAGGCCGATGGCCAGGACACTCAGGACGGCCCCCGGCAGGTCGAGCCTGTCGTCCGTGAGGTCCTGAGGGCGGTCGGCGGCGACCCCGAGCCGTACCCCGATGCCGGCGATCAGCGCGATCGGCGCGTTGATCAGCAGGAGCCACTGCCAGCTCACATGGGCCAGCGCCGTGCCGCCCAGCAGCGGGCCGAGCACGAACCCGGACATGCCGACGACGATCATCAGGGTCATCGCGCGCATCCGCAACGCCTGCTCGTCGAACAGTCTGAAGACGAGCGAGTTGGTGATGGGCGCCATGGCGGCAGCGGCCACACCGAGCCCGGCGCGCAGTGCTATGAGCTGCCCGGCGGAGTCGACGGCGATGACGCACAGGCTCAGCAGGCCGAACACGGCGAGGCCGATCAGCAACACGCGCCGACGTCCGAGGCGGTCGGCCAGGGACCCCGCGGTGAGCAGGAGGCCCCCGAACGTGAGCGAGTAGGCACCGGTGACCCACTGCAGGGCGGTGGTACCGCCGCCGAGGTCGCGGCCGATGGTCGGCAACGCGATCGACAGCAGGGTGTTGTCCACCATCTCGACGAAGAAGGCCAGGCAGAGAGCGGTCAACGGGATCCAGGCCGCACGCAGGGATGAGTAGGTACGGGTTGAAGCGGGCTCGGCAGTGGTGGTCGCGGTCATGGCCGGCCTCCTCTCGTAACGTCGCCGGTCGCCGAAGACGCACGCGGCGCTAGAACGGGATTCGATAAAGGAACGTCGTTCCATGCTGGAACGGTGTTCGATCGTAGAACATCGTTCGATGGAAGGGCAAGCTTGTGGTTGGATGGCTGTATGCCACGCCCGCGACCGCGTACTTCCACCGAGACCTCCCCCCGGGGCCGCCAACGGGCCTCGCACTCCATGGAGGCGGTCCTCAGCGCGGCCGTGGCCCTGCTCGACGAAGCGGGCCAGTCGGCCCTGACTTTCCGCGCCCTCGCCGCCCGGCTCGGCACCGGTGTCGGGACCATCTACTGGTACGTCTCCAGCAAGGACGAACTGGTCGACCGTGCCACCGACCACGTGATCGGCGGCATCCTGACCGCCGTCGAAGAACAGCCGCAGAGCGACGACCCGATCGCCGACCTGCGGGAGATGGCCATCACCCTCTTCGACGCCATGATCGACCGGCCGTGGCTATCGGCCTACTTCATGCGCAACACCGACGTCCAGGGCCACTCACTACGGCTGTACGAGAGACTCGGCCAACAGACCCTGCGCCTCGACCTCACACCGCGGCAGCGGTTCCACGCCGTGTCAGCGATCCTCGGCGTCGTGGTCGGCACAGCCGCCGACCTGGGCGCGGAACCCCCGCAGGAAGTGCTGGACGGCACGGTGAACCGCGTGGAGTTCCTCAACCGCTACGCCGAGTCCTGGCGGAAGCTCGATCCCGCACAGTTCCCGTTCATGCACGAGATCGTCGACGACTTCGCCGAGCACGACGACCGGGACCAGTTCCTGGCTGCACTGGAGCTGACCCTGGCGGGCCTTCGCCTCCAGGCAGGAACCCCTTAGCCCTTTGACCATCTCGCCGAAGGTGTGGAGCCAACAGACCCGGCGCCGGCTGGCGAAGGTGCGGCAGGAGGATCTGGTCGACCGCGTCACCCGGCTGCGGGAGGGGCGTACGCGGGCGGCGGCCGCCAGGGTCTAACATCCCCGCCGTCGCCTCATGGCCGTCACCGCGAGCGCACTCCTGCCGGTCGGCACCGCGGCCGCCACATCCCAGGCACCGTCCACGACTCTCGTCGTCAACGCCAGGATCGCCGGTCCCTACTCCTTCGACCGGGTCGTCATCGATGCAAAGGGCAAACTGCCGCCGACCACCGTCCCCCGTGTCAAGGAACTCCGCCCCGAGCGCTTCGTCCTCGGCATCGCCCACCACAACACCTGCCGTACCTCGCACTGAGGCGCGTCGACGGATCCTGGGGTCGCCCACCGCCTGGCACGACATACGTGCCGTTGCGGCCCAGGACGTCCGGAGCCGGTACGCGCGGCGGTACGCCGGTCTCGCTCGGGTAGCCGAGGACGAACTCCCCGGCCCTGATGGGCCGTCCGTCGCCGGGCAGGGGTTCGACACCGCTGCCCTCGACCACCGGCCGGCTGAAGCCGTCCCGGAAGCCGAAGACGGCTCCGCCTGCACCATTCGTGCTCGCGGGAGCGGAAACCGTCAGCGCCGACCGAACACGGGCGGCGACGCCGCCGCGTCGGACAGCCGGTCGTGCAGAGTGCGCTGAGCCTTCCGACCTGGCCCCCGACTCGCACGTTCACCGGCACGCCGGGCTCTGCCTGCCCCGCCACCCGCGGCCCGCCTCCCCGTGACGACGGGACAGGTCGGCATCACCGGCCGCCGACGGGTTCTCCCAAGGCCTCACACAAAGAAATGGCCGATCGGATGAAACCATCCCCTCCGGACCGGCGGAATACCTCCCCACACAGACCCGAGAAGTCCCCGATCGGAAGGGAAATCCGCCATGACCAGTCGTGTTGTGGGCGCGACCGTGGCCGCCGGATTCGCCGTTGCGCTGTCCGTCACCGCCGGGTCACCAGCACTGGCGCAGCAGCAGAACAGGGGTGATCAGGCCTCGGTGTCGGTACTGCACGGCATACCGGGCCTGACGGTCGACGTCTACGCCGGAGACAAGGAACTGATCCCCGACTTCGAGCCCGGCACCCTGACGGACTCCATGAAGCTCGACGCGGGCTCCTACGACATCAAGATCTTCAAAGACGGTGAAGGCCCTGATGGCACGCCGGCCATCGAGAAGACAGTCGACGTACCCGCAGGAGTCAGCGCCACCCTGGTCGCGCACCTGACGGCCGAGGGCAAGCCTGCGCTGGACGCCTTCGTCAACGACGTGTCCAAGGTCCCCGCGGGCAAGGCCCGGTTGACCGTCCGCCATGTCGCTGCCGCACCCGCGGTCGACGTGCGCGCCGGCGGGACGCCGGTGTTCAAGGACCTCGTCAACCCCGAGGAGGCCAAGGGCGAGGTCGACGCAGGCACGGTGTCCGCCGACGTCGTACTGGCCGGGACCGACACCGTGGCGATCGGTCCGGCCGATCTCGATCTGGCCGAGGGCACCAACACGGTGGTGTACGCCTGGGGCAGCGCCGACGACAAGAACCTTCAGTTGAAGACGCAGAGCCTGACCGGCATGCACTCGGCGCCAGGCGGTGTTCCGGCCGGCGAGACCGGTGCGGCCGAGGCAGCGACCCACAACGAGGGCATCCCCCTCGGCGCCCTTTCCTTGGGCGCGGTGTCCGCGTTGGGCGCCGCGGGACTGCTGTATCGGCTGCGGTCGTCGGCTCGCTAGAGCACTCGTCCAGTGGGGGTGCTGTCAGCGCTGGTCGGCAGCACCCCGTCGTCGTTCGCCGTGAAGAGGACGTACTGCATGAGCACACCCTCGCCACGCCATCTGACGCACACCGGGTTGGTCGTCGCGCTGTTGGGGCTCGCTGTCTCCGCGTTGATGATCATCGGCACCTGGCCCGGACGGTCCGGGGCCGGTGGCAAGGACTTCGGTCCCCTGGCGGGCAGCAGCTCGCCTTCCGGCCTGGGGAAGGTGGCATCGCCCCTGTCCACACCTTCCGGGAGCTTCAGCGTCCCGACGACTGCGGCTCGGGTGCCCGCGCCGTCCTCGCTGTCACTGCCGCGACTCGGTGTCCGTGCGGTGATCGAAGCGGTGGGCGTCTCGGCCGATGGGCAGGCGGAGGTTCCGGAGGACCCACGGCGGGTCGGCTGGTACCGCTTCTCTCCCGCACCGGGATCGGCCGAAGGATCGTCCGTCGTCGTGGGGCACGTCGATTCCGACGGTCGCGGCCTGGGCGTCCTGGTCGCTCTCAACGACGTCCGCCGAGGCGATCGCGTAGTGGTGGTCCGCAAGGACGGGAAGAAGGTCGCCTACCGGGTCGCATCACGCCGCACGGTGAGCAAGGAGGACCTGGCGGCTTCGGGAGCATTCCGCAGAGACGGACCAGCGGTCCTGACCTTGATCACCTGTACTGGCCCCTACCGCCCTGACGAGGGCGGATATCAGAACAATCTGGTCGTCACGGCCGTGGAGGCGCCGACGTGAGCACAATATGGGGCGGCTCACAGGTTCTGGCGGCTAGCGTGGCGTCCGTGAAGTCCCCTTCCGACGACGACCTGGGCCATGGCTTCGCCGAGGGCGACGAGTCGTGCCTCAACGAGGCGTACCGGCGCTGGGGTGCACTGCTCTTCACCGTGGCCCTGCGGAAGCTGGGCGATCCGGAGGAGGCGAAGGACGTCACCCAGCAGGTCTTCGTGGGAGCGTGGCGAGGCCGCGAGAACTACGATCCGAAGCGTGGATCGCTCAAGGCATGGCTCATGGGCGTCACCCACAAGAAGGTGGCCGACCAGCTCACCCGACGCTCTCGACACCTCAGAGACGTCGAAGCAGTGACCACACAAGCCGCCGCAAGCAGCCATCAGCAGGACGGCGCGGCAGATTCCGTACTGGACTTCGTGTTGCTGACGGACGAGTTGGAAAAGCTTCCCGAACAGCAACGGACTGTGCTCAAAATGGCGTTCTACGAGGATCTCACTCAGGCGCAGATCGCACAGCGCACAGGACTGCCGCTGGGCACCGTCAAGAGCAACACACGGCGCGGGCTGCTGCGCATGAAGAACCGGTTGGAGGTGGACGGTGGAGCACACGGATGAGGAGACACTCGCGCTGATGGCGATCGGGGAGAGCCCGTCCGCTCCCGACGACGAGCACGTGCGCACGTGTGCCCGCTGCTCACGGGAACTCCAAGCCCTCAGCCACGTGGCCTCGACGATGAAGGCGCCCGGACCCGACGAGCGCGATCTGCTCACTCCACCCGCAGACCTGTGGGACTCGATCGCGAGCGAACTGCACCTGTCCACACAGTCCCGCCTCGCCCCGGCCGGGAGCGACCTCCCGGAGACTGCGGTTTCGCACCCCGGCGACGACAGCCGCCCGAAGCGGCCGAAGGCCCGGCGGCTGGGCCGCTTCGGCGTGGCACTCGCCGCCTGCGCCGCACTTCTGGGGGCAGCGGCGGGCAGCACCATCACGTGGTGGATCACCCGCGACAACTCCAGCGTGTCCGCCGTCGACGGCAGGCGCCTGGACTCGCTCCAGGCGAGCTCGGCAGGATACGCCCGGCTCAGCGGCAACAATGGACACCGCCTCCTCAAGATCACAGTCGAGGGACTCCCCAAGACCTCCGGTTACTTCGAGGTATGGCTGATGGACCGTTCCCACACCAAGCTCGTCTCCATGGGAGTGCTCGGCCCTGACGGCAGCGCCACACTGCCGGTGCCGGACAACATCGACCTGCGCGAATACTCCGTGGTCGACGTCTCCGTTCAGCCCTACAACGGCAAGCCCGACCATTCGGGAGACAGCCTCGTCCGCGGCCCCTACGCCGGCTGATCACGGTTGGTCAGCCGTTCAGAGCGCGCGACGCGACCTGGTTTGGTCAGGTCAGGACCGGGTGTCTGCACGGTCCCGTCCACGATCGACGACCCTGCCACTGGCAGCACGCGATCCGCTAGCGGCGGGCACCACGGGGCCCCGCCTGGACCGTTACCACCCCGTCCGAATTGCCGAGCGTCCCTCATGTCGCTGAGCTTCGCGGAGGACAGGACCCCCGCTTGGTTGATCAGGTCGTCCCGGGACAGTGTGGTCAGCCAGGTGCAAGCGGCTCCTACGGCCACTTCGGATCCCAGACCACTGATGTCGACGCCAGCCGGAGCGACGACCTGCATCGCCCGGAACCCCCGCGACTCGTCACCCGACAGGACCACGACCGGCCGCCGCTCGTCGAACGCGACCCACCTGGACTTCGCCGCGTTGCACCTGTCCTCCTGGCACGGGACTGCGGGCAAACCCCGCACGCTCGCGACCGAAGCACGGACGTGGTGCAGCCTCGCCTCCGGACGCCTTGGCTGTTCGAAGGACTCTGATCTGCGACGCCGAGTCGGCCGCCCCTACCCGGCCAACGATCCTGATCTTTGGTGGGGGCTGCCGTGGGCAGGAGTGATCGGCGTCCCCCCGCGTGCATCCCTACCCCGATGCAGCGCCGAAGCACCTGGTAGGACGCACAAGGCCGGAGGAGCACTCATGACCGACACAGGCATCGGCCCGCGGGCAGGTGAGCCGAAGATGCACGCACAGGCCGCAGGCAGCCGGGCCGGTGCCCACCGATGACCAGATGGACGCCTCGACACGATGCCGGACGGCCGTCCGGCAAGCACTGCTCCCACGTCTGGACGGCCGACCCCACCCCGCTGAGTGAGACGTGCCTGCCATGCGCGGCGCGCGGACGTGCGCCGGGCGACCTGCTGCTGTGCCTGACGTGCGGGCACGTGGGCTGCACTGACAGCTCCCCCGGCGCTCACGCCACGGCACACTTCGATTCCAGCGATCATCCCGCGGCCCGGACTCTGACAGCGGGCCAGGCATGGGCCTGGTGCTATGAGGACGAGGTGTACCTCGATCCGCTGGACGACCATCGGCCACCGACCGCTTCACGCCCTGTCGAGTCTGTCTGGGACTACCCACGGCCACCGGCCCTCCAGGACGACGACCGCCTCGTACGCGTCGAATGCGCCGGGCAGGTCGTCGCCGAGACCCGCGGCGCGATCCGCGTACTGGAGACCAGCCATCCCCCCGTCTTCTACATCCCTGCCCAGGACATCCGCACCGAGCTCGTCTTCCCTGCCGCCTCGGGCCGGACGTGGTGCGAATGGAAGGGAGCCGCCCGCTACTGGGACATCATCGTCGGAAACGACGTACGCGCTCGCGCCGCCTGGAGCTACCCCCACCCCGAACCCGATTACACGGCCCTCACCGACTTCCTCGCCTTCTACCCCAGCCGCATGGACCGCTGCACCGTGGCCGGAGAAGACGTCACTGCGCAGGAAGGCGACTTCTACGGGGGCTGGATCACCGCAGAGGTGCAAGGACCCTTCAAAGGCCCACCCGGCACCAACCTGTGGTGAAACCGGGACGAGCTATCCCTACGGCCGCAGCTCCCTCGGACGACCGACCGGCCGAAAGAACAGGACCAGCCGACCGTCGGCCGCCCGCGGCAGCAGCAGCGAGGCCAGGGCTCGCCGCATCCGATCCGCTTCGACCCTGCCTTTTGAGACGGCGACGTAGGGCCCCGCGTGACCACGGCGGTGTTCACCCCACGTAAGGCGGTTACCGAACCCTGCGATCAAGGACGACGCACCGTTCGACGGCACACGTGATCGCCGCACACGTGACGTCCCGGCCCCATCCGGGCGGTGCGGCTCAGCGGCAGCCGCGGCGCCATGACGGGCAGCGCGTCGACGATCGTGCGACCGGTGAGGAGGTCCCATCCCGCGGTGTCCGGCGGGTGGCCGGGGCTGAGCCCACCAAGTCCCTCCCCCACATCCGGGGCCCGGAACCGGGCGGCAGTCCACCTCACCACCGTGCACATCGAGGGACGCCGACGGCTCGTTCGACGTTGCCGCACCTCCCCGCCATGCCAACGGCTCGGGACGCGCGCCCGGCGTGTTGGGGTGATCCTGGAGGGGTGAGGGGTGTCCCAGCCGGGGTGTTCCCGGCGGCCTACGCCGGTTCCGGCCGTCGGGCCGTGCGTGTGGCCCTTGCCGCTGCGGTCGGCTTCTACCTCTTCCGTTACGGGCTCGACAGTCCTGTCGCGGCCACATACGCGCTGTTCGGCGCGGTGGCTCTGGGTGGACTGTCGCGGATCCCGGGGACCGGACGGCAGCGCGCGGTGGTCATGGTGCGGGTGCTTCCGGTGTGCTGGGTCCTGGTGGTCGTCGGCACCTGGCTCTCGGTGCGCACCTGGAGCGCCGTCGCCGGAATGCTGGTGGTCGGCTTCGCGCTGGCCTTCTCCGCCGTGGGTGGACCGCGCCCGGCGGGTGTGGCACCGGGGCTGCAGTTGCTGTACATCCTGCCGTCGTTCCCGCCCTACGATCCCGGCTCGCTCGACGAGCGGCTGCTCGGTACGACGACCGGGCTGGTGCTGCTGATCGCCGCCGAGGCGCTGATCTTCCCCGAGCCTCCCCCCACGCCGTACCGGGAGCGGACGGCTCGCGCCGCGGAAACGGCGGCCCACTGCGCGCGAACCCTGACCGTGGGGCCGTACGTCCTCAAGGCCGCGGACCGCAGCGCGGCGGAAGAGGCCGGCCGGGGGCTGCGGTCGCTGATGGTGCCCGAGGCGGAGCGTCCGGCCGGTCCCGGTGTGCGGGTGCGGGCGCTCGCCCACACCGGCCTCGCCGTCCGCACGCTGCTCAATCGGCTGGCGCGGCTGACCGGCCCGTCCGGGGCGCCGCAGGAGCGCGAGGTGGCGGACGTGCTGCGTGCGGCGGAGGATCTCGCCACTGCGACGGCGCGGTGTCTGCGCGCAGGGACCCCGCTGCTGGAGTCGTCCGAGGAGCTGTCCTCGGCTCGTGCCGCGCTGTCGGCCCTGTCCGCGGGGACGTCCGGCTCGGGGGCTGTCTGCCCGTCCGGATTCGGGCCCGCGGTGCTGCGCAGGCATGCGGCCGTGCTGGAGATCGCGGATGCCGCGCTGGCCATGGGGGCGGCGGCCGACCGTGCCGTACGCGGACGGCACGCCGAGGTGGAGGTGGCGCCGGAGCGCTTCTGGTACTCGACCGTCCCGGCGCCGGTGCTGTGGTGGCACAGGGTCCGCGGCCATGCGGAGCGCCGGTCGGTGTTGTTCCAGAACGCGGTGAGGATCGCGCTGGCCCTTACCGCGGCGCGGCTCGTCGCGGGAATCGACACCCTGCCGCACGGCTTCTGGGCCATGCTCGCCACGCTCAGTCTGACCAGGACCACCCTGGAGGCGACCCGTCACACCATCCGGCTCGCGCTCACGGGCACGCTGGCCGGGGCCCTGTTGACCGCCGGGACACTGACCCTGGTGGGCACCCACACCGACGTCTACGCCGTACTCCTGCCCCTGTGGATGCTGCTCGCCTTCACCGTCGGACCGGTGCGGGGTGTCGGGTGGGCACAGGGGCTGTTCACGGTGCTGGTGGCGCTGGTGTTCGCACAGCTGGCGCCGTCAACCTGGCAACTGGCGGAGGTGCGCATGCTCGACGTGCTGATCGGCAGCGCGATCGGCGCCGTGTTCGGGCTGCTCGCGTGGCCGCGGGGCGCGCATGACGAACTGCGCCGCGCGGCCGCCGAACTGCTGCGCACGGCCGCGGAGGTCGTGGTGGCCACGACTTCGTCGGTGGCGGGCGGCGCCGCCACGGCCGTGCCGACGGCCGCGCCCGGGCAACGGTCCCTGCACCACGCGGTCGTCCTCGCCGAGTCGGCCTACGCGCAGTTCCAGAGCGAGCCCGCACCGTTCACGGGGGCCGGGCAGGGTCACCCGGCTCGCTCGGTGGACTGGCAGGCGACGCTCATCGCCGGCCACCACACCCTGTGGGGATCCGACCGGCTCCTGGCTCCGCCCGTCACCGTGCTGTCCACCGCGACAGCACGGGCGGTGGAGGCCCTCGGCGAACGCATGGCCGGGCGGATGCTGCTGGTCTCCGCGGCCCTGGATCCCGGCGGGGACACCCCGCCCACGCCGGTACCGCGGATCGATCCGGTGTACCCCGAGTTCGACGCCGAGCCGGTGGGCGCGCCCCGGCGCTACTACGCCGTGATCGAGTGGCTCGAGTCCCTGGCCGCCGATCTGACACGGATCTCCCGCGGGGCTTCACCGGAGGTGGTCGCCCGCTCGGACGCCGGTGCGGCGGCCGGGGGCAGCGGCTCTCGCGAGTCCGCCTGAGAGGGGCGGCCGTGGTGGGTGACGGTCAGTCGGTCCTCGTGGAGGTGTGCCGGTGCTGCGCGTCCTCGGCGGACGAGGCCCCGGGGGCTGCGGCGTCCTCGGCGGAGGAGACTCCGGCGTCTGCGGCGGCCTCGGCCGGGGTGCCGCCCGGGTGCCGTAGCGCGAACAGGAACGCGATCCCCAGGGCGACGGCCATGCCGTAGAAGACCCACTGGTTCGCCTCGGCGAAGTCCATGCGGACCGTGCTGACGAGGTCGCGCGTCTGGCTGGCCGCCGCACCGGTGCCCGAGGGTGGGCTGGCGTCGCCGCTGCCCGTGATGGAGCTGCTGACGTGGTGCGCGGTGTCCCGGGCCTGTTCGGCCGACAGACCCCGCGCCCGCAGGGTGTCCGTCACGTTCGAGCGCGTGACATGGGTGAGCATGGTGCCGAAGACGGCCATGCCCACGCTCGCCGCGTAGTTGCGCACCGTCTGGGTGACGCCCGTGACCTCGCCGTAGGACGGCCCGATCGCACGGTTGACGGCGTCCGTGGAGGCGGGAGCCAGAATGAAGCCGATGCCCGCGCCGGCCAGGGCCGCGTACGGCCACTGGTCGTGCATGGACAGGTCGGTCAGCTTGCCCGCCCACAGGGCGAATCCGACGCAGCCCAGGACACCGCCCGCCTTCAGGGCAGGACGAGCGCCCCGCTGATCGAGGATCCGGCCGCCCCACTGCGAGGCGATGGCGAAGCCCGCGAACACGTACAGCAGGAACAGTGCCGCCTGGTTGGGCGAGGCGCTGAGCGAGACCTGTGCGTACACGGACGCGAAGAAGAACAGCGGGACGAAGGCGAGCATGGCGAAGAACAGCACCACCGCGTCGATGGTGAAGCCCCGGTCCCGGAAGACGCGCAGGTCGATCAGGGGATGGCGGACGCCCCGCTCGTAGCGGACGAAGACGACGAGGATCGCCAGACCGCCCGCGACGCACAGCCAGGTGGCGGGGCTGTCCCAGCCCCAGGTGTAGGCCTGCTGGAAGCCGAGGACGCTCAGTCCCATGCCGGCCGCCATGAGAGCGGCGCCCACGATGTCCAGTGTGCCGGTCCGTCTACGGTCGGCGATGTGGGCCATCGCGGTCAGTACCAGTGCCACCACGGCGACGGGGACGTTGACCCAGAACACCGCGCGCCATGTCCAGGCCGCCGTGAGCCAGCCGCCCAGCAGCGGTCCTACGGCGGTCAGCGCACCGGACAGCCCGAAGAACAGCGCGAGGGCCCGGCCGCGCCGCTCGGCCGGGAACACCGCCACGACCACCGCGAGCGCGGCGGGGAAGAGCAGTGCCGCCCCGGCCCCCTGGACAGCGCGGAAGCCGATGAGCCAGCCCTGCGCGGCGTCCCCCTTGGGGACACAGCCGCACATCACCGAGGACACGACGAACACGAGCGTGCCGATGACCACGATCCGGCGCGGTCCGTACAGGTCGGCGAGGCGGCCGCCGACGGCGAAGAAGGCGGCCAACGCCAGGAGATAGGCGTTGATCACCCACTGCATGCCGGATGCGGAGAGGCCCAGTTCGCGGACGATGTCCGGGGCGGCGATCGAGACGATGGTCTGATCGATGAACGTCATCGCCACCGCGAACATCATGGCCGCGAGAGCCAGTGTTTGCTGATGCACCGAGCGAGGGGCCGACGTGGTGTCGGCACCTCCGAGACGTGTATCACTCACTCTGCCCAGTCTGCCCCCGTGCGGGCGAACCCGCAGAAGCAGAGCGGGGGTGAGGCGGGTGTGTGCACGGCAGCGAACGAGCCCCCGAGCAGGTCGATGGGCTTCGCACGAGCTACGGCTGGGACGGCCGTGCGGCGACCCTGCGTAGAGGGGTGAGTTGATGGCCTGTCCGGGTGCGCTTCACGGTGGTTGTGGCTGGATTTCGTCACCGGTGGGTTACAGGTCGGAGTGCGGGAGAACTGCTGGCCTCACTGTTCTGTCTGGTTCGACGGAGGCGGCAAGGAGCCGTGTTCCGGTCAACTGGGAGTCGGGGGACGGCATGCGGTACGTGAACGGAATGCGCGGTTCGGTGATGGTGGTCGTCGTGGCTTCGGCGGCGCTGGGGGTGGCGGGATGTCAGCCCGGTGGGGGCGGTGCGGACGTCGCGGAGGGTGTCACCCCGTCCGCGGCCGTGAGCTCAGCGGCCGACTCGTCCACGCCCGGCGCCCCGAAGTCCGGCAGCGCCGGCTCCGGTTCCTCTACGGCCTCCGGCGCGCCGACGCCCTCCGCCTCCCGGCCCGCTCCCGCTGCCTCGGCACCGGCGTCGGCCGCACCCGACCCGGGCGGCTCGGCGGCGACCTGTTCCGCGGGCAGCCTGAAGGCGACCGCCCGTCAGGCCGCCGTGCGGCCCTCTGGTACGGGTACCGGGGCGGCCGTCGTCGAGTTCACCAACGTGTCCGGACGGACATGCGTCCTCCAGGGGCACCCCACAGTGGCCGGCGCCGGGAACGGCTCTCCCGAGATGAACGTGCCGCTCACCGTCAAGCCGACCGGAGCGGCGGCGTCGGTGAAGGTGGCTCCCAGTGGAACGGCTTGGGTGAAGCTGACGTTCGTGCAGGTGCAGGGAGAGGGCGACGGGTACTGCGAGTCCGGTTCGGCGCCCGTCGTGTACCCCACGATGGTCGTAGGGCTGCCGGGATCCGGGGCGCACCAGGTGGCCCTGGACGACGGGCAGTTCGCCGAGTGCGACGACACCGTGACCGTGACCGCCGTATCGGCGGTCAGGCCTTCCTGAGCGTAGTGCAGCCTGCCTGGCGAGCGACGGGCGCCTGGTCGTGGAACCGGCGTCCGGAGCAGTCGACGCGTCGGCGTCGGCGGATGGCCTTCGAAGACCGGCCGGACAACTTCCGTCCGAAACTCGACTCTGACGGATATTCACCATGGCAGGTACATGACGAACAGGGATGGCACGGCATACCATCGCAACGCCCCGGAGGGGCGGTCGACAGCGCGTCCGGCCCCCACCGGACAACCCGCGCCGCTCCTTCGCCCACCCGGCCCCGCCGGGGCCGGATTCCCCCCACGGATGAAGGAGCAGCAATGCCCCTCGGCACTTGGCTCAAGGCAGGCACCTCCGCCACAGCGCTCGTCCTCGGCATGGCGGGCGCCGCGACCGCCGCCCCCGCTCACGCGACCGCCTCGCCCGCAACGCAGGCCGCAGCGGTGACCCTTCGCTACGACGACAGCCGCGCCGTCGGCTGGGAGGCCGCGATCGCGGCCGGAGTCGCCTCGTGGAACGCGAACGTGAGCAACGTCCGTCTGGTGGAAGCGGCGCCCGGCACGGCGGCCGAGATCGTGATCGTCGCCACCACGGGCTGGCCCCAGGCCACGCTCGGCCCCGTTCGTCCGGGCCGTCAGGTCCGCGTCGAACTCGGCAGCCAGGCCGTGGACCAGGGCTACAACAAAACCCGGATCGCCGCGCACGAACTCGGGCACAGCCTCGGCCTGCCCGACACGAAGCCCGGCCCGTGCTCACAGCTGATGTCGGGGTCGAGCGCCGGCACGGCCTGCACCAACGCCACACCGAACGCCACCGAACGCTCCCGCGTACAGTCCGCCTACGCCGGCGGACTCGCCGCGATCGCCCCCGCCGACAACCGGATGCTCGTCGACGCGCCCTGACCACACAGGCATCAGGCAGACGTGCGTCCCGGGGACCTCGACGATCGCCCCCGGGACGCAGGGGCCCGCAAGCAGATGGACGGCGCAGCGCGTCGTCCAGAGGCTGACCACGCTTACCGGCGCCGGCGCGCGAGGTGCTCAACGAGCGGCGGGTGCATGCGGACCTTATCCCGGTGCGCCGTACCGGATATCGCCAGATGCGACCCTCCCCCGTGTACGTCGAGGCCGGGTCTCGGCACGATGGAAGCCGTCGCATGCCGTGAATCGACGCCAGCCACCGTCTCTCCGTTATGGGGTCCAGCCGGGATCCGTGTCGCGATATAGCGTTAGTCTTCTTCTCGCGCCGCTGTCTGCGTCGCACGGAGACGTTCGACAGGACCAGGACGGAAGTATGCCGGGAGAGATCTCGCCCACCGGGAAACGTTCCGACCCCGACTCGTCACCCGAGCTGAGGGCCTCTCATGCGGACCGGGACCGGGTGGTGGACGTGCTGCGCATCGCGGCGGGGGACGGTCTGCTGACCGCGGACGAGCTGGACGAACGCCTCGAAGTCGCCCTGTCGGCACGCACCGTCAGGGAACTCACCGAACTGACCGCTGACCTGCCGGCCGTGTCCGCTTCGACCGGCACCGCCGTAGCGGAGGTCAAGGACGTACTCCGAATCGAGGGCATTCACAGTGGTGCGGTCAGACGCGAGGGGCGCTGGGTGGTCCCGCGGAGGCTGGAGCTGGCCACGGCGTGGTGCGAGGTGACGCTCGACTTCACTCAGGCGGTGATCACACAGGACACCTTGCGGATCGACATGAACATGGCGGGCAAGAAACTGACGTTGATCACCAAACCGGGCATCGTGGTCGATACCGGCGCCCTGAGCCTCGCACACAGCAAGATCAAGATTCGTCAGGCCCCAGACCCCGGGACACCGATCGCACTGCGCGTGGAGTTGGTCGGCACGGCAGCCCACGGCCGCGTCGTGGTGCGGCCCGCACGGCGGACCTTCGGACAGTGGCTGCGGCGCACATCCGCCGCCCTACCCGCAGGCGACTGACTCCATCAGCGAGAACGGGCCGGGGCGCAGAAACGGCGCCGACAATTCCTGCTGACGCAGACCACCAGGGGGGCGAAGGGGCTGCGGGGGCGGTCGCACCATGTCCCCGACTGCGACCCCGGGCACCGGCACCGGCCAGCAGCTCTACCACCCGACCAGCCGAGCAAGGCGCGCCGTACCTCCACGCCCCGCGCCAGGAGCAGCGACCGTACCGGTCGCACCTGCCCCAGTCCCAACCGGACCGTTGCTGCGGATCGCGCCCGCACGTCCCCGCATTCCCCCAGGTCACCGAGTTGTTGCCGCCCCGAAGGGGGGATTGAGCAACAACATCCGGCACCACAGGATCGGAAACGTTCCGCCCCACCCGGCGAGCCGGCGACCCGAATGCGCCGGCCCGGCAGGGGCGGTTCCTCCGGCGGCACCCGCACACACCGCCGCGTTCCCGATCCGGACAAAGCATCCATAAGGAGCTTATTCGTGCTGACCTGGTTCACCGGGCGTCCGCTTCAACGGGTGCCGATACGCACACTGATCATCACGGTGCTCGTCACCGCCCTGGCCGCCACCCTCCTCGACGCCTCCTTCGGCAGCCGCCTGTCGGACGCGGCCCGGAGGACGTCCACCTCGGTCAATCAGCTCTGTGAGGGGACGGTCGACGCGGTCGAGGCCGCCTACCGCGCACAGGCACGGCCGGTGGCGAACGGGCCCGTCGTCGAGAGCGCGGCCTACGACTCCGGCTCCTCCACGGCCACGGTCTCCGCCACCTCGTACGCCCTCACCGCGCACCAGGTGACGGTCCTCGCCTCGAAGAAGAAGGAGGCCGTCACCGACTGCACGGGCAAGCTGCACAAGGTGACAGAGGCCAAGTGGTCCTACCTGTCGGCGCGGGCGGTGGAGATCGCCGCGGACGCGGTCATCACCATCCTCGGCTCCACACTGATCTGCTCGCTCACCGGTCCGGTCGGCTGCAAGTGGGGCGTGCGGTTCGCGTCCTTCCTCGGCGGGTTCGTCGGCGCGCTGGCCTTCCAGTACCTGACCGACGGCTACCTCAACTGGAAGAGCGTCGGCGGTGCCTTCTTCGACGCGACCGTCTCCATGCTGACCTTCTCCGGACTCGACAAGCTGGACGAGTCCTACGTCGGCAAGGGCGTCCGCGCCACCCTGAAGAGCGCCGGGCAGGCCCTGAAGTCCATCGGCGCCCGCATCGGCAGCGCGGGTCCGAACATGGTCGGCAGTGTCCAGAGCGCGCTGAACTACGTCATGGGCCACAACTTCGGCGCCTTCCCGATCGCCTACACCGGCGGCGGTTCGATCGAGCCGGTCATCGCCGAGAAGCGCGGCCAGCCGATCGCCGACGGGGTGCAGTTCCGCATCCCCTCCCACGCCTCCGGCAGCGACGTGCACGACGACCTGTACTCGGGCAGCTACAACACCCCGTACTACAACTGGGACGTCGCCGAGACCCCGCACATCAACAGCGACGGCGCCATCGGCTACCTGATCGGCCAGGGCAGCAAGTGCCTGACCAACACCAGCTACAACGTCGCCCTCACCCCCTGCAACTACAACGACTCCCGCCAGGTGTGGTACGCCGACGGTGACGAGCTCATGTCCTCCAACGGCAAGTGCCTGTCCGAGGACGGCACCCACCAGCAGCGGTGGGCGGTCTCCTGCGACGGACTCACCTACTCCGCCAACCCGGGCAACAAGGACGACCAGTTCCTGATCACCCCGCCCGGCGGCACGTACATCCCGGACACGGTCTTCAACTGGAAGAGCCACATCTCGGTGTACGAGCACGCGTAACCCCCGCGGTGCCGTTCCCGGCCCGGTGACCAACGTCACCGGGCCGGGCATTGTCGTCCCCTCGCCCGGTCGGTCATAGTTCCTGACCAAGATTGTTTTTGAGGGGATTTCCTGGGAGTTCCATTGGGTCGTCCAGAACGTCCGGTCGATCCAGCCGCCGGCCCGGTGCAGCTGTTCGCCCACGAACTGCGCCTGCTCCGGCAGAAGGCGAGCAGTCCCTCCTACCGCGCGATGGCCCACCGTACGGGCCTGTCGGTGTCCGCGCTCTCCCGCGCCGCCGCGGGTGACCGGCTGCCCTCGGCCGCCGTGGTCCGCGCCTACGTCGAGGCGTGCGACGGGGACCCGGACCTGTGGGAAGCGCGCCGCAGCGCTGCCGCCGAGGAGGCCGCGGAGACACAGGAAGTCCCTCTCACCGGGCCCGACGGTGACGCCACCTCGCCGTACCGCGGACTCGCCCGCTTCGAACCCGGCGACCGCGAGCTCTTCTTCGGACGGGAGCGACTCGTCACCGAGCTGCTCGACCTCGTGTGCGAGCGCCGGTTCGCCGCCGTGTTCGGCGCGTCCGGCAGCGGCAAGTCGTCGCTGCTGCGGGCGGGACTCATCCCCGCCGTCCAGGAGGCCGCCGGCCAGCGCGGTCGCCCCGCGGTCGTCAGGATCCTCACGCCCGGTGAGCGGCCCGCCGCCACCTACGGCCACCTGCTGGCGCCCGGGGACGAAGACCCCGACAGCTGGCTGATCGTCGACCAGTTCGAGGAGGTCTTCACGCTCTGCCGGGACCGCGCCGAGCGCACCCGCTTCATCGACCTGCTGCTGTCGGCCAGGGAGCCGGACTCCCGGCTGCACGTGGTGATCGCCATGCGGGCCGACTTCTACGGCCAGTGCGCCGACCACCCCGGACTCGCCGACGTGCTGCGCCACTGCGGACTGCTCATCGGGCCGATGTCCGCGACCGAGCTGCGGGAGGCGGTCACCGGGCCCGCCTCCGTCACCGGGCTCGTCGTCGAACGCGAGCTGACCGCCCGGATCGTCGAGGAGGTCGTCGACCGGCCCGGCGCGCTGCCCATGCTCTCGCACGCCCTGCTGGAGACCTGGCGGCGCCGGCGCGGCCGTATCCTCACCCTCGCCGCCTACGAGGCGGCCGGCGGTGTCCAGGGCGCGATCGCCGCGACCGCGGAGCGCACGTACGGAGCACTGTCTCCCGGCCAGGCGGACATCGCGCAGAGACTGCTGCTGCGGTTGATCCAGCCCGGCGAGGGCGCACCCGACACCCGGCGCTCGGTCACGCGCGCGGAACTCGACGACTGGGGCGACCCCGAACTCCCCGCGGTCGTCGAGCGGCTGGCCGCGGCCCGGCTGCTCGCCCTCGACGGCGACACGGTGGAACTCGGCCACGAGGCGCTCATCAGCAGCTGGCCGCGGCTCGGCCGGTGGATCGACGAGAACCGGGGGCGGCTGATCGCCCATCGGCGCCTCGGCGAGGACGTACGGGCGTGGCTGGATCTCGGACATGACGGCGGGGCGCTGTACCGGGGGGTGCGGCTGGAGCGGGCGGTGGAGCTGTTCGGGACGCCGGACACGGGATGGAAACCCGTCCTCACCGCTCCGGAACGCGACTTCCTCGCTGCTGCCCTGCGGGCCCGCGACGACGAGCGGCACGCGGTGAGCCGTACCCGGCGAAGAACCCGGCGGCTGGTCACCGCCGCCGCGGCGCTGCTCGCGGTCGCGCTGGTGATCGGGCTCGTCGCCTGGCAGCAGCACGACACCGAGGTGCGGGACGAGCGGGCGGCGGCCGCCCAACGGGTCGCCGAGGTGGCCGACAGCATGCGCACCACCGATCCCCGCACCGCCAGACTGCTGGGCCTGGCCGCCTGGCGGATCGCCGCGCTCCCCGAGAGCCGGGCGGCACTGCTCGCCGCGCCGGCCCAGCCCGAGCGCGACGCGTTCACCGATCCCGGGCCCGGTGGCGGCAGCGCCGAACGGTTCCTCGTCCGCTCGGGACAGGTCCTGCTGAGCGTCAGCGGCCGCACCTGGCACACCTGGAACACCGTCACCCACCGGGCGATCGCCTCCGGCCGACTGCCCTTCGCCGGCCCGAGCATCGAGGCGGCGAGCCGCGACGGGAAGGTCCTGGCCCTCGACGACGAGCGGGGCGTACGGCTGTGGAACCTGGCGGCCGGGCGGTGGGTGGGAACGGCGACGCAGGGCGTGGATGCGGACATGGACTCGGGTGCGGAGAGCCGCGCGGGTGCCGACGTGCGCTCGGGTACGGAGAGCGAAGCGGGTGCGGGTGAAGCGGGTGCGGGTACGCAGATCGCCACCTTCGACGCCGCCGCCGACGCCTACCTACTCAGCTCCGTCGACGAACCGCGCGTCGAACTGCGCGCCCTCACGGACGGCCGCCCGCTGTTCCGGGCGTCGGCGGGATCCGAGACGAACGTGGCCACCACGGCGGACGGCCGCCTGGTCGCCGTCTGCCCCACCAGCGGCGCCGTCCAGATCCACGACACGACCAACGGCCGTACGCTGCCCGGCGGTTGGACGAAGAACGCGGGGGCGGGCAGCTGCGGCGACGACACTTCCCGCCTCGTGTTCGACTCCGGCGGGCACCGGCTGGCGGTGGTCTCCGGCGCGGACGTGCGGGTGTGGGACATCGCGTCCGGCCGGGAGGTCGCCGGCTTCGACGCCCCGGACTCCGAGTCGGTCGCCTTCAGCGCGGACGGCGCCTTCCTCGCCGCCGCCGGCCCGGCACAACTGACCGTCTGGCGCCTGTCCGCACCCGACACGCCCGTCTTCCGCCACTCCCTGGACGGCCGCCGCATACAGGGCGACCTCGCCTGGGACCCGGGCGGATCCGCACTGCGGTACCTCGAAGGGGGTACGGTCCACACCCTCGACCTGGGTCCGGCCGTCACCGCCGCCTGGCGGGCCACCGCACTGGCCGACGCGCTGCTCAGCCCCGACGGCCGCACGCTCGCCACCGCCGAACAGCGGCCCGGCGGTTACGTCTTCCGGCTCCTGGACCCCGCCACCGGCCGTACCCTGCGCACCCTTCCCGCCGCCGCGTTCCCCGTGGCCGCCGACGGCGGCGGGCCGGTGACGACGACCGACGCCCAGCCGCTGATGGCGTTCGGCACGGACGGCACGACCCTCGCCTACGGCCTCTCCGCGTTGGGCCGCGGTACCTCGGCGCAGCCGCTGACGCTGTGGGACGTCCGCCACGCCGAGGTAAGGGCGACGCTGGACCTCGGGGCCTCCTCCGCACCGTCCGCCGCCGTCGAGGAACTCGCCGTGGGCCCCGGCGGACGCCGCCTCGTGGCCGTCCGGGACACCTCCACCGGCACGACGGACGCCGAGGTGTGGGACACCGCGGGCCGACGCAAACCCACCCACCTCGGAGACCTCAACATCACAGCCCTCGCACTGCGGCCCGACGGCGGCCTACTCGTCGGCGGTGACCGGGTCGCCTCTCCGCCCACGGGCCGCAGCACCTCCCGGACCTTGGGACTCGGGCAGGAGACGGAGGCGGTGGCGTTCAGTGCGGACGGCTCCCGGGTGGCGGTCGGTGACGCGTCCGGCCGGGTCGCCCTGTGGGACGGCGACCTCGCTCACCGGCTCGGTGTCCTGCCCAACACCTTCCCGGACCCCGTCGGCGGCGGCGCCCCGGAAGCCGTGACCGCGCTCGCCTTCAGCCCCGACGGCGCCACCCTCGCCGTCGCGGGAGACTCCGGAACCCTCCAGCTCTGGGACACCGCGAACCGGCAGCCCCTCGGCAGCGGCCTCACCACACCCGGCGAGATCATCACCTCCCTGGCCTTCACGACGGACGGCACGTCCCTCTACGCCAGCAGCCCCCATGTCCCCCTCCAGCGTTACCGAGTGACGCCCGCCTATGCCGCCACCTGGATCTGCGCCCACACCGACACGACCCTCACGACCGCCGAATGGCACACGTACATCCCCGATGCGCCCTACCGGGATTTGTGCCCGGGCAAGGATTGAGACCACGCCAACCAGTCCCAGCTGCCTGGCCTGGGTGATGTCGGCGCAACTCACCAGCGTGGCCCGATAGCAGTTCATCGAACACCGTGAGTGCTGTGGGTGTGGTGCCGACCCGTGCTGGGCCGACACCACAACCACCCGCTGCGGAGGCGCTCATAGCTCCTTCGCCGGAGTCCGGGCCGGAACGGGCCGTGCGCCGCTGCGGTAGGTGGAGATGCCCAGCGCCAGCAGCCAGTAACTGAAGATCGCCCCCATCAGGGCGGTGGTGCCCCAGCCGTTGGCCGCGTAGAAGTGCGCGGGAGTGTTACCGAAGAAGAGGGACGGCACGAAGGCGAGGTTGATCCCCGCCAATACGTAGGCCGACCGGCCGGTCCAGCGCGGCAGCAAATTCGTACGCGAGACCACAAAGCCCACTGCGGTCAGGAACAGTGCCAGCATCAGGCGGGAAATGGACCCGTAGAGGATGTAGGTGCCACTGACCTCGATGGTCGGATCGATCGTGTGGTCGGCGGCGATGACCGCTCCGGCTTCCAGACCACTGGAGACCAACGTGATCGTCGCGTAGACCAGACCCGCAGCGAAGGCCATGGAGGCGGCCCACTCGTACGCCGGGTTCGCCTTCTTGACCAGCTCCCGCAGGGCCGTCACGAACACGACCAGGCAGGCGAGGGCGATGACTCCGATCAGCAGCCTGCTCAGCACGTTCCCGTCCGGTGGCGGCCCCGAGTAGACGAAATACAACGGCACTTCGACGATGAAGGCGACTGCGGCGGCGGTGCCCGCGACGCCGGTCAGGCGCCGCGCGAAGATTTCAGTCATGGGTACCCCGTCTCGATGCGTGCGCTGGAATGCGCGTCGGCCCATTGCCGACGGTGTGAATCCTGCCGCTCACGGTGGTCACCGTCGCTGGGCCTGAACACCGAAACAGGGGTGTTCCCAACACCACTGTCACGTAGGCAGTTTTTGCAGACGCCTGGCCGCACTATCGTGGCATCGAGGTGAAGTAGACCATCCGCCAGGGCATGCCAAAGATCCCGTACCACTCCACCTCATCGACGGATGCCTCGCCGGAACCGGCCTGTCACTCACGCCGGCGACAGCGTGAGTTGAAGCTCAGCAGCAGCCCGCCCGTGGACGCACGGCGGTGTACAGCCGTGTTCATGCTTCAAGACCCGAGTGAGTGGACCGAGCAGGCCAAGTCCACCTATGCGTAAGGCTTTGCCCTCGGCCCGTCAGCAACTGTTTTGAGCATGACCGGTGTCTGAACAGAAGGGGGTGTCGTCGCAGATCCAACTCTGCCCAACGGGATAGCTGTGGGATGTCTCGGGATCCCGCTCATGCATCTCTTCCGCTCTTCGCACCAAGCCGTCCGGCGCACTGATGCCGTCTTGGTGCCAGATCCGACGAGTCCGCTGGTCGGCATCAACGTGGATGTTTTGGAATCGGGGCTTCCCGCTCGAGTAAATTCCCTGGAAGCGCAAGCTGCACAGGGTATCAACTGCCAATACTCCCTCTGCAGATCGCGAACTTGGTGGTCGGTTCCGGGGCTGAACAGATGTCCCGCCTCGATCGGTCCGGTCCGATGTGCCTACTGTTTCAGCTGGACTGGTCAGTGAAGGGGCTGATAGCGCTGTCCGTGCCGTAGAAGCGGCCCTGCTCGCACAGTGCGTCGATCTCGGCGTTGTCTTCCTCGCTCAGTTGTGCCTCCAGCTCGACGCTGATGACGCGTCGGGCGTGAGCCAATCGCCGAGCGACATCCCAGTCCGCGATGAACTTGCCGACGGTGTACTCGTCGACGGCTCCGGATGCCTGTCGGGATCCGGAGCCGGTCGAGGGAAACGACGAACTCGTTCAGGTCTTGCAGTACTGCGACGACGTCATTGAGGGGCATGCGGATCTCTCGGGAGGACATGTCCATCAGCCGATCGACTCCAGGGGTGATGCTCGGGCTCAGGTCCTGACTTTGCTGGTCGGGGCTAATCCGAGAATGAGTGAGGCCACCGGTGATCATCGGTGTGCGAAGACAGAAGATCCTCGTCCTCCGCATGGGTGCGGCGATGTTCATCCTTGGCAATCACGGCGTCTACTGCAGTCGATAATACTGGTCATGCCAGATCGCAGTCCGGTGCCCCGGATCATCAACTCGGCGGCTCGGCACTCTCTGAAGCCGCTCGGTCTCATCCAGCGGGGGCGGTCGCGGCTGTGGATCGATGATCACGGATGGTGGCTCGGGATTGTGGAGTTCACCCCGCCGCGGCTTGCCGGCAGTGGTCTGTACGTCGGTGCCATGTGGCTGTGGCACGACGTGGACCACCTGGCCTTCCATTTGGACGCAGGCAGGGTCGGTTCCGAGCTGTTTCGCAGCGAGGACCAGTTCACGCGGCTGGCATTCAACCTCGGTCAGGAGGCGGCTGCGAACGTGACCGCGTTGCGGGATAGGTTCCCGGCTCTGTCGGATGTAGCCCGGTACCTGACGTCCAGGCCGGTTCGGCGGGGATTCGTTTGGGACAGCTTCGACTCTGGTATCGCGGCCGGACTGGTTGGAGACTCAGACACGGCCCGCCACTACTTCGAGCACGTCCTTCGTGAGGATGCACTGGCCCCGTGGATGGTCGATGCGCAGGAGAAGGCTCGTAACCTCCATGCGATCGCGGCAGATCGCGACGCTGTGACCGCCTGGGTCTCTCGGGCCGTCGACTCATGCCGGAGCAAGCTGGGTCTAGGTCATGGGCCGCTTGCGATCCGCTGATAACAGCCGGTACCAGCATGGGGCTGGCGCGGGAGCCGTGCTCGAGGGCGGTGCCCTTGGTCAGGTCGATCCGCCGTGCTTGGTCACGGGGTAGGCGACGCGGCCGCAGTCGCCGGGCCGGGGACGCAGGCCGGCATGAGTATGGCCTCTCCGTTCAGAGATGACGGGGGCCGACGGAGGCTGCGACCGCGGTGACTGCGTCGGCGACGGGGGGTCGCGTCGGGACGAAGGCGCGGTTCAGAGCCGGGTTGCGGAGAGTGGCGGTGATGAAGGCTGCGACATAGTTCCGGTGTTCTTCCTGCTCGACGAGTGCGAAGCCGACGGCGACAAGGCCGGAGACCGTCCATCGAGCAGGTGACCGACGCGGGTTGGAGGGGGTACTTCATGCCTAGTGCCGCGTCAGGCAACGTTTACCCTGTCGACGACGGCGCGTAGGCGCCGGTCGTCGGCATGGCGGTTTCGCCAGATGATGTAGCGGCGGATCATGCTGCCCTGTTCCTTGTGGTCGGCGTGGTCTGTGCCGTCGAGGGTGAAGTAGCGCAGGGCGGTGAACTGGGCCTCGATCCGGTTCAGCCAGGAGGAGTTGGTCGGCGTATAGGCGATCTCCACGTGGTTTCGCCGCCGCCCACGTGCCGACCCGCTGGCACCGCTTCGTGGTCAGGTGCGGGGAGAAGTTGTCGCAGACGATCGCGATCCGCACCGTCGGCGGGTAGAGGGTGCGCAGGTAGCGGCAGAACTCCAGGAACTGCGTGCGCCGCTTGAGCGGTTTGATGTGGCCGTAGAGCTTGTCCTTGCCCAGGCCCAGGGCGGCAAACAGGTGCCGCACGCCACCGTAGCGGTTGTAGGTCGCCCGGCGTCGGCGGCGAGGTTCCCGGTCGGGGTTTTTGTGCCTGCCGCCGCGCTCGGCCCACTGCCGCCCTGCATGCGGCATCAGGTTGAGCGGCCCCGAATTCGTCCATGCAGAAAACGGCTTCGGCCTCACCGTCCTCGGCTATGACCTGGCCGTCGGCTATCGCGCAGAGATGCTCGACGCGGGCCTTCTTTGCCGCGTAGTCCGGATCGCGGGAGGTCTTCCAGGTCTTCACGCGTTGAAAGGAGACGCCCTCCTCCCGGAGCAGAAGGCGCAGGCCCTCGTGGCTGATGTCGTCGACCACCCCCTCAGCTACCAGGAAGTCGGCCAGCTTGGCCAGGCTCCAGGTCGAGAACGGCAGGCCGTGCTCGGCTGGCCTGGACTTGGCGATCTTCTTGATCTCGCGGCGTTCTGGGAGGGTGAAGGTCTTGGGCCTGCCACCTTTGTACTTCGGGTAGAGCGAGGCGAACCCGTCGGCATTGACGTTGTGGATCACGTCCCGGACCCGGTCCGCGCTGGTGAACGACACCTCAGCGATCCTGGTTACGGGCATGCCCTGCGCGGAGAGCAGCACCATCTGTGCCCTCCGCCAGGTCACCACCGACCCCGTGCCTCTGCGGATGATCCGCAACAGCCGCCGGCCCTCGTCGTCATCGATCTCCCGCGCCCGCACGCGCTCTGCCACCCGCACAGCATGCCCGCCACCACGCATGATGTGGCCGGTACGCGCAGACCCGGCCAGCTTCTACCCGCAGCCCCTCACCGGCTGACTGCTTCGCCGAGATGGAACGGTGTGCCGGAGCGCGCGGGCATCCATCCCTGGCTCAGAGCACTGCGGACACGGGCCCGGACCACTGCCGGCACGATCGGGGACATCGAGTGCGATGGCCCCACGACAAGAACAGAGCCCTGGGGATCGACGTGCTGGACCACGAACGAAGCCCCCAGCCCACCTCTGCAGTACACACACTCCGAATCCCTACGCACCTGCCAGCGGTAATCAGCGCCGTCCATCGTGATCAGCCGTGAGTGTCGCTGGCTGAGAGCCATCACCAACCTCCCTGTCAAAGCTCCGTCCGGCCAAGACGGAGTCCAACACACGGCCAAACGGCAGGGGCATCATAACGAGGCGAACGTTGCCTCATGCGGCACTAGCGAGCGCAGGGCCGTCCTCGGTGCACCGGTTTCCGGCCGTCCCCATGCGGGTGTCGGACCCGGATCGGGGCCGGGCCCGCGCACCCCTACCAGCCCCTGGGCCTCCAGGTCTCCACCGCCCAGGCGCACTCCCTGACCATCTACACCGCCGAGCCGGGCACCGCCGACGCAGACAGGCTCCAGCTCCTCACCAGCCGGGCAGCCACGACAGCCGACGCCGAGCAGCCGGTCAACAGTGCAGCCACGCTCCTTCCCCGTGACTTCGGGGAGGGGCAAGCTCGCCGTGGTGCGGCGGTGTCCGCTGCCGGGCAGCCACTTCAGGTGCGGGTCACCGTGTCGAGGACGTCTTCGGAGACGCCATTGACGTGATCCTCTCCAGCCGGTTGTGCCTGTCGGTGCTCACGCAGGGGAAGTCCACCAGTGCCGCCCGAAGCCGGCGGTCCGACATCGAACAGTCTCTGTTCACGAGGACGCGGCGCAGCTCAACGCACTCAACGTGTCCTGACCACGACCGGTCGGATCAGCTTCACGGATTCGTCGTGCAACGAGTCAGCCGTGTCCGGTCCCGTGAGCCGGGTGAAAGCAACGCTGGCCAAGTACCACCGGCCACCGACCAGCGCCAGCCTGTAGTACGGATCCAAAGGGTCGACATCGCTCACGGACGGATCGACGCCGCACAAGACGTCCACACCGAGTCGCTCTCCCATGTGCTCCGCGACACGGAGGTCAGGGTGCGGCCCGAGGCCGCAGTCGTACCCGCCGACCACGTCCAAGGAAAGCGGCCACCTCGGGTCTTCGTTGTCCACCAGGCGTATCCACAGGTCCCCCGTGTTGTCCGGAACATCGGCATCGTCCGGCTGGACCACCAGCCGCAGGCCCGTCGGGATCAAGTCCTCGAAGACGTCGACCACGTGGTCAACGGTCAGCGACCGAGACACGGTGATACTGAACATGACCGTCATTCAACATCAGGATGAGGCAAGCCCGGACCTCGTCATGCCGAGGTTCCCAACCACCGACGGCTAACCCCCGGAACGCCTCCATGACCTTCGGCGTCGGTGTCGGGCGGACCAGAGGGAAAAGAACCAGAGGGAAAAAGTGTGTCCGGCAGGGCAGTCGATCGCGTGTCCGCACCCGTCTCTACAGGGGAACGAGGGAGGGCGCATTGAACGCCGACGAGGAACGCCAGTTCCGCGAGTTCGTGACGGCGCGGTCGAGATCGCTGCTGCACACGGCCTACCTGCTGACCGGGGACTGGGAACAGGGCCGGGACCTGCTCCAGACCGCGCTTGCCTCCACGGCCAGACGATGGTCCAAGCTCCGCAACCGGGAACAGCCGGAAATCTATGTGCGCCGCGCGCTCTACCACGCCCAGGTGGACCGCTTCCGGCTGCTCAGCTGGGGGCGGGAGACGGTCACGGACTCCTTACCGGACCGACCCTCCGCACAGGGCGCCGCGTTGGCCGACACCGTCGTGCAGCGGCAGGACATCATGGCCGCGCTGCGGCGGCTGCCCAAGCGTCAGCGAGCGGTGATCGTGCTGCGCTACTTCGAGGACCGGCCCGACCAGGAGATCGCCGCGATCCTGGGCGTCGCCCCGGGCACGGTCCGCAGCCAGACCCGCAAAGCCCTCGCCACTCTCCGTACCGCCCTGGCCGAGGCAGGGCCGTCCGCCTCCTCCACCGCCTCCGGAAGGGGCGTGACCGCATGAACGACTCGACCGAGAACCTGCTGCCCGAAACGTTGCTGCACGACACCCTGCACGCCCATGTCCGGGAGCGCGACGGTGACGCCGGCCCCCGTCTTGTCGGCCTGGCCGACGGCGCGTTGCGGGTCGCCCGGCGGCGGCAGCGGCTGGCGCGTGCCGGTGTCGGGGTCGCTCTCGCCGCGGCGGTCGCCACCGCCTGGGTGGCAGTCGCGGACGACGGGCCGCTACGCGCGCACGTGGTGCAGCCCGCCGAAGGAAGCGGCACCCCGAAGGCGGCCACGGTCTCCCTCCTGCCGGTCACCTCGGCCACGGAGCGGGCCTGCACCCAGGCCGGCGGCGGCTACACCGTAGGCGCCACTGCGAACCATCCGGCGATGTGCATCCACGCCGACCCGGCCGGCGGCATGAGCGACGTCCGCGTCTCCTCCGCGAAGGCCCAGAAGGGCGACATCGACGGCAACTGGCAGGTGGAGGTGACCCTCACGCCCGCCGACCGAACCCGTTTCGCCACGTTCACCGGCTCCCTCGTCTCGGCCCCACCCCCGCGCAACGAGTTCGCCATCGTCGTCGACGGCGAACTCCGGGGCACCCCCGCCGTGGCCGCCTCGCTCACCGGCAGCCGCTTCCTGATCGTCGGTGTCTACTCCGGTGACCTCACCAGCGCCCAGGCCCACGACCTCGCCCAGCGACTGGATCCCGCCAGGTGAGTGGACAACTCCTGCCGTGGTCAGGGCAGTTCGAGACGCGACTCCGCGCAGCGGGTCTTTGGGAGGGGACGCGGGCGCTGTCGGACACCGGACAGAGTCAGCCGGCGCCAGCTGTTGCGGCCATGGCTCTGCCGGTGCATCAACCGAGGACTCTCGCGGTGAAGGTGGCCAGTTGGGCGCGCAGGGTTTCTCGGGAGACACCCTCGTGTCCGGCGAGGTGTTCGACGAGGTCGGCTCGGGTGGCGGCGAGGAGGGCGTGGGCGGTGAAGGTGGGGTCCTGGAGGTCGGGGATCCGGCGCAGAGTGGTTTCCAGCAGGGCGTGCCAGTGTCCGTAGTGCTCCGCCCGGTACGGACTGTCGTCCCCTGTGCCCTCCAGGGCCAGGACGAGGTGGCGGTTGTCGAGCTTGAAGCACAGCAGGGTGTCGAGAAGGGCGAACACCCGCTCCGTCGCGGGGGTTTCGGGCCCGAGCGGCGGCGGCCCCGATTCCACGGCCTGCCGCACCGGCTCCAGCCGGGCCTCGTACAGCGCGCGGATCAGTCCGGTGCGGTCGCCGAAGGCACGGAAGAGCGACGCCTTGCCGACTCCGGCCGCGGTCGCGACGTCGGCCATGGTGACGGCTTCCGCGCTCCCGCCGTCGGCGAAGAGCGCGTCGGCGGCCGCGAGGAGGGCCGCCCGGTTCCGGACGGCGTCCTTGCGTGGGGTGCGCTCGGTCATGCGGTGGGGTTCCTTCCGACAGCGAAGCGGACTCCGGGTCCGGATCCATTTGCAAAGCGGACCCTGGGTCCGTATCGTTCCGGGCAGTTGAAACGGACCTCGGGTCCGTATCGTACGACAGGACGGACATCCCCATGCCCACGACCACCACCTCACCGGAGGACCTGTACCGCCACAGCCTGCGTCTGCTGCTGGACAAGGACATCCCCGGCTGGGTCGACCTGTGGGCCGAGGACGGCATCATGGAGTTCCCCTTCGCGCCGCCCGGCCGGCCCCGGCGGCTGGAGGGCAAGCAGGCCGTCGCCGCGTACATGCGCCCCTACCCCGACCACATCGACCTGCACGACTTCCCCGAGGTGCGGATCCATGAGACCACCGACCCCGAGACGATCGTGGTGGAGATGCGGGGTGTGGGCCGCGTGGTCGCGACGGACGGCCCCTTCGAGATGACGTACGTCGCCGTGGTGACCGTACGGGACGAACTCATCGTGTCCTACCGGGACTACTGGGACCCGCTGGCCGCCCTCGCCCTCGACGGCACCAGCCTCGGGGAGAGCGACCGATGACCGGCACCACCCTCGTCACGGGCGCCACCGGCACCACTGGCAGCCGCGTCACCGCACAGCTCACCGCCGCCGGTCACCGCGCCAGGGCCGCCAGCCGCCGCGGCACTCCCGTCCCCGGGGCGGAACCGGTCCGCTTCGACTGGTACGACCCCGCCACCCACGCCGACGCCCTTGCCGGAGTCGACCGCGTCTACCTCGTGCCGCCCGTGGGCGACCCGGACCCGGCAGCGGTCATGCTCCCCTTCCTCCGGCAGGCCCGTGCGGCCGGTGTCGGCCGTGCGGTGCTGCTCAGTTCGTCGGCCGTCCCCGAGGGTGGTCCGGCGGTCGGGGTGGTGCACCGGGAGTTGCCGGGCCTCTTCGACGCGTGGGCGGTCCTACGGCCGTCCTGGTTCATGCAGAACTTCACCGGTACGCATATGCACGCGCTCGGCATCCGTGACACCGGCACCATCCGGACGGCGGCCGGGAAGGGCCGGGTCGGCTTCGTCGACGCCGAGGACATCGCCGCCGTCGCCGCGCACGCGCTGACCGACGCCCGCTCCCCCGACGCCGATCTGGTCCTCACCGGGCCGCAGGCGCTCAGTCACGACGACGTCGCCGCGATCGTCACCGAGGTCACCGGCCGCCCCGTCGTCCACCGCCACCTGACCCACGAGGAGCTCCGCGGCCGCCTCGCGCCGCTGGTGGGGCGGGAGTTCGCCGAGTTGCTGGCCGGCATGGACCTCGCCATCGCCGAGGGCGCCGAGGACCGCACGACCGACGTGGTCCGGCGCGTGACAGGGCGAGCACCGCACGACCTCCGTACGGTGGTCGCCCGGGAGTTGGCGGACCTGGGCCCAAATCCGGTCGCGTTGGCCTGATGGATCCGGTGGCGAGGGGCCGACCCAGGGAATGACGAGACCAGTGCGTCGGATCAGAACTGGATGGTCTGGTCTGGTCGGGTCGGGGAGGAGCTCGAGATGAGCGCGGACGGTGTGGAGTCGACCAGGGACCGCAGCGTGTGCGGGCAGTTTCCGGAGATCCCCGAGCATCGACGCATCGCGGTCGAGACCGTTCCTGAGGCCCCGAGGACTGTCCGCGAAGGTGGGCAAGATGCATGGCTGAACCGCGTCGGTGCCTTGTCGGCCGACCAACTGCAGCGCCTCGCCGTGGAATTGGACAGTGGGGTCGGTCGGCACGATGAGGTCGCTGATCAGTAACTCCGGCTGCGTTCAGGCGTGCCGCAATAGCCGGCGGAACACCCGTACGCCTGTTCAGTCGAGGACCGCGGTGGCCTCGATCTCCACCAGATGCGCCGGGACATCCAATGCCGCGACGCCTATCAGCGTGGCCGGCGGCGCCGCGGTGATGCCGAGCTTCGCGGTGGCCCGGGAGATCCCTTCGAGGAGCGGGGACATCTTGTCGGGCGTCCAGTCGACGACGTAGAAGGTCAGCTTCGCCACGTCGTCGAAGGAGCCACCGGCCTCGGCCAGGGCGGTGCCGACGTTGAGATAGCTCTGCTCGACCTGGGCGGCCAGGTCGCCTTCGCCGATCGTGACTCCCTCGGCGTCCCAGGCGACCTGCCCGGCAACGAACACCAGCCTGGTCCCGGAGGCGATCGACACCTGCTGATAGACGTCGGCCTTGGGCAGTCCGCTGGGGTTCACAAAGGTGATGGCCATGGTGCCTTGTCTCCTGGTTCTGAGCGTCTGCGGCACGCGTTCGCTTGCGGCGACCAAGACACTCACTCTCTTGTGGTTACTCAGAAACCGTAAGAGAGTGAGGGCTGACATGGAAGAACGCACTTTTCAGTGACTGGAGAACCTTATGGTGACCACGCAGCTCACGGGCTCGCCCGAGGATGCGGACCTGGCGCGTGCGGACTCCTTGGCGCGGGAGATCTTCTCCGACATTGCCAACAAGTGGGCGTTTCTCATCGTCGAGGGTCTCGGTGATCGCACCCTGCGCTTCAGCGAGCTGCGGAACGAGATCGAGGGCATCAGCCACAAGATGCTCACCCAGAACCTGCGCATGCTGGAACGCAACGGCCTGGTCGAGCGCACCGTGTACCCCACTGTCCCGCCCCGGGTCGAGTACACCCTCACTGAAGCGGGTCAAGCCCTGCGCGCGACGGTCGACGGGATGTGCGGCTGGACCCACCAGTACTTCGCGCACATCGAGGCCGCCCGCCGCCGCTTCGACACCTGACGGCTGCCGCGGTCGCCGCCGCGGGCCGACCGGCTGGAGGGCTCGGAGTCTCACGGAGCGCGTATGTGCTCGTAGCCGTAGCCGTAGCCGAACACGGGTGCGAGTAGTTGAGGTACAGGGAATCCCGGCCAGAATGATCATGGCCGTCTAGCACACGTGATCGGCCTGGTGCGAGGGTTCGGAGGAAGATCCCCGATCGCTGTCGGGACATAGCTACCGTCCGCCGCATGCCGGTGGAATTCTTGACTGATGAGCAGGCCGTGGCGTACGGGACGTTCACCGAAGCGCCTACCCGCCCGGAGCTGGAGCGGTTCCTCTTCCTCGACGATGACGACCGCGACCTGATCGCCCTGCGCCGTACGGACGCACATCGCCTGGGCATGGCCGTGCAGATCTGCAGACCCGCTCGCGGTGCCGTGGGAGGCCGTGGAGTACCTGGCCGGGCAGCTCGGCATCGCCGACGCCTCGTGCGTGAAGCGGTATCCGGAGCGCCGGTCGACGGTGTACGAGCACGCGGCGGAGATCCAGAATCGGTTCAAGTACCGGGACTTCACCGACCGGAAGTGGGGCCGGGAGTTCCGCGGCTTCCTGTATGGACGGGCGTGGACGCACGCCGAGGGGCCGGTGGCGCTGTTCAACCACGCGGTGACGTGGCTGAGGAAGAACCGGGTGCTGCTGCCCGGTGTTTCGGTGTTGGCCCGGCAGGTGTCGGAGGCCCGGACGGTTGCCGAGCGGCGCTTGTACGAGGCGGTGGCCCGCGCCGCGTTGCGGGCCGATCCGTCGCTCGCCCCGGCGTTGGCTGAGCTGCTGGTGGTGCCGGAGGGCAAGCGGGTCTCTGAGCTGGAGCGGCTGCGTACTCCTCCGACGAAGTCGACGGGTACGGCGATGGTGCGGGCCCTGGAGCGGGTGGAGGAGATATCGGCGTTCGCGCTGGGGCGGGTGAACCCGTCCCGGGTGCCGGTGAACCGGCTGTCCACGCTGGCCCGGTACGGGCAGTTGAGCAAGGCGCAGACGATCGAGCGGGCGCCGGAGCCGCGGCGGACCGCGCTGTTGACGGCGGTGGTGCGTCAGCTGGAGGCTCAGGCGGTCGATGACGCGCTGGACCTGTTCGCGGTGCTGATGGCGAACCGGCTGATCAGCCCGGCCCGCCGGGCGTCGGACCGGGACCGGCTGTCGATGCTGCCGCAGCTGGAGAAGGCGGCCCACATCCTGGCGAAGGCGTCGAAGGTCCTGACCGAGGAGCTGGACCTGGTCGCCGAGGCCGGGACGGACCTGGACGTCGGCGCGTTGTGGGCTGCGGTGGAGGAGGCTGTGCCGCGTACGGCGGTCGCGGGGGCGGTCGCGGCTGTGGAAGCCCTGGTTCCGAAGAACGACGGGTCGGCCGAGGCGGCGATGCGGGAGAAGCTGGCCCTGCGCTACAACACCGTCCGGCCCTTCCTGTCCCTTCCTGTCCCTGCTGGGTGAGTCGGACGCGCTCGGCGCGGCTCCAGCCGGACGGCGGGTGCTCGCCGCTGTGCGCCGGTTGCCCGCGCTGTCACGACGGCGGGTCAAGGACCGGCCGCTGCTGCCCCGCGAGGTCGACGCCGAACTCGTGCCGGCGATGTGGAAGCGAGCGGTGTTCTCCAACGCGAAGCTGCCGCAGGGCGCGGTCGACCGGGACGCGTACGTGGGGTGCGTGCTGGAGCAGCTGCACCGCGCGCTGAACCGGCGGGACGTGTTCGCCTCACCGTCGAACCCTTGGGCGGACCCGCGCGCGAGGCTGCTGGACGGTCCACGGTGGGAGACGATGAAGGCGGACGTACTGGCGGGCCTGTCCCTGTCCGAGGACGCCGCCGAGCACCTGGACCAGCTGATCCGCGGCCTGGATGCCGCGTGGCGGCAGATGGCCGACCGACTCACGGAGGCCGGTGACGAGGCGAAGGTGGAGGTCATCGTCCCCGAGGGCGGCGGCAGGGCCAAGCTGTCGGTGGACAAGCTGGGTGCGGTGGGCGAACCGGAGTCGCTGACCTGGCTGAAGAACACCACGGAGGCGATGCTCCCCCGGATCGAGCTGCCGGACCTGCTGTTCGAGGTCCACTCCTGGACCGGTTCCTCGACGCCTTCGGCCACGTCTCCGAGCGGCGCACCCGCATGGAGGATCTGCTCGTCTCCCTGGTCGCGCTGCTGGTCTCGCAGAGCTGCAACATCGGCCTGACCCCGGTCATCGACACCGAGAACAAGGCGCTGACCCGCTCGCGCCTGTCCCACGTCGACCAGGACTACGTGCGCGCCGACACCATCGCCGCAGCGAACGCCGCACTCATCACCGCCCAGTCCCGTATCGAACTGGCCCAGATGTGGGGCGGCGGGCTGCTCGCCTCCGTCGACGGCCTGCGTTTCCTCGTCCCCGTCAAGAGCATCAACACCGGCCCCTCGCCCAAGTACTACGGCTACAAACGCGGCGTGACCTGGCTCAACGCGGTAAATGACCAGATGGCAGAAATCGGCGCAATGGTGGTGCGCGGCACGCCGCGCGACAGCCTGTTCACGCTGGACACCCTGCTGAACCTCGACGGCGGGGTGAAGCCGGAGATGGTCGCGACCGACAACGCCTCGTACTCCGACATGGCCTTCGGCCTGTACAAGATGCTCGGCTTCCGCTTCGCCCCGCGCTTCCGGGACCTGGAGGACCAGCGGCACTGGCGGGCCGACCTGCCCGACGACGGGGAGGCGCCGACCGCTGGGTACGGGCCGCTGGAGGCCGTCGCCTGCAGCAAGGTCAACCTCAAGCGGATCACGACGCACTGGCCGGACATGCTCCGGGTCGCCGGATCGCTCATCACGAACCAGGTCCGGGCCTACGACCTGCTGCGCATGTTCGGCCGCGAGGGCCACCCCACTCCGCTCGGTGCCGCGTTCGCCGAGTACGCCCGGATCGACAAGACCATGCACCTGCTCGCCCTGGTCGACCCGGTCGACGACACCTACCGGCGGCTGATGAACCGGCAGCTGACCGTGCAGGAGTCCCGCCACCGCCTGGCCCGCGCGATCTGCCACGGCGGCCGGGGCCAGATCCGCCAGGCGTACCGCGAGGGCCAGGAGGATCAGCTGGCCAGTCTGGGTCTCGTTCTCAACGCCGTCGTGCTGTGGAACACCCGCTATCTGGACGCTGCTGTGGCCCAGCTCCGCGCCGAGGGCCTCGACATCCAGGACGAGGACCTCGCCAGGCTCTCCCCGCTCAAGGACAGGCACATCAACTTCCTGGGCCGCTACCTGTTCAATATCAAGGCCAGCGGCCCCGGCCAGGGCCTGCGTCCTCTGCGGGACCCGGACGCGGTCGAGGAGGACGAGGAGTGACAGGCGCATCCGCCCTCCGGGGCGGGTCGTCGTACCTCCGCAAGACCGCCGCCGACCCGCGGCTGAGTGCCTTCGCAGGCCGATCGCCGGGATGACGGCGGCCTCGGTGGGCTGCACCGGCTCTTAGAGTTCGTAACACGATCACGATCCGGGCTTCTTAAGGCGTGTCCGCGCACATGCGGGTCGTTGGCGGTGCGCGCCCCGAAGGCGGGATGTCCTTCGGAGCGCGCGGCAGGGGTTCGGGTTCAGGCGTTGTAGCCGCCGTGGGCGTCCAGCACTGCGCCCGTGACGTACGACGCGGCGGGGCTCGCCAGGAAGGCGATCGCCGCGGCGATTTCGTCGGGGTGCCCCATGCGTTGCAGGGACAGCGAGCTGACCAGGGCATTGAGGGTGTCGGCATCCGGCGGTTGCATGCCGCCCTCCATCAGTCCGGCCTCCACGACGTTGGCCGTGATGTTCCGGGGCCCGAGGTCGCGTGCGACGCCCATGGTGTACCTCTCGATTCCGGACTTGGTCGCCGAGTAGTCGGCAAGACCGGGGGCGCCGACCCGGGAGCCCAGTCCGGAACTCACTGTGATGATGCGGCCGCCCGCGCGCAGCACCCGGGAGGCGGCCCGGATGACGGCGATCACGCCGAGGTAGTTGGTGGCGTGCATCCGGTCCAGTGCGGCGGTGTCGGCATCCGGGTCGTCCACCGTGCCAGCCACGGAGATCGCCGCGTTGTTGACGAGGATGTCCAGGCCGCCGAAGTGCGCGACCACGTCGTCGATCAGCGCCGGCGCCCGGCTCGTGTCCGCCTGGTCGGACTGGAAGGCGACGGCCTTGGCTCCCTTGACGTGCACCTCGTCGACGACGACCTGCGCCTGTTTCTCGGAGCTGACGTAGGTGAAGGCGACGTCGGCGCCCTGCTCGGCCAGCAGTCGTACGGTCGCGGCTCCAAGTCCGCGCGACCCCCCGGTGACCAGGGCGATCTTGCCCGTGAGTGGCTTGCTCATTCTTCTCACCTCGTTGATTGACCCTTCCCGGCAGTCGAAACGTTAATTGTTACGACAGGCTGTTGCAACCTTCACTGTTACGACTGCCGTAACATGAAGCGTTGCGGCCGAGAGGAGAAGTCCATGAGCGCCAACAGCAGGCTGACCATCGCCGCCCACGCGCTGGCCTGGATCGGCCTCTACCAGCGCCAGGGCCATGAGGTCGCCACCTCCGAGCAGATCGCGACCAGCGCGAACACCAACCCAGTGGTGATCAGACGGCTGCTCGGCGAGCTGCGCAGGGCCGGGCTCGTGGAGTCCCGGCGGGGCGTGGGCGCGGGCTGGTCGCTAGCACGCGAGCTGGAGTCGATGACCCTGCTCGACGTGTACGAGGCAGTGGAACCCGGCCCGCTGTTCGCAATGCACCGCACCACCCCGGACCAGGGATGCGTGGTGGGTCACGGCATCCAGCCGGCGATGCAGAGCATCTACGAGGGCATTGAGGAGACCCTGAGACACGAGCTGGCCCGCGTCACTCTCGCGAACGTACTCCGGGACGTACTCGCGGCACCTCGCTAGCCTCCCCATTACGCCCTGACATCACCAAGACCCCCATCCATGCCCAGGCCGGCGAACAGCCTGCCAACCAGTCACGCCGAAGACCGTTGCGGTATCAGACCGTGTCCTACGAGCTCGTAACTTGATCTTGTTGTAGTGCCCTGATCCGGCGTGACCGATGTGACGATTCCGCCGTTCGGGAGGATGTGAGCACCCGGCCATGGATCGTGGACGACGACTTGTGGGCGCTGATCGAGCCGCTGCTGCCGCCCTGGCCAGAGAAGTCGCCGGGCCCACGGCCTGTACCGGACCGGCTGTGTCTGCAGGGCATCCTGTACGTCCTCTACAACGACATAGCCTGGCAACTCCTGCCGCTGGAGATGGGATTCGGAACGGGACAGACCTGCTGGCGGCGCCTGGACCGCTGGCAGCAGGCCGGAGTCTTCGACCAACTGCGCCGCATCCTGCTCGCCGAGCTGAACGCGGCCGGCGAACTCGACTGGTCTCGCGCGTGCGTGGACGGCTCCCACATCCGCGCGAAAAAGGGGGCGCCGACACCGGTCCGTCGCCGGTCGACCGCCGCAAGACGGGCAGCAAACACCACCTGATCTGCGACGGACGCGGCACCCCGCTCAAGGTCATCACCACCGCGGCCAACGTCAACGACGTCCGCCGCCGCCCCGACTCGCTCCTCGGTGACAAGGGCTACGACTCCAACCCCGCCCGCCGGGAGTTGCGCAAGCGGCGGGTCCTGCCGGTCATCTCCCGCAAGGGCGCCCCGAACATCAGGGGCCTGGGCAAACTCCGTTACGTCGTGGAGCAGACCCTCGCCCTGCTCCACCAGTTCAAACGCCTTGCCGTCCGTTGGGAACGCCGAACCGAACTCCACGACGCCTTCGTCTCGTTGACCTGCAGCCTCATCTGCTGGAGACGCTCAAGAAGGCTCACCCATGATCGTGTTACGAGCTCTTACGGCCCTGTTCTCGTAATAGCTACGGCCAGGTGGTTGTAGCTCAAAGCTGAACCGGACGCTGGCCCGCTACGGGCGCGTTGACCTGCTCTGTCTGGACGAGTTCGGCTATCTCGACCTGGACATCGAACGCTCCGGTCTCGGAGTGGAAGCAGACATTCACCGACCCCCGGCTCTGCTCGGCGATCGTGGACCGGGTCACCTTCAACGCACACATCGTCGAGACCGACACCGATAGTTTCCGCCTGGCCCAGACGCAGAAAAAGCGCCGCCAATACTGACGTCTGCGGGGCAAAGGATGAGTTCCGCAACCACAAGTCGCATCATCGAACGCTGCTACCCTGCAAGGATGCGGTCAATCAACTTCCAGGTGACACACCACTATCCGGGTCCCCGATTCGAGGGAAGCGCCATTTCGGCCACGGTTTCTCAGGAAATCCGCACCCACTCCAAAGGGCCAGGTTTTCTAAACATCACGGTGGACGGAATTCCGCTGATCGAACTAGTCCGGCGAGTGGAACTGCCCTACGTGCAAGCCGAACAGGAACATCTGGCCAAAGAATCCCCTTCCGAATCCGCCCCGGTGCTTGCGGGCGACTACATGCCGCTATCCGCTCGGGTCGGCTGGCCTAATCGACACTTTCTTGGAGAGTCGAAGAGCCTCCCTCGCGGCGGGAAGGCAGGCGAAACGACGCTTCTGGAGTGCACATGCGGCATGGATGACTGCTCCGCACTGATGGCCCGGATCACCGTGGCATCTCAAACCGTGACGTGGTCGGCGTTCCGGAACACCTTCCGCGACTGGGATCTGAGTGCGCTCGGGAGCTTCACCTTCTCCCGAGCGCAGTACGAGGAATCGCTCAGAACAGCAGCGGCGAGGCAGCAATCAGCTTCCGGCGACACCAGCAGTTGAGAGAGTCCAGCATCGCTACTTCCCGGCAACGACACTGAGGCCGGCGCCCTACCAGGGGCCGGCCTCAGCCACTGCTGGGCCCGTCCGTTCTCCGCCGGCTGAACCAATGCCCCTGCCCGTCGTCCACCGCGGATCGGAGAATTTGACGGTCCCGGATCGAACACGGGTCGAGATCCTGCGGTCCGTCGACCCTGTCGGGGGCCCTCCGTCCGGTCCGGATCCGATGCCTTTCACGCTATCGTCCCCGCCCCCCTCCACGACCAGCGAACCCACCCGAACGGGGTGGGGCCAAAACAACTTGTCGGAGCCAGGTTGACGCCCCTCACCCAGCCCCGTCACACCCCAAGTGGAGCCACCTCCAGTGCCGGAGCGGTGCCGCTGCAACCTGTCACGAACAACTCAGCCCCGGTCTGAGCGGGGCGAGGTAGGTAGAACCACGTAACTGACTCCTGAACTGTGCGTTGGGGGCGGCCATGTGGCCCATTTGTCAGAGGCTGCATTTATGGTGCCGTTGACGATGGCGTGCCCAGATCCATCTGGAGCTTGCCGCCAAGACCTGGGGAATGACGTGCACTGTTTCGATGCTGCAGATGTTCCGAACACGGATGACTGGGAGGCGTGGCTCGCCTACGCGGATCTGCTGACTGGGGCGGGCGACCCGCGGGGCGAGGCGATCCGGCTGGAGCACCGCTGTGAGACCAGGGACGGGGACCGGGCCCAGCTGGCCGCGGCCTATGAGGAAGTGGAACGGCAACTCGGGCTGGACGGGTTGCGGGAGGACGGCTCCTGGCAGTTCACCTGGTCCCGCGGCTTCATCGACGAGGCCTGCTTCCGCCTGGCCAAAGACACCCAGCCGCAACGCCGAGAACTGGTGGAACGGCTCCTGACAGACCACTCACACACTGCAACCATCGACCCGACCGACCCCGAGCAATGGGAGGGTGCACTGATCAACGCCCTCCTTTCCCACCCTGCCATCCACCGACTGCGCACACTCGAACTGCACCTCACCGACTACCACCACTCTGCCGAGCACTCCGCGGTCTCACTTGCCGACCGACAACGCCCCCGGCTGGAGCGCATGTACTTCGGCTACAGCTTCGAGGACCTGTTTGAACTCAGCGATGGATCGACGGGTAAGAAGATCAACCCCGAGGACTACCTTCACCAAGGACTTGTGCAGGCCGATGTGTGGGAATCGCTTCCCGCCCTGCGCACACTGGAACTCGAAGGCGCGTTCCTGTTCCACTCCCTGAACCATGACAGCCTGACCCGACTGCGACTCCGGGGCCCCGTCATCTCCGACGGATCGATTTTCGGACTTGGACAGACTCCCGGCCTGGTGTCATTGGAAATTGAACTCGGCGATGACGTTTACGGCTGCGCGTGCCCGCCTGAGCAACTCGAGGAACTCAAGGCCTCTGCGTACCCTAGTCTCAAAAATCTTGATCTCAGCAGGGCAGAGTTCGATGCTACCTCGTATCAGGTACTTTCAGCCCTCGCGGATTCCTCGGTCCTTGCTCAGCTTGAGCGTCTGTCCATCAAGGACCTGACGATCAGCCAGAGGGACTGTGAGGGTGATCCGCTGACCGGACTGGCTGAACTGGCATCACGATTCGCGCATCTTGATCTGCACGTGAACGGCGTCATCGACATCGAAGGCACCGACGACGAGGAAGCCAATCGGGTTCTCTCCCGATTCGGTCTGAGTCGGGTCCACGCCACCGGCAACCATGATGACGACTGAGCGTCAGTCGATCCTGAAGTCTCCGGCGGTTATCAAAGAGCGTCGAGAAGGCCGCCAACCTTTCCCAGGTCAGGACACCAATAGGAGTTCCATAGCGTGAGAAAAAGCGTTCGGTAGCAGGCGGTGCCCCGTGGTGCTCTCCGCTGATACCGGACGGCAGCCCTGTCCGCAGGACGGAGATCCATGCGGGGCACCGCAAGTAGGTGCTGAGGGTGAGGCTGGTCTGCACAGGCGTCCTGGGCAACGTCGTCTCACCGCGGGCTCCGGCCAGACGGGAGCCCGCGGTGTCACGCCGGGGTGCTTGCTGCCTCCCTCTGAGGGGGGCGTGGGCCGGGCACTGCCGCCCGGGTGGACAGGTCCAGATCGAGGCGGCTGTTCATGTCCAGCTCGAACCGGCCGTAGGGGTTTACATGGGTCCGGAACAGCGGCGACAGCGCCCGCCGGTCCGCGTTGGTGAGCTTGCCTGCCCACTTCGGATCGGCCAGGACCTCCTGCATCAGCAGCGTGTTGACATGCACCAGCGCGGACTGGAGCAGGTGCAGCGCGAGCGTGCTGACCTCCTGGGACTCCTTGTCCGCACCGGCCAGGTCGCCGTCCTTGCCGTAGAAGAGGTCCTTGTTCGCGGAGTTCCAGTTTTCCACCACCTGCAACCCCTCGTGAATCTCCTGGCGCATCTCGACGTCGGCGAGGTACTCGCAGACGAACGAGGTCCGCACCGCCCGGCCCAGCTCCTCAATCGCCCGGAACGTCAGGTGCTTCGGCCCGCCGCGGGTGAACCGGCGCAGGACCTGCTCCGCCTCGGCGGTCCCCAGCCGCAGGGCGGTGGTGTACTTCACGATCTGGTCGTACTGCTGGGCGATCAGGTCCCAGTCGATCATCTTGGTGGAGAGCACCGGGCCCAGGTTCGGCCACTGGTCGTCCTGACCGTCCGTCGGCCGGTACAGCTTCGCCGAGCCGATGTTCTTCAGCCTCGGCATCAGCTTGAAGTCGAGCATGTGCGCGAAGGCAAACCCGACGACGGAGGCGCCGTGGGTGTCGGTGTACTGCCGGTCCACCTCCATGTTGGTGCAGTGCCGCAGTACACCCTCGATCATCGAGGCGACCTCGGAGGCCGAACAAGACTTGATCTGGCTGTAGATGCCAGACGGATTTCCGCTCGACGTGCCAGTAGATCATCACGCCGTGCGGGCGCGCGCCACTGGCGCGGTCTTCGCGCGGACGGTCGCCGCACCGCCGTGGGGACTGCGGCTGGGCGGTTTGATACAGCTGTCGGTGCACACGGTCGTCCGCGGCCGCGGCTACCTCTGGCTGGACACCCCCGGCAGCGCTGTGGAGCTCATACCGGGAAGCGTCACGCTGGTACGCGGAGGCCCGGACCACTACATCGGACATGAGCCGGGCGCCGCATGCCTGGAGCCGGAGGAGTTCCGGACACACCACGCCCAGATGGGCCCCAGAGACAACCCGCAAGCCACCGTGTTCCTGTGCGGCGCCTACCGGTTCTCCGGCCACGAACACAAACGACTCGGCCGAGGTATCGAACTCGCCATGCTCGCCGAGGAACTGAAAGCGAGCGGCGTCGGCCTGGAGTTCCTCAGCGGAGAACTGAAGGGCTCACATGACCCGTCCGGCATCGTGTTCACCGTGCTGGCGGCCATGTCCGGCATGGAGCGCGAGTACATCCGCGACCGCACCCTCGAAGGTCACGAGTCCGCCCGAAAGCGAGGCAAGACCATCGGCGGCGCCGGCGTCACCGACGAAGACATGTTGTCCATGGCCCTCCACCTGCGAGAGCAGGAGATGAGCCTGCGCGACATCGCCAAGCGGCTCGTCATCACCACCGGTACGAAGAAGGGCCACCACCCCTCGCCCGCCACCGTCATGCGGATGCTGCGCGAGCACGACGAGCAGACAGCCGCATCCTCAATGGAACCTGCGCCCTGACTCGAAGCCTTCGACAGCTCACGTTCGAGATGTAGAGAACTTGCCGGCCAAGATCATGATCGTTCTCACCGGGATTTCCTGTACCTCAACTACTCACACCCGGATCAGCTCACGGCACCGGTCGTCGAAGGCGCACTGGGCGATGTCGTCCACCATCACCCCGTACGGCGACGCCGTCACGGCGTCACCCCGTCTCCCGCGTAGAGGTAACCGCCGGGGTTGGCGGGGTCCGCGATCAGCAGTATCTGATCGCCGACGCGGGGGATGCGCAGTTTCGACACGATGGTCTGGAGCGCGACCGGGTCCGCAGTGTCCCCGGCCGGCCGCACAACCAGGTCGACGACCGGGTCGTAGTTGACCATCCTGCCGGTGTCGCTGATCGACACGACGGTGGCGGGTGTCGTCGGTGCGCCCGCTGCGAGCAACTGCCCGACTGCGGCAACGGAGTTGTACGCACCCATCGTCTGCTGGAGCCGGGCGTAGTCCTGGCCGCCCAGCGCCGCCCGCGTCATACGGCCGTAGAAACCCTTGCCGTCCGCCACCTGCTCCGCGATCTTGGCGGCCTTCTCCTCACGGCTCTTGCCCTTGCCGAAGATTCCCACGATGTGCCTGTCCTTCCGGTCCGTTGTGCCTGGTGGTGTGGACGTTAGGGGGCAGACAGCGCCTACCGATCCCAGGTTCGACCGCCATTCGCCCAGGACGTACGCTCTGCCCATGCCGTCCCCGAGCCAGCCGTCGACCGGCGAGCGCCGTCCGCGTGCCATGGTCATCGACGGGGCTTGGCGTGGCCTCGGGCCGGGGACCCGGGCACTGAGCGGGCCCGGTGGCGCACCGCTGACCCGGACGGTCAAGCTGATCGTGCTGCCGCTGATCGTCCGGCCCGCGCTGCGTCCGGAGCTTGCCGCCGACTTCCTCTCCGCGCGGGAGGCGGAGCAACTCGACGCCCTGATACGAGAGTCCGGTGCGGCGCTGGAGGCCACCGCACGGTGGTTCACGCTGCTGAAGAAGACCCGCCGGGCCCTGGGGATCGTGGCGGGCAACCCTCAGGACCTGTATTTCCAGCGGTGCTTCGAGCTGGCGACCGAGCACGGAGCGCCGGGGCCGGGTGCGGACGCTCTGGCGCGGGCGGTACTCGAAGAGGTCTCGGACGCCTCTGGCGGACGGACCGTGGAGGCACTGCGAAAGCATCTGTCAGATGCCGCCCGGCGCGCCCGGCTCGACGCCGAACTGACAGCGGCCTGGGACCGACGCGAACAGGTTCCGTGCGCCCCCGACACGGGCCTGGCGGCCGACGTTCTGGAGACCTGCGGTACGGCGGGGACGGATTCGCCGGCCTTCGCGGCGATGGTCCGGGCCAGGCACGGCAGCCGACTCGGCCAAGCCCTGTGGACGGAACACCCGACCGATGTCTGGGACCGCGCCGACGTCCCCCCGCACCTCGGCCTGACCGCGCACCGCGTGCCCCCACGCCCCGAGGTCGGCCGGAGCGCCTCGACCGCCACGCTCCCCGCGCCGTTCGACCGCACGCTCTTCGAACGGCTCTTCACCGTGCTCCAGGCGTCGGCCCACCGCGAGCAACTGCCGACCGTGCCGGAGCTCGTCCGGCGGGAGGTCGACCGCAGCTGTGCCCCGCTGGGTCTGCACGACGAGAGCCTGCGCGTCGCCGTCGTGCTCGGCGGCCGGCTCGCGGTGGGCCTCGATCCGCTGGGTTCCGGGACCTCCGTGGCGGGGTCGACCGCGGCACACCGCATCGTCAACAGCCGCTGGCAACGGGAGGCTTCGGTCCTCCGAGCCCGCAGGATGACCGTCTCCCCCGCCCCGGACCCGGAAGGCGGTGTGCTGGCCGCCCTCGCCCAGGACCTGCGCACTCCCTGGGCCGCCTACATGCGGCGTCTTTGGGTACGGCTGCACGGGCGCGACGTCCGCGACGCGCCACTGCCCGACGCCGCATCGGCATGGGGCGTGCTCGACGGAGTCGCCCGCTCGGTGATGATGGACCACCGCGCACGCGTCCGTACGGCCCTGCGTACCCTGTCGGCGACCGCTGAGCCCGCCGCCGCACCGAGGAGCGCGTGATGTCCGAGCGGCGCCGTACCGTCATACGAGCCGAGGACGGCACCGTACGCATCACGGGCCCCTCCGCCGGTCCCCCCTTCACCCAGGCCGTTCTCGACGTCGCGGGTGCGGTCCTGACCTGGCCCGTTCTCGGCCCAACAGGCCTGCCGACAGCGGAGATTCACGATGTGGGGCAGGCCCAGCAGTGGTTGTGGGCGGTCTACGGCGAACGCACTGCGGCCGCTGTCGATGCCCTGGCGCCGGGTACCCCGGCTGCCGAGCTGACCCCGCCCGAGCGGCCGACCGCGCTCGCCGAGAATGCCGCCCGTCTCGCCCTCGGGCACTGGGCGGCCCGCTGGTGGCCGGCTTCGCATCTGGACGGGATTCCCTCGCTCGAACCGGGCCGGCTGGGGCTGGAGTTGGCCGCCCTGACCCACGAATGCCAGCAACTGCTCGACGAGTCAGGCGAGTCGGAGGGAATCGAGCTGCTGGAGGAGCACCTGGACGCCCTCGACCCGCTGATCCGTTGGCGGCGATCGCTGGACCCCCCGCGCCAGCTGGACCACGTGCTTCGGCTGATCGACGACGCGGCCGACAACGCCGGGCTCGACGGGGAGGCACTGAGGCGGCTTCGCTCGGTCCTGGAACAGGACCACCCCACGCCGACGGCCACGCCTTTCGGCGTGTCCGAACTCTTCGTACGGCAGCGGGCGTTCGCCCTCGCCGCAGGTGGTCTCCGCACCGCGACCGACCGTGTGATCGCCCGCAGTTCGGGGACCAACGACTGGTGCCGCTTTCCTCCCGGCTTCGTCGACGCGTCGGAGAACGCCGTGTCTTGGACCGCCTACGCGACGGGCGACGGGCGACGGATCGAGATCGAGGTCGTCGCCGACATCGCGGCCCCCGCGGCCGGCGTACATCTCGCGGCGGAGGTCCACGTGGACGGGGGTCCGCCGAGCCGCGTCCCCCTGGCCAGGCAGGACGACATGTGGATCGGCGGTGCGGATCTGGACCTCTCCCCTTCGACGACTCCGAGGATCGAAGTCGGCATCCTGCTCCCGGGGTTCGATCCCGGACCGGGGGCGGACGACCGTGCGGCACGTGAGGCGGTGCGTGCGCTGGCCCGGCACCGGCTCAGCGTCGCGGCGACACCGCACGACAGGACGGCTTCACAACCGGCCCCGTTCCTCGCCGAGATCGTGGCTGCCGCTGCCATCGAGGAGGACTTCTGAGCCATGCCGGAAGAACCGGAAGAGCCAGGCGAACGGGAAGACGCAGCGCCGCAGGAGGAGCAGACGCCGGGTCTCAGCTACGGCGAGCCCTTCGACAGCGGCTTCGCCCTCGCTGAACGCCATCAACTCACCCCGGATCTCCCGGCAGCGTTGACCGTCTACGGCGAACTCCTCACCCTGGCCGAGTCGTTCGAGGATTCCGCCGACGTGCAACTCCTGCGCGGGCACCTGTTGTCCGACATCGGGTCGGTTCAGCTCGCGGCCACGGATCTGCCCGGTGCCGCCCTGTCCATCGGCCGGTCCCTCGACCTCGTGCGCGGTATCGCCTCCGTACCGATGGGGCCGAACGGCCGCCAACTCTGGCTGGAGGTTCTCCTGAAGACCCTGCTCGCCAGAGTCGAACTCCTGCGGAGAAGCGGGCAGTTGGACGAAGCGCGGGAGACACTCGACGAGGCGATGACGCTCTTGCCGGAGTTCGGCGATCCCGAGGGACTTCGTGCCGCCGAGATCGGCCTGAGCCGGGTGCATCTGCTGATGGACCGCAGTGCCTGGGGTGCCGCCGAGGAACTGGCCTCAGCCCTGCTGGCGGACGCGCCGCTCGCCGAGCCGTATCTGCTGGACTGCCTGGGGGTCATCTGCGCCTCGACCGTGCGGTTCGAGCAGGCGGAGGACTACTTCGCCCGCGCGGAGGAGGCCTGTCTGACGCTCGGTCACCACGCGGTGCGCCAACAGGTGCTCTCGCACCGGGCCTACGCGGCGCTGCGGTCCGGCCACCTCGACCGTGCCGAGGAGTTGTACGCGGAGGCCGCCGAGATCTTCGAACGGCACGGCCGGAGCGAGGACTTGGCGGTCTGCGAACAGGCCCGTGCCGCCATCGCCGCCCACCGCGGGGACGCGGCCGGCGCTGCCGCTCTCACGGCGTCCAGCCTCGCCCGCTTCCAGCAGGTCGGTGCCGCGATCGCCGCCGCCGACACCATGCTGATGGGCGCCCGGCACGCGTACGAGAGGGGCGACATCGACGAGATGAAGCGCCTCGCACAGGCCGCGCGGGACGTGTACCAGGAGCGCGGGGTGTTCGAGCGGTGCGCCCAGGTGGACCTGATGCTCGCGCGAACCCTCGAGGACAACCTCAACCGGACCGACCACGGCGTCCACGAAGGCACCTCGATCGCCAACGCGCTCTCTCTCGCCCTGCCCGCCGCCCTGACGCTGGAAGCGGCCCGCTACGACTTCGCCACCGCTCACGCCCGCAACCAGTGGCTGCAACTGGCCGACGAGGCCATGCAGTTGGTCTTCCGCCTGGCCCTCCGCAGCAACGACCAGGGGCTGATCTTCGAACTGGTGGAACACCGGTGCGCGGGCGCCTCGCTGTCGCTGAGCCGTACGTCCACCACCGACCGGTCGGCGGCAGTCTTCCCGGACGCCGCCATGAAGACGTACGCCCCCGATGACGACGCTCCCCTGGCGCTGGGCGGCATCGCGGGCGAGGCCGCCGCCTCCGTAGGTCTGCGGGTCGCGCCGCCTCCGAGGATCGTGATGTCGGCGGAGGCGGGCGGCCGTACCGCCCTCCAGGAGTACGTGCAGGCAGCCGAGTTCCGCTATCACCGGCGGATCGTGAGCGAGGATGAGGTGCCGTTCTGTCCGCCGACGCTCTGACCGATCCGAACCGTCCGGTGGTCCAGGTCCGCCTCGCCGACGCCGGCGACCTGCACATGACCTGGACGTGGACCCGTGGAGCCCAGGGCTTCGGCACCGGGTACGCCCCGGGGCCGGACGTGGACGAGGCCGTGCGCGCGCTGGCGGCACACCTGCCGGGCGCCGGCTCGGAAGGCATGCGGAGGGCGTTCGAGTCGGGCGCGCTGGCCACGTACGAGGGCGAGCGCCGGCTCTCCCGCATGCTGGCCGAAGTGCTGTGGCCGCAGGGCCTGACCGACCAGATCCGCCAGGTGTCCGCCCACCTGGGCCGTCCCCTCATGCGGCTCCAGCCGTCACCGCGGGTCGCCCAGGTCCCGTGGGAGCTCCTCGCCGTCGACGGTGACGACAGCGACGTGCGGCTGCTCGACGTGGTGGACATCGCCACCACGGCACCGGCATCGCTACGACGGCCGGGCACCACCCCGACCGATCAGGACCGGGACCCGGACTCAAACGCCGTGGTGCTCGTCCTGGACCCCCGCGTCCCCGGCTTCCGCGCCGACTCCCCGCTCGGCTCGGTCCTGGGGCAGCCCGGCTCGGACCCGGCGCTGCTGTCCCTCGTACAGCGCAGGCTCGACGAGGGCACCGTCGTACCGCCCGTCGCCGTCCCCGCCGAGGCCTTTCGTCGCACCGACCTCGACCGCGACTGGCTGGGCAAGGCGCTCCGCAAGGGTGCCAAGCGCCTGATGTACGTCGGTCACGTCAGCGGCGCCCCCGTCGAGGGCGGGCAGAGCGAGGACGTCACCCTCCACCTGTGCTGCGGCCCGCAGACCAGGGGAATGACCGAACCGGTGCGCACCCACCGCCCGTTGTCCGCCAAGGACCTTCTCCTGGGCACGCTGCCGCTGGACGCGGACGGCGTGCCGGGCGCGCACCTCTGGCCCGCACCACCGCGCGTCGCGCTGATCGCCTGCGAGAGCGGCGGCGACCTCCGCTTCGCCGAGTCCTTCGGCCTGGCCACAGCGATGATCCACAACGGTGCCGACCTGGTCACCGCCACCCGCTGGGTGCTCCCCACCAGCTTCGCCTTCCACCGCCTGGCGGGCCTGCCGGATTCCGTACGCCCCCTCACGCAGGCCGTCGTCGCCGTGGACGCGGCTCACGAGGCTCTCGATCCGGTCCGGCACCTCGGTGGCTGGCAGCGACAGCAACTCGATCAGTGGCGCGCCGACGGCCTGATCGAGCACTCACCGCTCCTCTGGGCGGCCCTGACCTGCATCGTCAGGTGAAGGGCCATGGGTGGTGGAGGCAGTAACCGCCCACTCCGATCGCGACGATCCCGGCGACCAGCAGCGTGGCGGTGAACCGGATGTTCCACAAGCGCTCACGGCGTTCGTGGTCGGGGTCGGCGGTGAGGAGGGACGGGTCGGCGGGCGCGTACCGGAGAGGGATGGCACGGCCGACGGACTTCGCGACGTCCGGGATGCCCTGCGTGCACAGGGCGGTGACCTCGACGCCCTCGTGGGTGGTGAAGGTGACGACGGCGGCATGGCTGACGCTCTCGCCGCCTTCGCCGTCGGAGTGGACGTCGCTGGTGACGGCGATCACTCGCCCCTGGACGGTTACGCCCTCCGCCAGTTGAGCGGCGCGGGCGCGGACGTACTCTCCGTCCCGGCTCAGTGCGACGACGGCAAGCAGCAGGCCCCCGACACAGATCAGCCCCCACGGCCACCCCCACGCGAAGAACGACTGGACGACCAGCCCCAACACCAGCAGGATCACCATGCAGTTGGGCCCGCCGACCCCGGAAGTCCGCCCCTCGCTGTCCAGCATGAGAGAGAACCGCTCCGGCCGCCGCCGCGGAAAGCGGACCGGGAACTCCTGCCCCACCCAGGCCACCAGCACCCGGTCGCCCCGCTTGTTCTCGTGCCGCAGCCTGAAATCCCGTCCGGTGCCGGGGTCCTGATACGCGATCGTCACCGGTATCCCGTGATTCCCCGACTCACCGTGTCCCGGCGGATGCACCTCCACGACCCGAGCCGTCACCCACACCGCGCGCTGCGGCCGCGTCAGCCCGGCCAGCGAACACGCGTAACCCACCACCGCCAGCCCAGTGGGCACCGTCCACCACAGCCCGAGGATCTTCTGCAGGTCCATGCGGCGAGGCTCTCGCCGCCGGGACTCCTACCGATCCCAGGTTCGGTGAGAGACGACGCGTTCTTTCGATCCGGACGACCTACCGGCGGACCGCCGAGATCAGTCCGCCGGGCCGCTCCTCGCGCTGTGGCGGGGTGCTGATCGGGCGGCCGTAGGCGGCGGCGCGTTCGCGCAGGGTATGGCAGTCGGCCTCCCAGCCGTGTCTGGCCAGCCAGCCCACCGGGTCGTCGGGCATCTCCGAGACCCACATGGACGCCGCCGATCCCGGTACGGCGTCCGCGGCGAAGCGCTCGATCACGCCGCGCGAACCCAACGTCAGCCCCATCCGACTGCCCGCCGCCGACTGCGCGCTGATCCGGGCCAGCAAAAGTTCCACCGCGTCCTCCGGCAGATAGATCAGCAGCCCTTCGGCGATCCATACGGTCGGCGCGGCCGGATCGTGCCCTGCGGCGGCCAGTGCGCCCGGCCAGTCGTCCCGCAGATCCACCGCGACGGTGATGCGCTCGCAGCGTGCGACGGCCTGCTCCTGTCGCAGCACCGAAGCCTTGAAGTCCAGTGGGGCGGCGGTGTCGACCTCGAACAGCCGGGTGCCCTCGGGCCAGTCCATCCGGAAGGCCCGACTGTCCATGCCGGCGCCGAGCAGCACGACCTGCCGGATCCCGGACGCGGAGGCCTGCGTCAACAAGTCGTCGAGGAACTTCGTCCTGATGACGATGGAGAACGCCACGGCCAGTCGGCGGCGCCGCGCGGCCTCGTGATCGGGCAGCGGCGGCGAGGAGGGCCACAGGCCGCCGGCGGCGGCGAAGGCCCGTGCCAAGGGGTCGCGGAACAGGGCGTTCTCCCGCTCGCTCTCCAGCGCCCGCACTCGGGCCACCCCCACCGCTGTGGCCCACACCCCCGACGGCTGCACCCACTCCGGCTCATCAGTCACCGCGCCAGCCTAGGTGAACGGCTCCAGGGGCCTGATGAGGGGAGCCGGGGCCGCATCACATCAGGCAACGTTCGCCCTGTGACCGTCGGCCTGCACGGATCGCGCACCCGATAATCGAGCACATGACGAATGGCATGCCCCTGCCCGGGACGACAACGCGCCCCGGGCCGCCTCACCTGGCCGGTCTGACCGAGCCGGCCGACCGTCCCGGCAACGTGACCGAGAATTTCTGGGCAGGGCTGCTGGAGGTCGGGTGGGCGGCACGGCTGCGCTCCGAGGACGGCCGGACTCGATGGCAACTGCGCTACCACGGGGAGCTGTTCGACGGACTGATCGTCGGCGACGACCTGCCCGCGCTGGTGTACGCGGTCGCCGAGTCGGAGCAGCGCGTTCTGCTGTTCGACGGCGCGGTGCACGGCTATGACGCGATGTTCTGCGAGAACTGGGACGAGGACAGGGTGCGCACTCGCCGTGCCGACCAGGTGTACGTCGATGCCGATGGCGAGGACACCTTCGAGCTGGTGGTCTGGGTCGGTTACAACATCGACCTGGCGGACGAACGGCAGTCCTTCGCGGACGCTGACGATCCCGACCTGGTCACGCTCGTCGACGGTCGTCGTATCCCGCTCGAGGTGGCCCGGCATGCCGCCTTCGACGCCGTCTCGATCACCGCCACGAACGCACGGGGCCGGGCCACCGACGTCCTGTCGGAGGAGCTGGCCTGACGGTGCCCGCAGCAGGCAAGCGGGGCCTGCCCTTGGGGACGTGACGTGCCGTTGAGGATGCGGGCCCGGGCGGGCTCAGGCGTCGGCAGCCGCGGCCAGGAGACGGGCGAGTTCGACCGGCTCGGTGAACATCGGCCAGTGGCCCGAGTCGATGTCGGCGAAGTCCAGGTGCTTGGCACGGGTCAACTCGGGCACGTCACCGGCGTCGATCCAGTCCTGCGCCTGGGCGGGGGTGAACTCGGGGCACACCAGCAGCACCGGGACGTCGAACCTGCTTTCGTCCGTCAGCCGCACCCTGCCCTGAGCCACCTGTTCGGGCACGGGGATCGCCGTAGAGGCAATGCGGCTGCGTGTCTCTTCGTCGAGGTCGGCGCAGTCCGGCCCTTCGAACGGGCCCCAGCCGGGAAAGGGCATCACACCGTCCCTCGTCGCGAAGAAGTCGGCGTACGGCTGCCCCTCGCCCGACGGGAACCCTCCCACGAGGGCTACCTTGGCCACCCGCTCCGGCCGTGCGTCGGCGGCAAGCCAGGCCAGGGTGCAGGCAGCGGAGTGCCCGACCACCATGGGCCTGTCCGGCGCCGCGTCCACGGCCGCGAGCACCGCTGCCACCTGATCCTGCAGGGTCGCGTACTCGGCGCCATCCCCCTGACCGGGCAGGGTGAGCGCCACCGGACGGTGGCCGAGCTGTTCGAGCGTGGGCACGACGTCGTCCCAGGCGGATCCGTCGAGCCACAGGCCGGCGATGAGCAGGATGTCCATGGATCAGTTCTCTTTCCTGTGGAAACCGTGGTGCGCGTGAGGTCGGTGCTCTCACGCTACGACCGGTTCCGGACAATCCACTTCCGGTATATCTCGGCACCGCCTAATCTGCAGGGGTGCCGACCGAGCTCAGCCCGACCGCGCGGGCCCTGCGGGCCCTGGAGATCCTCCAGTCGCGTACCGCGGGAGTGACGGCCGACGAACTGGCCGCCTCCCTCGGGGTCACGGAGCGGGCCGCACGCCGTTACGTCGGGATCCTGCGCGAGGCGGGCATCCCCGTGCACTCGACCCGCGGCCCGCACGGCGGGTACCGGCTGGGACGCGGGACCCGGCTCCCGCCTGTGCTTTTCACGCAACCCGAGGCGCTGGGCCTGGTCATGGCGGTGCTCGACGGTCAGCCGGCGGCCGCGGACCTTGATGCCGACGACCTCGTCGCCACCGCCCTGGGCAAGGTCATCCGGGCACTGCCCGAGAGCGTCGGCCGGCAGGCGGCCGCCCTGCGCGAGCACGCTTCGGCGTCGCCCGACCGGCACGCCTGCCGTCCGGACCCCGCGCTCACGAGCACGCTCGTCACGGCGAGCGCGGAGCGGCGCCGGGTGCGGGTCACGTACCGCAGCGAGGCCGGCAACGAGTGGGACGCCGAGGTGGATCCCTGGGCGGTCGTCGTCCGCTACGGCCGCTGGTACCTCCTGTGCCACTCCCACCACGCGGACGCGATCCGCACCTACCGCATCGACCGCATCCGCGCGGTCCTCTCGTCGGCAGCACCAGGAACCCGGCGATGTACGCACAGGAATGGCTGGCTCGGCTCCCGTTCGCCTTCCGTGTCGAGGGCGGGCCGGAACTGCGCGCCGCGGTGGCAGCGCTCGCCACGCGCTTCACCGCCGCCGTCGCGGACAAGCCTTGAGCATGCACATCCGGCAGCGGCCCGACACCGCGGGTGCGGTGCCGGGCCGGTGAGGAGCTGTTGGGCGGCGTCAGCCCTGGCTGGGAGCTGTTGGGCGGCGTCAGCCCTGGCGAGCCTTGAAGCGAGGGTCCTTCTTGTTGATCACGAAGGTCACGCCCCGTCTGCGCACCACCTGCGCTCCGGGCTTGGCCTTCAGCGAGCGCAGGGAATTGCGCACCTTCATTGCGGCCTCCTTGTCGGGCCTTGCGGGGATCGGACGGCTCGGGCCGTCAGGGACGGACGGGAGCGGTACGGCCGTAGCGCCGCTCGAAGCGCTCCACTCGGCCCGCGGTGTCCACGATGCGGGAGGTGCCGGTGTAGAACGGGTGACTCGCCGACGAGACGTCCACGTCGACCACCGGATACGTGCTGCCGTCCTCCCAGACCACCGTGTCCTGGGCGTCGAGGGTGGAGCGGGTGAGCAGTTGGAACCCCGCCGCACGGTCGCGGAAGACTACGGGGCGGGAGACGGGGTGAATGCTGGACCTCATGGGTGGTGCCTCCTTCGCGGAACCTCGGTCGAGGACTGAGGCGGGTGTCATCGTGTCTCGCGGAACAGAACGTGCTGGCCGGCCACCGGGTCGTACTTGCGCACGACCAGCCGGTCGGGATCGGCCAGACGGTTCTTGCGGGTCACGTAGGTGAAGCCGGTGCCGGCCGTCGACCTGAGCGTGACGACGGGCCGCGTGGTGCTGCGTGCCATGAGGACTCCTTCCACCACCACCGAGCACTTTGACTCGGTCATGTCATGCAGTGGTCACAACAAGGCCGTACGGCGAGTCATTCCCGACGGCCGACTGCGGCGGCGAACAGCGCGGTCTGCCGCAGATGCCCGATGTCCGCGACAGTGCCCTGCCAGGACTCGTGAGTGCCGCAGTGCGGAGGCCGGGGTAGACGCGGCGGGCGGCGCCACCGGCGATGTCGAGGGCGCCACCCCGAGAAACGGAACCTCGGGCGAAAGCGCCACCTCGGCGCTGCAAGACCCCCTGCCGGAGCGCAAGCCGCTGTCCGGCATCTTCTTCGGCATCGGCGATCAGACGTCAGCCGTGGCCAGCAAATCTCAGGCCGTACGAATTCAGCCCAACTGCATGATGTTCATTCTGCACCTTGCATGGACCTTGCTACCTGATCTCAGTCAAGGAAGAGTGCTGCGAGCCGTGGGAGGCGGCGCCTCATCTGCTCTTCATCTTCGGGGTCCCAGTTCCATTCCTCACCCCGCGGCTTGTCCGGACGTGCCATGCCGCGTAGCGCAGTCTCGACTGCTGTATCGAGTGAGTCGGTCTCCCCTTGAATCCTTTGGTATGCATCCGAGATCAAATAACTCACACTCTCGTAGCCGATCCAGCCCCCTTCCTCGCGGCTCATGCGGGTAACCGTAGGCAAGTCGGCAAGAAAGTCGGGATTTTCCACCGCACGGCTGAACGTGTCTCGCCCGAGGAGAATCAGCCCGCCACGGAAGTCCCTGAAGCCGTCATTCGAGTAGCTGCCCTCAATCAAATAAGCGGCCATGCACAAGGAATATTGATAGGCCGAATCCTCCACCTCGACGTACTTGACGTAAAAGTCAACGATCTCGGCCGGCTCCAGTCCGGCAAGGAAGCGGACCAGCGCCTCAGGCAGTGGATCATCTGCCAGTTCGCGATCGTCGGCGCGGTCACCGACCGCAGCCCGAGCCCTCTCGACAAGTCCCCACCACTCATTAATGTGCATGAGGGTGATCATAAACAGGCCCCAAGACCACCCGTACCACCACAGTAGCCAAGTACGCAGAGCTTCATCATGCAGAGGGTCCCGCGAGTGAGGCATGGGCTGGGAGTTGCACGCCATCGCGACGTCCGCCGGCCATCTTCACGAGGCGGAATTGCTGGCGCCGCCTGACCACGGCTTGGATGCATCGAAACCGTGGACGCAGCGCACGTGTACCTCACCGCACCACAGGCCTGCGTGACGTCCGCACGCATGTATCCCTGCGATCCAGTGGACGGCATCGAGGTGTTGGCGGCCAGTTCAAGAAATGGGCTCAGTGAAGCAGCCAACCTCATGGCTTGGGGAGTTCCCCGCGCTCGGTGATCATTCGCATCCATCCCTCCAGGGTGGCGACGAAGTCTTCGAGATCGGTAGTGGTGTAGGAGGCTCCCTCATGGTCCCAGTCAGGGTCGAGGACGACAACGCGGAAGCCGCAGCCGTAGTACCAGCCGGCGTCGATATTGATCTCCCGAGCCTGCAGGCCACCTTTCCGCACCGCATCCTGCTCAGTCAGCCACGGCGGTCGCACGGTACGTACCCAGAACAGGTCTTCGGAGTCGTTGACCTCGACTCTGCCATCCGGCAGGCGCCGGGCCAGCAGCGTGTTGTAGACGACGTTCCAGCCCATGGGAACGCGCAGCGGGAGCAGACTCCACTCCTCGGAAAAGGCCTCAGCCAGCGGGGATCGAGGCGGAAGCTCGAAGATCGCGTCCATGCACCGACAGCATAGCCAGGAGGTTCGCCCTCAACCTGTGTCGAGGCTCGGACGACGCACCTGCAGTCCATCGCCCGGCACGGACTGGATTGGACCCGGATGGGTGCCGCTCGGGGCATCGCGGGCAGCCGCCGTTCTGAGGTGGAGGGGATCTTCGTCTGTCGGGGCGAGGAGGACGCGGAGTTCTTCCTTCTGATCAACAACACCGGTGGACCAGTTGATGTCTGGTCCACCAGCCGCGCGAGTCCGTCTGGTGCGGTCGGACGTTCCTCCGCAGCATGGCTTTTGAGTTGGCGCGGCACCACGGGCCGGGAGCGGCCCCTGCACGTCGGCTGCCACCGGGCCGGGTGGGACTGAGCTGGGTCTTTGCCAGCGCTTACGTCGCTCCAGAGCGCGGCCGATGAGTTTGCGGCTCCCGTCCGGTCCACATTCGTGACACCTGAGAAAGGACACCACCATGTCGGAGCTTCTCGTCGACTTCATCACCACCCTCGACGGCTACGCATCGGGAGAGGGATGGCCCGGGTTCTGGGGCCTCGAAGGCCCGGAGTACCTCGCATGGCTCGGTGAGCAGCCCGCCGTTACCTACCTGATGGGAGCGAAGACCTACCGCCTGATGTCGGGCTTCGCCGCAGGCGAGGTTCCGATGGGCCAAGACGACTTCAGGCCCGAAGAAGAGGCGTCCGTCGACGAGCTCACGCAAGCGTCCAAGGTGGTGTTCTCCTCCTCACTCGAGGAACCACTCACGTGGGCCAACTCCACACTCGTGCGCGACGACGCCGTCGAGGCGGTCCGCGCCATGAAGTCGAGCGGCTCGGGTCTCCTCAGCACGATCGGCAGCCTCAGCCTGTGCCGGTCCCTGCTCCGAGCCGGACTCGTCGACCGCTTCCGGGTCGTGATGTTCCCGGTGATCACCGGGGCCACGGGCGAGGAACGCATCTACGACGGTTATCCGGACGTTGCCCTCGAGATGATCGACCACCGCACCTTCGACGGCCGCATCCAGCTGGTCGAGTACAAGCCTCGCGTGCTCGACCACCCGCCGCTCGGCGTCCCCGCCTGACCTCAACACCCCATCCACTGGTCGGGAAAGCCGCCGGGCCGACGCGGAGCACGATCGAACAAGGGGCGAATGGTCAGCGCTGAGACCGTTCATGATGACCTCATGGCTGGTGTTGATCCTCAGCAAACCCGGACCTCTGCGACCGGCGGGGGCGGACGATCGCGAGGCGCGTCCACGTTCACGTTCACGTTCACGAGGAGAATTCCGAGGGCGGAGACGACATAGGACGAAGAGCCGGAACAGCCGGTCACCGGAGCGTTCGGCGCGGTACTGCCTCGTCCTGCCAGCGGTAGAGGTCGCGCAGCAGGGAAATCTCGGCGCCGTGATGGATCAACTCCCTGTTGACGTGCAGGACCCTGTTCTCCATGGGAAACCGCTCGGGACCCACCGTGGGCGGATTGTCCAGGTCGGCGTCCGAGAGTTCGCGGACCCCCGCGTTCCATCTCCCGTACATCTCGTCGAGTTGTCTCAGCGCCTCGTCAGCGGTCCCCGCGTAGGCGAAGGTCTCGGAGTCGACGTCCTGGCCGCCGAAGTACCATCCGACCCGATAGCCCAGGCACGAGACGATAATGTGCGCCAGCCGCCAGGCAATCGTGGTCACCGGTGCCGGCTCCGGCACCGTCCCGGGGGACGCGGAGTCCATCGTCCATGCCCCCGAGCCTTCCGTCATCGGTGCGGCGGACGTGCCACGCGGGCGGATGCTCCAGCAGCCGCGCACCGGCTCCCAGAAATACTCCTCGTCGGCCAGACCGTCCAGCCGCGGCCGCAGGTTCTTGCGCCAGTACCAGTCCAACTGTTCCGCGAGCCGCTCGCCTCTTGTCATTTCCGCACACTACATACAAGAGGAGCGACGGTCGGACCGTCGGCGCAAGCGCCGTGATCCGCGCTGCGGCGAACAGTTCGGCCGCTGAGGCTGGACACGGGCGCGGAGGACAGCAGAACGTGCCGGCTCCAGTACGGCGATGAGGCCGCAAGCCCTGGCCGATGTGGCCCCGCCACCGTCAGGCGTTCACGCCGCCAAGAGGTCACGCCGGGGGTGCGTCCGAGGCCGCGTTCGTCAGGGGGGTCGGAAGCAGAACGGCTCGAACGCTCCAACCGCCTTGCGAGTTGGGACCGGCGGTGACCGTCCCTTGGTACAGCGCGGCGCGTTCGCGCATGCCGAGAAGGCCCTGCCCGCCGCCTTCCCGGGAATGATCCCGTTCCGTGGCGGGCGGACCGGTGTCCTCGACGGTGACGTGTACGGCGTCCTGCTCCGCGATCAAGGAGACGCGGACCGTGGTGTCGGCGGCGGCGTGCTTGAGGGTGTTGGTCAGAGATTCCTGGACGATGCGGTACAGGGCGAGTTGCAGTCCTGCGGGCAGGCCGGTGAGGTCACCGGCCTGATGAAGGCAGACGTCGGGACCGGCGGCACGAGCCCGTTTCAGCAGAGCGTCGAGGTCACCGATGCCCGGCTGAGGACGAAACGGCGTTTCCTGAGGTCGTTCCTCGCGAATCTTGGTGAGGAGCCGGCGCAGGTCGGCCAGGGCCCCGCGCCCGCTGTCGGCGATGATCCGCAGTGTGTCCGCGGTCTGCTTCGGCTTGGTCTCGGCCAGCCCCGCCGCACCGTCGGCGAGACCGACCACGACGGCCAGGGTGTGCCCGAGGATGTCATGCATCTCCCGGGAGATGCGTGCCCGCTCCCTGGCCTCGGCGAGGCGGGCTCGCTGGTCACGCTCCACTTCCAGACGCACCGCCTGGTCCTCCAGGGCGGCGATGTACGAGCGCGCCACGCGGCCGGCCAGCCCCAGACCGGCCACCGCGAGGATGCAGAGCACCAGGTCGGTGGTCACCGCCAGGGGGCTGTCGATCCGTTGCATCTGCCTGTCCGGCGCGAACGTCATGATGGTCACGATGGTCTGGGGGACGGTGATCGCGACGGCGACAGCCAGTTGAACCGGCGGCGCGAACCGGGCGAGGTTGTACAGCATGATCAGTTGCGCGAGGAAATGAGCGTAGGTGAGGACCCCGGACACGGCCTCCGCCATGGAGAAGGCGGTGATGACGGCGAAGACCAGGAAGGGATGACGCTCCCGCGCGAGCAGCGGGACGGTGAACCCGATCATCACCAAGAGCGCGACCGGGAAACCCGGTTCGGCCCCGGCGGCGCTGTCCAGGAGACCCGGGACACCCAGCGCCGCGCACAGCAGTGGCGCCGCCCATTGCCTGACCCGGGGATGCTCCTGGCCGGCTCGCTGTACCGATATCAGCCAGGCCAGCAGCCGCACTACCGTGCGATGTTCCGGGCCGCCCAGAAGGCTGATGGGTTCCCCCGGTCGAACCCTCGAGGAGGTGGTGGTCACTGGATGCGTCTCCGGGGGCATGCGGACCGTCCGCCGCCCCCCTGAGGGGGTAGGACAGCGGACGGCGGCTGACAGGCGGCTCACGCCCGCGATCCGATCTCGTCGCGGAAAGAGGTGCGGAGGGGCCGTCGTACGGCCCGTATGTCACGTTAAGGGCGGTGCCGCGACAACGCGCGGCACCGGAGAACCCAAAACCGGCACCACGGCTCCTCCCCCGGTAGGAGCCGCCTTCCTCCGAAGGGACCCACTCCGATCGCCGTGGCTCCTCCCTGTCCTTTCGGACGGAGCCACTCCTCCTCAAGTACCGGTCGGGACCGTCGTTTTCGCTTCTCCGGTGCCCTGCTCGTCCCGTACTGGATCACTAGCCTGGACGCACGCCACAGGCAGCACGGGCGGGTCCGCCGGAGCAGGCCGTCACGCAGACGACCGCCCCTCGAAGCGGTGAGCCCGGCGCACCCTCCCACCGAACGGAGCTGTCATGTCCCTCCTGGCCCGGCCGGCGCTGGCCTCCCCCGCCGCCAAAGTGATGCAACGTCTCAATGCCCTGCTGGCGGACCGGCACGTCGCGTCGTCCCTGCACAAGCGTTATCCGGAGTACCCCCGGAACACCCAGGAGTTGACCATCCCGACGTCTGTCGCGCCGGCCCGCGCGGTGGTGTACGTTCCCGACCGTCCCGACGGCGCGCCGCTGCCGCCGGTCCACGTCAACTTCCACGGTGGCGGCTTCGTCCTGCCGCCCGTGGAACTGGACGATCCGCTGTGCCGTTTCCTCGCGGCCGAGGCGAGTGCGGTGGTGGTGAACGTGGACTATGTGGTGGCGCCGCAGCACCCGTTCCCGGCACCCCCGCAACAGGCCTACGAGGTGGTCGAGTGGGTGGCTGCACAGGGCACCGAACACGGTTGGGACGGCAGCCTCCTCACCGTGGGCGGTCAGAGCGCCGGAGGGGCCCTCGCGGCGGCAGTGGCCCGGCAGGCACTGGAGAAGGGCGGTCCCTCCATCGCGCTCCAGATCCTGCACTACCCCCCGCTGGACCTCGTCACCAACGCCAGGGACAAACGCTCCGTCATCGCCAAGCCGCTGCTGCGCCCATGGATGGCGGACATCTTCGACACCTCCTACGTGCCGGACCCTGCCCTGCGCAGCGACCCCCTGGTCTCCCCCGCCCATCCTTCCGACACCGCCGACCTGACCGGCATCGCCCCCGCCTTCGTCATCACGCCCGAACACGACCTCCTGCGCGCCGAGGGGACCCGCTACGCCGAGCGACTGCGCGGGGTCAGGGCGCTCTACGACCACCTCGACGTGTCGGACGCCGACCACGGCTACGACCAGAACGACGCCGAAAAGGCCAGAGCGGTCTACGGCCTGATGGCCCAGCACATGCGCCAGGCCGTGCACCCCGACTGATCGCGCACCGCCCGACGGGAACCGACGATGTGGGGGTACCGGCCCCGTACGGCTGGTACCCCCACTCCTGTGCGCGGGTCAGGCTCCGGGCACCGTGCCCTTGAGCCTGCCTGGCAGGCGCGACGGCACGCTCGGGGCCGGTCCGCGCACCAGTCGCCGAACCCGACGCCCCCGGCGCGGCGGTGGTTCGTCCTCGCCCGATCGGGAGTCGTCTGCGGCCTGGGGCTCGGGCACCTCGGCGGCAGTCGGGGTCTCCTCGTACCGGCCCCGCAACTCCGAGAGCACCCCGAACAGCGCGGCGGTCATGGGCACGGCGAGGAGCATGCCGAGGACTCCGGCGACCGACGCCCCGGCCGTCAGGGCCACCAGGATCACAGCGGGGTGCATCTGCAGGGTGCGGCTCTGGATCATCGGTTGCAGCACGTTGCCCTCCAGGAGCTGCACCACGAAGACGACACCCAGGACCCACAGCGCGGTGCCGAGACCGCCGTCGGCGAAGGCGACCAGGACCGCGACCGCTCCGGACAGGAGCGCGCCCAGGTACGGGATGTACGCACCGATGAACACCAGTGCCCCGAGCCCGACCGCGCCCGGGACATCCAGGACAAGCAGGCCCACGGTGATGCAGACGGCATCGATGAAGGCGACGACCGTGGTGCCGCGCATGAATCCCTCGATCGCCTGGAACGCGCGGCGTGCCATCACCTCGAGGTTCTGCCCGGAGTCGCGTGGGGCGAGCGAGTGCAGTGCGGCGACGGCCCTGTCGGAGTCGCGCAGGAAGAAGAACATGAGCAGGATCGCGAGGGTGCCCGTCGCGGCCATCTCGACGACCACGCTCACACCGTTCATGAGGCCGTTGACGGCGGTGCCGCCGAACTTCGACAGCAGGTCCTTCGCGTTCACGGCGAGATCGTCCAGGGATGTCCCCGCCAGGCCGAAACGCTCCTCGATCGGCGCGGCGGCGTCGCGCAGGGAGGAGATGATCTGGTCACCGGTGTCGATGAGGGCGGTCACCACGATGTATGCGGCGCCGCCCATGACCACGACGACGGCGGCACAGGTCAGCCCGGCGGCGAGCGACTTGTTCATCCTCATCGCGGTCAGCCTGCGGTAGAGCGGACCGAGGAGGGCCGCGCCGAGCAGCGCGAGCAGGACAGGCGTCACGACGGTCTGGAACGCGACGCAGAACCACACGGTCACGGAGATGACTCCGCTGACGAGGAGGATCAGCGCGCTCCCCACGGCCACGCGCCGGGCGATGCCGGGGAGCGGGTCGTGCCGGTGGTTCGTCCGCCGCTGCTCGGGCCATGACTGCCTGTTCAAGGGGGCGCCCGTGCTCCTGATCACCGGACGTACCCGGTGCACCGGCCCGCGCCGCCGACTCCGCGCCGTTCCTGGAGCTGGTCCTCGGGGCTCCCGCATGGGCGTACTCACTCTTCCTCTCCGTTCACGCAGACCCGGATCCGCTGACCACGGCCCCTTGCTGACCTCACGAACCACGTCGCGTCGACTGCTCAGGCCGGCCGTACGAGCCCCACGTCGTACGCGAAGATGACCGCCTGTACCCGGTCCCGGACACCGATCTTGGCCAGGATTCGGCTGACGTGGGACTTCACGGTCGTCTCGGCCAGGTGCAGGTGTTCGGCGACCTCGGCGTTGCTGCATCCGCCGGCGACCGCGGTGAGGACCTCGATCTCGCGCTCGGTGAGGGCTTCCAGCTGTCGCGCCTGCTCGGGCGTGTGCCCGGGCAGGCGTGTGGTGAAGGCGTCGATGAGTTTGCGGGTCAGCCCCGGTGAGATGACGGCGTCCCCGGCCGCGACCGCGCGGACACCGGCGATGAGCTCCTCGGGCAGGGCGTCCTTGAGGAGGAAACCGCTGGCTCCGGCGCGCAGCGCGTCGTAGGCGTATTCGTCCAGGTCGAAGGTGGTCATGACCAGCACGCGGGAGCGGCCGCCGGAGGTGACGATGCGACGGGTCGCCTCGATGCCGTCCATGCCGGGCATCCGCACGTCCATCAGGACGACGTCCGGGTGGAGTTCGGCCGTCATCCGCACCGCTTCGGCGCCGTGCGTGGCCTCTCCGACGACGGTCAGGTCGGGGTGCTGTTCCATGAGCATGTTGAAGCCGAGGCGTTGCAGGGCCTGGTCGTCGACGATGAGGACAGTGGTCATGCCGGGTTCTTCTCCGTAGGCATAGTCGTGGCGGTGGGCGGGAGGAGGTGTAGTTCGGCTCGGACGCTCCAGCCGCCCCGGGAGTTCGGGCCGGCGGTCACGGTCCCCTGGTAGAGCAGGGCGCGCTCGCGCATACCGAGGAGCCCTTGTTCCCCGTCGTCGCGAGGGCGCTCGCGCGAGGAACGGGGAGGGCCGCTGTCCTCGACGGCGACCTGGACGGCTCGGGAGGTGGCGGCGACGGTCACGCCGACCGTCGTCGTGTGCGCGGCGTGCTTGAGGGTGTTGGTCAGTGCTTCCTGGACGATGCGGTAGACGGTGAGCTGGAGGCCTGGGGGAAGGGCGGCGAGTTCTCCCTCGGTGTGCAGGGTCACGGTGGGCCCGGCGGCCCGGACCCTTTCCAGGAGGGCGTCGAGGTCGGTGAGCCCGGGCTGGGGTGCCAGCGGGGAGTCGCAGGACGTGGTGGCGTCCTCGCGGACGCTGCCGAGGAGCCGGCGCAGATCCGACAGGGCGCCGCGCCCGCTGTCGGCGATGATCTGCAGGGTCTCGGCACCCCGCTTGGGCTTGGCCTCGGCCAGTCCGGCCGCCCCGTCGGCGAGACCGACCATGACGGCGAGAGTGTGGCCCAGGATGTCGTGCATCTCCCGGGAGATGCGGGCCCGCTCCGCCGCTTCCGCGAGCCGGGCCCGCTGGTCTCGTTCCACCTCCAGCCGTACCGCCTGGTCCTGCAGCGCGGCGATGTACCGGCGTGCCAGCCGGCCGCCCAGTCCCAGTCCCGCCATCGCGAGCATGCACAGCGACAGCATGACGGCCAGGGCCAGGGCGGTGGTGATCCGCTTGAACTGTACGTCGGAGGAGAAGGCGAGGATGGTGATCACCGTCTGGGGTACGACGATCGACAGGGCCCCGCCCAGAGCGAGGGGTGTGGCGAAGCGGGCCAGGTTGTACAGCATGATCAGCTGGGCGAGGAAGTGCGCGTTGGTCAGCACGCCGCAGGCGGCCTCCGCCACGGAGAACGCCGTGACGACCGTGAACACCAGAACCGGACGGCTCCGGCGCCACAGCAGCGGGACGGTGATTCCGGCCAGCAGGCCCAGTGAGACCGGGAGCGCGGGTCCCGGGCCGGGGTATTCCACCAGGGGCTGGAGGCCGAGCGCGGCGCACAGGACCGGCGTCCCCCACCTCTTGACCCGGGGGTGCGCCTCGTCCACCCGGCCCAGGGCGATCAGCAATGTCAGGACCCGGACCACCGCGCGGTCCTGCGAGCCGTCCAGCAGGGTGCCGAGGCCGGCCGGGGAGTTCTTCGATGCTGAGGTCACGGCGTGTGTCTCCGAGGTACCGGCTGACCGTCCGCCGACCCTTGGGGGGAGTAAGGGCCGGCGGACGGCGACTGAGGGGGCTCCCACTGCCGTGGGATCACATGCGCCGGGCCACTGTAAGCGGTGGGGTGGTCAGTCCTGGCCCCGGCGGGCGGGCGCGAGCAGGCTGTCCTTCGCTCTCCCGGGCCTGGTGTCCCCGCCCGGCCCCGTCGCGTCGGCCGGCCCGTCCAGGACCTGCCGCAGCTTCTCGCCCTCGACGTCGACGTCGGGCAGGATCCGGTCCAGCCACGGAGGCAGTGCCCAGGCCCGGCGGCCCATCAACGCCATGACCGCGGGCACGATCGTCATACGGACCACGAAGGCGTCGAAGAGGACGGCCGACGCGAGCCCCAGGCCGATCGACTTGATCAGTGCGGCGTCGGCGAGCAGGAATCCGGCGAAGACGGAGATCATGATGATCGCCGCGGCGGTCACCACGCGGGCACCGTGCCGGAAGCCCGCGACCACCGCCTCGGTGGGCTCGGCACCGTGGACGTACTCCTCCCGCATTCGGGTGACGAGGAAGACCTGGTAGTCCATGGCGAGGCCGAAGACCACACCGATCATGAAGATCGGCATCACGCTCACGATGGGGGCGGTGGTGTCGACGCCGAAGACGTCCTTGAGCCAGCCCCACTGGAAGACCGCGACCAGGACGCCCAGGGTCGCCACCACGCTGAGCAGGAAGCCCAGCGTCGCCTTGAGGGGAACCAGGACGGAGCGGAAGACGAGCAGGAGCAGGATCAGCGCCAGGCCGACTACCACCAGCAGGTACGGCACGAGGGCGTCGCCGAGCTTGTCGGAGACGTCGATGTTCAGGGCCGTCGTACCGGTGATCACGACCTCCGCGTCCGTGTCCTTCAGCACGGTCGGGGCGGTGGTGTCGCGGATCTCGCCGACCAGGTCCACCGTCTCCTGGCTGTTCGGGGAGCTCTTGGGGACGGCCCGGATCAGGGCCACGTCGCCCGAGGTGTTGAACACGGCCGGGCTCACGGAGGCGACGTCGGGCAGCTGGCCCAGCGCGGTGATCGTCTGCTCGGCGGCGGCCTCGGGGGCCTTGCTGTCCCGGGCGTCGACGACGACCGTCAGCGGGCCGTTGTAGCCCGGGCCGAATCCCTTGCTCAGCGTGTCGTAGGCGACCCGCTGGGTGCTGCCCGCGGGCGCCGTGCTGTCGTCGGGCATGCCCAGGCGCATGGACAGCGCCGGGACGGCCAGCACGCCGAGGACCGCGACCGAGACCAGCAGGGTCCGCCACGGGTGGCGGATGACGTGCTGCACCCAGCGCACGCCCATCGGTTCGCCCTCGCCGCGCTCCTGTGCCCGCATGCGTTTGGTCTGGAGGTTGCTCTTCATGATGCGCGTCCCGGCGAAGCCCAGCACCGCGGGCAGCAGGGTCAGGGCGACGACCACGGCCACGACGACCGCGAACGACGCCGCGAGGCCGAGGTCCGTCAGCAGCCGGATGCCGACGACGCCGAGGCCGGCCAGCGCGATGACCACGGTCAGACCGGCGAACACGACGGCTGATCCTGCGGTCCCCAGGGCTCGCCCGCAGGCGTCCTCCGGCTCGTGGCCCGCCCTGATCTCACTGCGGTAGCGGGAGACGATGAACAGGGCGTAGTCGATGGCGACGGCCAGGCCCAGCATCAGGGCGAGTGTCGACGCCGAGCCGCTCATGTCCCATATCGCGGTCGCGATGGTGATCGACAGGATCGCGATGATCACGCCCAGGAGCGCGGTCAGCAGCGGCAGGCCGGCGGCGAGCAGGGAGCCGAACGTGATCACCAGCGCCACGGCGGCCACTGCCAGACCGATCAGTTCGGCGGCCTTCGCGCCTTCCTTCTCGTTGACGGCGTTGCCGCCCAGACTGACCGCCAGGCCCGCTTTCTCCCCCTTGTCGGCGACGGCGTGCAGGGCGTCCCGCGCCTCGCTGGTGACGTCGGCCTGGGCGACCCGGTAGGTCACCTGGGCGTAGGTGATCGTGCCGTCCTGGCTGATCAGACGACTGGTGTAGGGGTCGCTGACGTTCGCCACCTGAGGGGCCTTCTCGAGGTCGGCGATCAGTGCCTCCACCTCGGTCCTGTGGGGCCCGGACGTGAGCTTCTGCCCGTGGGGGGCCTCGAAGACGACTCGGGCGGTGGCGCCCGAGGCGGAAGCCTGCGGGAACTCCTTGTCGAGCAGGTCCAGCGCCTTCTGGGACTGGGTGCCGGGAATGGTGAACTGGTCCGAGGTCGTGCCGGACACGCTCGCGGAGCCGATGCCGACGACAGCCAGGACGGCGATCCACAGCATCACCACAAGGCGCCGTCGTCTGAAGGCGAACCGGCCGAGCCTGTAGAGGAAGGTGGCCACAGGAGTACTCCCACCTGGGAAAACAACGGAATGGATGACGAGGACTGGGGGGTCTGCTGGACCCGTCCCTCAAGCTAGGCGCGGAAATCCGGTCACCCACGGCACCAGGGAAGCGAATACGCCGCTGCTGCCTCCTCCTCGGGTAGGGGTCCCCCTCCTCCCGAAGCACCCGGAGAACCCCATGCAGGGGGAGGACCAGCGGATGTACTCAGCGATGAGCCGCGTCGGCGGCCGGCCTCCGCCTGGGGTCGCACGGAGGTGCGCGGCCCCAATGGCGCGGATCCGTGAGGCCCCACGCTGATGCGGATCGGCGTACCAGATGGGCTGTGCCTGATGGTGTTGCCGATCAGGTGGGTGACGAGGACCGTCTCCGCAGGCGCTCGTAGCGACGTCGGGCCGCCCGCGCGCCCCTGTGAGGGATGGCGAGCGTCACGCGTGTGGTCGGCCGGTGGGTGCCTCCCGCTCCAGCAGTCCCGTGCGCAACTCGAGCGGGGTCACTCCGTGCCACCGGCGCACCGCCCGCCGGAGTGCACTCACGTCGGCGAAGCCCGCCTGGCGTGTGATGTCACGGAGCGTCAGGTCCGGTCGTCGTAGCAGTTGTTCGACCTGCTCGCGGCGCACCCCGTCGACGATCGCCTCGTACGTGGTGCCGCACTCGGCCAGGCGGCGGCGCAGGGTGCGTTCGCTGGACGCGTGCCTGCGGGCCTGCTCGGGGAACGAGGGGACGGCGGGGAGGCTCTGCGCGACGGAGATCTCCAGCACCTCGAGCAGGTCCTGCTGGTCGCGCCGTGAGGCCATCTCCTTCTCCAGTACCTCAAGCACCGACGCGTAGGTGATGGGGTCCCGGCCCGGCATGGCCGCACGGGCCCACCGGGCCGGGAACACCATGCGGTTCCCGACGGCGTCGAAGCGCAGTGGGCAGCGGAACAGGTCGTCGAACGGGCGCATGTCGCGCGGGGCGGGAAAGGCGAACTCGACCGCCTGCGGGGCGAACGCGGCACCGACGCTCAGCCGGGTGAGGGTGACGACGCTGGAGTACGCCTCCTCGGTCAGGAAGACGGCGACCGTCGGATCCAGCGCGGGGTCCGGCAGATCGGCGCGCACCACATAGCCGGCGTCCTCCCGGCGGGCCGACCACACCGTCATCGCCCCGGACAGGTTCTGATAGCGCACGCCGGTCTCGATGGCGTCCTGAAGAGTGTCGGCGGCCATCATGGCCAGGCCGATCAGCCCCCACGCCGTGAGGTGCTGCGCCGCGCCCACCCGCAGCCCCAGATGATCGTCGCCGGTCAGGCGCACCGCCTGGCGGATGACGTCGCTGCCCTGCCGGTAGGAGACCCGCAGCGCGGCGGAGCCCATCACCGCCGGGTCCAGTCCCACGCGGGTGAGCAGCGGCTGCAGGTCGACGCCGGACTCGCCGGCGACCCGGCCGAGGTAGCGCAGGATGTTCGGCGCGATGGTCGCCGAGGTGCTGCGGTTCGTTCCCGGAGATGTGACCGGGGCGGGAGCATCGGGCATCGCGTCCCCTCTCACCAGGGCGTTTCTCGCCTCACTGTAAGCAGCCGGGCCCCGCCTGTCGCGGGGGTGGCCGCCGGGGCCCCCTTTTCGGCCTCCGGCGCGCTGCACACGTCTTTTCGCCGTCCCTACCTTGTGCCGAACCCGCCCGTTCTGCGCTCTCGCGCCGGTGTACCGAAGGCTCGCCATGATCGCACCTGTTCAGACCCCGGCCCGGCGACGATCCGTGCGCCGCAGCCCTCATGCCGCGGCCCGAAGGGCTGTGGCGACGGTGTTCGCCGCCCAGGGAGCGGCGGTGGCCGCGGTGTCCACCACGGTGCCCGCCGTCAAGGAGCGTCTCGCGCTCTCCCCGCTGACGATGACCGTGCTCGTCGTGACCGTCGCGCTCAGCGCGGGCGTCGGCAGCTTCGCCGGGCTGGCCGTGATCCGGCGTGTCGGGCTGGTCGCCGCGATGCGGGCCGCCGTCCTGGCGACCGCCGCGGCCCTGCTGCTGATCAGCTGGGCTCCCAGCCGGGCCGTGGCCGCCGTGTCCTACGCACTGTTCGGCATGGCCCTGGGCTGCATCGACGTGTCGGCGAACGCGCGGGCCACGGCCGTCGAACGCCATTACGGCCGGAGCATCTTCGCCTCCTTCTACGCCGCCTGGAGCGCGGCCGGAATCGCGGCCGCGCTGCTGACCGCGGGCACCGCTCACCTCGGCCGGCCCGTCGAGTACACGCTGACCGCTCAGGCCGGCCTTGTTCTGGCCCTTGCCCTGACCGTCCGCGCCCACGAGCTTCCCACCGACTCCCCCCTCGCCGTGTCCGCCCATGAGGAGTCCCGCGGAGATTCCGTCGCGCTCGGCCGCGGACTGTGGGGCAGACTCGCTCCGTTCGGCCTGGTCCTCCTCGTCGCCTATGTCATCGACTCCACGGTCTCGTCGTGGTCGACGCTGTACCTCCACCAGACGCTGGACACCGCCCTGTCCCTCGCACCTCTAGCCTATGCGGCCTACCAGGTGGGCACCGTCACGGGGCGGGCCTGCGCCGACCGTCTCGTACGCACCCTCGGCCCGGTGGCGGTGATCCGTGCCGCCACGGTGCTCACCGCCGCCGCGCTGGCCGGACTGGCGGCAGCCCCCGCCTGGCCGTACGCCGTCCTGGCCGCCGCGTGCACCGGGCTCGGGGTCTCCGCACTCGTGCCCCTTTGCCTCGCCTCTGCCGGACGCCTGCGACCGGGGGCGACCGAGGCGGTCCTGGCCCGTATGAACGTCTTCAACTACGCGGGCGTGCTCGCGGGCGGCGCCGCCGCCGGAATCCTCGGGTCCACCGGCCATTTCCGCCTCGCCTACGCCATCCCCGCCGCACTCGTCCTCGCCCTCCTGATGGCCGCACGGTCTTTCGCATGGCCGCCCAGGCCCCCTCTCTGACCGGCCGGACCATTTCCCGCTGAACTGCAGATGAATACGTTCCTTTCAGCGCTTGAGCGCTTCAGCCCTTCCGTTTTTGGCCCTTCGGGAACGGGACTGCGGACCGACAGAAAAGGGGATCCGCCTCATGGGAGAAATCCAGTACGACACCTGCGTGATCGGAGCGGGACCTGCCGGGCTCGCGGTCGCCCGAGCCCTGACGGAGCGGAACCTGCCGTACACGCATCTTGAGCGGCACACAGGCCCGGGTGGCATCTGGGACATCGACAGCCCCGGCAGCCCGATGTACGAGTCGGCCCATTTCATTTCCAGCAAAACCCTCTCGGGCTTCGGGGGATTTCCGATGCCCGACGAATTCGCCGACTATCCGCCGCACCGGCAGATCCTCTCGTACCTGACGTCCTTCGCCGACGCCTACGAACTGACGGAGCGCATCCAGTTCGGCGTCGAGGTCGAAAGCGTGGACAAGAACGCCGACGGCACCTGGACGGTCACCCGGACCGACGGACGGCAGACCGTGCACGGCCAGGTCGTGGTGTGTACGGGGTCCCAGTGGCACCCCAACGTCCCTGAACTGCCCGGCCACTTCACCGGGGAGATCCGCCACACGGTCGGCTACCGCAGCGCGGAGGAACTGCGCGGCAAGCGGGTTCTCGTCGTGGGCGCCGGGAACTCCGGCTGCGACATCGCCTGCGACGCGGCCCGCAGCGCGGACCACGCGGTGATCAGCATGCGCCGCGGCTACTGGTTCATCCCCAAGCACCTCTTCGGCCGGCCCGTGGACACCATCGCCAACGACGGACCGCACCTGCCGATGTGGCTGGCGCAGCGGGTCTTCGGCACCCTCCTGCGGATCATCAACGGCGACCCGACGCGCCTGGGCCTGCAGAAGCCGGACCACAAACTGTTCGAGACCCACCCCACGATCAACTCGATGCTGATCCACCACCTCCAGCACGGCGACATCACAGCCAGGCCGGGGATCGCCCGCACCGAGGGCCGCACGGTCCACTTCACGGACGGCACCCGCGACGACTTCGACCTGATCCTGCTGGCCACGGGTTACGTCCACCAGGTGCCGGTCGCGCAGAAGTACTTCGGCGACGAGCAGCACCCCGACCTGTACCTGTCGTCGTTCTCCCGCGACCACCAGGGCCTGTTCGGAGTGGGCTTCGTCGAGACCAACTCCGGCGCGTACCGGCTCTTCGACACCCAGGCGCAGATGATCGCCGGGCACATCGACGACGTGGCGCAGGGGCTGCCGAACGCACAGCGGTTCGCGGGCATGATCCGCACCGACCGCCCGGACCTGTCCGGCGGCCTCAGGTTCGTCGACTCCCCCCGGCACACCGGCTACGTCGACAGCGGGGCCTTCGTGAAGCACCTCGCCAAGGTCACCGCCGAGATGGGCTGGCGCACCGAGGGCCTGCCGCCGCGCGTGCGGTCCCTGCGGGACGTGGAGGCGGTCTCGTGAGCGGCTTCGACTTCCGTGACAAGGTCATGCTGGTGACCGGCGGCGCCGGCGGGATCGGCAGCGCGATGTGCCGACGCTTCGCCGTCGGGGGCGCCCGCTGCGTGGTCGTCGACATCGACGTGGCCCGCGCCAAGCGGGTCGCCGCCGAGCTGCCCGGCGCCGGCCACACGGCCCTCGGCTGCGATCTGGTGGACCGGGCCCAGGTGGCGCACCTTTTCGATCAGGTCGCCGACGTGTACGGCCGCCTCGACGTGCTTGTCAACAACGTGGGAATGACCAACGCCGAACGCTTCGACGTACGCAGCGTCGAGAGCATCGAGGAGGAGATCACCCTCAACCTGACCTCGCCGCTGGTCGCTACCAGGATCGCGATCCCGCTGCTGCGAGCCTCCCAGGATGCCCGCGTGGTCACCACCGTCTCCCTCGGCGGGATCTTCCCGCTGGGCGAGACCCCCATCTACACGGCCTCGAAGTTCGGGCTGCGCGGGGCGATGCTCGCCCTCGGGCTCGACCTGAGGAGCAAGGGCATCCTGGCCGGGTCGGTGCTGCCGTCGGCGACCGACACCCGGATGCTGCGCCAGGAGGCCGTGGACGGCGGGAACTCCGTGCAGTTCCAGGATCCGCCGCAGCAGCCCGCCGACGTCGTCGCGGCCGTGGTGAGCCTGCTCGACAAGCCCCGCCTGGAGGCCTATCCCCGGACCGGCGAGTCCCGCCTGGTGCGGTTCGCGATGCTGGCGCCGAACCTGCTGCCGAGGGCGTTCCCGCTGTTCCGGCGGAGAGGGGAGCGCGGCATGGCCCGCTATCTGGACGAGCTGCGCCGCCGGGGGCTGGCCCGGCAGACCGACGGACGCTGGGAGCTGGTGGAGGAGAAATGACCGCAGTCGAGGGCCCCGCCACGCTGGAGGTCGTCAACCCGGCCACCGGCGAACTGATCACCACCGTGCCGGCCACCAGTGCCGAGGACGTCACCAAGGCCGCCGAGCGGGCGGAACAGGTCTTCGTATCCGGTGTCTGGTCCGGACGGCCGGTCCGGGAGCGCAGCGCGGTGCTGCTGCGACTGGCCGACCTGATGGAACGCGACACCGGGATCCTGGCCCGGCTGGACAGCGAGGATGCGGGAAAGCCGATCACAGAATGCCTGACCGGCGACGTACCGGGCGCGATCGAGTCGATCCGCTGGTTCGCCGAAGCGGCCGACAAGGTGTTCGGCAGAATCGCCCCCGGCGGACCCGACGGCCTCGGCCTCATGACCCGGGAACCGGTCGGGGTGGTCGCGGCGATCCTGCCCTGGAACTACCCGCTGGCCATGACCGCGTGGAAGGTCGGCCCCGCCCTCGCCGCGGGCAACTGCCTGCTGGTCAAGCCCGCCGAGGCGACCCCCCGCTCGGCCCTGCACCTGGCCGGACTCGCCGCCGAGGCCGGCCTCCCCGAGGGGGTCCTGACGGTTCTGACCGGCCACGGCTCCTTCACCGGCGCCGCCCTGGCCCGCAGCCCCGTCGTGGGCGCCCTCTCGTTCACCGGCTCCACCGAGACCGGGCGCCGCATCCTCAAGGACGCGGCCGACAGCAACTTCAAACGCGTCTCGCTGGAGATGGGCGGCAAGAGCCCCCAGGTACTGATGGCCGACGCGCTCGCCTACGGGGACGAACTCATCGACCACATGATCGAGGCCGCATTCCTGACGATGGGGCAGAACTGCACGGCCGGTTCCCGCGTCCTGGTCCACAGCAGCATCGCCGACGAGGTACTGCAAGGGTTCACGACCGCCGCGAAACGCCTGGTCATCGGCGATCCTGCGGACCCACGCACTCAGGTGGGGCCGCTGATCAACCGGGCGGCCTTCGACCGGGTCGCGGCGGCGGTGGAAGCCGCCCGGGCCGGTGGAGCCCGCATCCACACCGGTGGGCTGCCGCACGGCCTGCCGCAGCGTGGGGCCTACTACCCGCCCACCGTGATCACCCACGCCCCCGAGGGCAGCGACGTCCTCACCAAGGAGCTGTTCGGCCCCGTCGTCACCGTCCAGACCTTCACCACCGAAGACGAGGCGATGTACCTGGCGAACGCCACCGAATACGGGCTCGCCGCCTCGGTATGGACCCGCGACCTCGACACCGCCCTCCGGCTGGCACGCGGCGTCCAGGCCGGTGTGGTCTCCGTCAACGCCTACAGCGAAGGTGACATCACCACGCCCTTCGGTGGCTGGAAACAGTCCGGATTCGGCGGCGTGGAGAAATCGACCAATGCTTTCGACCAGTGGACCCGGGAGAAGACCGTATGGATCCGCACCCGGTGATCCCCTCGGCACACCGGTGTCGACCGCACAGCATTCAGCATCGTGCGACAGGAACGGCCGCACCCCGGCACCCAGCTGCACTTCACCCACGCCGACGGCATGCGCCTGACCTGCTGGGCACCCACACCCACCACACGGCCAGAGTGCGAGGGCCAAGGACCGTATCCGCGCTGCCCGAGCAACCGGCATGCGCCGCGTCCTCCGCTTCGCCGGGCAGTGGCCCTGGGCCGACCTGATCACCGATGCTCTGCGCCACCGGCTCGCGGCACTTCCAACCCCCGACCAACCGGCCCCCCTGTCCCTATGAGCAGCTCCACCCGGCCGGCGTCGTGGAAACCGGCGCCCTCGACAGCCGGGCCACCAGCCTGCCCGCCTGCCCCACGCCACTGCGGTGGGCCCGACACCCCATGGCCGGTCCGGCTTTTCGGCGGCACCTGCAGGCGGGTGGCGTCGCTTCCCAAGCTGAGAGCCCGGGTTCGATTGTCGTCACCTGCTCCGCAGGCCTGCGGGCGGACTGCGCGGCCCCGAAGCCGGCCGTTCCGCTGCCGATCACGAGGACGTCCCGGTGTGCCGCGCGTCCTGTCGTGGGCTCTCCTGATGCACGCGAGGAGCCGGTCCGGAGTCGGAGCTCCGGACCGGCGGTCCCAGGGGTGCGCAGTGCGCGTCACCCGATGGCGGGCACCGGTGCGGGGGCCGGTTCCGGGGCCGTCCTCGGGGCGTCGGCCTCGTCGGCGGGGGTGTAGGGGATCTCCCCACGCAGGACGGCCTTGGCGCGGTCCTCGTCGAGCTGGCCCTCCCAGCGCGCCACGGCGATGGTGGCGACGCCGTACCCGACGGTGCTGGTCAGGGCGCGGGCCTCGGACATGAAGCGGTCGATCCCGAAGATCAGCGCCAGCGCGGCGACCGGCACGTGCGGGATCGCGCTGAGGCTCGCGGCCAGGGCGACGAATCCGGAGCCGGTGACGCCGGCGGCGCCCTTGGAGGTGAGAAGCATGACGGCGAGCATGGTCAGTTGCTGGCCGAGGCTGAGGTCGATGTCCAGCGCCTGGGCCAGGAACACCGCGCCCGTGGTGAGGTAGATCGCCGTGCCTTCGAGGTTGAAGGAGTAGCCGGCGGGGACTGTCAGGCCGACGACCGGCTTCGAGGCGCCGAGGTGCCCCAGCTTGTCGATCAGCCGCGGCAGGACCGGCTCGCTGGACGAGGTGCCGAGGACGATGAGCAGTTCGTCCTTGATGTAGCGGAGGTAGGGCAGCAGGCGCAGCCCGTTGAGGCGCATGACCGAGCCGAGGACGACCAGGACGAAGACGAGGGCCGTGAGCCAGAACGAGCCGACCAGCAGAAAGAGGTGACGCAGGGTGTCCAGGCCGTAGTTGCCGATGGTGAACGCCATCGAGCCGAAGGCGCCGACGGGCGCGAGCCGCATGACCCAGCGGATGACGATGAACATCACCTTGGAGAAGCTCTCCACCCCACGCTTGATGCCCGCTCCGGCCTCACCGGCGGCCTGGATGCCGAAGCCGAAGATGATCGAGACCAGCAGTACCGGCAGGATCTCCTCGCCGGTCATCGCGCTGACGAGGGTCTGCGGGATGATCGAGAGCATGAAGTCGGCGAAGCTCTCGTGCTGAGCCGTGGCAGCCTCGGGCAGCCCGGACGTGCTCAGCGTGCTCGGGTCGACGTGCAGACCTTCGCCCGGCTTGACGACGTTGACGACGACCAGGCCGATGACCAGGGCGATCGTGGTCAGGATCTCGAAGTAGACCAGCGCCTTGAGCCCGACCCGCCCGACGGCCTTCATGCTCTCCAGGGAGGAGATGCCGTGGACCACCGTGCAGAAGATGAGCGGTGCGATGGTCATCTTCACCAGGGCGATGAAGCCGTCGCCCAGGGGCTTCAGCTCGGCGCCGAAGGACGGCCACAGCCAGCCCACGGCGGCGCCCGCGAGGACGCCGACCAGGCACTGGACGTAGAGGTGGGACAGCATCCGCCGGATGCGGCCCGGTGGTGTGGCGACGGTGGCCTGGGCAGCTTCTTTGCGGCTCATGCGGGGCGTCCTTCCAGGACGGGAACGAGGAGTTCGGCTCGGGCGATGCGGCGGGCGGCGCGGTGCAGCAGCACTGTGGGGGACGCGCTGTCCGGTGCGGGGACGGTCTCGGCGGTGATCACGCCGGCGGGGGTGCCCAGGCGCAGCGTGCCTTCGGCGGTCTGCCGGGCGACGCGGTGGGCCAGCGTGGCGGGGATGGCGGCCGCGGTGGCCAGGGCGACGGCCGAGGTGAGGCCTATCGCCGGGTGCGGGGCGTGCATGGAGACCATGCGTACGGCCAGGTCGTACTCGTCCTGAGCGACCAGAGCGCCATGGGTGGTCCGATACGTGGCAGGTCGGGCCACCACGCCGACCTTCGGCACCGCGTGGCTGATCGGGTCGTTCTCGTCGACCAGGCCCATGGCGAGGGCCGCCTGCCGGCGCAGCACGGTGAGGGCGGGCACCACGCCGGCGAAGTCGTCGAGGGGTGCGTCGCCGTCGAGGCCGAACGCCTTGGCCTCGAAGAGCGCGGCGGGAGCCCCTGCGTCGACACAGGACACCTCGACCGGTCCGCCGGGCCCGGGCAGGGTGTCCACGACATGCCCCGTGGGCAGCGTCCGGCCGGTGGTGGAGCCCGCCGGGTCCTGGAACCCGAGCAGCACCGGCACTCCAGGTGCGTCGGTGCCCGGCACCCTGGCCGTGCCCTCGTCCGGAGCGGCGCGACCGGGGGTGGGGATGGTGCCGGTGAGGCGGGCCCCGGTGTTGACGTTGAGCATGCGGACGGTGGTGGACTCCGACGTGATAGGTACCAGGCCGTGATGGACGGCGTACAGGGCGACGGCGGTGGCACAGTTGCCGCAGTTGCTGGCCCACTCGACCCGCGCGTCGCCGACGCCGACCTGCGCGAAGGCGTACTCGATGTCGACGCCCTGCTCACTCGACGCCTCGACGACGGCGGCCTTGGAGGTGGTGGAGGAGGCACCGCCCACGCCGTCGATCTGGCGGGGGTCGGCTGCGTTGAAGGCCGCGAGCAGGAGGGTGTCGACGTCCACGCCGGTGGCCACCACGTCCTGGCGGTCGAAGATCCAGCACTTGCTGGTCCCGCCGCGGATCATCTCGCCCTGCAGACGCAACACAACAGACTCCTTGTGGATGCCCGGACGGCGCTTCCGTGCGGGGTGCGATCCACAGTGAGCGACGGCAGCGTGAAGTACAATCTCGGAAATCTGCATGGGTATTAAGTTGAAGTTAATGACGGAGGTGGCACAGTGCTCGACGTACGGCGCATCCTGCTCTTCGCGGAGGTGGCCCGCCGCGGCTCCGTGTCCGCGACCGCACGCGCCCTGAACTACACCCCGTCAGCGGTGTCGCAGCAGGTCAACCGCCTGGAGGAAGAGGCCGGGCAACCGCTCCTCGAGCGCCATGCGCGGGGCGTCACCCTCACCGATGCGGGGCGCGCGCTGGCCGAGCGCGGGGAACGGATCGAGCGCGAGCTGAAGGCCGCGGACAACGAACTCGCCGACTTCGCGGGACTGCGCACGGGCACGCTGCGTGTCGGCACCTTCCCCACCGCCGGAGCTTCCCTGCTGCCCCGAGCGGTGATCACCTTCCGTGAGGCACACCCCGGCGTACGGCTGACTGTGCGCAGTGCCCGTATCGCCGGACTCTGGTCGATGCTGGAGAACCGGGAAATCGAAATGTCCCTGATGTGGGACTACGACTGGTGCCGCATCGAGCGGGAGGACGCGGTCGTCGTCCCGCTCGCCGACGACCCTCCGGCGCTCCTCGTCGGCGGCAGTCACCCCCTCGCGGGCCGCGCCTCTGCCACCCTTGCCGACCTCTCGGACGACCCGTGGATCACCCGCGCCGACAACCACCCGGTGGCCGAGGCACTCGAACGCAGTTGCCGTGCCGTCGGCTTCGAGCCGCAGATCGCCTACGAGGCCCACGACTACCAGGAGGCCCAGGCCATGGTCGCGGCCGGCATCGGCGTCGCGCTGGCCCCTGCCCTGGCTCTGGAGGGCCTCCGCTCCGGCGTCAGCATCCTGCCCCTGCAGCCACCCGCCCCGGTCCGCCGCATCCTGCTGGTCCGCATGGCCGACCACGCTCTCACGCCCGCCGCCCAGACCTTCGCGAGCCTGCTGCGCGAGAGCGCAGAGCGCCGCGGTGCGGACCTCCCTGCGCCGTGATGCCGACGCTCGTCTGTAGGACGCGTCCTCGCAATCCTGCACGCCGATCCCGCGACAGGCCCGCCGGACGGCCGTCCCGCCGCGCCCCGTCCAGTCGTAGGCCAGTTGCTCCAACGCCATGGGGTGCGCTGTGAGCATGCAGAGCGTCCTGGTGGAGGTTCGACGGTGATGGCAGTCATCTCAGTGGTACTCCGCTGTGCTTCGGTGCCGCACGCGGTGCGGGGCCGCATGGCGTTGGGCTCGCCCAGCCTGTCCGCCGCGCACGCGGGGTTTCGGAGAGGTTCTGGGAGCTCTCCGGGAATCCGAAGCGCAGGCCCCCGGGCCGGAGCGTCCGCCGCACGTGCCGGAACGCTCCGACTCCCAGAAAACTCCCAGGACTTGTGTTACGGCTCCCTGCGTCGCCATGCGCACTGCCTGATGACGGGTGCGCTCAGCGAAGCAGCGAGCCCCAGCCGCCGTCGATCGGAATGGCCAGTCCTGTGAGATAGGAGGAGCGTTCCGAGGCGAGGAAGAGAGCCAGTTCGGCGACCTCCTGAGGGGTGCCGCCGCGTTGCATCGCCGGCTTCTGGAGCTTCTCCGGTGCCGCCTGGACCGCGTTCTGGCCCATGTCGGTGAGGATGATGCCGGGGCAGAGCGAGTTGGCACGGATCCCGTCGGTGGCGTACTCGGTCGCCGCTGCCCGGGTCAGTGCGATGACGCCCGCCTTGGCGGCCGAGTAGACACTGGCATAGGCACCTGAGGTGGCCAGGGCGGCCAGCGAGGCCCAGTTCACGATCGCGCCGCCGCCGGTGGTCCGCATGGTACGGATTCCGTGCTTGGTCCCCAGGAACACACCCTTGAGGTCCACGGCCATGATCCGGTCGTACATCTCCAGGGTCGAGTCGGCGAGCGGTGCTCCGTCGGCGATGCCCGCCACGTTCAGTACGGCGTCCACGCGGCCGAACTCGCGTACGGCCCTCTCGAACATCGAGACGACCTGGTCTTCCTGTGAAACGTCGCAGTGCACGGGTACGACGACCGCCTCGCCGAGTTCGGCGGCGGTGTCCTTCTCCTTGCCGCTGATGTCGGCGGCGACGACCTTGGCGCCATGCTGCACGAACAGCTCCGCGCAGGCCTTGGCCATGCCGGCGCCGGCTCCGGTGATGACTGCGACCTTGCCATCCATGTCACCCATGCGTTTTCTCCTTCATTGTTGGTGGGGGCAAACCTGCCGACGTGCTCGTCGGCAGGCGTGGTACGGATGTGCGTCAGGGCGTCAGGCCTTGATCACAGCGGCCTTCTCCCGGGTGAACTCCAGGACGTCGTCGTGGCCGTAGCCGCTGTCCTTCACGCCGCTGAACGGCAGCTCGTACCGCGTCTGGCGGTAGGCGTTGACCCACACGTTGCCCGTGTCCAGGTCGCGGACGAAGCGGAGCGCGCGGCCCAGGTCACGGGTCCACACCCCGGAAGCGAGGCCGTAGCGGCTGTCGTTGGCGAGCGCGAGGGCCTCGTCGTCGGTGTCGAAGGGGATGACCACGGCGACGGGGCCGAAAATCTCCTCCTGGCAGATGCTCAGCGAGTTGTCCGTGGTGGTGAAGAGGGTGGGTTCGACCCAATGACCGCCCGGGAGCTCGGGGACCAGTTCGGGTCCGTGCCGACCGCCGAAGACCAACTCCGCTTTCTCCGCACCGGACTTGAGGTAGCTGACGACGCGGTCGTACTGCACCCGGGAGATGAGGGGGCCCATGGTGGTGGCCTCGTCGGCCGGATCACCGAGGACTATTCCCTCGGTGATCGCGCGGATCCGCTTCAGCATCTCGTCGAGGACCGGCCGCTGGACGAGGATCCGGGATCCGGCCACGCACACCTGTCCCGCGTTGCCGGTGAAGACGGACTCGACCGTCACGCCCTGCGCCGCCGTGTCGAGGTCGGCGTCGGCGAAGACGATGTTGGGGGATTTGCCGCCGAGTTCGAAGATGCTCGGGGTGAGTGTGTCGGCGGCCGCCCGCTGGATGGCCCGGCCGGTCTCCGTCGACCCGGTCATGGTGATCTTCCGGACGTCCCGGTGCCGGACCAGGGGCGCTCCGGCGTCCTCGCCGGTTCCGGAGACGATGTTCAGGACCCCGGGCGGCAGCACGTCGGCAACGAGTTCGGCGAACCGCAGCGATGACACGCTCGCCTGCTCCGGCGGTTTGACGACCACGGTGTTGCCCGCGGCAAGCGCCATGGCCGCCTTGTTGCACAACATCGCCAGCGGCGCGTTCCACGGAACGATCGCCGCCACGACGCCGTAGGGCTCGCGCCGAGTGAACCCGAAGCCGGTCGGGTCCAGCACGACACTGTCGCCGGTGACCGCCTCCAGCGTCCGGCCCGCGGCCAGGTTCCACACGAACGCCATGCCGATACCGGCGCGCTGGATGTTCTCCCCCAGGAGGCGGCCGTTGTCGCGGGTCTCGAGACGGGCCAGTTCCTCGCCGTGTGCGGCGAAGACCCTCGCCACCTGCTGCAGGTAGTGGCCGCGGACCGCCGCCGGCAGTGCCGACCAGCCGGGGAAGGCGTCCTTCGCGGCCGTGACCGCGGCGTCCACGTCCGCTTGGCCGCCTGCGGGGATCCGCGCCCAGACCTCACCGGTCGCCGGGTTCTCCGCGTCGATCCATCGCCCCGACTCCGGTGGTCGCAGCGTGCCGCCGATCAGGTTCCGATACGCCTCAGTCATCCTTCGCCTCTTTCCGGGAGTGAACTGGCCTCCGCCCACGAGAGGGGCGGCGCGGAACGCCATGTGCCGCAGGGGCGCACGCCATGACGTTCAGGGCTTGAAGCCGCTGAAACGATTGGACGCTATCGGTTTTTGACAGAAGCCGTCAACGAACGAAAACCGCACTTCAAGTGGCTCTTTCTAGCTCATTCCTACGGATGCGACCAGCGGATGAGGGGTCCGATGCCACTTACTTCTCAGGTAGGTTGCTCCATGCCCCCTAGCAGGTGAGAGTGGCTATCAGTACGGAGAGTCGAGCGATTCCTCGCAACGGCTCAGCAAAGGAGACATCTGATGCAACTGACAGCCGTCATCAGCGCGCCAGGCCGCGGGGCGGCCTCGTGAACCGAATCGTGGTGGTCGGCGCCTCGGCGGGCGGACTGGCCACGGCGGAGGCACTGCGCCGGGCAGGCCACGACGGTGCGATCACCCTCGTGGGCGACGAACCCCACGCCCCCTACGACCGTCCACCCCTGTCGAAGCAACTCCTCAAGGGCGACTGGCAACCGGACCGTCTGGCGCTGCGCCCGGCGGTGGACATCGACGCACTCGCCCTCGACCTGCGCCTGGGAGTCACCGCCGTCGCTCTGGACCGGAACTCCCACCAGGTGCACCTCGCCGACGGCAGCCTGCTGCCGTACGACGCGCTGGTCGTCGCCACCGGTGTCCGTCCCCGCCGTCTGCCGGGCTGCGACGGCGTGTCCGGCGTGCATGTGCTGCGCACAGTCGAGGACGCGCTGGCGCTCAAGGCACGGTTGCGACCGGACCGGCGCCTGGTGATCGTCGGAGGCGGGTTCATCGGGGCGGAGGTGGCGGCCACGGCCCGGGCGCTCGGGGTCACGGTGACCCTCCTGGAAGCGGGCACGGTCCCCATGGGCCAAGCCGTCGGCGACGACGCCGGGCGGTTCCTGACCCGGATACACCTGGCCCACGGCGTGGACGTGCGCGCCGGTACCTCGGTCCACGGGATCCAGAGCTCCGTCGGGCGGGTCACCGGTGTCCTGCTGTCCGACGGCAGCGTCCTGCCTGCCGACGACGTCCTGGTGGCCATCGGCTCCCTGCCCAACACCGAATGGCTGGACGGCAGCGGCCTGGCCCTCCAGGACGGGCTGCTGTGCGACGAGTACTGCGCGGCCGCATCCGACGTCCAAGGAGTCGGCGATGTGGCCCGCTGGCACAACCCGCTCTTCGGCACACTGATGCGCATCGAGCACCGCACGAACGCCGCCGAGCAGGCCATGGCTGCCGCCCGCAACCTCCTCTCCGCCGACCAGCGGCGGCCGTTCGCACCGGTTCCGTACTTCTGGTCCGACCAGTACGACGTCAAGATCCACGCGTACGGCCATCTGCGCGGCCACGACGAGGCGCTCGTCCTGCAGGCCGACGACGCCCGGCGTCTCCTCGTCGTCTACCGCCGCGGCGACATGCTGACCGGCGTGCTCGCCGCGGGGCTGCCGCCCAAGGCCGTTCGCGCCTGGCGCTCGCTCGTCGCGGCCGGAACCGTCTGGACGGAAGCAGTCATCAGCACGTCCGTCGCGTAACCCCACGCCCGCGACTCCTTACCCACCCCCCACTGGAGGACCCATGAGCACCGCCACCGATCCGACCGGCAACCTCGATCTGCCGCCCTACCCCGCCGCGCGCTCCTCGCGCTGTCCGCTCGATCTGCCTGCCGAGTACGAGCAGTGGCGCCTGGGCGACGGGCTGCAGAAGGTGCGGCTGTGGAACGGCGAGACCGCCTGGGTGGTCACCCGCTACGAGGACGTCAAGTTCGTCCTGTCCGACCAGCGGATCAGCGCCGACACCATCCGCTACCCCCGCATGCACCCGGGCTCGGAGCAGATGCAGGTGCCGGCGTTCCCGCGCATGGACGACCCCGAGCACGCCCGGATCCGCCTCATGATGACCAAGGACTTCACGGTCAAGCGGGTGGAGGCGATGCGCCCTCAGGTGCGTGCCCTGGTCGACCGGTTCATCGACGAGATGACCGCCAAGGGCGACTCGGCCGATCTCATCAAGGCCTTCGCACTGCCGATGCCGTCCCTGGTCATCTCCCTGCTGCTCGGCGTGCCCTACGAGGACCACGAGTTCTTCCAGAAGCACAGCATCACGATCAACCAGCCGGACGTCACCCCGCAGGAGAAGAGCCAGGCGAGTGCCGAGCTGTTCGGTTTCCTGATGGAACTCGTGCAGCGCAAGCAACGCGAGCCCGGCGACGACCTGATGAGCCGGCTGATCGCCGAGCGCGTCGAGACGGGAGAGCTCAAGCCGGAGGAAGTGGCCATGAACGGCCTCGTCCTGCTCATCGCCGGCCACGAGACCACCGCCAACATGATCGGCCTGGGCACGCTGACCCTGCTGGAGCATCCGGAACAGGCTGCCGTGGTCCGGCACAGCGACGACCCCAAGGTGGTCGCGAACGCCATCGAGGAACTGCTGCGTTACCTCTCCATCGCCCAGGACATGATCTGGCGCGCCGCCCACGAGGACCTCGTCATCGGCGGCCAGGAGGTCAAGGCCGGGGACATCATCGCCGTCAACCTGCCCGCCGCCAACCACGACCCCGCCTTCATGGACGACGCCGGGTCCCTCGACATCACCCGCAGCACCCGCGAACACATCGCCTTCGGCTACGGCATCCACCAGTGCCTCGGTCAGAACCTGGCCCGGGTGGAACTGACGGAGGCGCTGCCCCGGCTGCTGCACAGGCTGCCCGGTCTCCGCCTGGCCGTGCCCCTGGAAGAGGTCCCGTTCCGGGGCACCATGGCCGCCTTCGGCGTCCACGAACTGCCGGTCACCTGGTAACGGAGGAACCCACGGACGGGCGGCCTCCGCGGCGGAGCCGCCCCAGCGCCGCCGTACCAGGGACAGGTCAGGCGGCGCACCGTGGGACCGGCGGGCCCCAGCCACCCCCTCCGCCGGTCCCACGGCCCCTCCAGTGGACAGGCAGGCCGAACTCGGCTGCCGTCCTCTGTCAGGCAGGCCGGGAACCCCGCGTCGGCCACTGCCTGAGCGGCTCGGGCGGCGGAAGCACAGTGGGCTGCGCGGGCGCGAGGCCGTCGAGCATCAGCGTGAGGTAGCGCTTCCAGCCGGCACTCCCGGGCTGCACCGTGTGCAGCACGCTGAGCAGCATCACCGTGATCCGGTGGAGGTCGTCGGGCACGAGGTCGGTGCGGATTCGCCCGGCGATCTGTGCCCGTCGGGTGACCACCATCAAGGCCTCGTAGAACGGTTCGGAGAGTTCGGAGGCCAGGGAACCGGAGTCGCGCACGGCACCGAGGAGGCCTCGTTCCTGCGCCGCGAAGGAGACCGATGCCTCCCACAGCGTCACAAGCCCGCGCAGGGGGTCGCTGTCAGCGAGCGCTCCGCTGATCGCGGGCGACATCTCCTCGGTGATCTTCTGTTCCAGCGCCGCCCGGACGAGTTCCTCCTTGTTCGGGAACCGCCGGTACAGCGTCGCGATGCCGACACCGGCGCGACGGGCGATCTCCTCCAGCGAGGCGTCAGGGCCGCTCTCGGCGTAGATCGCGCGCGCGGCCCGGAGGATCTTCTCGGAGTTGCGGGCGGCGTCGGCGCGCAGTCGACGCGGAGTTTCAGCAGTCACCGCTCCACCTTATCAACCGATAGCCGACTATCTGTGATGCTCTTCGATGAGCTCCCGAACCGTAAAGATAAACGATAGCGTCATCTCGTTAAAACCTTGCCTACACAAGGAGTCGTCCATGCCCTGAGCAGGGTGCCACTGCCCTACAGCGAGCCCGGTGGAGGAACTCCTGCGCTTCGTCCCGCTGTCGATCGGCACCGCCTTCGCCCCCTTCGCCCGCTACGCCCTTGAGGACGTCGAGGTCGGCGGGGTGACAGAACGGGTCGGCGAGCCCGTGGTGGTCACCCTGCACTCGGCCCACCGGGACGAGTCCGTGTTCACCTGCTCCCCACCAACTCGACCTGGAGCGCCGCGAGGCCCCCCACCTCGCCTTCGGGCACGGCACACACCACCGCCTGGGGCTCCCCGCTCGCCCGGATGAAACTGCAGGTCGCCCTGCGCACCCTGCCGACCCGCTTCCCGGGCCTGCGGTTCCACGAGTGCGAGGCGGAGGTCGTCTGGAAGGTGGGGGTGCTCACCCGCGGTCCGGAAAGCCTGCCGCTCGCCTGGGACCACGACTGACCTGCCCCCGGCCCAAGACCCCACCTGTTGCAGCACAGGCCCCCACACCAGAGGAGAGAACCATGCACATCGAGTTCGACGAGCCCAAGTGCGTCGCCGCGGGACAGTGCGTCGTCGCCGCACCCGAGGTCTTCGACCAGCGTGACGAGGACGGGATCGCCATCCTCCTCACCGAGAACCCCGCCGCCGAGCTCCGGGAGAGCGTGCGGGAGGCCGCGGCGATCTGTCCGGCGGCCGCCATCCGCCTGAAGGAGTAGCCGCGCGATCGGCCCCCGCACCCACAGCCGGGCCGCCGCCGTCGCGGGCGGCGCTCCCCCACTTCCCCGGGGGAGCGCCGCCACATCCATGCGCCATGCCACTTCCCCGAGTCCGCACGCCCCTGTTCCGCGCCGCACCCGAGAGGCCCTTCCATGTCCGCATCACCAACCCGGCCGGCCGCCGAAGAGGCGTCCGCCGCTCAACGAGCGAACGCCGTAGTGGCGGTCCTGGCCTTCGGCGGGATCGTGGTCTCGCTGATGCAGTCCCTCGTCATCCCCCTGATCCCCAGGCTTCCGGAACTCCTTCGCGCCTCCCCGGCGAACACGGCCTGGGCCGTCACCGCCACACTGCTCGCCGGTGCCGTCGCCACCCCCGTCATGGGACGACTCGGTGACATGTACGGCAAGCGGCGCATGCTGCTGGTCAGCCTCGCCCTCCTCGTGGCCGGCTCGGTGGTCTGCGGCCTCAGCGACTCCCTCACGCCCGTGATCATCGGCCGGGTGCTGCAGGGTCTGTCCGCCGGCGCCGTCTCACTCGGCATCAGCATCATGCGTGACGAACTGCCCGCCGAGCGCCTGCCCGGCGCGACCGCCCTGATGAGCGCGTCCCTCGGCATCGGCGGTGCGCTGGGACTGCCCGCGGCCGCCCTGATCGCCGATCACTTCGACTGGCACATGCTGTTCTGGGCCTCCGCGGTCCTCGGCGTCCTGGCCGTGGTCCTTGTCGTGACGACCGTCCCCGAATCCGAGGTGCGCTCAGGCGGCCGCTTCGACCTGGTGGGAGCGGTCGGCATCTCGGCCGCACTGGTCTGTCTGCTGCTGGCCGTGTCCAAGGGAGCCGACTGGGGCTGGGGCAGCACGACCACCCTCGGCCTGTTCGCCGCTGCGGCCATCGTGCTGCTCCTGTGGGGACGCTTCGAACTGCGCACCAGTGCGCCGCTGGTCGACCTGCGCACCACCGCCCGTCGCCAGGTACTGTTCACCAACCTCGCGTCGGTCGCCATCGGCTTCTCGATGTTCGCGCTGTCCCTGGTCATGCCGCAGCTGCTGCAACTTCCCGAGCAGACCGGTTACGGCATGGGCCGGGACCTGCTGACCGTCGGTCTCGCCATGGCCCCGATGGGCCTGGTGATGATGGCCACGGCCCCGCTCTCCGCCCGCATCACGAAGGCGCGCGGCCCCAAGGTCACCCTGATGACCGGCGCGCTGGTCGTCGCCGCCGGGTACGGGACCGGCACCGTGCTGATGGCCGAGCTCTGGCAGCTGGTCGTGGTCGGCTGCATCGTCGGCGCGGGCATGGGACTGGCGTACGGTGCCATGCCCGCGCTCATCATGAGCGCCGTACCCGTGTCCGAGACCGCCGCCGCAAACAGCCTCAACACCCTCATGCGCTCCCTCGGCACCTCCTTCTCCAGCGCCGTCGTCAGCGTGGTTCTGGCACAGATGACCACCGACTTCGCGGGCCACGCCCTCCCCTCGGAGAACGGCTTCAGGACCGTGCTGGCCATCGGCGCCGGCGCCGCCGCGCTGTGCTGCGCGCTCGCTGCCTTCCTGCCCCGACGGCAGACCGGCACCGCCCCAGACGGTGAGCGCCCGCAATGGCTTCGCCGCAACGCCGACGCGTCTTCCGGATGAGGACCGGTAGTACTTCAGCAGTAATCGCCGCCTCCCCATTCACTTCCGGGGTACAGGGGACGCCTGGGAATCCACTCCTAGCATGAGGTGGACCCGAAAGGACTCTCGCCCCCGTGGCTCGCCACCGGACTCGCCGTGGCCGCCGCGCCATGGGAATGCAGCCGCGACGGAACGGTTTGCAGCCCTTTCTGATCCGTGATCTCACTCTGCTCGTCATTGAGGTTCGCAGCCAATACCGCACCTCAACAACCAGCGGATTCCTAGATATTGAATTCCCTTCAATTCCGGTAGCCTCGGACAAATGCAGGAGCACGCATGCACATCGCCAAGGACCAGGTCGCCGTCATCACCGGAGGGGCCAGCGGCATCGGCTACGGCCTCGCCGAAACCCTCGCCGACCGCGGAGTGCGGTTGGTCATCTCTGACATCCGCGAGGAGGGCCTCGACAAGGCGAAGGCGTCGCTGACGGCCGCTGGAGCAGAGGTCACCGCCATGGTGGCGGACGTCAGCGACGAGGCCTCCGTGCGCACGCTCGCCGACCGGACCATCGCCGCCTACGGGCGAGTGGATCTGGTCTGCAACAACGCCGGCGTCGTCTCCCCTCCCGCCCCCATGTGGGAACAAGAGGCACGCGTCTGGGAGTTGATGATCGGTGTCAAGGTGCTCGGAGTCGTCCACGGCGTCAAGGCCTTCGCTCCCCTGTTCCTCGAGCAAGGCACGGGCCACTTCCTCAACACCGCGTCCTCCGGAGGCCTCGCACCCCTGCCCGACCTCACGCCGTACACCACCACCATGCACGCAGTCGTAGGGCTGACCGAGACGCTCGATCAGGAGTTGAAGCGCGTGGCGCCAGCCTTGGGCGCGACCGTGCTCTGCCCGGGACTTGTCGACACTCCCCTCGGGCGGAACTCCGCAGCGCTCGGCGCCATCGACCTGCAGGTCGGCGCTCCCGTTTCGATGCAGAATGCCGCCGCACACTTCGGCGGGAAGCTCTCTCCGCGCGAGGTCGCGGAGTCGGCGATCGCCGCCATCGAAGCCGACCGGGTTCACGTCGCCCCCGGCGGCGACGTCATCGAGCGAGCTCAGGCGCGCGTCACAGCCCTGCTCGCCGACATCGCCGCGCGCTGACTCCGCACGAATCTCCAGCAACTGCCTGCAGCCTCACGGCGACTCCCGGCCAGTCCGCTGAGCACGGCCGAGGTTGACGACGCCCTCGGGTGGCACCGCGCATACCCGGGAGCACCCGGCCGAAGGCACGCGAACAACGTCCGGAAACAGACGGCATCTGCGGGGCATCGGCGTGCCCCGGGCGGCAGGTCTGCCACAGCATCGATCGCCCACTCGGCCGACGCCACGCGACACCCGGGCCGCCGTGCCCAGTCCACGGACACCTCCCACCGCCTGCCAGCAGATCCTCACCGCCTCGGCCGACGCGCGCCCGCGATCTCGGCGAAGCCCCCGCCCCGCCGATCGGGGCTCCACCCACGACCAGCGGTCCTCCCCGACCCCAACCACCAAAAACGGACAAGAGCTTGTGTTTCGTGCTCTGAGTCCGCCCATCAGGAGCACGTCATGGAGACACCGACCCCCGTCACCGAGGTGAGCGGGCGCGCGCCGGATTCGCCCGAGGCGGACCGGAAGCGAGAGATCGCCAAGCTCGTCTTTCTCTTCCTCATCCCCTTCGCCATGGTCACGATGATGTACGCGACCTACATGGGCACCATGCACTCACCGAAGACCCGGGACATGCCGGTCGCCGTGGTCGGTTCGGGGGCCGTGGCCGACTCCGTCGTCGACGAGCTGAAGTCGGTTCAGGACGGCGCCGCCGATCCCCGGCTGGTCGCTGACCGCGGCAAGGCGCTCGACCTGCTCAAGGACCGTGACGTCGCCGGTGTACTACTGATTCCCGCGGACGGTGCCAAGGAGGCGACCGTCTGCACCGCCCAGGGAGCCGGCGCCTCGCAAGCGGGAATGGTCAAACAGATCCTGGCCTCAGTGGCGGCGGGCCACGACTGGACGACCAGGACCCAGGACATCGCGCCGCTGCCCTCCGGGGACAGCGCGGGCATCGCCGTGCTGCTCGCCGCGATCGGCATGATCATGGTCGGGTACGTCCCGCTGGGCGGGATGCTCACGGCGGTACCCCACCTGCTCGTCCTGCGCAGGTTCCTGCCACTGCTGGCCGGCTGGGCGGCGCTGACCAGTACCGTGACATGGCTGATCCTGGGGCCGATCGTGGGGGCGGTCGACGGTCACTACCTGGCGTTCGTCGGAATCGGCCTACTGGCGACAGGAGCCGTGGGCATCGGTCAGTTGCTGTTCGCCAGGACCCTGGGCGGGCTGGCGGTACTGCCCGGGATGCTGCTGTGGGTCGTCTTCGGCGTGCCCTCGTCGAACCTCGCCACGCCGATCCACGCGATGCCCGACTTCTTCGGCTACCTGCACAATGTGCTGCCGCTGCCGGCCACGGGTGAGGCACTTCGGTCGGTCATCTACTTCGACGGCAGGGGGGTGGGCAAGCACCTGCTGACACTCGCCCTCTGGATGGTCGCGACCCTCGCGCTCGCCCTCCTGATGGAGCGCCGCAAGGGGACCGCCCTCGCGAGCGCTCCGGCGTCCGACGACCCCGACGCCCCTCGGCCGGCGATGGCCGGTGGCCCGGTGCGCTCCAAGCGGATCCGGTACTTCTCGGTGGCCGCCTTCCCGCTGGCCATCCTCACCGCCGTCGTCGGCATGATGAGCGCTTCTCTGCACCAGCCGGAGATCCGCGACATGCCCGTCGTGGTCGTCGGCGCTTCCCGGGCACAGGCCGAGCAGGCGACCAAGGGCCTTCAGCAGGGCCTGGGCGACCTGGTCTCCCTGACCACCAGCACCTCCCTCGACAGGGCGACCGACCAGATCCGCGAGCGTGAAGTCGTCGGTGCGTACGTGCTGCCCACCGCCAAGGGCGGCGAGGCGAAGCTCTACACCTCCTCGGCAGCCGGAGCCGGCCAGCACAACGCACTGCGGGGGATGTTCCAGCAGATCGCCCAGAGCCAGAAGATGCCGCTGGAAATGACCGACATCAAGCCGCTGCACGCCTCCGACTCCAACGGCAGCAACAGCATGTACGTGGCCATGTCCTGGATCATGTCCGGTTTCGTGATCATGGCGGCGCTGCGTGGCGGCGCTCCGGAGATCAATCGGCTGCGTCAGCTCCTGCCGATGCTGGTGAGCTGGGCGGTGGGCATGGCCCTGTGGCTGTGGGTGCTGTTCGACGTCCTGATCGGCGCGATCAACGGTCATGGCTGGGCGATGGTCGGCTTCGGAGCACTGACGATCTTCAGCATCTCGATGTTCACCGCGGTGTTCACCCGCACCCTCGGCGTCGCCGGCATCATTCCCGTGCTGGTGATCGCCCTGATGATCGGGGTCCCGGCCTCCGGCGGAGCCATCTCCCTGTACATGGTCCCCGAGTTCTTCCGCGGCCTGAACGACGTCCTGCCCCTGCCGGCCGCGGTCGATGTGGTTCGCGCCGCCCTCTACTTCGACGGCACCGGTATCGGCGGCCACTTGGCGACGATTGTCGGCTGGGGTGCCGTGTGCCTGTTGCTCAACGTGGGAATCGACCGGTGGCTGGCCCGCCGTGACCTCAGGCCCGACACGGACGCGGACAGCGGATCCGGCGCTCTCGTGGCCGACCGGACAAGCGCCCTGGCCCTGACCGGAGCCGGGGACGCCGCCGAACCCTCCCGCCGCGGACGAAGGCGAACCGCGCGCACACGTTCCTGACGGGCCAGGTTCCCGGGCGCCCCGCGACACGGCACCGCCATGGAGATCGACCGAGCAGGGGGCGGCAGGCGGTGCGTGCTTCCGAACCGCAAGAGGCCGCAGCTGTCAGCCGCCCCAGCTCGGTGGCCGACAGCTGCGACTGCGCGACCGTCATGGAACAGGGCCGCATCCGTTCCGTAGATCTACCGCTGCCCGAACCCGGCCCCGGGCGGCCGACCCAAGGGCGCCCGGCTGATCGTGAGGAAGGAACGGCCGTACCCCGGCGCCCAGTTGAGGCCGACCGGGAGCAGTGGAACCCGGCGCCCACCCGAAACGAAAGCCAGGCCACCGACCTGGCCATCACCCTGCCGCGAACGCAAAACGGACGTCCCGCTGCGCCGAAACCAATGGGCGGCATCCCGTGTCAGGGACTTCCGGATGGGGCCCGTTAGTACTCCAGTAGCAATCGCCGCCTCCACATTCACTTCCGGGGTACCGGGGGTGGCTGCGAGAACACTCCTACATTGGGCTGGGCCCTGAACAGGCGCTCACTACACCATCGGTTGTGCGTCCAGGTTTCACGGTCGGGATCGCTCTGCATTCACCTTCAGGCATTCCCGCAAGTATTACGGCGCTTTACAAACTCCCCGTGACGAGACACACAGAACGGAAACACTCATGGCCACCGCTGGACAACCGCTACGCAGATCCATACTTACCGGAGGACTGGTTGCCACCGTGGCCGCGCTTTCCAGCTGCTCGTCGAAGACGGACAGCACAAGGACGGAGAACGCGGCTGCTCCGCAGGCCTCCTCGCCCTCCCCGCATACCCAGGGTTCGTCTTCGGCCGGTCGTCCTGACTCGCCACGGGCAGCTTTCGCCCAGCTGATGGATGGCAACAGGCGCTGGGTGGACGGGAAGCTGCTGCACCCCAACCGGGACCCCGACCGACGCCAGTTCGTCGCCGAAGAACAGGATCCCTACGGCGTGATCCTGTCCTGCATCGACTCCCGTGTGCCGCCGGAGCTGCTGTTCGACACCGGGCTGGGCGACCTGTTCGTGATGCGTACCGGTGGGCAGGTGGTGGGACCAGTGGTCACCGGCTCCGTCGAGTACGGACCCATGACGTCTGGGACGCCACTGATCGTCGTACTCGGTCACCAGCGTTGTGGCGCCATCAAGGCCGCGTACAAGGCATTGCAGGACAACAAGCCGCTGCCCGGCAACCTGCAGGCCATCGCCGAGGCACTGCGGCCCGCGTACGAGGAGACGCAGAAGACCAAGCACGCCGACCCGGTCGATGCCATGATCCGCATCCACATCAAGCAGACCTCCGCCGGCCTACGGTCCAACGCCGACCTCGCCCCGCTCGTCAAGAAGGGCGACCTGGCTGTCGTCAGCGCCTACTACTCACTCGACACGGGCCGGGTGGAAGTCCTCACCGGTGCACCTTCTGCCTGACGGAACACGGCAGGGCCTGTTCGCGCCCGAACAACGCTGCCCGCCCGGGAGGCTCCGCCTGACTGTCAAACCACGCTCGACAGAAGGAATCCCATGTCCCGCACGAACCGCATCCTCGTCATCGTCACCAGCAGCGGCGAGTATGAGAAGGCCGGATACCGCACCGGTCTCTGGCTGGGTGAACTGACACATTTCTACGACGTCGCCGAACAGGCCGGATTCGAACTCACCATCGCCAGCATTCAGGGTGGGCCCGTGCCGCTCGACCCGGAAAGTCTCGCCCACCCCATCCTCGCTGACCTCGGCACCGACAAGCGGTACGCCGACCGCCTGTTCATGGACAAGCTCAAGGACACCGGGGCCGTAACCGGGGTTGACGTCGCCGACTACGACGCCATCTACCTCACTGGCGGTCACGGCGTGATGTTCGACTTCCCCCAGAGCCCGGCGCTGGAGACGCTCGTCGCACAGTTCTACGAGACCGGCCGGATCGTCTCGGCCGTCTGTCACGGGCCGTGCGGCCTGCTCGAGGTCACTCTGGGCAGCGGCGAGCCCCTGGTGAAGGGCAGGAACGTCACCGGCTTTTCCTGGCGGGAGGAGGAACTCGCCCAGCGGGCGAACGCCGTCCCCTACAGCCTGGAGGACCGGCTCAAGAACCTCGGAGCCTCCTACAGCACCGCGGAGACGCCTTTCGGCGTCCACGTCGTTGAGGACGGCCGCCTCATCACCGGCCAGAACCCCGGCAGCGCCAGGGCCGTCGCCGAGGCAGTGCTCCGGCACCTGCTCTGAGAACCCGCCCGCGTCATACGCTCCGGCCCTCCCGATCTCCGGACGTGGCTCCCATCCCCCAAAGCCCTTGGCCCGGTGGGTCATTGCCCCTTACCCAGCCCTCACCGGGCCATGTGAACAGGCAAGGCCGCTCGACCCAGCCGTGCACCGAGGGCAGACGACCCTGAACTCCCACTGAGAAGGGACGCTTTCATGCAGAGAAGACAATCGCTCCGTGGACTGAGCGCGCAGGCAGCCGCTCTGGCCTTCGCCGTCACCTGCGGCGTGGCAGTACTGACCCCGACGCCGGCGTCGGCAGCGAGCAACACGGTCGGCGTCACCCTGACCACCTCGGACCTGAGCCAGGCCCTGACCCCGCAGCCGGGCATCGCACTCGGTCCGGTGTCCTCGGGCAGCGTGAACCTGAAGGTGGACGACACCCAGGTCTACCAGACCATCGACGGATTCGGCGCCGCGTTCACCGACTCCGCGGCCTACCTCCTGCAGAACAAACTCGACGCCACCACCCGCGACCGGGTGCTGCGCGACCTGTTCACCCGCGGCTCCGGCATCGGTCTGTCGCTCATGCGGGTACCGATGGGCTCCTCCGACTACACCGCGACCCCTGCGAACAGCCCTGCCACCTACTCGTACGACGACAACGGCGGCGTCGCCGACCCGAACCTCGCCAACTTCTCCACCGCGCACGACGACGCCTACGTCATCCCGGTCATCAAGCAGGCCCAGGCGCTCAACCCGTCGATGAAGCTCTTCGCCAACGACTGGAGCCCGCCGGCCTGGATGAAGACCACCGGCACGATGCTCGGCCAGGGCAACGGCACCCTGAGGTCCGACATGTACGGCCCGCTCGCGCAGTACTACGTCAAGTTCCTCCAGGAGTACAAGGCCAAGGGCGTCGACGTCTGGGGCATCACCCCGCAGAACGAGCCGACGATCTCCCCCTCCACGTACTCCGCCATGCTGTGGCCGGCTGGCAACGAGGCGGACTTCATCGCCGACAACCTCTCCCCCGCACTGCAGCAGGCCGGCCTGAGTGCCACGAAGATCCTCGGCGGGGACGCCGATCACGTGGACACCACTTACGCCAACACGCTGATGGGCAACCAGGCGGCGCACGACGCCCTGTACGGCACGGCGTGGCACTGCTACCGGGACGACCTCGGCAGAATGACCACGATCCACAACGCGTACCCGGACAAGAAGCTCTACGAGAGCGAATGCTCCACCGGGCCGGGCATCGCCCCGATGAACGCCGCCCAGCTCGCCCTGGAGTCCACCTTCAACTGGGCCAACGGCGCACTGCTGTGGAACCTGGCGCTCGACACCAACGGCGGTCCCAAGATGGGCGTCGGCTGTGACAACTGCACCGGCCTGGTCACCGTCGACCAGGCCACCGGAAAGGCCACGTACACCGACAACTACTACCAGCTGGGCCAGTTCTCGAAGTTCGTCGTCCCCGGCGCGACGCGCATCGGCTACAGCGACGGCGGTGGCATCTGGGCCCAGGCCTACAAGAACCCCGACGGCGGTGAGGTCCTGGTCGCCTACAACAACAACTCCTCCGCCACGACCTTCACCACCACCTGGAACAGCGCCGGGTCGTTCTCGTACACGCTCCCCCCGCACGCCACGGTCACCTTCACCCGTGGCGTGCAGACAGCCGCCGCCCAGATCGTCGGCCAGGGCTCGAACCGGTGCCTGGACGACACCGGCAATCCGGCCAACGGTGTCCAGCAGTACCTCTGGGACTGCACGTCCACAAATTCCAACCAGGCCTACGACTACTCGGCGGACCGTGAACTCCAAATCGGCGGCAAGTGCCTCGGCGCAAACGGCAACGGCACGGTCAACGGAACGAAGGTCATCACCTGGGACTGCAACGGCGGCTCAAGCCAGAAGTGGACCTTCCATGCGGACGGCAGCGTCACCAACGACCTGTCCGGACTCTGCCTCGACGTGACCGGCACGGCTACGGCCAACGGTTCCAAGGTCCAGCTGTGGAGCTGCACCGGCGCCTCCAACCAGAAGTGGTCGGTGTCCAGCGGAGGTTGACGGACGCACGGTGCCCGGCCCGGCCGAACGGGAAGTCGCGAAGTTCCTCGCGCCGCATGGTTCAGCGGCGCTCGGTGGACTCCTCCGCCTCGCCGGAGGCTGCGGGACAAACGTAGGAGTACCGCATGGCTTCGGAGGTGGTCAGGACCGTACGGCCACGGCCTGGGACACGCTCGAGCGCATGTACCCGTGCGTCGGACTCGGCGCGGCGACCTGCCGGGAACGTGCCGCTGCAGCAGCGGTCCAGGAAACAGGACCTGGCGACGTGACGCTGCGCCGGCCGTCGAAGAGGTCCCCGACCGCTTCCCCGACCCGCTGGTGCGCGGCGGTGAGGCGGCTGGGTCCCTGATCGTCGTGCTCGTACGTAACGACCAGCAACGCGAGGCGACGGCCCCAGGCTGTCGTCGCCTATGCCATTCGGCAGCCGGCCGATGGTGCCCAACCCCGAGCCGCGATTCCTGAGCCACTCACAAATGCGGTCGCGGACGGTCGTACGCGTCAATCGGCGGTCTCCAGACCGACCGCCAGCGTCAGTTCGAGGACCCGGTGCGGCGACGCGAGATCCGGGAACAGCTCGCGCAGCTGCGACATCCGGTACCGGACGGTCTGGGGATGGACGAACAGCGCCGTCGCCACCTCCTCCCGCCTGCCCTGGTGCAGCAGCCACGCCCGCAACGTCTCCTCCAGCCGCCGCGCGGTCGCACCCGGCAACGCCCCGAGCGGTGCGAGCGCGCGGGCACGCAGATCCGCGAACGCGTCCTTGTCCGCGCTCAGCACCAGCTCGGGCAGGTGGTCCTCGGTGTCGCGGATGTCGGAGGAGAGCAGGCGCGCGCGGAGGGCTCGTGCGTACGACGCGGACGCACGCGTCCATGGCCGGGCCGGGCCGACCACGGCATGGCGGTCGGTCAGCTTCCGCAGGAGATGTGTCCGGTCGGCGTCGGGGACGAGCAGCACACCGGTGGCGTCCGGCAGATCGTCCAGGACGAGAGTGGTCGCCTCGAGCGTGCGGTAGGCGGGCCGGGCCTGGGCGGCGGGCAGCAGGACCGCGGTCAGCGAGACCGGTGGCTGCCACCCGGCCCGTTGGGCGGAGGCCAGCAGTACGTCCGGGCTCGCGCCGGCGAGGAGGTCGCGGGCCAGGTGTTCCAGGTGGCGCTCGTGGGCCCGGCCGCGGGCGGCCAGTTCGTCGGCGTGGCCCGCCGCGCTCGCCGCGGACAGCTCGTCGATGTAGGCGAAGGTCAGTTCGGCGAACTTGGCGACCTCGGCGGCGGGCAGACCCGCGGGTACGGCACCGGCCGCCAGGCATCGCCAGGCCACGCGGGCACCCACGCGGTAGGCACTGAGCAGAGCGTCCATCGAACGGCCGTCCCGCACCTCGCCACGACCCAGCTCGTAGGCCGCGTCACCGCCGTCACCGCCCGTGGCGTTCCCGCTCGCCAGGTCGAGATAATGCCCCAAGGCCGTGCGCACGGCCCGCCGGATGGTGGCGCCCATGTGGCCCGAGAGCGCGTTGGCGTACGGCGGGACCTCGTCGATGATCGCCTGCACGACCTCGTCGGCGGTGGTCTTCAACGCGGCCCGCAGTACGGTGACCGTCGTCTCATCCAGGGCCAGCTCGCTGGCCCTCTGCGTCACATGACTCACGGATTTATTCCCTGCGAACAATTCAGCCCACCAGATTTACGTCCTTCGGTCAGGACTTTACGCCCTGAGGCACAGCAAGCTGGAGTCATGACGAGTACTGCCCTGCGCAGCAGGGCGTGGAAACTGCTGGAGATGGTCACGACGCCGCTGCTGCCGTCGGACTACCTCGACCTGGTCAGCCCGCTGCGGGCGGGTGCTGACCTGCGGGGGCGCATCGAGGCCGTACACCCCGAGACGGGTGACGCCGCGACCATCGTGATCAGACCGGGACGGGGCTGGCGCGGCCACACCGCCGGTCAGTACGTGCGGATCGGGGTCGACGTCGACGGGGTGCGCCTGTGGCGTGCCTACTCCCTCACCTCGCCGACCGACCGCCCGGACGGCCGCGTCACGATCACCGTGAAGGCGATCCCGGACGGCAAGGTCAGCAACCACCTGGTCCGCAGGGCGCGACCGGGCACGCTGATCCAGCTCGACCAGGCGACCGGTGACTTCGTACTGCCGCGGGCCAAGCCCGCCAAGGTGCTCTACCTGACGGCCGGCAGCGGCATCACGCCCGTCATGGGCATGCTGCGCAACACCGAGTTCGACGACGTCGTCATGGTCCACTGCGCGCCACGGCCCCAGGACGTGATCTTCCGCGGCGAACTGCACGACCTCGTCGCGGACGGGAAGCTGCGGCTCACCGAGGTGCACACCGACACCGACGGCGTGCTGGACATCGCCCGCCTCGACGCCCTCGTGCCCGACTGGGCCGAGCGCGAGACCTGGGCCTGCGGGCCCGCGGGCCTCCTCGACGCCGCCGAGAAGCACTGGAGCGACCACGGCGTCCCGGAGCGCCTGCACACCGAACGCTTCCGCCCCACCATCGTCGCCGCCGGCGACGGTGGCGAGGTCACCTTCAGCACCACCGGCACGACCGTCGACGCGGACGGCGCCACGCCGTTGCTGGACGTCGGCGAGGCGGCCGGTGTGCTCATGCCCTCCGGGTGCCGTATGGGCATCTGCTTCGGCTGTGTCTCACCCCTGAAGGCGGGCGCCGTCCGCGACCTGCGCACCGGCGAGATCACCGAGGCCGAGCCGGGCGTCCTCATCCAGACCTGTGTGTCCGCCGCGGCGGGCCCTTGCGACATCGAACGGTAGGAACCCCTTGACCGCAATCGACCCCACCGCCCATCTGACCGCGGAGCAGATCGAGGAGCTCGGCCGCGAGCTGGACGCGATCCGCGACGAGGTGATCGCCGGCCGCGGCGAGAAGGACGCCGCGTACATCCGGAAGGTCATCGGTGCGCAGCGCAAGCTCGAACTGGCCAGCAGGGCAGTGCTGCTGTTCTCGATGTTCCCGCCCGCGTGGGTCCTCGGCACCGCCGGGCTGTCCGTGGCGAAGATCATGGACAACATGGAGATCGGCCACAACATCCTGCACGGCCAGTGGGACTGGATGCGGGACCCGAAGATCCACTCCACCACGTGGGAGTGGGACCACGTCTCGCCGGCCGACCAATGGAAGCACTCGCACAACGAGCTGCACCACACGTACACCAACGTCGTCGGCAAGGACAACGACCTCGGCTACGGCATCATGCGCGTCGACGAGGACCAGAAGTGGCACCCGTTCCACCTCGGCCAGCCGCTGTGGAACTTCATCAACGCCTGCTTCTTCGAGTACGGCATCGCGGCGTACGACCTCGAGCTCGGCAAGAACCTGCACAAGCGCCGCCGCAAGAACCCGGAGTTCCGCGCGCGGGCCAAGGCCGTGGGCCGCAAGATCCGCAAGCAGGTGCTCAAGGACTACGTGATCCACCCGCTGCTGTCGGGCCCGTCGTTCCTCCCCACGCTCGCCGCGACGTTCACCGCGAACCTGGTCCGCAACCTCTGGTCCCACTCGGTGATCATGTGCGGCCACTTCCCGGAGGGCGTGCAGGTCTTCGAGCGCCGGTCGATCCGGGGCGAGACGCGCGGCCAGTGGTACCTGCGCCAGATGATGGGCTCGGCGAACATCAGCGGCAGCAAGGCCATGCACTTCATGACCGGCAACCTCTCGCACCAGATCGAGCACCACCTGTTCCCGGACCTGCCGAGCAACCGGTACGCCGAGGTCGCGGTGAAGGTGCGGGCTCTGTTCGAGAAGTACGAGCTGGAGTACGTCACCGGGCCGCTCCCCAAGCAGGTCTTCTCCGCATGGCGCAAGGTCTTCCGACTCTCGCTGCCGAACAAGAAGGAGCCCGTGATCAAGACGCCGGAACGCGAGAAGGAGCTCGTCGCCGCCTGATTCCCGGGAGGGGTCGGATTCTCTCGGCCGTCCGACGGGACGGCCGAGTGTCGTCGTACGGCGAGTGTCGGCTGCCGTGGGCAACCCGGTGGCCAGACACTCCGCGCGGCCGGCCGGCATCGCACGAGGTCGGGCAGTGGAATGCCGGACCCGGGCAGGGCGGCGCTTGCCACCGGCCTGTGGCGCCAACTCGGCTACCGACCGCACCAGGTCCGGCAGCCCGCCATGTCAGCCGGGTTGGCCCCGGCCGAAGCTGCGGGCCCCGCCCCTGTCCCGCCCGATTGATCGCTGGAACTCTCCGGTCGCTCCCGTCTTCACGAAGCGGACGACGCAGTTGCGCATGTGGTCAAGAAACTCCGGCACGCTGTCCGCGATCTTGTCGAACTCCGCGTCCTCCATGGAGGCGGTCCGAGAACGGTGGATCGCGCCGCCCCAGTCGGCGACGTACAGGTTGCCGCCGCCGTTCGAAGCGATCACCATGCCGTGGGGGTCATCGGCTTCTGGAAGGAAGACGGCGCCGTCCTCTGCCAGTCTGTCCAGGACGTCACGCGCCGAGTGGACGAAGCAGCCGTTGCCGACGTCTGGCAACACCACTTCTCCGATCGACTCGTAGAACGTCAGCAGATCCGCGCATCCCAGGGGCTCCTGGCTGTATGCACGGGCAGCGCGAAGGTCCTCTTCATCGGCGTCCCGGACTTCGTTTGTGCCCGGCTCGTAGCCGTAGGTCTGCTTGAACGTCAAGATCATGCAGCTCAGCACATCCGTGATCTCGTCACGCCATTGCGAGAGCCACGAAGCCGAGTAGGGGACCTGATCCATGGCGCGGATCATGCCACCAGCGCCTTCGGCACGAGCCCCTGCCCCTCGCCGGTCCCGCAGCAGCCGGCCACTTGGCCGGTCACCCGCCGCTGTGGCCCATGTCCTGCCCAACGGCCCAAGCCCTCAGCCGGGTGACGGCCTCATCCCGCGACAACGGGCCGCGTTCCAGATGCAGTTCCTGCAGATGGCGTGTGGCCGCGCCGATCAGCGGGCCGGGAGGCAGGTCGAGCAGCTCCATGATCGCCTTGCCGTCCAGGGCCACCGGAACATCCGGGAGCCTCCTGTACTTCTCCGACTCCGCGGCGGCACGCGCCGATCTCTCCCGTTCCGCCAGCTGTTCCTGATACCAGTCGTCGTAGGTTGCCGCCCAACGGGCCCTCCGGGCGGCCGAATGCCAGCCCTCCAGGTCCTGTTCCCATCCGAGCCCCAGCACCCGGAACAGATCATGGCCCTCGGCTTGCTCGGAGGCGCTCATGACGACATCGAGTTGGGCGAGCGCGCCATTGATCGGCCAGCTCTCCCGTGGGCCGGTGAAATCCTTGGCATGGACCGGGCCCCACACCACCGCACCCATGTGCCATACGGCAGCGGTCTGGTACCCGTCCCCGCCATGGAAGTCCGCCTCCACGCAGGCGACCGGCCCGCCCTGCGACCACACCCTCAAAGCCTGTTCGAAGGACGGGGACATCATCGTGACCGGCACCAGTCCCATGCCCTGCCGGAGCGGGGCGACCACCTCTGCCCCCATCGCGGCGGTCCGGCTCCTGAGCAGGTCGAAACGTCCAATGACGGCGTTCAACTCGTACGACATTCCCGCAGGCTAGCCGTACGGCCGCGACCCCGATGTTCGGTCCATGGCGTCATAGCGGCAGTGATCGTCGGCCTGCCGGCCGGGCGGCGCCACGCCGGTCTCCTGCTGCGGCTGAGGTGTCATGGGCGCGCGACTTCCGCGTGGGCCGCCTCGATCTCGGGCGCGCATGCCTCAGGGCGGTCCCGCGCCCGGCGTCGGGCCGGCCGGCGGGACCGCCGTACAGCAAAGGAGCGGACGGTCGAGGGGACCGTGCACGCCAAGGCTCAGACGCTGTCCACGTCGGTCGTCGCCAGCTTGCCGTAGACCTCGGGCCGGGTGCGGCGGATGCGTACCGCGTAGACGACGCCCGCCAGGAACACCGCCGGCGTGAGTGCGACCAGGCTCCAGTTGACCGCCGGGCCGGCGCCGGTGAACAGGTCCAGGCGGCGGCAGACCAGGACGGTGGCGGCGGTGAGGAGGATGCCGGCCGCGGCGGGCGCGGCCAGGGTGCGGACGGATCCCTCGCCGTGCTCGGCCCGGTTGCGGCGGAAGAAGGCGACCACCGCGAAGGCCGCCAGGGCCTGGAGGACGAGGATCCCGACCACACCGGGTGTGTTCACCCAGAGGAAGAACTTGGTGTAGGGGTCGACGCCGATCACGGCGAAGACGGCGACGACCACGGCGGCCAGGACGCTCTGCGCGACGCCGGCCACCCACGGCGAGCCGTGCCTGGGGTGCACGCGGCCCAGCGAAGCGGGGGCGACCCGCTCGGCGGAAAGGGCGTAGACGTACCGGGTGATGGCGTTGTGGAAGGCGAGCAGGGCGGCGAGCACGCTGGTGACGATCAGGACGCGCTGGACGTCGCTGGCCCAGCCGCCGACGTACTGGGTCATGGCGGTGAAGAACATCTCCGCCGGGTTCTTCGCCGCGGCGGCCACGGCCTGGTCACTGCCGAACGCCTGCACGATGATCCAGGAGATGAAGGCGTAGAAGAGGCCGAGGAAGCCGATCGCGAGGTAGGTGGCGCGGGGCACCGTGCGGTCGGGGTCACGGGCCTCCTCGCGGTAGATCGCGGTGGCCTCGAAGCCGATGAACGCGGCGACGGCCAGACCGATCGGACCGCTCATCCCCGAGACGAAGACGTTCGAGGGGGCGAAGGAGTCGAAGGTCAGCCCGCTCGCGCCCCCTTTGACCAGGACCGCGCCGGCGAGCAGCGCCAGGATGGCGGTCTCGGCGATCAGCAGGGCCGCCAGGACCTTGGCGCCCAGGTTGATGGAGCGGAACCCGAGGAGCCAGACGACCGCGATCCCGGCGAAGGCGTACACCGGCCAGGGCAGGTCGACGCCGAGGAGGTCGTTGGCCGTGGTGGAGGCGAAGAAGCCGAAGGCCCCGAACATGCCGATCTGGAGGGAGTTGTAGGAGAACACCGCGAGCAGCGCCGCACCGAGCCCGGCCGGGCGCCCGAGACCGCGGGCGATGTACGAGTAGAAGGCACCCGCGTTCCGGATGTACGGCGTCATCGCGGTGAAGCCGACCGCGAAGAGGACCAGCACCACGCCGACGGCGAGATAGGCGGCCGGGGCGCCGATGCCGCCGAAGAGGATGGCGAGGGGCGCGACGCCGGCCATCACGGTGAGCGGGGCGGCCGCGGCGACGACGAAGAAGACGATGTCGGCGACGCCGAGGGAGCCGCGTTGCAGGTGAGGGTTCGGGTCGGCGCCGGTGGCCGAGGGTGGCTGCTGGGGAGCGGTGGGGACGAGGGGCTCGGTCATGAGGGGTCTCCGCGTGGTGCGTGTGGTCGAGCGAGTGGGTGGGATGTCGGAGACACACGGGCCGGTGGTGACGATATGGGGCTATCGTCTCCCGGCGCCCGTGTGCTGGGAAGCGGCGGCATGGGTGCGACGGCCCGCGAGCCAGGTGCCCAGGACGGGCAGCTGTGCGAGGTCACCGGGGGCGGTCCCGACCGGGTCGGCGGCGAGATGCACCAGGTCGGCGCGCATGCCGGGGCGCAGGGCGCCCCATTCCTTCTCCTCGAACGCCTGGTGGGCGCATCCCGCGGAGTAGGCGGCGAGAGCTGTGTCGATGTCGATCCGCTCCTCGGGGAGCCAGCCGCCCGCGGGTTGGCCGTCGGGCGTCTGGCGGGTCACCGCGGTGGCGATGCCCCGCAGCGGTTCGTGTGCGGTGACCGGCCAGTCGCTGCCGAACGAGAGCTGGGCACCGGAGGCGAGCAGGGCGGCGATCTGGTACTGCCGCGCGCCGCGTTCCGGGCCGATCCTCGGCAGGGTCAGCTCGGTCATCAGGGGGTCGGGCTGGGCCCACAGCGGCTGGAGGTTGGCGATCACCCCGAGCGCGGCGAAGCGGGCCAGGTCGGCGGGGTCGATCAGCTGGGCGTGCGCGACGACCGCACGGCGGTCCCGGGCGCCGTTGGCGCGGGCGGCGGACTCGATGGCGTCCAGGGCGCCCCGTACGCCGGCGTCGCCGATGGCGTGCAGGTGCGCGCGGAAGCCGAGCGCGTCGACGGCGGTGACGGCTTCGGCGAGTTCCGCGGGGGTCCAGTTGGCGATGCCGTGCGAGTGCGGACAGTCGGTGTAGGGCTCCAGCAGGGCGGCGGTGCCGGACTCGATGACACCGTCGGCGAAGAACTTCACCGTCCGGGCGGTCAGCAGTCCGGGAGCGGAGCTCTCCACCCGGTCCCGGTCGGCGGCGAACCGGATGATCCGTTCGCGCCAGTCGCCGGGTTCCAGGACGAAGGCGAGGTCGGCGCGGACGGGGAGTCCGGGGCCGGTGGTCGCGGCGGTGACCCAGACGTCGGCCTGGTGGGGTTCGACCCAGGCGTCCTGCACCCAGGTCACGCCGGCCGCGGCGAACCGGGCGGCGGCTTCGCGCAGCGCGGCCACCTGGGCCTCGTGGGTGGCCGGAGGGATGAGGGCGAGGACCGGGCCGAGGACCCCGAACTCGCGCAAGGTGCCCAGCGGCTCCGCGCTTCCGTCCCGGCGCAGGATCTTCCCGTCCGCAGGATCCGGGGTGGCGGCCGTGTAACCGGCCCGGCGCAGTGTCTCGCTGTTCACCCAGGCGGTGTGGTGGTCCATGGTGCGCAGGACGACGGGGCGGTCGGGTACGGCGGCGTCCAGCCACCTGGCGTCGAACCGGCCGTCGGGGGCGAGCCACGGGTCGAAGCCGTCCCCCGTGATCCACTCCGCGTCCGGGTGTTCGGCGGCCCAGTGCCGTACGGCCTCGACGATCTCCTCGACGCTCGCCGTGCCCCGGACCGGGACCCCGCCGAGCGCGAGGCCGCCCATGACGGGGTGCACATGTCCGTCGCCGAACGCCGGCAGGAGCGCTCCCCCGCCGAGATCGACGACTTCCGTACGAGGCCCCCGGGCCGCCAGTGCGTCCGCGCCCAGGGCGGAGATCCGGCCGTCCGTGACGGCGAGGGCGTCGTGGACGGGCGTGTCCGCGTCCCCGGTCCGGACGGTCCCTGCGATGAAGACGATGTCGGCGTGCATGGCGTGTGGCAGTGCCTTTCCCTCGACCGACCACATAACTGAAAGGTGTTCGGTTTCCGGTAATGTAGGCGCCGCCCGGGCGACTGGGAAGACTTTTACTGAATGTCATTCGGTAAAGTCTGGATTACGGCATACGACGACGAGGAGCCCCCGTGGGACGGCCGCGCACCCCCTTGCTGGACCGCCGGCGCATCGGTGCCGCGGCACTGCGCCTGGCCGACGAGAAGGGCACCTTCTCCATCCCCGCCCTGGCCAAGGCCCTGGGCGTCGCCCCGTCCGCGCTCTACCACCATGTCGCCGGCCGTGACGAGATCATCTCGCTCATGCGCGAGGAGCTGGCCCTGACGACCGGCGACACCCAGGACTGGTCACAGCCGTGGACCGTGGCCCTCGAAGGCTGGGCCCGCTCCTACCTCGCCGCCTTCGCCGCCCACCCCGGAGCGGTCCCCCTGCTGGCCACCGCCCCGCTCGCCGAGCCCTTCATGCACGAGATGTACGAGAAGGTCGCGGGCCTGCTCCTGGAGGCGGGCTTCGCCGCGCAGGACGTCATGCCGCTGATCACCGCGCTGGAGAGCTTCGTGCTCGGCTCCGCTCTCGACCTGGTGGCGCCGCCCGTGATGGTCTCCGACGTCGCCCGCGACACGGCTCCGCACCTCAGCGCCGTACTGGACCAGACACCCGCCGACCGCACCCGCGCCACCCGGGCGTTCGAGCTCGGACTGCGCGCCCTGCTCACCGGTTTCGGCGACCTGCTCGATCACTGACCGCCGCCGTAGCCCACACCCCAGGGAGTCGATCATGACCGCCTCGTTCCAGGTCCTGACCACGGGATACGCCCATGACCGCGTCGCCGGTACGGTCACCCTCCTCACCGAGGGCGACACCCTGGCCGTCGTCGACCCCGGCATGGTCGCCGACCGGGGGCTCATCCTCGACCCCCTCGCCGAACGCGGCATCGACGTCCGGGAGATCACCGACGTGATCTTCAGCCACCACCACCCGGACCACACGCTCAACGCGGCCCTCTTCCCCCGCGCCCGCTTCCACGACCACATGGCCGTCTACCGCGACGACATCTGGGAGGACCGGCCGGCCGACGGCTTCGCGCTCTCCCCCTCCATCACCTTGATGACCACCCCCGGCCACACCGCGGAGGACGTCAGCACGCTCGTCCGCACCGACCAGGGCCTGGTGGTCCTCACCCACCTGTGGTGGGGCGAACACGGCCCGGCCGACGACCCGTTCGCACCCGACCGCGCCCAGCTGCGCTCCTCCAGGGAGAAGGTCCTGGCCCTCGGTCCGACCCTGATCGTGCCCGGCCATGGTGCGCCCTTCGCGCCTTCGGCGGCTACGCCCGTCTAGTTCGGCGTCGGGGCTGCTCGGGGACGGAGTGGAGCCCTGGTTGCGCGGGGGCCACTTCGCGGGCGGGCCGCGTCCGCAGCCTGAGCAAGGTGGGGACACCCACGGTGCCGGTCTCCGCCGGGCTCAATCGACCAGATGCCTCGGAGCTGCCAGGTCCTCGTGCCCGAACAGACGGGTCAGGGTCTGCGGGTCGTCCTTGGCGCAGGCGTCCGCGACACCGTCGATCAGCTGGTCGTAGTCCGGGCCGGTCTTGCCCTCGTAGGCCGCGGTCATACGCCCCCACTCGTCCCAGTTGAGTGTCTCCCGCTTGCAGAGCGCGGCGAGGTCGCGGACGGCGTTGCCGCTGATCTCGTGCGGTCCCCACGCATGGTCGGTGCCCGCCACCCCGAACATGTACGGATCGATCACCCCACTGCGATACCGGATCCAGGCCTCACCCCCGGTGAGGAACTCGCCCGGGGCGAGATCGTCCGGGCGGTCGACGTAGTTCTTGCCGAGGTGCTCGGTGTCGACCCGCACCCAGCGGTTCTGATCGTCGTCCCAGTACTCGGTGATCCAGTGATCGACGCCACGGTTCTCGAGGAAGTAGGTGCCGAAACCACAACGGGCTCGTGAGGCGATGCCCCGAGCGCGCAGGACGGCACAGGCGATGGTGGCGAAGTGACGACAGGTGCCGATCACTCGCGTCTCGGGAGTGCGGGGCTGATGCAGCGGCGCGGGGTTCAGGGCGGTCAGCGCGGTGATCAGCTCGTTGACGGACCGTATGTTCTTCTCGGCGACCCGGCTCTCCGGAACCCCCGCTGCCACGGCGTCCGCGGGCTGGATGACCAGGCTCTGCACGGCGGCACAGACGCCCACGGGATCCTCCGGCAGCCCTTCAAGGAGCGGGAGTTGGCTGTCGTCGAAGCGCGTGAAGGGCCCGGGTCGGGAGTAGTCGAGCACGTCATCGGTCATGACCGAGCATGGTAGGGGCCGGGGCTGACATCGAGACCGGGCACAACCCGCTGCCACCGCCACGCCGCGTTCCTCCCGAACAAACCCGACCAGCAAGTAACAAGTTCTTGACCGGGGAAGCCCATCGCGCGAAGCGAAGCACCGCAGATGTGCTGCCCTTTCACACCAAAAACCCGCATTCGAGGCCGAGTTAATCAGTCAAGAATCAACAAAGCCGATCGCGCTCCTTGACGCTGTGAACCCGTCGCACTTCTGATGGGTCCCCGCAGGGGCAAGAGATCGTCTTGGCGACGAGCCGCGTACGGGGCGGACGACTCCAACGCAAGGTGCCTCGGCTACCTGAGCCTCGAAGGAGAGGGACGAGCATGTCCAAGGGAGCACCCCATCCGCGTGCCGGCCGGTGGCGGCGCAGAACCGCCGCCTTCCTGACGCTACTTGGCGGCCTCGCCGCACTCCTGCTTCCGGCGACGGAGGCGCACGCGGCCACCGTGTCGTTCACGACGGGTGGCGCGCGAACCGACACCGCCGGCAACACTCTCCAGCTGCACGGACTCGGCATCGTCAAGGTCGGCAGCACCTGGTACGGCTTCGGCGAGGACAAGACGGGTGAGACGTCGGCGGACACGTCGTTCCAGGACATCCCCTGCTACACCTCGACCGACCTCGCCAACTGGACCTACCAGGGCCAGGCATTGAGCAGGCAGAGCAGCGGTGACCTCGGCCCGAGCCGCGTGGTGGAGCGGCCCAAGGTCCTCTACAACGCGTCGACCAGCACGTACGTGATGTACATGCACATCGACAGCACGAACTACTCCGAGGCCAAGGTCGGGGTGGCGACGAGCAGCACGCCGTGCGGGCCGTACACCTACCGGGGCAGCTTCCGGCCGATGAACAACCTCAGCCGGGACCTCGGGCTGTTCCAGGACACCGACGGCACCGGTTACCTGCTGAGCGAGGACCGCAACAACGGCCTGCGCATCTACAGGCTGTCGGCCGACTACCTGTCGGTGGACAGCTCGGTGGCGGTGTTGGGCAGCAGCGGCAGCAACAGCGTCGAGGCTCCCGCCATGATCAAGAAGGACGGCCTCTACTACGTCTTCGGCTCCCACCTCACCGGCTGGAGCCTCAACGACAACATCTACGCCACCGCGACCTCGCTGAGCGGTCCGTGGTCGGCGTTCCGGGACCTGGCCGCGCCGGGCACCCACACCTACGGCAGTCAGACCGCGAACGTCATCACCGTCCAGGGCACCGCCGGCACCACCTACATCTACGCCGGCGACCGCTGGGACACCTCCGACCTCGGCTCCTCGAAGCTGATCTGGCTGCCGTTGACCATCCGGGGTACGACGGTCAATCTCGGCCAGTACCCCACCTGGTCCCTCGACGCGGCCGCGGGCACGTGGACCGCCGGTAGCGGGATCCCCGCGGCGGGGACTTACACCCTGAAGAACGTGAACAGCTCCCAGTTCATGGACGTCTCCAGCGGGTCCACGGCGACCGGCGCCAAGGTCATCCAGTGGCCGTCGACCGGCGGGGCCAACCAGCAGTGGACCCTCACGAAGCTGGCGGACAACGTCTACACGCTCAAGAGCGTCAAGAGCGGTCTGTGCCTGGACGTGCCGAGCCAGTCGACCACGGCCGGAGTCCAGTTGCAGCAGTGGACCTGCAACGGCGGTACCAACCAGCAGTGGGCCCTCGACCTGACCGGAAGCTACACCGGCAGCAACTACATGCTCGTCGGCATCGGCAGCGGCCTGAACATCGGCGTCGCGGGCTCGACCACGCAAGGAGTGGCGGTGGACCAGGAACTCGGCGGAAGCGCGAGCGCCAACAGCGAGACCTGGACCTTGTCCTGACGGTACGCCCCGGTGGCCCAGCGCGTGCGCGGGCCACCGGGGTCACCCACGGCCGTGGCGGCTCGGCTCGCGGGCCGGCTTCTCGACGGCGAGCCCGGACCACTTCATCAGGGGGAACCAGTGTCACCCCCGCAACCGCCCACGCCCGAGGAGAGGCTCGCCGACGCGAAGAGGTTGATGAGCCTCCCGCGGATCGTCGTGATCTGCGGCTCCGTCCGTTTCCTGGCCGAGATGAACGAGGCAGATGTGCGGGAGACCTGCGCCGGGAAGATTGTCGTCAAACCGGCGGTCGACATGAAGTCGCCTCACCAACTCCGCGCTGATCCTGCCGAGTCCGAGGCGTTGAAAGCTCGACTCGGCGACCTGCACAGGGCGAAGATCCGACTCGCTGATGAAGTGCTCGTAGTCGGCGACTACATCGGGGAAAGCACCCGAGCGGAAATCGCCTATGCCCGGCGGCTGGGGAAGCCCGTGCGGTTCACGCACCCTGAAGTCGACCCTGACGGCTGACCGCCCACAGCTTCCTCGACATCATCCCTGCTCGGGCTTCTTTGCTAGGAACGTGGCGAGAGGAGGTGCAACTCGCAGGACACGGGATGGCCTCCGTGCGCTTGGCCATCATCAGGCGGCCGCCGGGTGCGAGCGTGCGATGGAACTCCGTGAACACCTGGGGCAGCGACTCCGGTGGGGTTTGGTGGGTGGAGTGGTAGGCCAGGATGCCGCCCGCCGGGGTGGTTGTCCGGGATGTCCAGTGCCGTCATTAAGCCCACCTCGAAGCGCAGCCCCGGAAAGGCCCCTAGGGCCAGTTCGATCATCTTCGGGGACAGATCAATGCCGAAAAAGTCGACTACCGGTCCGAGCCCGACCACCTGTAGGACATCGGCGAAGGAGGCCAACATCGCAAGAGCCAACCGGTCCAGCTCCGCGGGGGCTTTGACGCCTTTCGCGTAGTCGAAGGCGACGGTGTTGTACGCCTCCTGGGCGGCGAAGAGGTAGGTGGGCTCAGTCGCTCCGATCGGGGCCCACTTCCTCGACGGCGCCGTAGCCGCGCTGACTGTCAGACCGTCAGACCTGCTCTCGCTTGCTCAACTCGGCCGGGTAGCGCGGTAGTAGAGCATCCCTTCGTGGTCTGGTTCGGGGTCGGGGAGGGTGAAGCCGGCGGATTCGACGCACTGGCGGCTGGCGTGGTTGTCGGCGTCGATGCCGCAGAAGAACGTCTCGACATCGCCGGTGGCGGGGTGGGTGAGGACGGTTCGCAGGGCGGAGCGGCCGTGGCCCTGCCGCCGACGGGAGGGAGCGACGAGGTAGGCCAGGCCCATGGCGCGTCGAGGGTCGGTGTCGGTGTCGGACAGGACGGGACCCTCGGGACCTTCGCCGTGGTAGCGGACCCAGCGGTCATAGACATCGCCGCAGATGAAGGCGACCGGGGTTCCGGTCTCATCCAGGCCGATCCATGCGTGGGAGCGCAATACGACCGCGCCGCGGAAGACGGCGCCCGGGCGCTGGCCGATCAGTTGCAGCTGACGGTGGATCCAGGAACGGTCCCCCAGCCGATTCTGGACCTCTGGGTGATCGAACCAGTGCTCGATCTGGTGTGCCCCCGTCTCGGTCAAGGGCTGCAACCGCATCCCCCGGCCGTCCGGCTGGGCCCGCGCGGACCGGTTCATGCAGCCTCCTGCCTTGAGTGTGGCATCGGACTTTCCAAGCTCTACAGAGCGATCAGGCCGGCCGTCGTCTCCTTGAAGCCGCAGGCGTCGAAGTAGAACGACCGCAGATGCTCCTCGAAGTCGACGTGGAGCCATTCGCACTTCGCGGCACGGGCTTCGTGGATCGCGGTGGCGATCAGCGCGGCGCCGATGCCCCTCGCTCGGCGATCGGCGGCGACCACCGTGTCCAGGATGAAGGCGTGGACTCCGCCGTCCCAGACGACGTTGAGAAAGCCGATCAGGGAACCGTCTTCCCATGCGCAGACCCAGCCGAGACTGTGGCGCTCAAGTCGTGTCCGCCAGTCCGTCTGTGCGGGCGGGTGGTCGAATCCTTCGGCGTGCAGGATGTTGAGGGCGGAGTTGTCGAAGTCGCCCCGCCACTCGTACGTGACCGTCATTCCTGGATCGTACGGTCCGGCGCCAAGTGCAGCGCTGTCCGCTCCTGCGCGGAGCATGGCCTCGTACAGGCACTGTCCGGGGGGGCTCTGCCCACCGTCCTCGGCCCGGGTGACCAGTTCCAGGCACCCCTGCTATGCCGCCGCACGCCGCTGCTCCAACGCCTCGGCGGCAGAACAACCTCCCTGGTACACAACGGCTCACGTCAGTTCACGGCCGCAAGCCCCGTCAATCCTCACCGTAATGACGGCGTATCCGCGCGGCCACCTCGTTCTGTTCGGTCTCCCACCAGGGACGGACGCGTTCGGGCGGTGGGGCCTGACCTGGAGCCGGAGGCGCGGTCATGGGCAACTCCGCGTCGAGGCGGCGATCCAGGGCTGCCGTCTGGAGCCGCTCCGCACGGGCCCACTGGAAGAGGAGTGCCAGCAGGAAGGGCAGGGCGGTCAGTTCGGCGATGCCGAGCATCGCGCCGCCGCCGATCTGCTGGTCGTGCTGGACGTCCGGGGACCAGGAGGGCGCATGGTGCAGGTACCAGGCTCCCGCGATGAGCGTGCCGTGGGTCATGACGACGAGGCCCGGAACGGCGTCGACGATGCCGTCGAGGAAGACCAGCGCCGCCCGCACCGGATGCGTGCACCAGGCGGGCAGCGTCTGTTCACGGGTCAGGACCGGTACGACGAAGAGGCAGCCCGCGACCAGGAGGTGCAGGTACATCAGCTGGTGCAGCCAGCCCACGCGCAGGGCGGTGGCGAAGTACGGCGTGAAGTACACGGTCAGTTCGGTGGCGAGCACCAGAACCGTGCTGACCAGGGGGAAGGTCAGGACGCGTACCAGCCTGCCGGTCATCGTGCGCCGGACCCGCGCCGCCGCGCCCTCGGGAAGCGCCTCGACCGCGAGGCGCAGCGGGTCGCCGAGGGCGAGGCCCAGGGGTGCCACCAGGTCGAGGAGGATGTTCTGGACGGCGGCCGGCCAGAACAGCACGTGGTCGTAGACGGCGAGCCCGGACATCGTGGCCACCGTCAGGGCGCCCAGTCCGAGGAGTGCGAACGCGGCGGTGCGAGCGGGCGACCAGCGCTCACCGCGCCGGTGGACCCGCCGTACGCCCCAGCCGTACAGCGTGGCCAGCGCGGCGATCAGGAGCAGCGCCGGGATGTCCAGTTGCCAGGACGACAGCAGCCGCCCCGCCGTCAGCTCGGCGAGCTGTCCGGCCGACAGGGCAGTCGTCGAGGGGTCACTGGTCATGCGGGCCGTCTCCTCCGGACCGGTCGGGACGAGGCGTGTCTCGTCCCAGCGGGACGGTAGCCGTCGGAGGATCCCGGGCCGACAGCGGGGCCTTCTTCGTACGACGGGACGAAACTCCTGAACGGGTTTTGGCTCCGGAATTACCTTTCCGGGACTGATTGATTGCATACCCGCAGTCATGATGGTCCGCGTTGAACTTAGGCATGCCTACGCTAATGAGGACCGCATGTGGGATGACGCGTTTCCGAGCTTCCTGATCGGACTGCGGGAAGGACTGGAAGCGGGACTCATCGTCTCCATCCTCGTGGCGACTCTGGTGCGGGCCGGTGCCCGTGCCCGGCTTGCGCAGGTGTGGACCGGCGTCCTCGCGGCGATCGCGCTCGCGCTGAGCTTCGGCGCGGTCCTCACCTTCACCGCGGCCTCCCTGTCCGCGACCGCGCAGGAGGCTTTCGGCGGCACCCTCAGCGTGATCGCGGTCGCCTTCGTCACCGCCATGGTCTTCTGGATGCGCCGCTCGGCCCACCGCCTGTCCGGCGAGATCAAGGAGAAGGTCACGGGCGCGCTCGGCATGGGCGCGGGCGTCCTGGTCGCCACCTCCTTCCTCGCCGTGGGCCGGGAGGGCCTGGAGACCGCGCTGTTCCTGTGGACCACGGCCCAGGCCGCCGGGGAGTCCGCGGGCCCGCTGACCGGTGCCGCCATCGGGCTCGTCCTCGCGGCCGCGCTGTGCTGGGGTCTGTACCGGCGGGTCCTGCGGATCAACCTGACGAAGTTCTTCACCGCGACCGGTGCGGTGCTGATCGTCATAGCCGCCGGTGTCCTCGGCTACGGCCTCCGCGACCTCCAGGAGGGTGGCGTACTGCCCGGGCAGACGTCGTACGCCTTCGATCTGAGCGGCAGCATCGATGCCGGGGCCTGGTACAGCACCCTCGTCCAGGGCGTGTTCAATCTGACGCCGGCCATGACATGGCTTCAGGTCCTCGGTTACAGCGGGTATCTCGCCGTGGTGATGACGCTGTTCGTGCGAGGGGTGCGGGACGCGACGCCCAAGCGGATTGCCACCGAGGCCGCCGGGGTCACCGGAGCCGCCGGAGCCGCTGGGGTCACCGGAGTCACCGGAGCTGCCGGAGTCGCAGGAGCCCCCGAAACCTCCCCTTCCCGGCGCCGCCCCACCTGGGTCGTGCCGGTCGCCGTCGTCACCGTCCCCGCGGTGATCGCGGGCGCCGCGGTGGTCTTCGGGAGCCCCAAGCCCGCCGCCGCCGAGACCGTGGCGGTCTCGGAGAAGGACTGCGGTCAGGGCTTCAGCGCGCCCAAGCCGGGGCGCCAGACCTTCCAGATGCACAACACCGGCGACAAGACGTCCGAGGTGTACCTCGTCGATCCGGCCACCAACGCCGTCTACGGCGAGGTCGAGGGCCTGGCGCCCGGCACGACCCGGGCTCTGGTCGCCACCGTCGCGGGCGGCACGTACGCATGGCGCTGCGTGCCGAGCAGCGGGGCCGCCGTGACCTCCGAGGCGGTCCGGGTCAGTGGCGGCGGCAGCTCGCGGGCGGTCGTCCCGGTGTCCGAACAGGACCTCTCGGGCCCGCTCGGGCAGTACACGTCGTACGTCGACGAAGGCCTGACCACACTCGTCGGCCAGACTCGCACCCTCGCCGCCGACATCAGGGGCGGGCATCTCGGCAAGGCGCGCGGCGACTGGCTCACCGCGCACCTCACCTACGCCTCCCTCGGTGCCGCCTACGGCACCTTCGAGGACTTCGACCAGAAGATCAACGGCAGGGCCGACGGTCTGCCGGGTGGCGTGCACGACAAGGACTTCGCCGGGTTCCACCGCGTCGAGTACGGCCTGTGGCACGGCGAGTCCGCGGCCTCGCTCACCGCTCCGGCACAGCAGCTCGCCACGGACGTGGCGGGACTGCGGAAGGCCTTCCCCCACCAGGACTTCGACCCGTCCGACCTGCCGCTGCGGGCCCACGAGATCCTCGAGAACACCCTCCAGTTCGAACTGACCGGCGACACCGACGAGGGCAGCGGCACCAACCTCGCCACCGCCGACGCCAATCTCGCCGGCACACGCGAACTGCTCGCCGTACTCAAGCCACTGCTCACCACGCGCGCGCCACGCCTGCTGCCGACCGTCGACGCCGACATCGCCCGTCTTCAGGCGCTCCTCGACGCGGCCCGGCGCGGTGGCGCCTGGACCCCCGTCACTCAGCTCGACGCCACCGCGCGGGCTCGCGTGAACGGAGCCACCGGGCAGCTCCTGGAGGACCTCTCCCCGGTTCCCGACCTGCTGGAGATCCGGAAGTCCGCCTGATGAGCATCCGACACGACAACTCCGCACAGAGCGAAGGGAACGCCCCCATGCCGTCCACCGAATCGCCCGCCCCGCAGGGTGGTTGTCCCGCCGGTGCCGGCCGCCGTTCCTTCGTGAAGACGGCCCTGGGCGCCGGGGCCGCCGGGGCGGTGCTGGCCGGCGGCGGTCTCGCGTTCGCCGAGAGCAGCGGCACCGCGCAGGCCGCCACGCAGACCGAGAACTCCCCCGCGGTCCCCTTCCACGGCACCCACCAGGCCGGGATCATCACGCCCGCGCCGGCGGCGGCCACCTTCGTGTCGTTCGACGTGATCGCCGACGGCCGGGCCGAACTCGCGGACCTGCTGCGCACGATCACCGCCCGGGCCCGTTTCCTCACCTCCGGGGGCACCCCGGCCGACCTCGGCGTCGGCGCCCCACCCTCCGACAACGGCATCCTCGGTCCGACCGTCCCCGCCGACGGCCTCACGGTGACGGTCGGCGTCGGCGCGTCCCTCTTCGACGAACGCTACGGCCTCGGCAAGGCCAGGCCGCGCCGGCTGACCGCGATGCGGACCTTCCCCAACGACAACCTCCAAGCCGCCGAGTGCCATGGCGACCTGTCCCTCCAGATCTGTGCGGACCGCCAGGACACCGTGCTGCACGCGCTGCGCGACATCGCCAAGCACACGCGGGGTGCCATGCAGATCAAGTGGCGCATCGACGGCTTCCAGAACGCGCCCCGTCCGACCGGCGCCCAGCGCAATCTGCTCGGCTTCAAGGACGGGATCGCCAATCCCGACGTCCACTCGGCGCGTGAGACCGGTCGGCTCATCTGGGTCGGTGACGGGGACGGTGAGCCTGCCTGGGCGTCGGGCGGGAGCTATCAGGTGATCCGGATCATCCGGATGCTGGTGGAGTTCTGGGACCGGGTCTCGCTCAGCGAGCAGGAGTTGATGTTCGGCCGGCGCAAGGACACCGGTGCTCCGCTGGACGGCGCCGAGGAGACCGACATCCCGAACTACGCCAAGGACCCCAAGGGCGAGGCGATCCCGCTCGACGCGCACATCCGGCTCGCCAATCCCCGCACCGCCCGCACCGACAACTCCCGTATCCTGCGGCGCGGTTACAACTACGACCGCGGGATCGACTCCGTCGGCGACCTCGACATGGGGCTGGTGTTCTGCTGCTACCAGCAGGACGTCCAACGGCAGTTCGAGGCGACGCAGACCCGCCTGATCGACGAGCCGCTCGTCGACTACATCTCCCCCACCGGCGGTGGGTACTTCTTCGCTCTGCCGGGCGTGCGGGACACGAAGGACTGGCTGGGCCGCGGACTGCTCTCGGCCTGAACCGCAGCCTTCAGGAGAGTTGGCCGGAGGCGCGCAGCATGTCGAACACCAACTGGTCCACCGGCGAGACCCGCGCACGATCGTCGTAGCCGAACCAGTCCGACTCGGCGATCTCCCGCGCGGGAAGCAGTGGGCCGGCGTACTCGGCGGTGTAGCAGATCATCCGGAACTCGGGGCGGCCGTCATGGTCCCTCCGCGTCTCGAAGGTGCCCACGTGCGTCATCGTGGCGGTGTCGACCCGGGACTGGAGTTCCTCGTCGATCTCGCGCGCCAAGGTCTCGGCATCGGACTCGCCCGGCTCACGCTTCCCACCGGGGAAGTAGAACAGCTCCACACCCCGGTTCCGCGTCACCAACACCCGCCCGCCACGCACCAGAACCCATGCCACCTTCTCCGGAACGACCTCGTTGTCTCCCATGCCCGGGCCCTACCCACGCCACGGGCCCGACCATGCGGTGACCGCAAGGCTGTGGCCACCGCTATGGAATACGGCCCGGCATGTAGGGGAGAACGAGCGCCGTGGGTGTTATCGTCCGGATCAGAGGCTGGCTGGAGTGCGACGACGAGCAGCTCAGCCAGGTAAGAGAGATCATCGAAGCGGACGATGCCGACCGGACGTACAGCGGTGGTTGGTCCTTTCCGCCGAGGCAGTACAACTTCACCAACTGGGTCTTCTTCGGGGCCGAGATAGCCGCTCAGTCTCTCGACTGGTTTCTTGAGCAACTGCGGAGCCTGGCTCGGATTCCGGCCTCGGACGACGACAACGACCTGATCGTCGGCCTGTTTCTCGTCAGCCACGAAATCGACGGGATGAGTGAATGGCAGGTCCGCGAAGGTTCGGTGACGATCCGGGCCGCGAGCCAGGACCATCAGTTCCTCGACGAGTAGGACGTCAGAAGGTCGGTGGTCCGACGCGCCGCCTCTGGCGCGGTCAGCTCACCGTGACTTCGCAGCTGGTGCCGTTGAGGGTGAACGATGCCGGTGCGGCCGTGGCTCCGGTGTGTGTGGCCTGGAAGCCGATGCCGACCGAGGTGCCCGGTGCGATCGTGGCGTTGTGGGAGAGGTTTCTGGCCGTGACCTGGCCCGAGGCGGGCGAGAAGTCCGCGTTCCAGCCGGAGGTGATGGCCTGGCCGCCGGGCAGGGTGAAGAGCAGGGACCAGCCGTCGATCGGGGTGGGTCCGGTGTTGGTGATGGTGATGTTCGAGGTCAGTCCGTTGTTCCACGCGCTGACCGTGTCGGTGACGCGGCAGGTGGCGGTTCCGGGAGAAGGGTCGGAGCTCTGGAACTGTGTGAAGAACTTCCACACCTCTCCCGGCACCCAGGTCCTGCCGCTGTCACCGGGGGCCCCGTCCTGCGGGGCCGCGATGTGGCCCTCGTCGAAGGCGGCCCAGGCGACCGGATGTCCGGCCGAGCAGCCCGCGTAGGTGGTGATCCGGTGTGTCAGGCTGCCCTGGGCGGGCTCGGGCGGGTTCTGGGGAGTGCAGCCGTTGTTCCTGACGAACCTGTCGCGAAGGGTCCGGCCGCCGGAGATGCCGAGGACGTTGTCCCTGAGTCCGTGCACTCCGAGATAGGCGATGGGCTGGGTGCCGCCGCTGCATCCGCTCAACTGTCCGCCGCTCTGCACCGCGACCGCGCGGAAGACCGTGGCACGGGCACATGCGAGGGCGTACGACATGGCGGCGCCGTAGCTGAAGCCGAGCGCGAAGCGCTGGGTGGTGTCGACGCACAGGTCGTTCTCGATCCGGCGGAGCATGTCGTCGACGAAGGTGACGTCCTCGCCGCCGGAGTTGGCCCAGCCGTTGTTGAGGCCTTGTGGCGCGACGAAGACGGCGCTGTTGTTCGCCAGTCGCTGGAGGCCGTAGTAGGCCCAGGTGCCCGTGTCCACCGTGCGGCCCGTGGCGACATCGGTGGAGGTGCCGCCCAGCCAGTGGAATCCGAAGACCAGTCGGTAGGCGTGGTTGCGGTCGTAGCCGTCCGGGAGCTTCAGGATGAAGCTGCGGTTCTTGCCGCCGCTCTGGATCGTGTACGTGCCACTCGTCAGAGTGGGGGCCTTGCCGCAGCCGGTGCTCGCGGCGGCGGGTGTGAGCCGGGTGGTGTCGGCCTGGCCACGGCCCAGTGCCGTGCCGGCCAGGCTCAGGACGAGCAGCACCGCGACCATTGCGGGCCATAACAGGGTTCTTGTCCTCGTCATCGTCCAACTGCCCTTCGTGTGGGGGGTGTCGGGTGGCTCACGCCCGGCTCCACTTCTGGCCGGCCTGGCCGTTGCATGTCCGCAGGAGGAGCGGGGTGCCGTTGGCGGTGCCTGACCCGTCGGTGTCGAGGCACAGGCCCGCGTGGAGGTTGCGGATCGTGCCGTCGGAGCCGGCGGTCCATTTCTGGTTGTCCTGGCCGTTGCAGGTCCAGGTGATGACCCGGGTGCCGTCGGCGGTCCCCTGGTTGTAGGCGTCCAGGCACTTGTCGCCGTAGACGCGGATCTCGCCGCCGGCCCAGGTGGTCCACAGCTGGTTGGCTGCGGTGTGGCAGTCCCAGAGCAGCACCGTGGCCCCGGCGGCGGTGGAGGCGTTGTCCACGTCCGCGCAGCGGCCGGAGGCGTTGCCGCGCAGCCGGGAGGTGGTGGACGGCGTCTGGCTGCCGCCGGTCACCCGGAAGGCGGCCACGCCGTGCGCGGGCACGCTCGCCGAGATCTGGCCGGCGGTGCTGGACACGCCGCCGGTCCACAGGTCGGTCAGGGTGAACGGGCCGCCGGACAGACCGACTTGGGCGGCCGTGGTGGTGACCGTCGCCGTCGCGGATCCCCGGTTGAACAGGCCCACGGCGACCGAGCCGTCGGACAGCGGCTTGGCGAGGATCTCGACGTTGCCGTCGTCCCGTACCCGGCGTCCGCCGGCGCCCAGCGGGTCCTGGTTCACCGCCAGCAGACGCGGGTTGCGCAGGATCGCGCTCACGTCGGCGGACATGGTGCGGATGTCGTTGCCCGCCATGAGCGGTGCGGCCAGCAGCGCCCACAGGGCGAAGTGCGCGCGGGACTCCGTCAGGGACAGGCCGGGACGGCCCACCACCAGCATGTCGGGGTCGTTCCAGTGCCCGGGGCCGGACTGCGCCGCCAGCGGTGCGGTGATGTCCAGGACGTTGCCGACGCCCATGGGGTAGCTGTTGGTGTTGCCGTTCTGCCAGATGTCGAGCAGGTCCTCGGTCGTCCGCCACAGGTCGGCGACCTCGCCCCAGTTGTAGCCGGCGCCGGTGATGGCGTGGAAGCTGTTGGGGTTGATGCTGTAGACGATCGGCCGTCCGGTGGCCCGCAGGGCGTCGCGCATCAGCGTGAACCGTGCGACCTGTTCGTCGCGGGTGCCGCTGGAGGAGCACCAGTCGTACTTGAGGTAGTCGACGCCCCATGACGCGAACGTGGCGGCGTCCTGAACCTCGTGTCCCCGGCTACCCGTCGACCCCGGATAGGCGCCGGTGGTCTGGGCACAGGTGCGCTCGCCCGGCACCTGGTAGATGCCGAACTTCAGGCCTTTGGCGTGGATGTAGTCGCCGAGCGCCTTCATCCCGCCGGGGAACTTGGTCGCGTTCGCCCGCAGGTTGCCCGCCGCGTCGCGCTGCGGGTCGAACCAGCAGTCGTCGACCACGACGTACCGGTAGCCGGCGTCCCGCATGCCCGACGACACCATCGCGTCGGCGGCCTGACGGACCTGCGCCTCGGTGATCCCGCACCCGAAGCTGTTCCAACTGTTCCACCCCAGCGGCGGGGTGAGGGCTGGACTGCCGGGGGCGGCGGCCGTAGCGGTCGCGGACGCGGAGACCGTCAAGGACGCGGTGACGGCCAGCGTGGTGGCCGCGAGAATACGGAGCAGTCGTCCGCCAGTGGGTCGGGGCACCGTGCTCTCCTTTCGTGGGCAGACAGGGGATGACCACTGCACAGGTCCGACCGACGCCACTCAGTGGACTCTTGTCGGCGGTTCGAAATTTCGAGCCGATTCCGGATGCTCGGCTGTACGGATGCTAGGGATCGCGCTGGACATGTCAACACTGTCCGGGAAGAAGAAGCTCATCCGACCGCATTCGAACCCTTGGAGGTTCGAAATATTTCGAGCCCAACGGCGAATCATGCGAGAGGTATTGACGGGATGTGTGGGCCTCCTACCATCCTGGTTGCTCACCACACCACCGGCGTTCGCACTCTCGAACGAGCAGGATCAGCCCTCCCCCACCGCGCTCCCTCGCAGAGAGAACGACACATGGATATGTCATGCCCTCGCCAATACATGGACCGCCGCCGTGCACTGACCGCCGCCGCCGGCCTGGCCGGCGGCGCTCTCCTTGCTCCCGCCCGAGGACCGGCCCCCGCGGCCGCGGTGTCGTACACGAACCCGGTCGTCTGGCAGGACTTCGCGGACATCGACGTCATCCGCGTCGGCGGCACCTACTACGCCTCGGCCTCGACCATGCACTACTCTCCGGGCGCGCCCGTCCTGCGCTCGTACGACCTCGTGAACTGGGAGATCGCCGGCCACTCGGTACCCGTCCTCGACTTCGGCGCCAAGTACGACCTCAACGGAGCGCGGGGATACGTCAGAGGGATCTGGGCGTCGTCACTGGCCTACCGCCCGAGCAACAGGACCTTCTACTGGCTCGGCCAGATCGACTTCGCCCGGACGTACGTCTACACCGCCACCGCCGCCGAGGGGCCGTGGAGCAGACTGACGACCATCAGCACGCCGTACTACGACGCCGGGCTGCTCGTGGACACCGACGACACCCTGTACGTGGCGTACGGCAACGGCACGATCAGCGTGGCCCAGCTCTCTCCCGACGGCCGTACCCAGGTCCGCGCCCAGCAGGTGTTCACCACACCGTCGAGTGTCGGCACCCTGGAGGGCTCCCGCTTCTACCGGATCAACGGGCAGTACTACATCTTCCTGACCCGCCCGGCCAACGGGCAGTACGTCCTGAAGTCGTCGGGCGGCCCTTTCGGCCCGTACGCGATGCGACAGGTCCTCCTGGACCTGCGCGGGCCGATCCCCGGCGGCGGTGTCCCGCACCAGGGCGGGCTGGTGCAGACGCAGGGCGGCGCCTGGTACTACATGGCCTTCGTGGACGCCTACCCCGGCGGCCGGGTGCCGGTGCTCGCGCCGGTCACCTGGACCTCGGACGGCTGGCCCGTCGTGCAACTGGTCGACGGCGCCTGGGGCGTGTCGTATCCGGCCCCGGCCGTACCCGCTCCGCCCCGGCAGGTCACCCCCATGACCGGCGTGGACACCTTCGACCGCGCGACCCTCGGGCCGAGGTGGGAGTGGAACCACAACCCCGACAACACCAGGTGGTCCGCCGGCAACGGCCTGACCCTGCGGACCGCGACCGTCACCAACGACCTGTACTGGGCCCGCAACACCCTCACGCACCGCATCCAGGGACCCACCTCCACCGCCACCGTCCAACTGGACCCCTCGGCGATGCGCGACGGCGACCGCGCGGGACTCGCGCTGCTGCGTGACTCCTCCGCGTGGATCGGCCTCAAACGCGACGGCGGCACGACACGCTTGGTCATGGTCAACGGGCTCACCATGGACGGCAGTTGGAATACGACGGGCACCGGCACCGAAGTCGCGGGCACGCCCGTACCGGCGGGCAGCGTCTGGCTGCGCGCGACCGCGGACATCCGCCCCGGCGCGGCCCGCTCCGGCACCTTCTCCTACAGCACCGACGGCACCCGCTTCACCCGGCTCGGGCCCGCCTTCTCCCTGGGCAACGACTGGCGCTTCTTCATGGGTTACCGGTTCGCCCTCTTCAACCACGCCACCCAGGCGCTCGGCGGCGCGGTCCGCGTCCCGCGGTTCGAGCTGTCGACGCCCTGACCCCCGTCCCGTCGATCGCACGGCGCAACCCCCCACTCACCCGCACGAGGAGAACCATGAACCCTCTGAAAAGGCTCGGCCGTCGCCGAGCCTCGGTGTTGTCCCTGCTGGCCGTGGCAGCGCTGGTCACTCCCGGCGCCGCGAGCGCCGCATCCGACGACGTCCGCGCCTCCACGCTGGGCGCCCAGGCAGCCCAGTCCGGACGGTACTTCGGCACCGCCGTGGCCGCCGGACGGCTCGGCGACGGCACGTACACCGGGATCCTGGACCGCGAGTTCAACTCGGTCACGCCCGAGAACGAGATGAAGTGGGACACCGTCGAGCGCTCCCGCGGCCAGTTCACCTTCGGTCCCGGCGACCAGATCGCCAACCGGGCCGCGTCCCGAGGGCAGCGTCTGCGCGGACACACCCTGGTCTGGCACCAGCAACTGCCGTCCTGGGTCAGCTCCATCAGGGACGCCAACACCCTGCGCAGCGTCATGAACAACCACATCACCCAGGTGATGAACCACTACAAGGGCAAGGTCTACGCCTGGGACGTGGTCAACGAGGCCTTCGCCGACGGCGGCAGCGGCCAGATGCGCAGCTCGGTCTTCCGGGACGTGCTGGGCACCGGCTTCATCGAGGAGGCCTTCCGGACCGCACGCTCGGCCGACCCGTCGGCCAAGCTCTGCTACAACGACTACAACATCGAGAACTGGAGCGACGCCAAGACCCAGGGCGTCTACCGCATGGTGCGCGACTTCAAGGCGCGCGGCGTGCCCATCGACTGCGTCGGACTCCAGTCCCACTTCGGTACGGGCGGTCCGCCGGCCGGCTTCCAGACGACACTGGCGAACTTCGCCGCCCTCGGCGTGGACGTCCAGATCACCGAACTGGACATCGCACAGGCGCCCGCGACCGCGTACGCGAACACGGTGCGGGCCTGTATGAACGTGGCCCGCTGCACCGGCATCACCGTCTGGGGCATCCGCGACAGCGACTCCTGGCGCAGCGGCGAGAACCCGCTGCTGTTCGACCGGAACGGCAACAAGAAGCCCGCCTACCAGTCGACGCTCACCGCCCTGGGCGGCACCGCCTCGGCAGCACAGCGAGCCGACGTCCGGTCGGCCGCGGCACTCCCCTCGTCCTTCCGCTGGAGCTCCAGCGGACCCCTGATCTCCCCCAAGTCGGACGCCACCCACACCGTCGCCGGGATCAAGGACCCGTCGGTCGTGTACTACAACGGCAAGTACCACGTGTTCGCGAGCACCGCGAACGCCGCCGGGTACAACCTGGTGTACCTGAGCTTCTCCGACTGGTCCCAGGCGGGCTCGGCCACCCACCACTACCTGGACCGCACCGCCATCGGCGCCGGGTACCGGGCCGCGCCGCAGGTCTTCTACAACGCCCCGCAACGCCTGTGGTACCTCGTCTACCAGACCGGCAACGCGTCGTACTCGACGAACCCCGACATCAGCAACCCCAACGGGTGGAGCGCCCCGAAGAACTTCTACTCGTCGATGCCCGACATCATCCGGCAGAACATCGGCAACGGCTACTGGGTCGACATGTGGGTGATCTGCGACAGCGCCGACTGCTACCTGTTCTCCTCGGACGACAACGGTCATCTCTACCGGTCCCAGACGACCGTGGGCCAGTTCCCGAACGGCTTCACCAACACCGTCATCGCGGCCCAGGACTCCAAGTACGCGCTGTTCGAGGCGAGCAACGTGTACAAGGTGCAGGGCAGCAACCAGTACCTGCTCCTCGTCGAGGCGATCGGCTCGGACGGCCGGCGCTACTTCCGTTCCTGGACGTCGAGCAGCCTCGCCGGCGCGTGGTCGCCCCTGGCCGCGTCCGAGAGCAACCCGTTCGCCAAGTCGGGCAACGTGACCTTCCCCGCGGGTACTTGGAGCCGGGACATCAGTCACGGCGAGATGATCCGCGCGGGTTACGACCAGACGCTCACGATCCCCGCCTGCAAGCTCCAGTACCTGTACCAGGGCAAGGATCCCAACGCCGGCGGTGACTACAACAGCCTGCCCTGGCGGCTGGGACTGCTCACCCAGACCAACTCCACCTGCTGACCGGAGGGGCCCGCACCCTGTGCCGGGCTACTGCGACGGCGAGCGCCGAACGCCCTTGACCTACACGGGCGTTCGGCGCCTCAGGCAGTGAGCGTCCACCACCGGCGGCACCCACGCCCCCCACCCGCCGGACACCCGCTCAGGTCGACTCCCGCACCACGAGCCGGCACGGCACCGTGTGCACCCCGGGCTCCGGTTCCGCGCCGATGGCGTCCAGGAGTCGGAGAGCGGCCTGTCTGCCGATCTCGCCGAGGTCGGTGTCGATCGTCGTCAGGGGCGGGCGGCTGGCCAGGGCCATGATGTCCCAGTTGTCGTAGCCCACGATGGCCACCTGGCCGGGGACGTCCAGGCCCTTCTCCCGCAGGGTGTCGGCGACGCCCCGGGCGATCTGGTCGTTGCCGCAGAAGAAGGCGTCGGTGTCGGGCGCCGTACGCAGGACGGCCTCGGCGGCGCGGCGCCCCCAGGCCTCGCTCCACTCCCCGAAGTGGACGCGTCCAGTGGCGAGTTGGAGTGAGGCCTCGTCGAGGAGGTCGACCGTGTGGCGGGCGCGGTCGTGGGCGGCCGCGTGGTGTGCCGGGCCGGTGATGTGCGCGATCCGGGTGCGGCCGGTCGCCATGAGGTGCTCGACGGCGAGCCGGGCTCCGCTGCGGTCGTCGGAGACGACGGAGATGTCGTCCGGGTCGGTGGACGGCGAGAGGGCGTACACCGTCGGGATCGGCTCGATCCCCTTCAGGGGCGGGCGCGGGTCGGTGCGGCGGCCGGTCACGATGATGCCGTCGACCCGGCGGTCCATGAGGTTGCTCAGGTGGTGCTGCTCGCGGATCGCGTCGCCGCGGGTGTCGCACAGCAGCACCGAGATCTTCCCGGCGCCGAGCGCGTCCTCGGCCCCGAGCAGGACCGGCGTGCTGAAGCGGCCGATGCCGTCGGTGGTCATCAGCCCGACGGTCCAGCTGCGCCCGGTGTGCAGGCTCTGGGCGTGCTGGTTGGGCCGGAAGTCGAGCGCCGCCACCGCGTCCAGCACCCGCTGCCTGGTCTCGGGCCGCATCCTGCCGCTGCCGCTCAGCGCCTTGGAAGCCGTCCCGACGCTCACACCGGCCAGCTTGGCGACGTCGGCGAGCTTCGCCCGCCCTGTTGGGGGAGAACCTGGAACGGCGGTCACGCGCAACCCTTTTCCTGGACACCATGGACGGCGTTCATCCTGACACCGATCGCCCGCGCTGACCAGCCTGGCTGATGCACCAGTAAATACATGCGCCACACCTCTTGACTCCAGCCTGCCTGGTTCCTACGTTTCCGCCTAGAAAAACGATTGCGCAATCGGGTCGGAGCCGTCGAGCAGTGTCCGGTTCCGGGACGGCACCGCACCCCCTGTGCGTCCGCCCACCCGCCTCCCACCTAGCTGTCCGGAGAGCCATGCCCCGCCCACGTTCCACCGTGCCCACGCCCCCGTCCCCGGCCTCGCCCGGACCGGGACGCGGCTCCACGGGTCCGGTCCGCCTCGGTCCGGGCGCCGGGGCCCACGCCGCGCTCGCTCCCGTCGCCGTGGAGCTGCGTGACGGCTTCTGGGACACCCGCCGCCAGGTCAACGCACGCACCTCCGTCCCCCAGGGCCCCGGCCTGCTGGAGTCGGCGGGCAACCTGCACAACCTGCGCGTGGTGGCGGGCATCGCCGAGGGCGAGTTCAAGGGCGCCTACCCGTTCGTGGACTCGGACGTCTACAAGTGGCTGGAGGCCGCCGCCTGGCAGCTCGGTCAGGGGGAGGACGAGGCGCTCGGCGCGGACGTCGACCGCATCGTCACCCTCGTGACCGCCGCGCAGCAGAGCGACGGCTACCTCAACACGTGGTTCCAGCTCCTCAAGGGCGGTGAACGGTACAGGGACCTGCGCTGGGGTCACGAGCTGTACTGCGCCGGGCATCTGATCCAGGCCGCGGTGGCCCACCACCGGGCCACCGGCCGCGACGAACTCCTGGACGTGGCACGCCGGTTCGCCGACCACGTCGACTCGGTCTTCGGTCTGCCGGACACCGGCAAGCCGATCGACGGCATCGACGGCCACCCCGAGATCGAGACCGCCCTGGTCGAGCTGTACCGGGAGACCGGCGAGCGCCGCTACCTGGACCTGGCCGGCTACTTCGTCGACCGCTTCGGCCACGGCCTGCTCGGCGGCGAGGCGTACTGCCAGGACCGGGTGCCGCTGCGCGAGGCGACCGACGTCGAGGGGCACGCCGTACGCCAGTTGTACCTGCTGGCCGCCGCCACCGACCTGGCCACCGAGACGGGGGACGAGGAGCTGCGGGCCGCCGCGGAGCGGCTGTGGACGGCGATGACGGCCGCGAAGACCCACCTCACCGGCGGGCTCGGCGCCCACCACGACGAGGAGGACTTCGGCGACCCGTACGAGCTGCCCAACGAGCGGGCCTACTGCGAGACCTGCGCCGCCATCGCCTCCGTCCAGTGGAGCTGGCGCATGGCCCTGCTGACCGGCGAGGCCCGCTATTCCGACCTGATCGAGCGCACCCTGTTCAACGGGTTCCTCGCGGGGGTGTCGCTGGACGGCGAGCGCTGGTTGTACGTCAATCCGCTCCAGGTGCGCGACGGGCACACCGACCCCGGCGGCGACCAGTCGGCGCGCCGCACCCGCTGGTTCAAGTGCGCGTGCTGCCCGCCGAACGTCATGCGGCTGATGGCGTCCCTGGAGCACTACCTCGCCTCCGCCGACGCCGGCGGTCTGCAGATCCACCAGTACGTCACCGGCCGCTACGCCGGCGACCTCGGCGGGACACCCGTCGCCGTCACCGCCGAGACCGACTACCCCTGGCAGGGCACGATCGCCCTGACCGTCGAGGAGAGCCCGGCCGACCGGCCCTGGACGCTGTCGCTGCGCGTCCCGCAGTGGTGCCGCGACTTCCAGGTGCGGGTCGGCGAGACGGTGTACGACCGGACGGACGCGCCCGTGACCGACGGCTGGCTGCGGCTGGAGCGGACCTGGACGGCCGGCGACCAGGTCGTGCTCGACCTCGGCATGGAGCCGCGTCTCACCGCCGCCGACCCTCGGGTGGACGCCGTGCGCGGCTGCGTGGCGATCGAGCGCGGGCCGCTCGTCTACTGCCTGGAACAGGTCGACCACCCGGGCGGCGGTCTCGACGACCTGGTCATCGACACCACCCGCCCGCTCGCCGTGAAGCACCGCCCGGACCTGCTGGGCGGAGTCACCACCGTGGTGGCCGCCGGACATCGCCGCCGGCTCCCCGAGACCGGCTGGTGGCCGTACCGGAGCGCGGAGGACACCGAAGCGCCGACGACACCCGGCGAACCGCTCGAACTGACCGCGATCCCCTACTACGCGTGGGCCAACCGCCGGGACGGCAGCATGCGCGTCTGGCTGCCCACCTCCTGAACCCCCACGCTCCACCACCTGCCCCCCTGCTCCACCTCTCTCCACCACCTGCCCCCTGCTTCACCCCTCTCCACCACCTGAGCCCCCCTGCTTCACCCCTCTCCACCACCTGAGCCCCCCTGCTTCACCCCTCTCCACCACCTGAGCCCCCCTGCTCCACCTCCCCCGCTCCACCCCACCCCTCCCCCCGCGCTTCCTCTCCGCCGAGCCGAGACAACGAGGTCACCGTGAGAAAGTCCCGCCGTACCCTGATCACCGCCATAGCCGCCATCGGCGCGCTCACCTCCGTCGCGGCCTGCGGCGGCGGGTCCGACTCCGCCTCCTCCGGGTCGGGCAGCACCGGCGGGACGTACACCTTCTGGGACCCGTACCCGCAGTTCGACGCCTCCTCGGCGTGGGGCAAGCTCGTGAGCAAGTGCGGTACCGATGCCGGGGTCACCGTCAAGCGCACGCCGTACGACACCACCGACCTGGGCAACAAGGCGCTGCTCGCCGCCCAGCAGGGCAACGCCCCCGACGTGATGCTCGTGGACAACCCGGTGGTCTCCACGCTGGTGGAGGCGGGCATCCTCAACAAGACGAGCGACCTGGGCCTGGACACGGCGTCGATCCAGAAGAACATCATCGGCGCGGGCACCATCGACGGTGCCTCGTACGGCGTCCCGATCGGTGCGAACACGCTCGCCCTCTACTACAACAAGAACGTGTTGTCCGCGGCGAAGGTCGACCCGGCCTCCATCAAGGACTGGGCGTCGCTGACGGCGGCCCTGAAGAAGGTCAAGGCGGCCGGGAAGAAGGGCATCACCTTCTCCGCCATCAACACCGAGGAGGGCAGCTTCCAGTTCCTGCCGTGGTTCTGGGGCGCCGGCGGTGACCTCACCAAGCTCAACTCGTCGCAGGGCGTCGCCGCGCTGACCCTGTGGAAGGACTGGGTCGACGAGGGCTACGCGCCCAAGGACGTCCTCCAGAACACCCAGACGACCAGCTGGCAGGAGTTCGCCACCGGCGAGTACGCGTTCGGCGAGAACGGCACCTGGCAGCTCGGCAACGCCGAGAAGGCCGGCTTCGGCTACGGCGTCCTCAGCATCCCGGCGCAGCACGGCGGTTCGGCGCCCGTGCCGACGGGCGGCGAGTTCGTCACCGTCCCGGTGCAGAAGGACACCTCGCGCTACGACGTGAGCAAGAAGATCGTCACCTGTCTCACCAACTCCGCCAACCTGCTGGCCACGGACACCACCCTGGCGTACGTCGCGCCCACCGCGGCCGTGCAGTCCGAGCAGGTCAAGGCCAACCCGGCGCTCAAGCCGTGGGTCGACGCGGTGGCCTCGGCCCGCGGTCGCACCAGCGGCGGCCTCGGCACCAAGTACCCGACGATCTCCCAGCCGATGTGGACCGCCGTCCAGTCCGCGGTGTCCGGCGGCAAGAGCCCCCAGGACGCGCTCGACACCGCGCAGACGGCCGCCGGCAAGGGCACGAGCTGACGCTCGGCTCCCTCCACAGTGGCCCGCCCCGGCGCGATCGTGCAGACAGCCCTCGCCCGGGGCAGGCCACCCGCATCCAGGAGTTCACATGACCACCGCCCGCGTCGGCCACCGTCCCCAGCGGGCCCCGGCCACCAGGTCCGGGGCGACCGGCACCGCCGAGGAGGCGGAGATCCGCGCGCTGCGCCGTCGCCGGCGCCGCAGGAGCCGGCTGACCGCCCTCGCGTTCCTCGCCCCGCTGGCCGTCTACCTGGCCGCGTTCTACGTCTATCCCCTCTACCGCAACCTCGACCTGAGCCTGCGCGACTACACGGTCCGCTCCTTCGTCGCCGGTGACGCGCCGTTCTCCGGCTGGGACAACTTCCGTACGGTCCTCGACGATCCGACGTTCGGGCCGGCGCTACGGCACACCATGCTGTTCACCTTCGTGTCGATCGCCTTCCAGTACGTCCTCGGGCTCGCGCTGGCCGTCTTCTTCAACCGGCACTTCCGCCTCGCCGGCACCCTGAGGGCCCTGTTCCTGATCCCGTGGCTGCTCCCGCTGATCGTGTCGGCGTCCACCTGGTCGTGGATGTTCAACAGCGAGTCCGGCGTCATCAACTACGCCCTCGGACTGGTCGGCGCCTCCCCCGTCGACTGGCTCACCTCGCCGGACTGGGCGCTGACCTCGGTCGTGATCGCCAACATCTGGATCGGCATCCCGTTCAACCTGGTCATCCTCTACAGCGGACTCCAGAACATCCCGGGCGAGCTGTACGAGGCCGCCTCCCTGGACGGGGCGAGCGCCTGGCAGCAGTTCCGCCGGATCACCTTCCCGCTGCTGCGCCCCGTCTCGGCGATCACCCTGCTGCTCGGACTCGTCTACACCCTCAAGGTGTTCGACCTGATCTGGATCATGACCAAGGGCGGCCCCGACGACTCCTCCTCCACGCTCGCGACCTGGTCGTACCAGCTCGGCTTCGGCAGCCTGCTGCCCAAGTTCGGCCCCGGCGCGGCGGTCGGCAACATCCTCATCCTGATCGCCCTCGTCTTCGGCCTGCTGTACATCCGCGTCCAGAGGAGGCAGGAAGCGTGAACTCCCGTACCGGCAAGCGCCGTTACACCGTCATCGGGCTCCTGCTCACCGCCGTGATGCTGTTCCCGGTGTACTGGATGATCAACGTGTCGCTCACCCCGCAGCAGGACATGCGCAAGGATCCGCCGGACCTGCTGCCGCTGCACCCCACCTTCGAGGGCTACCGCGCCGTCCTCGACGACCAGATGCCCTACCTGGGCACCAGCCTCCTCATCGGTCTGGGCACGGTCGCGCTCACGCTCCTGCTCGCCGCCCCGGCCGGGTACGCGCTGGCCAAGCTGCGGCCGTGGGGCGGGGGCGCGCTCGGACTCGCCCTGCTGGTCGCCCAGATGATCCCCGGCATCGTCATGGCGATGGGCTTCTACGGCATCTTCCTGGACCTCGGTCTGCTCAACTCCTGGTGGGGGCTGATCATCGCCGACTCCACCATCGCCGTGCCGTTCGGAGTCATGATCTTCACGGCGTTCATGTCCGGCATCCCCGGTGAGCTCATCGCGGCCTCCCGCATCGACGGCGCGGGCACGTTCCGCACCTTCTGGTCGGTCGTGCTCCCGGTCAGCCGCAACGCCCTGGTCACCGTCTCCCTCTTCAGCTTCCTGTGGGCCTGGTCCGACTTCGTCTTCGCCAACACCCTCGACAGCGGCGGCGACCTCAGGCCGATCACCCTCGGCATCTACAAGTACATCGGCAACAACAACCAGGAATGGAACGCGATCATGGCCACCGCCGTCGTCGCGTCCGTCCCCGCGGCGGTCCTGCTGGTACTCGCCCAGCGCTATGTGGCCGCGGGGGTCACCGCGGGCGCGGTCAAGGACTGAGCCCGCCCCCCGGGCAGGCCCGCCCCGGCACGTTCGCCCCCAGGAAGGTCCTTCTCCCCCTCCCCCTCCTCCTCTCCTCAGGAGATCCCTCAATGAGCCGCAGTATCAGACACGCGCGCCTCACGGCCGCCCTCGCCACCACCGCGCTCGCCGCGGCGGGACTCGCCACCGCCGCTCCGGCGCAGGCGGTCCCGACCTCCTCCACCACCCTGGTGGTCAACGCCAACCAGACCCTGCGCTCGGTCACCCATGTCGCCACCGGCAGCCTCTACGGTCTCGCCAGCGACAGCACCCCCTCCGACAGCCTGACCAACGCGCTGAAGCCGAACACCTTCGTGCAGATGGCCCCGGGCGGCTCGCAGCTGCCCAACGGCGAGCCCTCGCCGGCCGGTGACGCGCTCGTCGTGGCCCCCAAGGCGGCCCGGGCCGGCGCCAAGGTGGTCGTCCGGATGCCGGACTGGTACCCCAACTTCCCCTACAAGTGGGTGAGCTGGTCCGACTGGCTGTCGGCGGTGGACAAGCAGATCGCCTCGGTGAAGTCCTCCGGCGCCACGAACATCGCCGCCTACGAGCTGTGGAACGAACCGGACTGGACGTGGGACACCACCAACGCGGGCGCCTTCGACGCCGGTTGGGCGCGGACGTACAAGGAGGTCCGGGCGAAGGACGCCACGACGCCGATCCAGGGCCCGAGTTACTCGGCGTGGAACCAGTCGTGGATGACGACCTTCCTCACCGACGCCAAGGCCGGCGGGACCGTCCCCGACGTCATCGCCTGGCACGAGCTCCAGGGCAGCAAGGACATCGCCGCGCATGTCTCGGCGTACCGCGCGCTGGAGTCGAGCCTCGGCATCAGCCCGCGGCCGATCTCCATCGAGGAGTACGCCGAGCCGTCCGAGATGGGCATACCGGGCTCGCTCATCGGCTATGTCGCCAAGTTCGAGCGGGCGGGCGTGCATGACGCCGAGCTCGCCTTCTGGAACCACTACGGCACCCTCGGCGACACCCTCACCGACACCGGCGGATCGCCCAACGGCTCGTACTGGATGTACAAGTGGTACGGCGACATGTCGGGGAACATGGTGGTCACCACTCCCCCGGCGCAGACCGGCATCGACGGCATCGCCTCTCTCAACGGCTCGGGCAACCAGCTCAGCGTGATCGCGGGCGGCTGCGCGGGTTCCTGCGCGGTGACGGTCAACGGCCTGTCGTCGCTGTCCGCGTTCGGCGGTACGGTCCACGTGAAGCTGGAGTACACGCCCAACACCGGCCGTACGACCGCTTCTCCGGGCCCGATCACGATCTCGGACGCCGACTACACGGTCTCGGGCGGCTCGATCACGGTCCCGGTGACGATGAACGCGTCGGACGGCTACCACCTGGTGATCACGCCAAGCGGCACGTCCACGTCACTGGCCGGGCGGTACCAGATCACCAACAAGAACAGCGGTCTCGCGCTGGACACCCTCAACGCGGGCACCGCGCAGGGGACTTCGGTGGTCCAGGCGACCTCCACGACCGGCACGGACCAGAACTGGACGCTGGTGGCCGCCGGTTCGGGGCTCTACAAGATCGTCAACCAGAAGAGCGGGCTGCTGCTCGGCATCACCAACGCCGGCACCGCCTCCGGCGGCACCGCGCTGGTCTGGGGTGACAACGGCACGGCCGACCACCTCTGGCAGCTCATCCCCGCCCGTGACGGGTACTACAAGATCGCCAACTACAACAGCGGACGGCTTCTCGGGGTCGATCAGATGAGTACGGCGTCCGGTGCCCAGGTACTCCAGTGGGACGACAACGGAACCGCCGACCATCTGTGGAGGCTGACCGCGCGCTGAGCCGGTGGGTGTCGGACGTGTGGGTGGGGCACGGTCGCGTGTCCCACCCCGCGTGCTAGCCCTGCAGGGTGACCCGGGCCTGGTCGAAGCGCCGGGCGGCGAGGTCCTCCGGGCGGATGAGCCAGTACAGGACGCCGTCGTCGCCCCAGGTCGTCCTCGCGTCGCTGTCACTGGCGAACTGGGCCAGCAGCACCCAGCGTTCGGCCTCCTGGTCCAGTGGTTCGTCGCCCCACGCGAGCGTGCCGCCGTACGTCGCGTTCGCGATCTCGTACTCCACCGGGCCCTGGACGGGCACGGCGTGGCCGCCGATCTGGTGGTCGACCCGGGTGCGCAGCCGCCTGAAGGCGCGGACGAACGGCTTGAGTCCGGCCGGGGTGTCGCGGGGGTGGGGCCAGGGGCGGGTGTCGCCGAGGAGGGCTCGCCGGGTCTGGGGCAGCCACAGGTCCGGGGCGCTCTGCCCGGTGGCCGCGGCGAGTTCCACGCGCGGGAACCCCGCCAGGACCGGAGGCGGGTCCGCGGGGAGGACGGGGGTGTTCTCCGGGAGGTACAGCACCCGGGCTCCGGCCCGGGTTTCGGGATCGTCGACGGAGACGAAGGCGTCCTCGTCCGCCTGGCCGTCGAAGTAGAAGAAGAGCAGCGTCCCGTCCCGGGGGAACTCCTCGGCGAGTCCGTCTCGTGGCAGCGCGGCACAACGCACCGAAGCGACGAAGGACAAGGGTCCGTGTCCGGGCCACTCGGGCCAGGCCGTCCCCGCCGGAAGGTCCGGGGCGCCGCCGAGGACAGCCACGATCGGCTCGCCGGCCTCGGCCCGGCGCAGGCGGGCACACGGGCGGAGGAGCGCCGTCCAGCGCTGCGCGAGATCGCCGGGAAGGTGCTCGGCGGCCAGCCGGGAGTACTGCTCATCGGTCATGGCAGTCATCTTTCAACGGCCGCAGAGCCACTCCCCGGAACTCGGGCCCCCGGTCACTGGATTACGTAGCCGGTTGCGTGGTTTCACCGACCCTCGACGAGGAGCCGGCTTCGGGTGCGCATGAGTATCCTGCCGAGCATGTTCTTGCCGTTCCCGGTCCTGCCCCGGCCCCAGTAGTGGTCGGTGGTGGTGTCCTCGACGATCTCTTCGTCACCGGTGGACAGCAGAACCTCGCGGATGTCGGCATGCGTGCGGAACTTCGCCGCTACCGCGCGGCGCATCACGTCGTCCTTGACCCGCTCCCAGTCCCTGCGCAGCGGCTTGGACGCATCACGCCCCAGTTCCGCCGCACGCAGGGGTGTGCGAGCACGCCGGACGAGATCGGCGTGGCGGGTGCCCGCGAACTTCTGTGCCTGGAAGTAGTGCTCCGACGTGGGCCACCAGGACCCGTCGAGGTCGAAGCCATGAGCGGAGAAGTTGGAGAAGCATCCGTACGGGACCTCGTCGGCGCCGTAGAAGTAGATCGTCATGAGGACCTCACGGGAGTCACTGAAGCTCGCACAGTTTCGGACACGCTCCCGTCGCCCGCAATCAGTTTCCCTCGGCCACGCGGATGATCGTGCGGCCGGGAACCCGCTGTCCTGAGGTGAAGGCGGCGGGCGCCTCGGCCAGGGGCCGCACCGCGCCGACCCGTACCCGGAGCCGGCCGTCCCGCACACGCTGGGCGAGGTCGGCGAGGCGGGCGCGGTCGGGTTCCACGACGAAGAAGACGGCCCTGCCGTCGTCGGGGCGCACGGTGGGTGGCTGGACGATCGTGACGAGGGTGCCGCCGGGGCGTACGAGGGCCGCCGAACGGTCGAGCACGTCCCCGCCGATGACGTCGAACACGACGTCGACCTGCCCGGTGTCCTCCAACCGGTCGGCCTCCAGGTCGAGGAACGCGTGCGCGCCCAGGTCGAGCACGGTGTCCCGGTCCGCGGCACGGCCCGTGCCGAGCACGCGGGCTCCCGCCTCGCGCGCCAACTGGACGGCGAGCGAGCCGACACCGCCGGCCGCGCCGTGGATCAGGACGGTCTGGCCGGTGGTGAGGCGGGCGTGGTCGAACAGGCCCTGCCAGGCGGTCAGTCCGGAGATCGGCAGGGCCGCGGCCGTCGTGTGATCGATGTCGGCGGGGAGCGGGGCGAGGTTGCGGGCCTCCACGGCGACGTACTCGGCGAGCGAGCCGTCGCGGGTCCAGTCGGCCGGCCCGAAGACCCGCTGGCCGACGGTGAGGCCGGTCGTGCCGTATCCGAGTTCGGTCACCACCCCGGAGACCTCGTGGCCGGGCACGCTGGGCGTACGGTCGCGGCCCGCGCGGTCGGTCCAGGTCGCGGGCCAGTCGAGTTCTCCTCGGGTGAAGCCCGCGGCGTGCACCCGGAGGATGACGTCGTTCTCGGAGGCGTGGGGGTGGGGAAGGTTTTCGAGGCTCAGGCCGGTGATTCCGGCCTTGCGGTCCCGGACGGTGATGGCTTGCACGAGTGGTCCTTCCTGGTGTGCCGTGCCGCGAATGTGCCGGTGCTACCGCGGCCACGGCGCGTCGAGAATGCGTTCCACCATGGACGTACGGCGGAATCCGGGGACGAAGTGTTCCAGGACATCCGCGTTGACGGTTCCGTAGGTGGTGTCGGGGCGGTCTTTCAGGCCATCGACGAATGCCTGAAGGAATTCCTTCTTGAAATCGCCCCGCGGATGAGCGGTGACGATCTCCTTCGTACGGTCCTTTTCCAGGCCGTCCAGCTCCCAGCCGACCGCGTCGGTGAGCACGCCGTAGTTCGTGGCGGCGACCTCGGGGTCCATCCGGGCCGGGATTCCCGGTGTGGTGTGCAGGGCGATCGCTCTCCAGACCACCTGGGCGGCGCTCGTGGAGAAACCGCGGTCGAGCAGGAATTTCTGCGCGTGGTCGGCGCCGTCCAGTTCGAAACGCTGCGGTGTGTCGGAGAACGGGATCACCAGTCCCGTGTCGTGGAACATCGCCGATATGCAGAGCAGCTCGGGATCGGGCCGGAGATCCCTGGCACGCGCGTGGAGGGAACCGAAGAGGAATACCCGCCGGGAGTGGTGGAAGATCAGAGGGTTCGTCCTCTCCCGGAGAAACTCCGTGGCCTCCGCGACGGCCGGGGTATCGGGTATTTCCACGCCTGCGATGATGTCGGTCATGATGCCCGTGCTTTCCGATGCGATGTGTGGTGGACGCACCCTGTGTCCGTCCTCCACGGTGCCGAACGTGCGGTGGGCGGCGCCGCCTCGGTCCGGCCATGAACCACTCGAATCCGGTCATCCCAGGGTGGGCCAGTGAGCTCCGCTCCGCACCGGGTGGCGGTCCTCGTCTACGACGGCGTCAAGCTGCTGGACGTCGCCGGTCCCGCCGACGTGTTCGGGGAGGCGAATCTGCTCGGCGCCGACTACCGGATCGCCCTGGTGTCGTCGACGGGCGCCGACGTGACGTCCTCGGTCGGCATGCGGATCGCGGTCGACGGCAGCGCCGCCACGCAGCCGGACCCCGACACGTTCCTGGTGCCGGGCGGTGATGTCTATCCCAGGACCGCGATCACGCGCGACCTGGCGCAGGCGGTCGGCGATCTGGCGGCCCGTGCCGGTCGGGTCGCGTCCGTGTGCTCCGGCGCGTTCGTCCTCGCGGCGACCGGTCTCCTGGACGGCAGACGGGCGACCACGCACTGGAAGATCGCCGGCGAACTCGCCGCCCGGCACCCCAAGGCACACGTCGACCCCGACGCCATCTATGTGCGCGACGGCACGATCTACACCTCGGCGGGCGTCACCGCGGGCATCGACCTCGCCCTCGCTCTCGTCGAGGAGGACCACGGGCCCGACGTCAGCAGGGAGGTGGCCCGCTCCCTGGTGGTCTATCTGCAACGACCGGGCGGCCAATCCCAGTTCTCCGCACCCCTGCAGGGTCCACCGCCCCGCTCGCCCGCCCTGCGCAGGGTCGTCGACCTGGTGACGGCGGACCCCGTCGGCGACTACTCCCTGGCCGAACTCGCCGGGCGGCTCAACGTCAGTACGCGCCACCTGACCAGGCTGTTCCGCGACGAACTCGGCACGACACCGGCCCGGTACGTCGAGTCGATCCGTTTCGACGTCGCGAAGTCACTGCTCGACCAGGGGTACACCGCGACACAGGCGGCGTCCATGGCAGGCTTCCCGAGCTACGAGAGCCTGCGCCGCGTGTTCGCACGGGAGTTGTCCCTCACGCCGGCCGGTTACCAGCGCCGGTTCGCGACGACGCGGCGCGTGGACCGGCCCTAGCGGCCCCCACCTGCTCGTCCTCGGAGTCTTTGCCAGGTGACAACCTCACCGCGAGGGGCTGGATGCCCTTGGTCCGCTTGGATGTCACCAGCGGCTTCGCGCCGTGACGTCACCACGCAGAGGGGTGCAAGCGCAGTGGACTCGCTCAAAGACGTACTGGCCGCCAACGACTACCCCGGCCGCGGCGTGCTGTGGTGCACCACGGGTGACGGCACTGCGCGCGGCGCGTACTTCCTCACCGGGCGCAGCCCCGCCTCGCAGGCCCGTACCCTGCGCTCCACTCCCGAAGGCGAACTGATCGTCGCGGCGACCGGCGTACGCGAGCACGACCGCCTCCGGCACTACGTCGCCGCCCGTCGGACTCCGCGGTGGCTGGTCTTCGGCAACGGAGAGCAGGTCTCCACGGTCGCCGACCGGCTCGACGCGGGACAGGCTCCGCTCCTTGCCCTGGACGGCCTCGACTACGAACCCGACCCGCCGATCTTCACCCCGCGTCTGACCGTGGTCGCGGGGGCGGACGGCCAAGCCTGGTTCGGCGCCGCCCGACGCAGTGCCGGGGACCGCGCCACCACCAACCGACTCACCCTGCATGTCAGTGAGTTGCCTCCCGGCGAGGGGGTGCTCATGACGACCTACCGGTCCGACGGACAGCACATCACCACCGGCGCCCCCTTCACGGAGATCCGCACCACCGCCGAGAACAGCGACACCCTCCTCGACGAACTGTGGTCGACACTGCCACCCCGCCTCCGCATCGCCGCGGCCGTCTTCACACCCGGAGACCTGACAGGCGCCACCATCCGAGAGCTCTCGCGTCCGAGTGGCTGAGCAGCGGCACAAAACTGAAGGTCACCCAGCGCCTCAGGCGACCGCCGTTCCCTCCAGTTCGATCATTTGGCCAAGGATCGCCAGACGAGTCACGCCGAGCAGCGTGGTGGGTGGTTTCGCGTCGGCCGCGGTCAGGCGGGACGCCAGTACGCCGTAGTGCGGGAGGAGTCGGTCGACGTCGGTGGTGTAGATGGTGAGGCGGACGAGGTGCGCGAGGGTCATGGCGGCCTTGTTCAGCACGGCCTCCAAGTTGTCTAGGCTGAGGGCCAGTTGGGCGGCCATGTCGCCGTCGTGCTGCGGTTTGCCTTCGCTGTCCATCGCGGTCTGGCCGGAGCAGTACAGGGTCCGCGTGTGGCCGGAGACGAGCTCCGCCTGGTTGAAGCCCAGTCCCAGGGACCACGTCACCGGATTGATGGCCGTTCGTTCGAGTGTCACTGCTGCGTCAACTCCCTGCGGATTGGCGTGAGTTCCGTTGTCGTGAGGAGCCTGCCAAGGAAACGTGACACCCTTGGTCATGTATTCGCATAGGGTCCGCGTATGCGTGCCGATCGGCTGGTCTCGCTCGTGCTGTTGCTGCGTCAGCGCGGTCGGTTGACCGCGGGCGCGCTGGCCCGCGAGCTCGAGGTGTCCACCCGTACCGTGCTGCGGGACATCGAGGCGCTGTCCGCGGCCGGGGTCCCGGTCTACGCCGAACGCGGTCGGCATGGCGGGTTCGCGCTGCTGCCGGGTTTCCGCACCGAGCTCACCGGTCTGAACCAGGACGAGGCCCTTGCCCTGTTGACCGCCGGATCCGGGCGGGGCGATCAGGCGTTCGGACTCGGTTCGGCGCTGGCCTCCGCCATGCGCAAGGTCGTCGACGCGCTGCCCGAGACCCACCAGGCCGCCGCGAGCGACGCTGCGCGGCGCTTCCTCGTCGAGCCGGACACCGACCTGCTCTCGCGCCGGCCGGTCGCCGAGGAGGTGTCCGGTACGGCGATGATCGAGATCCGGCGCGCCGTGCTGGCCGGTCACCGACTGCGCATCCACTACGCGGCCACGGGCCAGGCGCCTCAGTGGCGCACGGTGGATCCGATCGGACTGGTCACCGTGCGCGACCGGGGGTACCTGCTGGCCACGCGATCCGGCGCGGACCGCACCTACCGGCTGGCGCGGGTCCTGGCCGCCGAGGAACTTCCCGAACCGGCGCAGCGACCGAACGCGGTTGACCTGGACCGGGTCTGGCGGGAACGCTGCGCCCGGTTTCTGTCCGACGGCCACATCGTCGTACTGGTACGGGTGCATCCCGCGCGGCGGGAGGAACTGCTGAGCACCGTGGTGGCTCTCCGCGCCGCGGAACCCGACTCGGACGGCTGGCTGCGGCTGACGGTGACGTTCCAGGATCTGCGCCACGCCGAATGGGCGCTGTGGCAGCTGGGCACGGACGCGGAGGCGCTGGCCCCGGCAGCGCTGCGGACCGCCCTGCGTGACCGCGCCTCCGCGATCGCCAGGCGCTACGCGGCGTCGTGAGCTGCACATCTCGTGGTGGTGCAGCCCTGCCTGTCAGGCGTTGGCCCCAGGACTCGGCTTCACGGTTTTCATCGTGAAATGGGACGTGACGTTCTTGATCCGGGGGATGGTCATCACGCGGCCGCTCAGGAACGCCTCGTACGCCGGCAGGTCGGCGACGGCCACGCGCACGAAGTAGTCGGGGCTCCCGAACAGGCGCCGTAGCTCCAGGACCTCGTCCGCCTGTGCCAGCGTCTCCTCGAAGCGCTGGACCGTCTCCGCGTCCTGCGCCTCGAGGCTGAGGTCGATCAGGACCTCGAAGGAGCGGCCCACCGAGGCGGGGTCGATCACGGCCCGGTAGCCCCGGATGACCCCGTCGGCCTCCAGGCGCTGCACCCGCCGCAGGCACGGCCCCGCGGTCAGGCCGACGCGCTGGGCCAGCTCCACGTTGGTCAGCCGCCCGTCCCGCTCCAGCTCGGCAATGATTGCCCTGTCGATCGCGTCCACGAAAGAATATTGCGCCACAGAGGGCCGCCTGGGCAATATTCGCAACCACATGTCTCGGCTTCTGCGCGACGATGGATCCGTGCGACAAGACGTGTCCCCCCGCCCGGCCGCTACGGCCCCGGCCGCTCCCGCCCCCAGGTCCCGCATCGCCCTCGGCGTGCGCGACTCCTTCTCCGCGGGCCTCGGCATCTTCCCGCTCGGCATCGCGCTGGGCCTGCTGATCGTCCAGGCCGGGCTGCCCTGGTGGCTGGCCCCGGCCCTCTCCCTGGCCGCGTTCGCCGGCTCCCTGGAACTGCTGCTCGTCGGCATGATGGCCGCCGTCACACCGCTCGCCGCGGTCGCCCTGACCGTGCTCGTGGTCAACTTCCGGCATGTCTTCTACGCCTTCTCGTTCCCGCTCCACCTGGTCAGGCACCCGGTGGCCAAGGCCTACGCCGTCTACGCGATGATCGACGAGGCGTACGCCGTCAACGCCTCGCTGCCGGAGCACGAGCGGTCTGCGCCCCGGCTGCTGGCCCTGCAGATCGCCTGTGAGACGTACTGGGTCGGCGGCGGGCTGGTGGGCGTCGCCCTGGGAGCGGCCCTGCCCGCCCCGGTCAAAGGCCTGGAGTTCGCCCTGTGCGCCCTGTTCACGGTGCTCACCCTGGACGCCTTCCGCTCGCGCGCGGAGCTGCCGTCCCTGTTGCTCGCGGGCGCGAGTGCGACCGTCGCCCTCGTCCTGACGCCGGGCATGGCGATGTTCACGGCGCTCCTGGTGTTCGTCGCCCTGCTCCTGGTCCGCCACCTCGCGACGGCACGGAGGAGCGCCGATGCCTAGCACCTCGTACCTGATCGCCGTCCTGGCGATCGTCTTCGGCATCACGCTCGCCCTGCGCGCCCTCCCCTTCGCGGTGCTCGGCCGGCTGCGCGGCTCGGAGATCGTGCGCCGCCTCGCCCTGTGGATGCCCGTCGGGATCCTCGGCATCCTCGCCGTGACCGCACTGCACGGCACGGTCACGACCGACCCGGGCGGCACCTGGTACGCGCTGCTCGCTGTCGCCGTCACGGTCGGCGTCCACCTGGTGTTCGGCCGTCGCACCATCCTGAGTGTGGGCGCCGGCACGGCCCTGTATGTCGTCCTGCTCAATGCCCTCTGAACACCCTGGGGAGAACGTCCCGTTGACCACCGACAGCTACTTCGAAGCGATCGACGACCACCGCTACAAGCCCACCCGGCACGCGGGGGGCGCCTGGGATCCCGAGGAGCAGCACTTCAGTCCGCTGGGCGGTCTGATCGTCCACGCCCTCGAACGCCACCGGGCCGCGCGGCCGGACGGCACTCTGGTGCTCTCCCGGATCAGCTACGACATCCTCGGCCGCCTCGCCCTCGACGAGTGCCACGTCGAGGTGGAGACGATCCGGCCGGGCCGGACCATCGAGCTGCTGGAGGCGGTCGTACGGATAGAGGACCGTCCGGTGGTGCGGGCGCGCGCCTGGTATCTGGCGGCGCACGACACCACCGCCGTGGCGGGCGGCCCCGACGACCGGCTCCCGCCACCGGAGTCCCTCGGGTCCTGGCGGTTGTCCGACACCTGGCCCGGCGGCTACATCGCCTCCCTCGACGTCCGCCCCGTCGCACCGCCCCGACCAGGTCGTACGGCCGCCTGGATCTCGACGCCTCTCGACCTGGTCGCCGGCCGGCCCAGCGGTCCTGTCGCCTCCTACCTCGCCCTCGTCGACACGGCCAACGGCATCGCCGTACGGCAGCCGCCCGGGCAGTGGATGTTCCCCAACGTCGACCTCACCGTCCACCTGCACCGCCCACCACGCGGGCCCTGGACGGGGCTGGACACCACGGTCACCTTCGGCCCCTCCGGACAGGGCCTCACCAGCACGGTCCTGCACGACCTCGACGGGCCGGTCGGACACGCCCAGCAGATCCTCACGGTCCGGCGGCTGCCGGGAGCGTGAGGTCGAGGGCGGCGTCCCGGACACGTTTCGGCTGCGATCCCACCTGGCGAAGGCAGGAGGGGCCGCTCTGGAGTCCTCCCCCCCCCAGCCTCACCGGCCCGCCCCTCGTCGGTACGGTCGCCGCGCTCACCCTGCTCCCGCTCACCGCCCTCGCCGTCGGCGGCACCTCCGTCGGCAGCCGGGTCGTGTCCCGGCGCACCGACCCGGGCCGGGCTGCGGACCCTCGGCGGACTCCGCAACCTCGCTGCACCCCGGTCGGATCCGGGGTGACGTTCAGGTCGTGTTCAGGCAACCGGTGCCATCGTGCGGATCATGACCGCAGAGCACGTCCTGGACGGCCGGCCCCTCGTTCCTGTGCGCCGGACGGCGAACAAGGTGCCGGAAGTCACCGTCTACTTCTGGATCATCAAGGTGCTGACCACCGGGATGGGCGAGACGGCGTCGGATCTTCTGGCGAAGGTCCTCGGGCCGGTGCCCGCGGTCGGACTCGGGGGTCTCGCCCTGATCGCCTCGCTCGCCGTGCAGTTCGTTCTACGGCGCTATGTCGCCTGGGCCTACTGGACGGCCGTCGTCATGGTCAGCGTGTTCGGCACCATGGCCGCCGACGTCCTGCATGTCGGCCTAGGTGTGCCGTACGTCGTCTCGACGCCGGCCTTCCTCGTCGTGCTGGCCGCGGTCTTCGCCCTCTGGTACCGCTCCGAGCGGACGTTGTCGATCCACGGCATCCGCACGCGCCGCCGCGAGGCGTTCTACTGGGCGACCGTCCTCGCGACCTTCGCCCTCGGTACCGCCGCGGGCGACCTCACGGCCGGTATCGGGTTCGGCTACCTCGGTTCGGCCGTGCTCTTCGCCGCCGCCATCTGTCTGCCGGCCCTCGCTCACCGCTTCGGCAACCTGAACGCGGTGACCGCCTTCTGGACGGCGTACGTCATCACCCGCCCGCTGGGTGCCTCCCTCGCCGACTGGATGGCCGTGGGGCACACCCGTGGCGGGCTGGGGCTCGGGTTGGCGCCGGTCACCCTCGCCTGGACGGCCGCAATCGCCGCGTTCGTCGCCTACCTCGGCGTGTCGCGGCGCGACGTGCGCGGCGACGGCTGAGCGGGAAGCCGTCTGCGAGGGCCAGCAGGTGGGGCTTGCACGGGGCGTGCCGGGCTCGCTTCCTCTCGAATGTCGCTCATCCAACCGGCAGGGTGACCGTGAACCTCGCTCCCGGTGTGTGCCGGGCGTCATGGACGACTTCTCCCCCGGCCTGGCGGGCCAGGCGGCGTGCGAGGGACAGGCCGAGGCCCGCGCCGTCGTGGCCGTCGTCCGGGTCGGCACGGCGGCCGGGCTGGAAGAGGTCGGTGGTGAAGGTGTCCGGTACGCCGGGGCCGTCGTCCTCGACATCAATTCGGATGGCGCCGGGGGCCGGGCGTGCGCGTACGGTCACCGTCGCGTCGGCGTGGCGGAGGGCGTTGGCCAGCAGGGGGCTGACGATCCGTTCGAGGACGGTGTCGGTGACGCCCGCCGTCAGCTCCGCGTCCGGGGTCTCGACCCGGATCTTCACTCCGCGGGCGGCGTCCTGGAGTTCGGTCAGCCGGCGGAGCAGCGGGCCGACGTCGGCGGTGCCGGGAGCGGTCGCGGGGTCCCTGGTGCTGTCGCGCGCTTCGTCAAGCAGGGTGTCGCAGATGGCGCGCATCGATCGGGCCGCCTCGGCGATCACCGCGTGGGTGGCGTGCGTCTCGGCCGCCGAGCGGGGGCGGGCGCGCCACCAGTCGAGTTCCGCGACGATGCGGGTGAGCGGGGTGCGCAGTTCGTGCGACAGCTCCGCGGTCAGCTGCTGCTCGTGTCGCAGTACCGCACGGATGCGGTCCAGGAGGGCGTCGAGGGAGGCGCCGAGGCGGGCGAGTTCGGCCGGATGCCGTGCGGTGCCGAAGCGTTGGGCGGAACCCACGGCGCACCACCGGGTGGCCTGGTCGGTCATCGTGCGGACGGGGCGCAGTGCACGGCCGACCATGAGGTGGGTCAGTGCGCAGGTGCAGGCGAGCGTCACGGCGTCCAGGACCAGGGAGCCGACCAGCATGGTGTCGGCCGAACTTCGGTAGGGCGAGAGGTCCAGGGCGGTGACGACAGTGGCGGTGGAACGACCCCCGGTCACGAGGTCGGAGCACAGCCGGACGGACTGGTGCCGTTCCCCCCGTACGGTCGTGCAGGTCCGTCCCTCGTGCGCGGCGAGCCGGCCGGCGGCGACGGTGCGGGGGTTGTGGGGCGTGGCGGACGGTGGTTTCTCCAGCAGGTGGTTCCCGGTGTAGATCCAGGTGTTGGTATCGAGGAGGCCGTCGTGGCCGGTCGCCAGGACGCGCACGTGCGGGCCGGTGGTGTCGACGGTCGTGGCGACCGCGGCCGCCCGGCCGAGCAGTTCGTCGTCGGCCTGCTGTCGCAGGTGCCGTTCCATCACGGTGTTGAAGACCACGGTCAGGACCGTCATCAGCAGTGCGGCGGCGGTCAGTGCCACCAGGGAGAGACGCCCGCGCAGGGTGGCCGGGGTGTGCGGGGTGCGCGGAGTGAGGCGCCGCAGGACGCGGTTCATGAGAGGCGGTGTCCGATCCCCCGTGCGGTGCCGATCGTCATTTCGCTGTCCGCCGCGCGCAGCTTGCGCCGCAGGCGGCTGAGGTACTGGTCCAAGGTGTTGTCGCTGACGTGCGCGCCCTCCGGCCAGCCGGCCCGGACCAGGTCCCGCCTGCGCACGAGGTCCCCGCCCGCCGCGGCGAGCACGGCCAGCAGCCGGAACTCTGTCGGTGAGAGGGCGACGGGCACCCCCCGCACGGTCGCGTGGTGGCCCACCGGATCCAGGACCAGGTCACCGGCGGTGGCCGGCGACGGAGGTCCGGCGCGTCTGAGCGCGGCGCGCAGCCGGGCGGTGAGTTCGGCGAGGTGGAAGGGTTTGGGCAGGTAGTCGTCGCCTCCGGCGGAGAAGCCGGACAGCCGGTCGGTGATGTGGTGACGGGCCGTCAGGAAGAGGACCGGCGCGCGGAGTCCCCCCGCGCGCAGGGCCTGGCACACGTCCCGTCCGTCGGCGTCGGGCAGCCCGACGTCCAGGATCACGCCGGCGACGTCGACGGTGGCCAGGCGCAGGGCCGTGGCTCCGTCGGCGGCGAGGACGGGGGTGAAGTCCTCGTCGTACAGGGCGCGGCGCAGGACGTCACGCAGGGCGTGATCGTCCTCGACGACCAGGATCTTGGGGCGCATGCTCCTCCGGGGACTGCGGATCTTCGGGCGGGGCGAGGAAGGTGGCGGGCAGCCAGTGGGCGGCGGCGCACAGGCACAGCCCGAGCCAGCCGCCGGCGAACAACCAGCCGCCGACGACATCGCTGAACCAGTGCACGGCGAGGTAGCCGCGGGTCAGCCCGACCAGTGCTCCCCAGCAGCCCACGGCGACGCACAGGGCGGTGCCGCCGCGTGGGGCGCGCAGGGAAAGCGCGACGACGAGCAGTCCCGCCGTCAGTGCCCCGGTGGTGGCATGTCCCGAGGGGAAGGACCAGCCACTCGCCGCCGTCGCCCAGTCGACGCGCGGTGGGCGGGGCCGGTGCAGGGCCTCCATCACGCCGTAGCGCAGGGCCTGTCCGCCGGTGAGGCAGGCGAGGCCGAGTGCCGCGGCCGACAGGCGCTGCCGCGCGCTCCGTCCGGCCACGACACCGGCGAGCGCGGCGAGGAGGTAGGGAAGGGCTCCGGTGCCGGTGGCGGTCACGCCTCGCGCCAGGGCCAACAGCAGGCCCGGGCGGTGGTGGAGCGACCAGGTGAGCAGGGAGTGGTCGAACCAGAGCGGGCCGCCGTGGGTGGTGACGGCCAGGACCGCGAACGCCGTCCAGGCGCCGACGCCGACACTGCCGGCCAGTTCGGTGACGTCACCGCGCTTCATGACAGCGTGACCAACGGGTTCAGCGGTGTGCCGGTGAGGAGACGGGCGACGGTCTGTGCCCGCCGTCTTGTGAGGGTCATCAGGCCGAAGGCGACAGCGGCCCCCACGGTCACCCCGGCGAGCACGTCGTGCGGATAGTGCACGCCGACCCACACCCGGGAAGCCGCCATGGCGAGCGCGGCGGCCACGGCCCACGCGCCCAGTCGGCGGGAGACGAAGAGCAGCGCGACGGCCGAGGCGGCGGCGACGGCCGCGTGGTTGCTGGGGAACGACCAGTCGCCGGGCGTCGGACACGCCTCCAGCGTCTTGACCGCGAGGCTCCGGCAGGGCCGCTGCTCGTGCACGAGGAGCTTCAGCACGGCGTCGACCCCGTACGCCGCCGCGACGGTCGCGGGCACGGCCAGCGCGATGATCGCCGCCGGGGCGTCCACGCGTCTGGCGCGCCACCACCCCGCGACCATCAACAGGGCGAAGAGCAGCAGCCCGTACGCCGACCACGCCGACACCACGGTGTCCAGCCAGCCGGGGGCGCGCTGGGCCAGCGCGACGACATGCCGGTAGGCCGAGCCGTCGATGGACGCTCCGCCGAGGGCGAGGAGCTTTCCCGTGGGGCCCACCGCCAGGTGCGGCGGCCCGGCTACGGTGGCGGTCATCCGGTGATTCCCTTCGCTGCGACCAGGCGGACGGACGGGACCCCGGCACGACGGTCCCCGACCGACTACAATTATGTAGACGGTCTACGTCACTGTAGACGATCGCGGAGTGAGGAAGGTTCCCATGACCGAGGCGAGGGACGACCGGCGGCCGGCGGGTGAGCTGGAGGCGGCCGTGCTGGCCGCCCTGTGGGCCGCGGACACACCGCTCACCCCGGCCCAGGTCCAGGCGGAGCTCGCCTCCGACCTGGCCCGCACCACGGTGACCACGATCCTGTCCCGGCTGCACGAGAAGGGGACCCTCGAACGGGAGCGACGGGGCCGCGGCTTCGCCTACCGCCCCGTCGCGGACCCGCACGGCCTGACGGCCCTGCGCATGCACGGCGAACTCGACCGCGACAGTGACCGGGCGACCGTCCTGGCCCGCTTCGTCGACCGGCTCAGCCCCGACGACGAGCAGGTCCTGCGTCAGCTGCTCGAGGACGGACCGCGATGATCACGCTGCTGGTGGTCCCGCTGCTCCTGCCCTGGGCCGCCCCCGCGCTGGCGCGCCGGGTGCCCGCCCGCTGTTCCCCGGTCGCCGCCCTGTGGGCCCTGACCGTCTCGGCCGTCCTCCTCGCGGGCGGCACCGTGGCGGCCCTGGGCACCCTCACCCTGACCGGTCTGCTCAAGCTCCCGGCCTTCGCCGCGCTGGGTGAGCTGGTCCACCCCCTGCGCACCCCCTCGGAGCGGGTGGTGCTGCCGCTCGCCGCGCTCGCGGCCGGCCTGCTGACCCTGGCCGCCCTCACCCTGGGTCTGTCCCTCGTACGTCAGACCGCGGGCCTGCGCACCGCCCGGGCCGCGGCCGACCGGCAGCCCGCCGTGGGCGACCTGTGTGTCATCGACTCCCCGCGTCCGGACGCCTACGCCCTCCCCGGGCGCCCGCACCGCATCGTCGTCACCACCGCCATGCTGCGCAGCCTCGACGCCTCAGAGCGCGAGGCGCTCTTCGCCCACGAGCGCGCCCACAACGCCGGTGGTCACCACTACTTCCTGGCCGTGGCCGAGCTGACCGCCCACTGCCACCCGGCCCTGCGCCCGGTCCGCGAAGCCATCCGGCTCGCCGTCGAACGGGCCGCCGACGAGGCCGCGGCCGGCTCCGTGGGCGACCGCCGCCTCACCGCGCGTGCGATCGCCCGCGCGGCACTGGCGACGAACGCCACGACCGCCACCACCGGCCGTGACACAGCCCGTCCGACGGTCACCCCCGCCGCGACCACGGGCCCGGTGCCCCAGCGCGTGGCCGCCCTCATGGCTCCCGCCCGGCCCACACGCCGCGCCGTGCCGTGGCTCGCCGCGCTGCTGGCCGCGTGCGCGGTACTCTCCTGCGCCACTGCGGCGACCGGGGCGGTCCGCGTCCATGAGGACATCGAGATCGCCCAGGGTGAGACGGGCGGCTGAGCCGAAGCGCGGCCGCTCCGGGGCGCGTCGGCACGGTTCAAGGGGTCGACGGCTCCTGCGCTCGGGGTCCGGGAGGACCTCCGCTACCGGCCCGCCACCGGGTCTTCGTCGGTCGTTGGACCGGGCACAAGCACTGAATGAAGCCCTCCCCGCGTTTCACCCTGGCTGCGACCACCCTCGACGCGCCGGACGCCCATGAGCTCGCCCGGTTCTACCGGGAACTGCTGGGGTGGTCGGCCCGCAAGGAGGAACCGGGCTGGGTCGAGATCGCGCCGCCCGACGGCGGTCCCGGGTTGTCGTTCCAGACGGAGCCGCGCTTCACCCGCCCGCAGTGGCCCGCCCGCGAGGCCGAGCAGCAGATGATGATGCATCTGGACGTCGAGGTGGACGATCTGCCGTCGGCCGTCGACCATGCCCTCGCCCTCGGCGCCACCCTGGCGGAACTCCAGCCCCAGGACGATGTGCGCGTGCTACTCGATCCGGTGGGCCATCCCTTCTGCCTCTTTGTGCACGCCGGCCCGGACGTGTGACGGGCGGCCCCGGGTCTCCATGGCCAGGATCAGGTCTCGTCCAGTCGCTGTACGTCTTCCTCGGTCCACGTCCGCGTGTCGCGCGGTTCGGTGTACGGCTCCTTGTCCGGCGGCAGCCCGCCGACGATCGCCCGCTGCCGGACGCTCTCGGCGTCGAACTCCAGCCCGAGCAGGATGGCCAGGTTGCTGATCCAGAGCCACACCAGGAAGACGATGACGCCCGCCATGGTGCCGTAGGTCTTGTTGTACGAGGCGAAGTTCGCCACGTAGAACGCGAAGCCGGCGGAGGCGATCATCCAGATGAGCAGGGCCAGGAAGCTGCCCGGGGTGATCCAACGGAAGCCCTTGACCTTGGCGTTGGGGCTGGCCCAGTACAGGATGGCGATCATGAGGGTGACCAGGACGACGAGGACCGGCCACTTGGCGATCGACCACACCGTCAGTGCCGTGTCCCCGATGCCGAGGGCGGTGCCGGCCTGCTGGGCGATGCCACCGGTGAAGACCACGATCAGGGCGCTGACCACGGCGAGGACCATCAGCACGACGGTGAGCGCGACCCGCAGGGGCAGGATCTTCCAGACCGGGCGTCCCTCGGGCATGTCGTAGACCCTGTTCGCGGTCCGGATGAACGCCGCGATGTAGCCGGAGGCCGACCAGACCGCCAGCACCAGGCCCACGATCGCCATGACGGAGCCGGTGCCGGCGTTGCCCTGGAGCTGCTCGACGGCCCGGGTGATGATGTCGCGGGCCGAACCCGGGGTGAGCTGCTTCAGGTTGTCGAGCACCTTGTCGGTGGCCGACTTGCCGGTCAGGCCCATCAGGGACACCAGGACCAGCAGGGCCGGGAACAGTGACAGCACACCGTAGTACGTCAGGGCGGCCGCGCGATCGGTCAGCTCGTCGTCCTTGAACTCGCGCACGGCTCCTTTGAGGACCCCGCGCCACGCATGCTTCGGCAGCCGCGTCGGCGTGTCCGGTGCCTCGCGCTCCACGTCGGGCCCCGGCCCGGCCTCCTCGGGCGCCGGAGCCTCGCGGGCCTCGACCTCGTCGTCGCTGTGATGCGCCTTGTTTCCTGGAAGATGCAACCTCGCCATGCGCATCGAGTAACCCCGGCGCCCCTGCCTACGCCCCGGAAAAACGGCCCCAGGTCGGTGCAGGGAGCCGAGGTGGTGGGCGGGGCGGACTGGGTCGATGGGCGCCCCCGCGCAGAGCGCCCACGCCCACGTGCCGCCTCAGCTGTCGTAGTCGACCGTCAGCGTCTCGGAGGCCGGGAAGGACTGGCAGGTCAGGACGTAACCGGCGTCGACCTCCGCGGGTTCCAGGGCGTAGTTGCGGCGCATGTCCGCCTCGCCCTCGGTGACCAGGGCGCGGCAGGTGCCGCAGACTCCGCCCTTGCAGGCGAACGGCAGGTCGGGGCGGGTCTTCTGGGCGCCGTCCAGGATCGTCCGGGCGCGGGACAGGGCGCCGGTGGTGGAGCGTCCGTCGAGGGTGATGGTGACCTGGCTGACGGGCCCTTCGGCGACGGCCTCCTCGTGCCGCACCTCGCGCACCGGCTCGTCGTCGGCGTAGAAGAGCTCCTGGTGGATCCGGTCGGCGGGGACCTTCAGGTCGGTGAGCACGCGCAGCGCGTCGCGGACCATGCCGTGCGGGCCGCACAGCCACCAGTGGTCGGCCGAGCCGACGTCCACCAGCGCGTCGACGAGCGCGGCGAGCCGTTCGGCGTCCAGGCGACCGGAGAGCACCTCGGCCTCGCGGGGCTCGCGCGAGAGGACGTGGGCGAGCTGGAAGCGGGTGGGGTGCAGGTCCTTCAGGTCGGCGAGTTCGTCGGCGAACATGACCGAGTCGGTGCGGCGGTTGCCGTAGAAGAGGGTGACCCGGGAGCGGTCGTCGGCGGCGAGGACCGACTCGGCGATCGACAGCATCGGGGTGATGCCGGAGCCGGCCGCGATCAGGACGTGGTGGCCGGGGGTTGCGAGGTCGGGGGTGAAGGCGCCGGTCGGTGCCATCACCTCGACGACGTCTCCGGGCGCGAGCTCGCGCACCAGCCAGGAGGAGAACAGGCCGCCGGGCACCTCCCGCACGCCGATGCGGGGCGAGGTTCCGGCCGGGGCGCAGATGGAGTACGACCGTCGCTCGTCCCGCCCGTCGACCTGGCGGCGCAGGGTGAGCGACTGCCCGGGCGCGAAGGCGAACTCCTCGGACAGTTCGTCGGGGATCTCGAAGGCGACGGTGGCCGCGTCCTCGCAGAGCCGCCGCACCTCGGCGACCCGCAGCGCGTGGAACGCGGGCCGGCGGCGCCGCGCCCGGACCGGGGCGGGGCTCAACAGGTCCTCCATCAGATCTCCTTGAGGTACTCGAACGGCTCGCGGCAGGCGCGGCAGCGCCACAGCGCCTTGCAGGAGGTGGCGCCGAACCGGGAGGTCTCCTCGGTGTCCGCCGAGCCGCAGCGCGGGCAGGCCACCTGGTGCCGGGTCGGGGACAGCACCAGCGGTACCGGGCCGGGCGCGGACCGGGGCGCGGGGCCGGGCGGGGCGATGCCGTGCTCGGCGAGCTTGCGGCGCCCGTCGGGGGTGATCCAGTCGGTGGTCCAGGGCGGGTCGAGCACGGTGCGGATCTCCACGCGCGCGTACCCGGCCTCCGTCAGCCGGGCGGCCACCGCGGCCCGCATCTCCGCCATCGCCGGGCAGCCGGAGTAGGTCGGGGTGAGGGTCGCGACGACGGTGCCGTCCGCGCCGACCTCGACCTCGCGCAGCACCCCGAGGTCGGCCAGGGTGAGCATGGGCAGCTCGGGGTCCGGCACCTGTGAGGCGATGTGCCTGGCGTGCCCGGCGTGCCCGGCGTCGGTCGAAGAGGCCGAGGCCGTCGAGGCCGTCACCACAGTCGAGGCGGTCACCATGTCGCCCCCGGATGCGCCCGGGCCACGGACTGCAACTCGCCCAGCAGCGGCGCGAGATGCTCGGTGTGGCGGCCCTCGCGGCCCCGGCCGGGCAGGGGCTGCCAGGCGGGCATGCTGAGTCCGGCCGCCTCCGTCACCTGCTGGAGGACGGCGACCACCTCGTCACGCACGTCGTACGCCGCGAACAACTCCCCCATATAGGGCGCGACTTGGCCGAGAGCGGTCTGGGTACGGCGATGCGACTCCTCGGTGCCGTCACCGAGCCGTACCGCCCACTCGGCGGCCCACTGCCGGTGGTAGGCCAGCTCCTTGACGCCCTTGGCGGCGACGGCGGCGAGCACCGGGTCGGGATCGCGGGTCAGCCGCTCGAAGTGCGCGAGACGCCAGCTGGACAGCACCAGCAGCCGTACGACACTGAACGCGAAGTCCCCGTTGGGCAGTTCGGCCAGGCGTACGTTGCGGAAGTCGTCCGGGTCGCGGAAGTACGCGTAGGCGTCCTCGTCGCGGCCGGTGCCGTCAGCCTGGCCGCAGCGGGCGTACAGGAGCCGGGCCTGGCCGAGGAGGTCGAGGCCGATGTTGGCCAGGGCCACCTCCTCCTCCAGTTCGGGCGCGCGGGTGGTCCACTCGGCGAGCCGCTGCGCCGAGACGAGGGCGTCGTCGCCGAGCGCGAGGCAGCGCGCGGCGAGGTCGTCCCGGTCGACGCCCGCGGGGACACCGGTGTCCACGCCGTGCAAGGGGTCCTCGAAGCCGGTGCCGAACGCCCACCGGGCGTCGCTGTCGTCGTGTCCCTCGGCGAGGGTCATGTAGACGTGGTCGTCACTCATGCCTGTTCCTCGGTGCGGGCCTAGATGTGCGGGACGTCGTCGGGGATGTCGTAGAAGGTGGGGTGGCGGTACACCTTGTCGGCGCTGGGCTCGAAGAAGGGGTCCTTCTCGTCGCGGGTGGAGGCCGCGATGTGCTCCGAGCGGACGGCCCAGATGCTCACCCCCTCGTTGCGCCGCGTGTACAGGTCGCGGGCGTGGGTGAGGGCCATGCGGTCGTCCGCCGCGTGCAGCGAGCCGACGTGGACGTGGTTCAGTCCCCGCTTGCCGCGCACGAAGATCTCGTACAGCGGCCAGTTCGCCCTGGTCTCGTGCTCGTCGCTCATACCGCCGCTCCTTCGTGCGCGCCCGCCTGAAGCCCGGCCGTGAGCGTCTGCCGCCCGGCCGCGCGTGCCTTGTTCTTCGCCGCGTGCGCCGCGGCCGCCTGCCGTACCCAGTCGCCGTCCTCGTGGGCGCTGCGGCGTCGTTCGACGCGCTGCGCGTTGCAGGGTCCGCCGCCCTTGATGACCCGCATCAGCTCGTCCCAGTCGGGGGTGCCGAAGTCGTGCCGGCCGCGCTCCTCGTTCCACCGCAGCTCCGGGTCGGGCAGGGTCACGCCGAGCTTCTCGGCCTGGGGCACGGTCATGTCGACGAAGCGCTGGCGCAGTTCGTCGTTGCTGTGCCGCTTGATCTTCCACGCCATGGAGGCCGCCGAGTTGGGCGAGTTGTCGTCGGGCGGGCCGAACATCATGAGGGAGGGCCACCACCAGCGGTTCACCGCGTCCTGGACCATCTCCCGCTGGGCGTCGGTGCCGCGCATCATGGTCATCAGCAGTTCGTAGCCCTGCCGTTGGTGGAAGGACTCCTCCTTGCAGATCCGCACCATCGCGCGCGCGTAGGGGCCGTAGGAACTGCGGCACAACGGAACCTGGTTGCAGATGGCCGCGCCGTCCACGAACCAGCCGATCACGCCGACGTCGGCGAAGGTCGGCGTCGGGTAGTTGAAGATCGACGAGTACTTCTGACGGCCCGCGATGAGCCGCTCGGTGAGGTCCGCGCGGTCCGCGCCGAGGGTCTCGGCGGCCGAGTACAGGTACAGGCCGTGGCCGGCCTCGTCCTGGACCTTCGCGAACAGGATCGCCTTGCGGCGCAGCGAGGGCGCGCGGGTGATCCACTCGCCCTCCGGCTGCATGCCGATGATCTCCGAGTGGGCGTGCTGCGCGATCTGCCGGATCAGCGTGCTGCGGTAGCCGTCGGGCATCCAGTCGCGCGGTTCGATGCGCTGGTCGCGGGCGATCGTGGCGTCGAAGTGCCTCTGGAGCTCCGGTTCGGCGGGCGCCGCCGGACCGGACTGCGTGTCTGTCATGGACTCTCCCCAACCGACCGTTCGTTCGGCTAATTGTACGACTGTTTCCACCGGGCCACCAGTACCCCTGGCGACCTTCGCGAAGAGGCCGCCCACCTGCGAGGACGGTCCCCCGCGGGATCCGCGCTCAGACCCGCTCCACCAGCATCGCGACGCCCTGGCCGACGCCGACGCACAGGGCGGCGAGCCCCCTGCGGGCGTCCTCCCGTTCCAGTCGGCCCAGCAGGGTGAGCAGGATGCGGGCACCCGAGCAGCCGAGGGGGTGGCCGAGCGCGATGGCCCCGCCGTCGGCGTTGACCTTCTCCTCGTCGAGCTTGAGGCGGCGCACAACGGCGAGCGCCTGTGCGGCGAACGCCTCGTTGAGCTCGACCGCGCCCAGGTCCGTGGTCTGCCAGCCGGCCCGGGTGAGCGCCTTGTCGGTGGCGGGGACCGGCCCGAGGCCCATGAGGTTCGGCTGGACACCGGCCGAGGCGGAGGTGACGATCCGGGCGCGCGGGGTGAGCCCGTAGCGTTCGACCGCCGCCGCGCTCGCCACCACCAGCGCGGCCGCCCCGTCGGACAGCGGCGAGGAGGAGCCCGCGGTCACGATGCCGTCCGCGCGGAAGACGGTGCGCAGTGCGCCCAGCTTCTCCAGCGTGGTGCCGGGACGCGGGCCCTCGTCCCGGGTGACCTCGCCGTCCTTCACCGGGACCGGCACGATCTCCCGGTCGAAGTGCCCGGCCGCCTGGGCCGCGAGGGCCCGCTCGTGGCTGCGCAGGGCGAAGGCGTCGGACTCGGCGCGGGTGATGCCGTCGAGCGCGGCGACCTCCTCGGCGGTCTCCCCCATCGACAGGGTCACCTTCACCGCCTCGGGCCCGGCGTCCGCGGGCACGGCGCGGTCGGCGGCGGTGAAGCGGGGGTTGGTGAAGCGCCAGCCCAGCGAGGTGTCGTGCACCTCCCCCGGCTTGGCCCAGGGGGTGCCGGGCTTCGCCATCACCCAGGGGGCCCGGGTCATCGACTCCACTCCCCCGGCGACCACCAGGTCCGCCTCACCGGCCCGGATCGCCTGGGCGGCGGAGGCGACCGCCGTGAGGCCCGAGGCGCAGAGCCGGTTGACGGTGTGGCCGGGCACGGTGTGCGGGAGCCCGGCCAGCAGTACGGCCATGCGGGCCACGTCCCGGTTGTCCTCGCCCGCCTGGTTGGCGGCGCCCAGGACCACCTCGTCCACGGCCTCGCCGGGCGCGCCGGATCGCCGCAGCGCCTCTCCCACGACGAGGGCGGCCAGGTCGTCGGGACGGACACCGGCCAGGGCACCGCCGTAGCGGCCCTGCGGGGTGCGGGCGCCGTCGATCAGATAGACCTCGTCAGGCATGGGCGGCTCCTCTACGGCTGCGGTGGGGCGCCTCCCCCTGGCCTGGCGGCGCCATGTGGTCCACCTCTTGACAGGCAGGGGTCCGGCTGGATTACTTGGCCGTGCCGCACGCTAACCGAATGTTCGGTCGGGCCACAAGGTGGTGCACACGGTGACACGAGCCACTGACGCGATGGCGGACCCCGTCGCGTCGATGTTCGCCGGGGACCGGGCGTCCCGGGCGCTGGGCATCGAGCTGCTGGAACACGGTCCGGGAACGGCCGTGCTCCGCATGACCGTGACGGCGGACATGGTCAACGGCCATGGCGTCGCCCACGGCGGCTGCCTCTTCCTCCTCGCCGACTCCGCCTTCGCGTGCGCCTGCAACAGCCACGGGCCGGTGACCGTCGCGGCCGGGGCCGGCATCGACTTCGTCGCCTCCGCCCACGAGGGCGACGTCCTGACGGCCGTCGCCGTCGAGCGCACCCGCTACGGCCGGAGCGGCATATACGACGTGAGTGTCCTGCGGGGTGACGAGGTGATCGCGGAGTTCCGCGGGCGCAGCCGCAGCATCGGTACGAGCACCAAGGAGTCACAGCCATGACCAGCGAGCGCGAGACCCCGGCGACGGCCCCCGCCCGCCGGGGAGAGCCGCTTCCCGACGGCCTGCTCGACGACGGGGAGCGCCTGTCCCGCGAGGAGCTGCGCGCCCTCCAGCTGAGCCGGCTGCGCGCGACGCTGCGGCACGCCTACGACCGCGTCGAGCTGTACCGCAAGAAGCTCGACGAGGCCGGTGTCGCCCCCGAGGACTGCCGGACGCTCGAGGACCTGGCCCGCTTCCCGTTCACCACGAAGGCCGATCTGCGCGACACCTACCCGTTCGGCATGTTCGCCGTCCCCATGGACCAGGTCCGCCGCGTCCACGCCTCCAGCGGCACCACCGGCCGCCCCACCGTGGTCGGTTACACCGAGAACGACCTGTCGATGTGGGCCGACATGGTCGCCCGTTCGATCCGCGCCGCCGGCGGCCGCCCCGGCCACAAGGTGCACATCTCCTACGGCTACGGCCTGTTCACCGGCGGCCTCGGCGCCCACTACGGCGCCGAGCGGGCGGGGTGCACGGTGATTCCCGCCTCGGGCGGCATGACCGCGCGCCAGGTGCAGATCATCCAGGACTTCAGGCCCGAGATCATCATGGTCACGCCGTCCTACATGCTCACCCTGCTCGACGAGTTCGAGCGGCAGGGCGTCGACCCGCGCTCCACCTCCCTGCGGGTGGGCCTCTTCGGCGCCGAGCCGTGGACGGAGGAGATGCGCCGGGAGATCGAGGAGCGCATGGACATCCACGCCGTCGACATATACGGCCTGTCCGAGGTGATCGGTCCCGGTGTCGCCCAGGAGTGCGTGGAGACCAAGGACGGGCTGCACGTGTGGGAGGACCACTTCTACCCCGAGGTCGTCGACCCGATCACCGGCGAGAGTCTGCCCGAGGGCGAGGAGGGCGAGCTGGTCTTCACCTCGCTCACCAAGGAGGCGCTGCCGATCATCCGGTACCGCACCCGTGACCTGACCCGGCTGCTGCCCGGCACCGCACGGCCCGCGTTCCGCCGTATCGAGAAGATCACCGGCCGCTGCGACGACATGATCATCCTGCGCGGGGTGAACGTCTTCCCGAGCCAGATCGAGGAGATCGTGCTGCGCACCCCGGGGGTCGCCCCGCACTTCCAGATCGAGCTGTCCCGGCGGGAGCGCATGGACCACATGACGGTCCGCGTCGAGGCCCGCCCCGGCACCCCCGAGGACCAGCGGGAAGCCGCCGCGCGCTCGATCGCCCAGGGCGTCAAGGACGGGGTGGGTGTCACCGTGGGCGTCACGGTCGTCGACCCCGACACCCTGGAGCGCTCCCTCGGCAAACTGCGCCGGGTCAAGGACCTCCGCAAGGCGTGACGGGCCGGGCCGGAGGCCCTGCGTCGCACTGAACCCCGGTCAGAAAACGGCAAAGGCAAGGAGAGTGCTCTCCTTGCCTGTCTCAAGTTATAGCGCACAGGGGGGCTTGCGGCAAGACCCGGGGTACGGCGCAGAATCTTCGGCCGAGGCCACAACCTGCGGAAATGAGGGCGCGAACGTGCGTGTGTCAACGCAACGGACCACCGCTGTCTCGGGGGGGAACACGAGGAGCGAGCAGTATGTGTCCGCTCTCCAGGAGACCGACCGGAGTCAGGTCGCCCTGGTGGGAGGCAAGGGCGCGCACCTGGGCGACTTGTCGCGGATCGAGGGCGTGCGGGTGCCGGCCGGCTTCTGTGTGACGACGGACGCCTTCCGTCGGATCATGGCGGAGGAACCGTCGATCGAGGATCAGCTCGAGCGACTGGCGCTGGTGAGCCCGGACGACCGGGAGGCGATCCGTACGCTCAGTGCGCGGCTTCGCCTCACCGTCGAGGAGATCGCCGTCCCCGACGGCATCGCCGCCGCGATCACCGGCGCGCTCGCCCGGCTCGGTGAGCAGGGCGCCTACGCCGTCCGCTCCAGCGCGACGGCCGAGGACCTGCCGACGGCCTCCTTCGCCGGCCAGCAGGACACCTACCTGAACGTCGTCGGGCCGGACGAGATCCTCCGGCACGTCCGCCGCTGCTGGGCGTCCCTGTTCACCGAGCGGGCGGTGACCTACCGTCAGCGCAACGGCATCGACCACCGTGCGGTCCACATGGCGGTGGTCGTGCAGCGGATGGTGTTCCCGCAGGCGGCCGGCATCCTCTTCACGGCCGACCCCGTCACGGGCAACCGGAGGGTGGCCACCGTGGACGCCGGCTTCGGCCTCGGCGAAGCGCTGGTCTCCGGTCTGGTGAACCCGGACGTCTTCACGGTGCGCGACGGCGAGGTCGTCTCCAGGACGATCGCCGCCAAACAGCGTGCCGTGCTGCCGCTGCCGACCGGTGGCACCCAGGAGACGGCCGTCGAGGCGGGACGCCAGGAGCAGCCCGCGCTGACGGACGCTCAGGCGATCGAGCTGGTGCGGCTGGGGCGGGTGGTCGAGGCGCACTTCGGCCGCCCGCAGGACATCGAGTGGTGCCTGGTGGACGACGGCTTCCACATCGTGCAGAGCCGGCCGATCACCACGCTGTTCCCCGTCCCGGCCAGTGACGACGGGGAGAACCACATCTACGTCTCCGTCGGCCATCAGCAGATGATGACCGACGCCATGAAGCCGCTGGGGCTGTCCATGTGGCAGCACACGGCCATGGTGCCGATGTCCGAGGCGGGCGGAAGGCTGTTCGTCGACGTCACCCGGCGCCTGGCCTCGCCCGCGGGCCGTGCCGCCCTCCTGGACCTCATGGGGAAGGGCGACCCGCTGGTCAGGGACGCGCTGGAGACCGTCCTCGACCGGGACGACTTCGTCCTGCCGCTCCCGGAGCCGGGGCCCGCCGGACCACCGTCCCGCGCGGCGTCCGCCCCGGCGTCCGCTGCCGGCCGCACGCCCGCGCCGATCGAGACCGATCCGGCCATCGTGACCGGTCTGATCGAACGCAGCGAGGCGTCCGTCGCCGCCCTGGAGCGTGACATCCGCACGAAGACCGGCCCGGAGCTGTTCGACTTCCTCCAGGACGCGTTCGTGGAGCACAAGCGGGTCCTCACCGATCCGCTGAACCTGCCGGTGATCATGGCGGGGATGGAGGCCACCTGGTGGCTCAACGACAAGCTGCACGAGTGGCTGGGCGAGAGGAACGTGGCGGACACGCTCACGCTGTCCGCCCCCGACAACATCACCTCGGAGATGGGCCTGGCGCTGCTCGACGTCGCGGACGTGGTCCGCGCGCGTCCGGAGGTGGTCGAGTTCCTCCAGGGCGTCGACGACGAGGGCTTCCTGGACGAGCTGCCGAAGGTCGCGGGCGGTACCGAGGCGCGGGAAGCGATCGAGGCCTATCTCGACCGGTACGGCATGCGCTGCGTCGGCGAGATCGACATCACCAGGCCGCGGTGGCGGGAGCGCCCCACCACGCTCGTGCCCGTGATCCTCGACAACGTCAGGAACTTCGAACCGGGCGCCGCCCGGCGGCGTTTCGAGGAGGGCCGGCAGAAGGCCGAGCGGAAGGAACAGGAGGTGCTGTCCCGGCTGCGGGCCCTGCCGGACGGGGAGGTCAAGGCCGAGGAGACCAAGCGGATGATCGACCGGGTCCGCACCTTCATCGGGTACCGGGAGTATCCGAAGTACAACATCATCAGCCGCTACTTCGTCTACAAGCAGGCGCTGCTGGCGGAGGCCGAGCGGCTGGTGCGGGCCGGGGTTCTCGCCGAGCGGGACGACTGCTTCTACCTCACCTTCGAGGAGTTCCGGGACGCCGTACGGTCCGACGAGGTGGACCAGCCGCTCGTCCAGGAGCGCAAGGAGGCGTTCCGGGCGTACCAGGCACTCACCCCGCCCCGGGTCCTGACCTCCGACGGTGAGGCCGTCAGCGGGGCGTACCGGCGCGACGACGTGCCGGACGGCTCCCTCGTGGGCCTGGCGGTGTCCGCCGGGACGGTCGAGGGGCGGGCGCGTGTCGTCCTCGACATGGCGGACGCCGATCTCGAAGCGGGCGACATCCTGGTCACGTCCTTCACGGACCCCAGCTGGTCACCGCTGTTCGTCGGCATCGCGGGCCTGGTCACGGAGGTGGGCGGCCTGATGACCCACGGCGCGGTCATCGCCCGCGAGTACGGCCTGCCCGCGGTGGTGGGCGTCGAGGGGGCCACCCGGCTGATCCGGGACGGGCAGCGGATCCGGGTGCACGGCACCGACGGGTACGTCGAGATCCTGTCCTGACCGACGCGGCGACGGGCCGGCGGCTCACGGGACCCCTCGTCCCCGAGCGGCCGGCCCGACGCTCTGTCAGACCCCCGTGAGAGCGTGGTCGGTGGAGGGGCGGCACGTGGTCGGGGCCTGCGCGGCGACGGCCGGGTCGGCCGCCGTGGGCGCCTGGTGCGAGGGGGCCGTGCCGTGAAGGACATCGACACCCAGTTCCTGCGCGGCCTGTTCGACGAGGAGGGCAGCCTGCACGCCGCCGGCCGCACCGCCCTGTACCGGCTCTACGGCCTCGAAGGGCTGCTGTACGTCGGCATCACCACCAGCCCGCTCACCCGCATCCGCACCCATCTGCGCGAGCAGCCCTGGGGGCCCCGCGTCATCGCCGTCCGTATCGACTACCCCGACCACGCGGAGGCCGCCGAACGCGAGACCGTCCAGGCCGAACGCCCCCTGTACAACGTGGTCTTCAACGGGGCGACTCCTCCCCCGCCCCCCGACCCGGTCGCCCGGCTCAGGGCCCGGCTCGCCGCGCACCAGCGGCGGCTGGCGGAGTTCGAGGCGGCCGTACCGGAGTCCACGACCCATCTGCGGCTCCTCGTCCGGGGCATCGCCTCGGCGCAGTCGGCGATCGCAAGGCTGACCGAGGAGATCGCGGTGACCGAGGCCGCACGACGCTCCGCCGCCAAGGGCTGATGCGGGACCGCTGATGCCCGACGAGGGCCGACCGCCTGTGCGGTCGGCCCTCGGGCGCCCGTTTTCCGGCTACGGCCGTCAGCCGCACGTCAGGGTGGGTGCCCCCCAGTCGCCGTGGTCGTTGCCGTTGCCGTCGCCGGCGTCACCGACCTTCAGGTCGACCACCTGCGCGCCGCTCACGTCGACGTCGATCGGCACGGCGGCCTGTTTGCCGCGGATCGTCGGCGTGGTGACCAGGGTCCTGCCGTCGGCGATGACGGAGAAGGTCACCGTTCCCGCCCCGCCGGTCTCGTCGTCGACGCCCACGGAGGCCGTCAGCCGCGTGCACTGTCCGGCGAGGTAGAGCTGGACGTCGCTGAGCGAGTTGGTGCCGAGGCCCTTGGGGTAGGTCACGCCGGCGATGCTGATCGGACGGCCGTCCCCGGCCGCCTGCTCGCCGACGCTGCTGTCCCGCTCCACCGGGCCCCATCCGTTGGTGGAGGACAGGAAGGGCAGATCGCTCACCGCGCTCTTCCCGGCCGGCGGAGCCGGTGGGATGCCGCCGATGACGCGTTCGTCGCTGCCGGTGGCCCGCCGTCCGTTCTGCGCGTAGCGCACGGTGGTGGTGAGCGCCGAGGCGGAGGGCAGGTCCCCGGCCGGTGGCTGGACCTTCCAGGTGAAGGTGGCCGACTTCCCGGGTCGCAGGTACGTGAGGGAGGTGGGGCTCGTGGCGCTGACGCTCCACCCGTCGGGGGCGGAGAGCGCGGCCGTCAGGTCGGACGCCGGGCTGCCGCCCTTCGGCACCGTCACGGTCGTGCTCGCCGTGAAGGCCTCCGACGGCTGGGCGGTGTCGGGCACGGCCAGGGTGACGTCGGCTCCCGGACGCTTCGGCATCGCGTACTTCCGGGCGTCGTAGCGCGGGCTGTCGTTCTGCGCGACCCGCAGGGACGAGGCGTAGCTGCCGTAGTTCGTGAGGGAGACCTTGCCGAGGCCGCCGGTGCTGCCGTCCAGGTTCCACACGGCGATGGCGATGCTGTTGTGGCCGTTCGGGTCGAGGATGCCGTTGGGGACCGGGAAGGTGTGCTGCGGGCCGAGGTAGTTGACGTAGTTGCCGACCTGCCAGCCGTTCACGAAGATCGTGGCCCGGTACTTGCGTGCCGGGTCGTCGGTGAACGTCAGGCCGAGCGAGGTGTCCTGGCCGCGCGGCAGGTCCAGGCTGACGTCGGTGCGGTACCAGGAGACACCGGGGCGGGTGTCGGTCGTCGGCAGGGAGACCCGGTTCCACTTGGCGTCCGGGTAGCCCGGCAGGGACCAGCCCGCCCGCTCGCCGTACAGGCCGCCGGTCGAGAGCGGGCCGCGGACCGGGTCCTGGAGGTCCTCGCCGCCGCGTACGCCCTGCAGGCGCCAGGTGACGGAGGTCAGCGGGGCTCCGACGAGGGAGGCGCTGGTGAGGCCGCGCGCGGTCTTGTTGCCGTTGGTGGAGTTGTAGTCCTCCTCGTGGCCCATGTTCACGGTGAGCACCGAAAGGACGTTGTCGCCCTGGGACCTGACCGCGCCGGCCGGGAAGGTGAAGTCGGCGCTGCCCGTGGTGGAGCTGCCCAGGAAGGTGCCGTTGAGCCAGGCGGAGAACGCCTGGGCGCCGCCGCCGGAGTCGGAGACCAGGTGGATGCCGGTCTCCTTGCCGCTCGCGTGGAAACGGCCGCGGTACCAGGTGTTGCCGGTGTGGAAGCCGTAGTCGTCGGCGTAGAGCACGGGCAGTTTGTTGATGCCGGAGACGCTGTTGGTCGTCGTCCTGTCGGCCACCTGCCAGCTGGTGTCGTCGAAACCGGGGGCCGCTTCGGGGGATTCCTCGGCGTGCTTCCAGTTCGTCAGCGCCGGCAGGTGGATCGCGGCGGCCGTCGGGATCTTGCCGGTGAGGCTCGGGGTGTCGGTGGTCCGGGTCTTCACCGGTCGGCCGTTCCAGGTGACGTGACCGGCGGAGGTGAACACCTCGATGTTGTTGTCGTCGGCGTTGTCGCCCGTGAGCGCAACCGTACGGCCGTTGTCGAGACTGGTCGCCGTGCGCAGCAGATGGGTGCCGCGCACCAGGACCGGGCCGGTCGCGGTGTCCTGGCGCCAGAAGGTCTTCGCCGTGGCCTTGTCGCCCACCAGGAGCAGCAGCGGACGCTGTCCGGGGGCGGTGACGGTGACGCGGATCAGGCCCTTGTGGGTGTAGTCGAGGCGCAGATCGCCGGTGGTGGCGTCCCAGGTGGTCGTCACCGTGCCGCCGGTGGCGGTCACCGTGGGCTTGGAGGCGTAGCGCAGGACCGTCTCGCCGTCGCTGTCCGTGTCGCCGTAGAGCACCGCGACGTCCCGGTCGCCGATGGTCGCGTCGGTCATGAGCTCCGATGTGGAGTACTGCAACTGCGCTTCGCCGAGGCGGTAGTTCGCGACGATGACGTGGGAGTCGCGGCCGTCGAGGGTGATCGCGGTGCCGGGCTGCTGGGGTACGACCGGGTAGGTCGGCTGTTCGGCGGCGGTACCGGTGGGCACGTCGATGGCGTCGATCGCTACGTAGTTGTCGGTGGAGCCCGAGCCGTGGGTCCCGGTGACGACGATCTTCAGGGTGTGCGCACCCGGGGTCAGGCCGGTCTTCTGGAAGATCACCGCCTGGTTCTCGCTGCCGGAGTCGTCGACGGTGGCGACCTTGGTGCCGTCGAGGTAGACGTCCGCGTTGCCGTGGTTGTTGGTCTTCGAGCCGATCCAGCGGATCGCGGTGCCGTCGAAGGGCACGGTGAGGGAGTCACCGGCCTTGTTGGAGAACGACTCGGTGTGCTTGTAGTCGCCGCCGGTGTAGCTGGTGTTGGCGACGTGCGACCACGAACCGCTGTACTGGAGCGCGGAGTCGGGGTCGTCCCAGGTGTAGGTGGTGTCCCCGGCCGGCTGGGCGTTGAAGTCCAGCGCGATGTGCGTCCGGTCGACCGCCGTGGACGTGGAGTTGCCGTGCCGCAGGACGTGGAACTGCGTCTTGGTGTCGGGGTTCATGCGTGCCGTGTCGACGACCGCGGAGTCGTCCGGGGGTGTGGCCCGGATCGCGTCGGTCTTGGTGAGCGGGGCGACCGCCTGGGTGAAGTACCCGATCAGCTTGTCCTCGTCGTACTTCGGGTCGAACTGGCGGGTCTCGCGGATCGCGGCTCCGTAGTCGTACGACGTGTAGTTCTGGGGCATGCTCAGCCAGCCCCAGTTGGTGCCGCCGTACGTCATGTAGAAGCTCTGCGCGGTCGCGCCGACGGCGATGTTCTGCTTGTAGAAGACGTTGGCGAACTGGTCGTTGATCAGCTGGGCGCACTTGTCGTAGCCCGGTCCGCCCCAGGGGTCGAAGGCGCCGCCCTGGAACTCCGGGGAGTACAGGGGCTTGCCCGCGGGGTGGTCGTAGCTGATGTCGGGGACGCCGTTCCACTTGGTGGGGTTGGAGCAGTCGAAGCCCTGCGGGTAGGAGTCCGGGCCGTCCACGTCCAGGGCGCCGTCGCCGGAGTTGAAGGTGCCGTTGTTGTTGCCGGTGAGCGGCACGGTGATGCCGTCGGCGCGGGCCTTGTCCTCCAGGTGCTTCATGTAGGAGCGGGCGGAGGCGGAGCCGTTGTAGTACTCGTTCTCGACCTGGTAGGCGATGACCGAGCCGGTGCCGTTGGTGAGTTGATGCCGGGCGATGATCCGGTCGATCTGCGTCAGCCACTCGTCGGCGTACTTCAGGAAGCGCGGGTCGTCGCTGCGGTTGTTCTCGGCCTTGGTGGTCAGCCAGCCCGGCAGGCCGCCGCTGTCGACCTCGGCGTTGATGTAGGGCGCGGGGCGCGCGATGACGTAGAGGCCGGCCTCCTCGGCCATGTCGAGCAGCTTGTCGACGTCCCGGACGCCGGTGAAGTCGTACACGCCCGGCTTGGGCGAGTGGTAGCCCCAGTCGAAGTACAGGGAGGTGGAGTTGAAGCCGGCGGCCTTCATCTTCTGGAAGATGTCCCGCCACAGGTCGGGGCTCGGGAGCCGGAAGGAGTGGAACTCGCCGGACCAGAGGTAGGTGCGTCTGCCGTCGACGAGGAACGAGTAGCCGTCGTAACTCACCGTGTGTGGCGTCGGGTCGGCGGCAGGTGCGGCGGCCGGTGGCGGCCCGTCCGCCTCCCGCGCCGCGGCCGGCGCGATCGTTCCCGTCGCCAGGGCGATGGTCGCGGCCGTCGCGAGGACCGCCCTCCCCCACCCGCGGCGACCGGGTCTCGCGGTCTCCGAATCGTTCCGATTACCCCGCACTGCGGCCTCCTTACGGCCTGAGCAATCAACATCACACAGACTCAGGCAAAGTCGAACAGTAGGGGGGCAGTTGGCTCAACACAATGGGTCGGAAGAAGACAAGGACTTTGCCCGTCGCCCGCCCGAACTCACCGCCCCGGACGGCGGACCCGTACCGGATGCCCGTCGCGGCAAGTAGGGTCCGACAGCGTGAGACTCGCGATCTTCGATCTGGACGGGACCCTGGTCGACCGCAGCGGCGCCTTCGCCGACGCCGTCACCAGCCTGAGCGGCGACCACGGCTACGGCCCCGAGGTCGAGCAGTGGCTGCTGACCGAGCTGGCCGACCACGCCGAGCGCGCCGACTTCGACCGGCTGCGCGCCACCTTCCCGGTCCGGGAGAGCGCCGACCATCTGTGGCGCGTCTACATCGACCGCATGGCGTCCTCGGTGCACTGCCGCCCCGCCGTCCTCAGCAGCCTGGAGCGGCTCAAGGAGGCGGGCTGGAGCGTCGGCGTGGCCACGAACGGCGCCAGCGACATCCAGCGGGCCAAGATCCAGGCCACCGGGCTCGCCGACCTGATCGACGGGATCGCGGCGTCCGGCGACATCGACATCCGCAAACCCGACCCGCGGCTGTTCGAACTGGCCGCCGCGCGCTGCGGGACGCAGCTCAGCCCCGGCGACTGGATGACCGGCGACAATCCCGAGACCGACATCGTCGGGGGCCACGAGGCGGGGCTGCGCACCATCTGGGTCACCGGCCGCCCCTGGCCCGAAGGGCTGCTCACGCCGCACCACACGGTCCAGGACGTCGTCGGCGCGATCGACTACCTGCTCGCGGAGGACTCCGCGTAGCGCCAGGACCGGCTCCGCATCGACGCCGGCTCAGCCCCCGGTTCCGTACCCTGGCACGCATGCGCACGCGTCCCACGCTCCACTGGACCCCACCCCCGGACCTGCCGCCGGGGACCACCGATCTTCGGCCCGTGGTCGACGCGCTGAGCGTCGGCGGGGTGCTGGTGATCACCGGGGCGGGCATTTCCACGGAGTCGGGCATCCCCGCCTACCGGGGCGCGGGCGGCAGTCTGACCCGCCACACGCCGATGACGTACCAGGACTTCACCGCCTCCCCGCAGGCCCGGCGAAGATACTGGGCGCGCAGTCATCTGGGGTGGCGTACCTTCGGCCGCGCCCGCCCGAACGACGGGCACCGGGCCGTGGCCGCGTTCGCCCGGCACGGTCTGCTCTCGGGCGTCATCACCCAGAACGTCGACGGCCTGCACCAGGCCGCCGGCAGCGAGGGTGTCGTGGAACTGCACGGGAGCCTGGCGAGGGTCCGCTGCCTCGCCTGTGACGCCATGACCCCGCGTGGTGACCTCGCCGTACGGCTGGAAGCGGCCAACGCGGGATTCGCGCCGGTGGCCGCCGCGATCAACCCGGACGGCGACGCCGACCTCTCCGACGAACAGGTCGCCGGCTTCCGCGTCCTGCCCTGCACCGACTGCGGTGGGATCCTCAAGCCCGACGTCGTCTTCTTCGGCGAGTCGGTGCCCGTCCAGCGGATCGAGCACTGCCGCGGGCTGGTCCGTGAGGCGAGTTCGGTGCTGGTCCTCGGCTCCTCGCTCACGGTGATGTCCGGGCTCCGGTTCGTCCGCCAGGCGGCTCAGGCCGACAAGCCGGTCCTCATCGTCAACCGGGATCCCACCCGCGGTGACGCGCTCGCCCACACCCGCGTCGGCCTCCCGCTGGGCACCGCCCTGTCCGCGGTCGCGGACCGGCTGAACCTCTGAGCCCGTGTGCGCCCCGGCGGGTCAGGGACGGGTGGCCGTCTCGCTGTCGGGGTGGATGGTGAAGATCTGGTCGAGGCCGACGATGCGCAGCACACGCAGCATGTTCGGCGGTACGGCGGCCAGCGCGATGTCGGCCTGGACGGTCTCGGCGCGGGAGCGGGCGGCGAGCAGGGCCGTGATGCCGCTGGAGTCGCAGAACTCCAGCCCCCTCATGTCCAGGACCAGGCGTTGTCCAGGGCCGAGGGTGAGGGCGTCCAGGCGCTTCTGCAGTGCGGAGACGTTGGCGTAGTCGAGTTCGCCGGCGATCTCCACAACGGGACCGGTCGCGGCGTCTCGGGTCGTGATGTTCAGCGGGCTCATCGTTCGTTTCTCGTCCGGGGGTCGTCGGCGGCGGGGACGCCGATGGCGAGCAGGGCGGTGTCGTCGTCGAGGCCGTCACCGAAGCTGTCCAGGAGGCCGGTCAGGGCCTCGATGACGGAGTGCGGGCTCTTGCCCGCATGGGCGGTGACGAAGGCGAGGAGCGCCTCGTCGCCGTAGAGACCGGTGCGGTCCTGGCCGGTGCGGGCCTCGGTGAGGCCGTCCGTGTAGAGGAGGAGCGTGTCGCCGGGGCCGAGCACGGTCGTGGCGGTGGTGAAGGGCGCCGACGGCAGGATGCCGACGAGCAGGCCGCCGGGCGTGCGCAGGAAGTCGGCCGTGCCGTCCGCGCGCAGGACGATGACCGGGGGGTGGCCGCCCGAGGCGAGGTGGACGGTGAGCCGGCCGGTCGCGGGATCGGGTTCGAGGGTGCCGTACACGGCGGTGCAGTAGCGGGGGTCGCCGCTGCCTGCGTAGCGCTCGTGGAGCACCTTGTTCAGGGTGGTGAGGGCGGAGACGGGGTCGGGGTCGTGGACCGCGGCGGCACGCAGGGTGTAGCGGGTCAGCGAGGTGAGGGCCGCGGCCTGCGGGCCCTTGCCGCACACGTCGCCGAGGAAGAACCCGAAGCGTTTGCCGTCGATGGCGAAGACGTCGTAGAAGTCGCCGCCCAGCCGGTCGGGCGAGGCCGTGTGGTAGTGGGCGGCCGTCCGCACCCCGGGTACCTCGGGCAGGGTGTCCGGCAGCAGCGACTGCTGGAGGACCGCGAGCGCCTCCTGGAGGCGGGTGCGGTCGGCCTCCGCCTGCCGGCGGGCCTCCTCGGCCGCTTCCCGGCGGCGCAGGAGCTCCTCCTCGTAGGCGCGGCGGTCCCGGCCGTCGAAGACGGTGGTGCGGATCAGCAGCGGCTGCCCGGTGGTGCCGTGCTTGACCGCGGACGAGACCAGCACGGGCATCCGGCCGCCGCCGGTCCGCTTCATCTCCAGGGCTATGCCGCTGATCTCGCCCTGCATCCGCAGCAGCGGGCCGAAGTGCGTCTCGTGGTACAGCTTGCCGCCCATGGTCAGCAGGTCGGTGAACCGCATCCGGCCCACCACGTCCTCCCGCTCCAGGCCGAGCCAGTCCAGCAGCGTGGTGTTGATCTTCGCTACGGTGCCGTCCATCAGCGTGGAGAGGTATCCGCAGGGCGCGTTCTCGTACAGGTCCTCGGCTCCGTCCTCCAGCAGCGCGGCGAACGCGGCGTCCGTCACCTTCTCGCCGTCGGCGTCCTGCGGGTCGGGTTGCTGGTCGGCGCGGCACATCATCACAGGCTCGCGAGGAAGTCGGTGATCGCCTGGTTGGTGGCTTCGGGCGCGGACAGGTGCGGGCAGTGTCCGGTGGCGTCGAGGGTGACCAGGGTCGAGCCGGGGACCGCCCGGTGGACGAAGGCTCCGACCTCCCGCGGGGCGATGACGTCCTGGGTGCACTCCAGGATCAGGGTCGGCACGGTCACGCCCTTGAGGTCGTCCCTCGAGTCCGACAGGAACGTGGTCCGGGCGAAGACGCGTGCCATGTCCGGGTCGGTGGCGCAGAAGCTGTTGCGGAGCTCGTCGCCCAGTTCGGGCCGGTCCGCGTTGCCCATGATCACCGGGGCCATCGCGGCCGACCAGCCGAGGTAGTTGGCCTCCAGCGAGGCCAGCAGCTCGTCGATGTCCTCGGCGCTGAAACCGCCCCGGTAACCCTCGTCGTCGATGTAGCGCGGGGAGGGGGCGACCATCACGCGGGCGCCGATCCGGTCGGGAGCCAGGCCGGCCGCCAGCACCCCGATCATCGCGCTGACGGAGTGGCCCACGAACACGGCGTCCCTCAGGTCGAGCGCCTCGCACACCTCCACGACGTCCCGGGCGTACCCCTCCAGGGAGGAGTACCGGTCCTCGGAGAACGCGGAGGCGTCCGAGCGGCCCGAACCCACGTAGTCGAACAGCACCACGCGGTGGTCGTCGGCCAGCGCGGGCACCGTCAGCCGCCACATGTTCTGGTCGCAGCCGAAGCCATGGGCCAGCACCACCGTCGGCCCCTGGGGGTTACCGGTGACGGTCACGTGGTTTCTGCTCGCGATGTCCATACCGGACAGTCTCTCAAGTCGCACCCGCGCCCCGTGACGCGCGGTACCGGAGAGCGGGGGTGCGGCTCGGTACGGGGAGCGGGGGCTCGGCTCAGACGCCCGGGCGGGCGCCCTGCACGTGGAAGTTGAAGTCGCCGTGGCCGAACGTGCCGTAGAGGCGCAGCCAGATCGGCAGGAGCATCTCGGCGCCTCGGGCGCTGCTGATGTCGCCCAGGTCGATGACGCTGGACTCCGGCCACCCGAAGGAGCCCAGCAGAGCGGTCACGGCCTTCTTGGCGCCGGTGTCGTCGCCGCTGACGAAGACGGTGTGCTCCCCGGCCACCCTGGCCGGATCGACCATGACGAAACAGTTCATGGTGTTGAGGGTCTTCACCACCAGCGCGTCGGGGAAGGCCCGCTGGATGCGCTCGCCGAGGCTGTCGGTGTTGACCGGGTCGAGCGTCGGCGGCATCCCCGCGGAGAAGTCGAGCGGGTTGGCGATGTCGATCAGGACCTTGCCGCTCAGGTTGCGCGCGCCGGCCGCCAGGAGCACTTCGATGCTCTGTCCGCCGGCCGTGGCGTTGACGATCGTTTCTCCCGAGGCCGCGGCCTCCGCGAAGGTCGCGAGGCGCACCTGGCGGTGCTCGGCGTGCCACCGCCCGAAGGGCGGGTTGCCCATGCCGTCGGGTTCCGTGCGGGCGAGGGTGGCCGCGGGGTCGCGGGTGCCGATGACGACCTCGTGGCCGAGGGAAGCGAGCTTGGCCGCCACGGTCCGGCCGACGATGCCGGTACCAAGGACTGCGTAACTCATTCGAGTGGGTCCTTTCGCGAGCTCGGGCGATCGGGAGGGGTGCCTGCCACCACGACGGCGAACCGGGTCATGGCCCGTCGCCTGCCGACAGTAGTGGTCGATACGTCCGCCTGATCCCCTCTATCGTGGAAAATCACATCATGATGGCTCGCTTCGAGGCAGGCTGCACATGAGGGAACCGCAGATCGACCACGCGGCGGTCTTCCGCGCCCTGCCCGGCATGGTGGCGCTGCTGACGCCGGAGCTGGTGTACGTGAACGTCAACGACGACTTCGTACGGATCACCGGTCGCGCCCGCGAGCAGCTCGTCGGCCGCTACATCTTCGACGTGTTCCCGGAGAATCCGCACGACGACGCCGCGGCCGGAATGCGGGAGACCCGGGAGTCGATGCTGCGCGCGGTGGCCACCGGTGAGCGGGACACCATGGCGGTGCTGCGCTACGACATCGAGGATCCGCAGCGGCCCGGTCACTGGGAGGAGCACTTCTGGAGTCCGGTCAACGCCCCCGTCCTCGGCGCCGACGGGAAGGTGACGCTGCTCGTGCACCGGGTGGAGGAGGTCACCGAACTCATCCGGCACCGCGGCGGGCCGGGCGGCGACAGCCGGGCACGGGTGCTGGAGGCCGAGCTGTACACCCGGGCCCGGGAGCTCCAGGAGGTCAACGAACGCCTGCGCAAGGCGCACGCCCGCGAACGCGAGGTGGCCCTGGCCCTTCAGGAGGCCCTGCTGCCCGCCCCCGGCCCCCTGGGGCGTCGCGAGGCGGCCGTGCGCTACCGGCCCGCCGTGGGCGCCCTGAACGTGTGCGGTGACTGGTACGACCTGGTCGACCTGCCCGACGACTGTCTGGCGGTGGCCGTCGGTGACGTGGTCGGACACGGCCTGGCGGCCGCCTGTGTCATGGGCCAGCTGCGCAGCGCGCTGAGCGCCGCCACCCTGGTCGCCGACGGTCCCGCCCGGGCTCTGGAGGCCCTCGGGCTGTACGCCCGCTCCGTCGAGGGCGCCGAGTCGACCACGGCGGCGACGGCCTTCGTCGACTGGGGCAGCCACACCCTCACCTACAGCAGCGCGGGCCATCTGCCGCCCGCCCTGCTGCACCCGGACGGCACGGTGACCTTCCTGGACCGGGCCACCGACCCGCCGCTCGGCGCGAGCGTCGAGCACTCGGTGCGCCCCGAGGCCAGCGCGCCCTTCGTCGACGGCGCCACGCTGGTCCTCTACACGGACGGTCTGATCGAGCGCCGTACCGAGGACATCGACATCGGCCTGGACCGTCTGGCCGACTCGCTCACCCGCCACCGCGACGCCGGCCCCGAGGATTTGGCCGACGCCCTGCTCGCCGAGCTGCTGCCGCCCACGGGCAACGCCGACGACACCGCCCTGGTGGTCATCCGCCTGTGACGCGGCGGGCCGTCGGACGCGAGGCGGTGACGGCCGTGCCGTTCTTCCCGCGCCGGACCGACGCCAGGGCTCCCAGGACCCGGCCCCGGCTGCCGTCGGGGACCGTCCACACGGGGTGACCTCGTACCGCCCACGTCTGCAGCAGGGCGTTCGCCGCGAGGAAGCCGCTGGTGGCGGCGCGTTCCATCAGGGCCACCGGGAGGTCCGTGCGCACCAGGTCACCGGCGAGCACCAGGCCCTGTTGCGGTGTCCGGACGCCCGGGCGGTCCGCGTAGCCGCCGACGGGGAACAGGGGGCAGTCCCGGCGCCATTCGTGGCGTGCGTCGAGGATCCGCGCGTCGCGGGTCTCGGGGTAGACGTCGTGGAGCCGCGCGATCAGGTGCCGGGCCTCGGTGTCGGGGTCGGCGGTCTCCGGCAGCGCGTAGCCGTGGAGTTCGACCACCGAGCCGCCGGTGCGGGTGGACCAGGCAGCGGCCTCCCGCTCCCAGCGCTCCAGGACGCTGACGTTGTCCAGCGAGCCGTACCCGGCCGTGCCCAGGAACCCGGGCCGCTCGGGGGCGACGGGGCGGTCGAGCCAGAGGCGGGAGACGAGGAAGGGCGGGGCGGTGCGCAGGCGGGCGATCCGTTCGCGCCAGGCCGGGTCCCCGAGCCGGGGCGAGCGGCCGACCAGGGAGCGCAGCCCGCCCGTGTCGAGGGCCAGGACGACGCTGTCGTACGGCAGCTCCTCCCGGTCGGTGGCGACGGTGAAGGTGCCGTCGGCGGCGGGCGTGACGCTCTCGACGGGGGTGGACGGGCGCAGGTCGGCGCCGTGGCGGGACAGATGCTCGGCGAGGGGGTCCCACAGGGCGGTCGGGAAGGGGTCCACGGGGACGTCGAAGAGGAGTCCCTCGGAGCTGCCGAGGAAGTAGATGTGGAACATCAGGACCATCTCGGCGGCCGAGAGCTCGCGGGGGTCGGCGAAGAAGCTGCGGGAGAAGACCTCGAAGGCCAGGTGGCGCGCGGCGGCCGGGAAGCGCAGCGAGCGCAGGAAGTCGTCGGCGCTCACCCCGTCCAGTTCGGCGTAGACCTCGGGGACGCTGACGTCGAGCAGGGGCAGGGCGGCGACGGGGTTCATGCGTGCCAGGTCCCGCCAGCGGAAGGACGGGCTCAGCGCCACGAAGCCCAGCGCGCTCAGGGGTGGCGTGCGCGGCACTCTGCGGAAGCTGTCGTGCAGCCCGTCGCGGTGCACGAGCGGATAGTCGGGCAGGCCGGTGAGGCGTCCCAGGCGGGGATCGGTACGGCGGAGCAGGGCCCGCAGGTTGTAGTACTGGCGGAAGAACGCGTGGAAGCCGCGGCTCATCGTCGCGGTGGAGCCGTCGTACAGCTCGGTGCTCCAGCCGCCCACGCGGCCGCCCAGGTAGGGCTCGCGCTCGTAGAGCGTGACCCGCACGCCCCGTTCGGCGAGTGCCGTGGCGGCGGCGATGCCCGCGATGCCGCCGCCCACGACGGCGGTGCTGCGCGAGCGGCCTCCGACCCGGCTCGCTCCGGGCGGCGGGGGCAGCAGGACGGCGCGGCGGTCCCGCCCGGGGCGGGCGGCGCTCACCGTGCGCCCCGGGCGGGCGGGACGGCGCGGCGGGCGACGACGGTGTGGGTGATGCCGGTCTGCCAGCCGGGCAGCGGCAGGGCCCGCACCTGGTCGAACCCCCGGGCGCGGACGCGGTCCGTGAACCGGTCGACGGTGTCGAAGTCGACGACACTGCGGCACAGATGGCGGTAGAGGTCGCCGTCTCCGAGGGCGGTGGCGACGGGCAGCACCAGTCCTCGGCTCACCGCCGTCCACACGGCGCGGTGCAGTGGGTGGCCGCTGAGGGTGTACTCGTGCACGGCGAGGCGGCCGTGCGGGGCCAGCAGGTCGTGGACGGCGTCCAGGACGGCGTCCGGGTCGGCGACGTTGCGGAAGAGGTAGGCGGCGAACACCGCGTCGAAGGGCCCGGTGACACCCGCCGCCGCGAGGCCCTCGGCGGGAGCGCACACGAACCTGACCCCGCCGGGCCACGGCTTGGCCCTGGCGCGGTCCAGCATGCCGGAGGAGGCGTCCACGGCCGTGATGTCGGCGCCGGGCAGCACCCGGGCGAGCGCGGCGGTGGAGGCGCCGGTCCCACAGCCGAGGTCCAGGACGCGCAGGCCCGTCCCCGGGTGCGGGAGCCCGAGTCGGCGGGACGAGCGGCGCAGATGGGCGTGGTAGCCGGGGTTGGCGGCCACGAGTGCGTCGTAGCTGTGCGCCGCGTGGTCGAAGGCGGCGGCCAGGTCTGCGTCACGCAGCAGGGTCATGCTGCCTCCTGGTGAGGGCGTCGGGGGCGGTGCGTCCGGGGCGGACATGCGGGTCAGGGGCCGGGGAAGGGGCGGGGCGGGAGCCGGGGTACGCGCGTGGCGGCGCGCAGCATGGGCAGTACGGGGGTGCGCAGGCCGATGGCGAGTTCTTCGTGCAGGCGGGTCCCGCCGTCCAGGAAGCGCAGGAGGCGGGGCAGGGGGACGCTCGCGAACAGGCGGGAGAAGAAGTCCGCGCCGTTGACCAGGCCGCTGTCGAGGGCGTGCAGGAGGACGGCGTCCATGGCGCGGGCGCGCGCCGAGTGGGGCAGCGGCGGCACGGGAGTCCGGCCCTGGCGCAGGGCCGCCGCGACGGCCGCGGTCTGGCGCTGCACACCGGCGAAGGTGTAGCCGGTCGCGGGGCGGGTGGCGCCCCCGGCCGCCCCGATCCGGAAGACGGACGCGGCGGTCCGGCGCGCGAACCGCGCGTCGGTCATCGGGATGACGCCCGTCTCGGTGCCGGTCACCTCGAAGTCGTCCAGACCGAGCACGCTGCCGGTGTAGTGCCGCAGCGCCTCGTCGTACGCGTCGGCGGACAGGACCGCCGGGGAGAACTCCGTGTACTCGACCAGGGCCTGCCCCGGGCCGGTGGGCAGGACGTAACCGAAGGAGAGGCCCTGCGCGGGCTGGGGGGTGCGCAGGTCCATGAACTCGACACGGTCCGGGTCGAAGGCGCGGTGGTCGGTGCGGACGAACCAGCCGTGGAAGTGCTGGAGCAAGGTCGTGCGGGCGGCCGGAAGACTGCCCAGCGGCCGGGAGTCGAACACCCAGCGCGCGTGTACGGCCTCGTGATGCCCGTCGGCCGTACAGGCGTGGACACACGCGCCCTCGGGGAGTGACTCGATGCTCTCGACCGCCGCCTCGACGCGTCGCACCCGGCCGCTGTCCGCGAGGTCGTGCTCGATCAGGGCCTCGAAGTCGTCCGAGCGGATCATCTTGTAGCGCAGGGGGGAGATGTCGTGCTCGATCGGCTCCCCCGTGGGCCGGTGCACGCGCAGGTGCCGCCAGGACCGGGTGACCGCGGCGTCGTAGGGTCCGCGGCCGCTCTCCCAGAAGCACCAGGTGCGCCGCGGCGGGCGCAGGGGTCCGGGCGGGGCGTCCACCAGGACGACGGACAGACGCCGGGCGCCGGGGGCGGGCCGGGTGAGACGGTGGGCGAGGGACAGGCCCGCGGCCCCCGCTCCGACGATGGCGACGTCGGCCTCGTGCACGTCCGGCTCACTCCCTCCGTGGTGTCGCCGTACTTCCGCGGCTGTGGTGCCCGGCACTTCCTGACGGCCGCTGCCGTGGTGGCCCTGGCTCGCGCTGCTCCGCGGCGGTGTTCCGGTCGCGGTACCCCGGTGGATGCGGTCCTCACCTGTTTCGGGGTCCGAATGGGGCCGTTGGAGTGATGCATCGATTGTGCGTCGGTCTCACGCGGCGCACTCGGCCGGATCGTCCGCGCCCAGCCGGCCGGCGAGGCGGCGCAGCCCGCGGCGGGCGTGGCTCTTGACCGTTCCCAGGGGCCAGCCGGTGAGCTCGGCGATCTGGGTCTGGGTGAGGTCGTCGTAGAAGGCGAGGTTGAGCACCCGGCGCTGCGGGGGCGGCAGGTGGGCCATCTCGTCGGCGAGCAGGACCCGGTCTATGGCCGTCTCCGGCAGTACCGCCTCGTCCTCGGCCCGCAGCAGCAGCTGGGCGCTGGCGGCCGCGACGAGTTCGGTACGGCGGGTGCGGGCCGCGAGCGCGTCGGCGATCTTGCGCCGGGCGATGCCGGTGAGCCAGCCGGGCAGGGTGCCGCGGTCCGGGGCGAATCCGGCCCGGCCCCGCCACGCGGCGAGGAACACCAGCTGGGTGACGTCCTCGGCCTCTCTGGCGTCCCCCAGCGAGCGCCGGGCGAGGGCGTGCACGAGCGGGCCCCAACGGCGGTGCACGACGGTGAGGCATGCCTCGTCCCCGCTGAGGAACCCGTCCACGAGCGCGCTGTCGTCGACGCCGTCGTCGAGGTCCGCGCCGGTTCGCTGTGCGGTCGTCATCGTCACTCCTCCGCTGGGCCTGGTGGTCGCCGAGAGCGACCGCAGCCCTTTCACCCTGCGGCTTCGACCAGAGGGGAACAACTCGCATCGACTCTGCATCGAATTGCCGCGAGCGGTTTTCGACCGCCCGCATCCGACTCCCCTTCCGGGGGCGAACCGGTCATGACGACGCCAGCTCTGATCACGAGGGTCTCTATGAGGGGAACCGGCATGAGCTCCACCGTGGCGAAGGATCACCGCGCGGACCGACATCCGTGCGCGGACCCGGACGCCGAACAGGTCTCCCCCGCTCCGGCGCGGCGGGCGGCCGGACAGCGGGACCACGGCCGCGACGACGGGGTGCGCGCCACGCCGCCCGCGACGCGCCCGGCGTACGGGGACGACCCGCGCGCCGTGGACGCGGACGTCACCGGTGCCGTGCGCACGGTGCTCGGCGACCTGCTCGCCGGGCAGGTGGCCGCGGCGGAGGCCGTGGACCCGCTCTTCGGCGCGGACCTGGCCACCCGGGTCGCCCGTTTCACCCAGGGCGGCGGCAAGCTCGCCCGCTCCCGCTTCGTGTGGTGGGCGCTGCGGGCCTGCGGCGGCGCCGAGCCCTGGCAGACCCACGCGGCGCTGCGGATCGGAGCGGCGCTGGAGCTGATCCAGACCTGCGCCCTGGTCCACGACGACGTGATGGACGGCGCGCGCTCGCGCCGCGGGCGGCCGGCGCTGCACGTCGACGTGGCGCAGCAGTACGCCGACGGGCCGCACGGCGCGCGCCTCGGGGAGGCTTCGGCGATCCTCGCCGGTGACCTGGCCCTGGCCTGGGCGGACGACGTCATCGCGGACACGGAGCTGCCGCGGGCCACCGCACGGCGGGTACGGGAGCTGTGGCGGGCCATGCGGACGGAGATGGTGGCCGGGCAGTACCTGGACGTGCAGGGTGAGGCCACCGCGGAGCGGTCGCTGGCCCGGGCCGTCCGGGCGGCCTGTCTCAAGAGCGCCCTGTACTCCGTGGAGCGCCCGCTCGCGCTGGGGGCGGCCCTCGCCGGGGCCGCCCCCGACGCCACCCGGGCCCTGTGCTCGGCGGGCCGCTGTGTGGGGCTGGCGTTCCAGCTGCGGGACGACCTCCTCGACGTCTTCGGGGACCCGCGCGAGACCGGCAAGCCCACAGGCGGTGACGTCCGCAGCGGCAAGCCCACCTACCTGGCCGCCGTGGCCCGCGCACGGGCCGAGGCCTCCGATGACCGGCGCGCCCTCGACGTCCTGCACCGCACGCTCGGCCGCGCGGACGCCTCCGACACCGAACTCGCCGCGGTGCGCGCCGTGTTCGTGGCGACCGGGGCGTGCGACACCGTGGAGGAGAAGATCCGCAGGCTCACGGCCCAGGGGCTCCGCCACCTGAACTCGGCGGTGCTCGAACCCGAGCCCGCGAGCCGCTTGGAGGCCATGCTGCGCTCCGCGACCGGCGTCCCCGGCAGCACAGCCTCCGACGTCGTGGACGTGTCCTCGAGGCTCACGGCCCGCGACGGGGACACCGCGCCTCCGCCGCCGGGGGGCGAAGAGCCCGCCCCACCGCCAGGAGACACCGCGGCCTCCGCCGACGAGACCGGCACCGCGGCCACCGCAACCGAGAGGTCCGCCCGATGACCCGTACCGTTCCCGGCCGCACCGACCACGTCGTGGTCGTCGGTGCGGGGCTGTCCGGACTCGCCGCCGCCCTGCATCTGCTCGGTTCCGGGCGCCGGGTGACCGTGGTGGAGCGCGAGGCGCTGCCCGGCGGCCGCGCCGGGCGCGTGGTCCGCGGCGGCTACCACCTCGACACCGGGCCCACCGTGCTGACGATGCCGCACCTCGCCGACGAGGCGTTCGCCGCCGTGGGCGACAGCCTGCGCGCACGGGTGGACCTCCTGCCGCTGCACCCGGCCTACCGGGCCCGGTTCGCCGACGGCAGCACCCTGGACGTCCACACCGACGCCGAGGCGATGGAGGCGGAGGTCGAGCGCTTCGCCGGACCGCGCGAGGCCGACGGCTACCGGCGCCTTCGCACCTGGCTGGAGAAGCTCTACCGGGTGCAGATGCGGCGGTTCATCGACGCCGACTTCGACTCGCCCCTGGAGCTGCTCCACCCCGACCTCGCCCGGCTGGCCGCCCTCGGCGGCTTCGGACGCCTGGACGCGCGCATCGGACGGTTCCTGAGCGACGAGCGGCTGCGGCGCGTCTTCTCCTTCCAGTCCCTGTACGCGGGCGTGGCGCCCGAGCGCGCCCTGGCCGCGTACGCCGTCATCGCCTACATGGACACGGTGGCGGGCGTCCACTTCCCGCGCGGCGGCATGCACGCCCTGCCCCGGGCGATGGCCGACGCCGCCGCGGACGCCGGGGCCGAGCTGCGGTTCGGGGAGACGGTCACCCGGCTGGAACGCTCCGGGGAACGGATCACGGCCGTCGTCACCGACTCCGGCCGGATCGCCTGCGACGCCGTCGTCCTCACCCCCGACCTGCCCGTCACCTACCGGCTGCTGGGCCGCGCGCCCAGGCGCCCGGTGGGGCTGCGGTTCTCGCCCTCCGCCGTGATCCTGCACATCGGCACCGACCGCACCTGGCCCTGGCTGGCCCACCACACCCTCTCCTTCGGCACGGCGTGGCGGCGGACCTTCTCCGAACTCACCGAGACCGGCCGCCTGATGAGCGATCCGTCCCTGCTCATCACCCGCCCCACCACCACCGACCCCGGCCTCGCACCGCCCGGCCGCCATCTCCACTACGTCCTCGCCCCCTGCCCGAACACCGCCCTCGGCCCCGGCGCGGCCGAATGGCGCGAACTGGCCCCCCGCTACCGCGACAGCCTCCTCACCGAACTCCAGCGGCGCGGCCTGGACGGCATCGCCGACGCCATCGAGGAGGAGTGCCTGGTCACCCCGGCCGACTGGCAGGCGCAGGGTCACGCGGCCGGCTCGCCCTTCTCCGCCGCCCACACCTTCGCGCAGACCGGACCGTTCAGGCCGCGCAACCTGGTGCGCGGCACGGTCAACGCGGTCCTCGCCGGCTGCGGCACCACGCCCGGCGTCGGCGTCCCGACCGTGCTGCTGTCGGGCAAGCTCGCCGCGGCGCGCATCACCGGCGGTGCCCGCGCCGGGCGAGCGCGCCCCGCCGTACGGGAATCCCGCGAACGGAGGCCGGTATGACCGACCGTGAGCTCGACGCGGCCGGCGTCACCGATCCGGCGCTGCGGCAGTCGTACACCCGGTGCCGGACGCTGAACGCCCGGCACGGCAAGACGTACTTCCTCGCCACCCGCCTGCTGCCGCCGGCACGGCGGCCGGCCGTGCACGCGCTGTACGGGTTCGCCCGCTGGGCCGACGACATCGTCGACACGCTCGACGGTACGACCACCGCCGCCGAGCGCGCCGACCGGCTGACCCGTCTCCAGCACGAGCTGGAGACGGGACTGCGCACGGGCGACAGCGCCGAACCCGTCGTCCGCGCCCTGGCCGACACCGCGCGGCGCTACGCCATCGACCACCGCCACTTCACCGACTTCATGGCCGCGATGCGCGCCGACCTCGACATCACGGGCTATGCCACGTACGCCGATCTGCGCACCTACACCTACGGGTCGGCGGAGGTGATCGGGTTGCAGATGCTCCCGGTGCTCGGCACGGTCGTCCCGCGCGAGGAGGCGTCACCGCACGCGGCGACCCTCGGCGTGGCGTTCCAGCTGACCAACTTCCTCCGGGACGTGGGCGAGGACCTCGACCGCGGCCGTGTCTATCTGCCCGCCGACCTGCTGACCGCGCACGGCGTCGACCGGCGGCTGCTGCGCTGGAGCCGGGACACCGGACGGCCCGACCGCCGGATCACCGCCGCGCTGCGGGAGTTCGAGGAGCTGACCCGCGGGATCTACCGCGAGGCGGAGCCGGGCCTGGCCATGCTCGCCCCGGTCTCCCGCCCGTGCATCCGCACCGCCTTCGTCCTGTACGGCGGCATCCTGGACGCGGTCGCCGCCGACGGGTACCGCTCGGTGCAACGCCGAGCCGTGGTCCCGCGGCGCCGCCGTGCCGTCGTGGCCCTGGACGGCCTGGTCCGGGTCGGCGCGGCGCGGCTGCGGCACAGGTCGACCGGAGTACCACCGGTGTCCGGCGCGCCGGCCGAGACGTCCCCGTCCACGCGGAGGGTCGCATGACATCCCGTCGGCACACGCAACGCAGGCGCTACCCGCTGTCCCTGCGGCGCCGCCCGGTGCGGTGGGAGGAACAGCGGCCGACCTGGCGGCAGGCCCGGCCCGCCCTGATCGCCGAGGCGCTGAAGCGGGCCCAGGCGCGCCCGTCCGGCAACTGGTACGTCGTCGGCGCCTCACGGGACGTACGCGGCGACCGGCCGCTGTCGGCGACGGTGGCCGGGCAGGAAGTGGTCGTCTGGCGCACCGCCGACGGCAAGCTCGCGGGAGGCCCCGGCATCTGCCCGCATCTGGGAGCGCCGCTCGCCGACAGCCCGGTGCGCTGCGGGACGCTGGTCTGCCACTGGCACGGACTGGCCCTGGACGGCGGCCCGTTCGCCGGCTGGGAGCCGCTGCCGCTGTACGACGACGGGGTGCTGGTCTGGGTGCGGCTGGACCCGGTGGGCGGTGAACCGCCGACGCCGGCACCGGTCGTGCCCGCCCGGCCGGAGCTGTCGCGCTCCGTCGCCGCCGTGTACTCCGGGGTCGGGATCTGCGAGCCGGAGGACGTCGTGGCCAACCGCCTCGACCCCTGGCACGGGGCCTGGTTCCACCCGTACTCCTTCGTCGACCTGACCGTGGTGGACACGCCCGGCTCGGAGGGGGCGGGCGAAGAGGGGGCGGGCGAGGACGGGTTCACCGTGGACGTCTCGTTCAAGGTGGCCGGGCGGCTGGTCGTGCCGGTGCGGGCGGTCTTCACCACGCCCGATCCCCGGACGGTCCTCATGCGCATCACCGAGGGCGAGGGCCTGGGTTCGGTGGTCGAGACGCATGTGACTCCGCTCGGTCCGGACGCCTCGGGCCGGCCGCGCACCGCCGTGGTGGAAGCGGTCGTGGCCGCCTCCGAGCGACCCGGCTTCGCGGCGGCCCGCGCCCTGCGCCCGGTGCTGCGCCGCGTGATGACGGCGGGAGCGGCACGGCTGTGGCGCGACGACCTGGCGTACGCGGAACGCCGCTGGCTGCTGCGCTCCACGGGCCGTTTCCCGGGCTGACCGAGCCGCCGGGTTCAGTCCGACCGTCAGGTGACCGCGTCGGGGTGGTCCGCCATGTAGTCCTGGAGCACCGAGAGGAAGCTCGGGTCGGGGTCCAGGCCCAGTGCCGCGGCGCGGCGGTGGTCGAAGACGGCCGGCCAGGAGCCGACGATCGCCTCGACGGCCGGGTCGGGCGCGACGGTGACCCGGTCGGCGACGGTGTCACCGGCCACCTGCCGCAGGGTGGCGAGCATCTCGGCGACCGAGACGGTCAGGGCGGGGAGGTTGACCGGCAGCGGGCCCTCGAGGCGCCCCGGTCCGGTGCCGCGTTCCGCCTCGGCGACCCGGAGGATGCCCGCGACGGTACGCCGGGGTGAGGAGAGGGCCACGGTCAGGGCGGGGTCCACCGGGCAGACGGCGGGCAGTCCCGCGAGCGGCTCGCGCACGATGCCGGACAGGAAGCCGGAGGCGGCCGCGTTGGGCCTGCCCGGGCGTACCGCCACCGTCATCAGCCGCGCGACCCGCCCGTCGACGAAGCCGCGGCGGGTGCAGTCCGCGATCAGGTGCTCGCACATCAGCTTCTGGGTGCCGTAACTCGACCGCGGCACCGGCAGTGTCGTCTCGCTGACCGCCGGTGGCAGGGGCAGGTCCGGATGGGAGCCGTAGACGGCGATACTGCCGGCGAACAGCAGCCGCGCCACCGGTCCGCCCGAGCGGGACTGCGCCCGTGCCGCCTCCAGCAGCGCGCGGGTGACGTCCACGTTGGCGCGCATCCCGAGGTCGAAGTCGGCCTCGCACTCGGCCGACACCGCGGCGGCGAGATGGAACACCACGTCCACCGGCTGGGCGAACACCGTGTCCAGGTGCTCACCCAGCTCCCCCTCCACCACCTGCACCGGCGCCCCGCCCACCGCCTCGGGCCAGGCAACGCGGTCGACCAGGACCAACCGGCCGACCGGCCTGCCCGCGAAGGTTCCCGCCCGCAGCAGTGCGCGGACCAGCAGCCGCCCGAGAAACCCGGACGCACCCGTCACGACGATCCTCATCCGTTCGTCTCCCTCGCAGACGGCTTGTGGCACCGACGTCCTGCCCGGACCCCTTTCGATGTCCTACCCGGCTCCCTACCGACGACCGCCGATGTCGTCGGCGAACCGTCACTCGTCGACGACGGACCCGAAGTGGGCGCCATGGGCGCTGCCGCCGAGCGCGGACGCGCCGTAGGAGCGGGAACCGTCGGCCAGCAGGCCGTTGCCGCTCGCGGGCAGGAGCCACACGGCGCCGTCGCCGGCGTTCTCGTCGGGGGCGGCGGCCACGAGTTCGGCGCGGCCGTCGCCGTCGGTGTCCACCAGGCGTACCTGGGCGCCCCAGGCGTCACCGGCCTCGGCGGCGCCGGGGATGCCGGGGGTGTTCTGGTCGAAGGACCGGGCGCCGGTGCCGGTGAGGCCGTCCTGCGTGCCGCGCAGCAGCCAGACCGCGCCGGCGTCGGCCTCGCCGTCCGCGTCCTCGCCGGGGGACCCGACGGCCACGTCGGCGAAGCCGTCACCGTCGACGTCGGCGACCGACAGGTCGTTGCCCCACGCGTCGCCCTGCTCCGCGGCGCCGGGCACGCCCGGGGAGTTCTGCGACCACCACTGCGGGGCGGTGCCGGGGCCCTCGGTGCCGGCCAGGCCGTCCCCGCCGCCGTAGTACACACCGACCAGACCGCCGGGGGCGTCCGCGTCGCCGGCCGTCTCGTCCACGCCGCCGCGCTGTCCGACGACGAGGTCGTCGTGACCGTCGCCGTTGATGTCCCCGGAGGCCGTGCCCAGTCCGCCGTGCAGGTCGCGCTGGAAGCTCAGGCCCTCGGTCCCGCCCGCGTAGTAGGCGGACCAGCCCTTGGCGTAGTCGTCGTCGGGGCTGTATCCGGAGACCACGAGGTCGGCGAAGCCGTCGCCGTCGTAGTCGCCGGTGGTGAGGTAGGCGCTCTGGAGGGCGTGTCCGGTGGAGCGCGGGGTGCCGACCTGGCGCAGGACGCCCGCGTGGTACGTGAAGACGTGCAGGCCCGTCTTCTGGTCCAGGACGACGAGCTGGTCGGCGACGGTGTCCCCGGTGAACCGGGCGGCGGCCACCGCGAGGCCGAACCGGGCGCCCGCGGTGGGCGTCGCCGCGGTGACACTCGCGGTGCGCTCGGTGCCGAGGCCCGTCTTCGACCCGTACAGGACGGTCACGCGGCCCGCGTCCTCGGCGGTGCCCTCGTCCTCGCCGGGCGCGCCGACGACCAGGTCGTCGAAGCCGTCGCCGTCCAGGTCGCCGCTCGCGACCGCCTGTCCGAAGCGGTCGCCGGTCTCGGAGGTGCCGGGTACGCCCTTGCTGGACTGGCTCAGCAGCTGGACCTCGCCCTTGGGGACGGTGGTGTTGGTGCCGATGCCGTTGGGCGCGCCGTACTGGACGGTGACGTATCCGGCGCCTTCCTTGCCGTCGACGGTGCCGTCGGGGACGCCGGTGACGAGGTCGGCGTAGCCGTCGCCGTCGAAGTCGTCGTTGCGGTCGACGGCGGCGGTGCCGCCGGGGACGCCCGCGAAGGCGGTGGGTGCGGCGAGGATGCCCGCGCCCGCCAGCAGCAGGAAGGAGGCGGCCGCGACGGCGGCGGAGCCCGCGGTACGGCGGGTGGTGCGCGCGGTGAAGCTCATGTCTGTTTCCCCCGTGGAAGATTGACGCTCTGTCAGTCGGACGGTCTTGGTTCCGACGCGAGGTTCGACACGGGTGGCACGGCGTGAGTTGTGGGGTCGCCGCTTGCTGTGACACAGCGGTGACAACTGTTGCGGGGCGGCGACGGCGGGCGGCGGACAAGGCGACTGACCTGCGGATAACGGGGCATACCACGCATGCCGGATGAGTAATGGCGTGCTGAACTGGTGAAAGATTGACGGAAGTTGTGAAGAGCGACAAGAATGCGGCTCGCTCACTGTGACTGAAGTGAGCGAAGTGACGCGAGTGGCTCGGCCACGGCATTCCCATTCTCCGCGGACACCGGCTGCTCGCGTCCTGCCACCTCCCACACTCTCATCCGCAAGGGCAGATCTTGACGCGCCTTTCACGCTCCAGAACGTCGGCCGCCTTCGCCGCCACCGCCTTCGTCGCCACCGTCACCCCGCTGTTCGGGGCCACCGCCGCGAGCGCCACGCCCGCCGGCGGCTGCCAGTCCGCCACGGTCCAGTACCGCCTCGTCGACGCCGCCGGAAAGCCGGTCGGTGCCGACTGGACCTCCCAGGGCGGCTTCCACCAGTGGAAGGACGCGCCCGGCACCGTCGAGGTGCGGCTCGCGCCGGGGCAGACGGTCGGCGACGGCTGCAAGTACCCGGTCTCACTGGCCGAATACACCACCGAGGGACCGAACTGGTACACCTCCGGTCTCCAGACGCTCGTCGACCACGCCACGGTCTACCTCGGCGCCGAGGACCTCCCCGGCTCCGACGACGCCAAGCGGACCTGGCAGAAGCTCACGGTCAAGGCGCCCGACTGCTACGGGCAGATCGACCTGTACGGCGACGACGTCATCTACGACGGCAAGTCCGGGGACGGGCACGGACCCGCGCCCTACCAGCCCGACAACGTCGTCACGCCCTACCACCTGATCGCGGCGTGGAACGGCGGCGACAAGTCGTGCACCCCCGAGCAGCCGAGCTCCCCCACGCCGCCGGCCTCCCCGTCCACGCCGGACAACCCGAGCAGCCCGCCCGCGAGTGAGCCGCCCGCGGAGACGACCCCGCCGGCCACGTCCACCACCCCGCCGCCCAGCTCCAGCACCCCGCCGACCACTCCGGACGTGCCGCCGCTGGAGTCGACGCCGCCGACCGCCCCGGCGCCCTCGCCCAGCGACAGCACCCCGCCGCTGGCCGAGACCGGCTCCAGCGCGCCGGTCGGGCCGATAGCCGCCGGCGCCGCCGCGGTGATCGCCCTGGGCGCCGCAGCGCTCTACGGCACCCGCCGCCGCGCCCGGCGCTCCTGACCGGGTGACCGGCGGGCACCGCCACGCGGTGAACCGCTGACGCAGCTCCGCCCCGGGCCCGGACACGCGCCCGGGCGACCGGGACACGGGTCCGGGGCGAAGCTGCCGTCGCGGCGCCGGTCGTACGTTCTCAGGCGGCGCCGGAGACTCCCGGGGCGACGAAACGCCGGTACAGGGGGCTGAAGCCGGTCTCCGGGGCGCCGCTGATACCGGCCTTCTCCACCGCGGGGGCCAGTCGTTCGGCGAAGAACGCCTGGAAGGCCTGCTCCGACTCCCAGACGTCGATCACCTGCAGGCCCCGCTCGTCGAACCAGGCCACATGGACCTCACCGCCGACCGGCGCGGACTCCTCCCAGCCGACGGCCTCCCGCACCACGTCGTACTGCTCGGGCGTGACCCCGGCCCAGTTCATCGACATCACCACGGACATGCCCCACCCCTTGGTCGCTGTTCCCCTTGGTCGCTTCCCCGCATCGTCCCGCGGGACGAGACCCGGGACGAGCAGCGTGCGGGAGCGTGACGGAGCGGCCCGGCGCCCCCGCGCGCGGGCGCGTGAGCTTCCGGGCCGGTGTGTCAGCTCTTCCGGCGCGGACCGCTGTCGGCGAGGCCGCCGGCGCCGAGGGGGCCGGTGTACTCCACGGGCTCCTCGGCCTCCAGGCGGGGCAGCGAGCGGCGCGCGACGCGCAGGACGACCGGTGGCAGGGCGGCGCGCAGCGGCTGGGTCAGGCGCAGCCAGGCCGGCGCGTACACGGCCGTACGCCGTCGCTCCACGCCCTTCACCAGCCGGGCGGCGACTGTGTCGACGGGGTACACGCGACCGGCCGGGCCGGGCATGGCGGTGCGCAGTTCCCGCAGGACGGCGTACCGGTCGGCGTCGCGGATCATGTCGGTGTCCGTCCAGTTGAGGTAGGCGATCCCGACGCCCACGCCCCGGTGTGCCACCTCCGCCCGCAGGGAGTGCGCGAAGGCCTCGGCGCCCGACTTGGAGGCGCAGTAGGCGCTCATCAGGGGGGCCGCGCCGATGGCCGCGAGCGAGGCGACCTGGAGGAAGTAGCCCGCGGTGTCGAGGAGATCGGGCAGGAACGCCCGGGCCGTGTGGGCGCTGCCGATGAGGTTGACCTCGACGACCCGGCTCCAGGCGGCCGCCGTCGAGGCGAGGAACGGGCCGCCTTCGGCGATACCGGCGTTCGCCACCACGGCCGAGGGGCGTCCGAGGCGGGCCCGTACGGTGTGGGCGGCGGCGGTCAGCGCGTCCGGGTCGGTGACGTCGACCTCGACGGCCAGGGCGGGTCCGGGCAGGGCCGCGGCGACCGTTTCCAGGAGGGCCTTCTCGTGGCCCAGCAGCGCCAACCGGGCGCCACGGGCGGCCATTTCGCGGGCCATGGCCGCGCCCAGCCCCCGGGCCGCTCCGGTGACGACCACCGTGCGGCCGGCGAGCGGACTGGTGTGCATGGGGCGGGTCCTTCCGTCGGGGCGACTCGGCCGCTTCTCAGATCTCGGGGTCCGGCAGGCGGGAGACATGGTCGGGATGGCCGGGTGTACGGCGTTCCTCCTTCATCTCCGCCTCGTACAAGTGGTCCCGGCCCTGGGCGAGTTCCTGCACCGCGCTCGTCTCCAGCCGCTGGAAGGGCCGGTAGTAGGTGGCGTTGTAGGCCTCGACGATCTGGAACGTCCAGTGCCCGGGGATGACATTGCGGCCGAGGATCTCCGAGCGGATCTTCGCGGCCCACTCGGGATGCCCCGCCTCCTCCAACAGCCTTACGGCTCGGTCCAGTTGCAGGTCGGCGGTGCCGGTCATCTGGTGGAAGTCGTACAGCCGGCCCCTGGCCCGCTCGGTCGTCTCCAGTGCCTTGGACAGTGCCCCGAGGGCCTCGACGGTCGTGTCGTCGACGCCTGCGGGGCGCCGGTGGTCACGGTCGGGGCCGTCGTGGGCCACCTCCTGCTCGTTCATGGGTCTCCTCGACGGTGCGGCCACCCCGGTGGGGCGGTGTCGTGCGGTCAGTGTCTGGTCCCGGTGCGGTCGCGGCGGGTCAGCATGCGTTGGGCGCGGGTCAGGCCGGGGGGCCGGTGGCGGTGCAGGGCGGCCCGGGCCGCGTTGGCGCCCGGCGCGCCGTGGACCCCGCCGCCCGGGTGGGCGCCCGAGGAGGCCAGGAAGAGGCCGGGGACCGGGGTCTCCGGGCGTCCGGTGCCGGGCACGGGGCGGAAGACGAGCTGCTGGTGGAGGGCGGTCGTGCCCCCGTTGATGGCACCGCCGTACAGGTTGGCGTCCATGGCCTGGAGGGTGGGGGGCGCGAGGATGCGGCGGGCCCGGACCAGGGCGCGGAAGCCGGGTGCGAAGCGCTCCACCTGGCGTTCGACCCGGTCGGCCATGAGCTCCTGTTCCTTGGTGTCCCAGCGTCCGGTGATGCCCTCGTCCGCGGCATCGGCGGCGATCTCGTGCGGGATGTGGGTGTAGGCCCAGGCCGATTCGGTACCCCGCGGGGAGCGGGTGGCGTCGGAGGTGGTCATCTGCCCGAACAGCAGGAAGGGGCGGTCCGGGACCTGCCGCATGGCGATCTGGGCGGCGAAGCGGGTCAGCTCGTCGACTCCGTCGGCGAGGTGCACGGTGCCGGCCCGGGACGCCGCCTCGGCCTGCCAGGGCACCGGTCCGTCCAGCGCCCAGTCGACCTTGAAGGTGGCGAAGTCCCACTGGAAGCGACGCAGGTCGTCCAGGAGCTGCGCGGGCAGGTGCTCGGGGTCCACGAGGCCGCCGTACAGCGCGGGCACCGACACGTCCGCCAGCACCGCCCGGCGGGCCGGCACCGCGTCGCCCGCCGCCGTACGGACGCCGACGGCCCGTCCGCCGCGGACGACGACCTCGTCGACGCGCTGCCCGCAGCGGACCCGGCCGCCGAGGGAGTGCAGGCGCCGGGTCAGTGCCTCGGTGAGGGCGCCGGAGCCGCCGACGGGGACGGGGAAGCCGTACGTCTGTCCCAGCATGGCCATGAGCCAGCCGAAGCCGCCGCTGCCGGCCGACTCGGGCGCGAGGTCGGCGTGCAGGGCGTTGCCGGCCAGCAGGAGGCGGCCGCCCTGTCCGCGGAACTCCTCCTCCCCCATCCGCCGTACCGGGAGGGCCAGGGTGCGGGCGATGCGCAGGCCGCCCGCGACCCGCAGCCGCCACGCCATGCGGGCCGTCGCACGGACCGGCGGGAAGGGCGTGAACAGGGCGTCCAGGAGGTCGGGGCGCAGGCGCTGCCACATGTCGTGCAGGCGTCGCCACGCGTCCCCGTCGCCCGGCGCGAAGGCGTCCAGGGACGCGGCGGTGGTGTCGAGGTCGCGGTCCAGGAGGGCGCAGCTGCCGTCGGTGAGGGGGTGCGCGAGCACGCTGGGGGCGTGGCCCCACCGCAGTCCGTGGTCCTGAAGGCGCAGGGAGGCCAGCACCGGGGAGGCGGCCGCGAGCGGGTAGAAGGAGCTGAAGAGGTCGTTGGCGAAGGCGGGGTCGACGCCGTGGTCGTGGCGGACGGCGCCGCCGGGCTCCGGCTGCTCCTCCAGCACCTCGACGCTCCATCCGGCGTCCGCCAGCACATTGGCGGCCACCAGGCCGTTGGGGCCCGCCCCGATCACCACGGCGTCAGGCATGACCGGGCCTCTCCGCTCCCGACCCGTCCCGGTCCACCGCGACGAGATGGGGCGCCCCTCGGGTCCCTCGGGCAGCCGACTCGTCCGGTCCGTCCGGCTCCGGGTGCTCGCAGAGCCGGGCGAGCCGGGCGAGCATGGTGCGGTGGCGCAGCTGGATCAGCGCGTCGAATCCGACGTTGTGGAGCGTGCCGCCCGCTCCCCGCAAGGGGTGCTCGTCCACGATGACCAGGCAGTGCTCGCCCCACTCCCGCAGCTCGATCGCGATGCGTGCCGTGCCCAGCACACCGGCATGGGCCTCCAGCTCCAGCGTGACGCCTTCCTCGCAGTGCCGTACCACCGTCTCGTTGACCAGGCGCAGCGGGCCGAGCGGGACCTGGAAGCGGATCGCCGCGTCCCGGTGCGGCCATGTGCCGCGGACCGGCTCGGACTGCGAGGTTCCCACGACCCAGTCGGCGTAGCGGTGGCCGTCCGCGAGGACGTCCCACACCGCGCTCGGGCTGACTCGGATCAGACGATGACGACGGGCCACGAATACCTCCCGGACGGCCTCGGACGGGGTGCCCTGCGGCCTCGCCCCGAGTGCCCGTACATCCGGAGCCCAACCCGAAGCAAAGACCTCGTCCCTATCGGTGCGTTGTGGAGAGGACTTCGGGGCCCACCCCCTGTTCGGATGCGGTGCGGGCCCCCTACGTCTCGCGCGATGAACCTGCCCTCCCGTAGGGTCGCTGTGCCGCCCTGGCAGAACCGCCCGTCAAGGCGAGCCGCGCATGCGTCCTGGCTCGACCGATGAGGAGTGCCCATGTCCGGACAGTTCGAAGCGGTGGTCGAGGTCGACCGGCCCGTCAAGGAGGTGTACGAGTACCTCGCCGACGGGCGCAACGACCCGCAGTTCAGCCCCCGGGTCCTCAAGATCGAGCGGATCCCCGAGACGCCGACGGCCGTGGGCACGGTCTTCCGGAGCACCGTGAAGGACGCCGGTATGAAGTCCGCCCGGGAGTTCCGCATCACCGAGCTCGACGCGCCGGTGCGGATCCGCTGGGCCGAGGTGTCCAAGAACAGCGTGACCGTGCGCGAGGGCGGCTACGACCTGGAGTCCCTGCCCGACGGCAGGACCCGCGTCCGCATCTTCAACGTCCTGGACGGCCATGGACTGGGCAAGCTGCTGGTCGGTCTCGCGTTGGCCGCGGCCCGCAAGGACGCGCCGGCGTTCGGGGCGCGGATCAAGGCGGCCGCGGAGAGGGCGATCCCGGCGGGCTGACGACAGGCCCATGCCGTGCCGGATCCTTCAGGGGTACGGCCATGGCGGTGCCCGCCGCAGGGGCTCTTCGGTCTACGCGGGCGCGGCATGCGGGCGCAGGACCATGAGGGAGTCCTCCTGGGTGGCCGCCATGGCGAAGGGGAACCGGTCGAGTTCGAGGCAGAGGGCGACGTCGTCGGCGTGGACGCCCTTGCGGACGCCTTCCGCGAGTTCGGTGGCGGCACGGGACTCGGCGGCACGGCGGAGGAACTCCGCCGCGTCGGTTTCGGGGTCGGTGACACGGCGAGCGAGGTACTGGGCGCACGCCAGATCCTCCTCGGCCCGTCCGTCCTCGCCCGTGACCACGAACGTGACGGCGTCACCCCCGCGGGCCCGGAGAAGCCGGACCGTCGCCTCCGCGACCACGAAGGAGGCGCAGAGCACCAGCGACGCCTCCCTGACGGCCAGTGCGCCGACCGTCCCGGCCGTGGTCTTCTGCACCACGGTCCGTCCGGCGAGGTCGAGGGAGCGCAGCAGGCCGGGCGAGTTGACGGTGTCGAAGCCGGGCGCGGGCGGACCGTCCTTGAGTGCCACCCAGTCGGGGTGGCGCTCCTTCAGTGCCAGGGCCTCGTCCAGGGACTCGGCGAGCACGATCTTCTCCGCCCCCTGGCCGAAGGCCCACGCGGCCACCGTGAAGGCCCGCATGACGTCGACCACGACGGCTACGGACGGGACTTCGGTCAGTTCGGCTGTGCCGAGGAAACGAGGGTCCATCCGACCATGATCGCGTACACCGGGGTGGTCGTCGGTGAATTTCCGGTTGGGCCGGAACGGGTCCGTCACTTGCCGTCCGGCCCGGCGGAGTCGGGTGTCGGCGCCGGCCCCGCGGGCAGGACCGCCAGGAGGGCGACGGTCAGGCAGACCAGCAGGGGGACGGCGTAGGCGATGTGCACGCCCAGCGGGAGCATGGCGGCGATCGCGAACCCGGCCAGACCGTAGCCGGCGCCGTTCGCCGCGTAGAGGGAGGAGAAACCCGCGCTCCACGCCGATTCGGGCAGGTCGCGCTGGAGGGTCAGCGCACGTGCCGTGATCTGCGGTGCGGCGAACAGCCCGGCCGCCGCCACACTGATCGCGATGACGGGCAGGCTGGGCACGAGCGCGGAGGGCAGCAGCACCGCGCACAGCAGCGCCAGGAACACGGCCGCCTGACGGTGGATGCGCCCCGGCCACCTGCGCAGGCCGTAGACGAGACCGCCCAGCACGCTGGTGATCGAGTAGCCGGTGAAGAGGACTCCCGCCAGGGAGGCCGGGGATCCGGCGGCGTCCAGAGCCGGTGGTATCGCCGTGTCCAGCGTGCCGCCCGCGAACCCGCCGACCACACCCAGGGCGAGCGAGGGCACCGCCGCCCGCAGCAGGGTCCCGCGCGACAACCGCCCTGTGGTCCGGCCGCCGTCTTCGCGGGCGGGTGCGGTGGGCAGCCGGGCGCACATCAGGGCCGAGGCGGCGGCGAGCACGGCCATGACCGCCACCGGGAGCCGTGGATCGCCCAGGGCGACGAGGCCCGCCACGGCGGCCGGGGCCACCGTCCACGCCAGTTCCAGGAGGGTGGTGTCCAGGCTCATCGCCTGATGCAGCAGTGGCCTCGGCATGCTCCGGGCCAGTAACGCGCGGAGCTGTCCCGGGGCACCGGCCCCGACACCACCGGCCACACCGGCCAGGACGACCAGTGCCGGGGCCGGCAGGACGGTGGCGGTGGCGGCGAGCAGGGCGTAGACGGCGGCGCGGACGCCGAGGGCCACCCGGAGATAGCGGTGGCCGGGCCAGCGGTCGGCGAAGGCGCCCAGCCAGGGGGCCAGGACCGCCTCGGTGATCGCGTGGGCGCCGGAGGCGAGACCGCCGACCGCGAAGGAACCCGCCTGGTGGCCCAGCAGGACCAGGGCGAGCGGCGCCATGGCGTCCGGTATGCGGCTCAGCAGCGTGGTCAGGGCCCAGGGCCGCCAGCCGGGCGCCGCCATCACCTGCCGGTAGCCGGTCGGCCGTGCGCTCACCTGGGCGTCCACCCGGGTTCTCCTCTCCCCTGCCGGTCCCTCGTCACCGGGCACGCCCCGTCGGCCCACAGGTGGACCGGGTTCCCGGGGGTGCTGTCTTCATGGGTGGTCACGGTCGCCGCAACGCGCGCAGCCGGGCGGCCAGCGCTCCGACCGTGCGGTGCTTGAACAGTTCGGCGGGCGACTGGTCGGGAGCGAGGACGCTCATGGCGCGCAGGGCCCGAAAGGAGTCGCCGCCCAGGGCGAAGAAGTCCGCGTCAGGGCTCGGCGGCGGCACGTCCAGGATGCGTGCCCACACCTGGGCCACCCGTTCCTCGTCGGGGTCCAGGGCCGTCTCCTTCGCCGTCCCGTCCTCGCTGAGATCCCTCCCCCTCGCCGTCCCCTCCTCGCTGAGATCCCTGCCCTCCGCTGTCCCGTCCCTGCCGTGGGCCCTCCGCATCGCCGTCAGGTCGTCCGCTGCGGGCGGCGTCCCGGTCAGCCGTCGCCGGTCGACCTTGCCGTTGGGGCTCAGCGGCAGGTCTGCGGTCACCACCACCGTGCCGGGGACCATCGCCGCCGGGAGCCGCGCGGCCAGCTGTGCGCGCACCGCCGACGCGTCGACCGTCTCCTCCGGGTACGGCACGACGTAGCCGACGAGCCGGCGTTCCCCGGGCCCGGCGGTCGCGACGGCGACAGCCTGCCGCACCCCGCGAACCCCGCGCAGGTGGTGCTCGATCTCTCCCAGTTCGACCCGCACTCCACTGATCTTGACCTGGAAGTCGAGCCTGCCGAGGAGTTCCACGAGCCCGTCCGGGTGATACCGGGCGAGGTCGCCCGTGCGGTAGAGCCGGTCCTCCCCCACCGCCGGGTGGTGCCAGAGACGGAAACGCTCGGCGGTCAGGTCGGCGCGGCCCGCGTAGCCACGGGCCAGGCCCACACCGGCCAGGTGCAGTTCGCCCGGCACACCGACCGGAACCGGCCGGCCCGCGGGATCGAGGATGTACAGACGCTGGTTGGCCAGCGGGCGACCGTAGGGCACGCTGGGCCAGTCCGGTCCGCCCGCGGCCGGCACCTCGTACAGCGTGGAGTGGATGGAGGACTCGGTGGCCCCGCCGAGAGCGGCCACCCGGATCCGCGGCGCGCGTGCCCGCAGCCGCCCGGGCAGGTCCACCCCGATCCAGTCGCCGCCCAGCATCGCCACCTTCAGTCCCGGGAACTCCAGACCGTGGCGCTCCGCGTGCTCCACGAACAGCTCCAGCAGCGCCGGCGCGGAGTTCCACACGGTGACGTGGTGTGCCTGGACGAGTTCCGCCCAGTGGGACGGGCGCTGGAGGCCCTCGGAGTCCGGTACGACGACAGTGCCGCCGGCGGCGGTGATGCCGAGGAACTCGTACACCGACATGTCGAAGCCGGGTGAGGACAGCGTCAGGACCGCGTCGCCCGGTCCGATGCCGAAGCGCCCGTTGAGGTCGGTGAGATTGTTGACGACGCCCCGGTGCCGCAGCTCGATGCCCTTGGGCTCCCCGGTGGAGCCGGAGGTGTGGATGACGTAGCAGAGGTCGTCCGCCCGGGCGCGGGCGGGCAGGTCACGCCCGGCGGCCAGGGCCGTCTCGTCCGGATCCGCCGTGCCGGGTGCCACGTGGTGATCCGGGCTGATGACGCGCTCCGGGCCGGTCGCACGCTCCGGGTCGGTGAGGTGGTCCAGGTCGGTCGCACGCTCCGGGCCGGTGACGTGGGCCAGGTCGGCCGCAGGCTCAGGGCCCGTGACGTGTCCGGGGCCGGTCGCGGGCGGGGACAGCGTCAGCAGCCGGCCCGGGCCCTCGGGCAGCGTCGCCGCCGTGGCCGGGGTCGCCAGGACGACCTCGCAGGCGCCGTCGCGACGCAGGAAGGCCAGCCGTTCGGCCGGGTAGGCGGGATCCATCGGCAGATAGCAGCCACCGGCTTTCAGTACCGCCAGCAGGGCCACGAGCAGGTCGGTGGAGCGTGGCAGGCACACGCCCACGACCGCACCGGGTGCCACGCCCAGCCCGGCCAGTCGGCGGGCGAGGCGGTTGGCCCGGGCGTTCACCTCGGCGAAGGTGGTGGCCCGGCCGCCCTCCCGCACGGCGACGGCATCCGGCTGCGCGGCGGCCCGGTCCTGGAAGTGCTCGTGCAGACACCGGTCGTGCGGCAGTTCGGCGGCCGTACGGTTCCACTCCACCAGCATCAGCTGTTCCTCTGCGGGCGTCAGCATCGGCAGCTCCGTCACGGGAAGGTCCGGATCGGCGACCGCCGCCGAAGCCAGGACACTCAGGTGGCCGCACAACCGCTCGGCGGCGTCCGGCGACAAGGTCCGGGGCGGCACCACGAGCCACGCACCACCGCCGGGCCCGTCGTCCACGGCGAGGCTGAGCCGCCCGGCCTCCGCGGCGGGGTCGAGGTGCCCTCTGCGGCAGGTGGTCACCCGCACGGGCAGCGGGCCGTCCGCCCGCCCTGAGCCTTCCGTCGGCTCCGCGCCGTCCGCGTCGGCGGGAGCGGGGGCGGTGTCCCCCGAGCTCAGGGCCGCCCGCACGTTCGCCAGCAGCGCGCGGTACGAGGGTGGTCCGTTGAGATCCACGGCGATGCGCGTGGTCCGTCGGGCCGGGCTCCCGGTCACCACGGGGAGGACGAAGTCGTCGGCGCCCGCGTACCGGGCCAGGACGACCGCGCAGACGGTCACGGCTTCGGCGAGCCCTGGGCCGTCGTCCCGCTCAGGGGTGCCGGGCAGTGTCACCTCGTGGACGGAGGGCCCTCCGCCGTGGGCCTCTGTTCGCCTCGCGGTCACGGGAAGTGTCAGGGCTTGCATCGGCGTGTCCTTCCTCGTCAGGGCGCGGCCGGGTACTGGGGGACCGGGAAGCGGTCGCAGAGGTCCTGCACGGTCGCGCGCACCCGCGCGGCGAGCGCCGGGTCGAGACGGTCCCGTCCGCCTCCTGCGCCCAGGCCCCGTACGACCGTGTCGACGAGCTCGGCGCAGGTGTCCATCTCGGCGGGCCCCAGACCGCGCTGCGCGAGGATGTTGGTGCCCAGCCGCAGCCCGCTGGTGACGAGGGGTGGCCGGGTGTCCCCCGGGACGCGGTTGCGGTTGGCGAGGATTCCGCACGTCTCCAGCGCCCGCTCCGTGTCCGCTCCGCTCACCCCGCCCGCGGACAGGTCCAGCAGCACCATGTGGTTGTCGGTGCCGCCGCTGACCAGACGGTGCCCGCGGGCCACCAGGGCGTCGGCCAGCACCCGGGCGTCGGTCCTGATCCGCCGGGCGAGCGTGGTGAACCGGGGGCCGGCCGCCAGACCGAGGGCACGTGCCTTGGCCGCGATCGCGGCCGCGTTCGGCGTGCCCTGGGTGCGCGGGAACACCCCTCGCCGCATCCGTTCGGCCAGCGGCCCACTGCCGTGGGCACCGGTGGCCTCTTCGGCCGCGGCCCCGAGCAGGATGAGCCCTCCGCGCGGTCCGCCCAGTTGCTTGTAGGTGCTGGTGGTCGTGACGTGGGCGATGTCCACCGGGTTGGGGTGGAGGCCGGCGGCCACCAGCCCGGCGACGTGGGAGATGTCAGCCAGCAGCCAGGCGCCCACCTCGTCGGCGACGGCCCGGAAGGGGCCGTAGTCCCAGGTGCGCGGGTAGGCACTGGCGCCGGCCACGATCACCTTGGGCCGGTGCCGACGGGCCAGGGCGGCCACCTCGTCCAGGTCGATGCGGCCGTCGGGACCCAGGCCGTAGTGGACCGCGCGGAAGTACCGGCCGGTCACCGAGGCCGGGGCGCCGTGGGTGAGATGGCCGCCGGCGTCCAGGTCGAGGCCGAGAAGCGTGTCGCCGGGCCGCATCAGGGCGAACAGCACGCTGAGGTTGGCCGAGGAGCACGAGTGGGGCTGCACGTTGGCGTGGCGGGCGCCGAAGAGGGCCGTCGCCCGCTGGGCCGCGAGCCGCTCGACCTCGTCGAAGACGTGTGCTCCGGGGTGGTAGCGGGCGCCGGGGTAGCCCTCGGCGGTGACGTTGGACAGGGCGCTGCCCGCCGCCGCGAGGACGGAGGGGTGGGCCAGGCTGGCGTAGGCGACCATCGCCAGGTTCTCCTGCTGGAAGCGGACTTCGGCGTCCAGCAGGCCGGCCAGCGCGGGATCGTCGTGGGGCAGGGTGCCGGCGCCCTGGTCGAGGAGGCGCCGGTGGGATCCGGCGGTGACGGCGGGCTGTGGTGCCGATCGGGGTGCGGTCAGGGGCGCTTGTCCAGTGATCATGAAGGGTTCCCCAAGGGAGTGACGGGGTGCGGCGCGGCGGGTGCCGGGCCGCGGCGGGGAGCGGGATCCGCAACGGGCCACGGCCCGCCCGCCGGACGTGCGCGGCGTCAGCCGGCGCTGGGGTCGGCCGGGGCCGCGAGGGTCTGCCGGTGCCAGTGGTCGGCGAGCAGCGGGAGACGGTCGGCCCACACGGAGGTGTCGGGTGCCTGGAGGACGCCGTGCACCGGTCCGTCGCCGTCGTCGTAGAGCTCCAGCAGCACCTCGGCCTGGGGCGCGGTGGGCGGGACCGGGCGCGTGCGGACGGTGACGGGGCCCGCGCGGTGTGCCTGGCGCGGCCAGTTCTGGAGCAGGAACGTCGCCTGGTACAGCGGCATGCGTCGGCTGCGGCCGCGGCCGGTGGCACGCACGATGTCCTCCAGCGGCAGGGCCGCGTGCAGCACGCAGTCGACGACGGTGTCCCACACCCGTGTCACGCAGTCCGCGGCGAGCGGGTCGCGGACCGGCACGGGCACCATCGTGAAACGGCAGCCGACCTCCTCCTCCGTGCCGGCGGGACGGTCCGCGACGGCGGTCCCGATCGCGAAGTCCCGGGCGTCGGCGAGCGTGGCCAGAGCGCGCGCGTAGGCGGCCAGCAGCACGGCGAAGGGCGTCACCGCCGCGGCACGGGCCCGTTCGCGCAGAGCCGTCGAGGCGGCCCGGTCCAAGCGGACGGGAGACTGCACGAGGGTGCCGGTGACGATGTCGCGCCGGGTCAGGTCGCGCCCTTCGTCCGGCAGATCGCCGATGCCGGAGAGCGCTCGGTGCCAATGCCGTTCGAGTTCCGCGCGGCCGTCAGGATCGAGGACGGGCGTCGGGCCGCGGGCGGCTGGGGGCAGGTGGGGGCGTTCTCCGGCGAGGGCGGTGGCGTAGGTGTGGACAAGGTCGGCGGCGAGCACCTCGCCCGAGGCGCCGTCGAAGGCGATGTGATGGACGGCCAGGTACAGATCCGCCCCGTCCGGCAGGGGTGCGACGGCCCAGCGCAACAGATCGGCCGCCGCGGTGTCGAACGCGACCGAGCGCCGCAGGATGCCGACCGCCTGGCTCTGGGTGGTCCCGGACGGCAGGAGCAGCGGTTCGTGTTCCGGTGGGCGGTCGGTGACCTCGGCGACCAGGGTCGCGCCCCGGATCGTGTACGCGGTGCGCAGGGCCTCGTGCCGTTCGCGTACGGCGCGCAGGGCCTTCGTCAGGGCGGTGGGGTCGAGCGGGCCGGTCAGCCGGAAGTGGGCGAAGGTCGTCGCGGCCGTGCGGGTGCCGGAGGTGTGGTCCAGTGCCCAGAAGCGGCGCTCCGCGGCCGTCGTCGGCCTGGCCGATGCGGTACGACCCGGTGCGTGCGCGCCGGCGGGGTCGGATGCCGGACGCCCGCCGTCCGTGTGCTGCGTCGTGGCCACGGCCGCGCGTTCAGGTGCGGGCACGGGAACCCTCCTCCAGTACGGCGGCTATGCCGGCCGGCGTGGAGGCCTCGAACAGCGTGGCCAGGGCGAGGTCGCGGCCCAGGCGTTTGCGCAGCCGGTTGACGAGCCGCGCGGCTTGCAGGGAGCTGCCGCCGAGCTCGAAGAAGTCGTCGTGCGGGCCGACCTCGGGGCGGCGCAGCACCTCCGAGAAGACGTCGACGACGGCCTGCGCGACCTCGTCGGCCGATCCGTTCGGGGCCTGCCCCCCTGCACCCTCGCCGGTCGCCCCGTCCGAGGACTGCGGTCCCTGGCTCCCGCCGCCCGACCCGCCCGATGCCTGCGCCCCCGCCGGCTCTCGGCCGGGCGGGCCGGGGGCGGCGCGGCGGGGCTCCGGCAGCGCCGCGCGGTCGGTCTTCCCGGTGGGCCCGAGCGGCAGTGACTCCAGCGGCAGGATGTCGGCCGGGACCATGTGGGCGGGGACCCGTTCGGCCATGGCGCGGCGCAGGGTCGGCGGGTCGGCGCCCTCCGGTCCGGGGACCACGTAGCCGACCAGCGCGGTGTCCTGCCCGTCCGGCTCGTCGAAGGCACGGGCCGCCGCGGCCCGTACGCCGGGCAGGGCCAGCAAGTGCGCCTCGACGTCCCCCAGTTCGATCCGGTGGCCGCGGATCTTGACCTGGTCGTCCCCGCGGCCGAGGAATTCCAGGGCGCCGTCCGCACGCCGGCGCACCAGGTCGCCTGTGAGGTACATGCGCGAACCCGGTACGAACGGGTTGTCCGGGAAGGCGCGGGCCGTTGCCTCCGTGTCGCCGAGGTAGCCCAGGGCGAGTTGGTCGCCGGCGACCGCCAACTGCCCCGCGGTTCCCTCGGGCACCGGCTTCAGGGACTCGTCGAGGACGTACAGCTCGGTGCGCTCCAGCGGGAGGCCGATGGGCACCTCCTGTCCGGCAGGCAGGGGCCGGCAGGTCCAGTAGGTGGCGTCGATGGCGTACTCAGTGGGGCCGTACATGTTGTGCAGCCGGGCCTTGGCGTGGTGCAGGAACCGGTCGTGCAGCGGGCGGTCCAGTCGCTCGCCGCCGACGAACACCTCGCGCAGCCGGGGGCAGGACCGCAGGCCCTCGTCCTCGTCGAGGAGGGCGCGCAGCAGCGAGGGCACCAGGGCCAGGGTGGTGACGTTCTCGCGGGCCAGCAGTCATACCAGCCGGGCCGGGTCGCGTTGTCCGTCCTCGTCGGCGACGACCACGCGGGCTCCGGTGGCCAGCGGAGGGAAGATCTCCTGGAGGGAGATGTCGAAGGCCAGGGAGGTGCGGTGCAGGACGCTGTCGCCGGGCCCGGTGGGGAAGGCGGTCGTCTCCCACACCACGCGCGAGCGGATGGCGCGGTGCGGCACCACGACGCCTTTGGGTCGTCCGGTGGAGCCCGAGGTGTGGAGGACGTAGGCCGGCGCGTGCGGCTCCGGTCGCCGGCGCGGCATCCGTGGCCGGGCTTCGGCCCGGGTCGGCAGTGCGTCGACGGCCGTCACGGGGATGTCGGTGCCCAGCCGCCGCTCCGCTGCCTCCCGGTCGGCGGCCAGGACGAGCCGGGGCCGTGCGTCCGCCAGCACCGCGCGCAGCCGCTCGACCGGATAGCCCAGGTCGAGGGGTACGTACGCGGCGCCGGCCTGGAGCACGGCCAGGACGGCCGCCACCGCGTCCGCACTGCGGTTGAGGGCGATGCCGACCAGCGTGCCGGGGCCGCAGCCCGCGTCGGCGAGGTGGCCGCTCAGGACGTCTGCCCGCTCCTGGAGCTGACGGTAGGTCAGGGTGGTGGTGGTGTCGGTGACCGCGGGGGCGTCCGGGGTGCGCAGGCTCTGGTCGCGGACGAGGTCGTGCAGCAGGCCGTCCGGGGTGGGCGGAGGCGACAGGCCGGGGGAAGGGTGGGCGAGGCTGGTCATCGGTCATGTCCTTCGCGAGTACGGCGGATGCGGGTGGCGGCCCGGCCGGAGGAGCGCGGTGTGGAACAACGCCCGCCGGTAGAGCAGTTGGGCCGGTGATGCGTCGGTGAGTCCGTGGGCGCCGTGCAGGTGCAGGGCGCACCAGGTGGCGTCCAGGGCGAGTTCGCCGGTGTGCCGCACGAGCCGCGCCACCCGCTCGGTGAACGGGCGCTTGTCCTCGTCGTCGGCGGCGGGACCGATGGACGCGGCCGGGTCGGCGGCTGCGGCTGCGGCTACGGCTGCGGCGGGATCGTGGGCGACGGCGGGACCGGTGGAAGCGGCCGGGGCGGCGGCTACGGCTACGGCTACGGCTACGGCGGGATCGCGGGCGACGGCAGGACCGGTGGCCGCGGCCGTGGAGTGGATGAGCAGGCGGGTGGCGCGCAGGCGCGCGGTGAGGGCGGCCAGGGGGAAGGCGACCGCCTGGTGGCGGCCGATCGGGACACCGAACTGGTGCCGCTCCCGGGCCCGTCGTACGGCCGCGCCGACAGCGGCGTCGCCCAGCCCCCACAGATACGCGGCCCGGCGGATGCCGTCGAGGTCGGCCGGACTCGGGCCGCTGCCGCCCGGAGCGGCGCCCGCGTCCACGTCCACGACTGCCGGACGGCGCAGGTCCGCCCGGTCGTCGAGGTCCAGGCGGTGGCGTGGCTCACCGTGCAGGCCCGGCTGCGGCCGCCAGGTGGCGCCGTGCAGAGCGACGAGAGCGAAGCGCTCGCCGGCCCCGGGAGCCGACGGCAGCCGCAGCAGCGCGGTGGTGGCGGGCAGTCCGACCGCGAAGTCCCGGTGTCCGGGAGGTGCGCCTTCACTCTCGTGCCGTTCACCGGGTGCGGGCCACCAGCTCACGGCGGGCACGTCCGTACCGGTCGCCAGGCCGTCCAGCGCCTCGGCGGCCGGTCCGGGGCCCGCTGCGGCGAGGGTCTCCGCCGCCGCGATCATGTCCAGCAGAGTGCCGTCGCGTCCGGCACGTCCGATCTCTTCGGCGACCGTCACGGCCGCCGCCTGATCGAGTCCGCGACCGCCGCGGGAAGCCGGCACGGTCAGGGTGGCCCAGTGGGGCGCGAGGGCGGCCGTCCCGGCGGGGTTCGTCTCCAGCGCGCTCCGGAACTCCGCGGCCAGTGCGGAGGGTGTCGAGCCGGGGTCACCGTGCATCGCCGGCCTCCAGTCCGAGGTTTGCGGCGATGACCTGGAGCATCATCTCCGAGGTGCCGGCCGACAGGCTCAGCCCGGGGGCCTCCTGGTTGAGCAGGAGCGCGGTGAGGTCCTCGGGCGCTCCGGGGTCTGCTGCCGTCAGCAGGTCGTGGGGGCCGGACAGTTCCTGCGAGAGCTCCCACACCTCCCGCATCAGCTCGCTGTTGAGCCATTTCGACTCGGCGGCCTCGGCCGGGTCGAGGTCCCCGTCCGCGAGCCGGGCGGCCATGGACCAGGCGAGGAGACGGCCGGCCTCGGCGGCGGTGGAGAGCCTGTCGAGCCGTTCTGCCACGTCATCACTTCGGAACCGGTCGGCGGCCCGTGTGCGCAGCCAGGCGAGGTGGGCGCGGACCCGGGCGGTGTAGTCCATGCCCACGCGTTCGACGGCCAGTCCCTCGGTGATCACCAGCCATCCCTCGTCGACCTCTCCGACGACGTCGTCCGGTCCGACCCTCACGCCCTCGAGGCTCACGTGGTGGAACGGCTCGTGGTTGACGCCGGAGACCGGGCGGACGGTGACGCCGGGCGCGTGCAGGTCGACCACGAACAGGGTGATCCCGAGCAGGGGTTGCGGGTGGTCCCGGGTGCGGGCGGCGACAATCGCCAGGTCGCAGTGGGCCGTCTTGACGCTGTGCACCTTCGTGCCGTGCAGCTCCCATCCGTGGTGGGCCGGCCGCGCTGTGGTGCGCAGGGCGGCAAGGTCGGATCCGGTCTCGGGTTCGCTGTAGAGCACCGCGGCCAGGAGGTCGCCGCGGGCCAGGGGCGGCAGCAGCCGCTCGCGCTGCCGCGCGCTGCCGCACAGCAGCAGGCAACGGCCCGCGTTGCGGACGCTGTTGACATGGGCGCTGTCGGGGACGCGGTGGACGGCGAGTTCCTCGGTGAGGATGTTGGCGCACGCCGTGTCGAGGCCGGCTCCGCCCAGTTCGGTCGGCCAGTCGGGGGCGAGCCACCGGTGTCGGCCGAGCACACGGTAGGCCGGCCCGGGGTCGGGGTCGTCGGGGTGCTCGCGGCTGCCTTCGAGGAGGGCCCGGCGCATCTCCGGCCCGCCCAGCAGCTCACGGAGGCGGGTACGGAAGTCCCGCTGTCGCGTCGTCAGGAGGATGTCCACGGGGCGTCTCCGAGGTGTGCGCGCTCGACGGCCGCGGCGACGGCTTCGGCGGCTGCCGGGCCCATCAGGCCGAAGTGGTCGGTGGGCAGGGTCAGTCGGTGCACGGGGCCGGTGAGGTGGGGCAGCCATGCGGCGCCGCGTGGCGCGCTGGCGTCGGCCGGCCGGGTGTCGACGACGAGAGCCGGGCCGGGATGGGGGTGGGCGGGCCGGTGGCCGGTGAGGCTGCGGCTGTGCCGGCTGAAGGTCTCGAAGCGCCGTGCGGTCTCCTCCGGTCCGGCGTCCGGGTCGACTCGGGCCAGCTCGTCGGCCGCCGCACCGAGGGGGTCCGAGACGGGCGCGGCCCGGGCTTCGTCGTGGGACATGCCGTTCATGCGGCGCACTTCGTACAGGAACTGCCGGGCCAGGGTGTCGTCGTCCACGGGGCCGGTCGAGCTGCCGGGCGGTGGGGCGTCCAGCAGGACGAGCAGGCGGACGGCGCGGTCGCGCGCGGTGAGTCGGCGGGCCGTTTCAAAGGCCGCCACGCCGCCGAAGGACCAGCCTCCGACCAGACAGGGGCCGCTGCTGTCGGCGTCGATCCGGGCTGCGTAGTCCACGGCCAGTTCGGACAGTCCGCCGGGGACGGGCTGCCCGGACAGCAGCGGTGAGGGGATGCCGCGTACCGCGTGCCGGGCCGACAGGGCCCTCGCCAGGGGCAGGTAGCACAGCAGGCCGCCGCCCACGGGGTGCACGAGATAGCACGGGGTCGCGTCCGGGGGCCCCGGGAGCAGGGGGGTCACCGCCTGGGCGGGCGGATCGCCGACGCCGGTGTCCGCCCGGTCGGCGGGCGGGCGCGGGTTCGTGCGGTGGCGTGGGGTGTCGTCGGGGCGCACGCGGGGGCGGGTCACGGCGCACCTCCTTCCGGCCGGTTCTCCCCTGGCGAGGGCGCGGGCCACAGGAGGGCGTCGAGTGCGGTCAGCACGGCGTCGGCCCGGCGGCGGGAGACCGTCGCGGTGTCCGTGCGCAGCACCAGCCGTACGGTGTCGTCGCCGATGCGGACGTCCAGATCCAGCGGGTACTGCACGGAGCCCGCCCCGGTCTCCACCGCCTCGGTGCGGCAGCCGCGCAGGGGGAGCCGGGGCGCGGTGTCCTGGCGTACGTCGATGACGGCCTGGTAGGGCGATTCGAGTGGCGCCGTGCCCGCGGCCGCGGCCAGGACGGCCGCGGGCACGGCCCGGTGCCGCTGGGCCTCGACGCTGCGTTCGCGGACCTGCCGGTACGGGGACGCCCCGCAGTCGCTCTCCAGCCGTACCCGCAGCGGGAGCATGGTCACCAGACAGTCGACGACGTCCGCGTCACCGGCGCCGCGCAGTGAGACGGGGCAGCCGACGACGACCTCGTCCCGGCCGAAGACGTCTCCGAGGGCCTTGGCGTAGGCGGCGGTCAGCACCATGTGGGCGGTCACCCCGGCGGCCCGGGCCGTGCGCCGCAGGGCCCGGGCGGCAGGCGCGCCGCGGCGCAGCTCCGCTGTCCTGGCGGGTCGGCCGGTGACCGGGACGCGGGCGGCCGGGGCGTCCAGCAGCGGGGCGGGCGGTGCGCTCATGCGGTGCGCCCAGTAGGCGTGGGTCTCCTCGGCGTCGGAGCGGCCCGCGGTGCGCGCCCCGGTGGCGCTGCGTGGTGTCGGGCGACCGTACGCGGGGGTGGCCGTGGCCGATGGATCCGCGCCGGTCCGGAGGTCGTAGGCCGCCGCGAGGTCCCGGCAGAACACGGCGGCCGAGACGGCGTCCATGGCGATGTGGTGGAAGCAGAAGGCGACCAGGGTGCGGCCGTCCGGGTCCGGACGGCCGATCCCGGCACGCAGGGGTGTCTCGGTCTCCAGGTCGAAGGGACGCCGGTGGAAGTCGGCCAGGTCCCTCCCCGACCCACTGCCCAGATCCGCCCACTCGGGGGCGCCGGGCGGTGGCTGGACACTGCGGACGGGGCCGCCCGGACCGTCGGCGGGGTGCAGGGACCGCAGTGCCGGGTGGGCCGTGGTCACGTCCCGCAGCGCCCGGCGCAGGGCGGTTTCGTCCAGTGGCCCGGACACCCTGAACGCGCGTACCACGTGCAGGTCGGCGTCGTCCGGCCGGAGCTGGTGGACGAGCCACAGCCCCAGTTGGGTGTCGGTGAGCGGTTGGGGCGTCGTACCGGGACCTGGGGGTGCTGTCGTTTCCTGAAGAGGCATGACGGCGTCCTGTGAGTGCGCTGCGGAAGCGATACCGGCGGGATGGTGCGGGGGAAGCCGGGCCCGCCGGTGAGCCGTTCGGCGCGGCGGGCCCTGGCCTGGGGTCAGTGGCGCGGTTTCACGGCCTCGACCAGGAGGTGGTAGCCGAGGTGGTTGAACGGCGGGGTGTCGCACAGGGCCCGCTCGAAGGACTGCACCGCGAGGGCGACAGCGGGGTCGCCGAGCACCTCGTCGGCGAGCCAGGCGGCCAGCGTCGAGTTGCCCCGCAGCTGCGTGACCACCATGCCCTCGGTGGCGAACAGCGCGTTGAGGTCCTGGGGGCTGAAGCTGTACCAGGGGGCGGAGTACTCCTCGCCGCTGCGCGTGCGGGTGAAGAGCAGTTCCTTGCCGGTCACGTCGGTGACGTCTACGGAGGCGAAGCGGTCGGCCTTGAAGAACTGCTCGATGAGGGTGTTCTTGACCCCCAGCAGCATGCGGCCGCCCGGCCGCAGCACCCGCCTGACCTCGGCGAACACGGCGGGCCTGTCCTGGAGCGGTATGTGCATCAACGCGAGCATGCTGGTGACGACGTCGAAGGACTCGTCCGGGAAGGGCAGCGCGGCCATGTCGCCCTCGCGCAGGTCGGCCTCCAGTCCCTGGGCGGAGAGTTTGTCCCGCGCCATGTCGAGCATGGCGCGGGACAGGTCCAGGCCCGTCACGTCAGCTCCCAGTTCGGCCATGGGGACGGTGAACCGGCCGGTCCCGCAGCCCATGTCGAGCACCCGCTGTCCGGGGCGGATCTTGTTCAGCAGGAAGTTCCGCTCCGCCGCGGTGAACATGTCGTCGGCGGGGCCGGCGCCGGGGATGCGCTCGTCGTACTCCTGCGCGACGCGCTGGTAGACGGATCGGACCGTGTCCTTGACCTGCGCCGGCTCACGGGGCGGCGCGCCGGCTCCGGTGGTGGTCAGGTCCTCTTCATAGGTGGTCATGCTGATTCTCCTGGGGGGTGTGGGCCGGGCCGCGGGCGTGCCGGGCCGGCGCTGGGCGACGGCAGTCGTTGCCGCCGTGGTGCGGGATGACTCGTACGGCGGTGGCTGGTACGGGGGGGGGATGCCTCGTGCCGGCATGACTCGAGCGCTGGTCACTCGTGCGGTGGTGACTCGTGCAGTGGTGACTCGTGCGGGGCGGGTCCGACGCTCAGGACGGGTCGCGCAGCAGCGGGCTGGAAAGGCAGTGCGGCCCCCCGCGGCCACGGGCGAGTTCGGAGCCGGGGAAGGTCAGTACCTCGATGCCGGCGCGTCGCAGACATCGGTTGGCGGCGTCGTTGCGGTCGTAGGCGACGACGAGTCCGGGGCGCAGCGCCAGTACGTTCGCGGCGTCGCTCCACTGTTCTCGGCGTACGGCGAAACCGTCGTCGCCGGTGTCCACGATCCGCAGGGCCGGCAGACCGAGGGCGTCGGCCAGGGCCGCGAAACCGTCGTCCGCCGCGCGTGCGCGGATCTCGCCGCGGTCGAGTTCCAGCGTGTGCCACCGGCAGTCCTGGTGGTGGGTTCGACTGACCAGGACGGTGTCGTGGTCGACCATGGTCATCACCGTGTCCAGGTGCATGGTCTGGCGGCTCCCGGGCAGCGAGACGGTGAGGACGCGCCGGGCGGCGCCGCCGGTCAGCAGCGAGCGGGCCAGGGCCTCGGCCGCCGCGGCTGTCGTACGTCGGCCGACCCCCAGGACGACGCAGCCTGCTCCGGCCACCATGATGTCGCCGCCCTCACGGGTGAGCGGTCCGGGGTCGTCCGCCGCGAGGGCGCCGGGCACCTGAGCGGCGCCCAGCAGTGCGTCCGCCAGGGCTCCTTCGCGGGCCCGGGCCGTCGAGGCCATCCGGCCGGCGGTGCGGTGCCCTCCGATCCAGCTGAGCGTGTCGCGCACGAACATGGCGTTGGGCAGCGGGGGGAGCGCGAGCCACCCGGGCGGTCGTTCACCGGTGCCCAGACTCTCGTCCAGGGCGGCACGCCGGTGTGCGGGAAGCTCTTGCGGGGTGGCGCCCAGGAGCAGGTGGGCGGCGAGGCGCTCGGGGGGCAGATCGTGCAGCCAGCCCCGTAGTTCGCGGGCGGCCCGCCGGCCGTACGGGAAGCCGGCGAAGGGGCCGGTCGCCGCGTCGACCAGTCGGCGTCGCCCGTCGGGCAGGGCCGCTGCGGCGGCCAGCAGGTCGGTCAGTTCCACCACGGTGACACCGTGGTCCCGCAGCAGGGCGCTGAACGCGTCGTGTTCGCGCTGGGCGGCGCTGAGCCAGGGAATGTCGTCGAAGAGCAGGTCGCGGTGGTTCTCCGGGACCAGGCGCTCCAGTTCGTCACCGGGCCGGTGCAGCAGCACGCGCCGCAGGGTGGCGGTCTCCGAGTCCACTCGGCAGTCGCCGAGGGCGGCCTGGAGGAAGTCGGCCGGATCGTGGCGGGACTCCGCGTTCGCCAGGGGTGTGGCGGCGTGGGGGGTGACCTGCCGCAGGGGACGGGGGGCGGGTGGTGCCTCGGAGGTGGGCCGTGGGTGTGCCGGAGCGCCGACGGCTGCGGCAGGGGCCAGAGACGCAGCCGCCGACCGAGGGCTCACCGGAGGTCGGCCGGCCGGCGGGTGATGCGATGACGGAGGGTTCGATAACGCGGGGTTCGGTAACGGAGGGTTCGGTAACGGGTCATTCAAAGCGTGTCCCGAGGTGAGGCAGTGCGAAGGCGGGGGTGCGGACGACGGGGCTCAGGCCGTGGTGCGGTCGTCCGTCAGTGCCAGCAACGTGCTCAGGTCGTCGCTCGTGAGCACGTCGAGGTAGTCGACCTCGGCGCCGGTGGTCTCGAAGAGGCGCGTGCTCAGCAACACGGCGTGGAAGGAGTCGCCGCCGTTGTCGAGGAAACTTCGCGAGGGGTCGGCGGAGGGGCCGAGGATTTCCCGCCAGAGGGCCTGCGTCACACTCGAGGGTGGACGGGGACTTAAGGAACCCGGACTGTCTTCGGTGTTCAATTCATCCTCCCACGACGATGTGGAGGGTAGAGGTGAGGAATTCGGCGGAAGGCCGCCACCCGAGGAATACGACGCTACGAAGGTGCGGAGTTCGATGTCAACCGGCTCAGCATGAAAGAGGGCTCGCGGCGAGCTGCCACAGAGGACTTGAGACCTTGTCCGACCTGGGATCACGACGAGCAGGATGGCCGCTTGAAATAACTTTGGCGCAGATTCTGTGAACAAATGGATTATCAACATCCGCTTGCCTCGAACCGCGAGGAAAGACCACTTCACCTGCATAGATGCCTCGACCAAGAAGTTTTGTTTGAGGGTGGAGGCCTCGGGTACTCATCGTCAGGCCCTCTCGAAATAACGGGAGAATAGGCAGGTGCAAGCAGGCCGCTCAGCCCTTCCTGCCCGATTCCCTTCTCGCGCCCGATTCCAGCGGAGCCAGTCGATGACGCCTTCTGCACCCTCGCCCGCCTTATCCGAACTGCTTTCGGCCACAGTCCGCCGCAATCCAGAGGAAACAGCCCTGGAAATTTCCGGGATCAGTCACAGCTACCGTGCATTGTTCGGGATGGCCGAAACCATCGCCTCTCTCCTCGTGAAATCCATCGGAGAGCACCCTGCGACCCTGGCACTCTGCGCCGCGCGCAGCCTGCCCGCGTACGCTGGCTACCTGGCCGCTGCCCGACTCGGCTGGACGGTGGTCCCGCTCAACCCGATGTTCCCCGCCGAGCGCAACGCCGCCGTGGCGAAGGCGGCCCGAGCGCACGTGGTGCTCGCCGACGAGTCCGGCGCCGGGCAGATGGACACGGTCGCCGCCCGGATCCCGGCCGCGACGCTGGTCCTGGACGACAACGGCACCGATCTGCGCGGGGGCGGCCTCCCCGCGCCGCCCGCACCCGGCGGATCGGACGACATCGCCTATGTGATCTTCACGTCGGGGACGACAGGTCGCCCGAAGGGTGTGCCCATCCGCCACCGCAACCTGGTCCCCTTCCTCCGGCACTGCGTCGACGCCTACGAGATCGGCCCGGGCAGCCGGCTCTCCCACACCTACGACCTGACCTTCGACCCCTCGGTCTTCGACATGCTCGCCACCTGGTGCGGCGGGGGGACGCTCGTCGTACCGGAGCGCGGCGCGGTGCTGCGTCCCGCCGCGTACGTGAACCGGCACCGCCTCACGCACTGGTTCTCCGTGCCCTCGGTCATCTCGGTCGCCGAGCGCCTCGGCGACCTCGCCGAGGGCAGCATGCCCGGCCTGCGCTGGACCTTGTTCGGCGGAGACCGGCTGACCCGGCGCCAGTGGGACCGCTGGAGGGCCGCGGCTCCGCACAGCGTCATCGACAACACCTACGGACCGACCGAGGTCACCGTCTTCTGCACGGCCTTCCGCCGCGCCGCAGGGCAGGACTGCCCCGACACCTCGAACGGCACCGTGCCCATCGGCGACACGCTGCCCCATCTCGAGCACCTGGTCGTGGGTCAGGACGGACGGCCCGCCGAGCAGGGCGAGTTGTGCCTACGGGGGTCGCAGCGCTTCGCGGGCTACCTCGATCCGGCCGACAACACCGGCCGGTTCGCCGTGGGTACGGCCGAGAGCGGTCTGCGTCCGGCACCGGCGGGGGCTCCGCCGCCCGAGGCCTGGTACCGCACCGGCGACCTCGTGGCCCGCGAGGAGGGCGGGCTCGTGCACCTGGGACGGCTCGACCAGCAGGTGAAGGTCCGCGGGTACCGCATCGAAGTCGGCGAGATCGAATCCGCGCTGCGCTCGGACCCGTCCGTCACCGACGCGTGCGTGATCGCGCTGGGGCCGCCCGAGGCACGTGAACTCCACGCCGTCTACCTGGGCCCCCAGGGACTGGCCGGGCCTCTCCTGGCCCGGTTGCGGCGCCTGCTGCCGCCGTACATGCTCCCCCGTCGCATCGTCCACCGTGACGCGCTTCCGCTGACCGCCAACGGCAAACTCGACCGGGCCCGCCTGGCTCGGGAGCTGGAACGGCCCGCGGCCCGCGCCCGGGCCGAGGTCCCCACGGCGCCGACGCCCCAGCGGTGAAGGTACGGCACTGCAGGCGACGATCACCCCGCGGCCCCGCTCGCCGTCTAGGCCGTAGCCAGCGCCTCCGTCGGGGTCAGGCGGGCGGCGCGGACGGACGGGTAGACGCCGGCCAGCATGCCGATCAGGACCGCCCCGGCGAACCCGGCGGTCACCGAGGTGAGGGGGACGACCGGCGGCCAGTGCTGGTGGGTGGCGTAGGCGTAGGTGGCGAGGGTGCCCAGGGCGACGCCGGCCAGGCCGCCGAGTCCCGACAGGACGACCGACTCGGTGAGGAACTGGGCGCGGATCTGGCCCCGGTTGGCGCCGAGGGCCCGGCGCAGACCGATCTCCCGGCGGCGTTCGAGGACGGAGATGACCATGGTGTTGGCGACTCCGATGCCGCCGACGAGGAGAGCGACCCCGGCGAGTCCCAGGAAGAGCGCGGAGAACGTGGACTCGGTGGCCCGCTTGGCGGCCAGCGCGTCGGACGGCCGGCTGACCTGGACCACTCCGGGCAGTTCGGGGTTGACGGTGGCGGGCAGCACGTCCCGTACGGCCTCGATCTGCGACTCCTTCGCCTTGAGGTAGATCACGGTCGGGTGGCCGTCGAACCTGAGCAGTGAGCGCGCCGCGTCCCAGCCCACCAGCACCGAGCGGTCGATGTCCGGCGACAGCGGGGTCTTCTCCAGGACGCCGATGACCGTGAACCAGCGGCGGTCGACGTAGATCTGCGGGGTGCTCTGCCCGGGAGTGATCTTCGGGATGCCGAGCCGCGAGGCGGCGACCGAGCCGAGGACGGCCGTCGGGAACCTCTGCGTGTCGGCGCTGAGGAACCGGCCTGAGCCGACCTGGGCGTTGATCGTGCGCAGCAGATCGGATCTGCTCGCCAGGACGGTGAGCCCGGTGTAGTCGGCGGCGCCCTGGCGGTCGTTGCGGAGGACCTCGGTGTGCGTGTTGGCGACCGCGCTGGCCGCCGTGACCGGGCCGATCCGGCGGGCCATGTCCACGGATTCCGGTGGCAGCAGCACGGGTGGGTCCTGGCGGGCGGGCACGGCCTGGAGCATGTCGGTGCCCAGCGCGGAGAGCTCCCGCATCAGGGCCTTCTGACTGGACGCCGGGATTCCGGTGACGACGATGAGGGTGGCGATGCCGATCGAGATGCCGAGGGCGGACAGGGCGGCCCGCACCTTGCGGGTGCGGATGCCCAGCAGCCCCAGGCCCAGGATGTCCAGCGGTGCCAGCCGTACCGGCCTGCTGCCGGCGCGACGGCCGGCGGTCCTCGTCGGGGTGATGGTCATGACCAGCTTTCCGTACGGGCGTACGTGTCGGTGCGGACGTCGGAGCGGAGGCGGCCGTCGCGGATCTCCACCCGGCGGGGCAACTGGGCGGCGATGTCCCGGTCGTGGGTGATGACGGCGATGGTGGTGCCCTCGCGGTTCAGCGCGGTCAGCAGATCCAGTACGGCCACGCCGTTCGCGGTGTCCAGGGCGCCCGTGGGCTCGTCCGCGAGGACCAGGACGGGACGGTTGACGAGCGCGCGGGCGATGGCCACCCGCTGCCGCTCGCCGCCGGACAGCTGCTGCGGGAGATGCCGGGCCCGGCGGGCGAGGCCCACCCGGTCCAGCGCCTCCAGGGCCAGCGCGCGGCGCCTGCGGCGCGGCACGCCGGCGTAGAGCAGTCCGGTGGCGACGTTCTCGGCTGCGGTGAGCCCGTCGGTGAGGTGGAACTGCTGGAACACGAAGCCGAGTCGGCGTCCCCGCAGCGCCGACAGCCGGCGGTCGGAGAGGTCGGCGACGTCCTGGCCGCCGATCTCCACGGTGCCGCTCGTCGGCCGGTCCAGCGTGCCCATGATGTTCAGCAGGGTCGACTTGCCCGAGCCGGACGGGCCGACGATGCCGAGCAGTTCGCCCTGTTCGACGGTGAGCGAGACGTCGTCGAGCGCCGTGACCCCGCCCGGGTAGACCATGCTGGCGCCGCGCACCGCGAGGACCGGGGGCGCGCCGAGTTCCGGCCGCGTGCTCATGACGTCGTCACCACCTTGGTCCCGGCGCTGATGCCCGCGCCGCTGACCTCCACCAGCCCCTTGGAGAACATCCCCGTCCTCACCGCCACCAGTCGGCCGCTCGGCAGTTGGACGCCGTAGCCGCCCTCGCGCAGGGCCAGCAGGGCGCCGACGGGCACGGTGAGTACGCCTTTGTGGGTCTCCGAGGTGAACCGCACCCGCACGGGGGCGGAGTTCAGTCCGCGCACCGCCGCGGTGTCAGCAAGGGCGATGCCGACGGTCAGCCGGGGCTGTCCGGCGGTGTCGTCGCCGCCGGACGCGTCGCTGGTGCGGACGGTCGCGCCGACGGCGGTGATGGTGCCCCGGGCCGTGGAGTCGTCGGGCAGCGTCACGGTCACCTCGTCGCCCCGCTTCATCGAGCCCGCCTCGTCCGGATCCACCGACACGGTCACCGACTTGGTGGTGGAGGTGACCGTCATCAGGGTCTCGTCGGCCGCGTCGGCGAGCTGTGCCTGGACGCCGTCGACCCGTACGGCACCGGACAGCACCGCGATGTCGCCGACGCCCAGCACACCGGTGGCCGGCATACCGGCCGCGGTCTGCCACCGCTTCACGGCGGCCACGAGAGCGGCGGTCAGGACTGCGTCACCACGCCTGACCTGAACCGGAGTTGCGGAAGGCGAGGGGGCGGCACTCGATGCGGGCACCGCCGAGGACGTACCGGAAGGCACCGGCTCGCTCGTGGCCGGTTCCGGGGTGACCCACGTGCCCACCGCGGGCTGTGCGCCGATGTCGTAACCGAGTTCCCTGAGGTTGTCGGCCACGGTCTTCACGTCCGGGCCGGTGGTGCCCCTGGCCTCCAGGGCCCGGTACAGCGGTGTGCCGCCGTAGAAGACCGGTACCGGGACGTTGTCGACCCGGTACAGCGGCTCGCCCCGCTTCACCGTCGCCCCCGTCGGCGGCAGCCAGGTGATCAGGCCGGGTCTGCCGCCCTTCACCGTGGTGGCGCGGCCGTAGCCGAGACTCCCGTCGAGTGTCTGGGCGTTGGACAGGTCGCTCCTCGTCACGACGGCGGTCGCGGTACGGACGGCGTCGCCGTTCGCGCTGTCCGCCTTCCCGTCGTCCTTCTGCCACGCGGTCACGGTGAACGCGCTCGCCACGACGACCGCCGACGCCACCACGGAGACGACCAGCCGCCGTCCGCCCGGCCGCCGGCCGGTCCCGGTGTCGTTACTTGTCTTCACCGAACGCCTTCACCTGGCACTGGAGTTCGTACTCGTCGTAGTGGGGGCGGTTCATCTCGTCCCCGGTCTCCAGGGCCCAATTGCCTTCGTAGACCAGGGCCTTGATGCCGTGACCCTTCATGCACTGCACCATCTCGCGCACGTCGTCGCTGTAGTCCGGGTTCTTGGAAGGGTCCAGCTCCGGCGGATTGAGCGGCTCCTTCCCCTTGCAGGCCAGCACCGAGGGGTCGTTCGGCTTGCGCTTGTACTTCTCCGCCGCCCCGTGGTCCTTCAGACACGCGAGCCAGGCGTCGTACAGGCGGTTGACCTCCTCGTTGGTGCTGTCCAGCCGGATCTGCGGCCGGCCCGCGTCGGGATCGGCGCTCGCGCTCGCCGAACCGCCGTCCGCCGCCGGTGTGGTGAGCGAGGCGACCTCGCCGTCACCGCCCTTGCCCGCGTCGTCGTCTCCGCCGACGCCCCCGCAGGCGGTCAGGAGGAGCAGCCCGGCCGCGCCGACGGAGGTGAGGACCGCGGTTCGTCTGAAGAGGTTCAACATGGCGCAGACCATGGCCCGAAGTTATGACGATCCTGTCAGGACGCCGTCAGAAAGCCGTCTGACCTGATCGCCGCGTGCCTACGCTGACCCCATGAACGCCCGTGTCCTCGTGGCCGAGGACGACACCAAACAGGCCGAGGTGATCCGCCGTTACCTGGAGAGCGAGGGCCACACCGCCCTGCTCGTCCACGACGGGCGCGCCGCGCTGGACGAGGTGCGCCGCCACCGGCCCGACCTGCTGGTCCTCGATGTGATGATGCCGGTCGTCGACGGTCTGGACGTGTGCCGCATCCTGCGCCGCGAGAGCGATCTGCCGGTGTTGATGCTGACCGCCCGCAGCACCGAGGAGGACCTGCTGCTCGGCCTGGACCTCGGCGCGGACGACTACCTCACCAAGCCCTACAGCCCACGCGAGTTGATGGCCCGCGTCCGTACGCTGCTACGGCGGACCCGGGCGTCCGGCACGGTCCCGAACGACCCGGTGCTGCGGGTCGGCGCCCTGGCCGTCGACCCTGTGCGCCGCGTGGTCGAGGTCGAGGGCCGCCAAGTGGCCTGCACACCCGGTGAGTTCGACGTGCTCGCCACGATGGCCGCCGAACCGGAACGGGTCTTCACCCGGCGCCAGTTGCTGGCGAGCACCCGCGGGGACGACCGTTACATCACCGAGCGCACGATCGACGTGCACGTCCTGAACCTCCGCAAGAAGATCGAGCGCGTCCCCCGCCGACCGGCCTACCTCCAGACGGTGTTCGGCGTCGGCTACCGCCTCTCCGACGGCAGCCGTGGCCGCTGAGCGGCGGGTGCGCCCGCACGGCCGACTGCCCCTGCGCCGGAGTCTGCTGGTCCGGCTGCTGGCCGCGTCGATCACCATCGCCGTGTGCTCGGTCGCGGCCACGGCCTGGCTGGCTGCGCGCACCACCACCAGTGCCATCCAGCAGGAGCAGGGACAGGTCCTCGCCGACGACGCCCAGATCTACGACACGCTCGTCGGCTACGCGGCCGAGCACACCGACTGGTCGGCGGTGACGCCCGCGCTGAAGCGGCTCTCCGCGCGGACCGGCCGGCACATCACCCTGACCACCCAGGACCGCCGGCCCGTCGCCACGTCCGGCACCGTCTCCCAGCAGCTCCCCGCCAACGCCTCCGCGCTCGTCGACCCCCTGCGGGCCGACCCGGCCCTGCTGCCGGGCGTCCAGGCGGACGGTGTCGACCCGCGAGCGGTCGGCCCGTACCGGCTGCCGGACGCCGAGCGCAAGGAACTGCGGTACCTCGCGCGGAAGTTGCAGACCTGCCTGCGGGGTGCCGGTTTCGCCGCCGGAGTCACCGAAGGGGCGAGCGGCAGGCCCTCGCTCGTCATGACCGGCGACCGCGACATCCAGCGGAAGGTCGGCGAGGTGTGCGGGGTGTTCGAACTCGACGATCCGACCAGGACCGAGAAGCGGGCCCTCGACCGGCTCAACACCCTGGTGAGCGGCTGCCTGAAACGCCAGCGGCTGGACCCCGTCGAAGTCGGTCTCGGCTTCGCTCCCACCAGGAGCGTCAGCGAGCCCGAGCAGCGGTGCGTCGACACCGCCCGCCGCGAGCAGCTCGCCCCCTATGTCGCCCCGCCCGCACTGCTGTTCGTCACCACCCCGGCCGGAACGCCGGCCGCCCCCGGCTTCGACCTCTCGTCCGCCAACACGGCCAAGGTCGCCGGTGTCGCCGCGCTCGTCCTCGTCCTCACCCTTGCGGTCACCGTCACCGTCGGCACCCGGCTGGTCAGACCGCTGCGGGCGCTGACCGACGCGGCCCGCCACTCCCCTCAGGAACACCTGCGGGTGCCGGTGACCACCAACGACGAGATCGGTCACCTGGCCGCCGCGTTCAACGACCTGTCCGAGCGCCGTGAGCGGCTGGAGGACCAGCGCAAGGCGATGGTCAGCGACGTCGCCCACGAACTGCGCACACCGCTCAGCACGATCCGCGGCTGGCTCGAGGCGGCCCAGGACGGCCTGGCCGCCTCGGACGAGAAGTTCGTCGCCTCCCTCCTCGAGGAGGCCCTGCTGCTCCAGCACATCGTCGACGACCTCCAGCACCTGGCCCAGGCGGACGCGGGCCGACTGCGCCTGCACCCGGAACCCCTGAACCTGCGGGAGCTCCTCGACCACGTGGCCGCGGCCCACCGCGGCCGGGCCGAGACCGCCGGAGTCACGCTCACCACCCGCATCGAGGACACCCCGGTCCTGCACGCCGATCCCGCGCGCCTGCGCCAGTCCGTCGGCAACCTCCTGTCCAACGCGCTCCGGCACACGCCTCCCGGAGGCGCCGTCACGCTCGGCTGCCGCGGCGAGGGCGAGGTGACCGTGATCGAGGTCGCCGACACCGGTACCGGTATCGCCGCCGACGACCTGCCCCGCGTCTTCGACCGCTTCTGGCGGGCCGACAGGTCCCGCAGCCGGCAGACCGGCGGCAGCGGCCTGGGCCTCGCGATCGTCCGCCAGCTCGTCGAGGCCCACGGCGGCACGGTCTCGGTCACCAGCACCCCCGGCAGGGAGACGGTCTTCACACTCCGCCTGCCCCACACCTGCGACGAGGCGCCGCGGACCCGCTGAGACCGATCTCGTCATGCGTGGCCCGGAAGGCTGTCAGCGCGGTGCCGCACCGCCCGTCAGTGCCGGGCGAACTGCATCCCGGTCGACTGCGCCACGTCCGGCCGCACGGCGATCCCGGTGATCTCCAGTCGCTCGCCGTAGATGTCGGTGAGCCTGATCGCGCCCCCGCACCCGCTGCCCTGCTCGGAGAGGAAGTAGTTGTAGTCCGTACGGGGCAACTCGCTCCAGCCGGAAGCGGTCCGGACCTCGAGCCGGGCCAGCGGGTTGCGGTGGCCGATGGCCTGGATCCCGCACCAGTAGCGGGTCGATCCGGTCTTGTAGCGGATCGAGATCGTGTCGGAGGTGCTGGGGCTCAGCAGACTCCACGTGATCGGGATGCGCCCCGTGACCGGGGCGGCGAGCTTCGCGAAAGCCTGCGGGCTGAGGTCGAGTTGACCGGGTGCGCAGGGCAGCGGGCACTCGTTGGTGATCCGTACCGTGACGGAGGCACCGCTCGCGGCCCGGACGAGGATGTACGCCCCGCAGGCCTTGGACGTCTCGTAGTCCGTGGTGTTCATCGCCGCGGTCATGACGTCGGTGGTCGGCCCGTACAGACAGGCCCCGTCGCCGTTGCCCACGTCGTAGAAGGTCGCCACGCCCTCGTAGGAGACACCGGGCTTGATACGCCCGGCGAGCGGGGCGGAACCGGACGCCTTCCGAGCCGGCTCGGCGGCCGGGGTCGCCGCCGCACGGGACGACGCGCTGCCCGCGGCGGCCGGGGCGCTCCTGCGGGAGGAGGGCGAGGGCGAGGCGGACGCTGAGGCCGACGGAGAGGCCGTCGTGGGTTCCGCCGCCGGTGTGGTCGCGGTCGGCGTCGCGCGGGCCTCGGCGACGGAGGTGGCCCCGGCGGGGCCGGCGGTGCTCCCGTGGTCCGGGCCGAACGCCACGATCAGGGCGGCCACGAGTGCGACGGCCACCGCGGCGACCGCGGCGCCGAGCGCCGCGCGCCGTCTGCCTGACGCAGACGAAGGGGAACGGTGTGAGCGAGTTGCCACGGCCAAGTCCTTGTGTGGTGCGTACGAGCCTCCGGCGGAGGGACTTCCGACCGTCAGTCGCCGCCGCTCGTGGAAAGGTTGCCGGACCGTTCCTGGAAGGGCGCCGCTCCCCCGGTCAGGTCCATCCCGGTCATGAGTTCGGCGAAGGCGCGGGCCGCGGCCGGGGAGTGGAAGAGCCGGTCGAGACGGGCCCGGGCGAGGTGGCGCGGGAACGGGTCGGCGTCCCCGGCGTCGTGGAGGGTCCGGGTGAGCCAGTGCGAGAACTCCTGGTCGTTCCAGACGCGGCGCAGACAGCGTGCCGAGTAGCTGTGCAGCGCGGTGTCGTCGCCGTCCCGGACGAAGTCCCGCACGGCCCGTACGAGGAGGTCGGCGTCGTACAGGGCGAGGTTCATGCCCTTGCCGCCCATCGGCGACACGATGTGCGCCGCGTCGCCGACCAGGAAGAGACGGCCGTAGGACATGGGGTCGTGGACGAGGCTGCGGAGCCGGAAGACCTCGCGGTCGGTGATCGGGCCGGGGACGAGGTCCGGGTCGCCGAGGCGGGTGCGCAGGGCGTCCCACACGCGCTGCTCGGGCCAGGCGTCCGGGGTGTCGTCGGGCGGGCACTGGAGGTAGTAGCGGCTCGCGTGGGGGCCGCGCGGGAAGTGGGCGGCGAAGCCCTGGGCGCTGACGGCGAGGAGGGGGTGGGCGGGGGGCGGGGCGTCGGCCAGGACGGTGAGCCAGCCGATGCCGTGGTCGAAGGCGTGCGCGGTGAGGACGCCGTCGGGGACGGCCGTACGGCTGACTCCGTGGTCGCCGTCGCACCCGGCGACGACATCGCAGGTGAGGGAGTGCGGTGTGCCGTCGGGCGCGCGGTAGCGGATGGTGGGGCGGTCGCCGGTCAGGTCGTGCAGGGAGACGTCGGAGGCCTCGAAGCGCAGGTCGCCGCCGCCCTCCAGGAAGGTCTCGGTGAGTTTCTGCACGAGGACCTGCTGGGGGCACAGTCGGGCGGCCGGACCGTCCGAGCCGTCGCTGTCGGAGACCAGGTGGCTGCGGCCGTCCACCCGGAACTCCAGGATGCCGTCGTACGGGATGCCGCCGAGGACCTGGTCGGTCAGTCCCCACGAGTCGAACATGCGGACCGCGCGGGTCTCGACGATGCCGGCCCGCTGGCGCCGGGCGACGTGCTCGCGGGAGCGGCGCTCCAGGACGACGCAGTCGATGCCGCTGTGCTGGAGCAGGGTGGCGACGGTCATCCCGGCCGGGCCCGCGCCGATCACCACGACCCTCGTCGATTCGGGAGCGTCCTGCAACTGGCTTGCTTCTTCGGCCACTTGGGCACCTCCGGCACCCAGCCTAGCGAGGAAGCCGGCCGTCCGAGCCGTGTCCGATCAACCTCTCGTCGATCGGACACGGTTCCCGGAACGACCGTGTGCTCAGCGGTGGCAGGTGGTGAGGCCCGGCCGCCACGGGCAGGCGAGTCCGGCGAAGCCGCCGTTCGCGACGACGTCGACGGTGAGGGTGTCGCCGCCGCGCAGGACCCGGCGGTCCTGGACGAGGCCGCCGTCGCCGTCCCGGATCGTCTCCACCAGCCACCGGCCCGGACCGAGCGACAGCGGCACCTGGGCCGTGCGGGCGGCCCCCGCGTAGACCCCGCCGAGGAACCAGCGGTCACCGCTGCGGCGGGCCAGCACGGCCTCCTGGCCGGGGGTGCCGGCGAGCAGCCGGGTGTCGTCCCAGGCCGCCGGGACCTGGTCGAAGTAGGCGCGGGCGAGCGGCCTCGCCTCGTACGACTCGGGGGTGCCCGCGAACATCTGCAGGCCCGACTCGTAGGCGACGGTGAGGCCGACCTCGGCCGCGTCGGAGTTGGGGCGCAGTCCGACCCGCTGGAAGGCGCCGGGGGTGAAGTCCATGGAGCCGATGACGTTGCGGGTGAAGGGCAGGGTGGTGAGGTGGGCGGCGGTGTTGGTGCGCTTCTCCTCGCCCGCGACCCCCTCCAGGGTCATGACCTGCGGCCAGGTGCGCTGGATGCCCTTGGGGATCGTGGAGCCGTGGAAGTCGACCATGAGGTGGTGGGCGGCCGTCTCCGCGAGGATGGTGTCGTACCACCGGAGCATGGGCTGGGCCTCGGAGTTCATGAAGTCGATCTTGACGCCCTTGATGCCCCACTTCTCCAGGGTGGGCAGCCACTGGGCGCGTTCCTCGGCGGTGTCGAGGTCGCGCTGGTGGATCCAGACGATGATGCCGACGCCCTTGGCGCGGGCGTACCGGACGAGTTCCGGCATCCAGCTATTGGTCTGCCAGTCGGGGTCGGTGACGTCCCACTCCCCCGGCCGGTAGTACCACCCGGCGTCGACCGCCTCGTAGGGCCAGCCGCGTTCGGCGGCGTGGTCGACGTAGGCCTTCTGCGCGGTGAGGCTCTGTCCGGCCTCCCTACCGCCCGCGAGCCAGGTCCACAGGACGGTGCCGGGCCTGATCCAGGAGGTGTCGCGCACCTTGGAGGCGGCGGCGAGGTCGTCGGTGAAGGTGGAGCGGGTGACGGTGGCGAGGTCGCCGGTGACCATGGCGCGCCACGGGGTGGCCAACGCGCCGGTGGCGGTGACCCGTTCGTCGGCGAGCTTGACGCGGTAGGTGCCGGTGCCCTGGTCATGGGCGAGCCGGGCACCGGAGTAGCCGCCGGTGAGGTCGGACTCGGCGAGCAGGGTGTACCCGCCGTCGGTCGCGAAGAGGGCCTGGTCGGAGTACTCGCCGGTGGGCGCGGTCGCGGCGGTGTACTGGGCGAACTGGCCCTCGTTGTCCACCCGGTAGGTGCCGAGCCACGCCTTCGCGTCGGCCGGGAGGTTGAAGGCGGACGCCTCCCCGAGCACGTCACCGGAGCCGGCGGGCAGGACGTACCGGTAGGCGATGCCGTCCGCGGCGGCGCGGACCACGAGGTCGAACCGGGCGCCCGCGGCGCCGGCGAAGGAGAGCCGGGTCTCGTTCATCCGGACCCGCCGGTCGAGGCGCTTGCCGGACTTGGTGCGGTAACGCTCCTCGACGGTGCGGCTCTTGCGGTGCAGGAGGCGCAAGTCCTTCGACAGGTCGGCCTGTTCGGTGACGAGGCCGACGGGTGACGGTTCGATGACCGTACGGCCGTCGCGGGACACGGCGAGGGTGAGCCGGCCGGTGGTGTCGTCGAGGCCGACCTCGGCGCGCGGTGCGTGGGCTCCCGCCGACAACGACCATGTCTGGTCACGCTGTTCGGCCTGAGCGGGTGCGGTGGTGAGGAGTGCGGCCGCCAGCGAGGCACAGAGTGCGGTGACCGCCGTTCTGATCGGAACTGCCATCGATGTCCTCCGAGTTGTGTGGCCTTTACGGCAGTCCCCAGGCCGGTCCGGGCTCGCTGACGGCGACGGGTGCGAGGGTGAGGTCGGGGCGGGTACCGGTGTGCACGAGCACCTCGCGGCCGCGGGGAAGGTCGATGGCGAGGGTGCCGTCGCCGAGGTCGCGGGTGCGGGCCGGGGTGCCGTCGTCGAGGACGGCGGTGAGGCGTCCGGTGAGGCCGTGCTGGAGCTTGAGGGGTTCGCCGGCCAGGCTCCGGATCCGGATGAAGCGGGTGGTTCCCGCCTTGCGGACGGCGCTGACCAGGAAGGCGCCCTCGGTGCGGAAGTTGTGCAGGGTGAGGTCCGCCCAGGCGGTCGGGACCGCCGGGAGGACCCGGATCACCCCGCCCCAGCTCTGGCAGAACATGTCGTGCAGGGACTGCGAGGCGGACAGCGGGGTCTCGATGACCGGACCGGCCTCGGTGTAGTGGGTGTTGGGGCGGCAGGGGTAGCGGGTGGTGGGGTCGAAGAACTTCCGCAGATAGGTGATCGCGGTGTCCCCGTCGCCGGTCATGGCGTACATGGAGGCGGCGCCGGTGTAGCTGTAGCCGCGGTGGGAGCCGGTGAGCGCGTGCCAGTGGACGATCGACCTGGTGATGAGGTCGCGGTTCTCGGGCTGGTCCCAGTTGACGAGGTGGAGCGGGTAGACCATCAGCAGGTGCGAGTAGTGCCGGTGGGACTGGGCGTACGGGGTGTCCGCACCGATCATGAAGCCGTTGCCGTCGACCGGGTAGGGCGTGAGCCTGGTGAGGACCTCCTGCCAGCGCGGGGCCAACTCGTCCTCGATGCCGAGGAGTTCGGCGGACTCGAGGAGGGCCCGGCAGCCCCAGCGGATCAGCGCGAGGTCGTAGTTGGTGTCCTGGGGCGGTACGACCGGGTATTCGGGCGACAGGGTGCTGGGCAGGTGGAGCTTGCCGTCGCTGCCCGGGGTGAGGAAGTGCAGGTAGTAGTTGATCGCCCGGCGCAGCACCGGGTAGATGGTGTCGCGCAGCAGGGACGTGTCCATGGAGTGGCGGTAGGACAGCCACACGTTGTGCAACGCCCAGGTGAGGTCGCCGACTTCGGCGCCGGTGCCGGGCCGGCCCACGCCGCGGTTGGCGAACATGTCGGAACTGCGGCCCACGCCCGAGCTGTCGGCGCGGTAGGCGGCGGGCACGTTGGCGGTCAGCTGTTCCTGGTTCTGGCGCAGTGTGGTGGCGAGGGAGTCCAGCTCCGGGTGGTTGAAGCCGTTGATGAGCCAGTACTCCAGCTGGACGTTGAGGTTCCACCAGACCGCGGGCCAGGGCGTGGGCTCCAGCCAGGGGCCCGAGGTCGCCATGACGGGTCCGCCGGCGCGGCTGGCGGAGGCGACCTTGTACAGCTGGATCCAGTGGAAGCTCTGGAGCCGCTGGTCGGGGAACGACACGAAGCTCTTGCGGTAGAAGGCGTGCCACCAGTTGGTGTGGCGCTGCCGGAGCGCGCTGTACGACTTCGCGCGGCGGAGGTTGCGCAGGGAGTCGGCCTCGGCGGCCGTGTCGGAGGGGTGGCTGTGGCCGACGCTGAGCAGCAGGTCGTCGCCGGTGCGGCGGTGGGCGGTGGCGGTCTGTCCGCCGCCGGTGAGGGGCTGGAGGACCTGCTCGGTGCCGTCGGGGGCGGTGCGGGTGGTCCACGGCGGGTTGGCGGTGTAGTCGGCGGGCGGGGCCTCGCTGATCTTCCGGGGGCTGATGGCCTCCTCGGGGTGGAAGGTCCAGGTGGCCCGCTCGCCGCCGCGAGCTGTGACACGGACGGCGAGGACCTCGTCGTGGATCAGGGCGGCGAGGGTGAGGGTGCCGGCGGTGGTGGTGACGGTGCCGGTGAGTTCGGCGTTCCAGAGGCTGAGGCGCCAGTCGACGGCGGTGATGGTGCCGGCCGGTTCGAGGGTGAGGTGGCCGACGGGGAGCCGGCAGGTGCCCCAGCCGCTGCCGAACTCGGGGCGGTGGTCCTGGACCCGGCCGTGCTGGACGGTGAAGCGGATCCGGTTGGCGCCGGGCTCCTGGTAGACCATGCTGCCCAGTTGGCCGTCGCCGAGGAAGGGGCCCTCGTACCAGAGGGTGGGCAGCCGTTTCCACAACAGGTCCTGGTCGCGCAGGAAGCGGGCCCAGGCGTCGTCGGTGCTCATGGTGTCGCGGAGTTTCCAGGGGCGCGGGGCGGCGGCCTGGGCGGACGTCGGATCTCCGGCGGGGGCCGCGCCGGGTAACGCGGCGGCCGGCGCACCGGATAACGCGGTCGCGGCCGCTCCGCCCAGCGCGGTGCCGAGCACGGCCCTGCGGGCCGGGTGCGGGTGTCTCTCCGGGGGTGAGGTCATCGTCGTCCTCCATACCTGACGGATCGTCGATACATCGGGTGTATCGAGGAACCTAGGAGGCACCTATGCACCTGTCAATGACTTCAGCACCACGCGAATCACATGACAGTTGAGCCGCACACGGGTTTTCGGGCTCCGACCTGCACCTCAGTAGGCCCAGACCAAAGAGCGCGACTCCTCCGATGTATCTTGACGGCGGGAGAACTCAACCGCCCGTCAGCGCGGTGACCAGTTCACCCATGCCGTCGAAGTGCCCGTCGAAGTGGTCGCGACGGGTCGGCGGGTCCCCGGCCGGTCGGTGGACGTAGGCGGTTCGCATCCCCGCCGCCCGCGCGCCCCGCAGGTCCCAGGCATGGGCCGCGACCATGAGCACCCGCTCGGGCGGGCATCCGGCGGTGTCGGTCGCGAGCCGGTAGACCTCCGGCGCCGGCTTGTAGGCGCGGACCGTTTCTCCGGACAGGGCCTGGTGCCGGCGGAGTCCGACATGGGCACTGAGCCGCTCCAGGGTGGTGCGGCCCGCGTTGGAGAGCCCGAACACCGGGAGCCGTCGGGCCAGTTGCTCGACGCCCGTGACCGAGTCGGCCCAGGGCGACAGGCGTTGCCCGGCCGTGGCCAGCCTGGTGACGGCCGCCGGGTCGGTGACGTCGGCCCGGCCGGCCACCTTCCGGGCGGCCTCCGCGTCGAGGGTCTCCGAGGTGACGTACGGGCGCCGCCCCTGCGCGATGCGGCGCTGCTCGCGCTCGCCGTGCCGCAGCCAGAGGTCGAGCAGGTCGTCGACGGTCTCCTCGCCCGGCGCGGGGACCGTCTCGCGGATCGCCGAGCGCAGTCCGCCGGGTTCGTCGACCAGGGTGCCGAGGACGTCGAGGACGACGACGTCGATGTCACGGAACGCTGCCATGCGGTCTCCCGTTCGCGTAGATATCACCCGTCCGACCGGTGACGATCCTGTCAGCCGGAACCGTCACCGGTCAAGGTGGTGATACGACGTGGACCGCGTCCGCGTGTGTCTCAGCCCTGCGCGAGCAACTGGAGCGTGTCGATCACTCGGTTGGAGAAGCCCCACTCGTTGTCGTACCAGGCGACCACCTTCACATGGCGGCCGTCGACCCGGGTGAGGGCCGAGTCGAAGATGGACGAGGCGGGGTTGCCCGTGATGTCGGAGGAGACGAGCGGGTCCTCCGAGTACTCGAGGATGCCCGCGAGGGGCCCCTCGGCGGCGGTGCGGTAGGCGGCGAGCACGTCCTCGCGGGTCACGTCGCGGGCGACGGTGGTGTTGAGCTCGACGATCGAGCCGACCGGCACCGGGACGCGGATCGAGTCGCCGGACAGCTTGCCGTCCAGGTTGGGCAGCACCAGGCCGATCGCCTTGGCGGCACCCGTGGTGGTCGGCACGATGTTGACGCCGGCGGCACGGGCGCGGCGGGCGTCGCGGTGCGGTCCGTCCTGGAGGTTCTGCTCCTGGGTGTAGGCGTGCACCGTCGTCATGAAGCCGTGCTCGATGCCGGCCAGTTCGTCGAGCACCGACGCCAGCGGGGCGAGCGCGTTGGTCGTGCAGGACGCGTTGGAGACGATCGTGTGCAGGTCCGCGTCGTAGGCGTCGGTGTTGACGCCGTACGCGAGGGTCACGTCGGCGCCGTCCGAGGGCGCGCTGACCAGGACCTTCCTCGCGCCCGCGTCAAGGTGGGCGCGGGCGGCCTTGGCCGAGGTGAAGCGCCCGGTGGCCTCCAGCACGATGTCGACGCCGAGGTCGGCCCAGGGCAGCTGCGCCGGTTCGCGTTCGGCGAGGACGGTGATCCGGCGGCCGTCGACGACCAGCGTGTTCCCGTCGACGGTGACCGGGCGGCCGAGCCGGCCGGCGGTGCTGTCGAAGGCGAGGAGCCTGGCGAGGGTGGCGGGTTCGGTGAGGTCGTTGACGGCGACGACCTCCAAGGTGGTGTCGCGTTCGAGGAGCGCGCGCAGCACATTGCGTCCGATACGGCCGAATCCGTTGATGGCGATGCGAGTCATGAATGGTGTCCCTTCCCTATGTCCACCAGGCTCGCTCGCGGCATGCGCCGCTGACAGTGGCGCGATCGCCATGGTTCAAAAGGATCGCGCCACGCGGGTCCAGGCGGTCACTCGCCCCGGGTGAAGGTGCGCCGGTACTCGCTCGGCGTGGTGCCCAGGATCCGCTGGAAGTGCGACCGCAGGTTCGCCCCGGTCCCGAGTCCGACGTCGGTCGCGATCTGCTCGACCCCGCGCTCCGAGCGCTCCAGGAGCTCGCGGGCCCGGTCGATGCGGGCCCGCATGACCCACTGCATCGGCGTGTATCCGGTCTCCTCCACGAAGCGGCGGGAGAAGGTACGCGGCGACACGGCGGCCTGGCGGGCCAGGAGGTCCAGGGTGAGGGGCTCGTCGAGCCGGTGCAGGGCCCATTCCCGGGTGGCGGCGAAGCGCTCGCCGAGCGGCTCGGGCACGCTGCGCGGCACGTACTGCGCCTGGCCGCCGCTGCGGTAAGGGGCGGCGACCAGGCGCCGGGCCGCGTGGTTGGAGGCGGCCACACCGAGGTCGCCGCGCAGGATGTGCAGGCACAGGTCGATGCCGGAGGCGGCGCCGGCCGAGGTCAGGACGCTGCCCTCGTCGACGAACAGGACGTTCTCGTCGACCCGCACGAGGGGGTGTTTCGCCGCGAGCGCTCGGGTGTAGTGCCAGTGGGTCGTGGCGCGCCGGCCGTCGAGGAGGCCGGTCGCGGCCAGGGCGAAGGCGCCGGTCGAGATGGCGGCGAGCCGTGCGCCCCGGCCGTGGGCGGCGACCAGGGCCTCGACGACGGCCGACGGCGGGTCCTCACGGTCCGGGAACCGGTAGCCCGGGATGAAGACGAGATCCGCCCACGCGAGCGCCTCCAGCCCGTGGGCGACGTGGTACGACAGCCCGTCCCCGCCGCTCACGAGCCCGGGGGCCGCGCCGCACAGCCGTACCTCGTACGGCATGCTCGCGCGCGTGGTGAACACCTGTGCGGGGATCCCGACGTCCAGGGGCTTCGCGCCTTCGAGGACGAGCACGGCGACACGACGGAGGCGGGAGGCTGGCACGGGGACAGGGTACGCAGCGGTCAGGCGTCCTCGACCCCGGCGGTGACGGGTGTGCCGATCTCGACCGTGCGACTGACCGTGCACAGGCGGTCGTGGGAGGTCTTGACCGCGCGGGGCAGGATCGTGCGGGCCCGCTCGGCGCCCTCGCCGTCCGGGAAGGCGACGGTGAAGGTCACCGCGAGGTCGGTCAGCCGGTTGCCGAGGTCGTCGTTGACCTTGTTGCCCGTCACCTCGACGGTGAAGACACTCGGTTCGGCGTGGCGGCTGGTGGCGAGGTCGACGTCCACCGCAGTGCAGCCGCCGAGCGCGGCCAGCAGCAGTTCGACGGGGGTGAACTCGTCGGATCCGGTGCCGAAGCTGATCGTGCCGCCCCGGGTGTTGGTGGCGACGAAGTGGCCGGTGCCGGTGCGCTCGACGGTGACGGACCGCTCGGAGTTTTCGCTCATGCCGAGGACATTAGTGCCGGGCGCCGAACGGTGCCTCGGGGGCCCGGTGCCGCGGCACCACCCGGCCGCGCGGTGCCGCGTCACCACTCGCCCGCCACGGCCTCCGTCAGCCGGGTCACGGATCGCAGGTCGGGCAGGCTCCGCAGCTTCGCCACCGCCTCCCGGCCCCCGAAGTCGCGCTGCTCGGGGGTCGCCGTCGGATCGACCGCGCACGCGGCCTGCACGTGGACGTAGTTGAGGTCCGTCGCGAACAGCATGGAGAAGGCGTCCACGCCCTTGACCACCGCGCGGCCCCCGGCGTCCCGGTAGGCGCGCACCAGCCGCCGGGCGGCCCCGGCGTCGGCATCGTTGCCGCCCGACCACACGTACAGGGCCCGGGCGAGTTCACGCTCCGCCGAGACGGGCCCGGCGTTGTCCCAGTCGAGGAGGACCGGCCCGCCCGGTCCGACCAGGACGTTCTGCGGACGCAGGTCGAGATGCGAGGTCACCACGTCGTCGGGAGCCGACGGCGACACATGGTGTCCCAGCTCCACCGCGGTCGTGGCGACGAACCGCCCCAGCTCCCCGGCCCAGGGCACGCCCGCACGGTCGACCCGGTCCAGCAGTGCGGCCCAGTCGGCGTCCCGGGGGCACTCCTCGTACCAGCCGCCCGGCGTCCCGTCCGTGCCCTGGCCCGCCTGGTGCAGAAGGGCGAGCGTACGGCCGCACCAGCTCAGGATCTCCGGGTCCGACGGGTCGGCCTCGGTGCCGTCGACCCAGTCGTACAGCTTCACCCAGGAGCCCTCGGGGAGCCGTACGACGTGGGCGCCGGTGCGGTCGGGCACGAGGCGGGGCGCGGAGATGCCCAGCGGTTCCGCCGCGTCGCGCAGGGCGGCCTCGGCACCGGCGTCCGGCTCGCCCTCCTGGAAGAGCAGTTCCTTCACGGCCCACGAGGTGCCGTTCCCGGACAGCTTCCAGATCTGCCCGAGGGCGCCGCGGGCGACGGGGGTCATCGTCCACTCCCCGGCGCCGAGCGCATAGGCATCCGTGATGAACTGACCCGTCTCGCGCATGCAACTCCCCGCCTCCGCCGTCCTGTTGCGTGAGCCTAGCCGCAGCAGCCCGTCCCCACGCGGCAGAAGCACGACGCCTCCACCGGTACGTCGGCCAGGGCCGCGGCGGTGCGCAGTTGCTGGGCGACGATCCGCGCCTCCCCGTCCTTCTCGCCGCGGACCAGGCATTCGTGGAGGCCGTGCAACGCCCAGACGTTGCCCGGGTGTTGGAGGGGGCGCGGGAGGGTGTCGTCGAGGCCGAGGTCGGCGCGGTAGACGGCTTCCGCCTCGGCCACCCGGCCCTGTTCGAGCAGGAGGGCGCCGTAGGCGTGGCGGGTGGGCTGCATCCAGCCCCAGGGTTCGTCGTAGGGGAGGTTGTCGTCCAGGTCGATCGACCGGGCGAGGGCGGCGAAGGCGGTGGCGAAGTCGCCCTTGCGGTAGGCGAGTTCGCCGTCGAGCATCGCCGAGGCAACGGCCAGGATGTCGGCGCAGGTGTTGTTGAAGAGCATCCGGGACCCGGGGACGCGGGCGACCGCCGCCTGGAACAGGGCGCGTTCGGCCTCCGCCTCGGTGACGCGGCCGAGGGCGGACAGGGCGACGCCACGGGCGTAGTGGAGCATCGAGGTCGTCACGCAGTACAGCCGCGGGTCGGCGGGCAGCGGCAGGTCCAGGATGTCGGTCCAGCGGCCGAAGCGGATCAGGACGTGGACCCGCATCGCGAGGAAGCCCTCCAGCCAGTCGGCCATGGGCGGGCTCTCGACCCGCAGCAGCTCCTCCGGGATCGATGCCTCCAGCTGCGCGGCCGTCTCCAGGGCGACCTCCGACTGGCCCAGGAACATCGCCCCGTAGATCTTGAAGTGGTAGTTGTGCGAGCGGTAGAGCGTGTAGAAGTTCATGGCGCCCGCCCGGGCCCGGACCTTCTCGTCGGCGGCGATCGCCGCGCTGTTGTCGGACACCACCCGGCGGTAGTCGCCGCACAGCACCTCCAGGTGGGACGGCATGTGCAGCAGGTGTCCCGCGTCCGGGACCAGGCCGCGCAGCCGGTCCGCGACGGACAGGGCCGACTCGGGCGTCGGCGACATCTCCATCAGGTGGACGTACAGGTGCAGCACGCCCGGGTGGTCGCGTCCGGTGGCGCTGGTGAGCGCCCGCTCCAGGACGGCCCGGGCCTCGCGGGTGCGCGCGCCGAGTGCGGGTTCGCCGGTGCGCAGGTCCCACAGCTGCCAGGGGGTGAGGTTCATCAGCGCGTCCGCGTACAGGGCGGCCACGTCGGCATCGTCCGGGGCGAGCTCGTGGACCGCGCGCATGGCGTCGGCGTACGGCGGGTTCCACACCGCGCAGTCCTCGGCGGGCTTCGCCTGCGGGTACCGGGCGCGCAGGGCGCCGATCAGGGCCCGCTCCACCACGGTGGCCCGGGCGGCGGCCTTCTCGTGGGCCGCCTCGACGGCCGTATGGGTGCGTTCGACGGTCCGGGCGAGGTCCCGGTCGTCGAAGAACTCCCAGGGCTTGTTGTAGTTCGGGCCCAGCGCGTAGGCGATGCCCCAGTGGGCCATCGCGCAGTCCGGGTCGGCGGCGGCCGCCCTCTCGAAGCAGGCCACGGCCTCCTCGTGGTGGAAGGCGTACGTCCACACCAGGCCCCGGTCGAACCAGAGTTGGGCCTCGGCGGATGCGGTGGTGACGGGTCGGCCGTGGGAGCCGAGGTCGTAGTACTCCATACGGCGCTCCTCGCGCTGCCGGCTGTGCTGCACGGGAGTCGATTCTGCCCGAAGAAGGCGCTTTCGGGAGAGTGGGAGCCGATCTGTCCCCCGAACGAACGCGGTGCCGGAGAGGGGACGCGAAGTGTCGTCAGCCCCCTCTCCGGCACCAGGTGGCCGGGGCTAAGCCGTCACACACGGAAGATCTCGAGGAAGCTGCTCCAGAATCCCTTCTTGGCCGGCTTCTGCGCCGCGGGGGCCGGGATGCGGGCCGCGGGCGCGGGCTGCTGGACCACCGAGGGACGGGGCGCGGTGGGCACGCCGTACGCCGAGGCCATCCGGGTCGCCGGGGTGGCGCCGAACTGGACGGGGAGGGCGGCCAGGGCGCGGTGGAACGGGCCGGGACGCCACTGGAGCTCCTGGGCCGGGACGCTCAGGACGAGGTCGGGCAGCGCGTTGAGGATCTGCTCGATGGCGGTGACCGCGATGACCTGGGCCGGGCTCTTGGCAGGGCAGGCGTGCGGTCCCGCGCCCCAGGCGAGGTGGGCGCCGCGGCTGTGGGCCTGGCCCGACGCGGTGAGCACGGGGTCGCTGTTGGCTCCGGCGAAGCTGATGACCAGCGGGGAGTTCGCCTGAACCACCACTCCGCCGAGGTCGACGTCCTGTACCGGGAAGTGCGTCGCGTAGTTGGCGATCGGCGGGTTGTTGAGCAGGACGTGGTCGAGGGCGTCCTCGATCTGCATGCTCGGCCCGTCCTCGCCCTCCGGCCCGAGGAGCAGGAGCAGGGCGTTGGCGATGAGGTTGCGGGTCGGTTCCACACCGGCGCCGATCAGCATCACCAGCTGGTCCTTGAGCTCCTCGTCGGTGAGACCGGCCGAGTGCTGGACGAGCCAGGAGGTGATGTCGTCACCGGGCTCGCGGCGCTTGAGGGTGATGAGCTCCATGAAGCAGGCGGTCAGTTCGTCGCTGGCCTTCAGCGCGTCCTTGCCGTCGAACATGTCGGCCATCGCGCTGGTGACCCGGTCGCCGATGGCGGCGGGGCAGCCGAAGAGCTTGTTGATCAGCAGCATCGGCAGCAGCTTGGCGTAGTCGTTGATCAGGTCCGCCCGGCCCCGCTCGCTGAACTGGTCGATGAGGTAGGCGGCGATCGGCTCGACGTCGCGGCGGATGCGGGTGACGTTGAGCCGGTCGAGGCTCTCGGTGACCGCCTTGCGGAGCCTGAGGTGCTGGGCGCCGTCGGTGAACAGGCAGTTGGGCCGGTACGCCATCATCGGCAGGACCGGGCTGTCGAGCGGGACCCGGCCGTCGTTGAGGGCGGTCCAGCGGCGGCCGTCGCGCGCGAAGAGGGTGGGGTTCTGGAGCACCCGCAGGGCCGTCTCGTGTCCGACGACCAGGGTGGCGTCGACGCCGGGGGCGAGCTCGACCGGGCCCGCGGGGCCGTGCGCCCGCAGGTAGTCGTAGACCTTCTGCGGGTCGGCGGCGAAGGAGCCGTCGTACATGGGGCATCTGGCCGCGCCGGTGGCGGCCGTGTCGTGAACGTCCATGTCTGTGTCCTTAGCTGGCCCGGACCGTGCGGTCCGGGCGGGGGGCGGTGGTTCAGGCGGCGCGGTCGAGCAGGTGGCGTACGAGGGCGATCAGGGCCCGGGCGGAGGACCGCTGGTCGCGTGCGTCGCAGTAGATGACGGGGGTGTCCGGGAGCAGGTCGAGGGCCTCCCGGATCTCCTCCTCCTCGAAGTGGCTGGTCTGCGAGAAGGTGTTGACCGCGATCGCGTACTCGAGGCCGTACTCGTCGATCAGGTCGATGACCGGGAACGTCTCCTCCAGCCGTGAGGGGTCGACCAGGAGCAGGGCGCCGAGCGCGCCGCGGGCCATGTCCTCCCACAGCTGCATGAAGCGCTGCTGTCCGGGGGTGCCGAACAGGTACAGCACCAGCTCGTCGCTCAGGGTCAGCCGGCCGAAGTCCAGCGCCACGGTGGTGGTCGCCTTGTCCGGGGCCCCGCGCAGGTCGTCGACGTGCATGGACGCCTGGGTCATCTTCTCCTCGGTGCGCAGCGGAGTGATCTCCGACAGCGACCCGATGAAGGTCGTCTTGCCCACGGCGAAGTGTCCGACCACCAGGATCTTCGCGGCGGTGGTCACATCGGCGGAGACGTAGATGGAGCCGTTCGCCCCGGGGTCAGCCGATGTTGAGGGTTTCGAGTCCATGCAGAACCTTCTCGAGTATCGCTCGGGGAACGTGCTGGGCGGGGGCCGGTTCAGCGCGGCGCAGGAGGTGCCCCTGCTCGAATAAATCGGACAGCAGGAGTCGGGCCACGCCGACGGGCAGTCCCAGGTGCCCGGCGACCTCGGCGACCGACAGGTAGCCGCCCGAACAGAGCTCCCAGATCGCCCGCACCTCGGGGCCGGCGCCCAGCGGCAGGGTCCGCTCGGGTGCGATGCACACCAGCGTGTGCAGGGCCAGGTCGTCGTCGGAGGGGAGACGACGGCCGCCGGTGATGACGTAGGAGCGGACGAAGTCGCTGGTTACCGGAGCGTCCTCGCCTGGCCAGGTCATGCGTCTACGCCGGTGTTCTGGCGCGGAACGGCGCTCATCGCCTTGGTCAGCGCGCCCACCGTCTTCTGCATCCGGATGGACATGGCCTCCATGTCGACGTCCAGGGCGGTGGAGACGGCGAGGTAGGAGCCGCTGCCCCCGGCGATGAGGAAGATCCAGCCGCCGTCGAACTCGATCAGGGTCTGCTTCCACAGGCCCTTGCCGCCGCCGACGAACGGGGCGACGCTGCGGCACAGGGACTGCAGGGAGCTCATCGCGGCGGCGTTGCGTTCGGCGTCGTCACGGACGATGCCGTCGGACCGCTGCATCAGCAGGCCGTCCGCCGAGACGAGGATGGCGTGACGGGCCCCACGCACCTCGAGCACGTCGTTCAACACCCACGACAGGTCGGGATTCACTGGTTCTGAGGTCCTTCCGTGTTGTCTGAGTCCCGCCCGAGCAGGGTTCCGCGAGCGAATGCCTTGAGCCGCGAGGCGGTCTCCTCACCGGCCGCGTCCAGGTCGGGCACCTCCGCGCTGGGCGTGGCCACCACGGAGACGGCGCCGTTGCGGCGCCGACGGCGTTTGGGGAGGCCGCCGGCCGTCTGTCCGACGACGAGGGAGGCCACCGGGGACGGCTTGGCCGCCGCCGGCTCGTCCTCGAACTGGTCGAGCACGACGGGTGCGGGTGCGGGCACGTCCGCCGTCAGAAGGTTCTCGGGCACCCGGATCACGGCCCGTACACCGCCGTACGGCGAGACCGCGTCGACGGAGACGTGGAAGCCGTAGTGGGCGGCGAGCTTGCCGGACAGGGCGAAGCCGAACTTGGGCGGGTCGCCGAGGCTCGTGATGTCCACGGCCCCGCCCGCCGTCAGCAGGGACGCGGCACGGGCCTTGGTCTCCTGGTCCATGCCGAGACCGGCGTCGTCGACGATCAGGCAGATCCCGGTGGGGACGGCCTGGATGTTGATCTCGACGGGGGTGCCGGGGGCGCTGTACTTGGTGGCGTTGTCCAGCAGTTCGGCCAGGACCATGGCGACGGGTTCGACCGCGCGGCTGGTGATGGCGACGCTGGCCTGGGAGTGGACGTTGACCCGCTCGAAGTCACGGATGCGTCCCTGGGCGCTGCGGGCGACGTCGTAGACCGAGGCGTCCCGGTCACGCCGTCCGAGCCAGCCGCCGCAGAGCACCGAGATGCCCTTGGTACGGCGGCTGAACTGGCTGCCCGTGTGGTCGACCAGCATCAGGTCGGCGAGGACCGCGTGGTCGTCGCCGTACTTCTGCTGGAGGCCGTCGAGCAGGGACAGCTGCTCCTCGGCGAGGGTGGCCAGGGTGCCGACGGCCGACTTCAGGGTCGCCTTGGTCGCGGACTCGGCGTCCTTGCGCACCTCTTCCAGATCCGCGGCGTGCCGTGCGCTCACCGACGAGTAGGTCGTCTGGAGCTCGGCGAGCTGGCCTCGCACGCTCGCCATGTCGCCGTGCAGTTTGTTGTTGTTCGCGCGGAGCTGGATGTTGGTTCTCCGTGCGCGCATCACTGCGAAAATCGCAGCGATGAGTACCACGAGCAGGACCCACAGGAGTGGATCTTCGAACAATGACGTCATGAGACTCTCTTCAAGTCGCCTCGCGTCGGGAGACTGACCGTGCATGAGACCCCCGGGAACGCCCGTCACCCTGGGGTGGCGGACCTTGCCGGCGGACCAACCGTCACTCCTTCACGATGGGGCCGTTGTGGCTGTCCCCCGTACGCGCGTATGACGCGTCATCAGCCTACTGAAAAGTACAATGATCTTATCAGTTGTCACGGTGTCAACAGGCGTACCAGGCACCACACTTGACGACTCTCCACAAATGTCCCGCAGCAAGACCTCATCGCCGCGCGGGGCCGGGTGGCGGGTCCGCGTCCCGCCCGCCTGGGATCCCCTGTTCCGGCCACTCGTTCATGATCAACGCGGGGCAGCCTACCAAGGGCGTGGGAACGTTTTCCCCCTCCTGGTGGCAAAACTCGTTTGCGGCCACCGGGTCCGGTCCGGACCCTTGGCCCATGCCCTATCTCCTGCGCGCTGCCGCGCTCACCGACGCGCCGGCCGTCACCGGCCTGCTGAACGAGATCGACCGCATCGAGATCGGGCGGCCCGAGACCGATCTGCACACGGTGGAGGCCGACCTCAAGCACCCCGAGGTCGACCTGGACCACGACTCCTGGCTGGCCTTCGACGGCACACGGCTGGTGGCGTACGCCCTGGTGTGGGACGAGTCGCAGGGTGAGCGCATCGACGCCGACCACTACGTGCTGCCCGACCACCAAGAGGCCGGTGAGCTGCTCCTGGAGGCGCTGGAGGCCAGGTCACTGGAGAAGGCGCGGGCCAACGGCGCCTCGAAGGCCGTGGTCCATCTGCATCTCAACTCGGCGCCCACGACCGACCTCACCCGGATACGGGCCCGCGGCTGGACGGTCGTCCGGCGCTATCACGTACTGGAGCGGGCGCTGCGGGCGGACACGGACCTGCCGCCCGAGCCGCCGGCCGGCGTGCGGGTGCGGCCGTGCGTGGACGAGGCGGACCGGAAGCAGGTCCACGCCCTTCACCAGACCTCCTTCGCCGAGCACTTCGACTTCCAGCCCCGTTCGTACGAGCAGTGGCTGCACGACATCCAGACCGACCGGCTCGACTGGTCCCTGGTGTGGCTCGTCTCCGCCGAGGACCTCGGGGACGCCGGCTTCCTGATCGCCCGCGACGACCGCGAGGCCATGGGCTGGATCCGCAGTCTCGGCCTCGTCCGCGAGGCCCGCGGCCGGGGCCTCGGCGGAATCCTGCTGCGCCAGGCGTTCGCCGCCTTCGCGGCCCGGGGGCGCACCTCGGTGGGCCTCGGCGTGGACACCGAAAACGCCACCGGCGCCCCCGAGTTGTACGCGCGCAACGGAATGTCGGTCCATTACGCCGTCGACACCTGGGAAATCATGGTGAGTTGAATTCCCAACGATTTTCTACGGCCGCCGGGGACCGCTATTCCCCCTTGCTTCGCAGCAATGCACAGACGAAGTTCTCCTGCAGAGCGCGCATTCTTTGCAGCCGCTCGCCACCGGTGGACTCGGTGATCTGTGACGTGACCGAGAACGTCAGCGAACGGCGGCCGTCGGGGGTGGCCGCGATCAACTGCGTATAGCCCAGCGTGTTGCCGGTGTGGCCCAGCACGACACCACAGCGCGTCTGGTACCGGAAGACGGCCAGACCCGCGGAGTTGCGGCCCGGCCCTGCGGGCTCGGAGGCGGCACCCTCGATCCACCGGCGCTGCTGCTCGACGACCTTCCTGCCGTAGAGCCGCCCGCTCGCGTAGCCGCGGATGAAACGGGTCATGTCGGCGGGCGTGGAGACGATGCCTCCGGAGGCCCAGACGCCCGACATGCCGATGACCTCACTGACGTCCTCCGGGGGCGCGGGCGGCTCCACGTCGTAGCCGTGCAGATACGGCTTCGGCATCCGGTAGCCCTGCGGGAGGCTGGTCGAGTGGAGGCCGAGCGGCCGGTAGACCAGTCTGCGCAGAAGCTCTTCGTACGGCGTCCGGGTCGCCGCCTCCGCCATGAGTGCCACGGCGATGTTGTCCGAGTTCGAGTAGCGGTACTCGCTGCCCGGCGCGAAGAGCAGGGGCTGGTCGGCCACGTAGTCGAGCAGGCGCCGGGAGTCGAACCGGTGGCGCGGGTCGGCGCGCAGCTCGTCGAGGAACCCGGCGCTGCGGGAGTAGTCGGGCAGACCGCTGGTGTGGTTCAGGAGTTGACGGAGCGTCACCTCACCCCAGGCATCGGGGAGTTGGGGAAGCCGCTTGCGCAGGGTGTCGTCGAGACGCAGGACGCGGTGGTGGACCAGCGTCAGGGCCACCGCCCCGCTGAAGGCCTTGGCCGTGCTGGCGATGCGCATGTGGTCGTCGGGCCGGGGCGGGCGGCCCGTGCGGATGTCGGCGACACCGGCGCGCACGACGCGCGTGCCCTCCTCGGTGCGCAGGACGGCGATGGCTCCCGGCGGTCCGCCGGGGCTCCGCACGAACTCCTCGAGCTGACGCTGCAGGGCCTGCCGGCCGTCCGGGTCGGCGGCGGCACCGGCTGTCGCGGGGGCCAGCGCGGCGAGGCAGACCGCGAGGACGGACCCGGCTCGCAGGCGGGATCGGCGTAGAGACATGGGGGCTCCGGGGGGGACGGACGTCATGGTCCGTCCAGCCTCACTGTGAGTCGTGCCCCCGTGCTTCCCTTACTGCTGCATACGGACGAGTGGACGCGGGCGCCGAGCGCTGCCGTGAATTCGTCCCGCCGAGATCAGCAGTGACGTTTGTCCGGCTTAGTTGGTGGGTACACCGGCCTCTCCGAGGACGCCGATTATGAGTGTGAAGCGGGGGTGGCGGACAACCGCCACCCCCCGCTTCATGCTTGTGCCGGTCGGTGTCAGATCGAGCGGCGGCTGGTGCGTCGTAGGAGAACGAAGCCGGAGATCAGGAGGATCGCACCGAGTGCGGCCGGCCACAGCTTGGTGCCGGTCTCGGCGAGACTGCCCTGGTTGCCCTGGGGCTCAGCGGCGACGGGGGGCTGGGCGACTGCTTCCGGGGCAGTCGTCGTGGTGTTGTCCTGGGGGTTCGGCTGGTTTGCCTGCTCGTCGCCGTTCCCGTTGCCGTTGACGTTCCCGGTGTCGGGTGCCGTCGTGCTGTGGGCGGTGGGTGAGCTGTAGGTCTTCGGCTGGTCGTCGGCGGGGGCCGTCGACGCGTCACCGGCGGGGGCTTCGGCGGTCGGGGTCGGCTGCTGCTGGGGGTCGTCGCCGTTTCCGGGGTTCTCCTCGGCACCGTTGCCGTTGTCGCCACCGTTGCCGGGGTCGTTGCTGTTGCCGGGGTCGGGGTCGGCGCTGTTGCCGTCGTCGCCGCCGTTCTGGCCGCCGCCGCCGTTCTGGCCGCCGCCGTTCTGGCCGCCGCCGTTGTCACCCCCGTTGCCGTTCCCGCCGTTGTCTCCGCCGTTGCCGTTGTCGCCGCCGTTGCCCGGGTCGTCCTGTCCGGTGCCGGCGCCGCACTGGCGGCCGTCGTTGATGCAGCCGACCATCTCGTTCATCAGGTCCTCGTCGAAGACGTTGATGAAGTCGCCGTGGTCGGTGACGGCCTTGTGCAGCTGCTCCGGGAAGGAGTCGACCGCGAACAGCGGGGTCGTGCGGCCGCCGTCGTTCAGGCTCGGCGCGTCGACGTCGTAGACGATCCGCTGGACCAGCTGCGGGATGGCCTGGAAGCCGTTCGGGCAGGTGCCGTCGTTCTGGGCGAACGCCACGTGGGTGCGGTGGTTGGCGCTGTCGATGTTGCGGCCGTCCCAGCAGCTCTGGAACTTGAAGGTGCGCACCACGTCACTGCCCTGCGGGCACAGCGGGTACTTGTCCTTCAGCTGGCGGTCCTCGAACCCGGTGCAGCTCCAGGACGCGTTGGCGTTGGCGGTGCCGTTGACGAAGGCCTTGGCGTCACCGGTGATGATGCGCAGCAGCCGCGGCATCGCGGTGACCTTGCTGCGCGGGTTGCCCACGAACGTCAGGGTCACCTCCTTGGGGGTGACGATCTCACCGGCGTTGCCCTCGATGCCACCGCCCGGCTTGTTGGCGTCCTGCTCCTGCGTGCCGTTCTGGAGCCGGATCACCGGCCAGTAGTACGTGGACTTGTCGCCCTGGTCGACACAGCTCGTCTCGGCGTTCGCCAGGTCCTCATCGCTCGCGAAGGCGGTGTTGGACTGGTTGCCGATGTAGTCGTGGAAGTGGTGGGCGCCGTTGGAGACACCCGGGGCCACGATGACGTTGTCCGAGTTGAACAGGCCGTTCGCGTTGACACCGCAGCTGGTGACGAAGGTGCCGCGGGAGGCGTCGCCCTGAGCCGGCGGCGCCTGTGCGGCGGGTGGGGCGCTGTTGATGTCGGCGTAGTCGGCGGCCACGGGGCCGTTGCCGGCCTGCCCGCCGTTGCCCTGCTGCTGGCCGCCCTGGTCCTGGCCGTCACCCTGACCGCCCTGGTCCTGACCGTCGCCCTGCTGGTCGTCGCCCTGGCCGTCCTGGTTCTGGCCGTCGCCCTGCTGCTGGTCCTGACCGTCGCCGTTCTGGTTCTCGGTCTGGCGCAGGGTGCAGCCGGCCTTGTCGCCGAGGCCCTCGGGCTGTGCGCCCGCGTTCTGGAGGGCGGCGGTGATGCGCTCGATGGTCGCGGCGCGGTTCTCCTGGAGCGGGTCGACGATGCGGCTCTGGGCGGCGTCGCGGTCCTGCACCGACGGGTCCTGGAGCTGCTGGTAGGCCTCGGCTATCTGCTGGTCCAGCTGGGCGAGTTCCTTGTCGACGTCCGCCCGCGCCCCGTCGGGCACGCTGGTCAGCGCGTCGCCCACGTCCGGGCAGTCGATCGTGACGGCTCCCCACGACGTCTGCTGCGGCGTGCCGCTCTCCGTGGCGGAGGCGTACACGTTCGCCGCGACCAGGCCACCACCCCCGAGCATCAGGGCCACTGCGGCGAAGGTCGCACGTCGTGCGCCGGTCGGTCGTCTGCGATTACTGCGTCCCACGGAAATACTCCTGCGCGTCTCGGCTCTCCGGGCATGCAAGTCCCCCGCCTCATACGGACGGAGGGCCCCCGGTGTTCAAGCGCATCGGAAATTCACAGCACTCTCATACGGAACACCGGCTTCCACCATCCCTCTCGAACCTCTGTGCAGGGAAATCGAGATGACTCGCACCTGTCTGCGCCCTTACGGTCTGCCCATGAACGGCACGGACACCGACCGGCTCCTGAACGTGGTGGACATCGAAGCCACGTGCTGGCCCGGTTCCCCTCCCCCGGGCTCGGTCAGCGAGATCATCGAGATCGGGCTCACCGTCGTGGACCTGTCGACGGCCGAGCGGGTGGCGCGGCACCGCATCATGGTCCGGCCCGTCCGGTCCGACGTCAGCACCTTCTGCACGGAGTTGACCGGTATCACCCAGCAAGAGGTGAACCGGGGCCTGCCGTTCGGTGAGGCCTGCCGGGTGTTGGCCGCCGAGCACGCCTCCGGTGCGCGTCCCTGGGCGAGTTGGGGCGACTACGACCGCCTCCAGTTCACCCGGCAGTGCGGGGCCGCGAGGACGCCGTACCCCTTCGGCCGCCGTCACACCAACGCCAAGGCGGTCTTCACCGAGGTCCACGGCCTGCGCAAGCGCCCCGGCATGGCCCAGGCCCTCACCATCGCCGGCCTGCCGCTCGAAGGCCGCCACCACCGCGGCGAGGACGACGCCTGGAACATCGCGGCCCTCGTCCTGCACCTCGCGAAGCGGAACGGCTGGCCCCGGTCCTAGTCCCCCCTCCTCAGTGCGGCGAGGAGAGCACCGCGTGGCGGCCGGTCACCCGGACACGGCGTACGGCGGTGCCTCGCCGCGGTGCACGGCCAGCAGGTTCTCCACCGCCATCTCGGCCATCCGGGCCATCGCCTGTGTGCTGTGGAAGGCGCTGTGCGGTGTGACGAGCAGACGGGTCGGGGCGAGGGCGAGCAGGCCGTGCGGGTCGTCGGCGGGGGCCGGGGTGGGCTCGGTGTAGTAGCCGTCGATGGACGCGCCCGCGATGGTGCCGCCGGCCAGCGCGGACCGCAGGGCGGCCGGGTCGACCAGTTCGGCGCGCGAGCAGTTGACGAGGTAGCCCGAGGGGCCCAGCGCATCCAGATGCTCGGCGGTGACGACCCCGTCGTTCACGCCGGGCTCGTGGGCGAAGTTGAGGCTCACCACGTCGGCCGAGTGGAACAGGTCGAGGAGCGAGCCGACCGCCCGGTAGGGCAGCGCCGCCAGTTCCGGCCTGGGCGTCCGGTTCCAGTAGAGGATCTCGGTGCCGAAGGCGGCGTGCGTCATCCGGGCCAGTTCGCGGCCGATGTGTCCCATGCCGGCGATGCCCAAGCGCGCCCCGGCCAGGGAGGGGGTGGCCCGCTCGCTCCACTGCCCGGCGGCGACCTCGGTACCGGTGCGGGTCACGGCCCGGACGAGGTCGAGGATGTGGGCGAGGGACATCTCGGCGACCGCGACCGCGTTGGCGTGCGGGGTGTTGGCGAAGCGGACGGGCGAGGGATGCGCCGGCAGTTCCATGAAGGAGCCGTAGCCGGTGCCGAGGAAACACGCGACGGACAGGTCCGGCAGCCGGTCCCACGCCTCGGCGGACAGCCGCTCGCTGCCGCCGAGGACGTACCCCCAGGCACCTTCGAGAGCCTTGATCACCCCTTCCTCGTCGAGATCGCCGGGGGCCGCGGTGACCTCGAAGCCGGCCTCGTCGAGCGCACGGACCGAGGGCTCGGGGAAGGGGGCGCCGGTGATGACGACACGGCGCCGGCCGCGGGCGGAGGTGTTCACTGCTGGGGTTCTCCCGTGGTGACGAAGGCTCTGCGGTACCAGACGAGGGGCGGCTCGGCCTGTTCGCGGGTGACGAGACCGGTCAGCCGGCCGATGACGAGGTGGTGGTCGCCGGCCGGCACGCTGTCGACCGTGGTGCAGCGGTAGGCGGCGTTGGCGCCCGTCAGCAGCGGTGGGCCGTCCTGGGAGCCGGGCCAGGGCCCGAACGCGTGCGCGCCCGTGCCGTCGAAGCGGTCGGCGCCGGACCGGGCGAAGAGCGCGGCGAGGTCGCGGTGCCGCTCCCCGAGGACGTTGACGGCGAATTCGTGGGACCCGGTCATGGCGTCCAGACAGCTGGATCCGTTGTCGACGCCCACCAGCAGCAGCGGCGGATCGAGCGAGACGGAGACGACGGAGCCCGCGGTGAAGCCCCAGCGCCGCCCGTGGCCGTCGGTGGTGGTGACGATGGACACCGCCGTGGCCAGCCGGGACATGGCCTCGCGGAACGTGCCGGCGTCCAGCGGTGCCGCCGGGTGACGGGCCGGGGCGCTCACGGCTGCCCTCCCGTCAGGGCCGTGACGGCGGCCGTCGTCTGCTCCGCACCGGTGGGGCGGTCGGCCAGGGCCCGTCGGAAGCCACGGATGGTGAGCGGCAGGAACACCGCCCCGAACAGCGCCAGGGGCAGGGTCAGTACGGCGGTGAGCCGCTGCGGCCCGATCGAGTCGCCGGCGATCGCCACGACCGCTCCGGCGAGCGGGAAGGACAGGTCGTTGATGATGAAGAAGGAGCCCGTGACCTTGCCCAGGTGCTCACGGGGGATCGCCTTCACCCGCTGGGTGCGGTTGTAGACGTTGAAGTACGCGGCGGCCACCCACATCCCGACGAACGCCACCGCGTAGGCGGTGAGCGACGACGCGAACCCGAGGAGCAGCAGCGCGCCGCACAGTCCGGTGAAGCCGATCACGCCCAACGCGCTGACCTGGAACCGGCGCAGCAGCAGCGGGATGATCAGGAGGTTGACCAGGCCCATCACGCCGACGCAGGTGTTGAGCAGCGCGAAGGTCGACTCGGGAGCCTTGAACACACCGGTGACGACGGCGACGTTGGTGGCCAGTGCCACCGAAGCCACCAGGTTGATCAGGAAGTTGAAGCCGGCGAGCGTCAGCACGGGCCGGTTGCCGACCAGCAGCCGCCAGCCCTGCCGGATCTCGGCGACGGAGTCCCGTAGGGCACCCGAGGCCGAGGCATCCGCTCGCACGGCCGGTTCGGGTCGGTGCCGGGGCAGCGGCAGCCAGCAGGCCGCGGCGGTGGCGAACATGGCGCCGGCCAGGCCCAGCAGCCCCACCTTGCCCAGGGCGAGGACGGCGACCACCGCCAGGCCCGGACCCAGCGCCATGGCGAGCAGTTCCATGTTCTGCACCAGGGACTGCGTCCTCACCAGGTTCTCGCCCTCCGCGATCTGCGGGACGACCTTCTCCACGGACATGTGGACACCCGCCATCAGCGTGGAGAGCAGGGCGCCGTTGACCAGCAGCACGGGTGTGGACCAGCCGGGCAGGGTCAGGCAGAGCAGCACGGCGGCACCGAGCAGGACGGCCCGGGCGAGGTTCGCCCGGGAGAACAGCCGGACCCCGCCGTCACGGTCGGCGAGCACCCCGGCGAAGGGGTAGGCCACCAGGTTCGGCAGCCATTCCAGGGCGTAGGCCAGCCCCAGTGCCGCGACCCCGCCGGTCTCCCGGTAGATGATCAGCGGTACGGCGAACAGCACGATCTGCTGTGCCATGAGCCCGATCAGGACGCCGCCCGAGAAGAGCGTGCGCCGGGCCCGTTCGCCTGCCATCAGACCGTCTGCCCTTCCGGCACGGACCCGGCCGGCTCCCGCTGATCGTGCTCCTCGCGCCGTTCGAGGGCGCGCACCAGCGGCAGGACCCGGGTGAAGAAGCGCCGCATCTCGTCGCGGGCGGGCCAGCCGGAGAGGATGAACTCGCCGACGCCCGCGGCCTTGTACGCGAGGAGTGCCTCGGCGACCTCCTCGTAACTGCCCGTCAGGCACAGTGCGGGGCCGCCCCGGTAGGCGACGACACCCGAGTACAGCACCGGGTCGAGCCAGCCGTGACCGGCCTCCTCGGCCAGCCGGAAGGAGTTCTTCACGGCCTGGGAGTCGCCCTGCTCCACGAACTCGGCGACCCACTCCCGATGCTTCTCGTCGCCACCCGCGACGACCGCGGCCAGGTCGGCCAGGGCCTCCTCGCGGGTCTCGCGGGCCAGCACCTGCATCCGCAGGCCGACCCGGCAGCCCTGCGCGAGGACGGGCTCGGCGGACCGCGCGATCGCGGAGGGGACGTCGGCGTACCGGAACCAGCAGTCCCCGTAGCGGACGGCGTTGGCCTGGGCCACGGCCGAGGCACCGCTGACGTAGATCTCGGGTCGGCCCCCGCCGTGGAAGCCGAGGCCCAACTGCGCCTGCCGCACCCGGTAGTGGGCGCCTTCGTAGTCGAAGGGGGTGGCCGGGTCGCGCCAGAAGCGGTGGGCGATATCCAGGAACTCCGCGGCACGGGCGTAGCGTTCGTCGTGCGGCAGGAAGTCCCCGTAGTACGCCTGCTCGGCCGGGGAGATACCGGCGATCATGTTGAGCGAGACGCGGCCGCCGGACATCCAGGACAGCGTGTTGACGACCTGGGTGAACAGGGTCGGTGAGAGCAGACCGGGCCGGTAGGCCAGGATGAACTTCAGCCGCCGGGTCTCGCGCATGAAGGTGCCGATGATCGGCAGCGGATCCGGCAGGTCGAAGCTCTGTGCCATCAGCAGGGAGTCGACCCCGAGTTCGTCGGCCTCCCGGGTGAAGTCGATGGCACCGTCGAGGTCCAGGACCTCGGAGGCGTACTTCTGGGCGGTCTTCTCCTGGCCGTCGTCCAGCGCGGAGCCCCAGTGGAAGCGCAGCTCGCTCACGCGCCGACCTCCACCGCGACGGGCTCGGCCACCAGCCGGTAGCGGACGATGGCCTCCTGGACGGCCCTGCGTACGGCGGCCTGGCTCGTGCCGCGGAGCAGGAAGCGGCCGCCGGCGTGGTCGTAGCCGCCGTCGCCGTCGAACACGTGGCCGCTCTCGGGCAGCGCCTCGGCGTACACCTCGGGGACCACGCCGACCAGGGAGTCGCGGGTGGTGACCCGGGCCGGAAGGGGGTGGGGCTCGGGGAAGACGAGCCATCCGCCGGCCGCCTCGGTGCCGCGCAGCACGGCCTCGTCGGTGAGGGGTGGCAGCCCGATCGTGGTGCGGACGGCCTCGCAGTACAGGTCGATGCCGAACAGGTCGCGGTGCAGGAAGGGCACGCCGGCGCCGCCGGGACGCAGGCCGACCTCCAGGAAGACCGGTTCACCGGTCCCGGTGAGGATCAGCTCCAGGTGGAAGGGACCGTCCCACAGCTCCAGGGCGTCCAGGCAGTCGGCGGCGAAACCGGTGAGCTGCTCGCGGAGCGGGCCGCGGTCGAGGAGCACGGAGCCGAGGGGGGTGCCGCCGTTGAAGTCCAGGCAGGTGTTCACGTACTCCGAGACGGTGACGAAGTGGAACCGGCCGCCGCTGCGGATGCCGTCCACGTGGTGGATCCGGCCCTCGACGTACTCCTCAGCCTCGTATCCCTCCAGGGCCGCGGGACCGATGTCCCGCAGTGCGGCAGCGAGTTCCCCCTCGTCGCGCACGAGCCTGACTCCCTTGGAGGCGGCGCCGTCGCGGGGCTTGAGGATCAGCGGCAGGCCCAGTCCGGTATCGGGAGCCAGGACGGTGTCGGCGGTGGCGTCGGCGCCCAGCCCGAGGTACCGGGGGACGCGGATGCCCGCGTAGCCGATCCAGCGCTTCATGACGGTCTTGTCGCGGAAGCGGGTGACGTAGGCGGTGCTCCAGCCGGGGACGCCGAGGGCGGCGCGCAGTTCGGCGGCGGTGAGCAGGTCGAACTCGGAGACGCCGACGATGCCGGCGAGCGGTCCGTGCTCCTCGGCGATGCTCCGGGCGTGCGGCAGCAGGGTGTCGTACGCCAGGTCGGGTACGACGACGGTCGCCACGGCCGTGTCGCGGTCCAGCGGCGGCAGCCCGTCCTCGGTGGTGAGGTAGGCCAGCCGGTGGGTGCCGTCCGGGACGAAGCGGTGGTACTCGCCGAACTCGTCGTCGTACCGGTTGATGACCAGGAGCAGCGGCAGGGGATCGGACGCGGGCAGGGATGCGGCGTTACTCAAAGCTCACTCCACGGTCTATGAGGTGCCCGAACTCGACGGCGTCGGCGTACGAGTCGGTGGTGTGGACGACGTGCCCGATCCGGCAGCGGAAGTCGTGCGCGGGCGCTATCGGCTCGCCCGGCGCCAGGTACAGCTCGACCTCCAGCACCTCGGGCCGGGCCTTCAGGTCCGCGAGGCCCGAGACCGTGCGGTAGCGGGAGAGCCCGGGCGCGGTGAAGAAGCGGATGGCGGCGTGCTTGGCGTGCGGCGCCGTCGGGACACCGGTCGTCAGTCGGGTCGGGTCCAGGGGCAGACCTGTGTGCGCGGCCACCGCGAGGTGGGGCAGGGACACACCGGTCGCCAGCCGGACCAGGTCGGGTATGTGGTCGCCGCCCATGCGGGCGCCGAGTTCGATGAGGACGGGTTCGCCACCGGGCAGCCGCAGTTCGCAGTGGAACGGCCCGACCCGTACGCCGAGTGCGGCGACCGCCCGGGTCACGTACGCCTCGACGGCGTCCCGTTCGGTGGTGCTCAGTCCGGCCTGGACGATGTGGCCCAGCTCCACGAAGTACGGTTCGGGACCGAGGAGTTTGCGGGTGACGGCCACGATGGCCACTTCGCCGTCGGCGCTGACGCAGCCCTCCACGGACACCTCGGGCCCGTCGATGTACTCCTCCACCAGCACCCGGCCGTCGAGTCGGCGCCCGAGGTCCGGGCGGGAGTCCGCGGCCAGGAGGCGGTACGCCCGGTGGAGTTCGGCGCGGGTGTCGGCGCGGCTGACGTGGACGCTGCCGGCCGAGTCGGTGGGTTTGAGCACGCAGGGAAAGCCCACGTGGTCGGCGGCGGCGTCGAGTTCGGCGGCGGACGAGGCCGCGGCCCACCGGGGCACCCGGAGTCCGCTGGCCTCGACGCGCCGCCGCATCGCGCTCTTGTCGCGGACCTGCTCGACCGAGTCCTCCGCGACTCCGGCCAGCCCCAGGCGGGCGGCGAGCCGGGCGACCGCGGGGACGAAGAACTCGAAGCCCGGCAGGACACCGAGCAGGCCGCCGTCCTCGTGGAGCCGGATCGCGGCCCGCGTGAGGGCGGTCTCGTCGTTGGTGTCGACGGTGACCAGGGTGTCGATGTCCTGCCGGACCCGGTCGGGAAGCCGGCGGTCGTCGGCGTCGAAGGACGCGACCACGGTCTCGAGCCCCAGGTCCCGGGCGGCGCTCAGCAACGCCGTCCCGGACGAGACCGGCTCGACCACCAGCAGCCGGCCGGGTCGCGCGTCGCGGAGGTCGGTCGTCATGTCAGACTCCGGCCGGCACTGCTTCGCGTGCCCCGACCGTGGACTCGTACAGCTCGGTGAAGTAGTCGCCGATGAGGTCGATGAAGACGGTCAGGTAGACCTCGGCCTGCTCGGGCGTGCTGAACTTCTCCACGGCGCGCGAGACCGTGCGGAACATCAGCTCGTCGTGGTCGTGGTCCTCGTCGAAGGCGAGGTGCGCACGGGTGCCGTGCACGTACTCCTTGCCGAACTCCTGCTCCGCCTTGGCCGTGATGACGGGGTTGTAGCGGTCGGAGTACCACTCCACGAACCAGTCCCAGATCGTGGTGGGCGCCGGGCCGGACCGGTCGGCCTCCAGCCGCAGGTAGCCCATGAGCTTGGCGGTGGACGGGAAGACCGGGGTGGCGTTGAGGTCCTCGATGCTCAGACCGAACCTCTTCAGGTCCTTGGTGAACATGTTCTCGTGCCCGAACTCCTCGGCGAGGTAGCGGGCGAGCTTGGCGGCCAGGTTGTCGTCCTGGGAGCCGACCTTGTAGAGGGCGTAGCTGTCGACCTCGTTGTTCAGACGGATGCGCAGAACCGTTTCGGTGATGTGCCGGACGTAGTAGTCCCGGTCGATCCACTCCCCGCGGTGCAGCTCGCGCAGCTTGGGTACGCGTTCGAACTGCTTCTCCAGGAGTTCCGCGGCCAGCGTTTCGAGACGCGCACGGTCAAGCTTGGACATGGTGGTGTGACAACCCTTCTTCACTGGACATTCGTCGCGTTGCCGTCGACGACGTGAGAGGGAGGTCAGGCAGAGCACACCCATGGTTCGAAGGTGCAGTGCCTCCCCCGTATTGCATTCACAGGCACATGAGTCTTGGCGATCACAGCATCGCTATGACTTCGACCTGACCGTACACAGCCCGCAAGAAGCCAGTCAAGGAATTCCTCGACTCACAGAGCGCTATGCGAAGATCACGCAAATGGACGGCTCCAGTCCGCAGCTTCGACGAGCGGACTCCCAAAAGAGCAGTTCAGAACGTTTCTGCGAGCGAGAAGCACGCTCCGGTGTGAACTGCACATGAAGCATGCCGGAGTGGAGTTGACAGGCTGCCTTGACTACGCGATCGTCACTGACGTTCAACAGAGGGCCACGACTGGGCCCACACCGGGGGAGGACATGACATGACGACGACTCACGTGCGACAAGTGCTGGCAACGCTCGCCCTCGCCGTGCTGACGGCCGCACTGCCGGCTCCCGTCCCGGCCACCGGGCGACTGACGGGCTCGACGGTCACGACGACGGTCGAGGCCAAGGCGGACGGGCCGGGACCGTGCTGCAAGAGCGTCGAACTCACCGCGGACGCGGGCTGAGCGCCGGACGCACTCGCGCGGTCGGCGGCTCTTAGCGGCGGTCCTTGACGCGGGCCGACGCGAGATCGTCGGCCGCGGCCGTCTCGGACGCCGACGTGCCGGGGTGTCCGGCCTGCGGATCCGGAATCCGGGCCGGGGACCTGACCCCGGCGCAGTCCGCCATCCGGCGGTAGGCCTCCAGCGCCTGGTCCGCGCCGCCGTGGCGGGCCTCCAGTTCGGCGACCTCACGCCAGGCCTGGGCGGCTTCCGACGCGGCCCCCAGTGACTGGAGTTCCTCGGCGGCCGTCCGGCACTCCTCGATCCCGGCAGCGGTCCGGCCGTCCGAGACCATCGCCAGGCCGAGCACCCAACGGGCCCGGCCCGCTTCGACCGCCTTGCGGGACTCCAGTCGTCCCATGGCGCGCAGCGCGATGCCGATGGCCTCCGCGGGGCGGCCCGACAGCAGTTCCAGGCGGGCCAGCTCCGTCTCGCAGGCGGCGAGGTCACCGGTGTCCGACACCCGCACCAGGACGTCGTACGCCTGGTTCAGCAGGAGCCCGGCCTGCTCCAGCTCCGGCGGTTCGGCCCGCAGCAGCAGCCAGGCGTAGGTCAGGCGCAGCCGGGCCAGGCTGTGCTCGGAGTCGTCCTCGGCCATCAGGGCGAGGGCCTTCTCCACCAGTTCCAGCGACAGCGCGACGTCGCCACGGGCCTCGGCCACCAGCGCCGCGTTCCAGTAGGCGGAGCCGCGCGCCCGGCGCGATCCGTTGCGCTCGGCCCGCTCGATCACGCGGGAGACCAGCCGCTGCGCGGTCGCCAGGTCACCCCGGCCCCAGTAGGCGGCCACCAGGGTGGAGGCGAGCCGGATCTCGTCGTCGGTGCCCTCCAGGCCCAGCTGACGCACCTCCTGGAGCGCCTGTTCGCCCAGTTCGATGCTGCGGCCGAAGTCGCCGGCCTCGCTGAGGATCCGACATCGCTGCATGAGCAGAGGCAGCAGTCCGACGGGCAGCGCCTCACCCCGCCGGGCGGCGTCGATCAGCCGCTCGACCCCGTCCAGCGTCCGGTCGGTCTCGCCCAGCGCCTCGTGCGCGCGGGTGAGCGCCCACAGGGTCTCCCAGCGCAGCTCGGGATCGCTCTCCTGGGCCAGTTCGAGCAGCCGGTCCCTGGCCTCCAGGGCGGCGCCGTTGGCGAGTGCCAGCTCGGCGAAGCGCAGCCGCAGCCGGCGTTCGTTGAGTTCGGCGCGGTCCCGGCCGGTCAGCAGGTACTCGACGGTGGTACCGAGGCGTTCGGCCAGCAGCTCGACCACCGGGGGCTCCGGAGTGCGCCGGTCGGACTCGATCAGCGACACATAGCTGGCCGAGACCGCGCCCGAGGCCAGGTCGGTCTGACTCAGACCCCGCTCGCGCCGCAACGCGCGCAGGCGCTGCCCCAGAGTGTCGGCGGACTTGGTCACCGCTGCCCCCCTCCACTGACAACGAGGCATTTGGAACACACTACCCGGTCATACCTTTGAGTCAACCGGCCGGTGGAGCAGGCCCGACGCCGGAACCAGCTGTAACGCCGGGCCGCAATCCCCGCTGCGGGCCGTGACGCTCGGTCGCGCGGCCCCGCCCCGCGCCGAGGTCCGCCGTGTCGAACCCCGCCGTCCCGGGTACCCGAACCGCCCGTCCCGGCCCCTCGGATGCGGGCCGGCCAGGAAGGGGGCACTGATGACGCAGCACGCCGACGACGACGTCGCCCGCCACGGGGGCGTCGCCGGACTGCGACTGGCGACCGGGGAAGCCGCCGGTGAGGCGCTCGCCCAGAGTCTGCCCGTCGACCGCAACCAGGCGATCCTGGAGGCGGCCAAGCAGGTCGGCGCGATCCTGAAACGGGAGGGACACGCCTTCGCGCTCGCGGGCAGTGTCGCCGTGTACGCCCACGGCGGCGCCCAGAACCTCCAGCACGACGTCGACTTCGCCATCCGTCCCGAGGACGCGGAGTCCGTGGCCGAGACCCTCCGCGCGGCGGGCCTCCCGGTCCGGACTCCTCCGGAGGACTGGCTCCTGAAGGCCGACTGCCTGGGACAGCAGGTCGACCTGATCTTCGAGCTGGCGCACCAGCCGGTCACCACCGAACTGCTGGAGCGGGCCGACGAACTCTCCGTCGACTCGGTGTTCATGCCGGTGCTGTCCCCCACCGACCTGCTGCACAGCCTGCTGTCCGCGTTCTCCGAGCACCACTGCGACTTCGGGGCCGTGCTGCCGATCGCCCGCACGCTGCGGGAGAAGGTCGACTGGGACGCCGTACGCCGGGGCTGCGGGGACGCGCCGATGCCGGACGCGTTCTTCTACTTCCTGGAGCGGCTGGAGGTCATCGAACCGAGGGCCGCGAGGCAGCAGCAGACCGAGGAGGGCCGGACATGAGCGGGTCCGCGCCGGAACACTCCGGCGAGAACGTCGAGTACCGCGTCGCCCACTTCCGTGACCGGCTGGCCGCGGAGGAACCGGGTGAGCTGGGGGTCAGGGCCGAGGTGCGGGCCGGGGCGGTGGTCGTCACCGGCACGGTGCCGTCCGCGCAGTGCCGGGAGACCGTGCTGCGGACCGTCCGCGAGGAGCTGGCCGGGCTCGCCGTGCACACCGACGTGGTGGTGGCGGAGACCGCCACGCCCGATCATGCGGAGGAACTGCCGTGATCCGTGTCGCCGCCGTGGGGGACATCCACATGGGGCCGGAGAGCCAGGGCGTGCTGCGCCCCGCCTTCGACACCCTGCCCGACTGTGCCGACCTGCTGCTCCTGGCCGGCGACCTCACCCGGCACGGCACGCCGGAGGAGGCGCGGGTGGTGGCCCAGGAGGTGCGGGGCCTGCCGGTGCCGGTGGTCGCGGTGCTCGGCAACCACGACCACCACGACGAGCAGCCCGAGAAGGTGGCCGCCCTGCTGGAGGACGCGGGGGTGCGGGTCCTGGAGGGCGAGGGAACCGTCGTGGAGTGCGGCGGCACCCGGGTGGGCATCGCCGGGACCAAGGGGTTCGGCGGCGGGTTCGTGGGCCGCAGTGCCGGGGAGTTCGGCGAGCCGCTGATGAAGGAGTTCGTACGGTACTCACGGCGCTGCGCGGACGGGCTGCGCACCGCGCTGGAGGAACTGGACCGGCAAAGCTGCGGGGCCAAGGTGGCGCTCACCCACTTCTCCCCCGTGGCCGACACCCTGGCCGGTGAGCCGCTGGAGATCTATCCGTTCCTCGGCAGCTATCTGCTGGCCGAGGCCATCGACACCGCGGGCGCCGACCTGAGCGTGCACGGACACGCGCACGCGGGCACCGAGCACGGGATGACGGCCGGCGGGGTGCGGGTGCGGAACGTGGCCCAGCCGGTGATCCGGCGGGCCTTCAACGTCTACCACCTGCACGAGAACTGAGCGGCCGCCCCCGTACGCGCACCGTCAGCTGTGGGCCGTGGCCCGGTCGTGGTCCTCCCATGCCGCGTCCCGCAGCTCCGGCCGCAGCAGCACTTCCACCGCCGTGCTGGCCAGGGCCTCGGCGGCGGCCAGCATCACCCGGCGGGCGCGCTCGGAGCCGGCCGCGACGGCGAACTCGGGGGTGTGGTCGGAGCCGTCCTCCTCCATGATCGCCACGAAGGGGTGGATGGCGGGCACCCGTCCGCTGACGTTGCCGACGTCGGAGGAGCCCAGGTAGACGCCGGGCGCGGGCGGGGTCATCTCGATCCCGGTGCCCGCCAGGTACCGGGCGAACCGGGCCGAGAGCACCGAGCTGTCCCGGAAGTGCTCGTAGCGGGGCGTGGCCCGTTCCACGGTGACCGTGGTCCCCGTCGCCCGGGCCACGCCCTGGGCGCAGGTGAGCAGTTCGCCCGCCAGGTCCTCCAGGGCGCCGGTGGTGAGCGCGCGCAGACCGAACAGGCCCTCCGCGTACTCGGGAACGATGTTGGTGGCCCTGCCGCCGTCGGTGACGATGCCCTGGACGTGCGACCCCTCGGGCAGCCTGCGCCCCACCACGGCCAGAGTGTTGAAGAGCTGGATGAGCGCGGCGAGCGCGTCGACGCCCTCGGTGGGGTTGCCGGTCGGGTGGGCGGCGCGGCCGTGGAAGCCGACCCGGTACTGGGCCTGCGCGGTCAGCGGGGCCCACTGCCAGCTGTGCACGCCGGGGTGGAACATGAGCGCCGCGTCGAGGTCGTCGAACACCCCGGCGTCGGTCTCGGCGACCTTGCCTCCGCCGCCCTCCTCGGCCGGGGTGCCGATGGCCCAGACGGTGCCCGCGTCCCTGCTGAGCACGGCCCGCGCGGCGAGGGCGGCGCCGAGGCCGGCCGCGGCGATCAGGTTGTGGCCGCAGGCGTGGCCGAGGCCGGGCAGGGCGTCGTACTCCAGCATCAGGGCCACCGCGGGGCGGGTCCTGGTGCCGGAGCGTGCGGTGAAGGCGGTGGGCAGGCCGGCCACGTCCCGCCGCACCTCGAATCCCGCCCATTCGAGCTCTCCGCACAGCAGCGCCGCCGCCCGGTGCTCCTCGAAGGCGTACTCCGGGTCGGAGTGCAGCATTCGCGCCATGTCCCAGAGCCGGTCGGCCCGTGCCGCCACCTCCCCGTGCACCCGCGCGAGCACCTCGTCCACGGCGTCGGTCACATCGTCCTCCCCTGGCGTCGTACGTCCGTGTCCCGGTCCGGGTTCCATCGAGCGGGCCTGCTTACACCCGGTCACCGTTACCGGCACCGGGGTGCGGGTACTCAGGAGCGATCAGTGGGCGTCGTCAAGGAGGCCGCGATGAAGGCGGACCGGATCGCCGATCCCTGGGGTGCCCGGACGCCGTACCGGCGGCACGGGTCCTGGCCGGCCAGGGTGGACACGTTCCTCGCGGAGGGTGTGGCGCCCGGGGCCGTCGATGCGTGGGTGCCGGCGGCTTCGCTGCTGCACTCCGGCGGTGACGCCATGGACATCGCCGTGGTCGGCGGCCGGATGGCCGGTGTGCGCGGGCGGGCGGTGGACCGGGTCAGCCGCGGCAGGCTGGGGCCCAAGGACCTGTTCGGCTGGCAGGCGAACGCCTCGCCGGACCGGCTGACCCGGCCGCTCGTCCGGCGTAACGGGCACCTGGTGGAGACGGACTGGGACACCGCGATGGAGCGGATCGCGGCCCGCACCCGTGAGCTGCTGGAGGAGCGCGGGCCCGGTTCGATCGGCTTCTACACGAGCGGGCAGCTGTTCCTGGAGGAGTACTACACGCTCGCGGTGCTGGCCCGGGCGGGCATCGGCACCAATCACCTCGACGGCAACACGCGGCTGTGCACCGCGACGGCGGCCGAGGCGCTGAAGGAGTCGTTCGGCTGCGACGGCCAGCCCGGCAGTTTCGACGACCTCGACCACGCCGACGTGATCGCGCTGTTCGGCCACAACATGGCCGAGACGCAGACCGTGCAGTGGGCGCGGGTCCTGGACCGGCTGGCGAGCGCCGACCCGCCGCGGCTGCTGTGCGTGGATCCCCGTCCGACCCAGGTGGCGCGGCACGCGGCCGTGCACCTGGCACCGCGGGTCGGCACCAACGTGCCGCTGCTGAACGCCCTGTTGCACGAGACGATCCGGCACGACCGGGTCGACCACGACTTCGTCGAGGCGCACACCGTCGGCTTCGAGGAGCTGTCCGCGCGGGTCGCGTCCTGCACGCCCGAGTGGGCCGCGGAGATCTGTGACGTGCCGGCCGCCCGGATCAGTGCGGCGGCCGAGCTCGTCGGCACGGCGGACGCCCTGCTGTCCACGGTCCTCCAGGGCGTCTACCAGGCGCACCAGGCCACCGCCGCGGCCGTGCAGGTCAACAACCTGCATCTGATCCGGGGCATGCTGGGCCGCCCGGGCGCGGGCGTGCTCCAGATGAACGGACAGCCCAGCGCCGAGAACACCCGCGAGTGCGGCGCCGACGGCGATCTGCCGGGGTTCCGCAACTGGCAGAGCGAGAAGCACATCGCCGACCTGGCGCAGGTGTGGAACGTCGAGCCGGACCGGATCCCGCACTACGCGCCGCCCACGCACGCGATGCAGATGTTCCGCTACGCCGAGCAGGGCTCGATCGGCATGCTCTGGATCAGCGGCACCAATCCCGCGGTGTCCTTGCCCGAACTGGCCCGCATCCGCGCCCTGTTGGCGCAGGACCGGCTCTGCACCGTCGTCCAGGACCTGTACCTGACGGAGACCGCGCGGCTCGCCGACGTCGTGCTGCCCGCGGCGACCTGGGGCGAGAAGACCGGCACGATCACCAACGCCGACCGCACGGTCCACCTGTGCGAGAAGGCGGTCGAGCCGCCCGGCGAGGCCCGGCCCGACCTGGAGATCTTCCTGGACTTCGCGCGGCGCATGGACTTCCGCGACAAGGACGGCGGACCGCTGATCGGCTGGCGGGGGCCCGAGGAGGCGTTCGAGGCCTGGAAGCGGTGCAGCGCGGGCCGGCCCTGCGACTACACGGGCATCTCCTACGACCGTCTCCGCGAGGCCGGTGGCATCCAGTGGCCCTGCACCGAGGAGCGGCCCGGGGGCACCGCGCGCCTCTACACGGACGGCATCACCTGGGCCCACCCGGACGACTGCGAGAGCTACGGGAAGGACCTGGAGACCGGGGCGGCGGTGGATCCGGTGGAGTACCGCTCGCTCAACCCGGACGGCAAGGCGGTGCTCAAGGCGGCCGCGTACGTCGAGCCGCACGAGATGCCGGACGAGCGGTACCCCTTCCAGCTCTCGACGGGCCGTACGCTCTACCACTTCCACACCCGCACCAAGACCGGCCGGGTGGCACAGCTCGACGAGGCGGCCCCCGAGGTGTGGGCGGAGGTGAGCGCGGCGGACGCGGACCGGCTCGGTCTCGGCGAGGGCGACCTGGTGGAGGTCGCCACCCGGCGCGGCGCCCTTCAGGCACGGTTGCGGGTCACCGACATCCGGCCGGGGCTGCTCTTCGTGCCCTTCCACTACGGCTACTGGGACACCAAGGAGGGCGACGGCCCGGACGGGGGCGGTCCGGGGCGGGCCGCGAACGAGACGACGATCACCGACTGGGACCCCGCGTCCAAGCAGCCCCTGTTCAAGACCGCGGCCGCAGCCCTCACCCTCGTCACCCGCGCGGACGGGCGGTACGCCCCGGCCCCCACCACCACGGCGTCGGCCCCGGCGGACCCCGGCTCCGTGCCCGTCACGGCGGGTGGCCGACAGGCCCAGGCGACACAGGACCCTGGCTACGGCGAGGGTCCGGCCCGGGATCCGGGAGGCAGGTCATGAAGTCCGGCAGGACCACGAAGTCCACCCGACGAGCCTGTGACCAGGAATAAGGCGTACGGCCCAGGGCACTCGGGGGCCGGAGGTGATGAACATGGGACACGGAGGAAACGTCATCGACGAGCTGATGACCGATCACCGTGAGGTCGAGGAGCTGTTCGGGAAGATCGAGGCGCTGTCGCCCGGTGAGAAGAACCGGAAGGTGTACGCCGAGCAGGTCACCATGGAGCTGATCCGGCATTCGGTGGCCGAGGAGGAGTACCTGTACCCGGCGGTACGCGAGCACCTGGTCAACGGGAACACCATGGCGGACCGGGAGATCGACGACCACTCCAAGGCCGAGCAGCTGATGAAGGACCTGGAGGGCTGCGAGGCGGACGACCCCGAGTTCGACCGGCTCGTGGGGGAGCTGATGAGCGAGGTCCGCTCGCACATCGCCGAGGAGGAGCAGACCCTCTTCCCGCAGCTGCGTGTCGCCTGCTCGGAGAAGGAGCTGAACGACCTGGGCGACAAGGTGCGCCGCGCCAAGAAGATGGCGCCGACCCGTCCGCACCCCTCGGCCCCGGACACTCCTCCGGCGAACAAGCTGCTTGCTCCCGGCGCCGGGCTGGTCGACCGGATGCGGGACGCGCTGTCGGGCCGCGGCAAGGAAGACTGACGCCGACACGGAGCAGGGCCTTCGGGCGAGGGCGGACCTCAGGCGATGAGCGCCTCGTCCGAGCCCAGCCGGTCCAGCAGCTGGTCCCGGTGCAGTCCGGCCACCGGGGCCAGCAGGTCCGGATGCCTGAGCAGGGCCGCCGCGCGGCGGTCCGTGGCGTCGGGGGTGAGCAGGCGGCGGAACGCGGCCGGTGTGGCCGTCGTGTGCTCGCCCCCGGCGACCTCGGTCACGGCCAGTTCTGCCAGTTCGGGGTCGGTGAGCAGACAGGCCGCCCAGCTGGCCACGACTTCGTCCACCCAGGTCCGCCAGGGGTGGTCCTCGGTGTCCCGGTCGCCGGCGGCGTCCGCGCCGGTGACCCAGTCCAGGCGGGCGGAGCCGCCCGGGCCCGCCATGCCGAGCAGCGCGGCGTCCATCGCCGTCGGATAGCGCAGCCACGCGGCGACGGTGACCGCCTGCCGGGCCTGCACCTCGCACAGCGCGGCGGCCAGCGCGCCGCCCGAGGGCGGGTAGGCGCGGTTCAGCCAGTGAGCGGTCGCCGCGATGACCGGGGAGAGATCTGCTTGCACTGCCGGGCCGCCCGAGCTGCTGGTGGGAAGGGGTCTGGCCGAAACGGTAGCCCGCGGGCCGGGGAGGACGACATGGCTCCGACCTCGGCGGGCACGTGGTCTCGGCCACACCGCACCTCCTGGCGCGCTACAGCTCCAGCCAGAACCGGGTGCGTTTCAGCCACAGGTCCAGCAGCTCCGAGTCGCCTCGCGTGCTGACGCCGGGCGCGGGGCGGGCGTAGAGGAAGAGGAGCAGGCCGGTCACCGGCCCGTGGACGCTCGCCGTGGCCTCGCCGCCGCCCCGCCGCCACCGCGGCCGCTCCCCGCCGAGGTCGAGCAGCCACTCCCCCGCGCTTCCCGCGTCGAAGCGCAGGGCGCGTCCGGGTGCGAGCAGGTCGGGCACGCCGGGCAGCGGCTCATAGGCCTCCGGGACGGTCGAGAACTGGAGCCACTCCTCGACGGCGTCCGCCGCGAGCCGCTCGTCGACCACGAACTCCGCGCCGGTCACCAGGGCCGCGTCGGCACGGTGCAGCAGGGTCTCGTAGGCCATGCGACGAGCCCAGAACCGGGTGGACTGCTCGATCAGGTGTTCGTCGGCGGGTGTCCACACCGGCGTGTCCGGACCGGCGGCCCGCAGGGTGCCGGCCAGCCGGGTGGCGCCCTCGACGAGCCAGTCGCCGAGTGCGGAGGGGGCGAGGTCGGCGTAGGCGGCCGGATCGTCGACCGAGTCGTCGTCGGTGGGCCGGGTGGCGCGGGTCCGTACGATCTCCTCCGCCCAGCGGTGGTCGGCGCCCACGTGCCGCAGCAGCCGGCCGAGGTCCCAGCCTGGGCAGGTGGGCACCGGGGCGGCCGGGTCCGCGCCCTCGGCGTGGCGGGCGAGCAGGCCGGTCTGGGCGACGATCGCGTCGCAGTGGTCGTCGAAGGTCACCAACGCTTCCCCCTTCGCTGCACGATTCGTTATCCCTGCCACCTAACCTGACTCCTTCGAGATCCACTACGGAATTCAGCGGCACTGCGGCGGACGGGGAGACACGGACATGCGGGTCGGGGCGGGGAGCGCAGGGCGTCGGGTGGCCCAGGTGGCGTTGCTGGTGGGTGTGTTGGCGGGCTGTTCGGGGACCGCCGAGGAGGGTGACTCCGAGAAGTCGGCGAGCCCGTCGGCGTCGGCGCGGACGCCCGGTGCGGGCGGGACGTCCGCGAGCAGCGGCGGCGCGATCGGCGCCGCCGGCTCGGCGTGCGAACTGCCCGTCACGTTCGACACGGCGAGGAACTGGAAGGCCGAGGCCGTCGAGTCGCCGCTGCGCCAGGGGCCGGTCGCCCTGGCGTGCGAGATCGACGCGAAGCCCGCGGGCAGCATCGGCTTCCTGCGGGTGTGGGCCGCGAAGCCCGGTGACGCCGATGCCCGGAGCGTCCTGAAGGCCTTCGTCGCGGGCGAGGACGGCGCGAGCAAGGAGAAGTACGGCACCTTCACCTCCGGTGGCCTCTCCGGTGTGGAGGTGGAGTACCTCTACACCAGCGAGCTCCTGGAGGAGACGAAGAAGGAGCGCGCTCTCGCCGTCGTCACCCCGGACGGGCCCGTGGTCCTGCATCTGGGCGGGCTGGACACCGAGGAGCACGAGGAGATGCTCCCGGCGTACGAGCTCGCCAAGCGCACCCTGCGCGCCGCCTGAGCCGGTCAGGCCTCGGTTCCGGTGTAGAACGCGATCGTCGCGGCCGTCGTCCTGGCGGCCGTCTCGGCGTCGGCTCCGGAGGCGGCGTAGGCCTCGCCCCACGCCTCGCCCGAGCCGGTGATGAAGGCGCTGCCCTCGGGCGTGGTGTGCCAGGTCGCGGCCTCCTCCTTGCTGAGCCCGCCGCCCGCGAGGTGCAGCCGGAGCCCGTAGAGCCCGAGGTCCCAGCCGACTCCTACGGCACCGGGACCGAACTGGTCCCAGAACTCGTCCGGTACGACGGCCACGTGCTCGAGTTCGAGGACGGTCCGCTCCCCGTCCTCGGGCGTGAGGCGCACCTCGACCTCGCTGAAGCCGGGGTCGGGGCCGTACAGCCAGCTCACCCTGAGCCGCTCGGGCTCCACGCACTCGAGGATCTCGCCGCCGGCGTTGCCCTCCAGCTGGTAGCGGCCGCCGACCTTGAGTTCGCCGCTGACCGGCATGAACCAGCGCGCGATGCGTTCGGGGGAGGTCACCGCGTCCCACACGTCGGCGATCTCGGCGTCGTACGTGCGCCGCAGCAGTACGGTCCGGGCCTCACCGGTCTCGACCTGCCGGGTGCCGACCCGTCGGTGCAGTCGGTTGATCTCGTCGGCGATCTCACTCACCTTGGCTCACCTCTCCTTGCCGTCTGCGCTCCCGCTGTCCGCGCGCGAGCTCTGTTCCGAGGGCGTCGAGCCGCTGTTCCCAGAACCCGCGGAAGCGCTCCAGCCAGGCGTCGACCTCCCGCAGCGGCGCGGCCTGGACGGCGTAGAGCCGCCGGTTGCCGTCGGCACGGACGGAGGCGAAGCCGCTCTCCCGCAGCACCTTCAGATGCTGGGAGACAGCCGGCTGGGAGATCCCGAACTCGTCCCGGATCACGGCACTGACCTCGCCCGACGCCTGCTCCCCCGAGGCGAGCAGTTCCAATATCCGGCGCCTGACCGGATCCCCGAGTACGTCGAACGCGTGCACGCGACCCACTATGCCACTCGCTGCTTATATAAGCCAAGTCTTAAATAGGGACCGGGTCGGCAACGCAGAAGGGCCGACGGGGTTCCGGCGGCCCTCGGACTGCTGAGCGGTGGTGTGGCGGGGACGGTCAGGCCGGTCTGGCCTCCGCGCGCAGCATCGGGTGCTGCGCCGTCACCTCCTCCAGCACGGAGAAGGCGTCGACGAGGGTCAGGGCGTGCGGTGCCAGCGCCGCGACCGTGGCCTCCAGCACCTCCGGGAGGTAGCGGACCTGTTCGGCGGTCAGCCGCTCGTGGGCGAGCAGTTCACCGCTGTTCGCGGCCACGTACCGCAGGGCGAACAGCCGGTGGAGGTGGTCGAGGAGCAGGCCCGCCCGCGGGTCGGCGGCCCGCCCGGCCGCGGCGAGGAGTTCCTGGGCGGCCAGCCGGTGCACATGGGCGTCGACCAGGGACAGTGCCGCCGAGGAGGCGCCGTTCCAGCGGTCCAGGGAGGAGCCGACCCGTTTGGCGCGCAGCCGCCCCCGGGCCCGCTCGTGACGGACCCGCTCCAGGTCGCCCATCAGGTCATGCAGGTACTCCGGGTCGTGCAGGGTCCGGGCGGCCGGGGGCGTCTCGCTGGGCGGGCGCGGGGTGAAGCCGCCCAGCAGCATCTCGCCGGCCGCCTTGACCCAGATGACGGTGTTGTCGCCCTCCGCGGTGATGGTGCCCTCGTTGGCGGCGAGCTGGCCCGCGATCCCGTTGGAGAGCAACAGCCCCTGGGCGCCGCAGCGTTCCCGGCACTCGGTCATCACGGACCGGGCCTGCCAGGTGATCCACCCCTTGGCGACCGCCACCAGCCGCTCGGCTTCCTCACGTTCGCCCTCGGCGGCCCGCGCCCACCGCTGTACTACGCCGCGCTGGAGCAGGGTGGCGGCATAGGTCGTGGCCAGGGCCTCCACGAGCGGGGCGTGGTGGGTGCGGTGGCTGAAGAGTGGCACCCGCTGTCCGCTGGTCATGCCGGAGGTGACGCGCTGGTGGGCGTGGCGCACGGCGACGGCCAGGGCGTGCCGGGTCACGCCCAGGCTGTAGGCGCTCATGCACAGCTTGCCCATGGTGACGCGCCCGATGGAGCGCAGGAACCGCTTGCGGGGGCTGCCGAGGTTGGAGACGAGTTCGCCCTCGGGCGTCAGTCGGCCGTGATCACCCTGGAGGAGAGCCGTCCGCGGCAGCCGGACCCCGTGGAAGGAGGTGGCGCAGTGGTCGACCGGGCTGCTGGCCGTCTGGGGCAGCGACTCCACTTCCACGCCCGGCAGATGACGCCCGTGCGCGTCGGTCAGCGGGGTCAGGAAGAGGAACACTCCCTGGCTCTTGCCGTCGATCATCAGCCGTGCGGCCACCACGGCGTCCTTCGGGCCGCCGATCGCGGAGGTGTTGGGCATCCACTTGCGCGCCCCGCGCGTCGGAGTGGTGAGCACGAACCCGCCCGTGGCCCGGTCGAGGGTCGCGGTGGTCTCCAGTTGCGGTGCGTCGTTGCCGTGCGCCTGCTCGGTGCACAGGAAGGTGCCGACGCGCTCCATCCGCAGCCAGGGGCCCAGGTCCCGGCCGTCGCGGTCGTGTTCGAGGAGACTGCCGAGGAACAGGTTGTAGTGGATGCTGGCGATCGTGGTCATGCCCGGGTCCACCACCCCGGCCCACTCGTGCAGGGCGCTCAGGGCGACCGGGTCCCGGGCCAGGGCCTGCGGATCGGGTACCGCCGCGTTCACCGAACGTAGGCGTTGATAGGAGAGTTTTATTCGCTCCTCGTGCGTCAGCCCCTCGTGGTGGGCGAACACGTCGGAGCCGAACAGGCGGCGCCAGGGCTCGTGGATCTCGGCCTGTGCGTCGAAGAGCAGGTGCCTGAGGGCGGCGGTCTCGGTCAGCGGCGGTGACGTTACGGGGAGTTGAGAGGTGATCACAGCGGCAACGTAGCCCGGGGCACCCTCTGATCACATCATGATCATCACCACGATTGAAGACCCGCGTGTGGTGGTAGTTACCCCTTAAACGGCCCCTCTAATACCACAAGTCACAATCCACACAAGGTGATTGCCCTCCCGTGCGGGACTCTACGCCCCGCGCTCCCGGTCGACTTCACCCACCCCCGTGCCTCCGGCGTGTCGCCCTGTCTCCTACCCACCGTTCCGGGTGAACGAGACGTGTGTTTCTCGTCGACGGCTCAACGGCCGGTTTGGTTCCCCCGGTTGGTCACCAGCCGCTGACGCGGTTCCAGAACCCCCGCACGGCGGGCGCGTCACCGGCCGGGCGGGCGCTGTCCACGACGTGGTAGCCCTGGTGCTGCGCCGCGGTGGCGCAGGCGTGGTTGGGCAGGATACGCAGCCGCGTGCCGAGGGGAAGGTCGGGCAGGCGGTCGCCGTCGCGGGCGGTGAGGGTGCCGTGCTCCTGGCTGGCGGCGGTCATGACCAGGCCCGGGAGGAGGTTTCCGGCGAGGTCGGCGACCAGGCCGTAGCCCTGGTCCTGCGCCTGGGCGGCGGTGCCGCGGTCGCGGGACATGGCCATCCAGCCGCCGTCGGTGACGATCCATCCGTACTCGGGGCGGTGTCCGATGACCGTGACGACGACCGACAGGGCGAGGTCGTCGAGGCCGCAGACGCCGAGGCCGGCCATCACCAGGTCGAAGAACACGTAGTTGCCGGCGCGCAGTTCGGTGACTCCGGTGAGGTCCTCGGCGGCGTGGGCGGTGGGGGTGGACCCGACGCTGACGGTGGCCACGGGCAGGCCGGCCGACCGCAGTCGCTCCGCCGCGGCGACCGCGCTGTCCCGTTCGTTCCGCGCGGCCCGTCTCCGCTCCTCCGCGGTGGGAGCGAAGTACGACTCGCCGGCGTGGGTCAGCACGCCGTCCAGGCAGCCCGCTTCGTGCAGGACGCGGCCGATCCCGGGGAGCCCGGGGGCGTCGGGCCTGAGGCCGCCGCGGTGGCCGTCGCAGTCGATCTCGATCTGGGCCGGGACGGCGATCCCGGCCCGCCGGGACGCGTCGGCGACGGACTCCGCCTGTTCGGTGCTGTCCAGGAGGACGCGCAGGGTCACGCCGCGCCGCAACAGGGCGAGGACGCGCGGGAGTTTGTGGGGGTCGATGCCGACGGCGTAGGTGATGTCGGTGTACCCGCCCGCGGCGAACGCCTCCGCCTCGGCGAGGGTGGAGACCGTGACGGGACAGGGTGTCGCGCCCTCGTGCAGCAGGGCGGCGACATCGAGGCTCTTGGCCGTCTTCACGTGCGGGCGCAGGGCCACGCCGAGCCGCTCGGCCCGGGCGGCCAGTCGCTCGATGTTGCGCCGGGTCCGGTGGAGGTCGACCACCGCGAACGGGGTGTCGGGGTCGGCCAGGGTGCGCGCGTCGGCGCTCACGGGGTGGTGCACGGAAGTCACGTGGAGAGGTCCGTCCTCACAAGCGGGCGTACAAGCGGGCGTACAGGGAGGCGCATAAGGGGGCCGTCACTTGCTGTAGTTGTAGACGGTCGCCCGGGACACACCGAGGAGGTCCGCGATGGTCCGGGCGGCGTCGCGGGAGTCGAACCAGCCGTCCCGGTGCAGCTGCCGCACCAGTTCCTTCTTGTCCGGTCGGCTCAGCGAGCGGGGCGTGGCCGCGCGCTCGGCCGCCAACTCCTCCACCACCTGCCGCAGTTCGCGTGTGGTGCGGTCCCGCAGGGTCTCCAGGGGCTGGTCCCGGTGCTCGGTGTCGGTGGCCACGAGGTACGACAGGGCCAGGGTCACCGGCGAGAGGACCGACACGTCGAGGTTGAGACACAGGGCCGCGACGTACTCCCCGGCGGTGTTCTTGATCCCGATGGAGGTGCTCTTGGCCGGGCGGCCGTCGGGGAAGCGGTTGGGGTAGTTCTGGAGGACGCTCGGGTAGTCCGGATCGGCGATCCGGGCCAGACCCAGCTCGGTCGCGGAGTCCCCGACCCGGCGGCCGGAGAGGTTGTTCTCGATCGCCCGGATCGCGTGCCGCGGGTCCCGCAGGTCGTGCAGCACCACCTCGCACAACCCAGGGAACATACGACCGAGCGCCACGGCGATCTTCTCGGCCTCACCGATGAGGTGCTCGTCCGCACCGCCAACGACGCCTTCCACGACCAGCGCACCGCCCCACCACATGATTGGACTGATTGTCCAGAACTGGATATTGACTCTAAGAGTCCGACCGACAGTTGTCCAGCGGGGTGATCGAGGTATACATATGGGCCGCCCGGGTGCGGGCCGGTGACCTGGTGGCGCATTCTTGCTGTGTCGCCCGCGGGACGGCGCACGGACGAGGTAGGGCCGATGACTGGGAGCGTCAAGGAGGCACACTCCGCGGCCGGGCGGCTGGCGGCGCTGCTGATCGATGCTTCGACGGAGGCGATCAGTGCGGCCGGCGGCCACGCCGGAGGGGTCTATCTGCGCTCCCGCACGCCCGGAGTGCTCCGGCTCGCCGTCCTGTCAGGACTTCCCGGCCCGCTCTTCCGGCCCTGGTGGCGCCTGCACGTCGACAGTCCCTTCCCCGTCGCGGACTCCTACCGGCTGGGTGTCCAGGTGGTCCTGCCGAACGCCACCGAGACCATGCGCCGCTACGCCCAGTTCGCGGCGGGCCTGCCCTTCGACTTCGGCTCGCTCTACGTACCGGTCGTCAGCGGTTCGACGACCTACGGCGTGCTGACCGTGCTGCGCCCGGCCGTCACCGACGCCGCCGACCTGCTCTCCGAGCGCGACCGCGTGGTGCGGCTCGCGCAGATTCTGGGTGCGGCGCTGCGGGGCCTGGAGGAGGAGGACTCCGACCAGGTCGCCTGGGACGGCGAGCCGATGTACCTGCGGCCGCCCACCGCTTCCACGTCGGTGGGGCGGGTCGGCCGCTTCGCCTGGGACCCGACGACGACCGCGATCACCCTCGACGAGGATCTGCACACCCTCCTGGGCGTACCGCCGAGCGAGTTCCCCGGCACCGTTGAGGCCTTCGCCGACGCCGTGGCCCCCAGCGACGCGCACCGCATCCTGGGCACCCTGCGCGACACCGCCGCGGGTCGGCCTCCGGCGCTGCCGCTGTACCTGCGGGACGCGGACGGCGCGCTGCGTCTGCTGGACCTGTGGACCGCCCACGACCCGCCCGCCGAGCCCGCGGTCCGGGGCGTGGTGGTGACGCCGGGCCCTGCCCCCACGGCCGACTCGGCGGCGGACCTGCTGCCCGACGGCGTGTTCTGCCTCGACCGGCTGGGCCTCGTCGTCTACGCCAATCCCCGCGCCGCCCAGCTCCTGGGCCGCCCCCGCACCGAGCTCGTCGGCCGCGACCTGTGGGAGGCCGTGCCCTGGCTGGGCCGCCCCGACTTCGAGGACCACCTGCGCGCGGCCCTCCTGGCCCCGGACCCGGTCCACTTCCACCTGGAACGTCCACGGCTCCGGGAGGCCGCGGATGAGGCGGGGATCGATGACACCGGGCCGGGGGTGCAGGGCAGCGCAGCGCAGGACGGGGCGGGGGTGCCGGGGGACGCGGCGCAGCACGAGCCGGAGGCCCAGGGCACCACATCGGAGCACGAGCCGCAGGCACACGGCACCGCACCGGAGCACGAGCCGCAGGCACACGGCACCACACCGGAGCACGAGCCGCAGGCACACGGCACCGCAGCGCGGCAGAAGGCTCAGGTCCGGGACACCGCGGCGCGGGAGGTGCCCTCGCGCTCCACGCCCTCGCCGCAGGACACCGACCCCGCGCCGCAGTCGTACGAAGGCGACTGGTTGGCGCTGTCCGTGTATCCCGGTCCCGACCGGCTGACCTGCACGGTGCGGCCCGCGAGCCGGGTGGCGGACAGTCCTGCCGGACACGGGGGCGCCGAGGCGGCCGAGACGGGGGCGAGCCCACTCGCGCCGCTGTACCGGCCGATCGCCCTCGCCATCGCGCTGAGCGAGGCCGTCACCGCCCGGCAGGTGTCCGCCGTCGTGATGCGGGAGCTGCTGCCCGCGTTCAGCGGTCGCCGGCTCGCGATCTACCTGCTCCAGGACCGCCATCTGTACCTGGCGTGGGAGAGCGGCTTCCCGAAGGGCTTCCTCGCGCCCTTCGACGGCGTGGGCCTGGAGGCACGCCTCCCCGGCGTCGAGACCCTCACCAGCGGCCGACCGCTGTTCTTCGACTCGATGGAGGAGCTGACGACCGCCTACCCCGGGATCGCCCTCGACGCGACCGAGGGCGCCCGGGTCTTCCTGCCCCTGATCGCCTCCGGCCGGTCCGTCGGTTCCTGCATCCTCGGCTTCGACCGGCCCCGCAGCTTCTCCACCGAGGAGCGCACGGTCCTCACCGCGCTGGCCGGACTGATCGCCCACGCCATGGAGAAGGCGCAGCGCTACGAGTCGGAGACCGCGCTCGCCCGGGGCCTCCAGCAGGTGCTCCTGCCCCGCCGGCTGTCGGCGCACCCGCTGCTGGAGACCACGGGCCGCTATCTGCCGGGCACCGCGGGGATGGACGTCGGCGGGGACTGGTACGACGTCGTCGAGTCGGGCGACGGGCTGGCCCTGGTCATCGGGGACGTCCAGGGGCACGGCGTGCAGGCGGCGGCCACGATGGGCCAGTTGCGCAGCGCGGTCCGGGCGTTCGCGCTCGGCGACCGGCCGCCGGACGAGGTCATGAGCAGCACCAACCATCTCCTCATCGACCTCGACCCGGGACTCTTCGCGAGCTGCTGCTACATCCGCCTCGACCCCGCCACCGGGCTGGCCCGGGCGGCCCGCGCCGGCCATCCGCCCCCGCTGCTGCGCCGCCCCGACGGCCGTACCCGTGTCCTGGACCTGCCCGGCGGGGTGGTGCTCGGGGTGGATCCGCGGGCCCGCTATCCGGTCACCGAGTTCCAGGTGGACCCCGGCACGGTCCTCGCGCTCTACACGGACGGACTGGTGGAGCGGCCCGGCTGCGACATCGACGAGGGGATCACCGCGCTGCGGGTGGCCCTGGCGAAGGCCGGCGCCCCCGCAGCCCGTCCCGGCCAGCGCTTCCTGGCGGGCGTGGCGGACCGGCTGACCGCCACGGCCCGGCACGCCCCGGACCGCCCCGACGACATCGCACTACTGCTGGCAACCCGCCGCGCAGAGCCCCCACCCGGCACCCACTGACCACACCCACCACCCCACCCCAGGCCCACGAACCCGCACGGCACCCCGCCGGGCCCCGCCCATCCCGCGAACACGCACCGCACCCCGCCCGGCCCCAGGCCGCCCCTTCCCAGCCCGCGCCGACGCGCCCGACACGCTCGCCCGGCGCGCACCCAGCACACAGCGCACAACTCCGGTCCAGCCCGCGCAGACGCGCCGCACCTCCACCCAGCGCGCACTCAGCACGCCCAGCCAGCACCCCTGTTCAGGGCGCGCCGACGCGCACTCAGCGCACCCACCCCCATGCCAGCCCCGCACATACGCACCCGGCACCCCCACCCAGCCCGCACCCAGCACGCCCGCCCCCGCTCCCCTTGACCACCCCCACCACGCCCACCCGGCCCCCCACCTCCCCCTCCCCTGCGTGCGCCCCGTGGAGGGTCTGTCGCTGTTCTGTCACACCGTGTGACGCCCCTCGCCTCCTGCGGCGCGGCAGTGTAGACATGGGCACATGGTCCGACTCCCGGGCCGTTCCGGGGGCGGGTCGGCCCGTCGCCCCGGCGGTCCCCGCCCACCGCAGACACCCGACCGCACTCACGACCAGCACGAGGGCCCGGCACGGGGCAGTTCACCGACCCGGGTGGAGCGCGACGGAGCCCGGAGCGGGCGGGGACCCGGGGCGCTGCGGGCGGCAGTCGGCGGACGCAGCGTGGCCGGACAGGTGTTCGTCCTGCAAGTGGTGATCGTCCTGCTGCTGGTCGTGGCCGCGGTGGTCGCCCTGGTGCTCCAGGTACGGCACGACAGCACCGTGGAGGCCCGCAACCGTTCCGTCGCCGTGGCCCAGGCGTTCGCCAACGCGCCCGGCACCCTGGAGGCCCTCGACAGCCCCGACCCCTCGGCGGTGCTCCAGCCGCGCGCCGAGGCGGCCCGCCGGGCGACGGATGTGGACTTCATCGTCGTCATGGACACCGACGGGGTGCGGTACACCCACCCCAAACCGGACCGCATCGGCAAGAAGTTCGTCGGGGACATCGGCCCCGCGCTGGCCGGGCGCGTGGTCACCGAGGACATCACCGGCACCATCGGACCGCTCGTGCAGGCCGTCGTCCCGATCAAGGACACCGACGGCAAGGTCGTGGGCCTGGTGTCGGCCGGCATCACGACCGCCAAGGTGGGCGGCACCGCCGACGAGCAGCTGCCGCTGCTGCTGACGGCCGCCGCCGTCGGACTCGCCCTCGCCATGGGCGGCACCGCACTGGTCAGCAGACGGCTGCTGCGCCAGACGCACGGCCTGGGCCCGCACGAGATGACCCGCATGTACGAGCACCACGACGCGGTGCTGCACGCCGTGCGCGAGGGGGTGCTGATCGTCAGCGGCGAGGGCCGGCTGCTGCTCGCCAACGACGAGGCGCACCGACTGCTCGACCTGCCCGCCGACGCCGAGGGCCGGCACGTCCTCGACCTCGCCCTGCCCGCCGACACCGCGGGGCTGCTGGCCTCCGGACGGGTCGCCACCGACGAGGTGCACCGGGTCAGGGACCGGCTCCTCGCGGTCAACCAGCGGCCCACCGACATCCAGGGCGGCCCGCCCGGCAGCGTCGCCACGCTGCGCGACTCCACCGAGCTGCGCGCCCTGTCCGGACGCGCCGAGGTCGCCCGCGAGCGCCTGGACATGCTGTACGACGCCACGGTGGGCATCGGCACCAGCCTGGACGTCACCCGCACCGCCGAGGAGCTGGCCGAGCTCGCCGTACCGCGGTTCGCGGACTTCGCCACCGTCGACCTGTTCGACGAGGTGCTCAGCGGCGGGCAGCCGGAGGCGGCGACCACCCTGCGCCGCACCGCGCTCAGCGGGATCCGCGAGGACGCCCCGCTGTACAAGGTCGGCGAACGCATCCCCCTGGTCGACTCCGCGCCCCAGGCCCGCGGCATCAGCAGCGGCAAGGCGGTCCTGGAGCCACGGCTCGCCGAGGCCACCGGATGGCACGCCCAGGACCGGGAGCGTTCCGCCCACGTCATGGAGTACGGCATCCACTCGCTGATCGCCGTCCCCCTGCGGGCCGGCCACCTCGTGCTCGGCACGGTCAGCTTCTGGCGCTCGGAGAAGCCGGAGCCCTTCGACACCGAGGAGGTCGCCCTCGCCGAGGAGCTCGTCACCCGGGCCGCGGTCTCCATCGACAACGCCCGCCGCTACACCCGCGAGCACACCATGGCCGTGACGCTCCAGCGCAGTCTGCTGCCTCGCCGGCTGCCCGAGCAGGACGCCCTGGACATCGCCTACAAGTACCTGCCCGCGCAGGCGGGCGTGGGCGGTGACTGGTTCGACGTACTGCCGCTGTCCGGTGCCCGGGTCGCCCTCGTGGTCGGTGACGTCGTGGGGCACGGACTGCACGCGGCCGCCACCATGGGCCGGCTGCGCACGGCGGTGCACAACTTCTCCGCCCTCGATCTGCCGCCCGACGAACTGCTCGCCCTGCTGGACGAGTTGGTGGCCCGGATCGACCAGGACGAGGCGGAGGAGAGCGGCAACTCCCCGGTGACCGGCGCGACCTGCCTGTACGCCGTCTACGACCCGGTCTCCCGGCGGTGCACGATCGCCCGCGCGGGCCATCCCCCGCCCGCCCTCATCCACCCCGACGGCACCGTCGAGTACCCCGACGTGCCCGCCGGTCCGCCGCTGGGCCTCGGCGGCCTGCCGTTCGAGACGGCCGACCTGGAGCTCGCCGAGGGCAGCCGTCTGGTGCTCTACACGGACGGGCTCGTGGAGGACCGGGAGCGCGACATCGACGTGGGCCTGGAGCTGCTGCGCACCGCCCTGGAGCAGGCGGGCCCCTCGCCCGAGGACACCTGCCGGGCCGTGCTGGACGCGCGGCCGCCGTCCCGGGCCATCGACGACATCGCCCTGATCGTGGCCCGCACACAGGCGCTCGCCGCCGACCGGATCGCCGAGTGGCAGGTCCCCGCCGACCCGGCCGCCGTCTCGGAGGTCCGGGCGTCCGTGTCGCGGCAGCTGTCCCTGTGGGGCCTGGACGAGCTCGCCTTCACCACGGAGCTGATCCTGAGCGAGCTCGTCACCAACGCGATCCGCTACGGCGGCGACACCGTCCAGGTACGGGTGCTCTTCGACCGTTCCCTGATCTGCGAGGTCTTCGACAGCAGCAGCACCTCACCGCATCTGCGGTACGCGGCGATGACCGACGAGGGCGGCCGGGGTCTGTTCCTGGTCGCGCAGCTCAGCGAGCGCTGGGGCACCCGGTACACCCCGGCGGGCAAGGTCATCTGGGCGGAACAACCGCTGCCGTGACCCCATGGACGCCTTTGGCCACCCATAAGCCGGTCTTATGAGCCCATAGATCGGACCCGCGTACCGGGTTAGGCTTGCCTTAGCTTAGGCTTCCCTCGAGTTGATCTGTCACCGCTCGAAGGGAACCTGATCATGCCCCGCCCCCTGCGGGTAGCCATCGTCGGAGCCGGCCCCGCCGGGATCTACGCAGCCGACGCGCTGCTCAAGTCCGATGTGGCCGCCGAGCCCGGTGTCTCCATCGACCTCTTCGAGCGGATGCCGGCCCCGTTCGGACTGATCCGTTACGGCGTGGCCCCGGACCACCCCCGGATCAAGGGCATCATCACGGCCCTGCACCAGGTGCTCGACAAGCCCCAGATCCGCCTCTTCGGCAACGTCGACTACCCCACCGACATCAACCTCGACGACCTGCGCGCCTTCTACGACGCCGTGATCTTCTCCACGGGCGCGACGGCCGACCGCGAGCTGCGGATACCGGGCATCGACCTCGACGGCTCGTACGGCGCCGCCGACTTCGTCTCCTGGTACGACGGCCACCCGGACGTGCCGCGCACGTGGCCGCTGGAGGCCGAGAAGGTCGCCGTCCTCGGCGTCGGCAATGTCGCGCTCGACGTGGCCCGCATCCTCGCCAAGACGGCCGACGAGCTCCTCCCGACGGAGATCCCGCCGAACGTCTACGAGGGCCTGAAGGCCAACAAGGCGCTGGAGGTCCACGTCTTCGGCCGCCGCGGCCCGGCGCAGGCGAAGTTCTCCCCGATGGAGCTGCGGGAGCTGGACCACTCCCCCAACATCGAGGTCATCGTCGACCCCGAGGACATCGACTACGACGAGGGCTCGATCGAGACCCGGCGCGGCAACAAGCAGGCCGACATGGTCGCCAAGACGCTGGAGAACTGGGCGATCCGCGATGTCGGCGACCGTCCGCACAAGCTGTTCCTGCACTTCTTCGAGTCGCCCACCGAGATCCTCGGCGAGGACGGCGAGGTCGTCGGCCTGCGCACCGAGCGCACCGCGCTGGACGGCACGGGCAATGTCAAGGGCACCGGCGAGTTCAAGGACTGGGACGTCTCCGCGGTCTACCGCGCGGTCGGCTACCTCTCCGACAAGCTGCCCAAGCTCCCCTGGGACATCGACTCGGGCACGGTCCCGGACCAGGGCGGCCGCGTCATGCAGGAGAGCGGCGAGCACCTTCAGTCGACGTACGTCACCGGCTGGATCCGGCGCGGCCCGGTGGGCCTGATCGGCCACACCAAGGGCGACGCCAACGAGACGGTGGCCAACCTCCTGGACGACTTCGCGAACGACCGTCTCCAGACGCCCGGTTCGCCGGAGCCGGAGGCCGTGGACGCGTTCCTCGCCGAGCGGAACGTCCGCTTCACCACCTGGGAGGGCTGGTACAGGCTGGACGCCGCCGAGAAGGCGCTGGGCGAGCCGCAGGGCCGTGAGCGCGTGAAGCTCGTCGAGCGCGAGGACATGCTGCGGGAGAGCGGCGCCTGATCCGAACAGAAAGCCGGTCGTGCCGGAGTCCCTCAGGGGAGGCACGACCGGCTTTCCGCTGCCGACCGGCGGAACCCCGGCCCTCGTCCGGTCGTTCCCCTCGTGCCTGTACGGCCGTGCGGGCGGACGCGGGACGAACGGGGGTGGGTGTGGCACGCGTACTGGTCATCGGCGGCGGTGTCGCCGGTACGGCGACGGCCCTGGCGCTGCACAAGGCGGGCTTCGAGGTCGCGGTGCACGAGGCCCATCCCGACTCGGCCGAGGACATCGGCGCGTTCCTCACCCTGGCGAGCAACGGCATGCGCGCGCTGGCCCAGTTGGACGCCTCCGCGGCGGTCACCGCGATCGGCTTCCCGCTGACCTCGCTGCGGGTCCTGGACGACCGGGGCACCGAGCTGGCGCACGCGCCGATGGGCGAGGCCCTGGACCCGCTGCTGAACTACCGGTGCCTGCGGCGCGGCGACCTCAACACCGCGCTCCAGGCCGAGGCGGCCCGCCGGGGCATCCCCCTGCGGCACGGCGCACGCCTCGCGTCGGTCGAGGACGGCCCCGACGGCGTCACCGCGCACTTCACCGACGGCTCCGCCGCGCGCGGTGACCTGCTGATCGGCGCGGACGGCCTGAACTCCGCCGTACGCCGGTCGGTCACGCCCGCGACCCGGCCGTTCCCTTCCGGCCAGTACGTCTTCTACGGCTGCGCACGCGCCGCCGCCCCCTCCGGCCCGGACGCGTGCATCACCATGGTCCGCGGCAGCGGGGCCGCCTTCGGCTACGCGGTGTCGCCCGAGGGTGAGACGTACTGGTTCGCCCGGGTGAGCGGAGATCCGCTGTCCGCCGAGGAGTTGGCGTCGGGCACGCCCGCCCACTGGCGCGAGCGGCTGCTGCCGCTGCTCCGCGAGGACGCCACGCCGGCCGCGGACCTGGTCGCGGCGACCGGCGAGGAGCTCATGGTCACCAACGCCACCGAGATCCCCGCCGGCACCCCCTGGCGCTCCGGCAGGATCCTGCTGGCCGGGGACGCGGCGCACGCGGCCTCCCCCGCGACCGGCCAGGGTGCCTCGATGGCGCTGGAGGACGCCGTCGTCCTCGCGAAGTCGCTGCGGGACACGCCGGACACGGACACCGCGCTCGCCCTGTACGAGCGGCTTCGCCGCCCCCGCGTGGAGCACAACATCACCGTCAGCGGCAACATCTCCCGGGGCACCCACACCCCCTCCGGCGGACCCCGGCCCGCTTCCCCGGACGAGGAGCTCGTGCGGCTCCTGGACTGGAACACCGACCTCTGGACGGAGCGACGGGGGTCGCGCGGCTAGCGCCCGTCAGTGGTCGACGGTCACCACGATCTTCCCGATCTGCGACCCCGCCTCCAGATAGCGGTGCGCCGCCACGATCTCGTCCAGGCCGAAGACCCGGTCGACGACCGGTGCGAACGCCCCGCCGCTCAGCCCGGAGGTGACGAACTGCGCGGCCCTGCGGAGCCGTTCGGGGTCGGCGGTCGTCTCCCGGGTGACGGTGTAGGTGCGCATGTTCAGCGCGGGCATGCCGAGGTCGAAGCCCGGGTACGGGGTGGGTTCGCCACTGAGGGCGCCGTACAGGAAGAGGGTGCCGCCGGGCGCCACCGCGCGGGCGAGATCGCGCACGCCGGGTCCGGCGACGGCGTCGAAGACGAACTCGGCGCCACGTCCGGCGGTCAGTTCGAGCACGCGGGCGGCGACGTCCTCCTCGTCGGTGACGATCACCTCGGCCGCTCCTGCTGCCAGCAGCGCGTCCTTCTTGGCGGGGCTGCGGGTGGTGGCGAGAGGGGTGGCGCCGACGCGGCGGGCGGTCCGGATCGCGGCCAGGCCGACACTGCTGGAGGCGGCGGTGAGGACCACGGTGTCGCCGGCCCGCATGCCGCCGACCTCGACGAGCGCGCCGTACGCGGTCAGGTACGGCATCCACACCGCGGCGCCCGTGACGGCGTCGAGCCCTTCCGGGCGGTGCAGGACGGCGTGGGCGGGCACGATCGCGCGTTCGGCGTAGACGCCGTGGTCGTTCATCGAGAAGGCGGGGATCACGCTGACCGGCTGTCCCGCCGCGAACCCGCTCACCCGCGCGCCCACGGCCTCGACCACACCCGCGGCCTCGGTGCCGAGGCGGGCCGGGAACTCCTTGACGGGTTCGATGTAGTTGCCGCTGCGGAACAGGGCCTCGGCGCGGTTGAGACCGATCGCGTCCACGCGGACCAGCAGCTCGCCGGGGCCCGGTGCGCCGACCTCGACGTCCTCGATCCTCAACACGTCCGGTCCGCCGAGCTCATGGAACCGTACCGTCCTGGTCATCACGTGTCCCCCTCCCGTCGGACGGCGCCGGCAGCGCCGTACTCCCGGCACCGAGCCAAGCGCAAAGTACGATAGCTGTCAAACTACGAGAGGCTTCGAACTTATCGGGTGCTCAACCCTCTCACCGACCACCAGGCCTTTAGAATTTGAGTCCGAACGACCTCCGCCCGACGAACGACCCGCGCCCGACGAAGGAGCCGCCCGTGCCCGGCCAGCGATCCATCACCCAAGCCGAGAAGCTCGCGGCCGAGAAGCTCGGCGGGTTCGCGATCCGCCGGGACCGGATGGCGGCCGTGGCGAACATCTACCGGGCCGCGTCCGCGGTGCGCCAGCACCTGGAGAACTCCGTCCTGCGCGGCTCCGACCTGACCTGGACGGCCTTCGTGGTGCTGTGGGTCGTGTGGGTGTGGGGCGAGTCGGAGACCCGGCATGTCGCCGAGGAGGCCGGGATCTCCAAGGGCACGCTCACCGGTGTGGCCCGCACCCTGGAGTCGCGCGGGCTGCTCAGCCGCTCCGGTCACCCGACCGACGGGCGCCTGGTGCTGCTCCGACTCACCGAGAAGGGCGAGGAGTTGATGCAGCGGGTGTTCCCGGCGTTCAACGAGGAGGAGGCCTTCGTGACGGCCGGCCTCAGCGACGCGGAGTGCCGGGGCCTCGCCGAGGGACTCCGGCAGGTCGTCCTCCAGGTGGAGGAGCACGGCGAGGAGCGCCGCCGCACCCTGCTCGACGGCGCCGAGCCCGCCCCGCGGCGCAGCGGCCGGCGCCCGAAGGCCTGACGCCGGTCCCGCCGGAAGACCCGGGGACCCGTCAGGAGAACAGGGCCTGGATGTCCGGCTTCTTGCCGCCGAAGATGCCGTCCTCCTCGCCGAGGGCGGCGAGCTTCTCCAGGGAGGCCGTGTCGACCTCGGCCGGCCAGCTGGGCAGGATGAGCCCGCTCAGCACATCGCCGCCGATCTTGGTGTAGGTGGTGAGGATCTGCCTGGCCTCGTCCGGGTGACCGCTGGCGTATGCCAGCGACTCCGTCATCGCCTCGGTGAAGTTCTTCACCAGCGCCGGGTCCTGCTGCACGGTCTTCGCCGAGGTGAACCAGGTCGCGACCGTCAGCTCGGGGTCGGTCTCGGCGAAGGGCGAGGCGACGACCCGGGCACCCTGTGCCTTGGCGACGGTCTGGGCCGGCTCCCCCATCCACGCGGCGTCCACGCGGCCGCCGTCCAGCGCCGCCGGCATCTGGTCGAAGGGGATCTCGACGAACTTCACCTTCGCCGGGTCACCGCCGGCCTTGCGCACCGACTCGCGGACCGTGGTGTCCCCGATGTTCTGGAGCGTGTTCACGGCGACCGTACGTCCGGCCAGGTCCTTGGCGGACTTGACGGTGCTGTCCTTCTTGACGAGGACGGCGGTGACGTCGGCCCCCACCTTGCCGTTGGACGCGGCCCCGTTGACCACCGACTTCACGGGCACGCCCTTGGTCTGCGCGAGCATCAGTGAGGTCGTGTTGCTGAAGCCGAACTGGAACTGCCCGCTCACCACCCCGGGGATGATGGCCGCCCCGCCCTGCGCGGTGACGGTCTTCAGCTCGATCCCGCGCTTGGCGAAGAACCCCTTCTTCTGCCCCAGATAGAGGGGCGCCACGTCGACGATGGGGATGACCCCGACCGTCACCCGGGTCTTCTTCCCGCCGCCCGCGGACGACGCGCCGCCGCTGCCGGAGTCCGACGATCCGCACCCGGCGGCACCCGCGAGGGTCATCACCGCAACGGCCAGTCCGAGCATGCGCCTTCGCATGGGGCCCTCCTGACGAGGCGGCAGACACCTCATGACCCGCCCATTGATGTTGTGCACATCATTGACGCCCGCAATGTACACGCCTACCTTCGCGGTGTCAGTCCCCCCGACCGCAGGAAAACCGGACTGCGCCAAGGAGCCCACGTCTCGTGATGCACCGCATCCGCACCCGTACGCTCGTCGCCGTCGCGGCACTGCTGCTCGCCGCCCCCGTCGTCCCGGCCGCCCACGCCGCCGCCGAGGACGTCCATGTCGAGGGCCGGCTGCCGTCCGGAGCGGCCTACCTCATGGACGTACCCGCCGACTGGAACGGCACGGTCCTCCTCTACAGCCACGGCTACACGCCGGCCGGCGCGCCCAACCCGGCGCGCAACGCGCCCGACGACACCACCAAGTCCCTGCTCCTGAAGCAGGGTTACGCGCTGATCGGATCCTCGTACGCCACCACCGGGTGGGCCGTGACCGAGGCCGTGCCCGACCAGCTGGCCACCCTCGACACGTTCACCGCCCGCTTCGGCCGCGCCGGACGCACCCTGGCCTGGGGCACCTCCTACGGCGGTCTGGTCACCACCGCCCTGGCGGAGCGTCACCCGTCCCGGCTGGCCGGGTCCTTGTCGATGTGCGGGCTGGTGCAGGGCGGTGTCGCCAACTGGAACAGCACACTGGACCCGGTCTTCGCCCTCAGGACACTCCTCGCCCCCGGCTCCGGCATCCCCCTGACCCGGCTGCCGAACCAGACCGCCGCCACCGAGGCCTCCGACGCGATGACCGCCGTGCTCGCCGGGGCGCAGCGGACCGCCGACGGCCGGGCCCGCATCGCGCTCGCCGCGGCCCTGCACAACATCCCCGGCTGGAACGACCCGTCGCAGCCACGGCCCGCCCCCACCGACTGGGACGCCCAGCAGACCGGCCAGTACCAGGCCGTCCTCGGGCTGGTACGGTTCCCGGCCTTCGTCTGGCGCCAGGAGGCCGAGTCCCGGGCCGGCGGCTCCATGTCGTGGAACACCGGCGTCGACTACCGCGCCATGCTCCACCGCTCCCCGTACCTCAAGGAGGTCGAGGAGCTGTACGCGAAGGCGGGCCGGTCCCTGACGTCCGACCTCAACGCCCTCGACAGGGCCCCGCGGGTCCGTGCCGACGCCCAGGCCGTCCGGTGGATGAGCCGGACGAGCACCTTCACCGGCCGTCTCACCAGGCCCCAGTTGAACATCCACACCACCGGCGACGCGCTGATCCCGGTGCAGTCCGAGAGTGCCTACCGCCGGGCCGCCACGGCCGCGGGCTCGGCGCCCCTGCTGCGGCAGCGCTTTGTCGACAACGCGGGCCACTGCACGTTCAGTCCGGGCGAGCAGATCGCCGCGCTGCACACCCTGGAGGACCGCATCACCACCGGCCACTGGCGCGGTAGCGACCCCGCCACGCTCAACTCCCGTGCCACGAAAGCCGATCCGGCCTCGGCGGCACGCTATGTTCCGTACGTGCCGACGCGTTACCCCCGCCCCTACGACCGGACCCGTCCGTCCGACGAGCACCGGCGACAGCCCTGACCGGAGAACGCGTCACGGCTCCTTGGTCTCGGATTCCAGCGAGGCCCGCGTCTCCGTGCCGTACACCCCCGAGTCGTCCTGGAGGACGAAGCGAGTGACCTGGTAGGTGCGCACCGCACTCTCGACGGTCCGGCTGAAGTCGCCGTCCGCCTCCCCGTCGTAGAGCCCGACCTGCCTCAGGCGGAGCTGGAGCTCGACGACCTCGGCGCCCTGGTCACCGTAACGGAGCACCGGGGGCTGTCCGTTCGAGCCGGTCGGCCTCGGGGCCACGGTCGAGGTGGCGGCGGCGCTGGAGGGGGCGAGGGTCGGGGTGGGTGTGCCCGACGGGGTCGCGCTGCCGCTCGGGTCCGCGCTCGGCGAGGAGGAGGGCGACGCGGACGCCTCGGCCGAAGTCGCCGTAGCGGAAGGGGAGATGGCGGACGGGCCGCTCGACTGCGGCGACTGCTCCGGTACGCCCGCCCGTACACCGCCGGCCACCGAGCCGTCGCGCGCGGGGCCGTCGTACGAGAAGAGTCCGCCGACGAATCCGCCGGTGACCAGGACGGCGACGGCCGCCCCGGCTCCCGCGAGGAGTACCGTCCGCCGTCCGGGGCGGCCGGGTTCGCCGTCGGCCGGGGACCGAACGGCCGGCTCTTCGACGGGGGCAGGCAACACCGCGTCGCCCCCGGTCGGCAAGTCCCCCTTAATGCTGGGCTGTTCGGGCTCGTCCGCCGGGTCCGCGGGCTCCTCGCCGACCTCCACGAACGGCCGGATCCGCACCGGATCGAAGTCCTCGGCGGCCGCCGCCTCGGCCGTACGGGACTCCAGGTGGGCCTCGGCCGCGCGGTGCGCGCAGGTGCAGGAGGGAGTGCCGTCCGCCGCCCGGGGCGCCCCGCACTCAGGGCAGACGAGGACTGGTGGTTCACTCACGCGCGTTCCCTCTCCGTACGATCTTCATATCGTAGACAGATATGCCGCGCGGAAATTCCACACCTCCTATCGATCTGGAACGGCCACATCCGCAGGGCCGAGTTTCAGCCACCGCGCGTGAAGCGAGGGTGAACGGAGGCGGACGCGGGGCCCCAACACCCCGCCAGACGTGGGCGACTTGACGGAAGATGAGTGCACGGACCCGCGACAACATGGGGTAACCAGCGGTAACTTCTGTCCCGCCAGCACCACCCGCGCCACTCCTTCAGGAGACACTCCCCATGCGCAGACTCCTCGCCTGTCTGGCGGCGGCCACCGCCGTCCTCGGCGGGCTCACCGCGGCCGCCCCGGCCGCCTCGGCCGCCGACTCGGGCAGCTTCAGCGTCCTCAGCTACAACGTGGCCGGCCTGCCCGAGGCCATCTCCAGCGCGCCGACCCCGCGCGAGCCGAGCACCACGGCGATCGGCCAGCGGATCGCCCCGTACGACATCGTCCATGTGGAGGAGGACTTCAACTACCACGCCTACCTCTACGCGGGCGACACCAACCACGCCTACCGCACCCCCACCAGCGGTGGCGCCGGCATCGGCAGCGGTCTCAACACCCTCTCGAAGATCCCCTACGACGTGGACGACTTCGAGCGGGTGCGCTGGAACTCCTGCCAGTACGACTCGGGCGACTGCCTGACCCCGAAGGGCTTCACCTTCATGCGGGAGCGCCTCGCCGAGGGCGTCTACGTCGACTTCTACAACCTGCACACCAACGCGGGCACCAACGACGGCGACCTCGCCTCGCGGGCGGACAACCTCAACCAGCTCACCACGTTCATCAACAGCCACTCCAAGGGCAACGCGGTCGTCGTCATGGGCGACACCAACACGCGCTACACCCGCTCCGGCGACACCATCGGCGAGTTCGCCGCGGCCAACGGCCTCACCGACGCCTGGGTCCAGCTGATCCGCGGCGGCACCCCGCCCGCGAAGGGCAGCGATGCCCTGGTCTGCGACCAGACCGGGGCCACCGTGCCCAACACCTGCGAGGTCGTCGACAAGGTCCTCTACCGGGGCAGCAAGCTCGTCTCCCTCAACGCGACGTCGTACAACAACGAGCACGCCAAGTTCCTCACCGGCGACGGGCTGATGCTCTCCGACCACGACCCGATCACGGTCGGGTTCAGCTGGTCGCGCAACGCCGCCTTCCAGCTGAGCGACCAGTTCGGCGGCCCGCACGGCGACTACTTCAACGACATCACCGGTGTCCCCGCCGGCGCCCGCGCCACCACCGTCGGACTGCGCGCCGGTTCCCGGGTCGACCAGCTGAGCCTGACCCTGGCGAACGGCACCGCGCTCAGCCACGGCGGGACCGGCGGCACGGCCTCCTCGCTGACGCTGGGCAGCGGTGAGTACCTGACCTCGGCGCAGCTGTGCCAGGGCGTCAAGGACGGCAACACCCGTATCTTCTACGCCAAGTTCACGACCAGCCTCGGCCGCACGCTGGCCGGTGGCACCACGACCTCGGACTGCGTGACCCGCACCGCGCCGACCGGCTGGCAGATCGCCGGCTTCCACGGCCGTACGGGCGACGAGGTCGACAAGATCGGCTTCGTCTACACCCAGCGCTGAACCACCCGCCCCAGCGCCGACCGACCCACCCCGGGGCGCCCTCCCGCGCCCCGGGGTGCACAGGAACCACAAAAGTGCGGCCGGACGATTGACGCGCTCATGGCCAGGGCCTACCTTCTGATCGATTTCCCGAACTCCGTTCGAAATATCGGTCGTTGAGGTGTCCCCCCGCACGCCACCTTGGAGAACACGATGAGCGCAAACCCCCACCTGTCCCGTCGCGGCCTGCTGGGCATGACGGCGGCCGTACCGCTCGCCCTGGCCCTCGGCGCGGGCACCGCGCACGCCGCCGACTCGGCTTACGCGATGGTCTACTTCACCGAGTCGACCAACCTCGGTGACGGCACCGACTACGGCCTCCACCTCGCCGTCAGCCCCGACGGGCTCAACTGGACCCCGCTCAACCAGAACAACCCCCTGGTCACCCCCACGGCGGGCGCCCTCGGTCTGCGCGACCCGTTCCTGATGCGCAAGCAGGACGGCACGTTCGTGGTGCTCGCCACCGACCTCAAGGGCACCGACTGGAACTACAACAGCCAGTACATCCATGTCTGGGACTCCGCCGACCTGCGCACCTTCACCGGCTACCGGCGCCTGAAACTGCACGACATGACCACCCACAGCTGGGCGCCGGAGGCGTTCTGGGACGCGGGCCGGGGCCAGTACGCGGTCATCTACTCCTCGGTGAACAGCAGCGGCCACAACGTGATCATGGTCAACTACACCAGCGACTTCGTCACCGCCTCGGCCCCGCAGGTCTTCTTCGACCCGGGCTACGACGTCATCGACGGCGACATGGCGGTGGGGGTGAACGGCTACAACTACCTCTTCTTCAAGAAGAACCAGACCCTGGTCTCCGCGCGCTCCACCTCACTGAACCCGGGCAGCTTCACCGAGTTCAGCGCGGGCGTGGCCCACGGCGGCACCGAGGCGCCGACCGTCGTCAAGTCCCTGACGTCCAACACGTGGTGGCTCTGGGGCGACACCTACACGCCCAACGGCGTCTTCTACGCCTGGCAGTCCAGCAGCCCCGCCACCGGCACCTGGACCGCGCTGGACCAGAGGACCTACACCCAGCCGGTCAACTCCAAGCACTGCGGCATCGCGACGATCACCACGGCGGAGTACAACAACCTGCTCGCCAAGTGGGGCGCGCCGGCCTGGAACCGGCTCAAGTCCTACAACTACCCGGCCCGTTACGTCCGCCACTCCAACTACACGGGCCGGATCGACGAGTACCCGGTCGAGCCGTACAAGGACTCCCTGTGGACGCTCGTCCCGGGGCTCGCCGACAGCTCCGGGGTCTCCTTCCGGTCGGTCAACTACCCCGACCGCTATCTGCGGCACTACAACTACCAGCTCCGGCTCGACGTCAACGACGGCACCTCGACGTTCGCCGGGGACGCCACCTTCTCCCGCACGGCGGGCCTCGCGGACGCGAGCTGGGCGTCCTTCCGCTCGTACAACAACCCGACCCGCTACATCCGGCACGCCGACTACGTCCTGCGCATCGACCCGATCTCCACCGCCACGGACCAGCAGGACGCGACATTCCGAGTCGGTTACTGATTCAACCGAAAAGCCCCCCTGGCCCCCCGCGTTGTATACGCTCCAGGTCTTCTTCACCAGACCTTCACAGGGGGGCTTTTCGATGCGCAGAGGACACATAGCCGCCGTGGCGGCCGCGGGTGCGCTGACCGTGCTGACCGCCGTTCCGGCCCACGCGACCGAGTACTCGTCGGCACTGAAGATCAAGGGCGTGCAGTACAACGCCCCGGGCCCGGACTCCAACAGCTGTGCCACCGGCAACACCGACGAGGAGTACCTGACGATCAAGAACTACTCGCGGACCGCGACGGTGAACCTCAAGGGGTACGTCGTCAGGGACTCCACCAGCACCAACAAGTTCACGTTCACGAAGAACCACACGCTCCAGCCCGGCGACTACGTGAAGCTGCGCGGCGGCCACGGCACCGACTCGGACGCGAGGAACGTCGTCTACCGCAACAACTGCAACTTCATCTGGAACAACGACAAGGACACGATCCGCCTCTTCAAGCCCTCGGGCGCGCACGCCGACACCCACGCGTACACCGCGAGCGGCGACGACCGGGACGGCAACGGGTACATCACGTACCACGGCTGAGCAGGTCGCGTCCGCTCACGACGGTCAGCGCGGCGGTCAGGGCGACCAGGGCCGCCGCCTGGCTCAGGACCCCCACCCGCAGGGTGCCGGGCAGGTCGTCGAGCCACGGGTACACCGCGGTGATCCGGACCGCCAGGAGGAGCAGCCCCAGGGCCGCGAGGGCGGCGGCCTCCCCGGCGGCGGGGCCGCGCCGCCCGCCCCGGACGCGGTAGAGCAGCCAGGCGAGGGCTGTCACGAGATAGCAGGTGACGAGCGCGGCGGTGTCGACCCCGTCGGGCAGGGCCACCACCGAGCCGCCCATCAGCACACAGCAGGCGGCGAAGACCAGTCCGGGCGCGCCCGCGGGCAGCGCGGCCGGGGGCGCGTCGCGGTGGTGGGCCGCACACAGGGCCAGCGCCGACGACCACGCCAGCACGGTGGCCGCGACGACATAGGCGGAGTCCGAGGGCGCGAAGTCGAGCGTCCACAGGTCGAACAGCGGCCAGAGCGTGGGCAGGACCGCGACCAGCGCGGACCCCTGGGCCAGACGGCGGTGGTCGTGCAGCAGGGCGAAGTAGGAGACCGTCCACAGCAGCGGCAGGAACCACTGGGCGACCGCTCCGACGCCGGCCCACACGCCGTGGCCGGTGAAGCCGTCCGTGAACAGGTCCCACTGGCTCCCGCCGCGGGTGGACGCCCAGGTCAGACCCAGCACCCGGTCGACCACGGCGGACGCCGCCTGGAGCAGTACGGCGAAGAGCGCGAAGAGGCGGACCGCCGAGCCCAGCAGCGCGTACCGGCGGGGCGCGCCACCGGCACCGAGCCTGGAGCGCACGGCCAGCGCGAGAACGCTCGCCACCTCGCCGAGGGTGGGCCGGCTCTGCTCCTGGGTCTCCTGGTCGATGTCCCAGAGGTAGGTCTCGACCATCTCCTCCTCGCGCTCGCGCCGGTAGTAGGCGGGCAGCAGACGCAGCACGGCGCGGTAGCGGGTCTCCAGCAGGGTCGTCATGCCAGACCTCCGGCGAGTCCGGGGCCGGCGACGGGCCCGTCGGTCGTTCCGGACGTACGGCCCGGGGCCGGCCCCGGACCGCGCCGCCCCTCGGCGATCCGCTTCTTGGCGGCGCTCGCCCCGGCGGCGAGCCGCTCCGCCTCCGCGTCCAGGGCCGCGGTCCCCTCGTCGGTGAGGCGGTAGTAGCGCCGCAGCCGGCCCTGCTGCACCTCCTCGCGGTCCAGCACGATCAGTGCGTCGGCGGTGAGCCGGTCCAGTACGCCGTAGAGGGTGCCGACGCGCATCTGCACGGCCCCCTCGGACAGCTCCTCGACCTCGCGCAGGATGCCGTAGCCGTGCCGCGGCTGATCGGCGAGGGCGGTCAGTACGAAGAACGCCGCCTGTGTCATGTTCCTCGGTGCCATGAACGCGAATATATCGGCTCCCGATATATTCAGCGAGCCGAAACGCACGATCCGGTGGAAACGGCGAACAGGGCTCGCCCCAATGCGGATGGTGGGCGCGCCCTGTTCGAGAGGTCATTCTGGCGTGGCGGACCGCGAACCGGGCACAAGTGAAAGGCGGTTGCTCGGTGTGGACCTTGTGCGCCCCGTGTGCGCGGGCGCCGTCCGCCTGCCGGACCCCGCCTGGCCCGGACGGGCCGGCGGCGACGATACTTGGCCCTGGCACGCACCACCCCCTCTCACAGATGGACCCATGTCAAGCACTCCCACGGCAGACTCCACGGCACCTTCCACCGTCTGGCTGGCCCGCGGCCGCCATCTCGGATCCGACGCGGCGGACGTCCTGCGCCGAAGTCTGGAGCGACTGAAGGAGAGCGCGGTCCTCGACGACTTCCAGGAGCCGTCCGGGACCGACGACCTCCCGGAGCGGATCTTCGAGGCCCGCTGGCGGGTCGGGGACGAGGTGACCGTCCGGGCCCGCCTCTCGCTGTCCCCCGTCTCCAGCGGCAGTCAGGAGTGGGTGCTGGCGGCGGAGGCGGAACAGCCGTGGGATCTGCGCTGGCCCTCGCCCGCCACCATGTTCTGGCCCGAGAGCGAGGACGTCTTCTGGGACCGGGACGCCGCCACGGGACTGCGGCTGCGGGATCTGAGCGTGCTGCCCGAGGAGGACAAGGACGTCCGGCGGGTGCTGCGGCAGGCCGTGCGCGGCAGTTGGGCCGTGCACGTCGTCGTCCACGAAGCCATGACCCCCGGCCAGGGCGGCCGGCGTCCCCTGGCCGACATGCTGCCGCCCGGACTGCGCCACCGGGTCGTCGAGCACCGGGCGCAGCCGCATCAGCTGCGGGTGCTGAACTGGGCCGTGAAGGAGTTCGGCGTGGAGGTGCCGCGCGGTGGTGCCGTGGTGCTGCCGGGGACGCCGGTGCCGCCCGGCTACGACGGCCAGGACTTCTCCGTACGCAATGTGTTCCTCGACGGCTCGGAGCCCACCGAGCTGCTCGCGACCGTGACGCGCTACGCCTCGATGCCGAAGCCGCTGCCCGAGGGCGGCGAGGCGGCCCTCACCGCGCTGCGCGAGCAGTGGCAGCTGCTGACCCTGGAGGAGGAACTCGAGCGGGAGCGCGCGCTGGTGGCGATGTACGCCGAGGCGCTGGAGGCCATGACCAAGTCCCGGGACCTGTACCGGGAGGCCGCCGAGCGGGCGAACGAGGCGCTCGCCATCTACCGCGAGAACGCCCCGGCGCCCGAGGTCCCGGCCGACCCGCAGGCGGGCTCGCCGTTGCAGCAGCTCTCGCGGACCTTCGGCCGCTGGAAGGACACCCTGCGGCCCGCGGCCCGCGACGAGGACCCGGACCAGCGGATCGGCTGAAGAGGCGGTTCAGCTGAAGAGCGGGAAGCGGTCCGCGTCGGCGCCGAGCGCGAGGCGGTCCGGGTCCGTCAGCGGCGCGCGTCCGGTGGCGGCGCGGGCGTAGTGCTCGTCGCTCCAGTCGAGCGGCAGGGGCCGGCCGAGGAGCCCGTCGAGGGTGGCCCGCACCACGGCCAGCCCTTCGGGGGCCGGGCCGGGCGCGTCCGGCAGGTCGGCGACGAGGTCCAGGTGGTGGACGGTGGCCTCGACGGCGAGGGTGGACGCCAGGTCGGCGGCGGTCAGGACATGGCCCTGGGTGGAGACCCGCAGCTCCGCCGGGGTGTCCGCGGCGGCCCGCACGGTGGCCGCGGTGGTCTCCAGGTACAGGTCGCGCAGCTCACGGAAGTCCAGGAACATCCCGGCGCACACCCGGTTCCAGCGCCGCCCGTTCGCCGCGCCGACGGGGTCCGGCGCCCAGTCCCGCCAGTAGGTCACGGCGTCCCGGTCCGGTGGCCCCTCAGCGGGGGTGTGCAGTGCGACCAGGGCGCGCTGGGCGTCCCCGGCGCAGTGGAAGACCAGGTCCCGCACCGCCCAGCCGGTACAGCCGGTGGGCCGCCAGGACTCCTCGTCGCCCAGGGGCGTACGACGGCGGCGAAGGCCTCGTAGGCGGCACGCAGTACGTCGGCGTCCATGCACGCCAGCCTAGGCGGGATGCCCGGCCCGGGAGACGGGAGGTGTCAGAGGGCCGACTGTGGATACGCGGTGGGGACAGCACCTCGGCCCGTCCGGAAGGACACCGTCATCATGAGCGGCGAGAACGACGACAGCGCCACCTGCTCGGAGACGACACTCACGGTCAACGGCAAACCCCACACCCTGCTCGTCGACCACCGGCGCGTCCTGCTCGACGTGCTGCGCGAGGACCTGGATCTGTGGGGTGCCAGGAAGGGCTGCGACCACGGCCAGTGCGGGGCCTGCACGGTCCTGGTGGACGGTCGCCGTGTCAACAGCTGTCTGCTGCTGGCGGTCTCCCTGGACGGCTGCGAGATCCGGACCGTCGAGGGCCTCGGCGGCGACGGGGAGCAACTCCACCCCCTGCAACGGGCCTTCCTGGACCGTGACGCCTTCCAGTGTGGCTACTGCACGCCCGGCCAGCTGTGCTCGGCGCTCGGCATGCTCGACGAGGCCGCCGCGGGCCACCCGTCGCACGTCACCGTCGACACGCCCGCCGGCCGTCCGGTGCCGCTGGACCGGCACGAGATCCGGGAGCGGCTCAGCGGCAACCTGTGCCGCTGCGGCGCCTATCCACGCATCGTCGACGCGGTCGAGGACGTGATCCGGTGAAGACCTTCGACTACGTACGGGCCACCACCCCCGAAGAGGCGGCCGAACTCTTCGCCGCCCGCCCCGGCGCCCGCTATCTCGGCGGCGGCACCAACCTGGTCGACCTGATGAAACTCGGCGTCGAGCGACCGGACACGCTCGTCGACGTCAGCCGTCTGCCCCTGGACGGGGTCGAGGAGCTGCCCGACGGTTCACTGCGCGTCGGTGCCACGGTCCGCAACAGCGACCTGGCCGCCCATCCGGCCGTGCGCGAGCGCTACCCCGTCCTGTCCCAGGCCCTGCTCGCGGGCGCCTCGGGGCAGTTGCGCAACGCGGCCACCACGGGCGGCAACCTGCTCCAGCGCACCCGCTGCCCCTACTTCCAGGACGTCTCCAAACCCTGCAACAAGCGGGCCCCGGGCAGTGGTTGCGGCGCACGCGAGGGCGTGCACCGGGACCACGCGGTGCTCGGCCACTCCCCGCACTGCATCGCCACCCACCCCTCCGACATGGCCGTCGCGCTCGCCGCGCTGGACGCCCGCGTCGAGTTGTACGGCACGGAGGGCGCCCGGAGCGTGCCCGTGGCCGACTTCCACCGGCTGCCGGGGGCACATCCGGAGCGGGACACCGAGATCCTGCCGGGCGAGCTCATCACCGGGGTGCTGCTGCCCGCGACCGCCGCCGGGCTGCCGTCGGCCTACCGCAAGGCCAGGGACCGGGCGTCGTACGCGTTCGCGCTCGCCTCGGTGGCCGTGGTGGTGCGGGTGACGGACGGGGTGGTCGACCACGCCGGGATCGCGTTCGGCGCGCTCGCGCACCGGCCGTGGCAGGCGCGCCGGGCCGAACAGGCGCTGGTGGGCGCGGCGCCCACCCGGGCCGCGTTCGAGCACGCGGTCGACCTGGAGCTCGCCGCCGCCGAGCCGCTGCGGGACAACGCCTACAAGCTCCCGCTGGCGCGTTCGCTCGCCCTGGACGTGCTGACCCGGCTCACCAGGGCCTGAGGAGGAGAACGCATGGACGCCACCGCGCACAGCACCGCCCTGGGCGCTCCCGTCGAACGCCGGGAAGGCCGGGAGAAGGTCACCGGGACCGCCCGCTACGCAGCCGAACAGCCCCGTCCCGGCCGTGCGCACGCCTGGCCCGTGCCCGCCTCGATCGCCCGCGGCCGGGTCACCGGCATCGACGCCACGGCCGCTCTGGACCTGCCCGGCATCCTGGCGGTGCTCACCCACGAGAACGCACCGCGGCTCTCCGAGCCGGACGATCCCACGCTCGCGGTCCTGCGCGACTCCCGTGTCCCGCACCGGGGTTGGTTCGTCGCCCTGGTGGTCGGCGAGACGCTGGAGGCCGCCCGCGCGGGTGCCGCCGCCGTCCGGGTCGACTACGCCGTGGAGGACCACGACGTCACCCTCACCGCCGATCATCCGGCCGCGTACGCCCCCGAGGAGGCCAACGCCGGATACCCGGGAACCCGTGAACACGGCGACCCCGAGGGCGCGTTCGCCGCCGCCGACGTCCGCGTCGACGTCGGGTACCGGGTGCCGCCCCTGCACAACCACCCCATGGAACCGCACGCGACGACGGCCGAGTGGCACGACGGCCGGCTCACGGTGCACACCTCCACCCAGGGCTCCACGGTCGTACGGGGCGTCCTGGCCGGCCTGTTCGGCGTCCCGGAGGACCAGGTCACCGTGGTCGCCGAGCACGTGGGCGGCGGTTTCGGCTCCAAGGGCACGCCCCGCCCGGACGTGGTGCTCGCCGCCCTGGCCGCCCGTCACACCGGCCGGCCGGTCACCCTGGCACTCCCCCGCCGTCTCATGCCCGCCGTCGTCGGACACCGGGCCCCGACCCTGCACCGGCTGCGCCTCGGCGCCCGCCCCGACGGACGGCTCGTCTCCCTGATCCACGAGGTCACCACCCACACCTCGCACGTCAAGGAGTTCGTCGAACAGGCCGCCGTACCGGCCCGCGTGATGTACGCCGCCCCCGACTCCCGTACGGCACACCGCGTGGCGCCCCTCGACGTGCCCACCCCGTCCTGGATGCGGGCCCCCGGCGAGGCGCCCGGCATGTACGCCCTGGAGTCGGCCATCGACGAACTGGCCACCGAACTCGACATGGATCCGGTGGAGTTGAGGGTCGTCAACGAACCGGACACCGAGCCCGACAGCGGCAAGCCCTTCAGCAGCAGGCACCTGGTGGAGTGTCTGCGCGAGGGCGCCCGGCGCTTCGACTGGGCCGCACGCGATCCAGTCCAGGGCTCCCGCACCGAGGGCCCGCTGCTGGTGGGATCAGGAGTCGCCGCCGCCGTCTACCCCGTCATGGCGCAACCGTCCACGGCCGCGGTGCGGGCACGGCCCGACGGGAGCTTCCTCGTCCGGATCAACGCCACCGACATCGGCACCGGCGCCCGGACCGTGCTGGCGCAGGTGGCCGCGGACGCGCTCCGGGTGCCCGTCGCCCGGGTGCGGACCGAGGTGGGGTGCAGCGACCTGCCCGCCGCGTCGCTGGCCGGGGGCTCGTCGGGCACGGCGTCCTGGGGCTGGGCGGTCCATGAGGCGTGCGCCCGGCTCGCGGAACGCCTCGCCGAAGGGCCCCTGCCGGCGGAGGGCGTCGAGGTCCGTGCCGACACCGCGGGCCGCGCCGACGCCGACAGCCCCTACGCCCGGCACGCCTTCGGCGCGCACTTCGCGGAGGTCACCGTCGACACGGTCACCGGCGAGACCCGGGTCCGCCGGCTGCTCGGGGTGTACGCCGCCGGGCACATCCTCAACTCCCGTACCGCGCGCTCCCAGTTCGTCGGCGGCATGACCATGGGGCTCGGCATGGCGCTCACCGAGGGCAGCACGATGGACGCCGCGTTCGGCGACTTCACGGAGTCGGACCTGGCTTCGTACCACGTGCCCACGCACGCCGACGTGCCCGACGTCGAGGCGCACTGGATCGACGAGGACGACCCCCATCTCAACCCCATGGGCAGCAAGGGCATCGGCGAGATCGGCATCGTGGGGACGGCCGCCGCGATCGGCAACGCCGTCTTCCACGCCACCGGCGTCCGCTTCCGCGAACTGCCCCTCACCCCGGACCGCGTGCTCAACGGCGTCCGGGAGAGGGGCAGTTCCTAGCGCCGGCCGTTCTTACAACGGGCCGGAACCCCGGGATGCTCGGCTACGGCGCCAGCGGAGCGTCCGCCGTCTCCCGGACCGGCCGCTCCGCCGTCCGCCGTTCCGCCAGGGCCCGCTCCGGCCGGGCCGGCACCGTCAGCTGCACCACGAGCGCGGTCAGCGCGGCCAGGGACGCGCACACCGCCGCCGTACCGGCGAGCCATGCCGGGGCGAGCGGGAGCTCCAGGGCCCGGGACAGGCCCGCGGGGCGGAGATGGCCGTCGAGGAGCTGGCCCGCGGCCACGCCGGCCGGCAGGACCACCGCCAGGGCGAGGAGCGGGACGACGGGCCGGATCGCCAGCAGCAGAGCCAGGACGGCGCACAGCGCCGAGACGCCGACGGCGAAGCCGTACACCCGCAGCGACGCCCCGTCCCGGTGCGCCGGGAAGCAGAGCACACCGCACACCAGCAGGAAGAGGGCGGCGAGGCGGCCGGGCCAGGCCGGGGTGCGTGCGGCCCGCCGGGGTGCGGGGGGATGCCGTGGAGGCGCCGGGAACCCCTCCGGGCCCGGCATCGGGTACTCCTCCTGGGCCGGGTGCGGCCCGGACGGTTCGTACGACGGCTGCGCGGGCCTCTCCTGCGCCAGCCGGCCGATCAGCTCGACGAGTTCCTCGACGGGCCGTCCGGTCGCGGCCGCCCGCACCGCCTCCTGACCGCAGTGGGGTTGCAGTTCGGAGCGGTTGAGCAGGGCCACCAGGCGGGTCACGTCCTCCACGGGACGGGACTCGGCGGCGGCCCGGATCGCCTCGTCGGCGCTGTCCGGGTCGCGGGGCGGCCGGGTGAGCAGGGCGACGAGCCGGGTGACGTCGTCCACGGACCGGTCCACGCCGACGGCACGGAGGGCCGCGGCCGTGGCCTGCGCGTACTGGGGTGACTGCTCCAGCAGGGTGATGAGGTGGACGACGTCCTCCAGGGGACGGTCGGCCACGGCGGCACGCACCAGGTCGCCGACGGTGTCGCCGTACGCCGTCTCGATCGGTATGGCGGGTTCGTTCGGGTGGGCTGCTGACGGGCCGGTGGTCATGCTTCTGCTCCAGACACAGGGTGCGGTCGCTGCTACGCGCCCCCGTCGTGCGACCGCGACATTGAGGTCTCCCATTCGTAAGCGGGTCCACGACGGCGTGCCACTCGGATGAGCCACGGGTGTGAGTGCCGCCCTCGGTGAGCCTAGGGCGGCCGGATGCGGGAATCCGTCAGTCAGCGCGCCGTCGGGCGCCCGAGGAGGAGGTCGGCCCGTGGATACGACCACAGCACTGATCGTCGTCGTCGCGGTGCTCGCGGCGCTGGCGCTGGCGGTGGCCGTGGGACTGCTGGTACGGCTCGTCAGAACCCGGCGCGGGCTGCGCCGGGCGGGACTGCCCACCGGGCCCCGCTGGGTCTTCTGGGGTGCGCTGCTGTACTTCGTGCTGCCCACCGATCTGGTGCCGGACCCGGTGTATCTCGACGACATCGGTGTCCTGCTGCTCGCCCTGCGCACCCTGCGCGGTTCCCCGGCCGACCGGGCCGCCCTGCGGCTGGGCGAGGGGGACCGGGAGGCCTCGCGCCGACCGTGATTACGCAGTGTAACGAAACCAATCACTCGTTCGATTCGTATAAGTCTCTGGGGACCGAAGAAAGTCGGTGACCCGGCGGCGTCGTGGGGAGACGGCCGTCCGCTAGAGGCAGTACCGGCGAGGGAGAGACGATGCAACCGTTCGCGCTCAACTATGCACGTCCGGCAGCGGCGTTGGAGGCGACCACTCCGTACGTCTACGACTCCGGACGGCAGTTGAACGTGCTCATGGACGGCCGGGTCGCGGCCCGCGACCACGCCCTGATGCGAGAGCTGGGGACCACCACCTCGACGGCGGGCTCCAAGACCCACTTCGACGACTGAACACAGGTCGACGACTGATGACCGTGTTGATTCTGACCTGCGAAGAGGACGTGACGGCCGACATGGTCGTGGTGCACCTCAACGCCACGGGGGTTCCGGTGGTCCGGCTCGATCCGGCCGATCTCACCGACGGGGTCGCGCTGTCCGGCGAGTACGTGCACGGCCGCTTCCGCGGCCATCTGTCGGCCGGGGGACGCCTGGTGGGCATCTCCGGGCTGCGTTCGATCTGGGTCCGCCGTCCGGGTACGCCCGCGGCGCGGGCCGCCGTGCCCTCGGAGTGGCTGACCGAGGAGTCCGCCCAGGCGCTGTACGGCATGCTGCGGGGCAGTGACGCCCGCTGGATGAACCATCCCGACGCGGCCGCCCGGGCCCGGCACAAGCCCTGGCAGCTACGGCTCGCCCAGCGCTGCGGGCTGCCCGTGCCGGCCACGATCGTGACGACGTTCCCGCAGGCCGCCCGGGAGTTCGCCGAGCGCTATCCGGATCTGGTGGTCAAGCCGGTCTCCGGCGCGCATCCACAGGATCCGCCGCGGGCGGTGCCGACCAGCCGGGTCGACCCGGACACCGACTTCGCGGCCGTCGCGTTCGGTCCCACCCTGCTCCAGCGGCGGGTGGCCAAGCGGGCCGACATACGGCTGACCGTCGTGGGAGAGACGATGCTGGCCGCCCGGAAGGCCACCGGGCCGGACGACGAGGTGGACGTCCGTTTCGCCCCGCCCACCTCCACCTGGCAGCCCGTCGACGTCCCGCCCCGGGTGGCCACGGCCGTCCGGGAGTATCTCCGGGCGGCCGAACTGGCCTACGGTGCCTTCGACTTCGCCGAGGACGGGGACGGGACCTGGTGGTTCCTGGAGTGCAACCAGTCGGGGCAGTTCGGCTTCGTCGAGGTGGAGACCGGGCAGCCCATCGCGCGCAGCATCGCGGCATGGCTGGCCCGGCCGGGTCCGGAGCAGCGCTCCTCGGCCAACGGGGCCAACTCGGCGGTGTCCTGAGGCCGGGTCAGTACGGCCGCGGGGCGGCGGGCGGGAGGGCGGGCACCCAGCCCTGACCGGGCGAGGCGGGACGCTCGGGGGCGGGCGGGGGCATGAGGGACTGGTACGGCCGCATGACGTACTCCAGTTCCCTGCGTACGCGCTCGGCCTCCCTGCGGGTCAGAGCGGGGACGTCGCCGCGCTCGGCGACGAGTCGGTCGTAGATGGGGGAATCCTGGAACACCCGTCAACGCGCCTTTCGTTTCGCGGCCCACGTGCGTGGGCCGGCTGTCGAGTCTAGGCGCCCCCACGCACCGGAGTGCGAATTCCGGTGTCGGGCTTGACGGCCCGACGGCGCTCATGCCCCGGTGGTGGACCCCGGCCGGACGATCATCAGGACGGTCACGGTCGCCCACAGCAGGTTGAAGACCCCGGTGAACATGGCGAGTTGGACGGTACCGCGGCGCTCGACGCTCCCCTGTCCGGTGAGCTCCTCCAGGAGTTCGCCCTGCCGGGGCAGGACGAAGGCGACGAGGACACCGGCGGCCGCCGCGGTCAGGGCCATGGACGTGGTCAGCCACACGTCGCCGAGGACGCCCATCGCGGCTCCGGTGGCGACGCCCAGGACGGGGACGGCGAGGCCGACACCGGCGTAGGCCCGGCAGATGCGGTGCAGCAGCCGGAGAGTGCCGGCCCCGGTCTCCTCCTCGTGGGCCCGGCGGGCCGCGGGCGGGAACATGCTGGCCGCGACGGTCACCGGCCCGACGGCGACGATGGCCGCGAGGACGTGCAGGGTCAGCAGGAACTTGGTCATGGGGCGGGGTGTCCTTCTCCGGTGCGGTCGGCGTGCCCGCCCACCCTAGGAAGCCGCGAGACGATCACCCCAGCGGCAGAAACGACAGCTTCCAACGGATTCCCGCCAACTCCGCTGACAGCACTTTCCCCCAGGCACCCGGGCGTACGGCTCTGGCGGGAACCCGCCTATCGTGGCGGTCATGCATTCCGTGGCGGTCCTGGCTCTCGACGACGTGGTGCCCTTCGACATGGCGGCGCCCATGCAGGTGTTCGACTGGACGCACCTGCCCGACGGCCGCCCCGGCTACCGGGTCCGGCTGTGCGCCGAGTCGGGAGAGGTCCGCGCGGACGGGGGGTTCGCCCTGCGGGTCGAGCACGGGCTCGACGCCCTCACGGAGGCGGACACGATCATCGTGCCGGGCCGCTCCCCCGTGGCGGGACCGCCGTCCCCGCGCGTCCTGGCCGCACTGCGGGACGCGGCGGCGGCCGGGACCCGGATCGCGTCCGTGTGCGTGGGCGCGTTCGTGCTGGCCGAGGCCGGACTCCTGGACGGACTGCGCGCCACCACCCACTGGGTGGCCGCCGGCGACCTCGCACGGCGTTTCCCCGCCGTCGAGGTCCAGCCCGACGTGCTGTACGTCGACAACGGTCAGATCCTCACCTCGGCCGGCGCGGCCGCCGCCCTCGACATGTGTCTGCACATGATCCGCCGGGACCTGGGCTCGGCGGTCGCCGCGCACGCCGCCCGGATGTCGGTCATGCCGCTGGAACGGGAGGGCGGACAGGCCCAGTTCATCGTGTACGACCATCCCCCGGTGCCCCGCGGTTCGACGCTGGAGCCGGTGCTGGAGTGGGTGGAGGACAATCTGGCCCACGAGATCACCCTGGGGGCGATGGCGGCACGGTCGGGGATGAGCGAGCGCACCTTCAGCCGCCGCTTCCGCGAGCAGACGGGCAGCACACCCCTGCAATGGTTGCTGCGGGCCCGGGTGCGGCGCGCCCAGTACCTGCTGGAGAACACCTCGCACCCGGTCGAACGGGTGGCGCGGCAGGCGGGGTTCGGCTCTCCCACGGCGTTCCGGGAGCGGTTCCGCCGGGTGGTCGGCACCACTCCGCAGGCGTACCGGGCGGCCTTCCACGCGAAGGACGCGGTCCCGGCGGCGGCGGGTTCGTGACCGCCCGCCGGGTCCGGCGTCGTGGGCCTGTGTCCTCGCGGAGGCCCCTGTCCTCGCGGATCAGACGGCCAGCGGCAGGCCGCTCTCCCCTTCGGGATCCGTACGTCCCACGGCCGGCAGCAGGGCGTCCGCCCTGGCGACCGCCTCACCGACGTCGGTGGTGCCCATCATCACGCACAGTGTGTAGCTGACGTCGGCCAGCTCACGGGCCGTCGCCGGCCTCTCCCTCTCCGCCTGCGCGATCCTCAGTGACGCGTAGCGGGTCAGCAGCGTTCTGACGGCCTTCGGGTCCGGCACGAGCACGTAGTGCCCCTCTCTCGATTTTTCGCTGCGTATGCCCCGTGTGTCCCGGCCCAATCCCATCCGCCGCCGCCCGGCACGCAATTGGCGCAATACCGTGCGACCGCACCCGCTTCCCCGAGGGGTCGCAAACCGTTGGACAAGGGGCATCCCTCGCACCATGAACGGTATACGCACATGAACCGCTCCGCAGGACTCCTCAGTGCCCTCTACCTCGCCACGACCACCGGACTCGTCTGGGCCGCGGCGCTGGCCCTGCGCGACGGGCCGCCGTGGGCCGCGTGTCTGTTCGCGGCGGCGAGCCTGGTGCCGGTGATCGCCGTCGTGCGGGAGTGCGTGATCTGCGACCAGCGGCGGGCGCTGGCCGATATGCGAAGGCGTGCGGCCACCTCCGGCGGGCCCGGTGCGGGGGTCGCCGACGAGATCGTCCGTGCCGAGCTCGACACCGCGTGCTGCGAGCGCTGGTGGACGAGCTGCGGCACCGACCACGACTCGACGTGCCCGCGCCGGGTGCCCCGCAGCAGCGCCGCGTGACACCCGGCGGGAGCCGGCGCCTCAGGCGAGCTGACCGGCGTGCAGCGCGGTGTAGGCGCCGCCGCGGCGCAGGAGTTCCTCGTGGGTGCCGGTCTCCAGGATCCGTCCCTCCCCCAGGACGACGATCCGGTCGGCGCCGCGTACGGTCGACAGCCGGTGGGCCACGACGAAGGTCGTACGGCCGTGCAGCAGCCGGGCGAGCGCCTGCTGGACGAGCGCCTCGGAGCGGGTGTCCAGGGCCGAGGTCGCCTCGTCGAGCACCAGGACCCGCGGGTCGCGGATCAGGGCCCGGGCGATGGCCAGGCGCTGGCGCTGCCCGCCGGACAGCCGGGCGCCGCGCTCGCCGACCAGGGTGTCGAGGCCCCGCGGCAGCCGGTCGACGAACTCCAGCGCGTTGGCGTCGCGCAGGGCGGCCCGTACAGTCTCCTCGTCGGCGTCGTCCATGCCGTAGGCGACGTTCTCCCGGACGGTGCCGTCGAACAGGATGGACTCCTGCGGGACGACGGACAGGAAACGCCGGTAGGTGCGCAGGTCGAGGGTGTTCATGTCGGTGCCGTCGAGCAGCAGCCGGCCCTTGGTGGGCCGGATGAAGCCGATGACGAGGTTGAGGACGGTGGACTTGCCCGCGCCGGACGCGCCGACCAGGGCGACGGTCTCGCCGGGGGTGACGGAGAGGGTGAAGTCGCGTACGGCGGGCCGTCCGTTGTCGTAGGCGTGCTCCACGCCCTGGAACTCGACGGCCCCGCGCACCGATTCGACCCGGGCCTTGCCCTCGTTGTCCTCCAGTTCGGGCGCCTGGAGCAGTTCGCCGACGGAACGGACGGATTCCAGGCCCTTGGTGATGACGGGGGCGAGTCCCGCCAGCGTGGTAGTGGAGTTGGTGAGGGTGGTCAGGAAGGCGCTGAGCATGACGACGTCGCCGGCGGTGACGCCCCAGACGCCGTAGTACGACACGAGGGCCGCCGCGGTCAGGACGAGCACGCCGACCACGTTGAGGACGACCCAGGCCAGCGAGCCGAAGCGGCCGTTGACCAGGTCGAGGCGGTTCCCGGAGGTGAGCAGGCGGCGCAGGGTGCCGTCCATGCGGCGCAGCGCCTTGTTCTCCAGGCCGTGGGCGCGGGTCACCGGGATGAGGCGGGTCATCTCGGTGACCCGGGAGGAGAGGGTCTCGACCTCGTGCCGGAAGTGCTCGTTGTGGGTGCGCAGCCGGGCTCTGAGCCGGGCGACCACGAGGGCGGCGGCGGGCACCACGACGAGGAAGACGGGCACGAACTCCGGTGTCCGTACGGCGATGATGACCAGTCCGCCGATCAGCACGGTGGTGGCGCCGAGGCCGGTCTCGGCGGTCTGCTGGACCATCTGCTCGACGGTCTCGACGTCCCGCACCACCTTGGCCTGGAGCACTCCGGCGCTGACGCGTGAGTGGTAGCCGATGGACAGCTGCTGCATACGGGTGCACAGGGCGGAGCGCAGGGCGGTCCCCATGCGGCGGACGCTGCCGTACAGGAGGCGGACGTAGAGGACGTGCAGGGGGTAGTTGATCAGCAGGATGAACAGGATGACGCCGACGCTGGTCCAGAGCCGGGAGACCGGCTGGTGCTGCACGACGGTGTCGATGATGGACGCGGTGATCAGCGGCAGCAGCCAGATCGGGCTGTGCTTGACGGTGAACACCGCGACGGCCGCGGCCAGTCGGCGGCGGTCGGCGCGGAACAGGTAGGCGAGTGTGCGTATCGGGTGTTCGCCCCGATAGCGGTGGTCGAGCGGTTTCTCCAGCGACGATGCCATCGTCGGCGGTCCTCCCCGGTTGCCGATGTGAGGGCAAGCGCTTTCTCCCCCTCGTCGACCAGGGATACACCAGCCGGCGGAACGGCCTCCTACTCGTCCAGAGTGCGGGCGAGTTCCGTGGTCGCGTGGGCGATCTCGGTGTCGTCGTCGGCCATCAGGGTGCTGAGGGCCCCGCTCCTGGCCCGCACGGCCTGGCGGGCCTGGCGCTCCCAGACCACCGGGTTCTCGCGGTGGTTGAGCAGTTTGGGATAGACGGCCGCGGTGCTCTCCCACTGGCGGGCCCCGGCGATGCTCCGGAGCAGCTGGATGATCTCGGCCCGGCAGGTCACCTGGGGCAGTTGGGCGAGCTCCCAGAGGAAGGGGACGGTGGCGGCGGTGGCCTGCTCGACGACGAAGCCGTACTGGCAGATGCGCCGGCGCAGCTCACCGAGTGCGGCGCCGGCGGTGTCGGGGTCACCCCAGGCGACGCTGTTGAGGAGGAGCGGGATGGCCGCCGCATTGCCGGTGGAGTCCTGGATCTCGCCCCAGGGGACCCGGCTCAGCGCCGAGAGGGGCGTGGTGCGCGCCACCCCGGCGGAGGGAGCGGGGCTGCTGGTGCGCTCGTGGCTCGGCTGGTCCGGAGCGGTGCGCATGGCATGAGACCTTTCCGCGGCGGTCATGTCAGGGAGGAGGGGTGGTCGACAGCTTGGCCCAGACGGTCTTGCCGGCCGGTGGCCGCGAGGTCCAGCCCCACTCCTCCGCCAGGGCGTCGACGATGTACAGCCCCCGGCCGTGCTCCCGCAGGGAGCAGTCGTCGGTGGGGGTGTACGCGGGTGGTTCGTCCCCGGGGTCGGAGACGGTGACCAGCAGATGGGAGGGGCCCAGGGACAGCCCCAGCCACACCTCGGCCGTACCGTCCGCCGCGGGCCGCAGCACCGCGTGGGCCACGGCGTTGGCCGCGAGTTCGGTGATGACCAGGGTGGCGTCGTCGCTGCGGTGGCCGATGGACCAGCCGCCGAGGGTCTCGCGGGTGAAGGCGCGGGCCCGGGCGAACCCCTCCCCGCTGCACGCGACGAGCAGCGCGGCGGAGACCAGCGGTCCGCCCGCAGGCGGGCGCCGGGCACCGACGGGGTCCGGGCGCCGCGGGGGCTCACCGGCCGTGCCCGCATCACCCGCCTCCGGCACAGCCTCGATCGGCGGCCGGAGCACATGTTTCGCAGGTGATGACACGGCATCTCCCTGATGCGACGTCAAGACGGGGCGCAACCGCAGGGGTTGACGCCGGAGCTATTATCCACGCTGAAGGCGCCCGCGTGCAATTGCACGAGAAATTGCGCGAAGGGCGGGTGGGGCCACGGAGGTTGTGGATGTGCGCCCCCTCCCGTCCGAAGGGCCGGGCGGCAGCGCCCGGCGAGGAACGTGAACAGCAAGGAGACAGCAGTGCCACCAGTGCAGAACGGAGTGCGGGCGAGCTCGCTCGACGCCCGCTGGGTCAAGAGCCGCCACAGCAACGCCGAGGGCAACTGCGTCGAAGTGGCCTCACTGGTCGACGGTGGTGTCGCGGTGCGCAACTCCCGCTATCCGGACGGCCCCGCGCTGGTCTACACCCCGGCCGAGGTAGCGGCGTTCGTCGCCGGCGCGAAGGACGGTGAGTTCGACCACCTGCTGTGAGGTGCGGGCGGGGGCGGAGTGACGGCCGTTTCACCTCCCGTACGGCGACCGGCTTCTACGGAATGATGCGGTACGGCCACGCTGCGTGCGATAGTGTGAGTCGTCTCTGTGCCGGTTTACTGGGAGTCAGGATGTCTGCCGCGTCCCACCGCATCTCCCGCCTGGAACCGTACCTGGACCGGTCCGAACCGGCTCCCACGCTGCTGAAGATGCTGGTCGGCGTCCAGTTGGCGGGTTTCCGCGAGGATGCCGGGCTCGCCCAGGACCAGGCGGCGCGGGCCCTCGGGTTCAGCCCCGCCAAGCTGTCCCGCATCGAGTCGGGCAAGGGTCGCAGGCCCCCGTCCGAGAGCGACGTCCGCGCCCTCCTGGAGCTGTACGGCACCGAGGACTACGAGTCCTCGGTGCTCCTCAAGCTGCTCCAGCGGGCCGGCGAGCCGGGCTGGTGGCAGCGCTACGACAAGCGGCTGATGCCGGAGTGGTTCGACCGGCTGGTGGGGCTCCAGGAGGCGGCCGCGGCCATTCGTACCTTCGAGATCCAGTACGTCCCCGGACTGCTCCAGACTCCCGACTACACCCGTGCGGTGGTGGAGCGGGGCCTGCCGACCGCGCCCGCGAGCGAGGTGAACCGGCGCGTCGAACTGCGCACCCGGCGCGCGCAGTTGCTGCTGCGCCCCGACGCCCCGCAGCTGTGGGCGGTGATCGACGAGTCCGTGCTGCTGCGGGTGCTGGGCAGCCGGGAGGTCATGCGGGAGCAGCTCGCGCATCTCGTCACGATGGCCCAGCGGCCCAATGTGACCTTGCAGATCATCCCGTTGGACGTGACGAACGCCTCCGCCCCGGCCATCCCGATCACGTATCTGCGCTTCGGCGGCCTCGATCTGCCGGACGTCGTCTATCTGGAGCACATCAAGAGCGCCAACTTCCTGGAGGACCGGGACGAGACGGAGGAGTACCGCCTCGCCCTGGACCGCCTGGCGGACGACGCGCTCGAACCCCGGGCCTCGCTGGAGCGGTTGCGCGAGACGATGGAACAGCGCTACGGCGGCTGACGCGTCGCGCGTCGCCTCTCAGGGCCCGGTCACGTCGGCACGGCAACGCCCCTGGCACTGGACCTGCTCGGTCGCGCCAGGGGCGTCGGGGTGTGAGTGGGGGGTCAGGGCAGCCGGCCGACTCCGCCGAACTCGATCCACTCGTGGGTGAGCTGACGGGGGGCCACCTCGGAGTCGGGGCGCCAGGTGGAGACCTCCACGAGGCCGGGCTCGAGGATCTCCAGGCCGTCGAACCACTCGGCGACGTCCTTCTCCTCACGCACCCGGCCCCAGTGCCCCTGGGTCGCCTTGTCCATGAAGTCGGTGACGAAGGCGCGGACTTCGGGGTCCTCGCTGACCAGCTGGCACATCACCATGAAGCTGCCCGGCGCGAGCCGCTCGCGCACCCGGGCGGCCAGGGCGGCAGGGCCGTCGGTGTCGCTGTCGGGGATGCAGTGCATGACCGAGTTGAACAGCACGGCCACCGGCTGCGAGAAGTCGATCAGCCGCTGGGTGTCCTCGTGCGCGAAGATCGCCTCGGTCTCCCGCATGTCCGCGTGGATGACGGCGGTGCGCTCGTCCTGCTCCAGCAGCGCCCGGCCGTGCACCAGGACCATCGGGTCGTTGTCGACGTAGACGACGTGTGAGGTGGGGTCGACAGCCTGGGCGACCTGGTGGACGTTGTCCTGCGTGGGCAGACCGGAGCCGTGGTCGAGGAACTGCCGGATGCCGTGCTCCTGCGTGAGGGTCCGCACCACCCGCTGGAGGAAGCGCCGGTTGTTCACGGCGAGCCTGCGGGTGCTGGGGACGACCTTGTCGAGTTCCTCGCAGGCGGCGCGGTCGGCCGCGTAGTTGTCCTTGCCGCCCAGATAGTGGTCGTACATACGCGCGGCCGTGGGCACGGAGGCGTCGATCGAGGTGGACAGCTTCTTACCGGTGCTCATCTTTCCCCCAGCTATTGCCGCCAACTGGCCTGGCAGGGCAGGGAGTCCATCCTAGAGACACCACGATCGCCGGTGCCAGTCCGCACACGGTCAAAGGCCACGGACGAGCGACGTGACGGACCGGGGGACTGCACCGGCGGGATGCCCTGCGGGGCGGATTCAGGCGGCGTCCAGCTCCGCGAGTTCGTCGGCGCTCAGTTCGAGGTCGGTGGCGGCGAGCGAGTCGCGGATGGTCTCGGGGCGGCTGGAGCCCGGGATCGGCACGACGACCGGCGACTTGGCGAGCATCCAGGCCAGGCAGACGCGCTGCGGGCTCACCCCGTACTTCTCGGCGATCCGCGCGAACGGGGCGTGCGCCGAGCCGAGTTCACCGGCGCGGGAGATGCCGCCGAGGGGACTCCAGGGGAGGAAGGCGATGCCGAGCTCGTCGCACAGGCGCAGTTCCGGCTCGCTGGAGCGGAAGGCCGGGGAGAACTGGTTCTGCACGGAGACCAGTCGGCCGCCGAGGACCTCGTTGGCCAGCCGGATCTGTTCCGGGTTCGCGTTGGAGACGCCCGCCATGAGGATCTTGCCCTCGTCGAGGAGGTCGCGCACGGCGCCGACCGACTCCTCGTAGGGGACCCGGGGGTCGGGGCGGTGGAACTGGTACAGCCCGATCGCCTCCACCCCGAGCCTGGTCAGGGAGGCCTCGCAGGCCTCCTTGAGGTGCCGGGGGCTGCCGTCGAGGGTCCAGCTGCCGTCGCCGGGGCGCAGGTGGCCGCCCTTCGTGGCGACGAGGACGTCACCTCCCCGTTCGTGGGAGGCGAGCGCCTTGGCTATCAGGGTCTCGTTGTGTCCGACCTCGTCGGCGTCGCGGTGGTAGGCGTCGGCGGTGTCGATGAGGGTCACGCCCGCGTCGAGCGCGGCGTGGACGGTGGCGATGGAGCGTTCCTCGTCCGGCCGCCCCTCGATGGACATGGGCATCGCGCCCAGGCCGATCGAGCTGACGTCGACATCACCGATGCGGCGGGTGTGCATGGCCTTGGACCTCTTTCGGCTGTCAAACGGGACAGAGCATCTTCCAGAGTGGCCGCCTCCCGGGCCGAGGGTCCAATAGAAGAACGAGAACGGATTCAGCGACCGGACCACTGAATCGCGGTGGTTGCGCGACGGCCGCCCGCGTGTGACACCCTCACCTCGACCACCCGGTTCCGCCGGGGCCGGTCGTCGTGAGATTCGGCAGTGGCGAGAGAGGTGGCGGCATGCGTATCGGACTGCTCGGAACCGGTCCCTGGGCCCGGATGGCCCACGCCCCCGCGCTCAGCGCACACCCGGAGCTGGACTTCGCCGGGGTGTGGGGCCGTCGTCCGGACGCCGCCAAGGAGTTGGCCGACGAGCACGGCACGCGCGGGTACGACGACGTCGACGCGCTGCTCGCCGACGTGGACGCCGTCGCGGTGGCCCTGCCGCCGGGCGTGCAGGCCGAGCTCGCGGCGCGGGCCGCGCGGGCGGGATGCCATCTGCTGCTGGACAAGCCCCTGGCCACGACGGTCGAGCAGGGGCGGGCGGTGGTCGAGGCCGTCCGGGAGGCCCAGGTCGCCTCGGTGGTGTTCTTCACCTCCCGTTTCCTGGCCGAGACCGAGGCGTGGATCGGTGAACAGGCGGGTGTGGAGGGCTGGTTCACCGGGCGGGCGGAGTGGCTCGGGTCGGTGTTCACCAGCGAGAGCCCGTTCGCGGACTCGCCGTGGCGACGGGAGAAGGGCGCGCTGTGGGACGTGGGTCCGCACGCCCTGTCGGTGCTGCTGCCGGTCCTGGGCGAGGTCCGTGAGGTGGCGGCGGCCGCGCACGGTCCCGGTGACACCGTCCACCTGGTGCTGCGGCACACCGGCGGCGCGTCGAGCACCCTGACGCTGAGCCTCACGGCGCCGTCGGCGGCCGCGGGAGCGGGCGTGGAGCTGCGCGGTGCCGGTGGGGTGGCCCGGCTCCCGGAATCGTCCGAGGGCGTCGGACCGGCCATGGCCCGGGCGGCCGACGCCCTGCTCAGCGCCGCCCGCACCGGGCAACCCCACCCGTGCGACGCCGCGTTCGGCCTGCGCGTCACGGAGATCCTCACGGAGGCGGAGGCACTGCTGGAACGCTAGGCCGTCTCTGGCGCGACAAGCACAGGCTGCCGTTGACGCCGGGTGGGGTCGCTGGTGCCGTCTTGTCCCGTGCCGCCCTCGGCGGGACCATGGTGGGCATGACCACGCCGGACGTGCCGCCCTCGGGCTTCAGCTGGGTACAGGCCGACAGGGCCGCCGCTCTCTGGACGGTCAGACGCAAGTACGTGCCCCAGGTGGCCTCCGCCCACGGGGTGGCGACCCAGGAGCGGAAGGGCTACGGGACCCTCGGCGTGAACACCTGCACGGTGTACTCCCATGCCGAGGTCCAGCGGGTGGCGGCGGCCCTCGAGTCCGGCGAGGTGGTCCTCGACCCGTCCTGGCGGGCGGACACCGAGGAGGGAGTCAAGGGCGCCCGACGCGACGCGCTGACCACCTGCGGCTGCGTGGTGCTGATGCTCGCGGCGCTCATCGCCGTCGCCGTCCTGTCGAGCTGAGCCGGGACGCGGCACACTTGACGGGTCCACGCAGGGCGAGTGAGCGGCTCGTCGCGCCACGCCGGGTGGGAGTTCAGGTCAACGACCCCGCGCGGGCTGGAAGTTCAGCCGTTCCCGTACGACGGGGTAGCCCGCCCTGGTGAAGTTGGCGGCCATCGGGAAGTTCCCCTGGTCCGTCGCGGCGGAGACGAACTCGGCGCCCCGCTCGACCAGGTGGTGGGTGCACTCGGCGAGGAGGTCGTAGGCGTAGCCGTGTCCTCGGTGTTCCGGCACGACGCCGATGAAGCCGACGCACGGCCCGGAGGGGTTGTGGGCCGGGATGTGGATGCCGGCCGTGTCGCCTTCGGGGGTGTACGCGATCTGCCACCACTCCCGGGGCGAGGGGCACCAGTGGAAGAAGTCGAGTTCCTCCTGGGCGGCCCGGTCGAGTCCGCCCTCTTCGATGGCCTTGAGGGCGTGCGCGTCGAGGGTGGCGGAGTGGATGCGGCGGAGCAGGTCGAGGAAGACGGCGTCGTCCGGTTCGGGGCGGAACTCCAGGCGGCCGGGCCGTTCGGGCAGTCCGCAGTCCGGTGTCCACCGGTACAGGAACCGCTCGACCACGAGCTCGTATCCCGCCTTCTGTACGGCGGTGAGGCGGGTGTCGGCGGCCGCGTGCAGGACCGGGTCCTCGCGCCAGCCCGCCGGCAGGTTCATCTCCAGTTCGACCTGCCAGGGGGCGGTGCGCAGGAGTTCGGCGCCGGCCTCCTCCTGCCCTTCGGCCACGTCGAACCAGTTGACGTTGAGGGGCGCGGTGTCGTCGGGGCCGCCCCACCAGGCGGCGCGCGCCACGACCTCGCCGTCGCGCAGGGCGACCCGCTTCCAGTCGGGGCGGTGCCGGGTGAGCCGGTGGGACTCGCGGACGCCGAGCGGGTCGGGCAGGGCGTCGAACAGGTGGGCGTCGCGCTCGTCGAGCGCGCGGATGACCAGATCGGTCATGGGTGGATTCCTCCGGGATGCGTACTGCGTGAGGCGCTCCCGGTCAGACGAGGCACGCCGGGACGACGGAGAGGGAGCGCTGGACGGTCGTGAACTGCATGGCACTCGCCTCCTTCCGCTGGTGTCGAGGCGTGGCGGCTCACGCTACGGGATCTCCGGGACGGCGTCCACCGGCTTTCGCGGCCAACTCCGTTACACAGGGGACGACTTAACCGGCCCTTAAAGCCGGATCAAGCGCTGTCCGACCTCTGGGCCGCCATGCCGATGGTCCGTACCATCGGGCCTCGCCCCCCACCTGAGAGCGCTCTCACGAAGCTGAGGAGATCCCCCACATGACACCTCGTCACCGGCGTGGTCCCGGTCGCCGCAAGGTCCTCTTCGCCCTCGGCGGTGCCATGGCGGCCGCGCCCGCCGTCGCCGCCCTGGCCCCCCACGCCCTCGCCGACAGCAACCGCGCCGAGGCGGCCGGAGCGCTGCCGCTGACCGTCGTCAACGACACCGGCGCCTTCGACAACGCCAACGTCCACGTCTACATCGTGGGCAACGTGGACGGCCGGCAGGTCCGTGTCACCCCGGACGGCACCCTCGCTCCGGTCGCGCTCGCGGACAACGGCGCCGACGGCTTCACCGACTACGCGATCAGCCTGTCCGGCGGCGGCGAGACCCGCCTGTCCCTCCCCTACCTGTCCGGCCGGATCTACGTCTCCCTGGGCGCGAAGCTGAAGTTCAAGGTCGTCACGGACGGCAACGGCGACCCGGCCCTCCAGTACCCGGCGGGCTGGGTCGCCTCGGACCCCAACTACCAAGTGCTGCACGACTGCGCCGAGTTCACCCACAACGCGGCGGGCATGTTCTGCAACACCACCATGGTGGACATGTTCAGCGTGCCGCTGAGCATCCGGCTGACCGGCGTGCAGGACCAGACGACGGGCACCCTGCGGGCCTCCGGGCGGGCCGGCGCCTTCGCCGCGCTGCGCCAGGTCGAGAAGTTCTCACGGCTGGTCGTGGACGACACGCGGGTCATCGCGCCCGGCCACGGCCTGGACGCCGGCCTGTTCCCGGCGGACTACCTCGCGCCGTACATCGACGAGGTCTGGAGCACGTACACCGGCAGGGACCTGACCGTCACGACGAACGCGGGGACCTTCACCGGTCGGGTGCGCGGCGGGCAGCTCGTGTTCACCGGGCCCGCGCAGGTCTCCTTCGCCCGTCCCTCGACCCGGGACGTGCTGTTCTGCCACGGCGCGCTCGCCGCTCCCAACGACGGCACCACGGGATCGGTCGCCGCCGTGCTCGGCGCCGGTTTCAACCGTACGACGCTGGTCGGCGCCGCCGCCCAGCCGACCACCGACCCCGCGTCCTTCTACCGGACCGCGCTCACCAACCACTACGCCAAGGCCATGCACGCGGCCACGCAGGACGGCAGGGCGTACGGCTTCGCCTTCGACGACGTGGCCGACTTCGCGTCCTACGTCCAGGACACGGCACCGACCGGGATACGGCTGACGCTGACGCCGTTCTAGCCGGGTCCGGGGACCGGCTCGGGGTGCGGCGCCCGGCGCGCCGTAGCAGCGTAGTGGTGTGAGCGGAGTGCACGGCCGGCCGTCGCGCCGCGACCGGGACGGGCGGACCTGGCTGCGGGGCGGCGCGCCGCCGCCCGGCTGGGTGCGGGTGCTGCCCGCCGCGCTGCTGGCCGGGGTGTGCCTGGCGACCCTCGTGAGCCCTGATCCGCTGGACGTCGGGTTCCTGCTGGGCGCCATCCCGCCGCTGGCCGTGCTGTCGTACGGCCCGGCGGCGACCGCGGTGCTCGGGGCGTCCGTCCTGGCCGTGCTGAACATCCCGGCGTTCCGGCTGAACGATCCGGGCTCCGAGGACGCCCTGACCGTGGGCTTCGTGGCCGCTCTCAGCGTGGTCGTGTCGTACGTCCGCAGTCGGCGTGACGCCCAGCTGGTGACCGAGCGGGCGGTGGCCGAGGCCGCGCAGCGGGCCGTGGTGCCGCCGCTGCCGGCGCGGGTGGGAGGCGTGCGGTGTGCCGGTCTGTACCGGGCCGCGCAGCAAGGGACGCTGGTCGGCGGTGACTTCTTCGACGTCCGGGAGGGGCCCTGCGGGGTGCGGGTGGTGATGGGCGACGTACAGGGGCACGGGCTGTCCGCCGTCGCGACCGTCGCCTCGCTGCTGGGGGCCTTCCGGGAGGCGGTGCTCGACCGGCCGGACCCCGAGTCGGTGGCGGCGAGGCTCGACCGCAGGCTGATGGTGGACTCCGCGGCCGTACGGCACTCGGAGCTGTTCGCCACCGCCGTGGTGCTGGAGTTCGGCGGCCGCGCCGAGGCGGTGCGGATCGTGGCGTGCGGTCAGCCCGGCCCCGTGCTGCTGCGCGACGGGCTGGCCGTGGAGCTCGACGCCCCGGTGGGCACCCCGCTCGGCCTGGGTCTGTCCGACGGGGCGTACCCGGCCGGGCTCACGGTCCCGCTGCGGCCCGGCGACCGCCTCTTCCTGGCCTCGGACGGCGTCTGGGAGGCACGGAACTCCGCCGGGGCCTTCTACCCGCTGCTCGACCGGCTCGTCGAGTTCTCGGCCGACGGCCCGGCCGGTCCCGTCGCGCTGCCGGTCCTCGCCGAGCGGGTGTGGAGCGACCTGGTGCGCTACGCCCCCGAACTCGAGGACGACGTCACGATGCTCGTTCTCGCGCCCGGCGCTCCGGAGTCCCGCTGACCGCGTCGTCCGACTCGTGCTCCCCCTCGGCGTCGATGTGCGGGAGGATCCGGTCGAGCCACCGGGGTGTCCACCAGGCGTGCCGGCCCAGCAGGGTCATGACGGCCGGGACCATCAGCAGTCGTACGACGGTCGCGTCGATCAGCACGCTCACCGCGAGGCCCAGTCCGAGCATCTTGACCACGATGTTGTCGCTGACGATGAACGCGGCGAAGACGCTCACCATGATCAGCGCGGCGCAGGTGATGACCCGCGCGGTGATCTCCAGTGCGTGGGCGACGGAGGCCTTGGCGTCCCCGCTGCGCAGCCAGGCCTCGTGGACCCGGGACAGCAGAAAGATCTCGTAGTCCATGCTCAGTCCGAAGATGATCGCGAACATCATCATCGGCACATAGCTCTCGATGGGCACCTTCCCGGAGACGCCGAGCGCGGGACCTCCCCAGCCCCACTGGAAGACGGCGACGACGACGCCGTAGGAGGCGGCGATGGACAGGACGTTGAGGACGGCCGCCTTCACGGCGACGAGCAGGCCGCGGAACACCGCGAGGATGATCAGGAAGGCCAGCGCGACGACCACGCCGATGATCAGCGGCAGCCGGCTGGAGACGATGTCCCTGAAGTCGACCTGGGCGGCGGTGGTGCCGGTGACGTACCCCTTGGCGTCGGTGCCGGAGACTGCTGCGGGCAGGGTGGTGTCGACCAGGCGGTTGGTGAGGTCGGTGGTGGTGGCGCTCTGCGGGGACTGCTTGGAGTAGACGGTGGCGAGCAGGACGTCACCGTCCTGGGTGGGGTTCAGCTGGGTGACCGTGGCGGCTCCGGGCACGGCGCTCAGGGTCTTCTGCGCCTGGGTGGACAGGTCCGAGCGCTGGGAGGACGGTACGGAGGTCTGGTCGATGACCACGGTCAGCGGACCGTTGGAACCGGGCCCGAAGGCGTCGGTCATCAGGTCGTAGGCCCGCCGGTCGGTGAAGGAGGTCGGATCGGCTCCGTCGCCGATATGGCCCAGCTGGATGGAGAACACCGGGATCGCGAGGATCACGACGGTCGTCACGCCCGCGGCCAGATAACGCCAGGGCCGCCGCTCGACCCGTTGGGCGTAGCGGTGCCAGGTCCCGTGCGGCGTCTCGCCCTCGGGGGCATCGGTCTCGGCGACCGGGCGGCGCACCCGGTAGCGGTCGATGCGGGTGCCGATCAGGCCCAGCAGGGCCGGGACCAGCGTCAGGGCGCCCAGGACCGCGGAGACGACGGTCACCGCGGCGGCGAGTCCGAGTTTCCCGATGAACGCCACCCCGGACGCGGACAGTCCGGCCAGGGCGATGATCACCGTGCAGCCGGAGACCAGCACGGCCCGTCCGCTGGTGGCGGTGGCCCGGCCCGCCGCGCGCACCGGGTCCCTGCCGTCCATGAGGCCCTGCCGGTGGCGGGTGATCTGGAACAGCGCGTAGTCGATGCCGACGCCCAGTCCGATCATGGTGGCCAGGGTGGGCGAGACGGTCGCGAAGGTGAACGCCGCGGCGAGCAGGCCGAGGCAGGCGAGTCCGCCGATCACGCTGATCAACGCGGTCAGCAGGGGGATGCCGGCGGCGATCACACTGCCGAAGCCGATGAGCAGGACGACGATCGCGACGGCGAAGCCGATCAGCTCGCTCACCCGGTCGTCGGCGTTCGGCCGGGCGAGTTCGCCGAGCGGTCCGCCGTACTCGACGTCGGCCCCGGCGGACCGCAGCGGCTGTACGGCGTCGTCGACCCCGTTCAGGTAGCTGTCGCCGAGGGTGGAGGGCTGGACGTCGAAGCGGACGGTGATGTAGGCGGTCTTCCCGTCCGAGGAGACCGGTCCGACCTTGGAGGCGGGCGCGGAGAGCGGGTTCTGGGCCGACAGGACGTGCGGCAGCTTCTGCAGGTCGCTGACGGTCGTGGACATCTGCGAGCTGAGCGAGCTGATCGCCTTGTCACTGTCGTGCAGGACGATCTGGCTGCTGTAGCCGCCGGCCGCCGGGTCGTGCTTCTTCAGGACGTCGAGGCCCTCCTGCGACTGGACGCCGGGCAGCGAGAAGTTGTCGGAGTAGTCCCCGCCGAAGGACCGGTTGAGGGCCTGGAGGGCGACGAGGGCCACGAGCCAGGCGATCAGGACGATCACGAAGTGCCTGGCGCACCACTCGCCCAGTCTGCGCAGTGACCCTTTCGATGCCTGGGGCTGCTTCTTCGTGCTGTTGCGGCTGGTGGTGGACATGGCGTCGTCTTCCCTGCCGTCCCCGAGTGCTCAGTACCCCCATTACACGCCTGTCGCATCAGCGGGGCATCCCGGGAGGCCGTTGTCCGGACGGCTCCGGATGCAGGGTCGGCCCGCGCGTTGAATGGTGATATCGGACCCGTTGATTTCACCGGGCCGCCCAGCTTTCCGGATCCGAGGAGCCGAGATCATGCCGACGTCACAGCCCGACGCGTCCGGGCGTCCCGAGGACCGCGCCACCCCGGACGCCCTGCTCCACACCCGTACCGGCACCGAGGTGTCACCGGAGGACCTCGTCCTCGCCTCGGGCAAGGACATCACCCCGCACAGCCTGGAATGGGCCCGGCGCAAGCTGGCGGCGGAGGGGCCGGCGGCACTGGACAAGTTGCTGCCGTAGGAGGGGCTTTGGACAGGTCCCTGCCGTGGCCACAGCCGTGGTCGGGGCCCCGGATGCCCGGCTGTCGTCAGGCAGCCGGGCCCGGTGTCGCGGCTACTCGCCCTCCAGGCACAGCACTTGGACCCGCTGGACGAGGTTGTTGGCGAAACCGCCGCGGTTCCAGGGCTGTTCCAGCGGCTGGGTGTGGCCCTCCGCGTCGGTGGCCCGCGCGCTGAGGACGAACTCCCCCGGTTCCGCCCGCCAGTCGAAGTGCCAGCGCCGCCAGGCCCAGCGGTGGCCGGTGTCCGGTTCGAGCCGCGCCTCGTGCCAGGAGTGTCCCGCGTCCGTGCTGACCTCGGCCCTGGTCACCGGGGCCCGGCCCGACCAGGCCCGCCCCTCCAGGGTCACCGGGCCCGGCCGGACCACCCGGGCCCGGGACATGAAGTCCGGGAAGCCGGGCGGCACGAGCAGGGCGCGCGGTGCGATCCGGGTGACCGGCTCGCCCTCCTCGCCGGGGTCCTGCCGAAGCCGGTAGGCGACGGTCTGCTGGAACCCGGTGAACGGCGTGTCGGTGACGGTGATCTCGCGCAGCCACTTCACGTGGGCCATGCCGTACCAGCCCGGTACGACGAGCCGCAGCGGGTGGCCGTGCTGCGGGGGCAGCGGTGCGCCGTTCATCGCGTGGGCGACCAGCACCTCGAGCTCGGTGCCGGTGGCCACGTCGATCGGCAGGGACCGCTGGTAGTCCTGTTCGACACCGCGCTCCACGCCGTGGTCGGCGCCGGTGCCCACCACGTCGACGGCGCCGGGCTCCAGTCCGGCCTCGGCGAGCAGCAGCCGGAGCGGGACGCCGGTCCACTCGGCGGTGCCGACGGCTTCGACCAACCAGGGCTGGCTGACCGGTCGGGGGGTCAGCAGGGCCCGTCCGTTGCCCGCGCACTCCAGGGTGACCCGGGTGGTGACCTGGGGGAAGGCCCGCAGGTCGGCCGGGGTCAGGGTGAGCGGGCGGCGGACCGTGCCGCCGATGGCGAGCCGCCAGGGGGTGTCCTCGGGGACGTAGGGGATGTCGTAGTGCGTGAGGACGTAGTGCAGTCCCGGCGGGGTGAGGTCGTGGCGCATCGCTTCGAGGGGCAGGCCGTGGTTGCGGGCGGCGAGCGCCAGTTCGTCCCGGCCGAGGCCCTCGCCGGGTGCCGCCAGTCGGGCCGGGGTGCTCACATCGGCAAGTCGGTGACCCATGACCGCATTGTCCCGCGCTTCACCGCCCCTGTCGCGCGCCGTGCAAAGCTCGCAGGACAGTCACCGCAGCCCGCGCAAGCTCCCCACAGGCGCCGCGTGCCCCTCCGTCTGCCCCGCCTCTGTCGGTGTCCGCGCAAGCTCCCCGCAGGAGCCGCGTGCCTCTCCGTCTGCCCCGCCCCTGTCGGTGTCCGCGCAAGCTCCCCGCAGGAGCCGCGTGCCTCTCCGTCTGCCCCGCCCCTGTCGGTGTCCGCGCAAGCTCCCCGCAGTCGTCGCGATCCGCGCAGACGGCTCCGCCGCTATTGCGGTCCCCGCACCTTCCCCGCAGTTGTCGCCGTCCGCGAAACCTCCCCGGCAGGAGTAGCCGTCCGCAAGCTCCCCGCACGCCGTGGCGGTCCGCGCAGTCTGCCCGGCCGCTGTTGCGGTCCGCGCACCCTCCCGCGCCGTCGCGGTCCGCGCAGGCTCTCTCCCCCCGGCTGGCGCGGTAAGCGGGGGAGCCTCTCCGCCGCCCTCGCGGTCCACGCAATCCGCCCGCCACCCTCACGGCCCACGCAATCAGCCCCGCCACCCTCACGGTCACCGCACCTTTGCGCGCCACCCTCACGGTCACCGCACCTTCGCCCGCCACCCTCACGGTCACCGCACCTTCGCCCGCCACCCTCACGGTCACCGCACCTTCGCCCGCCACCCTCACGGTCACCGCACCTTCGCCCGCCACCCTCACGGTCACCGCGCCTTCGCGTGCCGCCGTCGCCGTTCGCGAGATCTCCCCCGGCACGCATCGCGGTCCGCAAGGTCCCCGTCGTCGCGGTCCACGGAGTCTCCCCGGCGGCCCCACGACAACGTCCCCGTCACCCCGGCCCGTTCACACGCACTGCCGGTTGACCGTTCACCCTTTCGGAAAGGACCTCCCGGCTGCCAGACTTCCGAGGGTGCCCGACTTCGACATGCTCGTCATCGGATCCGGTCCGGGTGGTCAGAAGGCCGCCATCGCCGCGGCCAAGCTGGGCCGCCGGGTCGCCGTCGTCGACCGCCCCGACATGGTCGGCGGGGTCTCCATCCACACCGGCACCATCCCCTCCAAGACCCTGCGCGAGGCGGTGCTGTACCTGACCGGCCTCACCCAGCGCGACCTGTACGGACAGAGCTACCGGCTCAAGGAGGACATCACCGTCGCCGACCTGACCGCGCGCACCCAGCACGTGGTGGGCCGCGAGGTCGACGTGATCCGCAGCCAGCTCTCCCGCAACCACATCGCCCTGTTCGCCGGCACCGGCCGCTTCGTCGACGACCACACGATCGCCCTGCGCGAGGTCACCGGCCACGAACGACTGCTCAGCGCCGAGCACATCGTCATCGCGACCGGCACCCGGCCCGCCCGGCCCGACAGCGTCGAGTTCGACGGCCGGACCATCATGGACTCGGACAACGTCCTGAACCTGGAACGGGTCCCGCGCTCCATGGTCATCGTGGGCGCCGGCGTCATCGGCATGGAGTACGCGTCGATGTTCGCCGCGCTCGGCAGCAAGATCACGGTGGTCGAGAAGCGCGCCGGGATGCTCGACATGTGCGACGTCGAGGTGATCGAGTCGCTCAAGTACCACCTGCGGGACCTGGCGGTGACGTTCCGGTTCGGGGAGACCGTGGCCGCGGTGGAACGGCATCCCCGCGGCACGCTGACCATTCTGGAAAGCGGTAAGAAGATCCCGGCCGACGCGGTGATGTACTCGGCCGGCCGCCAGGGGCTCACCGACGGCCTCGACCTCGACAAGGCGGGCCTGTCGGCGGATCCACGCGGGCGGATCACGGTCGACGAGCACTACCGCACCGAGGTGCCGCACATCTACGCCGTCGGCGACGTGATCGGTTTCCCGGCGCTCGCGGCGACCTCGATGGAGCAGGGGCGGTCGGCGGCCTACCACGCCTTCGGTGAGCCGGTGGGTCAGATGCACCACCTCCAGCCGATCGGCATCTACACCATCCCGGAGATCAGTTTCGTGGGCCGGACGGAGGACCAGCTCACCGAGGACCGCGTGCCGTTCGAGGTCGGCATCTCCCGCTACCGGGAGCTGGCCCGCGGCCAGATCATCGGCGACTCGCACGGCATGCTGAAACTGCTGGTCTCCGCCGAGGACCGCACTCTGCTCGGCGTGCACTGCTTCGGCTCCGGCGCCACCGAACTGATCCACATCGGCCAGTCCGTGATGGGCTGCGGCGGCACCGTCGACTACCTGGTCGACGCGGTGTTCAACTACCCGACCCTCGCGGAGTCGTACAAGGTGGCCGCCCTGGACGCCACGAACAAGCTGCGCCAGATCGACCGGATCGGGGACTGAACCCGCGACCTCCAGTGCCTCAGAGCTGCTCCGGGTCCTCGATCACGTGCACCGCCGCCTCCTCGGCGCCGGCCGCGCCCGCGTCGATGCCCACGTCGGTGGCGACCTCCTCCTTGGTGGTCGCCGAGTGGGCGCCCTCGTCGGGGGCGACCAGGCGTCCGGCGCGGTCGGTGCCGGCCTGCGGATCGACCGGCTCGCCCTCGCCGCCGGGCAGGTCGCCCACCCCGTCGCCGAGGGGCTCGCCTGCCTCGGGGACCTCCTGGGCGAGGCGCTCGTCGAGGGTCTCGCCGTCGTGCTGTTCGGCCGCCGTGGTGCCGTGCCGGGTGACGCCGAGGGGCTTCTCCGGTGGCGAGTAGCCTTCGTCGAGGGTGTCGTCGTAGGTCCGCTCGTCGAGGGCGTCCTGGAGGTCGAGCGGCGCCGCGTCCTCCTGCTCCTCGTTGGTACCGGTGGGCTGGTAGACGTCGTCGGCCATCGGGTCGCCGGACATGGGACGCTCCTTCACGCACGGGGTTGATCGGCGGTCCTGATCCGCGTTTCCCCGAACGCGCTCTCCAACCTCAAAAGGTGCGCGGAGTGGGCATTCCACGGTTCGGAAGGTTACCCCCCAGTTAATCTTGAAGGCTCAAGGAATGGGGCTATTATCACTCGCACACGCGGAGTGACCGTCCGTCGACGCAGCGGCCGTACGGTCCTGCGCACCCTCGTTTCCTTGCTTCACCACCCCTGGCCGAGGCCATCCCTCTCCGGTCCCGGGGCGGAGCCACCCCCTACCCTCTTTGCGCCGTGCGGGCGCCGGTGTCCGTGCGTCGTGCCCTACGGAAAGCAGCGCAACACATGAGCATCAACAGGGGCAGAGGGCTCCAGGCCAACGCCCTCGGCACGTTCGACACCGTGGTCATGGCCGTGGCGGGCAGCGCGCCGGCGTACTCGATCGCGGCGACCACCGCGGTCCTGGTCGGCGCGGTGGGTCTGGCCAGCCCCGCGGCACTGCTGTACTGCGCGATACCCATGCTGGGCATCGCTCTCGCGTTCAGCTATCTCAGCCGCATCGACGTGAACGCGGGCGCCAGTTACTCCTGGGTGGGCCGCACGCTCCATCCCTTTCTGGGCTTCGTCAGCGGCTGGGCGCTGGTGATCTCGGCGACCATCTTCATGGTGGCCGGGTCGCTGCCCGCCGGTTCGATGACGCTGGCCCTCTTCGACCAGGACCTCGCGGACAACACCGCGCTGTCGACCGTCGTGGGCGCGGCCTGGTTCGTGCTGATGCTGCTGGTGGTGCTCGGCGGCGCCCGGCTCACGGTGCGCGCCCAGCTCATCATGTCCGGCGTCGAACTCGCGATCCTGGCGCTGTTCGCGGTGCTCGCCCTCTTCCACACGGGCAGCGCCCGCGCCTTCGAGTGGTCCTGGCTGGGCTTCGGCCACTTCGACGGGATGCAGGGCTTCGCCTCGGGCGCGCTGATCGCCGCGTTCTACTACTGGGGCTGGGACGTCACCAGCAATCTCAGCGAGGAGACCCGCAACAGCCGCCGTACGACGGGACTCGCGGGCCTCATCGGGGTCGGCATCGTCTTCCTGCTGTTCGAGGTGTTCACCATCGCGGTGAACGTCATCCTCACCTCGAAGCAGATCGAGGACAACGACGCCAACGTCCTTGCCGTACTGGGCGAGGAGGTCTGGCCGGGCTGGGGCGGCAAGCTGCTGATCGTCGCGGTGATGCTGTCGACGATCGCCACCCTGGAGACCACGCTGATCCAGGTCACGCGGTCCCTGTTCGCGATGGGCCGGGACCGCACGATGCCGTCCGTGCTGGGCCGGGTGCACCGCCGCTGGAACACCCCGTGGGTGGCGATCGTGGTGGTCGGCGCGGTGGCGCTGATGATGTTCATCGCCTCCAACGCCCTAGGCTCGGTGGGCGACATCCTCTCCGACGCGATCTCCGCGATCGGCCTCCAGATCGCCGTCTACTACGGCCTGACGGGCCTCGCCGTCGTCGTCGCGTACCGCAAGATGCTGCTGAAGTCCCCGACCGACTTCCTGCTCGGCGGTCTGTGGCCGCTGCTGGGCGCCCTGTTCATGTTCTGGGTCTTCGTGGAGTCGCTGGGCGAGCTGAGCACGGCCGCGATCTCGATCGGCGTGGGCGGGCTGGCCGTGGGTCTGGTCCCGATGTTCTGGTACTGGAGGCGGGGCAGCGACTACTACCGGCCCGCACGGCTTGACGCGAGCCGTACTGTCGAGGCGGACTACGTTCCCGACGGCGGGGCGACCGGGCCCTCGCTGGTCCACGAGGGTCTCCCCACCGACTTCTGAGGGGTTGTGCGATGGCGAGAGACCGATTCGCCCCCGAGTTCGACCCCGACTGCGGGGACGTCCCCCTCACCACCGCCCGACAGGACATCGTGATCGGCCGCTGGCAGGGGCTGCGTGAACTGCTGCGTGCCACCGGGCCCGACTGGCTCTCGCGGGGACACCGGGTCCGGATGCTGGCACAGGCCTGTGCGGGCAGTTCGACGGTGGAGTCGTGGCTGGCGGCCGAGCCGCACAACGGCGACGCGCTGGTGCTGCGGGCGGCCACCGAGACGGCCAGGGCGTTCAACCTGGCCATCGCGGCGGGCCGGGGGGTGCCGATCGACCAGCGCCGCATCGACGCCGCGGTGATGGCCTGTCTCCAGGCCTCCGAGGCGTTCGTGGACGACCCGACGCCGTGGATCTCCCTGATCTCGGTGGCGCGGCTGTACCCCGCCGGGGTGCGGCGGCAGGAACTCGGGCGCTGGTGGGACGAGTTGCACGCGCGGGACCCGTACAGCGTGGAGGGGCACCTGCAGATCCTGCACTACTACTCGTCACGCTGGCACGGCTCGAACGGCCTGATGTACGACTTCGCCCGCGACGCGGCCGGGGTGGCGCCGCCGGGTTCCGCGCTGCCGGTGCTGGTCCAGTACGCGCGGGTCGAGGAGTACCGGTCGGCGGTGGACGCGGCCGACGGGGACCGCCCCGCTTCGGTGGGGCTCGGACAGCACTGGAAGCACGACGGGGCGGTCAGTGACGTACGGCGGACCTGGCAGCGCTGGATCATGGGCCGCAGCGACCACACCGTCGTCCCCGGCGAGCTCCGCGACCTCAACTACCTGGCCCACGCGGCCTGTCTGGCCGGTGTCCAGGAGGTCGCCGTCCCGCTCCTGCGCATGCTGGACCGCCGCGGCACCCGCACGCCGTGGTCGTACACCGGTGAGGCGGAACAGCAGTTCACCAAGTGGCGCAAGGACTTCAAGGTGCGCACCTGAGCGGCCGGGACACTGCTCCCGGTCAGTCGGCGGCGGGCTGCTCCGCGAGCCCCGCCGTCCACTTCTCCTCGATCCGGCCGACCTTCCACACCACCAGGGCGACGATCCACGTGGCGAAGAACAGGCCCACGATGACGAAGCCGAGGAGGTTGAGGTCGAGGCCGCTGATCCAGTCCCAGAACGGGCCGTGCAGGCCGAGTTTGTCGGCGAGGAGGCCGAGGAGTTCGACCGTGCCGATGAGGAGGGCGACGGCCACGGACAGGCCGGTGATCGTCAGGTTGTAGTAGACCTTGCGGACCGGCTTGGAGAAGGCCCAGCCGTAGGCGAAGTTCATGAAGGAGCCGTCGATGGTGTCGAGGAGGGACATGCCGGCGGCGAACAGGACGGGCAGGGTGAGGATCGCGTACCAGGGCAGTCCCGAGGCCGCGCCGGAGCCGGCCAGGACCAGCAGGGCGATCTCCGTCGCGGTGTCGAAGCCCAGGCCGAAGAGCAGTCCGAGCGGGTACATCTGCCACGGCTTGGTGATCGACTTCATGACGCGGCCCAGCAGACGGTTCATGAACCCGCGGTTGTTCAGCTGCTCCTCCAGCGCCGCCTCGTCGTAACGGCCGGAGCGCATCCGCCGGAACACCTTCCAGATGCCCGCCAGGACGACCAGGTTGACCGCGGCGATGAGGTAGAGGAAGGCGCCCGAGACGGTCGTGCCGATCAGACCGGTCACGTCGTGGAGGCGGGAGTCGTCGTCGCGCACGGGTCCCGCGAGGGCCTTCACGCCGAGTGAGAGCAGCAGCGCCAGGACGAAGACCACGCTGGAGTGGCCGAGCGAGAACCAGAAGCCGACCGACAGCGGCCGCTGCCCCTCCCCCATCAGCTTGCGGGTGGTGTTGTCGATCGCCGCGATGTGGTCGGCGTCGAAGGCGTGCCGCATCCCGAGGGTGTAGGCGGTCACCCCGATGCCGACGCCGAAGGACTTCTCGCCGACGCTGTAGTGGTGCGGGGCGACGATCGCGACGAGGGTGACCCAGCCGATGACGTGCAACGCCACCACGACGGCGGCCATGCCGCCCGCCCTGACCCACTCCTGCCGCGTCATGGAGCCACGGACGCGGTGCCGGACCGAGCCCCTCGCGGGGGCGGTGGCGGGGAGGAGGGGCGGAGCGGAGTCAGGGGCGGCCGTCATCGGGCGGAGGTTCCTTTGCGAAGGGGGTACGGCCGCGATCAGCAGCCTTGTGCCATCCTCCGGTACCTGCAAGTCATGTGCAGTAAAGCCCGTGGCAGGTCTTTCCCACGACTGGGGAAAGTGCCCTGTCAGAGCGTCGCGTGCGGCCCGTCCGGCCTGGCGCGCCGCTGTTCGACCATCTCCCGGCTCAGTTGCTCGGTCTCCGATTCGGGCAGTCGCTCGAAGCCGTCCTCGGTGATGACGGAGACGATCGGGAAGATCCGCCGGTTGATGTCCGGGCCACCGGTCGCGGAGTCGTCGTCGGCTGCGTCGTAGAGCGCCTGGAGCGCGGCGAGCGCGGCCTCGCGGCGGTCGAGCCCCTTGCGGAACAGCTTCTTCAACGCGCCTGAGGCATACGGCGAGCCGGAGCCCTCGGCGTGGAATCCGGTCTTCTCGTAGAGCCCGCCGGCGATGTCGAAGCTGAAGATGCGGCCCCGTTCGCCCTCCGGCCTGGCCGGGTCGTAGCCGGTGAGGAGGGGCACGACGGCGAGGCCCTGCATGGCCTGGCCGAGGTTCTGCCGGATCATGCCGGCCAGGCGCCGGGCCTTGCCGTCGAGGGTCATGGCGACGCCCTCGATCTTCTCGAAGTGGGTGAGCTCGACCTGGTAGAGCTTGACCATGTCGAGGGCCAGCCCGACGGTGCCGGCGAAGGCGACCGCCGTGTGGTCGTCGGCCGGGTGCACCTTCTCCAGGTCGCGCTGGGCGATGAGGTTGCCCATGGTGGCCCTGCGGTCACCGGCGATGAGGACGCCGTCGCGGAAGGAGAGGGCCAGCACGGTGGTGCCGTGCGGCACCTGGTCCGGTGCGGCCCGCACCCCGTCGGGCAGGACCCTGCGGGTGCTGAGCAGCTCGGGGCGGTGGGCCGCCAGGAACTCCGTGAAGGACGACGACCCCGGGGTGAAGAACTCCTCCCCCAGCCGTCCGCCGTGCTCGTTCCACGTCATGGCACTCCCCCTCGCCTCCGGCCGACACCCGGAGTCCTACCAGGAGCACGGGGACCGGAAACGCCGGTCGGCTCAAGCCCCTTGCCCGGGACCCGGCAGCGCCGCTCGGCTCACAGCGCCTTGCGCCGGATCAGCAGGGCGAGCACCAGCAGCCCGGGGAGCAGGGGCAGCCACACGGTCAGCAGCCGGTAGCCGAGCACCGCGGAGGCGGCCGCCACGCCCGGCGCTCCCCCGGCCGTGAGGGCGAGGGCGAGCGCCGCGTCGAGGGTGCCGAGTCCGCCGGGGGTGGGCAGCAGGGCGGCCGCGCTGCTCGCGGTGAGGTAGAGCAGGGCCACCAGCGGCGGGGCCAGCGGCAGCGCGACGGCCCGGGTGACGGCGATCAGCACGACCGCGTGCAGGGCCGCGAAGCCCAGCGAGCCGCACCACAGGGCCGCCGCCCGGCGCGGCCTGGCGTGGACCGCCCTGATGTCGGCCAGGACGAGCGCCAGGGCCCGGCGGCAGCACGGCCACAGTGCGGCCGCGAGGAGCCCGGCCAGGACGACGGCGGCCCCGGCCGCGAACACCCACCCGGCGGAGAGCCGCGGCAGCCCGAGGACACCGGGACAGGCCGTCGCGAGTACGGCGATGAGGGCGGCCCGCGTCAGCCCGCCCGCCGTGGCCTTCACCGCGAGCGCGGTCGCCGAGCGGGCGGCCGGCAGCCCGCACCGCATGAGGAAGCGCAGGTTGACCGCGCCGGTGCCGAGACCGGCCGGCACCAGCTGGCCCGCGGCACCGGCGGCGAACTGCGCGGCCACCAGCCGCCTGGCCGGCAGGGGGCGTAGCACCGCGCCCTGTTGGGCCAGCGCCGAACACACCCAGGTCACGGCGGCGGCCGCGGCGGCGACGAGCAGCCAGCCCCGATCGGCCGTCGCCAGTCGCAGGGCACCGGTCTCCAGGAGGGGCCAGTGGCGGCGGGCCAGACACCCCGCGGCCGTCAGGACGGCAGCCGTGAGGGCGAGTTGCCCGTACGCGCGCCCGCGGCCGAGGGCGACGGCGACCTGCTCGGACGTCATGTCGGCCCGGGTTCGCTCTGTTTCGGCGCGACATGGAGGACCATCCCGGCGGCGGGCCGGGTGGGCCAGTCGCGGGCGTAGGCGGGCGGCGAGCCGCCGGGCCGGGTCAGGACGGCGACGGGCATACGGCGGGACGCGTCGAGGATCTTGCTTTCGGTGCTGTTGGTGTTGGGGCCGAACGCGGCGGCCGAGGTGCACCCGGCGTAGTAGGCGACGGGGACCGACAGGTAGCCGGTGAGCACACAGGGCGGCCGCACTCCCAGGCGGTGCAGCTCGGCCGCGGTGTCCGCCCAGTCCTGGTGGGAGTTGGTGGTGCGGTTCACCGCACGCTCCAGGACGGCGTACTGCACGGCCAGATGGCCCGTCAGCCCGATCGCGAGCAGTACCGCGGCGACCGGACGCCACCGGCCCGCCGGGGTGGTCGCCAGGTGGAACAGCGCGTCGGCGACCGGAATCGCCATCAGGAGGTAGGCGGGCAGCAGGAAGCGGGGCGCCGCGTAGCCGATCAGGAAGAGGTAGGGCACGGCGGCCGTCGCGGCGCAGGCCAGCGGGACGAGGGTGCGTGCCGTGCGCCCGGCCCGCACCGCGACCACCAGGCCGACGGCGGCCAGCAGCGGGAGCACGAACCACCACGTCATGACGGCCGGGTTGGGCAGCGGTCCGGTGCACGGCCGGCACAGGGCCCGGCCGCCGAGGCTGCGCAGTTGGTCGACGACGGCGAACTGCGGGCCGAGGCCGCCCTGGATGCGGGAGCCCTCGTGCAGTCGCTCGGCCAGACCGCCGTAGCTGGTGTACGCCTCGACCACCCACTGCGTGCCGCCCAGGACCAGCCCGGCCACGAGGGCGACGACGAGCCGCGGGCGGCGGGTCATGGCGGCGACGACGAACAGCGGGACGGTGACCCACACGGCGTCGGTGGGCCGCATCCACGCCATGAGCGCGACGCCGGCCACGACGCCCCACAGGGCCCTCGGGTTCTCCCGGGCCCGCAGGAAGCAGCCGACCGCCCCCAGCGCGCCGACGGCGACCCAGTAGTTGGGCATGGCCTGCGGGCCGTAGAACAGGGTGATCCACAGGGAGGCGAACAGGGCGCCGCCGACGGCCAGGACGCGGTCCGGGAAGAGGCCGCGCCAGGTCCGCAGGGCCAGATAGAGGGCGAGGCCGGACAGCACGGCGAGGTAGACGCGCAGGAGTTCGGTCGACGTCGACCAGCTCGCGATCGGGGCCACCAGGAGCGAGACGCCGCGGGCGCGCGGGGCGCTGAAGAAGGCCGCCGGGGCCTGGGTGCCGACCTGGCTGACGTAGACGGTCTCGTCCCAGCCGAGGCCCATCCCGGGCCGGACCAGCAGGAGTTGGCCCAGTGTGAAGGCGGCGGCCACCGCGGCGACGAGTCGCCTGCCCCCGGCCCACGGGGATCCGCCCGGGTCCACCGGCGGGGTTCGTCGTCGCGCACCGGTCAGCAGGGCGCTGTCGCCGTGGGCCATCGTCCTCGTCCACCCCTCACCCCGTCTGCCGCGGGGACTGGTCCATTACAAAGGCAGGGACAAAGTAACCCGCGGCAGAAGGGGGTGCAGGGTGGAGTTCGGCCAAGCGGCGACTGGCCGGATCTCCCGTCGGTGCTCAGCGCGCGTGCGGGGCGCGGTGCGGGGGCTGGCTCGGGGCCGGGCGGTCCCGCGGTGTCGGCACCGGGCGGACGACCGGGCCGTCGTCGCCCAGGGTCACCGGGGTGCCGTGGTGGCGGATCGTCAGGGGGGCGCCCGACACCAGGGTGTACGTCGCCTTGTCCGGGCCGATCTCCACGCGCAGACAGCGGTCCAGGAGCCGGAGGTTGAAGGCGAGCCGGCTGAACCGATCGGGCAGGCGGGGCGCGAAGCGGAGGGAGTCGCCGTCCCGGCGCAGTCCGCCGAACCCGGCGACCAGGGCCGTCCAGGTACCGGCGAGGGAGGCGATGTGGAGTCCGTCGCGGGTGTTGTTCTCCAGGTCCGCGAGGTCCATCAGCGCCGCCTCCGCGGTGTAGGCGTAGGCCAGGGAGAGGTGGCCGGCGCGGGCGGCGACGACCGCCTGGACGCAGGCCGACAGGGAGGAGTCCCGTACGGTCAGCGGTTCGTAGTAGGCGAAGTTGCGGGCGATCTGCTCCTCGTCGTGGAACTCCTCGAACCAGTTGCTGCACAGATACATGGCCAGGACCAGGTCGGCCTGTTTGACGACCTGTTTGCGGTAGAGGTCGAAGTAGGGGAAGTGCAGCATCAGCGGGTACTGGTCGGCGCTCGTGCCGGCGAAGTCCCACGGCTGGTGACGGGTGAAGCCCGCGTGCTGCTCGTGCACCCCGAGCTCGTCGTTGTAGGGGATGTGCACGGCGTCGGCGGCGTCCCGCCAGGCGGCGCTCTCCTCGTCGTCGACGCCGAGCGCGGCGGCCCGCTGCGGGTGGCGGGCGCAGGCCTCGGCGGCGGCGAGGAGGTTCGCGCGGGCCATCAGGTTGGTGTAGGTGTTGTCGTCGGCGATGGCGCTGTACTCGTCGGGCCCGGTGACGCCGTCGATGTGGAAGACGCCGCGGTGGTCGTGGTGGCCCAGCGAGCGCCACAACCGGGCGGTCTCCACCAGGAGTTCGACGCCGGTGTCGCGTTCGAAGGCCAGGTCGCCGGTGGCCTCGGTGTAGCGCACCACGGCGTCCGCGACGGCCGCGTTGACGTGGAAGGCGGCGGTGCCGGCGGGCCAGTACGCCGATCCTTCCGAGCCGTCGATGGTGCGCCAGGGGAACGCGGCCCCCTTCAGGCCGAGTTGGGCGGCGCGGTCGCGGGCGGCGGGCAGGGTGTGCTGCCGCCAGCGCAGGGCTTCGGCGACGGCACGGGGCTCGGTGTAGGTGAGCAGGGGCAGCACGAAGGTCTCGGTGTCCCAGAAGGCGTGGCCGTCGTAGCCGGAGCCGGTCAGGCCCTTGGCGGGGATGGCCCGTTCCTCGGCGCGGGCGCCCGCCTGCAGGACGTGGAAGAGCGCGAAGCGGACCGCCTGCTGGATCTCCTCGTCGCCGTCGACCTCGACGTCGGCCCGACCCCAGAAGTCGTCGAGGTAGCCGCGCTGTTCGTCCAGGAGTCCGTCCCAGCCGCTGTGGGCGGCGGCGGCCAGGGCCGCGTCGACCTGGTCGCTCATCGCGGGCCGGGAGCGGGCGCCGGACCAGCCGTGGGCGACGAGCTTCTCCACCCGCAGCCGCTGTCCCGGCTCCAGCACCGAGGTGACGGTCAGCCGGGCCAGGTCGACCATCTGCTCGCTGCTGGTGGTGGTGCGTCCGGGTCCGTCGATCACGTGGTCGGCGGCCACGGCGACCCTCAGTCCGCTCTGCCGGGTGCGGTGCACCAGCCGCAGCCGGGTGCCCTCGGCGTAGCCCTCCTCGTGCTCCAGGGGGGACTTCAGGGCCTTGGCGGCACGCGGGTCGCCGTTCGGCCCGGGCAGGCTCTCGTTGGTGACCAGCTCGGACTGGATCACCACACGGGTGCGGCTGTCGACGGGCTCCACCTCGTAGGCCACGGCCGCGATCGCCCGCTGGGTGAGGGAGACCAGCCGGGTCGAGCGCACCCGGATCCGGGAGCCGGCCGGTGAGATCCACTCGCAGGACCGCTCCAGGACGCCCCGGCGCAGGTCGAGGGTGCGTTCGTGGGAGACGAGACGGCCGTAGCGCAGGTCGAAGGGCTCGTCGTCGACGAGCAGCCGGATGATCTTGCCGTTGGTGACGTCGATGACGGTCTGGCCGGACTCCGGGTAGCCGTAGCCGGCCTCGGCGTACGGCAGCGGGTGCAGTTCGTGGACGCCGTTGAGGTAGGAGCCGGGCAGGCCGTGCGGTTCGCCCTCGTCGAGGTTGCCGCGCCAGCCGACGTGGCCGTTGGACAGGGCGAACACGGACTCGCTCTGGGCCAGGACGTCGAGCTTGAGGGAGGTCTCGCGGACGGCCCAGGGTTCGACGGTGTAGGAGCGGTCGGTGATCACGCGTGTCCTCCCAGTTCGGCGAGACCCTTCACGACGATGTCCGCGCCGTGCTCGTACAGGGCGTCGGTCTGTCCGACGCGGTCGAGGCCGACGACGTACCCGAAGCCGCCCGCGCGGCCCGCGTCCATGCCGGCGAGGGCGTCCTCGAAGACGGCGGAGCGGGGCGCGTCCAGGCCCAGGTCCTCGGCGGCGGCCAGGAAGGTGTCCGGGCGCGGCTTGCCGGGCAGCTTCCGCTCCTTGGCGACCACGCCGTCGACGCGTACGTCGAAGAGGTCCTCGGCGTCGATCGCGCGCAGCACGTCCCGGCAGTTGGCGCTGGAGGAGACGATCGCGGTGCGCAGTCCCCGGGTGCGGGCGGCGCGGATGTAGGCCAGGGTGTCGTCGTAGGCCTCGACGCCGTCGGTGCGGATCTTCTCCAGGACGAGGGCGTTCTTGCGGTTGCCGAGGCCGTTGACGGTCTCGGCGCCGGGTGGGTCGTCGGCGCTTCCCTCGGGCAGTTCGATGTCGCGGGAGGCCAGGAAGGCGCGTACGCCGTCGGCTCGCGGCAGACCGTCGACGTACTGGTCGTAGTCGTGGTCGTCGAAGGGCCGGAAGTGGTCGCCCTCGCGCTCGCGCAGGAAGGCGTCGAACATCTCCTTCCAGGCCGCCGCGTGCACGACGGCCGTTTTGGTGACGACCCCGTCGAGGTCGAAGAGGCAGGCCTTGATGTCTTCGGGCAGACCGAGATCCGTCATACAGGACACGGTTCCCTGCCTTTCGCTTCGCCAACAGGTGGATTCAGTCGTGCGGGAACGAGTGGTGCTCGTGGGCCACCAGCCAGCGGCCGCGTTCCTTGCGCAGGCCGAAGGTGAGCCGGAGCCGGAAGCCGGGGTGGGCGGCGAGTTCCTCCGGGGTGGCGCAGCGCAGCAGGGCGTGGGCGTAGGCGACGTCGCTGCCGGCGGTGACGTGGAGGGTCTCGATGTCGAAGCAGGCGCCCTGGGCCTGCCAGGCGAAGAAGGGCGGCCAGTGCGCGCGGTAGGCGGCGAGCCCCCGGATGCCGTGGTGGGGCGGGGGCACGTCGAACATCACGATGTCCTGGGCGTGGTCGGCGACCACACCCGCGAGGTCGCCGCGGTGCACGGCGGCGGCCCACGCGGTGATGAGGGCGCGGATCTGCGCCTCGTCGGATGCGTCGGAGTCGTGGGTCACGGTGTGCCCTCCTTTCTCCCCCTTCCGCATCCAGGGTGCCTGGCCGGCCGGTGATCCTCGAATGACACACTCGGCGTGTGCCGCTGACCTTCGACGACCTCGTGACCCGAGCGCGCTCCCTCGCCCAGCACGGCAGGCGGACCGTCCTCGGAATCGCCGGCTCCCCCGGCTCCGGCAAGACGACCCTCGCCGAACGGCTGGTGCGGGCGCTGAACGGCTCGGGCGAGCCCTGGGTGGCGCACGTCCCGATGGACGGCTTCCACCTCGCCGACGTGGAGCTGGACCGGCTCGGGCTGCGCGACCGCAAGGGGGCGCCGGAGACCTTCGACGCGGCCGGTTACGCGGCGCTGCTGCGGCGGCTGCGCGAGGAACGGGACGACGAGATCGTGTACGCGCCGGGTTTCGAGCGGGTCCTGGAGCAGCCGCTCGCCGGGGCGATCCCGGTGTTCCCGACGGCCCGCCTGATCGTGACGGAGGGCAACTACCTGCTGCTGTGGCCCCGGGTCCGCTCACAACTGGACGAGGTGTGGTTCTGCGAGCTGGACGAGAACGAGCGACTGCGCCGCCTCATCGCCCGGCACGAGCAGTTCGGCAAGACCCACGAGGAGGCGGTGGCATGGGTCCTGCGCTCGGACCAGCCGAACGCGCGGCTGGTCGCGGCGACCCGGGACCGGGCGGACCTGGTGGTACCGGCGCTGACACGCACCCAGGGGGCGGGGGAATGAGCGACCAGGGCCCGACCGTGCGTGTCCGGGTGGCCGCCTACGTCCTGCGCCGACGCGCGGGACACCCGGTGGAACTGCTCGTGTTCGACCACGACGCGGACCTGCCACCCGGCACGCATGTCCCGGCGGGGGGCGTGGCCCCGGAGGAGCCACTGGAAGAGGCCGTGGTGCGGGAAGTCGCGGAGGAGAGCGGGCTGACCCGCGTGCGGGTGCTGCGGCCCCTCGCGGAGGAGCACACCCCCCACCCGATCCGCCGCTTCCCCCGCCACACCACCTTCTTCGAACTGGAGGTGGACGACGACGCGGACGTCCCCGACGCGTGGGACCACCAGGTGACGGGCGCGGGGCGCGACAACGGCATGACGTTCCACTGCCGTTTCGAGCCGCTGCCCCTGGCGTTCCCGTTGGCGGACGGCCAGGACGCCTGGTTGGACCGTCTGGAGGCGTGAGGCCCCGGCCCGCTCGGATGCCTTCCTGACTGCGCTCAGCAGGCCGACAGAGTCAGCTCCGGCTCCCCGTGGGCGTCGCCCCCCACGTCCCCGATCATCGCCGTGAACGCCTCCGTGCGTACCGTCAGCCCGGCGCCGTCGCGTGTGAAGGTCGCCGTGAGCGTGGCTCCGGGACCGTAGCGGACGGCGAAGGCGTGCAGGTCGTCGGGGGCGTCCGGCACGGGGTCCGCCTCCAGGGCCGTGGAGCTGACCAGGTGGCGCCAGCCCTCGTCGGGGTTGCCGTAGCCGCGGGGATCGGCGGCCAGCGCGAACGCGGCGAGCTCCTGGGTGGTCTCCGCGCGGGCGTCGAAGTGGTCGATCCCCTCGGCCGAAGGGTGCGTCAGCCGCAGGGCGCCCACGGACGCCACCTCCCCCTCGGCCGTACGGCGCACCCGGTCGCCGTCGTCCTCGGCGTACGGCAGCCCGCCCAGCAGGTAGGGCGTGCCGGAGAGGCGCTCGACGGTCACGGTGGTCCACAGGCTCGTGCCGTCGGTGACGTACAGGGACTGGAGGTGGCGCAGGACGTGGTCGCGGCCGACGACCGGCTTGGTGACGAGCTTGGCCGTGAGGCCGTCGGCGCGCAGGTCGCGGACCCGGACCTCGCCCATGGGGCGGCACAGCAGGAAGCCGTCGACGACCGGACCGAAGCCGTGCTGGCGGTTCACGGCCGCCGGCAGGTAGTACGTGCCGGCCGCCTCGACGACCGCCGGTGTCAGCTGCGAGTCGAAGGCCACCGAGACCGTGCCCGCGCGCAGTTGGTGGCGGGCGGTGGCCGTGGACGGCTCCCGGTGCCAGCGGGTGGTGTCCTGGCTCTGCCAGACCAGCATCCAGGCGAAGTGGCCGTCCACCCCGCCGTCCTCCTTGACCGCGTGCCGGGCCCAGCGGCTGTCGCCCCGGTAGCGGCCGAGGTCGGCGCCGATGCGGGCGCCGAAGTAGCGCAGCCCCAGGACCGACTCGAACGCGGAGTGCTGTTCGCTGTAGCGCGGACCGCCGTTGTCGAAGCCCCCGTTGGTCAGGCGGGCGTCGACGTAGCGGGCGAGCGTGTCGCCGTCCTCGGCGAAGATCTCCTCGCCGCTGATCCGGTGGGCCTGGGCGAGGAAGGACAGGGAGATCGGGCCGTAGTTGTTGTCGTAGGCGCCGCCGTGCTCGGGGGGCAGGGCCGCGCCGCGGTCGGTGACCCGGTGGGCGCGGATCTCGTCGGTGTACAGCTGGAGTGCGCGGGCGCGGACCGACTCCCTTTCCCCGCCGGGCAGATGGGCCGCCAGCATCAGGCCGCCGACCACGCAGCCGATCGCCTGGTTGCCGGCCTCCTGCGGGTTGAAGAAGGTCGCCTCGGTGAGCCAGCGCCAGTATCCGCGGGCCACGTCGAGGAGTTCGGCGCGCTGTCCGTCGTCGACCAGTCCGTCGGCGGCGTCGAGGATGTTCACCGCCTGGAGCAGCGCCCACACCGTGCTGGGCCAGTCCCCGATGGGGTGCGCGCCGGCCGCGAGGGTGTAACGGGCGTACGGCAGGCCCGAGTTCCGCTGCCTGAGGTTCGGGTAGCCGGGGTTGTCTTCGGTATACACCCGCTCGCGCAGGTGGAAGGCGAGGCTGCGGGCGACCGCGTCCGGGAGCCTCGGGTCCTTGCCGCGCTGCCAGGCGTGGGCGAGCAGCGAGGTGATGCCGAGGGAGGTGTCGCCGATGTCGTCGACGCAGTCGGGGTGTTCGAGGCTGCCCTCGGGCGTGAGGCGGGCGAGGGCCTGCTCGGTGACGTCGGCGAGGACCGCGTCGTAGGCCTCCGGGGTGTCCGGCAGGTCGTGGAGCGGACCGAGCTGGCGGGGGAGGTGCACGGGGATCAGTCCTTCATGCCTGAGAGGTGGCGCGCAGTGTGAGGGTCAGTGCCTGCGGTCCGTGCCCACCGAGGTAGACGCGGTTCCCGGTGGTCGCGTCGGTGCCGCCGGTCACGGTGTAGTCCTGGCCCGGGTCGTAGCGCAGTATGTCGCTCCGGTCGGGTCCGGCGAGCGGTTCGCCCGTCTCGACGGTGGCCTCGACCCGGATCCCGTCGTCGCCGACGCGGTAGGTCATCGGTTCGGTCGTCAGGCACCAGCGTCCGTCGCCGAGCGGTACGGCGCCCTGCGGTTCGCCGCCCGGCCGGAAGGTCAGTTCGAGGGCCCAGGGCACCGTCGGCCCGCTGATGTCGATCCGCAGGTCGGCCCCGTCCTCCCGGAGGTCGACCTCCACTCGGGTCGTGTGGGTGACCTCGTCCTGAGGGCGGTCGGGGAAAGCCATCGCCGCGGAGAAGCGGCCCTCGTCCACCAGGCGGTAGGCGCCGTCGTCGCGCCTGCGGTCCTTGGGGAGCGGCTGGTAGTAGGCGCTGGTGAGGGTCTGGGTGAGCCGGTACCGGTGGTCGTCGAGCCGTTCCATGTCGGCGGCGCGGAACGGGCCCAGGTCGAAGAAGGCGCGCGAGAGGCGGACCGCGTCGAGGACGGCGGCACCGGCGAACAGGCGCAGGAAGGTGGGGTTGCAGGCGAGGCCCGAGCGGATGCGCCGGTGCTCGGGCACGTCGGAGCCGCCGTGGACCACGGTGTGCGCGGTGGCCGAGACGTGGGCGGCGAGACGTGCGGTGGGGAGGTACCGGTGGCGCGGGAGCTGCTCCGCGTCCGGGTCCGGCAGGGCGCGGGACAGGTCCGGGGTGAGGAGCGTCTGGGCGAGCAGGTCGGGATCGTGGATGCCGTCGGCGGCGGCGAGGCGGGCCGCGCGGGCGAAGTCGCCCCGGCCGGTGCGGATCGCGAGCAGCCGGTAGTGCGGGAGGTAGGGCCACAGCGCGAACGGCATCCGCTGGTCCTGGCGGCGGGAGTGGACGGTCTCCACGGTGCCGTCCGGCCTGATCAGGTCCAGGGTCGCGGTGAGGTTGCGTTCGACGGCGTCCACCAGGTCCGGGCGCCCGAGCACCTCGGCCAGCAACAGGAGCGCCGGGTTGGTCACGATGGACGCGTAGACGGCGCTGCGTTCCGAGTACAGGCCGTCGGCGTCGATGTCGACGCCCTCGGCGAGCCACTCCTCGGCGCGGGCGAGGAGCCGGTCGTCGGGGAAGGACCGGTGCAGCCGGGCGAGCGCCGCGCTCAGCTCCCAGCGGTGGTTCGGGGTGTGCACGCCACCGGTCAGGAGCGCCTCGGTGGCGGCTGTCGCGATCTCGGCCAGCGCCGCCCTGACCTCGTGCAGCTCCGGCCCCGCGCCGGCCGCGAGGACGTACGCGTCGCACACGTCGTTGACGGTGAACGCGGAGTCCGGCGGCGACTGCACGTTGTCGCCGCCCGCGAAGAGGCCCGAGGCCGTCTGCACGGACCGCAGGGCACGCAGGTGGGTCAGCGCGGCGGCGACGGCCCGCTCACTGCCGTGCAGGGCCGACTCCGGCGAGCGGTACGCCGCGACCAGGGTCTTCACCCGCCGGGCCAGGGCGCGGTGCGGCTCGATGAACTCCGCCGACGGGTCGGCCGACCCGTCGGCGGCGAGCGCTGCCGCGCGGACGAACTCGTGGTCGAGCGGGAAGGGCAACGTCAGTCCTTCAGTCCGGCGTTGATGTCGGCACCCATGACGTACTTCTGGAAGACCAGGAAGATCGCGATCAGCGGGATCATGGAGATCACCGACGCGCCCAGCAGGACCGACCAGTTGATGTTCTGCGCGCCGACGATGCTCTGGATACCGATCTGCACGGTGAACTTGTTGGGGTCGTTCAGCATCAGCAGCGGCCAGATGTAGTCGTTCCAGCGCCACTGGAAGGACAGGATGGCGAGGGTCAGCATGATGGGCCGGGACAGCGGCACCATGATCCGCGCGAAGATGGCCAGTTCGCGGGCGCCGTCGATGCGGGCGGCCTCCACGAGTTCGTCGGGGACCGTCAGGAAGAACTGGCGGAACATGAAGCATCCGGTCGCGGTGAGCACGGCCGGGAGGATGATGCCGGCGAACGAGTTGTAGAGGCCGAGGTTGCGGACCACCAGGAACTCGGGGGCGAGCATGACCTCGGACGGCAGCATCGTGGTGGCCAGGATGCAGATGAAGAAGAACTTGAGCCACTTGTTGTCGTACTTGGCCAGGGCGTAGCCGGTGCAGCAGCTGACACCCACCGTGAGGATTGTCGTGACCACGCACACGATGGCCGTGTTGATGAAGTACTGGGAGAAGTTGGCGCTGTCCCAGGCCGCCTTGAATCCCGACAGGGTGGGGTTGTGCGGGACCAGCGTCAGGGGATAGGAGAACAGGTCGCTGGACGGCTTCAGGGAGCTGAGGATGAACCACAGCACCGGGAAGCCGTACAGGCACGCCATGATCCACAGCAGTGTCGTCGCGGACACGGCCTGCCGGAGCCCCCCGGTGGCCGTCCTGCGGGGCCGCTTCTTGGAGACGCTCCGCCGGGAGCCGACGTCGGCCGGGCGCGGGATGTCTGTGGTTGTCATCGGTTCTCCACCCGTCGGTTGACGATCAGCTGGATGATCGCGACGGCCATCAGGATGAGCATGAGCACGAACGACGCGGCGCTCGCGTAGCCGATCTGGCCCCGCTTGAAGCCGGTCTCGTAGATGTACTGGACGAGCAGGTTGTTCGAGGTGCCGGGTCCGCCGTTGTTGAGGGCGACGAACACCGGGTACTCCTTCATCGAGTTGATCGTGTTGAGCAGGATCACGATGAACGAGGTGGGCGCGATGCTCGGCAGGGTGATGCTGAAGAACTGGCGCCAGGGGCCGGCGCCGTCGAGCGAGGCCGCCTCGTAGTACGACACCGGCACGTTCTTGATCGCCGCGATGAACAGCAGCATCGTGAAGCCCGTCCAGGCCCAGGCCGCCGCCATCACGACCACGAGCAGCGAGAGGTCCGCGTTCGACTGCCACGGCACGGCGTCCCCGCCGAACTTCTCGATGACGTAGTTGACCAGGCCGAAGTTCTCACCGAACATCCACCGCCACAGGACACCCACGACGATGGGCGACAGCAGCCAGGGGATGAAGAACACGACGCGGGCGACGGACCCGCCCTTGGCGTGCTTGCTCACCACGAGGTTGGCGGCGAGCAGCGAGACCACGAAGTTCAGCGGGACGAAGAGGACCGTGTACAGCAGCGTCCGGGTCAGCGCGTCGTAGAACGTGGAGTCCCCGAAGAGGTTCTGGTAATTGTCCAGCCCGATCCACTGGAACGCCCCCACGCCCGTGTAGTTGGTGAACGAGTAGAGGAGCCCGATCACCGCCGGCCAGACGAAGAACAGCGCGAAGAGCACGACGTTGGCCGCGATGAGGACGAGCGGCGCAAGGGTGTACTTGCTGCGTCTCCTTGGCGGACTCGGCGAGCTCACCGACACGACCGAGGCGCGTTTTGTCATCTTCCTGTCTCCGTGCTGGTGGAAGGGATTGCTGCGGGCTCAGGCCCTGAGCCCGGCGTCCGGGGGCGGCCGGGGCCGGGCGGCGGGGTGGGGACACCGCCGCCCGGGCGCTGGTGGCCTGCGGTCAGCCGCCGACCTGCTGGTTGTAGCCGTCCACGATGTTCTGCAGGGCCTTGTCGGCCGACTGCTGGCCGTTGATCGCCTTGCCGAGCTCCGTCTTGGTCGGGTCCTCGGTCAGGCTCTTGCCCTTCAGCACCCACTGCGTCTGCGCGTTGTTGAAGTAGCCGGAGATCGGCGCGTAGAGCGGGATCTCCTGGTTGTAGAGCTTGAACGCCGCCTGCGCCGCCTCGGACTTGAAGGGGTACGTCGGGTTCAGACCGCTCTCGACCGGCAGGAAGCCGGACGTCTCGCACAGGACCTTGTAGTGGGCCGGCTCGTACAGCCACGACAGGAACTTCGTGGCGGCGGTGGCCGCGGCGCCGTTGTTGTTGAAGCCCACGACCATGCCGCCGCTGTTGACGTCACTGGCCTGCACCGGCTGGGCGGGGGTCGGGACGCTCGCCCACTCGAACTTCTTGATGCTGTCCGCGAAGGCGGGCACCTGCCACACACCGGACCAGTAGGCGACGACGTCACCGCTCTGGAACATGGCGGACGGGTCGGCGCCGGACGTCCACACCGACTTCGGCATGGTCTTGTCGTCGTTCCAGCCGACGAAGGTGTTCACGGCCTTCTTGGTGGCGTCGTCCACCGAGAACTTGCCGGAGTCGTCGGCGTGGACGTACTTGCCGCCCATCTCGTACACCATGGCGCGCAGCCGGGACGGCGACTGGTCGAAGGTCAGGGAGTACTTGGCGCCGGTCTTCTCGCGGACCTTGTTGGCCGCGGCGATGAAGTCGGTCCAGGTCCAGGTCTTCGCCGGGTCGGTCGGGAAGGAGACGCCGGCCTTCTCGAAGAGCGACTTGTTGATGAACAGGCCGGACGCGGTGACGTCGGAGGGGATGGAGAGCACCTTGCCGGAGGAGTCCTTGGCAAGGAAGTTCTGGTTGATGTTGTTGCTCTTCTTGTCGGCGATGGACTTGAGGTCGATCAGCTTGCTCGACCAGATCGGGTCCAGCGCCGGGACGGCGGCCACGTCGGGCAGGGAGTTCGCCTGTGCGGCGTTGTGCAGCTTCGTCGTGTAGCCGTCGTAGGGGATGTTGACGAGCTTGATGCTGACGCCGGCTTCCTTCTTGTAGTCGGCCACCACCTTCTTCCAGCCCGCGTCCTGGCCCGGAACGGTGGAGATCCAGAAGGTCAGCGACTTGGACGTGCCGCCGGAGCCGGAGTCCCCTCCGCAGGCGGTGAGCGTCAGTGCACCTGCCGTGACAACGGCAGCGAGCGGAACCAGGCGGCGCATCCCGCCGCGGCCGAGTCGGCGCGTGCGCCGTACACCCACAGTGGTCATCTTCGATCCCTTGTTTTCGTCGTAGGAGACGGAGCCCGGCACCGGTCGAACGGCACGGGGGCATTTTGCAGGAAAAGTCACTTTCCGGGGGCGCGGCCTCGCCCGGCCGCGTCGTCCACGCGGGGTGAGCTCCCCGGCCGTCCTGGCCGTCACCGCACGGGCACGCCCTCGTGCGGTTGCCGTACGTCGAGTACGGGCGGGACGCTCGCCCCAAGCCGGCGTCCCGGCCGACTTAGAAAGCGCTTGTCCGGACATTGGCAGACCGAGTCCGAAACCGTCAATCCTTCGTCCGCACAGGCTGGGTCACGGTTTGGACTCCTCTGGCGACGGCGAGGCGCGCGGCGCCCACGACGGTGCCGAGATCGCCGACCTGGCTGCTCACCACCTCGGTGGGCCAGCTCAGCCGCTCCAGCTCGGCCCGCACACCGGGCAGGAGCTGCGGAAACGCACCGGTGCTGCCGCCCAGCACGAGCAGCCCGGGGTCCAGTACGGCGGTGACGGCGGCGGCCAGCCGGCCCACGTCCACGGCGTGCCGGTCGACGATCGCGCGGGCCGCGGGACTGCCCTGTCCGGCCAGCGAGAACAGCTGTTCGACGGTCCGCGGGCAGGGGCCGTCGGATTCCGGCCAGGCCTCCGCCGCCCGGCGCAGCAGGGAGCGGGCCCCGATGTACTCCTCCAGGGCCTCGTGGCGGGGCTCCAGGTCGTCGTCCCAGGGGTAGGGCAGCCGGGCGAGCTCACCCGCCGCGCCGTTCGCGCCGGCCAGCACCTGGCCGCCCACGACGATGCCGAGACCGATACCGACGCCGATCCGCAGATAGCCGAAGGTGTGCCGGCCGCGGGCCGCGCCCTCGTGCAGTTCGGCGAGGGCGGCGCAGTTGACGTTGTTCTCCAGGTGGACGGGCACTCCGGGCGGCAGCGCGACGGTCACCGCATCGAAGACCGGGCCGGCCTTGGCGGTGGCGGGGCGCATCCGCTGCGGCGCGGTGACGTCACCGACGGCCACGACGATGGTGCGCAGGGGAGCGTCGGGAGGCAGCGCGGACAGCGCCTCCCGTACCACGTCGGCGGCGTCCTCCCGGGGTCCGGTGGCCTCGGCGAGCAGGGTGCCGTCCAGGGCGCAGCCGCGTACCCGGGTGAGGGCGGGGCCCAGGTCGACGGCGAGCACGGCGCCCGCGGCCGGGCCGAGCCGGTAGACGGCGGCACTGCGCCCGGTGGCGCCGGACGAGGTGCCCGAGTGGGCGGCGAGGTGGACGCCCTCCAGTTCGGCCACGGCGGCGGAGACCGTCGGCTTCGACAGCCGCGCGAGGCTCGCCAGCTGCGGCCGCGTCGCGGTGCCCGCCTGGGCCAGCACGGCAAATACGGCGTTGGCGCTCTCGGTCAGACGGGGGGTTCTCACCACGTCGTGTTCCACAGTTCCCCCAGGTCACAGGCTGCTCTCCCGGGCCGGGCGGCTCGGTGGAGGCGGCGATGGGCTGCTCCGGCGGCACGCGTGCCCGACTCGGGGAGGATGCCCGGGAAGCCGGAGGCGCGACGCCTATTGACACGCACTGTACTTCGTTAGTTAACTTCCTAACGAACGTCACGGTACTCGCCTGCCGTGGTCCGTCAGAAGCCCGTCCCGGGGCTTCCCTAGTGCATCAACTGCCCTGCCTCCAGGCACGGTTCGCCCACCGTCGCAGCACCCAGCGCACCGACGAAAGAGGATCCGTGCAGGACACCGCACCCCTGGTGGTCGGCATCGACGTGGGCGGCACCAAGACACAGTTGCGCGCGTACGCGGGCGACGCTCTCGTGGCCGATCACGTCCGTTCCAGCGGCGGCTGGCGGCCGCACGACCCCGTGGCCGCCGCCGGCTGGCTGGCCGCGCTGGCCGCCGACGCGCTGCCCGCGGGCGCCCGCCCGCCCGCCCTCGCCGTCGGCGGGCACGCCTGTGAGACCCCGCGCCAGTGCGCGCAGATCCGCACCGCTCTCCAACTGCACTTCGACGCGCCCGCGCTGGTCGTGGGCGACGCCGAACTGCTGGTCCCGGCCGCGGGTCTGGAGAAGGGGGTCGGCCTGGTCGCCGGCACCGGTTCCGTCGCCGTGGGCCGTTTCGCCGACGGCACCCCGGTCCAGGTCGGTGGCTGGGGCGCGCTCCTCGGCGACGAGGGCGGGGCCGCCGGTCTGGTCCGCGAGGCCGTCCGTGCCGTCTGGGCGGCGCACGACCGCGGTGAGGAGCCCGACGCGCTGGCGCTCGGTCTGCTGGCCGGGTTCGACGTCCCCGAGGTACCCGCGCTCGGCGCCGCGCTGGAGCATGTCACGGCCGCCTCCGCCGAGTGGGGGCGGCACGCCCCGGCCGTCTTCGCGGCCGCCGAGGCCGGATCCGCACTCGCCCGCTCCGTGATCGCCGAGGCGGGCCACGCACTGGCCGCGCTCGTCCGACGCCTCGCCGCACGCGGGGTCGTGGTCGACGACGTCGTGGTCGCGGGCAGCACCGTCCTCGCCCAGCCCTCGCTGTACGACGCCTTCGTGTCGGCGCTCGCCGAGGGCGTGCCGTCGGCCCGGCCGCGTCCGCTGCGGGCGCCGCCGGTCGAGGGTGCCGTGGCGATGGCCCGTTCACTCGTGTGACATGTCCTGGTCGTCGAGTCTCCTCCGTTCCGACATGACTCGCCCGTAGATCTTCGCTCGTACGCCCTCCCCGGCCGCACGGCCGCAGAACTGAAGAGAGAGGCCCATCCATGCCGTCATCCGCCGGGCAGCACTCCCCCACGCGTGTCGCCGAACGTGCCGTGAACCGCAGGGGGTTCCTCAAGACCTCCCTGGGGGCCACGGCCGGTGTCGTGGCCGCGCCCACCCTCGTCAGCTGGCTCGCCGCCGCCGACGCGAAGGCCGCCACCGCTCCCCTCGCGTTCGTCGACGACTACAAGACCAACGTCATGGCGAACCTGACGCCCGAGACCAACGCCGTGGTGCGGGTCCTGGGCGGCTTCGCCGAGGTGTGGAAGACCGGCGGCGCCTGGAACACCGGCACCCCGTTGCGGCCCGAGATCCTGCGCGCCAACATGCGCTACTGCGCCCGCGTCACCCAGGGGCGCACCGAGGCGCAGGCGAAGGAGGCGTTCCTCTACGACCGCCAGCACCAGAGCTACGCCATGATCGGCGGCCTCGGCCCCCTGGCCGGCCTCTACCGGTCCGGTGCCAAGGCGGTCACCTCGATCACCAGCGCCCCCGACACCACCCCGGCGACCACCATCAGCGACGCGGTGCCGGCCGACGCCCCCGCGGGCTCGGCGATCGGCGCCGGGTCCTACGACTCCTCGCTCGGCCAGGTGGCCAAGCTGGTGGACACCGTGCGCGGCCCGTACGCCTCGGGCAACCCCGGCAAGTACGCCTACCAGTACCCCCGCCCGTGGCGCATGAACGAGGACAGCCAGGTCGTCGACACGGGCGCCAAGGACGCGCTCGGCTACCCGGTCTACGACTCCGAGGTGGTCGTCGCCACCCAGCTGCTGCGGCAGCGCAGCACCTCGCCGGTGGACGACGGCGGCTTCCCCAGCGGCCACACCAACGCCTTCCACCTCGCGGGCCTGGCCTTCGCTTACGCGGTGCCGGAGCGCTTCCAGGAGCTGGTGACCCGCGCCTTCGAGCTCAGCCACACCCGGATCATGTCCGGCATGCACTCCACGGTCGACGTCATGGGCGGCCGCATCATGGCCACCGCGCTGGCCGCCGCCACCCTGGCCGACCCCGCGAACGCCGACCTCAAGGCCGCGGCCCGGGCCCAGGCCCTGACGTACTTCACCGAGCGGACCGGCAGCACGGCCGACACCCTCTTCGCCTTCGCCCACTCGGACCCCGCCGACGCCTACGCGGACCGGGACGCCAACGCCCGCTCCGTCAAGCCCCGGCTGACGTATGTGCTGAACCGGGAGGGCCGCGCCAAGCCGTTCACCGTGCCGAAGGGCGCCGAGGTGCTGCTGGAGACCCGCCAGCCCTACCTGGACGCCGCCCAGCGCCGTGAGGTGCTGCGCACCACCGGGCTGCCCTCCGGGTACGTCCTGCTGGACGGCTTCGAGCAGTGGGGCCGGCTCAACCTGTTCGCCGCGGCCGACGGTTACGGCTCCTTCGACTCCGACGTCACCGTCACGCTCGACGCGGCCTCCGGCGGCTTCCACGCGGCCGACAGCTGGCGCAACGACATCGACGGGTGCGGCGGGCTGACCAAGAAGGGCAGCGGCACGCTCACCCTGACCGGCCACAACCGCTACACCGGCGGCACCGTGCTCCAGGAGGGCACGCTGGTCGCCGCCTCGGCCCACGCGCTCGGCCACGGGGACGTACGGGTGCGGGACGGCAGGCTGGCGCTCGCCGACACGTCGCTCCAGGTCCACGGCACCTACACCCAGGAGTCCGGCGCGCTGGAGCTCACCCTGCGCTCCGGTCAGGAGCCGGTCCTCGAGGTGACCCGGCGCGCGGTGCTCGGTGCGGGCAGCGTGCTGTCGCTGAAGCTGGACGCGGAGAAGCCCCCGAAGGCGGGGCAGCGGGTGCGGGTCCTGTCGGCGCCGGTGCTGCGCGGCCAGTTCGACCGCGTCGAACTGAACTCCGACACGCTGCGGGCCGTACCCGTCTACACGGCGGAAGGTCTGTCGGTACGACTCCTGAAGCGGTGACGCCCGCGGGGCGGGAGCCGGTGCGAGAGTGACCCCCATGAGGTCCCTCCGGATCGCTCCCGCCACCGCCCGCCCGGCGGCACCGCGGGGCGGATGATGACGAGCGAGCAGCAGACGGTCCTGGACGCGGCGGACGGGTCCCGGTCACGCGACGACGAGGAGCGGCAGCCACGAACCGCCCGGCGGTGGCTGGTGCCCCTCCTCGTCGTCGTGCTGCTGGCGCAGATGGCGGCCGTCATGGTGACGACCGCCGTGCAACAGACGCCGACGATCGACGAACCCGTCTACGTGGCCACGGCCGCGGAGTACCTGCACGGGCAGGGCATCCGCTACAACCCCGAGCACCCGCCGCTCGGCAAGCTCGTGATCGCCGTCGGGGTGGCGATCGCCGACCCGCACGTGGACACGGCGTTCGACGGCCCCCAGATCGACCTCGGCCCCCACCTGCTGTACGAGTCGGGCAACGATCCCTGGCGGCTGATGTTCTGGGGCCGGCTCCCGGTGATCGTGCTGACGCTGCTGTTCGGGCTGGTGGTGTTCGCCTTCGCCCGCGAACTCGCCGGAACGGCCGCGGGTCTCGCGGCGCTCGCGCTGTACGCCTTCTCCCCCGATGTCATCGCCCACGGTTCGCTGGCCACGCTCGACGTGCCGACGGCCGGCTTCCTGCTCACCTCGGTGTGGCTGCTGTGGCGGGCCCGGGTACGGCCGCGCCGGTACGTGCCGCTCGCCGGTCTCGCCCTCGGGGCCGCGCTGGCCACCAAGATGAGCGCGCTGCCCGCGGTGCCGGTGTTCATGGGGCTGGCAGCCCTGTCGGTGTGGAGCGCGTGCCGGGACACCGTGACGCGCCGGCGGCTGCTGCGGGCCCTCGCGGCGGCCGCCGTCACGGCGATGGCCGCGATCGCCGTCGTATGGGCGTCGTATCTGGTCGTCGATCCGCGGCTGCGGTGGACGTCCCAGGACCCGGTGCCGGTGGTGCACGGGCTGCGGGGGACCCTGGTCGATCTGCTGCCGTTCCCCCAGGCGTACGCGGACGGGATGCGCGTCCAGTTCCACTTCGAGAACTACCCGTGGGAGGGCTTCCTGTTCGGGCGGGTGTACACCGGGCACCTCTGGTACTACCTGCCGGCGGCGCTGCTGGTGAAGACCCCGCTGGGCCTGCTCGCACTGTGGGCCGCCGGTGCCGTGGCGCTGGTGGCGGTACGGCGGCTGCGGCCCGCGGCCCCCTATCTCCTGGTCCCCGCAGGGGTGTTGCTGGCCTCGGCCATGACGGGGTCGCGGGACTTCGGCACCCGGTACACGCTCTTCCTGCCCATGTTCCTGACGGTGGCGGCCGGTTGTGTCCTCGCGGTGCGACGGCGGTGGGCGACGGCCGGGACCGTGGCGCTGGTGCTGTTCGTGGCCGTCAGTTCGCTGCGGACCTTTCCCTACTATCTGCCGTACTCCAACGAGGCGTTCGGCGGACCGGCCCGCACCCATCTGCGGCTGCACGACTCCAACGTCGACTGGGGCCAGGATCTGGGCCGGCTCGCCGACCGGCTGCGCGAGCGTTATCCGAGCGAGCGGATCTGGCTCGTCTACAAGGGCAGCGGTGTGCCCTCCGCCTACGGCATCGAGGCGTCCGATCCGCGCGAGGTGCCGGTGGGGGACGTCCGCGGACTGCTGGTCGTCTCGGACTCCTCGGTTGCCAAGGCGAAGGGCCGGCTGGCCGAGTTGATCGACAGCAGTCGTCCGGTCGACGAGGTCGGCCATTCGATCACGATCTACCGCCGATGATCACCCGGGCGGGGGCGGCCCGCCGCCGCTCAACGGGCCGCGAGCTGGAAGCCCTCGGCGCTCACGTGCGGCATCGCCCTGCTCACCACCCGGTAGCGGCCGTTGGGCACCTGGTCGGAGCGGGTGATGTGCACGGTGAGTGGTCCCGCCCACTCGTAACCCTGCCGATCGCCGTGCCGGGCGAGGCTGTCGGTGAGCTCCTGGCCCACGTCGCTGCCCCGGCGCACGAGTTCGTCGTAGGCGAAGTCCGCGAGTTCGACGTCGTACGCGTTCGGGACCACCACCCTGCTCTCACTGCACACGACCACGTTGCTGTCGCACTCGCGTCGCAGTGCCTCCAGGAGCTCGACGGGCTCCCGGTCGGTGACCCGCGCCCACAGCGCCTCCCAGCCGTGCTCCATTGCCTGTTCCAGCGCGCTCAGCGCACCCATTCCCTCTCACCTGCCTGGTTCGCGTGCGGCGTCATTCCTGGGCGAAGTCGTCGGGTTCGAGGCGCGCTTCCTCGAACGCCTCGCGCAGGGTCCGTCCGCTGCCGCCCGGGGCGGGCGGCTCGCCCTCCCCGCGGGGGGTGTGCAGGAGTTCGTCGGTGGTGCCGGTCTTGCGCCGGTTCTCCTCGGGGACCGTCATGCGGTGCTGCTCCTCGGGTGTCGTCGAAGTCCTTGCCCAGCGGCGGGTTCCCGAACGGCGGCGGCGTACCCGTCCCGATCGGCGCTCGCCCGACGGCGTCGTACGAGCGCTGGTCACCGGGGCGTGTGAGCTATGTTGACTGCCCGTGGAAGACAAAGGAGGCGCCTCGGTGCCATCGCCGCAGCAGGCACGTGCACAGGCATCCGCGATCACCTCGGGCAGGACCGCGCCGGAAGCGGAGGCCGCCCCGGCCTCCCAGCTCAGGTCGCTCTTCGACAGGCCCCGGCTCTCGCCCGGGCAGCGCCGCATCGCGCAGTACCTGATCGAGCACATCACCGAAGCGGCGTTCCTCTCCATCACCGACCTCGCGGAGCGCGTGGGCGTCAGCCAGCCCTCGGTGACACGGTTCGCGGCCGCCGTGGGCTTCAGCGGCTACCCCGCCCTGCGGGAGAAGCTCCAGGCCATCGCGCTGGGCACGCTCGCCGGCGGCCCGGTGGCCGACGAGGAGTCGCGCGGCAACGAACTCCAGGCCGCCGTCGACGCGGAGATCGAGAACCTGGAGAACCTGCGCCGCGACTTCGCCGACCCCGACCGGATGATCGACCTGGGCCGCAAACTGTCCGAGTCGACCCCGCTGACCATCCTGGGCCTGCGCATCTCGGCGTCGCTCGCGGAGTACTTCGCCTACGCGGCCCGCCGTATCCATCCCGACGTACGGCTGGTCACCCGCGGCGGCAGCGTCGCCTACGACGCCCTCCTGCAGTCACGCGAGGCCGGCGGCACCTGGGTGCTCGCGTTCTCGATGCCGCGGCACGCCCAGGAGACCCTCACCGCCCTGCGGGTCGCCCGCAGCGCCGGACTGAGGATCGCGCTCGTCACCGACCTGGCGCTCGGGCACGTGGCCGACGAGGCGGACGTCCTGTTCACCACCGGCACCGGCTCCCGCCTGGTCTTCGACTCCTACGCGGCGCCCGGGGTCATCGCCGCCGCGCTGCTCCAGGCCATGACCGACGCGGATCCCGAGCGGACCCAGGCGCGGCTCGAGGAGTACGAGCAGATCTCCGACCAGCACCAGTTCTTCCTCCGGGACTGAGCCCACCCCTCCCCGGTCATACGCCTTCACAACGGGACCATCCGTAATAAATCGAGCATGAATGTTTTCATACTCCTTGCAAAGCGGACGGCATATATAAATACTGCTCACGGATCACCCCGGGACCGCTCCGGGACCCGTCCGCACCCCTGTCCCCTTCTCCACCCCACCCGCCCGAAAGGGCTCCTTTGCGGACATCCCGTGCCGTCGTCACCTACCCGCGTCGGCGCCCGGGGTGTTCGGTCGGGCCCCGCCTGCACGCGGGCCCGTGGCGGCCCCGGTCATCCCCTAGGCCGGGGCCGCCCGATCCGTCGACCACCCGCACGACGCCGCACACCGGAAGCGATGACCATGACCCTGACGACCACACGGACCCTCTTCCGGACCGGTCCGGACTGGCCCTGCCAGGTCAAGACCCCCGGCAGTTACGACTGGGAGCGCTCCGCCGCCAAGTGGCTGCGCGAACTGGTGCCGGCGCGGTACGCGAGCTATCCGGCCCTGATGCGGCACACCGTGCTGCTCGCCCGGCACGCGCACATCCAGGTCCAGCAGGAGATCCGGGTCGCCCGCACCGCGCTCCAGACCGCCCGCGCCGACCTGCCGGCGCTCGGGCTGCCGGAGTCGGTCATCGAGCACACCATCAAGCTGTACGCGGCCGAGGTCCTGCAGCTCCAGCACATCGCCCGCAGCGTCCGCGAGGTCACCCAGGCGCTGGTCGAGCACCACCAGGGCCGCTGACCCTCCCCACGGGCATGACCCACGCCGTACGTGGGACCCGTGGTGAGCATGAGCACCACCACCGACGTACGGCACGGCGATCCGGTCACCACGGTCCTCACGTGGGAGGTGCGTCCCGGCCACCAGCGGGAGTTCGAGCGCTGGACGCGGGGCATCAGCCGCTGCGCCAGACGCTTCCCCGGCAATGAGGGCGTGTCCTGGCTGCGCCCCGAGGACGGCCACCGCTACCACGCGGTGCTGCGCTGGTCGGACGCGCACCGGCTGACCGCCTGGCTGGAGTCCGACGAACGGGCCCACTGGCACGCGCGGATCGACGGAGTCGCCACCGAGCTCGGCGGCGAACGGCAGTCGACCACCGGTCTGGAGACCTGGTTCAGTCTGCCCGGCACCACGGTGCGGCCCCCGGTCCGCTGGAAGATGGTGCTCACCACGTTCCTCGGCGCCTTCCCCTGCACCCTGCTGATCCAGTGGCTGGTGACACCCCGCACCACCGCGTGGCCGCTGCCGCTGCGGGCCGCGGTGTTCCCGGTGGTGCTGCTGCCGGTCCTGACGTACCTGGTGATGCCCCTGCTGAGCCGACTGCTGCGCCGGTGGCTGTATCCGCCTGCCGCGCACTGATCGCGCGGGGGGCGCGGTGGAACGGGGGGCGTCCGGGGAGGGAGCCGCGGCTGGAGCGGCGGGCGCGGCTGGGGGGATCGGCCTGGCGCGGGGGCGCGGCCGGAACGAGGACGCGGCTGGAACGGGGGATCGTCCGGGGCAGGAGTGCGCTGGAGCGGGGGGCGCGGTCGGAGCGGCGGGCACGGCCGGTACATGGGGCGGCCGGAACGGCGGGCACGGCCGGAACATGGGGCGCGGCCGGAACGGCGCGCACGGCCGGAACATGGAGCGCGGCCGGAACGGCGCGCACGGCTGCTGAGCCGGGGGCGCGGCTCGAACAGGGGGCGTGGTCGGTTTCGTCAACCGGCGGGGTCACCGGTGCGTGCGATGTGTGTCGACAACAGCGGGAGCGACCCGGGCCGCGTGTGCGATGCTCGACGCGTGACGAGCGAGCCTGCCGGCCCTTCACACGCCGGGACCGCGCCCGACATGGCCGCGCTGGCCAGGGTCGTGGCCAGGCAGCGTGCGGAGATGGACCGGTTGCGGGACCAGGCCGCCACCGCGGCGGTGCTGGAGCGGGCCAAGGGTGCCCTGATGGCGCTGACCGGATGCACCCCCGACGCGGCCGCCGACGAGCTGCTGCGGCGCGCCAAGGCCGGCGAGCGCACACTCCTGGAGGAGTGCTGGATCAGCCTCGGCTCCCTGGTGCCCCCGCTGCCCGGGTCCGCCCCGCCACCCGGCACCGGCGAGAACCTCCCCGACACCGCCCTGTCCGCGGTCCCCGAACCGGCCGGACCGCGGTCGGCGCGGGCAGCCGCCGGCGTGGCCGGGGACCGGGACGCAGCCGGCCCGGACGACGGATGCACCGCGCTCGGCCGGCTCGGCAAGGCCCTCGTCCATGTCGCCACCCCCCAGGACCTGGCCCGGTGCCTCCTGGAGGAGCTCGCGGCGGACGTCGACGCCGACGCGCTCATGCTCTTCAGGACCCTGCCCGCCGGAGGGCTCGAACTGATCGGGCACGCCGGGATCGACGACACCCTGGCCGGCCAGTGGGCGAAGGTGCCGCCGCTGCACGGCATCGCCCCGCTCGAGGCGCTCCAGGCGCGGGAGCCGCGCTGGCTGGAGGACTTCACCCGGGACCAGGAGCGGCAGCTGCTCATCGGGGACCCGCCGGAGCGGTGGCTGTCCCGCGCCTGGCTGCCGGTGCCGGCCGGCGGCGGCGCCGAGGTCTGCATCGGGATCCTGCGGACACGCGGCGGACCCTTCTCGCCCGCGGCGCGGCAGCTGCTGCGGGCCGTCGCCCGGCTGTGCGCGGGCTGGCTCCGGTCCTTCGGCGCCCGGCAGGCGCCCACCGCCGGGGCCACGGCGGCCGCCGCGCAGCCGGTGTTCGACTCGCTGCCGGGCTCGGCGATGCTGCTCACGCCGCTGCGCGGGCCCGACGGGGAGGTCGCCGACTACCGGATCGACGCCGCCACCGAGGAGGCGGTCGACGTCGTGGGCCGCACCGGGCGTCAGCTCCTCGGGCGACGGGTCCTGGAGTGTCTGCCGAGCATGGCGGACGAGGCGGTGTGGCACGGCTGTCTGCGCACCCTGACCACGGGTGAGCCGTTCGACGGCGAGCCGTTCGCCCACCAGGCGGTGGTGGAGGGCAGCACCGAACTGTCCACCTACGCCGTGCACGCGGCCCGGCTGGGCGACGCCCTGGTCATCACCTGGGTCCGGCACGACTCCTCCGACCGGCAGGAGCAGCGGCTGGCGGACGTGCAGCGGCTGGGGAACCTGGGCTGGGCGAACTGGAACCTCGTCACCGGCGAGGGCAGCTGGTCCTCGCAGACCTTCCTCGTCATGGGCCGGGATCCCGCGCTCGGACCGGTCCGCCTGGCCGACCTTCCCGGGCTCGCGCTGCCCGAGGACGCCCCGGCGCTCGCCCGGGCCGTCGAGGAACTCGTGCGGACGGGGCTCCCGTTCGACATCCCCTTCCGGGTGCGGGCCGGGCACGAGGTCCGGCATGTGCGGATGGTCGCCGAGGTGGTGACCGACACCGGGAACCGGCCCGTCGAGGTGCACGGCTTCGTCCAGGACCTCACCGCGCAGCGCAGCGCCGAACTGGCCCTGGTGGAGAGCGAGCGGGCGATCCTGACGCAGGACGGCGTGCTGCACGCCGAGCGGGCCCTGGCCGCCCGGCTCCAGCACGCGCTGCTTCCGCTGCCCACCCGGCCGGTCCGTCTCGCCGGGCTGCGGGTCGAAGTGGCCTATCTGCCCGCCCAGTCGGGGATCCACGTCGGCGGTGACTGGTTCAGCGCCATCGAACTGCCGGACGGCGAGGCCCTGTTCGTGGTCGGCGACGTCGCGGGCCACGGCATCGACGCGGTGGCCACGATGGCCCAACTGCGCTTCACCGCCAAGGGCATGGTCATCACCGGGTCGTCGCTGACCGGGGCCCTGGCCCGGCTCAACACCCTGCTCCTGCACTCCCGCGACTCCCACGGCACCGCGACCATGGTGCTGGCCCGCTACGACCCCGACGAGCACTGTCTGATGTGGGCGCAGGCCGGTCATCCACCGCCGTTGCTGGTGCGCGGCGGCGAGGTGCGCTATCTCGAGCGCCCGGTCGGCATGCTGCTCGGGGCCGGCTCCGACCCGAACTTCGAGGAGGCGCGCTGCGTGCTGGAACCGGGCGACCGGGTCCTGCTCTACACGGACGGCCTGGTGGAGCGGCCGGCGGAGGGCCTCGACCACGGCCTGGACCGGCTCGCCGCGGCCGTCGCGGCCCATCACGCCGAGGAGCCGGGGTCCCTGGTCCCGCTGCTCACCTCGGTGCTGGCGGGGGAACGGCGCGACGACGTGTGCGTGGTGGACATCCGGGTGCCCGACGCCCCGGAGTGACCGGCTGACGGTTCGAGAAGGCGGGGTCAGTCCGCCGGGTGGCCCGGGGAGATCGAGGTCGCGTCGGAGAGCCGTAGCAGTGGTGCCCCCTCGGTGTCCTCGCGGGCTCCCCACGCCTCCGGCTCCAGGACGAACCCGACGTGGTCGCCGCCGTCGACGCGCGAGACGACCGTGCCGACGAACCAGGCCGCGGCGTCCTCCAGGACGACCGCCCCGCCGGCCTCCTGCCGCGAGCGGACCCGGGCGAACTTGTCCGTGCGGTCCCCCGTCTCCCCGCCGAACAGCTCGGCGAGGTCCCGTTGTTCACGGGTGAGCAGATGGACGGCGAGGCGGCTCGCGGAGCGGGCCACCCGGTAGGTGCGGTTCGCCTTCGACAGCCACACCGCGTACCGCACGGGCTCGATCGAGCACTGGCAGGCGAAGCCGACCAGGCAGCCCGCCCGGTCGCCGTCCGCGGCGGCGGTCACGACGCACATGTCGGGGTCGAGTCGGTCGATGAAAGCGTCCATGCCCGCCATCCTCCGCGATCAGCCGCCCGTACGGGACTCCAGGTCGCGCCGCGTGTCGTCGCCGTACACCCCGTCCTCGTCGCCGCGGATGCCGTACCAGAGCTGGAAGCGGGCCACGGCCGCGGTCAGGGTCGCGTCGTAGGTGCCGTCGGTGGACCCGTCGTCGTAGACGTTCGGGATGTGCCGCAGACGTTCCTGGAGGTCTCTCACCTCGGGCCCGCTGTCTCCCTCCCGGAGGGTGCCGGGGCCGTCGGGGTCGCTGGCGCCGGAGGCGGTCGGGGTGGGCGCGGGGGTCGCGGGGGCTGTGGCGGAGGGCTGCGGGGCGGCCGCCGCGGCGCTCTCCTGGCGGTCGGCGAGCAGCAGCGCGCAGCCGAAGCCGATCACCGCGGCCGCGGTCACGGCCGCGGCGATCGCCGTGCGACGCAGTCCCGGCACCCGGCCGCGGGGGACGTCCCGGTCACGGCCGCGATCGTGGTCCCTGACGGGCGGCAGTTCCTCGGTCGCCGGCTCCGTCCCCGAGGGCGAGGGCAGTGCGATGGACTCGTAACCGACGGCCGGGCGCGGCGGCAGGTCCTTGAGCAGTTCCGCGAGCGCGTCGGTGCGGCGCGGGCGGAGCACCCGGATGGGCTCGATGGGCGGGCCGTCCGGCGGCACCCCTCGGTCGGACGGTGTGGGCATCCTGTTCTCCTTCCGTCCCGTGCGGGCTGGGTCCGCGCCGTCCCCCGGGGAGAGATACGGGGCCACGGGGCCGGGAGTTCAGCGCGCGGGCCTTGTCCCCCCTCCCCCGACCCGACAGCACTCAGTTCCCTCACACGGCTGCACCGAGTGCCACAGACGTGGTTGAGGTGCTACGTTCGCGACCATGAGCTCCACTAAGCCCCCCATGCGGGACGCGCTGGTCGCGGCCGCCTTCCGGCTGTTCCTGGAACGGGGTTACGAGCAGACCACCGTCGACGACATCGTCGCGCTCGCCGGAGTCGGACGCCGGTCGTTCTTCCGGTACTTCCCCTCCAAGGAGGACGTGGTCTTCCCCGACCACGAGCGCTGCCTGACCGACGTGACGGCCTTCCTGGACGCCGACGACTCCGGGTGCGACCCGGTGGAGCGGGTCTGCGAGGCGGTACGGCTGGTGCTGCGGATGTACACCGAGAACCCGACCTTCTCCGTGCAGCGCTACCGCCTCACCAAGCAGGTTCCCGGCCTGCGCGCCTACGAGCTGTCCGTGGTGTGGCGCTACGAGCGCGCCTTCGCCGCGTATCTGCGCGGGCGGCTGAAGGGGCTGCACGACGGGACGCTGCGGGCCGACGTGATCGCCGCCGCCGTGGCCGCGGCGCACAACAACGCCCTGCGCTCCTGGCTGCGCTCGGACGGGCAGGACGACGCCGAGCAGGCGGTGGAGCACGCGCTCGGCTATGTGCAGGCCGCCTTCGGGACGGCACCCGGGGCGCCGTCCGCCGACGAGCGGCCCGAGGACGTGGTGGTGATCGTCTCCCGCCGCGGCGCGCCGCTGTGGCGGGTGGTCCAGCAGATCGAGTCCACGCTCGACGCCGACTGAAAAGAGGGTACGCAGTACCTTTACTCCTGACACTGAGTGCCATACGCTGACGGCGTGCACGGTGGCACAGGGCGCCGCGCACATCCGTGCACGGTGCTCCGCGCACGTGGGTTTCCGGCCGAGTGCAGGGAGTTGACCAGCGTGTACCACCACTCAGGCAGCATGGCTCGTCAGGCAGCCGGCTCCGCGACCGGCGTCCTCGAACCCGTCGCCCCGGCCACGGACTCGATCCTCTTCCAGCGCTGCACCTGGTGCGGCACGGCGATGTACCACCGGCTGCTGTGTCCGGTCTGCCAGGGCGGCGACCTGCGCACGGAGCGCAGCGCGGGCGTGGGCACGGTCCGCCACTCCACGGTGGTGCACCGCAACACCCCCGCCGCGCGCAATGTGTCCCTGATCGAGCTGGCCGAGGGCTTCGTCGTCCGGGGCCGGGTCATGGGTCCGCCCGCCGCGATCCACAGCGGTGACCGGGTCCGGATGTCGACGGCCAAGGACCCGGTCCGCGGCGAGCCGGTCTTCCAGCTGCTGGACGAGCCCTACCGCGCCTGGAGCTGACGGGACGTCACCCCTGGTCGGACGCGTGGCACTTCGGGTCTCGCCACACCCCGGGGATCACATCCCGCACCCGCACCGGAAGCCCCGTCTCGAAGCACCGGTTGGCGGCCAGCCCCACGCCCAGCGCCAGGGCCCCGTCCCGTTCCGTGGCCGTCGGGTGGCCGGAGTCGTCAGGCACCTCGCTCGCGGGCCGCGCTGCCGGGTCCACGGGGCCGAAGAGCGCGTCGAGCATCCGCGGGTCTCCCCCGCCGTGCGCCTCGTGCGCGGTGACGAGCGGGACGTCGACCGGGGGCTTCCACAGCGGTCGCAGGGTCAGCCGCGCACCGCCCGCGTGATCCGCCGCGGTGTCCCCGTGCAGCGCCCCGCTCGCCGAGGTGATCCTGGTCAGGGGCGCCTGCCAGCGACTCTCCTCCACCTCCAGCTCCAGGCGGCCGGCACTGCCGTTGAACATCACCCGGTAGCCCTCCCACGGTGAGTAGGCCGTGAGGTGGTACGTCATCGTCGCGCCGCGGGTGTGGCGGACGAGGAGCGCCATGTCGTCCTCGATGGTGACCGGCCCGTCGAAGACGTTGCGGTCCCGGAGGTAACCGTCGTCCCGCTCGGCGTCCAGGTACAGGGCCCGCAGGGCGTCGTCGGCGGCGAGGTCGAGGGCGTAGGGGTCGTCGGCGGCCTCCCCCGCCCCGTGGGCCCGCGTGTACGCGCGGCGCAGACCGTGGCGCTCGCCCGCCTCACGGCCGTAGAAGCCGAGCCGCCCGTAGCCGAAGACGTCCTGGGGCTCGTCGGCGAGCCACCAGTTGACCAGGTCGAAGTGGTGGCCGGCCTTGTGGACCATCAGGCCGCCGCTGTTCCGCTTCTCGCGGTGCCAGCGGCGGAAGTAGTCGGCGCCGTGCCGGGTGTCGAGGAGCCATTCGAAGTGCACGGAGAGGATCTCGCCGATGGCGCCGTCGGCGAGCAGGGCGCGGGCCTTCTCGTGCACGGGGTTGAAGCGGTAGTTGAAGGCGACGGTCAGGGAGTTGCCGGTTTCGCGGACCGTGTCCAGGATACGGGCGCAGCGGTCCGCGTCGACGGTCATCGGCTTCTCGGTGACGACACGGCAGCCCGCCTTCAGGGCGGGGACGATGTAGCGGTCGTGTGCGGCGTCGACGGTGGTGACGACGACCTCGTCGATGCCCTCCTTCACGAGCAGGTCGGCAAAGTGCTCGGGTTCCCACTGGGCGGCGGCGGGTTCGTCGGCCGCGGCGAGCAGGCGGTTGTGGAAGGCCATGCGGGTCGGGTTGGGATCGCACAGGGCCGCGACGCGGTGGCCGGGGCGGGCGGCGAGGGCGCGGGTGAACAGCTGGGCGCGGTGACCGGTGCCGACGACGACCGCGCGGAGGTGGGGAGTTCGGCTCATGGAAAGCGCTTCCCCCATCCGGTGATCCGCTAGTCCGGTGACTTCGCTGGCTTGATCGCATCGCTCCCCCGCGAGCGCCCCCGGCGCACAGACAACCCACAGGCGCCCCTCCCCCGTCCTAGGTGACGCGAGAGACGCCCGGGACCGACGGGACGTCTGCGCACGGGGTTTCGAGGAGACGACCATTGATCCGTGCCCGGCGAATAGGTGTGACCGCCGTGGCGGTACTGGCGGCCCTGGCGGGCTCGCCCGGACTGGCACAGGCCCAACAACCGCCCCGAGTGGGCCCGTTGAGCGCGACGAACGACAACGGACTGCCTCCGGGGTGGCGGATCGACGGGAAGGGCGGGGCGCGTGAGCTGGTCTGGCGCGCGCCGAAGGCCGTTCCCATGGGGGACGCGCGCGTCGAGTTCCGGACGGGGAACCGGCTGCTCGGGGTGCCGAAGCCGGCGAAGGACGGGCGGACCTTCCGGCTCGCCCTCGAGGAAGCCCGGTCCACCGGGTTGCAGGACCTCCAGGTGACGGCCGCGGGCCGTCGTCTGGACGCGGCTGAACAGGCGCCGAGGTCCGCCGCGCGAGGGGCCCGCGTCCCCGCGCAGGCACCGGCGAACGGCGTCGATCCCGGCAAGCCCGGCTCGTACCGCACGGTCTCCGGGGAGTACGACCTCGACCCGATACGCCTGCCCGGCTACGCCGCTCCCGTGGAGATGCGCGCCCAGGTGGTGGCACCGAAGGGCGCCACCGGCAACCGCCCGCTCGCCCTGTTCCTGCACGGCCGGCACGCCACGTGCTACAAGCCGGGCAGCACGACCGAGGACGACGTGACCGGCGACTGGCCCTGCGCGACGGGCTACAAGCCGATCCCCAGTGACAAGGGCTATCTGCGCGACCAGCAACTGCTGGCCTCCCAGGGCTATGTGACGGTGTCGATCTCCGCCAACGGCATCAACGCCCAGGACGCGGACGCCGAGGACGCCGGCGCCCAGGCGCGTTCCTCGCTGGTGAGGCAGCACCTGGCCCGCTGGGCCGACTGGAGCGCCCACCGCTCCTCCGCCCCGGCCGTCGTGCGCCAGGCGCCGAAGGCGGACCTGTCCCGGGTCCTGCTCGTCGGGCACTCCCGGGGCGGCGAGGGCGTCAACCGGGCCGCGATGGACAGCCTGTACCCGCCGCCCGCCGCCGAGGACGGCTACCGGGGCCCGGTGCGCTGGAAGGTGCGCGGGACCGTGCTGATCGGACCGACGATCTTCGGCCAGAATCCGGTCGCCGACGTTCCGTCCGTGACGCTGCTGCCGGGCTGCGACGGCGATGTGTCCGACCTCCAGGGCGAGGACTTCGTCGACGGCACCCGCGGGATCAGCCGGGGCAGCGCGCTGCACAGCGCGGTCTACGTCGTCGGCGCCAACCACAACTACTTCAACAGCGAGTGGACCCCGGGCGAGGCCGAGGCGCCCGCCTCGGACGACTTCTGGAACGACCCCGACCAGCCGGACCCGGTGTGCTCGCCGGGTGCCCCGACCCGCTTGACCGCGGCCCAGCAGCACAAGGCGGGCTCGACCTACATCGCGGCGGCGGCCCGGCTGTTCGTCGCCGGGGACGACCGGGTGCGTCCGCTGCTCGACGGCTCCGGGACGCGGGCCCCGTCCGCCGACCCGGCGCGGGTGCTCACGCACGCGGTCGGCGGTCGCCGCACCGGCGGCTTCCTGCCGGACGCGGGGGTCAAGGTGACCGGTGCCCGGCTGTGCTCGGCGATCGACCCCGACCCGGCCAAGGCCTGCCTGGACCCGGAGGCCACCGGCTCGTCCCCGCACTTCGCGTGGTGGGAGACGGAGAAGGAGACGGGCCGCGGCGCGGTGCACCTGAAGTGGTCCGCGCCGGGCACGGCCGCGCGCGTCACTCCGCCCAAGCCGCTCTCGCTGCACGGTTCCCAGAAGCTCGCGCTGCGGGTCTTCGTACCGCCGAACACGACCGGCACGAAGTTCGACGTGTCCGTCACCGACTCCGGCAACCGCCGGGTGAAGCTCGGCTCAGTCCGCGTCGACGGACTCCCCGGCTCCACGAGCACCGCTTCCTACTGGGCCCAGGAACTGCGCGTCCCGCTGTCCGCCGCAACCCGGGCCGGGGTCGACCTCAGGCATGTGAAGTCCCTTGAGCTGACGCCCCGTTCGCGGTCCGGGCAGGCCTGGCTGATGGACGCCTGGGGCTGGGCACCCGGCACCCCGGCGGTGAAGGCGGCCGCACTGCCGCGTGTCGACGTGGGCCGCACGATCGTCAAGGAGGGTGACTCGGGCACCCGCACCTACCGGATCCCGGTCAAAATCTCCGGGCACGGCAGCGGGCAGGTCCGCGTGTACGTCCTGGAGCCGGAGAGCGGCCGGGCCGAGAGCAGGCTCGTGACCGTACGGCCCGGCAGCAACGCGATCGACGTACCGGTCGAGGTCAAGGGCGACACGGCCTACGGCTTCGACGTCCGGTACGACATCGCCGTCAAGGCCGTCCACCATGCCGTCATCGGCAAGCACCGGGGCGGGGTCACCGCCGAGAACGACGATCCCGCACCGGTGATCACCCTGGCGCCGGTCGCCGACAAGGTGACCGAGGGCGAGACGCTGACCTGGCGGGTGTCCCTGGACGCCCCCACCACGGTGGACATGTGGCAGCCGGTGCGGGTGCTTCCGGTCACCGAGGGCACCGAGCTGTCCACCAAGGACGTGGACGCGCAGTGGCTGCACGACTGGACCGGTGACGTACCGGACCCGGAGCGACCGCTGTCCCGGGCGAACCTGTGGGTGTGGCTGAACATCCCGCCGGGCAGCACCAGCGTGGACTTCGTCGTGCCGACCGTCCAGGACCAGCTGGCCGAGCCGACCGAGTCGATGCGCGTCGCGCTGACCGACTACGACGCCGAGCCGCTGCCCGACAAGCCGGTGCTGACGGGGACGGTGCTCGACCGGGCCTGACCCCTGTGGCGCGGGGCCCGGGGTGCCGGAACCCCCGTGACGCGGGGCCCGGAGGGTCCGGGCCCCGCGTTTCACAAGGTCACGCGGATGCCGACCGTCCCGTCCGCCCCGCGCCGCAGTCTGCTGCCGAGGAGGGTGAGCCGGCCGAGGATCCCGTACTTCCGGGCCAGGAGCTGCCGGTAGCGGCCGGTGGTCGCCGCGTCGACGATCTCCGCGGTGGCCGGGACCTGGTCGCCGGTCGGGTTGCCGCGCACGTCGCAGGGGCCGACCAGGACGTCCGCGCGGGCCCGGATCCGCTTCACCTTCCAGGCGTCGGCGGACGACCACACCCCGAGCGCGTCCTCGTCACGGACCACCCACACCGGGGTGGCGACCGGGGTGCCGTTCTTGCGAAAGCTGGTGAGCAGGAGGTACTTGCCCGCGCCGAGCCGCTCCAGCGGCGTTTCGTCCATGACGGCAGTCTAGGCGGCGCCCGGGGGCTCGGGGTATCGGCCAACCCGGGCCCGGGCCGGGCGTGTTGAGGTGGCTCCACGTCATTGTCCCGGCACCGGATCTTCGGCTTCCGTGAACGCGCCCGCCCCCGGCGCCGTATGCAAGGAGGGCGCTCAACGACCGGAGGGTCCCGCGGTGCAGTCACCGCTTGTTCTGGTTCGGGAGCCATGCATGAGGCACGCACGACGACGGGTCGTCCGGCGAGTGACACGGCTGGCGGCAGTCGGCGGACTCCTCCTGGGAGGCACGATGGTCACGCGGGCCGTCGCGAGCGAGCCTCCCGCCACCACGGTGCCGCGCACCTACGCGCAGACGGCCGGGCAGACCGGGGCGGACATCGCGGCGCGGCTCGGTTCCGCCCGTACGGCCGGCACCTGGATCGGCGACGACGGCAAGCCCGTCGTCGCGGTCACCGACGAGAAGGCGGCCGCCGAGGTGCGCGCGGCGGGGGCCAGGGCGAAGGTCGTCGAGCACAGCATGGACGAGCTCAAGGCGGCGGCGAAGACGCTGCGTTCGGCGCCGCGGGTCGCGGGGACCGCGTGGTCGATGGACTACCGGACCAACCAGGTGGTGGTGCAGGGCGACAGCACCGTCTCGGCGTCCGACTGGGCCGGCATGACGAAGGTCGCGGACGGCATCGGCGGCTTCGTGAAGACGGAGCGCACCGAGGGCACCTTCACGCCCCGCCTCAACGGGGCGCAGCCGATCCTGTCGACCGGCGGGCGCTGTTCGGCGGGCTTCAACGTGACCAACGGCCAGAGCGACTTCATCCTCACGGCCGGGCACTGCGGGCCGACCGGTTCGATCTGGTTCGCGGACACCGGCGGCACCAACCAGCTGGGCAAGACGGTCACCCAGAGCTTTCCCGGCAACGACTACTCCCTGGTGCAGTACGCCGACGGGAAGGCGGGCGACGGGGCCGGTGTCGTGTTCATCGGCAACGGCAAGGGCGTGCAGATCACCGGCGCGGGCGATCCGTCCATCGGGCAGCGGGTGTTCCGCAGCGGCAGCACCAGCGGGCTGCGCGACGGGCAGGTGACGTCGGTCAACGCCACCGTGAACTATCCGGAGGGCACGGTCACCGGGCTGATCGAGACGAGCGTGTGCGCGGAGCCCGGGGACAGCGGCGGTCCGATGTTCTCGGAGGGGATCGCGCTCGGCATCACGTCGGGCGGCAGCGGTGACTGCACGCAGGGCGGGACGACGTTCTTCGAGCCGGTGACGAAGGCGCTGCGGGATCTCGGCATGCAGCTGATCGTGTCGAACCCGGCCGCGGCCGGTGGGGCCGCCTCTCCCGCGCCGTCGGCCACCTCGGCACAGGGCTCGATCGCGCCCGGCGGCGCCTCTCCCGGTTCCTCGGCCGCGGTCGAGGGCGCCGAGGGCACACCGCTGCTGAGCCGGCTCACGGACACCCGGAACGTCGGGCCCGGCCTGCTGGTCGTCGGGGGCAGCCTGATCGCGCTGGTGGCGACCCGGTACATCCGCTCGGAGCAGGACCGCAAGGCGTATCAGCGGTACTACTCGGCGACTTGGGGCTGAGTCACCGGGTTCCTCATCCGACGCTCAGCAGGACCGTGGCGACGCCGGCTCCCACGAGGCCGAGGACCTGCTGCCGGCTGAGTCTCTCGTCGAGCAGGGCCAGTCCGAGGATCACGGGGAGGGCCGGGTAGAGGGAGGCGAGCACGACGGCGACCGCCAGCAACTGCCGTTGGACGGCGAGCAGGTAGAGGATGAGCCCGAGCGCGGCGCCCGCCCCGACCAGGAGCGCCTGAACCGCGCGCACGGGTGGCAGGAGCAGGCGCCGTGGGTGCCGTGCGGCGGCGGGCAGCAGGACCAGTACGGCGGCCGCCCGGCCCGCGGCCACCGGCCACAGGCCACTGGAGGCACCGGCTTGGGCGAGCGCGATGTACTGGAGCGCGACCCCGGCACTGGCGAGCAGCCCGTCGGGGACTCCCCCGCCGGTGTCCCGGCCGCCGCCGCAGACCATCCACAGCGCGGGGCCGGACAGGGCGATCCCCAGCCAGGCCACGGCGGTCGGCCGGTCGCCGAGCAGCACGCCGCACACCACGGACAGGGCGACCCCGGTGACGGCGCTGACGGGGACGACCACGCTCATCGCGCCGTGGCTGAGGCCGCGGTTGAGGAAGTGCATGGCGGCGCCGCTTCCGACGCCGGACAGCGCGCCCCACAGGAGGTCGGCGGGGTGTACGGCGTCGGCGGGCAGGAGGAGCGCGGCGGTGCCGGCGAGCAGCAGCCCGCCGAGTTGGCCGAGGAAGGTGACGGCGGCGAAGTGTGCCTTGCGGGACAGTAAGCCGCCCGCGAAGTCGACGATGCCGTAGCAGGCCGCCGAGGCCAGTGCGAGGAGAGGGCCCATTCCGTCAGGGGTGCCCAGGGGCGGGGCGGTGATGCCCCGAGGGGTGCTCGGGGTCAGGCCGCCGTGACCGGTTGCGGAGCGGCGGCGGCCCACTCCAGGACGAGGCGCTGGTACTCCTCGCGCTGCTCGCCGCTCAGTGTCCCGCCCGCCCGGCGCCACAGGGCCCGGATCTCCTCGTTGACCTCGTCGGCCGATCGATCGGTAACGGGTTCAACGGTGGTGGACATGGTGTGAAGCATACGGCTCCGGAAGTGAAGGCGCCGTGAGTAATCACGCCAGAAAAGGACATACCGGACCGTGTTACTGATCACGTCCACCTGTCAACAGGCGCTCCTGTCAAGGGTTGTGGCCTGCTTCACACTTCGGCCACACCCAGGACCAGTACCTGGATGGCCAGGACGGCGGCCCCCCGGGCCCAGTCGTGGAAGTCGGAGACCTTGGTCTCCAGGTCGATCGGGGCGGCCAGGGGATGGCGGTGGGCGCGGACGGTGTCCTCGACGGTCTTGCCGGCCACGTCCATCAGTCCGACCCCCTCTCCGGCGAGCAGGATCTTCTGCGGCATGGCGAAGTTGGCGATCTGGGCGACCAGGACACCGAGGGCGCGTCCGGCCTCGTCGATGACGCGGGCGGGCATGGGGTCGCCGGCCGCCGCGAGGGCGAGGATCTCCTCGTAGGTGTGGTCGCGGCCGGTGGCGGCCCGCACCTGGTAGCGGATGCTGGGGATGGCGAGCAGCGAGACGGCGCTGCCGCGGGTGCCGTCGGGGGTGAGGGGGCCGTTGGGGTCGATGATCCAGTGCCGTCCGAAGCCGCGGTCCTCCTCGGCGTAGGGGACGCGCCGTCCGCCGAGGACCAGGCCGTAGCCGATGCCGGCGCCGATGGTCAGGACGACGAACCGGTCGAGGCCGCGCCCGGCGCCGAACCAGGTCTCGGCCTCGACGAGCGCGGCCACGTCGTTCTCGACGACCACGGGCAATCCCGTGCGCTCCTCGACGAGTTCACCGAGGGGGACGTCCCGCCAGTGCAGGAACGGGGACTCGCCGACCACGGCACGCTCCTGGACCAGGCCGCCGACCCCGATGCCGATGCCCGCCAGGCGCGGGTGTTCGCGGGCCAGCTCGTCCGTCATCTCCGCGAGCAGGTCGGCGACTTGAGCCGGGTCGTGGCTGGTCAGGGGCCGGTCGTGGCGGGCGGCGATCTCGCTCCTGAGGGTGGTGACGACGCCGTAGACCATGTCCTCGGTGATCTTGAAGCCGATGAAGGATCCGGACTCGGCGACGACGTCGAGGGGCTGCGAGGGGCGCCCCTGGCGCACCTCCGCCGGGGTGCCCGCCTCGGGGACCTCGATCAGCAGGCCCGACTCGATGAGGGGCTTGGTGAGCCGGGTGAGGCTGCCGGCGGACAGGTCGAGGCGGCGGGCGAGCTCGGTGCGCGACAGCGGGCCGTGGACGAGCACCTCGATCGCCACCGAGCGTTCGCCGGTGCTCAGGGGGAGCCAGCTGGCGGCAACTGCGGTCATGAAGGTCAGACTCCCACATGATTTCTTTCGACATAAAAGGAACATGACCATGTTATGGCCCTCAAGACTGTCCTGAAAAGATGTTTGCGGACCCCTTGACGCATGGATTCTTCCGCCACAAAAGTAAGTGGCCGAGGACGAGCCGCCGCAGACGAGGGAGTCTCCCGATGACCATCGCCTCCAGCAGCCCTCCGTCGCGTCTGCCCCTGGGCGGCGCCGAGGGGGCGCGGACGAAGCAGAGGACGCAGCGGGCACCGGCCCGGGAGGGGCGGGGGGACGGACGGCTCGCCGCGGTGTTCATCGCCCCGGCGCTGCTCGGCTTCACGGTCTTCCTGCTCTGGCCGACGCTGCGCGGCATCTACCTGAGCTTCACCCGCTTCAACCTGCTCACCCCGGCCGAGTGGGTGGGCCTGGACAACTACGTCCGGATGGTCCACGACCCCATCTTCTGGGACTCGTTGGCGGTCACCGTCGAGTACGTGGTCATCAACATCGGCGTCCAGACGGTGTCGGCGCTCGCCATCGCCGTCCTGCTCCAGCGGCTGACTCAGTCGGCGACCCTGCGCGGGATCGTCCTCACGCCGTATCTGATGTCGAACGTGGTCGCGGGCCTGGTGTGGCTGTGGATGCTGGACAACCAGCTCGGCATCGGCAACGAGATCATCGCGGGGCTGGGCTTCGACCGCATCCCGTTCCTCGCGGACGAGACCTGGGCGATCCCGACCATCGCCCTGATCAACGTGTGGCGGCACGTCGGCTACACCGCGCTCCTGCTGTTCGCCGGTCTCCAGGCCATCCCGGGCGATGTGTACGAGGCGGCCAAGGTGGACGGCGCGAGCGAGTGGCGGATGTTCTGGCGGATCACGATGCCACTGCTCAGGCCGGTCCTCGCGGTGGTGCTGATCATGACGGTGATCGGTTCGTTCCAGGTGTTCGACACGGTCGCGGTGACGACGGCGGGCGGCCCCGCGAACGCCACCAACGTCCTCCAGTACTACATCTACGGCGCCGCCTTCGGCCGCTTCCAGTTCGGCTACGCCTCCGCGATGTCGGTGGCCCTGCTCGTGGTGCTGAGCGCCATCACCGTCCTCCAGTACCGGATCACCCGCGCCGGTCAGAGCGACCTCGGCTGAGGGAGAGGAGACCGACATGGCTGCCGTGACCACGACCACTCGGATACGGCCCGAGGGGCGCCGCTTCTCCCCGGGCAGGGTCCTCGCCTGGGCGGTGATGACCGCGATCGTGCTCGTCACCCTGCTGCCGTTCTACTGGATCCTGCGCACCGCGCTGTCCACCAACGCCGGCCTCGCCGCCCACCCCGGCGACCCGCTGCCCGTCGACCTCACCACCGGCGGTTTCGAGCGGGCGCTCGGCCTCCAGTCGACCAAGGAGGCGATCGCCCAGGGCGGTGCGGGCGGCGGGCTGAAGTTCTGGCGCTATCTGCTCAACTCGGTGGTGGTCTCGACCCTGATCACCGTCTGCCAGATCTTCTTCTCCGCGATGGCCGCCTACGCCTTCGCCCGGCTGCGCTGGCGGGGCCGGGACAAGGTGTTCGGCCTGTTCCTCGCCGGGCTGATGGTGCCGGCCATCTTCACCCTGCTGCCGAACTTCGTGCTCATCAAGCAACTCGGCCTGGTCGACAACCTGTTGGGCATCGCCCTGCCGACGATGTTCATGACGCCGTTCGCGGTGTTCTTCCTGCGGCAGTTCTTCATGAACGTCCCGAGCGAGGTCGAGGAGGCCGCGCTGCTGGACGGCGCCGGGAAGGTGCGGATCTTCTTCCGGGTGCTGCTGCCGATGGCGTCCACGCCGATCATGACGCTCGCCGTCCTGACGTACATCACGGCCTGGAACGACTACTTCTGGCCGCTGATGGTCTCCTACAGCGACAGCTCCCGGGTCCTGACCGTGGCCCTCGCGATCTTCCGGGCGCAGACCCCGCAGACCGGCACCGACTGGTCGGGCCTGATGGCGGCCACGCTGATCGCCGCCCTCCCGATGCTCGCGCTGTTCGGGTTCTTCGCGCGCCGCATCGTCGGCTCCATCAGCTTCACCGGGATCAAGTGAGGGATTCGTGATGCGACTTCGTACGCTGACCGCACTGGCCGGTGCGCTGGCCCTGAGTCTGACGGGGTGCGCCGGGAGCGGCTCCGCCGGGTCCTCGTCGGGCACGGTGACGTACTGGCTGTGGGACTCCAACCAGTTGCCCGCCTACCAGGCGTGCGCCAAGGACTTCGCGCGGGAGAACCCCGGACTGCGCGTGAAGATCACCCAGTTGGGCTGGGACGACTACTGGACCAAGCTCACCGCGAGCTTCATCGCGGGCACCGAGCCCGACGTCTTCACCGACCACATCCAGAAGTTCGGCCAGTTCGCCGACCTGAAGGTGCTGGAGCCGCTGGACGGCCTCGGCATCGACCCGGCGGCCTACCAGAAGGGCCTCGCCGACAACTGGATCGGACAGGACGGCCACCGCTACGGCGCCCCCAAGGACTGGGACACGGTCGCCCTCTTCTACAACCAGAAGGCGGCGACCGACGCGGGCCTGACCGCCGCACAGCTCAACGACCTGTCCTGGAACCCGCGGGACGGCGGCACCTTCGAGAAGGCCATCGCCCGCCTCACCGTCGACAGGAACGGCAAGCGGGGGGACGAACCCGGCTTCGACAAGAACCACGTCAAGGTCTACGGCCTCGCCAGCAACGGCGGCGGGGACGGCGACGGCCAGACCCAGTGGAGCAGCTTCGCCGCCTCCGCGGGCTGGACCTACACCGACAAGAAGCGGTGGGGCACGAAGTACCAGTACGACAGCAAGACCTTCAAGTCGGTGATCGACTGGTGGTTCGGGCTGGCGAGGAAGGGCTACATGGCGCCCCTGACCTCCTACAACTCCCAGTCCAGCCCCGGCAACGCCCAGGTCGCGGCGGGCAAGGCGGCGGCGACCTTCGACGGGGCCTGGATGATCTCGACGTACGCCGGCTTCAAGGGCGTGAAGATGGCCACCGCGGTCACCCCCGAGGGACCCACCGGCAAGCGGGCCACGATGATGAACGGCCTCGCCGACTCCGTCACCAAGAACGCCCGCAACAAGGCGGGGGCGCTGAAGTGGGTGAAGTACCTGTCGTCCGACGAGTGCCAGCGGACGGTGGGGAGGTACGGCATCGTGTTCCCGGCCACGCCCGACGGCACGGCGGCCGCCGTCGCCGCGTACAAGGAGAAGGGCATCGACGTCACGGCGTTCACCGAGCCGGTCGCCGACAAGAAGGACTTCGCGACCTTCTCCTATCCGATCACCAACTACGCGGCGGACGTGTACGCGCTCATGCACCCGGAGATGCAGGACATCTACGGCAACGGCAAGTCCGTCAGCAGCCTCGACCAGACGACCGACCAGATCAACCTGATTCTCGACCAGTGAGTCGACCTTCGAAGGGCAAGTCCTCCATGACGTTCTCTCTCGGCATCGTCGGCGCCGGCCAGTTCTCCGGCCAGTTCGCCACGCTGTTCCAGGCCCACCCCGGCGTCGGTGACGTGTACGTCACCGATCTGCTGCCCGAGCGGGCCGAGCAGCTCGCCGCCGCGCAGGGACTCGCCGGCACCTTCCCGTCGTACGAGGCGATGCTGGAGTCGAAGGACGTCGACGCCGTCGCGATCTTCACCCAGCGCTGGACGCACGGGCCGTTGGTCCTCCAGGGGCTGAACGCCGGCAAGCACGTGTACTCCGCGGTCCCCATGGCGATCACCACGGAGGAGATAGCGGCGATCATCGACGCGGTCCGGGCGACGGGGCTGACGTACATGATGGGCGAGACCAGCCAGTACAACCCGGCGACCGTGCACGCCCGCAACCAGATCGCCGAGGGCGCCTTCGGGCGGCTCTTCTACGCCGAGGGCGACTACGTCCACGACATGGACCTCGGGTTCTACGAGGCGTACCAGTACAGCGGCGGCGAGACCTGGAAGGAGACCGCCAGCTATCCCCCGCTGCTGTACCCGACGCACTCGGTGGGCGGGGTGCTCGGCGCCTGGCAGACGCACGCGGTGAGCGTGTCGGCGATCGGGGTGGTCGACGACCGCGGGGACGGTGTGTTCGACAAGGAGGTCAGCCAGTTCGGCAACGACTTCTCCAACGCGACCGCGCTGTTCGAGGTGGCGGGCGGCGGGTCGTTCCGTACGAACGAGTTCCGGCGGGTCGGCTACCCGTCCCACATCCGGGAGTCCCGTTTCCGCTTCTTCGGGACCGAGGCGAGCATGGAGCAGCTGGCCACGGTCGCGCTGTGGCAGGACAAGAAGGGGGTGAAGGACATCAGCGAGCTCCTCGAGCCCAAGCCCACCATGTCTCCTGACGATCCGTCACTCCAGCACATCGCGCCGGAGCTGCGGGCCGCGTTCACCTCGGGCTCGGCGCCGGTGCACGACCGGGCGCGGCTGCCGCGGTCCTTCGACAACCTGCACAACGGGCACGAGGGCAGCCACCACTTCCTGGTGGACGACTTCGTCACCGCCGTGAACACCCGCTCGCTGCCCTCGGTCAACGCCTGGGTGGCGGCCCGCTACACCCTGCCGGGCATCATCGCCCACGACTCGGCACGGCAGGGTGGGGCGCGGCTGGAGATCCCGGACTTCGGGGACGCGCCTCAGTAACCCGGCACTCGGGGCCGGGTGCCTGGTGATCAGGTGCCCGGCTTGCGGCCGTACACGAAGACGTCGTCGCCCTTCTTCAGCAGGGACCAGTACTTCTTGGCGTCCTTGGGGGTCATGTTGGTGCAGCCGTGGGAGCCGGGCGGGTTCCACATGCTGAGGTTCACCGAGTGGAAGGCCTGGCCGCCGTCGAAGAACTGGCTGTAGGGCATCGGCACGTTGTAGATCGACGAGACGTGGTTCTTGTCGCGCCAGTAGATCTTCTTCAGGCCGGTGCGGGTCTCGTAGCCGTCGCGGCCGGTGCGGACCGGGACGGGGCCGTAGACGAGGCGGTCGCCGTCCTGGATCCAGCTCAGCTGGAGGGTGAGGTTCACGCAGGCGATGCGGCCCTTGTTGGTCGGGCACTTGCCGTCCCGGTTGGGGTTATTGCCGACGGCCTTCTGCTTGGTCATCAGGTCCATCACGCCCCAGGTGACGGATCCGGCGTAGCCGATGTTCGGGGTGATGCCGTGCTTGGTCTGGAAGGCCTTGATCGCCTTGCAGTCGGCGGTGGACTGCTTGCCGTCGACCGGGCGGCCGAGGAACTTCTCCACCTTCTTCTGGTACGGGCCCGCCTGTGTGGTGCAGCTCCCCGCCGCCTGCGCGGGCGAGACGCCCAGCGCGATGGTCAGCGGTGCGACGAGTCCGGTGATGCCCAGCGCGACGGCGCCCCGTCTGCGTATGTCCCCCATGGCCTGTTCCCTGTCCCCTCAATACGGAATTGATCAGTACGAATCTGCGATCTCTGCCACCTAGACGTAGCCGCGCACGTGTTCGTTGTACTGCCGGGCGGGCTGCGACGAAACGGTGACATAAATCGGTCCAGTTTGTTCGAGGTGGACCGGGCTCCCGGCGACCTCCCCCACCTACGCTGCCCCGCATGCACCCCGCACTCGCCGGCGATCTGGCCCGGCTTCCCGACCTTCTCCAAGCTGCCCGTGATCTCGCCGCCCGGGAGCTTTCCGGGCTCGACGAGCGGCCTGCCGTACGACTCGACCAGGCGCCCGGTCCCGCGGCCGTGCCGGGTGCGGGGGCCGGGGCCGAGGGTGCGCTCGCGCGGTTCGCCGAGCGGTGGGCGCCCGGGTTCTCCGGGTCGGCCGGTCCCCGTTACCTCGGCTTCGTCACCGGGGGTGCGACGCCCGCCTCGGTGGCCGGGGACTGGCTGACCAGCGCCTACGACCAGAACGCGTCCGGGGCGGTCGGTTCCTGGGCGGCCGCGCTGGAGCGGGAGACGGTGGGCTGGCTCCGGGAGCTGTTCGGGCTGGGCGAGGCGCACAGCGGGGCCTTCGTGACCGGGGCGACCATGTCGAACACGGTGGGTCTCGCCATCGCCCGCGAGTGGCTGGGCGAGCGGCTCGGGGTGTCCGTGTCCCGGGAGGGGGCGGCCACGCTCGGTCCGGTGGAGGTGCTGTCCGGCAGCCCGCACTCCAGCATCACCAAGGCGCTGTCGGTGCTGGGCATCGGCCGGGACCGGCTGCGGCGGGTGCCGGTGCTCCCCGGGAACCGGGAGGCCGTCGACGTGGACGCGCTGGACGCGGCGCTGGCCGGGCTCGGTGGGCGTCCGGCGATCGTGGTGGCGAACGCCGGCACGGTGAACACGGTCGACTTCGACGATCTCCGGGCCGTCGCCGCTCTCAAGGAGCGCCACGACTTCTGGCTGCACGTCGACGCCGCGTTCGGCGCCTTCGCCGCCCTGTCCCCCGCCCACGCCCCTCTCGTCGCCGGACTCGACGCCGCGGACTCGGTCTGCGTCGACCTCCACAAGTGGCTGAACGTCCCCTACGACGCGGCCGTCCAGTTCACCCGCCGCCAGGACCTCCAGATCGCCGTCTTCCACAACGCCTCGCCCTACCTGGGCCTGCCCACCGGCGACCCCGACTTCCTCCACCTCACCCCGGAGAACTCCCGCCGCCTGCGCGCCCTCCCCGCCTGGTTCTCCCTCGTCGCGTACGGCCGTGAGGGCCACGGCGAGATCGTGGAACGCAATGTCGCCCTGGCCCGTGAGCTGGGCGCCCGCATCGAGTCCTCGGACGGCCTGCGTCTCCTGGCCCCGGTCCGCCTCAACGTCGTCTGCTTCACCCTGGACCGGGATCCGACCCAGGAACGGGTCGACGCCCTGTCCCGCGCGGTCGCGGAGTCCGGCGAAACCTTCCTCACACCGACCGTCCACGAAGGCGTCCCCGCCCTGCGAGCAGCCTTCAGCAACTGGCGCACGACCCGGGCCGACGTGGAGCGGGTGGCTGAGGCTCTCGTTGCGGCGCGGGAGGTCCGGCGGTTCCCGGTGTGAGCGTGTCCTGCGACTTCGAGATGCAGATGGAGATGGGCCTTCGGCAGCCGGTGCAGGTTTCGCACGTTCAGGCGCCCCGATCCGGATGGACCGTCGTGTGGAAGCCGGTGTTGACCGCGGTGAGGCCGCCGTCGACGATCAGGGTGGTGCCGGTGATCCAGGCCGCGTCGCGGGAGGCGAGGAAGGCGACGGCGGCGGCGATGTCCTCGGGCGCGCCGACTCTGCCGAGGGGGTACAGGCGTCGCATCTCGGCGAGTTGGTCCTCCCGTCCCTCCCAGGCGGAGGTGTGGACCGTGCCCGGGGCGACCAGGTTGACGCGGACCCCGCGGGCCGCCGCGTGCCCGGCGAGAGTGCGGGTCAGGGAGCCGAGACCGGCCTTCGCCGCGCTGTAGGCGTGGTTGCCGAAGTCCTGGAGGCCGTTGACGGAACCGATGTTGACGATGGCGCCGCGCCCGGAGGCGACCAGGTGCGGGAGCGCGGCACGCGAGCAGCGGTAGGGGCCGCCGAGGGTGATGTCGAGGTCCCCGGCCCACTCGTCGTCCGAGTCGTCCTCGAAGAGCGGGGTCTCCGGGGTGCAGCGGGCGGCGCAGTTGACGAGGACGTCGAGCGAGCCGAACGCGTCGACGGCGTGGGCGACGGCCGCCTCGATCGCACCGCGGTCGGCGATGTCGCACGCCAAGGCCCGTGCTTCCAGGCCCTGTTCACGCAGCCGGGCGGCCGTCTCCGCGACGACGGTCCCGTCCCGGTCGGTCAGCAGGACCCGCGCGCCCTCCTCGGCCAGCCGGCGGGCCGAGGCCGCGCCGATGCCGCGGGCGGCGCCGGTGACGAGAACTCCGTGTCCTTCGAAGCGCTGTGTGTGGGTCATGGGGCGAAGGTAGCCCCTCGGTGATCAACAGGGCAGATACCGTTCGCCCATGTCAGCGTTCTTGCAGCAACTCCCCGCGCTCATAGGTGTCGTCATCGGCGCGCTCGGTTCCTATGCGGCGGTCGTGCGCAGCGACCGCGCCCGCTTCCAGCGGGAGCAGGCGGCTCGTTGGGAGGAGCGGCGGCTGGCCGTGTACTCGGACTATGCGCGCACCCTGAAGAAGACGATCACGCTGGCGTGCCGGGTGGCGTCCCACTTCGGAAACGATCCCCATCCGCATCCGCTCTCCCCGGAGGAGGCCGCCCCGCTTCTGGCGGAGTCCACCCTCGCGCGGGACCCGGACGGGGAGGCGCTGTTGCTGCTCGGGAGTCCCGCGGTGGTGGAGAAGGCGCGGGTGTGGGTCACGGTGGTGCTGGAGATGGAGGGGTTCCTGCGCGCCGGGACCCGCGACCCGGAGGCGTGGCGGGCGCTGCTGGAGCGGCATCGCACCGGCCGTGACGGCTACTACGCCGCCGTACGCGACGATCTGGCGCTGCCACCGGGCCTCGCGGTGCGGTGGCAGCTGCCGCCGGTGCAGCCCTCCTGATCTAGCGGTAGCCCGTCACGTCCGCCGGCTTCCCCGCGTCCTGCACCTCGACCAGGTACCGCCACGCATCGGGGCGGCTGCCGTCGAGGTCGGTGAAGTCGTAGGTCCGAGCGAGCGTGCCGCTGTCGAGGGAGCGGCCGTTCCAGCGGGACACGTCGGGGTCGGCGGCCAGCGCGGCCACGGCGCGGCCCACGTAGCGCGGGGTCTCCGAGATGGCGAAGTGGGGCACCTGGCCGAGGGCGTCGCGCCAGTTCTCCTCCCGTACCCCGAAGATGTCGAGCATCATCTCCGAGCGCAGCCAGCCCGGGGTGAGCGCGACGGCGGTGGCGCCCCGCGGGCCGAGTTCGTGGCCGAGGGCGAAGGCCATGCGCAGGACGGACGTCTTGGCGAGGTCGTAGAAGAAGGAGACGCGGTAGTTCTCGCGGTTGTAGGTGTCGGTCCCGTCGGTCATCTCGACGACCAGGCCGCCGGGCCGGCGCAGCAGCAGGGGCAGGGCGTGGTGGCTGGTGATCGCGTGGGTCTCGACCGCGAGCCTCAGGAGCCTGAGGCCGTTGTCGAGGTCGTGCTCCCACAGCGGGCTCTCCCACGCGAAGAGCTTCTCGCCGCCCCAGATGTCGTTGACGAGGATGTCGAGGCGGTCCTGCTCCTCGGCGATGCGGTCGACGAGGGCGCGGACCTGCGCCGGGTCCAGGTGGTCGGTGGGGACCGCGATGCCCCGGCCGCCGGCCGCCGTGACGAGGTCGGCGGTGTCCTCGATGGTCTCGGGACGGTCGTACTCGGAGCGGTGGTTCCTGGTGCTGCGTCCGGTGACGTAGACGGTGGCGCCCGCCGCTCCGAGTTCCACGGCGATCCCGCGCCCCGCTCCCCGGGTCGCTCCGGCGACCAGTGCGACCTTGTCCCGCAGCGGCTGTGACATGTCCGACCTCCCGTTGTGCCCGATGACTCTTCGAGCATGGCGGGGAAGCCGGACAACCTCTGTCGTGATTTACGGGAGGGTCACCCGGTCGCGCGGAGTTTCTCGTCCAGTGTGTCCAGGTCCGGCAGGAACCAGATGTGGCCGCCCTGGTTCGTCTCGTGGACGAAGTCGCGCAGGGCGGTGCTGTCGTCGGTGTGGCGGGTGACGTCACCGACGACGGCGAGCCGGATCTGGTAGTTCACGAACTTCTGCATCACCGCGCCCGCGACGCCGGACCGCAGCCGGAAGAAGTCCTCGGCGACCCGTGCCACGGGTACGGCGACCACCTGGGCGTCGCGGCCCATCGCGTCGCCGATCAGGTCGAGGGCGGCCCGCTCGCCGTCCAGCGGCGGTCCGTCGGGGGCGCAGTGCAGGACGTTCACGCCGCTCAGGGGGACGACGTCGTCAGTGACCACGCGCGATCCACTCCTGCAGGTGCGGGGCCTCGGCGCCGATCGTGGTCGGGTCTCCGTGGCCGGTGAGGACCTTCGTCTCGGGCGGCAGGGCCAGCAGGCGGTCGCGGATCGAGTCGATGATCGTAGGGAAGTGGGAGAAGGAGCGGCCGGTGGCGCCCGGGCCGCCCTGGAAGAGGGTGTCGCCGGTGAAGACGGTGCCGAGGCCGGGGTCGTAGAGGCAGACCGCGCCGGGCGCGTGGCCGGGGGTGTGCAGCACCTGGAGGTCGGCGCCGGCGGCCTCGATGACCTGGCCGTCGCGCAGATGGGCGTCGGGGTCGCGGTCGGGGTGGGTCTGCTTCCACAGGGGCAGGTCGTCGGGGTGCAGCCAGATCGTGGCGCCGGTGCGCTCGGCGAGGGCGGGCGCGGCGTCGATGTGGTCGTTGTGGGCGTGGGTGCAGACGATCGCGGTCAGCCTGCGGTCCCCCACCGCCTCGAGGATGGCGTCGGCGTCGTGGGCGGCGTCGATGACGATCACCTCGTGGTCGTCGCCGACGATCCAGACGTTGTTGTCGACGTCCCAGGTGCCGCCGTCGAGGCTGAACTGCCCGGAGGTGACGAGGCGTTCGATGCGGGCGGCCATCAGAGCACCACCACCGAGCGCAGGACGTCGCCGTGGTGCATGCGCTCGAACGCCTTCTCCACCTCGTCGAGTTGGATGGTCTCCGTCACGAACGCCTCCAGGTCCAGGCGGCCTTGCAGATGCAGGTCGATCAGCATGGGGAAGTCACGGGAGGGCAGGCAGTCGCCGTACCAGGAGGACTTGAGCGAGCCGCCGCGCCCGAAGACGTCCAGGAGCGGCAGTTCCAGCTTCATCTCGGGGGTGGGCACACCGACGAGGACGACGGTGCCGGCCAGGTCGCGGGCGTAGAAGGCCTGCTGGTACGTCTCCGGGCGGCCGACCGCCTCGATGACGACGTCGGCGCCGAAGCCGCCGGTCAGTTCGCGGATCGCCTCGACGGGGTCGTTCTCGCGGGAGTTGACGGTGTGGGTGGCGCCCATGGTGCGGGCCTTCTCCAGCTTCCGGTCGTCGATGTCCACGGCGATGATCCGTGCCGCGCCCGCGAGGTTCGACCCGGCGATCGCCGCATCGCCCACTCCACCGCAGCCGATGACGGCGACGGTGTCGCCCCGCCCGACGTTCCCGGTGTTGATCGCGGCGCCGATGCCCGCCATGACCCCGCAGCCCAGCAGCCCCGCGACCGCGGCGGAGACCGACGGGTCGACCTTGGTGCACTGTCCGGCGGCCACCAGGGTCTTCTCGGCGAAGGCGCCGATGCCCAGGGCGGGCGACAGCTCGGTGCCGTCGGTGAGGCTCATCTTCTGCTGCGCGTTGTGGGTGTTGAAGCAGTACCAGGGCCGTCCGCGCAGACAGGCGCGGCAATTGCCGCACACGGCACGCCAGTTGAGGATCACGAAATCGCCGGGCGCGACGTCGGTCACCCCCTCGCCGACCGACTCGACGACACCGGCCGCCTCATGGCCGAGCAGGAAGGGGAACTCGTCGTTGATCCCGCCCTGCTTGTAGTGCAGGTCGGTGTGACAGACCCCGCAGGCCTGCACCTGTACGACGGCCTCCCCGGGGCCCGGATCCGGCACCACGATCGTCTCCACCCGCACCGGCTCGTCCTTGCCGGGTGCGATCACTCCGCGTACCTCCTGCGCCATGGCCTGACCCTTTCCGTCGCCCGGTGTACGTCTCTCCGACCCTACGCGTGACTGATCAGTAAGGGCCCGTTTCCGCACCGACCAGGGCGGTCAGGGCTGGGTGAGCTTGGCGGCCACCGCGTCGAGGACCCAGTCGAGGCCGGTGGCGAAGGAGGTCTCGGCGTCCACGTGCGTGCCGTCGTACACGGCCTTGCTCAGCGCCGGGAAGCGGCCCGTGGCCAGCATCTTCGTCACATGCGGGCCGGAGGCGCGCTGCCAGTCGCTCTTGGTCAGGCCGGTGGCACGCTCGGCCCGCAGGTTCGCGATCTCGCGCCGGATCGCGCCGGTGAAGTAGGAACTGACCGTCTCCACGGCGCGCATGACGGTGTCGACGTCGGCGAGCCCGTCGAGGGGGGCCAGGGTGGCCTCGGCCACGGCGAGACCGTTCGGGCCCAGGCTCGGGCGACCGCCGAGCAGGTCGGCCAGCCATTCGTGACGGAGCGCGGCCCTCCTGGTGCGGTGGGCGAGGTCGCTCAGCGCCGCACGCCAGTCGGCGGGCTGCTCCACGGGGAGGATCTCGGCCTGGACCTCGTCCACCATGAGGTCGAACAGCTCCTCCTTGGTGGAGATGAAGCCGTACAGCCGCATCGGGCCGGCGTTCAGCCGCGCGGCGACCTTGCGCAGGGACACCGCCTCCAGCCCGCCCTCGTCGGCGAGCGCCACGGCGGCGGCGACGATCCGCTCCCGGTCGAGCGGCACGGGGCGAGTCGGCGGCTCCGGCCGGTCCCACACAGTCATGGTCACATCGTACTGTTGCGATACGGCGTAGGCTCTCAATACAGTGTATCGACATGAGACATCGTATCGCCGTGGTCGGGAGCGGTCCCGCCGGCCTCACCTTCGCCCGTGTCCTGCACCGCCACGGCCACTCGGTCGCCGTCCTCGAACGCGACCCCTCCCCCGACGCCCGGCCCCCGGGCGGCACGCTGGACCTGCACGAAGGGCTGGGCCAGCTCGCGCTGGACAAGGCGGGGCTGCTGGCGGACTTCCAGAAGCTGTCCCGACCCGAGGGGCAGGCCATGCGCATCCTCGACCCGGACGGGACCGTACTGCGCGACTGGCGGCCCGGTCCGGACGAGCGGGCCAATCCCGAGATCGACCGCAAGCAGCTCCGTGACCTGCTGCTCGGCCCGGTCGAGGTCCAGTGGGGGCGGGGTGTCACGCAGGTGGTGCCGGGGACGCGGGACGGTGTCCTGGTTTCCTTCGCGGACGGCGGCCAGGAGGCGTTCGACCTCGTGGTCGGCGCGGACGGCGCCTGGTCGCGGGTCCGCCCGGCCGTCTCTGCGGTGACGCCGCACTACACCGGCGTCACCACGGTCGAGACCTCCCTCGACGACGTCGACACCCGCCACCCCGAGCTCGCCCCGCTGATCGGCGACGGTTCGACGGCGGCGTACGGAGCGAACCGGAACCTCGTCGCCCAGCGCAACAGCGGCGGCCACGTCAAGGTGTACGCCACGTTCCGCGCGCCGCTGGACTGGCACACGAGCCTGGACCTCGGCGATGCCGAGGCCGTGCGATCACGCCTGCTCGCGCTGTTCGACGGCTGGGCCGCGCCGGTCCTCGACCTCCTCCGCCACGGCAGCGTCTTCGTCCACCGCCCCCTCCACGTCCTGCCGGTGTCCCACACCTGGACCCATGTCCCCGGGGTGACGCTGCTGGGCGACGCCGCCCATCTGATGCCTCCGTTGGGGGCGGGCGCCAACCTGGCGATGCTGGAGGGCGCCGAACTCGCCGAGTCCGTCGCCGCCGACCCCGACGACCTGGACGACACCGTCCGCGCCTTCGAGGAACGGATGTGGGCGCGGGCCGGCAAGTGGGCGAAGATCACCACCGCCGGTCTGGAACGCCTCGTGAGCCCGGACCCCACCGAGGCCCTCGCCCTCTTCGACGAGCTCCAGCCTTCCTGACGCCAGGCACCTTGCGCGGGCAGGCGACAGCGGGTCGCGCTCACTTCGTCCGGAAGTCCCGTGCGGGGCGGCCGAGTTACCTCTCCGTGCGGGGCGGCCGAGTTGCTCCTCGCCGGGGATCCCGCCCGTGGGTGGCTCGTGCCGCGCCGGGAACCCACAGGCACCTCCGCAGACCGCCGACGTAGCCTTGAGGCCTTCACCGCCGAGCCCGAGGGAGCGCCGTGAGCACCACCGAGACCGCCGCCGGCCCGCCCACCTGGCGACTGCTCCTCGGCTACGTACGACCGCACCGCTGGACCCTGCTGGCGGGTGCCGTGCTCTCGCTCCTGACCGGGGTCACCGGTCTCCTGCTGCCCCTGGTGGCAAGGGAGTTGATCGAGGACCTCTCCCACGACCGCACGATCACCGGCGCGTTGCTCGCCATGTCGGGGCTGGTGATCGCCAACGCGGCGATCGGCGGGCTGGGTTCGTACGTGCTGCGGCGCACCGCGGAGTCGGTGGTCCTCGGCGCCCGGCGCGCGCTGTCGTCGTATCTGCTGCGACTGCGCGTCAGCGCCGTGGACCGCACCGAACCCGGCGACCTCATGGCCAGGATCACCTCCGACACCACGCTGCTGCGCGAGGTCACCACCGACTCGCTCGTGGGCCTGGGCACCGGCGGGCTCACGCTGCTGGCGACCGTGGTGATGATGGCCCTGGTCGACCCGGTGCTGCTGGGGGTCACACTGGCGGTGATCCTGGCCGCGGGCACGGTCCTCGGTGTGATCGTGCCGCGCATCAACCGGGCCAGCCGGCAGGCCCAGGACGCGGTCGGCGTGATGGGCGCCTCGCTGGAGCGGATCCTCGGCGCGCTGCGCACGGTGAAGGCGTCCGGCGCCGAGCACCGCGAGGAGCGGACCCTGCACGCGGCCGCCGAGGAGTCCTGGCGGCAGAGCGTGCGGGCCGCCAAGTGGGCCGCGGCCGCGGGCAACACGGCGGGACTCGCGATGCAGATCGCCTTCATCACGGTGCTCGCGGTGGGCGGGGCACGGGTCGCCACCGGGGCGATCGGCGTCGGCACCCTGGTGGCCTTCCTGCTGTACGTCTTCTATCTGATGTCGCCGATCCAGCAGGTCGTCGGGGCCATCACGCAGTACCAGACGGGGTCGGCGGCCCTCGCCCGGATCCAGGAGGCGCTCCGGCTGCCCGCCGAACCGGCCGCGCCCGAGGCGCCGTTGCCCGCCGAGGGGGCGGAACCCGCCGCCGTCGCCTTCTCCGACGTCCGGTTCCGGTACGCCGACGATCTGCCCCATGTCCACCACGGGGTCTCCTTCGATGTGCCCGCCGGAGGGATGACGGCGTTCGTCGGGCCGTCCGGAGCCGGGAAGACGACGGTGTTCTCGCTGATCGAGCGGTTCTACGATCCCGAGTCCGGGGTGGTGACCCTGGACGGGCGGGATGTCGCGGAGTGGGAGCTGCCGCGGCTGCGGTCCGCGATCGGGTACGTGGAGCAGGACGCGCCCGTGCTGTCGGGGTCGCTGCGGGAGAACCTGCTGCTGGGCCATCCCGACGCGGACGAGGACGCGATCGCTCGCGTCCTGAAGACGACCCGGCTGGACGGGCTGGTGGCCCGGCTGCCCGCCGGGCTGGAGACGCTGGTCGGGCACCGGGGGACCAAGCTGTCGGGCGGGGAGCGGCAACGGGTGGCGATCGCGCGGGCGTTGTTGCGCCGGCCGCGGCTGCTGTTGCTGGACGAGGCCACGTCCCAGCTGGACGCGGTGAACGAGGCGGCCCTGCGGGACACGGTGGCCGATGTCGCGCGCACGACGACCGTCCTGGTGGTCGCGCACCGGCTGTCCACGGTCACCATGGCCGACCGGATCGTCGTGATGGACGCCGGACGGGTGCGCGCCGTGGGGACGCATCAGGAACTGGTCGCCGGGGATCCGTTGTACGCGGAGCTGGCCGCGACGCAGTTCCTTGCCACGGCCGGCTGAATCCCGGGTCCGCGGTGAGACGTTCGACCGACGCGTCGAGGGCCGCCCGGTGATCCGGGCGGCCCTCGACGCGTGCGTGCGGGAACGATCACTCGATCGCGGGGACCAGCCCGGTGACGGGGGCGGCGAGGTCGGTGACCTGGTGCAGTTCGTTGAGCCGGTAAAGGTCGTTGGCCTTGTTGAGCTGCTCGGAGACCTTCGGCATCTCGGCCCTGTGCTCCGCGGGGATGTCGCTCACCGCGAGCGAGTCGAGCATGGCGATCGGGCTGAGCGGACTCGCGTCCGGGGCGGCCGCGTCGGCCGCGTTCGCGAGGGGGGCGGCGAGACCGGTGACGCCGACGGCGAGACCGACGGCGGCGACGATACGTCGAGTTGAGATCATGTTGTCAGCAACGCCGACCGGCCGTCCGCGGACACGGCCACCCGGCGCCCCTCACCCGTCAGGCGGAGCGCCCGGACTGCGCTTGCCGTGACCGCCGGGGCGGAGGAGGCTCATAGGAGGAGGCCCCTGCGCGGCCCGTTCCTCGTCGGGCCGCGGCCCTCTCGAAGGAGGTCACCATGGGCACTGCCGCAAACACCGGCTTCACCAGCGAAACCCTGCGCCGTGGCGTCGAGGGGAACTCCGCGGCGAATCTTCTGTCGCTCTACGCGGACGACGCCGAGATACGCATCGTCGACCGCAACACGCAACCCAGCCACCCCAAGGTGGTGCACGGCAAGGACGAGATCGGCGCGATGCTCGACGACGTCTACAGCCGCGACATGACGCACAAACTGGAAGGGTGCGTCATGGAGGGCGATCACGTCGCCTTCAGCGAGTCCTGTCTGTACTCCGACGGCGTCCGCGTCCTGTCGGAGTCGATGCTGACCCTCAAGGACGGCAAGATCACCGAACAGACCATGATCCAGGCCTGGGACGAGTGACGGACGGGGTGCCGAGGGTCCGGATCACGATCCGTCGGACCCGGACCCTCTCGGCACGGGTACGGTCGCTCCGGCCTGTCCCGCTCCTCCGGCCTCTCCGGCCTGTTCGGCCTGTCCCGCCGCGCTGTCCTCGGCGGCCAGGACCATCTTCCGCAGCAGGTCCGCGAGGGTGACCCGCTCCGCCGGGGTCAGCGCCGCGAGCAGGGCGAGTTCGTCCGCTTCCTCCGCGGCGACCTGCTGCTCGAACGCGGCATGCCCGGCGTCGGTGAGCCGGACCCGCACCCTGCGCCGGTCGGCGTCCTCGTGTGTCCGGACGATCAGCCCGGCCTCCTCCAGCGGCGCCAGCCGGGCCGAGAGCGCGCCCCGGGTCAGGCCGAGGTGGTCGGCGAGCAGTGAGGGGTTTCCGGTGTACGGCGGTCCGAGCCGGCGCAGGGTCAGCAGCACCTTGTACTGCCAGTTCCGCAGACCGTCGGAGTCGAGGGTGGCACGGCGGGCCTGGGAGGCGTGCCGGGCCAGGATGGCCAGCCGCGCGAAGATCGCCTCCTTGACCGGGTCCATCCAGTCGAGCTCCCTGGCCCACACCTCGACGTGCCGGTCGACCGAGTCCCGCATTACCCGCCCCCTGCAATGGTTTTCTTGTGGATGGTTTTTCGTCTGACTACTTTCCCCTGCCATGACTGCAAGGACTGCCAGGACTGCCAGGACGAACACCACGAGCACTGCCGTCGAACTCGACGAACTCCTCGCTGCCGCCCGCGAGTTGTCCCTCGCGGGCCGATGGGAGCGGGCGCTGCGCCTCCTGGACTCGGCGAGCTGCGCGACACCTGGGGACCGGGCCCGGCTGGCCTTGGCCGCCGCCGAAGTCGCCCTGCAGAGCGACTGGTTCGGAGGTACGGCCCTCACGGCGGCCCGTGCCGAGCACGCGGAGAAGCAGACGCCGGGCACGGACGGGGGCTCGGGCACAGGCCGGGACCCGGGCTTCGACTGGGACCTCGGTTTCGTACGGCTGCGGCACGACTACCTCCGCCTGCTGCGTGGCGACGGCACCTTCCGGCCCGGCCCCCAGGGCAAGGACCCCGAGGCGCTCACCGGCCTCCGGCGCCGCGCGCTCGCACTGCGCGAGGACGGTCCTGACGAGGTGCGGCGGGGCTGGGCCTCGATGTACCTGGGGCTGATCGCCGACAACCTCTTCGCCGAGCGCACCGCCGCGCCCGCCCACTACGAGGCCGCCCTAAGCGCGGGCGAGACGGGCGGGGACGACCTGCTGGCCCGGGAGGCGTTGCGGCACCTCGGCGACCACGACCACGACGACGGCGATCATGGCCGCGCCCTGGAGCGCTGGGAGCGGGCCACCGCGCTCGGCGCGCGGGCCGGGATGGTCCCCGGGGTGCTCACCCAGCAGCTGCTCCTCGCGGTACTGGCCCGGGACGCGGGCGACGAGGCCGGGGCGACGGCGCTGGCCCGGGAGATCGCCCGCTGGGCCGGGGCGCTCGGCATGGGCTCCGTGCACGCCCAGGCGACCGGCTTCCTCGCCGGGACCGATCCGACGGCCGCGCCCCAGGAGAGCGGGTCCTGACCTCGGCGGACGGTCGGTTAATCTGTTGACCGGACCGTGACTGGCGCTGAGGTGGAGCACCACCGTGGAGCGGTCCGCACACCCGATGCCGTGCGCCTGGGCGATTCCTTCGATCGGCTCAGGAGTGGGAACATGTCGCAGGCACGGCTCATGGACGGCACCGGGCTCGCCCGGCGGATCGTCGAGGAAACCGCCAGGAAGGCGGCCGATCTCACGGCACGCACGGGTCAGGCGCCCTGTCTCGCAACGGTCCTGGTCGGCGAGGACCCGGCCTCCGTCACGTATGTCCGGATGAAGCGGAACCGCTGCCGCACGGCCGGCATCGAGTCGCGGCACGTGGAACTGCCCGAGGCCACCACCACCGAGGAACTGGTCCGCACCCTGCGGGAGTTGTCGGCCGACCCGACCGTGCACGGCATCCTGCTCCAGCATCCGATGGGCCCGCACGTCGACGAACGGGCGGCGTTCGAGGCGATCGCTCCGGAGAAGGACGTCGACGGCGTCACCTTCGCCTCCTTCGCGACGATGAGTTTCGGACTGCCGGGCTTCGTGTCGTGCACGCCCGGCGGGATCATGCGGCTCCTCGACGAGTACGACGTCGACCCGGCCGGCAAGCGGGCCGTGGTCGTGGGCCGCAGCGCCATCCTCGGCAAGCCGGCCGGCATGCTGCTGCTCGCCCGGGACGCCACGGTGACCTACTGCCACTCCCGCACGAGCGACCTGTCGGCTGCCGTGCGCGAGGCGGACATCGTGGTCGCCGCGGTGGGCCGCCCCCGGCTGATCCGGGGCCAGGACATCAAGCCGGGCGCGGTGGTGATCGACGCCGGCTACAACGCGGGGAACGTCGGTGACGTGGACTTCGACTCCGCGGTGGAGCGGGCCTCGCTGATCACCCCGGTGCCGGGCGGGGTCGGTCCGATGACCATCGCCACGCTGCTGGAGCAGACGGTGACGGCGGCCGCCCGGCAGAGCCAATCCCGCTCAGCGTTCGCACGAGGGTGAAGTCAACGGCTGCGGCAGGGTGAACTGGCCGGTATGCACGGGTCGTTCGCACCGGGCTCCGGGGCGCGACGCCATACTGTCCGGCGTGCGGGTAGCGATCATGACAGCGGGTTCCCGGGGCGACGTGGCCCCCTTCACCGGCCTGGGGCACGGTCTGGCGCGGGCGGGGCACGAGGTCACCCTGGTCACCCACAGCCGTTTCGCGCCCCTGGCGGCCCGGGCCGGCCTGGGGTTCCACGCCCTGCCGGTCGATCCGCGGGCGGAGCTGGAGTCCTCGCGGGGACGGGCCCTGCATCGCAGTACGACGGGCGTGGGCAAGCTGGTGCGGGTGGTCGCGATGGCCCGGGCCCTGGCCGTGGAGATGGCCGACGAGTTGGTGACCGCGGCGCGGGCAGGGGACGCACTGCTCCTGTCCGGGTCGGTCGCCCCGCTGGGGCACGCCGTCGCCCAGGGCCTGGGACTGCCCAGCCTGGGTCTCCATCTCCAACCCCTCGCCGCCACCAGGGAGTTCGCGCCGCCCATGCTGGGCATCGGCTCCTGGGGCGCGCTCGGCAACCGGGTCGCCGGGATCGGCCTGAACCTGGCGGTGGAGCAGGTCTTCGCCGCGGCCCTGCCCCCAGTACGCAGCCACCTGGGCCTGCCACCCATGGGTACAGCCGCGGCGCTGCGGGCCAGGGACCGGCAGGGCTGGCCGGTCCTGCACGGATTCAGCCCGCGCGTGGTCGCCCGGCCCCGGGACTGGCGGCGCGGCCTCGAGGTGGCGGGCTACTGGTGGCCGTACGACGGGGACGAACCGCTTCCCGACGAGGTGCGGAAGTTCGTCGACGCGGGTCCGCCGCCGGTCTTCGTGGGGCTGGGCAGCGCGACCGTGCCCGATCCCGCCCGGGTCAGCGCCGAGATCGTGCGGGCGCTGCGCCTGGCCGGGCTGCGCGGTGTGATCCAGCGCGGGTGGGCGGGCCTGGCGGCGACGGGGGACGACATGCTGACGATCGACGAGGTACCGCACTCGGCGCTCTTCCCGCACATGGCCGCGGTGGTCCACCACGCGGGCGCGGGCACCACGGCGGCGGGCCTGCGCGCCGGTGTCCCGGCGGTCCCGGTGCCGATCCAGTTCGACGAGAGCTTCTGGGCGGCGCGGCTGGTGGCGCTGGGCGTGGCCCCGAGCGCACTCCCTCTGAGACGCCTGACCGCCACCACGCTGGCCACGGCACTGACCCGGGCGACGCGGGACGCCGGATGTCGGGCGAGGGCGCAGGCGCTGGGGAAGCACATCCGCGAGGAGGACGGCGTGGCACCGGTAGTGGAGGCGGTGAACGGACTGAGGAGGTGAGCGGAGGTGCCGCCAGGGGCGCGGGGAACTGCGTGACCGGCCACGACAGCGCCGCACCCACCACCCGCACTGATCTCAGACCGCGCCCCACCCCGGCGGCCGCAGAATCCCCAGCAGCTGGCGCACCAGTTCCTCCACGACCTCGTCCAGGGTCGCGTCCACCCACCCCGCGTTCCAGTCGTGCAGCAGGCCGTTCACGCTGCCGATGAACGCCGTCGCCGCGAGCCGGAAGTCACGCGGTGCGGCCTCACCCCGGGCCACCGCCCGTTCCGCCTCGGCGCACACGAGGTCGACCCAGTGCGCCCGACGGGCCAGCCGCTGCTCCTCCAGCCTCGCGCTGACCCCGATGATCTCCACGAACGTGATCCGCACCCGCCGGGGATCGGAGGTCACGTTGGCCGCGTACGCGCGGAAGATGGCCGCCGCCCGCTCGGCCAGCGGCAGCTGGTCCGCATCGGCCACCGCCTCCAGCACGGCCGCCGTCGCCCAGTCGTTGACTTCGAGATGGAGCGCGGCGAGGACGTCCTCGAGGGTGCGGAACTCCTCGTAGAACTGGCGTGTGGACAGGCCCGCGGCCTCGCTGAGGGCGGCGACGGTCGTGGCGCGGTAGCCCGGCGTGTCCCCGAAGAGCTGGAGTGCCGCGTCCAGGAAACGGCGGCGGCGCTCGGCCTGCCGCTCCGCGGCGGTCTTGCCGCCGTAGCGACCGGTCGGGGCCCTGAGCCTGCCCGTCACCGCACCTCCCGTTCGGGCCGGAACGTCCGGCCTCCCGTATGAGCGCCAATTTTGTCGTGTACGCAGTCTTGTGGAGAAGGGCGCCCCTTCCTTACTTTGCAGTAAGTTCACTCTGAAAGCACGCATCTTCAGATTCGCCGCCCTGGCATGCCCACGTCACGAGCCGCCCAGAGGGAGACCCGTCATGCCCGCTATCCGCCCCAGACACCTGTGTGCCATGGCCGCCGCCGTCGTCCTGACCGTCACCGCCCCCGCGACCGCGGCCTCCGCCGCGGACTCCGCCGCCCTGCGCGAGGTGCTGTTCGTGGGCAACAACTGGGACGGCACCGCCGACGTCATCAAGTCGTCCGGCGACCTGGCGAAGATCGGCCGGATCAACGTCATCCCCGACAAGGACGCCCGGATGGCGGAGATCAACGCCGACCCGATCAAGTGGATCTACTTCATGGCGATCCGCAACAGCGTCGGCGAGGGCCACGACCAGTTCGTCGACGACATGTACTCCACCCCGGACGGCAAGTCCGTGGTCGTCTCGCGGCCCAGCTTCGCGGACGTCGTGTCCATCGACCTGGCCACCGGGAACATCAACTGGCGCTTCAAGGTCTCCGGTTACCGCGCGGACCACATGGCGGTGTCCCCCGACGGCACCCGGGTCGCGGTGTCCGCCTCGACCGCGAACACCGTGCACGTGCTGAACATCAACACCGGTCAGCAGCTCGGGTCCTTCGCCACCGGTGACAAGCCGCACGAGAACATCTTCACCAAGGACGGCAAGTACATCTGGAACATGGCGATCGGTGACGTGAACACCGACTCCGACGCCCCGTGGCTGGACTGGACGAAGGGCGACCGGCATATCACGGTGGTGGACGCGACCACGTACAAGCAGGTCAAGACCATCGACATGCGGGACAAGCTGAACGCGATCGGTCTCACGGACTACTCGGACGCGGTCCGGCCGGCGGTGTTCTCGCCCGACGAGTCCAAGCTGTACTTCCAGGTGTCGTTCTTCAACGGCTTCTTCGAGTACGACGTGGCCACGGACAAGATCACCCGCACCAAGACCCTGCCGAAGAACCCGGCGACCAGCGACGACCGCACCACCATGGTCAACGACTCGCGCCACCACGGCATTTCCATGAGCCCGGACGGCAGCAAGCTGTGTGTCGCGGGCACGATGGACGACTACGCGACGGTGGTCAACCGCACCACCCTCCAGGAGGGCCCGCTGGTCCCCGCCTCGAAGCCGTACTGGGCGACCGTCAGCGGTGACGGCAAGAGCTGTGTGATCTCCGAGAGCGGTGCCGACCAGGTCACCGCGATCGACTTCGCGACCGGGCAGAAGACGGCGTCGGTGGCGGTGGGCGACCACCCGCAGCGGGTGCGCCTCGGTCACGTGGCCGCGAACTGGACGAGCCCGGCCTCGTAGGACCCGTCAGCCGACACCGGCACCGAGACCGCGGGCATCCCGGCGTGCAGCCCCACCGCCGGGGTGCCCGCGCGGGCGTTGCCCCGGCGGGGCGGGAACGGGAGGGGCACTGCGGCACTGGCGAAGAGGACGGATGCCGGAGCGGCGTGTGCCCCAGCAGCAGCGGACCGGCCGCCGCGTCCGGCAGCAGCGCGCCGAGGCGCAGTGCGTCGGGGAAGGCGACACACAGCGCGGCCAGCAGGGCGAGCCGGCCGACCGACCCCGTCCCGGCGAAGTCAGCGGCACTGTCGGCCGCCGTAGCGCAGAAGACGCAGCCGGGCCGGGTGCGCCCCGTCATCGAGACGCGCCCGGCCCGCCTTCCACGCGCCGTGGGCGTCAGCCCAGTTTCTGGCTCACCCACGTGGCGAGTTCGGACCTGGCCGCGCTGAGCAGGGACGTGGACGGCGAGGTCGACCCGTTGGTCACCAGCGCGTAGTGCAGGGCGCCGGAGTCCGCGTCGGTGAGCAGGAGCCGGCGGCTGCCCGTGCCGCCCGGTTCGGGAGCGGCACCGATCGGGGTGGACGAGGTGTACGCCGGCGGGCCGTAGACCGTGCCCAGGTCGGAGACGACCGTGGTCGTCGCGGTCGGGAAGGAGGCGGGGAGATGGAGTTCGGTGGGTGCCGAACCGCTGCCCGAGCGCCACACCAGCAGCGAGTACTGGCCGGAGCCGACCAGCGACGCCACGTTCGGCAGGCTGCTGGGCACCGGGTTCCAGGTCAGGGTGGTGGAGCCGTCGCGTGAGCGGTCCTCGTAGGTGAAGGCGACCGTGGAACCGGAGGTGGCGCTCGGGTAGATCCGGTCGAGCAGCCGGGCGTCCTGGCGGAGCACCGCCGTACCGGAGTCGTCGAGCTTCACGGCCGACAGGTCCTCGTCGTTCCAGGCGTCACCCGAGGTCATGACCTTGTCGGGGTTGTCGTTCATCAGCTCGTGGTGGCGGCCGTTGTAGATGTCCCACTGCCATTGGGACCCGGACAGCACCGGCCCCGAACTCGCGGGCGTGGACCACCAGTTGGCGCCCTTCACCCGGGAGTCGAGGGCCTGGTACATGGCCTTGAGGACGGTCGGCGCCTTTCCGGCGGTGGAGCCGTTCAGCGGGTGCCCGAACTCGCTGACCACGGACGTGGTCCCGAGCGCCGTGGCCCGGTCGCGGACCGTGCCGAAGTCGCCCACGTACTGGCCGTCCGAGGCGTTGCCCCACATCAGGATGCCGGAGATGGCCTTCTGGTCGTAGAAGTGGGTGTTGAAGACGTACCGGGAGCCGATCGTGCCCGCGTCCAGCAGCCCGCCCTCCTCCTTGCTGACGTTGCCGTTCCAGAAGAGGTTCGGCTCGACCATGGCGGGCTTGTCCGTCCAGCCGGCCGCGTCCATCCGGGCCCGGAACTTCACGTAGAAGGGCCACAGCACGTCCCGTTCCCAGGTGCGGCTGTTCTGGCCGGAGTCGTACTTGCCCGCGTAGGGCTCGTTGTAGGGGTCGAAGCCGACCACGCCGGCGAACTCCTCGGCACTGAGGTTGGCCTTGATGTACGTCATGGTCTTCTGGGCGGTGGCCAGGAAGTAGTCCTGGAGGCCGTAGTTGTTGTGCCAGAAGTCGTACTGGCCTGCCTTCACCGCCCCGTTCGAGGTGATGTTCTGGCCCCACATGATGCAGATCCCGCAGGACTCGGCGGGGTAGTTGCCGAGCGCCACGGCCCACGCGGGGGCGCCGTCGCCGGTGTACCAGCTGCCCGAGTTGAACAGCCAGCGCGAGTACAGGTCCTGGTGGAAGTCGGGGTAGACGCGGATGCCCGCGTCGAGGAACGCGCGCATCTGCGCGGTGGCTGCCGCCAGGTACGTGGTGTCCACCTGGCCCTTCACCGGTTCCGCGTAGGCCCAGGACAGCAGGAAGCGGACGGAGTTGCCGCCGCCGAGGGCTCTGAGCGCGGTCGCGGACTTGTTGGCGTCGGCGACCGAGGCGAAGGGCAGGCCCTTGTTCTCGGCGAGCTTGGTCTCGCCGGAGACGTTGTAGCCGCGCAGCACGACCTCGCGGCCGTTGCCGTCGACGAAGCGGCCGTTCGCCACGGTGAGGGCGGTGCCGTCGAAGGACAGGGAGTCGGCGATGGTGGCGGCGGAGGCGGACGGGGTGCCCGCGACCGTCAGGAATCCGCAGAGGACAACCAGAACAACGAGCAGACGCGCACGCATATTCGGCATGTCCATAACAGTCCGACTCATCCGGCACACCGTCAACACTTATGACTGATGAGTAAGTTTCAGCTTTTTCGGGTAGGGGTCGCCCGATACGGGACCGGCCCGTGGGTGACCGCCGCGTAGTACCCGAAGGCGCTCTCCATCTCGCCCTCGCCACGGGTCAGTCCGGGCAGCCGCTGCTCCATCTCGTGCAACCGGGCCGCCGGAACCACTCCTTCCACCCCGCAGGCAGCCCCGCGGACCTCGGTCGTCTCCGGTACGGCCCGTAGCGCGGCCAGCACCGGGAGCAGGGCTCCGAGGGTGTCGGCCGGGGCCTCGACACGGAACCGGTGCAGGGGTTCGTGGACCCGGGTGCCGGCCCTGCGCAGCGCCTGGGCGAGGACCAGCGGGGTGACGCCCCGGAAGTCGGCGCCGGTGCTGGACATGCTCTTGTTGAAGCCCTGGTGGGCGTGGCTCTGCCGGGGCGAGTACCCGCAGTGGGTCATGGTGACGGTGCAGTCCGGGACGGGCCAGCCGTACAGGCCCTGCCCCAGGGTCTCGCGCACGGTGTCCTCGACGGCCCTGAAGAACGCGTACGGCATGGCACCCAGCTCCACCTCCAGCCGGAACTCCACTCCGGAGCCCACCGGGGCCGGCTCCACGCGCAGGCCGACAGTGGCGAGGAAGGGGTTGCCGCCCTGCTTGTTGAACTCGACCGCCGAGCCGGTGCCGACCAGCCTCTCGACACACAGCGGGGTGGTCTCGCGGAAGGTGACGTCGAGCTCGAACTCCTCGGCGAGGGTGGCCTGGACGACCTCCTTCTGGACCTCGCCGTAGAGGGAGACGGAGGTCTCCTGGCGGACCTCGTCGTGCCGCAGGTCGATCAGCGGGTCCTGCTCGGCGAGTTGGGTGAGGGCGAGGTGGAGGGACCGGGTGTCGGTGTCCGGGCCCGGCACGACGACCGTTTCGAGGGTGGGCGGTGCGAAGAACCGGCCGTGCGTCTTGCGGGGTTCGCCGAGGGTGTCGCCGATCCGGACGCCGGTCAGCCCCCACAGCTTGGCGATCCGGCCCGCGGGGACCTTGTCCTCACGCCTCTCGGTTCCGCCGTCGAAGACGCCGATCGCGGTGACCAGGCCCTCCGTGCGGGAGTCGCCGAACGGCACCCGGTCGCGCGTGCGGAGGGTGCCGGAGAACATCCGCGTGTACGCGACCTTCTCCCCCGCCGGTCCCCGCTCGACCTTGAACACCGTGCCGGAGACGGGCCCTTCGGGATCTCCGTCCGCGGCGGGCAGCAATTCCCTGATCCCGGTGATCAGTTCCGGCACGCCCGCGCCGGTGACCGCGGACCCGAAGTACACCGGGTGCACGAGGGCCTGCCGGGTCTGTGCCACGAGTGCCCTGCGCAGCAGCCCCACGTCGACCCGCTCCTCCACACAGGCCGCCAGCAGGTCGTCGTCATGGTCCGCGAGGACGTCGTAGGGGCCGATCGCGGGGCGGAATCGGGCCTCGCGGGTGCCGAGTGCGGACACCGGCCCCATGGGCACGATCGCCGGGGTGAGCCGCTCGGCGAGGGACCGCAGGAGGTCCTCGTGGCGCGCTCCCCGTCGGTCGATCTTGTTGACGAACACGAGGGTCGGGATGCGCAGCCGCTGCAGCGTCCGCATCAGCACCCGGGTCTGCGCCTGGACGCCCTCGACGGCCGAGACGACCAGCACCGCTCCGTCGAGCACGCCGAGGACGCGCTCCACCTCGGCGATGAAGTCGGGGTGCCCGGGAGTGTCGATGAGGTTGACGGTGACGTCGTCGACCGCGAAGGAGACGACGGCGGACTTGATGGTGATGCCGCGCCGGCGCTCCAGCGCGAGGGTGTCGGTCTGTGTGCTGCCGGCGTCGACGCTGCCGATCTCGTCGATGACTCCGACCGAGTGCAGCAGCCGCTCGGTCAGGCTGGTCTTACCGGCGTCGACGTGGGCGAGGATCCCGAGGTTGAGCAGGTGCACGAAGCGTCATGTCCTTTGGAGAGAGGGAGATTCCTTCCGGGGTGGACATGGACGCAGTGCGCATGACGGCTCCTGGATCGTGCGACGGCAGAGACCTCTGAAGTGCACCAGGCACGAACCGGACACGGCAACGGATTAACGCTCAACCAGTCGTGTCCCGGCCCTCGCCCCCTCCCCGGAGCAGTCCTAGAGTGACGCACATCACGTCCGTGGTCCTGGGAGGGCACATGACCCGTATCTCGGTGAAGGTGGACGGCACGGTGTATCAGGACGAGGTGGAGCCTCGTCTTCTGCTGATCCACTACCTGCGTGACCGGCTGGGTCTGACCGGCACCCCGATCGGCTGCGACACCTCCAACTGCGGTGCCTGCACGGTCGATCTGGACGGGGCGAGCGTCAAGAGCTGCTCGGTGCTCGCCGTCCAGGCCGACGGGAGCGAAGTGACCACGGTCGAGGGGCTGGCCACGGACGGCGAGTGGACCGGCCTCCAGCGCGCCTTCCACGAGCGGCACGCGCTCCAGTGCGGCTACTGCACCCCCGGCATGCTCATGGCCGCGCGCGACCTGTTGCGCGAGAACCCGCATCCGACCCCGGACGAGGTGCGGCACGCCCTGGAGGGCAACCTGTGCCGCTGCACGGGCTACCAGAACATCGTGCGGGCCGTGCTGGCCGCGGCCGACGAGGGGGTGACGACATGAGCGAGGTCGGCACCGCCCGGCTCCGCAAGGAGGACGCCCGGCTCGTCACCGGGCAGACCCGCTGGACCGACAACATCGACACCACCGGCCTGCTCCACCTGGCGATCCTGCGCAGCCCCATGGCCCACGCGCGCGTGGACCGCGTCGACGTCTCCCCCGCGCTCGAACGGCCCGGTGTGGTCGCCGCGTTCAGCGGCGCCGACCTCGCGGACGGCCTGGGCTCGCTGCCCTGCGCCTGGCCGGTGACCGAGGACATCGTGCTGCCCGACCATCCGCCGATCGCCGTCGACGAGGTGCGCTACGCCGGCGACCCGGTGGCCGTGGTCGTGGCCCGCGACCGGTACGCGGCCGCCGACGCCCTGGAGGCGGTCGAGGTCGACTACACCCCGCTCCCCCCAGTCCTGGACCTGGAGGCCGCACTCGCCGAGGGCGCCCCGCTGGTCCACTCCGACAAGGGCACCAACCGCTGCTACGACTGGCCCCTGCGCACCGGCGAGGACTTCGAGGCGGTACGGCGGCGCGCCGAGGTCACCCTCAGGCGCCGCTACCACCAGCAGCGGCTCATCCCCAACGCGATGGAGCCGCGGGCGGTCGTCGTCACCCCGGTCGCCGCCGCCGACGAGTACACCGTGTACTCCTCCACCCAGATCCCGCACATCCTCCGGGTCATGCTCGCCGTCGTCACCGGCGTCCCCGAGCACAGGCTGCGGGTGGTCGCCCCCGACGTGGGCGGCGGCTTCGGCTCCAAGCTCCAGGTGTACGGCGAGGAGGCGATCGCCCTCACGGTCGCGCGCCGCCTCGGACGACCGGTGAAGTGGACCGAGTCCCGCTCGGAGGGCTACCTGGCGACGCACCACGGCCGGGGCATGATCCAGGACATCGAGATCGCCGCGACCCGCGACGGGCGACTCCTGGGCCTCAAGGCCGACCTGCTGGTCGACATGGGCGCCTACCTGATGCTGGTCACCCCCGGCATCCCGATCCTGGGCGCGTTCATGTACCCGGGCATCTACAAGATGGACTCCTACGAGCTGAACGTCACCGGCGTCTTCACGACCAGGACGCCGACCGACGCCTACCGCGGTGCCGGGCGCCCGGAGGCGACGTACGCCATCGAGCGGATCATGGACGAGCTCGCCGTCGAACTCGGCCTGGACCCCGTGGAGTTGCGGCGCCGGAACTGGATCCGGCACGAGGAGTTCCCGTACACCACGATCGCGGGGCTGACCTACGACAGCGGCAACTACGAGGCGGCGACCGACAAGGCGCTCGCGCTGTTCGACTACGACAAGCTGCGTGCCGAGCAGGCGGACCGCAGCCGGCGGGGCGACACCGTGCGGCTCGGGATCGGCGTGTCGACGTACACCGAGATGTGCGGGCTGGCGCCGAGCCGGGTGCTGCGGGACCTCCGGTACGCGGCCGGTGGCTGGGAGGCCGCGAGCGTGCGCATGCTGCCGACCGGGAAGGTCGAGGTGGTCACCGGGACCAGTCCGCACGGACAGGGGCACGTGACCAGCTGGAGCCAGATCGCCGCCGACGTGCTCGGGGTGCCCTTCGACGACGTGCAGGTCGTGCACGGCGACACCAAGGCGGCCCCGCAGGGCATGGACACCTACGGCTCGCGCTCGCTCGTCGTCGGCGGCACGGCCGTGCACCAGGCGGCCACAAAGGTGGTCGAGAAGGCGCGCAAGGTCGCGGCCCATCTGCTCGAGGCCAGCGAGCGGGACCTGGAGTTCACGGACGGCGTCTTCTCCGTGAAGGGCTCGCCGGACGCCCGCAGGACGATCCAGGAGGTCGCCTTCGAGACGTTCACCTCGCACGACCTGCCCGACGGAGTGGAACCGACCATCAACGCGGGCCACTTGACCGACCCGGACAACTTCTCCTACCCGCACGGCACCCATCTGTGCGCGGTGGAGGTCGACACCGAGACCGGGCGGACCAGGATCAGGTCGTACGTCGCCGTCGACGACGTCGGCCGGGTCGTCAACCCGATGATCGTCGAGGGCCAGGTGCACGGCGGACTCGCGCAGGGCATCGCGCAGGCCCTGTACGAGGAGGCGGTCTACGACGACGAGGGCAACCTGGTCTCCGGGACGATGGCCGACTACCTGGTGCCGTCGGCCCCCGACCTGCCCGAGTTCGTGACCGACCGCACGGAGACGCCCGCGACGACGAACCCCCTGGGTGTGAAGGGAGTCGGCGAAGCGGGCACCATCGCCTCCACCCCGGCCGTCGTCGGCGCGATCGTGGACGCCCTGCGGCCGCTCGGCGTGCGCGACGTGCGGATGCCCTGCACGCCCGAACGGGTCTGGCAGGCCCTGAAGGAGGCCTCGGCATGATTCCCCCGACCTTCGACTACGCCCGCCCGAGCAGCGTCGAGGACGCGGTGCGCGTCCTCGCGGAGGGCGGCGAGGACGCCAAGGTGCTGGCCGGCGGACAAAGCCTGTTGCCCCTGCTGAGGCTGCGGCTCGCCTTCCCGGAACTGGTCGTGGACGTGGGCCGCGTGCCCGGGCTCACCGGGGTCCGCGAGGAGGGCGACACGCTGGTCGTCGGCGCCCTGACCACCCACCACGACGTGGTCCGCGACCCGCTGGTGCGCCGGCACGCGGGCCTCCTCGCCGCCGCGACGGCCGGGGTCGGCGATCCCGCCGTACGGCATCGGGGCACCCTCGGCGGTTCGCTGGCGCACGCCGACCCGGCCGGTGACCTGCCCGCCGTGGCGCTCGCCCTGGACGCCGAGCTGGTGGCCGTGGGGCCGGGTGGGCGGCGCGCGATCCCCGCGCGGGAGTTCTTCGTCGACTACCTCCAGACCGCGCTGGAGCCCGACGATCTTCTGGTGGAGATCCGGATCCCGAAGACCGACGGGTGGGGCTTCCACTACGAGAAGTTCCACCGCGTGGCGCAGTCCTGGGCGGTCGTCGGGGTGGCCGCGCTGGTGCGGCGGGACGACGGGCACATCGCCGAGGCCCGGATCGGGCTCACCAACATGGGCTCCACTCCCCTGCGCGCCACGGCGACCGAGGAGGCGCTGACCGGCGCCGGGGACGCCCCGGCCGTGGCGCGGGCCGCGGAGTCGGCGGCGGAGGGGACCCGGCCCCCGCGGGACCTGTCGGGGTCGCCCGAGTACCGGGCGCACCTCGCGCGGGTGCTGACCGGGCGGGCGGTGCTGGCCGCCGCCGGGATGGGGTGAGCGGGAGCGTGGACGGCCCGGAGGAGGTGCGGGCCCGCCTCGCGGAGACGGGGTACCTCGTCGACGACGGGCTGGCGACCGCCTGCTTCCTGGCCCTGAGGCTGCACCGGCCGCTGTTCTGCGAGGGCGACGCGGGCGTCGGCAAGACCGCGCTCGCCGCCGCCCTCGCCGAGGCCCTCGGCGCCCCGCTGATCCGGCTCCAGTGCCACGAGGGCATCGACGCGTCCCAGGCCCTGTACGACTGGGACTTCCCCCGTCAGCTGCTGCACCTGCGGGCCGCCGAGGCGGCCGGTGCCGTGGACGCCGAGCGGGTGGAGAGCCAGCTGTACGACCGCCGGTTCCTGGTCGTCCGGCCGCTGCTGCGGGCCCTGGAGACCTGGCCGTCGGTGCTGCTGATCGACGAGATCGACCGCGCCGACGACGAGTTCGAGGCGTTCCTGCTGGAGCTGCTGTCGGAGTTCTCGGTGACGATCCCGGAGCTGGGGACGCTGCGGGCCGAGGTGCCGCCGGTGGTCGTCCTGACGTCGAACCGGACGCGTGAGGTGCACGACGCGCTGAAGCGGCGGTGCCTGTACCACTGGTTCGAGCATCCCGGCTTCGACCGTGAACTCGCCATCGTGCGACGGCGGTTGCCGGGCGTGTCCGCGCGGCTGGCCGAGCAGGTGACGGGGCTGGTGCAGACCCTGCGCGCCGAGGACCTGCTCAAGCCGCCGGGTGTGGCCGAGACGATCGACTGGGCCGAGGCGCTGGACGCGCTGGGGGCGAGCGAGGTGGACGCGGAGCTGGCGTTGGCGACCCTGGGCTCGGTGCTGAAGTACCGGGAGGACGCGGAGCGGGCGCGGGGGTCACTGCCGGCGGCTCTGAAGGACGTGTGATCGGCGTGACCGGGCGGGCCGACGCCGTCTTCCTCGCCTTCGCCCGCGCCCTCCGCTCGGCGGGGGTCGACGCGAGTGCCGAGCGGGTGCACGCCTTCCTGCGCGCGGTGGCCGAAGCGGGACCGGCGCGGGTGTACTGGGCGGGGCGGCTGACCCTGTGCGGAAGCCGCGAGGACCTGGAGCGCTACGACCAGGTGTTCGCGGGCACCTTCGGGGGTGCACCGGGCGGGCGGCGGGTTCCCTCTCCCGGACTGCGGCTCACGGTCCGGGACGCGCGGGCCGGCCCCCGTAGCCGTACGGTCGACGGACCCGAGGGCCCGCGGGCCGCCGCGCTCGCCGGTTCCGCCGAGGTGCTCCGGCAGCGCGACATCGCCGGCCTGGACCCCGCCGAACGAGCCGCCCTGCGTCGCCTCCTCGCCGCGTTCGCGCTGCCCGGACAGACCCGCAGGACGGCGCGTCGACGCCCGGCCGGACGCGGGGGCGTCGATCCGTACCGGACCGTGCGGGAGCTGCTGCGGCACGGCGGGGAACCGGCCCGGCTGCGGCACCACGAGCGCACCGAGCGGCCCCGCCGGGTCGTCCTGCTCGTCGATGTCAGCGGCTCGATGGCGCCGTACGCCGACGCGCTGCTGCGCTTCGCGCACGCGGCCGCCCGGGGCAGCCGTACGGAGGTGTTCACGATCGCCACCCGGCTGACCCGCGTCACCCGCGAGCTCTCGCACCGCGACCCGGACCTGGCGATGGCCGCGCTCGCCGCCGCGGTGCCGGACTGGCGCGGGGGTACCCGGCTGGGTGAGCTGGTGCGGGAGTTCCTCGACCGGTGGGGGCAGCGGAGCCTGGCCCGGGGCGCGGTGGTCGTGCTGCTCTCGGACGGCTGGGAGCGTGGCGATCCGGAGCTGCTCGCGGCCCAGATGCGACGCTTGCGGCGGCTGGCGCACCGGGTGATCTGGGCCAATCCGCTGAAGGCGCGCCCGGGTTACGCACCCCTGGCCGCCGGGATGGCGGCGGCGCTGCCGAGCGTGGACGCGTTCGTCGAGGGGCACAGCCTGGCCGCGCTGGAGCGTCTGGCGGCGGTGGTGAAAGGAGCCGACGATGCGTGACATCCTCCCGGTGCTGAACCGCTGGTACACGGCAGGGGTGCCGTTCGGACTGGCCACGGTCGTCTCGACCAGCCGCAGCGCGCCGCGCGATCCCGGCGCGGCCATGGCCGTGGGCCCGGACGACGAGGTCGTCGGCAGCGTGTCGGGCGGCTGTGTGGAGGGGGCCGTCTTCGAGCTGGCCCAGGAGGTCGTGGCGAGCGGCGAGGCCCGCCTCGAGACCTTCGGGTACAGCGACGAGGACGCGTTCGCGGTGGGGCTGACCTGCGGCGGAGAGATCACCCTGCTCGTACGGCCCGTGACGACCGCCCTCGATCCCGTCTTCGGCGCGCTCGCGGAGTCCGTCGCGGCGGGCCGCCCGGTGACCCTGGCGACGGTGACCGAGGGCCCCGCGCCGCGCGGCGCCACGCTCGCGGTGTGGCCGGACCGGGTCGCCGGCACCCTGGGCACGACCGGCCTGGACGTGGCGGTCACGGCCGACGCGCGCGGCGAACTCGCCCAGGGGGCGACCGGGTCGCGGCACTACGGCCCGCACGGCGAGCGGCGCGAGGACGCGGTCGGCGTCTTCCTGCACTCCTTCGCCCCGCCGCCGCGCATGCTGGTCTTCGGCGCGATCGACTACGCGGCCGCCGTCGCCCGGATCGGTGCCTTCCTCGGCTACCGGGTCACCGTGTGCGACGCCCGCCCGGTCTTCGCCACGCCGAAACGCTTCCCGGAGGGCGTGGAGGTCGTCGTGGACTGGCCGCACCGCTATCTGCGGGGCACCGACACCGACGAGCGCACGGTGATCTGCGTCCTGACCCACGACCCGAAGTTCGATGTGCCGCTGCTGGAGGAGGCGCTGCGCCGGCCGGCGGCGTACATCGGGGCGATGGGCAGCCGCCGCACGCACGACGACCGGATGAAGCGGCTCGCCGAGTCGGGGCTGGCCGAGGCCGAGCTGTCCCGGCTGCGCTCGCCGGTCGGGCTGGACCTCGGGGCCCGTACCCCGGAGGAGGTCGCGGTGTCCGTGGCCGCCGAGATCGTCGCGCTGCGCTGGGGCGGCAGCGGCGCCCCGCTGACGGCGACGGCGGGGGCGATCCATCCGTCCTCATGAAGCCTGCCTGGAGGTAGCCATGGAACTGCACCACGCGTTCACCGTGCCCGTCCCGGTCGACGAGGCCTGGCGGGCGCTCCTCGACATCGAACGGGTCGCGCCCTGCATGCCCGGGGCGGTCGTCGAGGACTACGACGGCAAGACCGTGACCGGCTCGGTGAAGGTCAAGGTCGGGCCGGTCACCGTGACGTACCGGGGAACCGCCGTCTTCGAGGAGCAGGACGAGCACGCGCACCGCATGGTGCTGATCGCGAGCGGCCGGGAGACCCGCGGCCAGGGCACCGCACGGGCCACGGTGACCGGCACCCTCACCGGGGCGGACGGCGGCGGTACGGCCGTGTCGGTGCGCACGGACCTCGCGGTGACCGGTCGCCCCGCGCAGTTCGGGCGGGGTGTGCTGGCGGAGGTCGGGGACCGGCTGGTCGGCCGGTTCGCCGAGTGCCTGGCGCAGCGGCTCACCGAGCCGGAGAGGGCACCGGAGACCACGCCGGAGACGGCCCCGGCGTCCGCGGAGCCCGACGACGAGCCCCTCGACCTGCTGCGCGCGATCGGTGTGCCGGTCGCGAAACGGGCGGCGGCCGCGCTGGCGGCGGCCGTCGTCGTGGGACTGGCGGTCACACGGCTGCGACGACGGGGGAAGCGAAGGGTGTGAGGCGTGTCCGAGGGGGTACGCGCCGCACTACGGGTGAGGGTGTACGAGCCCCCACCGCACCTCCGATCAGGAAGGAGGTCCGTGGCAGAGTCCCGATCACAACGCCCGGGCCGTTCCCCTGCACTCGGAGCGGCCCGGACCTCATGGGGACCCGTGGTTCTCGGGGCGGCTCAGGACGGGACGGAGCGCGGGGGCAGTCGGTGCAGCTCCACGTCCGTGAGATTGCCGTCGGCCACGGTCGCCGTCATGTAGGTGCAGTGCGGCTGGCGGCGGCGGTCGGTCGGCGAGCCGGGGTTGAGCAGCCGCAGTCCGCCGGGTGCGGTGGTGTCCCAGGGGATGTGGCTGTGGCCGAACACCAGGACGTCGGTGTCGGGATAGCGGGCGGCACAGCGGGCCTCGCGGCCCTGGGCGGCGCCGGTCTCGTGGACCACGGCGAAACGCAGGCCGCCCAGTTCGGCGTACGCCACCTCGGGCAGCCGTGCGCGCAGTTCGGGCCCGTCGTTGTTGCCGTACACGCCGACGAGCCGGGCGCTGCGGCTCTCCAGCAGGTCGAGGGTGGCGGTGTCGACCCAGTCACCGGCGTGGAACACGACGTCGGCGTGCGGGAGTTCGGCGAGCAGCGGGGCCGGGAGCTGCTTGGCACGCTTGGGCAGGTGGGTGTCGGACATCAGCAGCAGGCGCACGGCATCACCCTAGACCGGTCCACTGAGGATCCCGCCGGGTGACGGGCGCACGCCGGTGCCGAAGTCGGTGGCCGTGTCGCGTCGAAGTCGGTGGCCGTGTCGTGGAACCGACGGGTGCCGGTCTGCATCTTCACGTACGCGGTACGACGATCACGGCGTCGGCCGTCGTCGGCGCGCCGTCGCAGGTCCGCCGCACGTCACCTCGTCGCAGGGGGCGCGCCCGGTCAAAGTGGCCTGCTGCCGCGGCACTTGTCCGGCGGCGTTAACATCGGCGCACAAAGCGTCGATCCGTGACGCAAGCCACAAGCCACCCAAGGAGTCCGGACACCGATGCCGGTCAAGGTCAGCGTCGTCATCCCCGTCTACAACCCGGGGAACTACATCGAGGACTGCATCGCCTCGCTGCGCAGGCAGTCCCTGCCCCCGGACGAGTTCGAGGCGATCTTCGTCGACGACGGTTCGACCGACGACACGCCGGCCCGGCTGGACGCGGTGGCCGCCGAGGTCGAGAACATCAAGGTCATCCACCAGGAGGCCTCGGGCTGGTCCGGCAAGCCCCGCAACGTCGGGATCGCCGCCTCCGAGGGCGAGTTCGTCATGTTCGTCGACAACGACGACTACCTCGGCGACGAGGCCCTGGAGCGGATGTACGACTACGCGGTCGCCAACGGCGCCGACGTGGTCGTGGGCAAGATGGCCGGCAAGGGCCGGGGCGTGCCGGTGGAGCTGTTCCGCCGCAACCACCCACGGGCCACCGTCGACAACGCCCCGCTGATCGACAGTCTGACGCCCCACAAGATGTTCCGGCGGGCCTTCCTCGACCGGATCGGTCTGCGCTTCCCGGAGGGGCGGCGCCGGCTGGAGGACCACGTCTTCGTCACGGAGGCGTATCTGCGCGCGGACAACGTCTCCGTGCTCAGCGACTACGTCTGCTACTACCACCTCAAGCGCGACGACGCCTCCAACGCGGGCTTCCAGCGGTTCGACCCGGTGGGCTACTTCGCGAACCTGCGCGAGGCGCTCGACGTCGTCGAGAAGTACACCGAGCCGGGGAAGACCCGCGACCGGCTGTTCCGCCGCTGGCTGCGCAACGAGATGGTGGAGCGGATGCGCGGCAGGCGGCTGCTCGCCGCCCCCGAGGACTACCGCCAGGAGCTCTTCAAGGAGATCCGCTCCGTGGTCGTCGAGCGCTTCGGGCCGGGTGTCGCGGCCGGCCTCCAGCCCACCCAGCAGGTCGTCGCCGCGCTGATCGCCGACGGCCGGCTCGACGACCTGGTGAAGTTCGCCGAATGGGAGGTCTCCGTCACGCCCACGGCCGTGCCGGACGGCGTCGAGTGGGACGGCGGGGTGCTGCGCATCGGGCTGTCCGCCGAGCTCGCGTCCGGCGACACGCCGATGACGTTCCCCGCGAAGGGCAGCAAGGAGTCGCTCGCCGGGCCGCCGGCTTCCGTCCAGGAGGCGGTGGACTGGGTCGGCGCCCACAGCGTCGCCGGATTCGGCCGGGCCACCGTCGAGGTGCTGCTGACCGAACGCACCAGCTCCGCCCAGTTCTTCCAGCCGGTGGAGTTCACCCGGGAGACCGTCCCGGCGGAGGGGGACGGGCGGGTGCGTCTCGTGCTGCGGGGCACCACGACCGTGGACCCGGCCACCGCGGCGGACGGCGGTCCGCTCGACGCCGGGCTGTACGACGTGTTCGTGCGCGTCAAGCTCGGCGGCTGGACCAAGCAGAGCCGGCTGGGCCCGGTCCCGCTCAAGGGACGTACGGCCGCGGACGCCGGGGTCGCGGGCGGCCGGGTGGCGCTGCCGTACTGGACCGCCAAGCAGGGCACGCTCGCCCTGGACGTGGACACCGCGAGCAAGCGGCTGGAGCTCGGCCGGCTGACGCCCGGCGAGGTCACCGTCTCCGGTGACCGGGTCGAGGTGCCGGTGCCGTTCCACGTGCCCGGTGACACGCCGGTGCTGCTCGAGCTCACCGGAGGCTCCGGCACCGCGCCCCGGCAGGTGCCCGGCACGTTGCGGCCGAAGGGGGAGGCGGCCGTCCTGGAGGCCGTGCTGCCGCTCGCCGAGCTCGGGACCACGCCGTGGCAGGTCGCGCTGAGCCCGGCGCCCGACGCCGCCGAGCCGCGCTTCCACCCGCTGCCGTTCGCGCTGCGGGTGAAGGCGGGCCGGGTCCAGGTCTCGGCCGTGCGTCCGCCCCGGCCCGGGGTCGGACAGCGCCTGGCGCGCAGGGCGAGGCCGCTCGCCCGCAAGGTGCTCAGACGGATCAGGGCACGCGGCAAGTAGCAGTACGGGGAGGACGCCGGACGCGTCCTCCCCGTACTCACGTCATGGCGTTCAGCCCGCGCTGTTGAGCTGCTGCAGGCTCGCGCGCAGGTGCTCCCAGCTGCGGTCCCGCTTGCTGCCCCGGTTGCGGGCGTTGACCAGCGGCTTCCAGAAGGCCGCCTCGATCAGCGCCTCCGGCTTGATCGCCGTGGTCCGCTCCAGCACCGTCTCGGGCACCTTCTGCGGGTCGGGAACCACGTACTCCGCGATGATCTCGTCGTACTTGTCCTTGAGGACCGTGTTGGTCGGGTCCGCGCCGAAGACCACCAGCTGGCCGGTGGGCTCGGTGTCGACCAGGACCGTCACCAGGTCGGGCCGGTAGCGGTTCAGGACCTCGATCACCTTGTAGACGTCGCCGGTCCAGGCGTTGGTGTGGCGGTCGCGGGCCGCCTCGTCCACGTTGCGCGGCAGCATGTCGTCGAAGACGATCACGCTGGCCCAGTCCGAGTACTTCTCCACGTTGATGAAGTCGCGCAGCGCGTACTCGAACAGGTGCATGCCGTCGATGAAGGACAGGTCGAGCGTGACGTCCTTCCAGTAGCCGAAGGGGCTGCGGTTGCGGACGATGTTGCGCAGCGGGTGGCGGCCGCCCTTGAGGTGCTGGAGCGGGTTCTCGCGCGCGAAGAAGTCGTCGCTGGTGGCCTTCGCCAGGTGGACGTCGCAGCGGATCTCGGAGACCACCTTGAACGCCGGGTCGATCGCGATGCTCGGTACCCGGGAGAACGTCAGGCTGCGGCCGTCGTTGACGCCGATCTCCAGGTAGTTGCGGTTCGCGCTGGCTTTGTGGAGCCCCCGCAGGAACTCGTGACGTTTCACTGGGAAATCTCCTTGCGGATGTGTGGCAGTGCTTCGTGCAGGGCGGACCGCCGGTCCCGGTGCGAGTCCGGCGCGGCCCCCGCCCACCGGTCACGCCCGAGGGCGCCGGCGACGGGGCGTGGTGCGGGCCCGGTGAGGGCTTCGCTGCTGGTGGGGCCGGCCCGCTCGGGGCCGGCCGAGGTGCCGGAACGCTCCCCGCACCGGTCCGTACCGGGTGCCCCGGCCGGAACCGGTTCCGTGGAACATACCTGCTGTGAGCCTCCCATGACAGGACTTCGCGGCGAGGAGCGTGATCCTGTGGGAAAGGGCTTGCAAAGTGCGGGAAGCCGGAAGGTGACCCTCCGGGCGGGGAACGCGGCGCCGGGCCCGCCGGGGCGGGCGCCGGCTGCGGCGGAAGAGCTCATGAACCGATACGCACCTTGCCGTGGTCTGCGAGGACGGTGCGACGGACGTCGGCGTGGACGTCGGTCGGACGCGGGAGGGCGAGAGGGGTGAGCCGGTAAGGGCGGGTGATCGTCGACTCGTCGCACCGGGAAAGCCCGACGGCCCGGGGAACGGCCTTGTCCGCGACGGACAGCGGTGGATCGGCCGACGTGGGCATGCTCGGCCATGACCGGATGCCGGCCCCGCCGGACAGCACGAGAGCCTTCATCTGCATCACCCTAGCCCGGATCCTGAGGAACCGGGCTGGGCAGGGGGTGACTTGGAGGTGCAGCGTCAGGTGACTCGGGGCAGCGAGATCGCGGACCCTCAGTCCTCGCCGCGGAAGATGTTGTCCTCCGTGGTGTGCGCGGTGCTGGGTCCGACCCGCTCCCCGACCGCGGGCAGGCAGGTCCGCAGGTCTCCCTTGCCGTGCAGTCGGCGGGACCTGGACCAGCCCGTCTCGGGCCGGCGTACGACGGGTTTCTGGGCGGTCTGCGGGGTCACGGCGGTTCACCGTCCTTCCATGCTGCTCCTCCGAGTCCCCGGTGCCGGCCCGGCCAAACGGACCCGGCCGGCCGTCAGGGCACGGGCTCCGCACACCCGTTCATCGGTGAGCCGCCGCCCCGCCGCTTGACGGCGGGGTCGAACTGGCCTTTCTCGTTCAGGTGTTGGGGCGGGCCACGCTGATGTCGCCGAGGGCCGACTCCGGGTCGCGTTCCATGGCGGCGTCGCCGAGGGCGACGATGCCGACGGCGTGGCCTCCCTCGACGACCGGGATGCGGCGCACGGCGTGTTCACGCATGAGCGTGATGGCGTGGTCCAGGTCGTCCTCGGGGCCGACGGTCACGAGGTCGTCGCTGCACGCGCCGGCCACGGTGGTCCGCTCCGGGTCGCCGCCCTCGGCGAGGGCCCGCACGACGAGGTCACGGTCGGTGACCAGGCCGCGCAGTTCGTCGCCGTCGGTCACGAGGACGGCGCCGAGATCCTGGTCGCGCATGAGCCGGGCGACGGCGGTCACGGAGGTCTGCGGTTCCACGGTGACCGGAGCGCTGGTCATGATGTCGCTGACGTGCTGGGTCATGACGTACCTCTCTGCTCGCGGGATGGTGCGCCCCGGGTACCCCTCCTCAGACATCCACCGCGATCTCGCTCCACACCTGTTTGCCGCCGCTGACCGGGACCGTGCCCCAGGCGGCCGACACGGCCTCGACGAGGAGGATGCCGCGGCCTCCGGTGGCCTCCCAGCCGATGCTGGTGGGCTTGGCGGGGGTGCGGGGCGAGGCGTCGGCCACGGACACGCGCAGCCGCCGGCCGACCAGGGTGAGGTCGAGGCGGACCCGGCCGTCGGTGTGCACGAGGGCGTTGGTGACGAGTTCGGAGACGACGAGCAGGGCGGTGTCCAGGGCGTCGCCGTGCACGCCCCAGCCGCGCAGGACCCGCCGGGTGAAGCGGCGGGCGTGTCCGGCGGCCTGCGGGACCCGCCACACCGTCCAGCCGTCCCTGAGCGGGTGGGTGGCCATGCCGTCGTAGCGCAGCAGGAGCAGGGCGACGTCGTCGCTGCGGCGGGCGCCGCCGAGGAGGGCGTCGGCGACGAGGCCGAGGTGCGCGGGGTCGGCGAGGGCCAGCCCACGGGCGAGGCGGTCCATGCCCTCGTCGATGTCGGCCTCGGTGGACTCCACGAGGCCGTCGGTGGTCAGGGCGACCAGGGTGCCGGGCCGCAGCCGCAGCGGGGTCATCGGGAAGTCGGCCTGGGCCGTCACGCCGAGCGGGGGGCCGCCGTCCGACTCGGCGATCTCGGTGGTGGCGTCGGGGTGGCGCAGGACCGGCGGGAGATGGCCGGCGCGGACGCACCAGGCGGTGCCCTCCTCCATGTCGAGGTCGACGTAGGTGCAGGTGACGAAGAGGTCGCTCTCCAGGTCCATGAGGAGCCGGTTGGCGTGGGCGACGACGACGTCCGGCGGGTGGCCCTCGACGGCGTAGGCGCGCAGGGCCGTGCGCATCTGGCCCATGAGGGTGGCCGCGGCGGCGCTGTGGCCCTGGACGTCCCCGATGACCAGGGCGACGTGGTTGTCGGGCAGCGGGATCACGTCGTACCAGTCGCCGCCCAGCTCCAGGCCCGCGGTGCTGGGCAGGTAACGGGCGACGGCCGTCGCGCCGGGCAGTTTCGGCAGCCGGCGGGGCAGCAGCTGGCGCTGGAGCATGCCGACCAGTTCGTGCTCGGCGTCCAGGGCGTGGGCGCGCATCAGGGCCTGTCCGGCGAGGCCGGCGGAGGCGGTGAGCAGGGCGCGCTCGTCGGGGCCGAAGTGGTGGGGGGTGTCCCAGCCGATGAGGCAGGCGCCGGCCATGCGGCCCGCGGCGGGCAGCGGCAGTACGGCGAGGCCGCCGGGTCCGACGTCGGCGAGGGCGGGTTCGAGGACGGTGCCGGCGGGCCAGATCTGGGCCCGGCCCTCGCGCAGGGCGCCGGCCAGGGTGGGCATGGCCCGCACGGGTGCCTCGGGCCACTCGCTGCGCCACTCCAGGCGCCACAGCTCGGGCCAGGACTCCGGTTCGGGCGGGTCGAGGACGGTGACGACGAGCCGGTCGTTCTCCAGCTCGGCGAGGGCGATGCGGTCGGCCCTGAGCGGGGCCCGCAGGGCGGAGACGACGGCCTGGCTGACGTCCCGGACGGTGCCGGCGGTGGAGAGGGCGGCGGCCAGCCGCTGGACCCGGGCCACGTCGGTGACGTCGGAGCGCAGGGTGGAGGCGTCGGCGACGGTGCCCACGAGCAGGGCGGGCCGGCCCTCGCCGCCGGGCAGCATGCGGCCGCGCAGCCTGAGCCACTTGGGTGGTCCGGAGGGCTGGAGGACGCGGAACTCCAGCTCACGGTCGCCCAGGGACATGTGGCCGGCCTCGAACAGGGACATCAGGGAAGGCAGGTCCTCGGGGACGGCCAGGCCGAGCAGGGTCTCGACCTTGCCGTCGAAGTCGGCCCGGCTCATGCCGAAGAGGTCCAGGATGTCGTCGCCGACCTCGACACGGCCGGTGTCCATGGCGAGGCTGAACGCGTCGGAGGGCAGTTCGCCGCCCTCGGGGGCCGCGGCGCGGGGCGGGCAGACGACCGCGTCGGCGATCAGTTCGAGGCACTTGCGGTCCTCGTCGTCGAAGCCGCGCGGGTTCTCGCTGACGGCGAGCAGACAGGCCCGCTTGTCGTCGCCCTGCGCGGGCAGCACGGCCAGGTGGAAGTCCCGTCGGGGGACCCTGCGGGACTCGGCGCAGCCGGCGACTTCCGCGGGGCCGAGGAAGACGGGCCGTCCCGAGCGGTGCGCCTCGGCGGGCGGGGAGCCGCCGGAGCCGGGATAGCTGTCGCGCAGCCCGTAGACCGTCCGGGGGACGCCCGCCGACTCGACGAGGCACAGCAGGTCCGCGTCGTCGCCGGGCGTGTACACGGCGGCCAGGGTCGCCCCGGCGAAGACCAGTGCCTGTTCGAGGACGTGGCGCAGTCGTCCGGGTGCTCCGGGACCGTCGGTGAGGGAGGCCAGGGCGTTCTCGGCACGCAGCGTTCTCGCTCCGCGTCCCGCAGCGCCCTCACTCACCACGTTCGCCATTACAGCGCTTATACGGCACGTGCGCAGCCCCTGTGGGCGTTCCGTGGAGCATCCGCGGGGGTCCGCGCCGGTACCCCACAGGGCACTTCCAAACCCATGCGTTCCGCACGGTGGTCTCGTGACAGCCGTGACTGTCCGTGGCCACCGCCCGGCTGGAAGGCTCTGTGGCGGGCCAGGAAGGGGGACGCATGGACAAGCGCTACGAGGTGTACGCGCTGGCGGACAGACACTTCTACGAGACGCCCGACCGGATCTCGGCGGGCGAGGCGCCCGTCTACGAGACGGCGCGCCGGGCGGTGCCGGACGGCTGGGACGCGGCACGGATCGGTGACTGGCTGACGCTGACGCCGCTCGGTCCGGACGGGAAGCCGGAGCCGGGTCCTTCGCAGGGCTGGAAGATCCACGCCTCGGCGACCCGGGAGAACGCGGACCGGATCGCCGGGATCGTGTGGGACTACTGCGTGCCCCGGCGCATCTCGTTCAAGTTCGTCCCGGGCCCTCATCTGCTGCACCTGCGCAACACCAAGTACGCGGCCCGCGACACCAGCGGGAAGTTCGTGACGATCTACCCGGCGGACGAGGAGCAGCTGCACGAGGTGCTCCGGGAGCTGGGCAAGCTCCTGGAGGGCTTCGAGGGGCCGTACATCCTCACCGACCTGCGCTGGTACGAGGGCCCGCTGTACGTCCGCTACGGCGCGTTCGCGCGGACCTTCGTCGTCGACGAGCGGGGCTCGCTGGTGCCGGCGGTGCGCGACGGCGAGGGCACGCTGGTGCCGGACCGGCGGGAGCCGTCCTTCCAGGTGCCCGAGTGGGTGACGCTGCCGGAGTTCCTGGCGCCGCATCTGGAGGCCCGCAACACCACGACGGTCGGCGAGCTGCCGTACCGGATCGAGAAGGCGCTGCACTTCTCCAACGGCGGCGGGGTCTACACCGGCACCGACACCCGTGACGGGCGCAAGGTCGTCCTGAAGGAGGGCCGGCCGCACGCGGGGCTCGCCGCCGACGGGGCGGACGCGATCGCCCGGCTGGAGCGGGAGAAGGACGCCCTGGAGCGGGTGGCGGGCACGGGCGTGGTGCCCGAGGTGCGGGACTGGTTCACCCTCGGCGACCACCGGTTCCTCGTCATGGACTTCCTGGAGGGGCGCCCGCTGAACTCGTTCTTCGCCGAGCGGCATCCGCTGCTCACCCCGGACCCCGACCCGGAGGCGGTGGCCGACTACACCGCGTGGGCGGTGCGCGTCCACGGGGCGGTGGAGCGGGCCGTTGCGGCGGTGCACGCCCGCGGGATCGTCTTCAACGACCTGCACGTCTTCAACATCATGGTCGGTCCCGACGAGGAGTCGGTGTCCCTGCTCGACTTCGAGGCGGCGGCGCCGGTCGAGGAGAACGGCCGCCAGGTCGTCGCCCACCCCGGCTTCTTCGCCCCGCCGGACCGCAAGGGCGTCGACGTCGACCGCTACGCGCTGGCCTGTCTGCGGATCGCCCTGTTCCTGCCGGTCACCACACTGTTCGTGGTGGACCGGGGCAAGGCGGCCCACCTGGCGGAGGTGATCCTGCGTCAGTTCCCGGACGTGCCGAAGGAGTTCCTCGACGAGGCGGTCGCGGAGATCACCCGGGACATCGCCGTACCGGACGACTCCGACACCGGCGGCGAGCGCGCGGTCGTGCGCGCCGCGGTCGCGCGGTCCTTCGTCGAACCGGGCGACTGGCCGTACAGCCGCGACTCCATGGTCAAGGCGATCCTCGCCTCGGCCACCCCAGAGCGCGCGGACCGGCTCTTCCCCGGTGACATCACCCAGTTCAACGACGGCGGCGGCCTCGGGCTCGCGCACGGCGCGGCCGGCGTGCTGTACGCGCTGGACGCGATCGGCGCCGAGCGGTACGAGGAGGGCGAGCGCTGGCTCCTGGAGCGCACCGCGCCCCCGCCGACGGGCACGCCCCTCGGGCTCTACGACGGCCTCGCGGGCGTCGCCCATGTCCTGGACCGGCTCGGCCACCGGCAGCGCGCCCTCGATCTCGTCGGACGGATCCTCGCGGAACGCTGGCAGAACCTCTCCGTCGACCTGCACGGCGGCCTCGCGGGACTCGGCCTGGTCCTCGGTGAACTGGCCGACACCACGGGCGAGTCGGAGCTGCGGGACCGCGCCGCCGAGGCGGCCGACGTCCTCGTACGACGACTCGCGCAACCCCTGCCGGACACGCCCAGGAAGCGCCGGGCCGGGCTGCTGCGAGGGTGGACCGGGCCCGCGCTGTTCCTGCTGCGGCAGTACGAACGCACCGGTGAGCCGCTGCTGTTGAGGGCGGCCGAGGTGGCGCTGCGCAGGGACCTGGAGTGCTGTGTGACGCACCCGAGCGGCTCCATGGAGGTCGACGAGGGCTGGCGGACCCTGCCCTACCTCGGGGAGGGCAGCGCGGGCATCGGGATGGTGCTGGACGACTTCCTCGCCCACGGCGCCGACACCGAGGGGGAGTTCGAGCGGGCGCGGGCCGGCATCCTGACCGCCGCCACCAGCCGCTTCTACGTACAGCCCGGTCTCTTCCAGGGCCGCGCCGGGATGATCCTGCACCTCGCGCGCACCGACACGCCCGGTGCGGGCCGGGAGCGGCTCGCCGAACAGATCGACGGCCTCGGCTGGTTCGCCATGGACTACCAGGGCCAACTGGCCTTCCCCGGCCACCAGATGATGCGTCTGTCGATGGACCTGGGCACCGGAACGGCAGGGTGCCTGCTCGCGCTCGGCGCGGCCCAGGAGGTCCAGGGAGCCGACGGGGCCGCCGTTGCCCCCGGCACCGCACACCTGCCGTTCCTGCCGCCGCTCCGGCGGCCCCACGAACGCGGTTCCGCGACCTGACGGAGCCGTGACCCAACCCCGTCCCCACGGGTGGACGACACCGAGGAAAGGAAACCGAGATGGCACTTCTCGACCTGCAGACGATGGAGTCCGACGAGCACACCGGCGGCGGCGGCAACAGCACGCTGAGCCTGCTCTCCTGCGTCAGCGCCGCGAGCGTCACGCTCTGTCTCTGACAGGCATCGTGCGCCCATGACTCCGGGCGGTCACTCCCGCGAGGGAGGGGCCGCCCGGGGTCCTGCCCACGTCGGGAAGGCCGCCGTATGACGACTCGCACCGCGCCACAGGACCCGCCCGGCCCGCTGGGTCCGGCCCCCGCCCGCTGCCTCGTCCTGTGCCTGGTGAGCACCGCCGGAACCGGCACCGCGCTGCTGCTGCCCGCGGCCCTCGGCCGCACCCTGGACCTGCTGCTCGCACGGGAACCCGCGGCCCGCTGGGTGCTGTACTGCGCCGCACTGGTCCTGCTGATCGCCCTGCTCGACGCGGTGGAGACCGTCCTCGGCGGCACGGTCACCGCCCTCAGCACCGCCTGGCTGCGCCGCCGTCTCACCGGGCACGTCCTGGCCGTCGGCCCGCGCGCCACCGCCCGCTTCGCCCCCGGGGACCTTGTCGCGCGTCTCGTCGGCAACGCCGCCCAGGCCGGCACGGCCCCGGCCGCGCGTGCCGCCCTGTTCGCCGCGCTCGCCGGGCCGGTCGGCGCCGTGGTGGCCCTCGGCCTCATCTCCCCCTGGCTCGCGGCCGTGTTCCTGGCCGGAGCGCCGGTCCTCGTCCTGCTGCTGCGCGCCTTCGCCCGGGACACCCAGGAGTGCGTGACCCGCTACCAGGAGGTGCAGGGCCGGATCGCGCAGGCGCTCTCGGAGGCCGTCGGCGGCCACCGCACCATCCGGGCGGCGGGCACGGAGGACCGGGAGACGGCCCGGATCCTGCGCCCGCTGCCCGAGCTGTCCGCGGCCGGACACCGCATGTGGCGGGTGCAGGGCCGGGCCTCGGGCCAGTCCGTCGCGATCGCCCCGCTGCTCCAGCTCGGTGTGGTGGCCGTCGCCGGCGTCCTGCTCGCCCGGCACCTGGTCACGGTCGGCGAGGTGCTGGCCGCCTCCCGGTACGCGGTCCTCGCGACCGGCGTCGGCGTCCTGGTGGGACAGCTCGCCGGTCTCGCCCGGGCCCGGGCGGCGACCGGCCGCCTGGACGAGGTCCTCGCGGACCCCCCCGTCGAGTACGGCGCGCGCCGGCTGCCGCCCGGCCCGGGGCGGCTGGAACTGCGGGGCGTCACCGCCCTGCGCGGCGGCCGGGCCGTGCTCGACGGCGTCGACCTCGTCGTGCCGGGCGGGACGACGCTCGCGGTGGTGGGCCGGTCGGGGGCGGGCAAGTCGCTGCTCGCCGCGGTCGCCGGGCGGCTCACCGAACCGGACTCCGGCGAGGTCCTGCTGGACGGGGTGCCGCTGCGCGAGCTCACCCATGACGACCTGCGCCGTTCGATCGCCTACGCCTTCGAGCGGCCCGCGCTGCTCGGCGGCACCCTCGAGGAGGAGATCGGCCTCGGTCTGCCGTCGCTCTCCCCCGCCCGGGTCCGGCGGGCGGCCCGCACGGCCCACGCCGACGACTTCGTCCGCCGTCTGCCCGACGGCTACGACACCCTCGTCGCCGACGCCCCGCGCTCCGGCGGCGAGTCCCAACGACTCGGCCTCGCCCGGGCGTTCGCCCACGGCGGCCGCCTGCTCGTCCTGGACGACGCCCTCTCCAGCCTCGACACGGTCACCGAGGCCCGGATCACCGAGGCCCTCCTGAACGGCGGATCAACCGGCACCCGCCTCCTGGTCGCCCACCGCGCCACGACGGCGTCCCGCGCGGACACGGTGGCCTGGCTGGAGGGCGGCCGAATCCGGGCGGTGGGGCGGCACGAGGAGCTGTGGCGGGTGGCGGAGTATCGGGGGGTGTTCGCGGAGGGGGTGGAGGCGGGGGTGGGGGCTGCGGAGGGGGGCGTTGCGGATACGGGGGTTGTCGGCGCGGGGGCTTGGGGTGCGGGCCCTGTGGAGACGGGAGCTCAAGACGGTGGTGCTCCGAAGAGGCGGGGTCCAGAACGGGCTGCTTCAGCACAGAGCGCTCCGGACGGGGCTGCTCCGGAGAGCGGCGCACCGGGCAAGCCCGCTTCCGACGGCGGGGGGTCGTCATGATCCCCGTCCGGGGTGGTGCCGTGACCGGCGGGGTCTACGCCCGCGGGCTGAGGTACCTGCGGGCACGGTGGCGGGTGCTCGGCCGGCTCGGCGGGTGGTCGGTGCTGGAGACCGCGCAGACCTTCCTCACCGGGTACGCGCCCGCCCGCGCCCTGGACGAGGGGTTCCTGGCGGGTCGCCCCGGCGTGGGCCTGGTGTGGCTCGGCGTGGCCGGACTCGGCGTGCTCGTCGGGGCGTACGGAACGGTACGGGTGTACGCCGCCGTCGCCGCGTTGGTCGAACCCCTGCGGGACACCCTGGTCCGGCGGGTCGTCGGGCGCGGGGTGCGCGAGGCGGACGCGGGCGCGCTGTCCGGGCTGACCCAGCAGGTGGAGATCGCGCGGGACACCTTCGCAGGGCTGGTGATGGTCTCGCGTTCGTTCGTGTTCACGGCGGCCGGAGCCGTCGTAGGGCTGGCCTCGCTCGACCCGCTGCTCCTGCTGGTGGTGGGACCACCGCTGGCCGCCGGACTGGGCCTGTTCGCGGCCACGCTGCGGCCGCTGGCCCGGCGCCAGGAGGATTTCCTGGTCGCCGACGAGGCTCTGGCCGACGGTCTCGGCAGGGTCTGCCCCGGGCTGCGGGACATCACGGCGGCCGGTGCGGAGGAGCGGGTCGCGGCCGACGCGGGCCGACTGGTCGACACGGAACAGCGGGCCGCGTACTCCCTGGCCCACTGGTCCGTCCTGCGCGTGGCTGCCCTCGCCCTCGGCGGCCAGCTCCCGATCGTGCTCCTCCTCGTCTGCGCCCCCTGGCTCCTCTCCCGCGACGTCACCGCGGGCGCCCTGGTCGGCGCCCTCGCCTACGTCACGCAGTCCCTGCTCCCCGCCCTGCACAACCTGGTCCACGGCCTGGGCACAAGCGGCTCACGCCTGGTGGTGGTCCTACGGCGCCTGCTCCGCGAGCCGGACACGGAGAACGGGCCGAGCGCGAGCACACCGGCCCGAACCGACGAGGCGAGCCCTCACCCCGAGCCCGGCCCGGCCCCCTGCCCGGGCGACCCGGCTCACGTCGACGGGGCCGTACCGCCGCGAGACCCGCCCCGCCCCCTCCCGGTCGACGCAGAGGCGGCTGTCCAGGACTCCGACGCCGACGCACGGCCCGAGCGGCTTCGGGCTGGGTCGGGCACCCGCCTGGCGGCTCGGTCTGCCCGCCACGATTCCGGTGCCGCCTCCGCCGGGGCAGACGGCCCGCGTCACGCCAAGCTCCGCTCGCCGTCCCACAGCACACCCGCCGAACCCCCCGCCCTCGCCCTCACCTCCCTCACCTTCGCCTACGGCCCCACCGCCACCCCCGTCCTCGACGGGCTGGACCTCACCCTCGCGCCCGGGGCCCACCTGGCCGTCGTAGGGCCCAGTGGGATCGGGAAGTCCACGCTCACCGCTCTGGTCGCCGGGCTGCTCCGGCCCACGGGTGGGCAGATCCGGGTGTGCGGGCACCCCGTGCCCTCCCCCGGGGCCGCCGCCCGGCGCGTGCTGATCCCGCAGGAGGCGTACGTCCACACCGGCACCCTCGCCGAGAACCTCGCGCACCTGCGGTCCGGGCCGGTGCCCGAGGCGGAGCTGCTCGCGGCGGGCGAGGCGGTCGGTCTGACCCCGCTGCTCGAGGCGCTCGGCGGACCGCGGGCGACCGTGGACCCGGCCGCCCTGTCCGCCGGTGAGCGCCAGCTCGTTGCGCTGGCCAGGGCCTATCTCTCCCCCGCCCCCCTCGTCCTGCTCGACGAGGCGACCTGTCACCTCGACCCACGCGCCGAGGAGCGTGCCGAGCGGGCCTTCGCCGAGCGGCCGGGGACGACACTGGTCGTCGTCGCCCACCGCATCAGCTCGGCCCGCCGCGCCGGTCACGTGCTGCTGATGGACGGCCCGCACACGGCGTACGGCACCCATGACGAGCTGGTGCGCGAGTCACCGGCCTACCGCGCCCTCGTGGGCGGCTGGACGGCCGTACCACCCAACCAGGCCGCACCACAGAAGCAGACCGCACCGCCGCACCAGACCGCACCGCCACAGCAGGCCACACCACCGCACCAGACCGCCCCTCCAGAGCCGTCAGAGCCACCCCTGCCCCTGCGAGATCCGGATCGCGTCGATGCGGTTGCGGGCCCCGGTCTTGCGGGTGATCGCGGCCATGTAGTTGCGCACCGTCCCGTGGGACAGATGCAGGCTTCCCGCGATCTCCGCGATGGAGGCCCCCTCGGCCGCGAGGGATAACACGCTCAGCTCCCGTCTGGTCAGCGGCATCTCCGCGGCCTGGAGGAAGCCGAAGCCGAGCGAGTCATCGACGAAACGTTTCCCCTCGGCGACCCGGCGGATCCCCCGCACCAGCCGCTCCGGCGCCGCCCCCTCCTTGTCCACGTATCCGAGCGCCCCCGCCTCGACGGCCCGCTTGAGCAGCCCCGGCCGGTTGGCGCTGGCCATCACGAGTAAGCGCGGCGGACTCCGGTCCGGCTCGCGCACGGATAACTCGCCCAGGGGCGGGATGCCGTACGCGTCGGAGCATTCGAGGTCGGCCGCGCAGACGTCCGGACGCACGGATCGCAGGCGGCTCGGCGCGGTGTGCCACGGGGTGTCGAACACCCCGAGGTCCGGTTCCCGGCGGAGCCACTCCGCCAGTACCGATCTCTCCAGACACGCGTCGTGCACCAGAAGCACCCGGATCACTGCTCGTCCCCCTCGACTCGCCTCTTTGTTTCCGTGGCATGAACGCGTGCCCCATTGTTCGGGTCCCGGACCGCCGTCGGGCGCGAAGAATTGGCCATCAGGGTGCGCGGGGGCGCACTCAGGGCGCCCGTGTGCCGCCGCACGCTTCGACTGGGGTGGCATGGTCCGGGGCCGAGGGGGTACGCGGCGGTCCTCGCCGTCGCCCGGGCACCCCTGTGCCCGCACAGGGTGAACGCTCGCCGTGCGGGACGCGCCGGGAGGGTGGAGATTTGATCCTTGGGGACCCGGCTCGCGACAGCGGCCCGCGCCCCCTTGGGCACGCGCCCGTGCGAGGAGGTGGTCGGCGTGTCCGACGGGCATACGTCCGCCCCGGCGCCGACGAGCGCCCGGACCCGCGTGGGACGCCCCCTGCTCTCCCTGGCGCTCGCCTCGATGATGGACGAGGTCCACGCCCACTCCGGCGCGGTCTATCTGCTGGCCGCCGACGAACCGGTGCTGGAGATGGCGGTGATGGCGGGCCTGCCCCGGGCGTTCGCGGCGCCCTGGGAGCGGGTGGGGCTGAGCGCCCCGATCCCGGTGGCGGAGGCGGTGCGGGACCGGCGGCTGGTGTGGGTCGGCGGCGAGCAGGAGATGGCGCGCCGCTTCCCGCGGATCGCGGTGGTGCTGCCGTATCCGTTCGCACTGGCCGCGGTGCCGGTGGCGACCCCTTCCAAGGTGTACGGCGCGGTCTTCGTGACCTGGCCCGGTTCGCACCCGCCGGACCTGTCCGACCGCGAGCGGGATCATTTGGTCGCGGCCTGTGAGCGGCTCGCGGTGCGGCTGGAACGGGCCGTGGAGGACAGTGTGCCGCCGCACGCCGAGCCGGATCTGCTGGGCGCGGCGCCGGTCGGCGGTGCGGCCGGGACGCTGGGCACGGTGGAGGCCGCGCGGATGGTGTCCCGGCTGCCGTACGGGCTGTGCTCGCTCGATCTGCACGGGCGGGTGTCCTTCGCCAACGCAGCGGCTGCCGAGCTGATCGGCGTCCCGGTCTCCCAGCTGCTGGGCTCGCAGCTGTGGGCGGCGGTGCCCTGGCTCAACGACCCGGTCTACGAGGACCGTTACCGGGCCGCGCTGCTCAGCCAGCACAGCACGTCCTTCGTGGCGCTGCGGCCGCCCGGCGACTGGCTGTCGTTCCGGCTGTACCCGAGCACCACCGGGCTGAGCGTCCGGGTCAGCCGGGCCCGGGCGGTGGCGGAGATGAACCGGACCGGCCCGCAGCCCGGCGCGTCGCCGTCCCGGCTGGTGACGATCTCGCAGGTGCTGAGCCTGGCCGGGGCGCTGACCGAGGCGGTCGGCGTGCAGGACGTGGTGCAGCTGGTGGCGGACGAGATCGCCCCGGCGGTGGGCAGCCAGGCGCTGGTGGTGCTCGGCTCCCGGGGCGGGCGCCTGCATGTGCTCGGACACCGCGGTTACCCCGACGCCCGGATCGTGGAGCGGTTCGACGGGCTGCCGCTGACCGAACCGACGCCGGGCACCCATGCCCTGAGCACCGGCGTGCCCGCGTTCTTCGACTCCCGCGAGCAGTTGGAGCACCTGTACCCCGGGCGGCTCGCCACCCCGGACGGGTTCGCCGCCTGGGCCTATCTGCCGCTGATCGCCTCCGGGCGGCCCGTCGGCACCTGTGTGCTGGCCTACGCCGAGCGGCATCCCTTCCCCGCGGACGAGCGGGCGGTGCTGACCAGTCTGGGCGGGCTGATCGCCCAGGCCCTGGAGCGGGCCGTGCTGTACGACGCCAAGCACCAGTTGGCGCACGGCCTCCAGGCTGCGCTGCTGCCGCACACCCTGCCCGTGCTGCCGGGCGTCGAGGCGGCGGCCCGCTATCTGCCGGCCACTCAGGGCATGGACATCGGGGGCGACTTCTACGACCTGGTACCGGTGAACGGCAGGGCGGCCGCGGTGATCGGTGACGTGCAGGGGCACAACGTGACGGCGGCCGGGCTGATGGGGCAGATCCGGACGGCGGTACGGGCGTACACGACCGTCGGCCAGACGCCGGAGGAGGTCATGCGCTCCACCAACCGGCTGCTGATCGACCTGGGCGCGGAGTTGTTCGCCAGCTGCCTGTATCTGGGGCTCGACCCGGAGCGGGGGCGGGCGGTCATGGCGCGGGCCGGACATCCGCCGCCGCTGCTGCGCCGGCCGGACGGCCGGGTGCGGGTCCTGGACCTGGCCGGCGGACCGCTGCTGGGCATCGACGGCTCGGCGGGCTATCCGACGACGGAGGTGGAGCTGACGCCGGGCAGCGTCCTCGTTCTCTACACCGACGGCCTGATCGAGTTGCCCGGCGTCGACATCGAAGACGCGCTCGCGGAGCTCGGGCGGCAGCTCGCCGAGACCGGTGACCGGCCGCTCGACGAACTCGCCGACGAACTGGTCCGCCGCAGTGCGGCCGCGCGGGAGCGGAACGACGACGTGGCGCTGCTGTTGCTGCGGGCGGACGGCTGACCGGGCGTCCCGACCGACCTGCCGGGTGCCCCGACCCACCGGGCATCCCGACTCACCGGGCGTACGGCCCCACCTGCCGTACGGCCCCACAACGCGCCGGTCCGGCCCTCCCGCCGGAGGGCCGGACCGTTGCACCTCCCGGGCCGGAACCGCGCGTGGCCGGGAGGTGGTCTGTGGCCGGCGTCGGCAGCGGCGGTGGGAGTGGGGGGACCGCTGCCGACGCGGCCGGTTCAGGGTGTGGTGCTGAACCGACGGGACGTCAGTTGTGCGCCTGGCCCGCGGCGTCGCCCGCACCGGCGTCGCCCGCGTCACCCGCGCCGTTGCCCGCGTCCTGGCCGTTGCCCGCGTCCTGGCCGCCGATCACGTCGCCGCCGGCCTCCTCGCCGCCGACTTCCTGGCCCGCGCCGGCCTCGTCACCGGGGCTCGCGCTCGCGTCGCCGCCGGCACCGGCCTCTTCGCCCGCGCCCGCCTCGTCGCCCGCACCGGCCCCGGCGTCGCCACCGGCGCCGGCCTCGTCACCGGCGCCGGCTTCCTCGCCGCCCGCCTGGTCGCCGCCCGCGCCGCCGGCCGCGTCACCCGCGCCGAGCGTGGCGCCGACCGCCTGGAGCGCGGTGGTCACCGGCTGGAAGAAGGTCTCGCCGCCGACCGTGCAGTCGCCGCTGCCGCCGGAGGTCAGACCGATCGCGGAGCCGTCCTGGGTGAACAGCGAGCCGCCGCTGTCGCCGGGCTCGGCGCAGACGTCGGTCTGGATGAGTCCGGTGACGGTGCCCTCGGGGTAGTTGACGGTGGCGTCGAGTCCGAGCACCTGGCCGTCGGCGAGCCCCGTGGTGGAGCCCATCCGGAAGACCTGGGCGCCGACCTCGGCGTCCGCGGCCTGGTTGATGGCGACGGTCTGGCCGCCGCCGACGTTGACCTCGCTGGGCGCCTGGGTCGCCGGGTCGTCGTACTTGACGAGCGCGAAGTCGCCGTCGCCGGGGAAGGTGGCCTGGTCGACGGTGGCGATCGGCTCGCCGGTCTCGGAGTCCGACCACTGCTCGGCCGCGACCCCGCAGTGACCGGCGGTCAGGAAGGCGGGGCTGCCGTCGCCCGCGGTGACGTTGAAGCCCAGCGAGCAGCGGGCGCCGCCGCCGAAGATCGCGTCACCGCCGGAGACGAAGGTCTTGAACGTGCCGGCCGACTTCTTGACGGTCGCCATGTCGGAGCCGAGGCTCTTCACGGTCGACTCGAGGGTGTTCCACTTGTCGCCGGTGACCGTGCTGTCGGCGGTCACGAGGATCTTGTTGGTGCGCGGGTCGACGGCCCAGGCGGTGCCCGGGATGGTCGCCTCCTCCTTCAGGGTCTTCGCGCCGGCCGCCAGTTCGGGGAGGCTGTTCTCGACCTCGCGGACCTTGGCGCCGGCCTTCTTCGCCTGCACGACGACGTTGTTGTTGTCGCCGGATATGACGTTCACGACGAGCTGGCCGCTGTCGGAGTCGTAGTAGGACCCGGCGAAGGCGTCACCCAGCAACTCCTCGAGCTGCGAGGCGAGATCCGAGGCGTCCGACGCCTTCAGAGTCTTGGGCGCGATGGCCGCCGCGTCGTTCGACGAGCCGTCCTGGGACGCGTTGGCGTTGGGCAGCAGAATCGCGGCCGCTCCGAGCGCCACCACGGTGCCTGCCGCGAACGCGGCCTTGCGCTTCGGAATTCGCTTGTGACTCAAACTTCTCGACCTCCTGGGGGGACCGGAGTCTTGTGACCGCCGTGCGGCAGTCGGTTGTTCGGGGCGCCTGGATGGCCATGGGTACGGGCGGTGCGCGCGGTGCGTTCAATGCCGTTTCTTTACGCCTGGATTGCCATGCCGATTCGGCCATGGGCGGTGCCGGGCGGGCCGTGGACGGGAAGAATCCCCCATATGACGATGACGCCCGCCGAAGCCGACAAGATCCTCGCCGACAACTTCGCCCCTTGGGTTCTCGAGCTCGGTCTGACGGTCGAGTCGCTCGGCGACGACCACGCGATTCTGCGACTCCCCTGGTCACAGCGGCTGGCCAGGGAGGGCGGCGGGCTCTGCGGGCAGGCGCTGATGGCCGCCGCCGACACCGCGACCGTGATCGCCGTCTGCGTGGCCCGGGGCAGCTTCGCGCCCATGACGACGGTTCAGCAGTCCACGAGTTTCCAGCGGGCGGTGACCGGTTCGGATGTCCTGATCAACGCGGTCCTCACCAAGCTGGGCTGCCGCATGGCGTTCGCCGACCTCACGATGACGGACTCCGCGTCCGGTGATCTCGCGGCCCGGGCGAGCACGGTCTACGCCCTCCTGGGCTGACACGCTCAGCGAGCGGCCGACGACGGTCCGTCGTGATTTCCGCCCCGATTCCCCTCTTCAGCGAATCTGCACATCGAATGCGCAACCGAACCACTGAAGGCGAAAGTTCTGCACAAGCACGGAACGAGAGCCATGACATTGGCGAGGAGTGTCGCATTCGCCTCGGGGACGGCAAGGACCCGTTCACGCCGTCGTGACATCACATGTGAAGAAGTCGGCACCAAGGCGTGCGCAGTTCTGCACGGATGAAGGTTTCTGTGACTCAAGTTCCCTGGTGAGGCGGGTGGTTGATTGGAAGGGCGGAGTGACGGCGTGCTTTGATCCATCGCACCGCAGGGCCGTCGGGTCTCCCGGAAACGGAATCCGACGCCATGCGATTGCGGCCGTCATCTGTCCCCAGAGGGGGCCGCTCCCCCCTTGTGAAATACCCATACGAAGGGAAGTTCCATCATGAACTCCACCCCCCAGGTTGAGACCGTCGAGATCTCGGACGCCGACCTCGACACCGTCTCCGGCGGCCTGCAGCTGAACGCCCTCGGCACCGTCACCGACCTGGTGGACGGCGTCGCCCCGGTTTCCGGCCTGGTCAACACGGCCGTCGGCACCGTCGAGGGTGTGACCGGCCTGAACACCGCCCCGGTCACCGGCCTGGTCGCCGGCCTCTGATCGCACTTCCTGCGATCTGATCACTCACTTGTGGTCGACCCGTCCCGGACCGCAAACCGGCGGTTCCGGGACTTTCGGGTGCTCTGAATCATCTCCAGGTGAGGGAAGAATCCCGTGCAGTTCCGCCAACAGGCCCTCGCCAAGCTCCAGTCGCCGGAGGAACTCGACCTCCCGGTGCGCTTCGCCCGTCCGCAGGGCTGGCTCGTGATGTCCGTGACGGTGGTCGTGATGGCCGCCGCGTCGGTGTGGGCGGTGACCGGCTCGGTCGCGTCCACGGTGAGCGCGCCCGCCATCCTCACGCACGGGCAGGGCAGTTACATCCTGCAGAGCCCGGTCGCGGGCCAGGTCACCCAGGTGATCGCCGAGGAGGGCGAGCAGCTGCCCGCCAACTCCCCCGTGCTGAAGGTCCGTACGGCCGACGGCGACTCCGTCGTCCGTACCGTCGCCGCGGGCCGGGTCACCGCCCTCGCGGCCACCATCGGGCAGATCATCTCCACCGGTGCGAACGTCGCCGCCGTGGAGAAGGTCGCCCACGCCACCGACCCGATGTACGCCACGGTGTACGTGCCCGCGGAGAACGCGGCCTCCATCCCGGAGGACGCGGCCGTGGACCTGACCGTGTCCTCGGTGCCCACCCAGGAGTACGGCGTGCTGCGCGGCCATGTGAAGTCGGTGGACCGCTCGGCCCAGTCGGCGCAGCAGATCGCCGCGTTCCTCGGGGACAGCCAGCTCGGTGAGCAGTTCACCAAGGACGGCCGCCCGGTCGCCGTCCTCGTGAAGCTGGACAAGTCGAAGGACACGAAGAGCGGTTACCGGTGGTCCTCTGCCGGGGGCCCGCCGTTCGCCCTCACCTCCATGACCGTGGCCTCGGGCTCGATCCGGCTGGCCGACCAGCGTCCCGTCGATTGGCTGCTGCCGTGAGCACCGCACAGGACACCCGCGGCAGACGCCGCTCGGCCCCGCCCAAGCGCCCGGTGCCCAAGGGGAGGGCGAGGACGGTCCGTACGCCGACCGTCCTCCAGATGGAGGCGGTGGAGTGCGGCGCGGCCTCCCTCGCGATGGTGCTGGGCCACTACGGCAAGTACGTCCCGCTGGAGGAGCTGCGGATCGCCTGCGGTGTCTCCCGGGACGGCTCACGCGCCAGCAACCTCCTGAAGGCGGCCCGCAGTTACGGTCTGACGGCCAAGGGCATGCAGATGGACACGGCCGCCCTCGCCGAGGTGAGGACGCCGGCCGTGCTGTTCTGGGAGTTCAACCACTACGTCGTCTACGACGGCATGGGCCGCCGCTTCGGCCGCCGCGGGGTGTACATCAACGACCCCGGCAAGGGCCGCCGTTTCGTCCCCATGGAGGACTTCGACGGCAGCTTCACCGGTGTCGTGCTGGTCATGGAGCCGGGCGAGGGCTTCACCAAGGGCGGCCGCAAGCCCGGTGTGCTGGGCGCGATGCCGGCCCGGCTGCGCGGCACCGCGGGCACCATGCCCACCGCGGTCCTGGCGAGCCTGCTGCTGGTCCTGGTCGGCGCGGCCACCCCCGCGCTGAGCCGTACCTATATCGACATGTTCCTGATCGGCGGCCAGACCTCGCTGCTCGGCGTGCTGTTCGCGTCGATGGGGGCCTGCGTAGCGCTCACCCTCGCCCTGACCTGGCTCCAGCAGGCGAACCTGCTGCACGGCCGGATCATCTCCTCGACCCTGTCCAGCGCCCGCTTCCTGCGCCATCTGCTGCGGCTGCCGGTGACGTTCTTCTCCCAGCGCAGCCCGGCCGACCTCGTCCAGCGCCTCCAGTCCAACGACCAGGTCGCCGAGACCCTGGCCCGCGACCTCGCGGCCGCCGGCGTCGACGCGGTGGTCGTCGTCCTGTACGCGATCCTCCTCTACACCTACGACCCGCAGCTCACCTACGTCGGCATCGGGGTGGCCCTGCTGAACGTGGTCGCCATGCGCATCGTGATCCGGCTGCGCGCCACCCGCACGGCCAAGCTCCGCGCGGACAGCGCCCGGCTCACCAACACCGCCTACACCGGCCTCCAGTTGATCGAGACCATGAAGGCGACCGGCGGTGAGGACGGCTACTTCCGCAAGTGGGCCGGACAGCACGCCACCACGCTTGAGGAGCAGCAGAAGCTGGGGGTGCCGAGCGCGTGGCTGGGCGTGGTCGCGCCGATGCTGGCCACCTTCAACAGCGCGCTCATCCTGTGGATCGGCGGCATGCGGGCCGTCGAGGGCGGTATCTCGGTCGGTCTGCTGGTCGCCTTCCAGGCCCTGGTCACCCGCTTCACCGCGCCGATCACCCGCCTCAACGGCGTGGCCGGGCGCATCCAGGACTTCGCGGCGGACGTGGCCCGCCTGAAGGACGTGGAGAACTTCAAGGCCGATCCGCTGTACGGCCGCCCCGGCGCCGGGAACTCGACGCGCCGCCTCCACGGCCACGTTGAGCTCCAGAACATCACCTTCGGCTACAACCCGCTCGACAAGCCGCTGCTCACCGGCTTCGACCTGACCGTCGGCCCGGGCCAGCAGGTGGCGCTGGTCGGCGGCTCCGGCAGCGGCAAGTCGACCGTCTCGCGGCTGATCTCGGGCCTGTACACGCCCTGGGAGGGCGTGATCCGCATCGACGGCCGGCGCCTGGACGACATCCCGCGCGGCGCGCTCGCCTCCTCGGTGTCCTTCGTCGACCAGGACGTCTTCCTCTTCGAGGGCTCGGTCCGCGACAACGTGGCGCTGTGGGACCCGTCGATCCCGGACGACGCCGTGGTGGACGCGCTGCGGGACGCGGCCCTGTACGACGTCGTCATGCGCCGGCCCGGCGGCATCCACAGCAGGGTCGAGCAGGACGGCCGCAACTTCTCCGGCGGCCAGCGTCAACGCCTGGAGATCGCGCGGGCGTTGGTGCGCAGGCCCAGCATCCTGGTCCTGGACGAGGTGACCAGCGCGCTGGACGCGGAGACCGAGCTGGTCGTCATGGACAACCTGCGCAAGCGCGGCTGCGCCTGTGTCGTGATCGCGCACCGGCTCAGCACCGTGCGCGACAGCGACGAGATCGTCGTACTGCAACACGGCACGATCGTGGAGCGCGGGCGGCACGAGGAGCTGGTGGCGCGCGGCGGCGCGTACGCGGCGCTGGTCAAGGAACGGTGAGATGACGACCGCACACGAAGGGGATGTCGTCCTCAATGCCCTCGGGCAGATGGGCACGCGCATCGACTGCGCCGGTTTCAGCCGCCTCGACCTCGAAGGTCCGCAGGTTCTGTGGCTGGTCGTGTCGGGCGCGGTGGACCTGTTCGCGGTGGACGCCGAACAGCAGGGCCACTGGCACCACTTGGGCCGCCTGGAGCCGGGGGCGCTGCTGTTGGGACCCGTCGCAGGACCCCAACACACGCTGGTGGCGCGGCCCTTGAGGGACTGTGTGGTCCACCGCATCGGCCTGCGCGAGCTGTACGAACCGGCGAACACCCAGACCTGGTCGTACGACGAGTACGGCAACCCCCAGTACGTGCCGCCGACGACGAGCCCGCTGGAGTACGCCCTCGCGCTCGGCGTCGGGCGTAGCCTCTCCATCCTCTTCCAGGCGCCGCTGGCCGACGAGCGGGCCGCGGCTCCCACCGACGACGACGTGTTCTGGATGCAGGTGCCGCCGGGCAGCGTGCAGTACGGCTCGCTCTACGGCGCCGAGGCCGCCGCCGACCTGCTGATGGACCCCGGGGTCTGGCAGTCCATGGTCGATCAGCAGTACCGGCTGCTGACCACGCTGGACCGGTGGATCGAGCAGCTGGAGCGCACCCACGAGACCCGGACGGCGGCCGGGATCAAGGCCGGTGAGGCGGTGCGCGCGCAGGCCGACCGGACCCTGCTCGCGTCCATCGGCAAGTCGAAGCAGCGCGCGACGGCCGCCGACGCCGACGCGAGCTACGCGGCGTGCAGGCTGGTCGCCGACGCGGCCGGGATCACGCTCGCCGACAACGCGCAGGGCGGCACCGAGAGCGACCGTCTCGACCCGGTCGAGCGGATCGCCCTCGCCTCGCGCGTCCGCATCAGGTCGGTGCGCCTGGACGGCAGTTGGTGGCGGGACAACGTGGGGCCGCTGGTGGGGCACCGGGCCCTGTCGGGCGCGCCGGTCGCGCTGCTGTGGCGGCGCGGTGGCTATGTGGCCGTGCATCCGGCGACCGGGCGTGAGACGCCGATCGAGAAGGACAACGCGGAGGAGTTCGAGCCGCGCGCGGTGATGTTCTACCGTCCGCTGCCCGACCGGAAGCTGAGCCCGCTCGGGCTGGTCCGGTTCAGCATGCGCGGCACCGGCGGCGATGTGACGAACCTGCTGCTCAGCGGACTGGTGACGGTGGCGATCGGGGCGCTGGTGCCGATCGCGACCGGCAAGGTGCTCGGCGAGTTCGTGCCGAAGGCGCAGACCGGCCTGATCGTGCAGGTGTGTCTGGCGGTGATGGTCAGCGGTGTGGTGACGGCGGCCTTCATGCTGCTCCAGAACCTCACCATGCTCCGTCTGGAGGGCCGTATCGAGGCGACCCTCCAACCGGCCGTCTGGGACCGGCTGTTGAGGCTGCCGACGAAGTTCTTCACCGAGCGCTCGACCGGCGAGCTGGCCAGCCAGGCCATGGGGATCTCGTCGATCCGCCGGATGATGGCGGGCATCGGCCCGACGGTCGCCCAGTCCGTGACCGTCGGTGCGATGAACCTGGGCCTGCTGTTCTGGTACAGCGTCCCGATGGCCATGGCGGCGATCGGCATGCTCGTGGTCATCGCGGCCGGCTTCCTCGGCCTTGGGCTGTGGCAGGTGCGCTGGCAGCGACGGCTCGTGGTGCTCGGCAACAAGCTGAACAACCAGGCCTTCCAGACCCTGCGCGGACTGCCCAAGCTCCGGGTCGCGGCGGCCGAGAACTACGCCTACGCGGCCTGGGCCTCGGAGTTCGCCCGCAGCCGTGAGCTCCAGCAGAAGGTCGGCCGGATCAAGAACCTGACCACGGTGCTGGGTTCGGTCTATCTGCCGCTGTGCACCCTGCTGATGTTCATGCTGCTGGCCGGCCCGGCGCGCGGCTCGATGTCGGCGTCCGCGTTCCTCACCTTCAACACCTCGGTGACCATGCTGCTGACCGCGGTCACCTCGCTCACCGGCGCCTTCGTCTCGGCGGTGGCCGCGCTCCCGCTGTTCGAGGAGATCAAGCCGGTCCTGGAGGCGCAGCCGGAGGTCCGCACCGCGAGCACCCGGCCGGGCCCGCTGACCGGGGCGATGGAGGCCCGCAGGCTCTCCTTCCGCTACTCCGACGACGGCCCCCTGATCCTGGACGACGTGTCCTTCGAGATCCGGCCCGGCGAGTTCGTGGCGATCGTCGGCCCCAGCGGCTGCGGCAAGTCGACCCTGCTGAGGCTGCTGATCGGCTTCGACCGCCCGGTCTCCGGGAGTGTCCTGTACGACGGTCAGGACCTGGCCGCCCTCGACCAGTCGGCGGTGCGCAGGCAGTGCGGTGTCGTGCTCCAGCACGCCCAGCCGTTCACCGGGTCCATCCTGGACGTCATCTGCGGCACCGAGCCCTACACGCCCGAGGAGGCGATGGCGGCGGCCGCGATGGCGGGCCTCGCGGAGGACATCCAGCGGATGCCGATGGGGCTGCACACCATCGTCTCGGGCAGCGGGGCGATCTCCGGTGGCCAGCGCCAACGCCTGATGATCGCGCAGGCGTTGATCCGGCGGCCGCGGATCCTCTTCTTCGACGAGGCGACCAGCGCCCTGGACAACGACACCCAGCGCACGGTCATCGAGTCCACCAAGGCGCTCAACGCCACCCGGATCGTCATCGCCCACCGCCTGTCGACGGTGCTGGACGCCGACCGGGTGATCGTGATGGAGAACGGCAAGGTCGCCCAGCAGGGGCCGCCCGCGCAGTTGCTCGCGGACACCGGGGGCCGGCTGCACGAGCTGGTGCGGCGGCAGATGGCGTGAGCGGTCACTCCGTCCCCGGGACCGGCGCGCCGGAGGGGATCCCGGCGTCGACGTACGCCTCGTAGAGGTCCTGCCACGGTCGGCTCTCGGCTTGCTCACCGCGGGCGCGGGCGTCGAGGGCGGCCAGGCACACCTCCCAGCCCGCGCCGTTGCGGGCGGCGGTGTCGGCGGCGCTCAGGACGTTGGTGAGCGTGAAGCGGGTCCGCTTCTCGTCCAACGCCTCCAGGTCGAAGTGGAGTTCGTCGCCGCCCCACTCGAAGGACAGGTGACGGGGCTCGTCGACGGCGATGACCCGGCCCGTGGAGTCCTCCATGTGGGGGTCGCCGCTGAACCTGATCGTGCCGCCGGGGCGCAGTTCGATCTCGGCGCGGGACGGGAACCAGTGGGCGAGTTCCCCGGTGTCGGTGACGAAGTGCCAGACGCGGGCGACGGGATGGTCGTAGGTACGGCTGAAGCGCACGGCCGGGCGGCCGTCGTCCAGGGTCAGGTAGGTGCCGGTGAGGTCTGCGGCCATGGTGGATCAGTCCTTCGGTGCGGGTTCCTCGGGGGTGTCCGGCGCGGTCTCGTCGAGGCGGCGGCCCAGCGCGTCGAGGCTGCCGTTCCAGAGCGTGCGGTACGGGGCCAGCCACGCGTCGAGCGCGGCCATGGGAGCCGGGTCGAGGGCGTGGACACGCCGTTGCGCGTCCTGCCGTACCCGGACCAGGCCCACCTCTCTGAGCACCTTCAGATGCTTCGAGGCGCTCGGCTGGCTCAGTCCGCACTCCTGGGACACCTCTCCGACGGACCGGGGCCGCTCCAGGAGCAGCGCGACGATGGCCCGCCGGTGGGGGTCGGCGAGGGCGGTCCAGAGCGCGGAGTCGGACATGGCTTCAATATGCCTCACTAGTTATATTCCAGTCAAGGAATACAGCCGGGCCACGGCGACGCAGTTGCCCACTCCAGCGAAACGTTGCCGTTTCGCTGAATGTGGTCTAGCCTCGACGTGTACGAAACCGTTTCGTTTAAGAACGGGTCCCAGCCGACTTTCCCTGGAGTGGTTTCCCATGTCCGAGAAGACCCTGAACGAGAGCGGTCGGGACAGCGCCGTCGACGCGCAGCCCGAAGCCTCGGCCAAGCGATGGTGGATCCTCGCCGTCGTCGCCCTCGCCCAGCTGATGGTCGTCCTGGACGCCACCATCGTGAACATCGCCCTGCCCTCGGCACAGGCCGACCTCGGGTTCTCCGACGGCAACCGGCAGTGGATCGTCACCGCCTACGCGCTGGCCTTCGCCTCGCTCCTGCTGCTCGGCGGCCGGATCGCCGACCTGTTCGGCCGCAAGACGGCCTTCCTCATAGGCGTCGTCGGCTTCGCCGCCGTCTCCGCGCTCGGCGGGGCCGCCACCAACTTCGAGATGCTCGTCACCGCCCGCGCCCTCCAGGGTGCCTTCGGCGCGCTCCTCGCGCCCGCCGCGCTCTCCCTGCTGAACACGACGTTCACCGACGCCCGCGAGAAGGCCAGGGCGTTCAGCGTCTACGGCGCCATCGCCGGCGCGGGCGGTGCGGTGGGCCTGCTGCTCGGCGGCATCCTGACCGACGCCCTCGACTGGCGCTGGACGCTCTACGTCAACGTCGTCATCGCCGTCGTCGCCTTCGCGGGCGGCTGGGTCCTGCTGCACAACCACCGTGACGCGGCCAACTCCAAGCTGGACGTGCCCGGCACCCTGCTCGTCGCCGCCGGTCTCTTCTCCCTGGTCTACGGCTTCTCCAACGCCGAGACGCACGACTGGAGCTCGCCCGAGACCTGGGGCTTCCTGATCGCGGGCGGTGTGCTGCTGACCGCCTTCGCCTGGTGGCAGACCCGCGCGGCGCACCCGCTGCTGCCGCTGCGCATCCTGCTGGACCGCAACCGCGCCGCCTCCTTCCTGGCCGTGCTGATCTCCGGCGGCGGCATGTTCGGTGTCTTCCTCTTCCTCACCTACTACCTCCAGCTGAACCTGGGCTTCAGCCCGACCAAGACGGGCGTGGCGTTCCTCCCCATGGTGGCCGCGCTGATGGTCGCGGCCCAGGTCAGCACCACGGCACTGGTCCCCCGGATCGGCCCGAAGGTGGTCATCCCGCTGGGCTTCGCGGTCGCCGCGGTCGGCATGGCCTGGCTCACCGGGATCGGCGTCGGCTCGAGCTACCTGTCCGCCGTACTGCCGCAGCTGATCGTGACCGGCTTCGGCCTCGGACTGGTCATGCCCCCGGCCATGCAGCTGGCCACCGGCGGGGTCGCGGCCGAGGACGCGGGCGTCGCCTCCGCCACCGTCAACGCCATGCAGCAGGTGGGCGGTTCGATCGGTACGGCGCTGCTGAACACGCTGGCCGCGAGCGCCGCCACCGACTACCTGGCGGGCAAGGACCCGACGAACAAGCTGGTCCAGGCCCAGGCCACGATCGAGAGCTACACCACCGCCTTCTGGTGGTCGGCGGGTCTGTTCGCCGTCGGCGCGCTGATCGCCTTCCTGCTCTTCCGGCGCGGAGTGCCGGAGCAGGACGCGAGCGCCGCTCCCGTCGTCCACATGTAAGAGCCCCCCACAGGTCGACCCGCCAGGGAGAGCCGCACGGTCCGAAGGGCCGCCGTCCGCAGGGAGACGGCGGCCCTTCTCGCTGCCGTGTGGGGGCCCTGACCGGCCGCTGCCGTACCCACAGTGCGGTCGCCGTGGCGCAGAGCGACGACCGGAAGGGACGACCGGCGTTGGAGCGGGCCTCCTGTGGGTACCCACAGGTCCATGCGAATAAGCGTGGTGGATGTGGGGTCGAACACCGTCCGTCTGGTGGTGGCGGACGCCGAGGACGGGGTGCCGCTGCCGGTGCACACGGCGAAGTGGCGGCTCCGGCTCTCCGACGACGTGCGGCCGGGCGGGCCGGTGCCGGAGGAGGCCGTGGAGCGGCTGGTGGAGGCGGTCGAAGGGGCGAACCGGACCGCCGCGAGATGGGGCGCGGCCGGGCCGCTGGCCTTCGCGACCGCCGTCGTGCGGGCGGCGCCCAACCGTCAGGAGGTGCTGCGTACCGTCCGGCAGCGGACCGGCGTCGGGCTGTACACCCTGCCCGGCGAGGTGGAGGCCGAGCTCACGTTCCTCGGGGCGCGGCGCTGGATGGGCTGGCGGGCCGGGCCGCTCGCGCTCATGGACATCGGTGGCGGCTCGTTCGAGGTCGCCTTCGGGCGCGGTCGGCTGCCGGACTTCGTGGCCTCGCTGCCGTTGGGCGCGGGCCGGCTGACCCATGAGTTCTTCGAGGGCCAGGACCCGCCGCCCCAGGAGCTCGTGCGGGCGCTGCGCCGCAAGGTCCGCCATCAGTTGCGGGACGTGGCGGCCCGGATCCGCTGGGAGGGCCCACGCACCGCGGTGGCCACCTCGCGGACCTTCCAGCAGCTGGGACGGCTGTGCGGGGCGCCGGCCGGACGCCACGGACCGTTCATGGAACGGCAGTTGCGCCGTTCCGACCTGCGTGAGGCGGTGTCCTGTCTGGCCGCGCTGCCGTCCGCGCAGCGGGCCGAGCTGCCCGGCATCTCCGCCCCGCGGGCCCTGCAGAGCCTGGCGGGCGCGGTGATCGGGCACACGGCGATGAAGCTCACCGGCCTCGAGACCGTCACGATCTGCCCCTGGGCGATTCGTGAGGGGGTGCTGCTGCGGCACATCGAGGACGGTCCCTCCTGGTGGGCGGAGATCGCCCGCCGCAACGAGGAGGACACACTCCCGGACCCGGTGCCGCTGCGCATCGCGGCCGCCGCCCGCTGAACGCGACGAACAGGAAGGAGACATCCGTGTCCGAGAAGAGGCAGAAGCCGGACACCGCGCTGGACGAGGTCGTGCGCGAGGTCGAGGACGCCGAGCGGCGCACCCGCGACTCGGAGGACAAGCGTGCGCACCGGGGCGAGGCCGGGGACGCCCTCACCCCCAACACCCGCGCCCAGGAGGAGTCCGAGGGAGAGTGACCTACTCCGGCGGCGCGCCCAACGGGCGCGCCGCCAGCGCGCTCGCCACTCCGTGCAGGTTGGCGGCCATGGCCCGGCCCGTCCTGTGCGCCCACTCGCGACCGCGTTCGTCGTCGAGGTAGTCGGGACCCGGCCCCGGTCCGAGGTGCCAGTAGGTCCACGCCTGGCCGGGCACGGTGTAGCCGATGTCGGCGAGCGCCCCGGAGATCTCGCTGATCACATGGTGCGCGCCGTCCTCGTTGCCGGTGACGACCACGCCCGCCACCCGGTTGTACGCGACCGGTCGGCCCTCGTCGTCGGTCTCGGAGAGCATCGCGTCCATCCGCTCCAGCACCCGCTGGGCCACGGAGGACGGCCGGCCGAGCCAGGTCGGCGAGGCGACGACCAGGATCTCCGCGTCCAGGAGTTTTGCGTGCACGAGGGGCCAGGCGTCGCCGTCTCGTACGGTTTCGCTGACCACGCCCGGCTCGATGGTCAGGTCGACGGCGCGTACGACCTCCACGTCCACGCCATGCTTCTCCAGCTGTTCGACGACCACGCCCGCCAGCGCCTCGGTGTTCGACGGGTCGGGCGACCTCTTCAGGGTGCAGTTGAGCACGAGTGCCTTCATGCCGCCTCGGAGTACCCCTCGGGGACGGATCCAGGCGCGCGGGTGACGTGCCCCGCCCCGGGTACTCGGCGCCCATGCCACACGATCGTCATCAGGAACCGTCGCTGCCGTCCGCCCGCGGCCCGGTCTCCGCGGCCGTCCGGGAGTACCTGCTCGGCACCGGACCACTGCCCCGCCACGAGGCCGTCGCGGGCGCGGACGTGTACAGCGACGACCTCCAGCTCGCCCTGTACCTCTGCTACGAACTGCACTACCGCGGCTTCGCGGACGTCTCCCCCGACCGCGAGTGGGACCCGGACCTGCTGCGCACCCGGGCGGCCCTGGAACACCGCTTCCTGTCCGCGCTGCGCACCGACACCCCGGCGCACGACAGTGTCGAGGACGCGCTCGCCGACCTGCTGGTGGAGCCGGTCGAGGGCACCGGGGTCAGCCACTTCCTGAGCAAGGAGGGCGAGCTGTGGCAGGTCCGCGAGTACGCGGCCCAGCGCTCGCTGTACCACCTCAAGGAGGCCGACCCGCACGCGTGGGTGCTGCCCCGGCTGTGGGGCCGGGCCAAGGCGGGCATGGCGGCGGTGGAGTTCGACGAGTTCGGCGGCGGCCGCCCCGAGCGCGTCCACGCCCGTCTCTTCGCCGACCTGATGACGGACCTGGGCCTGGACACGACGTACGGGCACTACCTGGAAGCGGCGAGCGCGGAGATGCTCGCCACGGTGAACCTCATGTCGCTGCTGGGTCTGCACCGCAGCCTGCGCGGGGCGCTGGTGGGGCACTTCGCGGCGGTCGAGATCACGTCCTCGCCCGGCTCCCGGCGGCTCGCCGACGCGATGCGCCGCACCGGTGCCGGACCGGCCGCCGAGCACTTCTACGACGAGCACGTCGAGGCGGACGCCGTCCACGAACAGGTCGTACGGCACGACGTCATCGGGGGTCTGCTGGCCGAGGAGCCGCATCTCGCCCCGGACGTGGCCTTCGGCATCGACGCCACCGGATACGTCGAGGACCGCCTCGCGGCCCGTCTGCTCGACGACTGGCGCGCCGGACGCTCGTCCCTGCGGGCACTCGAGGCGTCCGAAACCTCCCATATTTTCTGAATGTAAGGGTACTTGGCCGACGTGAGATCACTGATTCCGCCTTTGGCCCTCCCCGGTGTGTACGCCCCGCAGGAGGACACCGCGCTCCTTGCCGGAGCCCTGTCCGAAGAACCACTGCCACCGGGCGCCCACGTCCTGGACGTCGGTACCGGCACCGGTGCGCTGGCACTCCAGGCGGCGCGTCGGGGCAGCCGGGTGACCGCGGTCGACGTGTCCTGGCGTGCCGTGTGCACGGCCCGGGCGAACGCCTGGCTGACCGGGGCGTCGGTCCGCGTCCACCGGGGGAACCTCTTCACGCCGGTGCGGGACCAGTCGTTCGACCTCATCCTGACCAACCCGCCGTACGTCCCCGCCCCCGCGGGGAGCGGCCGGCCCCCGCGCGGACGGGCGCGGGCCTGGGACGCGGGGCACGACGGGCGGTCCGTGCTGGACCGGGTCTGCCGGGAGGCACCCGGTCTGCTGCGCCCCGGGGGTGTGCTGCTGATCGTGCACTCCGCGCTGAGCGATCCCGGGCGGACCGTGGGACATCTGCGCGGGGCGGGCCTCAAGGCGGCCGTGACCCGCCGTCACAGGATCACGTTCGGACCGGTGTTGCGGGAGCGGGTGGACTGGCTGCGGGAGCGTGGCCTGCTGTCCGCCGACGCCACCGACGAGAAGGAAGAGCTGGTGGTCGTCCGTGCCGAACTCCCCCTCTGACGGCGACCGTCCGTGCCGCGTCCGCATCCAGCAACGGGGCCCGCTGCTGGTGGAGGGCCCGGTGGAAGTGGAACTGGAGGACGGCAGCACGGTCGCCTCCGACCGCTTCCGGGTGGCCCTGTGCACGTGTCGGCGCAGTCGCCGCTATCCCTGGTGCGACACGAGCCACCGGGAACGCAAGCGCCCGTAGACACCGAGGACAGAACTCAACTCAGTTGACACGGCGGGCTTCCTGGCTGAGCACCTCGACGCGGCGACCGCGACCGCCGGGCCCGATGTGGTGGTCGGCCTCCGGCACGTCGAGTGCTTCGACTGCTCGGGGCTGCGGGTGCTGTGCCGCGCCGACTCCCGGGCCAAGGAGCGGGGCGGGCGACTGCGGGTGGTCGCCGACGGGTCCCGGCCGCACCGGTTGTTGCGCGCCTCGGGCCTGTGGGCCCGCTTCCCGCCGCTGCCGGTGATTCCCCGGCGGGGCTGAGCCGAGGGGCCGGCGGACGGCCCCACTCCGTCCGCCGGCCCTCGGTGCGGGATCGCGGGGTTCCGTGAGAGGGGCGGCACTCCCCAACTGCGGGCCCCTCGGGCAGATCACGGCACCACACGATCCCGGTCTCTCAGAACGTGAAGACGCTGGTCCCGTAGGAGTTCTTCACGCACTCGTTGGCGAAGGTCCGCTCGTAGGAGACGCGCTTGCCCCGCCAGACGCCGTCGACCGTGACCACCACGGGGTCGTACTCCCGGGTGCACTGGACGTCCGATCTGTCCGCCAGGGCGTCGAAGTCCCCGTCGACGGCGCGCAGTTCCGCGCAGGCCGGGCTCGCGGCCGGATGGGTGCCCGAGGGCCTCGGGGCACAGGTCAGGGTCACGGCCCGTTCCGGGGTGACGGTGGCGGCGCTGTCGCCGTGGCCGAGGGTGAGCACGAGAGCCGAGGGGGCGTAGAGGCTCAGGGGGGCGGCGGCCGGCTCGGCGAGCGCGGCCCCGGTCAGGGGTCCGCAGACGGCGGTGGCCGTGAGGCCGAGGGTCGCTGCCCAGCGCGCGGTGTTCCGCATTGTGTGCATCCTTCCGCTGGATTCGAGGGTGTCGCCGTCCGACTCGGTCGGTGCCGGAGCGGCGAGCGCGAGTCTGCCGAGTCCTGGCCCGAACTTCACATCGACCCCATGGCTTTCAGTAACCTTGCGTGTTGAATCAGTGGCGCGAAGTCACATCATCCGAACAACAGAGCCCGTCAACTGGGCGGTTCTCGATCACTCGATCCGGCCGGATGGCCTGTTTACCCCGCTTCGGCAATAGGCCTGAAACATTCCGCTTCCGCTCTCGGCGGACCCCTCCCCAGCCCCTTGCGTTCAGCGGGAAGTGGAGTAATCGTCATTACATGATTACTCAAGAGCAACGAGACAAGCTGCGCGGCTGGTTCACCGGCCGTCTGCCCGACGACCTCTTCGAGGCCCTGGTCGAGGTGGTCGTCGACCGTGAGGAGATCACCGTGATCGGCCGCATCCCCGGGCCGCGGCTCGACGAGGGTGTCTCGGCCGCCGAGCGGGAGGCCGCCGTGAAGGGCCGGATCCAGGAGTTCCGGGAGCGCACCCGGCAGGAGCGGATGGAGGTGGCCCGCGAGGCCGAGCACTCCTTCCGCCGCAAGGTGTCGTGGGGTGTGGAGTGCGACGGCGAGCGCGCCCTGTTCACGCATGTCGCGGCACCCGTCATGACCCGGCTGCGGCAGCCCGAGCGCCAGGTCCTGGACACCCTCATCGCCGGCGGGGTGGCCCGCAGCCGCAGCGACGCGCTCGCCTGGTGCGTCCGGCTGGTCCAGCGGCACACCGACGACTGGCTCGCCGAACTGCGGGAGTCCCTGGAACACGTGCAGCGGGTGCGGGCGCAGGGGCCGGACGCCGAGGAGGTGGCCGATCCCTCCACCGAGGACGCCGAGACCGAATGAAACATCCACTGTCCCGGGCGTCACGGCGGGCCGTGGCCCGGGCGCCCGGGGGAAGGCCGGAGCGTCGGCATACCCCCGCAGAACGGCAGCCGTGTGCGCCGCGCGTCCCGTGGCGCACGCGACTGCCGTCACCCAAGGGCAGATACCACCCGTCACCGGCCCGGGGCGTTGTCGGTGCCCTCGGCTAGATTGCGGGCATGACGAACTTCGTACTGGTGGCGGGCGCGAGGCTCGGGGCGTCGGCGTGGGACGAGGTCGCGGCGGAGCTGCGCGCGGCCGGGCACGAACCGCGCCCGCTGACCCTGTCGGGCCTCGCGGAGAAGCGGGACGTGCCGGCGGGCCAGCAGACGCATGTGCGGGACATCGTCGACGAGGTCGAGCGGCTGGATCTGCGCGACGTGGTGCTGGTCGGGCACAGCTACTCGGGCGTCCCGGTGGGGCAGGCGGCCCAGCGGATCGGCGGCAGGCTGCGGCGGGCGGTGTTCGTCGACTCGAGCGTCCCCGTCGACGGGGAGTCCTTCCTGGACGCCTGGCCCAGTGACGACGTCCGCAGGACGATCGAGGAGAGCGGCGGCTTCTGGCGGCCCGTGGGCCCGGAGCACTACGCCGACCAGGGTCTGACGGACGAGCAGATATCCCGGATCATCGACCGCTCGTCCCCGCATCCGGGTGCGACGCTCACCGAGCCCGCCGTCCTCACCGGCCCCCTCGACAAGCTCCCGGCCACCTACGTCAAGTGCCTCCTCGACGGCGAGGAGCCGATGCCGGTCGTGGCCGGACTGCTGAAGAACGAGAGCTGGGAACTGGTCGAGATGGACACCGGGCACTGGCCGATGTTCTCCCGGCCCCGCGAACTGGCCGGGATCCTCGCCGAGCTCGGGGCTTCCTGACCGCCGGCCCGGCACACCGACGGACGGCCCCAGGGTGCCCTCCCCCTCCTGACCAGCGCCCGGCCGTGGATATCGTCGACGCACTCGACGACGAGAGGCGGTTCGGACGGATGGCCAAGCACTGGGCGGACTTCCAGTACGAGATCTACCTGAACGGCATGTCCGGCGCGGTGCCCCGGCTGCCCACCGACCTGACCCGGCTCGAGGAGCTCACCGAGCAGCGGCTCGGCCCCGGCCCGGTGGGCTATGTGGCGGGCAGCGCGGGCGACGGCAGTACGGCGCGGGCGAACCGGGCGGCCCTGGAGCGGCGCCGGATCGTCCCCCGCATGCTGCGGGACGTGCACGAACGCGACCTGTCGGTCGAGGTGTTGGGCCGTGCCCTGCCCGCCCCGCTGGCCCTGGCGCCGGTCGGCGTGCTGTCGATCATGCACCCGGACGCGGAGTCCGCCGCCGCCCGGGCCGCCGCCGCGCAGGGGGTGCCGTACATCCTGTCGTCGGCCTCCAGCACGCCGATGGAGCAGGTCGCCGAGGCGATGGGGGACGCCGAGCGCTGGTTCCAGCTGTACTGGCCGAAGGACCCCGAGGTGGCGCTCAGCTTCCTCGGCCGGGCGAAGGCGGTCGGGTACACGGCCCTGGTCGTCACCCTGGACACGCCGCTGCTGTCCTGGCGGCCCCGCGACCTCGACCAGGCGTATCTGCCGTTCCTGCACGGCGTGGGCACCGCCAACTACTTCTCCGACCCGGCGTTCCAGGCGGGCCTGGCCAAGCCGGTGCACGAGGACCCGAACGCGGCCGTGCTGCACTTCGTGGGCATGTTCGCGGACCCCGGCAAGACCTGGCCCGACCTCGCGTTGCTCCGGGAGCACTGGGGACGGCCCGATCGTCCTCAAGGGCGTCCTGCACCCGGACGACGCCCGGCTCGCCGCCGACGCCGGGATGGACGGGGTCGTGGTCTCCAACCACGGCGGCCGGCAGGTGGCCGGGTCCGTCGCCGCGGCCGACGCGCTGCCCCGGGTGGTGGACGCGGTCGGCGACCGGCTGACGGTCCTCTTCGACAGCGGCATCCGCACCGGCGACGACGTCTTCAAGGCCCTCGCCCTCGGCGCCCGCGCGGTGCTGCTCGGGCGGCCGTACGTCTACGGTCTCGGGCTCGACGGACAGCCCGGCGTCGAGCATGTGATCCGCTGCCTGCTCGCCGAACTGGACCTCACGCTCGCCCTGTCGGGCCACGCGACCCCGGCGACGATCGGCCCCGACGACCTCGTGGAGGACCGCGTGTGACCTCGTGGAGGACCATGTGTGGCCTCGTGGAGGACCGCGCGTGACGGGGAGGCCTCCTCGAAAGGAGACCTCCCCGTGGGGACCGGCTCGCGGCGGGACCGTCCCTAGACCCGGTCCCTGAGCTCAGCGGGCCGGGCCTGCGGGGCTTCGCTCCCGGTGACCGACAGCGAACCAGGGCTCGCGTTCGCGGCCGGGTCGGTCAGCCAGCGCTGCTGTTCCGAGCGGTCGCGGACCTTGACGACGATGTCGGCGCCCGGGTCGTCGGTGGTGGCGGCGAGGGCGAGCTGCTCGTCCCAGCGCGGGATCAACTCCCCCTGCACGGTGAGGTCGTAGCGTACGTCCTCGGCCCGCTTCGCCCGGTCGTCGGCGCACTTGCCGAGGATGACCACACCCGCGTCCACGTGCGAGTCCAGGCACAGCTCCGGGTTCGCCTCGCTGCGCAGCAACCCGTCGGTCTCGTACGACCACTGCTGGGTCACGTCGGTCGAGCAGGCCGCCAGTTCGGTGCCGGCGCCCTCCTTCACCGTGCCCCGGATGTCGAGGCAGAGGTCGGCGGCGTCGTTGCGCAGCCGGGTCACGGCCGGCGCGGTGGGCAGCTGGGCGGGGCCCGGGGTCCGGGTGGCCGTGCTCGGGGCGGTGTCGTTGCCGGTGGCGCTGGTCGAGGCGGCCGGGTCGGCGCCGTCGTCGTGCGACCACAGGCCGGAGGCGAGCATCGCCGCGAGGAGCCCCGCGGAGGTCAGGCCCACGCCGGTGAGCACCGTGCGCGAGGAGCGCAGTCCCCCGGCCCCGCCGGGGCCTCGGCGGCCGGGGGTCGGGATGCGCGCCAGGAGGCGGCGCCGTTCCGCGCCGTGCCGACCGCTCCCCCGGCCGCGCCCGGAGTCCTGGGGCGTACGCCCGGCGCGCAGTTCGAGATAGCGCCGGGCACCCCAGCCGAGCACCGCCTCGGCGATGAGGACTCCCAGCCCGCCCTCGAAATGGCTCAGTTGTTCCGCGGCGGAGCGGCAGTATCGGCACTCCGAGAGATGCTGCTGGACATCCGGCAGCAGGGCGCCGCCGCGCCGAATCGGAACGTCGAGGAGGCGGTTGTAGAAGCGGCAATCCTTGGTCGGCGCGAGTTCCCGATGGGCATGTACACATCCTTCCCGGAATTTTTCACGTGCCTGTTCGAGCGCCGCCGACGCGGTGTCGGTATCCATGCCGAGGAGTGCGGCGGGCACCGCAATGGACTCCGCCTCCACCTCGGTGTGCCACAGCAGACAGCGGGCGAGTCCGGGAAGGGACTGGAATGACCGCTCGGCGAGCTTGCGGTTTTCGGGCGTCATGGACTTCGCGGCCCGCATCCCGCGACCGCCGTTCGGTTTCACCAAGTCCGGCAGTACACCTGTTATTCGGTCCTCGGCCGTCCACTCCCTGACCGTGTCCCGCACGGCCACGAGGGTTCTGGGGCGCAGCGCGAGGGCCGGTTCGCCGAGCGCGAGGCGGTCCAGGACCTGGTGGAAGGCGGCCGCGGCCACCATGGAGGCGGTCTCGGACGGGGAGGCCAGGCAGATCACCGCGTATTCGTGGGCCGGTTTCCAGTGGCGGGCCATGAGCAGGGCGACGGACTGGGCGGCCTCACCGTCGGGACGCCCCCTGAGCCGGGCTGCGAGATCCTCGTCGGATTCTCCGGACGCGCCGCCCGGCGGCGGGTAAGGCGGGAGCGGTGGGTGGGGGGTGGGCACTGAGCGGATTCCTTCCCAGGGGCATGGGACTCACAGAAGTTCTCCTTGCCGAAAAGAAGTGCCGGACGGGGCATCCCTTTTGGGCGCGGCGTGGGAAGCACGAATTCGCCGACGCCTCTCCGCCCCGGTTCCCCACGGGACGAATGCGACTCGGCCCTGACCCCCCACACAGGTGGTTCACCCTTGCACAAGTCACTCACGGCCAACAAGGCACCTGAGCAACATCCACGTCAATTGAAAGACAGTCGGACGGCCTCGCAACTGCGTGCCCTCGTACCGGCTTTCGACATTCCATGCGCCCCGTGTGAAACCCGCGCACGCGCCGGAGCGCCGCGCACGCTCCCCCGGCGCGGCGACCGGTAGTGCACTGGTACCGGCCCTTCTCGGAGGCCCCGCGCGGAACGGCGGCTCTTCCGCGCGAAACCCCGGCCGCCGACCCCGTTCCTCCCGCCCTCGGTCGGCGGCCCCGGGGGCGGGACGGTCGGCGTCCGGCCGGGACGGCTCGACCCGGGTCAGCTTCCCCACAGCCCCGGAACCCGGGTCACCGGCCCCCGGCTCGGCGGCCCTCATCGCCTCAGCTCTGCCGGAACCCAGCCCTGCCGGAACCCAGCCCTGCCGCGTCTCAGCCCTGCCGGAACTGCGCCCTGCCGCGCCTCAGATCTGCCAGGAACGCAGCCGGTCCGCCGCGCCGTACACGTCCGTCTTGCCGGAGATCAGATCGCGGGCGAGGTCGACGAGGGCGCCGTAGGGCGGGTCGATGCCGACGCCGCTGACGAACATGTACGCCACCGCGGTGGCACAGGCGAAGCGGGCGTTGGCCGACGGTAAGGGCTTGAGCAGGGCCAGGGTGTGCAGCAGGGCGGCGGCCCGCCAGGCCGGGTCGGAGTCGACGCCGAGGCGCGGCGGATCGACCCGGTGCCGGGCGACGGCGGCGACGAGGGCCGAGAAGTCGTTGATCGTGGGCTGTTCGGGCAGGACCTCTTCGTGCCGCTGGAGCAGCCAGGGCACGTCGATGTGGACGACGGAAGCCATCGGTCAGGCGACCCGCCCCGCGCCCTTGCCGGCCGGTTCGTCCTCGGGGAAGGCGGCGGCGAACTCGTCGGCGTGGGCGGAGAAGAACCGCCGGAAAGCCTCCGCGCCTTCCTGGAGCGCCCGGTGCCGGGCGATGTCGGCCGCGGCGGCCTCCCGCACGAGGGCCTTCATCGACGTACCGCGCTCCTTGGCGATCTGGCGCAGGTCCTCTAGCTCACGATCGCTGAACTCCACGTTGAGAGCTGGCATGCCACCACGGTACCGCGCGGGTACTTGACCGTAAATATCCGCAGGTCAAGAAGGTGTCCATGCGGTACCTCAGGGCCGGGAGCGCGGTGTCCGGATCCCGCCGGACGGCCGGTGGCCGGCACCCCACACTCGAAGGCGGGCCCGCGGATCCGACAGCGAGGAGCACGACATGACCGTCACCCCCGAGCGGGCACGCGCCCGGGTCGCCGCGACCGACTGGGCCGGGCTCGCCGCCGAGTTGGACACGCACGGCTGTGCCCCGACGGCCCCGCTGCTGACGCCGGCCGAGTGCCGGGACCTCACGGCGCTCTACGGGAAACCGGAGCTGTTCCGGACCACCGTGGACATGGCACGGCACCGCTTCGGTTCGGGCGAGTACCGCTACTTCACCCACGACCTGCCCGCCCCGGTCGCCGCCCTGCGCGCCGCGCTCTACCCCCGTCTGCTGCCGGTGGCCCGGGACTGGGCGGCCCGCCTCGGCCGCCCGGCGCCGTGGCCGGACTCCCTCGAGGAGTGGCTGGAGCGCTGTCACACGGCGGGCCAGGACCGCTCGGCACAGATCCTGCTGCGCTACACGGAGGGCGACTGGAACGCACTGCACCGGGACGTCTTCGGTGACCTGGTCTTCCCGCTCCAGGTCGTGATCGGTCTGGACGAGTACGGCACGGACTACACCGGCGGCGAGTTCCTGATGGTCGAGCAGCGTCCCCGGGCGCAGTCCCGGGGCACGGCGACCGTGCTGCCCCGGGGTCACGGCGTGGTCTTCACGACCCGCGACCGCCCGGTGCGCACCCGGCGCGGCTGGTCGGCCGGGGCGATGCGGCACGGGGTGAGCCTCGTCCGCTCGGGCCGCCGGCACGCGCTGGGGATCGTCTTCCACGACGCGTCGTAGCCGCCCACCGACGTAGGCACGACGGTGGGCAGCTCGGGCCACCCCTCCCCGATGAGGCGTGGGTCACATTCCTGCCGCTCGATGTCACAAACCCGCCCCTCGGAGGCCTCGCAGTGGTGAGCGCGCGACTGGGAGGCCCACGCGATGTCCGAGATTCCCGTACCCGGTACGGAAGACCCCACCGGTGTCTTCGTCGAGCACCGAGAGCTGCTGTTCGGCGTCGTCTACAACATGCTGGGCAGCGTCACCGACACCGAGGACGTGCTCCAGGACACCTGGCTGTCGTGGTCGCGCCGGGGTGCCGGCGGAGTCGACAACCCGCGCGCCTACCTGGTGCGGATCGCCGTCAACCACGCCCTGAAGCGCCGGGCCGTGGTCAACCGCCGCCGTGAGACGTACGTCGGCCCGTGGCTGCCCGAGCCCCTCGTCACCGAGGAGACGGGCGCCGACGACCCGGCGCTGCGGACGGAGTCCGTGTCGCTCGCGATGCTGGTGGTCCTGGAGTCGCTGTCTCCGCTGGAACGCGCGGTGTTCGTGCTCCATGAGGTGTTCGGGTACGCCCACACCGAGATCGCGGAGATCATCGACCGCAAACCGGCCGCCGTACGGCAGTTGGCGCACCGCGCGCGGGACCATGTGCACGCCCGCCGACCGCTGTACGAGGCGCATCCGCGGGTGCGCCGGGAGGCGACCGAACGGTTCGTGCGGGCCGCGGTCGGCGGGGACATCGCCGAGCTGATGGAGGTCCTCGCGCCGGACGTGACGGTGTGGACGGACGGCGGCGGGATGCGCAAGCAGGCGCTGCGGCCGGTGCACGGGCGGGACAAGGCCGCCCGGCTGCTCAACGGGTACGCGAAGCGGGGCGGGGCCCACCTGGATCTGGAGTTGCGCTACCGGCGGGTCAACGGCGACGACGCGGCCGTGCTGTTCGAGCGGGACGCGCCGTACGCGGTGATCGTCCTGGACCTCACCCCGGAGGGCGACCGGGTCGCGAACCTCTTCGTCGTCACCAACCCGGACAAGCTCACGCACGTCAAGAAGGAGGAGGCGTGACCACCACGGAGCGCCCGGCTCGGACGGGCAGGGGCGAGCGGTTCTCCGGCTGGCTCGACGGCCGGCTCGGCACCCGCACCCTCGGCGCGAAGTACCTGCGCAAGGTCTTCCCGGACCACTGGTCCTTCCTGCTCGGTGAGATCTGCCTGTACAGCTTCGTCGTACTGATCCTGACCGGGGTGTGGCTCACCCTGTTCTTCCACCCGTCGATGAACGAGGTGACCTACCACGGCAGTTACACCCCGCTGAACGGGGTGCGCATGTCGGAGGCGTACGCCTCGACGCTGGACATCAGCTTCGACGTACGCGGCGGACTCCTGATCCGCCAGCTGCACCACTGGTCGGCGCTGATCTTCGTCGCCGCGATGCTCACGCACATGATGCGGCACTTCTTCACCGGCTCGTTCCGCAAACCGCGCGAGGTCAACTGGCTGTTCGGCTGGGCCCTGTTGTTCCTGGGCCTGTTCGAGGGCCTCTTCGGCTACTCGCTGCCGGACGACCTGCTGTCGGGCACGGGCCTGAGGTTCGTCTACGGCGCCACCCTGTCGGTGCCGATCGTCGGGACGTACCTCGCGCTGTTCCTGTTCGGCGGCGAGTTCCCGGGACACGACATCGTGGCCCGCTTCTACTCGCTGCACATCCTGGTGATCCCGGGCATCATGGCGGCCCTCGTGGTGGCCCACCTGATCCTGGTCGTCTACCACAAGCACACCCAGTTCGCGGGCCCCGGGAAGACCGAACGCAACGTGGTCGGCACCCCGTTCTTCCCGGTGTACCTGGCGAAGGCGGGCGGCTTCTTCTTCCTGGTGTTCGGAGCGCTCACGCTCATCGCGGCTGTGGCGTCCATCAACCCGGTCTGGTCCTACGGCCCCTACCGCGCCGACCAGGTGTCCACGGGCGCCCAGCCGGACTGGTACCTCGGATTCGCCGAGGGCCTGGTGCGGGTGATGCCGGGCTGGGAGATCACTCTGTGGGGCCACACGCTGATCCTCGGGGTGCTGATCCCGGTCGTGATCTTCCCGCTGCTGCTGGTCTTCATCGGCGTCTACCCGTTCCTGGAGGCCCGGTTCACCAAGGACAGGCGGGAGCACCACCTCCTGGACCGCCCGCGCAACAAACCGGTCCGTACGGCGATCGGCGCGTCCTGGATCAGCCTGTACCTGATCCTGCTGGCGGGCGGCGGCAACGACATCGTGGCGACCCGGCTCCACCTGTCGATCAACACGGTCACCTGGGCGGTGCGGATCGGCATGTTCGTCGTCCCGGCGGTCGTCTTCGTCGTCACCCGGCGCATCTGCCTGGGCCTGCAACTCCGGGACCGGGAGCTGGTGTTGCACGGCCGGGAGACCGGCGTGATCAAGCGGCTGCCGCACGGTGAGTACGTCGAGGTGCACCAGCCGCTCGATCAGGCCCGGCTCCACACGCTCACCGCGCACGAGCGGCCCGGTGAGCTGGTGGAGCATGCTCAGGTCAGCCTTGATCCGCCACGAAGGACGCCATCCGGGTCAGGGCCGAGTTCCAGTTGATGGTGTGCTCGTTGGTCGACCAGGACTGGATGTCGTCGATGTAGCAGAACTGGCCGACGCAGCCCTGGAGTTTGCTCTGTGCGTAAGGGTCCTGGATGGAGGAGTTCGGCCCGCCGGCGAGGGTGCCCTTCGGCGGGTTGGGCTGGCTCGGGTCGAGCTGGTGGGCGTACCAACGGGCGTGCTGGTTGTGGGAGTTGACCTCGCCGTAGCCGGTGACGTACGAGATGTTCAGGGCGTTGCGGCCGAAGAGGTAGTCGATGCCCTGGAGCGCGCCGTCCCGGTACTTCGAGGCACCGGTGATGTCGTAGGCGGTGGCGATGACGATCCCGTTGTGCAGGATCTGGTGGTTGGAGCCCCAGTCGTAGAGGTTGCCCTCGGGGGCGTAGGGCATGCCGTACGGGTGGGCCTTCAGGGTGGCCAGGTAGCGGTCGGCGCCCTTGACCACCGACTGGCGGACCTTGTCCCGGCCGGGCAGCTTGCTCGGCACCGTCGCCAGGTCCAGCCGGGCGGCCACGGCCGTGCGGGCCCAGTCGTAGCCGACGGGGACGAAGATGTCGGCGGTGTGCACGGGTGAGGCGAGGACGTGGTCCTGGAAGGCCTTCTCGCCCGTGGTGAGGTACAGCTCGGCCGCCGCCCAGTAGAACTCGTCGGTGACGTTGTTGTCGGCGTAGGTGCCGCCGCCGGTGCCGTCGCTCTCCGAGGCGTACAGGTCGGGGTGGGCGAGGGCGGCGGTCCAGGCCTTGCGGGCGGCCGCCAGGGCCTTCGCCGCGAACGCCTTGTCGTACGGCTTGTACAGGCGGGCGGCCTGCGCGGCCGTCGCGGCCAGGTTGAGGGTCGCCGCGGTGGACGCCGGGTGCAGCTCACGCTTCTGCGGGTCCTCGCTCGGCAGCAGCGGCAGGCCGGTCCACTGCTCGTCGTGGATCTTGTGATGGGCCATCCCGGCCAGCGGCTGACCGTCCGGGACCTGCATCTTGAGCAGGAACTCCAGCTCCCAGCGGGCCTCGTCGAGGATGTCCGGGACCTTGTTGCCGCTCTCGGGGATGGCGAGGCTGCCGTCGCCGAGTTTCGCCGGCTGTCCGGTGCGGGCCAGCAGTTCGCGTTCGTAGGTGCTCAGCACCTCCCACGTGGAGATGCCGCCGTTGACGACGTACTTGCCGTGGTCGCCGGCGTCGTACCAGCCGCCGGTGACGTCGAGGGTGTAGTCGCACACGCCCGGCTGGCAGGGCACGTCCTTGTCGCCCTGGTTCGGGGCCACGTTCACGTGTCCTGCGGCGCGGCCGTAGCCCGGGCGCAGGTCGTCGCGGATCGCGATGCCGCTGCGCTGGGTGTAGTAGTACTTCGCCGCGTCGAGGCGGAGCTGCTCGTAGGCCGAGGCGCCGATGTCGAAGGGCCGGCTGGTCTCGCCGTCGGCGACCAGGGTGAACCCGGTCCCCTTCTTCCTGTAGGCGCCGAAGTCGATCGAGTGGACGTTCTGCCCGGAGGAGGCGTCTACGCCGCGCGGCACGGTCGAGCCGTGGGCGACGACGGCACCGGAGGCGTTCTTCAGCTGCCAGGGCAGCTTGGCCGTGGCGTCGGTGACCAGAGTGGCGTTCTTGGGTCCCGCGGGCAGATAGGCGACCTGGTTGACCCGCACGCGCGGACCGGTGTCGGGCTCGTACACCTCGGGCGGGACCCCGCCCAGCAGGGACGCGTCGTCCATGCAGAAGCGGAACGGGTCGGCGCTGCCGCCGACTTGGAAGCCGACCTGGCCCTGGGCGGTGTCGACGGGCGAGGTGAACGTGTACGCGTAGGAGTTCCCGGACACGCTCAGCTGCGGACTCACCTCGAACCAGGTGTCGTAGGGCGCCACTTGCAGCCCCACGATCGCCCGCACGACATGCCCCTCGGGCGAACCCTTCGCGGTGAAGGAGAACTTGTACGACTCCCCCTTCACCAGGGTCACGTCGTTCTGGCCGACGGCCGCGTCCCAGCGGTTGGCGGTGCCGCCCGGGATGTCCGCGCAGAGCTGTCCGTCGGACAGGCCGGCGGTGACGTTGCCGGTCGTCCACCAGGGCGCGGTGGTGGTGTCGAAGGTGCCGTTCTTGAGCTGCTCGACCTCGTCGGCGGCGGCCGGGGCGACCGGCGAGGCCACAAGTGCCGCTCCCAGCAGGGCGGTCAGGGACAACAAGGCGGTTCTGCGTCTGTTCACGTCCGGGCTCCTCGGGGGAGGTGCGGGCGGGCGCTCGCGATGGGAGCGCTCCCAACTGACGGTCGCAGGACATGCTTGTTGCAGCCATGACACGGCGTCAACTACCGGGCAGCTCCAACTTGGCGATCCGCACCGACCCGCCTGCCCCTCCCGGGTGCGCGCTCGTCATCGTGAGCCGGATCCGGGAGCCGCGCACGGAGCCGAAGGTGATCACCGTCGGCTGGTCGGAGGCCGTGGCCCAGTCGACGGAAGGACCTATGACCGGCACGTACGCCGAGCCGTCCCACACCGCGACCTCGACGGCGGCGGGCAGGCTGTGCGTGGCGCTCAGGGTGAAGGACACCTCGACCCGGTCGAAGGTCCTGGTGCGTCCGAAGTCCACCGAGACCCAGTCCTCGGCCCGCGCGCCGCTGAAGGCGGGCAGCAGGGCGGTCGCGGCCTTGCTGAAGGCGTTGGACCAGCCGGTGGCCGGGTCGCCGTCGAGCATCGCGGCCGGGAGGGTGTCCGGGCGGCCGGAGTAACCGGCGTCCGCGACGGGGTAGTTCGGGGGCGCCGGATGGTCCGGGGTGAAGGCGGCCGGCTCGGTGACGGCGGCAGACCGGGCCGGGGTGGTCCGCACCTTCGTCGTGCCGGTGCGCAGTCCTTCCGCGCTCGCCGTGATCTTGAGGACACCCGGTTCGGATCCGGCACGGACGATCGCGAGGGCCTTTCCGTGGAAGGCGGTCCGGGTGCTCGCCTGATAGCGCTCGGCGCTCTCCTCCCGGCCGTTGTCGAGTCCGGCGAGCGAACCGCCGGTGACGGCGAAGGAGATCAGGTGCTCGGCGTCCGGCACCATCACACCCCGCGCATCGACGACGTCGGCGGTGACGAAGACCAGTGACCGTCCGTCGGCTGCAAGGGACGTGCGGTCCGGGGTGAGTCGTACGGCATGCGGCTTTCCGGCCGTGCGCAGCACATCGGTGGCGACGGCCTTGCCGTTCCTGCGGGCCACGGCCTTCAACTCGCCCGGGGAGTACGGCACTTTCCACGTCAGGTGGAGCTTGCCCGCGCTGCCGTTCGGGCTGGTGTAGCTGCCCGGGTAGGGGCCGTCGGTGAAGGTCTTGTCGTCGCCGGTGGCCTCCGTGGTCTCCAGGTAGGTCCGGCCGTCGGTGGTCTTCTTGGTGTCGAAGGTCCGGGTGCCGAGGGACCTGCCGTTGAGGAACAGCTCGACCTCGGGGACGTTGGCGTACGCCCACACCTCGACGGTGTCGCCCTTCTCGTGGTTCCAGGTCATCGGGAGCAGGTGGACCATCGGCTCCTCGGTCCACTGGCTACGGAAGAGGTGGTACATGTCCTTCGGGAATCCGGCGGTGTCGACCGCGCCGAAGAAGGACGCCTTCACCGGGAAGACGTCGTACGGCGTGGGCTCCCCGATGTAGTCGATGCCGGACCAGAGGAATTGCCCGGCGAACCACTTGCGGTCCCGGTCCTTCTTGTGGCCGTACTCGCCGCTCATGGTCCAGGAGGCGAGGTTGTTGTCGTAGGAGGAGGTGTTCCGCCTGCCCGGGGTGTGGTTCTCGCCGGTGTTGAGGTGCTCGGGCTCCTGGTAGGCGCCCCGGGTCGAGGTCTCCGAGGACGACTCGGACTCGAAGAGGAAGAGGTGCGGGTAGGCGGCGTGCAGCTGGTCCACCGACTTGGCGGTGTTGTAGTTGAGCCCGAGACCGTCCAGCTTGGCCAGCATCAGGTCGGCCGCCGACCCCTTGGCGGGCAGGCGGCGGTACTTGTCGGAGCCGATGATCAGCGGACGGGTGTCGTCGGCGGCCCTGATCGCGGCGATGATCCGGTCGGCCATGGCGAGCCCGGCGGTGGACGTGGAGTCGGGGATCTCGTTGCCGATCGACCACATCAGCACGGCGGGCGAGTTGCGGGCCGCGAGGACCATCTCGGTCGCGTCCCGCTCGCACCACTCGTCGAAGAACCGGCCGTAGTCGTAGCGGGTCTTGGGGGTCTTCCAGCAGTCGAAGGCCTCCACCAGCATCACGATGCCCAGTTCCTCGCAGACCCTGATCATCTCCGGGGAGGGCGGGTTGTGGGAGGTGCGGAATGCGTTGACGCCCATCGACTTCATGATCGTCATCTGCCGGCGGATCGCGTCGACGCTGACGGCCGCGCCCAGGGCGCCGAGGTCGTGGTGGAGGTCGACACCCTTGATCTTGTGGTGGGTGCCGTTGAGGTGGAAGCCCTCGTCCGGGTCGAAGCGGAAGGCGCGGAAGCCGAAGGGGGTGCGACAGGTGTCCGTCGTGGTGCCGCCGACGCGCAGTTCGGTCCGCACGGTGTAGCGGTGGTGCGGAGTCGCCAGGTCCCACAACTGCGGCTCGGGGACGGTGAGTTCGTGGGTCTCGGTGGCCCGGTCGGTCACGGCGACCGTGGAGGACGTCCGGGCGACCGTACGGCCGCGGGGGTCGACGATCCGGGTGACGACCTCCACGTCGGTGCCGGCCCCCGAGGTGTTCGCCACCGACGTCGCCACCCGGACCAGGCCCCGCTTCGCGGTGATCTCCGGGGTCGTGACGCGGGTGCCCCAGCGCTCCACGTGCACCGGTTCGGTGACAACCAGCCGGGCCTCGCGGTAGATGCCGCTGCCCGAGTACCAGCGGCTGCTGGGGAGCCGGTTCTGCACCTTGACGGCGATCGCGTTCTCGGTCGCGCCGTCGGTGTGGAGCAGGTCGGTGAGGTCGAGGGCGAAGCCGGTGTAGCCGTAGGGGTGGCGGCCGACCTCGGTGCCGTTGCAGTACACGTACGCGTCCATGTAGACGCCGTCGAACTCGACCGAGACCCGCTTGCCGACGAAGGCGGGCGGCAGGGTGAAGGCGAGGCGGTACCAGCCGAGGCCGCCGGGGAAGAACCCGGTGCCGCTGGTCGTGCCGTGCTGCGTGGTCGGGGCGAGTTCGATGCTCCAGTCGTGCGGCACCGCGACCTCGCGCCACCCCGAGTCGTCGTAGCCGGGGGCGGCGGCGTCCGCGTACTCCCCCGTCGGGTCGGTGACCCCGCCCGGGTCGACGAGCGCGAAGCGCCAGCCGTCGCGCAGCGCGACCGTACGGCGGCCGGACGCGCTCCCCGCGGACTCGGCGGCCTGCGCCACCGGGGTGGCCAGGAGCACCCCCGCGGCCGGTGCGGCCGTGGAGGCGAGCAGAACCGATCTGCGCGTGACCGTCATGGCGACTCTCCCTCATCGCGGCCCAGAAGTGCTCACAACTGATCGTGAACAAACACAATCTGACGGTGAGCCACATGCGGCCGTCAAGGGTGCGGTGAGCGGCTTCTGCCCCGTGCGCCACGTCGGCCGGATTTCCCCCTTGACCGGCGTCCGGCGGTCGACAGGGGTTCGTCGTCCGCGTGCGAGCGCGACGCACTAGTCTTGGAACCCAAGTGACCTGTTTGTTCACTGAGCGTGCGCGCAATGGAGTGGCGACGATGACCCTCGTGTACCCGTTCGACGACGCGGCGACGGCAAGGGCCGTCGTCGGCGAGGACGGCACGCTGGTCGCGTGGAACGCCGGCGCGCAACGGCTGCTGGGCTGGTCGCCCGCCGAGGTGGTGGGCAGACCCGCGGTGAACCTCCTGGTCAGCGGGGGCGAGGAGGTGCCCGGAGGACCGGTGGGCGCCCGCTGGGACGGCGTCCTCACACTGTGCCACCGCGACGGCACCGCCGTCTCCGCGTGGCTGCTCGCCCACCACCGGCACTCGGCGGACGGCGGCCCCGGGCACTGGCTCGTGGTCACCCCGCTGGACTCCGACGGTTCCCACGCCCCCGACGACCCGCTGGGCGAGGCCGCCCTGACACAGTCACCGTGCGCCGTCGCCGTCTACGACGAACGGCTGCGGCTGCGCCGGATCAACGACGCCATGGCCGACGTGATCGGCCTGCCCGAGAAGCGCATCCAGGGCCTGCGGCTGTCCGAGATCGGGGGCAAGCAGCAGAGCGAGGAGCTGGAGGAGCATCTGCTCCAGGTGCTCACCACCGGCCGGGCCAAGGACGTGCAGACCTACATGCGCACCGGCGGCGAGGACACCGCGCACGCCTGGCTGGCCCGGATGGCGCCGGTCACCGACCCGGCGGGCCGGGTGCGGGGCGTGTGCCTGGCCGCCCACGACTTCACCGACAACTTCCTCGCCCGGGAGCGGCTTCAGCTGGTCAACGAGGCGAGTGTGCGCATCGGCACCACCCTCGACGTCACCCGGACGGCCCAGGAGCTGGCGGACGTCTGCATTCCGGCGCTCGCCGACTTCGTCAGCGTCGACCTGCTGGACCCGGTGGAGAACGGCGAGCCGCCGGCGAGGCTCGACGCACCGATCGAGCTGCGCCGGGCCGCCCACCAGTCGGTGGAACCCGGCAACCCGTTGGCGGTGATGAAGCCCGGCCACAGCGAGCTGTATCCGGCCACCTCGCCCCAGGCCGACTCTCTGATGGCGAACCGCACCATCGTCGCCACGGTCGCCTCCGGGCGCCTGGACCAGTGGCTCAACTGGAACCGGACGCGCGCCGAGCGGGTCAAGGAGTACGGCATCCACTCCACGATGTCCGTGCCCATCCAGGCCCGCGGCCAGACCCTCGGCGTCGCCGTCCTCACCCGATACCGCCGGCCCGACCCCTTCACCTCGGACGACGTGCTGCTGGCCGAGGAGATCACCGCGCGCGCCGGGATCTGCATCGACAACGCCCGCCGCTTCTCCCGCGAGCGTGAGACCGCCCTCGCCCTCCAGCGCAGCCTGCTGCCCCGCTCGCTGCCGCGCACGGCCGCGGTGGAGGCGGCCTCCCGCTATCTGCCGGCCGCGCGGGCCGGGGTGGGCGGCGACTGGTTCGACGTGATCCCGCTGTCGGGGATGCGGGTCGCGATGGTCGTCGGGGACGTGGTCGGTCACGGCATCCAGGCCTCGGCGACGATGGGCCGGCTGCGCACCGCCGTCCGCACCCTCGCCGACATCGACCTGGCCCCGGACGAACTGCTCACCCACCTCGACGACCTCGTCGTACGGCTGTCCGCGGAGGCCGGCGGCGAGGGCAGCCCCGGAGAGGTCGGGGCCACCTGTCTCTACGCGGTCTACGACCCGGTGTCGCGGCGCTGCACGCTGGCCCGGGCCGGGCATCCGGCGCCCGTGCGGCTGACGCCGGGCGGGGTGGCCCGCGAGGTCGACCTGCCGGCGGGGCCGCCGCTGGGGCTCGGCGGGCTGCCGTTCGAGTCCGCGGACCTGGATCTGCCCGAGGGGAGCGTGCTGGCCCTGTTCACGGACGGGCTGCTCGAGTCCCGGGAGCGGGACGTGGACGCCGGTCACGCGCTGCTGCGCGAGGCCCTGGCCGCCCCCTCCGACTCCCTGGAGGAGACCTGCGACCGGATGCTGCACTCCCTCCTGCCGTCGGGCGGCTCCACCGACGACGTGGCGCTGCTGCTGGCCCGTACCCGGGGGCTGCCCGCGTCCCAGGTGGCGACCTGGGACATCCCGGCGGACCCGGCGCTGGTCGGGCCCATCCGCAAGCAGGTCGTGGAACAACTGGGCCGCTGGGACCTGAGCGACGCGTCGTTCACGGCCGAGCTGGTCACGAGCGAGCTGGTGACGAACGCGATCCGCTACGGCGCCCGTCCCATCCGGCTGCGGCTCATCCATGACGCGACCACGCTGATCTGCGAGGTCTCCGACACCAACCACACCGCCCCGCACCTCAGGCGCGCCAAGACCTGGGACGAGGGCGGCCGGGGTCTGCTCCTGGTCGCGCAGCTCACCCAGCGCTGGGGCAGCCGGCACACGGCCGACGGCAAGACGATCTGGGCGGAGATCGGCCTCCTCGACGAGGAGTGAGCGAACCGTTCCGGGCCGCGCCGCGTCGGACCCCGATGACGGGGTACGAGGCGCCGTACGGCGCGGATGCGTGAGATCTCCGGGAGTGTGGAGACATGACGAACAGGTTCCTCGGGGTACGGCGAGCCGCTCTGGTCGCGGGTTCGGTCGCGCTGCTCGGGCTGATGGCGGGCTGCGGCAGCGACGACGGGACGAGCGCACCGAGCACGGGGCCCGCCACCAGTGCGTCCGCCTCTCCCACGGAAGCGGCGAGCAGCGTGCCGAGCGGTGTCCCCACCGACGCGGTGAGCAACTCCCTCACCCCGTCCGCGTCTCCGTCACCGGCCTCCGGCACCCGCTGCCACACCTCCGAGCTCAGCGCCTCCGTCGGCCGCAACAACCCCGGCGCGGGTCAGGAGAACTTCCCGGTCGTGCTGACGAACGAGTCCAGCCGCACCTGCACGCTGTACGGCTACCCGGGCGCCGCGTTCGTCGACGCGTCCGGCAAGCAGCTGGGCCCGGATCCCAAGCGGTCCTCCGGTGAGCCGGAGACCGTGAGGCTCGCACCGGGCGGCAGTGCCTGGGCCGGGCTGTCCTTCGCGAACCCCGAGGTCAGCGGGGCGGGAACGGCCACGCCGGCCGCGCTCGTGGTGACCCCGCCGGACGAGGAGGACCCGCTGAAGGTGACCTGGAAGGGCGGCGAGGTCCCGGTGTCCGGCAACGAGTCGTCGGTGCGGCTCATCCCGTTCAGCCCGGGCACCGGGGCCTGAACGATCGAGGTCGGGCCCGACGAGGTCGGGCATCGAGGTCGAGGTCGGGGGTATCGGGAGGGTTCTTACCCTGGCCTGGTTTCATGACCGGGCACGATCTGCTCGCCCTCCGAAGGAACCGCCCTGAACACCCCGCTCGCCGAAGCCCTGTCCGTCGCCCTGCTCGTCGCCGTACTCGCATGGGCGGTCCTGCGTCCCTTCGGATGGCCGGAGGCGGTGCTCGCCGTCCCGGCGGCCGGCCTGGTGGTCGTGACCGGGGCGATCTCCCCCGAGCACGCGTGGGCGGAGGCCGAGCGGCTCGGGCCCGTCGTCGGGTTCCTGGCCGCGGTGCTGGTGCTCGCCCACTTCTGTGACGTCGAGGGGCTGTTCCAGGCCTGCGGGGCCTGGCTGGCGCGGCGGGCGGCCGGCTCGCCCGGGCGGCTGCTGACCGGGGTCTTCCTCCTGGCGTCCGCGATCACGGCGGTGCTCAGCCTGGACGCCACCGTCGTCCTGCTGACACCGGTGGTGCTGGCCACCGCCTCCCGGATGGGGGCCCGCGCCAAGCCGCACGTCTACGCCTGCGCCCACCTGTCGAACACGGCCTCGCTGCTGCTGCCGGTGTCCAACCTCACCAACCTGCTGGCCTTCGAGGCGAGCGGGGTGAGCTTCACCCGGTTCGCGCTGCTCATGACGCTGCCCTGGCTGGTCGCGATCGGCGTCGAGTACGTGGTCTTCCGGCGCTTCTTCGCAGCCGACCTCACCGTCGTCGACCACTCCCCCGAGTCCGCCGACGAGCCCGCGGTGCCCCTGTTCGCCCTGGTCACCGTCGGCTGCACGCTGGCCGGGTTCGTGGTGGCGTCGGCCTTCGGCGTCGATCCCGCCTGGGTCGCGTGCGCGGGGGCGCTGGTGCTGGCGGGCCGGGCGCTCGTGCGGCGGAAGGCGACGCCGGTCACCGTGGTCCGGGCGGCGGCACCGGCCTTCCTGGCGTTCGTGCTCGCGCTCGGCGTCGTGGTGCGCGCGGTCGTGGACAACGGTCTCGCGGACGCCCTGGACCACGTGCTGCCCGGCGGCACGGGGCTCGTCGCACTGCTGGGGATCGCCGCGCTGGCCGCCGTCCTGGCGAACCTGATCAACAACCTGCCCGCGGTCCTGGTGCTGCTGCCCCTGACGGCCGCGGCCGGTCCCGGCGCCGTCCTCGCGGTGCTGCTCGGCGTGAACATCGGCCCGAACCTCACCTACGCCGGGTCCCTGGCCACGCTGCTGTGGCGGCGCATCCTGCACCGGCAGGACCACGAGGTCGGCCTCGGCGAGTTCACCCGGCTCGGCCTGCTGACCGTGCCGACCGCGCTCGCCGCGGCCGTGGTGGCGCTGTGGGGCTCACTCCAGCTCGTCGGAGCCTGAGCGGAACCCGCGGGACGGCGTCAGCGCCCGCCGTAACCGGGGCCGTAAGGGCTGCCCCCATAGCCGTAACCGCCCCCGTACCCACCGCCGTACCCGCCGCTGTAGCCGCCCCCGTACGGAGCGCCCCAGCCGCAGGCGTACGGGTTGGTGGAGCAGTCCTGGCCCGTGCCGGGGCTGCTCGGCGGGGTCGGCGGCGCCTGCGGAGCGGACGGTGTGGCGGACGGCGTCGGGGTCGCCGTGGGCGTCTTCGAGGGCGCCGGGGCGGACTTCGGGGTCGGGGTGGGGCTGCTCTCCGCGTCCCAGTTGACCGCCTGCATCTGCGGCTCGGTCTTGGAGGTGTCGAACACCCAGCGCTGGGCGGAACCGTCGTCGCGGTTCTTCAGGACCAGCGCGCCGGATCCGTCGGTCGCGGCGGGCGTCAGGGCGAGGTCCTGGTCCCAGCGCGGTACAAGGGTGCCCTGGAGCGTGAAGTCGTAGCGGACGTTCTTGGCGCCGGGCTGGGTGGCGCCCGTGCAGGGGGCGAGACGTACCGAGAAGCCGAGGTGGGAGTCCAGGCACAGGTCGGGGTCGGCCGCGCTGCGCAGCAGTCCGTCGGTCTCGTACGTCCACTGCTGGCCCTCGGCGGCGGAGCACTCGGCGAGGGCGGTCTCGACGCCCGCAGCGATCTTCTTGCCGACGACGCCGACGCACAGCCCGGACTCGACGTTGTGCAGGCGCCCGCGCAGGTCGCCCTTGCGTGCCTCGCTCGCCCCGGCCCAGGACGGGTCGCCGGTGGCGGAGGCCGCGTCGGAGCCGGGTGCCTCGGAGGGGCCGGCGGCGGACTGGTTGTCGCCGTCGGACGAGCTGAGCGAGGACCACAGGACCAGCGGCAGGACCACGAGTCCGCTCACCGTGAGGACCGCGGCGGTGAGGTTGCGGCGGGAGGTGCGCCGGGCGGCCTTGTGGGCCGAGCGGCGGGAGGCGGAGCGGGCCCGGGCGCGCGGTCCGGGGACGGCGGGTCCGCCGGGGGCGGCTACCGCGGGCGGAGCGGTGGGCGGCAGCGGAATGCCGAAGGCCTCCCCGGGCCCGAAGCCCTCTCGCCCTCCGAAGGCCTCTCCGGCGCCGAAGGGCTCTCCGGCAGGGAAGGGCTCTCCGGCGCTGAAGGACTCACCCGATCCGAAGGACTCCCCCGATCCGAAGGACTCGAAGGACTCCCCCACGTACGGCCTGGCCGGTGCCTGCTGTCGGGCTTCCCGGGCCGCTCCGGTGTCCTCGACGCTCATCCGGGACGCGACGTAGGCGTCCGCGCCCCAGCCGAGCACGGCCTCGGCGAGGGCCAGGCCGAGCCCGCCGTTGAACTGGTGCAACTGGTCCGCGGTGTGCATGCAGTGGCGGCACCGCTCCAGGTGCTCCCGCAGGTCGGGGTCGAGGTCGACGCCACCGCGCCGGTAGGTCACGTCGAGCAGCCGCAGGTAGTGCCGGCACTCCTGCTCGGGGGCGAGTTCGCGGTGCACCTGGAGGCACTCCTCGCGCAGCCGGTCGCGGGCCCGGCGGAGTTCGACGGCGGCGTCCTCCTCGTCCAGGCCCAGGAGCGCAGCGGGGACGCCGAGGGGCTCGGCCTCCACCTCGGTGTGCCACAGCAGGCAGCGGGCGGACTGCTGAAGCCGCTGGAAGGCACCGGACAGCAGACGGCGGTCGGCGGGCGGCAGCAGACGGGCCGCGGCGCGTTCGCCGTCCGCCTCGGTTCTCAGGGCCGGGTGGAGCATCTCGCGTCGGCCGTCGGCGTCCCACTCGGCGGCGATCCGGCGGACCGTGACGAGCAGATGGGGCCGCCATGCGGCGGTCGGTCCGGTCTGGCGCAGCGACTCCCCGAACAGGCGGGTGAACGCGGCCGTGGTGAGCATGCCCGCGGGGCGGGGGCCGTCGGTGCACAGCCGCGCGTAGGCGAACGCGGCTTCCCAGTGCCGGTCCAGGAGTTCACCGACGGGTTGCAGGGCGGGTGTCGTGCCGCTCCACTTCTTGAGCTCGGCGCTCAGCTGCTCGTCCGTGACGTCGTGCGGGCGAACCGGAGACGGGGAATTCGACAGGCCTGCGTCATTCACGGCGGCATTTCCTCCCGAGGGCATGCTGCGTTGCATTAAGTCCATACCAATGGGTACGTCCGCCTTTGGACGCTCTTTTGAAGCATGAGGGGCGTACGGAGGGGGGTCATGAGCACACAGGGGGAAATGTGCATTGTCTGTGCGCTGACAACGCACACTTTTACACAGGTCAGGGACGCTCAACAAGTGATCTCGCGGTTTTGCGCATTCCGTCCGCCACGCACAGATAGACGTTTCGTCAGCACCGGGGATTTCGTCTTTGGAAACAGGATTCAGTTAACTCCGCGATGAGATCCAGGAAACCATTGAACCTCCACTACACGGCGCGCCCGGGTGGCCCCGCGAGGTCATGTCCCAACCATTGGGTCCGCGGCCCCCGTTGGGCCGGCGGCCCGGTAGGCGCCGGGCGGTGTCCCGTAGCGCTCGCGGAAGACCCGGTTGAAGTGGAAGGGGCTGGCGAAGCCGGAGGCGGCGGCCACGCGTTCCACCGACAGGTCGGTGCTCTCCAGCAGCCGGGCGGCATGGTGCAGCCGGGCCTCGCGCAGCGCCCGCATCGGTGAGCGGCCCAGCTGCCGGGTGAAGAGGTGGGCGAACCGGGACGGCGACAACGCGACTTCGGCGGCGAGCGACCGGACGGTGTGCGGGGCGCCGGGGTCGGCCGCGATCAGCTCCTGGGCGCGGTGCACGCGGGGGTCCACACCGGTCCGGGTCCGTCGGACGGCGCCCGCGGTGAGCAGGACGACCTCCTCCAGTGCGCTCAGGGCGAGTTCGCGGGCGGTGGTGCCGTGCGCCACGGCGACGGCGACGCGGTCGTCGACCGGGAGGGACGCGGGCGGGGTGCCGGTGACGGGTCTGCGGGCGTCGGCGAGCATGCGGCGGAAGGCGGCCTCGATGCGGGCGTGCGGGCTGTCGGCGGCGGGGTCCGGGGTGACGGCGTACAGGCCGTCACCTCTGCCGTGCGGCCCCAGCCAGGCGGTCCAGGAGGGTCTGGCTCCGCAGTGCGCCCACCAGAACTCCCAGTGCTCGGCGCCCTGTTGGACGCCGTAGCGGTGCGGGACGCCGGGGGCGAGCACCACCAGGTCACCGGCGGCGGCCCCGGTCTCGGTCCGTCCCTGGCGCAGGGTGCCCCGGCCGCTCACCGTCCAGGTGAACAGCCAGCTGTCGGCGCCGCGCGGCCGTTGGAGGGCGTAGCCGGGGAGTTCGTCGTAGTGGCCGACGACCACGAGGCCCGGCGGCGGGCCGGGGTCGCCGTGGTGACCGGGGTCGCCAGGGTCGCCGGGATCACCGGGCGCGGCAGTCTCGGGCAATCCGTCGGTGGTCACGGGCATCCTCCTCACCTGCGCTGCGGCCTAGCGTGACGAGTGGAACACATCCGACGAGGGAGTGGACGTATGACCGTCACGGGCATCGAGGCAGGGGTCCGACAGTTCGAGGAGGCCGGCTTCACGGTCGTCCGAGGGCTGTTCGCCCGCGAGGAGATCGACCGGCTGTGCGCGGAGTTCTCGGCACTGCACGCGGGCGGCCCGGTGCGAGGGCACTTCGAGCCGAGCGAGTCGACGGATCCGCTGCGCAGGTACCCGCGGGTGATGCAGCCGCACGAGATCAACGGCCTCGCGCGGGAGGTCCTGCTGGACGCGCGGCTGCGGCGGGTGCTGGAGTCGCTGCTCGGCGAGGAGGTGCTGGCCGCGCAGAGCATGTTCTACTTCAAGCCACCGGGGGCCCGGGGGCAGGCGCTGCACCAGGACAACTTCTATCTGCGGGTCGAGCCGGGCACCTGTGTCGCCGCGTGGGTGGCCTGCGACGAGATCGACCGGGACAACGGCGGTCTCGAAGTCGTCCCCGGCACCCACCGCATGGACCTCTTCTGCCCGGAACTGGCGGACTCCGAGGTGTCGTTCGCGAAGGAGTACGTGGCGCCGCCGCCGGGGCTCGCCGCGGTTCCCGTCGACATGGCGCCGGGGGACGTCCTGTTCTTCAACGGCAGCCTGGTGCACGGGTCGCAGCCGAACCGTACCGCCGACCGGTTCCGGCGCTCGTTCATCGGGCACTACGTGGGCGCTTCCACGGAACGGATCGGGCACTACTACCGGACGCTGTCGATGAGCGGCACGCGGGTGCCGCTGCCGGAGAGCGAGGGGGCGGGTCCGTGCGGTACGGAATTCGCACCGCACGGACCGCACTAGCGGGATGCGACCCGGCCCCCGTCAGCTGTGACCGACGATCGGGCGGGCCGTGTACGGCGCCTCCAGCTCCTCGATCTCCTTGTCGCTGAGCTCGAGTTCGACGGCCGCCACGGCGTCCTCGATGTGGTGCGGCTTGCCCGCGCCCACGATCGGGGCCGCCACGGTGTCCTGGGCGAGGAGCCAGGCGAGGGCGACCCGGGCGCGCGGCACGCCCCGGTCGCCGGCGATGCGGGTGACGGCCTCGACGATGCTGCGGTCGCCCTCCTGGTAGAGGCGGCTGCCGAAGTCGTCGGTGGAGCTGCGGTCGGTGACCGTGCCCCAGTCCCGGGTCAGCCGGCCACGGGCCAGCGGGCTCCACGGCAGGGCGCTGACCTTCTGGTCGGCGCACAGCGGCAGCATCTCGCGCTCCTCCTCGCGGTAGAGGAGGTTGTAGTGGTTCTGCATGGAGACGAACTTGGTCCAGCCGTGCCGCTCGGCCGTGTACTGCATCTTCGAGAACTGCCAGGCGAACATCGAACTGGCCCCGAGATAGCGCACCTTGCCCGCCTTCACCAGGTCGTGCAGGGCCTCCATGGTCTCCTCGACCGGGGTGTGCGGGTCGAAGCGGTGGATCTGGTACAGGTCGACGTAGTCGGTGCCCAGGCGCCTGAGGCTGTGGTCGATCTCCGTCATGATGGCCTTGCGGGACAGCCCCGCCGCGTTCTGCCCGGACCGCATCCGGCCGTTCACCTTCGTCGCCAGCACGATCTCGTCGCGGTTCGCGAAGTCCGCGAGGGCCTTGCCGACGATCTCCTCGCTGGTGCCGTCGGAGTAGACGTTGGCGGTGTCGAAGAAGTTGATGCCCGCGTCCAGGGCCTGCCGGATCAGGGGCCGCGACGCCTCCTCGTCGAGGGTCCACTCGTGCACGCCCCGGTCCGGCAGGCCGTAGGACATGCAGCCCAGACAGATCCGCGAGACGTCCAGGCCCGTCGAACCGAGCTTCACGTACTGCATCGTTGCTGCTCCTGCCTTCGAGAGAGGTTCGAAGGGGAGCGTACGACTTCGCACCCGGTCGGGGTCCCCCTCTCGGTGCGGAGCCAGGAGGCCGCGGGCTGCGGGGCGCGGCTGAACCGAATGCCTGCGTCCGCCGTGTCCGGTACTGATTGAATGAGGAAACTTCACCAGTACCGCACAGGACCACCGCATCCGGACCTTCTCGAAGGGCGTTGGCGTGATCCTCAAGGGACGGACCGACGAACAGAAGCAGCTCGACGCCCTGGTGGCGGACCTGCGGGACGGGCTGAGCGGTGTGGTGGTGTTCCGGGGCGACGCCGGTATCGGCAAGACGGCCCTCCTCGACCACACGGTGGCGCGGGCCGGTGATCTGCGGGTGCTCGGGGTGGCGGGCGTGGAGGCGGAGTCCGGTTTCCCGTTCGCGGCCCTGCACCGGCTGCTGGTGCCGCTGCTGGACGGTCTCAAGCAGTCCGAGGCACTGCCCGCGGGCCGGTACCAGGCCCTGCGGGTGGCCTGCGGACTGGCCGACGGTCCCCCAGCGGACCGGTTCCTGGTGGGACTCGCGACCCTGGACCTGCTCGCCGAGGCGGCGACCGGCCGGCCGGTGCTGGTCTGCGTCGACGACGCCCAGTGGGTGGACGAGGAGTCCCTCGGGGTGTTCGCGTTCGTGGCCCGCCGGGTGCACGCGGAGGGCGTCGGCGTGCTGCTCGCCGCCCGGACCGGGTTCGCGGTCCCGGCGGGCCTCCCGGTGACCGAAGTGCCGGGTCTGGCCGAGGAGTTCGCGCTGGAGCTGCTGCGGGAGGCCGTGGGACGTCCGGTGGACGCCCGGGTCGGCGCCCGGATCGTCGCCGCCACCTCCGGCAACCCCCTCGCCCTCACCGATCTGGGCCGCGAGCTCTCCGCCGAGCAGCTCTCCGGTTCCCTCGCGCTGCCCGAACCCCTGCCCGTGGGCAGCCGGTTGGAGGCGCACTACCTGGAGCAGGTCCGCGGGCTGCCCGGCCCGGTCCGCACCTGGCTGCTGCTGGCGGCGGCCGAGCCCGGCGGGAACCTCGGCTATGTGACGGCCGCGGCCCGCCGTCTCGGGGCGGGCCCCGAGGACTCCGGGCCTGCCGAGGCGGCGCGGCTCGTCGTCCTGCGCCGGCGGGTCGAGTTCCGGCATCCGCTGGTGCGGTCCGCGGTGTACGGCGGTGCGACCAGCGTGCAGCGACGGCGCGCGCACCGGGCGCTGGCCGAGGTGACCGACCACCCGGCCGACAGCGACCGGCGGGCCTGGCACCGGGCCGCGGCGACGATCGGGCCGGACGAGTCCGTCGCGGCGGGCCTGGAGGAGGCGGCCGACCGGGCGGGCGCGCGGGGCGGCTACGCGGCCCGCGCGACGTTCCTGACCCGGGCCGCCGAGATGTCGCCGGCCGGGGCCGTACGCACCGGTCGGCTGCTCGCGGCGGCGGAGGCGGCGCTGACCGCCGGGGCGCCGCTCCAGGCCGAGTCGCTGCTCGACGCGCTCGACATCGGGCTGCTGGACGCCGTCGGCCGGGGCCGGGCGCTGCTGGTGCGGGCCAACGCGGTGACCTTCCTGGGCGACGCCGGCTCCTTCGCCCAGGCACCCGCCCTGTGTCTGCGGGCCGCGCGGGTCCTCATGGACGGGGCGCCCGGCCTCGCCAGGGAGGCCCTGCTGAGAGCGGTGGACCGTGCCGTCTGCGCGGAACACCTCATCCGGGACACGACGGTGGCGGAGATCGCCCGGGCCATCGACGACCTGCTCCCCCGCACCCGCCCCGTGTCCGGCACCGACCTGGTGCTGCGTGCCTTCGCCGTCCTGGTCACCGACGGGTACGAACGCGCGGTGCCCGACATGCGGCGGGCCCATGCGATGCTGCTCGACCCGGGAACCGCCGACGAGGACGTGCTGCGGGCCTTTCTGCCCACGGTCACGCTGTCGATGATGCTGTGGGACGCGGACGCGCAGAGCGCGGTCATGGAACGGGCCGCGGACGTCGCCCGCGCGACGGGAGCGTTGCAGCAGCTGGACATGGCCCTCTACTGCACGGTGATGCACGAGACGATCCTCGGCCACCTCTCGCTCGCCGACGACCTGCACGCCCAGGGCCGTCAGATCCGGGCGGCGCTCGGCGCGAGCGACGACATGTGGGAGCTGTACCGGCACCCCGAACTCCTCGCCTGGCACGCGGACTCCGAGAACCTGGAGGCGGTACTGCGCGGCTCGATGGAGGCCGGCACCTGGCTGGGCAACGGCGCCGTGGAGTCCATCGCCCGGATCGGCACGATGATCCTGGCCCTCGGCGGCGGCGACTACGCGCGGGCCCGCAGCGCCTCCCACGAGCTGATCGAGCAGGACCTGCTCGGGGTCCACTCCCGGCTGCTGCCGCCGCTGGTCGAGGCCGCCGTCCGCTGCGGCGACCGGATCCTGGCCACGGCCGCCCTGCGCACTCTCGCCGCCCGGGCGGCAAGCACCGCGACCCCCTGGGCGCTGGGCCTGCTGGCCCGCTGCCGCGCGCTGCTCGCTCCGGTGAGCGACGCCGAGACGCTGTACCGGGAGGCGATCGGTCTCCTCGCCGCCACCAGGGCGCGGGCCGATCTGGCGGTCGCCCACCTCCTGTTCGGCGAGTGGCTGCGCCGCCGCAAGCGCCGCAAGGACGCCCGGCACCACCTGCGCACCGCCCTCGCGATGTTCGACGAGATGGGCGCCACGGCGTACACCTCCCGCGCCACGACGGAACTCGCCGCCACCGGCGAGCATCCGCAGCGGGGTCCCGCCCTGGCCGCGAGCACGCTCACCCCGCAGGAGCTGACCATCGCCCGGCTCGCCAAGACGGGCGCGACCAACGCCGAGATCGCCGGCCGGCTGTTCATCAGTGCGAGCACCGTCGACTACCACCTCCGCAAGGTCTTCCGGAAGCTCGACGTCACCTCCCGCAGACAGCTGGCGCAGGCACCCGGCCTCTGAGCCGGGGTCACGACTACGCACTCCACGGGGTTCGGGGCGGGCGGCGCCGAACGAGGATCGACGGGTCGCACACGTCCCGCAGACGGGAGCACTCCCATGCCGTACGTCACCGCAGCCGACGGAGCCGAGATCTTCTACAAGGACTGGGGCGAGGGCCGCCCGGTGGTCCTCAGCCACGGCTGGCCGCTGAACTCCGACAGCTGGGAGGCGCAGCAGCTGTTCCTCGCCTCGAACGGCTTCCGTGTCATCGCCCACGACCGGCGCGGGCACGGCCGCTCGACCCAGACCTGGCACGGCAACGACATGGACACCTACGCCGACGACCTCGCCACCCTGGTCGACACCCTCGACCTGCGGGAGGTGACGTTCATCGGCTTCTCCACGGGCGGCGGCGAGGTCGCCCGCCATGTGGGCCGGCACGGCACCTCCCGGGCCGCCCAGCTGGTGCTGGTCTCCGCCGTGCCGCCGTTCATGCTCCAGACCGACGACAACCCGGGCGGGGTGCCGATCGAGGCGTTCGACGCGATCCGCGCCGGTTCGCTCGCCGACCGTTCGCAGCTGTACCGGGACCTGGCCGACGGACCGTTCTTCGGCAACAACCGGCCCGGCGCGAACGTCTCCGAGGGCGTCCGGGCGGCGTTCTGGCGGCAGGGTCTGCAGGCCGGGCACCGCAACGCCTACGAGTGCGTCGCGGCCTTCTCCGCCACCGACTTCCGCTCCGACCTGGACGCCTTCGACGTGCCCACGCTGGTGATCCACGGCGACGACGACCAGGTCGTGCCCTTCGAGGTGGGCGGCAAGGCCTCGGCGGCCCGGGTCAAGAACGCGACGCTGAAGGTCTACGCGGGCGCCCCGCACGGCATCACGGACACCCACAAGGACCAGCTGAACGCCGATCTGCTCGAGTTCCTCAACTCCTAGGAGTCATCGGATGGTTCCCGAAGACCACTCCCGCCGGCGCGTCCTCGCGGGCGGACTCATCACGGCGGGCGCCCTCACGCTGGGTGTCACCCCCGCGTCGGCCCGCACCACGGGCAGACCGACCGCGGTTCTCGTGCACGGCGCCTTCGCCGACGCCTCGGGCTGGAACGACGTCAGCACCCTCCTACTGAAGGCCGGTTACGACGTCATCGCCCCGGCCAATCCGCTGCGCGACATCGCGGGCGACGCCCAGTACGTCGGCAGCGTCGTCGACACGATTCCCGGCCCGGTGATCCTGGTCGGCCACTCCTACGGCGGTGAGGTCATCACCAACGCCGGGCACGGCCGGGCGAACGTGAAGGCACTCGTGTACGTCGCCGCGTTCGCCCCGGCGGAGGGCGAGAGCGCGCTCCAGCTGGCGGGGCAGTTCCCCGGCAGCCGGTTGCCGGACGCCCTGCTGACCCGCCCGTACCCGGTGCCGGGCAGCTCGGAGCCGGGGATCGACGCCTACGTCGACCCGGCGAAGTTCCACGACGTCTTCGCCCAGGACCTGCCGCGCGCGCTGACCCGCGCCATGGCGGTGACCCAACGCCCGGCCAGTGTGGGCGGGTTGGGGGCGCCCAGCGGCGTACCGGCGTGGAGTTCGCTGCCGTCCTGGTATGTCGTCCCGACCGCCGACCGGGTCATCCCGCCCGCGGTCCAGCACTTCATGGCGAAGCGCGCGAAGAGCAGGGTCGTGGAGGTCAAGGGGGCCTCGCACGTCGTGATGATGTCCCGCCCGGACGCGGTGTTCCGCCAGATCGAGGCCGCGCGACGCGCCACGCACTGACGTCTCCCCGAGACTTCACACCCCGCGAGGAGGGGCCATGAGCACGCCGGACACCATCGTCCTGGTCCACGGTTTCTGGGTCACCCCGAGGAGCTGGGAGCACTGGGCCGCCCACTACGAGAAGCGCGGTTACCGCGTCCTCACCCCCGCCTACCCCGGGTTCGAGGTCGAGGTCGAGTCCCTGAACGCCGATCCGACGCCCGTCGAGAAGGTCACCGTCCCGCAGATCGTCGAGAGCCTCGAGGCCGTGGTCGCAGGCCTGGACCGGCCGCCCGTCCTGATCGGCCACTCCGCCGGCGGCGTGTTCGTGCAGCTGCTCCTGGACCGCGGGTACGGGGCGGCGGGCGTCGCCCTCAACTCGGCGCCCACGGAAGGGGTCGCGGTGCTGCCGCTGACCCAGGTCAAGGCGGCCTTCCCGGTCCTCAGGAACCCGGCTAACCGGCATCGCGCGGTGGCCCTGGACTTCGAGCAGTGGCACTACGCGTTCACCAACACGTTCCCCGAGGAGGAGTCCCGGGCCCTGTACGAGCGGTACGCCGTCCCCGCCTCCGGCAGCATCTTCTTCGACAGCGCCCTGGCCACCCTGCGCCCCGGCCACCAGAGCACCTACGTCGACTACCACAACGACAATCGCGCTCCCCTGCTCTTCGTGGCGGGTGAGCACGACCATCTGATGCCGCCGAAGGTGCAGCGGTCCAACGCCCGGCACTACAAGTCGAACACGGTCACGGAGTTCAGGGAGTACCCGGGCCGCCCGCACCTCCTGCCCGCCGCTCCCGGCTGGGAGGAGATCGCCGACCACGTCCTCGACTGGGCCGTGTCGCACGCCGAGTAGCCGGAACGCCCGGGGCGGGCGGTGCGCCTCCCGTCCCGGGCCCGGGGAAGGGACCCTCCATGACCGAGGCGCGCATCACCCACGTCGGTGGGCCGACCACGCTGATCGAGGCGGCCGGCTGGCGGCTGCTGACGGACCCGACGTTCGACCCGCCCGGCCGCCGTTACTCCTTCGGCCCGGGCACCTCCTCCACGAAGACCACGGGCCCGGCCCTCAAGGCGGCCGAACTCCCGCCGCTGGACGCCGTGTTGCTGACACACGACCATCACGCCGACAACCTCGACACCGCGGGCCGCGCCCTGCTGCCCGGCGCGGGCACCGTTGTGACCACCCCGTCCGGGGCGGGCCGGCTCGGCGGCAACTCCCGCGGCCTCACCCCCTGGGCGACCTGGCGGCTGGAGGCACCGGGCCGCCCCACCCTTGAGGTCACGGCCACCCCGGCCCGGCACGGGCCTCCCCTGTCCCGCCCGCTGGTCGGCGAGGTGACGGGCTTCTCCCTGCGCTGGGAGGGCCAGCGGCACGGCGCGCTGTGGATCACCGGCGACACGGTCCTGTTCGCCGGAGTCCGCGAAGTGCCCCAGCGGATCGACGTGGGCACGGTGCTGCTCCACCTGGGCGGAGTGCGCTTCCCCCTGACCGGCCCGCTCCGCTACACGATGACCGCGGCCCCGGCGCTCGAACTGTGCGGTCTGCTGCGCCCGCACACCGTGCTGCCCGTGCACTACGAGGGCTGGTCGCACTTCCGGGAGGGCCGCGAAGCCGTCGAGGCCGAACTGGGCCGCGCCCCCGCGGACCTCCGCGCCCGCTTCCGCTGGCTGCCGCCCGGCACTCCGCTGGCCGTCGAGGTCTGACTCACTCCAGCAGGTCCAGCGCCCGCTCCCACCCGAACTCCTCGCCCTCGGCGCCCTGGTAGGGGTATCCGAACCGGACGCCCGTCCCCCGCAGCCGGATCAGGCTGTCCTGGTAGGCGGGATGGGCGGCGAGGTCGTCGGAGACGCAGGTCAGGACACCGATCGGGACGCCCTGCCCGGCCACCTCGCACAGCGTGCCCACGGCGAGGGTGTCGGCGATGCCCGCCGCCCACTTGTTGATGGTGTTGAAGGTGGCCGGGGCGACCACCACCGCGTCGGGCGCCGGGAAGGGCCGTGGCTCTCCGGGGCGGCGCCAGGCGGAACGGATCGGGTAACCGGTCTGCGCCTCGACGGTGGCCGTGTCGAAGAAGCCGTTCATGGCGGTGGGCGTGGCGATGACCCCGACGTGCCACTCCCGCTCCTGCGCGGCGGTGATCAGCTTGCCGACGTCCGCGGCGATACCGGCGGCGCAGACGACGACGTAGAGAAAGGGCGGTGTCTCGTCCTGTTCGGTCACGCCGGAACCCTACTGAAGCGGGAAGGACAGCCCCCGTTCGGCCTCGGGGCGCGGGCCGTGGATCCGGCGCTCCTTCTCCTCGATCGGCACGTCGTTGATGCTCGCCTCGCGCCGGGTCATCAGCCCGTGCTCGTCGAACTCCCACAGCTCGTTGCCGTACGACCGCCACCACTGCCCCTCGGCGTCCCGGCACTCGTACTGGAAGCGGACGGCGACGCGGTTGCCGTCGTAGGCCCACAGGTCCTTGCGCAGCGCGTACTCCCGCTCGCGGGCCCACTTGGCGGTGAGGAACTCGACGATCTGGGCGCGGCCGGTGACGAAGGTGCCGCGGTTGCGCCACACGGAGTCCTCGGAGTAGGCGAGCGCCACCCGCTGGGGGTCTCGGGTGTTCCAGGCGTCCTCGGCGGCCTGCACCTTCTGGGCGGCGGTCTCCCGGGTGAAGGGCGGCAGCGGCGGGCGGTCGGTCATGTGGTCCTCCGGGACGGCCAGGGCGAGAACGTGCGTTCTCCGGGTGGCTGCTACCGTAGGAGAACGCACGTTCTCAGGTCAAGGAGTGGTCGTCCATGGACAGCGCAGTGGCCCGCGAGCAGGTGCTGGACGCCGCCGAGGAGCTGTTCTACGGACGGGGCATCCAGTCCGTCGGCATGGACGACATACGCGGCACCTCGGGGGTCTCCCTCAAGCGGCTCTACCAGCTCTTCCCGGCGAAGGAACAGCTGGTGGAGGCCTATCTGGAGCGCCGGGACGGGCGCTGGCGGGGGCGACTCGCGGAGTTCGTGGAGCGCCGGCCGGACCCGGACGAGCGGATCCTCGCGGTCTTCGAGTGGCTGGAGCGCTGGTTCGGCGAGGAGGGTTTCCGCGGCTGCGCCTGGATCAACTCGTACGGCGAGCTGGGCGCGACCTCGGACCGGGTGGCGCACCAGGTCCGGGCCCACAAGAAGGCGTTCGGGGACTACCTCGCCGCACTCGTGGCCGACGCCGGACGGCCCGCCGACCTGGCCGGGCCGTTGTTCCTGCTCGCCGAGGGAGCGATGGTGACGGCGGGCATCACCCGGAGCACGCGTCCTGCCGTCCAGGCACGGGAGGCGGCCCGGATGCTGCTGGACCGCTGAGGCCGGCAGCACCGGGCCACTCGTACGGCTCCCGCGGTGGGCGGGTCAGCCCACCGTCTCCGACACGGTGATGGCGGCGACCGGGCACGCACGGGCGGCCTCCCGGACCATGGGGTCGCCGCCGTCCTGTGCGCCGGGCAGGAGCATGCTGAAGCCGTCGTCGTCCTGGGTGAAGACGCCCGGGGCGGCCAGGGCGCACTGGCCCGCCCCGATACAGACGTCCTTGTCGATGTCGATGTGCATGAGCGGGGCCTCTTACCAGGTCACGGGGAGCTCCAGCATCCCCTGGATGGTGTCGCCGGGTTTGAAGGGGATCTCTTCGGCGGGGGCGGCGAGGCGGAGGGCGGGCAGCCGGTCGAAGAGGGTCCGCAGGGCGATCTCCAGTTCGGCGCGGGCGAGGTTCTGTCCGAGGCACTGGTGGATGCCGAAGCCGAACCCGATGTGGTGCCGGGCGGGCCGGTGCCAGTCGAGGGTGTCCGGGTCGGGGTAGACGTCCTCGTCACGGTTGACGACCGAGGTCGAGAAGACGACCCCCTCGCCCGCCCGGATCGTCGTCCCGGCCACCTCGATGTCCTCCAGGGCCATCCGCAGCAGCCCGTCGGCGATCGACAGCATCCGCATGAGCTCCTCGACCGCGGCCGGGACCAGCGCCGGGTCGGTGCGCAACTCGGCGAGCCGGTCGGGGTGCCGGAGCAGTGTGAACGTGCCGAGGGAGATCATGTTGGCGGTGGTCTCGTGGCCGGCGACCAGCAGGATGATCGCCAGCGCGATCACGTCCTGACGGGTCAGCTCGCCGTCCCGCAGCTGTCCGTGGACGAGTTCGTCGAGCACGCCGTCGCCCGGCTCCGGCTGCTTCTGCTTGTGGTCGATCAACTCGTCGATGTACTCCTCGAGTTGATCGCGGGCGTCCATGACGTCGTCGGCCGTGGGACCGCGCAGCAGCCGCCGGGACTGCCCCTCGAAGAAGTCGTGGTCGGCATAGGGCACGCCCAGGAGGGCGCAGATCACGGTCGAGGGGACGGGCAGCGCGAAGGCGCTCACCAGCTCGGCCGGGGGGCCCTGCGCGATCATCGCGTCGATGCGTTCGTCGACGATCTCCTGGATGCGGGGGCGCAGCGCGGTGGCCCGGCGGAGCGTGAAACTGGGGACCATCATGCGCCGCTGGACCCGGTGTTCGGGGTCGTCGACCCCCAGCAGGGCCGTCCTCCGCTTCTTGAGGCCCGCGAAGCGCGCCGTGGGCGCCGGGAAGCCGTCGCGGGTGCGGTCGGTGGACAGCCGGGGGTCGGCGAGCAGGGCGCGGGCGGTGTCGTGTCCGGTGACCAGCCAGGCCGGACGGCCGTCGTAGAGGGTGATCCGGGACAGCGGGCGGGCGGCGCGCAGGGGGTCGTAGGCGGTGGGCGGGTGGTAGGGACAGGTCCGGTCCTGGGGGAACGCGACAGGTTCCGTTTCCGTCATGGAAGACCTCGCAGACGAAGGGTGCGTCGTGCAGATCCTCATTAGATGCCCGGGGCATCTATGGGGCCACGGGAAGTTCGGCCAGATCGGTGGCGGAGGGAATCTGGCCGGGGATCGCCGCCGTGGAGCGGGTAACGGAGGGCAGCCCTCCCCGCACACGGGGTCCACCGCGGAAATGCGCTTGCGGTGGCCGGTTCTCAGCCCCCATGATCTGGCCATGCTGACGACCGAAGCCTTCCTGCCGCCGACCGCCACCGCCGTTCTTCCGGTGCGCGTCCAGCAGCAGCCCGGCCGACCGTGGGGGCCTACGCTTCCGCGCTCGTGACCGCCGCGCTCGTCGCGGGGCTGCTCGCGGGCTACGGCATCGCCGTCCCCGTCGGCGCGGTCGCGACCTACCTCGTCTCCCTCACTGCCCGTACCTCCCTGCGCACCGGTGTCTGCGCCGCGCTCGGCGTGGCCACGGCCGACGGGCTGTACGCCCTGGTGGCCACGGTGGGCGGCTCCGCCGTCGCCGCGCTGCTGCGGCCGGTCCTCGACCCGCTGCGCTGGGCGGCCGCCCTGGTCCTGGTGGTGCTGGCGGTCCGCGGCGCGGTGACGGCGGTCCGTGAGTACCGGGCCCACCGCCTGGCCACCCGCACCACACCCCCTCCACCGAGTCCGGCCCGGGCCTACCTGGGTCTGCTCGGCATCACCCTCCTCAACCCGACCACCGTGATCTACTTCGCGGCCCTGGTCCTCGGCACCCGGGCCGAGGAAGCCGTACGCCCCCTGGAACAGGGCGTGTTCGTACTGGCGGCGTTCGTCGCCTCGGCGAGCTGGCAACTCCTGCTGGCCGGCGGCGGTGCCCTGCTGGGGCGGACGCTGACGGGGCATCGGGGCCGACTGGTGACGGCCCTGGTGTCGAGCGCCGTGATCACGGGACTGGCCGTGCGGATGGTTCTGCCGTGACAAGGGCCCGCCGCTGGGTATGCCGGTGGGAATGAATCCCGCGCGGGACGGTGTTGGAGTGCCGTGCGGGAACCCGGTAGCGGACGACTAGGAGACGGTGAACATGCCTCTTGAGGGCGAGTACGAGCCCAGCCCGACCCAATGGGTGCGTGAGCAGGTGGAGTTGTACGAGAGCTCCGGCGGCACCAAGGGCAACACGCTCATGGACACGGGGATGCCGGTCATCGTGCTGACGACCCGGGGCGCGAAGAGCGGCCGCATCCGCAAGACACCGTTGATGCGTGTCGAGCACGAGGGACGTTACGCGGCGGTCGCCTCGCTGGGCGGGGCGCCCAAGCACCCGGTCTGGTACCACAACGTCAAGGCCGATCCGCTGGTCGAACTCCAGGACGGGCCGGTGAAGCGGGACTTCAGGGCCCGTGAGGTCACCGGTTCGGAGAAGGACGAGTGGTGGGAGCGGGCCGTCGCGGCGTACCCGCCGTACGCCGAGTACCAGGAGAAGACGGACCGGGTCATACCGGTCTTCGTCCTGGAGCCGGTCGACGGGGACTGACGGCCCGGTCGACGGAGACTCCCGGCCCGGCCGAAGGGGACTGAGGGCCCGGCCGGAAAATTCTTCCGTCCATGACGCATGGTCCCGTTCCGACCGGGCACCCGAGCGTCAGGCCCCGCCGCGTTCCCCCGTCGCGGCGGGGCTTTCCCCTGCCTCCTCGGCGGGCCGGTCGGTCACGTCGAGGAAGATCTGGTCCGCCTCGGCGACGGTCCGGGCGACGGACCGCTTGATCCGTACGGCGACCTCCTCGACCCGCTCGCTGTCCAGGCCCGGCACCAGGTCGACCCGGGCGGCGACCAGCACCGAGTCCAGGCCCATCTTCATGGTGAACAGGGCCTCCACGCTGTCGATCTCGGGCTGCGCGTCCAGCAGTGCCCGGATCCGGGCACTGGCCTCCGGGTCGGCGGCCTCTCCGATGAGCTGCCCCTTCGCCTCGCGGCCCAGCCGGTAGGCCACGTAGACGAGCAGCGCGCCGATGGCCAGGGACGCGGACGCCTCCCAGACGACCTGCCCGGTGACCATGTGCAGCGCCATGCCGATCATGGCCAGGGTCACCCCGAGCACCGCCGTGCCGTCCTCGGCGACGACCGTGCGCAGGGCGGGGTCCCGCATGCCCTGGGCGGCCCCGCCCTGCTTGTGCACCTGGTGCAGCGCCCGCACCAGCGAGATCCCCTCGGCGAGGAAGGCCACACCCAGCACGATCAGGCCGGCCACATAGCCGCTGAGCTTCTCCTCGGCGCCGTTGCGGAGCGCCTCCACGCCCTGGAAGACGGAGAAGCAGCCGCCCATCACGAAGATCCCCACGGCCGCGATCAGGGACCAGAAGAACCGCTCCTTGCCGTAGCCGAAGGGATGGCGCCGGTCGGCGGGGCGTCGGCTGCGCCGCAGCGCGGCCAGCAGGAAGACCTCGTTGAGGCTGTCCGCGACGGAGTGCGCCGCCTCCGACAGCAGCGCGGGCGAGCCCGCCAGAAGGCCTCCCACGGCCTTGGCGACCGCGATCACCAGGTTCGCCGCGAGCGCCACCAGCACGGTGACGCGTGTTTTCCGGTCTGCTTTTTCGTTCGTCGATGTCCCGCTCACCCTCGCCGGTTGCCCGCCGCCCGGGCACTCACACCGTGCCGACTCCCGAAAACGGGGAACGCGTCCACCAGGACAGGTCACCCGGGAGGAACCATGGGCAGCGCCGGCGACGGCAACAGCGCGTACGGCCAGAAGGCGTTCAAGCGGTCCAAGAGCCACTTCGCGGACCGCGTCACCGCCGACGCGCGGGACGGCTGGCCGGTGGAGGCCGGCCGGTACCGCCTGGTGGTGAGCCGTGCGTGTCCGTGGGCGAGCCGGGCCGTGATCTCACGGCGGCTGCTCGGTCTGGAGGATGCCCTGTCGATGGGCATCGCGGACCCGATCCAGGACGACCGCAGCTGGCGTTTCACCCTGGACCCGGACGGCCGCGACCCGGTGCTCGGCATCCGCCACCTCAGCGAGGCCTACGACAGGCGGGAGAGCGACTATCCGGGTGGGGTGAGCGTGCCCGCGCTGGTGGACGTGCCGAGCGGGAAGCTCGTCACCAACGACTACCAGCAGCTCACCCTGGACCTGGCCACCGAGTGGACGGCCCTGCACCGCGAGGGCGCGCCGGACCTGTATCCGACGGCGCTGCGGGACGAGATCGACACGGTGATGGCCGAGGTCTACGAGGACGTCAACAACGGCGTGTACCGGGCCGGTTTCGCCACCGGGCAGGAGGAGTACGAGGAGGCCTGCGCGGGCGTGTTCCGCCGGCTCGACCTGCTGACGCCGCGGCTGGCCCGGCAGCGGTACCTCGTGGGCGACACCATCACCGAGGCGGACATCCGGCTGTTCACCACACTGGTGCGTTTCGACGCCGTCTACCACGGTCACTTCAAGTGCAACCGCTGGAAGCTGACCGAGAACGAGGTGCTGTGGGCGTACGTCCGTGACCTTTACCAGACGCCGGGGTTCGGTGACACGGTCGACTTCGACCACATCAAGCGGCACTACTACCAGGTGCACAGCGGCATCAACCCGACCGGCATCGTCCCGCTCGGACCCGATCTGTCGGGCTGGCTCACCCCGCATCACCGCGAGGAGCTGGGCGGCCGTCCGTTCGGCGAGGGCACACCGCCGGGGCCGCCTCCGGCCGCGGAGCAGGTGCCCGAGCGCGGACGTCCCTGACCGACGACTCACTCGAACGAGGAGATCCACATGGCCAAGAAGAAGAAGTTGAAGCTGCCCCTCGCCTACCAGCCCCTCGGGTTCGCGCTCGGCTGGTCGAGCGGCTGGCTCGCGGGCCTCGCCTTCCGCAAGACCTGGATGGCGATCCGGCACGAGGAGGACGCGCCGGACGCCCTGGACCGGGACCGGGGCTGGGGGGAGATCCTCCTGGCCGCCGCGATCCAGGGCGCCATCTTCGCCGCGGTGCGCAGTGCCGTGGACCGCACCGGCGCGAAGGCCATCGAACGGTCCACGGGCGTCTGGCCGGCCTCCGAGAAGGGCGGCCGGGACTGACGCGCCCCTGCGCGTGCGCCGACCGTACCGGCCCGGCCCTTGCCAGCTCTGCGGGCGGGCCGGGCCGGCCTCGCGTCTGGGGGCCGGCCCCGCGGGATGGCCGGATCCAGCCCCGCCACGTACGGTCGGGACCCCCTCAGCCCTGCTTCGGCGCTGTCGGGGTGACCATCCGCAGGGTGAAGGAGTGGCCCGCGGGGTCGGCGTAGCCGCGTTCCTCGAAGGGTCCCGCGGCGTCCTTCGTGTCCAGTGGCCGTCCGCCGAGCTCCACGACCTTGCGCTCGACCGCGTCCAGGTCCTCCACCACGAAGTCGATGTGGGCCTGGAGGGAGTTCTCGGGGCGGGGCCAGCTCGGCGGTGTGGCGTTCACGTCGCGGCGGAAGGCCAGCCGGAAGCCGTCCGCCCCCCTGATCTCCACGCGGTTGGCGGTGGCGTCTGTCTCCTCGGCCTCCAGCAGCTCCTTGTAGAACACGGCGAGCTTCTCGGGCTCGGCACAGTCGAGCACGACGACCCCCGCTTTCACCAGTGCCATGTCTCCTCCGAAGGGTCCGGCCACGGAGCGTCGGCGCCCCGCGGCCCTCTGCCTTGCGGATATCCCGGCACGGCCGATTCAGTCGGCGACCAGCCACTGACCGTCCGTCATGAGCTCACGCCCCGCGAGCTCGTTGGCCTCCCGCCAGGCCTGGACGCGTTGCGGTGTGACGCGGAAGTACAGGTAGGGCGTGGTGAGCCGGCGGGGGTCGAAGCCGGTGCGGGCCGCGAACCGGTCGCCCTCCTCCTCGCTCAACCCGGCCTGGGTGACGGTCTCGACGGTTCCCTCGATCATCACGACGTCCCGGGTGGGCCCGAGACCGAGCCGCACCCTGCCGGTCGCCCTCAGGTTCCTCCCGGTGGGACTGGCGGCCGGAGTCGCCAGGAGCAGGGCGGACCCGTCCCAGAGGAACGACAGCGGCACGAGATACGGCGCCCCCGAGCCGTCGTCCGGGGCCGTGGCGACCCAGACGTCCTCGTCGTGCTCCAGTCGGTGCAGGGTGTCCTGCTTGCGCTGCTCGGCGGGGCGGGCGGGCTGTGGCGCCATCGGCACGGGTCCTTCTGCTGGATCATCGGCTGACGGCATCAGTCTCGCCGTTCGCACCGCTTTCCACCTCCGCCTTTCGGCCTAGGCCGGACCGGAGGGTCACCGCGTGGGCCCCGAATCCCTGGCGCTCGTAGAAACGGATCGCGTCCGGGTTGGCCGCGTAGGCGGCGACCTCCGCCTGGGTGGCCCCCTGCGCCTCGGCCCAGGCGCGGAACTCCGCCACCAACCGTCCGCCGACCCGTGCACGGCGATGGGCCGGAAAGACGTAAAGGGCGTTGAGGGCGGCCGACTTGACGGGTCGTACGGCCGAGGGTTCGGTCAGGGTGCCCGTCAGGTGGCCGACCACCTCCCCGTCGTGATCCACCACCAGCACGAGCCGCGCCGGGTCCTCCAGGGCCGCCGCGAACGACTCGGCCCCGTGCCGGAGCGGCCAGTCCACGTCCACGCTCGGATCCCTGGTGCCGGCGTCCTCGGCGAACAGGCCCGCGCTGGAGGCGACCAGGCCGGGGATGTCGTCGGGGCGGGCACGGCGGACGGTCACCTCGTGATCAGTCATGCCCGCACGGTAGCGGCCGGCACTGACAGTGGCCTCGGTCACCGTCGCCCCCCAGCTCACGTCCTGGACGGATGTCCAGCTATAGTGGACACCAGTCCAAGAAGTGAGGGAAGTCGATGGAGATCCTGGCGAACGTGCTGGTCGGCCTGGTGGCGGCGCTGCACGCGTACATCCTGGTGATGGAGATGTTCCTGTGGCAGAAGAAGCCGGGGATGAAGTTCCACGGGTTCGACCCGGAGATGGCCCGGGCCACCGCCGCCATGGCCGCCAACCAGGGGCTCTACAACGGCTTCCTCGCGGCGGGCCTGGTGTGGGGGCTCGTCGCCGGTGACCCGACCGGGTTCCGCGCGCAGGTGTTCTTCCTGGTGTGCGTGATCGTGGCCGGCGTGTACGGCGCCGTCACCGCCAACATCCGCATCCTCGCCGCGCAGGCGCTGCCCGGCGCGATCGCCCTGGCCGCCGTTCTCGCCGCACAGTGACCCGCCCCGCGCCCGAGGACCCGCGGGCGGCCCGCACCCGGGCCCGACTGCGGGAGGCGCTCCTCGCGGAGTGCGCCGAGCGCCCGCTGGAGGAGGTCGGCGTGGCCGCGCTGGTGCGGCGCGCCGGGGTCGGCCGGGCCACCTTCTACGTCCACTACGACGGCCTGGAGGCGCTCGCGGTCGACGCCTGCGCGGACGTCGTACGGGATGCCGTGGAGGCGCTGCACGCCTGGCGCGGGCGCCCCGACCCGGTGCACGCGCCGCCCGCGCTCGGGGAGTTCTTCGCCTCGCTCACCCCGCACACCGCCCTGTACCGGGCCCTGCTCACGCCCGGCGGGGGCGGTCCGCTGGGCAGGGTGCTGCACCGGGACCTGAGGGCCTACAGCCTGCGGGAGCGGGAGCTGGCGGGCGCAGCCGACGCCCCGCTGGTCGCCTCGGCGGTCGCGGCGACCTTCGCGGGTGTCCTGGCCGACTGGCTGCACGGCCTGCTCGACGCCACCGCCGCCGAGATCGCCGACCAGGTCTGGCAGTTGCTGGTCGCGCTGCACGCGAGCCGGTGAGGCGGGCTCACTTGCAGGCCACGTCCTCACCGAGCCGTGGCCATGCCTCGACGCCGTCCGCGGTCCGGACGTAGGCCGTGCGCCGGTCGTCCGTCAGCCACAACGCCCAGTCCTCGTAGCGGTATCCGGTGTCCCTCGCGTCGGCCGGCATGCGGGCGTCGTCCTCGTACCGGTCCGTGAGGACGGCGTCGGGGTCTCGGGCGTACATACCGTCCAGTTCGAGGAAGTGCACCTGCTGCCAGCCGCAGTGGTCGTCCCCGGCGCGGCTGCTGACCTCGGAGCTCGGCACCCGGCGGCCGGCGCGGTCGGTCCAGATCTCGTAGCCGTGGGAGTCGGTGTACGAGGCCGGGAGTTCGGACGGGTCGCACGACGCGCTGGTCTCCGGACCCCAACCGGGCCTGTCCTTCTGGTCCTTGGCCACCACGACCGCCACCTTGGTGCGGCCGTCCACGTCGTAGGAGTACAGGACGCGGTCCGTCTCCCGCCGTTCGACGCGGTAGCCGGAGCGGGGGCCCTCCGGTGAGAAGAAGTCGAAGTACAGCCTCAGTCCCTGCTCGGGGTCGGCCCCGCCGTCCCCGTCGCTCCAGCCCTCGGGTCCGTTGCCGACCCAGATCTCGCCGTCGCACTCCAGGGCCCGGCCCGCCGCTCCGGACGCCAGGCGGGAGGCGCGCGGGCCCTGCGCGTCCAGTTCCTGCGTGGGGACGTTCAGCGGGCCGCCGTAGGGCGAGCTCGGCACCTTGCCGTCGACGACCAGGTCGTCCCCGGCGTCGCACCCCACGACCGCCATGACCAGCGCCGCCCCCAGCACCGCCGTAGGAATTGCGCGCACTCCGCCCCCTGTTGCCGTTCCACCCGTCCTCATGATCCTTCGACGCCACGGGGTCCCGGAACGTTCAGTGGGCCGCGGCCGCCTGGAAGGTCCGCCGGTACACCTGCGGGGACACGCCGATCGCCGCGTGCAGGTGCTGGCGCAGGGACGCGCCCGTGGCGAAGCCGACGCGGCCGGCGATCTGGTCGACCGACAGGTCGCTGGACTCCAGGAGGTGCCGGGCGCGGGCCACCCGCTGCTGGATCAGCCAGCGGCCGGGGCTGAGGCCGACCTCCTCGTTGAAGCGGCGGGCGAAGGTGCGCAGGCTCATCCGGGCGTGGGCGGCCAACTCGCCCAGGGTCAGGGGCTCGTCGAGGCGCTCCAGGGCCCAGGCGCGGGTCTCCGCCGTGCTCGCGGCGCCCTGTTCCGGCACCGGCTGCTCGATGTACTGGGCCTGGCCGCCGTCCCGGAAGGGCGGCACGACACAGCGGCGGGCGACGGTGTTGGCGAGCTCGCTGCCGTGGTCCTTGCGGACCAGGTGCAGACAGACGTCCACGCCGGAGGCGGCCCCGGCGGAGGTGAGGATGCGGCCGTCGTCGACGAAGAGCACGTCCGGGTCGAGGTCGATGTGCGGGTACAGGCGCCGGAAGTGATCGGCGAGCTGCCAGTGGGTCGTGGCCCGGCGGCCGTCCAGGAGACCGGCCGCGGCGAGGACGAAGGCGCCCGTGCAGATGGACACGATCCGGGCGTCGGGGCGGACGAGGGCGAGGGCCTCGCGCACCTCCTCCGGCAGGTCGGCGGGCATCCGCTCCGACGCGACCGGCGTGATCACCACGGTGTCGGCGGTGGCGAGGACCTCCGGCCCGTGCTCGACGCCGATGGTGAAGTCGGCGTTGCTGCGCACCGGTCGGCCGTCGACCGAGCAGGTCAGCACCTCGTACCGGCCGTCGGCCGCGCCCAGGATCCGGCTGGGGATGCCCAGCTCGAAGGGGTACACGCCGTCCAGGGCCAGCACCACGACCCGTTCGGTCCGCTCCACTCGTCTCATGGCACGATCCTATCGAAGCTTGGCAATCGTGCCATTTCCCGGGCGGGCGGAGCACGGCAGGCTGGTCGACCATGAGCACTGTGAACACCATGCGAGCCATCAGCCAGGACACCCTCGGCGGTACCGAGGTCCTCAAGGAGATCGAGATCGAGCGCCCCGCGCCGGGGCCCAACCAGGTGCTGGTCCGGGTGCGGGCGGCCGGCCTGAACCCGACCGACTGGAAGCACCGCGCGAACGGCGGATTCCTCGGCGAGCCGCCGTTCGTGCTCGGCTGGGACGTCTCCGGCGAGGTCGAGGCGGTCGGCATCGGCGTGGCGGCCTTCAAGCCCGGTGACGAGGTCTTCGGCATGCTGCCGTACCCCTACGGCCACGGCTCGCACGCCGAGTACGTGATCGCGCCCGTGCGGGCGCTCACCCACAAGCCGGCGTCGATCGACCACACGCAGGCCGGCGCGCTGCCGCTGGTGTCCCTGACCGCCTGGCAGGCGCTGGTGGAGTACGCGGACCTGCGGCCGGGGCAGCGGGTGCTGATCCACGCGGCGGCCGGCGGGGTGGGCCATGTGGCCGTGCAGATCGCCAAGGCGCGGGGCGCGTACGTGATCGGTACGGCGAGCGCGGGCAAGCACGACTTCCTGCGCGAGATCGGCGTGGACGAGGCGGTCGACTACCGGGAGACGGACTTCGCCGAGGCCGTGAAGGACGTCGACGTGGTGCTGGACACGCTGGGCGGCGAGACGTCCGTGAAGTCACTGCGGGTGCTGCGGCCGGGCGGGGTCGTGGTGTCGATCCTGCCGGTCGGCTCGGACGAGTTCGGCGAGGAGGCCGAGCGGCTCGGCGTGCGGGCCGTGCGGATGCTCGTGGACGCCGACCGTGCCGGGATGGACGCGATCGCGGACCTGGTGGAGAAGGGCGAGCTGCGCGCCACGGTCGAGAGGACCTTCCCGCTGGCCGATGCCGCCCAGGCGCATGCGCTGGGCGACACCGGCCGGACCACGGGGAAGCTGGTGCTGGTGGTCGACTGACCGCTCGGACAGCCGCGGTCAGAACGTCAGCACGGGCTTGATCGCCTTGCCCGCGCCCATGTCCCGCACCGCCTGGTCGATGTCCGCGAACGGATAGGTGCTGATCAGGCGGTGCAGCGGGAGCCGCCCCTCCTTGACCAGGCGGACCAGGGCGGGGATGAAGCTCTGGGTCTCGGCGTCGCCGAGGGTGAGCCCGACGACCCGCTTGCCGCCCAGGAGGCCGTTGACGTCGAGGGAGACCTCGGTGCCGAAGGGCGGGGCGCCGACGACGACCACGGTGCCGCGGGCGGCGAGCGCGTCGACGCCCTGCCGCAGGACGCCCACGTTGCCGGTGGTCTCCACGATGCCGTCCGCGCCCTGTCCGCCGGTGATCTCGGCGATCGCCTCGCCGAGGTCCTCCTCGGCCGCGTCGACGGTGTGGGTGGCGCCCAACTCCTTGGCCAGTTCCAGGCGTTCGCCGACCCGGTCGACGGCGACGACGGTCGTGGCGGGGGTGAGGGCGGCGGCCATGACCGCGGACAGGCCGACGGCTCCGGCGCCCAGCACGACGATCGTGGAGCCCGTGACGGGCTTGAGGACGTTCCACACGGCACCGACGCCGGTCTGCACCCCGCAGCCGAGCGGGGCGATGGACTCCAGCGGCACGTCCTGGTCGACCTTGACCAGGCTGCGCTCGTCGACCAGGGCGCGCTCGGCGAACGAGGACTGGCCGAAGAAGTGCCCGCCGAGCGGTTCGCCGTCCCGGCTGATGGTGCTGGAGCCGTCGGCCCGGCGGCCGCCGAGGAGGTTCAGCGGCAGCCAGCCGGCGCAGTAGGCGGGGTGTCCGCCGTCGCAGTTGCGGCAGTCGCCGCAGGAGGTGAAGGACAGCACGACGTGGTCGCCGGGAGCCACGCCGGTGACGGCGGAGCCGACGGCCTCGACGACTCCGGCGCCCTCGTGCCCGAGGACTCCGGGCAGCGGGAAGGGCAGTCCGCCGCTCGCCACGCCCAGGTCGGTGTGGCACAGGCCGGTGGCGACCAGGCGGACCAGGGCCTCATGGGGTGCGGGGTCGTCGAGGGTGACGTCGGAGAGGGTGAAGGGTGCGCCGCCGGACTCGACCACAGCGGCACGGGTGGTGATGGACATCGTACGGACTCCTTGGGGGGTGCTCAGTCGAGCGAGACGACGACGGACTTGACCTTGGTGTAGGCGTCGAGCGCCTCGGGGCCGTACTCGCGGCCGTAGCCGGAGTCCTTGACCCCGCCGAAGGGCACCGCGGGGTCGAGCATCGCCCAGTCGTTGACCCAGACGATGCCCGCCTGGAGGCGGTCGGCGACCCGGTGGGCGCGGGCCAGGTTCGTCGTCTGGACGCCCGAAGCCAGGCCGTACGGCGTCGAGTTGGCGAGTTCGACCGCCTCGTCCTCGGTGTCGAAGGGCTGCACGGTGAGGACCGGTCCGAAGATCTCCTCCTGGACGACCCGGGAGTCGTTGGACAGGTCGGCGATCACCGTGGGCCTGTAGTAGAAGCCGCCGTCGAGGTCGAGGCGTTCACCGCCGCAGACGATCCGGCCGCCCTCCTTGCGGGCCAGGTCGACGTACTCCTCGACCTTCTTCAGGTGCTTCTCCCCCGCCATCGGACCGACGACGGTCCCGGGGTCGCGCGGGTCGCCGACCGGTACGCCGGGCACGGCGTCGGCGAGGATGCCGAGGAGGGTGCTGTACACGGGCCGGGCCACCAGGAGGCGCGGGCCGCCCATGCAGAACTGGCCGGTGTTGAAGACGAACGCCTTGATGATCGCGCCGACCGCCTTCTCCAGGTCGGCGTCCTCGAAGACGAGGTTGGCGGCGTTGCCCCCGAGCTCCATGGTGACCGGCTTGAGCGCCTCACCCGCGGTGGCCGCCACATGCCGGCCGATCGCGGTGGAGCCGGTGAAGGCGACCTTGTCGACGCCCCGGTGGCGCAGGAGGGCGTCCCCCGCCACCGGTCCGGAGCCGGTGACGACGTTGACCACGCCGTCCGGCACGCCCGCCCGCTGGAGCAGGCCCGCCATGTAGAGGGCGCTGAGCGGGGTCTCGTCGGCGGGCTTGTGCACGACCGTGTTGCCGGCGGCGAGGGCGGGGCCGATCTTCGAACCGGCGAGGATGAGCGGGAAGTTGAAGGGGGTGATCGCGGCGACCACCCCGAGCGGCTCGCGCTTGGTGTAGGCGAGGGCGTTCATGGGGGTGTCGCGGACGGCGCCGTCCACGGAGTGGGCGAGGGCGGCGAAGTGCTCGTAGTCGTTGGCCGCGTTGGTGATGTCCACGGCGTGGCAGAGCGAGATCGGCTTGCCGACGTCGAGGCTCTCCAGCTGGGCGAGCTCGTCGGCGTTCTCGCGGATCAGCTCGGCGACCCGGTGCAGGATCCGGCCCCGCTCGCGGCCGCTGAGGCCGGACCAGGTCCCGGCGTCGAAGGCCTCCCGGGCGGCGCGCACGGCCGCGTCCACGTCGGCGGCTCCGGCCTCCGCGACGGTGGTGACCACCGCGCCCCGGGACGGGTCGACCACCTCGGTGCGGGCACCGTCGGCGGCTTCGCGCCACTGGCCGCCCACGAACAGCCGTCCGGGTTCGATATCGATGGGGGACATCACCGCTCCTCAGCATCGTCGCCAAGATTTCAACCAACAGGATTCCTGTTGGTTCGCAGTCTCTTTACAGACAGGTTTCCTGTCAATGCTCTAGCCTGAACCCATGCTCGACACACAGGTGACCAAGGCGGCGCCCCCGTCGCTCCTCTACATGGTGAAACAGGTGGAGCTCGTCGTCCGTTCCCATCTGGACGAGCTGGTCAAGCCCTCCGGGATCACCGCTCTGCAGTACACGGCCCTGACCGTCCTGCAGCGGCACGACGGGCTGTCGGCGGCACAGCTGGCCCGGGACTCCTTCGTCACCGCGCAGTCGATCGCCGACCTGGTGCGCTCCCTGGAGACGCGCGGCCTGGTGCGCCGGGAGCGCAATCCGAACAACCGCCGGGAGTTGCTGATCCTGCTGACCGAGGAGGGCCGCGCGCTGCTCGCCCGACACGAGGGTCCGGTGCGGGAGCTGGAGGAGCGGATGGTGCGGGACCTCACCGCACACCAGACCGAGCAGTTCCGGCAGGCCCTCACCACGGCCTGGCACGCCCTCTCCTGAGGCGGGCGCGAGCCCTTGAGCGAGCCCGGCGCGAGCCCCGCGTGAACCGGTTGCGAACTGGCGGTCGCAATTCGAAGACATATGTCAATCGAACATGCTCAAATTCATTCCATCGAGGGTAACTTGCAGGGCGGGGAACGCATTTGCGCGCAGCGGTGGGAGGCGATGTCGTCGTGCAGCAGGAACCGGCACCGCTGTCGAGGCATCTGCGCGTCCACGAGGAGCGCGGCCACACCGTGTTGGAGTTCCGCGGGGAGATCGACATCGCCGCGGCCGCGGAGATCGAGCCGCACCTGGACCGGGCCACGGCCGACCCCGACGTACGCGTGGTGATCGACCTGAGCCTCGTCGAGTTCCTCGACTGCTCCGGGCTGCGGCTGCTCTACCGCGCCAGGTCCCGGGTCCTCGACCGCGACGGCCGGCTGCTCCTGGTCTGCACGCACCCGCTCACCCTGAGGATCATGCGGGTGACCGGTCTGACCCGGCTGCTGCCTCCGCTGCCCTCGCTGGACGCGGCCCTGGGGCAGCCCGAGGCCACGTCCGAGACGTTATGACCCCTCGTGAAAATGTCATGACCCGTCGCCGCGGGGCTCGTCGAACAGGGCACTGACGGACTCGCCGTTGTGAATGCGCCGTACGGCCTCGGCGAGGGCGGGGGCGATGGAGAGGATCCGCAGCTTGTCGGTGCGCTCCTCCTCGGGGACCGGAACCGTGTTGGTGCAGACGATCTCCAACACGTCGGGCTGTTCGCCGATCCTCTTGAGGGCACCGTGCGCGAACAGCCCGTGGGTGCAGGCCACCCGGATCGACCGGGGCCCCAACTCGCGCAGTCTGTCGAGGAGTTCGAGGACCGTCGAGCCCTTGGCGATCTCGTCGTCCAGGACGATGACGTCCCGCCCCGCCACCTCGCCGATGACGTCGCTGATGCTGACCCGGTCGTCGGCGAACCGCTGCTTGGCGCCGGCGGCCACCTGGGCCCCGATCAGCCGGGCGAAGGCGGCGGCCTCCTTGGCGTTGCCGAGGTCCGGGGACACCACGGTGGTGCGGGAGAGGTCGTACCGCTGGAAGTGCGCGGCGAGTTCCCGCAGGGCGTGCAGATGGTCGACGGGCACCGAGAAGAAGCCGTGGACCTGCGGGGAGTGCAGGGTCATGGCGAGGACGCGGCTCGCGCCGGCCGAGACCATCAGGTCGGCGACGAGCCGGCCGCCCAGCGAGATCCGGGGCGCGTCCTTCTTGTCGGAGCGCGCGTAGGAGTAGTGCGGCATGACGACGGTGATCCGGCGCGCGGACGCACCCCGGGCCGCGTCGCACATCAGCAGCAGCTCCACCAGGTGCTCCTGGACCGGCCTGACGAGCGGCTGGACCAGGAAGACGTCCCGCTCCCGGCAGTTGGCCTGGAGCTGCACCTCGAGGCAGTCGTTGGCGAACCGGCTGACCCGGGTGGGGCTGAGCGGCACCCCCAGATGCGCGCAGACCTCCGCCGCCAGCTCGGGGTGGGCGCTACCGCTGAACACGGCGATGTCTCGCACGGATCCGCTCCTCCGATGATCATTCCGGGCTGCCGCGCCCATGCTACTGGCCGCCGGAATTCGGTTGCGGAACCCCACAGGGCGCGCGCCATCATGGCCGTGCCCGTGTCCCCTCACGTCAGGACCCCTCGCATGCGCCGTCTCCTCGACATGACCCAGCGCCCCCTTCGGCCCACGGTTCTCGAGGACTCGACCCCGCATGCACACCCTGAACATCGGCATTCTGGCCCACGTCGACGCCGGTAAGACCAGGCTCACCGAGCGGCTGCTGTTCGACCACGGCGCGATCGACCGGCTCGGCAGCGTCGACACCGGCGACACCCGCACGGACGACGGTGCGATCGAGCGGCAGCGCGGCATCACCATCCGCTCCGCGGTCGCCTCGTTCACCGCCCACGGCACCCGGATCAACCTCATCGACACCCCCGGGCACTCCGACTTCATCGCCGAGGTCGAGCGTGCCCTGGAGGTCCTCGACGGTGCGGTCCTGCTGCTGTCCGCCGTGGAGGGCGTACAGGCGCAGACCCGCGTCCTGATGCGGACCCTGCGCAGGCTGCGGCTGCCCACGCTGATCTTCGTCAACAAGATCGACCGCCCCGGCGCCCGCGACGAGGACCTGCTCGCCGACATCCGCCGCAGACTGACGCCGTACGTCGCCCCGCTGGCGCGGGTGACGGGCATCGGCTCGTCCGACGCGCGTGTTCGCCCGCTGGGCGCCGACTCGGCGGCCGAAGCACTCGCCGAGGTCGACCCGGACGTCCTCGCGGCGCTCGTGGACGGCCCCGACCCCACCCCGGACGACCTGCGCAAGTCCCTCGCCGCCCGTACCGCCGACGGCTCCTTCCACCCCGTGTACTTCGGGTCCGCCCTCGGCGGCCAGGGCGTGCCCGACCTGGTCGAGGCAGTGACCCGGCTGATCCCGCCGGCACCCGCGACACCCGGCGGCGAGCCGCGCGGCACGGTGTTCGCCGTACGGCCGGGACCCGGCGGTGAGCGCATCGCCCATCTGCGGCTGTACGGCGGTGAGGTGACGGAGCGTCAGCGGCTGGTGTTCCTCAGGCGCGGCGCCGACGGCAGCACGAGCCGGATCCATGGGCGGGCGACCCACCTGAGCGGCCCCCTCACCGCCGGTGACATCGCCTCGCTGACGTTCTCCAGCGGCCTCCGGGTGGGCGACCACCTCGGTGCACCGACCGACCGCGCACCGCAGTTCGCGCCCCCGACCCTGGAGACCCTGGTCACCGCCCGGCACCCCGCCGAGGCGGCCCGGCTGCGCTCCGCCCTGCTGACCCTCGCCGACCAGGACCCCCTGCTCCACGCCCGCCCCGCGGCCGGCGGCGCCACCACCCTGCTCCTGTACGGCGAGGTCCAGATGGAGGTCCTCGCGGCGACCCTCGCCCAGGACTTCGGCGTCGAGGCGGAGTTCGAGCCGGGCCGGGTCCGGTACCTGGAGCGTCCGCGCGGCACGGGGGAAGCCTGCGCTGAGATGCCCTGGCACCTGGGGACCCGGTACTGGGCGACGATCGGCCTGCGGGTCGAGCCGGGCGAGCGTGGTTCCGGCGGGGTGTTCGCGTACGAGACCGAACTCGGCGCACTCCCCCGGGCGTTCCACCAGGCCGTCGAGGAGTCGGTGCACGCGGGCATGGCGACCGGGCTGACCGGTGCGGCCGTGACGGACTACCGGGTCACCCTGATCCGCTCCGGCTTCGTCGGGCCGATCAGTACGGCCGCCGACTTCCGCGGGCTCACGCCGATCGTGCTGCGCACGGCGCTGGAGCGGGCCGGGACCCGGCTGTTCGAGCCGTGTCACGCGTTCGAGGTGGAGGTGCCGCCGGCCGCGCTGGCGCCGGTGACGGCTCTGCTCGCCTCGCGGGGAGCGGAGTTCACGGGCACGTCGGGCGGGGAGACGGCGTGGGTGGTCACCGGTGAGCTTCCGGTGGGGCGGGTGCGGGAGGTCGAACTGCGGCTGCCGGCGCTCACGCACGGAGAAGGGGTGTGGTGGTCGAGACCGGGCGGCGACCGGGAGCTCGACCGACCTTCACCAGGACACCGGTAGTCTCCGCGGTCCCCGTGTCATCTGGCCCTCCCGCCACGCGATCGTCTCCGCCGTGAACTCGGCCCGCAGCCCCGGGAAGCGGACCGCGAGGCGGTGCAGGGCCAGCCCCAGCTCCAGTCGGGCCAGCCAGGCGCCCAGGCAGTGGTGGGGGCCCGCGCCGAAGACCACGCTCGGTGTGGTGAGCGGGGCGAACAGGTCGGTGTCGGCGGGCTGGGGGAAGACAGCCGGATCCCGGTTCGCCGCGTTCGTCTGCACCGCGACCACCGCCCCCGCCGGAATCGTCACGCCGCCGACCTCGGCCTCTTCCACCGCCCGGCGGATCAGCCCGGGCAGCACCCTGCCCTCGCTCAGCGGGATCGTCCGCAGCAGCTGCTCGACGGCGGTCTCGGCCGCCTCCTGGCTCTCGGCGAGGCCCGGCCAGGCCTCCCGCCCGTCGGTGAGGAGGTGGACGACGATGTTGCCGAGGGCCGTCATGGTCGTCTCGTGTCCGGCGACCACCAGACCGAGAACCAGGACGACCAGCCGCGGCTCCTCGATGCCGAGGCCGTCGCCCGCCACGACCAGCGCGCTGACCAGGTCGTCGCCGGGCTCCTTGCGCCGCTCGGCGACCAGCTCCGCGCAGAACAGACCGAACTCCCGCATCGCCGCGCCGACCTCCTCGGCGGAGTGCGCGCCGCCGGACAGGGCGTGGTCGGCCCAGCCCCGGATGCGTTCCCAGTCGGCGTCCTCCAGGCCCATCAGCCGGGAGATCACCGAGACCGGCAGCCTGCGCGTGAACGCCTCCACGATGTCGGCCGGCTGCGGCTGCCCGGCCAGGTCGTCCAGGAGGGACTCCACCACGGAGGCGGTCCAGGGCCGCCAGCGGGCGATCGCGCGTGGGGTGAAGGCCCTCTGGACCGTGCCCCGGAGCAGCTGGTGGGACGGGCCGTCCTGGTTGAGGAGGCCGTCCGGGGAGTCGAGCAGGTTCGGCACCACGAGCAGCGGCGGGGCGTCCTCGGCCTGGAGGGACTTCCGGTCGAAGCGGGGGTCCATGAGCACCTGGCGGACGTCGGCGTAACGCGTCACGAGCCACACCGGGGTGCCGGTGGCCAGGGCGGTGAGCCGGGGCGGGCCGGACTCGGGCAGGGGTATGCGGTGCATGGGACGCAGGGTCCGGGACGTGCTGTCTGTGCTCATCCGGGTCTCCAGACACGCCGTACGCGGAGTTCTCCACGCTAGTGCGCCCCCGAGTGTCCCGGCAGTGTCCCAATCAGCCAACAAGACGGTCCGGCCGCGCTTTTGGGCGTCGTCGCTGGGCATCCGTGCTTCTAGGAAGGAGGGCCGTCGCATGACGACTCCCATCAGGCGCGTGTCCAGGCGCATGCCCGGCTGGGCGAAGGTACTCACCGCCGTCGTGGTGGTGCTCGTGGTGTTCTTCGCCGGTATCCGGCTCAGTGTGATCCCTGGCCTCAAGGACCTGTTCGGCACCGAGACCCATGACCGTTCGGGTCCCGCACTTCTGGAGTCCATCCAGGACATCAGCCGTTACGACGCCGCCTCCGGCAACTTCCAGGTCGTCGTGGACCTGGAGAAGGACACCAAGTTCCTGCCCGACGCGATCCGCGGCTCCCGCACCCTGTACGTCGGGGCGGGTGCCGTCGACGCCTATGTCGACCTCGGCAAGGTCGCCAAGAGCGACGTGACGGTCAACGAGGACCGCACGGCCGCCACCCTGCGGCTGCCGCACGCCCAGCTGGGCAAGGCCACGCTGGACGCGGACCGCTCCTACGCGGTCTCCAAGCAGCGCGGTCTGCTCGACCGGCTCGGTGACTTCTTCTCCGACAACCCCAACAGTGAACAGGCCGTCCAGAAGCTCGCCGTCAAGCACATCACGGAGGCCGCGAAGGAGAGCGAGCTGACCAAGCGGGCCGAGACCAACACCACCAACATGCTCAGGGGTCTGCTGGGCTCGCTCGGCTTCAAGAAGGTCGAGGTCACCTACGGCAGCTGACCAACCGCGCCACACGGCGGTGCCCACCGGCGCCCCCGTGTGGCGCGGCGGCATTCTCGGGGCGTTCAGGGGTAATCGCCTTACCACACAGGGAAGTTGCAGAGTGGAGGAACCAATGGCCTGGGTGCTCTCACGTTCGCGAGCGGCGTCGGACGCCGGCACCGCCAAGACCGAACCCGTGGCGAAGCCCGCCCGCCCCCGGCGTAATCCGCTCTCCTTCGTCGTCCGCTTCGTGGCGATGGTGTTCGCCTTCGCGTTCATGGTGGCGTTCGCCGTCGTGCTGGCCCGGCTGACCCTGGAGCCCTCGCCCGCGTCGGTGGATCTGACCCACACCAACCTGCATCCCGGCGCCTCGCTCAAGGCCTATCTGGACCAGCCCGAGATGCGGGACGCCGTCAAGCAGATCGGCGGGAACATCCTGCTGGGCGTGCCGTTCGGGATCCTGGTGCCGATCATCGCTCCCAAGACCCGGGGGCTGCTGCGGATCCTCCTGCTGACGGCCGTGGTGATGCTGCTGGTCGAGTTCGCGCAGGGCGCCCTGGTGGAGGGGCGGGCCTTCGACATCGACGACGTCATCCTGAACACGTCCGGTGCCCTGATCGGCTACCTGCTGCTGGGACGGCGGCTGAGCCGCGCGGTGCACAAGAAGCCGGCGGCCACGAAGGCGTGAGGGCGGTGGGCCGTCAGTGCCGGGTCCAGGTGAACTTGTCGCCGCCGACCCAGCGGACCACGTCCGGGTCGTCCAGGTCGTGGACGGTGATGCCGAAGGCGGCGGCGGCCTCCAGGACGTCGGTGACGGTCCGCGCCTCACCGACCACCTCCCCGTCGATCTCCACGATCCGGAAGGGCGGCGTGGTCGGCTGGACCCCGAGTACCAGGATCCGCGGGTTCGCGATGTGTGGGCTCCCGATTTCGGTCATGTCTAGAGCGTAGAACGCGATGCGCGGGAGGGAGAGGCGAGCGTCGTCCGCCGAGCAGGGTGCGGACCGCCGCCTCGACCGCGCCCTGGGTGGCCGGACCCCCGCAGTGCCCGCGTTCGCCCAGCCGGGTGAGCGCGGGGACCAGGTCGTGCCAGGCGTTCCGCTCCCAGTACGCGTACGACGGTCAGGGCGTCGTCGTCGACCAGCGCGCGAACACCAGGCCGGAACTGGTACGCCGTCTCAAGGGCGCCGCCACTCGTCGTCCCCGAGGTGCGAGCCGGCCTGCGGTCCCATGCGGAGCATCCCGCCGTCCACGCTCCAGGACGCGCCGGTGACGTAGGTGGCCTCGGGGCCGGCGAGGAAGGCGATCACCGCGGCGACCTCGCGGGCGTCGCCGGGGCGGCCGAGCGGCACGCCGGGACGCTCCTGGGTGTGCACGTCGGTGTCCTCCTGGCCCGTCATCGGGGTGGCGATCTCGCCACGCGCGACCGCGTTGACGGTGATGCCGTGCTCGGCGAGCTCCAGGGCCATGACCTGGGTCAGCAGACCGAGGCCGCCCTTGGCCGCGCAGTAGGGGGCGGCCCCGACCCGCGGCTGGTGCTCGTGGACGGAGGTCACGTTGACGATCCGGCCGCCGGAGCCCTGGCGGATCATGTGCCGGGCGGCCTTCTGACCGCACAGGAACGGGCCGACCAGGTCGACGTCGAGGACCTCGCGGACGGTGTCCAGTTCCAGGTCGAGGAAGGGCGTCATGGTGCCGGTGCCCGCGTTGTTGACCAGGACGTCGAGGCGGCCGAGCCGGTCGCACAGCTCGTCGACGGCACCGGCGGCGACGGGCAGCCGGGTGAGGTCCATCTGCGCCACGGCGGCCCGCCGTCCGAGGGCGCGGACTTCGTCGGCGGTCTCCTCCGCGCCCTTGAGATCGCTGTGCCAGGTGATGCCGACGTCCATCCCCGCACGGGCCAGCCGGACGGCGGTGGCCCTGCCGATGCCGGAGTCGGCTCCGGTGATCACGGCCACCTTGCTGCGGGGTGCGGTGGGGGCGGACATCTCGGCCTCCTCGGGGGCGGGGGTGACGCCGGGCTGCGGACCTCCGACGCCGCATCGCAGTACCCGAGGGCGCAGCCGACAAACCGCCCGCCGCGCGCCGCACGGACCGCTCCCCCGTCGTGCGCCCCCCGAGTCCCTGGGGAACTCTGGGTGGAGGAGGTGGCCATGGATCCCGTCGAGGCGCTGGAGCGGATCGCCTTCCTGCTGGAGCGTTCCCTGGCACCGACGTACCGCGTCCGTGCCTTCCGTACGGCGGCCCGGGTGCTGAGCGGGCTGCCCGCGGACGAGGTGCACGAGCGGGCGGAGGCCGGCTCCCTGGAGTCGCTCAAGGGCATCGGCCCGAAGACGGCCCAGGTGGTGCGGGAGGCCCTGGCCGGAGGGGTGCCGGGCTACCTGGAGAAGCTGGAGGGCGAGTCCGGCGCGCCGCGCACCGACGGCGGCGAGAAGCTGCGGGCGCTGCTGCGCGGCGACTGCCATCTGCACTCCGACTGGTCGGACGGCGGCAGCCCGATCGAGGAGATGGGCCGGACCGCGGTGGAGCTCGGCCACGAGTGGGCCGTGCTCACCGACCACTCCCCCCGCCTCACCGTGGCCCGGGGACTGTCCCCGGAGCGGCTGCGGGAGCAGCTCGACGTGGTGGCCGCGCTGAACGAGACCTGGGCCCCCTTCCGGCTGCTCACCGGCATCGAGTGCGACATCCTCGACGACGGCTCGCTGGACCAGGAACCCGAACTCCTGGACCGCCTGGACGTGGTGGTGGTGTCCGTGCACTCCAAGCTGCGCATGGACGCCCGCGCGATGACCCGGCGGATGGTGGCGGCCGTACGGAATCCGCACGCGGACGTCCTCGGGCACTGCACCGGTCGGCTGGTGACCGGGCGGGGACGGCCCGAGTCCGAGTTCGACGCGGACGAGGTGTTCGCCGCGTGCGCCGAGTCGGGCACCGCGGTGGAGATCAACAGCCGCCCGGAGCGCCTGGACCCGCCCCGCCGGCTGCTGCGCAGGGCGGTCGCGGCGGGCGTGCTGTTCTCCGTCGACACCGACGCGCACGCGCCCGGCCAGCTCGACTGGCAGATCCTCGGGTGCGCGCGGGCCGAGGAGTGCGGGGTGCCGGCCGAACGCATCGTGACCACCTGGACCCTTCCCGAGCTGCTGGGCTGGTCCCGGGACGGCCGGGTGCCGTCCCGAGTGGCGACCGCCTGACGTGGTACCCGTCCGGCACGACAGGAAAGGAGCCTTCATGGAACGGGCGGCAGTGTTCGACGTCGACGGGACTCTCGTGGACACCAACCATCTGCATGTGACGACCTGGTGGGAGGCGTTCAGGCAAGCGGGCCACCAGGTACCGATGCACGCCGTCCACCGGGCCGTCGGGCTCGGCTCCGAGGACCTCGTCGCCCACCTGCTCGGTGAGGACCGCGACAAGGACCAGGACGCCGAGCTGAGCGCCGCCCACAAGGCTTTGTACGGGCAGTACTTCGACCGGCTGCCGGCCCTCCAGGACGCGGGCGAGCTGCTGCGGCGGCTCGATCGCGAGGGCTGGCGGGTGGTGCTCGCGACCTCGGCGGGCGGCGCCGAGCTGTCGGCGCTGCGCCGGGCGATCGCCGCGGACGACGCGATCATGGCCACCGCGAGCGCCGACGACGTCGAGGAGGGCAAGCCCTCCCCCGAACCCGTCGAGCACGCCCTGGAGTTGGCCGGGGTGCCGGCCGAACGGGCGGTCTTCGTCGGGGACACCGTCTGGGACATGCGGGCCGGCACCCGGGCCGGGGTGCGCTGCCTCGGGGTGCTGTGCGGCGGGATCCCGCGCACCGACCTGGAGGAGGCGGGCGCGCAGGCGATCTACGACGACCCGGCCCAGCTGCTGGCGAACCTGGCGGACAGCCCGCTGGCATGACGGACCGGAACACCTTGTTGACCACGCGTACGCCCCAGGTGGTGCAGCACCCGTCCCGCCCGGCGCTCGCGCTGCGGCACGAGGCCCGCGCCGTCGGCCGGGCGGCCCGCGCCGCCTTCCGCGGCCCCGGGCGGGAACGCGATCTGCTCGTCCAGTCCCTCAAGGCCTCGGCCGCCGCGATCCTGGCCTGGCTCGTGGCGGGCGTGTGGATGGGCGATCCGATGGCCCTGATGGCGCCCTGGGCGGCGGTCGTCCTCGTGCAGGCCACCGTGTACAGCTCGGTGCTCCAGGCCACGCGGCAGCTCGCCGCGATCTGCTGCGGGACCGTGCTGGCGGCGGTGGCACTGGCCGTCACCGGGAGCACCCTGGGCGCGGTGGCGCTGTCCGTGCCGCCGCTGGTGCTGCTGGCGAACTGGCCGCGCTTCGGCGACCAGGGCATCTACGGAGCCACCACCGCGCTGTTCACCCTCGCCACCGGTGCCGCCGGGGTGTCCTCCGTCGCGCACCGGGTGGGGCAGGCGGCGCTCGGCGCGGTGATCGGCCTCGCCGTGAACGCGTTCGTGCTGCCTCCGATCCATCTGCGGGACGTCCGCGAGAACCTCGCGGCCCTGGCCCGGGAGGCGGGCGACGTCCTGCACACCGTGGCCGGTGATCTGCGCGAGGGCGAGTGGGACACCCAGGGCTGGTCGCATGCCGCGGGCCATCTGGAGCACCGGCTGGCGGCGCTGCGCTCCGCGCGCGGGTGGAGCCGGGAGAGCCTGCGGCTGACCGCCGCGCCCCTGCGTGCCGTACGGCGGCCTCCCGCGCCCGTCCCGCCGGAGCAGGACGACGAACGCTGGAGCCGGGTCACCGGGCACGTCCGCGCGCTCACCCGGACGCTGGCGGTCGCCGCCGACGACGACCGCGCTCCCACCGCGCCCTCCGGGCCGGTGCTGGACGCCTACGCCCGGCTGCTGGAGCTGATCGGCGACGCCTGTCACGCCGAGAGCCGCCGGCTGCTCGGGGCCGGCGACGACGTACGACCGGACGAAGGGGCGCGGGAGGCGATGCGGGAGCTGCGCGCGCAGCTCCAGGAAGGGCTGCGGGACCACGCCGGGCAGGGGGCCGAGGGGACGACGGTCCTCGGGACGCTGTTGCTCCAGGCCGAGAACCTGTGGAGCGAGACCGTTCCGACCGGCCGGGAGGGGTGACACAGCTCACCCGGAATCGGTCCCTGCCGAGGAACACCACAGGGTCGTTGCCCGTTGAACAGACCGTGGGTGCGGATGGGACAGTGTCCCCGGGCCTCACCTTTTGCCCACAGGGACGATCGTTCGGCTGAAGCCCTGTGGAGCCTTTCGCCGAGAGGCGACCGCCATCCGTGCCCACCACTTGACCGCCCCGACCGTGATTCCCCCGTCCGGTCGGGGCTTCCTCATGTTCCGGCGGCCACGGCCCGGAGTGCGGCTTGACTTCGAGCGCACTCCAATTCGTAGCGTTCCGGTCATGAGCACTGCACAGCACAAGATCGGTTCGGGGTTCGGCGCCCACAGCACGGCCGACGACGTCCTCGCGGGCGTCGACCTGTCCGGCAAGCTCGCGATCGTCACCGGCGGCTACTCCGGGCTCGGCCTGGAGACCACCAGGGCCCTCACGAAGGCGGGCGCCCGGGTCGTCGTCCCGGCCCGCCGTCCCGACACCGCGAAGGAGGCCCTCGCCGGCCTCGACGGGGTGGAACTGGACGAACTCGACCTCGGCGACCTGGACAGCGTGCGCGGCTTCGCCGAGCGCTTCCTCGCCTCCGGCCGCACGGTCGACCTCGTCATCGACAACGCCGGGATCATGGCCTGCCCGGAGACCCGGGTCGGGCCCGGCTGGGAGGCGCAGTTCGCGACCAACCACCTCGGGCACTTCGCCCTGGTCAACCGCCTGTGGCCGGCCATCGAGCCGGGCGGCGCCCGCGTGGTGTCGGTGTCCTCGCGCGCCCACCACTTCCACGGCATGCGCTGGGACGACGTCCACTGGCGGACCGGTTACGACAAGTGGCAGGCCTACGGCCAGGCGAAGACGGCGAACGTCCTGTTCGCCGTGCACCTCGACAAGCTCGGCGCCGAGCGCGGGGTGCGGGCCTTCTCGCTGCACCCGGGCGGCATCCTCACCCCGCTCCAGCGCCACCTGCCCAAGGCGGAGATGGTGGAGCGCGGCTGGATCGACGAGCAGGGCAACCTGCTCAACCCGTCGGGCTTCAAGAGCCCGGAGCAGGGCGCGGCCACCCAGGTGTGGGCGGCGACCTCGCCCCAGCTGGCCGGTATGGGCGGTGTCTACCTGGAGGACTGCGACATCGCCGAGCCCGCCGTGGACGGCGACCAGAGCAGCGGTGTCCGGGCCTGGGCGACCGACCCGGAGCAGGCGGCCCGGCTGTGGACGCTGTCGGCGGAGCTGACGGGCGTGAACGCGTTCGCCTGAGCCGCGCTCCGGCGGCTCCGGCGAGGCCCCTCAGAGGCCGGCCAGGTCCTTCGGCCCGTACAGCGCGGCGGGTGCCCCGGTCTCCAGCGCCCAGTAGCGGTCGCCGTACGACCAGTGCCACCACTCCGTCGGGTAGTTGACCAGGCCCGCCGCGCCCAGCGCCTGCCCCAGCACGGACCGGTTGGCCTCGGCCTCCGCAGTGATGTTGCCCGCGCCCGTGTAGCAGGCGCCGTCGCTCTCCTCCGGGTTGGCGTTCATGGCGGTGCCCAGGTCGAGTTCGCGGCCGTCGGCGTCGACGAGCGTGAGGTCGACGGCCGCGCCCGCGCTGTGCGGGGCTATCTCGGGCGGGGAGACATAGCGGCTGGCCGCGGTCCTGATCCGGTCGGCGGGCCAGTCCGGGTGGGCGGCGCGCAGCTCGTCGCCGTACTGCTCGAAGTACTGCCGCTGGAGGGCCGGCGGCCGGTACCCCTCGACGAAGAGCAGCCGCAGCCCGCCGGGCAGCAGGGCCTGCGCCGCGAGCAGCCGGTCCAGGACGCCCTGGCGCAGATGGACCTCGGCGCCCAGGGAGTCCTCGTGCTTGCGGTCGTCGACGAGGAGGTGGCCGCGGACGTCCACCAGGGGCTCGCCGTTCTCCTCGACCGGCACGGCGGCCACACGGGCGTCGGACATCAGGATGATCTCGCTCATGGGGTGATCCTCTCGCGGCCGGAGTCCGTGCCGTGCACCGCGTGTATCGCCGAGGGCCGGGTACTCGGGCGGTTCCCCCGCCCCAGCGGCCCGAAGGAGCCGAAGTGAGCACTTCAAGCGGCAGCAGGATCGTGGTCACGGGCGCCACCGGCAACGTGGGAACCAGCGTGGTGCGCCTTCTCTCCGAGGATCCGGAGGTGGGCTCCGTACGGGGCCTGGCCCGGCGGATCCCGGACTGGTCGCCCGCCCGGACCGAGTGGTCGGCGGTGGATCTCGCGTCCGCGCAGGCGGACCTGGCCGAGGAGTTCGCGGGCGCCGACGCGGTGGTCCATCTGGCGTGGGCGTTCCAGCCGACGCACGACCCGGCGGCGACCTGGCGCACCAACGTCCTGGGCTCCATCCGGGTGTTCGAGGCGGTGGCGGCGGCCAAGGTGCCGGCACTGGTGCACGCCTCCTCCGTGGGCGCGTACTCCCCGGGTCCGAAGGAGCACGCGGTGGACGAGTCGTGGCCGACGCACGGCTGGCCGGACGCCGCGTACTGCCGGGAGAAGGCCTATCTGGAGCGGGCGCTGGACACCTTCGAACGCGACCACCCTGACGTCCGGGTCGTCCGGATGCGTCCGGCGTTCCTCTTCAAGCGGGAGTCGGCGAGCGAGCAGCGCCGGATCTTCGGCGGCCGTTTCCTGCCCGGCCAGCTGGCCCGGCCCGAGCTGCTGCCGTTCCTGCCGGACATCCCCGGGCTGCGGGTGCAGGCCCTGCACACCGACGACGCGGCGCGGGCCTATGCGCTGGCGGTGCACTCGGACGTCCGGGGTGCCTTCAACCTGGCGGGCGAGCCGCCGGTGGACGCGGAGCTGCTGGCCGGGATGCTCGACGCCCGTCCGGTACGGCTGCCACGCACCGCGGCCCGCTCGGCGATCGCGGCCGCGTGGGGCCTGCACCTGCTGCCCGCCTCCCCGCACCTGTTCGACGCGGTCCTGCGGCTGCCGCTGATGGACTGCACGCGTGCGCGTACGGAGCTCGGCTGGCACCCGGAGCACACGGCCGGCGAGGTCCTGGAGGAGTTCCTGCACGGCATGCAGCAGGGCGCGGGGGCCCGGACGGAGCCGATGAAGGGCCGCAAGGTCGGCTGAGGCCCCGGCCCGGATCCGGCGGAGGCGCGGCGAAGCCTGCCGAGCCCCGGCCGAAACCCGCCAAAGGCTCGGCGCATGCCTGCCGAACTCCCGCCGGGACCCGGCAGAGGCTCGGTCATGCCTGCCGAGCCCCGGCCAGGCCCCCGCGGAGGCTCGGTCATGCCTGCCGAGCTCCGGCCGGCCGGGCGGTTCTCAGCCGGAGGACTCCTGCGCTCCCGGGTGCTCCGGGTGCACGGTGTCCGACCGCTCCGCCCCCTGCCGGCCGGTGCCCGCCTCGTCAGTGTCGGGGACGTCCTCGGGCTGGTCGGCAACGGACTCGTCCTCGCCCGGCACGGTGGCGACCTCCCAGGGGTCCTCGCCCTCACCGGCCTGCTGGTCCGGCAGGTCCCGCGGGATCGGGTCGCCGTTCTCGCCGGGCCCTTCGTTGCGGTGGTCCACGACGTCCTCCCTGTTCGTTCTCGGCGTCGGCGGGAGCGCGAGTACCTCCGCGCAGGTCGGCGAAACGTCAGCGCGGGGCGCGCTCGTCCAGGGCGGCCCGCCAGGCGGGCGCGGGCCCCTCGGGCGGGGGCTCGGGACGCCGGCCGCCACGGGCGAAGAAGTCCGCGAGCGGGAGGATGGCCGCGCCGACGGTGACCGCGTCGGGTCCGAGCCGGCCTAGGTCGACGGTCACCTTCCCGGCCGGGTACCGCAGCGCGTACGCCGTCGCGTGCCGCCGTACGGCGGGCAGGAACCGTGCGCCCAGCTGGAGCCCCGCCCAGCCGCCGATGAGGATGCGTTCGGGCTGGAAGAGGTTGATCAGGTCGGACAGTCCGGCGCCCAGGTACTCGGCGGTCTCCTCCAGGACGGCGAGTGCCACCGGGTCGGCCGCGGTCCCGTCCGCGGGGTGGGCGGCGGCGAGCAGGGCGGTCAGCGCGGTCTCCTCGTCGGCGCCCTCGGGCGGCCGGCCCCCTTCCTCGCGCCAGCGTTCCAGCAGCGACTCGGCGCCGGCGTAGGCCTCCAGGCAGCCGAGGGCTCCGCAGCGGCAGCGGCGCCCCCTGACCCGTACGGTCAGATGGCCCCATTCGACGGCCCGGCCGTGCTCCACCTCGGGGGTGACCAGGCAGGCGCCCACGCCGGACCCGAAGAGGACCACCACGGCGCTGCGGGCCCCGCGGCCACCGCCGAACCACATCTCGGCCTGGCCGAGGGTCTTGGCGCCGTTGTCGATGAAGTACCGGACGCCGGGCAGCGGGGAGCCGGTGCGCAGCAGCGCCTCCAGCGGGACGGCGTCCCAGCCGATGGTCTGCCCGTGCACGACGGCCCCGTCGTCCGGGTTGTGCGCGACGATGCCCGGCACCCCGATGCCGACGCCGAGCAGCCGCTCCGGCTCGACGGCGGCGTCCGCGAGCACCTCGGCGATGCCGTCGCGGATGTGGCCGACGACGACCTCGACGTCGTAGCCGCGCCCGGTCAACGGGCGTTCGGCGCGGGCGAGTTCGGTCAGGGTCAGGTCGAACAGCTCGACGCGGACCCGCGTCTCACCGACATCGACGCCGATCATGTGCCCGCTGTGGGGCGCCACCCGCAGCAGGGTGCGGGGGCGGCCGCCGTCGGAGTCGACGCTGCCGGCCTCCTCGACCAGCCCGTCGGTCACCAGGTCGGCCACGACGTTGCTGACCGAGCCCGAGCTGAGCCCGGTGGCGGGGCCGAGTTCGAAGCGGCTGAGGGGGCCGTCGAACCAGAGGCGCTGGAGCACGGCCGTGCGGTTGGCGCGTCTGAGGTCGCGTACGGTGCGTCCGTTCAAGGGATCCGGACTCCCGTGAGCCGGGCGAGGGCCTCGATCTCGTCCAGGGCGGCGACGAGTTCCGGTGCCACCGCCGACTGGACCCAGCGCTCCTTCTCGACGTCGACCGCCCGGGGAACCGTCTCGGTGAGCATGATCAGGTAGAGGTAGGCCCGGTAGAGAGCCAGCCGTACCCGGGCCGGGACGTCGAACTCGGCCCGGCCGCCCGCCTCCCGGTAGCCGGCGAGGAACGCCTCGTCCTTCCTGATGTCCCCCAGCAGCGCGAGGGAGACGAAGTCGGCGAGGGGGTCGCCCCAGAACATCCGCTCGCCGTCGATGAGCCCGCCGATGCGCGGCTCCCCGCCGGCCGGGCGGTCGACGAGGATGTTGCCGTCCCACAGGTCGAAGTGGACCAGCGCGGGGACGGTGACGTCGTCGAGTGCCGGGGACCCGGCCCGGACCGTGGCCGCCACCTGTTCGACGGACCGGGGCAGCCGCGCCTCGTAGTCCCGGGCGTCGTCGAGGACCGCCTCGATCATGGTGGTGAACGCGGTCCGCCAGTCGGGGGCGAGCGGTCCGAGGGCGCGGGACGGGTAGCCGAAGCCCGGCCCGGTCACCGAGTGCAGCCGGGCCACCTGGCGGCCCAACTCACGGCGCAGAGGCGGGCGTTCGGAATCGGTGACCGAAGTGTCCCAGGGCTCCCCGGGGCAGGCCGTCATCAGCAGATGCGGTACGGCCGCGTCGACGCCGGCGCCGAAGGCCACCACGTGCGGCGCCGCGACCTCGGCCTCGGCGGCCCTGCGGTAGAACTCGGCCTCGGCGACGAGGAGTCCGCGCTCGTGGCGCAGGCCGGGAACGGTGGCCGCGGGCGGGACCTTGACCACGTACCGGGTGCCGTCGGTGAGGAGGAGTTCCTCGACGGTGTTGTACGTACCGCCGCTCAGGGGCCGGACCCCGGCGAGCCGACCGGGGTCGAGGCCGGCGCCCTCCAGCACCTCCCGAGCCCACTCCCAGGAGTCCGCCAACGTCCCGCCCCTTCCCTCACCCCGCTGCGTGCACGTCCTCGACGTGACGCCCGTACCGGCCAGCCGTCTCGTCGGCGTCCGGCGTGTGCTCCCGGAACAGGGTACGCAGCGCGTCCCGCACGCCGGGGGCCATTCGTGATCCGTTCCCGCATACGTACGCACGGGCACCGGCCTGCAGAAGTTCCCGGACCCCGGCGGCCTCGGCGGTGATGCGGTGCTGCACGTCACAGCCGAAGTAGCACATGACGGGCAGGAGTTGCCCGCCCCGGCCGAGAGCGGTGACACGGTCGGCGACCGCTCCCGGGAGGGCGCGAGGCCGGTGCCCGCCGAGATCATGACGACCGGGCCGGAGTGGTCGACGCGGAAGGCGTCGCGGCAGGGCTGGATCCGGGCCAGGACGGTGTCACCGGGCTGGACGTCGGCGAGGCACCCGGATCCCGTACGTGTGGTCGAAAGCGTGCGACAGGGCTTGCGTTGGTCCGCGGGCCCCCTCCACGTCCAGATCAGGAATGAGCGATGAGGTCGAGTGAGGACGCGGGGAGCCCCGTCGGGGCGGAGCGACCGGATGGGCCGGGCCCCTGCCCCGACGGCACTGCCGTGCGTTGCGTAGCGGCTCAGCCGAAGTTCACGTCGCTGCACCACATGTAGGCCTGGTCGAGGTGCGAGGCCTGCCAGATCACGAACAGGATGTGGTGTCCGGTGTAACCGGAGGTCTGGACGGGGAACGTGATGTTCTGCGCCGGGGCGTAGCGGCCGGTCTGCGTGATGAAGTCGAGGTTGCCCCAGCCCAGGGTCTGGGTCTTGGGGTCGAAGCCCTGCTTGCTCACGTAGACCTTGAAGTAGTCGGCACCGTGGGACGCCTGGTCGTACAGGTTGACCGAGAAGTTGTTGCCGATGGTGGTGGTCTTCCACGGTCCGGGCTTGTCCAGGCTGGCGTTCCTGGAGAGGTTGTTGCTGCAGAGCGTCCCGTCGGGGGTCCGCGCCTGGAACTGGCCTCCGAGGCCGTCGCGGAGCGCGCTCATCCAGTTCCACATGGTGTCGGGGTTGGCCTGGAAGGCCTGCCAGCACATGGGATCCTGGGTCTGCATGGCCGGGTTCATGTGGTCGCTGCCCCAGGTCTTCCAGCACTGGTAGGCGCGGGTGGCGGGACCGACGACGGTGCCGTGGGCGTGGGCGGGGGACGACCAGGTGAGGGCGCCGACGACCACGGCGAACAGCATGACGAGCGCCTGGAGAGGCCGGCGGAGGGACGCCCTTGAACGCCTGGCTAACGGACTTTTCTTGCGCATGTGGGGGGACTCCTTCCAGTTGCAAGGCTGTCATGGGAGCGCTCCCACCGTGCGGTCTTCCGAGTGAGATGTCAATGCGGCGGACGGAGTTGATTACAGGGGTGGGTGGCAAGCAGAGGGTCTGCCGGGAGAGGGGAGCAGAGGGGTTGGTCAGCGCACACGGATGCCGAGAGCCGGCATGCCGCTCGCACGCCACCCGTACATCTCTCCGTCCGAGTGCGGCGCCCACCCGGGATCGACCCGCACGCGCTCGACGGATCCGTTCCCAGTCGGCCACGTCATGCCCCCACCCGCGCAGGAGGCCGAGGTACGGCTTGCAGGGCGATGTCCACGGTGGTGTGAAGGGCCGCGCGGGTCGCGCCGGCGGCCGCGTGTACGGCGTTGCCCTCGCTGACGACCATGACGTAGCGGGCGAGTGCGTGCGGGTCGGTGCCCGCGGGCAGGTCGCCCTCCTCGACGGCGCGGACCAGACGCTGTGCGAGGGCGCGCTCGCCGGCGAGGCGACTGTCGGCCAGGAACCGGGCGATGCGGCCGCCGTCGCCACCCTCGGCCAGGCCGCCCTGCACGGACAGGCATCCTGAGGGGCGGTCGGGGAGGGTGAGGGCGTCCGCATTGGCGCGCAGGAAGGACTCGATGACCGCGTAGGCCGTCGGCTCCGCGAGAGCCTCGCGGGCGTAGGCCATGTCGGCCTCGGCGTAGCGGGCGACGGCACGGTGGAAGAGCTGCTCCTTGTTGCCGAACGCCGCGTACATGCTCGTGCGGTTGATGCCCATCGCCTCGGTGAGGTCGGCGAGCGAGGCACCGTCGTAGCCCTGGCGCCAGAAGACCTCCACCGCACGGTCCAGCGCGGCCTCCGCGTCGAAGCCCCGGGGTCTGCCGCGTACCGCCATGACGCCCTCCTGCTGTCGGTCCCCCGAAATTTTAACCGAGCGGTACGGAATAGCTGTCGCAACGCTGCGGTTCTCCCCGGTGAACGACTTGAGTACCGAGCGGTACAGAAAAGGAGAGCCCCTCATGGGACAGCTCGACGGCAAGACCGCCCTCGTCACCGGTGCCACCTCCGGCATCGGCCTGGCCGCGGCACGACGGCTCGCGGCGGAAGGCGCCCACGTCTTCCTCACCGGCCGCCGCAAGGAGGCGCTCGACGAGGCGGTGGCTTCCATCGGCAACCGCGCCACGGGAGTACGAGCGGATGTCGCCGACCTCGGCGACCTCGACCGCCTCTTCGACGAGATCCAGCGGCACGGCAGCCTCGACATCGTCTTCGCCAACGCGGGCGGCGGAGAGTTCGCGGCCCTGCCCGACATCACCTGGGACCACTACGCCGACACCTTCAACACCAACGTGGCGGGCACCCTGTTCACCGTGCAGAAGGCGCTCCCGCTGCTCAACCCGGGCGCCTCGATCATCGTGACCAGCTCCAACATCGACACCAAGGGCGCCGCCTCCTTCAGCGTGTACGCCGCGACCAAGGCCGCGCTGCGCTCCCTGACCCGCAGCTGGGCGGCGGAACTCGTCACCCGCGGCATCCGCGTCAACAGCATCGCGCCCGGCCCGATCGAGACGCCCGGCCTCAACGGTCTCGCGGGTGGTCCCGAGGCGGCCGAACAACTGCTCCAGGGCCTGGCTGCCGGAGTCCCCATGCAGCGTCTCGGCCGCCCGGAGGAGATCGCCGAGACGGTCCTCTTCCTCGCCGGTGAGGCCAGCAGCTACATGACCGGTGCCGAGATATACGTCGACGGCGGCGCAAGCCAGATCTGACCACCACCGCAACCGAACAGCCCGAACCACGCACCTGACACGGGCGCCCCGGGGCGGCCGGCCGAGCCGGCCGGTCGCCCCGGACACCCCCGACCCCCCTGAAGGAATCATGCGCACCGTGACCGACCTGCTCGCAGCCAACCTGCACGAAGTCTTCGGCAACCGCGACGCCGCAGCCCGCCGCGCGACCATCGACCGCATCTACACCGAGGACGTCGTCTTCACGGACCCCGAGGGCACCACCACCGGCCGCGACGCCCTCGCGGACAAGGCCGCCGCCCTCCTCGCCGACGCCCCGGCCGACTTCGAGTTCACGGAGGACGGCCTGCGCTACGCCGGTCCCGACACCGGGGCACTCGCCTGGGCCTTCGGCCCGCCCGGCGCGCCCGCCGTCCGTGGGATCGACGTCATCACCGTCCGCGAGGGAAGGATCGCCGCCGTCATGACGATGTTCACCGCCTGACCTCCGTCACGGTGTGACGAATCCGGGCGCCGAGTCGCACCTCGCCGCCGTCCCCGCCCCCTCCGGCGCCCCGAAGCGGGCCAGCGTGTGCCAGACCATCTTCAGGTGCTGGAGTTCGTACCGTCCCGTGCGGGCGGCGTCGCCGATGATCCGGGGGTCGACCAGTCCGTCCTCGGCGATGCTCGCGCCCAGGTCGGCGTACTCCTGACCGCGGTAGTCGGCGTGGTGGTACAGCTCGGCGACGGTGATGCGGTACCCGGGGTGCCACTCGACGGGGACGGGCAGCCGGCGCGCGGCGGCCTCGACGGGGGTGTCGCGGTAGCTCGCGTCCAGGACGAGGGCCTCCACATGGCGGGCCAGGTCGACGCCGCCGTGCACCTGGGCCTCGATGTAGTCGTCGAGGGGGTCCTGCTCGTCGGCCTCCGCGAGGGCGATCAGGGACATGCCGGATGCGACGCCGAAGTGGACCGGCTCGGCGGCGCTGTCCGGGTAGCAGAAGGTGGCGCGGGCGAGGGGCTCGCCGGTCAGCCGGAAGTGCGAGGAGCCGAACCGGGGGGCCGCGCCGACGACTTGACGGCGGAAGTTCAGCGCGCCGTACACGGGCCGGTCGTGCGCGGCCGCGTCGTCGTAGGCGCCGCCGAAGATCCGGCTCTCCCAGCGCCAGCGGTCGCCGCCGGGGTGCGCGGTCAGTCCGCCGTTGCTGGTGCCGGTGACGAACTGCGAGTGGTAGACGCCGTCCTGGGCCAGCGCCTCCAGCAGGGGCAGACCGCGGGCCGGCCGGTCCGGGTGGAAGTTCAGCGTGACGCGGACGTCCGGGGCGACGGCCGGCCCCTCCGACACGGCCGCCACATGGTTCAGTGCCGCCCGCGCCCGGGCCGACCTCACTGGACTCACGGCTTCCCTCCTCGGCGATCTACTGGATGATCACCCGAAGTGGCGGAAGCCCGCACCTCATTTGACGGATTCCGGCCCGACGGACAGCACGATCTTGCCCCGGTTGCCGCGCTGCTCCAGCCGCTCGTGGGCGGCCCGTGCCTCCTCCAGCGGTACGACCGTCTCGACGGGCACGCGATAGCCGCCGGCCGCGACCCGCTCGGCGAGTTCCCGCAGGTCGGGACGCGGATCGTAGCCGTGGAGCTGGAGGTTGGTGAGCTGGAAGCCGAGGATCGAGGCGTTCTTGGGATAGAAGTCACGGGTGTCGACGGTGCTAGCCTCCAGGGCCACGTTGGCGAGCGCGACGACCCGGCCGCCGTGTCCCACCTCACGCAGGCTGAGCCCGAAGGCCCGGCCCCCGACGGTGTCGAGGACGACGTCGGCGCCGTGGCCGTCGGTGAGCCGCAGCACCTCCTCGACCTCGGCGTCGCCGGAGTGGACGGAGGTGTCGACGGTGACGTCGGCGCCGAACTCCCCCGCCCAGGCGGCCTTCTCGGCCGATCCGGCCAGGGCGATCACCCGCGCCCCCGCCCCGGCGGCGATCTGCACGGCCGCGGTGCCGACACCGCTCGCCGCCGCCTTCACCACCACGGTGTCGCCCTTGGCGACGCGGGCGAGGTGCCGCACGCAGTACCAGGCGCTGAGCCAGGCGATGGGCAGGGTGGCGGCCCGCGTGAGGTCCACGCCGTCGGGGAGCACGACCACGTTGGTGGCGGACACCGTGGCCAACTCCGCGTAGAACCCGGAGGACTTGCCGCCGTCCAGGGCCATCACCCGCTGCCCCGGCGCCAGTTCCGTCACGCCCTCCCCCACCTCGACGACGACACCCGCCGCCTCGGCACCCGGGATCAGCGGCGGCCGGCCGGCGCGGTGGTAGCGGCCGGCCCGGAGCAGGGCGTCCGCCCGGTTCACCCCGGCCGCGGCGATCCGCACCAGCACCTCGCCGGGACCCGGCACCGGATCGGGCACCTCCACCGGCACCAGGACCTCCGGTCCGCCGAACCTGTCGATCCGCACCGCACGCATACCGCACCCGCTCTCTCCCACAGCCACACCGAGGCGACTGACACCGGTTGAACTGGTGTCAGCCTCCGACACCGGTTCAACCGGTGTCAAGGGGGTGCGCCACGGGACCTGACACCGCATGAACCGGTGTACGCTCGATGCCATGACCGGCAGCCCCACCCCCGCCGACCCGGCGCTCGCGTTCCCGTTCATCGGCGGGCGTCCCTGCCTGGACTTCGTCGCGACCCTCGGCAAGCGGCACGCCACCCCGCTGGAGCGGCTCCCGGACACCGACGCGCTCGCGCGCTGGTTCACGGAGGCGGAGCTGGCCGCCGGGGCGGAGCCGGTGCGGGTGAGCGCGCGGGACCTGGCGGACGCCCGGCTGCTGCGGGAATCCGTGTACCGCCTGGTCAGGGCCGTGATGGCGGGCGAGGAGCCGGACCCGGCCGACGTGGCCCGGGTCAACGCGGTCGCCGCCCAGCCGGACCTCGCACCCCAACTGGGCGCGGCCCGCTGGACGGCGCGTGGTCCGGCCCGCGCCGCCCTCGCGACGGTGGCCCGGGACGCCGTACTCCTGGTACGGGGGCCGCTCCTGGAGCGCGTCAAGGAATGCGAGAACCCGGGCTGTTCCCTGCTGTTCCTGGACGACTCACAGGCCCGGCGCCGCCGTTGGTGTTCGATGGACCGCTGCGGGAACCTGGCGAAGATCGCCGGGTACCGGTCGCGGAGCCGGGCCGCCACCACGGGGTGACACCCCGCTGGAGCGGTGTGGTGGCCGCCGTCACGGCCCCCGCCCCTTGCCCCCGACCGGCCTGGGCCAACAAGGTGGGGCAGCCTTGCGGACCGGTACGGTCCGCAAGGGATGTGTGGACGCTTCTGTGAAACGGGAACAGAGCACAACATGCGAGTTGTACGTGAGTGGACGGCGCCCGTCGTTGCCTATGCGAAGCGGCGCCGGGACCCCGTGGTCGTGCAGACCCTGCGGTCGGCGGCCGCGGCGACCATCGCGTACGTCATCGCGCTGCGCCTCAGTCCCGAGGCGGCGCCCCTCACCGCGCCGCTGACCGCGCTGCTCGTCGTGCAGGTCACCCTGTACTCCACGCTCACCACCGGCATCCGCCGGGTGAACTCGGTGGTGACCGGGGTCCTCGTCGCCATCGCCTTCAGTCTGCTGGTGGGTCTGACCTGGTGGAGCCTGGGCCTGCTGATCGTGGCGTCACTGGTGGTCGGACGGCTGGTGCGGGTCGAGGAGTTCGTGCCCGAGGTGGCGATCAGCGCGATGCTGGTCCTCGGGGTGACGACCGTCGGGGACACCGCCTGGGCGCGGGTCCTGGAGACGCTGATCGGCGCGGTCGTGGGGCTGGCCTGCAATCTGCTGCTCGCTCCCCCGGTGTGGGTGGACGAGGCCGGCGAGTCGATCGAGGGGCTGGCCCGCCGGGTACGGAGGCTGATGCTGCGGATGGGCGAGGAGGCCGCGGGCCGGCCGCCCGTGGAGCTGGCGACCGCCCGGCTGTACGAGGCACGCGAGCTCGACCACGACATCGTCGAGGTGGACGCCGCGCTCCGGCAGGCCGAGGACAGCCTCAAGCTCAACCCCAGGGTGAAGGAGGGCCTGCTGCACCGGGTGGTGCTGCGCACCGGCCTGGACACCCTGGAGATCTGCACGGTGGTGCTGCGGGTGCTCGCCCGCACCCTCACCGACCTCGCCAAGGAACGCGACCCCTTCGCCGAGGAACCCGGCCCGCTCGACAAGGACCAGGATCCCGAACCGCTGTTCGGGCCGGAGACCGGTAGCACGGTGGAGCAGTTGCTGTCCGAGATCGGCGACGCCGTGGTCAGCTTCGCCGTCCTGGTCACCACCCACGTCAGCGTGAGCGCCGAGTCCGCGGAGGCGCGGCTCACGGCCGAACTGCGCCAGGCCTCCGCCACCCGGGACAAGCTGGCCCAGCTGCTGCTGGAGGAGATCCAGCGCGACGCCCGTCACTGGCAGCTGCACGGCGCCGTCCTCACCGAGGTCAACCGCATCCTCGACGAGCTGGACACCGAGCACCGCTCCCGGCGCCTCCTGGAGGAGCTGGACCGGGCCTCCCGCGAGCAGCGGGAGCGGATGCCGCGCCTGACCCGGTTGCAGGAGAGCTGGCGCAGGAACCGCACGGCACTCGCCCGTCGTTCTAGGTGAGGCAGGCACAGCGATCAAGGGGGCGGGTTGATGACCGACACGAGCGTGCGGATCGACGGGAACACACTGCGACTGCCGGGCGGTGCGGCCGTGCGGTTCATCCGCACCCTGCGGCTGCCCGAGACGGGCACGCATCCGCTGCCGCCGGGGCTCGGCGAGTTCCCGGTGCGCCGCGTCTCCGACCACCCCGACACCGTGCCGGAGCAGTGGCGGGCACGCGGCGGGGTGATGCTGCCGGTGTATCTGCGGGAGGCGATGTGGCTGAGCTTCGGCGGCACCACCGAGCCCGTCGCCCTCCAGGTCGGGGTGGGCAAGGTGTGCGCGGTCTCCGGCAAGCCCTGGAGCGACCGACTCGCCCGTGATCCGCAGAACTACGTGGTCCTGCCCCGCCAGCCCTGGCTGGACGGCATCAACTCCGGCAAGGGGACGGTCCGCCAGTTCGTGGCGGTGCCGCTCGGCCTCGGCGCGACCGTCGAGGGGCAGGTCACCGGCGAGGAGGTCTGGGGCGGCGTACAGCTCCAGTCGTTCCCGCTGAGCGAGAAGCGGCTGGCCGAGTGGCGGGAGACGCAGCGGCGGATGCGGTCGGCGAGCGGGCCGGCCATGGGGTACGGCGCCGCCGCGCCGATGGCCATGGCGGCGCCCGCGGCCCCGGCGGCGGCGCCCCGCAGCGCTCCCGCGATGGGGCTCGGTGTCGGCGGCTCGATGCGCCAGGAGGTCTACCGGGACGACCGGCCCCTGTCCGACTGGGCCGGCACTGCGGCCGGGCGGGTGTTCGTGCACCTGGTGACTCCGCCCGAGTGGCGCCGCATCACCGGTGAGGCTCCCCCGCCGTCCCCCGTGGACCGCGCCGCGTACACGAGGGCCGGGCTGCCCTGGTTCGACTACTACGACCAGGACGGGGAGGACCTGGCCCCGGCGGACGCCCTGGACGGTGTGAAGCCGGTCGGGGACTGGCTGGGGGACGATCACGAGCCCTGGGAGGCGCCGACGTCGTCGCAGGTCAAGCCGCTGGGGGACGCGCCGGGCAAGCCGGTGCAGGACGGCGACTGGTAGCGGTCGGCCGGTCCCGGTTTGCACGGGCCGGGTGATCCGGGCGAAGGTGGCTGTTCAGGTCCGAGACGGTCGATCACCCGGGGTGCGCAGGGATGGAGAGTGCGAACGGCGGCTGGAGCAGGCGCCGGTTCGTCGGTGTCCTCGCGGGAGCGGGCTCGGCACTCGTGGGCTGCTCGACGTCGTCCGGGGTGCGGTCGGAGTCGGCGTCCCCGTCGAGGACGTCAAGCTCACCGACGCCCCCTTCACCGAGCCCGAGTCCGACAGGCACCCGGTCCCGCCGGGCAGCGACCGGCCCCCGCCCCCTCTACCTGGGCACGTACACCACGGTGGAGGGCGGCGGCCCCGGCATCGGTCTGGCCACCTATGACGCGGCCGCCGGCCGGATCACCGGTACCGGCACGATCACCGGCGTCACCAACCCCTCCTACCTCGCCCTGCACCCCGACGGCCGCACGCTGTACGCGGTCGCCGAGCAGGACGCCGGCGCCGTGACCGCCGTACGCCTGGCCGACCGCAAGGTCCTCGGGAGCCGGAGCACGGGCGGGGCGGGGCCGTGTCATCTGTCGGTGCATCCGGGCGGGCGCTGGCTGCTCAGCGCGAACTACGGCTCCGGCAGTGTGGCCGTGCACCCGATCGACGCCGCGGGAGCGCTCGGCGAGCGCAGGGAGACGGTCACGCACTCGAGTCCCGCGCCGGGTCCCGGCCAGGACGGCCCGCACGCCCACCAGTTCCTCACCAGTCCCGACGGCGGCCATGTGCTCGCGGTCGACCTCGGTACCGACACCGTCTACACCTACCGCCTGAACGAGCGCTCCGGCGCGCTCACCCAGGTGGCGCAGGCGCACACCCGGCCCGGTGCCGGACCGCGTCACCTGACCTTCCATCCCGGGGGCCGGTACGCCTATCTGGCCAACGAGAGCGACAACACGGTGGCGGTCTGCGCGTACGACCGCGCAAGCGGCCGGCTGACCGTCGGGGCGGCCCAGTCCACGGGCACGGGGGCGGGCACCAGCTACCCGGCGCAGTTCCTGGTCACCGCGAACGGCTCGTTCGCGTATCTCGCCAACCGCGGCGACAACAGCCTGACCCGCTACGCGGTGGAGGCGGACGGCGCCCGGCTGCGGCTGCTCGACACCGTGCCGGTGCGCGGTGACTTCCCGCGGCACATCGCCTTCTCGCCGGACGGGACGCTGCTCTTCGTGGCGAACCAGCGGTCCGGCACCGTCAGCGTTTTCCACGTGAACACGAAGAGCGGTGCGCTGCGGCTCGCCGGTGCGCCGTTCGCCTCACCCGTCGCCGTCTGTGCGCTGCCGCTGTAGGGCGCGTGGGCAGGACGCGGCGCTCGCCTGGGTCAGCAGGACGTGCATGCGCTCCGTCAGCCGCGCCACGTCGTCGGCGGGCGCGTGGAAGGGCAGGCGTACGTCGCCGTGGGCGCGGGCGCGCTCGATGCGCAAGGTCAGTCCGTGCCGGTCCACGGCGAGGGGCTGGACGCGGACCGCGCCGTGGAGGCTGTCGGAGTCGACGAGCCGGGTGAGCCGCTCGACGGCGTCGGGGTGGCAGTCGGCGAGGTGGGTGAGCAGCCGGGCCTCGGCGGTGGCGAGCGGGTCGGGCGTGGCGGCGGCGAACTCGTCCAGGTCGACGACGACCGCCCCGGACGGCCGGCGCAGCACCACGCGGGTGGCCTTGAAGTCCAGCTTGCCGTCCGCGGGGACGAACCAGCCGGCGATCCACAGCCGGGCGCGGATCCGGCTGCGCACGGGGACGGGGGCCACGTCGGCGAACTCCAGGACGGCGGACGGTTCGCCGCGGGGCGCGCAGATCGCGGCCGCCACGAGGGTGCTGTCCTCGGGCACGTCCAGCGTCACGCGGCCGTCCTCGGTGACGGTGTGCGCGCCGACGAACTCCTCGCAGCCGCCCTCCGCGGTCACCGCGCAGGACCAAGCGGCGGCGAGCACCGACCGGGCGTGTTCCGCCGCGGAAGGCGCGGCCGTCCAGGGTTGGCTGTCACCCATCCGTTCCTCCTAAGGTAAGGCTTGCCTAACCTATCGAAGATCGGCGATGAAGCCAACCTCGGACGGGTGACGGACGTACGACTTCCGGTCAGGGCGTGAGAACGCCGAGCAGTGCCCGTGCGCACAGGTCGCGCACCTGCTCACGGGTGAGGTCCGGGCCCCGCAGCCACTCCAGGCAGACGGCCGTGGTGAAGGCCAGCCAGCCGCGGACGGCCAGCTGGACGTCAGGACGCCCCTGCGCCGCCGGGCCGAACTCCGGGTCGGCGGCCAGCGCGGCGAGGATCTGCCGCTCCTGTGCGGCCAGCGCCCGCTGGTAGACCCGGCGCACGGCCTGGTCCCCGGCCGCGTCGGCGCGATGGAAGGCACGGAAGCCGTGCGCGTGGGCGTGGACGTACTCCAGATACGTGTCGAGCCCGGCCGTGAGCTGCTCGCGCACCGGGATGCCGGGCACGGCGGCCGTCATGGCCAGCATCCGCTCGCTCTCCCGCTCGACGACCGCCGCGAAGAAGTCCCGCTTCGTCGGGAAGTAGTGGTAGAGCAGCCCGCGCGAGACGCCGGCGATCTCGGCGACCTGCTCGATCCACACGTCGTCGTACGGACTCTCCGAGAACAGCCTCGCCCCCACCGACAGGAGCTGCTCGCGGCGCTCCCCGGTGCTGAGCCTGCGGCGCGTGCGCTCGCCCTGCTTCCCGGCCATGCCCGCACTTTACTTGACGCCGGTTCAACAACGGGACCAGACTGAGGCGCGTTATTGAACCGACGTATAACGCGCTCAACTGCCGCTGGATCAAGGGAGATCTCGTCATGGCGCAGACGACGACGGCCACGCGGCCGACGGGGTTTCGCAGCGCCGAGCTGGGCTGGCCGGAGCTGCACCGCATTCCGCATCCGCCGCGTCGCCTCCCCCTGCTCGGTGATGTGCTGGGCGTCAACCGGGCCACCCCGCTCCAGGACTCGCTGCGCTTCGCCCGCCAACTGGGTCCGATCTACCGGCGCAAGGCCTTCAACCGGGAGTTCGTCTTCACCTGGGGCGCCGATCTGGTGGCGGACCTGGCGGACGAGTCGCGGTTCGCCAAGCACGTGGGGCTCGGGGTGGCCAATCTGCGGCCGGTCGCCGGGGACGGGCTGTTCACGGCCTACAACCACGAGCCGAACTGGCAGCTGGCGCACGACGTGCTGGCCCCGGGCTTCAGCCGGGAGGCGATGGCGGCCTACCACCCCATGATGCTGGCCGTGGCCGGCCGGCTGACGGACCACTGGGACCGGGAGCAAGCCGCGGGCCGGTCGGTGGACGTGCCCGGGGACATGACCAAGCTGACCCTGGAGACCATCGCGCGCACCGGGTTCGGCCATGACTTCGGCTCCTTCGAACGGGACCGGCCGCATCCCTTCGTGACGGCGATGGTGGGCACGCTGACCTACGCCCAGCGGCTCAACTCGGTCCCCTTCCCGGCTCTGCTACGACGTGCCGCGCAGCGCAACGCGGACGACATCACCTACCTCAACCGCATGGTCGACGACCTGGTCCGGGCCCGGCGCGGCACGAGCGGGGACGGCGACCTGCTGGACCGGATGCTGGAGACGGCCCACCCGGACACCGGTGAGCGGCTGTCCCCGGAGAACGTCCGCCGGCAGGTCATCACCTTCCTGGTGGCCGGCCACGAGACCACCTCGGGCGCGCTCTCCTTCGCCCTGCACTACCTCTCCCGGCACCCCGAGGTAGCGGCCCGCGCCCGTGCCGAGGTGGACCGGGTCTGGGGCGACGCGGCGGCGCCGGGCTACGACCAGGTGGCGAAGCTGCGGTACGTGCGCCGGGTGCTGGACGAGTCGCTGCGGCTGTGGCCGACCGCGCCCGCCTTCGCCCGGGAGGCCGTCGAGGACACCGTGCTGGCCGGTCGGCATCCGATGCGGCGGGGTGCGTGGACGCTGGTGCTCACGCCGATGCTCCAGCGCGATCCCGAGGTGTGGGGCGCCGACGCCGAGCGGTTCGACCCGGACCGCTTCGACCCCAAGGCCGTACGGTCGCGTCCGGCGCATGTCTTCAAGCCCTTCGGCACGGGGGCGCGGGCCTGCATCGGGCGCCAGTTCGCGCTGCACGAGGCCACGCTGGTGCTCGGTCTGCTGCTGCGCCGCTACGAGCTGCGGGCCGACCCCGGCTACCGGCTCAGCGTGACCGAGCGGCTGACGCTGATGCCGGAGGGGCTGCGGCTGCACCTGGAGCGGCGGACCACGGCCGCCACTGCGACGGCCGGCGAGGAACCCGCACCGGTCCCGGAGTCACGCTGCCCAGTGCGCGGGGCGGGTGACTGAGGCCGGCAGCCTGGTGCCGGTGCTGCCCCGGGCCGCGTTCAGCTGCGGCTGGGTCAGGAAGAACGCGCCGGTCAGGTCCGCGTCCGTGAGGTCGGCGTCCCGCAGGTCGGCGCCGATCAGATCCGCGCCGCGCAGGTCGGCGCCGGTGAGGTCGGCCGCGATGAGGTAGGCGCCGCGGAGCGTGGCCCCGCGCAGGTCGGCGCCCTTGAGGCGGGCGCCCATCAGGTCGGCGCCCCGGCGGTTCTTCTTCTTGCTCTTGGTGCCGACGCCCGCCCGGACCAGTTCGCTGGTCCTGAGCAGGAGGGCGTTGACCTCCTGCCGGTGCGCGGGGACGTCCAGTGCGGTGAGTTCCTCGGCGGTTCCCCGGGTGAGGGCCTCGGTCCGCTCCCGCAGGCGGCGCAGGTCGGCGTGGACCGGGCGGGCCGCGGGCAGGGTGAGCGCCTCGGTGAGGTACCAGAGCAGTTCGTGGAGCTGGCGCACCACGGGGAAGACCTCGAACATCCGGCGGGCGTCCTCGCGTGGGCCGGTGCGCCAGTCCCGGCCGCCGAAGGTGACCTGCGAGACCTGCTGTCCGGCGCCGAAGCAGTCGTAGACCGTGCATCCGGTGAAGCCCTCGGTGCGCAGCCGCGCGTGGATCCCGCACCGGTGGTCGTCCCGGAGGTTCGGGCAGGGCTTGCCGGCGGGCTTGTCGAGGGCGAAGTCCGCGGAGGCGGCGAAGGGCAGGGCGACACAGCACAGCCCGAAGCACCGCGCGCAGTCACCGCTGAGGTCGATCATCTGTTCTTGCATCGCCGTCAGCCTAACCGGCCCGCGCACCGACCCGGCTGACGGGAACTCACCGATGAGTTTCCGGCGATGTGGGGGTCTCCACATACAACGGAAAACAAGCTCGGCTACCACAGAGAGACCGGCCGAACGAGGCAGGAGCCGACCGCATCCGAGGAGACGTCATGTGCAGCCACCAGCCCCCGTGCCCCACCGCCGACAGCCCCGGCCACCACGGCGCGGTGATCGTCTCCGCCCATCCCGAACAGGGCTGGAGCCTGCTGTGCAACGGCACCATCGTCTTCGACGACACCGGTGAACTGCTGCCCGACGGTCGCGTCGTGAGCCCGCACCGCACCCTCGGTCCGCTGGCCGTGGCCGCCTGAGCCGACGGCGAGGGTCAATAGCGTTGTGCCTTCGCCAGCTTGGGCGTCAGCACCGGCTCGCTGGGCTTGCGGCTGACGGCGAGGGGCTGGACCTTCTCCCCCGGCTTCAGGTCCTCGGCGCCGACGTACCGGGTCTCCACCGCCTTGCCCGCGGAGTCGAGGAAGTCGACCTGGACGGCGTAGGAGGCCGTCTTGTCGGTCTTGTTGGTGATGGTGACGACGACGGCGAGCAGCCCGCCGGTCGAGGAGCGCGGCTTGCCGGTCATGGTGACGTCGGACATCGCGTTGCCCTGGCCGTCGACCTTGGCGAGCTCGGTCTGCGCGGCCTTGTTGGCGCGTTCCGTCTCCGCGGAGACGGAGGCCTCGAAGGAGGATGCGGCGGCCGAGGCGGAGGCGGCCCGCTCGGAGGCCTCGGCCCGGACCGAGGCCTTCAGCGACGCGAGTGCGGAGGCCGCGTCGCCGGAGAAGGACGCCGTGTCCGGCGCGGTGGGCGTCGGCGAGGAGGCCGAGGAGTCGCCGGAGTCGTCGCCGCACGCGGCAAGGGTGAGCGTGCTCACGGCGGCCAGGGCCACGGTGAGGGCGGCGATCCGGGACCGTCCGTGGGGTGACGGTGTACTCATCGGGTGACGTCCTCTCGACTCCGGCGTCGACACATGGCCGAAATGAACCTTATGCCGGAATCGAGAGAGGGGCATGTCGTCACCGGGAGGCCGCCCGGCACCTCAACTCCTGAACCCCTCGCGTGTTCGGCGTCAGACCTCGTCGCGCGCGAGGGCGAGCAGCCGGTCGAGGACCCGGGGGCCGCCCGCGCGGACGCCGTCGTGCTCGAACTCGTCCGTCACCCAGGTGCGCAGACCGCGGATCGCCCGGGCGGTCGCCAGCGAGTGGGCCGTGTCGACGTACATGTCGTCGTGGTAGACGGCCGCGGCGACCGGGACCTCGTTGACGGCGAGCCGCGCCGGGTCGTACAGGGGCTGCCAGTCGGTGCGGGCGGCGAGGAGTTCGGCGGTCTCGCGCAGCGGGCGCAGGGCGGGATCGCAGTCGAACGTCCAGGGGTGGACGGACTCGCCGGTGAACAGCAGCGGCTCGTCGCCGGCGAGGGTCTTGGCCGCGTCGAACTGCGGGAACTCTCCGCGCACCCGTTCGGCCGACCAGGCGGTGGGCCGCTCGTCCTGGGCGTAGCAGGCCTCGTGGACGAGGGCGTACAGCGGGTGGGAGGCGTACGACATGAGGCCCTGGACCTCTTCCTGGAAGGCGTCGGAGAGCTCGTGGCCCCGCGGGGTGCGGACGAAGGCGTGTTCGAGGAGGAAGTGCAGGCGGTGGCTGCCCTCACCGCCGCCGAGGAGGATGCCGAGCGACTGGAAGGCCTCGACGGTCAGCCGGTGGCCGTTCGGCAGGGTGACGTCGTGGGTGAGCAGGTGGTCGGCGATCCGGCGGGCCCGCTCGACGTCCTGCGGGTAGCGGGCGTAGTGCGCGGTGACCTTGCGCTCGATGCGCGGGTAGGCGGCCCGGTAGACGTCGTCGGCGTGGGCGTCGAGGGAGGGCAGGCCGCCGGTGATGACGGCGGCGGCCAGGCCCTCGGGGGCGAGGGAGAGATAGCTGGTGGTGCAGAAGCCGCCGAAGCTCTGGCCGAGGACGGTCCAGGGGGCGCCGCCGGTGACCTGGGGGCGGATCGCCTCGCAGTCGCGGACGATGGAGTCGCCGCGGAACCGGGCCAGGTAGTCGGCCTGTTCGACAGGGCCGCCGCGCAGCGGGAGCGTCTGGCGGTTGGCGGGGCTGGAGTGGCCGGTGCCGCGCTGGTCGAGCAGGAGGACGCGGTACTCCTTCAGGGCCCGGCCGAACCAGGCGCCCTTGCCGACGAAGCGGTTCGCGCCGAAGCCCGGGCCGCCCTGGAGGTACACCAGCCAGGGCAGGTTCTGGCCCGCCTTGTCGCTCGCGACGGCCTCGCGGGCGTAGAGCTCGATGGTCTCCCCGGCCGGGTCGTCGTGGTCGAGGGGGACGGTGAAGCGGCGGTCGGTGAGGACGAGGCCGGGCTGGCGGTAGGTCGCGGTCAACAGGGCTCCCGGGACGGACGGACATTCTGTGGGCGCGTCCCAGTTGAGCACATGTTCGTCCGCCGGCCGACCCCTTCGATCATGAAATCTTACTGACTCTACGGTCAGCGGGCTGCGAGGTCAGCGGGCCGCGAGGCTGGAGCGGCGCACCACCAGTTCGGGCTGGAGCACCACCCGGCGGTGCTCGTGCCGCTTGCCGGTGGTCTCGGCCTCCGTCTCCTCCAGGAGCAGCTCGGCGGCGAGTGCGCCCATGGTGACGGCGGGCTGGCGGACCGAGGTGAGCGGCACGGCCGCGGCGGCCGCGAACTCGATGTCGTCGTAGCCGACGATGGCGAGGTCGTCGGGGACCGTGACGCCCGCCGCGTACATGGCCTGGAGGACGCCGAGGGCGAGCAGGTCGTTGGCGCAGAACACGGCGGTCGGGCGGTCCGCGAGGCCGAGGAGGCGGGCGCCGGCGTCCCGGCCGGCGGCCACGTCAAGGCGCTCGGTGGGCAGCTCGCGCAGGTGCTCGGGGCCCAGGCCCGCCTCGGCGAGCGCGTTCAGGGCGCCGGTGCGGCGGTCACGGACCTGGTTGAGGCCGGGCGGCCCGCTGACGTAGGCGATGGAGCGGTGCCCGGCGTCCACGAGATGGCGTACGGCGAGCGCGCCGCCGGCGACGTCGTCGACGGAGACCGAGCACTCGGTGGTGCCCTCGGCGACCCGGTCGACCAGGACGAAGGGGATGCCGTGCCGGCGGAAGGAGGCGATGTTGCGGCCGGAGGCGTCGGTCGGGGTGAGCAGCACGCCCCGGACCCGCTGTTCGGCGAAGAGGGAGAGGTACTCGGACTCCTCGCTCGTGCTCTGGGCGCTGTTGCAGACCATCACGCCGAGGCCGTCCTCGCGGGCGGCGCGCTCGGCGCCGCGTGCCACGTCGACGAAGAAGGGGTTGCCCATGTCGAGGACGAGCAGGCCCATGATCCGGCTGCGGCCCGCGCGCAGCTGGCGCGCGGACTCGCTGCGGACGTAGCCGAGCCGGTCTATCGCGGACAGGACGCGCGCCCGGGTCTCGGTGGCGACGGAGTCCGGGCGGTTGATGACGTTCGAGACCGTGCCGACGGAGACTCCGGCGGCACGGGCGACGTCCTTGATACCCACCGACTGGGCCATCGGGCAGGGACCTCCAGGGAACAGGGGGCGGCGGGGGGCCTTCACAGTACCCGCAGGCCGCCCCCGGATCGGATGCGGTCAGGCGGGCAGTGCGAAGTCCACGACGTGGAGCGCCGAGGGGGTCGTACCGCTCGACTTCTCCTGGTACATGAACGACAGCACGTTGTCCTGGGCGATCCGCATCTCGTCGATCACGACCTCGCCGAAGGCGTTCAGGCCGCTGCCGTCGAAGAGGATCTTCCAGTCGGTGTACCCGGAGGCCTTGGAGGCGGCGGCGATCCGGCCGAACGGGAAGACCGCGTAGGCGTTGTCGTACTTGTCCAGGAGCAGCTTGGTGCGCTGGCTGGAGCCGAGCACGACCGGGATCTCGGTCTTCTGCCAGGTGCCCGAGGAGTTCTTGCGGACGTGGAAGGCGCGGCCGTTGGCGGTGCGGTCGTTGACGTAGTTGGTCGTGCACTGGCCGAAGCGGCCGGGGACGTAGCTGATGATCGCGTGGGGCAGGCCCGCGGAGTCGGTGAACTGGCTCTCCTGGTTCATCAGGGAGTGGTCCGGGTTCAGCGGGTCGATCACCAGGCCGGCGTCGGTGACGGCGACCTTGTCGGAGCCGCCGGTGGTGCCGACGACGGTGCCGGCGTTGTTGCGCCAGGTGCGGCCGCGGTCGTCGGAGTAGACGTAACCGGTGTCGTGGTTGGTGATGCCGCCGCTGTTGCACATCACGGCGCCGTTCTGCTCGCGCCAGGTGAAGAAGGAGTGCAGCCGGCCGTTCCGGTCGTAGTCGATGCCGTGCAGGTACATGTTGCGGGCCGTCGAGGAGCCGTGCTCGCTGGTGTAGGTGCCGGTGGAGCTGGACCACTCCCCGAGGTTGGTCCAGGTCGAACCGTCGTACTCGGCGAGGGCGTTGCGGCCGTTGCCGGATATCCCGGCCCGGTAGCTCAACTGGAGCTTGCCGTCGGGGGTGTTGACGAACTGCGGGTAGGTGAACTGGGACGTGAGGGCGAGGCCGTCCAGGGTGGACTGGGGTGCGCCGAAGCGGGCGGCGGTCCAGCTCAGCCCCGCCGGGTTGTCCATGAGGCCGGCGACCGACTTGACGTAGGTGAAGCCGTCGCTGTGCGAGTCCATGTTGAGGTGGAGGCGGCCGTCGACCTTGGAGACGCCCATGGAGATGACGTTGTGGGAGTCGCTGGTCTTCAGGGTGTGGCCGACCTGGACGGTGGACCAGGTGCTCCCGCCGAGGACGCGGCGGCCGACGACGGCGTTCTTGTCGGCGGTGTACCAGACGGCGTACTGGTAGCCCTTGTAGGTCAACAGGCCGTTCTTCTGGAACGAGTTGTTGTTCACCAGGCCGTCGTAGGAGACGAAGAAGACGGCCTGGGCGTCGAGCGTGGTGGTCCCGGTGCGGGTGACCGAGGGGCCGGGGTCGGCGGCGCGGGCGGTGCCGCCGGTGAGCGCGGAGGTGGACATGGCGGACACGATGGCACCTGCGAGCAGCGTGCGTCTTCTCATGGAGCGGCTCCTGCGGTCCTGATGAGGCCGTCTGGGGAGATGGGCCTTACGGGGAGGGGTCAGGCGAGGTGGAACACCTCGGTGAGCGGTTTCATCGCCTCGTCGGGGCGGGCTCCGTCGAGGGACTCGAAGAACTCGCCCATCTCGGCCTGCCAGCGTGCGTTGACCTCGGCGGCTTCCATCCCTGCCTTGGCGGCCTCGAAGTCCTCGGTCTCCAGGTAGCCGACGAGCAGGCCGTCGTCGCGCAGGAAGAGCGAGTAGTTGTGCCAGCCGGTGGCCGAGAGCGCTTCGAGCATCTCGGGCCACACGGCGGCGTGGCGTTCGCGGTACTCGGCGATCCGGTCCTCGCGGACCTTGAGGAGGAAACAGACGCGCTGCATGAAGTACCGCTCCTTCAGGGGGAGATCAGAAGTTGAACTGGTCGATGTTCTTGGCGTCGAACACGGTCGGCTTGCCGAGGTTGATCACGCCGTCCTTGCCGATGGTGTACGTCGTGTCGCCGGCCTTGAAGGTCTCGCCCTCCTTGCCGGTGATCTGGCCGGAGACCAGGGCGACGGCGGTCTGCGCGGCGAGGGCGCCCAGCTTCGACGGGTCCCACAGCTCGAACGCCTCGACGGTGCCGTTCTTGACGTACTTGCGCATGTCGTTGGGGGTGCCGAGGCCGGTCAGCTTGACCTTGCCCTTGTACTTGGAGCCGGAGAGGTACTGGGCGGCCGCCTTGATGCCGACCGTGGTCGGGGAGATGATCCCCTTCAGGTTCGGGTACTCCTGGAGCAGGCCCTGGGTCTGCTGGAAGGACTGCTGGGCGTCGTCGTTGCCGTACGCGACCTTGACGAGCTTGATGTTCTTGTACTTCGGGTCCTTCAGCTCGTCCTTCATGAAGTCGATCCAGGTGTTCTGGTTCGTCGCGGTCTGCGCGGCGGACAGGATCGCGATCTCGCCCTTGTAGCCGATCTGCTCGGCGAGCAGCTGCACCTCGGTGCGGCCGAGGTCCTCGGCGGAGGCCTGCGAGACGAAGGCGTTGCGGCACTCCGGCTTGGTGTCGGAGTCGTAGGTGACGACCTTGATGTCGTTGGACATCGCCTGCTTCAGCGCGGTGCACAGGGCGCCCGGGTCCTGCGCGGACACGGCCATCGCGTTGACCTGCTGCTGGGTGAGCGTGTTGACGTAGGAGACCTGGCCGGCGGTGTCGGTGGCGCTGGAGGGACCGACCTCCTTGTACTTGCTGCCCAGTTCGGTCAGCGCCTGCTCGCCGCCCTTGTCGGCGGAGGTGAAGTACGGGTTGTTGACCTGCTTGGGCAGGAAGCCGACGGTGAGGCCCTTCTTGGTGGCCGCGTTCGGGTCGGCCTTGGCGGTGGAGGCGGCCGAGGCACCCTCGTCCTGCACGTCCTTCTTGGTGGTGCCACCGCACGCGGTGGCGGTGAGGGCGAGAGAGCTGACGGCGGCGAGGGCGACGCAGGCACGCCGGAGGGATGACTTACGCATGACGGAGTTTCCTTTGAAAGAAGGTGAGCGGAAGCGCCCTAGGGGCGCGGGGAACTGCGCGACCAGCCACAACGGGCCCGCAGCCGACCGACGGCCTATCCAGTGGAAGAACGCGCGGCCCTCGCCACAGCGACCTGACGCGCGACCCTGGGGCCGAGAACGGACAACACGAGCAACACACCGGTGACGACGATCTGCGACTGCGCGGAGACGTCCTGCAGACTCATCACGTTCTGCAACGTGCCGAGCAGGAAGACCCCGGCGATGGCGCCGCCCAACGTGCCCTTGCCGCCGTCGAAGTCGATACCGCCCAGCAACACGGCGGCCACGACGGAGAGTTCGAGCCCGGTGGCGTTGTCGTAGCGGGCGCTGGCGTAGTGCAGCGCCCAGAAGATGCCGGTGAGGGAGGCCATCAGGCCGGTCACCGTGAACAGGATGAGCTTCTGCCGCTTGACGCGGATGCCGGCGAACCGGGCCGCCTCCTCGCTCGCGCCGGTCGCGAACACCGACCGTCCGAACGGCGTGGCGTGCAGGACGACCACGGCGATCGCGAAGAGGACGAGGAAGGGGATGAACGCCTGCGGGATGAAGGTGTCCCCGATCCGCCCGGCCGCGAAGTCCAGGTACTGGGTCGGGAAGTCGGTCACCGCGTCGGAGCCGAGCACGATCTGTGCGATGCCCCGGTAGGCGGCGAGGGTGCCGATGGTGACGGCGAGGGAGGGCAGGCCGAGCCGGGTGACGAGCAGGCCGTTGATCAGCCCGCAGACCACACCGAGGACCAGGCAGATCGGGATGATCATTTCGATCGTGAGGCCCTGGTTCCACAGGGCGCCCATCACCGCGCCGGACAGACCGGCGGTGGAGGCGACCGAGAGGTCGATCTCGCCGGAGACCACGAGCAGGGTCATGGGCAGGGCGATCAGCGCGATCGGCAGGGTGTTGCCGATCAGGAACGAGAGGTTCAGCGCGTTGCCGAAGCCGTCGACGGTGCCGAAGGACAGCAGCAGGACCACGATCAGGAGGGCGCCGACGACCGTGTCCCAGCGGATCGCACGCGTGAGGGAGTCAGGCATGGCGGGCGTTCCTCTTCTTCAGGGCGGAGGCCACGCGCAGCGCGACGACCCGGTCGACCGCGATGGCGAGGATGAGCAGGATGCCGTTGATGGCGAGCACCCAGACCGAGCTGACGCCGAGGGCGGGCAGCACGCTGTTGATGGAGGTCAGCAGCAGGGCGCCGAGGGCCGCGCCGTAGACGCTGCCGGAGCCGCCGGTGAAGACCACACCGCCGACCACGACCGCACTGACGACGGTCAGTTCGTAGCCGGTGCCGGTCCCGGAGTCGACGTTGCCGAACCGGGCCAGGTACATCGCCCCGGCGAGGCCGGCGAGGCCGCCGCAGAAGGTGTACGCGGCCAGGATCCGCTTGCGCACCGGGATACCGGCGAGCCGTGCGGCCTCGGGGTTGGAGCCGAGCGCGTACAGCTCGCGTCCGCTGCCGAAGTGCTTGAGGTAGTAGGCGGTGGCGACGAGCACCGCGAGTGCGATCAGCGCCAGCCAGGGCACCGCGGAGATTCCGCCGGAGCCGAAGTTCACGAAGCCGTCGGGGAGGTCGGCCGCGGTGATCTGCCGGGAGCCGACCCAGATGGAGTCGATGCCCCGGATGATGTAGAGCGTGCCGAGGGTGACCACCAGCGCGGGGACCTGGCCGAGGCTGACGAGGAGGCCGTTGAGGAGGCCGAAGCCGATGCCCATCAAGGTCGCGAGCACGATCGCCACGACGGGGTTCCCGCCGCCCTGGAGATACGTGCCGGCGGCGAAGGCGCTGATGCCGAGGGTGGAGCCGACCGAGAGGTCGACGTTCCTCGTGATGACCACCAGCGACTGGCCGGTGGCGACCAGCACCAGGATCGTGGCGTTGAGCAGCAGGTCCTTGATGCCCTGCTCGGTGAGGAAGTCGCTGTTCCCGATCTGGGTGACGACGATCATCACCAGGAAGACGACCAGGATGGCGAGCTCGCGCATCTTGAAGACGCGGTCGACCAGGCGGGTGCCGCTGGACTTGGGCACCTCGGCGGGAGGGGCCTGCTGAGGGGTGGTGACCGTCATGCGGCGGCCCTCCCGGTGGCTGCGGCCATCACGGTTTCCTCGGTGGCGTCGGAGCGCGGGATCTCGGCGGTCAGGCGGCCCTCGTGCATCACGAGCACGCGGTCGGCCATGCCGAGGATCTCGGGCAGGTCGGAGGAGATCATCAGGACGGCCACCCCGTCGGCGGCCAGTTCGCTGAGCAGCCGGTGCACCTCGGCCTTGGTGCCGACGTCGATGCCCCGGGTCGGCTCGTCGACGATGAGCACCTTGGGGCCGGTGGCCAGCCACTTGGCGAGGACGACCTTCTGCTGGTTGCCGCCCGACAGGGTGTTCACCGTGTCGGCGATCCGGGCGTACTTCACCTGGAGCTTGACGGCCCAGTCGAGGGAGCGGCTGCGTTCGGCGCCGCGGTCCATCAGGCCGGCCTTGACGGTCGTCCTCAGACCGGTGAGGCCGATGTTCCGTTCGATGGACATGTCCATCACCAGGCCCTGGGCGCGCCGGTCCTCGGGGACCAGCGCGAGGCCCGCGGCCATCGCGGTGGACGGGGCGCCGTTGACCAGTGCCCTGCCGTCCACGGAGACCTCTCCGGCGTCCCAGCGGTCGATGCCGAACACCGCCCGGGCGACCTCGGTGCGGCCCGCTCCGACGAGTCCCGCAAGTCCTACGATCTCGCCGCGCCTGACCTCGAACGAGACATCGGTGAAGACGCCCTCCCGGGTCAGCCGGCTCACCGTGAGCGCGACCTCTCCGGGCCGTACGTCCTGCTTGGGGTAGAGCTCCTCGAGGTCGCGGCCGACCATGCGGCGGACGAGGTCGTCCTCGGTCATGCCCTCGATCGGCTCGCTGGAGATCCAGGCGCCGTCGCGCAGGGTGGTGACCGTCTGGCAGATCTGGAAGATCTCCTCCAGGCGGTGCGAGATGAACAGGACGGCGGCGCCCTGTTCGCGCAGCGTCTTGACGACACCGAAGAGGCGGGCCACCTCGCTGCCGGTCAGAGCCGCCGTGGGCTCGTCCATGATCAGGACGCGGGCCTCGAAGGACAGCGCCTTGGCGATCTCGACGATCTGCTGGTCGGCGATGGACAGGCCGCGTGCCGGACGGTCGGGGTCGAGCTCGACACCGAGGCGCTGCATCAGGGCCAGGGTCGAGGCGTGCGTGGCCTTGTGGTCGATCCGGCCCAGGGCGCGCCGGGGCTGGCGGCCCATGAAGATGTTCTCGGCGATCGAGAGGTCGGGAAAGAGCGTCGGCTCCTGGTAGATCACGGCGATACCGGCGTCGCGGGCGTCGCCGGGACCGTGGAAGACGACCGGCTCGCCGTCGAGCAGTACCTGGCCGGTGTCCGGTCGGTGCACTCCTGCGAGGGTCTTGATGAGGGTCGACTTGCCCGCGCCGTTCTCGCCGGCGAGGGCGTGTACCTCCCCGGGGAACAGCTCCAGGGAGACGTCCCGCAGGGCGCGGACCGCGCCGAAGGACTTCGAGATGTCCTTGAGAGCGAGTACCGGGGCCGGACCCGTGGTGGACGGGTGGGTCATTGGGGGCTCCTCGACGACGCCGGCGGGACGGCCCTCACGGCGTCGTGAAAGGTTTCAACTTGGTTGCCGGGACGTTAGGCATGGAGCGCATGTCACGTCAATGGGTCCGTGTCGAAAATCTTTCGATGAACTCAGGTCACGGCAGGGTCACGGGCAACAGCCTTGGCCGCAGGGGTTGACACCCTTGCGAGCTACTCATACTTTCCCGTCTTGAATCGTTTCACAGAGAAGCAGTTCGCAAGCCCTTCGGACCCGACGTCACAGGAGCCCTCAAGTGACCGAGCTCGCCGCGGTGAAGGCCGCGCTCAAGACCCAGGCCGTCGAGACGCCGTCGTGGGCGTACGGGAACTCGGGGACCCGCTTCAAGGTGTTCGCCCAGCAGGGCGTACCGCGTACCCCGCAGGAGAAACTGGAGGACGCGGCGCAGGTGCACGCGTTCACCGGGGTCGCCCCGACCGTCGCGCTGCACATCCCGTGGGACAAGGTCGAGGACTACGCCGCGCTGGCGAAGTTCGCCGAGGAGCGGGGCGTGAAGCTGGGCGCCATCAACTCCAACACCTTCCAGGACGACGCCTACAAGCTGGGCAGCATCTGCCATCCGGAGGCGGCCGTACGGCGGAAGGCTCTCGACCATCTGCTGGAGTGCGTCGACATCATGGACGCGACGGGCTCCACGGACCTCAAGCTGTGGTTCGCCGACGGCACGAACTATCCCGGTCAGGACGATCTGCGGGCCCGGCAGGACCGGCTCGCCGAAGGTCTCTCCGAGGTGTACGACCGTCTGGGTGACGGGCAGCGGATGCTGCTCGAGTACAAGTTCTTCGAGCCGGCCTTCTACTCGACGGACGTGCCGGACTGGGGGACGGCGTACGCGCACTGCCTGAAGCTCGGGGAGAAGGCACAGGTCGTCGTCGACACGGGGCACCACGCGCCGGGGACCAACATCGAGTTCATCGTCGCCACGCTGCTGCGGGAGGGGAAGCTCGGCGGGTTCGACTTCAACTCGCGGTTCTACGCGGACGACGACCTCATGGTGGGGGCGGCGGATCCGTTCCAGCTGTTCCGGATCATGTACGAGGTCATCCGTGGCGGTGGCTTCACGCCCGACGTGGCGTTCATGCTCGACCAGTGCCACAACATCGAGGCGAAGATCCCGGCGATCATCCGGTCCGTGATGAACGTGCAGGAGGCGACGGCGAAGGCTCTGCTGGTCGACCGTGAGGCTCTTGCCGTGGCTCAGCGCGAGGGGGATGTTCTCGAGGCGAACGCCGTGCTGATGGATGCGTACAACACGGATGTGCGGCCGCTGCTTGCGGAGGTGCGTGGGGAGATGGGGCTCGACGCGAACCCGATCGCCGCGTATCGGAGGTCCGGGTGGGCGGAGAAGATCGTGGCCGAGCGCGTTGGTGGGGAGCAGGCCGGGTGGGGGGCGTAAGCGTCTGCCACGTTCCGAAGACTGCGGTCTGCCGGCCGTCTGTGGCTGGTCGCGCAGTTCCCCGCGCCCCTAAAAGCACAACCTCGCCCTTTCCTCAGTAAGGAACCGAAAGTCATGGCTACCCATCCCGAAGCCGCCGCCCTTCTCGCTCGTTCCCGTCGGCTTGGCTCCGATCCCCGTAACACCAACTACGCCGGGGGCAACGCGTCCGCCAAGGGGACCGACACCGATCCCGTCACCGGGGGTGATGTGGAGCTGATGTGGGTCAAGGGGTCCGGGGGTGATCTCGGGACGCTGACCGAGGCCGGGTTGGCCGTGCTGCGGCTGGACCGGATGCGGGCGCTCGTCGACGTGTACCCGGGGGTCAAGCGCGAGGACGAGATGGTCGCCGCGTTCGACTACTGCCTGCACGGCAAGGGCGGTGCCGCTCCCTCCATCGACACCGCGATGCACGGGCTCGTCGAGGCCGCCCACGTCGATCATCTGCATCCTGATTCCGGTATCGCTCTCGCCTGCGCCGCCGACGGGGAGAAGCTGACCGCCGAGTGCTTCGGGGACACCGTCGCCTGGGTGCCGTGGCGGCGGCCCGGGTTCCAGCTGGGGCTGGACATCGCCGCCATCAAGGCCGCCAACCCGCAGGCCGTCGGGGTCGTCCTCGGCGGCCACGGCATCACCGCCTGGGGCGACACCGCCGAGGAGTGCGAGAAGAACTCGCTGCACATCATCCGGACCGCCGAGAAGTTCCTTCAGGAGCGCGGCAAGGCCGAGCCCTTCGGGCCCGTCATCGAGGGGTACGGCCCGCTCGGCGAGGCCGAGCGGAAGGAGCGGGCCGCCGCGCTCGCGCCGTACGTCCGGGCCCTCGCCTCCCAGGACAAGCCGCAGGTCGGGCACTTCAACGACTCCGAGCCGGTGCTGGAGTTCCTGGCGCGTGCGGAGCACCCGCGGCTCGCCGCGCTCGGCACCTCCTGCCCCGACCACTTCCTGCGCACCAAGGTGCGGCCGCTCGTCCTCGACCTGCCGCCGACCGCTCCGCTGGAGGAGGCCGTCGCGCGGCTGGACGCGCTGCACGCCGAGTACCGCGAGGAGTACGCCGCCTACTACCGGCGGCACGCCCTGCCCGACTCCCCCGCCATGCGCGGCGCCGACCCGGCGATCGTGCTGATCCCGGGTGTCGGCATGTTCTCCTTCGGCAAGGACAAGCAGACCGCCCGGGTCGCCGGCGAGTTCTACGTCAACGCGATCAACGTGATGCGGGGCGCGGAGGCCGTCTCGTCGTACGCGCCGATCGAGGAGTCCGAGAAGTTCCGCATCGAGTACTGGGCGCTGGAGGAGGCCAAGCTCCAGCGGATGCCGAAGCCCAAGCCGCTCGCCACGCGGGTCGCGCTGGTCACCGGTGCGGGCAGCGGTATCGGCAAGGCCATCGCCGAGCGGCTGGTCGCCGAGGGCGCGTGTGTCGTGGTCGCCGACCTCAACGCCGAGAACGCCGCCGCGGTGGCCGAGGAACTCGGCGGGCCCGACAAGGCCGTCGCCGTGACCGTGGACGTGACGGACGAGGAGCAGATCGCCCAGTCGTTCCGCGCCGCGGTGCTGGCCTTCGGCGGCGTGGACCTCGTCGTCAACAACGCCGGCATCTCCATCTCCAAGCCCCTCCTGGAGACGTCGGCGCGCGACTGGGACCTCCAGCACGACATCATGGCGCGCGGTTCCTTCCTGGTGTCCCGCGAGGCGGCCCGGGTGATGATCGCGCAGAAGCTGGGCGGCGACATCGTCTACATCGCCTCCAAGAACGCCGTGTTCGCCGGCCCCAACAACATCGCCTACTCCGCCACCAAGGCCGACCAGGCCCACCAGGTCCGGCTGCTCGCCGCCGAGTTGGGTGAGCACGGCATCCGCGTCAACGGCGTGAACCCGGACGGCGTGGTGCGCGGGTCCGGCATCTTCGCCGGTGGCTGGGGTGCCCAGCGGGCGGCCGTGTACGGGGTGGAGGAGGAGAAGCTCGGCGAGTTCTACGCCCAGCGGACCATCCTCAAGCGCGAGGTGCTCCCCGAGCACGTGGCGAACGCCGTGTTCGCGCTGACCGGCGGGGAGTTGACCCACACCACCGGCCTGCACGTCCCGGTCGACGCCGGCGTCGCGGCCGCCTTCCTGCGATGAGCGGGTCCGTGAAGTCGTACGCCGCGGTCGACCTCGGCGCGTCCAGCGGACGGGTCATGGTCGGCCGCGTCGGCCCCGACAGCCTGGAACTGACCGAGGCCCACCGGTTCGTGAACCGGCCCGTGCGGCTGCCCGAGGGCCTGCGCTGGGACATCCTCTCGCTCTACGGCGGTGTCCTGGACGGGCTCCGGGCCGCCGGGCAGGTCGACTCCGTCGGCATCGACAGCTGGGCCGTGGACTACGGGCTGCTGGACGCCGACGGGGCCCTGCTCGGCAACCCGGTGCACTACCGGGACTCCCGCACCGAGGGCGTCGCCGAGAAGGTGTGGGCGACCGTGCCCGCGCCGGAGTTGTACGCGGCGACCGGGCTCCAGTACGCGCCCTTCAACACGCTGTACCAGCTGGTCGCCGACCAACTCGCCGGGGCCGAGCGGCTGTTGCTCGTCCCCGATCTGCTCACCTACTGGCTCACCGGCGAGCAGGGCACCGAGCTCACCAACGCCTCGACGACCCAGCTGATCGACCCCCGGACGCGCGGATGGTCGTACGACATCGCCTCGCGTCTCGGTATCGACCTGGAGTTGTTCGCGCCGCTGCGGCAGCCGGGTGATCCGGCGGGAATGCTGCGGCCCGAGGTGCTGGAGGAGACGGGCCTGCGAGGGCCGGTCCCGGTCACGGCCGTCGGCTCGCACGACACCGCCTCCGCGGTGGCCGCCGTCCCGGCGTCCGGTGAGCGGTTCGCCTACATCTGCACCGGCACCTGGTCCCTGGCGGGGCTCGAACTGGACGCGCCGGTGCTGACGGAGGAGAGCCGGGCCGCCAACTTCACCAACGAACTGGGGCTCGACGGCACGGTCCGGTACCTGCGGAACATCATGGGGCTGTGGCTGCTCCAGGAGTGCGTGCGGGCCTGGGGCGACCCGGACCTGGGCGAACTGCTGCTGGAGGCGGCCAAGGTGCCGGCGCTGCGGTCGGTGGTGGACGCGGGCGACGCGAGGTTCCTCGCGCCGGGCCGGATGCCGGAGCGGATCGCCGAGGCGTGCCGTGCCTCGGGGCAGCCGGTGCCCGAGACGCCCGCCGAGGTCACGCGGTGCATCCTCGACTCGCTGGCCCTCGCCCACCGCACGGCGGTCGAGGAGGCGCAGCGGCTCGCCGATCACCCCGTCGACGTCGTGCACGTCGTCGGGGGCGGTACCCGCAACGCCCTGCTGTGCCAGCTGACCGCCGACGCCTGCGGGCTGCCGGTGGTGGCGGGACCGACCGAGGCGGCCGCGCTCGGGAACGTGCTGGTCCAGGCGCGGGCCCACGGGCTCGTGAGCGACCTCGCGGGCGGGCGCGCGCTGCTCACCCGGACCCAGCCGCTGACCCGGTACGAGCCCCAGGGCGACCCCGCGCGGTGGCGCGAGGCGCAGGCCCGGCTCGCCGGGTCCTGACCTGGCTCTCCCCCCGGCTTCTCCCCCGGGCTACGCTGCACTCATCCGATGATCGACCACAAGGAGCCGCGATGCGTGTCGCCCTGTTCCTGACCTGTGTCAACGACACGCTCTATCCGGACACCGGGCGCGCTGTGGTGAAACTGCTGACCAGGCTGGGCGTGGACGTCGACTTCCCGATGTCCCAGACCTGCTGCGGGCAGGCGCACTACAACACCGGCTACCGTCATGAGGCGGAGCCGCTGGCCCGGCATTTCTCCGATGTCTTCCGGGACTACGAGGCGATCGTGACGCCGTCCGGCTCGTGTGGGGCGATGGTGCGGGAGCTGTATCCGCGGATGGGTGAGCGGGCCCGGGCCGAGGGGCGCGGGGAGGGCCTGGCGACCGCGCTGGCGCCGGTGGTGCCCAAGACGTACGAGCTGACGGAGTTCCTGGTGGACGTGCTGGGGGTGACCGATGTCGGGGCGTACTACCCGCACACGGTGACCTATCACCCGACCTGCCACGGGCTACGCGGTCTCGGGCTCGGCGACCGGCCCCGGCGGCTCCTCCAGGCGGTCAAGGGGCTGGAGCTGAAGGAGCTTCCGGGCGCCGACGAGTGCTGTGGCTTCGGCGGCACCTTCGCGCTGAAGAACTCCGATGTCTCGGCGGCGATGGGCGCGGACAAGGTGCGCAACGCCGAGTCGACCGGCGCGGAGGTGCTGTGCGCGGCCGACAACTCGTGTCTGATGCACATCGGGGGCACGATGGGCCGGCTGGCGTCGGGCATGCGGCCGGTGCACATCGCGGAGATCCTGGCGAGCACGGAGGAGGAACCGGCCGTATGAGCGGGACGTTCGTAGGGATGCCGGCCTTCCCCCAGGCCGCGCACGAGGCCGTCAACAACCAGACCCTGCGCGGCAATCTGCGCCACGCCACCCACACCATCCGCGCCAAGCGGGCCAACGCCGTCGCCGAGGTCTCCGACTGGGCGGAGCTGCGCGAGGCCGGCAAGCGGATCAAGGACCACACGCTGCGCCATCTCGACCGCTACCTCGTGCAGTTGGAGGAGTCGGTGGTGGCGGCCGGCGGCACCGTGCACTGGGCCGCCGACGCCGACGAGGCCAACGAGATCGTGACGCAACTCGTCAAGATGACCGGCGAGTCGGAGGTCGTCAAGGTCAAGTCGATGGCCACGCAGGAGATCGGGCTCAACGAGGCTCTGGAGGCCGCGGGCATCCGGGCCTACGAGACCGATCTCGCCGAGCTGATCGTGCAGTTGGGCAAGGACCGGCCCTCGCACATCCTCGTCCCGGCGATCCACCGCAACCGGGGCGAGATCCGGGACATCTTCGAGCGCGAGATGAGCGAGTGGGGCCGCCCGGCCCCCGAGGGGCTCACCGACACGCCCGCCGAGCTGGCGGAGGCGGCACGGCTGCACCTGCGGGAGAAGTTCCTGCGCGCCAAGGTCGGCGTCTCCGGCGCCAACTTCATGGTCGCCGACACCGGCACCCTGGTGGTCGTGGAGTCCGAGGGCAACGGGCGGATGTGTCTGACCCTGCCCGAGACGCTCATCTCGGTCGTCGGCATCGAGAAGATCGTGCCGACCTGGCAGGACCTGGAGGTCTTCCTCCAGACCCTCCCCCGCTCCTCGACCGCCGAGCGCATGAACCCGTACACGTCCACCTGGACCGGCACCACCGACGAGGACGGCCCGCAGAACTTCCACCTGGTCCTGCTCGACAACGGCCGCTCCGACACCCTCGCCGACGAGGTCGGCCGCCAGGCCCTGCGCTGCATCCGCTGCTCGGCCTGCCTGAACGTCTGCCCGGTGTACGAGCGGGCCGGCGGACACGCCTACGGCTCGGTCTACCCGGGCCCGATCGGCGCGATCCTCAGCCCCCAGCTCCGGGGCACCGCGAGCGAGATCGACGCCTCGCTGCCGTACGCCTCCTCGCTGTGCGGGGCCTGCTACGAGGTCTGTCCGGTCGCCATCGACATCCCGGAGGTGCTGGTGCATCTGCGGGAGCGGGTCGTCCAGGGCGGCCCGGTGGTCCGTGAGGGCAACAAGGTGGTGCTCAAACCGGCCAAGGGGCACGCGGCCGAGCGGGCGGCGATGCGGGCGGCCCGCTGGGCGTTCGCCCACCCGGGTGTGCTGCGCACCGGCCAGCGGGCGGCCTCCCGCACCCGACGGCTGCATCCGCGTACCCTGCCGGGTCCCGGCAAGGCGTGGAGCGGTACCCGGGATCTTCCGGCCGTGCCCGCGGAGCCGTTCCGCGACTGGTGGCAGCGGACCGACGGCGGCACCTCCGAGACGGGAGGCTCGAAGTGAGCGGCAGGGAACGGATCCTGGGCCGGGTGCGGCGCGCGCTGGCCGACGCCCCGGGTGAGGACGCCCCGATCGAGCGGGCCTATCTGCGGGAACACGGCGACCGGAGCGTCGAGGAGACCGTGGAGCTGCTGGCCGAGAACCTTGCCGACTACCGGGCGATCGTGCACCGCTGCACGACGGCCGACCTCCCCGCCACCCTCGCCGGGATGCTGGCCGCGCGGGGGGCGAAGACGGTGCTCGTGCCGCCGGGCCTGGAGCCGTCCTGGCTCGCGGAGGCCGCGGCCGGGCAGGTTCCGGACCGGGTGGAGAGCACCCCGGACGAGCTGGACCGCGTCGACAGTGTGGTCACGGCGTGCGCGGTGGCGATCGCGGAGACCGGCACGATCGTGCTGGACGGCTCACCCGACCAGGGCCGCCGCCGCATCACGCTCGTGCCCGACCATCACATCTGTGTCGTACGGGTCCCGGACCAGGTCGTCTCCTCGGTGCCGCAGGCCCTCGAACGCCTCGACCCGGTACGCCCGTTGACCTGGATCTCCGGTCCTTCGGCGACCAGTGACATCGAGCTGGACCGGGTCGAGGGGGTGCACGGTCCGCGCACCCTGGAGGTGGTACTGGTGGCTGATCAGGCGAGCGCGGAGGTCAACTCGTAGCGCCCGGAGGGCAGTTCGTAGGAGGCGACGCCGTCCTCGAAGCCCAGGTGCCGCACTCCCCTGACGCGTGACAGGGGGGTGTGGCCCTCGCACACGGAGCCGGGGTCGGCCGTGGGGATGCGCAGGGTCGCGGTGCTGTTGGCGGGGACGGCGATCCGGTGCGTGAAGCGGCTCTCGCGCACCGTCCACGCGCTGACGATCTCGCCGTACGGCGACCGGTGCGAGCCGGTGACCCGGGTGATCCGGCCGGTCGGGTCGAGGTGGGGCCGCAGGAAGAAGTGCTTGAAGCCGGGGTGGGCCGGGTCCTTGGCGATGCCGGCCATGCTCTCGTACATCCACTCCATGATCGCGCCGTAGGAGTAGTGGTTGAACGAGTTCATCTCGACCGGCCCGAAACCGTCCTCCTTGGAGTAGGAGTTCCAGCGCTCCCAGACGGTCGTCGCGCCGTTCTTCACCGAGTACAGCCAGGACGGCATGGCGTCCTGGTGCAACAGCTCGTACGCCAGCTCCACCTGTCCCTCCTCGGTGAGGACGGGCGCGAGGACGTTGACGCCGAGGAAGCCGACCGACAGGGTGTTCTCGGCGTGTCCGGCGCGCGTGCTGTCGGGGTGGGCGGCCTTGTAGGCGGCGGAGTTGCCGATGTTCTGGGCGAGGAGCTCGACGAGCCGGCGACGCTGCTCGCCGGTGTCGTACAGGCCGAGTCTGAGGATCCAGAGCAGGGCGGTCTGGGTGTCGTCCTCGGGCCGGGTGGGGCTGTCTCCGGGGGTGTACGGCGGCGGGTCGCCGAGGCTGGAGCGCACCATGAGCCGACCGTCCTCGGCGCTCAAGTACCTGGCGACGAAGGCCCGTTTGATCCGCGCGAAGAGCTCCTCGTAGGCGTGGGCCTCGGCGGTGCGGCCGGTGGCGCGGGCCATGTCCGCCATGAGCCGGGCGCTGTAGGCGTAGTAGGCGTCGCTGACGAGCCGGGTGCTGGTGACCTGGAAGGCCAGCCAGTCGCCGAAGATCGCGCCCTGTCCGGCACCGGTACCGCCGGTGCGTGCGTGGATCCAGTCCATGTAGGCCGTCATCGCGTCCCAACTGCGGTCCACGATGGTGGAGTCGCCGCTCATCTGCCACACGGTCCAGGGCACGACGATCCCGCAGTCCGCCCAACCGCTGGCCGGGACCGGCTCGTTGTAGCGGGCGCCGGGCGCGATCCAGGGGAACTGCGCGCCGTCGGCGCCGTAGGTGCGCTGGGAGTCGATCAGGATGTCCTGGAAGTGGCTCAGGAAGGCGACGGAATCGGCGTTGTAGAGGCCGGTGCCCGCGAAGACCTGGGTGTCGCCGGTCCAGCCGCAGCGTTCGTCGCGCTGCGGGCAGTCGGTGGGGACCCACAGGTAGTTGCCGCGCTGGCCCCAACGGACGTTGCTGATCAGCTGGTTGATGTCGGGGGCGTCCGTGGTGATGTCGCCGATGTCGTGGAGGGCGGAAGTGGCGACCCGGGCGGTCGCCTCGGTGAGGGTGACGGTGTCGGTCGTGGTGACGGAGAGGTACCGGAAGCCGTAGAAGGTCAGGGAGTCCTGGTGGGTCTCGCCCTTAGGGTCGCCCTTGAGGATGTAGGTGCTGGTGGCCTTGGCCGTGCGGAGGTTCGCCCGGTAGACGGAGCCCTCGGGGCCGTCGGCGCCCGCGCCGGTGCCGTTGAGCGTCTCCCCCGGCGCGAAGGTGACGTGGGTGCCGGCCGGGCCGCGGAGGGTGTAGCGGGGGACGCCGACGAGGTTCTGGCCGAAGTCGATCACGGCGGTGTCGCCGGGGTGCAGGGTGACGGAGGCGGTGGCGGCCCGCGCGGGGTCGGTGACCGTGCGGTCGGGGTCGGCGACGAAATCGCTTCCGCCCGTGTGGACGGCGATCGACCGCGGGCTGCGGTCCCACTGCGGCACCAGCCGGGCCGACTCGCCCGGGTAGGCCACGAGTCGGGAACCGGGGAACCTGGTGGTGAAGTCGTGTTCCTCGACGCCGGACCAGGCGGAGGCGTCGAAGCCGTTCGCGGTCCAGCCGGGCAGTTCCCGGCGGGCGTCGTAGGTCTGGCCGTCGTAGAGGTCGTCGGCGCGGTAGGGGCCGGTGTCCGTGGCCCTCCACTCGTCGCCGGGCGCGGTCACCACGGTCTGGGTCGAGCCGTCCTCGTAGCGGATCAGGAGTTTGGCCTTGAGGGCGAGGCGGTTGCCGTCCTCGGCGTAGTAGACGCTGTTCTCGGAGACCCGGCCGTTGTACCAGCCGTTGCCGAGCACGGCCGCGAGGGTGACCTGCCGTTCGTCCGCGAGCAGGCCGGTCACCTCGTAGGTGAAGTAGCTGACGGTGGTGTCGTAGTTGGTCCAGCCCGGGGTGAGGAGTTCCCGGGTGGGGCGGCCGTCCTGGGGGACGGTGACGCGGCGGCCGTTGACGTAGGCGTCGTACACGCCGAGCGCGGAGATGTAGAGCCGGGCTTCGTGCACCCGGCCGCCGGTCAGGGCCGTCTGCCTTCTCAGGAGCGGCGCGCCGGGGCTGTTCGGGGCCTTGCCCGCCATGGTGATCCACTGCGCGCCGTCCCAGCCGGTCACGCCGTCGGTGCTGAGCAGGCCGGTCTCGAAGCGGTCGGTGGGGGCCTCGGGGAGCCGGTGGCCGTTCTCGTCCCAGACCTCGACCGTCCAGTGGTAGCGGGTCGAGGGCTTCAGCGGGGGGCCGGCGTAGCGCACGGCCACGGAGTCCGCCGAGTCGACCCGGCCGCTGTCCCAGACGTCCGCGCGGCGGGCGGTGAGACGGTCGGGGGTGGACGCGACCAGGACGCGGTAGGCCGTCTGTCGCCTACCGCGCACCCGGGAGGCGGTGCGCCAGCCGAATCCGGGGCGGGCCGCGTCCACGCCGAGCGGGGTGGTGCGGTGTTCCACGGTGAGGCCCTCGACGGCGGTGCGGTCGACTCCGTCGGTCATGCCGGTGTCCCTTCGGCTGCTGGGAGTTGTGTCGATTCAGCCCGGTCGGCGGTCGAATGTGGATGCTGTACCCACACGTGTCTACTGGCCGGGCGGGCGAATGTGTGCCAGGCGCGCATGTGAACTGTGCAAAGGCTGATTCCTGGCGTCGCCGGCGGGTGGGCGTCGCCCCCGGTGGGAGGTCGTCGAGGGGACGTCCCACCGGGGGGCTGGATTGTGTGCCGCGCGCACGGCGCTGCCGCTGTGCCAGAGCTGACGTCCCGCCAGGAGGCCGTCACCCACTCGGCGCCAGGAGGCCGTCCAGCGATCGTGGCAGGGGATACACCCGTTCCGCGGGGAACAGCCGCCGGGCCTGGGCGGCGTGCCCGGTCCGGGTCAGGGCCGCCGCCTTGCGGACCTGGGGCGTGAGGTCGGTGAGGCCGACGATCCAGTCGTCGGTGAAGGTGCGGATCAGCCGGCGGCCGATGCCGACCTGGATGCTGTAGTGGTTCAGCGCCGCTCCGCGCAGCGAGCGTTCCGGGTCCCACTGGACGTGCACGGCCGCCTGGGCCACGGCTGCCGGATCCGCGGTCGTGAGCACGGCCTGGGACAGTGCCTCCTCCCAGCCCTCCCGGGTCATCCGTACGGCGAGGACGCGCTCTTGGCCGGGCTTGCGAGCCCAGTTGCTGCGGTGCATGAGCCACGGGAGCGAAGGCTTGATCCATGTCATCCGGTGGAACGAGAACGGCGCGACGAAGCGGCCGGCGCGCAGTGCCGCGTCGGCTATGGCAGGCGCGTAGGCCTGGTAGACCACGATCGTGTCGGTGTCGTAGTCTGCGCGGATCTCGTACTGGGCTGCCATGGGCTGCACCTTGTCATCCGCGACCTCCGCACCACGAACCCTTTTTCCTGCTCAGCGGGCGGACGTCAGTGGGCAGGCGTCAGCGGGCGAGGTCGAGCGACGCGATCCAGGACGCGAAGTCGGTGGACACGACCTCGAAGTCCGCGGGCTCCAGATCGCCCAGGCCGGAGGAGAACACGGCGGGGTCCGGGTCGCCGGCGCGCAGGAGGAATCCGCGGCCGCCGCTGTCGTCGCCGACGAGGAGGAAACCCGGTGCGTAGAGCGCGACTTCGTAGGTGGCGTTGCGCTCACCGATGTCCGCCGTGGAGTACACCGCGACACCGGACTCGGTGAGAAGGCCGTTCCGCACGCTCCACAGTTCTTCCAGCGCGGACGGGAGGCTCATCGCTGTCTCGGTCCGCGCCCGCAGCACATCGGCCGCAGTCGCCGGTGCCGAACTCGTACCCGGTGTCATCCGCGGCCCTTCATGGCGGCGAGTCGGACAGCCCACTCGCGTTCGGCCGTGGCGAGGCCGCGCTCCAGTGTCTCGACGAGTGCCGTCCGGCTCACCGACGCCACCGTCGGCTCACCCCGGAGCTCGGTGCCCGAGTCGGGACCGCCCACCTCACGTACCCGGCAGGCCAGGTGCACCATGTCCCCGTCGGGGAAAGCGAACGCGGTCACCTGGTCGGTGCACTCCCCCCACTCCAGGAACTCGCACCGCGCGAGGTCCTCCTCGTCCCCGGAGGAGGTCGCGGTACGGGTGTCGTCGTACATCCACCCCTCCGCGATGCGGAAGGCCTCGGCGGGCGAGGTGAACCCAGCCGGCGGCGGGGTCGGGGTGCGCAGGCGACCCAGCTCGTCCTTGAGCTTCTTGACCAGCAGCGGTGGGTAGAAGGCGTTGTCCCACGTGTTCACCTGGAGTCCGCCGACGAAGACGTCCACGCACAGCAGACCCGGGTTCCGCTCGACGTGGAACTCCAGACCGAAACCGGCCCGCGACCCGAACAGCACACCGACCTCCCCACCCCGGACACGACACCTCTCACGGCCGCACCCTACTGATCCACTGTCGACACACGGCCCAGTGCCTCGTCAGGTGTAGACGATCGGGCAGTTCCGGCGCAGGGAGTGCTGCGCGGCGCGGAGATACAGCGCCACGTAGAACGCCGCGTCCAGGTCCTCTCCCCACGGTCCGGGTCGGGCGCCCGCCACCCGCTCCGCGTCGCCTTCGAGGAACCAGGTGGTGAGGTCGAGGTTGTCGCAGGCCTCGGGTATCGCGTCCAGGGGCAGTCGCACGGCCTCGGCCAGCCGGCGCGTCAGGTCGAGGACCCGGGGTGCTGCGGCGATCACCGTGGTGTCCGAGTAGGCGGACTCGACGGGCAGTTCGATCTCCTCGTCGAGCGGGACCGGCACCAGTACCGACCAGTCGAGGAGGGTCCCCGGCCCGGAGGGCGCCAGATGGGCGTGGGCGAGCCGGACGAAGCCGTCCATGGAGGGCACCAGCTTCTCCTCGAACCGCGTCCCCGATCCGCGGACGAGTCGCGTGGCCTCGTCGGGCACGGACTCGTACGACGGCAGCCCCCGGCGGCGCAGCTCCTCGTTCAACCCCGTGGCGACGGCCCCCCGGCCTTCCTCCTCGTCCGGGTCGAACCACTCCCGCGCACCCACACTCACCAGATAGATCCCCATGCCCCGAAAGCTACAGCGCACCACTGACAACGCCCCGCGGCACCGCTACGGGCGCTCGGTCAGGGGCGGGTCAGCAGGAGCGTCGGCAGCGTGTCCGCCAGGATCCGCTCACGGGGCAGGGTGAGGCCGAACTGCTGCTGGAGCACCTCCAGGCAGGTCCGGTGCACGACCTGGTGGTCCAGGTCGTCGTCGGGAAGTCCGGCTGCGGTGAGCCGCTCCTGGACGGCGGCGACGACCTCGGGGTCGCCCTCGGGGCTGCCGTGCCCCCAACTGCCGTCCAGGTGCAGGTTGAACACGCACATCCGGTTCCCGTCGTGGCGGTAGGTGAAGCTCGGGGGCACCGGCTTGCCGTTCTCCTCCTCGTACTCCAGCTGGAAGACGTGCAGTCCGCCCCGGTCGACCGGTCGGCCGCCGCTGCCGAACTCCCCCTGCCAGCCGCCGTACTTGATGACGTACGACCACTCGTCGAGCTCGCCGTGCCGCAGGGCGATGCCGTCCAGGACGTCTCCGTAGAGGCCCTCCATCAGGTCCTGCACCTGACGGCCCGTCAGTTCTCCGATGGGCCGGGGTGCGTACGGCCGGTGGGTGGTCTCGGCGATCCGCCGCGCCAGCGACTCCGACTCCAGGTCGGGCGCGATCACCACGCTGTAGCCGCCCCAGGCGATGGACTGCGGTGCGGCGAGCCAGGCTATTCCGTCGGTCATGCGACCACCCTGCCGTATGGCGCCGAGGGGTGTCGGTGAGTACACCCCCGAAGACGGGTTCTGCCCCCCATGTGCCCGCGCCGCCGTCTCCGTAGCTTCTTCAGCGAGGCACATGGGGTGCCGCACGAAGGGGGACGACGATGTCGCGCACCGGCTCACGACGCAGGCACGACCCGGGACCCGCCGCCGAGGCGCTGCGGCTGGTCAAGGTCCGCAAGACGTACGGCACGGGCGACAGCGCCGTGACCGCCCTGGACGGGATCACCCTGAGCCTCGGCCGGGGCACCTTCACCGCGGTGATGGGGCCCTCGGGGTCGGGCAAGTCCACGCTGCTCCAGTGCGCGGCCGGTCTGGACCGGCCGGACAGCGGGATCGTACGGGTGGACGGCACGGAGTTGACGGGCGGCGGCGAGGCGGAGCTGACACGGTTCCGGCGTGGCCGGGTGGGCTTCGTGTTCCAGCAGTACAACCTGCTGGAGACGCTGACGGTCGCGCAGAACACCGTGCTGCCGCTGAAGCTCGCGGGCCGCAGGATCGACCGGCGCAGGGCCGAGGACGTCCTCGCCTCCGTCGGGCTCGGGGACCGTCTCGGGCACCGCCCCGACCAGCTCTCCGGAGGTCAGCGGCAGCGGGTCGCGATCGCCCGCGCGCTGGTCACCGACCCCCGCGTGATCTTCGCGGACGAGCCGACGGGAGCCCTGGACACCCGCAGCGCGCGGGAGGTGCTGCGGCTGCTCCGGGAGGCGGTGCGGGTGCACGCCAGGACCGTGGTGATGGTGACCCACGACCCGGTCGCCGCCTCCTACGCCGACGCGGTGCTGTTCCTGGCGGACGGCCGGCTCGCGGGCCGGATGGAGGCGCCGACGCCGGACACGGTCGCCGAGCGGCTGGCGCACCTCGGCGACGAGCCGCGCCTCACGCATATGGGCAACGACATGTCGGCGGGGGTGTGAGCGATGTTCATGCTGGCGATGCGGTCGGTACGGCAGCGGCCCGGACGGTTCCTCGCGACCCTGCTGGCCGCGTTCCTGGGCGCGGGGATCATCATGACGTTCAACTCGCTGTACGACACGGCGAGTCGGCCGGGCGTCGACCCGGTGAGCTCGCAGACGCTGACGACGTCGGCGAGCGTGGTCGGCGGCTACGGCACCCTCCTGGTGTTCTTCGCCGTGGCCTCGACGATGACGGTCAACGTCCGTCAAAGGGCGGGTGAGTTGGAGCTGCTGCGCTGCTCGGGTGCGACGCCGGGGCAGATCAGGCGGATGGTCGTGGGCGAGGCCGTGGCGGTCGCCCTGCTCGGCGCCGTGGCGGCGATCGGCCCGGCGATGCTGGGCGCGCGGGCGCTGCTGACCGCCTTCCAGGACAGCGGACAGGTCGCGGAGAGCGTCGAGCCCTCCTTCGGTCCCGTAGCGCTGTTCTCCGGCGTCGACCTCACCCTGGTCGCCGCGGCGGGTGCGGCCTTCCTCGCCGTACGGCGGGCCACGCGGGGAGCGCGGCGGCGGGGCCGGACACGGACGGTCCTCGCGTACGCGGCCCTCGGTCTCGGGGCCCTGTCGGCGCTCTCCACCTTCGCGTTCTCGGCGACGGACGAGGCGCTCATGGCGACGCCGGCGTACGGGGCGATCCTGCTGTCCGTGGGGTTCGCGCTGCTCGCCCCGCGGCTGCTGAAGGGGGTGCTGGACCGGCTGCCGCTGACCGGTGCGAGCGGCTGGCTGGCCGTGCGGAACCTGCGCCGCCGGGCGGACCACCTCTCCGGGATCCTGATGTCGCTGATCCTGTTCACGGCCGTGTCCGTCGCCACGCTGTACATGCAGGGCGTGGAGAGCGACGCCGTGGCGGCCTCGGGAGCGGTCAAGAGCGTCGACGCGAAGAACCTGGAGACGCTGAACCTCACGGTCGTCGGAATCATCGTGGTGTTCGTCTGCGTGATGCTGGTCAACTCGCTGTACGCGGCGACGGCATACCGGCGCCGGGAGTTCGGGCAGCAGCGCCTCGCCGGAGCGACACCGGGGCAGGTCCTGGGCACGGTGGGCGCGGAGGCGCTGATCCTCACGGCCGTAGGACTGTTCTTCGGCACGGTGGCGGCGCTGGCCGGGATCGTCCCGTTCACCGTGGTCCGCGCCGACTCGGTGCTGCCCCAGCAGGGTCCCGGCATCTGGCTGGCGGTCGGGGCGGTCGCGGCGGCGGCGACGCTCGGGACGAGCCTGGCCACGGCCCGCAGGGTGCTGCGTGCTCCGGCGGTGGCGGCGGTGGGGTCGGCCGCGTAGGGGGCTCGGCGGAGTGCGGTGCCGGGTGGGGCCGCGCCCCGGGTGGGCCCCCGGGGCGGGCCGCGGTCATCGGACCCACGTGACAGAACCGGTGAACAAGCGCTTAGATAGTTGGCGGAAACGAGTTCGCGCCGCTGGAGGCCCCGTGCTGTTCACATCCGTCGACGACGTCTCCGCACGCCTCGCCGAGACCGGCTACCTCGCCTCGCCCGCCGTCGCCACCACCGTCTTCCTCGCCGACCGGCTCGGCAAGCCGCTCCTGGTCGAGGGACCCGCCGGGGTCGGCAAGACGGAGCTGGCCAAGGCGGTGGCGGAGGTCGCAGGGGCCCGGCTGGTCCGGCTCCAGTGCTACGAGGGCGTGGACGAGTCCCGGGCCCTGTACGAGTGGAACCACGCCAAGCAGCTGCTGCGGATCAGCGCCGGCCGGGAGGAGACCTGGGACGAGACGCGCACGGACATCTTCAGCGAGGAGTTCCTGCTCTCCCGCCCCCTGCTGACGGCGATCCGCGGCGACGAGCCCAAGGTCCTGCTGATCGACGAGACCGACAAGGCGGACGTGGAGGTCGAGGGGCTGCTCCTGGAGGTGCTGAGCGACTTCCAGGTCACCGTCCCCGAGCTGGGCACCATCACCGCGTCCCGCCGTCCCTTCGTCGTCCTCACCTCCAACGCCAGCCGCGAGCTGTCGGAGGCCCTGCGCCGCCGCTGCCTGTTCCTGCACATCGGGTTCCCGGAGGAGGAGCTGGAGCGGCGGATCGTACGGCTGAAGGTGCCGGGCCTGGACGAGACGCTGGCGAAGTCCGTGGTCCGGGTCGTGGGGGCGCTGCGGGCCATGGACCTGCGCAAGGTGCCGTCGGTCGCGGAGACCATCGACTGGGCGCGCACCCTCCTCGCGCTCGGCGCGGACCACCTCGACGAGACGGTCGTACGGGACAGTCTGGGGGTGCTCCTCAAGCACCAGGACGACATCCTCAAGGCGGGGGCCAAGCTCGACCTGGACGCGGTGTGAGCACCGCCGAGCGGCTCACCTCCCTGGTCGGCGCCCTCCGCGCACACGGTGTGCGGATCGGGACCGGCGAGACGGTGGACGCGGCCCAGGCGGTCGAGGCGCTCGGGTTCACCGACCGCGAGCGGCTGCGGGAGGGCCTGGCGGCGACCCTGCTGCACAGCACGTCCCAACGGCCGGTGTTCGACCCGGTCTTCGACCTGTACTTCCCGCGGGGCGTCGGCGCCCCCGACACCGGCCCCGCGGACCGGGAGGAGCTGCGCGAACGCCTCGCGCGGGCCCTCGCCGCGAACGACGAGCCCCTGATGACCCGCCTCGCGGCCGAGGCCGTCGACGGGTTCGGCGGATACGGCAACTCCCCCTCCTCGGACGGCTGGTCGTCGTACCAGACGCTGGACCGGCTGCGCCCGCAGACCCTCCTCGCCCGCGTCCGCGACGACGTGCGGGGCCGGCAGGGCATGTCCGGGTTCACCGACCGGCTCCTCGAGGACGAGATCCGGCGGCGCATCGAGGCGTTCCGCGCCCTGGTGGCCGCGGAGGCCCGGCGACGGGTGGCGGAACGGCGGGACCGGGACGCGATCGCCCGGCGGGCGGTCGCCCCGACGACCGACCGGGTCGACTTCCTGTTCGCCGGGAAGGACCGGCTGGCCGAACTGCGGCGCACGGTCCAGCCGTTGGCCCGCAAGCTCGCCACCCGGCTGGCGGCCCGCCGCCGTCGTGCGGCGCGCGGCACCATCGATCTGCGGCGAACCCTGCGCGGTTCGCTGTCGACAGGCGGGGTGCCGATGAAGCCGGTGCTGCGCAGGCGTCGGCCGGCCCGGCCCGAACTCGTGTTGCTGTGCGATGTGTCGGGCTCGGTGTCGGGGTTCTCGGACTTCACGATGCTGCTGGTGCAGGCGCTGCACGACCAGTTCAGCAAGGTGCGGGTGTTCGCCTTCGTCAACCGGCTCGACGAGGTCACCGGGCTCCTCCGGCACGGCACGGCCGACCCGGAGGGCCTCGGCGCCCGCATCCGGGCCGAGGCCACGCTCACCGGCTGGCACGGCAGCAGCGACTACGGCGTCGCGCTGGGCGAGTTCGCCTCGCGGTACGGGGCCGCGCTGAGCCCGCGCACGACGGTCTTCGTGCTCGGTGACGCCCGCACCAACATGAGCGACCCGAACCTGTCCGCCGTCCGCGAGATCACCGAACGGGCGCGCCGCGTCTACTGGTTGAACCCGGAGGCACGGCCGCAGTGGGGCACCGGCGACTCGGCCGCGTACGAGTACGCCGAGCTGGTGGAGATGCACGAGTGCCGCAATGTCCGCCAGCTCAGTGCGTTGGTGGGGCGGCTGCTGCCGATCTGAGGGGGCGCGAGCACGTCCGGGCGCGAGCACGTCCGGGCGCGAGAACGACCGGTTTGGCTACGTCCTGCCGAGTAACCCGTGCGGTTTCCGATGGCAAGGCGGGGCCTGTTCCCTACGCTCCGCAGTGACGGAGGGGGTCGCATGAAGGCAGTCGTCCAGGACCGCTACGGCTCGGTGGACACGCTGGAGTTGAGGGAGGTCGAGCGGCCGGTGCCGGGGGCCGGCGAGGTGCTGGTGCGGGTGCACGCGGCGTCGGTCAACGCCTACGACTGGCACTGGCTGCACGGCGATCCCAAGATCGCACGGCTGGTGTTCGGGCCGCGCGCGCCGAAGGTGCGGATCCGGGGCCGGGACTTCGCGGGCCGCGTGGAGGCGGTCGGACCCGAGGTCAAGGGCCTGCACGCCGGCGACGAGGTGTACGGCGAGGCGGACGGCACGTTCGCGGAGTTCGTGTGCGCCAAGGACACCGAGACGGATCTCAAGCCCGCCGGCCTCACCTTCGAGCAGGCGGCCGCGATGCCGTTGGCCGCGAACACCGCGCTCATCGGGCTGCGGGACGTGGCCGGCGTGCGGGCCGGCCAGTCCGTGCTGGTGAACGGTGCCTCCGGCGGTGTGGGCACCTTCGCCGTGCAGCTCGCGAAGGCATTCGGCGCCCGGGTCACCGGTGTGTGCGGGGCGCGCAACGTCGAGCTCGTCGGATCCCTCGGCGCCGACGACGTGGTCGACTACACGCGCGAGGACTTCACCCGCGCCGGACGCCGCTACGACGTCGTGCTGGATCTGGTCGGCAACCGCTCGCTGGCCGACCTGCGGCGCGCGACGACGCCCTCGGGAACCGTCGTCCTCTCCGGCGGGGGCGTGTTCGAGGGCGGCAGCCTCCTCGGGCCGGTGTGGCTCATGGCGCGCGCACGGCTGCTCGCCCCCTTCGTGCGTCAACGCGTGCTCCCGCTGCCGGCGAAGGCGCGCAAGGAGAACCTGGCGGTGCTGCGGGAACTCGCCGACGCCGGGAAGATCGCCCCGGCCGTCGAGCGGATGTACCCGCTGAGCGAGGCGGCCGAGGCCATACGGCATCTGGAGGTGGAGCACGCGCGCGCGAAGATCGTGGTCACGGTGGGGGGAGCGAGCGGGCCGTGACGAGTCGCGCGGCGGTTCGGGCACGGTGGGGTTGGCACGGTGCGGGGCCGGCACGGTGCGGGGCCGGCACGGTGCGGGACGGGTTCTCTTACTTCTCTTTCGCGTAGTCCCTCGCCATGCCGCCCGCGAAGTCGTAGACCACGCACTGTTCGTCTCCGACGACCCAGGCGTCATGTCCGGGTGACACCACGAAGACGTCCCCTGGGCCCAGTTCCTGCTCGCCGCCGCCCTCGTCCATCAGGATGTGCATGCGGCCCTGGACCACGTAGCCGTTGTGGTGGACCTCGCAGCTCCTGGTTCCCGCGATCGGAGCGACGGACTCCGACCAGCGCCAGCCGGGCTCGAAGGTGCCGACGGCGAAGTCCAGCCCGCTCATGTGGACCGCCTCCAGGTGGCCACGCGGGAAATCGCGGCGCTCGTCCGGCTTGTCGAGCGTCTTCACCTCGAACATGACGGCTCTCCCTTCCGGCCGTGTCGGTACGGCCGGGGCCGGTCTCCGTCTCCCACCCGTCCCGGGCGGCACCGGCGGGGGCCGGTCCCACGTCTCCATGGTCCGCCTGTGCGGCTTGGTCCGCCATTCGGCTGCGCCGGGCTGGGGCGCGTTCGTGGTTGGGCGCGGGTTCGGTGGGGGCGGGCGTTTTGCGCAGTTCCCCGCGCCCCTGAGAGGCCTGCGGCGGCCCCTTGCGGCCCGGTGGGGCCGTGCGTAGCGCATCCGGTCCGGTGGGTGGGTCGGTGCCGGGGTGGGGGGTATCCGTCCTCGGTCCGGCGGCTCGGTCCCTCGAGCAGCACCCGGTTCCGGACGCCGGCCGCTGCGGGCGGACACCCCCCACCCCGTCCCCTGCGCGCCGTCGGCGGCCAACGGCCGGTGGGGGCGGACGCGGGCGGCTGACGGCCCGTGGGGTCGCAGGCCAACTGCAGCCCACCCAGGGGCGCGGGGAACTGCGCGACCAGCCACAACGCACCCGCAGCCGCCCGACCACAAAACCCGGCACCCCCCCTAGGCGCCCGGCACCCCCGCCCTCAGCCCCCACCCCCACAAAGCCGCCCGAACCGCTCCGCATCCACATTGCCGCCCGAGACGATCACCCCGACCCGGCCAGAAAGGCCTCCCACCCGGCCGCTGAGCAGCGCGGCCAGCGGACTCGCTCCGCTCGGCTCGATGACGATCTTCAGGCGCTCGAAGGCGAACCGCATGGCGTGTCGGATCTCGTCGTCGGTGACCAGCGCGATCTCGTCGACGAGCCGTCGGTTAACCGAGAAGGTCAGCTTGCCCGGGGTGTCGAGGGCCTGTCCGTCGGCGATGGTCTTCGGCACCGGGATGCTGACGCGTCGCCCGGCCTCCAGGGACCGTTTGGTGTCGTCGCCGGCCTCCGGCTCGACCCCGATCATGCGGATGCCCGGACAGCGGCCCTTGGCGGCGGTCGCGCTCCCCGCCATCAGTCCGCCGCCCCCGACCGGCGCGAGCAGGGCAGCCAACTCGCCCGTCTCCTCGAGGAGTTCCAGTGCGGCCGTGCCCTGTCCGGCCATCACGTGCGGGTGTTCGTACGGCGGGACGAGCGCCAGGCCCCGTTCGGCCGCCAGGGCCCGGGTGATGGCCTCGCGGTCGCCGGTGTAGCGGTCGTACGTCACGATCTCGGCACCGTAGCCCTCGGTGGCCGCCCGCTTGGAACGCGGAGCGTCCTCCGGCATCACGATCACCGCCGTGGTGCCGAGTTCACGCGCCGCCAGGGCGACCGCCTGGGCGTGGTTCCCGGAGGAGTAGGCGGCGATGCCCCGGGCGAGCTGGTCGGGGGTGAGCCGGGAGGCCGCGTTGTAGGCGCCGCGGAACTTGAAGGCGCCGACCCGCTGGAAGTTCTCGCACTTGAGGAAGACCTCTGCGCCGACCAGGGCGTCGAGCGTGCGCGAGCGCAGCACCGGCGTGCGGTGCGCCACGCCCTTGAGCCGGGCTGCCGCGTCCAGGACGTCGTCCAGGGTGACCGGTGGGGTGGTGGTCGTCACGTATGCCCTCCATTGTTCGTCTGCTCCCGGGCACCTGCCAGGGACCCGGACTGTTCCCGCATCCCTTCCGAGGGCCGGGACCGGGACTCTTTTCGGGACTGGGACAGGTAGCTGTACGCGGAGGCCCTCGAGATGCCCAGCCGTCCCGCCACCTGCTCGATCGCCCGGCGCACCGCGAACACCCCCCGCTCGTCCAGGCTCCGGAACAGGTCCAGGCGCCCTGCGCGGTCGAGCAGCGCCCACGACTGGTGCCGGTGCGCGTCGAGCATGACGTCCACGACGGAGTCGATGTCGTCGCCGAAGGTGGTCACCGGAGGTTCTGCGGGGGCCGTGCCGATCCCGGCCAGCGCTCCCAGCAGGGCGTGGACCTCGCTCGCCGCGCCGACGTCGACATTGACGCACAACGCGCCGAAGACCGCGCCCGAGGAGTCCCGCAGCAGCATCGTCGACGACTTGACCAGCTTGCCGGTGTCGGTCCGGGTGACGTAGTTCAGCTCGTCGGCCGCCTCGTCGCCGCGGGCGACCATGCGCATGCCGATCTGACTCATCGCCCCGCCCACCGTGCGCCCGGTCACCGCGCCGGAGAGGGCCACCACGGACCGCTCCGGTCTCCGGTAGTCATGCAGCACGACCTCGCACACCGGGCCGAAGGTCGCCGCGATCCCGTCCACGACCGGTGTGAGCGCGGCAAGGATCGCGTCCCGTTCCGCCTCCATCTCGCACCTTCTCCCTTCCGTCGACACACCTAGACTAGCAATCCAATGACTGGACCACCAGTCCAATGCCCCCTACGCCCTCGCTCGTTCGGGGGATCTTGACGCTCCTTGAGTTACCGGTAACATCAACTCTCGTGTCCTCGACGACGGCGCCCGCGCGCACTCCGGTCTTCAGTCCGGCCGCCGTGGTCGCCTCCTGCGTCGGCTTCGTGCTCATCGGGGCGCTCCAGGCCCTGTACGGACCGGCGATTCCGGCGTTCCGCGCGGAGTTCGGGCTGTCCCCGTCCGGGGCCGGACTCGGGCTCAGCGCCCATTTCGTCGGCGGGGTCGCCGGTGTCCTGCTGTTCGACCGGCTCTACGGCCGGATCGGCAACCGCCGGATCCTGGGCGTCTCCTATCTGCTGATGGCCGTGGGCGCGGCGGGCTTCGCGCTGGCGCAGAACTGGCCGTCCGCGCTGGCCGCCGCCCTGCTCGCGGGACTCGGCTTCGGCGGGATCGACTACGGCCTCAACCAGCTGTTCGCGGTCGGCTTCGGCCGGCGCTCCACCGCGATGCTGAACGTCCTCAACGCGCACTTCGGCATCGGCGCCGTCCTCGGCCCGGCGCTGATCGGCACGGTCGGCTCCGCGCACTACCCGGCGGTCTTCCTGGGCTTCGCGCTCGTCACCCTGCCGCTGCTGCTGTGCCTGAAGGGCGTACGGGACGAGGTGCCGCAGCCGTCCGACACGGCCACCGCGTCACCCGGCGTGCTCGGCCGCAGTCTGGCCTCGGTGCTCTCGGTGTTCGTGACGCTCTACGTCCTGCACGTGGGCGTCGAGGCGGGCGTCGGAGGCTGGGAGCCCACGCATCTGGAGACCGTGGGCTACGGCGCCGGGGTGGCCGCGACCGCCACCTCCGTCTACTGGCTGATGATGACCGTGGGCCGCTTCCTGGTCGCCCCGATCGCGCTCAGGTTCTCGGCGCAGACCATCATCACCGTGTCCTGCGCGGGCATGACGGTCTGTCTGCTGCTGGCGTCCGTAAGGGAGTTGGCGCCCTACGCGTACGCCGGTGTCGGACTGTTCATCGCTCCGATCTTCCCCACCGGCCTGCCCTGGCTGCACCGGGCCGCCCCGGGCGCCCGCCGGGCCGGTGCCCTGGTCATCGCCGCCTCGATGATCGGTGGTGTGGTCGCGGGCCCGGCCCTGGGCAAGGCCATCGAGTGGTCCGGGATCCGGGCCGTGCCGCTTCTGCTGAGCGGCGTCTCGGCGCTCTGTCTCGCCGCCACCCTCTGGCTCGTCCGCAGCACCCGAACCCACTGAAGCCCCTTCGAAGGGATGCCCCGCATGCCCGCTCTGACGACGTCCTCCGACGGTTTCCTCCTGCACGGTGAGCCGTTCCGGATCCTCTCCGGGGCCATGCACTACTTCCGGATCCACCCCGACCAGTGGGCCGACCGGCTGCGCAAGGCCCGGCTGATGGGTCTCAACACCGTCGAGACGTATCTGCCGTGGAACCACCACCAGCCCGAACCCGGCACCCTCGTCCTGGACGGCTTCCTCGACCTGCCGCGCTGGCTGCGCCTGGCCCAGGAGGAGGGACTCCAGGTGATCCTGCGTCCCGGGCCTTTCATCTGCGCCGAGTGGGACGACGGCGGGCTGCCGTCCTGGCTGCTCGCGGATCCCGACATCCGGCTGCGTACCAGCGACCCGCGCTTCACCGGGGCGTTCGACGGCTACCTGGACCTGCTGCTCCCCGCGTTGCGCCCGTATCTCGCCGCGCACGGCGGTCCGGTGATCGCCGTCCAGGTGGAGAACGAGTACGGGGCCTACGGTGACGACACCGCGTACCTCAAGCACGTCCAGCAGGCGCTGCGTGAACGGGGCGTCGAGGAGCTGCTGTTCACCTGCGACCAGGCCGACCCCGAGCACCTGGCGGCCGGTACGCTGCCCGGCACGCTCGCCACCACCACCTTCGGCAGCCGGGTCGAGGAGAACCTCGCCGCGCTCCGCGCCCACCAGCCCGAAGGGCCGCTGATGTGCGCGGAGTTCTGGATCGGCTGGTTCGACCACTGGGGCGGCCCCCACCATGTGCGGGACGCGGCCGACGCCGCCGCCGACCTGGACCGGCTGCTCGCCACCGGCGCCTCGGTCAACATCTACATGTTCCACGGGGGCACCAACTTCGGCTTCACCAACGGCGCCAACCACAAGCACGCCTACACCCCCACGATCACCTCCTACGACTACGACGCGGCCCTCACCGAGAGCGGTGACCCCGGCCCCAAGTACCACGCCTTCCGTGAGGTCATCGCCCGCCACGCCCCGGTCCCGGAGGAACCGGCCCCGGCTCCCGCGCCCAAGCTCCCCGTCACCGACGTCGACCTGGACCACCGGGCGCCGCTGCTGCCGTACGTCCGCGGTCTCGCACCGATACACACCGAGGCCCCCGCGACGATGAACGAGCTGGGTGTGCGGTCGGGTCACGTGCTGTACCGCACCACGCTGCCCGCCTCCGGGGAGGGCCTGCTGCACTTCGCGGGCGGGGTCGGCGACCGCGCCCTGGTGTTCGTGGACGGCGCCTGCGTCGGCGTACTGGAGCGTGAGCGGCACGACGAGACGCTGGTGGTGCGCTTGCCGCACGCCGGTGCCGTGCTGGAGGTGCTCGTGGAGAACATGGGCGGGGTCAACTACGGGCCGCGCATCGGCGCGCCCAAGGGGCTGCTCGGCCCGGTGTCCTTCCAGGGGAGCGCCCTGCGCGGCTGGGAGGCGCGGGCGGTGCCGGTGGACGATCCGGCGGCCGTGCCGTTCGGGGCGTACGAGACCGGCCCGTCCGCCGGCCCCGCCTTCCACCGGGGCACGTTCGAGGTGGCCGCGCCCGCCGACACCTTTCTCGCCCTGCCCGGCTGGACCAAGGGCCAGGCCTGGGTCAACGGCTTCCACCTCGGCCGCTACTGGAACCGCGGCCCGCAGCACACGCTGTACGTGCCCGCCCCGGTCCTGCGCCCGGGCTCCAACGACCTCGTCGTCCTCGAACTGCACGCCACCACCGCCACCCGTGCCCGGCTCACGGACCGCGCCGACCTCGGACCGGAGAACACCTGGTGACCCGCCCCCACCGACTGCGCGTCCCCGCGCCCACCGCTCCCCCGCTCACCGGCCACCTGCCCTTCGCCGACGCGCCGGGCGTGGCCGACCCGATCGAGGTCACCAGCCGCTGGCTCAGCCGTGGCGGCCGCCCCTGGTTCCCCGTCTCCGGCGAGTTCCACTACTCCCGCTACCCCGCCGGGGAATGGGAGGAGGAGCTGCTGAAGATGAAGGCGGGCGGGGTGACCGCCGTCGCGAGCTACGTCATCTGGATCCACCACGAGGAGATCGAGGGCCGGGTCCGCTTCGACGGCGACCTCGACCTGCGCCGCTTCGCCGAACTGTGCGCCCGCCACGGCCTGGACTTCGTCCCCCGCATCGGCCCCTGGTCGCACGCGGAGGTCCGGGGCGGCGGTCTGCCCGACTGGGTGCTGGCCCGCGACTGCGTCCCCCGCACCGACGACCCCGCCTACCTGGAGGCCGTACGCCCCTGGTTCGCGGCGATCGCCGAGCAGTTGAGCGGTCTCGACCGCGCGCATGGCGGCCCGATCGTGGCGATCCAGATCGAGAACGAGCTCTACGACCAGCCCGGCCACCTCCTGACCCTCAAGCGGATGGCCCAGGAGGCCGGTCTCAGCGCGCCCCTGTGGACCTCGACCGCCTGGGGCGGGGTCCAACTCCCGCCGGACGAGCTGCTTCCGCTGTACGGCGGCTACACCGAGACCTTCTGGACGGAGGCCGACGGCGGCTGGCCCGACACCTGCCGCAAGCACTTCTTCTTCACCCACCAGCGCGACGACGAGGGCATCGGCTCCGACCTGCGCCCGGTGCGGGTGCGGGGCAGCGAGCCGGACGCCTTCGCGGACCGATTCCCCTGGGCCACCTGCGAGTTGGGCGGCGGCATGGCGGTGTCGTACCACCGGCGCCCGTACGTCGATCCGGACGACATCGGCGCGCTCGGCCTCACCAAGATCGGCTGCGGCTCGGTCTGGCAGGGCTTCTACATGTTCCACGGCGGCACCAACCCGCCGGGCGAGCTCAGCACCCTCCAGGAGTCGCACGCCACGGGCTATCCGAACGACCTGCCCCTCCTGACGTACGACTTCCAGGCACCGCTGGGCGAGTACGGCCAGTACCGGCGCACCTACCACGAACTCCGGCTCCAGCACCTGCTGTTGGCGGACTTCGGGCACCTGATCGCCCCCATGGAGTCGGTGCTCCCGGAGGATCGGCCGGACGGACAGCTCGACCGGGACACCCTGCGGTGGGCGGTACGCGGTGACGGGAACTCCGGCTTCCTGTTCGTCAACAACCACCAGCCGCACGAGCCGCTGCCGGAGCGTCCCGAGACGTCGTTCACGGTCGAATTCCCGGACGGGGGCGGCGAGTTGTCGCTGCCGAGCATCCCTGTCACGGTTCCGGCCGGCGCCTACTTCTGCTGGCCCCTGCGTCTGGAGCTGGGCGGGCTGCGGCTGGAGTGGGCCACCGCCCAGCCGGTGTGCACGCTCGACGTCGAGGGCCGTACGGTCCTGGTGCTGGCCGCCACGGACGGCATCGCTCCCGAACTCGCCCTGGACGCGGACACGGTGGCCGCCCTGTGCACACCGTCCGGGGATGTCACCCCGGTCGGCGACCGGCTGCTGGTGACCGGGCTGCGGCCCGGCACCGACGCGCTCGTCGAGGTGGACACCGCCGACGGCGGGCGGGTCGGTCTGCTGGTGCTGGACGCGGCTACGGCCCGAACCGCCTACCAGGGCACGGCGTGGGGCGCGGAGCGGCTGGTGCTGAGCGCGGACGGGGTGGTCTTCGACCGGGACGAGGTACGGCTGCACGGTTCGGGTGCGGCGACGTCGTTCGCCGTGCTTCCGGCGCCGGAGCGGGCGCCCGTCGTGGACGGGGTGGCTGCGGAGGCGGCGGCGGACGGGGTGTTCACCCGTTACGCGGTCCCGTCGGTGTCGGGCGTCGAGGTCTCCGGCGTCGAGGTCACCCTCGTCCGGGCCGCCGGGCCCGCGCCCGAGACCATCACCGGGGTCCAGGGCCGGGCGAGCGTGCCGGCCGACAAGTACTTCGACGGCGTGGCCGCCGAGTACCGCATCGACGTGCCGGACGGACTGCCCCCGGGGACGCTGCTGCGGCTGCACTGGCACGGGGACGCGGGCCGGGCGTACGTGGGCGGGACCCTCGTCGCCGACCAGTTCTTCGCGGGGCGGGTCTGGGACATCGGCCTGGACCGGCTGCCCACGGACGTGCTGCGGGCCGAGGGACTGCGGGTACGGGTGCTGCCGCTGCACGCGCGAGCGCCGGTCCATCTGCCGGAACAGGCGGACGTCGACCGGGAGACGGCCGCCGTGACACACGCCGAGTGGATCACCAGGCGCACGCGTTCGGTTCAGGCGGGCTGACCTGGCCCGGGCCGGGCATGGCTCGGTTCAGGCGGGCTGACCTGCCCGGGAGTCCCGGTGCTCGGGCCCGGCCCGCCTATGCTGAGCCATCGGCGGGCCGGGACCGCCGTACCGCAGCCCCCACCGCCGTCGCCTCCACTGCCCTTGGGCCCGTCCCGCCACCCCGCCGTTCCACCGCCCCCACCACGTCGAGGAAACCGCCGCCATGAGTCCAAGCGCCGCCGAAGGAGCCGTGCCGAAGGGGCGCAGCCGTCGCAACTTCGCGGGGTCGCGCCCGGTGATGGACGACGTGGCCCGGTTGGCCGGGGTCTCCAAGCAGACCGTCTCGCGGGTGCTGAACGAGCACCCCTCCGTGCGCCCCGAGACCCGCGAGGCGGTGCTGACGGCGATGCGGACCCTGGGCTACCGGCCCAGCCGGAGTGCCCGGTCGCTGGCCAGCGGGCGGACCAGGATGCTCGGGGTCATCTCCTTCGACGCGGCCCGCTACGGACCGGCGTCGATCCTCACCGCGATCAACACCGCCGCCCAGGAGGCCGGTTACCTGCTGAGCTCCATCTCCCTCGACACGGCCGAGCACGACACGGTCGTCGAGGCGGTGGGCCGGCTCTCGGCGGAGGGTGCGGACGGGGTGATCGCCATCGCCCCGCAGCTGTGGGTGGGCCACGCCCTGGCGGACACCCGGTTCGACACCCCGCTGGTGGTGCTGGAGAACGGCTTCGACCTCGAGACCGAGCGGGTCACCGGCAACTCGCGGGAAGGCGCCCGCAAGGCCACCCGGCACCTGCTGGGACACGGCCATTCGACCGTCTGGCACATCGCGGGCCCGAGCGGCTGGACCTCCGCCGACCACCGCCTGGAGAGCTGGCGCACGACCCTGGAGGCGGCCGGTGCGCGGGTCCCCGAGCCGCTGTTCGGGGACTGGAGCGCCGACTCCGGCTACCACCTGGGCCGGCGGCTGGCCCGGCGCACCGACGTCACCGCGGTGTTCGTCTCCAACGACCAGATGGCCCTCGGGGTCCTGCACGCCTTCCACGAGGCGGGCCGTTCGGTGCCGGGGGACGTCAGTGTGGTGGGCTACGACGACATCCCCGAGGCCGCGCATCTGCTGCCGCCGCTGACGACCGTGCGCACCGACTTCGCGGAGATCGGCACCCGCGCCCTGCGTCTCCTGCTGAGCCGCATCGACGAGCAGACGAAGCCGCCCGGCCCCGAGTCGCTGGTCCCGGTGGACCTGGTGGTCCGGGCGAGCAGCGGGGCGGCGCCGGGCCGCTGAGCTCACGAGAGCGTGGCGGCGCGGTCGGTGGAAGCGCGGTCGGTGGAGGCGCGGAAGACCGTCTCCACGGGCAGGGTCCGGGTGGTGCCGTGGGGGGCCTCACCGGAGAGGATCTCGCCCAGCAACCGGGCGCACTCCACGCCCATCTGACGTGGCTTCAGGTCGATCGCGGTGATCGGCGGTTCGGCGGTCCGCATCGCCTGGCTGTCGACGCAGGAGGCCAGCAGCAGGTCCTCGCCCACGACCCGGCCCGCGGCCCTGATCTCGGGGAGGACGGCCGCGGCGGCCCCGTCGGCGGCGCACACGAGCGCGTCGGTCTCCGGTGCCCCTGCGAGCAACTCCCCTACGGCAGCCCGGAGTACGGGTGGCGGGGCGCCGAGGGGAGCCGCGTGCCGGAGCCGGGGCACGCCGTGTTCTGCGCACCAGCGGGCGTAGGTGTCCTGGAGGGTGAGGGCCCAGTCGAAGGTGATGTCGCAGGCGAGGAACGCGGGCCGGCGGGCGCCCTTTGCACGCAGATGGTCCAGGAGTCCGGTCATGGACGTCTCGTGGTCGGACCAGAGCACGCCTGCGGGCTGCCGGTCGCCGACGTAGCGCTCGGCGGTGACGACCGGCAGGCCCGCGTCCATCAGCCGGTCGACGACGGGGTCCTCGGCGACCGGGTCGCACAGCACCAGCCCGTCGACCCGCGGGAGGCGCCCGGAGGACAGCAGGGTCACGTCGAGCCCGGCGTGCGCGGCCTGTTCGGCGACCCCGAACACGAACGACATGTAGTACTCGGCGTTGGTGGGGAACTCCGGGACGTGCAGTCCGATGGTGCCGGTGACGGAGGTACGCAGGCTGCGGGCGCTGCGGTTGGGCGCGTAGTCCAGGCGCCGGGCGGCGTCCAGGACCGTCCGGCGGGTCGGCTCGGACACCCGGCCGTGGCCGCGCAGCGCGTCGGAGGCCGTGGTCGTGGAGACCCCCGCCGCACGGGCGACGTCGGCGAGGGTGGCGGGGGACCCGGGGCGGGGCGGGGTGCGTGGGTTCCTGGCCGTCGGCATGGTCACCAGCCGTTCGTCAGGACGTCGTCCAGGGCCGCGACGAACACGTCGGCGCTCCGGCGGGTCAGACACAGCGGCGGCTTGATCTTCAGGACGCACTGCCGGTCCGAGGTCGGCTGGACGATCACCCCGAGTTCGCGCAGCCGGTCGCAGATCGCGGCGGTCTCCTCGGTCGCGGGCTCCAGGGTCCCGGGGTCCCGGACGAACTCGACGCCCAGATACAGCCCCGAGCCGTGCACCGCCCCGATCAGCGGGTGCCGCAGGGCGAGTTGCTCCAGCCGCTCCTTCACGTACCCGCCCACGTCACGGGCGTTCTCCTGGAGCCGCTCGTCACGCAGCACGTCGAGGACGGTCAGGCCGACGACGCTGCTGACCGGGCTGCCCCCGGCGGAGGAGAAGAAGTAGCCCTGGGTGCGGTAGGCGTCGGCGATCTCGCGCCGGGTGATCACGGCGCCCAGGGGGTGCCCGTTGCCCATGCCTTTGGCCACGGTGACGATGTCCGGGACGACGCCCTGCTGCTCGAACCCCCAGAAGTGGGTGCCGAGCCGGCCGTAGCCGACCTGCACCTCGTCGGCGATGCACAGCCCGCCGACGGCGCGGGTGGCCTCGTAGACCTGCCGGAGGTAGCCGTCCGGGAGGGGGATGCCGCCCGCGTTGCCGTAGAAGGGCTCACAGATGAAGGCGCCGGGCCGGTGGCCCTGTTCGGCGAGTTCGGCGATCCGCTCGGCGGCCTCCGTGCCGTACCGCCATGCCTCGGCGCCGCGGTGCCGGCCGCGGTAGGAGTTGGGCGCGGCGACGGTGTGGATCCAACTCGGGCGCGAGGAGAGGGCGTTCGGGTTGTCGGCGATCGAGGTGGAGACGGCGTCACTCGCGTACGTCCATCCGTGGTAGGCCTCCTCGACCGCGACCGTGTCCTGCCGTCCGGTGGCGGCCCAGGCGAGCCGCAGTGCGAGGTCCACCGCCTCGGAGCCGCTGTTGACGAGGAAGACGGTGTCGAGTTCGGCGGGCAGGAGCGCGCTGAGCCGCTCGGAGAGTTCCACCACGGAGCCGTAGTGGAAACGGGAGTTGGTGTTCAGGCGCTGCCACTGGCGGTGCACGGCATCGCTCAGCGCGGGGTGCCCGTGGCCGAGGATGGTGACGTTGTTGAGCATGTCGAGGTAGGCGCGGCCGCGGGTGTCGACGAGGTGGTGGCGCCAGCCGCGTTCGATGCGGGGCGGCCGGTCGTAGTAGTGCTCCTGGACCGTGGCGAAGGCCTGGTCGCGGCGGGCGAGGAGGTCCTTCTCGGCGGGCGGCACCCCGGTCTCCCGTCCGTTGAGCAGGTGCGTGGGGTCCGGGCTGAGCGCGAGCCGGCCGGCGGCGAGGTCGGGGGTGGCGAAACGGGGCGGGCGCTCGGCGAGTTCGCACAGCTGGAGGCCGAGGACGTGGGTGCCGTCGCGTTCGGCGACCGTGCCGAGGAGTTGTCCGGCGGTGGTCGGGCCGGGTTCGGCACCGCTGTCGACGCCGTACAGCCAGAGGGTGGGTCCCTCGCCGCGCAGGCTGATCGTGCCGTCGGGGTGGCGGGTGAGCGTGCCGTCCCAGGGCGCGTGCACCCTCGACGGGCCCGCGAGGTACAGGTCCACGCCGAGGGCGCAGGTCGCGGGGGCGTCCATGGTGTCGACGGTGGTCCGGGTGAGGCGGAACTCGCCGTGCCGGGTGCGGGCCGCCGCGAGGCCGGAGGCCAGGACGGCCTCGGCGTCCGTGTCGAGCCACCGGCCCGAGTGCAGCGGCTCGCTCTCGGTCGAGAGGTCCAACTCGATGACGGAGGCGGGGAGTTCCGGCACCAGCGGGTGCGTGGCCACGGTCGTGACCGACGGTCGGGGGCGGCCGAGGGACTCGCGCAGGTGGGCCGTCATCACCTCCGTCGGGACCGAGACGGCGGCCTCGAACATGGCCCACTCCCGGTCCAGGGCGGCGGACGCGTACCCGTTGTCGGGGTCCTGGAGGACGTCGTACTGCCCGCTGACCACCAGGACGGCGGCCCGCAGCACGACGAGCGGCCACAGCACGGCCAACTCCCCGTCGGTGAGGGGGCGTACGGCGTCGAAGGCATGGGCGGCGGGCAGGACGGACGTCGGCCCGGCGCCGTGGTGGTGGAGCACCGAGGTGCAGGCGACCGCGAGTTCGGCCACCGTCCAGCCGGTGCCGAGGTCTCCGAAGTCGATGACGCCGACCGGCATCCGGCGGCCGTCCGGCGCGGTCTCGCAGACGACGTTGTTGTCGGTGATGTCGCCGTGGACGAACTGCACCGGCAGACCCCCGGCGTGGGGCTCCACGAGCGCGTGGGCGGTCCGGGCGGCGCTCAGCGCCTGGTCGGCGCGGGCCCGGTCGGGGCAGTGCGGGGCGAGGGTCTCGACCACGGCGAGGGCGTTGCGCAGGTCCCACGGCCGGAAGCGGTCGGGGTCGGAGGCGGTGAAGTCGGCGAGGGCGGCGGCGATCCGTCCGGCGAGTTCGCCCAGCCGGGCGACGACCACGGGGGCGAGGTAGCGGCTGTCCATGATGGGCTCGCCCGGCACGAACTCCAGGAGCCGGCAGTCGAGCCGGACGCCGTCGGCGGTGAAGGGCTGCACCACGTCACCGTCGGTCCCGGGCCGGGCCCGCGGCAGCCGAACGTCCGGCAGGGCGCGGGCCAGGTGTTCTACGGCGGCGCACTGGGCGCGGAGTTCGTCCTGCCCGGTCGCGGAGTTGGCGATCTTGAGGACGTACTCCCCCGTCCCGCCGCGCACCCGGTAGTTGCGGTCCTGCTGGCTGCCCAGGTCCCGCACGCTGCCGTGCACGCCGAACCGCGCCGCCAGTACCGCCGCCGCGGTGGCCTCGTCGATCGGCGCGACGGGTCGCACCAGCCAGTCCGTGGACGGAAGGCCCATGGTCGCTCCGCTTCCGCGGCGAGCTGCCGCTACTCTGCCGGAACGTTCCGGCACGTCTGCCGTGACGGTAGGACGGAACGGGCGTTCGGGTCAACGCCCACCACGAGCCGTCTCTGCCTCCTCAGCCCACCGGGCCCCTCACCCACCGGTCAGTGGGCCCAGTGCGTCACCCGCCGCCGGTCAGAGTGCCCAGCGCCTCTCCCACCAGCGCGATGCCCTCGTCGACCTCGTGGGCGGCGCCCGCCGCGTAGCCGAGGACCAGGCCGGGCGGGCCGGGCGTGAGCCGGTGCCAGGACAGGGGGTGCACCTTGACGCCTTGCTCCAGCGCGGCCGCGGCGAGGTCGGTGTCGCGCAGGCCGGCCCCCAGGTCGTCGAAGGTGACCATGAGGTGCAGGCCGGCGGCCGCCCCGTGCACGCGGGCGCCGGGCAGCCGCGTCTCGACGGCCCGCAGCATCGCGTCCCGGCGCCGGCGGTGGCGCTGCCGGACATGGCGCAGATGGCGTTCCAGCTCGCCGGAGTCCATGAGCCGGGCGAGGACCAGTTGGGTGAGGATGCCGTTGCCGAGGTCGGCGTACCGCTTGGCCGTGACGACGGCGTCCAGCCGGTCCGGCGGGACGAGCAGCCAGCCCACGCGGAGCGCGGGGGCGAGGAGTTTGGAGACGCTGCCCGTGTAGCAGACCCCGTCGGGCAGCAGCGAGCGCAGGGCCGGGACCGGCGGCCGGTCGTAGCGGTGCTCGGCGTCGTAGTCGTCCTCGATGACCACGCCGCCGGCCGCGGCCCAGCTCAGCAGCTCGCGGCGGCGTTCCCCGTCGAGGACGACGCCGGTGGGGAACTGGTGCGCCGGGGTCGTCAGCACCGCCCGGGCACCGCAGGCGCGCAGCGCGCCGACGGCGAGGCCGCCCGCGTCCACGGGGACGGGGACGACGGTGTGGCCGCCGTACTCCAACTGCTGGCGCGCGCCGAGTGATCCGGGGTCCTCGACGGCGACGCGGTGGACGCCCTCGGCCCGCAGGAGCTTCCCGAGCAGGGAGAAGGCCTGTGCCACACCGGCCACCACCACGACCTCGTCCGGGTCGGCGCGGATGCCCCGGTTGCGGGCCAGCCAGCCGACGACGGCCCGGCGCAGGGCGGGGGCGCCGCGCGGGTCGCCGTAGCCGAAGTCCACCGGGGTGACGCCCGCGAGGACGGCGCGTTCGGCGCGCAGCCAGGCGGTGCGGGGGAAGGCGGCGAGGTCGGGGAGGCCCGGGGAGAGGTCGATACGGCACGGCAGCGCGCGCAGGGCGTCCACGACGCCGTCGCGGACGGCTGAGGCGAAGAGCGCGGACCCCGGTCCCGGCACCGACGCCCCGTGCGCGCTCTCGCGCGGGCCGGCGGGCGCGACGGGTGCGGCGGGCGCGGCCACGACCACGGTGCCGAGCCGGCCGCGACCGGCGATCTGGCCGGACTCGGCGAGTCGCCGGTAGGCCTCGGTGACCACGCCCCGGGTGACGCGCAGTTCACCGGCGAGGACCCGGCTGGCGGGCAGCCGGGTCCCGACGGGCAGCCGGCCGTCGGCGATGGCCGACCGCAACCGGTCGGCGAGCCAGGCGGTACGGCCGCCGGGCGGTGCCTGTCCGATGTCCAGCTGGAGGAAGTCCGAGCCCAGGGCCGTATCGGCACCCGGCGTGCCGGACGCGGTTTTGGACCCCTCGGACGATGACTTCGTGGACCTGCCCATGGCGTCCATTGTGCGGGCAGGGTGGGCGTCATGAACACACCTTCCGCCTCGTTGGCCCAGCTGGTCCCCGGCATGATCGGGATGACTGTGGTGGGCAGCAGCGTCACCGTCTCGCACACTCTGGTGGACGCCCCGCTGTTCACCACCCAGGCCGTCCGCTATCTGGCCGCGACCGTGATCCTCGTCCTCCTCGCCCGGGTCGCCGGTGTCCGTCCGGTGTGGCCGCGCGGGCGGGAGTGGCTGTGGCTGACCGGGCTCGCCGTCACCGGTCTGGTGCTGTTCAACGTGGCCGTGGTCCGGGGGGTCGCACACGCGGAGCCCGCGGTGATCGCCGTGGCGGTGGCGTGCGTTCCGCTGGTGCTCGGGGTGGTGGGACCGCTGCTGGAGGGACGCAGGCCGAGTCGGCAGGTGCTGATCGCGGCGCCCGTCGTGATGGCGGGCGCGGTGCTGGTGGAGGGCACGGGCCGTACGGACGCGGCCGGGGTGGCCTGGGCCGGGCTGGCCCTGGGGTGCGAGGCCGCGTTCACGCTGCTCGCGGTGCCGGTGCTGGCGCGGCACACGCCCTGGGGGGTGTCGATCCACGCGACCTGGATCGGCGGTGTGCTGCTGGCCGTTCTCGGCGTCCCCCTCGAAGGGCCCACGGCGGTACGGGAGGTGACGGCCGGTCAGTGGGTGGCCGCCGGGTATCTGACGCTGATGGTGACGGCGGTCGCGTTCGTGCTGTGGTACTCCACGGTCCGTGCGGTGGGGGCCGGGCGGGCCGGGCTGCTCACCGGTATCGCTCCCCTGGCGGCGGCGGTCGCCGGCGCGGTGTCCGGCACGGGCGTGCCGGGGCCGTCGGTGTGGCTGGGCATCGCGGTGGTGATCGTGGGTCTGGTGATGGGCCTGCGGCCGCGGCCCGTGCCCGCTGTGGCGGTCTCCCCGGCACCTCCCCCGGCCAACCCCCTTCCCTCAAACCTTACTTCACCTCTTGACGCAAGTGGTCCATACCTTTAGGTTCCGGGTCAGCCAGCCTCCTCACCCCCCACGAAGGGCTCTGCGCATGCCGACCCGCCCACGCCTCCCCAGATCCGGCGCCGCCGCGCTCGTCACGGCGGCCGCCGCGTCCCTTCTGACGTTCGCTCCCGCACCCGCGAGCGCGGCCACCGCGCTGCCCACCGGCTTTTCTACTGTCATGAACGCGGCAAGCGGGCGCTGTCTCGACGCCCGGTCGGCCGGCACCGCCAACGGAACCGTCGTCCAGCAGTACGCGTGCAACGGCACCACGGCCCAGCAGTGGAGTTTCACCGCCACCGGCGACGGCTACGTCCGCATCGAGAACCGCAACAACACCGCGCAGGTCGTGGACGTGGCCGACGTCTCCACCGCCGACAGCGCGCCGGTGCATCTGTGGACCTACGGCGGCGGCGCCAACCAGCAGTGGCTGCCCGTCGACGAGGGCGGCGGCGCCTACCGGTTCGTCAACCGCAACAGCGGCAAGTGCCTGGACGATCCGGGCGCCTCGACCGCCGACAGCGTGCAGTTCGTGCAGTACACGTGCAACGGCAGCGCGGCCCAGCGCTTCCAGGTGGTCCCGGTGACGCCGTCGGCCGGCAACCCGGACCTCGGCCCGAACGTCGTCGTCTTCGACCCGTCGACGCCGTCCTCGACGATCCAGTCCCGGCTCGACTCCATCTTCCAGCAGCAGGAGACCAACCAGTTCGGCACCCAGCGCTACGCCGTCCTGTTCAAGCCGGGCTCCTACACCGCGAACGCCAACGTCGGCTTCTACACCCAGGTCGCGGGGCTCGGTCTCACGCCGGACGCGGTGACGGTCAACGGCGCGGTGCACGCGGAGGCGGACTGGTTCCAGGGCAACGCGACCCAGAACTTCTGGCGCGGCGCCGAGAACCTCTCCGTCAACCCGACGGGCGGCGGCGACCGTTGGGCGGTCTCGCAGGCGGCCGCCTACCGCCGGATGCACCTGCGCGGCAACCTCGCCCTGGACGACAACGGCTGGTCCAGCGGCGGCCTGCTCGCCGACACGAAGATCGACGGACAGGTCAACTCCGGCAGCCAGCAACAGTGGTTGACCCGCAACTCCCAGCTCGGCAGCTGGACCGGAGCCAACTGGAACATGGTCTTCGTCGGCAGCCAGGGCGTCCCCGGCACCAGCTTCCCCAACCCGCCGTACACCACGGTCGCCCAGTCCCCGGTCAGCCGGGAGAAGCCCTTCCTGTACGTCGACGGTGACGGCTCCTACAAGGTGTTCGTGCCGTCGGTGCGGTCCAGCTCCACCGGCACCAGCTGGTCCGGCGGCTCCCCGGCCGGGTCCTCGCTGTCCCTCGACACCTTCTACGTCGTGAAGCCGGGCGCGAGTGCCGCGGACATCAACGCGGCCCTGGCGGCGGGCAAGAACCTCCTGGTCACCCCGGGCGTGTACCACCTGAACCAGACGCTCCAGGTGAACCGCGCCAACACCGTCGTCCTCGGTCTGGGCCTCGCCACCTTCGTCCCGGACAACGGCGTCACCGCGATGAAGGTGGCCGACGTCGACGGCGTCAAGGTCGCGGGCGTCCTCTTCGACGCGGGCACCACCAATTCGCCCACCCTGATGGAGGTCGGGCCGGCCGGCTCCGCCGCCTCCCACGCCGCGAACCCGACCTCCCTGCACGACGTGTACTTCCGCGTCGGCGGCGCGGGCGTCGGCAGGGCGACCACCAGCCTCGTGATCAACAGCGACGACGTGATCGGCGACCACATGTGGATCTGGCGCGCCGACCACGGCAGCGGCGTCGGCTGGACCAGCAACACCGCGGACACCGGCCTGATCGTCAACGGCGACAACGTCACCGCGTACGGGCTGTTCGTCGAGCACTACCAGAAGTACCAGACCATCTGGAACGGCAATGGCGGCCGCACGTACTTCTACCAGAACGAGATGCCGTACGACCCGCCCAACCAGGCGGCCTGGATGAACGGTTCGACGCAGGGCTACGCCGCCTACAAGGTCGCCGACTCCGTCACCAGCCACCAGGCCTACGGCCTCGGCAGCTACTGCTACTTCAACGTGAACCCGGGGGTGGCCGCGGAGCGGGCCATCGAGGCACCGAACAGGACGGGCGTGCGCTTCCAGAGCATGGTGACGGTCTCCCTCGGCGGCACCGGCACCATCCGGCACGTCGTGAACGGTACCGGCGGTCCCTCCAACTCCTCGACGAACGTGGCGAATCTGACCAGCTACCCGTAGAGCTCCGCCTTCCGGCCGCCCCTCCTCACCAGGAGGGGCGGCTCCCCCACCCCCCTCAAGGAGCGTGCACACCCATGTCCTCATCCCTCCGCAGAGGCCGTCTCGCGGCCTTCGCCGCCCTCGGCGCCGTGCTCACCGCGCTGTGCACGGTGACCCCCGCCCACGCCGCCTCCGGCACCATCACCGGCCTCGCCGGCAAGTGCGTCGACGTGGCGGGCGCGTCCACCGCCAACGGCACGGCCGTACAGCTCTACGACTGCAACGGAACCGGCGCCCAGATCTGGTCCAACCCCGGTGACGGGACCCTGCGGGCGCTCGGCAAGTGTCTCGACGTCGCCGACCGCGGCACCGCCGACGGGGCGGCCGTACAGCTGTGGGACTGCTCGGGCGGCGCCAACCAGCAGTGGGTGGTCTCCGGCGCGCGGGACATCGTCAACCCGGCGGCGAACAAGTGCCTGGACGTGCGGGACAACAACAGCGCCAACGGCACCCGGTTGCAGATCTGGACCTGTGCGGGAACCGCCAACCAGAAGTGGAACGCGCCCGCGGGCGGCGGGAGCCAGCCGTCCGGATTCGTGGTCAGCGAGGCGCAGTTCAACCAGATGTTCCCGAGCCGGAACTCCTTCTACACCTACGGCGGCCTGGTGGCGGCGCTGAACGCCTACCCCGGCTTCGCGAACACCGGCAGCGACACGGTGCGGAAGCAGGAGGCGGCGGCCTTCCTCGCCAACGTGAACCACGAGACGGGCGGGCTGGTGCACATCGTCGAGCAGAACACCGCCAACTACCCGCACTACTGCGACTGGAACCAGCCGTACGGCTGCCCGGCCGGTCAGGCCGCCTACTACGGGCGCGGTCCGATCCAGCTGTCGTGGAACTTCAACTACAAGGCCGCGGGCGACGCGTTGGGGATCGATCTGCTCAACAACCCCTGGCTGGTGCAGAACGACTCGGCCGTGGCGTGGAAGACCGGCCTCTGGTACTGGAACACCCAGTCCGGACCCGGCACCATGACCCCGCACAACGCCATGGTCAACCAGGCCGGGTTCGGTCAGACGATCCGTTCCATCAACGGCTCACTGGAGTGCGACGGGCGCAACCCGGCCCAGGTGCAGAGCCGGGTCGACGCCTACAACCGCTTCACGTCGGTCCTCGGGGTCGCCCCCGGCGGCAACCTGTACTGCTGAAAGGGAAGCTCGCACCGGCGCCGCCGTCACTCGGCGGCGTCCAGGTGTGCCCTCAGCCACTGCTCGGTGTTGCTCACGTGCACCAGCGCGGTGGCCTGGCTGAGCGTGGCGTCGCGGCGGGACAGGGCCGCGAAGATCGCCTCGTGCTCGGCGAGCGTGCGGCCCGCGGCCTGGGCGTCGACCAGTCCGCGCCAGATGCGGGCGCGCAGGGTGCGGCCGGAGATGCCCTCCAGGAGCGTGAGCAGGGATTCGTTGCCGGTGGCCGTAACGACCGCGCGGTGGAACGCGGCATCGTGGGCGTTGAGCAGTTCGACGTCCTCGCGCGCCTCACGCATGGCGTCCAAGTGCCTTTTCACCTCGGCCAGTTGCTCGTCAGTGATGCGGGTCGCGGCGAGCGCCGTGGCCATCGGTTCGAGGAGCCGGCGTACCTCCATGAGGTCCCGCAGCGCGCCCGAGTCCCCCTGGAGGAGTTCCACCGCGCCGCCGAGCCCCTCCAGGAGCAGGCTCGGCTGGAGGCTGGTGACATAGGTGCCGTCGCCGCGCCGCACTTCCAGGACCCGGGCGACGGCCAGCGCCTTGACCGCCTCGCGGGCGAGGTTGCGGGACAGGCCCAGCTGAGCCGCGAGGTCCGGTTCCGGCGGCAGTTTCGAGCCAGGGGGCAGCGCTCCGGAGCGGATCAGCTCACGGATCTGCTCGATGGCCTTGTCCGTCAGGGACACCGCGAACTCCTTCCACCGCTCTTCAGCGATGTTGATGATAGAGCCCGGTGCGTCAGGTCTACGCCAAAGCACGATACATGTGATGTCTAGTGTCTCAGGAAAGGGTTATTACGGTCGAATTCCCCACCTGACTCAGTCAAACCCCGGTATTCATCCCTGTACGGTGGTTGACACGGACGGGACACAGGGCGGACCTTCATCCGTGGCATCCGTGCCATCCGGTTTCCGGGTCCCCGTCCCCCCTCCGCACCAGGGATCTCCCATGTCGAGTTCGCTCAGCAGACGTCAGTTCGTCGCCGGCGCCACCGCCGTCGTGGCGGCCGCGGTCACCACCGACGCGTTCGCCGCCGGCCGTGCCCTGGCCGCGCCCACCACTTACACCCCCACGTGGAACTCCGTGAACCAGCACCCGGCGGCCCCCGAATGGTTCCGCGACGCCAAGTTCGGCATCTACTTCCACTGGGGCGCCTTCAGCGTCCCCGCGTACGACAGCGAGTGGTACCCGCGCAACATGTACAGCGGCGGGAGCAACGCCAACAAGCACCACATCGCGACCTACGGCGACCCCTCGGTCTGGCCGTTCCACAACTTCATCGACGGCGCCGACGACCTCGTCGGCAACCACGTGCAGTTCGCGCCGAAGCTCAAGTCGGCGGGCGGTGCCTTCGACCCCGACGAGTGGGCGCAGCTGTTCGTGGACGCCGGAGCGAGGTTCGCCGGCCCGGTCGCCGAGCACCACGACGGCTTCTCCATGTGGGACAGCCAGGTCAACGAGTGGAACTCCGTGAGCAAGGGCCCCGGCCTGAACCTGCTGCGCCTGTTCACCGACGCCATCCGCGCCAAGAACCTCAAACTGCTCGTGGCCATGCACCACGCCTACCACTTCAACGGCTACTACGAGTTCGTGCCCGCGCAGACCGACCCGAGCCTGAAGAAGCTCTACGGCCAACTGGGTCCGGCGGCCGAGAACCAACTCTGGTACGACAAGCTCAAGGAGGTCATCGACCGGGCCCGGCCCGACATCCTCTGGCAGGACTTCAAGCTCGACGCGGTCGACGAGCAGCAGCGGCTCAACTTCCTGTCGTACTACTACAACCAGGCCAACTCCTGGGGCAGGGAGGTCGTCGCCACCTACAAGGACGGGCTCGACGGCCACGGCGAGGTCTTCGACTACGAGCGCGGCGGGCCGGGCGACCTCACCGCCCCCTACTGGCTCACGGACGACAGCATCTCCAGCTCCAGCTGGTGCTACACGCAGGGCATCGGCTACTACAGCGTCCAGCAGATGCTGCACGCGCTGATCGACCGGGTCAGCAAGAACGGCAACATGCTGCTGAACATCGCGCCCATGGCCGACGGCACCATTCCGCAGGGCCAGCGGGACGTCCTGCTGGCCATCGGCGACTACCTGAAGCGCTTCGGCGAGTCGGTCTACGGCACCCGGGCGTGGACGGCGTACGGCGAGGGCCCCACGAAGATGGGCGGCGGCGCCTTCACCACCCCCACGGCCGGTACCGCGCAGGACATCCGCTTCACCCGGAACAAGGCGAACACCGTGCTGTACGCCACCGTCCTCGGCTGGCCCGGCACCTCGCTGACGATCAAGACGCTCAACTCCGCCAGGATCGACGTCTCTTCGCTGAAGTCGGTGCAGCTGCTCAACCCGACCGCCGGCACCTACACGAACCTGGCGTCCCCTGCCCAGGGCGCGAACGGACTCACGGTCACCCTGCCGTCGTCGGCGCCGTTCAGCGCCGACGCGTACGTGCTGAAGCTGACCTTCACCGGTGCGATCCCGAGCCTGCGCCCGGCGGCAGGTGCCGTGGCCTTCCAGGACGTCGACTACGCGGGTACCGGTACCGTCCTGGAGATCGGCGACCACACCGCGGACGAACTGACCCTGGCCGGCCTCACCCCCCGTACCCTGTCCTCCCTGCGGCTCGCCCCGGGTTACCAGGTCATCGGCTACTCCGGTGACAACTTCACCGGCACGGCGTGGACCTTCACCGCGGACAACGCCGACCTGCGGAAGACCGGCAACAACGACGCGGTGACCTCTCTGAAGGTGCAGTTCAACCCGTCCCCGTACTTCGAGATCGTCAACGTCACCGACGGACTGGCCCTGGACAGCGGCGGCAACGTGGCCTCCGGGTCCAACCTCAAGCAGTGGGCCTGGGACGGCAGCCCCAACCTCCAGTGGCAGACGGTCGAGGTCGGTGGCGGCTACTACAAGCTGGTCAACCGCACCAACGGCATGGTCGCCGACGGCTGGGGCGGCACCGCCGACGGCTCCCCCGCCCGCCAGGCCGCCTGGAACGGCGGCACCAACCAGCAGTGGCTGATCACCCATCGCGGGGACGGCCGCTACTCGATCGCCAACCGCACCACCGGACTCGTCCTGGACGGCGGCGGCAGCGTGCCGTCCGGCTCGGTCACCAAGCAGTGGACGTACGGCTCCAGCACCAACCTGCTGTGGACGTTCACCGCGCTGTAGCCGAGGGACCGGCACCGGACACCTGCTCAGGTCTCTGAGCAGGTGTCCTGGCTCCTGGCCGGACCTCACCCACGGTTCAGACGGGCCAGCAGCAGGTTCGGGTCGGGCTCGGCGGCGAAGTACGAGGCGCTCGGGACGTGGACCGTGCGCTCGCGTACGGCCACGGAGGTCGGGTTCGAGAGACCGTCCTGCTGGGTGAGCACGACAGAGTGGGTACCGTCCGGGCAGACCACGACGACCTGGTTGGCGCTGTTGAGCGTGGCGAGGACGGTGTCGTCGTGGTGTGAGGTGAAGGCGAAGTCGTCGACGCCGCCGAGCCCTGTCGCCCGGGTCTCGACCAGACCCGCGGAGCCGTCCCGGCGTACGGGGATGCGCAGCAGCGTGCCGCGGTCGGTGTTGGACACCCAGACGGCCCCGCCGTGGACCTTGATGCCGTTGGCGCCGAAGCCGGTTCCGGACGGGACCGGCGCGAGGGCCGTCGCCGTGGCCCACGCGGTGGGCCGGCCTCCGGTCACCGGCACGCGCCAGACGGTTCCCCGTACCGAGTCGGCCGCGTAGAGCACGCCCCGGTGCTCGTCGAGGGCGAGGCCGTTGGGGAGCCCGTCGGCCGGCAGCTTCGCGATCTGACGGGGCTCGCCGCCGGGGGCGATGCGCCAGACGCCGGTCTCGGCGGTGCCGGTGGCGTAGTTGACGTACAGGGTGCCGTCGTGGGCGCGGGCGATGCCGAGCACGATGGCGTTGTGGACGACGGGGGTGTTCGGGTTCGCGACGGCGGGCAGGGTGACGCGGCTGCGGATGTCCCCGTGCCGGGTGACGTGGGCGACCTGGCGGGCGAAGGCGAAGGTCAGGTCGGCGGAGCCGTCCGGTTCGACCGCGATGTTCTCGGGCGTCTCCCCCGCGGCGAAGTCGAAGTGGGCGACCACGCGCGGCTGCGACACGACCGGCTCGTCACCGGACGCGGGAGCCGTGGCGAGGACGCCGACGGCGACGGCGGTGGCGGCGACAGCGGCGGCCAGCTGCGGGAGTCGGGGCATGAAGGGCATGTACCTCTCCTTGGACTGCGACACGGGCCACCGGTGTGGCGGCACCCGCAGCCTGCGGTACGCGGGCCGGTGACCGCCGCAGTCACGGCCGGGACATCGCCCTCGTGGCCTACGGATCGCAGAGGCGGCCCGCCGCCCCGGGACGGGGTCCGGCGGGCCGTTCGCGGGCGGGTCAGCGCAGTCCGGCGAAGAGATCGTTCTCGGGGACGGGTGCTCCGGTGGTGTCCTGGACGCGTACGAAGGTCTCCACGCCCATCAACTCGCCGAACCTCTCCTTGCCCATCTTGAGGAAGAAGATGTTCTCGCCCTGACTGGCGTGCGCGGCCAGGGCGTCGAACTTCTGGCCGCTGAACGCGGTCGTGTCCACCCACGTGGTGATCTCGTCGTCGGGCAGGCCCATCTCGACCGGCGCCGCCGCCTCGGCGGGATCCGGCTCCGGCACGTCCTCACCGAACTCGCGCATGATCTCGCCGAAGCGTCCCATCATCGAGCGGGGCATCGTCGTCCAGTACACCTTGGGCGTCAGATCGATCATCTCCAGCGCCGCCATCGTGATCCGGTGGGCCTGGATGTGGTCGGGGTGACCGTAGAAGCCGTTCTCGTCGTAGGTGACGACCACATCGGGACGGTAGTGCCGCATGAGTTCGGCGAGGCGGGCCGCACCTTCCTCCACGGGGGTCCGCCAGAACGATCCGGGGGCGTCGTTGGTGGGCCAGCCGACCATGCCGGAGTCGGCGTAGTCCAGCATCTCCAGATCGCTGATCTTCAGGACCCCGCAGCTCTCCGTGAGTTCATGGCGGCGCATCGCGGCGACCGCCGCCGGATCGTGCCCGGGATCGCCCGGCTTCACGCCCCCTGGTCCGTCACCGCAGCCGCCGTCGGTACAGGTCACGAGAACCGTGCGGACGCCTTCCGCCGCGTACCGCGCGAGGACTCCTCCGGTTCCGGTGGCCTCGTCGTCGGGGTGGGCGTGTACCGCCATCAGCGTCAAGGGCCGGTCAGTCATGAGAAACAGTCCTCCTGCAGGAACATGTCGTGAGTCCGTCGACCGATGCAACCGCGCCGACCGAGCCCACTGTTCCCGGCGTGACCCCGCGGGAGCTGACGAAACCGGTTCTGTCCCGTCAGGTCTCGGCGCCAACCCGGTCATGTCCGGCATGCCGTCGTTCAGGCGTCCGGGGCGCCCCGGGTCACGGCCGCGTCGAGCAGCGGGGCGAGTTCTCGGGACACGGTCGTCAGGGCGCGCACGTCCCGTTCGGCTCGGGCGAGGAGAATCGCCCCCTCCAGGGAGCTGAGCATGAGCGTGGCGAGCGAGGGCGCCCGTTCCGGGGGTACGCCCATGTCGACGAGGGCCGCCGCCACCGAGCCGTGCCAGTGGGCGAAGGCGGCGGAGGCGGCCTGTCGGGTGGAGTCGGTGCTCTCCGCGCAGTCGGCCGTGGCGGCGGCGACCGGACAGCCGCCCGCGAAGCCGGACGTCTCGTACTCGTCGGTCCACTGCCGCACCATCCCGGCGAAGAGCCCACTCGGCGTCGGCGTCGGCAGGGCGGCCAGGAAACGCGCGACGCGTCGTGAGGCGTACCGGCCGGCCCAGCCCACGGCCTCGTTGACCAGCTGTTCCTTGCCGCCGGGGAAGTAGTGCTGAAGCGAACCGCGCGGCGCCCCGGCGTGGGCGGCGACGTCACGCATCCCGGCGGCCGAGACCCCGCCGCGCCGGATCAGCTGGGCCGCGCTGAAGACCATCCGCTCGCGTGGCCCGCGTTCGGACACCGCCATGTCCCGCCTCCCGCTCCTCGATCTCCCGGCCCTCACTCTATGACCGTCGTCATAGACACGGCTACTATGACCGCTGTCATAGTCGACGGAGGCGGTGGAACGTCATGGCGTACGTGGGTTTCGTCGGGCTGGGGGTCATGGGGCAGGCCATGGCCCTCAACCTCGCACGGGCGGGGACCCCGTTGGTGGTCTGGAACCGCTCACCGGCCAGGTGCGCACCGCTGCGCGCCGCCGGGGCCGAGGTCGCGGCGAGCCCCGGCGAGGTCTTCGAGCGGGCCGGCACGGTGTTCCTCATGCTGGCCGACGAGACCGCCCTCGACACCGTCCTCGGACGCGGCACCGCGGACTTCCCGGGCCGGGTGGCCGACCGCACCGTCGTCCACATGGGGACGACCTCGGCGGAGTACTCGGGCGGCCTCCAGGACGACATCCGGGCCGCGGGCGGGCGGTATGTCGAGGCACCGGTGTCCGGTTCCCGGGTTCCGGCCGAGCGGGGCGAGCTGGTCGCCATGCTGGCGGGTGACGGGGACGCGGTGGCGGCCGTACGTCCGCTGCTGGCGCCCCTGTGCAAGGAGGCGTTCGACTGCGGCCCCGTCCCGGCCGCCCTGTTGACCAAGTTCTCGGTGAACCTGTTCCTGATCACCCTGGTCACCGGCCTCACCGAGGCGTTCCACTTCGCCGAACGGCAGGGGCTCGACGCACGGCTGCTCAGGGACGTCCTGGACGCGGGACCGATGGCCAGCTCCGTCTCCCGGATGAAGACGCCGAAACTGCTGGACCGCGACTTCGCCGTCCAGGCCGGGGCGGCTGACGTCCTGAAGAACAACCGCCTGATCGCCGAGGCCGCCCGCAGGACCGGCGTCGCCTCCCCACTCCTCGACGTGTGCCACGCCCTGTTCGGCGAGACGGTGGAGCAGGGGTACGGCGACGAGGACATGGTGGCCGTACTGCACGCGTTGGAGAGTCGCACGGCGCTCGACGGGCGTGCGTGGGCGGAGTGAGTGGCGGGGCGAGCGGCGGGGGTGAGCGGCGGGGCGAGCGGCCGTCACCTCCCCGCCGTGCCCCCGCGCGGTGTCACAAGCCGAGGTAGAAGCGCACGGTCGTACCGTCGTCGCCGGTGTGCACGCGCACCAGGTCGGCCACGTAGTGGACCATCATCAGGCCCCGGCCGCCCAACTGGCCGCGCTCCGGCGGGCGGCGGCCGGCCAGCGGGTCGGCCAGTCGGCCCGCATCGCGGACCTGACACACCAACTGCCCCTGCTCGGCCCAGACCGCGAGCGTCCCGTGGCCTCCGCCGTGGACGACGCTGTTGGTCGTCAGCTCCGCGACCGCCAGCTCCACGTCCATCAGCCGCTCTCCGACCATGCCCAGCCGCGTCGCCTGAGCGAGGGCGAACCGGCGGGCCGCCGGAAGATCCTCACCGCCGTAGGAGAAGGCCACCGCGTCCGGTGCGGGCGCGAGCACCTGGTTGTACCGATCGACGACCGCCTGCCAGTCGAAGACGCCGCTGACCGACTCACGGCCCTCCCCGCTGATGAGGGTCGGGTGGGTGATCCGCGCGTCGGCGATGACCTGCGGATCCAGCCCGACCTCGTCGTAGGGGCACAGGATCGTCACCGCCCGGCCCTCGAACGCGGCGTTGATCAGCGCTTCGTGCTGCGCACACGCCGGGTACTCCACCGCGCTGCGTCCGGCCCAGATCGGCTCGCCGATGATCCGCACACGCGACGTCGGGTGGGCGTCGGCGAATCCGCGCAGCACCTTGGGGATGATCCGTCCCGGGTTGCGGCCGGCCTCGGTCATGTCCAGGAAGAGGATGCCCTCGGCGTCCGCGCCCAGACCTGCCTTGATCAGCTCCAGGTTGGGGCCGGGCACCGCCACGGCCAAGGGCTCGCCGTTGGCCAGGCCCTGGCGCAGGAAGGCCACCGTCTGCCGCGTGTACTGCTGCTCGGTGCGGTAGAAGAGGGCGGGGTGCGCGAACGCCTCGCGGGTGGTCACCGTGCTCGTCACAGAGCCACCTCGATCCGGTCCAGGCCCGGCCAGAACATCTCCAGCACCCGCGGCAGCTGCGGCGGTGGATGCTCCACCACGACCCTCCCGTGGGGCAGGTTCATGGCGGTGACCGCCAGAGCGGTCACCCCGGCCACGTCGATGAACGCCACGTCCGACAGCTCCACGTACGACACACCCGCGTGCCGCCGGGCCAGCTCGGACAAGGCCCGTTCCCAGGACGGGCAGGTGAGGACGCTGATCTCACCGCGGGCTCGTATCCCCGTACGACCGGGCAACGGGCTCACCTCCAACGAAACCCTCCCGGGCATCGCCGGGGCGGATCCGACCACCGCATGTGGGGCATCCACGCTCGGACTCCTTCACATCAAGCCGCCTGCCGACCGTCCCGACACGGGCAGAGCAAAGGGCTCCCCCGAGGGGGCAGTTTATCCGGACGGCAGCGAGTGACCGTCGTCGTTCCCACCCGGGCTCCGCGGCGTCGCCGAGGTCCAGAACCCCGTTTCCCGCCTCTCGTACGACAGCCTGGCCCGCTCGAGCCAGGCGCTCACGTCGTCGGCCATCGAGGGGAACCGCTGCTTCATCGGCTCGGCCAACTCGAGGAGCTCGTCCCATGAGTCGGCCAGACAGGTTTCGTTCTCCAGCCCCATCGCGACGGCCGCGCGGAAGGCGTCGTCCGACCTCAGCCACCGCCGTCCGACCTCGATGATGCGTGTGCCGGATTCGACGTCGATGATCCATCCCATGGACAGGAGCTGCTCGGAGACGTAACCGGGCACGACGTTCGGGGCGCGGTGCTCGACCAGGAAGTTCATGACGTCCTCGATGTCCATGGCCCCATCCTCCTTCCCGCACCGACCGCTCCCGCACGATTTTCGGGCCGCCGATCCGAGGGAACGCGTGCTGCGAGCGGCCGCCTGCCAGGTGTTCGCCGCCACCCTGGGCCTCGCCCTGCTGACCGGCAACCGCACCGACCCGGCGCCCACCGGCTCCGGGGTCGGTACGGCCGAGCAACCCTCCCCGCCAGCAGGTCATGCCACCCCGTCCCGCCCTCAGGGGCTGCCCGACTGGGTGACGCCCTGTGCGAGTTGGCCGACGACGTCGACGATGGTCTGGCCGAACGCGGTAGGGGCTACCAGCACGCCGAAGACCAACACGATCAGGACGGTCAGCTTCTCGTCGTTCCGGCTTCGAGCCTCTGTGCGCCGCCGCAGCCGCACAAGGATGATCACCGCGAGCAACACCGCAACATTGATCGACAGAACCACCGACCAGCCCTCCCCGTCAGACAACCTCCACGCACACGTGTAGCCGGAACCACTCCGCGCGGTGGGTTGATTACTGATCGTTGGCGCCAAAACGCTTCTGCCCGTCCGGATTTCCGGCCTTGACCGGCATCAGGCGAACGACTGCGGCCAGGCACGTAGCGGCTCCACCCGGCCGACCAGTCACGAGCTCCGTTGCCCTTATCAGGGGCAAGCCCGGCGCGGGCGTATGCCCGCCTCCGGCCCGGAGCGCAGGGCAGCGCGGACGGGGTGGAAGGCACGGCGGCCATCCGGTTTCGCCAGCTCGGCGGCGATCGTCTCCCACGGGATGTTCCTGTCTCCCAGGGCGTTGAAGTACGGGTCGTCCTCAGGACCGTGCCAGGCACGGCGGAATCCGGTGTCGACCACCGGGTAGCCCAGGAGCCGGGCGAACAACGGATAGCGAAGCTCGTCGTTGCCGAGGGAGGGCGGGTCGGCGGCCGCGTAGTCGTCGAGGAACGCCCGCGGGAAACAGGGGCCCTCGCCCAGGCAGCCGTACGCGATCGGGTCGTCGCCGTCGTCGCAACCGTAGCCGTAGCGGGCCCGGGCGAAGGCCAGGAGATCGCCCCACTCCCGCGCCTCGTCCTCGCCGGCGATCCAACGCCAGTCGTCGCCGATGACGCTCAGCGGCGTCGGTGCGGTCAGGCCGACAGCCTGGAGCGGCACCGCGGCGTACAGCCGCTCCAGGGGCTCCGCCAGCAGCAGATCCCACTCGAGAAAATGCAGGACGTCGAAGGACAGCCGGTGACCTGCCTCGCGATACCAGTCCAGCAACAGCAAGTCGCCGTTCTTCCAGTTCCAGGGGCCACTGTGGCGGGAGACGTACAGGGCGTCCAGTCCCAGCATCCGCCGGCCGGCGAGGCGGAAGGCGGCGCCGCGAGGGCCACCCGGGCCGCCGAAGAGTCCGTGTACGGGCACCCCGGGGTTGAGCCGTCGCAGGAGAGCGATGCGGCCCCGGCAGACCAGGGGGTCACGGTGAAAGCGGAAGACCACGAGCCGTTTGACCGGCATGGGTCAATGCTAGCCATAACCCCCTTATGCGTGCATAGAGATCAGCGCGAAGAAGATCACGGTGGCGGTGACGCCGAGAAGTGCAGGCCAAGCCGCGGTCCGGCCTCGTCGAGAAGCAGCGCTGTCAACCACCTTCCAGGGACCGTGCGCAGCCGAGCCGCATCGCCCCGTCGCCTCCCACTCGACAGCGGGACGCAGAATCAGCCATTCCCGCAGGTCAGCGCACCCGGCCCCGCGGCTTCAACGGCACCGGCGGCAACTCCGGAGCGGGCAGCGGAGCGCCGTCGTACCCCTTCACCTCACCGAACCGCGTCCCCTCCATCCAGTCCCGACGTGCCTGCTCGATCTCGCCCTGCGAGCGCCCGATCCAGTTCCAGAACATGACGAGCTCCTCCTCGAACGGCTCGCCCCCCAGAAGCATCAGGCCCGCGTCCGACTCGGCGCGCAGCGGGAGTTCGGTGCGGCCGCAGCCGAGGTAGAGCATCGAGCCGGGCAGGACCGGTACCCCGTCCACGTGGGCCTCGCCGGACATCGACAGCACGGCGTACTCGAAGTCCGGTTCCAGCGGCAGCCGTACGTCCGCGCCGCCGGCCAGGGTCAGGTCCGCGCCGACGATGGGGGTGTACGCGGTACCGGGCGAGCGGGCGCCGTCGAGGTCGCCCAGGATGAGCGTGGCCGTCAGACCCGGCGCCGTGATCTGCGGCAGCTCGGCGTGGTGCTCGAAGCGCGGGTCGGTGTGGCGGTGGCCGTCCGGGAGGGCGACCCAGAGCTGGGCCCCGTGCAGGAAGCGGGCGTGGGACTTCGGGCTCTCCTCGGAGTGGCTGATCGCGCGCCCGGAGGTCATCAGGCCCAGCTCACGGGGGCGGATCGTCTGCAGGCTGCCGGTGGAGTCCCGGTGCAGCACCTCGCCCTGGTGCAGCCAGCTCACCGTCTGGAGGCCCATGTGCGGGTGCGGGGGCACCTGCATGCCGGGTTCGTCGGCGATGTCGTCGGGTCCGTAGTGATCGACGAAACACCAGGCGCCGACCATGCGACGGCCCAGGTTGGGCAGCAGCCGGCGCACCTCGCTGGACTCGCCGAGCTTGACGCGGCGAGGGCTGAGGAGTTCACGCACGGGTTCCGCCACCACGAAGCCGCGGCCACCGCACAGGGCGGGAACCGCCTCGCGATCAAGATTGCTCATGCCGCCCAACCTAGCCCCGTGAAGCGTTCCCCGTCAGGCCGTCCTTCGGGCACAGCGGCGGACCGACAGCGGCAGACCCCATCCGACCGCCGAAAACAGTAGCCATGTACATAGTAGCCATGTACTGTATCGAGCATGAGTACGGCACCCGAGGGCGCGACGCCCGGTTTCCTGGTCTGGCGACTGTCGATGAAGTGGCGCGTCGCGGTGGACCGCGCGGTGGCCCCGCTCGGCCTGACCCACGCCCAGTACTCGCTGGTGGCCTCGCTGCACGGCATGCAGCGCCGCGGCGAGCGGCCCAGCCAGCGCCGCCTCGCCGACCACACCGGCCTCGAACCGCTCTACGTCTCCAAGCTGGCGCGCTCCCTGGAGAGCGCCGGGCTCCTGGAGCGCACCCGCGACCCGCGCGACCCGCGCGCGGTGCAACTGGCGCTCACCGAGGAGGGCCGCGAGCGGACCCGGCAGGCCGTCACGGTCGTCCAGGGGCTCCTGGAGCAGTTGCTGGCACCACTGGGCGGCCTGGACAGCACGCGCACGCGGGACTTCAAGCGCGAGCTCGCGGTCCTGCTCGACGCACCTCTCGACCCGACGAACGACACTCCCAAGGAGCGGTCATGACCACCAATCCCCGTGTCATCGCCCTGGCCCACTACGCCGGCCGGGCCCTGCTGGAGAACGCGCTGGCCCGTCACGGCCTGACCTTCCAGCAGTCCGTCACGCTACGGCCGGCCGCGCTCGCCGGCGGGCCCCTCCACCGGGACCGGCTCGTCGCCGACGTGGTCGGCTCGCTCAAGATCGACGCGGCGGAGGCGCACGCCGTGGTCGACGAACTGCTCGCCGCGGGGCTGCTCGCTCCGGAGGGGACGTCCGAGGTGCGGATCACGCGGGCCGGGCGGGACCTGTACGAGACGACGTCCGCCGAGACCGCGCCCCTCACCGCCCGGATCTACGCGGGCATCCCCGAGGAGGACCTGGCCGTGGCCGGGCGCGTCCTCGGCCTCATCACCGAGCGGGCCAACAGGGAACTCGCCGCGCTGCCCGAGTAGCAGCGACCGGCCTCAGGCCGCCGCCTTCTTCCCCTTCCGGTGGGCGATCTCACCGAGCATCACATCCGCCACGATGAACCCGGCCAGCGGGATGCCGAGCAGCGGCACGAAGTAGCCGAGGACGGCGACGAGGACCACGCCCGGCACCAGGATCTGCGGTGGCACCTGCTGCCAGGCGCCGCGCGGGACCGGTCGCCCGAAGGCGGAGCCGCGGCCGCGCTGCCACCACATCCGGTAGCCCCACACGATCAGCAGGACCAGGGACAGCGCGAGGATCATCAGGGCGATCTGGTTGACCAGCCCGAACAGGACGCCGGTGTGCAGGTCGATGCCCCAGCGGGTGAGCTTGGCGAGCAGCGGGTAGTCGGCGAACCGCAGTGTGTCGGTGACCTCGCCGGTGGTCGGGTCGACGGCGACGGAGTCCTGCTTCTCGGGCCAGCTGCGCTGCACCTGTCGTACGACATAGGTGGACGACGCGTCGGCGGGCGGGACGATCTCGACGGGGTCACCGAGACCCTCGGCGCGGGCGGCGGCCAGCACCTTGTCGAGGCCGACGCCGTGCTCGGCGTCCCCGGCCGAGGCGGAGGCGCCGTGGCCCGAGTGGTCGCCGCCCGCCGAGGAGGAGACCGACGGGGTGGACTGGCCGAGCGAGGTGCGCAGTTCGTCGATGTTGGCGCCCGCGTACGTGGACCAGGTCAGACCGGTCGCGGACAGGAAGAAGAACCCGGCCGCGGCCCACACTCCGACGCTGCCGTGCAGGCCGAGGGTGCGGCGACGCCCGCTGGTGCCGCGGACCTTGCGCAGGGCGCGGCGGCGGGAGAACCACAGCACGATGCCGCCGCCCGCGATGACCCACAGCCAGCTGGCGGCGAACTCGCTGTAGAGGCGGCCGTTCTCGCCGAGGTGGAGGTCGCGGTGGAACTCGTCGATCCAGGTGCGCAGCGGCAGTGCGCCGGTGGAGCCGTACTGCTCCAGTGCGCCGCGGACCTTGCCGGTGTAGGGGTCGACGAACACGGCGAGCGTGTGGTTCGGGTCGACGCCCGGCACGCCCGACAGCATCACCCTGGTGGTCGCGTCGACCTCGGGAGAGGGCCGTACGGCCGAGACGGTGCCCTCGGGATGCGCCTTGCGGGCCGCGTCCACCTGCGCGGAGACGGGCAGTTGGGTGTCGCCGACAGCGGCGACGGTCATCTCGTCGCGGTAGACGATCTTCTCGGCCTGGAAGGCTCCGGCGTAGAGGAAGCCGGTGACGGCGGCGATCAGCAGGAAGGGGGCGACGAACACGCCGGCGTAGAAGTGCAGGCGCAGCACGAGCGGGCGCAGCGGGGCCCAACTGCCGCGGGCCGGTGCCGGAGCCTCCGGCCCGGGGGCCTCGTCCGTGGTCGTCGTGGGAGCGGTGGACATCGGCGGCTTCTCCGGGGGCTGGGGACGGTAGCGGTCCAGTAGTCGGAGAGCGGGACCGCCGAGTTCCCGCCCCTCCGAGTGACCTGCGTCACACCTTCCGTTCTCGTGGCATCCTGGCGCGATGGCAACTCCGAGCCCCCGCAAGCCCCTTGCCGACCTGGTCGAGGAACTCCTCACCCCGGACGGCCCGCTCCCGGTCGTCGCGGCCGGCGATCCGGTACTGCGCCAGACCGTCCAGCCTTACGACGGCCGCCTGGACGCCGCCCTCTTTTCCCGCTTCGTCGAGGCCCTCCGCATCACGATGCACGCGGCGCCCGGCGTCGGGCTCGCCGCCCCTCAGGTCGGGGTCCCCCTGCGGATCGCGGTGATCGAGGACCCCGCCCCGGTACCGGAGGAGGTGCGGCTGGCGCGCGGACGCGTCCCGCAGCCGTTCCGGGTCCTGGTCAATCCGTCGTACGAGGCGGTCGGTGCCGAGCGGGTCGCGTTCTTCGAGGGCTGTCTGAGCGTGCCGGGCTGGCAGGCCGTGGTGGCACGGCCTGCCGCGGTCCGTCTGACCTGCGAGGACGAGCTCGGCCGACCGGTGGACGAGGTGTTCAGCGGCTGGCCCGCGCGGATCGTCCAGCACGAGACGGACCACCTCGACGGCACTCTCTACCTCGACCGCGCGGAGCTGCGCTCGCTGTCCTCGAACCAGGCGATGGCCGAGCGCTGGCCGCAGCCGACGCCGGAGCGGGCGGCCGCGTCCCTCGGTTTCGAGCTGCCGTCCTAGTTGTCCCGGTAGGTCTCCAGCAGCCGCAGCCAGATCTCACTGATCGTCGGGAACGCCGGGACCGCGTGCCACAGCCTGCTGATCGGGACCTGCCCGGCGACCGCGATCGTGGCGGAGTGGATCAGCTCGCCGACGCCGGGGCCGACGAAGGTGACGCCGAGGAGGATCTCGCGCTCCAGGTCGACGACCATGCGGGCGCGCCCTCGGTAGCCCTCGGCGTAGAGCCCGGCACCGGAGACGTTCGCGAGGTCGTAGTCGACCGCGCGGACCCGGTGGCCCGCCTGTTCGGCCTCGGCCAGGGACAGGCCCACGGCGGCCGCCTCCGGGTCGGTGAAGACGACCTGGGGCACGGCGGCGTGGTCGGCGGTCGCCGTGTGCGCGCCCCAGGGTTCCGCCTGGACGGAGGTGCCCGAGGCGCGGGCGGCGATGGCGGCGCCCGCGATGCGCGCCTGGTACTTGCCCTGGTGGGTGAGGAGCGCGCGGTGGTTGACGTCGCCGACGGCGTAGAGCCAGTCGCTGCCGGTGACGCGGAGGCTGTCGTCGACCTCCAGCCAGCTGCCGGGCTCCCGGCCGATCGTGTCGAGGCCGATGTCGTCGGTGTGCGGGGCGCGTCCGGTGGCGAAGAGGATCTCGTCGGCCTCGATGCGGTCGCCGGTGCCGGTGACGACCACGACCGTGCCGTTCTCGCGGGTCACCGACTCGACCGAGGTGCCGGTGCGGACGTCGACGCCGGCCTCGGTGAGGGCGTCGGCGACGAGTTCGCCGGCGAACGGCTCCATGCGGTTGAGCAGGCCCTTCCCGCGTACCAGGAGGGTGACCTGTGAGCCGAGGGCCTGCCAGGCCGTGGCCATCTCGGTGGCGACCACTCCCCCGCCGACCACGACCAGGCGTCCGGGTGCCGTCTGCGCGCTGGTCGCCTCACGGCTGGTCCACGGTTTGACCCGTTCGAGGTCCGGCAGGTCGGGCAGGACGGCCCGGGTGCCGGTGCAGACGGCCACGGCGTGCCGGGCGGTCAGCACCGTGCGCGTGCCGTCGGAGGCGGTGACCGTGACCGTGCGTTCCCCGCTGAGCCGGCCGTGACCGCGATGGAGGTCGACGCCGACGCTCTGGAGCCAGCCGACCTGGCCGTCGTCCTTCCAGTCGGAGGTGAACCAGTTGCGGCGGGTGAGGATCGCGGTCGTGTCGAGGGGGCCCTGCACCGATGCGCTCAGGCCCGGCACCCGGCGGGCGTCGGCCTGGGCGATCACCGGCCGCAGCAGGGCCTTGCTCGGGATGCAGGCCCAGTAGGAGCACTCTCCGCCGACCAGCTCGCTCTCCACGACCGCGGTGGACAGGCCCGCCGCACGGGTGCGGTCGGCCACGTTCTCCCCCACGGGTCCGGCACCGAGCACCACTACGTCGTAGGTGCGGGAGGCGTTGTTTTCCGTTTCCGTCATGGGCCCAGTCTGGTGGGTGGTGTGCGCTCGGGCCAGCAGGGGTACGCGCGCCGGATACCGAGAGGTGACAGCTGTGGAATACCCGGCCGACAAGCCGTGTTGTGCCGACGGCTTCGCTCCGAGACCAGGAAGAGGGATCACGTCATGAGCAGCACCGTGGAGCTCACCAAGGAGAACTTCGACCAGACGGTCACGGACAACGAGTTCGTCCTGATCGACTTCTGGGCGTCCTGGTGCGGTCCTTGCCGTCAGTTCGCGCCGGTCTACGAGAAGGCCGCCGAGGACAACCCGGACCTGGTGTTCGGCAAGGTGGACACCGAGGCCCAGCCGGAGCTGGCCCAGGCCTTCGGCATCCAGTCGATCCCGACGCTGATGATCGTCCGCGACCAGGTCGCGGTGTTCGCCCAGCCCGGGGCGCTGCCCGAGGCCGCCCTGACGGACGTCATCGGGCAGGCCCGCAAGCTGGACATGGACGAGGTCCGCAAGGCCGTGGCCGAGCAGCAGGCCCAGGCAGAGCAGAACGAGCAGTAACCCTAGAAGGGGTACGTCGCCACGTCCGCGCGTACCGTCGTCCAGCGCACGTCGGTGAAGGCCTCCACATTGGCCTCACCGCCGAAGCGGGCGCCGGTGCCGGACGCGGCGATCCCGCCGAAGGGCGCAACGGCCTCGTCGTTCACGGTCTGGTCGTTGATGTGCACGATGCCGGTCGGGATGCGCTCCGCCAGGTCGAGGCCGCGGGCCGCGTCCCCGGTGACGATGCCGAGCGAGAGGCCGTACGGCCCGGCGGCGGCCAGTGCGGCCGCCTCGTCGGCGGTGGAGAAGGACCGGACGGGCGCGACGGGTCCGAAGACCTCCTCCGCGTAGGCGGGGGTGCTGTCGTCGAGGCCCGCGAGGACCGTCGGCCGGTAGAAGAGCCTCTCGTGCGTGCCGCCCGCGGCCAGCTTGGCGCCCTGGGCGGTGCTGGCCTCGACGAGGCCGTGCACCTTGGCGAGCTGGTTGTCGTCGATGATCGGGCCGAGGTGGACCTGTTCCCGGTTGGGGTCGCCGACGGCGAGCGAGTCGGCCTTGGCGGCCAGCCGCTCGACGTACTCCGCGTACAGCGACTCGTGGACCAGGTGGCGGCCCGTCGTCATGCAGATCTGGCCCTGGTGGAAGAAGGATCCCCAGGCCGCCGTGGAGATCACGGCCTCGATGTCGGCGTCCTCCAGGACGATCAGGGCGGAGTTGCCGCCGAGCTCCAGGTGGGCGCGCTTGAGGTGGCGGCCAGCCGCCTCGCCCACGGCACGGCCGGCCGCGGTGGACCCGGTGAAGGAGATGACGGGGACCCGCGGGTCGGCGACCAGGGCCTGGCCGACGTCCGGGCCGCCGGGCAGGACGTGGAACAGGCCTTCGGGCAGTCCGGCCTCGGCGAAGACCGCGGCGAGCGAGAGACCGCCGCAGACCGCGGTGCGCGGGTCCGGCTTGAGGATCACCGCGTTGCCGAGGGCGAGGGCCGGGGCGACCGAGCGGATCGACAGGATCAGCGGGGCGTTGAAGGGCGAGATCACGCCGACCACACCGACCGGGACCCGGCGGGTGTACGACAGCCTCGGCGCCTCGCTGGGCAGGACCTGGCCCGCGGGGCGGGAGGCGAGGGCGGCGGCCTCGTAGCACTCCTGGGCGGCCACGTGCAATTCGAAGTCGGCCTTGCCGGGGATGGACCCGGACTCGCGGACGAGCCAGCCGCGCAGTTCGTCGGCGTGCGCGGCGAACAGGTCGCCGGCCTTGCGCAGCACCCCGGCGCGGACGAAGTGCGGGAGCCGGGCCCACTCGGCCTGGGCGGCGCGGGCGGCCTCGGCGGAGCGTGCCACGTCCTCGCCCGTGGCGAGCGTGACGGAGGCGAGTGTGTCGCCGGTGGCGGGTTCGGTGACGGCGTACTCAGGTCCCGACAGGGGGTGGGACTGCCAGCTCTTGGGGTCGAGCAACGACATGACGGCTCTCCGTTCGATCACCGGGGGGACTCACACGGGGAGCGGTAGTCCCGTGTAGTTCGCGGCCAGTTCGGCGGCCGCATGGCGGGATGCGGTGATCCGGCGCAGCCGTGCGAGCTGCATCCGGCTCTCGAACGCATCCCCGTTTGGTTGAGCGTGCAACATCCTAGTCATGTCATCCGAGAAGCGGGTGGCCTGCCACACACGAGAAAGACACAACTCCGCATATGAATCGATCAGTTGTGTCGATCCTGTGCGGCACACCTCGGTCAGGGCCCGGGCGAGGACGGACACGTCCGACACGGCGAGGTTGAGCCCCTTGGCCCCGGTCGGCGGCACGATGTGCGCGGCGTCCCCGGCGAGCAGCAGACGGCCGTGGCGCATCGGCTCGTGCACGTAACTGCGCATCGGCGTCACAGACTTGGCGGTGATCGGGCCCCTGGCGAGGGTCCAGTCCGCGTCGATGGCGAAGCGGGCGGCCAGCTCGTCCCAGATGCGCTCGTCGGACCAGTCGGCGGCGTCGGTGCCGTTGGGGACCTGGAGGTAGAGGCGGGAGACGGAGGGTGAGCGCATGCTGTGCAGCGCGAAACCGCGCTCACCGCGGGCGTAGATCAACTCCTCGCAGGAGGGCGCGACATCGGCGAGGACGCCGAGCCAGGAGTAGGGGTACTCGTGCTCGTACGTCCGGCTCACCGCCGCCGGAACGGCCTCCCGGGAGACGCCGTGGAAGCCGTCGCAGCCGGCGATCCAGTCGCAGGTCAGCATCTGTTCGCGGCCCTCGTGCCGGAACCGCACCACGGGGGCGTCGCTGTCCGGCTTCTCGACCGCGAGGGCCTCCGCCTCGAACAACAGCGGGGGCCCTTCGGCCAGTTGGAGCGCGACGAGGTCCTTCACGATCTCGGTCTGGGCGTAGATGGTGACCGTACGGCCGCCGGTGAGCGCGGGGAAGTCGATGTGGTGCCGCTCCCCCGCGAACCGCAGCTCGATGCCCCGGTGGACCAGGCCCTGCGCCTCCAGCCGGTCGGCGGCGCCGCACGCGCGCAGGGCGTCGACCGTACCCTGCTCCAGCATGCCCGCCCGCTGTCGGTGCTCGACGTACTCCCGCGTCCTGCTCTCCAGGACCACGCAGTCGACGCCGGCGCGGTGCAGCATGCGCGCGAGGAGCAGTCCGGCGGGGCCGCCGCCGATGATCCCGACCGTGGTGCGCATGGCAGACCCTTCTGCGTCAGCTGGAGTCGCGGTGCACCACCGTGGCACCCAGCACCGTGTGCGTCTCGGTCGCGGCGCCCGGCTCGCGCACCGCGCGGTCGACCAGTTCGGCCAGCTCACGGCCGGACGGCAGCTCGATGTGGACGGTGCTGAGCCGGGGCCGCAGCAGCCGGCCGAGGAGCAGGTCGTCGGCGCCGATCACCGCCGTGTCCTCCGGTACGCGCAGCCCCTCGTCCTGAAGGGCTCGCATCAACAGCATCGCGTATTCGTCGTTGTATGCGAACACGGAGTCGAGACCGAGCTCCCGCCAGCGGGCGGCGAGCCCGACCGCGGACTGCTCCTCGAAGGCGAGCGGCAGCTCGGTGAGCGTGGCGTCCGTGCCGAGCAGGGCGCGCCGCGCACCCGCGAGGCGGGGCAGCGAGAAACCCTCCAGGCCGGTCTCCTCGGGCACCACCACGCCGATGCGGCGCCGGCCGCGCGCGTACAGGTGGGTGGCGGCGCAGTGGCCGACCCGCTCGTGGTCCATGAGCAGGGCGTGGGCGCCCTCGACCGCCTCGGGGGCGAGCGTGACCACGGCCCGGGCGCCGGAACGGCGGAGCAGCGAGACGCCCTGGGGACCGAGTCCGATGCCGGGCACCAGGACGGCGACCGGGCGCAGCTCGGCCCAGGCGCGGGCCGCCTCCTCCCCCTGGAGGCCGACACTGCCGTACTGGACGACGGTGTAGTCCAGGCGGCCGAGGGCCCATTGGAGTTCGTTGATGAACTGGCTGTAGAGCGGGCCGACCGGGATGGACGGGGCGGGCATCAGGACCATGCGGCTGTGCCCGGCGCGCAGGCTGCGGGCGGCGGCGTGCGGGACGTACCCGAGCTCTTTCGCGGCGGCGTGGACACGGCGGCGGGTGGGCTCGCTGATCCGGACGGCGCTGGTGTTGTTGAGGACGTAGGAGACGGTCGCACGCGAGACGCCGGCGAGGCGGGCCACATCGGCACTCGTGGGCACGGAGCGCGGTAAAGAGGACGCGGACGTGTTCTGTATCTGCACCATGACGATCGTCATCTTTGCAGAACCTGTGACGACGCCCACATGTGGGGTTGCCGCTTCCGCTCAGCGCAGCGGATCGGTGCCGGTCACGCGGGCGACGAGGTCGTTCCAGCCGTGCTCCAGGCGCTCCAGCGGCATGCCGCACTGCCGGGTGAGGTGGTGGATGAGGGCCGGGTCGAGATAGGCCATCAGCGTCTGGGCCAGGAGGTCGCAGTCGGCGTCCGGGAGGATCTGCCGCAGCAGCATCGTGGTGTGCATGTGCAGCGCACGCGCCGACGGGTGGGAGTGGCGGCGGGTCGGCTCGGACTGCGCGGCCAGCAGCAGGTCCAGCTGCTCGGCGGAGCGGTACAGCAGCGCCACGCCGAGCGCCCGCAGCCGGTCCACCGGCGGGGCGCCCGGGCCCAGCGGGGGCGGGCCGCCGAGGAAGTCCGCCTGGAGCGTGCGCGCGGAGTGGTCGAGGAGCGCCATGAGCAGTCCGGTGCGGTCGCCGAAACGGCGGAAGACCGTGCCCTTGCCGACGCCGGCCGCGGTGGCGACCGCCTCCATGGTGACTCCCGCCACACCGTGCTCCGCGATCAGCCGGGTCGCGGCCTCCAGCAGACGGGCGCGGTTGCGGGCCGCGTCGGCCCGCAGGCACGGCTCGTCGGGGGCGGAGCCGACCTCCAGGAGCTGGGGCTTGTCGAGGGGCTCCTGGGGGTTCGGGAACGGCGGCAGGGTCGCGGACATGACGCCAGCGTAAAGCATCGGGAAGAAAACTGGACCTCGGTCCGGTTAAGGTGCTAGACATTAAACGGACCCCGGTCCGGAAGATTAACGCAGTGTTTCACCACCCCCTGGAGCTTCGCATGTCTGTTCGCATCCTTGCGCTCGTCGGATCCCTTCGCGCCGGTTCGCACAACCGCCAGCTCGCCGAGGCGGCCGTCAAGCACGCTCCCGAGGGCGCGGAGATCGTGCTCTACGAGGGCCTGGCCGAGATCCCCTTCTACAACGAGGACATCGACGTCGAGGGCAGCGTCCCGGCGGCCGCCGCCAGGCTGCGCGAGGCCGCGCAGGCCTCCGACGCGTTCCTGTTCTTCTCCCCCGAGTACAACGGCACCATCCCGGCCGTCCTGAAGAACGCCATCGACTGGCTGTCCCGTCCGTACGGCGCGGGTGCCTTCGCCGGCAAGCCGGTCGCCGTGGTCGGCACCGCGTTCGGCCAGTTCGGCGGCGTGTGGGCGCAGGACGAGACCCGCAAGGCCGTGGGCATCGCCGGCGGCAAGGTCCTCGAGGACGTCAAGCTGTCCATCCCGGGCTCCGTGGTCCGGTTCGCCGAGACGCACCCGGCGGACGACGCGGAGGTCGCCGCGCAGCTGGCCGAGGTCGTGGCTCAGCTGCACAGCAACGCGGGTGAGGTCGCAGCGGCCTGAGCCTGCGGCGCGTGAACGGTTTCCGACAAGGGGGCCGGAGTTTTCGAACTCCGGCCCCCTTGCGTGTCGTCTGCGGGCCGGTGGGGGCTGGTCGCGCAGTTCCCCGCGCCCCTGAGGGCGCGCCCCCTCGCGTCGTCTCAAGCCGTCGCCGTGCGTGCCAGGTCCCTCAGGACCCTCAGCGCCGCCGCAACCGCCGGGCGTTCCTGCGCTCCGGCACGCGTGCAGGTGAGCAGCTTTCGGTGCGGGCCACCCTCGCAGCGGACTCTTGTGATCGGCAGGTCCGGGGTCAGGTGGGCCAGGCGGGGGATCAGGGCCACGCCCAGGCGGTGGGCGACCAGGTGTGCGGTGACGTTCCACTCGACGGCGTGGTGGACCACGCTCGGGGTGAAGCCGGCCGCGCCGCAGGCCGACATGACGTGCGTGCGGCACGGGCTGTCCACGACGGGGGCGATCCAGTCCTCGTGGGCCGCGTCCGCGAGATCCACCCGGTCGCGGTGGGCCAGCGGATGACCCTCGGGTACGACCAGGTCGAACGGGTCGTCCAGCAGGGGCTGTTGGTCGTAGCGGGGGTCGCTCAGGGGCGGGTTGTGCGGGGTCGCCTCCACGACGGCCAGGTCGATCGCCCCCTCGAAGAGCAGGTCGAAGCTCTCCGGGATGCCCAACTCCTGGACGCTGACCGCCAGTCGGCGGTGCCGCTCGCGCAGCCGGACCGCCATCGGGGCGAGCAGCACCGACACGGCCACGGAGAGACCACCCACCCGCAGCGGTCCCGCGGGCTCGCCGTGGTCGGCGCGCAGATCGAGTTCGGCCTGTTCCCAGCGGGCCTGGATCGCGTCGGCATGCGCGAGCAGGCTCTCGGCGGCCGGGGTGAGACGGATCCCGCGGCCCTGGGGTTCGAGGAGGTCGACGCCCAGGTCGCGGGCGAGTTGGCGGATCTGCTGGGAGGCCGCGGAGGGCGTGAAGTGCAGGGCTTGGGCGGCCGCGGTGACCGTGCCGTAGTGGGCGACCGCTCTGAGGACGTGGAGCCGGCGCAGGTCAATCATGTAGCCCACGCTTCAAGGTGACGTCCGGAAAGTCAACCTGGACGTGAACGAACACCCCGCCGCATGCTGGCTGTGTCGCGACGGCCGTACCCAGCCAGTGCATTGCGAAGGAGTCCCCATGAACAGCACGACCCGCGCCGTCTGCCCGCACTGCGGCTGGCCGGACGACGCCGAGCCCTTCCAGGTGGTGTCCCGGCACGGTACGGCGGCGGGCGGGACGGCGTGGACCCGCTGCGCGTGCGGCTCGTTGCAGGTCCGGGTGACGGACGGCCGCGGGACCCGCGTCGTCTCCCGCAGCCGGCCCACCGCCGCGCGGGCGGGTTAGTCCAGTTCCGCCAGCCGTGCCACCGCCGGCGCCACGAACCGCTCGATCCACTGGGCGGGGGCTCCGATGCGGGGGCCCAGGATGACCGTGTCGATGCCGAGCTTGCCGTAGGCCGTGATGTCCCGGGTGAAGGCGTCCAGGTCCTCCCCGTCGGCCGCCTCGCCCGAGTAGGTCATCGTCTTGCGGATCTCGGCGTAGTCCCGGCCCTCGGTCGCGCAGTGGCCGCGCAGCACGTCGAGCTTGTGCGCGACCTCCTCCGGTGAGGTGGCGAAGAGGTTGCAGGCGTCGCCGTAGCGGGCGACGAGGCGCAGGGTCTTCTTCTCGCCGCTGCCGCCGATCATGATCTCGGGGCGCGGACTGCTGACCGGGGCCGGCACGCACAGTGTCTCGGCGAGCCGGTAGTGGGTGCCCTCGAAGGGGCCGTTCGCCGCCGGGTCCCACATCTGGAGGCAGATCCGCAGGGCGTCCTCCAGCCGCTCGAAGCGCTCCGCGAGCGGCGGGAACGGCACGCCGAGCCCTTCGTGCTCGCGGTCGTACCAGGCGGCTCCGATGCCGAGGGTGGCGCGGCCGCCGGAGAGCACGTCGAGCGTGGTCGCGATCTTGGCGAGGAGGCCGGGGTGGCGGTACGTCACTCCCGTGACCAGCGCGCCGAGCCGGACCGTCTCGGTGTGGGCCGCGAGGAAACCGAGCGTCGTGTAGGCCTCCAGCATGGGGTCCTCGGCGCCGCCGTTGAACTCCATCTGGAAGTAGTGGTCCATCACCGACAGCCAGCTCACCCCGGCGGCCTCGGCCGCACGCCCCGCCGCGGCGAGCTCGGCGCCGAGCGCGGGGCCGCCCTCCGGATGGTTGAACCGGTTGATGTGCACGCCCACACGCATGTCGTCTCCGTTCAAGGGACTTCGCCGATGACGGCGACGGTATGACTTGGAGCGCTCTCGAAGTCAAGGGGACCACCGGCGGCCCGGCCGCCGGCCGTCACGCCGCTTGTTCCACCTCCGCCGCCTCCTGTCGCTTGGCGGCCCGCAGGCTCGTGAGGGTGGTGACGGTGAGGACGAGCACGATGAAGCCGAGGGAGACGGGGATGCTGATCTCGGGGACGTGCACGCCGGACTCGTGCAGGGCGTGCAGCACCAGCTTGACGCCGATGAAGCCGAGGATGATCGACAGGCCGTAGCTGAGGTGGACCAGCTTCTTCAGCAGGCCGCCGATGAGGAAGTACAGCTGCCGCAGGCCCATCAGGGCGAACGCGTTGGCGGTGAAGACGATGTACGGGTCCTGGGTGAGGCCGTAGATCGCGGGGATGGAGTCCAGGGCGAACAGCACGTCGGTGGAGCCGATCGCGAGCATCACGACCAGCATCGGGGTCATGACCCGCTTGCCGTTCTGCTCGATCCACAGCTTGGTGCCGTGGTAGCGGTCGGCCACGCCGAAGCGCTTCTCCACCATCTTCAGGAGCTTGTTCTCCTCATACTCCTCCTCGTGGCTGCCCTTGCGGGCGTCCTGCACGAGCTTCCAGGCGGTCCAGATGAGGAAGGCGCCGAAGAGGTAGAACACCCAGGAGAACGTGGAGATGATCGCCGCGCCGGCCGCGATGAACCCGGCACGCAGCACGAGCGCCATGATCACGCCGACCATCAGCACCCGCTGCTGGTACTGCGAGGGCACCGCGAACTTCCCCATGATCAGGACGAACACGAAGAGGTTGTCCACGCTCAGCGACTTCTCGGTGATGTACCCGGCGAAGAACTCGCCCGTGGGCTTCCCGCCGCCGAACAGGAGCAGTCCGAGTCCGAAGAGACAGGCCAGTACGACCCAGACGACGGTCCAGATGCCGGCCTCCTTGACCGACACGTCGTGCGGCTTGCGGCCGATGAAGAAGTCGGCGCCGACCAGGACGCACAGGGCGACCACGGTCAGCAGCCAGACGCTGAGAGAGACGTTCACTGGTTCTCCTGTGCATGGGGGGCATCGACAGCGTGGTCACCTCGGGGGATCCCTTCCACCTACGGAAGGTGAACAACAGGTCATGCGATGGCAAGGAAGCGCAGGTCACACGCGGAAGGTGGCTGATTGTCGCCGTGCCGACCCGCCGTACGGCGGGCAGGTTCCGCCGTACGGCGGCGTCCCGGACGCACCCCAATGCCCCGATCATGGCGCCACGAGCCGCCGCGCCCCGCGTGAGGAGAAGCCATGACGCATGTGCCGCCCCCGTTCGACCCCGAGCTCGCCGCCGCCCTGGATCTGATCAAGGACGTGATCTCGCCCGGCCTCACGCTGGACGAGATCGACCTCGTACGCCAGGGACCCGGCATCCAGATGCTGGCCGACCTGGACCTGACGCTGGACGGGTTCTTCGAGGTCGAGGACCGGTCGGTGCCGGGGCCCGAGGGCGCCCCGGAGATCTCCCTCCTGATCGCCCGGCCGGTCTCCCCCACGCCTTCGGGTACCGGACGTCCGGTGATCTACCACGTCCACGGCGGCGGCATGATCCTCGGCAACAACCGCGTCGGCATCGACGGCCCGCTCGCTTGGGCGAAGCAGCTGGACGCCGTGGTGGTGTCGGTGGAGTACCGGCTGGCACCCGAGCATCCGCATCCGGCGCCGGTGGAGGACGTGTACGCCGGGCTCGTGTGGACCGCCGAGCACGCCGGGGAGATCGGTGGCGACGCCGAGCGGATCGTGATCGCGGGGGCGAGTGCCGGTGGCGGTCTGTCGGCGGCGCTGGCCCTGCTCACCCGGGACCGGAAGGGGCCCCGGCCGATCGGTCAGCTGCTGATGTGCCCGATGCTGGACGACCGCAACGACAGTCCCTCGACGTACCAGATGGCGGGGCTGGGGGTGTGGGACCGTGCGGCCAACGAGACCGGGTGGACGGCGTTGCTGGGCGACCGGCGGGGCGGGCCGGACGTGCCGGCCTACGCGGCACCGGCCAGGGCGGAGGACCTCTCGGGCCTGCCGCCGGCCTTCCTCGACGTGGGCTCCGCGGAGACGTTCCGGGACGAGGTCGTCGCGTACGCGTCCCGGATCTGGCAGGCGGGCGGGGTCGCGGAACTCCACGTCTGGCCCGGCGGCTTCCACGGCTTCGACGGCTTCGCTCCCCAGGCAGCACTGTCCCAGGCGGCACGGGCGGCGCATGTGGCGTGGTTGGGGAGGTTGCTGGGCAACTAGCCGCTGATACGGGGGGGGGGAGACTGGGTGCACTGCGCGGGATGGCGGGTCGGCCGCGGCGAGGTCGTGGCCGACCCGCACTGGATGCGGCGGCACCGTGGCCGGTCCGCGTTGCTCCCTCGTCGGGGAGCCTCAGGCAGCAAGCGGCCAGCCCGCGCAGTGCTGCGTCGTGCCGCCGCGGCTCCGCCGCCCCCGGCCGACCGCCCTCCGTCCGGGGACCGCGGCAGCATCGTGGCTGGTCCGCGTCGGGCCCCACTCGGCGACCGCCGCTTCGTCGTGGTCGCGCTCCGCGGTTGCTCGTGGCCCTTCCGGGTGCTTCGTGGCTCCGATGGCGCACCATAGCCGTATGAAAGAGCTGGCCGGGCGCCTGACCGCGCTGGATCCGGACGCCGGTGCCGCCGTGCGGGTCATTGCCTACTTCGATCGGCTGTCCGAGTCCCGGGCCGGGCTGGAGGCCCTGGTCCGGGGCGCCGCCGTGCTGGCCGGGGTGCCCGCGCTGCTCGTCGACGCGGAGCGGCGGGTGCGGGTGCGGGTCGAGGCCGACGGGACGCGCCGGGACTCCGGGACCCCACCGGATCCCGGCTGGCCTTCCGCCGCGCTCGTGCCCGGTGGTGCCGCCGCGCTGTGGCTGGAGCGGGCCGAGGCCGCGCCCAGTGTCGTCGACGCGGTGATTCTGGAGCGGGCAGCGGGGGCCGTACGGCTCGTGCTGGACCGTACGCGCGGACGGGCGGCCGTGGAGGACCCCGCGTTGGTCGAGACCGTGCTGGACCCCGGCGCGCCGGAGGCGGCCCGGCTGCACGCGGCGCGTGGGCTCGGGCTGGATCCGTCGGGGACCGCGCGTGCGCTGGCCCCGCTCGACGGGCCGCCGATGGTCGTGGCGGGGCGGGCGGACGCCGGCCTGCCCAACAGGTGGAACAGCAACGGCCTTTCCACCGGTCGGGCGAGCGCCGGAAGTCCCGCCGGGCGGAGCAACGCCGGACCTCCCACCGGACGGAACAAAGGCGGGTTTCCCACCGGGCCGAGCAACGGCGGGCTTTCCACCGCCCAGGCCCACGCCGGAAGTCCCACCGGACGGAACAACGCCGGGCCTCCCACCACGCAGGCCGACGCCGGACGTCCCACCGGACGGACAGACGCGGGCCTTCCCTCCGGCCGGACCGACGCCGACCCCCTCACCGCACGGGCCCTCCCCGGCCTACCCGACGGCCGGGTGGGCGTAGGGCCCGAGGTGCCCGTGCTCGAGCTGCCTCGCTCCTGGGCCGAGGCCCGTACCGCGCTGCGGTTCACCGCGGAGGGCACCGCCCTGGATCCGGGGCCCAAGGTCGTGCACGCCGACGAGTTGGGCGGTGTCGCGCTGCTGGCCGGGCTCGTCGCTCCGGGTGCGGAGGCGCCGGCTGACGTCCAGGCCCTGGAGGCGGCGGGGGCGAGCACCCCCTGGCTGCTGGCCACGCTGCACGCCGTGATCTCGACGACGAGCCTGCGCGCGGCCGCCGCCGAGATCAACGTCCACCACTCCACGCTCCAGGACCGGTTGTCCCACGCGGAACACCTGCTGGGCTGGCCGCTGCGCACACCCCAAGGCCGACTGCGGCTGCAACTGGCCCTGGCGATGCGGCACTTGGCCCGGCCTTAGTAGACCCCTGGGAGCTCAACGGAACTCGTGCACGACCTCGATCGTCCCGACGATGTGCGTGTTGAACTCGTCCAACTCCTCGGCCGGGACCCACAGTTCGAGGATCGTGCGGCCGCCCGCCTGCTGGACGGGATACCGGCTCAGGAAGTCCGACTCGACCTCGAAGCGGGTCACGAAGCCGGCGCCGTCGTGCTTGACGTTCCAGTCCCGGGCGATCCTGATCGCGTAGTCCTCGTCGAGGACCGGGTAGAAGATCGGCTGCTCGGGGAGCCGCGGCGGCCAGGCGCGCCAGTCGAGCTCCCGGACCAGGTCCAGTTCCACCGGGCCGGTGGGGCGCCAGAGGGTCGTCGTCGGTGGCCGGCCGGTCATGGGGTCGCTCTCCGCAGGGACCGCGCCGCCGGTGCGGCCTGGTCGGGAGACCGGACGATACCGGCGGGACGAGCGCCCCGGCCACGGGGTTTCGGATCGACGAGGGGCGCGCCCGGCTACCGGAGCGCGAAGGACTCCAGGTGCTGCCAGTCGGTGCCGGTGTAGGTGACGAGGTCGACCTTCGACACCCGGGCCGAGAAGGGGAGGCCGGTGCGCAGGTCGGCTTCGGCTTCGTCCAGTACGGCGTCGTCCTCGGACTGGGCGACCGTCAGATGCGGGTGGGGCTCGTACTTTCCGCCGTACGGCGGGGCTTCCGGCCAGCGCGCGACGACCGCCTCCGTGAGTCGGCGGAACGGCGTGTCGGGGTCGGGGGCGAGATAGAGCACCCCGGGGAAACGTCCGCAGTCCTCGAAGCGCACGTCGAAGGCGGGGTGGCTGCCGAAGATCTCAGCGAGGGCGGCGCGGGTGTCGGCGTCGACGAGGGGCGCGGGCAGGAACGGGAAGAGCACGGTGACGTGCGCCGGGACGCCGGCCCGGGCCGCCGGGTCGTAGCGGTCGCGCCAGGCCCGCACCACGGGCTCGGCCGCCGGTACGGGTACGACGAGTGCCGTCTGGCCGCTGACGAAGGAGGCGGATGCGTCGACTGTCATGCCAAGGGTGTACCAGCCGGAGCCCGACGTCGGCGACGGCGACGCGAAGAACACTTGCACGCACGCACAACAGGCTTACGCCGACTATTTCACCGATGACATATTCTGGATCCCACCACTTCGGGACGGAGGCCCAGCCCCATGACCGCGACCGACCCCGCACTCACCGCCCTCGCCCAGGGCTGGTGCGCGCTCTCGCTCCTGCACGGCAGGATCGAGGCCCACATCGAGCGCGCCCTGCAGGCCGGGCACGACCTGAGCGTGCGGGAGTACTCCCTGCTGGACGTGCTGAGCCGGCAGCACGACGGGGACGGCGGTCATCTGCAGATGAAGCAGGTCGCCGACGCCGTCGTCCTCAGCCAGAGCGCCACGACCCGGCTGGTCACCCGCCTCGAGGACCGCGGGCTGCTGACCCGCTACCTGTGCCCGACCGACCGGCGCGGCATCTACACCAACGTCACCGAGGCCGGTCTGACCCTGCTGGAGGAGGCCCGCCCCACCAACGAGGCGGCCCTGCGCGAGGCCCTCGACGAAGCCGCCCGGAACCCCGAGCTCGCCCCGCTGGTCAAGGCGGTCGAGACCCTCGGCGTGCCCGCCTGATCCCTCGTCGTCGTCCGCAACGCATGGTTCCGCGACGCATTCCCGCCGACCGCCACGGGCAGGGTGTTCAGGGACCAGCTGTGAAGGAACGCGCCGCGTTTCGCGCAACTCGCGCAGAGGAACGGAGTTTCAGCGTGACGACGAACCAGGCCACCGCCCCGGGGGACGACGTGTCACTCACCCGGATAGAGCGTCTCGACGAGGAGATCATCGCGCTGCTGGCGCGGCGTCGCGAGATGGCCCAGGGGCTGCCCGCCCCGGCGCGGGCCCGTGCCGTGGACCCCGGTTTCACCGAGACCGTGCGGGAGATCACGGACCGCTACCGGCAGGAGCTCGGCGGGGCCGGCGAACTCGTCGCCCGCGCGGTCCTGGTGCTGTGCACGCCGGACCGCCGGAACTGAGGAAACGGCAGTACGAACCTGCCGGACGTCGCGCGGAGTGATCATTGACACCCTGTCCGACCCGACCGTACAAAGAGCCGCATGAGTCTGCCGCAGCTTCCCTTGTCCGGCGTCACCGTGGTCAGCCTGGAACAGGCCGTGGCCGCGCCGTACGCGACCCGGCAGCTCGCCGACCTCGGGGCCAGGGTGATCAAGGTGGAGCGGCCGGGCGAGGGTGATTTCGCCCGGCGCTACGACACGACCGTCCACGGCCACTCCAGCTACTTCGTGTGGCTCAACCGGTCCAAGGAGTCCCTCACCCTGGACCTCAAGGACCCGCGCGGCCTGGAGATCCTGCACCGACTCCTCGACGGCGCCGACGTGTTCGTCCAGAACCTGGCTCCGGGCGCGGCCGACCGGCTGGGCCTCGGCACCGCCGACCTCGCCGCGCGGTGGCCGCGGCTGATCCCGTGCACGATCTCCGGGTACGGCACCGACGGGCCGTGGGCGGACCGCAAGTCGTACGACCTGCTGGTGCAGTGCCAGACCGGGCTGGTGTCACTGACCGGGACCGCCGAGGAGACCGCGCGGGTCGGGATCTCCGTCGCCGACATCGCGGCCGGGATGTACGCCTACAGCGGCATCCTGACCGCCCTGTACACCCGCGCCACCACCGGCAGGGCCCACCCGGTGGAGGTGTCGCTGTTCGAGGCGCTGGCCGAGTGGATGAGCCAGCCCGCCAACTACACGCGGTACGGCGGCAGTCAGCCGCCGAGGCTGGGCACCCAGCACGCCACCATCGCCCCCTACGGCGCCTTCACGGCCGCCGACGGCAAGGACGTGCTGTTCTCCATCCAGAACGAACGCGAGTGGACCGTCCTGTGCGCCGATTTCCTACGGCAGCCCGAGCTGGCCGCGGATCCGCGGTTCGCGACCGGGTCCGCCCGGGTCGCCCACCGTGAGGAGATCAACGCGGTGGTCGCCGAGCGGATCGCCCGCTCCGACGCCGACGAAGTGCTGAAGGACCTGGAGGGGATGGGCATCGCCTGCGCCGGGGTCAACGACGTGGCCGCGTTCCTCGACCACCCGGTCCTGGCCGCCCGCGGCCGCTGGCACGAGGTCGCCGTCCCCGGCGGGGCCACGGTGGAGGCACTGCTCCCGCCGGCCGACCTCGCGGGACTGCCGGCCCGGATGGACCCGGTCCCGGCGGTGGGCGAGCACACCGGGGCGATCCTCACCGAGCTCGGCCGCAGCGACGACGACATCGCGGCGTTGCGTGCGGACGGGGTCGTCTGAGGGGCCGCGAACGTGGTGTGTCACCAGGGCAGCGGGCCGTTGACGTCGAAGAAGCCCCCGGTCGGGCCGTCCGGGGCGATCTGCGCCATCCGTACGATGATCTCGGCGCCCTCCGCCACGGTCTGCGTGCCCGTGTTGCCGTTCAGGTCGGTCCTGGTGAAGCCGGGCTCCACGGAGTTGATCCGCAGGTCCGGGAACGCCTTCGCGTACTGCACGGTGAGCATGTTGAGCGCGGTCTTGGAGCTCGGGTAGGCGATGCCGGGGTAGAAGTGCGCGGGGTGGTCCGGGTCGGAGAGGTGGGCCAGGGAGGCCAGTCCGCTGCTGACGTTGACCACGACCGGGGCGGCCGAACGCCGCAGCAGCGGCAGGAAGGCGTGCAGGACGCGGACGACGCCGAAGACGTTGGTCTCGTAGGTGGCGCGCATGTGGTCGGCGGTGACGGTCTCGGCGACCGGCACGCTGTTGTCGTCGGTGCGGGTCTCGATGCCGGCGTTGTTGATCAGGACGTCGAGTCCGCCGTCGGCCTCGACGGTCTTGGCCGCGGCGGCCACGGACGCGTCGTCGGTGACGTCGAGCTGGACGAACCGGGCGCCGAGTTCGGCGGCGGCAAGGCGGCCGCGCTCGGCGTCACGGGCACCGACGTAGACGGTGTGGCCTGCGGCGACGAGCCTGCGGGCGGTCTCGAAGCCGAGACCCTTGTTCGCTCCGGTGATGAGTGTTGTCGTCATGCCGGCCACCTTGCCGCGCCGTCGTGGGGCCTGCCAGAAGACCCTTCTTCCTGGGACTGGCGGTACCAGGCACATCGGCGGCCGGCGGTGTTCACTGGGGGCATGGCGGCGACGGAACTGGGACAGGCACTGCGGCGCTGGCGTGACCGGGTCGCCCCGGACGCGGCCGGGCTGCCCTTGGGCGGTCACCGGCGCGCGGCCGGACTGCGCCGCGAGGAACTGGCCCTGCTGGCGGGCATCTCGGTCGACTACGTGACGCGTCTCGAACAGGGGCGGGCGGCCAATCCGTCGGTGCAGGTGGTCGAGGCGCTGGCCCGGGCGCTGCGGCTGTCGGCGGACGAGCGGACGTATCTGTTCGGGCTCGCGGGGCAGGTGCCGCCGGGACCCGATGTCGTGCCCGCCTTCATCACGCCCAGCGTGCAGCGCCTGCTCGACCGGCTGGTCGACACCCCGGTCGCGGTGTCGGACGCGGCCATGACCCTGCTCGTGGCCAACCCGATGTACGCGGCGCTGCTGGGCGATCCGTCCGTCCTGCGCGGCTTCGAACGCAACGGCGTGTGGCGGAACTTCACGGGCATGCCGACCCGGGTGCGGCACACGCCGGAGGAGCGGGCGGCCTTCGAGGTCGGCATGGTCGCCGAACTCCGCGCGACCGCGGCCCGCTATCCCGCCGACCGCCACCTCACGCTCCTCGTCCGTGAGTTGCGTACTCGCAGCGAGCGGTTCGCCGAGCTGTGGGACGCGGGCGTGGTGGGCCGTCTCACCGCCTCGCGCAAGACGGTCGAGCACCCCCAGGTCGGCACGCTCACCCTGGACTGCGACCTGCTCCGGGTGGAGGACAACGACCTCCACATCCTGGTCTACTCGGCCGACCCCGGCACCGAGGCCGCCGACAAGCTACGGCTGATCTCGGTACTGGGCACACAGAGCCTGGTCTGAACGGACGTCGGCGGTGTCGTGTGGCAGCCTGGTGGTGTGCCGAAGGACGCGTACCGCGCGAGACCGCTGGACGAGACGACCTGGCCCGACTTCGTGTCGCTGATCGAGCGGCACAACGGCGTGTGGGGCGGCTGCTGGTGCATGGGCTTCCACTCCGAGGGTGTGGGCCGGCACAAGTCACCGGAGCGGAACCGGGCGGAGAAGGAGCTGCGGGTCCGGGAGGGCAGGGCGCACGCCGCGCTCGTCTACGACGGCTCGGTGTGCGTGGGCTGGTGCCAGTTCGGGCCGACCGGTGAGCTGCCCCGGATCAAGCACCGGCGCGTCTACGAGCAGGGTCTCGGCACCCCGCCCGACTGGCGCGTCACCTGCTTCTTCGTGGACAAGAGCCACCGGCGCCGGGGCGTGGCGGCCACCGCACTCGCCGGAGCCCTGCGGGAGATGACGCGGCTCGGCGGCGGCACCGTGGAGAGCTACCCCGAGGACGCCGAGAACCGCACGGTGTCCTCCTCCTTCCTGCACAACGGGACCGTAGCCCTGTTCGAGGCACACGGCTTCACGCGCACCCGGCAGATCGGCAAACACCACTGGGTCGTGACGCGGACCCTGGCGGGCTAGGCACCCGGTCCAGAGGTCAGGGGGTCGAAGCGGCCGACGACCACACGCCGTACCAGTGCTCGGCGCCCCACTCCTCGAACCGGCCCGCCTCCTCGAAGCCGAGTCGGTGCGCGAGGCGCAGCGAGCGGTCGTTGTCGGTCCGGGTGGCGAGCACGACCGGTTCGCCGGGGAGCACGCCGGCGAACCACGAGAGCGCCGCCGCGCACGCCTCGGTGGCGTATCCGCCTCCCCACGCCTACGGCAGCAACAGGTAGCCGAGTTCCACCTTCCCGGCGCCGGGACTGACGCGGCTCCGATGCTCCGGGTCCCGCCGGTTGAGCTCGGCGATGCCGATCATCGTGCCGTCGCGCTCGATCACGAAGAGGCCGGGGCGCCGTCCGGGCACCTCGGGCACGTCGCGTTCGAGCTCGTCGCGTGATCGAGCGCCGCCGAGATAGGTGTGCACCTGCGGTGCGGCGAACAGGTCGATGAACGCCGTACGGTCCCGGGCCTCGGAGCCGCGGAGCACGAGCCGTTCCGTCCGGATCGGGGCGGGTGGCCAGGCGGTGGTTCCAAGGTCAGCCATGGCGGCAACCTAGCGCACCCGCCGGTGGCGGCTCGGGCGGTCACCAACCCCCTTCATCCGTGAGGACCTTGACGTCCCAGGGGCCGAGGGGGACCTCATCGGCGTACGCCTCGTCCGTCAGCACGTCCCGCAGTGGTGCCGGGACCGGGACCGACACCGTGGCCCACGACCAGTTGTGCAGGAAGCGGACGCGGCGGCCGTCGCGGGCCGTGGCGGAGCTTGCCCTGACACTCGGGTGGGCCGGGCGCCAGGTGGCGGGGGCGGTCCACTCGAAGAGCGCGCGGGCGAAGGCGGGGTCGGGGACCGTGCCGACATAGGTGATCCGGCCCGCGCCGTGCCGGTGGGTGGTGGCCGCCGGCCAGCGGCCGAAGTGCGGGTGGTCGTAGGCGGCCAACTCCTCGGCGCCCTGCGGTTGGAGGCCGTCGGCCCAGTGCAGGGCGCGGGCCTCGGGCGGCAGCGGAAGGCTGTCCGTACCGGTCACCGGGAGCGGGGCGCCCAGGTTGCTGAACTCGTCGTACGTCACCCCGGCCGCCGCCGCGAGCCGGCCGGGCTGGACGTCGGTGCGGGCCCGCGCCTCCGTGTCGCCGTAGCCGGTGCGGGGGCCGAGGATCAGGTGGCCGCCCGCTTCGGCGTAGGCCTTGAGACGGTCGAGGGTCTCGTCGGCGGCGGCGTAGAAGGCGGGGGCGACCAGGACGTCGGGCAGCTCGGCAGCGGGGAGTTGGCCCGGGTGGAGAATGCGCGTCTGGAGGCCGGCGTCGAAAGCGCCTCGGTAGAAGGCGTCGAAGACGGTCTCGTACGACCGCCCGTCGGCGCTGCCGTCCGCCAGGGCGAGCGCCGGCTGGCCCTGGAGCGCCCACTTGCTGGGGCCGTCGTACAGGAAGGCGACGTCGGCGTCCGGGGTGAGGGACGCGGCGAGGTCGCCCGCCTTCTCCAACTCCGCTCCCAGGGCCGCGAGTTCCCGGTACACCCGGCCGGGGCGGCCGTTGTGCGGGAGGACGCCGCCCCAGTAGGTCTCGGCGCCGAAGTGCAGGGTGTGCCAGTGCCAGTACTCGATCATGGAGGCGCCCCGGGAGATCAACGCCCAGGCGGCCTGGCGCCATTGGCCGTCGTAGGCGGGGCGGTTGTTCCAGGGGTAGCCGATCGCCTGGGCGTTGGTCTCCGTGACCAGGAAGGGCTCCTGGCGGGAGGAGTACATGCGGTCGGCGCTGCGGTACAGCGCCCAGGTCCCGTTGGTCGTCCAGTCCTGTCCGTCGCCGCCGCGGTCGGGCAGTTCCAGGGCGTCCTGCATCGTGTAGTACGGGTTGCCGGCGGTGACGTCGAGCCGTGCGGTGAGCTTGTCGTCCTCGACGCCCGGGCGGTCGTAGGAGATGCAGGTGGTGACGAATTGCCCCTCGCGCGCGTACTCGCGGACGATGTCGGCCTGCCACTCGATGAACTCGGTGACGAGCCGCGCCTGGAAGCGGCGCCAGGCCAGGTCGTACTGGGGCTGGACGTTGCCGTCCGGGGTCCACAGGTCGGCCCAGGTGGAGAGCCGGTGGGACCAGTAGACCAGGCCCCATTCACGGTTGAGGGTCTCCACGTCGCCGTACTGCGCACGGAGTTCGTCGGTGAAGCGCTGGAACACGCCGTGGTTGTGCAGGAGATGGAGGCCGGGTTCGTTGTCGACCTGGTAGCCGATCACGGCCGGGTGGTCGGCGTACCGGGCGACGATTTTGCGGATGATGCGTTCGGCGTGGAAGCGGAACGCCGGGTGGGTGAGGTCGACCTCCTGCCGGGCGCCCCAGCCGATGCGCTCGCCGGTGCGCGACTCCCCCGCGATCTCCGGGTACTGGCGGGCCAGCCACGGCGGCACGGCGTACGTGGGCGTCCCGAGGATCACCGAGATGCCCCGCTCGTGGGCGCCGTCGAGGACGGGCTGGAGCCAGTCGAGGTCGAAGCGGCCGTTCTCGGGCTCCCAGGTCGACCAGACCGACTCGCCCACCCGGATCACGGTGAAGTGCGCCTCGGCCATCAGGTCGAGGTCGTCCTTCAGCCGCTCGTACGGCTGGTACTCGTGGTAGTACGCGGCTCCGAACAGGACGCGGGGTGGAAGCTGGAACATCCTTCTCCAATACGGTGGTTGAGTCGGCCTTGGGATCCCGTCAGCCCTTGACGGCGCCCGTGGACAGTCCTTCGAGGAGCTGCTTGCGCAGGATCACGAAGAGGGCGACCGCGGGCACCACGGCGATGACGGCTCCGGCGAGCACCAGGTCGTACTGCCGTTGCTCGGAGACGAAGAGGGTCTGGAGGCCGAGCGGCAGCGTGTACTGGGAGCTGTCGGAGACCAGCACCAGCGGCCACAGGAAGCTGTTGTAGCTCTGGAGGAACTGCCAGACGGCGAGGGCGCCGAGCGAGGGCCGCAGCAGGGGCAGCACGATGGTGCGGAAGATGCCGAACTCGCTCGCCCCGTCGATGCGGGCGGCCTCCAGGACGGAGTCCGGGACGGACTGCACGATGTACTGCTGCATCATGAAGATCCCGAAAGCGGGCGCCACCCACGGCACGATGAGCGCGAACCACGGGCTGCCGAGGCCGGTCTTGACGAGGATCACGAACAGCGGGACCAGGATCACCGCGAACGGCACCGACAGCGAGCTGAACATCACGCCGAACAGCAGCCGCTTCCCGGCGAAGCGGAACTTGGCGAAGCCGTAGCCGGCGAGGGCGCACACGAACACGGAGACCGTGGTGGCGACGAGGGCGACGACCGTGCTCATGAGGAACCAGCGCCAGAACGGCTGCCCGGAGAACAGGCGTTGGTAGTTGTCGAGGGTGAACGGGTCGGGCAGCAGCCGGGGCGGGTAGGCGAAGATGTCGCCGCGCGGCTTGAACGAGCCGCTCAGCGCCCACAGCAGCGGGGCGAGGAAGGCGAGGAGCAGCAGGACGAGCGTGCCGTAGAGGGGTATGCGGGTGCGCATCATGCGGACGCCCTCCCGATGCCGAGGAGCCGGTTGAAGAGCTGGCTGAGGCCGAAGACGAGCACGAACAGCACGACGGCCGCGGCGGCCGCGTAGCCGAACTGCTGGCGCTGGAAGGCGGCCCGGTAGATGAACATCGTGACCGAGAGCGTGGATTCGGCCGGTCCGCCGCCGGTGAGGAGATACGGCTCCTCGAAGATCTGGGCCGCGCCGATGAAGGAGGTGACCACGACGAACGCGGTCACGGGCTTCAGGGCGGGGAGCGTGACGGTGGTGAAGGTGCGCAGCCGTCCGGCGCCGTCGAGCGCGGCGGCCTCGTACAACTCCTTGGGCACGTTCTGGAGTCCGGCGAGGAAGAACACCGTGAGGTAGCCCGTCCAGCGCCACAGCATCACCAGCGCGATGCTCACCTTGGCAAGGCCCGGATCGCCGAGCCAGTCGACGCCGCCGGTCCCGAACAGGGCCCGCAGGATGGAGTTGAGCAGGCCGAACTGCCGGTCGAAGAGCAGCCCGAAGATGAGCGCGACCAGGATCGGGGAGACGACGATCGGCACGAAGTAGGCGGTGCGCCACAGGTCCCGGGCGCGCAGGCCACGGGTGTTGAGGGCCTGCGCGATCAGCAGCGCGAGCGGGACCACGACACAGACGGCGACGAGCACGAAGACGGCCGTGTTGCCGAGGGCCCGGTGGAAGCTGATGTCGGTGAACAGGTTGCGGTAGTTGCGCAGGCCGACCCAGTGCGGGGCGCCGAGACCGACCCATTCGGTGAGGCTGAGCCACAGCGAGACCGCGATCGGGATCAGCATGAACAGGACGTAGAGGAGGTAGAAGGGCGAGATGAAGAGGTACGGCGCCCAGGACCGGCGGGGGCGCCGGGCGGCACCGGTCTCGCCGGTGCGTTGGTCGGTGGTGCGGGCGTGGCCCGCGACGGCGGTGGTCATGGCGGGGCCTCCTAACGTCCGGCCTGGTCGCGGTAGTCGGCCGCGGTCTGCTTGAGCGCCTGGCGTGGGCTGACGTCACCGCGGTAGGCGCGCAGGAGGTTGCCCGCGAGGACGTCGAAGAGGATCGACTGGTCGGGGCTCTGGTAGAAGGCGGGGACGTCGGGCAGCAACGACCGGTAGAGCCTGAAGAGTTGCTGTCCGCCGCAGAAGGCGTCCTTCGTGGCGTTGAGGGCCGGGTCCTCGTACACGGAGCGGCGGGTGGGCAGATAGCCGGTCTCGGTGAAGCGGCGGACCTGGCCTTCGTGGGTGAGCCAGGTGTTGAGCAGGAAGTCGACGGCGGCCTCGGTGTTCGCCTTGTCCTTGACGACACCGAATCCGGTGCCGCCGAGGGCCGCGGTCACTCCGCCGCCCCTCGTGAACCGGGGCAGGCCCCGGACCCGCCATCTGCCCTTCTGCTCGGGCACGTTGGGGAGCAGGCCGTAGTTCTTGTACCAGATCGCCATGGGCAGCCCCGCGACCTTGTTCGTCTTCAGGGCGGTCTGCATGGCCGCCCCGTAGTAGTCGGAGATGTCGATGACGAAGCCGGTGCGCAGCCCGTCGCACAGGAACCGCAGGGTCTCCTCGGCCTCCGGTGAGTCGAGGACCAGGTCTCCGTCGGCGTCGAAGAAGGCGCCGCCGCGCTGGTAGAGCAGCATCTGGAAGGACTGGACGACCTGTCCGGCGTCGCTGCCGACCGTGGAGACGACACAGAGGGAGGCCCCGTGGTCCTGGTGCACGCGGGCACCGAGTTCGGCGTACTCCTCCCACGTGGCGGTGTCCGTGGGGAGGTTCCACTTCGAGAACAAGTCGTCGCGGTAGTAGTAGACGACCATCGGGGTGTCGGAGTCGAGTGCGTAGAGGCCGCCGTCCTTGCTGTAGGGGGCGAGGCGGGCGGGCAGCAGGTCGTCCTTCAGGCCGGGGACGCCGGCGATGTCGGGGGTCAGGTCGTGCAGGAGGCGCGGCGCGATGTCACCGCGCAGCATGCGGGGGAAGCTGCCGATCTCGAAGCCGATCGTGTCGGGGGTGCCGCGGCCGGCGACGGCCTGGGCGAGGAGCTTGGTGACGAGGTCGGCGGGTCCCGCGCGGGTGACGTCGAGGTGGTAGCGGAAGTCGGTGAGCCGGTCGGCCTCCGGGATGCCCTTGCGGAAGAAGGCCTCGTAGCCGGGGTCGTGGGTCCACAGGGACAGGGTCACGTCTCCGGAGGTGCGGACGGTGGTGGTGCCGGCGCCGCAGGCGGTGAGGGCGGCGGCGGTGCCCAGGCCTAGGGCGCCGCGCAGCAGGGTGCGGCGGGTCGGGGGTGCGGGGAACACACGTGACTCCTCACGTGGTGCGGCTACGGGGAGCGCGGGTGCGGCCGTCCCTGGCGGCACGCGCGGGCAGGGCGGAGCGGGCCCGGGGCGGGGTGCGCCGCGGGCCGTCGCGCCGACGGTTCAGCGAAGGGGTGGTGCGGGTTCGCGTACCGGGCCGCTGGAGGCCCGTACGGTCAACTCGGTGGCGGTGGGCGTGTGTTCGGCCGGGACGGGTCTGTCCTCGATCATGGCGATGAGCACGTCGACGGCCCGGTCGGCGACCGCGGTGAAGTCCTGGCGGACGGTGGTCAGGGGCGGGGCGAGATAGGCGGCGGCGGGGATGTCGTCGAAGCCGACGACGCTGACGTCACCGGGGACCGACCGGCCCGCCTCGGCGAAGGCCCGCAGCGCGCCGATGGCCATGTCGTCGTTGGCGGCGAACACGGCGGTGACGTCGGAGAGCTGGGCGAGCTGACGGCCGGCCGTGTAGCCGGAGGCGGGGCTCCAGTCGCCCTCGACCGGCAGCGGGGGTTCGGGGGCACCGGCGGCGGCGAGGGCCTCGCGCCAACCGCGGGCGCGGTCGCGGGCGGCCCACCAGTCGTGTGGTCCCGGGATGTGCCAGACGGTGCGGTGTCCCAGGGCGAGCAGGTGCTCGGTGGCGGTCCGGGCGGCCGCGACCCCGTCGGCGCCGACGACGGCGCTGTTGCCGTGGCCGACCTCGACGCCTTCGCCGAGGCTGACCACCGGTACGTCCGCGCTGAGGCGCAGGGGTGTCCCGTCGTCGATCGGCTCGGACAGGACGACGCCGTCCACACCCTGCTCCAGGAGCGCCTCCACGGCGACCTGGACCGGCTGTCCCTCCAGGGTGCCGGCCAGGGTGAAGGCGTATCCCTTGCGGTGCATGGCCCGCTCCAGGGCGAGGAGCAGGGTGGCGGGGCCGTAGAGCGCGCTGCCGAGCGAGACCACGCCGATCCGCCGGTAGCGGCCGAGGAGCAGGGCGCGCGCCGCGTTGTTCGGGCGGTAGCCCAGCTCCTCCACAGCCCGGAGCACGCGGTCGCGCACCTCCGGGCTGACGTGCGGTTCGCCGTTGACGACCCGCGACACGGTCTTCTGGGAGACACCGGCGGCGCGCGCGACCTCGGTCATGCCGGGGCCGCGGCGAGGACGGCGGGAGGCGGGTGTCGTCATCTGCTCTCCTTTTCGACTACGTAGTCATACAACGTCTCGACTGAGCCGCCCAGCTGCATGACTACGTAGTCAAGACAGTGACACCTTCCTCCGGACCGCGTCAATGCTTCTCACGCGATGGAAGTTCGTACGCGACGGATCAGTAGCCGTACCGGCTCTTCAGGTGGCGCCAGAAGTCACGCAGCATCCACTTGTCGAACTCGGTGATCTGGGTCGCACTGCCCGCCTTCATGAGGAAGCAGCACTGGCCGGTCGGGGTCCAGTCGTAGAAGTCGTCGAGGCCGAAGGTGTGGCCGACCTCGTGGAGATAGATGTGGATGTTCTCATGGGTGAGGGCCCCGGTGAAGTACTCCTGGCCGACGCGCTGGCCCCAGTCCCCGCCGGCGCCGCCCTGGAAGCCCTTGGTGAGCCAGAGCGACTGGTCGTAGTGGCGGGCCGCACCGCCGGGGCACTTCGAGTAGTTGCCGTCCTGGTGGAAGAAGCGGCCGCAGTCGGGGGCGCACTGCGGGGCGCCGCCGGAGTCGAGGTTTCCGGCGTAGATGTCGACCGAGTTGTCGGTCCACTGGAGGGTGGAGCGGTTCTTCACCGCCCAGCCGACGATGTTGACGGGGACGGTGGTGTAGGGCCAGGCGTTGGTGCCGGTGCCGTTGTCGAGCATGGCCGCCATCCACTTGCCGAACTGCTTCTTGAGCGCCGCGTGGACCTGGTCGCGCAGGGCGGCGCTGACGGGGGCGTCGGACTCCCAGCGGACGCAGTAGTTGACGCTGCCCTTGTTCGCGACGACCTGGTCCCAGCCGTAGTTGCGGAAGCCGTAGAGGTTGCCGTAGGTCGACTCGACGTGGTTCCACACCTCGCCCAGGGGCTGGACGAGGTTCGCGGGCGGGTTCCAGGTGTCCGCCGCCTGCGCGGGGGTCGCGGTGACGGCGGGGCCGGCGAACGCCGCGAGCAGGGTGGCCAGGACGGTGACGAGACGCACGAGACGGGTGCGCATGGAGTGAACTCCCTTCGTGGGGGTGGGATTTCACTGGGGAGTCGCCGCCGGGGGCTCTCGGGTTGCCCATGTTGCGTGTGTCCGGGCAGTAGCGGGGCCGGGGTAAACCGAAGCGGAATGTGAGCCACCCCACAATCGATACGCTCCCGTTTCGATAGCCGCGGGGCTAGGCTGATTCCACGAGAACGAAACGGTTTCGTTTAGCACGATTGCCCGCTGGGCGAGGATGGAGCACGCACGCCATGACCAGCATCCTCATCGCCACCGGCCAGGCACTTCAGCGTGTCGGCCTCCGTATGCTCCTGGAGTCGCAGCCCGATCTGACCGTGGTCGGCGAGGCGGCACCGGGACCCGAGACGGTCCGGCTCAGCGCCCTGCTCCGGCCGGACGTCGTCCTGCTGGACGGCCGTAGCGGCGACGCGGACACCGCGGAGACGGTGCGCCGCATCGCCCACGTTCCGGACGGGGCCGCCCCGCACGTCCTGCTGCTCACCGCGGACGACGACACCTCCCCCTACGCCGCCCTGCGCGCCGGGGCCGCCGGGCATCTGCCCGAGGGGGCCACCGCGGAGGAACTCGTCGCGGCCGTCCGGGTCGTGGCTGCCGGTGACGTCGTCGTCTCCCCCGGGCTGACCCGCGCGCTCATCGACGCCGTCCGCAACCAGCGGGCCCTGGACGGTCCGGCGCCGGGCAACCGGCTGGGCAGCCTCACGGGACGCGAGCGCGACGTGCTCGCCGCGGTCGCCTCCGGCGACTCCAACTCCGAGATCGCCGACCGGCTCTCCATCGCGCCGACCACGGTGAAGTCCCACGTCAGCAACATCCTCACCAAGATCGGCGCCCGCGGCCGGGTCCAGGCGGTCGTCTTCGCCTACGAGTCGGGCCTGGTGAGACCGGCCCAGCACGTGCTGCACGCGTGAGAGCCACGGCCTCGTGCCGACCGGGGCCCGCCGGTTCCGGTTGCAGGGCGGCTGCGGGCAGGTGGTGGCTGGTCGCGCAGTTCCCTGCGCCCCTGGGCAGTTGCCGGTGACCTGCGCCATGACGGGCCGGTCAGCCGCCCGCGCCCGCCACTCACCCGCCTCCGGCGAGCGCCACCACGCCGGGGGCGGGGGCGTGGCCCGGCATCGGCGTACACCGGAGGGCAGGGGGCGGACCGCCATCGCCGCGCCCCGGGACGCCTGGCGCCGCACGGCCTCGCCGCCGGCCGAGAGGCTCGGGGCGGGTCGGCATCGCCGGCGGCCGGGAAGCTCGGGTCAGGGTCGGCGCCTTCGCGCACCGGAACACCTGCACGCGCCCCCACACGACCACCCGCCGAAACCACCCGCATACCGGTCCCCGCCGCCGCACGCCGGGAGCCCGGAGCGACTCGGCATCACCACACGCCGGACGCCCCTGAGCCGCTCCACAGCACCACACACCGAAACGCCCCGAGGCCGCTCCGCAGCACCACACACCGGAACACCCCGAGGCCGCTCCACAACACCACACCCCGCAACACCCCGAGGCGGTCCGCAGCACCACGCGCTGGAACACCCCGAGGCCGCTCCACAGCACCACACGCCGGAACACCCCGAGGCCGCTCCACATCACCACACCCCGGAACACCCCGACGCCGCTCACCGTGGCCGTGTCGGAAGGTCCGGCCCGGGGGCGCCGTCGAGGTCAGCGGCAGCGATCACGCGGCGGTGTAGCCGAGTTGGCGTCGCATGTACGGCGTCATGAGGGTCTTCGCCTTGGCCAAAGTGGTGGTGCGGCCGCCGAGGACCGCCGTCTCGCCGCCCGGCACCGGGAGCATCGTCACGCCGTCGGCCGGGCCGAAGGGGACGATCAGTGGGGTGCGGTGGATGGGTCGATAGAAGCGGGGCTCCTTGCGGTGGCGGCCCGAACTGTTCAGGTGGGCGCGGATGTTCCAGGCGGCGAGGTCCGCCTGGGCGAGCGCGGCCGGGGTGATCTTCAGCTCGCTGGCGTCGTTGACGTCGCCGACCGCGAAGACGTCCAGGTGCCCCTCGGCCCGCAGCGCCCGGTCGACCTTCACATGCCCGGACGGGTTCAGCCAGTCGCCGTGTCCGGCGAGGCGCAGCCAGAGCGTGTTGGGCGTGGTGCCGGTGGCCCAGAAGGAGAGGTCGGCGGAGATGACGTCTCCGTGGGCTTCGCGGTAGGTGCCGAAGTCGTTGCCCGGCGACATGAAGGAGTTCAGCCGGATCTCCACGTCGTGGGCCTCCAGCCAGGCGAGCGCCCTGCGTCCGGCCCGCTCGCTGCCGGTGTTGCTCAGCAGCGCGGGACCGGAGTGCGCGAGCGTGACCCGGACGTCCGGCCGGGCCAGCCGGATCTCGGCGCTGAGCTCGACGCCCGAGGGTCCGCCGCCGACCACGAGGATGTGCTCGGCGAAGGCGATCTTCTGCTGGTGCTCGTTGAAGGTCTTCACCGCCTCCTCGGTGGTGGTCCCGCCGAACCGGGCCGGTGCCGGATAGTCGGCGCCGGTCGCGATCACCACCACGTCGTACGGCAGCCGCGTCCCGTCGGCCAGCAGCACCCGCCGTTCGGCGGTGTCGATGGTGACCGCCTTGCCGACGACGACCCGGCCGTGGCGCAGCAGCCGGTCGTACGGGATGAACGGGGTCACCGTCCACTCCCTGCGCACACCGGCGCGCAGGGAGGAGATGCGGTGGAAGAAGACCTCCTTGCGGTCCACCAGGGTGACCCGCGCCGTGGGGTCCAGCCGTTTGGCGAGCCGGACGCCCGCATATCCGCCACCGATCACCACTACGTCGCCGTCACTCACCGAGTCTCCTGAAACCGTGGGGGGAGGAGTGCCTTGACGGACCAGCCGCTCCCCCGAGCACTCGGATGACGGCGAGCGTAACGTTTGAAACCTCAAGTGTCAGCCGGGTCCTGTGAGCTTTCCGTGAAGTTGTCCCACTCAGGCGTCCCCGGCGCCCAACTCGTAGTCCAGCCAGATGCGGTGGGTGCCGTCGGCGTCGACCGCGAGGCCGCCGGTGCCGGAGATGCCCGCCAGGTCGCCGGTGCCGCTGGCGGGGACGATGTGGAAGAACTCCGCGCTGCGGTCGCTGCCGGAGGTCGTCGCCGAGTGCACGAAGTTGAAGGCGCCGGACCGGTTGTGCAGGGAGCCCTCGAAGGACTCCATGGCCACATAGGTGCCGACGCCGGACTCCTGGTCGTAGGCGGCGGTGAACAAGGTCGCCGCACGGCCGGCGACCTCGCCCTCGAAGTGCTTCTCGATCGTCGCGACGCCGACCGGGAGCCCGGTGACGACCGGCGGCTCCGGCTTCAGCTCGGTCGGCACGAACGCTTTGACGCTGAATGTTCCGTTGGCTCTCATGCGCCGACGGTACCGACCGGGTCCGACAATGCCCGCTGACCTGCGCGTCTACTCCGGCGGGGTCGGCGTGTCGTGGGTGCGGTACATGGCCTGGACGTCGAGTTCCAGCTGGACCGTGGGGCCGACGACCGCGATGCCCCGGGCCAGCATGGACCGCCAGTTGAGGGTGTAGTCCTCGCGGTGCAGTTCCGCCGTGGCGAGGGCCGCGCAGCGCAGTTCCTCGCCGTAGCCGCCGTTGACCGTGCCCAGATAGGTGGTGTCCAGGGCGACCGAGCGGCTCACGCCGTGCATGGTCAGGGTGCCCTGGAGGGTCCACTTGCTGCCGCCGCGGTAGGCGAAGCGGGTGCTGACGAAGTCGATGTGCGGGAAGCGTTCGACGTCGAGGAAGTCTCCGGAGCGCAGGTGGTTGTCGCGGGTGGTGTTGCCGGTGGTGATGCTGGAGGCGTCGATGCGGACCTGGACCCGGGACTGGGACATGTCCTGCGCGACCTGGATCCCGCCCTCGAAGCGCTCGAAGCGGCCGTGCACGTGCGCCATGCCGACGTGCTTGGCGATGAAACGGATCGCGGTGTGCGGCGGATCGAACAACCAGACGCCGGGCGTGGGGAGTTGGAGTGCCTGGGCGGGCTGGAGCCAGACCCGCTCGGCGGGTGCCGACCCGGTGGGCCCGACCTCGACGGTCTCGCGGTGCGGCTGGAGCCCCTCGGCCGCGGCCATCAGGCTGTAGCGGCCGGGCGGGAGTACGGCGACGAAGTAGCCGTAGGGGTCGGTCGTCCCGCGCGCCGCGACGCGGTGGGTGTCCAGGGCGGTGACGGTGACGTCGGCGCCTCCCATGGGCGAGCCCATCGGGTCGACGATCTCACGGGCCACGGCGCCCGCGCCTTGCGGGAGGGGGACGGAGAGGCCCGCCGCCTCGGCAAGGGCAGCCTTGGACCGCCGGCGCCTGAGGAGTGCGAGGGCCATGATGTTCACCTTTCCTAGGGGACGTGCTGTTCTGCTGCGGGACTCACGGCCGGCGGCCCTCGAAGGCCGCCTGGAGCACCGCCCGCACGCCGTCCGTCGTCACGGGACGCGGATTGGCGTACGGCTGCCCCGCCACCTGTGCGGCCGCCTCGGCCACGTCGGTCTTCTTCAGGCCGAGTTCGGCGAGGGAGCGCGGAGCGCCGAGGCGTCCGGCCAGGTCCCACAGGGCGTGTGACGGGTCGTCTGCGTCGAGTGCCCGGCTCAGCACGGACAACGCCCCGGGAACGGCGGGGGCGTTGTAGGCGAGGGCGTGCGGCAGGACGACCGTGTGGGTCTCGGCGTGCGGCAGGCCGAAGGTGCCGCCGAGGACGTGGCAGAGCTTGTGGTGCAGGCCCATGGTGGTGGACCCGAGGCAGGCCCCGCACAGCCACGCCCCGTACAGGGCCCGGCCCCGCGCGTCCAGGTCCGCGGGCCGCGCGGCGAGCAGCGGGAGCGCCTCGGCCATCGCCCGTACGCCCTCCTCGGCCATCAGCGCGATCAGCGGGGAGGTGTCGGGGGCGTAGAGGGCCTCGACGGCGTGCGCGAGGGCGTTGACGCCGCTGGTCACGGTCAGGGGCACCGGCAGGGAGACGGTCAGCTCGGGGTCGTAGACGACACTGCGGGGCTGGACCTTCGGATCGCGGCCGGTGCGCTTGACCCCGGCCTCCGTGAGGCCCCAGACGGGGGTCATCTCGGAGCCCGAGTAGGTCGACGGCACGGCGATCAGGGGCAGTGCGGTGCGCAGGGCGATCGCCTTGCCGAGGCCGATGGAGGAGCCGCCGCCGACCGCGACGACCCCGTCCGCGTCCACCGCTCGTGCCGCCGCCTCGGCCCGGTCGGCGTCCTCGACGGGGACGTGCATCCGGGCCTCCGCGTGCAGCCCGGCACAGCGGTCGCCGAGCGCGTCCGCGACCGCCCGTGCGACGGACTCGCCCCGGCTGCCGCACACCACCAACAGCCGCCGCAGGCCCAGGTGTTCGGCCTCGGCTGGGGTGGCGGTCACGGCGGCGCCGGGCCGGAAGACGACCCGGCCGGGGCGGCTCTCGTGGGTGAAGTCGCCCAGGTACGTCATGCGTTGGGCTCCAGGACGAGGTCGAAGCGGGCGTGCCGGAACGGGTTCGGCATGCCGAACTCCGCGGCCAGGGACGGGTCGTCGGTCGTGGCGAAGTCCTGCACCAGGCTCTGCTTCACGGCGAAGACGGCGTCGGAGTCGAGGTAGTCGCTGCCCGCGACGAAGATGTGCGTGGTGACGGGGACGTGCCCCTCGGCGCTCACGATGAAGTGGATGTGGGCGGGCCGGTAGGGGTGTCGACCGGTCGCGCGGAGCAGGTCGCCGACCGGGCCGTCGGTGGGGATCGGGTAGGGCGCCGGGACACAGGTGCGGAACCAGAAACGGCCCTCGGTGTCGGCGGTGAACAGTCCGCGTCCGTTGCCCGCGGGCTGTTCATCGGGCTGCTGGACGTCGTAGAAGCCCTGGTCGTCGGCCTGCCACACGTCGAGGACCGCGCCGGGCAGCGGGGTGCCGTCCGCGGAGCGGACCCGGCCGCTGACCACGCAGGGCTCGGCGCCGCCCACCAGGTCGATGTCGTCGCCGAGTTCCCGGACGGGCGACTCGGTCATGTGGAAGGGGCCGAGCACGGTGGACTCGGTGGCGCCCTGCACGCGGTCGCCGTTGATCGTCTCGACGAGCATGGAGACGCCGAGGACGTCCGAGAGGAGGATGAACTCCTGCCGGGTCTCGGTGCACTTCTGTCCGGTCGCCGTCAGGAAGGCGATCGCCTGCTCCCACTCCTGCTGGGTGAGCCGGCTCTCGCGCACGAAGTCGTGCAGATGGCCGATGAGGCCCGTGAGCAGCTCGCGCAGGCGGGGGTCGGCCGTCCGCCGGAGGCCGGCGACGGCCTCCTCGGTGACACCGGCCCCGATCGCGTCCGTGGTCATCCCGGTTCCTCCTCGTCGACGTGCGGGTTCTTCCATGGTCGCGCGTCTCAGGCGGGTCCGAGGATGCGACGCAGCGCGTCGGAGAGAAGTGCTTCGGCGTCGGGGGCGGCGGTCGCGTGCCGGAAGGCCACGAACCCGTCGGGCCGTACGAGCAGGGCGCCCGCGTCGGAGATCTCGCTGAGCCGCGCCCAGTCGCCGTACGGGTCCTCGTACTGCTGTCCGGGCCCGACGACGACGGTGGCGATGTCGAGGTCCTGTGCCTCGGCGGCCCGCAGCCAGCCCTCGCCGCCGATGCCGGTGAGGAGGGTGAAGCGGCCCTTGCCGACGGTGTCCAGGGTGGACACCGTCCGCGTGCCCGAGGTGAGCCAGGCGTGCGGGATGCGGGCGCCGGGGCGGGAGGTGGGCTGGTGGTGGAGTTCGGGGTCGCGGGCGAAGGTCTCCGCGGGAGTGCCGTCGGGGACGATCGCGTCCGAGGCGTAGCGCTGGTTGAGGTCGACGCCGTGCGCGTTGAACTCGTAGACCTTGAAGGCGATGGCCTCGCGCAGCTTCGCCCGCTGCTTCTCGGCGGCCTCGGTGGCGTCCTTGCGGGCGGCGATGTTGGCCCACAGCTGCTCGGGGGTCTGCGGGGAGAGGCCGTCGAGGGCCTCGAAGATCGGGGCGGTCTCGCCGATGGACTGGTTGGCGCGGGTGACGACCTGCCTGCCGATCGGGGCGCGTTCGGCGGTGTAGGTGTCGAGGAGCTTCGGGGCGGCGGTGCCGTCGAGGACGAGCTTGAGCTTCCAGGCGAGGTTGTAGGAGTCCTGGATGGAGGTGTTGGAGCCGAGGCCGTTGGACGGCGGGTGGCGGTGGGTGGCGTCTCCGGCGCAGAAGACCCGGCCGTGGGAGTACGTCTCGGCGTACATCTCGTTGACGGTCCAGGCGGAGGACGACTTGATGGTCACCGGGATCTCGTCGTCGCCGACCAGCTGCCGTACGACGGACTCGGCGTACTCCGTGGTGAGGTCGGGGGCGCCCGCCGTGACGTCGTACCCCCACACGATCAGCCACTCGTTCCACGGCCGTACGCAGCGCACCAGGCCCGCGCCGATGCCGCCGACGGTGGCGCCCGGGGCGAGGACCCAGTAGAGGGTGGAGGGGCGGTGGGCCGTGTACTTGCTCAGGTCGGCCTCGAAGACGATGTTGATGCTGCCGGCCACGCCCATCTGGCCGCCCATCGGCAGCCCGGCGTCCTCGGCGACCCTGGAGCGGCCGCCGTCGGCGCCGATCAGGTACTTCGCGCGGATCTCGTACGTGTCCCCGCGCAGCCGGTCCCGGACGGAGGCCGTCACGCCATCGGCGTCCTGGGTGTGGGAGAGGTACTCGGTCTGGAAGCGCAGGGCCGTGCCGCGGGCGACGGCCGCGTCGACCAGGACCGGCTCCATGAGGTGCTGGGGCATGTCGCACATGCGGGTGGGGCTGGCGAGTTCGTGGGCGGCCTGGACGAGCGGGTCGTTGCCCCAGGAACGCACCCGGCCGAGTTCCTCGCCGGCCAGGCTGGTGCAGAAGGTCGTGTTGCCCATCAGGTGCTGCGGGGTCGCCTGCGCGATCACCTCCTGCTCCACGCCGAGGTCGCGGAGCACCTCCATCGTGCGCTGGTTGGTGATGTGCGCGCGGGGGGTGTCGGCGAGGCTCGCGTAGCGGGTGACGACGATGTTGGGGACGCCGTAGGTGCTCAGGGCGAGCGCGGCCGAGGCTCCGGCCGGCCCGCTGCCTACGATCAGGACGTCGGTCTCGACGACGGTGGACACGGGGCGCTCCTGGCGGGGCTCACGGACGGCGGACAGTCTTGATCATGGTGGGGCGGGGCGGTGTGCGGGTGTCTCAATTCGATACATCTGCCTCCGGCGGCCGGGGCCCGGCTGCGCCTCCGGGGTTTCGGCTGCATCGCCTCCGTCGGCGAGGTTCCTGCCGCATCGGCCTCCGCCTCCCCCGGCCGGGATCCGCCCGCCGAACGGGGCAGTCGTTGCGCGTTCAACCGAACCCGCTACGGTGGGTTCGTCGTGACCACCACAGAGCCCTCCCCCGCAGTCCACGCCCTCCCGCCGCTGGGAGTGGCGCGGGAGCACTTCCTGTCCGGGCACCCGGTGCCCGACGGGGTTCCGGAGGAGGTGCTCGCGGCGTGGCGGCGGGCGCGGTTCTTCGGTGTGCCGCACGACCTGAAGGAGCCCGCCGCGCCGGTGCCCCGGCCCGGCGAGTCCCTCCTGCTCGACGCCGCCCGGCCGGTGCTCGAACGGATCGCCCCCGCCCTGGGCCCCGGCCGCTCGGTCCTCGTCCTCACCGACGCGCGACTGCGGGTGCTGTGGACGTCCGGCGGGGCCCCCGGACTGCCCCTGTGCCCCGGACTGTCGGAGCAGGAGGTCGGCCACAACAGCGCGGCCCTCGCGCTGCGCACCCGGCGCCGGGCCGAGGTGCACGGACCCGAGCACTTCCTCGACGTGTGGCAGGACGTGTCCGCCGTCAGCGTCCCGGTGCTCGCGCCGAAGAGCGGCCACGCGCTCGGCACGCTCACCGTCGCCTCGCACCTGTGCGGCGGCCGCCCGCCGCATCCGCAGGCGGCGCTCGCCGAGGCCGCGGCCACCGCGGTGGAGGCCGAACTGCTCGCCCGGGCGGGACGCCCCGAACAGCTGCTCCTCGACGCCTACTTGCGGGCCGTACGCGGCGACGACCGCGCGGTGGCCGCGCTGGACGGCCGCAACCGTCTGCTCAGCGCGGCGGCGGAACGGCTGGCGACCGAGGAAGTGCTGCGGGCTCTTGAGCGTACGGCGGTGACGGCACGGCACGCGGACACACCGCCGGCGGCCGCACTGCCCGAGGACGCCGGGTGCACGGCCCGGATCGACGTGGTGCGGCAGGACGGGGCGGTCCTGGGCATCGTGGCCGTCCTGGAGGCGCGGGACGAGCACACACCGCGGCCCCGGCCACGCCCCCTCCCCGCCCTGGCCGGTTCCTCGCTCCCCTGGCGGTACGCCGTGGACCGCGCCGCCGGACTGACCCGCTCGCCCGAGCCCGTCCTGCTGACCGGTGAGCGCGGAACGGGCAAGACCGCGCTGGCCCGTGAGTTGCTCGGCCGCTCGCCCGTCCGCATCGTCGACGCGGCCGAAGACGGCGCACTCGAAGGGGAGTTGGCGCAGTGGGCCGCGCGGGGTCCGCTGCTCCTGCGGCACGCCGAACGGCTGACGCAGCCCGCCGTGGCCGCGCTGAACTCCCTGCTCGACGCGCACCCGGACGCCCGGCTCCTGGTCACCCACACCCCCGGCACCCCGCCCGGCCCGTGCCTCCAGCGGCTCCTCGACAAACTGGCCGCCCGCTCGGTCACCCTGCCGCCGCTGCGCGAACGCACCGAGGACATCAGGGAGTTGCTGGCGGCCCTCGCCCCGCGCCCCGCGCCGGGCCGTCCTCCGCTGACCTGGACCCTGGACGCCCTGCGCGCGCTCGAACAGCACCCGTGGCCCGGGAACGTCACCGAACTGGCCCATGTGGTGCAGGCGTTGGCGGAGCACCGGCGGGCCTCCGGGCCGATCCGCCGGGCCGAGCTGCCCGACTCCCTGCGGGAGGGCCCCGCCGTCCGCCCGCTCAGCCCGATGGAGCACGCCGAGCGCGCCACGATCCTCGAGACCCTGCACCGCCACGGCGGCAACAAGTCCCGCGCGGCGGCGGCCCTGGGCATCGGCCGGGCGACGCTGTACCGCAAGCTGCGGGAGTACGAGGGCTGAGGCCCGTCCTGGTTCCGGGAGCGGAGCGCGGCTCCACGGGGCCCGGGGCGCCCGCCGCCGCCCCGAGGACTTGCCGCGCTGATCGGCGGGGCGGCTGAGCGGGTCACAGCAAGGCTGCATACCGTAGGAGGAGATCACCACCTGCCCGGGAGCACGCATGACCGGTAGCCGTCGTAAGAGACCCGGCGACGCCTTCGACGCCATCGAGCCCCCGGGCGATGCCGAGGTGGTCGTCGGGGTGGTGTCCGTGACCGTCCTCGTGGAGGTCCTCGGCGCGCTGTCCGGCTCCGAGGTGTGGCTCCTGGGGCTCCTGGTGTTCCTGCCGGGCGCGGCCTCGGCGCTGGGCACGGTCCGCCAGACGACGTTCGTCGCGGTGTGGACCACGGTCGTCGTCACCGCGAGCGTGCTGCTGCGGGACCGCGACGCGGGCCACTGGTTCGACCGCCTCCTGCTGATCCTGTTCACCGTGGGCCTCGCCGCGACCTCGGTCTACGGCTGCCACCGGCGGATCAGGCGCGAGGAGGCGATGCTGCGGCTGCGGTCCACCGCCGCGGCCATGCAGCGGCACATCCTGCACCCCCTCCCGCTGATCACCGACGACGTGCTGGTCAACGGCGTGTACGAGCCGCTCCAGGAGGACCGGCTGGTCGGCGGCGACATCTACGACGTCGTCGAGTCGCCGTTCGGTACCCGGGTGCTGATCGGGGACGTGCAGGGCAAGGGGCTGACCGCCGTGGGCGCCGCGTTCGCCGTCATCGGCGCCTTCCGCGAGGCCGCCTACCGCGAGCCCACCCTCACCGCGCTGGTGGACGCCCTCGACGCGGCGGTCGTACGGCACAACTCCTACGCCACGCACACCGGTGACGACGAACGCTTCGTCACCGCGCTCGTCGTCGGCGTCGACGCGGAGATGGAGGTGCAGGCCGTCAACTGCGGGCATGTCCTGCCGTACGTCCTGTACGACGGCAAGGTCAGCGCCCTCGATCTGGAGGCGGGTGTCCCCCTCGGCCTGGCCGAGCTCGCCGCCGAGCCCACGACCGTCGGCTGGTTCGACTTCCCCACCGGCGCGACGCTGCTGCTGAGCACGGACGGCCTCACCGAGACGCGCTCCGCCGACGGCACGTTCTACCCGGTCGACGAACGTCTGACGAACTACGTCGACTTCTCCCCCACCGAGCTGCCGCAGGCCCTGCACGAGGACGCCCGCACGTTCGCCGGGCACGGCGGCCAGCAGGACGACGTGGCCGTCCTGACCGTGCGCCGCGCGCGGCGACACTGAAGGTCCGAGGGACGCCGACTGCCTTGTCCCGCACGGGGATTGCCGCCTCACGGCTCCGGGTGCGGAGGGTGTCGGCGCCGTGCCGCCGGGTCCGGGGGCCGGGGGCTCCGGCGCCGTACCATCGGCCCCATGGACAAGCCTTCACCGCCGGCCGACGGTTCTCTCGACGAGGAGGCCGACGCGTTCCAGCGGCTGCGGCCCCGGCTGTTCGGGATCGCCTACCGGATCCTGGGCAGTGTGTCCGAGGCCGAGGACGTGGTGCAGGACGCGTGGCTGCGGTGGCAGGGCACCGACCGGGGCGGGGTGCTGAATCCCGGGGCCTTCCTCGCCAGGACCACCACCCGGCTGGCGATCAACGTGGCCCAGTCGGCGCGGGTGCGGCGCGAGGCGTACATCGGCCCGTGGCTGCCGGAGCCCGTGGACACGAGCGTGGACCCGCAGGTCGGCGCGGAGCGCGGCGAGGCACTGGAGCTGGCCGTGCTGCTGGTCCTGGAGAAGCTGAATCCGGTGGAGCGGGCCGCCTATGTGCTGCGGGAGGCGTTCGCCTATCCGTACGACGAGATCGCGGGCATCGTCCAGCTCAGCCAGGCCAATGTGCGGCAGATCGTCAGCCGGGCCCGCAAACGGCTGGCCGCGGAGCGCCGTGAACGGGTCGAGGCGGCGGAGCACCGGCGGCTCCTGCACGCCTTCGTCGCGGCGGCGCGGCACGGTGACGTGGCCGCGCTGGAGAGCGTGCTGTCCGCGGACGTCGTCGCCTACGCGGACGGCAACGGGCTGCGGGGCGTGGCGCGGCTGGAGGTCGTGGGCGCCGGGCGCGTGGCGAAGATCAGCGCGTTCGTCAACAAGTTCCTCCCCGGCGCCGAGTTCACCTTCGCCGAGGCCAACGGCCTCCCCAGCCTGCTGCTCCGCAGGGACGGCGAGACCGTCGGCCTGGTGAGCGCGACGGTGGGCCCGGACGGCATCGACGGCCTGTACTGGGTACTGGCACCGGAAAAACTCCGGGCGTACGAGAGGTCGTCGGGGCGGGCGGGGGGTGGGAGCGGGGGGTGAGCTGAGCTGGGGGCGGGGGGCGGGCGCTGACCTGGGGCCGGGGATGAGCCGAGCCGGGCGCGGGGGGCGCTGGTCTGGGGCGGCGGGTGAGCTGGGGTCGGGGGCGGGAGCTGGTGCTGATCCGGGGCGTCGGGTGAGCCGAGCCGGACGCGGGGGGGCGCTGGCCTGGGGCGGCGGGTGAGCCGAGCCGAGGGCGGGAGCTGGCGCTGGCCTGAGGCAGCGGGCGAGCCGAGCCAGGCGCGGGAGCGGGCGCTGGTCTAGGGCGGCGGGTGAGCCGGGGCGGGAGCGGGCGCTGGCCTTGGGCGGCGGGTGAGCCGAGCCGGGGGCTGGTGCTGCGGCGGCCGGGGCTCCCACTGGCACACGCCTTCCAGCTCAAGCCCCTCCCTGCCGCTCCCGCCCGGCCCCCGCTCCCCGCCCCCGTCAGTTCCCTGCGAGCCAGTCCTCGTAGCGCGTCGGCGCCGTAGGGACCGTGTCGTCGCCGGTGAGGACGCCGTCCGGGATGCCCGCGAACATGCCGGCGCTCTCGTCGGTGACGACGCGGCGGCCGTCCGGCTTCGCGGCGAGGGTGAGTTCGGCGAGCCGGTCGAGGCGGTGGATCTCGGGGCCGGCCAGCAGGCGCAGCCCGTTCACCGGCTCTCCCTGCGCCGCCTCGGCGACCACGGCGGCGACGTCCGCGGCGGCGATCGGGCGCAGCTGGGTGGCCGGCAGGTGCACGTCCCGGCCCTCGGTGGTCAGGTCCATCACGGGCGCGACGAACTCGTAGAACTGGGCCACCCGCACGATCGTGAAGGGCACCCCGCTCGCCCGTACCGCGTCCTCCTGCGCGACCTTGGCCAGGTAGTAGCCGAGCCCGGGCACCTGGTCGACGCCGATGATGGAGAGCGCGACATGGTGGCGGACCCCGGCCTCCCGTTCCGCCGCCGTGAGGTTCCGCATCGCCCGCGTGAAGAAGTCGATGGCGGCGTCCTTCTCGAAGGACGGGGAGTTCGCCACGTCCACGACCACGTCGGCCCCCTTGAGCACGTCCGCGAGCCCCTCCCCGGTGAGCGTGTCGACGCCCGTGCTCGGCGCGGCCGCCACGGCCTCGTGGCCGCCCGCCCGGAGCAGGTCCACCACCTGCGATCCGATGCGGCCGGTGCCTCCGATGACGACGATCTTCATCTCTGTCTCCCTCTCCTGTCCGGGTCCCGCGGTGACGGGACCCTCGGAGACAGGACCGGACAGCGGCGGAATCTGTGACAGCAGACGAAAAACTCCGCAATCTGAACAACTCCACGGGGGCCCCACGTTGTTTAAGAGTGAAGGACCCGAGGCGAATCAGAACCGTGAGGCCATCTTGTCGAAGACACCGTCCGCCGCCCGTCTGGGCCTGGGGACCCGCAACTGGCGGGTGGCGAGAAAACTCCAGGCCATCCTCCTCATCCCGGTGATCATCGCCCTGGTCCTCGGCGGCATCCGCGTCAAACGCTCGGTGGACACCTGGCAGGACGCCGACGACGCGGTCCGGGTCGCGGAACTGGTCCGGGCCGCGAACAAGTACGCCAGCGACGCCATCAACGAGCGCGATGTGTCGGTCATCCCGCTGGTCAAGGGCGACCGGACGTCGAGCGTGGTCACCAAGGCCCGGGCCGTGACCGACGCGGACGCGAAGGCGTTCGACGAGGCGGTACGGCGGATGCCGCAGACCCCCGGGCTGCTGCGCCGGGTCGAACTGGTCCGCGTCGGCGAGAAGCAGCTCGCGTCGGTGCGCGCCAACGCCTTCACGCCCCGGCTGACCGGTGTGCAGACCGAGGAGAGCTACCACGCCGTCCAGCACCCGCTGATGGAGATCTCCAACGAGCTCGGCTTCGGCAGCACCAACCAGGCCAGCTTCGGCCGCACCCTCTACGCGGTCTCCCTCACCCAGGCCGCCGAGTCCCTGATCCGGGCGATCGGCACCCACCTGCTCACCGAGGACCGCAGCAAGCTCGCCCAGGGCGAACTCCAGGTCCAGCTGGGCTCGTTCAGCTCGTACGTCTATCTCGAGCAGGTCGCGCTCCAGGAGTACGCCGGTGCCGGCACCGCCGGTGACATGACCCGGCTGCGCAAGGCGCTGACCGACGCGGAGGCGCAAGGCAAGGAACAGGTCGCGAAGGCCCAGGGTCAGGCCGAGGCGGCCGGACGGACCTTCGTGGCCCCGCCGAGCCTGGAGCGGATGACCAGCGAGATCGCCTCGGGCAAGTCGGCGGAGCAGCTCGCCGCACAGGGCATCACGCCCGAGACCTTCTTCGCCGCCTCCACGCTCAGCTTCGACGCGTACCGCAGCGTCGAGGTGTACCTCACCGACAGCGCCCTGGCGGACGCCCACAGCATCGCCGACGACGCCCGCACCGACGCCATCGTCAATGCCGCGCTGGTCCTGTTCGCGGTTCTGGTCGCCTTCCTGCTCGCCGCCTGGGTGGCCCGGACGATGAGCACCAGCATGCGCCGGCTGAGCGCCTCGGCCCACGAGATCGCCGAGCAGCGGCTCCCCGCGCTGCTCACCCAGCTCACCCGGGCCATCCCCGGCCGGGTCGACTCCCAGGTGGCGCCGATCCCGATCACCACCACGGACGAGATCGGCGAGGTCGCGCGCGCCTTCGACCACGTGCACCGCGAGGCCGTCCGGCTGGCCGCCGAACAGGCCCTGCTGCGCGCCAACATCAACACGATCTTCAGCAACCTGGCCCGCCGCAACCAGTCCCTGATCGAGCGTCAACTCGCCCTGATCACGGGCCTGGAGGGCAAGGAGGCCGACCCCGACCAGCTGGCCAACCTCTTCAAGCTGGACCACCTCGCCACCCGGGTCCGACGCAACGGCGAGAACCTCCTCGTGCTCGGCGGCGAGACCCCCGCCCAGCAGTGGAACCAGCCGCTGCCCCTGGTCGACGTGATCCGCGCCGCGGCCTCCGAGGTCGAGCAGTACGAGCGCGTGGAGCTGTCGGGCGTCCCGGAGGCCGAGATCCACGGCCGGGCCGTGACCGACCTGGTGCACCTGCTGGCCGAACTCCTGGAGAACGCCACGACGTTCTCCTCGCCGCACTCGAGCGTCCGGGTCACCGCGGCGCGGCTGCCCGACGGGCGGATCATGGTCGAGATCCACGACCGGGGCATCGGGCTGCCGCCCGAGGACCTGGCCGACATCAACCACCACCTGGCCGACCCGCCCACCGTGGACGTGGCGATCTCGCAGCGCATGGGCCTGTACGTGGTGGGCCGCCTGGCCGACCGGCACGGGGTCCGGGTGCAGCTGCGCCCGGGCGACGAGGGCCAGGGCACCACCGCGCTGGCGATGCTGCCCGACACGATCACCTACCGGGCGCCCGGGGCGGCCCCCGACCCCGACACCCTGGCCCTGGCCGCCTTCGCCGACCCCCGCCTCCAGGACGCCGCCGGCCGCAGTTACGAGGCGTGGGACGACCGGCCGACCCACCGGAGGCGGCCCTGAGACACCTCGGCATACCGGGGCGCGGGTGCGCCGCGCCCCGGGCCGGCGCCGGTGTGCATGAGCAGGGGCCGGTAAATGCCCTTGGTGCGGCGGCACTTGTGACGGCAGGATGATCGTGTGGCGTCGGCGGCACGAGGGAGGACCCGGATGAAGCGGAACCGGCTCGGGAGGACCGAGGTGCACGTCACCGAACTGGGCTTCGGTGGCGGCCCGCTCGGCGGACTCTTCGCACCGCTGGACGACGAGACGGCGGCCGGCGCACTGGAGGCGGCCTGGGACGGCGGGATCCGCTACTTTGACACCTCCCCGCACTACGGCATCGGGCACTCCGAGCGCCGCACCGGTGCCCTGCTGCGGGACCGGCCCCGCGAGGAGTTCACCCTGTCGACCAAGGTCGGCCGGCTACTGGTCCCCCAGGACCCGGCGGGCCGTACGGACGAGAGCTTCGCGGTGCCCGCCACCCACCGCAGGGTCTGGGACTTCACCCGGGACGGTGTGCTGCGCAGCGTGGCGGACTCGCTGGAGCGGATGGGCGTCGACCGGATCGACGTGCTGTTCCTGCACGACGCGGAGGAGCGTTTCGAGGACGCGCTGCGCGACGGGTACCCGGCTCTCGCCGAGCTGCGCGCCCAGGGCGTGGTGGGCGCGATCGGCGCCGGGATGTACCACCCCGGCAAGCTGACCCGGCTGGTCAGGGAGTCGGATGTCGACGTGGTGATGCTGTCCGGCCGCTACACGCTCCTCGACCACAGCGCCCTCGACGACCTCCTGCCCGCCTGCACCGAGCGGGGCGTCTCGGTGCTCGCCGCGTCGGTCTTCAACTCCGGCCTGCTCGCCACGGCCCGCCCCGCCGAGGACGCCACCTTCGACTACGCGCCGGCCGCACCGCAGTTGGTGGAGCGCGCGCATCGCATCGCCGACGTCTGCGAGGCCCACGGCGTGACGCTGCCGGAGCTGGCGATGGCGTTCCCGCTGCGCCACCCGGCGGTCGCGGGCATCGTCATCGGCATGCGCACGGCGGACGAGGTGCGCGGCAACCTGGCGGCGTTCGCAGCGGACATTCCGGCTCAGGTGTGGGACGACCTGCGCGGTGAGGGGCTGTTGGACGAGCGCGCGCCGGTGTGACGCACACCCTATCGACAGCACCTCCAGTAAATACGTATTTCCCATGCGTATTTGATAGCGTCCTCGCGTGAGGCTGACCAAGTTCACCGACCTGGCCCTGCGTGCCGTGATGCGCCTGGCCGTCTCCGAGCGGGACGAGCCCCTGACCACCCGGGAGGTGGCGCAGGACATGGGCGTGCCCGCCGCCCACATGGCGAAGGCGATCAGCCGGCTCCAGCATCTGGGAGTACTGGAGACCCGCCGGGGCCGCGGTGGCGGGCTGGGCCTGACCGAGCCGGGCCGGCACGCCTCGGTCGGCTGGCTGGTGCGGGAGCTGGAGGGTGAGGAGGAGGTCGTCGCCTGCGAGGGCGACTCCCCCTGCCCCCTGCGCGCGGCCTGCCTGTTGCGCCGTGCGCTGCGCGACGCACAGGAGGCCTTCTACGCCACGCTCGACCCGCTCACGGTGACCGACCTGGTGCGGTCCCCCACCGGCCCCGTCCTGGTCGGCCTCTCGGGCCGCCGCCCCGAGTAACCGGCACCGCCCGTGAAGCCCTTCCGCCACGGCTTTAAATGCGAAGATCATTTACCACTTAGGGAGAGTCATGCTGTCCGAGCAGTCCACCCCGGTCGTCCGCGCCACCCTGCCCGTCGTCGGCGCCGCCATCGGCGAGATCGCCGAGGCGTTCTACACCCGGCTCTTCAAGGACCGGCCCGAGCTGCTGCGCGACCTGTTCAACCGCGGCAACCAGGCCAACGGGGAGCAGCAGAAGGCGCTCGCGGGCTCGATCGCGGCCTTCGCGGGCCTGCTGGTCGAGCACCCCGAGTCCCGGCCGGACGCGATGCTGGCCCGGATCGCCCACAAGCACGCCTCGCTCGGCATCACCTCCGACCAGTACAAACTCGTCCACCAGCACCTCTTCGCGGCGATCGTCGAGGTCCTCGGCGACGCGGTCACCCCGGCCGTGGCGGCGGCCTGGGACGAGGTGTACTGGCTGATGGCCAACGCCCTGATCGCCCTGGAGACCCGGCTCTACCAGGAGTCCGGCGGTGCGGAGGGCGGGACCTGGCGGCCGATGGAGATCGTCGAGCGGCGCGAGGAGACCTCCGACACCGTGTCCTTCCTCCTGCGCCGCACCGACGGCACCCCGACCGGGGCCTTCCGTCCCGGGCAGTACGTCAGCGTCCAGGTCCAACTGCCCGACGGCGCCCGGCAGATACGCCAGTACAGCCTCTCCGGCGCCCCGCGGGACCCGTACTGGCGCATCACCGTCAAGCGCGTCCGGGCCGGTGCGGATCCGGCGGGCGAGGTGTCCTCCTGGCTGCACGAGCACGCCCGCCCCGGTGACGCGCTCACCGTCTCCGCGCCGTTCGGCGATCTCGTACTGCCCGCGGGGGACGGCCCGTTGCTCCTGGCCTCCGCCGGGATCGGCGTCACCCCGATGCTGTCCATGCTCCACCACCTTGCGGCCCAGGACCCCACCCGCCCGGTGCTCGTCGTGCACGCCGACCGCACCCCGGCGGACCACCCCCACCGCGAGGAGCAGCGCCGGCTCGTCGAGGCGCTCCCGAACGCCCGACTGCACCTGTGGTACGAGGAGTTGGACGGGAGCGCGCCCGACGCCTCGGCCGGCCGCGCCGACGTCGGTGCGCTCGACCTGCCCGTCGGTGTGACCGCGTACCTGTGCGGTCCGCTGCCCTTCATGCGCGCGGTGCGCGGGGACCTGCTCTACCGTGGCCTTCCCGCGCACTCCGTCCACTACGAGGTCTTCGGCCCGGACCTCTGGCTCGGCACCGAGTAGTCCGGCCTGCGCACCGCGGTGCCCGACGGACAACCGCGCCCCGACGAAAGGGACTTCCCGTGCTGTTCACCGGCCTCAGCGCCTTCCCGCTCACCCCGTCCGACGAGTCGGGCATCGACGAGAAGGCGTACGCCCGCCTCGTCTCGCGCCTCGCCGAGGCCGGGGTCGATTCGATCGGCGCGCTGGGGTCGACGGGCAACTACGCCTATCTGTCCCGCGAACAGCGCGCGGCGGCCGTGCGGATCGCCGTCGAGGCCGCCGACGGGGTGCCGGTCATGGCGGGCATCGGCGCGCTGCGCACGTCCCAGGTGCTGGCCCTGGCCGAGGACGCCCAGCGGGCGGGCGTCTCGGCGGTCCTGCTCGCCCCGATGACCTACCAGTCCCTCACCGACGACGAGGTGTTCGGCCTGTACGAACAGGTCACCCGCGAGCTCTCGGTCCCCCTGTGCGTGTACGACAACCCGGCCACCACGCATGTCCGGTTCACCGACGAACTCCACGGCCGTATCGCCGCGTTGCCGCAGGTCGCCGCGATCAAGATCCCGCCGGTCCCGGACGACCCGGCCGCGGCCCGGCAACGCGTCGAGGCGCTGCGGGCCCGGATCCCCGGGTCCGTGGCCATCGGCGTGAGCGGGGACTGGGCGGCGGCCGGTGGCCTGAACGCCGGGTGCGACACGTGGTACTCGGTCACCGGCGGCCTGTTCCCCCGCACCGCGCTCGCCCTCACCCGGGCCGCGCAGAGCGGTGACGCCGAGGGGGCCGTGGCCCGGTCGGCGCAACTGGAGCCGCTGTGGGGGTTCTTCCGCCGCTACGGCGGTCTGCGCGTGATGTCGGCGGCGGCCGCGCACCTGGGCCTCGCCACCGAGCCGAACCTGCCGCTGCCCCTGCGCGGCCTGCCCGCCGACGCCCGGCGCGACCTGGTGGCCGTACTGGACGAGTTGGCCCTGGGAACGAACGCGTGACACACCCCGGCACGACCACGGCCGTCGCCGGGGAGTAGGGCGCCTACTGCGGCCGTATCACTCGCACCCGGCGGGTTCGGCCCTTCGGCCGAGGGAAACCGCGGACCGCGCCTCTACCTTGGGTTTCGGGTCCCCCCAAGGCCCTTTGGTGCACCCCCCAGGAGAAGACAGTGCACGTACTCCTCGTCGAGGACGACCGGTTCGTGGCGGATTCCCTACGGCGCGGTCTGGCGCGCTACGGCTATCGCGTGACGTGGGTCGCGACCGGGCGCGACGCGCTCGCGGCACCGGTGACCGACTTCGTGCTGCTCGACCTCGGACTGCCGGACATCGACGGTCTGGACGTGTGCCGGGAGCTGCGCGCCCGCGGTGACGTGCCGATCGTGATCCTCAGCGGACGGGGCAGCGAGACGGAGAAGGTCGTGGGTCTCGAACTGGGCGCGGACGACTACCTCGTGAAGCCGTTCCTCACCCGTGAGCTGATCGCCCGGATGCGCGCGGTCCTGCGCAGGGGCCCGACCGGACCGGCCTGTCGCCACCTCCCGCACCGGGACACCTACGGGCGGCTGTCCGTCGACCGGCGGGCCCACCGCGCCTTCCTGGACGATGTCGAAGTGCCCCTGAGCCCGAAGGAGTTCGCCCTGCTCGCCTTCCTCACCGAGCGGCTCGACACCCTGGTGACCAGGGAGGCCATCATGGCGTCGGTCTGGGACAGCAACTGGTTCGGTCCGACGAAGACCCTGGACACCCATGTGACCACCCTGCGCCACAAGCTCGGCGGTGCGCTCCGCATCCAGGCGGTGCGCGGAGTCGGTTTCCGACCGGTCCTCGGATCCGACACCCTCGGAATCGACGCGCCCGCCGAGGCCACCGTACTGATGCACCGCTCCTCGTGAGCCGCTCCCGGGGCAGGACCCCGCCGAGCCGCGCTCGCGCGCCGGGCACGATAGGTTCCGCCTCTGGGAACATACGGAGGTGCCGTGGGCGAGCAGAACGCTCAGCAGGAGATCACGACCGCGAAGCAGGCGGCGGACGACGAGCTGGTCCTGGCGTTCGGGCGGCTGCAGGGCGCCGCGAACCGGCTGGAGTACATCCTGGGCCGTCGGATAGAGGAGGAGTGCGGGATCAGCCACCTGATGTACGAGGTGCTGCTGATCCTGGGCCGCGCGGGCGAGCCGGGGCTGTCGATGCGGGCGATCGGCCAGGAACAGGTGCTCAGCACGGGCGGGGCGACCCGGCTGGTGGACCGGATGGAGGCGGCGGGGCTGGTGCGGCGCGTCACGGACCCCCACGACCGGCGCGGACGCCTGGTGCGCCTGACCCCGCTGGGTGAGGAGACCGCCGTACGCGCTTCCCGCCTCCACGTCGAGAACATCAAGCGGTACTTCCTGGAGCCCCTGCCCGCGGCCCACCGGGAACGCTTCGCGGAGGACCTGCGCATCCTCAGTCACGCGGCCCGGGACTCCCTGCCTCAGCTGCCCTGAGCACCATCCCGCGACGTGCGTCACACCGATGGACCCACCCGCGTGGAAATATCTGACGAGTCAGATAATGTTCTCCGTGTGAGTGCCCGCACCAGGTGGGCGCCACGTTCCCCGAGGTCCCCCGATGAAGCTCGTCTACGTCTTCGACGCCTACTGCGGCTGGTCCCACGGTTTCTCGGCCACCTTGCGCGAGATCGTCTCCCGGCACCCCGAGCTACCGGTCGAGGTCGTCTCCGGCGGTCTGTTCACCGGCCCGCGCGCCGTGCCGATCCGGGAGTTCGGCCATGTACAGGGCGCCAACGCCCAGATCGCCGAGCGGACCGGCGCCGCCTTCGGCGAGGGCTACGAGCGGCTGATCGCCGACGGCTCGTTCGTGATGGACTCCGAGGCCGCCGCCCGCGGTGTCGCCGCCCTGCGCCGGGTGGCCCCCGACCGCGCGGTGGAACTGGCCACGGCCCTCCAGCACTCCTTCTACGCCGACGGACTGAGCCTGTCCGAGCCCGCCACCTACCGCAAGCTCGCGGAGTCGGCCGGACTGGACGCCGACGCCGTGGTCGCCGCGTTCCAGGATCCCGAGGCGTCCCTCGCGGCGGCGGACGACTTCCACCGTGCGGCCGAACTCGGTGTCACCGGCTTCCCCACCCTCCTGGCCGTCGACGGCGAGCACGTCGTCCCGCTGGCCCTGGGCCACGGCACCGCCGACGAGGTGGACCGGCGTCTCAAGGCCTTCGCGGCCTCCCTCACCTCCCCTTCCGACAACTAGGAGACCGTCATGAGCACCCTCGACTTCAAGGTCCTCGACCTGGACTTCCCGGCCGGCAGCAAGAACAAGACCGCGACCCTGGTCACCGGTGAGCGGGAGGCGCTGCTGGTGGACGCGGGGTTCACTCGCGCCGACGGGCACCGTCTGGTCGCCGAGATCCTCGACTCCGGCAAGACACTCACCACCGTGTTCGTCTCCCACGGCGACCCGGACTTCTACTTCGGCGCCGAGGTGATCGCCGACGCCTTCCCTGAGGCCGTCTTCGTCGCCACCCCGATCGTCATCGAGCACATCGCCCACTCCTACGAGGGCAAGCTCAAGGCCTGGGCCGCGCTCGGCCCGAACCTGCCCACCCGCCTGGTAGACCTGACACCGCTGGACGGTGACATCACCCTGGAGGGCCACACCTTCCAGCTCAAGGGCGGCCCGGCCGGCCTGCCCGACCGCCACTACCTGTGGCAGGCCGAACACCGCGCCCTCCTCGGCGGCGTCCTGCTCTTCCAGCAGGAACACGTCTGGGTCGCCGACACCCCCACCCCCGAATCCCGCACCACCTGGATCAACCTGCTCGACGAAATGGCCGCCCTCGACCCGCACCTGGTCGTCCCCGGCCACCGCCTGCCCGACACCGCCGCCGACGCCTCCGCCATCACCGCCACCCGCGAGTACCTGATCACCTTCGAGGAGGAGCTGGGCAAGGCCGCCGACGGCGCCGCGCTCACCGAGGCGCTGGTGGCCCGCTATCCGGGCAACGGCATGCTCATCGCCGCCCAGATCGGCGCGAAGGTCGCCAAGGGCGAGATGAAGTGGGGCTGACCATGACCGACACCCCCTTCGCCACCTCCACCGCCCCCGCCGACGTCGTCCGCCGCCAGTACCTGGCCTCCGCCGCCGGCGACCTGGACGCCCTGCGCGCCACCCTCGCCCCCGACGTCGAGTGGACCGAGATGGCCGGCTTCCCCCTGGCCGGCACCTACCGCACCCCCGACGGCGTCACCGCCCACGTCATGGAACAACTCGGAAAGGACTGGGACGGCTGGACCGCCCACGACGACACCTACGTCGCCGACGGCGAGAACGTCGTCGTCCTGGCCCGCTACACCGCCACCAACAAGGCCACCGGCAAGCCGATCGACGTCCGCGTCGCCCACCACTTCGTCGTCCGCGGCGGACTCATCGTCCGCTTCGAACAGTTCGTGGACACCGCCCTCGTCCGCGACGCCATGACCGCCTGAGTCGTCCCGCGGGGCAGGTCTCCCGGCAGCCCACTGGGTCGCCGCGAGACCTGCCCCGCGGTTCCGGCCCGCCCGGTCGCCGTCCTGGCAGGATGGCGTCATGGAACGTGTGCTTGGAATCGGCGGATACTTCCTGCGGGCCACCGACCCGACGGCCCTGAGCGCCTGGTACCGCGACTGCCTCGGCCTGGAGGCCGACGAGCACGGTCTGTGGCGTCCGGAAGCCGGGCCCACCGTGTTCGCGGCGTTCGAGGCCGGGACCGACTACTTCGGGTCGCGCACCCAGCAGACCATGCTCAACTTCCGGGTCCGCGACCTGGACGCGATGCTCGCGCAGCTGCGCGCCCAGGGGGCGGACGTGGCCGAGGCGACCCAGGACATGGAGGGCGTGGGCCGCTTCGGCTGGGTCACCGATCCCGAGGGCAACCGGATCGAACTGTGGCAGCCCGCCTGACCCTGCGGGCCGCCGGGTGAGCGGCGGGCTCGTCGCCGCCCGCGTCGCTCACTCGTCGTCCGGGAACTCTCCCGCGAAGGCATCCGCCATGCGCAGCCAGGGCGCCGCCTCGTCCTGGCGTCCCTGACGTTGCAGGGTGCGGCCCAGCATCAGGTGGGCGTAGTGCTCCACCGGATCACGCTCGACGATCACCCGCAACTGCTCCTCGGCGCGCCGGAGTTGGGCCGAGTGGTAGTACGCGCGGGCCAGGAGCAGGCGCGGGCCGGTCTGCTCCGGGGCCTCCTCGACCACGGTGGCGAGCAGCTTCGCGGCGGCGCTGTAGTCCCGCGCGCCGAACAGCAGCCGGGCCCGCTCCCAGCGCTCGGCGGTGCTCTCCTCGCGCGGCCCGCCGGGGCCGTTGTCGAACAGGTGCAGCGCGCTGGCCCAGCGGTCGGGCGCGACTCCGCCGGTCGCCGGGTAGGCGTTGAAGTTGTCGGTCATGGTTCCTTCCTCAGCGAGAGCTCTGTCGTACGGCCGTCAGACCGCGGGTTCGGCGTCCTGTGTGCGCTCGGCCTCGCGGGCGGCCAGCAGGGACGCGTGGGTGGGAGCCTGCGGGACGTCCGCCGGGCGCCGGGCCGCGAACTCCTTGCGCAGCACCGGTACGACCTCCTCGCCGAGCAGGTCGATCTGCTCCAGCGCGGTCTTCAGCGGGATCCCCCCGCCGTCCACCACGAACAGCTGGCGCTGGTAGTCGCCGGCGTACTCGCGGAAGCCGAGCGTCTTCTCGATGACCTGATCGGGCGTGCCGACGGTCAGCGGGGTCTGCTCCATGTACTCCTCCATCGGAAGCCCGCCTCCCATCACCGGTGAGTGGTCGAAGACCGGGCGGAACTCCCGTACCGCGTCCTGGGAGTTTTGGCGCATGTAGACCTGACCGCCGAGGCCGACGATCGCCTGTTCGGGGGTGCCGTGGCCGTAGTGCGCGTACCGCTGCCGGTACAAGTCGATCAGCTTCCCGGTGTGCTCCTTCGGCCAGAAGATGTTGTTGTGGAAGAACCCGTCGCCGTAGTACGCGGCCTGCTCGGCGATCTCCGGGGAGCGGATGGAGCCGTGCCACACGAAGGGCGGGACGCCGTCCAGCGGGCGGGGCGTGGAGGTGAACCCCTGCAACGGGGTGCGGAACGTCCCCTCCCAGTTCACGACGTCCTCGCGCCACAGCCGGCGCAGCAGGGCGTAGTTCTCGACAGCGAGGTCGATGCCGTCGCGGATGTCCTTGCCGAACCACGGATACACCGGTCCGGTGTTCCCGCGGCCCATCATCAGGTCCACGCGCCCGTCGGCCAGGTGCTGAAGCATCGCGTAGTCCTCGGCGATCTTCACCGGGTCGTTCGTGGTGATGAGGGTGGTGGAGGTCGAGAGGACGATCCGCTCGGTGCGCGCGGCGACGTGGGCGAGCAGGGTCGTCGGCGACGAGGGCACGAAGGGCCGGTTGTGGTGCTCCCCGGTCGCGAAGACGTCGAGTCCGACCTCCTCGGCCTTCAGCGCGATCGCGACCATGGCCTTGATCCGCTCGTGCTCGCTCGGTGTACGACCGGTGCTCGGGTCGGTGGCCACGTCGCCGACGGTGAAGATGCCGAACTGCATCGCACTCACCCCTTCTTTTGTTGACGCATCAACCACCCCCTCGCAACACGGCCCCTCGGCCGGCTATTCCGCACCCGTGAGAACGGCGGTCTGCCAGTCGTCACGCGCCCGGATCAGGACTCGTCCAGCTTTCCGACGACTCGTTCGGAGATCTCCGCCAGGACCCGCAGTTCGGCGGGGGTGACATGGTCGAGGAAGAGTTCACGCACCGCCTCGACATGCCGTGGGGCGGCCGCCTCGATGGCCGCGCGGCCTGCGTCCGTGATCACCACGAACGCGCCGCGCGCGTCCTCGGCGCACTCCTCCCGCACCACGAGTCCCCGGCCCGCCATCCGTGCGATGTGGTGGGACATCCTGCTCTTCTCCCACTCCAGCGCGCGGGCGAGATCCTGGTACCGGCGACGCCCCTCGGGGGTGTCCGTCAGCTGGACCAGCACCGCGAAGTCCGCGGGTGAGACACGGGACTCCACATCATCCACGAGGTCGGCTGCTCACCCGCCGATCGGCGGAATGGTTCCCGTCGTCGCCAGTTCCCGGTACCACAGGGCGCTGTCCTTGAGGGTGCGGCGCTGGGTGTCGTAGTCGATGTGGACGATGCCGAAGCGCTTCGAGTAGCCGTACCCCCACTCGAAGTTGTCCATCAGCGACCACACGAAGTACCCGCGCAGATCGACGCCGGCGGTCAGGGCCCGGTGGGCCGCGGTGAGGTGGCGGTGGAGGTAGTCGACCCGCTCGGGGTCGTGGACGGTGTGGGTGCCGTCGGGTCCGACGGTGACGTGGTCCTCGAAGGCCGCGCCGTTCTCGGTGATGACGAGGGGCTGGTCCGGGAAGCGGGTGTGCAGGTCCAGGAGCAGTTCTTCGAGCCCGTCGGGGTCGATGTTCCACCCCATGGCGGTGTGCGGGCCCTCCTGCGCGACGAACTCGACCTGGGGCGAGCCGGGCCAGGGAGAACCGCCCATGTCCTTGTGGCCGTCGTTGTTCTGACGGTCCGTCATCCCGTTCCACAGCCGGACCCTCGTGGTGGCGTAGTAGTTGACGCCGAGCAGGTCCAGGGGCTGGTGGATCCGGTCGAGGTCGCCGTCCCGCACGAAGGCCCAGTCGGTGACGTCGGCGGTGTCCTCGATGAGGTCCTGCGGGTAGTGGCCGCGCAGCAGGGGCTCGGTGAAGGCGCGGTTGGCGAGGGCGTCGATACGGCGTACGGCCTCCTCGGCGCCGTCGCCCTCGCCGCGCAGGACATGGAAGTTGAGGGTGATCGAGTACTGCGGATCGTTGGTGGTGACCTCCCTGAGCTGTTCGACCGCCAGCCCGTGGGCGAGGTTGAGATGGTGGACCGCGGTGAGCGCCGCGGCGCCGTCGGTGCGGCCGGGGGCGTGGGCGCCGGAACCGTAGCCGAGGTAGGCGGAGCACCACGGCTCGTTCAGCGTGGTCCAGACGGCGACGCGGTCGCCGAGGGCTTCGCCGACGAGACGGGCGTAGTCGGCGAAGGCGTGCGCGGTGGCGCGGTTCGTCCAGCCGCCCTCGTCCTCGAGGGCCTGGGGCAGGTCCCAGTGGTAGAGGGTCGCGACGGGAAGGATGTCCCGTTCGAGCAGGCCGTCGACCAACCGACTGTAGAAGTCCAGCCCCTTGGGGTTGGCCGGGCCGCGGCCGGTGGGCTGGATGCGCGGCCAGGAGACGGAGAACCGGTAGGCCCGCAGCCCCAGGGAGGCCATGAGGTCGAGGTCGGCCTCGATGCGGTGGTAGTGGTCGGCGGCCACGTCACCGGTGTCGCCGTTCCAGGTCTTGCCCGGTGTGTGGGAGTAGGTGTCCCAGATGGAGGGACCGCGGCCGTCCTCGTCGGCGGCGCCCTCGATCTGGTAGGCGGCGGTCGCGGAGCCGAGAAGGAAGTGCGCGGGGAAGGACGGGGACTGGGCTGTCGGCATGCGGGTTTCCTTCGGAGGATGCGGGGAGTGCGGCCGGGATCCACGGTGATGTTAACGTTAACAAGCTGTCAAGGTCTCGCCCCGAAGAATCCCGCTCCCACCCCCGCCCACCTCGGAGTGCGCCCCGTGCCGACCTTCTCCAACCCCGTCCTCGCCGGCAGTCGTCCGGACCCCTCGGTCTGCCGGGTCGGGGAGGACTTCTACCTGGTCACGTCGTCGTTCGCGTACTACCCCGGCCTCCCTGTCCACCACAGCCGCGACCTGGTGGACTGGAGGCCGCTCGGCCATGTCGTCGACCGCCCCTCGCAGGTGTCGCTGACCGGGCTGGACGTCTCGGACGGCCTGTGGGCCGCCACCATCCGCCATCACCAGGGCACCTTCTACGTGGTCGTGACCCTGGCGAGAGGCCGCCGGGGCAGCACCACGTACCTCTTCACGGCCTCCGATCCGGCCGGACCCTGGTCCGACCCGGTCGCCCTGGACGCCGAGGGCATCGACCCGTCGCTGTTCTTCGACGACGACGGCCGCTGCTGGTTCACCGCCTGCCGCGACGCCGCCGAGCCGGAGGTGACGGGCCCCGGCGAGCTGTGGCTGCGCGAACTCGACCTGGCAACACTGGAGTTGACGGGCCCGGTGCACGCTCTGTGGTACGGCGCGCTGCGGGGTGCCTGGGTGGAGGCACCGCACCTGTACAAGCGGGACGGGGTGTATCACCTGATCGCGGCGGAGGGCGGCACCGAACACCATCACGCCGTCACCGCGGCCCGCGCCGACTCCGTCACCGGCCCCTACACCACCGACCCCAGAAGCCCGTTGCTCACCCACCGCCACCGCGGCGCGGCCGAACCGATCCACAACGTCGGCCATGTCGACCTCGTCGACACACCCGCCGGGGAGACCTGGGCGGTGGCCCTGGGCATACGACCGACCGACGGCACCCACACCCTGGGCCGCGAGGTGTTCCTCGTCCCGGTCGAATGGACCGACAGGGGCCCGGTGTTCGCGCCGGAGACGGGCCGGGTCGGTCTGTCGGAGCGGCGGCCCGCGGGGCTCGCCTCGGCACCCGCGGTCCCGGACGGGCCCCGGGCCCCCGACGGGCCGGTGCGGGACGACTTCGCCGGCGGCTCGCTCGGGCCGGAGTGGAACAGCCTGCGCGGACCGGTCGACCACCTCGTGTCACCCGACCCCGCGGAGGGCGGCCTGACGATCCGCCTCTCCCCCGAACCCCTCACCTCGACCGGGACGCCGGCCTTCATCGCGCGCCCTCAGCAGCACCTGCGGATGCGGGCCGCCACCCGTGTCCGCCTGACCGCCCCCGCGCCGGGCCAGGAAACGGGGCTGGTCGTCTTCCAGAACGACCGCCGGCACGCCACGCTGGCCCTCACCGTCGACTCCGACGGCACGCTGCGGGTCGTCCTGACCGCTGTGGAGGCGGGGACCGCCACCCGCCTCGGGGCCGTGCCGGTCACCGGCAGCGAGGTCGTCCTCGCCGTGGACAGCGACGAGTCCGCCTACACCTTCCACGTCGAGGACGGCTTCCGGACGACCGTGGGCAGCGTCGAACGGCCCTTCTTCAGCACGGAACGGGCCGGTGGATTCGTGGGCGTCCACCTCGGCCTGTACGGCACCTCGGGCACGGGCGAGGGGGTGGCTCGGGTGCGGTGGTTCGAGTACGCCCCCGGAGACGCCGGGAACGACGGCTGAGGCAGGGAACCGGAAGCTCAGGAGTGCGTGCGAGGCGCGGCGGTGCTCTGCCGTACGACGAGTTCCGGGGTGATGCTCCGGCGTTCCGCGCCCTCCCCGCCCAGCATCCGCACCAGTTGCTCGATGGCGCTGCGGCCGAGGTGGGCGAAGTCCTGGCGGACCGTGGTGAGGGCGGGCACCAGATAGTCGGCGCCCTTCATGTCGTCGAAGCCGACGAGGGAGACGTCCTGGGGCACCCTGACGCCCCGCTCGGCGAAGGCCGCCAGTACGCCCATGGCCATCAGGTCGTTCCCGGCGAAGACCGCGGTGGGCGGTCCGGCGTCGGCGTCGCAGAGCCGGTGAGCCAGGCGGAAGCCGCTCTCGGCGGTGAAGTCGCCTTCCAGCAGGGCTCCTTCGGCTCCCGCGGCGTCGAGTTCGGCCCGCCAGCCCTCGACGCGGGCCCGCGCGTCGAAGGTGCGCAGCGCGCCGGTCAGGTGGGCGATGTCCCGGTGCCCGAGGCCGAGGAGGTGGCGGACGGCGAGCCGGGCGCCGAGTTCCTGGTCGACCTCGACGAAGCTGAGGTCGGGATTGGGCACGCTGCCGGACATCACCACGGCCACCGGCACCTCGAAGGAGAGGCCGGACAGGGCCTCCACCGCGCCGGGCCGGTCGGTGACGACGGCGATCGCCTCCACCGACTGGTCGGTGAGCCGGCGCAGCGTCTCGACGAGGTCGGCGCTGGTGCTCTCGCCCTGCCGACTGGCCAGGCTCACCCAGTAGCCCGCCGTCTTGGCGGCCGTCTCCACGCCGAGGAGGATGCGCGGCAGCTCGAACAGCTCGGACCCGACGATCACCACACCGATCGTCGAGGAGCGGCGGCTCTTGAGGGCCCGGGCGACGCTGTTGCGGCGGTAGCCCAGCTTCTGGATGGCCGCCTCGACCCGAGTGCGGGTCTCGGGGCGGACCGACGGGTGGCCGTTGATGACACGGGAGACGGTGATGTGCGAGACGCCGGCCTCCCGGGCCACGTCCATCATGCCTGGCGGCCGGTCCATGTCACTCGTCCTCTGCCCTCGACCCCCGCGGGCGGCCCCGCGCCCGCCGCCGATACTGTCACAGGCCGCGAGGCCCCGGCGGCGGGCGTGTCCCTGCAGGCCAGGACTCAGGACGCGTACCGCGGTGTCCACTGGGTCGCCGCGACCGCCTCGCGCAGCTCCGCCTCCGTGGCCTCGGGGGCGACCCCGTCCTCGACGGCCGTCCGGGCCACGGCGAGCGCGATGTCCCGGGCCGCGTCCCGCATGCTCGCGAGCGGTGGCAGCAGCGGGGTCGCCCCGTCGGTGCCCGCCCGGACCGCGGTCTCGCCCAGGGCCCGGGCCGCCGCGACCATCATGCGGTCGGTCACCCGGGTGGCCCGGCTCGCGGTCACCGCGAGACCGACGGCGGGGAAGACGTAGACGTTGTTGGCCTGGGCGACCGGCACCTCGCGGCCCTCGACCTTCAGCGGCGGGAAGGGCGAACCGGCGGCGATCAGGGCGCGGCCGTCGGTCCAGCGGGCGAGATCGGCGGGGTCGGCCTCGGCGTTCGAGGTGGGGTTCGACAGCGGCAGGATCACCGGCCGGTCGCAGGAGCCGGCCATGGTCCGCACGATCTCCTCGGTGAAGGCGCCGTGGGCGGTCGACAGCCCGATCAGCACCGTCGGCTTCACCTCGCCGACCACGCCCGCAAGGTCGCGCGCGCTCCACTGCCGTACCTCTTCGTCGTCGCGCGCGTAGACCCGCTGCTCCGGTGTGAGGTCGGTGCGGGAGCGCACCAGGAGGCCGTCGATGTCGACGAACCAGAACCGGTCGGCCGCCTCCTGCTCGGACAGGCCCTCCTCGACCAGTGCGGTACGGATCATGTCGGCGACGCCGACGGCGGCCGAACCCGCGCCCAGGACCACGATCCGGTGGTCGGTCAGGGACGATCCGGCGACCTTCGTGGCGGTCGACAGCGCGCCCAGCGCCACGGCCGCGGTGCCCTGGATGTCGTCGTTGAAGGTGAGCAGGCGGTCCTGGTAGCGGGTGAGGATCGGGCGGGCGTGGGCGGTCGCGAAGTCCTCCCACTGGAGCAGGGTCCCGGGGAGCTCGGCCTCCACGGCGGAGACGAACGCCTCGATCATCTCGTCGTACGCGTCGCCGGTGACGCGGTGCTGACGGCGGCCGAGGTAGTGCTCGCCGGCCAGCAGCTGTTCGTTGTCGGTGCCGACGTCGAGGAGGATCGGCAGGGTGCGGGCGGGGTGGATGCCGCCGATGGCGGTGTAGAGGCTGAGCTTGCCGATCGGGATGCCCATGCCGCCGACGCCCTGGTCACCGAGGCCCAGGATGCGCTGGCCGTCGGTGACCACGATGACGTCGACCTCGCCGCCCGGCCGGTTGCGCAGGATCTCCCGGAAGCGGTGCCGGTCCTCGTAGGTCAGGAACAGGCCGCGGGGCCTGCGGTAGATCTCGCTGAAGCGACGGCACGCCTCGCCGACGGTCGGGGTGTAGACGACCGGCAGCATCTCCTCCAGGTGCCGGGTGAGCAGGCCGTAGAAGAGCACCTCGTTGGTGTCCTGGAGCTGGCGCAGGTAGATGTGCCGGTTGAGCGGTTTGTCGTAGCCGAGGAATGCCTCGTACGCCCGGTCGGCCTGTTCGTCGAGGGTCTCGGTCGCCGGTGGCAGCAGTCCGTCGAGGCCGAGCTCGGCGCGCTCGTCGGGGGTGAAGGCGGTGCCCTTGTTGAGGAGGGGATCGGCGAGCAGGGCCGCTCCGCGGACCTGGGCGGGGCTGTGTGGTGCCATGACGTTCCTCGGGTCGACGGGTTCCGGACCAGCTACTCCTGTGCCCCGTCGACCGACATCCGAATCAGCCGCCCCGTACGGCCGTCGGGTGGCTCAGGCGTCGTCGGCCGTATGCACCCGCCGGCCCTCGACGAAGGTCTGGAGGACCCGGGTCGCGGCGATCTCCTCGGGCGGGCCCGCGAACGGATCCCGGTCGAGTACGACGAGATCGGCCGACTTTCCGACGGTGATGCTGCCGGAGATGTCGTCGAGGTGGTTCACGTGGGCGCTGCCCGCGGTGTACGCGGCGAGCGCGGTGCCCAGGTCGAGGCGCTGTCCGGGGAGGAACTCCGGGGTGCCCTCGGGGGCGCCGGGGGTGATCCGGTTGACGGCGACGTGGATGGCCTGGAGGGGGTCGGGGCTGCTGACCGGCCAGTCGCTGCCGGCGGCCAGGGTGACGCCGGCCCGCAGCAGGTCCCCGAACGGGTACTGGCGGGCGCCGCGTTCCGCGCCCAGGAAGGGCAGGGTCAGTTCGTCCATCTGCGGTTCGTGGGCGGCCCACAGCATCTGGAGGTTGGCGCTCGCGCCCAGGGCGCGGAACCGGGGGATGTCGTGCGGGTGGACGACCTGGAGGTGCGCCAGGTGGTGCCGGGTGTCCCGCCGTCCGTTGGCGGTGCGGGCGGACTCGACGGCGTCGAGGGCCTCGCGCACCGCGCGGTCGCCGAGCGCGTGGAAGTGGACCTGGAAGCCGGACGCGTCGAGTTCGGTGACGTACTTCTTCAGTTCGTCCGGTGCGACGAAGCTGATGCCGCTGTTGTCGGAGGCGCAGCCGCAGCCGGTCAGGTAGGGGGTGAGCATCGCCGCGGTGTGGTTCTCGGCGATGCCGTCCTGCATGACCTTGACGGTGCTCGCCCGGAACCGGTCCCGGTGCAACTCCTCGCGGCGGGCGACGAGTTCGGGGATCTGCTCGGCGCCGCGCTCGCGGTCCCACCACAGGGCGCCGACGACCCGGGCGGTGAGCAGGCCCCGGTCGAGGGCGGCCGTGTAACTGGGCGCCGGGTCGGTCATGTTGGCGTAGGCGCCCACGATGGCGTCCTGCCAGGCGGTGACGCCGTACGAGTGGAGCACGGCCTGCGCCCGCAGCAGCGCCGCGAGTTGGTCCTCCGGTGTGGGGTCGGGCACCAGCCTGCCCACGAGGTGGACGGCGCCCTCCTGGAGCATGCCGGTGGGGTTGCCGTCGGCGTCGCGTTCGATGCGGCCGTCGGCCGGGTCGGGGGTGCGGGCGTCGATACCGGCGCGTTCCAGGGCGCGGCTGTTGACCCAGGCGCCGTGGTGGTCGCGGTTGGGCAGGAAGACGGGGCGGTCGGGGACGATCGCGTCGAGTGCCGCGGCGGTGGGGGCGCCGCCGGGGAACGCCTCCAGGGACCAGCCGCCGCCGGTGATCCACTCGACGTCCGGGTGCCGGTCGGCGTACTCCCTGATCCTGCGCAGGTATGCGGCGGGGTCGACGGTGTCGGCGAGGTGGCACAGGCCGAGTTCGAGGCCCGCGCCCTGCGGGTGGACGTGCGCGTCCTGGAAGCCGGGCAGCAGCAACTTGCCCGCCAGGTCGACGACTTCGGTGCGCGGGCCGATCAGGTCGCGCACCTCGTCGTGGCCGACGGCGGCGATCCGCCCGTCGCGCACGGCCACCGAGGTGGCGCGGCTGCGGGCGGGATCGACGGTGTGCACGGGACCGCCGGTGAGGACGAGGTCCGCGGTGTGTGACATGGGGGTGGGCTCCAGGGTCCGGGGTCAGGGGTCCGAGGTCAGGGCAAGGTCAGACCGCCGTACGGTCCATCGGGAGGGTCAGGGCGTCGGCGTCGGTGCCGCGCCCGGTGGTGAAGTACGGGGAGTGCCGGGCGTACTTGGCGACGGCGGCCATGCCGAGGCCGGCGAGGACGATCACGGCGGGCAGCGAGAACATGAACCAGCCGTTGTCCGGGCTGAGGGCGAAGTGGTCGCTCATCGTCAGGTACGAGTATCCGAGGTAGCCGCCGAGGCCCAGCAGGATCAGGCCGGACACGGCGGGCACGGCGACGGCCAGCAGCGCCTCCCGGGCGCCTTCGTGGCGGGCGGCGCGGAAGCGGACGGCGCAGGCGAGCGCGGTGAGGCCGTAGTAGAGGGCGACGATCAGGCCGATGGCGTTGACGGCGGCCAGCAGCATGTCGCTGAGCTTGGGGATGGCGACGGCGAGTACGGCGATCACTCCGGCGATGGCCATGACGACGGCGGTGCCGGCGGCGGGGGTGCCGTAGCGCGGGTGGATGCGGGTCCACAGCGGTCCCATGGTGCGGTCGCGGCTCATGGCGAACAGGCCGCGCGCGGTGGGGATGAGGGTGGCCTGCACGGAGGCGACGGCGGAGAACATCAGCGCGACCACGGGCAGGGTGGCCCAGGGTTCGGCGGCGAGTTTCTCGCCGAGGTACGGGAGTGCCTGGGGGCCGTTCGTGACGAGTTCGGCGAGGCTCATCTCCCGCTGGAAGGCGACCGAGGCGAAGAGGAACAGGCCGAGCATCGCGAACAGGGCGATGAGGCCGCCGCGGGCCGCCTCGCCCGGGCTCTTCGTCTCCTCGTTGACGCTGAAGGCGGCGTCCCAGCCCCAGAAGAAGAACACCGCGAGCACCATGCCCTGGGCGAAGGTCTTGCCGCTGGAGATCTCGAAGGGGTTGAACCAGGACAGCGAGAAGGCGTGGTCGCCGGTGATCAGGGCCCAGCCGCAGAAGGCCAGCAGGACCGCGTACTCGAAGACCAGGAGGGCGAACTGGAAGCGGGTGGCGGCCCGGATGCCGGTGACGGCGAGGACGGTGAGGCCGACGAGGATCACCAGGCCGACGCCGGTGGTGACGCCGGTGGACGTCGGGTCGAGCGCGATGCCGGCGACGCTGTGCAGTCCCGCCTTGTTGGCGAGGATCAGGACGACGGAGCCCATGATCGCGCTGGTGTAGGCGCAGAAGATGACCGAGCCGACCAGCGTGACCCAGCCGGTCAGGAAGCCGGGCCAGGGGCCGAGGGATCTGCCGACCCAGACGTAGCCGTTGCCCATGTTCGGTTCGGAGCGGTTCAGGCGGGCGTAGGCGGTGGCGATGCCCAGCACCGGCAGGAAGGCCAGGAGCAGCAGGGCCGGGGCCTGGAGCCCGACGATGGTCGCGATCGTGCCCATGCCGATGGCGATGCTGGTGGTGGCCGCGGTGCTGGAGGCGGCGAGGGCTACGCCGTCGACGACACCCAGGGAGCGGCGCAGGGCGGTTCCGGGCGGAACGGACGCGGGCGGTGCTGACGACATGGAGGGCTCCTCGGGGACGGGAGACGGGGGAAGAGCCGCGCGGTGAGGTGATGGAACAGCCGCGGTCCATATTCGGTCAACCCTGTTGACGTAAGGGGGACGGGGGCCGTTCACTGTGCGGGCCCGGTCGAGTCACCGTGCCGACCCGGTCGGGTCGCCGGCCTTGTGAGGAGCCCTTCCCATGACCAGCCGTGTCCCGCAGGAGCGCCGGCGCCGGCGCCCCACCCGTTCCGGAGTCCTGCTGTCCGAGGACCTGATCGTGCAGACCGCGCTGCGTCTGATCGGCGAGCACGGCCCGGAGGCGCTGAGCGTGCGGCGGCTCGGTGCGGCGCTCGGCTGTGATCCAACCGCGCTCTACCGCTACTTCCACGACACCGACGACCTGGTCCTCGCCATCGCCGACCGGATCATCGGCGACGCGATGGACGGTTTCGTGCCCGGGGACGACTGGGTGGCGTCGCTGCGCGAGATGGCCCTGCGGGTCCGCGCGGGATACCTCGCCCATCCGCGGGCCGCCGCGCTGGCCGCGCACCGGGTGACCGGGCGCAGGAGCGAGATCCGGGCGGTGGACATGGGCATCGGGCTGCTGCTGTCGGCGGGCTTCGAGCCGGCCGCCGCCGCCCGGCTGTACCTGGCCTTCATCGACACCGTGCTGAGCCACGCGGCCACCGACGCGGCGTTCCAGGCACTCCCCCGGCAGCAGCGCGAGGCCGATCACCGGGCCTGGCGGGACGTCTACCAGGACCTTGACCCGCGGACGTACCCGGCGCTCACCGCCGTACGCCGGGAGCTGCCGGGGATGGCGGACAGCTCGTTCGAGGAGGCGGTGGAACTTTTGCTGGAGGCGTTGGCGGCACGGGCACCGGGGACTTCGTCGGGGACGTGACGGTTCACTTCGCGGCACGTGGGGCACGGGGCCTGAGCGGACCCCCGGGACGAGGGGGCCGCACGACGGACACCAGGGCGCGAATGTGACGTAAGGCCTTCGCGCCCACGGCACCCCTCTGACATCTGCGCAGGAGCATCACACAGGCTGCACACCGCCTTTCGAAAGCGTCGCTACTTTTACCTCGGCTCGATCCCCCGTGCGAACGAGACCGGCCACGGCCATCGGGCCGATGGTGCAGTCGACTCAGGAAGACCAGATGGACTACTGCTCCTCGTGCCGTCGGCATCTCAACGGCGCCCTGGCGTGTCCCGGATGCGGCGCCTACGCCCCCGACATCGCTCCCCCCGCCCACGTCTACGCGACGACGGGCACGGCGGCAACGGCCTGGGACGAAGCACCCACCTGGCACGAAGCGGGTCTCCACGAGGAGCCGGCCGCCGAGACCGGTCTCCCGTCCGAGGACGTGGCGGACGCGCCGGTGGTCACGGAGGGCCGGGCGGCACGGCGGCGCCAGCGGGCCCGCTGGAAGAAGAACCAGCGCAAGGCCGTGGTCGCGACCGCGGTCGCCCTCGTCGGTGGCGGCCTGACCGTCTCCGCGATGCACCAGGGCGCCAACACCCGTACCCAGGCGGCCACTTCGCCGGACAACCGGGCCATGGGCGGGTCGGAACTGCCCACTTCGGACGACGTCCTCCCGGCCTCGACCACGGCCGGGACGCACCGGTCCACCACGGACACGCCCGCGACGACGACCGGCAAGCACCGGCGCACGACGGACTCCGTGTCCACCGCGAACGGTTCGTCGGTCCACACCGACTCCGTCACCGCTCCCACGCCCACGGCGACGACCGCCTCGCAGTCGCAGTCCCGCTCGGGGTCCACGCTCTCGACGTCGACATCGGCCGACGCGGGCTCGGCCGGCACGTCCGCCGGGACGACGGTGCAGACGCCTTCGTCCACGTCGACCGACAGCTCGACGACCACCACCACGGGCACGTCGGGGACCACCACGGGGTCGGGCACCGGCACGAGTTCGAGCACGAGTTCCGGCAACTCCCAGACGTCGGGGTCGGGTTCCTCCACGTCCTCGACCGATCCGTCGGGGCTGTGCGTGCTCAACCTGCTCTGCATCAGCTGAACATCGGCTGACCACAGGCGGCGCTACCAGCACAGCTCCAGCGCGGCGAGGCGGTCCGCCAGCAGTCCGGAGATGATCCGGTGGTCCTGCGCGGAGGGATGCCAGTCGCAGCCGAGGTGGTCCAGGGCCGGGTCGTCGTAGTACCAGTGGGCGACCCGGTCGTCGCCGCGCGCGTTACGGGTCCGGGCGATCCGCTCGACGGTCTCCGCGAAGGGGGTCGAGCCCAGTGCGGTGGCGCTGACGAGCAGGAGGGTCCGCGGTCCGTAGCGGGCGCGCAGTGTGTCGAGGAAGCCGTGGTAGGCGGACTCGTAGGCCGTGACCAGTTCGGTCTGCGTGGCCCAGGGCTCGCCGGGGTTGAGGGGTGTCGAGAAGTCGTTGAGCCCCAGTCCGACGACGACCACCTGCGGTCGCCAGCTCGCCGGTTTCCGCCAGACGTCTCCCGCCACGGCGAGCAGGGCCCGGTCGTAGTAGGTGCGGAAGTCGGTGCCGGGGCTGCTGCCGTTGTAGTTGCGGACCATGCCGCGGCCGGAGAAGGCGTTGATCTGGTAGTCGGCGCCGAGGCGTTGGGCGGTGAGGGCGCCGAAGGAGAGGTCGGCGTCGGTGTTGCGGTCGACTCCCCCGTTGGCCGAACAGTCACGGGTCGTGGACAGGTTGCCGTAGCCGACCGTGTAGGAATCGCCGATGAACTCGATCTGTCTGCGCCGGGGCGGGGGCGGGGCGAGGACCGTGCCGCCGGGGGCGGCCACGAAGCCGCCGAACCGGCCCTCGGACCAAGGGCTTTCGGTTCGCTTGACGAGCCGCACGCGGTGCTCGGCGTGAGGGAGTCCCCTGATCCAGGCGGTGGTACGGCCGGGGGTCACGAGGGTGGTCGTGGTCCTGCCGTCGATCTGTACGTCGTAGTCGTTGACGGAGTCGTCGAGGACGAGGCCGACGCCGGTACCGCGGAACCGGCCCTCGAAGCAGATCCCGGGCCAGCTGTACCGCACGAGTCCGTCGGCGGCGGCCTCGACGCGGCCCACGGTGTGGAACCGGGTCGAGGCGGCGGAGGCCCGCGAAGGAACGGTGACACCGGCGACCAGACCGGCAGCGGCGGCGGTCACCAGGGTCCGGCGGGACAGGTGACGGGGCGGGGGCGTCTGCATGTGGCCATCCTTCGGTGGGGGACGGTCCGAACGAGGTGCGGGTGCGGCGGCCTGACGCTGCGGCGCGGGAGCGCTCCCACGCCGCCGACGTATTTCAAGGTGACCGCACGCCACCTCACCGTCAACCCCAGTAAGCGAGTTGTCGCCACTCCCCCGCCGTCAGGCTTCAACTCCCTTTCCTCCGGGGCGACTCACTTCACCGGCGGGAGTTCTTCCAAGGGGGCGACGGCGCGGCCGCCGCGTATCAGGGGAAGGCCTCGCACCAGCCGGTCGATCATGTGCTCGTAGCGCAGGCGGGTTTCGGCGAGGTGGGTGTCGTCGCCGGGGTCCTCGCCGCCGGCCAGGAGGATCTCGGGCACCACGAGGTCGGAGAGGGCAGCGTGCGGCGCCGGATCCTCGACGGTCACGCCGTGGTCGTCGAGGTCGAGATAGTCGGGAACCAGGGCCCGTCCGCGCAGCCGGCCGCCGATCTCGGGCACGAACTCGTCCCACAGGACCGCCAGCGCGGCCCGCAAGTCCCCCTGCACGTCGACGAGTTGGTCCGTGGAGTTGCCGACGAAGGTCTCGACCTCGATGTCGCCCTGGACCAGGAGGTACGACGAGCCGGTGAGGACGAGGTTGGCGGCGGTGAGATCGCCGAGCACGATCAGCGACGGGCTGCCGTCCTCCAGGTTGAGGATGTTGCCGTCGACGTGCAGGTCGCCGTCGATGACGTATCCGGTGACCGCGCCGTCGATCCCCTCGTACTCGGGCCTGCCGCCCGCCTTGATCCAGGGGTTCAGGTGCCGGTACTGGTGATCGTCCAGCCAGAGCGAGCCGGGCAGCGCCGCGGGTCCCGGGTGCAGGATGTACTCGTCCTCGTACAGGCTGTCGTAGGTCTCCTGCGGGAACCCGCGCTCCTCGAACAGCGCGACCGTCTCCGCCCAGGTCCGGTAGATCGTCTCCATGGTCGGCACAGTAGACGCCCGCACCGACATCCCCGCGGCCGCGACCGCCGTCCGCCGTGAAATACGCAGTCCGTTACGTACTTCTACTGAACGCGGGGGTCGGGTGCCGCGAGGAAGAGCGGGGCGGCCGACGCGTCAGTCGTTGGGGGTCGGGTCAAGCCAACCGTTGACGCATGCCGATATGGGCATATGATGAGGCCATGGCACGAGCGGCGACGACCTCGGACGCGTTCAACGCGATCGCCGAACCGCAGCGGCGGGAGATCCTGGTGCTGCTGCGGACCGGCGAGCGACCGGTGACCGACCTGGCACGGGACCTGGGGATGACCCAGCCGCAGGCGTCCAAGCATCTGCGGGTCCTGCGCGAGGTCGGCCTGGTGAAGGTCCGCGGGGCGGGCAAGCAGCGGCTGTACGGCCTGGACGCCGGCGGACTGCGGCCGATCCACGAGTGGGTGGGGGGCTTCGAGCGGTTCTGGAACGAGAGCTTCGACCGACTGGACGCATACGTACGGGAGTTGAAGCAGGCGGAGCAGGAGGGATCACACCATGGCGACGACGAGTAACGGCGGCGAGCCCGCGTCCGCGGACCGCGAGATCCTGATCTCCCGGGAGATCGACGCCCCGCGGGAGCTGGTGTTCGAGGCGTTCACGGGGGTCCGGCACCTGTCGCGGTGGTGGGGCCCTGAGGGGTTCACCACCACGACGCGGTCCTTCGAGTTCCGCGTCGGCGGGGAGTGGGACTTCGTGATGCACGGGCCGGACGGGACCGACTACCAGGAGTGGATCACCTGGCGGGAGATCGTCCCGCCGGAGCGGATCGAGCTGCTCCACGGCGAGTCCCGTACGGACCCCCATGCCTTCGAGACGGTCCTGACCTTCGAGCCCCTCGGCGAGCGGACCCGGATCGCGATGCGCACCGTGTTCCCCACCAGGGAACTCCGCGACGAGGCGGTGGAGAAGTACCACGCGGTCGAGGGCGGCGAGCAGACGCTGCGCAACCTGGCGGCCTACGTCGCCGACCTCACCCGGACCGGGACCGCACCGAAGGGGGCGGACGACTGATGCCGGGGAAGGTGTCTTCAGCGTGACCATGTCGCTCGACGGCTTCATGGCGCCGGAGGACGTGCCGGCCGAGGTCGTCTTCTCCTCCGCGGGCCGGGACGACCCGCGGGCCCGGCGCTGGATGGCGCAGTGGTCGGAGTTGCAGGCGTGGATGTTCCCGCTGCGGTGGTTCCGGGAGAACCTCGGGCTCGGCGACGGCGGCGAGGAGGGACCGGACAACGACCTGGCGCGAGCGACGTACGAGCGCACCGGCGCGAGCGTCATGGGCAGGCGGATGTTCGACGCGGGCGAGCTGGCATGGCCGGAGGAGGCGCCGTTCCACACCCCGGTGTTCGTCCTCACCCACACCGGGCGTGACCCGTGGGAGCGGCCGGGCGGTACCACCTTCCACTTCGTCACCGACGGCATCGAGAGCGCACTGCTCCAGGCCCGCGAGGCGGCCGGCGACCGCGACGTACGCATCGCCGGCGGCGCCGAGACGATCCAGCAGTACCTGGACAGCGGCCTGATCGACGAGTTCTCGATCACCCTCGCCCCCGTGCTCCTCGGCACCGGCATCCGCCTGTTCGACCATGTGGACCCCGACCGCCTCACACTGACGCAGTCCCGCACGGACGGGTCAGCTCGGGTGACGCACCTGACGTACACCGTCCGCAAGCGGTAGCCGAGATTCCGGGGTCCCCGCACACCGGGGTCCCCGCACACCGGGGTCCCCGCTCGGCGGGGGTCACTCCCCCAGCAGCCGGCGCAGCCACCGCAGCCTTGCCGCGCGGGCTTCCTGGGACAGGGCGGCCTGCGGCACCATGCCGTCGAATCCGTGGAAACCGCCGGGCCACACATGCAGTTCGGCGCTGCCGCCCGCCTGCCAGATGCGGCTGGCGTAGGCGATGTCCTCGTCGCGGAAGGTCTCGGCCGAACCGACGTCGATGAAAGCCGGAGGCAGCCCGGACAGGTCGTGCGCGCGGGCGGGTGCCGCGTACGGCGACACGTCCTCGGTGCCCCGGGCGTCGCCCAGGAGCGCATTCCATCCCGTCTCGTTGGACGTGCGGTCCCACACGCCCAGGCCCGCCATCTGGTGGGCGGAGGGGGTGTCGTTGCGGTCGTCGAGCATCGGGCACATCAGCACCTGGCCGATCGCGCGCGGGCCGTTGCGGTCCCGCGCGAGCAGTGCCACGGCCGCGGTGAGACCGCCGCCGGCGCTGCCGCCCGCGAGGATGATGCGGTCCGGGTCGCCACCGATCTCCTTGGCGTGCTCGGCCGTCCACAGCAGCCCCGCGTAACAGTCCTCCACCGGGGCCGGATGCGGATGCTCGGGGGCGAGGCGGTAGTCCACCGACACGACGACCAGGCCGAGTTCCTCCGCCCAGTCGAGCGGCATGCCCAGCCGGTGGGTGCCGGCCACCATCCCACCGCCGTGGATGGTGTAGACGACCGGGCGTGGTTCGGTCGCGGCGGTGGGCCGGCAGATCAGCAGGGGCACCTCCGGTGCGCCCGGCGGACCGGGGACGGTCTCTTCCCGGACTTCGAAGACACCGCCGCCGGCAAGTTCCTCGTTCGACGGTGGCGCGAAGGGGCCGTCCGTCCGCCTGCCGTCCGCGATCATGTCCGGTGTGATCGTGGGGGGCAGAAAGACGTGGATCGCGTCGAGCTCAGCGGCGAGTTCGCGGTCGAAGGGCGGGGGGCGCATGGTCATCCGGGGTCTCCTCGTGGTGGGTTCGGTGGCGCCGTGGTCGCGGGGGCCGGGGTACGAACGGGTGGTGTCCACGGGCTCGCGGCCACGGCCGGAGCCCGGGCGACGGGTCGGCCAGCGAGGCGGAGGCTCCGCGGGCGGGGGCTGGGTCGAGCGGGTCAAGCGGGTCAAGCGGGTCAAGCGGGTCAAGCGGACGGTTCCGCACGCGCGGGCAGGGCGGCCGGGTCGGACGGGTCAGGCGGACGCTTCCGCGCGCGGGGTGGGCGGCCGGATCGGGCCGGCCAAGCGGACGGTCGCGTCGACAGGGAGGGCGGTGGGTCGGGCCGACGGAGCGGAGGGCTCCACGGGCAGGGGCGGCCGGGTCAGGCCGGCGAAGCGGACGGTTGCGTCGGCACAGGTGCGGTGCGCGGTACGGGATCAGCCGTCCCGGCAGGCCCCTGTTCGGGCCCGGGCGCCACGGCCAGTCGCGGCACCCAGGCCAGCCCGATCACCGCCGCGCACAGCGCGCAGCCGAACAGCAGGCCGAAGAAGAGGCGGGTGTGGCCGAGGGCGAACGCCGGCGTGCCCAGGGCCGCGAGTCCGGCGACGGCCCGGGTGAAGGCCATGGTCACTCCGGTGGCGGTCGCGCGCAGCAGGGTCGGGAACAGCTCCTGGGTCCAGACCTTGTACACGGCCTCCCCCGCGAACGCGTTGCCCAGGCCGGACAGCAGCAGGACGGCGACGAGCGTGAACCTGTTGGCGCCGAACAGGGCGGGCAGCGCCCACGCGACGACGATCAACGCCGAGCCGACGGCGAACCAGGTGTACCGGGCGGGCCGGTCGATGACCCGCAGGAAGGCCAACCCGGCGAGGAAGCCGACGGGCAGCCCGAGCAGGGCGATCCGGGAGAACTGCTCGACTTCTCCCCCGGCGAGGGCGGTCCAGAGGAAGGTGCCGAACTGGCCGAGGGTGTTCGCGCCGAGGTTCCAGGCCGCGTAGTACAGGCCGGTCGCGAGGAGCGCATGGACGACCGGGGGCCGGAACAGCTCCCTGACGCGGCTGAACTCGACGTTCTCGGAATCGGCTGTCGGGTGCGAGTCGGTGTGCCGTGCGGCGGACCATTCCGCGGACTCGGCGAGGGTGCGGCGCAGCAGCAGGACCACGATCGCCACCAGGAGCAGGTGGGCGAAGAGAATGCGGCCGCCGCGCAGGCCCTGCGCGCCCATGAAGGAACTCAGGCCGAGTACGGCGACGATGCCGGCGAGCCAGAGCATGCCGGAGAACACCACCATCGTGCCCTTCCTGCCCGGCGGCGCCTCCTCGTTGGCCAGCGCGAGCGACACGGGCAGGTCCGCGCCTATGGCCACACCGGTGGCCAGGACACCGGCGTACAGCGGAACCGGTCCGGTCGCCACGAGGAGCAGACCCGTGCCGGCGGCGTAGAGCAGGAGGGAGAAGGTGAAGATCCTCCGGCGGCCGAACCGGTCGCCCAGCCGGCCTCCGAAGAGCGCGCCGGCCGCGAACGCCAGGGTCTGGAGCCCCAGCAGCGTGCCCACGGTTCCCGGACCGAGGCCGAGGGGAGCCGCGTAGTAGCCGCCGATCGCGATGCCCGAGGTCACCAGTGCTCCGGCGTCCAGATAGGACGCCATGCCCGCGAGGACCGCCGTCTTCCAGGGGCTGCTCGCCCGGGCCTTCACGTCGGACATGTGGCCTCCTCGAGGGGAACAGGGCGGGGGCCTGGCCGCAGGTCGTTCCGACCTGAGCCGGACATGTGCCGAGGGGCGGCCTACTCGTTTCACTTACGCGTGCCAGTGAGGCCGGTCCGGCAGGTAAGCTAACCCCGGCCATGGGCTTTGACAAGAGGCGGATCCGAGGGCGGGGCTGGTGACCGGGGTGTCCGAAGTCAGACGGGTGACCAGCGCGGATGTGGCGCGGGAGGCCGGGGTGTCCCGCGCGACCGTGAGCTATGTCCTCAACGACGCTCCGCACCAGAAGATCCCCGAGGCCACCCGGCAGCGGGTCTGGGAAGCGGCGGGCCGGCTCGGTTACGCGCCCTCGGCCGCCGCGCGAGCCCTGCGGATGGGCCGTTCGGACATCGTGCTCGGGCTGCTGCCGGACTGGCCGATCGAGCACGTCCTCGGCCAGCTGATCCAGCGGCTGACCAACTCGTTCGCCGAGCACGGGCTGACCTTCGTGGTGCATTCGTCGGCCCGCCCGGCCCGCCCGCTGCGGGAGCTGTGGAAGTCCATTTCGCCGGCGGCGGTCCTGGCGCTCCAGGACTTCCCCGAGCCGGAGGCCCGGGCGATGCGGGCCGCCGGGATCGAGGTGGTCATGGCGATGCACGGCACGGTCCCGGGCGAGAAGCCCGCCCCCTTGGTGTCCGAACAGCCGATCGGCGCCGTACAGGCCCGCCACCTGGCGGCGGCGCACCGGCGCCTCGGCTACGCCTACCCCGATTTGCCGGGGCTCGACGTCCTCGCACAGCCGCGGCTCGACGGCGTCCGCAAGGTCTGCGCCGAGCTGGGCCTGCCCGAGCCCGACGTCCGGACGGTGCCGCTGGAGGCCCGGGGGGCCGCCGAAGCGGTGAAGGCGTGGCGGGCCGAGGAGCCGGCGGTGACGGGGGTGTGCGCCTTCAACGACGACATCGCCCTCGCGGTGCTCGCCGGCCTCGGCCACCTCGGTCTGCGCGCCCCGCAGGACCTGGCGGTGATCGGTGTCGACGACATCCCCAACGCGTCGCTGGCGCAGCCGCCGCTGACCACTGTCTTCCGCGACACGAACACCATCGCGCGGAACATGGCCCGCCGCGTGGTCGACACCCTCGACGGGAAGCCGGTCTCCACCGAGCCCGTCCAGGACGAACTCGGCATCCGCATCAGGCAGTCCGCCTGATCGTCTCCCCCCGCGGCTCATCGTGCGGTTGCCTCGAGCTCGGTCCGCTGCTTGCGACGGGCGCGTTGCAGGACCGGGTCCGGGACGGGGGCGGCGGCCACCAGGCGGCGGGTGTACGGGTGGCGCGGGCGGTCGCACACGTCGACGCCGGTGCCCTCCTCGACGATGCGTCCGTGCTGGAGCACGAGCGTGCGCGCCGCGAACTCCTTGACCACGGCGAGGTCGTGGGTGATGAAGAGATACGAGCATCCGAGGGTCTGCTGGAGTTCGGTGAGGAGGTTCAGGGCGGCGGCCTGCGTGGTCACGTCGAGGGCGCTGGTCGGCTCGTCGCAGATGATGATCCGGGGTTGGCGGGCCACCGCCCGGGCGATGGCGATGCGCTGGCGCTGGCCTCCGCTGAACTGGGCCGGGTAGCGGTCGACCGCGTCCTCGGGCAGGCCGACGCGGCGCAGCAGCTCGGCGATGCGGTCGTGGACCTCCTGGCGTGGCAACGCCGAGCCGGTGAGCAGGGGTTCGGCCAGGATCCGGCCCACCGGCAGCGACGGGTTGAGGGAGCCGTAGGGGTTCTGGAAGATGGCCTGGAGGTCGGCGGACAGCAGGCGGCGGGCCCGTCCGGTGAGGTGGGCGATGTCCCGGCCGTCGAGCAGGACGCGTCCCGCGCTGACCGGGGTCAGTCCCAGGACCGCTTTACCGATCGTGGTCTTGCCCGAGCCGGACTCGCCGACGAGCGCGACCGTCTCGGCGTGTCCGACCTGGAAGGAGACGTCCTCGATGACCGTGGTCGGGGGCTTGCGGAAACCGCGGGACGGGTAGCGCACCGCGAGGCCGTCGACTTGGAGTACGGGTGTTCCGGTCACGCGATCCTGCCCTCGGTCCGAGCGATGCTGGGGGTGCTGTCGATGAGTGTCCTGGTGTAGGGGTGCTGAGGCCGGTAGAAGATGTCCTCGACCGGGCCCTCCTCGACGATCCGGCCCTGCTCCATGACGATCGCGCGGTCGCAGGTGTCGGCGACGACTCCGAGGTCGTGCGTGATCAGGATGATCGCCATGCCGCGTTCGTCGCGGAGCGTCCGGAGCAGGTCCAGGATGCCCGCCTGCACGGTGACGTCCAGTGCCGTGGTGGGTTCGTCGGCGATCAGCACCTTCGGTGAACCGGCCAGTGCCATCGCGATGGCGATGCGCTGGAGCATGCCTCCGGAGAGTTCGTGCGGGTACCGGCGCGCGACGTCGTCGGGGTCGCGCAGGTGGACGCTGGTCAGCAGGTCCCGGACCCGCAGGCGTACGGCGTCCTTCCCGCCGGAGGTGTCAGCGGTGCGCCGGACCACCTCGGACAGCTGGGAGCCGATGGTGAAGTAGGGGTCGAGGGCCATCATGGGCTCCTGGGAGACCAGGGCGATCTCGCGGCCGCGGATGCGCCGCAGTTCGCGTTCCGGCAGACCGCTGATCCGTGTGCCGGCCAGCCAGGCCGAGCCGCCCGTCACGGCGCCGTTGGGCGGCAGGAGTCCGAGCAGCGACAGGCCGGTGACCGTCTTCCCGCTGCCGGACTCCCCCACCAGGCCGAAGATCTCGCCCGGGCGCACGCTGAAGCTCACGGAGTCGACGACATCGCGCTGCCCTTGCCCGGTGGCGAAGGCGATCGAGTAGTCCCGGACGGTGAGCACGGCTCCGTCCGAGGGCGCGACGGCGTCTTCGGCGGCGACCGTGGTCTCCGGTCGCCGCATCCGGCCGCCGGTCGCCCGCTTCCGGTCCTGCTGGAGATCGCGCAACCCGTCGCCGAGCAGCCCGAAGGCCAGGGTCATCAGGCCGAGCACACCGCCGGAGACGAGGAGCAGATAGGGGTCCTGCTCCATGACCTGCGCGGCGTCGAAGACCATGCCGCCCCAGCTCGGCGCCGGTGCCGGAGTCGAGAGGCCGAGGAAGCCCAGGCCGGTCTGGATGGCGAGCGCGTTGCCCGCGAACAGGCAGACGGGGACGAGCAGTTGACCGGTCAGACCCGGGATGATGTGCCGGGCCGTGATCCGTGCCGAGCCGAGCCCGGAGACCCTGGCGGCGTCCACGAACAGTTCCTCGCGCAGCGCCAGGCAGGAGCCGCGGATGAGCCGGGCAAGGTTGGCGGAGGCGAAGAAGCCGAGCGTGATCATGGCGGCGGCGTTGCTCTGGTGGAAGATCGCGAGGACGGCCAGCGTGAGGATGACGGCGGGAACCGACAGCATGACGTCCAGTACGGCGACGATGACCCGGTCGGTCCAGCCGCGCAGGTAGCCGGCCACCAGGCCGAGCGTCATGCCGAAGGCGGCGTAGACGAGGACGGCCAGGCCCACGCCGACCAGGGTGGGCCGCCCGCCGTACAGCAACCGGCTCAGGACGTCGCGGCCGAGGCCGTCGGTGCCCAGCGGATGCCCGGCCGACGGTCCGGCCTGCGCGTGCAGGAGGTCCTGGGCGAGGGGCGGGTGCGGGGCCAGGACGGGGGCGAGGACCACGGCGGCGGTGATGCCGAGGATCACCAGGAGTGCCGCGGCGGTGAGGGGACGGCGCCAGATCCCCGCGAAGGGGTTGTTCCTGGCCCGCGAGGGTGCCGTCGGGGGTGGCTCAACTGTGGTCATTCCGTACGCACCTTGGGGTTCAGGAGGCCGTAGAGGACGTCGACGAGCAGGTTCACCACGATCACCATGGCGGTGAAGGCGAGCGCGACTCCCTGCACGACCGGCAGGTCGTGCTGGTTGGTGGCGTTGACGACGGTGGTGCCGAGGCCGGGCAGGGTGAAGACGTTCTCGATGAGGATCGTGCCGGGGATGAAGGTGATCATCGTGAGGCCGAAGGTGGTCACCACCGGCAACCCGCAACTGCGCAGCGCGTGCTTCCAGATGATGGCGGAGGGCCCGATCCCGCAGGCGCGCAGCGTTCGGATGTAGTCGAGCCCGAGGGTGGTGAGCATCGCGTCGCGGGTGACCTTGGCGATGAAGGCGACACCGCCGATGGACAGGGCGACCACGGGCAGGACGAGGCCGGCCGCCCACTGGCCGGGGGACTCGGCGAACGGGGTGTAGCCGGTGGCGGGGAAGACGGCGAACTTGACGGCGAACAGGGCCACGAGCAGCAGGGCGATCCAGAAGTTGGGCAGTGCGCCGCCCAGCAGGGACACCACGTCGACCAGGCGGCGGCTGAACCTGCCGCGTGTCGCGCTGTGGACGCCGAGCAACACGCCCACCAGGGCCGCGAGTCCGGTTCCGCCGATCACCAACGCCAGGGTCACCGGCAGCCGTTGGCCGATCAGCCCGAGCACGGACTCGTCGGTGAACAGTGAGGTGCCGAAGTCACCGTGCAGCACACCGCGCAGGTAGAGGCCGTACTGTGCGATGACCGGCTGGTCGAGGTGGAGTGCGGCCCGCAGCGCGTCGTACTGCTCCTGCGTCGCGTTGAGACCGAGGAGTGTGCGTGCCGGGTTGCCCGGCACGAACGACTCCAGGAGGAAGGTGATCGCGGAGACGACGACCAACAGGGGGACGGACAGGGCGAGTCTACGAACAATGATCGGCAGCATCGGTCCTCGTCACCGGGAGGTCCACAGGGTGTTGGAGGTCGCGAAGGCGGTGCCCGGGACGAACTTCACGCCCTTGAGCTTCGCGTTGTACATGATGATCGTGTCGGAGCCGGACACCGGCAGGGCGAGCGCCTTGCGGGTGATCACCTCGGTGAGGGCCTGCGCGGCCGCTCCGGCGGACTGCTTGTCGGAGGCGGCGAGCTTGGTGAACGCGGCGTCGACGTCGGCGTCCTGGACGCCGAAGACGTTCATGATGCCGGTCTTGGTGAACCCCGCCTGCTGGGCGTAGAAGTTCTCGTCGCCGCCCTGGCCCGGTGAGAGCACGGTGGCCGCGTACTTCCTGGTCAGCAGGTCGTTGATCCAGCCGCCGAAGTTGGTGGCGGCGGTCAGCTTCAAGTGGACGCCCACCTTGGCGAGTTGGTCCTGTACGGCCTGGACGAGCTTGCTGGTGGAGGGGTCGAAGGAGCCGTAGTTGACGGGGATGGTGAGCCCGCCGGAGTAACCGGCCGCCGCCAGCAGCTGCTTGGCCTTGGCGGGGTCGTAGTCGTACATCTTCGCGGCCTTGGCGCTGTAGCCGTCGTATCCGGGCATCGCCGGCTGTTCGACAGGGGTCCCGTAGTCGCCGTAGACCGCCTTCGTGATCGCCACCCGGTCGACGGCGTAGTTCAGTGCCTGGCGGACCCGTGCGTCGGCCAGGCCCTTGACGACGGTGCCGTCGCGGTCGAGGAGGAACAGACCGGCCCAGGTGGTGGGCTTCTTGAGGGTCGTGAGCGAGGAGTCGCCGGCGATGGAGGGGGCCACGTCCGGGGAGCCGTACATGAAGTCGATCTGTCCCGACTTCAGAGCCTGCACTTCGGAGTTGATGTTCGGGATGACCCGGACGGTGATCTTCTTGAAGTGGATGGCGCTCTGGTCGTAGAAGTTCTTGTTGGGCAGGTAGACGTAGTGGTCGCCGGAGACCGACTGGGCGGCGCTGTACACGTACGGGCCGGCGCCGAAGGTCGCCGAGGCCAGCTTCTTGGGGGTCTTCAGGCCCGCCGGGCTAATGACGGCACCACCCAGGAAGGCGGGGGTGAACAGCGCTCCCATGTCCGGGTTGGGCGTGGGGCTCTTGATCACCACCGTGGAGCCGTCGGGCGCGGAGAAGGCCAGGGGGCGGTAGTACGAGGCGGCGGGGCCGCTGCCCTTCTGGATGTACTTCAGCGAGGCCACGACGTCGGCGGCGGTGACGGGGGTACCGTCGGCGAACTTCACGCCGCTGCGCAGCTGGAGCTTGAACTCGGTGTTGCCGTTGCCGACGTAGCCCCACGTGTCGGCGAGACCGGGCGCGAGGGCGCCGTCGGCGCTGCGGGTCAGCAGCGAGGCGTAGGCCGGGTCGAGGTAGTTCACGAAGGGGCCGGTGGCTATCTGGGCCGGGTCCAGGCTGTTGGGCGCCGAGGACATGCCGATCGTCAGCGTGGCCGAACCGGAGCTGCCGGTGCCGGTGCCGCTCCCGCCGCCGCAGGCGGCGAGCGTGAGCGCCGCGACCGCTCCGATCGAGGCGTGGAGGACGGTTCTTCTCTTCATCGAGTGCTCCGTGGTGTCGGGAGGGGTGCGGCTCGGCGCATCGCTGCTCGGAGGTGGGGTCGACGCGGGTCCCGGCGGCCGGCCGAAGGCTGTGGACGCTGTCCGCGGCCCGGGCCGGTCTTCTGTGTGCCCGGACCTCTGTCGTCTTCGGGGATCGGGGAGTGCCGCCCGAAGGTGATGGCTTGCACGTTTCACTTACACGTTTAATCCGGTGCCGGGTAACGTAACCGTGTCGCCCGCATTGCGCAAGGGGTTCAGAGGCGACGATTGCGGCGGACCTCGGACACCCGTGGCGGCGTCAGGCGGAGGCCCGCACCAGCACCCAGAGCGCGTCCCGCAGCGGATCGACGGGAATCCGACCCCCGTCGAGGGCGTCGACGACGCGCCGGGCCAACTCACGCGCGAGCGCGTCCGTGTCGCGGACGACCGTGGTGAGCGGCGGCTGCGCCAGTGCCGCAGCGGGGGTGCCGTCGACGCCAATCACGGCCATGTCGTCCGGGACCCGCAGGTCCAGGGACCGCAAGGCGACCAGCACGGACAGGGCGACGGCGTCGTTGAAGGCACAGATGCCCGTCACCGGGGGCGTCGCGGAACGCCATGCCCGCACCGCCTCCATGGCGCCCTCCGGCGCGAAGGGGACGACGCGGACATCGGGCTCCGGGAGGCCGAGTTCGGCACACACCTTGCGTACGCCCTCCAGCCGCGACCTGGCCAGCGCGCCCAGGCCGGGCAGATCCGGGCAGGCGTAGCCGAGCCGGCGGTGCGCGGCGGCGAGGTGCCGGGCCTGCGCCGCTCCGATCGGCTCCTCCGAGACGAGCCTGCTGCGACCGTGCGGGGAACCGTGCACCGCCATGACGACGTCGATCCCGGCGGACCGCATGGCGTGGGCCTCGGACTCGGGGAACTCGTCGAGGGCCAGTACCGCCGCGGGCGTCAGGGCCTTCCAGATCTCGCGTACGGGGCGGGCCGGCTGAGCCGCCGAGTACACCAGGAAGGTGAGCCCGTGCTCGGCGAAGGCGCTGGTCAGCCGCTGGACGAGGCGGCCGAGGACGTGCTCGATCGGCCAGTCCGGGAGCAGTCCGAGCACGATGTCCGAGCGGCCCTTGCGCAGCGAACGGGCCGACGCCGAGGGGGCGTAACCGAGCCGGGCCACGGCTTCCAGGACTCGCAGCCTCGTCGTCTCGGAGATCTTCTGGGACGCGGTGTCGTTGAGGACGTAACTGACGGTCGCACGGGACACTCCCGCTTCACGCGCTACATCTGCGCCGGTCACACGTCTGGGACGGGATGCCTCGCTCATGGGTCTCCCTCTGCCGGACGGTCTTGTCAAAGACGGCGGCTGCGGCTAGGTTGCGCGCTCAGGATACCTACACGTTTAAGTGGCGCGAGTAAGTAACGTGACGCGGCTTTGGGCTCGGACAGCCGGTCCGCTCGGAATCCGCCGCCCTCACCGGTGACGTCCCCTCGGCATCCGCGACCTCGGTGGTATCCGCGGCCTGGCACCCGCGGCCTCGGTGGTGCCCGTCGGCGCGGGACGCGTCAGCGGCTTCACCTGGTCTCCGAGCCCTCCCCGCACCTGACAGCAACCGAAAGGCAGCCGCGTGATCCGCCCTCACGAGTTCCCCCACCACGGCCTGACGCTGCGCTCCACGCTGCACGTCCCCGACGGACCGGCCGGCACCAAGTGGCCGACCGCGGTGTTCGTCCACGGCTTCACCTCCAACCGGCTCGAACTGCCCGACTTCGTCGCGATGTCCCGGCTGCTGGAGGCGAACGGCATCGCCTCGGTCCGCTTCGACCTCTCGGGCCACGGTGAGAGCGACGGCGCGTTCTTCGACGTGACCATCACCGGCGAGATCACCGAGACGCGGGCGGTGCTGGAGGCCGTCCGGGCGCTCGACTTCGTGGATCCGGAGCGGATCGGCCTGGTCGGTATGAGCATGGGAGGTGTGGTCGCCGGAATCGTCGCCGCGGAGGAACCGGGCATCGCCGCGCTGTGCCTGTGGTCCCCGGCGGCGGTCGCCCCCTTCGAGATGGGCCGGGGCTACCTCAAGGGGCGCAGCCTCGCGGCGGAGATCGAGGAGAAGGGCTACTTCGACGCCGACGGCCACCGGGTGAGTGCCGCGCTCGTCGAGGACCTCGCCGGTCTCGACGTCTACGGACGGTCCGGCGCCTACTCGGGCCCGGTCCACATCCTGCACGGCTCCAAGGACGAGATCGCTCCCCTCGAGTACGTCGGGCGCTATCTCGACCACTACGACGGCAACGCCGAGCTCGAAGTCGTCGACGGCGCGGACCACGCGTGGGGCAGCGTCCCGCATCGCACCGCGCTGCATCGGTCGACCTTGCGATTCCTTCGGAGGCACCTCCAGTCATGACGACGCCGAACTTCACGGCAGGCCACGGTGCGGACACCACGACGGTGGTCGTCGGACTGCGCACCGCGGACGACTCCGGTCTCGTGGCCACGCCGTACTCCGCCCCTCGCCTGTCCTGGACGCTGGCGAGCGACCGGGCCGGCGTCCGCCAGCACGCGTACGAGATCCAGGTGTCGGTCGACGGGTCCTTCGAGGCGGCCGGGGCGGGCGTGCAGAGCGCGGGCGTGCCGACCGCAGGCGTGCAGAGCACAGGCGTGCAGAGCGCGGGCGGGGCCACGGCAGACGCGTCCACCGCAGGCGCGCCGACCCCCGGCGGGGCCACGGCAGACGCGTCCACCGCAGGCGCGCCGACCCCCGGCGGGGCCACGGCAGACGCGTCCACCGCAGGCGTGTTGATGGGAGACGTGTCGATCGCGGACGCGTCCACCGCAGGCGTGCCCCTCGCCGGTGTGCCCCTCCCGGGCCCGCCCGTCACCGACGCGGTCGATACCGGCACCGACGCCGCCGCAACCGCAGCCGTCTTCCGCGCGGAGGTCGAGTCCGACGTGGTGACCGACCACCCGTGGCCGGCCGAACCGCTGCGCAGCCGCGAGGTCCGGCACTGGCGGGTCCGGGTCCGCACCGACCTCGGGTGGACGGCCTGGAGCGAGCCCGCCCGGGTGGAGGCGGCTCTTCTCGACGACGCGGACTGGACGGCCCGTCCCGTCGGGCTGCCCACGGACCGGGGCCGCACCTCCCCCGGCCCGGTGCCGCTGCTCCGCCGGGAGTTCGACCTCCCGGCGGAGCCGGTGTCCGCGCGGCTGTACGTGACCGCGCTGGGCGTGCACCGCACCGCGGTCAACGGCCGGCCCGTCTCCGAGGACCTCCTGGAACCCGGCTGGACCAGCTATCCCCACCGGCTGCTCTACGCGACGTACGACGTCACCGACCTGCTCACGACCGGCCGCAACGCGCTGTCCGCCGCGGTCGGCGACGGCTGGTACCGCGGCCACCTCACCTGGCACAAGAACCGTGACGTGTACGGCGACACCTGCGCGCTGCTCGCCCAGCTGGAGGTCACCCTGGCCGACGGCACCACCGTCACGGTCCGCACCGACGACCAGTGGCGCGGCGGCTACGGCGGCATCCAGGCGGCCGACCTGTACGACGGCTGCGAGCGCGATCTCCGCCGCGAGCCGCCCGGCTGGCGCTCACCCGGCTTCGACGACAGCGGTTGGGAGCGGGCCTCCGTACTTCCGCTGCCCGCCGGACCGGTCCAGCGCGCCCACCCCGCCGTGCGCGTCGTCCAGGTCGTCCGGCCCGAGCAGCGGATCCTGCCGGACGGGACCCTCGCCGTCGACGCGGGCGAGAACCTGACCGGCTGGCTACGGCTGCGCGCCCGCGGCCCGGCGGGCGGCACGCTCACCGTCCGGCACGCCGAGGTCCTCGACGCCGACGGCCTTCTGCTCACCAGCATCCTGCGCGGCGCCCGCGCCACCGACCGGTACACCCTGGCCGGTGAACCGGCCGAACTGGAGCCGGAGTTCACCTTCCACGGCTTCCGCCACGCCGAGATCCGCCTCTCCCCCGGCGTCACCGTCGAGGCGGTCGAGGTGTACGTCGTGGCGAGCGACCTGCACCGGATCGGCGCGTTCCACTGCTCCGACGCACGCGTCAACGCGCTGTACGCCAACGTGGTCCGCTCCCAGCGCGGGAACTTCCTCGCCGTACCGACCGACTGCCCGCAACGCGACGAACGACTGGGCTGGACCGGGGACATCATGGCCTTCGCCGCCACGGCGTGCGCCACGTTCGACAGCCGCTCCTTCCTGGACAGCTGGCTCAGCGACCTCGGCCTGGAGCAGCGTCCGGACGGCGCGGTCCCCCTGGTGGTGCCGGACGTGGACCTCGGTGAACTGCCGCCGACCGAGCTGCCGTTCGCGGGAGCCGCCGCGGGCTGGGGCGACGCCGTCACCGTCGTCCCGTCCGCCGTCCACTACGCCTACGGGCAGCTCACCCTGCTGGAACGTCACTACGCGGCGATGCGCGCGTGGGTCGAGTTCACCGTCGCCCACCTGGACGAGGACGGGACCTGGAGCGGCAACGCCCAGCTCGGCGACTGGCTCGACCCGGCCGCACCGCCGGAGGACCCGGCCCGCGCCACCACCGATTCCGGGTACGTCGCCACCGCCTTCGTCGCGCACAGCGCCCGGCTGCTCGCCGACGCGGCCACGGAGCTCGGCCGCTCCGACGACGCGGACCGGTACACGGCCCTGCACCGGCGTACCGCAGAGGCCGCCTGGGCGAAGTGGGGCGGTCACGCCCGCACCACGCAGACCGGCTGCGCGCTCGCCCTCGTCTTCGGTGTCGCCCCCGAAGCCGAGCGGGCCGCGGTGGGCGACGCGCTGGCCGCGTTGGTGCGGGCCGGTGACGGGCGTATCGCCACCGGTTTCCTCGGCACTCCCTTCGTCCTGCCGGCGCTCACCGCCACCGGCCACACGGCCGAGGCGTACCGGCTCCTGCTCAACACCGAGTGCCCGGGCTGGCTCTACCAGGTCGAGCGCGGCGCCACGACCATGTGGGAGCGGTGGGACGCCATCCGGCCCGACGGCACCATCGACGTCGAGCACGCCGGGACCATGCTGTCCTTCAACCACTACGCCTACGGCGCCGTCGCCGCCTGGCTCTACCGGTCCGTCGCGGGACTGCGCCCCGCCGGCCCCGGCTACCGCACGGTCGAGTTCGCCCCCCACCCCGGCGGCGGGCTCACCTCGGCCGGCGCCTCGATCGAGTCCCCCTACGGCACGGTGTCCGTCGACTGGTCCCTCGACGGCGACACCTTGACGGTGGACGTGTCGCTGCCGCCGGGAACCGTGGGCCGGTTCACCGCCCCCAGCGGATGGCACCAGTCCGGCGAGGTCGGCCCGCTCGGATCCGGACGGCACCACTTGGTGCTTCTTGCTGACTGAACGTCAGACCTCGTCGCTGTCAGGCTTCTGACCGGGGCTTGTCAGGTTCCTGCGCTTACATGGCGCCGGCTCCCTTCCCCCCACCCCGAGGAGTGCCATGAGCAGTGCCGTCGCCGGTCCGCCGGACGAGGACGTCCCCGAGTTCCCGATGCCGCGGGCGGCCGGCTGCCCCTTCGCACCGCCGCCGGAGCTGATGCGGCTGCACGCGGAGAAACCTGTCTCCAAGGTCCGGCTGTGGGACGGCAGCACGCACTGGCTCGTGACCCGTCACGAGGATCAGCGGGCCCTGTACGGCGACCAGCGGCTCAGCGTCGACACCACCAGGGACGGCTTCCCGTACCTCAACGCGGCCTTCCGGGAGACCGCCTCCAAGACACCGCCGTCCTTCCTCAACATGGACGACCCCGACCACGCCCGCATCCGCCGCATGGTCACCGGCCCCTTCACCGTCAGGCGCATCGAGGCCCTGCGCCCGGCGATCCAGCGCATGACCGACGAGCTGATCGACACCATGCTGACCGGCCCGGGCCCGGTCGACCTGGTGGAGGCGCTCGCGCTGCCGCTGCCCTCGCTGGTGATCTGCGAGATGCTCGGGGTGCCGTACGAGGACCATGACTTCTTCCAGAGCAACAGCAAGGTGGCGCTGCGCCGGGACGTGACGGCCGAGGAGGCGCGGGCCGCCTCGGGCGCGCTCTTCGGGTACCTCGGCGATCAGCTCGACAAGAAGCTCGCCGAGCCCGCCGACGACCTGCTCAGCGAGTTCGCCGCCCGGATGCGGGACGGCGAGCTCAGTCGCCTGGAAGCCACCATGCTCGGCCAGCTGCTGCTCGGCGCCGGTCACGAGACCAGCGCCAACATGATCGCGCTGGGCGTCCTGGCGTTCCTGGAACACCCCGACCAGCTCGCGATCGTGCGCGACACCGACGACCCGAAGGTCCTCGCCGGCGCGGCGGAGGAGATGCTGCGCTACCTGACCGTGGTCCACAGTGGCCAGCGTCGGCTCGCCCTGGAGGACCTGGAGATCGGCGGGCAGTCGATCCGGGCCGGCGAGGGCGTCATCATCCCGGGCGCCACCGGCAACTGGCAGGACGACGTGTTCCCGGACCCCGACCGGCTCGACGTCCGGCGCGATGCCCGGCGCCACATGGCTTTCGGCTTCGGCATCCACCAGTGCCTCGGCCAGCAGCTGGCCCGCCTGGAACTCCAGGTCGTCCACGGCACCCTCTTCCGCCGCGTCCCCACCCTGCGCCTGGCCACCGACCTCGACAGGATCCCCTTCAAGGACGACGGCATCGTCTACGGCGTCCACGAGCTGCCGGTGACCTGGTAGCCGGGGCAGCGCGGGCCGGGTTCCCGCAACGGCAAGCAGGGCGCCGCAGTGCGGCCGCGCCGGAGGCCGAAGGTGTGCGTGGTTCCGGGACAATGGGGCCGGTCGGCCCTGGTGCGTTCGGCCCCCGGCAGGTGACCATCGTGGCAGTGGCGGCCCGCAGTCCGTCCATCGTCCGGAGCGAGGGGTCGAAATGTCCGAGGCGCGCACCTTCACCGCACAGGACCCCATCCGGGTCTTCCTGCTGGACGACCACGAAGTCGTCCGGCGGGGCGTCACCGACCTCCTCGACGCCGAGGACGACATCACCGTCGTCGGCGACGCCGCGAGCGTCGAGCACGCCCTCGCCAGGGCACCCGCGGTGCGCCCCCACGTCGCCGTGCTGGACGTGCGTCTCCCGGACGGCGACGGCATCACCGTCTGCCGCGAACTACGCAGCCGGCTGCCCGAGCTGGCCGTCCTGATGCTCACCTCGTTCGACGAGGAGGACGCGCTCCTCGACGCCATCATGGCCGGCGCCTCCGGTTACGTCCTCAAACAGATCAGGGGCACCGACCTCGTCTCCGCGGTCCGTACCGTCGCCACCGGCCAGTCCATGCTCGACCCCGCCACCACCGCCCGCCTCATGCGCACCCTGCGCACCGAGCCCACCGCGCCCCCGGACACCGCCCCCGAAATCGCCTCGCTCTCCCCCCGCGAACGCGAAATCCTGGCCCTCATCGGGGACGGACTCACCAATCGCGAGATCGGCAAACGCCTCTATCTCTCCGAGAAGACCGTCAAGAACCACATCTCCCGGCTCCTCGCCAAACTCGGTGTCCAGCGCCGGGTGCAGGCGGCCGTCCTCGCCACGAACCTGGAGCAGCCGGATCCCACCCGGCGCTGAACCCCGGCGGAGCACCGGGCGCAGGGCGGGTCAGCCTCTCACCGGTACCCGCCACACCAGGGTGGTGCCGCCCGTATCGGGGCGGTTCACGGTCAGCTCGCCGCCGGACTGTTCCGCTCGGTCGGCCATGTTGCGCAGCCCGCTGCGGCGCCCGCCGTCCGGGATGCCCACTCCGTCGTCGGAGACGGTCAGCCGTACCTCGCGCCCGTCGGTCTCCAGGACCACGTCGGCGCGTCCCGCGCGCGCGTGCCGGGCGACGTTGGTCAGCGCCTCGGAGAGGACGGCGATCACGTCGTCGGCGATCTCCGCGGGCACGTCCGTGTCGATCAGGCCCTCCATCCGGATGCTGGGAGGGAACCCGAGGACCCCCGCCGCCTCGCCGACCGCCCGGACCGCCCGGGCCCGCAGCCCCTTTCCCGCGCCGCCCTCGCGCGAGCGCAGGCCGAAGATGGTGGACCTGATGATCTTGATGGTCTCGTCCAGGTCGTCCACCGCGCGCGCCACCCGCTCCGAGGCCTCGGCGTGCTCGATGAGCCGGCCGGCGCTCTGCAGGGTCATCCCGGTGGCGAACAGCCGCTGAATGGCCAGGTCGTGCAGATCGCGGGCGATCCGGTCGCGGTCCTGGAGCACCGCGATCTGCTCGGCGTCCGCACGGCGCTCCGCGAGCTCCATCGCGATCGCGGCCTGCGCCGCGAAACCCTGCAGGGGCTCGATCTCCTTGGCGGTGAACGGGACCCGGCCCGTCTCCCGCGCCAGCAGGACGACACCGCGGACCCCGTCGGCGCCCGATCCGATCGGCACCCCGACAGCGGGTCCCAGCCCCCCGAACCGCTCCGGGGCCGCCGAGATCCGCTCGTCCTTGGAGACGTCCGCGCTGGTCACCGGGGACGCGGAGGCGAACGCGTGGCCGATGAGACTGGCGTCCACAGGGAGCACGAGTCCCAGGTGGGCCGCGGCTCCCCGTCCCACGGCCAGTTCCACGGTGAGCGAGTCGGTGTCCTTCATGGGCGTCGCGACCAGGGCGAGGGCGGCGCCGGTGTTCTCCCGGGCCCGGTCCGCGATCAGCCGGAGGACCTCCGTGTGCGCGCTGCCCGACATCAGGCTGTGGGTGATCTCGGCGTTGGCCCGCAGCCAGCGCTCACGCAGGCGGGAGTCCTCGTAGAGGCGGGCGTTGTCGATGGCGACGCCCGCGGCCACCGCCAGCGTGGACAGCACCGCCTCGTCCTCCTCGTCGAACTGCACACCTCCTCGCTTCTCGGTCAGGTACAGGTTGCCGAAGACCTGGTCCCGCACCCGGATCGGGACACCGAGGAAGGTGTTCATCGGCGGGTGGTGGGGCGGGAAGCCGTACGACGCGGAGTGCTCGGAGAGCTTGGTCAGCCGCAGCGGCTCGGGGTGGTGGATGAGCTCCCCGAGGATGCCGTGGCCCTGCGGGTACGGCCCGATCCTCGCGATCTGCTCGTCGGTGACCCCGACGGTGTGGAACGCGGACAGCCGCTTGCCGTCGGGGCCGATCACACCGAGGGCCGCGTACTGTGCGTCCACCAGTGCCGCGGCCGCCTCGACGATGCTGTGCAGCGCCTGCTCGAGGTCCAGTTCACGGCCCACCGAGAGCACCGCCTCCAGGAGGCTGTGCACCCGGTCGCGGGTGCCGCGGGCCGCGTCGAGCCTGGCCTGAAGCTCCTCCAGCAGCTCGTCCAGCCTCAGCTGCGGCAGCCGCACACGGGCCTCCCCGGTTCTCTCCGTGCCACCCACGTACGACCCTCCAGACACCCTCGGCCGGCCCCGTGCCGTCACCTGCCAAGGTAATGGTCCACGAGGCCGGACGGCGCGGTCCCGGGTGACTGGGCGACTCCCGGACGGGGAGCCGTAGGTTCCGAGGGCCGGGCGGTCACCGGGTCAGGGCCGAACGGCCCTGGTGGCACCGGCATCGATGCGCTCGAATGTTCTGATCACGCACGGATGTTCCCTCCCACACCCACGGACTGTGTCATGTTTCTCGACAACGCTCAGCCGGTCGACGACGTTCGGCCGGTCCCGGTCGAACCCCGCCGGACCATCGGGGTCGACAGCGCCGAGGCACTGCGGCTGCTGGGCAGCGTCTCCTTCGGTCGGATCGTCTTCACCGAGCACGCGCTGCCGACGATCCGCCCGGTCAGTCACGTCCTGGTCGACGGGAACATCGTCATCCGCACCCACGCCGGAGCGGCCCTGACCGCACGGACCCGGCAGGCCCGGGAACCGGGAGTCGTCGTGGCGTACGAGGCCGACGCCATCGACCCGGACACCCATCTCGGCTGGAGCGTGGTGGTCACGGGCTACGCCCGCCTGGTCACGGACCCCGACGAGGTGGCCCGGTTCCAGACACTGCTGCGCCCCTGGGTGGAGCAGCGCCTGGACCACACGGTCCGTATCCGCCCGGACCTGGTCACGGGAATCCGCCTCACCCCGCCCGACGACTGAGGCGTTCCCGTCGACACCGCCCGTGCGCTGCCGGTCAGCCGTCCCAGGTCCAGTCGGCGACCTCGGGCAGGTCGGTGCCGTGGGCGCGGATCCAGTCGTGGTGGCGCAGGCGGGCGTCCTCCATCCGCTGTCGCACGGCGGCGGCGCGCACCGCCAGACCGGGGACACGGTCGATGACGTCCATGACCAGGCGGTAGCGGTCGAGGTCGTTGCGGACCACCATGTCGAACGGCGTGGTGGTCGTGCCGATCTCCTTGTAGCCGCGTACGTGCAGGTTCGGATGGCCGGCCCGGCGGTAGGCCAGACGGTGGATCAGCCACGGGTAGCCGTGGTAGGCGAAGATCACCGGCCTGTCCCGCGTGAACAGCGCGTCGTACTGCGCGTCCGGCATGCCGTGCGGGTGCTCCTCCTGCGGCAGCAGCCGGGCCAGGTCGACGACGTTGACCACGCGCACGGTCAGGTCGGGCAGGTGCCGGCGCAGCAACTGGGCGGCGACCAGGACCTCCTGGGTGGGTACGTCGCCCGCGCAGCCGAGGACCACGTCGGGTTCCCGGCCGCCGTCCTCGGTGCCGGCCCAGTCCCAGATCCCGGCACCGCGCGCGCAGTGCACACGGGCCTGGTCCAGGGACAGCCAGTCGAAGCAGGGCTGTTTGCCGGCGACCACGACGTTGACGTAGTCGCGGCTGCGCAGCACGTGGTCGGCGACGGACAGCAGCGTGTTGGTGTCCGGCGGCAGGTAGACCCGGACGGCTTCGGGGCTCTTGTTGAGGATGTGGTCGACGAAACCGGGGTCCTGGTGCGAGAACCCGTTGTGGTCCTGGCGCCAGACGTGCGAGGTGAGCAGGTAGTTGAGGGAGGCGATGGGCGCGCGCCAGGGCAGCCGGCGGGTGGTGCGCAGCCACTTGATGTGCTGGTTGACCATCGAGTCGACGATGTGCACGAACGCCTCGTAGCAGGAGAACAGCCCGTGCCTGCCGGTCAGCAGATAGCCCTCCAGCCAGCCCTGGCAGGTGTGTTCGGAGAGGATCTCCATCACCCGGCCGTGCCGCTCAAGGTGTTCGTCCACCGGGAGGGTCTGCGCCTGCCAGGCCTTGCCGCTCGCTCCGTAGACCGCCTGGAGCCGGTTGGACGCGGTCTCGTCGGGGCCCACGATCCTGAAGTCGCGGCGCTCCTGGGTCCGGCGCATGACGTACTCCAGCATGTCGCCCAGGACCCGGGTGGGTTCGTGCATCGTCGCACCCGGTTTGTCGACCTCGACGGCGTACGACTCCGGTGCGGGCAGCGGCAGTTCGCGCACCAGCAGCCCGCCGTTGGCGTGCGGGGTCGCGCCGAGCCTGCGCGCGCCGTCGGGCACGCAGGCCAGCACCTGGGCACGCGGGCGGCCCTGCTCGTCGAACAGTTCCCGCGGGCAGTACGAGTGCAGCCACTCCTCCAACTGGCGCAGGTGCTCCGGGTTGTCCCGTACGGCGGCCAGCGGGACCTGGTGAGCACGCCAAGTCCCCTCGACGGGAAGGCCGTCGACCTCGGCGGGACCGGTCCAGCCCTTCGGGGTGCGCAGCACGATCACCGGCCAGTGCGCCCGTTCGGCGACACCCTCCTCGCGTGCGCCGCGCTGGATCGCGTCGATGCGCTCCAGGGCCTCGTCCATCGCCGCCGCCATCGCCCGGTGTACGGCCATGGGGTCGTCGCCGGTGACATGGATCGGCGCGTGGCCGTAGCCGCGCAGCAGTTCGTCGAGTTCGGGCTCGGGCAAACGGGCGAGCACCGTCGGGTTGGCGATCTTGTAGCCGTTGAGGTGGAGGATCGGCAGGACCGCGCCGTCGTGGACGGGGTCGAGGAACTTGTTGGAGTGCCAGGACGCGGCCAGCGGGCCGGTCTCCGCCTCTCCGTCGCCGATCACGCAGGCGACCAGCAGGTCCGGGTTGTCGAAGGCGGCCCCGTAGGCGTGCGACAGCGCGTACCCCAGCTCGCCGCCCTCGTGGATCGAACCGGGAGTCTCCGGGGCGACATGGCTCGGCACCCCGCCCGGGAAGGAGAACTGCCGGAACAGCCGTTCCATCCCGGCCGCGTCCCTGCTGACGTCGGGGTACGTCTGCGAGTAGCTGCCCTCCAGCCAGGAGTTGGCGAGGACGGCCGGTCCGCCGTGTCCGGGGCCCCAGACGCACAGGGCGTCCCGGCCGCGGGACCTGATGACGCGGTTGAGGTGGGTGTGCACGAGGTTCAGGCCCGGTGAGGTGCCCCAGTGGCCGAGCAGTCTCGGTTTGACGTGCTCCGGGCGCAGGGGCTCGGTCAGCAGGGGGTTCGCGAGGAGGTAGATCTGGCCGACGGCCAGGTAGTTCGCGGCGCGCCAGTGGGCGTCCAGCGCCTGCAGCTCATCGTCCGTGAGCTCGGCGGGTGCCTGCTGCGTGTCGACGGGCATCGGGATTCCCTTCCGGGGGCGGGTCGCGGGGCGGGCATGCGCGAGGTACCGCGCCCGACCACCTTCCGCCCGGCGACCGCGCCACCGACAGGGCCGTTCGGGTCACGCCTGCCGGCCCGGTCGCCCCTTGGCGGGCACGACCACCGGGAAGGGGGGCAGGTGCGGCAGCGGGTGCCCGGCCGCGCCCGGCCGCGGCGCGGCACCGTGCCCGTGGGGGCGGCGCCGACGACCACGAGACCGGCCCCCGTGCGGCTTCCGGCAGGGCGCGTTCCGGACGTGCGCCCGGCGCGGGCGGGCAGGGACCGTGGGGTCCGCGCGCCCCGCCTGCCGCCCGCCCGCCTGCCCGCCTGCCCGCCTGCCGTGCGGTACCGGTGTTCCGGGCCGTCCGGATCCGGGACCGGCAGGCAGCCGTCGGGCCCTCGCGTTCACAGCAGGAGCCGGGTGGCGGGTGCCGGGTGGCGGGTGCCGGGTGGCGGGTGCCGGGTGCCGGGTGGCGGGTGGCGGGTGGCGGGTGGCGGGTGGCGGGTGGCTCAGCGTCACAGCGGGACCCGGGTGCCGTACACGGTCCGTCCGCCGACCAGTTCCCGGCCGGTGACCAGTTCGGGTTCGATCCGCACGAAGACCTCCTCGGGCGAGGGCGCCCAGGAGCGCGGTCCGACCCGGCACAGGCGTCCGTGCTCGGCCGGGTCGGTCACGACGGTGGCCCGGCCGGTGACGACGACGCTCCAGCCGGACCAGCCGGCCGCGTCGACCTCGTCCGTCTCGAAGGCGACGACCACACCGTCGACCGCGCGGACCAGCTCCGAGGCCGCCGCCGTCCGCAGCAGCACGGCCCCGCCGTCGTCCAGGCTGAAGTTGACCGGCAGGACAGCGGGCAGCGCCTGTCGGGTGTGGACGACGCGCCCCACCGGAACCCTCGCCATCAGGTGCAGGCACTCCTGCCGGTCCAGTTCACGGAAACCGTCGTCGGGTTGCATGGCCGATCCCACCTTCGCCGTCTGTTGCTGGGTGCGCTCCACCCTGCGCCCGCCCACGGCGCGCGGTGAGGGGCCATGAGGCCCCGGGCCCAGGTGCGGAACGGCCCTCGAACGGGGACGATCGTCCGTCCACCGTGGGACGGACGCCCCCTGATCAGCCGGCCGACCCTCCGTGGGCGCGACCGGCCGTGGGCCCCGCCGTACGGTCGCTCCGCCGGGCCCACCGGCCAGGTCCACTGGGGCCGTTCGGCCCTTCCGGGCCCGGCATTCCGGACGCTTTCATCACGTCATGTCCCAGAACCACCTGAGGCCGGCCCCGTCCCGCACGGTACGCACCCTCGCCGGAACGACCACCGTGACCCTGCACGGCGAGCTCGACCTCCGGACCGCGATCCCGCTGACCGTCCAGCTGGACACCCTGACCTCGGGACCGTGCCCCGACCTGGTGCTCGACCTGCGCCCCCTGTCGTTCGTCGACTGCGCGGGACTGCGTGTCCTGTGCCGGACGCGGAACCGGGTCCGGGCCCGTCACGGACGACTCCGGCTGATCGCGACCGACGACGGCTTCCTGCGCATCCTCCGCGCTGCCGGCCTGCGGGGCGCGTTCGAGATCCACTCCGCCCTGCCCGCGGCGGAAGTCGGCACGGCGAGCGTCGACGCCTCCTGCGTCGGCATGGGCTGAACGGCCCGATCGGTGCCGAACGGCCCCGTGACGAGATCTTGTCGGCCCATGCGACGGATGCCGGGGACTGCCACCGTGGGAAGTGGGACGACCTGAGGAGGTGCACGGTCATGAGGGGCAAGCCGGTGAGGAGACGGTGGTGGTGGCGCCGGCGCAGCAACCCGTTGCTGCGCCGGGACGACGTCGTCGAGGCCTGGATCGTGCTGGTGGTGTGGGTGATCGTCGCGGTGGGAGGCACCGTCACCGGCTTGCTGACGGCCCACGCCGCCGACGAGGTGTTCGCACGGCAGCGTGCCGAGCGCCGGCCCGTCCGTGCCGTGCTCCTCAGCGACCTGTCGAAGGCCACCTCGACGGCCCGTCCGTCGGACGAGAAGGCCGTCGCGAAGGTCCGCTGGACGGCCCCCGACGGCTCCGCGCGCACCGGCCGGACCCTGGTCGACGCGGGACTGAGGCCGGGAACCCGGCTCGTGGTCTGGCAGGACCCCCGGGGAACGCTGGTGACAGCGCCTCCGAACAGCACGAAGGCCGGCGTCGAGGCCGGCGTCCTCGGCGCGCTCGCCGGGCTCGCCGTCACCGGCGCGGTCCACGCCGTAGGAGCTCTCGCCCGGTGGCGGCTCGACCGGCGACGGATCGACGCGTGGGGGCGGGAGTGGGACCTGATCGGTTCTCAGTGGGGGCACCGGACCGGCTGAGCCAGGCCCGGAGCCGCCGGTCACCGATCGTCCATCGAGAAGGGGCATCACGATGAACAACACCGCGTATCAGGCGGGCGAGGTCGTCCTCGGTGTGGACGCCCGCGATCCCGCCGAGGGACCCGTGCGTTTCGCCTTCGACTGCGCCCTGCTCCGGGGTGTGCGGCTGCGTGCCGTCCACGCCTGGCGGCTCCCCTCCTGCACGGCCGAACTGCCCTTCGGGATACCGGAGGAGGACCGCGGGGCGTGGGAGGACCACGAGGTGCAGCTGCTGTCCGACGCGCTGAGGCCGTGGCGGGAGAAGTATCCCGAGGTGGAGGTGCTGGAGGACGTACGGCTGCTCTCCCCCGGGGACGCGCTGGCCAGGCGGTCCGCCGGGGCAGGGCTGGTGGTCGTGGGCCGCAGCCGCGGCGGTGAACTGGGCGCGACCGCGCGGAAGGTCCTGCGGGAGGGACGCGCCCCCCTCGTCGTGGTGCCCCTGTAACCACCGCCGACCACGGCGCCCACCGAACACAGGGGCGGCTTCCTCCGGCGTCCGGCGTGCGCGGCTGCCCTGCGGAAAGTACGGTGGCGTCCAGGTGTTCGACCTCGGACATGGAACGACTCCCTGAGCAGGTCGTCGGAGGGTGGAGGCGGCATGGCCGAGAAGGGTGCGGCGAGGCTCCCGCGCAAGGCGTACGAGAGGGAACTGCTGCGTCTGCAGACGGAGTTGGTGAAGCTCCAGGAGTGGGTGCGGGCGGAGGGCGCCCGGGTGGTCGTGGTCTTCGAGGGCCGGGACGCGGCCGGCAAGGGCGGCACCATCAAGCGGGTCGCCGAGCACCTCAATCCCCGTGTCGCCCGGATCGCGGCGCTGCCGAAGCCGACCGAGCGCGAGCGCACCCAGTGGTACTTCCAGCGGTACGTCGAGCATCTGCCCGCGGCCGGCGAGATCGTGCTGTTCGACCGGTCCTGGTACAACCGGGCCGGCGTCGAGCACGTGATGGGCTTCTGCACCAAGGAGGAGTACCAGCTGTTCCTGCGCCAGTGCCCGATCTTCGAGCGGATGCTGGTCGAGGCCGGGGTCGTGCTGCGCAAGTACTGGTTCTCGGTGAGCGACACCGAACAGCAGGAGCGTTTCCGTAAGCGTCTGGAGGACCCGCTGCGCCGCTGGAAGCTCTCCCCGATGGACCTGGAGTCGATCACCCACTGGGAGGCGTACTCCCGGGCCAAGGACGAGATGATGGTGCACACCGACATCCCGGAAGCACCCTGGTTCGTCGTGGAGAGCGACGACAAGCGCCGGGCGCGGCTGAACATGATCGCCCACCTGCTGTCCTCGGTGCCCTACCGCGAGGTGCCGCCGCCGGTGCTCGAACTCCCGCAGCGGCCCAGGCCGACTGGTTACGAGCGTCCGCCGCGCGATCTTCAGACCTACGTCCCGGACCACGCGGCAGGTCTCTGAGCGACCGGCCATCCCTTCTGTGAGCGACTGGTCACCGCCGTCTCAGGGATGGGGGACGACGGCGACGGGAGCGGTGGAGTGGTGCAGGACGGCGTGGGTGACGGTGCCGATGTGGGTGCCGAACGGACTGCGGCGGATGCGGCGGCCCACGACGACCAGGGAGGCCTCGTGGGACGCGTCGACGAGGTGGTTGGCCGGGGTGCCGTAGGAGGAGGCCTCAATGACGTCGACGTCCGGGAACTTGTCACGCCACGGGGCCATGGTCTCGGTCAGGGCAGCGGCCTCGCGCCGGGCCAGCGCTTCGTGGAGTTCGAGGTCCACGGACAGGCCGTAGGCGTAGTACGGGGGCGGGTTCCAGCCGTGGACGACCCGCAGGGGCGTGCCGCGGCGGGCGGCGGCGGTGAACGCGAACGCGATCAGCTCCTCGTCGGGGCTCCCGATGTCGAGGCCGAGGACGACGGGCCGGAAGGGGGTCGCGGCGGACGGGATGCCGACGGGGTCGGTCTCGTGCTCGTCGGCGGCCTGCTGGTCGGCCCGTACCAGGACGACCGGTCGCTCGGCGTGCGCCACCACGGACAGCCCGACCGAGCCGATCACGAACCCGCCGATCCCGCTCAGCCCGCGGGAACCGAGGACCAGCAGTTCGGCGTTCCTCGCCGAGTCCGTCAGGATCTCGGCGGGCCGCCCGGACAGCAGCTCCGTGCTCACGTCGAGGCCGGGGTGGCGCAGCCGGATGCCCTCGGCCGCCTCACGGGGGACCCGTTCGACCCAGTGCTGCTGGGTCTCGGCGCCGAGGAGCGGCGCCTGGGCCATGGGAGCCGGTACCGGCTCCCACACCTGGACCAGCTTGAGCGGCAGGCCGAGCAGTTGCGCCTCACGGGCCGCCCACTCGGCAGCGGCGCGGCTCTCACGCGAGCCGTCCAGACCGACGGTGACGGTGCGGGTCATGGTCTCCACCTCCTGAATCGGGGGTCCCGATTCGAGCGTCGTCCTCGGATGAGGGCCCCTGGCAGGGGCCGCTGGTCCCGGCCGGGGACCGACCGGCCCATGCCGGGCATCGGCGCGACCGGGGGCCGTCGGGTTCATGCCGGGTTTCGGCGCGGCGGACCCGCTTCCCCTCGTGGGGTCCGCCGCACCTCCCGCGGTCAGCGCAGCCAGCGGTTGCGGCCGACGAACGGGAGCCCGGCCCAGCGCCTGCCGAGGCCGAGGGTGTCCCCGGCGGAGGCGGCGGCGAGGGCGATCAGGACGAGCGCGTAGACGAGGTGGTAGTCGGCGAAGGGGTTCGTCGACATGCTCGGCGAGCCGTCCGACAGGTGCTGGGCGGGCGGCCATTCGGCGGCCCACATCAGCGCCATCATCACGGTGCCCGCGAGGGCGGCGAACCGCAGCGCCACACCCGTGGTCAGCGCGACGCCGATGCCGAGCAGACCGAGCATGAAGAGCCAGTCCGCCCAGGCGTCACCGGCCCAGGAGTGGAAGGTGGACTCCATCGGACCGGCGGCTACCCCGCCGAGGAAGCCCTTGGTCGGCGATCCGCCGTCGATCCAGGCCTTGCCGGACGCGGTGGCGTAACCGAGGCCGAAGGTCTTGTCGAGGAACGCCCACAGGAAGACGAACCCGGTCAGCAGGCGCAGGGACGCGAGGGCGTAGGCCCGCGCGGTGTGCGCATCGGTCCCTGCCGACACGGCGGACCCGGGGGCGTTCCGGTGCCTGCGCACGTACGGCAGGTGGAAGCCCCGGCTCCGGTGGGGGTGCTCGTGGACGGCCATGGCGATGATCCCTTCGAGGGGCTCCGATCGGTGCCTGACGTCTGTCACTCTCCCGGCGTGCGACCCTGGCCGCCGGATGCCGAAGGTCGGTGGTGGGTGGGCTGAACGGCCCTATGCGCAGGGCCGGTTGGGGTGTCAGGCCGACCTGCGTCGCGCGGAGCTCGCGTCTGCGGGCACACCGGTGGATCATGGGGCCGGACGGTGGAGCCGGGTGATGGGACAGGGGCCGGACGGTGGAGCCGCCTGTTGGGAGAGAGACCGGACGGAGGAGGTGGCTGATGGGACACGGACCGGATGTCGCGAGGTGGCGCCGTCTGCTGCCCGCCGGCCTCCCGGACTGGCGCCGCCTCGCCCCCGGAGCCGTCACACTCCTCGGCTACCGGCGCGCCTGGTTGCGGGGCGACCTGCTGGCCGGGGTCACCGTCGCCGCCTATCTGGTGCCGCAGGTCATGGCGTACGCGGGTGTGGCCGGACTGTCACCGGTCGCCGGACTGTGGGCGATCCTGCCCGCCCTCGGCCTGTACGCACTGCTGGGGTCCTCCCGCCTGCTCTCGGTCGGCCCCGAGTCCACGACCGCGCTGATGACGGCCACCGTGGTCGGCCCGCTCGCCGCGGGCGACCCCGACCGCTACGCCACCCTGGCGGCCACCCTCGCGGTGACGGTCGGGCTGCTGTGCCTGGTGGCGCGGGTGGTGCGACTGGGTTTCCTCGCGGACCTGCTCTCCCGTCCGGTCCTGATCGGCTATCTGGCCGGCGTGGCGCTGATCATGATGGTGGACCAGCTTCCCAAGCTCACCGGGGTGAGGACGACCGGTGCGGAGTTCTTCCCTCAACTGTGGTCCTTCGTCAGTCACCTGACCGACGCCCACACGGCGACCGTGATCCTCTCCGCCGCCGTACTCGCGTTCCTCTTCGCGGTGCCGAAGAACGTCCCGGGTCCCCTCCTCGCCTTCGTCCTCGCCACGGCCGCCGTGGTCGTGTTCGACCTCGACGGCCGGTACGGCATCAAGGTGATCGGCGAGATCCCCTCCGGCCTGCCCGCCCTCGCGTGGCCGGACCTGGGCGAGCTGCCGCGTCTCGTGCTGCCGGCCCTCGGTGTCCTGATCGTCGCCTACACGGACTTCATCCTCACCGCGCGGGCGTTCCACACCGGCGGCCCCGGCCTCGACGCCAACCAGGAGTTCCTGGCCCTGGGCGCGGCCAACCTCGGCGCGGGCGCCCTGCACGGCTTCCCCGTCAGCAGCAGTGCCAGCCGCACCGCGCTCGCGTCCTCGGCGGGCGGCCGCAGCCAGGCGTACTCGCTGGTCGCCGGGGCCGTGGTGCTCGCCGTCCTGCTCTTCCTCAGCCCCCTGCTCAGCCGGGCACCCTCCGCCGTCCTGGGCGCGCTCGTCGTCTACGCCGCGGTCCGCATGATCGACCTCGCGGGCTTCCGCCGCCTCGCCGTCTTCCGCCGCCGCGAACTGCTCCTCGCACTCGGCTGCCTCGTCGGGGTCCTCGCCCTCGACATCCTCTACGGCGTCCTCGTCGCCGTCGGCCTGTCGGTGGCCGAGCTGCTGAGCCGGGTGGCCCGCCCGCACGACGCGATCGAGGGCGTGGTGCCGGGGCTGGCCGGCATGCACGACATCGACGACTACCCCACCGCCCGTACGATCCCCGGCCTGCTCGTCTACCGCTACGACTCTCCGCTCTTCTTCGCCAACGCCGAGGACTTCCACCGCCGTGCCCTGGCCGCCGTCGACGAACAGACCGATCCCGTACGGTGGTTCGTCCTCAACACCGAGGCCAACGTCGAGGTCGACATCACGGCGCTCGACGCGGTCGACGAACTGCGCCGCCAACTCACCGACCGCGGTGTCGTGTTCGCCCTCGCGCGGGTGAAGCAGGACCTTCTCGACGACCTCCGGGCGTACGGGCTGGCGGACTCCGTGGGGCCGGACCTGATCTTCCCGACCCTGCCGACGGCGGTGGCCGCGTACCGCCGGGGGCTGGACGCGGGGGCGGACCGGACCGGCACGGATCAGGAGCAGCATCAGGATCACGATCTGGATCAAGATCAGGGTCAGGCTCAGGGCGGCTAGGCGGAGCCGAGTGGCCCGGTCGAGGGACCGAGTGGCCCATGGGCGCACGGCGCCGGCCGGTGCAGGCTGGCACCGGTAGTTCCCCCAGCTGTCGGGAGGCACGTCATGATCACCACCCCCACGTCCAGCATGCTGCGCGCCCTGCCCGCCGGACATCGGGAACGGCTCATGCACGTCGCGCGCGAGGTGTCGTTCGCGCAGGGGACGCGCCTGTTCGAGGAGGGCGGCCGGGCCGACCGCTTCTGGATCATCCGTACCGGCACCGTCGAGCTCGACATGCACGTGCCCGGACGTCGGGCGGTCGTCATCGAGACCCTGCGGCACAACGAGCTCGTGGGCTGGTCCTGGCTGTTCGCGCCGCACGCCTATCACCTGGGCGCCGAGGCGACGACTCCGGTGCGGGCGTACGAGTTCGACGCCACGGCCGTGCGTCTGATGTGCCAAGAGGATCCCGCCCTGGGCAGCAGTGTCGCCCAGTGGGTCGGCGACGTGCTCGCCCACCGGCTGCGTTCCGCCCGGATCCGCCTCCTGGACCTGTATGCCCCGTACGGCTCCGGCTCCGGCACCTGCGTCTGACGGCGAGGGGCCCCCGCGCAGGGCACCCCTAGGTTCTGCGCGTCACGTGTCCTCGGTGGTGATCACGAGCGGCGCGTCCGCTTCCGCCCGTGCGCGGTCGGACGGCGTCGCGATCTCCTCTTAGCTCCACGCCCTGTGCAGCCGCTCCCCGTGGGCATCGGTGATGTCGATGACCACGCCGCTCCACTCCTCGGCGGGCTGTTCGGGGACGAGTCCCAACTCGTAGGTGGCGTCCTGGAGGAGGGACTCGGTGACGCGTATGCCGGTGAGCCTTTCGGCCAGGGCGAGGACCGCCGCCTTCCCGTCGACGTCCGGGGTGCTGCCGTCGCGTACCGCGGGGCTCTCGAACGTCGTACGGAGGTCGCCGTCCTCGAACCAGTGGAAGAGGTCGATGGGCTTGCCGCCGTTGGTCGAGTGCGCCACCACCCGACCCCCGTCGACAACGTCCGCAGGCACACGTCGGCGATCCCCAGCCCACCGTCGAAACCGAGAACGAGCGTCCAGTCCCCCGAGACGCAGAAGCGCCCCGGGACCCCCTGCCCCGGGGCGCTTCAGGAGCTGCTCGTCACGCGAAGGCGCTCTGGCCGGTGATCGACTTGCCCACGATCAGGGTGTTCATCTCGCGCGTGCCCTCGAAGGAGTAGATCGCCTCGGCGTCGGCGAAGAAGCGGGGGATGTCGTGGTCCAGGAGGATGCCGTTGCCGCCGAAGATCTCGCGGCTCCAGCCGACGACCTCCCGCATCCGCGAGGTGACGAACGCCTTGGCCAGCGAGGAGTGTTCGTCGCGGAAGATGCCGGCGTCCTGGAGACGGGCGAGCTGCACGAGCATGCCCCAGGACGCGGTGATGTTGCCCAGGCTCTTGACCAGCAGGTCCTGCACGAGCTGGAAGCCCCCGATGGGACGGCCGAACTGCTTCCGCTCCCGGGCGTAGTCCAGGGCCAGTTCGTAGGCGCCGGTCATGACACCGAGCGCCTGCCAGGCCACCCCGGCACGGGTCGCGCGCAGGATCTCGGCGACGTCGCGGAAGGAGTTGATGTTCTGGAGACGGTTGGCCTCGGGCACCCGGACGTCGGTCAGGGTGATCTCGGCGTTCTCGACGATCCGGAAGGCGATCTTGCCCTCGATCTTCACGGGGTCGAAGCCGGGTGTGCCCTTCTCGACGACGAAGCCCTTGACGTGGTTGTCGTCGACATCGCGCGCCCACACCACGACGTAGTCGGCAAAGGTCGCGTTGCCGATCCACTTCTTGGCGCCGTTCAGGACCCAGGTGTCGCCCTCACGCCGGGCGGTCGTGCGCATACCGCCCGCCACGTCGGAGCCGCCGAGCGGCTCGGTCATCGCGAACGCTCCGATCCTGTCCATCGCGGCCATCGCCGGCAGCCAGCGGTCGCGCTGCTCCTGGTCGCCGCCGGAGTGGATGGAGTACATGGCCAGGCCGTTGTGGACACCGAAGAAGGTGGAGACCGAGGCGTCGGTGCGGGCCATCTCCATGGCCATCGTGCCGCTGAGCAGGTTGCTGACTCCGGGACGGTGCTCGCCGTAGCCCTCGTAGGGCAGGCCGGCGAGGCCGCTCTCGCGGAAGAGGGTGATGAGTTCCTCCGGGAACCGGTCCTTGGCCCAGTTCTCGTTCACCAGCGGCTTGACCTCGTCGCGCATGAGGGCGCGGGTCTTGAGGAGGAGCTTGCGCTCGTCGTCCGGCAGCAGGGACTCGTACCGGTAGAAGTCGGCGGTCAGCGTGTCCTCGAGCGGTTCCATGGTGGTGGTCATCTCAGTTCTCCTCCTTGTCCGCGCTGTCCAGGGCTGCCAGGACAGCGAGTTGCCTGCGGTCGCGCGCCCCGGTGAGTTCCGGGTACGTGGAGGAGCCGTAGGCCTTTTCCACGGCTTCGACGAGCCGTTCCTGTTGGTCCTCGTCCTGTGACGGGGTGCCGAAGCCCGCTCCCGTCCGCTGCATCGACGTGCCGATGTGCTCGACCAGGTGCCGGTAGCCGCCGGGCCCGCCGCCCAGGTGCGCGCCGAGGAACGGTCCGACGGTGGCCCAGCGCAGACCCAGCGAGTTGACCACGACCTTGTCGAGGTCCTCGGGGGTCACCACGCCCTCCTGGACGAGGTACGCGGCCTCGCGGCCGAGAGCGTTCTGGAGGCGGTTGCCGACGAAGCCGGGGATCTCCTTGCGCTCGACGACCGGGGTGCGGCCGACCGAGGTGTAGAAGTCCACCGCGGCCTGTACGGCGTCCTCGCCGGTGCGTTCGCCCGGCACGACCTCGACGAGCGGGACCAGGTGCGGCGGGTTGAAGGGGTGTCCGATCAGGACGCGGGCGGCCGCCTCGTCGGTCAGCTCCCCGGTGAACGCGGTGGCCGGGATCGCCGAGGAGGAGCTGAGCAGCAGGGCGTGTGCGGGTGCCTCTCGGGCGAGGACGGCGAACAGGTCCTTCTTGAACTCGGCCCGCTCGGGCCCGTTCTCCTGGACGACGTCCGCGTCCCGGACGGCCTCGGTGACGTCGGGGGTGATGTGCACGCGGTCGGCGAGGCCGGTGACGTCCAGGCCGCGGGCGGCCAGGTGCGGGGCGTAGGTGGCCAGGGCCTCGTCCACCGCCCCGGCGAGGTCCTCGCGCGGGTCGCTCACGCGGACGGTCAGGCCGTACGCCGCGAACAGCGCCGTCCAGGACAGTCCGATGGTGCCGGCGCCGATGACGGCGGCCGTACGGAAGGGGCGGGTCATGGCGCGACTCCCTTCAGGTAGTCGTGGACCGGCTCGACGCCTGCGAGCGTCAGGTCGGTGAGGATGTGGCTCGCGGAGACGACCTCGAGAACCGGCAGGTCGGCCAGCGGGGCGAGCACGTGCTGGAAGAGCTGGAGCCGGGCGGGGCCGGTCCAGGCGCCCTTGACGGTGAGGTCGGTGATGCGGGTGCGGACGAGTTCCTGCACGCGGGGGCTGCCGTCGTAGCCGGGGACGGTCTTGAGCATGTACGTCGGTACGGCGATCTGCGCCTCGGCCTCGCGCCGGTCCAGCTCGTGGTGCTTGTAGCCCATGGTGGCGGTGGCGACCCGCAGCGCGCCGTGGTCCAGGGTGCCGACCAGCGCGCCGGAGTCGACATACAGCGACGGGGAGCCGATGACCTTCGGGTAGGCCGAGAGCTCGCGGCCGGAAGCGGTGGCCGGGAAGTTGTCGAGGTACATGGCGTGCAGGTACTCGCCCCGCTCGCCGTCGAAGCTGACGGGGATCGCCTGGCCGGCCTCCGTGTAGGGGCCGTAGCCGCTGACGTCGCCCATCCTCATGACCTCGAAGCGGACCAACGGCTCGTCGACGCGCAGCGGTTCGGGGACGACGGCCCGCAGGGCCTGGGGGTCGGTGCGGTAGACGATGTTGAGGTACTCGCGGTCGGTGAACCGCGGGACCGTCGGCGCGTACGCCGGGCTGGTGAGGGGGGTGGTCAGGTGCTGCCGTACGTCCTCGGTCCTCATAGCGGCCTCACCGCCCCGTCCACCGGGCGGGCCGGCGCTCGGCGAAGGCGGTCATGCCCTCGCGTACGTCGTCCGAGGCCATCAGGGTCTTCATCTCGCCGCGTTGGAAGGCGAAGGCCTCGGCGTCCGGGGTGCCGTCGGCGGCACGGACGACGCGCTTGACGGCGGCCAGCGCCAACGGGGCGTTGGTGGCCAGCTGTTCGGCCAGTCGCAGCGCCTCGGCCACGGCCTGGCCCTTGGCGGTGACCCGGTTGGCGAGGCCCAGTTCTCCGGCGCGGCGGCCGTCGACGGGTTCGCCGGTCAGCAGCAGCTCCATGGCCAGGTGGTGCGGGATGCGCTTCGGCAGGCGGATGACGCCGCCGCCCGCCGCGATGAGGCCTCGCTTGACCTCGGGCAGGCCGAACCGGGCGTCCTCGGCCGCGACGATCAGGTCGCAGGCCAGGGCCAGTTCGAAGCCGCCGCCCATGGCGAAGCCCTCCACGGCGGCGATGAGGGGCTTGGCGGGTTCGGCCTCGGTCAGGCCGCCGAAGCCGCGGCCCTCGACCTCGGGTGACTCGCCGCGCAGGGCGGCCTTGAGGTCCATGCCGGCGCTGAACGTGCCGCCCTCGCCGGTCAGGACGCCGGCCCGCAGGGTGGGGTCGGCCTCCAGTGCGTCGAGTGCTTCGGCCAGGGCGGTGGCGACCGCGGCGTTCACGGCGTTGCGGGCTTCGGGGCGGTCGAGGGTGATCAGCAGGGTGGAGTCGATACGTCGGGTGCGTACGACGGGAGTTGTGGGGGTGCTCATGGTGCTGGTTCTCCTGCGCGGGTCAGCGGGTCAGCGGGTCAGCGGGCGGCGGTGTCGAGTTCGGCGAGGACGTCCTCGGTGTCCTGGCCCGCGACCGGTGCCAGGCGGCGGATCGAGCCGGGGGTGGCGGAGAACCGCACCGGGATGCCGATGGTGCGGACGGTGCCCTCGGTCGGGTGCTCGACGCTGTCCAGGAGGTGGCCGTCGCGGACGTACGGGTCCTCGTGGGCGCGGTCCAGCTCCAGCACCGGGGCCATGGGGATGCTGTGCTTGGCGCACACCTCGGCCCACTCGTCGGTGGTGAGCTCGGGGGCGCAGGCGTCGACCAGCGCGGCCAGGTCCTCGTGGTCGGCGCTGTCGATGGCGTCCCCGTTGACACGCGGGTCCTCGGCGAGGTCCGGGCGTCCGGCCGCCGTGAAGAAGTCCCGGTAGTTGCGCGGGTTGTACGGGATGACGCAGGCCAGTCCGTCCTTGGTGCGGACCGCCTTGTGTCCCCTGAGCATCGACAGCGGGAAGCCGGTGGGGCCGGTCTCGGGCACGTGGGTGTGGCCCGCGAGGTGCTCCACCAGGTTGAAGGCGATCATCGTGTCCGTCATCGGGATCTCGACGAGCTGTCCCCGGCCGGTCCGGTCCCGGTGCAGCAGGGCGGCGAGGACGCTGTAGGCGATGGTCAGGGAGGACACCTTGTCGCCGATGATGGTGGGCAGGTAGACGGGCTCGCCGAGCGCCCGGTCGGCGATGTCGACGAGCCCGGAGGCGGCCTGCACGCTCTCGTCGTAGGCGGCGTGGCCGGCGCGGTCGGAGTCGCCGCGGAAGCCCTGGGCGTGGGCGTAGACGACACCGGGGTTGCGGGCGGCGATGTCGTCGTAGGACAGGCCGAGGCGGTGCAGTGCGCCGGGCCGCATGTTGGTGATCAGCACGTCCGCGGTGTCGATCAGCCGCAGCGCCCGCTCGCGGTCGGTGTCCTCCTTCAGGTTGAGGGACACGCTCCGCTTGTTGCGGTTGACGTTGAGGTTCAGCGGGGTCATGCCGGGCGTGGTGCGGTAGTGGCCGTTGCGGACGGTGTCGGTCGGCGACTCGATCTTGATCACGTCGGCGCCGAGGTCTCCGAGGATCTGAGCGGCGTAGGGCCCCATCACCACGGTCGACAGGTCGATCACGCGGAAGCCCTCCAGCGGGCCGGTGACGCTGTCTGCGAGGTCCGTCATGGCTTTCCTTCACTCCTTGCTTCACGATTTCCGTGTATCTGGAAACTAAGTTACAGCGAGGGTTATGGAGAGGAAAGCTCAGGGAATGACCGAATAGCGAAAGGCGGTATGACCGCAGCGGTCATACCGTCCTCTGGGACGGGACAACCACCTGTTCAAGGGCCTGGATGTAGCTGGATAAAGAGAGAGAAATGAACCGGATGGAAATTCTTCCGTCAGCCCTTGAGACCTTCTCGATCCTCACCGTGGGGGAATTCGTGGGTGATGATCGAGGGGATGTCGAAATCGCCGCTCTCCATGATGTCGAAGACGGTCCGAACGTGTCCTCGGGGGTGTAGCCGCCGGAGCCGATGAGGGCCCGGTGGGCGTAGGCCGGGGTGGAGAGGTTCACGGGGACGGGGTTGGCGTGGACGCCGGTTGCCTCGACGTAGATCCGATGGCGGCGCCGAGCGGGTGGACCTGCTGTCCCACCTCGCAGTCGGGCACGAGGATGTACTCGGAGAAGCCGCCGAGGCCGGCCGCGAGGATGGGGTAGGGGTAGACGCGGTCGCCGACGATTAACGGGGGTTGCCGGCTACACCAGGCAGCAGCCTCAGCCCTCAGAGACCGGCACATCCCGCGCCACAGCGCCTACCACGCGTTTCGAGCCGGAGTAGTGTGGTGGCCACGCGCAGGTCGGTTCCCGGGAGCACATCAGCGCGAGGCTCCCTCCGTTCGGACAACGAGCTGGGGGAGCCGCCCTGTGGCATCACCGGACCGTCGGCTCGTCCGGTAGCGGCTCGTCACACGCCTACGGCTCCTTCGCGGAGGGCCGTGATGTCCATGTCGCGGTCGACCAGTGCCTGGGCGGTGGCCGCGAGACTGACCCGGTGACGGTCGGCGTAGTCGTCCAACAGGCGTCCGGCTTCGTTCAGCGGCAGTCCCTCATGGGCGGCGATCATGCCCTTGGCGATCTCGAGGACCGTCTTGGCGGCGAGGGCGCTCTGGACGCGCGTGACGACGTCGTCGCCCCGGGGATCGGCCGACCAGTGCATCAGAGCCAGGGCCGCGGAGTCCGCCAGCGCCTGCGCGAGATGGGGCTCACCGCCCGGCAGGTCTCCGGTACGGGCATTGAGCAGGGTGAGCGCGCCCAGTGAGCGGTCGTGGAGACGTACCGGCACGGTGTGCAGGGACCGGTAGCCGGCGTCGCCCATGGCGGCGGCGAGTCGGGGCCAGCGCTCGGTCTCGGCGGTGATGTCGGGGACGCCGCGGCTCTCACCGGTGCGGTAGCAGTCCATGCAGGGACCGTGTCCCGTCTGCAGTTGCATCAGCTCGATGAACGCGGCCTCGTCCTCGGTGGCGGCCATCGTCTTCAAGGTGCCCCGGGCGTCGGCGATCATCACCGCCGCCGCGTCCACGTCCAACAGTCTGCGGCAGGTGTGCACCAGCCGGTCGAACAGGCGCAACGGGTCGAAGTCCGGTGCATACGTGTCGGCCAGGCCGACGAACGCGGTCGCCAGCTCCCGCTCGCGGTTCATGCCCGCCTCCCCGGCGCTTTCGTCGTGCGTGCTGAGGTGTTCACTCATGGCGGATGTCCGTGCTGCCGTCGATGATGGCCCGCGCGACATCGAGTGATGTACTGCCCTGCGCGAAGGCCCGGGCCCGCAGCCTCAGCAGGGCTTCTTCCGCACTCACGCCCAGCTGCACCATGATCATGCCAGTGGCCTGATGGATTTCCACCCGGTCCGACTCTGCTCCTTGCAGCCACGTTACGACCCCGCCGGAGTCAGCAGAAGTGTGGTCGAGAGCGGTGACGGCCAGGCTGAGCGCGTCGCCGACCAGCAGCGCGGTGCGCACCTGGCCGTTGTCGAGGGATCCGGCGGTCCGCCGGTACAGGTCGAGCGTCCCCAGAGCCCCCGCGGCAGCCGTCAAGGGCAGCGAGAACACGGCCTCAGCTCCCGCTTTGGCCGCCTGGACGGAGAACAGCGGCCAGCGGCGGGCATCCGGGGGGCGGGTCAGATCGGACGCGAACACCGGAGCCAGCAGGCGGACGGCCTCCGTGCAGGGGCCCTCCCCGAGCGTGTACTGGATCTCCGCGAGCTGAGCGGCCACCTCGTCAGTGGCGAACAGCACTACCCCCATGCCCGCCTCCCGTCCGAGGACGGACAGGGACAGCCCGGAGACGTCCGGGAGCAGGGAGGCACACGCCCGGCCCAGAGCCTCGGGCACCGAGGAAGGGGCCAGTCCCCGAACCGCGTCGATCAGCTCGCCTGCGATGCGGGTCCGCAGGACATGCGTCTCTCGCTCCGCGTCCTCGGCACCTGGTTCCGGCCCGGACATCCCCTTCACCTCCCCGCGCAGTGACCCGTGGGCACATCCGATCTTGCCTCATCGAAGGGGCGCCGCTCCCCTCACCGTGCCCAAGTCCCCTTGACCCATCTCGGGAAACCAGGCGCGAAGCACCGGGGGTTGGAGCCGGCCCGGCCGTGTATCCGCACCGCGCATGAACATCTCGTTGCAGACCATCACCCCCGTCTCCTCCCAGTGATCTGATACTGGCCGGGCAATCGACACACAGGGGCGACGGTGGACTGGACGCCGGCGGGAGGGCTGGTCGCCGGCTTGCTGATCGCGACGGTGACGGCCCCGGTCGGTGTGTCCGGCGCCGTGTTCCTGCTCCCGGTCCAACTCAGCGTCTTCGGGGTGCCCAACCCGACGATCACTCCGACGAACCTGCTGTTCAACGTCGTCGCCGGGCCCGGTGCCCTGTGGCGCTACCGCCTCGGCGGCGCCCTGCGCGGCGACCTCACCCGGCGCCTCGTGCTCGGCACCCTCCCGGGTGTCGTGCTCGGCGCCGTCATCCGCGTCCACGCTCTTCCCGGCCCCACCGTCTTCCGGCTCCTGATCGCGTGCCTGCTGCTGCCCTTGGGCCTCTGGCTCTGCGGGCGTGCCCGGATTCGCCCAGCCCATCGCCCGCCACCCGGGGACGCGTCGCCCCCACGCCACATCACCGCTCTCGCCCTGGCCGTCGGCGTGGTGGGCGGCATCTACGGGATCGGCGGCGGCTCCCTTCTCGGCCCGGTCCTCGTCGGACGTGGCCTGCCCGTCGCACGCGTCGCCCCGGCCGCGCTCGCCGCCACCTTCGCCACCTCGCTCGTCGGCGCCGCCGCCTATGCCCTGCTGTCGCTCGTGAGCACCGGGGACGTCGCCCCCGACTGGGCGCTCGGCCTGGCCTGCGGCATCGGCGGACTCCTCGGCGGCTACCTCGGTGCCCACCTCCAACCCCGCCTGCCCGAACCGTCCTTGCGCCTCCTGCTCGGCATCCTCGCCACAGCCGTCGGGGCGTTGTACGCCACCCAGGTGCTGGTCTGAGCGCACTGCGTCGGGCGGCAGGGCGATCGAGAGTTTCTGAAAGCCCACGCGACCTACGGCAGCGTGGGCTCGGGCAAGGGCCGAAATCAATGGCCCCTGCACCTACGAGGCTGCGGATGCTGCTACGGCTGTTCGGTCGCGGTCACGGATGCTCGGGCCGCTGCTCCGGAGGCACGCCCCCGCCCTCGCCGCCGCCCTTGTCACCCTTGTCCGTGCCGTGGGCGTGACCGCCGCCGGCTCGCGCCTCTCGCGCCTTCAGCTCCGCACTGCGCTGCGGGGTCGCACTGCCCTTGTCGCTGCGCCGCTGCTCGGGTTGTTGTGGATTGGACATACCTGGACACCCCTTTGGATCGGTGTTCATCCGGACCGCCGAGTTCCCCCCGAGGTCCACCCGATGCGCGCGACGGCGGGTTGGGTCACCACGACAGTGGGCGGCGGGGCGCCGACGCCGGTCGCGGATTTCCGGAGCCCGCATCGCGGTCACCGGCGGACAACCCATCCTCTGGAGAATGCCGAGCCGGGCTGTCCAGCCGGGCCCGGCAGGCCCCGTGGCCGCCGTGCCGAGCGCATCCCTCTACATGTTGATCATGTGACCGGCGAGGCCGTGGACCGCTTCCTTGACCGCTTCGCCGAGGGTCGGGTGGGCGTGGACGTTGCGGGCGACCTCGTGGACCGTGAGGTCCCACTGCTGGGCCAGGGTCAGTTCGGGGAGGAGTTCGGTGACGTCGGGGCCGATGAGGTGGCCGCCGAGGAGTTCGCCGTACTTGCCGTCGCTGATCAGCTTCACGAAGCCGCTCGCGTCACCCAGGCCATGGGCCTTGGCGTTCGCGGTGAACGGGAACTTCGCGACCTGGACGTCGTACCCCTTCTCCCTCGCCTGCGCCTCGGTGTAGCCGAAGCTGGCGATCTGCGGCTGGCAGAAGGTGGCGCGCGGGATCATCGCGTAGTCGAGCTCCATGGTCTCCGCGTCCGCGAGCGTCTCCGCCGCGACCACGCCCATCGCCTCGGCCGCGTGGGCCAGCATCAGCTTCGCGGTGACGTCGCCGATGGCGTAGATGTGCGGAACCGAGGTGCGGCAACGGCCGTCGACGTCGATCGCACCGCGTTCGGTGATCCTGACGCCGGTGTTCTCCAGGCCGTAGCCGGTCACGTTCGGCGCGAAGCCGATCGCCTGGAGCACCTTGTCGGCCTCCAGGACCCGCTGGGCACCGTCCTTGCCGGTGACCGTGACGCGGACCTGCGGGCCGGACTCGTCGATCGACTCCACGCGGGTCGAGGTGAGGACGTCGATACCCAACTTCCGGTACTGCTTGGCCAGTTCGGCGGAGACCTCGGCGTCCTCAAGGGGCGCGACCCGGTCCAGGAACTCTACGACGGTGACCTTGACGCCGTAGTTGTGCAGCACGTAGGCGAACTCGACACCGATGGCCCCGGCGCCCGCGATCACGATCGACTGCGGCAGGTCCTCGGCGAGGATCTGCTCCTCGTACGTCACCACGCGTGAGGTGCGGCGGGTGCCGGGCAGCAGCCTGGGGGTGGCGCCGGTGGCGATGATGCAGTGATCGAAGCCGACGGTGCGGGTGTTGCCGTCGTAGTCGGCCACCTGGAGCGTGTGCGGGTCGAGGAAGGTGCCGCGACCGCTGATCTCCGTGATCTTGTTCTTCTTCATCAGGTAGTGGACGCCCTTGACCCGGCCGTCCGCGACCTTGCGGCTGCGGCGGAAGGCCTCGCCGTAGTCGAAGGAGACCTCGCCCTCCACCTTGATGCCGAAGGTCTTCGCCTCGCGCGTGAAGATGTGTGCGAGCTCGGCGTTGCGCAGCAGGGCCTTGGTGGGGATACAGCCCACGTTCAGACAGACACCTCCCCAGTACTTCTCCTCGACGACCGCGACGCGCTTGCCCAGTTGGGCGGCCCGGATGGCGGCGACGTACCCGCCGGGGCCCGCGCCGAGTACGACGACGTCGAAGTGCTCACCCTGCTCGTCCATGGACGGCTTCCTTTCCGCTGGGGCGGCCCGCCCTCGCGAGGGACGGACTCACTCCCGATCGAACCACCTGATCAGCAACACCTGATCAGCGACATCTGATCAGCGACATCTTCAGCGCCCCGGCGCGGCGATCTATGCCCGCCCAGTCATCATCGACGGCGGCCGCCGAGGGCTCAACCTACGTCGAGGCGTACCTCGCCCGCGGCCTACGCCCCGTCGACCTCGCGCGCGGCCGACGCCCCCTCGACCTCGCGCACTCCGGCCTCGGCGGCACCGCGCCTGAGGGTCTCCAGGCCGAAGGCGGCGACCGGGCCGTGCGCGCCGGGCTCGAGGACGGCGTCCGGCTGTGCCGCGCGGCTTGCGCCCCATGCCAGGAGGGAGCCCGTCATCTCGTACGGATCCGGTCCGGTGAGGGCAGCCGTGGCCAACGGTCGGCCCCGACCGTCGCGGGCGACGGCGATCACCAGGGAACGGCCGTCCGGGTCCGGCTCGCGCCGGGATCCCGGGAGCCGCTCGGACCACCGCTCCAGGGCGGTCCGCACCTTCGCCGTGCGCAAGAGGGGTGCCTGGACCGAGGCGGCGATCTGCACCGGGCGTGTCCACCGTCCGAACCAGCCGAGCCCCACCTCGACGCTCTGCAACTGCGGGTAGACCTCCGGCAGTCCGAGATGCTCGGTGCCGGGGACGGACATGACCGTGCGCTTCACACCGCCGTGGTGGAAGGTCCGCACCCGCTTGCCCACCCGCTCGTCGACCACACGGGCCGCGGCCCAGGGGCGCGGGCTGCGGTAGGCGAACCCGTCCTCGGCGGCCGCGGCGACCAGCGTCTGACGGGTGCCTCCCGTGGTCAGGGTGTACGCGTCGCGCAGGGTGCTGCGGTAGAGCAGCTCGTCCCCGTGTCCGGCACGGGTGATGAAGTAACCGGCCTCCACGTGGCGCGCCCGCTCTCCCGCCCGCGTCAGGGCGAGCGCGCCGGCGAGGTTGCCCGGGACGTAGTCGTAGCCGAACGCGGGTACGAGGGTCGCTCCCCGGACGGCCGCGACGGCGTCCAGTTCCAGCAGGACACGGCGGGCGAAGGTCCCCTCCCCCGTCGAGTCGAAGTAGTGGGCCCCGGCCCGCGCGGCAGCCGTGACCGCGGCCATGCCGAGCCGCATGAACGGGCCGATCGTGGAGACGACGACGTCGCTGGGCTCCAGGAGGCGCGTGAGGTCGGACGTCGAGGTCACGTCGACCTCGGCCACCGGCAGGTCCGCCTCGAAGCGGTCGGCCAGGGCCAGCATCCTGGTCCGGCTCCGCCCGACCAGGGTCGGCTTCTCCCCTCGTGCGAGCAGTTCCCGGAGCACGCGCCGCCCGGTGTGTCCCGTCGCACCCAGCAACACGATCCTGCGCTTTTCCACGGCTCCGCCTGCCTTCCGGAGGGCACGGGCAGGGCCGGTCCCGTAATTTCGCCGACCCTTAGTCATTCACTGACCCCAGGTCACCGAATATACGATGGTGCCCATGCGAGGGCCGAACCGACGACAGATGTACGCGGAGCAGACCCGGGCGGACCTGGTGACCGCCGCACGGAAACTGTTCGTCGACAACGGGTTCGCGGACACGTCGGTCGAGGCCATCACCAGCGCGGCGCGGGTGAGCAAGGGCACCTTCTACAGCCACTTCCCGGACAAGAGGGCGATGTTCGCCGAGCTCTACACCGAACTGCTCCAGCAGGTCGGAGCCTTGGGCGACGCCACGTGCGAAACGCTCCGTGCTACCGGGCCGGACCAAGCCGCCATGACCGCGGTCGCCGACCTCACCCACGCCTTCCTGCGGCGCACCATCGACGACCCCCTGCACCGGGAGCTGATGGCCCAGGCGCCCTCGGTCCTGGGAGAGCAGTACCGGCAGATCAACGACAGCGTCGCCCAGCCGCCCATCGAGCGGCTCCTGACCGTCCTGGCCGAACGCGGCGCACTGCAACCCGGCGTTCCCGTCGCCACTGTCGCCCGACTGCTGCTGGCCGCCCTGTGCGAGGGCAACCAGCTCATCGCCGCCGCGGCGGACCGGGAGGCGGCCCTGAGCAGGACGTTCCATGCGATCACCCTGCTGATGTCGGGCCTGGCGGCGGACGGCATCAGCGCCCGGGGTTGACCTGAACCAGGGTCTGGAAGACAGGCACGCGGATCCGCGCCCGCTCGGCGGTCTCGGCACGCAGGCCCCGGTCCCGCCGCGGCCGTGGTCGGCGCCGCCACCGCACGTCGCTACCGGGCCGCCTCGTCCTCGATCTCGCGGACCAGGTCGATGGCCCGGCCCAGGGTGGTGAGCCGGGCGTCGAGGCTCTCCCCGGCGGGGTAGAGACGGACGGTGTCGACACCGGCGTCGCGCCACACGCGCAGCCGCTCGCGCACCATGTCCTCCGTTCCGATCAGCGTGGTCGCCAGGACCATCTCGTCGGTGACCAGTCCGGCCGCGCCGTCCCGGTCCCCGGCCTGCCAGCGGGTGCGGACCTCGGCCGCGACCTCGGCCCAACCCTGGCGGCTGTAGGCGTTGTTGTAGAAGTTCGTGGTCGCCGAGCCCATGCCGCCGAGGCTGAAGGCCAGCTCCTTCTTACGTCCGGCCACCATCGCGCGCAGCGCGTCCTCGTCGTCCGCGAAGGCGACCTCGGCGCCCTGACAGATGTCGAGGTCGGCGCGGGTACGGCCGGCGTCGGCCAGGCCCCGGTCCAGGTGGTCGAAGTACGCCTCCTTGGCGCCCTCGGGTACGAAGCTGGTGCCCAGCCAGCCGTCGGCGATCTCACCGGTCAGGTGCAGCATCTTCGGCGAGAGGGTGGCCAGGTAGACCGGGATGTCGTGTTCGGCGCGCATGGACAGGCGCATGGGCCTGGCCTCCCCGCCCGGCAGCGGGATCTGGAACTCACGCCCGGAGTGGGAGACCTTCTCCCCCGAGGCGGCCTGTCGCACGATCTCGACGGTCTCGCGCATCCGGGACAGCGGCCGGTCGAACGGCACCCCGTGCAGCCCTTCGATCACCTGCGGCCCGGAAGGACCCAGCCCCAGGAGGAAACGCCCCTGGGAGATCTGCGACAGGGTGATCGCGGCGCGGGCGATGGCCATCGGTGTGCGGGTGCCGAGCTGGATGATCCCCGAACCGAGAAGCATGCGCTCGGTCCTCGCGGCGAGATAGCCCAACGGCGAGGGCGCCTCGGAGCCCCACGCCTCCGCCACCCAGCAGATGTCCAGACCGAGACGCTCCGCCTCGGTGACGTAGTCGACGAGCTCCCGCCAGTCGCCCCCGGAGGCCTCGATCGTGGTGGAGGTACGCATCAGTTGTCCGCCTCGTCCGCGGCCCCCGCGCTCTCGGCCAGCTTCTTGATCTCGTCGAGGGTGAAGGCCATGTTGGCCTCGAACTCCCGCATGCGTACGAAGACGATCTTCTGCTCCTTGTCCGGCATCCGGTCGATGGCGAAGGAGAGACCCGAGCGGGCGGGCCCCATCTGCATCCACTCCCGCAGCAGAGTGCCCCCGTCCCGCGGCTCCAGCGTGAACCGCCAGACCGCTGTCGGGTGCTGCGGATCCTCGACCGCCCAGGCGAGTCTCCTCGGTGGCTCGCACTCGACGATGTGGGACGTGGTGGCCCACTCCCCGAATGCCTCGTGCTTGCTCCGGCCGACGAACCGGGCTCCCAGTGCGGGCGCGCTCCTGCCGTCCAGCCATTCCACCGACCGCAGTTCGGGGCTCATGCGCGGCATCAGCTCGATGTCGGACACCAGCTCCCACACCCGTGCCGGCGCGGCGGCGATCCAGGTGTGGACCGCGACCGTCGGCTTGTCCGCGTAGCGCGCGCCCGTCCACTCCATGACCCCGCAGCCTCCCTGCCCGACAAGAACGCCCGTATCAGCGCTTGGCCAGTAAAGTTGCGTAGATAGACCCACCTGTCAAGGGTGACGGGCGGGACGCGCGGCCGTTGCGTCAGCCCGCGAACCGCTCCCGCACGTCCGGCCGTTCGGCCAAGTGCGGCGGATAGCCGGGCCCCATCCGTGGCTGGGTGTTGTCCGCGGTCATGGGCTCACCGCAGGCGGCGCACACCACCTCGGCATGGGTCTCCCGCCCGCACGTCTCGTGGCGCATCGTCACCGGCGGCCCCGCCTCCCCGGTCAGCCAGCGGTCCCCCCACCGGTTCATCACCAGCAGCACACCGAAGAAGTCGCGCCCCTTCTCGGTGAGCACGTAGTCATGGCGGACCGGCTCCGTCTGGTACGGCCGCTTCTCCAGCAGCCCCTCCTCCACCAGCCGGCGCAGCCGGTCCGTCAGGGTGTTGCGGGCGATTCCCAGCGACTCCTGGAACGCGTCGAACCGCCGGATCCCGTAGAACGCCTCACGCAGCACCAAAGGCGTCCACCAGTCGCCGAGCAGGTCCATGGTCCGCGCGATCGAGCAGGGCCACTGCGCAAAGGATGTCCGCCTCATGGAGGCCAGCATAGGTTCGTCCTGTCGTGAGACCCAGCAGATCGGACCAGGCAGACGGGCCGAGCAGCATGAGGTGTGCGAACCCTTGTACTCCCGCAATAACGAAGTTATGTTGCCGCCATGAAACGTGACTTGCTGGGCAAGAAGCTGGTTGTCACCGGAGCGGCACGCGGCATCGGCGAGAAGGTGGCCCGCCTGGCCGCCGCCCGAGGGGCCCGGGTGACCGTGATCGGCCTCGAAGCCGACCGGTTGCGCACCCTCGCCGACGAACTGGGGCAAGGCGCCGCCTGGCGCGAGGCCGACGTGCGCGACGGGGCCGCTCTGCGGTCGGCGATCGACGAGGCCGCCGACGTGATGGGCGGCATCGACCTCGTGGTCGCCAATGCCGGCGTCGTGGCCTACGGGACGGTACGGCAGACGGACGAGGCGTCGTTCGAGCGGGTGCTGGACATCAACCTGAACGGTGTGTTCCGCACCCTGAAGTACGCCACTCCCCATCTGGAGCGCTCCCGCGGCCATGTGCTGGTCGTGGCGTCCGCGCTGTCGTTCATGCCGCTGGCCGCGATGGCCTCCTACGGCGCGAGCAAGGCCGGGGCCGAACTGCTGGCCCTGACCTATCGCCAGGAGGTGGCACACCTCGGGATCACGGTCGGCGTGGTGCACCCCTCCTGGATCAACACGGACCTCGTCCGGGGCGCCGAGGCGGACCTCCCCTCGTTTCAGGGCCTGCGCACGCGGCTGCCCTACCCGGGCAACGTCACCACGAGCGCCGACCGGGCGGCCGCCGCGATCGTCGACGGGCTCGCGCGCCGACGCAGCCGGGTGTACGTCCCGCGCGCGGTCGTCGTGGCCAACTGGGCCAAGGCGGCGCTGAATTCACCGCTGGCCTGGCCCTGGGCGAGGCGTTTCGCGGCCCGGGCGGTCCCGTCCCTCGAACGGGAGGTCGCGGCACTGGGCAGGCACGACCAGCTCACACCGCCGACGACCGGAACCCCTGCCGCGGAGACCAGGTCGGCCTAGTCGCGCACGGGGCAGCGCCCAACATCCGGCCGCTCAACGCCCCTGGAAGATCGAGTCGTACAGGCGCACGCCGGCCTCGTGGGAGGCCTCGGCACGTGCCCGCTCGTCACCCAGCCCGACGGAGAAGTTCACGCCCATCGGCAGCAGCACCTGCGTCACGGCGTCGTCGAACTCGACGAAGTGCTCGGCCAGTTCGAGGGTGATGTAGCCGTGCACGAAACTCCACAGCTGGGCGGCGATGACCTCCGGTTCCTGCCGCTCGACCCTGCCGGAGTCCACGAGCCGTTCGCATGCCGCGGTGACATGGGCGTGGGCCTCACGAAAGGCCGGGGAATGGCCGCTCAGGCGAAGGTCCGTGTCCGGAAGAGGCCGGTACGTCGCCCGGGTGGACAGCCCGAACATCAGGTCGTAGAGGTGGGGGTTCTCGCGGGCCAGCCGACGGCAGCTCAAGTTCATGGCCAGGAGTTCGGCGATCGGGTCCCCCGTCACCGGCACCTGGGCGAACGCCCTGCCGAGTTCCTTGAACCCGTGGTCGGCGACGGCACTCATCAGTTCGGGGATCCCGCCGAAGTGGCTGTAGACCACCATCGTCGACAGTCCGCTCGCGGACGCCACCGCGCGCACCTTCAGAGCCGACGGACCCTGCTCGGCCAGTAGACCGATGGCCGCCCGCACAAGCCGCTCCGGTGCGTCGTCGACTCTCGCCCGCCCTGCCATGTTCCGCACGCCTCCACCGTTGACACACACGAAATAACTTGGTTATGTAATTCTTCACGGCAATAGTACACATCGCACGTGATGTGCCGTCCCGGATCCACGCGTCCGTCTGCGAACACGTCATCACGTGCTGGTCCAGTCTCCTGCCGCCCGGCGCCGACGCAGCATGCCGAGGCGGATCCGATCTCGCACTGCGACACGCACCCGCGGTGTCCCCCTGCACTTTCCCACCCCCATGAACTCAGCACGGGAGCAGAATTCATGCCGTACAAAGACAAAGGCCGTCTGAAGATCGAGGATCGCGGTGCCGTTCTCGTCGTCGAGGTCGACGGCGGCCCGCACCAGGAGTTCGGTCTCGACATCGCCCAGCAGCTGGAAAAGCTGGTAACCCGAGCCGACCGCGATCCGCACGTCCGTGCCGTCGTCTTCACCGGGGCACATCCCGAGCGATTCGTCAGCCATGCCGCGGTCCGGTGGCTGCAGGAAGGGGGCGCCGACAGCCTCACGGTCGGCCGGCGCGGTGCCGCCGCCGTCGTACGCATGGCGAAGTACGTGGACCGGTCCCGTCTCCTCGGACCCGTGCTGCGCAGGACCCCGATGCGGGGCGCCCTCCAGCTGGAGCGTCTGCACTCGACCTTCCTCCGGATGAACCGCAGTGGCGTGCTCTACGTGGCCGCCCTCAACGGTTCCGCTCTCGGGCTGGGCGCGGAGTTCGCCTGGGCGTGCGATCTGCGGGTCATGGCCGACGGGGACTTCTTCATCGGCCAGCCGGAGATCCTCCTCGGCATCATCCCGGGCGGTGGCGGCACCCAGCGGCTCACCCGTCTGATCGGCACCCACCGGTCCCTGGCCGCGATTCTCGAAGGCAAGCCGTTCACGCCCGCGGAGGCCCTCGCCAACGGGGCCGTGGACAAGGTCGTTTCGCGGGACAAGGTGGTCGCGCAGGCGGTCGAACTCGCCGAGCACTTCGGAAAGCGGTCGAAGGGCACGGTCGAGGCCGCCAAGAGGGCGGTGTACTTCGGCGGCTCCCTGTCGCTGGAGGAAGGCCTGCATGTCGAACGCGCCGAGTTCTTCGCCAGGGTCATGTCGAAGGAGAGTCAGGAACTCATGCTGGACTACATGGAGACGACGGACGCCACCGGCGACCTCCCGCTCTACACACCCGGCACCTACGCGCGGTCCCTCGCATCGGGCAGCGTGCCGGGCCGTCGTCCGACGGACGGGCGGTGAACCGGCGATGACCACCGCGCAGTCCTTCACCCGTCACGACATCACGTTCCCTTCCGGCGACAGCACCTGTGCCGGTTGGCTCTACCTCCCCAAGGGCGTCCCCTCCCCGCCCGTCGTGGTCCTGGGCCACGGCCTGGGCGCCACCCGCGAGATGCGTCTGGACGCCTTCGCCGAGCGCTTCGCACAGGCCGGCATCGCCGCCGTCGCCTTCACCTACCGGCACTTCGGCGACAGCGGCGGCCACCCCCGCCAGCTCCTGTCGATCAAGCGTCAGCTCGCCGACTGGGACGCCGCCCTCGCCTACGTCAAGGCGCGCCCCGACGTCGACCGCACCCGTGTCGCCGTATGGGGCAGCTCCTTCGGCGGAGGCCACGCCATCACGGTCGCCTCACGCCATCCCGAACTGCGTGCGGCCGTGGCGCAGTGCCCGTTCACGGACGGTCTCGCCTCGGCGCTCGCGCTGGGCCCCGCCGCTTCGCTCAAGGTCGTGCCCGTGGTGGCCCGCGATCTGGCAGCCAGAGGTCGTGGCAAGCCGCCCGTGATGGTTCCGATCGCCGCCGCGCCCGGCTCGTCGGCCCTCATGAACGCCCCGGACGCCCTGCCCGGATACCAGGCGCTCCAGCCTCCGGGAACGACGTTCCGCAACGAGGTGGCGGCGAGGGTCATCCCGACCATCCTCGCCTACCGGCCCGGGCGCGCGGCGAGGAAGGTCACCGTGCCGATCCTCTTCTGCGTCAGCGACACCGACTCCGTCACGCCTCCCGCCGAGACCCTGCGGTACGCGCGCACCGCGCCCCGCGGAGAGATCAAGAGGTACGACGCCGGCCACTTCGACTTCTACACCGGCGAGACCTTCGAGGCGCTGGTACGCGACCAGACCGAGTTCCTCGCCCGGCAGCTGGAGCCGACGGCAGCCGCGTCGACTCCGTGACCGGACCTCTTTCCCCACCGAGACAGGTACGCCTCGCCATGAATTTCGCTTCTCTGCCCGACCGCCGCGCCGAGCTCGACCCCCACGGGGCCGCGGTCTCCGACGGGCACCAGTCCCTCACCAACGCGCAATTGCTGAGCCGGGTCCGCATGGCGGCGCGGCAGCTCCGGGACCGCGGCGTCGGTCCCGGGGACGTCGTGGCCCTCAAGCTGGCCAACCGCGTCGAGTTCGTGCTCCTGCTGTTCGCCGCCTGGCGGCTCGGCGCCACCGTCACACCGGTCAACCCGAGCATGACCGACGTCGAAGTGGCCCGACAGCTCGAGGACTCCGGGGCGCGCCTGCTGGTGGTCGAGGACGGTTCGACCCGACTGGCGTACGACACTGCCGTAGCCGATGTCGGCGCGCTGTGCGCGGAAACCGCGGAGGCGGATCAGGCGCCGCTGCTGGACCCGGACGCGCTGGCCCTGCTCATCTACACCAGCGGTACGACCGGGGTGCCCAAGGGGGTGATGCTGGACCACGCCAACATCGACGCCATGGTGGAGATGGGGCGCCGGGCGCTGGAGGTCGGGCCCGCCGACCGGTGCCTGCTGATCCTGCCGCTCTTCCACGTCAACGGCATCGTGGTCAGCGTGCTCGTACCCCTGCTGGCGGGCGCGAGCGTCGTCATCGCGGGCCGGTTCGATCCCCGCACCTTCTTCGACCTCGTCGAGCGGGAGCGTCCCACCTTCTTCAGCGCGGTGCCCACGATCTACAGCATGCTCGCCGCGCTCCCGGACGACGTGCGCCCCGACACCTCGTCGCTGCGGTTCGGGGTCTGCGGCGCGGCACCCGCCTCCGCCGAGCTGCTGACGAGGTTCGAGGCGCGTTACGGGTTTCCGCTCGTCGAGGGGTACGGGCTGTCCGAAGGGACCTGCGGCTCCACCATCAACCCCGTCGCAGGGCCCCGACGCGCCGGAACCGTGGGGCTTCCCTTCCCCGGCCAGGAGATCCGGATCCTCGACGCCGACGGTGTCGAGGTGGCGCCGGGCGTCGCCGGCGAGGTCACCGTACGGGGGGCCAATGTGATGCGGGGGTATCTGGGCCGTCCCGACGAAACGGCCAAGGTCGTCGTGGACGGCCGGCTACACACGGGCGACGTGGGCCATCTCGACGCCGACGGTTATCTGACCCTGGTCGGGCGTTCGAAGGACATGATCATCCGGGGTGGGGAGAACATCTACCCCAAGGAGATCGAGGACGTGCTGACCGGCCATCCGTCGGTGCTCGAAGCCGCGGTGATCGGCGTGCCCGACGAGAAGTGGGGAGAGGTGGTGGTCGCCTACGTGCAGCCCCGGCCGGGTTCGACCGTCGATCCCGAGGCGCTGGCGGCCCTCTGCGCGCGCAGCCTCACCGGCTACAAGCGCCCGACCGCGTTCTTCGTGGTGGAAGCGATCCCGAAGAACGCGGTCGGCAAGATCGACAAGACCTCGCTGCGTACCGCCCACGCCGAGGTGGCGGCCCTCCAGCACTGAGGGCTGCGGTTTCGGCGGCCAGAGGGACCCGTGCTCAAGCCGCCCTCCCGGCAGCCAGAAAAGGCCGCAGGTGCGCCAGCATCGCCGCCGGCTGTTCCTCCGGGATGAAGTGGCCGCACTCGGGGATCTCGGCACCGGTGACGTCGTCGGCGTAGTCGCGCCAGATCTCCAGTGTGGGCAGGCGGGAGGGCAGCCCCACGGAACCCCACAGCGCCAGTACCGGCATGGTGAGGCGGCGTCCCTCGGCGGCGTCGATGTCGTCGAGGGCGACGTCCTGCTCCATGGCGCGGTAGTCGTCGAAACTCGCGCGCAGGGCACCGGGACGGGAGAACGCCCGGACATAGGCGTCGACCGCTTCGGGGGTGAGGCCGTGGCGGTTGTAGGTCCACCGCTCGAAGAAGTACTCGAGATATCCGCGGATGTCGGGTCCCACGAGGCGCTCCGGCAGGTCGGGCTGCATCTGGAACAGCCAGTGCCAGTACCCGGAGGCGAGGGAGGCGTCCAAGCGGCGGAACATCTCCCGGGTGGGCACGATGTCGAGTACGGCCAGCCGCTCCACCTGCTCCGGGCGGTCCAGCGCCCAGCGGTGCGCCACCCGGGCGCCGCGGTCGTGCCCCACGACGGCGGCCTTCTCGAAGCCGAGCGCCTCGACAAGACCGGCGATGTCGGCGGCCATCCGCCGCTTGTCGTACCGGACGCCTGGAGGCCGCCGGAACCGCGAGCGTCGCCACCGACGCCTCAGCCGCGCTGGCGCTGCTCGCCCAGGACGCCGTGGACCTGCTCCTGTCCGCCGAGATCCGGCGCGTCCGGGTCTGCGGAGCGGACCACTGCGCCCTGCGCTTCGTGGACCGCTCCCCCGCCCGCAACCGCCGCTGGTGCTCCATGTCCCGGTGCGGCAACCGCACCAAGGTCCGCCTCCACGAGGCCCGGTCCAGACGGAGTGAGCCCACCGCGGCAGACTGAGCCCCCGGTAACTCCGGGTGACACCGCCTCAGTTCACTCGGCGGGCCTGAGGCGGAACGCGGGGCCGGGGATGCTCTCGATCTCCTCCGGCCGGACGGCGTGGCCGTGGTCGCAGCGGATCTGGGCGTCGACGGGCGCGCCGCATCCACGGTGCCGGGACAGCATGGCCGGGCCCTCCGGATCGGCGCGGTAGCGGTCGCCCCACTGCAGGAGCCCCATCACGGCCGGGACCAGATCCACACCCTTGGGCGTGATCACGTACTTCGGCCGGCTCCGCGAACCCGGCTCCTTGTAGGTCTCGGTGGCCAGGATCCCTTCCTCCACGAGCATCTTGAGCCGCGCCGCGAGGAGGTTGCGAGGACAGCCGAGGACGCGCTCGAACTCGCTGAAGCGGGACGAGCCGTAGAAGACCTCGCGCAGGATCAGGATCGTCCACTTCTCGCCCACGACCTCGAGGGTCCGGCCGATCGAGCAGTTCGACGCGTCCCGGTCGAGTCGGGGGTTCACGCCCGCGTCCTGAAGGGCTTCGGTCTGTGCATCCATGGGGTGATTCTAACCTCTCCTGAGTTTACTTTTCTATACTCAGCTAGTAGCGTCGTAGCCGGCACACCGACCCGGCCGCTTGCGAGCAACGAGCGCGCGGGCGGACCTGCCGGAAGAATCACCTCACCCCCCAGGGCCCACACAGAAAGGCCGCCGGCATGAAGGCGTTCGTCGTCGAGAAGTACGGCAAGGACGGCGTACGCGCCGCGGAGGTACCCGAGCCCACCGTCGGGGCCCGCGACGTCCTGGTCAGGGTGAGCGCCGCCAGCATCAACCCGCTGGACAAGATGGTCCGCAACGGCGAGTTCAAGCAGCTCCTGAAGTACAAGCGCCCGTTCGTGCTCGGCCACGACGTGGCGGGCGTCGTGACCCGGGTCGGCTCCGCCGTCCGCGGCTTCGAGGTCGGCGACGAGGTCTACGCCCGTCCCCGCGACCTGCGCGTGGGGAGCTTCGCGGAGTTCATCGCGATCGACGCGGACGACGTGGCCCCCAAGCCGGCCTCGCTCTCCCCGGAGGAGGCGGCCGCGGTGCCGCTGGTGGCCCTGACCGCCTGGCAGATCCTCGTCGAGCGCGCGCACGTGAAGCCGGGGCAGAAGGTGCTCGTCCACGCCGGTGCCGGCGGCCTCGGGTCGACGGTCGTCCAGCTCGCCAAGCACCTCGGCGCCACGGTGGCGACGACCGCGAACAGCAGGTCCGAGGAGTTGGTCAGGAGCCTCGGCGCCGACGTCTTCGTCGACTACACCAAGGAAGACTTCTCCGAGGTGCTGTCCGGCTACGACCTGGTGCTGGACTCCGTGGGCGGGGCGAATCTGGAGAAGTCGCTGACCGTGCTGAAGCCCGGCGGCCTGGCCATCAGCGTCGTCGGCCCGCCCGACGCCGGTTTCGCCAAGCAGGTCGGCGCCCCCGGCGTCATGGGCCTGGTCATGAACACCCTCAGCCGCAAGATCCGCAAGCAGGCCAAGGCGCTGGGCGTGCGCTACGAGTTCTTCTTCATGCAGGCCAACGGTTCCCAGCTGCGCAAGCTCGCCGCCCTCTACGACAGCGGGAAGCTCCGCCCGGTCATCGACACCACCTTCCCCTTCGGCCAGACACTCGAGGCGATGGCCCACGTCGAGCAGGGCCGCACCAAGGCCGGCAAGGTCGTGGTCTCGATGACATCCGGCAACGACTGAGACGCGGTCGGCGGGAGCCTTCCGTTCCGGCCCGGTCAAGTCGTAGGGGTTCGGGGCCGTCCGCACGCCTTATACCCGAGGCACAGCCGGCCTCGCGGCTGATGCCGACGCGAACGGTGCCCTGCCACCCCGGGAGCAGCCCCCAACCCCGTCAGAGCGTCTGCGCGACCGCGTTGCCGCCCGCCCTCGGCGGACCCGCTCAAGACGGAAGCGTCTCTCCGCCGAGCGACCCGCGCTCCCAGACGGGCGTACGGTCCTTGTCGACCAGGGCCGCCCGGACCCCCTCCAGGAAGTCCGGCGTGCGGATGGTCGTGCGGGTGAGGGCGAGTTCCGCGTCGAGACACTCACGCAGGGTCCGCTGCCTGCCGCGGGCCAGCAGGGCGTGGGTGATCTCCAGGCTCTGCGGCGAGGCGGACTCCAGGGCGGCCAACGCGGCCTCGGCCCAGGGGGTTTCGAGGTGGCGCAGCCGTTTCTCGATCTCGCCGAGGGTCGGCGCGCCGAAGGCCCGGTCCACGTCCCCGCGCACCTGCGCCAACCCGCTCTCCGCCACCGGGGAACGCCCGGCGAGGCGGTTCAGGACGACGTCCACCGGCTCACCGGGGCTGTCCGCCAGGGCGTCCCCCACCGTCTCCAGCATGTCCGCGGGAACGAAATGCGTGGCCAGCCCCGTGTACAGGGCGTCGGCCGCGTCGATCCGCTGCCCGGTCAGCCCCAGGTACACGCCGATCGCGCCGGGCAGCCTCGGCAGGAAGTAGCTCGCCCCGATGTCCGGGAAGAACCCGATCCCGGTCTCGGGCATCGCCAGCACCGCGCGTTCGGTGACGACACGGAAGCCGCCGTGGACCGACAGCCCCAGGCCACCGCCCATGCAGATGCCGTCGATGAGCGACACGACCGGCACGGGATACTCGGCGATCCGGGCGTTGAGCCGGTACTCGGAGGCGAAGAACCGCTCGCTGGCCTCGGCATCCCCCGCGAGGCTGTGCTCGCGGATCGTACGGATGTCCCCACCGGCGCAGAACGCCTTCGGACTGGTACTGGCGAGCACCACGGCGGACAGCGGCGCGTGCTCCCACGAGGCGAGCGCACGGTCGACGGCCAGGACCATGTCCGTGGTCAGGGCGTTGAGCGCCCTGGGCCGGTTCAGCAGGATGCGGCCGACACCCCGGTGCACGTCGGCGACGATCTCGGCCGCGGCAGTAGCAGACATGGCTCCTCATCTCACCTCGGACCTGGGTACCTCAAGATCCTCGCACTTGTGCGGATGATCCCACCCGATCTGAGTTTACTTTTCTATACTCAGCCAGTAGCGTCATGACCGTCACCCCGACCCGGCTGCCGCAGGGGGACCCGGCACGGGACCCGCCCGACAAGGAGCACCACCATGGGAGCAAGCCCCGAGGCACACCAGTTCGCGGAGTTCCTCGCGAGCGTGAGCGCGAAGTCGTCGACGCCTGGCCTCGACCTGGCCGTCGTCCGTGACATCGTCGACTCGAACCACAAGGCGTCGACCGAGCCGGAAGGCGTCACCTACGCCGAGGTGGACGCGGACGGCGTCCCCGCACTGTGGGCCATCCCCGAGGGGGCCGATCCCGACCGCGCGCTGCTGCACTTCCACTTCGGTGGTTCCGTCGCGGCCTCCATGCACTCCGACCGCAAGGCCGCGGGCCACATCGCGAAGGCGGCCGGCGCCCGCTCGCTGGTCGTGGACTTCCGCCTGGCGCCCGAGCACCCCTACCCGGCACAGCTCGACGACGCCGAGACCGCCTACCGCTGGCTGCTCGCGCAGGGCTACGAGCCGCGGAACATCGGCAGTACGGGCCACTCGATCGGCGGCACCCTCGCCGTGATGCTGCCGCTGCGCCTGCTCGCCAAGGGCGAGGCCACGCCCGGCGCGATCGTCAGCGTCTCCCCCTGGACCGACCTCACGCTGCGGAACCCGGCGGTGGACGCCAACGAGGCGAACGACAAGATGCTCAGCCGGGGCATCCTGGAGCTCTTCCGGGGCGCCTGGCTGCAGGATCCCGCGGTGGACTTCACCGACCCGCGGATCAGCCTCGTGCACGCCGACCTGACGGGCCTGCCGCCCACGGTCGTCTTCTACGGCGAGTACGAGACCCTCGCCGACGACGGCGCCCGGCTCGGCCGCCGCCTCGCGGACTTCAAGGTCACCACCGAGACCCATGCGATGCCCGAAGGGCAGCACTCGTTCATCCTGGGCGCCGGACGCGTCCCCGAGGTGAACCAGGCCATCGGGCGGATGGGCCAGTGGCTCCGCGAGCACCTCGGCGCGTGAGCAGGAGCCGCACCTGAGGGGGCGGTCCCGCCCATCAGGCCGCCGCTCCACCGCGATGCCGGTGACCGATCGACGGGTCACCGCCATCCCCGCTCGACCGGGCCGGCCGGCCGTGCGGTACTTGTGTACGACACCGTTACGCCGGCTACCCCCACCACCACCGTTCCGAGGCCACAAAGGAGTGCGCGATGGGAACGTACGAGGATGTCTTCCGCGCCAGTACCGAGGACCCGGAGCGCTTCTGGCTGGAGGCGGCCGAAGGCATCGACTGGGATGTCGCTCCGCACCGCGCCCTGGACTCCTCGGGCGCGCCCTTCTACCGCTGGTTTCCCGACGGACGGCTCAACGTCTGCTTCAACGCGCTCGACCGGCACGTCGAGGCCGGCCGGGGTGAACAGCCCGCGCTCGTCCACGACTCACCCGTGACCGACACCCGACGCACCTACACCTACGCGCAGTTGAGGGACGAGGTGGCGGCCTTCGCCGGAGCGCTGGCGGGGCTCGGCGTGGGACACGGCGACCGGGTGGTCATCTACATGCCGATGGTCCCCGAGGCAGCCGTCGCGATGCTGGCCTGCGCACGGATCGGCGCGGTGCACTCCGTCGTCTTCGGCGGGTTCGCCGCACGCGAACTCGCCCTGCGCATCGACGACGCGGCCCCCAAGGTCGTGGTCTCCGCCTCGTGCGGCATCGAGGGCAAGCGCGTGATCGCGTACAAGCCCCTGCTCGACCGGGCGATCGAACTCGCGGCCCACAAGCCGGAGAAGAGTGTCATCCTGCAACGCCCGCAGGAGCGGGCCGAGTTGGGACCCGACGATCTCGACTGGGCCGAACTGGTCGCCACCGCGACCCCGGCCGACTGCGTTCCCGTCCCCGCCACCGATCCCCTCTACATCCTCTACACCTCCGGAACGACCGGAAAACCCAAGGGAGTCGTCCGCGACTGCGGCGGCTACGCGGTCGCCCTGCACTGGTCGATGGGCGCCGTCTACGACGTGGGCCCCGGCGAGACCATGTTCACCGGATCCGACGTCGGCTGGGTGGTCGGGCACTCTTACATCGTGTACGGCCCCCTGCTGGCCGGCGCCACGACCGTCCTGTACGAGGGCAAGCCGGTCGGCACACCGGACGCGGGCCAGTTCTGGCGCGTGGCCGCCGAGCACCGGGTCAAGACCATGTTCACCGCCCCCACCGCCTTCCGGGCCATCCGCAAGGAGGACCCGAAGGGAGCGCTCACCGCCGACCACGACCTGACCGGCCTGCGCCACCTCTTCCTCGCCGGCGAGCGCCTCGACCCCGAGACCTACCACTGGGCGAGCGCTCTCCTGGGCATCCCGGTGATCGACCACTGGTGGCAGACCGAGACCGGCTGGCCCATCGTCGCCAACCCGGTCGGCATCGAGGCCGCTCCCGTCAAACCCGGCTCCCCCACCCGCCCGCTCCCGGGCTGGGACGTCCGTGTCCTCGACCCCTCGGGCGAGCCCGTGCCCGCGGGCGTCGACGGCGCGATCGTCGTGAAGCTCCCCCTGCCGCCCGGCGCGCTGCCCACCCTCTGGAACGACGACGACCGCTACGTCGCCTCCTACCTCTCCGCCTACGACGGCTACTACCTCACCGGCGACAGCGGCCACATCGACGACGACGGCTACGTCTTCGTCATGGGCCGCACCGACGACGTCATCAACGTCGCCGGGCACCGGCTGTCCACCGGCAGCATGGAGGAGGCCCTGGCCGCCCATCCCGACGTCGCCGAATGTGCCGTCATCGGCGTGGCCGACGCGCTCAAGGGCCAGATCCCGCGCGGCTTCGTCGTCCTGAAGGCCGGCACGAGCCGCGACGCGGCCGAGGTCGAGGCGGAACTCGTCCAGCTCGTCCGCGAGCGCATCGGCGCCGTCGCCTCCCTCAAGGACGTCGCGGTCGTGGCCGCCCTCCCCAAGACCCGCTCGGGAAAGATCCTGCGCAAGACGATGCGCGGCATCGCCGACGGCCACGACGAACCCATCCCCTCCACCGTGGACGACCCCGGCGTCATCGAGACCCTGCGCCCGGTGCTCCGCCGGAGCGGTCACACATCGTGAAGGGCCGCACGACGTTCCCGTACCGAGGTCACCCTGCGCAGGTCACACCAGTGACGTCCGGTCCACCGGTCGCCGTAGAGGGTCACGCTCGGTCGGTTGTCACGCTTGCGGGGACGGCACCGGGAAGAGCATGCAGCTGCTGGTGGCGTGGGCGAGAAGCCGGTCCGTGCTGTCGACCAACTGCGCCTGGGCGAGGGCGGTTTGACGCCCCTTGCTGACAAGGGTGCCGATCGCCCGGACCGTGCCCGTGTCCACGGTGATGCGCCGGAGGAACTTTACCGTCAGGTCCAGCGAGGTGTACGCCATGCCCTGCGGCAGGGTGGACTGCACGGCGCAGCCCGCGGCCGAATCGAGCAGGGTGGCGAAGATGCCGCCGTGCACGCTGCCGATCGGGTTGTAGTGCTCCTCCCCCGGCGTCAGCGAGAACACCGCCCTGCCCGGCTCCACCTCGTCCAGCGTGAAGTCGATGGAGGAGTTGATGGGCGGCGCCGACAGCCGCCCCGCCTGCAACTCGCGCAGAAAGTCGAGGCCGGCCATGCGCCCGGCGGCTTCCGCCAGGATCGCGGGGTCGTCCCATTGATACGTACGTGTTCGTCCCACGACCGAGTGCCTTCCCTCTGACTTTTGCAAATGAAGCTAGCTGTGGGTTCACCTGACTGTCAATGACGAAGCCAGCCCTCTACCATGGCGGGATGGAGTGGCTTGAGGCGAGCACGGAGAACTGCCCCGTCCAGCGCACGCTCGACGTGGTCGGAGAGAAATGGACGCTGCTGATCCTGCGTGACGCCGTCAACGGGGTCCGCCGCTTCGACGACTTCCACCGCCACATCGGCCTCTCGGAAGCCGTCCTCAGCGACCGCCTCCGCAAACTGGTCGCGTCCGGGATCCTGAAGGCCGTCCCCTACCGGGAAGCGGGCAGCCGCTCCCGCAACGAGTACCGGCTGACCCGCAAGGGCTGGGACCTGTGGCCGGTCCTGATGGCACTGACCCAGTGGGGCGAGACGTACACCCTCGGCCCCGAGGGCCCCGTACTGGACGTGCGCCACACCGACTGCGAGGCTCCGCTGCGCGTCGTCGTCGAGTGCTCCGCGCACCACGGCGCCCTCACCCCCGGTGACGTCACCGCCCGACCGGGACCCGGCGCGCGCCTCCGGTCATAACATTACGTACATACGATCTCTTCTTCGCTCGCGTCCCAGTCGGGAAGTGGGCCGTCGGCGACGAACACCTGCACTTCGGGTCTCATGAGCGAATGATCGGCTTCCTTCGTCACCACAGGCAAGGCGTCTCGGCTGGTCAGGCCGGCCCCCGCCTGGGGCCTACAGGTGCCCGAGCTAGCGCTTCTGCAAGCAGTGAGGGAACCGTCCGATCATGCGGCGCCCTTCTCTCGTTGTGGCTGCGCGGTCCGGCGCGGGTTGCCCCGGTGCCGGACCCCGGGCCCTGGTGACGCGATCCCCTCAGGCCGGATCGACGAATATGTCGAGCGCGAGTTCGCCCTCGAAGCCGGCGGGGCTGTAGGCGGACAGGTCCATGACCCCCTCGTCCGACAGGACCTCGTCGTCGATGAACAGATTGCCGGTGCACTTGCGCGCGTCACGCGTGAGGACGGCGTAGGCGGCGTCGGCCATGATCTGCGGACTGCGAGCCCGTCCGGCGCCCCCGACCACGTTGCGTACGGCGGCCGTGTCGATCAGGGTGCGCGGCCACAGCGAGTTGGCGGCGATGCCGTCGGCGGCGAGCTCCTCGGCGAGACCGATGGTGCACAGACTCATCCCGTACTTCGACAGCGTGTAGCCGAGGTGCCTGCCCATCCAGCGGGGCGCGAGGTTCAACGGCGGCGACAAGGTGAGGATGTGCGGGTTGCCGGCTTCCCTCAGGTGCGGGATCGCCGCCTTGCTCAGCAGGAACGTGCCCCGCGTGTTGATGTCCTGCATCAGGTCGTACCGCTTCATCTCCAGCTGCTCCGACGACGACAGGTCGATCGCACTGGCGTTGTTCACCACGACGTCGATGCCACCGAAGGCGGCGACCGCGGCGTTGACGGCGGTGCGTACGTCGTCCTCGTTGCGGACGTCGCCGACGACCGCAAGACCCTTCCCGCCGACGCGCTCGACCTCCTCGACCGCGGTGTGGACCGTGCCGTCGAGCTTCGGGTGCGGTACGGCGGTCTTGGCGAGCATCACCACGTTCGCACCGTCACGGGCGGCGCGCAGGGCGATGGCGAGTCCGATGCCGCGGCTGCCTCCCGACATCAGGACGGTCTTGCCGGCCAGCGTCTGTGTCATGGTCGAACCTCCACAATCGGTTGGAGAGCTAATCATACGCAGTACGAATGATATGGTCCGCGCATGACTTCCACTCCCACGCCCACCCCCGATCCCGCTCCCACCCCCGAACCCGCTCCCGCACGCCAGAGCGACCGGCTCTACCACGAGCTCCTCGCCCCCAAAGAGACCCAGTCCGTTCGCGCTGCCGTACGCCGGATCGCGGAGCGGGAAGTGGCTCCGCACGCCGCGGCGATCGCCAACGGCGACGAGCGCACGGACGGCTTCCCCCGCCAGGTGTTCGACGCGCTCGCCGCGGCGGGGGTCTTCCGGATCCCCTTCCCCGGCGAGGTCGGCGGCGACGGTCTGCTCCACCCGGCGGCCGCCACCGCCGTGGCGATCGAGGAACTGGCCTACTGCTCCAGCAGCGTCGCGGCCGTCTTCGACGTGCACTGCATCCTGGCGGGCAACGCCCTGCGGCAGGGCACCGAGGAGCAGCAGCGGCGCTGGCTGCCCAAGGTCGCCGAGGGTTCGGTGGTCGGCGCGTTCGCCACCACCGAGCCGGACGCCTCCAGTGACCTGTCTCCGCAGGCCGTCCGGACCGAGGCCGTACGCACCGAGACCGGCTGGGTGCTCAACGGCCACAAGCGGTGGATCTCCAACTCACCCGTGGCCGCCTTCGTGGTGGTTCTCGCCCGCACCGGCGAGCGGCTGAGCATGTTCATCGTCGACACCGCCCTTCCGGGCGTTCACGTCGGCCTCGCCGACCGCAAGATGGGCAACCGCGGCCAGCTCACCGCGGACATCCGCTTCACGGACGTCCACCTGTCCGACGACGACCTCCTCGGCGGCACCGAGGGACACGGGCTGCGTCACGCCCTGTCGACACTGACGTACGGCCGTATCGGCATCGCGGCCGCCGGGGTCGGTATGGCGCAGGCCGCGTTCGACCACACCGTGGCCCACCTGTCGACGCGGCAGGCTTTCGGGAAGCCGGTGGCCGCCAACCAGCACTGGCAGTTCCTGCTCGCCGAGCGGGCCACCGAGATCGACAACGCCCGCACCCTCGTCACCAAGGCCGCCCTGCGCCTGGACGCCGGCGACGCGTCCCCGGAGCCCGAGGCCGCGATGGCGAAGTACTACGCCACCAAGCTGTCGGTGGACATGGCACGCGACGCCGTCCAGGCTTTCGGAGGCCTGGGCTTCGCCCGCGAACTGGGCGCCGACGGGAGCCCCGGCCCGGTCGAGGCGATCTACCGGGACAGCAAGATCGGCGAGATATACGAGGGGACCAACGAGATCCAGAAGTGGGTCATCGCCCGGCAGATCTTCGGCCGGACCATCGTCGGCTGACCGCCCCGCGCATTGCCCGCCCTGCGGGCCCCGCTTCTGCGATACGGGGATCGCTGTCCCGCTCCGGTCGCCTCAGGCCTTCTCGTACGATGGACCGAGACGATACGCAGGGCTAACCATAGGCGGGATGAACGATGTCCGAGGCTCCGCTGGTACCGGGGACAGTGGCCGAGCACACCATCTGTCTGCTGGTCAAACTCGGGCAGGTGGCCTTCAGGATCGCCGAGGACGGCCTCAGCGGCACCGGCCTGCGGGTGCGCCACTACAGCGTCCTGCAGGCCCTGGCCGACAACGGGGCCATGCCGCAACTGGCGCTCGGTTCGTTCCTGCGCATCGACCCGGCGACGATGGTGACGAGTCTCGACGATCTGGAGCGCGCCGGATACGCCGAGCGGACCCGCGATCCGCAGGACCGGCGCCGCTACGCCGTCGACATCACCGACGACGGGCGCAAGGTCCTCGCCGACCTCAACCGCACACTCGTCGGCCTCGACGGCGAGACCCTCGCCGACCTCGGCACCGCTGAACAGCAGTCGCTGCACGCCCTGCTGGGCAGCCTCGCGGAGAGTCCCGCCCTCATCGCCATGTTCGACGGCGTCCGCGAGCAGAGCGGCACGAAGCGGGCTTGAAGAGGGGCTTGAGAAGGCTTGAGGGTCACCCTTCGAAGCGGTAGCCCATGCCGGGTTCGGTGATGAGGTAGCGGGGGTGGGCGGGGTCCGCCTCCAACTTGCGCCGTAGTTGGGCCATGTACACCCGCAGGTAGTTGGTCTTGTTGCTCTGGGAGACGCCCCAGACCTCCTGGAGCAGGTACGTCTGTGTGATCAGCCGTCCGGGGCTGGTGACCAGGATCTCCAGCAGGTGCCATTCGGTCGGGGTGAGGCGTACGTCGCGGCCGTTCCGTACGGCCCTCTTGGCCAGCAGGTCGATGGTGAAGTCCGCCGTCTCGACGAGCGTCGTCCCGGTGGTGAGCGACGTCTCCTCGGTGCGCCGTACGGCGGCCCGCAGCCGGGCGAGGAGTTCGTCCATGCTGAACGGCTTCGTGACGTAGTCGTCGGCGCCGGCGTCCAGCGCGGCGACCTTCTCGTCGGAGCCCCGGCGGGCGGACAGCACCAGGATCGGCACCCTGGTCCAGCCCCGCAGCCCCTTGATGACCTCGACGCCGTCCATGTCGGGCAGGCCCAGGTCGAGCATCACGACATCGGGTTGCCGGGCGGCCGCGAGCCGCAGCGCGGTGGCGCCGTCGGGGGCCGCGTCGACCCCGTACCGGCGTGCCTGGAGATTGATGACGAGGGCCCGTACGAGCTGCGGGTCGTCCTCCACCACCAGCACCCGTGTCATCGGCGTGCGCCTTCCTGTCGTACGCGGCGGGAGCCGACGGCACCGGCGCTGTCACCGGACGCCGACTCCCGCTCGGGTCAGCTCTTGGCTGCGAGTGCCTTGAGCGCGATGTTGAGTTCGAGGACGTTCACCCGGGGCTCGCCGATGAAGCCGAGGGTGCGGCCCTCGGTGTGCTCGTCGACCAGCTTCTGCACCTGGGCGACGGTCAGGCCGTTCTTCTCGGCGACCCGGTGGACCTGGAGGTCCGCGTACGCCGGGGAGATGTCGGGGTCGAGCCCGGAGCCGGAGGAGGTGACCGCGTCGGCGGGGACCTGGGAGGGCTTGACCGTGTAGTCGGCGGTGGAGTTGTCCTTGACGACCTTGGCCTTGGCCTTCTTGACCCAGGTGACGAGTTCGGGGTTGTCGGCGGAGCGGTTGGTGGCGCCGGAAAGGATCAGTCTGTACTGGGTGTTGACGGAGTTCTCGCCGAGCCCGTTGGCGGGCCGGGGCTGGAAGTAGTCGAGGCTGTAGTCCTGTTGGCCGATGAGCGAGGACCCGACGACCTTCCCGTCCGCCTTGATCTCCGAGCCGTTCGCCTTGTCGTGGAAGAGGGCCTGGGCGATGCCGGTGACGGCCAGCGGGTAGATGACGCCGGTGACCAGGGTCAGCACCAGCAGGGCCCGCAGCCCCGCCCACAGCAACCGGCCTGTGTTCGATACGGAGTTGTTCATGGCTTCTAGCACGCCTTCGAAAAGTTACAGCCCGGGGATGAGGGAGATGAGCAGGTCGATGAGCTTGATGCCGACGAAGGGGGCGATCAGGCCGCCGATGCCGTAGATCGTGAGGTTGCGGCGCAGCATCCTGTCGGCGCTGACCGGCCGGTACCGCACGCCCCTCAGCGAGAGCGGCACCAGCGCGATGATGATGAGCGCGTTGAAGACGACGGCGGACAGGATCGCGGAGTCCGGCGAGGACAGGCCCATGATGTTGAGCTTGTCCAGGCCCGGGTAGACCGCGGCGAACAGCGCCGGGATGATCGCGAAGTACTTCGCGACGTCGTTGGCGATGGAGAACGTCGTCAACGCGCCCCGGGTGATGAGCAGTTGCTTGCCGATCTCGACGATCTCGATGAGCTTGGTCGGGTTCGAGTCGAGGTCGACCATGTTGCCGGCCTCCTTGGCGGCCGACGTCCCGGTGTTCATCGCCACGCCGACGTCCGCCTGGGCCAGCGCGGGCGCGTCGTTGGTGCCGTCGCCGGTCATCGCGACGAGCTTGCCGCCCGCCTGCTCCCGCTTGATGAGGGCCATCTTGTCCTCGGGCGTGGCCTCCGCGAGGAAGTCGTCGACACCGGCCTCCTCGGCGATCGCCTTGGCGGTCAGCGGGTTGTCACCCGTGATCATGACGGTCTTGATGCCCATACGGCGCAGTTCCTCGAACCGCTCCCGCATGCCCTCCTTGACGACGTCCTTCAGGTGGATGACTCCCAGGACGCGGGCGCCTGCGGCGTCCTCGACCGCGACCAGCAACGGCGTGCCACCGGCCTCGGAGATCCGGTCGGTCAACTCCCGTGCGTCCGGCGCGACTTCGCCGCCCCGCTCTTCCACCCACCTGATGACCGAACCGGCCGCGCCCTTGCGGATCCTGCGCCCCTCGACGTCCACGCCGGACATCCGGGTCTGGGCGGTGAAGGCGATCCACTCGGCGCCGACGAGTTCACGCTCGCGCAGACCGTACTGCTCCTTCGCCAGTACGACGACGGAGCGGCCCTCGGGTGTCTCGTCGGCCAGCGAGGAGAGCTGGGCGGCGTCGGCCACCTCGGCCTCGGTCGTCCCGGCCACCGGCACGAACTCGGCGGCCTGGCGGTTGCCGAGGGTGATGGTGCCGGTCTTGTCGAGCAGCAGCGTCGACACGTCGCCGGCGGCTTCGACCGCCCTGCCGGACATGGCCAGGACGTTGCGCTGGACCAGCCGGTCCATGCCCGCGATCCCGATGGCCGACAGCAGCGCCCCGATGGTCGTCGGAATCAGGCACACCAGCAGGGCGACCAGCACGACCATCGTCAGGTGGGTGCCCGCGTAGTCCGCGAAGGGCGGCAGGGTCGCGACCGCCAGCAGGAAGACGATCGTCAGCGAGGCGAGCAGGATGTTCAGCGCGATCTCGTTCGGTGTCTTCTGCCGGGCCGCGCCCTCGACGAGGTTGATCATCCGGTCGATGAAGGTCTCACCCGGCCTCGTCGTGATCTTGATGACGATCCGGTCGGAGAGGACCTTCGTCCCTCCGGTGACCGCGCTCCGGTCGCCCCCGGACTCCCGGATGACGGGCGCCGACTCTCCGGTGATCGCCGACTCGTCGACGGAGGCGACGCCCTCGACGACGTCTCCGTCACCGGGGATGACGTCACCGGCCTCGCAGACGACCAGGTCGCCGATCTTCAGCGCGGTGCCGGGGACCTCGGTGCCGTCCACCAGCCGTGCCACCGTGTCGGTCTTGGCCTTGCGCAGCGTGTCGGCCTGCGCTTTGCCGCGCCCCTCGGCGACGGCCTCCGCGAGGTTGGCGAAGACGACCGTCAGCCACAGCCAGGCGCTGATGGTCCAGCCGAACCAGTCGCCGGGGTCCTTGAAGGAGAAGACCGTGGTCAGCAGCGAGCCGATCCACACCACGAACATCACGGGCGACTTGACCATCACCCGCGGGTCGAGCTTGCGGAAGGCGTCCGGCAGCGACTTCAGCAGCTGCTTGGGGTCGAAGAGGCCCGCGCCGACACGGCCCTCGGCGGACTTGTGCCCGGTCGGTACGTCGCTGTGCGGCGCCCGGGTGGGAGTGGCTGTGGACATCTCGTCGCTTTCGGTACGGGTGGTCATGACGCCAGCCCCTCGGCCAGCGGGCCCAGCGCGAGTGCCGGGAAGTAGGTCAGACCGGTGATGATGAGGATCGCGCCCACCAGCAACCCGGTGAACAGCGGCTTTTCGGTGCGCAGGGTGCCCGCGGTCTCCGGCACCGGCTTCTGCTCGGCGAGCGATCCGGCCAGCGCCAGCACGAACACCATGGGCAGGAAGCGGCCCAGGACCATGGCCAGCCCCAGCGTGGTGTTGAACCACTGGGTGTCCGCGTTCAGCCCCGCGAAGGCCGAGCCGTTGTTGTTGGCGGCGGACGTGTAGGCGTAGAGGATCTCGGAGAACCCGTGCGCCCCGCTGTTGGTCATCGAATGGGCCGGGGTCGGCAGGGCCATCGCGATCCCGGCGAAAACGAGCACCAGCGCCGGGGTGATCAGGATGTAGCAGGCGGCGAGCTTGATCTCCCGGGTGCCGATCTTCTTGCCCAGGTACTCGGGCGTACGGCCGACCATCAGCCCGGCGATGAACACCGCGATGACCGCCATGATCAGCATGCCGTAGAGGCCGGACCCGGTGCCGCCGGGCGCGATCTCGCCCAGCATCATGCCGAGCATGGTGATGCCGCCGCCGAGACCGGTGAAGGAGGAGTGGAAGGAGTCCACCGCGCCGGTCGACGTGAGCGTGGTCGACACCGCGAAGATCGACGAGGAGCCGACCCCGAAGCGCACCTCCTTGCCCTCCATGGCCCCGCCCGCGAGCTGCAACGCCGGTCCGTGGTGGGCGAATTCGGTCCACATCATCAGGGCGGTGAACCCGACCCAGATGCTCGCCATGGTCGCGAGGATCGCGTACCCCTGCTTCACGCTGCCGACCATCAGCCCGAAGGTGCGGGTCAGCGCGAACGGGATCACCAGCAGCAGGAAGATCTCGAAGAGGTTGGTGAAAGGCGTCGGATTCTCGAAGGGATGGGCCGAGTTGGCGTTGAAGTAGCCACCGCCGTTGGTGCCCAGCTCCTTGATGGCCTCCTGCGAGGCGACCGCACCGCCGTTCCACTGCTGCGCGCCGCCCAGGAACTGGCCGACCTCGTGGATCCCGGAGAAGTTCTGGATGGCACCGCAGGCCACCAGCACGACCGCCGCGACGAAGGCGCCCGGCAGCAGGATGCGGGTCACCCCGCGCACCATGTCCGACCAGAAGTTGCCCAGTTCACCGGTGCGGGACCGGGCGAAGCCGCGCACCAGCGCCACGGCCACGGCGATGCCGACGGCCGCCGAGACGAAGTTCTGCACGGCGAGTCCGGCGGTCTGCACGACATGGCCCATGGCCTGTTCGCCGTAGTACGACTGCCAGTTGGTGTTCGTCACGAAGGACACGGCGGTGTTGAACGCCTGGTCGGGGTCGATGGCCTTAAAGCCCAGCGAGCCTGGCAGGACGCCCTGGAGCCGCTGGAGCAGGTAGAGGAACAGCACACCGGCCGCCGAGAAGGCGAGGACTCCGCGCAGGTAGGCGGGCCAGCGCATCTCGGTGTCGGGGTCGGCGCCGATGCCGCGGTAGATCCACCGCTCGACCCGCCAGTGCTTGTCCGTGGAGTAGACCCTGGCCATGTAGGTGCCGAGGGGGATGTAGGCGAGGGCCAACGCGCCTATGAGAGCGAGCAGTTGGAGAAAGCCTGCGAGTACGGGACCCATGGGGTGGCTCAGAACCTCTCCGGGAAGATCAGGGCGAGGACGAGATAGCCCAGCAGGGCGACGGCCACGACGAGGCCGACGATGTTCTCGGCGGTCACAGCTTGGTCACCCCCTTGGCGACGAGGGCCACCAGCGCGAAGACCGCGGCTGTGGTGACGACGAAGGCCAGATCGGCCATCGCGAACTCCTAGAAGAGGTTCGGAAGAGATACGGACACACAGAGGAAACCCCGCCCCCGACCGGAACCGGCCGGCCGTTGACGAGTCCCTTACGGCGTCCCCCACACCTTTGACGGGCCCCTGACGGCGGCACCCGCGCCGCCCCGGCCACGGCCCCGCAACGGCTCTCCTGACAGGCGGAACCGCAGGCGACAGATCACCGCGCCCGTCTCCCGCCGCACGGCGTGCGCGACGACGGCGCCCCGCTGGTTCTGTCTGAGCTCCTCTGGATCCGGCGTCCACGTCAGGATCCCGTCAGGATCGGCGCGTACGGCGTCAGGGCCCCGTCAATGGGGGGTGCCAGGCCATGAACGGCCGCCTAGCGTCAGCGCCATGCGACGTTCCGACGACCAGTGGGCGTGGGCCGGTGACCGGCACTGGCGTGGCAGTGCTCGGCTCGCGGCGAGCTGCGCCGTGCTGTTCGGCGCGATGGCCCTGCTGGTCGACTGGGACGCGGGCAGTCTGTCGCCCCTGCGGGGTGTGCTGTGGCTGGGCCTGGCGGCCGCGCTCTTCGCCGTTCTGCTGCCGCCCCGGGTGACGGCGGGTGCCGGCCGATTGGCGGTTCGCGGTCCCTGGGGCAGGCGCGTGGTGCACACGGACGCGCTGACGACCGTATGGCGCTGCAACGGCATCTCGACCCACCTGGTCCTGCGCGACATCCATGGGCACCGCGTGGAACTGGACCCCCGCGTCCTCACGGCCAACCCGCTGATCTGGCACGAACTCGACACCGGCGTTCGCCGCTCTGTGGAGCGCGGCACGCTGCGGAAGGGGACGGAGGTCCTGGAGCGGCTCCGCCACCGCATCGACGACGAGACCGCGCGAGCGGTGATGAGGGTGTCCGGGCTGTGTTGACGGGGAGGCGTCAGGAGTGTGCCGAACGACGCGCAAGCTGCGTTGGAGAGTTACGGGAACCCCCACGGCGGCGAGCGCATGGATCGGGTGAGTCTGAACCCGGACAGTCGTCAGCCGCAGCGGCGCTGTACCGTGCGGGGTTGGCTCTTCTCACGGATGCTCGAAGAGATGATCGCGCTGGCCGAGTTCCTGGCGGAGCGGCTGCCCAGGCTGGTGGACGAGTGGCAGGCGCACCGCGACGAACTGCGGGCCTCGGGAAGGCTGTCCGGAGCCGGCGCCGACTCCCGCGAACAGCCGCATGGGGTGCCGGGCCGGCCGACCCGTGACCACCGACACCAGGAAGAGGTTGCCGACGATGCCTGAACCCGACCTGTCCGACCTGCGGGAACGCGCCGAGAACGGCGACACCGACGCCACCGACGAACTCGTCCAACTCGCCGCAGAACTCGGCGACCTGAACGAACTGCGCCGCCTCGCGGAAGCGGGCAGCTCCGACGCGGCCGACGAGCTCGTTCAACTCGCGTCGGAGCAAGGTGATCTGGACGAACTCCGGCGGCTCTCCGACGGCGGCAACACCGACGCCACCGACGAGCTGATCCAACTGGCCACCGAGCAGGACAACTTGGACGAGCTACGACGCCTGGCAGCCCGGGGCAACACCACCGCCGCGGAACAACTCGCGGAACTCACCGCCGACTGACCTCGACCGTGGAGTCCGGCTCCTCAGCCGCGTTCCTGTACGAGCTTCACGCGGTGCCCCTCGGGATCACGCAGCCAGGAGAAGCGGAGACGTCCGTCCGGTGAATCGGTCGGACCCTTCACCAACTCGCCTCCCGCATCGAGCGCCTTCTGATGCGTGCCATCGACGTCGTCGCACCACAACACGACCTCGGTGTTCTCCCCTGGCGTCGTGGCGATGCCGAACAGCTCGCTGCCCACCCGTGCCGAGCTCAACCCGATCCGGACACCGGCCGCCTCCACCTCGACCTGATGGGGCTCACCGCTGGACGGGACGCGGAACTTCTCCGGCATCCCCAGGCTCCGGAAGAAGGCCGCGCAGCGCTCCACGTCCGCGCACCACAGGTTGACCTGGACCGCCCCGAACACCACCATGCCCCCACGCTTTCATGCTCGCGGCGCTACGGCACCGTGATGCCGAGTCGCTCGGCCAGCTCCTCGGCGCCGACGCCGTACGTCTCGCGGATCCGTACCCCCTCGGGGCCGACGTCGAAGACGCCGTGGTCGGTGTAGACACGGCTGACGCAGCCGACGCCGGTGAGCGGGTAGGTGCACCGCGGCACGAGCTTGGGTTCGCCGGAGCGGGTGAAGAGGGTCATCATCACGTAGACGTCCTTGGCGCCGATGGCGAGGTCCATGGCGCCGCCGACGGCCGGGATGTCCTCGGGCCGGCCGGTGGTCCAGTTGGCGAGGTCGCCGTCGAAGGCGACCTGGTAGGCGCCGAGAACGCAGACGTCGAGGTGGCCGCCGCGCATCATGGCGAAGGAGTCGGCGTGGTGGAAGTAGGCCGCACCCGGCAGTTCGGTCACCGGGACCTTGCCGGCGTTGGTCAGGTCGGGGTCGATCGCGTCGCCCTCCGCCTTCGGGCCCATGTTGAGCATGCCGTTCTCGGTGTGCAGCACCACCCCGGAGCCGTCCGGCAGATGGTCGGCGATCTTCGTGGGCTGCCCGATGCCGAGGTTGACGAAGGAGCCGGCCGGGATGTCGCGTGCGATGACGGCGGCCAGTTCGTCCATCGAGAGACGGTGATCGGCGTACGGCGTCGTGGTCATCGTGCCCCCTGGACGGTGTAGTGACGGGCCTCGACCTGGACGATCCGGTCGACGTAGATGGAGGGGGTGACGACGGCCTCCGGGTCGAGCTTGCCGGCATCCACGACCTCGTCGACCTGCACGATCGTCGTGGTCGCGGCCGTGGCCATGACCGGTCCGAAGTTGCGGGCGGTCTTGCGGTAGACGAGGTTGCCCATGGTGTCCGCGACATGCGCGCCGATCAGCGCGTAGTCGCCCTTGATGGGGTACTCCAGCAGGTACTTCCGGCCGTCGATCTCCCGCACCTCCTTGCCTTCCGCGAGCGGTGTACCGACCGCGGTCGGGCAGTAGAAGGCGCCGATGCCGGCACCGGCCGCGCGCATCCGCTCGGCGAGGTTGCCCTGCGGCACCACCTCCAGCTCGATCTTCCCCTCGCGGTAGAGGCCGTCGAAGACCCAGGAGTCGGCCTGGCGCGGGAAGGAGCACAGCACCTTGCGCACCCGACCCGCGGCGAGCAGCGCGGCCAGTCCGACGTCGCCGTTGCCGGCGTTGTTCGACACGATCGTCAGGTCCTTCGCGCCCTGCCGGATGAGCGCGTCGATCAGGTCGAACGGCATCCCGGCCAGCCCGAAGCCGCCGACCAGGACGGTCGACCCGTCCTCGATCCCGGCGACGGCCGCATCCGCGCTCTCGACGATCTCCGCCCGGCTCATCGCTTCGCCCCTGTCACGTCGCAGTTCTCCAGTACGACGGCCAGGCCCTGCCCGACCCCGATGCAGATCGCGGCGACGCCGTAGCGCTGCCTCGTCTCGCGCAGCACCTTGGCCAGCGTGGCCAGGATGCGGCCACCCGAGGCGCCCAGGGGGTGGCCGATCGCGATGGCGCCGCCCTTCTGGTTGACGATGCCCGGGTCGATCTTCCACGCGTCGACGCAGGCGAGCGACTGCACGGCGAACGCCTCGTTGAGTTCGACCGCACCCACCTGGTCCCAGCCGATCCCGGCCCGGGCCAGCGCACGGTTCGCGGCCTCGACCGGGGCGTAACCGAAGGACTGCGGCTCCAGCGCCATCACCCCGCGGCCTGCGATCCGGGCGATCGGGTCGGCCCCGATCGCGGAAGCCGCCCTCTCGCTGCCCAACAGCACCGCGGAGGCACCGTCGTTGAGCGGGCTGGCGTTGCCGGCGGTGATGGTGCCGCCCTGCTCCGCCGTACGGAAGACCGGCTTGAGACCGGCCAGGACCTCGGGTGTGGATCCGGGCCGGATGCCCTCGTCGCGGGCCAGGCCGACGCCGTCGACCGGTGTCACGAGGTCGTCGTAGAAGCCCGACTCCCAGGCGGAGTCGGCGAGTTGGTGGGAGCGGGCGGCGAACTCGTCCTGGCGCTCGCGGGAGATCCCGAAGCGCTCCTGGAGCTGCTCGTTGGATTCGCCGAGGCTGACCGTCCATTCCTTCGGCATCCTCGGGTTGACCAGCCGCCAGCCGAGGGTGGTGGAGACGGCGGTGACGTCGCCGGCCGGGAAGGGCTTCGCCGACTTCGGCAGCACCCACGGCGCACGCGTCATCGACTCGACGCCGCCGGTGAGCACGACCTCGGCGTCCCCGGACTCGATGGTGCGGCTGGCCGTCATGGCCGCGTCGAGGCTCGATCCGCACAGCCGGTTGATGGTGGTGCCGGGCACGCTCACCGGGAGGCCCGCGAGCAGGGCTGCCATGCGGCCGACGTTGCGGTTCTCCTCGCCGGCGCCGTTGGCGTTGCCCCACACCACGTCGTCGATGGCGGCGGGGTCGAGGCGGGGCACCCTGGCGAGCGTCGAGGTGATCGCGGCGGCGGCGAGGTCGTCGGGGCGGACGCCGGCCAGGGCGCCGTTGAAGCGGCCGAACGGCGTCCGGGTCGCGGCGTAGAGGAAGGCACTCATGGAGACGACGCTAGCCTTGGGCGGCGATATTCTGAAGTACGCATATCCAAGCCGATTGATATGGACGACATATGGATCTCCGCCATCTCCGGTACTTCGTGGCGGTGGCCGAGGAGCGGCACTTCGGTCGTGCGGCCGAGCGGCTCCACATGGCCCAGCCCCCGCTGTCCCAGCAGATCCGGCAGCTGGAGGCGGAGCTCGGCGTCGAGCTGCTGCACCGCACGACACGGCGCGTGGATCTGACCGAGGCCGGCCGGGCCTACCTGGAGCGGGCGCGCGGGATCCTCGCCGATGTCGACGAAGCCGCTCATCACGCACGGCTCGTGGCCGCCGGTTCGGTCGGACACCTCGCGATCGGATGCGTGGGCTCGGCGACGTACAGCCTCCTGCCTGCGCTCTCCCGACGGCTCACGGTGGAACTGCCCGGCGTCGACTTCTCCTTCCGCGGCGAGATGCTGGCCCCCGACCAGGTCGAGGCGCTGCGTACCGGCGCGATCGACGTGGCACTGCTCCGGCCACCGGCGGCCGACCTCTCCCTCACCGTGCACACCCTGCGCCGGGACCGACTCGTCGTCGCGGTACCGGTCGAACACCCCCTCGCCCGCAGGAAGAGGCTCCGCGTCGCGGACCTCGCCGGTGAGGACCTGATCGTGCACTCCGCCGACCGCCGCTCCGTGATGTACGACGTCGTCCTGGGCCTCCTGCGCGACGCGGGCGTGGAGCCGCACATCCGCCACGAGGTCGGCGAGACCTCGACGCTGGTCACACTGGTGGCCGGCGGCCTGGGCCTCGCGGTCGTACCGGAGCCGGTGACCGCGCTGACGCTCGACGGCGTCGTCTACCTGCCGCTGGCCGGGGCCGACGCACGCGTGGAACTGGCCGTCGCCCACCGCGCCGACCGCGCGGAGCCACACTTGGCGCGCACGGTGGGGATCATCCGGGCGGCGATCTGAGGCAGCCACCGCAGCAGGGCGGCGATACCCGCCCTGGCCTCGCGGGCCAGGGAGGCCAGGGTGGAGGGGCGGACCGCCTCGCCTGGTTGTTGCGGACGATGCGGGACGGGGCGGGGCCCCAGGGACTGGAGCAGCGGGGCTTCGACGCGATGCCTGAGCACGAGCAGTTGCAGCCACCGTGAAGGGCCTCCCGGCCGCCCCGTTCATCACGTTCCGGAGCTGCCAGGAGGCCCTTGCATCGAACCGTTCAGTTGATGCGGACGATCTTCCAGAACTGGTCGTCGATGTTCACGTCGTTCCACTGCACGACGGCCGCGCCGTTGCTGGTGGAGGACTGGGCGACGCCGGCGTTGAGGCCGCTGCCCACGTTCTTGAGTTCGTAGTAGCCGTTGCCCGCGTCGGTGAGGGTCCATTTCTGTGAGTTCGCGGTCGACGGAGTGTTCTGGACGACGGCGGCTCCGGCGGTGGTGGAGCCGTTGCGGATGTCCAGGTTCAGGTTGCTGTTCACGTTCCTGATGGTCCAGGCTCCGCCGCCGGCGGACTGGAAGGTGAACAGCTGGCAGAAGCAGGCCGAGTTCTGCCACTGCTCGGTGGCCGTACCCGTGGCGGTCGAGCCCTGCGGGATGTCCAGGTACTTCCCGCTGTTCTTGTTGACGAGGACGTACTGCCCCGTGCCCAGCGCCGGCGGAGCGGTCTGGGTGACGTTCCAGCGCTGGCAGGCGCAGCTCGTGCCGCTCCACTGACCGGCGACGGTGCCGGTGGCGGTGGCGGCGTTCGGGATCTCCAGGTACTTGCCGGTGACCCGGTTGGTGAGGCTGAAGCCGCCGGCCGGGTTCGGGGCGACGGCCCACTCGTGGTCCAGGGTGCCGTTGTCGTCCCACTGGAGGATCCTGGCTCCGTCGGCGGTGGACTGGCTCTCCACGCCGAGGACCTTGCCACTGGCGACGTTGAGGATCTTGAAGTAGCCGGAGCTCTGCTGCACGAAGCGCCACTGCTGGTCGGTGGCGTTGTCGGCGTTCTGCTGGGTGGCGTAGGTGCCGTTGGCGGTGGAGCCGCCCGCGATGCTCAGCATGAGGTTGCTGCCCGCGTTGGAGACGGTGTAGGTGGCGCCGTCCGAGATGCCGCCGCCCAGGTCGATGGTGCTGTAGGTGACGGGGTTGGAGAGGTTGCTGCCTCCGTTGCCGCCACTGAGCACGAGCAGGCTGTGGCCGTCGGACAGGGGCACCATGCCGCGGCTGTAGCCGTTGGCCACGTTGGAGCTGATACGCGTCCAGGTGTTCGCGGCGCCGTTCTGGGTGTTGAGGAACAGATCGGTGGTGCTGTAGGCGCTGACGACCAGTGTGCCGTTCGGACCGCCGGTGGGCAGCCACGTGATGTACGGGGTGCTGGTGGGCACCGTGCCGTCCGTCGACCGCAGGGGAATGCCGGTGACGGAGTTGAAGGCCTCCGGGTCGGCGGAGATCTTGTAGTAGACGGCGAAGTTGCCGGAGGGCGAGCCGCCGTACTCGTACGTCATGACGTAGTTGCCGTTGGGCAGCTTGGCGACGGTGGGCATGCCCGGGCGCTGGCTGTACGTCGGCATCGCCACGTCGTTCACGACCGGGCCCCAGGTGCGGAGGTCCGTGGTGACCTGGTGCACGACCTTCTGGCCGTAGGCGGGGTCGCGCTGGTCGGAGTAGTAGACGATCAGCTTGCCGTTGGCGTAGAGGAAGAACGGCTCCCATACAGGGGTGTTGCCGTTGCCGTTCTGGTCGAACGCCGGGCCTCCGGTGGCGATGTTGCTGAGGAAGGTCCAGGTCTGGCCGCGGTCGGTGCTGGCGTAGACATCGATCTTGATGGCGGAGCGGTCGGACGGGACCGAGGCGCCGGCGGCCAGGATGGTGCCGGCCGGGAAGTCGCCCACGGCCGTGGGGAGTTCGAACAGCTCGGGCTCCCAGCGCATGCCCCAGCCGTTCTGCGTGTCGGCGACCTCCGAGATCTTCGACCAGGAGTTGCCGTTGTCCGTGCTGCGGTAGATCGGCAGGACCGGTGTGCCGGTGGTGTACTGCTCGAAGGTCGCCAGGAGGGTGCCGTTGGCGGAGCCGTTGTGCTGCATCCGCATGGCCCGTGGGTAGAGCGAGCCGGGCGAGGGCGCGCCCGACGGCGGGGTGTACATCGTCTGCGAGGGACGCGCCAGAGCGTCCGCCCGGCCGGCCGGTATCACCATGGTCATCACCGAGACGAGCAGGATGAAGGCCAGGGAGAAGAAAGAGACGGGGCGGGAACGCGGAGCGGCGCCGGGTCTGGCGTCTGTCTGCGCAGGGGACATTGCGGCTCCCAGGGGAAGGTGTGTTTCGGTGTCCGCCGGCTCGGAACGGCTCGGAGTGACGCGGCGGGGTGCGGGGGGTACGGCGCCCGGGGACAGCCGGGCGGGGCGCGCGAGCGCGGGTGGGGGCGCGGCGCGACGAACGCGCAACGCTGAAGGTGGGACGGCGCTCCGGCCGCATATGGGTGTGTGGTGTGCGCCGGAGCGGTGGAACGAGAAGGCGGGCTGGGTGAGAGGGAGGAGTGGGTCAGAGGGAGGGGCGGGTCAGAGGGAGGAGTGGGCCAGAGGGGGGCGGGTCAGAGGGAGGGCGGGGGTGCCGTGGATCCGCGGACGACGAGCTCGACCGGTGGGTCGTTCGCCGGCGGCAGGTCGGTGTCCGGCTTCTCGATGGCGTGGAGGAGAAGCCGGATCCCTTCGCTCGACGCCGCCTCGAAGGGCTGGCGGACGGTGGTCAGAGGCGGGGAGACGTAGGCGAAGACGGGGTTTCCGTCGAAACCGACGACACTGACGTCCTCCGGCACCCGCCGACCGCTTTCCCGCAGACCGTGGATCAGTCCGATGGCCATCTCGTCGCCCGCCGCGAACACCGCGGTCACTAAACGGTCCGAGGCCAGCCCGAGGCCCGCGGCGTACCCGGAGGCCGCCGACCAGTCACCGTTCAGTACGGGCGGCTCATGCGCGCCACGGTCCGCCAGCGCCGCCCGCCACCCCTCGATGCGGTCCTTGGTGGCGTACCAGCGGCGCGGACCGGCCAGGTGATGGACGGTCGCGTGCCCCAGGTCCAGCAGGTGTTCGGTAGCGGCTCGGGCCAGCTGATGGGCGCCCACGCCGACGGTCAGGGTCCGGGTGGCACTGAAGGCGGGTGGCGCGCCGACGAAGAGGACCGGCACGTCGACGCCGAGCGGGACTTCACCCTCGACGACGGGTACGGAGACGACGATGCCGTCCACGCCCTGCTCCAGGAGTGATTCCAGCGCGCCGGCGATGCTTCGCGGGTCGCCGTCCGGCGTGTTGACGACGCGCAGCGCGTAACCGGCGTCCCGTACGGCCTGTTCGATGCCCACGAGCAGGGAGGCGGTTCCATACCCCGCTGTCGCCAGAGCGACCACACCGATGGATCGGGTACGGCCGGAGGCCAGTGCCCTGGCGGCTTGGTTGAGCCGGTAGCCCAGCTCTTCGGCGGCCGCCATGACGCGTCGGCGGGACTCCTCGGAGACGTACGGCTCGTGGTTGAGGACCCGGGAGACCGTCTTGCGAGAGACGCCGGCCAGCCTGGCCACGTCCTCACTACGCGGCGCGGAGGAGCCGGTACCGCGCTCCAGCCCTGTCGTCATGAAGGTCTCCCCTGGCCGTGTGTTCTCCATCGAACGAGGTCAATTACCTGACCGCGCGGTCTGACCGCGCGGTCAATGTGTACGCACCAGCCGGGCGCACGTCAAGAGTGCTCGCCATGCCACTTGCCTCCGGCGTGACGGACGCGGCGCTCCTCGGCCTCACGGGACAGGGGTCGAAAACCTCGCACGGAAGACCAGGAAGGCATGCGTTACCGCAGTTCAAGAGGGGGTTGGAGCCGCCCGGACGATTCGACCGTCAGTCCCGCCTGCCCCATCCCTCCGACCCGACCGCCGACAATCGAGGCTTCCGGCCTGACCGGATGCGTCACGGATTCCGGACGGAAAGCCTTGACAGCGAGTCCACGGAGCGCTCACGCTTCCTGACATCCGACGGTCGTGTTTGTTCGATCATGTTGGGTTCTGGATCTCGTCCGACCCTCGCATGGTCCCTCGACGACCCCACACCTGGGCACCGCCAGCCCCTGTGCGGTCTCAGCCCCGGAAGATGCGCTCGGCCTCGCCGCGGTGTGTGGTGTGCAACTCCCAGTAGAGAGGGGCGATCTGCTCGGGGGTGGCTCGCGGCTGCCCGTAGAAGGTCGGGGTGCCGATCGTCGCGTCGATGCCGACGTGGGCGGCCTGGATGCCGGTGCCGTCGAGTTCCTTGTGCAGGTTGACGGCCCAGTTGCGCAGTGCCGCGGCGGCGGCGGCGATGTCGGCCGTCGGCGGTTGGGGGTCGATGGAGCGGGCGCCGGTGGTGAACAGCAGGGTGCCCGCGCCGGCTTCCCGCATCGCGGGCAGCACGGCCGTGGTGGCCGCGACGGCACCGTAGAGATGAAACTCGATCCCGCGCTGAACGTGGGCCGGCTCGGTCTCGGACGGGGTGGTTCTCAGGGTGTCGCGTCGGTCGACCGGGGAGTACTCAAGGACGTCGATGCCGCCGAACCGGGTGGCGGCGTCCTTGAGGGCCTGGGTGAGCGCATCCCGGTCGAGGACGTCCGCGGGGAAGGCGGCGGCGGTGATGCCCTCGGCGGTGAGCGTGTCGACGAGGGTGTCCAGGTTGGCCCGGTTACGGGCGATCAGGGCGACGTCGTAGCCCTGCGATCCGAAGGTGCGGGCGATGGACAGGCCCAGTTGGGGGCCTGCGCCGACGATGGCGATGCTGGTCATGGCAGGTCTTTCTGGTGAAGCGCCGGGGGCCGAGCCGCGGGGCGGGACCGGTCAGGCGACAGGCTGCGTGAGGGCCTTGGGAGAAGGGCCGTACTGATTGGTGCCCGGGGCGCCGTCGAGTGCCATGCCCACGAGGTAGAGGATCGGGCCGACGGCCGGGATCAGGGCGACGAACATCCGCCGGCCGGACTTGCCGGTGTCGTGCAGCCGACGGACCGAGACGCTCAGCATGGGCACGATGAACGGCAGCAGAAGAACATTCAGCAGCGGAACCTCGATCGCGAGGCTGGTCCCGGCGATCACAGCGGTGGCGATCACGTACAGCACCGAGAACCACCAGTACTCCGCACGCCGAGCCCTACCGGAGAACGTGGCGTACTTGGTGGAGAGGCACCTGCGGACCGCCTCGGTGAACGACATGGTGGTCACGGTGGATCCTTTCGCAGCGGTTTGGGGCGAACCCCCGAACGGAAGCCGGAAAGGGCTATCCGATTAATATTCGGACAGGCCGTTCCACTTCGGCGTGGACAGCATAGCACCGGAAGTGGATAGGGCAATCCGATTGCTAGACTGGCAGGTATGACCCCTGGCTCCCCGCACTCCGACGCTCCCTCCGCACAGCCCTTGCGCAGTGACGCCGAGCGCAACCGGGAGCGGATCATCGCCGCCGCGCGCACGGTGTTCGCACGGGACGGACTCAACGCCTCCATGGCCTCCGTGGCCCGCGAGGCCGGGGTGGGCATCGCCACCATGTTCCGCCGCTTCCCCACCAAGGAGGAACTGGTCGACGCCGTCTTCTCCGACCGCATGCAGGCCTACGCCGACGCGGTCACCGCGGCCATGGACGACCCCGACCCCTGGAAGGGCTTCGTCGGATACATCGAGGCCGCCTGCGCCATGCAGGCCGCCGACAACGGTTTCGCCGACGTGCTGACCATGACCTTCCCCACCGCCAAGGCCCTGGAACGACTCCGCAACGAGGCGTACGAGGGCATGCTGGGCCTCATCGACCGCGCGAAGGCCACGGGCCGCCTGCGCGAGGACTTCGACCCCTCGGATCTGGTTCTGATCCACATGGCCAACGCCGGCGTCGTCAATGCCACCAGCGGCGCCGCCCCGGACGCCTGGCGCCGCGTCGTCGCCCTGCTCATCCAGTCCCTCGAGGCCCCGGCGCGCGGCACCCTGCCCGCCCCACCCGGGCACGAACCCCTCTACAAGGCCATGCTCCGGGCCGGCCAGGCCACCACCTCCACGCCGACACCCGGCAAGAACAACTGACCTCGGGGCCGTGCCGCTGCGGGGCCGTCTCGCTTGTGACGCACGTCACAAGTCGTGCGAGAAATAAGTGGGCAGGGTGGGCCACTTATGTAGATCAATGAGCAGGGCCAGTCGGTGCGCCTCCGGATGACGCGCCCGTGACTGATCAGGAGGCTGCCGTGATCCAGCCCGCATCGCCGCGGAACGGCGCGTCCCCGTCACCGAACAGGACAAAGCAGAAGACCGCGCGTGTGATGCCGCTGTGGGAAGCGGCCAGTGCGCAGCGTCTGAGCAACTCGGCCCACGGTGCCGGAGTGATCCGGTGAGTTGCCTGGCCGCCTGCGGCCTTCGCTCCCCTGGTACCCGGCGGGCGTCGCTTCTCAGCCGGACCCGGCCGATGACGGCCCCCGTCCGGCGGAATCTACGGCGCGCGTCGGCAGGCCTGGCCGTGACCCTGCTCGTGTACGCCGGCCTCCTCGCCATGTCGGTCCGTGAAGAGGGGTCCCTGGTCGAGGCGGGCTGGACGTCGTCCGGCGCCGAACGTCTCCGCCCTTACGGGACCGTCGCGGCGGAGAGGGGAGCGGCGTTCGTCCACGCTGTGGCACAGGTACTGACCTGGGTGTTTGCCTTCACCCCGCTGCCCCTGGCGGTGCTGGGCCTGCTCTGGCTGGCCCGGCGGGACCAGCGGGTCTACCTGCGCCTTGCCGTCGCGTTGTTGTTGTCCGGCACGGCCGGGCTCGTTGTCTTCGCCGTGGTGCGGGGGGTGCGCGAGGCGTCCCTGTTGGGTGACTACCTGGCGCAGCCCGGTGTCCGTGCCGGGTGGTATGTGCTGATGGCGGCGGCGGTGGTCGCCACCAGCTCGAAGACCTGGCCGCGGACAGCCGTCCTGCTGATCGCGGTGCTCGCGGCCGTGACGGGGGCGTCGACCGGGGGCGGCCGGTGGCTCACAGCACTGTCGGCCGTGGTCGTACCGCTTCTGGCGTGGTGGGCCGCAGGGCGCCTCCCGGAGGGCACGGAGAAGCAGACACCTGGGGGCGCGGACGCTTGGCCTGCCGGGGAGTCGCGGGGACGTGTGGTGTCGTTCCGGCCCCGCACCCGTGCCCCTGAGCCGACGGACACCCCAGAACCCACGCTGCTGCGAGAAGCGGGCTGACGGCCGTGGACGTCGGTGCTCTGGTCGAGACGGCCGGATGGTGGTCGTACCTCGTCGTGTTCGCCCTGACGGCTGGTGAGACCAGTGCCTTCGTCGGTGTGCTGCTGCCCGGCGAGACCGTCATCCTCCTCGCGTCCGCGATCGCGGGCCGAGGAGATCTCGACCCCGTGCTCCTCGCCGGCCTCGTCGTGACCGGGGGGATGACCGGCGACAGTCTCGGCTATGCGCTGGGCCATTGGTACGGGCGACGCCCGAACGCGCGACTGACCCAGCGGGTACTGGGCGACAGCCGGACCGGCCGGGCTCGTGGCTTCCTGACGCGTCATGGCGGGGCGGCGGTCGTCGGGGGCCGGTTCATCGGGTTCGTGCGGACCTTCCTGCCGTTCGCCGCCGGGGCGTCCGGCATGCCGTACCGCCGCTTCTTCCTCTTCAGCACGACCGCCTCGCTGATCTGGGGGATCGGCAACGTGCTCCTGGGCTACTTCGCCGGTGCCGCCGCCCTCGACTTCCTGCACGAGGCCGGACTGATCGGCGGAGCCGTGCTCGCCGCCGTGGCCGTGGCGGTGTTCGGTCTCGTGTGGTTGCTGAGGCGTCGCCGCGGTGGCTCGCGGGCGCCGTCCGCCGTGGTGGCATCCGGCGTGTCCCGTCATCGCCCTGCTCAGGAGCCGATCCACCTCATCACCTCGTCGAAGGAGTAGTGCCCATGGGATTCGAGGGTGCGGAACTGGCAGTCGTACCGCTGGACGCAGAGCAGGCGAAGGACGCGGCCGCCACCGGCGCGAAGGCCGCCTACCTGGTCCGTGCCGCCGTGGCGGGGCCGCCCGTGCTGCCGGGGGTCGTGCTGGTGCCCGCCGACCGGGCACCGGGGGCGGCCACCGGGGAGGACGCGGTGCGCTCTGCATGGCGGGCGCTGGCCGGCCCCGAGGAGCGGGCGTTGGTCGTGCGGTCCTCCTCCTCCGCGCACGAGGACACCGACAGACCGAGCGCCGGAACTGAGCACCTGTCAGAAGGCATCGCTGAGCCGGCGGTTGTGGGTACGGACCGCGTTCGGTCCGGACGACGTCGGGGTGATCGGCGAATGCCTGGGAACCCCGCGTGACCGATACCCTCCGGGTACCGCTGCGATACCGAAAGCGTCATTGTTCTCGCTGGTCAGCAGTGGTGGACTCGGGGTCATGAAGAGGCTGAGCAACAAGGTCGCGGTCATCACCGGCGGCAGTTCGGGTGTCGGACTCGCCACGGCGCAGCGGTTCGTCGAAGAGGGCGCGGTGGTCTATGTGACTGGCCGCAGGCAACAGGAGCTGGAAGCCGCCGCGGCGAAGGTGGGCGCGATCGCCGTCCAGGGCGATGCGTCGAATCCCGCGGATCTCGACCGGTTGTACGGCACTGTGCGGGGCGACGGCCGCCGGATCGACGTGCTGGTCGCGAATGCGGGGACCTCCGCGTTCGCCAAGCTCGAAGACGTCACCGACGACGACTTCGACCGTGTCTTCGACACCAACGTCAAGGGCACGCTGAACACGGTCAAGAAGGCCCTGCCGCTGCTCACCGACGGCGCTTCGATCGTGCTGGTGGGTTCGGTGTCGGGGAGCACCGGTCCGGAGGGCTTCAGCGTCTACAGCGCGTCCAAGGCCGCGGTTCGTTCGTTCGCCCGAGGCTGGGCGAACGAACTCAAGGGGCGGAAGATCCGGGTCAACGTGCTGGCGCCGGGCACCACGGACACTCCTGGCATCGGGAACGGGATCGACGAGGCCACCAAGCGCGCGTTCATGGAGAACCTCTCGTCCAGGGTCCCGGTGGGCCGGTGGGGACGGCCGGAGGAACAGGCCGACGCGATCCTGTTCCTCGCGTCGGAGCAGAGCAGCTACATCACGGGTTTCGAGTTGGTCGTGGACGGCGGCGCGACCCAGTTGGGGCCCTTCTAGCTGAGGGGTTCCGGGCGCCACGGTGTGGGTGGTGCGGTTGCTCCGGCGCAGACTCCGTCAAGCGGTACGCCCTATCCGGTTTTAGTGGTACGGTGACAGCGAACCGGAAAGGTCTATCCGGATCTCGATCCGGATAGACCTTTCCAAATGCCTCGTCCCTTCCATCATCTTTAGGACGGATCACCGTGACCAGCATCGCCATCGTCGGCGCAGGCCCCCAGCTGGGCCTGTCCATCGCCCGCACCTTCGGATCCCAGGGCTACGACGTCGCCCTGATCGCCCGCAACCGCGACAACCTCGACACACTCGTCACCAAGCTCACCGCCGAAGGCATCACCGCCGCCGCCTTCCCCGCGGACGTCCTCGACCGCGACGCACTCACCCAGGCCCTCAAGGACGCCGCCACCCGGTTCGGCAGCATCGACGTCCTGGAGTACTCCCCCGTCGCGGGTCTCACCACCGCGATGGTGAGCCCCTCCGAGGCCGATCCGGCCCACGTGCAGCACGAGATCGAGTTCCAGCTCTACGGGGCCATCGCCGCCACCAAGGCCGTGCTGCCGGCGATGCGGGAGGCCGGCTCGGGCACCCTTCTCTACACCACCGGCGCCGGCTCCATCGACCCCGTCCCGCAGATCGGCAACATCAACGCCGCCGCCGCGGCGCTGCGCAACTGGGCGGTCAACCTCCACAAGGAGCTGGATGGCACCGGCATCCAGTCCGCCCACGTCGGCATCGACGTCTCGATCGGCACCCCGGCCGTCCCCGGCTTCCCGACGGCCCAGCCCGAGGAGATCTCCCCCGTCTACTGGGACCTGCACACCACGAAGCGCGACCAGGCCGAACTCGTCTTCAGCCTCTGAGACCGCACCAGGAGCCCCCGCTCCTCCCCCGGAGCCGGATCGCGCCACCGCGCTTCCCCTGCGGTGGCGCGATCCGATGGACGGTTCATCGCTCGGTCAGGCCTCCTGGGTCTGCGGTCCGACGAACTGCATGTCTCTCAACGGGCGCAGGCCCGGGGCGCTGCGAGCGGTGAGCGGCTGACCCGCGCGGTCAGGGCTCCCTACGGTTACCTCCGGCGCGATGGTCCTCGCCACCTCGTCGACGGTACGCCGCCGTCGGCACCCCTGCCTGGCCCTGCCGAACCCAGGTAGCAGCGGACCTTCCTCGCAGCTCACCGGTGGACGAACGTCGGATCCGCGCCTTCCACTCGGGACGCGCGGAGAGGAAGAGGAGTTGTCCATGTCGCTTCAGGATCGGTCAGCCCCCGTGATCGAGCGGGATCTGTTCATCGGCAACGAATGGCGTCCGAGCGCGGACGGTCGCTCGCAGTCGCTGGTCAACCCGGCGACGGAGGAGGAGTTCGGCAGGGTCGCGCTGGCGTCGAGTGCCGACGTGGACGCCGCGGTGCGGGCCGCGCGGATTGCGTTCGACGAGGGGCCCTGGCCCCGGCTGTCCGTGAAGGAGCGGGCCGACTACATGCTCGCCCTCGCCGACGAGATCGAGCAGCACGCGGACGCCATCACCGAGGTGGTGACGGCCGAGACCGGGCTGGTCCTCGGCGCCGCCCGCGGCAACCCGCTGGCCTTCGCCGGCCTGCTGCGCTACTACGCGAACCTCGCCGACTCGACCGAACTCCACGAGGTCCGCACCGGCCTGACCGGCGCCACCGCGCGCATCGAGAAGCGGCCCGTCGGGGTCGTAGCAGCGATCGTGCCGTGGAACGCGCCGCTCGGTCTCGCCGCGTTCAAGCTTCCGCCGGCGCTCCTGGCCGGCTGCACGATCATCATGAAGCCGTCCGACTTCTCACCGCTGAGCGCCGGCTATGTCGCGGACGCCGCGCTCAAGGTCGGCCTGCCGGCGGGTGTGATCAACGTCCTCACCGCCGGTCCCGAGCAGAGCCAGGAGCTCGTCAGCCACCCGGGGGTGGACAAGGTGACGTTCACCGGTTCGACGGGCGTGGGGCGCGCCATCGCCGCGGCCGCGGCGCCCACGCTCAAGCAGGTCACGCTCGAACTCGGCGGCAAGTCCCCGGCGGTGATCCTGCCGGACGCGGATCTCGACCGGATCGTCCACACGCTGACGATCAACGTCTGCAACAACAACGGCGCGGTCTGCACGAACCCGAGCCGGCTGATCGTTCCCGAAAGCCGCAAGGACGAGATCGTCGGGGCGCTCGCCGCATCGTTCGCGCGCGTCACGGTCGGGGATCCGACCGACCCGGACGCGACGGTCGGCCCGATGATCAACAAGGCGCACTACGAGAAGGTCCTCGGCTTCTTCGAAACGGCCCGGCAGGAAGGCGCGACCTTCGCCGTCGGCGGTGGCCGCGCACCCGGGTTCGACAAGGGCTACTACGTCCTGCCGACCATCATCACCGACGTGACGCCCGACTCCCAGGTCGCGCAGGAGGAGATCTTCGGCCCCGTGACCGCGGTGCTCACCTACCGCGACGAGGACGAGGACGAGGCGATCCGGCTGGCCAACGACACCGAGTTCGGGCTCAACGCCGCCGTCTTCAGCAGCGACGAACAGCACGCGCTCGAGGTCGCCCGCAGGATCCACAGCGGTACGGTCTCGATCAACAACGGCATCACCATCGATCTCGGGGTGCCGTTCGGCGGCGTCAAGCAGTCGGGCTACGGCCGCGAACTCGGCCCCGAGGGTCTGGACGCGTTCTACGACACGCACGCGATCTTCCTCGACGGCGAGCCGGTCGTGACGCTCTAGCGTCATGCGGACCGCCCCGGTCCGGCGCCGCGGAGACGGGCCCTGCCGTTGACCGGCGGCTGCGCTCAACACGCCCTGCTGCCCGCCCAGTCGGACAGGCCGCGGAGTTCACTGACTACGTATCCGGCGAGGGACGTTGCGGGGGCGCGCCGCACGCCAGCGGAATCTGCCCTCCGTGTTCAAGGCCGGCGCGGAACGGCTCGGGATCGCGCAGCCGCCGCTGTCGAGGGCGATCGGCGCGGTTTTCCTGGCCGAGTGCCGGAAAGTACTGACCGCGGTGGACTCGGCGGTGTCGCGCGCACAACGTAGCGGCCGCCCGCACCGGCTGACGGTAGCCGCGCTGCAGGGGACGGGGTCCGGGCTGCTGGCGGGTGTGCTCCGCTCCTACCGCCGCCAGCCCGGTGCTGCCGACGTCGACGTCGTGTTCGCCCGGGACCATGTCGACTTCGTGCGCAACGGTTCGGCGGACTTCGCGTTGACATGCGGTCACGAGGGCCTGGAGGGACTGGAATTCACCGAACTCGCCCAGGAGCGGACCGTCGCATTGCTGTCGGCGGATCGTTTCCTCGCAGCGAAATCGGCGATTTCCTCTGCCGATCTCGCGTCGGAGGGGATTTTCCGGCCGGACTGGCCTGAGGGCACGCTCGACGAGATCAGCGACCAGGTCGCGATGGGCGCATTGAGCGTGATGGTGGGGGCGAGCGCGACCGACCGGATCGGACCCGCCGTCGTGGCGGTTCCGGTGACGGATGTGCCATTGACGCAATTGGTGCTGACCTGGGGGCCGGGCATCCCGGCTGCGACACGGGACGCATTCGTGCGTACGGCCAAGAACGTGACGACCAAGCACCTGTCCGCGGCGGGGAGCCCCGAGGAGAGCGCCCGTCGATCGTACGAACCACACGGTGGCGGCCTCGGTGACGACCACCGTGCGCCCCTCGAACCGCCACCGTGACAGGGCTGGTGTCAGCCGTGGTCGGGGACCAGGACGATCCGGCCCCGCAGCCCGCCCTCGGCGAGGGCCCGGTGGGCGTCGGCGATCCGCTCCAGCGGATAGGTCTTCGCCACCCGCAAGCTGATCAGACCGGCGCCCGCGAAGGCCGCCAGCTTGGCCAGGCGCCCGGCATCGGTGTGCCAGGCCATGTTGATCATCCGCACTTCGCGGCGCGCCATGGGCGCGGAGTTGAGCAGCGACACGAACGCACCACCGTGCCGTACGGCGCCCGCCGCCCCGGCGGCCAGGTTGGCCGCGTCGACCGCGCCGTGCACACCGCCCGGTACCAGTCGGCGCACCGTGGGCACCAGGTCGTCCTCGCGTGAGACGAAATGCTGCGCACCGGCCTCCAGCAGGAGCTTCTCGTCGGCCGGTCCGCCCTGGGCGATCACGTTCAGCCCCCGCAGCCGCGCAAGCTCCACCGTGAAGAGCCCCACCCCGCCGGCGGCGCCCGACACCAGCAACCACTGCCCCGGTTCCAGAGCCAGCGCGTCCAGCGCCTGGTCGGCGGTGGTCGCGTTCAGCCCGACCGTGGCCAGGTGCACCAGGTCGATTCCAGCCGGCGCGGGGGCCAGTTCCCAGTCCTCGAGTACGACGTACTCGGCCTGAGTGCCGAACGGCCGGTCCAGTCGCTCCTGCGTGCCGAGCACGGGGTCGCCGACGGCGAACCGGGTGACACCCTCGCCCACCGCGGCGACCGTGCCGGCCACATCCGTGCCGAGGCCGAACTGCGGGCGCGCCGCGGTGGCGCCGTACTGAACGTTGAGCCCCGTCCGCACCATGACGTCGGCGAAGTTGACCGTGGCGGCGACCACCTTGACCAGTACCTCTCCGGGCCCCGGTTCGGGCGTCGCCACCTCGACGACCTCGATCGCCTCGGGACCGCCGGACTCTCGGACTACTGCTGCACGCATCTGTCCTGTCTTCCTCTCCGCGCATCCCGTGTGGGGGCGCGGGTCCGACGTTCGTCCAGCGGTGAGCTGCGAGGAAGGTCCGTTCCTACCTGGGTCCAGCAGGGCCAGGCAGGGGTGCCGGCTGCGGCGTACCGTCGATGGCGTGGAGACGACCATCGGTGCGTTCCTGCGCACCCGACGCGAGCGCATCACGCCTGAGCAGGCGGGGCTGCCCCCCAGCCTCACGCGGCGACGGGTACCGGGGCTGCGACGCGAGGAGGTCGCCCTGCTCGCCGGTGTCAGCCCGGACTACTACCAGCGCCTGGAGCAGGGGCGTACCCCGCAGGTCTCCGACCAGGTGCTCGACGCCGTAGCACAGGCGCTCTCCCTCTCGGACGTGGAGACCGAGCACCTGCGCAACCTGGCCCGCCCGCGACGAACCGGCACCGAGGCGAGAACCACGCAGCAGGCATCGGGAGCGGTGCCCGACGAACCGCTGGTCCGGCTGCTGGAAGCCATGGGGGACGCGCCCGCAATGCTGCTCGGCGCCCACCTCGACATCCTCGCGGCCAACGCCGCGGCCGACGCCGTGTTCGACGTGAGCGGCATGCCGCAGCCCCGCAACGCGGCACGACTGCTCTTCCTGCACCCGGAGGCCCGCTCCCGGTACGCGAACTGGGAGGCGATGGCCGCGGAGACGGTCGCCCAGCTGCGCCTGCTGACCGGCCGCCGGCCCGACGACGCCAAGCTGGCCGCGCTGGTCGGTGAGCTGGCCATTCGCAGCGAGCCGTTCCGGCGGCTGTGGGCGACCGGCGACGTACGGGAGAAGCGGTTGGGCGTCACCCGGATCGTGCACCCGGTCGTCGGGACGCTCGAGTTCGACTACCACATGCTGACCGTGCCCGCCCGCCCCGATCGCTCACTGATCACCTACCTGCCGCAGCCCGGCTCACCAACGGCTGAGGCCCTCAAGATGCTGCTGAGCTGGGTCGCCGACCACCCCGACCCGACCGGTCAGGAACTCCCCACCGCAGCACCGGCACCCGAGGGAGACGAGAGCTCGACGACCGCCTGAGCGTCCTTGCACAACCAGGTGGGGAGCGACCGCCGCATGGCGCCTGCTCACTACGACTTCGTCGTCAGCTCGGCGTGGATCTGCGGAAGCACCTTCGTGCCGAGGAGTTCGATGCCGCGCAGGAAGTCGCGCTGGGGCATGCCGCCGACGTCCATCTGGAGGATCTGGCGGCTGTGGCCGAGCAGTTGGTGCAGGTGGAGGATGCGGTCGGCGATCTCGTCGGGGCTGCCGACGAAGACCATGCCGTCGGGGCCGTAGTTCGCGGCGCGGTCGGCGCGGGAGGGGGCCGGGCGGCCCAGTTCGGCCAGGCCCTCGGCCATCATGCGGTGCTCGTGTTCCAGGTACGTCGATCGGGCCTGTGTGCCGGATTCGGCGACGAATCCGTGGACGGAGACGGCGATGTCCGCCCGTTCGCCGGGGTGACCGGAGGCGGTCCAGGCGTCGCGGTAGGCGTGGCCGTAGCGTGCCCAGTGGTCGGGCGTGCCGCCGAGGACGCCGAGGAACATGGGCAGGCCCAGCTCGACGGCGCGGCCCACCGAGTGGGGGCTGCCGCCGGTGCCGAGCCAGATCTTCAGCGGCTCCTCGGGGCGGGGGAAGACGGTGACATCCCGCAGCGGCCTCGTGCGGTGGGGGCCGTGCCAGGTGACGTTCTCGCCGGCGTTGACCGCCGTCAGCAGGTCGAGCTTGGAGGCGTAGAGCATGTCGTAGTCGTGCTCGTCGTGGTCGAAGAGGGGGAAGGTGATCGTCGACGAGCCGCGTCCGGCGACCAGTTCGATGCGTCCCGGAGCGAACGACGCGGCGGTGGCGAGCTGTTGGAAGACCCGGATCGGGTCGTCGGTGGACAGCACGGTGACCGTGGTGCCGAGCTTGATCCGGTGGGTGGAGGCCGCGGCCGCGTTGATCACGGAGGTGGGCGAGGACAGCGGCATCGCCCGCATGTGGTGCTCCCCCACCCCGAAGAAGTCCAGGCCCACCTCGTCGGCGAGCTTGACGGCCTCCAGGACGTCGCGCAGCGCCTGGGCGGTGGGGCCGCGGCTGCCGTCGGGCAGGCGCGGGGTGTTGCCGAAGGAGTAGACACCGAGTTCGAAGCTCACAGCGGCCTCCAGGTTCAGTTGCTGAGGGCGGGCATGGCCCGCCGGTGGCGGGTGTCGGTGAGCTGGGAGACCAGGAGCGGTGCTGCCGGCGGCCTGGGCATCAGCCCGGCCATGACGGGCAGGACCTTGTGCTTCCAGTGGGGCTCGTCGTGGGGGTCGGCGAGCGAGGGTGTGGCCAGGCCGGTGAAGCGGGTGACGTTCCGCGCCTCCATGACCTGCGCGATGGTGCGGGTTCCGTCGGTCAGCTGGGAGCCGGTCGTGGACCGCTTCAGGGAGGGCCCCAGCGCGCTGATCACCGCCTCGGCGCCGCTCACGGCCTGCTCGACGGCAGCGCGGTGGGACAACTGCCCGGTGACGACCGTGAGGTGGGCGTGGGTGAGAGCGGGCTCGGCGGGAGTGCGGACCAGAGCGGTGACCTGGTGGTCGCCGTCCAGGAGCTGCTGGGCGACCAAGCGGCCGATGGCGCCGCTCGCCCCGAAGACGATGAGAGACGGTTCCTCGCGAGGGGGGTCAGAAGCTGTAGGGGCCGAAGCGCCCCCACGCCACCAGGGCGGCAAGGACGAGCAGTACGGCGTTGAAGGCGATCGCGCCGGGTTCCTTGCGGCGGGCGTGGGTGATCGCGGCGAGCACCATCACCACGACCAGGCCGGTCGCCGCCAGCGGGGTCAGTACGGGGGCTATGTCGGTGGCCGCCGGCAGGATCAACCCCAGCGCCGCGGCGAACTCCATGATGCCGATGAGACGGACGGTGTTCTGGGAGAAGTCGGCCGTCCAGGGCAGCTGGCCGGCCAGCTTCTCCTTGGGCTGGGTGGACTTCATGACGCCGGCCATGGCGAACATGGCGGCCAGCAGGGCCTGGACGATCCACAAGAAGACGCTCACGTACGGATTCCTCGCAAGAGCAGGGGACGGGGGTGGGGAGGGAGCGGGTGACCACCAGGGAGCGCTCCCGGGAGGGGCCGGCGGGTCAGGCGTTGAAGACGGCCTCGGAACGGTCGCGGCTCTCGTGCAGGTCCCAGTACAGGGGGGCGATCTCCTCGGCCGAGGCCGTCGGGAAGCCTTCCGGGCCGCCGTCGCCGATCCAGACGTTGATGGCCACATGGGCGGCGTACACCCCGCTGCCGGCCAGCTCCTTGTGCAGGTTGACGACCCAGTTGCGCAGCGCCGCCCCGGCCGCGTTGACGTTGCCGAGCATCGGCACCGGGTCGACGGATCCGCCACCGGAGGTGAACAGCAGGGTCCCGGCACCGGCCTCCCGCATCGCGGGCAGGACCGCCCGAGCCGCCGCGACGGCGCCGTAGAGGAGGTACTCGATCTGCGGCTGCAGATTGTCCACCGTGACCTCGGTGGGGGTGGCCAGGACATGACCGGGCACCGGGGTGTGCGGGGCCGGTGAGTACTCCAGGACGTCGATGCCGCCGAAGCGGGCTTTCACGGCGTCCAGTGCGTCGGTCAGGGAGGGCCGGTCGAGGACGTCGGCCGGGAACGCCTCGGCGGTGATGCCTTCCTCGCCGAGCTGGTCGACCAGCGTCTGGAGTTTCTCCTTGGTGCGGGAGATCAGGGCGACGTCGAAGCCGCGGGCGCCGAAGGTGCGGGCGATGGCCAGGCCCATGCCGGGGCCGGCGCCGATGATGGCGATGGTGGGCATGCTGAACTCTCTTTCGCTGGAGGTGTGTCAGGAGCAGGAGACGGTGATCTTGCCCGGGGTGCCGGAGCTGAAGGCGGCGAACGCCTCCGCGGCCCGCTCCAGCGGGAAGGTGGCCGTGACCGGCACCCGCAGCGCGCCCGAGGCGACCTGCTCGGCCAGCGAGGTCAGGGTCGTCGGACCGGGGGCGGCCATGATCGTGTGGACGGTGACGTCGTGCCCCTTGACGTCGTCCTGGCCGAGACCGGTGGCGGAGGCGAGCTGTCCGCCCGGCCGCAGCAGATCCGCGAGCGCCGCGCCGTCACCCGCCAGGTGCAGGACCACGTCCACGCCCTCCGGGGCGATCTCTCGGACCTGCGCCGTAAGGTCACCGGTGAAGTCGACCACGTGCACGTCCGCGTCGGTGAGGCCGGTGACGAAGTCGGTCTGCGTGCCGGGGCGGGCGGTCGCGATCACCTTCGCACCCCGGGCGGCGGCGAGCTGCACCGCCAGCGAACCCACCCCACCGCCGGCCCCGGAGATCAGCACCGTCTCGCGCTCGGCCAGGCCCACCGCGTCCAGGCTCACCACGGCAGTCGCCCCGGCCACGGCCAGCGCGCCCGCGTCCCCCACCGCCAGGCCCTCCGGGATACGGGCCACGCCGTGTCCGGCGGGCACGGTGACGTACTGGGCCAGCGAACCGGCGCCCAGGAACGGCTTCAGCACCACACCGAAGACCGCGTCACCGACCGCGAAGCCGTCCACGCCCTCGCCCAGCGCCTCGACGGTGCCCGCGAAATCCTGGCCGAGGACCAGCGGGAACCGGTGCTCCATGAACGCCTGCGTGTAACCGGCGGCGGTGGCGATGTCGATGCCGTTCAGAGAGGCGGCGGCCACCTTGACCAGCAGTTCCCCGGCCTGCGGGCGAGGGCTGTCCACCTCGGTCACTGCAGGGGTGGACGGGACGGATTCGAGCGTGAGTGCACGCATGACAACACCCTTTCCAAAACAAGTGGGACGGGCGGCCCACTTTCATCGCAGCCCACCGTACAGCAGAAACGGCCCGCCCATTCCACTTGGGTAGAGTGGGGGGATGACCTCGTCACCTGCCGACCAGGCGCTGTCCCCGCAGACCGGCCGGGGGCTGCGCGCCGACGCCGAACGCAACCGCTGCCGCATCCTGGCCGCCGCCCGCCACCTCTTCGCCACCGAAGGACTCGGCGTCTCCATGGCCTCGGTCGCCCGCGAGGCAGGGGTCGGCAAGGCCACGCTCGGCCGGCGCTTCGCCAACCGGGACGAGCTGGTGAACGCGGTCTTCGCCGACCGCATGGACGCCTACGTCGACGCCGTCACCGAGGCACTCGCCGACCCCGACCCGTGGCGCGGCTTCACCGGCTACCTCCATGCCGTCTGCGCCATGCAGGCCGCCGACCGCGGCTTCGCCGACGTCCTGGCCATGACCTTCCCCGCCGCGAAGGCGCTGGAGGCCCGCCGCGCCGAGGCGTACCACCGGATGCTCGAGCTCATCACCCGCGCCAAGGACACCGGGCATTTGCGCGAGGACTTCACCCACCAGGACGTCGTCATCCTGCTCATCGCCAACGCGGGAGTCGTCACCGCCACCGGCGAAGCCGCCCCCGACACCTGGCGCCGCCTCGTCGGCCACATGATCCGCTCCTACGCGACGCCCGACGCACCGATCCCTCCCCTGCCCGAAGCACCGGCGCCCACCGCTCTCTACCGCGCCATGGTGCGCCTCTCACACGCCGCCCAGGACTCCGACGTCGAGCCGTGACACGCACTCGCGAAGTGGGGGACGTTCCGACTTCGAGCAGTTGATCTCGGGGCTGCTCGCGGAGGCGGCAGAGCGGGGCACCTTCCGTGCGATGCCGCCGCGGCTGGCCACCCTGCAGTTCCTCAACCTGCACCACCACACGTATCAGTGGGTGCGACCGAAGGTCAGTGGGACGCGGCGCTCCTGGCCCGTGAGTACTGCGGGACCCTGTTCCGCGGATTCGGTGCCGCCGGCCATGCCGCCGGTCCCCCCGCCACCGCGACGGCCGGCGGCGCCCCACCCTCCTACTTCACAGCCACGCGGGCAGTGCCGGTACGGATCCGCCGCCGGCGTAGAGAGGGCCTGGTACGGGTCGGCCGGTGGCGTAGGCGGCCAGGCTGGGGAGGTCGCCGGTCACCGTGAGCGTCTCCGCTGGGCGGGGCACGCCCAGGAGCCAGGTGCGACCGCCGTCCTCGGCCCGCAGCTCGACGGGCGGCAGGTCCGTGCGAGCCCGGAGCCCGGCTGCCACGTCGTCCACCAGGGCCGCGCAGACCTCACGGGGGACGTCGTCGAAGCTCGTGCCGTTGTCCAGGTCGACGGCGTGGACCCACACCTCGCGCACCCGCATCCAGGGGACCTCCCGGACCGGCACCTCGCGTCCCCTGGCGGTCCGGACCGTCGCCTCCCAGCAGGTGTCGGGCAACGCGTCGAGTTCCCCGGCGAGTCGGCCGTCGGCCTGGAGCAGGTCCGCGCGCAGTGCGGCGGCCGGGCGACGGGCCCCTTTCTCGATCTCGCGGGCACGCTGGTCGGGACCGGCGTACATCGGTGTTTCGACACCGGTGCGGGCCCAGTTCAGGAGGTTGAGCAGCGCGTCCGCGTTGCGGGCCAGGTGCGTGACGACGTGCGCCCGGCTCCAGCCCGGCAGGTACGAAGGTCGGAGAAGGCTCGTGTCGGTCGCCAGGTGCACTGCGGCCTCGAAGGCGGCAGTGCCCTTTGCCAGCCACTCCAGCATCGCGTCCGGCCGGCCGCTCACCGCACTTCCCTGCGGCAGGTGTTGCGGCACTCGCCGAGCCCCTCGATCCGGGTGACGAGCACGGAGCCGTCCTGAAGGTAGCGGGCCGGCTTGCGGGCGTGCCCTACACCGCCCGGGGTGCCCGTCGCGATCACGTCGCCGGGGACGAGGGTGACGATCTCGGACACGTACGCGACCAGCGTGGCGGGATCGAAGACGAGGTCCCCCGTGTCGGCCTTCTGAACCGTGTCGCCGTCGACCTCGCAGGCCAGGCCCAGTCCCCCGGCGGCCACGGCGGGATCGTCGGCGGTGACCAGCCATGGCCCGACGGGTGTCGTGTCCTCGAAGGTCTTGCCCTGGTGCCACTGCGGGGTGCGGAACTGCCAGTCCCGGGCGGTGACGTCGTTGAGCACCGTGTATCCGGCGATCGCGGCGCGCGCCCGCTCCGGGTCCGCGTGCCGTACCTCGGTCCCGATCACGACGGCGAGTTCGGCCTCCCAGTCCATCTGCGTGGCCGTGGCGGGCAGGACCACCTCGTCGTAGGCGCCGACCAGCGCCCGTGCGTACTTGGAGAACAGCGTGGGGTACCGCGGCAGTTCGCGGCCCATCTCCAGGATGTGGTTGCGGTAGTTGAGGCCGACGCAGACGACCTTCTCCGGCCGCACGACCAACGACGCGTAGTCCAGGGGGCCTTCGTAGCGGTCGCCGTCGGCGTTCGCGGCTGCCGTGGACCAGTCGGGGCTGCGCAGGAAGTCGACCAGGTCGCTCTCCCCCAGGTCCACCGCGGTGTCCCCGTCGATGCGGACGGCGCGGGTGGTGCCGTCGATCCGGATGGTGGCCAGCTTCACTTCTGTTCTCCTCGGTAAGTGCGGGCGAGGCCCAGGGCCTCGTGGACGGGCTCGTCGCTGAAGCGGAACAGGTCCACCTGGGTGTGCGCGGTGAGAGCGACCTCGCACCAGGACGGGACGGCGAACAGGTCGCCCTTGGCTACGTCGAAGACCCGGTCGCCGATGCGGGCGGTCGCCTCGCCGTGGAAGACCTGCCAGACCGCCGAGCCGACCGTGCGCACCGGAGCGGTCCGCGTCCCCGCCCGCAGTCGGCGCATCTCGGTGCGGATCGTGACCAGGGCGTCCCTGCCGGTGGTGGGGTTGGAGAAGCGGACACCGGCGTGCCCCGGCTCGATCACGCCGACGGCCCCTTCGGACTCGAGCTCCAGCTGCGCGGTGAGCGCGGCGTCGGTGTGTTCCCAGCGGTAGGCGGCCAGCGGGGAGTTGGGCCGGTCGGGTTGGCTGACCGGACGCAGGCCCGGGTGGGCCCACAGCCGCTCACCGCGCGAACGCTCGGGCGTCGTCCGGGTGGACAGCTCGTCGGGGCCGAACTCGAAGAATCCGGCGTCCAGTTGGGAGACCAGAGGGATGTCCAGGCCGTCGATCCAGGCCATCGGCCGGTCAGTGACGTTCTGGTGCTCGTGGAAGGCCCAGCTCGGCGTCAGCAGCAGGTCGCCGCGCCGCATCGCCACCGCGTCCCCGTCGACGTTCGTCCACACCCCCTCGCCGTCCACGACGAACCGGAAGGCTCCTTGGCTGTGCCGGTGCGAGGGGGCGACCTCGTGCGGCCCCAGGTACTGGATCGCGGCCCACAGGGTGGGGGTCGCGTACGGCAGCCCGGGCAGTCCCGGATTGGACAGCGCCATCGCCCGGCGCTCACCGCCCCGCCCCACGGGCACCAGTTGCCCGGAGCGCTCCGCGATCGGCAGCAGTCGCGCCCACGGCCACAGGTGCGGGACCGCGGCCGGCCGTGGCGAGGTCGGCATGAGATCGTCGCGCTGATTCCACAGGGGCATCAGGTCCGCATCCTTGAAATCTGCATACAGCTCGTCCAGCTCCTTGCGCTGGATCAGCTCGTCTGCTGTGTCGGTCACCGCAACCTCCAGGGTGCACGCCAAGGCAGCCTGCCCAAAGTGTGCACAGTTTGTCGATGTCACCGACCGTACCCACGCATTCCCCTGGCTGGAATGACCTGCCGATAGGATTCCTCTGTGCAGAATTCACGCGGCTCATCGCCGTCGTATCCAGTGAGCGCCGCAGGCAACGCCCTGCGTGCCGTCCGACTCCTGCACGAGCACGGTGAGCTGCGCGTCATGGACGTGGCCGACCGGCTCGGCGTCGCGCGGTCGACGGCCCACCGGGTCCTGGCGATGCTCGTGTTCGAGGGGTTCGCGGAACAGGACCGCCACAAGGCCTACCGACCGGGGCCGGCCCTCCGGGCGATCAGGGGCAGCCAGGCCACGCCACGTCCCGACCTGATCACCCTTGCCCGTCCCCACCTGCAACGCCTGTCGGACACGGTGCGCGAGACCACCCACCTGATGGTGCTGGAGGGCAACGGAGCCCGGTTCCTGGACGGAGTGGAAGGTCCGCAGGCGCTGCGCGTCGGCTACCGCACGGGCGCGCTCCTGCCCGCCCATGTGACCTCGGGCGGCAAGGCACTGCTCGCCGAGCTGCCGCCGGAGCGACTCCGGGCGCTCTACCCCAACGGACTGCCCGAGCAAGGGGCCAGGACACCGGAGGACGTCGAACGCCTGGCGGCCGAGCTGACGACGATCCGCCGCACCGGTTGGGCCCTCAACCTCCAGGAGAGCGAGCGGGGCGTGAACGCGGTCGGGGTGTGCGTCCGCGACCATACGGGTGCGGCCGTGGCCGCCGTCGCGGTGGCGGCGCCGTCCGCCCGCTGCCCCAGGAGCCGACTGACGGAACTGGCCCGGCCGCTGCGGTCGGTGGCGCGGGACATCAGCGGGGAACTGTGACCGTCGAGAAGTGAGGGAGCGTCAGGACTGACCGTTGCCCGCGAGCCCCAGGGCCGTGCGCGTGGCCGCGGGTTCGTACTCGGGAGCGATGTCCGCCAGCACGCTCAGGGCGGTACGTGCCAGATGGCGGGCGACCACGCGGGCGGCTTCGGCCGGGTCGCTCAGGCGCAACGCCTCGAGAAGCGCCTCGTGCTCGGCGTACGCCTTGCCCCACGAGGCGGGCGCGCCCAGCTGAGCCAGGCGGATGTAGCGCTCGCTGTGCTCTCCGAGCGAGGCGATCATGCGCTGGAGCTGGGGACCCACCGCCTGGGTGGCGATGCTGTGGAACTCGTGGTGAGCCGCGTGCCACTCGTCCGGATGGTCGTCGACCGTCAACGTCTTCATACGCTTCAGGGCGTCACTCATGCGCTCCGTGTCGGCGGCCGTGAACGACTTGGCGGTCATGCTGACGGCGAGCGTCTCGAGCATGATCCGGGCCCCGTAGACGGCGTCCAGGTCCTCGGGGTCCACGGACCGCACCCGCGCCCGCTGGTCGGGCCGCGCGTCGATGAGCCCCTCTTCCTGGAGCAGCCGGAACGCCTCGCGCATGGGGGTGCGGCTGACGCCCAGCTTCCGGGCCATCTCGGCCTGGAGCAGGGCCGATCCCGGTGGCAGTTCGCCGTTCAGGATCATGGCGCGCAGGCGGCCGTGGACGTCGAGAGCAAGTCGGCGGCCACCCGTGGGGGCCGCGGGAGCGTCGTCCGGCGGCGCGGACTCGGCCCGCACCTCGCCCCCGTCGTCAGCCGGGCGCTGTTCCTGGCGAGACTCGCTTCTGCTCCTACTCACGCCGGGGATTCTACCCAGGTGTATGCAGCCGATACTGCCTCTCGTCCCAACTACCCTGCGGAGAAGCGCCCCGCCCGTCCCCGGTCCGTCTCGGAAGGTGCACGACTGTATCCACCTGATGGACGGTTCGCGTCAACCGTCTCGACCGGGTCCGATCAGGGAGGTGAGCGGGCGGGCGGGTTGCCAGTCAGGGGTGAAGCGACGGCGCAGCTCGGCCACGGCCTCCATGCCGCTCAAGGTCACCTCGGGTGAGGTCGAGAGGCCGGCCGGCCCGAGGAGGCCGGGGACAGTCGCCCGGGCTGCCGCGGGGGGCAGGCCCTGCCGCAGCAGGGCCGCCTCGACACCTCCTGCGCCGGAGGCCAGCAGTTCCTCGGTGCTCCTGCGGCAGACCTCGACGTAGGCACGGGTGTGCCATGCCTTCGCCGTCTCACGCGGGGCCACCACCACGTTGGTAATGAGGTCGGGTACGACCTGGAGGTGTCCGCCGACGCGGGAAAAGCCCTGCTCGGCGGCGAGGACGTCGTACGGAGGATGGAGTGTGGTGCCGTCCACGGTGTCCGCCAGCAGGGCCTTGAACCGCTGCGAGGTACCGCCGACGGGGACGAGCCGGTCGTCGGTCACCGGCGAGGCGGCGATGTCCGTGAGTACGGCGCGCAGCACGAACGCGAAGGCGCTGTGGGCGTTGTCGACGGCCCATCGGCCTGTCGCGAGGGGGGCTTCGAGACGCCGGTGGACGGCGAGTTCGCCGATGCCCTCGGCCCGGACGGCCACCGGGTCCCTCGTCAGGAGTCCGCGCAGCAGGTGGTCGGGCGAGGTGTGCATGAGGTCGTAGTCGCCGTCGTTCCAGCCCGTCAGCTGCTGGTCGGAGGAGACCACCTGCACGAGGTTCACCTCCAGGCCGGCCTGCCGGAAGTATCCGGAGTCGACGGCGTGGTGGAGATGCACGACGCCGGCTCCCGGGAAGACGCCCACGGTGAGCCGCCGGGAGGGCGGCTGGGCGGGCGGGTGCGGCGTACTCGGTGCGGGAAGCATGAAGAACTCTCCGGACTCGGGAGCGAATGGTCAAGCCGGTCACCTGACCGAGGTCAGGCGGGCTTGTCCTCCTGGTTGGTGATGAAGTCGGCCGGCATCTCGGGGCTCCACACCGCGGCCGGGCAGTCCCAGTCGTTCGGCTGCCAGTCCTCGGTGATGCGGTCCATGTCCCCGGAGTACTCGATCCAGCTGCCCCAGGGGTCCTGGATGTAGTGGAAGAGGTTCGAGCCGAGGGTGTGCCGGCCCAGGCCCCAGCCCTTCGCGTAGCCCACGGAGGCCATGTTCCGCGCGCCCATGGCGATCTGGTCGATGTCGGCGACCATCCAGCTGGAGTGGTGGAGGCCGGGGTGCGTTCCCGGGACGAACCCGAAGACATGGTGGTCACCGGGGCCGGAGTTCATGAAGACGGGCCCGCCGTTGATGATGCGGTCCGACAGGCGCAGCCCGAGCGTGCGGGTGTAGAAGGCCTCGGACGCGTGCACGTCGGAGCTGAAGATCAGCATGTGCCCGAGCCGCTGCGGACGGGGCTTCTCGTCCACGGTCACCCAGCGGGCCTGGTCGATCCGTCGGATCCGGTCGCCGACATTGGCGTCCCGGACATCCGTGGTTCCGAAGTCGCGCCAGGGGGCGACCCCCTCGTCCCGGAGGTTGAGCAGGTTCCCTTCATGGTCCCGGAACCACAGTCCGCCGGGCACCTCGGCAGGCGCGTCCAGCAGCTTCAGGCGCATGCCCTCCAGGTGGCGCTGCCACGCGGGGAGCGAACCCGGCTCCACGGCGAACGCGACGTGATGCAGCCGCTTGACCGGCCCCTCCGTCAGCACCGTCTGGTCCTGCTCCCGGCCGTCGCAGCGCACCACCACGGCGTTGCCCCGCTCCGCCGCCTCCAGTCCGAACGCGCTGTAGAAGTCCGCGCCCGTGTCGAGCGACGGCACCTGGAGTCCGTAGTGCAAGAGACCTTTGACACGCAACATGTGCACTCCTCGTTGGTCGGGTGAACCCGCATCCCGCACAGGCACCCTGATAAGTGTGTACACCTGAGTCGGCTGAGCGTCCAGGCGTCCGGCGAAAGCTTTTCCATCCCGAGGTCATGAGCACTGATCTTGATGTTCTGTACTACCAGTTTCTCCCTCAAACCGGCACAGGACTACACTCACGACAGGTCACCAATGCGCCCGGAGCCCGCCCTTCCCCTCCCAATGTGTATCCACTATGCTTCAGGAGCTTCTGAGAGAGCCCCATGCCGGAGGGAACATGACACCGTCTGAATGGTCACTGGTGCAGTACCGGGTCGACGACTCGGAGAAAGTCACGGTCGGTGCGTACACCGACGGGGTGGTGGTCCAGGGCCCACCCGGAACCGAGGGCCTCACGCTGATGGAGGTGCTGTCCCGATGGGACTCGCTCGCCCCGCTGTTCCGTGACTGGACGCCGACAGCGTCCGACACCGTCGCGGACGCCCGGCTCGCGCCGCCCCTGACGTATCCCGGCAAGGTGCTCTGCGCGGGTGCCAACTACTGGGACCACATCGCGGAGATGGGCTGCGAACGCCCCGACGAGCTGGGCGAGCCGTTCTTCTTCCTCAAGCCTCCTACGACCACCGTGACAGGCCCCGGCGACCCGGTGCCGCTGCCCGGCTACCCGGGTGCGCGCGTGGACTGGGAGGCCGAACTGGGCGTGGTGATCGGCCGCGGCGGCCGTGACCTCGCGCCCGAGCGGGCCATGGAGCACGTGGCCGGCTACCTGGCGGCGAACGACGTCTCCGCCCGGGACCGGCTGAAATCCGACAAGCCGGTCGCCGAGCCGTTCACCTTCGACTGGGTCGGCCACAAGGGGCAGGACGGCTTCTGCCCGCTCGGCCCCGGACTGGTGCCCGCCTGGCAGATCGCCGACCCGCAGGACCTGCGGATCCAGCTCAGCATCAACGGGGTGCTCAAGCAGGACTCCTCCACCGCCCAGATGATGGTGAAGATCCCCGAGGTGATAGCGGCGGCCAGCCGCATCACCCGACTGGAACCCGGAGACGTCATCCTCACCGGTACTCCGGCCGGCTGCGGTGTACCGCGCGGGGAGTTCCTGGCCCCCGGGGATGACATAGTCATCGAGATCGAGCGGATCGGCCGCCTGGAGAACAGGGTGGTGGCGTCATGAACGACACGCTGACACTTTCCGAGTTCGGCTGGTCGCAGGCCCTGCCGGTGACCGCGACGATGCGCGCCATGCTGTTCCGCCGGTTCGGACCGCCCGAGGTCCTGGAGCAGGCCACGGTGGACACACCGAGCCCCGGCCCCGGAGGGGTCCTCGTCCAGGTCGCCGCGGTCGGGATCGGACGGCTGCTCGACCTGACGGCACGCGCCGGCAACCATCCCTACGTCAGGATCGATCCGCCCCACATTCTGGGCGCGGACCACGCGGGCACCGTCGCCGCTCTGGGAGAGGGCGTGGACTCGGTGCGCGTGGGCGACCGCGTGGCGGTGATCCCTCCGGTCGCCTGCGGCAGGTGCTCCTACTGCGCCGAGGGCCGGGAGGAGGTGTGCGACGGTCTGACCCTCATCGGCAACCACCGCCCCGGCGCCTACGCGCAGTACTGCGCGGTGCCGGCCCGCAACGTCCACCGGGTCCCGGACGGCATCCCGGCCGCCATGGCCGCCTCGCTCGCACTTCTCGGAGCCGTCGCAGCCAACCAGATGACCCAGGCAGGGCTCCGCCCAGGACAGTGGGTGCTCGTCCAGGGCGCGTCCTCCGCACTCGGCTCCACCACGGCCGCCTACGCCCGGCACCTGGGGGCGAAGGTCATCGCGACGTCCCGCTCGGCGGACAAGCGCGCAGCCATGGCGGCGGGGGCCGACCTCGTGCTCGACACCAACGCACCGGACTTCGTGAAGCGCGTGCGCGAGGCCACCGGAGGTCGCGGTGTCGACATCGCCGTGGACAACCTCGGTGCCCCGGACGTCTGGGACGCCACCCTCGACTCACTGGCCCGCGGCGGCGCGGTGGTCACGTCGGGCGCCTTCCTCGGCGGCAAGGTGGGGATCGACCTGCGGCGTGTGTACTCCGATTGCCACCGCATCATCGGGGTCCGCACGGGCAACCCGGCCGCGGTGGCGGAGTTGTGGACACAGGTGGAGAAGGGCTTCCGGGCGGTGGTCGACCGCACCTTCCCCATCGCCCGAGCAGCCGACGCGCACCGCTACATGGAGGACGACAACAGCCTCGGGCGGGTGGCGCTCACCGTACGCCCGCAGGACTGGGACGCCTGACAGCGCTCGGCCGCACAACGAGGGGCGCCTGCACCGGAGTCACGGCAGGTAGGCGCCCTGGGGCCCGGCCGCCGCCCTGTCGCATTCTGCGGCCTGTCATGAGCACGTCGATACAGCGCCCGCCTCCAGAGCACTGCCCGCCCATTGTGCATACACATAGCTTCGGGCAGGGCACCGGTTTCTAGCGAAGCGAGCCCCCTTTCCTCATCCTTTCCGTGCGCACGACCTTTACAGCCACCCAACAGTGTGCACACTTAGCGATGCGAGACGAGCCGTAGTCGATGCAGTCCCGCAGCCACCCGCACGCCATGTGAGAGGAATTGCCATGCTCGAAGACAGTCGCGGAGGACGTCGCGGCCAGGCCGCCTGGCCTCCGGTGACCCTGCTGGTCCTCGCGATCTGCGGACTCGCCATCGCCGCCGACGGGTACGACGTCGTGATCTACGGCGCTGTCATCCCGTCCCTGCTGCACGAGGGCGGGTGGGGCCTGACTCCCGCCGGTGCCGGGCTGATCGGTTCGGTCGCCCTGATCGGCATGCTCATCGGGGCCACGACCGTCGGCTCGCTCACCGACGTCCTGGGCCGACGAAAGACCCTGATCGCCTGTCTGACCTGGTGCTCGGTGATGACAGGCCTGTGCGCGACCGCGACGTCCCCGGAAATGTTCGGGCTCTTCCGGTTCCTCGCGGGCCTCGGCTTCGGCGGGGTGCTGCCGACCGCCAGCGCCCTCAGCGGTGAGTACTCGCACCCGAAGACACGCAACCTGGTCTTCGCGATCATCTTCAGCGGCTTTCCCGTGGGCGGCATCATCGCAGCGTTCGTGGGCATGTCGGTGATCCCGGGGTTCGGCTGGCAGGCGATGTTCCTGCTGGGGCTCCTCCCGCTGGTCCTCATCGTGCCCGTGGCCCTGAAGTACCTGCCCCAGTCGCTCGTCTTCCTCCAGGCGAAGGGCCGCTACGCCGAGGCGGAGAAGACGGCCGGCCGCTGGAACGTCGGTCTCCAGAGCGCACCGCGGGAAGCGACGGCGTCGACCCGGTCGCCGGCCGCGGCCGGCGTGGACGCCACGGACGGCATGTCTCCCGTGAAAGCCCTGTTCTCGCGCACCTACGTCGTGGCGACTCTCTGCTTCCTGGCCATGTCGTGCCTGTGCCTGTTCATGATCTACGGCTACAACACCTGGCTCCCGGAGATCATGCGCCGGGCCGGTTACTCCTCCGGGTCGGCCCTCGGCTTCCTGCTCATGTTCAACATCGGAGCCGTCGTCGGCCAGCTCCTCATCTCCCTGGCCGCCGACCGGCTCGGCTCGAAGCCGGTCATCGTGACCACCTCCCTCCTGGCCGGCGCGGCCGTGATCCTTCTCAGCCTGCGACTGCCCACGGCGGTGCTGTACGCGGCCGTCGCGTTGGGGGGTGTCGGCGCGATGGGAACGCAGACGTTCGTCCTCGCCTACGTCTCCAAGCACTACCCGGCGCGGATGGGCGCCACGGCGCTCGGGTGGACGCTGGGCTTCGGCCGCCTCGGCTCGATGCTGGCGCCGCCCCTGCTCGGACTCATCATCGGGGCGGGGCTGGCGTACCAGTGGAACTTCTACGCCCTCGCGGTACCCGGCCTCATCGGCGCGGCACTGATCGGACTGATCCCCCGCGCTTCCGGCGACACGGCGCCGGTGGGACGCGTGAGCACGGAGGGACCCGCGCGCTCCTTGCCGGAGCCGACCTGATCCGCACCGGCGGACCCCGGACAGGGCACTCGCACCGAGTGCCCTGTCCTGCCGGAAACGCCCCGTGGCGTACAGGAAGCCCCTCTGACCTGCGTGTTGAATCCAATCCGCGGAAGCCATTGCACCCCATTGCACCTTTTCCGCAGTGCGGCGCGCGGCATGGCAACCGGCGAGACCACCATCTTCTTGACCATGCCGCGGTGTGCCTTCTCCCAGGATGGCGGCCCCAACCCCGGCTGGGGCGTAGCCCGACGGTGTGACGTGCCCGGCCGAAGTGCGGCTGGGTTGCGTGCCGGTCCCTCTCACCCGTGGGGCGGGGTGCTTTCGTCTGGGGGCCGGGTATCCGACGGCTCCTGTGTCCCTCCTGGCGGGCCGGCCGACGTCCAGCCTTTCCCCTGCTCGTCGTCCGGCTGCTGAGGGCGCCGTCCGAAGCGCAGAAGGAGAGATCGTGGTGGCAGCGAAAGTCGAGAACCGCGGGACGACCGCGCAACTCCTCAAGGGCCAGAAGGCGCTGGTGACCGGTGCCAACTCGGGGATCGGTCTGGCGACCGCCGTGGCCCTGGGCCGGGCCGGAGCGGACGTGGTGGTGAACTACGTCGTCGGCGCGCACGAGGCCGAGAACGTCGTGAAGGAGATCGAGAGCTTCGGCGTCCGTGCCTACGCCCACGAGGCCGACGTGTCCGACGAGGACCAGGTCACCGCCATGGTCGCGCGGATGGTCGAGGAGTTCGGCACCATCGACATCATGGTGGCCAACGCGGGCCTCCAGCGGGACTCGGCCGTGACGGAGATGACGCTCGCCCAGTGGCAGAAGGTCATCGACGTCAACCTGACCGGCCAGTTCCTGTGCGCGCGGGAGGCCGCCAAGGAGTTCGTCCGGCGCGGTGTGGTGGAGGAGGTCTCCCGTTCGGCGGGAAAGATCATCTGCATGAGCTCGGTCCACCAGATCATCCCGTGGTCGGGCCACGTGAACTACGCCTCCTCCAAGGGAGGTGTGGGCATGCTGATGCAGACCCTCGCCCAGGAGCTGGCGCCCAAGCGGATCAGGGTCAACGCCGTCGCACCCGGCGCCATCCGCACACCGATCAACCGCGACGCCTGGTCCACCCCCGAGGCCGAGGCCGACCTGCTGCGCCTGATCCCGTACCGCCGGGTGGGGGACCCGGAGGACATCGCCAACGCCGTCGTCGCCATGGCGTCCGACCTGCTCGACTACGTCGTCGGCACCACCCTCTACGTCGACGGCGGGATGACGCTCTTCCCCGGCTTTGCCACCGGGGGCTGATCCGAGATGCAGGATCATGTCAGGCCCCGCCGGGTGGTGATCCTCGGCGGGGGGTTCGCGGGGCTGTTCGCCGCCCGTGCCCTGCGGACGTCACCGGTCGCGGTGACCGTGGTCGACCGCCGTGCCCACCATCTCTTCCAACCGCTGCTCTACCAGTGCGCCTCCGGGATCCTGTCCGAGGGGCAGATCGCGCAGCCGCTGCGCGGGGTCCTTCGGCGCCATCACAACGTGAGGTGTGTGCTCGCCGAGGCCACCGACGTGGACGCCGGCGCCCGGCTGGTGCACGCCCGGCGACCCGAGGGTGGAATCCTTCAGCTGCCCTACGACGAGCTGATCGTCGCGGTGGGCATGCGTCAGTCCTACTTCGGGCACGACGAGTTCGCCGCGCACGCCCCCGGCATGAAGACCCTGGCCGACGCGCTGGACATCCGACGGCGGATCTACCGGGCGTTCGAGATGGCCGAAACGGCGGCGAACCACCGGGAACGGCAGCAGTGGCTCACCTTCGCGCTCGTCGGTGGCGGCCCGACCGGCGTGGAACTCGCGGGACAGATCCGGGAAATCGCCGGGCACACCCTCGACCGGGAGTTCCAGAGGATCGATTCCGCCAAGGCCCGGGTGTTGCTCTTCGAGGGGTCCGACGCGGTGCTGGGTGCCTTCGGCCCCGCGCTGGCCCACCGCGCCACCCGGACCCTTCAGGGGCTCGGTGTGGAGCTCCACCTGGGCACGAGGGTCACCGACGTCGACGCGCGCGGCCTGACGGTACGGGACCACGACGGCAGGACAACCTGGTACGGCGCACGGACCGTGCTGTGGACGGCGGGCGTCGAGGCACCGCCGATCGCTGCCGCGCTGGCCCGGGCAACCGGTGCCGAGCAGGACCGGGCCGGACGCATCCTCGTCGAACCCGACCTCACCGTCCCCGGCCATCCGGAGATCCGTGTCACGGGCGACGTGATGAGCCTGAACAGGCTGCCGGGACTGGCCGAGGTCGCCATGCAGTCGGGAGCGTACGCCGGCCGGAGCGTGCGCCATGCCGTCGAGGGCCGGACGAAGGCGCCGAAGCCGTTCAGGTACGTGGATCTCGGCAGCGCCGCCTACATCGCCCGCGGCCGGGCCGTCGTCAAGGCAGGCCCGTTGCATCTGTCGGGCTTCACCGGCTGGCTGGTCTGGCTCTTCATCCACCTGGCCTTCCTCACGGGCTTCCGCAGCAGGCTGGGCGCGGTGCTCAGCTGGTCCGTCGCCTTCGCCACGAGCTCGCGCCGCGAGCGCGCCTTCACCCTGCCCGACACGGCCACCGACGCCGACACCTCGGCGGCCCGGGCGCCCGGGCCGAAGGCGCCCCCGCCGTCTCCCTGAGGACGGGCCGACCGATCCTCCGCGGGCGTTCCTCCGCATCCTGTCCCTCCGCAGCCCCGCCCCGCGGGGCAGACCATCGAGGCGCACATGCTCAGTACAGCCGCCCTCCTGGCGAACAACGCCCCGGCCCAGCTGCTGCCGGCTCGTGAACTGATGGCCTTCACCCTGGCCTCGCACATCCTGTTGGTGCCGTTCGGCGTCGCCCTGCCGTTCATCACGCTGCTGATGCACCACCGGGGGCTGCGCCGCAACGACGCCGTCGCCCTCCAGCTCGCGCGGCGCTGGTCGGCGGTGATGGCGGTCCAGTTCGCCGTCGGCGTCGTCACCGGCTCCGTGCTGTCCTTCGAGTTCGGTCTGCTGTGGCCCGGCATGATGGGCCGCTGGGGCGACGTCTTCGGCCTCGGCTTCGGCATCGAGGGGTGGGCGTTCTTCCTCGAGGCCGTCCTGATCGCGATCTACCTCTACGGATGGCGCCGGCTCAAGCCCTGGACCCACTTCTGGCTCGCCGTGCCGCTGCCGCTGGCCGCCCTGATGGGGGCGTTCGGCATCATCGCGGCCAACTCCTGGATGAACACCCCCCAGGGATTCCGCCTCGACGCCCAGGGCAAGCCGATCGACGTCGACGTGCGACAGGCGATCTTCACCCCGATGTTCGGCCCGGAGTACTGGCACTTCGTGGTCGCGATGCTCCTGACCGCCGGCTACGTGGTCGCCGGTGTGTACGCGGTCGGCTGGCTGCGCGGTCGCCGGGACCGCTACCACCGGCTCGGATTCACCGTGCCGTTCACGGTGGCCGCGATCCTCACTCCGGTTCAGTTCATGCTCGGCGACTCCGCCGCTCGCGCCGTCTTCCACAAGCAGCCGATCAAGTTCGCCGCGACGGAGATCGTCTGGAAGACCGACACCCACGTACCCGAGTACATGTTCGGACGGCTGAACAGTGACGGGACGATCTCCGGCGGTCTGAAGATCCCCCAACTGGACTCGATCCTCGCCGGCTTCAAGCCCAGCACCAAGGTGACCGGGCTGACCTCGGTGCCGGCCTCCGACCGCCCCACCGCCGTCCAGGCCACCATCGCGCACTGGGCCTTCGACATCATGGTCACCATCGGCAGCCTGCTGATCCTGCTCGCCCTCTGGTACGCCTGGTCCTGGTGGAGGCACCGGGACAACCCGCACAGCCGCTGGTTCTACCGCTGCGCCGCGGTCGCCGGAGCCGCCTGTCTGGTCACCGTGGAGTGCGGGTGGATCACCACGGAGGTCGGCCGCCAGCCCTGGATCGTGTACCGCCACATGAGGGTCTCGGAGGCGGTGACCAGCACGGGCGCCGGATCGCTGTGGGCGATGCTCGGCATCGTCATGGCCGTGTACGTGACCGTCTTCGGCGCGTTCCTCGCGGTCGTCCTGAAGATGCGCACCCGCTGGCGCATCGCCGACGAGGGCTCGGCCGCGCGCGCCGACCTGCCGCCGGAGAGCGACACCCCGTACGGGCCGAGAAGCGAGCCCGAGCCCACAGCCGCCGGGACCTCGTCCGAGGGCGGGTCCGGCCACACCTCTGGCGGTGCGTCGTAATGGCGGAGTTCATCGCATGGGTGCTCGTGGTCGTGATCGCCGCCTACGCGTGCGCCGGGGGCACCGACTACGGCGCCGGCTTCTGGGACCTGCTGGCCGGCGGCGCCGAGCGCGGCAAGCGGCCCCGCTGGCTCATCGACCACGCCATGGCACCGGTCTGGGAGGTCAACAACGTCTGGTTGATCTTCGTCCTGGTCATCATGTGGACCGGCTTCCCGACGGTGTTCCAGGCCGTCTTCTCCGCGATGTGGCTGCCGCTGGCCCTCGCCGCGGTAGGTCTGGTGCTCCGCGGCGCCGGGTTCGCCCTGCGCAAGCCGACCCGCCGCCTGGCCCAACGACGGCTCTACGGCGCGATGTTCGCCGTCTCCTCGCTGGTGACCCCGTTCTTCCTCGGGGCGGTGCTCGGCGGCATCGCCTCCGGGCGGGTCAAGGTGGGCACGACCGCCTCCGCTGACGCCTGGGCCAACGGCACCTCCGTCCTCACCGGCCTGCTGGCCGTCGCCGCCACCGCGTTCCTCGGGGCGGTCTTCCTCTGCTCAGACGCCCTGCGGTTCGGCGCGGACGACCTCGTCGACTACTTCCGGCTGCGGGCGCTGGCCGCCTTCGCCGCGGTCGTCGTCCTCGCGCTCGTCGCCCTGCCCGTCACCCATGACGACGCCCGGTACGTCTGGGACGGCCTCACCGGCGGCCTGGGACTGCTGCTGATCATCCTGGCCGCGGTCTGCGGCCTGGCCACGGTGCTGCTTCTGTGGCGCCGAGCGTACGGCTGGTCCCGCCCCGCCTCGGTGGCGAGCGTCGCCCTGACCGTCGGCGCCTGGGGCTTCGCGCAGCGGCCCTACATGCTGCCCACCTCGCTGACGGTGGCCGAGGCGGCCGGGGCCGCGCACACCCTGCGCTGGCTGGTGATCGTCACGGGCATCGCGATCGTGCTGGTCGGCCCGGCGCTCGTGCTGCTCTACCGGCTCGACATCATGGGTGAGCTGGAGGAGCTCACCGACGCCGACACCGGGGCCGCCCGAGCCACCGGGGACAACCTGTAGCGGCGCGGGGCCGGTTCGCGCGACGCCGTGGGCCACTCCCCCGTCAGTTCAGCCGGGCGGCGATGTGGTCGCCGACCCGCAGGGCGTTGGCGATGGCGGTCAGGGACGGGTTCACCGCGCCGATGCTGGGGAAGAAACTGGTGTCCACGACGTAGAGGTTGTCGAGGTCGTGCGCCTTGCAGTTGACGTCGAGGGCCGAACTGCGCGGGTCGTCACCGAACCGCACGGTGCCCGCCTGGTGCGCGGTGGCACCGATCGGCATGCCCTTGTGCAGGTAGATGCTGTGATCCAGCAGGTGGTGCTCGTGCATGCCCAGGTGCCCGAGCATCCCCCGCAGCTTGTGCTGGAGACGCTTGAGTCCGGCGATGTTGTTCTTCTCGTCCAGCGTCAGGTGGATGGCGTCGTCCTTGTCGAGGGTGACCCGGCTCTCGGGCAGCGGGAGGTCCTCCCCGCACAGCCAGAAGTCGACGGCGTGGTGCGCCAGCACCTCGAAGGGCATGTCGGGCATGACGGCGCCGGCCCAGCGCGGCGCCTCGCCATGGATCTGGTCGGCGTCCGACTTGCCGAGCATCTGGATGCCGCCGAGCGGGTACTCCCAGTCGTCCGCGCCCAGGTACCAGTCGTTGAGCGCGAGGGTCTTCTGGAATCTGGTGGGGTTGGGTTCCTTCGACACCGCCATCAGCGCCAGGTTGTTGTGCCGCATGTAGTGGCGTCCCACCACGTCCGAGCTGTTGGCCAGGCCGCCGGGATGCTTGTCGTTGGCCGAACGCAGCAGCAGGACGGCCGAGTTGACCGCACCGGCGGCAACGACCACGATGTCGGCGCCGAACGTCGCGGTCACTCCGTTCCCGAGCTCGGCGACGACCCTGGTGACGGTGCGTCCGGTCGGGTCGGTCTCCAGTCGCCGCACGTTCGCGTCGGTCACCATCGTGACGTTGTCGTACCGGAGTGCCGGGTCGACGCAGATGACCTGAGCGTCGGACTTGGCGCCGACCAGGCAGGGGAAGCCGTCGACCCGGTCGCAGCGGATGCAGACGCTGTCGTGGGTGGCCCGGCCGTGCTCGTCCTGGCTGAGGTTGACCCCGATGGGCAGATGGAAGGGGTGCAGGCCGACTTTGCCCAGATCGTCGCTCAGTTGCTGGATGCGCGCCTCGTGCTCGACGGGCGGGTAGCGGTACTGGGCGCTGGTGGGCCCGGCGGTGGGGTCCTCGCCGTGCCGTCCGTGCACCAGATAGAGGTGTTCGGCCTGGGTGTAGTACGGCTCCAGGTCCTCGTAACGGATCGGCCAGGCCGGGGAGATGCCGTCGTGGTGGCGGAGCTCGCCGAAGTCCTCGGGCCTCAGCCGGAAGAGCGCGGCGCCGTAGAACTTGGTGTTGCCCCCGACGTAGTAGTTGACCTCCGGGGGGAACTGTCTGCCGTGTTTGTCGTACCAGAACTCGGGGGCACGGTACTTGCCCTTGACGAAGACGGCGGTGGAGTTCCAGTTGTCCCGCTCGCGCGGCAGGTAGCCGCCCCGTTCCAGGATCAGGACCCGCTTGCCGGTCGGGGCCAGCCGGTGGGCGAGCGTTCCGCCGCCCGCTCCCGTACCGATGACGATGACGTCGTAGTGCTGATCGTCGGCCATGAGAGGGTCCCGTCCTCGGAGTCGTCGGCTGTCCTGGCCGCAGCGCCCGCCCGGAGGGTCGCCGGGCTCGTGCTGTCCCGCACGGACTCCCGCGCAATCGGGTCATTCAGCGCCAAATATCACGCTATCGGGTGAGTCGGAGGGCGGCGACCCGACGAAGTCGATCAGGCGCGCGGTCACCGCACGGCCGGGACGGCCTGCACCACCCGGTCGACGATGGCCGCCGGGGCGGCCACCGCGTCGACGGTCAGGCCGGGCTCGTCCGGCCGCAGTGGTTCGAGATCGGCGTACTGGGAGTCCAGCAGCTGAACCGGCATGAAATGGCCCGGGCGTCCGGCGACCCGTCGGCCGGCGGTCGCGTGGTCGAGCGCCAGATACAGGAACCACGTGCCCGGGCCTGACGCGCGCAACTGGTCCCGGTACGCGTGTTTGAGGGCCGAGCACGCCACCACCCCGCCCGAGCCGGCATCGGCCGCCTCGCGGACCCAGTGGGCGACGGACAGCAGCCACGGGCGGCGATCCTCGTCGTCGAGTGGGCGACCCGCGGTCATCTTGGCGCGGTTCGCGGCCGGGTGGAGGTCGTCTCCCTCCAGGAAGGGCACCATGAGCCGCTGCGCGAGCAGCTTTCCCACGGTGGACTTGCCCGACCCCGAGACACCCATCACCACCACGACCGTCGGCGCCCGGGTCACAGGACCGCGATCGGGTTGACCGGCGAGCCGGTGGCGTACGGCAGCCGCAGCGGGGCGATCACGCAGAGGAACGACCACCGTCCCTCCGCCTCGCAGAGCGGCGCCAGGTCCTCGAACTGCAGGTAGTCCAGCAGGTGAAGGCCCAGGGCGTGGACCGCCAGCACATGCACGGGAAAGTCGACGCCCTCCGTGGAACTCGGGGCGGTGTCGTTGTTCCCGTCGCCGCCGAGCACGGCGACCCGACGGTCCGCCAGGAACTCCATCGCGTACGGATGCAGCCCCGCGCGCGCTTCCGCCGCGTGCCAGGGGCCCAGCTCCCCGCGGCGTCGCCGGTGGCCGACCCTGACGAACAGGAGGTCGCCCTCGCCCACGTGGACGTGCTGGGCGGTCTCGGCCGCGGTGAGGTCGTCGGCCGTTACGTGATCACCGGGTTCGAGCCATGGCACGCCGCGCAGCCGCGGGATGTCCAGCAGCACGCCGCGTCCCACGATCCCGTCGCGCGCCGCCTCGACGGAGAGCGCCGTGGCCCCGTCCGCCGTCACACTGCTCGCGGACACGCCGCCGTGCAGTGTGCCGTCGTAGATCACGTGGCAGAGGGCGTCGAGGTGGCTGTCGGCGTCGCCGTGCATGTTCATCGCGAAGCTGTCCATCGCGAAGCCGAGCCGGTTGGCGGTGTCCGCCTTCGGCTGCCCTCTCATCCGGTGCCTCGCGGGCTCCGGGTTGTCGGGGCCGGGGCGCGTTTCCACCGGCGCGGCGAGCGTGACCGTCCGGCCGGTTCGCACCTCGCGGGTGGCGGCCAGCACCCGGGCGGGGGTGAGCGCGGCCAGAGCGCCCCGGTCACCCGTAGCCCAGGTGGCGCGCGCGAGCATGCGCCGGTGGAGCACGTCGAACTCGCCCTCGGTCAGCCGTGGCGCTCGGGCCGGCCGGGCATGCGTGACCATGGGTCAGCGCCCCTTCTCCGCGTCGAGTGCCTCGTCGAGGGTGATGGCCGCCATGATGAGCGACAGGTGGGTGAACGCCTGCGGGAAGTTGCCCAGTTGCTCCCCGCTCGGACCGACCTCCTCGGCGAACAGGCCGACGTGGTTGGCGTAGGTCTGCATCTTCTCGAAGGTGTAGCGGGCCTGGGACAGCCGCCCCGCCCGGGCCATCGCGTCGACGTAGAGGAAGGTGCACAGACTGAAGGTGCCCTCCGAGCCGCGCAGCCCGTCCGGTGACGCCGCCGGGTCGTAGCGGTAGACAAGGCTGTCGGAGACGAGCTTGCGGTTCATCGCGTCCAGTGTGGAGAGCCAGGCCGTGGCCCGCGGAGCGGTGAACCCGACCACGGGCATGAGCAGCAGCGAGGCGTCCAGGACATCGCCGTCGTAGTGCTGGACGAACGCGCGCTCCTTCTCGCTCCAGCCGCGTTCCATCACCTGGTCGAACACCGCGTCCCTCGCCTTGCGCCACCGCTCCACGTCGGCGGGCCGGCGGAAGTGGTCGGCCAGGCGCAACCCGTGGTCGAAGGCGACCCACGACATCACCCGGCTGTACGTGAAGTCCTGGCGACCGCCCCGGGTCTCCCAGATGCCCTCGTCGGGCCGGTCCCAGTTGTCGGCCAGCCAGTCCAGTGTCCTGGCGAGCGTCTGCCAGCCCTCGAAGCTGGCCTGCTGGGCGATCTCGCGCCCCTGGGACACCGCGTAGAGGGCCTCGCCGTAGATGTCCAGCTGGAGCTGGTCGGCGGCGCCGTTGCCGACGCGGACCGGGGAGGAACCGCGGTAGCCCTCGAAGTGCTCCAGTGTCTCCTCCGGCAGGTCGGGATTGCCGTCGATCCGGTACATCGTCTGGAGCGGCTCCTCCTCCTTGCCCTCGCGCTCCCGCAGCCTGTCCACCAGCCAGTGGACGAAGGCGGTGGCCTCCTCGACGAAGCCGAGGTCCAGCATGGCCCGCACCGACAGCGCGCCGTCGCGTACCCAGGTGAACCGGTAGTCCCAGTTGCGCTCTCCGCCCACCTGCTCGGGCAGTCCCATGGTGGCCGCCGCGATCAGAGCGCCGGTGGGGGCGTAGGTGAGGAGCTTGAGCGTGATGACCGAACGGTGCACGAGCTCGGGCCACCGTCCCCGGTAGCGGGACTGGCGCAACCAGTCCTGCCAGAACCGGCTGACCGCCTCGAACTGCCCGGTGAGCGTCTCGACCGTGGGAGGTGCCGGGGCCTCGCCGCCGGACGCGCAGACGGTGAACAGGACGCCGCCGGACTCACCGGCGCGCAGTGTCACCCTTCCGCGCACGTCCTCGCCGTCCCGTTCCAGCGGGAAGGTGGACTGCAGGTGCCCGTCGATGCCGGGGGCCCTGAACAGCGCGCCGTTCTCGCCCAGTTCGAGTTCGTGCGCGGCCCGGCCGTAGTCGAAGCGCGGCCGGCACTCGAGCGTGAAGTCGACCGTCCCGCGCACGGCCCGCACCAGGCGGATCAGGGTGTGGCGGTCGGTGGCGGTGCGGGTCCGGTCCGGAGGCATGAAGTCGACCACCTCGCCCACTCCGTCCGGCGACAGGAACCGGGTCACCAGAATGGCCGTGTCCGGGTAGTAGAGCTGCTTGCAGGTCGCCTCGGGATGCTCCGGGGCCAGCCGCAGGTACCCGCCGCCGTCGTGGTCGAGCAGCGCGGCGAAGATGCTGGGCGAGTCGAACCGGGGAGCCGCGAACCAGTCGACGACGCCCTGCGACGAGACGAGCGCGGCGGTCTGCAGGTCGCCCACCAGGCCGTGGTCGGCGATGGGAGGGTAGCGATCCATGGCTGCTCCGAGGTCGGGGAAGGGCCCCCTGCCTCCACTATCGGCCACCCGGGTGACCCCTGCCCGTCGGAACTCCTTCGGCGCAACGGTGACCTGCCAGGCCGTCCGCGGTACGGGCTCGGACCGGGCGACCGGGGACGACGGAGCCGTGCACGTATCCGGCTTGCCGACCCTCACCCGCCGGGTGTTACTGGCCGGAGTCGGTCGATCACGGGTGGGAAAGGTTGCGCATGGAGATGATCCACGTCCGGCTGGTGAGCCCTCCTGATCTCACCCCCCGGGCGGTCGGGCTGCTGACCGACGACCGCTATGTGTTCAACCTGGTCGTCCTCGCCGGTCTGGCGCACCGTCCCGACGGCGACGCGATCGAGTGCGACATCCTGGCGGGTGCGGCCAACGCCGTGCTGCGCGGTCTGCGCGAGCTGGAACTCGACCGCCACGGATCCATCGTCATCGAGCCGGTCGAGATGGCCTTCTCCGGCACCGCGGCCGAAGCCGAGCGGCAGCAGCTCGGGGCGCTCGCGCACGCGCCGGTCTGGGCGGAGGTCGAAGCGCGCATTCGCGCCGAGGGCACCTACCTGCCGAGCTTCTACGTCTACCTGGTCATCGCGGGCGTCATCGGGGCGGTGGGCATCATCACCAACTCCCAGATCCTGATCGTCGCGGCGATGGTCGTAGGGCCGGAGTACGGCGCCATCACCAGCGTTGCGCTGGGCATCGACCGCCGCAACGGCACCAGGGTCCGGCAGGGCCTGATCGCCCTGACCGTGGGCTTCCTGCTGGCCGTCCTGGTGACCTTCCTGTTCTCCTGGGGGATCCGGTGGCTCGACCTCCAGCCCAGGGCGTTCGAGCTGGGCGTCAGACCGGTCTCCTCGCTGATCGACGCCCCCGACGTCTTCTCCGTCGTCGTCGCGGTGCTGGCCGGCATCGTCGGGATCATGTCCCTGACCCAGGCCAGGACGAGCGCGCTGCTCGGCGTCTTCATCTCGGTCACCACCATCCCGGCCGCCGCCGACATCGGTGTCTCCTGCGCGTTCTCCAGCTGGAGCGAGGCACGCGGATCCCTGGTCCAACTCCTGCTCAACATCGTGCTGCTGATCCTGGTGGGTGTGCTGATGATCAGATTCCAACGGGCGGTCTGGCGGCGTATCGGCCGTCGCAGCGGGCGGACGGGCAGCGGTTGACGTGCCGTCCGTGACCCCAGCAGGCGAACCTGCCCGGCGATCCCGCCGGCAGGAACGTGTCGCGCTTGACCCGGTCTGTGCGGGGACGCACCCTCCCGACGAGGGGCCGACACCGCAGGCCACCACCCCATCGGCGTCCGAGGACACCGGCCGAGGCCCGAGGAGGCCACGCGTGCAGGACAGCCGCACCGGACGGCAACTGACCCTTCGTCACGGCACCCACCGTGCCGTCGTCGTCGAGCTGGGCGCGGCCCTTCGGTCGTACACGTTCGGTCAACGCACCGTCGTCGACGGATTCTCCGAGCAGGACAGCATCACGGGCGGGCGTGGCCAGGTCCTGGTGCCGTGGCCCAACCGGATCCGCGACGGCCGGTACGCCTGGGACGGGCAGGACCAACAGCTGCCGCTCACCGAGCCGGAGGGCGGCAACGCCATCCACGGGCTGCTCCGGTGGGTCGCCTGGCAGGTCGTGGAGGCGAGCGGCAGCCGCGCCGTCCTGGAGGTTCCGCTGTGGCCGCAGCCGGGCTACCCCTTCCACCTCCGCGTCCGCGCCGAGTACGCCCTGGGCGACGGCGGGCTCGAAGTCGCCGTTTCCGCGCGCAACCTCGACGTGAGCCCCGCGCCCTACGGTTTCGGCCAGCATCCCTACGTCACCGCGGGCACCGCCGTCGTCGACGAGGCGGTGCTGACCGTCCCCGCCCGGACATGGCTGCGCACCGACGAGCGCGGCCTGCCGGTGGCCGCCGAGCCGGTCGCCGGGACCGCGTACGACCTGCGCACTCCACGAACCGTCGGCGCGCTCCGGCTGGACACTCCCTTCAGCGACCTCGACCGGGACGCGGACGGTCGGGCCGTGGTGCGCCTGGCCCACCCGTCGGGTGCGTCCGGCACGGACGTGTGGCTCGGTGAAGGCGCCGGCTACGTGCAGCTCTACACCGGCGACACCCTCCCGCCGGGGGAGCGCCGTCGGGCGATCGCCGTCGAGCCGATGACCTGTCCCCCGGACGCCTTCCGCAGCGGCACCGGCCTCATCAGCCTCGCTCCCGGGGAGCGGCACACCGTCCGCTGGGGCATCACGCCATGGGGAGAGTGACCACGCGGTCGCGGCCCCCGCCACCCACACATCGAGAGGCCCCCTTGTGACGACGAACCAGGTGCTCATCGGTGTGGGCCTCATCGTGGTCCTGGCCGTCGGGTCGCAGATCCTCGCCGGCTGCCTGCGCGTCCCCGCCCTCATCGTCCTGCTGCCGGTCGGCCTCGCCGGCGGAGCACTGATCGACGAGGTCGACCCCGAGCGGCTGCTGGGGCCGGCGTTCTCACCGCTGGTGTCGTTGGCCGTCGCGGTGATCCTCTACGACGCCGGCCTCGGGCTCGACCTGGCGAGGCTGAAGGGCCACACCCGCCGCGTCGTCGTCCGGCTGATCTGGATCGGTGTCCTGACCACAGGGCTGCTCGGCACGGTCCTTGCCGCGCCACTGCTGGGCATGTCGTGGCGGGCGGCGGTCATGATCGGCACGATTCTCGTGGTCTCGGGGCCGACGGTGGTCGGACCGCTCCTCAGCTTCGTCCGGCCGACGGACCGGCTCCAGCGCATCCTCATCTGGGAAGGCTCTCTCATCGACCCGGTCGGCGGCGTCCTGGGGGCACTGGTCTTCCACGGGCTCGTGGCGAGCTCGGGCCACCACCTCGGCGGTGGGATGGAGCATTTCCTCGGCAGCATGGGCATCGGAGTGGCCGCGGGAGCGGTCGGCGCGGCGCTGCTGTGGGTGCTGTTCCGGGTACTGCGGCTCGGCGAGATCCTCGGCACCACGGCGCAGCTCGCCGCGGTGATCGGGGTGGCGGCGTTCTGCGACGTCCTGCGCGACGACACGGGACTCATCGCCGCCGTGGTGATGGGCGTGGCCGTGGCCAACATCCCCAGCATCGGCGTACCCGCGCGCCGGCCCTTCTTCGAGACTCTCGTCAGTCTGATCCTCGGTCTGCTCTTCATCTCGATCTCGGCCACCGTCACTCCGCACTCGCTGCGCCATGTGTGGCTGCCAGCGCTCGGGCTCGCCGCCTTTCTGGTGCTGGTCGTCAGGCCTGTGGTCGCGGTCGTGTCCACCGTCGGCACCGACCTGACACGCGGTGAGCGGGGCTTCATCGGCTGGATGGCACCGCGCGGCATCGTCGCGGCCGCCACGGCTTCGACGTTCTCGGCCGGGCTGGTGGCGCAGGGGATCGGCGGCGCTTCGAAGATCCTTCCCGCCACGTTCGTGGTCATCGTCGCGACCGTGACCCTCTACGGCCTGACCGCCACGTCCGTCGCCCGGCTCCTGGGCGTCGTACGCCCCTCCCGCTCTCGGCCCCTGCTGGTCGGCGGTGACCCCTGGGTGGTCGACCTGGGCGCGGCCCTGAGGTCAGCCGGCCTCGAGGTGCTGATGTGGGCGGGCGAGGAGGAACAGCGCGAACGTGTCCGGCAGGCCGGGATCGAGCTTGCGCCCGGTGAGCTGCTGGGCGCCGCCACGGGTGGGGGCGCCCAGCTGGAAGGCATCACGGCGGTGTACTTCCTCACCGCCGAGGACGACTTCAACGCACTGGCGGCGGTCCTTCTGCGAGGCAGCCTGGAGGGTACGGTCCACCGCCTCAGCGCACCCGCCGACAGCCACGGCGTGGTGGCCCCGTTCATCGGTGGCGAGGTTCTGTTCGGCCCTGACCTGACCTGGCCGGCCATCGCCCACAGGTACGAGGAGGGGGCAGCCGTTCTCGGGCAGCCCGCCCAGGACCCCCTGCCGCCGGGCAGCGATCTGCTGTTCCTCGTGCGCCCGGACGGCCGCCTCGATCCGGTCACCGCAGGCAGCGCACCCCTGCCCCGGCCGGGGGACACGGTCGTCCTGCTGGCTCCGCGCGGACGGGACACTGCGAGGCCCGCATGAGCGAGGCGGCGACCCGTGCGACTACGAGAGCGCACAGGGGCCGCACCCATGCTTCAGGCCCAGGCCGTCACCGGCACAAACGAACTGTCCTGCCGGAACAGCTCCGTCCCGTCCGCCCGGGCCACGCCGAGTTGGTAGTTGTAGTGGCGCAGGTAGTAACCGGGGTAGTTGTACGACTCCCAGCGGATCGAGCCCGACGACGAGCCCGTGCGGGCGATGAACGTAGCGTCCTTGGCGAAGGTCGAGGTGCCGTCGTTGGCGTCGAAGCGGGCACGGAAGTCCCAGTGGCGCAGGTAGTGGCCGGAGGAGTCGCGGAAGGAGAAGCCGCTCGAGTCGGCGAGGCCGGCGACCACCGTGAAGGTGGACGCCGTCTTCTCGGCGGCCGTGCTGGAGGCGGTCACCACCGGGAGGTTGAGCAGCGAGGACTGGTTCTGCCAGTAGCGGGTGGTGTAGTTGGCCGAGCGGAAGGAGCGTGTCACGTTCTTCGCGAGCGAGGGGCCGCCGGACACCGTCTCCTTGACGACCGTGAAGTGGCGTGCCGTGCCCGAGATCACCGGTAGCGCGGCCGGGGCCGACCAGGTCGCGAAGGTGTCGTAGCTGTCGCTGTAGTAGTAGGTGCCGTCGCCGTAGCCGTCGAAGAAGATCCGCCAGCCGCCGTTGTCGAGCTGGATCACGGACGGGCCCTCGCGGTAGCTGCCCCATCCCGCCCAGTTCCCCGTCCTGGAGATGGAGTAGGGGCCCGTCAGGGCGGACGCCGTCGCGTACTCGATGTACTTCGTCGTCTCGTTCTTGGTGAAGGCGTGGTAGGTCGAGCCGGTCCTCACCACGTAGGTGTCGATGTGGTTCGCGCCGAGGCCGGACAGGGCCACCGGTGAACTCCACGCCGTCAGGGCCGAGTTCGTGGCCCGCAGCCGGTACGGGGTGAAGATCCACTCGTCGCTGGTGAGCGAGCAGGACACGATGACGTTCACGCTGCCGTCGCCGTCGACGAACCACTCCGGCGCCCACGCGCGGGACAGGTTGGCGATCGGGACCGTGTAGTCGTACAGGAAGGTCCAGTTGGCCCGGTCGGAGCTGCGCGCGAAGCCGATGGTGGTGCTGACGTCCTGCCAGGTGTGGGTCGTGTAGGTGAGGTAGTAGGAGCCGTCGGTGTGCTTGAGGACGCTCGCGTCGCGGATCCTGTTGCTGGGCGGCGTGTAGGCGGAGGACTTGAGGAGCCGGAAGTCCGTGGCGTCGTCGGACTGGTAGACGTTCACCGTGCCGTCGTTGCTGTTGAGGAACGGCACGATCGTGTAGCGGGTGGCGGAGCCGCTGGGCGGGACGGCGGCCAGGGCCGGGCCCGGCAGCTCGCCCAACAGGACAGCCGAGGCCGGCAACGCGGCCATCGCGCGGAGCAGGGTGCGGCGGGACGGCGTGGGGGGACGTGTGGTCACGGGCGGCTCTCCCTCGGACAAGGACGCGGCTCTGATGTCCGACATGCCGAACGGAGTTCGGAAAGTCGGTCAGACCGTAAGGGGGTGACCGGAACACGTCAATCCCCTTGCGGGCAGCCGGTGTTCTCCCGGCCCGTGTTCCGTCGAAGCGCTTACCGACGTTACCGTTCGGTAGACGGCGTCGGTCCGCAGCACGGAGGTGCCCCCGTATGACGTACGACCGCTCCGCAGGGCTGGTGGAGACCGCCCGGGCGCTGGCCGCCGGCGAGATCACCTCCCTGGCCCTCGTCGAACGGACCCTGGCGCGGATCGAGTCCTCCCAGGGCTCCCTCAACGCCTTCCGGATCGTACGGACCGAGGCCGCGCTCGCCGAGGCGGTGGCCGCCGACGCCCAACTGGCCACCGGTGCACGCAAACCACTGCTCGGCGTGCCCGTCGCCGTCAAGGACGACATGGACGTGGCGGGCGAGCCGACCGCGTTCGGCTGCCGGGGCGAGTTCCCCGCGGTCGCCCGGGACGGTGAGGCGGTACGGCGGCTGCGCGCGGCCGGGGCCGTGATCGTCGGCAAGACCAACACCTGCGAGTTCGGGCAGTGGCCGTTCACCGAGGGACCCGCCTTCGGCGCGACCCGCAATCCATGGAGCCCGGCGCACACCCCGGGCGGCTCGTCCGGCGGGTCCGCCGCGGCCGTGGCCGCCGGACTCGTGCCCGCCGCGCTGGGCTCGGACGGGGCCGGTTCGGTACGGATCCCCGCCTCCTGGACCCACCTCGTCGGCATCAAGCCGCAGCGCGGACGCATCTCCACCTGGCCGCGCGGCGAGTCCTTCCAGGGCATCACCGTCAACGGCACGCTGGCCCGCACGGTCGCCGACGCGGCCCTGCTCCTCGACGCGGCGAGCGGCAACCACGACCTGGACCCGCACCGACCGCCCGCCGTCGAGGCCGCCGCGGCCGTCGGTCGCGACCCCGGCCGGCTGCGCATCGCGCTCGCCCTCAAGCCGCCGTTCACCGCGCTGCCCGCCCGGCTCCAGCCGGAGGTCCGGGCCCGGGTCGTCGAACTCGCCGAGAAACTCGGCGACTTGGGACACACGGTCGAGGAGGCCGATCCGCCGTACGGCCAGATCGGGCTCACCTTCATCCCGCGCGCCACCGCCGGTCTCGCCGAACGGGTCCGCGAGGCCCCCTTCCCGGCGCTCCTCGACCGCCGCACCCGTGACGCGGCCCGGCTCGGCGGACTGCTGGGCGGGGTGCCGCTGCGGGCGGCGCGGCGCGCGGAGGCGGTCCTGCACCGCCGTATCGGCGGGTTCTTCGCGTCGTACGACGTCGTCCTCGCCCCCACCACGGCCGCTCCCCCGCCGCGCATCGGGGCCATGCTGGAGCTGGGCGGACTGGCCACCGACCGGGCGATGATCGCGGCCTGTCCCTATGCCTGGCCGTGGAACGTGCTGGGGTGGCCCGGGGTCAACGTGCCCGCCGGGTTCGTCGAGGGCGGTCTGCCGGTCGGGGCCCAGCTGCTCGGGCCGGCGAACAGCGAACCGCTGCTGCTGTCGCTCGCCGCGCAGTTGGAGGCGGAACTGCGCTGGCACGAGTCCTGGCCGCCGGAGCGGGTCGCGCTGGATTCGCCCGCCGCGTGAACGCGCTGGATTCGCCCGCTGCGCGAGCGCGTTGGATTCCGCGCCGCGTGAGCGCAGTGGATTCCCCCGCCACGTGAACGCGCTGGATTCCCCCGCCGCGTGACGGTGCCCGCCCGTACCCTGTGACCATGGACGATGCGTCGATGGTCGGGCTCATGGGGCGGGTCACGGGGACGATCGGGCCGGGGCTCGTCGGCGAGGTGATCGTCCGGGTGCGGGGCGGCGCCGAGCACTTCCTCGCCTACCCCGCCTCCGGTACGGACCGGATCGAGCGCGGCACCGTGGTGATGGTGGTGGAGTACCTGCCGCCGAGGACGGTCTACGTGCAGGCGGCGTACGACAGTTGAGCCTGCCAACGCGCAGGTGAGAAGCGTTTGTATCAAGGTTTCGACAAGGATCCGCCAGCGTCTTCAACACCGCCGCAAACAGGCGCAGACTCCCTTCGTTCGGTGCCGAAAGGGCACCATTTCAAGGGGGCGTATGCCGATGGTTGTCGGCGTCGTTGCGGGGGTGGCCGTAGGTGCCATCGCCGTTCTGATCGGTCTGTTCAAGCTGATGTGGCGTGTCGCGGAACCCAACGAGGCACTGATCATCTCGGGCTCGAACCACAAGACCGAGGGGCTCGAAGCGGGCATGGGATTCCGCATCGTCACCGGGCGGGGCACGCTGGTGCTGCCCGGTGTGCAGGCGGTGCGCAAGCTCTCGCTGGACCTGAACGAGACCGAACTGCATGTGGACTGCGTGACCCACCAGGGCATTCCGCTCAAGGTGCGGGGCGTGGTCATCTTCAAGGTGGGCGACGACTTCGTGTCCATCGCCAACGCGGGGCGCCGCTTCCTCGACCAGCAGAAGCTGATGTCGGAGCGGGTGCACAACGTGTTCGCCGGTCATCTGCGGTCCATCGTCGGCGGGTTGACCGTCGAGGACATGATCCGCGACCGGGAGAAGCTCACGGGGCAGACCCGGGCCGCCTGCGGCACGGAGATGGAGAAGCTGGGGCTCATCGTCGACTCCCTGCAGATTCACGAGATCGAGGACCCGACCGGGTACATCCAGAACCTGGCGATGCCGCACGCGGCCGCCGTCCAGCGGGACGCGCGCATCGCGCAGGCCGAGGCGAACCGGCTGGCCACCGAGGCCGAGCAGCAGTCGTTCGCCCGGATGGCGCAGGCCACCCGGGACAGCGAGATCCTCCAGGCCGGCTACCAGGCCGAGCGGGACAAGGCGGGCGCCGCGGCGCGCCAGGCCGGTCCGCTCGCCGACGCCGCCGCCCGGCAGGAGGTCGTCGTCCAGGAGACCCGGGTCGCCGAACTCGAGGCGCACCGGCGCGAACAGCAGCTCCAGGCGGACGTCCGCAAGCCGGCGGACGCCAAGGCCTACGAGAAGCGCACGCTCGCCGAGGCCGAGCGTGACGCGCGGATCTCCGGGGCCGAGGCCAAGGCGAAGGAGACCGAGCTGGCCGCGGCGGCCGAGGCCACCCGGGTCAAGGCGGCGGCCAGTGCCGAGGCCGAGGCGACCAAGGCCCGCGGTGCGGCCACGGCGGCGTCCACCCGGGCCACGGGTGAGGCGGAGGCCGCGGCCGCGCAGGCCAAGGGTCTGGCCGAGGCGGAGGCCGCGCGGGCGAAGGGTCTCGCGGAGGCGGAGGCCATCAAGGCCCGTGCCGCCGCCCTCGCCGAGAACCAGGAGGCGGTCGTCGCCCAGCAACTCGCCGAGAACTGGCCGGAGATCGTCAAGGCCGGCGCGTCCGCGTTCGGCAACGTCGACAACATGGTGGTGCTCAACGGCGCCGACGGCATGGCGGACATGTTCGCCAAGGCGCTCACCATGGGCGGCACGGGGCTGGGACTCGCCCGTCAGCTGCTGGCGTCGATGAACCAGAACGGGCAGAACGTCAACGGCACTTCGCTGAACGGCGTCGCCACACCGCCCGTGCAGAAGGTTCCGGTCAAGGAATAGGTCAAGGAGTGAAGGACTGGCGGTCCGGGGCCTTTGGAGAAAAGGGTCCCGGGCCGCCGTTGTTCACCGCGCGAGCAGCGTGACACCCAGGCCGATCAGGGTGACGACCTTCGCGGCCTCGAAGGCGATGTAGACGAGGTGGCCGCGCGAGCGGGGGAGGTCCTCGCCGGCCAGGACACGGTCGGAGCGGCGGTTCAACCGGGGGCGGACCACGGCGAGTTGACCGACCAGCAGCACCAGCAGCGCCGCGGTCCACGAGAGGTCCCGGGCCGGTGCGCCGTCGACCGCGACCAGGACGGTCACCGTGGCGGCCAGGACGCTCTCCACCAGGTTCAGGGCCCGGAAGACCAGGCGGCCGATGCCCAGGCCGATCCGGATCGTCACGCCCGGGGCGCGGAACTTCAGCGGCGCCTCCAGGAAGGAGATCGCCAGCACCATCCCCAGCCACACGAAGGTGACCGCGCCCGCCGCTTCGCTCATCCGACCGACCGTACTCCCCGCACGGTCCCGCGGACGCCATAAGGTGCCCCCGTGACTGCGTTTACCGATGAGAACGTCCCCGGCCGCTTCGGCGCCACCGCCACCACCGAGGCCGACCCCCGCGAGGTCGGCAGGGTGCGCACCGAGTACTCCCCCGCCCACGACGGCGACCCGGACCCCGGGGAGATCGTGTGGACCTGGGTGCCCTTCGAGGAGAACGACGGCCGCGGCAAGGACCGGCCCGTGCTCGTGGTCGCCCGCGAGGCGGCCGGCACCGTCCTCGCCGTACAGCTGTCGAGCAAGCGGCACGACGGGGACAGGGAGTGGGTCGCCATCGGCAGCGGCCCCTGGGACCGCACCGGGCGGGACTCCTGGGTCGACGTCGACCGCGTCCTGCGCCTCCACGAGGAGGGCATGCGCCGCGAGGCCTGCGCCCTGGACCGGGGCCGCTTCAACCTGGTCAGGCAGCGGCTGCACGAGCGGTACGGCTGGACCTGACGGTCGGTGCCGGGGCGGCATGGGGACCGCGGACGCAGCGGTACGGCTGGACCTGACGGTCGGTGCCGGGGCGGCATGGGGACCGCGGACGCAGCGGTACGGCTGGACCTGACGGTCGGTGCCGCTGCGGCACGGGGATCGCGAAGGCCCGTACGTCAGCTCCGCTGCGGCACGAGGTCCGCGAAGGCCCGTACGTCAGCCCCGCCGCGACACACGGCCCGCGAACGCCCGTACGCCAGCCCCGCCGCGACACACAGCCCGCGAACGCCCGTACGTCAGCCCCGCTGCGGCACGCGGTCCGCGAACGCCCGCGCGAACGCCGCCCGGACCACCTCGCCCCGGGTACGGTCCAGCACCCCGAACACCACGTGCTCGAAGGCGCCCTCGAACCGTCCGCCGGGGCCGAGCAGTGTCCGGAACGCCCCCGCCACCTGCGCGGGGTCGTTCTGGAAGACCCCGCAGCCCCAGGCGCCCAGCACCAGTCGCCGGTAGCCCTCGGCCACGGCGACCGAGAGCACCCGCTCAGCGCGCACCGCGAGGGCCCGCGGCAGTTCGGCCACCCGATCGGGTGCCGTCCGGCGCACCACTCCGGCGTTGGGTGCGGCCGCCGTGAGGAAGCCGACCAGGTGCGGCGAGTCCAGCAGACGGCCGCGGTCGTCCCGGAACACGGGCACGGCCGGTGAGTGGATGACCCGGTCGGTGTAGAACGGGTCGCGATGGGCGCGGTGGTGGTCGTAGAACTCCCGGGCCCGGAGCTGGCAGGTGTACAGCGCGGAAGCCCGGCACAGCGCCTCTTCCTGGGCCTGGGCGCCGTTCAGATAGCCACCGCCCGGATTGCGTGCCGAGGCGAAGTTCAGCACGGCCACGCGCTCGCTCGCGCCCTCGCCGAGCCGGCGTGCCGCCTCCAGGCTGCTCTCCCCCGTGACCTCGATGAACGTGTCCGCGGGAGCGAACTCCGGCACCTCCACCGGCCCGGGGCCGACCATCCGCGTCCCCGCCCGCGCCGCCTCGATCTCCGCGGCCAGCACCACCTCGCGCCCGTCGGGCGCCCGATAGCGCCCCGCCGCGACGATCTGTTCCGTCTCCTGCGCGATACCGTGCAGCCGCGCGCTCATGGCGCCACCCCCGTAGGCGCCATGACCGCGCGCCGCGCGGTCCCCCTCGTCGTGCTCATGCAGGAATCGTGGGCGATGCCGGGGATGTGGTGCAACAGAGTTTCCCGCGCCCGGCCCAGCGGGAAAACGCCTCGAAAACACCGGGGAAACGGAGATCCACAGCCCCTAATGCACGGATGTGCCCCCTTGTGCGGAACGGCATCAGGGTCTTGGGTGGGACGAGCGTTGCCGGTCCGACCCAACCTGATCCCCGGACCGGTGGCATGGTGGAATCTCAGGAGGATCCCGACATGTCCGACTCCACAGGCGACTGTACGAAGCCTCGTACATCGCTCCCCGAAGCAGAGCTCGAGGCCCTGGTCCGTGGCATCTGCTTCAAGACCGGCCCGCCCCGCCGCATCGGGGTGGAACTGGAATGGCTCGTCCACGAGCTGCGCGGGCCGCGGCTCCCCGTGACATCCGAACGACTCGCGGCGACCTACGCCGCACTGCGGACCGTGCCCCTGAAGTCGGCGCTCACCGTCGAACCGGGCGGCCAGCTGGAGCTGAGTTCCCAGCCCGCCGACTCCCTGACGGAGTGCATCGCCACCGTCTCCGCCGACCTCGCCGCCGTCCGGGCGGCCCTCGCCGAGCACGGTCTCGGCCTCGTCGGCCTGGGGCACGACCCCTGGCACCCTCCGCGCAGATATCTCCGCGAACCCCGCTACGACGCCATGGAGACCTGCCTCGACCGCACCGGCCCGGCAGGCCGGGCCATGATGTGCACCTCGGCCTCCGTGCAGGTGTGCGTCGACGCCGGGTACGAGGAGCCCGGCCCGTTGGGGCTCGGACGCCGCTGGTGGCTGGCGCACCAGCTGGGCCCCGTCCTGGTGGCCGCCTTCGCGAACTCGCCCCTCGCCCGCTCCGAGCCCACCGGCTGGCTCTCCACCCGCCAGCTGCTGTGGACGGAGATCGGCAAGGGCCGGGCGGGCGGCCCCGACCTGGACGCCGCGCCGCGTGAAGCCTGGGCCCGGCACGTCCTGGACGCGCCGGTGATGTGCATACGGCGGGACAGCGGGCCCTGGGACGTCCCGGAGGGGCTCACCTTCCGGGAGTGGGCCAGGTCGGGGGTGCCCCGGCAGCCGACCCGGGAGGACCTCGACTACCACGTCTCGACGCTGTTCCCGCCGGTCAGGCCGCGCGGCCATCTCGAACTGCGCATGATCGACGCGCAGCCCGGCCAGGACGGCTGGATCGTCCCGCTCGCCGTGACGGCCGTGCTCTTCGACGACCCGGAGACCGCCGAGACGGCGTACCGGGTGGTCAAGCCGCTCGCCGAGCGCACCCTGTCCCTGCCCGCCCCGCACAATCCGCTGTGGATCGACGCGGCCCGCCACGGCCTCGCCGACCCCGAGCTGCGGGAGGCGGCCGTGGCGTGCTTCACGGCGGCCCTGGAAGGCCTGCCCCGGCTGGGCGCCACGCCCGAGGTCACGGGCGCCGTCGAAACGTATCTGCACGACTACGTGATCCGGGGCCGCTGCCCCGCCGACGATCTGCTGGACCGGACCCACGGTTCGCTCGGGAAGGAAATCCGCACATGACCGACCCCATCACCGCCCCCTCGGTGGACCCCGAGTCCTTCCGCGAGCGGGCGGTGTCCACCCTGGTCACCGCCCGGGAGCGCACCACGCTCCTCACCAGTTGCGTCGAGGACCCCGACCTGACCGCCCAGCACTCGCCGCTGATGTCGCCGCTCGTGTGGGACCTCGCCCACATCGGCAACCAGGAGGAGCAGTGGCTGCTGCGCACGGTCGGCGGGCAGGAGGCGATACGGCCCGAGATCGACGGCATCTACGACGCCTTCGAGCACCCGCGCTCCGAACGCCCCACCCTGCCCCTGCTGTCGCCCGCGGAGTCCCGGCGGTACGCGGCCGAGGTGCGCGGCCGGGTCCTGGACATCCTGGAGGGCAGCGCGCTGCACGGGACCCGGCTCACCGAGGCCGGTTTCGCCTTCGGGATGATCGCCCAGCACGAACAGCAGCACGACGAGACGATGCTGATCACCCATCAGCTCCGCAAGGGCCCCACGGCCCTGACCGCCCCGGATCCGGCACCGGCCCTGCTGTTCACCGGCCCGGCCGAAGTCCTGGTCCCCGGCGGCCCGTTCACCATGGGCACCTCCGACGAGCCGTGGGCGCTGGACAACGAACGCCCCGCGCACCGGCGGGAGGTGGACGCCTTCTACATCGACACCACGCCGGTGACCAACGCCGAGTACCAGGCGTTCATCGACGACGGCGGCTACGAGAACGAGCGCTGGTGGGCACCGGCGGGCTGGGCCCACATACGCCAACACTCCATCCAGGCACCGCTGTTCTGGAGCCGGGACGGCAAGCGGTGGCTGCGCAGGCGCTTCGGCGTCACCGAGGTCGTGCCGCGCGACGAGCCAGTGGTCCACGTCTGCTGGTACGAGGCCGACGCCTACGCCCGCTGGGCCGGACGGCGGCTGCCGACCGAGGCGGAGTGGGAGAAGGCGGCCCGGCACGACCCGGCCGGCAACCGCTCCACGCGCTACCCGTGGGGCGACGCCGACCCCGCGCCGGAACACGCGAACCTGGGGCAGCGGCACCTCCGTCCGGCCCCCGCCGGAAGCTACCCGCAGGGCGAATCGCCGCTCGGCGTACGGCAGTTGATCGGTGACGTGTGGGAGTGGACGGCGAGCGACTTCGAGCCCTACCCGGGGTTCCAGGCGTTCCCGTACAAGGAGTACTCGGAGGTGTTCTTCGGCCCCGACCACAAGGTGCTGCGCGGCGGTTCGTTCGCCGTGGACGCGGTCGCCTGCCGGGGCACCTTCCGCAACTGGGACTACCCGATCCGGCGGCAGATCTTCTCCGGCTTCCGTACGGCCCGTTCCGCGGAGGCCGTCTGATGTGCCGTCACCTGGCCTATCTGGGACCGGAGGAGCCGCTCGGCCGGCTCCTCGTGGAGCCCCCGCACGGCCTGTACCGGCAGTCCTGGGCACCGCGTCGGCAGCGGTACGGCACCGTCAACGCCGATGGTTTCGGGGTCGGTTGGTATGCCGAGGGCGACCCGGTCCCGGCACGGTACCGGCGCGCCGGGCCCATCTGGGCCGATCTGTCGTTCGCCGATCTGGCACGGGTCGTGAGGAGCCCGGCGATCCTGGCCGCCGTACGGGACGCGACGCTGGCGGGAGCCGACGCCGAGGCCGCGGCGGCGCCGTACGCCTCGGGGCCCTGGCTGTTCAGCCACAACGGCGCGGTCAAGGGCTGGCCGAGCTCCCTGGCCCCCCTCACCGCCTCGCTTCCTCCGGCGGAACTGCTGTCCATGGAGGCCCGCAACGACTCGGCGTTCGTATGGGCCCTGGTGCTCAATCGGCTGCGTGGCGGTGACGAGGAGGGCCAGGCGCTCGCCGACACGGTCCTGGAGGTCGCCGAGGCGGCCCCCGGCTCCCGGCTCAACCTGCTGCTGACGAACGGCGAGTCCATCGCCGCGACCGCCTGGGGCGACACCCTCTGGTACCTCCAGCGGCCCGGCCTCGGCACGGTCGTGGCCTCCGAGCCGTACGACGACGATCCGCACTGGCAGGAGGTCCCCGACCGCACGCTGCTCGCGGCGAGCCGCACCGACGTGCTGCTGACACCGCTCAAGTCTTTGGAACCACTCGAGGAGCCCCGCACGTGAGTCCGTTCCTTCCGACCCGCACCCCGCCCGAGGACACCCCGCGTGAACTCTTCGAGCAGATCACCGAGTTGACCGTAGTCGCGGCACCGGCCGTGTCCCGCACAGCACCCACCGGCAGGACGTCGTCCGAGGAGAGGCCATCATGACCAGCACCCGCGCCTACGGCTACACCGACACCCTCGAGGCCGAGCACTACGCCAAGGCGCTGCGCGCCGACATCCGCGGCGGACTGACCGGCACCCCCAAGTCCACGGCTCCCACGTGGTTCTACGACGCCCGGGGCAGCGAACTCTTCGAGGAGATCACCCAGCTTCCGGAGTACCCGCTGTGGCGGGCCGAACTGGGGTTGCTCCGCCGTCACGCCAAGGACGTGGCGGCGCGGACCGGAGCCCGCAGCATGGTCGAGCTCGGGTCCGGGAGTTCGACGAAGTCCAAGCTGCTCATCGAGGCGCTCGGAGCGGCCGGGCTGAACTACGTTCCCGTCGACGTCAGCGCGGACGCGCTCCAGGGAGCCAGCGCCCAACTCGTCCAGGACTATCCCGGGATCCGGCTGCACGCTCTCCGCGCCGACTTCACGGCTCCGCTCGTCCTGCCCTCGCTGCCCGATGACGAGCCGCGGCTCATCGCCTTCCTCGGCAGCACGCTGGGGAACTTCCGGCGCCCCGCGCGGGGGCCCTTCCTCCGGGGGCTCCGGGACATCATGCGCCGGGAGGACTTCCTTCTGATCGGGGCCGACCTGGTCAAGCCGGAGCACGAGATGATCGCCGCCTACGACGACGCACAGGGCGTCACGGCGGAGTTCAACAAGAACCTGCTGCACGTGCTGAACCACGAGCTGAACGCGGACTTCGACCCCGATGCCTTCGACCACGTGGCGGTGTGGAACAGCACGGAAAGCCACATCGAGATGAGGCTGCGCAGCCGGGTCGACCAGCTCGTCAAGATCCGGGAACTCGACCTGCCGGTGCATTTCGCGCCCGGAGAGGAATGGATCACCGAACGCAGCGCCAAGTTCACGACGGACGGGCTCCACGCGGAGATGGCCGAGGCAGGCCTGCGGCCACAGCAGCTCTGGTCCGACCCTGACGCCGGCTTCACCCTCACGCTGGCCACGATTCGCTGACACACGCCGGCGGACACGTGGCGTCGACATCGGTGGCCCGGCGCGGGAGGTGCCGGGCCACCGCTGTCGCGGTTCCGCAAAGCAAGTGACCATGGCAGAACGCATCGACGTGGGGTTCACGGCGGACGGGGGCGTGACGCTGTGCGCTGGCTCTGTCTGCCGGACGTCGAGGGCCCGCGCCAGCCGGCGTATGGATCAACCGGATCTCGCCCAAGCCGCTCATGATGATCGCCCCTCATGGGTTCACCCCGCGCACGGTCTTGCATAGAGTGCAAGGCACTGCATTGAGTGATACCGCGTACCATTGGTGCATGACTCAGAAACCGGCCCCCATCCGGGAGCAGACGCGCTCGGTGGTCCGCTCCCTGTTGGCCCAAACCGCCATCGAGCTGTTCGGCGCCAAGGGCTTCGACAACACGACCCTCGACGAGGTCGCCGCCGCGGCGGGCGTCTCCCGGCGCACCCTGTTCAACTACTTCCGCAACAAGGAGGACCTCGCCCTCAGCGGTCTGGACGAGCAGGGCGAACTGATCGCCGCGCGTCTCGCCGAGAGGCCGGCCGACGAGGATCCCTGGACCGCGCTGCGCGCCGCCTTCCAGGTGCTCGAGGAGATCGACATAACGGCCGAAGGTCGCCTGGAGTTCATCACGCTGCTCTTCGGCAACGACTCCCTGCGTGCCGGACACGCCGAGAAGCAGGCCCGCTGGCAGGACCTGTTCGCACCGCACATCGAGCCGCGACTGCCCGACTCCGACCAGCGCACCCTGCAGGCCCGCGCGATCGCCGCCGCAGCGATCGTCTGCATGCAGGCAGCCAACGAGGAATGGGTACGCCGGGGCGGACAGGCCGACATGTTCGACCTCTACGACACCGCCGTACAGGCCATCCGACGCCCTGCCTGAGACCAGCGGCAGCCGACGTGGAACGAGGAGCCGGTGGCTGTCGGCACAGCGATCGGTGCCCGGCGTCGGACGTGCCGGGCCACCGCACCACCGCCAGCGCCCTCCTGGTCGGCGTGAGCGCCGGAACGGCCGGCAGACGGTGACCCGCCTTGTCAGCTATGGCCGAACAGCGCCACGAGGAGAGCGCCCCTCCCCTTCGGGGTCGCGATCATCGGAGCCGGCGTCCGGCTCTTCCCGCAGACCACCGTCCCGCTGGAACGGGTCGGCAACGTGCTCATCGACCTTCGACCGGGCATCCCGCTCGCCTTCAACACCGACCCGGAGGACGCCGGCTCGACCGCTGGGCATCCTTCGCGAACTCACATGAGCGGTCGATGCGGCGTCGGCTCACCCGTGCAGGGACGCCGCCGGTCGCACGACGTACTGGCGGAGATACAGGTCGCGGTAGGTGACGGGGCCGCGGGGGCCGGGGACGCGGTCGATGTTGATGCCGGTTTCCGGTAGGCGCAGGAGCTTGAAGCCGTCGAGGAGGCGGGTCGTGCAGTTCCAGAAGACGCCCGAGCCGCCGTAGGCGTCCATGAACCGGGCCGCGGTGTCCGGGTCGTGGGTGGCGATGGCGGCAGCCAGTCCGGAGGTCTCCTCGTTGGCGATCCGCGCGGCGTCGGCCGGGCCGTCCGCCGCGTCGATCGTCACCGTGGCCGCGCGCTCGGAGTCCAGGGACCACTCGTAACCACGCGCGTGGGCATGTGGCGGCAGCGACGCGGCGATGCCCAGGTCCTCCAGGGTCTTCAGGATGCCCGGCAGCAGTGCGTCGTGGGCGGCCCGGTCGATGAGGAGCAGATTGAGCCGGTTGCAGACGCCCAGCCGGTCCAGGCTGCTGGTGACCAGCTCGTGCACCAGCTTCTCGTCGGCGTCCCGGGCCACGTACAGCACTCCGCCGCCGTCCGCGTGGGCCAGCGTGCGCACACCGTGGCGGGCGGCCTCGCGGCCGAGTTCCCGGGTGCTGTCGCCGCTGCCGCGCAGGATGACCAGGGGGACGGTCTCGGGGAGCGACACCAGCGCGTACGCCGCCGCCCGGTCCTCGCTCGGCACCAACTGGATGGCGTCCGGGTTCAGTCCCGCCTCGGTGAGGGCGGGCGTGATCACATGGGTGACCAGGGCCTGGGAGGAGCGCAGGGCCGCCGAACCGGTGCGCAGTACGCCGCCGTTGCGGGACTTGAGGAACTGGGAGGCGACGTCGAGTGTCACGTTCGGACGGGCCTCGAAGTTCGCGCCGATGACCCCCACCGGGCGGCGGCGCTCCAGCAGGACCAGGCCGTCGGGACGCTCCTCGAGCACCCTGTCCCGTGGCTCGTGCGGCACGTCCGCCAGCGTGCGCAACGCCGCGGCCATGTCCTCGAGCCGGGGGCCGGTCAGCCGGAGGCGGTCCTGCAGTGCCGCCGACATCCCGCTCGAGACGGCTGATCGCAGGTCGTCCTGATTCGCCGCCGTCAGCACGTCGCGTGCCGTGTGCAGCCGCTCCGCCATGGCCCGCAGCGCGGTGTCGATCTCCGCGTCCGAGGCCCGCGCCAGGACGGCCGAACCCTGCGCCGCGCGCACCGCGCAGGCGTGTACCGCCTCTTGGACGGAGGGGGGCACGCTCATCTCGCTCCGGCTCATATCGGTCCCTTCTCAATCCAAGCTATCCAAGCGCGCCATACGCGACATTCAGGCGATAGACAGGCGACAGACAGGCAGTGCGAGGATCGTTCAACAATCCTCACGTACGCCACTGTAAACCGCCCGGTTTCCGCAGAGCAAGTACGGAAGCAGTGGGCCCTACCGCCGCGGGATGAGCACCCTGTCGGGTGTGGGCAACCTGGCCCCCATCCAGGAGCGCGCCAGTCGCCGTATGGTCCGGCTGGACGGCAAGGACACGCACTACTCGCCGATCGACACGCCCGCGTGGTCGCCGTCCGGCTCCACCACCGTCCGCGACTGACGGCGAGCGAGGAACAGACAGCCGCATCCCATCGGCTGAGAGCAGCCGGGGATCGACACGGTCTGCACGCCGGATCGGCACGGCACTGGACAGCACGTCCGAGCCCGTACACGATCGCGTTCATGACACCCGAGGATGCCATCGTCGCCACCGCCGACCGGATCGCCGAGCTGCTGGAAGCGGGGGCCGACCCGCGCACACCGCTGCCGGGCGCGGAGTGGACGGTGGGGGAAGCGGCGGCGCATCTCGCGCTGGCGGGGAAACTGATGGCGGACATCGGGGCGGGCGAGGTCCGGCCGTACGGCGACGGGACGCCCAGCGGTCTCGCGGCGGCCAACCGTGCCGCACTCGACCTTTTCCCGCAGCGGGATCCGGCGGTCCTCGGCGCGGAAATCGCCGTCACCGCCCGGGCCTTCGTCGAGGCCGCGGCCGGCCGTGACCCGCGGGAGGCGGTGCTGACGCCGATGGGGCCGATGGACTTGTCCACCCTGAGCTCGTATCTGCTGACCCACCTGCTCGGGCACGGTTACGACATCGCGGTCGCGCTGCGCGGGCCCCACATGGTCGACCGGGACATGGTCGCGCTCACGCTGCCCTTCATGCGACAGGCCATGCCGCGCGCGGTGAACGCCGACGCGGTCGGCCACCACGCGTGCTATCTGTTGCGGATCGGCAGCGCCCGCTTCGCCGTCACCTTCGCGGACGGCGTGCCCACGGTGACCGACACCCCGCCCCGGCGCCCCGATTGCACGATAGCCATCGACCCCGTCGCCTTCCTCCTCCTCGCCCTGGGCCGCTGGACCGCCCCCACCGCCATGGCCCGCGCCAAGGTCGTCGTCTGGGGCCGTAAACCGTGGCTGGGCCTGCGCTTCCCGTTGCTCTTCACCGCGCCGTAGACGAGGCCGCCCGGAAGCCTGCCAGAAGGGCGAGGCGTCAGCGCACGCCTGCCGCGTCCAGCAGGGTGACCACCGTGGGGGCGACGAGTCCCGTCATCGCGTCGGCGCCGATCCCCGCGCGGGCGCTGGCTCCGTCGAAGACCATGATCAGCTGCCGGGCCAGCAGACCGGGGTCGCTCGCGCCGCCGCGCTCGGCCTCGGCACGGAAGAAGGCCGTCAGTTTCGCCTTGATCCGGTGTGCCACCTGGCTCGCGGGATGGCTCTGGTCCTTCAGTTCGATCTGCACGGCCAGGTACGGGCAGCCCCGGAAGGCGGACGCGCCCGCCTGCGACTCCAGTTGCTCGAAGACGTGCAGAATCCGGGAGCGGGGGGAGCGCCCGTCGGCCGCCGGGGGCAGGAGGGTGGCCACGAATGCGGCACTGCGTTCCTTCAGGCTTGCCGCGAGCAGTTCGTCCTTGCTCTCGAACAGCTGGTACATGGAGCGCTTCGACACTCCCGCCGCCCGGCACAGCGCGTCGACGCCGATATGGACACCGTCCTGGTAGCTGAGCGTGGCCGCCGCCGCCAGCAGGCGTTCTCTGGAAGTCGGCTTCGCTTCGGTGGTCATGCCGTGAGGGTAACCCGAATCGGACGAAATGAAAACCGATCGGTTTCCACGGGTCACACCGGGGTGGCCTTCGGCTCGGCGTCCGTCTCGGCCGGGATGCGGTGCAGCCCCTTGCGGTCGTACCAGCCCAGCACGCCGAGGCCGAACAGCGCGGCCGCCACGAGGCCGACGGCCATCATCACCCAGCCCCGGGTCAGACCCGCGTCGCCCTGCGCGTCGTAGTAGAGGATCGCGCGAATGCCGTCGGCGATCTGCCGCAGGGGCTCGAACTCCGCGAGGAAGCGGTAGAAGCCGGGCAGCGCCTGGATCGGCGTGGTGGCGTTGGCCGTCGGTACCGCCATTCCGATGAAGACCAGCGTGGCCACCAGCATGCCGGGCGTGCCGAACACCGCGAGGAGGGTGAGCGCGCCGATCCCGGAGACCGCGACGGCGCACACCGAGTACAGCCACAGCAGCGGCAGATGGGAGGCGTCCATGCCCATGAGGCCGACCGCCCCGACCATGACCAGGGTGCCCATCAGCAGGGACAGGGCCGCCATGAGGGTGCTGCTGATGGCGAGGGTCTGCACCCGGGTCGCCCGGATCAGGGGGCGGTGCAGACGCAGCGGGCCCAGGTCGTTGTGGGTGTAACCGAGGCTGTGGTCGACCTGGCCGCTGATGACGTTGGCGGAGAGCATGCCGACGACCACGAGGGCGAGCGCGTAGTAGAACGCCGTCAGTCCCAGGCCGCTGTGCGAGTCGAGCGGGTGGCCGTCCTGCACGGTGACGGCGGCCGGATCGGCGAGCAGGACACGGGCCGCGGGGGGCAGCTTCGCCTGCTGGGCGCCGATCTGCGCGGTCAGTTCCTTGCCCACCTGGAGCGAGGAGCTCGCGGCCGCCTGTGTCGTCGCGACCCGCGCGAGACTGGAGCCCAGGCTGCCGGCGGACTGGTTCGTGAGCACCGTCAGCTCCGGCCGGACCGGGGTTCCGGCGGCCGTGGTGCCGGTCAGGGCGGTGACCGAGGCCGTGAAGTCGGCGGGTACGACCAGCGCGCCGTACAGCTTGCCCTTGCCGAGTTCCTCCTTCACCTCCCGCTCGTCCATCACCTTCCAGTCGACCTTGCCCCCTCCCGCGGTGGACTTCTCGATCGAGTCGGTGATCCGGGCGCCCAGGTTGACCTGCCTGCCGCCGACCTCGGCCCCCTTGTCGGCGTTGACCAGACCGACCGGCAGGTTCTTCATGTGACCGGCCGGGTCGATGTTGGCGCCGACGTACAGCACGGCGAACAGCAGCGCGAGAACACCGGTGATGGCGCCGCTGGCGATCCACAGAGGTTTCGCGCGCAGTACGCGGAAGGGATTGGTTCCGTTCATGGCGCGAAATCCTTCAGCTGGTTCGTGACGACGGCTCCCGCGGATCACGGTCCGGGCCGCGCCCCCAACGGAAACCGACCGGTTTCATCGTCACGATAAACCGATCGGTTTCAGTATTCAAATCGCAGCGTCGCGGGACAGGCGGACAGGGGACCGCGCCCTGTCGCCGAGCGCGCCTCGCACCCCCCACCATCACCCCACAGCCGCAGCCATCCGCCGGACCCCCTCGGTGATCAGCTCGGGAGAGGTCGCCAGGTTCAGCCGGACGAAGCCCGAGCCGCCCGTGCCGAACGGGATGCCGGAGGTCAGGGCGACCCGCCCGCGCTCCAGGAAGACGTCCGCCGGGTCGCCGTCCAGGTCCAGCGCCCGACAGTCCAGCCAGGCCAGATACGTGGCCTGGGAGGGTTCGTGGCGCACGGCGGGCAGGTGCTCGGCAAGGAGAGCGGCCAGCAGGCGGCGGTTGTCGTCGAGGCCGCCGAGCAGGGCGTCGAGCCAGGCGCCACCGTCCCTGAGCGCGGCGGTGTGGGCGATGACGCCGACGTGGCTGGGACCGTGGCCGACCTCCTCGGGAAGGCGTGCCAGGTCGTCGGCCGCCTCGGGTCCGGCGACGGCCACGGCCGCCTTGAACCCGGCCAGGTTCCACGCCTTCGAGGCCGACATCAGCGACAGCCCGCTCTCCGCGCCCGGCACGGCGAGGTAGGGCACGAAGGTCGCGCCCGCCGCCGTGATCGGGGCGTGGATCTCGTCGGCCACGACCCGTACGCCGTACGTCTGTGCCAGCGCCGCCACGGACGCCAGCTCGTCGGCGGTGTGCACGGCCCCGGTGGGGTTGTGCGGACTGCACAGCAGATACGCGGGGCGGCCCGCGTCCCCGCGGAGCCGCCCGAAGGTGTCCTCCAGGACCGCGAGGTCGATCCGGCCGTCCGCGCCCAGCGGGGCCTCGACGACCTTGCGGCCCATGTTCTCGACGAACCCGTAGAAGGGCGGGTACACGGGCGAGTTGACGACCACCGGGTCACCCGGCCCGGAGACCAGCTTGAGCATCTCGACGATGCCCAGCATCACGTCCGGCACGATCGCCGTACGCTCCACCGCGAGCCCGTCCCAGCCCCACCGCCCGGCCGCGAACCCTGCGAGCGCCTCGGCGTACGCCGTCCCGGCCGGATACCCGGTGTCCCCGAGCGCCAGTGCCTCCTGGACGGCCCGCACGACCGGCTCGGCCAGGGGGACGTCCATCTCGGCGACCCACAACGGCAGTACGTCCTCGGGGTACGTCCGCCACTTCATGCTCGTACGCCGCCGGAGCTGCTCCAAGGTGAGCGACCGCAGCGGATTCGGGGTGTCGGGGGCAGAAGTGTCGCGAGGCATGCCGTCCATGGGCCCACGGTAGAGGCCGCTACGGCGAACCGACCCTGTGCGCCGTGCCGTCGACGTCCACGAAGGTGAACTCGCGCAGCGCGTAGGGGGTGTCCGCCGGTTCGGTGAAGCGACCCTCGACACCGGCGGCCCGCCACTCGGCGTGGACGGCGTCGGCGTCGCTCACGTACAGGTAGACGACGGCCCCGGTGCGCAGCGGGTCGTGGTCGGGCGACTCGGTGAGGTGGACCTGGACGGCGCCCCGCTCGACGAAGCCGTAGCGGTCCGGACCGTCATAGGCGCGGGCCTCGAAGCCCAGACGCCGGTACCGCTCCAGGGCGGCGTCGATATCGCGGACGGGAACGACGGGTGCGGCCTTGGTGAACGCGACTGCTGACATCGGGCCAGTCTGGCAGAGGGTGCCTGCGGACGGCTCGCGTTCCGTCGCGGGCTGGGGCACGGTGGAGTGACCCGTGACACCGCTGTCACGGCGGAGAGGAGCATCCGTATGTCGAACCACACCTACCGGGTCACCGAGATCGTGGGCACCTCGCCCGACGGCGTGGACCAGGCGATCCGCAACGGCATCAGCCGCGCCTCGCAGACCTTGCGCAACCTGGACTGGTTCGAGGTGACCCAGGTGCGGGGGCAGATCGAGGACGGGCAGGTCCAGCACTGGCAGGTCGGCCTCAAGGTCGGTTTCCGCCTCGAAGAGTCCGACTGACGGCGCTCAGGTCCGCCCCTCCCGCTCCTGCGCCACCTTCAGCTCGGCGGAAGGGGCGGTCCAGCGTGCCCGTACGACGGCGAACCCGGCCTGTTCCGCGTCCGCGCAGACCAGTTCGTCGTCGTCCACCAGGACCCGGATCTCCCGGGTCCGCCCCAGCCGCTTGAGGATCTCCAGCTTGGTCCGCCGGGCGGGCCGCCGGTCGTCGTTGCGCCGCATGTGCACGCGCCCCTCGGGCAGCCCCTGGGCGGCGAGCCAGGTGAGCGTGTCGCGCCGGCAGCGCTCGGGCCGTCCGGTGAGGTAGACGATCTCGCACTCCTCCGCGCTCGCCAGCACCAGCGCGACGCCCTCCGGGAGCGGCGGGTCCTCGGGCGCGGCCGCGAAGAAGGCGTCCCAGTCGCGCGGCCTGCGCTCCAGGAACCGCTGCCGGTGGCCCGTGTCGGCCAGGGTGTTGTCCAGGTCGAACACGGCGATCGGGCGCTTGTCGCTGTCGGTCACGTCCCCACCCTAGACCCGGCAACCTTCCCGCTCCTGGTGACCACTGCCCCTCGACACAGCGGTCGGGACGAGGCGGGAGACTCCATGCGTGTGAACAAGGCGATCTGGACGGCGGCACTGGTGGGCGCGGCCCTGGCGTTACCGGCGCCTCAGGCGTCCGCCGCGCCGACCACCCTGGTGGTGGCGACGAACGGCAACGACACCGCGCCGGGCACCCTCGCCCAGCCGCTGCGGACGGTCCAGCGGGCCGTCGACCTGGCGAAGCCCGGCGACACCATCGCCGTACGCGCCGGCACGTACGCGCTCACGGACAACATCACCATCGCCACGTCCGGCACCGCGTCCCAGCCCATCTCGCTGGGCGCCTACCAGGGCGAGCGGGTCGTGATCGACGGCGAGCAACTGGCCGCGAGCCACACCCCGGTCGGCGGCAGCATCCCGCGGGCCGAACGCGGGGCGATCCACCAGGAGGCGTCGTACTGGCGGATCTCGGATCTGGAGATCGTCAACGGCCCCTACGGGGTGTACTGCGACGGCTGCGTAGGCAATGTCTTCGCGCGCCTGAGGACCCACGACAACTACGAGTCGGGGTTCCAGCTCCAGGGCGCCTCCAGCGACAACCAGATCCTGAACCTGGACAGTTGGGCCAACCGCGACCCGCGCAAGAACGGCGAGAGCGCGGACGGGCTCGCCATCAAGGAGGGTTCGGGCACCGGCAACGTGGTGCGGGGCGCGCGGCTGTGGAACAACGTCGACGACGGCTTCGACGCCTGGAAGTTCACCTCGCCGATCCTGATCGAGAACGCGCTCGCCTACGGCAACGGCTTCAACCGCTGGAACTTCCCCGACTTCGCGGGCGACGGCAACGGCTTCAAGCTCGGCGGCGGCACTCCGGCACCGGCGGTGGCCCACACCGTGCGCAACTCGATCGCCTTCAAGAACGCCGCGCACGGCCTCACCGACAACGGCAACACCGGCGCGCTCGTCCTGACCCGCAACTCGACGTGGGCCAACGGCGGCACCGGCTTCGACGCCGACGTGTCGGGCGGCAAGGCCCGGATGACCGCGAACCTGTCGGTCGCCGACCCGAAAGCGGCCGCCCTCGGCTCGGCGACCGTCTCCAGCGGCAACTCCTGGGATCTGGGCGGCACTTGGAACGCCGCGTCGGTACTGAGCACGGACCCGGCGGCCGTCACCGGGCCTCGCGCGACCGACGGTTCGCTCCCCTCGGCACCGGCGTTCCTCGTACCGCGCAACGGGACGAACGTGGGGGCGCGCTTCTAGACGAGCCGATGCGCGACCTCGGTCGTACTCAGGGGTCCTCCTCAGGACGCAGGGCATCGGACGCCCTCCCGACCCGGGGCGGACGTCCGATGCCGTCCGTGGCGTGATGTGGCGCGGGCGCGGCGCCGGGAGAGTGGGAGACGTCCGATCAACCCACCGAAAGGACCGGCATGAACCGCCGTACGAAGACTGCTGTGTTGGGTGCCACGCTCCTGCTCACCGCCGCGGTGGCGGGCTCGGCGGCCGCCTCCGGTGACGGCCGGCGGGAAGCCGCCGCCCTCACCGGCACCGCGAAGATGTCCCGGTCGACCGCGGAGGACGTCACGTTCTCCTTCGACGCCCATCTGGCGGCGAAGGACGACGACGACCCCCTCAAGGCGACCGGGACCTTCGAGTGGAGTCACTACCTCCACGGTGACGGCGCCTGGGCGAAGGCGAAGGTCGACTGCCTCGTGACCGGCGGCAAGGTGGCGGTCGTCTCGGGCGTCATCACCGACTCGGACCTGCCCGGCGCCAAGGGGAAGCGGGTCGGCGTCACGGTCCACGACCTCGGCCGCCACGACCGGCTCGGCTACAGCTGGGCCGCGACGGGTACGCCGGTGGAGACGCCCGACCTGCCCAGGTGCGTGAGCTCAGCGCCCTTCGAGAAGGTCAGGCAGGGCACGGGCGACTACCGGGTCGTTCCGTGGGAGCCGGAGTTCTAGACACCCGACGGCACCCCGACGGCACCCCGACGGCACCCCGACGGCGCCCCGAAGGCGCCCCAGCCGCACCCCACCCCCACGCACCCCGCCCGCACCTCATGATCAGCGCAAGCCGCATGCTTCTCCCATGTCCTCGACACCCCGCACGTTCCTGACCGGCTCCGCGTCCTGCACCCTCGTCGTCTGCCGGGGCTGCTGCTGCGGCGACGCCCGCAAGAACCCCGGCACCGACCACGCCTGGCAGTTGGAGCTGCTGCGGGCCGGAGCGGCCGAGCACGGCTTCCAGGTCCGTACGACCGACTGCCTGGGCCCCTGCGACCAGGCGAACGTCATCGTCGTACGGCCGTCAGCCGCTGGGCGCCGGGCGGGCGGCAAGGCCGCGTGGATCGGGTTCGTGACGGACGACGAGGCCACCGAGGAGGTCGTGCGGTGGGCGGCGGCCGGGGGCCCGGGGGTCGCCGAGCCACCGCTGACGCTGGAGCTCCAGTTCATCCAGCCGCCGCGGGAGGCGAGGGTGCGGTCCCGTCGCCGCCGCTGATTGTTAATGGGATCCATTTTCATGTAGCGTCCTCGGTGCCCACCCCGCCACCGAGGAGGATCCCGCCATGGCCGTCCCCAAGCGGAAGATGTCCCGCAGCAACACCCGCCACCGCCGCTCACAGTGGAAGGCGACCACCACCCAGCTGGTGCCGGTCACCGTCGACGGCGTCGCCCATCTCGTCCCGCAGAACCTGGTCAAGGCGTACGAGCGCGGCCTGCTGCGCCCCGAGGGCTGAGGACCGCGTGCCGTACGACCGCCTCCTGCCCGTCACCGTCCTGTCCGGCTTCCTCGGAGCGGGCAAGACGACGCTCCTCAACCATGTCCTCGCGAACCGCGAGGGGCTCAGGGTCGCCGTCATCGTCAACGACATGAGCGAGGTCAACATCGACGCGGCGCTGGTGCGCGGCGGTGCGGCCGCGCTGTCGCGGACCGAGGAACGCCTGGTCGAGATGACCAACGGCTGCATCTGCTGCACCCTGCGCGACGACCTCCTCGAAGAGGTGGACCGACTGGCCCGCGAGGACCGCTTCGACCACCTGCTCATCGAGTCGTCCGGCATCTCCGAGCCCATGCCGGTGGCCGCCACCTTCGCCTTCGCCCGCGACGACGGCGCCACCCTCGGGGACGTGGCCCGGCTCGACACCATGGTCACGGTCGTGGACGCGGCCGACTTCCTGCCCGAGCTGGAGAAGGGCGACGAACTCGCCGAGCGCGGCCTCGCCCCCTTCGAGGACGACGAACGCACGGTCAGCGATCTCCTGGTCGACCAGATCGAGTTCGCGGACGTCCTCGTCCTCAACAAGCTCGACCTGGTCGACGCGGAGGCGGCGGCCCGGTTGCGGGCGGCTCTCGTACGGCTCAACCCGGCCGCCCGGATCATCGAGGCCGAGCACTCCCGCGTGGACCTCCGACAGGTCCTCGGCACGGGCCTGTTCGACCTGGAACGCGCCCAGCAGGCACCCGGCTGGGTCCAGGAGCTCAACGGTGAGCACGTGCCCGAGACCGAGGAGTACGGCGTCTCCTCGACTGTCTTCCGCTCCGAACTCCCCTTCCACCCGGTCCGGTTGTGGGACTTCGTCACCGAGGGCATGGACAGCGGAGCGTACGGGCGGATCCTCCGCTCGAAGGGCTTCTTCACCCTGGCCAGCCGCCCGCACGTGACGGGCCTGTGGTCACAGGCCGGTGCCGTGGCCCGCTTCGAGCCGTCCGCGGCCCGGGACAGCGAGGCGCCCTACGCGCAGGAACTCGTCTTCATCGGCACGCAGTTGGAGCCGGAGGCGCTGCACGCGGCACTCACCGCTTGCCTCATGGCCCCGGACGAGAGTCAACCGCTCGTGGACCCCTTCCCCGACTGGGAGACGTACGGCGTCGACGACACCTGCGACCACGAGGGCGCCGACGCGCACGCTCACGCCGCCGTGGCGTAGAACTCCGCCCGCACCCGCAGCAGCCACGCCTCGACCGGTGCCTCGTCGGGCCGGTCGGGCAGCGCGCTGCGGGTCTCGGCGAAGGCGCTCTCGTAGTGCGCGAGCAGCGACCGGGCGGAGGCCGGATCGGCGGCGACGGAGTCACCGAAGCGGTGGTACTCCTCGGGGTCCTCGACCCGCACGGTGAGCCGTCCGGTGGTGTACAGCTCCAGGCCCTGGTGGCAGAGCCGCTTCAGATGCCGGGCGTGCTTGGCGGTGCGGTGGTCGCCCGCGCGGCTCTCCAGCTTCCTGAACTGCTGGCCGGCATACCCGAGATAGGCGTCCCGGACCCGCTGGGCACTGAGGAACGCCCCCCGGATGCCGATGAGTTCGTCGCCCAGCGGGGTGCGCACCTCGTACAGCTCGTCCGGCAGCCACGCCAGTTCCATCACGGTGGGATTGCCGCCGAGGGCGAGCCGGCACCACTTCGCCGCCTCGTGCAGGGTGCGGTCCGGTGCCGTGGTGACGTGGGACTCCCTCGGGGTGTGCAGGCCGAGCAGGCTCGCGGTGGGCGCGGCGAACATGCCGAGCCGGTCCACGTCGGAGCCCTCGCGGGCGAGTCCGTACGCGGTCGAGCCGACGATGCCGGAGAGCAGGATGTTCTGGACGGTCACCCGCCCATTGTGCTGACCTGCGCGGATGCCGGTCACCCGGTTTTCCGCGCCGCCCGTCCGGGAATGCCTGGCGCCCGCACGCGTTGAACCCCGTGTGAGTTCCCTGATCGCCGCCACCCGCTTCTCCGTCCTCGACCGCTCCCGGACCCGCGAGGGCGGCACGAACGCGCAGGCTCTCCAGGACACCGTCCGGCTGGCGCGGGAGCTAGAAGGTCTCGGCTATCACCGTTTCTGGGTCTCGGAGCACCACGGGGTCCCGGGGGTCGCCGGCTCCGCGCCGACAGTCCTGGCCGCCGCTGTGGCCTCCGCCACCGACACGATCCGGGTCGGTACCGGCGGTGTGATGCTGCCCAACCACCAACCCCTGGTCGTCGCCGAGCAGTTCGGCGTCCTGGAGTCCCTCTTCCCCGGCCGGATCGACATGGGCCTGGGCCGCTCGGTCGGCTTCACCGACGGCGTGCGCAAGGCGCTGGGGCGCGGCAAGGACGACGCCGACGACTTCGCCGTACAGCTTCAGGAGCTGCTGGGCTGGTTCCGCGGCACCTCCCCGACGGGGGTGCGGGCCCGCCCCGCCGAGGGCCTGACCGTGCCGCCGTTCGTGCTGGCCATGGGCGAGGGTGCCGGGATCGCGGCCCGCGCGGGCCTGCCGATGGTCATCGGTGACCTGAGGAACCGCGACAAGATGCGGCGCGGCATCGACCACTACCGCAGCCACTTCCGCCCCTCCCCCTGGGCCGCCGAACCGTACGTCGTGATCTCCGGCACGGTCGCGGTCGCGGCCACCCCCGACGAGGCCCGCCGCCTGCTGATCCCGGAGGCCTGGTCGATGGCGTACTCCCGTACCCACGGCACCTTCCCGCCCCTCCCGCCCGCCGACCGCGTCGAGGGCCTCACGATGACGACGAAGGAGCGCGGCTTCTACGAGTCCGGCCTCACCGGCCACATCGCGGGCACCGAGGAGCAGGTCGCCCACGAACTGGAGACGGTCCTGAAGGAGACGGGCGCCGAGGAGATCCTGGTCACGACCAGCACGTACGACCGCGAGGCGCTCCTGGACTCCTACCGGCGGCTGGCGCGGGTCGCGGGCAGTGGTACGGCTCCCTCCGCGTAGGGCGCGGAGGGAGGAACATCAGAACAGTGCCCGTACGGCCTCCTGGACCGCGACGGCCGCTCCGGCAAGCACCGTCACCGTACGCCCCATGACGCCGATCGTGTCGGCCGCGCCCTCGATGGTGTCCCGTTGGTCCGCAGGGTTGCCGAGGGCCCGCTCGATACGGTCCGCCGCGCGCAGTCCGGCGTCCCGGTTCTCGCCGGCGTCGAGTCGGTACAGGGCGTCCCGGAAATCCCGGAGGGCGGCACGGACGTCGGCCACCGCGGGATTGTTGCGCTGCACGTTCTGGTTGGCGGTGGCGTCCCTCCCCGCGGCCACTGCCTGGCCGATACCGTCGTTGCCCTGGTTCAAGGTGGCCGACACGCTCTGGCGCCCCCTTCCGCTCCGCCAACCGCGGCCTTCTCGCGGAGTTCGCGTCATTCCTCGTCCCCTTTCTCCGTCGTCGTGCTGCTCGACTTGGCGCTGTCGTCCCGGTCACCGGTGCGACGCGGCTGCTGTTCGTGCCCGTCGTCCGACTCCGTTTGCTGGGTGGCCTGCGCATCCCGCCCCGCCGTCACCGCCTGGATGATGTTGTTGTCGCCGGCGTGGATGATCGTCATGATCTTCTGGGCCTGGCGCTTGAAGTCCGTGACGTCGACACCCTTGAACTCGAGGAAGTCCTCGACGGTGGAGAACATGGACGACTGGACGATCGTCACGTGCCGGACCGCGTCCTCGGCCGTGTGCATGTCGCCGGTGTAGATGGGCGAGTAACGCTCGCGCAGGCTTGTCGGCAGTGGTCGCTTCGGGACCTCCGCGAGTTGCTCGTCCACCGTCTGCTCGCTCTCGCCCGCACACCACCGCAGAAGCCGCCACCACGCTTGGCCCAGAGCGAGAAGGTCCCCCAGTGCCTGCACGGGTATCTGCGCGAACCTGCGGAAACTGCGCAGCGCTTCGGGGTCCACTGCCTCGTCGATGTCGTCGTGCAGCGGTGGCAGGACGTGGGGGCGCACCACGAAATGCAGTTCCTGCCCCTCGATCACCGCGGATGCGAGCAGGGTGATGACCAATTGTCCCGACCAGGTGCTGACCTGCCCGGAGAGGTAGCGGCGGACGACGATCCCGGAGCCCCGTTCGTCCGGTGCCCGCCCCCACAGGGCGTCCTCGGCGCCCTCGTCGCCTTCGGGAACCCTGGGCAGGCGAGCCCACCGCCGGGAGGGGCCGCCCCGCACGTACCGGACATCGCACTCGAGTGGCCGGAAGGGTGGTTCGGCGATCCGTAGATCGTCGAGGTCCTCGCACACCGCCGCGAGCAGTTCGTCGGCGTCGAACGGAACGAAGTCCTTGCGGACCGTCTCGTCCTCGTCGTCCTTCTCACCCTGAAGCTTGGTACTGATCGTGTGGCGCCGCCAGAGCGAATTGCCGGCACCGATGAAACGCCAGTAGCCCGCATGGAGTTCGTAGGGGAGCGCATTGCCCGCCTGGGCTCGTTCGATCACGGCGATCCGGGTGCGCAGCCGTGGTCCCGTCCACGGACGGCGGCCGTCCCGGTCACAGGCCAGTGCGTAGAGGTGGGCGACGAGACGGTCCACGACGCGCACTCCGAGGTAGGCCACCGCGGCGTACTCGAAGGCCACCAGGGTCTCCCGGCCCGCCCGGCTCTCCGGACGAAGGGTCATCACCAGCACGGGGAGCAGGAGAAGCAGAAGCGCCCCCGCCCAGGTCCGGCTGAGCCTCCACAGCCACTGTCGCGAACGCCAGGGCGGGCGACGGGTCGGACGGGCCACCACGAGTGAGAGGACGGCCGCGATGGCCCAGACCGCGACCCCCAGTGGGAAGTGGTACGCGATCCAGCCCAGGACCGCCGCGAGTGCCGTCCGCCGCAGGCGCCACTGTCTGCGGGCCGCGACACAGTGCGCGAGGACAGGCGCGAGGTCGAATCCGTACGACGGCACCACCCGTAAGCGCGACATGACTATCTTGCCTATCGCCCACCTGGCGAGCGGCTCACCCAGGGGAGGGCAGCTCACACCGTTCCGCCGTCCGTTGTCGGCCAGGAGTGCACGCACCGAGGCGATGCCCCAGCCATGAGTCGCCAGGTGTCGCGACGCCCTGCTCATCGACTCCAGTCGATCGGGACGGGCATGCGCCGCCGCGCACAGCCGTTTCGTCACTTCCGTGTGCGGAGTGTGCGACTTTTTCTCTCGCTTGACTGATTGCGACTTGGGCGTGACGGATTTGGTGGCCGATGTTGCTGTCGGATGAACTGAGATGGCCTGAAAGTAGCGTTCTCGCCGCTCCTGTGTGGATGCCCCCACCGACGTCCTCCCCCGAGAGAGCGCCTGACATACAGGTCGACCCTCTGCGACGCTCCCCAGTATCGGATCCACAGGATGCCGGTGGATCCCGGGCAACGCACGGCCAGAACCAGCCGATGCGCGGCGCGGCCGAAAACCCGGACGAGGGAGCCCGGGGACCGGCCACCCGTTCGCATAGGATCACGGAGTTTGTCCCCCCGGCCCTTTCCTCCCGTCCCACATATCCGTACGGAGCTCCCCTCATGTCCGACCCCCACGATCCGTACGTCCGCGTCCGTGGTGCCCGTGAGCACAATCTTCAGGGGGTGGATGTCGACATCCCGCGGGATGTGCTCGCCGTGTTCACGGGGGTGTCCGGGTCGGGGAAGTCGTCGCTGGCGTTCGGGACGATCTACGCGGAGGCTCAGCGCAGGTACTTCGAGTCGGTGGCGCCGTACGCGCGGCGGCTGATCCACCAGGTGGGGGCGCCGAAGGTCGGGGAGATCACCGGGCTGCCGCCCGCGGTCTCGCTCCAGCAGCGGCGTGCCGCGCCTACGTCACGGTCGTCCGTCGGCACCGTCACCAATCTGTCGAACTCCCTGCGGATGCTGTTCTCCCGGGCCGGTACCTATCCGCCGGGCGCCGAACGGCTCGACTCGGACTCCTTCTCCCCCAACACGGCCGTCGGCGCCTGCCCGGAGTGTCACGGGCTCGGCCGGGTCCACCGTACGACCGAGCAGTCGCTGGTGCCCGATCCGTCGCTGTCGATCCGGGAGGGCGCCATCGCCGCGTGGCCCGGCGCCTGGCAGGGCAAGAACCTGCGGGACATCCTCGACGCGCTGGGGTACGACGTGGACCGGCCCTGGCGGGAGCTGCCCGCCGAGGAGCGGGAGTGGATCCTGTTCACCGACGAGCAGCCGGTGGTCACCGTGCACCCGGTGCGGGACGCTGACCGGATCCAACGCCCCTACCAGGGCACGTACATGAGCGCCCGCCGCTATGTCCTGAAGACCTTCGCGGACTCCAAGAGCCAGACACTCAGGGCGAAGGCGGAGCGGTTCCTGGTCTCCGCGCCCTGTCCGGTGTGCGGTGGCAGCCGGCTGCGCCCGGAGGCGATGGCGGTGACGTTCAACGGCCGTACGATCGCCGAGCTGGCGGCGGTGCCGCTGGTGGAGCTGGCCTCGATGCTCGACGCACGGTCCGAGACCGCGCGCTTCCTCACCCAGGACCTCATCTCCCGGATCGCCCCGGTGATCGAGCTCGGCCTCGGCTACCTCAGCCTGGACCGCGCGACCCCCACCCTGTCCGCCGGTGAGCTCCAACGGCTGCGGCTGGCCACCCAGTTGAGGTCCGGGCTGTTCGGCGTCGTGTACGTCCTCGACGAACCCTCCGCCGGACTGCACCCCGCGGACACGGAAGCGCTGCTCACCGTGCTCGCGCGGCTGAAGGCGGCCGGCAACTCGGTGTTCGTGGTGGAGCACCACCTGGACGTGATGCGCGGCGCGGACTGGCTGGTGGACGTCGGGCCGCTGGCCGGCGAGCACGGCGGGCGGGTGCTGCACAGCGGGCCGCCGGCGGAGCTTGCGGCGGTCGAGGAGTCGGCCACGGCACGGTTCCTGTTCGACCGCTCCCCCGCCCCAGCCCGCCAAGTGCGGTCACCTCGTGGGCAGTTGAAGGTCGGTCCGGTCACCCGGCACAACCTGCGGGGTGTCACGGCCGAGTTCCCGCTCGGTGTGTTCACGGCGGTCACCGGGGTGTCGGGATCGGGCAAGTCCACACTCGTCGGCGAGATCACGGAGGAGTTGGAGGGGGTGGGCCGGCTGGTCTCCGTCGACCAGAAGCCGATCGGCCGGACCCCGCGCTCCAACCTGGCGACCTACACGGGCCTGTTCGACGTCGTGCGCAAGGTGTTCGCCGGCACCGACGGAGCACGTGAACGCGGGTACGGCGTGGGCCGGTTCTCCTTCAACGTGGCGGGCGGGCGCTGCGAGACCTGCCAGGGCGAGGGGTTCGTGAGCGTGGAGCTGCTCTTCCTGCCGAGCACCTACGCGCCCTGCCCGGACTGCGGCGGGGCCCGCTACAACCCCGAGACGCTCGAAGTGACGTACCGGGGACGGAACATCGCCCAGGTGCTCGACCTCACGGTGGAGTCGGCGGCGGACTTCTTCGCCGACTCCCCGACCGTGGCCCGCAGCCTCGCCACCCTCCTCAACGTCGGCCTCGGCTACCTGCACCTCGGGCAGCCCGCCACCGAGCTCTCCGGCGGCGAGGCCCAGCGCATCAAGCTCGCGAGCGAACTCCAGCGGGTGCACCGCGCGCACACGGTCTACCTCCTCGACGAACCCACCACCGGCCTCCACCCCGCCGACGTCGAGGTCCTCATGCGCCAACTCCACGGCCTCGTCGACGCCGGCCACACCGTCATCGTCGTCGAGCACGACATGTCGGTGGTGGCGGGCGCGGACTGGGTGATCGACCTCGGCCCGGGCGGCGGGGACGCGGGCGGACGGATCGTGGCGGCGGGGGTGCCTCGAGACGTGGCGGGCGTCGCGGGGAGCGCTACGGCGCCCTATCTGACACGGGCGCTGACACCGGGCGGCTGAGGGGCGAGCAGCCGGGGGCCGCTCGGCTATTGGGGACGTACAGCATCTCGGGGACCTTGGTCGGGGCGGGGGTTGGCCGCCGGGTGGGGCCGGCGGTCGGTGGGGGCCGGCGGTCGGGTGGGGCCGGCGGTCGGGCAGGCCTCCCGCAGCGGACCGGGTGGCGGCGGACAGGCAAGATGCCGTCGGTCAGGTGGGCACCCGCAACCGGGCAAGCCTCCCGGACCAGGTGGGCCTCCGCGAACGGGCGGGGGGGAGAGCGGTCGGAAGCCGTTCCTCGCGCTCGCACCACGGCCGACCAGGGGACGGCCGAACGCAGCGGGTCGGCGACGGGACGGGGTTCGCAGTCGGGCAAACCTCCCGCAACGCGCCAAGTGGCCGCAGACAGGCAACATGCCATCGGTCAGGTGCGCACCCGCAACCGGGCAAGCCTCCCGGACCAGGCGGGCGTCCGCAAACGGGCGGGGGTCGGCGACGGGACAGGGTTCGCGGCCGGGCAGGCGTCCCCGGCCGACCAGGCGTCCGCAGCCGGGCAGGCCTCCACGGTGTCCTCGCCCCACACACGTGCCTGCGCGGTCACGGCCAGCGTCCTGCGATCCGCGTGGCTCCCGGCCGGGACCGGCTCCGGGACCTCCACCTCGGCCACCAGACCACGCGCCGACACCACCCGCCACACCGACGTCAGCAGGGAGTCGTCGCCGATGAAGGCGGGGGCCGTGCTGGCCCCTCCCCCGCCCACCCGGTACCGCAGACGCACCGGCTGCACCGGGACGTCCGCGTCGAGGGCCGCCTGGAAGACCGCCCTGCGGAAGTGGCCCTGGGCGCGGCCGCACCACGTGCTGCCCTCCGGGAAGACGGCGACCGCGCTGCCCGCGCGCAGGGCGTCGGCGATACGGGCGACCGTGTCCGGGAGGGCGCGCAGCCGGTCCCGGTCGATGAACAGCGCGCCGCTGCCCGCCGTCAGCCCGCCCGCCACCGGCCAGCCCCGGATCTCGGACTTGGCGAGCATCCGGGCCGGGCGGACGGCGGCGAGCAGCGGGATGTCCAGCCAGGAGATGTGGTTGGCGACCAGGAGGAGTCCGCCGGTGGGCACGGCGGTGCCGGACATCCGGAGCCGGATCCCCGCGGCCCGTACCGTCGTCCGGCACCACCACCTGACCGCGCCGGCCGGGATCCACCGGCCGACGGGCATCAGGGAGATCCCGGCGAGCAGGACCACGACGACGGCGACGAGCCGGAGAACCGCCAGGGGTACGGCCGCGACGGACCTCGTCCGCTCGATGCAGGCCCCGGGGGTGCAGGGCGCGCTCGGCAGCCAGACGCTCATCAGGCCGGGACGAGCGAGAGGAAGTGCCGCAGGTAGCGGGCGTTGACCCGGCGCATCGACAGCAGCACGTACATGTCGGCGACCCCGAAGTCCGGGTCGTGGGCGGGCTGGCCGCACACCCAGGCGCCGAGGCGGAGGTAGCCGCGCAGCAGCGGGGGCAGTTCGGTGTGGGCGGCGGGGGTGCCCTCCGCGGGCTCCCAGGGCAGCAGCGGCCGTACCCGGAACTCCTCGGGAGCCAGGTACTTCGCGCGCACCCGCTCCCAGGTGCCGGCCGCGAGCGCGCCGCCGTCGGCGAGCGGGATCGAGCAGCAGCCCGCCAGCCAGTCGTGGCCGCGGTCCACCATGTAGCGGGCGATCCCGGCCCAGATGAGGCCGATCACCGCGCCGTCGCGGTGGTCGGGGTGCACGCAGGATCGGCCGACCTCGACGAGCCCGGGGCGGATCCCGTCGAGCCGCGACAGGTCGAACTCGCCCTCGGAGTACAGGCGTCCGGCGACCGCGGCCCGCTCCGGGGGCAGCAGCCGGTAGGTGCCGACGACCTGGCCGGTGAGCGTGTCGCGCACCAGCAGGTGGTCGCAGTAGGCGTCGAAGCCGTCGATGTCGAGGCCCGGCTGCGGGGTGGTGAGGAGGGCCCCCATCTCCCCGGCGAACACGTCGTGCCGCAGCCGCTGCGCGGCCCGTACGTCGTCCTCGTCGCGGGCCAGGGTGACGGTGTAGCGGGTGGGTGCCGGGGACTGCGGGGGACGGTCGAGGGTCGTAACGCCGGTCATGGCTCTCTCCTGGTCGCGGGCCGGTTCGGCGGAGCGGGCGCAGACCGTGGGGAGCGCGATCTGCCGCCCCTGTTCTTCCGATGCCGACTGACATGCGCGTGACCGGTGCGGGGAGAGCCGATGTGCGGTTGTTGAACGGCTCGGGCCGGGCTGTCACGCCCGTCCCGAACCCTCAGAAGGTGGCCGTCATTTCGCCGGAGCGCAGCGTTCCAGCCACCCGCGCGTCTCGTTCTGGTCCAGCACCCGCTCCAGGACGAGTGCTCCGGTCATGCCGGGGAAGAACCGACCGGCGGGCCAGCCGCGCTGGTACGGAGGCGGGTCCAGGACGAGCAGACGTACGCCGTCGACGACCGGGATGTCCGACGGCGTGCCCTCGTTCCACACCCAGTCGCCGTCCGGGGTGACGAGGTTGAAGGAGCCGGTGGTCGGCACCTGTCCGGGCGCGTCCCGGCATACGGCGGTCTCCGGGGCGGAGGGCGCGTGGCCGGGGACGTGACCGCCGCCCACCAGGGCGTCGGCGAGCAGGGTGTGCAGCTGGAAGTTGTCGCCTATGCCCGTCATCCGCAGCGCATAACCGGTGCCGGTGGGGCGGTGCAGGGCGACGAGGGGTTCGTCGTCCAGGACGAGCAGGGCGTAGTGCAGGCACTTGAAGTCGTGGCCGGACAGCTCCTGGACGGCACGCAGGGCTTCCAGCAGCCGGGTGCGCAGGCCGGAGCCGAGCCCGGTGCGGACCTCGGGGCGGTTGAGCATCGCGACGGTGGCCATCTCCCAGCGGGGCAGCAGCCACCAGCCCGCGGTCGCGGCCTGGCCGACGCGTTCGAGGACCTCCGGCTCGGGGTCGCCGGAGTCGTGGTCGGGCAGGTCTCCGCCGCCGGTCGCCTCCCAGCGCTCGCAGAACTCCCCGGCGGCGCCCAGCGCACCGGCAAGGCCGTCGAAGACGTAACCGGCGCACTGCGTGGCGTCCGCCCCGCGCTCGACGCAGGCGCCGACCGCCACGGCCGTCATCGCGCGCGGCCCGTCCGGCATCTCCGGCAGCAGCGCGGCCAACCGCGGTCCCGCCGCGAGGAGTTCGTGGTCCGCCGCCTCGTCGAAGCCCCCGTACATCTGCTGGATCGCGTGCTGCGCCGCTTTTCCGTCGCGTTCCCGCACAGCGGCCTCGAGACCTGTGACGGCCTCCAGGAACCGCTCCCGCCCCCTGCGTCCGAAAATCATGGACGCACTGTACAGAGGCCGAAAGAGCGAGACGGGGCCGGGGAGCACCACTCCCGGCCCCGCCCGTCCGCACCGAACGGCGAACGTCTGTGGTCAGCGCTTGGCGGCCTTCCGCGTGGCCCGCAGCCACTCCTTGTTCATGCTCGTGATGGAGACCAACGGGATCCCCTTCGGGCATGCGGTCGCGCACTCCCCCGCCAGGGTGCAGCCGCCGAAGCCCTCGTCGTCCATCTGCGCCACCATGTCCAGGACCCGGGTCTCCCGCTCGGGCGCTCCCTGCGGCAGCACGTTCAGGTGGTTGACCTTGGCCGACGTGAACAGCATCGCCGCGCCGTTGGGGCAGGCCGCCACGCACGCTCCGCAGCCGATGCACTCGGCGTGCTCGAAGGCGAAGTCGGCGTCCGGCTTGGGGACGGGCGTGGCGTGGGCCTCGGGGGCCGCCCCGGTGGGCGCGGTGATGTACCCGCCGGCCTGGATGATCCGGTCGAAGGCGGACCGGTCCACGACCAGGTCCTTGATCACCGGGAAGGCGGCGGCCCGCCACGGCTCGATGTCGATCGTGTCGCCGTCGGAGAAGGACCGCATGTGCAGCTGACAGGTGGTGGTCCGCTCGGGCCCGTGCGCGTCGCCGTTGATGACGAGCGAGCACGCGCCGCAGATGCCCTCGCGGCAGTCGTGGTCGAAGGCGACGGGGTCCTCACCGCGCAGGATGAGCTCTTCGTTGAGGGTGTCCAGCATCTCCAGGAAGGACATGTCGGACGAGATGCCGTCCACCTCGTACGTGGACATCGCTCCGTCGGCGTCGGCGTTCTTCTGCCGCCAGACGCGCAGGGTGAGCTTCATGCGTAGCTCCGCTGGGTGGGGTGGACGTACTCGAAGACCAGGTCTTCCTTGTGCAGGACGGGCGGTTCGCCGGTGCCGGTGAACTCCCAGGCGGCCGCGTAGGCGAACTCGTCGTCCTTGCGGGCGGCTTCACCGTCGGGCGTCTGGGACTCCTCGCGGAAGTGGCCGCCGCAGGACTCGGCGCGGTGCAGCGCGTCGAGGCACATCAGCTCGGCGAGCTCCAGGTAGTCGACGATCCGGTTGGCCTTCTCCAGCGACTGGTTGAACTCCTCGCCGGTGCCCGGCACCTGGATGCGCCGCCAGAACTCCTCCCGGATCTGCGGGATGCGCTCCAGGGCCTTGCGCAGTCCGGAGTCGCTGCGGGCCATCCCGCAGAACTCCCACATGAGTTCACCGACTTCACGGTGGAAGGAGTCCGGGGTGCGGTCCCCGTCGACGGCGAGGAGCAGGTGGAGCCGGTCCTCGGTCTCCGCCAACACCTCCTGCACGGCCGGGTGTTCGTCGGTGACCGCGTCCTGGTGCGGGTTGCGGGCCAGGTAGTCGTTGATGGTCGCCGGGAGGACGAAGTAACCGTCCGCCAGGCCCTGCATCAGCGCGGAGGCGCCGAGCCGGTTCGCGCCGTGGTCCGAGAAGTTGGCCTCACCGATCGCGAACAGGCCGGGGATCGTGGTCTGGAGGTCGTAGTCGACCCACAGGCCGCCCATCGTGTAGTGCACGGCGGGATAGATCCGCATCGGCACCTCGTAGGGATCCTCGTCGGTGATCCGCTGGTACATGTCGAAGAGGTTGCCGTACTTGGCCTCGACGGCCTTGCGCCCCATCCGCTGGATCGCGTCGGCGAAGTCCAGGTAGACGCCCTGTCCGCCGGGACCGACCCCGCGCCCCTCGTCGCAGACGTTCTTCGCGGCACGGGAGGCGATGTCACGCGGGACGAGGTTGCCGAAGGACGGGTAGATGCGCTCCAGGTAGTAGTCGCGCTCGTCCTCGGGGATCCGGTTCGGCGGCCGGTCGTCGCCCTTGGCCTTCGGCACCCAGATCCGGCCGTCGTTGCGCAGCGACTCGCTCATCAGCGTCAGCTTGGACTGGTGGTCGCCGGTGCGCGGGATGCAGGTGGGGTGGATCTGGGTGAAGCAGGGGTTGGCGAAGTGGGCGCCTCGGCGATGGGCCCGCCAGATCGCCGTCGCGTTGGAGTTCATGGCGTTCGTCGACAGGTAGAAGACGTTGCCGTAGCCGCCGGAGGCCAGGACGACGGCGTCCGCGAAGTACGTGCTGATCCGGCCGGTGACGAGATCGCGCGCCACGATGCCCCGCGCCCGTCCGTCGACGACGATCAGGTCGAGCATCTCGGTGCGCGGGTGCATCTCGATGTTCCCGGCGGCGATCTGCCGCGACAGCGCCTGGTACGCGCCCAGCAGCAGTTGCTGACCCGTCTGGCCGCGGGCGTAGAAGGTCCGCGAGACCTGCACCCCGCCGAAGGACCGGGTGTCGAGCAGACCGCCGTACTCCCGCGCGAAGGGGACTCCCTGCGCCACGCACTGGTCGATGATCTCGACGGAGATCTGCGCCAGCCGGTGCACGTTGGACTCGCGGGCCCGGAAGTCGCCGCCCTTGACGGTGTCGTAGAAGAGCCGGTGGATGGAGTCGCCGTCGTTGCGGTAGTTCTTGGCCGCGTTGATGCCGCCCTGGGCGGCGATGGAATGGGCGCGGCGCGGGGAGTCCTGGTAGCAGAACTGGACGACGTGGTAGCCCTGTTCGGCGAGCGTGGCCCCGGCGGAGCCGCCCGCGAGGCCCGTCCCGACGACGATGACGGTGTGCTTGCGCCGGTTGGCGGGGTTGACCAGCTTGGCCTCGAAACGGCGCTTGTCCCAGCGCTCGTTGACGGGGCCTTGCGGGGCCTTGGTGTCGACGACGGGTTCGCCGGTCACGTAGTCGGTGTACGTCATGTTCAGCTCACCACTCCGGTCATGACACCCACGGGTACGGCGATGAAGCCGGCCGTGAGCAGCAGTGCGAGGACGTTCGCGACGGTCTTGAGGGCGCGGTCGCGGGTGCGGCTGCCGGCGCCGAGGGTCTGGGCGGCACTCCAGAAGCCGTGCCGGACGTGCAGGCCGAGGGCGAGCATCGCGACGATGTAGATGACGTTGCCGTACCAGGTGGAGAAGGTGTCCACGACGTTCTGGTACGGGTGGCCCTCCTGGAAGCCGCCGGAGTGCACGGTGCCGGTCGTCAGGTCGAGGATGTGCCACACGATGAACAGGCCGAGGATGATCCCGCCCCAGCGCATGGTGCGGGTCGCGTAGCTCGCCCGCGCCTTCTTGTGGACGTACTTGCTGGGCCGCGCCCGGATGTCCCGGCGGCTGAGCTGGTAGGCGGACGTGGCGTGCGCGACCACGGCGACGACCAGCACGATCCGGATCAGCCAGAGCGTCCACTCGTAGTGCATGAACGGCTCGCCGACCGTGCGCAGCCAGTGCGCGTAGTGGTTGAACTCGCCCGCGCCGAAGAAGATCTTCAGGTTGCCGATCATGTGGACGACCAGGTACAGCAGCATGATCAGTCCGCTGACGGCCATCACGGTCTTCTTGCCGACGGAGCTGTCCCACACGGTGCGTGCCATGGACGGCCGTCGGTCCGTCCGCGTTGCCAGAGCCATGACTCAAGACGCTAGAGGCGGGAACCCCGATCGGTCCAAGACATGGTCCGGCTTGATTCCATAGCGAACGGCTATCGTACGGGGGTGCAGTTCCAGCAGCTCCAGTACTTCGTGGCGGTCGCCGAGACCCGCCACTTCACCCGTGCCGCCGAGGCGGTCCATGTCGCCCAGCCCTCCCTGTCGCAGCAGATCAGAGCGCTGGAGCGGGAACTCGGCGCGGACCTCTTCCTGCGGGCCCGCGGCAACATCAGCCTCACCGACGCGGGCGAGGCCCTGCTGCCGCTGGCCCGCCGCATCCTGGCCGACGCGGACACGGCCCGGCACGAGGTGCAGGAGCTGGTGCAGCTGCGCGGCGGGCGGGTCAGGCTCGGCGCCACCCCGAGCCTGTGCACGGGTCTGCTGCCGGACGTGCTGCGCGCCTTCCACGACCGCTACCCCGGTATCCGGCTGATGATCGAGGAGGGCGGCTCCCACGATCTCGTACGGCTGCTCGCGCGCGGCGCGCTCGACCTGGCCCTGGTGGTCCTCCCGCTGCCGACGCCGTCCCCGGCGCTGACCACGGTGGAGCTGCTGCGCGAGGACCTGGTCGTGGTCTCCTCCCCGGAAGGGCCGGCGCCGGGCGGTCCGGGCCGCCGTACGGTGCGCGTCGCCGATCTGGAGAACGCGCCGCTGGTGATGTTCCGGCACGGCTACGACCTGCGCGAACTGACCGTGGCCGCGTGCCGTGCCGAGGGCTTCGAGCCGGACTTCGCGGTGGAGGGCGGCGAGATGGACGCGGTGCTGGGTTTCGTGCGGGCGGGCCTGGGCGTGGCCGTCGTACCGCGCATGGTCGCCACCCGCTCGGGGCGGGGGTTGCGCGTCACCCCGCTCGCGCGGCCCGGCCTGCACCGGACGATCGCGCTGGCCCACCGCAGCGATGTGGCTCCGCCGCGGGCGGCACGGGAGTTGCAGCGGATGCTGCTGGAGCGGTGAGCGGTCGTAGCATGGGGTTTTCTCGCACAGGGGTGGGCGGATGATACGGCGGACGGCTGTCGTGGGCGCGGCCCTGCTGGTGCTGGCGGGGTGCGCGGGGAACACCGCATCCGGCGGGCCGAAGACCCCGGCGGTCTCCTCGCCGTCCGGTGCCTCCGCACCCACGACCTCTTTGTCCGTCTCGGGCCCGTGGCACGCCTGGACGGCGTCCCTCACGCGCCCCGAGGCCCACGGCAGTTGCGGCGCGACCGCACATCAGGTGGTGTGCGCGACCAACACCGGTGCGCTCGTGGGACGTTCGAGAGCCGACGGCCGTGTCACCTGGACCGTGCCCGGCGACGCCCACGCCAAGACCGCCCAGCTGCTCGTCGACGCGGCCGACGAACGGGCCGTGTCCGGCGTCGCGGGCGTGCTCCGCGCGGCGGACCTGCGGACGGGTACGCAGGCGTGGACCCGTCGACTCCCCACCGGCCGCGCCTACGTCGCCCTCGCCGCCACGGACGGGATCGTCTACGCCCTGCACGCGCCGGATCCCTTCATCCGCACCGGCGCCGTCCTCGACGCCGTCCGCGCGTCCGACGGCACGCCCCTCTGGCACCGGAACGTCACCTGGAGCACCGGCGAACCCCTGGCCGCCTTCCGGGGCCGGGTCTACACGTCCGACGGCTCCCGGATCACCGCCCGCGACGCCCGCACCGGCGCCACCCTGGCGACCAGCCCCACGAGCGTCGAGTGCCCGCACCTCGTCACCGGCGGCCGCTACCTGGTGTGCACCGGCAGCCCGCTCTCCGCCGGGGACACCTTCCCGCCCATGCGGCGCCTGGACCCGGCGACGCTGAAGCCGCTGCCGACCCCGCGGAACACCATCGACATGCCCGTGCGCGGGGTGATCTCCGACGACGGGGTCCTGGTGCTGTACGAGGCCGGCGCCGAGGACACGAGCGCGGGCAACTGGTTCGCGTACGACCTGAAGAACGACCGCAAGCTGTGGAGCACGTACGCCACCGAGGCGGACGCCACGGTGGCCGGCGGCCGGTTCGTGACCTTCGCCCCCGGCAACGACGTCGCGCGGGGCCGCGTGGTCACCCTCGACCTGCACGCCGGTCCGCAGGGCACGGGGAGCGCCGCGCCCCGCATGTCCCCGGCCTACGCGCAGACGAGGGACGGCGAACACCCGGTGCTCGTCGTGCCGGGCGGGGACGCGGGCCATGTCGTCGTCATGGCCCGCACCCACGGTTCGCTGCGCTCGCTCCCGCTGCCCTGAGGGGGCGGGGCGTTCAGCCCGTCGCGTCCACCAGCGCCAGCTCGTGCAGCCGCTCCGGCGGGCCGGGGCGGGCGTAGTACCAGCCCTGGGCCGTGTCGCAGCCCAGTATCCGCAACTGCTCGGCCTGGGCCCCCGTTTCGACGCCCTCGACCGTCACCGCGAGGTCCAGACCGTGGGCGAGCGAGACGATCCCCTCGACGATCTTGAGGTCGACGGGGTCGGCGGGGAACTGCTGCATGCTCTGGGTGAAGGAGCGGTCCAGCTTGAGGACGCTGACCGGGAGGCGGCGCAGGTTCGCCAGGTTCGAGTAGCCGGTGCCGAAGTCGTCCAGGGCGATGTCGACGCCCATCTCGGCGAGTCGGCGCAGCGGCTTGAGCAGGTCGTCGTCGGCGCCGATGAGGGCGGACTCGGTGACTTCGAGGCAGAGGGCGTTCGGCTCGACGCCGGCGCGCTCCAGGATGTCCACGGTGTCCTGGACCAGGCCGGGGTGGGTGAGCTGGCACGGCGACAGGTTGACGTTGATGCGCAGGGGACCGCCGGGCGTGTCCTCGCCGTAGCGTTCTCGCCATTCCCGGGCCTGGCGCACCGACTGCTCCAGGACCCAGCGGCCGAGCGGCACGATCAGCCCGGTGTGCTCGGCGAGCGGGATGAACCGGTCCGGGCCGAGGACGCCGTGCTGCGGGTGCAGCCAGCGCACCAGCGCCTCGGCGCCCCGCACACTGCCGTCGCCGAGGTGGACCAGCGGCTGGTACTCGATGAAGAACTCGCCGCGCTCCAGGGCCGCGGGCAGCTGGGTGGTCAGTCCGTGCCGGGTGATGGCGCGGGCGTCGGCCTCCGGGTCGGCCAGCTCGAAGCGGTTGCCGCCCGCCGACTTGGCCCGGTACATCGTGATGTCGGCGCTGCGCAGCACCTCCGCCGGGCCGCGCTCCCCCGCCGGGCCCTCGACGATGCCGATGCTGCCCCGCACGGTCAGTTCCCGGCCCTCGATACGGACGGGGGCGAGCAGGACGTTCATGATGCGCGCGGCGAGGTCGTCGACCTCGCTCTCGGTGTCGGGGCCGGTGGTCAGCGCCACGAACTCGTCGCCGCCGAGCCGGGCCACCATCTCGCCCGGTGCGGTCGCGCAGGACTGCAACCGGTCGGCGACCTCGACGAGCAGCCGGTCGCCGGCCCCGTGGCCGAGGCTGTCGTTGATGGTCTTGAAGCCGTCGAGGTCGAGGTAGCACAGCCCGAACCGCTGGCCCTCGCCGGCGCTCAGCGCCTTCTCCAGCCGCTCGAAGAACAGCGTCCGGTTGGGCAGTCCGGTGAGGGCGTCGTGGGTGGCCTCGTAGCGCAGCCGGAGGTTGAGCAGCCGGCGCTCGGTGGTGTCCTCCATGAGGGCGAGCTGGTACTGCGGGGTGCCGTCGGCGTCCCGCAGCAGGGAGACCGTCAGGTTGGTCCACAGGACCGTTCCGTCCGGGCGGTAGAAGGCCTTTTCGAGGTGGTAGTGCTCGCGCTCGCCCCGGACGAGTTCGTCGTAGAGCGTCCAGGTCTGCGGTGCGTCGTCGGGGTGGGTCCACTCCCGGACGTTGCGGCCGCGCATCGTCTGGTCAGTGATGCCGAACATGCGCAGCAGTGCGCCGTTGACCTGGAGGACGTTGCCGTCGAGGTCCGCGATGCCGATCCCTATGGCCGCGCCCTCGAACACCGCGCGGAACCGGGCCTCGGTCGCGTGCAGGGCCTGCGCCACCACGCCCTGCGCCTCCAGGGCGGCCTGGGCGATGGCCTCCTGCTCGGCCAGCGTCCGCTCGCGCAGCGCCTGCGCGAACCCGGCCGCCATGGCGTGCTGGAGACGGGCGGACCGGCTGCGCAGGTCCTCGCGGTCGCCGTCGCCGCCGCAGTACAGCACCAGATAGGCGTCGACGCAGTCCAGCGAGCGGGTCAGCGCGTCGGGGTCGGTGCAGTGCGCGGCCACGAGGGCGGCGCCCACCGCCCGGCCCTCGTCCATGTCGACGGTCCTGGCCAGCAGCGCCTGGCTCAACCGGCGGGCCAGCGGGAGCAGTTGCTCCTCGAACTCGGCCCGGGTCAGGGACGTCGAGGTCACCGGGAACACGGCCCGGCTCCAGATCGTCGCGAACCGGCGCAGTCTGTCCTCCGGGCCGTCCGGCTCCGCGCTCACGCCGTCCGCCCCACGCCGCCGAACTGCGAGAAGGCCCACGGATCCTCGGCGTCGGGGTCCCAGTTCTCCGACTCCGGCCGCCACCGCGGCATCGGCACCAGTCCGGGTTCCACCATGTCGTACCCCTCGAAGAACCGTGCGATCTCGTCGTGCGAGCGCATGATCAGCGGGTTGCGAATGTCCTCGTACACGTCCATCGCGCCCTGAACCTGCTCCTGGGACAGCGGGATCCCCTCGAACGCGGCGTGCGTCAGCACCAGCAGGCTGCCGGGCGCGAGCGCGTCGCGCAGCTCGGCCACCGCCGCGTAGGGGTCGTCCGCGTCTTCCACGAAGTGCAGTATGGCAACGAGGAGCAGTGCCACCGGACGGTTCAGGTCGATCAGCCGCTGGACCTCGGGGCTTTCGAGGATTTCCTGAGGCTTGCGGAGGTCGGCCGCGACGACGCCCGCGTCGGGGTTGTCGGCGATGACCGCCCGGCTGTGCGCGACGGCCACCGGGTCGTGGTCGACGTAGACGACGCGGGCGCCGGGGCTGGCGCTCTGGGCGACCTCGTGGACATTGCCGAAGGTGGGGATGCCGGAGCCGATGTCCAGGAACTGCGTGATGCCCTGGTCGACCGCGAAGCGCACCGCCCGCCGCATGAACGCCCGGTTCGCCTGCATGATCTTCGGCAGTCCCGGGACGTGCTCCATGGCCTTGCGGGCCGCCGCCCGGTCGGCCTCGAAGTTGTGCGAACCGCCCAGGTAGAAGTCGTAGATACGCGCGACGCTCGGCACCGAGATGTCGATGCTCCTAGGAGCCCAGGCGGGACGCTCCATGTATCTCTCCAAGGCGTAGACGATCCGGTGTTCGAGCTGAGGCTACTGATCGCCCGCCAATGGAGCGAGGGGAAACGGAAATTGACCATCCGTTCCCGGTCACTGCCTGCGGCACGTGCCGCTGCGCAACGGCTGCGGCGTCGCTACGACACGTAGGCGCCGCACTCCGGAGAGTTCCGGAGCGGGCGCCGAATCGCGGGGAGTTGGGGGGAATGACGGCAAACCGGTCCGGCCCCTCCGTGCGGCGCGGAGGGGCCGGACCGGTGGTCCTGGCGAGAGGGGCGTCACTTGTCGGAGACGCCGACCATCTCTCCGTTGGGGCGGACGGCGTACCAAGTGCCGCCGACGCCCTGGCCGTTGGTGTCGCCGGGCTCCTTGTCGCCCGAGAAGGTGTAGATGGGCGAGCAGTTGACCGTCTGCTGCTTCACACCGTCACCGCGGGTGAAGCTCATGAGGCCCTTCTTCTGGACGCCCTTGGTGTCGTTCGAAGAGACCGGGCCGACGGCCGGCCACTTCTCCAGGCAGGCGCCGTTGCAGTTCGAGACCGGCTCGGGCCAGGCCTTGTCCTTGGCGAAGCGGTAGACCGTCATGCCGTTCTTGTCGACGACGATCTCGCCCAGGTTGGGGTCGTTGCGCGTGGACAGTCCGGGCAGGCTCGCGACCGACGCCTTCTTGCCGGTGGGCGCCAGCGCGTACCACTTGCCGCCCACGCCCTGGCCGGTCAGGTCGCCGGCCTTGGTGTCCTTGGCGTAGCGGTAGGCCGGCCAGCCGCCGATGGTCAGCTGCTTGCTGCCGTCGGCCCGGGTCACCTCACCGAGCAGGGCCTTGTCGATACCGGCACCGGCCGAGGCGTCGTCCGCGGGCACCGGCGGCCAGGCCGTCGCGCAGTCGCCGTTGCAGTTCGACTTCGGCGGCTCGGCGGTGTCCTCGTCGAAGCGGTAGAGGCTGAGGCCGCTGCCGTCGGTCAGCACATCGCCCAGCTCGGCGTTCGCGGACACCTGCAACTTGCCGGCCGAGGCCGACTGGGCGCCCAGGTTGCCCTGGCCGACCGCGGAGGTCGAGCTCGCGCTGGGGCTGGTCTCGGTGCCGGTCCCGATGCCGGAGCCCACACCGCCGTAACCGCCCGCGGCCGCGGTGGCCCCGACGTTCTGGCTGCCGACGGACGAGGCGCCACTGTCCTGACCGCACGCCGTCGTCAGCGCGAGCACCGCCGCGGCGCTTGCCACGAGTGAGGCGTTCCGCCAGGAGGTCTTCATCGTCAACTCCCCATAATTCAAAAGGGTGTTGCAGCGCCCTGCTGCGCCGCCGCACGACCATGGGTACGCACCGGAGCAGGGGTTGTGTTCAACCGTCCCGCACATTTCTTTCCGGGAGCTGTGACCACACCCGCCTCAGACCGCACAGATGTACCCCTGATCGGACGCGCGAGCGCCCGGGATTCAAACATCGGGTGGCCTTTTTCGCTCCTTCGGAGCAATCTCTTCGCGCCCGCGCGTGAGGCGGCCCGACAGGCCTCATGATCTCCGTCGTGCATCGACCCGAATCACCCCAATCCGCCTCCGCCATACGGGTGTTGGCCCTCCTGGCATTGACGTGGGCGCTCGTCGGCCCGACGGCAGGGGTGGCCGAGGCGGATGCCTGCGCCTACGCCTCCGTCGGCCCCGACGGCGCCGAGGTCGTGGCGGTCGCCGGGAGCATCGACTGGCCCACGCTCCCGCCGTGCCCGAAGCCTCCGCCCACCCCGAAACCGCCCCCCTCACCCACCCCGACCCCGACTCCCCCCGAGCCTCCTTGTACTCCGACGCACTCCCCCGACCCGACACCGAAGCCGCCTCCGACCCGGAAGCCGCCGAAGCCGACCCCACCGCCGCCCCCGGCCCCCGAGCCGCCCGCTCCCGCGCCCGCACCTCCCGCACCGGCCCCCCGGCCGGTCGCACCGCGGCCGGTCCCGCCCCCCGCGCCCGCCCCGCCACCGACTCCCACCCCGACCCCGACACGGACGCCGCCCAAGCCGGCCCCGGGTCCCTCCGCGAGCCCGGTGACCTATCCGGCCTACCACCACGCGAAGGCGCCCGACCGGACCACGCACAGCACGACCTCACCCGTGATCTACGTCCTTCTCATCACCGCGCCCGCGGTGGTCGCCGTGGCCGCCCTGCGGCCCCGCTAGTGCCGATCCTGGAGGCATCCCTTGCCGGAATGGCTTGTTCTCATCCTCGCGATGCTGGCCGCGTGCGCCGTGGTGGTCGTCATCACGCTCATCCGCCACAAGGCGGCACCCGTGGACGAGGATCCCAGCGAGACCCCGGACGTCATCGAGTACATGACGATGTGGATCGGGGTGGTCTACGCCATCGTGCTGGGTCTGGCCATCGCGGGCGTGTGGGAGGCCCGCAGTTCCGCACAGGACCACGTCCAGGCGGAGGCCCAGGCCCTGCACGAGATCTCGGAGCGGGTCCAGGTCTATCCGGCCGACGTCCGTGACCGCATTCGCTCCGATGTCAACGCCTATGTCGGACACGTCGTCACCACCGAGTGGAAGGAGATGGCCGACCACGGCCGGACGACCGAGCGCGGCACCGAGCTCCTCGACCGGATCCGCACGGACGTCACCTCCTACCAGCCGACGACCGACTTCCAGGCCCAGGCCTACCAGCCGCTCGTCGACCAGGTGGCCGCCGTGGACCAGGCCCGCAACGCCCGCGCGGACTCGGTCGAGCCCACCATGCCGGGGGTGGTCTGGTTCGGCCTGCTGGGCGGGGCCGTCATCACCATCGGGATGGTGTTCGCGCTCCAGATCAGGCGTACGGCACGCGAGCTGATCCTCGCCGGGCTGTTCTCCGCGCTGATCGCCTTCCTGCTCTTCCTGATCTGGGACTTCGACGCCCCCTACAGCCGTGGCATCACGGCCTCGGCGGAGCCGTTCCTCACGCTCTTCCCGGACGTCAAGGGCTGACGGCCGCTCACCGCGGGTCGGTCCGGGGGCGCTCTGCGCGCGACACGCCGCCGGCGTCCCCTGACCGGCCCATTGCTGTGACCCGTTCGGAGCGACAGAGATCGCGCGGACGTACACGTGTTCCTAGCGTTTCGGTCATCGAGGTGCATTTCTGACGTAGGCGGAAAAGGTCCGCAGCTGCTCCTCGGGGACCGGAGGAACCACCATGCGCGCGATACGCGTCGCTTCGGCCGCACTGCTGGGCATGACCGCCCTCGCCCTCTCCGCACCCGCCGCCGTGGCGAAGAGCGACAACATCACGCCCTTCGGGTTCAGCGTCCTGCCCTCGACCATCGCCGCGGGCGGGGAGGTGGCGCTGCTGCTGGAGCGGGACCACGGCGGCTGCAAGGGATCGGCGACGGTCACCTCCGCGGTCTTCGACACCATCACCATCCCCTCGCACAAGAGCCAGGCCATCGCCGTCGTCGACTGGGACGCCCGACCCGGAGCGGTCTACCGGGTGACCTTCACGTGCGACGGCGTCAGCGGGTCCACGAGTCTGACCATCGCGGGCAGCCGTCCGGTCGCCCCCACACCGGTGCCGCTCCACCCGGGCCGGGGCGTGCAGGCCGGCGAGGGCGGCAGCTTCGCCGGGTTCGACCTCAAGGAGATCGGCCTGGGCGCCGCGCTCATCCTGGGTTCGGTCGGCACGGCGTACCACCTCTCCCGCCGCCGCGGCGGCGAGGACGGCGCCTGACGGCTCCGGGGACCGCGCAGTCCTGCGCCCCTCACTCGGAGCGAGCGGGGGCGCAGGACGGCGTCGGGCGAGGTCACTGATCTCCGAAGGGGGCGGGGATCAGATGTGCCGCTCCGACCGCCTGCGCATCCAGAACACCCCGCCGCCGACGACCGCCAGGGCCACGAGCCCGCCGCCGATGGCCATGTCGGTCGGGGTGGCGCCGGTGGAGCTGCTGCCGCCGAGACCACCGCGGACACCGCCGATGACGGTGAAGGCCGTGGGGTTGATGACGGTGCCGTTGCCGCACACGACGCTGATGCTGTGCGACCCCGTCCGGGCGTTGCGGTTGACGGTCGCCCGTCCCGTCGCCACGTTGCCGGCGCCCGTGCGCAGCCTGACCGTCGGGAAGGCGTCCGAGCTGGCGGTGGCGGTGCCGGTGCAGTTGTTGACGGTGATGGTCAGCTGACCGCCCCGGGCGATGACGCTGGGCAGCGCGACGACGTTGCTCGGGGACAGGTTCATGCCGTCCTTGGCGACGGCGACCGGGGTGGCGAGCCCGAGAACCGCGACCGCGGCGCCGGCGGCCGCCAGGGCACGAGTAGTACGCATGTGATCCTCCGCGGGAGACGCCCCGGGAACGGTCCCCGGTTGATCGGCGAGAAAGCGCCTCCCAGACAGACCCTCAGATGCCGTGCGCGGCACCGCATTTCGGCAATGGTCCGTCCTGGTGAGCCAACACGCCGAAGGAAAGGCACACAATCGGATATCTCCGCAGGTCACGGACCGTCAGAAAATTCCTGTTCACGGCAACTCGGATGGGGGACCGCCCGCATTCGGGGGCCACCCGTTCGCCTTCGCCCCGTCGCCGGTTGCGCGCGCGGCACTTAGCGTTCTCGTATGCGCGAATGACGTGGCGACGGCCGCGTCGAGAGGGGAAGTCAATGTCTGCGTCCGAGCTGGCCGATCTGGCCGAGGTGGAGGAGCAGCGGAAGAAGCGCGCTCCCTGGGGCGTGATAGCGCTTGTTCTGCTGACCGGCCTCGCGCTCATCCGGAACGGTTCGGGGGAGTTCGACGTCGGCCCGCCGCAGCCCGCGTCGGCGGCCGCCGCGGACAGCCGGGTGCACGGCACCACGTTCGGCAACTCCCCCGCCGCACTGCCGTTCGCCGCGCCCGACCGGGTCCTGATCCCCGCGATCCGGGTCGACGCGCCGGTGCTGCCGGTCGGCCTGGACCCGGACGGCTGGGTCGCCGCGCCACCGCCGGAGGACCCGAACCTGGCCGGCTGGTTCACCGGCGCGGTCTCCCCGGGCGAGAAGGGCACCGCCGTCGTCGTAGGGCATGTCGACAACAAGCAGGGCCCCGCCGTGTTCTACGGACTCGGGGCCCTGAAGAAGGGAAATCGCGTCGAGATCAGACGCAAGGACGGAAAGACGGCCATCTTCGAGATCTACGGCATCGAGGTCTTCGAGAAGAACAATTTCCCCGGCGACCGCGTCTACGGTTCCAAGGGCACCCCGGAATTGCGGGTCATCACCTGCGGGGGCGGTTTCTCGAAGCAGCACGGTTATGCCGGGAACGTCGTCGCTTTCGCCCGCCTGGCCGAGGTCCGCTGAGCGTTCCCCGGCCCGGCGGGCCCGTTCCGGTCATGCGTACTGCCGTCGCGGCACGGTTTATGCGTACTGCCGTTGCGGCACGGTGATGTGGTAGCCGGAGTCGAGCAGTTGCGGGAGGTAGTCCCGCAGCGCCCGGACGCTCTGGGAGCGGTCGCCCCCGGCGTCGTGCGAGAGCACCACGACGCCGGGGGCGGCGCCTCTCTCCACCCGGCCGACGATGCTGCGGGTGCCGGGGGTGGTCCAGTCGAGGGTGTCGACCGTCCACGCGAGGGGGTCCATGCCGAGGTCGGCACCGAGCTGGAAGGCGGCCCGGTTCCAGGCGCCGTAGGGGGCGCGGAACCACTCGGGGCGTTCCCCGTAGCCCTTCTCGATGACGTCGCAGGTGCGTTCCATCTCGGAGCGGATGCGGGAGCGGGTGAGCCGGGTCAGCAGGGGGTGCGACCAGGTGTGGTTGCCGACCACGTGGCCCTCGTCGGCCATCCGGGCCAGCAGGTCCTGGTTGTCGACCGCCATCTCCCCGCACACGAAGAACATCGCCCGGACGTCGTACTCGGCCAGGGTGTCCAGGATGTGCGGGGTGTAGCGGGGGTCGGGTCCGTCGTCGAAGGTCAGGACCATGGTCCGGCCGCGTCCGGACACCTTGAGCAACGGCTCGTGGCGTACGAGTGTCCGGTGGGGGGCGGCCTGCGGCGGGCCGTATCCGGTCAGGGGCCGGAGGCGGTAGGCCGAGGGCTGGAGCGGACGGGCCGCGGCCGGCGGGCCGGCGGCGGGGAGGGCCGGCCGGACCGGCTTCTCGCCGGTGACCGCCGCGAACACACCGGCCGTACCGGCGGCTCCGGCCGCGGCGGCCCCGGCCAGCAGGACCCGGCGCCGGGTGAGCACCGCCGCCGTCCTGGACGACAGCCGTGAGAGCAACTGATCCTTCGTCATGACTCATCAGTCGCCCGGCGGAGCTCCGACGCACCTCAGCAACACCGGTGCGGCGGCACGAATACACCCACCCGGCCCAGCGGAAACGCTTCCGGCGCGCATGACGGCACATCAGGGCAGGGCCGGGGACGGTGTATCGGCCCCGGCCCCGTCCCCTCCGTCGAGGCCGGGGGCCGAGGGCGGCGGCCGGCTCCGGTGCCGCCCGCCCTACGGGTGCCCCGTTTCCGCACCATGTGCGCAGCCGGATCGACAGGTCCCGTATGCCGTCCGGACCTGCGCGTTCCGATAGCCTCGCAGCCGTGACGGAACAGCATTCGCATCAGTTCGAGCGGGGCACGGACGGACCCAAGGTGATCGTCGTCGGTGTCGACGGCTCCGACTCCTCGCTCCGTGCCGCCGCGTACGCCGGAGGCCTCGCCCGGCGGCAGCACGCGCTGCTCGCCGTGGTCTACGTCCAGCCGGTGCTCGCGTCGGGCGCCGCGCTCGGCGCTCCGGTGGCCGAGACCACGGACGAGATCGCCGAGGACCTGGTCGCCCAGATCAGGCTCGCGACCGAGCAGAACAAGGGGATATTCGATGTGCGCTGGGAGTTCCACACCTTCCGTGGCGACCCCTACAGCGGGCTGACGAAGGCCGCGGACGAACTCAAGGCCGACGCGGTCGTGGTCGGCGCCTCGGAGCAGGCCGGGCACCGGATCGTCGGTTCCGTCGCGGTGCGCCTGGTCAAGGCGGGGCGGTGGCCGGTGACGGTCGTGCCGTAGCCCGGCTCCCCTGTGCCGGGCAGGGCGTCGGCGTGGGTCAGGTCAGCGCTTCCTCGCGCAGTCGGTCCAGCACCTTCAGCCGGCCCTCCGCCTCGATGCGGGCGGTGGTCACGCGCTCCGGATAGCAGCGCATGAACATCCGGGTGAAGTGGGTGCCGTAGTGGATGTACTCGCTCGGGTCCGCGGGGTCGAGCGGGCGGGCCACCGCGTTGAAGGCCGGTTCGTGGAAGTAGGCGAGGGTGTGGCGCTCGCGGTCGGCCAGGCGGACCTTGTGCGGGGTCGACAGCAGGGCGCCGCCGGTCATGAACTGCATGATGTCGCCCGGGAAGACGGTGAACACGGCCGGGACCGGGGTGACGTAGGTCCACGGCTCCTCGTGTTCGTGACGGCCCGCCATGGACTCGCCGGGCAGCCAGTTGCGGCCGCGTTCCTCGCCCGGGACGGGCGGCCGGACGTAGAGGCCGCCGACGTCGTCCTGGGCGGCGATGACGAGCAGGCCGTAGTCGGTGTGGGCGCCGATGCCGCGTTCGGAGCCGGCGTCGGCGGGCGGGAAGCGCAGGACGCGCATGTGGTGCCAGCCGTCCGCGGTGAGCCGGGTGAAGTGGTCGGGGTCGTCCAGGCCGAGGCCGAGGGCCGTGAGCCGGAGCAGGCGGTGGCCCGACTCGCCGACGGCCGTCATGTAGTCCTTCATGGCGCGGGCGTAGCCGGGTGAGGGCCAGGGTGCCGGGCCGTGGCAGGGCCACTGGTCGATGACGCGGGGGTCGTCGGCGGGGATGTCGGGGCACACCGTGAAGATCTCGGAGCCGTCCCGCTCCCCCGCCGTCTCCTCCTCGCCGGAGGCCACGTAGCCGCTGTAGCTGAGGTCGGAGACGTGGGCGGCCTTCTCCTTCAGCGGTCTGCGGCAGAAGGCCCGGGAGGCCGCCAAGGCCCGTTCCGTGACCGCCTGTTGAGCGGGGTCGGCGCTGATCTGGAAGATGCCGTCGGACTGCCAGGCGGCGATCAGGGCCCGCCCCAGGGCGCGGTCGGAGTCCGTGCCGAGCACTGCGGCCGGCAGCCGGAAGGTCTGAAGAGGGCTCTGTGGCTCACTGGTCATGTCGGATGCTCCGAGACCCCTGCGCTGTGGTTGAGCGGCAAACTACTCCGGCCCCATCCGGCTGAACAGCCGTTCAGTACCGTCGGTTCCCGTGCCTTCGCCGCACATCTGCCGCCAGCGGTTTGCCGAAGGCGAAGAGGTGAGGCGCACGGCCCGGTTCCGGACGGTCCGGGGGCTTCTCCCCCGCAAACCGATCGAGCACGTCGAGGAGACGGAACCGGGCGCGTGCATCGGCCCGGAACGGTCGCTCGGGCTGTGGTGGCTGACCGCAATCGGCGTAGACGGCGTCATCGGCGCGGGCGCCGGGGGTCCGGGGGCCGTCCCCGCGGTCGGCGTTGGCGGGGCGTCAGAGGGAGCGCAGGAAGTCCAGCAGGATCGCGTTGAACTCCTCGGGCTTCTCCAGGTTCGGGTAGTGCGAGGTGCCCTCCACCAGTACCGAGCGGCCGTTCCGCACGGTGTTCGCGAAGCGTTCGGCGTCGGCGAGCAGGTCAGGTGAGTCGAGCGTGCCGTTGACGGTGAGGACCGGGACGTCGATCTTCGGGACGCGGGCCCAGGTGTCGGTCATGGGCACGTGCCAGTCCCGTTCACCGGGCGTGTGCTTGGCGATGGTGTGCAGGGCCATCTCGCGCAGGTGGTCCAGGATGTGCGGGTCCAGCTCCTCCGCCGAGCGGAAGGGGCCGGCGGTGGACCCGAGGAACACCTTCAGCCAGCCCTCGATGTCGCCCGAGTGCAGGGTCCGACGGGACTCGGCCACGACCTCCCTGGTGGTCTCGTGGGTGTACTGGAAGTCGCTGACCGAGGCCCCGCTCAGGACGATCGCCCGGACCAGTTCCGGGTACTCCAGCGCGGTGTCCCCGGCGATGGCCCCGCCCATCGAGACGCCGACCAGGACCGCCGGGCCCGCGTCGAGGTGGCGCAGCAGGTCGGCGAGGTCGTCGGCCCAGCGGAAGGGCTGGGTGGCGTTGGCGGTCCAGCCGTGCCCGCGGACGTCCACGGCGATGACGCGGTGCTCGGCGGCGAGGACAGGTATCTGCGTCTCGAAGAGCCGGTGGTCGACATAGCCGGAGTGCAGCAGGACCACGGGGTCCCCGGTGCCGGTGTCGAGGTGGGCGATGTCCCCGTCGGCGGACGCGAAGAAGCTCAGTTCCGAAGCGACTGTCATGACAACCAAGGTGTCATGCACGAGGAGTTTTGACAACCTGGTTGTCATGATGAGCCGGTGCATGATGAACGGGTGAACGACATCGACGAGCCACTGCCTCCCGAGGATCTCGGCCACCGGGTCAGCGAGGTGTTCGACCTGGTCGGCGCGCTCTACCGGCGCGGCCTGCGCAAGCTGGAGCAGGACGAGGCGGTCGGCGGGGTGTCCGTCGGCGTGCGCTCCGTCCTCGTCCTGCTGCACAGGTACGGGCCCATGACGGTTCCTCAGATGGCCCGGCTCATGGCGCTGACCCGGCAGTTCGTGCAGCGCATGACCAATGACGCGATCGAGCGGGGCTGGACGCAGGCCACGCCCAACCCCGCACACCAGCGGTCCTCGCTGATCCGGATCACGGACGAGGGCACGGCCGTGATCACCGCGATCCTGGCGCGCGAGCACGCCCTGAACCGGCAGGTCGGCGGCGGCGAGCTGACCGACGCCGAACTCCGGGGGTGCGTACGCGTGCTGAAGGAGATGCTGCGGACCTTCGACCACGTGGACATGGACTGACCTACCGGCACGTGGACATGGACTGACCTACCGGCCCATGGTGAGCCCGTCCTTGGCCGCGCCGCGGCTGAGCACCACCTCACGGATCCGGTCGCGGACGCCCTCGACGTCGGCGCCCTGCGCGATCGCCTGGTTGAGGTTCACCACCCGGCCGGCGTCCACGTCGAACATCTGCGGCACGAACTCCGCCTTGGTGACCCGCCAGCGCTCACCCGGCCGGGCGGGCGGGGCGAAGGTGAAGCGCCCGAGGGTGGACTGGTTGCCGCGCGGGTCCTGGGCACCCTCGTGGTTGAACATCTCGCCGGCGATCTGGTCGCCCATGCCGTAGACCACCCAGGTGCCGTTGACCTTCTCGTACGCCTGCGGGACATGGGCGTGGGTGCCGAGGATCAGGTCGACGTCGGGGCGGTGGCCGGTGCGGGCCGCGGTGAGGTCGCGGGCCAGGGCCTTCTGCTGCTCGTCGGGCGCGTCCTGCCATTCGGTGCCCCAGTGCAGCGACACGACGACCACGTCGGCGCCCGCCTTCCGGGCCGCCCGGGCGTCCGCGAGGATCCTGCCCTCGTCCATCAGGTTGACCGCCCAGGGCTGCCCCTGGGGCAGCGGGAAGCCGTTGGTGTCGTAGGTGTAGGCGAGGTGGGCGACCTTCGCGGGGCCCGCGCGCAGGACGGTGACCGTGTGCGCCTCCGCCTCGTCGCGGGCCGATCCGGCGTGCCGTACACCCGCGCGGTCGAGGGCGTCGAGGGTGCGGCGGATGCCGTCGGCGCCGTCGTCGAGGCTGTGGTTGGAGGCGGTGGAGCAGCCGTCGTAGCCGGTGGCGGCGAGCGCTTCGGCCACTTCGGGCGGGGACTTGAAGGTCGGGTAGCCGGTGTAGTCGCCGTTCGCGCCGTAGACGGTCTCCATGTGACACAGCGCCAGATCGGCGCGGGAGACGACGGACCGGACGCCGGACAGCATGGGACGGAAGTCATAGCCGCTCCCGCCCGCGTCGAAGCGGGCCCGGTCGATGATCGAGCTGTGCGGCAGGACGTCGCCGGAGGCGACGAGTGTGAAGCCGCGCGGTGCGGCGGCCGGGGCCGGATGGCCGGACGTGTCGTGGTCGTGCGCCTGGCAGGCCGCTCCTCCGGCCAGGAGGGCCGTGAGGGCCAGGGCAACCTGCCGTCTGCGTGCAATCATCAGCTCACCCCATTCAGGTCATATTTACTGACGAATGGGTATGAACTTGTCCGTGTCGGCAAACGGCCTGACGGCCTTGTTGACCCGTCCGGAGCGGAAGGGGACACGGACGCGACGCGGAAGCAACCGTTCACCGAACCGTTCGTCGACGCGATCGACCGTCCGCCGCAGAGCCTTGTGCGTGGCCTGTCCCCCGGCCCCGCGCTGAGGTGCCATACGGCCATGACGGCCGGAACCACCCTCACGAACGGGACGACCGCCGAGCACGAGCTCGCCGCACTGCAGCGGGAGCACGGCCGGCCCCTCTTCGCGCTCCTGCTCCGGCTCAGTGACGGCGACCGGCAACGCGCCGAGGACCTCGTGCAGGAGACCCTCGTGCGCGCCTGGCAGCATCCCGAGGCGTTGCGCGCCGACGACTTCGATTCCGTACGGCCCTGGCTGCTGACCGTGGGCCGGCGGCTGGCGATCGACGCGCGGCGGGCCCGGCAGGCGCGTCCGGCCGAGGTCGGCGACGCGGTCCTGGAGAACGCCCGGGTGTGCGCCGATCACGCCGAACGGGCGGCCGCCGCCCTCGACGTACGCGAGGCTGTGAAGACACTCACTCCGGAGCACCGTGAAGTCCTGGTGCTCGTGTATTTCCAGGGGGCGAGTGTGGCGGAAGCCGCCGAAATCCTCGGAATCCCGCCCGGTACGGTGAAGTCCCGCGCGTACTACGCGCTGCGCGCCCTGCGCCGGGTGCTTCCGGGATACGCGGCCGACCTGCGGTGAAACCAATGGAAAAGTCAAACCTCCGTAAAGCGCCTTGCTGAGGACCCCGGTTGAGTAATCGGCTGTCTTCATCCGTGTTCCGGATGGGGTCCTCTCGGGGGCCCGGCGACGGGCGACGCGCACGCACCGGAGGAAGGCAGGAAGGGATGCTGCACAGAGGTCAACAGGGCACGGACGGCACCGGCGGCGGCGAACTCATCGTTCCCATGGCCTGGTTGTACGCCGAGTACATCGCCGACGAGCTGCTGCGTTCCGGCGATCTGATGCCGCCGACGTCCTTCGAGTTCCGGGCCGGGCGGGACGCGCTGGCGCTGACCGTCTACCTCGCCGACACCGAGGGCGAGCTCTCCGGCATCCAGGTGGTCTCCCAGTTGGAGAACTGGCTGTCGCTGACGGCGTACGACCAGCCGTGGCAGGACTGGGTCTGCGAGCGGATGGCCACGCTGACCGCGGAGGCGGTGGCCTCCGGTGAGCCGGTCCCCGACCTCGAACTCGCGGCGGCGGCCTGGCGCTGGCTGGAGGAGACGGAGCTGCTCGCCCCCGACCTGAACGCCGTGCCGGGCGGCGGGGCGGGCATCGGCGAGGACGAGGGTCCGAAGGTGTGGACGCCGGCGTGGCAGCTGGGCCTGCCGCTCGGCCACCTCGCCATCCACCTTTTCTAGACTCTTTTCGATTCGGACCAATCCGCGGTGCCGAGCGCTCCGAATCCCTTGGTCACGATTCTGTCTATGCCTTGAGTGATTCGGCGGGCTGGTGCGTACCGGTGGGAGCAAGGAGTAACCCCACCCACACTCAACGGCACGAGGTTTCCGCATGAGGTCCTTGGAGAGGCATCGCGACGTCGGCGCGTACGCGCTCGGCGTGCTGGACGAGGCGGAGGCCTTCCGCTTCGAGGACCACCTCATGGAGTGCCCCAAGTGCGCGGCACACGTGACCGAGTTCGGTCCTGTGACCCGCCAGATGATGCTGTACCGCCGGGCGACGCCCCGGGTCGTGCACCCGATGGCGCAGCCGGGCCCCCAGCTGCTCAACCGCCTCCTCGGCGAGGTCGCCGCCCGGCACCGGGCGCGCCGCAGGCGGCTGCTGTACGCCGTGGCCGCCTCGGTGGTCCTGGCGGTCGGCGGTCCCACGCTCGCCCTGACGGCCGGCGGCGACACCGCGCGGACCAGCAGCGTCGAGGCCACCGACGCCAAGTCCGGGGTGTGGGCCCAGGTCGTCACCGAGGACGAGGACTGGGGCACCGCGGTGGAGCTCAAGGTCAAGGACGAGTCCGGCCCCCGCTCCTGTCACCTCGTCGCGATCAGCCGCGACGGCAAGGAGGAGACGGTCACCGGCTGGAACGCCACCGGGCACGCCACCGCGGACGACACCATGATGGGCAGCTCCACCTTCCACGCCGACCAGATCGACCGCTACGAGGTCCGCACCTCCGACGGCGACCATCTGGTGACCCTCGATCCCAGCTGACGACTGCCGGAGTGAGTTCAGGTCACTTCAGCAGCCGGGACAGCCTGCGGTCCGCGAGCGGCTTGCCGCCGGTCTGGCAGGTGGGGCAGTACTGGAGCGAGGAGTCGCTGAAGGAGACCTCGCGGACGGTGTCGCCGCACACGGGGCAGGGCTCGCCGGTGCGGCCGTGGACCCGCAGGCCCGACTTCTTCTCCGCTTTCAGCCGGCCCGCGGCCACACCCCGGGAGCGCTCGACCGCTTGGGTGAGGGTGCCGCGCAGCGCCTCGTAGAGCCTGCCGGTCTCCTCGGGTGTGAGGGTCGAGGTGGGCTTGAAGGGGGACATCCTCGCCGCGTGCAGGATCTCGTCGCTGTACGCGTTGCCGACGCCCGCGATCAGGCCCTGGTCGCGCAGGGCGCCCTTGATCTGCCGCCGTTCACCCTTCAGCAGTGCCGCGAGACGGGCCTCGTCGAAGTCGTCGGCGAGGGGATCGGGGCCCAGCCGGGCGATGCCGGGGACCTCCCGCGGGTCGGCCACGACGTACACCGCGAGCCGCTTCTGGGTGCCCGCCTCCGTCAGGTCGAAGCCCGCCCCGGTCTCCAGGGCCGCGCGCAGGGCGAGGGGGCCCTTCCCGGGGCGGGGCATGCCGCTCGGGAGCTGGTCCATCCAGTGCAGCCAGCCCGCCCGGGCCAGATGGGTGACGAAGTGCGGGCCGCCCTCCGTCTCCAGGTCCAGGAACTTGCCGTGGCGGTGCACGGCGACGACCTCGCGGCCCTCGACGGCGGTGAGCGGGGGGTCGTACGTCTTCAGGACGCTGATGGCCACCGGCAGCACACGCACGATCTCGTGGCCGACCAGGTTCTCGGTGAGGAAGTCCTTGAGCGCTTCGACCTCGGGGAGTTCCGGCATACGTCCAGAGTGCCACCGGTGACGGCTGGGGTCAGGTCCGCTCCCGTACGACGAACTCGCACCACACACACTTGCCGCCGCCGCGTGCCTCCACGCCCCAGACGTCGCTGAGCAGGTCGACCAGGAGCAGCCCGCGGCCGGAGACGCCCGACTCGCCCGCCTCGCGGCGCCGGGGCAGGGCGCTGGAGGAGTCCTCGACCTCGACGCGCATCCGCCGGTCGGAGCCGGTCAGGACCCGCAGGGTGACGATCGCGGAGCCCTCGGTGTGCATCAGGGCGTTGGTGATCAGTTCGTCGGCGACCAGTTCGATCTCGTCGGAGCGCTCCCGTCCGCCCCACGCGGCCACCGCGGCCCGGATCATGTGCCGGGCCTGCATGAGGGCCTCGGGGTCCCCGGACGCCACGTGCTGCTGGAGGCGGCCGCCGGACTGCGGGGCGTCCAGGGCGCGGCGGCGCAGCAGGAGCAGCGCCACGTCGTCGTCGCCGCCGCGGTCCTCCGCCACGTCGATCAGCTTGTCGGCGAGCTCCCACACGTCGGCCGGGCCCGCTGAGATGAGGCCGGTGAGGGTCTGCATGCCGTCGTCGAGGTCGGCGCCCGGCGTTTCGACCAGCCCGTCGGTGCACAGCAGCAGGGTGTCCCCCGGGTCGAGTTCGAGGGTGGCGACGGGGTATTCGAGCTGCCCGAACTCGGCGGACAGCCCGAGCGGCAGCCCCCCGTCCACGGTCACCCGGCGGCAGCTGCCGTCGGCCCGCCGGACCAGCGGGTCGATGTGGCCCGCGCGGACCACCTGCACGACCCCGGTGGCCAGGTCGGCCTCGGCGTACAGGCAGGTCGCGAAGCGGTCGGTGTCGAGTTCGTGCAGGAAGACGGAGGCGCGGGCCATCACGGTGGCCGGGGTGTGGCCCTCGGCGGCGTAGGCCCGCAGCACGATCCGCAGCTGGCCCATGACGGCCGCCGCGTGGGTGTCGTGGCCCTGGACGTCCCCGATGACGGCGCCGACCCGGCCGCCGGGCAGCGGGATCAGGTCGTACCAGTCGCCGCCGATGTCCCGGCCCAGGGAGCCCTCGGCGGACGCGGCCCGGTAGCGGACGGCGACGTCGGTGCCGGGGACGCTGGGGATGGTGCGCGGCAGCATGGCCTGCTGGAGTCCGGTGGCGAGGTCCTTCTCCTGCTCGTAGAGCATGGCCCGCATCAGGCTCTGGGCGATGCTGCTGCCGAGGGCGATGAGGACGTTGCGGTCCTCGGGGGTGAAGCCGTAGCGGTCGCTGTAGAGCAGGCCCATGGCGCCGATCGGGCGGGCCTCGGCGATGAGGGGGAGGTAGGCGGCCGAGGTGATGTTGAGGCCGGTGATGTGCGGCCACAGGATCGGGTAGCGGTCCGCGAACTCCTCCGGCGACTCGATGAACCGCGGGCTGAGCGTGCGCACGGCCTCGCTCATCGGGTAGGGCTCGTCGATCCGGGTGATGTCGGTGCCGGGCACGAAACTGCCCGCGGGGCCCTCGGCGATCAGCCGGATCCGGCCCGCCTCGACGAGGCCCATGACCAGGCTGGTGGCGCCGAGGTGGGTGAGGCCGTGGGTGTCCTTGAGGACGTCGATGACGTCCTGGACGGTCCGGGCGTGTGCGAGGGCGGCGGTGGTGAGCTGGACGACGTTGGTCTGCCGGCGCCGGACCTCGTCCTGGGCGGCCTGCTCCCTGCGGGCCTCCAGCTCGCCCATCTCCTCGGTGGCGTCGCGCACGATGCCGATGATCCGGCGCGGGCGGCCGGTCTGGTCGCGGCGGATGTAGCCCTGGGTGTGGGTCCAGCGCAGGCTGCCGTCGCGGCAGCGGAGCCGGAAGTAGGTGCCGTAGTTCTCGCTGCCGTCCTTGATGGCCTGGGCGACCAGGGCGTCGAGCCGGTGCGCCTCGGCATTCGGGACCCGGACGGCGAGGCTCATCGGGTTGTCGTCGTACTCGTCGGGGCGCAGGTCGAAGACCTCGTGGGCCTGGGCGTCCATGTGGAACAGGCCGCTGTCGAGGTCCCAGTCGAAGCTGCCCATGCGGTTGAGCGCCAGGATCGGATCCGGGTGGGCGGGCCAGTCGTCCGGGAGTGACAGGGCGCTCGCTCCCCGATCAACCATGGGCCCACCTTGCCAGGATTTGTCGGATTCTTCGACCGGGGGGCGGGGCGGGTCCTCAGGTTCACTTTCGAACACGCGCCCCGTCCGTCCCGAGCGGTGCGTCACCATGGTCTGCCTCGCTCCCGTGGGTTACGCAAGCAGAGCGGAGGTACACGGAGAGTCACACAGGGGTCCGGCGCGACAATGGAGGCAGGAGCGCACGCCGTGGACTGGTTCACCGCACCCGACTACTGGCTGAGCCGGCTGGTCTTCCAGCGGGCTCTGGCCGGGCTGTACTTCGTCGCGTTCCTGGCGGCTGCCCTCCAGTTCCGGGCGCTGATCGGGGAACGCGGGATGCTGCCGGTACCGCGTTTCGTCGCCCGGGTGCCGTTCCGGCGGGCGCCGAGCCTGTTCCAACTGCACTACTCGGACCGGTTCTTCGCGGGGTGCGCGTGGACGGGCTGCGGGGTGGCGCTCGCGCTGGCGGCGGGGCTCGACTCGACGCTGCCCCTGTGGGCCGGGATGCTGCTGTGGCTGGTCCCCTGGCTGCTGTACCTCTCGATCGTCAACGTCGGCCAGACCTGGTACGGCTTCGGCTGGGAGTCGCTGCTGCTGGAGGTCGGCTTCCTCGCGGTGTTCCTCGGCAACGACGAAGTCGCCCCGCCGGTCGTGGTGTTGTTCCTGCTGCGCTGGATCCTGTTCCGGGTGGAGTTCGGCGCCGGGCTCATCAAGATGCGCGGTGACGCCTGCTGGCGCAAGCTCACCTGTCTGGACCACCACCACGAGACCCAGCCGATGCCGGGCCCGCTGAGCTGGTACTTCCACCATCTCCCCCGCCCGCTGCACCGGGTGGAGGTGGCCGCGAACCACGTCACCCAACTCGCCGTGCCCTTCCTGCTGTTCACCCCGCAGCCGGTCGCCACGGCCGCCGCCTCGCTGATGATCGTGACCCAGCTGTGGCTGGTGCTGTCGGGCAACTTCGCCTGGCTGAACTGGGTCACGATCGTGCTGGCGGTGCCGGCGCTGGAACTCCCGGGCGAGGCACCGGACCTGCCCGCCACGCCGCTCTGGTACGAGGTCCTGGTCCTGGCCGTCGCCGCGCTTCTCCTCGGCCTGAGCTACCACCCGGTCCGCAACATGCTTTCCCGCCGCCAGGTCATGAACCGCTCCTTCGACCCGCTCCATCTGGTCAACACCTACGGCGCGTTCGGCAGCGTCAGCCGGATCCGCCACGAAGTGGTCGTCGAGGGCACGGCGGACGACGTACCGCGCCGGGACTCGGAGTGGAAGGAGTACGAGTTCAAGGGCAAGCCCGGCGATCCGAGGCGCTGGCCGCGCCAGTTCGCGCCCTACCATCTGCGCCTGGACTGGATGATGTGGTTCGCCGCGCTCTCCCCCGCCTACGCCGAGTCGTGGTTCGGCACGCTGGTCGAACGGCTCCTGGAGAACGACCCCGCCACGCTGAGGCTGCTGCGCCGCTCCCCGTTCCCGCCCGACGACCCGCCCCGCTTCGTCCGCGCCCGTCTGTTCCGGTACCGGTACACGACGTGGCGGGAGCTGCGGGAGACGGGGGCCTGCTGGGAGCGGACCTATGTGCGGGAGTTCCTGCCGCCGACGCGGTTGGCGAGGGCCGGGGAGGGTCAGAGGCCGTAGGTGCGGCGGGCCGTACCGCCGAAGACGTCGGCGCGTTCGGACGGGCCGAGACCCGCGGTGAGCTCCCTCGTCACGGACAGCATCTCGCCGTAGCCGGCCCCCAGGGTGCACACCGGCCAGTCCGAGCCGTACATCAGACGGTCCGGGCCGAACGCCTCCAGGACGGTGTCGGCGTACGGGCGCAGGTCGTCGACCGTCCAGGACGCGAGGTCGGCCTCGGTGACCAGGCCGGAGAGCTTGCAGACGGTGTTGGGGAGGGCGGCGAGGGCGCGGACGTCGGTGGCCCAGGGTTCCCGGGCGCCGGAGGCGATGGGCGGCTTGCCCGCGTGGTCCAGGACGAAGGTGAGGTGGGGCAGGGACGCGGCCGCCTCGACGCAGGCGGGCAGCTGGTGCGGGAGCACCACCAGGTCGTACACCAGACCGGCGTCGGCCACGGCCGCCAGGCCCCGGTGTACGTCGGGACGCAGCAGCCACCCGGGGTCCGCCTCGCCCTGGACCTGGTGGCGGATGCCCTTGAGACAGGAGCCGCCCGGGAGTTCACGGAGCCGGGCGAGTTCGTCGGCGGTGTCGGGGCGGGTCAGGTCGGTCCAGCCGACGACACCCGCGACCAGCTCGTGCTCGGCCGCGAGGGCGAGGAACTCCGGGGTCTCCTCGGGCACGGTGATCGTCTGGACGAGGACCGTGCGGTCGACTCCGGCCGCGCGGGCCCCGGCGGCGAGGTCCTCGATCGTGAAGGTCCGGCGCAGCGGGCTGTCCGCGGCGATCCAGTCCTGGTCCCGCACCGCCAGGTCCCACACGTGGTGGTGGGCGTCCACCACGGTCACGGCAGCTCCCACACGACGGGCAGCCCGGCGTCCGCGCCCTCGTCGGAGTAGTCGTGCACCACGTCGAGGAGCTCGGCCATCCGGGCCTGCCAGGTGACGTTCACCGGGAGCTTCTCCAGTTCGGCGAGGAGGCGGCCGTAGTCCTCGCACTCCAGGACGTGGAAGAGGTCGGTGCCGCTGCGCCAGATCGTCCAGGAGGAGGCGCCGGCGGCGCGGATGGCGTCGGTGAGCTCCACGGGGACCTCGCGGTGGGCTGCCTCGTACGCATCGACACGGTCCGCGCGGACCTTGGTGTGCAGGGCGATTCTCATGCTTGCTCCTCCAGCAGGCCCGTCTCCCGCAGCTCCTGCCAGAAGGCGTCGGGCACCTGCGTCGCGAACTGGTCGGCACAGTCGTGTACTTCGGCCGCCGAGCGGGCGCCCACCAGGACGCTCGCGACGGCGGGGTGGGCGGCGCAGTAGGCGAGGGCGGCGGCCCGCAGGCCGATGCCGTGGCGGTCCGCGACCTCCTTCATGCGCAGCGCCCGGTCCAGCAACTCGGTGGGCGCCTCGGCATAGTTGTACGTCGCTCCCGGGCGGGGATCGGCCAGCAGACCGGAGTTGAAGGCGCCGCCGACGACCACCGACACGCCCCGCTCGACGGCGGCGGGCAGCAGTTCGGTGAGCGCGCTCCGGTCGAGCAGGGTGTAGCGGCCCGCGCACAGCACCACGTCCACGTCGGTCTCGCGGACGAAGCGGGTGAGCATCTCCGCCTGGTTCATCCCGGCGCCGATCGCCCCGACCATCCCCTCGGAGCGGAGCTTCTCCAGGGCCGGATAGCCCTCGCGGAAGACGTCCTCCGCGTGGTCGTCGGGGTCGTGGAGGTAGACGACGTCCACGTGGTCGAGGCCGAGCCGTTCGAGACTCGCTTCGAGGGTGTGTCGTACGCCGTCGGCCGAGAAGTCCCAGACGCGGTGGTGAGCGGCGGGAACGGCGAAGCCGTTGGCGAGGTCGTCGCCCGCGACCTCCGTGGGTTCCAGTCTGCGTCCCACCTTGGTGGAGACCGTGTACTCCGCGCGCGGGTACCGGGCCAGGGCCTCGCCCAGTCGGCGCTCGGACAGTCCGAGGCCGTAGTGCGGGGCGGTGTCGAAGTAGCGGATGCCGCGCTCCCAGGCGGCGGTGACCGCCTCGTGGGCCTGTTCGTCGCTGACCTCGGTGAACAGGTTGCCGATGGCCGCCCCGCCGAAGGCCAGCCGGCTGACCGCGACAGCGCTGCCGCCGAGCCTGGTCACCGGTCCACCGGCCTCAGACGCAGGCCCTGCATGCCGCCGTCGACGGCGAGCGAGGTGCCGGTGGTGGCGCCGGAGAGGGGGCTCGCCAGGTAGGCGATGGCGCCCGCGACCTCGTCCGCCGAGACGAGTCGGCCGGTGGGCTGGCGGGCCTCCAGGGCCGCGCGTTCGGCGGCCGGGTCGGCGGCCTTGGCGAGGAGGCGGCCGATCCACGGGGTGTCCACCGTGCCGGGGTTGACGCAGTTGACGCGGATGCCCTCGCGGACGTGGTCGGCGGCCATCGCGAGGGTCAGCGACTGGACCGCCCCCTTGGTCGCGCTGTACAGCGCCCGCTGCGGAAGGCCCGCGGTGGCCGCGATGGAGGAGGTGTTCACGATCGCCGCGTGCGCGGACTCCCGCAGACGGGGCAGGGCGGCGCGGGTCACCCGGACCATGCCGACGACGTTGACGTCCAGGACGCGGTGCCATTCCTCGTCGTCGTTGTCGGCCACGGTGCCCTGGGCGCCGATGCCCGCGTTGTTGATCAGGACGTCGAGTCCGCCGAGGTCGGCGGCGGCCGCCGCGACGGCCGCCCGCACGGAGGCGTCGTCGGTGATGTCGGCGCGGTAGGCCAGCAGCGGCTTGTCGACCGAGGACGGGTCCAGGTCGAGGACGGCGACCTGGGCGCCGCGCGCGGCCAGGAGTTCGGCGGTGGCCCGGCCGATGCCGGAGGCCCCGCCGGTCACCAGGGCCTTGAGACCCTCGAAGTCGCTCATGCCGCCTGTCCCTTCTTCCGTGTGTCGTCGGCGAGGTCTTCTGCCCAGAAGGCGCCGTCAGGGAACGTGTACCGCGCGATGGACTCCGGGCGCATGGCGGCCGAGAAACCGGGCGCGCCGGGTGCCGCGTAGTGGCCCGCCCGGATCACCACCGGGTCCAGGAAGTGGTCGTGCAGATGGTCGACGTACTCGATGACCCGGTTCTCGGTGGTGCCGGTGACGGCCACGTAGTCGAACATCGCGAGGTGCTGGACGAGTTCGCACAGGCCGACGCCGCCGGCGTGCGGGCAGACCGGGACGCCGAACTTGGCCGCGAGGAGCAGGATGGCCAGGTTCTCGTTGACGCCGCCGACGCGGGCCGCGTCGATCTGGACGATGTCGACGGCCCCGGCCTGGAGGAGCTGTTTGAAAACCACCCGGTTCTGGACGTGTTCGCCGGTGGCGACCTTGACCGGGGCGACCGCCTTGCGGACGGCCGCGTGGCCGAGGATGTCGTCGGGGCTGGTGGGCTCCTCGATCCAGTACGGGTCGAACTCCGCGAGCGCCTGCGTCCAGCGGATCGCCTCGTCGACGTCCCAGCGCTGGTTGGCGTCGATCGCCATGCGGATGTCGGGGCCGACGACCCGGCGGGCGACCCGGCAGCGCCGAATGTCGTCCTCCAGGTCGGCGCCGACCTTCAGCTTGATCTGCCGGAAGCCGTCGGCGACGGCCGCGGCGGCGAGCCGGGTGAGCTTCTCGTCGTCGTAGCCGAGCCAGCCGGCGGAGGTGGTGTAGGCGGGGTAGCCCTGTGCTTGGAGTGTCTCGCTTCTCTGCGCGGCCCCTTCCCGCCCCCGGCGCAGGATCTCCAGCGCCTCCTCCGGGGTGAGCGCGTCGGTGAGGTACCGGAAGTCGATCTGGCCGACCAGCCACTCGGGGTCGCCCTCGGCGAGCAGCTGCCACAGCGGCTTCTCGGCGCGCTTGGCGGCCAGGTCCCACACGGCGTTGACGACCGCGCCGATCGCCATGTGCATCACGCCCTTCTCGGGGCCGAGCCAGCGCAGTTGGCTGTCCCCGATGAGGTCGCGGTTCAACGTCCCCGGATCCGCGCACAGTTCGTCGACGGACCGGCCGACCACGTGGGCGCGCAGTGCGTCGATCGCGGCGACCTGGACCTCGTTGCCCCGCCCGATGGTGAAGGTGAAGCCGTGCCCCTCGTGCCCGTCGGCCGCGTCGGTGCGCAGCACGACGTAGGCCGCCGAGTAGTCGGGGTCCGGGTTCATCGCGTCGGAGCCGTCGAGCTCACGCGAGGTGGGGAAGCGGATGTCGTAGGTGTCTACCGCGGTGACGCGGGCGGTGGTCGGGGACACGGAAGGCCTTTCGATAGGGGACGGGACGCGCGGGCTCAGTCCTGGGCGCGACCCGTCGTCACACGGGCGATCATGAGGGCGACCAGGATGATTCCGCCGTAGATGGCCTGGATCCAGAAGGACGGCACCTGGGCGAGCGTGAGCAGGTTCTGCACGACACCGAGCAGGAGTACGCCGGTCAGGGCGCCGAACATGGTGCCCTTGCCGCCGTCGAGGCTGATGCCGCCGATGACCGCGGCCGCGAACACGGTGAAGATCATGTTCTGGCCCTGGTTGGCGCTGATCGCGCCGACGTAGCCGGTCTGCATGATGCCGCCGACGGCGGCGAGGACGCCGGCGACGACGAACACACCGAGCATCACGCGCTCGACGCGGATACCGGCGGCGCGGGCCGCGTCGGCGTTGCCGCCGATGGCGTACAGGGCGCGGCCGATGCGGTGGTACTTGAGCACGAAGCCGGCGACGGCGAAGGCGACCGCGGCGAGCCACACCGACATCGGGATGTTCAGGAAGGTGGTGGTGGCCAGGGAGTAGAAGCTGTCCGGCATGCCGAAGAGGGTCTTGCCCTTGGTCGCGCCGACGAGCAGTCCGCGCAGCACGATCAGCATCGCGAGCGTGACGATGAACGCGTTGAGCTTGAACTTCACGACCAGGACGCCGTTGAACGCGCCGACGACGGCACCGGCCACGAGGACCGCGAGCAGGGCCAGGGCGGCCGGGAACTCGGTCCCCCAGCCGGACTGGGCGGCGGGCAGCACGAGCAGGGCTCCGACCGCGGGCGCGATGCCGACGACCGACTCCAGGGACAGGTCGAACTTGCCGGTGATCAGGACGAGGGACTCGGCCAGGACCACCATCGCGAGGGCCGCGGAGGCACCGAGGATGGAGATCAGGTTGCGTTCGGTGAGGAACGAGTCGTTGACGAACGCGCCGAGCACCATCAGGAGCAACAGGGCCGGAACGAGGGCGAGTTCGCGGGCCCGGCGCAGCAGGACCGTCCGGGCGGAGCCGGGGGTCAGGGCGCGTGCGGGCGCGAGCGGGCGGGCCTTGGTGTCAGCCATGGTCCACTCCTTCTATGGAGGCGATCAGCTCGTGGTCGCGCCAGCCCGCCGGGTGCTCGGCGACCACGCGGCCGTGGAAGAGGACGAGGACGCGGTCGCAGCGGCGCAGGTCGTCGAGTTCGTCGGAGACGACGAGGACCGCGGTGCCGTCCTCGCGGGCGGTGTCCACGCGGGAGAGCAGGGACTCCTTCGACTTCACGTCGACGCCCGCGGTGGGGTTGATGAGGACGAGCAGCCGGGGGTCGGAGGCGAGGGCGCGGGCCATGACGACCTTCTGCGCGTTGCCGCCGGACAGGTCGGAGACGGGCTGGTCGGGGCCCTCGGTGTGGATGTCGAGACGGTCGATGAGCTCGGTGGCGAAGCCGCGTTTGCGCTCGCTGCGGACGAAGCCGCGGCGGCCGAGCCGGTCCAGGACGCTCAGGGTGGCGTTGTCGCCGATGGTCATGCCGAAGACCAGGCCCTGGGCGTGCCGGTCGCGCGGCACGAAGCCGACACCGGCCTTCAGGGACGCCTGTACGTCGCCGAACGGCAGCGGTCTGCCGTCGAGTCGGGCCGTGCCGCTCGTCGGGGTGTGCAGTCCCGTGAACGACTCGGCCAGCTCGATCTTGCCGCTGCCGCTGATGCCGGCGAGGCCGACGACCTCCCCGCGGCGCACGGTGAGGTCGACGTCCTGGTAGGCGCCGGAGGTCAGTCCGCGGGCGTCGAGGAGGACGGGTGCGTCGGCCTCCCGGGTGCGCAGGGCCTGTTCCTGTTCGGCGACGGTCTCACCGGCCATGGCCTCGACCAGGGCCGCCCGGGGCATGTCGGCCACGGGCGCCGTGGTGATCCAGCGGGCGTCCCTGAGGACGGTGACCGTCTGGCACACCTCGTACACCTCCTGGAGGTGGTGCGAGATGAACAGGAAGGTGACGCCGGAGTCCTGGAGTGCGCGCATCCGGCCGAAGAGCCGTTCGATCTCCCGGTTGTCGAGCTGCGCGGTCGGTTCGTCGAGGACGATGAACCGGGCGCCGAAGCTCAACGCCCGGGCGATCTCCACCATTTGGCGGTCCTCGACCTTGAGGTCGGCGGTGCGCGCGTCCGGGTCGACGCGGACGTCCCAGGTGTCGAGGAGTTCGGCGGCCTCCTTCTTGAGGCTGCGCCAGCTGATGAACCCGCGGTGCAGCGGCTGCCGGTTGATGAAGAGGTTCTCGGCGACCGTCAACTCGGGTACGACGGTGGGCTTCTGGTAGACGCAGGCGACCTTGCTCCGCCAGGCGTCCCGGTCGGCGAGCGGGGGTGCCGGCTCGCCGTCGAAGCGGACGGTGCCCTCGTCGGGGGCCTGGAGGCCGGTGAGGATGGTGACGAGGGTGGACTTGCCCGCGCCGTTGCGGCCGACGAGGGCGTGGGACTCGCCGGGCAGGACGGTGAGCCGGCCGTCGGCGAGGGCGGTCGTGGGGCCGTACCGCTTGACGACCCCCTGGGCTTCGACGAGTGGGGTGCTCATTTGACCGTGTTGCCCCAGAGCTTCGGGTCGTCGACGTTGTCCTTGGTGACCAGGGGCGCGGGCAGCTGGTCCTCGAGGATGCCGCTGGGCAGCTTGACGATCGTGGAGTCGTGGTCGGTCGGGCCGGGCTGGAAGGTCTTCCCCTGCATCGCCGCCTTGATGTAGTACATGCCGTACTTGGCGTACAGGTCGGCGGGCTGGGAGACGGTCGCGTCGATCTCGCCCTTGCGGATGGCGTCGAACTCCTGCGGGATGCCGTCGTTGGAGACGACGGCGATGTGGCCCGCGGTACCGGCCTTCTTCAGCATCCCCTTGGACTTGAGGGTCTGGAGCGTCGGCGCGAGGTACACCCCGCCGGCCTGCATGTAGATGCCCTTGAGGTCGGGGTTGGCGTTGAGCAGGGTGCTCAGCTGCGAGGCGGCGGTGTCGGACTCCCACTTGGCGGGGATCTCCAGGACCTTCAGCTTCGGGAAGTTCTTCTTCACACAGGCCCGGAAGGCCTCGGAGCGGTCGCGGCCGTTGACGGAGGCCAGGTCGCCCATGATCTGCACGACCTTGCCGGAGGTGATGTGCTCCCCGAGGTACTGGCAGGCCTTCTCGCCGTACGACACGTTGTTCGCCCGTACGACCATGGCGACCTTGCCCTTGTCGGGGGCCACGTCGACCGCGACGACCGGGACGCCCTTGCGTTCGGCCTGGTCGAGGCCGGCCTCGATGGCGGCGCTGTCCAGCGGGGCGACGACCAGGCCCTTCACACCCTGGTTGAGCTCGTTGTTGATGTCGGTGATCTGCTGGGAGGGATCGCTGTTGGAGTTGACCGTCTTCAGCGCGTCCACGCCCTCGGACTTGGCCATCTTGGGCACGTAGTCGTTGTACGACTGCCAGAACGGCGAGGTCAGCAGCGGCAGGACCACGCCCACCTTGCCGGTGCCGCCGCCTTCACTGGTGCTGCCCGCCGTGTCCTTCGTGCTGCCGCACGCGACGAGCGCGAGTGAGGCGCTCGCGCTCACGGCGACCGCCCCGATGATCCGGACCCTGGTGCGCTTCCCCGCTGTTCTGCCTGGCATCTGGTGGCTCCTCGTTGAGCGTGTTCGAGCAGATGACGGCATATTTATCAGACCAATCCTGCTGTGCAATACCCCGCGGGCCCAGATTTTCTCACTTCTGGGCCATAGTGGTCCGACCACCTGGACGGTTAGACTGCGGCGCACCCAGCGAGTGGAGGAGTGGCGTGGACGAGACAGCCCCGCAGAAGGGCACCGTGACGCAGCGCGCCATCGAGCAGATCAAGGGGATGATCGGCGAGGGCCGGCTGGAGCCGGGCGAGCGGCTGCCGACCGAGCGGGATCTGGCGGCCCAGCTGGGCATCTCGCGCAGTTCGATGCGGGAGGCGATCCGCGCGCTGACGGTCCTGGGCGTGCTGGAGGCCCGGCACGGTTCGGGCATCTACGTGACCCAGCTGGAGGCCGGGGATCTGCTGGAGACCTTCGGGGTGGTCGCGGATCTGTCCCGGGGGCCGCGTCTGGTGGAGCTCCTGGAGGTGCGCCGCATCCTGGAGTCGACGGCGACCGCGCTGGCCGCCGCCCGGATCACCCCCGACCAGCTGGCCGAGGTGGAGAAGCACCTCACGGCGATGAACGCCACCGACGATCCGGAGGAGATCATCGCCCACGACCTGGCCTTCCACCGCGAGATCGCGGCGGCGGCCGGGAACGACACGATGGCCGCGATCCTGGACGGCCTGTCCTCCCGCACCTTCCGGGCCCGGGTGTGGCGCGGCTACCAGGAGGAGGGCGCCTTCGAACGGACCAGGCGCGAGCACGCGGCCATCCACCGCGCACTGCTCGCCCACGACCCGGAGGCGGCCCGGGCGGCGGCGGCCGCGCATGTCGGCGAGGTGGAGCAGTGGCTGCGGGCGCAGCTCGGGGCGTGACGTAGGGGACCTGTGGGGGGGCGGGTCTCCCCGTGGGTCTCCCCGCCCCCCTCGTCCCAGGCTCTCAGGCTCTGGTGAACCGCAGCGTGACCAGCTCGAACGGCCGCAGCCGCAGGGACACTCCGTTCCCTTCCAGCTGCGGCAGGGGTGAGTCCGCCAGGGGTCGCTCCAGCAGGTCCGTCGCCACGACGCCCGCGACCTCGAAGCCCGCCGTCAGAGTGGCCCGGGCCCGTCCGCCATGCGCCTCGTGGCAGCGGACCACCACGTCCCCGCTGCCGTCGTCCGCCAGCTTGACCGCCGTGACGACGACCGCGTCCTGGTCGACGGTCACCAGCGGGGCGACCTCCTCGGCACCCCGTACGACCCGCTCCGGAAGATTGATCCGCCATCCCTCCCGCACCGCGTCCCCGATGCCCGCCCCCGGCACCAGCGCGTGCCGGAAGCGGTGGACGCCCTGGTCGGTCTCGGGGTCGGGGAAGCGCGGGGCGCGGAGCAAGGACACCCGGACCGTGGTGGTCGTGCCGTGGTCGCCGTCGGTCCGGACTGTGCGGGTCACGTCGTGGCCGTACGTGGAGTCGTTGACGATCGCCACACCCCAGCCGGGTTCCTCCAGGTGCACGAAGCGGTGGTTGCAGGCCTCGAACTTCGCCGCCTCCCAGGAGGTGTTGGTGTGCGTGGGCCGGTGGAAGTGCCCGAACTGCGTCTCCGACGCGTACCGTTCGGCGTGCACGTCGAGCGGGAAGGCGAGCTTGAGGAACTTCTCCGTCTCGTGCCAGTCCACTTCCGTGTCGATGAGGAGCCTGCGCTCGTCGGGCGCCAGGGACAGGACCTGGGTGACGCGGGAGGAACCGAAGGTGCGGGTGATCCGCACGCCTCCGTCCTCCGCGACCAGTTCGTCCACGTCGGTGAGATCGGTGACGGTGTTGCGGTAGAACTCGTCGACGTCCCAGGCGTCCCACATGTTCGGGAAGTCCGGGTGGAGCTGGAGGAGGTTGGCCGCCCCGCCCGGGGCGACGGTCTCGCGGTCGGACTCGAGGTCGTGGGCCGACACCACCAGACCCTGCCCGTCGACGGCCACCCGCAGGACGCCGTTGTCCAGGACGTACCCGCCCTCGGGGCGCTCGGTCACGACCGTGCGTCCCTCCGCCGGGGCGGTCCCGGCGCCGCCCGCGGCGACTCCGTCACGGCCGTGGGGTGCGGAGTTGAAGACGAGTTCCCGGGTCCCCTCCCCCGCCAGGGCACGCTGGGCCGCGTCGATGATCCCGTTCAGTTCCTCGGCGACGCGCTCATAGGTCCGCCGGGCCTCCCGGTGCACCCACGCGATGGACGACCCGGGCAGGATGTCGTGGAACTGGTGCAGCAGGACCGTCTTCCAGATGCGGTCCAACTCCTCGTACGGGTAGGGGAATCCGGTCCGTACGGCCGCCGTCGCCGCCCACAGCTCGGCCTCGCGCAGGAGGTGTTCGCTGCGGCGGTTGCCATGCTTGGTCCTGGCCTGGCTGGTGAGGGTGGCGCGGTGGAGTTCGAGGTACAACTCCCCCACCCACACCGGTGGTTCGGGGTACTCGGCCTCGGCCTTCTCGAAGAACTCCGCCGGGGTCTCCCAGGCCACGGTCGCCGAGCCCTCGAGGTCGCGCAGCCGGGCCGCCTTGGCGATCATCTCGCGGGTCGTGCCGCCGCCTCCGTCGCCCCAGCCGGTGGGGGCGAGGGAGTGCCGGGCGACGCCCTTGTCCTTGAAGTTCCGTGCCGCGTGGGCGATCTCGCTGCCCTTCATGGAGCAGTTGTAGGTGTCGACCGGCGGGAAGTGCGTGAAGATCCGGGTTCCGTCGATGCCCTCCCAACGGAACGTGTGGTGCGGGAACTTGTTCGTCTGCGACCACGAGATCTTCTGGGTCAGCAGCCACTTGGAGCCCGCCGCCTTGATGATCTGCGGCAGCCCGGCCGCGAAGCCGAAGGTGTCGGGCAGCCACGCCTCCTCGTTCTCGATGCCGAACTCGTCGAGGAAGAACCGCTTGCCGTGCACGAACTGACGGGCCATCGCCTCCGAGCCCGGCATGTTGGTGTCCGACTCCACCCACATCCCGCCGGCCGGCACGAACCGTCCGTCGGCCACGGCCTTCTTCACCCGGGCCCACACCTCGGGCCGGTGGTCGCGCACCCAGGCCCACTGCTGGGCCTGGGACATGGCGAACACGAACTCCGGCTCGTCGTCGAGCAGCGCGGTCATGTTGGAGGTGGTCCGGGCGACCTTGCGCACGGTCTCGCGCAGCGGCCACAGCCACGCCGAGTCGATGTGCGCGTGGCCGACCGCGCTGATCCGGTGGGCGGAGGGGACGGCGGGCTCGGAGAGAACGGTCTCCAGTCGTACCCGCGCCTGCGCGGCCGTACCGCCCACGTCCTGGAGGTCGACGGCGTCCAGCGCCCTCTCCACCGCCCGCAGGATCTCCCAGCGCCGCGCCGACTCCACCGGCAGCTCGACCATCAGCTCGCCGAGCACCTCCAGGTCGAGCACCAGTTGCCACACGGTCTCGTCGAACACGGCGAGGTCCATGCGTGCCAGCCGGTACTGCGGTTCGGAGCCGGCGGTCTCCTTGTCGCCCAACTGCGTGGGCAGGAAGGGGTGGTAGTCGAGGATCACGGGGTTGGAGGCGGCCTCGACGTGCAGGCGCACCTCCTCGCCGCCCTCGACGGGGGCGCCGATCCGCACCCACTGGTTGCGCGGGTTGAGGCCCTTCACGGGAGTGCCGTCGGGCCGGTAGACCAGGCCCTCGCACTGGAAGCCGGGCATGTTCTCGTCGAAGCCGAGGTCCAGGATCGCCTCCACGGTCCTCCCGGCCCACTCCTCGGGGACGGTGCCGGTGACGCGGAACCAGCTGGTGCCCCAGGGGCCACCCCAGCGGGCGCCCACGGCGATCGGCTCCGGCTCCGCCGCCAGGCCCTCGGCGACGGGCACCGGCTCGTCGGGCGCGTGCCACACCGCCACCTCCAGCGGCACGGACTCGGGGTACACGGCGGGGCGGAGGCGCTCGTCGAGGACACGCCTGAGGCGGGCCTCGACCAGGCTGCGGTCGTCATGCATGCGGGGTGCTCTCCAAGGTCGCGGGGGTTACCAGGGGTGGGTCACGGTCACGGGGGCCGACGACGTGTACAGCTCCCCCACCGCGCGAAGCTCCAACCGCGCCTCGGTCTCGCCCGGTTCGGGCCGCAGACCGCCGACGAAGTAGGCCCGCTGGCAGGTGCCGCCGAGGAAGCGCCGGGTGCCGTCGGGGAGGAGCCGGTGCAGGGTGTAGTGGCGTACGGCGCCGGGTGCGGGGTTCCAGACGAGGCGCAGGTCGCCGCCGGAAGCGGCGGTGACGCGCAGGCCGGAGGGCGCGGCGGGGGTGTGGGGGGCGTCGTACACGGCGAGACCGCCGAGCCGCCACGTGAGCGAACCGCTCCCGGTGAGCCGCACGCCGAGCGCGTGGAGGGTCCCGGAGAGCCCGGTGAGCCGTACGGTCGAGGTCCGCCAGCCGTCGCCGCCGGTCACCGGCAGATGGGTGTACGGCGGTGCCGCTCCCGGCGCGCTCGGTTCGCCGGTGGCGACGGCCAGTTCGACGTTCACCGTGCCCGCGTCGGTCCGGTGGGTCAGCTCGACCACGGTGTCGTCGCCGATCGGCAGCCGGGTGGCGTACAGGTCCATGGTGACCGGCTCGTCCACCGGGCCGCTCACCAGCACACTGCTGCCGCCCCGCCAGGCGTCCGCGAAGTCGAAGGAGACGCTCGGCCGGGAGCCCTCCGTCCGCACCACCCACTGCCGCGACGGCATGCGGTCCTGAAGCCCGAGGTGGTTCCAGGGCGTGTCCGAGGTGACGTCCCCCTCCTCGTGCCACCGCAGCCCGTGCCCGGTGTTGAACGCGCTCGCGAACGGCAGCGACGTGACCGTCGACCGGTCGGCGACCGACACCGCGGGAGCCCGCCAGGTGTCCGCCGCGTCCGGCCGGGACGGGTCGAGGGACCTGCCGGTCCAGAAGCGGTCGTCGGCCGCGTGGAAGTCCTGCGGCGACCGCTGGTCGGCGGGCAGGTGGTTGCGGGTCCACTCGGGCCGGTACAGCCCGACCGACGTGACGTGGGCGCCGGCGCGGGGCACGATCGCGTCCCAGTTCTCGGACGTGTTCCAGCCGTTCGCCTCCACGTCCACACCGGCCCACAACTCGTAGCGGCTGCGGCCCAGTTGCTGCGCCAGCGTCCCGGAGGAGGCCAGGCTGCCCGCCGTCCACCGGAAGTCCACGAACATGTCGTCGGCGGCCTGGAAGAACGCCTGGTTACGGCTGTTCAGCGCGCCCTGCCAGCTCACCGACCCGTTCACGGTCATCGAGTCGTACCAGGTCACCCGCTGACCCCGGGCGGCGGCGAGGGACTTCAACTCGCTGAGGAATCCCAGCATGTCCGCCCCGAGGGCCGCGTCCCCTCCCCCGGTCTCGGCGTTCACGAACCAGCCGTCGAAGCCGTGGGCCGCGGCGACCGCGACGAGTTGGGCGGCCAGTGGAAACCGGCCGGCCGCGTCCTTCTGCACCAGGTCCCGGGTCCACCGCAGCTGCCCGCCGTAGGCGACCGGCGGCAGGAAGATGTTGCCGAGGACGGGCACGCCGTGGCGGTGGGCGGCGTCCACGATCGGGGCGTTGGGCGCGAGGATCAGCCCCTCGCCCGAGGAGCCGCCCCAGAAGACGAGTTCGTCGACATAGGCCCAGTGCCCGAAGGCGTAGTAGTCGGAGGTCGCCGAGCCCTGCGAGGGGTTGCTCGACGTGGGTCCGAAGGAGACCAGGGACTGGATCCGGGCCTGGCCCGCCCGGGCCGTCGTGTTCACCGGTGTCGGGGTGAAGCGGGCGGCGAGCGGTACGGACGCCGTGTTGAAGGGCAGGTCGGCGTCGTCGGCCGCCCGCCAGGTCTTGAGGCTGCGCCAGGTGATGCCGGTGCCGGGGCTGCCGGAGGGGAGGGAGTCCGGATACCAGTAGGTGGCGTACGGCTGGAGCGCGGTGGCCGCGGCCGCCTGCGCCGGGAGCGCGGGAAGCAGGGCGGCCGCGGTGGCGGCGAGCAGGACGGTGCGTCTGGTGGGGTTCACGAGCGGGTGCCTCCTAGTGGTCCTTGGGGGGTGGGAGTACCTGATCGGGCGTGACGACCTCGGTGATGCCGCGCGCGGCCAGGTGGTTCCGGTCGGCGGCGCGGGTGTCGAGGACGGTGGTGGGGCGGACGCCGTCGGCGACCAGCCGGAACCAGGCGTCGAAGACGGGCCCGCCGGGCGCGCAGAGCGAGCGGGAGCCGGGGTCTGAGGGGACGACCAGGGCGGTCGTACGGCGTTCAGGGGCACCCGTACCCGCGCGTGCCGCCCGCTCCAGGACCCGGGCGGTGTCCTTCGGTTGCCGGTCGTTGGTCAACAGGCCGAGCCCGTACTCCAGTTCAGGGAAGTCGGCCAGCTCGCGGGACACGTCGTGGGAGCACCACCAGGTGATGCCCCACAGGTCGGGGCAGTCCAGGGCGCCTGCGACCGTGGCCGCGGTGAAGGCGGCCGCGTGCTCGGGCGGGACCAGGGGTGCGGGGGCGCCGACCTCCTGGAGCCAGACCGGGCGGTGCGGGTCGTCGGCCCAGGCCTTGCTGAGTTCGACGAGGTAGGCGGCGTGGTGCTCGCTCGGGACCGACTCCCGTCCGTGGCGTTGGGCGGTACCGTTGAAGACCCAGGAGTGCACGGCGGTGACGGCCCCGTGGCGGGCGGCCTGGGCCGGGGTGAAGGGCTGGTCGTCCTGGTACCAGGTGGCGTCGTACTCGGCGTGCAGGTGCAGCCGGCCCGGGGCGCCCTCCTCGCAGGCGGCCAGCATCCGGGTGAGCCAGGCGTCGATCTGCTCGGACGTGGCCCGGTCGGGATCGGGGTGGGGGCCCGCCGAGAACTGGTTGACCTCGTTGCCGAGGGTCATGCCGAGGAAGGTGGGGCGGTCCCGGAGAGCGGCGGCCAGGGTGCGCAGGTAGGCGGCCTGGCCCTCGACGACCTGCGGGTCGGTGAAGAGGTTGCGGCGGTGCCAGGTCCTGGTCCAGGCCGGCAGGAAGTCGAAGCTGCTCAAGTGCCCTTGCAGACCGTCGACGTTGACGTCCAGGCCGCGTTCGGCGGCGGCGTCGACCAGCCGTACGAGATCCGCGACCGCCCGCTCACGGATCAGGGTGCGGTTCGGCTGGAAGTACGGCCACAGCGGGAAGACCCGGATGTGGTCGAGTCCCAGCGCGGCGATCGAGTCGAGGTCGGCGCGGACGGAATCGAGGTCGAAGTCGAGCCAGTGGTGGAACCACCCCTGACTCGGGGTGTAGTTGACGCCGAAGCGCACGGCAGAAGGCATACGGGGTCCTTGGCTTGGGGTGTTCGGGTCGGCCGGGCTTCCTGGGCGCGCATCCCGCTCAGCCCTTGACCGCGCCCTCGCCCACTCCGCGGAAGAAGTACCGCTGGAGACAGGCGAAGAGGACGATCAGCGGTGCCACGGCGATGACCGTGCCCGCGGCGACGAGCCGCTCGTCGCCCGCGAAGGTGCCGTGCAGGTAGTTGAGCCCGATGGTGAGCGTGAACTTCGACGGGTCGCTCAGCACGATCAGCGGCCACAGGAAGTCGTCCCAGGCACCCATGAAGGCGAAGATCGCCACGACGGCGATGGTTCCCCGCACCGACGGCAGCGCGATCCGCAGGAACCGCTGCCAGACGTTGGCTCCGTCGACGTAGGCCGCCTCCTCGATCTCGTAGGGCAGGTTGAGGAAGGCGTTGCGCATCAGCAGGACGTTCATCGCGCCGATGCAGCCCGGCAGGACCACCCCGATCAGGGTGTTGTTGAGACCGAGCTCCCGCATGGTGGTGAACTGGGCGATGATGATGCCCTCCACCGGCACCAGCATCGCCAGGATGAAGGCGAGGGTGGCGGCGCGGCGGCCCCGGTAGCGCAGCCGGGCCAGGGCGTAGCCGGCGAGGGCCGAACCGACGCAGTTGGTCACGACGTTGGCGGTCGCGACCTTCAGCGAGTTGAGGGCGTAGTCCCAGACGGGGATCGTGTCGGAGACCCGCTCGTAGTTGTGCAGGGTCGGGTGCCGGGGCAGGAAGCTCGGCGGGGAGCTGTAGATGTCCTCGGTGGGGCCCTTCAGCGAGGTGGACAGCTGCCACAGGAAGGGACCGACGGTCAGGGCGAGGACGGCGAGCAACAGGACGTACCGCAGGACCAGTTCGCCCTTGCGTACCCGGGTCACGACTCCGCCCTCCGGTCGGCCCGCAGCACGAGCAGCATCAGGGCGACGGTGACGACGAAGACCACGACCGAGATCGCGGAGGCGTAGCCGACCCGGCCGGTGAGCCCGGTGCCGGTGCGCTGGACGAGCATCACGAGCGTGGTGTCCTCGCCGGCCGGTCCGCCGCTCGGACCGGCCATCAGGTACACCTCGGAGAACACCTTGAAGGCGGCGACCGAGGAGAGCGCCCCGACGAGCGCCATGGTCGAGCGAACGGCGGGCACGGTCACCGTGACGAACCTGCGCACGGCCCCGGCCCCGTCCACCGCCGCGGCCTCGTGCAGCTCGCGCGGCACGTTCGCCAGCGCGGCCAGGTAGATGATCATGTAGTAGCCGAGGCCCTTCCACACCGTCACGGCCATGGCGCTCAGCAGGAGCAGCCACTGATCGCTCAGGAAGCCGACCCGGCCGACGCCGACGGTCTCCAACAGCGAGTTGACCAGGCCGCGTTCGTCGAGGAGCCACACCCAGATGAGGCCGACCACGACGATCGAGGCGACGACCGGGGTGTAGAACGCGGACCGGAAGAAGGTGATGCCGGGGATGTTCTTCTGCACCAGCAGGGCCAGCAGCAGCGGCAGGATCACCAGCGCCGGTACGACTCCGAGGACGTACAGCGTGCTGTTGCGCAGGCCGATCCAGAACATGTCGTCGTGCAGCAGCTCACGGAAGTTGGCGAGCCCGACGAACTCCCCGGGGATCAGGGTGCGTTTGTCCGTGAAGGCGTTGACCAGCGTGGAGACGAACGGGTACAGGATGAACGCGCCGATGATCAGGAGGCCGGGCGCGGCGAACAGCCAGGGGCTCAGCGGCCCTTGGCGCCGCACCCGGGACACGGTGGACGACGACATGGCTACCCCTGCTGCTGGAGCAGCGTGTCACACGCCTTGACAGCGTTGTCGAGAGCTTCCTTCGGACTTTCCTTGCCCTGGAGCGCCTTGGCGACCTCGTTGCGCAGGGCCGTCTTCATCTGCTCGCTGAAGAGGACGGGTGTGTAGTTGACCGCGTTCTTCAGGGACTTGGCTGCGGCGATCCGCACCCGGGTCTCGTCGGTGCCGTCCTCCTCGGTGAAGTAGGGGTCGTCGAGGGAGCCGGCGGTGCTCGGGAAGATGGCGACCTTCTTGGCGAAGGACATCTGGTGCTCGGCGTCGGTGACGTAGTGCGCGAAGGCGACGGAGGCGGCCTTCTTCTTGCTCTGCGCGTTGACCATCACGCCCATCACGTACATGTTCACGTGTCCGGTGCTGGTGATCTGGTCGGTGATGCCGATGTTCTTGTAGAGGCTCGGCGCCTGCTTCTTGAAGTTGCCGAGGTCCAGGGCGCTGCCGGGGTTCATGGCCACCGCCCCGGTGAGGAACTTCTTGCCGGAGGACTCGGGCGTGGCGGTGAGCGCCTGCGGGTCGAGCGCCTTGGCGTCGTACAGCTCCTTGTACTTGGTGAGCAGTTCGACGCCCTTGGCGTCGTTGAAGGCGAAGGCGGTGCCCTCGGAGTTCATGAGGGGGACGCCGTAGCGGCCGAAGTCCTCGATGGTGGGCACGTTGGCGAGGGTGGCCACCTTGCCGTCGCTCTTCTTCGCCAGTTCCAGGGCGTCGGTGAAGAGTTCGTCGTACGTCTTCGGCGGCTGGTCGGGGTCGAGCCCGGCCTCCTTGAAGAGGGACTTGTTGTAGAAGAGCGGGCCGGTGTTGAGGTACCAGGGGAAGGCGTACGTCCCGGTCATGCCCGGTATTTGGTGGCTGGCCCAGGCGCCGTCCAGGTACTCCTTCCTGTACTGGCCGGCCGCCTTGTCGAGGTCGAGCGCGAGGCCGGCCTTGGCGAGCGGGGCGACGAGGTCCGGCGAGACGTTGACGACGTCGGGCAGGGTGCCGCCGGCCGCGTCGGCGCTGATCTTGTCGGCGTAGCCCTCGGCGGGCTGGTCGATCCATCTGACCTTGGTGCCGGGGTACTTCTTCTCGAAGTCGGCGATCAGGCCGTCGAAGTAGTCCTTGAAGTTCGCCCGGAGATTCCAGGTCTGGAAGGTGATGTCGCCTTCGACCTTTCCTGAGGCGTCGGACGAGCCTCCGTCGTCGCTTCCTGAGCCGCAGGCGCTCAGCGGCAGGAGGACACAGGCAGCGGCGGCAGCGGCGAAAGTTCTGCGGGAAATGGGCACGGCGAACCGTTCTCCTTAGCGGCGGAGTTGGCCAACGACGGAGACCTTGCACGCCGCTCCACGGGCCCGTCAATGCATCTCGCCGAGCTAATTTGTTTAGTTACTAATGCGCATTAGGTTGACGGAGCTGAACCGCATTAGTGCATACTGGGCACCGAATGCGTCCCGGGAATGAGGAATCTCCATGTCAGGCAAGCGGACGCCGGCCCGCCGCCCCACGATGAAGGACATCGCGCGGCATGCCGGCGTCTCCCAGAGCGCGGTCTCGTTCGCGCTGAACGGCCGCCCGGGTGTCTCCGAGGACACCCGCGACCGGGTGCGGCAGGTGGCCGAGGAGCTCGGCTGGCGGCCCAGCACGGCGGCCCGCGCGCTGTCCGGCGAGGGCGCCGCGACGGTCGGTTTCGTCCTCGCCCGCCCGGCCGAGACCCTGGGCGTGGACTCCTTCTTCCTCCAGCTCGTCTCCGGGATCCAGGAGGTGCTGGCGGAGCGCCACCTGGGCCTGCTGTTCCAGGTGGCCGAGGACGTCCAGGAGGAGTGCGAGGTCTACCGGCGCTGGTGGGCCGAGCACCGCGTGGACGGTGTCCTGGTGGTCGACCCGCGCACCGACGACCCGCGCACCGGGGTCCTCGACGAACTGGGCCTGCCCGCCGTGGTGATAGGCGGCACCCCCGGCGAACGCCATCCGGGCCTGTCCACCGTCTGGGCGGACGATGCGGGCGCGATGGCCGCGGTCGTGGACGAGCTGTACACGCTCGGCCACCGGCGGATCGTGCACATCGCCGGCCTGCCCGGGCTCGCGCACACCGAGCGCCGGATCCGCACCCTGCGCGCGGAGGCCGAGCGGCGCGGGCTGACCGGCGTGCGGTCGGTGACCACCGACTACTCCGACGCGGAGGGCGCGGCCGTGACCCGCCGGGTCCTGGAGGCGCCCGCCCCGCCGACCGCGCTGATCTACGACAACGACGTGATGGCCCTCGCCGGAGTCGCCGCCGCGACCGAGCTGGGCCACTCGGTGCCCGCGGACGTGTCGGTGGTGGCCTGGGAGGACTCGGCGCTGTGCCGCATGGTCAAGCCGTGGCTGTCGGCCCTGTCCCGGGACAGCGTGGAGTTCGGCCGTACGGCGGCCCGGGAACTGACCGCCCTGCTGGACGGCGGTCCGGCCCGGACCGTACGGGTCCCGGTGCCACGACTGATCGTGCGGGACAGCACGGGGGCGGCGCGGGGCGCCTGAAGCCCACGGGGACATCCGTCGTGGCGGAGGGGACAATGGCCGTATGCGGACGAGGGGAACGCTCTGTGCCGCCGCCGTACTCGCACTGTCGGCCGTGATGGGCTGCACGGGCGGTGACGGTGAGGACCGGGCGCGCCCGGGCGGTACCAACGCGTCCGCGCCTCGCGGTGCCGGCCCGAGCGGTCCGTCCGCATCGACATCCCTCGGTGCGACCCCGGGCAGCCCCTCGGCGACGCCGTCCCCCGTGGATCCCGTGTCCCTCCCGGCCCTGATCCGGCGCGACCACCAGGGCTCCGATCTGCGGCTGGGCCGTGTGCTGGCCCGTACCTCCGCCTACACCAGCCACGAGGTGACCTACGAGGCGAACGGCCTGACCGTGTCGGGCCTGATGAACATCCCGAGGGGCGAAGGCCCCTTCCCCGCCCTGGTGTTGGCGCACGGCTACATCGACCCGGCGATCTACACCACGGGCCGCGGCCTCAGCCGTGAGCAGGACCTCCTGGCCCGGAACGGGTACGTCGTCCTGCACACCGACTACCGCAACCACGCCCGTTCGGACAAGGACCCCGACAACGACGTGGGCCTGCGCCTCGGTTACACCGAGGACGTCATCGGCGCCGCGCTGGCGCTGCGGTCCTCCGGGCGCCCGGAGATCGACACCGACCGTCTGGGGCTGCTGGGCCGCTCGATGGGCGGCGGTGTCGTATACAACACGCTGGTGGTGGCCCCGGGGCTGTTCGACGCGGCGGTGGCCTACGCGCCGGTCAGCGCGCGTCCCGAGGAGAACATCGACCAGTTCCAGCGCCCCGAGGGCGACCCGCTCGTCGCCGAGATCGAGGCGGCCCACGGAACGCCCGAGGAGAACCCGAAATTCTGGCGTGAGGTCTCCCCCGTCACCTACGCCGACCGGGTCACCGAGCCCCTGCTGATCCACCACGGCACCGCCGACACGACGTGCCCGATCAGGTGGAGCCGCGAGGCGGTCGCCGCGTTCGAGGCGGCGGGCAAGGACGTCGAGCTGCGCACGTACCGGGGCGAGGGCCACACCTTCTACCCCCAGTGGGCACGCAGCATGGACGTCACCTTGGCCTTCTTCGAACAGCATCTGGGGTGAGCGCCCCGACGGTCAGAGCAGCCGGGCGAGGGCGGCCTCGGAGGGGCTGCCGGGGGCGGCCTGGTACACGATGATCACCTGGTGCCCGGCGCCGCCGACGGTGAGGGCCTGCCTGCGCAGCGCGAGGGCGCCGACCTCCGGATGCGCGAACCGCTTGGGCTCGTCACGGGCGGACCGTACGTCGTGCCGGGCCCACAGGCGGCGGAAGTCCTCGTCCGCCGCCAACTCGGCGACGAGCCGCGCCGTTTCGGGATCGTGGGGATCGGCCTCGGCCCGCAGTGCGGCCGCGGTCTGCGCGGCGATCTCCGCCCGGTCGGGGAAAGCCGGCGCGCTTCCGGGCCGAGGAACACCTCCCGGACCGGATTGCGCCCGGGCTCGCGCCGGGACGGGCGTACGGGATCGGGCGCGGTCAGCGCGTACAGGTGGGCCGCGGTGTCGTCCAGCTCCAGCGCCCCCACGCGGACCGCGTCCTGCCGCTGCGCCTCGACGTCCGCGACCGGCACTTCGACGTGCTGGCCGCCAACAAGCGGGCCCGCGCGCTCGCCGCGAGGGGGCCGGCGCCGGGTGCCGGGGCTGCGCCGGGACGAGCCGGCCCGACTCGGCGGGATCAGCGAGCCCTGTCTGACCCGGCGCCGGCCCCCACGCGGACCGCGTCCTGCCGCTGCGCCTCGACGTCGACGTCCGCGACCGGCACTTCGACGTGCTGGCCGCCAACAAGCGGGCCCGCGGGCTCGCCGCGAGGCGGCCGGCGCCGGGTGCCGGGGCTGCGCCGGGACGAGCCGGCCCGGCTCGCCGGGATCAGCGAGCCCTGTCTGACCCGGCTGGAACAGGGCGTCGACCGGCACCCCTCGCCGCAGGTGCTGCGCGCCCTCACCCGGGCACACCGAACCCCTCGCCGCCTACGAGCCCGTCCGCGAGGCCCGCCGGGCCGGCGCCGGCGCCCGCGCGCCACAGGATCCGCGGGTCACGGCCGACGTCGTCCTCGAACTGGTCGACACCGACGAACCGCCGCTGCGCCTGTTCCTCGGCACCCACCCCTGTCCCGTCGTCGAGGCCGCCCACCGGCAGCGGCTGGAGACCTGGGAGGCCTGGCGGCCCCTGGCATCCCGGGCCTGACGGCGGCGGTCACCGGGCGCCGGACATCAGGCCGCCGGGACCCGGTGGCCGCTCGGTCGCGTTCCCTCGGACCCGGGACCCGGGACCCGGTGACCGCTCGTCGGGCAACCTTCAGACCCGGGACCGGTAGAGCCCGAACTCCTTGATGTGTACGGCGCTTCGGGCCCGCGTCACCCGCAGCCGCCATCTCCGGGCCCGCACCGGGGCCGTGAGCGGCAGGACGCGGCTCGCGCCGACGGTTCCGGCGCCCGTGACCTCGGTCCAGCCGCCGTCACGGAACGCCTCGACGACGAACTGCTCCACCTGCTGGCCGTACCGGATGTCCTCCGCGAGCCGGATCCGGTCCACCTCCTGCTCATGGCCAAGGTCCAGCGTGACGCGGTCCGGTGCCGTGGTCCTGCGGGCCCCTCGGGCCAGATCGGCGGGCAGCTCCCGCTCGATCCGCTCCCGGAACTCGCGCAGACGGACGACATCGGTGCTGTGCAGCAGGCCGTCCGTGTCCGGGGGGACGTTGAGCAGCAGTACGGCGTTGCGGCCCACCGAGCCCAGCCAGATCTCCGTCAAGTAGTCCACGGACTTGGGCTGTTGGTCGGGGTGGTAGAACCAGCCGTCCCGGATGGAGACATCGCATTCGGCGGGCCACCACTGGAGGTAGTCGGTGGCCGGCTGCGCCTTCACCAGCGCGGCCCGGCTGCCCTCGTCCGGGGTGTCGTAGGACAGGGCCCAGTCGGTGCGGCCGTACTGGTTCTCCTTGACCGGGACGACGCTCCACTCGTCCTCGCGTGCGATGCCGCTCTCGTTGCCGACCCAGCGCAGATCGGGGCCGGTCACGGCGATCGCCGCGTCCGGGGCGAGCGCGCGGACCAGGGTGTACCAGCTGTCCCAGTCGTAGCTCTCCACCTTGTCGGGCGGGATGTGTCCCTGGGCCCCGTCGAACCACACCTCGTCGACGGGGCCGTACTCGGTGAGCACCTCGTAGAGGGTGTTGAGCATGTGGGCGCCGTAGTCGGTCGCGTCCAGGGTGTACGAGCGGTCCGGCGTGCGGTCGTCGCCCGCCACGAGCGTCGGGATCGTGCGCGGGGTGCGGGCGCTGCCGTTGGCGTAGACGCCGTGCAGGTACTGGTTCTCGTCAGCGGGCGAGATGTACACGCCGACCTTGAGGCCGTGCCGGCGCATCGAGTCGGCGAACGACCGCAGCACGTCTCCTCGCCCGTCGCGCCAACTGCTCGAGGCCACCGAGTGGTTGGTGTAGCGGGAGGGGTAGAGGACGAAGCCGTCGTGGTGTTTGACGGTGAGGATGGCGAGCCGGAAGCCGCTGTCCTTCAGGGCGGCCGCCCACTGGTCGGTGTCGAGGCCGGTCGGCTGGAAGACGTCCGGGTCCTCGTCGCCGGTGCCCCACTCCAGTCCGGTGAAGGTGTTCACGCCGAAGTGCAGGAACGCGGTCTGTCCGAGGTTCTGCCAGGCGATCTGCCGTGCGGTGGGCCGGACCTGGGAGGCCTTGCGGACCAGGTCGGCCTCGGTGTCGTCCGGTGAGACGGGGACGCGGTAGAACCGGTCGCCGTCGGAGGCCGCCGCCAGGGTGGGGACGCCGGTCACGGCGAGGGCGGTGGCGGCGGTGACGAAGAGGCGTCTGGAGACAGTCATGGGGGGACCTCTCAGCTCAAGTGCCAGACGGTGGGGGTGTGTTGGTCGGCGGGGTACTGCACGATCCGGCCGTCGTCCGTGACGGCGAGCGCCATCTGCGTGATCGCGTTGACCAGCCGGTAGCCGCCCGCCGCGGGCTCCAACTCCCAGCGCTGCAAGGTGTTCGTGGCGTCACAGGTGTCCCAGGTCGCTTCGACGCCTGGCTGGAGCGGCACGTTGAGCGTGAGCTTGCCGCCGCTGATCGCGAGGCAGCCGGCCGCGGAGCGGAGGGTCGCGTAACCGTCGGCGGTGCGCTGGACGGCGGCCGTGAAGGACTGCCCGAAGCGGTACGTCCCATCCGCCACCGGCACCCGGGTCAGGTCCCGCCATCCCGGTGCGTGTCCGATGGCCGTGCCGCGTGCCGTGAACCCGGCGTAGGTGGCGTCGGGATGGGGGTCGCCCCAGGTGGCCTGGGCGATGTGGCGCAGGGCGGGCCGCAGCCGTACGGCGACCTCGTTCTCGGTCTCGCCGCGTCCGTTGTCCGGCCACAGGCTGATCTTGGCGCCGGTGACGCCCTTCGAGGAGGTCAGCTGTTCGCCCTCGAAGCTGCGCGGGTCCCAGCTCTGGTCGTACAGCGACGCGGTGTCGCTGTGGAAGCCGCCGCGGATGAGGTACAGGGAATAGGCGGAGTTCATCACCGAGTAGCCCTGGGCGATGAGCCCGCTCGGCTTCACCGCCACGTTCAGCCAGTGCTCGACGGTGGTGTCCTTGGCGACCGGCACGGTGTTGGCGCCGGTGAGCCCGTCGTTCCAGATGCGCAGCTTGACGCCCTTGCCCGCCGCGTGGTCGTGGACCCGGTTGATGAAGTCGATGTACGCGTCCTGCGGGGTGGCGCTCGAACCGTACTTCTCCTGGGCGTACTCGAGCATCTGCGGGTACTTGGAGTAGTCGGAGCCGAGCATGTACTCGTCGGCGCCCATGTGCCAGGACTTCGCGGTGAAGACCTGCGCGTACTCGTCCATCAGGCTCGTGTAGTAGTCGAAGGCGGCCTGCTGGGTGACGTCGAGACGGGCGGGTTGCCTGTTGCCGTCGGAGTCGGTCAGTTGCAGGTCGGGGCGGTTCTCGATCCAGGGGTCCATGTGGCCCGGGGAATTGATCTCGGGGATGATCTCGACGTGGTACTTGTCGCCGAGCGCGACGAGCCGCCGTATCTCGTCCTTGGTGTAGTAGCCCCAGGTGTTGGCCTCGGGGTGGGCGTCGCTCTTGACCTTCAGCTCCACGAGCAGCTGGTTGAGCTTGTTGTAGGACATCTCGCGGACGAGGTTCTCCAGCCAGGGCAGCGTGATGTGGATGTAGCAGGCGCACACGCCGACCCCGCGCTCCTTGTAGCGGGGCACGTCGACCGTGTGTCCGGCGGGGATCCGGTCGCCCTGGGCGAGGAGCTGGAGGAGGGTGCGGGTGCCGTAGAAGGCACCGGTCTCGGTGGCGCCGGTGATCGACAGGCTCCGGCCGGCGCGCAGTTCGTAGCCCTCGGCGCCGAGGGAGGTCCTGGACGGCTTGACGTCGATAACGATGTCACCGGTCCGGGCTCCGCCTCGGACCACCGCCGGGGTGCCGTGACCGGCCGCCCGGAGGTCTCCGGCCAGCGTCTCGGCGACCCGGCGGTCGGCGGTGCCGTCGGCCACGAGCCGGGTGCCGGTCCCGAACACATAGCTGCCGGACTCCGGTGTCCAGTCGGTCAGGGCGGGCACGGTGACCGGCGCGCTCCGCGCCTCGCGGGCGACCGCCGGAACGGGTGCCAGGAGCAGCGTCAGCAGCGCCACCACAGCGGCGAATCTCAGCCGTTTCCTCATGGGCGACTCCCTATTCATCGGATGGCTGATAATCGAGGCCCCCAGGAGGGCTGTCAACGGGGCTGAATGAGCCGGGAGTTGCTCCAGAGATCGGATGACCTGCTGGTCAGTGCCTCGCTCCCGTCCGCACCTGCCGCGAAAAGTCCAAGAGGAGCGACCCGAATGTCCAAGCCCGGGTGCTCTCGACTCGGGGTCCACCGCGGGGCAGAGTTCTCCTCACATACTCGCGAGTAGCCCGAGGAGCGCACGTGACCAGCTGGGTCGGCCGCACCGCCGCCGAGATCGCCGCCGCCGTCCGCGAGAAGCGGGCCACCCCGCGCGAGGTGGTGGCCGAACACCTCGCCCGGATCGAGAAACTGGACGGGCGCCTCGGGGCGTTCCGGGTGGTGCGGGCCGAGGCGGCGCTCGCGGAGGCCGACGAGGTGGGCGCCCGGGGCGACCTCGGCGAACTGCCCCTGGCCGGGGTGCCGGTGGCCGTCAAGGACAACCTCTCGGTGCGCGGCGAGACCAACCGCGTCGGCTCCGCCGCGACCCCGGACACCCCGGCCGAGGCCGACCATGTGGTGGTGGCACGGCTGCGGGCGGCGGGCGCGGTGGTCGTGGGCCTGACCAACGTGCCGGAACTGTGCGTCTTCGGCACCACGGAGGGCGTCCACGGCACCTCCCGCAACCCGTGGGACACCTCGCGCACGGCGGGCGGCTCCTCCGGCGGCAGCGCGACCGCGGTCGCCGCCGGACTGGTCCCGCTCGCCCTCGGCAACGACGGCATGGGCTCGCTGCGCATCCCGGCGGCCAACTGCGGCCTGGTCACCCTGAAGCCGGGGTCGGGGGTGGTCCCGGCCGGCATCAGCGACGGCGACTGGTTCGGCATGTCCGAAAACGGTCCGCTCGCGACCACCGTCGAGGACACCCGGCTGCTGCTTTCGGTCATCGCCGACACCGAGTTCGTACGACGGGACGCGCCCGCCACGCTCGACGTGGCCGTGTCCCTGCGCAGCCCGCTCGCCGGGGTGAGCATCAGCGCGCCGTACGCGAACGCGGTCCGGGAGGCGGCGGGGCTGCTGATCAAGGCGGGGCACCAGGTGCGGCGCGCCGACCCGCCGTACCCGCTGTCGCTGGGCGTCACCTCGCTGGCCACCTGGACGGCGGGCACCTCGGTGGACGCGCAGGGGCTGGATCCGCGGCTGCTGGCCCGGCGCACCCGGGTGCACGCGACGATCGGCCGGCGTTTCGTCAAGACCGTGCGGACGGGCCGCGCGCGGCAGGCGCTGCGCGAGCGTCTGGAGCCGTTCTTCGCCGAGCACGACGTGCTGCTGCTCCCGGCGCTGGCCCGCCGCTCCCCCAAGGCCGAGGCCTGGCACGAGCGGGGCTGGCTGCGCAACGTCCTCGCCAACACCGCCTACTCGCCGCTCACCCCGCCGTGGAACCTCACCGGCTGGCCGGCCATGTCGGTGCCGCTGGGCACCCTGCCCTCGGGCGCCCCCACCGCCGTACAGCTGGTGGCACGGCCGGGGTCGGAGTCCGTACTGCTGGAGGTCGCGGAGGAGCTGGAGCGGCGGCAGCCGTGGCGGCGGACGGCACCGGTCGACTGAGCGGCGCCTTGAGGACAGAGGCGCCTGGCCGACGGCTCAGAGGGCCCTGTACATGATGTGCAGGCCGACCCGCCCGTGCCGGGGGTGGGCGAAGGCGTCCGGGACGGTGCCGAGGATCGTGAAGCCCAGGGAGGTCCAGAGCCTCACGGCCGGGTTGGTCTCGACGACGGCGTTGAACACCATGCCCCGGTAGCCGTCGGCCGCGGCGGCGGCCAGGACGTGCTCGGCGAGGGCGCGGCCGTAGCCGCGGCCGCCCCGGTCGGGGTCGACCATGAAGCCGGCGTTGGCGATCCGGGCGGCGGGGCCGGCGTAGTTGGGGGTGACGTAGGCCGAGGCGACGATCGCGCCGGTCTCGTCCTCGACGACGAACACGCGCTTGGCCGGGTTCATCCACAGGGCCCGTGCGGCGTCCTCGGAGGTGTCGGGGTCCCAGGCGTAGGTCTCGCCGGCGGCCACGATCCGGTGCCAGAAAGGCCAGATCCGCGGCCAGTCCCCGGCCGCGGCTTCTCTGATCAGCATGGGCGTGAGTCTCGCACGCCCATGCCGTCGGCGATCGCGAAGGATCCTGCGGTCAGTCCACGCTGGGCAGGATGTGGGGCTCGGCGAGGTCGTCCTCGTAGCCCGCGAGACGGATGGGGGCGGAGCGCGCCCACACGTCGAGACTGCCGATGTCCCCGGGCCGTCGGCCCGCGCGCTCCGGGCGTTCCTTGGGGCGCTGTTCGCGATTCGTCTTCTCCGGTGTCACCGCGCACTCCTTATGTGTCGGGCTCACCCTCGGGACGTCACCTGTCCGGTGTTGCGGCCGGGTGCCAGGGCGTCCGCTCGGGTCCTGTGTCGAGATCGGGTTCGGACGCGGTGGCGCCGGTAACTCATGTGAGAGCAGGCCGTGGTGACCGGCTTGTCCCGGGACGGACTGTGGGTGTGGGTGGGACCCCGTACTGCCGTCCGTCCGCTACAGATTAACCAGATGAGCGGGGGCGCGCTCGATAGGGGCTGAAAACAAGGTGTAACCATTGCAATTCAACTGCGTTCTTTCGGCCATGTTCCGCATGATTTGTCACTTGATACGCCTTTCTGAAGTCACTCGTTCGGCCTAGGGATCGACCGGGCCTCCGGGCCGTCGGGGGCGCGCAGTTCAGGTCCCGTTGGCTCAATCGCAAGGCGACCGTGCTGTGCTGACCCACGGCAACGGCCGGACCGGCGGGAGGTCTGACGTATGGAACCGCGCAGTGTCGACGAGCTGATGGATCTGCTGCACGCCTGCGGCAGCGAACACGCCCTGCGGACCGCCGCGCTGCTGCGCCGCAGCCGGCCCGCCGACAAGGAGCTCCAGGTGGCCGGCCTGGTGCTGGGCCTCGGGCCGGCCGCCGAGGCGTTCCGCAGCCTGCTCGGAGACCGGGTCCACCGCCTGGTGCGCGGGCACGGCCCCACCACCGACGACGACCTGCTGCGCCTGGCCGACGAGGACGGCCGCACCGCCCGCTTCGACGCGGGCGTCCTGGAGGACTGGCGGGCCGTCCTGGAGCTGGTCGCCACACGCAACTCCCGTCTGGAGTCTGTCGACTGACGGTTCGTCATGAGACGGTACGGCGATGACGTCGTCGTACGGACTGCACGGCAGGGCCGCCCTGGTGACCGGCGGCAGTCGCGGGATCGGGCTCGAGGTCGCGCGTCAACTGGCCGACGCCGGGGCGCTGGTGTGCGTCACGGCCCGGGACCGGGAGGACGTCCGGCGGGCCGCCGACGGACTCGGCGGCATCGGGCTGGCGGGCAGCGTCGCTGATCCGGCCCATCTGCGCGCGGCCGTGGACCTCGTCCTGCGCGAGTTCGGCCGCCTCGACGTGGTGGTCAACAACGCGGCGACGAACCAGCCGTACGGCCCTCTCATGGAGGTCGATCCGGACGCGTGGCGCGAGGCGTTCACCGTCAACGTGGAGGCACCGCTGCGGCTGGTGCGCGAGGCGTGGCGGGCGTGGATGCGGGAGCACGGCGGGTCGGTGGTCAACGTGTGCACGGAGGGCGCCGCGCATGTCGGGCCGCACGTGGGCGCCTACGGCACCAGCAAGGCGGCGCTGCTGCACCTGACCCAGCAGCTGGCCGGTGAGCTGGCTCCCCGGGTGCGGGTCAACTCCGTCTCCCCCGGCCTCGTACGCACCGAGATGGCGCGGTTCGTGTGGGAGAAGGGGCCCGTCGAGCTGCCGCTCGGCCGGATCGGCGAGCCCGAGGACATCGCGCGGGCCGTGGTGTGGCTCGCGTCCGACGCGGCCGGGTGGATCACCGGGGCGGATCTGGTGGTGGACGGGGGCACCCGGGTGCGGGCGGCGCACCCGGGCGGGTACGCCGTCCATGACCGGTTACGGGCCTACGGGCCAGCCGATCCGTGACGGCCTCATGGGAAGAGCGCGATGCCCATGAGGACGATCAGGGCGGCGAAGACGACGAGCGCGATCATGCCCCAGCTCCAGGGATGCCTGATCGGGTCGGACGCCCCGCCCCGGGGCCGGTCCTCCGGGAGCTCGTGGCCGACCGGACGGTCGCTCGCGTAGAACTCCTCGTCGGTCGGGTAGTGGTTGCGCGGGTCGCCGAACGCCCGCGGATCGATGCTGTGTGGACGTGGCATGACAACTCCTGGCAGGGAACTGACCGGTGTCCGGGTTCCCCGTCGCCGACGGCCCACACGTCAGGGCCACCGGCGCCGCCGGTTCACCACTTCCCGGGCGCGTAGTCCTTCAGGAAGACCCCGTAGACGTCCTCGCCGTCCTCGCCGCGCACGATCGGGTCGTAGACGCGGGCCGCGCCGTCGACCAGGTCGAGGGGGGCGTGGAAGCCCTCCTCGGCGAGGCGGAGCTTGTCGTAGTGCGGGCGCTCGTCGGTGATCCAGCCGGTGTCGACCGAGGTCATGAGGATGCCGTCGCTCTGGAACATCTCCTGGGCGCTGGTGCGGGTCACCATGTTCATCGCGGCCTTGGCGGCGTTGGTGTTGGGGTGGCCCGCGCCCTTGTAGCCGCGGCCGAAGACGCCCTCCATCGCGGAGACGTTCACGACGTAGGAGCGGCCGCTGCGCGCCTTCTTCGCCGCGTCGGCCATGGCCGGGCGCAGCGCGCTGATCAGGATGAACGGCGACGTGTAGTTGCAGAGCTGGGTCTCCAGGAGCTCCACCGGGGAGATCTGGTCGATGGTCTGGACCCAGGTGTTGCTGTCGACGACGTCCGGGACGAGGCCGCCCGCGTCGATCGCGGTGCCGTCGAGGTGCCGGGCGACGCTGGCGTTGCCCGCGACCAGGGCGAGGTCGGCGACCTGCTGGGCGTCGATGCCGGAGATCCCTGCGGGCAGCGAGGCGAGTCCGTCGACCGCGCCGGAGCCGAAGGCACCGATGACGTGGTGGGCGGGGAGCTCACCGGCGGGCAGCGGGGCGCTCTCGCCGTCGACCAGGGCGGCGTACGCGGACGGCAGCCGTCGTACGGTCTGGGTCGCGTTGTTGACGAGGATGTCGAGCGGGCCCGCCTCGGCGACCTGCTCGGCGAGGGCGACGGCCTGGGCGGGGTCGCGCAGGTCGATGCCGACGACCTCCAGGCGGTGCAGCCAGTCGCCGGAGTCGTCCATGGCCTTGAAGCGGCGGATGGCGTCCTTCGGGAAACGCGTGGTGATGGTGGTGTGGGCGCCGTCGCGCAGCAGCCTCAGCGCGATGTACATGCCGATCTTGGCGCGGCCGCCGGTGAGCAGGGCGCGCTTGCCGGTGAGGTCGGCGCGGGCGTCGCGCTTGGAGCGGTTCAGGCGGGCGCAGTCCGGACAGAGCTGGTGGTAGAAGTAGTCGACCTCGACGTACCGGGTCTTGCAGGTGTAGCAGGAGCGCGGGCGCTGGAGTATCCCCGCGACCCGGCCCTCCTCGGTGATCGACGACGGCAGGATGCCCTCGGTCTCGTCGTCGATGCGCTGGGCGGAGCCGGTCGCCGTGGCCTCCGTGACCGCCTTGTCGTGGGCGGTCTTGGCGGCCCGGCGCTCCTGGCGGCGGCGCTGCTTGACGGTGCGGTAGATGCCCGCGGTGGCCCGGCGCACGGCGATCGCGTCGGGGTGGTCGACCTCCAGCTTGTCGAGTTCGTCGAGCACGCTGAGGCAGACGGCCAGCCGCTCCGGGTCGATGCCGGGGCCGTACACGACCTCGTCCACGGCGTCGTCCGTGATCGCCGAGCCGTCCTCTGTCACCGTCATCGCGCTGCCGTTTCCCTGGTCACCCGTGCGGCACTGGGGCCGCGTCCGCTGGTCGAACGCGGAATTTTACTTCAGCGCCGGGCCCGGCCCGTAATCCGGGAACGATCAAGAGCCGCAGGCGGCCAGCAGTCCGGTCACCTCCTCGGACAGGGCGTGGGCCAGCCGGTCCAGGTCGGGCACCGCTTCCGCGTCCGCGACCAGGCCGTAGTGGACCTGTCCGCGGTACGTCGAGATCGCCACGGCGAGGGACTGGCCGCGGGCGAGCGGGGCGAAGGGGTAGACCTCCGTGACCGGGTTGCCGCCGAGCTTCAGGCCGATGCTCGGCAGGGGCACGCTGGTGACGAGCAGGTCGAACCAGAGCCGGGCACCCTGACTGGCCAGAGGCCCGCCGAGGCGGTGGCCGAGGGCCGGGACGTGGTCGGCGAGCAGGGCGACGGCTCCCGCGCCGCGGTGGGGGCCGGCGTCCTTCTTGCGGTCCATGGCCGTACGGACCGTGTCCAGGCGGCCGAGCGGGTCGGGGTCGTCGACCGGAAGCCGCACCAGGTACCCGGAGAGGCGGTTGCCCTGCGGGTGCGCGGTCCGGGGCCGGCGCCGGGAGACCGGGATCAGGGCACGGGGCGCCACGCCCTCGCTGCCGTCGCCGCGTTCGTCCAGCCAACGGCGCAGGGCGCCCGCGACGACGGCGATCAGGACGTCGTTGACGGTGCCGCCGCGGGACTTGCGGACGCGGTGCACGTCGTCGAGGTCGACGACGACTCCGGCGGTGCGGCGGGTGCCGCTCGGCTCGGCGGTGAGGGCCGGCGAGGACCGCACGCCCACGGAGGACAGGGCGACGGAGGCGCCGATGTCGAGGGCGCGGCCCAGGTCGGAGACGGCGCCACGGACGAGGTCGGGCAGCTTGCGCACGTCCGGGAGCAGACCCTTCGCGGGCTCCTCGGGGCGTGGCTTGCGGGCGGGCAGGTCCATCGGGTCCAGGACGGCGGCGGCGAGCGTCAGCGCCCGCAGTCCGTCGGCCAGGGCGTGGTGGAACTTGAAGAGGACGGCGAAGGAGACACCGTCCTGTCCCGGCAGCACATGCGCCTCCCACGGCGGCCGGTCACGGTCGAGCGGCCGCTGCATGAGGCGGCCCGCCTCGGTGTGGAAGTCGGCGGTCGGGGCGTGCAGCAGGACGTGCCGGAGCGGGTCGAAGCCGGGGTCGGGCACGCGCGCGGCGCCCCCGAAGGCGTACGGGAAGCCGAGCGGCCACACGTCCCGGATCCGCATTCTGAGGCCGGGCACGGCGGCGGCCCGGCCCGCGAGCAGATCGGCCGCGTGGGCGCCCGCGGTGGGCGAGTGCGCCGAGAAGACGCCGAGCGCTCCCAGGTGCATCGGGTGCTCGGCGGTTTCCATGTTCCAGAACGCCAGGTCGAGAGGGGCGAGCAGGTCTGAAGTCAATGGCTTGCCTCGCGTCGACGACGGGTGGACCAGCAGTCAATCGCCCCACGGCGATTACGGTCAAGTACGATCAAGCTACGCACAGTTAACAGCAGATTACGTCCCGCCCCTCGTGAAAGGGGCGGGACACAGGATGCGGATGTGATCAGCCGTCGGTGGCCGCACATCCCGCCGGAGTCGACCGGGAGGCGTCCCGGATCAGCGCCCGGTGCGCGGCCGCGACCCGCTCGGCGTCCGGTTTGAGAACCTTGCGGTCATAGGTGAGCAGCCCGTTGAGCTCCCCTTCCACGTCCGTGATCTGCGTGTATACGGCCCCGTTGCTGCCCCGGCACACCAGCGCCCGCACGTCGTCGAGCCTGGCCAGATAGTCGTCGGTGTAGCGCGCCGGATCGACGTCGACGTACGACTGCTGCACGGACCAGGCGTGTCCCGGCACCGCCAGACCGAGGCCGCCGTACTCCCCGCTGACCAGGGCACGTCTGCCGTCCGGGTGGGGTGGCAGGGCGGGGCTCGGGTAGCCGTGCTCGTCCATGATGTCGCCGGCGTTTCCGTCGGCCCCCAGGTTCAGCCCCGACTGGTTGTTGACCAGGCGGGTCGGGTCCCAGGCCTTGGCCTGCTCGGCGATCCGGCCGACGTCGTACTGCCCCCAGCCCTCGTTGAAGGTCACCCACATGACGACCGAGGGGCTGCTGACGTGCTGGTCGATCATCTGCTTGAGCTCGCGCTCGTACTCGGCGCGGGCGGCGGGACCCGGGTTCACCCCGGCCGTCATGGCGGGCATGTCCTGCCACACCAGCAGGCCCAGCCGGTCGGCCCAGTAGAACCAGCGGTCGGGTTCGACCTTGATGTGCTTGCGCACGGCGTTGAAGCCGAGCCGCTTGTGGGCCTTCAGGTCGTACGCGAGGGCCTCGTCGGTGGGCGCGGTGTGCAGGCCGTCGGGCCAGAAGCCCTGGTCGAGGGTGGCCATCATGAAGACCGGCTCGCCGTTGAGGACCGTGCGCGGGGTGCCGTCCACGTTCTCGACGGCGATGGAGCGCATCCCGAAGTAGCTGGCCACGCGGTCGGCGCCGACGGTCACCTCCAGGTCGTAGAGGAACGGGTCGTCGGGCGACCACAGGCGCGGGTTCCCGATCCTCAGGGACAGCGGTTCACCCGTCCGGCCGCGCGCCGTCGCCACCTTCCGCTTCCCGTCGTACGCCGTCGCCGTGATCGGTACGCCGTCGCGGACGCCCCGTGCCTCGACCGTCAGCCGGTCGGTGGAGAGGTCGGGCGTCAGTTTGAGGGAGTCGACGTGGTCACGGGCGACCGGTTCCATCCAGACGGTCTGCCAGATACCGGAGGACGGGGTGTACCAGATGCCGCTCGGGTCGAGGCGCTGCTTGCCGAGGGGCGGGTTCTCGCCGTCGGCCGCGTCGGTCGGGTCGTACACGCCGACGATCAGTTCCTGGGTGCGGCCGGGCTTCAGCGCGTCGGTGATGTCGGCGCTGAACTTGTCGTAACCGCCGGTGTGTTCGGCGACCCTGGTGCCGTTCACGTACACCTCGGACCGCCAGTCGACCGCGCCGAAGTTGAGGCGGAGGCGCTTGCCGGAGCCGATGTTCCAGTCGGCCGGGACGGTGAAGGTGCGGCGGTACCACATGCGGTCCTCGTGCCGTTCCAGGCCGGAGAGCTGGGACTCCACCGGGTAGGGCACGAGGATGCGCTCGGCCAGGTTCCGGCCCACGGGTGGGGCCTGCCCCGGCTCGGCGGCGGCGAACTGCCAGCGGCCGTTGAGGTTGCGCCACTCCTGACGGGTCAACTGGGGGCGCGGGTACTCGGGATGGGCGTTGTCCGGGCCCACCTGGTCGGCCCACTTGGTGCGCAGTTCGTGGGTGGAGCGGTTGGGGCCGCTGCTCCAGAAGGCGTTGACAACGTTGCCGTCCGTGCCGGTGAGGCCGCCCTCGCCGTCGTAGCGGAGGTCGGCGGTGCCGCGCGCGGTGCCGGTCCTGTTGCCGACGACGGGTTCGGCGAGGGCGACGAGCAGGGTGCGGGCGTCCCCCGGGTCCTGCCTCACGGCTCCCAGGGGCCACTTGGCGCCGCCGATCACCGCCTGGAGGTGGTCGGCGAGGCCGGCCGGGGGTGCGGCGAGGGGCTGGGCGAAGTCGAGCCTCAGGGTGCGGCCGGTGCCGAGGACGGTGGTCGCGAGGGGGCCGTCGTAGTCGTAGCCGTCGGGGAGCCGGAACGCCGACTGGGGGACGGCCTGCTTGGTGCCGCCCGGCGGGGTCCAGCGCAGGTGGAGGTTGGAGCCGCCGTAGTGCTCGAAGTACTCGACCTTGATGTCGTAGGACTGTCCGGCGGTCAACTCGACCGGCTCGGCGGTCTGTTCGCGGTCCCAGTCGTCCACCCAGTGGTCGATGAGGAGCCGGCCGCCGATCCAGAGGCGGAAGCCGTTGTCGCCGGTGACCGAGAAGGTGTGGGGGCCGGTCGTCTCCGGTACGACCTTGCCGGTCCAGCGGACGCTGACGTCGTCCGAGCGGCCGGTCGCGGCGGTGAGACGGGGTTCGAGGGTGTCGAAGTCGAGGTTCGGGTCGAAGGTGGTCGCCTTCAGCTCGTGGAAGTCGAAGGCGCCGGGGGCGGACTGGGTCCAGTACTCGCCCTTGAGGCCACGGGCCTCGGCGGGGTCTTCGGCGGCCGGAGCCGGGACCGCGGTGAGGCCGGTCAGGCCGAGAAGGGCGGCCAGCAGTAACGCGAGCCGGCCTCTGAGAGGTCTGGTACGCACGGAAGCCTCCATAACAACGTTGTCATGGGCATGAGTTGGCATGACAACACGGATCCCGGCGTCCGTCCAGGGACATGACAAGCCGGTCCAAGGCGTGCCGTCGCGGGGCCACGCGAGGACAATGGACGGGAGAACCCTCCTCTGCCGGAAGAAGGCGACGGAGATGCCGAAGGTTTCCCGCGACACGACCACGCAGGGCGGCGACTACGGGCCGGTCGTCGACCGCTGCGAGGTGTTCGGCGACTACACGGTCGACTTCCTGACGTTCCGCGAGGACGTCGACCACCGGCCCCTGCTGAAGGGGCTGCCCCACGACCGCTGCCAGTGCCCGCACTGGGGCTATGTCTTCAGGGGCGAACTCACCTTCCACTACGCCGACCACGACGAGGTGTACCACGAGGGCGACGCGTTCTACGCCCCCGCGGACCATGTGCCCGTCCACACCGAGCCGGGCACCGAGTACCTCCAGATCAGCCCCTCGGACGAGCTGCGCAGGACCAGCGAGGTGATCATGAAGAACTTCGAGTCCCTACGGGCACAGGGCTGACGCTGCCCGAGGGCTGGAACCGCGGTCGGTGTCCTGCGCCGGCGAGTCAGGCCGCCGTCAAAGCCCTGTCGACCTGGCTTCCTCACCAGGTCGACCGACGCCCTGGCAGTACCGCTACGACACCAGCTGGCCCTTCCCGAGCGCGATCACCCCGCCCTTGGACACGGTGTACAGCTCGGCGTCCCGCTCCGGGTTCACGCCGATCGTCGCGCCCGGCGGGACCTCGACGTTCTTGTCGAGGACGGCGCCCCGGACCACCGCGCCCCGGCCGATCTTGACGTTGTCGTGGAGCACCGAGCCCTGGACCACCGCTCCCGGGTCGACCAGGACGCCGGGAGACAGGACGGAGCGGGTGACCTGGCCGCGGATGAGGCAGCCGGCGCTGATGATGGACTCGCTCGCGATGCCGCCGGCGTTGAAGCGGGCCGGGGACAGCTGGCCGGAGTGGGTGTAGATGGGCCACTGGCGGTTGTAGAGGTTGAAGGCGGGGCGCTCGGCGATCAGGTCCATGTGGGCGTCGTAGTAGGCGTCCAGGGTGCCCACGTCCCGCCAGTAGCCGCGGTCGCGGGTGGTCTCGCCGGGGACGTGGTTGGCGCTGAAGTCGTAGAGCTGGGCCTCGCCGCGGTCGGTGAGCTGCGGGAGGATCGATCCGCCCATGTCGTGCACCGAGTTCTCGTCCTCGGAGTCCCGTTGCAGGGCCTCGATCAGGGCCTTCGTCGTGAAGATGTAGTTGCCCATCGACGCGTACACGGTCTCGGGGTCGTCCGCGAGTCCGGGCGGGTCGGTGGGCTTCTCCAGGAAGCGTTCCACCGTGAGGCCGTCCGAGCCCGGGGAGATCACCCCGAACGACGGGGACTCCGAGCGCGGGACCCGGATCCCGGCCACCGTGACGCCCGCGCCGGACTCGATGTGCTGTGTGAGCATCTGGCGCGGGTCCATGCGGTACACGTGGTCGGCGCCGAAGACCGCCACGTACTCGGGGCGCTCGTCGTAGATCAGGTTCAGGGACTGCAGGATCGCGTCCGCACTGCCCAGGTACCAGCGCGGCCCGAGGCGCTGCTGGGCGGGCACCGGCGTGATGTAGTTGCCGAGCAGGCTCGACATCCGCCAGGTGGTGGTGATGTGCCGGTCCAGCGAGTGCGACTTGTACTGCGTGAGCACACAGATGCGCAGGATGTCACCGTTGACGAGGTTGGAGAGGACGAAGTCGACCAGGCGATACGTTCCTCCGAAGGTGACCGCCGGTTTCGCGCGGTCTGTGGTCAAGGGCATCAGGCGTTTGCCTTCTCCACCCGCCAGTACGATGCCGAGCACCGAAGGTCCGCCACGACGCATGGCCGCTCCCCTCACCCTGGTTTGTGACCCATGCTTGCCCTTGACCGGGGCTCGCTACGCCTGTTTGAGGATCTCCTCGTAGAGCCGGACCGTACGCCGGGCGACGGCGTCCCAGCCGAACTCGCCCACCGCGCGCTCCCGCCCCGCCTCGCCCATCCGACGGGACGCCTCCGGATCGCCGAGCACGGAGTCGAGTGCCCGCGCGAGGGCCGGTTCGAACCCGTCGTCCACGGTCACGAGCAGTCCGGTCCTGCCGTCGTCCACGACCTCGGGGATCCCGCCGACCCGGGAGGCGACCACGGGAGTGCCGCAGGCCATCGCCTCCAGGTTGACGATCCCGAGCGGTTCGTACACCGAGGGGCAGACGAACACGGCCGCGTGGGTGAGAAGTTGGATCACCTCGGGGCGGGGCAGCATCTGCGGGATCCAGTGCACGCCCTCGCGGACCCGGCTCAGCTCCTCGAAGAGCTCCCGGAACTCCCGGTCGATCTCGGGGGTGTCCGGGGCGCCCGCGCACAGCACGACCTGCGCCGCCGGGTCGATGTCCCGTACCGCCCGCAGCAGATGGGGCACCCCCTTCTGGCGGGTGATGCGGCCGACGAACAGCACGAACGGGCGGTCGCGGTCCAGGCCGATCCGGTCCAGTACGTCGGTGCCGTGGTCCGGCCGGTACAGGGCGGTGTCGATGCCGTTGTGCACGATGTGGACCTTGGCCGGATCCAGTGCCGGGTAGCAGCCGAGGATGTCCTCGCGCATCGCCCCGGACACCGCGATCACCGCGTCGGCGGACTCGATCGCGGTGCGCTCGGCCCAGCTGGAGAGGGCGTACCCGCCGCCGAGCTGCTCGGCCTTCCAGGGGCGCAAGGGCTCCAGCGAGTGGGCGGTCATCACGTGCGGGATGCCGTGCAGCAGCTTGCCGAAGTGGCCCGCCAGGTTGGCGTACCAGGTGTGCGAGTGGACCAGTTCACGGCCTTCCAGCCCCGCGGCCATGGAGAGGTCCACGGAGAAGGTGCGCAGCGCGTCGTTGGCGGCATCCAGCGCGGACCAGGGCCGGTGCCGGATAACGCCCTCGGCGCGGCCCTCGCCCCAGCAGTGCACGTCCAGGTCGACGAGGGACCTCAACTCCCGGGCGAGGAACTCGACATGGACACCGGCGCCGCCGTACACGTCCGGCGGGTACTCCCGGGTCAGCAGGCCCACACGCACCCGGAACCCCCTGTCTCTGGCTGGTCGGCTTTCATGGTCACCCAGATGCGCCGCGCGGGGAAGAGCGCGGGGCTCGTGTGAAACAACAGTCACCGCAGACGCCGCCTCCCGGCAACCGGTAGTACAGACAGCAGCTGCGGCGGCGGAGGGTGGTGGCGTCCAGGGTGCCTTCGAGGAGCGGGTGGGCGAGGAGTTCGGCCGCGAGGGCGCGGGCGGCGGTGTCGCGGCCCAGTTGGCGGGCGGCTCCCGCGAGTGCCGAGGCGGCGTTGCCCCAGAGCAATCCGCCGGCCAGCCGGTACTCGGAGCGCAGCGCTTCCGCCAGGGGTTCGAGGTGGCCGTGCAGGACGACGTCGGCGATCGTCGCGGCGTCGCCCGGAAGCGGGGTCACCGCGTCGAGCCGGAGTTCGTCGGGAGCGCTCGCGTCGGGATCCCAGCGCAGGCGGTCGGGCGCCAGGTCGGGAATCCGGCCGTACACCGACGCGCAGCCGAGCGCCACCGACCACAGCCGGGCCGCGAGGCCCAGGTGGGCGATGGAGGCGGCGATCCGGGGCTCGGGGGCGTTCAGGGCCTCGGCGACCTTCCGGACACGAAAAGTCAGGGGATTTCCGTAAACATCCGACGACCGGTTCTCGTAGACTTGTGCGAGAGTCGGCAGCGCCGGGCGCGAGGTCCCGGCGGGGTCGCCGATCGTGCGTAGGACGAAGAAGGCGCCGAGCGGTCGCAGCGCCGCGAGTTCCGGGTCGAGGTCCACGACCAGCAGTAGTACCAAGGCCCGTAGGGGTACCCACCAGGGGGCCTCCACCCCGTGTCACCCGCCTTGGGGAGGACACGGACCCTTTTGTACTCCATCGGCAGTAGGACCCATTGCCTGCTCAGGTACGACGACGGGAAGAAGTTTTCCGGGCATCGTGTTGGTCATGGAAGACGACCGTTCGTCGCGCCGGGCACGTCGCCCCCGCCTCACGCAGAGGAGCAGCTCATGAGTGCCCTCGCGTTGTCCGTGCTCCTCTCCCTCGTCTCCGCCGTCGCCTACGCGGGCGGAGCGATCGTGCAGGAGCAGGTCGCCGTGTCGCACCCCGACGAGCAGTACGCGCCGCTGCGCCGGCCGAGCTGGTGGGCGGCGGTCGCGCTGAACGGCCTGGGCGGACTGCTGCACGTGGTGGCGCTCGCGTACGGTCCCCTGAGCCTGGTCCAGCCGCTGGGCGCCCTGACGATCGTGTTCGCGCTGCCGATGGCCGCGCTGTTCGTGGGCCGCAGGGCCGGCGCCACCGCCTGGCGGGGCGCGATCATGGCCACGGTCGGTCTGGCCGGTCTGCTCTCCCTGGTGGGCGCGTCCGACGCGCAGTCGCTGAGCACGCCCCAGCGGGTGTTCGCCGGGCTGGTCACGGCCGCCGCGGTGGTCGCGCTGATGATCGCGGGCCGGGCCGCGCACCGGCACCCGGTGGTGCGCAGCGTGCTGCTCGCGACCGCGTCCGGCATAGCGTTCGGCATGTCCTCGGTGTTCACCAAGACGGTCGCCGTCGACTGGAGCGGCGGCGTCGCCACGGCGGACCTGCCCTCGCTGGCCGCGATCGGCGTCCTGGCCACGGCCGGTCTGATGCTGTCGCAGGCCTCCTACCGGGGCGCGGGTCTCGCGGCCCCGCTGGCCACGCTGACGGTCGTGAACCCGGTGGTGGCGGCCGCGGTCGGCATCACGATGTTCGGTGAGACCTTCCGCTACGGCACCACCGGCACCGCGCTCGCCCTGAGCTGCGGTGTGGTGGCGGCGGGCGGTCTGATCCTGCTCACCACCGAGCGGATCCAGCGCACCCACGCCGAGGCGGAGCCCGCGGCGGCCGAGCGGGAGGACGTGTTCCTGCCGGCGCCCGCCGAGGCACCGGCCGACGCGCTGGTGCGCGAGGGCGTGCTCGTCGAGCAGGTCGCCGCCCTGCGCGAGGAGCTGCTCGTCCCGGCCCCGGCGGCCCCCGCGGCACTGACCGACGGCCCGTCCGCCCCCGACGCCCGCCCGGCGCCGGGCGGCACCGAACCGCCGACGTACTACGGCCCCTTCTACGGCGCCGCGTACATCCCGGTGCCGGTGCTCGACCGGCACCGCACGCGGGTCAAATCCTGACGCCGCCGGCCCGGAGGTACGCCACCGGGTCGATGTCGGACCCGAAGCCGGGCCCCGTCCGCACCTCGAAGTGCAGATGCGGGCCCGTGCTGTTGCCGGTGGACCCGGAGCGGCCGATGCGCTGTCCGGCGCCCACCGTCTGCCCGGACTTCACGGAGATCGCGGACAGGTGGGCGTACTGCGTGTAGCGGCCGTCGCCGTGCCGGACGACCACCTGGTAGCCGAAGGAACCGCCCCAGCCGGAGGCGACCACCTTTCCGGCCGCGACCGCCTTCACGGTGGTCCCGGTGGGCACCGCGAAGTCGACGCCGGTGTGGTAGCCCTTCGACCAGGACGAACCCGCCTTGTGGTACGGCGTGCCGAGGGAGGCGTTCACGGGGGCGACCAGGCCGCTGTCGGTGGCCTTCTTCTCCGACTTCTCGGTCTTCTCGGTCTTCTCGGTCGTGTGCGTCGTCTGCGAGTCGCCGGAGGTCCTCCTGGCGGAGGCGGGGTCAGCCGTGGTGGTGGTACCGGCCGGGGCCCGCAGTTTCAGCCGCTGGCCGGGCAGGATGAGGTCGGGATCGGCCCCGATGGTCCGCCGGTTGGCGGCGTAGAGCTGCCGCCAGCCGCCGCGCACCTCCTGGGCGTCGGCGATCCCGGACAGCGAGTCGCCGCGGACCACGGTGTACATCTCGGCGGTACCGGCCCGCGACTGCGGGGTGGTCTGCGGCTGGACGTCCGGCACCGAGGCCTTCGTGGTCAGGGGCTGGATGTCGGGGCCGGTGCCGCCGCGGGTGAGCCCGGCCCGCACCGAGCACGTCGGCCAGGCGCCCGGTCCCTGTCCGTCCAGCACCTTCTCCGCGACGGCGATCTGCTGGTCCTTGGTGGCCAGATCCGCGCGTGCCGCGTACCGGGTGCCGCCGTACGCCTCCCACGTGGACCGGGTGAACTGGAGCCCGCCGTAGTAGCCGTTGCCGGTGTTGATGCTCCAGTTGTTGCCGGACTCGCACGCGGCGACCTTGTTCCAGGTGTCCGCGTCGGCCGCGTGGGCCGTGCCGGCGCCGATGAGCGGGACCGCGATACCGACGCCGCCCGCCGTGACGGTGAGCGAGGCGCGGTTGATCCTGTTCGGCTGATACCGGCGGTGCCGGCCGCGTACGGCCATGGAGGCCTCCCCCTAGACATGCGTCAATGCGCCAGGAGGGGCAAAAGTAAGCGCCGCGAACAGGCCATGACAAGACGGCAACAAGCCGCGTGGGGGCGCGTGTCCGACCGGCGTGTCCGGCTGAACGCAACGAGGCGCCTAAACCGTATCCCTGGTGTGCGGACAGTCCCCCGACAGGCCAGGATGACCGGTGGACGATACTGACAAGCACGACCGGCAGCGATAGACGACCTACGCGATCCACAGGATCTTTTGGGAGCACGCGGTATGAGCAACACAGCGCAGATCGGCGTCACGGGCCTCGCGGTCATGGGCCGCAACCTCGCCCGCAACTTCGCCCGCAACGGCTATACGGTCGCCCTGCACAACCGGACCGCGTCGCGCACGCACGCCCTGGTCGAGGAGTTCGGGAGCGAGGGCGACTTCATCGCGGCCGAGACCGCCAAGGAGTTCGTGGCGGCCCTGGAGCGGCCGCGCCGGCTGGTCATCATGGTGAAGGCGGGCGAGCCGACCGACGCGGTGATCCAGGAGTTCGCGCCGCTCCTCGAGCCCGGCGACATGATCATCGACGGCGGCAACGCGCACTTCGCGGACACCCGGCGCCGGGAGCGCGAACTGCGCGAGCAGGGCATCCACTTCGTCGGCATGGGTGTCTCCGGCGGCGAGGAGGGCGCGCTCAACGGCCCGAGCATCATGCCGGGCGGCCCGAAGGAGTCGTACGACTCGCTCGGTCCGATGCTGGAGAAGATCTCCGCGAAGGCGGCGGACGGGGCGCCCTGTGTGACGCACGTCGGTCCTGACGGCGCCGGGCACTTCGTGAAGATGGTGCACAACGGCATCGAGTACGCCGACATGCAGCTGATCGGCGAGGCGTACCAGCTGCTGCGGGACGTGGCCGGGTACTCCCCCGCGCAGATCGCCGACATCTTCCGCACCTGGAACACGGGCCGTCTCGACTCGTACCTGATCGAGATCACGGCCGAGGTGCTGTCCCACGTGGACGCCGAGACGGGCAAGCCGTTCGTGGACGTGGTGGTGGACCAGGCCGAGCAGAAGGGCACGGGACGCTGGACCGTCCAGATCGCCCTCGACCTGGGTGTCCCGGTCTCGGGTATCGCGGAGGCGGTCTTCGCCCGCTCGCTGTCCGGGCACGCGGAGCTGCGGGAGGCGTCCCGCGGGCTTGCCGGGCCCAAGGCGACGCCGCTGTCGGAGGCGGAGGCGGGTGCCTTCGCGGACCGGGTCGAGCAGGCGCTGTACGCCTCGAAGATCGTGTCGTACACGCAGGGCTTCCACGAGATCGCGGCCGCGCGTGAGGAGTACGACTGGGACATCGACCTGGGGGCCGTCTCCGCGATCTGGCGCGGTGGCTGTATCATCCGGGCGGCGTTCCTGGACCGCATCCGGTCGGCCTACGACACCCGCGCGGACCTGCCGAGCCTGCTCTCCGACGACACCTTCGCGCAGGAGATCGCCGACGCGCAGGACGACTGGCGCGAGGTCCTGGTCGCGGCGACGCGCCAGGGTGTGCCGACGCCGGGCTTCGCGGCGGCGCTGGCCTATTACGACGCGCTGCGCGCCGAGCGGCTGCCTGCGGCGCTCACGCAGGGGCAGCGGGACTTCTTCGGAGCGCACACCTACCGGCGCACGGACCGCGACGGCTCGTTCCACACGCTGTGGGGCGGGGACCGGTCCGAGGTGACCGGCTGAGTTCCGCTCCACCACGCCTGACATGGAGGAGGGCCACCGCGCTTCGGTGGCCCTCCTCCCCTGTCTTCACGTCGGTGGCCCTCACGTGCTGTGCACGCGGGGCACCGTCAACTGAGCGGTGGCCCCGGCTCCGGGTTCGGCACCGGCTCCGGTCCCGGGGGGATCGGGGACGGGTCGGGGGCGGGGCCGGGGCCTGGGCCGGGGGTCGGATCCGGGCCGGGGCCCGGGCCGGGCGTCGGACTCGGGTCCGGAGGTGACGGGGGCTCCGGGGTCGGGCCCGGCGTGGGGACCGGGCCGGGGCCCGGCGTGGGACCCGGAGGCACGGGGTCGGGGTACGGGTTGGTCATGAGGTCCTCCAGCCAGTCGGTCGACGTCGGCTCTGAACTCCTCCGCCGTCTCTGGACTCCTCCCCGCGTACCCGCGAGCCCTCCCACCACTCACCCACCCGCGTGAGCGATGGGGTCTGGGTGGGGGTGTTCGGGGTGCGGGTGGGGGGCGTTGAGGTGCGGCTAGGGGGCTGGGCGCGGACAGGGCTGGGCGCGGACAGGGCACGCGGAGGCGGGTTCACAGGCGCGCGGGGCAGGCGCGCGCGGGGCAGGCGCGCGTGCGGCATACAGCGGCGGTGGGACACCGGGGCGGCACGCCTGCGGCTTCGCGGCCGGGGCGGCGGGGCAGCACACCTGCGGCTTCACGGCCGGGGCGGCGGACCGGTGTCTCCGGCCAGCCGCCGGTGCGGGAGCCCCGGTAGGGCGACCGCCCCGCGGCTCCGCAGCCGAACCGGGACGCGCCCCGGACGCCGCCACTCGCCCCGTCCGCTCAGAAGCCTTCGGGGTTGGCCGCCAGCCACTGCTTTGCCGCGCGGAGCAGTTCCGGGGTGGCCGCGGGGGCCTCGTCGGAGTGGCGTTCGGCCCACTTGACGACGTACGGGCACAGGGGCGCGACCGTGACGCCCTCGCGCGCCGCGATGCCGTAGAGCTCGCGGGCCAGGGAGCCCGCGATGCCCTGGCCCTCGTGGGCCGGTTCGACGATGGTGTGGACCGGGACCAGGGCGCGCTCGGGGGACTCGAGGACGAAGTACTGGATGTGGCCGACGACTTCGCCTCCCCCGGACCCGAAGGCCTCCAGACGCCCGGCCTGTCGGTCGTCGCGGATCTCGATGTCGCTCATGGGCACGCTCCTGGTCCGAAGGTCGTCGAACGCGGTCAGACCGACACCGCCTGCGGGCTGCGCAGTTGGTCCGAACCCGGTACCGGCTCGGACGGGTCGGCACCCAGCGCGATGACACGGTTGCCCTGGTCCACGTGCACGATCCGGGGTTCAAGTGCCCTCGCCTCGGCGTCGGTCACCTGAGCGTAACTGATGATGATCACCAGATCCCCGGGGTGGACGAGGTGGGCGGCGGCACCGTTGATACCGATCACGCCCGAACCGCGCTCGCCTTCGATGACGTACGTCTCCAACCGGGCACCGTTGGTGATGTCCACGATGTGGACGAGCTCACCGGGCAACAGGTCGGCGGCATCGAGGAGATCCGCGTCGACGGTCACCGATCCCACGTAGTGCAGGTCGGCCTGGGTGACGGTGGCGCGGTGGATCTTGGACTTGAGCAGAGTACGCAGCACTTTGGACTCCCGAAGTCGGCTCCCTGCCTGCTTTCTGCAGGTCAAGGGCGTTCTTCACTCTACACTCGCGCACCTCGCGGCACCCTTGTGAGGAACGTCGCCTTGCCTCGCCGCCGGGGTGTGGCTACCAGGCGGCCAGTGACCCGTCGGTGTTGCGCCAGACCGGGTTGCGCCAGCGGTGGCCGCGTTCGGCAGCGGCGCGGACCGCGTCCTCGTCGATGGTGATGCCGAGTCCGGGTGCGGTCGGGCGGTCGATGTAGCCGTCGCGGAACGTGAAGGGTGTGGTGTCGGCGAGGTAGTCCAGCAGGCCGCTGCTGTCGCCGTAGCCGATGCCCAGTGCCTGTTCCTGGATGAGGAAGTTAGGGATGGCGAAGTCGAGTTGGAGGCTGGCGGCGAGGGCGATCGGGCCGAGCGGGCAGTGCGGGGCCACCAGGACGTCGTACGCCTCCGCCATCGCGGCGATGCGACGGGTCTCCGAGATGCCGCCGGCGTGGCTGATGTCGGGCTGGGCCACGGCGATGCCGTCGGAGAGCACCGAGCGGAAGTCCCAGCGGGAGTAGAGCCGTTCGCCGGTGGCGACGGGGATGGAGGTGGAGCGCACCACGGCACCGAGGTCCTGGGAGAACTCCGGCAGCACGGGCTCTTCGACGAAGAGCGGCAGGAGCGGCTCCAGGAAGGGCAGGACGCGGCGGGACATCGCCCCGCTGAACCGGCCGTGGAAGTCCAGCGCGAGGTCGCGGTCCGGCCCGATGGCCTCGCGGACCGCGCTCACGCCGGCCACGATGGCGTCGATCGCGGCGGGCGTGGCCAGCGGCTCCAGCTGCCCGCAGGGGTTGAGCTTGACCGCGGTCATCCCCTTGGCGACCTGCGCGGCCGCCGACTCGGCCAGCTCCTCGGGGGTTTCGCCGCCGACCCAGCCGTAGACCCGCACCCGGTCCCGCACATGGCCGCCGAGCAGCTGGTGGACCGGGACGCCGTGGGTCTTGCCCGCGATGTCCCACAACGCCTGGTCGATTCCGGCCAGGGCGCTGTTGAGGACGACTCCGCCGCGGTAGAAGCCGCTCTTGGCGAGCACCTGCCAGTGCTCCTCGATGCGGGCCGGGTCCTGGCCGAGGAGGTAGTCGAACATCTCCTCGACGCAGCGGGCGACGGTGTGGGCCTTGCCCTCGACTATGGGCTCGCCCCAGCCGGAGATGCCCTCGTCGGTGTCGATGCGCAGGAAGAGCCAGCGCGGTTCGACGAGGAAGACTTCGTATCCAGTGATCTTCATGGGGTGGACCTCCGGGTGCTGTGCTGTGTACGGCCTGGTGCCGGGCCGGGGCTCGGTGAAGGCTGAGGGGCGAGGGCTGAGGGGTGAGTCGGGCGTGGGCGCGGCGGGCAGGGCGGGTCGGCGCCCGGACCGGGTGAGGCCGGTGGCCTACTCCTGGGAGCTGATGCTGCGGCCGCCGTCCACGAGCAGGTTCTGGCCGGTGACGAACGCGGCGTCATCGGAGGCGAGGAAGGCGACGGCGGCGGCGATGTCCTCGGGGGCCCCGAGCCTGCCGACCGGGGTGCGCGCGGCGGTCCGGGCCTTGTACTCCTCGGGCACCTCGGCCCACAGGGCGGTGACCACGGCTCCGGGGAGGACGGCGTTGAACCTGATCCGGCCTCCGTACTCGACGGCCAGCTGGCGGACGAGGGCGTCGATCCCGCCCTTGGCGGCCGCGTACGCGGGGTAGCCCTTGAAGCCGATGGCCGCGTGCACGGACGAGGTGATCACCACCGCGCCCCTGGCCGTGCTCAGCAGCGGCACCGCGGCCCGGACCCCGTAGAACACGGAGTCGAGGGAGAGCCGCAGCTGGTCGTGCCAGCAGGTGTCGTCCAGTTCGTGGGCCGCTCCGGGCAGGTTCCGGCCGGCGTTGAGATGGAGCACGTCCAGGCGTCCCGTCCAGGCCCCCGCCTCGGCGACGGCGGCGGCCCACTCCCCCGGCGAGGTGACATCGAGGCGCCGGTCCCGCGCCTGTCCGCCCCCGGCGCGGATCTCCTCGGCCACGCGCCGGGCGCCTTCGGCGTCCACGTCGGTGACCATGACGGACGCGCCCTCCGCCGCCAGCCGGTGGGCGGTGGCCGCCCCGATTCCGGAGGCGGCCGCGGTGAGCAGGGCCGTACGGCCGGTAAAGCGGGCCGGCGCGGCGACGGTCATGGCGTTCCTCCTGGTTCTGCCGGTCCGGCCGTGGAGGCGCGCAACATCAGGAGCGGCTCGGTCGGTACGACGACGTCCCCGGTCGGCTTGCCCTCGATGGTGGCCACCAGGGCGTCCACTGCGGCGGTTCCGAGCTCGTGCAGGGGCATCGCGACGGTGGTCAGCGGGGGACTGAGGTGCGCGGCCACGGGCAGGTCGTCGTTGCCGACGACGGAGATGTCCTCCGGGATCCTGAGGCCGAGGTCCCTGATCGCGGCCATGGCGCCTATCGCCTGGGCGAGCGAGCTGGTGTAGAGGGCGGTGACCGGTGGCCGCCCGTCACCGCCGGCGGGACGCAGCAGTTCCCGGGCGGCGGCCCCGCCGCCGTCCTCGGTGAACTCACCGGACGCGACGGGCGCCGCGTCCAGGCCGAGGGTGCCGGCGTGCTGGAGGAACGCCTTCTTGCGGACCTCGCTGGGGGTGATCCCGGGGGGACCCGCGATGTGGCCGATCGCGCGGTGGCCGAGGCCGTACAGGTGGTCGAGTGCCGTCACGCTGGAGCGGGCGACGTCCATGGTGACGTTGCGGCCGGAGCCCTCGACCGAGCGGTTGAGGAAGACGTGGGGGACCGCGCTGCGGCTGAGCGCGTCCAGCAGGGGGTGACCCGGGCGGGCCGAGGCGATGAGCAGTCCGTCGACCCTGCCCTCCTGGACGAGGTCGTTGAAGGACTCGTCGGCCTCCTGCCCGTCGAAGTCCTCGGCCAGCAGGGAGAGATAGCCCAGTTCGCGGGCCCGCTGGTAGGCACCGCGGGCGATGGTGACGTAGGTGGGGTTGGCGAGCGCGGGGATCAGCAGGGCCAGCGCGTGGGTGTTGGCTCCGGCCAGGGCCCGGGCCCCGGAGTGGGGCCGGTAGCCGAGCGCCTCGGCGGCCTCGTGGACACGCCGGCGCGTCTCCGGCCGTACGGACAGGTCCTCGCGGCCGTTGAGCACCTTCGACACGGTGGCCTTGGAGACCCCGGCCGCGTGTGCCACATCCACGAGCTTGGCCCGGACAGGCTGTTCCGGCACGTGCTCCCCCTCTTCGGTGGGCGTTGCCCTGGTCCGCTGCGGGGGACTCAGAGTGACGCGTTCTGGCCACTTGACACCTTCTGGAAACGCAACTTAACGTTCGCGAAAGTTTCAGTCAACCGGTTTCCCTAGGCCGGAATAAGCGACAAGTCTGAGCTGAACTTTACAAATCGGTCATATCGGTTTGACTAGATGTCGGCCACAGTTGACTCCCCGTCAGCAGCGGCCGGGGAGTCACCTTCGGGTCTCACCGCGCACGCGACCACCGTCGCACTCGCGGTCCCCCGACCACCGTTCGCGCACTGTCCACGCAGACAGCCGCGCCCGGTCCGGGCATCTCGCACCACCCCCGAGCAAGCCGCCGGTGCACCACCGGCCGCCGTGCTCGCCCGCTCGCTTCTCGCGGCAGCCCCTCATGCCGCCATGGACTTCGCCCTACGTCCCGCAGCCGCCGTACGTCCCGCAGCCGCGCACCTCTCGCGACCGCGCACGTCCCGCCACGAAAGGCCCTCACCATGCCCATGTCCACGTCCCTCGACAGACGGCGCTTCCTCGCCCTCTCCGCCGGAACCGCGCTCGCCGCGACCGGTGTGTCCGCCTGCGCCGGCTCCGTCAGCAACGGCACGGGCGGATCCGCGAACGGCAAGACGACGCTCACCGTGATGACGGTGCAGAACGAGTGGGACAAGAAGGCCCTCAAGGCCGCCGAAGAGGCGCTGGGGATGAACCTCAACGTCATCATCTGGGACGCCACCAAGCTCAACGCCATGCTGGCCGCAAAGAACCCGCCGGACGTGGTCCGCGGCTTCGGCGCCACCGAGACCCCCTACTTCGCGGCCCGCGGCCTGATGACGGACCTGGACCCGTACTTCGCCAAGAGCTCGGTGCTCAAGACCTCGGACCTCGACCCCGTCAACGACACCTGGCGCTACGACGGCAAGCAGCAGGGCGCCGGACCGCGCTACGGCATGGCGAAGGACTACTCGCAGGACTCCATGTTCTGGTACCGCACCGACATGTTCGAGGCCGCCGAGCTGGACGCGCCCAGCGCCACCGAGCCGGTCTCCTACGACGAGTGGCTGGACCTGGGCAAGAAGCTGGTCAAGCGCCGCCTGGGCAAGGTGAAGGTGTACGGCCTGAACGCCACCGGCATGGGCGTCTTCCCGCAGCTCATGGGGATGACCGCGTCGGCCGGCGGCAGCCTGTTCGCCGAGGACCTGGCCACCGTGGACTTCTCCTCCCCCGAGGCGCTCAAGGCGCTCCAGTGGTACCTGGACTACGCCAAGGCCGACATAGGCCCGAACGTCGTCAACCCCAACCCGGACGGCTGGGACGGCCCCACCTACCAGGCCAACCGGATGGCGATGAGCTGCAACGGCTACTGGTTCGGCGGACTGATCGGCGCCGACCCCAAGCTCGCCGACGTCTCCCGCTTCGCGCCCGCCCCGCAGTTCGGCGGCCACCGCGTCAGCTCCTGCTTCGGCGCCACCGGGTTCTGGATCCCGCGGGACGCCAAGAACAAGGACGCGTCCTGGAAGTTCTTCGAGTGGTACTTCGGCGGCAAGCCCGCCCAGGACCGCGCGGCCAGCGGCTGGGGCATCCCCTCGCTGAAGTCGCTGCGCGCGAAGATGCCGCAGACCAGCGCCTTCCAGAAGCAGGCCTTCCAGGTGCAGGAGCAGGAGCTGCCGCACTTCTCCGTCCTCAGCTTCACCCCGTACGCCCAGCAGGCCGCCCTGGAGGGTGTGCTCAGCAAGGTCCTGCCGGGTGCCGTGAAGTCCGGGACATCGGCCGGCAAGGTCGCCGACACCCTCAACTCCCGGATGAACGAGCAGCTCGCCCAGGGCAAGGAGCTCGTGGGGTGAGCACCGATCAGATCACCACGCCGGGCGCGCCGTCTCCCTCCGGGGAGCCGGCCGCCCGGCCCGGGCCCCGCACCCCCGCGCACGCCGGGCGCCGGCGCACCTCGCTGACCACCCGCCGGGCCCTCTCCTTCTACGTGTTCGCCGGACCCTGGGTGCTGGGCTTCCTCACCCTGACGGCCTTCCCGCTCGGCTACGCGCTGTGGCTGAGCCTGACCAACTCCGACGGGCTGTCGAACCACTCCCGCTTCGTCGGCCTGGACAACTACCGGGAGGTCCTGACCGACCCGGAGACGCTGTCCTCGCTGGCCCGCACCGGCGTCTTCACCGCGATCACCGTGCCACTGAGCATCGCGGCGGGGCTGCTGCTCGCCGTCCTGGTCAACCAGCCGGTCCGGGCCCGCGGGCTGTTCCGCACCCTGCTGTACCTGCCCGCGGTGGTGCCGCCGGTCGGTGCCGCCCTCACCTTCAAGCTGATCTTCGACCGGGACTCGGGCGCCGCCAACGGCGTCCTCGACGCCCTGGACATCAACGGCGTCGCCTGGCTGATGGACCCCTACGCCCGCTGGGTCCTCATCACCCTGATGCTGTGGGGCTGCGGCAACGCCATGATCATCTCGCTGGCGGGGCTCCAGGACATCCCCAAGGAGCTCCACGAGGCCGCCCGCATGGACGGGGCGAACGCCTGGCAGTCCTTCTACAAGATCACCGTCCCGATGCTGTCCCCGGTGCTGTTCTTCCAGGTCATCACCGGCATCATCGCGGCCGTCCAGAGCTTCCTGCCGCTGCTGATCTCCCTCGACCCGACCCCCAGGGGCGTCTCGGCGGTCCCCGAGGGCAACTACCTGTTCATGATCCACGTGTTCGCCCAGTACTTCGCCAACGGCCGCTACGGATACGCCTCGGCGATGCTCTGGGTGCTGTTCCTGATCATCGTCGCGATCACCTTCCTCGTTTTCAGGCTCAGCAGGGGCGCGGTCTTCTACTCGGTCGCCCCAGAGCCGGACAAGCCCTCCCGCCCGCGCACGATCGGAGGCAAGTGATGGTGTTCCCCCGCAGAAGTGCCGTCTACGTGCTGCTGGTCGGCGCCGTGGTCCTCTTCCTCGGCCCGTTCGCCTGGCTGCTGGACACCGCTCTGAAGGCTCCCGCCGAGCTGCGCGCGCTGCCCATCCACTGGTGGCCGCACCACCCCGGTCTGGGCAACTTCCGGGAGGCCCTGACCGAGATCGACTACTTCGGCTACGCCCGCAACTCCCTGACGATCGCCACCCTCTACGCCGTCCTGGTCACCCTGGCCTCCGCGTGGGCCGGCTACGGCTTCGCCCGTCTCCAGGCGCCCGGCAAGCGGCTGATCTTCTCGGTGCTGCTGTCGACGATGATGCTGCCGCAGGTCCTCACCCTCATCCCGACCTATCTGCTGTTCGCCAAGATCCACCTCACCAACACCTATGTGCCGTGGGTGCTGTGGGGCCTGTGCGGCGCCCCGTACCTGATCTTCCTGTTCCGGCAGTTCTTCTCGAACATGCCCAAGGAGCTGGAGGAGGCCGCGATCGTCGACGGCTGCGGGCAGATCCGCATCTTCTGGCGGATCTTCCTGCCGCAGTCCTGGCCGGTCATCGCCACCAGCCTGATCCTCTCCTTCAGCTGGACCTGGGGCGACTACATCGCGCCGGCCCTGCTCCTGGACGACGCCCACACCACGCTCGCGGTCAAGCTCGCCTACGGCTACGTCAACGCGCACGGCTCGCCGCTGCCGAACCTGGTCGCCGCGGGCGCCGTGATGTACGTCGTCCCGGTGCTGGCGCTGTTCCTCATCGTGCAGCGGGGCTTCGTCACCAGCGCCGCCACCTCCGGGCTCAAGTGACCCGCGTCCAGCAACGCACCTCGTAGCAAAGGAACTTCGCATGACCGACACCCAGTCGACCGCCATACCCCTTGCGGCGGTGGGGTCATGACGGAGCGTCCCCCTCTCACCCCGCAGCTCGGCCGGACCCGGGTCATGGCCATCCTCAGGTCGGCCGACGCCTCCGAGCTGCCCGCGGTGGCCCGGGCCCTCGCGGCCGGCGGGGTCACCTGCCTGGAGATCACCCTGACCACCGCCGGAGCGCTGGACGCGCTGGCCGCCGTCCGGGCGGAGCTCGGGTCCGAGGTGGCGGTCGGCGCCGGGACCGTGATCACCGGCGGGCAGGCCGGGGACGCCCTGGCGGCGGGAGCGGAGTTCCTGGTCGCCCCCGTCGTGGACACCGCCGTCATCCGGAGCGCGGCCGACCGGGGCATCCCGTGCTACCCGGGCGCCTGGACACCGACCGAGGTGTCCCAGGCGTGGCAGGCCGGGGCCGCCGCCGTCAAGCTGTTCCCCGCGGGCACGGGCGGCCCCGCCCATCTGCGCCACCTGCGCGCCCCGCTGCCCGACATCCCCCTCGTCGCCGTCGGCGGCGTCGGCCTCGACGAGGCACGGAGCTACCTGGACGCGGGCGCCCGCGCGGTCGGTGTCGGTTCCCCGCTGCTGCGCGGGGCGGACCGGGACCCGACTCCGCGGGCACTGAGCGACCTCACCGCGAGGGCCCGCACCCTGCTGGACGCGGTACGCACCACCGCTCCAGCCGGGGAGGTGAGCACATGAACGCCTCCTCACTCCCGTCCGACGAGCCCTACCTCGTCACCCTCGGCGACGTGCTGGCCGTCATGGCGGCCCGCGAGCCCGGCCCGTTCTCGCTCGGTACGAGACTGCGCCTGGGCATCGCCGGAGCCGAGTCCAACGTCGCCATCGGGATCAGCCGGCTCGGCGGATCCGCCACCTGGATCGGCCGGGTGGGCGACGACGAACTCGGCGACCTCGTCCTGCGGGAACTGCGGGCCGAAGGGGTCACCACCGTCGCGACCCGCGACCCCGCTCCCACCTCCCTGCTGCTGAAGGAACGCCGTACCTCCGCCCGCAGCCGTACGCGCTACTACCGCACCCACACGGCCGGAGCCCGGCTGACCGCCGAGGACGTCCCCGGGCACGTCGTCGCGGGGGCGGCCGTTCTGCACATCACCGGCATCACCCCGGCGCTCGGGGAGGGTCCCGCCGCGGCCGTGACCCGGGCCGTGGACATCGCCGCCGCGGCCGGCGTGACGATCTCGCTGGACGTCAACTTCCGTTCCCTGCTGTGGAGCGAGGCAGAGGCGCGGGCGATCCTGCTGCCCCTGCTGCGCAGGAGCGACCTGGTCTTCGCGGGACCGCACGAGGCCGCGCTCATGGTGCCCGACGCCGACGGGCCCGAGGAACTCGCCAAGGGCATCTGCGGCCTGGGCCCCCGCGGGGCCGTGATCAAGCTCGGTGCCGACGGGGCGTACGCCCTCCTCGACGGACTGTCGTACCGGCAGCCCGCCGTACCGGTCCACGTGCACGACACGGTGGGCGCCGGAGACGCGTTCGCCGCCGGCTACCTGGCCGAACTGCTCGCGGGCGAGCTCCCGGAACGGCGGCTGAGGACAGCGGCCCTGCTGGGCGCCTTCGCGGTGAGCACCGCCGGCGACTGGGAGGGGCTGCCCCGGCGCTCCGAACTGGAACTCCTCGACCACCACGACGACATCGTCCGCTGAGACCTCCTCCACCCGCCCCATGAACCTCCCGGGACCACCCATGCGCACCGACCCCCGCACCGTCCTCACCGGCTCCTACACCCAGGACTCCGGCGGCGACGGTCCAGGCATCGCCGCCCTCCGGCTCGATCCCACCACCGGCCGCCTCTCGTACGACGAGGTCGAGCCGCTGCCCGTGAGCGGGGCCTCGTTCCTGGCGGCGCACCCGTCGCTTCCGGTCGTCTACAGCACCAACGAGACCGAGGCGGGAACCGTCAGCGCCCTCACCCACGGCACCGGGCTGTCCCCGCTGGGCTCCCCGATGAGCAGCGGCGGGGCGAACCCGTGCCACCTCACCGTGCACCCGGACGGCGCGTGGCTGTTCACCGCGAACTACGGCAGCGACACCGCGCCGGGCACGGTCGCGGTGCACCGGCTCGGCGCGGACGGACGCGTGCTGGAGCCGACCGATCTCGTCGTCCACCAGGGGTCGGGGCCGGTCGCCGGACGGCAGGAGGGCAGCCACGCCCATCAGGTGCTCGTCGACCCGGCGGGCCGGTTCGTGCTGGCCACCGACCTGGGGGCGGACGCGGTCCTCACCTACCGGCTCGACACCCGCGCCGGAACCCTGGAGCGGGTGGCGGTGACCCCGATGGCCGCGGGATCAGGCCCCCGCCATCTCGCCTTCTCCCCCGACGGTGAGTTGGTGTTCAGCGCGGACGAACTGTCCTCGACCGTCACCTGCCACCGCTACGACGCCGGTACGGGCACCCTGACCGCTCTCTCCTCCGTACCCGCCACGACGGCCGAGGGCGTCGTCAACCAGCCCGGGGGGATCGTGGCCTCGCCGTGTGGGCGCTTCGTGTGGGTGACCAACCGGGGCGCGGACACGGTCGCCGCGTTCCGGCTCGAGGGCACCACCCTGAAGCCGCTCGCCGAGGTCCCCGCCGGCGGCGCCTGGCCCCGCGGTCTCGCCCTGGTGGACGGTCATCTGCTCGTGGCCAACCAGCACAGCGGCTCCCTCGCCGTCCTGCGGGTCCTGGACGACGGGACCCCGGCCCGGCCCCACCCGCCGCTCTCCGCTCCCTCGGTCGTCTGCGCCCTGGCGCTCTGACCTCTCCCCGTACCTGCTCGAAAGGCAACCATGTCCCACCCCGGCACCACCCCCGCGACGTTCACCCTCGACCCGGCCTTCGCGGTCGGCAGCGTCAACCCGCGTCTGTACGGGTCGTTCGTCGAGCACATGGGCCGCTGTGTCTACACCGGCATCTACGAGCCCGGCCACCCCGCCGCCGACGCGGACGGCCTGCGCCAGGACGTCCTGGAACTGGTCCGGGAGCTCGGCGTCACCACCGTCCGCTATCCCGGCGGCAACTTCGTCTCGGGCTACCGCTGGGAGGACAGCGTGGGCCCGCGCGAGGAGCGGCCGACCCGGCTGGACCTGGCCTGGAAGTCCACGGAGACCAACGAGTTCGGCCTCGGCGAGTTCATGGAGTTCTGCGGCAGGACCGGCATGGAGCCGATGATGGCCGTCAACCTCGGCACGCGGGGTGTGGAGGACGCCGTACGGCTCCTCGAGTACGCGAACCACCCCGGCGGCACCGAACTCTCCGACCGCCGTATCGCCCACGGCGGCAAGGAGCCGTACGGCATCCGGATGTGGTGCCTGGGCAACGAGATGGACGGCCCCTGGCAGACCGGGCACAAGACCCCCGAGGAGTACGGCCGGATCGCCGCCGAGACCGCCCGCGCCATGCGGCAGGACGACCCCGGTCTGGAACTGGTCGCCTGCGGCAGCTCCAGCTCCTCGATGCCGACCTTCGCCTCCTGGGAGTCGACCGTCCTCCAGGAGACGTACGACCTGGTGGACTACGTCTCCCTGCACGCCTACTACGAGGAGATCGACGGGGACCGCGGCTCCTTCCTCGCGTCGGCCGTGGACATGGAGCACTTCATCGAGTCGGTCGTCGCCACCTGCGACCACGTCCGCGCCCGGCTGAAGGCGGACAGGCGGATCAACCTCTCCTTCGACGAGTGGAACGTCTGGTACCAGAAGCGGCCCAACCCGCACGCCGTGGAGGAGTGGCAGCAGGCGCCGCGCATTCTGGAGGACGTCTACACCGTCACCGACGCGGTGGTCTTCGGCTCGCTGCTCATCTCGCTGCTGCGGCACGCCGACCGCGTCACCTCCGCCTCCCTGGCGCAGCTCGTCAACGTCATCGCGCCGATCATGACCGAGCCCGGCGGCGCGGCGTGGCGGCAGACCACGTTCTACCCCTTCGCCCAGGCGTCGGCGTACGGGCGCGGGCGGGTGCTGCGTGTCGAGGTGGACAGCCCGACGTACCCCACCGCCCGCTTCGGCGAGGTGCCGCTGCTGCACGCCACCGCGGTGATCGACGACGAGACCGGTGACCTCACCGTCTTCACGGTCAACCGCAGCCAGACGGACGCCCTGCCCCTGAAGGTCGACCTGCGCGGTGTCGACGCCCACACCGTGGTGGAGCACCTCGTCCTGGCCGACGCCGACCCGGAGGCCGCCAACACCGCGGACCGGCCCGACCGGGTCACCCCGCAGCCCGCCACGGGCACGGTCGTCACCGGCGGCGTCCTGGAGGCCGAACTGGCGCCCCTCTCCTGGAACATGATCCGCCTGACAGGGCAGAGCCGATGACCGCCGTGGCCCGCCCCCTGTTCCGCGACCCGGTGCACGACGGGGCGACCGACCCCACCGTCGTCTGGAACCGGCACGCCGGCGAGTGGTGGATGTTCTACACCAGCCGTCGCGCCGACGCGCCGCCGATGGACGACGTGAGCTGGGTGCACGGGAGCGACCTCGGGATCGCGTCCTCCTCGGACGGCGGGGCCACCTGGCTGTACCGGGGAGTCGCCGAAGGGCTGGACATCGAGCCGGGACGGCACACCTACTGGGCCCCCGAGATCATCGACGACGGAACCGAGTACCACATGTTCGTCAGCGTGATCCGCGGTGTGCCGACCCAATGGGCGGGCCACGCACGGGTGATCCGCCACTACACGAGCGACGACCTGTTCTCCTGGACCTACCGCTCCACCCTGTCGCTGTCGTCGGACAGGGTGATCGACGCCTGCGTCGTGCCGCTTCCCGCGGGCGGTTACCGCATGTGGTACAAGGACGAGGCCGACCACGGGCACACCTACGCGGCGGACAGCCCCGACCTGACGCGGTGGACCGTCCGAGGGCCCGCGGTCGACTGCTCGGAGCACGAAGGTCCCAACGTCTTCGAGTTCGGCGGCAGTTGGTGGATGCTCGTCGACGAGTGGCACGGTCTGCGGGTACTTCAGTCACGGGATCTGGAGACCTGGGAGCCGCGGGGACTCGTCCTTGACCGTCCCGGGCACGGCCGCGACGACGGCTCGTACGGCTTCCACGCCGATGTCGTCGTCAGCGAACTCGGCGCGTTCGTCTTCTACTTCACCCATCCGGGGCGGTCCGACGACGGCCCCGGAGGACGTCACGGCCACCACGACGACCGCCGGAGCTCGATCCAGGTCGCCCGGCTGCGGGTGGACGGGGACACCCTCGTCTGCGACCGCGACGAGGAGCTGAAAGCGCCCGTCCTGCCTGTCCAAGGACCGGTCCGGTGAGGGCGGTCCTGCGGGTGGGGATGATCCCGTTCGTCGCCGCGCTCCTGCTCGCCACCGCCTGCCGGGCCGAAGTGCCTGCGGACTCCGGTGTGACCCTGCTCGACGGGAACCGGATCTCCGTGTCCGGCCCGACCGTCGTCTCGGCGCTCCCCGTCGACGACCAGGGCGACGTCGACGGGGCGGCGGCGCGGAGCCAGATCCCGTCGCTCAAGAGCGTGGCGCTCCAGTACCCCGGCGTCCGGGTCCTCGTCACCGACTCGGACGGGCACACGACCGACGCGGCCCTCCAGAACTTCGCGGCGAACTGGGCCCTCCCGCCCCACCTCGTGGTCGCCGCGGACTCCGCCTCCGTGGACGCCCGACTGTCCACGGACGGACAGCTCCACACCCTGCTGATCGGTGTCGACGGACACGTCGTCGCCGATTGGTCGAACCAGGCCGTTCCGACGCAGGCCATCGTCGCCGCACTCCGCAAGGTCACGGCGAACCCCTCCTCCACCCCTTCCGACAACGTCGTACGGAAAGAAGCACCATGAGACAACTCGCAGAGATCAGACGGCTGTTCGCAGGCGCGGTCGTCACCTTGCTGCTCGCCTGCGCCGCGGTGGCCCTGACCCCGGCCGCGCCGGCCCACGCGGCGGGCTCGGTCTACTACGTGGACTGCTCGGCGGCGTCCAACGGGACCGGCACCTCCTCCTCGCCGTGGAACTCACTGGCGGGCCCGAACGCGACGACGTTCGCCCCCGGCGACCAGTTGCTGTTCAAGCGGGGGACCACCTGCACCGGCCTGCTCCACCCGCTGGGATCGGGCAGCGCCGCAGGCGGATCCATCACCATGAGCGCCTACGGCACCGGCGCCCTGCCGGTCATCGCCGGGGGCGGCGGCACGGACGCGATCTACCTGTACAACCAGGAGTACTGGGAGATCTCCGATCTGGAGGTGACCAACACCGGCGCCGTGAAGGGCGCGAACGCGCGACGCGGCGTCTACGTGGTCCTCGAGAACTACGGCACCGGAGACCACTACAAGATCAGCAACCTCAACGTCCACGACGTGAACGGCAACCAGTCGAAGGAGGTCGACGGCAGCGCCGGCATCCTCTTCTCCGTCATCGGCACCTCCTCCCCCAGCGCCTTCAACGACGTCGACATCGACGGCAACACGGTGGCCAATGTCGCCCGCAGCGGCATCAACATGTCCAGCACCTGGCTCTGCCGGCCGTCCATAGGCTGCAACAACCCCGTCTGGACTCCCTGGACCGGTGTCGTCGTCCACAACAACACCGTCCACGACACGGACGGCGACGGCATCGTCGTCCAGATGTCGCAGAACGCCCTCATCGAGCACAACGTCGTCTACAACGCGGCGAAGGCCACCAACGCGGCGAACGCCGGTATCTGGGCCTGGGACTCCGACGGCACCGTGATCCAGTACAACGAGGCGTACGGAACCCAGAAGAACACCGGGAACTCCGACGGCCAGGGCTTCGACGTCGACTACGGGCAGGACGGCACCGTCGTCCAGTACAACTACAGCCACGACAACGCGGGAGGGTTCATCCTCTTCTGCGGCTGCGGCGGAGGATCACACCTCGCGAGCAACGCGGTGGTCCGCTACAACGTCAGCGAGAACGACCTGCTGCGCGCCATCACGATGGACGGATCGCAGGACTCCGCGTTCTACAACAACACGATCTACATCCCGTCCGGATCCACCGCCAACGTCCTCGAGGTCACCGGCGCCTGGAACGACCTCACGCTCGCCAACAACATCATCTACAACCTGGGCAGCGGCGGTTACGTCTACACGTCCGGTCAGCCGGCCTCGAACTTCGCCTGGCGCAACAACCTCTTCTACGGCAACCACCCGGCCAGTGAGCCCGCCGACCCGGGGAAGATCACGGCGGATCCGCAGCTCGCCTCGCCCGGCAGCGGCGGCACGGGCATCGGCAGCGTCACGGGCTACCAGCTCACCGCGTCCTCCCCCGCCATCGGCGCGGGAGTCGTCGTCCCGAACAACGGCGGCAAGGACTACTGGGGATCGACCGTCCCCTCCACCTGCGCACCCGACATCGGCGCCGACCAGTTCAGCACGCCCTCGGACGCGACCTGTCTCGCCAACGAGAACCTCGGCTTCGAGAAGGGCACGACCTCGGGGTGGAGCGCGTGGAACTCCGCCTCGGTGGTGAACTCCGGTGCGCACTCCGGGACCTACGCGGCGCGTGTCGGGCCGTCGCCCGCCTCGCTGGAGCAGTACGTCCCGGTCGCGCCCCGGACGACGTACCGCGTCTCGGGCTGGGTGAAGTCGGCCGTCGCCGGCGAGGTGATGAACGTCGGCGTCAAGAACACCGGGGGTCTGGAAACGCTGGCGAGCTCCAGCGGCACCTCGTGGACGTACGTCTCCGCCGACTTCACCACCGGGGCGACGAACAACACCGTGCGGCTGTACTGCTACAAGAGTTCGGGTGCGGGCAACGGTTACTGCGACGACCTGGCCGTCACCCCCGTCAGGAACTACGCGATCAACGGCAACTTCGAGTCCGGTCACACCGTGCCCTGGCGCAACGGCGACTTCTCGCTCACGAGCACGGCGGCCAACGGCAACGCCGCCGGGCTGGCCAACGCGTCCCTGAGCTCGGGCTCCCTGTTCCAGATCGTCACCGGCCTCACCCCGAACACCACCTACCGGCTGACCGGCTCCCTCGCGAGCCAGACCGCCGGCACCACCACGGCACTGGAGGCCAAGCTCTACAACGGCACCGCCGTCACGAGCGCCTCGACCACGTCGAGCACCTACTCGAAACAGTCGACGACCTTCACCACGGGTGCGGGCGTGACCTCCGCCCGCATCTACTGCCACCTCGTCTCCGGAAGCGGCGACGGCTACTGCGACGAGGTCACCCTCACCCAGCAGTGACCGACAGCGTGGGCGTCCCGCACGGGCCAGGACCGTGCGGGACGCCCACGCGTTTTCTCGCGTCCGGGAGCGCGGTGAGGTCACAGGGATCGGACACTGCGGTAATTGACAGGGTACGAACGTACCTCTTAACGTACCCACACATCCAGGAGGAACGCCGTCGGCTCGACGAGGAGCACCGATGCAGCATCTGTACGACATAGACGTCCAGGTCCCGATGCGTGACGGCGTGGCTCTCGCCGCCAACGTGTGGCATCCGGCCGAGGGCCGGGCTCCGGCGCTGCTCGTGCGGCTGCCGTACGGCAAGGACGTCTTGATGGGCGCCGGCCACGCGCTCATGCCCGACACCCAGGCTCTGCTGGAGGCGGGTTACGCCGTGGTGGTGCAGGACTGTCGGGGCACCCACCGCTCGGAAGGCGAGTTCGTGCCGCACATGGCCGACCGCAAGGACGGTGAGGACACCGTCGCCTGGATCACCGAGCAGCCCTGGTCCGACGGCACGGTGGGCATGTACGGGCCGTCCTACCTGGGGATGGTCCAGTGGGAGACCGCCGTGACCGGCACCCCCGGCCTCAAGGCGATCGCACCGTCCTGTACCTCGATCGACAACTACGAGGCACCCTGGTACGGCCCGGGCGGCGCCCTCTCACTGAGCCTGGTGACGCTGTGGAACGCCATGATGTACGCGGCCGACGCGCAGCGGTCCCTGGCCCGCGGCGAGGACACCTTGTCCCAGCTGCAGGAGCTCGGCCAGGCGGTCCTCTCCCACGAGGTCCTCAACGACGTGCTGCCGACGGCCGAGGTCCCGGTCCTGAAGGAGTACGGCAAGTGGTGGGACGACTGGATGGCCCACCCCTCCCACGACGCGTACTGGGACGCCATGGAGCTCACGCCCGAGCTCAAGAACGTCACCGTGCCGGCGCTCAACATCGGCGGCTGGTACGACCTCTACATCGGGCAGACCCTGCGCACCTACGTCACCGCCCGTCAGAAGGCCGGCACGGCGGAGGCGCGTGAGGGGCAGCGGCTGGTCATCGGCCCGTGGGACCACGGCCCCGCCGCCGACGGCGTCTACCGCGACCGCTCCTTCGGCCCGCTGGCCGGCGCCCGGATGATGGGCATGACCGGCCTGCATGTGAAGTTCTACGACCGCTGGCTGCGCGGCGACACCTCCGCGCTGGACGGCGTGGCGCCGGTCAAGCTCTTCGTGATGGGCATCGACCAGTGGCGCGACGAGCAGGACTGGCCGCTGCCCGACACCCGGTGGACCGACTTCCACCTCACGAGCACCGGTCGCGCCAACACTGCTGACGGCGCGGGTGTGTTGACCACCGAGGCGCCTGCCGACGCCGGGCACGAGACCTACCTGTACGACCCGCGCCGCCCCGTTCCCTCGGCCGGCGGGGCGTCCATGCCGACGACGCCGGGGTTCTGCGGCCCGGTCGACCAGCGGACGGTCGCCGCCCGCGAGGACGTGCTGTGCTTCGCAACTCCCGTACTGGAGGAGGCCGTCGAGGTCACCGGCCCGGTCGGCCTGACCCTGTACGTGTCCTCGTCGGCGGTGGACACCGACTTCACCGCCAAGCTGGTCGACGTCTTCCCGGACGGCAGGGCGATCAACCTGTGCGACGGCATCCTGCGCACCCGCTACCGGAACGGACTCGCCGCCGAGGAGCTGATGGAGTCCGGCACGGTCTACGAGATCACCGTCGACATGACCGGCACCTCCAATGTGTTCCTGCCCGGTCACCGCATCCGCGTGGACATCTCCAGCAGCAACTTCCCCCGCTACGACCGCAACACCAACACCGGCGGCGTCATCGCCCACGAGAGCGAGGAGGAGATGATCCCCGCGATCAACCACATCCACCACGGGCCCGACCACCCGAGCCGTCTGATCCTGCCGGTCATCGACCGCAAGGACCCGTCGTGAGCGCCGCCGACCGTGTCGCCGAACTGACCGCGACCTTCGCGGCACCCTCCCTGACCGTGGCCGAGTTGCTGTGCGACCGGCACCCCGCCGACCGCGTCGCGTTCACCGTCGTCGACAGCGACGGGAAGGCGTCCACGCTGTCGTACGGCGAACTCGCCGCCCGCTCGCACCGGTACGCACGGGCCCTGCAAGGGCTCGGAGTCGGCCCCGGTGACAGGGTGGCGACCCTGATGGGCAAGAGCACCGACCTGGTCACCGTCATCCTGGCGATCTGGCGGCTCGGCGCTGTCTACGTCCCGCTGTTCACCGCGTTCGCCCCTCAGGCCATCGCCCTGCGCCTGGAGGGCGCCGGTGCGCGTGTCGTGGTCGTCGACCCGGACCAGCGCCACAAACTCGACCCCGGCCCCGACATGCCCGACGACCCCCTGCGCCGCGTCATCGTCACTGGAACGGCCGTGTCCGGCGAGGACAGGTCTCTGGCGGACCTTGTCGCGGCCGCGTCCCCGGAGCCGCTGCCCGCAGTCGTCACGAGCGGGGACGGCCCGCTGGTGCACATGTTCACCTCCGGCACCACCGGCAAGCCCAAGGGCGTCATCCACCCCGTCTCCTACATCGCGGGCTGGCAGATCTACCTGGAGTACGGCCTGGGCGTCACCCGCGACGGCGGCTACTGGTGCGCCGCCGACCCCGGCTGGGCCTACGGGCTGTACTCCGCGATCGTCGCGCCGCTGGCCGCCGGCATCCCCAGCCTGCTCCTGAGCGGCGGCTTCTCCGCCGGGACGACCTGGCGCACCCTCCTCGACCACCAGGTCACCGACTTCACCGCCGCCCCCACCGTGTACCGCGGACTGCGCTCCTCCTCGGCGCCCGTGCCGCACGGCCTCCGCCTGCGACGGGCCTCCAGCGCGGGCGAGCCACTGACCCCCGAGGTCAACGAGTGGGCCGGCACGGCGCTCGGCCTGGCCGTGCACGACCACTTCGGCCAGACCGAGGTCGGCATGCCCCTGGCCAACCACCACCATCCCGAACTCGCCCGTCCGCTCAAGACGGGATCGATGGGCCGGCCGGTACCCGGCTGGAGCCTCACCGTCCTGGCCGACGACAAGGACGAGGCCGCCGGACCGGACGTGCTGGGCCGGGTCGCGATCGACGTCGCGGCGAGCCCGCTGATGACCTTCCGCGACTACCAGATCCCCGGGCAGAGCGCCTCCAAGTTCACGTCGGACGGCCGCTATTACCTCACCGGCGACGCCGGGCGCGTGGACGCCGACGGTGACTTCTTCTTCTCCTCCCGCGACGACGACGTGATCATCATGGCCGGGTACCGGATCGGGCCGTTCGAGATCGAGAGCGTCCTCGCCCAGCACCCCGCGGTCGTCGAGTGCAGCGTGATCGGCGCACCCGACGAGGTCCGCGGCGAGGTCATCGAGGCGTACGTCGTCCTGCGCGAAGGCGTCGAGGGCTCGCTGGAACTGGCCACCGAGCTGCAGCAGTTGGTCAAGACCCGGTACGCAGCCCACGCCTACCCACGGCAGGTCCACTTCATCGACACCCTGCCGAAGACACCCAGCGGCAAGACCCAGCGCTACCTGCTGCGCAAGCGCCGACGCACCGAACTGACCACCCCGGAGCGACCTTGACCGGCACGGACCCCCTGCTCGTGGAGCAACACGGCCCCGTCCGACGGCTGTTGCTCAACCGCCCCGAACGGCGCAACGCCCTCGACGTGACCCTGATCGAGGCGCTGGACAAGCAGATCACCAGCGCCGAGGCCGACCCCGACACAGCGGTCGTCGCGGTGGCGGGAAACGGACCGAGCTTCTGTGCCGGAGGTGACTTCCACCAGTTCCTGGAGATCCACGACGCGGGCGACAACCCGGTCGACTTCCTGACCGACGTGTCGGCCTGCTTCAGCCGGATCGCCGCCAGCCCGAAACCCTGGGTCGCCGTGCTGCACGGTCACGCGGTCGCCGGGGGCCTCGAACTGGCCCTCGCCTGCGATGTCGTGGTCGCCGCCGACACCACGCTGATCGGCGACGGCCACCTCCAGCGGCGCCTGGTGCCGGCCGGCGGGTCGAGCGTACGGCTGCCCGAAGCGGTCGGCCGGGGCCTGTCCCGCTGGCTGCTGCTCACCGGCGAGCTGCTGCCCGCGACCGCGTTCGCCCGCACCGGCTGGATCCGCGCGATCGTGCCCGAGGCCGAGCTCGACGCCACCGCCACCCGCATCTGCCACCAGCTGGCCGACCGCAACAGCCCGGCCCAGCACCACCTCAAGGCACTGCTGCACCGGATCGACGGCATGGCCCCCGAGCAGGCCCTGCGCGAGGAGTTGGCCGTCTTCGCCGACAACTGGAGGGCGAGCTCGGTGGCCGACGCCCTGCGGGACTTCCTCACTCCCCGACCCACGAAAGCGGACCACACGTGAATCGCTACCAGGGACGCGTCGTCGCCATCACCGGGGCCGCTCAAGGTCTCGGCCTCGCCATGGCGACCCGGTTCGCCGCCGAGGGGGCCACGGTCGCGCTGGCCGACGTCAACGAACAGGCCCTCACCGACGCCGCCCAAGCCATGCCCGGCGCCCGCACCGACGTGGTGGACGTGACCGACTCGGGCCGGGTCAACGCCTGGATCGACGGCATCACCACCGGCCTCGGCCGCCTCGACGTGCTGATCAACAACGCCGGCATCATCCGCGACAACCGCGTCGAGGACATCACCGACGAGGACTGGCACGCGGTCGTCGGCGTCAGCCTGACCGGCGGTTTCCACTGCGCCCGCGCCGCGTTCGGCCCGATGAGACGCCAGGGCTACGGCCGTATCGTCAGCTTCTCCTCCATGTCCTGGCGCGGGAACTTCGGCCAGACGAACTACGTGGCCGCCAAAGCGGGGATCGTCGGCATGACCCGCACCCTCGCCCTCGAAGGCGCCCGCCACGGCATCACCGCCAACGCCATCGCACCCGGCCTCATCGAGACCCCCATGCTCGCCTCCATGAACGGTCCGGCACGCGACAAGCTCACGAACAAGATCCCCATGCGGCGCACCGGCAGGCCCGAGGACATCGCCGAAGCCGCGGCCTTCCTCGCGAGTGAGGCCGCCGGCTACATCACGGGTGTCGTCCTGGACGTGGACGGCGGCATCTCGATCGGCTCCTCGATCCGGTGACGGCGTCGGGGTGCCGCCGGGCAGACCGGCCGCACCCCCTCGGCGTACGTCCCAGGTCACGGCCCGCCGTTTCCGGTGACGGCGCCCGTGGGAGACTGCTGCGGTGACAGCGCCAACTGACTCGCGTGACCGACGACCGCGCCGAACGACGCGCAGGCGGGTCGTCGACACGCGCCGACGGGACGAACTGCTGCGCCAGGCCGAGGCGATCATCCTGGCCGAAGGCTTCACCTCGGTGACCATGGACGAGCTCGCCCAACGGCTGGAGTGCTCCAAGGCGACGCTGTACAGCCTCGCCCCCACGAAGGAACAGCTGGTCCTGGCGGTCACGCGCGCCTTCTTCCGGGAGGCGACCGCCGGGATCGAGCAGGCCGTGCAGGCCGAGCCCGACCCCAGGCAGCGCATCCGGGTCTACCTCGCCGGCGTCGGCACGGCCATGCGCCGCCACTCCAACGCCTTCTACGACGACATGGTCGGCTACGAACCGACCGCGCAGATCTACCGCAAGAACTCCGCCGCCGCCGCGCACCGGGTCCACCAGCTGATCGAGGACGGCGTGGCGGCCGGCGTCTTCCGTGCGCTCAACGGGCAGTTCGCCGCCCAGGTCGTGGCCGTGACCATCGACGCGGTCCAGTCGGGGGCCCTCCTGGACAGCACCGGCCTGACCGCAGGCGACGCCTTCTCCGAGCTCGGGGACCTCCTGCTGGACGGGCTCAGTGCGGGGCAGGGCGGACAGGCGTCGGCAGGCTGACGCGGGACACCGCGCCGCTGTCGTGGTGGACGGTGTGGGTGCAGGGCCGCAGCTCGGTTCCGGTGCCGGGCGGGGCGCCGGTGCCCTCATTGCGTGCGTACCGGGGATGGCAGCCGCCGGCGATCAGCAGCCGGATCCGGTGTCCGGCCTGCACCTCGTGCGCGCAGGCGTCGAGCCGCACGCGCACGGTCCGCACCTGGTCGATGGGCGAGGTGGGATCCAGGCGGACGAGTCCTTCGGCGACGTTGCGGGAGACGCCCTCGGGGTCGACGTCGCAGAGGCGTACGAAGACGTCGGCGTGCGGGTTGCTCCTGGTGTGCGCCAGGTCGACGACGGGTGTTCCCATGATCTCCAGCGGCGCGGTCAACGGGTCGGTGGTGAAGGTGAGTACGTCGGGGCGGCCCTCCAGCTTCGCGTTGTCCTTGACCCCGCCGTCGAGGGTGAGCAGCGGGCCACCGAGGGTCGGGGTGGGGTTCGCAGGGTCGTAGATGTACGAGGACGGCGCGCCGGCACTCGGCTCGTCGGCCAGCAGCCTGCCGTCCGGCTGGAGATAGCGCACTGTATCCCCGCCCGCCGGTGGCCACTGGTCCAGGTGTCGCCAGGCGTTCTGCCCGGTGACGTACACCTCCACGGGAGGTTCGTGTGACGGCTTCGCGTCGGCGAGGTGTGTCTCCAGCCATGCGAGGTTGCCGCGGAGCAGACCTCCCATGCCCTTCTGGCCCAGTTCCTGATGGGTCCAGGGGCCGATGGTGAGCGACACGTCGACCCCGCGCGCACGCAGCGACGCGTACTGGTGCAGGGTCTGGTCGAGGAAGAGGTCCTGCCAGCAGGCGGTGAGCCGCACCGGGACGTTCACCCGCTCCAGTGCTTCGCCCAGTTTGAGCCGGTCCCACACGGCGTCGTCGCGGTCCGGAGTGGTCAGCCATTCCCGGAACCACGGCGCCTGGTGCCCGGTCGCCGCGTCGGCCGCGTCGGCCAGCGGGAGGGCGCCGAAGACCGGGGCCAGCCGCCGGTTCAGGGTGAGCATCCGGGGCACACCCCGCAGCCCGGGGTACCGCTCCTGGTTGACGACCATCTCGGCGAAGGCCAGGAAGTCACCGAGACGGAACGCTCCACTGCCGTGGGCCGCGTCGTGCATGTCGTGCGGGGCCACGGCGATCAGGGAGGCGCGCAGTTCCGGGGGCGGGTCCATCAGCAGCGCCCATTGGGTCCAGCCCACATAGGATCCCCCGGCAGTGGCGAGCCGTCCGTCGAACCAGGGCCGGGTCCGCAGCCAGGCCACCGCGTCCTGGGCGTCGTCGGCCTCGTTCGCCATCGGGTAGAAGGTTCCGGTGGAGCCGAACGTGCCGCGGCAGCTCTGGAGCGCGACGTGATAGCCGCGGTCCGCGTAGACCCTCGCCTCCAGGTCGTGCGGGAAGCCACGGCCGTACGGTGTGCGCACGAGGACTGTGCCCTTCGGCCGGTCGGTGACGGGGGCGTAGTGGTCCGTCATCAGGACGGCGCCGTCTCGGGCGGGGACCGGAATGTTCCGCTCGACCCGGTAGCCGTGCCGGGTGCCCGGCAGCCGCATCAGGCGCGTCAGGAGCCGGTTCGCCGCGCGGGTGGCCCGGCTCGGGGGCGTCGGAGCGGTGGGGCGTGGAGATGTCGTGGTCATGGCCTGATCTCTGGTTCTTCGGTGGAGTGGTTCCTGTGTGACGTGCCGGAGCCGGGCTTCACAGGCAAGCACGCAGCGCGCGGCTGAGCGCGTCGGCCCGGTCGTCGGGGAGGCCGCCGGGCTGTGCGGTCTGGTAGGCGAAGGCGATCTCGGCGTCCAGGTGGGCGAAGCCGAGGCAGCCGCCCAGGCCGTCGTGGCCGAAGCTGCCGGGGCCGATCATCGGCCGGTGGGCGGAGCTGGTCATGAAGCCGGTGCCCCAGCCGCTGTTCGCGTCCGGGCCCACGAACGGGCGGCCCTCGGAGCGCACCACCAGGGCGTCGCGGACGGTGTCCGGGCCCAGCAGTCTGACGCCGTCGACCTCGCCGACCGTGGCCGCGTACAGCCGTGCCAGGCTGCGGGCGTCGGTCACGAGGTTGCCGGCCGGCATCTCGACCGACAGCCATGCTTCCGTGTGGGCGATCCGGGAGATCCGGGCGACGTCGTAGAGACCGCCCAGGCTGACGGAGCGTTCGACCAGGGGTGAGGCGAGGGCTTCGGCCATCACGGCGACGGCCTCGGGGTCGGTGCTGGGCAGGGGGTCCGCGAGGGGATGGAGGTCGGCGGACTCGGGGTCGGCGCCGTACGTCATCGTCAGCCCGAGGGGATCAGCCACGTACTGGCTCAGCCACTGGCCGGGGCGCAGTCCCGTGGCCCGGCGCAGCACCTCGCCGGCCAGCCAGCCGAAGGTGAGGGCGTGATAGGCGTACGCCGTGCCGGGGGTCCAGGCCGGTGCCTGGCGGGCCAGGGTGTCCGCCACCGGTTCCCAGGCACGCAGATCCTCCAGTGTCAGGTCCGCCTCGGGCGCGACCAGGCCGGCCCGGTGCGCGAGAAGGTGCCGTACCGTCGTGGCCTCCTTGCCGTTCTCGGCGAACTCCGGCCAGTACTTGGCGACCGGGGCGTCGAGGTCGATCAGGCCGCGCTCGGCGGCCATGAGCAGACAGACGGTGGTGACGCCCTTGCTGACCGAGAACACCACGGTGCGGGCGTCGGGAGTCCAGGCGCCCCGGGCGGTCCGACCGGCCCAGATGTCCACCACCGGCGCGCCCTGGGCGTACACCACGCAGGAGGCGGCTGTGTCGCCACGGAGCCGGAAGTTGTCGGCGAAGGCGTCGGCCACAGGTTCGAAGCCGCGGGAGACGTGCCCTTGGATCTGTGCTGCCGTCATGTCACGCACTCCCCCGGGTCGCGTTGTCCCGGATCTGGGTGATGATCTGCGGCCAGAGCGGCTGGGGAAGCTCATGGCCCATGCCGGGGTAGATGGTCAGCTTCGAGTCCGCGATCAGTTCGTGCATGACCTTGGATCCGTCGGGGCCGATCAGGCGGTCGCCGTCGCCGTGGAGGATGGTGGTGGGCGCGGTGATGCGGTGCAGGTGAGGCGTGCGGTCGGGAGATCTGTCGAGCGCTTCCAGCTGCCGCTCGACGCCGTCGGGGTCGTAGTCGCGGTCGTACATCCGGCCGCCGAGTTCACTCAGCCAGGCGGTGTCCTGGGGGTATCCGGGTGAGGCGCACGGTGCTTCGTTGTCCAGGTACAGGGCGATCGCCTCGTCGCGGTCGCGGGCGCGGGGGCGCTGCGTCCGCTCGTCGACCAGGTCGCGTCCGGCGAGGAAGTCCGCGCTGGGCGCGGTGTAGACGAGGGCGAGGGTGAGGACACGGGTGGGGTGGTCGAGGGCGAGTTGCTGGGCGACCATGCCGCCCATCGACTGGCCCACGATGTGCGCCGCGGGGATGCCGAGCGCGGTGAGCAGGCCCGCGGTGTCGTGCGCCAGGTCGGCCAGGGTGTAGCCGCCCTGCGGGAACTTCTGCGACAGGCCGACGTCCCGGTTGTCGAAGCGCACGACGTGGAAGCCCTCGTCGGCGAGTTGCCGGCAGAAGTCGGCACGCCAGCCGAGCCGGTGGGCTCCGAGGCCCTGGATCAGCAGCAGCGGGGGGTGGTCGGGGTCGCCGAAGGTGTCGTAGTCGAGCGACACCCCTTCGGGTGTGGTGACCAGGGTCATGGAGGGCTCCGTACGGTTATCGGATCGAGCGGATCGCCATGGCCAGCGCGCCGGCGACCAGTGCGGACGCGCCGCTGACGAGGAACAGTGAGCCGTAGCCGCCGAGTCCGATGAGTGAGCCGGCGATGGCGGGGGCGGCCAGCTGGGGCAGGCCGGTGGCGACGTTGAGGATGGCGAAGTCGCGTCCCTCGCTCTCCTTGTCCGGCAGGACCAGCGACATGACGGCGAGGTCGACCGCGAAGTACGTGCCCAGCGAAGCGCCCGAGACGGCGGAGTACGCGAGCATCGCGCCCCAGCTGTGGCTGACGATCGGTATGAGCTGGGACAGGCCCAGGCCGAGGGCGCTGATCGCGATGAACAGCTTGCGTCGGTCGAGCTTGTCGGCGAGCCAGCCGCAGAGGGTGGCGACGGCGATCCAGGTGCCGAACGAGACGGTCGACAAGGTGCTGACCGCGAGGGCGACATCGCCGCCGGGGACGTTCTTGGCGCCGATGTAGTCCTGCACGGCGAAGAACAGGTAGCCGGAGACCGTGAAGTAGGCCAGGAACAGGCCGAACCGGCTGGCGAAGGCCAGGGCGAAGTCACGGTGGGCGAAGGCTCGGAAGAACGCCCGGACGGCCGCGGTCCTGCTGCCCCGGTCCTTCGGCCTCTCCGTCACCAGGTCGAGCGAAGAGGGCTCGCGCGCGCCGGTCACGAGGGCGAGCGTCGTGACGAACAGCACCAGCGCGAGAACGGTGTAGGCCCAGAGCTGGCTGACCCGGCTCGCCAGGTTGACGCCGAAGAGGATGCCCACGGGCGTGCCGAGACCGATGATCGCGGAGGCGATGCCACGTCTGGCCACGGGCACCCGGTCGGGCAGGATCGCCGAGATCGCCCCGCCGTAGAAGTTCGAGGTGAACCACAGGATCGGGACCAGGATCGCGAGGGCGACCAGTCCGGTGCTCAGGCCCATGGCGATCGTCAGAAGCGCGGACACTCCGGCCATGACCACCAGCCAGGGAGTGCGTCGTCCGAACCGGGACCGCGTGCGGTCCGAGAGCGCTCCGCCGGCGGGGAGGGCGAGCATGGAGGCCACCGCGCCCAGCGTCGTCAGCAGCGCCAGCACGCCGACCTTGGAGCCGGGCGCGAGGTCGGCCACCTGCGCGGGGAGCAGGATGACGCCGATGCCGTTGAACAGGGCGTACATCGCCGTGGTCGCCGGGAAGACGAAGGCGAGCAGGCGGCCCAGGCGGACCGGATCGGCGGAGGCGAGAGCGCGGTCGGGTGTCGTGTCGGTCGTGACGGGGATCGTGTCGTCCATGACAGATCTCTCTTCTGGTGGATCCACCCCGTTGGCGCGCGGGAACGCGGCGATGGGTTCGGGGTGGGCGGCTCGAGCAAGAACGGGTGCGGGGCGTCCCCCGGCAGGCCATTGCGGCGACCGATGCGGCGACCCAATAGAATCTAATACGTATTAGATCGCTGATCGCCGTACCGTAGCCTGTGCGTGAAGGCATGGCAAGAGGTGGGGAGGGGCATTGCCGAGGGTCACCAGCAAGGACGTGGCGCGCGAGGCCGGGGTCTCGCAGACCACCGTGAGCTTCGTGCTCAACGGCAGGGACGAGCACGGCCTCTCCGCGGAGACCCGCCAACGGGTGCTGGAGACGGCGAAGCGCCTGGGCTACGTGCCGTCGGGGGCCGGCCGCGCGCTGCGCAAGGGCCGGAGCAACGTCGTGCTCTGCGTGGTTCCGGACCTGCCGGTGGCGGAGGCCATGGAGCAGTTCAAACTGGCCCTCGGCCGGTCGCTGGGCGAGGCCGGCTACACCTGTGTGTACCTGCATCACGCCGGTACGGCCACGCCGCTCGCCGAGCTGTGGCAGCACGTCCAGCCGGCGGTGGTCGTCGCGTTCGGCAGCCTGCCGCCCGTCGACGCGCAGTCACTGCGGCGGGCCGAAATCCCCCTGATCGACGGTGTGTTCACCCCGGACGGCAGCAATCTGACCGGGCTGAGCCAGCAGGACATCGGGCGGCTCCAGATCGAGCACCTCGCGGCGCGCGGGCACCGGCACATCGGCTACGCCGCGCTGGACGACCCGCGCGAGCGGCCCTTCTGCCTGCCGCGCCTGGAGGGAGCCACGCAGGCCTGCCGTGCTCTCGGCCTTCCGGCGCCGCAGGTGGTCGGCATGCGCTACTCGCGGGAGAGCGCCCGGGACGCCGTCGTGGAGTGGACGCGGGGCGCCACCCCGGTGACGGCGGTGGCCGCGTTCAACGATCTGATCGCTCTCGCGGTCCTGGCGAGCTGCCGCACCCAGAGCATCGCCATCCCGGACGACCTGGCGCTCATCGGTGTCGACGACCTCCCGGTGAGCTCGCTCGCCGTACCGGCCCTGACCACCATCGGGATGGACCTCACCGCGGCGGCCGGCAATCTCACCGCCGGTATCCTCGCGACGGTCGGGGCTCCGGTTCCGGCGGCGCCGAGCCGGCCCGACGTGGGGGACATCCTGGCACTCATCCAGCGCGAGACGACGTAGCGGAGGTCACGAACCGCGTTGCGGCGGGACGTGGTGGCCAGGGGCCGGGGTCCTCACAACGTGCCCGTCCTGAAGTCCGCGCTGCTCTTGAGGACCGCGGAGTCCATGGTCCAGTTCTCCGGCTGGACCCTCTCCCAGAGGCTTCCCTTGCCGAGTTCCCTGCCCAGCCGGTCCTCCCGGCGGAACCACTCCTCGGCGGTCCTGATCCGGGTCGGGTGGATCTCGTCGAGCAGGGCGTAGTCCCTGGTGATGATGCCGTGCTTCCACACGTTCCAGAAGCCGGTGAAATTGTCCCGGAAGCTCATGGTGCTCTTGTCGTTCGGGTCGGCGTTGTACCCGGCGGGGTGTTCGGCGATCCCCGTCAGGTCCGGATGACTCCAGTACGTGTCCAGGTCGGTGTCGATGTACCGCGCCGGATGCCCGGTGACCTTCTCGAACGCCGCGGCCATGTCGGCGTAGGTCATGTGCTCGATGGCGACTTCGAGGTCCATGCCGTTGGCCCGCTCCGGGTTGTCGAAGAGCCAGCGGACGTAGAACCCGCAGTCCTCCAGGGACACGTGCGGGACGGCCCCGTCACCGAGGGGGACCCGCCAGGTGACGACGCCCTCCTCGACGGAGGGCGTCATGGGTGTGAGCGGTGAGATGACCATCTCGATGTAGGGGCCCGAGGTGAAGACCGCCGCCCCCATCCGGTCCCGGTTCTTCTCGTTCTGGAACAGCACCCATTCGGCCATACGGCCCTTGCCGTCGTAGTGGCCGGTGCGGAACCGGGAGTCGTAGCCCGACTTCTTGAGGGCGTAGTCGAGATTGCCGTAGACGAAGAACTTGACGCCTTCCTCGATGGCGATCTCATACGTACGGATGGCCCAGTAGGTCTCCGTCTTCTCGCCGGTGTTGAACCCGTCGATGTTGATGAACGCGCCGTCGCAGCCGCGGAACCCCTCGCGCAGTACGTCCTCGTCGGCGAACGTCCCTTCCAGGACGGAGACGTTGCCGAGCGCCACGAGCTCCTGGGCCCGGGGGCTGCCGGCGTCGCGGGTGAGGACCTTGACGGAGTACTTCTTGTCGGCGACCAGGGCGCGGACGACGGGCATGCCCTGAGCCCCTGTTCCGCCGATGACGAAGATCGAGGACGTGGCGTGTGCGGTCATGGCTCTGACTCCCGGTACACAGTGGAAACTGATCGGTTTCCAGCAAGGTACACCGATCGGTTTCCGCTCGGCAAGCGCGTGTCGGTCGAGGCGCGTCGGGCACTCGGAGGGCTGCGGGCCGCGTCACCGGACGGGGGTCGTGTGCGGTCCGCCCGGCTCGGCACGCATGAGGAGGATGTATGGGACTGCGCGATCACGTGGTCGTGGTGACCGGAGCGTCCAGCGGGATCGGACGGGCCACGGCCGAGGCCTTCGCCCGGAAGGGCTGTGCCGTGGTGCTGGCCGCGCGCCGCGAGGAGGCGCTGGAGGCGGCGGCCCGGGAGTGCGGGAAGCATCGCGGGGCACGGACCCTGGTCGTCCCGACAAACACGACGGACGCGGGGGCGGTCGAGAACCTCGCGCGGCGGGCGGTGGCCGAGTTCGGGCGGATCGACGTCTGGGTGAACAACGCGGCGGTCAACGCCTTCGGCCGCTTCGAGGACGTACCGCTGGAGGACTTCCGCCGGGTCCTGGACGTCAACGTGATGGGATACGTGCACGGGGCACGGGCCGCACTGCGGGTGATGCGGGAGCAGGGCACCGGCACGCTGATCAACATCTCGTCCATCGTGGGGGCCGTGTCCCAGCCGTACAGCCACCCCTACAGCATGTCCAAGCACGCCGTACAGGGGCTCGGTTCGAGCCTGCGGCAGCAGCTGAGGGTGGAGGGGCTGAAGGACGTGCACGTGTGCACCGTGATGCCCGCGACCATCGACACCCCGCACTTCCAGCAGGCGGCCAACTACACCGGGCACAAGGTCGTCGCGATGCCGCCGGTCTACACCCCGGAACGCGTCGCCGCAGCGGTCGTCGGCCTCGTACGCCATCCTCGCCGCGAGGTGGTCGTCGGTCCCGCCGGCCGTGCTCTGGTACGCCAGTCCCGGCTCGCGCCCGGGCTCGCGGAGCGGGCCATGGCACGGCAGACGGACAAGGGCCATCTCGATCACGACGAGGAGGCCCCGGCCACCCACGGCGCGCTGCACGTACCGGCGTCCGGGGACGGCGCGGTGCACGGCGGCTGGCACGGGCGGCGACGCACCGCGCTGCGCAGGACCGCCGTCGCCGCAGCGCTGGCCGGAGCGGCCGTGACCGCCGGACGCAGGATGACCCGCGCTGCGGCGGCCGCCTGACCGGTGCCGGGCGATCGGGTCCCCCGTACCTGTCGAGGAACTGACCGCTCAGCAGGCACCGCTCCGAGGGACAAGAAGCTGCCCGCCCGGTGTGACACCGGGCGGGCAGTGCCGGCCGGGTGGCCGGAACTGACCGGTGGCCGTCAGTGCGCGGTCGCCGGAACCCGCACGGGGGCCGCGTGGATGACGAAACCGCTGCGCACCCTCGTCGGCATGCGGTTCAGCGGGATGCGCAGGTCCTGTTCGGGTACGTCGTAGTCCAGCCGGGCGAGCCGCGGTCCGAGGGCCGCGAGCAGGGCGACCGTGACGTCCTCGCCGGGGCAGCGGTGGCCGGTGGTCCGGTCCCCACCCCCCTGCGGCACGAGTTCGTCGCGCTGCGGCGGCCGGCCCACGAAGCGCTGCGGGGCGAAGGCGTACGGCTCCTCCCAGAGGTCGGCGTCGTGGTTCTGCCCGTACAGGTCGAGCAGGATCAGGGTGCCGGCCGGGATCGGCTCGCCCCGCCACTCCAGGTCGGTCACGGCCCGGCCGCCGAGGAAGGGCGCGAAGGGATAGAAGCGCCGCAGCTCGTGGGCGAACGCCACGGCGTAGGCGGGGTCGTCCTCGCGCAGTCGTTCCCTGACCCCGGGGGTGCGCAGTGCGTGGCCGGCGTAGGAGACGAACCAGCACACGGCGACGGTGGGACGGATGACGTTGAGCAGTTCGACGGCGGCGGTGTGCGGGTCCAGGAGCGAGCCGTCGCTGTCCCGGTGGCGGACGACGGCCTCCAGCGCCGAACCGGCGGGAGCCGTGGCCCGGTCCGCCCGGATCTCCTCGACCAGGCCTGCCAGCCAGGCCTCGCTGCGGGCCCTCGCCCGGCGGGCCCGCCAGTGGCGCGGTCCCGGTGTGGCGAAGCCGTCGACCATCGCGACCATGTCCCGGGCCGTGGACTCCGCGTCGGCCAAGGGGACGCCGACCCATCGGCAGACCCCCTGGGTGAGGATCCGGCTCGCTTCGTCGAACAGGACGACCGGGCGCTCGGACCACGACGCCACCGCCTCGTCCCACGCCGCCGTGACGCTGTCGACCAGCTCGCCGACCCGCTGCGGCCCGGTGAGCAGGGAGAGGAACATCTCCTTGCGGCCGCGGTGTGCCTGCCCGTCCAGGGTGTGCACGGCTCCGTGACCGAACAGGGTGCTCAGCACCGGGCCGGGGAGTGCCGTCCCCCGCTCCACATGCCGTTCGTCGTAGAAGAACCGCACTGCTTCCGGGCCGTGCAGGGCGACGGCGTGCCGACCCATCAGCCGGGTGCGCACGAGCGGAGCGGCGGTACGGCGCCGTCGGTCGGGCAGCCAGGTGTACCCCTTGGCGAGGAGGGCGAGTGAGCTGTCGGCGATCGGCGGACGACTCTGATTCATGGCGTCGCGAGTGCCCGTGGCCCGCCACCAGAAACGCGGGCCGGTGGAGGGCCACCCGGTCCGGTGGAGGACCACCCGGTGCGACACCGCCGCACCCTTGGCCCTCGTCACGACCACGGTCTCCGGCGACCGGGCCCGCGTCACGACCACCGTGTCCAACGCCCCCGCACAGCGCACCCCCGCCCCCGCGGCCTGTGCGTTTCCCCGGCGCCCGGGTGGGGACCCGGCGGGCGTGGTGGCGTACGGAGCGGAGCAGCGGGTGCGGGTGCCGGCTCTGCGGGCCCGCTGGCTCCGGCAGGCGTTCGTCCACTGGCCGTTCCGTCCGGAGGCGGTGCAGGCGCTACTGCCCCGGGAACTGGTCGTCGACGAGTACGACGGGATGGCGTGGGTGGGTCTCACGCCGTTCGTGATGGCGGACGTGCGCGCCCCGGGCGTTCCCGCCGCGGTACCGGGGCTCCCGACGTTCGCGGAGACCAACCTGCGGACCTACGTGCGGCGTGAGGACGGCCGGGACGGGATCTGGTTCCTGTCCATCCTGGTGGCCTGCCCGGTGATGCTGGCGGCTCGTGCCGTCGGGGCGCCTTACACCCTGGGACGTCTGCGGGTCACCACCGACGGTGACACCGTGTCGTACGTGGGGTGTCGAGCGGCCGGCCGCGTCTCGTACCGCCTGGACGTCCGTCCCGGCGCCCCTCTGCGGCCGACGGAGCGGGACGTGTGGCTGACCTCGCGCTGGCGGGCGTACACCCGTCGGCTGGGCCGTGTCTGGGAGACACCGGTGGAACACGAGCCCTGGCCGCTGGCGGGCGCGGCCGTCGACGTGGTGGTGGAGACGCTGACCGGAGCGGCCGGACTGCCCGCCCCGCTCGGCGAGCCCGTCGTGCACTACTCCCCGGGGGTCGGTCACGTCCGACTGGGGGCCTCCCGCCCCTCCTCCGCGTGAGCGGGCGACACGCGTGAGCCGGCCGACGCGCGTGAGCGGGCCGACGCGCGGCCCCGGCGGATCGCGGCGGCTGCGCTTCGACGGCTGGATCGCCGGCCTGGGCACGGCCTCCGGGACCCGGGTCGTGCTGGGGCACTGGCCGCGGTCGCCGTTCGGCGCGTTCAGCGATGTGATGCTGGAGCGGCCGGACGGGGAACGGCTGTTGCTGGCCCCCACGCGGGAGACGGCGGACTTCGTCAGCGGCACCTATGTCTTCGACACCGTGCGGCTCGTCCCGGTCGCCGTGCACGTCACCGGCGACACCTGGAGCGTCTCGGCGGGCCCGCTCGACCTGCGTTTCACGACGGGGCGCAGCCGAGCCCTCGGACTGCTGCTGCGCGCGGTGCCCGGCGTACTGGCCCGGCAGCCGGCCTGGTGCACGGTCACGTCCCTCCCCGCGCGCGTGCTGCTGCCCGGCGTGCGCACCCGCGGCAGTGCGCGAGCGGGCCGCCGGGAGTGGTACGGCGCCCGGGACCTGCGGCCGATCCGGGCGGTGTCGGCGGTCCTCGAGGGCGAGGACCTCGGCGCCCTGGCACCCGTCTCCCCACCCGTGCGCTTCGGCTTCGGGTCCGTGCCGGGCGAGCCCTCGCTCACCCGGGTCACGACGACGGTGGCCCTGGCGCCGGAGTGAGGACATACGGCCTGGGGCCGGAGTGAGGACACCCGGCCAGGGGTACCCGCGAGCCGGACGATCAGCTGCTGCACCGCGTGCCCACGAGCTCCGAGGAGCACCTCTCCCCCAAGGGCCGGCAGGGCACCCCCAGCACGGCATACCCACCCCGGACAGCCGACATCCGTAGGAGGACCGACGATGAGTGAACAGACCCCGTCCCAGGCGGAGGGCGAGCGCGAGGAAGACGTACCGGAGGAGGAGACGTCCGGCCGTCGTGACACGCCCCGGACCACGCCTTCACAGGCGGAGGGCGACGACACGGAGGACGAGGAGCCCGAGCAGGGCGAGGAGCGCGCGGAGTGGGAGAGCGGCTGGTCCGGTCCGTGAGGCGGGACGAGCACCAGGACCTCGGGCGGCGGACCGGGCCTGGCGGTGCGCGTGGCGGACGCCCACGGCGCGGGCCGCACGCTGGACCTGCTGATGACGAGCTGTGGCCGCGGCCGGATCACCCGTCATGTCCCGTTGCCGCGCACCGACGTCCTGGGCGGTCCGTACTCCAGCCTCCTCCCCTACCGGGTCGGGGACCGGCGCGGCGTCCTGGCCGCCTTCCCGCGCCGGTCCCGGCCGGCGCCGGTGTACGGCGACCCGGCACGGCTGCGCGACGCCCTGGCGTCCGGACGCTCGTCCTCGACCTGTGCGCGGAGACAGCCGCAACAGCCGGGGCATCACGAGTGTCGGTGTCAGGGGCATCAGGGCGGTCCTGGCGGCCCTTCGGCGTGCTGACGGTGGACGCCCACAGCCTCAGCGCGCCGGCCCGGACACGCCGCGCCGCCTATCGGGGTTCGCGTGCGGGTCGAGGAACAAACTGGCAGGACTAGGTTCCGGCAGGCTGGTTACACGCTGCCCGACATGCAGACCCCTCGATGCACGGCAGGGCGGGCTGATGGCCACACACACCGAACCGGTCGCTCCGGTCCCGACGGCGGAGCGGCTCAGCAGAGGCCGCGTGATCGTGTCCTGGGTGACCACGACCGACCACAAGAAGATCGGCCATCTCTATCTGATCACCTCGTTCTGCTTCTTCCTGATCGGCGGGGTCCTCGCGATGGCGATCAGGGCGGAGCTGGCCCGCCCCGGACTTCAGTTCCTCTCCAACGAGCAGTACAACCAGGCATTCACCATGCACGGCACGATCATGCTGCTGCTCTTCGCGACGCCGACCTTCGCCGGGTTCGCCAACGCGGTCATGCCGCTCCAGATCGGCTCGCCGGACGTGGCCTTCCCGCGGCTGAACATGTTCTCCTACTGGCTGTTCCTGTTCGGCGGGCTGATCGTGCTCGGCAGCTTCCTCACCCCGCAGGGCGCCGCCGACTTCGGCTGGACCGCGTACACCCCGCTCAGCGGCCCCCTCCGCAGCGGCTACGTCGGCGCCGACCTGTGGATCATGGGGCTGGCGCTGGCCGGGTTCGGCACCATCCTCGGCGCGGTCAACTTCATCACCACCATCATCTGCATGCGCGCCCCCGGCATGACGATGTTCCGGATGCCGATCTTCACCTGGAACGTGCTGCTCACCTCGGTGCTCGTCCTGCTGGCCTTCCCGGTCCTGGCGGCCGCGCTGCTCGCCCTGGAGGCCGACCGGCACTTCGGCTCGCACGTCTTCGACGCCCAGTACGGCGGACCGCTGCTGTGGCAGCACCTGTTCTGGTTCTTCGGGCATCCCGAGGTGTACATCCTCGCGCTGCCTTTCTTCGGGGTGATCAGCGAGATCATCCCGGTGTTCTCCCGCAAGCCGATCTTCGGTTACGTCGGTCTGATCGGCGCCACGATCGCCATCACCGGTCTGTCCGTGACCGTGTGGGCGCACCACATGTTCGCCACCGGGGCCGTGCTGCTGCCGTTCTTCTCCTTCATGAGCTTCCTGATCGCCGTACCGACGGGGGTGAAGTTCTTCAACTGGATCGGCACGATGTGGAAGGGCTCGATCTCCTTCGAACCGCCGATGCTGTGGGCGGCCGGCTTCCTCGTGACCTTCCTCTTCGGCGGGCTGACCGGGGTGATCCTCGCGTCGCCGCCGATGGACTTCCACGTCACCGACAGCTATTTCGTGGTGGCGCACTTCCACTACGTCCTGTTCGGCACGATCGTCTTCGCGATGTTCGGCGGGTTCAGCTTCTGGTGGCCGAAGATGATCGGCACCATGCTCGACCACCGCCTGGAGAAGATCCACTTCTGGACCCTGTTCGTCGGCTTCCACACCACGTTCCTGGTCCAGCACTGGCTCGGCGCCGAGGGCATGCCCCGCCGCTACGCCGACTACCTGGCCGCCGACGGCTTCACCGCCCTCAACACCCTCTCCTCCGTCGGCGCGTTCCTGCTGGGCCTGTCCACCCTGCCGTTCCTCTACAACGTGTGGAAGACCGCCAAGAAGGGCGAGCGGATCGAGGTGGACGACCCCTGGGGCTACGGCCGCTCCCTGGAGTGGGCGACGTCCTGCCCGCCGCCGCGCCACAACTTCAACGCCCTGCCGCGCATCCGCTCCGAGTCCCCCGCCTTCGACCTGCACCACCCGGAGACGGTCGAGTGGGACCAGAAGCAGCACTCGGGCAAGCGTGACGTCGTGGACGCCGAGGGACACGAGCAGGAGTGAGGCCGTGAGCGCGGCGCCGACGCCGGGGTTCCGCGGCGCGGCGGACGAGGCGGTGGACCTGCCCTGCGGGGGCACTCGGAGGCCGGCACAGGACGCGGCAGCCGGAGGGGCACCATGAACACGACGGCACAGACCTCCCAGGACGGGCGGGTGCGGCAGAAGCGGCTGGTGATCTACTTCAACGACCACCTGGCGGGCGCGACGGCAGGCGCGGAGCTGGCCCGCCGCACGGCGGAGCAACACCGCGGGTCGCCCTTCGGCGAGGCGCTGGAGAACCTCCGCAAGGAGATCGCGCAGGACCGGCAGGCACTGGTGCGGCTCCTCGCCGACCTCGACGTCCCGGTCCGGCACTACAAGGTGTACGGGGCCTGGCTCGGTGAGAAGGCCGGACGGGCGAAGCCCAACGGGCGGCTGGTGCGCCGTTCCGGGCTCGCGCTGCTGATCGAACTGGAGGCACTGCGGCTGGGGGCGCAGGGCAAGGCGGCCCTGTGGCGCGGGCTGCTCGCCGCGTCGGCACAGGACGCACGGCTGGACGCCGACCGTCTGGAGGAGTTGCTGCGCCGGGCCGAACGGCAGATCAAGACGCTGGACGTGCTGCACTCCCGGGCCGCCACCGCGCTGCTGTTCCCGGCCCCGCCCCCGGAACCGACGTCGACGGCCGCGGCCGGGACGAACACGCCGACGTGACCTGCCCGGACCGCGCCGGTCCGGCGGCCCTCCTCCCGCCGGTCCGACCACATCCTCCACACGACCTTCATCCGCCGGTTACACCGGCCGGCCACGGGTACCCGCGCGGCTCCGCTCCGGCCATCAGCCGAGGAGACCCTCATGGGCTTCAACCCACTGGAACACCAAGGCATCCCCCTGGACCGCCAGCTGCGCAACTGGCGGGAGCTCGACGTCGAACCCGTCGACCCCGACCGCGGTGACCCGTACACCAAGTGCCGTGTCATCACGATGAACGGCATCGAGGTCGAGGCGATCCTCTTCAGCCACCAGTTCGCCCGCCACTGTCCCGACCCCGAGGTCAAACGCCGGCTGGCGGAGGTCCGCTACATCGAGCAACAGCAGCAGAAGGCCGTCAACTGGCTGCTGCCCGGCCTCGCCTCGGTCCTGGAGACGACGATCTCCTACGAGCAGGTCGCGGTCGACCTCACCGGCTGGATCGCCCGCCACGAGCCCGACCCGTACCTCAAGCAGGCGTACGAGTTCGGCGTCCTGGAGGACTTCGACCACCTGTACCGGTACTCCAACCTCTACGAGATGATCGAGCACCGCAAGGCGGAGTCGATCGTGGAGGGCCTCACCGAGGTGATGCCGGGACGGCCGACCAAGTTCCACCACCGGCACCCGGTCGACAACGTGCGCGAGCCCTACGACCGCACGACGGTCAACCCGCTGTCCCGGCTGCACGCGCTGACCATCATGTCGGCCGAGCAGCAGACCCTGAACTTCTACCTGAACGTCGGCCCCCAGTACATGGAGCCGATCGCCCGCCAGCTCTACCAGGAAATCGCCATGGTGGAGGAGGAGCACGTCACCCACTACGAGTCCCTGGTGGACCCGGGCGAGACGTGGTGGGAGCAGCTCGTCAACCACGAGTACAACGAGTGCTACCTCTACCACTCCTTCATGGAGCAGGAGTCCGACCCCAAGGTGAAGGCGATCTGGGAGCTCCACCTGAACATGGAGCTCGAACACCTGCGGATCGCCTGCGACCTGATGCGCCGTCACGACGGCCGGGAGCCGCAGGAGATCCTCGCCCCGGAGCTGCCGAACGTGCTGACGTTCGAGGAGAACAAGCAGTTCGTACGGGGTCTGCTGGACACCCAGATGGATCTGACGACCCTGGGCACCGGCTATGTCCGGGACGCCCACGAGCGCTTCCAGAAGATGCAGGAGCGGATCCACGGCGGCGAGGAGCCGCCCAGCGAGCGGGTGATGGCCCAGCACCGGGAGATGTTCGGCCGCGAGTACCGCATCGAGACGGAGGGCGAGCACCCCGACGTCGCCTCCCGGGAGAGGAGCTGACATGGCCGGGATCGCCGCGAGCGACGCCGACGTCGTGGCCCTGCTGATGCGTCAGCACGGTGACATCCGCAACCTCTTCGACGAGGTGGAGCGGACGTCCGGGGACGAGCGCCGGTCGGCCTTCCGGAGCCTGGTGCGGCTTCTGGCCGTGCACGAGACGGCCGAGGAGGAGGTCATCCGTCCCTTCACCCGCACGTCCGTGCCGGACGGCGGGAAGGTCGCGGACGAGCGGCTGGCCGAGGAGCGCGAGGCGAAGGAGGTCCTGTCGCGGCTCGACGGGATGGACACCGACGACCCGAAGTTCCTGCCCGAACTCCACACGCTGCGCCTGGACGTGATGAAGCACGCCCGCGCGGAGGAGCGGTACGAGTTCAACCACATCCGCCGGCACGCGGACAAGGCACGCCTGGGTTCCATGGCCACCGCCCTGAAGGCGGCCGAGGCGATGGCGCCGACCCACCCCCACCCCGGGACCGAGTCGGCGGTCAAGAACATGACCCTGGGGCCGGTGGCGGCCCTGGTCGACCGCACGCGGGACGCCGTACGCAAGGCCATGGGCAAGGACGGCTGACCGCCTCCGCCCCCTTGCCCGGCACCACGCCCCTGGACTGTGGCTTCGGCAGTGACGGCCGCGGCTCAGGAGTCAGGTGTGCCGCCGCGGGTAGGCGGACGGTATCCGATCGCGGGACCGGGGTGGCGGCATGGTGAACACCGGGGACACGGGGAGGATGCTGCGGCTGCTGCTGCAGGAGGCGCACCTGGTGACGCTGGAGCAGTTGCCCGGTCTCGTCGCGGAACGCGCGGGCGCGGCCGGGCTGTACGACGTGGCCGTCTTCGCCGTCGACCTGCGCGAGACCCTGCTGCGGCAGATCACCGGCCGCGGGCTCGACGCGGCGGCGGGCGGCGAGGAGCTGGGGATCGACGGCACCCTGCCCGGACGCGCCTACCAGCGGGTGACGATCGTCGCCGAACCCCCGCGCGAGGAACGCTCCCGGCGCCGGTGGTGGGTGCCGGTGACCGACGGCGTCGAGCGCATCGGGGTGCTGCGGGCGGACACGGAGGACGGGGACGATCAGGCCGTACGGCAGGATCTGCGCGACCTGGCCTCGCTGGTGGCGCTGGTCCTGCTCAGCAAGCGGTCCTGCAGTGACTCCTTCGCCCGGCTGGTGCGCACGGAACCGATGAACGTGGCGGCGGAGATGCAGTGGAAGCTGATGCCGCCGTCCGCCTTCGCCGGGCAGGACGTGACCGTGGGCGCGGTGAGCGAGCCCGCCTACGAGATGGGCGGTGACGCCTTCGACTACGCCGTCAGCGGCAACGTCCTGCATCTGTCCGTGTTCGACGCGATGGGCCACGACACCACCGCGGGGATCACCGCGAACCTGGCGGTGGCCGCCTGCCGCAACGCCCGCCGCCAGGGGGCCTCGCTCGCCGAGACGAGCCGGGCCGTCGAGGACGTGCTCATGGCCCACTTCGGGACCAGCCGCTACGTCACCGGCATCCTCGCCGACCTCGATCTCGACACGGGACACCTGACCTGGATCAACCGGGGTCACCCGCTGCCGCTGGTCATCCGCGACCACCGCTGGACCGTCGAGCTGGTCTGCCCGCCGGCCGGCCCGATGGGGACGGGCCTGGGGCTGCCGATCGTCGTCGACCGTCAGCAGCTGGAGCCGGGTGACCGGCTGCTGCTGTACACCGACGGGATCGTCGACGCCCGCGACGCCGCGGGCGAGCGGTTCGGCCGTGACAAGTTCGTCGACTTCATCGTGCGCCACCACTCCGACCGCCAGACGCTGCACGAGACCCTGCGCCGGCTGATGCACGCGGTGCTCGACCACCACTGCGGCCGCCTGAACGACGACGCCACCGTCCTGCTCACCGAGTGGCGCGCCGGCCACCAGCACCGGCTCGTTCCCTGACCCCGCCGCCGGTTCCGGTTTCCCCTCCGCGAGGCCAGGGCACCCGCGCCCGGTCATGGTCGTTTCCCGACGAACCGCGCAAGGAGAACTGATGCGAGAGCAGGACCGGACCACGTCGACACCCCTCCGGTGATCTCCTCGGAGCCCGAGCCGGACTTTCCCGCGCAGAAGGTGGACCCGCCCGGCCTGGAGTCGGACATGACCCCCAGGCCCCGGTACCGGGCCGAGCGCTACAAGGCCGCGGGCAAGCTGACCGGCAAGGTGGCCCTGATCACCGGGGGTGACTCCGGTATCGGCCGCGCCGTGGCGCTGCTGTACGCCCGGGAGGGCGCGGACGTCGCCATCGTCTACCTCCCCGGGGAACAGCCGGACGCCGACGAGACCCGGCAGGTGGTCGAGGAGCAGGGCCGCAGGTGTCTGCTGCTGCCGGGCGACCTGTGCGATCCGGAGTTCTGCCGGGACGTCGTCGAGCGGACCGTGCGGGAGCTCGGGCAGCTGAACATCCTGGTCAGCAATGCCGCCTACCTCAACAGCAAGCTGCACCTGGAGCAGTTGACGGCCGACGACTGGGACCGGACGTTCAAGACGAACGCCTACGCCTACTTCCACCTCGTGATGGCCGCCCTTCCCCACCTGGACAAGGGCGGCTCGATCATCGCCACCGCCACCGAGGAAGCGCTGAAGGGCAGCACCACCATGATCGACTACGCGGCTTCCAAGGCCGCCGTGATCACCTTCACCAAGTCGATCGCCCCGCATCTGGCGGCGCGGGGCGTGCGGGCCAACATCGTGGCGCCCGGCCCCACCTGGACGGTCCTGAACGTCGCCGACCCGCACATGCCTCCCGGTGACCTGGCCCAGGTGGGCAGCGAGACGCCGGTCGGCCGACCCGCGCAGCCGGAGGAGATCGCCCCGGCGTATGTCTTCCTGGCCTCGGACGCCGATTCGAGCTTCGTCACCGGAGAGGTCCTCGCGGTCACCGGCGGGGAGACGGACACCCGGTGACCGACTAGACCGCGGCAGCCTCCGGGACCTCGCCGTCGGTCTCGGTGACCTCGCCGCCGTGCGAGGCGAACTGGGTGCGGTACAGCTCCGCGTAGCGGCCGTCGAGGGCGAGCAGTTCCCCGTGTGTCCCCCGCTCCACGATCCGGCCGTCCTCGACCACCAGGATCTGGTCGGCCGCCCGGACCGTGGACAGCCGGTGGGCGATGACGATCGCCGTCCGGCCCTCCAGCGCCTCGGTGAGCGCCTCCTGGACGGCGGCCTCCGAGGTGTTGTCCAGGTGGGCGGTGGCCTCGTCGAGGATGACGACCCGCTGTCGGGCCAGCAGGAGCCGGGCGATGGTCATGCGCTGGCGCTCACCACCGGAGAGCCGGTAGCCGCGCTCGCCGACCACGGTGTCGAGGCCGTCGGGCAGGGACCGTACGAGGGCGTCGAGGCGGGAGCGGCGCAGGGCGTCCCAGAGGTCGTCCTCGGTCGCCTCCGGGCGGGCCAGCAGCAGGTTGGCGCGGACGGTGTCGTGGAAGAGGTGGCCGTCCTGGGTGACCATGCCGAGGGTCGCGCGCAGGGAGCCCGCGGTCAGGTCGCGGACGTCGACGCCGCCGACCCGGACGGCGCCCTCGTCGACGTCGTAGAGCCGCGGCAGCAGCTGGGCGATCGTCGACTTGCCGGCGCCGGACGAGCCGACGAGCGCGACGGTCTGGCCGGGTTCGGCGCGGAAGGAGACGCCGTGCAGGACCTCGGAGCCGCCGCGGGTGTCGAGGGCGGCGACCTCCTCCAGTGAGGCCAGCGAGACCTTGTCGGCGGAGGGGTAGCCGAAGCGGACGTCCGCGAACTCGACGGCGACCGGTCCTTCGGGGACCTCGCGGGCGTCCGGTTTCTCCGCGATCAGCGGCTTCAGGTCCAGCACCTCGAAGACCCGCTCGAAGCTGACCAGCGCGCTCATCACCTCGACGCGGGCTCCGGCGAGGGCGGTGAGCGGCGCGTACATGCGGGTCAGGAGCAGGGCGAGGGAGACCACCGCGCCGGGTTCCAGGGTGCCGCGCAGGGCGAACCAGCCGCCGAGGCCGTAGACCAGGGCGAGGGCCAGGGCGGAGACCAGGGTGAGGGCGGTGATGAACACCGACTGGGCGGTGGCCGTGCGGACGCCGATGTCGGCCACCTGGCGGGCCCGGGCCGCGAACTCCACGGACTCCTGTTCGGGGCGGCCGAAGAGCTTGACGAGGGTGGCGCCGGGCGCGGAGAAGCGCTCGGTCATCCGGGTGCCCATGGCCGCGTTCAGGGTGGCCGCCTCCCGCTGCATGCGGGCCATCCGGCTGCCCATGCGGCGGGCCGGGATCACGAAGACGGGGAGCAGCGCGAGCGCGAGCAGGGTGATCTGCCAGGAGAGGGTGAGCATCACCACAAGCGTCAGCAGCAGGGTGACCAGGTTGCTGACCACGCCGGACAGGGTGTTGCTGAAGGCGCGCTGGGCGCCGATGACGTCGTTGTTGAGACGGGAGACGAGTGCTCCCGTACGAGTGCGTGTGAAGAACGCGACCGGCATGCGCTGCACATGATCGAACACAGCCGTGCGCAGATCGAGGATGAGGCCCTCCCCGAGCGAGGCCGACAGGCGCCGGGCGAGGATGCCGAGCGCCGCCTCGGCGACCGCGATCAGCGCGATGAGCAGAGCCAGGCGTACGACCTTGCCCTCGTCGTTTCCCGACACGATCGCGTCCACGACGTTCCCGGCGAGCACGGGCGTGGCCACGGCGAGCAGCGCGGTCGCCACCCCGAGCACGACGAAACGGGCGATTCGGGTACGGTGCGGTCGGGCGAACGCGCCGATGCGGCGCAGCGTCGCGCGGGCGAACGGGCGGCGCTCCTGCTCGGCGTTCATGACACTGTGCAGCTGTGTCCAGGCTGTGGTCTCCATGCTCATGGGAGAGAACTTAGGACCTCAAGCGTTGTTGAGGTCAACGGCCGGACGACTTCCGCCCGGCCGAAGGACCCGTCCGTTCGACCGAAGGACTCGATGACCGCACGTAAGACCCTGGCCCCGCTGCCGCTACCCGCAGTTGGCGCGCCGAGGAAAACCTCTCCCGATGTGACCGCGGTAGAACTCCCCCAGGGACGCCCACTCCAGCGCTTCCCCGTCCGCCGTATCCGCCAGATCCTGTGTCTGGTCCCGCTCCTGCTCGTCACCGTCGTGGCCGTGCGGCACCGGTCCGTGCTCGCCGAGGGCTTCGGCCATCTGCGGCAGGCCGAGTGGCCGTGGCTCGCCGCCGCGGCCGGTACCACCTGTCTGACCTGGGTGGCCGCCTCCTTCACCCGGCAGGGCGCCGTGGTGCAGCGGCTGCCCCGGCGACGGCTGCTGGCCACGCAGTTCGCGGCGGGCGCGGCCAACCACCTGCTGCCGACGGGCCTCGGCGCGAGCGCGGTCAACCTGCGCTTCATGACCGTGTGCGGGGTGCCGCTCGCCCGCTCCTCGGCCGCGCTCGCCCTGTATCTGCTGGCGGAGTCGGTCGGCCGGCTCGCCCTGCTGGCCGCGCTGTTCGTCGCCTTCCCCGACGCACTGCGTCTCGGCGCGCTGCTGCCGGACACGGCGGCCGGTCCGCTGCTGCTGGGGCTGGGCGCGGTCGTGGTGGTGGCCGTGGGTGTGCTCGCGGGCGTCCGCCGGGTCCGTACGGCCGTCGGCTCCTTCCTGCGGACCGCGCTGGGCGAGGCGCGCTCGGTGCACTCCCGCCCGTCCCGGGCCCTCGCCCTGTGGGGCGGTTCGCTGGCCTTCCCCGCGCTCCAGGCGGCCGGGCTCGCCGCGGTGGGGCAGGCGCTCGGGCTCTCGGTGCCGCCCGTGCACATGGCGCTCGCCTACCTCGCGGCGACCTGCGCGGTGGCGCTGGTGCCCACGCCGGGCGGGGTCGGCTCGGTGGAGGCGGCCCTGGTGGCGGCGCTGGTGGCGGCGGGCGGCCCGGCGGCCGTGGCGACGGCGGTGGTGCTCGCCTACCGGATCATCACGGTCTGGGTACCGCTGGTACCGGGCGCGCTGACGCTGGGCGCGCTGGTGCGGCTGAAGGTGATCTGACGGGCGGGCACGGGTGGGTCACCGCGCGGTGATCCGACCGACGGGCACGGGGGCCACCGGGGGGATCTGGCCGACGGCCGCGGGACGTCACCGTGAGGTGATCCGGACGGCCACCGGGCCGCCCTTGGGATCGACTCGGTGTGTCCAGCGGGCGGCCAGGGTGAGGGTCCGGTTCGGAAGGGCCCGGAGCAGGGCCTGGCGGTGCAGTGTGCGGCCGTCCTGAGCGACGTGCAGGAGGGACCGGCTCAGGGGGACCCTCGTGCGCAGGACGTACGGCAGTCCGCGGTCGGCCGGGGTGACCCGGTTGGGGGCGATCCAGCGCAGGGGCGGCTCGACCAGCAGGGGGACGTGGTCGGGAGGTTCGGCTCCCGCGAGGGCTGCGAGAACGGCACCGGCCACGTGCGCACCCTCCCGGGCCGCGGTCGCCGCGCTCTCCACGGCGTGCAGCACACTGCCGACGGCGAAGACGCCGGGCCGTGACGTGTGCAGCGAGCCGTCGACGACCGGGCCGCGGGTGCCGGTGTCGAGGGCGAGGCCGCCGCGCCGGACCAGTTCGTGCTCGGGCACGAAGTCGCCGGTGAACACGACGGTGTCGCAGGGCAGTACGGCCGTCCGGCCGTCGTGGTGCCGGACGCGGACCCCGGACAGCCTTCCGTGGCCGAGGAGTTCGGTGACCGTGGTGTCGGTGAGGAGCGGGATCCCTTGTCCGAGCCGGGCGTCGGCCGCGCGGGCGATGGTGGTCTGCGGCCGGGGGAGGTCGGTGACCATGGCGACGACCGCCGCTCCCGCGGCCCGTACGGTGGCGGTGGCCGCGTAGGAGACGTCCTCGGCGCCGACCACGACAGCGCGTTCGCCGACCCGCTGTCCGTACAGGTGCACGGCCTGCTGGAGTTCGCCCGTCGTGTAGACGCCCGCGGGCCGGGTGCCGGGCACCAGCCGTGCGGAGCGCGGGCGTTCCCGGGCGCCGGTGGCCAGGACGACCGCGCGTGCCTCGATCGTCTCCGGGCCACCGGGGCCGACGGTGTGCAGTGCCAGGGGGCCCGCCCAGTCAAGGGCGGTGACGTGGGTGCGTACGACGGCTCCGGCGCCCTCGGCGGCGGTGACGAGCAGTCGGGCGTACTCGGGGCCAGTCAGGGGGTGCCGCCAGGTGCCGTAGCCGCCGTGCGCACAGTGGCGTGGTACTCCCCCGGCCTGTGACTCGCGGTCCATTGCCTCGACCCGGGGCACTCGCGCGGTGGCCAGACGGGCGGCGGCCGCGAGTCCCGCGGGGCCGGCGCCGACGATCAGGACGTCCACCTGGCGCACCCGGCTCACCTGGGCACCTCCTCGAACAGCTTCCGTACCGCCGCCCCGCAGTGGAACCCCTGGCACCGCCCCGCCCGGGCCCGGGTCCGGCGGCGCAGTCCGTCGAGTCCCGCCGGGGGGATCGTGGCGGTGAGCGCGTCGCGGATCTCGCCCCGGGTCACCCGCTCGCAGTGGCAGACGACGGTGCCGTACTCCGGGTCGGCGGCGATGAGTTCGGGCCGCTGGTAGGGGCGCGGGAAGGCCTCGCCGAGGTTGGGCATGCGGACCGGGTCCAGGTCCGCGGCGGGCCCGGGGTCGAGTCCGCTGTCGGCGAGCAGGTCCGTCACGTACGCGGCGATGGCGAGCGAGGCGGTCAGTCCGGTCGAGCGGATGCCGCCGACGGTGACGTACGCCTGTTCCGGGTGCGCGGTGATGCGGTAGTCCTCGTGCTCGGTGGCGGCGCGCAGGCCCGCGTAGACGGCGGTGACCTCCTCGTCGAGCAGCGCGGGGAGGATGCGGCGGCCCTGGTCGCGGAGCGCTCGCAGTCCTTCGGCGGTGGAGAGGGTGGCCCGCTTGTCGTCGAGGTCCTCGGCGGTGGGGCCGAGCAGGACGTTGCCGTAGACGGTGGGGGCCACCAGGACGCCCTTGCCGAGTGCCGTGGGGACGGGCAGCAGGATGTGGTGGACGAGGTCGCGGGCGAACTTGTCGAGGACGAGCAGTTGGCCGCGGCGCGGGGTGACGGTGAAGTCGTCGTGGCCGAGGGCGCGGTCGAGGGTGTCGGCGTGCAGTCCGGCGGCGTTGACGAGCCAGCGGGTGCGGAGGGGGCCGCGTGCCGTGTCGAGGACGTGGTGGCCGTGGTGTCGGCCGACCGTCCTGACCTGGGTGTTGAGGTGGAGGCCGACGCCGTTGCGGACCGCCTGGGTGGCGTACGCCAGGTTCGTCGTCCAGGGGCAGATGATGCTCTCGCCGGGCACGTGCAGGGCGCCGAGCGCGCCGGGGCCGAGGTGGGGTTCGCGGTCGTAGAGCTGGGCCCGGTTCAACAAGCGGGTGGCGAAGTACTCGTTGCTCTCTGCCTTCTCCACCAGGCGGGGCAGGGCGGCGAGTTGGTCCTCGTTCCAGGCGACGAGGAGGGCGCCGACGGGTTCCACGGGGATGCCGGTCGCGGTCGCGTACTCGGCGAGCAGGTGTGCGCCCTCCCGGACCAGGCGGGCCTCCAGAGTGCCGGGGGTGGCGTCGAAACCGGTGTGCAGGATGGCGGTGTTGGCCTTCGAGCTGCCCTGGCCCACGTCGTCCTGTGCGTCCACGAGGGCGAGGCGGAGGCGGGGGTGGTGCGCGAGGGAGCGGGCTATGGCGGTGCCCACGACTCCGGCGCCGACGATCGTGACGTCGTACGGCGACGATGGAAGGGGACCCTGCCGGGTTACGGTGACAACTTTCGACTGCGGCTGCGTCGTGGCTGGTCGCGCAGTTCCCCGCGCCCCTGCGGGGCGCGTCATCGGGGCGTTCCTTCGAGCAGTGCCGTGACCGCGCTTCGGAAGACCGCCAGTCGCTCCGCCGCCTCCTCGGGCGAGACCCGCGGTTCGTACACCGCGGCCGGTTTCCAGTCCGGCAGGGCGTCGGCGACGGACAGGGCGGGTTCGGCGCCCAGGCGGGCCAGTGCGCCCACGCCCAGGGCCGTCGCGTCCGGGAGGGCCGACACCTCGACCGGGCGTTGCAGCAGGTCGGCCTGGGTCTGCAGGAGCAGGGCGGAGCGGGTGAGGCCGCCGTCGACGCGGAGGGTGTCCAGGGGTGAGCCGAGATCCGTCGCGGCGGCCTCGGCCAGCTCGACCACCTGGGCCGCCAGTCCCTCGCACAGGGCGCGCACCACGTGCCCGGGGCCGGTGTCCAGGCCCAGCCCCGTGAGCGAGCCGCGCAGGTCGCCGCGCCACCAGGGGGCCGCGAGTCCGGCGAGGGCCGGGACGAAGGTGACCCCGCCGCTGTCCGGCACCGAGCCGCCCACCGTGTCGAGGTCGGCGGCGCCCTTGATGACGCCCAGGTCGGTGAGCCAGCGGACCGCCGACGCGGCCGTGTAGACCTGGCCGTCCAGGCAGTAGCTGGTCCGTCCGCCGAGCCGCCAGGCCACACAGCTCACCAGCCCCGACCCACCGCGTCGGGGCACGGACCCGGTGTGGGCGAGCAGGAACGCGCCGGTGCCGTAGGTGCACTTGGCGCCGCCCGGTGCGGTGATCCGCTGGGCGAGCAGGGCGGCCTGCTGGTCGACGGCCAGGCCGGTGAGCGGGATCTCCGGGCCGAACTCCCTTGTCACACCCACCTGTCGGGCGTTGTCGACGATCTCCGGGAGCCGTTCGTCGGCCAGTCCGTACAGGTCGAGGGCGCGCGGTGACCACTCGGCGCGGTCGAGGTCGAGGAGCTGGGTGCGTCCGGCCGTGGCGGCGTCCGTGACGAAGGCGCCGGTGAGCCGGTGGACCAGCCAGGTGTCGCTGGTGGTGACGACTCCCTCGCGGGTGAGGTGCCGTCGTATCCACGCCATCTTCGGCGCGGCGAAGTAGGGGTCCAGCGGGAGGCCGGTCAGCTCCCGTAACTCGTCCGCGTGAGCGGTGAGTTCGGTGCACACGCTCGACGCCCGGCGGTCCTGCCAGACGAGCGCGTCGGTGAGCGGCCGGCCCGTCGCCGGGTCCCAGGCGAGCACGGTCTCGCCCTGGTTGGCGAGGCCCAGCGCGGTCACGGGTTCACCCGCCTCGGCCAGCGCACGCGCACCCGCCTCGACCACCGAGTCGTGGAGCTGGGCGGGATCGACCTCGACGAGGCCGCCGGGCAGAGCGCGGGGCCGTACCTCGGCGAACCCGGTGCCGATGACGCCGCGTTCGGGGCAGATCACCAGGGCCTTGGTGCCGGACGTGCCCTGGTCGACGGCGAGCACCGGACCGCCCATGACGTCCCTTCCCGAGTGATCACTGACCGACAGCCTGCCGTCGCCCTCCGTGTCCCGTCAAGCGGCCCCCACCAGCCGCGCATCGGGTCCGTTGACTGGCTGATCACCAGTCAACTCCCCTGTTGTGAAAAGACGTTCGCAATGATCGGGATGGTGGTGTGCGGGCGATTCCCCGCCCCTATAGTGACCGCCGTCCCACGCGATCTCCTCAACCGCCGCCCCGAGGAGGGCTGTTGTTACTCCACCTCGCCGTCCTGCCCGGTCCCGTGTCCGGGGCGGGCGGGTGATGGCCAGAGAAGGAGCACGCCCCGTCTACGATCCCGCCGGTCACGACCCGGAACTGCGGGCGGCCCTCCAGGAGGTCCGTGCCGGGCGCTGGATGTCGATGCGCAGCCTGCTGGAGCGGACCACCGCCTGGTGGCAGTGGACCCGGCGCACCCAGGTGCTGGCCGCGGCGGCCGCGGGCACCGACGTGGTGCGGACCTGGCTGGACGAGGAGCCCGGCAGTGTGCCGGCCACGGTGATGCGGGCCCGGGTCGCGGTGGAGCGGGCACTGCGGGCCCGGCGCGAGCGGCACCGCCGTACGCACGAACTGTGGATCGAGGCCTGGGACGTCAGCCGGACCGCCGCCCGGGTCGCGGCCCACGACCCGGTGCCGTGGGTGTGTCTGCTGGCGCTGGCGCAGCTGGACCAGCGGCTGCTGTGGGAGGAGCACCGGGCGGAGCCGCCGGCGCCGATGCTGCCGCCGGGGCCGTGGGGGCTGCTGGCCGAGGCCGACAAGCGGGACCCGTACAACCGCGAGGCCCACCACCGCATGCTCCAGTTCCTGTACGCGCAGGCCTCCTCGGGGCGGCTGGCGGAGGCGGTCGGCTTCGCGCACTGGGCCGCCGGGTCGGCCCCGCCGGGTTCCGCGCTGCACGTGCTGCCGCTGTACGTGCGGGTCGAGCGGTACCGGCGCGGCAGCGGGCACAGTGCGGCGCTGGACCTGCACTGGGTGGCGGAGGACGCCGTCCGGGAGGCGGGCCGGGCGCACGACGGCTGGTTCGCGCAGGCCCCCGCCGAGGAGCGCACCCCGCTGGACCTCAACCACCTCGCCCACGCGCTGTGGGGCGCGCTGCGGTTCGAGGAGGCGACCCGGGTCTTCGAGGCGCTCGGCCCGTACTACACGCCCCTGCCGTGGTCCTACCGCGCCGACGCCGACGGCGAGCAGGCCGAGGGCGTGCAGATCTTCCTCCAGGCGCGGGCGCGCAGCCGGTCCGCGGCACACGGCACCTGACATCCGTACCACTCCCGCCCCTTCACCGGAGGTCTTCGCATGTCATCCGAACCGTCGATATCCCCGGACGTCCCGCAGCCCGACGAGGAACAGCGGCTGCGGGAGCTCGGCTACCGGCCCGTGCTCGCCCGGCGCATGGGCGGCTTCGGGAACTTCGCGATCAGCTTCTCGGTGATCTCGATCCTGTCCGGCTGCATGACCCTGTACGGCTTCGGTATGGGCGCGGGCGGTCCCGCCGTGATGCTGTGGGGCTGGGCCGGTGTCGGTCTGTTCGTGCTGTGCGTGGGACTCGCGCTGGCGGAGGTCACCAGCGCGTATCCGACGTCCGGCGCCCTGTACTACATGGCGGACCGGCTCGGCGGGCGCCGTTGGGGCTGGTACACGGGCTGGCTGAACCTGCTCGGGCTGCTCGGCGCGATCGCCGGCATCGACTACGGCGCCGCCCTGTTCGCGGGCGCGTTCGCCAACCTCCAGTGGGGCTTCGAGCCGACGCCGGGGAAGACGATGCTGATCTTCGTGGCAATCCTCTTACTGCACGCCGTCTTGAACCTGTTCGGTGTCCGGCTGGTCTCCGTGCTCAACTCGGTCAGCGTGTGGTGGCATCTCGCCGGGGTCGCGGTCATCGTCGGCGCCCTGTGGATCGTCCCGGACAGCCACCAGTCGCCGTCCTTCGTGTTCACGGAGTTCGTCAACGACACCGGCTGGCACAACCCCGTCTACGTGGCCGCGATCGGCCTGCTGCTCGCGCAGTACACCTTCTCCGGCTACGACGCCTCCGCGCACCTGTCCGAGGAGACCTCCAACGCCTCGGTGTCGGCCGCGAAGGGCATCGTGCGCTCGATCTGGGTGTCGTGGATCGCCGGGTTCGTGCTGCTCGCGGGGCTCACCTTCGCGATCCAGGACTACGACGCCACCCGGGCCGGCGCGACCGGGGTGCCGCCGGCCCAGATCCTGCTCGACGGGCTCGGCACCGACGGGGCGAGCGCGCTGCTCGTCGTGGTGATCGTGGCGCAGCTGTTCTGCGGGAACGCCGAGGTGGCGGCGGCCAGCCGGATGGTGTTCGCGTTCAGCCGGGACAAGGCCCTGCCGGGTTCGGCGCTCTGGCGGAAGGTCAGCGCCCGGACGCAGACGCCGGTCGCGGCGGTGTGGCTGTCGGTCGTGGTCGCCGGGGTGCTCGCGCTGCCCTCCCTGTACTCGGCGACGGCCTATGGCGCGGTGACGGCGATCAACGTCATCGGGATCACACCCGCGTACGCCATCCCGGTGTTCCTGCGGCTGCGCGCGGGGAGTCGTTTTCAGCCGGGTCCGTGGAGTCTGGGCCGGTGGAGCAGGCCGATCGGATGGACGGCTGTGGTGTGGGTGGCGTGTGTGACGGTGCTGTTCTGTCTGCCGCAGTCCTCGCCGGTGACGGTGGACACGATGAACTACGCCTCGGTGGCGCTGGCCGTCGTCCTGCTTCTCGCCACCGTGTGGTGGTTCATCGCCCGGCGTTCGTACGGGACGCCCACGACGGCCGCGTACTCCGACCGGGAGCAGGCCGAACTCTCCGAGGGCATCGTCTGAAACCCGGCGATCCGACGACCCGCCAGGTACGAACTCCTGTGTCGGATACGGCAGGATGAGCGGTCGCGTCGGCCACGGAACCTTTACACGGCCGATGCGATCGCACATCCCGCACTTCTCGAACAGGTGGCAACGTGACGGCATTCAAACGGGATCTCACCATGGACGACCTGGTCGTCGCCGGCATCGCCGTGGTGGCGGGCCTCGTGGCGGCGTTCCTGCTGCGCATGCTGCTCAAGTGGCTCGGCAAGCACGCGGACCGCACCAAGTGGGGCGGTGACGACGTGATCGTGGCGGCGCTGCGGACCGTGGTGCCCTCGGCGGCGATCGCGGGCGGTATCGCCGTCGCCGCGGCGGCGCTGCCGCTCACGAAGGGGGTTCAGCGGACCGTCAACCAGGTCCTGACCGTGCTGCTGATCTTCGTCGTCACGGTGGCGGCGGCGCGGCTGGTCGCGGGGCTGGTGCGGACGGTCACCACGTCCCGTTCCGGGGTCGCGGGGTCGGCCACGATCTTCGTCAACATCACCCGGGTGCTGGTGCTGGCGATCGGCTTCCTGGTGGTGCTCCAGACCCTGGGCATCTCCATAGCGCCCCTGCTCACCGCCCTGGGCGTCGGCGGTCTCGCGGTCGCGCTCGCCCTCCAGGACACGCTCGCCAACCTCTTCGCGGGCATCCACATCCTCGCGTCCAAGACGGTCCAGCCCGGCGACTACATCCGGCTCAGCAGCGGCGAGGAGGGCTACGTCGAGGACATCAACTGGCGTCAGACGACCGTCCGCGCCCTCTCCAACAACCTGATCGTCGTCCCCAACGGCGAGCTCGCCAAGACGAACATGACCAACTTCATGCGTCCCGAGCAGCAGTTGACGATCCTGGTGCAGGTCGGGGTGGCCTACGACAGCGATCTCGAGCACGTCGAGCGGGTCACCTGCGAGGTCGTCACCGAGGTCATGACCGAGGTCGAGGGCGCGGTCCCCGAGCACGAACCGCTGGTCCGCTTCCACACCTTCGGCGACTCCCGGATCGGCTTCACGGTCATCCTGGGCGTCGGGGAGTTCAGCGACCAGTTCCGCATCAAGCACGAGTTCATCAAGCAGCTCCACAAGCGCTACCGCGAGGAGGGCATCCGCATCCCGGCCCCCACGCGAACCGTCGCCCTCCAGCAGGGCTCGGTCTCGATCCCTCACCAGCGGGGCGCGGAGACGGTCATCGAGCCGAACGAGCTGCCTGCGACTCGGCTCGACTAGGTGGGGGGTCGGCGGCGGGGCGGTGTGGGGGATGCCGGGGAATGGCACGAACTGTCACCGGCGCCTGGCCCACCAGCACACTGCCCGTCAGCACCCGGTCTGTCAGCGCCCCGGGCGTGGGCGCGCCCCGCGCATCGGCGTCCGAGCGCGTCGGCGTCCTGCACTCAGCACCTGGCTGATCCGAACACGACCCAGCAGCGCCCCACCCGTCACATCGGCAATCGCACCCCGGCACCCGTCATCCACCCATCGACCCCGCAACGCCCGACGCAGCGTGATCGCGCGAGGGCGTTGCGGGGTCGAGTCGGTCCGTAGGCGGCGCTGGTGCGACCAGGTCGGTTACAGGGTCGCCGAGTTGTCGTGCGGGGCGCTCGGGCGGGTCTGGGGGGTGCGGAGGGTCGACACCGCCGGGGTGACCGTCCAGTCCGGGTGGCCCGGCATCCTCGGGGTCTTCGTGCCGTAGAGCCAGTCCCGCAGGAAGCCGGACTGGTCCGTGCCGGAGACCTCCGAGGCGACGGCGATGTAGTCGGCGGTGGACGCCGAGGCGTTGCGGAAGCGCTCCAGGAACGTCGACTCGATCGCGGCGAAGACCGTCTCGCCGACCTGCCGGCGCAGCGCGTACAGGACGAGGACGCCGCCCAGGTAGCGCTGGCTGTCGAAGAGGTTCACCGCGTTCGGGGCGGCGACCGGGCCCGAGGACTTCCGCCACTGGTCGCCGCGCGCGTACGTGTCCTTCATACGGGCTTCCATCGTGGTCAGGCCGAGGGAGTCGGTCCAGCCGCGCTCGTAGCGGTACAGCAGCCCGTAGAAGTCGGCGTGGCCCTCGTTGAGCCACAGGTCGGACCAGGTGGCGGGGCTGACGCTGTTGCCGAAGTAGGAGTGGACCAGCTCGTGCATCATGTGCGAGCCGATGCTCTTCTCCGCCTGGAGCAGGTAGTTCGGCTTGTACAGCGTGAGGGTCTGGGTCTCCAGGCCCGTGAAGTCGAAGGCGTTCGAGGCGTCGTTGTTGCAGGGCAGCAGGCCGTACGTCTCGAACGGGAACGCGCCGAGCCGCTGCTCGATCCAGCTCACCAGGTTCGGGGTGAGGGCGAGCGCCGGTTCCAGGGCGGCGGCCCGGGCGGTCGGGACGACGTCCCGGAGCGGAAGGCCGTGCGGACCCTGCCTGTCCTTGATCACGTAGTCGCCCACCGTGATCTGCACCAGCTCGGTGGCGATCGGCTCCCGGGACGCGTAGCAGTACGCGGTCCGGCCGTCGCCGAGATCCTCCGTGCTCACCAGCCGGCCGCTCGCTACGCCCTTGAGACCGGCCGGGACGGTGACCCGGAAGGTGAAGTCGGCCTTGTCCGAGGGGTGGTCGTTGCACGGGAAGACGGTGTGCGCCGAGTTCGGCTGGGGGCAGACGGCGAAGCCGTCCGGGGTGGGGACCCAGGCGGTGTGGGCGAGGGTGCGGCGCGGGTCGGCGCCGTACGCCACGACGACGGTGGCCGTCCCCCGCGCGGGCAGCGAGGTGACGGGGGTGATCCGCAGCTTCTCGTCCGCCTGCTCGAAGGCGGCCGGCTCACCGGCGACGGTCACGGTGCGTATGTCCAGGCCCAACGCGTCCAGGGAGAAGCGGCTCAGCTCCTGGGTGGCGGTGACCGTCAGCGTCGCCGTCGCCTCGACGAGCCGCGTGGCGGCGTCGTACGCGAGGTCGAGGTGGTACGCCGAGACGCGGTAGCCGTCGTTGCCGAGGCTCGGGTAGACGGCGTCCCCCAGGGTCTCCGGCCCGGGCGTGCCGGTCTCCGGGCCAGTGGTGCCGGTCTCCGGGTCCGCGTGTGCCGGGGAGGCCAGGGACAGGGCCGCCACCGTGCCGAGCAGAGCTGCCGGGGCCGTCACTCTGGTGCGATATCTCATGGTCCGCTTTTCTCTCGGGCGGCCGGTTCGGTCGGGTCCGGCCGTCGGACGAGTGTGATCACCCTGCATGACCACAAGATCGGACGCTTGCGTTGCCTCGGTGGCGGCACGAGTTCCGGGAACGTGTGCCCGGACCCCTGTCGAGCCGGGGTCGATCACGAGATATCTTGATGTCGAGCAATGTTGCAGACGTGGAGCGGAGCACCCGGTGACTGACTCGACCATCATCTATACGCACACTGACGAGGCCCCGGCCCTGGCGACGTATTCCTTCCTGCCGGTGGTCCAGGCGTACGCCTCGCAGGCGGGTGTCTCCGTGGAGACGCGGGACATCTCGCTGGCCGGACGCATCATCGCGGTGTTCCCGGAGTACCTGACCGAGGACCAGCGGATCCCGGACGCCCTGCACGAGCTGGGCGAGCTGGCGAAGACGCCCGAGGCCAACATCATCAAGCTGCCGAACATCTCGGCGTCGATCCCGCAGCTCAAGGCCGCGATCGCCGAGCTGCAGGCGCAGGGCTACGCACTGCCGGACTACCCGGACGACCCGAAGACCGACGAGGAGCGGGACATCCAGGCCCGCTACGACAAGGTCAAGGGCTCCGCCGTGAACCCGGTGCTGCGTGAGGGCAACTCCGACCGCCGCGCCCCCGCCTCGGTGAAGAACTACGCCAAGACCCACCCGCACCGCATGGGCGCCTGGTCCTCGGACTCGAAGACCAACGTGGCGACCATGGGCGTGGACGACTTCCGCTCCACCGAGAAGTCCGTCGTGATCTCCGAGGCCGGCTCGCTGAAGATCGAGCTGGTCGGCGACGACGGCTCCACCACGGTGCTGCGCGAGTCCGTACCGGTCCTCGAGGGCGAGGTCGTCGACGCGTCCGTGCTGCACGTGGCCCCGCTGCGGGAGTTCCTCACCGCGCAGATCGCCCGCGCCAAGGCCGAGGACGTCCTGTTCTCCGTGCACCTCAAGGCCACGATGATGAAGGTCTCGGACCCGATCATCTTCGGTCACGTGGTGCGCGCGTTCTTCCCGAAGACCTTCGCGCAGTACGGCGCCACGCTGGCGGCCGCCGGTCTGACCCCGAACGACGGTCTGGGCGGCATCTACAAGGGCCTGGAGTCGCTGCCCGAGGGTGCCGAGATCAAGGCATCCTTCGACGCCGAGCTCGCCGAGGGCCCGGCGCTCGCGATGGTCGACTCCGACAAGGGCATCACCAACCTGCACGTGCCGTCCGACGTCATCGTCGACGCCTCGATGCCGGCCATGATCCGCACCTCCGGCCACATGTGGGGCCCGGACGGCCAGGAGGCCGACACCCTCGCGGTCCTGCCGGACTCCTCGTACGCCGGTGTCTACCAGGTCGTCGTCGACGACTGCCGGGCCAACGGCGCCTACGACCCGTCCACCATGGGCTCGGTGCCGAACGTCGGTCTCATGGCGCAGAAGGCCGAGGAGTACGGCTCCCACGACAAGACCTTCGAGATCCGCACCACGGGTACGGTCCGTCTCGTCGACCAGGCCGGCAACGTGCTGATCGAGCAGACGGTCTCGGCCGGTGACATCTTCCGTGCCTGCCAGACCAAGGACGCGCCGATCAAGGACTGGGTGAAGCTGGCCGTCACCCGCGCCCGCGCCACCGGCGACCCGGCCGTGTTCTGGCTGGACGAGACCCGTGCGCACGACGCCAACCTGATCGCCAAGGTCAACGCGTACCTGCCGGAGCACGACACCGAGGGCCTGGACATCCGGATCCTCGCGCCGGTCGAGGCCACCAAGCTGTCGGTGGAGCGCATCCGCCGCGGCGAGAACACCATCTCGGTGACCGGCAACGTGCTGCGTGACTACCTGACCGACCTCTTCCCGATCCTGGAGCTGGGCACCAGCGCCAAGATGCTGTCGGTGGTCCCGCTGATGGCGGGTGGCGGTCTGTTCGAGACGGGTGCCGGCGGTTCCGCGCCGAAGCACGTCCAGCAGCTGGTCAAGGAGGACTACCTGCGCTGGGACTCCCTCGGTGAGTTCTTCGCGCTGGTCCCGTCCCTTGAGCAGTACGCCGACTTCACGGGCAACTCCCGCGCGAAGGTGCTTGCCGACACGCTGGACCGCGCCACGGCGACCTTCCTCAACGAGGACAAGTCCCCGACCCGTCGCGTCGGCGGCATCGACAACCGCGGCAGCCACTTCTACCTGTCCCTGTACTGGGCCCAGGAGCTGGCCTCGCAGACCGACGACGCGGACCTGGCGAAGGCCTTCGCCCCGCTCGCCGAGACGCTCGCCGCGAACGAGCAGAAGATCGTCGACGAGCTGAACGCCGTCCAGGGCAAGCCGGCCGACATCGGCGGCTACTACCAGCCCGACCCGGCGAAGGCCGCGAAGGTCATGCGCCCGTCGACGACGTGGAACGAGGCCCTGGCCTCCCTCAGCTGACGCGAGTCCCTCCAGGGACAGCACCGGCTCCCTGATCCCCGCCCCGGTCGACTTCGGTCCGACCGGGGCGGGGGTGTGTCGGGGGGCGGGTGCTGTCCCGAGGGGTGAGGCCGGGGCAGGTCGTGTTCGTGGCGGGTCCTGTCGGGGGCATGCGGCGGGAATGTCCGGCGCGGAGGCCTGTCGGAGCCGGACGGGTGACCGCCGGGACCTGACCAGCGGCCCCGCCGGCCGACACCCCGGCACCCGGTCCGCGTGGCTCCCTGCGCGGAACGCCCACCAGGAGTCCCGGCCCGTCGGGACCCGGCAGGCGCCAGGCGCGCGGGGGGGGGGCAGGAGGCAGGGGTCAGCAAGCCGCAAGCAACCGTACGCCCGGTCGCTCACCAGTCCCGGGTGGCGATGAGCTCCTCCACGTCCGCGTTCTCGAAGCCGTACGTCCGGGCGATGAAACGGAACTCCTCGGCTATCTCCTCGCGGGCCACGGTCTCGATGTCGAAGTCGTCGTCCTGGAGGGTGTTGAACTCCTCCGTGGCCGCCTGTGTGAGGACGTACAGGGCGGCCAGGTCGGTGGGGCGGTCGGTCTCGATGCGGGCGCACAGGCGCAGCAGGATCTCCTTGCCCCGGTCCACCGCGCGGTCGGGGTACCAGCCGTCCCGGTAGAGCGCGTCGAGGAACGGGTGGGCCCGCACCCGCTGGTCGCTGATGTTCATGCTGAGATGGTGCACCACGCCACTGACAACGCCCCGGGAGCAGCCGTATGCCCTCTTTCGACCTCCTGCCCGGTGCCGGGGAGTCACCGGTGATCCTCCATGTGCCGCACTCCGCGCGGGAGATACCGGCCGAGGTGCGGGCGGGGATCGTGCTGGACGATCCCGCGCTGGAGCGGGAGCTCGACCACATCGTCGACGCGCACACGGCGCAGCTCGCCGAGGTGGCCGCCGGGCTGGCCGGCACCACCCCGTGGCGGTTCGTGAACCGGCTCTCCCGGCTGGTCGTGGACCCCGAGCGGTTCCCGGACGAGCGGGAGGAGATGCTCGCCGTGGGCATGGGGGCCGTGTACACGCGGACCACGCACCGGGAGGAGCTCCGGCCCGCGGACACCGACCCCGAGCCGCTCATCGCCCGCTACTTCCGGCCGTACGCCCGCGCCATGACCGACGCCGTCGCCGAGCGACTGAAGGCCGTCGGACGGGCCGTGATCATCGACGTGCACTCCTATCCCAGCGAGCCACTGCCCTACGAACTGCACGGCGAGGGGCCCCGGCCGCCCGTCTGCCTCGGTACCGACTCCTTCCACACATCGCCCGAGCTGGTCGCCGCGGCCCGGGAGGCGTTCGGGGAGGCCGGCCTCGACAGCCCGTTCAGCGGGACGTACGTACCGCTGGAGTTCTACGGCCGCGATCCCCGGGTGAGTGCCCTGATGGTCGAGATCCGGCGGGACACCTACATGACCGAGCCGGGCGGACCCGCCGGACCGGGCATCCACCCCCTCGCCCGGTCCCTCGCCGCACTCGTGGACGCCCTGCGCTGACCTCCGCTCCGCCCCCGCCGCGGCTCACGGCTCAGACGGTCAGCCAGTCGGTGACGATCACTTCCCCTCCGGTGCGCAACCGCAGCGCGAAGGGGCCCGCCGGGGACACCTCGCAGGTGAAGCGGCCCATGTCGTCGGTGGTGAGCGGCGCGCCCGCCTGGGGGCCGCTGAGCACCTCGATCCGGGCCGACTGGGGCGGCAGCACCTGTCCCATCAGGCCCTGCGCGGTGAGTTCGACGTCGACCGTCACCTCGCCCGCGTGGAAGGTCAGCATCCGGGGCGCGGCCATGGCCCCCCGCACCGGGATGGCGTCGACCACCGAGTCGAAGGAGAGTTCGGCGATACGGCTGTCCAGGTCGTGCAGCGCGAACGCCTCGACGGCGATCTGCCGCAGGGCCGGCGGCACGGGGTCCAGGATGGCGGTGGCCTGCCGGAGCTCCTCCTCCAGCATGTCCAGGGCGAACTCCTCGTCGGGCAGGGCCTCTTCGGTGAAGTCGTCGAGGTCGTCGTAGCCGCTCATACCGCCCCCCGGGCTTCGAGCCGCGCCCGCAGCCGCCTCAGGCAGCGCTGGCGCAGTGGTCCGATGCTGCCCACCGCGATCCCCAGGGCGGCGGACACCTCCTGGTAGCCGGGTTTCGGGGAGGCCATCAGGATGCGCAGCAACTGCCGGCAGCGGTCGCCGAGTTCCTCGAACTCCTGCCACAGGTGGCGCACCCGCTCGCTCTGCGCGGCGGCTTCCTCGGAGTCGATGAACGACTGCTCGGGCGTACGGTCCTCGCTGATCCGGTCCAGGAGCTGCGGATCGTCGGTGACGGTCAGCCGCCTTAAGCTCTTGAGCACCTTCAGGCACTCGTGGCGCGCGGTGCTGGCCAGCCAGGACTTGGCCTTGTCGGGTTCCCGGATCCGCCCCAGGTGCTGGGCGAAGCGGAACCAGACGGTCTGGTACACCTCGTGCGCGTCGGCGTCGGAGAGCCGGTGCGAGCGCACCACCGACCACACCAGTGGGCTCAGCCCCTCCACGAGCGCCTTCCAGGCCGCCGCGTCACCGTCGACGGCGGACTGGACCAGCGCACCGACATCTGCTCGGTCCACGGTCCCACCCCTCGTGTACGGCAAGTCATCGTACGCCGTGGAGGGGACCACTCCGGCCCTCATGCGCCGACCGGACGCTGCACGACCGGCACCGGGCGCCAGCCGGCCGGTCGCAGCGCCGGTACGTGCGCCCCGCGCACTTCGGCGAACTGTGTGTTGCCGGCGAGCAGTTGCTGCCGGGCGGCACGCGGGTCGGTCTCCTTGTTCGCGGTCATGTGGGCGGCGACCAGTCCGGCGACGACCGGGGTGGCGAAGGAGGTGCCGCTCCAGTGCGCGTACCCCTCGAACATCACCTGGTCCGGCTTGGCGATGGTGCCGTCCTCGCTCAACACGCCGACGTGCGACGGGGACTGGCAGGTGCACACGTAGGTGAAGCCGTACCGGCAGGCGTCGTAGGTGGAGTGCTGGTACGCGTACGGCACCGGCGCGTCGAAGCCGGTGAGGGTGCTGGTGAGGCGCTCGCCGGGGGCGTAGACCTTCACCCAGGAGCCGTGGTTGCTGAAGCAGGCGCCGAACTCGCCGTCCCCGCGCAGCGCGCCGACCGACAGGACGACGTCCTGGTAGTCGGGCAGGTCGGCGTAGGCGGCGGGCCAGAAGGGGCTGGCGCTGGCGTTGTTGCCGGCGGCGGCGACCAACAGGGTGCCGTGGGCGCGCAGTTCCTGCATGAAGGCGTCCATGCCGAGCAGTCCGTCGGTGCGGCCGTTGGAGGTGCCCGCGGAGAGGCTGATGATGTCGGGCCAGCCGCCGTCGACGGCCTCGAAGAGCTTCTCGCCGAGCTCGGACTCCAGGATGGCGCCCGCGTCGTTGAGGGTGTTGCGGACGGTGATGTCGGTGTTGGGTGCGACGGCCGCGAGGACACCGGCGATGAAGGTGCCGTGGCCGACGTACTGGAGGAGGTTTCCTGCCGCGTCGGTCTCGGTGCCGTGCAGGTCGCCCTCGACGTGGGCGAGGAGCGGCACGAGTGCGTGGTCGTGGGTGAGGCCGTTGTCGACGACGAGGACGCCCACGGAGGTGTCGGGGTCGTGACCCGCTTCCGCGGGGGCCGGGTTGGTGCCCTGGCTGAGCGAGGCGGGCACGGGCTCGTCGCCGGGGCAGGAGTTGACCGCGATGGAGACCACATGGTTGCGGCTGACGATCCGGTGCCCGGCGCGTCCTTCTCGTTCGCTCATGGCGCGCAGGGCGTGGGTGACGGCGCGGTCGCCGCGCCGGTCGCCGTGGCCCGGGTCGCCGACCTTGATGCGGGTGATGCCGGAGCGGTTGGTCTCGGGGCTGTCCCGGCGCACGTAGTCGCCGGTCAGGCCGGTCGCCGCGGTGAAGTGACTGCGCACGGTCTCCTCGACGAGCGCCGCGTCGCGGCCGTCGCGGGCGAGGACGACACCCTTCTCGTAGATGAACTCCGAGGCGTCGTCGGGTCCGAGGGCCAGCGGGACGTCGGGCATGGAGCGCTGGATCTGGTCGAACTGCTCGTGGAATCGCTGAGGTGCCATGGCGTGTCCTCCTGAGGCGGCGGTCGTCAGTCAGAGCCGCGGGTCCGGTGATTGATACAGCGCCAAACCGGTGTGGCCTGCCACCTGGGCCACTACCATCCTTGGGGTGACGGCGGGAAGCGACCAGGTTCTCGAACTGCTGCCGATGGTGTTCGCCGCCCCCAACCAGGCGCTGGCGAGAGCAGAGGAAGTACTGGGCTCGGATCCCTCACCGCTGCACGCCTCCGTCGCCCACCAGGTGATCGGCATCTGGCAGCGGGACTGGGGCGACATGCGGATCGCCCTGGAGCATCTGCGCCGGGCCCGCGATCTCGGCGCGCGCTCGGAGTCGACCGACCGGGAGGCGGACGCGCTGGCCGCGCTGGGGGTGGCGCTGGTGCACGCGGGGCGTACCCGGCAGGGTCTGGAGTCACTGGAGCGGGGCGTCGCGGTCAGCAGCGGTCACACCAGGGCGCAGGTCCTGTTCCGGCGCGCGTACGCCTCATGGGTGCTCGGCCGGCACCGGGCGGCGCTGGAGGACGTACGGCGGGCGGTGCCGGTGCTGCGGCAGGCGGACGACGTGATCTGGACCGCGCGGGCGCTGACCCTGCGGGCCACCGTGCATCTGGCGCTCGGCGCGGTGGAGCGGGCGGACGCCGACTTCACGGCGGCGGAGGCGCTGTGGGACACCACGGGCCAGGAGCACGACAAGGCCGACGCGGTGGAGAGCCGGGGCCTCGCCGCCTTCCGGTCGGGAGACATTCCGGCCGCGCTGCGGCTCCTCGACGAGGCGCAGGAGCGGTACGCCAAGCTCGGCACGCCGACGTTCATGCTCACGATCCGGCGCTGCGAGGTCCTGATGGCGGCGGGGCTCGCCCGGGAGGCACTCGCGGAGGCGGACGCGGCGATCAAGGTCCTGGACGGCATCGGCGGGCAGTCCACCCTCAAGGCGGAACTGCTGCTCGCCGCCGCGCGGGCGGCCCGGCTCGAGGGGGACGCGCACACCGCGATCGCCCGTGCCGACCTGGCGGTACGGCTGTTCGCGGGGCAGCGGCGCACCTGGTGGGAGACGCATGCCCGGCTGGTGCTGATCGAGGCGCGGGTCGCCGCCGGGCGGGGTTCCGGGCGGCTGGTCGCGGACGCGGCGGCGGTCGCGGAGCGGCTGGCCTCCTTCGGCGCGCCGGCCGCCCCCGAGGCCTCGCTGCTGGCGGGCCGGATCGCGCTCGACCTGGGGTGGCGCGAGGACGCCCAGCGGCATCTGGAGGTCGCCGCGCGGAGCCGGCACAGCGGGCCGCCGCTGGCGCGGATGACGGGCTGGGCGGCCCGGGCGCTGTGGGCGCGGGCCGTGGGCTCCGACCGGCGGGTCCTGGAGGCCTGCCGCCGGGGCCTGGACGTGCTGGACGACCACCGTACGACCCTGGGCGCCTCGGAGTTGCGGGCGCGGGCCACCGCGCAGGGCGCGGAGCTCGCCGCGCTGGCCGCGCGGGCCTCGCTCGCCTCGGGCGGGCCGCGGCGGCTGCTGGTGTGGAGCGAGCGCTGGCGGGCCACCGCGCTGTCCGCCCCGCCGGCCCGCCCGCCGGCCGACCCCGGGCTGCTGGGCGATCTGACCGCGTTCCGGGAGATCGCCGCGCGTGCGGAGGCGGCCCGGATGGAGGGGCGGCCCATGCCGGCGCTGGAGCGGGAACAGCGGCGCCTGGAACGGGAGATCCGCTCCCGCACCCACCACATCCGCGGCGACGCGCCCGGCGACGGCTACCGCTTCGACCCCGGCCGCCTGCTGGAACGGCTCGGTGACGACGTACGGCTGGTCGAACTGGCCGTGCTCGACGGGCGGGTGCAGGCGCTGCTGTGCGGGCAGGGGCGGGTGCGGCGGTTCGAGGGCGGACTGCTGGCCGACGCGGAGCGCGAGGCGGAGCACGTGCAGGCGGGGCTGCGGCGGCTCGCGCACCCGGGTGCGGAGGCGCGGCTTCCGGTGGTGGAGGCGGCGGGGCGGCGGCTGGAGGAGCTGCTGCTGGGCCCGGCCGCGGCGCGACTCGGTTCCGGGCCGGTCGTGGTGGTGCCGCCGGGGCGGCTGCACCGGGTGCCGTGGGCGCTGCTGCCGTCGCTGCGGGAGCGGGTGTTCAGTGTGTCGCCGTCGGCCAGCAGCTGGCTGCGGGCGCGCGAGACGGCGGCGCCGACCGGCGGGCGCCAGGTGCTGGTGCGCGGGCCCGGTCTTGCGACCGGAGGCGCCGAGGTGCCGGAACTCGCCGGACGGCACGGCTCCGCGACCGTCCTTGAGTACGACGAGGCGCGTGTGCCGCGGGTGTTGGAGGAACTGGACGGGGCGGCGCTGGCCCATATCGCGGCGCACGGCACGTTCCGTGCGGACAGCCCGTTGTTCTCGTCCTTGCGGATGGCCGACGGGCCGCTGATCGTCCATGACTTCGAGCGCCTCGACCGCAGCCCGTACCGGATCATCCTGTCCTGCTGCGACACCGCCCGGTTCGCGTCGGTCGGCGCGGACGAACTGCTGGGCCTGGTCACCGCGTTGCTGCCGCTGGGTACGGCGGGGGTGGTGGCGTGCAGTGCGCCGGTCAACGACGAGGCGGTGGTGCCGTTGATGCTCGCGCTGCACAAGGGGCTCGGGGCGGGGGCGTCGATGGCGGAGGCGTTGCGGGACGCGCGGGCGGCGCTGCCGGGGGACTCGGTGCACCAGGCGACGGGGTGGGCGTTCTCGGCGTTCGGGGCCGCGTGAGGTGTCGAAGGTGGGCGACGTGCGTGGGGGCGGCCTGACCCCTCCCCCGAATACTGGGGGTCAGACCGCCCCGGTCCGGTGTCCGGCTCAGGCCGGCTGTGCCTCGGGCAGTTCCACCAGGCACGGCAGCGCGTCGCGGTCGCTCGCGCCGAGGCGGGTGTAGGCGCTGTAGAGGTGGTTGCCGACGGTGCGGACCGACAGGGTGAGCTTCTCCGCGATCTGCCGGTTGGTCAGCCCGGCGGCGGCGAGGGTGACGATCTGCCGCTGACGGGCGGTGAGTTCACCGAGGACCAGGCCCGCCAGCGCCGGGGTGCGGGCCCCCTGGCAGCGGCGGGCGAGCGCGACGGCACGGGTGCGTGCGGTGCGGGCGGCGCCGGGGTCGCGGTGCGCGCGTACGGCCTGGGCGTAGGCCTCCGCCGCGAAGAGCAGGAAACCGCGCTCCTCCAGTGCGTGCGCCGCCCGGTCGAGGGCGGGCCCGTCGCCCCGGGCGAGCGCGTCCGCGTGCGCGGCGAAGACCCCGGTCAGCCTGCCGACGGCCCGCTCGGGCGCCCCGAGCCGGACCGCGTCGTACGGCTCCGCACCGACCGCGCCGAGAGCGGCGTCGAGATCCCCGCGAGCAGCGGCCCACCAGGTGGCTGCGCCGGCTGAGGGGGGCGTGGGTGGGGTGGGTTGGGGGGTGCCGGAGTCGGTGGCGAGGTGGGCGCGCTGACCGGCTGGTCCGGCAGGGGCGTCCGAGGAGCGGTCGCTCCTGGCGGTCCCTCGGCAGGCGGCAGTAGTACCGGGATCTCCGGGCCGGGTCGAGGGGGCGGGCGATCGGCGGTGGTCGGCTCCCGTCTCCGAGACGGCAGGCTCCGGATCACTTGCCCGCGGCACCACCGCCCCGGAGGCACCGGCCTGCGCCGCCGCCGACTCCGAGTCGCCCGACTGTGCCCCCACCGACTCCGAGTCGCCCGACTGTGCCGCCACCGACCCCGGCTCGCCCGCCCATGTCGCCACCGACCCCGGGTCCCCCAACTGCGCTGTGGCCAAAGTCAGTTCGAGGCGGCACGGTCGGTCGTCGGGGGTGGTGCGCAAGCCCTCCCTCGCCCAGGCCGCCGCTTCCCGGAGTTCCCCTCGCAGTCGGGCGAAGTGGGCTCGTACGGCGGCGTGCGGGGCCGGGATGCCGGTGCCCTCGTCCACGAGCCACTCCCCCACCGGCGCCGGCACGGCCCGTACGTCCGTCTCGGCGATCGCACGCGTCAGCGTGGCCGTCTCGGTCTCCAGGGCGGCCGTGCGGTCGGACGGGGTGCGGGCCAGGCGGCAGGCCCTGAGGCGTCCGGCCGCCGCCCGGAGTACCGGGCCGTGGAGAGGGTGGGCCAGGCGGGCGGTGCCGTGGTCGTCGATGTGGACCAGGCCGTCGGCCTCCAGGGCTTCGAGCGCGGCAAGGTCGAGCGTGTCGGCGTCCGTGGCGAGCGGCTCGCCGAACGCCAGCCGGTCCAGGGTCTCGCGCTCACCGGGACCCGTGCGCTCCAGGAGGTCCGCGGTGCGTTCGCGCACGGTCGCGGCGACCGGCACCGGGCCCCGCCACTCCCACTCGGCCGAGTCCGCGACCCGCTCCAGGAGCCCCTGTTCACGCACCGCGCCCACGAGTTCGCGCAGCAGCCGCAGATCGCCCTGGCACAGGCGGAACAGCCGGTTGACGGTGAGCGCCTCCAGGCCACCCGCACCGGCCGCGAGCAACTGCGCGGTCTCCTCGCGCGGCAGCGGCTCCAGGGCGAGCCGCGGCAGCAGTTCACCCGTCCACAGGCGGGAGATCGCGCCCGGCGCCCGTGTTCCGTCGGTGGCGACGACCACCAGCCGGGTGCGGCCGTGCACGGCGAGCTGGTGGACCAGGGCGGCCGAGGCGTCGTCGAGCAGATGGGCGTCGTCGACCAGCAACAGCCGTACACCTGAGAGCAGTTGGACCGCACGATGCAGGGAGACGCTCTCCGGCAGGAGGTGCGCGAAGGCGGCGAACGGGAGGCCGCGGGTCTCGGGCGTGCCCGCCACCCTGGCACAGTCGGTACCGCGCACGGCCTCCGTGACCAGCCGGGTCTTGCCCCGCCCCGCCGGGCCGGTCACCACGATGCCGAGTCGGCCCCCCGCCACCGACCCGCGGATCAGCTCGAGTTCGTCCTGCCGCCCGGTGAACGGCCAGGGCAGCTCCAGGGTCTTCGCGTCCCGTTCGAAAGTCGTCACGGAAACAGGAGCACCGCTACTCAGGTCTGATACAGGGGGACTTGAGTAGCCCCCGACTCAGGCGCCCCCGGACGCCCGACGGCACGCTGAAACCCATGACCGCACGCTACTGCTCCCTCGCGCAGCAGTCGGCTCCGGCATTCGCTCCGGGGCTGGCCGCCGAGCGGCTGAGCGCGCTCGTCGGCGGCGGTCGGATGTGGGTCAACAGCACGGTCCTGCACTACTGCTTCTTCGACGGCGACACCGACGGGTCGGTCATTCCTGTTCCGGGGACCGGGCAGTCCCGGTGGGTGTCGTGGGTGGGCGCCAAGGAGCAGCGGGACGTGGTGCGCGAGTGCTTCCAGGAGTGGCAGGACCTCGGTGTCGGGGTGCGTTTCACCGAGGTCGGCGACCGTTCGGAGGCCGAACTGCGCATCGGGTTCCAGCTCGGCGACGGATCCTGGTCGACCGTGGGCAAGGACGCCCTGCGGGTCGGCGTGCACGAGCGCACCATGAACCTCGGCTGGGACCTGACCGCGCCCGGGGAGCGCGGGACGGCCCTGCACGAGATCGGGCACGCGCTCGGCATGCTGCACGAGCACCAGAGTCCGTTCGCCGGGATCCACTGGGACGACGAGGCCGTCTACGCCGATCTGGCGGGCCCGCCGAACTTCTGGAGCCGGGACCGGACCTTCTTCAACATCCTGCGCAAGCTCGACCCGGACGAGGTCAACGGCTCCGTCTGGGACCCGCAGTCGATCATGGAGTACCCCTTCGAGGCGGGGCTGATCCTGGCACCGGAGCAGTTCCGCGCGGGCCTCAACCCGCCCGGCACCCTGTCGGCCGCCGACAAGGAGTACGTCCTGCGCTGGTACCCGCCGACCGAGCAGGTCCGGCCGCCCGCGCTGGTGCCCTTCCGGTCCGTGCCGCTCGGGCTCGGGCCGGGCGAGCAGGCCGACTTCACCGTGGAACCGCCGGAGACCCGCGAGTACACCGTGGGCACCTTCGGTGACAGCGACACCGTCGTGGTGGTCTTCGAGGAGCGGGACGGGGAAGCCCGCTACCTCTGCGGCCGGGACGACGGAGGCACTCCGCACAACGCCACACTCAGGGCCCGTCTCGTCAAGGGCCGCCGTTACTTCGTCCGTGTGCGCCTGTACTCCGCGTGGGGTTCGGGGGAAACCGCGGTCATGTGCTGGTGACCCAGCACGAACAGATCGCACACGGACGAGGCTGGACCACTGTCCGGCGCCGGGGGAAATGGCCGGTGCTCGTCACCTTCGGGGGAGGGAGACGAGCACCGGCCACTCGGCGTTCGGCGGTGCGGCGAGTGCGCCGAGTAGGGGCATGCTGATCGTCCTCGGCGGGCTGCCCGCCACCGGCAAGACCACGCTCGCCCGGCTCCTGGCGGCCAGGTGGCTATGTGTTCCGATCCGGACGAGCACCGGCGCCGCGCGGGGTTACGTTCGGTGGACATCCCCGACCTGCCGCTGCCCGACTGGGCACAGATCACCGAGCGGGAGTACGAGCCGTGGAACCGGGAGCGCCTGGTCGTCGACACCGCCGGGCGGCGCCCGGAGGACTCGCCGGCCCCCTGGTCGAAGCGGTCCTCGCGGCAGATCGCGGGTGAGTCAGGGCAGTTCGCGGGTGAAGACGACACGGGGACGGCCGGGGCCGTCGTAGTCCTCGGCGAGGCGGTCCTGGAAGCCGAGGGCGCGGTGGAACGCGATGGAGCCCTCGTTGGCGGGCGAGGTGATCGCCTTGAGGCGGATCGCGCCCTGGCGGCGGGCGGCGGCGGTGAAGGCCTCGTAGAGGGTACGGCCGAGGCCGGTGCCGCGGGTGTCGTCGCGGGTCGCGATCAGGTGGACGTATCCGGTGCGGTCGGGGGTGACGAACCCGAAGAGGTAGCCGCGGATGCCGTCCTCGGCGCGGGCGACCAGGCAGGTGGAGCCGAACTCCTGGACCAGGGACGTCAGATGGAGCGACCGCAGATCGCGCTCACCCCAGTAGCGGGCGTGGTCCGCCAGGACCTGGTGGAGGTCGCTCACGTCGGCGCGGTCGATACGGACAGCCATGGGCCGATCATGGCACGGGGTCGGTCGGGTCCCGGTAGCGGGCGGCGGTGCGGCGGGCGGTCTCCGCCAACTCCTGCCGGACGTCCGCCGGTTCGAGGACCTCGGCATCGGGGCCGAAGCCGAGCAGGCGACGGCAGGCGGCCTTCCGGTCGTCGAAGCGGAGGACCAGGCGGTGGCAGTCGGGTGCTTCCGGGTCAGGAGTCGCGCATGCCGCCGACGCGGTGTCGCCGAGCACCTGCGGGAGTGCCGCCAGGCCCGCCGCCGACAGCCGTACGGTGACGGCGAGTTGGTCCAGACTCGCCTCGAACTCGGCGGTCCAAGCCGCCCAGTAGGCCGACAGGTCGAAGTCGGCGGGGCGGGCGAAGGACTCCGGCAGGAGCTCCGCCGCCGTGATCCTCGACGCCCGGTGCGTGCGGATGCCCCGGTCGGTCCGGGCGACCAGGTACCAGACGCCCGCCTTGGCGACGAGGCCCAGAGGGTCCACCGCCCGCGTCAGGCCCGTGCGGCTCGCGAGCGTCAGACGCAGGCGCCTGTCCTGCCGTACGGCGTCCACCAGCACGGCCAGCTGCGGGACCGGTTCGGGCGGCTTGAACCAGGCCTGGGTGTCGATGTGGAAGCGGCTCGCGGTCGTGTCCGCCTGCTCGCGGCCCGCCGCCGGGAGTGCCGCGAGGAGTTTCAGGCGGGCCTGGGCGAGCGCGTCGCCCAGCGCGATGCGCTCCAGCGGGCCGCTGCCGGAGGCAACCGCGAGCAGGGCCGTCGCCTCCTCCGCACTGATGCCGAGCAGCGGACTGCGCCAGCCCTCCATGAGACGGCAGCCCCCGCCCGGGCCACCGTTCGCCACCACCGGTACGCCCGCCGCGCTCAGTGCCTCCAGGTCCCGGTAGACGGTGCGGACCGACACCTCCAGTTCCGCGGCGAGTTGACGGGCCGTCATCTGCCCACGGGACTGGAGACGGAGCAGGAGGGCCAGCAGCCGGTCCGCTCGCATCGGGCGATCACCTCATCGATGTATGGCTGACACAGGATGTCAGCCATCCCGCCGTAGCGTCGCCCGGGAAGCCCCCGATCAGCAGGGAGACAGCACGTGATCAGCGGATACGTCATCGGCGAGAGCCTGCGGACCGATGCGGTGTTCGAGCCGCGCGGACTGCGGCTGCGGAGGGTGCGCAGGGTCGAGCCGGTCGGGGTGAGCGCTGCCCAGCCGACGGTGTGGACCCTCGTCGAGTGGGAGAGCGACGGTGAGGACGTCGGTGCGCTCGCGGAAGCGCTGGCGGGCGCGTTGCAGCCGGAACTCGGCTGGTACGCCGACTTCGTCGCCGGGGACGAGCGCGTCGTCGTGTTCGCCGGGAAGGTGTTCCGCTATCGGCGCGGCGACGAGCGCGGCCGCGCAGAAGCGGTGGCGTACGGGCGGTCGGTGGGCACGCCCGAGCATCAACTCGACTGGGAGGAGTGACGCGAGGGCCTCACGGAAGGCGACCTGGGGTGACCGACGGCCGACCCGTGCGCTGTTCCCGGGCTGCGGACCAGGCGGGCGGCCAGGCCCCGGCCCCGGTGGGCGGGGTCCGTGCAGACGGCGTTGATCTCGGTCCAGCCGGGTGGCCGGGCCGCTCGCCTGCCAGGGCGATGAGACGGCCGCGGTCGCGGATGGCGATGTAGGTAGTCGTCGGCCGGGTAGCGGGCGGCATGGCCGACGCGTTCGTGCGGCCCGTCGAGGGCAGCCCATACGGCGTTGTCGAGGGCGGAGGTGTCCGGTGCGGTGGGTCTCAGGGAGGGGCCGCCTCCGCGGACTTCGGTGTGCTGGGCCACGAAGGCGGCGGAGTCCCCTTTCAGGTCGACGTGTGCGGTTGACATGTGGATTGACGGGGTGTAAGGAGTTGGTCAGCGGCAGACCGGGCGGGTTGACCCCGGACTTGGAGACCGCGTCATTTTGACGGGGCGTCGGTTATCGGCGGGGCACGGCGCACTACGGCGGCAGTACGCGACGCACGGGTATCGGGGGCTGGGCGGTAGACGCCGTACCGCGGGCGCGGTGCGGGTCAGGAACGCGGGGGCTGGGTAAGGACGTCAGCCCCGACAGCGGGCACGGCCCGGTGCGCGGCCCAGTCCAGGATCTGTACGGCGGCCCCGGCGGCCTCCAGGCCCTGACAGCGGGCGTGGTGCCGGCGGGCGATGCCGTCGAGGTCGAGGTTGCCGCCGAAGGCCGGGTGGGCGGCCAGGCGGCGGGCGTAGGCCCACAGGGTGGGGTGGTCGGCGATGCGCTGGACGGCGGAGGCGTCGAGGTGGTGGCGGTGCACGGTGTCGAGCTGGACCAGTGCGACCCACAACTCGACGTCGGCGGCCGTGATGTGATCCCGGATCAGGTACTCCCGACCGACGAGCCGGCGCTCCAAGGCACCCAGGGAGTCGAGCAGTTGCTCCAGCTCGACGGCCCGCTGCGCCGCGGCACCGCCCGCCGATCCGGCACGCTGGGCGGCCTGGCCGATGCCCCGGCACATCCGCTCGACGGCCTCGGTCTCCGACTGGGCCCCGCACGGGTACAGCGCCGGACGGCCGGAGCCGAAGTGGCGGGCCAGGTCGCGGGTGATGTCGGCGGCGTGGGTGCTGACGATCCGCCCCGACCAGTCGTCGCTGAGCACCGGGGCGGTGGCTGCGCCGGTGTACCGGTGCGCGCTGGCCTCGTAGAGCGGGCGCAGTGCGGAATGTCCCCCGTCGGGACAGTCGGGGACCGGGTCCAGGAAGGTCACGGGACAGATGTCGTCGAGGCCGAGCAGGCCGTGCACGACGGCGATGCGCAGGCCGTCGGCACAGGCGGTAGCCAGATGGAGCCGGTAGCGGCGCGGCACGGCGTAGTGCCCACTGCGCGCGTCCTGGCCGATCCGGCCGCGGAAGGCGGGGCTCGGCTGGGTGGTGGGGACGTGGGCGAGCGGTGTCACGGACATGGGTCTCCCCGGGGTTCGGGCGCAGACGTACGCGCGGCGGAAGCGACGTCGGGCGGGAGCGGGCGGCCGTCCCCGTGCACGGCGGCAGGAGTGTGCCGTTCGGGTGCGGAACGGGTGGGTGCGGCCGGGTTCAGCCCAGGGGCCTGATCGCGCTGCAGACCCGCAGCAGATCGATGTGACGGCGGGAGGTCAGAAGGGGCGAGGGCTGAGACGTACGGTGCACTCGGCCGGTGGCCGACGACTCAAGGCGCCCCATGTTTCCCTACCTGTTCACTAGGATTTCCGATTGGAGTGTCGATCGGGCCGGGGCGCACGTCAAGAGGGCGTCCACGAGACGGGATCCGCCTCGGGGAACTGTCCGCATGGTGGTTCCTTGGGTGGTGGGCATGGCCCACACGAGCCCAGAGCGGTTACGCACTGAACGGAAACTCAGAGAGTTCTGTACTGAGTTGTCAAGAAGGGCAGGTCGGCTTTACCTTCTATGCATGGCCAGACCACGAAGCTTCGACCGCGACCACGTCCTGCATGCCGCCGAGCGGCAGTTCCGCGCCTCGGGCTACAACGGCACGAGCGTCGACGACATCAGCGCCGCCACCGGCCTGGGCCGCGGCAGCCTCTACGCCGCGTTCGACGGCAAGCACGGCGTGCTGCTGGAGGCGATGGGCGGCTACTTCGCCCGGCTGGCGCAGGGGCCGCGCAAGATGCTCGACGGACCGGACGAGGGCGCTTTGGAACGACTGCACGCATACCTGCTGCGCGCCGTCCACGGAGTGCCACTCGCCGCCGACGTGCCCCCCGCCTCCGACCGGGCGGGGTCGGCCTGCTTCGCCGCCAAGATGGCCCTGGAGATCGGCGCCTCCGACGCCGAGGTGAAGCGCCTGGCCGGCGAATGCTTCTCCGTGGTCCGGGCGGCGGTGGCCGACTGTGTGCGAGCGGCGCAGCGCAACGGGGACATCGACCCCGACGCGGACCCCGACGACCTCGCCTACCTTCTGCTGACCGTCATCCGCGGGAGCGATGTCGTGGGCGCGTACGGCCACAGCGCTGAACGCCTGACCTCGATCGCGGAGACCGCGTTCGCCTTGCTGCCCCGCCCGCGCCGGCACTGACCGGGGCACGGCCGACCTCGATCGGCAACAGTCGCTCACGGCCGGACTCACCTTGGCCGCGGCCGTGAGAGGTCGTCGGTGAGCACGCGCCCACGACGACGATCAGGCCTTCCCAGGAAGACGCCGACGGTCAGTGCGACTCGCGGCTGACCTCCGAGCCGCTGGAGCCGACGAGGAAGTCCAGGTCGGCTCCCTTGTCGGCCTGTTGGACATGGTCGACGTACAGCCGTTCCCAGCCCCGCCGCGGGTCGGCGAAGCCCTCGAGGGTGGCCGGGTTCGGGGTGCGGGCGGCGAGTTCGGCGGCCGGCACCTCCAGGTCGATACGGCGGGCCTCCGCATCCAGGCTGATGACGTCACCGGTGCGCACGAGGGCGAGGGGGCCGCCCGCCGCGGCTTCCGGGGCCACGTGCAGGACGACCGTGCCGTACGCCGTGCCGCTCATCCGGCCGTCGCAGATCCGGACCATGTCCCGCACGCCCTGCTCCAGCAGCTTGGTGGGCAGCGGCATGTTGGCCACCTCGGGCATGCCCGGGTAGCCCTTGGGGCCGCAGCCGCGCAGGACGAGGACGGAGTCGGCGTCGACGTCCAGGTCGGGGTCGTCGACGCGGGCGTGGAAGTCCTCGATGCTGTCGAAGACGACGGCCCTCCCCCGGTGCCGCAGCAGGTGCGGTGAGGCGGCCGCGGGCTTGATCAGTGCTCCGTCGGGGGCGAGGCTGCCGCGCAGGACGGCGATGCCGCCCTCCTCGACGAGGGGCCGGGCCCGGGTCCTGATCACCTCGGCGTCCCAGATCGGGGCGTCGGTGAGATGGTCGACCAGCGGCTTGCCCGTGACGGTCAGCGCGTCCGGGTCCAGGAGGTCGGCGACCTCGCGGAGCACGGCGAGCAGGCCGCCCGCGCGGTGGAAGTCCTCCATGAGGAACCGTCCGGCGGGCTGGAGGTCCACCAGGACCGGCACCCGGGAGCCGATGCGGTCGAAGTCGTCCAGGGTCAGCTCGACGCCCAACCGGCCCGCGATGGCGAGGAGATGGACGACCGCGTTGGTGGAGCCGCCGATCGCGGCCAGCGCCACGATCGCGTTGTGGAAGGACCCCTTGGTCAGGAAGGTGCTCGGGCGGCGGTCGCCGGACACCAGCTCCACCGCGAGACGTCCGGTGCCGTGCGCGGCCTCCAGCAGCCGGCTGTCCGGAGCGGGCGTCCCGGCCACCCCGGGGACCACCGTGCCCAGGGCCTCGGCGACCAGTGCCATCGTCGAGGCCGTGCCCATGGTGTTGCAGTGCCCGCGGCTGCGGATCATCGACGACTCGGAGCGGGTGAACTGCTCCTGGGACAGGGTCCCGGCGCGCACCTCCTCCGACAGCCGCCACACGTCCGTGCCGCAGCCCAGCGGGGTGCCGCGGAAGGTGCCGGTGAGCATGGGGCCGCCGGGCACGACCACGGCGGGCAGGTCGACGGAGGCGGCGGCCATCAGCAGGGACGGGATCGTCTTGTCGCAGCCGCCCAACAGGACCACCCCGTCAAGGGGGTTGGCCCGCAGCATCTCCTCGGTGGCCATCGCCGCCATGTTGCGCCAGAGCATCGCCGTGGGCCGCACGTTGGTCTCGCCGAGCGACACCACGGGCAGGTCGAGGGGGATGCCGCCCGCCTCGTACACCCCGTCACGGACGGACCGGGCGACCTCGTTCAGATGCGCGTTGCACGGCGTGAGGTCGGAGGCGGTGTTGGCGATGGCGATCTGGGGGCGGCCGGTGAAGGCGTCGGCCGGTACACCCCGGCGCATCCAGGCCCGGTGGATGTAGGCGTTGCGGTCCTGTCCCGCGTACCACTGTGCGCTGCGAAGGCCCATCGCTCGGCTCTTTCCGGTAATCGGTACATCGGTCTACTATCCGGAACACGATGCAGCATACGCAGCCGTTCCACGCTTCGACAGCCCCCGTCACGGCAGGCGCGGAGGGCGACCGTGTCGTGGGTTCGGACCGGGTGCTCGCCGTGCTCAAGGAACTCGCCCGGCATCCGGACGGGGTGGCGCTCGAGGAACTCACCCGGATCATCGGCAGCCCCAAGCCGACCGTGCACCGGGCCCTGGCCGCCCTGCGTCGAGCCGGTCTGGCGGGGCAGGACGGCCGCGGTCGCTATCTGCTGGGCGACGAGTTCCTGCGGATGGCCTTCGCCCATCACGAGGCCCGTCCCGAACACGTCCGTGTCCGGCCGCTGTTGGAGACGCTGGCCGCCCGCTTCGGCGAGACGGCCCACTACGCCGTCCTGGACGGGCGCGAGGTCGTCTACCGCGCCAAGGTCGATCCCCCCACCGGAGCCGTCCGGCTCACCTCCACGGTCGGCGGCCGCAACCCCGCCCATGCGACCGCGGTCGGAAAGGCGCTGCTCGCCCACGAGTTGGGCACCCTGGACGCCGTACGGCGATGGATCGGTGCGGTGCCCCTGGAGCGACGGACGCCTCGCACGCCGTGCACGGCCGAGGAGTTGCTCGGTGAGCTGCGGGCCACGCGTGAGCGGGGGTACGCCCTGGACGACCAGGAGAACGAGATCGGCGTCAACTGTCTGGCCCTGCCGGTGTACGGCACCTCGCCCGTGGTTCCCTCCGGGGCGGTGAGTGTCAGCGCGCTGGCGTACCGGACGCCGTTGCGGGCGCTGGTCGACGCCGTGGAGGAGATACGCGAGGCACTCGGCCCCCTGAAGGAGCCCTTCTGATGCGTGCGTTCGTGCTCACGGCCCCCGGCGAGTACGCCGTCCAGGAGGTGCCGGAACCGGTGGCAGCGCCCGGTGAGGTGGTCGTGGACGTCGAGCGGGTCGGGGTGTGCGGCACCGACCTGGAGTTCTTCACGGGGCACATGACCTATCTGCACCAGGGACACGCCGGCTATCCGATGCGGCTGGGCCACGAGTGGGCCGGCCGGGTGCGCTCGGTGGGCGCCGGGGTCGATCCCGGCTGGACCGGACGGCGGGTCATGGGCGACACCATGCTCGGCTGCGGGAGCTGCCGGCGCTGCCGGCGGGGGCTCCAACACATCTGCGAGAAGCGGGAGGAGGTGGGCATCCGCGGCGGCCGTGCGGGTGCTCTGGCGGAGCAACTCGCCGTACCCGCGGGCTCGTTGCACGCGTTGCCCGACTCCGTGGACCCGGAGCTGGGCGCGCTGGTCGAGCCGGGCGGCAACGCGTTGCGGGCCGCGCGGGCGACCGGGGCCGGGCCCGGGGACCGGGTTCTGGTGCTGGGGCCGGGGACGATAGGTCTGCTGGTCGCCCTGTTCGCGCGGGCCGCCGGGGCGGAGGTGCACCTGATGGGCGCCACCGAGGACTCCCTCGTCTTCGCGCGCTCGCTGGGCTTCCCGGACGCCTGGCGTGAGGACACGCTGCCGGACCTGCCGTTCGACGCGGTCGTGGACGCCACCAACGCGGTCCATCTGCCCGCCCTGGCCCAGGAGTTGGTGGAGCCGGGCGGGCGGCTCGTGTACATCGGGCTGGCCGGTGAGCCCAGCCGGATCGACACCCGCGCGCTGGTCCTCAAGGACGTGACCGCGGTCGGCGTCCTCTCCGCCTCCCCCGGGCTCGACGCCACGATCACGGCGTACGCCGAGAAGGCCGTCGATCCGAGGCCGCTCGTGGCCGCGACCGTAGCGCTGGAGGCGATCGGGCCCGTCCTCGCGGGCGAGCGGCCCCCCGGCGCCGGTCCGGGTCCGAAGATCCATGTCGATCCCCGCCTGTCCTGAGGGATGCGATCCGGTGGCGGTCACGGTGCTGCCGACCGCCCAGGTCGACGAGAGCGCGGTGCTCGGCGAGGGGACGACGGTCTGGGACCTGGCCCAGATCCGCGAGGACGCCCGGCTGGGGAGCGGGTGTGTCGTGGGCCGGGGCGCCTATGTCGGCCCCGGGGTGCGGATCGGTGACCGCGTGAAGCTCCAGAACCACGCGCTGGTCTACGAGCCCGCGGTGCTCGGCGACGGGGTGTTCGTGGGCCCGGCCGCGGTCCTCACCAACGACCGCTCCCCCAGGTCGGTGGACCCGCAGGGCAGGGTGAAGCGCGGCGGCGACTGGGAGGCCGTGGCGGTGGAGGTGGCCGAAGGGGCGTCCCTCGGGGCCCGTTCGGTGTGTGTGGCGCCGGTGCGGATCGGCCGCTGGGCGATGGTCGCGGCGGGTGCCGTGGTGGTCCGGGACGTGCCCGACCACGCGCTGGTGGCCGGTGTTCCGGCGCGCCGCATCGGTTGGGTGGGGCGGGCCGGCGTACGACTGGTCGAGCGGGAGGGCGAGCCGGGGGTCTGGGAGTGCCCCGAGACGGGGGCGCTGCACGACGAGCGGGACGGCTGTCTCGTCGAGCGCGAATGACGTCCGTTTCCAGCCGAAACACGGGCTGTGTGTCCTGTTCGTCCACGTTGCGGTATCGGACGTCTGTGCGGTCCGATACCGTGTCGATCGTGATCACGGACGAGATCAAGAGCAAGGCGGACCGCGTCCGGGATGCGTTTCGGGCCGTGGACGCGGTGGGCGTGTGACGGGCAGACCGACGCTCCCGGCGCTGCCCCCGGCGCTGCGCACGCCGCTCGGGCTGGTCGCCGTCCTCGCCGCGCTGGTGGTGCTGGTGACCGGGGCGATGTACGCCGGCCACAGCCAACCCGGCAGGGTGGACAGGTGGATCGTTTCGCCGACGGCCGACAGTGTGGGGCCTCCGTGGCGGCCCGTCGCCCTGACTCTGGACTTCCTGGGAGAGCCTGCCGGTTCGGTGCCGCTGGTCGGGGTCGTCGTGGCCGGCTGCCTGCTGCTTCGCCGTCCACGCGCCGCGGTGCTCGCCGTCGCCGGTGTCGCCCTGGCGGTGGGGACCACGACGCTGCTCAAGCAGCTGGTGGGGCGCACCATCCACGGCCCCGACAACCTGTCCTATCCGAGCGGGCACACCACCTTCTTCACCGCACTCGGCGTCGTCCTGGCGCTGCTCGCGACGGACCGGCTCGGCCTCGGCAGGACGGCCGGCACGTCACTCGTGCTCTGCGTGGCACTCCTGGCCGGCGCCGCGATGGGCTGGGCCGAGGTCGCCCTGGGCGCGCACTACCCGACCGACGCGCTCGGCGGCTGGTGCACCGCGCTGGCGGTGGTTCCGGCGACCGCGTGGCTGGTCGACCGGGCGGCCGACCGGCTGGAGAGCGCCGGTCGGCCCGAGCCACGCTGACGTCACGTCACACCAGGCGACGGAACACCGGCTTCACCGGTCGTCCGCCCACCCAGGGCGAGGGGTCGGCGGCGTCCAGTGCCTTCCGGTACACCGCGCACGCCTGCGCCACCACGTCGACGGTGTGATCGATGTCGGCCTCGCTGAGCGCGCTGCTCACCACGAACGACGGGGCCAGCACCCCGCCCGCGAGGAGCCGGCGCAGGAACAGCGTGCGGTACTCCTGCGACGGCTGTCCGTTCTCGTCGAGCGTGGCGAAGACCAGGTTGCTGGCCCGGCCCCGGACGACGACGTGCTCGCCCACGCCCATACCGGCCGCCGCGTCGCGGACACCGGCGGCCAGCCGCTCGCCGAGGGCGTGCAGCCGCGCGGTGACGCCCTCCTCGGTGTAGACGCCCTGCACGGCCATCGCGGCGGCCAGCGAGTGCGTTTCCGCGCCATGGGTGGTGGACAGCAGGAACACCCGTTCGCCGGAGTGCCGCAGACCGCCGCGCTCCATCAGCTCGCGGCGCCCGGCCAGTGCGGAGACGGCGAATCCGTTGCCGAGCGCCTTGCCGAAGGTGGAGAGGTCGGGGACGACGCCGTACAGGCCCTGGGCGCCCGCCTCGGACCAGCGGAAGCCGGTGATCATCTCGTCGAAGATCAGTACGCAGCCGTGCCGGTCGGCCAGTTCGCGCAGTCCGGCGAGGTACCCGGGCGGCGGCTCGGTGTGGGTGGCGGGTTCGAGGATCAGACAGGCGATGTCGTCCTGGTACCGGGTGAGCAGGTCCTCCGTGGCGGCCAGGTCCCCGTAGGGGAACGCCACGGTGAGCTCGTTGGTCGCCGCCGGGATGCCGGCGGACATCGGTGTGGTGCCGATGAACCAGTCGTCGGTGGAGAAGAACGGATGGTCGGCGCAGAGGGCCACCCGCTGGCGGCCGGTGGCGGCGCGGGCGAGGCGTACCGCGGCGGTGGTGGCGTCGGAGCCGTTCTTGGCGAACTTCACCATCTCGGCGGTCGGCACCGTGGCCAGGAAGCGTTCCGCGGCTTCGGCCTCCACGATGGACGGCCGGACGAAGTTGCTGCCGCGGTCGATCTCCCGCCGCACCGCCTCGGTCACGCGTGGATGGGCGTGGCCGAGGCTGACCGACCGCAGGCCGGACCCGTACTCGATGTAGCGGTTGCCGTCGACGTCCCACACGTGGGCACCGCGGCCGTGGCTGATGACGGGCGCCAGGTCCTCGGGGTACTGGTCGTCGCCCTTGGCGTAGGTGTGGGCGCCGCCGGGGATCAGGGCGTGGAGCCGTTCGTTGGCCGCACGCGACCGGGGCAGCTGGAAGTCTTCGCTGTGCAAGCCGACTTCACCTTTCCATGTGCTTCAGGACCTCGGCGAGGCTCGGTGCCTCCCGGTCGCGCTGGGACATCGATGTGACCGGCAGCGGCCAGGGAATCGCGAGTTCCGGGTCGTCGAAGGCGATCGTCACGTCCTCGGACGGATCGTGCTCACGGTCGATACGGTAAGAGGTATCTGTGATTTCGGTAAGAGCCTGGAAGCCGTGAGCGCATCCCGCCGGGATGTACACGCTCTTCTGTGTCTCGCCGGACAGCTCGAAGAAGGCCCGGTTCCGGTACGTCGGCGACTGTGGCCGCAGATCCACGACGACGTCGAAGATCTGCCCGTACGAGCATCGCACCAGCTTGGCCTCGCCGGCCCCGGAGCGCAGGTGCAGGCCGCGCAGCACGCCCCGGACCGAGCGGGAGACGCTGTCCTGGACGAAGGCGTGCGGGTCGAGGCCCACCGAGCGGACCACGTCGACGTCGAAGGTGCGGCAGAAGAAGCCGCGTTCGTCGGAGTGCGGGGTCGGCTCGAACAGGTACGCGCCGGCGATCTCCGGGACTTCAGTCGCTTTCATCGGGCCTTCCGCGGGACGTGGGCGTGGGAGTTCGCCGGGAACAGGGTCGTGGTCAAGGCGGTGAACTGCTGGGCGAGTTGCTGCGCGGCGACCCGGTTCCGCTCGCTGAGCGTCCGCCGTACCTCCGCCGCGTGCTTCTCCAGGTCCCGGAACTGCTCGAGCAGCCGGTCGGCGTCGACCTCGCGGGCCGGGTGGCAGTACGTGCCGACGCCCATCCGGTCCATGAGCACCTCGCTCTTCGCCGCATAGCAGAGGGCGAGCACGGGCGTTCCGGTCTTCAGCGCGCAGATCAGGTTGTGGTAGCGGACGGCCACCACGGCGTCGGCGGCCGCCATCTCGTTCATCAGGTCGGCCAGTGAGGCCGGTTCGGCGGCGGTGACCAGCGGTGAGTCGACGGCGTCGAGGATCGCGGCGACCACCGACTCATCGCACTCGTCGCCGGTGAGCAGCCGGACCGGTCGGCCCTCCTCGACGAGTGCGCGGACGAAGGTGATCGTCCCGTCGAGGTAGCGCCGGTATATCTCCTCGGCCCGGGCGCGGTCGTCGTTGCCGCCGTGGAAGTCCATGACGCCCACGCAGACGGGACCCGGTGTGCCGGTGGGCTCGCTCGCCCGCGGCGACGGCAGGAAGAACGCGAGGTCCGGGTAGACCTCGTCGTGCGCGGTGTCCACGCCCATCGCCCGCATCGCGTCGCGGGACTGGGCGTCCCGGTACGAGCGGTACGCGGCGAGCCGTGCCGACCAGCGCACCAGGGCCCGGGTCGGGCGGTTCCTGATCCCGGCGGCGCCGACGCTGACCAGCGCGACCCGGGTGCCCAGCAGCCGGCCGCTCGCGCAGAGCAGGAACAGCGAGTAGGGGAAGCCCCAGGGCCGCAACGGCAGCGTGGCCTCCAGGACGCCCATGCCCGGCACGATCACCACGTCGTGGCGGCGCACCCAGGCGGCGGTGCGGAAGGGGTCGACGAGTTTGCCCACGGCCTTGCCGGCGATCGCCCGCGCGCGTGACGCGGTCCGGTACTCCCCGCGGTACCAGTGCAGCCGGGTCGCGGGGATCCCGAACCGGGCGGTGACGGCCTCGGGCCCGCCGCACAGGGCATCGACGACCGCCTCCGGATGCTCGGCCCGGAGGTACTGGAGGACAGCCTCGAGCGACCCGTCGTTGCCGAGGTTGCCGGAGCCGAGCAGGCCGAACACCCCGACACGCGCCGGGGTCTCGTCCGTCGGTGTCATGCCCGCTTCCCCTCACGGCCGGCGACGAGGGCATCCACGGAGACGGTCAGCTGGGCCGGGTCGACCGGGGCACGGTCCTCGACCCGCTCACCGGCGCCCGGGCGGACCCGGCTGGTCATCCACGCGGCCAGGTGGCGGTAGCACTCACGCCGGTCGGCCGGGGACAGCGGGGCCCGGCGGATCGCCGAGGCGAAGCCCCAGACGTACTCGGCGAGCAGCCGGGGCGTCGGGTGCAGCAGGCCCGCCCGGCGCGGGTCCAGGTTGACGCACCGGGACCGCTTGGACGGGTTCGCGCGTTCGGCGCGGGTGGGGTGGTCGCGGCGGAAGTACAGCAGTTCCGGCACCTGGTGGAAGCGCCCGTGCAGGGTGATCTCGGCGACGTACGTGCGGTCCGCGTGGTGGTAGCTGTCCATCGGTTTCACCCGGCGCAGCACGTCGGTCCGCATCACCCCGTAGAAGTCGTCGCCACCGGGCTCGAACAGCAGACTGCGGAAGCGGTCCGGCGCGTGCGGCGAGTCGGTGGCGAGCGTGTACTCGTAGGGGACCTTCACCTGGCCGTCGCCGTCGATGACCGCCTGGTCGGTGTGGGCGAGGATCACGTCCGGCCGCTCGTCCAGGGCCTCGATGCAGCGCCGCAGCAGGTCGCGGCCGTAGAGGTCGTCGTGCGAGGCCCACTTGAACAGCTCGCCGCGGGCCTCGTCGAGCACCCGGTTGTGGTTCGGGGTGGCGCCGATGTTCCGGGGCAGCCGGAGGTACCTGATGCGCGAGTCCTGCGCGACGTACTTGCGGCAGATGTCCTCGGTGCCGTCGGTCGAGGCGTTGTCGGAGATGACCAGCTCGAAGTCCTCGTAGGTCTGGCCGAGCAGCGCGTCGAGCGACTCGGCCAGGTACTCCTCGCCGTTGTACACGGGCAGGCCGATGCTCAGCCTGGGTTGGGAGGTCATGAGGTCCTCACTTCGGGGATGGGGTTGTGGCGGTGCTCGCGCAGGGCGGACCGCAGTTGGAGCCACCACACGGCCGAGCCGCCGACGGTCGCGGCGGCGACGCCCCACGCCGAGCCGACCGTGCCGGCGAGGGCGGCCCCGCCGAGTCCGCCGCCGACGTAGAAGGCGGAGGCGAACAGCTGGCAGCGCAGACTGCGCCGGGCGGCGCCGAGGGCGCGCAGCCCGGCCGCCGCGCCGGTGCCGAGGCCCGCACCCGCGACGCTGAGGGTGATCGGCACGATGAGATGCGAGGAGGAGTGCCAGACGCCGCCGAGCAGGAGGTCGCCGATCCGGTTCGGCAGCAGCAGCAACGAGCCGCCCCACAGCAGAGCGGCGGCGGCCTGTCCGCCGCCGAGCAGGAGACAGAACGTGCCGAGGCGGTGCGGGGACTGCCGCAGCACCCGTGCCGCCTCCGGGACGGTGACCAGCGACAGTCCCATGAGTACGGCGAGGAAGGGGCCCATCAGGAGCTCGGCGCCCCGCACGGCGCCCACCGCGCCGACCCCGACGATCGCGCCGAGCCCGTAGGCCCGCAGCTGGCTCGCGCCGCTGAGGCTGACGTTCTCGACCAGGTACCGGTAGCCGAGGTCGCGCTGCTCGCGCAGCCACCCGCGCGCCTTGGTCATCCGGGGCCGGATGCCGGACTGGAGGCAGCCGTACGCGGCGGCCACCGCGGCGGACGCGCCCCAGGCCAGCACGAACGCGGCCACGGTGTCCACATGGGCCGCTGCCACCATGGCCGGGACGAGTGCCACGCACCAGACGACGTCGTTGAGGAAGGCCTTGCGCCCGTTGCCCGCGGCGAAGAAGGAGAACCGCCAGGCGTCCTGGAGCAGCAGCCCCGGCAGCATGACGCCCAGGCAGGCGAACGCGGGCCCCAGCCGCCCGCCGAGAGCCAGTCCGGCCACCAGGGACACCGCGCCTATGGCGGTGCCGACGCCGAGTGCCGTACCCGTCGACCGGGCCACCGCCCCGCGCCAGGTGGCCTCCGGCACGCCGCTGAAGCGCACCATGAGCGGATCGGTGGTCAGGCCGCGGGAGACGTTCAGCACCACGCCGTAGGTGACCCAGGCCAGGCTGAACACGCCGAACGCGGTGACCCCCAGCGAGCGGGCCACGTAGATGCCCACCGCGAAGTTGCTGATGCTGGAGGCCGCCTGGTCGGCCAGTCCCCAGGACAGCCGGCCGACCAGGGCCCGCTTGGCGGACCGGGCCGGGGGCGCCACTGTCTGGGGGCCCTCCCCCTCGACGGGCATGGACGTCATGTCTTGATCAAACCTGCCTCGTGCAGTGCGTCGGCGGCGCCGGCGACGGTGTCGAAGGGCAGCCCGGACCGCTCGGCGACGTCCAGCAGATCGTGGTCGCCGTCGGAGAGGTTGAGCACCCAGAGCATGGCCATCTGGGCCTGCTTGGTGTCGCTGCGGCCGCCGAGCGCGTCGTACAGCCCACGACGGCCCAACTGCGGTTCGCCGTACGGGCTGAGGTTGACGTACTGCCGGTTGCGGTCCAGGACGGCGAACGCCTCGCGGCAGACGGCGAGGGTGTCGGCCATCGCCTCCGGGGACACGAAGTCCGGGTTGTCCGCCGAGGTGTGGTACTCGGGGTAGCCCGCGTACGGGGTCCGGGTGAGCGAGCCGACGCCGAGGTTGAAGCCGGGCGAGCAGTACTGCCGCTCGTCGTAGCCGTACGGCGTGAACTCGTTGATTTGGTGCGGCCGTTCGGAGGTGGTCAGCACGTGCCGCAGCACCCGGTCGATCTCGGCGTCGCCGCGCCGGCTCTGCTTGTACGTCACCTGCCCCGGGTCGCCGGCGCAGGCCAGCACCAGGCCGTGCTTGACCCGCTCCACCCGCTCCGCGTTGCGGGCCAGCCAGGTAATCGCCCCGATGGTGCCGGGCGCGAAGATGAACCGGTAGGTGTGGTACGGCGTCCGCTGCGCCAGCTCCCGGGCCAGGTACGTGGCCACCGCGACGCCGGCCATGTTGTCGTTGGCCAGCGCCGGGTGGCAGGTGTGGCAGGAGACGATCACCTCGTCGGCGACCTGGCCGGGGACCACGTGCTCGGCGTAGGTGAGGTGGCCGTCGGCGAGGGTGGAGTCGATGCGGACCTCGTAGTCGCCGTCGGGCATGGCGTCCAGGGTGTCCTGGGCCAGGCAGAAGCCCCACTCCGGCTTGTAGTAGCTGGTGCGGTACGGCACCCAGGACGGCTGGTCCGGCAGGGTGTGCAGGTGCGGGCGCAGCTCCGACAGCGGCATGGTCGCCGACACCGGGACGCTGTAGCCGAGCACGTGCAGGCTGGACTCGGCGAAGTCGACGACCCGCCTGCCGGTGCTGTCGGCGACGTACGCGTCGCGGATGTTCCACTCCTGCGGCACCGTCCAGTCGAGCACCTGCGTCCCGGTCGGCACCTCGTGCACCTGGAGCGGGATGTACTCGCCGACGATGTCCAGGGTGGCCCGGACACCGTCGCCGGTGATGCTCCGGCAGAGCGGGTACAGCCGCTCCACCAGGGCGTGCATTTCCTCGCCGACATCGGTCATCGGCGCCACCGCAGGGTGTCGTCGACGGTGCCGGCCTCGGACGCGGCGCGCAGTACGGCGAGCCGGGTGAAGCGCTGGTCGAAGTCTTCCTTGGTCAGCTCGAACTTCTTGTAGGCGTCGGCGAGTTCGAGCGCGCCGCGCTTGACCGACCACTCGATGTCGAAGCCGGGGATCGCGGCGCGGAACCGGGAGAAGTCCACCCGGTAGGAGCGCGGGTCGGCCCCGTTCTCCCCGGTGATCCGCACCTTGGCGCCGGGTACGGCCTCGGCGACCTGCTCGGCGATCTCGGCGACCGTGACGTTGTTGGTCTCGCTGCCGATGTTGAACGCCCGGTCGTGGACCGCCTCGCGCGGTGCGGTCAGCGCGGCCGTGAAGGCCCGGGCGATGTCCGCGGCGTGCACGAGCGGGCGCCAGGGGGTGCCGTCGGAGAGCACCAGCACCTCGCCGGACAGCAGCGCGTGGCCCACCAGGTTGTTCAGCACGATGTCGGCGCGCAGCCGGGGCGAGTAGCCGAACGCGGTGGCGTTGCGCATGTACACCGGGGTGAAGTCGTCGTCGGCGAGCGCGTGCAGGTCGTCCTCCACCCGCACCTTGGACTCCGCGTACGGCGTCACCGGGCGCAGCGGGGCGTCCTCGCCGACCAGGTCGTCGCCGCCCGCGGCGCCGTAGACCGAGCAGGTGGACGCGTACAGGAAGCGCCGCACTCCGGCGTCACGGGCCAGCTGGGCCAGCCGTACGGACGCGTGGTGGTTGATGTCGTAGGTGAGTTCCGGTGCCAGCGAGCCCAGCGGGTCGTTGGACAGGGCGGCCAGGTGGATCACGGCGTCCACCCCGGCCACGTGCTCGGCCGTGACGTCGCGCAGGTCCACCCGGTGCCCCTGGGGGTCGGCGGGTGTCTCGCCGAGGACGGAGTCGGCGAACAGGCCGGAGTCGAGGCCGACGACCTCGTGCCCGGCGGCGGCGAGGACCGGGGCCATGACGGTTCCCAGGTATCCCTGGTGTCCGGTCAGCAGTACGCGCATGGGTTCAACCCCCCAGGTTGAGCGTGAGTTTGGTGACGGCGAACGCTTCGGCGTATCGCTCGTGGCATTCGATGCCGCGGATCCGCGCGAGGCCGAGGAAGGCCTCCCGGTCGTACCAGGGCCGGTGGCGCTGCGAGGCGTAGTGCTCCTGCAGCAGCCGTACCTTCTCCTCGGCGATCTCCGTCGGCAGCGGCTGGTACGCCGTCATCCGGCCGAGGTCGCCGTCCCACTTGACGATCTCGTAGCCGAGCACGAGGTGGTCGCGGAAGGCGGTGGGTATCAGCTGCGCCAGGCCGCGGTGGTCCTGGTGCGCGTCGTCGGTGCGGGGGGCAAGGATCAGGTCCGGGTCGGTCTGCGCGCGCAGTTCCTCCACGGCGGCCTTGGCCTCGTCCCAGTGCACGGGCATGCGTCCGTCCGGCAGTTTGAGCACGGTCAGCCGCAGGTCCGCGCCGGGGCAGAAGGCGGCGAGCGCGGCCCGCTCCTCCTGCTCGCGTTCGGTGCCGCCGCCGGAGAGCACCAGCGCGTCGACCCGGAGTCCGGGCCGCGCCCGGCACAGGGCGAGCAGCGTGCCGCCGGCGCCGATGGCGATGTCGTCGCAGTGCGCGCCGACGGCGACGATCCTCTCCGGGGCCCCGGCCCCGAGTCGGATCACGCGTGCACCCCGGTGTCGTCGCGCTCCCACACGGCCCACGGGCGGTCGCCCTGGGCGTAGGCGGCATCCAGCGCGGCCCGTTCCTTCACGGTGTCGGTCGGCTTCCAGAAGCCGCGGTGCTGGTGCGCCACCAGCCGCCCGCGCTTGGCGAGTTGGCCGCATCCGTCGGCCACCAGGTCACCGTTCTCCGGTATGTGGTCGAAGACCTCCTGGCGGAGCACGAAGTAGCCGCCGTTCTCCCACAGCGGCATGTCGCTCACCGCGGTGATGCCGCCGACCAGGTTGTCCTCGCCCAACTCCACGCAGTGGAAGGAGGACTGGGGCGGCACGACCATCATCGAGGCACCGGCGTCGCGCTGGGAGAACTTCTCGATCATCTCGGGCAGCGGGGCGTCGGTGAGGACGTCCGCGTAGTTGGCGAGGAACATCTCGTCGCCGTCCAGGTGGTGCCGCACGCGGCGCAGCCGCTCCCCGATCGGCGACTCGATGCCGGTCTGCGCGAACGTGATCGTCCAGTCGGATATGTCCGTGGACAGCAGCTCGGTCTGCCCCTTGCGCAGCACGAAGTCGTTGGACGTCGTCTCCTCGTAGTTGAGGAAGAAGTCCTTGATGTGGTGGGCACCGTACCCGAGGCACAGGATGAACTCCTTGTGCCCGAAGTGCGCGTAGTAGCGCATGACGTGCCAGATCAGGGGTCTGGGGCCGACCATCGCCATGGGCTTGGGCACGTCGTCGGAGGTTCCGTTGCGCATCCGCATCCCGTAACCGCCGCAGAACAGAACGACCTTCATGCTGTGACCTTTCGGGACGCGCCTTCGACGACACTCAGTTCCGGGATGGGGAAGACCAGCCGGCCGCCCCATTCGTGCACGTAGGACAGCTGCTCGGTGAGTTCGGCCCGCAGGTTCCACGGGAGGACGAGCACGTAGTCCGGCTTGTCGGCGGCTATCTGCTCGGGCGCGAGGATCGGGATGCGGGTGCCCGGCGTGAACCTGCCGTGCTTGTAGGGGTTGCGGTCGACCGTGTACGCGAGCAGGTCGGGCCGGATGCCGCAGTGGTTGAGCAGGGTGTTGCCCTTGCCGGGGGCGCCGTAGCCGACGACCGTCTCGCCCCGCTCGGCCGCCTCGATCAGGAACTTGAGGAGGTCCCGGCGCACCTTGGCCACCCGGGCGGAGAACTCGGTGTAGCCGGACAGCTCCTGAAGGCCGGCGGCCTTCTCACGGGCCAGGACGTCGGCCACCCGCTCGCTCGGCTCGCCGGCCACCTCGGCCGGGCGGGCCCACAGCCGGATGGAGCCGCCGTGCGTGGGCAGCAACTCCACGTCCACGAGCGTGAGTCCGCCGCTGGCGAGGGCCCGGATCGCGGAGGCGACCGTGTAGTACTGGAAGTGCTCGTGGTAGATCGTGTCGTACTGGTTGTCCTCGATCAGGGTCAGCAGGTGCTGCACCTCGATGGAGACCCAGCCGTCGTCGGCGACCAGGGCGCGCAGCCCCTGGGTGAAGCCGATCACGTCGGGGATGTGCGCGTACACGTTGTTGGCGACGACGAGGTTGGCCGGGCCGTGCTCGGCGCGGACGGCCGCGCCGGTCTCCGGGCTCAGGAACTCGGTGAGCGTGGGTACGCCCTTGTCCCGTGCCGACGCGCCGACGTTGACCGACGGCTCGATGCCCAGGCAGCGGATCCCGCGGTCCACGACGTGCTTCAGCAGGTACCCGTCGTTGCTCGCGACCTCGACCACGAAGGCGTCGGAGGCGTCGAGTCCCGCCCGCTCCACGGCACCGGCGACGAAGGTCCGCGCGTGTTCCACCCAGGAGGTCGAGAACGAGGAGAAGTAGGCGTACTCCTTGAACGTCTCCTCCGGCGTGATCAGCGGCGGGATCTGCGCGAGCCAGCAGTCCGTGCAGACCTGAAGGTGCAGCGGGTAGGCGGGCTCGGGCTGGTCCAGTTGGTCCGCGGCGAGAAAGCTCTCACATGGTGGCGTCGCTCCGAGGTCGACGACGCTCGCCATCGCTTCCGAGCCGCACAGTCGGCATCGTGTCATCTGCTGTTCCCATCCCCCCAGCTCGCGCGGGTGTCCCCGCCGCGAGTCAGTACTGACCGACCCGCGATCGCGGTGCGGTACTCGTCAACCAGGCGGTCGAGGCCGACCGCCGGGCTGAAACCCTGTTCGTAACGGCGCCGGGCCGCCTCACCCATCTCCCGGTTGCGGGCCGGTTCGGCCGCGATCGTGCGTATGCAGGACGCGAGCGAGGCGGACTCGCCCGGCCGGTGCAGCAGCCCGGTCACCCCGTCGTCGACGAGTTCGACGAAGGCGCCGTGGCCGGCGGCGACGACCGGGACCCCGGCCGCCATCGCCTCCACGACCACCAGGCCGAACGCCTCCAGCCACGTGGAGGGAGCCACCACGGCGACCGACCGCGCGATGGCTTTCTGGCACTCCGCCGTGTCGTACAGGCCGACGTACCGGACGTCGTCCCGGCCCGCCGCCCAGGCGGTGACCTCGGCCTCCAGTGGTCCCGTGCCGGCGATCACGAGCGGTACTCCCACACCGCCGCCCGCCGCGAGCTCGTCCCACGCGGCCATGAGCAGCCGTACGCCCTTGGCCTCCGCGAGCCGGCCGAGATACAGGACGTGCTCGCCGGCGTCCGTGCGGCGGGCGTCCGGGTCGGGCACGAAGTTGTGCTTCACCGCCAGCCGCTCGGCCGGCATCCCGGCACTCACCAGGACGTCCCGCTGCGCGGCGGAGATGCAGAGGAAGCGCTCCACGCCGGACCACCACCGCCGCCGGTTGGCCGACAGGCTGACCGCGAGCGGCACGGTCGCGAGGCGGGAGTTCCGGTAGCAGCCGTGCCGGACGGCGGGCAGCGGGGTCGACCCGACGCACTCGGTGCACGGCTTGCCGTCCCGTTGCAGGGTGCCGGGCGGGCAGACCTGGGTGTAGTTGTGCAGCGTCGCCACGGCGGGCACGCCGGCGTCGGCGCAGGCGGCGAGCACCGCGGGCGACAGGAGCGGAAAGACGTTGTGGACGTGGACGACGTCCGGGCGCTCGGTGCGGAGCCGGTCGGCGAGTTCCCTGCGGACCGCCGCGTTCCACGGCACCCGCAGGGGCACCGCGACCTTGGCGAGGAGGGACATGGCGCCGATGTCGTCGCTGCGCCGCTCGAACAACTCGACCCGGTGGCCGCCGTCGCGCAGCAGCCGCACCTCCTGGTCGACGACCTTGTTCTCGCCGCTCGGCTGCGCCGAGGCGTAGCGGTTGTGCACCACGAGGACGTGCATGCTCACCTCACCTCCGATCTCTTGGCCCAGCGCGGGACGTGTTGTCGAGGAATGGCCGGCGCCGCGAGCGGGCCGGCCTCGGCAGGAGCCGCCAACAGCGAGACGGCCAGGGCCAGATGCAGCAGATACGGCGAGGCGTCGCCGAGACCGGCCTCGGTGTACGAGGCGATCGCGCAGTAGCTGATCAGGAAGATCGCGCAGGCCCGCTGGAGCGACGGCGGCCGGAGCAACGCGACGCCGCCCAGCACGATGATGAACGCCGCCACGAGGCCGACGCCGATCAGGCCCTGCTCGTTGTAGACGGCCAGCCAGCTGTTGTCGATCGGCAGACCGCCGAACGACTTGTCGCCCAGGCCCACGCCGAACCACTTCTCCCCGGTGGTCCGGGGCGCGGCCAGCAGGGCGTCCCAGACCTTGGCGCGACCGGTGAGGCTGGAGAAGTTGTCCTTGCTCTGTCCGCGCAGGAACCACGCCTGGAGCGCGCCGGCGAACCCCACCGCGGCCACCGTGCCGCACACCACCGCCCAGGTGAAGAAGCGGCGGGCCGCGGCGCTGGTCAGCAGGAGCGAGCCGATCGCCAGCACCAGCCCGATGAGCAGGCCGAGCGTGGCCGTCCGGGTGTGGGTCAGCGCGAGCAGGACGAGGGACGGCACGATGACCACCGCCGCACTGGTCCGGTCGGTCCGGCGGCCCAGGAGGAGCAGCACGGTGAGCCCGACGATCACCGCGGCGTACTGGCCGATCTGCGGCGGGGTGAGTGGCCACAGCGCGCCGACCAGCCGCCCGCCGTAGAGGTCGGGCAGGGCGGCGCCGGGTGAGATGGCCAGGCCCAGGGCCACCGACCCGAGCACCGCGAAGTACATCCGGATGTGGTGCCGTACGAAGGTCAGGCTGCCGTCCCACCAGCGGCTGAGCAGCCACAGCGTGCCGACGAAGAGCGTCAGCCGGAAGCAGCGGAACAGCGCGCCGAACCCGGACTCCAGGTGAGCGCTGGAGATCACGCTCGTCACCAGGAGCAGGGTCAGCAGGAACACGTAGGCGTTGGGCCGGACACGCAGTCGGGCATTGACCGCGAGCGCCAGCGCGAACGCGGCGACCAGCGCGCCCATGGTGACCATCTGGATGAGGGAGCGGGGCAGCGGGACGATGGTCTTCGCCCCGGCGGAGCCGAGCGTGTTGAGGATCAGCAGTCCCCAGACCACCCCGACGATCTTCGGTGTGCGCTCTGTCTCCATCTCAACCACCGGCCTTCGGGTCGGAGTCGAGGGTGCTGCCCGTGTCCTGCCGGTACGGCGTGCCCTGCCACTGCGGGAAGTCGAGCACGCGGGCCGGGTCGTGGGCGACGAACGTCCATGGTCCGACGTAGACGTTGTCGTGCCAGCGGTTGTGCTGCTTCTGCGTGATCGCGTCGGCCACCTTCTCGCCCTTGTAGGGCGACCAGTCCGGATAGGTGCCGTAGTTGGACAGCACCGCCATGCGGTCGCATTTCGTCGTGCAGTCGACGACGGACTTGTCGAGCACGAAGCGGTTGTCGTGGATGTCCACCCGCTGGGTCTTCCACCGGCAGTCGGCGTAGAGCGGCGCCTTGTCGATCGCCGGCTTCGCGCAGCTGCCGGTCTTCTTCACCAGCAGCGTGCAGTCACCGGAGGAGGTGTTGGCCGGGCTGTTGCAGAACCGGTCGGCGTTCTCCCACAGGGTGATCCCGGACCAGTTGTTCTCCAGCAGGTTCCGGTAGATCTCGATCTTGTCGGTGCGCGCCTTGACCCGTGGTTCGCCGCCCGACTCGGACAGGTAGATCGTCGCGAACGGGAAGCTGTCGCCCTTGTCGGCGGCCTTGCGGCCCTCGACCCAGTTGTTCCGCCGGATCGTGTTGTTGCGGATGATCGCGTTGTAGCTGATCTCGTAGATCAGCGCGGCACCGTCGTTGGCCTCGATCACGTTGTTCTCGATGAGGAAGTCGTTGTTGTTGGTGTCCGCCCACAACCCGGTGCCCCGGTTGTCGTGCACCCAGTTGCCCCGTACGTCGGCGCCGTCGACCTCCCAGAACTTGATGCCTCCGGTGCAGCCGCAGCCCGGCTTGCGCCGCTCCCAGTCGCCGGTGTTGTTGCCCACGATCTCGTTGCCCTCGACCACCAGGCCGGTGATACGGCCGTTGCCCTTGTACGCGTTCATGCCGTACTGGCCGTTGTTCCGCAGGCAGTTGGCGCGGACCTGCTGACGGGCTCCGGCCATCAGCCCGGCGCCGTCGTTGTCCTGGATCGTCGAGTCCTCGATCACCCATCCGTCGGCCGAGTCGTGGTTGACCACGCCCTCGTCGGACGGCGCCGCGAAGCGCTGCACGGTCAGGTGGCGGATGGTGACGTCGGGGGCGCTGCCGCTGAACGCGTACTGGTTCTTCTTCCCGCCGTCGAGCACCGCGCCCGGCGCACCGAGGTAGCGGTCCCCCTTCTTGGGGACGACCTGGGCGAAGCGGTCCGGGTCGAGCCGGTGCGTGCCCGGCCGCAGCCAGAACGTGGTGTTCGGGGGGCTGCTCTTGGTCTTGGCCGCGAGGTCGCCGACCTTCCCGGGGTCGACCGTCACCGCGCCCGCGGGTGCCTTGGCCGGCCCGGCCGCGGGGTTGGCGCACACCCGGGCCAGTGACTCGGACCGGGCCCCGGACGTGGTCGGCACGGCGGCCGGTTTCGCGTCGGCTTCCGGCGTGCCGCTGTCACAGCCGGTCGCGGCCAGCAGGGCCAGCGCCAGCGGTGCCACCGCCCACGCCCAGGGCCGCCTCTTGATCGCCACGTGCCCTCCTAGCCGCGGAACCCGAGCACGGTGGTGAAAGCCTCCGTGCCGTCGGTGGTGCCGGTGCCGATCAGGGTGGTGGCGGGTTCCTTGCGCCCGAATCCTTCGGAGTACCAGCCCAGCGGCGGTTCGTTCTCGCCGCGGTGCGCCTGCCAGGACAGCCCCTCGGGCAGGTCGAGTACGGCGGAGCGGTCCTCGCCGTCGCGGGTCCAGGTGAGCCGGGCCCGGTTGCCGACCAGGTCGGCGGTGATCGCGGGGCCGAGGTGGAACGCCAGCCGCACCGCCCGGTTCGGGCCGCTCACCTCGTCGACCAGCCGCAACTCCTGGCTCTCGGCGGTCAGTTCCACCCGGCGGCGGTGCACGGACCCCTGGTAGCCGTCGTGTTCGGCGGACCAGCGGGCCACCTCGCCGGATGTGTCCGCCGTCAGGACACGGGTCCGGGCATGCCTGGTCCACAGGAACGGTCCGCCGGAGACGGACTGGTCGGCGCCGTCCAGCTCCAGGGTGTTGTGGCCGAGGGTCGAGCGGAAGTACCGCCGCCACTCGGGCTGCCCGTGGTAGCAGTACGTCCCCGGGTCGGCGAGCACGTCGACCCCGTCGTGCCGGACCTCCACGGACAGCGCGTCCGCGTGGGCGTGCGCGGCGATGGACAGGAAGCCGTGCGGCCCGCCGTCGCAGCGGCACCAGATCTCCTCCGGGCCGCGCAGGATCGTCATGCCCGCGTCGGCGAAGTGCGCCGGTCGGCTCGCCGGCCGGGTCACGGACAGTCGGGCGGGCTTGGCGAGCGCGGCCAGCAGCGGGGTGCGCACATCGGTGGCGGTCACCTCCGGCCACCAGTCGAGCCGGCCGAACACGGCGTCCCCGGTGGCCAGCAGGGAGGCCCAGCGGTCGGTGCCCGCGCCGTCCACGATCAGACCGTGTCCGTCGTCCGCGTCCCCCTGTCGCGGCGGCCGGAGCCGGTTGTCCACGACGGCCGCGAGCGCGTCGGTCATGCGCAGCAGCACCAGCCGGGTCGTCGCGGGGACCGGCACGCCCGCGGCGTCGGCCTCGGCCAAGGCGGCCAGGCCGAGCTCCAGGACCAGTCCGTGGTACTCGGTGGCCAGCTCGCGGTTGAGGCCGGAGCCGAAGGTGTTGGCGCGCAGCTGCCCGTCCAGCGAGCGCAGCGCGGCGGCCCGCCAGCGCGCCGACTCGGGGAACCAGTCGAACGCGCAGGCCGCGGCGAACTGACCGGCGTCCTCGGCGATGACGTGGTTGTTCGCCGAGGAGCCCCGGCTGGGGAAGGCGGCCAGCCAGCGCTGGTGGTGCCAGATCTGGTTCCGCGCCACCGGGTTGCCCTCGAACAGCTCGGCCGCGCCCGGCCAGCCGTCGAGCAGCCGGCGGACCCACACCCAGGACAGCAGCCGGATGCCCAGCTCGATACCGCTGATCCAGTGGACGCCGCGCAGCGGCGGGTTGGCCTCCCACCACGACCGCAGGTGCTCGGCCACGCGCTCGGCGTACCGCTCGTTCCCGGTGAGCGCGTAGGCCGCCGCGAGCTGGGTGAGGTGGTGGTGCCGGGACGGCTCCCAGATCTGCTTGATGTCCCCGACCGCGTCCTCACTGCGGTACGGCACGTCGAAGGCGTAGCCCGCGGGGGCCCGGCGCCCGGTCTTCGGGTCGCGCCACCAGTCCGGGTCGGCCATGTCGTCGCGGACCACGCCGAAGAACTCGGCGTGCCCGTCCATCAGCCGGTCCGCCTCGGCGACGAGGCGTTTCGCGGCGTCGGCGGGTACGGCGGAGAGCGCCCCGGCGGGCAGTACGGCGGTGAACCGGGCGCCGGTCACGCTGGGGCAGTCGGGCGGCGCCGACCGCCAGCGCCGTCTGCGCACCGTGTCACTGACCCGGCCGGCGATCTCCTGCGGCCCCATCCGGGACAGCCGCCGGAGGTACCAGCCCACGCTCATGGTCACTTGGACCTCGCCAACGTCACCGGCACGCCACCGGCCAGGCCGGTCTGCACGGCGAGGGTGGCCGCCGTGGTGGCGACGAGCGACTCCAGCGGCACCGGCATCGGTCCCCCGGTGCGGACCGCCTTGACGAACGCGGCCAGTTCGGCGTTCTGGCCCTTGTCCCGGGCCTTGGGCAGCCGCGAACTGACCCACTTCTTACGGCCGTACACCGAGGCCCGCACGAAGTCGTCGAGGCGCAGCGCGCGGCCGTCCGCGACCAGGTCCAGCGTCTCCTTGGGGAAGCCGGACGGGCCGGTGGTGACGTAGCTGATGGTGGCGGTGGACCCGTCCGGGTAGCGCAGCACGACCTGGAGGTCCTGGTTGTCGGACGTGGCGGTCGCGTACACCGAGACCGGGTCCGCGTCGAGCAGCCAGCTCGCCGTGTCGATGAAGTGGCCGCCCTCGCCGGCGAACCGGGAGCCCTCGGTGCCCTGCTGGAGGTACCAGCTGCCGTGCGTGAGGCGGCCCGCGTTGACCAGGTAGCGCAGGTGCGCCGGGCCGGTCCGGGGGCCGAACTGCTTCCTGGCCTCGTGGAGCAGCGGGGCGAACCGGCGGTTGAAGCCCACCTGGAGCCGGTCGTTGCCGGACTCCTCCACCGCCGCGAGCACGCCGGCCAGTTCGTTTTCGGTGAGGGCGAGGGGCTTCTCCACGAACACCGTCTTGCCGGCCAGGAGGGCCTGCCGGGTCAGTTCGGCGTGCGAGCTGTGCCGGGTGACGACGAACACCGCGTCGATGGACTTGTCGCCGAGGACGGCGTCGAGGTCGGTGGTCGCGTCCTTGAAGCCGAACTTGCGCTGCGCGTTGGCTCCGGACAGCGCCGTCGTGGTGACGACGGTCGACAGCTCGACGCCCTCGCGCTGGGCCAGGTGCGGCAGCAGCATCGACGTCGCGTAGTTCCCGGCGCCGACGAACGCCAGACGCACCGGAGTCCTGGCGGCCGGGGCGGGACTCGGCTTCACGGTCACGGCGGGCACCGCCACCGACGGGGCCTCGGCCTCCTGGGCGTCCTGTCCGGGGTACCGGAACAGCGCGGTGACGGCCTTCAGCTCGCCGTCCTTCAGGCGCCGGTAGGTCTCGACGGCGTCGTCGAAGTCGGCGACGTGGGAGATCAGGGGCTCCACGTCGACCTTGCCGCGGGCGGCGAGGTCGAGGAAGCAGGCCAGGTTGCGGCGCTCGGTCCAGCGGACGTAGCCGATCGGGTAGTCGCGTCCCTCCAGCTCGTACGACGGGTCGTAGCGCCCGGGGCCGTAGCTGCGGGAGAAGCGGACGTCGAGTTCCTTCTCGTAGTACGCGTTCCACGGCAGGTCGAGGCGGCACTTGCCGATGTCGACGACCCGGCCGCGGTCCCGGGCCAGCTTGGCGGCCAGCTCGACGGGCTGGTTGCTGCCGCCGCCGGCGGCCAGGTACACCTGGTCCACGCCGTGTCCGTCGGTGAGTTCGGCGACGGCGTTCTCCACAGCGGTGGAGCCGGGGTCACCACAGGCCGCGGCGCCCAGGCGCTCGGCGAGCTCGCAGCGCGCCGGGTCGGGGTCGGCGCCGACGACGCGGACGCCCGCGGCGGCCAGGAGCTGCACCACCAGCTGGCCGATCAGCCCGAGGCCGATGACCAGGGCCACCTCGCCGAGCTGCGGCTCGCCCTGGCGGACGCCCTGCAGGGCGATGGACCCGACGGTGCCGAAGGCCGCGTGCTGCGGTGCGAGACCGTCCGGCACCGGGACGTAGAGGTTCTTCGGCACCCAGTTGAGCTCGGCGTGCAGCGCGTGCTCGTTGCCGGCGCAGGCCACCAGGTCGCCGACCTTCACGTCGTCGACGCCGGCGCCGACCTGCTCGACCACTCCGCACAGCGAGTAGCCGAGCGGCGTGTAGGAGTCCAGCTTGCCCATCACCTTGCGGTACGTGGCGGGCACCCCGTTGGTGGCCACGCTCTGCATGACCTTGGCCACCTGGTCGGGGCGGGAGCGGGCCTTGCCCAGCATCGACATGCCGGCCTCGGACACCTTCATCAGCTCGGTGCCGGTGGAGATCAGCGAGTAGGCGGTGCGGACCAGCACACCGCCCGGCTTGCACCCCGGCACCGGCACGTCGAGCACCGCCAGCTCGCCGCTCTTGTAGTTCTGTACGACCTGTTTCACCGAAGTCCCCTGATTCCTAAGCCGTTTGCCGAGTGCTCTGGCCGGACCCGGAGGTCGCGCCGCGGTACCAGTACTCGAGGGTCAGCACATGCCACAGATGCTTGGAGAAGTCCTGCTGTCCGGCGGCGTCCTCGGCGACCATCCGGTTCAGCGCGTCACGGCGCAGGAACCCGGAACGCACGAGCTCGCCGTCGTTGACCACCTCGCGCACCAGCGGTGCCAGGTCCCGGCTCATCCAGGCCCGCAGCGGGGCGCTGAACAGGCCCTTGGGCCGGTAGACGATCTCCCGGGGCAGGATCGAGGTGGCCGCCTCCTTGAGGACCGCCTTGCCCTGCCGTTTGACGATCTTGCGGTTGCCGGGCACCGCGAACGCCGCCTTGACCACCTCGACGTCCACGTACGGCACCCGTACCTCGGTCGAGGCGGCCATGCTGGAGCGGTCCGTGTAGGTGAGGTTCAGGCCCGGCAGGAACATCCGGGCGTCGCCCAGGCACATGCGGTTGACGAAGTCGTCGAGCTCGTTGTCCTGGTAGATGTCCGCGTGCTCGGTCAGGACGTCGTCGACCGTGCCGGCCAGGTCCGGGTCGACCAGGGCGAGCAGCTCGTCCTGGTCGTACATGGTGTAGCTGCGCCGGAACGCGGTCTCCTCCGGCAGGTCGGCGAAGGACAGGAACCGCTTCGCGAAGCGCACCGAGCGCAGTCCCCGGCGGGACGTGGCGACCGGCAGCCGGTCCACGACCGCGGACGCCCCGCGCCGCAGGGGTCGCGGGACGCGCTGGTAGCGCAGGGCGAGGAGGTTGGCCAGGTGCTTGCGGTAGCCGGCGAACAGCTCGTCGGCGCCCATCCCGGAGAGCATCACCTTGACCCCGGCCTCCCGGGCCGCCTGGCAGATCAGGAAGGTGTTGATCGCGGCGGGGTCGCCGATCGGCTCGTCCAGGGAGTACGTCATCTGCGGCAGCAGGTCGAGCACGTTCGGGGCGATCTCGATCTCGTGGAGGTCGACGCCGAACTGCTGGGCCACCTGCCGGGCGTAGCGCAGGTCGTCGGGCATGGCCTCGAACCGGGCGTCCTCGGCGCGGAACCCGATCGTGTAGGCGGAGATCCCCGGCTGGTGGCGGGCCGCGAGGGCGGTCAGCCAGCTCGAGTCGAGGCCGCCGGACAGGAAGGTCGCCACGGGGACGTCGGAGAGCAGGTGGCGCCGGGTCGACTCCTCGACGACGGTGGCCAGGTCCGGCTGTTCACCGGCCCGGGCCCGTGCCTGGCCCTCTGCCGCGACGTCCTTCAGGTTCCAGAACCGGCCGCGCTGCACCTGGCCGTCGGGCCGGATCCGCAGCCAGCTCCCCGGCGGCAGCTTCTCCGCCTCGCGGAAGGCGCACCGGGAGTCCGGCACCCAGTAGTAGAGGAGCGAGGCCACCAGTGCCGCGTGGTCCACCTCCAGCTTGCCGCCGGTGGCGGCGGCGAGCGCCTTGAGTTCGGAGGCGAACGCCAGGCCCCCGTCGCGCCGGATCAGGAACAGCGGCTTGATGCCCAACTGGTCGCGGACCAGCACCAGTTCGCCGGTGCGCTCGTCGAAGACGCCGAACGCGAACATGCCGCGCAGCCGGGGCAGGCAGTCCGTGCCCCAGCGCCGCCAGGCCTCGAGGAGTACCTCGGTGTCGGAGGTGCCGCGGAAGCGCACCCCGGCGGCCTCCAACTCGGCCCGCAGTTCGGGCGCGTTGTACAGCTCGCCGTTGTACGTCAGGACGAGGCTGTCCTTGGCCATCGGCTGGGCGCCGGTCTCGGACAGGTCGATGATGGACAGCCGGCGGTGCCCGAGCTGCACCTCGCCGTCACCGACGGGGTGCCCGTAGCGGCCCGACCCGTCCGGGCCGCGGTGGGCGAGGGTGTCGGTGAGCCGGTCGGTCACGATCTTGCCGTCCGGCCATCGGTACGTCCCTGCGATGCCACACATGTGCTACCGCACCTCCTGGTCGCTGTCCGGGATCCGTGCGGCCCACATCGGCTGTCGTTCCGTCTTCACCTGGCCGTTCCCGTTCTGCCGGGCCGTCCGCTCGCTGTGTCCCCGCAGCGCGACGTGCAGCCCGTCCCAGAGCGTGCCGTCGGTCCGGTCCCGTGGATCGGGGTCGATCAGCACCACACCGACCACCGCGATGCGCTGGTCCGCGAGTTGCCGCGCCACGGTGTGCAGCCAGGCGGCGCTGCCGTGCCCGGCGCGCACCACGAGCACGGTCTGGGTACCGAGGTACTGGAGGTCGGTCCACGCGGTGCCGGGTGCCACCGAACCGACGCCGAGCAGGCGCCCGTGGTCCGGCACGCTCGTGGCCTGTGCGCCGCTGACCACGGTGGGGTCCCCGGGCTTCGGGCGGCGGCGGGAGAGCTCCGAGCCCGGCAGGCCGTCGACGACGACCACGGGCCCGTCGGCCGCCAGTGCCCTGGCGACGTTCAGGGCGATCGCGCTGGTGCTGCGCGCGCAGCCCAGTTCCAGCAGCGACAGCGGTTCCGCGGAGCCGCGCGCGGTGCGGGCCAGGGACGCGGTGAGCCGTTCCCGGGCCAGCCGGGTCCGTCGGCGCTGCCACGGCCTGCCAGAGCGGCGGGGCAGCTCCGAGATGACCGAGGCCCCCAGGTTCGCCGCGATGTCCCGGCGCAGTACGGGGCGGTCCGCGACCACCACGCCGACCGCGGCCAGCGCGAGCCCGAGGAAGAGCCCGAGGACGAGCCCGATCCCGGCGTCGGTGGCGGCGGCCTTGGGCAGGGAGTGCCGTACCGCGCTCGGGGCGTCCACGATCTGCGTGCCGGCGATGACCGCGGGCGTGCCGGTGCGGGCGTCGGCGGCGCGCTGGTCGAAGTCGGCGATCCGCGAGTTGAGTTCGGCCCGGCGGGCGTAGAGCGACTCGATGGTCGCCGCGCCCGTCACCTCGCCGGTCGTGGCTCGTTCGTTGATCTCCTTGTTGACCGTGGCCAGCTCGCGGCGGGTGCGGTCACGCTGGTCGAGCAGGGCCTTGGACTCGGCCTGCGCGGTGGCCTTCATCCGCTGCACGTGGTCCGCGACGAACGCGTCGGCCAGTGCCTTGGCCCGGGCCACCGCCTGTGCGTCGTCGTCGCCGGTCACATCGATCTGGAGCAGGTTGTTGGTGAGGCCGGTGCCCCGGTAGTCCTTCATGAAGTCCTCGGGCTTCTCCGGGGACTTCAGGGACTTCAGGGCCGCGTCGGCGATGCGCGTGGTCTGCAGCAGCGCGACGTCGGTGCGGATCAGCGTGCCGGTGTCGTTGGGCTGGTCCTCCGCGTGGGCGACCAGCACCTTGGTCATCGCGCTCGGCGGTGGCGGCAGCAGAACCGCCACCGCCAGGCCGGCCAGGAAGCCCAGGGCCGCCATGGCGCACCACAGGCGGCGGCGCCTGCGCACCGCCACCACCAGTGCCTGCACGTCCAGGAGCGGGGTGGCGGCCGACTCCGTTGAAGTCGTGTTCGTGGTCACGCCCGACCTCCCGTCGCGCGGGGAACCGCGAACGTCAGCGTGGCGTCGTCCGGCAGGTCGGCGGCGGCACGCGCGGGGCCGCCGGCCTGGACCGGGCCCGCGACGACGACGCCGACGATGTCGTGCCGGCCGTCCGCGCACGCCTCGGCGATGCCGGCGAGTTCCTCCGCGGTCCGGCTGTTCGCACTGAGGACCACCACGGCACCGTTCTCCGTCTCCCGGTCCGGCACGATCGGCCGGTCCACCGACACCTCCACCACCCGCAGCAGTGGATCGTTCTTGGCCTCGGCGAGGAGCTGCCCCGCCGCCCGGCGGGCGATCTCGTCGCCGTCCGGTACGACGACCAGCAGCCGCCGGGGAGCCGGCAGCTGCTCCCGGAGGCGGGCGCACACCCGCCGGTAACGGAGCCGTCGGCCGGCCTCGTCACCGGACTTCTGGAGGGGCGGTACGTCCCACCGGGTGTCGGCACCGACGAGCCGGCGGATCCGGGCCGTCCGGCCCCCGCCCCGCGACGCGTGCGCGGGCCATTCACCGGGCACGTCCACGGCGCCGAGCGGCGTCGAGCCGAGTGCCGCGGCGATCTCGGGTTCGGTGCGCAGTCGGCGGTTCATCCGTGCGGCGACGAGATGACCGAGGACCGCGAGCAGGAAGAACACCAGCGCCCCACCGACGGTGAGCTGAATCCTGGTCGGCGGCGCCTCGCCGGTGGGCCGGGGGGCCTCCCCCATGACGACCATGCCTGACTTGTCGGTCGACGGGTCGGCCTCTTCCAGCTTCTTCATGGCCGCCTCCAGCGAGGTGCGCAGGTTCTCGAGCGCCGTGCGGGACTGCACGCTCTCCACGGTCTGTCCCGGATCGGCCGCGTCGGCCAGCTCGGAGATGCGCCGGTTCGTCTCCGTCACCTGCTTGCGCAGCGCCTCGGTCTGCGCGGCCACCGAGGCGTCGGCGCCGCTGCCCGCGACCTGCGCGGCGAACTGCACGAACTGCTGGGCCACCCCGTCGGCGAGCCGCTGCGCGCGCTCCGGGGTGTCGGCCGTGCCCGAGATCGTGATGATGTTGCCGTCGGCGGCCGAGGCGCTCACGTCGTCCTGCAGCTCGGAGCGGCTGACGTCGGACCAGTGCAGGGCGTCGGCCGCACGGTCGACCACGGTCAGACTGGTGGCGATGTCGACCTGGGTGAGCAGCTCCCGTTCCTCCCACACCCCTGGCAGCAGTACCGGTGCCGACGCGGTGTACCGCGGCGGGAACACCAGCACCGAGGTGCCGTATCCGAACAGTGCGCCCACCACGGCGAGGACGGCCAGGAGCCGCCACCGCCGCCGGAGTATCCGCCCGATCGTGACGAGGCGGATGGTGTCTTCGTTCAACTGCGCTGCCTCTTCTTCCTTGTGCGCACCGGACCGCTCGCCGGCACCGCGTCGCGGTTCCGGCAGGCGGCGGTATAGGCGGCGAGCAGTGACGCCTGGGAATTGCTCCAGGAAAGCGGCCCGCCGATCCGCTCCTGGCCGATCTTGCCCATCCGGGCCCGCTGGTCCGGATCGTCCAGCAACTCCGTGATGAGCTCGGCGAACCGGGTCTCGTCGTTGGCCGGCGCGTAGACGGCGGCGTCACCGGCGGAGACGCGCGCCTCCTTCAGGTCGAAGGAGACGATCGGCCGGCCCATCGCCATGTACTCCAGGACCTTGTTCATGGTCGACACGTCGTTGAGCGGATTGCGCGGGTCGGGAGACAGGCACACGTCCGCGGTGGACAGGTAGCGCACCAGGTCGGCGTCGGGAATGCGCCCGGTGAACTGCACCTGGTCGGTGAGTCCGAGCTCCCGGGACAGCTCCACCATCGCGTCGTGGGCGTCGCCGGAGCCGACGAACACCGCGTGCCAGTCGGTCCGCCCGAACTCGTCGCGCAGCTTCGCGAGGGCGCGCAGGGCGTAGTCGACGCCGTCCTGCGGGCCCATCACGCCCAGGTAGCAGAGCAGATGGGGCTTGCCGCGCTTCAACTCCGGCTCGGGCGGCACCGGTTGGAACCGCTCGATCTGGGGCGCGCTGCGCACCACGTAGACGTCCTCGGGCCGCTTGCCGCCGCGGCTGACGGCGACGTCCTTGTAGCTCTCGTTCGTGGCGAGGACGATGTCCGCGGCCCGGTAGGTCCGCCGTTCCACGGCGCACACGGCGCGGTAGAGCAGGTCCTTGCCGCGGTCGAAGCGGGAGAGGTACAGCTCGGGCACCAGGTCGTGCTGGTCGAAGACGAACCGCGCGCCGCGCCGCCGCAGCCAGCGGGCCGACAGGAACAGCAGGTCGGGCGGGTTGCAGGCGTGCACCACGTGGACCGGGCCGACCTTGCGGGCCAGCCGGGCCGTGTGCCAGAGCGCGGAGCCGTACTCCTTGAGGTAGCCGGACGGGCCTCCGGTGGCGGCGCGCAGCGGGTAGCGGTGGATCCGCACCCCGTCGATCACCGCCTCCGGCTCCGTGTCCCGCTTCTCGCCCTGCGGGCAGATGACGTGGACCTCCCAGCCCGCGTCGCGCAGGGTCGTGCACTCCTGCCACACCCGTCGGTCGAACGGCACCGACAGGTTCTCCACCAGGATCAGCGCGCGCCGGCCGTTGCCGTCGCCGCTGACTTCGTTACCAAGCAAGGCCCATGTATCCCGGTTCGGTCCGGCGCGTCTCGGCGTCGGGAAGGCGGATGAGGTCGACTATCACCGGGCCGCCGCCATGAGGCAGGGCCGCGAGGACGGCCGGGTCTTTGGTCCCGACCAGGCACACCTCGGCATGGTCGAGCACCTCCTCGACGGAGTCCGCGAGCAGCTGCGCCAGGTGCGGCAGCCGGGTCTCGATGTACTCGCGGTTGGCGCCCATCAGCCGGGAGAGGCTCACGTTGGCGTCGTGGATCCGCAGGTCGTACCCCTTGCCGTGGAGCCGTTCCGCCAGTTCGACGAGCGGGCTCTCGCGGAGGTCGTCGGTGCCGGGCTTGAAGGACAGCCCGAACAGGCCCACCTTCCGCTTGCCGGTGCGCTCCACCAGGTCCACCGCGCGCTGGAGGTGGTCGGCGTTGGAGGCGAGCACGTGGGAGAGGATGGGCACCGAGACGTCGGCCCGCTGCGCCGCGTGGACCAGGCTGCGCAGGTCCTTGGGCAGGCAGGAGCCGCCGAAGGCGAAGCCGGGGCGCAGGTAGGCGGGGCTGATGTTCAGCTTGCGGTCGGCCAGGAAGACGTCCATCACCTGGTGCGAGTCCACGCCCAACGCCTGGCACACGGCGCCGAGTTCGTTCGCGAAGCCGATCTTGAGGCCGTGGAACGCGTTGTCCGCGTACTTGATCGCCTCGGCCGTCGGGACCGGCACCCGGAACACCTCGCCGGGCAGGCTCTCGTAGAGCGCGGCCACCACGTCGCCGCTGGCCTGGTCGAGTTCGCCGATGACCGTCTTGGGCGGGTCGAAGAAGTCCCGCACGCTGGTGCCCTCGCGCAGGAACTCCGGGTTGACCGCGACCCCGACGTCCACCCCGGCGGTGCCGCCGATGTTCTTCTCCAGGATCGGTACCAGGAGGTTCAGGCACGTGCCCGGGAGCATGGTGCTGCGGAACACCACGGTGTGCCGCCCGCCCCGCTCCGCCAGCGCGGCGCCGATCTCCTCGGTGACCCGCTCCAAGTAGGTGGTGCACAGGCTGCCGTTGGGCTCCGACGGGGTGCCCACGCAGATCAGCGACACCTCGCTGCCCATGATCGCCTCACGGACGTCGGTGGTGGCACGGAGTGCTCCGGTCCGCACGACGTCGGCGGTGAGTTCGCCGATCCGCTCCTCGACCACCGGGGCCTTGCCGTCGTTGACCAGGTCGACCTTCACCTGGTTGACGTCCACGCCGATGACCTCGTGCCCCATGCCGGCCAGGCACGCGGCCGACACGCAGCCCACGTAGCCGAGCCCGAACACGCTGATCTTCATGACCCGCTCCTCCCCCCGGCCAGGCCCTTGTGGCCTGCCGACTGCCCGCCGTCCGGGCGACGCCCCCCGCACATCAGTAGGCCCCCTGGCCGTAGAGCACCGCGCGCAGCGTCTTCCACAAGATCACCGCGTCCAGGGCGAGCGACCAGTCCTCTACGTACCGCAGGTCGAGGCGGACGGCCTCCTCCCACGGCAGGTCGCTGCGTCCGCTGATCTGCCACAGGCCGGTGAGGCCGGGCTTGACCAGCAGTCGCCGCCGGATGTCCGGGCCGTACGCGGCGGACTCCTCTGGCAGCGGAGGGCGCGGACCGACGAGCGACATCGATCCGGTGAGTACGTTGAAGAGCTGCGGGAGTTCGTCGAGCGAGTACCGGCGCAGCACGGTGCCGACCCGGGTCACCCGCGGGTCCCGGCGCATCTTGAACAGCAGCCCCGCGCCCTCGTTGCGGTCGGCCAGTTCGGCGCGTGCCAGGTCGGCCCCGACGACCATGGTGCGGAACTTGAGGATGGTGAACTCGCGGCCGTCCTTGCCGACTCGGCGCTGGCTGTAGAACGCCCCGCCCCGGCTGTCCGCCACCACGAGCAGTCCGACGAGGATCATCAGCGGCGCGAACAGGATCAGCAGGATCGCCGAGCCCAGCCGGTCGGCGACCGCCTTGATGGCCCGGCGGCCTCCGGTGAACGTCGGCATGCTGACCCGCAGCAGCGGGATCCCGAGCACGCCGTCGACGTGCAGTCGCGGGCCGGCCACCTCCATCAGCACCGGGGCCACGACCATCTCGGCCTCGCTGCCCTCGAGGTTCCAGGCCAGCCGCTGCAACCGCTCCGGTGTCCAGTACGGGTCCGGTGTGATCGCGACGACCCGGTAGCCGTCGTTCTCCACGTACTTGGCGACGTCCGTGAGCTGGCCGATGACCGGCACGCCGTCCAGTTCGTCAGCGTCGAACCCGCGGCCGTCCGTCGTGCACACCCCGTCCACCCGCCATCCGAGGTGGGGGAACTTGCGGGTGCGGCTGATCAGGTCGCTCACGGTGGCCGGGCTCCCGGCGGCGAGCACCGGTCTCAGGCACTGCCCTTCCTTGCGCTGCTTGTGCAGCCCGAGGCGGAGCACATAGCGCGCGGTCATGGTGACCAGCGCGATGGTGGGGATCGCGACGAAGATCCAGAGCTTGATGTTGCGTGAGGTGAGGGCGATCCCGCCGAGCGCGAGCACGACGGTCGCCGCGAACAGGGACCGTCCGAGCCTGCGGAACTCCTCGGCACCCTGGCCGAGCACGGCCGGTGCCCACGCCCGGCCCACCGCGAGCGCCGCCAGCACCAGCAGTTCGGTGCCGAACGCGAGAATGCCCCATTTCTCATGCCAGTTGGCCGCGTCCCGGGCCCCGAAGAACTCGCCGATCCCCGCCACCACGATGGCGGTGGTCAGGGTGTCGCTGGTGATCACGGTACGGCGGTACCGCTGCTCCCAGGCGTTCGCCGACTGGCCTGCCGCCCCACCCGTCAGACGCTCGTGCGCCGACGGAAGGGGCCGGACTATTCCCCCCTCCCGCACAGCACCCCCCCGGTCCCCTGTGGTACGACGTGGTTGCCAGACATCGTTCCTCCCCCCGGGAGGCCCCCGCCTCCCGCACCGTTCCTCGCAGGACCCCCCGCCCTGCGCCGCACTGTTCCTCCCGAGGGAGGCACCGCCCCCCACACACGCATGGCATGCCTACGTCAAGGTTGCGTAAAGAACACCCCTTGGCAGCAGCAGACTTGCTAGTTCCGTCAGCTCTCGCGTCGGGCAGGAACCTGCGGAAACCTCGGATGCCCCCTGCACCCGAAGCCCCCATCGGGCTCCGAGAACCCCTCACCCCCGAGCCTGGCGCCGAGACGTTTCTGCTCAGTATCCGCAGCGCTGGACCCATAGATCACTATTTGTCGCCCCGTGTCCCACCATGGGCAGCAAGGTCAATCTAGACCATCGAGACCCTTCTGCAAGGGGGGATGTGTGGAATATGTGCTTACGATTTGGAGATGGGGCAGTGGAGCCATCACTTCAGCGAGTGTTTCGGCCACGAAAGCGGGCCCCGTGACCTGCGGCGACGGGAGTTTCGTTTGCAGAGATGGTGTCCCGCGGGGGTGACCGCCGGGCGGCTCGGCCGATCAAGACGGCCGGATTCCGCAGGCCCGGCGGGACCGCTTGGCCGGACGGACTGTCCCAACTCGCCCCGGCTGGGGGCCTCGTGGAGGCCACCCGCCGGCAGCCGAAGGCCGGACCGGGCACCGACGGCCGCCGCTACCGCCGGTCCGGTTCCTCCGTGCCCCCGCTCGCCCCCTTCAGCGCAACTCGGCCTCGACGGGGTCGTCTTCGAGGAAACCCCCCGACTGGTGGTGCCACAGCTTCGCGTACGGCCCGTCCAGCGCGAGCAGCTCCTGGTGGCTGCCCTGCTCCACGATCCGCCCGCGGTCGAGGACGACGAGTTGGTCCATGCCCGCGACCGTGCTCAGCCGGTGCGCCACCACCAGCGCCGTCCGCCCCTCCATGAGCCGCCACAGCGCCTCCTGCACCAGGATCTCGCTCTCCGAGTCCAGGGCACTGGTCGCCTCGTCGAGCAGCAGGATCGGCGCGTCCCGCAGGATCGCCCGGGCGAGGGCGACGCGCTGGCGCTGGCCGCCGGACAGCTTCACGCCCCGCTCCCCCACCAGCGTGTCGAAGCCGTCCGGCAGCGCGTCGACGAACTCCGTGACGTGGGCCGCCTCGGCCGCGCGGCGGATCTCCGCCTCGGTGGCGTCCGGCCGGGCGAAGGCGATGTTGTCGCGCAGGGTGCGGTGGAACATCGCCGGGTCCTGGGGCACGTACGCCATCAGGCCGCGCAGGTCCCGCTGGCGCAGCCGGCTGATGTCCTGGCCGCCGACCAGGATCCGGCCGCCCTGGATGTCCTGCATCCGCAGCAGCAGCCGGGTGAGCGTGGTCTTGCCGCCGCCGGAGCGTCCGACCAGGCCGACCTTGGTCCCGGCGGGCACGACGAGGTCGAGCCCCTCGAAGAGCCGCTCCGCTCCCGCGTGGCTGAAGTTCACCCCTTCGAAGCGCACGTCGGCGGCCCCGGGCACCAGCGGCTCGGGCGACGGCGGGTCGAGCACGGTCGGCGGGCTCAGCAGCAGTTCGGTGAACTGCGCGGCCTCCGTCATCGAGCTCTCCAGCCTGCGGTAGATCTGGTTGAACTCGAACATGATCCGGGTCGCGTTGGAGTAGTAGGTGAAGGCGACCACCACCGCCTCCACGCCGTGCTCGCCGCCGCCCAGGGTCACCGCGAGCAGCAGGCCCAGCGCGTTGGTCAGCACGGACATCGGCGCGACGAAGGTGTCGATGCGCAGGTTGCCGTAGTCCCACGACCTGAGCATGAGCCGGCGTGAGGTCGCGACTCGGCTGCGGTGCTCGGCGGCCTCGCGCGCCTCGGCGCCGAACGCCCGGACGGTGTCCATGTTCATCAGGCTGTCGGCGACATGCCCGGACACCCGGGCGACCGCCGCCTCGCGCTCGGCGACCAGCCGCTGGCGGTGCCGGATGAGGGGGGCCGCGCAGAGGGCCGTCACCGCGATCATCGTCAACAGCCCCACGACGAGCAGCGGTTCGTACCGCCAGAGCACCACCGAGCCGAACAGCAGCGGTACGACGTTGCCGACGACCTGGAAGCACAGGGTGTCGACGAACGGCTCGAAACGGGTGGCGAAGCTCAGGACGCGCTTGGTGAGCGACCCGGCGAAGTTGTCGTGGAAGAACGTGGCGTCCTTGGCGAACAGTTCGTCCATGCCGATGACGTAGAGGTGCTCGATTCCGAGGGCGTCGAGGCGGTTCATGCAGTGCAGGGCGACCCGCCACAGTGCCTCCGCGAGGAGCAGGACACCGGCGAAACCCAGGATGTACGGCAGTGCCGACCCGACGGTGAGCTCGCCGCCGTCGGCGATGTCACCGGCGAGCTTCGCGACGACCAGGGGGGCTACGTAGTTGAGGCCGATGCCGCCCAGCGCGAACAGCAGCATGGCGGGAGCCGTCAGCCGGCGGAGTCGGCCCAACTCCCGTCCGTAGTAACGAAGTGCGAGGAGCACCGCGCCCTTGCGCGGTGTGACTTTCTCTGACTCAGGCGTCTGCATCCTAACCCTGTGTGTATGGGGAGTAGCGGTCCGAGTTCGGCAGTGTCCCGTGACGGCCGCCCCGCGGTCCACGCGTTTTACGGCGGGTGAGCCCGAGGGGGCGCCTCAATTCCCAAGTGACGCAAGGGGATTGACCCAGAAAGCGCTTGCCACCTACGGTCCCCCGAATGGGTATGCAGCGAAGATTCGGCTGGGCGTCACTGGCCGCGGCGACCACCATGGCACTGGCGGCAGGGGTGACCGCGGCCCCCGCCGCCCACTCCGCGGACGATCCCGTGCAGATCGTGGTCGACGGGCACGACGTACGCGCCGACAACGTGAACGGCCTCACCTACAAGGGCCTCGGCCTGCTCAGCTGCAACAGCACGAGCAATCTGCTGATGGACTACAAGGCGGAGCACCCGGAGCGCTACTGGCAGCTGATCAGGGTGCTGTTCGGCGGGCGGAACCCGCTGATCAACCACGTGAAGATCGAGATGGGTTCGGACACCAACACGTCGACCGGTTCCGACCCGGCGACCATGCGCACGGCGGACGAGCTCGCCGACGCGTCCCGCTCCCCCGGCTTCCAGCTGGCCGCCGACGCCAAGACGGTGAACCCGGGGCTGAAGGTCTCGATCCTGCGCTGGGTCATGCCCCAGTGGGTCCAGACCGAGTGGAACAAGGGCACCGGCACCGACGAGATGTACAAGTGGTACAAGGAGACGATCCTCGACGCGTACGAGAAGTACGGGTACATGGTCGACTACGTCAACCCGGACACCAACGAGACCACGAAGCCGGACCTCTCCTTCGTCAAGTGGTACAAGAACGCGCTGACGAACGACACCGAATTCGCCGACGCGCGCTACGGACTGACGCCTCGTCAGCAGGCGGCGGCCGAGAAGGCCTACCACGGCATCAAGATCGTCGCCTCGGACGAGAACACCACGAAGAACATCGGTCCGGCGATGCTCACGGACACCGAACTCTTCGGCATGGTCGACGCGGTGGGCTACCACTACACCACCGACGACCGGCTCGACGGCACCCCCGACAGCGCCACCTACCGGCCGTACACGAAGCTGGCGACCGGTGACAACGCCCACGGCCAGGACAAGGAGGTCTGGTACAGCGAGGGCGTCGGCTCCTTCGGCTGGACGGACTACCGGGTCAACAACACCGAGGGCCCGAACGGAGCGAGCACCGGCATCGGAGGCGTGCAGAGCGCGCTGGACCTCGCCAACCGCTCCGTGAAGAGCTACGCCAACTCCAAGCGGACGCACTACATCTTCCAGCCGGCGATCGGGGCCTTCTACGAGGGCGCCCAGTACAGCCACAAGGAGCTGGTCAGCGCCCGCGACCCGTGGTCGGGGAACATCCACTACGACGCGGCGCTGTATGTGATGCAGCACTTCACCCAGTTCGCGAGGACCGGCTGGGAGAACGACACCAACACGGCCGGCATCTGGCGCACCGTGCCCGAGGCGAGCTACAGCGGGGTGAGCGGCACCGAGAACGTCGACGGCTCGAACGGCGCGCCCAGTTACATGACGCTCGCCGACCCCAAGAAGAGGGACTTCTCGACGATCGCCGTCAACGACAGCGACCGGACGAAGAGTTATCGCATCAAGGCCGAGAACATGGACCTGGGCGACGACGCCACCCTGGAGGTCTGGGAGTCCCGCGCCGCCGACCCCGGCCAGGACTTCGACGCGAACTTCAAGCACCTCGCGGCCGAACTCCGCCCCGACGGCGACGGCTACTACACCTACCAGGTCAAGCCGCGCTCGATCGTCACGTTCACCACGCTCGACCGCAGCCACGACAAGGCGACGAAGCAGCGCCTGCCCGGGTCCGCGGCCCGCACGGTCCTGGACACCGACGCGAGCGGCAAGCGGCACGACACCCGCGACTCCGTCCTGTACGCCGACGACTTCGGGTACCGGGAGGAAGGCCGGGTCCGGGTCGGCACCGACAACGGGGCGCGCACGGTGTCCCGGTCGTACCTCGACTCCCGTGGCAACCAGCCCCGTTACCTGGTCGACCAGACGGGCGCGTGGGAGGTCGGCAAGGACGCGGGCGGCGACAACGTCCTCTACCAGTACCTGGACCAGTCCATGAAGGACACCGGCGCCTGGAACCGGAACACCCCCAACACCACGGTCGGCGACTTCCGTTGGGAGAACTACCGGGCCTCGGTCGACGTGTCCTTCCCGGACCCGCAGGGCGGTCTCGCGACCCTGGGCGTGCGCCAGCAGAAGGGCATGGCGGCGACCGACGCCGCGTACAGCATCGGGATCGGGCCGTCCGGGAACTGGACCTTCTCCCGCTACGGCACGGTGATCCGCACCGGGACGGTCCCCGCCTCCGACGGCTACCGCCTCGCCGTCGAGGCCAAGGGAGCCCACGTCACCGTCTCCGTCGACGGACAGGCCGTCGCCGACTACCAGGACCCGACGCCGGCGAGCGAGGGCCGCGTCAAGCTGGGCACCGACTTCCACAAGGTCGCGTTCGACAACCTGAAGGTGGAGAAGGTCGCCGGATACACGCCGTACGCCGGCACGCTCACCGACAACATGGACGGCTCGGTGGTCTACGGCGGCACGTGGAGCCGGAACGCCTCCCTCGGGGACGCGATGAACTGGTACCGGACGACGTCGACCGGTTCCACCTCCGGTGCGACGGTCACCGTCCCGTTCTCCGGCACGGGCGTCGACGTCATCGGCGGCAACGACGGCAGTGCCGTCCTCGACGTCGCCGTGGACGGACGGCCGATCGCGCGGGACGTCAGGACGGTCGCCACGGACAAGCGCCAGGCCACCTACTCGCTCCGCGGCCTGCGGGAGGGCCGGCACACGGTGACGTTCACCCTGAAGTCCGGGAAGCTCGTCCTCGACGCGTTCACCGCGCTCTCGGGCGACGTGGACGGCCGGGTCGACACCACCACGCTGCGCGCCGCTCTGGACGCGGTGGGATCCCCGGACCGGACGGACTGGACGGCGGACTCCTGGGCCGTCTTCAGCGCCACCCGCTCGGCGGCCAGGGCGGCCGTGGACGGGCAGCGCGGCCTCGACACCCTCGGCGTGGACCAGCTCGCGAGCAGGCTCACCGCCGCGTACGAGGGGTTGGTGCGCAAGGACGCCTGACCGGCGCGGGCTGCCCACCGGTGGCGAGGTGGGCAGCGGCGACCTGTGGAGCGGGCCGCGGAGGGAAGCGTCCTTCCCGGCCCGCTCGGTCACCCGCGCGGGGTGAAGCCGTGCGGGCGGGAGCGTCGCATCCTTCCAGGACACGGCGTTCCGGGCCCGAGGACCGGTCGGGCCCTGACGAGGTCGGGAAGGGCGGATGGACGGCCATCAGGCGCAGGGACGGTCCACGACCACCGGGCGCGGCGCGCCGGGGGCCCTGGGCCGGCTGCGGGCGGTGCCGGGGGTGCAGGCGCTCTCGGGCTACCGGCGCGAGTGGCTGACCAAGGACGTGGTGGCCGGGATCGCCCTCACCACCCTGCTCGTACCGCAGGGCATGGCGTACGCCGAACTCGCGGGCCTGCCCCCGATCACCGGCCTGTACACGACGATCCTGTGCCTGCTCGGTTACGCGGTGTGCGGCCCGTCCAGGATCCTGGTGCTGGGACCCGACTCCTCGCTGGGCCCGATGATCGCCGCCACGGTGCTCCCCCTCGTCGCGTCGGACGGGGACCCGGAGCGGGCGGTCGCACTGGCGTCGATGCTCGCGCTCATGGTGGCGGGCATCATGATCCTCGCCTCCGTGGCGCGACTCGGTTTCATCGCGGACCTGATCTCCAAGCCGACGATGATCGGTTACATGAACGGCCTGGCCCTGACCATCCTCGTCGGCCAGCTGCCGAAGCTGCTCGGGTTCAAGGTCGACGCCGACAACCTGGTCGGGGAGTGCGCCGGACTGGTGCGGAAGCTGGCCGAGGGGGCGACGGTACCGGCGGCGGCCGCCGTCGGTGTCTCGGGGCTGGTGCTGATCCTGTTCCTGGAACGGCTGCTGCCCAAGGTGCCCGCCGTGCTCGTGATGGTCGCCCTCGCGATCCTGGCGGCCTCGCTCCTCGACCTGGACGAGCACGGCGTCGGTCTGGTCGGGCCGCTGCCGGAGGGCTTCCCGCCGTTCACGCTTCCCGACGTGCGGGCCGACGATCTGGGCCCGCTGTTCGCCGGTGCGCTGGGGATCGCGGTGGTGTCGCTGGCGGACACCATCTCCAACTCGTCGGCGTTCGCGGCCCGCACCGGCCAGGAGGTCCAGGGCAACCGGGAGATGGCGGGGGTGGGGGCGGCGAACCTGGCGGCGGGGCTGTTCCAGGGCTTCCCCGTCAGCGCGAGCGGCTCGCGTACCGCGGTCGCCGAGCGCGCGGGCGCCAGGAGCCAGCTCACCGGCGTGGTCGGGGCCGCCCTGATCGTGCTGATGCTGGTGCTCATGCCCGGTCTGTTCCGCAACCTGCCGCAGCCCGCGCTGGCCGCCGTGGTCATCGCCGCGTCGCTGTCGCTGGCCGACATCCCGGGCGCCGTACGGCTGTGGCGGCAGCGCCGGACCGAATTCCTGCTGTGCGTCGCGGCGTTCGTCGGGGTCGCCCTGCTCGGTGTGCTGCCCGGCATCGCCATCGCGGTGGGTCTCTCCGTCCTCAACGTCTTCCGGCGGGCGTGGTGGCCGTACGACACCGTGCTCGGGCGGGTGCCGGGCCTGGAGGGGTACCACGACATCCGCTCCTATCCGGGCGCGGACAGGCTGCCGGGACTGGTCATCTACCGGTTCGACGCGCCGCTGTTCTTCGCCAACGCCAAGAGTTTCCGGGACGAGGTGCGGCGGCTGGCCGGGGCCGATCCCCGGCCGCGCTGGGTCGTCGTCGCCGCCGAGCCCATGACCGACGTGGACACCACCGCGGCGGACGTCCTGCACGAACTCGACACGGCGCTCAGCGCCCGGCACGTCCGTCTGGTCTTCGCCGAACTCAAGGACCCGGTGCGGCGGAAGATCGAGCGCTACGGCCTCACCCGCACCATCGATCCGGACCGGTTCTTCCCCACGGTGGAGGCCGCCGTCACCGCCTTCAGCCGCAGCACCGGAGCCGAGTGGGCCGTCGGGCCCGTCACCCGGCTCCTCGACGAGAGGTGAGCCGGATGAGCGTCACCGACAGAGGAACGGCCGCCGGGGCGACGAGGCTGGCCGTGGGACTGGTCGATCTCGCCGTGCGGGCCGTCGCGAGCACCGCGGAGGGCGCGGCACAGGTACGGCACCTGGGCTCCCCGGTCGTACCGGACGCGGCCTTCGGTCTCGCCTCGGAGCTCCGGCGCCGGTCGCGGTGGGTCGTGGCGGGGGTCGGTGCCGTGGCCGTGCCCTGCACCCGGGCCGCGGTACGGGCTGTCGTGCCGTCCTTCGCGGCCGACGCCGTGGGCCGGCGGGTGGCGCGCTGGAGTGCCCTCGGCGCGGCGGAGCGGCTGCGGGCCCGCGCCGAGGCGGAAGCGCGCGCCCGGGCGCTGGTGCGTGCGCTGGCCACCGCCGTCCTGGACGAGATCGACGTCGACGCCGTGGCCGACCGCCTCGACGTCGACCGCGTCGCCGCCCGCCTGGACCTGGACGCCGTACTGGCCCGGATCGACCTGGACACGGTCCTCGCCCGCGTCGACCTGGACGGCGTGGTGGCCCGCGTCGACCTGGACTCGGTGCTGGCCCGCGTCGACCTCGACGCCGTACTCGACCGGGTGGACCTCGACGCCCTGCTCGCCCGCGTCGACCCGGACACCGTCCTCGCGCGCGTCGACCTCGTGGCGTACGCCGAGTCGGTGCTCGACGAACTCGACTTGGGCCGGGTGGTCCGGGACACCGGCGGGAGCATCACCGCGGAGACCCTGGACGCGTTCCGTGACCAGAACGCCCGTGCCGACCGGCTGGTGCAGCGGCTCACGGACCGGCTGCTGCACCGGGCGGGTCCTTCCGGGGCGGGCGGGCTCGGGCCGACCGCACCGGTGGAGACGCCGTGACGGCCCCGGCCCGCACCCGTCGCCCGCAGGAGGTCCAGGGCCGTCCGGCGGGGCTGGTGTCGCGGACGGTGGCGGCCGCCGCGGACGTACTCGTCGCGCTGGGGATCCTGCTCACCGTCGAGGCCGGGTACGCGGCCGCACACCGGCTGTTGGCGGGTCCGCCGTTCGCGTTCCCCGATCCCGGGCCCGGCGTCACCGCGGCCCTGGGCTCCGCGACCCTCGTCGGCTACCTCGCCTGCGGATGGTTCTTCGGCGGGCGCACCGCCGGCAACCAGTTGATGGGGCTGCGGGTGACGGACCGTTCGGGGCAGCGCCTCACCGCGGGCATCGCCCTGCTGCGGGCCCTGCTCTGTGTCGCCCTGCCCTGGGGGCTGTTGTGGATCCCGTTCAGCCGGCGCGGGGCGTCGCTCCAGGACGTGGTGACGGGCAGCTCGGTCGTGCACGACTGGTACGGCCGGACGCACGGCCGTCCAGGAGACTCACCTTCCACGGGTGAGGCGCGGGACGCGCGCGGCCGTATGGGATGAACCGGGGCGGAGAAAGGGGAGAGACCATGTCGACTCTCGGACCGGTGCAACTGCTCACCATCGAGTTCGGTCCTGACGCGGCGTTCGAAGGGCGTGTCCTCGAGGAACTGGGCGTGCTCGAGAGCAAGGGGCAGATCCGGGTCCTTGACGTGCTGTTCCTGCAGAAGGAGATCGACGGCGACACCATCGGTCTCAACTACGAGTCGGAGGGCATGGGTGAGACCGTCGAGGCCCTGCTCGGTCTGACCCCGCGCATCCCGGACGCGACCGGCGGCGCGCCGGAGTACGGTCCCGGCACCAAGGCCTTCGGGTTCACCCCGAACGATCTCCGGGCGCTGGCGGAGGAACTCCTGCCGGGCACGGCGGCGGCCTTCGTGCTGCTGGAGCACCTGTGGGCCAAGCCGCTGCGGGAGGCCATCCGGAAGGCCGGTGGTCTGCCGGTCGCGGAAGGCTTCCTGACACCGCGGGCCCTGGCGCCGGTCGCGGCGGAGCTGCTGGCGACGACGCAGACCGTCGACGACCTGACGGCCGCGCAACAGGCCTCCGGGCGCCTGACCGCGCGGACCGCGTGACGTAGTCCGGCAGCGGCCCGTCGCACACGGGTCCGCGGCCACCCCGTCTCTCCGGCCGGGAATGCTTCGTTCCCGGCCGGAGAGCCCGTGTACCCCCGGTCGGAGAGCCGCGTGCTTCCACCTACAGCCGCGTGCAGCACACGCTGTCGGTGGAGTGCGTGCACCTCACCACATCCGGCTTTCGGTGAGCCGCATGCACCCCGCCCGGCCGACGTCACCGTCGCGTCGGGCCCTCAGGCATCCCGCTCGTGAGGAGCCCCCCGCTCGGCCGCCGCGGCACTGCGTCCGCCGCGTGCCAGCCGAGCCACGCGGGGCCAGTCGGCCGGTGCCGCGGTCACCGGTCTGCCGGGGCGACGGCGTGGCACCCGGACCCGCAGGGCGCCCGGCGCGGTGCGGCACACCACGGGGGTCGGCAGCACGACGTGTTCTCCGTCGATGCCGACCGCGATGTCGGCGGTGTCCGCGTCCACGACGACCTCGTCGGCCCGCAGCCGCATGACGGACCCGGAGCGCGCGCCGCGCACCAGCCGGGCCGCCTGGGAGGTGTTCGCCACGCGCACGCCCAGCACCCCGAGCAGCCCCGAGTCGAGCCGTTCCCGGCGCCCGGGACGGGCCGAATCGACCGCCCGCAGATAGGGGTTGTTGCTGACGAGCAGCGCCTGGAGCCCGGCGACATGCGTGGGACCGGCCCGCATCCGCAGGTCCGGCGCGTCCGCTCCGGTGAGCAGGCCGGGAAGGGTCCGCAGGGTCGTGTGCAGTTTGGCGTCGCGGTAGGCGGGATCGGCGACCACGGAGGCGTACGTCCCGAAGGAGGCGTTGTTGACGAACACGCGGTCCGCGGCGAAGCCGAGGTCCACGTGGAGTTCCACGCCGTCGGTGAGGGCTTCGAGGGCCGCCGCCGGGTCCTCGCGGTCGAGGCCGAGGTCGAGGGCGAAGTGGTTGCGGGTCCCCGCGGGGATCACGACGAAGGGCACGTCGTGCCGGGCCGCCACCTCGGCCACCAGGGCCTGGGTGCCGTCACCGCCGGCCACCGCCAGCAGGTCGGCGCCCTCGGCCACGGCCTGCCGGGCGAGGTCCACCACGTCCTGGTGCCCGTCGAGGAGCACGACGCGGGCGCCCGCCGCCCGGGCCTTGTCCACCAGGCCGAAGCGTCCCACCTTGCCGCCGCCGGAGCGCGGGTTCATCACGACCCAGGGAGCGCGCGGCGCCGACGCGGGCCGGAGCGGGGTGCGCGGCGGGGCCAGGGCGGTGCGGGCCGAGGCGACGGCCAGCATCCACAGGGCCAGGGACAGACATGCCGGGCCCAGCATGCCCGACGCGCCGTACAGGGAGAGCACGGTGAGCGGAGCGGTCACCGACAGCACCAGCCCGAGGACGCGCAGGGCACCGGTGTGGGCCAGAGTCCACCACACCCCGACGGCGGCGAGCGCCACCCCGGCGATGCCGAGGAGGGCCCACAGCACACTGCGCAGTCCGGCCACCACTAGCGGCACCAGAACGCTGCAGAGCAGGGCGAGAAGGGCGAGGCGGGCCCGGAGGACGCTGCCGGTGCGTGCACCGGAGCTCTGCTGCCGTCCCATGCCCTCGCCCTCCCTCCCGGTGCCGCCCCCGACACGAACCCCCTGCATGCCGCGTCGTCAGATGTCGCGCCCGGGGCGCTCGAACGGTTCGAAGGAGTCGTCGCGGCGGACCGTGCACAGGGCCCAGATGACGAACCCCGAGATCGCGATCATCACGATCGACCAGGCCGGGTAGTACGGCAGGGAGAGGAAGTTCGCGATGATGATGAGCCCGGCGATGGCGACCCCGGACACCCGGGCCCAGGTGGCCGCGCGGAAGAGCCCGAGGCTCACCAGCACGCCGATCGCGCCCAGCGCGAGATGGATCCAGCCCCAGCTGGTCAGGTCGAACTCGAAGACGTAGTTGCGCGTGGTGACGAAGACGTCGTCCTCGGCGATGGCCATGATGCCCCGGAAGATGTCGAGCACTCCGGCGAGCATCAGCATCACGGCCGCGAAGACCGTCGTGCCGGCGGCCCAGTCCTGCTTGGCCGTGGACTGACGTGCGGTGTGGTGGGTGGCGGTCATCCTGACCCCTCCTTTCGATCGGCCGGCTCAGTGCCGGGAGGTGGCGGCGACGCCCGCGGACGTCCCCGAACCCTGGCCGCTCAGGACGAGGTCCTTCGCCCTGGCGAACTCCTCGTCCGTGATGTCGCCCTTGGCGCGGATCTCCGACAGCCGGGCCAGTTCGTCGACGCTGCTGGTCCCGCCGCCGTCCTTGGCGGTCTCACGGATGTACGAGTCGAAGGCCTGCTGCTGCGCCCGTGCCTGGGCGACCTCACGGCGGCCCATGTTCTTGCCTCGGGCGATGACGTACACGAAGACACCCAGGAAGGGCAGGACGATCGTGAACACCAGCCAGCCGGCCTTGGCCCAGCCGCTCAGGGCGTCGTCCCGGAAGATGTCGACGACGATCCGGAAGAGCAGGACGAACCACATGATCCACAGGAAGAACCACAGCATGGACCAGAAGACGCTCAGCAGCGGATAGTCGTACGCGAGGTACGTGGACGCACTCATGTCACTCTCCTCCGTCCGGGGCCTTCGCCCGGCCGCCTGTCGGTGCCGTCCTCAGCGTGCCCACGGCAAGACGCGGACGGCTTCACCCGGGGCGGGTGAGCGGGATGCCCCGGCAGGGGCCCGCGGCGGCGGCAGGAGGGGGCGCGGTCACGGCCGGGACGGCGGCGCGGCTCACGCCAGCGCGGGTCCCGGTCGGTCGCCGGTGTCCGGCTGCGGTTGTGCGGCGGCCAGTACCGCCGTGATCGCCAGCACCACCAGGACCAGCACCAGGACGAGGGTGACCGCGCCCACGGTGGGGTGGTTCCAGAGGACGAGGGCGAGGGCGCCCGCGCCGATGGTGACCCCGGTGGTCCACTGCCGGTGCGCGGACAGCCAGTGTCCGGTGAGACCGGTGGTCATCCCCGCGCGGCGCAGCGCGCTCCCGGCGCCCACCGCCCCGCGCCCGGCGAGGCCGCGCACACCGCGGGCGGCCCGGCCGGGGCCGTAGAGGTAGGCGGTCAGGGCCGTGAGCAGGCAGACCACGAGAAGGGTGCGGGCGCTCGCGCGCAGGAAGCGGACGAAGGTGTCGAAGACCGCGGCGGCGGCGTCGGGCGGCAGCGTCGCGGACGGCACGGAGTCCAGGTAGACGCGCCGCAGCACGACCAGTGCGACGAGCACCACCACCGCCGTCAGGCCGACGCCGAGCGCGGTGATCATCACCATCACCCGGTGGCCGGGAGCGACCCACACGGCGAGGGCGCCGAGGGCGAGCGTCAGGACGGGCAGCCAGGTGCCGACGACGTCCAGCAGCCGCATCCCGTCCTGGGCCTTGGCGAGTTGTTCGGTACGGAACAGCGTGACGGTGCGGTCGGTGTCCGGGATGGCGGCGGCCTTCTCGAAGCCGGCGTCGACGAGGCGTTGCCGCACCTGGTCGACCACGGCGCCGATGTCCAGCCGCACAGTGTCCCCCTCGGCCCGCACAGCCCCCTCGCGGTCGCCGGTGAGCATGTTCAGCACGGTGGCGTGAGCCCGCCGGTTGGCGCCTTCCCACGCCTGCTGGAAGGCCTCGCCGGTGACCACCCGGGTCACGATGCGGTCCACGACGGAGCGGACGGCGGAGCGCAGCGGGGTGGTGAGGGACCGGGCCCCCTCGACCACCCGGGGCGGTGCCCCGCCGTCGGCCAGTGTCCTGGTGAGCGCGGCCGTGATGGCTGCCACGTCCACCTGGGCCACCACCCGGTCGGTCAACCGGTCGATCACGACGTTCTGCACGGCCGGGTCCGAGGCCAGTGGTGCGACGGTCCGCACATACCGGTCGGTGTCGGAGACCTGGTCGTGCACCCAGGTCGCGACGAGGGCGAGCGGTGCGAGCAGGAGCGTCAGCGCCAGGAGGACCGTGGCACCCGCGTAGCGCAGTCGTCGGTGGCGCAGCTTCGCGGCACGGCGCAGCCGCTGGTACTCGGCGTGTTCGTCGGCGGTCACGGTGTGACCGGTGTCGGTGGGGGTGGCGCCGCCCTGCGCCCCGGGGGTGGAGGCGGGATACATGATGTCTCCGTCGTTGTGAGCCCGGCCGACCGGGCTCGTTCTCAGCCGTCCGCGGGCCTCGGGCATCCACCGCCTCGGGCATCCGCCATCTCAGGCGTCCGCCGCCGCAGGCGTCCGCCGGCCTCGGAGGTCACAGGCCTCGGACGTCCGCGGGCCTCGCACAGGTCACGGCCCTCAGACGTCCGCGGGCCTCGGACGCCGCAGGTCTCGGACGCCGCAAGCCGCAGCCGCTCGCCGGCCTCGGACGTCGCAGACCGCGGACGTCGCGGGCCTTACACGCTCGCCGGCTCGTGGTGCCCGGTGGTGATGCCGGACCGGCGCAGCGCGGCGCGCCAGGCCAGGGCGAGCACCAGCTCGAACAGCCCCAGCAGCACGAGCCACAGGCCGAGCAGCCGGGTCAGCGCGCGGGCCGACTCGGCCGGCAGGGCCAGCACCACGATCCCGGCGACGATGGCGACCACGGCCATGCCCAGCACGAAGGCGCGGTGCGGCAGGTCCTCGGCGGTGATCGCCGTGTAGAGGGTGAGGATCCCGGACACCAGCCAGACGACTCCGACGATCAGGGAGAGCGCGGCGATGGTCTGGAGCGGATTGCGCAGGCAGAGCACGCCGGCGAGGACGTACAGCACGGCCATGAGCAGCCCGATGAGCCGTTCGCCGGGCGCGTGCCAGGCGAAGACGGACACGAACCGGAACGCCCCCGCGACCAGCAGGTACAGGCCGATCAGGACGGCGAGGACGTGCAGCGTCTCCTCCGGCCACACCAGGACGAGGACGCCCGGCACGAGCGTGGCGATCGCGGAACCCAGGATCCAGGTCCAGGAACGGCCGAGCCGCTCCAGTACGTCCGCTCCGCCCACCGGCTGATCGGTCCCGTAGGGGCTGTCCTCCGGTGCGGTACGTGATGCCGGACCTCGCTGCGTGGTCATGGCTGCTCCTCGCCCGGTCGAACGGGTCGTCCGCGCACCGCCCGGGGCGGTGCGCGGTCCCTCACGCGGCCAGCGTCCCGCGTGCCGCGGGCGGCCGGGTCACCCGCCGTGGGTGATCCGGCGGTCCTGCGGGGCCGGTGGGCTGGAACCGAGGCCGTACGCCGGCCCGGCGGCGGCCCGAACGAAGAGGGACGAGATGAGCGCTCCCCCGAGCGCCGGGACGCACCACCCCCGCCCCGGTCCGGCGGGCGATGTCCGAGGCCGTCACCCCCCGCCGTGCGGGTGCGCGGCCCGCCGGTCGTGGTGCGGCTCCTCGTCGTCGATCCAGGAGGTCCAGCCATGACCGCAACCGTCTCCTCCACGGTCCTTCTGTCGCCCGCGGAACGGGCGGCGATCGGCAAGAACGCCCGTGCCCGCGCGTCCCGTTCGAGCCACGGCTTCCTCGATGCGGGCCCGGAGCGGTTCGACCCCGTCGAGGTGATAGAGCGTCAGTCGGCCACCCGGGTACCCGAGTTGGTGCCGATCCGCTACGGCCGCATGCTCGAGTCGCCGTTCCGTTTCTACCGCGGCGCGGCCGCGATCATGGCGGCGGACCTGGGGGCGGCCCCGGACACGGGACTGCGGGTGCAGTTGTGCGGAGACGCGCATCTGCTGAACTTCCGGCTGCTGGCCTCGCCGGAGCGTCATCTGGTCTTCGACATCAACGACTTCGACGAGACGCTGCCCGGCCCCTTCGAATGGGACGTCAAGCGCCTGGCCACCAGCTTCGCCATCGCGGGGCGCGCCAACGGCTTCTCCCTCAGGGAGCAGAACACCATCGTGCGCACCTGTGTCCGGGCCTACCGGAAACGGATGCGTGACCTCGCGGGCATGCGCACCCTGGACATCTGGTACGCCCAGGACGACGTCGAGCACCTCCGCGCGCTGCTCGCCTCCTCGATGGACAAGAAGACCAGGCGCCGTACCACCCGGGCCACCGAGCAGGCCCGGACCCGCACCCATCTCCAGGCCTTCGCGAAGCTCACGCGCAGCACGCCCGAGGGGCGCCGGATCACCGCCGACCCGCCGCTGATCACCCCGCTGAGGGATCTGCTGGCCGACGCGGCGGACAACCAGCAGGAGAAGGAGCTCCAGACCGTCCTGGAGGAGTACACGCTCACCCTGCCGTCCGAGCGCCGGCACCTGCTGCACCACTTCCGTCTGGTGGACATGGCCCGCAAGGTGGTGGGCGTGGGCAGTGTCGGCACCCGCTGCTGGATCCTGCTGCTGCTCGGCCGGGACGACGACGATCCGCTGCTCCTCCAGGCCAAGGAGGCCCAGGAGTCGGTGCTGGCCGCACAGACCGGCGCCGACCGCTTCGACAACCAGGGCCGCCGGGTCGTCACCGGCCAGCGCCTGATCCAGACGACCAGCGACATCTTCCTGGGCTGGACGCACGTGGTGGGCATCGACGGCCACGAACGCGACTTCTACGTACGGCAGTTGCGGGACTGGAAGGGCATCGTGCACCCGGAGACCATGGACCCCGGCCTGCTCGGGCTGTTCGCGCGGCTGTGCGGTGCCTCGCTGGCCCGGGCGCACGCCCGTTCCGGTGATCCGATCGCCATCGCCGCCTACCTGGGCTCCGGCGACCGCTTCGACCAGGCGCTCACCGGATACGCCCAGTCCTACGCCGACCGGAACGAGCAGGACTTCGAGGCACTGGCCGCCGCCGTGCGCTCCGGCCGGGTCACCGCGGAGAGCCTCTGAGCGCCGGGGCCGGGGCCTGCGCGCGGTCACTCCGGCATCCGCCGCATCTCCACCACGTGCAGGCCCAGCGACTGGCAGCGGGCCAGCAGGCCGAACAGGTGCGCCTCGTCCACCACGGAGCCGAACAGGACGGTCTGTCCGGACATGACCACGCGTTCCAGCTCGGGAAATGCTTCGGCCAGTGTGTCCGACATGTGTCCGTCGACTCGGATCTCGTAGCGCATGGGCTCTGCTCCCCGCGGGCGACCGGGAGGGCGTTCGGTGCCCTGTTCTGCGATGGTCCCCTCGCCCGGCACCTCCCGGCCTCACCCGGCACAGGTGATCCGCCGGCGGCTCTCGGACGAGCGGGTTCAGTGTTTCAGGAACACCTTGAAGGAGATGATCAGCAGGCCGATCAGGAGGTTGACCGAGGCGGTGGCGGCCACCAGGCGCCAGGAGGCACCGGCCCGGCGGGCAGCGGCCATGGACCAGCCCACCTGCCCGGCCACCGCGACGGAGAGGGCCAGCCAGAGGGCGCCCTGCACCCCGAGGCCCAGCAGTGGACTGACCGCCACCGCCACGGCCGGCGGCACGGCGGCCTTGACGATCGGCCACTCCTCCCGGCAGGCGTGGAACACGACCTGGCGGTCGAGGCGCTGCTGCGCGAGACGTGACCCGAACAGCTGGGCGTGCACATGCGCGATCCAGAACGCCACCCCCGTGAGCAGCAACAGCACCACCAGCTCGATGCGCGGGAACGAGCCGAGGGTGCCGGCGCCGATCACCACGGAGGCCGCGAGCATGGATCCGTAGACGCCGCCGGTGTAGTCGCCGCGGGCCCGGCGACCGGTACCGGCCCCGCGGACCGTGCTGTGGTCGGTGGTGGACATCGGTGCTCCCTGCGGGTCAGCGCGCCGGTCCGGCCGAGGGGGCCGGCGCGGCCGTCTTCGGGGCCGCGTTACGGCTCTTCCGGCCGGCCGGGAGGTTCGGTGTGACGAGGAGGCTGGCCAGCGTGATGCCGCCGGTGGCGAGGATCGCCGCCTTGAGGCCGTCGAGCTGCGCGGAGGCGTAGGAGTCGGCGACGGCGTCGACCTCGGAGGGCGGCAGTCCGGCGTCCGCGGCCGCCGAGCGCACCTGGTCGGTGGTGACGAAGGAGATCCCCGACTCGAGGGCGATACCGGTCTGGGTACGGGCCTCTCGGGAGAGCCGCGGATCGTCCTCGACCTGCGAGGTGAAGGCGTGCGCCAGCGAACCGAGGAGGATCGACCCGATGAGGGCCGTGCCCAGCGCGGAGCCCAGGTTCTGCGCCGTGAACTGGAGCCCGCCGACCTCGCTGCGCTCCTCCTCACCGACGCTGGACTGGACGACGTTGCCCAGCTGCGAGGCGAGCAGTCCGGTGCCCACGCCCACCAGGGCCATGGCTCCGGCGAACTGCGCGTCGTCGATGACCGGGTCGATGGTGGCCAGCAGCCACACGACGGCGACCGCCAGGGTGACGAGGGCGAGCCGGACCATCCGGCGCGGTCCGACCGCCCGCCCCAGCGAGGAGGCCAGCATGGAGGCGGCGAGCATGGTGATCGACACCGGGAGCAGCCGCAGCCCGGTCTCGAACGCGTCGAAGCCCTGGACCACCTGCAGGTAGAGCGGGATGACGAAGAACAGTCCCAGCAGGATGAGGTTCTGGCTCAGCAGGGCCATCAGACCGGAGCGCAGCGCCGGCCGGCCCAGCAGGGGCAGATGGACGAGGGGGTCGGTGCCCCGTTCGGCCCTCCGTCGCTCCCAGCGGACGAAGAGGGCGAGGACGGCCGCTCCGGCCCCGACGACGAACAGCGTCGGGGAGAATCCGAGGACGGTGAAGGGCGGGTTGCGGGGCGAGACCCAGCCCCAGGTGCTGCTCTGGAGCACCCCGAGCACGCCCAGCCCCAGCCCGGCGGCCGACAGCACGGCGCCGATCCCGTCGAGGCGGGGGCGGGTCCCGGTGCGGGCCGGTTCGGTGATCATCCGGCGGCAGCACAGCACGGCCAGGACGACGACGACCTCGCCGACGAACACCAGCCGCCAGGTGAGGTAGGTGGTCACCCAGCCGCCGAGCAGCGGCCCGACCGCGATCCCCGCGCCGGCGAGGCCGCCGATGACGCCGTAGGCGACGGCCCGGTCCGGTCCGCGGTAGGACTCCGCGACGAGGGCCGCCATGGCCGGCAGCACCATGGCGGCGCCGAGCCCCTCGATGACCGACCAGCCCAGGGCGAGGACCCACACGGTGGGGGCCAGCGCGGTCAGGGCCGATCCCACGGCGTACACGACGAGTCCGAGGAAGAAGAGCCGGCGGCGGCCCAGGATGTCGCCGAGCCTGCCGCCGATGATCATGAACGCGGCCATGACCAGCGCGTACAGGGTGATGACGGCCTGGATGGTGGTGACCTCGGTGTCGAAGTCCTCGACCAGTTGGCTGATCGAGACGTTCATGACCGAGGTGTCCAGGACCATCAGGAACTGAGCCGTCCCCAGGACGATCAGAGCGCGCCAGCGTCTCACGGTCAACACCTCGCCAGGTCGGTTCGCGGCGGCGGTGCGGGCGGCCGCCCCCTCCATCGCAGCGGAAGGGGCGGCCCGGCGCCTCACCCGTCGCGGGCGACCCGCGGTGTCCTCACAGGAATCACAGGAGTCACAGGAGCCGCAGGTCCCGTGCGCGCCGTACGGCCTCGCTGCGGCGGTTCACCGCCAGCTTCCGGTACAGGCTCTTGAGGTGGGTCTTCACCGTGTTCACCGACAGGTACAGGTCCGCGGCGATCTCCTGCGTCGACATCATCTGGGCCAGCCGTCGCAGGACGTCGCGCTCGCGCTCGCTCAGCTCCTGCACGACGACGGGCGCGGGGGGCGGGGCTCCGGCCGGTCCGCCGGCGGCCGCGGGGTCGGGCAGGAGCCATCCGTCGGCCAGCACCCGCAGCGACGGCGTGGCCAGCAGTGGCCTGATCCACCGCCCGGCGTCCAGGAAGGGGCGCCGCAGCCGTTCGCGCCGGGCGGCGAGCAGGGCCTGCGCGACGAACCGGCGGGCCGTGTCGGCGTCACCCGCCGCTTCGGCGGCCTGCGCTCTCACCAGTGCCGCCCGGACGGTCACCGCGGGCCCGGGCCGGCTCCCGGCGGGCACGCTGTCGAGAAGGTCGATCGCGGCGCCCGGTCGTCCGGCGGCGAGCTGGATGCGTGCGGCCTCCACCGCCCACGCCGGCTGGTCGTCCGGCAGGTTCCGCAGCACCTCGGCTGCCGTCTCGGCGCGCCCTTCGGCCAGGTGGACGATGGAGGCGACCACCCGCTCCAGGCTCTCCGCCCACGGTGAGGCGACGGCGGTGGACAGGGCCGGGGCCGCCGACTCCATGGCCGCCCGCCCGTTGCCCCGCGCCAGCTGGAGCCGGGCCGCGGCGATGGCCCGCCCGGCGGCCTTCACCGGGTCCTGGGTCTCGTGGCCGAGCTCGTCGGCCTCGTCGAGGAGAGCCTGGGCCCGGCCCAGCTCGTTGCGGTCGACCGCCACGGCGGCCAGCACCAGCCGCTCGATGCCGGAGCCCGAGGGCTGGGGCAGGCTGAACCGCTCCGTCTCCGTCATCGCCGCCAGGGCCTTGTGCTCGGCCCGGCCGGGCCATCCGTTCAGATAGTCGATCAGCGCCAGGTGGCCCATCGACTCCTCCCGGGGCAGCACCGTCAGGGCCCCGCCGGGACAGTCGGCCGCCTCGGTCAGGGCGGCGCGGGCGTCCTCGTAGCGTCCGGCCCACAGACGCGTGGAGCCCAGGTGCGTGAGCAGCAGGGCGGGCAGCTCGGGGTGCTTGTCCAGGAGGTGCGCGGGGACCTCCGGCCGCACCTCGTCCGCGGTCTCGGCGGCCTGCTCGGCGCGGGCCGGGGAGCCGGTCAGTCTGGCGGCCACCGTCTCCAGGAGCGCCCAGCTCAGCTGGGCCGCCGCCGGGTCGCCCTCCTCGACGGCCAGCCGCGCCTCGGCGTGGTGCAGGTGGGCCATGCCCCGGTCGAGGTCGCTCTGCGCCAGGTCGCGAGCCGCCCGGACGAGTTCCGTGGCGGGACCCGTGGACTCGGGGCCCATCCCGGAGAACAGCTCGTTGAGGTCGTCGGAGCGCAGGCCAGTGAAGAACTGCCCTATCGCCAGGTCGTCGACGAGAGCGCCGGCGGTGAAGTCCCAGTCGGCGGCGGCGGCACCGTGGGCGAGCGCCTCCGGGAGGGTGCCGCGGCGCCGCAGCCACTGGGCCGCGGAGAGGTGCAGATCGGGTTCCAGGCCGGGGCTGCGGACCCGCAGGTGGGTCTGGAGTATCTCCCCGAACAGCGGGTGCAGGCGGTACCAGCCCTGGCCCAACTGTTCGACGAAGGCGTTGTCGCGGTACAGCTCGGCGAGGATGCGGTCCGCGTCGGTCCGGTGGGTCAGTTCATTCACCAGGTCGGGGCAGAAGCGGTCCAGCACACTCACGCGCAGCAGGAGGTCCTGCGTCTCCCCCGGCTGGCGGCTGAGCACCTCCGCCAGCAGGAAGTCGGCGACCGTGCTGCGGTCGGCCTCGAACTCCTTGAGATACGTCTGCGGGTCCGGGCTCTGCTGCGCCGCCAGGGCGCACAGCCGCAGGCCGGCGGCCCAGCCGCGGGTGCGCTCCACCAGGGCGCGTACGGCGTCCGCGGGCAGGCGCAGCCCGTGCAGTTCCAGCAGTGTCGCCGCCTCCTGCGGGGTGAAGGCGAGCTCGGCGTCGCGGACCTCCGTGAGGGCTCCGGCCGCCCGGTAGCGGTGCAGGGAGAACATCGGCTCGTTGCGGGTGACGAGGACCAGCCGCAGTCCGGCGCCGGAGTGCTGGAGCACGAATTCCAGCTGCTCCGCCACCTGTGAGGCGCTCACCCGGTCGAACTCGTCGAGCACCACCAGCGGGGCCGGGTCGCGTCCGACCAGGTCCTCGGCGATCTCCGAGAGCACCTTGTGGCTCACCCGGCTCGGGTCCGCCGGGCAGTGGACCCGGTCGGACAGCGGGGTGCCGGAGGCGCGCATCGCCTGGAGGAAGTACGCCCAGAACATGCCGGGCCGCTGTTCCTCCGCCTCGACGGTGAGCCAGGTGACGGGCTGGTCCAGACCCGCGGTCCAGTCGGCGACGAGAGCGGTCTTCCCCGCGCCGGCGGAGCCGTTGACCATGGTCAGAGGGGTCCGCAGGGCCTGGTCGAGGTGCCGGGTGAGGCGTGTGCGCTCAAGGAACACGGCGGGCCGGGACGGCACGGCGAACCGTGTGCGCAGAAATGGGCCACCGAGCGGATCGACACGGCCTTCGGCCGGAACCGCAATGTTCCTGTCACCTTCAGCCACGGTGCTCACCACCACGCGTCGTCAGGTCATGGGCAGCGCTCCCCTTCGCTCAGCTTCTCACCCTTCCGGGGGACGCACCCGGCGAACAGGGCCCCACTGGTCCCATCAAGGGGCCGGTCGGCCCTGCGAAAGGACCACGAAAAAGGGCCCCGCGGGCTGTTGCCCGCGAAGGCCCTTCGTGCCGTCGGGACGACAGGATTTGAACCTGCGACCCCTTGACCCCCAGTCAAGTGCGCTACCAAGCTGCGCCACGTCCCGGCCGCGTCTCCCACGGGTGTTCCGTGTGATCGCGCGGGTAAACCCTACCCCACGCACGCGCCGGGCCTGCTGGGCGGAACGTCAGCCCCGGGCGGTGACCGGCTCGCGGACCTCGGTGCCGTCCGTGACGACCCGGCGCGTGGCCCGCCGTACCGGAACGAGCAGGGCGGCCAGCGCCGCCGCCAGGCACAGCACGGCCAGCAGGGTGAAGCCGTGGGTGTACCCGGACTCGTACGGCAGGCCCGAGGGCTGGAGCCGGCCGGTGACCAGGACGCTGGTGACGGCCGCGCCGACGGAGCCGCCGATGGTGCGGATGTTGGCGTTCATGCCGGTCGCGGCGCCGGTCTGGTCGGCCGGGACGCTGCCCACGATCAGGTTGGCCATGGAGGCGAAGGCGAGTCCGATTCCGAGGCCGAACAGGCCCGCGACGACGGCGATCTGCCACTGCTCGTCGTGCCACAGGGCGAGGAAGCCGCACGCCACCGCGCCCAGCGCGGCGCCGGTCACCAGCAGGGCCTTGGCGCCGACGACCGGCTCCAGCCGACCGCTGAGCACACCGGAGAGGAACATCGCGACCAGCATCGGCAGCATGAGCAGTCCGGCCGCGGTGACGCTCGCGCCGAAGCCGTATCCGGCCTCGGACGGCGTCTGCACGAAGCCCGGCAGGAAGGACCAGATCGAGTACATCCCGGCGCCGAAGAGCAGGGCCGCGGTGTTGGTGGTCCACACGGCAGGGAGCCTCATGACCCGCAGGTCGATCAGCGGGGTGCGGGAGCGGGCCTCGGAGTACAGCCACAGCGCGAACAGCGCGACGGCGGCACCGAACAGACCGAGCACCCGGGCCGAGCCCCAGCCCCACCGGGCCGCCTGGCTGAGCGGCAGCAGCAGCGCGACCAGCCACGCGGACAGCAGCACGGCACCGAGCCAGTTGACGTTCCCCCGCGCCCTGTGGGGCGACTCGGGGACATACCGTACGGCGATGAGGGTGGCGGCGATCACGATGGCGACCGGGATCCAGAACAGCCAGCGGTAGTCGAGCGCGGTCACGATGGGACCGGCGGCGACCATGCCGACGCCACCGCCGGCGGCGATCACGGCGGACAGGTTGCTGATGGAGCCGCTGACCTCGGACGCGGCGAACTCGTCCCGGATGATGCCGAAGGAGAGCGGGAACAGGGCGCCGCCGACGCCCTGGACGACCCGGGCGACGATCAGGACGCCGATGCTCGGGGCGAGCGCGGCGAGCAGACAGCCGACGGCCACGGTCACCAGGACGGCGACGAGCGTGCGCTTCTTGCCGATCAGGTCGCCGACGCGGCCGAGGATCGGCGTGAAGATCGAGGCGGACAGCAGATACGCGGTCATCACCCAGGTCACGGTGGACTGCGAGGTGTGCAGGGCGTGCTGGACGGTCGGCAGGGCCGGCGCGATCAGCGACTGGAGCATGGAGAACACGCCTGCACCGGCCGCGAGGACCGCGAAGGTGAGGCGGGTGGACGAGCGGGGCATGAAGAGCCTCTCCGAGCGAACGGGGTGCGGCCGGAGCCTCGTGGGAAGCGGTCGCGGAAAGGACGATGGAGGCACCTCGGCTGATAAAGTGGAGGTACGCCTCCACTCTAGCGGAGGCACACCTCCGCTTCAACCCGTTCCGGAGGTGGACCTCCGTTTCAGCCCCGGGAGGCAGCAGTGACCGCCCCGTCGCCGTTCCCCGTCAGCGAGATCGTCGCGTCCCGCCGGCCCCACCGGAAGGACGCCGCCCGCAACTACGACGCCCTGCTGGCCGCCGCGCGCGAGGCGTTCGCCGAGCACGGCGCGGAGGCGTCCCTGGAGGACATCGCGCGGCGCGCGGGCGTGGGCATCGGCACGCTGTACCGGAACTTCCCCACCCGCCGCCATCTCTTCGAGAGCGTCTACGCGGACGAGGTGAACACCCTGGTGACGGCGGCCCTGGAGCTCGCCGACGAGGAGCCCTGGGAGGCGCTGACCGCCTGGCTCGACCGGTTCGCGGGCTACATGGTGACCAAGCGGGCGGTGCGCGAGGCGCTCAACGACGAGTCGGAGATCTTCGCGGCCTGCCGGGAGTCGATGTACGCGGCGGGCGGCCCGCTGTTCGAGCGGGCGCAGGAGGCGGGTCGGGCTCGGCGGGACATGGACTTCGTGGACCTGCTGCGGATGGTCGCCGGTATCACCGCGACGGCCTTCGACGACGACGCCCAGCGCGATCGCGTGCTGTCGATCGCGCTGGACGGGGTGCGGGTCAGGAACTGACGGGCGCCTGAGGGCTCGGGGCGACCGGCCGCCTTGCGATTGCGGGTCGCGGTGGGTCGCTCGCGCAGTTCCCCGCGCCCCCAGGTGGGTGTCAGTGGGCGGCGACCAGTTCGTGCTCGGTGTCGGCGGTCGGTCGCCGGGAGCCGCGCAGGGCGGCGATGCCGATGAAGACCATGGACGACAGGCCCGCGACGGCGAACGCGGTGAAGCCCCGGTCGCCGTGGCCCGAGGCGAGCAGCTGGCCACCGAGCCACGGGCCGAAGACGGCGCCGAAGCGGCCCATGCCCGAGGTCCAGCCGACCGCGGTGGCACGGTTGTCCGCGTTCGAGCGGATCGAGACCGTCGCGTAGATCATCGTCTGGGCGCTGTTCAGGAAGACCCCGGTGAGGAAGACGACGATCATCGTGACGGTCGTCGACATGTGGACGCTGAGCAGGAAGACGCCCGCGGCGGTCAGCGCGAACCAGATCGCGGCGATGCGCGGCGCGCCGAAGCGGTCGGCGGCCCGCCCCGCGACCAGCATGCCCACGATGCCGCCGAGGTTGAAGACGACCACGAAGGACAGGGCGGAGCCCAGTGCGTAGCCCTCGGCCCGCATCAGGGTGGGCAGCCAGGTGGCGACGCCGTAGACGAGGAGCAGCCCGCCGAAGGAGGCCACCCAGTAGAGCAGGGTCTGGATCCACTCGTTGCCGCGGAAGAGGTTCGCGAGGTTGGCCCAGCGGTCGCCGACGCCGCCGGTCCTGGCGGCCGGCACCTCGACGTCGTAGCGCCCGGCGAGCGCCCTGGCCTCCTCGGTGCGGCCCTTGGCGACCAGGAAGCTCAGCGACTCGGGCAGGAACTTGGCCAGCACCGGGGCGAAGAGCAGCGGGAGCACGCACACCCAGAACGCGGCCCGCCAGCCGACCGGGTCGATGAGCCACTTGGCGACGTAGGCGGAGAGGATGCCGCCCGCGTGGTGGGCGGTCATCAGCAGGCCGATGACGAGGGCGCCGCGGCCGCGCGGGGCGTAGTCGGAGACCATGCTGATCGCGGTGGGCAGCAGACCGCCGAGACCGACGCCCGCCAGGGTCCGGCCGAGGCCGAAGACGGCGACGCTCTCCGAGATCGCGCACAGTCCCGAGGCCAGCGAGAAGAGGGTCACGCAGGCGACCATCAGCTTCTTGCGCCCGACGCGGTCGGCGATCGTGCCGGCGGTGAGCGCGCCGACCAGCATCCCGAAGGTGGCGTAGCTGCCGAGGTCACCGGCCTGGTCCGCGGTGAGGCCGAAGGTCCTGGTCTCCAGCAGGTGGGGCAGCACCGAGCCGTAGATGAACATGTCGAGCCCGTCGAAGAGCACGGCCAGCCAGCACAGACCGACGACCAGGAGAGCCAGTCTGCTGCCGCGGGCGGACAGCGGGGAGGGGGAGGAGGACATCGTTGGTTACCTCTCGTACGTGGTGCGCCAGACGCTAAGGAGCCACTCCCAGATGTGTCAACGCTTTTGTCAACAATCTCATCGACAATCCAGGGGCGGCTCAGAAAAGCGCGGCTCAGGCCACCGGCGGGGTCCCGTGCGTGTGGAAGGACTCGATGGTCTTCAGCCCCCAGGCCTGTCCCTTCTTGCGCTCCTCCTCGGTCCAGGTGATCAGCGGCCAGTCGGGGGCGAGCACCAGCCGGGTGAGCGGGTTGCACAGCTCGATCCGGTTGCCGCCGGGCTCGTAGACGTAGAGGAAGAACGTCTGCTGGATGGCGTGCTTGTGCGGTCCCGTCTCGACGAACACCCCGGTGTCGATGGCGAGATCGGCCGCCCGCAGCACGTCCTCGCGGGTGTCGGTGGCGAACGCGATGTGGTGCAGCCGCCCCTCGCTGCCGGTCCAGTCCGAGGTGTAGACGACGTCGTACGACTTGTCGGTGTACGTCAGCCAGCGCGCCGCGATCCTCCCGCTGTCCAGCCGGATCTGCTCGGTCGGCCGGGCGCCGAGCACGTTCTGCTGGAACTCGGCGTTGGCGAGCACGTCGGCGGCGAGGAAGTTGACGTGGTCCAACCGCCGTACGCCCACTCCCCTGTTGGGCTTGGCCTGCGGCTGGTTCTTGAGGGCCGGCCTCAGTTCCTCGGGGGCCCGGTAGTGCTCGCTCTCCCAGTACAGGGCGTGTTCGTGGCCGTCCGGGTCGGTGGTGACGTACAGCTTGCCGAGGCCGGGTTCGTCCTCGACCCACCGCCCGCCGCCGCCCGACTCCTCGACTGCCTTGATACGGCGGTGCAGTGCCTCCTCGCTGGAGCTGCGCAGGGCGAGGCGGCCGAGGCCGGGCTGCTCGCGGGCGGTGAGGACCAGGCTGTGGTGCTCGTAGTCGTCGTAGGTCCGCAGATAGACCGTGTCGCCGTCCTGGCCGTTGACCGTGAGGCCGAGGAAGTCGGTGAAGAAGGCGACGCTGGCGTCGAGTTCGGGAGTGAAGAGCTGGGTGTGGCCGATGTGGGCGATGTCGCCGAGCGGCGGAGTCATCGGTGACCTCCTGTGGGTCGGTCGGCGGCCCGGGGGAAGACGGTGCCGTCGAAGATCTTGCGGGCGGTGCGCACCACGGCGGTACGCCGGGCGGCGGGCGGGCCGTGGGGACCGGCCGTCACACTGCTCTCGATGTCCAGGAACCCCGTGGGGTGTTCTATGCGGACGCGGTCGCTCGTCGGGTCGATCGCCGCGATGTCCGCGCCCACGGCGCCCTCGATCCGCAGCCCCGCGGCCACGCTCGCCGCGCCCAGGACGCCGATGGAGGTGTGGCAGCGCACGGGGATGAAGGTGCGGGTGGTGATCGCGCCGCCGTTCCTGGGCGGGGCGAGCAGGGTGAGCTTGGGGACGGTGGCGTCGGACACGTCACCGAGGCCCATCAGCCGGCCCGCCTCCAGGCGGATGGTGCGCAGGCGGTCGGCCAGGGCCACGTCCTCCTCCAGGTCCCGGGGCGGCTCGTAACCGGTGACCTCGAGCGAGGCCGCCGCGATGAGGACGGTCGGCATGCCGTTGTCCACGCAGGTCGTCTCGACGCCGTCGATGACGTCAATGACGTTGCCGGTGGGCAGCAACTCCCTTGCGCCCGGCGGGAACTCGATCACCACGGGCGCCGCCGTGCCCGGCACGCCCGAGATCTCGGCGTCCCCGGTGTAGTCGACGCGGCCGCCGGGGGTCGGGAAGGTCGCGGTCGCGAAGTCGCCGGTGTTCACCATGCGGATCCTGACGGAGGTCTCCTGCTCCCCCGCCGGAACCAGCCCGCGCTCGACCGCGAACGGGCCGACTCCGGCGAGGATGTTCCCGCAGTTCTGACGGTCACTCACCTCGGGCCGGTCGACGGCGACTTGGAGGAACAGGTAGTCCACATCGGCGTCCGGGTCCGCGGAAGCGGAGATCACGGCGACCTTGCTGGTGAGCGGGTGCGCGCCGCCGAGGCCGTCGATCTGGCGCTCGTCCGGGCTGCCCATGATCCGCAGCAACAGGGCGTCGCGCAGGGAGGGTTCGGCGGGCAGGTCGTCGGCGAGGAAGTAGGCGCCCTTGGAGGTGCCGCCCCGCATCAGCAGGCAGGGCACCTCCTGGGGCAGTGAGGTCACGGCCGCTCCCCCGTGTACTCCTCGTAGGACTGGTACGCGACGCCGAGGTTCTTCAGCGTCTCCCGCAACCCGTAGCGGTCCAGGCCGAGTTGGCCGTCGAGGAAGGCGGCGCGGGTGGCGGCCTCCTTGGCCTCGCGGGCCTCGGACCGCTCGACCGTCTCCCGGGCGCGTTCCCGCGGGACGACCACGACACCGTCGTCGTCGGCGAGGATCACGTCGCCCGGGTTGATCACCTGGCCGTCGATGGCGATCGGCACGTTGACCGAGCCGCCGGTGGCCTTGACCGTGCCCTGCGAGGAGACCGCGCGCGACCAGGCGGCGAAGCCCATGTCCCGCAGCTCCTGGGTGTCACGGATGCCGGTGTTCATGACGACCCCGCGCACCCCGCGCTGCTTCAGGGCGGTCGCGAACAGCTCGCCGAACAGGCCGTCCGTGCACGGGGAGGTGGTGGTGACGACCAGGAGGTCGCCCTCGCCGCACTGCTCGACGGCCGCGTGGATCATGAGGTTGTCGCCGGGCCAGCCGATCACGGTGACCGCGGTGCCGGCCACCCGCACACCCTGCTGGACGGGGCGAACCTCCGGACCCAGCAGGCCTGTTCGGCCCATGGCCTCGCTGACGGTGGCCACGCCGTGGCGTGCGAGCGCGTCGACGTCCTTCAGCGCGGCCTTGGGCGGGTTGGTGACGATCACGCCGCTCATGCCAGCTCCTTCGCGATCTGCGGGTAGGGGCGCATGTACGCCTCGGCCATGGTCTTGTGGGCCAGCCCCAGGTTCGGGCCCGCGTTGCGCTTGAGCTGCACGCCCCGGCGGACGGCCAGGTCGGTGTAGTAGTCCCACAGGTGCTGCTGGGCGCCGAGGCACTCCATGGCCTTGCGCTTGGTCTCCCAGACCTCGGTGATGTCGAGGAGGACCTCGGGCTTGAAGCCGCTCATCTCCGGCTGGTGCGGCTCGAAGTAGAAGACCGGCGGGGCGCCGATGATCTCGCCCGCGCCCGGGTAGCCGATGGCCTGCGCGAGGACGCGGGCCTCCAGCGCCATGCGGTTGGCGGCCGGGTGATCGCCGTTGTACGGGTCCTCGACCGGGTGGGTGAGGACGACGTCGGGCTGGGTGGCCCGGTAGACCTCGACGAGCTTGTCGGTCAGCTCCGCGGTGGCCACCAGCGGGTAGTCGCCGGCGTCGAAGAAGCGGACCTCGGCGCCGAGGGTCGCGGCGGCGCGCTCGGCCTCGTCCCGCCGTATCGCCTTGATCTCGTCGAGTGTCCTGCCCTCGCGCCACGCCTTGGCGGACTCCCCGCGCTCGCCGAAGGTCAGACAGGCGATGGTGACCTTCTCGCCCCGGGCGGCGGCCAGGGCGATGGCTCCGCCCGCCCGCCACACGAAGTCCCCGGCATGCGCGGTGATCACCAGTGTCGAACGGGGAGGGGCGGGCGCGCCTGACTGCGTCATTGCTGAAATCTCCTTGAGGTGGACAGGTTCGCGCCCGCCTCCGCGCGACTCAGTCGCGCAGCGCCTCGATCACGCTGGTGAGGTGGGCGCGGACGGCCTTCTCGGCCGCCTGCGGGTCCCTGGCCCTGATCGCCTCGATCATCGCCAGGTGCTCGTTCAGGGAGTGCTGCGGGCGTCCCGGCCGGAGCGCCAACTGGAAGCGGTGCCGTACCAGTTGGGCGTTCAGCCGCTCCAGCAGGTCCACGGCGGTCCGCTGGCCGGAGAACTCCCGCACCTTGGCGTGCAGCTCCTGGTTGAGCTCGGAGTAGGTCACCGGCTCACCGTCGGCCACGGCCTTGGTCATCGCCGTGCCCAGTTCGGTCAGCTCGGCGAGCTGCTCGTCACTGGCCAGGGTCGCCGCCTTGGCCGCGCACAGCCCCTCCAGGACCATGCGGCACTCGGTGATGGCGACCGCCTCCTCGACGGTCACCACCCGCACCCGGGAACCCCGGTTGCGGATCCGCTCGACGAGGCCCTGGGCCTCGAGATCGATGAGTGCGGCCCGGATGCTGGCCCGTGTCACACCGAACTGCTCGGCGAGCTCGTTCTCCACCAGCCGCTGCGCCGGTGCAATCTCGCCGTGCAGGATCGCCTGCCGCAGCTGCGCGAGCGCATGCTGCTTGGCCTGCTCCCCGGTGCTCGGACGGGCTTCTTTCGGCATCGTTGCCCTCCCTGAGTGAGTGCCTGTCGAACCTAAATCTAGCCAGACAAGATTGTCAACAATTTTGTCCGCCGTATCGCGGTCACCGTGCCCATTTGATTGCCTGACTCAAGTAATCCAATATGCTTGCCTAAATCAAGCAAGACGACCGGCTCTTGAAGCCGTGGCATCGGACCCGGGACCCCCCACCATGATCGAGAATCCGTACGGCCTTCCCGACCACCGTTCCCGCGCCACCGACGCGGCCCTCGCTCTCGCGCTCCTCGGATGTTCGCTGCCCGGGAGTCTGATCACGCTGCCGGGCCACGATCCCCTGGTGGCGTGGTGGCCCGGCGTGGCGCTCACCGGGGTGGCGTGCGGCGCGCTGCCGTGGCGTCGCGGGCGTCCCCGGACCGTCACCGCCGTGGCCGTCGCCTGCGCGACCGCGGTCTGCGCGCTCGGGTACGTCCTCACCGTTCTGCTGCTGGGGCCGCTGATGGTGGCGCTGTACTCCCTGGCCGTGCGGACCGACCGCCGGACCGCCAACACGTTCGCGTTCTCCGGCATCGCCCTCCTGGTCTCGGCGGCGCTTCTGTTCGGGCCCGGCGACGAGCCACTGATCCTCAAGCTGTTCGGGCCCGCCGCCTGGCTGTTGCTGCCGACCGCGCTCGGCACCATGACCCGGCTCCGCCTCGCCTGTCTGGACGCCGTGCGGGCCCGGGCCGAGGCCGCGGAACGCACCCGGGAGGAGGAGGCCCGGCACCGGGTCACCGCGGAGCGCATGCGGATCGCCCGCGATCTGCACGACGTGGTCGCCCACCACCTGCTCCTGGCCAACCTCCAGGCGGGCGCGGTCGGCCGGATGCTGCCCGCGCGGCCGGGCGAGGCCGCGAAGATCGCCGTGGAGCTGGCCGGCACCACCTCGTCGGCCCTGCGCGAGCTCAGGGCGACCGTGGGCCTGCTGCGGCACGACGGCGACCCACCCGCGACCGACCACGGGTCCGGCCGCCACGCCGACAAGGAGCCCGAGCCGACTCCGGGCCTCCGTCACCTGCCCGAACTCGCCGCCTCCTTCCGGCACGTCGGACTGACGGTCTCCCTCACCACCGAAGGAGTGATGAGGCCCCTGTCCGCCGGTACCGACCTCACGGCGTACCGGATCGTCCAAGAGGCCCTCACCAATGTCACCAAGCACGCGGCCGTCGCCACGGCGGAGGTCCGGCTCGCCTACGGGGCCGACAGCCTGTGCGTGACCGTCGTCAACGGCGGCACGCCACGAGCGCACAACTCCCCCGCTGAACAAGGCGGTTACGGACTCGTCGGCATGCGTGAGCGGGCCCGTTCCGCGGGCGGGCGGATCCGGACGGGCCATCTGCCGCAGGGCGGCTTCCAGGTGGTCTTCGAGCTGCCCTGCCCACCGGAGGACGCGGCCGCCTGAGCCGTGTCGTCCAGCCCACACAGATTTAACTTGCGTAAGTCAATCAATCGCGATTCACTTGAGTAAGTTAAGCAATCCCCAACGGAGGCCCTGCCATGTCCGACGCCCTTGCCCGACCCGCCGAAGCGGGGCCGTCCGCCCCGCCGAAGCCGAACGCCGTGGTGGCGGTGCTGGCCCTGGCCGGAATCGTCGTCTCGCTGATGCAGACCCTGGTCATCCCGATCGTGCCCGAGCTGCCGAAGCTCCTGGACGCGGAGGCCTCCGACACCGCCTGGGCGGTCACCGCGACCCTGCTGGCCGCGTCCGTGGCCACGCCGGTCGTCGGACGGCTCGGTGACATGTTCGGCAAGCGCCGGATGCTGCTGCTCAGCATCGTGCTGCTGGTGTCCGGGTCGGTGGTGTGCGGTCTCGCCGACTCCCTCGTCCCGATGATCATCGGACGTGCCCTGCAGGGTCTGGCCGCCGCGGTCGTGCCGCTCGGCATCAGCATCATGCGGGACGCGCTGCCGGCCGACCGGCTGGCCGGGTCCACCGCGCTGATGAGTGCCTCGCTCGGTGTCGGCGGTGCCCTGGGGCTGCCCGCCGCCGCGTTCATCGCGGACAACTGGAACTGGCACATCCTGTTCTGGGTCTCGGCCGCGCTCGGTGCGGTGGCCTTCGTCCTGGTCCTGCTGATCGTGCCGGAGTCGAAGGTGCGGACGGGCGGTCGGTTCGACCTGGTCGGCTCGCTCGGGCTGTCGGCTGGCCTGGTCTCGCTGCTGCTGGCCGTCTCCAAGGGCGGTGACTGGGGCTGGACGAGCGGCACCACGCTCGGGCTCGGCGCCGCCGCTGTCGTGATCCTGCTGTCCTGGGGCTGGTGGGAGCTGCGCAGTCCGCAGCCGCTGGTCGATCTCCGGACGACCGCCAAGCCGCAGGTGCTGTTCACCAACCTCGCGTCGGTCGCGCTCGGGTTCTCGATGTTCGCGATGTCCCTGGTGCTGCCGCAGCTGCTCCAGCTGCCCGAGCAGACCGGGTACGGCCTCGGCAGGTCCATGCTGACGGTGGGTCTGGTGCTGGCTCCGCAGGGCCTGGTGATGATGGCCATGTCGGCCGTGTCCGCGGGGGTCACCAAGGCCAAGGGGCCCAAGGTCACGCTGATGATCGGCGCGCTGATCGTGGCGGCGGGGTACGGGCTCAACATCGTCCTGATGTCCGAGGTCTGGCACCTCGTCCTGGTCTCCTGCGTCATCGGCGCCGGCGTCGGCTTCACCTACGGCGCGCTGCCCGCCCTGATCATGGGTGCCGTGGACCCGTCCCAGACGGGTGCCGCGAACAGTCTCAACACCCTGATGCGGTCCCTCGGCACGTCCTTCGCCAGCGCGCTCGCCGGCGTGATCCTGGCCCAGATGACCACCGACTTCGGCGGCCACGCGCTGCCCTCGGAGAACGGCTTCAAGGTCGTCATGGCGATCGGCGCGGGCGCGGCCCTGCTGGCCTTCGCGGTCGCCACACTCATCCCTCGCGGCCACCGACCGGGCCCGGAGACCCCGTCCGACGGGACGCCGGAGCCCACGGAGGTAGGCGCCAAGGCGTGAGACGCCGTACCTGGAAACATGCGGCCGTCGTCCCTGCGAGGGGGCGGCGGCCGCTCACCGCCGGGTGCGGCGGGTCCGCGCCGACGCCCGCAACTCCCGCAGATCCACGTCGGTGTCGCCCGCCCCACCCTCGTACACCTCAAAGATCACCAGGAAGCCGTGGGTCGGCCCCACCCGAAGCTCGGCGCCCCCTACTTGATCACCGCGTTCGCCACCACGACCACCACCCCCAGCATCGCGTCCACCACTCCGATCGTCACCGCCGTGAGCCAGGGGCGGTGGGACCAGCGGGCCGTTACCAGGCCGAGGGTGAAGAGGAGGGTGATGTTGAGGGTGAAGGCGGCGTACTCGACGCCGTTCGCCGGCCACCAGCCCCAGCCGGCGCCCGCCAGGAGGGCGACCGTCGGCAGGACCGCCGCGACCAGGGGCCACTCGTCGGCCAGTGTGCGCCGGGCGTCCCCGCGGCGGTGCGGGGTGCGCTCGGCGATGTAGTGGGCGTAGCCGTGCGCGAGGGCCGAGGCGAGCGCGGTGACCAGGAGCCACGCGGCGTCGTAGCGGCGGCTGTCCCGGGACGTGTGCCCGTACTGGGTGAGCGCGGCGACCATGGAGCAGGCCAGGACCGAGCCGTAGACCCCGCCGAACAGGACCGCCTCTCGGGTGTCGTGCCCGCGCGCCGGGGGCGCGGCTACCTCGGTGTCCGCCATGCCCTCCACGATCACCCGGGCCGTCGCACCCCGCCAGTCCGCGACGAAGTGTCCTCCCACCTGCGCCGACACTCCACACACTGTCGACGGACCGGCCACGGACGATCTCGCTAGGGTCGCCCCATGGACCACAGTTTCGTACTCCACATCCCCGACGCCGAGCTCGAGTCCGAGCCCCTCGCCTGGGAGCAGATCGTCTCCGGGACCCCCGAGGTGACCGGCAAGGTGGTCTGGGAGTCGCCGGACGGACGTCAGATCCGGGGCATCTGGCAGATCACCCCCGGAGTCGTCACCGACACCGAGGCGGACGAACTGTTCGTCGTCGTCAGCGGCTCGGCAACCATCGAGGTCGAGGACGGGCCGACACTGCGGGTGGGGCCCGGTGACATGGCCGTCCTGCGCGAGGGCGACCGTACGACATGGACGGTCCACGAGACGCTGCGGAAGGCGTACGCGATCAACCTCTGACGGGGCCCGAGGCCGTCGTCACCCGCCCGTCCGGCGGTCCCGCCGTCGTCCCGCGCACTTCAAGCACCGGTACGGCGAGATCCGTACGGCCCGCTCCCCCGCGCCCCTCGAAGCGGTCGAGCAGACACCGCGCGGCGCGGCGGCCGACCTCGTGGCCGGCGTTGTCGACCGTGGTGAGCCAGACGTGGCGCAGCCGGGCGATGCTGGTGTTGTCGTAGCCGACGACGGACAGGTCGCGCGGGATGCGCAGGCCGAGTTCCTCGGCGGCCGACACCGCGCCGATCGCGGCGATGTCGTTGACGGCGAACACGGCCGTCGGCCGGTCCGTGCGGCTCAGCAGCCGGACCGTCGTGCGGTAGCCGCCCTCCTCGGTCATGTCGCTCGGTTCGACGACGGCCGTTCCGGACAGGCTGTGGGCCCGCATGGTCGCCTCGAAGCTCTCCCGGCGCAGCTCGCCGACCGCCCCGTACCCCGCGATGTGCGCGATGCGCCGGTGCCCGAGCCCGATCAGGTGCTCGGTGGCCAGGCGGGCGCCCCGGACGTCGTCGTTGGCGACGACGTCCACCCCCGGCAGCCGGGGCTCGCGCGCGCCCGCGACCACCACGGGGAGGCGTTCGGCGACCGCCCCGAGCGCGGTGGCGTCCGGCAGCGTGCCGACCACGATGATGCCGTCGACCCCGAGGTCGAGGAAGGGCCCGGCCGGGTCCTGGCCGGTACGGCGGTTGAGGCGGGCGTCGGCCAGGAGCATGCGCAGACCGTTGTCGTGGAGCAGGGAGTTCATGCCGTCGAGCAGCTCGACGAACCAGGGGTTGCGCAGGTCGTGGAGAAGGACACCGACCGTGCGGGTGCGCTGCTCGCTGAGGCTGCGGGCGGCGGCGTTCGGGCGGTAGCCGAGCTCGCGCACGGCCCGCAGGACGGCCTCCCGCTTCTCCGGGCGCACCTGGTCGGAGCCCCGCAGCACGAGCGAGACCAGCGACTTCGAGACTCCGGCCCGGTCGGCCACATCGCGGATCGTCGGCGGTCTCATGACATGGACCGTTCCATGAGCCCCCGCGGCTTGTCAAAGGCTTGACAGCGGGCGAATACGGCACCCAAGGTGACCTGGACGCGTAATGGAACGGTCCAAACAGGTTGGCAGAGGGGTTCCCCATGGTCGATACGCTCGGTGTCGCCGTCGTCGGATTCGGCTGGATGGGACGGGTGCACACCCAGGCCTACGCCCGGGTGCGGCACCACTACCCCCGACTCGGCCTGGTTCCGGAGCTGGTCGCCGTCGCCGAGGAGGTGCCGGGGCGGGCCGAGGAGGCCGCCGCGCAGTTCGGGTTCGCCTCGGCGACCCGGGACTGGCGCGAGGTCGCCGCGGATCCGCGCGTGAAGGCGGTGAGCGTGACGGCGCCCAACTTCCTGCACCGCGAGATCGGTGTCGCGATGGCCGAGGCCGGCAAGCACCTGTGGATCGAGAAGCCGGTGGGCCTGACCGTCGAGGACGCCCGCGCGGTGGCCGACGCGGCCGCCAAGGCGGGCGTGCACAGCGCGGTCGGCTTCAACTACCGCAACGCGCCCGCCGTGGAGACCGCCCGCGAGCTGATCGCCTCCGGCGAGCTCGGCACCATCACGCATGTCCGCGTCCGGCTGTTCAGCGACTACGCGGCCCACCCGCAGGGCGCCCTGACCTGGCGTTACGAGCGTGAGCGGGGCGGCAGCGGGGTGCTCGGCGACCTCGCCTCGCACGGCGCCGACCTCGCCCGGTTCCTGCTCGGCGACATCGCGTCCCTCACCGCCGACACCGCGATCTTCCTGCCGGAGCGCGCCCGCCCTACCGGCGCGACCTCCGGGCACACCCTCGCCACCGGGGAACTCGGCCCGGTCGAGAACGAGGACTACGTCAACTGCCTGCTGCGGTTCACCTCCGGCGCCCGGGGTGTCCTGGAGGCCTGCCGGATCTCGGTCGGCGAGCAGAACAACTACGGCTTCGAGGTGCACGGCACCAAGGGCGCGGTGTTCTGGGACTTCCGCCGCATGGGCGAGCTGGGGGTCAGCCGCGGCACCAGCTACCAGGACCAGGCGGTCAGCACGGTGTACGTCGGGCCGGGCGACGGCGAGTTCGGCGCCTTCCAGCCGGGCGCGGCCAACGCCATGGGCTACGACGACCTCAAGGTCGTGGAGGCGTACCGCTTCCTGCGGTCGGTCGCCGAGGGCACGTCCTACGGGGCGACGCTGGCGGACGCGGTGCACAGCGCGGCCGTACTGGACGCGATGGCGCGGTCCGCGCGGAGCGGTTCGTGGGTCGACGTGTGAGCGAAGTCCCTAGGGTCGGTACGGCATGTTGTAGGGCGTGACCACCTGGATCGCCGACGGGGTGGTCGGACCCGCCGGTGGCAGCGCCCCGTGCGCGCGCATCACGATGTGGCAGGCCTCCCGCATGTCCTGGCGCAGGTCGTGGTGGAGCACGGCGGACAGCCGGTGTTCGCGCAGCAGACGGTCGTTGTCGTGGTCGAGGTCGTGGGCCACGAACACCGCGCACTCCCGGCCCAGGTCCTCGAAGGCCTTCAGCGTGGCGATGTTGCCGCCGCCGATCGAGTAGACCGCGCGGATGTCAGGGTCGCGCTCCAGGGCTGCCCGGACCAGCTCGTACTGGGTGGCGTCCAGGCCCTGGCCCTCCGCGATCTCGACGACCGCGCGGTCGGGGTGCCGGGTGCGCATCGCGCTGCGGAAGCCCATCTCGCGCTCCTCCTCGTTGCGGAAGAAGCCGCTGCTGAGGCTGGTGAGGACGTTGCCGGGCCGGTCGCCCAGCCACTGGCCGGTCAGATAGGCGGCGGTCGCCCCGGCGGCCCGGTTGTCGATGCCGACGTAGGCGAGGCGGGCCGTGGAGGGCAGGTCGGTGACCAGGGTGACCACGGGGATGCCGGCCTCGGCGAGCCGGCCGACCGCGGCCGTGACCTCGGGGACGTCCGGCGCCTTCAGGATCACGCCCTGGGAGCCGCGCCGGGCTATCCGGTCGAGGATCCCCGTCAGTTCCGTCACCGGGCCCGTCTCGCGGAAGTGGAAGCGGGAGCGCAGGACGGCGGGGTGCAGCGCGGGCAGCTCGGCCTCCAGGGCGGCGCGGACGGCCGTGGAGAAGCGCTCCGGCGTCTGCATCACGATGTCGACCATGAAGGTGCGGCCGACCAGCCGCACCTGGGTGCGCTGCCGGTCCAGGTCGGTGATCGCCTGATGGACCTCGCGGGCGGTGTTCTCCCTGACCCCGCCCCTGCCGTTCAGGACCCGGTCGACGGTGGCCTCGCTGAGCCCCGCCTGACGTGCGATTTCCCGAATGGGGAACGGGTGTCCCACGCGTCTGCTCCTTGAGGGGTTTTTGATGGCCGCCTGCTGGTTGTTCGACGGCTTTGTCATGACAAGAATGACAGCGCTGAGTCGCCCCTGTCACCGAGAGGACGCCGATGTCCTTCACCGCCGTACACCGCCGTGCCTGGCTGTCCGAGCAGGACTGCGACCTCGACTCGTTCCGCGCGCTCGTCGAGCGGACGGCCGACCCCGCCGACCACCCGCACGCCTCCGCCGTGGAGCGCAACGTCCTGCTGTACGACGCCGAGCGCGTCCGCGGCGCGAAGGACCGCCGGGAAGTGCAGGAGGAGCTGGTGCGGGCCCTGACCGACGGGCCAGGGGTGGTGGTCTTCCGGGGGGCGTTCCCCGATCACGCGGTCGTCGACCGGTTCACCGAGGTGTTCGACTCGCTGATCCGCGAGCAGTACGCGGCGGGCGCGACCGCCGGCGACCACTTCGCGAAGCCGGGCGCCAACGAGCGGGTGTGGAACGCGCTCGAGAAGGCGGCCCTCTACGACCCCGCCGCCTTCGCCGACTACTACGCCAACCCCGTCCTCGCCCTGGTGTCCGAGGCCTGGCTCGGTCCCGCATACCAGGTCACCTCGCAGGTCAACGTGGTCAACCCGGGCGGTCTCGCGCAGACCGCGCACCGCGACTACCACCTCGGTTTCCTCTCCGACGAGGTCGCGGCCGCCTATCCGGCGCATGTGCACCGCCTCTCCCCCGTCCTCACGCTCCAGGGCGCGGTCGCGCACTGCGACATGCCGGTGGAGTCGGGGCCGACCCTGTACCTGCCGTTCTCGCAGGCGTACGAGCCCGGGTATCTGGCGTGGCGGCGGCCGGAGTTCCAGGCGTACTTCAAGGAGCACCACGTCCAGCTGCCGCTCGCGAAGGGCGACGCGGCCTTCTTCAACCCGGCGCTGTTCCACGCGGCCGGGACCAACCGCACCACGGACGTGCGGCGCATGGCCAACCTGCTCCAGGTCTCCTCGGCCTTCGGACGGGCCATGGAGACCGTGGACCGGGAGGCGGTGTCGAACGCGGTCTACCCCGCGCTGCTGCGCCGCAAGGCGGAGGGCGCCGACGCGGAGTGGCTGGACAACGTGATCGCCGCGAGCGCCGAGGGCTACCCGTTCCCGACCAACCTCGACAGCGACCCGCCGGTCGACGGACTGGCCCCGCCCTCGCAGGCGGACCTCGTCCGGCAGGCGCTCACCGAGAACTGGAACCCGCGGGTGCTGCGGGACGCACTGCGGGCCGGCGCCGACCGGCGCACGAGCTGAAAGGTACTGGCACATCCATGGGACTTCTCGACGACAAGATCGTCCTCGTCAACGGCGGCAGCCAGGGCGTCGGTGCCGCGATCGCCCGGGCCGCCGTCCGCGAGGGCGCGGTCGTGGCGGTCAGCGGGCGCCGGCCGGAGCCCGGTGAGGCGCTGGTGGCCGAGCTGGAGGCGGCCGGTGGCAAGGCGCTGTTCGTGCGCGCCGACCTCGCCGACGCCGAACAGGCCAAGGCCTCCGTCACCCGGGTCGTCGAGGCGTACGGCCGCGTCGACTGCCTGGTGAACTCGGCCGGGCTCACCTCCCGGGGCACGCTCCTCGACACCACGCCCGAGCTGTTCGACCAGCACATCGCGATCAACCTCAAGGCACCGTTCTTCGCGATGCAGGCGGCGGTCGCGGACATGGTCGGCCGCAAGGCGCCCGGCACGGTCGTCAACATCATCACGTCCTCGGCGCACGGCGGGCAGCCCTTCCTCGCGCCCTACGTCGCCGCGAAGGCCGGTCTGATCGGACTGACCCGCAACGCGGCGCACGCCCACCGCTGGGACCGGGTGCGGATCAACGGCCTGAACATCGGCTGGACGGCGACCGAGGGCGAGGACGCCACCCAGAAGACCTTCCACGGCGCCGGGGACGATTGGCGTGAGGAGGCCGCGGCCAAGCTGCCGATGGGCAAGCTCGGCCAGCCCGACGAGATCGCCGACTTCGTGGTGCTGCTGCTGTCCGACCGGTCGGGCGTGGTGACCGGATCGGTGATCGACTGGGACCAGAACGTCCTGGGCGGCCTCGACTGACCTCCCCCTCCCCACCCGCCCCTCCCCGCTCGAGAAACACCGCTCGCGACAACCCCCGCTCGTGAAACACCGCTCACCGGCAAAACCCTCAAGGAGCTGCTCCCCCATGCGCATCGGAATCCTCGGCCTCGGCCGCATCGGCGCCTTCCACGCCGAGACCCTCTCCGGACTCGACGCGGTCGAGTCACTCGTCCTCACCGACCCCTTCGCCGAGGCCGCCAAGTCCGCCGCCGACCGGTTCGGCGGCGAGGTCGTGGACTCGCCCGAGGCCCTGCTGGCCGCCGGCGTGGACGGCATCGTGGTCGCCGCCGCGACCGACGCCCACCCCGGGCTGATCCTGGCCGGCGTCGAGGCAGGCATCCCCGTCTTCTGCGAGAAGCCCGTCGCCAAGCACATGAGCGAGGGCGTCGAGGTCCTGAGGGCCGTCGCGGGCAGCGAGGTGCCGATCCAGATCGGCTACAACCGCCGCTTCGACACCGGTTTCGTCAACGCGCGGGCCGCCGTGCAGAGCGGTGAGCTGGGCAAGCTGCACACCGTGCGCTCGACCACCCTGGACCCGGCGCCGCCGCCGGCCGCGTACGTGGCCGCCTCCGGGGGCATCTTCCGGGACTGCTCGGTGCACGACTTCGACATCATCCGCTGGGTGACGGGCCGCGAGGTCGTCGAGGTGTACGCGGTCGGCGGCAACCGGGGCGCCGACTACATCAAGGAGGCGGGCGACGCCGACACCACCGGCGCGATCCTCACCCTGGACGACGGCACCATCACGGTGGTCTCCAACTCCCGCCACAACGCCCGGGGTTACGACGTCCGCATGGAGATCCACGGCTTCCAGGACTCCATCGCGGTGGGCCTGGAGGACAAGCTCCCGCTGCGTTCGGTCGAGCCCGGTGTGACCTTCCCCGCGGGCACCCCGCACGACTTCTTCATGGACCGCTTCACGGCCGCCTACCGCGCCGAACTCACCGCGTTCACCGAGGTCGTGGCCGGCACCCGGCCGTCGCCGTGCACCATCGCGGACGCCCTGGAGGCGGGCTGGATCGCCGAGGCGTGCACGCTCTCGCTGCACGAGCACCGCCCGGTGACCATCGCCGAGGTCCGCTCCGCCTGACCCCACCGCCGTGTCCCGGGTTCCCCGGCCCGGGACACGGCCGGCTGAACACTCCGCCCGCGACGCCCGTTTACGGTCACGTGATCTCTCCGTACGACCATGAGAGCCTCCCACGCCCGACCGACCGAGGAGTCACGACCATGCAGGAGTTACGCGCCACCGCAGGCCCCCGGACCGTGGCCGTCGTCGGAGCCGGACCGAGCGGCCTGGCCGTCGCCCGCGAACTGGAGCGGGCCGGGCACCGGGTGACCGTCCTGGAGGAGCGGGAGACGGTGGCCGGGAAGTGCCAGAGCGTGCACGTGGACGGCCGCGCCTACGACCTCGGGGGCCACATCTGCACCAACAGGTACGAACGGATCGCCGAGTTGCTGACCGAACTGGACGTGGAGACGGAGCGCACCAGCCGCTACCGCGTCCTGGACGCCGGCGGCCGTGCCGTCCGGCAGTCGATGGGGTTCCTGCGCGACGGCTCCCCCCAGCGCTACCGTGCCCTGCGGGAGCGGGAGTTCCCGCGCATCGCCGAGCCCGGCCTCGCCCACTCCGCGCGGGCGCTGGCCGCTCCCGTCGGCCGCTGGATCGCCGACCACGACCTGCACTCCATGGCCGACTCCTTCGGCACCGGGTACACGGCCGCCGGGTACGGACACCTCGACGACGACGTGCCCGCGCTGTACTTCGTCAAGTACGCGGAGATGACCGGCCTGTTGGACCCCGGCCCCGAACTCCTCGGTCACGCGGGCGACTTCACGGTCGTGGGCGGGTTCGCCACGTTGTGGCGCCGGGTCGCGGAGGGGCTGAAGGACGTGCGGTGCGGGGTGCGTGTGACGTCGGTCGAGCGGGGCGCGGACGGGGTGCGGGTGCACACCGACTCGGGGCCGGTCGAGGCGGACGACGTGGTGCTCGCCGTGACGCCGGACCGGATCCTGCCGGTCCTGGACGCCGGCGACGAGGAACGCGATCTCGCCGCACGGGTCCGCTCCCACGCGTACCACACCACCCTCGCCACCGCGTCGGGCCTGCCCGAGGACGCCTTCTACTTCCTCGCCGCCCACACCGCGAGCCGCGCGACGGCCGGCCACTGTGTGTCGTACCACCACCGCTACCCGGGCAGCGATATGCGGACCTTCTACTCCTACGGCCGCCCCGAGGACGTCACCGCGCTGCTGCGGGAGGACGTCGAGGGGCTCGGCGGGCAGCTCGGCGAGGTGCGTCTGCGGCGCACGTGGGCCTTCATGCCGTACTTCGGCGGCGACGACCTCAGGGACGGCGTGCTGGACCGCCTCGAGGCGCTCCAGGGCCGTGACCGCACCTACTGGGTCGGCGGGCTGCCCGCCTTCGAGCTCGTCGAGTGCGCGGTGGCCCACGCCCAGGACCTCGCGCGCCGCCACTTCCCGCCCGCACGGTCCACACTGACCAGGCAGGACCAGGGTCCGGCCACCATCGAGGAGGAACCGCGGACATGAGTGAACCGCTGCGCATCGGAGTGCTGGGAGCCGCGCGGATCAGCGCGTCGTCGCTGATCGGCCCGGCCCGGGCGACCGGTCACCGGGTCGTCGCGGTGGCCGCGCGCGACCGGTCCCGCGCCGAGGCCTACGCGGCCGAGCACGGTGTGGAGCGGGTTGCGGGGTCGTACGCCGAACTGGTCGCGGATCCCGAGGTGGAGGTCGTCTACAACCCGCTCGCCAACGGGCTGCACGGGCCGTGGAACCTCGCCGCGCTCGCCGCCGGCAAGCATGTCCTGTCGGAGAAGCCGTCGGCGAGCAACGCGGAGGAGGCCGCGGAGGTGCGGGAGGCGGCCGGGAAGACCGGGACGGTCTTCATGGAGGCCTTCCACTACCTCTTCCACCCGGTCACCCGGCGCCTCCACGAGATCCTCGCGAGCGGGGAGATCGGCGAGCTGCGGCACGTCGAGGCCCTGGTGGCGATCCCGGCGCCGCCCGACACCGACCCGCGCTGGTCGCTGCCGCTGGCCGGGGGCGCGGTGATGGACCTGGGCTGCTACAGCCTGCACGCGCTGCGCATGCTGGCCCCCTGGGCGGGCGGCACGCCCCGACTGGTCTCGGCGCGGGGCGGGGAGCGGGCAGGCGCCCCCGGTGTGGACGAGTGGCTGGACGCCGACCTGGCCTTCCCGGGCGGCGCGACCGGTTCCGCCCGCTGCCACATGGCGTACGACCGACTGGAGATGAGCTGCCGCATCACCGGCTCACGGGGCGAGGCCTTCGCCCCGAACTTCGTACTGCCCCACACGGACGACCGCGTCGTGGTCCGCACCCCGTCCGGCGAACGCACCGAACGACTCGGCACACGGTCGTCGTACACCTACCAACTGGAGGCGTTCGCGTCCCGGGTGCGCGGGGGTACCGCGCTGCCGCTGGACGCGGACGACGCGGCGGAGACGATGACACTGATCGACACGACGTACCGAGCGGCGGGCTTCGAACCGCGACCGCGGGTGTCTTAGGGCGCGTGACCGGGGCGGCTGTTGGAGGGCGCGTGGGCTTGGGCACGCGGTCCCCAGGCGCGTGGGCTCGGCGCGTGCCCCAGGGTGGCTGCTTTCGGGCACGTGCTTTCGGGCACGTGATTTCGGGCGTGCGGTCCAGGGAGGTTGGGCAGGGTGCGTGAGCTCGGGCGTGCGGCCCAGCGCGGCTGCTCCTGGGCACGTGGGCCCGAGCGCGTGGCCCGGGACGCGCGGTTTACGGCGCGCGCCCGTTGCCGACGCTCCAGCGCGGGTGGGCCCAGGGGGCCGGTCCTAGGTGTCTCGGAGTTCGGCCAGTTCGCGGCGGGTGATGGACTCCTTGTCGGTCTGGCCCAGTTCGGCCAGTACGTCGGCCAGGCAGGACAGAGCCGAGGTCAGCTCGGTCGTGCCGTGCGGCTTGCGGGCCTCGGTCACCGCCGCCGCGGCGCAGGCGCGGGCCTCGGCCGGGTCGCCGGTGGCGGTGTGGCAGCGGGCGAGGTCGACCAGGAGCCGTACCCGCAGGGGCAGCACGATCTCGGGGACGGTCCATGCGAGGGGCCCGCGCAGCGCCTCCCGGGCCTCGGGGCCCACCCCGAGCGCGTCGCCGTACCGCCCCAACACCCGTAGCACACCGACGAGTTCGGCGAGCACCTGCGGCCGCACCAATTCCACATGCGCCAACTCGCGGAGCGACATGGCGGCGAGGAGCGCGGCGCACTCCTCGTAGACGGCCACGGACTCCTCGTGGCGGCCGACCTCGGCGAGCAGCATCCCGTACGTCCGCAGGGCGCCGGGCAGGCTGCCGAGCGCCCGGTCCCGGCGGTCGGGGGCGGGCAGCCGGCGGTAGGCCGCCACACTGGCCCGCGCCACCTCCACGGCCTCCTCACCCCGGCCGACACCCGCGAGCGCCTGCGCCCGCACGTCCCCGACGAACGCGACCACCGCCACGGACACCCCGCCCGCCACCTCGACCACGCCCCCGGAACTCGCACCCGCCTGCGTGCCGCCCGCGGCGACCACCTCGTCCGCGCCCCCACGCGCCCTCACAGCGGCCGGTTCCTCCGAGGCCTCATGCGCCTGCGCGCCCCGCCCGCCGACCACCTCATCCGCACCCGGCACCCGCGCGCCCCGCACAGAGGCCACCTCATCGGCACCCGACACCTGCACGCCCCGCCCGTCGGCCGCCTGGCCCGCACCCAACGCCTCCGCGCGCCGTCCCCCGGCAACCTCACCCGCCGCCGCGTACGCCTCCTCGTACCGGCCCAACAGCAGCAGCGCGTGGGCGCGCAGGGCCAAGGCTCGGGTCAGGCCCTCCGTGTCGGGCGTGGTGCCGTAGGCCGTGATCGCCTCTTCCGCCCAGGCCAGTCGTCGGGCGGGTGACGGTGGTGGCAGGCCCGCCCAGGACGGTGTGGCGCAGTACGACAGCGCGGCGCCGAGCAGCGGTCCGCCCTTCTCCGGCGCCCACCTGGCCGCAGCGCGCGGCAACGGCAGCAGTATCCGTACGAGTCCCATACGCACCCCCTCGCCGCCCCGCCGAGGACAGCCGCGCCATGGTGGCACAGGGGGTCACGAAGATGCCGGGATTCCCGGAGTACGTAGCGAGCACGGGGGAACTTCGCCGAACTCCCCCCGTACGGCGGCCGGTCAGCCGTACAGCGCGGGCCGTTCCACGAGCTCCACGGCCACCCGGCCCCCGTCGTCCAGCGACCGCACGCCCGCCTCGCACACCGCGGCCGCCGCGTAGCCGTCCCACACACTGGGCCCGGTGACCTGGCCCCGGCGGGTGGCGTCGACCCATGCCTGGACCTCGCGGTCGTAGGCGTCGGCGAAGCGTTCGACGAAGTCCTGGGCGATGGTGCCGCCCCAGCGCCCTGCCATGTTGGTGACCATGGCGTGGCCGTCGCCGACGCGGGCGGTGCCGCGTTCGCAGACCACCTCGGCCTGAACCTGGTAGCCGAAGCCGCAGTTGACGAAGATCTCGACGTCGCTCAGGGCACCGCCGTCGGTCTCGAAGACGACGAACTGCGGGTCCTGGAGGCCGTCCGGGGCGTTCGCCGAGGCCGTCGGGCGCAGCACGGTCACGGCGGTGATCTCGTGCCCGAGCAGCCAGCGGGTCACGTCCGTCTCGTGCGCCACGGAGTCGCTGATCAGCATGGAGCTGGTGAAGAAGGGCGGGCTGGCGGCGTTGCGGTGCCGGTTGTGCACCATGAGCGGCCGCCCCAACTGACCCGTCTCCAAAAGGGACTTGAGCCTCATGTACTCGGCGTCATAACGCCGCATGAAACCCACCTGGACGCGCCGCCGGCCGAGTCGCTGCTCGGCCTCCAGGACGCGCAGCGCGGAGGCCGCGTCCGGGGTGAGCGGCTTCTCGCACAGCACCGGCAGATCGTGTTCCAGGGCCAGGAGCAGCGCCGCCTCGTGGGCGGGTCCGGAGGAGGCGATGAGGACGGCGTCCACGTCGGCCGCCGTCATCGCGGAGGCCGGGTCGCTGTAGGCGGTGCAGCCCGCCACGCGGGCGGCGACCTGCTTCGCGCGGTCCGCGTCGAGGTCCACGACGGCGCTCACCCGGGCGCCGCTGACGACCTCGTGGATACGGCGGACATGGTCGGCGCCCATCTTGCCGGTGCCGATGACGGCGACGCCGAGGGTGCCTCGCTCGGTCATGGTCCTCCCTCTCAGGCGCCGCAGGACCTCAGGAACTTACGGGTGCGCACCGCGATCGGCAGCGGCTTGTCCGGCTCGCACGGGTACATGTCCTGTTCGACGATCGCGAACAGCTCCACGCCGAGTTTCTGCGCGGCGACCAGCACCGGCTCCAACTCCGGTACACCGGACGGCGGTTCGCACATCACCCCGCGCTGGACGGCGGGACCGAAGGGGACCTCGTTCCTCACGACGTCCGCGAGGATCTCCGGGTCGACCTGCTTGAGGTGCAGATAGCCGATGCGTTCGCCGTAGGTCTCGATGAGCTTGACGCTGTCGCCGCCGCAGTACGCGTAGTGCCCGGTGTCCAGGCAGAGGTTGACGAGTTCGGAGTCCGTCGAGTCCAGGAAGTGCTCGACGTGGTCCTCGGTGTCGAGGTGGGTGTCGGCGTGCGGATGGACGACGAGGTCGAGTCCGTACGCCTCCTTCACCTCGTGGCCGAGGCGTTCCATGCCCTTGGTGAGATGGGCCCACTGCTCGTGGGTCAGCTCCGGGGGCTCCAGGATCTCCGCGGTCTTGTCGTCCCGCCAGAAGGACGGGATGACCACGAGATGCCGGGCCCCCATGGCCTGGGTGAGCGCGGCGACCTGGCTGACGTGCTCCCAGGTCGGCTCCCAGACCGAGGGGCCGCGGTGCAGCCCGGTGAAGACGGTGCCGGCCGACACCTTGAGGTCGCGGCGGGCGATCTCGTCGGTCAGCCGGGCCGGGTCGGTCGGCAGATAGCCGTACGGCCCCAGCTCGATCCAGGAGTAGCCGGCCTCGGCGACCTCGTCCAGGAAGCGTTCCCACGGCACCTGCGCCGGGTCGTCGGGGAACCAGACGCCCCAGGAGTCCGGGGCCGAACCGACGCGGATACGGTCGAGCGGGGCCGCCATCTCAGGACTTCCCCTCGCCGCCGGCCGCCACGGTGAGGTCTTCCTCTTCCGGGAGGGCTTCGGTGTCGACGCCTCGGACCTGGGACAACTCGTGCTTGAGCGCGGCGAGTTCGGCACCGCCCGCCATGTGGTTGGTGAGTTCTTCCAGGGTGATCTGGTCGCGGGCCGCGGAGAGCTCCATGGTGCCCAGGCGCAGCACGCTGAAGTGGTCGCCGACCATGTAGGCGTGGTGCGGGTTGTGGGTGATGAAGATGACGCCCAGTCCGCGGTCGCGGGCGGCGGCCACGTACTTGAGGACCACGCCGGACTGCTTGACGCCGAGCGCGGCGGTGGGCTCGTCCAGGATCAGCACCCGGGCGCCGAAGTAGACGGCGCGGGCGATCGCCACGCACTGGCGCTGGCCGCCGGACAGGGTGCCGATGGGCTGCTCGAGGTCGTCGAGGATGATGCCCATGTTGCGCAGTTCCTCGTCGGCGGTCTTCTTCATCGCCTCGATGTCCAGGCGGCGGATCGGCCAGGGCCCCTTGGTCATCTCGGAGCCCAGGAAGAAGTTGCGCCACACCGGCATCAGGGGAACGACGGCGAGGTCCTGGTAGACGGTGGCGATGCCCTTGTCGAGGGCCTCGCGCGGGGTGGAGAAGCGTACGGGCTGTCCGTCGACGAGGAACTCGCCCTCGGTGTGCTGGTGCAGCCCGGAGATGATCTTGATGAGGGTGGACTTGCCGGCGCCGTTGTCCCCGAGCACACAGGTGACCTGGCTGGGCCGGACCTGGAGGCTGACCCCGTGCAGGGCCCGGATGTTGCCGTACGACTTGCCCGCGTTGCGCAGCTCGACGATCACTCCGTCGGTGCCGGGGGCGGTGTCGGGGGTGTCGGCGAGGATGGCGCCGTGGGTGCCGGCTTCTTCGTTGCTGTTGGTCATGGGGTGGGTCACCTCCGGGTCGCCGCGCGGCTGACCCACAGATTGATCAGGACGGCGCCGAGCAGCATCACGCCGAGGAAGGCCTTGAACCAGTCCGGGTTCCAGTTCGCGAAGACGATGCCCTGCTGGACCATGCCGAACATGAACGCCCCGAACACCGGGCCGATCGCCGAACCGGCACCACCGGTCAGCAGGCATCCGCCGATCACCGCGGCCGAGATGTAGATCAGCTCCTGGCCGACCCCTTCGCCCGACTGCACGGTGTTGAAGGAGAACAGGTTGTGCATGCCGACGAACCAGGCGCCGAAGCCGACCAGCATGAACAGCGAGATCTTCGTGAACGTCACCGGCACACCGACGGCTCGCGCGGAGTCCTTGTTGCCGCCGACGGCGAAGATCCAGTTGCCGTACTTGGTGCGCAGCAGCACCCAGGTCGCCAGCGCGGCGAAGACCAGCCAGTACACGATGGTGATCTTGATCTGTACGCCGCCGACGGTGAAGGAGTTCGCGAACACCTTCCTCGCCTGGTCGAAGCCGTCCATGTTGCTGATGTCGTCGGTGGCGACGTTGTCCGTGACGAGCTTGGTCACGGCGAGGTTGGCGCCCTGGAGGATGAGGAAGGTGCCCAGGGTGATCAGGAAGCTGGGCAGACCGGTCTTGACGACCAGCCAGCCGTTGAGGAACCCGATCGCCAGCGACACCAGGAGGGCCACGAACACGCCCGCCCACACGTTCAGGGTCAGCTGGAAGGCGAACATCGACGCGGTCAGTGCCGAGGTGATCACCGCGACGCCCGACGACAGGTCGAACTCGCCGCCGATCATCAGCAGGGCGACCGGCAGGGCCATGATCCCGATCGTCGACGACTGGTACAGGATCGTCGCCATCGAGCTGCCCTCGCGCACGGGCGGCGCGGCGATCAGGAAGAACACCCACACCGCCACGGCGCCGAGGAAGACCCCGACGTCGGGACGGGCCAACAGACGTATGGCGAGCGGGCGTTCAGCGGTCCGCCCGTCCTTGACCTTGCCGGGGCCGGAGGCCGGCGGTGTGGTCACCGCCGGCTCGGCGTGCTGGGTCATCCCCATCACCTGGTGCCCTTCGCGGCGAACTTGGCCACGGTCTCGACGTTGGACTTGTCCACGAAGGCCGGACCGGTGAGCACCGGCTGCTCGCCGCCGCCCATGTAGTTGCCGTTGTTCTTGTAGAGCCACAGCGAGTCGATCGCCAGGTAGCCCTGGAGGTAGGGCTGCTGGTCGACGGCGAACTGGATGGTGCCCTTGCTGATGGCGCCGGTCAGGTCCTTGTTGAGGTCGAAGGTGGCGATCTTGGCCTTGCTGCCCGCGTCGGACACCGACTGCACCGCGGTCAGCGCGAAGGGCGCGCCGAGGGCGACGACGTAGTCGATGGACTTGTCCTGGGAGAGCTTGGCGGTGATCGTCGACTTCACGGACGGCATGTCGGTGCCGTTGACGTTCAGCGTCTGGAGCTTGCCGGTGAAGGTCTTCTTCACACCGTCGCAGCGCTGGGTCAGGCCGATGTTGCCCTGCTCCTGGATGACACAGACGGCGTTCTTGGCGCCCTCGTCGTTCAGCCGCTTGCCGAGCGCCTCACCGGCGACGGTCTCGTCCTGGCCGAAGAACTCCATCAGGCCGAGCTTCTGCCACTCGCTGACACCGGAGTTGAGGCCGACGACGGGTATGCCGGCCGCCTTGGCCTTGGAGACGACGTCCTTGAGGGCGTCGGGCTTGGCGAGGGTGATCGCTATGCCGTCGACCTTCTGGTCGATGGCGTTCTGGACCAGGTTGGCCTGGGCGGCGGCGCTCGGGTCGGCCGAGTAGACCAGCTTGACGTTGTCCTTGTCGGCGGCGGCCTGGGCGCCCTTGCGGACGATGTCCCAGAACGTGTCGCCGGGAGACTGGTGGGTGACCAGCGCGATGGTCATCCGGGGCGTGGTGGCCTTGCCCGCGGAGGCGCCGTCCGCGCTCTCCTCGGACTTCTTGCCGCCCGAGCTGCTGGAACAGCCGGCGAGCGTCAGGGCCGCGGCCGCAGCGAGGGACACGACGGGAGCGAATCTCCGCGAACGGGAGAGAGAAGAGCGGTCCATCTTTCCTTGCACCTCACTGTGCGACGGGGAGAACGTCGGGAAAGGGGGCGGGATCTGTGAAAACGCGCCAACTTGCGTTGGGACGGGATCCAACTCCCCTGGCGCGGCCGCTGTCAATACTTTGTTAAGACATCATTTCACGAACAGGTCCGAATGTAAGTACAAACTATTGACAGCGTCGCCCTTCGAGTCCTACACCTGGGGGGCAACGGGCCCGAAGGGCCCCGCGTCCCCAGCCCGGATCGAGGAGCGTCGCGCATGGTCGAGCCAGTGCAGCAGTTCGACGTGATCAGTATGGGCCGTATCGGAGTTGATCTCCACCCGCAGCAGTCGGGGCCCGGGACCGCAAGGGGCCGGTCCTCGGGGCACGTTCTCGGGGGCTCGGCCGCCGATGTCGCGGTGGCCGCAGCCCGGCTCGGCCGGTCCGCCGCGGTCATCGCCCGGACCGGGACCGACGCCTTCGGCACGTATCTCCACCAGACCCTCACGGAGTCCGGCGTCGACAGCCGCTGGGTGACGGCCCAGGAATCCGGATCCGCCCCGGTCACCTCACGTGAGGCCGCCTACGAGCTCGACTGCTTCGCCATCCGCGCGGCCCGGATCTTCTGGATCACCGGGACCGGGCTGAGCGCGGAGCCGAGCCGCTCCGCGACACTCGCCGCCCTGAAGTGCCGCGACCGGACGAGCACCACGGTCTTCGACCTCGACTGGCGGCCGGCGCTGTGGAACGGCACGGCACAGGACGCCGCGCAGGAAGCCCGTCCGTACTACGCGGAGGCCCTGCGTCACGCGACCGTGGCGATCGGCACCGTCGACGAGTGCGAGATCGCCACCGGCGTGCGCGAACCGCGGGCCTGCGCCGAGGCCCTGCTGGCCGCGGGCGTGGAACTGGCCGTGGTGAAGCAGGGTCCGAAGGGCGTGCTCGCCGTGCACCGCGACGGCACCACGGCCGAGGCCCCGCCCGTCCCGGTGCCCGTGGTCGACGGCCCCGGCGCGGGCGACGCCTTCGGCGGCGCGCTCTGCCACGGACTGCTGTCCGGCTGGGACCTGGAGCGGACCGTCCGGTACGCCGGCACCGAGGCCGGCGCCCTCCTGAACGGCGTCTCACCGTGACGGACCGAGCCCCGCGCCAGAACTGACACCCACACCTCCTCGCCACCACACCGCACCGGAGAAGTCCTGATGAGCACCACCACCCGCCTGACCGTCGCCCAAGCCCTGGTGCGGTTCCTGTCCGTCCAGTACACGGAGCGGGACGGCGTACGGCACCGGCTGATCGCCGGGACCTGGGGCATCTTCGGCCACGGCAACGTGGCGGGCATCGGCCAGGCCCTCCTGGAGGCCGGTGAGGACGCGATGCCGTTCCACCAGGGCCGCAACGAGCAGGCCATGGTCCACGCGGCCGTCGGCCACGCCCGCCAGCTGAACCGGCTGTCGGCCCAGGCGGTCACCACCTCGATCGGCCCGGGCGCCACGAACCTGGTCACCGGCGCCGCCCTGGCCACCATCAACCGCCTCCCGGTGCTGCTCCTGCCCGGCGACTACTTCGCCACCCGCCCCGCCGACCCGCTGCTCCAGCAGCTGGAGCACCCCACCGGGGCGGACGTGTCGGTGAACGACACCCTGCGCCCGGTGTCCCGCTTCTTCGACCGCATCCACCGCCCCGAGGCCCTCATCCCCTCCGCCCTCCAGGCCGTGCGCGTCCTGTCGGACCCGGCCGAGACCGGCGCGGTCACCCTCGCCCTCCCCCAGGACGTGCAGGCGGAGGCGTACGACTGGCCCGAGGAGTTCTTCGCCGAGCGGGTGTGGCGGGTACGACGCCCCGCGCCCGACCCGGTGGAGCTGGCGGAGGCGGTGCGGGCGATCCGCGCGGCCGCGCGCCCGGTGATCGTGGCGGGCGGCGGGGTCCACCACAGCGAGGCCGAGGAGGCCCTGAAGGCCCTCGTGGAGACCACCGGCATCCCCGTCACGTCCACCCAGGCGGGCAAGGGCTCGCTGCGCCACGACCACCCCGCCGACCTGGGCGGCATCGGCCACACCGGCACCGCCGTCGCCGACGACCTCGCGCGCACCGCGGACCTGGTCATCGGCGTCGGCACCCGCTACTCCGACTTCACCACCGCCTCCGGCACCCTCTTCCAGAACCCGGACGTGCGCTTCCTCAACCTCAACATCACCGCCTTCGACGCCCACAAGCTGGCCGCACGGACGGTCGTGTGCGATGCGCGGGCAGGTCTGGAGGCACTGGCGTCGGCACTGGCCGGCCACCGCGTGGACGCGGCCTACGAGGCCGAGTACGGCGCGGGCAAGCAGCGCTGGGAGCAGGTCGTGGCACGGGCCTACGAGGCCGCCGACGAGAACGCCGTACCGACCCAGACCCAGCTGCTCGGCGCGCTGGACGCGGTCGTCGGCGACGAGGACGTGGTCATCAACGCGGCCGGTTCGCTCCCCGGCGACCTGCACAAGCTGTGGCGGGCCCGCAGCGCGCGCCAGTACCACCTGGAGTACGGCTACTCCTGCATGGGCTACGAGATCCCGGCGGCCATCGGCGTCCAGCAGGCCACCCCGGACACGCCGGTGTGGGCGCTGGTCGGCGACGGCACCTACCTGATGATGCCGACCGAGCTGGTCACCGCCGTCCAGAAGGGCCTGCCGATCAACCTGGTCCTCATCCAGAACCACGGGTACGCCTCCATCGGCGGCCTCTCCGAGACCGTGGGCGGCGAGCGCTTCGGCACGGCCTACCGCTACCGGACCGCCGACGGCACCTTCAGCGGAGCCCCGCTCCCGGTCGACCTGGCGGCCAACGCGGCGAGCCTCGGCATGGACGTGCTGCGCGCCAAGACCGTACGGGAGCTGCGCGAGGCCCTGGCCGCGGCCCGCGCCTCGGACCGCCCGACCTGCGTCTACGTCGAGACGGACCCCGTGAACCCGGCCGCTCCCCCGACAGAGGCCTGGTGGGACGTGCCGGTGGCTCAGACGGCCTCGCGCGAGGCCGCGGTGGCGGCGCGGACGGAGTACGACCGCCGGACGGCCGCCCGCCGCACCCACCTCTGACCACCCGCCCCCTGCCCCTCCGAGGGAGGTACCCCCCATGGCGAAGCTCCGCGACACCTCTCGGGCCGCGACCGCGCCCGCGCTCGACTGCCTGGACTTCGCCCTGGACCGGGGCAGTCCGGTGCCGCTGTACTACCAGCTCGCCCGGCAGCTGGAGGAGGCGATCGAGCACGGCGTGCTCGCCCCGGGCAACCTCCTGGGCAACGAGATCGACCTCTCGATCCGCCTCGGCCTGTCCCGTCCGACCGTCCGCCAGGCGATCCAGACCCTGGTGGAGAAGGGCCTGCTGGTCCGCCGACGCGGGGTGGGCACACAAGTGGTGCACAGCCAGGTCAAGCGCCCTCTGGAGCTCAGCAGCCTCTACGACGACCTGGAGGCGGCGGGGCAGGGTCCGGCCACGCGGGTGGTCCGCAACGAGACGGTGCCGGCGTCCGCCGACGTGGGCGCCGCGCTGTCCCTGCCGGAGGGCAGCGAGGTGATGCTGCTGGAGCGGCTGCGCCTGACCCACGGCCAGCCGGTGGCACTGCTGTGCAACTACCTCCCCGCCGGGCTGCTCCCGCTGGACAGCGACCGCCTCGAGAGCACCGGCCTCTACCGCATGCTCCGCACCGCCGGCATCACCCTGCACAGCGCCCGCCAGACCATCGGCGCCCGCCGCGCCACCCCGGAGGAGGCCGCCCGCCTCGACGAGCAGGAGGGCACGGCGGTCCTGACCATGCAGCGCACGGCCTACGCCGACACCGGCCGCGCGGTCGAGTACGGCACCCACATCTACCGGGCCTCCCGGTACGCGTTCGACTTCCAGTTGCTGGTCAGGCCGTGACGGGCCGTGGAGCACCGGCTTGACGCCGGACCCACAGTGGGCGCACAGTCGTACACATACGCCGTAAACATACGACGTTGCCTGTCGCGTCGCCGGAGCGTCCCGCCATGCCAGCAAGCGAGCCTGTTCCGTCGACCGTCCTCGTCACCGGCGGGGCCGGTTTCATCGGCAGCCATGCCTGCGTCGAACTCCTCGACCACGGCTACGAGGTCATCGTGGTCGACGACTACTCCAACAGCACGCCCCAGGTCCTGGCTCGGGTGGAGCGGCTCGCGGGGCGGTTCGTCGGCGCGGTCTACGAGCTGGACATCCGGGACCGGCGCGCCCTCTCCGCGGTCTTCGAACGCCATTCCGTGGACGCCGTCGTGCATTTCGCCGCGCACAAGTCCGTGTCCCGGTCGACCCGGTTGCCCGTGCAGTACTACGACAACAATGTCGGCGGCACCACGACGCTGCTGCACACCATGCACGAGCACGGCGTGCACCAGCTCGTGTTCTCCTCCTCCGGCTCGGTCTACGGCGACGCGGACCACGGCCCGCTCGACGAGAGCACCCCGCCCCGCCCCACCAACCCGTACGCGGCGTCCAAGTGGCTGTGCGAGCAGGTCCTCGCCGACGTCTGCCGGTACCACCCCGAGTACACGGTGATGTGCCTGCGGTACTTCAACCCCACCGGCGCCCACCCCAGCGGGCTGCTCGGCGAGGACCCACGCGGCGAGCCCGACCACCTCATGCCGAACATGGCACGGGTGGCCGCCGGCCGACGGGAGCGGTTGCGGGTGTTCGGCGTGGACTATCCGACCCCCGACGGCACCGCGATACGTGACTACATCCACGTCATGGACACCGTCCACGCCCACCGCGTCGCGCTCGACCATCTCACCGACGCACCGGGCATGCATGTGTACAACCTCGGTCGGGGCAGCGGCAGTTCGGTCCTCGAGGTGATCGCCGCGTTCTCCGAGGCGTGCGGGAGGGCGGTGCCGTACGAGATCGCGCCCCGGCGTCCGGGCGACGTGGCCGAACTCGTCGCCGACCTCTCCGCCGTGGAGCGCGCCTGGGGCTGGCGCCCCACCCTCGGCCTCGCCGACATGTGCCGGGACGCGTGGCGTTTCCAGGACCTCAACCCCCATGGATACGCCGGGTCGGCGCGATGACCGAGGCCGGAGGAAGCGTGAGCCGGAGCCCGGCTCGGGTCAACGCCGTTCCGGCGTTGCCCCCGCCGCGGACAGTGCGAACGCCGTCTCTATCAGAGCGATGTGACTGAATGCCTGGGGAGCGTTGCCCAGTTGGCGGCCGGCGTCCGGGTCCCACTGCTCGGCGAGCAGTCCGACGTCGTTGCGGACGGCAAGGACGCGCTCGAACGCTTCCCGGGCCTGCGGCGGCCGGCCGGTTTCGGCGAGGGCGTCGGCGTACCAGAGGGAACAGGCGACGAACGCGCCCTCGCCACCGTGCATGCCGTCTGCCGTGTACGAGCGGGTGTCGCCCTGCGCGTACCGCCGTACGAAGCCACCGTGGCCCAGCCCGCGCATGGCCCTGACCGTTGCGCGCACCCGCTCGTCCCGGGCCGGCAGGAAGCCGAGCCGGGGCATCAGCAGGGCCGAGGCGTCCAGTGCCGAGGAGCCGTAGGACTGCACGAAGGACTGCCGCATCGGGTTCCAGCCCTCGCGGCAGACCTCGCGGTGCACCTGGGCCCGCAAGGCCCGCCACTCGCCCGATGCGCCTTTTCGGCCCAGCAGTTCGGACATGCGCAGGGCGCGGTCGGCGGCCACCCATGCCATCACCTTGGAGTGCACGAACTGTCGCCGGGGGCCGCGCACCTGCCACAGTCCTCGATCGGGTTCTCGCCAGTGCCGTTGCACGAAGCCCATCAGTTCTTGGACCAGATCCCAGACGTGGGCGGGCATGGGGACGCCGGCCCGTAGCGACAGCCACAACGCGTCCAGTACCTCGCCGTACACGTCGAGCTGGAACTGGCCCACCGCCGAATTCCCGAACCGCACCGGCCGCGATCCCTCGTAGCCGGGCAGCCAGGGCGCCTCGCTCTCCGGCAGCAGGCGCTGCCCCTCGACGCCGTACACGGTCTGCAGATCGGCCGGGTCGCCCGCAATGGCCCGCACCAGCCAGTCCAGCCACGCCGTGGCCTCGGCGTGGTAGCCGCTGCGCAGCAGGCAGGACAGGGCGGCCGTGGAGTCCCGCAGCCAGCAGAACCGGTGGTCCCAGTTGCGTTCGCCGCCGATGCAGCCGGGCAGCGATGTGGTCGGCGCGGCGACGATGCCGCCGGTGGGCGCGTAGATGAGCGCTTTGAGGGTGATCAGGGAACGCACCACGGCGTCCCGCCAAGGGCCCTGGTAATTGCACTGGCCACTCCAGTGCCGCCAGAAGTCGACGGTCTCCTTGAGCACGGTCTCCGCGGGCACGGACAGCGGCGCGGGCGGTTCCCCACGGTGCGAGGGCGCCCACGCCAGCGTCAACGCCAGCCGGTGTCCGGCCGGGACAGTGATCTCCCATGCGGTGGCGGCCCCGTCGCCGACCGCGCGCACCGGCTTGTCGGCGCCCAGCCACATGGCATCGGGTCCGGCCACCGCGACCGTGCACTCGCCGATGTCGCGGACCCACGGGACGACCCGGCCCTGATGGAACCGCAGCTGCAGTTCGCTGCGCACCGCCACCTCCCCCGCCAGGCCCTCCACCACCCGCACGATGCAGGGCAGTTGATACCTGGGCGGCATGAAGTCCGTGACGCGCACCGTTCCGGTAGGGGTCTCCCACACCGAGTCCAGCACCAGCGTGTCCGACCGGTAGGCACGCCGCGTACACGGGCCGCCGGAGACGGGCGCCACCCGCCAGAACCCGTGGTCCTCGGTGCCCAGCAGGGCGGCGAGGCACGCCGGTGAGTCGAAGCGGGGCACGCACAGCCAGTCGACGGAGCCGTCCCGGCCGACCATGGCGGCGGTCTCCAGGTCACTGAGGAAGGCGTAGTCCTCGATGGGGGGCATGGCGCCTCCAGATGTCTGCCGGCCACGAAACGCCCCTGCGCGGGCGGCCGACGACCGTGTCGTCCGCGCCCAGCGATGGGCACTCCGCCCACATCCGCGATCTCCATCAGATTACGCCGTATACGTACATCGTACCAGGACGGACGCCTCCCCCCTTGACCGTGGCACTTCCGCGTGCAAAGTTGAACGTATACGTCGTAAGCGTACGAAGTTCATATACGCGACATGCTTACTTTCAGGCCCGGCCCGACGAAGCGAGCGCGGCCGGCACGGGCTCAAGCGAGGAGGGCCCACGATGAGCGGACCAGACATCCCTGTCTCCCTGCCGACGAGCGGGCGGAAGTGGTCGGGCGACGGCCCGGTGAAGCTCTCCATCGTGATGGCGGCGTACAACGAGGAAAGGACCGTCACGGCAGCGATCGATGCAGTGCTCGCTCATGAGTATCCGTGCGAGATGGAACTGATCGTCGTCGACGACGGCAGCAGTGATCGCACTCCGCTCCTACTGGCCCAGCATGCGAATCCCGTGGTGACGACGCACAGACACTCCCGCAACCTCGGCAAAGGCGCAGCCCTGCTCACGGCGGGGCGACTGGCCACCGGAACGCACATCCTTCCGTTCGACGCCGATCTGGAGTATTCGCCGGACGACATTCCGCGCCTCCTGGAGCCCGTCCTCCAAGGGCGTTGCGATGTCGTCTACGGAGCGCGCCTGTTCGGGCTGAACACGGTCTACCAGTCGTACCGATACGCCCTGGGGAACGAGCTGATGACGCTCGTGGCAAATGTGATCTTCGACGCGCATCTGGCTGATATGCATACGTGCCTGAAGCTGATCCCGCTGTCCCTCTTCCGCTCCCTGCATTTGCATTCCCGCGGCTTCGGGCTGGACACCGAAATCACCGCCAGTCTGCTTCGTCTCGGCATCCGCCCGTTCGAGGTTCCGGTGAGTTACTACAGCCGGTCGCACGCAGAAGGAAAGAAGATCAGTTGGCAGGACGCCCTCAACTGCTTTCGCATTCTGGGCAAGGTCCGCTTCATGCGCAGGGAGCGTGTCGGACCCAGCGGTGCAGCCCCGCGGGCACACGTGCTCGCATACCCGATGACCAAGCCGAGCATGGACCCGCTCAGCCGCTGGGCTCCGAGTCGGCATGACGTCCGCAGGCCGTCCGAGCGTTGACCGCCGGATCGCGGGAGCTGGGTGAGCTCGGGAGGAAAGCACTATGAGCCCTTTCCTCGGCAACCTCAAGACGCCGTCGCAGCACCAACCGGCGCCCGTCAGCCACGCGCGTCCGGATCCTCGACGTCGCCGTCACCCGGTCCTGGTCCGCAATGTCGTGGTGCTGCTGGTCATCCTGGTCGTCTGCGCGGTGACCATCTGGGCGACCCCGGCCGTCCGCCGTGAGTTGCGCGAATCGTTCACACGGCTGCCCAGTTCCTACACCGAGTTGTACTTCACGAGTGCGCCGAGCGTCGGACACGCCCAGGTCTTCGTCCCGATATCGGTCGTCGGCCATGGGGACAGCACACGGACCTACCGGCTCCGTGTGTGGCTCGAGTCATCCGACGGCCGTACGACGGCGTCGACCGCGACCACGCTCGCCGGGCGGCTCAACGCTCCGGCGTCGACAGTTGTGCGCCTGCCGCTGCGGCCGGGCACCGCAACCGTCCATGTCAAGCTGCTCGACCACTCCGAAACACTGCACTTCCGGTTGGGAGCCCCCGGCTCCAAGAACTCCGAGGGCTCACCATGACCGCCGTCGCAACCCTTGCGGCACGGGCGACAGGACGCCGTGCGGTACTGGGCGGCACCGCGCTCGCCGCTCTCGTCGAGCTCCTGCCCGGGCCCCCCACCGCGCTGCTGACGCTCGCCGGTCTCTGGCTCCTGCTCGGTGCGCCGACCGTGCTGTGGTACGGCATCGCATCTCGGGTCGTGTCGACCCGCGACGGCCGGGTGCTGCTCGCCATCGGCCTCAGTGTCATCACCGCCATCGTCGTCGCCCTGGTGGTGAACACCGCCCTGCCACCCATCGGTATCGGGCAACCGCTCGCTCGCGCGCCACTCGCGGTCGCCTCCGCGCTGGCCGTGGCCATCATCGCGGTCGCGATGGATCCGCCGTCGGAGCGCTTGGCCGACAGCCTCGCCCGGTGGCGCGAGAGGCGTACCCATGACCTGCCACCAGGTCTCGTCGCGGTGTCGGCCCTCGGCACCGTCACACTTGCCCTGTCGGTCGCGGGCCCCATCCGGCTCAACAACCAGTCCGGCTCAGCCGTCAGCGTCGCCGCGATGGTCGCCGTCGCGCTGCTTCTCGCGCTCCTCATGTGGCGACGTCGGCATTACGCGGCCCCCGTTGTGGTCCTGGGCCTGTTCTTCGCGGCAGCCGGACTCCTTCTCCTCACCTCTCTGCGCGGCTGGTACATCACAGGCCACGACATCCAGCACGAGTTCGAGGTCTTCCAGCTGACGGCCACCGGCAACCACTGGAACATCAGCTCCTACCGCGATACGTACAACGCCTGCATGAGCATCACCCTGCTGCCGACGTCGCTGGTACGGCTGACGGGGATCTCCGGCGTTTACGTCTTCAAGGTCGTTCTGCCGCTGCTCTTCGCCCTCACGCCGGCTCTGGTCTATCGCTCGGTACGGAATGTCGCGCCCAGCCTCGTCGCGCTGCTGTCGGCCGTCTTCCTCATGATGTTTCCGACGTTCTTCACCGACATGGTGTTCATGGCGCGCCAGGAGGTCGCCTTCCTCCTGCTCGGGTGCGCCATGGTGGTGCTGACCGAGACAGGCCGCCCGGTCGGCAGACGGCGGGTCGCCTTCACGGTGCTGGCCCTGGGCATCGTCCTCTCCCACTACTCCACCACCTACATCATCGTGGTGACCTTGACGCTGGCGTTCGTCACCGACCTGGTGTGGCGGCTGTGCTCGCGGCTGAGAAGACGAACGTCGCCGGCGACCGTCCAGCGGAGCTTCGTCACCTGGTGGATCATCGCCGCCACAGCGGTCGCCGCAGTCGTCTGGACCGGCCCTGTCTCCCATACGGGCGGGCAACTGGAGACGTCGGTCACGACGACGGTGCGTGATCTGCGAAGCGGGCAGGCGTGGAACCGGTCTTCGGACGTGTCGTACAGCCTCATCGGTGGGGAGCAGGTCAGCCCGGCTCAGCGACTGCGTGAGTACCGCGCCGACACCGTGCGCCAGCGGGAGGGCGCCAAGGCGGGCGGTGACTATCTGCCGTTGAGCGTGGTCGACGCCTACCCTCTTCGGCCCGAACCGGAGCAGGTCCAACCGCTCACGCCGGTGGGCCGTGCCCTCCAGGACAGCGGTGTCGATGTGGTGGCGGCGAACAGCGGCTTCCGCGCGATCACCGCGATGCTGCTGCAACTGCTGCTGGTCGTCGGTGTCGCGACGACCTTGTGGGGGCGGCGGAAGGCATTCCGCCCGACACGTGATCAGGTCACGCTGACCGTCGGCGCAGGCGCCGTGATCGGAATGCTCACCCTCCTGCCGCAGGCTTCCATCGACTACGGAGTGCTGCGTTCGTTCCAGCAGGGTCTTTTCGTCTTCGGCCCGTTCATCGCGGCCGGACTGGTGTGGATCTGCCGGTGGGCCGGGCGACGGCGGGCGGCCCCGCTGGCGTGCGCGCTGTCGTTGGTGCTCTTCCTCGACCTCGTCGGTGCCTTGCCGAAACTGTTCGGCGGCTATCCGCCGGTGCTGAACCTCGACAACGCCGGCCACTACTACGACAACTACTACATCCACCCCGAAGAGCGCAGCGCGTTCACCTGGCTGCTGGCCCGTGCCCCAGGACAGCAGGTGAACATCCAGCCGCAGGATCAGACGGACCGCGTCGCCTTCAGACGACTGCAAACCCAACTCGGCACCCACGTGTCGAACGGAATCCATCCGTTGCTCATCAAGAAGGACTCGTACGTCTTCCTGGGCTTCACGACAGTCCGCAAAGGCGAGGCAGCGGTCTATTACCACGGCGACGGGGTGCCCTATCGCTATCCGGCCGCCTTCCTGGACGCAACCAAGAACAAGGTCTACAGCAGTGGCGGGGCGGAGATCTTCCGTTGATCCGCAATTCATCGGACGTCCCGGCACACGGCAGATCGGAGGTCCCCATGGCAGCGCGCACCGTCCTGCTCGCGTCGCCGCGCGTCGAGCCGGACCCGGGCGAGGTGGAGCACTATGTGGGGCAGCTCGCACGGTCGCTGCGGTCGCGGCACGGCTGTCGCGTGGTGATCGCGACGACCGCTGCCGAAGGGTCCGCCGTCGCACGGTACGAGAGCCTCGGTGGGGCCCCGGTTCACTGCCTCGCGGTGCCTCGAACGGATGCGCGAACGCCCTGGGGGCTTCACTGGCGGCGCGGTCTTCGCCGCGTCATCGAGGTGGAAGGGGTTGATCTGGTCAACGTGCACACGCGCACGTCGGCGCCCCTCTTCGCCGACGCCGTCGCGCGAGCCTGCGGGGATCTGCCGTTCGTGCTGACGTGCCACGCGGGGACGATCCGCAGCGGGCAGGCGGTGTCCGGCACATGGCGCGCGAGGCACGAGCGTACGGTGCTGGCCCGGACCGTGGAGCGGGCGCATGAGGTGGTGTGCTCGTCAGGCTCGGCCGCCGCCGACCTGCCCGACCTCTTCGCCGGACGCTCGACCACGATCCTGCCCGGCGTCGATCCGGGGCTCTTCGCCCCGAGCCCGGTGCCCGACACACCGCTCATCGTGTTCTCCGGCCCGCTGGAGCGCGCCGCCACCCACCAGCAGCTGTCCGATCTGCTGCGGGCGATGAGTGTGCTGTCCTGCACGGTTCCGGATGTGCGTCTGGAGGTGGTGAGCTGGGATTCCGCAAGGAAATGGGATTCCTCAAGGAGCGAGTACGAGCGGCTGGCGCGTCGGCTGGGCCTGGACGGCCGTGTGACCTTCACCGGGCGGCCGGCGGACCAGGAGCCGGCCGCGGCCTATCGGCGCGGCCGAGTCCTGGCGCTGCCCACGCACCACGACTCCTCTCCCGACGCGGTCCTCCAGGCAATGGCGAGTGGGCGCCCGGTCGTCACCGCTCCGGTCGACGGCGCCTCTCCCTTCATGACACACGGCGACAACGGCCTGCTCGTCGCGCCGGGGGATGTAGCGGGGCTGACCGAGGCAATCGGCTCCGTGCTGACCGACCACGCGCTTGCCCGGCGTCTGGGTGCGGCGGGCCATGAGCAGGCGGCCCGTGAGCTGTCATGGGAGCGCCAGTCGGACCGTACAGTCGAGGTTTTCGACCGCGCCGCAGACCACGGCCGCCGGATACCCACGGTCGCCGTCGTGGCTCCCAACTACTTCCCGAAGATCGGCGGCGTCGAGAACTACGCGAGGCGCGTCGCCCACGCGGTCGCCGAGGATCCCGCGATGCGGGCCGTCGTCATCACCGCACACCCGAGCAGGTGGCGCAGCTCGGTCGGGGTCGACGGCGACGTGCCCGTGCTCCGCCTGGGGACATGGGCGCGCCATCTCAACACTCCGATCAGTCCGCTGTGGCCGCTGCAGCTGCGCCGCTGGCTGCGCCGCCTCGGCGTCGACCTCGTCAACGCCCATGCCCCGGTCCCCGGTCTGGGAGATCTGGCGGTCGCCGTGTCCGGGCAGCGCCCGGCCGTGCTGACCTACCACGCCGGATCGATGGTCCAGGGGCACAAGGACGTCGATCTCCTGGTCACCGCATACGAGCGGTTTGTCCTGCCGCGCGTCTTCTCGCGCGCCCGTGTGCTCGTCGCCAGTTCACCGGTCTCGCTGGCCTTCGGCCGCCCGGGGGCCGTCGAGATCACGCCGGGCGTCGATGTGGACCGGTTCACGCCGGGCCCGCCGGCCTCGACGCGGTCCCGCACGATCGTCTACGTGGGGCGGCTGGACCGCGCGTCTCCATGGAAAGGCGTCGACGTCCTGCTCCGGGCGTTCGCGGCCCTGACCGACCTGCCCGACGTGCGGTTGCGCCTCATGGGCGGTGGGGACGCGCTCCCCGACCACATCGCGGATGCGGAGAGGCTCGGCATCGCCGACCGTGTGGAGTTCGCCGGCCGTGTCCCCGCTGACACCCTGCTCGACGCACTGCGGTCCGCTTCCGTGCTCGTACTGCCCTCGCAGACCGATGCGGAGTCCTTCGGAACCGTGCTGGTCGAGGCGATGGCCTGCGGCACTCCTGTCGTGGGTTCGGACGCGGGAGGCCCACGGCATGTGATCACGCCGGGCGTCACCGGGCTGCTGTTCCCGCACGACGACCCTGATGCGCTGGCCGCGGCCTGTCGGCGGCTCCTGCTGAACGGGGAGCTGGCCGACCACATGGGCGCAGCCGGCCGACGGCGCGCGGTCGAACGATACGCCTGGCCGGCCCTGACCGAGCGCTACCTCCGACTGTTCCGATCGCTGCTCCCTGCGACACCGGCGCCGGGCAGGGCGCCACAGAGTCCCTCGACAGCGGCCCTGACGGGAAAGGCAATGCTGCGATGAAAAACGCCCAGGAGCATCAGTCCGACGCCACTTCCGAAACGGCCGACCGTATCCGCGGCCGCACCCACAGCCCGGTGCGTACTGTCGCGATCGTCGCACCGTACTACCCGCCGCACATCGGTGGCTCCGAGAACTACGCCGCCCAGGTCGCCCGCGCGGTCGCCGACGACCCGGCGATGCGGGCCGTCGTGATCACCTCGAACACCACCGGGCGGCGTACGACGTTCGGCGTCGACGAACGTGACGTGCCGGTCATCAGGCTGGGGACCTGGGCACGCTTGTCCAATACACCGGTGAATCCGCTGTGGCCGATGCAACTGCGCCGCTGGCTGCGCCTTCTCAAGGTCGACGTCATCAATGCGCATGCCCCGGTCCCGGGCCTGGGGGATCTGGCGGTCGCCGTGGCCGGGCGGCGCCCGGCCGTGCTGACGTACCACGCCGGATCGATGAGCAAGGGCCGTAAGAACGTCGACCGTCTGATCCGCTGGTATGAGCGGCACATACTGCCCCGGGTGTTCTCGCGGACCCGTGCGCTCGTCGCCGTCTCACCGGTCTCACTGGCCTTCGGCCGTCCGGGGTCCGTCGTGATCACGCCGGGTGTCGACGTGGTCCGGTTCACGCCGGGCCCGTCGGCTTCGACGCGGCCGCGTACCGTCGTCTACGTGGGGAGGATGCTGCGCGCCTCATCCGAAAAAGGGATCGATGTCCTGCTCCGGGCGTTCGTGTCCGTGGCCGAACTGCCCGACGCACGGCTCAGACTCGTGGGCGGCGGCGATGCCCTCCCCGATCACGTCGCGCTGGCAGAGCAGCTCGGCATCAGCGACCGCGTGGAATTCACCGGCGAGATTCCGGATGACGACCTCGTCACCACGATGCAGAACGCTGCCGTGCTCGTACTGCCCTCGCTGTCGGAGGTGGAGTGCTTCGGCATGGTACTGGCCGAAGCGATGGCCTGCGGCACGCCCGTGGTCGGGTCCGATGTGGGGGGCATCCCCCACGTCATCGCGCCGGACGCCACCGGGCTGCTCGTGCCACCGGGGGACACGGATGCGTTGGCTGCGGCCTGTCGGCGGCTGTTGCAGGACGGCGACCTCGCCGACCGGATGGGCGCGGCAGGCCGACAGCGGGTCGTGGAACATTTCGCCTGGCCGAATCTGACCGGCCGATACCTCCAACTCTTCCGATCACTTCTGACTGAAGCACCCGACCCGCGCGAGAAGGAGGCCGGGAGAGGATGACGACCGTGTGGAAGCCCGATGCCGTCCGCGCGCCCCAGGGAGCCGACCGTTCCTCAGGCGGACGCCACGGCCCGGTCCGCACTGTCGCCGTCGTCGCGCCCAACTTCTGGCCGAGGATCGGCGGCGCGGAGAACTACGCGAGGCGCATCGCGCGCGCGGTCGCCGACGACCCCGCCATGCGAGCTGTGGTCATCACCGCGAGCCCGGTCGGGTGGCGCACCTCGGTCAGCCTCGACGGCGACGTGCCGGTCATTCGGCTGGGGACGTGGACGCGCCGGTTGGTCAACGCGCCAGTGAGCCTGCTGTGGCCGCTGCAGTTGCGCCGCTGGCTGCGAAGGCTTGGCGTCGACATCGTCAACGCGCATGCACCGGTGCCCGGCCTGGGAGATCTGGCAGTCCTGCTGTCCGGGCGTCGCCCGACCGTGCTGACGTACCACGCCGGATCGATGATCAAGGGTCACAGGTACCGCGACCGCCTCCTCGGCGGGTACGAAAGGCTTGTGTTGCCGCGCGTGTTCTCACGGGCCCGTGCACTCGTCGCCGTCTCACCGACCTCGCTGGCCTTCGGCCGCCCGGGGGCCGTCGTGATCACGCCGGGCGTCGATGTGGACCGGTTCACGCCGGGCCCGCCGCCTTCGACGCGGCCACGCACGATCGTCTACGTCGGTCGTATGGACCGCGCGTCGTCGTGGAAGGGTGTCGATGTCCTGCTCCGGGCGTTCGTGTCCCTGGCCGAACTGCCCGACGTACGGCTCAGACTCGTGGGCGGCGGGGATGCCCTCCCCGATCACGTCGCGCTGGCTGAGCAGCTCGGCATCACCGACCGCGTGGAATTCACCGGCGAGCTCACCGGGGACTCGCTCGTCACGGCGATGCAGGGTGCCGCCGTACAAGTCCTGCCTTCGCTGACGGAGGCCGAGTGCCATCCGATGGCAGTGATCGAAGCGATGGCCTGCGGCACGCCTGTGGTGGGGTCCGATGTGGGGGGCATCCCCCACGTGATGATCCCAGGTGTCACGGGACTGCTGTTTCCGCCCGGGGGCGCTGACGCACTGGCTGCGGCCCGTCGGCGGCTGTTGCAGGACGGCGACCTCGCCGACCGCATGGGCGCAGCAGGCCGCCGGCGCGCGGTCGAACGATACGCCTGGCCGGCCTTGACCGACCGCTACCTCGAGCTCTTCCGATCGCTCTGAGGATCCGCCACCGCGTGGGCACAGGCCTTCGAAGCCGGAGGCACCCCCTTGACCATGGGGCGAAACATCACCAATATTGACGTATACGACGTAAATATACAGTCTAGATGTCACTCACCAGACGTCACCGGTCCTGTCCCGGGTGGGCGGTCGACCGACGCCTGAGAGGGGACGCAGCATGCGCATAGTTCCCGGCCGACGGCCGGACGCTCCCGGCGGCGCCACCGCGGCGGCCTCGTCACCGTTCGCGGGTGCCGGACCGGCCACCACGCCGCCCGTCAGAGCGACCCGCGCGACGCGTCGAGCGCTGCGCGCGGCCCGCTCCGTCGGCCGGGCTGTCGACCGTTCCCCGTTCGGGTTTCTTGTGGCGATGCCGATGCTGCAGCGGGAACTGATGCGCACAGCACCCGCAGTGGACGTACTCGCCGTGCTTGACGCGCTGAGCCGGGCCGACGTGCAGCGGTGGCTGGCGGGCGGCTGGGGCGTGGACGCCCTCGTGGGCCTGCAGACACGGCGTCACCTCGATATCGACGTCGTGCTCGCCTGGGAGGACGGCGTCGAGGAGAGGGCCAAACGCGCCATGGCCGGACTCGGTTTCCGGCCACTGAGCGACGAGGTGCACCCCGACGGCCGTCCGATGCCGGTGCGCTGGGTGATGGACGACGGGCTGGTCGTCGTCGACCTGCTTCCGGTCGATCTCGCCCGATGGCCATTCGCGGCGCTGCTCAGCAGGCATACGAACGGCCAACGGGCCGCTACGGCGACGGCTGCCGTCTCGACCGATCCGACGCTCGACGACAGCGGAACGATCGACGGACACCTGGTGCCCTGTCTGCCGCTCCGACTCCAACTGGTGGTCCACCAGGGATATCCGACGCGCAAGTCGGACCGGCACGACGTCGCCCTTCTCGAAGAACTGCTCGTGAGGCGAAGGAGATCGCCATGAGACGCGGTGTCCTCTCAGTACCCGGGAACCTGCTGGGCGCCGCGATGCGCATCGTCCGGCCCGCGAGCATCCTCCTGGTCCCTGTTCCCGAGGCGGCGACCGCGCTGCGGGAGTGGCGGGGCACGTCCGTGCATCCCGGCGGAGTGCCGGCTCACGTCACCGTGATGTATCCCTTCTTGCCGGCTCACACCATCGACGGCCGCGTGGAGGCGGAGCTGGCCCGCATCACCGCCTCGGTCCCGCCGTTCGGTTTCCGGCTCACCGAGGTGGGGCGCTTCCCGGGTGTGCTGTACCTGCGGCCGGTACCGGCGGAGCCGTTCGCGGACCTCGTCGACCTCGTGATGCGGCACTGGCCCGCCTACCAACCGTACGGGGGCCAGTACCCCGAGTTCATCCCGCACGTGACGATGGCCGAGGACGAGACGGCGCACCGCGACGCCGAGCGGCTCAAACCTCTCCTGCCGATCGCCTGTCAGGCCAGACAGGTGTCCCTGATGACGGAGAGCGCACGAGGATGGCACACGAGAAACTGTTTCCCGCTGTGCGGAACGGCGTAGTGACGATGTTGCACAAGGTCCCCGCGGCCCGGGTGCTGTCAGGCAGCACTACGGCGGCGCGCCCTTCGAAGTCCCCGGCGAGTCTGCTCGCCAACGTGGGGGCCATGGCCACGGGCAGGGTGGTCACGTCGACACTCGGCTGGATCGCGTCACTGATCATCGTCCGTTCTCTGACGCCGGACGACTTCGGCAAGTTCACCTTCATCTTCAGCGTCCTCGGGATGCTGAGCATCATCACGGACCTGCAGGTCGGGCGGATAGCGGTGGTCCGCCTCTCCACCGGGCTGGAGGACCCCGGGAGATTCGGCGGCAGCTATGTCCTGCTGCGGCTGGCCCTCGGCGTCGTCGGCTATGCGCTGGCCGTGGGCTTCGTCGCCGTCGCCGGGTACCCGCCGGACGTTGTCCGTGCGACCGCTGTCGCCGCACTGGTGGTGGTGGTGGCGACGCCCGCGAATGCCTACAACGCGGTTTTCGAGGCCAGGATGAGGCTTCGCCCTGTCGCCGCCAGTGCCGCGTTCGGCGCGCTCGGCCAATTGGCACTGGCGGCGGCGATCGCGGCGGCCGGCGGGACGATCCTGCTCTTCACCATTCCCGTTGTGCTGTGCGAGCTGCTGGAGATCGTCTGGAAGGCAGCGGCAGCGCACCGGATCATGTCCCTCCGATACCGGATCGACCTTCGCGAGTGGTGGTCACTGCTCCGGGAGGCCGTACCGCTGTCGATCGGAGTGGGCCTGATGCTGGTCTACTACCGGGTCGACTCGGTGATGCTGACAAAACTGGACTCGTTCGCGGCCGCGGGCGCATACGGGGTCGCGTACAAATTCGTCGACCTGGCGCATTCCGTGTCACTTTACGTGGGCATGGCCGTCCTACCGCTGCTGGCGCGGGCCTGGCCGCACGAGCCCGCGGCGTTCCGGGCGGCCGCGAAGCGTGCCGCGTACCTGCTGGCGGTCCTCGGCGGACTGGCGGTGTGCGAGTTCGGCGTCTTCGCGGAGCCGGTGATCCGGACGCTGTACGGCGCGGATTACGCTCCGGCGGCCGATGCCGCGCGCATCGTGGTGACTTCCGAGTGCGTCGCGTTCTTCACCTTCCTGGCCTTCAACTGTCTGGTGGCGGCCGGGCTGCACCGCCGCTATCCCCTCGTCACCCTGCTCGGCCTGATCGTCAACATCTCATTGAACTTCCTGGTCATACCCCGCTGGTCGTACCTGGGAGCGGCGGTCAGCACCCTGGTGACCGACCTTCTGGTCTGCACCCTGATGCTGCTGTTGCTGCGTCAAGTGCCCGGGATGCGCCCCCTGCCCATGCCGCCGTGGCCGAGCGTGCTGTGCGCCGCCGCGAGCGGAGCCGTCGTCGGGTGGTCCATCGCCCGCGTCGCGGCCTGGCCACTCGGGGCGATCATGACCGCCGTCGTGTACGCGGCGGTCCTGCGGACGCTACGGGCGGTGAGACACAAGGAGGGCCGCCCCCGCGGCCCCGGCACCACACCCTCACACCAACGGTGAAGGGAGAACGAGCGATGAGAGTTCTCTTCGTCAACGAGAACCTTGGCGGACACGCGACCATGCACCTTCATCTGCGGCAGGTGCTGCGCGAAGAGCATCCGGAGATCGAGGCGCATTTCCTCGATGTACCGCCGCCCTCACTGCTGCGCATGGTGGTGGGCTCCCAACTGCCCTTCCTGGGCCGCTACGACCTGGATCTCCAGCCTCTCCGGGCGCAACTCGCGGCGAGCGCCTGGGTACGGAGCCGATTGCGCGGGCTCGAGGCGGAGTTCGACGCGGTGCACGCCTATACACAGAACGCCGTACTGCTCAGCGCCGGGACACTGCGCCGGAAGCCGTCGGTGGTGGGGCTGGATTCGACGAACGCCCGCAACGCGTACATGCTGCCCTACCGGGAACCCACTCGGTGGACCGCGCACATGCTGGGCCCCGCCATGCGCTTCGAGTCAGCGGTCTTCCGGTCGGCGGGCGCGATCGTCGCGAAGACCGACTCGGCCGCGGCGTCGGTCCGCGACCAATACGGTGTCCGGGACAGCCGTTTGCGGGTCATAAGGCCCGGCATAATCCCCCACGAAGCCGACCCGCCCGCTGCTCCGGGGACGCTGCGCCAGTACCTCCCCCGGATCGTCTTCGTCGGGACGCAACTGGAACGCAAGGGGGGAAACCAACTCGTCACAGTGCACCAGCGCCATCTCGCCGACCACTGTGAACTGGTCCTGATCACCAGAGAACGGGTTCCACAAGGCCGGAATCTCACCGTCGTCAACGACATCTCCCCCGGCGACCCCCGGCTCTGGGAGATCCTGCGCTCGTCCGCGGTCTTCGCCTTCCCGAGCCGCATAGACGCGTTCTCGGTCGCCGTCCTGGAAGCCATGGAGGCCGGACTGCCCGTCGTCGCCTGCTCGGTGAACGGGGTCCCGGAACTGGTGGCGGACGGCCGAACCGGCCTGCTGGTGGAGCCCGGTGACGACCGCCACCTGCTCGCTTCCCTCAGGGCACTGCTGGATGCCCCGGCCAGGCGGGCGCGGATGGGAGCGGCCGGCCGGGCCCGTCTCCTGGAGCTGTTCGACGCCCGTCGGGAGGCGGCCGAGGAAGTGGCCACTCTGCAGGAGGTGGTGGCACGCCACCGCGCCGGAAGCGCTGCGCTCGGCCATGCACTTCCGAAGGGAGCACCGGCATGATCACCATCCCCATCCTCAACTACCACTGTGTCTCGGACTACCCCGCACCCTGGATCGCCGAGTACACGGTGACTCCCGGCCACTTCGAACAGCAGCTCGACCTGATCCTCGACAGCGGTCGAACCGTCGTGCCGGTCTCACGCCTCGCCGACGCGTCCGCCGGACGCCGTGCCCTGCCGCGAAACCCCCTCGTCATCACGTTCGACGACGGATTCGCCGACTTCGCGGACGTCGCCGCCCCTGGTCTCGCCGATCGTCGCCTGCCTTGTACGTTCTACGCGGCCACCGGCTCCCTGGAGGGCCGGCACCGACGCGAAACCGTGTTCCCCCCGCATTCGATGGTCAGCTGGAACCAATTGCCCGAGTTGGAGGAACAGGGAGTCGAGATCGGGTCGCATTCACACACCCACCGGGACCTCGATCTGGCCGACCCCCGGATTGCAGCGGACGAGGTGGTCCGTAGCAGGGACCTTCTCGAGGACGCCCTCGGACATGGGATCCGCTCCTTCGCCTACCCGTACGGTCACTCCACCTCGCGTCTTCGCCGGGTGGTCGCGCAGTGCGGGTACGACTCGGCCTGCGCGGTGCGCAACAGGCTGAGTCGGGTGGGGGACAACATTTTCGCCCTCGCACGGCTTCCGATGCTTGCGGCAACCACCGTCGAAGAGGTGAGCGCCTGGGTGGACGGTCGCGGTGCACGGGTCGCCTCGGCACGACCGGACACTCTCGGCATTCGCGCCGACCGGCTGTACCGACGCGTTCTACGCATGCCCGTGCTGCCCGAGAACGACCTCGCCGACCCCGCTTTCCCCGCTGAGACGCACAGAGGAGGGCGGGATTCATGGTCGTCAACGTGTACCGACCGGACGAACTGACCACCGCGGATCGGCAAGCATGGACGACGCTGCAGTCGCAGCTGCCCTGTCGTGAGTGGCCCCAGATGGCGAATCCGTTCCTGTCTCCCGAGTTCACCCTGGCAGTCGGCAGCCGCAGGCGCGGGGTGCGTGTCGCCGTGGTCCGGGAACCGGACGGCGAGCCGGTGGCGTTCTTCCCGTATCAGCGCTTTCCCGCTGGGGTGGGCCGCGCGGTCGCCATCGGCCTGTCCGACTGCCAGGGGCTCGTGCACCGCCCCGGTTTCCAGTGGTATGCGGACGAGCTGCTGTCGGCTTGCGGCCTCGCTCTCTGGGAATTCGACCACCTCGCGGCTGGACAGCATCCGTTCGAGCAATCGGCCACGGGCAGCTTCCCCTCGCCCGTGATCGACGTGGCGGAGGGCTGGGATGCCTACCTGGCCCGGTTGCGCACGAAGTCACCGAACTTCATCCGGACCACTCTCGCCAAGGAACGCAGACTCGAGCGGCAGCACACCGACGTGCGCTATGTCCACGACGAGCGCGACCCGGCGGCACTGCGCACACTGATGGAGTGGAAATCGGCGCAGTACCGCAGAACAGGCCTCAACGACCGTTTCGCACGCCCTTGGATCACCCAGCTCGTGCAGCAGCTGTTCCACACCCGTTCCGAGGCGTTCGCGGGCATCCTGTCGGTGCTCTACGCGGACGGCAGGCCGGTCTCCGCACACTTCGGGCTGCGCACCGAACGGGTACTGGCCTGGTGGTTCCCGGCGTACGACACGGCGTTCTCGAAGTACTCCCCGGGCCTGATCCTCCTCATGCACATGGCGGAGGCCGCAGCGAGGGACGGAATCGAGTACGTGGATCTGGGACGTGGCGAAAGCCGGTACAAGGACTCTTTCAAGACGGGTGAACTGAGTGTCTCGGAGGGATTGGTGAGCCGTCGCCACCCAGTCGCCCTTGCCCTCGGGAAGAGTCACGCTCCGGCACGAGCGCTGGCCGACGCCGTCTTCTCGCACCCGCAGCTGTTCGGCCGGGCCGACCGGCTCCTGAAGAGCGCGCGGAGACCCCGCGAGCGGAGAAAACCGACCTGATGCCGAGAACCAGGCTCTCCATCCCACGGCGCCTGTTGGCCGCTGCGACCGCGCTGATCACTTTTGGGGCCACCGCTCTCCTGACCACGGCCTGTACGGCAGATGACGCAAAACCCCTGCGGCTTGGTATCGCGTACGGTCACCGCCTGGTCGGGATGTCCGACAAGGACCTCGGAGCCGCTCTCGACGAGGCCGTCGACGTGGGAGCTCGGTGGGTGCGGGCAGACCTGTCGTGGGGAGACATCCAGCCCGCCGCACCGGATGAATACAGATGGAGCGACTTCGACCGTGTCGTCACCGCGGCGAAGAAACGCGACCTCGCACTCCTGCCGATTCTCAGCTACACACCGCCATGGGCGCGGCAGACCGGGTGCACAAGCGACAAGTGCCGCCCAGCCGACCCCGATGCGTTCGCGGCCTTCGCCGCGGCCGCCGCGGCGCGGTACGCACCCTCCGGAATTCACACGTGGGAAATCTGGAACGAGCCGAATCTGCGCGATTTCTGGAAGCCCCGGCCCGATGCGGCCGCATATACAACGCTGCTCCGGGCGACGAGTCAGGCCCTTCGGCGTCAGGACCCCTCGGCGTATGTGGTCCTCGGCGGCCTCGCCTCAACGCGTACGCAGGGCGGGAGTATCTCGCAGACCGATTTCCTCGCGGCCGTGTCGACGGGCGGCGGTAACCGCCTCGTCGACGCCGTCGGCTACCACCCGTACACCTACCCCTACCTTGCGAGCGACAGGACGCGGTGGGGAACCGCATGGGAGCGCATCGACGACCTGGAGCGCGTGCTCTCCGCGCACGGCACGCCCGGCATGCCCGTGTGGATCACCGAGTACGGAGCGCCCACCAACGGTCCCGGCGCCGCGTCGGACGGGCAGCGGAACTCGACCGGCACGACGACGCACGTGACCGAGAGGCGGCAGAGCGAGATCGCGGAGGTCGCGGTGCGCACCGCGGCCGTCACTCCGCACGTGGAAGCGCTGTTCTGGTACTCCGATCGCGATGTCGGCACCGATACGTCGTCCAGGGAGAACTTCTTCGGACTGCGCCGTGCCGACGGAAGCGCGAAGCCCGCTCTCAGCGCTCTGCGCAAGGCCATTGCCGCGCTCGACCAATGAATGTCGCAGGGGTGCAGCATCCACTGATCCAAGACGGTCGCCGGGAGGCAGGTCGACGAGTTTAATTTGTATACTTACATCCATTGCGCGAAGACCGTCGGCATGGAGGATGAAGCGATGCCCAAGGGGGAGCGGCCGGCGCGTCGCGCCAGCGACCGTGGCCGCTACGGTCGGCTGAGCCGGGAACGGGTGCTCGCCAGCGCGCTGGAGCTGGTGGACCGAGAGGGGCTGTCGGCGCTCAGCATGCGACGGCTGGGGGCCGAGCTCGGCGTGGAGGCCATGGCGCTCTACCGGTACGCGGCCGGCAAGGACGCTCTCCTGGACGGTCTGGTCGAGGCGCTGTACCTGGAGTTGGAGGAACGGTTGGGGGCCGAGACCGCCGCCGCGCCCGAAGGGGCGGGCTGGCGTGCCCGACTGCACCGCATCGCACAAGAGACGTACGACGTGTGCCTCGCCCATCCCGAGGTGGTACCCCTGCTCACCACCCGCATGCTGGCGGTCCCGCTGGCGCGACGGCCGGGCGCCGTGCTGCGGAACCACGAGCAGGTGCTCGGCCTGCTGCGGGCGGCGGGGTTCGACGAGGCCCTCATGTCCGGTGTCTTCCGCGCCTTCACCGCCTGGCTGCTCGGCTATGTGTCCGTAGAGGTGCAGCCCATGGTCGACAACCCGGACGAACACGATCCCCCCTTCCGGCTCGGTCTGCATCGCCTGTCGCCGCAGGAACTGCCGACACTTCGGGAAACCGCCCTCTCGCTCGCCGAGCGGGGCGGGCCGGACGGGCTGGCGGAAGGCCTCAACGCGTTGCTCGACCGCTTCACACGCTCGGCGCAGGGGCCCACGGCGACGTCTCCTCGTGGAGCGTGAGGAGTCCCTGATCGGGGCCACCACGGGCAGCGGGATGCAGGCAACTCCAGGCTGGTTCCCTTTCTGCCCCCGCCGCGACCATCAGTGCACCGTGTCCAGCCGCGCCCGCTGCTCCCCCGTGAGCTCCAGGTCCACCGCCGCCAGGTTCTCCTCCAGCTGGGCCACGGAGGACATCCCGACCAGCGGGACGATCGGCAGGACGCCGCCGATCTGCCAGGCCAGGACGACCTGGTTGACCGTCGCGCCCGTCTCCTTCGCCACCTCGGCCAAAACCTTCAGGCGGGGCGGGGTGCCCGGGTGGTCGAAGTCCGCGGGGAGGCGGTCCGGGCGGGTGTAGGCACCCTTCAGGAGCGGTGAGTACGCGACCAGGGTGAGGCCGGGTTCCGCGCGCAGACAGCTCAGCAGGTCCGCGCCCGCGTGGCCGAGGCTGCCGTCGGGGAACAGGGGCGGCTCGGGGACGTCGGTACGGGGGCGCAGGTGGCTGTGGGCGTACTGGAGCACCTCGTAGCCGGGGAGCCCGGCCGCCGCCGCGAGGGCCCGGGCCCGCTCGACGCGCCAGGTGGCGTGGTTGCTCACGCCCAGCAGGCCCACCGTGCCTTCGGCCACCAGTTCGGCGAACCCCTCGACCGTTTCCCGGAGCGGCACCCGGGGGTCCTCGATGTGCGCGTAGAGCAGGTCCAGCTTGTCGACGCCGAGGCGTTCGCGGCTGCGTTCCGCGGACTCCCGGATCACCTTCGCCGACAGGCCCTCGGCGTTGTCGACGTAGCTCGTGCCGGGGGCCAGCGGGCGGGCGCCCAGCTTGGTGGCGATGACGATCTCGTCGCCGATGCCGCGGCTGCGCCGCCACCGGCCGAGCAGTTCCTCGCTCTGGCCGCCCTGACCGCCGTCCTCCCAGAAGGCGTAGTTGTCGGACGTGTCGATGAAGGTGCCGCCGGCCTCGACATAGCGGTCGAGGACGGCGAAGGAGGTCTCCTCGTCGGTGCGTGAGCCGAAGAGCATCGCGCCGAGCGCGAGGACGCTGACCTCGCGGCGGGTCGCCGGGTCGGTGCCGATGGTGCGGTACTTCATGGTCATTCCCTCCCGTGTGTACCCGTCTTCGGGGCACACACGGGAGTCTTCATCTTGAAGCGCACTTCAAGTCAAGGGCCTGCGCGCTCACTTGGCGAACGGGCCCTCCAGCGCGGCCCATTGGAGCAGCATGATGGTCTTGGCGTCGGCGATCTCCCCGCTCCGGATCATCTCCAGGGCCCTGCGGAAGGGCAGTTCGAGGATCTCGATGTCCTCACCCTCCTCGTCGAGGCCGCCGCCCTCGTGGGTACGGGTCGACGGGGCGTACTCGGCGGCGTAGAAGCTGACGCGCTCGGTGACCGAACCGGGGCTCATGTAGACGTCGAAGACGTGCCGGACCTCGCCGATGGTGTGCCCGGTCTCCTCGACCACCTCGCGCCGCACCGCGATCTCGGGGTGCTCGTCATCGTCGTCGAGGAGGCCGCCCGGGGTCTCGATCAGCAGTCCGTCCGGATGGCCGTTGACGTAGACGGGGTAGCGGAACTGCCGGGTGAGCAGCACGCTTTCGCGTTCCGCGTCGTACAGCAGCATGGTGGCCCCGTTGCCGCGGTCGTGGGTCTCGCGCTGCTGGGTGCTCCAGCTGCCGTCGGCGCGCTGGAGGTCGAAGGTCGTGGCCCGCTCGACGTACCAGTGGCTGGACAGCAGTCTCACCTCCCGGACCCTGACGCGCGGGTTGCCGGTCAGGTCCAGGCCGGTGCGGTCGAGTCCGGTGCGGCCCCGGCGGTCGGGGGTGTCGATGCCCTCGGTCATCGGACACCGGCCGGGTGGAGGGTGAAGCGGGGGAAGTGCGAGTTGGTCATGAGACCGCTTCTACCATTCGGGCGCGGACCGCGTCGCGCACGGCACCCCCTTCCGCGGCGGGCCCGCGCTGCTTAGCGTGCTCGTATGGATCATCCGCGGCGGCCGTCCCTACGGCACTTCGACCACTGCCCCTGGCTCTTCGCCGACGAGGCGACCGAGGAACATCGCGCGATGCAGCAGGAGGTGCGGGAGGCGATCGGCGGGGACACCGAGGTCGGTGAGCGGTGCTACGTCGCCGAGTCCGCGGCCGTCTTCCCGGACCGGCTCCGCCTCGGCGACGACTCGTACATCGCCGCGCACGCCTACGTGACGGGTGAGTTGGTCACCGGCTCGCACTGCACGCTGAACCCCTTCACGACGGTGCGCGGCGACGTCGTCCTCGGCGACGGCGTCCGCATCGGCGCCCACACCTCACTGCTCGGCTTCAACCACTCCATGGCCCCCGACCGCCCCGTCCACCAGCAGCCGCTCACCAGCCGCGGCATCCGCGTCGGGGACGACGTCTGGATCGGCTCCCACGTGGTCGTCGTGGACGGCGTGACCATCGGCGACCACTGCGTGATCGGGGCGGGCGCGGTGGTGACGAGGGACCTGGCGGCTTGGTCGGTGGCGGCGGGGAATCCGGCGCGGGTGCTGCGGGACCGGCGGGAGGGGCCGGGGGCTGAGCGCGCGACGCGCAGGCCGGCGGACACGGCTTCGTCAGGGATACGGTCCGCCGGTGGGCGTACGTCCGTGATCCCCCCGGTGCCGGGGACCGGCGATCGGGGCGTGGGCCACCTGGCCGCCTTCGCGGAGACCGCCCGCGCCCAGGTCGCCGCCCTGCTCGACCGCTGCTGGGACGGTGAGCGTTATGTCGATCGGCCCGGTGTCGCGCCGAGCGTGCGGGCCCACTGCGATGCCGTGGAGATCGCCGATCTGCTGCTCGGGACCGTGCCGGAGCAGTTGTCCGCCGAGGAGCACATCGCCCGCCTGAGTGCGCTGCAGGATCCGAAGAACGGCCTCGTGCCGGAGTTCGGCGAGCCGTCACCGGTGGCGGAGGCCGACGGGTTCATCGGGGAAGGTGCCGCGCTCTATCACGTGCTGTGCGTCGGATACGCCCTCGACCTGCTGGGTAACGGCCTCCCCCATCCGGTGTCCGGCGTACGGGACATGACGGCAGGTCAACTGGTCGCACGACTGGAGGCGCTGCCGTGGGACACGGAGGCGTGGGGTGCCGGTGCCTGGATCGACTCCTGGTCCACGGCGGCGCGTTGGAACCTGCGGCACGGCCAGGTCGGTGACGCGACCCTGGAGTCGCTGTTCGGCTGGCTGCTCACCAGGGCCGATCCATGGACCGGGATGTGGGGCAGCCCCTCGGCCCAGGCGGGCCGTCTCCAGGTGGTCAACGGCTATTACCGGCTCACGCGGGGCTCGTTCGCACAGTTCGGGCTGCCGGTGCCGTACCCGGAACGGGTCGTGGACGCCGTCCTGGACCACGCCCGTGACACGCGGTACTTCGGGTCGGGCCGGGAGAACGCCTGCAACGTACTGGACGTCGCGCACCCCCTGTGGCTGAGCACCCGGCAGCTCGGCCACGGCACCGACGGCTACCGCTCCGCCGAGATCCGCGACTGGGCCGAACAACAGCTGACCGCGGTCCTGCCGCGCTGGCGGCCCGGCCAGGGCTTCGGCTTCGGCCCGGGCACCGCGGGCCCCGGCCCCGAGCCCGGCCTCCAGGGCACGGAGATGTGGCTGGCCATCACCTGGTACCTCGCGGACCTCCTGGGCCACGCCGACGACCTGGGCTACCGCCCCCGCGGCATCCACCGCCCGGAACCGGCCCGACAGGGGGTCCGAACGGGGGCCTGATCCCGGCAGGCCCCCGGTTGTCGTGCTCCACCAAGATTTTCGCCGATCCCATACGAAAAGGGCCCCCACAGGCTCTCGCCCGTGAAGACCCTTCGCACCGTCGGGACGACAGGATTTGAACCTGCGACCCCTTGACCCCCAGTCAAGTGCGCTACCAAGCTGCGCCACGTCCCGGTGCGCTGTCCCGCGGTGGATCGCGGGAACGCGCGTACAGAACTTTACCCCACGCCCGGGGCTCGGCCGAAGCGGGCGCCTGGCGCGGGACAATCGACGTATGGCCAGTACATCCTCAGGACGGCAGGCGGACGCTCGGGACCGCGACAGCGAGGGGCGGGCGCGCAACGCCCGGCCGCGGGACGGACTCGGGCGGCCGTTGCCGTACGGCTCCGAGGGCGTCGCCCGGCAGCCGGAGGGCGTGGTGCGCACTCCGCGCGAGACGGTGGCCGAGGCCCAGGACCTGCTGGACGCGGGGCAGCCCTTCCACGCCCATGAGGTCTTCGAGGACGCCTGGAAGTCGGGCCCCGATCAGGAGCGCGGCCTGTGGCGGGGGCTGGCCCAGCTCGCCGTGGGCCTCACGCACGCGGCCCGCGGCAACGTCACCGGCGGCGCGAGACTGCTGCGGCGGGGCGCCGGGGCGGTGACGGAGTGGGCCGCGTCGGGGGCCGGGCGGCAGCGGCCGTACGACATGGATCTCGCCGGGCTCGCGGTATGGGCGCGCGGGCTGGCGGAGGACGTGGAACGGACCGGCACGCCGGTGGACGCGCAGAGCCGCGGTCCTCGGCTGCGGGGGTGAGGTGCGGGCGCCGCGCCCCGGCTGCGCGTGTACCGGGGATGCGGTGTCCGGCGTACCAGCCGGGAACCCCGCCGCAGGCGTGAAGCCGGACGCGGTGAGCCCGTTGTCAGTGGGGTGCGGCAGACTCGGGGGGTGCGAAAGATTCATGTCATCGGTATCGGCGCGGGCGACCCGGAGCAGCTGACCCTTCAGGCGGTCAGGGCGCTGCGGAGTACGGACGTGTTCTTCGTCCTGGACAAGGGCGAGGTGAAGAGCGACCTGACGCAGTTGCGCCGGGACATGCTGGACGCGCACATACCGGAGGGGACGTACCGGGTGGTCGAGGCCCGGGACCCGGAGCGGGACCGTGCGGCGGGCGGCTCCGCGTACTCCCCCGCCGTCGGGGACTGGCGCAGTGCCCGCGCCGACATCTACGAGCGGCTGATCTCCGAGGAGCTGGGCGAGGAGGAGACCGGCGCGTTCCTGGTGTGGGGCGATCCCGCGCTGTACGACAGCACGCTCGGCATCCTGGAGGAGATCCTGGAGCGTGGCTCGGTGGAGTTCGCGTACGACGTCGTGCCCGGCATCAGCAGTGTCTCGGCGCTCGTCGCCCGCCACCGCACCGGGCTGAACCGCGTCGCCCGCCCCGTCCAGATCACCACCGGCCGGCGTCTCGCCGAGGGGTTCCCGGAGGGCGTGGACGACGTGGTGGTGATGCTCGACGCCCACCAGTCCTTCCGCGCCTACGCCGACCAGGACATCGACATCTACTGGGGCGCCTACATAGGCACCCCGGACGAGATCCTCGCGTCGGGGCCGATCGCCGAGACCGCACCCCGGATCGAGCGGCTGCGGGCCGAGGCCCGCGAGCGCAAGGGCTGGATCATGGACACCTATCTGCTCCGCCGCAATCCGAAGCAGGGGTAGGCACGGGAGCTAAGGCACCCCGGAGCGCGGCAGGCACCCGCCCGGACCGCCCGGCATGCACGGATGGCCCAGCGGTGTGATCGTGCCCTTGTGACAGTCGCTGAGCCCTCCGCGGAATCCGCACCGCCCGCCGCCACCGCCACCCAGCCCCCCGTGCTGGACGCGCGCCGGCGCAATGTCGTCTTCGTGACGATCATGCTGGGGATGCTGCTCGCCGCCCTCGACCAGACCATCGTGGGCACCGCCCTGCCGACGATCGTGTCGGACCTCGGCGGCGCCGAGCACATGTCGTGGGTCGTGACGTCGTATCTCCTCGCGGAGACCGTCTCGACCGTGCTGGTCGGCAAGTTCGGCGACCTGTTCGGGCGCAAGGTGGTCTTCCAGGTCTCGGCGATCGTGTTCATCACGGGCTCGTTCCTGTGCGGTCTCGCCTCCAACATGTCGTTGCTGATCGTGTGGCGGGCGATGCAGGGCGTCGGGGCCGGCGGTCTGATGGTGACGGCGATGGCGCTGATCGCCGACGTCATCCCGCTGCGCGAGCGCGGCAAGTACCAGGGCGCCATCGGTGCCGTGTTCGGGGTGGCGACGGTCATCGGGCCATTGCTGGGCGGGCTGTTCACCGACCATCTGACCTGGCGCTGGGCGTTCTACGTCAACGTCCCGATCGCGGTCCTCGTGGTCTTCGCGGCCGCCCGCACCATCCCCGTGGTGAAGTCGGCCGTGCGGCCGGTGATCGACTACCTGGGCATCGCGTTCGTCGCGGTGGGCGCCAGCGCCCTGATCCTCGCGACGAGTTGGGGCGGCAACGAGTACGCGTGGGGTTCCGGCGTCATCATCGGCCTGTTCGTCGGCGGGGCGCTCGCGCTGGGGCTGTTCTGCTGGGTGGAGACCCGGGCCGCCGAACCCATGCTGCCGATGCGGCTGTTCACCAACCCGGTGTTCACGGTCTGCTCGATCCTCAGCTTCATCGTCGGCTTCGCGATGCTGGGCGCGATGACGTATCTGCCGACCTATCTCCAGTACGTGGACGGCGACTCGGCCACGATCTCCGGGGTACGGACGCTGCCCATGGTGATCGGCCTGCTCATCGCGTCGGTCGCGAGCGGGAACGTGGTCAGCAAGACCGGGCACTACCGGCTCTTCCCGATCGCCGGCTCCCTGGTGATGGGGCTCGGGCTGTTCCTGATGTCGCTGATGGGGCCGTCCACCGGCGCCTGGCTGGAGTCGCTGTACATGTTCGTGCTGGGCACCGGCATCGGGCTGTGCATGCAGGTCCTGACCATCGCCGTGCAGAACACCGTCGAGTACGCCGACCTCGGCACCGCGACCTCCGGCGTCACCTTCTTCCGTACCCTCGGCAGCTCCTTCGGCACCGCGGTCTTCGGCACGATCTACACCAACTCCCTGACCCCGAACCTCAAGGACGGCATCACCTCCGGCGTCCAGGCGGGCGGTGGCGGCCTGGACGCGGCCACCGTCACCAAGGCCGCGACCAGCCCGGACGGTCTGCACCAGCTGCCGTCGGTCGTGGCCGCGCCGATCATCGACGCGTACGCCGACACCCTCCAGACCGTCTTCCTGTGGACCGTGCCGGTGGCCGCGCTGGGCTTCGTCGTCGCCCTGTTCCTCAAGCAGGTCCAGCTGCGGGACAGCGCGCGGGCCGGTTCGACCGACATGGGTGAGGGGTTCGCGTCGCCGTCCGGAGCGGACTCGCAGCGGGTGCTGGAGGCCGCCGTGGGGAAGATCATCGGCAGTACGGACCTGGACACCGCGCGCCGGATCATGACCGACTCCGACACCCGGCTCGACATCGCCGGGGCCTGGGCCGTCATGCAGGTGGAGCTGCACACGCGGATCGTCGGCCACGCCAGCCTCGGCATGATCGCCGCGCGCCGCCATCTGCCGCCCGAGGTACTGCTGCCGGTCTTCGACCGTATGGTCGAGGAGGGCTATCTGACCCGTTCCGGCCACCTCCTCTCGCACACCGAGGGAGGCGCGCGCGAGGCCCGGGTCATCAGCACGGCGTGGGGGAACTGGCTGGCGGACCGGGTGCAGCAGGACATCGGCCGCCCCTCGGGCACGGACCTGCGCGCCGCCGTGGACACCATCGCCAAGCGCCTCCTGGTGGAGGACCTCAGCACCGGACTCCCGCAGCGCACGAAGGAGTTGGCGGGGAGCACCGCCTCCTGAAAACCGTGTGCCCGGCGGAACGGGCGGACGGCGTACTCGCGCCATGTCTCTCACGCCCGTCCGTTTCCAGGACTACGGTTCGAAGGCCTACGACTTCCGTGCCGGGACCAGGCACGGGGAGCTGTGGGCGTACGACCTCGCGTATCTGGACCTGATCCGGCGGTTCGTGGCCGCCTCGCTGCGCGAGCGGGACCCGTGGTACGAACACGGCCGGAAGCTGACCTGTGTCGCCCGGCTGCCCGCGTGGGTCAAGAGGCGTGCGGGGCTCGGTCACGGCGGGTTGAGCTCCGGCCGCCGTAGGGCTCCCGCCACGTCCGGCACCTCCGTGACTCCGTCCGGCAGGGGCGGTCGGCGTACGACCACCACGGGCAGGGCGAGTTCGCGGGCGGCGGTGAGTTTGGCGGAGGTCGCCGCTCCCCCGCTGTCCTTGGTCACCAGGACCTCGATGCGGTGGTCGTGGAGGAGCGTCGACTCGTCCGCCACCGTGAACGGGCCGCGGGCCAGCAGCACTTCGGTGTGCGGCGGCATCGGCGGCTCGGGCGGCTCCACCGACCGTACGACGAAGTGCAGGTCGGTGAGGTGGGCGAACGCGGCCAGTTCCATCCGGCCGGTGGTCAGGAACACCCGCCGGCCGAGCCCCCGCAACGCCTCCGCGGCCTCGTCGAGGGAGTCGACCAGGTGCCAGCGGTCCCGCGGGCCGGGGCGCCAGCCGGGACGGCGCAGCACCAGCGAGGGCACGCCGGTCACCGCGGCTGCTCGGACCGCGTTGGCGGTGATGGCGCGGGCGAAGGGGTGCGTGGCGTCGATCAGGGCGGTGACGTGCTCCTCCCGCAGCCACGCGGCGAGGCCCTCCGCCCCGCCGAACCCCCCGACCCGCACCTCCCCCGCGATCGCCCCGGGCCGTGCCACACGTCCCGCGAGGGAGGTGGTGACCCGCCATCCCGGGCGGCCCACGAGCACGGCGGCCAGCTCACGGGCCTCGGTGGTGCCACCGAGGATCAGGACGTGGGGGGACATGGCGGGTAGCGTACGAGGTCGGCGGCGGGGGCGGCAGGCCGGGTGGTGAGCGCCCCGCGACAGGCACGTCCGCCTCCCGCTCGCTATCGTCCGGACATGGCTTCCGTACGCGCGGTCCTGATCGACATCGACGGCGTTCTCACCGTGTCGTGGGAGCCGTTGCCGGGCGCGGTCGCAGCGTTGCGGGAGATCCGGGACGCCGGCTTCGAGATCGCGCTGGTGACCAACACGACCTCCCGGACGCGGTCGTCGATCGCCTCCACGCTGGCGGCGGCGGGGTTCCCCGTCGCGCCGGAGGACATCCTCACCGCGCCCGCGGTCACCGCCGCGTATCTGGCCGAGCACTGTCCCGGCGCCCGTTGCACGCTGCTGAACAGCGGGGACATCGCGGAGGACCTCGTCGATGTAGCGCTCGTCGGCGTGGAGTCCGAGGACGTCGAGGTCGTCGTCCTCGGGGGTGCCGGGCCGGAGTTCGGGTACGCGGCGCTCAACCACGCCTTCGGTCACCTCCAGCGCGGGGCCCGGCTGGTGGCGATGCACCGCAATCTGTACTGGCGTACCGATGACGGGCTCCAGCTCGACGCAGGGGCTTTCCTGGCCGGCTTGGAGAAGGCCGCCCGGACCGAGGCGGAGGTCACCGGCAAGCCGTCGCGCGCGTTCTTCGAGGCGGCGCTCGGGCGCCTCGGGGCCGGGGCCGACGAGGCGCTGATGGTGGGCGACGACATCGAGTCGGACGTCCTGGCCGCGCAGCGTGCCGGGCTCACCGGGGTCCTCGTGAGGACCGGCAAGTACCTTCCGGAGACCCACCGGGCCGCAACCGGCACGCCCGATCACGTGATCGAGTCCTTCGCGGACCTGCCGGCGCTGCTGCGGGAGTCGGCGGGTCATTAGAGTCTGCGGGCCACCAGCCCGGGCGTCACCGCACCAGCAGCTGTACCGCCCCCACCACCGTCGCCGCGATGACCAACCGCTCGAAGAGCCGCTGGTTGATCCGGTTCACCGCCCACTTGCCGATGAACGCGCCGGGCACGACGAACACCACGAGGGCGAGGTCGAGCAGCAGCGAGTGGCCGTCGATCAGACCGAGGCCGACGCTGAAGGGCACCTTGGAGACGTTGACGATCAGGAAGAAGAACGCCGAGGTGCCGAGGAAGCCGAGTTTGCGGAAGCCCGCCGAGAGCAGGTACATCGACATCACCGGGCCGCCGGCGTTGGCGACCATGGTGGTGAAGCCGCCGAGGACGCCGTAGGAGCGGGCCTTGACGCGGCCGGTGCGGGTGGCGACCGAGTCGGGTTCCTCCTCGGCGTCGGCGGTGCGGCGGCGCCAGACCGTCACTCCGGCCATCAGCAGCAGGATCGCTCCGATGGACGTCCGTACGATCCCGTCGTCCGCCCACTCCAGGAACAGGGTGCCCGCGACCACGCCGACCGCGACCGCCGGGAACAGCCGCCAGAGCGTCGGCCAGTGGGCGTGCCGGCGGTAGGTGAGCACCGCGAGCACGTCACCGGCGATCAGGATCGGCAGCAGCGCGCCGGTGGAGGCGCGGGCGGGCAGTACGGCGGCGAAGATCGCGAGGCTGACCGTGTTGGCCCCGCTGACGGCCGTCTTGGAGAAGCCGACGAGCAGGGCCGCGGCGGCGAGCGCGGCGAACTCCCAGCCGGAAATGTGCCAGAGCGTCATCGTGTCCATGCGGAGACCGATGCTAAGTGCAGGTAACCGCCCTGGTAAGTGCCGTCTCGCCGAGTGGTCGCATGATCGCGGTGGGCCGCTCGCCGGCGGAGTCCCCCAGCGCGTCGTTGTTCGAAGCGCGGACCGGGGCCCGGGTCGGTCAGGCGGTCGGCGCGACGTAGGGGAAGCTGGGCGTCGGGCGGGCGGTGACGGAGGCCTTGGTCAGGCCGATGTCGAAGGGGGTGTTGGTGACGAGGCTGAACATCACGTCGACCACGTTGTCGGTCAGGGTGCGGCCGTTGCACCCGGCGAAGCCGTACCCGGCCGGGCTGCCGACGCAGTAGGGCAGGACGTCGGGGAAGAGGAACGCGGTCACCGCCTCTCCGTACGCGCGCGGGTTGTCGGCCGTGTCGTAGGCGGACACCACGTCGGCGATCCGGCCGGCGATCAGGTCCGTGTAGAGCTCCCGGTCCTGGTCGGGCCGGGTGGTGTTGTAGCGGTCGCCGAGCTCCGGGTCGTGCTGGCTGAAGATCGGGTGGAACATCGGGGGGCCGGCCCGCTGGATCTGCCGCCATCCGCCCGCGTCGGTGGCCAGGACGGTCACCGCCCAGGTCCCCAGGGCGTGCGTGCCGCCCGTGTGCCGCAGCAGTTCCTCGTCGGGGATTTCCAGGACGATGGAGTGCACCGTCTGTCCGGCGAACAGGTTGGCCGCCTTGCCGCGGTCCCAGTCGGACAGGTCCGCACGCTCGCCGTGGCCGAAGGCCTCGCCGACGGCGGCCAGCACGTCGTGGTCGATCCAGAACGGGTCGCCGGCACGACCTGCCCAGATCCGCTCACCCGCGCTCCCGGTGACCTCGTTGCCGCGGGCGCCCGTGACGCCGGTCGCGATCTGCGTGCCGGTGGCGTCGGCGTCGCGCGACTGGTCGCCGGTCAGCCGGTGCAGGGTCCAGGGCTGCTCCCCGTCCTGGCCGGGTTCGCCGAAGGTGAAGCGGTAGGCGAGGTCCTGGCGGGCGTCGGCGTCGGTGTCGACGCGGAACTCGTAACGGCCCTCGTGGTGAAAGCCCCGCGGGGCGTCGGGGCCGGAGATGGAGTTGTTGAGGTTCAGGACGAACACGGTGCCGCGCTCGCCCCGGAAGACGTAGAAGTCGGTGATGTCGAGCCGGACGTCCTGGCGGGCGGCGGGAGAGTCGAGATGGTGCGACATGAGGTTCCTTCGCTGGTGAGGGCCTCGGCGCCGGTCGAGCGCCGTAGGACGAGCATCGACCGGGGGTGTCGCTCATGTCGTGAGCAGTTCTGCTCAAGGGATACCCATCGCGGGGCCCGCACCGGCTGCGCACACACACCTGAGGGACATGAGAAGGTTCTGACGTGACCAGCGTGACGCGCCCGGTGGGCGGCCTGCCCGCCGCCTTCACCAGCTTTGTGGGGCGGCGGAGCGAGATGGCCGAGGTGCGCCGTCTGCTCGGCGGCGCGCGGCTGGTGACGCTGACCGGCGCCGGCGGGGTGGGCAAGACACGGCTCGCGCTGGAGGCGGCCGCGGCGTCGGCCCGTTCGTTCCCGGGTGGGGTGTGGCTGGTGGATCTGGCGCCGGTGCGCGATCCGGCGCTGGTGGCGGACACCGTCGCCGTGACGCTCGGCGTGGTGGACCAGGGCACCCGTCCGGTGGTGGAGCTGCTCGCGGCGCATGTGTCGGAGCGGCGGCTGCTGCTGGTGATGGACAACTGCGAGCACCTGGTGGAGGCGTGCGCCGGGCTGGCGCAGCGTCTGCTGTCGGCGGCCGCCGAGGTGCGCATCCTGGCCACCAGCCGGGAGACGTTGCGGCTGACCGGCGAGCACGTCATCGCCGTACCGCCGCTGGGGCGGGCGGACGCGGCCGAGCTGCTGGTGCAGCGGGCGGCCGCCGTGCGCCCTGGTTTCCGGCTCACGGACGCGAACCGGGCGGCGATCGACCGGTTGTGCGCGGGCCTGGACGGGCTGCCACTGGCGATCGAGCTGGCCGCGTCCCGGTTGCGCACGCTGTCGGTGGAGCCGGTCGTCGCGCGGTTGGAGGACCGGTTCGCCCTGCTGACGGCCGGCAGCCGTGCCGCCAGACCCCACCAGCAGACGCTGCGTGCGGCCGTCGACTGGAGCTGGGAGCTGTGCGGTCCGGCGGAACGGCTGCTGTGGAGCCGCCTGTCGGTCTTCGCCGGCAGCTTCACGCTGGAGGCGGCGGAGGCGGTCTGCGCGGACGGGGGTCCGGCGGCGGATGAGGGGGGCCGAGCAGGGCAAGGCCTGACGGCGGACGACGCGGGCCCAGCAGGGCAAGGCCTGACGGCGGACCAGGGCATCCGTGCGCGGGAAGGTCTGGCAGGGGCCGAGTGTGCCTGTGCTCGGGCGGTGCCGACGAACGCCGAAGGCGTCTGTACGGGGGAGGGCCTGGCGGCGGGCAAGGGGGCTCGCGCCGGAGAGAGCCCGATTGCGGGCGCGGGGGTTCCCGCTGGACAGTGCCCGATCGCGGGCGAGGGAGCTCGCGCCGGGCAGGCCCCGACCGCGAGCGACGGAACCCCCGCCCGACAAGGCCCGACCACGCGCAACGGAACCCCCGCCCCACAGGGCCTGGCCGCGGGCGAGGTGATGGACGTGTTGGACCGGCTCGTCGCGCAGTCGCTGGTCGAGCACGCCGGCACCGAGGAGCGGCCCCGCTACCGGCTGCTGGAGACCATCCGTCAGTACGGGTGGGAGCACCTGGAAGGCCGTGGCGAGGAGCGGCGGCTAAGGCGGCGGCACCGCGCCTTCTTCCTCGCCCTGGCCGAGCGCTGTCGCGAGGACTGGCTCGGCTCCCGGCAGGCGGAGAGCCTGGCCCGACTGCACGCCGACCACAGCAATCTGATGGCGGCCCTGGAGTACCAGCAGCAGGAGGCGGCGAAGCCGATCGCCCACGACGGCGGGGACGGCGCCGGCGGCGGGCGGCCGGCGCCGGACGCGGACCGGCAGGCCGCGCTGGAGCTGCCCGCCGCGCTGGTCTTCCACTGGATCGCCGGCGGGTGTCTCAGCGAGGGGCGACGGTATCTGGACCGGGCGCTGACCGCGGCGCCGCAGCCCACGGCGGCCCGGTTGCGCGCCCTGCTCGTCGCCACCCACGTCGCCTGCATCCAGCCCGACCCCGCGGCGGCCCACCGGTTCGTGGACGAGGCCGACGACCTCGCCGCACACCTCGGGGACGCGGCGGCCGGCGCGGACGCGTGCGGGCACCGGGGCGCACTGGCGCTCCACGAGGGGCGGACGGACGACGCCGTCACCCTCCTCGAGCAGGCGGTTGCCGCGCACACCGCGCTCGGCAACCGGTACGGCGAGGTCAGATGGCGGTGCGCACTGGGCGTGGCCCAGACCCTGGGCGAGGACCCGCGCGCGCCCGCAACCTGCGCGCAGGCACTCGCCGCCGCCGAGGAGCACGGAGAGCGCTGGTCGCGCGCCCGGCTGCTGATGGTGCTGGGCCGCCGGGCCTGGGAGCGTGGCGACCAGGCCGAGGCCAGGGAAAGGACGCTGGCCGCGCTGGAGTCGCTGAGGGGCTTCCGCGACGGCATCGGCGTGGCCGGGACCGTGGAGCAACTCGCCTGGATCACCGCCGAGTCGGGCGACCACGAGCGGGCCGGCCGGTTGCTGGGCGCGGCCCGCGCGCTGCGCGAGGACACCGGCATCACCATCGTCGCGGGCGACCGGGACGAGGAGCATCACCTGCGGTGCACGGCCCAGGTCCGTGGCGCCCTGGGTCCGGCCGGCTACGAACAGGCCCTCGCGGCGGGCGCCGCGATCGACGGCGCCGACCTGGCCATCACCTATGCCCTCGGGAAGGGCACGGGGACGGGACCGGGCATGAGAACGGAAGCCGGCACCGGCACCACGCCGCCCCTCCCACCGGCCGCCGCGAGCGGACTGACCCGCCGGGAGGAGGAGGTCGTCGCGCTGGTCGCCCGGGGCATGACCAACCGCAGGATCGCCGCCGAGCTGGTGCTCTCCCCCCGTACCGTCGACAACCACGTCAACCGCATCCTGACCAAGCTGGGCTTCTCCTCCCGCGCCCAGATCGCCGCCTGGTGGGCCGCGAGATAGGTACCCGTTGAGCAGAACTGCTCACGACGTGAGCGGTGCTCCTGATCGAGACTCGTGCCGTGGCGCCCGACCGGTGCCGCATCTGCCCGTCTCACGTTCAACGGAGTCACCGCATGGCACTCGTCCCGGACAACACCCTGATCACGGCCACGCCTGAGGACGGGCGGGAACTGGCTCTGAAGATGGCCCGCCTGGTCATCAAGGCGACGCAGCCGGACGACAAGGTGCCCGGCCGGCTGCGCCCGGTGTACGCCGAGAACCCGGACTCGCTGATCGCGATCGGACATGTCGTGGCGGTCGAGTTCGCCACCATCGCGGCCGCGAACGACTACTGGCGCTGACGGTCGCGGAGTCGTGGGAGGCGGAGGGGTACGCGTGTCATGTCGGCGGGGTCGAAGGAGTGTCGTGCGGTGGATGTGACCCGGGACGGTGGCGATGCCCTCGCCGTCGGACAGCTGCTTCCGGAGTCGACGCTGCAGGACGTCGTCGACACGATGGTGCATCTGGTGGAGTTCGCCGGTGCGCTGGTCATTTTCGCCGGCGCGCTCTGGGCGTTCGTGCAGCTCCTGCGAGGGGCGGCACCGTGGGCGCGGTCGTCCAGGCAAGGTGCGCGGGAGCCACGACTGGAGTTCAACCGGATCCGGCTGTCCCTGGGGCGTTTCCTCACCCTGGGGCTCGAGTTCCAGTTGGCCGGGGACATCCTGCGGACGGCCATCGCGCCCACGTTCACGGAGATCGGGCAGCTCGCCGCGATCGCCGCCATCCGCACCGTCCTGAACTACTTCCTCGGCAAGGAGATCGAGAAGGAGCGCAGGGAGGTCGAGTGGATACCGGGTGACGGGCCCGCCACAAGGCAGGCGGCCCCGTCATGACGGCCGTACTGCACCGGACCGCCTTGCTGGTGACGCTGCTCGGTCTGCTCTCCGCCGCCTGCGTCGGCCTCCGGCTGCGCCGCGTCAAACCCACGGTCGCGGTGCTGACCGACTTCCTCCTGGCGGCGGGCCTGATCCGGCTCACCGCGGAACCGTCGTGGATGTCGTCGGCCATCGCGGCGGTGACGATCGCCGTCAGGAAGCTGGTCAACGCAGGGTTCCGGTGAACCACCGGTCACCACGGACAAGTCCCGTCACAACCCGACAACCAAGGAACGAGCACTATGCCTTTCGTACGAATCGACCTCATCCGCGGACGCCGTCCGGAGGACATCCGGGCCATCGCCGACGCGGCCCACCGCTCGATCGTGGACGTGCTGGCCATCCCGGAACGGGACCGCTTCCAGGTCATCACCGAGCACGACGCCGACCACGTCATCGCCCTCGACGCCGGGCTCGGATTCGAACGGAGCGACCGGCTGGTGATGATCCAGATCTTCACCCAGTCGGGACGCACCACCGAGGTCAAGCAACAGCTCTTCGCGGCCGTCGCCGAGCGGCTCGAACCCCTCGGCGTCGCCGGCGAGGACGTCTTCGTCAGCATCTTCGAGAACGGCCCGCAGGACTGGTCGTTCGGCTTCGGCCGCGCCCAGTACATCGAGGGCGACCTGGCCGTCCCCGGCCGCTGAGGGGATCATCAGCACCGCTGGTATCGACCCCCACCCCAGTTGGAGACGACATGCCCGAGCACGTCCTCACCGGAACCCACGGCCCCCTCACCGTCCGCGAGTGGCCCCACGACCGGCCCCGGTACACGGCCCTGCTCGTGCACGGCTACGGCGAGCACATCGGCCGGTACGAGGAGCTCGCCGGAGTCCTCGGGGCGCACGGTGCGGCCGTCTTCGGGCCTGATCACAGGGGGCACGGGAAGTCGTCCGGCGAGCGGGTCCTGATCGAGGACTTCGAGGACGTGACCACGGACGTGCACGCGGTGGCCGACCTGGTCCGGGGCGCCCACCCCGGCGTACCGCTCGTCATGGTCGGCCATTCCATGGGCGGTCTGATCGCCGCACGCTTCGCCCAGCGCTACGGCGACGAGCTCGCCGCACTCGTCCTGTCGGGGCCGGTGATCGGCGCGTGGGAGCTGCCGGGGGCGCTGCTCGCCCTGGACGAGATCCCCGACACTCCGATCAGTCCGGCCTCGCTCTCCCGCGACCCCGCGGTGGGCGCCGCGTACACCGCGGATCCCCTCGTCTGGCACGGGCCGATGAAGCGGCCGACGGTGGAGGCGTTCGCGCGCACCCTGGAGACCGTGTCCCAGGGCGGCGGCCTCGGCCCGCTCCCGCTGCTGTGGCTGCACGGCGACGACGACCGGCTGGTCCCGCTCGCCGGGAGCCGGGTCGGCGTCGAGGAGATCAAGGGCGAGAGGTTCACCGAGCGGATCTACGCCGGCGCCCGGCACGAGGTGTTCCACGAGACGAACAAGGCGCGTGTCTTCGCGGACGTGACGGACTTCGTCGACGACGTGCTCACACGCTGAGACAACGCTGTTTGCACGAGTACGCCCGGGGCACCCGCGCCCCCATGGAGTGGTTGCGTCGAGCGGCCTGTGTGGGAGAGGACCCCGAGCTGTTCTTCCCCGTGGGCACACAAGGCCCGGCCCTGCGGGACACCGCGGCGGCCAAGCGCGTGTGTGCCCGCTGCCCGGTCACCGCCGAGTGCCTCGATCTGGCGCTCAGCAGCGGACAGACCTCGGGCGTGTGGGGCGGAACCTGCGAACAGGAACGCGACGAGCTGCTCCGTGCCGGCATCGACCGTGCCAGAAGGAGGAGCACCGTATGACTGTCATGAAGAGCACGCTTCCCGAAGACGCCCGCCAGGTCACCGGAGACGCGTTGCAGAGCACGCTGGTGGATCTCGTCGGGCTCTCCCTGATCGGGAAGCAGGCCCACTGGAACCTGGTGGGGCCGCGCTTCCGTTCCATCCACCTCCAGCTCGACGAGGTGGTCACCGCCGCCCGCGATTTCTCCGACACGGTCGCGGAGCGCGCCGCCGCGCTCGGCCTGCCGCCGGACGGCCGTCCCGAGACCATCGCGTCCGCGTTCACGCTGCCCGGCCCGAAGGACGGCTGGGTGCGGGACACCGAGGTCGTCGGGGTCATGGTCGAGTCCCTGGAGGCGGCCGTCACACGGCTGCGGGAGCGCATCGAGGCCACCGAGAAGGCGGACCCGGTCACCCAGGACCTGCTGATCGCCATCACGGCGGAGCTGGAGAAGCAGCGCTGGATGTTCGACGCGGAGAACTGGCCGAAGGACAGCTGACGGCGCACGTACTCACACGGAAGGGGCACCCGATGACCGACGCCCTCGAACTCGACGCGCTGTGGGAGGACTTCCACCGCGCGGTGAACATGATCTCGCAGGAACTCGCCGCCTGGCTGCGGGTGAGCGACGCCGACGAGTCCGCGGAACCGCTGCCGGAGCACGCAGGCGAGCCGACGGGGCAGCATGTCCTGGCGATCCTCCAGAAGCGGCGGACGGACCTGACCGACGAGGACATCGAGGTCATGTACGAGGTCGTGGACACCGTCGAGGCGGAGGCCGACGTGGAGAACGAGCCCGGGGCCGAGGAGAGCCTGCGCAGGCACCGGCTGATGTCCGTGGGGCACGACCCGCTGAAGCCGTGACGCGGCCGCGGGCGTCGTAACACCTGCGCACGCTGCGGCAGCAGGGCCGTGCACGCCGCGACCATCTTGCGCGTCGTAGCCGTGCGCGTCGTACGGGAACTCCCGTCGGCGCGCACGGACGCGTGTGCGCCCCTGAACGCGATCTCCAACCGACCGTCCTGACAGCCGCGTTGGCGCTGTCGGGGGTTGGCGTCGACATGGCCGAAGACAGCCCCCGGCGGTCCGACGGTCGTGGCACACTGCTCGCACATCTTGTCGAGCAGAGGAGTTTTGTGTGACCGGGACCGAGTCGGCCGGCCGGCGGATCGACACGAGCAGGCCGCATCCGGCCCGGGTGTACGACTGGTTCCTCGGCGGGAAGGACAACTACCCCGTCGACGAGGAGCTCGGACGGCAGATCACCGCGCAGGGCGACGCCCCCCGGCAGGCGCGCGCCAACCGCCGGTTCATGGAGCGGGCCACGCGGGTCGTCGTACGGGAGGCGGGGGTTCGGCAGTTCCTCGACATCGGCTCCGGCATCCCCACCGAGCCCAACCTCCACCAGATCGCCCAGTCCGCCGTACCGGACGCGCGGATCGTGTACGTCGACAACGACCCGATCGTCCTGGCCCACGCGGCCGCCCTGCTGCACGGCACCCCGGAGGGGGCGACGCACTACCTCCAGGCCGACGCGCGCGAGCCGGAGCGCATTCTCCAAGGGGCCTCGGCCGTCCTCGACTTCGACCAGCCCGTCGCGCTGTCGCTGATCGCGCTGCTGCACTTCGTCTCCGACGCGGACGGCGCCCAGGAGCTGGTGGCCACGCTGGTCGACGCGCTGGCGCCGGGCAGTTGTCTGGTGCTGTCGGCGATGACCGCGGACTTCGATCCGGAGAACGTCAACGCGGGCATCGCGGCTTACACGGCGAAGGGGGTGACCCTCGTGGCCCGTTCGCACGACGAAGTGAGCCGTCTCTTCAAGGGACTTGAGGTGCTGGAGCCGGGGATCGTGTCGCTGTCGCGGTGGCGTCCGGACGAGCGGGAGGACGGAGAGCTCGTGTCGCTGTACGGGGCGGTCGGCATCAAGCGCTGAGCTCCTGCTCCTCCCTGTCCCCGGGGCTCTCACCCCAGCAGCCATCCCCCGTCCACGCTCAACTCCACCGCGTTCACCGAGCCGTTGCGCAGCAGGAAGTCCACGGCGTCCACCACGTCGGCCATCGTGGCGAGCCGGCCGGTCGGCGTCCTGGCCCGCAGGCCCGCCAGCACCTCCTCCGGTTTGGCCCGCCAGTGGGGGCTGTCGCCGACGACCCCGGGGTGGATCGCGTTGACCCGGACGGGAGCGAGTTCGACGGCGAGGGTGTGCGTCAGCCCGCTCACCCCGGCGTTGACGGTGGCCACGGTCGTCGCGCCCGGGTAGGGCCGCTCCTTGGCCTGGCCGCCGAACAGCACGATGGCGCTGTCGTCGTGGAGACGTGACCGCAGGGCGTGCACGACCGCGGTGTAGCCGACGAGCTTGAGCGTGACGAGATGGACCGCCGCGTCGATGTCGTAGTCGGAGACCCGGTTCTCGTCGCGGGAGATGCCCGCGATCACCAGATGGTCGACGGCCCCCACGTCACGCAGTGCGTCGGTGATCCCTTTCGGTCGCGCGAGGTCCAGGGCGAGCCCGCGGGCGCCGATCTCCTTGGCGACGGTTTCGGTGCGGTGGGCGTCCCGCCCGGTGATCACCACCTCGTCGCCACGGTTCGCCCGCGCCCGGGCGAACTCCCGCCCGATGCCGGAGGTTCCGCCGATCACGACCACGCTGCTCATCGGGGTGACTCCCTCAGATAGTCCCAGTCCCGCGTGAAGCGGTACGAGTGCCGGGAGGGCGGCTGCGGCGCCTGGGTCTCCAGCCAACGCAGCGGCCCGTCACCGGCGTTGGCGAAGCCGTGCACACAACCGGCCCCCGCCCAGGCGCAGTCGCCGGGCCCGAGCCGGTAACGGACACCGTCGAACACCGCGTCGGCCTCCCCTTCGAGGAACAGATAGGTCTCCTCGAAGGGGTGGTCGTGCGTGCCCGCGACGCCGTCGGGCGCGTACTGCACCATGAACATCGTCGAGGCGACCGCGCCGAGGTCGCCGTCGACCATCATCTTCACGGTGATGCCGCTGTAGACGAGCAGCGCGGTCCGCATGCTCGCCGACACCGCGAGCAGGTCCTGCGACTGCTTCCCGGGGTCCATCTGCGCGGGCTCGAAGTGCCCGAAGGACCGGGTGCGCGGATCGCGGACATCGATCCGGACGGGGTCACGTGCGGGCCACGGCGAGACCGGCTGGGTGTCGTACCCGTACCGGGCCCGCGGTACCGGCGCGAGCATGTCCGCCCAGCGGGCGACGCCGTCCCCGGCTCCGCGCCAGGCGTGCGGGACACCGGTCGGGAGGAGGCCGTAGTCGCCCTCCTCCAGCAGGTACGACCCCTCCGGCACATCCAGGATCACGGTCCCGTCGAGGACGTGGAAGCTCTCCTCGTACGAGTGCACATGGGCCGCGACGCCCCCGTCGGGGCGCAGCTCGCACACCCCGAAACCGGTGTGCGAGCTGCCGTCGCCCTCGCCGACCAACTCCCGCCGCCGGTAGCCGTGTTCGTCGTACGACGGCTCCGGTACGTCGGCGGCGCGGCGCACCAGGTGCAGCGTCACGCCTTGGCCTCCTTCGCGGCGAGCAGCCGGTCGCGGGACTCCTCGACCAGGCGCCGGGCCCGGGTCACGTCGGCTGTCAGCCTGCCGTCGCGCTTGCGGACCACGCCGTCGACGATGACGGTCTCCACGTTGGACACGTCGGCGCTCAGCGCCACCGCGGCGGCCGCGTCGTGAACGGGGGCCACGTTCAGGGCGGTCGCGTCGATCGCGACGACGTCGGCGCGCTTGCCGGGGGTGAGGGAGCCGGTGCGGTCCTCGAGGCCCGCCACGTGGGCGCCGTTGCGGGTGGCGATCTCCAGCATCTGACGTGCCGTCAACATCGTGTCGGGGACCGGGACATCGGCCTGCCAGCTGTCCGCGTTGACGCGGGCGCGCTCGGCTCCGAAGGCCGCGCGGATCTGGGTGAACATGTCGCCGGGCACGGTGGTGACGACGTCGATGCTGAGCGAGGGGCGCAGGCCGTGCTCGATGGCCTTCATCACCGGCGGCCAGCCGTGCCCCATCTGCGTCTCGACCTGCGGCGCGATGGAGACCGTACCGCCGCTGTCGGCGACCAGCCGCCACTCCTCCTCGCTGAAGTAGCAGCAGTGGATGTAGGTGGTGTCGGGGCCGAGCAGGCCGAGGTCGTGGAGCTGTTTGACCATGCCGAAGCGGCCGGCCAGGCGTCCCATGGCCACGTGGACGGTGATGGGGATGTCGAGTTCGCGGGCGAGGGCCCATTCGGCGGTGACGACGTCGTTGACGCAGAAGCCGGGGCCGCGGGTGGCGAGGGCCATCGTCAACAGGCCGTCGGAGGCGAAGTACTCGGTGCGGATCCGGCGTACATCGTCGCCCGGGATCGCGATCTTGCTCTCGAACCAGTAGTCGGCGAGGGAGGTGTTGGCGCTGCCGTACGCGTACTGGGCGCGGATGCCTGTCTCCGCGAGGGCCCGGATCGCCGCGTCCGGGTGCTCGGGCGTGTTGTTGATGTGGGACCAGTCGACGAGCGTGGTGATGCCGGCGTTGAGGCATTCCAGGGCGCCCGCGAGGTTGGCCGCGTACACGTCCTCGGGGGTGTAGAGGGGGGCGAAGGTGTCGAGGATGTCGACGAAGTAGTCGTCGAGGGTGGCGTCGGGCGCCACGTTCCGGATCGAGGCCTCCCAGGTGTGGCGGTGGGTGTCGACGAAGCCGGGGAGCACGATCCGGCCGGTCATGTCGAGGACTTCGGCGTCGGCGCTGATCTCGCGGTCGACGGCCGCGATCCGCCCGTCCTCGATGAGGACGTCACCCGTCGGGAGGTCCCCGATGTCGGGATCCATCGAGAGCACGTGTCCGGCACGAAGGAGTGTCCGTTGGGTCATCGCGCTTCCTCCTCAGGGGTGTTCGGTACGCGGCTGTTCAGTACGCGGCCAGGCTCCTGACGGCCGCCATGACCTTGTCTACGGTGGGGATGACCTGTTCCTCCAGCACGTCCGCGAAGGGCAGCGGCACGCACTCCCCGGCGACCCGGCGCACCGGCGCGTCCAGCAGTCCGAAGCCCTCGTCGGCGACGACGGAGACGACGGTCGCGCCCCAGCCGCCCTGGTACGGGTTCTCCTCGACGACGACCAGCCGGGAGGTCCGGCCGAGCGAGGCGAGGACGGTGGCCATGTCGAGCGGCACGAGCGTGCGCAGGTCGACGACTTCGACGTCGATGTCCTCCTGGGCGAGCTGCTCAGCGGCCTTCAGCGCGACGGGCACCATGGAGGCGAGCGCCACGAGTGTCACGTCCGCGCCCTCGCGCACGACGGCCGCACGGCCCAGCTCGACGACGTGATCCGGCTCGGGGGGTGCTCCCTTGCTCGCCAGCAGCCCCTTGTGCTCGAAGAACACGACCGGGTCGTCGCTGCGGATCGCCGCCGCCATCATGCCGATCACGTCGGCGGGAGTCGAAGGCGCGGCGATCTTCAGCCCGGGGACGGTCAGGGCCCAGTTCTCCGTGGCCTGCGAGTGCTGGGCGCCGAAACCGAGCCCGCCGCCGTTGGCGGTGCGCACGACGAGGGGCACGGTGACCTGACCGCCCGTCATGTAACGCACCTTGGGTATCTCGTTGGCGAGGTAGTCCCAACAACAGGCCAAAAAGTCCGAGAACATGATCTCCGCGACGGGCCGCAGCCCGGTCATCGCGGCACCCATCGCCGCGCCCACGATGGCCTGTTCGGAGATCGGCGTGTCCCACACCCGCTCGGGCCCGAACTCCTTGTGCAGACCGACGGTCGTCTTGAACACCCCGCCGGCCGCGCCGATGTCCTCGCCCAGGCAGACGACCGACGGATCGCGCCGCATCTCCCGCGCGATGCCCTCGGCGACGGCGTCCCGGTAGCTGATCTGCCGCGCGGCGGCTTCCCGCACCTCGGTCACGTCCGCCATGCCGCACCTCCGTCGGCCCACACGTCGGTGAACGCCTCCCGCGGATCCGGTGCCGGGGCGTTCCTCGCCGCGTCGATCGCCTGCCGTACGACCGCCTGAACGCGCTCGTCGGCCGCGGTGACCGTCTCCTCGGGGACCCCGGCCTCGACGAGCCGGCCCCGCGCGATGTCCAACGGGTCGTGCTTGAGCCAGCGTTCGACCTCCTCGGCCGGGCGGTAGGTCGCCGGGTCGGTCCTGCTGTGCCCGAAGTGACGGTAGGTCTCGGCCTCCAGTACGGCGGGCCCGTCTCCGGCCCGGGCCCGCCCCGCCAGCCGTGCCACCGCCTCCTGGACCGAGACGACGTCGTTGCCGTCGACGACCTCGCCGGGGATTCCGTACGCGGGCGCCCGGTCGGCGGCCGGCCGGGCCACCGCCGTGACGTCGGCGATCGGCGTGTACTCCATGTACAGGTTGTTCTCGCAGACGAACAGCACCGGCAGCTTCCATACGGCGGCCAGGTTCAGGGCCTCGTGGAAGGCGCCGATGTTGGTGGCGCCGTCCCCGAAGAAGGCGACCGCGAGCTGTCCGGTCCCGCGGAGTTTCGCCGACCAGGCGGCGCCGACCGCCATCGGGAGGTGGGCGCCGACGATGGCGTAGGAGCCGAGCATGAACGCGTCGGCCTTGGTGAGGTGCATCGAGCCGCCCTTGGCCCGGCACAACCCCGTGGCCCGCTGCATGAGTTCGGCGAGGCACTCCTCAGGGGTGGCACCCCGGGCCATGGCGTGGTGGTGGCCGCGGTAGGTGGCGAAGACGTAGTCGTCGTCGCGCAGGGCGGCGCTCGCGCCGACGGCGATCGCCTCGTGGCCTGCGGCGAGATGGGTGGTGCCCTTGACGAGGCCCTGGAGGAACAGGTCGTGGGCGGCCTTCTCGGTGCGGCGGATGAGGGCCATCTGCTCGTAGCGGGCGAGGAGTTCAGCGGTGTCCATCGCCGGCCCCGGTGTTCGGTGGGTGTCCGTTCGCGGTCCGGGTGTTCAGGTGGGACTGCGCCTCCCGGGCGGTGTTGAGCTCGCCGCCCACCGTCCAGTACTTGCGGCCCGCCACCAGCAGTTCCTCGGCGGGGAACTTGGTGATGACCTCACAGCCGTCGGCGGTGACGACCAGCTCCTCCTCGATCCGCGCTGCGGACCAGCCGTCGGCGGCGGGCCAGTAGGTCTCCAGGGCGAACACCATGCCCTCTTCGAGGACTTCGGGGTGGTCGAGGGAGACCAGGCGGCTGAAGATGGGCTTCTCCCAGATCGACAGGCCCACCCCGTGCCCGTACTGGAGGGCGAACGCTGCGGTCTCGTCGGCGAAGCCGAACTCCTCCGCCCGGGGCCAGACCTGGACGATGTCGGCGGTGGTGGCGCCGGGCCGGACGAGCGCGATGGCCTGGTCCATGTACTCCCGGCAGCGGACGTACGCGTCCCGTTGTGCGCGGGAGGCACTGCCGACGGCGAAGGTTCGGTAGTAGCAGGTGCGGTAGCCGAGGTGGCTGTGCAGGATGTCGAAGAACGCGGGGTCGCCGGGGCGGATCAGACGGTCGCTGTAGACGTGCGGATGGGGTGAACAGCGCTCCCCCGAGATCGCGTTGACCCCTTCGACGTACTCGCTGCCGAGGTCGTACAGCACCTTGCTGACCAGCCCGACGCACTCGTTCTCGCGGACTCCGGGGCGCAGGTGGGAGTAGAGCTCCTCGTAGGCCGCGTCGACCATCGCGCAGGCCTGGGCGAGCAGGGAGATCTCGTCGCCGGTCTTGATGCGGCGGGCCTCCAGGAAGACCTGCTGGCCGTCGACCACGTCGATGCCCTCGGCGCGCAGGGCGGCGAGCACGGGCATCTCGGCGACGTCGATGCCGAGGGGTTCGCCGGCCAGGCCGTGTGTACGGAGTTCGGCGGCGATCTTCGCGGCTACGTCCTCGGCGATCCCGGCGTCCGGGTGGAAGGCGCCGCGCAGGGTGGAGATGCCGGCGCGGGCTCCGGTGGGCGGGCCGCCCTTGCCGTCGCTGTAGTCGAGCCACGGGTTGTAGAGCTGGTGGTGACGGGCCGCGGAGCCGAAGTCCCAGACGACCGGTTCGCCGCCGCGGACCAGCAGGGCGAAGCGGATCAGCTTGTCCATCGCCCAGGTGCCGATGTGCGTGGCGGTCATGTAGCGGATGTTGGCGAAGTCGAAGCTGAGCACGGCGCCCAGTTCGGAACGGTTCAGCGTGTCGTGGAGCCGGGCCAGGCGCTGTGTGCGCAGCCGGTCCAGGTCGACGCGCTCTTCCCAGTCGACGGCATTGGGGCCGTAAGTGCGGATCGCCATCGCGACCACCCCCACCTTCGAGTCAACGACCGTCCACGGGGAGTGTCAAGTGTCACTGAACACTTTGGCTCGACACGAACCAGACGCCCACGGCCGGCTCGTCGCCGTCGTTGCGGTAGCGGTGCGGGGTCGCCGACTCGAAGCAGACCGCGTCGCCGGGGCGCAGGATCTGCTCGTCGAAGCCGAGGGTGAGGACGAGCTCGCCGGAGGTGAGATAGCCGTACTCGGTGCCGGTGTGCCGCATCAGGCCGCCCGAGCCGGAGGAGGAGCCGCCGGGCCGGTAGGTGACGAGCAGGAAGTCGACGTCGGTACCGGGGACGTGCCCGAGCCGCTCCCACACCACGCCGGAGTCCAGCTCCAGCACCTCCCGCTCACCGGGGGTGACCAGGGGACCCAGGCGCCGGGCGGGGTCGGCCGCGAAGGCCGCCAGCGCGTGCACGGCGGCGGCCGGGTGCACCGCGGCGGCGGTCTCCCGCCCTTCTGAGAGCGACTCGACGGAGAAGAGCGACTCGACGGAGATGCCGAGGGCCGTGGTGATGGCGTACAGGGTGCTCACCGACGGCTGGCTCTTGCCGGTCTCTATCTGCGAGACCAGGCTCGCCGAGACTCCGACCTCACGGGCCAGGGCACGCAGCCCCAGACCACGCTCCAGCCGCGCCTGCCGGATGCGGGCGCCGACGGACGGCACGGGGGCGGAGGCGGAGGCGGGGGACACGGCGGGCTCCTCTCATGTTCAGCCCCATTGAACAACCGGTCGCATGATCCGGGAAAGACCACGGGTGGGGCCGGGGCGGGGGGTGGGGTCACGGGGAGGGTGGGGGCCGCCGCCGGGTGGGACCGTCGGGGTCTCCGTTTCCGTTTCCGTTCGCCGGTGGCGGGTCGGGGCGGTGGTGTGAGGCTCTGGCACGTTCGGCTGGGGTACCGGGGTCGGGCGGGTTCGGCCTGGAGCACCGGGACCGGGCGGGTCAGCCTGGAACACCGAGACCGGACGGGTCAGCCTGAACACCAGGACCGGGCGGGTCAGCCTGGAACACCGGCTCTCGGCACGAATCGGCGCTGCCACCGGCATGCTTGGCCCTGCCACCGCGCCCAGCACGCTCGGGCCTGCCGCCGGCACCGGGCAAGGTCGACCGCGTCACCGGCACCGGCACCGGCACCGGCACTTCGGCCCTGCCACCGCCCCCCAGCACACTCGGCCTGCCACCGGCACCCAGCCCCCCTCTCCGCCACCTCACCCAGGAAACACCGCCCGCACCTCCCACCCGTCCCCGGCCCGTGGCCCCGCGTGCAGTTCGCCGCCCAGTGCCGTCACCCGTTCCTTCAGGCCGACCAGCCCGAAGCCGCCCCCGTGCGCCGCCGCCGGCAACTGGCTGCCGCCGCGGCCGTCGTCGGACACGGAGACCTCCAGTCGGGACCGCTCGTACCGCAGTGCGACGGTGACCTGGGTGGCGTCGCCCGCGTGCCGCCGTACGTTGGTCAGCGCCTCCTGCACGACCCGGAAGGCCGCCGCCTGGATCTCGTGCGGGAGGTCCTCGGGAACCGCGGGTGCGCGGTGCAGCGCGGCTCTCTGGACGGGGGTGGCGAAGCCGTCGACGAGACCGGCGATGCCCGCGAGGTCACCCACCGGGCGGCGGTCGGCCGCGTCGTCGGTGTCGCGGAGCACGCCGACCGTGCGGCGCATCGACGCGAGCGCCTCGGTCGCGGCGCGCTCGATGCCGGCGAGGACGGGGTCGAGTTCGTCGGGGCCGGTGTCCGTCATCATGCGGGCCACCTGCGTCTGCACCAGGATCCCGGTGACGTGGTGGGCGACGAAGTCGTGCAGGTCCGCGGCGATGGCGAGGCGTTCGGCGCGCCGCGTCTCGCTGACGGCGACGGTCCGCCGGTAGTCCTGCGAGCGCAGATACGCGGCGAACGCCACCGTGAGGCCCACCAGGAGGAGCCCGATGAACATGAACCCGAGCATGGTCTCCTGCTCGCCCGCATAGGGCCGCGCCGGAAGCGCCAGCACGGCGCTCCCGTCCAGCACGGCGCAGGCCACGACCCACTTGCGCGGACAGTGCCGAACGGCGACGAAGAGCAGGCACAGCAGGATCGCCAGCTCGGCCGGGCCGAACAGGACGCCGGAGCGGACCACGGAGTCCACCGTGCATGCCAGGGAAGCGAGGGCGGGCACGGCGGTGCGCAGTTGAGGGGTGAGCCACCTGGGGTGCCGGGCGGCGGGCCACAGGACGGCGGCGCCACCGAGCAGCAGCGTGGCGGCCATCGGCCAGGAGGGACCGTCACCCTCGTTCGAGTAGGCCACGTCGACGAAGGCGGCCGCGAACAGGCCGCCGACACCGGCGCCACCCGCGCAGCCCCGGGCAGATACGGACTTCATGCCGATCACCGTATGCGCGACGGCCTTCCGCGGGATCGGCCGAACGGTCGAGGCGCCGTCCGGCCGGGTCCGCGGACCCTGGCCGTTCGGCCGAGGCGGGCTCCCGCGTCGAGGGGCGAGAGTGGAGTCAGTCGCCCTGCCGGGCTTCCTCCACCCCCGGCAGCACTCCCTCACCTTTCTTCAGGAGCACGTGATGCAACGCAAGACCCTCGTCAGCGCCGTCGGCGGAGTGGCCGGCGCGGCCGTCGTCTTCGGGCTCGGCACCTATTTCCTCTCCGGCACCGAGTCGAACACGCGGCTGAGCGAGGACACCACGGTGTCGGTGGGCGGCCACCGGGCCCTCGCGGCGAACATCGTCGCGGGCCGCACCCAGAGCAAGTACCACCCCCTGCCGTGGGTGGGCGTGAAGCTCACCGAGGTGTCCTGCCCCAGCGGGCTCAAGGCCGTCGCCGGCGCGACCCTCACCTGTACCGGCAAGAAGAGCGGCGGCGGGACCGTGGAGATACCGGTCACCGTGGTCAAGGCCTCGGACAGGTCCGTCACCTGGAAGTTCGACCGCTAGCAGAGGACCGCCTCACATCATGAACACCGTCCTGGCCGGCTACGGCCTCGTCAAGAAGTACGGCTCCGCCACCGCGCTCGCCGGGGTGGACGTCGAGGTCGGCGAGCGCGACTCGCTGGCGATCATGGGTCCCTCGGGTTCCGGCAAGTCCACTCTGCTGCACACCCTCGCGGGGATCGTGCGCCCGGACGGCGGCGAGGTGCTGCTGAGAGGCGAGCGCGGCGCGGGCGGGAGCCGCCCGACCGAGGGCCTGGACCGTATCGACCAGCTCGGCGAGAACAGACTCAGCGCACTGCGCCGCAAGCGCTTCGGATTCGTCTTCCAGTCCGGACAGCTGCTCCCGGAGCTGCCCGCCGAGGAGAATGTCGCTCTGCCGCTGATGCTGGAGGGTGTGCCGCGCAGGCAGGCCGTCGAGCGGGCCCGGCGCTGGTTCGCTCCGCTGGGCCTCGACGGTCTCGCGCGCCGCAGGCCCGGTCAGCTCTCCGGCGGTCAGGCCCAGCGCGTGGCGATCGCCCGCGCCCTGGCCGTGGAACCGGACGTGGTCTTCGCGGACGAGCCGACGGGCGCTCTGGACCAGGCCACCAGCACGGAGGTGGTGCGGCTGCTGACGTCCGTCACCCGCGAGCAGGGCGCAGCCCTGGTGATGGTCACCCATGACGCGGACGTCGCCGCCCACTGCGACCGCGTCCTGCACGTCCGCGACGGCCGTATCAGCGGCCACAGCCAGTACACGGTCGCCTGAGCGGCAGGAGATGCCATGCGTTCCCCCGTCCTGTCCCTGACCTGGCACCTGGTCCGTTCCTCGGGCCGTCGCGGTCTCCAGAGCCGGCTGCTCGCGGCCGCCGCGGCCGCCGTCGGCGCGTTCGTCCTGCTGGTGATGGTCGCCGCCGCCCTCGGTTCCGGCACCCGCGCCGACCGCACCGCGTGGCGCACCCCCGAGCCCGCGAGACACGCCACCGCGATCCAGGCACTCGCGACGACATATGTACGCCATGAGCCGGTCTCGGTGGTCTCCCTCGCCCAGCTCCCCGGACGCCCCGGGACCCCCGCGCCGCCCGGTCTCGCCTCCTTCCCGAAGCGGGGCGAGGTGTACGTCTCCCCCGCCCTGGCCGCGCTGCTGCACCAACTGCCCGCGGACCAGCTCGCCGACCGCTTCCCGAAGGTGTCGTCGTACGGCACGATCGGTGCCGCCGGTCTGGCATCGCCGGACGAACTGGTGGCCGTCGTCGGACGCGCTCCGACCGACCCCGCGGTGTCCAAGGCGGCGGAAGGGTCCACAGTGGCCGACATCGGCCTGGCCGGGCGTGCCGGGATCACCGGGTTCCACGGCACCCAAGCGAACCTGTTCACCTCCTACGACCGGCAGACCGCACTGCTGGGTGTGGCGCTGCTCGTGATGCCGGTGGTGGTCCTCGCCGCGGCCTCCGGACGGCTCGGCGCGGCCCGGCGCGAGCAGCAGCTGGCCGCCCTGCGGCTCGCCGGGGCTACCCCGCGGCAGGTCGTCGGGATGACCGCGCTGGAGAGCGCGGCACTCGGCGCGGCCGGGGCCCTGGCGGGCGCGGGGCTGTACGTGGCCCTGCTGCCTCTGCTCGCCGAGGTGCCGTACGGCGTGGGCGGCTGGTATGTCAGCCAGTTGTGGGTCGGGCTGCCGTGGCTGGTGGCGGTCGTGGCGGTGGTCACCGGGCTCATCACGGTCAGCGCGGTGTCGATGCTGCGTCAGGTCGCGGTCTCGCCCCTCGGGGTGGCCCAGCAGTCCGCCCCGCGCCGGACCCGGATCATTCGGCTCGTGCTGTTCGTGGCGGTGCTGCTCTACCTCTGGGGTTCTACCGGCGGCGGTCAGTTGTCGACCCGTCGGGTGATCGGTCTGCTGCTGACGTTCTACGGCGCGTTCTGGCTGTTCGGGCCGTGGGTGGTCGACCGGCTCGGCCGTCTGGTGAGCCGCTTCGCCCGCCGTCCGGCGACCCTGCTGGCGGGCCGCCGTCTCAGCGACGACCCGCGGGGGGCGTGGCGCACGGTCAGCGGTCTCGTCCTGGCCGGGTTCGCGGCGGGGTTCTTCGCCGTCAGCATGGTCGGCATGGACGGCTCCGCGCACCGCGGCCAGGTCGCGGTGGCAGGCGGCCAGGTCTCCGAAGTCCGTACGCTTCTGCGCGACGCGGGCATCAGGGCGACCGTCCGCGCGGTGGGCGAGGACGACTGGGACGGACTGTTGCCCGGGACACCGGGCGTTGTGGCCCACATGTCCGGAGGCGGGCAGGCCGAGCTCGACAGGGCCGTCACCGCGCTGGCCCCGGCCAACCCGGCCCGTCCGCCCATCACGCAGGACTATGTGACGGCGAGCGACCGCACGGCCGTGGGCCGCTTCGCCGAGGTCAGCACGGCGACGCTGGCCCTGAGCTTTCTCGTCGCCACGACCTCCGCCGGCCTCACCGCCGCCGCGGGGGTCCTGGACCGGCGTCGGGTCTACGGCCTCCTCCGGCTCGCCGGCACCCCCCTGAAGGTGCTGGACCGAGCCCGGGTCCGCGAGACGGTGATCCCCCTGGTCGCCCTGGCCGGCGGCACGACCGCGATCGGGGTCTACGCCTCCTACCGCCTCAACAAGCTCCTCGGCGCGTCGATCAACGCGACGGGCGCACTGGAGCTGGCCGCGTGCGTGGCCGTGGGAGCGCTGGCGATGTTCGCGGCGATAGGTGGCAGCCGCCCGCTACTGCGGAGGGTGACGGAGGACGCGGCGAGAAGCGCGGACTGACGGGGCGACCGAGACGCACTGCTAGGCACCGGGCCCCTTTGAGACCGGCGCGGCGGCTGGGGCACGCGGCAGCCCCTCAAGACCGGCACCGAGTCCGACCGTCACCCTCCGGCCGGACTCGGTGCCCCATCCGCACTCGCACACCCGCACTCCCGCTTCAGCACCCTCCCCATCCGCACTCCCCCCTCAGCACCCCCTGCCGCCCGCGCCCCTCCCCTCCGCACCCCCTGCCGCCCGCGCCCCTCCCCTCCGCACCCCCTGCCGCCCGCGCCCCTCCCCTCCGCACCCCGCCCATGCCACACCCGCCTCCGACCACCCCGCCCCGACCTCCACCGCTCACCGCCCCACCCACCGCTGACCACTCAGCGCCCCACCCACCGCTCACTGCTCACCGCTCAGCACCCCACCCACCGTTCACGGCTCACCACCCCTCCCCCCAACCCCCTGAGGCATGATCGACCCATGACGAGTCCCACCCCGCCGGCCGCGCCCATCCGCGTGCTGATCGCCGATGACCAGGAGATGGTGCGTTCGGGATTCCGTTTCTTCCTGGACGCGCAGCCCGACATGACCGTGGTGGCGGAGGCCGCGGACGGGGAGACGGCGGTGCGGCTGGCTCGGGAGCTGCGGCCCGATGTGTGTCTGCTGGACATCCGGATGCCGAAGCTGGACGGTCTGGAGGCGACCCGGTTGCTCGCAGGACCCGGTGTCGCCGACCCCCTGCGGGTGGTCGTGGTCACCACCTTCGACCTGGACGAGTACGTGTACGGCGCACTGCGCGGCGGGGCCTGCGGGTTCCTGTTGAAGGACTCGGGACCGACGCTCCTCGCGGAGGCGGTCCGCGCCGCCGCGGCCGGGGATTCACTGGTCTCGCCCTCCGTCACCGTCCGCCTGCTCCGGCATGTCACAGAAGGCTCGACGGCCATGGCGGCGGCGCCCGAGCCGGTCGCCGAGGCTCGCCCCGCGTCCGCCACCGAGCCGCTGACCGATCGTGAGCTCGACGTGGTCCGTCTGGTGGCCCTCGGCCGTACGAACGCCGAGATCGCCGCGGAACTGTACGTCTCCCTGTCCACGGTCAAGACCCACCTCTCCAGCATCCAGCTCAAGCTCGCCGCACGGAACCGCGTGGAGATCGCCGCCTGGGCCTGGCAGCACGGTCACGCCCGGCCGGCGACCTGAGTCACCGCTTCTTCCTGGCCGGCTCCAGCAGTTCCTCCAGCCGGTCGAATCGCTCGTGCAGGGCGTGCAGGGTCTCCGCGCCGACCTGGTGGAGCCCGTGCCGCCGCTTCTGCTCCCGCGCCACGAACCAGGTCGCGAGGGCCGCGGTGACCATGCCGTACGTCGTGATGCCGACGACCATGACGACCGTGCCGACGACCCGGCCCCACCAGGTCACCGGGAAGAAGTCGCCGTATCCGACGGTGGTCGCCGTCTCGACCGACCACCACAGGGCCTTGGGGTAGGAGGTCAGATTGGCGCCCCTCGCCCCGTCCTCGGCGGCGAGCACCGCCCAGGAACCGAGCAGCATCACGACGAGCAGGACGGCCGTCGCACCGCCCGCCGCCTTCAGATGGAGCGAGCGTCCGTCCCGGCCGAGCAGCAACTCGACCGCCCTGGTGAGGAATCCGGGCAGCATGCGCACTCCTCGCGCCAAGGGGTCCGTACCCGGCCAGTGTCGCCGCCGAAAGATTCGCGGGCATCTCGGACGGGGCGTTCAGGTCGCGGTTTCCGGGACAAGCTGATCATCGGGCGGCACAATGGCGGCAACGGCCGCAGGCACGAGAAGGAGCACTGTCGTGAGCGAGAGCCACACCCCGTCGGGCGTATCGGCGAGGCTGAACACAGGTGTGGCGCACAACGCGCGCGTGTGGAACTACTGGATCGGCGGCAAGGACAACTACGAGGTCGACCAGCGGGTCGGTGACCATGTCGCCGGGATGTTCCCGATCATCCGGGAGATCGCCCGCGCGGACCGCTGGTTCCTGGGCCGCTCGGTGCGCTTCCTCGCCGAGGAGCAGGGCATCCGGCAGTTCCTCGACATCGGCACCGGACTGCCCACGGTGGACAACACCCACCAGATCGCGCAGCGCGTCGCGCCCGACGCGCGGATCGTCTACGTCGACAACGACCCGATTGTGCTCGTCCACGCCCGCACCCTGCTGACCAGCACCCCCGAGGGCGTCACCGACTACATCGACGCCGATGTCCACGACCCGGCCGCCATCCTCGAACGCGCCTCCCAGACGCTGGACTTCAGCAAGCCGGTCGCGGTGATGATGCTCGGCATCCTCAACTTCGTCCTGGACACCGACGAGGCGCGCAGGATCGCGCGGGAGGTCATGACCGCGATGCCCGCGGGCAGCCATCTCGCCCTGACCCACCCCACGTTCGACGCGGACCTGGGCGGCGAGGGCCAGATCCCGGCCATGAAGTTCTGGAACGAGAACGCCACTCCGCCGATCACCGCCCGCAGCGGCGAGGACATCGCCACCTTCTTCGAGGGACTCGACCTGCTCGAACCGGGTCTCGTCTCCTGTTCGCAGTGGCGTGCCGAGTCGGACTCCCCGGCCGTGGTACCGCAGTTCGGCGCAGTGGCCGTGAAACCCTGACGCGGGACCTGATCCAGCCGAGCCCGTCGTGGAGGACGTATGACCACCCTTGCCGATCCCGTCCCCGGCGGCCGTCCCGGTGACGTGGAGCGGGCCACCGCACTGGGCGACGAGCTGTTCAAGAAGGGTGTGCACGGCGTGGTCCTGGCCTACGTCGACACCGCGGGCATCTGCCGGGTGAAGACGGTCCCGACGGCCAAGCTGCCCTCCGCGGCGGCCTGGGGCGTGGGCATGTCGCCGGTGTTCGACACCTTCCTGGCCAACGACTCCATCGTCACCACCGACACCCTGGGCTCCCCCGACGGCGATCTGCGCCTGTACCCCGACCTCGACCGGCTGGTGGCGCTGGCGGGGCAGCCCGGCTGGGCCTGGGCACCGGTCGACCGGATCACGCAGGAGGGCGAGCCGCATCCGGGCTGTTCCCGCACGGTGCTGCGGCGGATCGTCTCCGAGGCGGCCGAGCGGTACGGAATCACCTTCAAGGCGGGCGTCGAGATCGAGTGGGCGGTGGGCCAGGGCCCGGTGGCCGACGGCGAGTTCGTCCCCGCCGCGTGGGGACCGGCGTACGGCGGCGTCCGGCAGGTCGAGCTCGGTGACTACACGGCCGACCTGCTGGCGGCCTGCGCCGAGCAGGGCATCGAGGTCGAGCAGCTGCATCCCGAGTACGCGGCGGGGCAGTTCGAGATCTCGACGAGTGCGCTGGACCCGGTGGCGGCGGCCGATGTCAGTGTGCTCGTGCGGCAGACGATCCGGGCGGTGGCCCAGCGGCACGGGCTCGTCGTCTCCTTCTCTCCGGCGGTCTTCGCGGAGGGGGTGGGCAACGGCGGCCATCTCCACCTCTCCGTCTGGCGCGACGGCGTGAACCTCCACTCCGGCGGCAAGGGCCGGTACGGCGTGACCGCGGACGCGGAGTCGTTCATCGCGGGTGTGCTCGCCCATCTGCACGCGCTCACGGCCCTGACCGCGCCGAGCCCGGCCAGCTATCTGCGCCTCAAACCCTCCCAGTGGGCCGGGGTGTTCAGCGTCTGGGGCCGGGAGACCCGGGAGGCGGCCGTCCGGATCGTCACCGGCACGGCGGGACTGACCGACCGGTCCGCGAACATGGAGCTGAAGCCGGTCGACCTGGCCGCCAACCCGTATCTCGCCTTCACCGGCCTGATCGCCGCCGGACTCGACGGGCTGACCTCGGCCATGCCCCTGCCCCGGGAGATCACCGGCGATCCGGCCCTGCTCCCCGCCGACCAGGCCGCCGCGGCGGGCGTACGCCGGCTGCCGACCTCGCTCTCCCAGGCGGTGCGGGCGTTCCGCGCCGACGAGAAGCTGCGGGCCGCGCTGGGCCCGGCCCTCGCCGACGCCGTGGTCGCGGTGCGGTTCGGGGAGAGCGATGCCGTGGCCGAGCTGGACGACGAGCAGATCGCGGCGGCGTACCGCTGGAAGTACTGACCATGAGCGGACCTCCCCCGCGGCCGGGTACGGGCGCGCACCCCGTCCACGAGGCCCTCGCCGGCGCCCGTCTCGTGGACCACCACTGCCACGGGGTCGTCACCGACGCACTCGACCGCCCGGGCTTCGAGTCGCTGCTCACCGAGGGTGCGGCCTGGCCCGGGATCTCGCCCTTCGACAGCCCTGTCGGCGTGGCGGTCCGCCGCCACTGCGCGCCCGTCCTCGACCTGCCGCGCCACGCGCCGCCGGAGGACTACCTGGCCCGGCGCGCGGAGCTCGGCCCGCGCGAGGTCAACCGCCGCTTCCTCACCGCTGCGGGCACGGACGTCTTCTGCGTGGACACCGGGTATCTGCCGGAACGTCTCAGCACCCCGGCCCAGCTGGCCGAGGCGGCGGGCGGTACGGCGTACGAGGTCGTCCGGCTGGAGAGCGTCGCCGAGGCCGTGGCGGCGCGGGGAGTGCGGCCGCGGGCATACGCCGACGCGTTCCGCGCGGCGGCTCTGGAGGCGGTGGGGCGGCCGGGCGTGGTGGCGGTGAAGTCGGTCGCCGCCTACCGCACCGGCTTCGACCTGGACCCGGCCCGTCCCACCGACCAGGAGGTCGCCCGTGCCGCCGCCGACTGGCTGGCCCGCGGTGGCCGGCTGGCCGATCCGGTGCTCGTACGGCATCTGCTGTGGACCGCCGTGGACCTGGGGTTGCCGCTCCAGCTGCACACCGGGTTCGGTGACAGCGACATCCGGATGCACCGTGTCGACCCGACCCACCTCACGGACTGGCTGCACCTGACCGCGGGCACCATCCCGGTCCTGCTGCTGCACTGCTGGCCGTATCAGCGGCAGGCCGCCTACCTGGCCGCGGTGTTCGAGCAGGTGTACCTGGACGTGGGCCTCACGCTCCACCACGTCGGCCCGGCGCGGGCGCGGGCGATCCTGGCGGAGGCGCTGGAGATCACCCCGTTCCGCAAGCTGCTGTACAGCTCGGACGCGTACGGAGTGGCCGAATTCCATCTGCTCGGCGCGCTGTCCTTCCGCCACGGCCTGGCCGCTCTGCTCCAGGAGCGGGTGGACGCCGACGAGCTGAGCCTGCCGGACGCGTTGCGCATCGCGGCTTGGACGAGCGGGGACAACGCCCGCCGCCTCTACGGACTTCCTGCCCCGGCCCCCGTCCCACCAGACGGGCGCGACTGAGCGCCCGCCGTCCCCGGAAAGTATGATCTAGCAATGTCTGACTTGACCGAAACCACGCCCGGCTGGCTGAGCGCCGACGATCTCGAGCAGGCGCGCGCCCGGATGCCCATCCTGTACGTCGAGGCCGTGCCCGTGCGCGTCGACGACAGCGGCGAAGTCACCAGCGTCGGCCTGCTGCTGCGCATCGGACCCGACGGGACGGTCAGCCGGACTCTGGTCTCCGGCCGCGTTCTGCACCACGAGCGGGTCCGGGACGCCTTGCTGCGCCATCTGGAGAAGGACCTGGGACCGGTGGCCCTGCCCCGGATCCCCTCCTCGCTCCAGCCGTTCACGGTGGCGGAGTACTTCCCCACCCAGGGGATCACCCCGTACCACGACCCGCGCCAGCACGCGGTGTCCCTCGCCTACGTGGTCCCGGTCAGCGGTGACTGCCGGCCCCGCCAGGACGCCCTGGACCTGGTGTGGTTCAGCCCCCAGGAGGCCCTGTCACCGGCGGTGGAGAGCGAGATGCCCGGTGGTCACGGGGTGCTGCTCAAGCAGGCGCTGGCCCACGTGGGCTGCGTGATCTGAGGCACCCCGGTCAGTCGGTCTCCTTGCGCTGGGTGGTACCGGGCGCGCCGCCGTCCCGCGTCCACTCGACGACGAGTTTGCTGCCGAAGCGGACCAGGTGGCTGCCGACGGCGGTCTCCAGGAGATCGAGGTTCTCGGACTCCGTCTCCAGGGTCAGCAGCAGCGTGCCCTCGGCCGCGGTGAGGGAGCCCTTGCCTCCGTTAGGGAAGAGCAGGGTGCCCTCACCGCTGTCCTCGTCCCAGTTGGTCTGAAGCCGACGGCCCATGTGTGCGGCGAGCTGCTTGGCGTAGCGGTGCGGGCGGTCGGTGGCGACGCGGGCTTCGGAGCGGGGCACGGGTACTCCCAGGAGTGCGGGTGGCGCGGTACGAACTCGATGGTGCCGCAACACCGATCGCCCCGCACCCATTCCGCACCCCTCGCACACCGCAACGTATGTGTGCGCCCTACGCGCGGGTCTTGCTCGTCATGGAGAACTCGTCGGCCTCCGCCAGGTCGAACTCCCCGTGGTCGCTGCCCAGTCCCTGTGCGACCAGTGCGGCCGCCGCGCTGCCCAGGATCGCGGCCTCGCGGGGCGTACGGCCCAGGCTCGTCCCGCGCAGGAAGCCCGCCGAGAACGCGTCGCCGCAGCCGGTGGTGTCGACGACCTCGACGTCGAAGGCGGGGACGGTCTCGGTGCCGTCGGCGGTGACCAGGAGGGCGCCTTCGCCGCCGCGGGTGACCGCGACCAGGCCGACCCCGCCGGCCAGGAACTTCCTCGCGCCGGTCACGAGGTCGTCCTCCTCGCTGAAGCCGAGGACCTGGTCGTCGTTCGGGAGCAGGAAGTCGACGTACGGGAGCAGCGGTTCGATCTGGTCGAAGGTGCCGAGGAAGCCCGGGGCGAGGAGGTCCACCGAGGTGACGACGCCGTGGTCCTTGGCGTGCGCCAGGATGCGGGCGCCGACGTCGGCGCCGATCAGTTCGGGGCCGCCGAGGTGCAGGTGGCTCGCTTCGGCGACCGCGTCCCAGGGGACGTCGTCGAGGCCGTAGGTGATGTTGGCGCCGAGCAGGTGGAGCGAGGGGCGGTCGCCGTTGGGGCGGATCGGCAGGACGCTCGCGGAGGTGGAGGTGTCCCGGCGCCGCACCAGCAGCTCGGTGTCGATGCCCGCCGTGCGCAGCAGCTGGACCAGCAGGTCGCCCGTGGGGTCGGTGCCGATCGCGCCGGCCGTGCGGACCGAGGCGCCCAGCTTGGCGAGGGTGAGGGCGGTGCCGGCGGCGGTACCGGCGGCGGTCATGCGGATGTCCTCGACGAGGGTCGCGCCCTGCCCCTCGGGTATCTCCTCGACCGGCCGGACCAGTACGTCCAGTACGTGCACACCCATGGTGACGACGTTCATCGCTTCCCCTCCTGTGCGGATTGCGTGGTGCCGTAGTTGCGGGCGAGGGCGGCCTCGATCACCGCGATCTGCTGCTGTTCGTCGAGGGCGCGCGGCTTCCCGAGAGCGGCCGCGTGCTGGTACACACCGCAGGCCCATTCGAGGAGCAGTGCGTGCTCGACGGCCTTGTCGAGGGTCGGGGCGTGGGTGACCGCGCCGTGGTTGGCCATCAGCGCCGCGCCCCGCCCCTCCAGCGCGGTGAGGACCGACTCGGCGAGTTCCGGGGTGCCGAAGGTGGCGTAGGGCGCGACCCGGACGGTGCCGCCGAGCGCGAGCAACTGGTAGTGGATGCAGGGCAGTTCGTCGAGGACGAGGGAGAGCGCGGTGGCCATCGGGGCGTGGGTGTGGACGACCGCGGTGGTGCCGTAGCGGCGGTAGACACCGAGGTGGAGGTCGAGCTCCGAGGTCGGCAGCAGGCTTCCGGCCACGATCTCGCCGTCGAGGTCCACGACGGTCACCTGGTCCGGGGTGAGCTCGGCGAGGACGGCTCCGGTGGCGGTGATGGCGACCCGGTCCTGGACGCGCACGCTGACGTTGCCCGCCGTACCGATGAGCAGGCCCTCGGCCCCCAGACGGCGGCAGGCGTCCGCCACGGCGGCCCGCTCCTCGCTCAGCACCGGGCTTGAGTCGGTCATGCGCGCGACGCTAACCTAAACGTGAAACAAAGTCACGTTCAGGTTTGGAGGTTGGTACGTGAGCGAGGCCGGCGCGGACTCCGACTCGGCCGCATGGATCGCCTCCCTGCGCCGCACGCCCCAACAGGCCCGCAGCCGGGCCCGGTTGGCCAGGGTGCTGGACGCAGCCGAGCGCATCCTGGTCGAGGAGGGCGTCGAGGCGCTCACCACGACCCGGATCGCGTCCGAGGCCCGGGTGTCGGTCGGCTCCCTGTACCAGTACCTGCCCGACCGCGGCGCGATCATCGAGGCGCTGGCGGCCGGCTACTTCGCGAAGCTGGAAGCGGCGATGGACGCGCTCGTGGTGGCCGCGGGCGCCGAGCACTGGGAGGACCCGGTCGGTGTCCTCATCGACGCGTACGCGGAGATCTACCGCAGCGAACACGGCTTCCGCGCCCTGTGGTTCGGCAGCGGGCTGACCGAGCGGACCCGGGCCGCGGACCGTGAGCACAAGCGCCGGATGGCCGACGGGATCCGCCGGATCCTGCTCGCCCTGCGGCTCGCCGAGGACGACGACACCCTCGCCCGTGTCTGCCACGCGGCCGTCCTCGCCGCCGACGCCCTCGCGCAGGAGGCGTTCCGCCGGGACGTGAAGGGGGACGCGGCGCTGCTGGAGGAGGCGAAGATCCTGCTGCGGGGTTATCTCACGGACATCGCGGCGCGGTACAACGTCTCCTGACGTCTTCGAACGGACGGGGGACCCATGCGGCTCACCTTCACCGGCCGGGTGCTCGAATGGCGCGGCCCGGCGCCGTACTACTTCGTCCCGGTGCCCGAGCAGGAGTCGGCCGACATCGGCGAGGTGGCCAGGACGGCCACGTACGGCTGGGGTGTGGTCCCGGTCGAGGCCCGCATCGGCGACATCACCTTCACGACGTCGCTCTTCCCGAAGGACGGCGGCTATCTCCTGCCGCTCAAGAACGCCGTGCGCAAGCCGGAGGGACTGACGGCGGGCGACGACGTGCGCGTGGAGCTGACGGTCCGCGTCTGACCTGGGCGGGTGATCACCGGCGGACGTATCGTTCAGCCGTGACCGACACCGAGCCCCTGCGGCTGCCCGACATGCCGTTGCACGATCCGTTCGTCGTCGCGGACGAAAAGACCCGGACGTACTACCTCTACACGTCCAACGAACCGTCCGTGTCGGGGGTGGAGGGGGTCGGGACGATGGTCTACCGCAGTCGCGACCTGCGGGAGTGGACGCGGCCCGTGGTGGTGTTCCGGACCGACGAGCAGGAGGGGCTCTGGGCGCGGGACGGCGGCTGGGCGCCGGAGGTGCACGCCTGGGGCGGCAGGTACTACCTGTTCACCACGCTGCACGACGAGAGCCGTGAGCTGCCGGTGCCGCCTGTCGGGCGGTGGGGCATGCCCTTCCAGTTGCCGAACCACGCGCGCGGCACGATCACCGCCGTGTCCGGCTCGTTGCTGGGCCCCTTCACCGTCGTCGACCCGACCGGTCCCACCCCGCCCGCGCGGCTCATGACGCTCGACGGCACGCTGTACGTCGATCCGGCCGGGCAGCCCTGGATGGTGTACGCGCACGAGTGGCTCCAGACCGTCGACGGGACCATGGAGGCCATCCGGTTGGCCCCGGATCTCACCGGGACGATCGGTGACCCCGTCTTCCTGTTCAAGGGCTCGGACGCGTCCTGGCTCGGCGAGCAGATCCCCGCGGGTGTACCGCACCAGCTCGCGCCCTACGTCACCGACGGCCCGCAGCTCCACCGCACCCCTGACGGCGCCCTCCTCATGCTGTGGTCGACGTACGAGAAGAACACGGCCGGTGCGGACGGCACCGTCAGCGGTGGTTACGTGCAGACCTACGCGGTCTCCAAGTCGGGTGAGCTCAAAGGGCCTTGGGAGCAGCGCCGGCCGCTGGTCCGGGACGACAGCGGGCACGGCATGCTGTTCCGGGCCTTCGACGGCCGGCTGCTGATGATCCTGCACCGTCCCTTCGAGAACGCGCGCGGGAAGCTGTACGAGATGGCCGTCGAAGGCGATGACCTGCGGGTGGTACGGCAGTGCACCGAACTCGACGGCGGCGAACTCAGCGTCTGAGTCCCGCGTTCTGCGCGGCGGTGATCACACGGTCCCGTTCCGCCGCGCTCAACAGCCCCTCGGCGAGCCAGACTTCGGCCAGCGTGCGCACCGCCTGGACGAACGCTGTCGAGGACGCGAAGGGCGCCTGTGCCCACAGCACATCGAGGAAGGTCAGGCCGTCGCCACGCGTCCGGTTCGGGACGCCCGAGTCGCGGCCACCGAAGACGACGACCGGCTCGGTCCGCCTGAAGTAGGCGTGGTAGCGGGTGGTGTCCGCGATGTGGAAGGGGGCCAGGGTGAGGCCGTGGGTGGTGAAGTGCTGAGGGCGGCCCTCGGGACGGATCGCGTCGGCGAGATCACCGCGGAGCGTGAAGTCCTTGTAGAAGGAGAACGCCCGCAGGGAGGTGGCCGGGCTCTGCGCGACCAGGAGGACCGGGCCGTGGAAGAGCGACTGCACGGTGGGATCGTCCAACGCCCGCTCGACGCGCAGCCGGTAGGGCGTGGAGACACCGACCCGGTCGCCGGCCCGCCAGTCCCGGTTCAGGCTGACATGGCTGCCGGGCACCGCCGGGACCGGCTGCCGCACCCCGTTGACCGTGACGGTGACGCCTGCCGTGGCCCAGGAGGGGATGCGGAGTCGCAGGTCCAGCCGTCCGCCGCCCTCACGGAAGGTGAGGGTGCGAACTCCCTCGTACGGATAGGTACTTGTCTGTTCGAGGACGATTCCGCGTTCCGGCCAGCGCAGGGTGGAGGCGAGGTACAGGTTGACGTAGAGCGTGCCGCCGTCGGCGGAGCGGAAGTAGATCGAGTCCTGGTACTTGGTGTGGTTCTCCATGCCGGTGCCGCCGCAGCAGGTACCGGTGTTGTCGTACTCGCGGACGACTCCCGGGCCCATCCCGACGAAGTAGGTGACCTCCGGGCTGCTCGTGCTGGGCGTGTCGCGGCGGGAGGCGAGGATGTGGTTGGTCAGGCCCCGTTCGTAGTAGTCCGCGTACTGGGGGTCCGGGTCCCGGAAGAAGAGCTGACGGCTCAGCTTGAGCATGTTGTACGTGGCGCAGGTCTCGGCGTTGTTGTCGCCCAGGGTGGCCGCGATGGCGCCCCGGGCCCGGAACATCTCGCCCTGTCCGGTGCCGCCCAGGCTGTAGGTGCGGGGGCCGGCGACCATGCCCCAGAAGGTGCGGGCCGCGGCGGCGTACCGCGCCTCCCCCGTCTCGTCGAAGAGCCGTAGGTAGCCGGTGAACTGGGGGATGTGCTGGTTGGCGTGGCGCCCGTCGAGGATGTCGCGGTTCTGCGAACAGGCCTCCAGGAGGGCGGTGTTGTCGAAGCAGCGGGCGGCGGCGAGGTGTTCGGGCCGTCCGGTGAGGGTGTGGAGGTCCGCCAGCACCTCGTTCATTCCGCCGTACTCACCGGCGATGTAGATCGACCACATGCGCTCCAACTGGGCCTTCGGCAACCGGGACAGGCGGCTGTGCACCCAGTCCCCCATCGCCGAGGCGATCCGCAGCGCCTGCTGGTTCCCGCCCAGCGTGTGCGCGTCGAGGAGACCGCGCATGATCTTGTGGCAGGTGTAGTACGGCGCCCAGATGGTGGGGTACGTCGTGTAGCTCTCCAGCAGGATGAACTGGGTCTCCGGGTACGCCGCCAGATAGCCGGGGTGGCTCGGCCTCGGTGAGCCGTGCTCCGCGAAGGCCTGCTGGCACTCCCCGAGGGCGGTGACCAGGTGGTCGAGCTTGGTCTTGAGGGCGGCTTCCCCGGTGCCGGCGTACGCCTGGGCGATCAGCGAGAGGAAGTGGCCGCCGTAGTGTCCGCGCAGGTTCCCGTCGGCGGTCTCCCAGCCACCGGGCGGACGGGCGCCACGGGTGTCGAGCCCGGCGTTGGCCCGGAACACCGCCAGGATGCGGTCGGCCGGGTAGGAGCGGGCGTAGTCGAGCATGAGATCCCGCTTGCGGCGGAACACGCCGTCACCGAGGGTGACTTGGTCGAGGGGGAAGGGGTGGACAGCCCAGGCGGCCGGGGTCGCCGCGTAGTCAGGCGTGGCCAGCGGGGCAGCGGTCGCGGTGGTGGCCGCGCTCGCTGTGGACGCGCTGACCGTGGCCGCGGTGCCCGCTGCGGCGAGGCCTAACACACGTCTGCGTGTGGGGGGTCGGTACATGCTCGGTCTCCGATCGTCGGATTCGTCAGCGGGGGGTCGTCGGCAGCCACACCCGCATCGTCGAAGGACCCCGGTTCGCCCAGGAGTTGTACGGCACCAGCGCGATCCCGCGCTCTTCGGCGGCGGGAACCCCGGCCCGGTCCAGCGGCTGGTAGGGCCATGCCCGAGTGGGTGGCTCGGCCAGCTCACCCGGCACCACGACCGTGCCGTCCGGCCCGTCCACCGGCTCGGCGGCCGGATCCACCCGTACGGTGTCGACGTCCCGCCCGTCCGGCAGGTCCACGGACTCGGCGCAGTACACGAGGGGGCCGCGCTGGACGGCGACCGTGCCGCGCACCGCGTCGACGCGGGGGTCCGGGACGATCCAGCGCGGGGCGACGGGCAGTTCGAGCCGGATCTCGTCGCCGGGGCGGAAGACGCGGGTGACCGTGGCCGTGCCCGGGGTGACCGCGCGGCGGGTCCCGTCCGTGTCGACCAGCGTGGCCTCGGCGCCCGCCGCCCAGGCGGGGACGCGCAGGGACAGCGTCCAGGGATGGTCCGGAGCCCGGGTGACCCGCACGGTCACGGTTCCGCCGGACGGGTAGTCGGTGCGGACGCTCAGGCCGGCCGCGCCCACCGAGATCTCCGCGTCGGCGTACTGGTGGAGCTGGACGCCCCCGTCGTCCGTCGTGGCGAGGTAGGTGGGCAGCAGGGCCAGGGTGCGGGCCACGTTGGTCGGGCAGCAGGACACCGCGAACCAGGGGGCGCGCAGGCCGGATTCGGCGCGCGGGCTCTCGGCGTCCGGCGCGGGGACGGTGCCGCGTCGGCGGCGGTGCAGGGTGTTGGCGTAGAAGAAGGAGCGGCCGTCCGCGGAGGGTGAGGTCGCGACGACGTTGAACAGGGTCCGCTCGGCGAGGTCGGCGAAGCGTGGTTCGCCGGTGGCGAGGAGGAGCCGCCAGCTGAGCATCACCGAGGCGACGGCGGCGCAGGTCTCCGAGTAGGCGCGGTCGGGCGGCAGGACGAAGTCGTCGCCGAAGGACTCGTCGCGGTGGTGGGAGCCCATGCCACCGGTCAGATAGGTACGGCGGGCGACCGTGGCCTCCCACTGCCGTACGACGGCCGCGAGGAGTTGTTCGTCGCCCGTCTCCACGGCCACGTCGACCGCGCCGGCGGCGAGGTAGAGGGCGCGGACGGCGTGGCCGCGCAGGACCGTCGCCTGCCGTACCGGGATGTCGTCCTGGTAGTAGGCGCGGCCGAACTCGCCGTCGGCGAGGGTGCCCCGGCCTCGGCGGTCGACGAAGAGGGCGGCCTGGTCGAGGTAGCGCTGTTCGCCGGTGGCGCGGGCCAGTTCGACCAGGGCCGTCTCGATCTCGGGGTGGCCGCAGACGCCTTCGACGCCCCCGGGGCCGAAGGCGGCGCACACGTGGTCGGCGGCGCGTCGAGCGATCTTCGCCAGCTCGCCCTCGCCCCGGGTGCGGATCTGCGCGACCCCGGCCTGGATCAAGTGGCCGTAGCAGTACAGCTCGTGGCCCCATTCGAGGTCGCTGTAGCGGGCCTGCTGGCCGGGGCGGCCGAAGTGGGTGTTGAGGTAGCCGTCGGGTTCCTGGGCGGCGGCGATCGCCTCGGTGACCGGGTCGAACCCGACGCCCGCCCAGGTCATCGCCTCGAGCAGTTTGTAGACGTCGGAGTCGGCGAACTCCCGTCCGCGCCGGGCCTCCACGGGTGCGGTGAAGTTGCCGGTCCAGCCGACGCGGTCCACCCACTCCCGGCAGTGGTCGAGGGTCGCGGTGGCGTTGACCTCCCGGCGCCCGGCCCAGAAGCCGCCGGTGATCCGGACCTCGTCGAGGCCGAGCGGGCGTAGCCGGCCGCGGCTCGGCGCCACCGGTACGACAGGAGCTGTGTGCGCCTTCGCATCAGGCTTCAACGCGTCATCCCTTCAGGGCACCGGACATGAATCCGCGCACGTAGTGCCGTTGCAGTAGCAGGAACACGAGGAGACAGGGCACGGCGAGGACCACCACGCCCGCCTCGGTGGCGCCGTAGTCGACGGCGCCCATGCTCTGTTGCCGCAGGTTGGCGACGGCCAGCGGCAGGGGCGCCTTCTCGCTGTCCGAGATGAGGATCAGCGGGGCGATGAAGTCGTTCCAGGCGGCGAGGAAGGCGAACAGGCCGACGGTGATCAGACCCGGTCGGACCGCCGGGAGCAGCACCCGGCGCAGGGCGCCCGCCGTGCCGCAGCCGTCGACGAGGGCGGACTCCTCGAGTTCGCGCGGGACGGCCTCGAAGGAGATCCGCATCATGAAGGTGGCGAACGGGAGTTGGAACATGGCAAGGACCAGGCTCAGCCCGATCAGGGAGTTCTGCAGGTGCAGCCGGCCGAGGAGGACGTAGAGGGGGATGAGGAGGGTGGCGTACGGGACCATGAGGATGGCCAGGGTCAGCAGGAACAGCAGGTTCTTGCCGGGGAATTGGAAGCGGGCGAAGGCGTAGCCGCCGAGCAGGGACACTCCGACGGTCAGGGCGACCGTGAGGGCCGAGACGACGGTCGAGTTGAGGAGGTAGCGCCACAGGCCGGCGTCGTAGTCGAGCAGGGTGCGGTAGTTGCCGAGGCCGTAGCCGGACTCCTGGGCGGTGCCGGGCTGGGCGCTCACCGAGGCCCAGGTGTTCCACAGCAGCGGGAAGAGGAAGATGACGGCGAGGCCGCCGGCGACGACGTAGTAGGGCGTACGGGCGAGCGTTCGGGTGGGCACGGCGAGGTCCCTCCTCATGACTCGTCGGCGTGGCGCAGTCCGCGGAACTGGAGGGCGTTGAGGAGCAGCAGCGCGGCCAGGACGAGGATCGAGAGGGCCGCCGCCGTCCCGAGGTCGAGCCGCTGGAAGGCCTCCCGGTAGATCAACTGCACCACTGTCACCGTGCTGTTGTCGGGTCCGCCCTTGGTGAGGACGAAGAACTGGTCGAAGGCGAGCAGGGATCCGGTCACGCACAGCAGCAGGGACAGTGCGAGGGACGGTCGCAGCAGGGGCAGCGTGACGGACCGGAAGATCTGGCCGCGGCCGGCGCCGTCCATGCGGGCGGCCTCGTACAGCTCGTGCGGGATGCGCTGGAGGCCGACCAGCAGGATCAGCATGTAGAACCCGGCGAACTTCCACACGACGAGGAACACCGTCGACAGCAGGGCGGAGGTCGGTGTGCCGAGGAAGGACACCGGCCCGTCGACCAGTCCGAGTTTCTCCAGGGGGCGGCTGAGGGGGCCGGTGGTCGGGCTGTACATGCCCCAGAAGAGGAGGGAGGCCGACGCCAGCCCGAGGGCGCCCGGCAGGAAGTAGACCGTGCGGAAGAAGCCGGTGCCGGGGCGGGACTCCTGCACCAGCAGGGCGAGGAGGAGCGCGAGTCCGAGGAGGACGACGGTGACGATGCCCGTGTAGAGGAGCGTGAAGCGGACGGCGGGCCAGAACAGGGTGCTGTCGGTGACGTCCGTGTAGTTCTCGGGGGCGTTGCCGCCCCGGTCCCCGGCGAGCAACGGCCAGTCGTGCAGCGACATCTGGCCGACGAGGAGCAGCGGGAGGACGAAGAAGAGGGCGACGAACGCGGCTGTCGGGGCGGCGTAGCCGAGGCCCTGGAGGGTGCGGGAGTAGCGGGAGAGCCACCGTCGCGCGCGGCGACGGGGCGGTGGGTCCGTCCGGACCGGGGGTTCGACACTCACCCGGTCCGGTGTCCTCACCTGCATGTCAGTCGCCCAGGGAGGCGGTGACGGCCTCGTTGTCCTTGTCGACCTTGGCCGCGTCCCCGAAGACGGCGTCGCGCATCAGGGTCAGCCAGGGTCCGTTGGGGTCGTTGAAGGTCTGGCCGAACTTCAGGGCGTAAGGGGTACGGCCGTCCGCGACCAGCTGGTTGATGGTGACCAGGCGCGGATCCGCCTCGGAGTACTTGTTGGACGCGAGGTCGGTGCGCGCGACCACGTCCTTGTGCGCGGCGACCACGTCGACCTGTGCCTCGTCGCCCACGGACCAGGCGAGGAAGTTCCAGGCCTGGTCGGCCTTGTCGCTGGTGGCGGAGATGCCGATGGCGTCACCGCCGACGAAGGTGGACTTTCCGCCGTCGGGTCCGGGGATCGGGGCGACGCCGAGGTCGAGGTCCTTGGGCATCAGGCCCAGGGTCGTCGAGGGCATCGGCATCACGCCGACCTTGCCCTTCGGGAAGACGCCGGTCCAGGTCACTCCGGTCTCGTCGCGGGCGCCGGGGGCCACGATGTCGTCCTGGACCCAGCCGCGGTAGGTGTCGTAGACCTTCTTGGCGGTGCCGGAGGCGAGGTCGGCCTCGGTGCCGTCCTTGTTCAGTACGTCGTCGCCGGCGGCCCAGATCGACGGCCACCAGGTGAAGACACCGCAGCCGCCGCAGTTGCCGCCGAAGAAGGTACCGTTGACGCCCCCGCCCAACTTGTCGACGGCGCGCGCCTGTTGGTCCCATTCGGCGAGCGTGCTGGGCGGCTTCTCGGGGTCGAGCTTCGCCTTGCGGTAGAGGTCCTTGTTGTAGAAGAGCACCGACAGGTCGAGGGTGTGCGGGACGACGTACTTCTTGCCGTCGTAGGTGCCCGCCTTGATGTGCGACTGGGCGAGGTCGTCGGCGAAGGGCAGGGCGCCGATCCGGTCGGTGAGGTCGGCGAAGAGCCCGCTGGAGGTGTAGTTCGGGACGAACACCACGTCGGAGGCGAAGAGATCGGGGAGGTCCTTCGACCCGGCCGCCGCACCGACCTTGGCCTGGTAGTCGTCGGTGGGGACGACGGTCAGCTCGACCTTGTTCCTGTGCTTGGCGTTGTACGCCTTGACAAGTGCCTCGCTCTGCGGGCGGGTCGCCGCGCGGGTCCACATGGTGAGGGTGGCCCCGTCGTCGACGCCCTTGGCGTCGGCCGCGCCGCCTCCCCCTCCCCCGCCGCCCTTGTCGTCGTCGCCCGATCCGCAGGCCGTGGCCAGCGCGGCGGTGGCGATCAGGGCGACCGCCGCGGCGATCAGACGATGGATCCGTCCCGGTGACGTGGTCGGGCTCCCCATGACGATCCCCCTTCGTGACGAGCACCCGGAAGAAACGAGCCGAAAAGGCTTTCGTCAAGCTAGAGCCGAGCTGAGGGCGCGTCAATCCCTTGTGCAGCGACACGAGTTCAGGTGGGCGGCCGAAAATTCTCGCGTACGGTTGAGACCACGTGACGCCAGACACGTGACGCAGGACAGGAGACCCGCATGACATCCGCCCCCGGCCCCTCTCGTGCGCACACCGCCACCCTCACCGACGTCGCCCGGCTGGCCGGCGTCTCGGTGGCCACCGCCTCCAAGGCCCTCAACGGCCGCAGCCAGGTGCGCGCCGAGACCCGGCAGCGGGTGATCGAGGCGGCCGAGCGGCTGTCGTTCCGGCCCAACCAGCTGGCCCGCGGTCTGCTCGCCGGGCGGACCGGCACCGTCGGACTGCTCACCAGCGACCTGGAGGGCAGGTTCAGCATCCCGATCCTGATGGGCGCCGAGGACGCCTTCGGCGCGGGCGAGGTCGCGGTGTTCCTGTGCGACGCGCGCGGTGACGCGATCCGCGAGCAGCACCATGTGCGCGCGCTCCTCGGACGCCGGGTCGACGGACTGATCGTGGTGGGCAGCAGGACCGATCCGCGCCCTTCCCTCGGCCGTGACCTGCCCGTTCCCGTCGTGTACGCCTACGCCCCCTCGGACGATCCGGCGGACCTGTCGATCGTGCCCGACAACGTGGACGCGGGCCGGATCGCGGTCGAGCACCTGCTGGCCTGCGGCCGCACCCGGATCGCGCACATCACCGGCGACCCGGGCTATCTCGCGGCGCGGGACCGGGCGGACGGGGCCCGGGCGGCGCTCGCGGCGGCGGGGCTGGACTTCGTCGGGGAGCCACGGTTCGCGGAGTGGTCCGAGGGGTGGGGGCGGGCCGGTACCGCGATGCTGCTGGAGCGGCATCCCGAGGTGGACGCGGTGCTCTGCGGGAGCGATCAGATCGCGCGCGGGGTCATCGAGATCCTGCGGGAGCGCGGGCACAAGGTGCCGGAGGACGTGGCGGTGATGGGCTTCGACAACTGGCAGATCCTGACCTCCGCCTCCAGGCCGCAGCTGACGAGCGTCGACATGAACCTGGAGCAGGTCGGGCGGGCGGCGGCGCAGGCGTTGTTCGGGGCGATCGCGGGCGCTCCGCGGGCGGGGGTGGAGACGCTGCCCTGCCGGGTGGTGATCCGGGGGTCCACGGCTCACCTGTCCTGAACCGCACCCCTCCCGAACTGGGGGCCCAACGACCTCTCTTGACACTCCATCAGCTCGCTCCTACGTTGCGAAAACCTTTTAGGCATTTTCCGCCACAGGTCGTTTCGGCAAAGGGGAGCATCCGATGCGAAGACGAACAGAGCCCATCCTCCAGCGCCTCCTCGTGGTCCTGACCCTCCTGCTCTGTTCCGTCTCCCTCGCGGCCCCCGCTCGCGCCGCGCAGACCATCGGCTTCCCCACCTTCACCGGGCCCGCGATCCCGGCGCCGCCCGTCGCCCAGACCACCGGCGACATGATGCGGGCGATCTACGACGCGGAGAGCTCGGGCACCGACTTCTGGATGGACCGCCTGCTGGCCCGCACCGGCGACGACCCGGCGGGGCCCTGGCTGATGAGCCGTGGCCGTGCCCTCTTCATGAAGGAGCACAACCCCGCCCAGCTCGGCTTCGGCGGCAAGGTCGCCTACTGGGAGAGCATCAACGACAACAGCGCCTACACGGTCGCGATCACCCCGGGCACGTTCACCGAGCAGGTCTCCCAGCGCCGCCAGACGCCCAGCCACTGGAAGAGCGTCCACACCAGCGGCTCGGTCTCGGTCGAGCAGACCAAGTTCATCACCGACAACAACGTGGCCGTGACCAACCTGGCCATCAAGAACAACGGCGGCAGCTCGACCACCCTGCAACTGCGGGCCACGTCGCCGTACGCCACGACAGGCACCGGCAGCGAGCTGACCGGCCAGGTCAACGCCTACAACAACCTCACCACCCTTCGACCCCGCCTCACCGGCGACGGCTTCACGGTCTCCAGCGGCGGGTTGAACCGCTCGGTGACCGTCGCCGCCGGGGCCACGGTGACCGCCAAGGTGGTGATGGGCTTCGTCACCGACGAGATCCCGGAGTCGCTGACCGAGTACAACGCCTACGCCGGCTACTCCCCCGCGACCGCCTTCGCGACCCACGTCAAGGCCTACAACCTGTGGTGGGCGCAGAACGTGCCCTACATCGACGTCCCCGAACCGGCGATCAAGAAGAGCATCTACTACCGCTGGTGGCTGATGCGTTTCAACAACCTCGACGCGGACATCCCCGGCCAGACCTTCCAGTTCCCGACCTCCACGGAGGGCGTCCTCGGCTACAACAACGCGATCGCGCTCACCCAGCCGATGCACATCGACGACCTCAAGTACCTGCGCAACCCGGCCTATTCGTACGGCGACTGGCTCAGCGTCGGCCAGATCTCCAAGGGCGGCCGCTTCCTCGACAACCCGGGTGACCCGGCGAACTGGTCCAACAGCTACACCCAGTACATCGCCGAGGCGGCCTGGAAGAGCTACCAGATCCACGGCGGCCAGCCCGCCATCGCGAACCAGCTCGCCCACTACGCCGAGGGCGACGTGAAGGGACAACTGGCCTACTACGACCACGACAACAACAAGCTCATCGAGTACGACTGGGGCGCCCTGACCGGCAACGACGCCGACGCCGTCTCCTTCCACTGGAAGCCCGGGAACATGGACCGCGCCGAGTCCGCCTACCAGTACAGCGGCGCCCTCGCCGCCGCGCAGGCCTACGAGGCGACCGGCAACACGGCCAAGGCGACGGAGATGCGCACCCTGGCGAACCAGATCAAGGACGCCATCGTCAACGTCCTCTGGAACCCCAACCGGCAGCTGTTCGAGCACCGGTTGAAGTCGACCAACGAGTGGGTGCCCTGGAAGGAGATCAACAACTACTACCCGTTCTCGGTCGGCGCGGTCCCCAACACCGCTACGTACAAGCAGGCGTTGCGCCTGTACGACGACCCGGCCCAGTACCCCGTCTTCCCGTTCTACACGGCCAACCAGGTCGACAAGAAGGCCGCCGCCGACGCGGGCGAGCCCGGATCCAACAACTTCTCGACCATCAACTCCACGGTCCAGTTCCGGCTCTACTCCTCGGTGCTGCGCAACTACCCCAACTCCTGGATGAACGCGACCGACTACAAGAAGCTCCTCTACTGGAACGCCTGGGCGCAGTACGTCGGCGGCAACACCCAGTGGCCGGACGCCAACGAGTTCTGGGCCGACTGGAACGGCAGCGCGATCACCTACCGCTCCTGGATCCACCACAACATCCTCGGCAGCAGCAACTGGACCCTGATCGAGGACGTGGCGGGCCTCAGGCCCCGCAACGACAACAAGGTCGAGCTCTCCCCCATCGACATCGGCTGGGACCACTTCACGGTGAACAACCTCCGCTACCGGGGCGCCGACCTGTCGATCGTCTGGGACGATCCGACCGACGGTGTGGTGCGCTACCCGGGCATCCCGGAGGGCTACTCGGTCTACGTCAACGGCAACCGGGTCGCCACGGTCGCCTCCCTGGTGCCCCTCACCTGGGACCCGGCCACCGGTGACGTCACCACGAGTGGCACGGTCACCCACCACACGGCCGTCGCCGGGCTCAAGGCGCCGAACCAGGTCGTGCAGGACAGCCCCCGCATGGTCGACATGCTCGCCAAGGCGGGCGTCGACCTCACCGCCGACCTGACCAACCTCGCCGCCGGGGCGACCGTGTCCGCCTCCTCCACCGGTTCCGGGAGCAGCGCCGCCGGGGCGGTCGACGGCTATCCCACCAACGAACCGTTCTGGGGCGCGGGGGGATCGGCCGCCCAGGACTGGTACGAGCTGAACTTCGGCACCAGCCGCACGCTCAACGAGGTGCGGCTGTACTTCAAGGACAGCCGTCCGGCCTCGACCACCTATCGAGCTCCGTCGGCGTACACCGTCCAGTACTACAACGGCAGTTCATGGGTGGACGCCCCGAGCCAGACGAAGAGTCCGGCCGCGCCGCGCGCCAACTACAACCTGGTGAGGTTCCCGGCCGTCAGCGCCCAGCGCATCAGGGTCCTGGCCACCAACGCCTCCGGCGCCAGGACGGGCCTGACCGAGGTCAAGGTGTACAACCGGGGCGGGGTCCAGCCACCGGCCAACCAGGCGACCTCGGCCACCGCGTCGGCGTCGTACACCTCCGCCTGGGAGAGCGTCAACGCGGTCAACGACGGCATCGACCCGCCCTCCTCCAACGACACCGTCAATCCGCGCTGGGGCACCTGGCCGGAGACGGGTCAGCAGTGGGCGGAACTGACCTGGCCCGCCGCGAAGACCCTGAACCGGGCCGACGTGTACTTCTTCGACGACGACCAGGGCATCGACATGCCGGCCTCCTGGAAGCTCCAGTACTGGAACGGCAGCGCGTACGTCGACGTGCCGGGCGCGAGCGGCTATCCGCTGGCCAAGAACCAGTACAACAGCGTCACCTTCACCGCCACGAACACCACCCGGCTGCGGGTGCTGCTCACGAGCAACGGCACGAACTCCGTCGGCCTCCTCGAAGCAAAGGTGTACGGCCCGTGACCAGATGCAGACTCTTCCTGGCGCTGCTCGTGCTGGCGACGGCCTTCCTCGTCGCACCGTCGGCGCCCGCGTCCGCCGCCGTGAGCTTCAGCTCGACGGCCGTCAACCAGAACGGCGGCAACTGCCTGGACCTTCCCGGGAGTTCGACCACAGCCGGCGCTCAACTCCGGGCGTTCACCTGCTCGTCGGGAGCCAACCAGAACCTCTCCTACACCCCCGTCTCCGGCACGAGCGACACGTACACGATCACCACGCAGTCCGGTCAGTGCGTGGACGTCCACGGCGCCTCCACCGCGGACAACGCGGCGATCATCCAGTGGCCCTGCCACGGCGGCACCAACCAGCAGTGGCGGCTCGCCCCCGTGACGGTCGCGGGTGCGGACAAGACCTTCAACCTGGTCTCCGTCAGCTCCGGCAAGTGCGTGGCGCCGAGCGGAGGTTCGTCGGCGTCCAACACCAACCTGGTCCAACTGCCGTGCTCCACCAGCGGCGGCAGGGTGTGGCGGCTGCCCTCCTTCACCGGCGGCGGCACCACGCCGGGCACCTTCGCCAACCCGCTCTCGCAGCACGGGCCCGACCCCTGGCTGACGTACTACAACGGCTCCTACTACCTCGCCACGACCACCTGGAACTCGACGGTCACCATGCGCAGGGCCAGCACCCTCGCCGGGCTCGCCACCGCCGCCGACCAGGTGATCTTCAACCTGACCCGGCCCAACGGGGCCGGCACGATGTGGGCGCCGGAGTTCCACCTGCTCGACGGCCCCAACGGCAAGCGCTGGTACTTCTACTACACGGCCGGGCGGGAGCCGTACGACCTCGGGACCCAGCGGATCCACGTGCTGGAGAGCGCGGGTCTGGACCCGATGGGCCCCTACAGCTTCAAGGCCGACCTGCTCGACCCGACCCAGGACAACACCTGGGAACTGGACCCGAGCATCCTGCAACTCAACGGACAGCTCTATCTGTTGGGCACCTTCTACAACGGTTCGCAGCCCATGTTCATCCGGCCGCTGTCGAACCCGTGGACCGCGAGCGGCACCCGGCGGGTGCTGTCCACGCCGACCTACAGCTGGGAGACCGTGGGCGGCGCGGTCAACGAGGGCGCCGAGGTGCTCCAGCGGGGCGGCAAGACCTTCATCGTCTACTCGGCCAGCCACTGCTCCACGCCCGACTACAAGTTGGGCATGCTCACCTACAACGGCGGTGACCCGCTGAACTCCTCGTCCTGGGTGAAGTCACCGAACCCGGTGTTCCAGCGGTCCAACGCCAACGGGGTCTACGGCCCGGGCCACAACGGCTTCTTCAAGTCACCGGACGGCACCGAGGACTGGATGGTGTACCACGCCAACAGCTCCCCGAGCGGCGGCTGCGACATGAACCGCACCACCAGGGCGCAGAAGTTCACCTGGAACGCCGACGGCACCCCGAACTTCGGCACCCCCGTGGCTCTCGGCGTCCCGCTGCCCGCACCCTCGGGCGAGTAGTCCGGGCTCAGATGGCCTCGCGCACGGCCCGCTCGAAGCCCTCCACATGGCTGCGGGCGAGCCGTGCCGCGCGGTCGGCGTCACCGGCGACGATCGCCGTGATCAGCGGGCCGTGCTCCTCGACATGGCCGGCCATGTCGGACAGCCGGTCCACGAACAGGCACCAGATGCGGGTGGCCAGGTTGTCGTGGCGGACGAGGGTGTCCTCCAGGTACGGATTGTGCGTGGCGGTGTAGACGGCCCGGTGGACCCGGAGGTCCAGGCGCATCAGCTCGGCGGGGTTCCGGCCGGGCGCGTCCTCGTCCAGTTCGGCCCGGAGTGCCGTCAGGTTCGCCCGGTCGGCGGCCGTGGCGCGCCGCGCGGCCTGGGCCGCGGCCAGGGGTTCGAGTTCCTGGCGCACCTCGGAGATATGGGCCAGGTCGGTGATGTTGACCTCGGTGGCGAAGGTACCGCGCCGGGGATAGGTGGTGATCAGGCGTTCGTACTGGAGCCGCTTGAGCGCCTCGCGCACCGGGGTGCGGCCGACACCGAGGGACTGTCCGAGCTGCTCCTCGTTGATGGGCGCTCCGGGGCGGATCTCCAGCATGACGAGCCGGTCGCGGATGGCGCGGTACGCGCGCTCGGCGAGCGACAGCTCCTCGACCTCCGCCGCGGCCTGCTGCATGGACGCCCCCTTGACCTGTCGGATGAGCTCCCATACTTTACCGCAGAGGTTGATATATCAGTTGCCCATGAGTTGGCTCTCAGGATGGTGCACAGATGGCAACGAGTACGTCGCTCACCACGCCCACCTCCCCCCTCTCCCTCCCGCTCGACGAACTCGACCCGGAGATCGCCGCCGCGGTGGCCGCCGAACTGCACCGCCAGCAGTCCACCCTCGAGATGATCGCCTCGGAGAACTTCGCCCCGGCCGCGGTCATGGAGGCGCAGGGCTCGGTCCTGACCAACAAGTACGCCGAGGGCTACCCGGGCCGCCGCTACTACGGCGGCTGTGAACACGTCGACGTCGTCGAACGGTTGGCCATCGCCCGGGTCCGTGAGCTCTTCGGCGCCGAGGCCGCGAACGTCCAGCCGCACTCGGGTGCCCAGGCCAACGCGGCCGCGATGTTCGCCCTGTTGCAGCCCGGCGACACCATCCTCGGGCTCGACCTGGCGCACGGCGGGCATCTGACCCACGGCATGCGGCTCAACTACTCCGGCAAGCTCTACAACGTGGTGCCGTACCACGTCCGTGAGTCCGACCTGCGCGTCGACATGGACGAGGTCGAACAACTCGCCCTGGCGCACCGGCCGAAGATGATCGTGGCGGGCTGGTCGGCCTATCCCCGGCAGCTGGACTTCGCGGAGTTCCGCCGGATCGCCGACGCGGTGGGCGCGTATCTGATGGTGGACATGGCGCACTTCGCGGGCCTGGTGGCCGCGGGGCTCCATCCGAACCCGGTGCCGTACGCCGACGTCGTCACGACCACCACCCACAAGACCCTCGGCGGCCCGCGCGGCGGGGTGATCCTCAGCCGGGCCGACCTGGCCAAGAAGATCAACTCGGCGGTCTTCCCGGGTCAGCAGGGCGGCCCGCTGGAGCATGTCGTCGCGGCGAAGGCGGTGGCCTTCAAGGTGGCCGCTTCACCGGAGTTCGGGGAGCGCCAGCGGCGCACGCTGCGGGGCGCGAAGATCCTCGCGGGCCGACTGCTCGCCGACGATGTCGCCGAGGCCGGCATCACCGTCCTGACCGGCGGCACCGAAGTCCACCTGATCCTGGTCGACTTGAGGAACTCCGAGCTGGACGGCAAGCAGGCCGAGGACCGGCTGCACCGCATCGGCATCACGGTCAACCGCAACGCCGTGCCCTTCGACCCGCGCCCACCGATGATCTCCTCGGGCCTGCGCATCGGCACGCCCGCCCTGGCCACCCGCGGCTTCGGCGACGTGGAGTTCCGTGAGGTCGCCGACATCATCGCGGAGTCCCTGAAGGGCGAACGCCCCGAGGACGAACTGCGCACCCGGGTCGAGAAACTCGCCGCGGCCTTCCCGCTCTACCCGGACGGCTCCCGACGAGACTGAAGCACAGGGAAAAGGCCGTTTTCCCCTTCTTGGGAAAACGGCCTCCGACCTGCGTGAAGCTGGTCGGGACGACAGGATTTGAACCTGCGACCCCTTGACCCCCAGTCAAGTGCGCTACCAAGCTGCGCCACGTCCCGGTGCCCGTCTGACCTGGGGTTTCCCCTGGCCGAACGCGCAGAGAAACCATACCGCACTCGGGTCGATGGTCGCGCACCCCTTTCCCGCTTGACCTCAGGTTTGGTTGAGGTTGCACGATCGACCGCATGACGATCACCGAGGAACGCGGACGGACTTACGCCTACGAGGACCTGCCCCGGCTCATGGGGCTGATGACGGGCGACGAGAAGCACGGACCGGCGGCGACCTCCACCCTGGACGTGCTGTGGGTGCTCTACGACCGTGTCCTGCGGGTGCGCCCGGAACACCCGGACGACCCCGCGCGGGACCGGTTCCTGCTGTCCAAGGGCCACGGGCCGATGGCGTACTACGCGGTGCTGGCCGCCAAGGGCTTCGTGCCCGTGGACTGGCTGCCGGGCTTCGGCTCGTACGACTCCCCGCTCGGCCACCACCCGGACCGGGTCCTGGTGCCCGGTGCCGAGATCGGCAGCGGTTCGCTGGGGCACGGGCTGCCGATCGGCGTCGGCACGGCGCTGGGGCTGCGCGCCCAGGGTCTGGACGATCCGCGGGTGTGGGTGCTGACCGGGGACGCCGAGCTGGACGAGGGCAGCAATCACGAGGCCATCGCCTTCGCCGGGCCGGCGGCGCTGGAGCGCCTGCACACCGTCGTCGTCGACAACTCCTCCGCCAGTCACGCCCGTCCCGGCGGCATCGCGGCCCGCTTCGAGGCCGCGGGCTGGTCCGCCGTCACGGTCGACGGCCGTGACCACGAGGCGCTGTACGCCGCCTTCACGGCCCCGCATCCGGGCCGGCCGCACGTGGTCGTGGCCCAGGTCGAGCCGAAGTCGTTCTGAACACTCTCTCCCGGAAGAGGTCCGTATCGCCATGGACACCATGCGTGAGCGTTTCACCACCGTCGTCTCGCGACTGCTCGACGAGGACCCCCGGGTCGCGGTCGTGCTCGCCGAGATCGGCGCGGACGGCTTCGCCGGGGCGGCCCGCCGCCATCCCGACCGGGTCGTCAACGTCGGCATCCGCGAGCAGCTCCTCGTCGGCGCGGGCGCGGGACTGGCGCTGACCGGGCTGCGGCCCGTCCTGCACACCTTCGCCAGCTTCCTCGTGGAGCGGCCCTTCGAGCAGGTCAAGCTGGACCTCGGGCACCAGGACGCGGGCGCGGTCCTGGTGAGCGCGGCCGCCTCCTTCGACTGGCCCGCCGGCGGCTACACGCACATGGCCCCCGGCGACGTGGCCCTCCTCGACACCCTCGACGGCTGGACCGTGCAGGTGCCCGGGCACCCCGACGAGGCCGAGACCCTGCTGCGGCACGCCGTGGCGGCGGGCGACGACAAGGTGTACGTACGGCTGTCCCTCCAGGCCAACCGGGACGCGCTGCCGGTGGACGGCGAGCGGTTCCGGACGGTCCGCGAGGGAGGCTCCGGGGTCGTGCTGGCGGTCGGGCCGATGCTCGACCACGTGCTCGCCGCCACGGAGGGACTGGACGTGACCGTCCTGTACGCGACGACCGTACGGCCCTTCGACGCGGCCACGTTGCGCCGGGCCACGCGCACCGCGGGCTCCGATGTCGTGCTGGTCGAGCCGTACCTGGCGGGCACGTCGACCGCGGCGGCGAACGACGCCCTCGCCGACGTACCGTACCGGGTGCTGGGCCTCGGTGTGGGCCGCCGTGAGCTGCGGCGGTACGGCACGATCGAGGAACACGTCACCGCGCACGGGCTGGACGCGCGGTCGCTGCGGGAGCGGATCGGCGCCTTCCTCACCCCCTAGGAGGGTCCGGCAGCCCCAGCGCCGGATACGCGTCGAGCAGCCTCGACGGGGCCGCCTGCCGCCACGAGTCGGCGAGGATGTCGCGCAGTTCGGCCTCGTCCTCGATCGCCGCCAGACGGGCGCGCACCCACGCGAACTGCGCCTCGTGGTCGGCGATCCAGAACTTCCCCGGTTCCGCCAGCACCAGTTCGTCCCGCTCCTCCTTGGGGCAGCGCACGGCGATGGAGGTCTCGTCCTCGGGCATGGTGGCGAACATCTTGCCCGCGACCCGGAACGTGGGCATGCTCCAGGCGATCTTCTCCGTGGTGTCCGGCAGGGACAGGGCGATACGGCGTACGTCTTCGGCGTCCGGCATGACAGGCACCGTATCGGCCCGCACTGACAATCACCTGGTGGGAGCGGCCGCACCCAGCTGCTTGTAGTACAGCGTCGTCGGCCGCAGCTCCCCGCCGGGATCGGCCGCGTAGTCGGGGATGATCCCGGCCCGGGTCCAGCCGGCCGAGCCGTAGAGGCGTTCGGCGGGGCTGTCGGTCTCGGTGTCGAGGTGGAGCAGGGTGATGCCGGCCGCGCCGGCTTCCTCTTCCGCGAGGGCGAGGAGCCGGCGTCCGAGGCCGCGCCCGCGGGCGTCCCGGTGCACCATCAGCTTGACCAGTTCGGCGCGGTGGCGGGAGTTGGGCTTGTCGGGGAAGGCCAGGCTGACCGTGCCGAGCACGCGGTCGCCGTCACGGGCCGCCCACACCGCCAGGTGACCGGCGGTCACCGCGGCCGCGCGCTCCTTCCACCAGGCGACGGCCTCGGCGTGGTCGAGGGGCGCGAGGAAGCCGATGGAGGCGCCGCCGTCCACGGTGTCGACCAGCAGTCCTGCCAACTCCTCAATGCGGTCATTCAGTTGGGCTTGGCCCAGGCGGGTCACGATCACGGCAGCACCACCGCCAGCACGTACCGCACCGCGTCGGGGCCGGTGCAGCGGAACCGGGTCGGCCCCCACACGCGCAGGCGCAGGCAGTCCCCGGCGTCGAGGTGGTGCTCGACACCCCGGGCGGTGACGTCGAGCGCGCCCTCCAGCACCCAGATGTGCTGTTCGAGGCCGGGCACGGGCGGGCGGTCGTAGGAGATGTCGGCGCCGACGTCGAGGCGTCCCTCGACGAGTTCACCGCGCAGCCCGGGGTGCGGCGGGGACACGGACCGCCGTACGAACCCGGAGGCCGGGTCCTCCCACACCGTCTGCTCGGCGCCGCGCACCAGCGGCGCGGGCTCGGCCTCCACCTCGCTGAGCAGTTGCGACATGGTCCGCCCGTACACCCCGCACAGCCGGTTCAGCAGGGAGGCGGTCGGGCTGATCTCGGCCCGCTCGGCACGCGAGAGAGTCGACTTGCTGACTCCACTGCGCTCCGCCAACTCCCCGAGGGACCAGCCGTGTTCGGTCCGCAGCCCGGCGAGCCGGGCGGCGAGGCGGACATCGACGGAGTCCACCGCGCTCTCGACCACATCGCGTTTCATATCCGGGACGATATCCCTGATGCGAAACAGAGAGGTTTCCGGAAGCTCTCCGTGGGCCGCTACGCCCCCGCCGCCTCGCCCAGCGCCTCCAGCACCGGCCGGATCAGCGGATGCGTCTCCGCCCCGCGCCGCACGGCCGCGAACACCCGCCGCGTCGGTGCCGCGCCGTCCACCGGTCGTACGACCACCCCCGCGAGGTCCATCCCGCGCAGCGCCGACCGCGGCACCAGTGCCACCCCGGCGCCCGCCGAGGCCAGGGCCACCACCGCGCGGAAGTCGTCCGAGGAGTGCTCCAGGCGCGGCTGGAAACCGGCGTTCTCGCAGGCCAGGACCACCACGTCATGGCACGGGTTGCCGGGGTAGGGGCCGATCCACGGGTCCTTGGCGAGCTCCGCCAGCGGCACCTCGCCCGCGTCGGCGAGCCGGTGGCCGGCCGGGACGACCGCATCGAAGGGCTCGGCGTACAGGGGCACGTGGGCCAGCCGGGGGTCGTCGGCCGGCGGGGCCCCGCGGTACTCCACCGCGACCGCCACGTCGACCTGCCGGTCCAGCACCATCGGCAGACTCGCGTCGCCCTCGGCGTCCTGGACGCGCAGCTGGATGCCGGGGGCCGTCCTCGCGAGCCGGGTCACCGCGGGCGCCACGACCAGGGCGATACCGGTCGCGAAGGAGGCGACCGTGACGGTGCCGGCCTCCCCCGCGCCGTACGCGGCGAGTTCGGCCTCCGCCCGCTCCAGCTGGGCGAGGACCGCGTTGGTGTGGCCGAGCAGGATCTCGCCGGCCGGGGTCAGCCGTACACCTCTCGCGCCGCGCTCGACCAGCCGGTGGCCGGTCTCCTGCTCCAGGGCGGTCAGCTGCTGGGAGACCGCCGAGGGCGTGAGGTACAGCGCGGCGGCAGCCGCCGTCACCGTGCGGTGGTCGGCCACCGCACGCAGGATGTGGAGCCGCCGCGCTTCGATCATGGGATCGATTGTCTCAAATGCCCCCGTGTGCTCCGGCTCAGCTCCCGTCGAGCTCCGCACGGGCCGCGACGAAGGCCTCCACCGCGCGGTTGACGTCCTCGGTCGAGTGCGCGGCCGACAGCTGTACGCGGATCCGCGCCCGGCCCTGCGGGACGACCGGGTAGGAGAACCCGATCACGTACACCCCGCGCTCCAGCAGCAGCTCCGCGAGCCGGCCCGCCCGGGAGGCGTCGCCGATCATCACGGGGGCGATGGCGTGGTCGCCGGGGAGGATGTCGAAGCCCTCCTCGGTCATCCGGCGGCGGAACAGGGCGGTGTTCTCGCGCAGCCGCACCCGCAGGTCGTCCGCGGACTCCAGCAGGTCCAGGACCTTCAGGGAGGCCGCGGCGATCACCGGGGCGAGCGTGTTCGAGAAGAGGTACGGCCGGGAGCGCTGACGGAGCAGGGCGACGATCTCGGCACGGGCGGCGACGTACCCGCCGGAGGCCCCGCCGAGGGCCTTGCCGAGGGTGCCGGTGATGATGTCGACCCGGTCCATCACGCCGTGCAGCTCGGGGGTGCCGCGACCGCCGGGGCCGACGAAGCCGACGGCGTGCGAGTCGTCGACCATGACCATGGCGTCGTAGCGCTCGGCGAGGTCGCAGATCTCGCGCAGCGGCGCCACGTAACCGTCCATGGAGAAGACGCCGTCGGTGACGACCAGACGCCGACGGGCGTCGGAGGCGTCCTTCAACTGCCGTTCCAGATCGGCGAGATCACGGTTGGCGTAGCGGAAGCGGCGGGCCTTGGACAGGCGGATGCCGTCGATGATGGAGGCGTGGTTCAGGGCGTCGGAGATCACCGCGTCCTCGGGGCCCAACAGGGTTTCGAAGACACCGCCGTTGGCGTCGAAGCAGGAGGAGTACAGGATCGTGTCCTCCTGCCCGAGGAAGGCGGACAGGCGGGCCTCCAGCTCCTTGTGGACCTCCTGGGTGCCGCAGATGAAGCGGACCGAGGCCATGCCGTAGCCCCAGCGGTCCAGGGCCTCGTGGGCGGCGGCGACCACCTCGGGGTGGTCGGCGAGGCCGAGGTAGTTGTTGGCGCAGAAGTTGAGGACCTCGCCCGGACGGCCTCCCGAGGAGACGTTCACGGTGGCGGACTGCGGGGTGTCGATCACGCGCTCGGGCTTGTGCAGTCCGGCGGCGCGGATCTCGTCGAGGGTGGCGCGCAGGTCGTCGCGCACGGAGTCGAACATCGTGGGTCCCTTGGTCAGTTGGTCCAGTCGAGGATGACCTTGCCGCCGCGGCCGCTCGCCGCGTCGGCGAACGCCGCCTCGAAGTCGCGGTGGCCGTAGCGGCCGGTGATCACGGGGGCGAGGTCGAGTCCGCCCTCCAGGAGGACCGACATCGCGTACCAGGTCTCGAACATCTCACGGCCGTAGATGCCCTTGATGGTGATCATCGAGGTGACGATCCGGGCCCAGTCGACGGGGAACTCCGCGGCCGGCAGCCCCAGCATCGCGATCCGGCCGCCGTGCGTCATGTTGGCGATCATGTCGCGCAGCGCCTCGGGGCGCCCGGACATCTCCAGGCCGATGTCGAAGCCCTCGCGCAGCCCCAACTCCCGCTGCCCGTCGGCGATCTGCCCCTCGGCCACATTGAGCGCGAGGCTCACCCCGATCTTGCGGGCCAGCTCCAGGCGCTCCTCGCTGACGTCGGTGATCACGACGTTACGGGCACCGGCATGCCGGGCGACGGCCGCCGCCATCAGACCGATCGGGCCCGCCCCGGTGATCAGCACGTCCTCGCCGACCAGTGGGAAGGACAGCGCGGTGTGCACGGCGTTGCCGAACGGGTCGAAGATCGCGGCCACGTCGAGCTCCACCGGAACCCGGTGCACCCACACATTGGCCGCCGGCAGGGCGACGTACTCGGCGAAGGCCCCGTCCCTGCCGACGCCGAGCCCGACCGTGGCCCGGCACAGGTGCCGCCGCCCGGCGAGACAGTTGCGGCACTTCCCACAGACGAGGTGCCCCTCGCCGCTCACTCGGTCCCCCACCTGGATCTCCGCGACATCGCGCCCGGTCCCGACGACCTCGCCGACGAACTCGTGCCCGAGGACGAGCGGGGTGCGGATCGCCTGCTGCGCCCAGCCGTCCCAGTTCCGGATGTGCAGATCGGTGCCGCAGATCCCCGTGCGCAGCACCTTGATCAGCACATCGCCGGGTCCGACGGCGGGCTCCGGGACGTCCGCGAGCCAGAGCCCGGGCTCGGCCCTCTCCTTGACCAGCGCCTTCACGCTACGGCTCCTGTGGGTGCGAGGGGTGGAAACGCCCAGCAATCTGCCGTACGGCGCCGTCCTGGTCCATCGAGGATTTCTTAAGCGGCACCACAGCTTGGCTTCACGCCTGGCGGTGGGGGGTGCGGTGGCGGGCCAACTCGGGGTCCGGTGACGGGGCTTGGCGTTGGACGGGGAGCGCGCTGGGACGGGGGCGGTGCGGCGGGGCGTGCGGATCGCCGGGGGGCAGCGCGGGCGTCCGGGGGGGGGTGGAGGCCGAGGTCGCTCGCGGGGTGGGCGCTCTGACGGTGGGGGGAGGACTGGGGTCGCTCGCGGGGCGGGTGCTCTGACGGCCGGGGAGTGGAGGCCGAGGTCGCTCGCGGGGCGGGCTCGCTGACAGCCGGGGGGTGGAGGCCGAGTTCGCTCGCGGGGTGGGCGCTCTGGCGGTCGGCGGGGGGGGGAGAGGCCGGGGTCGCTCGCGGAGCGGGCGCGCTGACAGCCGGGGGGGGGGAGAGGCCGGGGTCGCTCGCGGAGCGGGCGCGCTGACAGCCGGGGGGGGGAGACCGGGGTCGCTCGCGGAGCGGGCGCGCTGGCGGTCGGGCAGCGCGCCCGCCGCTGGTTCCGGCGCCGTTCGTCGGCTGCACCCGCGCCGAATGCATCGTCGCGGGACCTTCCTGGCCGCCGGGATCGAGCGAGGCTCCCCCGCCCAGCCCAGCCCGCCGCTGGTCGCGCCGCCGCCTGCTGCCTTCTGATGCTTACGGCCCCGCTGATCCAGGGGGTCGGCGTCGCCCTGCCCGCCCTGGTCACCTTCCCCGGCATCTGCACGCTTGCCCTGGCCATGGGCGCCCATCTGCGGTTCCCGGGTCCCGCCACGCTGCTGACCGCCGGTACTCCGTCGGCCGCACCCTCGGCTCGCCGATCGTCGCCCCGCCGCTCCACGACGCGTACCGGTCGGCGCCCCCCTCCTGACCGCCGTCGCTCGACCCAGCCGCGGCGACCGTCGTCCCGTAGGTCGGATTCCCGCATCGCATGGTCATCGTGGGCCGATCGCGGAGAGAATCGACCGAGGGCGCCAGGCTCGCGCACAGCGGCCCCGCGCCCCCGCCCCGCACCCGGCCGACTGACCTGGAGCCGCTCATGACCACCGCACGGGACCTCGCGATCGTCGCTCTGGAGGTGGCTCGCGACCGCTCCCTGGAGCAGGGTGACCTGTCGCTCGCGCTCGCAGGGGCCGAGTTGCTCGACCTCATCGATGCCGGGGCCATCGCCCTGGACGACGACCGGATCGTGCCCGGCCCACAGGCGGCGACGGGAGACCGGCTGCTGGACGAAGCCACCACATCGCTCGTCCGGCAGGAGCCCTATGAGACGGTGGAGGACTGGCTCTGGCGCCGGGGCAGCGAGCTCGCCGCGGCCTACGTCGACGACCTGGAGAAGATCGGACTGACCACCCGCAGACGCGGCGGTCGCCTCCCGCTGCTCTCCGGCCGGACGGTGCCGGTCGACTCCCCGGCCCGCAGCGGCGCGGAGGAACGCCGGTCGTCGGGCGAGCCGGTCCTCGCCGCCCTGGCAGCAGCCGCCGGGGTCGACGACAAGGAACCGGAGTTCGACGAGAACCTCGTCGGAGAGGCGGCCACGACCGTACTGGCCGCCGTCGGGGACGCGGTGATGGAGCTGGAGGCCGTACGGCAACGGCGGGCGATCGAGAGCTCCGCCTTCGACAACGTCTGGCGCGGCGGGGTGTGACCGCGGCGCGGCGTCGTGACCCTCGCGGGTGGGTGACGCCCATGGACGTCTGACGCTCGCAGGCGTGTGCCGCTCACCGCCCTGTGCCGCTCACCGCCCTGTGCTGCTCACCGCCCTGTGCCGCTCACAGCGGGAACCCGTCGGCCTCCCTCCGCTCCAGCCGTGCCACGAGTTCGGCCGCCGACGACTTGATGGTCTCGAGACCGGACTTCCCCCAGGTCCGCGGCTCCACGTCCTCGACGCACACCGTGCCGAGGACCATCCCGGTCGAGTCGATGAGCGGTGCGCCCAGATAGGACCGGATGCCGAACTCGTCGACCACCGGGTTGCCGGCGAAGCGCGGGTAGTCGCGGACGTCCTCCAGCGCCAACGCCTTGCGACGGACGACCACATGGGGGCAGAACCCATGGTCCCGCTCCATATAACGGCCCACTTCCGGCTTGGCCTCGGCACCGTCCGCCGGGGCGGGAGGCCGGGCCGCGGGAATCCTGAGACCGGCGAAGAACTGCCGTTGCTCGCCGATGAAGTTGACCATCGCGTACGGCGCCCCCGTGCGCTCGGCGAGCCGCTCGGCGAAGGCGTCGAGCACGGGTTCCGGCTGCTCCCCGAGCCCCAGCAGGCGCAGCCGGCGCGCCCGGTCCGGGGCCTCCTTGTCCTCCGGGGTGAGCAGCAGCCGACCGGCCGGGCGTGGTGGGTCGTAGCTCATGGGCGGCTTCCGTCGCTGTGGACGTCGGTCATATGCGGCTCCGTGACGGTGTGTGCGGGGGTCACATGTGGGCGCCATGGCTCGGCGCGGGCGCCGGGCTGTGGGCGATGAGATGGCGTACAAGGGTGAGCAGGGTCTGCACCCCCGAACTGGAGATCCGGGCGTCGCAGCGCACGATCGGGATCTCCGGCGGCAGGTCGATGGCGGCACGGACCTCCTCCGGGTCGTAGCGGTACCCGCCGTCGAACTCGTTGATCGCGACGATGAACCCGAGTCCGCGCTGTTCGAAGAAGTCGACCGCCGCGAAGCAGTCCTCCAGCCGGCGGGTGTCCGCGAGGATCACCGCGCCGAGCGCGCCCTCGGAGAGCTCGTCCCACATGAACCAGAACCGCTCCTGCCCGGGGGTGCCGAACAGGTAGAGCACGTGTTCCGGATCGAGCGTGATGCGTCCGAAGTCCATGGCCACCGTCGTCTCGACCTTGTTCTCGATGCCGTCGAGACTGTCGGTCGCGGCGCTGACCGTGGTGAGCAGTTCCTCCGTGCTGAGCGGGGCGATCTCGCTGACCGCGCCCACGAAGGTCGTCTTGCCTACCCCGAACCCTCCCGCCACCAGGATCTTCAGTGCGGTGGGGAAGGGATCAGAGCTGTCGTCGTAGTCCATCGAGCACTGCCTCCAGAAGAGCCCGGTCAGTCGGGTTGTGGGTGAACTCGGGGGGCTTGGTGGTCAGCGCCCCGCAGTCGACGAGGTCGGACAGGAGCACCTTGGTGACCACCGCCGGCAGCTTCAGATGGGCGGCGACCTCGGCGACCGAGACGGTCGCGCGGCACAGGTCGAGCGCCTGTGCGTGCTCGGGGCCGAGGTAGCCGATGGGGGTGACTCCGGTGGCCCGGACGTGCGACAGGAGGTCGAGCGCGATGGACGGCCGGGTGCGGCCGTTGCTGACCGTGAAGGGCCGCACCAGCCGCCCGGCCGCGTCGTCGAGCCAGGGCCCGTCGCCGGCCGCCGCCACGCTCAAGGCCTCATCGCCGGGGATTCGACGGCGTGCTGCCGGGGCGCGGTCACCAGGTAGGGGCGGACGCTCTTGACGAGCATCGCCATCTCGTAGCCGAGCACGGCGGCGTCGGCCTCGCGTCCCGCCAGGACGGCGAGACAGGTGCCGGAGCCGGCGGTGGTCACGAACAACAGCGTCGAGTCGAGTTCGACGACGACCTGGCGGACATCCCCGCCGTCGCCGAAACGGGCGCCCGCGCTGCGGCCGAGGGAGTAGAGGCCGGAGGCCAGGGCGGCCATGTGGTCGGCGCTGTCCACATCGAGGCCGTGGACCGACTTCACGAGCCCGTCGCAGGACAGCAGGACCGCGCTGCTGGTGTGCGGCACACGCTGCACGAGGCCGCTCATCAGCCAGTCGAGGTCGGATACATGGCCGGTCGGCGCTTCGCTCGCCATGGTGGATCGACTCCTTGAGGTACGAAGGTCTGCGGGAGCGCTGGGGGGTGGGGTGAACGCGGGGACGGTCATCCGGCGGGTGCGCTCCCGTCGTGCCGGGGGTAGGTGCGGTCGGGTCCGAGACCGTGCGCATCGGATATGTGCGGCCGCTCCATGGGGGTTACGTCTATGTCGGCGGACTCTGTCGTGGGTGCGGCGGCGGCTGTACGGCGCGTGCCCCCACCGAAGTCGAACGCGGCGGAGGGGTCGGGGGCCGGAACGGGCCGGGACTCCAGCGGGGCGGCCACCCTGTCCGTACGGGACGGGCCGGTGCCGCTGTAGGTCTCCAGGGGGGTGGGGGCCACGGATGGCGTCGAGTCCATGTGGGCGGAGGCCGTGTGGGCGGAGCCCAGGGCACCGGACTCCATGTGGCCGCCCGCTGCGTGCGCGGAACCCATGGCACCGGACCCCATGTGGCCGCCCGCTGTGTGCGTCGGGCCCAGAGAACCGGACTCCATGTGGCTGGACGCCGTATGCGCGGAGCTAGGGAGGCTGGCCTCCATGGTGTGACCGGACTCCGTGTGCGCCTGGCCCGTGTGGCTGGATGCCGACGGGTCGGTGTGGGCGGACTCCATGTGGGGCGGAGCCGCAGGCATGGCCGGTTCCGGTTCGCCGGGGGCCGCCTCCAGGTGCTGTTGGGCCTCGGCGAGGCTGATGCCACGTTGGAAGGCCGCCATCAGTCCCGGATCGTGGCCGGCGAGATACTCGGCGTCCTGCCGGGGCGCGGGCCCGCCGCGCAGCTGGGGCACGATGTGCTCCTGGGCGCGGCGCCGGGGCAGTTGGGGCTTGCCCATGGTGCCCCGCACGGTCCCGGTGCGCGGGGTGGGAGGCGCGACCACATGCTCCGCGACCAGCCGCCGATCGCCGGGCCGGATCCCGGGCACGGCTTCGGCGGGATTGGGCCGCCGGGCCTGCGCTCCCCGCACAGGCAACGGCGCGGGCCGCCCGGACCGAGCCCCCTGCCCCGTCGCCCCGCCCCGCCCATCGCCGACCCCGTTGGCCATGGCCCGGTTGTCACCAGCTGAGGCCCTGTCGGCCCTCACTCCGTCGCCACCGGCCGACAGCCCGGTCCCGTTGGCGTCAACCGCGTGGCCCTCGACCGACAGCCGGGCCTCGTCGGGTCCCACAGCGTTACCACCGGCCGAAGACCCGGTCCGATTGACGCCCGCTGCGTTGCCACCGGTTGAGGGTGCGACGCCCTCCGGCACAACACCGCTGCCACCGATCGGGAGCGCGACACCATCCGGCACAACACCGTTGCCGTCCGTCGACCGCCAATTCCCATCCGGTGAAGCTCCGTTGCCAACAGCCGACGATCCGCCCCCATTCAGCGCAGCTCCGTTGCCGCCCCCAGCCGCCCCGATCCCCCCTGGTCCCGATCCACCACCACCCGACGCTCGACCACCGCCCCCCGCCGCTCTTTCGACACCACCGGTCACACCTGTCCCACGCTCACCGGCGCCCCCGGCCCCGGACTCGCGCCCACCAACGCCCGACGCACTCCCACCCCGCCCAGGCCCGCCACCCGCGCTCTCCGCCCCGGCTTCAGCCACCGCCCCCCGCCCATTCACCGCACCCCGCGCCCCCGCCCCGCCGCCACTCGCCGACGGCATCACACGGCCGTTGCGGTTCGCCCCCGCACCGCCCCGGCCATCCCGTGGCCCCAGGTCGCCCCCGGAACGCGGCTCCGCGGGTGCACCCCGGTGCCGTGCCGCGGGACCGGGCCGCGACTGCCCCGGACTCCGCGGGGGCACATCGGCGCCGGAACCCGCACCCGCCCCCACCGCCCCCGGCGCCGCCCCCAACAACGCCTGCGGTACGACGAGAACGGCCTGCACCCCGCCGTAGATGTTGGTCTGGAGCCGCACATGGATCCCGTGCCGCTTCGCGAGCTGTGACACCACGAACAATCCGATGCGGCCGTCCGCCAGCAGGCTGGCCACATTCACCTGATCGGGGTCCGTCAACAGCGCGTTCATGCGGTGCTGTTCGGCGACCGGCATACCGAGCCCACGGTCCTCGACCTCGACCGCGAGCCCCGACGTCACGAGGTTGGCCCGCAGCAGCACCTGGGTGTGCGGCGCCGAGAACACCGTGGCGTTCTCGACGAGTTCGGCCAGCAGATGGATGACGTCGGCGACGGCGTGCCCACGCAGCGTGCCGTCGATCGGCGGCACCAGTTTGACCCGCGAGTACTGCTCGACCTCGGCGATCGCCGAGCGCAGCACCTCGGTCATGGAGACGGGGTTGCTCCACTGCCGACGCGAGACGGCACCGCCGAGCACCGCGAGGTTCTCGGCGTGCCGCCGGATCCGGGTCGCGAGGTGGTCGACGTGGAAGAGCCCTTTGAGCAGGTCGGGATCCTCGATCTCGTTCTCCAGCTCGTCGAGGATCGAGATCTCCCGGTGCACCAGCGACTGAAGCCGCCGCGCGAGGTTGACGAACACCTCCAGCTTCTGTTCGCTGCCCGCCTGGCTGGAGAGCTGGGCGGCCTGGACGACGGCTGTGACGGCACCGTCGTGCGCCCGCGCGAGGTCGGCGGCGAGCAGTTCGAAGTCGTCGGCGTCGTCGGGTGGACCGCTGCGCGGACCCCGCCCCGGCGGGACCTCCCCGCGCCGCAACCCCTCGACCAGCGCCCGCAGTTCGGCCTCCCGGCGTGCGCTGCTGCGGCGCAGCGCGCCCACCCGGTCGCTCACCGTCTTCGCGGCTCGGTCGGCCGCCACCGCGGCGATCAGGATGCCCGCGAGCGTGACCGAGACCGCGCCGCCGAGGACGCCCCACAGGACGAGGCCGGGGCGGGCTCCGGTGGAGCGGACGGTGAACAGGACGGCCGCGCAGCCGCTGAGGGCGACCGCGATCGGCGGGAGCACGGCCAGGCGCAACAACTGCGGCCGTATGTGCGTCTCCGGCAGCGAGGGTGCGGGGCGGGCGACCTGCCGCCCGTGCCGCCCGCCCTCACGGCGGTCTGCGCGCGCGGCCGGTGCACGGAGGTGAGACATCGGTGTCCTTGTGCTGGTCCGTCGGTCCTGATGGCCGGAGGGCCCCGGGCTGACCCGCCCGGGCCGGCGGGCCGCGGCGCGCGCCCCTGCGGGCTGCCGGGCAGGGGGTGTGGGGGTGGGTGCGGCGGCGCGTTCGTCGGTCACCGGCGCGTCCCCTCCCTCCTCCCCGCCCCCGCGGCGGTCTGCCGTGGGCATGCGTCGTGGCGTACCGGTCGAGAGAACCGAATACTTCAACCCCTCGTCGCCCGGCGGACACACACAGTAGTCGCCAACGCATCATGTGCGAGCGGCAGTTGACAAAGTCCCCCGAGGAGCGTCCCACTCTGGTATGAGCCCTCGCACGACAGACCGACAAGCCGACCGGCGGGGCACCCTCGAACGAGTGAATACCGATCAGCCCTGGTCAGAAGAGTTCACGAACGCACGGCGGCACCTCGGGACGTACACGGGCTCCGGTCATCACGTCGACCGCTTCCCCGCGTTCGACAGCGCCCAGAAGGCCCACCGAAGTATTGGCCCAAGCCTTCCCGAATGTCACTGACCGTGTCCGTCGGCGCCCCAGCACATCGACAGCCGTCCGGGCCTCCGGCCCAGCAGGAGGGCATGACAAAGGGGTGCCACGCGGCCCCGGCGAAACCACCGCCGCAGCCACCCGACACCCCGACAAGAACTCGACGCGAGGCTCAGCCCTCAGCCTCCCCCGGCCGGGGGAGGCCTGACGCTACACAGCCGCCCTCCATGGTCACCACCAATTGTCCCGTGCAGCGCGGGTTCGGAGCGGCCGCTCGGCGGCCGGTCCGAACCCGCGGGCCGGTCAGTTGACGGCCAGGACCGCAGTGTTGTTCGTGAGATCCGGGTCGAAGACGAAGGGGTACTCGCCGAATTCGCCGTACGGAGGGTGGATGCTCACGGCACCGGTCGCACCAGGCACGACGGTGTCGACACGCAGGGAGAACGCGAACGTGCGCCGGGTGTCCTCCAACACCCAGTACGGCAGGCTGCAGTCGTAGCGCGGGGCACCCGTCCGGTTCGGGTAGTAGCCGCCTGAGAGGGTGCGCGGGGAGCAGCCGGACGGCACGCCGGTGACCGTGGTGCCCTCGGGCACGACCAGCCGGACCCGGGCGACCGGGTCGCCGGAGCCGAGGTTCCCGAACCAGGCAGGCCCGTTGTTCTCGAACGTGAGGTCGGCCGTGACCGTCTCGCCCGCCGCGCCGGAGACGGTGTCACCGGTCACGGAGAAGTCCGCGGTGTTCTCCGCTCCGATCTGGAGGACCGTGTAGTCGTTGTCGGAGTCGATGTCCTGGGCGCCGCCGCCCGGCTCGACGTCGATGTCGAGCCGCTCGTTCAGCGCGTGCGGCGCGAGTCGCACCGTCAGCGGTTCGGGCAGCTCGAAGGAGTCGCCCGGTGCCAGCACCTGGTCGAACGTGCAGATCGCGTTGCTCGACGGTGCGTAGTCGTCGCCGTCCGTCGAGGTGTAGGTGCAGGCGTCGTACCGGGTCAGCTCCGTCAGGCCGTACGAGGCGTACAGCTTGACGGTGAAGCCGTTCGCGCTCTCGTTGCCGTTGTTGGTGACCCTGAACGGGATCGTCCGCTCGTCGCCGGGCTGACCCTCCTCGATGCCGGCGACGGGGTCGATGGCGAGATCGGGTCCGGCGCCGACGGTGAGCGTGGTGTCGAAGCTGTTGTGCGGCGCGGTGAGTGTTCCCTCGGGGCCGCCGGTGGCCGTCGCCTCGTAGGTGATCCTGCCCTTCGCGCCGACTGCGGCGCCGTCGGCCGCGCGCACCGTCAAGAACACCTGGTCCTGGTAGTCACCCCCGATCGCGGGGACCACGGGGATGTCGCACACCGCGCCGACGCTGTTCGGCGTGCAGTTGTCGGGCCAGGTCACCTCGGCGATCCCGGCGAGGCCGGAGACGTCGATGGCGAGCCTGCCGTCGGTCACCGTGAAGTTGTCGTTGTCGTGGTAGATGCCGACGCCAAGGGTGCGGGACAGCGGCTGACCGCCGTCGGTACCGGTCGGCAGCGTCTGCTCGTACGGCGGGTTGATCCACAGCTGGTCGGTCTGCGGCGGATCGTCGGCGGCGAACGCAGGCGAGGCCAGGCCGACCGTCAGCAGACCGGCCGCCACCGCGACGGCGGCGCCCGATCTGAGTCGTACCGGGCGTCCGACGAATAACAGGCTCATTTGCTACCCCCCAAGGGCGTGGTGAGACGACCGGTGCTCCGGGATCCCCGGCGCACCGGAAGGATCATCACATGGCGTGGAGCGCGGCCGCCTCCCGGTTTCCGGCCTTGTCGACGACCGCCCAGGGCCTTGCGGCCCGCTCCGTGGTCCGCGCCTGGGGAGGCTCCGTACGGTCGACGCGGCGGCGGTTCCTGGGCCGCATCCCGTTCTTCACTCTGGGCGCTCCAGGAGCCCACTTAGCCTCGCTCACTCGACGCCTTCCTCGAGGACCGTACGTGCGAGGCGAAGTTGGGCTTCGGCCGGAGGCACGGCGGGGGCGAGGAGCGGGACAGGGACGCTCAAGGCATTGCGCAGCGAGCTCCGCAACACGCTTCTTTGCCCCGGGGTGAGTTCGGTCTGGGCCGTGGCCTCTCCCTTCGGAGGGTGCAAGGCCCTGCCCAGAGCCGCGAGCGAGGAGAGCGTCGTGGCGCCTTCCGTCAGGTTCTCTCCCGGCGGAAGCTCCCCCACGGTGGCGAGTACGGCCCGGGCCACGGGCGCGTCGGGGTGCGCCCCCGCCCTGCCGTCGGTCTGCCCGAGCAGACCGTTTCCGAAGGCGCGGGCCGCGGCGAGCTGTCTGTCGGTCATCTCTGCGGGGAACTGAAGGATCCTCAGGCGCGCGTCGGCCTGGAGCTGTTCGTGCGAGGCCCAGGTCCTCACCAGCGGCTCCACGTGGAGGGAGCGGGTGGCACGCAGCCCCAGGTGGTGTGCGAGCAGAACCGTGCCCCGGGCGTGCAGCGCGCTGTCGCGGCCGTGCCGCTCCATCAGCAGGAGGACGGCCAGGATCTCCGTCAGTTCCAGGTCAGGGTACGCCCCGGGCGTGTCCGGATCGGGCCGGAGGTGGTACGCGGCCTCGCCGTGGTCCGTCAGCCAGCGCCGCAGTTCGTGCCGGGCCTCGGGTGGAAGTGGCAAGTCGGGCGCCTGGGACAGGGATACCGCCGTGGACACGAGCGGCATGTCGGCGTACCGCGCTGCGAGGGATGCCTGTTCGGCTGCCGCGGTGGTCGCGGAAACCTGGGCTAGGCGCTTGGGAAGGTCCGCCCTGAGGCGGCGGCCGCCGACCCGTACGACATGCACCGCGCAACGGTCCGGCCCGGCGTCCAGCCTCTCCACCTCGCAATACAGCGACTCGCTCGCCGGCCCGCGGTCGCTCTCCCCACGCTCCCGCCCTCTGCTGTCCTTCCTCCTGCCGCTTGTCTCGTCGTGCGCTTCGGGACGTAGTTGCACCAGGACGCCCGAGGGCAGCACCCGGGCCACCCTCGCTCGCGGCCCCTCTCCCGTGGTATCGCGCAGGCCGTACGTCTCGACCCGGATCCGGGAGCCGGGCCGCAGGCCGAGCCGGGTGCGCTCCACCTCCCGTACGTCCACCACCGACACGGTGCCGTCCGGCATGCGCCGGACGCGGAGGGACCGTGCGTCGTCCACGAGGGCGGCGCGCAACTCACCGGCCGTGGGGTCCGGCAACCACGACGCCCGCTCGGCGGGCAGCCAGTACCAGCTGCGGTCCTGCTCGTCCTCCACGAGCAGACCGTGCGGCGGTCCGTCCTGCGGGGCCAGCACACCACGCGGTGTCACGAGGAGCTCGTCCTGAAGAGCCGGGGCGCCCGGCGCCGGCAGACCGACGCGGAGCACCGGGCCGGCGCCGGACTCCCGGCCCCCGGCGGGCGCCTGCGTACGGCACCACAGCCGCCGGCCACGCGGCCCCTCACCTGTGCCGCGCCGTACCACATCTCCCAGGAACACGGCGGCCTCGGTGGCCAGCTCCGTCGGCAGCCCGGGGACCGCCTCGCTCAGGGGGAGACGGTGCAGCGCTCCCCCGCAGCGCACCAGGAGGTCTCCGTCGACCTCGGTCAGCCCGACGCAGAGCATGATCGCCCGGTCGTGGGGCGTCCCGTCGGGCTGGAGCCGGCGTGACACGGTGACAGACTCCTGTGACCAGTGCTCCACGGTCACCGGGAGACAGCCGAGCCCGTCCAGCACCGCGGCCGGCCGCCGGGCGAGCAGGTCGCGCAGCCAGTCGCCGCCGGGCCACCCGTCGTCGGCATCGCTCAGCTCGACACGACTGGGTTCCAGTCCGAGGAGGGTCAAAGCACCGTCCGGGCCAAGGCCGAGCAGGGCGCAGTCACCGGTGGCCGGCCCAGTGTCGGGGGCGGCGGCCAAGGTGTTGGCGGAACAGTCCAGGACGGCCGTCCTGACCGAGTGCAGCAGGCCGCCCGGGGCGAAGCAGGATGCGACGTCGGCCAGCGGGTACCGGCAGCGGAAGTGCCCCGCGCCGAGTTCGACTCCGTTCCCGACGCGCACGCGGCGGACCGGCAGCCACACCCGGCGGTCCGAGGCGGCCGACCATGCGGCCCGTGGGCCCGGACGCCAGTCCAGCAGCCGGAGCCCCCGGGGCGCGGCGAAGGCGCCGCGGTCCACCTCCAGGCGCACTTGGTCGCCAGGGCCGAACCGGTCCCAGGCGAGGTCGGCCAAGGGGCGCCCGGACACTCCCGTGACCAGGTGTCCGCTCACCTCGACGACACGGCCCGGGCCGAGTTCGAGCCACAGACCGTAGGCGGTGCCCGAGACGTGCCGGGCCGGGCCGGCCACGGTGTACCAGGCGGGACCTGGCGGTCTCGGTGCTTCTGTCAGAGCGGTCGGGGGCAGCGCGAAGTTCCTCGGCAGCCTTTCGGGTCGGTAGCGCAGCGTCCAGTCGCCGTTGTCGTCGACGTCGAAGAACGAAGGGGTCTGCCACCGGGCGCGGCGCATGGCAGCGGTCTCCCGGAGGTCATGGCGCCGTCCGTTCCTCCACCGCGCGGCGATGTCCTCCGCGGTGCCGTCGGCGAAGCTGAGCCGGGACCAGGGGACGGGCCCCTCCTTCGGCGTGCCGCTCGCGCCGAGCGGCACAGGCCACATGCGCGGCATCGCGCCCCGGACATCGACCTTTCCGGCCCGCACACCGGTGGGGCTCGACGTCAGGGCCTCCTCCTTCCCGGTGCCGTGCGGGAGGAGGCGGGCGATCTGGGGGACTCCGGTCCGTCGCAGACGATCCGCGAGCTGCGTCGCGACCGTGACGGAAAGGGCGGGCAGGCCGTCGGCGCGGAAGGATCCCCCGGCGTCGTCGCCTCGGTCGCCGGCCTTCCCGACGAGTACGGCACGCCCGCGTGGGCCGGTAGGCAGGCAGTCGTGATCCGCTCTCTGCGCCAGGCCGACGTGCAGCCCCCTTCCGCCACGCGTGGAGAGCCTGACCACAGCCCCCGTTCCCGCCCTGGCCGCGTACTCGCGAGACTCCTCGGGCAGCTCGAAGACGACTCCGGGGACGACCTCGACCTTGCTCCCTTGGGGGTCGGCGACCACGGCGAGCAGTGAACCTCCGGCGTGCCGCACCGCGCTGACCAGTGCCCTCGCCTCCCTGGCCGGGACGGTGGTGAGCCTGCCCAGCCAACTGCCGGACGTCTTGCCCTGCCGTACCTCGACGAGGAACACGGCTCCCTCATACCCGGGCGACGGATCGGCCCCGTCGCCCGGGCCGACGGAACGCGTCTCGTCGTAGATCCGGTCGAGCAGGTTGGGGCGCACGGAGTAGTCCCGCGGATACACGCGCACGGTCAGGTCGGTGCCATCGGCCTGCCGTACCGAGTCCGGCAGTCTCAGGGTGAGGTACGTGCCGTCGGCATCCCGCGTGATGCCGGTGGCGACCATGAAGATCCGGTCGCCCGGGTCTCCCGCGCCGATGAACCCGGGCTCCCTGTAACGGAAGACGCGCCGTCTGCCCATGCTTCTGCCGTACTCGACCTGGTCGAATTCGGCCAAGACGCTCAGTTCCGTCGCCGCGGCGCTGTCACCCAGCAGCCGCAGCATCTTCTCCTGGTCGGCCCTGGTGAGGCGGGCGGCGATCGGCTTGTCCTGGAACGACTCCTCCGCCCGCGGTTCGAAACGCGGCGTCAACCGGACCCGCCTGACCCGGACCGTGCCCGTGCGGGGATCGGCGATGACGGTGATCTGATGGATGAGACGGGCGTCCCGTGCCTCGTCGTGGGCCCGGGTGCCCGCCTGAATGCGGATGTCGTCCCTGCGGAAATCCAGTGTGACCCCGGACGGACCGGAACTCCGGCGGACCCGCACGGCCGCCAGACGGTCGCCGTGGAAGAGCGGGAACGGCTCGCCGCAGGGTCGGCCGTCGCAGGTGAGTTCCGCCTCGCGCAGCAGGACCGTGTAGCCACGCCCCCACTCGAAGAGGTACGCCGACTCGCCGTTTCGCCGGTCGGCTTTCACATAGTGCAGGCTGCTCAGCGGGTAGGTGCGTCCGTACCGTGCGGACGCCGTGTCGGCCAGGTACTGGGCGAAGCCCGCGGCGTCGAAGGGCGGAACCTGCTCGGTCGAAGCCGCCAGGGCGCCGTCCTCCACGAGGATCCGTCCCCTGACCTCGTCCGGGGAATACCATGCGGCCCTGACCAGGGGAGCGTCCCCCCGGAGCAGCGGGATGCGGAGCCCGCCCAGGTGCAGCGCGCCGTCCCGGATCTCGCCCCTTTCGGTGCGGGGCCTGCCCTCCGCAGCCGCTTGGCGCAGGACGTCCTCCCGGGTACGCGGCCGGGTGGGGGCTTTGCGTGGGACGGGCCGGGGGCCGGGGCCCACGTCGAAGCACCGGCGGAACCCGGTCAGGCCCGAACCGGCAACCCCGTCCTCGGGCCGGCCGTCGGACGTGAGGACTACGTACGTCCCGGTCACCGCCGTCCTGCCGGTGACGGCGTTCTTCCCGGTCAGGAAGGCTGGCAGCGTGCCCACCGCGTCAGATGTTCCGACACGGGCGAGCACAAGCGGCAGGGACACCTCTCCGGCCCCGACGGGGTGCGTGCCAAGGACGGTGGTCACCGTGATCCGGACGTCGCGTGGCCGGGCCGGGGCCGGAGCCATGAGGACGCCACCCGTGTCCCCCTGGGTGTACAGCGCGAGATCCGTCTCCCCCCGGCGGCGGACGAGCGTGTGGAACCGCCATGGCTCGCCGGGTTCCGCCGCCGCCTCGCTCACCCGGTACAGCGGGGTGCCGGACACCTGGCGCGGGGTGAAGAGCCAGCCGTCGCTCGAACGCGTCCCGCGGAATGTGGCGCCGAGGTCGGTCACCTGCGTCCGGAAGGCCGTGGCGGGCAGCTCGCAGAGCCACGGCCGCTTCCCCGGCGCGCGCAACCAGACGCCGTACGAGGCGACTGCCCCGTCGGCGGGACGTGACAGTCTGACGACGACGCCCTCGGCCTCGTCGGCGGAAAGCGAGTCCGCGCCGACCCAGGCGGCCAGCTCACCCTCCGGGAGGGGCGCCACGTCCGGGGCGACCCGTCCCGGTGCGGGGCCGACCTCCTTGACCCCGACCATGAGTCCGGCGGCCGGCCCCTTCTCCTGGAGGAGCCCCGAGCGGTCCAGCCGGACCGGAAGGCCCGCGCCCGCGACGGCCGCGATCGTCTGATCGCGAGCGCCGGGGCGGCCCAGCGATCGAACGGGGAGCACGTCACCGTGCTCGACCCGCCAGAACTCGTCGAAGCGAGCTCCGCTCGGGGGACGGTCCGCGTCGTCGAGGTGCTCGACGCGTACCAAATCGCCGGTCACGATCGCGGCACGGGCGGCCCGTTCGTCCCAGGGCAGCGGCCGGAAGAGACGTTCCCCGCCCTCGCCCTCCTCCACTCCGTCGACGGTCACGGAGGAGGGGAAACCCGCACCCGCGGGATAACCGGTGACGTCATCGACCCTGACCCGCCAGCGGGAGGTCATACCGGGAACGCGGGTGTCGCCGTCCTCGTCGGTGCCGAGGGTGGCCCGCCACAGCCGGGGCTCCGGTTCGTCGAAGAGACCCCGCCAGTCCGGGTTCCGGGTGTCTCGGCAGACGCCCCGGGCAAGGCCCGGCCAGCGCGACTGCGCTCCTTCGGGCCGGTCCTGGAGCAGCCTCAGCCGTGGATCGGCGCCCTCGCCCAGCGCCACGTAGACGAGCATGCCGGGGGCGGGAGCCGACTCCTGCTCCTGCGCCTCGTCGAGGCCGACGGCGTTCGCCCCGCGTCCCGGCGGGACGAGTGCGGTCGTGAGCGCTTCGGGGTCCTGCCAGTCGTCGGTCCGCAGCAGGTAGATACGGCCGGCGACGGTCGAGAAGCGTCGCGTTCCGTATTCCGTGCGGTCCGTCTCTCCCTCGCCCGCGTAGACCAGGACCCCTGCGGGCCGGCCCTCCGGGGTCCGGTAGGGGAGGTCTTTCGCGACGAGTTCCGTCAGCGAACGGTCGACGGGCAGCCAGCACCCCGTCGAGGCGCCCCACCGTGCGAGGGTCTCCGTCGGCGCGTCCTGATGAGAGGGGACCGTCCGTCCGCAGACCATCTGCGAGAGGTCCGGTTCCCAGCGCACGACGGCGTCGGGCTGACCGTGGAGCACATCGCCCACGACCCCGTCCACCACGACCTGCGGCCGGCCCTCGTCGTACAACACCCGAGCGGCGCGCACCTCGCCGTCCACCGGGTCGGCACGGCCCGCAGGCACCGCCGTGTCACCCAGCGCCTGTCGCCAGGTCAGATCCTCCTCGTCCCACCGCACCTGAACCACGCAGGGATCTCCGACACGCAGCCGACCGCGGTCCTCGGCGGTCATCGGGGCGGCGCCTCCCCAGTTGACCTGTACGCAGCCGTGCGCGTCGTCGCGCGCGGCGACCATGCCGAGGACGGGACGCTGTTGCGGGTCCGCCCGCCAGGCGGCGAGGAGTTCGTGACGTTCGTCCGCGGAGAGCAGGGAGAGGTCGGTCAGCTGTTCACCCGACGCGGGGCGCAGTCTCCACGGCGCGAGGCCCGACCACGACTCCCCCGTCCAGTGCCGCAGCCCCTTCGAGACGACCAGCCGGGGATCCGATCCCTCGTCACCGGAATGCTGTGCGGGGCTCAGTGCGTGCTGCTCCCAGGCTCGCACGAAGACGTGCCCCAGCGTCTGCCCCGGGTCGGACGTCAGGCTGATCGCGGCTGATGCGGCGACGAAAGCGCGGACCTCGGCGTCGATCTCGGCGCGGGCCCGTCGTCGTTCGATGACCTCCCACGGACCGGTCGTCGGCTCGAGAGTGCGGTCCGCGTGCCATTGGCGCCGCCGGACGGCTTCCAGGGCACGCTTGCGCAAGCGGTTCATGCCTTCGGGCGGCAGAGGTTCCACCGCACCTTCTCCGGGCCTCAACGCCTGCTCGGACAAGAGAAGTTGGTAGAAACGTGGGGCTTCGGCGCTGAAGGCCACGATGCTGTCGACGACACGCTCCAGCACGCTCGTGACCCGGTCCTGGGCGTCGACGCCGTGGTCGGGGGTGCGGAACATCTCCAGGGCCACCCTGCGGATGACGCGGCCCAGGTGCCTGCGGTGGGTGACAGCGTCCATCATCCGCCGCCAGGAGCCGATCCACTCCTCGCTCTCGGGAATCTCGGTCAGGCTCTTCGCTTCCAGCAGAGCGGCCAGCCGCAGTGTGTGCATCGTCAAGGGGGCGGCGCCCATCGTCTCCAGGAACTTGTCGAACGTCTCCCGGCCGTGCCGCCACTGCCGAGGCTCGTACGGATCGGGAACGAGTTCGGCGATCACCTCCTGGTACCTCTGCCACTGGTGTGCGGGGTAGCGGTCGGCCACAAGCAGGGTCTCCGGTTTGATCCCCGGCTCCGTCGTCCTGTTCTCCTGCTCGGACCTCTCCTTGTTGCGGCGGTACCTGGTGAGCAGCTGTTCCAGCCGCGCGGGGGTCATCCAGTCCCGGTCGATCTCGTCACGGGCCTCCGGTACGAGATCCAGGGAGAAGTCCCCCGCGAGCGACATCAGGAAGGGCGTGGTGGAGGTGTACATGCGCGGCGCGGCGTCGCCCTTGTCCTGCGCCTTCTTCAGGTTCTTGGCGTTCTCTTCCCGGTCCAGCGGGAGAAGGCGCCCGACGGCCGCCGTCAGCACCCGGCGCGCGTGAGGGACGCCGCCGTCGAACCAGCCGACTCCGTCGTTCTCCCCGTCGCCGACGCGCCGGGCGCCGGACGCGGAGTCGGTTATCCAGTCACGCGCACCGTTGAGGGCGGGACGCGAGAACAGCCGGTTCCACTGCCCCTTGTCGAGGGTTCCCCGGGTGTCGCCGGGGCCGCCGACCAGGAAGTCCGCGTACATCGACACGGGAATCTCGGAATACATACCGCGACCGGCGCGCCCCACGGTGAGGTGGGCGTGCAGGATCAGGGCCGCCAACGGTGGGCGGACCGTGAGGTTCTCGGGGTGTGACTCGGTGAGCAGCGAGGTGAGGAAAAAGCGTCGGCGCGGGTCGGTGAACACGTCCTTGGCGTGGAACAGGAAGGCCACGGCGGGGTCCGTCAGCGGCCCGGAGGAGGGAGCCTCGGCCTCGCGCAGGAGCCGCACCGCCACCGGGGCCAGCGCCGCGACGCGCAGCAGGTCGAGATCGTCCCATCTCTGGTACCAGGTCGGGCAGTTCTCCGGGGCCCCTTGGTAACGGGCCAGCGTGTAGTGGTTGTCGCGCCGCCACATCCACGGTGAGCAGACCGCGTACGGCGGTGAGCCGTTCGGATCGTCCCGTCCGGTGACCGAGGGTTCCGCTCCCGGACGGAACCCTCCTCCGACCATGGTGGTGATCCACTCGACGGCCGTCTGCCGTTCGGAGTCGGTCGGTGCAGTGGACGCGAGGACCGCGAGGGCGCCGCCGGGCAGGGTCCGCTTCTCGTGCTTCGCGGGGGCGCCCCACCAGCGCGCTGCGGACTCCAGCGCCCGCACCGGATCGTGTGCGGCGAAGAGTTCCCACAGGGTGAGCTGCCACAGCGCGGTGGGCACCCGCTCGGCGGCAATGCGGTCGGACTCGCAGCCCAGCCGGGTGAGCGCCTCACCGCGCGTGAAGTGTCCCGGCCGAGCCCCGCCTCCGGTTCCGGACCAGCCCCGCAGGAGCAGTCCGGTGCCCAGTTCGTTCTCGAACCGTTCCGCGAGGTCCTCCGGGCCCTGTGGTGTCCAGTCCTCCTCAGCGGTGGCCGAGGCGTCCTGGCCCGGAGAGGACAGGGGGAACCAGGACCGGGCAAGACCCGTCAGGAGATCGGGTTCGAGGTCCGCCGCTCCCCGGCCCGCGCGCCGGAGCGCCGCCCGCACCATGTCGTCCGCCTCCTCGTGGGAGGAGGCGAGTACGGCGTCGACCGCGAGCAGCAGAGGCAGCCGGCCCAGTTGGTTCGCCAGCGCGTAGGTGACCACGTCGGGGCGGTCGCCGTCCGTCCAGAGGGTCGCGACGTCCGCCGCCCGCTCCTGGACGGCTGCCACCAGCAGAGTGAGCGCGAGGATGTCCCGCACGGTGTCGTCAAGGTTCTGGTAAGGGACGGTTTCCTGCACGACGGCGACCCGTGGTCGGCAGTCCCGCAGCACGCCCTCGACCCGTTCGACGAATCCCCGGTCCTGGGCGAGGCCCAGGGCTTCCTTGAGCAGGCCGTCCAAAACCCGCCGGGCTTCCGGCTCGGCGGGTACGGCCCACTCGACGAGCCCGTCGCAGAGGCGGGCCGCGGTGGACAGCGCGTCGGGGCCGAACTCCGCGCGTCGGGGCGCGGTGAGGACATACACGAGCCCGTGCAGCCGCAGGGCGGGCTCGCATTCCGCCAGTTTCTCGACGGCGGCGGCCAGCTGGTCCGGACCGCTCTTCTTCGAGCGCAGGATCTCGATGATGTCCAGGTAGTCGGCGCTCTGTTGGATGGTGAGACCACGGCAGGAGCAGAAGTACCAGGCGGCGAGCACGGGCTCTCCTTGCGTGTCGGCGCGGAGCGGCGGCGGACGGACGGACCGGAGGGATGCAGGTGAGGGGCGGGTGGCCAGGGACCGTTCGCGGTCCGGAGACCGCCGGGGCCGGGGTCAGACGGCGGGGATGAGAGGCGGGCGCGGGATGAGGAGCTCACGGCGCAGCCCCTCGGCGGAACGGCGCATGTTGCCGTCGGGTTCGGACCGTGCATGGTGAAAGCCGACGACCCGCCGCATCCAGTCCGCGGGTTCTTCGCTCAGCAGCCGTACCGACTCCGTGTCCAGCGGGCGGGACGTGAGGGCGGCCCAGCCTGCCGGGGAGAGCCGTCCACCAGGGGCCAGTTCACCGACCGGCACGGAGCGGCCGATCCGGGATCGCAGCGCGGTCACCGCGGCCGTATAGGTGCCGAGGCCGAGCAGGAACTCCCGGTCGGCCTTCCTGCGGGCGTCCGTGTCCGGTCCTTCGGGGGCGAACCGCAGGTACTCGAGGACCTGACGCAGGTCCGGGAGGACCAGCTCGTCCCAGTCGGGCGACGGCACGGCACGCGCGGGATCGTCCCGGCGCCGCAGGAGCCCGAGTACCACGCAGGTCAACACGGGTTGGGGGAACAGGGCGGGCGGCAGTCGACCGGGGTCGATCGGGCGGATGCCCCCGGCGGGTCCACCCGCCGGGGCCGACTGCGCTGTCGGGTCGCCCGCCAGTGCGGGGAGCCCTTCCGCTGCTTCCAGCCATACCGCCAGGTGTTCCTCCCTGGTGGTCGCCGCGGCAAGGGAGGCGTACCGCGCCTTGTCGTCCTCGGACCGGGCCAGAAGGCTGATCCGTGCCACGATGTCAGGACGTGTGTCCGTCCGGAACAGCCCGGCCAGGAACCATGGGTCGCTCAGTGGACCGCACCTCATCGCGGCGGCCTCCTTGAGCAGTTGCCCGGCCTTCTCCCACCGCTGCTCGGCCGCACTCTGTCGCCCCTGTTCCCGGCGGTAGCCCAGCAGCAGTGCGGAAGCCTCGGAGTCCACGGGTCTCTGGGCGGCGCCGCCCTCCTCCTGCTCCGTGTCGTCCTGCCACGCGGCATCCCCCCACCGCACGCGGGTCAGCACGGCCGACGCGATGCCCGAGCCGTCGTTGCGCGGGGGCAGCAACCGGCCCGTCTCTTCGGCGGCTCTCAACAGGGCCTGCTCCCCCTCGCCCCGTAAGCCGTCCTCGCCCTGCGCGGTCATCTGGACTATCAGCGCGGCGCCGGGCAGCAGCGCACCGATCGCTCCGGCGAGTTCGGCCGCCCGACGCGGACTGTCGACGGCGGCTCTGTGCCGCTTCTCGGTGGGCGGGCCGCAGACCGGCACCGCACAGCGCACCACGAACCCCATCGCGGAACCACGCCGGTCCCACGCGAGACGGGTCGTCCAGCCGTAGCTGTGCGTGACCCGGGCTCTGAGCGCCTCCAGGGACCGAGGCATCTCGATGTCGTCGCACACGACCTCGTACCACCCCCGCCTCGGCAACGCCGGGTCCGCCTTCGCCTCCTGTCCCAGGGCCGGCTGGTCCTGCGTCCGGCGAGTGGCCCGCCACAGCGTTTCTTCCTCCAGGTTTCTGAGCTCGGCGACGAGATCGGCTCCCGGGTGGTCGGCCAGCACGCCGCGGAAGGGCCCCCGGTCCAGCCCCCACAGCACGTCGAGACGGCACGGACCGCTGTCGCAGGCGAGCCGCCGAAGGTCGCCCGAACTCTGCGGCACGACCGGGAACGCCCGGAGTGCGCGCGGTCCCGCCTCCTGGTCCGGCGGTCGTCGGCGGACCGGGACCTGCGGCTCTCGCTCCTGAACGGAGGTGTACAGCACGGGAAGCCACCCGCCCGATGACATCCCGCGCCGGGCGCGCGCGAGCGCGTTGTCGACGGAGCCGTCCATGGCGAGCCCGTGCACGAACTCGCGGGTGAGTTCGGCCGCGGTGTTCTCCATGACGAGGCCGCGGATGCCGACGACCCAGGGCACGCCGCCTCTCACCAGGGTCGCCGCGACACTCGCCCAGCCCTCGTCCGCGGCCGGGGAACCCGCTGTCAGCTCGGTGGCCGTATGGCAGGCGACGAGCACGGCGACCCGCACACCCGCTTCCCGGAGCAGTTGGGCGAGTTCACCCGCGGGCATCAGCGTCGGGGCCGCCCGGCCCTCGGGTCCGGCCAGCACGATCCCCTCCGGTGTTCCGTGGCCCCCGAAGCAGAACACCGAGGTTGGCGAACCGAGTTCGGCGCGCAGCTGGTCGGCGCTGATCGGGTCCTTGGGGGGGATGACCTCGAGCCCCAGATCCGCGAGTCGTCTGCCCGCGTCCCTGAGCTCCATCACCGAGCCGTGCCTCAGGGGATTGGCGTCCCGCACCGGCAGGCCGAACAGCCCGTGCGGGTCGGACAGGTCCAGGGCGGTGCTCAGGAGCACTGCCCCGGCGGGCTGGTCCGAGGCCGCCTCGGCGGCCTGCACGAGGGGGCGGCGTACGACGGAGACCCGTGGTATGAGGAACAGGTACTCCTTTTCCTCGGTGACCCCCCGCCCGCCGGTGCGCACACAGCTGACCTCCCAGGGAACTGCGGCCAGTTCCGGGCTGTCGGTCTCGATGCACAACCGGAGCCCTGACCACCCGTGCACGGTGTCGGCGAGGGCACTCCGGAAGAGGTTGCCCACGGCTCCGGGAAGCAGCTTCTCCCCCACATCGGACGCCAGACCGCCGTATTTGGACGCATGCCGGCCGAACTCTCCGGCCAGCCGCCGGGCCATGTCGACCGAGATCCACGTCCGCTGCCGGACTTCCTGTGCACAGACGTCGAAGCGGATCTTGCCATCCTCACTCCGCGTCTTCTGCAGGCGTACGGTGAAGTCCCGGTACTCACCGGGCAATCTCTCCCCGACCACCGTGCTCCTCCGCCCGGGCATCGCGCCTGGTGATGTTCCGGACGGCCGGATCCAGTCGCGTTCTCACCCTCAACCTTACGGAGAAGTGAACGATTCGTGCCCGGGAAAGCATGAAAAAGACGGTCAACTGGGCAGTCCACACTGGCAGGATGGCCGGACAACCGTGTTCCCCGCTCCTCCGGAGGTGTCAGCACTCGTGCGATCCGGCCGTTCCGACCTTCCTGATCCGTCCTTTCCGGGTCCTGCACGGACCGTCACCGACACCCGAGTCCGGGCCGCCGTCCACAGCTCCGGTCTGCACCGCCTGACCGCGTCGACCCGGACCGCGCTGACCGAGTTCTACGGCGCCGCCGCCGACCTGGACGACCAGGACTTCGACGAACGGCTCGGGCAGCTCCTCGAAACGCACGAGGACCTCCAGGACCTGGTGCAGCAGAACGAGTTGAGCGACGGCACCGGGACGGAACCACGAGGTATCGACATGCCGGCCGAGGAGGACCCCGGCGCTGCCGAGCTCCCGGATCCGTTCCGCACCCCTGACGCACAACTCCTGCGGCAACCGCAGGAGAGCAGCGACGGACAGACCGCCGGGGACGGCAACGCCGCTTCCGGAGGCAGCGCGAACTGACCAGCCGGCGGTACGTCCGACAGACAGAGAGGCCAGGTACCGGGAGAGATGCCGACCAGTTTCGTCGCGCTCGTCGTTCTGCTTTTCTCAGCCGCACCCGGCTACGTGTACGTCCGCATCGTCGAGGTGCGGCTGCCCCGGCGCCGGCGCAGCGCTCTTCTCGAGCTCGTCGATCTGGTGTGCGTGGGAACCATCGGCAGTGCCGCCGGGGCCTTGACGGCCTTGTTGCTGGCCCCGCACTGGACCGCGCTGCTGCCGCTGGAAGGACTGCTCTCAGGGACCTCGTACCTCAGCGTTCACCCCTGGCAGGCGGTCTCCTCGGGCGCCCTCGCGCTCTCGGTGGGTGTCCTGTGCACGGCCACGGGAGGACTGGCCATGGCCCGGCATCGCGGCACGGTGGTTCGGCACACCCCGTACTCGCCATTGCGCAGAGCCGTCGAGCTGACCCCGCCGGGACATTCGCTCTGGCTCGCCGTCCAGTTGACCGACGGGCGGCTCTGGGAGGGAAAGCTGCTGAGTCTGGATGGCGAGCGCGAACTGCTCAGCGAGGGCGACGTCGTACTCCAGCGGCCGCTCGCGGTCACTCAGCCCGGAAAAGGCAGATTCCACCATCCGGCGCGGTTCGTCGTCATACCCGGCGCGCAGATCGCCGTCGTCTACGGAACCGATCTCGCACCCCCGTCCGCCTCCCCCTCGCCACGGCCGGCCACCCGGGCGACAACAGCGGGCGCGCCCTCCGTCCTCCCCGCACCCGCACCCGCACCCGCACCCGCACCCGACCAGGCTGCGCTTCGGCAGCCCCCGTGATGTGCGAGGCTTCGCCGACTTCCCCGATCAGGACACCGCGCCCAGCGTGAGAAAGCCGCCCAGACCGTGCTCGCCCCCTGGGAACAGCGCAGGGACGCCCTCACGAAACCGGTACCGCGGACGACCGGCCCGGCTGCCGCCGTAGGCCGCGGCCGTTGCCGGGCGGCCGCCCCGGTGCCACGCACGAGGTGCCGGACCGGGGCACCGACTCCCTCATGGCGATGCGCCGACCCACCGGTACTGGCGCCGTCGACCGGCTTCGGCACGGTGGCGTGCTCAGGCCGCGGCCACGCCTGCCGGGCTCCGGCACACGCACGCGGCCCCACACCCCGCGGTGTGCGTCCGGACGACAGCCCTGGACGGCCCTTCGGGCGGACCACGTCCCGGTCTCCGGGCCGTCGTGCCGGGCTCGTCCCGACCGGCGTCAGCGCTCGCCGGCGAGGTCGAGAGCACTCCTGCTCGTCCCGGCCACGTCCTCCACACCCTGCGGACGCCGCCAGGGATGCTGGATCGGACGGGAGATCGTCCGCCACCACGGTTCCACCGGCAACTTCCCCGCCGGCTCGAACGGCTCGCCCGGCCGGGGGAACGCCACCGCCTGACCGGCTTCCTCGGCCGCGTCCTTCGTCCACTCCCCCGGCTCCGCCCAGGCATGCGTGGCCAGATTGAACGTCCCCCAGTGGATCGGCAGCAGCACCCCCCGCCCCGCGTCCCCGCCCTGCAGGTCCAGATGGGACCGCAGCGCCTCGTCGGGGGTCATGTGGATGTCCGGCCAGAATTCCGAGTACGCACCGAGCTGGATCATCGTGGCGTCGAAGGGCCCGAAGGCCGCGCCGATGTCCTTGAAGCCGTCGAAGTACCCGGTGTCACCGCTGTGGTACACCCGGTGCTCCGCACTGGAGACGACCCAGGACGCCCACAGCGTGTGCTGGGTGTTCCGCAGCCCGCGCCCGCAGAAGTGCCGGGCCGGTGTCGCCGTCAGCGTCAGCCCGGCGACCTGCGTGGACTCGTGCCAGTCCAGCTCGCGCAGCCGGTCCGCGGACACGCCCCAGTGCTCCAGGTGCGCTCCGACCCCGAGCGGCACGGCGAAGACGGTGTCCGTCCCGGCGAGTGCCTTGATCGTGGGCATGTCCAGGTGGTCGTAGTGGTCGTGGGAGATCACGACCACGTCGACCGGTCCGAGCGCGGCGATCGGCAGCGGCACGGGGTGCAGCCGCTTGGGCCCGGCGAAGGGGAAGGGGGAGCACCGCTCACCCCAGACGGGGTCGAACAGCACCCGCCTGCCGTCGAGCTCGGCGAGCACGCTGGAGTGGCCCATCCAGGTCAGCCGCAGTCCGGTGGCGGGCGGCTTGGACAGGTCGGCGAGTGTCGTGGGGTGCACCGGGATCCGGCCTTCGGGAGCCCGCCGGGGCCGGCTGTCGCTGTCGAAGAAGACCTTGGCGAAGTCCAGCGGCGACGCGTCGGGGCGGACCCGCGTGGGCTGTCCGCCGGGGTTCTGGAAGACGCCGTCCTTGAAGTGGGGGGATCTGCGGATGCGCGCCATGCGCTCACCGCTCGGGTCCGCACCGAAGGCCGCGGGCTGCACCGCGCGGAGCCCGGAGCTCAGGGAACGGAAACCGGTCACGGTACCTCCATGTGGCGAAGCTGAGGCATCCATTATGGTCCGCCCCGCTGACAGAGCCGGGGTCTACCCGGTCACATGCGTAAGGACGCCTTGGAAGGGGTTCACGTTGACAGGGCGGACCCCGATGCCAATACTGACTGATCATTCAGTAACCCGCCGCCGCCCCCGGAGCCCGTGTGACCACCCCCCTGCTGTCGCTCACCTGGACCGACCACGTCACCGGCCGCCACGGCTTCCTGGTCGTCGACCGGCTGGTGCGGGGCGTCGCCAGCGGCGGTCTGCGGATGCGCCCGGGCTGCACGCTGGACGAGGTCACCGGGCTCGCCCGGGGCATGACCATGAAGGAAGCCCTGCACTACGACCCCGCCGCGCGCTACGTCCCGCTGGGCGGCGCGAAGGGCGGTATCGACTGCGACCCCCGGGACCCGGAGGCGTACGGCCTCCTCGTGCGCTACCTGCGCGCCATGCGGCCGTACGTCGAGAGTCTGTGGACGACCGGCGAGGATCTCGGTCTCAGCCAGGACCTGGTGGACCGGGCGGCCGCGGAGGCGGGCCTGGTCTCCTCGATCCAGGCGGTGTACCCGCTGCTCGACGACGAGGCCGCGGCCCGACGGCGGCTCGCGGACGCCTTCGCCGTCGAGGTGGACGGCATCGGCCTCGACGAGCTGGCGGGCGGCTGCGGGGTCGCCGAGTCGGTGCTCACGGCCCTGGACCGGGCCGGGGTGCCGTACGCGGGCACGCGCGTGGCCGTTCAGGGGCTCGGCACCATGGGCGGGGCCACGGCCCGCTTCCTCACGCGCGCGGGGCTCACCGTGGTGGCCGTCGCCGACATCAAGGGCACGGTCTTCAACCCCGCCGGCCTCGACGTCGAGGCACTGCTCGCCGCCCGGGACTCCTACGGCACCGTGGACCGCTCGGTGCTGCGCCCCGCCGACCGCGAGCTGCCCGGCGACGCCTGGCTGTCGGTCGACGCGGAGGTGCTGGTGCCCGCGGCGGTCTCCTACACGGTCGACACCGGCAACCAGGCGCGGATCCGGGCCCGTTGGATCGTCGAGGCGGCCAACATGCCGGTCCTGCCCGCGGCGGAGGCGATGCTGGCCGCGCGCGGGATCACCGTGCTGCCGGACGTGGTGGTCAACTCCGGGACGAACGCCTGGTGGTGGTGGACGCTGTTCGGTGACATCGGCGCGGACGCGGACGAGGCCTTCGCACACCTACGGCGTTCCATGCGCGCCCTGGTCGAGCAGTTGCTGGCGCGGGCGGAGGCGGACGGCATCTCGCCGCGCGCCGCCGCGCACGCGCTGGTCGCGGACCGGTTGCCGGTGATCGCGGAGCGGTTCGGCTGGTACCGCTGACCCCGCCCCGGCCGGGCGGTGACACCCCGGGCGACGGATTAGGGTGACCTTGTGGCGAGAGTGCGGTTGACAGTGGCCGAGCGGCGCGAGGAGCTGCTGCGGGCGGCGATCGAGCAGATCGGGGCGCGGGGCGTGGCGGCCGTCAGGATCGCCGATGTGGCCTCGGCGCTCGGGGTGAGCAACGCCCTGGTCCTGTATCACTTCTCGACGAAGGAGAAGCTGGTCGCGGCCGCCTTCACCCATGCCGCCGAAGCGGATCTGGCGCACCTGCGCAAGCTCCTCGGCCGCCGTACCAGCGCCCTGCGCCGGCTGCGCTCGGCCGTGCGCTGGTACGCCCCGACGGGCCAGGCCAAGGGCTGGCGGCTGTGGATCGAGGGCTGGGCGGTGGCACTGCGCGAGCCGGCCCTCCAGGAGGTCACCCGCGACCTCGACCGGCGCTGGAAGGCGGCGCTGGCCGAGGTGATCACCGAGGGCGTCACGGCGGGCGAGTTCCACTGCCCGGACCCTGCGGCCGCGGCCCTGCGCCTGACCGCCCTCCTGGACGGCCTCGCCGTACAGCTGACGTCCTACGCCGGAGCGGTCCCCCGGACCCGGGCCCAGGAGTGGGTGGACGAGGCCCTCGCCCGCGAACTGGGCGTGGACCGGGCCGCGTTGACGACGTAGCCCGGCCTGGCCGTAGCCCGCCTTGACCGCAGCCCGGCCTCGAACGGAACCCCCTCCAGATCCCCTCAAGCCACCGAAGCGATCCGCGTCTTGATGTCGTCCGGTGACAGCACGCCCTTGGCCGTCACATGGTCGCCGGAGGACTCCCCCCGCAGGCGGCGGCCGATCCACGGCACCAGGTACTCCCGTGCCCAGTGGACGTCGTCCCGCCGCACGTCCAGCGGTCCACGGGGCGGCAGCGGCGGCCACGCCTGGTCCGGGTCGGCCGGGACCTCGAGGCCGAGGACCTGGCCCGCGCGCAGCGCCACACGCGTGTGGCCCTCCGGGGACAGGTGCAGCCGGTCGCCGTCCCAGGCCCGCCGGTCCTGGATCGTCTTCAGGGACCACAGGTCGAGCACCGGGCACCCGTACCGGTCGGCGATGGCGCGCACATGCCCGTTGTACGTGGCGATCTTGCCGCGCAGGTGCTTGAGCACGGGCACGCCACGGGTGTCGAAGCCGGTGGTCACCATGACGGTGCCGCACACCTCGGTGAGCCGGGCGACCGCCCGCTCGAAGCGCTCGGCGACCTCGTCGGGGTCGGTGCCGGGCCGGATGATGTCGTTGCCGCCGGCGCAGAACGACACCAGGTCCGGTGCCAGTTCCACGGCCTGCGGGAGCTGGTCCTCGACGATCTGGTCGAGCAGCTTCCCGCGCACGGCGAGATTGCTGTACCTGAAGTCGCCCTCGGGCCGCCGGTCCGCGAGAAGCACCGCGAACCGGTCGGCCCAGCCGACGAACGCCCCGTCGGGGCCGGGGTCGCCGACGCCCTCGGTGAAGCTGTCCCCCACCGCCACGTACGACCCGATCACTGATCTGCTGTCATTCTTCGAATCGTCTGCCACAGCCGTTCATGATTCACCTTCGAATGTGACCTACGCGACCGTAGGAAGGGCTTGACGGGCGGTGAGATAAGCCACTCCTAAAGTGTTCGCCAAACAAGGAATAGGTCTCTCGTCACGGCTGTTGAGGCTGCGATCGCCATACCCGCAAGTCGTTGATCCGGAAGTGGCTCCAGGTGGTCCGGAACGCGAAGTGCCCACTCGTGTACGGCGCCGGGTCGGCGTAGTCGAAGACGAGCCGCCCGTTGTTCCACCACTTCACCCCGGAGCCGTCGGAGACGATGCGCACCCGGTTCGGCCGGTTCGCGACGAGCAGCGGCTCGGTGTAGTCGTAGATCAGCGGCCGCACGCCCGCCTCGCCGACATAGCGGCGCAGTCGGGTCGTGGTGTTGGTGTTGGCGCCGTAGCCGACGTAGTACGTCTTGAGGTAGTCGTACTCGGCGAGCGCCCCGCCGCGCCGCGTGGCGAAGATGTTCTGCGGGGACCGGACGTCGACCGCGTTCCAGAAGTTGTTCAGGTCGGAGACGCGGTCGTTGACCCCGCCCTCCGAGACCGGTGTGGCGGTGTACTCGATGACGTACGGCCCTGCGAGCCGCTGCTTGAACCAGATCGTCGCGCCGGCGGGCACGTCGACCTCCAGGGTCCCCCGCTTCGCGGTGACCGTGCCGCCCTGTTCCAGCTCGACGGCCCACTGTCCGAGGCCGTGGCGGAAGTCGTCGTGGGCGATGAGGCGGCGGTGGCGGGGCGAGGCGCTCGCGCCCGCCGCGGGGCCGAGGGCGGCCAGGGCGGCACCTGCGGCGAGGGCTCCGAAGGCTCTGCGGGTGGTCGTCATGTCAGGGGGCTCCTTTCGGGGGCCTGCTTCGAGGATTCGGGGTGCTGCTTCGAGGCTTCGGGAAGCTGCCTCGTCGTTTCGGGATGCTGCCTCGTCGTCTCGGTGTGCTGCTTCGCGATGAGGCCGATCAGCCGTTCGGCCACCCTGCGGTGGCCCTGGGCGCTGGGATGGACCGTGCCGTTGAAGTCGCCCCGCGTGGCGTCGAGCCAGCCGGTGGTGTCGACGAACTCGACGCGCCGGTCCGCGAGTTCGTCGACGACGGCGGCGATGTCCGCGGCATGGCTGCCGTCGAAGGGGCGCAGGGCGAGGATGCGGGCGTGCGGTGCGCCGGCCCGGAGCCGGGTCAGATAGGCGCGGTAGGCGGCGCGGAACTCGGCGGAGCCGAACGTGGCGTCGTTGGTGCCCTGGTTCACCACGATCACATCGGCCCGGCGGTCCGAATCGGCCCTGGAGCCCGCGTAGTTCCAGCCGTACGCGTCGGACGCGGCGGGCACTCCCCCGTTGCCGGTCTGGATCACTCCCTGCCGTCCGAAGCCGACCTGGGTGAGCGAGGTGTGCAGGGCGTCGGCGACCAGCGTGGGGTAGGCGGCCGTACCGTCAGCGCAGTCCGAGGTGTTGACCTCGCACAGGGCCATGACGCCCTGGGTGATCGAGTCGCCGTAGAACACCAATTCACGCTTCTTGACAGGGGGTTGCGGCAGCAGCTGCCCCCGGATCCCGGTCAGCGCCACCCCCGTCTCCAGTGGGGGGACCCACCGGTTGACCCGCGAGAAGACGTCCTTGACGGAGATCTCGACGGAGTGCGACCCGCCGCCGGCCGCCGTGATCGCCAGGTCCGTCCGGTCGACGGAGTGCGGCTGCTCGGGGCCGCCGTCGACCGACACGTAGATCTGGGCGGGGACGGTGACGGACGAGACGTCGAAGAGGGCGTGGACGGACGGTCCGGTGAAGCGGAACCGCAGCCGGGAGCCGGAGTTGACGGTGACGGCGGCTTCGGCGGTCCGGCTCCAGTGCCCCTCGTAGGCGATACGCCGGTCGTCGGGGCGTACGACGGCCGGGGCACGGGACGCGAGGGCGGGCGGCACCGTGGCGGCGAGCAGGCCGACGACGGTGACCGTGGTCGCGAGGGTGCGTCTCATGACGGGATCCGGTCTCCGATCAGGGCCAGGTTCTGGATCGCCGCGAGGGCCCACTGGGCGGAGGAGTTGGTGGAGATCCAGGGGATCTCGCGCGTGGTCCGCAGGACCGACGGGGTCCTGATCGTGACCGGGTTCCAGTCGTTGGACGGGAAGTAGGTGTCGCTGCCGGTGAAGAACTCCTTCCACGCGCGCGCGGCGAGCGTCGGGTCGTCCTTGCGCCGGGCCGCGTACGCGGTGATGCGCGAATGTGCGGCCGGGAGCGCCGACTTCCAGGTGGAGCCGGTGAGTTGACGCTTCTGGGCGTCGGTGGCGTTGTAGTACTGCGCGTAGTTCAGCCAGGCCGCACGGAACTCCGGCTCCTCTTCGCCCAGCAACGAGACGATCTCGCTGTTGGTCTCGACGAGGCCGAAGACGGCACTGAGATGGGACACGTTGACGGCCGTGTCGGTCGTCACGGCGAACTTGCCGGTGTCGGCGTCGAGCAGACCCGCCCCCGTGAAGAACCCGTTGGGCTGTGCGGCGATGGTCCGCAGCGAGTTGACGAGCTTGGCCTTCGCCCGGGCCGCGCCCGGACCGCCCCGCTCCCATTCCGTGAGCCAGGCAGCCGAGATCCCGCCCCAGTCGGTGCCGAAGCCGACCGACAGGGCGTGCCGGTCACCGGGCTCGTAGCCGTCGGTGCGGACCTTGCGCTGCGGATCGACCTCCAGGAAGGTCAGCTCCACGTCGGCGAGTTCGCTCAACAGGTCGCCGGTGCGCTCGTCACCGGTGAGGTAGTAGTGGAAGCGGCGGTTGGCGGCCGTGGAGATGCGCACCTGCTTGGCGCTGTCCGCCCAGTGCTGCACTCCGTGCCGGGTGCCGAGGCCCGCCCACTTGCCGAGGTGGTAGACGTCGACCTCGCCGGTGTGCCGGGTCATTGCCTCCGCGAACCGGAACACCTCCGGGGAGCCGGTCCGCAGGAAGTGGTACCAGAGCCAGAGGTCGGTGCCCAACTCCGAGTTGTCCCAGGCGAATCCACCGACGTCGTAGCGCCAGACGTGCCGGTCGTTGTCGTAGGTGTGCTGGACGTCGCCGTAGTCGAGGAAGCCGTACCAGCGGCGCTGCTCGCGCTGGTCGCGGTAGTAGGCGAACAGGTCGTCGAGGTGGTCCTCGATCACCGCGCGGGCCTTCGAGGAGCGGTCCACGGGCGCCCAGTCGCCGAACACACCTGCCGAGCGCAGCCGTTGGGGAGTGGCGGCGAGCAGCGGAGGAGCGGCCACCGCCTTCGCCTGGGCGGCCAGGGCCTCGGCGGGCGGGGTCTTCTCCAGGGCCCAGAAGGTCAGTTCGGTGGTGCGGGCGATGCCGTACGGGGTGCCGAAGCCCGGTTCGTAGTCCTCGTACGTGATCTCCAGGCCGCCGTCGGACTGTTCCTCGTAGGTGTCCTGGCCGAGGCCGTCGTGGTAGAAGCGCAGGTCGAGGGGTTGGGCCTCGGGTGAGTAGAGCCAGAGGGTGACTTCGGCGGCCGTGGACTCGGCGCCGCGCACGTCGAGTTGGGCGGGGTGGCGCTGCCAGAAGTCCCGCAGGCCGAAGGAGAGTCCGCCGTCGGCGCCGCCGACGTAGCCGAAGCCGGCCGCGCGCTGTCCGGCCGCGGCCGGGATCCAGCCGTAGCCCGCCGTGGTGCGCTTGCGGATCTGGTAGCCGTCGGCGGTCGGCTGGGTGAGCGTGTAGTCGCCCCAGCGCGGGATGTAGGCGAGCCGGCTCGCCACCCGGGTGTCCCACGTGGCGGTGTCGGGGAGTCGTTCGCCCGCGATCTGTGCGGCCCGCACCGCCGCGCCCGGGTCGCGCCGCAGCCCGGTGATTCCCTGGACGGCCTCGCTGAACAGGCCGCCGCCCGCGTCGGCGAACCGCACATGGCGGTCGTAGGGCTGATCGCTCAGCGGCAGAGTGAAGCGGACGCCGAGTCCGCGCAGGAAGTCGCCCTCGTCGGAGCCGGGCCGCTGCTCGCCGTCCCAGACGAAGGTGTGCACCAGGCGGAAGGATTCCGCACCGGCGAAGAAGGCGAACCGCAGCACGAACGGCAGCCATGCCCTGCCACCGTGCCGGTGCCGCCCTTCGACCCGGATCACGGCACGGACGGGTCCGTCCTGTTCGACCGTGATCTTCTCGATCCGGCCCGCGAAGCTGTCGAGGTCCGCGCCCTCGCGCACGGAGTCCTGGCGCAGCGCCACCAGCCGTCCGTCGCGGGCGATCTCGGTCGTGCCGCGCCGGATCCCGCGTACGACGGTGTCGGAGCCCTTGGTCCCGAAGACGGCGGTGATCACGCCGGTCGACACCTCGATCCGGCCGCCGCTGCCCCGGCCGACGGTGACCCGGTGGGCGGGCGCGGCCGGACTGCCCGCGCTCAGCAGATAGCGGTCGGCCCGCGGTGCGTCGGGGGCGATGGCATGCGCGGTCCACTTCACCGAGCCGTCGGGCCAGTAGGCGGTGGCCCAGCTCTGCACCGGGACCTCGTCGCCGCCCGAGGTGGCGAGCCGGAACCGCTGCTCCGGGCGGTGGGTGCCGCGCGACCACGGCACGCCCCAGGTGGCACCGGCGTGGACGTCGGGCTGCCCCTCCAGCCAGTGGAGTTCGGTGTCGTCGTCACCGGCCACCGCGGCGGCGGAGCGGGACTGCGCCCAGGAGAACTGGGTGAGGGCGGCCGCGGCTGCGGCGCCCTTGAAGACGGTGCGTCGGTCGACGCCGGGCACGGTGACCTCCGAAGGCCGTAGAAAGCGCTTGCGCAACAACGGAGTTCACTGTGTCCCCACCTTCCCCTCCCTGTCGACGCCCTGAGCACCCCTGCCACAAGAACGCAATGAAGTGATCATGAAGGCGCAAACACCAGTGCGTGGGCTGCCGACGAAAAAACACCGAAGGCCGGACCCGGGGATCGGGGTCCGGCCTTCGGTGGCACAGGGGCGGGGTCAGCCGACGGCGACGCCCTTCGAGCGGAGGTAGGCGACCGGGTCCACGTCCGAGCCGTAGTCCGGCGTGGTGCGGATCTCGAAGTGCAGGTGCGGCCCTGTCACGTTGCCGGTGGCGCCGGAGAGGCCGATCTGCTGGCCCTCGGTCACGGTCTGGCCGGCCGAGACGGAGAGCTGCGAGAGGTGGGCGTACTGCGCGTAGTAGCCGTCGTTCAGCTTGATGACGACCTGGTTGCCGTAGGCGCCGCCCCAGCCCGCGGAGACGACCGTGCCCGCGGCGACGGCCTTCAGCGAGGTGCCGGTCGGGACGACGAAGTCGACTCCGGTGTGGTAACCGCTGGACCACATGGCGCCCGCCACGCGGTACCCGGTGCCGATGGTGGCACCGCTGACCGGGAGGGTGTAGCCGCTGGAGCTGGTGTCGGAGCTCTGGGTCGCGGCCGTCGACTTCGACGCCTTCGCCTCCGCCTTCTCCGCCTTCGGGGAAGACGACTTCGAGGAGGACGACTTGGCCGAGGACTTGGTCTTCGTCGCGCCGGTGGTCGCCTTCTTGCCGATCGACAGCTTCAGGCCGGGGTGGATCAGCGAGGGGTCGTCACCGACGGCCTCGCGGTTGTCGGCGTAGAGCTTCTTCCAGCCGCCGGCGACATTCTGCTCGTCGGCGATCTTCGAGAGATAGTCGCCGACACGCACCGAATAGGTGCGCACGGTCGAGGCCTTCGCGGTGTCCTTCTTGGCGGTCTTTTCGGCCGGCTTGGCGGCGGCCTTCTGCGTGACCGGAAGCGACTGAACGGCCTTTTCCGAGACGGACTGCGCGGTGGCGGCGTGAGCGCCGGTGGCCCCCATGAGCGGGAGGGCGAGCGCGGCACCCCCGGTACCGGCGACGGCGATCGAGCGGGTGAAGCGCTGGGACTTCGGGCGGCGGTGCTTACCCTTCGCGGGCATGGCGAATTCCTCTCCGGCGCCTGCGAGGTGAGCTGTCGGGTGCGAGCTGGAGATGCCCGGCCGCGTCGGGACGCGACTAAACCCCAAGCCTGTTCCGGAGACCGGAACAGGCGGTACTGCCTGTGGGTCCCCCGCTCCTGCCGTGCACGGGTGAGTGTGTGCGGAATCCGTTCGGCGGCAGGATTGGGCGTCCGACCGGATCGGTGGCGAACGTAAACGAGCAAGACGCAAAGGGACAAGTGAGCAGTTCCCCGCGAATGCGTTCCTGTTGATCCCTTATGGGAATTACCGGTCACCCTGTGTGAATCAGACGCCCGCCCCCGACACAAAGCCCCTTGAAAACCAGACGAATTACGTGAACATGACGGGCGACGCACCGTCACCGATATGACGCTCCTCACGTCACGAATTCACAGGACCCCATACTCCGGAAGGAGTTGGAAAGAATCCAGCAATTCGGACAGAAGCCTTAGATGCGGCGCAGCCGGAGAACTGCCGCATCCAGGTCGCCGCGCAAACCGGTGCGAAGTCCGTGATGCAGCAATACGGCCCCTCGGTGAACTTCGCCCGTTTCGAGGCATTCGTACGACGCCGTCGGGTCGAGGGCGCGCAGCCGCACCGCGGGCACGGGTTCCCCGTAGTGCTGAGCCTGAAGCCACGCGAGCACGACCGTCTCGTCCCCGCGGACGTACTGCACCGCGCTCAGCCCGCCCCGCGGTGGCCGCAGCCGGTGGAGCTCGCCGTGCTGCACCAGGGGCCGGATCTCCTTGTAGAGGTCCACCCAGCGGCGGGCCTCGGCGAGCTCCTCCTCGGTCCACTCCGTGAGGTCGCCGCCGACCCCGAGCACCCCGGCCATGGAGCTCACGAACCGGAACCGCAGCGAGCTCACCCGGTCGTTGAGCTGGGTGTTGGGGCTGTCGGTGACCCAGGCGGCCATCACTCGCGCGGGGTGGATCTGACTGAAGCCGTGCTGGATGGCGAGACGGTCGAGCGGGTCGGTGTTGTCCGAGGTCCACACCTGGTCGGTGCGGCTCAGCACCCCGAGGTCGATCCGGCCGCCGCCGCCCGAGCAGGACTCGAAGGCGACACCGGGGTGGGCCGCGCGCAACCGGTCCAGCAGGGCGTAGAAGCCGTGCACGTGGTCCACCCACAGGCGCTGCGGGTAGGGGTCGCCGGGCCAGCCCGCGTCGGTGAAGCAGCGGTTGAAGTCCCACTTGACGTAGTCGATCGGGGCGCTCGACAGCAGTGCGTCGAGCTGCTCCCACAGGTACTCCCGGACGTCCTCGCGCGCGAGGTTCAGTACGAGCTGATTGCGGAACTCCGTCCGCTTTCGTCCCGCTTGGTACTGCACCCAGTCCGGGTGGGCGCGGTACAGCTCGCTGTCCGGGTTGACCATCTCCGGCTCGACCCAGATGCCGAACTGCATGCCGAGCGCGTGCACGTAGTCGCCGAGCGGCTTGAGGCCGGCGGGGAAGCGGTCCGGGTTGGGGGCCCAGTCGCCGAGCCCGGCGCGGTCGCTGGTGCGGGCGCCGAACCAGCCGTCGTCGACCACGAACAGCTCGACACCGACCGCGGCGGCCCGCCGGGCGAGGGTGCCCTGCTGCTCCTCGGAGATGTCGAAGTTGGTGGCCTCCCAGGAGTTGAACAGCACGGGGCGGTCGTGGTCGGCGTCCGGGATGACGTACGCCCGCTGCCAGGCGTGCCAGGCCCGGCTCGCGCCGCCGAAGCCGCCGTCGCTCCAGAGTCCGGCGAAGACGGGGGTCGTGAAGGACTCGCCCCCGGCCAGGCTCAGCAGGCCGGACTCGTCGTAGCCGGCGCCGCCGGTGATCTGCACGCGCGCGTCGGGGAGTTGGGCGACCGCGATCCGCCAGGACCCCGACCAGCCGAGGGCGACGCCGTAGACCTCGCCTCGCTCCTCGGTGGCGTCGGTGTCGAGCGCGACCCAGGGCAGGTGCTGGTGCCCGGTGTGGCCGCGGCGGCTGCCGATGACCTTCTCGCCGTAGGTGAGCGGGGCCTGGGTGAGCAGGGACTCGGCGGCCCAGCGGCCGTGCAGCTGGGAGAGCCGCCAGCCGTCCTCGCGGTCGGGCAGCGTCCAGGTCGCGGAGTCGGCGCGGAGCAGCTCGACCGGGCCCTGGCCCTGGTTGTCCAGGGTCACCCAGCGCTCCAGGACGTCGTGGCGCATCCGGTAGTGCAGCGTGATGACCAGGCCGCCGTCGCGGAACCGCAGGCGCAGCTCGTCGCCCTCGGTGTCGTGGGCCTCGAAGGTCCACTCGGTGCCGCGCCGCTCGTCGGTGCGCACGGACAGGGCGGGCCGGGTGAAGCGGGGGCCGCCCTCGACCGGGTACTCCTCGCGCCCGTCGAGCGGGGACTCGAAGGGCCAGTAGTCCGGCAGCGGGCGCACGGCGAGCGCCTCGGCGTCGGCCAGCGCGATGCGCGGGCCCCAGTGCAGGTGCAGCAGCTCGTCCTCGGCGGTGAGGTGCAGGGCGTAACTGCTGGCCGGCCCGGACAGAATCCACGTACGGCCGTTCTCGGCGATCTCCAGCATGGTGCCCCTCACAGGTTCGAACAGGTGCCAACAGGTGCGCTCAGGCACCAACATCATCAGCGGCCGTGGGCCCCTGCTGCAACGCCTGTGGACAACTGATTGCCCGTGATGTCGGGGCCTGTGGACAACTCATCGCCGCAGGAACCCGTGTCGTATCGTCGAGAGGTGCCCGTCGACGAGCAGCGTCGGCGGTGCCCGGCTGGGAGGAGCCCCCGTGACGCAGCAGATTCCGTCGACCGAACCCGAACTCGCCGGTGTCCGCAACTTCCGCGATGTGGGCGGACTGCCGACGACCGACGGACGGCGGGTGCGGTACGGAGTGCTGTTCCGCAGCGGCCACCTCGCGCACGCCACCGAGGACGACGCGGCCTTCCTGTCCTCGCTCGGCCTGCACACGATCTTCGACTTCCGCAATTCGGCGGACCAGAAGCTGGAGGGCCCGGACGTCGACCTGCCCGGGGTCACCAATGTGAACCTGCCGCTGAGCGACCCGGCGGAGGGCACCTGGTTCTGGAAGATGGTCCGGGACGGCGACATCGAGCAGCTGCGTGAGCTGCTCGGCGACGGCAAGGCCGCGGCGCGGATGACCAACTCCTACCGCACGATGATCAAGGAGCGCACCGCCGAGCACTCCCAGGTGCTCCACTCGCTCGCCGAGGACAGCGTCCCCGCCCTCCTGCACTGCGCGGCCGGCAAGGACCGCGCGGGCCTGTCGATCGCGGTGACCCTGCTCGCGCTGGGCGTGGAGCGCGAGGCGATCGTCGCCGACTACCTGGAGTCGAACGCCAAGCACCGCCGCTACAAGGTCCGCCGCACCAGCACCTCCGCCGACGCCTACTCCCCCGAGGTCATGGAGCTGCTCAGCCCGCTGTTCGAAGCGCGCGCCGAGTATCTGACGGCTGCCCTGGAGACCATCGAGGAGACCTGGGGCAGCGTCGACGCCTACCTGGAGGAGGGCCTCGGTCTCACCCCCGAGATCCGCGAGCGGCTGCGGGAGCGCCTGCTCGACTGAGTCGTACGGCCCCTACTGCCCGGCTCCCACCTCGAAGAGCAGGTAGAGGAAGGCCGCGAAGACGTGGCCGGCCGCCAGGTAGATAAGCAGGCGCACCCACAGGGCGCGGGGGAACTTCTCCTCCATGTCACTCATGGCATCTCTCCAGGGGTGGGGCCCAGGCACAGGGTGGCCGTGGGACTCTGCAACAGGGTGTGGACGAACAGGAGCTCGACTCCGTCGGGATCCTGGGCGGCGATGCGGTGTGGGGTCAGCGAGTCGAAGTGGGCGCTGTCGCCCGGACCGAGCAGGTGCGTGGTGTCGCCGAGGCGCAGGCGCAGCCGTCCGTGCAGGACGTAGAGCCATTCCTCGCCCGGATGCACCCGCACGATGTCGCCCTGGGAGCCGTGCGGCACCCGCACCCGCAGGGCCTGCATGCCGCGGCCGGACGCGCCCGCCTGGAAGTAGGTCCAGCCGCCCGCCGCGGTCGGTTCCATGTCGGCGGCGCGCACCACGGAGTCCCGTTCGGCGACCGTCTCACCGAGCAGCTCCGAGACCGTCGTACCGTAGATGCGGGCGAGCGCGAGCAGCATCGGCAGCGAGGGCTGGCGCTGCCCGGTCTCCAGGCGGGACAGATGGGCGGGCGACAGCCCCGCGGCGGCGGCCGCGGCCTCCAGGGTCAGGGAGGCGCGGCGGCGCAGTGCGCGAAGCTGGGGAGCCACCGAGGGCAGCTCCGTGAAGGCTTCCGGGGAGCTCATGACTCCATTGAGCCCCAGATTTGCCTCTGCGGCAATTTTATTGCCTCAGAGGCAAACCCGGCCGACGGCGAGGTCACCGGTGGGCCGCTCCCTGCCGCAGCCGGCCGCCGGCGGGGTCAGCAGCTGGCCACCACCCGCCGCAGCCGCCCCACGGCGAAGTCAGCGGTTCGCCACCGCCTGCTTCACCAGCGTCCTGCCGAAGTCCCACATCAGCCCGCTGCCGCTGTGCGCGTCGTCCATGACGTCGGTGAAGGCGTCGACGAACCGGTCCACTTCCTTCTCGCCGACGACGAGCGGCGGGATCAGTTTGATGACCTCCAGGTGGTCGCCGGAGACCTGGGTGAGAATCCGGTGCCGCTGGAGCAGCGGGACGACGACCATCTGCGCGAACAGGCCCTTGCGTGCGGCCTGGAGCATGGTCCAGCGACCGCGCAGCTTGAGCGACCTGGGCTTCCCGAACTCGATGCCGATCATCAGGCCCCGGCCGCGCACGTCGGCGAGCAGCTCGTACTTGTCGACGAGCGCGGCGAGCCGGGACTTCAGCAGCTCACCCGTGGCGCGGGCGTTCGCGACGATCTGCTCGTTCTCCATGACCGCGAGGACGGCGAGCCCGGCGGCCATCGCCTGCGCGTTGGACCCGAAGCTCGCCGAGTGCACCAGCACCCTGTCCATGGACGAGTAGACCTTCTTGAAGATCCAGTCCTTGCCGAGGGTGGCCCCGACCGGCACATACCCGCCGGACAGCGCCTTGGCCACGCACACCAGGTCGGGCTCGACCCCGTCCTCGTGCTGGTACGCGTAGAAGTCCCCGGTGCGCCCGAGCCCGGTCTGCACCTCGTCGGCGATGAGCAGCGCCTTGTGCCGGCGCAGCAGCTCCTGCGCGGACCGCAGATAGCCGGGCGGCGCCTCGTGCACGCCCTTGCCCTGGATCGGCTCGACGACCAGGGCGGCCACGTCACCCTTCTTCAGCTCCCGCGCGAGGGCGTCGAGATCCCCGAGGGGTACGGCCGTGTCGGGCAGCAGGGGCGCGAAGCCGTCCCGGAAGCCGACCTCGCCGTTGACCGACAGCGACCCGGTGGTCAGCCCGTGGAAGGCGTGGTCGCAGTACAGGACCCGCGGCTTCCCGGTGGCGTACCGGGCGAACTTCAGCGCGGTCTCCACCGCTTCGGTGCCACTGTTGCCGAAGAACACCCGGTCCAGGTGCGGGCTGTGCGCGAGGAGCTTCTCGGCCAGCAGCCCGGGCAGCGGCTGGCAGTCGAAGCGGGTGAGGTCGGCGAGCTGGGCGTCGAGGACGTCGTGCAGTGCCTTGCGGACGACGGGGTGGTGGCGCCCCAGGCCCATCACCCCGAACCCGGCGAGCATGTCCAGGTAGTCGTTGCCGTCCGCGTCCCAGAAGTACGCGCCCTCGCCGCGCTCGTAGACCTTGTCGAAGCCGATGGTGTGCAGCATGCGCGGGAGCTGGTGGTTCAGGTACTTCCCGTGCAGCTCGTAGCGCTCGGCTCCGCGCTCGGCCAGGAGTCTGCCGAGGTCGAACTCCGTGCTCATTCCTTCTCCTTGACTTCGACCTGGTCCTTGACGGCAAGGCTCGCGCTGATCCGCCCCGCCACCTCGACCGGCGTCAACCCGATGTCGGCGAGCACCTCGCCCCGCTTGGCGTGCGCGAGGAACTGCTCCGGGATCCCGAACCGCCGTACCGGTACGTCGACTTCGGCGTCACCGAGCGCCAGCGCCACCGCGGCGCCCACCCCGGCGGCCCGGCTGTTGTCCTCGACGACGGCCACCAGCCGGTGCCCCGCGGCGAGGCCCGGCAGCGCCGGGTCGACGGGCTTGACCCAACGGGGGTCCACGACCGTGCAGTCGATGCCCCGCGCTTCCAGGAGCTCGGCGGCCTGGAGGCAGACGGGCGCCATGACACCGACGGCGACGAGCAACACCTCTGGCCGGTCTCCTCGATGGAGCACGTCCATGCCGCCCACGTGGTCCACAGCCGCGATCACGGGCCCCACCGACTCCTTCGGGAACCGCACCAGCGTCGGCGCGTCGTCCACGGCGACCGCTTCCCGCAGCTGGGCCCGGAGTTGGTCGGCGTCCCGGGGCGCGGCGATCCTCAGACCGGGCACGACCTGGAGGATCGACATGTCCCACATGCCGTTGTGCGAGGCCCCGTCGACGCCCGTGACCCCGGCCCGGTCCAGCACGAAGGTGACCCCGCAGCGGTGCAGGGCGACATCCATCAGCAGCTGGTCGAAGGCCCGGTTCAGGAAGGTCGCGTACACGGCGACCACCGGGTGCAGCCCGCCCGTCGCGAGGCCGGCCGCGGAGACCGCCGCGTGCTGCTCGGCGATCCCGACGTCCCAGACCCGGTCCGGGAACCGGGCGGCGAACTTGCCCAGCCCGACCGGGTGCAGCATGGCCGCCGTGATCGCCACGACGTCCTCGCGCTCCTCCCCGATCGCGACGATCTCGTCGCCGAACACCGAGGTCCAGGACGGCCCGTTGGAGGGGGCGAGCGGCTCGCAGGTGAGGGGGTCCATCACACCGACGGTGTGGAAATGGTCCTCCTCGTGCGCGAGGGCGGGCTCGTACCCGCGCCCCTTCTCCGTCAGGCAGTGCACGAGCACCGGCCCGTGGAACCGTTTCGCCCGCCTGAGCGCCGACTCGACGGCCCCGATGTCGTGTCCGTCTATCGGCCCGACGTACTTCAGCCCGAGGTCCTCGAACATGCCCTGCGGCGCGAAGGCGTCCTTGAACCCCTTCTTCGCCCCGTGCAGGGACTCGTAGATGGTGCTGCCGACCACGGGGGTCTTGAGGAGTACGTCCTTCCCCCAGGCCAGCACCTTCTCGTAGCCGTCGGTGGTGCGCAGGGTGGCCAGGTGGTTGGCGAGGCCGCCGATGGTCGGCGAGTACGACCGCTCGTTGTCGTTGACGACGATGATCAGCGGCCGGTCCTTGGCGGCCGCGATGTTGTTGAGCGCCTCCCAGGCCATGCCCCCGGTGAGCGCGCCGTCGCCGATGACCGCGACGACGTGCCCCGTGTCCCCCTGCACCTGACGGGCCTTGGCGAGCCCGTCGGCCCAGCCGAGCGCGGTGGAGGCGTGGCTGTTCTCGACAATGTCGTGCTCGGACTCGGCGCGTGAGGGGTAGCCGGACAGGCCGCCCTTGGAACGCAGCTTGGAGAAGTCCTGACGACCTGTCAGGATCTTGTGCACATAGCTCTGATGGCCGGTGTCCCACACGATGCGGTCGACCGGTGACTCGAAGACCCGGTGGAGCGCGATGGAGAGTTCCACCACCCCCAGGTTGGGTCCGAGGTGCCCACCGGTCCTGGCGACCGCGTGCACCAGGAACTCCCTGATCTCTTCGGACAGTTCGACAAGATCCGGCTCGGACAGCGCCTTCAGGTCGCGTGGTCCCCGGATGTTCTCCAGAATGGTCACGCTCGGGCCCCCTTCGGTCCGTGCTGTTCAACTCACGGTGACGGCCGGCTCCCCCGACGCGACGCCGTCCTTCTCCATCTGTTCGGCGATCTTCATCGCCTCCTCGATGAGGGTCTCCACGATCTTCGACTCGGGGACGGCCTTGACGACCTCGCCCTTCACGAAGATCTGTCCCTTGCCGTTGCCGGACGCGACCCCCAGGTCCGCCTCCCGCGCCTCACCGGGACCGTTGACCACACATCCCATCACCGCGACCCGCAGGGGCACTTCCATGCCCTCCAGACCCGCCGTGACCTCGTCGGCCAGCTTGTAGACGTCGACCTGCGCCCGCCCGCAGGACGGACAGGACACGATCTCCAGCCGCCGCTGCCTGAGCCCGAGCGACTCCAGGATCTGGATGCCGACCTTGACCTCCTCGGCGGGCGGCGCGGACAGGGAGACCCGGATGGTGTCGCCGATCCCCCTGCTGAGCAACGCGCCGAACGCCACCGCCGACTTGATGGTCCCCTGGAACGCGGGACCTGCCTCCGTGACGCCCAGATGCAGCGGGTAGTCGCACTGTTCGGCCAGCTGCTGGTACGCGCTGACCATGACCACGGGGTCGTTGTGCTTCACCGAGATCTTGATGTCCCGGAACCCGTGCTCCTCGAACAGCGACGCCTCCCACAGCGCGCTCTCCACCAGGGCCTCCGGGGTCGCCCTGCCGTACTTCTGGAGCAGCCGCCGGTCCAGGGATCCGGCGTTGACCCCGATCCTGATCGGCGTGCCGTGGTCCTTCGCGGCCCGCGCGATCTCCTTCACCTTGTCGTCGAACTGCTTGATGTTGCCGGGATTGACGCGTACGGCCGCGCAGCCGGCCTCGATCGCCGCGAACACGTACTTCGGCTGGAAGTGGATGTCCGCGATCACCGGGATCTGCGACTTGCGCGCGATGGTCGCGAGGGCGTCCGCGTCGTCCTGCGTGGGACAGGCGACGCGGACGATCTGGCAGCCGGACGCCGTCAGCTCGGCGATCTGCTGGAGGGTGGCGCCGATGTCGGACGTACGGGTCGTCGTCATCGACTGCACCGACACCGGGGCCCCGCCCCCGACCGCCACCGGCCCGACCATGATCTGCCGCGAGGCACGCCGCTCGGCGATCGGTCGGACCGGTACCTCGGGGACGCCCAAGGGAATGGCGGTCATGGCGCTACTCGCGGTTTCCGGAGACGGTCTCGCGCATGGCGCGCAGCGACTCCTTGAGCGAGCCCATGGTGGCGAGGACGGCGGTGGGCTCGTAGCCGCAGTGCGCCATGCAGTTGGCGCAGCGCGGATCCTTGCCGCGGCCGTACTTGTCCCAGTCGGTCTCCTCGATGAGCTCGCGGTACGTCGGCACGTACCCGTCGCTCATCAGGTAGCAGGGGCGCTGCCAGCCGAACAGGGAGTAGTTCGGGATCGCCCAGGCCGTGCACGGGAAGTCGACCTTGCCCTCCAGGAAGTCCAGGAAGAGCGGGGAGTGGTTGAGCCGCCACTTCTTGCGGTTGCCGCCCGCGAAGGCCTTCTTGAACAGCTCGCGGGTCTGCTCCACGCCCAGGAAGTGCTCCTGGTCGGGCGCCTTCTCGTAGGCGTAGGCGGGCGAGATCATCATCTCGTCGACCTTGAGGTCGTCGTTGAGGAAGTTGAGCACCTCGATGATGGTCTGCGGGGTGTCGGTGTTGAAGAAGGTCGAGTTGGTGGTGACCCGGAAGCCGCGCCGCTTGGCCTCCTTGATCGCCTCCACGGCCTCGTCGAACACGCCCTCCTTCGCCACGGACTCGTCGTGCCGCTCCCGCAGCCCGTCGATGTGCACCGCGAAGGCGAAATAGGGCGAGGGCGTGAACTTGTCCATCTTCTTGCGCAGCAGCATGGCGTTGGTGCAGAGGAAGACGTACTTCTTCTTCGCCACCAACTGCCGCACGATCTCGTCGATCTGAGGGTGCATCAGCGGCTCACCGCCGGCGATGGACACCATCGGCGCACCGGATTCCAACACCGCCCCGACGGCCTGCGCCACTGGCATGCGCTGCTTGAGCACGCCCGCGGGATGCTGGATCTTGCCGCAGCCCTCGCACTTCAGGTTGCATGCGAAGAGAGGTTCCAGCTCCACGATCAGCGGGAACTTGTCCCGCTTGCGGAGCTTCTGTTCGGCCAAGTATGTAGCGACCTTGATGGACTGACGCAGCGGCATGGCCATCTGGCTCACCTCCTGGGGAGCAGCAAGGAACGGTGCCATTCGTAGAAAGCTGGAAGGACGGAACGAAGGACGCGGAAGGCCGATATTCCACCGCGTACCGTGCCGACCCGGACGAGTTCATGTTGTGGAGCGTCCACGACCACCCGGACGGCCGCAACGGGGCGCTCGCCCGCGCGCACGGCGCTCAGGAGTGTGGCCGCGGACTCCATGTCGACCGCGATCGCGCCGGTCGCGAGCAGATCCGACCGCTCGTGACCGCGGACGACGTGATCGGAGCCGGTCAGGGGTCCGGTGTGCACGGTACGTCCCGGTACGGCCCGTGCCAGCTCCTTGACGAGTAGGTCGGTCTCCACACAGGGAACGGTTCCGTCCGGATCCCGGGTCTCCTCGGCGACGACCAGATCGCCGGGGTGCATCCCGGGGGCGAGGCCGGCGCAGAAGCCGGTGGCGAGGACGGCGGCCCCGGCGAACGCGGGGTCGGCGAGGGCCTCGGTGACGGCACGTTCCGCCGCCTTGGGCCCCATCCCGGTCCGGAGCACGGTGACCGGTCCGCCGGCCCCGCCGCGCCCGCTCGCCCCGCCGCGCTCTCCGGTGCGCAGCGCGAGGTGCTCGATGCCGAGGGCGCAGGCGATCAGCAGCGGGGCGGTGGCGGGCTCGGTGCTCATCAAAGGGCCTCGGTCCGGGAGAACGGTTCTCCATGGACGTAGCGGCCCAGCGCGGTGAGCGGGAAGACCTGCCGGTAGAGGTGGTAGTTGATGGAGAAGTCCCAGGGGAAGCCGGTGCCGGTGAAGTAGGGCTCGTCCCAGGAGCCGTCCTCGCGCTGGGTGCTCGCGAGCCATTCGATGCCGCGCTCGACGGCCTTGGACTCCCTCTCCCCCGCCGCCAGCAGCGCCATCAGCGCCCAGGCGGTCTGGGAGGCGGTGGAGGCGCCGCGGCCGCTCCACTCCTTGACGTACTTGTAGGAGCGCAGGTCCTCGCCCCAGCCGCCGTCGTCGTTCTGCACCTTCTCCAGCCAGGCCACGGCCCGCCGGATCGCCGGGTGCGAGGCGGGCAGCCCGGCGGCGGTGAGCGCGGGCACCACCGAGCCGGTGCCGTAGATGTAGTTGACGCCCCAGCGCCCGAACCACGAGCCGTCCGGCTCCTGTTCGGCGAGCAGCCAGTCGATGCCGCGCCGGGTGCGCGGGTCGTGGGAGAGCCCCTCGACCGCCAGCATCTCCACCACGTGGGCGGTGACGTCGGCCGACGGCGGGTCGATGACCTCGCCGAAGTCGCAGAACGGCAGCCGGTTGGGGAACGGGCTGGTGTTGTCGACGTCGAAGGCGCCCCAGGCGCCGTTCTTCGACTGCATCCCGAGGTTCCAGCGCACCCCGCGCCCGATGGCCCTCTCCACCCGCTCGGGGTCGTGGTGCCTGACCCGTCGCAGCGCGAGGACGACCTCGGCGGTGTCGTCGATGTCGGGGTAGTTGTCGTTGTGGAACTCGAACGCCCAGCCGCCCGGCGGGAGTTGCGGACGCTTCACGGCCCAGTCGCCGGGCCGGACGATCTCCTCGCCGAGCATCCAGTCCGCCGCCCTGACGAGCTGCGGGTGGTCGGCGGGCACCCCCGCGTCGACGAGGGCGATGGTGGCGAGGCAGGTGTCCCACACCGGGGACTGGCAGGCCTCGATCATCCGGGCCCCGTCCTCGCGCCAGATGGCGAAGCGGTCCAGGGACTCCAAACCGGCTCGCATCACCGGGTGTTCGAGGTCGTAGCCGAGCAGGTGCAGGGCGATCACGGAGTACACGGCCGGGGGCTGGATGCCGCCCCAGCAGCCGTCGTTCTCCTGCCGCTCGATGATCCAGCGGGCCGCGGAGTTCATGGCGGCTCTGCGGAGTCTGCGCGGGGCGACCTTGCGCAGCTGGTGCAGGGCCTTGTCGAGCCGCTGGAAGGCGCCGTCCCAACTCGCCACCGGGGCGAGGGGCTTGGCCGGGTTCGGGTCGGCCGGGTCGGTGTGCAGTTCGTCGAGCGGGAAGGGCGCGGGCCGCACCGGGCGCTTCGCGGAGACGATCGTCAGCGGGACGATGGTCTGGCGGGCCCAGCAGCCGAAGTCGTAGATGTTGAGCGGGACCCACTTGGGGAAGTAGATGAGCTCCGGCGGGAGTTCGGGCAGGTCCTCCCACTTCCACCAGCCGAACAGGGCGAGCCAGATCCGGGTGAACACCCGGGCGGCGGCGATCCCGCCCTGGGCGCGGATCCAGGCGGAGGCCTTCGCCATGTGCGGGGCGTCCGGGGCGTCGCCGTCCAGCCGGAGGGCGACGTACGCCTCGATGGTGGTGGAGAGTTCGCCGGGCCCGCCGTAGAAGGAGGCCCAGGTGCCGTCCTCGCGCTGCTCGCCGCGGATGAACTTGGCGGCGGCCCGGGTGGTCGACTCGTCGCGGATGCCGAGGAACTGACGGAGCAGCAGGTCCTCGGCGTCCATCGTGACGTTGGTCTCGAGGTCGCCCTTCCACCAGCCCTCGGCGTCCTGCCGGGCGAGGAGGTGCTCGGTGGCGCGCCGGACGGCGCGTACGGCGGCTTCTTGTACCCCGGCCGCCACGGGGGTGTCGAGACGGGTTTCGGTGGCCGCGGCAGCGCGGGGCGGCAGGGCCCCGGTGCTTCCGTCGGTCGTCGCTGTCATGGCTTCCCCTTCGTGCAGTGTGCAATGTGGTGCTCTGCTGTGGGTCCGCCGTCGGCCGGTGCCTTTCCTTTCCTCGCAGCACCGGCCGGCGACTACGCGAGGGCTATTCGGCCGATAATGATCATCTCTTTCGTACGACGACGAAGTCGGCCAGCGCCGTGAACTGCGCCCGCACCCGCTCGGGCATGTCCACGGCGTCGAGGGCTTCGATGGCGATGGTGTGCTGACGGCGTGCTTCCGCCGCCGTCCACTCGCGGCCGCCCGCCTCCTCGATGAGGGCGGCGCGGGCCGCGAACTCCTCCTCGGAGAAGTTCTCGAAGTCGCTGCTCTTGGCGTCGGCGGCGAGGATCTCGCCGAGCCGCTCGGAGGCGGGGCCACCCGCCGCGAGCGCGGCCACGACCGGCAGGGACTTCTTGCGCTGGCGCAGGTCGCTCCAGGTCTGCTTGCCGGTGGAGACCGGGTCGCCCCAGATGCCGAGGAGGTCGTCGACGGCCTGGAAGGCGAGGCCGAGGTGGTAGCCGTACTTCTCCAGGGTGTCGGCGGTGCGGTCGTCCGCTCCGCCGAGCACCGCGCCGATGGAGCTGGCGCAGGCGAGCAGGGCGCCGGTCTTGTTGCCCTCCATCTCGAGGCACTCCTCGACGCTGACGCGGTCGCGGTGCTCGTAGGAGATGTCCTGCGCCTGGCCGTCGATGAGGGCGCGGGTGGCGGTGGTGAGGCGGCGGGTGGCGCGGCCGGCCTCGACGGTGCCGAGTTCGAGGAGGACCTCGTTGGCGAGGGCGAACAGGGCGTCGCCGACCAGGATGGCCTGGGCGGGCCCGTGCACCTTCCAGACGGTGTCGCGGTGGCGGCGCTGCTCGTCGCCGTCCATGAGGTCGTCGTGCAGGAGCGAGAAGTTGTGGACCAGTTCGACGGCGACGGCGCCGGGGATGCCGGTCTCGGGCGCGGCGCCGGTGACCTCGGCCGAGAGCACCGCAAGGGCGGGGCGCACGGCCTTGCCGCCGTCCCCGTCGGCCGGGTTGCCCTGGGCGTCGATCCAGCCGAAGTGGTAGGCGGACACGGTGTCCATCGGGGATGCGAGGCGGTCGACGGCCGCCTTGAGCACCGGTGTGGCCAGGGTCCGGCCGCGCTCCAGGAGCGCGGTCACGTCCACCGCGGTCCTCCGAGCAGCCGTCTCGGCGGGGGGCACAGTGGGCACAGTCTCTCCTCTTGTTGCGGTACCGGAGGTGCTGGGGCCTGTCGCGCCGTGCTGATCGAGCATCACGCGGCCTCCTCGAACTCGAAGAGCCGAGCGGGGCGGGGCCGGCCCAGGGCGGCGAGGGCGGCGTCCGCCGCACTCACGCCACTGCGGACCGCACTCTCCATGGTCGCGGGCCACCCCGTGGCGGTCCACGCGCCGGCCAGGTAGAGGCCGGGGGCTTTCGTACGGGCGCCCGGCCGCAGCCGTCCGACGCCGGGGGTCGGGGCGAACGTGGCCGTGCGCTCCCTGGTCACGAAGAAGTCCTTGACCTCGGCGCGGCGCGCGAGCGGGAGCAGCCGCTCCAGCTCGGGCAGGTACCGCTCGCGCAGTTCGGCCACCGGGGAGTCGATCTCGTGGTGCGCGGCCGACTGGGACAGGGCGAGGTACTGGCCCTCGCGCAGCCCGGAGGCGTCGGTGCGGTCGAAGACCCACTGCACGGGGCTGCCGAGGGCGGCGAAGAACGGTGTGTCGAGCACCTTGCGGTCGTAGACGACATGCACGTTGAGGATGGGCGCGGTGCCGATCGCCCGGAGATTTTCCGGGGCGTCGAGCGCGCCCTCGGGCAGCAGGTCAGCGGCCTCGCCCTGGGCTACGGCGAGCACGACGGCGTCGGCGCGGAGCGTCTCGCCGGGAACCTGAACGCTCCAAGTGCCGTTCTCGTCAGTAGAGATGGAGGTGACGCGTGTACGGACCTCGGTACGCACGCCCGCGGAGTCGAGCGCCTTGCGGGCGAGCCGGTCGTGCAGTTCACCCAGCGGGACATGGGCCCAGCCGATGTCGGCCGCGCCCGGGTCGGACAGCAGACCGGTCTTAAACACCATCGCGGCGAGCCCCAGCGAGGCGTCGCCCGCGACCGCGTTGAGGGTGGCGACCCCGACCAGGTCCCACAGGGCCTCGACGGCACGCGCCGACTGACCGTGCGCGGTCAGCCAGCTGCCGAAGTCCTGTGCGTCCAGGCTCGGATCGGCGAGGTCGAGCCCCTTGAGCGCGAGCGCGGCACGCCCGACCCTGGCGCGCTCGGCGAGCGAGAGATGCGGGTAGGTCGCGAGGCTGCGCCCCAGATGCAGGGGCACCGGCAGCGCGTCGCGCCGCAGTCTGCCGAGCCGTCGGCCCGCGGGCCGGGCCACGTCCAGAACGGGCACGTCGAGACGATCCTGCAAGGGCGCCAGCGCCGTCCCCTCGACGCGGTCGAGGAACCAGCGGTAGGCGGTGCAGCACCGCAGGTAGACATGCTGGCCGTTGTCGACGGTCAGGTCGCCGCGCTGGAACGAGAAGGCGAGTCCGCCGAGGCGGGGCCGGCCTTCGAGCAGGGTGACGCGCACTCCGGCGTCGGCGAGCGCGAGCGCGGCGGTGATGCCGGCGAGCCCGCCGCCGATCACGACGGCGTCCCGCGCGGACTGATGCCCGTCGGTCATCGCACACCCTCCCCTGCGCAGCCGCCGTGACGCGTGAACGGTGCACGGCCGACCGTTGCAGTCAGGGACGCCGTCCTCGAGCGGAGGGTTGCGTGCCACTTTTCTCCGGTGGCATCACCTTGGACCGAATTGTCCACATCGCCCATCAGGCGCGCCTCCTGACGGTCTGCCGCGTCACATGCCGGGCGTCCAGCCCCGACAGGCCGCGGACCGCGACGAACGCCTTCTCGCGACCGGGGAGCGAGACCCGGCCGCGCAGCACCGCCTCGGGGTCGCGTTCGATGCGGTCGAGCAGCCGGCGGTAGATGCCGGCCATGGCGGCCACACAGGCACCGCTGCGCCGGTCGAGCATGGGGAGCAGCCGGTAGCCCTCGGCGAAAAGAGCGCGGGCCCGACGCACTTCGAAGTGCACGAGGCCCGCGAAGTCGGCGCCCTCGGGTGGTTGCGACCCCTTGAAGCCGGCCGAGCAGCCGAACTTGGCGAGGTCGTCGGCAGGCAGATACGTGCGGCCGCCCTCGGCGTCCTCGCGGACGTCCCTGAGGATGTTGGTGAGCTGGAGGGCCAGACCGAGCGTGTCGGCGTACTCGGGCGCGCGTTCGGCGGCGCGGGCGCCGGGTTCGGTGCCGAAGACGCCGAGCGAGAGCCGGCCGATGGCGCCCGCCACACAGCGGCAGTACACCTTCAGGTCGTCCCAGGTCTCGTAGGTCTCGCCGCGTACGTCCATCAGGACGCCGTCGATCAGTTCGTCGAGACCGCCGAGCGGGATCGGGAAGGTGGCGGCGGCGTGGGCGAGGGCGACGGCCACCGGATCGGTGTCGTCCTCGTCGACCGAGCCCTCCCGCACCCGGGTCAGCATCGCCCGGGTGTCCTCGAGTCTCGCGGCCTTCACGTCGTGCGCCAGTGCGCCGTCGCCGATGTCGTCGACGCGCCGCGAGAACGCGTAGAGCGCCGACATCGCACGCCGCTTGGACGTCGGCAGCAGCCTGATGCCGTAGGCGAAGTTGCGCGCCTGCTGTCCGGTCACTGCCTCGCAGTAGCTGTAGGCGGCGAGTACCGGTGCGGACGCGTGCGGTGGTGCCTCCACGGTCCGGATCACCCCTCTCCTCGCAGAGCGACGCCCACCTCGCGCAGCAGCTGGAGCTTGCCGGGCTTGGGCGGGCCGGGAAGTACGTCGTGTTCTGCGGCGGCGATCGCGCGGAGCGCCGCCCTTCCCCCCGCCACGAACCCCGCGAGCAGCAGCTTGAGTCTGCCGTGGACGCTACCCACGAGGGGGGCGCCTTCATTCAGGAGTTCGCGGGCGCGTTGTGCTTCGTATGCAACCAGAGCGCGCACCGATGCGCCCGCGCTTTTCGGGGCCAGATCCGCCTCCTGGACATGAAAGCGCTTCATGTCAGCGGCGGGCAGATAGATCCGGTCGCGGCCGAGGTCCTCGGCGACGTCCTGGAGGTGTTCGACGATCTGGAGGGCCGTGCAGATCGCGTCGGAGAGGCGGATCCGCTCGGGGGTCGAGGTGCCGGTGACGGCGAGCACGAGACGGCCGACGGGGTTGGCGGACAGCTCGCAGTAGGCGAGCAGGTCGTCGTAGGTCTCGTAGCGGGTGACGAGCTGGTCCTGGCGGTTGGCGGCGATCAGGCCGCGGAAGGGCTCGGGGGTCAGCGCGCGGCGGCGAACGGTGGGCTGGAGGCGGCGCAGCAGGGGGTGGCGCGGCTCTCCGGAGAAGACGCGGTCCAGGTCGGCCTCGAAGGCGTCCAGCAGGACCAGCCGGTCCTCGGCCTCTCGTGGCGAAACGCCGAGCAGCCGGGCGTCGGCGCCGCCGGGGGCGAGATCGCCGTCACCGATGTCGTCGACGAGGCGTGCGAAGCCGTAGACCGCCATGAGGTCGGCGCGCCAGTCCCTGGGCAGGAAGAAGGGGGCCACGGGGAAGTTCTCCGCCGCGGCCTTGTCGAGCGTTCCGCGCTCGGTCGCTCCCGGGCGCGTCGTGCCGGTCTCCGTCATCGCTGCCTGCCCGGCGCGGGGACGGCACGTGCTGCGTTGAGCTGGGGAGTTTCCGAAGCCATCGCCGTCACATCTCCCGTTCTACACCGCCGACCCAATACACACTATTTCGGACACGCCGCCCGGCCGTCCGCGCGGCGCCCTTGTGCGGGTGTCGCGCATTATCGCCCCACTTGCCGCGATTGGGCACCGGTACAGCTTACGTTGTACAACGCGGCGAGGATCGTCGGGGTGTCCGGCGCATCACAACAACACACCGATTGGCCCCAAGATTCCTAAGGGCTGCGGAAGTTGACGTTTCCTTTGCAGACGCGGGGCCCCGCCGGAGCAGTTCCGGCGGGGCCCGGTCAAGCGGAGCGGTCTTTTTCGCCCGGGGCGGGGTGGACTACTTGCCCGTGAACTTCTCGTACTCCTTGATGACCTCTTCGGTCGGGCCGTCCATGCGCAGCTCGCCGCGCTCCAGCCACAGGACGCGGTCGCAGGTGTCACGGATCGACTTGTTGTTGTGGCTGACCAGGAACACCGTGCCCGCCTCCTTGCGCAGTTCCCGGATGCGTTCCTCGGAGCGCTTCTGGAACTTGCGGTCACCGGTGGCCAGGGCCTCGTCGATCATGAGGACGTCGTGATCCTTGGCGGCGGCGATGGAGAAGCGCAGCCGGGCCGCCATGCCGGAGGAGTAGGTGCGCATGGGAAGGGTGATGAAGTCGCCCTTCTCGTTGATCCCGGAGAAGTCGACGATCTCCTGGTAGCGCTCCTTGATCTGCTCCCGGGACATCCCCATGGCGAGACCGCCCAGGATGACGTTCCGCTCACCCGTGAGGTCGTTCATCAGGGCCGCGTTGACGCCGAGCAGGGAGGGCTGGCCGTGGGTGTAGACGCGGCCGCTCTCGGCGGGCAGCAGACCGGCGATGGCCCGCAGCAGGGTCGACTTGCCGGAGCCGTTGGAGCCGATCAGGCCGATCGCCTCGCCCTTGTACGCGACGAAGGAGACGCCCCGCACGGCGTGCACCTTGCGCACGCCCCGCTCCTCGCCGCGCTTGAGGATGCGGCTCAGGGCCGCGGTCGCACTGCCCTTGCCGGTCTTGGCGCCGTTGACGCGGTAGACGATGTGCAGGTCGTCCGCGATGACCGTGGGGGCCTTGGTGGCCTGCGCGTCCTGGATGTCCTCAGCCACGGCCGTACCTTTCCTCCGCCTTCCAGAAGTACACGAAGCCGCCGAGCGCGAAGAGCACGGCCCAGCCGCCCGCCGCCGCCCAGACGTGGTTGGGCAGGTTCTCGGCGCCGTAGTCGTCGAGCAGGGCGAAGCGCATCAGGTCCATGTAGAGGGCCGCGGGGTTCCACTGGAGGACCGTGGCGACCCACTGCGGTTTGTCGGCCAGCATGATCGGGATGGAGAACATCACGCCGGACGCGTACATCCAGGTGCGCATCACGAACGGCATCAGCTGGGCCAGGTCGGGGGTCTTGGCGCCGGCGCGGGCCATGATCAGCGCGAGGCCGGTGTTGAACAGGAACTGAAGGGCCAGCACCGGGACGATCAGGGCCCAGGACAGGTCCGGGTAGTGCCCGAAGCCGACCGCCACCGCGAACAGCACGACCATCGAGAACAGCAGCTGCTGGAGCTGCTGGAGCGCGAAGGAGATCGGCAGCGAGGCCCGCGGGAAGTGCAGCGCGCGGACCAGGCCGAGGTTGCCGGAGATGGCGCGTACGCCCGCCATGACCGAGCTCTGCGTGAAGGTGAACACGAAGACACCCGTGACCAGGAACGGGATGTACACGTCCTTCGACATGCCCCGGCTGGCATCGAGGATGACGCCGAAGATGACGAAGTACACGGCGGCGTTCAGCAGCGGGGTCGCCACCTGCCACAGCTGGCCGAGCTTGGCCTGGCTGTACTGGGCGGTCAGCTTCGCCCGCGAGAACGCGAGGATGAAGTGACGCCGGTCCCAGAGCTGGCGGACGTAGTCGACGAGCGAGGGGCGGGCGCCGCTCACGGCCAGTCCGTACCGCTCGGCGAGCTGTGCCGCCGTGAGGCCCTGGTCGGGCGACGCGGGCGCGCGGGTCGCGACCTTGCCGTCGTGCGTTGTCTCACTCAATGGTGGGTAACTTTCGTCTTCGAGATGCGCGGCCTGTGCAGGCAGGGCACGAGCGTGGGACCGCGGTGCGGCCCGGCTGCTCTCGGATACGAGCTTGTCAGATGACAGGGGGGCGGCCCAGTCGGGTGAGCCGCCACACCGTACGCCACTTCATGGGCCGGCGCGGACCGCACGCTGTGCTCCAGCCTTCCCGGAATCCGCCGAACCAGGCCTTCAGGGCAGGTCGCGAGGGGCGGCGCAGCAGGGTCAGCAGCAGCCAGACGCCGAGGTAGACGGGGACCAGCGGGGCGGGCAGGTTGCGGCGGGCGAGCCAGACGCGGTTGCGGGCGACCATGCGGTGGTAGACCGCGTGCCGTGAGGGCGCGGTCGTGGGGTGGTACAGCACCATGTCGGACCGGTAGTCGATCATCCAGCCCGCGTCGAGGGCCCGCCATGCCAGGTCGGTTTCCTCGTGGGCGTAGAAGAATGCGTCCGGCAGGCCGCCGACTTCGGCGAAGACCTGGGTGCGCACGGCGTTGGCGCCGCCGAGGAAGGTGGTGACCCGGGAGGAGCGCATCGGGTCGGAGGCGCGCAGCCGGGGGACGTGCCGGCGCTGGGTGACCCCGGTCTCGGGGTCGGCGATGCGGAAGCTGACGATGCCGAGCTTCGGGTCCTCGGTGAACGCCTCGCGGCACAGTTCGGCGGTGTCGTGGTTCGGCAGGAGGCCGTCGTCGTCGAGGAAGAGCAATATGTCGACATCTCGACCGCTGGGCCCGAAGGCCTCGATGCCGACGTTGCGGCCGCCGGGGATGCCGAGGTTCTCGGGCAGCTCGATCGTGCGGACGCCTTCGGGGACGTCCGGTACGGGCGAGCCGTTGCCGACCACGACCACCTCGACCGGGTCGCCGTCCTGCTTGGCGACCGAGTCGAGCAGGGCCCGCAGCTCCTCGGGGCGGTTGCCCATGGTGATGATCACCGCGCCGACCTTCATGCCGGTGCTCACTTCAGCCTGCTGGAAGCGAGGATCGACACGAGGTGCAGCAGGGTCTGGAGCAGGGCGATGCCGGCCAGGACGGCCACACCGAGCCGGGTGAAGAACAGGTCGTCGCGCAGCTGGTCGGCGATCGCGAGGACCAGGATCAGCAGGGACGCCTCGATGCCGAGGATCAGCCGGTGGAACTTCAGCAGGGAGGCGGCCTTGCGGGCCAGCGCCATGCCGGAGGAGCGCATCTCGGCGGCCGACTCCTGCACGGGCGGCTTTCCGGTCTGGTGCCGGGCGACGGCCACGAGGTCGGTCTCGGACTTGATGAGGATCGCGCCGAGCGCGGCGAGCGTGCCGAGGAAGGCCCACAGCCAGTCGATACGGCCGCTGCCGAACAGGTCGGCGGCGCGGAGTCCGAAGCCCACGAGCACGGCCGCGTCGGTCAGGTACGCGCCGACGCGGTCCATGTAGACGCCGTTGAGCGAGTACTGCTTCTTCCAGCGCGCGATCTCGCCGTCGACGCAGTCCAGGAGCAGGTACATCTGGACGCACACCACGCCGAGCACGGCTCCCGGGATCCCCGGCACCAGCAGCGCCGGGGCCGCGAGGACACCGAAGACGGTCATCAGGTACGTGAGCTGGTTGGGCGTGACCCTGGTGTTCACCAGGTAGCGGTCCACCCGCAGGGACACCTCACGCATGTAGAGGCGTCCCATCCAGTGCTCACCGCTGCGCCGGTCCTTGACCCCAGCGGGGTGGACGACCGGACGGAGTTCAGCTACCGATGGCCTTGACATAGTCGGTGTAGATGTCCTTGATCTGGTCGGTCTTGAGGTCGAGGTGTTCGAGGATGGTGTAGCGGCCGGGGCGGGTCTCCGGAGCGAACTCCACGGCACGGACGAACTCCGCGGGTGTGAAGCCGATCTCCTCCGGCAGCACCGGCAGTCCGTGCCGGCGCAGCACCTGGGCCATGTTGGCCGCTTCCTCATGGGCTCCGCGCAGGTACATCGCGAAGGCCGCGCCCAGGCCGCACTGCTCGCCGTGGGCGGCGGCGCGCTTGGGGTAGAGCAGGTCGAACGCGTGGTTGATCTCGTGGCAGGAGCCCGACGCCGGCCGGGAGTCGCCCGAGATCGACATCGCGACACCGGTGAGGACCAGGGCCTCGGCGAGGACCTGGAGGAAGCCGTTGTCCCCCACCCCGCCCGGGTGCCGGAGCACGGCCTCGCCGGCCTGGCGGGCCATGGCGGCGGCGAGTCCGTCGATCTTCTCGCCCTTGACGCGGTTCGCCAGCTCCCAGTCGGCGATCGCGTTGATGTTGGAGACGGCGTCGCCGATGCCCGCGCGCACGAAGCGCACCGGCGCCTCGCGGATGACGTCCAGGTCGATGACGGCCGCTATCGGGTTGGGCACACCGTAGGAGCCGCGGCCCGCGTCGTTGTCGAGGGTCGCGACGGGCGAACACAGACCGTCGTGCGCGAGGTTCGTCGGTACGGCGACCAGGGGCAGGCCGACGCGCGCCGCGGCGAACTTGGCGCAGTCGATGATCTTGCCGCCGCCGAGGCCGACGACCGCGTCGAAGTGGCCTGCCTTCATGTCCCCGGCCAGCCGGATGGCGTCGTCGAGGGTGCCGCCGCCGACCTCGTACCAGGTGGCGCCGGGCAGCGAGGGCTCCAGGCGTTCACGCAGCTTCGCTCCCGAGCCGCCGCTGACCGCGACGGCCAGCCTGCCGGAGTGCGAGATCCGCTCGTCGGCGAGCACACAGGCCAGGTCGTCGAGGGCACCCGGGCGGATGTCGACGACGAGCGGCGAGGGAATCAGCCGGGTCAGTACTGGCATGCGATCTCCCGTCCCCGGGCGAGATCGTCGTGGTTGTCGATCTCCACCCACTGGACGTCGCCGATCGGCGCCACGTCGATCCGGAAGCCGCGGTGCACGAGCTCCTGGTAGCCGTGCTCGTAGAACTGTTGCGGGTCGGTCTCCCAGACCGTCTTCAGCGCGTCGGCCAGTTCGGGGGCGGCGTCGCCCTCGATGAGGGTGACGCCGATGTACTCGCCGGTGGCCTCGGCCGGGTCCATCAGCTTGGTGATCTTCGTCATGCCCCGCTCGGGGTCGACGACGACCTTCATCTCCTCGTCCGCGAGGGACTTCACGGTGTCCAGCGCCAGGATGATCCGCTTGCCCTCGCCGCGCGCGGCGAGCAGCGTCTTCTCCACCGAGACCGGGTGCACGGTGTCGCCGTTGGCGAGGATCACACCGTCCTTGAGGGCGTCACGGCCGCACCACAGGGAGTAGGCGTTGTTCCACTCCTCGGCCTTGTCGTTGTCGATGAGGGTGAGCTTGAGGCCGTACTTGGCCTCCAGGGCCGCCTTGCGCTCGTACACGGCCTCCTTGCGGTAGCCGACGATGACGGCGACCTCGGTGAGGCCGATCTCGGCGAAGTTGGCGAGGGTCAGGTCGAGAACCGTCGGTTCGCCCTCTATGCCCGCGGGGCCCACCGGCACCAGAGCCTTGGGGAGGCTGTCGGTGTAGGGGCGCAGTCGGCGTCCGGCGCCGGCCGCCAGCACGAGGCCGATCATGCGGGTTCTCCTTCGTCGTGTACGGCGGGTGCCCCTGCGGACACCCAGAAGCGGATGCTCTCGGCGAGCACCACCAGGGCGACGGCCACGGCCAGGACCGTGAGCGCGACCGTGAACTGCGAAGCGGTGAGCACCGCGGCCAGTACGGCGACGAGGAGCGTGCGCCCCTCCTGCCCCCCGACGGCACGCACCAGCCAGGCCGGGGGCGCTCCGGCGTTGCCGCGGATGCGGTACACCGTGTCGTAGTGATGGTAGGCGACGGCGCCCACCAGGCCGAAAGCCGCAGGAAGGGCTCCGTTCACGTCCGCTTTCGCCGCGAGCAGCAGGATGGTGCAGTACTCGGCGGCACGGAAGAAGGGCGGGACGAGCCAGTCGAGGGCGCCCTTGAGGGGGCGGGCGACGGCCAGTCCCGAGGTGACGGCGTAGATCACGGCACCGACCGCCGCCAGCGGGCCGCCGTAGCCGGGCTGCCAGGCGAGGCCCACGAGGACGAGGCCGCCGAGCAGGGCCACCCCGGGAGCGGCGAAGCCGGGCAGGCGGCGCGCGGGAGCCTGGAGAGCCCTGGCGACGCCCTGCGCGAGCGGGCCCGAGTCGGCGAGGTCGGCCAGCGCCCGCGCCGCCCGGTCCGTCCGCCGTGCCTTCCGCGTCAGCGACCGCAGCACCCGGCCCGCCGTGGTGTAGGTCGCGGCGAAGGCGCACCCGATGAGCAGGGCGTAGAAGGTGATCCGGGGCGTGGTGACCGCGGTCAGCACCGCGATCATCGCCCAGCGCTCGCCGATCGGCAGGACGATCATCCGCCGGACCCACACCGTCCAGCCGACGCTGTCGAGCTTGCCCGAAAGGGCGGCCGTGGGGCTGGTGTTGGCGGTGGCGTCGTGGTTCGCCTCGTTGAAGGAGAAGTCGACGACGTGCCGGCAGGTCTGGAGGATCATCGCGCCCAGCGCGAGGGCCCATACGTCGTCGCCGCCCCGGGCGGCACCCAGCGCGAGGCCGGCGTAGTAGGCGTACTCCTTGGCCCGGTCGAAGGTGGCGTCGAGCCAGGCGCCGAGCGTGGAGTACTGGAGGGAGTAGCGGGCGAGCTGGCCGTCGGTGCAGTCCAGGACGAACGAGGCGATCAGCAGGACGCCCGCCGCGATGAAGCCGCCGCGCGTACCCGTGGCCGCGCAGGCCGCCGCGATCAGCGCGGTGATCAGGGAGGCGGTGGTGACCTGGTTCGGGGTGAGGCCCCGGCGGGCGCACCAGCGGGCGATGTACCGGGAGTAGGGGCTGATGAAGTACGTGGTGAAGAACCCGTCGCGGGCCTTCACGGCCGACTTCAGGCGTACGGCCTCGTCGTCGACCTCCGCGACGGCCTGCCGTGCCTCGTTGCGGGCCTGCGGGTCGGCGGGGACGGCGGCGACCAGGCTGCCGAGCTCGGGGCGGTGGACCTCGGCGCCGTCGTCGGCGAGCGCGGTGACGATGCGGTCGGGGAGGCTGTCCACAGCTACCGCGGTGCCGCCACCCGCGGAGTTCTCCCGTGCCAGCGCCCGGGTCAGGGTCGTACGACCGTCGGGCTGCGCGGTGACGGCGCCGGGCACGGCCGCGAGGGGGAAGCGGGGGTCGGTGAGGCCCAGGCGCAGCGCGTGGACGTGGCCGACGAAGCGGGCGTCGACCAGGGCGATGCGCTGCTCGCAGGGCGCCTCGGCGACCAGCCGCTCGGCGTCGGCGGCGTCCACGGCGACCCGCACGTCGAAGCCGAGGGACCGCAGATCACCCTCGATCGACGATCCGGGGACCGGCTGACCGGTGAGGATGGCGGTCGACAACCGAACTCACTCCCTGGGTGCCGACGCGCGGGCGCCGGTCATGTGCACGATGGGGGCGCCCCTTGGCTGCACCAGGCGGGCGGCATGTCGGCAGAGGCTATCGGATGCCAAGAAGGCCGCGTTCACCGCCCGTTAACGGGCCGATCAACGCCGTCTCCCCCGGCCTTTGCCGCGATCATCATCGGTGATCCGGGCCCCCGCCCACAAACCGCGCCTCCCAAGAGCGGACATCCGGGACATCGCACGGCCCCGAGGGCGTCGGCATAGGGTGGGCGACCATGACGTGGCTGATCACCGGCGGTGCCGGGTACATAGGGGCGCATGTGGCGCGGGCCATGACGGGGGCCGGTGAGCGGGTGCTCGTCCTGGACGACCTGTCGGCGGGGGTGCCCGCGCGGTTGCCCGCCGAGGTGCCGCTGGTCCGGGGTTCCTCGCTGGACGGCGGCCTGCTGAAGCGGGTGCTGGCCGAGCACGCGGTGACGGGTGTGGTGCATCTCGCGGCGCGCAAGCAGGTCGCGGAGTCGGTGGCGCAGCCCACCCGTTACTACCAGGAGAACGTCGGCGGCCTCGCGACCCTCCTGGAGGCGGTCGCGGAGGCCGGGATCGAGCGCTTCCTCTTCTCCTCGTCGGCGGCCGTCTACGGCAACCCCGATGTGGGCCTGATCACGGAGGAGACGCCCTGCGCCCCCGTGAACCCGTACGGCGAGACGAAGCTGGCCGGGGAGTGGCTGGTGCGGGCGGCCGGACAGGCCCACGGGATCTCCACCGTCTGTCTGCGCTATTTCAACGTCGCCGGAGCGGCCGCGCCGGAACTCGCGGACACCGGCGTCTTCAACATCGTCCCGATGGTCTTCGACCGGCTCACCCGCGACGAGGCCCCGCGGATCTTCGGCGACGACTATCCGACGCCGGACGGCACCTGTATCCGCGACTACATCCATGTCGCCGACCTCGCCGAGGCCCATCTCGCGGCGGCCAAGCGGCTGGCCGAAGGCGGACAGAGCGGTGATCTGACCGTCAACATCGGTCGCGGCGAGGGCGTCTCCGTGCGCGAGATGGTCACGGTGATCGGTGAGGTGACCGGAGACCGGCGACCCGCCGTCGTGGAGCCGAGGCGCCCCGGGGACGCTCCCGTGTCGGTGGCCTCGGCCGCCCGGGCCGCCGAGACGCTCGGCTGGAGCGCGCGGCGAGGGGTGCGCGAGATGATCGACTCCGCCTGGCGCGGCTGGCAGCTGCACCACCGGTGAGGCTGCCCTGACCTGCGGATCGTTTGCGCAGGTCAGGGCACATGACAACGGTGTTCAGTGCCGCGTTGCCCGATACCCCCCGCCCGTAGTTCACTGTGATCCCGGGCGGACTGTTCGGCTGTTCCGGGTCAACGCGTAGGAGGCGGCTTCCATGGGGGCAGGGCACGATCACGGGCACGCGCACTCGCATGCGCCGACCGGCGGTACGGCCACCGCGGCGTACGTCGGCAGGCTGCGGGTGGCACTGTCGATCACGCTCGCCGTCATGGTGATCGAGATCATCGGCGGTTTCGTCGCGGACTCCCTCGCCCTGGTCGCGGACGCGGCGCACATGGCGACGGACGCGCTGGGCCTCGGCATGGCCCTCCTTGCGATCCACTTCGCGAACCGCCCGGCCACCGGCAACCGCACCTTCGGGTACGCCCGCGCAGAGATCCTGGCCGCCCTCGCGAACTGTCTGCTGCTGCTCGGCGTCGGCGGCTACGTCCTGTACGAGGCGATCCAGCGGTTCGTCACGCCGGCCGACACCGAGGGCGGGCTGACCATCGTGTTCGGCGCGATCGGTCTGGTCGCGAACATGATCTCGCTGACCCTGCTGGTGCGCGGTCAGAAGGAGAGCCTGAACGTGCGCGGCGCCTTCCTGGAGGTCGCCGCGGACGCGCTGGGCTCGCTCGCGGTGATCGTCTCGGCGACGGTGATCCTCACCACGGGCTGGCAGGCCGCCGACCCGATCGCCTCGCTCGTGATCGGCCTGATGATCGTGCCGCGCACCTTCAAGCTGCTGCGCGAGACCCTCGACGTGCTGCTGGAGTCGGCGCCCAAGGACGTCGACATGACGGAGGTGCGGACCCACATCCTGGCTCTCGACGGGGTGGAGGACGTCCACGACCTGCACGCCTGGACGATCACCTCGGGCATGCCGGTGCTGTCCGCGCACGTGGTGGTGAGCTCCGAGGTCCTGAGCGCGATCGGCCACGAGAAGATGCTGCACGAGCTCCAGGGCTGCCTCGGCGACCACTTCGACGTGGAGCACTGCACCTTCCAGCTGGAGCCGGGCGGTCACGCGGAGCACGAGGCGCATCTGTGCCACTGAGCGCCGCCGCGCGCCTGACACACGTGTACGGTGCATGAAACGCCCGTTCTGACGGAATGCACCGATCCGGCGCACCTGTGCGTCCTCCACCCCACAGCGCCGCCCCGGGCGGTTCCCCGCCCGCCGCGCCGGGCACGATCAACTGCCGGGAGTGCCGGATCCGTGCGGCACACTTGGGGCGCGAAGACCGATGTGAAGGATGGGTATGCCGACCACACCTGCCACCACGACGCACACTCCGTCGAACGGCGCCGCGAACGCGATCCTGCTGGAACTGGTCGACGAGCACGGTGTGACGATCGGCACCGCGGAGAAGCTCGCCGCCCACCAGCCGCCGGGGCAGCTGCACCGCGCCTTCTCGGTGTTCCTCTTCGACGAGCGGGGCCGACTGCTGCTCCAGCAACGGGCGCTGGGCAAGTACCACTCCCCCGGTGTGTGGTCCAACACCTGCTGCGGCCACCCCTACCCCGGCGAGGCGCCCTTCGCGGCGGCGGCCCGGCGGACGTACGAGGAGCTGGGTGTCTCCCCCTCGCTGCTCGCCGAGGCGGGCACGGTCCGCTACAACCACCCGGACCCCGACTCCGGACTGGTCGAGCAGGAGTACAACCACCTGTTCGTCGGCATGGTGCAGTCGCCGCTCGACCCGGACACCGAGGAGGTCGGCGCGACGGCCTTCGTGACCCCGGCGGAGCTCGCGGAGCGGCACGCGAAGGACACCTTCTCGGCGTGGTTCATGACGGTGCTGGACGCGGCCCGGCCCGCGGTCCGGGAGCTGACGGGCCCGGCCGCCGGCTGGTGACCGCCGTCGCCCCTAGCGCGTGTCTCTTTGATGGGTTGGTCAGTTGATCGGATGTGTCTGTCCGATTAGTGATCACTGATGTGATGTGGGACCGGATCGAGCCGCTGATGCCGGCGGATCCGGTCCGCGGACGGCGATGGGCCGACCACCGCCGCACCCTTGAGGCCATCGCGTGGAAGTACCGCACCAACTCGCCCTGGCGGGACCTTCCCGCCGAGCTCGGCTCGTTCAAGACTGCGCACAAGCGGCTGATCAGATGGGCCGTCGACGGCACCTGGGAGATGATCCTCGCCGCCGTCCTGGCAGCGGCGGACGCCGACGACGACATCGACTGGACGGTGTCGGTGGACTCCACGGTCGTCCGGGCCCACCAGCACGCCGCCGGAGCCCTCAAAAAGGGGCGGCCCACCCCGGCGAGCCCGCCGATCACGCACTTGGACGCTCACGTGGCGGACTGAGCACCAAAGTCCACCTGGCCGCAGACGGCCGGGCACGACCCCTCGCCTTCACCGTCACCGCAGGCCAGGCAGGCGATGCACCCGCCTTCGAAACGGTGATGTCCCGCATCCGCGTGCCCCGCACCGGGTCCGGCAGGCCCCGGACCCGACCCCTGGCCGTTCTTGCCGACCGGGCGTACTCCTCCCGCGCCATCCGCAGCCACCTGCGACGCCGGGGCATCCGTGCAGTCATCCCGCAACCGTCCGACCAGGTCGGCCACCGCCTGCGGCGAGGCCGACTCGGCGGCCGACCGCCCGGCTTCGACCGCGAGGCCTACAAACAGCGCAACACCGTCGAACGGTGCATCAACCGCCTCAAGCAGTGGCGCGGCCTGGCCACACGAACCGACAAACTCGCCATCGCCTACCAGGCCGCACTCCACCTCGCGGGCATCCTCATCTGGACCCGCCACTGACCAAAGAGACAGAACCTAGGTGACGGGGACGGTCTTCAGGGGCAGTGCGGCCCAGATCACCTTGCCGCCGCCGGCCGTGTGCTCGACGTCGCAGGCGCCGCCCGCCTCCCGGGTGATCTCCCGCACCAGCAGCAGGCCCCGGCCCCCGGTCTCGCTGTGGGCGGCCTCCAGGGCGGTCGGCCGGTAGGGGTGGTTGTCCTCGACGGACACCCGCACCCATTCCGCGCCGACGGCCACCTCGACCGCGAGCATCGGCGAGAGCAGGGCCGCGTGCCGGACGGCGTTCGTGACCAGCTCGGACACGATCAGCAGGAGACCCTGGACGAGGTCTTCCGAGACCGGCACGCCCTGGCGGTGGAGCAGGTCCCGCACGGCGTGCCGCGCCTGCGGGACCGAGGCGTCGACGGCGGGGGCGGTGAACCGCCACACGCCCTCGTACGGCAGCGGATCCGGGGGGCCCGGTTCGAAGGGATCCGGTTCCGGTGCCAGGGGGTCTTCTCCGCTGTCCGTTGGGCGAGGGCCGGACCCACGCCCATGGTCGTCCATTCTTCGGTCGCCACCCTTGCGCTCGATTGTCACCACACGTCGAGTGTTGGCAGGGCGTCACTCCGGCCCGCCGAACTGAACAGAAGTCAGCGCATATCGAGTGTCTCTGACCGTTTCCGCGCGGAGCTACGCGGGTTCTGTCGGCTCGGCGGCCGTTTCCTGCTGCTCGGTGACCATTCCGACGATCTTGCGTCCGCCGAACCCGGTGGCGACGAGCCCGAGGCCGTCGAAGAGCAGGGCGAGCGAGAAGAAGCAGCCGATCACGTACTTGCTGTTGCTCGGCCAGGAGGCCAGCACCAGGATGCCGAGCAACAGGCCGAAGGCGCCCTGCACCAGCGTCCAGCCGAACTGCGGTCCGCGCACCACCAGACTGCCGACCAGCCGGAACACTCCGCCGGTCAGGAAGAGCAGCGCGGCGAACATGGTCAGGGCCGCGGCCGCCGCCTCCGGGCGTCCGATGACCACGACACCGGCCGCGATGTTCAGGGCGGCGACCACGACACCGAGCCAGAAGAAGTTGGAGCCCCGGGCCTGGACCGCGTGCAACAGCCCGACCACGCCGCCGATCAGCAGGAGCCACCCGAACAGGAGCATCGAGGTGAGCGTGGCCAGGCCCGTGTAGACCAGTCCGACCAGCCCCGCGATCACCAGGATCACGCCGAGCGCGGTCAGCCGGCCGAAGTCGCGGCTCAGCTTGGCGGGCTCGGTCCTCTCGGCCTTCTTCCCTGCCATGCGGGGCCTCCTCGCGCTGCGGCCCCCTTCTTGATCGTACGGTCGGGGGGTACGGCTAGCATCCGACCCATGGAGTACCCGGAACCGCAGCTGCTGCACACCGTCACCGACGCGGTCGCCACCGTCGTGGTGCACCATCCGGCCAAGCGCAATGCCATGACGGCCGCGATGTGGCGGGCGCTGCCGCCGCTGCTCGACGAGCTGGCCGCCGATCCGGGGGTGCGGGCGCTCGTGCTGACCGGGGAGGGCGGGACGTTCTGCGCGGGCGCCGACATCTCCACGCTGCGGGAGGGGCCCGAGGAGGCGCAGGGGCTCGCGGTGCGGGCCGAGGAGGCGCTGGCGGCCTTTCCGAAGCCCACGCTGGCGGCCGTCCGGGGTCACTGTGTGGGCGGCGGGGCGCAGCTCGCGGCGGCGTGCGATCTGCGGTTCGCCGAGGAGGGCGCGCTGTTCGGGGTGACACCGGCGAAGCTCGGGATCGTGTACGCGGCTTCCTCCACGCGGCGGTTGGTGTCGCTGGTCGGGCCCGCCGCCGCCAAGTACCTGCTGTTCTCGGGCGAGTTGATCGACGCGGAGCGGGCGCTGCGCACCGGTCTCGTCGACGAGGTGCTGCCGGAGGGCGAACTCGCCAAGCGGGTCGGGGAGTTCACCCGGATCCTGGTCTCCCGGTCGCAGCTGACGCAGGCCTCGGCGAAGGAGTTCGCGAACGGGCACACCGACCGGGACGCGCACTGGGCCGGGCAGGCACGGGGCAGCGGCGACACCGCGGAGGGCGTCGCCGCGTTCCTGGAGCGCCGTCAGCCGCGGTTCACGTGGTCGGTTCCTGGCCGAGGATGAAACGGCTGTTGGAGCGGAGCAGTTCCACGACGTCCGCGGGTGCCTTCCGCGGGGCCCCGGCGTCGTAGGGCGGCTGCGGATCGTACTCGATCCCCAGCTGCACGGCCTGGGCGACGAAGTCTCCCGCGGTCCGGCCGATCAGGTCGAGCCCCATGTCGATACCGGACGAGACACCGGCCGCGGTGACGTACTTGCCGTCCACCACGACCCGCTCCCCGGTCGGTTCGACGCCGAACTTCCGCAGTTCGTCGAGTGCCAGCCAGTGCGAGGTGGCCCTTCGGCCGTCGAGGAGGCCCGCCGCCGCGAGCAGCAGGGAGCCGGTGCACACGGACGTCGTCCAGGTGCTGGTGGCGTCGGCCGCGCGGATCCACTCCAGCAGCGGTGTGTTGGTCATCTGCGGGGTCTGGCCGGGCCCGCCCGGGACGACCACGATGTCCGGGTCCGGAACCTCGGTCAGGGTCCTGTCGGCGACCAGGGCCAGCCTGCCGTTGTCCGTGCGGACGGGCCCGGTCTCCTCGGCGACGAAGACGACCTCGGAGTCCGGGAGGCGGCCCAGGGTCTCGTACGGGCCGATCGCGTCCAGGGCGGTGAAGCGGTCGTAGAGGACGACGGCAATCTGCATGGTGGGGCCTTTCAGTGGGCCGGGGTCGGGTGGAAGCGGCGGCGGTACTCGGACGGGGCCGTGCCGAGGGCCCTGACGAAGGCGCGGCGCATGCCCTCGGGGGTGCCGTAGCCGCTGGCGCGGGAGATCTCCTCGACGCCGTCGGAGGTGTCCTCCAGGAGGCGGCGGGCGTGTTCGAGGCGGACCCGGTCGACGTAGCGGCCGGGTGTCATGCCGGTCTCGGTCTGGAAGGCGCGGGCGAAGTGGCGGGGCGAGAGCCGGGCCCGGGCGGCGAGGGCCTCGACGCTCAGGTCGTCGTCCGGGTGCTCGGTGATCCACTGCTGGACCTCGCGCAGCGGTTCGCGCCGGGCGGTCTGGGCGGCGAGCTGGGCGCTGAACTGGGCCTGGTTGCCGGGTCTGCGCAGGAAGACGACCAGGTGGCGGGCGATGGTGAGAGCGGTCTCCCGGCCCAGGTCCTCCTCGACGAGGGCGAGGGCGAGGTCGATGCCCGCGGTGACACCGGCGGACGTCGACACGTGTCCGTCGCGCACGTAGATGGGGTCGGGGTCCACCTCGACGGCCGGGTGGTCGCGGGCGAGCTTGGCGCAGTACGCCCAGTGGGTCGTGACCCGGCGGCCGTCCAGCAGCCCCGCCTCGGCGAGCCGGATCGCGCCGGTGCACACCGAGACCAGGCGCTCGGCCCGCGGCCCGTGCTCACGCAGCCAGTCGGCGAGGTACGCGTCGGGGAGCCGGGTGCCCTGTCCGCCGGGCACGAGGAGGGTGTGCGGGGTACCGGCTCGGGCGAGTGATGCGTCCGGTACGACGGTCAGGCCGCTGGAGGTGCGCACGGGGGCGCCGTCCGGTGAGGCGGTACGGATGCGGTAGGTGCCCGGCGTGTGCTGCTCGGCCCCGGCGAAGACCTCCAGCGGGCCGGTGACGTCGAGGCTCTGGACGCCGTCGAAGAGGACGAGGAGAACGGTTCGCTGGGCCATGCCCTCGATTCTTGGGGCGGGCCGCGATGGCGGCAATGACGAGTTCCCCACCTTTCCTGCCATGCCGGCGGACCTGATCGGCAGGCGCCGGACTTCCGGGGGACGAAGATTGCCCGGGCGTCTGAGAGGTACCCGTTCCTCTCCCGGTCGTGGTGGCCGGGAGAAGAAAGGGGATGCACATGTTCCGCGCGATCGCAGACGTACTGCGCCAGATCGGTGGCGCCATCGCCACCGTCGTGACGCTGCCCTTCCGGGCGCTGGCCCGGCTCTTCGGCGGTGCGTCCGGCTCCACGAGGAGCCGCAGGGCCTGACGACCACGGCCGGATGACCGCGCCCTGATCCCCGACTGTCGGTGCCGCCTGCCACAATTGCCGCGCAACCTCAGTGAGAAGGCGGTACGGGATCGTGACGACACCCGGGTCCAGCGGGTCCACCCACCCAGGGTCCATCGAAGGCAGGATCGCCGAGGAGCTCGGCGTAAAGGAGCGGCAGGTCAAGGCGGCCGTGGAACTGCTCGACGGCGGTTCCACGGTTCCCTTCATCGCCCGCTACCGCAAGGAAGCGACCGAGATGCTCGACGACGCGCAGCTGCGCACGCTCGAGGAGCGGTTGCGGTATCTGCGGGAGCTGGAGGAGCGGCGGACCGCGATCCTCGACTCGGTGCGCGAGCAGGGAAAGCTCACCGACGAGCTGGAGGCGCAGATCCGGGGCGCGGAGACCAAGGCCCGCCTCGAGGACATCTATCTGCCCTTCAAGCCGAAGCGCCGCACCAAGGCGCAGATCGCCCGCGAGGCCGGTCTGGAGCCGCTCGCCGAGGGGCTGCTGGGCGACCCGGGTGTCGCGCCGCTCGCCGCGGCCGCCGCGTTCGTCGACGCCGACAAGGGCGTGCCGGACGCGCAGGCCGCGCTCGACGGCGCCCGCGCGATCCTCACCGAGCGGTTCTCCGAGGACGCCGACCTGATCGGCGAGCTGCGCGAGCGCATGTGGGTGCGCGGCCGGCTGGCGGCGAAGGTGCGGGAGGGCAAGGAGGAGGCGGGTGCCAAGTTCGCCGACTACTTCGACTTCGCCGAGCCCTTCACGGACCTGCCCTCGCACCGGATCCTGGCGATGCTGCGCGGTGAGAAGGAGGAGGTCCTCGACCTCGTCCTGGAGCCCGAGGAGCCGTCCGAGCAGCCCGGTCCGTCCTCGTACGAGGGCGTCATCGCCTCCAGGTTCGGGATCGCGGACCGTGGCCGCCCCGGCGACAAGTGGCTGACGGACACGGTCCGCTGGGCCTGGCGGACCCGCATCCTCGTGCACCTCGGCATCGACCTCAGGCTCAGGCTGCGGACGGCCGCCGAGGACGAGGCGGTCAACGTCTTCGCGGCGAACCTGCGCGACCTGCTGCTCGCCGCCCCGGCGGGCACGCGCGCGACGCTGGGTCTGGACCCCGGCTTCCGTACGGGCGTGAAGGTCGCCGTGGTCGACGCGACCGGCAAGGTCGTCGCCACCGACGTCATCCACCCGCACGTCCCGGCCAACCGGTGGGACGAGGCGATCGCCAAGCTGGCCCGCCTCGCCAAGGAGCACGCGGTCGAGCTGATCGCGATCGGCAACGGCACGGCGTCCCGCGAGACCGACAAGCTCGCCGGTGAACTCATCGCCAAGCATCCGGAGCTGAAGCTCACCAAGGTGATGGTGTCCGAGGCCGGCGCGTCCGTGTACTCGGCCTCCGCGTTCGCCTCGCAGGAGCTGCCCGACATGGACGTGTCGCTGCGCGGCGCGGTCTCCATCGCGCGCCGGCTCCAGGACCCGCTCGCCGAGCTGGTGAAGATCGACCCGAAGTCGATCGGGGTCGGCCAGTACCAGCACGACCTGTCCGAGGTGAAGCTGTCGCGCTCGCTGGACGCGGTGGTCGAGGACTGTGTGAACGGCGTGGGGGTCGACGTCAACACCGCGTCCGCTCCCCTGCTCGCCCGGGTCTCCGGGATCACCTCCGGGCTCGCCGAGAACATCGTGTCGCACCGGGATGCCAACGGCCCGTTCACGTCGCGCACCGAGCTGAAGAAGGTGGCCCGGCTGGGCCCCAAGGCGTACGAGCAGTGCGCGGGGTTCCTGCGGATCCGCGGCGGGGACGACCCGCTGGACTCCTCCAGCGTGCACCCCGAGGCGTACCCGGTGGTGCGGCGGATGGTGAAGACCGCGGGGCAGGAGGTGGCCTCCCTCATCGGCAACACCGGTGTGCTGCGCTCGCTCCGCCCGCAGGACTTCGTGGACGAGACGTTCGGTCTGCCGACCGTGACCGACATCCTGAAGGAGCTGGAGAAGCCGGGGCGTGACCCTCGGCCCGCCTTCAAGACGGCGACCTTCAAGGAGGGCGTCGAGAAGATCTCCGACCTGGTCGCCGGGATGGTGCTGGAGGGGGTCGTGACGAACGTGGCGGCGTTCGGGGCGTTCATCGACGTCGGTGTCCACCAGGACGGGCTGGCGCATGTCTCCGCGCTGTCGAAGACGTACGTCAAGGATCCTCGGGATGTGGTGAAGCCCGGGGACATCGTCAAGGTGAAGGTGCTGGAGGTCGATATTCCGCGGAAGCGGATCTCGTTGACGCTGCGGCTGGATGACGAGTCCGCTCCGCAAGGGGGTGGCGGTGAGCGTCGGCAGCGGGGTGGGCGGCCGCCTCATCAGCGGCAGCAGCAGCCGCGTCAGCAGCGGTCTGCTGCGCCTGCTCCGGCCAACAGTGCGATGGCTGACGCTCTGCGCAAGGCCGGATTGCTGGATTCCAAGAAAAAGGGGCGGTAGCGGTTGTGGGGGCTGCGCGGGTCCGTTGTGGCTGGTCGCGCAGTTCCCCGCGCCCCTAGGGAGTCTCAGTCACCTTGCCTGAAGAGACCTCCAGTCTCCTGGTCACCCTCACCGCGTCCAGCATTCTTCGGTCGTGGGTGACCAGGAGCAGGGTTCCCTCGTAGGCGTCCAGCGCCGACTCCAGCTGTTCGATCGCCGGTAGGTCCAGGTGGTTGGTCGGTTCGTCCAGGACCAGGAGGTTGACGCCTCTGCCCTGGAGCAGGGCCAGGGCCGCCCTCGTGCGCTCGCCCGGTGACAGGGTCGCCGCCGAGCGCATGACGTGGTCGGACTTCAGGCCGAACTTGGCCAGGAGGGTGCGGACCTCCACCGGTTCGGTGTCGGGGACGGCCGCGCCGAAGGCGTCCAGGAGGGACTCCTCGCCGTGGAACAGCTTGCGGGCCTGGTCGACCTCGCCGATCAGGACGCCTGAGCCGAGGGAGGACTGGCCGGCGGTCAGGGGGACGCGGCCCAGGAGGGCGCCGAGGAGGGTGGACTTGCCGGCGCCGTTCGCGCCGGTCACTGCCACCCGGTCCGCCCAGTCGATCTGGAGGGACACCGGGCCGAGCACGAAGTCGCCCTGGCGCACCTCGGCGTCCCGCAGCGTGGCGACCACCGCTCCGGAGCGCGGGGCCGACGCGATCTCCATGCGCAGTTCCCACTCCTTGCGCGGCTCCTCGACGACGTCGAGGCGTTCGATCATGCGCTGGGTCTGGCGGGCCTTCGCGGCCTGCTTCTCGCTGGCCTCGCTGCGGAACTTGCGGCCGATCTTGTCGTTGTCGTTGCTCGCCTTGCGGCGCGCGTTCTTGACGCCCTTGTCCATCCAGGAGCGCTGCATCTGCGCCCGGTCCTGGAGGGCCGCCCGCTTGTCGGCGTACTCCTCGTAGTCGTCCCGGGCGTGCCGGCGGGCGACCTCGCGTTCCTCCAGGTAGGCCTCGTAGCCGCCGCCGTAGAGGGTGATCTGCTGCTGGGCCAGGTCAAGTTCGAGGACCTTGGTGACCGTGCGGGTGAGGAACTCGCGGTCGTGGCTGACCACGACGGTGCCGGCGCGCAGGCCCTTCACGAACCGCTCCAGGCGCTCCAGGCCGTCCAGGTCCAGGTCGTTGGTCGGTTCGTCGAGGAGGAAGACGTCGTAGCGGGAGAGCAGCAGGGAGGCGAGGCCGGCGCGGGCCGCCTGGCCGCCCGAGAGGGAGGTCATCGGCTGGTCCAGGTCGACCGCGAGGCCGAGCGAGTCGGCGACCTCCTCGGCGCGTTCGTCGAGGTCGGCGCCGCCGAGGTCGAGCCAGCGCTCCAGGCTGGTGGCGTACGCGTCGTCCGCGCCCGGAGCCCCGTCGACCAGGGCCTGGGTCGCGTCGTCCATCACGCGCTGGGCCTCGGCGACCCCGGTGCGGCGGGCGAGGAACGCACGGACCGTCTCGCCCGGGCGCCGCTCCGGCTCCTGCGGGAGGTGTCCGACGGTGGCCGTGGGCGGGGAGAGCCTGAGCTCCCCCTCCTCCGGGGCGAGCAGGCCCGCGAGCATCCTGAGCAGCGTGGACTTGCCCGCGCCGTTGGCCCCGACCAGGCCGATCACGTCTCCGGGCGCGACGACGAGGTCGAGCCCGCTGAACAGGCAGCGGTCGCCGTGGCCGGCGGCGAGGTTCTTGGCGACGAGGGTGGCAGTCATCAGACCGCCGATCCTAGTGGCCGCAGGGACCGGTCGGCGCTCGGGTTTTCAGCGGGCCATCGCCTCCACCAGGACGCTTCCCGAGGTCCGCGCCACGACGAACGACTCTCCCTTCACCGCCTTGGCGTCCAGGGCGATCCGGTGCCGGCCCGCCTCCAGGACGCCGTCGAAGACCTCCTGGGCGTGGGTGCGGTAGAGGCGGTCGAGGCGGTACGCCGTCAGGCGCACCCGGCACGGTGAGGTGACCTCGACGCCCGCCTCGCCGTCGGCGGCGACCAGGCGGGTCAGCCGGCGCTGTTCGGTGGGGCTGCGATCCAGGGCGTGCTCTATCTGGGCCACGAGCAGCGGGATGATCGGGGCGAGGCCGTCGACGTAGGCCACGTCGACGCCGGCGCGGTCGAAGGAGTGGCGTACGGCGGCACGTTCCTCCTCGCTGATCGCGCGTCCGAAGGCGACGGCGCCGTAGCCGCGCAGTTCGTCGGCGGGGACACCGCCCACGCTCTGGGTGATGTCGGCGCCGATGCCGATGGTGCGCAGGGCGGCGGCCAGTTTGGCGAGGACGGCGACGCGGGCGCCGATCAGCAGGACGCGGCGGCGGGCCCGGTGGGTCTCCTCCTGGAGGAGGGAGTCCAGTGCCGCGCGGTATTCGGCGCCCTGGAAGCGGAAGGGGCCGATGCCGTGGTAGCCGTTGAGGCGGAGGTCCACGGCGTCCTCGGTCTGCCAGGCGAAGTCCCGCCAGATGAAGTCGTCGCCGTCCCGCTCGATGACGGCGGTGACGGCCCCGCAGGCGAGGTCCTCGCACTCGGGGCAGCCGTAGATGACGTAACGGCCGCCCGGAAGCGGGGCGTCCGTCTCGCCCAGGAGGCTGCGGACCTGGGCGGTGAAGATCGCGGGCGGGACGTCGGAGGCGAGGGGGGAGACGGCGTCGAGGTCGGAGAGTTGGAAGAGGAGCGGGCGGCTGTCGACGATGAAGTCCACGAAGTCCCGGTGTATCTGGAAGTCACCGTTGGCGAGGACTCCACCGGCACGCATCGCCGGTGCCAGGCCGAAGGTCGCGTAGGCGGCAGACATGGTGTGAGTATTCCCGGCTTTGGGGCGGTCTGCGCACGGCATGGGGCATTCCGCTAAGGCCGGGCGACCGGATCGCCCGACGTGCGGGGGGACTTGGGCGGGCGGCCCGTCGCGGGCGGCGTACGCGTGGTCGAAGGGGGACCGCGGGGAGGGGGCCTGACAGCGGTGCGAGGAGGGGGCGGTCCGCGCGCCTCCTCCTCGCATCCGCCGTGCTCAGGCGTGGTCGTGGCCCAGCGGGTCGCCCTCCGTCTCGGTGCCGGGGCCGGGGCCGATCTGGATGCCGAAGTCGCCGTCGTACTTGCGGTGGCCCTCGATCACGGCGAGTTCGACGGCCTCGGAGCCCATCTCGCCGCGCACGATGACCGGGTCGCGCCGCAGGTCGCGCATGAGGGCGACGCACATCCCGATCATCACGAGGACGAAGGGCGCGGCGGCCAGGATGGTGAGGTTCTGCAGACCGGTGAGCGCGTCGCCCTGACCGCTGCCGACGAGCAGCATGATGGCGGCGACCGCTCCGGTGACCACGCCCCAGAACACGACGACGAAACGACCGGGTTCGAGGGCGCCCTTCTGGGAGAGCGTGCCCATCACGATGGACGCGGCGTCGGCGCCCGACACGAAGAAGATGCCGACCAGGATCATCACCAGCAGGCTGGTGGCGGTGGCGATGGGGAACTCCTGGAGCACGCCGAAGAGCTGGCCCTCGGGGGTCGACTCGCCGCCGAGCGCGCCGCCCTCCTTCAGCTTCATGGCCGTACCGCCGAAGATCGCGAACCAGATCAGGCTGACCGTGCTGGGCACGAGGATGACTCCGCCGACGAACTGGCGGATGGTGCGGCCGCGGCTGATGCGGGCGATGAACATGCCCACGAAGGGCGTCCAGGAGATCCACCAGGCCCAGTAGAAGACGGTCCAGCTGCCCAGCCAGTCCGCGACGCCCTTGCCGCCGCTCGCCTCGGTGCGGCCGGCCAGCTGGGGAAGGTCGCCGAGGTAGGAGAAGACCGAGGTGGGCAGCAGGTCGAGGACGATGATGGTGGGGCCCGCGATGAACACGAACACCGCGAGGATCAGGGCGAGCACCATGTTGGTGTTGGACAGCCACTGGATGCCGCGCTCGATGCCGGAGACGGCCGAGAGCACGAAGGCCAGGGTCAGCACCGCGATGATCGCGACGAGCAGGCCGGTGCTCACGTCGTCCATCCAGTCCAGCTCCTGGAAGCCGGAGCCGATCTGGAGGGCGCCGAGGCCGAGGGAGGCCGCGGAGCCGAAGACGGTGGCGATGATCGCGAGGATGTCGATCACCCGGCCGGCGGCGCCGTTCGCGTGCTTCTCCCCGATGAGCGGGGTGAAGACGGCGCTGATGGTCTGGCGCCGGCGCTTGCGGAAGGTGCTGTAGGCGATGCCGAGGCCGACCACCGCGTAGATGGCCCACGGGTGCAGGGTCCAGTGGAAGAGGGTGGTGGCCATCGCCGTCTCCATGCGGTCGCCGGAGTTGGCGGGATTCGTGCCCGGGGGCGGGGTCGTGTAGTGCGAGAGGGGCTCGCTCACGCCGTAGAACATCAGGCCGATGCCCATGCCGGCGCTGAACATCATGGCGACCCAGGACACCGTCTTGAACTCGGGTTCCTCGCCCTCGGCGCCCAGGTGGATGCGGCCGTAGCGGCTCATCGCGAGCCACAGGGCGAACACCACGAAGCACGAGGCGGCCAGCATGAAGGCCCAGCCGCCGTTGTGGATCAGCCCGTTGAGCATGGTGGTGGAGACGTCCTCCAGGGAGTCCGTCGCCGCCCAGCCCCAGATCACGAAGGCCAGGGTGATGGCGGCGGTGACTCCGAACACCACTCGGTCGGTCTGGTGGCCGAGAACGCCCGAGGGACCTTCCCGGCCACCTCTCTTCTTCAGGTCTTCAGTCATCTGCGGCACCTTCCCCTGGAGCGGTGGGTACGCCGGTTTTCACACACTTCCCCAGGACCTACCACAGGTGCCGCAGATCAGACCCCATTCAGCAACCGGTGTCGGGCTCCCCGGCCGCGAGGTGGTACGGCGCGCGTGCGTCCAGGAGCAGCGGGACGAGGGCGCGCAGGGGCTGCTTCAGGGAGACGTACGTTCCCCGCGTGCGCACCCCGTGCAGGGCGAGTTCGTCCTTCACCTCCGTGTACTGGGCCTGGGTGAGCCGGTAGCCGCAGGGCGGGTCCTGGATCACCTCGGCCGGTTCGGGCGGGTCGTTGTCGGCGCCGCCGAGGTAGACGGGGCCGGTCCCCGTGGTGTGGCGGGCCCCCGCGGTGGCCGCCTCGATCTGTCGGCGGCGGTCGTCGGTGTAGGTGAACAGGCCTTTCAGAGCGGCCAGTTGGGAGTCCACCCGGCGCCGGTTGTTGCTCGCTTCGTCCGTGTCCGTCAGGGGTTCGACCCTGCTCTCGATCAGCAGTCCGATCGCGTGCTTGACGCCGGACATGTTGCGCAGGATGCGCTCCTGGCCGTCACCGGCGACCTGTCTGATCGGGTCGCCGGTGACGGGGTCGGTCCAGATTCCGTACGTCCCGGTCGTGTACCCGGCGTCCTGCGCGGCGGGGCGCACGTACGCCCGGGACAGGGTCTCGGCCTCGTCGTGGACGGCCCGGTCGGTGTTGAGGTTGCGGGGCCAGAGGTCGAAGAGGTCCTTGTCGTAGTAGCGCGGGGTGGCCGAGTACTCGTGCAGGTCGTAGATCACGTCCGGCCGCCGGTCCCGGACGACCTGCGCCATGGCGCGGGCCTCGGCCGTGGCCAGGGCGAGGTGGTCGCGGTTGACGTCGACGCCGTCGCCGTTGCCCCGGGTGTCGGCGGCCCGGCCGTCCGGGTTGGCGGTGGGCACGACCAGCACGGTGGTGCGGTCCAGGAAGCGCCGGGTCCGGGAGTCCTCGGCGTACGCCAGGTCGCGGACCGTGCTGAGACAGGCCTCGCGGCCGGAGGGCTCGTCGCCGTGCTGGCTGCACACGAGGAGCACCTTGTTCGGGGCGTGGCGGGCACCGACCTGGACGAGGTGGAGGGGACGGCCCTGTTTCGTCGTACCGATGCGGGTGAGGACGGCCCGGTCGCTCCGGTCGACCCGGGTGAGGAAGTCCAGTTCCTCGGCCTCGCTCGTCCAGCGGGCGCCCTGCGTGGTCTCGAACCCGGTGCGGGGCGGGGCCCCGGCCGCGTGGGCCGGGGCGGCGAGCACGGCGGCGAGCAGGGCCGCCGCGCCCGCGGTGGTGACGGTCCGCCTCATCCGCCCTCCGGAACCCGGTGGGCCGTGCGCGGAGCCCGGACGCCGTCGAGCGCTCCGGCCTCTTCCGCTACGGCGGTCCCGGCGCCCTTCGTCGCGTGCGCGAACGCGGCGGCGCCGCCGACCAGCGGGACGCGGGCCGAGGTGCGGGCCAGGTCGATCGTCAGGGTGGGCCTGGTGGACGGCGGGTCGATGAGGTCCTTGTCGGTGCCCGCGACAATCAGGGCGAGACGGTGGCCCGCCGGGACGACGTGGTCGGTGGCGCCCAGGTCGAGGGTGATGGTGTAGGCCTTGCCCGGGGTGAGCGGGACGCCCTTCTTGTCCGAGGCGTGGTTGCCGAGGTCGGCCCAGCCGCGGCTGACCACCGTGTGGTCGACGGCGGCGGTCCTGGCCCGCGTCTCCTTGAAGCAGGCGCTGTCGCCGGTGGTGCTCAGGCCCCAGCAGGTGCGGTCGGCCAGGGTGCTGATGCCTTCCCCGCTCGCCGCGTAGTCGCGGATGGTGTCGGGGCCCAGGTCCACGAGTACGGCGGAGAGATGGGCGGTTGACGTGGTCGGGGTCGCGGTGACGGTCACCTTCGAGGCGCCGGACAGCCGGAGGTCCTTGGTGAGGGTGCCGGTGGTGAAGCCCGCCTTGTCGGGGGTCGGGGTGTCGATCCGCGCGGCCCAGTCGGTCTCGCTCAGCGCCGGATCGTCGGTGACGGTCTCGGTGCCCCTGGCCCTGGTCAGGCCGAGGGTGCCGACACCCGGTCCGGTGCCCTTCGCGGGGCGCAGGGTGGCCGCGGACGTGCCGCGCGGGGGCCAGGTCGTGGAGGTGACCCACTGGTCCGGGTGGCGCTCGATGTCGGCCATGGGCTCGCGGTCGATGCCGTTGTCGTAGCCGAGGAGTTCGTGGTCGAACCAGCGGTGCAGGGTGTCGACCCACTGCGCACGGCGGAAGTCGAAGGGGTCGACGTGGCCGGTCTGGGAGAGCCAGATCTTGCGCTCGACGCCGTTCTTCGCGAGGGCGTCCCACCACGGACCGACGTGCTGGAGACGGACGTTGAGGTCCTGCATGCCGTGCACGAGGAAGACGCTGGCCTTGACCCTCTTCGCGTCCTTCACGTAGTCGCGCTCGGTCCACAGGGGCGTCCAGTCACCGGTGCGGGGTGCCTGGTCGACGAGCTTCTGCTGGACGGCGGCGCACTTGGCGCGGGCGTCGGGGCTGTCGACGTAGTTCGAGAGCCAGTCGGGGCCGGAGTCGTAGAGCGGGGCGCCCTTGGAGAAGTAGTAGTCGTACCAGGTGGAGATGGCGCTGATCGGGACGATGGTCCTCAGGCCCTCGACGCCGGTGGCGGCCACGCCGTTGGCGATGGTGCCGTCCCAGCTCTTGCCGATCATGCCGGTCCTGCCGTTGGTCCAGCCGGCCTTGGTCTTCTGGGTGCCCGTGCGGCTCGTGTAGGCGGTGGCCCGGCCGTTGAGCCAGTCGACGACGGCCTTGGCGGACTGGATGTCGGAGCGGCCGCCGACGTCCACACAGCCGTCGGAGCGGTTGGTTCCGGCCAAGTCGACGCCGACGAAGGCGTAGCCGCGGGGCACGAAGTAGTTGTCGTAGAAGAGCGGCATCTGGACGACGTCGCCGTTCGCGTCGTACGTCTTCAGCTGGCTCTCGTTGCCGCGCCCGCAGCAGGAGTAGTACGGGCTGGCGTCCATGATGACCGGGACCTTGCGGCCCTGCTGGGCGGGTTCGCGGGGCCGCACGATGTCGACGGCGACGCGGTCGGTCCTCCCGTCCCCGTCGCCGTCGAGCCGGGTGTCCACCCAGACGGCCTCGCGGACGGCGTTCTCGTACGAGTAGACGGGTTGGCTCACCCGCGTCTTCTGCGGGACCGCCTGAGGCTGTGCCTGTGCGGTCGCGGGGGCGAGGAAGGTCGCCAGCAGGGCGGCGGTGGCCGCGGCGGCGGTCGCTAGCGGTCTCCAGATCGTGAAGCGCGTGCTTATCGACATGCGCGGACGGTACTGCGGTCAACTCCCGTACAAAAGAGGGCCCCTTGAGACCATGTCGGCCGAATGGCGATCGTGTGACAGGTGCGCTCGTGGACACATCCAGCTCACAGGTGGTGAATAGGCTGCGAACAGACTTCGGCCCCCCACGACTTGGAGTTCTCGTGCACCGCAGACTGATCGCACCGGGCGCACTCGCGGCGGCCTCCCTGATGCTGGCGATCCCGGCGTCGGCGGCGAGCTCGTCCCCCGGCGCACCGGGCATCGGCGACCCCTACTACCCGGACTACGGCAACGGCGGATACGACGTCTCCCACTACGACCTGCGGCTCAAGTACCAGCCCGCGACGGACGAGTTGGAGGGCACGGCGACCCTCCTCGCGCGCACGACCCAGGATCTGTCCCGGTTCGATCTGGACTTCCTGCTCGACGTGAACGAGGTGCGGGTCAACGGCGTGAAGGCGTCCTTCACCACGTCGGGCGAGCACGAGCTGGAGATCACGCCCAAGTCGCCGCCGGCCAAGGGAACTTCCCTCACGGTCGTCGTCCGCTACAGCGGAGTGCCCTCGTCGAGGCAGGCGTACGGCTTCACCAGCTGGCACCGCACTCCGGACGGCGGGGTCGGGGCGAACGAGCCCGAGGCGGCCTGGTGGTGGTTCCCGAGCAACGACCACCCGCTCGACAAGGCCACCTACGACGTGTCGGTCCTGGTGCCGGACGGCAGCCAGGCCATCTCCAACGGCACGCTCCAGTCGACGAGTTCACGCCTCGGCTGGACCCGCTGGAACTGGCGCTCCGACAAGCCGCAGGCCACGTATCTCGCGACGCTGGCCGTCGGAAAGTTCGACCTCACGACCGGGACGACCGACGGCGGCATTCCGGTCGTCAACGCCTACAGCAAGGACCTCGGGGCGAACTACGGTGCCGCGCGGGCCAGCGTCGAGCGGACCGGGGAGATCGCCGACTGGCTGAGCTCGTACTTCGGGCCGTATCCCTTCGACGCGCTCGGCGGGTACGTCCCGAACACCACCACCGGGTACGCGCTGGAGACCCAGACCCGGCCCTTCTACAGCCCGCGCCAGTTCGCGAACGGGTCCAACACCTCCGTGGTCGTGCACGAGTTGGCCCACCAGTGGTACGGCGACCTGGTGTCGGTGCGCGGCTGGAAGGACATCTGGATCAACGAAGGCTTCGCGCGGTACGCGCAGTGGCTGTGGTCCGAGCACGAGGACGAGGGCACGGCACAGGAACTCGCCGACTACGTCTACGCCTCGCACCCGGCGGACGACGCGTTCTGGACCGTGCGGCCGGGTGATCCCGGGCCGGAGAACCAGTTCGACATCGCGGTCTACGACCGGGGCGCGCTGGCCCTCCAGGCGTTGCGGAGCGAGATCGGCGACGAGGCGTTCTTCGCGGTGCTGAAGGGGTGGCCGCGGAAACACGCGTACGGCAACGCGTCGGTGGCCGACTTCCAGAGGTACGCCGAGGAGGTGTCGGGGCGGCCGCTCGCCGCGCTGTTCGACACGTGGCTGTTCCAGCCGTCGAAGCCGGGGGCGCCCGCGGCTCGGGGCGCGTCGATCGCGAGGGTCGGGAAGGCTCCCGCACAGCCGAAGTCGTGGAAGCGGATCGCGGCCACGAACGGGGTGCACGCCGGCTAGACAGGGCTCAGGGGGGCGGCGGTCTATCCCTCGATCCCGGTCGAGGTGTGGGCCGCCCCGACCGGTTTGGACTCCGGTGAGCCGCGCTGTCGTAGGTATACGGAGAGGATGGCCATGGAGGCCACGGCGAGGAGTTCGGACTGCCAGTTCTGGAGGGTGCGGCTCCAGAAGTCCGCGGAGCCGATGTAGTTGCCCCAGCTCATGGGGGCCTGGAGCTGCCGTAGTTGCTCCTCGTTGTAGGCGGCGACTCCGCTGATCGACTGGGCCAGCCAGGAGAGGGCGAAGATGGTGCCCACGACCAGGCCGAGGGAGCGGGAGTAGAACGCCTGCCGCAGTCTCCCCACGCCGACCCAGCGTGGGGAGTCCCGGTGGGCGTACGCGCCGACCTGCTGATCCCGGTCGGACTCCGTGCCGGCCTTGTGCATCTCCTTCGACTCGGGCGAGCCGCGTTGCAGGAGCCAGACGGTCGCGGTGATGTAGAGGAAGAACTGGAGGTACTCCGACTGCCAGTTCTCCGTCACGTCGACGGCGAAGTCGGAGGACATGAGGTACTCGCCGAAGCCGACCTGGGCGAGTCCTTCGGTGGTGAGCTGGTTGTTGAAGTCCGCGTAGCCCGCGATCGCCTGGCCGGCGAGGGCCAGCAGGAATCCGATGCCGAAGGCCAGGCCGAGGCCGTTGTCGCGCAGGAAGCCGCGGGTGCGTGTGGTCATCGGTGCATCAGCCCCAGGACGGTGAAGTAGACGAGGCCGCTGAGGACGACGACCAGGCAGAGCGTGAACATGGTCCGCATGTGCCGTCAGCCTCCCTTGATCGTGCACTGGTACGGGCGGCCCGGCTCGGGGGTGCAGCCGGCGGCGACGACCTTCCAGCCGTCGGGGAACAGGGAGAGGAAGAGGGTGTCCGCGTCGAGGACGACACGGGCCTGCCGGCCGTAGACGTCCACGTGGTGGGGGGTGCCGCCGAGGGGGAGGTCCTGGGAGGTGATCGCCTGGGCGCAGCTCTCCTTCGCGGACTCCTCCAGTTCGCCGCGGGTTTCGGGGGCGAGCGCTTCGCAGAGGCCGGCCGGGTCGTGGGCGCGCAGGAGCCGCTCGAATCCGGTGGCGGCGGTCTCGGCGTCGGACCGGCGCTCACCGACGCTGCCACAGCCGGAGAGGACCAGTCCGAGCAGGGCCAGGGCCAGGAATGTCAGCACACCGATCCACCGCGTCTTCCTCACCCGGCCCGGGTACCCGATTACTCCCGATTCAAGAGGCGGGGGATGCGGGCGAGGAGGGCGCGGGCGTGAGCGGCGGGGGTTCTCGCCGACACCGGCACATCGATGATCAGCGGCTCGACGCGGGACCACTTGCCTCCGGCGAGTCCGCATGCCGCTCGGCTGGGTGGGGCTGACCCCTCCGCCATGGGTCCTCCCGTCGAGGGCGGCCGCAGGCAGACGGTGGCTGGTCGCGCAGTTCCCCGCGCCCCTTCAGGGCGCGTCCCTTGCCGCAGGTCGACATGTCCCCTCCGGCTCGGGCCACCGGCGGGACACCGCCACCACGAAGCCCTTTCCCCAGCCCCCGATGTCGTTGCACACGTGCGCGATCAGCTTGACGCCCTTCGCGGACGGGGCCGTGGCGTCTCCTCGGATGTACGTGATCTCCCCCATGACGCCACCGTAGAGGGCGGCACTGACAACGGCCCCCGCTCAGTGCGTGAGGTCGGTCGGTCGGCCGTCTGTCGTCGTGGCCACCCTGTGGCGGACCCCGAACCAGCCCGCCACCAGGAGGGCTCCGATCAGAGGGATGAGGAGGAGGGTCTTGCGGCCCACCTCCGGGTCGTTCCACATCATGGCGAGGCAGGCCAGGAGGAAGGTGATCGTGGTGATCTCGGTGGCCGGGCTGAAGGGGAGGCGGAAGGTGGGGCGGGTGAGGAGGCCCGCGCGGGCGCGGCGGACGAAGACCAGGTGGCAGACCATGATGATCACCCACGTGCTGATGACGCCGAGGGACGCGATGTTCAGCACGATCTCGAAGGCCTGGCTCGGCACGAGGTAGTTGAGGCCGACGCCCAGCACGCACACCGCGCAGGTGAGCAGGATGCCGCCGTACGGCACCTGGCTGCGGTTCATCCGAGCCGTGAACCTCGGCGCCGAGCCCGCCGCGGCCATGGAGCGCAGGATGCGGCCCGTGGAGTAGAGCCCGGAGTTCAGGGAGGACATCGCCGCCGTGAGGACCACCAGGTTCATCACGTCGCCCGCCGCCGGGACGCCGACCTTGGAGAGGACGGTGACGAAGGGACTCTCGTCGGCCGAGTACAGCGAGGCCGGGAGCAGCAGGGCCAGGAGGACGACCGAGCCGACGTAGAAGAGGCCCACCCGCCACATGATCGAGTTCACCGCGCGCGGGACGACCTTCTCCGGGTGCGCCGTCTCGCCCGCCGCGACACCGACCAGTTCCAGCGCGGCGTACGCGAAGATCACACCCTGCATGACGAGGACGACCGGCATGAGGCCGTGCGGGAGGACACCGCCGCTGTCGGTGATCACGCTCGCGCCGGGCGTCCGTCCGCCCACCTCGTGCCGGGTGGCGAGCAGGAAGACGCCGATCAGCATGAACCCCACGAGCGTGGCGACCTTGATGATCGCGAACCAGAACTCCATCTCGCCGAAGATCTTCACCGAGATCAGGTTCACGGCCAGCACCACCGCGAGGGCGACGAGCGCGAGCGTCCACTGCGGGATGTCGGTGAACAGGCTCCAGTAGTGCGTGTAGAGCGCGATCGCCGTGATGTCGGCGATGCCGGTCGTCGACCAGTTCAGGAAGTACATCCACCCGGCGACGTACGCGCCCTTCTCGCCGAGGAACTCCCGCGCGTACGACACGAAGGAGCCCGAGGAGGGGCGGTACAGGACCAGCTCGCCCAGGGCGCGGACGACGAAGAAGGCGAAGACGCCGCACACCAGGTACGCCAGCGCCAGCGCCGGGCCCGCGGTGTGGAGGCGTCCGCCGGCGCCCAGGAAGAGGCCGGTGCCGATCGCGCCGCCGATGGCGATCATGTTGACGTGGCGGGACTTGAGGTCCTTGCTGTAGCCGGCGTCTCCCGCGTCCGCGGGCACCCGCGCCGCCTGGGTGCGGGCGGTACTGACGGTGGCCTGGGCCGATTGCGCGGCGTCCTTGCTCACAGGTGGGTCCACTCTCTGGTGCGCCCCGGGGGTGTCGCCCGGGGTCTTCGGACGTGCGTCGGCCCGTACCTCCTGGTGCAGGCACAGGCCGAGGAGTCGCCTGCCCGACAACCGGCTGCGCAAGCGGTGGCGGATGTCACAGCAGTGGTGAGACAGCGATACTGCTGCACATGACGACCGACACCACCCCTGCCGCCGGGGACGACGCCGAGGAGCCGGACCGCACCGTCGAGGAGCCCGCCCTCACCGTCGACGAGCTCGCCGCGCGGGCGGGGGTCACGGTCCGCACGGTCCGCTTCTACGGCACGCGAGGGCTGCTGCCCCCGCCGGTGATCGGTCCGCGCCGGGTCGGTCACTACGGCCGTGAGCACCTCGCCCGGCTGGCGCTGATCGAGGAGCTCCAGCACCAGGGCATGACGCTGGCGGCGATCGAGCGGTACATGCAGCAGCTGCCGTCCGACCTGAGCGCCCACGACCTCGCGATCCACCGGGCCGTGGTGGCCTCCTGGGCCCCCGATCTCGTGGAGCCGGTGACCCGCGAGGAGCTCCAGCGGCGGGCCGGGCGGGCGCTCGACGACGACGACCTGGAACGGCTCGCCGCGATGGGTGTCGTACGGCAGGACGGCGACACCTGTCTGGTCGACCTGGGCCTGCTCCGGCTGGGCGTCGGGCTGCTGGACGTCCCGCTGTCCCAGGAGGCGATCCTGGCCTCGCGGAAGGTGCTCATCGAGCACTCCCGGGCCGCCGCGCACGAGTTGTCGCAACTCTTCCGCGGCGAGGTCTCCAGGCGCGACGCCCGGGACGTGAAGTCACTGTCCGCGCACATGGAACCCCTGGTCGTACAGGCCCTGTTGACGACCTTCCAACGGTCCCTGAAGGAGGAGCTGCGGGAGTGGTCGTCAGAGACGGGCCGGTCCTCCTGACGCCTTGAGGGGTACGTCGACGAGCAGCGGCCCCGTGAGGTCGGCCGCGCCGGACACCAGCTCCCTCAGGTGGTCCGCGCTCTCGGCCCGGACCGCGTCGACGCCGAAGAAGCGGGCCGCCTGGGTGAAGTCGAGCGGGCCCAACTCGGTGCCGGGGCAGGTGCCTTGGGCGCCCATCGCGGTGTAGCTGTCCTGGACGGTTCGGTAGACGCCGTTGTTCATCACCACGAAGAGCACCGGGGTGTTCCGGCGGGCCGCGCTCCACAGGCCCTGGAGGCCGAAGAGGGTGCAGCCGTCGCCCAGCACGGCGACGACGGGGCGGCCCGGTTCGGCGAGGGACCGGCCGACGGCGGCGCCGATGCCCCAGCCGAGGCCGCCGCCGACGGTGTGGGTGTAGCTGCCGGGGCGTTCCAGTCGTATGTGCCGGCGCAGCAGGAGGCCGACGGTGATGGCCTCCTCCACGACCACGGCGTCCGGCGGGAGGCCGCGCGCCACGGCGTGGGCGGCGGCCCAGGGGGCGAGCGGGGCCGGGGAGTAGGCGGCGCGGGCCGCCGCTTCGGCCCGCTCGCGTGCGGCGGTGTGCTGTTCACCGGCGCGCACGATGCGGGCCTTCGCGGTGTGCTCGGGCACCTGGTCGCGCAGCAGGTCGGCGAGGCGGTGCAGGGAGGGGGCGAGGGCTCCGACGAGTCCCGCGTCGGCGGGGAAGTTGCGGCCGATCTCGTCCGGGTCGGAGTCGAGTTGGAGGACGGTCGTGCCGGGCGGCAGGGCGGGGCCGGGGGTGTAGTGGTGGGGGGTGAAGGCGTGGGCGCCGGCGATCAGGACGGTGTCGTACGGGGCGAGGGCGGCGCGGACCGCGTCGTGGCGGGGCGGGAGCATGCCGGCGTACAGGGGGTGAGTGGTCGGGAAGTCGAGGGCGTCGGCCATGGGTTGGTGGTGGACGGTGGCTCCGCAGGCCTCGGCGGTGCGGACCAGTGCGCCGAGCGCGTCCTCACGGGCCACGCCGTCGCCGGCCACGATCGCCGGGCGGGCGGCGGCTCCCAGGAGTACGGCGGCTCGTTCGATGCCGGGGGCCGGGCCCTCGGGGGGTGTGGGGGTGCGGGGCGGGATCTCCAGTTCCGTGTCCTCCTGGAGGAGGTCCGTGGGCAGGGAGAGGAACACCGGGCCCGCGGGCGGGCGTCGGGCGAGGGCGAAGGCGCGGCGGAGGGCCAGGGGCAGGTCCCGGGCGTGCTGGATGTCGTACGTCGCCTTCACGGCGGGGGTGGCGAGGCCGATGACGTCGCCGGAGAGCATGGGGTCCTGCTGGAGGTGGCGGCGGTCCTGCTGGCCCGCCGTGACGACGAGGGGGGTGCGGGAGCGGCGGGCGTTGAGGAGGCCGATGAGGCCGTTGGCGAGGCCGGCCGCGATGTGGAGACTCACGAAGGCGGGGCGGCCGGTGGAGCGGGCGTAGCCGTCGGCCATGGCGACCACCGAGCCCTCGTGGACGCCGAGGACGTACTCGGGGGCGTTCTCCGCCTGTGCGAGCGCGGCCAGGAAGGGGAGTTCGGTGGTGCCCGGGTTGCCGAAGACGCGGTCCACGCCCTCGTCGCGGAGGATGTCCAGGACGGCGAGCGCGGGACGCTGACCCATGGGGGCTCCTCGTGGGGGCGGCTGGGTGTCCAGCGTCGGGGAGCCCGGGGTGGGGCGGCAAGAGGGCCGTGTCGCTCAGCGGTACGACGCTCTGCCGCCCCGGTGTCCGGGGTGTCGGGGGTGTCCGCTCACGCGTCCCCGAACCGCTCACCCTTCTCCGCCTTCTCCACCAGCAGCGCCGGCGGCGTGAAGCGGTCCCCGTAGCGGTCCGCCAGCTCACGCGCGCGGGACACGAAGCCCGGCAGACCGCCCTCGTAGCCGTTGATGTACTGGAGGACGCCGCCGGTCCAGCCCGGGAAGCCGATGCCGAAGATCGAGCCGATGTTGGCGTCGGCGACCGAGGTCAGGACGCCCTCCTCCAGGAGCCTGACCGTGTCCAGGGCCTCGGCGAAGAGCATGCGTTCCTGCATGTCCCGGAAGGGGATCTCCGCGCCCGGGCGGGTGAAGTGCTCGCGCAGGCCCGGCCACAGCGCGGACCGCTTGCCGTCGTCGCCGTAGTCGTAGAAACCGCCTCCCCCGCTGCGCCCCGTGCGGCCGAACTCGTCGACCATGCGGTCGATGACCGCCTCCGCGGGGTGGGGTGTCCAGGTGCCGCCCGCCTCCTCGACCGCCTGCCGGGTCTCCTTGCGGATCTTGCGCGGGAGCGTCAGCGTCAGCTCGTCCATCAGGGAGAGGACCTTCGCCGGGTAGCCCGCCTGCGCCGCCGCCTGCTCGATCGACGCGGGCTCGATGCCCTCGCCGACCATGGCGACGCCCTCGTTGAGGAAGTGGCCGATCACGCGGGAGGTGAAGAAGCCGCGCGAGTCGTTCACGACGATCGGCGTCTTCTTGATCTGCCGGACCAGGTCGAAGGCGCGGGCCAGCGCCTCCTCCCCCGTGCGCTCGCCCTTGATGATCTCGACCAGCGGCATCTTGTCGACCGGCGAGAAGAAGTGCAGGCCGATGAAGTCGCCCTGGCGCTCCACCCCTTCGGCGAGGGCGGTGATGGGAAGCGTCGAGGTGTTGGAGCACAGCAGCGCGTCCGGCTCGACGATGTGCTGGATCTCCTGGAAGACCTTGTGCTTGAGCGCCGAGTCCTCGAACACCGCCTCCACGACCGCGTCGCAGCCGGCCAGGTCCTGGGGGTCGGCCGTCGGGGTGATGCGGGCCAGGAGCGCCTCCGCCTTCTCCTGGGTCGTACGGCCTCGGGAGACCGCCTTCGCGCAGAGCTTCTCCGAGTAGGCCTTGCCCTTGGCCGCCGCCTCCGGTGTCACGTCCTTCAGGACGACCTGGATGCCCGCGCGGGCGCACGAGTACGCGATGCCCGCGCCCATCATCCCGGCGCCGAGCACGGCCACCTTGCGGACCTGGCGGGGCTCGACGCCCTTGGGGCGGTTGGCGCCGGAGTTCACCGCCTGGAGGTCGAAGAAGAACGCCTGGATCATGTTCTTGGAGGTCTGGCCCGCCGCCAGTTCGACGAAGTAGCGCGCCTCGATGACCTGCGCGGTCTCGAAGTCGACCTGGGCTCCCTCCACGGCGGCCGCGAGGATGTTGCGCGGGGCCGGGTAGGGGGCGCCGTTGGTCTGCTTGCGCAGGCTCGCCGGGAAGGCGGGCAGGTTGGCCGCGAACTTCGGGTTGGCGGGCGTGCCGCCGGGGATGCGGTAGCCGGGCTTGTCCCAGGGCTGCTGGGACTCGGGGTTGGCCTCGATGAACGCGCGGGCCTTGGCGAGGAGTTCGTCCTGGGTGGTGGCCACGTCGTCGACCAGGCCGTTCTGGAGGGCGCGCTGCGGGGCGTACTGGGTGCCCTGGAGCAGGACCTTGAGCAGCGCGTCGGCGATGCCCAGCAGGCGGACCGTGCGGACGACTCCGCCGCCGCCGGGGAGCAGGCCGAGGGTGACCTCGGGGCAGCCGATCTTGGAGCCGGGCGCGTCGAGGGCGATGCGGTGGTGGCAGGCGAGGGCGATCTCGTAACCGCCGCCCAGGGCCGCGCCGTTGATCGCGGCGACGACGGGCTTGCCGAGGGTCTCGATGCGGCGCAGGTTGCGCTTGATGGCGAGGCCGCCGTCGAAGAGTTCCTGCGCGGTCTCGGGGGTGACCCGGATCAGGTCGCGCAGGTCGCCGCCGGCGAAGAAGGTCTTCTTGGCGGAGGTGATGATGACTCCGCGGATGGTGTCCTTCTCGGCCTCCAGGCGGTCGGTGATCACCGCGAGGGAGTCGCGGAACGCCTGGTTCATGGTGTTTGCGGACTGGTCGGGGTCGTCGATGACGAGGGTGACGACGCCGGTGCGGTCCTGTTCCCAGCGGATGGTCGTGGACTGAGTGCTCATGTGGAAGTGCTCCGTGTGATCCGTCGTATCCGTGGGAGGGGGTCAGATGCGCTCGACGATGGTGGCGATGCCCATGCCGCCGCCCACACAGAGCGTCGCGAGGCCGTACCGCTTGTCCTGGCGCTCCAGTTCGTCGATGAGGCTGCCCAGGATCATGGCGCCGGTCGCGCCGAGCGGGTGGCCCAGCGCGATCGCTCCGCCGTTGACGTTGACCTTGTCCAGCGAGAGGCCCATGTCCTTGACGAAGCGCAGGACGACGGCCGCGAAGGCCTCGTTGATCTCGACCAGGTCGATGTCGTCGATGCTGAGGCCGGCCTTGGCGAGCGCCTTGCGGGTGGCGGGCGCGGGTCCGGTGAGCATGATGGTGGGCTCGGAGCCGGAGACGGCCGCGGAGACGATCCGCGCGCGGGGACGCAGGCCGTAGCGCTCGCCGACCTCCTTGGAGCCGATCGCGACGAGCGAGGCGCCGTCCACGATGCCGGAGGAGTTGCCCGCGTGGTGGACGTGGTCGATCTTCTCGACCCAGTGGTACTTCTGGAGCGCCACGGCGTCGAAGCCGCCCAGGTCGCCGATGTCCGCGAAGGACGGCTTGAGCTTCGCCAGGGAGTCGGCGGTGGTGCCGGGGCGCAGGTGCTCGTCGTGGTCGAGGACGGTCAGCCCCGCGCGGTCCTTCACCGGGACGACGGAGCGGTCGAAGCGGCCCTCCTTCCAGGCCGTGGCGGCACGCTCCTGGGAGAGGGCCGCGTACTCGTCGACGTCACGCCGTGAGAATCCCTCGATCGTGGCGATGAGGTCGGCCCCGATGCCCTGCGGTACGAAGTTGACGGCCAGGTTGGTCATGGGGTCGTTGAACCAGGCGCCGCCGTCGGAGGCCATCGGCACCCGGGACATGGACTCGACACCGCCCGCGAGGACCAGGTCCTCCCAGCCCGAACGCACCTTGGCGGCGGCCATGTTGACGGCTTCCAGGCCGGACGCACAGAAGCGGTTCTCCTGGACGCCCGCGACCGTGTCCGGGAGGCCCGCGGCGATCGCGGCGATGCGGGCGATGTCGGAGCCCTGGTCGCCGACCGGTCCGACGACACCGAGGACGATGTCGTCGACGGCCGCCGGGTCCAGGTCCGGGAAGCGGGCGCGGATCTCGTGGATGAGTCCCACGACCAGGTCGATGGGCTTGGTGCCGTGCAGGGCGCCGTTCGCCTTGCCGCGGCCGCGCGGGGTGCGGATCGCGTCGTACACGTACGCTTCGGTGCTCACGAGGAAGCCTTTCAAGGGTGAGGGTGGGCCGGGCAAGAGGTCTTCATCCCAGCAGGGAACGGCCGATGATCTCCTTCATGATCTCGGTCGTGCCGCCGTAGATGGTCTGGATACGGCCGTCCGTGAAGGCCTTGGCGACCGGGTACTCGCTCATGTAGCCGTAGCCGCCGTGCAGTTGCAGGCAGCGGTCGGCGACCCGCTTCTGGAGCTCGGTCGCCCACCACTTGGCCATGGAGGCGTGGACAGCGTCCAGCCCCCCGTCCGAGTGGTCCTCGACGCAGCGGTCGACGAACGTCCGGGTGACGGCGCACTCGGTGGCCATCTCGGCTATCTCGAACCGGATGTGCTGCTTGGTGGCGAGCGGCCGACCGAAGGCCTCGCGCTCCCTGACGTACTCGGTGGTGATCTCCAGGAGGTGCTCGGCGGCGGCGATCGCGGAGACGGCGATACTCAGGCGCTCCTGGGCGAGATTGGTCATCAGGTGGCCGAAGGCGCCGTGGAGCTCGCCGAGGAGGTTCTCCTTGGGCACGCGGACGTCGTTAAAGAACAGCTCGGCGGTGTCCTGGGCCTTCTGGCCGATCTTGTCGAGGTTGCGGCCGCGCTCGAAGCCTTCCGTGCCGCGTTCCACGACCAGCAGCGAGAGACCGCGGGCCCCGCCCTCCGGGGTCGTCTTCGCGACGACGATCACGAGGTCGGCCAGGATGCCGTTGGAGATGAACGTCTTGGAGCCGTTCAGCAGCCAGTGGTCGCCCCGGTCCTCCGCGTGGGTGCGGATGCCCTGGAGGTCGGAGCCCGCGCCGGGCTCGGTCATCGCGATGGCGGTGATCAGGGAGCCGTCGCAGAAGCCGGGCAGCCAGCGGCGCTTCTGCTCGTCGGTGGCGAGCGAGGTGAGGTACGGCCCGATGATGTCGTTGTGCAGGCCCAGGGCGAGGCCGGGGGCGCCCGCGCGCGTGAACTCCTCGGCGAGGACCGCGCTGTAGCGGAAGTCGTCGGTGCCGCCCCCGCCGTACTCCTCGGGCACGGCGAGCCCGAGCAGGCCCTGCTTGCCGGCCGCGCGCCAGGCCTCGCGGGAGACGATGCCGTCCTTCTCCCACTGCTCGTAGTACGGCAGCACCTCCCTGGCCAGGAAGGCGCGCACGGTCTCGCGGAACGCGTCGTGTTCGGGGGCGAGGATCTGCCGCTTCATTCGGGGCCCTTCGGGAGTTCCTGGTCTGTCACGAGGTCCGGTACGGCCCAGTCGCGGGCCACCTCCGCGGTGTCGGCGCCGGGCCGGGCGGGTCCGGTGCGTACGGCCGTGGGGGTGGCGGAGAAGCGGGGTGCGGGCGCCGGCTGGGTGATGCCGGCGTGGTCGGTGAAGGTGCCGCGGGCGGCGAGGTGGGGGTGGTGGGGGGCCTCGCGCAGGGACAGGACGGGTGCGACGCAGGCGTCGGTGCCCTCGAAGACGGCTGCCCACTCGTCTCGCGTACGGGACGTGAAGCGGGCGGCGACCGCCTCGCGCAGGTCGCCCCAGCGGGTCCAGTCCTTGCGGGCGTCCGCGAAGTCCGTGACGCCCAGCAGGTCCAGGAACAGGTCGTAGAACTGCGGCTCCAGGGCGCCCACCGCCATGTACCTGCCGTCGGCGGTCTCGTAGGTGCCGTAGTACGGGCAGCCGCCGTCGAGGAGGTTGGCGCCGCGCCGGTCCTGCCAGCCGCCCGCCGCCGTCATGCCGTGGAGCATCGCGGCGAGGTGGGAGGTGCCGTCCACGATGGCGGCGTCGACGACCTGGCCGGTGCCGGTCGCGCGCGCGTGGTGCAGGGCGGCGAGGACGCCGACGACGAGGTACAGGGCGCCGCCCGCGTAGTCGCCGAGGAGGTTGGCGGGGGCGGCCGGAGGGCGGCCCGGTTCGCCGATCATGCCGAGGGTGCCGGTGAGGGCGATGTACGCGATGTCGTGCCCGGCGCGCTGGGCCAGCGGGCCGTCCTGGCCCCAGCCGGTCATCCGGCCGTAGACGAGGGCGGGATTGCGGGCGTGGCAGTCCTCGGGGCCGACGCCGAGCCGCTCGGCGACCCCGGGGCGGTTGCCCTCGACGAGGATGTCCGCGCGGGCCGCGAGGTCGAGCACGCGCGCGGGGCCGTCCGGTGCCTTCAGGTCGACGACCACCGAGCGCTTGTTGCGGTTGGTGATGTCGTACTCGGGGTCGATCGCGAGCGCGGCACCGCCCGGGCGGGACACCTGGACCACGTCGGCCCCGAGGTCGGCGAGGAGCATGGCGGCGAACGGGCCAGGGCCGATACCGGCCAGCTCGACCACGCGCACGCCGCTGAGCGGGCCGTGCCCGGGCTCCGGTGCCGTTGTCATCCAGCCCCCTCGGTGTGACACAACTGATGTAACACCAGCGATGCTATGAACGCTCCCCGGCGGGCACAAGACCCGAACGAGCAAGCGCTTAGCCAATTATCGGCCGGTCAGCGCCTGTCGTCGCCCGGCCGTCGTCCGTCATCGCCCGTCATCGTCCGCCATGGCCCGTCATCGCCCGTCGAGCTCGGCGGCCAGCCGTTTCGGGGCGATCACGCGGTAGCTCTCCTCGACCCAGTCGCAGTGCAGGTCGGCCGCGGGGGCCCCTTCTCCGTGAGCGGCACGCGCACCCCGCCGGCCTTACCGAGGCCGTACCCGGCGGGCTCGGCACCCGGCAGCCCGAGCGCGAACTCGCGTACTTTCTCCCACTTCTTCAGGGCATTCCTGGGCACGGCCACCGTCCCACCTCCGGGCTCGTCGTCGGGCTCCGCACCCCTCACGCTAGCCTCGGCCACCGACAACGGCGCGTGCGGCGGGATCCAGGAGTGTCATGAGCAGGCTGAAGAAGTCGGACCGTCCCTACGACATCGTGCTCTTCGGAGCGACGAGCTTCGCGGGCACGCTCACCGCGGAGTACCTCGCCGCGCACGGCCCCGACGGTCTGCGCTGGGCGATCGCCGGACGCAGCGAGGAGAAGCTGCGGGCGCTGCACGAACGGCTGCCCGGGGGCACGGACATCGGGGTGCTCACGGCCGACGTCTCGGAGCCGGAGTCGCTGCGCGCCCTCGCCGGGCACGCGCGTGTGCTGGCCACCACGGTCGGCCCCTATCTGACGTACGGCGAGGAGCTCGTCGCCGCCTGCGCGGACGCCGGGACGGACTACCTCGACCTCTCCGGGGAGCCGGAGTTCGTGGACCTGATGTACGTCCGGCACGACGCACGCGCGCGTGAGACGGGCGCCCGGCTGGTGCACGCGTGCGGCTTCGACTCGATCCCGCACGACCTCGGCGCGTACTTCACGGTCCGGCAGCTGCCGGAGGGCGTGCCGCTGACCGTCGACGGGTTCGTGACCGCGGAGGGCATGTTCTCCGGCGGCACCTTCGCCTCGGCGCTCAACCAGTTCGCGCGCGGCCGGCAGATGGTCGCCGCCGCCCGGGACCGCGGACGGCACGAGCCGCGGCTGGTCGGCCGGCGGGCCACCGCGCCGACCGGCACCCCGCGCTACGCCCAGGAGGTCGGCGCGTGGGCCCTGCCGCTGCCGACCATCGACGCGCAGATCGTGCGGCGCTCGGCGAAGGCCCTGGAGCGGTACGGCCCGGACTTCCGTTACCGGCACTACGCGGCCGTACGACGGCTTCCCATGGCGGTGGGTGGGGTCGCGGCCGTGGGGGCGCTGTTCGCGGCGGCCCAGGTGCCGTCCGCGCGCCGCTGGCTGTCCGGCCGGGTCAGGCCGGGTGACGGGCCGAGCCCGGAGAAGCGGGCGAGGAGCTGGTTCTCGGTGCGCTTCGTCGGCGAGGGCGGTGGCCGGCGGGTGTTCACCGAGGTCCGGGGCGGCGACCCGGGGTACGACGAGACGGCCAAGATGTTCGCCGAGTCGGCGCTGTCCCTCGCCTTCGACGACCTGCCGGAGACCTCCGGTCAGGTCACGACGGCGGTGGCGATGGGGGACGCGCTGATCGAGCGGCTGGAGCGGGCCGGGATCATCTTCCGGGTGGCGGCGACCAGGTGAGCGCGCCTCAGCAGGACCGGGCCCGGTGTCAGAAGGACCAGCCCGCGACCGTGTAGATCATCCCCGCGATCCAGCCGAGCCCCGCGAGCACGCCGAGGACCAGCGCGGCGGTCACGGCGCGTTCGACGGGCCGGTTCGGGTCGGCGAGGGGCTTGGGGGAACGGTGGGTCATACGGTGCGTCGTCATGCGGGACAGCCTGCCGATCGCGCCGGGGCCCGCACATCCGTACAGATACTCAGACGACGTACTCAGTACCCCTGAGGCGTCGTCAGGCAGTCGCCTCCCGCAGCGCCTTCCGGCACAGCGCGTCCGCCCTGCGGGTCGTCTCCGGCAACCGGTAGGCCGGGGTGAGCGCGAGGGTGTGGGCGCAGGCGGTGTCGAGGCTCACGCGATGGCCGACCGAGACGAAGACCGGCTTCACCGCCTCGCGCGTGCGCAGGGCCCGGCCGACCTCCTCGGCGCCCGCCATGAGCGGCGCCCACGCGCCGCGCCGGGCGCCGGGATCGTCGTAGGAGAAGGTGAACGGGTTCTTGGCGACGCCGATCGTGGGCAGGCCGGTGAGGACGCCGAGGTGGCTCGCGAGGCCGAAGCGGCGGGGGTGGGCCAGGCCGTAGCCGTCGCAGACGACGAGGCCGGGCGGGCACGGCAGGGCGTCCAGGGCGGCGAGGACGGTGGGGAGCTCGCGGAAGGCGAGCAGGCCGGGGACGTACGGGAAGGAGATCCGGCCCACCGCGGTCGCCTCGGCCACGACCTCCAGGGTCGCCGCGTCCAGCACCACGGCCGCCGCCGCGACCACGTCCCGTTCGTCGTCGTAGGCCACGTCGACCCCGGTGACATGGCCGGTGCCGGGCGGCGGGCCCGGTTCGTCGAGGACGGTCCTGGCCCGCAACTCGTCCTGGACCGCGCGGGCCTGCTCCTCGGTCGCGGGCCAGCCCGCGGGAATGTCCACTGTCGTCATGGTGGGGACGAGGGTACGGCCGGGCGGCGTAGTCTCGCGATCATGTTCGTACTGGAGCTGACCTGCACCGCGCCCCTCGACGCCGTGGACGCCGTGCTGCCGGCCCATGTGGCCTGGCTGGACGAGCAGTACGCGCGCGGTGTCTTCCTGGCGTCGGGACGCAAGAAACCCGCGACGGCGGTGTGATCATCGCCGTCGCGGAGGACCGTGCGCGGATCGAGGAGATCACCGCAGGCGACCCCTTCGTCACGGCGGGGGTGTGCGCGTACCGCGTCACCGAGTTCGCCGCGACGAAGACGGCCCCGGCGCTGGAGCCGTACCGGGAGACGCCCGGCTGAGGGGTCAGCCCTTGTTGCCGAGGGCGCGCTGGAGCTGGCTCTTGTTCATGTCCGAACGGCCCTTGACGCCCTTGCGCTTGGCCTCCTCGTAGAGCTGGTCGTAGGTCGGGCCCTGGGAGCCCTTGCCGGACCGCTGACCGCCCCGCTTGCCGGACGACATGTCCTGGGTGGAGGTGCGGCTGGCGGTCTTGGACTCACCGGAGCGGGCGCGTTCCTTGTTGACCGTGCGGGCCGCGATCTCCTTGGCCCGTCCGGTGCTCTCGCCCCGGTCCTCGGCACTCTTCTTGATGTGCTCGTACTGGCGCTCGCGCTTGGAGTTCGAACCGGCTGGCATGGGGGACCACTCCTTTCGCCGTCGGCGACCGGGTACCCACATTCGGCCGCTCAGTGCTCCAGTCGAGCCACCCGCCCCTTCTCGCCCGCGGCCCAGCAGCCGCCGTCGGCCGCGCAGTCCACGGTGTCGTAGGAGCCGGTGTCCACGGTCCGCCAGGTCCGGCCGCCGTCCGTGGTGAGGTCGGTGCCGGTGGGGCCGACCGCGAGGGCGGCGGTGCGGCTGTGCGGGAGCCAGGCGACCCCGGAGCGGTAGGCGGGCGGCGGGGTGGCCGCGGGCTGCCACGAGCGGCCGGCGTCGGCCGTACGGGCGCCCGCGCGCGGGGACGGCTGGTCCGCGTTGTAGTCGCCGCCGACCGCGAGGCCGTGCGCCCGGTCCCGGAAGGCGAGCGCGAAGACGCCCTTGGCCGAGGCGCCGCCGGGGATCGGCGTGTCGGAGGCCGTCCAGGTCAGGCCCCGGTCTCCGGAGTGCAGTACACGCGCGCGTGCGCCTCCTCCGGTGGCCAGCCAGACATCGCGCGGGCCCGAACTCACCAGGCACTGACCGCTCGCCGCGAAGCCCGCCTCGCCGTCGAGCGCGGCCGGCATGCCCTTGTTCGGCAGCACCTTCCAGGAGCGGCCGCCGTCCGCGGTCGACAGGATGCGGAACTTCCCGTCCACCGGGTCGCTCATGGCGAGTCCGTGGCGGCGGTCGAAAAAGGTGAGGCAGTCGTAGAAGGCCTTGGCGTCGGTGTTGCGGAAGGACTCGGTCCAGGTCGCTCCGCCGTCCTCGGTCCGGTACACCCGGGACGCCTCGCCCTCGCCGATGGCCAGCACCACGGCCCGGCGCGCGTCGAAGGCCTCTATGTCCCGGAACTGGAGCTCGGCGGCCCCGGCGGGCGAGACGTTTCGCCAGCTCGCCCCGCCGTCGGTGGTGCGCAGCACGGTGCCCTGGGTGCCGGCCACCCAGGCGGTGTTCCGGCTGACGGCCGCGAGGCCCCGGAAGCGCGCCTCGGGGGCGCCGCTGTCCTTGAGCTCCCAGTGCGGCGTACGGCCGTCCGGGCCGTGTGCCGCGGCCGGTACGGCGGTCAGGGCGGCCAGCGCCGCCGCGGCCGCCACGCCCGCGGTGACGGTCCGGCGCGTCAGACCCGTACGTCTCTTGTCTCGCGTGTTCCCCAGGAGCCTCATGGCGGGCGAAGCTAGTCCACGCTCCCGGCGCCGTCCAGATGCCCTCGTCGGTGTGCGGACCGGTGCGCGGGGTGTCACGTGTGTCCCGCGGGGCAGGCGAGAGGGACTGGATCACACCGGTGCACGGGGACGGTGACAGAGGTCACTCGACTCCCGTGTACACGGATTGGCCGATTCCGGCGTCTCTTCCATTGCCCGTCCCACCCTCCGAGAGCCCCACCAGCCGTCACAAGGGAGCAAGGCGTTGTCCACCGTCATCGAGCAGCCCGTAGAGGCCCGTCTCGTCGCCGCGGCACCGCGGATGCCGAGCATTCCCGCCACATTGCACTACGACCGCTGCGATCCGTTCGCGGTCCGCATGACCTTCCCCGCGCCCGCCACCCTGGAGGGCGTCGAGGTCTGCTGGACCTTCAGCCGCGAGCTGCTCACCACCGGTCTGCACGAGCCCGAGGGCCACGGCGACGTCCGGGTGCGGCCCTACGGCTACGACCGCACCGTTCTCGAGTTCCACGCCCCCGAGGGCACGGCCGTCGTGCATGTCCGCACGGGCGAGCTGCGCCGGTTCCTGGAGGCGACGAACGAGCTGGTGCCGAGCGGTCTGGAGCACCTCCAGCTCGACCTCGACCACGACCTCGCGGAACTGATGCGCGACGCGTACTGAGGTCGGCCGCCCCACCGCACGTCCCCGCGTCCAGCAGCTCCCGCGTGACGCGGAGGGCCAGGTCGCCCGGGACGGGGGTTTGTCGAGCACGTTCGGGAGTTCAGCGGACGGTCCGCGCCCTCGACGGGATGCTTCGGGGTCTCCGGGTCGACGGCCCCGGGGGCGATGATGCGTCGGCGCCCGCAGCGAGTTCTGCGACGGCCCGCACCGGGGTGGCATCGTTTTCCCGGTGCCGCGCGTCGATCCGGGCGGTGACGGACAGGGGCGCCTCGGCGTCGGTCGCGTTCTGCGCACCGCACTTCTCGAAGTCCACGCCGACCGGCACGCCGACGACGGCGGCGACGGCGGTCATCCGCCGCACGGCACCCGGCACGTAGCACCCGCTCCAGGCCCAGCCATCGGCGCCCAGCGCCCAGCGCCCAGCGCCCAGGAGAGTCTCCTCCAGATCAGGCGCCTGTGGCGACCCTCGCCGCTGTAGTCGCCCCGCGTACCTCGTGGACGATCTTGTGCAGGACCGGTGCCGCCGGGCCGCTGTGTTCGATCAGTTGCTCGGTGTGGGTGTCGTAGCGGTCCTTGCGGGGCGGCAGGGTGCGCAGTTCGGCGGCTGCGGCGAGGGCGGCGAGGGCCGCGTCCCGGTCGGGCAGGTCGGCGGTCGGCCCGCGCAGGATCCGGCGCGCCTCCTCCTGGAGCGCCTCCACCGCGGCCGGTCGCGCCAGTTCGTGGTCCACCGTGGGGAAGAGCCCGAGGGCCCGCTTCTTCCGGGCCCGCAGATATCCGCCCGCGGTGAGCTGCTCCCGTACGGCGTCCAGGGTGACCCGGGCGTGCAGCGTCACCCAGGCCCGCCACCGGTGCGGGCGGGATTCGCGGACCAGTTCGAGGAGCCCGTCCAGGACCGGGTCCCCGGTGGACGCGTCCATGTCGACCGGCGTCGCGATGCCGTCCTCGTCGAGGAGCAGACCGTGCTGGGCGAGTTCGGCGAGGGCACCGGCCCGGACCAGCTGGGGGACCTGCGCGGCACCGGTGAGCTCGGACTTCGAGGTGTCCCAGGCCAGCAGGTAGAGACGGGCCGGCAGGGAGAGCGAGCCGTCGGTCACGGGGCCTCCTTCGAACTTCGGGCCGTTGATTCTCGGCGGTTGATTCTCCGGCCGTTGACTCGTCGGCCGTTAATTCGTTGACAGCCTCGCGGCCGCCTCGTACGTTGTAGAACGCTTCTGTTGCCGTCGATCGGAGAAGGACGTTGCTCGTCTGAGGTCCTGAGACACCGTGTCACACACCTGAGGTGTGTGCGCTGCGTGCGACCTCGGCACACGAGCCGTTCCCGACGAGCAGGGCCCTTCCCGCGCCCCCCGGTTTCCCTCGTCTCCCGTAGGTCGCAGGTGTCTCGATACGCGATTGCCCCTTCTCGCTTCGAGCAACCGCGGAGACTCTTGTGTCTGCTTCCATCACCTGCACCTCGCTCGCCTTCGCCTGGCCCGACGGCACTGCCGTCTTCGAGGGCATGGACATCGCCTTCGGCCCCGGCCGTACCGGTCTCGTCGGCGTCAACGGATCAGGGAAATCCACCCTGTTGAAGCTGATCGCCGGTGAACTCACCCCGGCCGAAGGCACCGTCCGCGTCGCGGGCGAGGTCGGCTACCTCCCGCAGAACGTCACCATGGACACCCGTCTGAAGGTCGACGAGGCGCTCGGCATCGCCGCGCGGCGCGTCGCCCTGCACGCCATCGAGGCCGGCGACGTGGCCGAGGAGCGCTTCGAGACGGTCGGCGACGACTGGGACGTCGAGGAGCGCGCCCTGGCGACACTCGGCGAACTCGGCCTCGGTCACATCGGGTTGGACCGCACGATCGGCGAGGTCTCGGGCGGCGAGTCGGTGCTGCTGCGCCTTGCCGCGCTGCTGCTGCGCCGACCGGACGTCCTGCTCCTCGACGAACCGACCAACAACCTCGACCTGTACGCCCGCAGGCGGCTGTACGCGGCCGTCGCCTCCTGGCCGGGGGTCATGGTCGTGGTCAGCCACGACCGCGAACTCCTCGACCTGGTCGACCAGATCGCCGATCTGCGCGCCGGGGAGGTCACCTGGTACGGCGGCAACTACTCCGCCTACGAGGAGGCCCTCGCCGTCGAACAGGAGGCGGCGGAACGGATGGTGCGCGTCGCCGAGTCCGACTTCCGCAAGCAGAAGCGCGAACTGGCCGACGCCCAGGTCAAGTTGGCCCGTCGCAAGCGGTACGGCCAGAAGATGTTCGAGCAGAAGCGCGAGCCGAAGATCGTCATGGGGGCACGCAAGCGGGCGGCCCAGGAGTCCGCGGGCAAGCACCGCATCATGCACGAGGAACGGCTCTCGGAGGCGAAGGACCGGCTGGACGAGGCGGTGGAGGCCGTACGGGACGACGACGAGATCCGCGTCGACCTGCCGTACACGGCCGTTCCGCCGGGCCGTACGGTCCTGACCCTCATGGACCTCGAACTCGCCTACGGCGCACGGGTCATGGGCGGCTTCGACCTGCGGGGGCCCGAGCGGGTGGCGCTGATCGGGCGCAACGGCGCGGGCAAGACGACGCTGCTGCGCACCATCGCCGGGGAGCTGGAGGCGGTGTCGGGCGAGGCCACGGCCCACGTCCCGCTCCGTTTCCTGCCCCAGCGTCTGGACGTCCTCGACGGCGAGCTGTCGGTCGCGGAGAACGTGGCCCGGTTCGCGCCGGGCGCCACCAACAACCGGGTGCGGGCCCGTCTCGCCCGCTTCCTGTTCCGGGGCGCCCGGGCCGACCAGCCGGCGTCGACGCTGTCCGGCGGCGAACGCTTCCGGGCGGCGCTGGCCGCGCTGATGCTGGCCGAGCCGGCACCCCAGCTGCTCATGCTCGACGAGCCGACGAACAACCTCGACATGGCGAGCGTGCGGCAGCTGACCACGGCCCTGGAGTCGTACGAGGGCGCGCTGGTCGTGGCCAGCCACGACCTGCCGTTCCTGGAGTCGCTCGGCATCACCCGCTGGCTGATGCTGGACGGCGAGCTGCGAGAGATCACCCCGGACGACCTGGAGTTCTCGGCGTAGCGTCCACGACGGTCGCGAGGTCCGTGCCCGCCCGGAGCAGCGCCACGCTCCGGGCGGCGATCCGGTCCAGCCGGGCCTGGAGGACACGCCGGGCGTCCTCCAGGCCGTCGAGGTCGCCCAGCGCGCCCATGATCTCGCGCACGGCCGGGATGCCGTAGCCGCCGGCGCGCAGGGCGACGACGACGCGGGCCGCGCCGATCGCCTCGGGGCCGTAGCGGCGCGCCCGCAGGGTGGTCACCCGCTCCGGACACACCAGGCCCTCGTCCTCCCAGAACCGCAGCGTCGAGGACCGCACGCCGAGGGCCTCCGCGAGCTGGGTGATCGTCATGTGGTCGTCGCCCCGGACGGCCGCTTGGTCTCGGACGGCCGCTACGCCCTCTCCGCTCCGGACGGCCGCTCCGCTCCGGACGGCCTCTTCCCTCCGGATGGTGCGCAGCGCCCGTTGCGCACGCAGTGTCTCGTCGCGTTCCCGCGCGAGCCGGGCGTGGACCTCGTCCACCGCCGCGGCCGCCTCCGTGAGCGTCCCCGTCCGCAGTTCGGCGAGCAGGCGCCGGGCCTCCACGGGCCCCACGGCTTCCGCGAGCCCTCGGTAGGCGCGCAGGGCGTGCACATGGGTCGTCGTGTAGGAGCGGTAGCCGTTCCCCGACCGCGCGGCGGGCGGCAGGACCCCCAGCCGCTCCAGATCGCGCACCTGCTGCACCGAGTACCCGGACTCCTTGGCGACATCGACGGTCCGCACCGGCCAACCCCACATGAGCACTTGAAGGTCACGCTTGAACCATGAGTATGGAGCAGATCATCGCGACCGTGCGCGGCTTCGACGGGGCCCTCGTGGTCGTCCCGGAGCCTGGTGGGGACTCCCCCGAGATCGCGTGGGGCGACGCGTTCTTCTACTACGCCCCCGACGGCGAGATGCCCCGGAACACCCAGCCGTACGGGACGATCGTCACCAAGGACCACCCGGGCGACACCGCCTCGGACCTGGACCCGCCGGGCCGCTGGCGGGTCAACGTCCAGGTCGGCCGTAAGGCGGTCCCGGCCCTCCTCGGACCGGAGGACGACCCCGCGGCCGCCGACGTGCTGCTGCCGCATCCGGTCTACGGCGCCCTCGGCTGGATCTGCGTCGTGAACCCGGGCGAGCGGACCACGGGGACCGTCGTACGCCTGCTGCGGGAGGCGCACGACGCGGCACGCGCGCGTGCGGCGCGACGGCGCTCGTGAGGGGCGGCGCGTCTCAGGAGGGCCACAGCCTGACGCGGGGGGTTTTGTCGACACGGACCGGGCCTGCATGATGGCTGACCGGCGCCCGTCACGGGCACCGCCCCTGTCCCGCCGATACGGAGTTCCCTCGTGCCCAGCAAGAAGGCCCTCGTCCGCCGCCCCGGTCCGCGTCTCGCCGAAGGCCTGGTGACGCACATCGAGCGGGAGAAGGTCGACGTCGACCTCGCGCTCGAACAGTGGGAGGCGTACGTCGAGGCCCTGCGCGCGCACGGCTGGGAGACCGTCGAGGTGGACCCCGAGGAGGACTGCCCCGACTCGGTGTTCGTCGAGGACACCGTGGTCATGTACAAGAACGTCGCCCTGATCGCCCGCTCCGGGGCCGAGTCCCGGCGCGCGGAGACCGTCGGCGTCGAGGAGGCCGTGGCCCGGCTCGGCTGCTCGGTGAACTGGATCTGGGAGCCCGGCACCCTGGACGGCGGTGACGTCCTCAAGGTCGGTGACACGATCTACGTGGGCCGGGGCGGGCGCACCAACGCGGCCGGGGTCCAGCAGCTGCGGGCCGCGTTCGAGCCGCTGGGGGCCCAGGTGGTCGTCGTACCGGTGAGCAAGGTGCTGCACCTGAAGTCGGCGGTCACGGCGCTGCCCGACGGCACCGTCATCGGGCACATCCCCAAGGTGGACCGGCCCTCGCTCTTCCCGCGCTTCCTGTCGGTGCCCGAGGAGTCCGGCTCCCATGTCGTCCTGCTCGGCGGCCCCAAGGTGCTGATGGCCGCGAGCGCGCCGAAGACGGCCGACCTGCTCGGCGATCTCGGCTTCGAGCCCGTGGTGGTGGACATCAGCGAGTTCGAGAAGCTCGAAGGATGTGTGACATGCCTCTCGGTCCGGCTGCGGGACCTCTACGCCTGACCGGGTGATCGCACCACTCCAACAGCCCCGGACCTGCGCTTCCCGAGCAGCTTGTCACGCCCGGGAAACACCGCTGATCAGGGATCTTTACGGCGTTCTTAACCTACGGCCTCGTAACCTACGGTTTCGTAGCCTACGATTCCGTAGGTTCCCGGCACCGCTCGCCGGCTCTCCCCCGTATCGCCGTGTCCCCCTGGAGTACCTGTGACGATCACTTCCCCTCACCTCGGCAGCCCGTCCTCCGAGTGGACCGACGCGCGACTGCTGTACGCGCTGGAGGAAGTGGTCGAGAAGGAACTCAACCGGCATCTGAAGGTCACCAAGGACTGGATGCCGCACGAGTACGTGCCGTGGAGCGACGGCCGCAACTTCCCCGGTTTCTTCGAGGACGGCGAGGCCTGGGACAAGGAGCAGTCCAAGGTCACCGAGATCGGCCGGATCGCCCTGGTGGTGAACCTGCTCACCGAGGACAACCTCCCCAGCTACCACCACGAGATCGCCTCGCTCTTCGGCCGTGACGGCGCCTGGGGCACCTGGGTGCACCGCTGGACCGCCGAGGAGGGCCGGCACGGCATCGTGATGCGTGACTACCTGCTCACCTCGCGCGCGGTGGACCCGGACAAGCTGGAGCAGTTCCGGATGGCCCACATGAGCGAGGGCTTCGAGTCGGACAACCGTCACTCGATGCTGCACTCGGTGGCCTACGTGGCCTTCCAGGAGCTCGCCACCCGGGTCTCGCACCGCAACACCGGCCACCAGTCCGGCGACCCGGTCTGCGACCGCATGCTGGCGCGCATCGCGACCGACGAGAACCTGCACATGGTGTTCTACCGGAACCTGCTGAAGGCGGCCTTCGAGCTGGCGCCCGACCTGACGATGATGGCGGTGCGGGACGTCATCGTGAACTTCCGGATGCCCGGTCACGGCATGCCCGGCTTCGAGCGGGCCGCCGCGCAGATGGCGATCGGCGAGATCTACAACATGCGCATCCACCACGACGACGTGCTCCAGCCCGTCCTGCGCTTCCTGAAGGTCATGGAGATCGACGGGCTCGGCCCCGAGGGGCAGCAGGCCCAGGACGAACTCGGTCTGTTCATGGGCGGCCTGGACGCCGAGGCCCTGAAGTTCGACGAGAAGCTCGCGGCCCGCAAGGCGCGGATGGCGGCTCGCGCGGGGGCCTGACGCCCTCCGGGACGGTGTGCCGAATATCCGGTGCAGGCCGTCCGCCGCCTGCGGCATCATGCGGCCATGCGTGACAGCAGCACGGATCAGCGGGCCGTCGGCTTCCTGCTGGACCTGATCGACGCCGACCCCGCCGCCCGGATACGGCGGCGGATCGGCGCGCCGCGACCGGGCGGCAACCGACGCCGGGTCGCCCAAGCCGTTCTGAAGCTGACCGCGGTCCCCTCCTCCGTGCTGGTGTGGATCCTGGAGGAGGACGACCCCGAGCTCAACGCGGCCGTGTACGCGCACCCTTCGGCCGACCCGACGTTGCGGCGGGCGGTGCTGCGGGGTGTGCCGTTCGGTCCGGGCCGCAAGGGGCCTCTTTCCGTGGACATCGGTCTGCGCAAGTACGCGGACGAGCCCGAGGTGCCGCAGGCCGTCGTGGCGCGGGGGCTCGTCGGCGCGTTGCGGGCGGCCACCGCCATGGGCCCGGCCAGGATCGCCGCGTCCATGGTGCTGGGGCACGGCGACTGGCGGACGGTCACCGCGGCCGACCGCGAGCGGCCCCTGCCCGGTTACGCCCGCTGGGCCCTCGCCGTGCGTCCGGACTGCCCGCCCGCGCTGCGCGCGCAGTTCGGCAGCCACCCCAAGTTCGACCACCGTGTCCGGCAGGCGGGAGTCCTGGCCGGTCCCGGGGTGTACGCGACCGCGCACGGACCGGCCGCGCAGGTGCTGAAGGTGCTGTCCCTGGGCCCGGCTCTGTTCCCCGCGCGCGTCCGCGAGGCCGAGGACGCCCTGCGTCCCCTCGTGCGCGACCACCTGGGCGACCGCGAGGAGGCCTGGGCGGTCCTCGCACAACTCCTCGACACGTACCACGGCACGGCGCCGGAACTGATCATGACGGCGGGCGCGATCGCCTGACCTTGCGGAAGAAGACGGGCGCGAACGCCTGACCTTGCCGGCAGGCAGGCAGGGGGGCGGGGCGGCTGGATTCGAACCAGCGTGACCCGGTTTTGGAGACCGGTGCGACTGCCTCTGCGCTACGGCCCCGCCCTTGGTCCCCGAGCGTAATGCGCTGGCCGGTTGTCAGTGGGCGCTGCTACCAATGAGGCACGGGGGATTTCGGTACGGGGGGGCTCGGCATGGCGTACGGAGAGCGGGGGCGGCGTGTCCCGGTGGTCGACCTGGCCGACCGCAGGGCGCTGGAGCGGTACCGCCCGGCGGACGCGGCGGTGGTCGAGGAGGCGCGGCGGCTGAAGGAGGCCGCGCTGCTGGACTTCGGGCTGACCGAATCGGCGGTGGCGTCCTGGCTGTACGTCAAGTGCCGGCACCAGATCCCGACGACCGCGGTCGACACGGCGGCCGTGGTGGCTTCCGGCGACGGCTCCTGCCTGCTGCTGTACAACCCGGACTTCTTCGTCGCCCTCGGCCTGGACGGCGTCAAGTTCGTGCTGTTCCACGAGGCCCGGCACCTCGTGCAGCGGCACCTGTTCACCGACCCCGAGCTGCGCGCGGACCCGGTGTTCGAGCTGGCCTGCGAGGTGTCCGTCAACCATGTGGCGCTGGTCCGGCTGGACCGGCGGGAGCTGCCCTTGTACGACGGCCGCCCGACGGGCGTCGACCCTCGCGAGGTGTACGACGCCTACGTCCTCGACCTGACGGGACACGGCCTGGAGCCGGTGCCGTACGAGACGTTCACCGAGACGGACATGCGGGTGTACGGCGAGCTGAAGCGCATGCACCACCCGCCCGTCCCCGAGCCGCGGCTGTGCGTGCACCTGCGGGAAGGCGGCGTCCCGGCCGACCAGGAGACCGTCGACGCGGTCGCCTCCTCGGCGCTGCTCAACTCCCTGCTGGCGGCCCGCCGGGGGCACGCGGGCGCGGAGCGCGAGCTGCTCGACCTGATGGGCCGCACCGAGGACGGCAACACCCGGGCCGCGCGGATCTGGGGCAGCCTGGGCGCGGGCGCCCTGCGCGGCGAGACCACACGCACGCGTACGGTCGACTGGTGGCAGCGCTGGCTCGTCGACGTGCTCGGCTCCAGACTCCGCGACGGCGAGCGGCTGGTGTACCCGAAGAAGCGGGGCGCGCTGCTCGCCGCTCTCGGCCAGGACCCGATGCTCTCGCGGCGCGGCCCGGTGCGGGAGAAGGTGCTGGTCCTCGCGTACGACACCTCGGGCTCCATGCCGGACCACGTCGTCGAGTGGCTCACCCGGCTCGTGGGGCGGATCGACGGCGTCGAGGCGCACTGGCTCTCCTTCGACGCCGTGGTGATGCCGTTCAAGCCCGGTGAGCGGGTGCACGGCGGAGGCGGCACGAGCTTCCAGGTGGTCGCCGACTACGTGGAGGGCCGCACGGAGGTCGACGGACGGCGCTTCGACGTCACCCCGGACGCCGTCGTGATGCTCACCGACGGCTACGCCCCACCGATCACGCCCGCCGAGCCGGACAAGTGGATCTGGCTGATCACGGAGGGCGGCCATGAGTGGCCCGAGACGCACACCCCGGCGATGGACTGCCATCGCGTCACCACAGGATCGCGGTAAATGACAACGGACACGGAGCAGTTGACGGCCTCCCGGCTGGAGTCCTTCATCGACGCGATGATCGACATGGGGCAGACGGGGCAGATCTTCGGCGAGCACGGCATCGGCAAGACGGCGACGTTCTTCTCGCACATCGGCCGCACGTACCCGGACGCCACGCTGGTGTACGTGCCCGCGGCGAACCTCACCCCGGACGACCTGCTGGTCAACGCGCCGGTGCGCGACCCGCAGAGCGGTGAACTGGTCCTGCGCCAGCTGGTGATGAGCCAGCTCAAGCCGGGTCGGCCGTTCGTGCTGCTCATCGACGACTCGCTGCAGGCGGGCGAGACGATCCAGTCGCAGCTGATGCAGATCGCCTGCAACTGGACGCTCGGGGAGCACGATCTGCGGGCGCTCGGCTGCGTCGGCGTCTTCCTCACGGACAACGAGTCGCTGGCCGAGACCTCGGCCCGGCGCAGCGACCTCGCGCTCCTGGACCGCATGGTGACGTTGCGGATCACGGCGAACGACACCTCGTGGCGGCGGCACCTGGCGGCCAAGTACCGCCCGTGGGACCTGCGTCCGGTGTTCTCGCTGTGGGCGTCGCTCTCCCCCACCCTGCGCGAGCTGCTGTCCCCGCGCACCCTCGACCACGTCCTGGCGAACGCGCGTGAGGGCTTCCCGCTGCGCTGGGGCCTGCCGCTGGTCGACGGGGAGCGGCTGCGGCTCGCCGAGCCGGGCCGGGACGGCAGACCGGGGCAGAACCGTACGGCGGAGATCCTGGACCGCGTCGCGCGGTCGCTCGGCGTGCCCAACCCCGCGGCGATCCCCGACCCCGTACGGCAGGTCGTGCGGGCCGCGCTGCGGAACCGCTGGACGGTGCTGCTCCAGGGCCCGCCGGGCTGCGGCAAGACGGAGCTGGTGCGGGAGACGGTCCGTGCGGGGCTGGGCCGGGAGCCGCTGTACTTCTCGCTCCCGGTGACCAACGTCGAGGACCTGTGCGCGCCGATCCCGTCGGCCGACGGCACCCTCGACAACCTGCTGGCCGCGAAGTTCACCGGGCCCGAGCCCAAGGCGATCGTGTGGGACGAGTACAACCGGCCCAAGGACAGGGCCGCGTTCGCCAAGCTCATGGAGATCACGCAGGAGTGGTCGCTGGCCGGGCGGCGGATCGAGAACCTGCGGGCGCAGATCGCGGTGCAGAATCCGCCGTACCACCTGGGCCGCAAGATGCTGGTGGCGCGCAACAACATCGCGCAGGCGACCCGGTTCACGGCCTCGCTCCAGGTCGAGCCCGAGGACATACCGGCCAACGAGTGGCTGCTGGCCCGGTACGGCTCGGACGCCGAGACGGTCCTGGAGTGGTGGAAGCACGACATCGACGACGAGGGGCGGGCCTGGATCACCAAGCGCACGCTGGAGCGGCTGATCAAGCTGCACCGGCGCGGGCTGCCGCTGGAGATGGGCACGGTGTATCTCGGCGACGGCGAGTACGCGCCGGTCCCGCTCACCGCGCTGATCGACCGCTTCCGGGGCCGTCCGGTCACGGGTCTGCGCGAGCTCGCACGGGACGTCGCCGCCTGGGAGAACCGGCTGCGCCGCGCCGCCGGCCAGTCCTCGGAGGGCGGCGACGACAGCGACGTCGTCCACCAGATCCTCGCCAACGCGGAGTTGTCGCAGCTGCGCAAGCACCGCGAGGCCGTGACCCGTCTCGTCGCCCTGCTGCCCGCGAAGCTCCGGGCGACCTATCTGGTGGGCGCGTCGGCGCAGCAACAGCGCTTCTGGACGGAGGTGTTCATGGCGATGGCCCGCTGACCGCGGCACCGGTGCCGCGTCCCCGTCGCGAGCGGCGGGCCCACGGGTCAGTCAGCGGCGCCCTTCGGCCGGGTCCGGTGCACGCTGCGTACGGCCGCCACGTCGGCCGGGACCGACGGGGGCGGGATGTGGGCACTGTGGGCGGCGAGGCGGCGTTTGACGCTGGCGGCGATGCCCTGGCCCAGGACGAAGCGGGTGGCGGTGGTGGCACGAGGGGCCGTGTCCAGGAGGCGGTGCGCCTCGCGGCTGCGCATGCTGGTGTGGGTGAGGATCAGGTGGGCGAGCCGGTGCCCGGGGGTGCTCGCGAGGACGTCCGCGATCGCCTCGGCGGCCGCCAGGTCCACCCGGTTGTCCGCAGCGCCGAGCACGGCCGCCGCCCGCACCCGGCCGAGGTCCAGCAGGTGCACCCCGGCCGCTGTCGCCGCCGCGACCAGTCGGGCCGCGGCCGTCGGACCGATGCCGTTGCTCGCGACGGACAGCCGGGTGAGCCGTCCCTGCGGCGCCCGCTCCAGCGCCGCCGCGAGGCAGAGCGCGCCGCCGTCGCCCAACCGGGCCGCGGACACGTACAGTTCGTCGACCGCGCCCGCCGCGATCACCTCGGCGAGCGATCGCGCCCCGGCCTCCCCCAGCGGGTTCCCGCCGACGAACAGCCGCTCGATCCGCCGGCCGTTCCCGGCCGCGGCGGACAGCGCGTCGGCCAGGACAGCGGCACCGGCCGCGTCGAGCCCGGTCTGGACGAGGTCCAGGGTCCGCAACGACCGTGCCGCGTCGATGAGTTCGGCGGCCGCCCAACCGCCTCCGCCGCCGAGCGGGTTGCGCTTGAGCCACACCCCCGTGACGACCTGCGGCGAGGCCCGCAGCTGGTCGGCGATCCGGCAGGCGCCGCCCTCGGTGACGCCGTTGCAGCCGAGGTAGAGGGTCTCGACCCCGGTGCCCGCCCCGGCCACCGCGGCGGCCCCGTCGTCGCCCAGCGCGTCGGTGCCCAGCAGCAGGTGCCGTACCGGAGAAGGCCCTTGGGACAGCGCGTCGGCGACCATCGCCGCGCCCTCGGCGCCCAGGGCCTGCTTGCACAGGTCGAGCCGCCCGTCGGGCAGCGCCGTACCCGCCGCGAAGTCGAGCCGCTCCCCCACCGGCCGCCCGGCCCGCAACCAGTCGAGGAGCGGGGCGAGTTCGGCGGCCGGGCGCGGTACGACGTACGGCACTCCCGCGAAGCGGGCCCCCGCTCCCTCGTCGTCCGCGCTCACCACTCCGCCTCCCGGTAGTCCTTGAGGAACACCCCGGACACGGGGTCGCCCGCCTCGCCGCGCACGATCGGGTCGTACACGCGGGCCGCCCCGTCCACGATGTCCAGCGGCGTACGGAACCCGGCACGGGCCATCCGCTCCTTCTTCGGCGCCGGGTTCTCGTCGGTGATCCAGCCGGTGTCGACGGCGCACATGTGCACGCCCTGGTCGGCGAGTTCGGCGGCGCTCGTGCGGGTGAGCATGTTGAGGGCGGCCTTGGCCATGTTGGTGTGCGGGTGGCCCGCCATCTTGTTGCGGACGGCGAAACGGCCCTCGACGGCCGTCACGTTGACGACGTACCGGCGCGGGTGCGGGGAGGCCAGCAGCAGGGGCAGCAGCCGGTCGCACAGCAGCGCCGGCGCGAGCGCGTTCACGAGCTGGGTCTCCAGGACCTCGGCCGGGTCGAGCGCGCCGAGCCGGGCCGACCAGGAGTTCTCCGGGGACGGATCGGGCAGCAGTCCGGCCTCGTCGGCCTCGCGCAGCGCTACCGGCAGGGACGCGGCGCCGCCCTCCAGCATCCGCATCGAGGCGAAGCCGGGCGCCCGCCGTGCCCCCTCGGGCAACGCGTCCCGCTCTCCGGCGGCGAGGAGGGCGTACGACTCGGGCGGTCGGCGTACGGTCTGTGCGGCGTTGTTGACGAGGATGTCCAGGGGATGGCCCTCCCGGCGCAGTTCCTCGCACAGGCCCAGCACCTGGCGCGGGTCGCGCAGGTCGACGGCGATCACGGTCAGCCGGTGCAGCCACTGCTCGCTGCCCGGCTCGGCCCGGAAGCGGCGCACGGTGTCGTGCGGGAAGCGGCTGGTCACCAGGAGTTCCGCGCCGTCGCGGAGCATCATCAGGGCCAGCTGGAAGCCGATCTTCACGCGACCGCCGGTGAGCAGCGCGCGGCGACCCGCGAGGTCGGTGGTCAGAGCGCGGCGGGCGGTGTTGTAGGCGGCGCAGGAGGGGCAGAGGCGGTGGTAGAACGCGTCGACCTGTCGATAGGACGACTTGCAGACATAGCAACTGCGCGGCTTGCGGAAGACGCCCGCGTCGCCCGACACGGCCAGCGGCGCGTCCTCGCGCCGGTCGGCGGCGCCGGTCGCGGTGGCCGCCATCGCGTCGGCGTCCGCGGCGGCCGTCTCGACGCCCCGCGCCTTGCGGCGGCGCAGCCGTCCGTCGCGGGCGAAGGACGCGGCGACCTGCTCGGCGCGCAGCCGCACGGGGTCGTCGACGGGCAGCTCGCGCAGCCTGCCGACCGTGCGGTGGAAGGCGGCCAGCTCGTCCTCGTCGATCACGTCACCCATGCGTCCCGCCCCCGTTCGTGCCCTGCCGCGGGCCGGGTCGGATTCGAACCGACGTTCCCTTCATGCGATGAAGGTGCGCCTGCCACCGCGCTACCGACCCCTGTGCCATGGGCCCCGGCCGGATTCGAACCGGCGTATCCGCCTTGAGAGGGCGGCGAGTCTGCCTCTGCTCCACAGGGCCCGGGACGCAGCCCGGGGACCGGATTCGAACCGATGTGTTCGCCTGGGCAAGGCGACGCGCCTGCCGCTGCGCTACGCCCGGGTGCGCTCCGGGATCCTAGCCGCACTCCCGGCCGGTCCGCTCATCGGTTTTCCACGCGCCTGATCGCCAGCCGCTCCTTCTCGGAGAGGCCGCCCCAGACGCCGAAGCGTTCGTCGTTGGCCAGGGCGTACTCGAGGCAGGCCGAGCGCATCTCGCACATACCGCAGATGCGCTTGGCCTCCCGTACCGAACTGCCCGGCTCGGGAAAGAAGAAGTCCGCCCCGGTCTGTGCGCACAGCGCCTGCGCCTGCCAGGCGGGGTCGGCCGGGGTGATGGTGTCGGTGTGCATGGCCGAGAGCGTGCCGGGCCGCGAAAAACGTTCGATCAACGCGGGATCAACGGCGCCGTTCATGGCCCCCGGGCCGCCTCGATGGTCCTCCCCCGGACACCCGCGCGCACGGCGGCGCGCGGAACGGGTGGGCCCGGCGTGCGGTCGTGCGGGCGCCGGCCTCGGGGAGGTGTCGGTGACATGTTCTCGGCGTCCCGGCGGCGATTGTCAGTGGGCGGTGCAAGACTCGGCAGTGCAGGCAACGGGACCCCTCGAGGAGGGCAATGATGCTCACGACCCGTTATGTCACCGGCGCTCCGAACTGGATCGACCTCGGCACCCCCGACATCGACGGCGCCACTTCCTTCTACGGCGGCCTGTTCGGCTGGGAGTTCCGGCCGGGCCCGCCGGAAGCGGGCGGTTACGGCTTCTTCCAGCTCGGCGGCCGGACCGCCGCCGCCGGTATGCAGACCGCCCCGGACCAGGGCCCGCCCTCCTGGACCGTGTACTTCCAGACCCCGGACGCGGACGCCACCGCGAAGGCGGCCGAACAGGCGCACGGCTCGGTGCTGATGCAGCCCATGGACGTGATGGACCAGGGCCGCATGGCGATCCTCGCGGACAAGGCCGGCGTGTCCTTCGGCATCTGGCAGCCCGGCCGGAACAAGGGCCTGGACGTCACCCAGGAACCGGGCACGCTGTGCTGGGTCGAGCTGTACACCGCCGACCTGCCGATGGCCGCCTACTTCTACCGCGCGGCGCTCGGCCTGGAGACCTACGGGGTCGAGTTCCCCGGCGGCACGTACACGACGGTCCTGCCGGACGGTCAGGGCGAGGACGCCATGTTCGGCGGCATCGTCCCGCTGGCCGACGACCCGCTGGAGGCCGAGGCGGGGGCGTACTGGATGCCGTACTTCGAGGTCACCGACACCGACGAGACGGTCGCGAAGGCCCAGCGGCTGGGCGGCGGCGTCCGGCTGCCCGCCACCGACGTGCCGGGTGTCGGACGGATCGCCAAGCTGGCCGACCCCTACGGCGCCCGCTTCGCGGTGATCAAGAGCGAGCCGCAGCAGTCCTAGGGGCGAGAGGCGTACCGGGGACGGGCGTCACGCCGAGGCGCGCCGCACCAGCGTGGTGGGGAGCACGACACCGGCCGGTGCGGCGTCCGCGTGCCCGGGGTCGAGGCTTCGCAGCAGCAGGCGGGCCATCAACCGCCCCATCTCCTCTATGTCCTGACGGACCGTCGTCAGGGGCGGATCGGTCTGCTCGGCGACCGGCAGCATGTCGTCGAAGCCGATCACGGCCACGTCCTCGGGCACCCGGCGCCCGCGTTCGCGCAGCACGCGCAGGGCGCCGGAGGCGGTGAGGTCGTTGGCCGCGAAGACCGCGTCCAGGTCGGGGCACCGGTCGAGGAGTTCCCGCATCGCCCGCTCGCCGCCGGCGGGGGTGAAGTCGCCCGGCACGACGAGCTCCGGACCGTCGTCCCCCATGACCTCCCGGTAGCCGTCGAGCCGGTCCACCGCGGAGGTCTGGTCGAGGGGGCCGCTGATGTGCGCGACGCGGGTGCGGCCGAGGCCGAGCAGGTGCCGTACGGCGTCGCGGGCACCGCCGCGGTTGTCGCTGTCGACGTACACGGCGTCCGCCGTGCCGTCGCTCCAGCCGGGCCGCCCGCCGAACACCGTGGGGACACCGGCCCGTTGGATCAGTCCGGGCAGCGGGTCGTCGAGGTGCAGGGAGAAGACGAGCGCGCCGTCGACGTGCCCTCCGGCCAGGTAGCGCGCGACGCGGGTGTGGTCGTCGCGGCCCTCGGTGAGCAGCAGGACGAGCTGGTTGTCCTGGGCCGTGAGCTCCTTGCTGATCCCCCTGAGTTGCAGGGCGAAGAAGGGGTCGGCGAAGACCCGGCTCTCGGGTTCGGCGACGACGACGGCGACGGCGTGGTGCCGCCGGGTGACGAGGCTGCGGGCGGCCTGGTTGGGCACGTAGCCGAGCTCCTCCACGGCCTTGCGCACCCGCTCCACCAGCGGCTCCCTGACCCCGTCCCCACCGTTCACCACCCGGGACACGGTGGCCCGGGAGACCCCGGCCCGAGCGGCCACGGCCTCCAACGTGGGACGCGGCGCGGTGTCGTTCACTTCGGGCTCCTCGTCGGCGGGGTGCGGATCAGGATAGCCCCGCGCGAGGATTCCATTGAGAGCGCTCTCCAGCGGATCACCCCCGCGTGAGAAGCGAGTCACCCGCCCATGATCCGTCAGTGGTGGCGCCCGGCCCCGCCCTCGGCGCTCCGCTGCTCGGCCCCATCCGCCGCGTTCCGCCCCTCCGCCCGCTCCCCGCCGTGCTCGTGCGGCTCGTACCCCGGAATCGTGCCGTCCGTCTTCTTCACCAGGAACAGGCCGACCATCCCCATGTCGGAGTGGCTCTGGACGTGGCAGTGGTACATCCACGCGCCCGGTCCGACCCCCTCCCCCGCGATCACCTGGAAGCCGAAGGAGTCCGCCGGGCCCACGATCTTGTTGTCGATGACCTGGCTCGGGTCGTCGGGGCCGGTGAGCATGCCGGTGCGGTTGTCCGCCCAGCGATGACCGTGCATGTGGAAGGTGTGGTAGTACTCGCCGTGCGTGATCATCACGAACTCGACCCGATCACCCACCGTGGCCTCGAAGTCGGGCCCCGAGTGCGCCGGCTTGTTGTTGATGAGCATGTCGTTGAAGACGATCGTGTGGGTGGCGTCCGGCAGGACATCGCCCTTGCGGCGGACGATCACCGGACCGTAGAGGCCCTTGCGGATGCCCCCGGTGCCGTGCTCCGTGCCGACCACGTGGTCGTGGTAGTGCCAGTAACCCGCGCTGCCGGCCCGCCAGGTGCCGTCGCTCCGGCGTCCGGGCAGATGGGTCCGCCAGGTGTAGGTGCGGGTGCCGCCGGGCTCGACGTCGCTGTGGTTCAACGCCGTGCCGTCGCTGGAGATCTCGTAGTCGAGACCGTGGACGTGCAGACTCGCCCTGACGTCCAGGGTGTTCTCGAACTCGATGTGCAGCGTGTCGCCCTCGTTGAGCTCGATGAGCGGCCCGGGGACCGTCGCCTTGCCCTTCTCGAGGCCGTATCCCAGCTGCCCGTCGGCGAGCTTCTCGGCGTACAGCTTGATCCGCTTGACCTCGCCGCCCGGGGCGGCCTGCGCGGGACCGGCGTCACTGCGGGCCTCCGGCGCGAGTGACAACGATGTCGCGACCGCCGCGCCGCCGAGCAGCACCCGCCGGTTGAACCCGCGTCTGTTCAGCGCGTCCATGCAGAACTCCCCACCCTGATACGGAATGTGCTGAGGCGTGCCTGTGATGAACCTGTGAGACGGTACCGGCCGCCGAGCCGTTTATCCACACTCAGGACAAAGTTCGTGCGATCCCGGTCATAGGTATTGGCGTGTGACGCAAAGCGGTCTAGCTTCCTTGGCGCTGTTGCTGTGACCGAGGAGGTGCCCATGCACTTACGAGGGTTGAGCGCGAGAAGCGGAGGAACGACGAGAAGACGGGTCTGGCCGGCGACCGTGACCGCGGGGGTCCTTGCCGCCGGGCTGCTGTCCGGCCCGGCAGCGGGGGCCGCGCCACCGCCCGAACCCACCGCGACAACGATGTCCGTCAAGTCGCCCCCGGGCGGCGGGGACGTGCGAGTGCTGGTCTTCTACGGGTCCGCGGCCGCCGGGGAGGAGTCCCCGGTCGTCAACGCGGGGATCGCGGCCATCGAGAGGATCGGGCTCTCGGGCCCGGCGAACCAGCGGTTCGAGACCGAGGCCACGGACGACGCCCGGGTCTTCACCGACGGGGCGGCGCTGAGCGGTTACAACGCGATCGTCTTCCTGACCGGCGGCGGCGACGTCCTCGACCCCGACCAGGAGGCCGGTCTCGAGGCCTACATGGAGGCGGGCGGCGGCTTCGTCGGCATTCATGACGCGGCCCGCGCGGAACCGTACTCCGACTGGTTCACCGGGCTGGTCGGCGCCCGGCCGGCCGGCACCAGCCCGACGGCCGTGCAGCGGGCCACCGTCGAGGTCGGCGACCGGCAGCATCCGGCGACCAAGGACCTGCCGGTGCAGTGGAAGCGCCCCGACCAGTGGTTCAACTGGGCGAAGAACCCGTCCGGCGACGTGCACACCGTCGCCCGGGTCCGCGAGTCGACCTACCAGCCCGGGGCGGGCGCCAACGGCTGGGACCATCCGGTGAGTTGGTGCCGCGACTACGACGGCGGCCGGTCCTTCTACACCGGCATGGGCGGCACAGCGTCGTCGTACGACGAGACCGACTTCCGCGCCCATCTGCGCGGCGCGCTGCTGTGGACCAGCAGGCTGGTGCAGGCCGACTGCAAGGCGACCATCAACCGCAACTACAAGGCCGAGCGGCTCACCCAGCCCAACCAGCCGGGTCAGAACGACCAGATCGGCGAGCCGCACGGCCTGGTGACCGCGCCCGACGGGCGGGTGCTCTACATCGGCCGGGGCGGCGCCGACTCCTCCCAGCCCGTGATCACCGACTGGAACAACCCCGACATCGGCAAGGGCAAGGGCGAGATCCACGTCTACGATCCGAAGACCAGGAAGGTCACCCTCGCGGGCGCACTGACCGTCTTCGGCAACAAGGGCGGCGGCGACGAACTGGTCAAGGTCGAGGAGGGCCTGCTCGGGATCGAGCTCGACCCGCGCTTCGAGGAGAACGGCTGGGTGTATCTGCACTACACCCCGCACTCCCGGCTCAACCGCGACACCCGCATGGCCGAGCGGCGGGTCTCCCGCTTCACGCTCGACCTCACGACGAACAAGCTGGACCTGAACAGCGAGAAGGTCCTGCTCAAGTGGCCGGTCCAGGTGCACAGTTGCTGCCACGCGGGTGGCGGGATGTCCTGGGACTCCAAGGGAAACCTGTACATCGCGACCGGCGACAACAACTCCAGCGGCTTCAGCGGTGGTTACTCCGGCAACAACCCTCAGCCGAACTACAAGGGCGTCTCCTTCGCGGACGCGCGCCGCACCGCCGGCAACACCAACAACCTCAACGGCAAGATCCTGCGCATCCACCCGGAGGCCGACGGGACGTACACCCTGCCCGCGGGGAACCTCTTCACCGGCCAGGAGACCGACGAGGGCGGCGGCAAGACCCGCGGCGAGATCTATGTGATGGGCGTCAGGAACCCGGCCCGGATCTTCGTCGACAAGAAGACCGACATCCTCTACGCCGGCTGGGTCGGACCGGACGCGGGCGCGCCCTCGACGACCTGGGGTCCCGCCAAGTACGACACCTTCGCCGTCATCACCAAGGCGAGCAACCGGGGGTGGCCGTACTGCATGGGCAACAAGCAGCCCTACCGGGACCGCAACCTGCCCAATCCCGACCAGCCGCTGGGCTGGTACGACTGCGACCACCCGAAGAACGAGTCGCCCAACAACGACGGCCTGGTCAACCTGCCGCCCGTCACCGGCAACAACATCTGGTACTCGCCCCAGGGCGGCGCCCCGGACTACCCGCGGGACGCGAACGGCATCCCGTCCTACCAGCAGGAGGAGGCCAAGTACCTGCTGCCGTGGCTCAAGGGCGGTGGTCAGGCCGCGATGAACGGGCCGGTCTACCGCTATGACACCGCGGCTGCGGCCAGCACCGTCAAGTGGCCCTCGTACTGGGACGGCAAGTGGTTCGTCGGCGACTTCTACGACGCCGACCAGCCGCGCAACGCGGTCATCACCGATCCGAAGACCCACGGCGAGGGCGGACTCCCGGTCCACTCCGAGTCGCTCAAGAAGATCGTCCCGGTCGGCAACGACGGCATCAGGAACCTGATGGACTGGAAGTTCGGTCCGGACGGCGCGTTGTACGTCCTCGACTACGGGCGCGGCTTCTTCACCTCGGACGCCAAGTCCGCGCTGTGGAGGGTCACTTACCAGGGCGGCGGACCGACCCCGGCCGCCGGACAGCTCGCGAGGGGAGGGCAGTGATGCGGCACCGAAGAACTCTGACGGTCCTGTTGGCCGCCGTGCTGATGATGCTCGGCCTCCAGTCGACGTCCGAGGCACGGCCCGGCACGACGGCCCCGGCGGCGGCCCAGACACTCACCTGGACCGCCGGCGACGACATCACCAAGTACACCTCCGCACCCACCACCGCCGTCGCCGGCACGGCCACGATCGTCTTCGAGAACAGCACGGCCACCGGCAACACCACCGGTATGCCGCACACGTTGACCTTCGTGACCAGCGACCCCGAGTTCAACAACGACGTCGAACTCAACATCCTCGCCAACCCGAACGACGACATGGGCGGCCGTCACACCGCCGAGGTCACCCTCACCCCGGGCCGCTACTTCTACCACTGCACGATCCCGGGCCACGGGCAGATGCAGGGCATCCTGGTGGTGACCGAGGGCACCGGCGAGGACACCACCGCGCCGACGGCCCGTGCCGAGGTGACCGGCACGCGGAACGCGCAGGGCCAGTACGTCGGGTCGGCGAGCGTGGCCCTCACCGCGGCCGACGAGGCCGGCGGCTCCGGCGTCGACCGGATCGAGTACGCGATCGGGGACACGGGCGCCTGGCAGCCGTACACCGCCCCGGTCGTCGTCGACCAGGTCGGCGACCACGAGGTCCGCTACCGGGCCGTCGACAAGGCGGGCAATGTCTCCGCCGAGCAGAGCGCGGCCTTCACGGTCGTCGCTCCGCCCTCCGACGACACCGTCGCGCCGGACACCTCGGCGACGGTGAGCGGCGAGAAGAACCCGGACGGCACGTACATCGACATGGCCACGGTGACCGTGTCGGCCTCCGACACCGGATCCGGGGTCAATACCATCGAGTACGCGGTGAACGACGGGAGTTGGCAGCCGTACACGATGCCCGTGATGGTGCATCAGGTCGGCTCCCACACCGTGCGGTACCGGGCGACCGACAAGGCGGGCAACGTGGCTGCCGAGAAGAGCGTGCGGTTCACGGTGGTCGCGGCGGCCCCGCAGGACACCGTCCCGCCGGTGACCGGTGTGACCGTGGACGGCACCCGGAACTCCGACGGGGCGTACGTGGGCAACGCCAGGGTGACCGTGAGCGCCACCGACGAGGGCGGTTCGGGTGTCTCCGGTGTCGAGTACTCGATCGACGCCGGACCCTACCTGGCGTACTCCGCTCCCGTGGTCGTCGACCGGGCGGGCACCCACACGCTCGCGTACCGCGCGACGGACAAGGCGGGCAACACGTCCACCGCGCGCACGGTGACCTTCACAGTGGTGTCCAGTCAGGTCCCCGCGCCCAACTGCGCCGAGCTGGACGAGCGGTTGACGGTGATCGTCGGCACGGTCGACTCCGGAGTGCCGAACCGGATCACCAACAGCCGGTGCCGCATCAACGAGTTGATCGAGGACGAGAAGGAGTGGACGTCCCACGCGCTGTTCCTCAAGCACGTGAAGACCGTCCTGGACAAGCTCTTCCGGGAGGGGGTGCTCGACGAGAGGGAGTACGACGCGATCGACGCGGCGGCCCGTGAGTCCGGGATCGGCAGGCCCGGGCAGACCGAGGGCTACCGCACGATCCTCGACGGCAGCGCGGCCTCCTTCGCCAAGTGGCAGCAGGTGGGCGGCGGTTCGTTCGCGCCGAACGGCGACGGGTCCATCACCAGCGGCACCACGAAGGCGGGCCTCGGCATGTTGTGGTTCCCGGAGCGCACCTACGGCGACTTCTCGCTGAAACTCCAGTGGCGGGACGACGCCCCGGGCACCGGGAACGCCAACTCCGGTGTGTTCGTGCGGTTCCCGTGGGTCCACGACCACCCGGAGGAGCCCCGGCCGGAGTGGGCGGCCATCAAGTACGGCCACGAGGTGCAGGTGTTCGACTCGCCGTCCGGCGACATGTACAAGACCGGGTCGGTCTACGGCTTCGACCGGGTGGGGCTCGCCGGTGCCGGCGTCACCCAGAAGGGCACCTGGAACGACTACGAGATCCGGGTGGTCGACCAGCACTACTCGGTCTTCCGCAACGGTGTGCTGATCAACGAGTTCGACAACATCGGCGGCCAGGACTTCTACCCGGCGCGCTCGGACGACCCGGGCACGGACGGGCGGCGGTTCGCCTCCGGCTACATCGGACTCCAGGTGCACGGCACGACGGACGTGGTGTCGTACCGGGACGTCAGGATCAAGGAGTTGTAGGAGGCGCCTTCTTCGAAGCGGCCCGGCTCGGCTGTACCCGCTTGGGCTCCCCCGGCATCTTCGGATACTCGGGCGGGTACGGCAGATCACCCAGGCCGTGGTCGTGCTCGTCCTTGCGGGCGAGTTCCAGCAGGGGCTCCAGGGAGAACGCGTGATCGTCCATGTCCGCGTGCACGTCGCCGAGTTCGGCGAAGCGCGCGGGCATGGTCGCGATGTCGAAGTCCTGGGGGTGCGCCTCGCCGACCTCCTCCCAGCGCAGCGGCGCGGAGACCGGGGCCTGCGGGCGGGGCCGTACGGAATAGGCGGAGGCGATCGTGCGGTCGCGGGCGGTCTGGTTGTAGTCGATGAAGATGCGCTCGCCGCGCTCCTCCTTCCACCACTTGATGGTCACATGCTCCGGCATCCGGCGTTCCATCTCCCGGCCGACCGCGATCGCGGCCCGGCGCACCTGGGTGAAGGTCCAGCGCGGTTCGATGGGCACGAAGACGTGCAGGCCGCGGCCGCCGGAGGTCTTGGGCCAGCCGCGCAGACCGCCGAACTCCTCCAGTACCGCCCGCAGTTCATGAGCGGCGCGCACGGCGTCGTCGTAGTCCGTGCCGGGCTGCGGGTCGAGGTCGATGCGCAGTTCGTCGGGGCTGTCGACGTCGTCGCGGCGGACCGGCCAGGGGTGGAAGGTGAGCGTGCCGAACTGGGCGGCCCACAGCACGGCGGCCTCCTCGGTGGGGCACATCTCGTCGGCGCTGCGGCCGCTGGGGAAGGTGATGTGGGCGGTCGGGATCCAGTCGGGCATGTTCTTGGGCGCCCGCTTCTGGAAGAAGTTCTCGCCGGTCACCCCGTCCGGGTAGCGCTCCAGGGTGGTGGGGCGGTTGCGCAGGGCGCGCAGGATGCCGGGGGCGACGGACTGGTAGTAGCGGGCCAGGTCCAGCTTGGTGAAGCCGCGCTCCGGGAAGAAGATCTTGTCCGGGCTGGACAGCCGTACCGTGCGGCCGCCCGCCTCCAGTTCCACCGCGTCACCCATGCGGCCACGGTAGGCCCCTGGAGCGAAGCTCGCATATCAGGCGAAATGCAGCACCGCCCAGCAGAATCAGGACCATGGATCTGCCGGTGATGCCCCCTGTGAAGCCCATGCTCGCCAAGTCGGTGGCGAAGATCCCGCCGGACATGCACTACGAGGCGAAGTGGGACGGGTTCCGGGCGATCGTGTTCCGGGACGGGGCCGAGGTCGAGCTGGGCAGCCGTACCGGCAAGACGCTGACCAGGTACTTTCCCGAGCTGGTCGAGGCCCTGCGGGAGCGGCTGCCGGAGCGCTGTGTGATGGACGGGGAGATCGTGATCGCGCGGGAGGGGCACCTCGACTTCGACGCGCTGAGCGAGCGGATCCACCCGGCGGCCTCCCGGGTGCGGACGCTGGCCGAGCGGACCCCGGCCTCCTTTGTCGCCTTCGACCTGCTGGCGCTCCAGGACGAGTCCCTGCTGGACGTCCCGCTGGCCGAGCGCAGGAAGCTCCTCACCACGGCGCTGTCCGAGGTCACGGCCCCGGTGCACCTCGCGCCCGCCACGACCGACGTCGGCGTGGCACAGCGGTGGTTCGAGGAGTACGAGGGCGCGGGCCTGGACGGGGTCATCGCCAAGCCGCTCACCGGGCGCTACCTCCAGGACGAGCGCGCCATGTTCAAGGTCAAGCACGAGCGCACGGCGGACGTGGTGGTGGCCGGCTACCGGCTCCACAAGAGCGGCCCGGTCGTCGGCTCCCTGCTGCTCGGTCTCCACGACGACCGGGGCACGCTCCAGCACGTGGGCGTGTCGGCGGCCTTCCCGATGAAGCGGCGCGCCGAGCTGATCGACGAGCTGGAGCCGCTGCGGATGGCGGACGCGAGCGGGCACCCGTGGGCGGCCTGGGCGGAGGAGGCGGCCCACGAGAGCGCCCGGCTGCCCGGGGCGCCGAGCCGCTGGTCGGGCAAGAAGGACCTGTCGTGGGTGCCGCTCCGGCCGGAGCGGGTGGCGGAGGTGGCGTACGACCACATGGAGAACGGCGTACGGTTCCGCCACACCGCCCGCTTCCGCCGCTGGCGGCCCGACCGGACCCCCGAGAGCTGCACCTACGCGCAGCTGGAGGAGCCGGTGCGGTACGACCTGGACGAGATCCTGGGCTGATGACCGTCGAGGTCAGGGCTTCATCAGCACCTTGACCATGCCGTCCTGCTTCTTCTGGAACATCTCGTACGCGCGCGGGGCGTCCGACAGCGGCACGTGGTGGGTCGCGAAGTCGTCGACGCCGAGCGGGTCCTCGTCGGTCAGGTACGGGATGATCTCGTCGCTCCAGCGCCGCACGTTGGCCTGGCCCATGCGGATCTGGATCTGCTTGTCGAACATGGTGAGCATGGGCAGCGGGTCGGCCATCCCGCCGTAGACGCCGGTCAGGGACAGCGTGCCGCCTCGCCGCACCAGTTCGATCGCGGTGTGCAGGGCGGCCAGCCGGTCGATGCTGAAGCGCTCGGCGAAGGGCCCGCTGATCCGCCTCGGCAGCAGGGCCGAGGCGTTCTGGGCCAGCCGGGCGGCCGCGCTGCCGTGGGCCTCGGTGCCGACCGCGTCGATCACGGCGTCGGGTCCGCGTCCGTCGGTCTCGTCGCGGATCGCCTGGACCAGCTCCTTCTCGTTGTCGAAGCTCCTGAGGTCGTACGTCTCCACGCCCCGCGCGCGTGCCCTGCGCAGTCGTTCGGTCACCAGGTCCACGCCGAAGACGCGCCCGGCGCCGCGCACCTGGGCGACCCGGCAGGCCATGTCGCCGATGGGCCCGAGGCCCAGCACGGCCACGCTGCCGCCCTCGGGGATGTCCGCGTAGGCGACGGCCTGCCAGGCGGTCGGCAGCACGTCGGAGAGGTAGACGAAGCGGTCGTCCGGCGGGCCCTCGGGGACCTTGATCGGCCCGAACTGGGCCTGCGGGACACGCAGGTACTCGGCCTGGGCGCCCGGCACCGCGCCGTACAGGCGGGTGTAGCCGAACAGCGCGGCGCCCATGCCCTCGCTGGTGACCTGGGTGGTCTCGCACTGGGTCGGCAGGCCGGTCATGCACATCCAGCAGTTGCCGCAGGCGATCTGGAAGGGCACGACGACGCGGTCGCCCGCCGCGAGGTCGGGCACCCCGGCGCCGACCTCCTCGACGATGCCCATGGGTTCGTGGCCGAGGATGTCGCCCGGTGTCATGAACGGGGTGAGCACCTCGTAGAGATGCAGGTCGGAGCCGCACAGCCCGGTGGAGGTGATGCGGATGACGGCGTCCGTCGGTTCCTTGATCTTGGGATCGGGCACCTCTTCCACCCGTACGTCCCGCTTGCCCTGCCAGGTCACAGCCTTCATCGCCCGGCACTCCCTCCGTCACATCGCGTCTCGCGTGTCGGTCCTGGGGTCGGCGCCCCGGGTACCCGGAGTGCCCGCCGCCGAACCGCGATCCGGGACTGATCGACCTCCTGGACGCGACCGATCAGAATCTGACGGGTATGGCCACCAAAGAACTTATAAGCGCACAATCAATGACACGAGACGGGTGCGGTGAGTGCGCATGGCACAGAGGGCGGACACGGTGGACATGGCGGACATGGCGGGCAAGAGACCCGGGGCGCGTGCGAGACGCGCCCGTACGACGGCGGTGCTCCTCCTGGCCGCGACGGGCCTCTTCGTCGCGGGCTGCACGGACCAGGGAGCGCCCCGCGTCCCGGCCGACGACGGCCGGGGCCGGATGGACACCTCGGAACCGAGCAGCCCGGCACCGACCCCGTCGGCATCCACCCGGCAGGACGACCCACCCTCCCCGCTCGCCGTGAAGATCGACAACGTGCGGGCGGCGCGACCGCAGACCGGCCTGGACTCCGCGGACATCGTCTACGCCGAGCAGGTCGAGGGCGGGCTCAGCCGGCTCATGGCCGTGTACGCGACCAAGCTGCCGAAGGCCGTCGGCCCGGTGCGCAGCGCCCGCGAGTCGGACCTGGAGCTGCTGCGCCAGTTCCACGAGCCGACGCTCGCCTTCTCCGGCGCGCAGGGCAAGCTGATGCCCCTGATCAACCGGGCACCCCTGGACGCCCGCACCCCCGAGAAGGCGTCCGACGCCTACTTCCGCGGCGTCGGCAAGGCCATTCCGCACAACCTCTACCTGCGCCCCGCGCGCCTGATGCCCACCGCACCGGGCGCGGACGCGCTCACCACCGGCTTCCGCTACGGCCCCGCGCCCGCCGGCGGCACCAGGGACACCTCGGAGACGGTGCGCTTCCCGGCCGCCCGCTTCACCTTCACCTGGTCCGCGAGCCGGGAGCGCTGGCTGGTCTCGCTGGACGGCACACCCGACGTGATGACCGACGGGAAGCGGCTGGCCCCGGCGACGGTCGTGATCCAGTACGTGAAGGTGCGCAAGTCCGCCTTCCACGACTTCCTCGGCAACAACACGCCGTACACGGTGACGGTCGGCTCGGGGAAGGCGAAGGTGCTGCGCGACGGCCGCGCCTACGACGTGAACTGGAAGCGGGCGAAGGCGACGGACGGGACGCGGTTCACCGCGAAGGACGGCTCGCCGGTGAACTTCGCGAAGGGCCAGGTGTGGGTGGTGTTCGCGAAGGCGTCATGAGCCGCGCCGGATCAGAACGGGACGAGGACGGGATCAGGGCCGGCTGACCAGGGGTTCCGCCGGATTGCGCAGCCCCTCCGCCGCGTCCGAGACCCGGCGGATCAGCTCGAAGAACAGGTGCTGCTCGTCGGTGGAGAGCGGGGCCAGGAAGACCTGGTTCATCCGGGCCGTGCGCACGGTCAGCTTGCGGTGGGTGCGCACGCCGTCCTCGGTCGGGCGCAGCAGGAAGCGGCGGCCGTCCTGCGCGTCGCGGACCTTGTCGAGCAGTCCGCGCCGGCCGAGCCGGCTGACGACCTCGGCGATGGTGGACCGGTCGAGCCCGACCCGTTCCCCCACCGTGCGCTGGTCGAGGCCCGGCTCGGCGACGAGCGCGTTCAGGACCGCGAACTGCGGCGAGGTGATCTCCTCGGAGACCATCGTGTTCCACAGCAGGTAGTGCGCCTGCTGGAGCCGCCGGGCGAGGTGCCCGGGGTGGGTGGTGAGGTCCACCGCGGCCATGTGCGCTCCCGAGTCGAAGGGGTCGGTGCAGGAAGATTCGGTTGGTGCACTGAAGAGTAAGGGAACCTTGACGACAGGCTGCCACAGTGGCAGCTTAAGAGGAACCTCGCCAAATACTCAGTGCACTGAGCAAATGAAGAGATGCGGCTCATGACCCTCACCCAGCACGACATCGACCAGGAAATCGCCGCCGAGCACGCCGCCTACGAGAAGCGGGTCGCCGACGGGGCGCCCGTCGAGCACCACCCTCGGCGCGACTACACGCCCTACCGCTCCTCGGTGCTGCGGCACCCGAAGCAGCCGCCGGTCACCATCGACGTCTCCAAGGACCCGGAGCTGGTGGAGCTGCACTCCCCCGCGTTCGGGGAGCGGGACATCACCGAGATCGACAACGACCTGACCCGGCACCACCGCGGGGAGCCCATCGGCGAGCGGATCACCGTCTCCGGGCGGCTGCTCGACCGGGACGGCCGTCCCGTGCGCGGGCAGCTGATCGAGATCTGGCAGGCGAACTCCGCCGGGCGCTACGCCCACCAGCGCGAGCAGCACGACGCCCCGCTGGACCCGAACTTCACCGGCGTCGGCCGCACCCTCACCGACGACTCCGGGTTCTACCGCTTCACCACCATCCAGCCCGGCCCCTACCCGTGGCGCAACCACGTCAACGCCTGGCGCCCCGCCCACATCCACTTCTCCATGTTCGGCACGGCGTTCACCCAGCGTCTGGTGACCCAGATGTACTTCCCGAGCGACCCGCTCTTCCCCTACGACCCGATCATCCAGTCGGTGACGGACGACGCGGCACGGCAGCGGCTGGTGGCGACCTACGACCACAGCCTGTCCGTACCGGAGTTCTCGATGGGCTACCACTGGGACATCGTGCTCGACGGGCCGAACGCCACCTGGGTCGAGGAAGGACGCTGACCTGCCATGACGAAGATCGACACCAGCTCGCCCGAGAGCGTGCTGCCCACCCCCTCGCACACCGTCGGCCCCTTCTACGGCTACGCGCTGCCCTTCCCCGGCGGCGGTGACATCGCACCCGTCGGCCACCCGGACACCATCACCGTCCAGGGCTACATCACCGACGGCGAGGGCAACCCGCTGCCGGACGCCTTCGTGGAGCTGTGGGGACCGGACCCGGACGGCAACGTGCCGACGACCGACGGTTCCATCCGGCGCGACCCGGCGACCGGCGGCTACCTCGGGCGCAACGGCGTGGAGTTCACCGGCTGGGGCCGGATCCAGACCGACGCCAACGGGCACTGGTACGCGCGTACCCTGCGGCCCGGCACACGCGGGCAGAGCGCCCCCTACCTCAGCGTCTGCGTCTTCGCGCGCGGTCTGCTGGTGCACCTGTTCACCCGGATCTACCTGCCGGGCGACGAGACGGTCCTCGCTGCCGACCCGCTGCTCGCCGGCCTGGCCGCGGACCGCCGCGACACGCTGATCGCCACCGACACCGGCCACGGGACGTACCGTTTCGACATCCGCCTTCAGGGCGAAGGCGAGACGGTCTTCCTGGAGTTCCAGTGACTTCTCCCGATCCGGACACCGGTCTGCTCGCCCCCGGGTGGGCAGGCTCCCCCGCCGCCTCCGCGACCTCCGACGGCGCCCTCCTCCAGGCGCTGCTGGACGCGGAGTCCGCGCTGACCCGGGTGCAGGCCCGGTCGGGTCTCGTCCCGGCCGGGGCGGCCGAGGCGGTGACCGGGGCGGCCCACGCGGACCGCTTCGACGTACGGTCCCTCGCCGACCGTGCGCGCGCCGGCGGCAACCCCGTCATCCCCCTGGTCGCCGACCTGACGCAGGCGGTCGGCGAGGAGTACGGCCCGTCCGTGCACCGGGGCGCGACCAGCCAGGACATCCTGGACACGGCGATGATGCTGGTGGCCGTACGCACGCTCGAAACGGGGCTGGCGGACCTCGACCGAGCGCAGCGGGCCCTCGCCCGGCTCGCCGCCGAGCACCGGGACACCGCGATGCCGGGACGGACCCTGACCCAGCACGCCGTGCCGACCACGTTCGGACTGAAGGCGGCCGGGTGGCGTGCGCTGGTGCTGGACGCACGGGACCGGACCGACGCCGTACGGTCCGCCCTGCCCGCCCAACTGGCGGGCGCCGCCGGCACGTCGGCGGCCTTCACGGCGTACGGCGCCCAGGACACCCTGGCTCTCACGGCGGCCTTCGCCCAGGAGCTGGGCCTACGGGCGCCGGACCTCCCGTGGCACACCCTGCGCACCCCGATCGCCGATCTCGCAGGATGTCTGGCGTTCACGGCCGGGGCCCTCGGGAAGATCGCCGCGGACGTGCTGGTGCTGGGCCGGACCGAGATCGCCGAACTCGCCGAGGGCAGCGGCGGCGGTTCCTCCGCCATGCCGCACAAGGCGAACCCCGTCCGGTCCACGCTGATCGCGGCCGCCGCCCGGCGCGCTCCCCAGCTCGCGGCCACGCTGTACGGCTCGATGGCCGCCGAGGACGAGCGGCCTGCCGGGGCCTGGCACGCCGAGTGGGAGCCGCTCAGGGATCTGCTGCGGCTGGTCGGCGGCGCCGCCCGGGACACCGCTGAACTCACCGAGGGGCTGCGGGTGAACGCGGACATCATGCGCCGGCACCTCGACCTCACCCACGGGTTGATCGTCTCCGAGCGGCTCTCCGCCGAGCTGGCCCCCGTGCTGGGCCGGGCCCGCGCCAGGGAACTGCTCACCGAGCTCGCCCGACGGACCTACACCGAGGACCGGTCACTGGGTGAACTTCTCGCCCAGGAGCCGGAGTTGAAGGACGTCGACCTCGGCGAACTCACCGACCCCGCCCGCTACACCGGCTCCGCCGGAGCCCTCACCGACCGTGCTCTGGAGCGACGTTGACCGAGAAACTCCTCAACCACCGTGCCGAGGGCGCCGCTTCCGCTCCCCCGCTGCTGCTCGGGCCCTCGCTCGGGACGTCGTACGCCCTGTGGGACAAGGTGGCGCCCGAGCTGTCCATCAGCCACCGGGTGGTCCGCTGGGACCTGCCCGGGCACGGCGGTTCGGCGGCCGACCTGATCTCTCCCGGCGCCACGGTGGGCGACCTCGCCGAGCTGGTCCTCACCCTCGCCGACTCGCTCGGCATCGAACGGTTCGCGTACGCCGGGGTGTCGCTGGGCGGTGCGGTCGGTCTGCATCTGGCCGTGCACCACCCGGAGCGTCTCGAGTCGCTGGCGGTCATCTGTTCCTCGTCGCACTTCAACGGCAGCAAGCCGTGGCAGGAGCGGGCCGAGCGGGTCCGCCGGGAAGGGCTGGAGTGGCTGCTGGAGAGCGCGAACTCCCGTTGGTTCGCCGGGGACTTCACCGACCTGGTGCTCGTACGGGACCACGCCGAGGCCGACCCGCGGGCCTACGCCGCCTGCTGTGACGCCCTGGCCGCCTTCGACCTGCGCGACCGGCTGGCCGGGATCGCCGCGCCGACCCTGCTGATCGCGGGCCGCCAGGACCCGGCGACCCCGCCGCCCCACCTGCGGGAGATCGCCGACGCGGTGCCGCGCGCCACCCTCGTCGAGCTGCCGGGGGCCTCGCACCTGGCACCGGCACAGTGCCCGGAGGCCGTGCTCACCACGCTGCGGGCCCACCTCGACGGCGGCGCCCGGCGCGGCATGGAGGTGCGGCGCGAGGTGCTCGGGGACACCCACGTGGACCGGGCGCAGTCCCGCCAGACCCCTTTCACCGCCCGCTTCCAGGACTTCATCTCGCGCTACGCGTGGGGCGAGATCTGGACCGACCCGACGCTCAGCCGCCGCGAGCGCAGCATGATCACGCTGACCGCGCTGGTCGCCCACGGCCACTACGACGAGCTGGCCATGCATGTGCGCGCGGCCCGCCGCAACGGCCTCACGCCGGACGAGATCGGGGCCGTACTGCTCCAGACGGCCGTGTACTGCGGGGTTCCGGCGGCCAACTCGGCGTTCGCGACGGCCCAGCGGGTACTGGCGGAGGAAGCGGAAACGGAAGGGTGACACCGGCAGGGGCAGGCACGGGGTGACGTGACCTGCCTACGGTGGGGGCATGTCGACCATCCTGATCACCGGCGCCACCTCCGGTCTCGGCCGCTATGTCGCCTTCGAGCTGGTCCGCTCGGGCCACGTCGTCCTCGCCCACGGCCGCGACCGGGGTCGTACCGAGAGTCTCGTGGCGGAGCTGCGGCTGGAGGGTGAGGCCGAGGGGTTCGTCGCCGACCTGGCCTCCCTGGCCGAGGTCCGCGATCTGGGCGCGCGGGTGGCCGAGGCCCGTCCCGAACTCGACGTCCTGATCAACAACGCGGGTGTGGGCGCCGGTTCGCCGGGGTCGGGCCGCGAGCTGAGCGCCGACGGTCACGAACTCCGCCTGGCGGTGAACTACTTGGCACCGGTGGCCCTGACCCGGGCCCTGCTGCCGACCCTGCGCGCGAACACTCCGGCCCGGATCGTCAACGTGGGGTCGGTGGGGCAGGAGCCGGTCGACTTCGACGACCCGCAGGTCACCCGGGGTTACGCCGGCTTCGCCGCGTACTGCCGGGCCAAGTTCGCCCTCGCGGCCCACACCTTCGCGCTGGCCGAGGAGTTGGAGGGCACGGAGGTCGCGGTGAACGTCCTGCACCCGGCCACCTTCATGGACACGGCGATGGTCAGGGAGGGCGGAGTGGCGCCTTGGTCGACGGTGGCGGACGGGGCACCGGGGGTGCTGGCGCTGGCCACACGGGACGTGGGGTCGGGTGGCTACTTCGACGGGACGAGCCCGGCACGGGCGCACGAGGGGACGTACGACAGGGAGGTGCAGAAGCGTCTGACGGAGTTGACGCATCAATGGGTCGCGCCGTAACTCCCCAGGGGCGCGGGGAACTGCGCGCCGAGCCCCCACCGGCCCGCGGACATCACCGCAGCCCTCGCCCCGTCTCCAGCACCTCCCGCGCCTGCACAACGAGTCCATCCGCCCCGCACGACCGGGCCAACGCCACCCCCCGGTTCAGCTCAGCCACCGACCGCGCGAGAATCCCGTACTCGACCCGCGCCGCCGCATGCTCGTACTGACAGGGTGAGGACTCCAGATACGCCACCGCCTGCGCAGCGAGCCGCACCGCCCGCTGTCCCGTCTCCAGCGCGGCGGCACACCGCAGCGCCTCCCCGATGGCGGTGTCGGTACCGAGCCGCTCGGCGTGCCGGCGGACCTCCGTGGACAGCTGGGCCGCCCGCACCGGATCGTCCACGGCGAGAGCGCGTGCGAGGTCGAAGGCCCAGGGCACCAGTACCGGGTTGTGGTGCCCCCGCACCTCGGCCGCCTTCTCCGCGGCGTCGAGTTCGTTGACCGCTTCCTTGGTCCGGCCGACCGCCAGCAACAGGCGACCACGCACGGACCGCGGGTCGGGCAGCACGATCGTGGACGGGTACGGCGGCGCGAACCCGTACTGCTCGGCGATCGCCCAGGCCTCCTCGACATGCCCGCGCGCGAGCAGCGTGTCGACGAGGTTGCAGGTCGCCGACCAGTACAGCGGCAGTCCGCGCCCGACCCGCTCGGCGAGCCGCAGTGACTCGCGCAGGGAGGTCTCCGCCTCCCGCAGCCGACCGCGCCGACGGTGGCCGAGACCGACGTAGGCATGGGCGAGCGCGAGGTGGCCGCCGCTCCAGCCGGCCGACTCGTAGGTGCGCAGGGCGTCGGAGTACAGGGCCTCGGCCCGGTCCAGCCGGTCGGTGAAGGCGTACGCGCTGGCCAGCATCAGCGGCAGTTCGAGGCCCCACTCGGTGTCGGTCCAGCCGAGTCCGGGGGCGAGGCGGCCGTTGACGAGGGCGCGGTCGCAGATCTCGGCGATCTCCTCGGCGCTCTCGCCGTGGGCCATCGCGTCGAACCCGCGCAGGATGAGCAGGGCGCGCTCGGAGTTGTCCCGGCCCGTGCAGGTGGCGGCCAGGGCGGCGAGGCGCTCGGAGCGGCCCGGGGAGGTGGCCTCGCCCGGGTACAGGCTCTCCCAGGTGTACTGCACGGCCTGGAGGCGGAGCCGCGCCGGGCCCTCCTCGTGCCGGGCGGCTTCCGCCTCGACGGTGCGGACCGCCTCCTCCAGCTGGTTGTTGTGCATGAGCGCCTGGGAGAGGCGGACGACGGCGTCGACCCGGGCGGAGCCCTCGAGGCCGGGCATGGCGAGCGCGGTCTGGAGGTGGCCGATGGTCTTGGCCGGGGCGGTCAGGAGGGTGGCGCAGCCGAGTTCGAAGAGCACGCGCGCGTGGACCTCGGGCGCCGGGGGTTCCAGCAGGGCGCGCTCCAGGCAGCGGCGGGCCGCGTCGGGGGCGCCGACGGCGAGGTGTTCGCGGGCGGCCTCGCGCAGCTGCTCGACGAGTTCCTCGTCGTCGTCCGGGTGGACCTGGAGGAGGTGCCGGGAGGCGGCCGCGGCGCCGTGCCCGGAGTCGGTGACGAGTTGGGCGGCGATGCCGTGCATCGCGGTGCGCAGGGCGTCGGGGATGGAGTCGTAGACGGCGGTGGCGATCAGCGGGTGGACGAACTCCAGCTCGCCCTCCTCGCCCTGGACCTCGGTGAGGATGCGGGCGTTGCGCAGCAGTTCGGCGCAGACGGCCGCCTTCTCGGGCCTCAGGGTGGCGAGCCGGGCGGCCAAGCCGACGGAGATGTCGGTGCCGAGGATCGCGGCGGCCCAGGCGAACCGGGTGGCGTCGATGCCGAGTTCCTCCAGGCGGGCGACGAGTCCGCCGCCGCGGGCCGAGCGGTTCAGCTCCCGCAGTTCGCTCGCCGAGTCCTCGGTCGGCTCCAGCTCGCTGTCCTGGACCTTGGCGAGGAGTTCGACGGTCTCGTACGGGTTGCCGCCGGTGACGGCCCAGACCTCGCGGCAGAACGGGGCGTCGGCGTGCTCGCCCAGGGTGGCGCGGGTGAGGCCCGCGGTGGCCGGCGGGGTGAGGGCGCTCAGGTTGGTGACGGGGCGGCCGGCGGCCGCGGCCACCGTGTCCAGGAGGCGGGCGCTCTCGCCGGTGGCCTCGCCGGGGCGGCGGGCCACCACGACCAGGACGGACAGGTCGTCGAGGCGCTCGGCGAAGGCGGCGAGCCAGCGCAGGGTCTCCTGGTCGGCCCAGTGGGCGTCGTCGACGGTCAGCACCAGCGGCCAGGTCCGGCGGGCCAGCCGGCGCACCGCGGCGACCAGTCCGTCGCACACGCCCTGCGGGTCCGCCTGCCGCTCCCCCGGGTCCGCGATGCCGAGGGCGGGGCCGGCGATGTCGTACCAGTCGCCGAGGTACTCCCGGGCCTCCTCGGGCATCAGCGACAGGAGGGCGGGCTGGAGGAGTTGTCGTACGACGTTGAAGGGGACGGACCTGAGGGTCTCGCCGCCGCGGGCCGACCAGACGGTGCAGCCGCGGGCCTCGGCGATCCGGCGGGTCTGGGCCAGCAGGGCGGTCTTGCCGAAGCCCGCCTCGCCGCGGATCACCAGCAGACTGCCCGCGGACGAGCGGTCCTCGCACAGGGAGTCGACCGCGCGTTCGACGGCGGTGAGTTCCTCGTCGCGCTCCCACAGCGAGGCCGGGGCGGCCGCAGGGGGCCGTACCTCCGTCATCCCGCTACCTCCCCAAGTCGCCTGAACGACGTACAGATCTCGAGCGTAGCCGTCCGGGTGCGGAAGCGGAGGCCGGTCGGGGCACCTGTTGCCGTGACGGGTGACCTGGGGTACGCGCAGGCGACGCGCCATGCCCGCGACCAGCCACCGACAAACCTGACCATCGGTCAGTTATCGGTCTGTCGGGGGCTGTCGGAAGTTCGTGAGGGGGCGCGGTGGGGGGTGGCGGTAGTTCGGCTCGGGTGCGGTTGGGGGCTGGCGGTAGTTCGGCTCGGGCGCGATGGGGGTGGCGGTCGTTCCGCGCGGGCGCGGTTGGGATGGCGGGGCGGGCCCCGCGATGCCGGGCCCTGCGTGGTGGCGGCCCGCGCGATCGGCCTGCTCGATCTGACGAGGGCGCTGACCGTTCACGGGCCGTCCGCCGCCGAGCCAGGAGCACCGGCGACCGCTACGCGCGCGTGTGCCGCGTTCGCTCACTGCCGGCCGGGGCGGGCTGCGGCTCATCCTCAGGTGATCCCCCGGCGCGCGCGGAGGTCCCGGGCGGCATCGACCGGCGCCCCCTCTCATCCCTCTTTCACCGAGTGCTCTTACGGTGGGGGCATGACGCAGGAGACTCCCCCCGGGTGGTACCCCGATCCCGGGCAGACAAGTGACGGTCCCGCCACCGAGCGCTGGTGGGACGGCAAGGCGTGGACGGAGCGGACCCGGCCCACCGGATCGGCCGCCGCATGGGGTCCCCCGGAACAGGTCGCCAGCCCCGGGGAGTACTCGGCCTACCCGGCGTATCCGGCGTATCCCGCGCAGCCGCCGACCACTTCGCGGCGCGGCCGGATAGGCATAGCCGTGGCGGCGGCCGTCGTGGTCCTGGCGAGCATAGGCGTGGGTGTGTACGCGCTGGCCGACAGCGGCAACGGAAGCGACGACACCGCCAACTCGCAGGGGCCGGGCGGTCAGGGCGGCCCCGGCGGCACGGGGGGCCAGAACGGCCAGGGCGGGCCCTTCGGCGGCAACGGCGGCTCCGGCGGCGGGGACGACGGCGGTTCCGGGGGCGCCTCGCCCTCCCCGCAGGGTTCCGAGGCGCCGAGGATCGAGAGCGGTTCGGTGACCGACTCGATCGACGGGATCAGCCTGCCCATCCCGGACGGCTGGTACGGCCAGGAGATCCAGGTCGGCGCGTCCGTCACCTCGAAGGACTCCTACGCCTGCCCCGGCGACGCCTCCGCGAACTGCACGAAGGGCGGTGCCTACTCGGCGCCCGCCCTGGCGCTGGGCAGCAAGGGCAGCACGGCCGAGCAGGTCGCCAAGGCCGACATCGAGGCGAACGCCGAGCAGTCGTACGGCGGCAAGACCTACGGCTCGATCACCTCGCACGACGTGCTCGACTCCAAGGCGGTGACGGTGGCCGGTCAGAAGGGCTACCTGGTCCGCTGGAAGGCGGTCACCAGCAAGGGCTCGGACGGCTACGTCCAGTCGCTGGCCTTCCCGGCGCCGGCGAACCCGCAGCAGATCGTGGTCGTGCGCTTCGGCGTGGACGTCGCCGAGGGCCAGACCGTGATCGACGACATCACCAAGGGGATCAAGGTGTCCACGGGCGGCGGCAGCGGCAGCAACGTCTGACTCCGGGCAACCGGCGCGCACGAGACGGGCGCGTGGCGAAGGATCGTCCGCCCGGGACACCGACAGGGCGCTCCCGGCCCGGAGTACCCGTCGGCCGGGTGGGGCGCCTCTCCGCTCAAGAGGAACCCCACCCGGCCGGGGGGTGCGCGCCGCCCCCGTCCCCACGGTGCGGCGCGAGCAGGTCACCGTCCAGTCATCCCGTGGACGGCGGCCTGGGTCTCAGGTCAGGCCGAGGGCCGGCAGCACGGCGGCCTCGACGAAGCGGACCAGGTAGTCCGGGTCCGCGTACTCCCCGTCGATGACGGGCCGGGCGCGGATCACGCCGAACATCTGGGCCGGGATGTACTCCAGCGCCGGGTGTCCGGTGGCGATCTCGCCCCGGTCGACCCCACGCTGGAGAATGTGCCTCAGTGCGGCGATCTCCGGGTCGACCAGCGCCTCCCGCAGGGCCTGCGCGAGTTCCGCGTCCTGGGTGACGGCATGGCCGAGCGCCTGGAGGAGCTTGGTGTCGTGCATCGACCACCGGCCCGCTGCCCGGGCGGCCTCGCGCAGGTCGTCGGCGAGCGACCCCGTGTCGATGCCGTCGAACTTCGACCTGCGGCGGGAGCGCAGGGCGGCCACCACGAACTGGGGCTTGGTCTTCCACTGCCGGTAGAGCGTGGACTTGCTGCACCGCGTACTGGAGGCGACGCCCTCCATGGTCACGGCTTCGTATCCGCATTCACGGATCTGTTCGAGCACGGCGTCGAAGAACTCCTGCTCACGCTCGGGCGTGATCTTGGAGCGGCGCGAGGCGGCGACCGTCTCCGGTCCGTCCGCGGCCTGCGACGTCATCTGCTCTCCTCCTCACTCGCGGGGGCGGCGACCCTGCCGCCGGGCCCGCGTTTCATTCCCGGATCCCAGTGTGTCGTATGTCTATCGATACGCCAGTGTACCGGTACCCATCCGTATCGGTACACTGGCGTATCGGTACGATGTCGTATCGATGAGTTTTGGAATCCGGACGAGTCAGCACGTTGTTCGGATTCAGTACCCGCACCACCGTCAGCGAAAGGGCCGGGGGATGAATGCCCGCACCGAGCCTTCAGAAGCGGAGCAGGCCGCGACAGCGCGGCCGCCGCTCGTCCGTGAGCTCCTGCTCGTCGTAGGACTCTTCCTCGTCTACAAGTTCGGCCGGCAACTGGTCACGGGCCACACCACCGAGGCCTTCCGCAACGCCGACCGCGTCTGGGACTGGGAGCGGGCCCTGCACCTGCCCTCGGAGGGCTCGGTGCAGTCGCTGCTGCTGCACGGCGACACCCTCGCGCACCTCGCCAACACCTACTACGCGACCGTCCACTTCCCGGCCACGGTCGCGTTCCTGGTCTGGCTCTACCTCAAGCGCCCCGCGCACTACGTCTGGGCCCGCCGGGTCCTCGCCTCGCTGACCGGCGCCGCCCTGGTGCTGCACCTCGTCTTCCCGCTGGCCCCGCCGCGGATGCTCGCGGCGGCCGGTCTGGTCGACACCGCGAAGGTCTACGGCCCCTCCGTGTACGGCCCGCCGCAGACCGACACCCTCTCCAACCAGTTCGCGGCGATGCCCTCGCTGCACTTCGGGTGGGCGCTGATGGTGGCGATCGGCCTGATCGTGGCGACCCGCTCGCGCTGGCGCTGGCTGTGGCTGCTGCACCCGCTGGTGACCCTGACGGTCATCGTCGGCACGGCGAACCACTACTGGATGGACGCGATCGTCGCGGCCGCGCTGCTCGGCATCGCCCTCGCGGTGATCCACGCGCCGCACCGCACGGTCACCACGGCGGGACGGGCACAGGAAAAGCTCGTGCCGGCCGAGTCCGCGAGGAAGTCCGAGAAGAAGAACGTCCTGGTCGGAGCGGGCCGATGAACGCCACCCTGGTCGCCGTGGCCCTGTCCCTGCTCTCCTCCGTGGCCTACGCGGCCGCCGCGGTCGCCCAGGAGCGTCTGGCCTCCCGCAACCCCGGCTCCGGTGTGCTGCGGATGCTGGTCTCGGGCGCCTGGTGGTGGTCCGTCGCCCTCAACGCGTCGGCCGCGCTGCTGCACGTGGTGGCCCTCAAGTACGGCCCCTTGACCGTGGTCCAGCCGCTCGGCGCCCTCACCCTGGTCGCCGCGGTGCCGCTGGGCGCGCGGATGGCGGGGCGCCGGGTCACCGCGACGGAATGGCGGGGCACGGCGTACACGCTGGCGGGCCTCGCGGCCATCCTGGTGGTCGCGTCGGGGTCCGAGCCCGGGAAGGTGCTGAGCACCTCCGAGGCGGTGGCGGTGGCGGCGGTGACGGCGGCTCTGATCGGCCTGCTGGCCCGCCCCGGCGCCCGGCCGGGCGTACGGCACGCCTCGGCGTCCGGGGTCGCCTCGGGTGTCGCCTCCGCGCTCACCCAGACGGTGACGGTGGCCGCGACGGACCGCTCCGCGTCCCTGCTCAGCGTCCAGGTGATCGGTGTGGCCCTGCTGGTCGCGGCCTTCGCTGCGGGTGGGCTCCTGCTCTCCCAGACGGCCTACCGGGACGGTTTGGGCGCCCCGCTCGCGGTGGTCACCCTGGCCAACCCGCTGGCCGCGGCGATCATCGGGCTCTCCCTGCTGGGCGAGGGCCTGCGCGGCGGAGCGGCCGGGGTGCTGCTGGCCCTGGCGGGAGCGGGCCTGGCGTCGTGGGGCGTGGTGCTGCTGAGCCGGAAGGCCCCGACGCCCGCGCCGGTGGACGAGGAGCACCCGGTGGCCGCGGTACTGGCTCTGGAGCCGTCGCTGCGGGACGTGAAGGTGCCCCGGCCTTCTGAACCGGGGCACCTGACAGCACTGTGAGGAGGATCAGCCGAAACCGCGGGCGTCCTGCTTGAGCGCCGTGTCCACGGTCAGCGCCGTGGCGAGGACGAGGGTCAGCAGCGGCTCGGGCAGCTGGTAGTGGATCTGCAGGACGTAGTTGTCCGCGGTCGTGAACATCGTCTTGGCGAGTCCCTCCCACGTCTTCGTGATCCGGGCCACCTCGTTCTCCGCGTGGTCGACGATCGCGAAGTTCCACGCCCGCCAGTTCTCCGCCTTGATGGCGCCGACCTGCTGGCCGTTCACCATCATCGCGAAGTTGATCTTCCCGATCATGTTCTGCTGGACGATCTCGCCGACCGGCGAACCGTCCGGACGCTCCACGATCACCCGGGACTTGAAGATCTTCCCCGGCCGGGTCAGCAGCAGCACCGGCTGCCCGTGGGCGTCGCGGATCTCCAGCTTGATCTTCATGAACTGGTCGATGCTCCACAGGAAGCGCACGATCTTCCGCAGCGCGCTCTGCCCGACCTGGGTGACGGAGCCGACCTGGTTGCCGTGCTGGTCCATGACCTTGTACTCGTTGGTCAGCTCGATCAGCTTGGCCTTCTGGTTCACCACCAGCACCGGCTCGGTGAACAGCGTGCCGCCCCCCGCGCCGCCCGCGGTGACCCCGGCCTGCTGCTGCACCTGACGCTGCACGCGCGGGTCGGGGCCGGCCGCCTGCTGCGGCATCTGCGGAGCCTGCTGGACCGGCGGGGCCTGCACGGCCTGCGCCTGACCGGCCGCCTGCTGCTGGCTGTTGGTGTGCTGGGTCCACTGCGCCCCGTCCCAGTAGCGGAGCGTCTGGGACGCTCCGTGCGGGTCGGGGTACCAGCCTGCAGGTGTGTTCGAATGCGTGGTCACCGGGGCACACTACCCCGGGACCCTCGCGATCCGGCCACCTGTTCGGCGGCTTGCGCAGCGGCTTTACCTGGTGATTACGGCCGGGTCGCTCACCCCGGGACGCCCGTTCTCGACATGTCCGGCGAATCGCCTCAGGAAGGCCTGGTCCTTCTCCGACGTCACCGTGAGGTCGTACCAGCGACGGCTCTTGGCGAGCGAGCAGGTGTGCCGGACGGTGGTACCGGCCCGCACGGTGAAGGTCCGCGCGGGGCCGCCGTAGCCGCTGACGACGTGCAACCGGACCGTGCCGGAGCCCTTGTTGGTGAAGGTCAGCTCGATGTCGTCGCCGGTGTGGCGGGCGGTGACCTCGGGTCCGGCGGCCTTGTTCGAGCCCTTGAAGGAGCGCAGGAAGCCGTTGGGGCCGTGCACGGTCAGGTCGTACGACCCCTTCGAGTACGCCGAGTTCCAGGTGTCCGAGACCGACGTGCCGGCCTCGGTGGTGTAACTCCAGGGCCCGTCGGTGCGGTTGCCGGAGGTCACCAGGAAGGCGGCACCGGCCTTGGCACCGGAGGTGAAAGTGAGCGTGAACCTCCCGCTCTTCGCGTCGACCGAACCGTCCACGCGCGGGGCGTACTTGAGCGGCCGGGCGGGGCGCAGTCCGCGTTCCTGCTTCGGCAGCGCGCCGACCGCGGGCGGGATCGGCACGTAGTCGGGGTGGCGCTCGCGGTCCGGCGGCTCGAAGCCGTCGGTGTCGGGCAGGGCGACCGGCTTGGTGTCCTTGCGGGAGAAGTCGAAGGCCGCCGTCAGGTCACCGCAGACCGCGCGGCGCCAGGGCGAGATGTTGGGCTCGTGGACGCCGAAGCGGCGTTCCAGGAAGCGGATGATCGAGGTGTGGTCGAGCGTCTCGGAGCAGACGTAACCGCCCTTGCTCCAGGGGGAGACGACGATCATCGGCACGCGCTGACCGAGTCCGTAGGGGCCGGCCGGGTGGCTGCTGTCGCCCTTGAAGAGGTCGAGGTCCGGGTCGACCGTGGACTTGCCCTGCGCGGCGGAACCCGCCGGGTAGGCCGGGACCACGTGGTCGAAGAAGCCGTCGTTCTCGTCGTAGGTGATGAACAGGGCGGTCTTCGCCCAGACCTTCGGGTCGGAGGTGAGCGCGTCCAGGACCTGGGCGACGTACCAGGCGCCGTAGTTCGCGGGCCAGTTGGGGTGCTCGGTGAAGGCCTCGGGGGCGACGATCCAGGAGACCTGGGGCAGCTTCCCGGCCTTGACGTCGGCCTTGAGCTGGTCGAAGTAGCCCTCGCCCTTGGTGTAGTCGGTTCCGGTGCGGGCCTTGTCGTACAGCGGGTCGCCGGGCTTGGCGTTGCGGTACTGGTTGAAGTACAGCAGCGAGTTGTCGCCGTAGTTGCCGCGGTAGGCGTCCGGGATCCAGCCCCAGGAGCCGTTCGCGTCGAGGCCGTCGCCGACGTCCTGGTAGATCTTCCAGGAGACCCCGGCCTTCTCCAGGCGTTCGGGGTAGGTGGTCCAGCCGTAGCCGACCTCGTCGTTGCCGAGGACCGGGCCGCCGCCCTGGCCGTCGTTGCCCGTGTAGCCCGTCCACATGTAGTAGCGGTTCGGGTCGGTCGAGCCGATGAACGAGCAGTGGTACGCGTCGCAGATGGTGAAGGAGTCGGCGAGGGCGTAGTGGAACGGGATGTCCTCGCGGGTCAGGTACGCCATCGTCGTGGACCCCTTGTTCGGGACCCATTTGTCGTACTTGCCCCCGTTGAAGGCGGCGTGTCCGTCGTTCCAACCGTGCGGCAGGTCCTGGATGAACTGCATGCCCAGGTCGTTCGCCTCGGGCCGGAAGGGCAGGATCTCCTTGCCGTTCTGGTCCTTCTGGTGCCAGACGGACGTGCCGTTCTCCAGCGTCACCGGCCGCGGGTCGCCGAAGCCGCGCACGCCCCTGAGCGAGCCGAAGTAGTGGTCGAACGAGCGGTTCTCCTGCATCAGGACGACGACGTGCTCGACGTCCTCGATCGTGCCCGTGCGGTGGTGGGCCGGGAGCGCGGCGGCGCGCTGGATGCTGTTCGACAGGGCACTGAAGGCCGTGGTGGCGCCCGCGAGTTGGAGGAATCTGCGCCGGTTGACGTCAGTCATGAGTGAGGGGACCTCTCATCCTGCGCATCGATGGCCGGAACGTGACGGAAGGTGCGCGCAGCGAGTGTTCCAAGTCCACCAAACGTCAGGGAAGGGTCCGGTGTCGCTGATGTGAAAGTCGCGGGTACGGGAGGTGTGCCGGGGCGCGAGCGGGGGATGGTCGCGATCATGACAGAGACGACACGTCCGGACGCGCCGCCCGCGAAACGGCCCGTACGCCAGCTGTTCGCCGCCTCCGTGGGCAATGCCGTGGAGTGGTACGACTGGTACGCCTACACGTTTCTGGCCACCTACATCGCCGCCGCGGTCTTCCCCAAGGGCGCGGACAACTCGCTGGTGCCGCTGCTGTCGACGTTCGCCGTGTTCGCGGTGGGGTTCTTCATGCGGCCGGTGGGCGGGCTGCTGATGGGGGCGATCGCGGACCGGCACGGGCGGCGGGCGGCGCTGACGGTCACCATCCTGCTGATGGGCGGCAGCAGTCTGCTGGTCGGGGTGACGCCGACGTACGCGGCGGTCGGCGTCCTCTCCCCCGTCGTGCTGGTGCTGGCCCGGCTGCTCCAAGGGCTGTCCGTGGGTGGGGAGTTCGCCGCTTCCACCACCTTCCTGGTGGAGTCGGCCGGCCCCGGTCGGCGGGGGCTGTTCTCCAGCTTCCAGTACGTGTCGACGACCGCGGGGCAGCTCCTCGCGTCCGGGATCGCCACGGTGCTGGTGGACACCCTGAGCGAGGGGTGGATGGACGGCTGGGGCTGGCGGGTGCCGTTCGTGCTCGGGGCCGTGCTGTCCCTGGTCGGGTTCTGGATCCGGCAGGGCGCGCAGGAGACCCGCAGCGAGGAGCAGCGGCGGGCGCCGCGGCCCGCCCTGCTGGAGGCGCTGCGGCGCCACCCGCGCGAGTCGCTGCTGATCTGCGGGATCACGATGGGCGGCACGATCGCCTACTACACGTGGACGTCGTATCTGCCGACGTACGCCGAACTCAACGCCGGTGTCGACAAGTCGGACGCGTTGCTCGCCGGGACGATCTCGCTCGCGTTCTTCGGACTGCTCCAGCCGCTGGGCGGAATGCTCTCGGACCGCTTCGGGCGGCGGCCTCTGCTGCTGTTCTTCGGGGTCGGGTTCGCGCTGCTGAGCGTGCCGCTGCTGCACGCCCTGCGGGACTCCTTCGTGGTGCTGCTGCTCGTGCAGTGCGCGGGGATGGTGCTGCTGACCGGGTTCACTTCGGTCAGCGCGGCGGTGAACGCGGAGGTGTTCCCGCCCCGGGTGCGGGCGGCCGGGATCGGGTTCCCCTACTCGTTGACGGTCGCTCTGTTCGGGGGCACGGCACCGTATGTGGGCACGCTCTTCAAGGAGTTGGGGCACTCGGGGCTGTTCCCCTGGTACGTGGCCGTGCTCTGCCTCGGCTCGTCACTGGTCTATCTGCGGCTCCCGGAGACCGCCCACGCCGAGCTGCGCCGCTAGCGCCCGCTTCGCCACCTCGGTTCCCGATCTCAGTGCCGCCACCGGATCGGCGGCCTCGTCCAGCTCGATCAGGACCGTGTCCGCGCCGGGCGTGCGCGACATCGCGTCCGCCCAGCCCGGCCAGTCGACGATTCCGGTGCCCAACTCCGCCATGTACGGCTGCTGTTGTGCGTACACCGTGTCGTCGACCGTGAGGTGGACGTCGATCGGGGCGACCGCGTCCTTCCAGTGGGCCAGGGCGATGCGCGGGGTGTGGCGGCGGGCCACGGCGACCGGGTCGCCGCCGCCCAGGGCGATGTGGCAGGAGTCGGGGCACAGCCACACATAGCGCGGGTCGGTCAGGGCCATGAACAGGTCGATGTCCCGCTCGTACCAGAGCGTGCTGTGGGACTCCGTGTGGAAGGCGAGCTTCACGCCGTACCGGGACACCGCCTCGCCGACCGCGTGCGCGATGTCCGCCATGCGGGTCATGTAGGCGGCGTCGACGAAGAAGGGCGGCCTCGTGCCGTACGTCGTGCGCATCGGCAGGCCGGTGACGAGGAGTTCGCCGCCCGCCTCCGCGAGGAAGGCCGCGCGGCGCTCCGCGTCGGCGACGATCTCGGGGAGGCGGTCGCCGTGGCGCCAGTCGGGGGCGTCGCTGTCGGCGATGAAGGCGCTGACCACGGAGAGACCACGGGCGGCCAGTTCACTGCGGAACGCCGCCGCGCTGCCGAAGGCCCGCAGCGCAGAGCCGACGTCACCGGGGGCGAACGTCAGCTCGATGCCGGTGACCTCGGTCTCCGCCAGGGTGCCCATCACCCGCTCCCAGAACCCCCGCGCGTCGAGCAGGGCCCGCTCGCGAACCTCCACCGCGGACTCCACGGCCCAGAATCCCGGGTGGTAGAAGGTGATCACGTCCGTCGCGAAGCGGGGGGTCACTCCGCTCCCCCGCGCGCGTTGTAGACGACGACTCCGTCGGACTCGTCAACTGCCTTGCGGTAGCCGCGGAACACCGCCAGCGCCTCGTCCCTCAGGACGTCCCCCACGACCTCGATGCCACGCGCCTCGAACTGCTCGGCCCAGTCGTCGCGGACCGGGCCCTCGTCGAACGTGGTGATCTCCTCCAGTTCCGGCCCCTCCCCTGCGACCACCAGGCCGCGTACCCCGGACCACATCGTGGCGCCGTAACACTGCACGCAGGGGCGCCAGTTGACGACGAGTTCGTGAGCGGGCAGGCCCTCGCCGCCGAGGTCCCAGCTGCCGGTGGCCGTCTGGGCGAGGCCGAGCGCGACGACCTCGGCGTGGGCGCTGGAGACGCCGGTGGACAGGACGACGTTGACGCCGACGGAGACGATCCGTCCGGACTCGCGCTCGGCGACCAACGCCGCGAACGGACCGCCGTTGCCCTCGCGCCAGTTGCGGTCGGCGAGGCGGTGCACGAGATGCATCCGGTCCTCGCGGGTGGGAAGTGCCGCGGGCACGTCGGCGAGCTCGTCGTCGATCCAGGCCGGAAGGGCCACACGGTATTCCTTGGCGATGTCGATCACTGTGCTGTTCCTCTCGGGTGGTTCAGGTGGGTGCGGATGACGGCGCGTGCGGCCCGTACCGCGGTGACGGCGCCGGTCAGGGTGACGTTGGCGGCCATCGCCGTGGGAACGACTCCGTTGCCCGCCAGATACAGGTTGTCGAAGCCCCACACCCTTCCGTCCGGATCGACCACGCTGGTGCCGTCGTCGGTGACGCCTGCCCGGACGGTACCGGTGAGATGCAGCGACGAGCCGGGGGGAAGCACGGCGGACTCGGTCACAGGGTCGAAGGGCCCGAGCTCCTCGGCCACGGCACGGACTTCGTCCAGTGCCCGGCGGATCAGCGTGCGGTCGGTGTCCGAGTAGCCGAACTCGACGCGGATGCGGGGCATCCCGGCGAGGTCGGTCGCGGTCGCCGAGAACGCCAGCCGGTTCTCCGGGCGGGACTCGACGGTGACGTACAGCGACAGACCCACGGAGTGCGCGAGGGGGCGGCCGCCCTCGTCGACGTAGGTGCGGTTCATGATCTGGCCGTGGAAGGGCTGGGCGGGGCCGTTGCACGGCAGCCACAGCGAGTCCGTGCTGAACTCGCCGGGCCGTGGCAGGGGCAGGGCGTCGACGTCGAGGCCGAAGCGGTCGAGGTCGAGCAGGACGCGGGCGGTGACGAAGGCGTGCTCGTTGAGGTGACGGCCCAGGGCCTCGGGCCTGATGCCGGACGCGTACAGGAGTTGCGGGGTGCGCAGGGCGTCGGCGCACACCACCACGGTGTCGGCGCGGAGTTCGCACTCGGTGCCGTCGGCGACGTGCCGCAGGCGGGCGCCCGTGACCCGGCCGGCGTCCCGGACGAGGGCGGTCACGAGTGTGCCGGTGAGGAGGGTGAAGGCAGGGTCGCCGCCCGCGGCGAGCGCGGGGAAGATCGTCCCGGGTGCCGTGCGGGGCATGGGGCCCGACGGTGTGGGGGTGACGGCCATGGGCATGGGCTGCGGGTCCCGGTCGGCGGGGCCGATGCCGCCGTAGCGTCGGCGCAGGACGTCGAGGACGAGTGCGCCGACCTTGGTCGGGCCGATCGGGGCCGGGGTGACGGCGAGCAGTCGGCGCGCGGTGTCCAGGTCGGCCGCCCAGGTGTCCGGGTCGCCGAAGTCGAAGGCCTCCTCCTTGGCGGGCCAGGGGGTGGCGGCGGTCCAGTGGACGCCCATGCCGCCCGCGTTCCAGGCGAGCGCGGCCTGGGGCATGGCCTCGGCGTCCTGGCCGAAGGCGAGCGCGTGGAACATCCCGGGGGTGAGGGCGGTGAGGCTGTCCGCGACCTCGCGGACCACCTCGGCGCCGGTGTACATGCCCTGGATGCCGGTGGCGACCTTCTCGTTGTAGCGGGACCACAGCTCCGGGTCGTCGAGGTCGTGCAGGTGCCGGCCGGGCGTGCCGCCGATCGGGGCACCGCCGTCGGCCATGGTGATGTGCAGCGCGGGGTCGCTCTCGCGCAGGAGGCGGGCCACGAGGGATCCCATGATGCCGCTGCCCACGACGAGGACGTCGGTGCGGGGGTGGTGCGTCAAGTCAGGCTCCATCGGGGGGAGTTGTGGGGGTGCCACTCGCCGGCGGATCGCGCGTCCGGGGTTCACTCGCCCGGGGCTCACGCGTCCGGTGTTCATTCGCCCGGGGCGAGCGGGCCGAACAGCTCGGTGTCCATGCGGTCCAGGGCGAGCTTCACCGCGCCGACGAGGGGGGCGTCATGGCCGAGCGCGGTCGCGCGCAGTTCGACCGCAGGGGCGCGGGCGTCCCGTAGCGCGTCCCGCACCCGGGGCAGCAGCATGTCGGCCGCGTCCTCCAGACCGCCGCCGAGGACGATCAGCGAGGGGGCGATCGTCCAGGACAGGGTGATGAGGATCGATGCGATGTTCTCCACGAACTCGTCGACCTCGGCGAGCGCTGCGGTGTCACCGGCCCGGGCCGACTCGAACCGGGCGAGGGCCAGGGCGCGTTGGGTGGCCACCGGAGAGGTCAGTGCGGCGACGGGACGGTCCTCCACCGAGCCCGCGGGCATCGAGCGCGCCTCGACGATCTCACCCGCGGCCCCGTCGAGACCACGGTGCACGGCCCCTCGGATGAGGATGCCCAGTCCGGTGCGGTTACCGAGCATCGCCCACACGACGTTGTCGTGGTCGCCGGCCACACCTCGCCAACGCTCCGCCAGCGCACCGAGGTTGGTGTCGTTGTCGGCGAACCACGGCACGGGTACGCGTCTGCTGAGTTCGCCGGGCAGGTGCACCCCCTCCCAGCGGGTGGTGTGCACCAGGCGCCGTACGACTCCCTCGTCGTCGATGGCACCGCCGGCCGCGATCGCCCCGGCCCGCAGGCGGTCCACCGAGCCGCCGGCGTCGTCGAGGGCCTCCATGACCAGGTCGGCGGCGTCGTCGAGCGTGGTGGACGGGTCCTGGTAGGCCCGCAGCGGCCGGAGGGCCCGGCCCAGGACGCGGCCGCGTACGTCGGCGACGACCGCGGAGACCTCCACGGTGGTGATGCGTACGGCGGCCAGCAGGGCGCGTTCCGCGCGTAGTTCGTAGCGCCGGGCGGGGCGTCCGGCCGAGCCGCTGATCGGTATCCGGTCCAGTTCCGCGACCCAGCCCGCCTCGACGAGCGATTCCAGGATCTGCTCGATCGTGCGACGGGACAGGCCGGTCTGTCCGGCGAGCTCGGTGAGTTTGCGCGGTCCGGCCGACACCGCCAACGCCCGTAGGATCACTGCGGTGTTGACCCGGCGTACGGCGCTCTGGTTCATCCCCGCCGTCAGCATGCCGTCGCTCCCGTCATGCCGTCGCTCCCGTCACCGGGTCGTAGACGCCCCGGGTGTCGGCGGCGAGGGGTCGGCCGTACTCGCGGGCCGGGTCGCCGAGCCGCCCGGTCGCCCTCCCCCAGGCCGGCGTCCGCCCGTGGACGAAGGCGACCAGGTCGGCGTGCATCCGGGTGGCGAGGTCCGCGGGCGGGTTCGCGCCGAGCGCCTCCGGGACGCCCGGTGCGTCGAGCAGGTCGAAGAAGAAGGGCAGGTCGACGCAGTGGACGGCGCCGCCGAGGGTCGGGGAGGGCCATTCGAAGGAGTACAGCCAGGTACCGGCCGGGGCGTCGCGCCGGGCGGCGGCGACACGGGGGCAGGCGGAGCGGAACAGGAGGTCCGTGATCCGGGTACCGCCGGCTCGCTTCTCCGGCTCGCCTTCGCCGTCGAACTCGTCGCCTGTCGTGCCGAGCATCAGTGGAACATCCTGCCCGTGCACAGCCAGCCCCTCGGCGAGCGGCACCGGCAGGATGTCGTCGCCGACGACCGGGCCGAGCACGAGTGCGTCGTCGCCGTTCCTCAGGTCGAGTACGCCTCGCTGGACCGGCTCCGGGTCGCAGGCGGCGAATCCGGCCCGTGTCGGCGGCACGCCCAGTCGCTCCGCGAGCCGTGCGAGGAAGCCGCGCACCGTGGACGAGTCCACCTCGAAGAGGCCGCCGGACAGACTGACCGCCCGCTGGAACCGGCCCCGCCCCGCAGGCGAGGAGAGCAGCGCGAGCACCGCCGCTCCCCCGGCCGACTGTCCCGCGACGGTGACCCGGTCCGGGTCGCCGCCGAACGCGGAGATGTTCTCCCGCACCCAGTCGAGCGCGAGCAGCAGGTCCCGCAGCGCGAGGTTGGTGGGGACGTCGTCCAGTACGGCGAACCCGTCGACGCCGAGCCGGTGGCCGACGGTGACGGTGACCACGCCGTCGCGCGCGAAGGCCCGGCCGTCGTACCAGGGGCTGGCCGGGCTCCCGGCGAGGAATCCGCCGCCGTGGATCCACACGAGCACCGGGCAGCCGTCCGCCCCGGGTGCCGTGACGGAGAGGTTCAGCACGTCGTCGCCGGGTACCGACGGCTCCGGGATCGTGGTCGTGGCGAACAGGGGCACGCGTTGCGCGGTGGCGCCGGGGCGCGTGGCGTCGTACGGCTGTGTGAAGCGCCCGCGGGGGACCGGCGCCGCGAACCTCCGTGCACCGGTGGGTGTTTCGGCGTACGGGATGCCCAGGAACCGTCGTACGCCCTGGTGTTGACGCCCGACGACCGTGCCCGCCGGAGTCCGGACCGTGACCGTCGTACTCATCGCAGCCCCGTTCCGGCGATGCCCTGCACGAAGTACCGCTGGAGGAAGAGGAAGAGCACGAGGACCGGCAGCATCACGACGATCGCTCCGGCGAGCAGCAGGCCGTAGTCGGTGACGTGGGCGGCGGCCTGGCTGGTGGCGGCGAGGCCGACCGGGAGGGTGTAGGTGGACATGCTCTGGGCGACGACCAGCGGCCAGATGAAGTTGTTCCAGGAGTTGAGGAACGACATGATCGTGATGGTGGCCACGGCGGGTCCGGCCAGTGGCAGGAAGACTCTGAAGAAGATCCGGAACTCGCCGGCGCCGTCGATCCGGGCCGCTTCGAGGAGTTCGTCGGGGACCGACAGGGCGTACTGGCGCATGATGAACACCGACAGCGGAAGTGCCGCGCCGGGCAGGGCGATTCCGGCGAGGGTGTCGGCGAGCCCCAGGTCGACGGTGATCACGAACTGGGTGACGAACACGGCGGTGAACGGCACCATCATCGCCGCCATGACCGCCCCGAAGGCGAACTTCCGGCCCGCGAAGTCGAGTTTGGCGAGGGCGTATCCGGCCGCCGAGGCCGCCACGATGTTCCCGGCCACCACGATCAGCGCGACGACGACGCTGTTGACGAGGAACCGGCCGAAGCCCTGGGTCTCGAACAGCCGCGTGAAGTTGCCGAAGGTGAGGTGGTGCGGGAGCAGGGCGCCGGGGTCGGAGCGGATCTCGTCGAGGCTGCGCAGCGAACCGCTCACGCCCCACGCGAAGGGCAGCGTCGTGAGCAGGGCGCACAGCAGCAGGGCGGTGTACAGCAGGGGGCGGGAGACACGGCTCATGTGCGGGACCTCAGCAGCCGGAACTGGACGACGCTGACCACGGTCACCAGGGCGAGCGTCACGAAGGAAGCCGCCGAGGACATCCCGAACTCGCCCGCCCCGAACTGCCGGTAGGTGTAGAGCGCGACCGACTCGGTGGAGCCGAGCGGGCCGCCGCCGGTGAGGAGGTAGGGCTCGTCGAAGACCTGGAGGTAGAAGACGGTCAGCAGGACGGAGACCATCAGCGTGGTCGGCAGCAGCAACGGCAGGGTGATGTGCCGGAGTTGGCGCCAGCGGCCGGCCCCGTCGAGGGCGGCGGCCTCGTAGACGTCCTGCGGGACCGCCTGGAGGCCGGCGAGGAACAGCACCATCGCGATGCCGAAGTTGCGCCAGACGCCGAGCAGGATGACGACCGGCATGGCCAGGTTCGGGTCGTCCAGCCAGTTCGGTCCCGCGAAGCCGACCGCGCCGAGCAGCTTGTTCACGGTGCCGTCGATGTGGAAGGCGTACTGCCAGATCAGCGCGACGGCCACGACGTTGGTGACGACGGGTGCGAAGAAGACGGTGCGCAGGACCCCGCGCAGCCGTCGGATGCCGGAGTTCAGCGCGAGGGCGAGCGTGAAGCCGACGCCCATGGTCAGGGGTACGCCGACGGCCACGAAGAGGGCCGTGTTGAGGATGTCCCGTACGAAGGTGTCGTCCTGGAACAGCCTCAGGTAGTTGTCGACGCCGGTGAAGTCGACGGCGAACGGGGTGCGCAGGTCGGCGCCGCGGATGTCGGTGAGGCTCAGGGCGAGCGCGGCGACGGTGGGGATCGCCGTGTAGACCAGGAAGACGAGGGCGAAGGGGGTGAGGAAGAGCCAGGCGACGGCCGTACGCCGGGCCCGGGACCTCCTGGGCGAGGCCGGCTTCGGGGCCGCCGCGGTCTCCCGCGGCGCCCTGACGAGAGTCGTGGCCATCACTTCGTACCGGTGCCGACGCTCTCGGCGTACGCCTGGATGTTCGCGGCCGCCTTCGCCGCGCTCTCCTTGCCCTTCGCGACGGCCTCCATCTCCTTGCCCAGCCGGGTCGCCACCTGCTGCCAGGTGCTGACCTGCGGGAACGCCCGGGTGTTCTTGAGCTGGGTGAAGAAGGCGTCCAGGAGCGGCCGGCCCTTGATGGCCGGGTCGTCCCAGGCGGAGATGACCGCGGGCAGTGAGCTGTACGCCTTGTACTGCGCGACCTGGGTGCTCGGCTCGGCCAGATACCGGACGAGCTTCCAGGCGGAGTCCGTGTTGCCGCTCCCGGCGAGGACGCCCCAGGTGCCGCCCGCGGAGAAGGAGACGCTGCTCGACGCTCCGGCGGGCAGCGGGGCGGTGGCGACATGCGAGGCGGTCCAGCCGGTCTTCTTGGCGGCGGTGTCGAGCTGGCCGATCACCCAGGGCCCGGTGATCATGCTCGCCGTCTTGCCTGAGACGAAGTACGGCTGTGCGTCGAGGAAGGTCGGCCCGGCGGTGTCGGCGGTCCCGGCGGTGAAGAAGGCCGCGTTGTACTGGAGGGCGTCGACCATCTGGGGCGTGTTCAGGTTCCACTTGCCGTCGTCGCCGACGAGGGAGCCGCCGGCCTGCCAGGCGTACATGGCGACGTCCTGGCCGTTGAAGATGTCCCACCCGATGTCTGCCCCGAGCCCGCGGGCCGCGCCGGCGCCCTGGAGCGCCTTGAGGAAGGGCTCCATGTCGGCCCAGGCGGTCGGTGCCTCGACGCCCGCCTTCCTGGCCAGATCCGATCGGTAGACGAGTGCGTAGGTGTACGCGTACCAGGGGACCGTGTAGGCCACGTCGTCCACGACCCCGGCGGCCCACAGGCTCTTGAAGAACCTGTCCGGATCGACCAGTCCGTCCGGCACCGGGAGCAGGGTCGAGGAGTCGAGGAACTGTGCCTGCGACTCGGGGAAGAACTGGGCGACGTCCGGTCCCTTGCCCGCCGCGATCGCCGCCTGGAGCTTGGTGTAGTACTCGGCGTTGGGAATCAGCGTGGTCTTCACGACCAGGTCGGGGTTGGCGGCCTTGAACGGCTTGACCACCGTGCCGAGCACGTCGGCGTCGCCCTGGGCGGCCCAGAGGTTCACGGTTCCGGTGGCCGGGGACGCGTCGATCTTCTCGGCGCTCTTCTTGGCCGCGGAAGCCGCGGCCGCGTCGTTGTCGCGCCCGCAGCCGGCCAGGGGAAGCGCGGCGCCGAGCGCCATTCCGGCGGTCAGCCGCAGGGCGGTGCGGCGGGAGAGAGGGGGCACGGGGACTCCTGTGACACGGGATGCCTCACGAGTGCGGAGGGCTGTGGCGTGGTGTGTCCCGACGCTATGAACCGCGTGTTTCGGCCACGTGGCGGTCCTCGCCCCGAATAATTTCGGAACTTGTAGCGAAATCGGCGCGCCTGCCCACTGAGCTCCTCGACGCCACGAGGGCCCGGCGCGCGTGCTGCGCACCGGGCCCTCGCCTCCCCGTGGTGTCCGGCGGGTGTGCCGCTACTGGCGCCGGCCGCTCGTGAACTTCTCGAAGGTGTGGCTGAAGGCCCAGGTGTCCTGGGCGATGCCGGAGCAGGAGTCGGAGCCGCCGGTGCCCGGGCAGCCGCCGTTGTCACGCTGGAGGGCCCAGAAGGAGAGCGTGTTGATCCTCTTGGCCTCGGCCCACTCCTCGACCGCGGCCGCGTTCTCGACGGTGAAGGTCTCCTCGGGGCCGTAGTCGTCGATGCCGGGCATCTCGATGATCCCGATCGTGCTCCACAGCTTCGCGGAGCTCTTGTCCGGGTGGAGCGCGGCCAGTTGGGCGTGCAGACCCTCGGCGGCCGTCTCCGTGTCGGTCGCCATGTCGTGCGTGGCGCCGTCGTAGTAGTCGAAGGTCATGAGGTTGACGACGTCCACGCGCGCGTGGTTCGCGACGGCGTTCTGGAGCACGGCGAGCCCGTTGGCCTCCAGGCCGTGTGTGGAGGTCGGCAGGGTGTAGGAGAACTGCACGGTGCGGCCGGTGCGCTCGGCCCAGCGCTGCACCTTGGCGATCGCCTTGTTGCGGCGGTCGATCCCGGCGGTGTTGTTGATCGAGTCGCCCTCGACGTCGAGGTCGATGCGGGTGATGCCGTACGTCGTGACGAGGCTCTTGAACACGCCGGCGATGGCGTCGACGTCGGTGCAGCTGTCGGCCAGTTCGGTGCCGGTGGTGTCCGCGGACCAGCCGCCGAAGGAGGGGATGACGTTGCCGCCGCGGGCCTGGAGGGTGGCGATGTCCCGGCCGAAGGTCGCCTTGGAGATCGGCTGCGTGCTGTCGCCGTTCCAGTAGGCGGTGCAGGACCCGGGCGCGGCCGTCTGGAGGAAGGCCAGGGTGAGGTACTTGTTGCCGGAGGCGGCGGCGAGGTCGGCCGGGCTCTCGCCGGTCCAGGACTCGAAGTAGGGCGCGGCCACCTGGGCCGGCAGGGGCTTGCCGAAGGCCGTGAGCGAGGGGGACGAGGGCGCCGCGAGCGCGCTCCCTCCCCCGAGTCCGACGAGCCCGGCGGACAGGGCGCTCACGCTCAGACAGGACAGCAACACGCGGAAATGACCAGGTCGTCTCACTGACGCTCCCAGGGGGAAAGGGCACGCGGGAACTGCGGAATGACAGAACCGCGGGGCGAACCGTGCCCATAATTGGACTAGACCAGCTAACTGTCAAGGTTCTTTACAGTTAGCTTGCCGAGCCCTTTCCGACTCGCTGTCCGCCCTTCCTCTTCCGTGCGACGGAGGCGGTGCGGGATTCAGGCGCCGGCCCGCTGCGCCCCTGTGGGCCTGGGCGGGCGCTTGTCGTGGGGCAGACGGTCGACGACCAGGTCGTAGGAGTGGCCGACCGCTTCGTCGACCAGGCGCTCGGTGATGCCTCGTCCGGGGCCGATCGAGATCCAGTGCTTCTTGTCGAGGTAGCGGCCCGGGGTGATCGAGGCGTAGCCGCGCTCCAGCGCCCGCGCGTGCTCGGGCTCGCACTTGACCGTGACGATCTGGTCGTCCGGGTCGTCAGTGACGATCAGGAACACCTTGCCGGCGACCTTGTACACGTCGAGCCCCGGGGTGAAGGGGTGGCCGTGGCTGACGCCGGGGAGGGCCAGGGCCGCCTGGCGGGCGGTGTCCTGAAGGCGGTCACCGGCCGCAGTCACCGGGCCGCCCGCGTGCCGGTGCCGTAAGTGTGCGGGTCGACGGGCTGTTCGGCGCGAGGGAGTTGGGCGACGACGAGCCGGTAGGAGTCGGTCACGAGCTCCCTGACGAGCTCCTTGTCGACACCTTCTCCGCCCTCCACGGTGATCCAGTGCTTCTTGTTCATGTGGTAGCCGGGAGTGATCTGGCTGTACTGCTCCCGCAGGGCGTGGGCCTCACCGGGGTCCGCCTTGAGGATCACGACGGGACGTCCCGGGACCTCGGTCATCAGCATGAACACCTTGCCGCGCACCTTGAAGACCTCCCAGTCGGGGCCGAAAGGGTGCTCCAGCCGGGCTCCGGGGAGTTCCTCCGCGCAGTCGGCGGCGGACTTGTGCAGGGCCGATCCGTTCATGGGGCGTTCCCTTCCTCAGGTGTGACGGACTGTGGCATCAAGGAATGTGGAGGGCGCGCCGCGCGGGCCCGGTGGCTCGCCCCATCCTTCCGCCGCTACCGGCCGGAAGGGCGCTAGGCTCCGGACACGTGATGGTCGACAAGGGACACCAAGGCCCGAGGGGAAGCGTGGCCGGTCCGGCGGCGGTACCGCTGTTCGGTTTCCAGCCCCCGGTCGGTACGCCGTACGGCCTTGAGGTGAGTACCGTCGAGGACTTCTTCGTCCAGCACGACGACTGGCCGTGGAACCCGCCCCGTCCCGGCCGTGCCACCTTCCACTACCTCATCGCGGTCACCGAGGGTGAGCTGCGGCATGACGTCGACTACGTGACGCGGACTGTCGCCCCCGGCCAGTGGCTGTGGGTGCGTCCCGGGCACGCGCAGTGCTGGCATCCGCCCGGCGCGGCCCGCGGCCCGTTCATCCTGTTCGAACCGGACGTGCTGCGGCCCGACCTCGCCCGGCTCCTGGCCCCACTCACCGCGCACGAGGCCCCTGCCGTGCTCACCCCGCACCCCGACGACACCGCCTGGCTCCAACAGACGGCACTCCAACTCCTGGACGAACACCGCGCACTGGGGCGCCGCCCCCTCGACATCCACCACGCGCTGCGGCGCAGCCTGCTCGAATCGCTGCTGCTGCGCCTGGCCAACTCCCCGGGCATCGCCCCCGTCGGCACGGCCACAGCCCACACGGGCCGTGCCGACCGGTACCGTCGCTTCCTGGACGCCCTGGAGCTGCACTTTCGCGAGCTGCACCAAGCCGCGGACTACGCCGAGTTGCTCGACTGCTCGGTCCGCACCCTCAGCCGCGCCGCCCGGGAGGCCACCGGCAAGGGGCTACGCGAACTCATCGACGAGCGGCGCCTCCTGGAAGCCCGGCGCCTGCTGGGAGCTGCCGGGTGGGACGCCCGGACGGTGGCCGTCCACCTCGGCTTCACCGACCCCGCGAACTTCGGCCGCTTCTTCCGCGACCGCACCGGTCTCACCCCGGCCGCCTTCGCGGCCGGCGAAACGCGCCTCCCCCCTCCTCCCCTGGGCTGACGGGTCACGGTGGCTTCGGGGCGGGCTCAGTCGATGGCCTCGCTGCTGAACTGGATGCCCTGGCTGGGCCGTCCAGCGAGGAGTTCCCCAACTCCTGTTCCAGTGCCTCGTAGTTGTTCTCAGCTGCCCAGGTCTCAGTCCCCCAGGTCTCAGTCCGCCAGGACGACGACGTGCTTGCCCGGTGTGGTGCCGGACTCGACGTCTGCCTGAGCGTCACCGACCTGGTCCAGGCCGTGGTAGACCTTCGCGACCGGGACTTTGAGGCTCCCTGCGGCGATGGCCTGGAGCTGGCGGGCGAAGACGTCGGCCGGGAGGTCGGCGGCCTGACCGCCGTAGGACGTCAGCCGCACCCCGCCCGGGATCATGAACGGGGTGAAGTCCGGGATCGTCCACTGGCCCGCGAGGGCTCCGGTGAAGCAGACCGTGCCGTGCCGGCGGACCGTGCGGAGGCTGTCGGCGAGGACCGAGCAGCCCACCAGTTCCAGGACGGCGTCGACGCCGTCCGGCATCAGCTCGCGCACCTGGTCGGCGACGGTGCCGTTGTCGACCAGGGGATGGTCGACGCCCGCGGCCCGCAGGTCCCCGACCCGCTCCGGACTGCGGGTGGTGGACAGCACGGTGGCTCCGAGGTCCTTCGCGATCGTGGCCGCGCTGAGTCCGACCGTGGAGGTGCCGCCGCGGATCAGCAGCGTCTCCCGGGCCTTGAGGTCCAGGCCGGTGGTCAGCGATCCGTAGGCGGTCTGGAACATCTCCGGCAGCGCACCGACGACCTCCCACGGCAGGCCGGACTCGAACGGGATGACCTGCGCCGCCGGGACGGTCAGGTACTGGGCGTACGCGCCGTCGTACGAGCGGCCCATGCCGCCCATCATCGTGGCCACCTGCTGTCCCGACCGCAGCCCACTGTCCTCGTCGGCCTCGTCGACCACGCCGACGCCCTCGATGCCGGGCACACGCGGGTAGGTGACCTCCGCGTCCGACTCGCCCTTGCGGGTGGTGACCTCGGACTCGTTGACGCCGAACGCCTTCACCCTGATCCGCACCCAGCCGGGCTTGCGTACGGGCACCGGAACATCCTTGATCTCCAGTGCGTCGAGGCCGCCGGGCCGGGTGACGACGACGGCCCGCATCGTCCCGGGCGTGGGGTCACCGCCTGCTGACGGATGGCTCATGTCGAGCTCCTTGCTCTGTTCGTCCCTTGGTGCGCTGTTGCGTGTCGTCCGACGGTCGTCAGGGGCGGGCGATGTTCTCGAACAGGTCGAGGACCTCCTGGTAGTGGGCGCTGGGCTCGTGGGGAGGGTTGCCGACGCTTCCCGAGGTGGGCCGGTCCGAGACGGCGGGCCACAGGCGGGTGTGCTCGCCGGTGACGAAGTCGAGGACGGTGTCGCGGACACGCGTGTCACGGTCGGCCTGTTCGGGGCTGCGGCCCGGCTTTTCCTGGCCTACCAGGGCGTACATCTCGGTGCCGTGCACGGCGGGCGCGCCCTCGGCGGGTCCGATCATGAGGAGATGGGCGGTGCCGCCCGCGGTGGCGTGGGCCAGAGCGCCGCGGGCTGCGGGGAGCGTGAAGATGTAGTCCGTCAGGGACGCGGCGCGGACCTCGGCAGGGGTACGGCCGCCCCGGTCGTAGAGGTCGACGATCTTCCTGGCGCGGGAGCGGGGAATGCGCCACCCCGCGAACTCGTCGATGACGCGCTCGACGGTGTGCGGGTCGAAGCGGTCGTGGTCGTTCGCCACCCACCAGCCCATCTCGTCGCCGGCCGTGCTCAACAGGACGTCGATGTTCCGGTGCGAGCCCGAGGCCAGGACGTCCAGGGGGTGGGCGTGCACCACCCCACCGGGCTGTCCGGCGTCCAGGACGACGCCGAGGCTCTGGTTGTCCATGCCGCCACGGACTCCGAGATCCGTCGGACAGACCTTGCTCAGGGCCGCCACCAGCGAGACCGCGTCGAGATCGATCAGCTTGTCGGGGTCGCCCGCGACACCGAGTTCGGTGACGAACCGCTCCGCGAGCTCCTCGGCCCACCAGGCGGGGACGATACGCGAGGGCGCGCCGGAGAACCCGGCCAGCCGCCGGTACAGGCCGTCCGCGGAGGAGGCCCCGAGCAGCCCGAGGGTGGAGTAGGCGCCGGCGCTGTGGCCGAAGACGGTGACCTGGTCGGGGTCGCCACCGAAGGCGGCGATGTTGTGCTTGACCCAGGTGAGCGCGGCGATGACGTCCTGCAGTCCGAGGTTGCTGGCCTCGGCGAGCCGCCCGCCGTACTGGGAGAGCGAGAGCGCGCCCAGTGCGCCGAGCCGGTAGTTGACCGAGACGCTCACCACGCGCCCCGACGCGGCGAGACCGGCGGCGTTCGAGGTGGTCTGCGTGTTCGCGCCGTACTCGAATCCGCCGCCGTGGATGTAGACGGCCACCGGAAGCGCCGTCCCGGCCGGCTGCTCGGGAGCCCACACGTTCAGGTTCAGGCAGTCCTCGCCCGTCCCGCTGTCCGCTTCGAGCCAGTCGCCGCTGTCGGGCTGGACGGAGGCAACGCCCTTGCGGTCGTAGGGGCGGTCCGGATCGAAGTCCACGATCGCGGGGCGACGGTATCGCTCGGCGGTGGCGTAGGGGATTCCCCACCAGGACCGCACCCCTGGTGCAGTCGGAGCCTTGGGCGCTGTGGCGGTCATGGCGTGCGATTCCTTCGGGTGCGGTCGGGGCGGTTGGCGCGGCGCGGCTGATCGCTCGCGGGGACGCTCCCCAAGCATTGCCCGGACTTCGGTGAATCGCCGAGCGGACAGCGGTCACCAGGTGGTCACTGGGTGACACTTCGCTGTATCTCCCGGGGCGGGATGGACAGCCGGGCAGCCTGACGTTGGCCTGTTCAGGAGGCACTGGGCCACGACAGCGTGGATGAAGGCGCCGGTGACCCGGCCGCGGTCGTGGAAGAGCCGGGCAAGGACAGGCTCGTACAGCAGGCTGAACTCGTCCTCGCTGATCTGCACGCCCGCAGGCTCCAGCAGCCTGTTGAAGCCGACGTAGCGGTCTTCGCCGATCCGGGCGAGCGCCCGGGCGCTCTCGGGAGCGTGGTCGGCCTGGGCGATGACAGCCAGGGCCGCGGCTCGCCCGGCCGGCACGCTGACGCCGGCGCGCAGACGAGGTCGAAGAGCAGCGCGGCTCGGGTCGGCCTGTGCCGGTAGAGGATCTGGCGGGTGACGTCCGACCGCCCAACCCGGCAGGGCGTGGGTCAGCCCGCCCGGTCCGACCTGCGGCAGCAACTCCCGGGCGCCGGCCAGCACGCGGTTGCGGGTGCGCTGCACGCGCGGGTTGCTCTACGGCGATGCGCGCGCCGATGTACCCAAGGCCCCCGAGGCCGATGCCTGGCCGAGCGCCGCCTTGGGGGCGGCGACGGGGGTGCGGCCGTCCCAGCGGGCCGGTCGCCGCCGGCAGTTCGCGCACGCCGACGGCCGTCGTGGCCGATGGATGCCGGGGGCGTCGCCCACGCCCGGAGCCCGTGCGAAGCCCGACGGGGCTACGACCTGGGGCACGCCCAGGAGCGCTCTTGCCCGGCCAGGACCACCGACGAGCGGATCGTGTCGCAGGCGGAGGTGGAGCGGGTTCCTGTCGTCGTCAGTGCTCCTGGCGTGCGGGGAAGCCGGGACAGGACGGGGGTCGTCGCCCGCTCGGTATGGTGACGCAAGCGGCCGACGACCCCGGCCCGGCCTCCTTACTGCTTGTGGCCGTTGCCGTGGCCGTCGGGATGCAGCACCACCTTCGTCCAGCCCTCGTCACGGGCGTCGAAGTGCTCGTAGGCGGTGGGGGCCTCGTCCAGGCTGAGCTCGTGGGAGACGATGAAGCTCGGCGTCGCCCTCCCGCCGGCGATCAGGTCGCGCAGCGCGCGGTTGTACTTCTTCACCGGCGCCTGGCCGGTCCCCATGCGCTGGCCCTTGAACCACATCAGCCCGAAGTCGATCGGGACCTTGCCCTGGGCCTCCCACTCGCCCTGCGCCTCCTCGCCTCCGGGGTCCTGGGGCAGGAACACGCCCACCACGCCGATGTCGCCTGTGAACCTGACCGAGTCGATCAGTCCGTTGAGCGTGAGGCCGGCGTCCTCATGTCCTTCGTGGTCGTGTGCCTGGTACCCGACGCACTCACACCCGTTGTCGGCGCCCAGGCCGAGGGTGGCTTCCTTGACGACCTCCGCCGGGTCCTGATGGGCGGTGTTGATGGGGATGGCCCCGATCTCCTCCGCCTTGGCCAGCCGGTCGGGCTGGTGGTCGGCCACCCAGACGCGGCCGGCGCCCTTGAGCAGGGCGGAGTAGGCCGCCATCAACCCGACGGGGCCGGCCCCGAAGACGACTGTCTGGTCGCCCGGCTTGACGTTGGCCATCTCGGTGGCGTGGTAGCCGGTGGGGAAGATGTCGGCGAGCATCACGTAGTCCGTCTGCCGCTCGGCCGCGTCCTCGCCCAGTCGCAGCGCGTTGAAGTCGCCGTAGGGCACACGCAACAGCTCTGCCTGGCCGCCTTGGTAGGGGCCCATCTCGGCGAAGCCGTAAGCGGCTCCGGCGAGGGCCGGTTCCGGCTGCATGGTCAGGCAGTAGTTGGTCAGCCCCCGCTCGCACTGCTTGCAGAAGCCGCAGGCGATGTTGAAGGGCAGGACCACGTACTCGCCGACCTGGACCTTGCGCACGGCCGAGCCGACCTCCACGACCTGGCCCATGTTCTCGTGCCCCAGCGTGCGGCCGGACTCGAACGAGGTACGGCCCTCGTACATGTGCAGGTCCGAACCGCAGATGTTGGTGGCGGTGATTTTGACGATGATGTCGCAGGGGTGCTCGATCTTCGCGTCCGGCACGTCCTTCACCGTGATGGTTCGCGGTCCTTCGTATACCGCTGCTTTCATGATGACTTCCCTGGTTGTCACTGCATGGCGGTGATGGAGACGGCGCAAGGAGCCTGACTCTCGACCATGCGAGGGGGGAGTCCGTGGTGTCGGCACGCCTGCGCGAGCCGTTCGCCTGGATCAGGGAGAACGGTTGTTTCACCCGGTCCGCCGGGCGGAGCCTCGGTGCTCCTGCGGCGTGCGGTGCGAGTCTCCGCCCACCCGCGGCTGAAACGGCGCCTGTCGTACGAATCCGCGGCATTCTCGTCAGGGCGACGGCCACCGATCGGAGACGGCATCTCCGCCTTCGGCCGTCTACTCGTCACCGTCATCGGCGAGCATGCGACGACGGTCCTGTTCGCGCTTGGAATAGGCGGCCGCCCGGATCGCCTCGTCGCTCTCCAGGCCCGACCCCAGCGCACCACCGGCCGTGGCAACCGAAGCGACGAACCACGCCAGCGTCCAGTACTCCGCGGCGTGCAGCGGAGTTCGCGTCATGGAGGCGAACACCTGGCCGTTGAGGATGAAGAGCGCCCAGACCAGGTTGATGACCAGCAGCCCCGCATAGCAGACGAGCACCCCGATGCCGACGGTCACGACCGTCGACGCGTTGTAGAGAGCCGCGCGCTTCCTCGCCTCCGGCGAGTCCTGCGCCGTTCGATGCCACAGGTGGGCGTCCACGACCAGCCAGCCGATCATGAGGGTGACGGACCCGACCGTGGCGATCACGAGCCGTGAGGTGTCGAGGGATGCGGCCAGGTTCCAGACGGTGGAGTTCACGGTGGCAATCGCTCCTGTGGCGAGTGCGGCCGCCAGGGCCTTCGAGAGACCCGGGACCAACCGCCACGGCCGGTTGGCGCGAACCATGCCGAAGAGCACCCTCAGGTGACCACGCGGCCCACCGACGACGTACCGGAGGTCAGCGGTCTCCTCCTCACCGATCGGGCCCGGGCGAACAGACGCAAGACGACCGGCGAAACGTTCCGACGACGGACGCCGAGCAGATTGGTCGGCTCCGGCGGCTCGCGCACCCGCCAAGCTGAGAACGGCCTCCTCCACCGCCCGCAGGGCCCTTCTCTCAAAACGCAGGCCCCCCAATGACGGAAGGGAGATCAGCGCCAAGCCGTGATCATGACTCAGATCCACGACGAGTTTGCGACCGTGCGAGTGCACCGGAAGGTCGGTGAGGGCCACGACCAGGTCCCAACGCTCCGCACGTCCGCGGTCCATGATCCGGCGCGTGAGCGTGGACAGGTCCTCGGTCCCCGCGCTGAAGGGCTCACTGACCACCTCGACGTCGAACCGGCGCCCCTGGCCTGACCGGTCGGCCAGCCGAGCAGGGAGCATCCGGGCCATGTGCTGCGCGATCTCCGTCGGCGCGTCCGGATCCGCCAGGAGAGCAACGACCGTGACGCTTTGCGACGACTCCCGCATGACCGGACCTCCCTAATCGGCTGCCCCGGCGCTCACCAGTGCCCAATTTGTACGCGCCATAACGCAGCCACCCATAACAGCTGCCAATTCGACGACAACGGCTTCATATAAGTCCGTCACCCCTTTGGCCTGCACTTATGTGCTACAGGGCCCAAAGAGCGGCCAATTCGACCCGGGTTCGACCCCACAACCCAATTCACGGCGACGCGCCGGACACAGTGCCGTGAACAGGCCTTTTGCCGATCTGCTTCCGTGAGGCGGAAGGGGTATTGCGGCGCCGCGACGCCCTTCCGGACGATGTCGCCATCACCCAACGACGGGAGCCGAAGCCATGCCGCACATGACGAGTTTCGCCAGGAACCAGTGGTACGTCGCCGCCTACAGCCACGAGGTCGGGCGCGAGGAGCTGCTCGGACGGACGATCCTCGGTGAACCGCTCGTCTTCTACCGGACCGAGGAGGACGGCACGCCCGTCGCGCTCGCCGACCGCTGTGTGCACCGCCGGTTCCCGCTGCACGAGAAGCCCAGCAGGCTCGACGGCGACAAACTCGTGTGCGGCTACCACGGGTTCACGTACGACACCTCGGGTACGTGCGTGTACGTGCCGGGACAGAAGCGCGTGCCGCGCACCGCGCGCGTCGCCTCCTACCCCGTGGTCGAACTCGACTCCCTGGTCTGGGTGTGGATCGGCGACCCGGCCCTCGCCGACGCGGACACCATCCCGCGCGCCCGCCACCTCGACTCCCCCGGCTGGGTCACCGTGCGCGGCATGGAGCCCATCGACGCCGACTACGGACTGCTGGTCGACAACCTCCTCGACCTCTCCCACGAGACCTATCTGCACGGCGGCTACATCGGCACCCCCGAGGTCGCCGAGACGCCGATCACCACGGAGGTCGACGAGGGCGCCGGCATCGTCCGGGTGAGCCGGCACATGGACGACGCCGAGTGCCCGCCCTTCTACGCCAAGTCGACCGGTATCGAGGGCCGGATCACCCGCTGGCAGGACATCGAGTACCACGCGCCCTGCCTGTACCTGCTGCACAGCCGTATCGCCCCGGTCGGCGTGCTCCCCGAGGCCGACGGCAGCGACCCGAACGGCTTCCACACCGAGATCACGTACGCCATCACGCCGTCCGCCGACGGCAAGGTGTACGACTTCTGGATGGTCTCCCGCGACTGGGCCACCGAGGACGCCGAGGTCACCGAGTTCCTGCGGGGCAACAACCACACGGTCGTGATGCAGGACGTGGACGCGCTCAACCTGCTCCAGAGGACGCTCGGCACCGAGCGGGCCGGCTACCAGGAGCTCAGCATCAACATCGACACCGGTGGCCTCGCCGCCCGCCGCATCCTCGCCCGTCTGGTCGAGGAGGGCGACAAGCCCGTGGAGAAGGTCCTGTGAGTGCCGGACCCACCGGGGAGATCTACCGCATCGACTGGCTGCCGGGCACCGACACCCTGCACGGCACCTGTCACTGCGGTCGCGAGCACACCTCGCAGGACCCGATCGAGATGTGGGAGTGGATGCTCGCCCATCCGCAAGGACACGAGCCCGAGGGATCCGTTCATGAGTGACGCGTACGAAGCCGAACTCGTCGTCGACCGCCGCGAGTCGGCCGCCGACGGCGTGCTGGCCCTCACCCTGCGCCACCCGCTGGGCGAGCAGCTCCCGGCCTGGGGGCCCGGCGCCCACATCGACGTGGTGCTCGGGCCGGGCCTGGAGCGCCAGTACTCCCTGTGCGGCGACCCCGCCGACCGCACCGGCTGGCGGATCGCCGTGCTGCGCGAGCCCGCTGGGCGCGGCGGATCGGCCCATGTGCACGAGCAGTTGGGGCAGGGCGACAAGGTCAGGGTGCGCGGTCCGCGCAACCACTTCGCCCTGCGGCCCGCACCGCGCTACCGCTTCATCGCGGGCGGCATCGGCATCACCCCGATCCTCCCCATGCTCGCGGCGGCGGAGGCCGAAGGTGCCGAGTGGACGCTGCTCTACGGCGGGCGGACGCGTGAATCCATGGCGTTCACCGAGGAGTTGAGCCGCTACGGCGATCGCGTCACCATCGCGCCCCAGGACGAGACCGGCCTGCTGGACCTGCCGTCGGTGCTCGACGGCGTCCCCGAGGGCACGCTGGTCTACTGCTGCGGTCCCGGCGCGCTCTTGGACGCGGTGGAGGCGCGCTGCCCGGCCGGACTGCTGCACGTGGAACGGTTCGCGCCGAAGGAGCAACCCGAAGGCGAGAACACGCAGTTCGAGGTCGAGCTGGCGCAGACCGGCACCACGGTCACCGTCGCCCCGGACGTCTCCGTGCTGGACGCGGTGCGGGCCTCCGGTGTGGAGGTGCTGTTCTCCTGCACCGAGGGGACCTGCGGCACCTGCGAGACCGACGTCCTCGAAGGCACCCCCGACCACCGGGACTCGGTGCTCACGGACGAGGAGCGGGAGGCCGGGGAGACCATGATGATCTGTGTGTCCCGGTGCCGGGGGAAGAGGCTCGTGCTGGACCTGTAGCAGTCGACGAGTTGACCCGGAGGCGACACCGAGTAACTGTCAACAATATTGTCAGCCAAAGGTGTTGACCAAGTACCCGCGAGCCACCTACCTTTCGCGCTGAGCACCACTGTGCGGATCCGCGCGCACAGCCTGTCGGAACAACGAAGTCTGCACAGGAGGAGCCATGCGTCGTCTGCTCGTCACCCTCGCGGCCGGAGCGTTACTCGCCACCGCGTCGGCCTGTGGTTCCTCCGGCGACTCGGGGGCCTCGGGCTCGGGACCGTCGTCCGGGGGCACCACCACCGTCAAGCTCGGGCTCATTCCGATCGTCGATGTCGCACCGATCTATCTCGGCCAGAAGAAGGGCTTCTACGGCAAACACGGGCTGAAGCTCGAGATCTCCACGGCGTCCGGCGGCGCGGCCATCGTGCCCGGAGTCGCCAGCGGGCAGTTCCAGTTCGGCTTCTCCAACGTCACCTCCCTGCTCCTCGCCCAGACCAACGGCGTGCCGATCAAGGCGGTTTCGAACGGCATCGCATCGACAGGCGTGGCCGGCAAGGACTTCGCGGGCATCGCGGTGAAGAAGGACAGCGCGATCACATCCGCGAAGGACCTGGAGGGCAAGAAGGTCGCCATCAACACCCTCAAGAACATCAACGAGTCGGCGGTGCGCGAGTCGGTCCGCAAGGACGGCGGCGACCCGGACAAGGTGAAGTTCGTGGAGCTGGCCTTCGACCAGATGCCGGCCGCGCTCGACGGCGGCCAGGTCGACGCGGCCTGCGCGGTCGAGCCCGCCCTCGCCACCATCAAGGGCCAGGGCGGCCGGGTGATCGCCTCCCCGATGGTGGACGTGGCCGCGAACACCACGGTGGCCATGTACTTCACCTCGACGCGGTACCAGCAGCAGAACGCCGACGTGGTGAAGAGGTTCCAGGAGGCCACCGCCGAGTCCCTCGCCTACGCCGACGCCCACCCGGACGAGGCCCGCCAGATCATCACGACGTACACCAAGATCCCCGCGTCGGTCCTGGCGCAGGTCACCCTGCCGAAGTGGCCGGCGGAGCCGAACAAGGAGTCCATCGAGGCACTCGCCAAGCTGGGCGAGGAGGACGGGTTCTTCAAGAAGACCCCCGACGTCGACGCGCTGCTTCCGTGAGACTCCAGAACGCGGCGCTGGGCGCCGCCGGGCTCGCGGTCTTCCTCGCCCTGGGCGAAGCGGTGCCCCGGCTCGGTCTGGTCAAGGAGGAGTACTTCCCGCCGACCAGCCGGATCGTCCGGGCCCTCGCCGACGAACTCTCCGACGGCGCCTTCTGGACGGCCCTCGGCGACACCCTCACCGGCTGGGCCCTCGGCCTGGCCATCGCCGCCTCGGCGGGCATCGTCATCGGCGTGCTCGTCGCGGTCGTGCCGTACCTGCGCGAGGCGACCGCCTCGACGATCGAGTTCCTGCGTCCGATCCCCTCGGTCGCCCTCATCCCGCTGGCCGTCCTGCTGTACGGCAGCGAACTGCGCTCGGTGCTGCTGCTCGTCGTGTACGCGAGCTTCTGGCAGGTCCTCATCCAGACGCTCTACGGCGTCCAGGACGTCGACCCCGTCGCCGACGAGACCGCGCGGTCGTACGGTCTCGGCACCTGGGCGCGGATCCGGCACGTGCTGTGGCCGACCGCGCTGCCGTACGTCTTCACCGGCGTCCGGCTGGCCGCGGCCGTCGCGCTGATCCTCGCCATCACCGGTGAACTCGTCATCGGGGCACCGGGGTTGGGCGCGCGGATCGCGGTCGCGCAGAACTCGCAGGCGGTGCCGGAGATGTACGCGCTGATCGTGGTGACCGGTCTGCTGGGGCTGCTCATCAACGTCGGCGCGCGTACCGTGGAGCGACGGGCGCTGGCCTGGCACCAGTCGGTGCGCGGGGAGGTGGCGGTGTGAAACGGCTCGCCCTTCAGCTTCTCTTCGTGCTCGCCCTGCCCGCACTGCTGGTGGCGGGCTGGTGGCTGGCCTCCGCCGACAGCACCGACGTCTTCTGGCCGCCGCTGCGCACGATCCTCGAGACCTTCCCGGACGTGTGGACCGGCGAACGGCTGCGCGACGACGTGCTGCCCAGCATCTGGCGGCTCACGGCCGGTTACGCGCTGGCCGCCGTGGTCGGCGTGGCGGTCGGCACCGTCATCGGCAGCTACCGGCGGGTGCGGGCGGTGTGCGAACCCGTCCTGGAGTTCCTGCGGGCGATCCCCCCGCCCGTGCTGATCCCGGTCATCATGCTGTTCGCGGGCATCGGCGACACCATGAAGGTCACGGTCATCGCGAGCGGCTGCGTCTGGCCGATCCTGCTCAACACGGTCGAGGGCGTCCGCGCGGTCGACCCGGTGATGCTGGAGACCGCCCGCTCCTACGGCATCTCCGGGCCCTCGCGCCTGCGCCACCTGGTGCTGCGCTCGGCGAGTCCGCAGATCTTCGCGGGGCTGCGGCAGGCCCTGTCGATCGGCATCATCCTGATGGTCATCAGCGAGATGTTCGCGGCCAGCAGCGGCATCGGCTTCACCATCGTCCAGTTCCAGCGCAGTTTCGCGGTCCCCGACATGTGGACCGGGATCATCGTCCTCGGTCTGCTCGGCTGTCTCCTCTCCGTCGTCTTCCACCTGGTCGAGCGGCGGGTCCTCGCCTGGTACCACAGCCTGCGCGCCTCGGCCCGGCGGTCCCCATGAGTCACCCGAACGCGAAAGGGCGGTCCATGCTGGACGTACGTGGCCTGAAGAAGGTCTACGAGGGGTCAGGGCGCCGGGTGGAGGCGGTCCGCGACCTCACCTTCACCGTCGAGGCGGGTGAACTCGTGTGTCTCGTCGGCCCGTCGGGCTGCGGCAAGACGACCCTGCTGAAGTGCATGGGCGGTCTACTCACTCCGACGGACGGCGAAGTCCACCTGGGCGGACGGAAGGTGAGCGGACCCCCGCCCGGGATGGCGTTCGTCTTCCAGGAGTACGGGCGCAGCCTGTTCCCGTGGATGCGGGTCGCCGAGAACGTCGAACTCCCCCTGAAGCAGAAGAACCTGAGCAGGGCGCGCAGGCGTGAACTGGTCACCGACGCGCTGGAGTCGGTCGGCCTCTCGGATGCCGCCGGCGCCTACCCGTGGCAGCTCTCCGGGGGTATGCAGCAGCGGGTCGCCATCGCCCGTGCCCTGGCGTACGAGCCGGACGTCCTGCTGATGGACGAGCCGTTCGCCGCGGTGGACGCCCAGACCCGGGCCGACCTGGAGGATCTCGTACGACGGCTGTGGCGCGAGCGCGGTATCACGATCCTGTTCGTCACCCACGACATCGACGAGGCGGTCTACCTGGGCGAACGGGTCATCGTGCTCTCGGCCTCCCCCACGGTCGTGCAGGAGCAGCTCAAGGTCGATCTGCCCGCCGAGCGGGACCAGTTGCACACCCGTGTGGCCCCGCGCTTCGCCGAACTGCGCACCCATGTGTACGAGCAGATCCAGGCGGCGAAACGCGGGACCGTGCAGGACGCCGTGGTCACGAAGTCGAGTACGCCTCCACTTCACTGAACTGCCCCGCGGGCCAGCCGGTGTTGGCGCTGACGGAGAGGCGGAGGTACCTGAGGCTGGTGCCGCCGGGCAGGGAGACGGTGGCCGTGTTGCCGGTCGCCGGGTCGAAGCGGTAGCCCTGTGCGCCGACGACCGCGGAGTAGGTGGCGCCGTCGGTGCTGCCGAGCACGGTGACGGTCTGGGTGCGCGCACCCCACGCCGGGGACGGGGGCAGCTTCAGCACAAGACGCCGTACGGCCTCGCTCGCGCCGAGGTCCACGGTCCACGACTGCGGGAAGGCGTTGTTGGCCGACTCCCAGTAGCTGTTCGCGTCACCGTCCACGGCCATGCCCGGCGTGTAGACGTCCTGGGACCCGGTCGCGGTGGCCGGGCGGCCCTTGGCGAGGTTGCGGTTCGGGTCCGGGTCGGGGTTGCCCTGGCCCGGTTGCGGCCAGGTCGAGCAGTCCGACCAGGTGGTGTTCCAGCCGGAGTTGCCGCCGCCGTCGGTGAGGGCGAAGGTGCCGGAGTTCGCCGGGTAGGGGCAGTTGTAGACGCCCGCGGCGCCCACCGAAGTGGCCGTGACGTTGCGGACGGTGGCGGCGCCCTGGGCCTCCGCCTGCACGACGACCGTCCCGGTGTTGCGGACGGTCGCCCCGTCCACGGTGACGTTGCGGACCGGGTGGCCCTGTCCGCCGCCGGAGACGAACTCGAAGGCGCTGTACGGGCTGTCGGTGATCGTCGTGTTGGTGATGTTCACGGTGGCGTTGATGGCGCTGTCGTACGAGTCGACCCTGAGCGCGCCCATCGGATGGTTCCAGTTGGGGTTCATCGCGCCGGTGCGGACGAGGGTGTTGCCGTCGACGGTGATGGTGCCGGCGAGGGGGAAGAAGGGGTCGAGGAACTTCTGGTTGGAGATCGCGATGCCGCTGCCGAGGGCGTTGGTGTCGGAGACCAGGTTGTTCCTGACCGCGATGTCGGTGCCGCCGTAGATCGCGATGCCGTTGGCCAGGTTCGGCTGGGTGATGGTGTTGTTCTCGAAGCTGCTGTTCGTGTCGGGCGCGTACAGGGACCACATGGCGAGCGCGTCGTCGCCCTGGTTGCGCAGGAAGTTGTGGCGCACCCGGACTCCGCGGGCGTTGCCGTTGAGGTTGAGGCCGTCGGCCGTCATGTCGAGGAAGCGGTTGTTCTCGACGACGAGGTTGTCGTTGTTGCCCGTCAGCCAGAGACCGACCTTGAGGTGCTGGAGCCACATCCCGGAGACCGAACTGCCGGGTCCGAGCGAGCCGTTGACGAAGTTGTCCGGGTTGGAGTCGACGCGCTCGGTGACCTCGCCGATGACCGCGAAGTCCTTGGTGCGGACGCCTCCGGCGGAGCCGGACTGGTCGATGAAGCGGGAGGTGTGCACGACCGAGTGCCAGCTGCCGGCGCCCTGGAGGGTGACGTTCTGGATCCCGTTCAGGGAGGACGTCAGCCGGTAGTCGCCCGGCGGGATCCACACCACTCCCCCTTGAGCTGCGGAGATGGCGTCCCGGAAGGCCTGGGTGGAGTCGCCGTTGCCGGTGGGGTCGGCGCCCCTGGAGGTCACGGACACGGATCCGGCGGGCTGTCCCGCGGCTCCCGCGACCTGCTCGAAGTCGGCCACGTCGGCGGTGACCTGGGTGCCGGTCGACTCGAAGGCGACCTTGTCGCCCGCCTGGACGTTCTGGCCGAGCAGGAGGCGGGCGTTGTCGAAGAAGTGGTGCGTCCTGGCGCCCGGGATCCAACTGGTGTCGATGTAGGAGTACTTGGAGGTCACCGGCAGCGTCCTGGCGAGCCTGGTGCCGTTGACGTAGACGTTCAGCGTGCCCGACTGGCCGTCGGGGACGCTGTAGGCGAGGTTCACGGCGTTCGCCGCGCGGGGCACGGTGAACTCGACGCGCTGACCTGCGGTGAGCCGTACGGCCTGCCGGCCCGAGGCCTCGGAGGCGAGCGTGCCCTGCGTGTGGTCCGGGCCGATCCTGGTGCCGCTGGTGGTGGCGGACTCGGCCTCGACGGAGGTGAAGGGGAGGGTGGCGCCGGCGGCCGCGTGGGCGGTGGGGGCGGCCGCGGTGAGGAGGCCGGTGGTGAGTGCCACCGCGAACATCGCTGACATGCTCCTGACAGATCTGTGCATGTGCTGATCCCTTCGTGTGGGGGTGCTGCGGTCTCAGCTCCGCAGCCAGACCGCGGTGTCCTTCGGGAGTCGGCCCGCGGGGTCCAACGGGCCGCTGGCGAGGACCAGTTCGCTGGGTAGGGGCAGGTCCGCGGGGGTCTCGGCGAGGTTCACCACGCACAGGACGCCACCGGCCCGGGCGAAGGCGAGGACGCCTTCGGGGGCGGGCAGCCAGGTGAGCGGGCCGTCCCCGAAGACCGGTCGGGTCCTGATCGCCTCCCGGTACAGACTGAGCATCGACCCGGGATCCACGGCCTGCCGGTCCACCGCGTACGACGCCCAGCCGGCCGGCTGCGGCAGCCAGGGCTCCTCGTGCGGTCCGAAGCCCGCGTGGGGTGCCTCGGCCGTCCACGGCAGCGGCACCCGGCAGCCGTCCCGCCCCGGGTCGGTGCCTCCGGAGCGGAAGTGCATCGGGTCCTCGATGCGGTCGCGGGGGATGTCCGCCTCGGGCAGGCCCAGCTCCTCGCCCTGGTAGACGTAGACGGCGCCGGGCAGCGCGAGCGAGAGCAGGGCCGCCGCGCGGGCGCGCCGGGTGCCGAGGGCCAGGTCGCTCGGGGTGCCGAAGGCCTTGGTCGCGAAGTCGAAGCCGGTGTCGGTGCGGCCGTAGCGGGTCACCGTGCGCGTGACGTCGTGGTTGCACAGGACCCAGGTGGCGGGGGCGCCGACCGGGGCGTGCTCGGCGAGGGTCGTGTCGATCGAGGTGCGCAGTCGCTCGGCGTCCCAGGGGCAGGACAGGAAGGAGAAGTTGAACGCCGTGTGCAGCTCGTCGGGGCGCAGGTAGCGGGCGAAGCGCTCGGTGTCGGGGAGCCAGACCTCACCGACGAAGACGCCGTCGTACTCGTCGGCGACGGCCCGCCAGGAGCGGTAGATGTCGTGGAGTTCGTCGCGGTCGACGAAGGGGTGCGGGTGGGGGTCGGTGGCGAGGTCGGGCAGCTCGGGGTCCTTGGCGAGCAGGGCGGCGGAGTCGATGCGGACGCCCGCCACGCCCCGCTCGAACCAGAAGCGCAGGATGTCCTCGTGTTCCTGGCGGACCGCCGGGTGGGCCCAGTTGAGGTCGGGCTGCTCCGGGGTGAACAGGTGCAGGTACCACTCGCCGTCGGGCAGCCGGGTCCACACGGGCTCGGTGGAGCCGACGAACTGGGACGGCCAGTCGTTGGGCGGGAGTTCGCCGCGCTCCCCACGGCCGGACCGGAAGTGGAACAGCTCGCGTTCCGGGCTGCCGGGGCCCGCCTTCAAGGCGGCCTGGAACCAGGGGTGTTGGTCGGAGACGTGGTTGGGCACGATGTCGACGATCGTGCGGATGCCCGACTCCCGTGCCTCCGCGATGAGTTTCTCCGCCTCCGCGAGGGTCCCGAAGGCCGGGTCGATCGCGCGGTAGTCGGCGACGTCGTAGCCTCCGTCCTTCATCGGGGAGAGGTACCAGGGGTTGAACCACAGAGCGTCCACGCCGAGTTCGGCGAGATACGGCAGCCTGGCGCGGACCCCGGCGAGGTCGCCGGTGCCGTCCCCGTCGCCGTCGGCGAAGCTGCGGACGTAGACCTGGTAGATGACGGCGGAGCGCCACCAGTCCTGCTGTGCCACGGAGCCTGCCTTTCTGCGGGAAGGAGGTCAGCCCTTCGTGCTGCCCGCGCTGATCCCGGCGACGATGTGCCGCTGGAAGACGAGGAAGAGGGCGACCATCGGGATGCTGGCGATCACCATCGCGGCGATGAGCACGGTGAGCTGGATGTTCTGCGACAGCTGGACGAGTGCCACGCCGATGGGCTGTTTGTCGGTGTCGGAGAAGACCATCAGCGGCCAGAGGAAGTCCTGCCACACGGCGACCAGCGCGAAGATCGACACCACTCCGAGGACCGGCCTCGACATGGGCAGCACGATCGACCACAGGATGCGCAGCTTCCCGGCCCCGTCCATCTCGGCGGCCTCCAGCACGTCGCGCGGGATCTGGTCGAAGAACCGCTTGAGCAGATACAGGTTGAAGGCGTTGGCGACGGCCGGCAGCCAGATGGCGAGCGGGTCGTTGAGCAGGCCCAGGTCGGCCACGGTCAGGTACTTGGGTACGACCAGGGCCTGGGCCGGGACCATGAGCGTGGCGAGGATCCCGCCGAGGATCACCTTGCCGAAGGCGGGGTTCAGCCGGGACAGGGCGTAGGCGGCCGCCGTGCACAGGACCAGCTGGAACGCCCAGGCGCCGGCGGCCTGGACCACGGTGTTCCACAGGTGCTGCGGGAGCTGCATCAGGTCCCAGGCGTCGGTGTAGCCGCCGAGGTGCCACTGCTCGGGGAGGAGGGTGGGTGGAGTGCGGGTCACCTCGTCCGGTGACTTCATCGCGCCGGTGACCATCCAGTACACGGGGAAGAGGAAGGCGAGCGCGAAGAGGACGACGACCATGGTGAAGACGGTCCAGTAGGCCGCCCTGCCGCGCGGGCGGGCGAGCGCCGCCGGGGAGACCAGCGTGCGGGTGCTCATGCCAGGTCCCCCTCTCCGGACCGGGTCAGACGCAGGTACACGGCGGAGAAGGCGCTCAGGAGCAGCAGGAGCATGACGCTCAGCGCGCAGGCGCCGCCGAAGTCGTTGTAGAGGAACGCGTACTTGTAGATCAGGTACAGGACGGTGACCGTGGCGTTCTCGGGTCCGCCGCCGGTGATCACGAACGGCTCGGTGAAGACCTGCATGGTGGCAATGATCTGAAGGAGCATCAGCATGAGGATGACGAACCGGGTCTGCGGGATCGTCACATGCCGGATGCGCTGGAGGAGGTTCGCGCCGTCCAGTTCGGCGGCCTCGTACAGCTCACCGGGGATGGCCTGGAGGGCAGCGAGGTAGATCAGGACGGTGCCGCCCATGTTGGCCCAGGTCGCCACGATGACGAGGGAGACCAGCGCGGTGTCGGCGCCGTTGGACCAGTTCGAGGTGGGCAGGTGGAGGAAGCGCAGCGCCTCGTTGGCGAGGCCGGCTCCCGGGTCGTAGAACCACTTCCACAGCAGCGCGCTGACCACCGGCGGGATCATCACCGGGAGGTAGACCACGACCCGGAAGAACGCCTTGGCGTGCCGTAGTTCGTTGAGGACGAGTGCCATGACGAACGGGATCGCGAAGCCGATGAGCAGGGCCAGCAGGGTGAAGGTGAGGGTGTTGCGCCAGGCGGCGGTGAACTCGGGGTCGTGCCAGACGCGGGTGAAGTTGGCGGTGCCGACCCATTCGGGGTCGGAGCCGGGCGTGTACTTCTGGAAGGCGATCACGACGGCGCGGATCGCCGGGTACCAGGAGAACAGGGCGAAGCAGAGCAGGCCGCCGAGGAGGAAGCCGTAGGCGCGGGCCTGGTCGGCGAGGCGGCGCCGCCTCCCGTCCCCTGCGGGAGGCGGCGCCTGGACCGAGTGGACGGCGACTTCGCGGAGCCGCTCGGCCGTCTTCGGCATGGCCGGTCAGCCCCTGGCCAGGATGCCGTCGATCTTCGTCGAGGCGTCCTTCAGGAGCTGGTCGATGTCGGCGTCCTTCTTGGTGAGGACGGCGGAGACGGCACCGTCGAGGACGGAGTAGATCTGCTGGGCGTGCGGCGGCTCGATCTTCATGTCCAGGTTCTGGTTGCCGTCGAGGAAGGCCTGGTAGTTCTCCACCGGCACATTGGCGTTGGCCTTCTTGACCTGCTGGTCCTTGGTGTCGGCGGCGCCGGTGAACAGGCGCGGTTCGGGCAGGCCGACCGGGGCGTCGGCCTTCTTGGCGCGGGCGTAGTCGCCGAGGAAGCCTGATCCGGGGGTGAGGAACATGTGGTCGAGCCACTTGAGGGCGGCCCTGATCTGGTCGGGGCTCGCCTTCTTGTCGATCATGTAGCCGTCGCCGCCGATGAGCGTGCCCTTGCCGCCGGGCATCGGGGCGAGGGCGAGGTCCTTGTAGTTTCCGCCCTTCTCCTTGACCAGGATCGGGATGTTGTCGGGGGCGGAGAGGTACATGCCGAGCTTGCCCGAACCCATCAGCTGCTGGACGTCGTTGATGACGAGGAGCTGCTTGCTGCCCATCGAGTCGTCGGTCCAGCGCATGTCGTGCAGGTTCTGGAGGACGGCGTGGCCCTCGGGGGTGTCGACGGTGGCCTTCTTCCGGTCGGCGCTGACGACGTCGCCGCCCTGGGAGTACAGCTCGGCGGTGAAGTGCCAGCCCCCCTGGTTCTGGGCGCTGTAGTCGGCGTACCCGACGGTGCCGTCGCCGAGTGCGGCGATCCTCTTGGCGTCCTCGCGCAACTCCGCCCAGGTGGCCGGGGGTTGCTCGGGGTCGAGGCCGGCCTTCTCGAAGAGCTTCTTGTTGTAGATCAGTCCCATCGAGTAGCCGGTGCGGGGGATGCCGTAGATCTTCCCGTCGACCGTGTAGATGTCGCGGAGTTGCCGCTGGAGGGTGCCGTAGCTCTTCAACTCCTTGACGTACGGGGTGAGATCGGCGGCCTGGTTGATGTCGACGACGTGCCGGGCGTCGGTGAAGTACGTGTAGAAGACGTCCTCCATCTGCCCGCCGGCGAGCTTGGCGTCGAAGGTCTTGGGGTCCTGGCAGGGGAACGCGTCGTGTGCGACGACGTCGATGTCCGGGTTCTGCTTCTCGAAGGACGCGATGTCCTGCTCGAAGAACCGGCGGTCGACCTTGGCGCTCTTGGGCGGCATGCAGTTGACCGTGATGCGGGTCTTGCCGCTCGCCGAGTCGTCGCCCGATCCACAGGCGGAGGCGGCGAGGGCAAGGGAGCAGACAGTGAGCGCGGCGAAGGTACGGCGGTACCCGGTGCTTCTCATCGGTGGACCCCTCGTGGCAGGAGCGGTGGGCGCCGCACACTCAAGCACCGCCGACATCGGTCCGCAAGATGTCGCGCAGAATCTGTAATTATTCGACAGTCGGTTGGATCTCAACCGCGCGGCGCTTGCGCGGTGGACCCCCGGACCACGAGTTCGGGTTCGAAGAGCAGCTCATCGGCGGCTACGGCGGCACCTGCCACCTGCGCGTTCAGCAGTTCCACGGCCGCGCGCCCCATGGCCTCGATGGGCTGGCGGACGGTGGTCAGCGGGGGCTCGGTGCAGTTCATGAGGGCGGAGTCGTCGTAACCGACCACCGACACCTGCCCCGGCACGTCGAGGCCCTTGCGGCGGGCGGCCCGGACGACGCCGAGCGCGAGGGGGTCGCTGGCGCAGATGAACCCGGTGACTCCGCGGTCGATCAGCCGGGAGGCCGCCGCGTGGCCGCCCTCGATGGAGAACATGGCCCGCGCGACCCGCTCCTCGGGCAGGTCGCCCAGCTGCCGGGCGGCGCTCAGCTTGCGCGCCGACGGCACGTGGTCCGCGGGCCCGAGCACCAGCCCGATCCGCTCGTGGCCGAGGGAGGCCAGGTGCCGCCAGGCCTGTTCGACGGCGACCGCGTCGTCGCAGGAGACGGCCGGGAACCCGAGGTCGTCGATGGCCGCGTTGACCAGCACCACCGGGATGTTGCGCTCGGCGAGCCGCCGGTAGTGGTCGTGGGGCGCGTCCGCCTGGGCGTAGAGCCCGCCGGCGAACACCACTCCGGAGACCTGCTGTTGCAGCAGCAGGTCCACGTAGTCGGCCTCGGAGACCCCGCCCTTGGTCTGGGTGCACAGCACCGGCGTCAGCCCGAGCTGGGCCAGCGACCCACCGATGACCTCGGCGAACGCCGGGAAGATCGGGTTCTGGAGCTCGGGCAGCACCAGCCCCACCAGCCGCGCCCGCTCCCCCCGCAGCTGGGTGGGCCGCTCGTAGCCGAGCACGTCCAGCGCGGACAGCACGGCCTGCCGGGTGCCCTCGGACACCCCCGGCTTGCCGTTGAGCACCCGGCTGACCGTGGCCTCGCTGACCCCGACCTTCTGCGCCACCTCGGCAAGTCGTCGCGTCATGAGCGCAAGAATAGCGCAAGAAATGCAAGCTGCTTGCGTGCAGGACGCCGGGCCGGCCCCGTGGAACGCCGTGGCTCCACGGGGCGGACGATTACTGACGAGGCGCCGTCGACGACCTGAACGCCGACGGTGCCCGTCAGGCCTCGGGGGTGGGTACCACCGTGAGGTGGTTCGCGGTGCGCCGCTGACGGCGCCGGGCGGTGGGCGGGCGGAGCACCAGGGTCAGTCTGGTGTAGCCGAGGTCGCGCAGGGTGCGCGGGGTCTCGTCGACGACCCGGCAGTCGGTGGCGCCCCAGCGCGGGTCCGGATGCACCAGCGGACGTACGGAGCCGTCGTGCTCCACGGCCTGTTCGCCGACCGCGCGGATCCAGTGCGGCAGGCCGTGCCGGTAGGCGGCCTCCATGATCGGGTCCTGGGCGATGTCCCGGCGGATCGCCTGGAGGCCGTGGTCATGACCGTGCCGCTCCACCGCGGCCGCGAAGTGCGCGAGCATCGGCAGGCACCAGCGCGACTCGTGCTCACCGAGGACGCTGCTCGCATCGGGATGGAAGAGGACGAAGCGGAGGAAGTTGTCGCCCGGCATGGCCGTCGGATGCGGGCCCACGGCACGGAAAAGTGACGCGAAAGCGGTGTTGGCGAGGACGACGTCCCAGCGGTGGTCGAGGACGACGGACGGGAAGGGGACGGCTTCCAGGAGCGTGGCGTAGTCCTGAAGATACGCCTGGGCTTCAGGTCCCGCGGGGACGGGCCGCAGTTCCGACGGCTGCCCACCTGCCTGATATGCCATCGGGAGGTCACCCCTCTTGCCTATGCGGCCTTCACGCGGCGCCTTGATCCTGCTTCCCCGAAGCGAGGCGTGTCAACTATCGTGGCATTCCATGGCGGTTGACGGCTGAAATTGGCCACAGTTGTGGCGAGACCTGGATGTGAGTTCGAACAAGGGGCTACTCTCCGGGAAGTTCACGGCGACCGCCTGTGAGAAGTCGGGTGAGAGACGTAGGAGATCTGTCGGTGTCGGATGGCTTCGAGAGCCCGGACGACGCGGCAACGGTCGTGCTGACGGCCGTCGTCGCCCGCGTCACCGCACTCGCCGACCGGCTCGGCGTGCCGCACGCGCAGGTCTTCGACACCGGCCGGCTGTCCGTCGCCTCCGGTGTCCCCGAACCCGTGGTCAAGGCCCTGCTGAGCGGACGCCCGGCGGGTGAACCCGACGTCCAGGCGCGCTTCCTCCAGCGGCTCGACCTGCTGCGCCGCACCCGGCTCAAGCCGGGCGGCCGCAAGTACACCCAGCAGGAGATCGCCGACGGGGCGGGCATGTCCCGGCAGCAGGCGGGCGCCCTCATCAACGGCGACCGCCGTCCCACCATGGAGCACTGCGACGCCATCCAGCGGTTCTTCCGGGTGCACGCGGGCTTCCTCACGGCCGAGGACCCCGAGGCGCTCGCGGGTGCCCTCCAGCACACCGAGCAGGAGCTGCTGCACAAGCTCGCCGACCGGGAGCGGGAGGCCGCGGCGGCCGCCCACGACCCGTTGGAGCGGCTGCTCCAGGACCACGGCGTCCGCGGGATCGCCTGGCGGGCCGCGCAGCTGCCCACCGACCAGCACCGTGACAAGGTCGCCGAGTGGCTGGACATGCTCCTGGAGAGCGTCAAGCGACCCGAGTCCTGATCCGGGAGACAACTGTGGGCATCGGTAAGCACATGCGCCGCCTCAGCGGCGAGTTGGTGGCGGAGCTGGAGCTGACCGCGCCGGCCCGGCCCGAGGTCCTGTACGGCGCCCTGTGCGAGGCGATGAGCAGACGCCGGGGCCGCCCGGTCCACTTCCGTACGGCACCCTTCCCGCCCGGCACCGCGAGCGGACTGTGGCTCGACATGGCCGACCAGGACCTCGTCGTGATCGAGGAACGCACCGCGCCCGACCACCAGTTGGTGATCCTCGGCCACGAGCTGTGGCACATGAACGCCGGTCACTGCTCCCACCACGTCGAGGGCGCCGCGGTCGCCGCCCGTCTCCTCCACGACGACGCCGACCTCCAGGCCACGGTCCGCAAGGTCGCCGCGCGCAGCCGCTTCGAGCTCGCCGACGAGCGGGACGCGGAGAGCTTCGGTCTGCTGCTGGCCAGCAAGTGCCGGACGCTGCTGGCCGGTTCGGCGCTGCGGGGGCCTGCGCAGCGGGACCATCTGGCGGGGCGCATCGAGGCGTCGCTCGGGTACCGCGGACCGCAGGGCTGAGCAGCGCCCCTCAGGTGGCGCTGCGTTCACTCGCCTCCCTCAGGTCCCGCTCCACGGCACGCGCACGCGTGCCGTCCGGCCGCCCCTCGCGCAGCAGGTCCCGCCAGCGGTCCCGGCTCCAGTGCGCCGGGGCCGTCGTGGCGGTGAACTCCTCGATCAGCGACACGAACCGCGCGGGATCGGTGTGGAACGGGAAGTGGCCCGCGCCCTCGAAGATCTCCAGCCGGCTGCCGGGCATCGCCTCGTGCGCGCCGAAGGCGTGCCGTACGGGCACCACGCTGTCACGGTCGCCCCACAGCAGCATGGTCGGCATGCCCTCGGTGAGGTAGCAGCGGTCGAGCATGGTGACGACCTGTCCCCGCCAGTCGACGACCGCGCGCAGGGTGCGGACGAAGGCGTTGCGGGAGGTCTCGTCGGGGAGCGCGTCGACGAGGTTCAGGAGGTCCGGGGCGTCCTGGCCGAGGTCGGTGTCGAGGAGCTTCATCAGGCGGACGGCGAGGCCCACTTGGAGCCGCATGCCGGGCAGCCGCAGCGCGGACAGCATCAGGTGGGCGCCGGGCAGCGACACCAGCCGCAGCACGGGGTTGACCTCGCGGCCCACACCGCCCGCGCCGACCAGGACGAGCCGCTCGGTGCGCTCGGGGAACTGGTAGGCGAACTGCATCGCCACTCCCCCGCCCAGCGAGTGCCCGACCAGGGTGGCCGACTCGATGCCGAGGGTGGTGAGCAGATCCCGCACGCCGTTGGCGTACGCGGCCACCGAGTAGTCGGCGCGCGGCTTGTCGGAGTCGCCGTGGCCGAGCAGGTCGGGGGCGATCACGGTGTGGGTGCGGGCGAGGTCGGGGATCAGGTCGGCCCAGGTCCTGGAGGAGTCCCCGATGCCGTGCACGAGCACCAGCGCCGGGCCCTCTCCGGCCATGCGGTAGGCACGGCGGTAACCGTGCACCACGCGGTACCGCAGCTCCAGTTCGGCGTCGTCCACCGGGCGCAGCCGGACGGCGCGCGCAGGCCGCCCGCGCGGGTTCTCGACCACGCGCTCACCTCCTCCTCGTTCTCCGGCCGCGACAAGGCGGCCGAAAGCCCTTCCTCCCAGCGTAGGACCGGTTTCCCCAGGGTGGTTTCGAGGAGGTTTCGCCTCCGCTAAGCGGGCGAACGCGAGGGCGCGGAAGCCGGATTGTCAGTGGTGGACGGCAAGCTGGAGATGCACACCCGTGCGGGGTGCGACCCACGTGCCCCGACCGGGGGCGCGACCGACGCCGACTTGGGGAGAGCCGCCGATGCCCACCGCCGTACTGACCGACCGTGAGCGCACCGCCGTCCAGGCGTATCTGCGGCTGCTGCACACGGTCCGAGCCGCTTTCGACACCGCGTCGGGTCCGCCCGACACCGCCCGGCCACCGGTGGTCCCGCCGGCGGTCCTCGCCGAGGCCGAACAGGCCCTGGCCGACGCGGGCCTCGCGGGCAACGAGGAGGGGTTCTTCCGGCTGCTGCGGAGCTGGTGCCCGCCGGAGCCATAGGGGGTGCCGGGGAGCGTGCCGCGCGCTCAGGCGTGCGGCACCGTCATCGAGGTCGCGACGAGCCCGTCCCGGACCGTCCAGCGGCCCTCGAGGACGCCTCGGCGCACACCGCCCACCAGCGGGCCGGGCACGAGGAGTTCGGCGCGCAGAGTGCCGCCGAGGGCCTTGCCCGGGTCGACGTGGATCGCGATGTCCGCCCCGGAGAAGTCCAGCCATTTGCCGGTCAGGGGGAACCACGCCTTGTAGACGGACTCCTTGGCGCTGAACAGCAGCCGGTCCCAGTGGACGGCGGGGTGCGTGCCGGCGAGCTCGCTCAGCCGGACCCGCTCGCCCGGCAGGGAGACGCTCTCCAGCACGCCCTCCGGGAGCGGCCCGTGCGGTTCGGCGTCGATGCCGAGGGAGGCCAGGTCGGCGGCCCGGACCAGGGCCGCGGCGCGGTAGCCGTCGCAGTGGGTCATGCTGCCGGTGAGTCCGGCCGGCCATTGGGGAGCACCGCGTTCGCCGGGCAGGAGCGGCTGCGGCGGCACACCGAGCTTCTCCATGGCGCGCCGGGCGCAGGCGCGCACCTGGGCGAACTCCCGGCGCCGCTTGGGGACGGCGAGCGCGATCAGCTCGGCCTCCTCGGGGTACAGCCAGGCGTTCTCCGGCTCGTCGGCGCCGTACGCCTCGACGGCGACCACCGAGTCCGGCAGGAGTTCCCCGATCATCGTGCGCCGACCTCCCCGGGCACGATCCGGCGCGGCCGGCCCGGCGGCTCCGGCCGCTTGCGCCACTCCCGTGGGTAGCCCACCGACACCTCCTCGAAGCGGACCCCCTCGTGCCAGGTGGTGCGGGGGATGTGCAGATGGCCGTAGACCATCGTCTCGACGCGGAAGCGACGGTGCCAGTCGGCGGTCAGCGTGGTGCCGCACCACATGGCGAACTCGGGGTACCACAGGACGTCCGTGGGGTGCCGGTCCAGCGGGTAGTGGTTGACGAGGACGGTGGGCAGGCCGTCGGGGAGGGCGTCGAGCCGGCGCTCGGTCTCGGCGACCCTGGCCCGGCACCAGGCCTCGCGGGTCGGGTACGGGTCGGGGTGCAGCAGGAACTCGTCGTTGCAGACGATGCCGGTGCCGTGCGCGTACTCCAGGCCCTGGTCCTTGGTGGTGCAGCCGGCCGGCAGGAACGAGTAGTCGTACAGCAGGAACAGCGGGGCGACGGCGACCGGACCGCCGGGGCCGTCCCAGACGGGGTAGGGGTCCTCGGGGGTGAGGACGCCCAGGTCCCGGCACATCGCGACGAGGTGCTCGTAGCGGGCGACCCCGCGCAGGGTGACGGTGTCCTTCGGATGGGTCCACAGTTCGTGGTTGCCGGGCGCCCAGACGACCTTGCGGAAGCGGCCGGCGAGGGTTTCCAGGGCCCAGCGGACGTCGGCGACGGTCTCCGCGACGTCACCGGCCACCAGGAGCCAGTCCTCGTCGGTCCCGGGACGCAGCCGCTCGACGAGGGCGCGGTTCTCGGGGTAGCCGATGTGCAGGTCGCTGATGGCCAGGAGCTGTGCCGCGGCACCGGCCGTAGACGTCACCTCTCGCCCCCTCCGAGCACCGGGTGGGACCACGACAGCACATTTGGTTGTCCGGTACAAGAGTGGATCGCCCCGGGGCGGCTCCATGATCGGGGAATCCGTAACACGGGCGTTGCACGCGGGACCCCTGGAAAGCCGTATGATCGCCCCAACACCACCGCATGGAACTTCCCTTCGCAAGGGGCGGTTTGGTGTCCCTCCATTCACCCTGCCCGGGCACGGGCCCGCTTCGCCCTGCCCGAAAATGCCCGAAAGGCGGCCTGCATGCTCTCTCGCGTACGCGTCTGGCTCAACCGCACGTACGCGGAGAACGTGTTCTTCATGGATCAGTTGCGGCGAAATCCCAGCGATCGCGCCGTCGAGATCCACGCGACGCACGGCGACCCCGACTCGCCCGTGCTGGCCGCCGCGGACACCGCCGAGCTGGAGCCGGAGGGCCTGTCCCCCGCCGCCTACGTCGAGTTCGCCCTCGACCAGTGCCAGCGGCGCGGCATCGACGTGTTCGTGCCCCGGCTGCACCAGGCGGCGATCGTGGCCCACCGGGCCGACTTCGCCGCGGTCGGTACGGCGCTGCTGGCGCCGCCGCCGGAGGGCGTGGCCGTCTTCCACGACAAGGTCGTCGCCTACGAGGCGGTCCAGGCGATCGGCGTCCCGGTGCCGCCGTGGTGGCGGGTGCGGACCGCGGACGAGCTGGTCACGGCCGTGGAGCAGCTGGAGGCGGACGGGCACAAGGCGTGCTTCAAGCCGGCGTCCGGCGCGGGCGGGGTGGGCTTCCGGGTCATCACGCGCGCCCCCTTCTCGCTCGCGCAGCTCAACGGCTTCCCCAGCCCGTACGTGTCGCTCGACATGGTCGTCGAGGCGCTTCAGCAGGCCGACGAGCCGGTGGACTGGCTGGTCATGCCGCGTCTTGAGCAGCCGGAGGTGTCGGTGGACACGCTCACCGGGACCGACAACCGGGTGCGGTTGGCGATCGGCCGCACGAAGAACGGGCGCCGGCGCGGGTTCACGCAGCACGAGCAGTGGCTGGAGCCGGCGCGGCTGATCGCCGAGGGGTTCGGGCTGCACTACCTGTCCAACATCCAGTTCCGGATGTTCGGTGACCGTCCGGTGCTGATGGATGTCAACACGCGGCCCGCCGGGGGACTGCACCAGCTGTCCCTGTGCGGGGTCAACGTGCCGTGGGCCGCTGTGCAGTTGGCGCTCGGGGAGGAGACCGGGGTGATCGAGCCGCCGTTCCTGGGACAGGACTACACGGTGGTGTCGGGGCCGCGGCAGTTGCGGCCGGTGTCGGTTCCGCATCAGCGGATGGAGGTCGAGCCGTTGTTGCCGTCCGTTCCTGCACCGGCCCCCGCGGTCGAGGCTGCGGCGGAGGTACTGCCGCTTTAGGTTGCCTGCCGGGTGCGGGGTTCGTTGTGGCTGGTCGCGCCCACGCGGCGGAGCCGCAAATCAGCACAGCCCCGCGCCCCCAAAGCACTTTCCCTGCACCGGTATGGACCAATCCCGTCGCTCATCTTGACAGGGGCATTGGTCCATACCAACTTGGTTGCGCACCCTGCATCACGTCTCTGCACTCCCGAACACCCCCATTTCTTCAGGGAGATCGCGTGCGCAACCCACTCAGACGTTCCAGAGTTCTCGCGTTCCTCGGTGCCGTCGGCCTCGCGTTCGGTGGAGCCGTCGCTCTTCCGGGTACGGCCCAGGCGGCCAACATCCTGGGCAATCCCGGCTTCGAGTCGGGCTCCCTCTCCCCCTGGACCTGCACCGGCAATCTCGGCTCCGTCGTCTCCTCTCCCGTGCACGGGGGCTCCAAGGCCCTTCAGGGCGCGGTGAGTTCGAGCGACAACGCGCAGTGCAGCCAGACCGTCGCCGTGCAGCCGAACACCACGTACAAGCTCAGCGGCTGGGTGCGCGGCTCGTACGTGTATCTCGGCGTGAACGGCGGCCCCTCCACCTGGACGACCTCGCCGTCGGCGTACGCCCAGCTCACCACGAGCTTCACCACCGGCTCCACCCAGACCAGCGCACAGATCTACGTCCACGGCTGGTACGCCCAGGGCAGCTACTACGCCGACGACATCAGCCTCGACGGCCCCGGCGGTGGCGGTGGTTCGGACACCCAGGCGCCGAGCGCGCCGACCGGGCTGACCTCCACCGGCAAGACCTCCTCCAGCGTGTCGCTGAAGTGGAACGCCTCGACGGACAACGTGGGGGTGACGGCGTACGACGTCTACAGCGGCGCCAACAACGTCCTGACCGTCTCCGGTACGTCCGCCACGGTGAGCGGGCTCTCGCCCAGCACGGCGTACACCTTCACCGTCAAGGCGCGTGACGCCGCCGGCAACACCTCCGGCGCCTCGAACTCCGTGAGCGTGACGACGGACGCGGGCGGCGGGGGCGGCAGCGGCTTCAAGCAGGCCGCGCCCTATCTGTACGAGGGCTGGGGCGATCCGCCGAACCCGGCGACCGTGATGAGCGCGACCGGCGTCAAGTGGTTCACGATGGCGTTCATGCTGGACTCCGGTGGCTGCAACCCCGCCTGGGACAGCACCCGGCCGCTGACCGGCGGTGTCGACCAGACCGCCATCAACCAGATCCGCGCGGCCGGCGGTGACATCGTGCCGTCCTTCGGCGGCTGGCAGGGCAGCAAGCTCGGCGCCAACTGCTCCTCGGCGAGCGCCCTCGCGGCCGCCCTCCAGAAGGTGATCGACGCCTACTCGCTCAAGGCGATCGACATGGACATCGAGAACACCGACGAGTTCGAGAACGAGGCCGTGCAGGCGCGGATCCTCACCGCTCTGAAGACGGTGAAGGCCAACAACCCGGGCCTGAAGACCATCGTCACCTTCGGCACCTCGACCACCGGGCCGACCTACTACGGCAACCGGCTCATCGAGCAGGCGCAGTCGCTCGGCGCGAACATCGACGTCTTCACCATCATGCCGTTCGACTTCGGCGGCGGCTCCGACATGTACGGGAACACCGTGAACGCCACGGAGGGGCTGAAGGCCAAGCTCAAGTCGACCTTCGGCTGGGACGACGCCACCGCGTACTCCCACATCGGCATCTCCGGCATGAACGGCCTCTCCGACCAGCAGGAGAACACGACCCCGGCGATCTGGACCCAGATCCGTGACTGGGCCAACTCCCACCACATCGCCCGGCTCGCGTTCTGGTCGGTCAACCGCGACCGGCCCTGCCCGGGCGGTGGAGTCGTCAGCAACTGCTCCGGGATCAGCCAGAGCAACTGGCAGTTCACCTCGATCACGGCCGGCTTCACCGGCTGAACAGAAAGGTGCCTGCCGGACCGACGGACCGGCTGTGCAGACGGGTGCCTGCCGGTCCCTCAACCGGCAGGCACCCGCCCAGCATGGTCGGAACCGGTCAGAACCGGCCCGAGCCCCGGTACAGCTCCAGCTCCCCGTCCAGCTCGACCTTGAGGACCGTGGCGTACGGGTCGAGGTCCGCCGCGGCCGGCGGGTCGATCCACACGATGCCCACGGCCTCGTGGAGTCCGCCGACGACCCGGTGACCGAGTTCCGTGCCGGTGCCGAGGACGGTGACCCTGCGGACCGGGGTGACCAGTCCGCGCAGGCCGATCTCGGCGCGCGGCGCGTCGAAGAGGACCAGGTAGAGCGTCCGGCCGTCCGCGGAGAGGGTGCTGGGACCGTAGTGGTGCCCGGCGGGCAGTCCGCGCCGGCTCCCGTACACCGCCTCGGAGTGCCTGCCGATCCACTCCCCCAGCCCCTCCAGCCGCTCGACCTGCGGCTGCGGGATGGTCCCGTCCTCCATCGGACCGACGTCGAGCAGCAGGTTGCCGCCCCCGCCGATGGTCTCGGTGAAGTAGCGGATGATCTGGGCGAGCGACTTGTGGTTGTGGTCCTGGTGCTGGTACCCCCACGAATCGTTGATCGTCAGGCACAACTCCCAGGGGCCGTCCGGCGGTGCGATGGGAGCGCCCTGCTCGGGGGTGGCGTAGTCGCCCTCGCTGAGCATGCGCGCGTTGAAGACGACGTCCGGCACGTACGAGCGGATCAGCGCGGCGAGTTCGGGGATGCGCCACTGCTCCTCGCTGCGGTCCCACTCGCCGTCGAACCACATCAGGTCCGGCCGGTACCGGGAGGCCAGCTCGCGGATCTGGCCGTCCCGGTAGGCGATGAACCGCTCCCAGGCGTCCAGGTCCTCGTCCTCGGCGGCGACCTCGGAGTAGCGGTTGTCCTCCTGCTCCGGCGGACGACCCGGCTTGCGCGTGGAGGCGTAGTCCGGGTGGTTCCAGTCCGAGTGGGAGTAGTAGAAGCCGACCTTCAGCCCCTTCTCCCGGAGGGCGTCGGCGTAGGGGCCGACGTAGTCCTTGCCGAGGTTGAGGTCGCCGAACTCGGTGTCCCACAGGGCGACTCCGTCGTGGTGCCGGGTCGTCAGCACCGCGTACTTCGCGCCCGCGCGGGCGAACAGGTCGGCCCACTCGCGCGGGTCGTACGTGGCGCCCGTGAAGCGCTCCAGCTGGGACATGTACCGGTCGTGCGGGACGATGTCGTCGTAGAACGACCAGGACTCCTGGACGCCGTCGACGGCGTAGATGCCCCAGTGGATGAAGATCCCCAACTTGGCGTCGGTGAACCAGGGTTGCATGGCCATGCGTCAGCCCCTCCGCAACCGGAGCGTCAGCACCTGGAAGGGGCGCAGCGCGACCGGCACGCCGCCGTCCTCGACGGGGGCGTCCTCCAGCGGGCGCTCCAGCAGGTCGGTGATCTGGGCTCCGGCCAGCGGGAAGCCGGTGCGCAGGACGCCCGTCGCGCGGCCGCCGCCGGACTCGTAGAGCCGGACCACCACGTCGCCGGACTCGTCGTCGGCGAGCTTGACCGCCTCGACCGTGACGTTCTCGCCGGCGGCCGAGACGACCGGCTCGGGGGCACCGGCCGCGTCCGCCACCCGCAGGGGCAGGTTGAGGGAGTAGCCCTCGGCGACGGTGTCCTCGATGCTCGCGCCGGGCAGCAGCGAGTAGGTGAAGCGGTGCCTGCCCTGGTCGGCCTCCGGGTCCGGGATGCGCGGGGCGCGGACCAGGCTCAGGCGGACCGTGGTGGTCGTACCGCCGTCCTCGCGGACCGTGCGGGAGACGTCGTGGCCGTAGGTGGAGTCGTTGAGGACCGCGACGCCGTAGCCCGGTTCGGCGACGTGCACCCAGCGGTGGCCGGAGACCTCGAAACGGGCCGACTCCCAGGTGGTGTTGGTGTGGGTGGGCCGCTGGACGTGGCCGAACTGGATCTCGGCGGAGGAGTGCGCGGCGCGCACGTCCACCGGGAAGGCCGCCTTGAGGATCTTCTCGGCCTCGTGCCAGTCGATCTCGGTCGCGAAGTCGATGCGGGGGCTGTCGGCGCGCACGGAGATCGTCTGGGTGATCGTCGAGCCCTTGCCGAAGGAGCGGGTCACACGGATCGCGCCCTCCAGCGGGTCCTCGGAGACGACCTCGACGGACGAGGCCTCCAGGAGGTCCGTGTACCGGTTCCGGTAGTGGCTGTCGATGTCCCAGGCGTCCCAGTAGTTGGGGAGATCGGTGTGCAGGCGGAGCAGGTTGCCCGCGGAGGCGAGGACTTCGCGGCCCGCGCGCACGTCATGGACGGACTCGAGGGTGCCGTCCTCGGCGACCGACACCCGCACCAGGCCGTTGTCGAGCACTCGCCCGGAGACCCGCACCGGCTGCGCGGGCTCCGCGTCGGCCAGCGGGGCGCTGCCGTTCGCGGGCACCTCGACGTACGCCAGCGCCCGGTCCGCCGTACGCACCACCTCGGAGCGGTCGAACGGGCTGGTGTTGAAGACCCGGGTGCTCCCGGCGCCGAGCGCGGCCACCGCCTCGGCGGTCAGCGCCTCCAGCTCCTCGGCCACGCGCGCGTACTCGGCCTCGGCCTCGCGGTGCACCCAGGCGATCGAGGAGCCCGGCAGGATGTCGTGGAACTGGTGGAGCAGGACCGTCTTCCACAGGCGGTCGAGCTTCTCGTACGGGTAGGAGTAGCCCGGCGCGTGCAGCGCGGCCGTGGTCGCCCACAGCTCGGCCTCGCGCAGCTTGTGCTCGGAGCGCCGGTTGCCCTGCTTGGTGCGGGCCTGGGAGGTGTAGGTGGCGCGGTGCAGCTCCAGGTAGAGCTCGCCGACCCAGACGGGGGCGTCCGGGTACTCGGCGCGGGCCTGGGCGAAGAAGTCGTCCGGGTGCTCGACGACGACCTTGGGCGAGCCCTCCAGGTCGGCGAGGCGCCGGGCGCGTTCCATGATCTCGCGGGTGGGGCCGCCGCCACCGTCGCCCCAGCCGAACGGGGCGAGCGAGCGGGTGCCGCCGCCCTTCTCCGAGTAGTTGCGGACCGCGCGGTCCATCTCCTCGCCGCTGAAGCGGGCGTTGTAGGTGTCGACGGGCGGGAAGTGCGTGAAGATCCGGGTGCCGTCGATGCCCTCCCACCAGAAGGTGTGGTGGGGGAACTTGTTGGTCTGGTTCCAGGAGATCTTCTGGGTGAGGAACCAGTCGTTGCCGGCGAGCTTGGCGAGCTGCGGGTAGGCGGCCGTGTAGCCGAAGGAGTCCGGGAGCCAGACGCCCTTGGTCTCGATGCCGAAGTGCTCGATGAAGAACCGCTTGCCGTGGATGAGCTGGCGGGCCATGGCCTCGCCGCCGGGCAGGTTGCCGTCGGCCTCGACCCACATGCCGCCGACGGGGGCCCACTGGCCCTTCTTCACGGAGTCCTGGATGCGGGCCCAGACGTGCGGGTAGTTGTCGCGCACCCACTCGTACTGCTGGGCCTGCGAGCAGGCGAAGATGAAGTCCTCGTACTCGTCGGCGAGCGCGGTGACGTTGGAGAAGGTGCGGGACGTCTTGCGCTTGGTCTCGCGGATCGGCCAGAGCCAGGCGGAGTCGATGTGGGCGTGGCCGACACCGGAGACGGTGTGGGCGCTGGCGTGCGCGGGCTTGGCCAGGACGGGGGCCAGCACCTCGCGGACGGCGGTGGCGCTGCCGGAGACGTCGTCCAGGTCGAGGGCGTCCATGGCGCGGTCCAGGGCGTGCAGGATCTCGTGGCGGCGGGGCTCGTGGTCGGGGAGGTGGACCATCAGCTCGCGCAGCACCTGGAGGTCCAGGTCGAGGTGGAAGACCTCCTCGTCGAGGACGGCGAGGTCGGCGCGCTGGAAGGTGTAGAGGGGCGCGGAGCCGGCCGTGAGCTTGTCGCCCATCGGCGTGGTCTTCGAGAAGTTGTCCTTGAGGATGTCCGGGTTGGAGGCGGCCTCGACCAGGTAGTCGATCTGCTCGCCGCCGGTCGCCGGGTTGGCGATGGGGACGTACTGGTTGAGGGGGTTGACGGCCTTCAGGGGGCGGCCGTCGGCCAGGTGGACCAGGGCCTCGGCCTGGTTTCCGGGCCAGTCGCCGACGAAGCCGAGGTCGATGACGGCCTCGACGCGCTTTCCGGCCCACTCGGCGGGCACCTGGCCGCGCATCCGGAACCAGGTGGTGCCCCAGGGCGGGCCCCACGGGGTGTTCATCGCGAAGGGCTCGTAGCGGGCCGCCGCGGCCTCCTCGAAGGAGACCGGCTCGCCCGGCGCCTGCCACGCCTCGACCTCGAAGGGGACGGTGGCCGCGTAGATCGCCGGCTTGATGCGCTGGTCGTGCGCGCGCTGGACGCGCTCCTCGATGCGGGTGCGTTCGTCGTGCATGAAAGGTCTCCAGAGAGGGCGGAAGAGCTTCGAGAAAGCGCTTTCCAGGAAGCGGGCGCTACTTAAGGTACGCGAGGCCGGGGTGGACCGAGGTGTAGCCCTCGACCAGCCTGCGGGCGACGCCCACGGAGTCGACCAGGGGGTGCAGGGCGAAGGCCTTCACCGCGGTCGTCCGGGCACCGGACTCGGCGGCCGCGAGCACCTCGCGCTCGACCGCCTTGACCGAGCAGACCAGGCCGGTGGCGTGGTCGGGCAGCGGGGCGACGGCGACCGGGTGGGCGCCGTTGGCGTCGACCAGGCAGGGCACCTCGATCACGGCGTCGTCGTCGAGCACGGAGAGCGTGCGCTGGTTGCGGACGTTGAGGATCAGGGTGGTGCGCTCGTCGCGGGCGATGGCCCGCATCAGGGCGAGGGCGACCTTCTCGTAGCCGCCGGAGAGGTCGTCGGCGTCGCGCTCACCGGCGCCCGCGGTCTCCCGGTTCTCGGACATGTAGGTGGCCTCGCGCTCGGCGCGGGTGCGGTCCCAGGCGTCCAGGGCCTTCACACCGGGGTCGGCGACCTGGTCGTAGAAGTGCGCCTGCTGGTCGGCGAGGAAGGCGCCGCGGGTCTTCTCGGCCTGCTGGTAGGCGCGGACGGCCTCGCGGTTGAAGTAGTAGTAGTGCAGGTACTCGTTGGGGATCGCGCCCAGGGACTGGAGCCAGTCGACGCCGAAGAGCTTGCCCTCCTCGAAGGAGCCGAGCAGGTCGGGGTCGGCGAGCAGCCGCGGGAGCTCGTCCCGGCCCGCGACCTTCAGGCCGCGGACCCAGCCGAGGTGGTTGAGGCCGACGTAGTCGATCCACGCCTCGTTGGGGTTGGCGCCGAGCACGCGCGCGATACGGCGGCCGAGGCCGACCGGGGAGTCGCAGATGCCGATGACGCGGTCGCCGAGGTGGCGGGACATGGCCTCGGTGACCAGTCCCGCCGGGTTGGTGAAGTTGATGACCCAGGCGTCCGGGGCGAGCCGGGCCACCCGCCGGGCGATGTCGACGGCCACCGGGACCGTGCGCAGGCCGTAGGCGATGCCGCCCGCGCCGACGGTCTCCTGGCCGAGGACGCCCTCGGCGAGCGCGACCCGCTCGTCGTTGGCGCGGCCCTCCAGGCCGCCGACGCGGATCGCCGAGAAGATGAAGTCGGCGCCGCGCAGAGCCTCGTCGAGGTCGGTGGTGGCGGTCACCGAGGGGGCGTCGGGGACCCGCGCCGCCTGCTCGGCGAGCACCCGGGTCACCGCGGAGAGCCTGCGGGCGTCCAGGTCGTGCAGGACGACCTCGGTGACCCGGCCCTCGGCGCGGTCGCCCAGCAGGGCGCCGTACACCAGCGGCACGCGGAACCCGCCGCCGCCCAGAATCGTCAGCTTCACTCTTGCACCTTTCCTGCCTCGACCACCTCGACGCCCGCCTCCTCCAGGGAGGAGCGGGTGACGGGGTCGGCCGGGGCGTTCGTGACCACCATGTCCAGGTCCTCGGGACCACAGACCTTCGCCATGCCCGTACCCGGGAACTTGGCGGCGTCGGCGAGCAGGACGACCTTGTCACTGGCGTTGATCATGGCTCGCTTCACCGGCACCTCGACGACCGTCGTGTCCATCACCTGCCCACCCGGACGCACTCCACTGGTGCCGAGGAAGAGCCAGTCGGCGTGCAGCTGGCGCAGGTTGTCCTCGGTGAGGAAGCCGACCAGGGAGCGGTACTCGCGGCGGAGCATCCCTCCGAGCAGCACCAGCTCGATGCCCTCGTCGTCGGCGAGCTCCTCGTAGACCACCAGGTTGCTGGTGATCACGGTGAGGCGGCGGCCGTGCAGCTGGCGGGCCAGCCGGTACGCGGTGGTGCCGATGTCCAGCAGCACCGACTGGCCGTCGGCGACCATGGCGGCGGCCCGCTCGGCTATCGCGTCCTTCTCGGACACGCGCACCTCGGCGACCTCGGCGAAGGGCTGGTCGCCCTCCTCCACGACGGCGCCGCCATGGACACGTGTGAGCAGGCCGTCCTCCTCGAGCTTGACCAGGTCGCGCCTGATCGTGGCGGGGCTCACACCCAGCTGCTCGGAGAGATCGGTCACGGACGCGGGACCACCGGAGCGCAGGGCCCGCAGGATGAGTTGGTGTCGTCGTTCTGCCAGCACGGCGTGAACACTACTCGTCATCTTCAATCAAATCCATGCTCAGTTCTGCTCGGGTATTGACCAATCTCTCGGAGCAGCGCACGATTCCCGTCATCGAAATTGACGAGTTTTGACGAGAGGCTCTTCGCGTGGACGACGACAGGCCCGACGTGCTCCTGACCGGGCTGCTCTTCTACGACCTCGTCCTCACCGGGCTCGGGAAGCCCCCGACGCCCGGCGAGGAGATCTGGACGGCCGGCATGGGCTGCGGCCCCGGCGGCATCGCCAACCTGGCCGTCGCCGCGTCCCGTCTCGGCCTTCGGACCTCCCTGGCCACGGTCTTCGGCGACGACTTCTACGGCGCCTACTGCCAGGAGGTCCTCGCAGGTCAGGAAGGCGTCGACCTCTCGCTCTCACGGATCGCGGACGGCTGGCACACCCCCGTCACCGTCGCGCTCGCCCACGGTTCCGACCGGGCCCTGGTCACCCACGGCCAGGAGCCGCCGTACTCCCAGGACGTGCTGATGGGCGACCCGCCCGAGGCGCGCACGGCCCTCGTCCACCTGGAGGCCGAGCCGCGCGCCTGGCTCGCCAAGGCCGCCGCGAACGGCACCCACATCTACGCCGACGTCGGCTGGGACCCCACCCAGGAGTGGTCCACCGACCTCCTCGACCAGCTGGCCCTGTGCCACGCCTTCCTGCCCAACGAGGGCGAGGCGATGGCCTACACCCGCACCGACAGCGCGGTGGCGGCCCTCGGGACGCTCTCCGAGCTGGTGCCGGTCGCCGTCGTCACCCGCGGCGGCGACGGCGCGGTCGCCGTCGACCAGATCACCGGCGAGTACGCGGACGTCCCGGCTCTCGCGGTGGACGTGCTCGACGCCACGGGCGCCGGTGACGTCTTCGGCGCCTCGTTCGTCGCCGCCTCGCTGGGCGGCTGGCCGCTGGAGGAACGGCTGCGGTTCGCCGTCCTCGCGGCCGGACTGTCCGTACAGCACCACGGCGGCGCCCTCGCGGCCCCCGGCTGGTACGGCATCGACCGCTGGTGGCGCTCCCTGACCGATCCCGAGCTGCGCACGGCGTACGGCTTCCTGGCCGACCGGCTGCCGGCGGACGTCGGTCCGCCGGTGCGGCACGCCCCGGTCACCCCGCCCCGGCCCCACTGACCCTCACAACGCCCCCACAGTCCGACACCCCTCAGCACCACGAACAGGAACAACAGGAGTGACCCGTGGACCTTTCACGTAGAGGCTTCCTCCAGGCCGCCGCGCTGACCGCGGCCGCGTCCGGACTGACCGTCGCCTGCGGCGGCAGCTCGGGCTCGGGCGGCACCAAGAACGGCAAGAACCTCACCCTGTGGTACTGGGGCGGCGCGCTCAGCGACAAGGTGGTCGCGGAGGCGAAGACCCACTTCAGCAGCGAGATCAAGCTGACCACGGCGTCCATCGGCGGCGACTTCAAGCAGAAGCTCACCACCACCCTCGCGGCGGGCACCTCGGTGCCGGACATCACCGGCATCAAGGGCGAGGACATCGCGTCCTTCCTGCCCAACGCCAACCGCTTCCTCGACCTGAACGACCTCGGCTTCAAGAAGATCTCCTCGCAGTACCTGGACTGGAAGACCAAGCTCGCCCAGACCGAGGACGGCAAGCAGATCGGCTTCCCGATCGACATCGGCCCCACCGCGATGTTCTACCGCGAGGACTTCTTCGCCAAGGCCGGCGTGGACACCGACCCGGCCAAGGTCGCCGCGCTGGTCAGCACGTGGGAGGACTACTTCCAGCTCGGTGTCGAGCTCCAGAAGAAGAACCCCGGCACCTACCTGGTCAACAACATCAGCTCCGTCTTCAACATCGCGGTCGGCCAGGGCACCCAGCGGTTCATCGACAAGGACAACCACTTCATCGGCGACGGGGACCACATCCGCGCCGCGTGGACCACGGCGGTGCGCCCGTACACCCTGGGCATCGACGCCAAGATCAACGACAACACCTGGAACGCCGCCGTCGGCAAGAACCTGCTCACCGAGCTCGGTGCCGCCTGGCACGCGCTGGACATCGAGCAGGCGGCGCCGCAGACCAAGGGCAAGTGGCGGGTCTGCGCCAACCCGGTCGGACCGGCCAACCAGGGCGGTTCCTACCTGGCGCTGCCCAAGCAGTGCCGCAACCCCGAAGAGGCGTTCAAGATCATCAGCTGGATCCTGAGCCCCGCCAACGACGCCCGCGGGTTCACGGACGCCGCCATCTTCCCGGCCGCGCCGGCCGCGTACGCCATGCCGGCCATGACCGGTCCCGACGCCTTCTTCGGCGGCCAGAAGGTCATCGAGGTCTTCGGCCCGGCCGCCAAGGCCATCAAGGTGGCCTACGAGGCGCCCGCGGACGCCGCCGTCATGGCCCCCTTCATGACGGAGCTGACCAACATCGAGGCGAAGGGCAAGAAGCCCGACGACGCCTTCAAGGACGCGGTCAGCCAGGCCAAGCAGATCGCCCGGCGGCAGGGGGTGAGCTGAGGTGACGTCCCCTCCGGTCACCGGTCCCGCCGTGGTGTCCAAGCACCGCGGCGGGCCGGGCCCGGCCCGGTTCCGCCCGCGGCGCACCGCGCCCGCGGGCACAGCTCGGCCCAAGCGGCGTGGGCCGCTGGCGTACTGGCGGCAGTACCTGGCGATCTCGCCGTTCTACCTGATCTTCGCCGCGTTCTCGTTCTTCCCGGTCTTCTACTCGCTGTACCTGGCCTTCCAGCGCTGGGACGGCATGGGCACCATGCAGTTCGTGGGGCTCCAGCAGTTCCGGTTCCTGTGGGACGACCCGGTCTTCTGGCTGTCGATCCGCAACACCCTGGTGATCTGGGTGCTGTCCACGGTGCCGACCCTTTTCGGCGCCCTGATGCTGGCGACGCTGCTGCACTCGGTGCGCCGCTTCAAGGGCTTCTACCGCATCGCGCTGTACGTGCCGAACGTGACCTCGATCGTCGCTGTGGCGATCTTCTTCGGCGCGGTGTTCAGCAACAACTTCGGTCTGGTCAACGCGATCCTCGGCGTGGTCGGCATCTCGCCGGTTCCGTGGCTGAGCAATCCGTGGCTGATCAAGGTGGTCATCTCGCTGCTGATGACGTGGCAGTGGACCGGCTACAACATGATCATCTATCTGGCCGGCCTGCAGGCGATCCCGACCTCGATCTACGAGGCGGCGAAGATGGACGGCGCGGGTCCGATCCGCACGTTCTTCCAGATCACCATTCCGATCATGCGGCCGATCATCCTGTTCACGGTCATCATCTCGACCATCAACGGGCTCCAGAGCTTCAGCGAACCGCAGGTCCTGTTCGCCAGCAACGCCGCCAACGCCAACCTCGGCGGACCGGGCCAGGCGGGTCTGACGACCTTGCTGTACTTCTACCAGTCGGCCTTCCTCAACAACGACTACGGCTACGGCGCGGCCATCGTGTGGGCCTTCTTCGTCCTGATCATCATCCTCGTCGCCGTCAACTGGCGTCTCACCACACGAGGGAGGAAGGCATGACCGCGGTCGACACCGCGCGGCCGGCCACGGGCGGCAGGCGACTGCGCCGCCCCAGGGGCCTCACCGCGCACATCATCCTCGTCGTGGCCGTCCTGGTCTCGGTCTTCCCGTTCGCGTGGACGATCATCATGGCGACCAACACCACGCAGGACATCTACAAGAGCCCGCCGAAGTTCACCTTCGGCTCGCATCTGCTGGAGAACATCCGGCACGTGCTCAACACCATCGACTTCTTCGGGTCGATGCTCAACACGGTGATCGTCGCGACCGTCACCACCGCCCTGGTGCTGTTCATCGACTCCCTGGCGGCCTTCACCTTCGCCAAGTTCGACTTCCCCGGGCGCAAGATCCTCTTCGGCACACTGCTGTTGTTCATGATGCTGCCGCTCCAGCTGGCGATCCTGCCGCAGTTCATCCTGATGTCGAAGATCGGCTGGGTGGGCATGCTCAAGGCGCTGGCCCTGCCCTCCCTCGCCAACGCCTTCGGCATCTTCTGGCTGCACCAGTACATCCAGAACGGCGTGCCCGACGAACTCCTCGACGCCGCGCGCATCGACGGCGCCGGGTTCTTCCGGCAGTACTGGAACATCGCGCTGCCGATGATCAGGCCCGCGCTGTCGTTCCTCGCCATCTACGCGTTCGTCAACTGCTGGAACGACTACATCTGGCCGCTCGTCGTGCTCACCGACCCGGGCCACGTGACGCTCCAGGTGGAGCTCGCCCAGCTCAACGTCGGCCACACCACCGACTACAGCATGGTGATGGCCGGTGTGCTGATGGCGGCACTTCCGCTGGTCATCGTGTTCAGCATCTTCGCCCGCGGCTTCATCGCGGGCGCCACCGAGGGCGCGGTCCAGGGCAGCTGACCGGGTGCCGGGAGAGAGGGGTGCGTGGTGACGTACGACGTCGGCAAGGTGCTCGTGGTGGGGATGGACGGGCTGCGGTACGACCTGCTCACCCGCTCACCGGCCGTGGCGCCCGTGCTGCACGGACTCATGGCGGCGGGCGCCCACGGCACCAGCCTGCTGCCCTACGGCGAGGTGGACGGCCAGGCCCCGGACGGGCCGTCCACGAGCATGGCGTACACCGACTCCGGGCCCGGCTGGTCGAGTGTGCTGACCGGGGTGTGGCCGGACCGGCACGGCGTGCGCGGCAACGACTTCGCCGGTGCCGACTACGCCCGCTACCCCGACTTCCTGAGCCGGGCCGGCACCGCCCGGCGCCGGCTGCGCACCGCGGCCGCGGTGTCCTGGCCGGAGCTGATCCGGCGCGGCACCCTCGGCCCCGCCATCGGCCGCCGGGTGCGCTACGACGGTGAGACGGACGGCTACGGCACCGCGGACCGGCTCGTCGCCCGCACCGCCGAGCGCTGGCTGAGCCAGGACGATCCCGACGCCGTGTTCGTGTACTTCGGCGCCACCGACGAGGCCGCCCACGCCATGGGCCCGCACAGCCCCGCCTACGACCGCGCCCTGCTCACCCAGGACACCCACCTCGGGTGGCTGCTGGCGGCCGTCAACACCCGGCGGCTGGACCCCGCCCGCGCCCGGGAGCGCTGGACCGTGCTGGTCACCACCGACCACGGGCACCTCGACACCGGCGGTCACGGCGGCGACACCCGGGCCGAGCGGGAGGTGTTCGTCGTGCTCGCCGAGCCCGGCATGCCGGGCGGCACCCGGCTCGACACCCCTCGTCTCATCGACATCGCCCCCACCGTCCTGGACCGGCTCGGCGTCCGCGTCGACCCGGCCTGGGGCCTTCAGGGCCGGGTCCTGCACGGCCTCGGTCAGTCCTGCCACGCCCCCGCACCACCGACCACGGAACGGCCATGACCGACGCACCCCGCGGACCCCGCCCCACCGACCCCCTCGTCGCCCTGCGCCCCTGGGAGGCACCCGAGGTGACCTCCTGGGGTCGCCTGCCCATGAACGCCGTCGACCGGCGCTCCGGAGCACTCCCCCTGGACGGCGACTGGCGTTTCCAGTTGCTGCCCACTCCGGACGCGCCGGTCGGCGGTGCCTGGTCCTCGGCGTACGTGCCCGGTGTCTGGACCATGCAGGACACGGACGACCTGCCGCAGTACCTCAACGTCCGCATGCCGTTCCCGGAGTTCCCGCCGCACTCGCCCGCCGCCAACCCGACGGGGGTCCACGAGCGTGACGTGGACGTGCCCGCCGAGTGGGCCGGACGCCGGATCGTGCTCCAGGTCGGGGCCGCCGAGAGCGTGCTGCTCGTGCACGTGGACGGACAGCCCGTCGGGATCTCCAAGGACTCCCACCTCGCGGCCGAGTTCGACTTGACAGGACTGGTGCGCCCCGGCGCGCGGAGCGTCCTACGGCTGACCGTGGTCAAGTGGTCGGACGCCTCGCACCTCGAGGACCAGGACCAGTGGTGGCACGGCGGGATCACGCGGTCGGTGCTGCTGTACGCGACGGATCCGCTGCATCTGGCGGACGTGACCGTGCGGGCCCGCTCCGACGGCTTGCTGCGGGTCGACTGCCGGGTGCGGGACACGGGCGGGGCGCTGCCCGAGGGGTGGTGTGTCAGCGGCGAGCTGGAGGGTCAACTGCTCACCCAGGACGTAGAGTTCGACCGGTTCAACGCCGAGGACGAGCGGGTCTCCGACTTCCTCGGTGAGGCCCGGCTCCAGACGGTCGTCGAGGACGTCAGGACCTGGAACGCCGAGACGCCCGAGCTGTACGACCTGACCGTCCGGCTGCACCGCGCCGACGGCACGGTCGCCGACACCTCACGGCACCGGATCGGCTTCCGGGACGTCGAGATCTCCGGCCGGGACCTGCTGGTCAACGGGGAGCGGGTGTTCATCCGGGGCGTGAACCGGCACGACTTCCACCCGCTGACCGGGCGGACGGTGTCGTACGACGACATGCGCGCGGATCTGATCACGCTGAAGCGCTTCGGGTTCAACGCGATCCGCACCAGCCACTACCCCAACGACCCCTCCCTCTACGACCTCACCGACGAGTTGGGGTTCTACGTCGTCGACGAGGCGGACATCGAGTCGCACGACCACGCCCATGAGATCGCCGACGACCCGCGCTATCTGAACGCCTTCGTGGACCGGGTCGCGCGGATGGTGCTGCGGGACAAGAACCACCCGTCGGTCATCGTCTGGTCGCTGGGCAACGAGTCCGACTACGGCGCGAACCACGACGCGGCCGCGGGCTGGGTGCGGCGGCACGATCCGACCCGGCCCGTCCAGTACGAGGGGGCCGCCAAGCTGGACTGGGCGGCGGCCGGCGACGCCACCGACATCGCCTGCCCCATGTACGCCCCGCTGGAGGAGTGCGTGGCGCACGCCCTCTCCGGACGCCAGACCAAGCCGCTGATCTGGTGCGAGTACTCCCACGCCATGGGCAACAGCAACGGCACCCTCGCCGACCATTGGGCGGCCATCGAGTCCACGCCGGGACTTCAGGGCGGGTTCATCTGGGAGTTCTGGGACCACGGCATCCTCCAGCGTGTGAACGACGGCAGACCGGTCGGGCGTGGGGGCGCCGGGCTCTATGACAACGGTGTCGCCGCGCCCGGGCACCGGTGGGCGTACGGCGGCGACTTCGGCGAGCCCGACCACGACGGCGCCTTCATCGCGGACGGCGTGGTCTTCCCCGACCGCACCCCGAAGCCGGCGATGTACGAGCACCGGGAGATCTCCGCGCCGGTGCGCATCGAGTGCTTCCGGCACGAGGGCATCGTGCTCGGCAACCACCAGCACTTCCGGGGCCTCGCCTGGCTCGCCGCCGAGTGGGAGCTGTCGCTGGCCGACGGCCGCACGCTCACCGCACCCGTCGAACTGCCCGATCTGCGGCCCGGGGAGACGGCGGCGGTACCGCTGCCGTTCCAGCTGCCCGAGGACGGCGGCGAGGCCTGGCTGACGCTGCGAGTGACGACCGCCGGGGACGAGCCCTGGGCGCCGCGCGGCACGGTGGTGTGCGTACCGCAGGTGCGGTTGCGGAAGGCACCGCCCCAGCCGCAGCCGGCGCCGGTGCGGAACCGTTTCGTCGAGGTGGACGACGAGGGCCTCCTGATCCACCCGCTGCTCACCGCCGCCCCCACCCTGTCCCTGTGGCGGGCACCCACCGACAACGACGAACTCGGCGGCATGGCCCCGCGCTGGCGTGACTGGGGTCTGGACGCGATGGTGCGCAAGGTCGCCGACGTGCGCCGGGCCGAGGGCCGGGTCACCGTGCACGCCGAGTACGCGTGCGCGGCGGGTGCGGTGCGTCATGTGCAGGTACTCACCGCGGTCGAGGGCGGCATCCACGTCGAGGAGTCGGCCGAGCTGCCCGAGGAGCTCGACGACGTGGCCCGGGTCGGCTCCGTGTTCGAGACGGTCGCCGGGCTCGACCTGATGGAGTGGTTCGGGCAGGGTCCCTGGGAGTCGTATCCGGACCGGGCGTTCGGGGCTCCGGTCGGCCATCACTCCGTGCCCGTGGACGAGTTGTTCACCCCCTATCTGCGTCCGCAGGAGAGCGGCGGCCGTCATGGCGTACGGCACTTCAGGCTCTCGGCACCGGACGCCACCGGCCTCTCGGTCGTCCTGGACGAACCGCGCCAGGTCGGTGTGAGCCGGTACCGCGCCGCGGATCTCACCGCGGTGGCGCACCACGACGAGCTCGTCCCGAGGCCGGGCTGCGTGGTGCACATCGACGCGGCCCACCGGGGTCTCGGCACCGCCTCCTGCGGGCCCGACACCACCGCCTCCTGCCTCGTCACGCCGGGCGTCCACCGCTGGAGCTGGACGCTGCGCGCCCTCTGAACCACCCCCTCACCGAGCTTCACGTCCCGCTGGGAGCACACGTGTGTACTTCGCATGAGCACGACCACGGCCAGGAGGCCGCACAGGCCGGTGCCGGCCGGCGCAGTTTCCTGCGGGCCACGGCACTGCTGGGCGCCGCGGCCACCGCCGGGGTCGCCCTGCCCGCCGTGGCGGAGGCCGCCCCCGACTCCGTGTCCGTCCGGCGTCCCGACGCCGAGAGCCGGCGCTTCACGCTCGCCGTGATGCCCGACACGCAGTACCTCTTCGACGGGCCGAGCATCGACAAGGCACCCGTCGAGGCCTCACTGCGGTATCTGCTGGAGCACGGCAAGGACGAGAACATCGTCTTCCTGTCCCACCTCGGCGACCTCACCCAGAACGGCGCCGCGCCCGAATTCGCCGCGATCAGCGCCGCGTTCGGGCTGCTGGACCGGCGGGGCGTCGGCTACAGCGTCCTCGCGGGCAACCACGACGTGAAGTCGTCCACCACCGACCAGCGCGGTGCGACGCCGTACCTGGACGCGTTCGGGCCGTCCCGGTTCAAGGGACACCAGACCTTCGGGGGCGCCTCCGCCGACGGCTACAACACCTACCACCTGTTCCGGGCCGCGGGGCGCGAGTGGCTGGTCCTCGCCCTGGACTGGCGGCTGTCCGACCAGGGGTACGCCTGGGCGAAGAGCGTCCTGGCCGCCCACCCGAAGACCCCGGTGGTCCTGACCACGCACGAGCTGGTCGTAGCGGACGACACCCTGTCCGACTACGGGCAGCAGCTGTGGGACCAGCTGGTCAAGGACCACGACCAGATCTTCCTCACCCTCAACGGCCACTACTGGCCGGCCGGCCGCGCGACCCGGAAGAACACCGCGGGCAACGACGTCCACCTGCACCTGACGAACTACCAGAACCGGTACTTCGGCGGCGCGGCCATGATCCGCCTGTACCGCTTCGACCTCGACCGGGGCGTGATCGACGTGGAGACGGTCTCCCCGTGGATCCTCGGCCGGGCCGCGAAGGGCCTCAACGAGCTGGAGCGGCAGGAGATCGAACTCAGCGGTGACGCCGACCGGTTCACGGTCGAGATCGACTTCGCGGAGCGCTTCGCCGGCTTCGACCCCGTCCCCGCGCGCCCGGCCCGTCCGGCCTCGAAGATGCTGATACCGGGTACGGCCGCGTACTGGCGCTTCGACTCGGCGGTCTCCGGCACGGTCCGCGACCTCTCCGGCAAGGGCAACGACCTCACCGTCGTCTCGGTCGGCGGCGGCGCGCTCGGCTGGTCCGCGGACCACCACCCCGACCAGCCCGGCCACGGCAGCCTGGAGTTCCAGGGCTTCAAGTCGCCGCTGAAGGGCGCCTATCTCCGGACCGTCGACAACGCGCCGCTCAACTCGGCGGTGTTCAAGGACGGTTACACCATCGAGGTGTTCTACCGGATGCCCGCCGACTGGGACCCGGACCACAACGCCTGGGCGGGACTGGTCAGTCGGCGGGGCACCGGCGGGGCGGCGGGCAAGACCGGCGACGACCCCGACGAGCCGCTCGCCACGCTGTCGCTGTCCAACGACCGCGAGCCGCAGTGGGCCATGCGCCCGCTCAACCAGGAGGGCATCGCCACCAACTGGGGCCAGGAGACACCGCTGGAGACCTGGTGGCACCTCGCCGTCGTCAACGACGGCAAGCACACCACGCTGTACGTCCAGGGCTGCCCGGTCGTCCGTAACCCGAAGGCGTCCGCCGTCGGGATCACCTCGGTCGGCGAGCCGTGGCTGCTGGGCGGCTACACGTACGCCGACAAGATCGACCAGATCTTCTACGGCCGCCTCGGCGACGTCCGGATCGTGTCGCGGGCGCTGCCCGTCTCGTCCTTCATGACCCACTGATGGAGACCACCATGACCGAGCAGCAGCTGCCCTCCTGGGCCGACCCCTCCGTCTCCCCCGCCGACCTCGACGCCCAGGGCGTGTCCAGACGCGGACTCCTGCGCCGCGCGGGCCTGTTCGGCGCCGCGTTCGCCCTCGGGTCGGCCGCCACTCCCGCCTTCGCCTCTTCTCGCGGGCCGGGTTTCGGCGGCGACGACCCCCAGCTGGCCTACCTCGTCGGCGACCACCACGTGCACTCCGTCTACAGCCACGACGCGAAGTACACCTTCTCCCAACTGGCCCAGGCCGCCGCGCGGTACGGCCTGGACTGGATGGTGTTCAACGAGCACTCCAACTTCGGGCACGCGAACTACGGCGCGAAGCTGGAGCACGCGGAGATCGTCAAGGCCCGCGCGGCGAACCCGCGTCAGCTGATCTTCCAGGGCCTGGAGTGGTACATCCCGGCCGCCGAGCACTGCACGGTGTTCGCCGCGCCGGGTCCCCACGAGACCGACCTCCTCACGCAGTTCGAGCTCGCGTACGACGGCAAACTGCTCGGCTACACCGAGGGTGCCGCGGGCGCGACGGACACCGCCCGCAACGAGGCGCACGCCGTCAAGGCCATCAAGTGGCTCGCGGAGCAGCGCCGTTCGGGCTACGTGGACGACGTCCTCGTCATCGCCAACCACCCGCTGCGGCTCGGCATCGACTCCCCGCACGAGATGCGCGCCTGGCGGGACGCGGCCCCCGAGATCATGATCGGCATGGAGGGCGCACCGGGCGCCCAGGGCGCCGCGCTCCCCGGCTGGCGCTCCCCGACCTCCATCCGCGGCGAGTACGAGAACAAGCCGTCGGCGCAGTCCTGGACGGGCTATCCCGCAGAGGCGTATGTGACCTACGGCGGTTTCGACTGGGCGACGGCGACCGTCGGCGGTCTGTGGGACTCGATGCTGGCCGAGGGCAGCCTGTACTCGATCACCACGAACTCCGACAACCACCGCACGGTCTTCGACACCTGGAAGAACGGCGACTGGCCGGCCGGGCAGAACTTCGACAACACCGGCAAGCTCCCCGACCCGGTGAACACCGACACCCCGCAGCCCGGCAGCGACTTCTGGCCGGGCGAGTTCAGCCGCACCCACGTCGGCGTGACCCGCTACGGCTACCGCTCGGTGATGGCGGGCCTGCGCGCGGGCCGGGTCTGGGTGGACCACGGGCACCTGCTCGACGGGCTCGACGTCCGTGTGAAGCGGGACTGCGACTCCGGGCGCGGTGTGACGCTGGGCGGCCGGCTGCGGGTCCGCAAGGGCGAGCGGATCACGCTGAACGTGACGGTCACGTCCGCCTCCCGCCCCAACCCGCAGGGAATCCTGCCCGAGTTGGCGCACGTGGACGTCATCCGGGGCGCGGTGCGCGGCCCGGTGGCCGACCGGGACACCTGGCGGGCGCCCGACACCAGGGTCGTGGCGACGAAGGACGTGACGGGCCGGAAGGGCACGTACACCCTGCGCATCCCGCTGACCGCCGGGGACGAGTCCTTCTACGTCCGCCTGCGCGGCAGCGACGGACAGCGGCACGGTACGGGATACCTGGGTGCCTCGGTCGACCCGCACGGCCCGATTCCGCACGAGCCCGGCGACGGGGACCCGTGGGCGGACACGTGGTTCTACTCGAACCCGGTCTTCGTCGACGTCACCGGCTGAGGCAAGCGCCCCGAAGGGGCGCGGGGAACTGCGCGACCAGCCACGACGGTCCCGCGGTTCCCCACGGCCGGCACTTCCTAGGCGTAGAACCGGGAAAGACTCTGCAGCACCGCCGCCGGCTTCGCGCCGCCCTCGATCTCGATCGCCCCGTCGACGGTGATCTGGACACCGCCCGGCACCTCCTCGACCTCCGTGAGCTTCGCGACCAGGCGGATGCGGGAGCCGACCTTCACCGGCGAGGGGAAACGGACCTTGTTCAGGCCGTAGTTGACCTTCGTGGTGACGCCCTGGACGTCCAGCAGCTCGGTGAACAGGGGGATGAACAACGACAGCGTGAGGTAGCCGTGGGCGATCGGGGCGCCGAAGGGGCCCTCGGCGGCGCGCGCCGGGTCGACGTGGATCCACTGGTGGTCGCCCGTGGCGTCGGCAAAGGTGTCGATGCGCTCCTGGGTGACCTCGATCCACTCGCTGGTGCCGAGGTCGCTGCCCGCGAGCTTCTTCAGTTCGTCGAGGCCGTTCACGGTGAGGCTCATGGGGTTCCTTAACTGTTGCCGTAGCGCTTGCGCACCCGGGACTTGAGGAGCTTTCCGGAGGCGGTGCGCGGGAGTTCGTCCGCGACCACCACCGACTTGGGGATCTTGTACTTGGCGAGCCGTCCGGCCAGGGAGGCCAGGATCTCGTCGGGGTCGGGCGTGGCGCCCTCGCGCGGGACGACGACCGCCCTCGGCACCTCGCCCCACTTCTCGTCCGGGACGCCGATGACCGCGCACTCGGCGATGTCCGGATGGCCGAGGAGGAGGTCCTCGATCTCGGCGGGGTAGATGTTCTCGCCGCCGGAGATGATCATGTCCTTGATGCGGTCGACGATGTAGACATAGCCGTCCTCGTCGATCCGGGCCGCGTCCCCGCTGCGGAACCAGCCGTCGGTGAAGGAGGCGGCGGTCTCCTCGGGGAGCCCCCAGTAGCCGGACATGACGTGCGGGCCCCGGAGCACGACCTCGCCGGTCTCGCCGATGTCGACGGGTGCCAGGTCCGGCCGTACGACCCGGACGTCGCTGAAGAAGTGCGGCACGCCCGCCGAGCCGACCTTGCTGGCGCAGTGCTCGGCGTCCAGCAGCAGGGTGCCGGGGGACGCCTCGGTCATGCCGTAGCCCTGGAGGAAGGTGAGCCCCCGCTCCCCGTACGCGGTGATCAGCCAGGTCGACACCGGGGAGCCGCCGCAGGTCAGGATGCGCAGGGAGGACAGGTCCGCGTCCGCCCAGCGCGGGTGCCTGGCCACCTGCTCGAACATCGTCGGCACCCCGAACATGAAGGTGATCCGGTGCTGGGCGATCAGGTCGAAGGTCGCGTCGGCGTCGAAGGCCTCGACCAGGACGCAGGTGCCGCCCTTCAGCAGCACCGGCAGGGTCAGCATGTTCAGGCCCGCCGTGTGGAACAACGGGGCGGAGACCAGGGCGCGTTCGTCGGCGATCAGGTCGTGGTCGACGAGGACGTTGATCGCGTTCCAGGTCAGGTTGCCGTGGGTGAGCATGGCGCCCTTGGGACGCCCTGTCGTGCCCGAGGTGTACATGATGATGCAGGTGTCGTCGGGGATGACCGGCTCGTCGATGGGTTCGCTCGGCGCCTCGGCGAGCAACTGCTCGTATTCGGCGCCGACTTCGACGTACGTCCGGACGTCGGTGCTGCCCGGCAGTCCGGCGACCAGGCCCGCGTGCGAGGGGCCGTAGACCAGCGCCCTGGCCCCGGAGTCGGAGAGCTGGTAGGCGATCTCCGGCCCGGCGAGGCGGGTGTTGAGCGGGACGAAGACCGCGCCGAGGACTCCGGCCGCGAACAGCGTCTCCAGATAGGAGGGGTGGTTGGGGCCCAGGTAGGCGACCCGGTCGCCGCGCCGGATGCCCCGGGCGCGCAGGGCGTGCGCGAGGCGGGTGACACGGGTGTGCAGTCCGGCGTACGAGAGTGTCGTGTCGCCGTGGATCAGGGCGGTGCGGTGCGGGGTCTTGCGGGCCCGGCGTGCGGGCCACGAGCCCAGTCCCTCGTTGCGCATCTGGGGCCCCTTATGGCTTGGTCAGCCCGAGCAGGCGGGCGGCGTTCTCCTTGAGGATCCTCGGCTTCACCTCGTCCTTGATCGACAGCTTCTCGAAGTCGGCGAGCCAGCGGTCGGGGGTGAGGACGGGGAAGTCGGAGCCGAAGAGGACCTTGTCCTTGAGCAGCGTGTTCGCGTACTGCACGAGCTGCGGCGGGAAGTACTTCGGCGACCAGCCGGACAAGTCGATGTGCACGCCCGGCTTGTGGGTGGCGACGGCGAGGGCCTCGTCCTGCCAGGGGAAGGACGGGTGCGCCAGGATGATCTTCAGGTGCGGGAAGTCGGCGGCGACGTCGTCCACGTGGAGGGGGTTCGAGTACTTCAGCCTGATCCCCCCGCCGCCCGGGACCCCGGCGCCGATGCCCGTCTGGCCGGTGTGGAAGAGGGCGATGGTGCCCGTCTCCTCGATGACCTCGTAGAGGTCGTACGCAACCGAGCGGTCGTTGGGGAAGAAGCCCTGGATGCTGGGGTGGAACTTGAAGCCCTTCACCCCGTACTCCTCGACCAGCCGGCGGGCCTGCTTCACGCCGGCCCTGCCGCGGAAGGGGTCGATGGAGGCGAAGGGGATCAGTACGTCGGAGTTGGCGGCGGCCGCCTCGGCGACCTCCTCGTTGGGGACGGGGGCGGTGCCGGTCGCGGACTCGGCGTCGACCGTGAAGATCACGGCGGCCATCTTCCGCTCGCGGTAGTAGGCGGCGGTCTCCTCCAGGGTCGGCTTCCGCTTGCCCTCGACCTTGAAGTAGGCCGAGGAGGCGTCGTGGAGGTCGTCGTCCAGGGAGGAGTGGCCCTTGGAGGACACCTCCGCGTGGGTGTGGACGTCGATGGCGACCAGGTCCTCGATGTTCATCAGGCCTCCGGGAACTTCGGCGCCGGGATGCCGACCGTCTGGAGCTCGGCGCCGACCGACGTGGGGAAGGCGTCGGCCAGCGTGTCGGGGGTCCAGCCGCCGTCGGCGTACGCCGTCCTGATCTCCTGCGGATGGGACCAGAGTGCCACCTTGTCGCCGCCGATGCCGATGGCCTGCCCGGTGATGCCCCGGGCGGCCTCGGAGGCGAGGAAGGGGACCAGGGCCGCGCAGTCCTCGGGGGTGCCGAAGCCCTCGCCCTTGCGGAGGAAGTCGGGGAGCGGCTCGCCGTTCCTCATGGCCTCGATGTACGGGGCGAAGGCGGGGATGGTCTCGGTCATCGCGGTGGCCGCCACCGGCACGATCGCGTTGACGGTGATGTTCGCGCGGCCCAGCTCCATGGACCAGGTGCGGGCGAAGGCGGCGATGCCGGCCTTGGCGGCGGCGTAGTTCGTCTGCCCGAAGTTGCCGCGCTGCCCGGCCGGGGAGCCGACCAGGATCAGGGAGCCGCCCTCGCCCTGCTCGCGCATCCGTACGGCCGCGGCGCGGGCGCAGGTGAAGGTGCCCTTGAGGTGGGTGGTGATCACCGCGTCGAAGTCGTCGTCGGTCATCTTCCACAGCACCTTGTCGCGCAGGATGCCGGCGTTGGTGACCAGGATGTCCAGCCGCCCGAACTCCTCCACGGCCCGGTTCACCAGCCGCTCGGCGGCCTCGGTGGTGCCGACCGGGACGACCTCGGCGACGGCGGTGCCGCCGGCCTCGGCGATGGACTTCACGGCCTGCTCGGCGACCGCCTCGTCGACGTCGTTGACGACCACGGAGGCGCCGTGGGCGGCGAGGGCGTGCGCGTAGGCGAGGCCGAGGCCCCGGCCGCTGCCGGTGACGACGGCGACCTTGCCGGAGAGATCGATGCTGGGCACGAGCGGGTCCCTTCACATGGAGTGCTTCCCCGGGGTCACGGGGAGCGCGGCTTCGAGATCGAAGCTAAGAGCAATAATTGTTGACGTCAATAGTTGTTCGCGACCTACGGGTGCGTCATGCTGGAATTCTCCTGACGCACCGACCCGGGGAGCCCGCCATCACACGCCAGCACGTCACGAACCCGAACCCCATCGACTCGGACGAGCCGTGGATGCGCGGGCTGCACGCGGACACCGGTTATCTGCTGTACCGCCTCGGCCTGCGCTCGGGTCAGCTGTTCAACACGTTCCTCCAGGAGTCGGGCCTGAGGCTGCGGCACTACGCGGTGCTGCGCTATCTCGCCGGGTCCGAGGGCGCCCTCCAGCGCGAGCTGAGCACCCGGCTCGGCTACGACCCGAGCGCGATCGTCGGCCTGGTCGACGACCTGGAGAAGCTGGGGATGACCGAGCGCCGGCCCTCCCCCGACGACCGGCGCAGCAAGATCGTCGTGCTGACCGAGGACGGCCGCGCCTTCCTGCGCGGCACCGACGAGGCGGGCAGACGGGTCACCAACGACCTGCTCGCGCCGCTCGACCCGGCCGAGCGCGAGACCCTCCAGGCCCTCCTGCTGAGAGTCGCCGACCAGCCATGACCGTGCGTTCCGCGCCGGACCGGCTGCTGTCCGTGCTCGCCGCGTTCGACCACGAGCACCCCGCGCTCTCCCTGACCGACATCAGCCGCCGCGCGGGCCTGACCCTGACCACGACCCACCGCCTGGTGGGCGCGCTGACCGACTGGGGCGCGCTGGAGCGGGACGACGCCGGGGTCTACCACGTCGGGCTCCGCCTCTGGGAGGTGGCCGCGCTCGCGCCGCGCGGGGTCGCCCTCCGGCAGCTGGCGCTGCCGTACCTGGAGGACCTGTACGAAGCCACCCACGAGAACGTGCAGTTGGCGGTACGGGACGGTTCGGACGTCGTCTACATCGAGTGGATCTCGGGGCGCTCGTCGGTCGGCGTGCACATCCGGGTCGGCGCGCGCTGGCCGCTGCACGCGACCGGGGTCGGCCTGGTGCTGCTGGCGCACTGCGACCCGCGGGAGCAGGAGGAGTACTGCGCGAGTCCGCTCGCGATCTTCACGCCGTACACGATCGCCGAACCGGCGAAACTGCGCCGGGTCCTGGCCGAGGTCCGGCGCACGGGCGTGGCGGTGAGCAGCCGTCAGGTCACCGACGACGCCCTGTCGGTGGCGGCCCCGGTGTGCGGTCCGGACGGCACGGTGGTGGCGGCCGTCTCCGTCGTCGTCCCCGAGGCCGACGCCCAGGTGCCAGCGCTGATCCCGGCGGTACGGCTCGCGGCGCTGGGGATCTCGCGGGCGCTGGGCTGGCAGCCCACTGTGACGCCCCGTTCGGGCGCCGGATATCCCTCGCACCGGTGAGGCCCCGGCCGCGCCGGCGTCGTGATACTGGAACGGCCCCGGCCCCGAGGAGCCGCTCATGCCCGCCGCACGGTCCCTGTACGACCTCGTCGCGACCCGCCTGCGGACGACGAACCCGTACGTCGTCGACGGCGCGCTCGCCGTGCTGGTGCTGTTCGCCGCGTCGCTCCAGTGGATGTTCCCGGACGAGGGGGACGACCGGCTCACCCTGACGGGCTGGCTGCTGGGAGCCGCCACCGCCGTCCCCCTGGTGTGGCGGCGCCGCTCCCCCTACGCGTCCGCCCTGGCGGTCTCTGCGGCCACCACCGCGATGGCCTACTACCACGCCCCACCGCCCGACGTGCTCTACGGCGGCCTCGTCGTCCTCTACACCATGGCCGCCCAGGGCCTGCCCTGGCAGCGCCGCAGCATGCTGGCGAGCTGGCTGCTCGGGGCCGTGCTGACCATGCAGCACAAGGAGCACTCCCAGCCCTTCGAGTACGCCTTCCACATCACCGGCATGATCAGCGCGTACGGCCTCGGTGTGCTGGCCCGCGTCCAGCGCGCGTACACCGCGGCCGTCGAGGACCGGGCCGCCCGGCTGGAACGGGAACGGGCCGCGGAGACCGCGAAGGCCATCGCCCAGGAACGCTCCCGGATCGCCCGCGACATGCACGACATCCTCGCGCACGCGGTGAGCCTGATGGTCGTCCAGGCGGAGGCCGGACCGGTCGTGGTCCGCAGCGATCCGGCCCGCGCCGAGGCCGCGTTCGACGCGATCGCGACCAGCGGCCGGGACGCGATGGCCCAACTGCGGCGGATTCTCGGGGTGTTGAAGGAGGAGGAGCGCCGGGGCGGTGCCGCCCGGCTGCCGCAGCCCGACCTCACCGGACTCCCGTCCCTGGTCCGCCAGGTCGCCGCATCGACCGGGCTGCGCGTCGACCTGAGCATCCGCGGCCGGCCGCGCCCGCTGCCCCCGGACACCGAGGTCGCCGCCTATCGCGCGGTGCAGGAGGCCCTGACCAACACCGTGAAGCACGCGTACGCTTCCTGCGCACAGGTGGAACTCGACTGGGCGGAGGACGAGTTGACACTCACGGTGACCGACGACGGCAGCGGGCCCGCGCGGACGGACGGCGGGCACGGGCTGATCGGCCTCAGGGAACGGGCGGCCGCGTGCGGGGGCAGCGCCGAGACCGGGCCGGGTCCGGACGGGGGCTTCCGGGTGGTCGTACGGCTGCCCGCCGGCGCCGACCGGGAGGCGGCCCTCGGGTGAGCATCCGGGTGGTCGTCGCCGACGACCAGGAACTGGTCCGCAGCGGCTTCAGCATGATCCTGGAGGCGCAGGCGGACATCGAGGTGGTCGCCGAGGCGGGGAACGGCGCCGAGGCGGTCGACGCGGTCCGCCGGCACACGCCCGACGTGCTCCTCCTGGACATCCGGATGCCGGTCATGGACGGTCTGGAGGCGGCCCGGCGGGTGTGCGCGCAGTCGGGCTGCAAGGTGGTCATGCTGACCACGTTCGACCTCGACGAGTACGTGTACGACGCCCTGTACGCGGGCGCCAGCGGCTTCCTGCTGAAGGACGTCCGCCGCGACGACCTCGTCCACGCGGTCCGGGTGGTCGCGGGCGGCGACTCCCTCCTCGCCCCGGCGATCACCCGCCGCCTGGTGGCGGACATCGTGCGCCGGCGCCGCGAGGAGGCGGCCACCGAGCCCGCCCCCGACCGCCTGGACGTCCTGACCGCCCGCGAGGTGGAGACCCTGCGCATGCTGGCGCGGGGCCTGTCCAACGCCGAGATCGCCACGACCCTGTTCGTGAGCGAGCACACGGTGAAGACCCACGTCAGCAACGTCCTGAGCAAGCTGGGCCTGCGGGACCGGGTCCAGGCGGTGATCTGCGCGTACGAGACGGGCCTGGTGACGCCGGGGTCCGCCTAGCCGTCGAGTTCCGTGAAGAGGGTGAGCTGGAGCGAACCCGGCGCCTCCAGACGGGAGTTGAGGGAGTTCCACGGTGTGCGGGTCGGCTCGGCGACGACTTCCGCGCCGGCCTCGGCCAGCCTCGTCGTGGTGGCCGTCGAGTCGTCCACCTCGAACGCCACCCGGATGTGCCCGGCGACCCGCCTGCCGACCTCGACCTCGTCGATGAAGGCCGCGTGGTTCGGGTCGGTCAGTTCCAGCGTGGCTCGCCCCGCCTCCAGGATGGTGACCCTGCCGTCCGGCGAGGAGAACGCGGCCCGTTCGGGCAGCCCCAGGACGTCCCGGTAGAAACGCAGCGCCTCGTCGTAGTCCTCCGCCGTGACGACGAGCCGGAGTTCACGGACGGTGGGTGGTACCTCGGACATACGGCCTCCTTGTAGCTGTCTCCAAGGTCAACTCCCCGACCGGTACCGAAGATTCCTCCCCCGCGGGAGTGAGCCGGCACCCGGACTCACCCGTACGACGGAGTCCTGGAAACCGCCCGCGACGGCGATCCGGTGATCACGCCGGCCGCAGGAGCCTGAGGGTGCCATCGACCACCGCCAACCCGCCGGGAGGCCCCCGTGCTCTCCACACTCGCCCGGGCGGCGACCCGCCGCCCGCTGACCGTCATCGGACTCTGGGCGGCGTTCCTGCTGCTCGGCTTCGGCCTCGGGACGGGCGTCTTCGCCGACCTCTCCGACGACGTGCCCGACGTCCCCGGCACCGAGTCCGACCTGGCCGACGACTACCTCTCCGGCATCGACCCGACCGGCGAGTCCGTCACCGCGGTCGTCGCGGGCGAGGCCGTCTCCGACGCGGCCCTGCGCGCCCAGGTCGAACGGACCGTCGCCGAGGTCCGCGAGATCGCCGGGGTGGCCGACGTACCGGACCCGTACACCACCCCCGGTCTCACCGCCCGGGACGGACAGGCCCTCGTCATCCCCGTCACCTTCGACGGCGGCCTCAGCGACGAGGCCGAGGAGGAGGCCACGGACACGGCCGTCGAGACCGTCAAACGGATCGACGCGCCCGACGTCCACGTCAGCGGCGGCGAACTCCTCGGCAGGCAGCTCGGCGAGCGGGCCCAACAGGATGTGAAGAACGCCGAGTTGATCTCCCTGCCGGTCGTCCTCGCCCTGCTGCTCGTCGTGTTCGGCGGACTGCGCGCCGCCGCGCTGCCGCTGGTGATCGCGGTGAGCGGGATCGCGGGCGCGTTCCTCGGCCTGTTCGTCTTCAGCCAGGTCACCGACATCTCGGTGTACGCGATCCAGGTCACCACCATGCTGGGCCTCGGACTCGCCGTCGACTACGCCCTGTTGACGCTGGTCCGCTTCCGCGAGGAACGCCGGCACACCGACGACGTGGTCGAGGCCGTGCACCGTACGGTCGCCGCGGCCGGCCGGACCGTCCTGTTCTCCGGGCTCACCGTCGCCGTCAGCCTCACCGGACTGCTGGTCTTCCCGAGTGTGTTCCTGCGCAGCATGGGTCTGGCCGTGGCCGCCGTGGTCGTGGTCGACATGCTCGCCGCGGTCACCCTCCTGCCCGCGCTGCTCACGAAGTTCGGCGGGCGGATCCGGCCGTCGAAGGCGCGCACCGAGGACGAGGAGGGCCGCGTCTTCGCCCGCCTCGCCCGCTTCGCGCAGCGCCGCCGGATCGCCGTCCTGGTGACCGTGGTTCCGGCCCTGCTGGTCCTGGCCCTGCCCGTGACCGGCCTGCGCATCGCCATCGGCGACGCCCGCCAGCTGCCCGCCGGCACCGAGGCACGGCAGTTGTACGACACCGTCGACGCGCACTTCCCGAAGGGCACCGGCGTCTCCCCCGTGGTGGTCGTCCTCAGGCCCGGCACCGACCCCGCGACCGCCGACCGCGTCCGCGCCCTGGTCCCGCACGCCGAGTCCCGCGACCTGCCGGGCGGCACCACGGTCGTGGAGCTGCGGCCGCCGGGCAGCGTGGACGGCGGGGCGGCCACCGGCCTGGTCGAGCGGGTCCGGGAGGTGCGCGGCGACGAACCCGTCGAGGTCACCGGGATCGCGGCCCGGCTGGTCGACTTCCGCGCGATGCTCGCCGAGCGGGCACCCTGGGCGGCCCTGACCGTCCTGGCCGGCATTTTCGTCCTGCTCTTCGCCTTCACCGGCTCGGTGCTGATCCCGCTGCGCACGATCGCGACCACCCTGCTCAGTCTGGGCGCCGCGCTCGGTGTGGTGGTGTGGGTCTTCCAGGACGGCCACGGGGCCGGGCTGCTCGGCGGGGAGGGGCTGGGCGCGCTGAGCCTGACGGCGCCCCCGCTGATCGTCTCGATCGCCTTCGGGCTGGCCATGGACTACGAGATCTTCATCCTTGCCCGGATGCCGGAGGCGCGGCAGCACACCGGGGACGAGCAGGAGGCCGTCGTCACCGGGCTGCGCCGGTCGGGGCGGGTGGTCACGTGTGCCGCGCTGCTGCTCGCGGTGGTCTTCGGCGCCTTCATGACCGGTGGGTTCTCGCCCATCCTGCAGATCGGTCTCGGACTGACCCTGGCCGTGCTGATCGACGCGACGGTCGTACGGATGCTGCTGGTCCCGGCGACGATGGCCCTGCTCGGCAGGCGGGCCTGGTGGGCCCCGAAGCCGCTGCGCGCGGCACACGAACGGTTCGGTCTGCGCGAGCCGGCACCGGAGCCGCCCGTACCGAGCAACGCCTGAGGATCCCGACGGATCAGGGGGCCGGCCGACTGGCCGGCCTCCTCTCCGTGCCCCTCCGCAGGGGCAGTCCTCACCGGAATCTCAGGGAACGGCCCGGTGATTCCAAGGAGCAGCACATGTGCGCGAGGCAGCATGCACCCGGCGAAGGTGGATATCTCAGGAAGGTGTGCCGTGGGCGTCCCGCACATATCGAACCGGTCCGGGCGACAGCCGCAGAGGTGGTCCCGGCGCGGGATGCTCGCCGCTCTGGGTGCCGTGCCGGCCGCCGTCGTCCTGACGGGATGCAGCGGCTCCGCCGACGCCTCGGAGGGCTCCTCCACCCCGTCCGCGCGGGCCGCGGCGAAGAAGGCGACGATAGCCGTGACCCCCGCCGACGGGACCGCGAAGGCCGACTTCTCCAGTCCCGTCCGGGTCACCGTCACCGACGGCACCCTCGCCTCCGTGAGGGTGACCGGCAACGACGGCTCCACCCTGGCCGGATCCCTCAACGGCACCAAGACCGAGTGGACTTCGGCGAGGAACCCCTACTCGGGCACGAAGTACACGGTCACGGCGACCGCGGAGGGCGGCACCGCGCAGACCGCGACCTTCACCACCAGGTCTCCCGGCGAGACCTTCGTGGGCTACTTCACCCCCGAGGCGAACTCCACCTCCGGCGTCGGCATGCCGGTGTCGATCAACTTCACCCACGCCGTCTCCGACAGGGCCGCCGTCCAGAAGGCGATCACCGTCACCGCCGAGCCCGAAGTGGAGATCGTCGGCCACTGGTTCAGCGACACCCGGCTCGACTTCCGGCCCGAGACCTACTGGGCGCCCGGCACGAGGATCACACTCGGCCTGCGGCTCAAGGACGTCCAGGGCACGGACGGCGTCTACGGCGTGCAGTCCAAGGACGTCACCTTCCACATCGGCCGCGAACAGATCAGCACGGTCGACCTGTCCACCAAGGAGATGGTGGTGAGGCGGGACGGCAGGACGATCGCCACCTACCCGGTCTCCGGCGGCGACCCCGACCACACCACCTGGTCCGGGATCATGGTGATCAGCGAGCGGTTCAAGCAGACCCACATGGACTCCTCGACGGTCGGTCTCGGCGACGAGTACGACATCCCCGACGTGCCGCACGCCCAGCGGCTCACCACCTCCGGCACCTTCGTGCACGGCAACTACTGGGCCTCGACAGCGGTGTTCGGGCACGAGAACACCAGCCACGGCTGCGTCGGCCTGCACGACGCCAAGGGCGCCAACGACACCTCCGTGGACGGCTACAGGTTCTACGACAGCTCCATGCTCGGCGACGTCGTGATCGTGAGGAACTCCGGCGAGCGGACCGTGGAGGCGTCGAACGGACTCAACGGCTGGAACCTCTCGTGGGCGGACTGGAAGGCGGGCAGCGCGCTTTAGCGGGTATGCCCGGTTTCAAGGGGTGAACTCACCAGGCCCGAAAGGACTTTCACGGCTCAACCTCTTGACGACCGGAGCGACTGCGAGCACATTGGGCCCACTTTGAGAGCGCTCTCAAAGGCTCTCGAAGGCACCCGCGCTCACTTCTCCCCGTACCCGAGAGGCACCCCCATGAGTGAAACCTCCGGTATCCCCAGACGACGGCGGGCCCTCGTCGCCGTCCTGAGCGCCCTCGGTCTGGCCGCCGCCCTGGCGACCGCCGCCACCCTTCCCGCCGACGCCTCCGCCCCCACCCCGCCGACCGGCTGGTCGCAGGTCTTCGTCGACGACTTCAACGGCACCGCCGGTACCGGCGTCAACACCTCGAACTGGCAGTACGCCACCGGCACTTCGTACCCGGGCGGCCCCGCGAACTGGGGCACCGGCGAGGTCGAGACGATGACGAACAGCACCAGCAACGTGGCGCTGGACGGCAACGGCAACCTGCGCATCACCCCACTGCGCAACGCGTCCGGCAACTGGACCTCGGGCCGCATCGAGACCAACCGCACCGACTTCCAGCCCCCGGCCGGCGGCAAGCTGCGGGTCGAGGCGCGCATCCAGATGCCGAACGTCACCGGCACCGCGGCCGAGGGCTACTGGCCCGCCTTCTGGATGCTGGGCGCCCCCTACCGCGGCAACTACCAGAACTGGCCGAGCGTCGGCGAGCTGGACATCATGGAGAACGTCCAGGGCATGAACCGCGTGTGGGCCACCATGCACTGCGGCACCAACCCGGGCGGCCCCTGCAACGAGACGACCGGCATCGGCAACAACGTCGCCTGCCCGGGCTCGACCTGCCAGTCCGCCTTCCACACGTACACCATGGAGTGGGACCGCTCGGTGAGCCCCGAGACGATCCGCTTCCTCGTGGACGGCACACAGTTCCACTCGGTCAACGCGAGCCAGGTGGACGCCACGACCTGGACCAACGCCACCAACCACGGGTTCTTCATCATCCTGAACGTGGCGATGGGCGGCGCCTTCCCGGACGCGTTCGGCGGCGGGCTGGACTCCGGCACCCAGTCCGGCGTGCCCATGGTCGTGGACTACGTCCAGGTGCTGTCGGCTGCCGGGAGCGGTACCACGCCCCCGCCGACCGGCGGCCGGGACGCGTACAGCACGATCCAGGCGGAGTCCTACAACGGCCAGAACGGCGTCGGCACCGAGACCACGACCGACACCGGCGGCGGCCAGAACATCGCCTCGCTGGCCAACGGCGACTGGGCGCTCTACCAGAACGTCAACTTCGGTTCCACGGCGGCCACTCAGTTCGTCGCCCGGGTCGCGAGCGGCGCGGCGGGCGGGGTGAGCGGTCTGGTCGAGGTGCGTCTTGACAGCCCGACGGCCACTCCGGTCGGCAGCTTCTCGATCGCCAACACGGGCGGCTGGCAGTCCTGGAGAACGGTCCCGGCGAACATCAGCTCCGTCACCGGCACGCACAACGTGTACCTGACTTTCACCAGCGGCCAGCCGGCGGACTTCGTCAACGTGAACTGGTTCAACTTCGGTCACTGACCTTCGGGTTGAGCCCGGCACCGGCCATGTCCCGTGTCCTGCCGTGCCGCAGGTGCCCTATCGGCGTGGAGGGCGGCTGAGGTGTACTGGATCCCTGCTGCGTCGAGGGGGAGCCATGTCCAGCACACCGGAGCCGGGAACGTCGGAGTCAGCGCACGAGGAGGAGGAGCCCTGGCTCAGCAGTGACGAGGTCGCGAAGCTCTGGCCGGTGCGCAAGGACTGGCTGCCCGGTGTCGCCCGTCGTGCGGACGTCCGCGTCCGCACGTACGGCGGGGCGAGCCGGGGCACGTGGGGGGCGGAGCCGACCTTCCACTCCTTCCACCCGGGGGACGTGCGCAGAGCCGCGCCGGCCATCGCCGAGGGACACGTCGACATCCCGTCGAAATGGCGCACCGACACGCCCGACGGTCGGCGGACCGAGTTCTGGGGCAACCTGACCGCCCGTGTCGCCGGCACGCTCATGCTCCTGGCCCTCCTGGGCGGGGTCCTCCTCCTCCTGGGCACAGGGGTCTTCCTGCTGACGGTGGAATGACCACGGATCGCGCCGCCGGACTCCCCGGACAGCCCGCCTGGTTCAGCCGTGGACGGTGGCCAGCCAGTCGGTCAGCAGGCGGTTGACGTCGTCGGGGCGTTCCTGCTGGACCCAGTGGCCGCAGCCGTCCAGGAGGTGGGAGGCGGACAAGGCGGGGAGAGTGGTGGCGTGGGCGTCGATGGCGTCGGCCATCCAGGTGGTGGAGGCGTCCCGGGTGCCGCCGACGAACAGGGCGGGCTGGGTGATCGGGGCTCCGCGGTAGGGGGCGAGGTCCTCCCAGTCGCGGTCCAGGTTGCGGTAGCGGTTGAGGGCGCCGGTCAGGCCGGTGCGCTCGAACTCCCCGGCGTAGACGTCGAGATCCTCCTCGGTCAGCCAGGCCGGGGACGGGCCGGTGGGGAAACGGTCGCGCAGCCGGCCGCCCGGCGCGACGAAGTGCGGGTCGGGCTCGTCATCGGCGGGCATGGTGTCGGCGGACAACGCGGCGTAGAAACCGGCGAGCCAGCTCCGTACGTCGGGCTCGATCTCCGTCTCGGCGCGGCCGGGTTCCTGGAAGTAGGAGACGTAGAACTCCTGCTCGGGGCCGCCGACTTGGTCGAAGACTTCGGTGGGCCGGGGGCCGCCGGGCGGGGCGTAGGGGACGCTCAGCAGGCCGACGGCGCGGACGGTCTCCGGATGGAGCAGGGCGGAGGCGGCGGCGATGCTGGAGCCCCAGTCGTGGCCGACGACCACCGCGCTCTCCTCGCCGAGGGCGCGCACGACGGCGACGTTGTCCGCCACCAGGTCGAGCATGCGGTAGGCGTCGGTCGCGGCCGGCTTGGAGGAGCGGCCGTAGCCGCGTACGTCGATCGCCACCGCCCGGTACCCGGCCGCGGCGAGGGCCGGGAGTTGGCGGCGCCAGGAGTACCAGGACTCGGGGAAGCCGTGCACGAGCAGGACCAGCGGACCGGTGCCCTGCTCGACCAGGTGCAGGCGTCCGGCCGGGGCCTCGACGGTGCGGTGGCGGAGGGCGGCGGTCGGCTCGGATCGCATGGGGGCTCTCCTCGGTTCGCGGGCGGACGCGGCTACCCACCGATCATGCGGCCCGAGGCCCGCCCGACGCGATCGCTCTTGCCGTCCTGGCAAACTCGCAGGACGGACGGGGAGCGGCGCGGTCGGAAGGACGGTCACGGTGGCAGTCGACGAGGTGGACGGCACGCTGGCGGCGATGGGGCCCCGGCTGCGGGCCGCACGCGAGCAACGCGGCGCCACGCTCGCCGGTGTCAGCTGCGCGACCGGCATCTCGTCGAGCACGTTGTCGCGGATCGAGACCGGCCGGCGCAGGCCGACCCTGGAGGTGGTGCTGCGGCTGGCGAAGGAGTACGGCGTCTCCCTGGACGAACTGGCCGGCACCGCACCCGCCCCGGCGGCCGGGCCGCGCGCCTCGGCGCCGTTGAGCTTCGGTGACAGCAAGGTGGTGCTGGCGCTCACCCGGTACGTCGGCGGCCTGCACGCCCACAAGCATGTCCTGCCTGCTGCCGAGGGGCCGGCCGCGCGGCCACGGCAGGTCTCCCACGAGGGCTACGAGTGGCTGTGCGTCCTGTACGGGCGGCTGTGGCTGGCACTCGGTGACCAGGACCTCGTCCTGGCGGCCGGGGACGCCGCCGAGTTCGACACCCGCGTCCCCCACGGAGTCGCGAACCCCGGACCCGACGGACCGGTCGAGTACCTGGTCCTGTTCGGGCCGCAGGGAGAACGCCTCCGGCAGCGCACCCCTCGCTGAAGGCTGAGCTTCGGCACACACGGTCTCGCGAGTCGGTGCCGGTCAGAGGTAGGCGGGCGCGACCGCCGACTTCATCAGGCGGCGGGCCGTGCCGGTGCCGTCGGCGGGGACGGTCCACAGGTCGGAGCCGTAGTCGCCGGGGAGGGCGTAGACGAGGGTGTGGTCGTCGGACCACAGGGCCTGGTCGTCGAGGTTGCGGCGCTCGGCGGTCGCGGTCTCCTTCATGGTCCGCAGGTTCAGGACGTACAGCCGCCAAGGGGCGTCCGGCGAGGCGCCCTTGACGCGTTTCTTGTACGCGACGCGGGTGCCGTCCGGGGAGAGCGAGGGGCATTCGACGTTGCCGTGCAGGGTGGTGAGGGTGTGCGCGCCGACGTCGCCGCGCACCAGGTAGGTCCGGCCGCCGGTGGCGAGGGTGGCGTAGAAGCGGTTGTCGTCGGCGAAGGTGACGCCCCAGATGTTGGTGTCCGCCGCATGGTAGGTACGGCCGTCCTTGACGACGTGGAAGGTCTCCAGGTTGTCGTCGATCGTCCAGGTGCGGGTGTCGACGACGGCCGTGCGGGTGGAGAAGTTCGTTCCGGCGTACGAGTCACCGCTGACGAACACCGTCCAGGCGACCATGTGCCCCGAGGGCGAGACCCGGGCCCGGGTGGGGATGCCCGCGGCCGGGAAGCGGTGCCGTACCCGCAGGTGGGAGTCGAGCACCACCGCGCGGTAGGTGTCCTCCAGGGCGCCGTGCACCGCCTGGAGGCAGATGCCGGTGCCGGCCGCCGCGTGGAAGCGCAGGCACTTCACGCCGGACGCGGTGCGCGGGCCCTCGGGGTTGTCGGCGGGGACGGTGGCGATCTCGTCGCGGTGCGGGCCCCAGGCCAGGTTGCGGACCAGCAGGCGGCGCGTGCCGGTGGGCCGCAGCGAGACGGTGCCGGCCCGGACCGTGGGGCCGTCGGCCTGCTGCTCGTCCTTCATCCCTGAGCGGTGGGCGGCGTGCAGCACCGCCCCGGTGCCGACCGCGGCCAGCAGGAGGACCGCGACCAGCAGGGTGATGAGACGGGTCGTTCGGGTCATGCGCGCCCCTCCTGGGTGGTCTCGTCGCCGGTACGGAGCACGAACGCGGCCACGACGGCGCTGACCGCCAGCCCGGCCGCGGTCACGGCGAGCGCGGTCCGGCCGCCCCACAGGCTCCAGGCGGCGCCGAAGGCGAGCGAGCAGACGAACCGGGCCAGCGCCTGGCCCGTGCCGACCAGCGCCTGCCCGGCACCCTGCTGCCTCGCCGGGACGACCGCGGCGGTGGCGGCCGCGAGGACTCCGTCGGTGGCCGCGTAGAAGGTGCCGTGCAGGACGAGCACGGCGACCACCGCCGGGACGCCGTGCCACGGGGAGAGCACCAGGCCGTAGCCCAGCAGCAGGACCCCGTGTCCGGCCAGGAAGAGCCGGCGGCGGCTCACCCGGTCGGCGAGCGCCCCCAGCGGGACGGCGAGCAACAGGAAGAAGGCCGCGGTGCCCAGCGGCAGCAGCGGGAAGAGGTGCGCGGGCAGGTCACCCTCGCGCTGGAGCAGCAGGTACAGGAAGGAGTCGCTGACGGTGGTCAGCCCGAGCAGGGCCGCGCACACCGTGAGCCGCCGCAACTCCGGCCGCCGCAACAGCCCGACCGCGTCACGCAGCGCCGGGGGCCGGGGCGGCTCGGGTGGCCGGGGTGGTCGTACGGCATCCGGGGCCCGGGACGGTCGTACGGCCCCCATGGGGGTGTCGAGGTGTCGGGGCACGAACAGCACCAGCACGAGGACGCCGAGCGTGGCCACGCAGGCGCTGACCGCGAAGACCGCGTCGTAGCCGTCGACCGTGGCCCGCAGGACCGCGAAGGCGGCGAGGGGGCCGAGCAGGGCGCCGGTGGTGTCCATGGCGCGGTGGACGCCGAACGCCCGCCCCCGGTGGGCGGGTTCGGTGGCGAGCGAGATCATCGCGTCGCGCGGGGCCGTGCGCAGGCCCTTGCCGGTGCGGTCGACCGCGAGCACCGCGCTGAGCACGGGGAGGGTGTGGGCGAGCAGGAGGAACGGTTTGCACAGGGCGGAGAGGCCGTAGCCGAGGCCCGCCACGAGCTTGTGCCGGTGGCCGCCCCGGTCGGCGAGATGACCGCCGGCCAGCCGGACCAGCGCGCCGACACCGTTGTTGATGCCGTCGAGGAGGCCGAAGCCGAGCGGGGAGAGGCCGAGGCCGGCGACCACGTACAGCGGCAGGACGGCCGTCACCATCTCCGAGGAGACGTCCGTGATCAGGCTGACCGCGCCCAGGGCCAGCACGGTGGCGGGCACGGCGGCCGGCCGCCGCCCCGGACGGGTGTCCGGGGCGGCGGCGGCCTGGGTACCGCGGGCGTCCGTGCGGCGGGAGTCCGCGAGATACACCGGCGTCAGTTCCAGATGCCGGTGATGTCGGAGGCGGCGGCGGCGTTGCCCGCGTGGGTGCTCAGACCGGCCAGGTCCTCCACCGTGCGCAGCACGTTGTAGTGGTTGTAGGTGGTGGAGCTCGTGCTGCCCGGCGTGACGTGCTGACCGTAGAAGAGGGTGGGGATGCGGTTGCCGGAGAGCTTGTTGTCCTCGTCGAAGGTGACGGCGAGGATGCTGTTGTGGGTCTTGGCCCAGGTGGCGTAGGCGCCCAGGTTGTTCTTGATCCACGTGTCACCCGTGGAGACCGAGCAGTCGTGCATGTCGCTGCACAGGTTCGGGGTGACGAAGGAGACCTTCGGCAGGGTGGTGTAGTCGGTCGGGAACTGCGCGAACGTCTTGGCGGTACTGGTCGGCACGTTGGAGAAGCCGAACCAGGGGTTGTGCTTCTGGGCGTAGTTGCCGCTGCTGCACGTCGTCGAGCCCTGGCTGGGCAGTGACTCGTTGTAGCTCGCCCAGGTCTTGCCGGCGGCGATGAGCTCGGAGGCGAGGTTGGGGGCGGAGATGGACCCCACCCCCACACAACTGTCGTCGGTGCGGCCCTGGTTGGAGCCCGAGAACAGCATGTAGTAGTTCGGCTCGCTCGGGTGGGTCAGGCCGTAGGACTGGGTGAGGTCGGCGCCTCCCGCCTTGAGCGTGTTGTTGAGGTACGGGGCGCTGGAGCTGCCGATGACCTGCGCGTAGGCGTGGTTCTCCAGCACCACGACGACCACGTGGTCGGGGGTGGGGAGAGCGGCGGCCTGTGCGGTGGTGGCCGTGGCGGCCCACACACCGATCGAGGTGGCGGTGAGGGCGACGGCTCCGGCGAGCGCGGAGAGGGAACGTCGGTTGCGCGAGCGTGCCTTGACGGCGGCCATGACTGTCCTCCGGACAGAGGTGACGGACGTTCGTGGGGAGGCGGCGCGGCAACACTAGGGGGGTCCGGCCGGCCCCGAGTGACGGCCGGACGAACCGCGGGCCACGCCGGGCAAAGATCACCCCACGCACAGGTCATGCACAGCAAAGAGCTCGTCAAATGGACATGACAAACCTGGTTCTCAGCGCAGTTCCGCGCGGAAGGCCGCCGGGGTCAGCTCCGTGTGCTGCTGGAAGAACTTCGAGAAGTTGGCCGCGTCCGGGAAGCCGACCGCCGCGCCCACCCGGCCGATCGGCAGGTCGGTGTGGGCCAGCAGACGCTTGGCCTCCAGGACGACCCGCTTGTCGATGAACCCCTTGGGGGTCTCCCCGGTCGCCGCGCGCACCGCGCGCACCAGGGTCCGGCGGGAGTAACCGAGCGCGTCGGCATAGGCGCTGACGCTGTGATTGGTGGCGAAGCCCTTCTCCACGGCGTCCCGGAACAGGGTGAACGTCGACTCCGTCCGCCGCCCCGCGTCCGCCGCACTCGCCGCCAGATGGGCGAGCCGCAGCAGGAACGCGGTCAGGGTGTGCCGCAGGACCGCGGTGTGCAGGCTCAGCGGAAGGGTCGCCGTGTCCTCGTACTCCCGCTGGAGCTGGGCCAGCCCCGCCTTCAGGCCCGCCAACTGGGGCCCGGAGGGCCGCAGCAGGGGCGGCAGGTCGTAGCGGTACAGCCCCGTCGCCTCGACGGTCGCCCGGGGCAGGAAGCCGGGTTGCATGGTCAGCACGGTTCCGCGGTACCCGCTCGGTGCGAAACGGTGGACCTGGCCCGGGCGGATCCACAGCAGGTCGCCCGCCGTCGCCTCGTACTCGGCGAAGTCGACCATGTGGCGGACGGGGTCGCCGTCGAAGAGCATCACGACATGGAAGTCGATGCGGTGCACGCGCTCCAGCGGGGCATCCGCATGCCAGGTGCGGCCGGCTCCCATGGCGCCGACCTGCATGCCCACTCCGCCCACGCTCTGCTCGACGGGAAAGGGGAACGTTCTGATCCCGTCCACTCCGCCGTCACCGGCTCCGCCTTGGATGGAGCCTTGGGTTGTTCTGTCCGCCATGTCCTTCTCGTGCCGCCTAGCTGGAGCGTTCCGTGTCCCACTTTCACCACAGGCTGGCACACCGCGACCTTCCCCCGTAAAAGTCAGACTTTTAAGTTCGAACACGTCAGACCAGCAAACCCGCTCCGATCGAGGACTTCTTGAAGATGAGCACGCAGACACCGGACACCTTCGAATGGACCGAACTCGACCGGCGTGCCGTCGACACCGCCCGCCTGTTGGCGGCCGATGCCGTGCAGCAGGTCGGCAACGGACACCCGGGCACCGCGATGACCCTGGCCCCGGCGGCGTACACGATCTTTCAGAAGGTGATGCGTCACGACCCGGCGGACCCCGAGTGGACCGGTCGTGACCGCTTCGTCCTCTCCCCCGGCCACACCTCGCTGACGCTCTACACCCAGCTCTACCTCTCCGGGTACGAGCTGGAGCTCGACGACCTGAAGGCCTTCCGCACCCACGGCTCCAAGACGCCCGGTCACCCCGAGTACGGGCACACCGCGGGCGTCGAGACCACCACCGGTCCGCTCGGCCAGGGTGTCGCCAACGCGGTCGGCATGGCGATGGCGGCCCGCTACGAGCGCGGACTCTTCGACCCGGAGACCTCCGAGGGCGAGTCCCCCTTCGACCACACCATCTGGGCGATCGTCTCCGACGGCGACCTCCAGGAGGGCATCTCCGCCGAGGCCTCCTCCCTCGCCGGCCACCAGAAGCTCGGCAACCTGGTCTTCCTCTACGACGACAACCACATCTCCATCGAGGGCGACACCGCGACCGCGTTCTCCGAGGACGTCCTGAAGCGCTACGAGGCCTACGGCTGGCACACCCAGCGCATCGAACCGGCCGCCGACGGCGACATCGACGTACCCGCCCTGTACGCGGCCCTGAAGACGGCCCAGGCCGAGACCGAGCGGCCTTCGATCATCGCGATGCGCACGATCATCGCCTGGCCCGCCCCGAACGCGCAGAACACCGAGGCCGCCCACGGCTCCGCGCTCGGCGCCGACGAGGTCGCCGCCACCAAGCGCGTCCTCGGCTTCGACCCCGAGCGGAGCTTCGAGGTCGCCGACGAGGTCCTCGCCCACACCCGGCTGGCCCTGGACCGGGGCGCCGAGGCGCACACGGCCTGGGACAAGCAGATCGCGGCCTGGCGCGGTGAGCAGCCCGAGCGGGCGCGGCTCTTCGACCGGGTGGTCGCCGGCCAGCTCCCCGAGGGCTGGGAGTCCGCGATCCCCGTCTTCGAGGAGGGCGCGTCCGTCGCGACCCGCGCCGCCTCCGGCAAGGTCCTCCAGGCCCTCGGCCCGGTGCTGCCCGAGCTGTGGGGCGGCTCCGCCGACCTCGCCGGCTCCAACAACACCACCATCGACAAGACCAGCTCCTTCCTGCCGGAGGGCAACGCGCTGCCGGAGGCCGACCCGTACGGCCGTACCGTCCACTTCGGCATCCGCGAGCACTCGATGGCCGCCGAGATGAACGGCATCGCGCTGCACGGCAACACGCGGATCTACGGCGGCACCTTCCTGGTGTTCTCCGACTACATGCGCAACGCGGTCCGGCTGTCCGCGCTGATGCAGCTGCCCGTCACCTACGTCTGGACGCACGACTCCATCGGTCTCGGCGAGGACGGTCCGACCCACCAGCCGGTCGAGCACCTCGCGTCGCTGCGCGCCATCCCGGGCCTGAACGTGGTGCGCCCGGCCGACGCCAACGAGACCGCGATCGCCTGGGCCGAGATCCTCAAGCGGCACGCCACGAACCCGGCCCCGCACGGCCTCGCGCTCACCCGCCAGGGCGTACCGACCTACGCGCCGAACCCGGACGCGGCCAAGGGCGGGTACGTCCTTGCCGAGTCGTCCAAGGAGACCCCCGACGTCGTCCTGATCGCCACCGGTTCCGAGGTGCAGCTCGCCGTCGCCGCGCGGGAGCAACTGGAGGCCGAGGGGGTCGGCACCCGGGTGGTGTCGATGCCGTCCGTGGAGTGGTTCGAGGAGCAGCCGCGGGAGTACCGGGAGCGGGTCCTTCCGCCGTCCGTGCGAGCCCGCGTCGCAATCGAGGCCGGTATCGGTCTCACGTGGTACCGGTTCACAGGTGACGCAGGACGCATCGTCTCCCTCGAACACTTCGGCGCCTCCGCCGACGCCAAGACCCTGTTCGCCGAGTACGGCTTCACCGCCGAGAACGTCGCCGCAGCCGCGAGGGAATCCCTCGCCGCCGCGCGTGGTTGATCCGACCGCCAGAAAGAAGATGATCACAGTGACCGAAGCAACCGCGACCGCGGGAGCACTCAAGCGCCTGTCCGAGGAAGGCGTCTCCATCTGGCTGGACGACCTGTCGCGCAAGCGGATCGAGTCCGGGAACCTCGCCGAGCTCGTCGCCACGAAGCACGTCGTCGGCGTCACCACCAACCCCTCCATCTTCCAGGCCGCCATCGGCTCGGGGGCGGGTTACGAGGAGCAGCTGACCGACCTCGCCGTCCGCGGTGTGACGGTCGACGAGGCCGTACGGATGATGACCACGGCCGACGTCCGTGCCGCCGCCGACGTGCTGCGTCCGGTGCACGACGCGACCGGCGGGCGGGACGGCCGGGTCTCCATCGAGGTCGACCCCCGTCTGGCCCACGACACGGCGGTGACGATCGCCGAGGCCAAGCAGCTCGCCTGGCTGGTGGACCGCCCCAACGTCATGATCAAGATCCCGGCGACGAAGGCGGGCCTCCCGGCCATCACCGAGGTCATCGGCCTCGGGATCAGCGTCAACGTCACGCTGATCTTCTCCCTGGAGCGCTACCGCGAGGTCATGGACGCCTACCTCGCCGGCCTGGAGAAGGCCGCGAAGAAGGGCCTCGACCTCTCCACGATCCACTCCGTCGCCTCCTTCTTCGTCTCCCGGGTCGACTCCGAGATCGACAAGCGGCTGACGGTCCTGGGCACGGACGCGGCCCTGGCGCTCAAGGGCCGGGCGGCGCTCGCCAACGCGCGACTCGCCTACGAGGCGTACGAGGAGGTCTTCTCCTCGGCTCGCTGGAACTCCCTCGGCGGCGCCCGCGCCCACAAGCAGCGCCCGCTGTGGGCCTCGACCGGCGTCAAGGACCCGGCGTACAAGGACACCCTGTACGTGGACGACCTGGTCGCGCCCGGCACCGTCAACACCATGCCGGAACCCACCCTGAACGCCGCCGCCGACCACGGCGTGATCACCGGCGACACGGTGACCGGCGGCTACGCGCAGGCCCGCGCCGACCTGGCCGCCGTGGAGGCGCTCGGGATCTCCTACGACGAGGTCGTGCGGCAGCTGGAGGACGAGGGCGTCGCCAAGTTCGAGGCGGCCTGGCAGGACCTGCTGGACGCCGTCACCAAGTCGATGGACAGCAAGGGAGTTGACGCGGAATGACCATCACCGCCGACTGGGAGAACCCGCTGCGCGACGAGCGCGACCGGCGTCTCCCGCGGATCGCCGGGCCCTCCGGTCTCGTCATCTTCGGTGTCACCGGCGACCTGTCCCGCAAGAAGCTGATGCCCGCCATCTACGACCTCGCCAACCGCGGCATGCTCCCGCCGGGCTTCTCGCTCGTCGGGTTCGCCCGCCGGGACTGGGAGGACGAGGACTTCGCGCAGATCGTGCACGACTCGGTGCGCGAGCACTCCCGGACCGAGTTCCGCGAGGAGGTGTGGCAGCAGCTCGCCGAGGGGATGCGGTTCATCCCGGGCGACTTCGACGACGACACGGCGTTCAAGCAGCTGCGCCAGACCGTCGAGGACCTCGACAAGGCCCGCGGCACCAGCGGCAACTACGCCTTCTACCTCTCCGTACCGCCGAAGTTCTTCCCGAAGGTCGTCCAGCAGCTCAAGAAGCACGGCCTCGCGGACGCGCCCGAGGGGTCGTGGCGGCGGGCGGTCATCGAGAAGCCGTTCGGCCGCGACCTGAAGAGCGCCCGGGAGCTCAACGCCCTGGTGCACGACGTGTTCGAGCCGGACCAGGTCTTCCGGATCGACCACTACCTGGGCAAGGAGACCGTCCAGAACATCCTGGCGCTGCGCTTCGCCAACCAGATGTACGAGCCCATCTGGAACCGGTCGTTCGTCGACCACGTGCAGATCACGATGGCCGAGGACATCGGCATCGGCGGCCGGGCCGGCTACTACGACGGCATCGGCGCGGCCCGTGACGTCATCCAGAACCACCTGCTCCAGCTGATGGCGCTCACCGCCATGGAGGAGCCGGCCGCGTTCGACGCCGAGTCGCTGCTCACCGAGAAGCTGAAGGTCCTCAGGGCCGTGAAGCTGCCGGAGGACATCGGCAAGCACGCCGTGCGCGGGCAGTACGCCGGCGCCTGGCAGGGCGGCGAGAAGGTGCTCGGGTACCTGGAGGAGGAGGGCATCGACCGGGCCTCCACGACGGACACCTTCGCGGCCATCAAGCTGAACGTCGACAACCGCCGCTGGGCGGGTGTGCCGTTCTACCTCAGGACCGGCAAGCGCCTCGGCCGTCGCGTCACCGAGATCGCGGTCGTCTTCCAGACCGCCCCGCACTCCCCCTTCGACCACAACGCGACCGAGGAGCTCGGCAAGAACGCCATCGTCATCCGCGTCCAGCCGGACGAGGGCATGACGGTCCGGTTCGGGTCGAAGGTGCCGGGCACCTCGATGGAGATCCGGGACGTGACGATGGACTTCGCCTACGGCGAGTCGTTCACGGAGTCCAGCCCGGAGGCCTACGAGCGGCTCATCCTGGATGTCCTCCTCGGTGACGCCAATCTGTTCCCGCGTCACCAGGAAGTGGAAGAGTCCTGGAAGATCCTCGACCCGATCGAGGAGCACTGGGCCAACCACGGCCGTCCGGCGCAGTACGCGTCGGGTACCTGGGGACCCGAGGAAGCCGACGAGATGCTCGCACGAGACGGACGGAGCTGGCGCAGGCCATGAAGATCGACCTGACCGACACCACGGCAAGCAAGATCAACAAGGCGCTGGTGCAGGGTCGCCGCGCCATCGGAACCCCCGCCGTGGGCATGGTCCTGACGATGGTGATCGTCACGGACGAGGAGAACGCCTACGACGCGATCAAGGCGGCCGAGGAGGCCTCGCACGAGCACCCCTCGCGCACCCTGGTCGTCATCAAGCGGCACGCCCGCACCGCCCGCGACCGGATGTCGTCCAAGCTGGACGCCGAGGTCCGGGTGGGCGCCGACGCCGGCACCGGCGAGACGGTCATCCTGCGGACCTACGGCGAGGTGTCCGACCACGCCGACTCCGTGGTGCTGCCGCTGCTGCTGCCGGACGCGCCGGTGGTCGTGTGGTGGCCGGTGGACGCGCCGGAGAACCCGGCGAAGGACCCGCTGGGCGCGCTGGCCCAGCGCCGGATCACCGACCTGTACGCCGTCGAGGACCCCCTCGCGGTGCTGGAGACCCGGGTCCGGTCCTACGCGCCGGGCGACACCGACCTCGCCTGGACCCGGCTCACCCCGTGGCGCTCGATGCTGGCGGCGGCCCTCGACCAGGCCCGTGCGCAGATCATCTCCGGGGCCGTGGAGGCGGAGGCCGACAACCCGGCCGCCGAACTGCTCGCGCGCTGGCTGGAGGCGCGGCTCAAGGTGAAGATCGACCGGGTCGTCACCGCCGGTCCGGTCGTCACGGCCGTCCGCCTGGGCACCGCCAACGGCGAGATCGTCATCGACCGCCCCGAGGGCCCGCTGGCCACGCTGTCCCTGCCGGGCCAGCCCTCCCGGACCCTGGCGCTCAAGGTCCGTTCCACCTCCGAACTCATCGCCGAGGAACTGCGCCGCCTCGACGCCGACGAGATGTACGCCGTCGCCCTGCGGGGTGAGGGGGTGTCTGATGGATCAGGTCGGCTCTGATGCGCAGCACATCTTGACCGAGCCGAGCGGGGTCATGGGGGTCCCCCCGCGCGAGCGAAGCCGAGCGTGGGGGAGCGTGCAGCTGCAAGGCGGAGGAGGGAGTCGACGCGGAGCGTCGGCGACCGACGACAACGCTGCAGATGTGCGTGCCAGGGCCCGCGACGCCGCCAAGATCCATCAGACACCCCCTGCGACCGGCAAGGAGACCCCTGCTCATGTCTGACTCTCCCGAGCTCACGCGCCGCCCCGAGTGGACGGCCCTGGAGGACCACCGCGCCGAGGGGACCCCCCGTCTGCGCGAGCTGTTCGCCTCCGATCCCGGACGCGCCGAGCGGTACGTCGTGCGCGTCGGCGATCTGCGCATCGACTACTCCAAGCACCTGATCACCGACGAGACCCTGGCCCTGCTCCAGGAACTCGCCACCGCCACCGACGTGTTCGGGCTGCGGGACGCCATGTTCCGCGGTGCGCGGATCAACCTCACCGAGGACCGGGCGGTCCTGCACACCGCGCTGCGCGCTCCCGCGAGCGCGGTCGTCGAGGTCGACGGCGAGAACGTCGTGCCCCGCGTGCACGCCGTGCTCGACAAGATGAGCGACTTTGCGACCCGGGTCCGCTCCGGCGAGTGGACCGGCCACACCGGCAAGCGGATCAGGAACGTCGTCAACATCGGCATCGGCGGCTCCGACCTCGGTCCCGCGATGGCGTACGAGGCCCTGCGGGCCTTCACGGCACGGGAGTTGACGTTCCGTTTCGTGTCCAACGTGGACGGCGCCGACCTGCACGAGGCGGTACGCGACCTCGACCCGGCGGAGACCCTGTTCATCGTGGCGTCGAAGACGTTCACGACGATCGAGACGATCACCAACGCCACCTCGGCCCGCTCCTGGCTGTTGGAGGGCCCGGGCGGTCTGCGTGAGGACAAGGCCGTCGCGAAGCACTTCGTGGCCCTGTCGACGAACGCCGAGAAGGTCACCGACTTCGGCATCGACCCGGACAACATGTTCGAGTTCTGGGACTGGGTCGGCGGCCGCTACTCCTACGACTCGGCGATCGGTCTCTCCCTGATGATCGCCATCGGCCCGGACCGGTTCCGGGAGATGCTCGACGGCTTCCGGATCGTCGACGAGCACTTCCAGAACGCGCCCGCCGAGGCCAACGCCCCGCTGCTGCTCGGCCTGTTGGGCGTCTGGTACGGCAACTTCCACGACGCCCAGTCGCACGCGGTGCTGCCGTACTCCCACTACCTGTCGAAGTTCACCGCCTATCTCCAGCAGCTGGACATGGAGTCCAACGGCAAGTCGGTGCAGCGCGACGGGCGTCCGGTGGAGTGGCAGACCGGTCCGGTGGTGTGGGGCACGCCCGGCACCAACGGCCAGCACGCCTACTACCAGTTGATCCACCAGGGCACCAAGCTCATCCCCGCCGACCTGATCGGCTTCGCCCGTCCGGTGGACGAGCTGAGCGACGAACTCAAGGCGCAGCACGACCTGTTGATGGCCAACCTGTTCGCGCAGGGGCAGGCGCTCGCCTTCGGCAAGACCGCGGAGGAGGTGCGCGCGGAGGGCGTGACCGAGGAGCAGGTGGCCCACCGCACCTTCCAGGGCAACCACCCGACGACCACGATCCTCGCGAAGGAACTCACCCCCTCCGTCCTCGGCCAGCTCATCGCCCTGTACGAGCACAAGGTGTTCGTCCAGGGCGCGGTCTGGAACATCGACTCCTTCGACCAGTGGGGCGTCGAGCTCGGCAAGGTCCTCGCCAAGCGCGTCGAACCCGCCCTGACCGAGGGCGCCGACGTCCCCGGTCTCGACCCCTCCACCACCGCCCTGGTGGCCGCCTACCGTGAACTGAAGGAAGTGCACTGACATGCAGTTGGGACTCATCGGCCTGGGCAAGATGGGCGGCAACATGCGCGAGCGGATCCGCCGCGCCGGCCACACCGTCATCGGCTACGACCGCAACCCCGAGGTCTCCGACGTGGCGAGCCTCGCCGAACTCGTCGACAAGCTCGAAGCCCCGCGCACGGTGTGGGTGATGGTGCCGGCCGGCGCCGCCACCCAGTCCGTCGTGGACGAGCTCGGCGAGCTCCTGTCCCCCGGTGACACCGTGGTCGACGGCGGCAACTCCCGCTACACGGACGACGAGAAGCACGCCGAGGAGCTGGGCGCCAAGGGCATCGGCTTCATCGACGCCGGTGTCTCCGGCGGTGTGTGGGGCCTCCAGAACGGCTATGCCCTGATGGTCGGCGGTGAGAAGGAGGACGTGGAGCGTCTCCAGCCGATCTTCGAGGCGCTCAAGCCCGAGGGGCCGTACGGCTATGTCCACGCGGGCAAGGTCGGCGCCGGGCACTTCTCCAAGATGGTCCACAACGGCATCGAGTACGCCATGATGCAGGCGTACGCCGAGGGCTGGGAGCTCCTCGAGAAGGTCGAGTCGGTGGACAGCGTCCGGGAGGTGTTCCGCTCCTGGCAGGACGGGACCGTCATCCGTTCCTGGCTGCTGGACCTCGCGGTGAACGCCCTCGACGAGGACGAGCACCTGGACAAGCTGAAGGGCTACGCGCAGGACTCCGGCGAGGGCCGCTGGACCGTGGAGGCCGCCGTGGACAACGCGGTGCCGCTGCCCACGATCACCGCCTCCCTGTTCGCGCGGTTCGCGTCCCGCCAGGACGACTCCCCGCAGATGAAGATGATCGCGGCGCTGCGCAACCAGTTCGGCGGGCACGCCGTGGAAGCGAAGAAGTAGGCGCGTCGTGGGGGATCTTCTTCTGGTCCGCCACGGCGAGACGGAGTGGAGCGTGTCGGGCCAGCACACCAGCTGGACCGACCTGCCCCTCACCCGGCACGGTGAGGAACAGGCCAAGTCCCTCGCTCCGCTCCTGTCGGGCCGGACCTTCTCGCTCGCGCTCACCAGTGAGCTGGACCGCGCGATCCGCACCGCCGAACTGGCGGGCGTCACCGGGGCGTTGACCGACCCCGAGCTCCACGAGTGGGACTACGGCGCCTACGAGGGCGTCACCACCGTCGACATCCACCGGGACCGGCCCGACTGGGACCTGTGGACCGACGGCGTACCGGCCGGCCCCGAGGGACACCCCGGCGAGTCGCCCGAGGAGATCGGACGGCGCGCCGACCGGGTCCTCGCCCGCGTCGGGACCGCGCTGCCGGACGGCGACGTGCTCCTGGTGGCGCACGGCCACTTCCTGCGGGTCCTGACGGCCCGTCGACTGGGGCTGCCGCCCGCGGAGGGCCGCCTGTTCCAACTGGCCACGGGTACCGTCAGCCGACTGTCGACGGAACACGACCGGCCGGTGATCGCGGAGTGGAACACCAGGGCGTAGCACGGCAGTCGAGGTGACGGCCCGGGAGCACAGGCTCCCGGGCCGTCGTCGTCCCCGGTGCCTGTTGACAGCGTGGCGCGTGCGTTGGAGAGTCACCGCTGATGGAGATCAACAACCTGACACCGGCCGAACTGCGGGTGTGGCACGCCTATCCGCGGGGCGAGGCCGTGGACTTCCGGGCGGCGGACGACGAGGACGTGGCGGACGGTGCCGGGTGGGGCGCCGAACGCACCGTGCGGGCCGCCGTGTTGCGGGCCCTGATGCTCAACGGACCGCACGAGGACGGGGAGATACCCGCCCTGAAGCTGGCGGGTGCCCGGATCACCGGTGTGCTCGCGCTCCAGTACGGGACGGTCGACCACGCGGTGCGCCTCAGCCACTGCCACTTCGACGACGTACCGCTGCTGTACGGCTGCCGGCTGCGTCAGCTGAACCTCAGCAACTCCGTGCTGCCCGGCCTCACCGCCGCCACCCTGCACGTCGAGGCGGTGCTGCGGCTGACGGACTGCCGGGTCAACGGCCCGGTGCGGCTCGGTGGGGCGCAGGTCGCCGGGGCGGTGTTCATGGACCGTGCCGAGATCGTCGCGGACGACGCCGGGGAGCCCGCGCTCCAGCTCAACCACATGAGCATCGGCGACGACCTGTGGGCGCCGGGACTGCGCGCCCACGGCGAGGTGCGGCTCAACGGCGCGTCCGTCGCCGGTTCCGTCAACCTCAACGACGCCCGGCTCAGCCACCCCGGCGACCTCGTGCTCGACGCGCAGACCCTGAGCGTGGAGGGCGACGTCCACCTGCGGCGGGTGCAGACCTTCGGCTGGATCGGGCTGCGCGGCGCCCGGGTCGCGGGCCGGCTCGACCTGTCGTACGCCCACCTGTCGAACCCGGGCGACGCGGCCCTGCGGGCGAGCAGCAGCACCATCGGGGAACTGTGGATCCGCAAGGGCCCGGCCATGGAGGGCACCCTCACCCTGCGCCGCGCCCAGATCGACGAGCTGTTCCTGGAGCCGGAGTCGGTGCCGGACGAGGTGCAGTTCAACGGGCTCGTCTACACCTCGCTCACCCCGCAGGAACCCCCCGCACGTCGGCTGCCCATGCTGGAGCGGGACCGCGAGGGCTATGTCCCGCACGCCTACGAGCAGTTGACCGCCGCGTACCGCAGGATCGGCGACGACTACGCGGCCCGGCAGGTCCAGCTCGCCAAGCAGCGCCGGCGCCGGGCCACCCTGCCCTGGTACGGCCGGGTGTGGGGCCACGTCCAGGACGCCACCGTCGGCTACGGCTTCCACCCGCTGCGCGCCGGCGTCTGGCTGGTCTCCCTGCTCGCGATCGGCACGATCGCCTACGGCCTCCACCATCCCCCGCCGCTCAAGGCGGACGAGGCCCCGCGCTTCAACCCGTTCTTCTACACCCTCGACCTGCTGCTGCCGGTGATCTCCTTCGGTCAGGAGAGCGCCTTCGCGCCCCGAGGGGGATACCAGTGGCTGTCGTACGCCCTGGTCATCGCGGGGTGGGTCCTGGCCACCACGGTCTTCGCGGGTGTCACCCGGACCGTCAACCGTCAGTGATCGCCGGTCACTTGGGAGCCCCGACCACGCCCGCCAGCTCGGCGATGTCCGCCAGCATCCGCGCCGCGTCCGGTTCCCGGCCGGTGAACAGCCGGAAGGCGTCCGCCGCCTGGAAGACCGCCATGCCGCCGCCGTCGAGGGTGGCGCAGCCCAACGCGCGGGCGGTGCGCAGCAGTTCGGTCTCCAGCGGGCGGTAGACCACCTCGGCGACCCAGAGTTCGGGGCGGAGCAGGTCGGCTGGGAAGGGCAGGCCGGGGTGGGCGGCCATGCCGGTGGGGGTGGCGTGCACGACGCCGTCGGCCTCGGCGAGCAGCCCGGGCAGCCGCTCCGGGCCGGCCGCGGCCGCGCGCCCCTCGCCGAAGTGCCGGTTCAGGGCGGCCGCGAGATCGGCGGCCCGGTCGGCGAGCGCGTCCACGACGGTGACCCGCCCGGCGCCCAGGGTGAGCGTCGCGTGCGCGACCGCCGCGCCCGCGCCGCCGGCGCCCAGCTGCACGACCCGCTCCAGGGGCACGTCGGGCAGCCCGCGCGCGAAGGACGCGGCGAAGCCGGTGACGTCGGTGTTGTGGCCGGTCGCGCGGCCGTTCTCGAAGACCACGGTGTTCACCGCGCCGAGCGCCTCGGCCTGCGGGGCGAGCGCGTCCAGGTGTCCGAGGACCAGCTGCTTGCACGGGTGGGTGATGTTCAGCCCGTCGAAGCCCAGGTCGCGGGCGGCCCGCACCAGGTCGCCGACCGCCTCGGGACGCGTGCCGAGGACGTCGATGTCGATCAGCCGGTACAGATAGCGCAGGCCCTGCCGGTCCGCCTCCCGCTCGTGCAGCGCCGGGCTCAGCGAGGGTCCGATGCCCGCGCCGATCAGTCCGACGAGAAACGAGTCCTTGGCCACGCGGACCTCCTGAGCGATCAATGTGTGGGCCGCTAATGTACGAACCAGTACGTTAGCTATATCAGCCGGACCGCCGCCGGGGAAGAGCCCGGCCGCGCCTTCTAGAATCTGCGGCACCGGCCGTACTCCCGAAGGAACCCGATGACCAGCGTCGACGAACCGGCACGACCCAACGGGCGGATCCGCGACGCCGCCCGCACCCAGGCCGAGATCCTGGACGTGGCGACGCAGGAGTTCGCGCGGGCCGGCTACGACGGCGCCCGGGTCGACGAGATCGCCGCCCGCACCCGCACCACCAAGCGGATGATCTACTACTACTTCGGCGGCAAGGAACAGCTGTTCACGGCCGTGCTGGAGCGGGCGTACTCCGTGATCCGCGAGGCCGAGCAGGAGCTGGACGTCGAGCACCTGGACCCGGTCGCGGCGATCCGGCGCCTCGCCGAGGTGACCTTCGACCACCACGAGCAGCACCCCGACTTCATCCGGCTCGTCAGCATCGAGAACATCCACGGCGCCGAGCACATCGCCGCCTCGGAGAAGCTCGGCAGGATCGGCTCCCCCGCGCTCGACGTGATCCGCCGGATCCTGGCGTCGGGGCGGGAGTCCGGCCTGTTCACGGCCGAGGTGGACGCGGTCGACCTGCACGCGATGATCAGCTCCTTCTGCTTCTTCCGGGTGGCCAACCGGCACACCTTCGGGGCACTGTTCGGCCGCGACCTGGTCGCCCCCGAGCAGCGCGAGCACTACCGGGCCATGCTCGGCGACATGGTGATCGCGTATCTGACCGCGGAGCGGGCGGCGGACTGACTTCGGCGGACCGCAGCTCTTGACACCCGGGAAACGCGGGCGCAACATCCCTGGCAACCGCTCATTAACTATCCAGTGGGTTAATTAACTGGATAGCTCCCGGAGTCCCCCCGAAGGAGCACCCGTGACGCCCACCGTCGCACCCCGCGACCCTGCCGAAGCCGTCGGGCAACCGAAAAAGGCCGCCACCGCCGCCTGGATCGGCAGCGCCCTGGAGTACTACGACTTCTTCATCTACGGCAGCGCCGCCGCCCTGATCTTCCCGAAGGTGTTCTTCGACGAGTCCGATCCGGCCACCGCGACCCTGCTGTCGCTGGCCACGTTCGGTGTCGCCTACGCGGCCCGGCCGGTCGGCGCGCTCTTCATGGGGCACTTCGGCGACCGGGTCGGCCGTAAGAAGATCATGGTCTTCACGCTGATCCTGATGGGCCTGTCGACCTTCCTCATCGGCTGTCTGCCGACCCGTCACCAGGTCGGCACCCTGGCCCCGGTCCTGCTGGTGCTGTGCCGGGTCCTCCAGGGCATCTCGGCGGCCGGCGAACAGGCCAGCGCCAACTCCATGAGCCTGGAGCACGCGCCGCCGCACCGGCGGGGCTTCTTCACCAGCTTCACGCTCAGCGGCACCCAGGGCGGGCAGCTGCTCGCCACGCTGGTCTTCCTGCCGGTCGCCGCGCTGCCCGAGGACCAACTGCTGTCCTGGGGCTGGCGGGTGCCGTTCTGGCTGAGCGTCGCGGTCGCCGTGGTCGGCTTCGTGATCCGCCGCAAGCTGGACGAGACACCGGCCTTCGAGCAGCAGGCGGCCTCCGAGGGCGTCGTGAAGCTGCCGCTGGCGGTGCTGCTGCGGGAGCACTGGGCGGATGTGCTGCGGGTGATCGGCGGCGCGGTCATCGCCTCGGTGTCCACGATCTTCACGGTGTGGGCGCTGGCGTACGCGACGAGCGACGCGGTCGGGATGAGCCGTTCCTCGATGCTGTGGGTGGGCGCGCTCGCCAACCTGGTCGCGCTCGCCGCGATCCCGCTGTGGGCCACCCTGTCGGACCGCGTCGGCCGGCGCCCGGTCTTCCTGATCGGCGCGGTGGGCAGCGCGGTGACGATGTTCCTGTACCTGTGGGCGATCTCCACGGGCAACTACCCGCTGACGCTGCTGCTCGGCATCTTCGCCTTCGGCGTCGTCTACAGCGCGGCGAACGGGGTGTGGCCGTCCTTCTACGGCGAGATGTTCTCCACCCGGGTCCGGCTGTCCGGCATGGCGATCGGCACGCAGATCGGCTTCGCCGTGGCCGGCTTCGCGGTGACCTTCGCGGCGCAGATCGCGGGACCCGACGGTACGGACTGGTCGTCGGTGGCCCTGTTCACGGCGGCCCTGTGCGTCCCGCCGGTGATCGCCGCCCTGACCGCCCGCGAGACCCACAAGGTCGCCACGGAGGACCTGGGCTCACGCACCGCCGGGGAGGCCGCCCGCCCGGAGACGGTGACGGCCTGAGCCCCCGCGACCTTCCGAGCCCCCGGGCCCCCGGATCCCCTGGCGGGACCGGGGGCCCTCACGTGTTGCTCCACCCCCGGGTGCACAGCACCAGGCGGTACCCGTCCGGGTCCTCGACCGTGACGCCCCACTCGTTCCAGTACGGGTTCGGCGAGGGGACGCGCTTGCCGCCGTGCGCCTCCAGGCGGGCGACCAGGTCGTCCGGGACCGGGCCGTCGACGTAGACCACCAGGAGGTCCTCCTCCGTGGGGCGGGGTTCGACGGGCCGGCCCTGTTCGTGGACGAGTTCCAGGTGCCAGCCGGCGTCCGGCCAGCCGAGCATCAGCAGATCGTGCTCGCCGGGTTCCGGGCCGCCCTCGGCACGCCATACGACACCGAGGCCGAGACCCTCGACCCAGAACCGCTCGGCGGCGGCCAGGTCCCGGGAAGGGCGGGCGATGCGGATGTGGCTGCGGCCGTTCACGGGCATGGTGACCTCTTCGTCCGGTGTCGGTGTGCCGGTCAGCGTAGGCAGCCGATGATCTCCGGCACATCGGCCGTCCGCCCTGCACCCTGGGACGTAGGACCTCTCCCGGTGTCGAGACCCCGTTGACAGGTGACATTTCGAGCAAGAAAATCGGCCGGAACAAGCAGAAAAGAACAGCCTCACGGGCACGGTACGACGCGCGAGGGGGCGACGGCCCTGGCGTCTACCACCGCGTGCTCCGGCCGGATTCAGGGGCGGCCGGGGCACGCGGACCCCGCGCCGCCGCCGGGAGGGGCCCTCCGGGCTCAGCCCTTCTTGTCCTGGGCGGGGATCCCGTACGCCCGCTCCACCCGCAGGCGCAGGACCAGTCGCCGGTCGCGGACCATCGCTGCCCGGTAGTCGTCCCAGTCCGGGTGTTCGCCCTGGACATCGCGGTACAGGCGGACCAGTTCCTCGACCGTGTCGTCGTGGGGGTCCTTCGCCACCGGGGTGAGGTCGGCGGTGCCCTCGGCGACCGTGTAGGCCCAGCGGTCCCGCGTGGTCACGTGGTACGAGGCGCGGGGGTCCCGACGGAGGTTGCGGGTCTTGGCGCGGTCGTCCGTGAGGGAGATCCGGATGATCCGCTCCTCGGGGTAGTAGACGTGGGTGACGTTCGACAGCTGAGGGCGGCCGTCGCGCTTGAGCGTGGTCAGCACCCCGCCGTGGCCTTCCGAGAGCAGCCGGAGCAGTGCGTCCTGGGTCGCGTCCTGAGTCATGCCACGATCAACGGCCCCGCCCGCGCCCCGCATTCCCGCGACAAACGGTCCCGACCGACCCGCAGCCGGTCGCGGTTTCCTGAGCGACGATGATGTCTGAGGTGGTCCGGGCCGGGTGGACCGGTCCGCGCCTCGACGGACGTACGGAGGAGAGCGATGGCACAGCTGCGGCAAGAGGTCGATCCCGGTGAGGTGGGGCTGGACGGGAAGGTCCTCGACCGCCTCGACCAGCACCTGGCGCACTACGTCGACGAAGGGCGGATGCCCGGCTTCCTGCTGTGCGTCTCCCGCGGCGGCCGCGTCGCCCACCTCACCACGCACGGCCGGCGCGACCTCGCGGCCGGGCTGCCCGTGGAGACCGACACGCTGTGGCGGATCTACTCGATGACCAAGCCGGTCACCGCGGTCGCGGCCCTGCTGCTGGTGGAGGAGGGGCGGCTGTCGCTGGACGACCCGGTCGCCGCGTACCTCCCGGAGTTCGCCGAACCGCGCGTGTACGTGGACGGGGCCGGCGACACCCTCACGACCCGTCCGGCCGAGGGTCCGATACGGGTCCGGCACCTGATGACCCACACCGCGGGCCTGACCTTCGCCTTCTACCACTCCCACCCGGTCGACGCGCTGTACCGCGAGGCCGGCCTGGAGTCGTCCGTGCTGCCGGGCTCGACCCTCGCCGAGACGGTCTCCGTGTACGCGAGCCTGCCCCTCCAGTTCGAGCCGGGCACGCAGTGGAACTACTCGGTCGCCTCCAACGTGCTGGGCCGGGTCATCGAGATCGTGTCCGGCACCTCGCTCGACACCTTCTTCGCCGAGCGCGTCTTCGGCCCCCTCGGGATGACCGACGCGGGCTTCTGGGTGAGCGACCAACAGGCGCACAGGCTCAGCGAGTTGTACGGCGAGAAGGAGGACGGCACGATCGAGCCGGTCCCCGGGCTGCCGCTCAGGGGCCGGCCCCGGCTGCTGTCCGGCAGTGGCGGACTGGCGGCCTCCGCGTACGACGTCCACCGCTTCGCCGAGATGCTGCGCCGCCGGGGCGAACTGGACGGCACCCGGCTGCTGTCCCCCGAGACGGTCGACCTGATGACGTCGAACCACCTGCCGGGCGGCGCCGACCTGCGCGCGTTCGGCACGAAGCCCGCCCACGACGAGCCCGGCAACGACGGCGTCGGCTTCGGCCTCGGCGTCTCCGTCGTGATCGACCCCGCCCGCACCCTGGCCCCCGCGGGCCTGGGCACGTTCGGCTGGAGCGGGGCCGCGTCCACGACCTTCTGGGTCGACCCGGTCCGCGATCTGAGCGTGCAGTTCTACACCCAGGTCCGGCCGAGGACGCTGAAGGTCTTCCCGGACCTCAAGCGCCTGGTCGACGAGGCGGTCGTCGCCGGGTGATTTTCACGACAGAGCCTAGGACTCCCGGTCCACCCGCAGGGTGAAGTGCACGCCCGCCCGGGACAGTTCGCCCAGCCACTGTTCCGAGCGGTCGGCGGTCTCGGCGGCGCGCTGCAGGCCCGCCGGGAGGGAGCCGTCGAGGATGTGCCCGATGCCCAGGGCGAGGGTGCGGGAGACACAGCGGGCCATCGCGCTGTCCTCCTCGTCGCCCACCAGGTCGAGGAGGTAGCCGCCGGACCAGGTGCGGCCGTCCTGGGCGCGCACGTCGAGGGAGACGACGAGGACGACCCGGTCGCGGTCGGCGTCCGTGGTCGGGTACCTGGCCGCCAACTCCTGGGCCAGGGCGGCGATCCGGGCGTCGTCGCCGGTCCTCAGCTCATCGAAGACCGGCTCCCAGGCGCGCAGCCAGCCGTCCAGGCGCAGGGTGCCGCGCACGAAGGTCCGCGGGGTCCAGGCGGCCGGCAGTCCGTACTGCTCGACGAAGGGCACGCTGTCCCGGTTGGGGTAGACCTCGAAGGTCTCGCCGTCCACGACATGGCGCCGGGTCGCCTCCCAGGGCCGCTCGGCGGTGGTCGGGGTGCCGTCGTCGAGGTAACGCGCGGGCGAGCGCAGGGCGTTGAGGACGCCGAGCGGCGCCCAGCTGAAGCGGTACCTGAAGTCGTTCGGGACGGCGGGGACCCCGCCGCAGTAGGAGGTGAGGGCGTACGACGCCGGTGTGGTGTCGCCGATCGCCGCGCGGGCCCTGGCGACGAGGCTGTGCGCGAAGAGGTGGTCGATCCCGGGGTCCAGGCCGGCCTCGGTGAGGACGACGACTCCGGCCTTCTCCGCTTCGGGCACCTGTGCGAGGAGGGCGTCGGACACATAGCTGGAGCAGGCGAAGTGGGCCCGCTCGCGCACACAGGCGGCGAGGATGCCGGGGTGCTCGGACGCGGGCAGCATCGACACGACGACGTCCCCGGGCGCCAGTTCGGCGTTCAGCGCGGCCGGTGTGTAGGCGCGCGGCGCGGCCCGGCCGTTGAGTCCCCGTGCTTCGAGGGCCTCCTCGGCCCGTTCCTCGGTGCGGTGCCACAGCAGTACGCGGTCGGCGCTGTCGCACAGCTCGGCCAGACCGCTGCCGGTGGAGAGCCCGGCGCCGATCCAGTGCACGGTGCCGGTCGCGGGAACCAGGTCAGACACGGGAGGATCCCCCTTCTGTGATGCCGAGTTCACGGCACGCCTGATGGAACCGCTCCAGACAGCGCCCCCACGGCCCACCGGTCCCGAACTCCAGCAGCAGGGGCAGCAGCGAGCCCGAGAAGCCGGTGCTGGACTCCTCCGGGAGCAGGGAGGGCAGGTTGTCGATGGCGATGAGGTCGAGCGGGGGCTCCTTGTGCAGCCGGCGGACCGGTTCGGTCCACTCGGTGACGCGGTCGTAGACCGGCAGGACGTTCAGCGGTGAGCCGACGTCGCAGGTGACGTCGGAGAGGGTGCGCAGCCGGCGGGCCGGGTCGTCCAGGTCGGTGTCGCGGACGAAGGGCGGGATCGGGCTGGTCGCGAGGACGCAGTTCACCAGCACGTCGTGGGCGAGCAGCGCGGGCCGGTCCAGGTTCCGGGTCTCGTCGAGGTCCCAGCAGGTCGGTTCGACCCCGGCGGCCCCGAGCGCGACGCGGGCGCCCCTTCCGCTGCGGCCCAGGGCTCCGATCACCAGGGCCGTGAACTCCTCGTCCCCGGCGGCGGGCCGCAGGGACTCCTCCAGCTCCTCGTGCGAGGTGGGCGTGAGCGGGGCGGAGAGCCTGCCCCGGTGCTGGAGGACGGCCAGGGCGGCGCCCAGGTAGCCGGCCCAGTAGCCGAACGCGGCGAGCCTGCGGCCCTGGTCGTCGACGAGGTACTCCAGGTCGAGCAGGGCCCCTCCCCCGGCGGCGAACCTGCGCAGCAGTTCCGCGGCGCCGGGCTGCTGCTTGTAGGCGTGCCCGAAGAAGATGTGCCGGTGCGGCAGGGTGGCGGGCTCGTCGGGGAGCTCCTTGAGACCCACGACCACGGCGTCCCGCGGGGCCCGCGAACTCCACGAGCCCATGGGTGCGACCGCGCAGCCGGCTGCCTCGTACTGCTCGATCGGGAAGATCCGCTGCGGGGACTCCTCGACGGTCAGCGTCACTCCGGCGTCGACGAGGCGCCGGGCGTCGGACGGTACGAGGGGCGTGCGTCGCTCGGTGGAGCGGACCTCGTGGCGCAGCCACAGATGGAGCTCGGTCATACGCGGTTGGCCTCCGGGCGCGGGGCGTCGGCCGCGAACCGGCCGGCGCTGAGCGGGCTGATGTCCACGAAGGGTACGCGGCCCAGGTACAGGTCGCGGACGACCTCGCCGACGGCCGGTCCCTGGAGGAATCCGTGGCCGGAGAAGCCGGTCGCGTACAGGAAGCGGGAGACCGAAGTCGCCTCGCCGATCAGGGCGTTGTGGTCGGGGGTGAGCTCGTAGAGGCCGGCCCAGCCGCCGGTGCGGCGCAGGTCGAGGAGGGCGGGGGCGCGGTGGGCCATGGCCTCGGCCAGACGGGGGACCCAGCGGTCGTGGGTCGCGGTGTCGAAGCCGGGTCTCTCGTCGGGGTCGGACATGCCGAGGAGGAGGCCCGGGCCCTCGCCGTGGAAGTAGAGGCTGCTGGTGAAGTCGATCGTCATGGGCAGGTCGGGCGGCAGGCCCTGGACCGGTTCGGTGACCGCGATCTGCCGGCGCAGCGGCTCCACCGGCAGGTCGACGCCCGCCATCGCGCCGACGGCCCGCGACCAGGCCCCGGCCGCGCAGATCACCGTGTCGGTGGCGATCCGGCCCTTGGTGGTGACCACGGCCGTGACGGCGTCGCCGCGCAGTTCGATGCCGGTGACCTCGGTGTGCCGCAGGATCGTCGCGCCGTGGCGGCGGGCGTCGGCGGCGTAGCCGTACACCACCGACTCGGGGGTGCAGTGGCCGTCGGCGGGCGAGAAGGCGGCGGCGAGCAGACCGTCCGTGGTGATGAGCGGGGAGAGCCGCTGGGCCTCGGCCGGGTCGATCATGCGGCTCGGGACGCCGAAGGAGTTCTGGAGCCGCACGCCTGCCTCGAAGGAGGCGACCTGTTCCGGTGTCGACAGCAGGAAGAGGTAACCGACCCGGTGCAGTCCGATGTCCTGCCCGGTCTCCTCCTCGAACCGCGCGAACGCCTCCAGGCTGCGTGCCCCGAGCTGGATGTTGAGCTCGTCGGAGAACTGCGCCCGCACCCCGCCCGCCGCCTTCGAGGTGGAGCCGGAGGCGAGTTCGTCCCGCTCGACGAGGACCACGTCCGGTACGCCGGCCCGGGCCAGGTGGCGGGCGATGCTCGTGCCCATGACCCCGCCGCCGATCACGACCGGGCTCATGCGCGCTGCCCTCGCCCGAGCGCGGTGGAGGCCGCGCGCCGCGAGGCGATGGGCGTGTCCACGTCGAGCAGGTGGGTGACCTGCTCTCCGGAGAGGAAGAGGACGTCGTCGGTCATTCCCTCTTCCTGTCCGGATTTCCCGCGCCGGAATCCGCCCGGCGATCAGGACAGGTGGGCCACCGCGTCCAGATGCGGCAGGACGTGGTCGAGGCGCTCCCGCTTGGTGCGCAGATAGGTGATGTTGCTCTCGCACGGGGTGATCAGCAGCGGCACCGTCTCGGTGACCTCGATGCCGTGCCTCTCCAGGGCCTCGCGCTTGCGCGGGTTGTTGGACATCAGCCGCACCGAGTTCACGCCCAGGTCGTGGAAGATCCCGGCGGCGACGCCGTAGTCGCGGGAGTCGACGGGCAGGCCGAGCGCGAGGTTCGCCTCCACGGTGTCCAGGCCCTCCGCCTGGAGCGCCATCGCGCGCAACTTGGCGAGCAGGCCTATCCCCCGGCCCTCGTGGCCGCGCAGGTAGACGACGATCCCGCTGCCCGCCTTGACCACGGCCCGCAGCGCGGCGTCGAGCTGGTCGCCGCACTCGCAGTGCTGGGAACCGAACGCGTCACCGGTCAGGCATTCGGAATGCAGCCGGACGAGTACGTCGTCCGAGCCGATGTCACCGTGCACCAGGGCGACTTGTTCGTCACCGCGGTCGTGATCGAGATAGCCGACCGCCTGGAATTTCCCGTACACGGTGGGCAGCGGGGCATTCACCACGCGCTCCACACCCGTACGCTGAGGGGCCTTCTTGCCGAGTACGCCAACTTTGTCTGTCATGATCTGGTTCCTAAGCAGAGACGAAAGGCCGAGAAAAGATGAGTGGTTCGGAAATACGGTCGGCGGCGTACGGTCTGTTGCCGACGGACACTACGGAAGACGTACGGACGCGGGGGGCGGGCGTCTCAACACAGGTCGCCGTCCTTCCGGTCGGAAGCTTCGAACAGCACGGTGCGTACCTGCCGCTCGCGACCGACACGCTCGTCGCGTGTGCCGTCGCGCGGGAGATCGCCGCGGCGTACCCGGTGCACCTCCTCCCCCCGGTGACGATCTCCTGCTCGCACGAGCACGCGGCCTGGCCGGGGACCGTCAGCATCTCCTCCGTCACCCTTCACGCGGTGGTACGGGACATCGCGGACTCGCTGCGCCGCTCGGGCGTCGAGGCCCTGGTGGTGGTCAACGGACACGGCGGCAACTACGTGCTGGGCAACGTCGTCCAGGAGGCGTCCGCCCGCGGGGAGCGGACGGCGCTGTTCCCGGCCGCTGAGGACTGGGAGGCGGCCCGGCTGGACGCGGGAGTGGTCACCTCGCTGCTCACCGACATGCACGCGGGAGAAATCGAGACCTCCATTCTTCTGCACGCGCACCCGGAATCCCTCCGCCCCGGTTACGAGACCTCCGATTTCGTCGCGGACGACCGTCGTCATCTCCTCACCCTCGGTATGTCCGGTTACACCGATTCCGGTGTCATCGGGCGCCCTTCGCTGGGCTCCGCGGAAAAAGGGAAAGCGTTGCTGGAGAGCCTCGCGGCTTCCTTCGGAACGTATTTCTCGATGCTGACCGAATCCGCCGCCGGTGCCGACTCCGGCGCCGAGTAGGACGTCGCCGGGCGCCGCAGTCCTTGGTACCAGCGGACGACCAGGACGGCCGCGCCCGGCAGGCTCGCCACGAAGCTGAGGACGCCGTAGACGATCGCGGTCGCGAGCCCGGCCTCAGCGCCGAGGCCCGTCGCGGCGAACGCCCAGGCGGTGACGCCCTCCCGGGGGCCGAACCCGCCGATGTTCAGGGGCAGTCCCATCGCGAGCAGGGCGAGCACCGCCAGCGGCAGCAGCGCGGCGACGGAGGCGTCGGAGCCCGCGATGCGGGCGGCGAGCACGAACATGCCGAGGTGGCCGGCGAGGACGAGGGCCGAGGAGAGCGTGACGCCGGGCCAGTTGCGGCGGGACAGCAGTGCCTCGCGTGCCTCGGCGAGGGTCGCGCGCAGCGCCCGGCCCCGGCGCGAGGAGGGGGCCCGGTTCATGCGCAGGGCCACGACGACGGCGAGCGCACCGAGGGCGGCGAGGCCGACGGCGGGGGCGAGGTGGCGGGCGTCGGCCAGTACCGGGGACGGCATGGTGAGCAGGACGGCACCGCCGACGATCGCCAACGCGATCTGCCCGGCGGCCCGTTCGAGGACGACCGCGCGCACTCCGCGGCCCATGTCCCCGGCGCTCTGTCCGTGCCGCACCGCGCGGTGCACGTCGCCGAGGACGCCACCAGGGAGGGCCGCGTTCAGGAACAGGGCGCGGTAGTAGTCGGCGACGGCGGGGCCGAGCGGCAGCCGGATGCGCAGCCCGCGGGCCACCAACTGCCAGCGCCAGGCGCTGAACACGGTGGTCAGCGCGCCGATCGCGAGCGCCGCGAGCAGGGCGACGGTGTCGATGCGGCGCAGTCCGTCCAGGAAGACGCCGGTGCCCAGCCGCCACAGCAGCAGAGCGAGGATCGTGACACCGGCGACGGTGCCGAAGTGGGTGCGCAGGGCGCGGGAGTTGAGGACCGCGCGCAGTGCGGTGCGCCACCTGGGGGCCTGCGCGGGCAGGGGGCGGGCCTCGGTCACGATCACACCGATCCGGTCCCGGGAGACGGCGGCGTCCCGCAGGTCCTGGGCGGGCTGTCCGGCCGTCTCGAGGATCTGGGCCCGGGCGACCAGCGCCTCGGCGCGCGCGGTGAGGACCTCGTCCCGTGTCCGGACCACCTCGGCCCGCAGCCTGCGGGCCCGGTCGGAGACGGGGCGCGACTCGACCGGTTCCGCGGGCCGCCGTACGGGCAGGCTCGGTCGCACCGTCTCCACGCTCATGACGCTCCGCCCGTCGGCCGGGACAGCGCCAGCAGGTCGCTGTGGTGGACGACGACCTTCAACTCGCCCGCGCGGCAGGCCTCCAGGCGGTCCTGGAGGTAGCGGTCGGCGCGTTCCTTCAACTCGGGGCGCTCCTCGACCGCCGCGCCGACCCAGCCGCGCAGCCACTGGACGGTGAGCGCGGAGTCGGCGGGGCCCAGGCGCCAGGCGCTCGGGTGCAGCCGTACTGTCGCGCCCCGCTCGGAGAACGCCTCGCAGGCCACGGTGATGGCGTCCGGGCCGAGCAGTCCGCCGCGCCGCTGGTGGGCGTTGAACGCGTCGGCGATCTCCTCGTCCAGCGGGTGGGACGGGGTGAGTTCGACGCGGCCGGCCACGGACAGCGTGAGCAGGGCCGGGCAGCCGGCGCCGGTGCAGGCGGCGGCGAGGGTGTCGATCTCCTCGCGGGTGAGGACGTCCAGGAGCGCGGAGGCGGTCACCAGGGAGGCGCCGGCGAGGGCGTCCGGGGTGAGCAGGCCGACGTCGCCGCGGCAGGTCTCGACGGTGACGCGGCTGCCGTCGGCGGCGGAGCGCGGGGAGGCGACGGCCGCGAAGTGCAGGAGGTAGGGGTCCCGGTCGTGCAGGATCCAGTGCTGGGGGCCGTCCAGGCGGGGCGCGAGCCAGCGGCCCATGGAGCCGGTGCCGCAGCCCAGGTCGTGGATGACGAGACCGGCCTTGCCGGGCAGGTTGGCCAGCCGGATCCGCAGCGGGTCGAGCAGGTCGGCCGCGCGCGCGGCCGCGTCGGGCCCTTCCCGCAGCTCCAGCCACTCGGGCGCGTAGCGGGGCGCGTCGTCGGGACCGGCGTCCCTGAGCCGTACGGTGGGCCGCTCACCGGGGTGGGTGCTGGGCCCGGCACCGGGGATGACCGATTCTGCGTCGGACGGGACAGCGGGCTTCACCGACGTCACCTCTCGAGGCCCCGGCTGTGCCGGGATCTTGCCGCTCTGCTTGGTCGCCGTCTTCCTCATGCCGCCCTCCTGGGCTCGCTCGGGAGTCGGCCGAGAACTCCGGCCAGGCTGCGGGCCGTGGTCGCCCAGCCGTCCAGGGCGGCCCGCCGGCCCCGGGCAGCCGCCTTGAGCCTGCGTCGTACATCTGCCTCGCCGAACCAGCCGCGCAGTTCGGCGGCGAGGGCGGCGGGGTCCTCCGGCGGGACGAGGATGCCGGGCACTCCCCCGTCGGGGGCGCGGCCGACCGCCTCGGCGACTCCGCCGACGTCGGTGGCCAGCACCGGGATGCCGCGCGCGAGGGCCTCGGTGACCGCCATGCCGTAGGTCTCGGCGTAGGAGGTGAGGACCATCAGGTCGGCGGCGTTGTAGCTGGCGTCGAGCTCGGCCCCGGCCTTCGGTCCCGCGAGGTGCAGGCGGTCCTGGAGGCCGTACTTCTTGATGAGCATCCGCAGGTGCGCGACGTACTCGGGGTCCTGGGTGATCCCGCCGACGCAGACGCAGCTCCAGGGCAGGTCCTGGGCGCCGGCGAGGGCTTCGATCAGCCGGTGCTGGCCCTTGCGGGGCGTCACCGCGGCCACGCACAGCAGCCGGGACAGGCCGTCGGTGCCGGAGGCGAGCGGGGCGATGTCGGCACCGGGGGTGGCGACATGGACCCGCTCGGGGGCGAGGCCGTGGTGCGAGACCAGTCGCCGTACGGCCCAGTCGCTGGTGGCGACGACGGCGGGCACGGCCCGCAGCACCTCGCGCTCTTTGGCGTCGAGTTCGAGGGCGAGGCCGGGTTCGAGGCCGGTCTCGTCGCCGAGCGGGAGGTGGACGAGGACGGCGATGCCGAGCCGCTCCGCCTCCGGGACGATGATCTCCGGGACCCCGCACGCGACCAGGCCGTCGATGAGGACGACGGTGCCGTCGGGCAGGTCGCGCAGGGTGCGGGCCAGTTCGGTGCGGGCCGCCGCTCCCGGGCGGGGCCAGCTGCCGGGCACCGCGTGCCGCTCGACCTGCCAGCCGAAGCCGGGCAGGTCCAGGCAGACCCGCCGGTCGTAGGCGTTGCCGCCGCTCGGTGCGGTCGGGTCGTCCACGCCGCCCGGCATCACGAAGTGCACGGAGCGCAGGGACATCGGGATGATCTCGGCCTTCTTGAGGGCGGAGTGCTGCACGGGCACGTAGTCCAGCGTGGCCGCCCGCCCGGTGGTCAGGTCGGTCACAGGGCACGCTCGTAACTCGCCCAGGCGACATGCGACTCGTGCAGGGTGACGGTCAGGCCCGCGAGGCCCTTGGCCCCCTCGCCGAGGGCGCCCTTCTCGATGCGCTCGGCGAGCCGGTCCGCGATGACCTTCGCCAGGAACTCCGTGGACGTGTTGATCCCGGCGAAGTCGGGTTCGTTGTCGAGGTTTCTGTAGTTCAGCTCGCTGACGACGGCACCGAGTTCCTGGGTGGCCAGTCCGATGTCGACGACGATGTTGTCGTCGTCCAGCTGTTCGCGCCGGAACGTGGCGTCCACCAGGAACGTCGCTCCGTGCAGTCGCTGCGCGGGGCCGAAGACCTCGCCGCGGAAGCTGTGGGCGATCATGATGTGATCGCGGACGGTGATGCTGAACAACGGACGACCCTCCAGGTGCGGCGCGTCTGGTCCCCCGGCTGATCCCTGCCGGTGGATGCCGTGTAGTACGGCTCCCCGCTTCCCCGTGTTCAGCCGGATCTCACTCTTTTCTCAGGTCAGGCGCTCTTGCCGTACCTCACGAGGTGACAGAGGGCCGCAATCTCCCCACTGGCCAGCGCGGGCATCACCTCCGGCAGTTCTTCGAACGCGCTTTCCCCCGTGATGAGGGAGTCAAGCCTCGGATCGGCGAGCAGTTTCAGCGCGAGGGCGAGCCGGCCGTCGTAGCCGCGGTGCGCACGGGCCGGGGAGACGGTGCCGACCTGGCTGCTGCGGACCGTCAGCCGCCGGGAGTGGAAGGCCTCGCCGAGCGGCAGGCTGACGCGGCGGTCGCCGTACCAGCTCAGTTCGACGACCGTGCCCTCGGCGCGGAGGAGTTCCAGGGAGCGGGCGAGGCCCTGTTCGGTGGCGCTGGCGTGGACGACGAGGTCGCAGTCGCCGAGGGCGTCCGCGGGGGTCGCGAAGCCCACGCCGAGGGCCTCGGCGGTCGCGGCGCGGGCCGGGTCGGAGTCGACCAGCTGGACGCGGACGCCGGGGAAGCGGGCGAGGAGGGCGGCGACCGAGCTGCCGACCATGCCACTGCCGACCACCGCGATCCGGTCGCCGATGAGGGGGGCCGCGTCCCAGAGGGCGTTCACGGCGGTCTCGACCGTGCCGGCGAGGACGGCCCGGGCGGGGGGCACGTCGTCCGGTACGACCGTCACCGCGCTCGCGGGGACTACGTACCGCGTCTGATGCGGGTACAGACAGAAGACGGTCCTGCCCTTCAGCGCGGACGGCCCCTCCTCCACCACTCCGACGCTGAGGTAGCCGTACTTCACCGGTCCCGGGAAGTCGCCCTCCTGGAACGGTGCCCGCATGGCCGCGTGCTGGCTCTCGGGGACCTGGCCGCGGAACACGAGTGTCTCCGTGCCCCTGCTGACTCCCGAGTACAGCGAGCGGACCAGCACCTCGTCCTCGCCGGGGGCCGGAAGGGTGAGTTCCCGGATCTCGCCCTCCCCCGGGGAGCGGAGCCAGAACGCACGTGCGGCGGCCTTCATCGAGAACCTCCTGAACGATCGGCAACTCGGGCACGTACCTCGTTCACGTAACCGAGGTGTGCACAGGCCGCGCACAGTACGCGGCCTTGATCGACTCTGTCATCTGGCCGGAGGAATCTGCGGTGGCCCTGAACAACACTTACGAAGCAAGGCTGGTCCAGCAGGAGACCGCTGTCGGAGCGGGCGTTCAGATCCTGTTGCTTGCCCTGCTCGGCACGGCGATCGGCATGGGGCCGGCGGGCTGGCTGACCGGCCTCGCCTTCGCCGTGGCCACCTGGGCCGTGCTCTCCAGGGCGCTGCACCGGACCCGGCCGCGGTCCTTCGGTCCGGCCAACCGGGTGACGCTCGGCCGGGCCACCCTGGTCGGCGGAGTGACGGCGCTGGTCGCCGACTCCTTCCAGGACTCCCCGCCGGTCACGCTCTTCGTCGGCCTGACGGCGGTGGCCCTCATCCTCGACGGCGTCGACGGCAAGGTCGCCCGCGCGACCGGCACCTCGACACCGCTGGGCGCGCGGTTCGACATGGAGGTCGACGCGTTCCTGATCCTGGTGCTCAGCGTGTACGTGTCGATGTCGCAGGGCCCGTGGGTCCTTCTCATCGGCGCCATGCGCTACGGCTTCGTCGCCGCCGCCCGCGTCTGGAACTGGCTGAACGCCCCGCTGCCGCCGAGCATGGCCCGCAAGACGGTGGCCGCGCTCCAGGGGATCCTGCTGCTGGTGGCCGCGTCCGGCTACCTGCCGTTCACGGCGACCTTCGGGGTCGTGGCGCTCGCCCTGGGCACGCTGGTCTGGTCGTTCGGCCGGGACATCCTGTGGCTGTGGCGCACGCACCGCGCGGACCAGGCCGCGGTGGAGGAGCTGCTGGAACTGGAACTGGTGCCGGCACGGCAGGCCGTCGCCTCCTGAAGGGGGCTTGAAGGGGGCTCAGCCCTTCAGTGGCACCCGGTACACCGTCGACTCCCGCTGCCGGAACCCCTGCCGTTCGTACAGCCGGTTGGCGGCCGCCCGGTCGGGGCGCGAGGTGAGGTCGACGGTTCGGGCCCCGGCCTCCCGGGCGAGCCGGATCGCCTCCCGGATCAGCAGTCCGGCGACCCCCTGCCCGCGCGCCGCGTGATCGACGATCACGTCCTCGATGCGGGCCCGCAGTCCGGCCGGGGCGGGGAACATGACCAGCGTGAGGGTGCCGAGGATCGCTCCGGCCGCCGACCTGGCGATCAGCATGGTGTTGGCGTCGCAGGCCAGGATGCGGTCGAGCGCGGCGAGGTCGAGCGCCTCGGCGGTCGAGGACAGCTGAGGCAGCATCCGCGCGAAGGCGTCGACGAGTTCCTGGTCCGCCTCCCGGGCGATCTCCACCCGGATGTCCTGAGTCTCCATGGCGGGACCTTATCGCCGGGGAGGGGTCTGGCTTCGGCGGATCGGGGGGATGGGGCGGATGTCCGGGTCGGCGGTCTCACGGGGTCCTGCCGAGGGTGACGGTCGCCTACGGGGGTGCCGGGTGAGGTTGTGGGGCGCGTGCGGGTGCGTCGGGGCTGGTCGCGCCCACGCGGCAGAGCCGCAGATCGATACAGCCCCGCGCCCCTGGGGAGTCGCAGTCGACGCGCGCTGCAACGGAACCGTGCCTAGCCCCGTCGCGGGCACTCGCACGCTCCCCACCGGTCGGCCCCTTCCGCCCTACGGCCTCACGAACCGGGCGTCCCGGCCGGGCGGTCGGTGTCCTCCTCCCGCGGCAGCAGCCCGATCGCCGCGAGCGGTACGGCGGCCAGCAGCAGCCACGGCACCGCGGGCGGCAGTCCGACGTCCAGGAGGGAGCCGGTGACGGAGCTCCCGACCAGGACGATCAGGCCGGAGACCGAGGACAGCGCCCCGGTGTAGAGGCCGAGCCGGCCCTCCTCCGCGAGGTCGGGGACCCAGGCCCGGGCCACGGGTGCGACGAGCATCTGCCCGAGGGTGAGCAGGACGACGAACCCGGCCGCGGGCACCAGCCCGGCCGTGCCGGTCAGGCCCGTGGGCCGCGCCGCCGCCACGATCGCGAACCCGGTGCCGATCAGCAGCAGTCCGGCCACGACGGAGCGCCGCAGCGACAGCTTGGCGCCGACCCAGCGGGTCACCGGGAGCTGGGCGGTCACCACCAGCAGCGAGGACAGCGCGAACAGCCAGGCGAGCGCCGACTGCGAGCCGGTCACACGCTCCACCTCCTCGGGGAGGGCGAGGTAGAGCTGGTTGTAGGCCAGCAGATAGGCGCCGTACGCGCAGCACAGCGCGAGGAAGCGCCGGTTGCGCACCAACGCCCCGAGGCCGCCCCCGAGTTGTACTCGCCGCCGCCCCGGAATGCGCTGCGGCAGCAGCCACGCGTGTCCGGCGAGGACGAGCACGAAGATCCCGGCACCCGCGAGGCACACCGTGCGGAAGTCCACCGACAGCAGCAGCGCGCCGAGCAACGGCCCCACGAACGCGCCCGCCTGCCCGGCGACGGTGAACAGCGCGAGCACGCGCGTGCGTTGGCCACCCGCCTCCTCGTGGAGGACGGCCTGCCGCGCCACCTCCGACTCCACGGCGGGCGAGAACAGCGCCGCCGCGAACCCGATGAGCAGGACGGCCCCGATGACCGCCCCCGTCCGCTCGGCGTACCCCAGCCCCGCGAACCCGGCGATCCGCAGCACGCACCCGGCGAGGACGACGGGCCGGATCCCGTACCGGTCGGCGAGCGCCCCGCCCACCACGAACAGCCCCTGCTGGCTGAAGGTCCTGAGCCCGAGCACGAAGCCGACCAGCCAGCCCGCCATCCCGACGGCTTGTCCCAGGTGTGCGGCCAGGAAGGGCAGCACGGCGAAGAAGCCGACGTTGAAAGCGAGTTGGGTGAGGATGAGCAGCCGCAGCAGGGGTGTGAGCCCCGCCGCCCTCCCGGTCCCGACGGTCGTCGAGGTCATCCGCTGCGCACCAACTCCCGTGCGGGCGCTGCCACTTCGGTCCGGATCGCGGCCGTACGACGACTCGCGCGCCGTCGCGGCCACCGCACTCCGCCCGCCGCACTCACGGCGAGCGCGCCCAGCAGGGCCAGTACGGCGGCGGGGGCGAGGACGGCCCAGGGGGCGCGCTCGGCGTAGGGCTGGTTCTCGGCGAGGAGCAACCCCCATTCCGGGGAGGGCGGTTGGGTGCCGAGCCCGAGGAAGCCGAGGGAGGCGAGGGCCAGGGCGACGCCGGGCAGGCGCAGCAGGGCGTGCCGGGTGACGGGCGGCAGGATCGCGGGCAGCACTTCGTGCCGCAGGAGGTACCAGCGGCTTGCCCCGAGGCCTCGGGTGACCGCGAGATGCAAGGTGGCGCGTTCCTGGCGGAGCAGGGACGAGGTGTGGGCCGCGAGTGCCGCCCAGGAGACCGCGGCCACGGCGATCGCGGGCGTGGTGGTGCCGCTCCCGGCGACGGCGGTGACGAGCAGTGCGGCGAGCACCGGGGGTACGGCGTTGACGGTGTCGACGAGCGGCCCGGACAGCCGGGGCAGCAGCCCGAGCAGGACCCCGACGACCAGTGCGCAGACGCTGACGGCGAGGGCGGTCAGCAGCGTGTCGAGGGCCCCGTGCCCGACCCGGGCGAGCAGGTCCCGGCCGAGCGCGTCGGTGCCGAACGGGTGTGCCGGGGACGGGGGTTGGAGACGGGCTCCGGTGTCCAGGGCGAGCGGGTCGCGGACCAGGCCGAGGGCGACGACTGCGGTCAGGAGGCCGCCGTACACGAAGGGCAGGGTGCTGCGGGCGGTCCGGCGCGGCCGGTGCAGGGAGTCCAGGGCGCCGTCGCGCAGGGCCGGGCCGACGAGGAGGCGGACGGCGAGTGCCGCGAGGCCGGTGGCGGCGGCCGCGAGGAGCAGGAGGGCGAGGGTGCCGGCCTGGAGGACGGGCAGGTCCTGGGCGAGGGCGGCCTGGAGGGTGGTGCGGCCGAGGCCCGGGATGTCGTAGATCTGCTCGACCGCGACGGACCCGGCGGTGAGGCCGACCACGAACAGGCCCAGGTTGGGCAGCAGGGCGGGGAGGCAGCGGCGGACCGCCTTCGCGGCGACGGCGCGGCCCGGCAGTCCGCGGGCGTCCGCGGCCAGCGCCCAGGGTTCGGCGAAGGCGCCGGGCAACAGGTCGTCCAGGAGGCGCCCGAGCACCGCCCCGGCGGGCAGGCCGAGGGCGAGGGCGGGCAGGACGGTCCACTGGGGGCCGTACCAGCCGAGGGCGGGCAGCCAGCCGAGCTGTACGCCGACGACGGTGGCGAGCACGGAGGCGGTGAGGAACTCGGGCAGCGCGGCGAGCATCGCCGAGGCGCCGCCGCCGGTCCGTCGCCCGTCGAGGCGCCGGTGCGCGCCGAGCCACAGGGTGCGGGCGCACACCAGGGCGGCGGTGCCGGCGGCGATCACGAGCGCCACCGTCACCAGCAGCAGGGACGCCCCGAGGGCCTGGACGACCGCGGGGGTGACCTCGGTGCCGTTCAGCCACGACCGGCCCGCGTCCCCGCGGGGCAGCCCGCCGAGCCACTGGCCGAGCAGGTGCAAGGGGCCCTGGTCCAACCCGAGTTGGGACCGGATGTCGGCGAGGACCCGGGGGTCGGGGTCCCGGTCCGCGGAGCGGGCCTTGAGCACGGTGAGCGCCGGGTCGGTGCGGGTCAGCCACGGCAGCAGGCCGATCCCGCACACCAGGGCCGCCGCGAGCAGGGCCCGCCACAGCAGGGTGGCCATGCGGTGCCGCATGGGTCAGCGTCGCGTTCCGGTGCCGACGAGGGTGCGCTCGTACGGGTCGAGGAGCACCCCTCGGACCTCGGTGCCGACGCCGACGATGATGCTCTGGTGGGCCAGCGGGACCACGGCGTCGGTGCCGAGGATCGCCGCCTCGGCGCGCATGGCCGCGTCCTGACGTCGGCTGGTGTCGGTGGCTTCGTCGGCCTCGGCGACCGCCTTGTCGACCTTCTGGTCGCACAGTCGGGCGAGGTTGTAGCCGCCGTCGCAGGTGTAGTCGCTCGCGAGGACGCCGACGGGGTCACCGGTGTCGACGAGGCTGTTGCGGGCGCCGATGAACGCGTCGAACTTCCCCGCCAAGGCGTCGCTTTCGAGCCGTGAGTACTCGCGTACCTCCAGGGTGACCTTGAACCCGGCCTTCTGGAGCTGCTGTTGGAGGACCTGGGCGACCTCGGGGAGTTCGGGCCGGTTGTCGTAGGTGGCGAGGGTGACGGCGGTGCCGTTCGGCCGCGCCGCGGCGGCCCGTCCGGTGGGCTCCACGCGCTTGCCGGCGGCCCAGGTCACGGCCGGTCCGTAGATGCCGGCGCCGGGGTCGGCGTACCCCTCGAAGACGCCCTTGACGAGGGCCGAGCCGTCGACGGCCTGGTGGGCGGCGGCGCGCAGCTTCGGGTCCTTGAACGGGCCTGACTTCGTGTTGAGTTGGAGGCTGGTGGTGCGGGTGGTCGCGGTCTCCTCGAGGGTGGCCTTGTCGAGGGAGGCGGCCTGGGCGACGGGGATCGCCTCGGCGATGTCGACCTGGCCGGTGCGCAGGGCGTTGGCGCGGGCGGTGCCGTCGGCGATGAAGCGGGCGTCGATGCCGGGGGCCTGGGCGCGGCCGCCCCAGTAGTCGTCGAAGCGGTCGAGGGCGGCGGAGGTGGAGCCGGTGACCTTGGTGAGCTCGAAGGGTCCGGTGGCGGTGCCGACCGGATCGACTCCGTCGTGGGAGTACGCCTTGGCCGCGAACACGGCGAGGTTGGGGCTGGACAGGCGCAGCGGCAGCACGGGATCGGACGTCTTCGTGGTGATGCGTACGGCGTCCCCGGCGGGCTCGGCCGTCAGCGTGACGCCGGAGAGGGCGGCCGGGGCGGGCTTGGCCTCGGTGGCGTGGGTGAGGGCGGCGGCGACCGCGGCCGGGGTGACGTCCGAGCCGTCCTGGAAGGTGGCCTCGCGCAGGGTGAAGAGCCAACTGCGGTCGTTCTCACGGCGCCAGGACTCGGCGAGCGCGGGGGCGGCGGCGCCGTTGGCGTCGAGCGCGGTGAGCCCCTCGGTGACACCGAGGCGGCTGAGGAGGGTGGCGTCGGCACCGTACGGCGAGAGGTTCTCGGCGGGCGGGAAGGCGAGGGCGACCCGGAGCCGTGAACCGTCGCTCGCGGCGCTCGGGGAGTCGTCGCCGGAGGAGGCGAAGCAGGCGGTGAGGACGGGGGTGAGCAGCAGGGCGCCCAGGAGGTGACGGCGTCGCATGGTGGTTCTATCGCTCCATCGGTATCTCGAAGTGGACGACGCTGCTCGCGCCCCCCGTGGTCTCGCGCTCGTCGTGCACGACCTTGCCGAGCGAACGCCAGAAGGGTTCGGCGCCCGGGACCGCCGGGTCGGTGTGCAGGTACACGGAGCGGTAGCCGCCGTCCGCGGCCGCGAAGGCGAGCAGTCGGTCGACCATGCGGCGGGCGAGGCCGCGCCTGCGGTGCTCGGGGCGGACGTAGATCCGGCGCAGCTGCGCGGTCTCGCCGCTGGGGTAGCGCTCGGCCAGCTCGCGCGGGTTCGGCGGATGGGCGGGACCGCGGGAGTCGAGCGCGGCGGTGGCCACGACGGCCCGGTCGTCCGGGTCGAGGGCGACGAGGAGGGTGTGGCGGGCCGGGACCAGATAGGCGGCCGCCGGGTCGATGATGTCGCCGTGCCAGCGGGGCACGTACCCGGTCCCGAAGTCGCGGTAGACGGTGTCGAGCATCACGGCTCGCGCACCGTCGAGGTCGTCCGGGCCGGCCGTCTTGATGCTGTAGTCACGCACTTGCACATCATATGCATTAAGCCTTCCAGCTTGATCGCGGGGTGATTTGACAGTGATCGAATGCGCGCCATAGAACATACCGACATGACATCCATTTTCAAAAAGATGGAGCGGTAGTGCGCATCGCGTTCGTCGGCAAGGGCGGCAGCGGCAAGACCACCCTGTCGGCGCTCTTCTCCCGCCATCTGGCCCGTTCCGGCGCGCCGGTGCTGGCCGTGGACGGCGACATCAACCAGCACCTGGCCGAGGCCCTGGGCCACGACGGGTCCGGCACCTGGGACGCCCCTCCGCTGGGCGCGCACGTGGCCGACATCAAGGACTTCCTGCGCGGTGCCAATCCGCGCATCGCCTCCCGCGAGGCGATGATCAAGACGACGCCGCCGGGCCGGGGCTCACGGCTGCTGCGCCTGCTGGGCGACGACGAACTCCACGCGCGTCATGTCCGGCGGGTGGGTGACGTGCCGCTGATGGTGACGGGCGAGTTCGACGAGAGCGACCTGGGGGTGGCCTGCTACCACTCCAAGCTCGGTGGCGTGGAGCTGTACCTCAACCATCTGGTCGACGGTCCCGGCGAGTACGTCGTCGTCGACATGACGGCGGGCGCGGACGCCTTCGCCTCCGGCCTGTTCACCCGCTTCGACCTGACCTTCCTGGTGGCCGAACCCACCCGCAAGGGCGTCTCGGTCTACCGCCAGTACCGGGACCACGCACGGGAGTTCGGGATCCGGATCGCCGTGGTCGGCAACAAGGTGACCGGCGAGGACGACCTGCTCTTCCTCAAGGAGCAGGTCGGCGACGACCTGCTGACCCACCTGGTCCAGTCGCCCTGGGTACGCGCGGCCGAACAGGGCCGTGCGGAAGGCGACCTGGAGTCGCTCGAACCCCACAACCGGCACGCCCTGTCGATCCTGCGCGACACGGTGGACGCCCACCGCCGCGACTGGGCCGCCCTGCACCGCCACACGGTCGAGTTCCACCTCCGCAACGCCCGCTCCTGGGCGAACGAGGCGACCGGCCTGGACCTGACCGCCCAGGTGGACCCGGACTTCGTCCCGGGCCCGGCCTCCCTCGACTGACCCTCCCCCTTTCAGTTCACTCCCTTCACGACAACAGGACAGGAACCCCCCGCACATGTCTCTCGACGTCTCCCCGAAGCTCCTCGCCGAAGCCGAACAGGGCGACATCCGCGAGGAGGACTTCGTGGACACCGTCCGCACGTCCCTCCCCTACGCCTATGACCTGATCGCCTCCCTTGCCGGCGAACTCAAGGGCGGCACCGCCGAGTTCACCGACAACCAGACCCCTCCCCCGTCGGAGAAGGAGCGCGGCCAGCTCCTGCGCGCCCTCGCCAGCGACGCCATCCGCGGCAGCCTGGAACGCCACTTCGGCGTGGCACTCGCCTTCCAGAACTGCCACCGGGTGGCGGCGTTCCGCCCGGAATCGCTCCCGGGTGAGACGTACGCCCGCTTCACATCGGTGCGCTCACAGGTGCTGAACCAGTCGCCGGAGTTCCGGGACTGCTGAACCCGGTGTGCGGTGTGGCCCTCCCGGAGCCGGGAGGGCCACACCGTCGGCTACCGCCGTGCCGCCGTCTCGGCCGGCGCCGGCGCGTACCCCGTGGGCCGGGCCGTGAACGTGCCGCGGCCCTGGGTGCGGCTGCGCAGCCGCGTCGCGTAGCCGAAGAGTTCGGCCAGTGGCACGGTCGCCGTGACGATCGCCGAACCGCCGCGCGTGACCGAGCCCGAGACCCGGCCGCGGCGCGCGGCGAGATCGCCGAGCACGGCTCCGACCGCATCCTCGGGCACGGTGACCGTGACCTCGACGACCGGTTCGAGGAGGACCATCGCGCAGGCGCGCAGGGCTTCCCGCAGGCCGAACCGGCCGGCCGTGCGGAAGGCCGTGTCCGAGGAGTCCTTCACATGGGTCGCCCCGTCGGTGAGGGTGACGCGCAGCCCGGTCACCGGGTGCCCGCCGAGGGGTCCCTCGGCCAGGGCGTCCCGGCAGCCGGCCTCGACCGCGCGGACGTACTCCTGCGGGACGCGCCCGCCGACGACCGCCGAGCGGAACGCGAAGCCCTCCTCGGCCGGTTCGACGTCGAGCACGACGTGCGCGAACTGCCCTGCCCCGCCGTCCTGTTTGACGTGCCGGAAGACCAGCCCGGACACCCCGCGCCCGACCGTCTCGCGGTAACTGACCCGCGGACGGCCGACGTTGAGGGCGAGGCCCTGTTCACGCCGTACCTTCTCCACCGCCACCTCCAGATGCAGTTCCCCCATGCCGGACAGCAGGGTCTGGCCGGTCTCGGCGTCGGTGCGGACGACGAGCGAGGGGTCCTCCTCGGTCAGCCGGGCGAGCGCCGACGCCAACCGGTCGGTGTCGACGGAGCGTTGGGGTTCGAGCGCCACGGACACGACCGGTTCGGCCGCGCTCGGCGGTTCCAGTACCAGCGGGGCGTCCGGTGCGCACAGCGTCGAGCCCGCCCGGGCCGACTTCAGCCCGACGACGGCGACGATGTCTCCGGCGACCGCCCGCTCCAGCGGGGCGTGCCGGTCGGCCTGGACCCGCAGGATCCGTCCGACGCGCTCGGTGCGCCGCGCGCCCGCGTCCCACACGGTGGCTCCCTTCTCGATCGTTCCCGAGTACACCCGCACGTACGTCAGCCGTCCGGTCGGGGTGGCGTTCACCTTGAACGCCAGGGCGGCGAGCGGCGCCGCCGGATCGCAGGGCCGCTCCTCGCCCTGCTCGCCCCGCACGGCGGGGACGTCCAGCGGCGAGGGCAGGTACGCCGCCACCGCGTCCAGCAGCGGCTCGATCCCGCGGTTGCGGTAGGCCGAGCCGCACAGCACGACCACGCCGTCGCCGCTGCGGGTGAGATCCCGCAGCGCCGCCGTGAGGGTGTCCGCGGAGAGCGTCTCCCGGTCGCAGAACTCCTCCAGCGCGGCCGGGTGCCGTTCGGCGACGGCTTCCTCCAGGATCCGGCGTCGCCTGAGCGCCTCCTCGCGCAGACCGTCGGGCACGGGGCCCTCCGCGAAGGTGTCCTCGGACCAGGTCAGCGCCCGCATCCTCAGCAGGTCGACGACTCCGGTGAAGCCGTCCTCGCGGCCGATGGGCAACTGCACGACCAGCGGGGCCGGATGCAGTCGCCGGCGGATCGACTCGACGGCCGTGTCGAGGTCGGCGCCCGCGCGGTCCAGCTTGTTGACGAACGCGATCCTCGGCACGCCGTGCCGGTCGGCCTGCCGCCACACCGACTCGCTCTGCGGCTCCACGCCCGCGACCGCGTCGAACACCGCGACCGCCCCGTCGAGCACCCGGAGCGAGCGCTCCACCTCGTCGGCGAAGTCGACGTGTCCCGGGGTGTCGATCAGGTTGATCCGGTGCCCGTCCCACGCGCAGCTGACGGCGGCCGCGAAGATGGTGATCCCGCGGTCCCGCTCCTGCGGGTCGAAGTCGGTGACGGTCGTGCCGTCATGGACCTCGCCGCGCTTGTGGGTGGTCCCGGTGGCGAACAGGATCCGCTCGGTGACGGTGGTCTTGCCGGCGTCGACGTGGGCGAGGATGCCGAGATTGCGGACGACGGCGAGCGGGTTGAGGTGGTTGGTGCGCACGGCCCAGGGCCTTTCGGTGCTGTGATGACAGGGCAGCGCGATGACCCGTACGGCATGACGGCACGTCAAAAGGACGTGCTACGGCGGTGAAAGGGCCGTTCAGACAGGCGTGACGGGTGTCCGGTGCCGGCCGCGCAGCGGGCACCGGAGGGGCGAGGACACGAGGATCACGTCGTACGACGCCCGGGGGACGGCGACAGCGGTGCGTGCGCACATGGCCGTACTCCCCTCACTCGTCGTTCCTGGTCATGGTGAGTGTAGGGAGCGGGCCACGGTGGCGCACGGGGTTTTCGGCCGGTCAGCGGCGCAGGCCCTGGAGACCGTCGTAGGCGGACATGACGAGGTCCAACCCCCGGGTGTCCTCGGCGGGTTCACGCATCTGGTCGGTCGCGTACGCCACCACCATGCGGGCGTCGGGGTCGATCATGACGAGCGAGCCGCCCCAGCCGCCCCAGCCGAAGGAGTTCCCGAAGAGGCCGTACCCGAGGCCGTAGCGCTGGGTCATGCCGATCACGCGGTCCTCGCCGCTGAACTGCTCCTCGCGGGCGCGCGCGGCGCCCGCCGCCGACAGCAGCCGTACGCCGCCGACCGTCCCTCCGCAGGCGAGGGCGGACTGTACGAGCGCGATGGAACGGGCGTTGCCGAAGCCGCTGGCGGCGGGGATCTGCGAGCGCCGCCACGCCGTGCTGTTGGCGTCCCGCACGCGCATCGCGGTGCCGGGGGTGGGTGCGGCGTCGCGGTTGGCGGAAGCCGCGGTGTAGTCCTCGTCCCGGCCGGGCGGCGGGAGGGTCCGGGCGACCCGGTGGTCGTGCTCGGCGGGGAGCCCGATGTGGAAGTCGGCGCCGAGGGGCCCGGTGACTTCGTCGGCGAGGAACTCACCGACGGTACGGCCGGTGATCCGGCGCAGGACCTCGCCGACCAGGAATCCCTGGGTGAGCGAGTGGTAGCCGGCCGCCGTGCCGGGCTCCCAGAGGAGCGGCTGGGCGGCGAGCCGGGCGGTGGCGGCGGGCCAGTCGTAGATCTCTTCGACCGGGCCCTCCCAGTGGGGCAGTCCGGCGGTGTGCGACAGCAGGTGCCGTACGAGCACCTTTTCCTTGCCCGCGGCGGCGAACTCGGGCCAGTAGCGGGCGACTTGGGCGTCCAGGTCGAGTTCGCCGCGGTCGGCGAGGATCAGCGCGCACAGGGCCGTCATCGTCTTGGTCGTGGAGAACACGTTGGTGATCGTGTCGTGCGTCCACGGGACGGTCCGGTCGGCGTCGGCGAAGCCGCCCCAGACGTCCACCACCGGTTCACCGTCCACGAAGACGGCCACCGAGCCGCCGACGTCCCCCTCGTCCAGCAGCGCGGCCAGTCCGTTGGGGACCGCGGAGAACAGATCGTCGTACGTGCCCTGGATGTCGGCCATGCCGGGTATTGAGCCCCCGGTGCGGGGGCCGGGTCAACCGAATTACGGCGTACGGGCGGGCGTCCGCCGCTCGGGGAGCCGGCTGTGCCCGGACAACGGCTGTACGGCAACCGGCTCGCGGCGCTGTTCGGGGCGGGCGGGCGCGATGATCGTGGGAGCCGTCCCGGGCCTCTCCGGAACTTCTTCGCCGAGTACCTGGCAGCGCGCGAGTCCGTGCCGGGACCAGAGGGCGGCCGTCCACGCGCAGAGCAGCGCGTCGACGAGGTCCTCGCGATGTTTGTAGGGGGCGTCCCGCTCGGGTGAGGGCTCGGTCAGGAGCTGCCGGGAAACCGGGTGGGACGCCGGCCGCAACGGTGGATCGGCCTCGGCCAGACCCGCGAGGCGGGCGATCAGTTCGTCGCACACCCGGGCGCGTGCGGACCGCCAGCCCTGCGGCGGCCGCCGCCCGGGGCGCTTGTACCGGGGGCGCTCCTGGTCGTAGCCGAGCTCGGCGGCGCCGACGAGTGTCGTGTACGGGTAGCACTCGGACAGGACGAGCCCGTCGGCCGGCGGACCGTCGAGGCCGTCGTGATACGTCCAGCCGGATTCCTGGAGCCGTTCGCGCAGCAGGACTCCGGCCTGGTGGCGGGAGTTCCGGTTGGTGCTGTTCGCGCTCACCTTCCAGCGGCCGTACCGGCGGCCGACCTCGCGCTCGCAGGGTCGCTGGCCCGTGGGGTTGTCGACGACGAGGGGAGCGTCGACGAAGGCCAGGGTCGATCCGTCGACGGTCACCTCGGCGATCCACGCGAGGGTGTCCTCGACCCCTCGGGTCCAGCCGCAGTCGATCACCGTGCCGGTTCCGTCGATGATCGCGACACCGGTCTCGCGCGGACCGATCCGGGTGCCGGTCGGGGCCCAGGCGAGGTCGACGCCGACGAACCGCTGCATTCCCATGGCCCGGTGGTACCAGAGGAGCCCTGACACGCGAAAGACCCCCGCTCAGCGGGGGTCTTCGTCAGTGTCCGAGGGGGGACTTGAACCCCCACGCCCGATAAAGGGCACTAGCACCTCAAGCTAGCGCGTCTGCCATTCCGCCACCCGGACCAGGTGTCTGCCGCCTTGACAGGGGTGTTCCCCGCGGCGACACGGACAACAATACCAAGCTTTCGCAGTGCCCTTCACCTGCATATCCGTCCGACCAGGAGCTGTGACGACAGTATTCTGTATACTGTCGTCACCCAAACGGCCCCGGCTCGGAGGCGACATGGAAGATCTGGATTCCGCGGTGGTAATGGGCATGGCGGCCCAGGCGCCCGACGGCATAGTGATCACCGACAGCGAAGGTCTCATCCGCTACTGGAACCGGGGTGCGGAGCGCATCTTCGGGTTCCCCGCGGCCGACGCGGTGGGGCGGAGCCTGGACATCATCATCCCCGAGCGGCACCGCAAGCGGCACCAGGAGGGCTTCGACGCGGCCATGGAGCGGGGCTACAGCAAGTACGGCGAGGCGGACCTGCTGAACGTGCCGGCACTGGCGGCGGACGGTCGCAAGCTGTCCATCGAGTTCAGCGTGGTGCTGCTGTCGGGACCCGACGGCGGCAGCTACTGCGGTGCGGTCATCCGGGACGTCACCGCGCGGCGCGAGCGGGAGCGGGAGCTGATGCGGCGGCGGGCCGAGGCGTCGGTCTGAGCGCCCACCCCACGGCGAAGGGGCCGTGACCATCAAGGTCACGGCCCCTTCGGCGCATCCCTCAGACGATGACCCCGCTCTCCTTCAGCCGGCCGATCGTCTCCTCGTCGTAGCCCAGCTCGACCAGCACCTCGGAGCTGTGCTCGCCCAGCAGCGGCGCGCCGACGATCTCCGGCTTGAAGGAGGAGAACTTCACGGGGCTGCCGACGGTCAGATACGTGCCGCGGCCCTTCTGCTCGACCTCGACGACCGTGCCGCTGTTGCGCAGGTCCTCGTCGTAGGCGATCTCCTTCATGCTCATCACCGGGGCGCAGGGCACCTCCCACTCCCGCAGGATGTCCACCGCCTCGTACTTCGTCTTGTCCGCGAGCCACTTCTCGATCTCCTCGAAGATCTCGAAGATGTGCGACTGGCGGGCGCGCGCGGTGGCGTACTCCGGGTCCTCGGCCCACTCGGGGTGGCCGATCACCTCGGCGGTGCGCTTCCAGTTCTGCTCCTGGACAGTGAAGTAGATGTAGGCGTTCGGGTCGGTCTCCCAGCCCTTGCACTTGAGGACCCAGCCGGGCTGTCCGCCGCCGCCCGCGTTGCCGCCGCGCGGTACGACATCGGTGAACTCGCCGTTCGGGTACTGCGGGTACTCCTCCAGGTAGCCGACCCGCTCCAGCCGCTGCTGGTCGCGCAGCTTGACGCGGCAGAGGTTGAGGACGGCGTCCTGCATGGAGACGGAGACCTTCTGGCCCCGGCCGGTCCTCCCCCGGTCGATGATCGCGGTGAGGATGCCGATCGCCAGGTGCATGCCGGTGTTGGTGTCGCCGATGGCGGCGCCGGAGATGGTGGGCGGGCCGTCCCAGAAGCCGGTGGTGGAGGCGGCGCCGCCCGCGCACTGGGCGACGTTCTCGTAGACCTTGAGGTCGTTCCAGGACGACTGGTCGTTGAAGCCCTTCACCGAGCCGAAGATGAGGCGCGGGTTGAGTTCCTGGATGCGCTCCCAGGTGAAGCCCATGCGGTCCAGGGCGCCCGGGGCGAAGTTCTCCACGAGCACGTCGGCGTCCTTGATGAGCTTCTCCAGGACCTCCTTGCCCTCGCTGGTCTTGGTGTTGATGGCGAGGGAGCGCTTGTTGCTGTTGAGCATCGTGAAGTAGAGCGCGTCCAGGTCCTCGATGTCCCGGAGCTGACGGCGGGTCACATCGCCGCCGTTGGGGCGCTCGACCTTGAGGACGTCGGCGCCGAACCAGGCGAGCATCTGCGTGCAGGCGGGACCGGCCTGGACCCCGGTGAAGTCGATCACCTTGATTCCGGCGAGCGGCTTTTCACTCATGTGTGCTTCCTTTTCGTGAAGTTACGTGGTCACTTGGCGGCCGGCGTGATGTTGCCGACGGTGATGCCCTTGGGGTTGAGGTGCGAGATGTGGCCGCTCTCGGTGCCGGCCGAGGGGTCGATCACGCAGTCGATGAGCGCCGGACCGCCCAGGGCGAGGGCTTCGGTCAGGGCGGCGGTGACCTCGGCGGGGGTGGTGGCGCGGTAGCCCTTGCCGCCGAACGACTCGATGAGCAGGTCGTGACGGGCCGCCGACATGAGGGTGGTGGGCGCGGGTTCGTCGTCGTACGGGTTGGTGTCGTCGCCGCGGTAGACCCCGCCGTTGTTCATGATCACGGTGACGACGGGGAGCTTGTAGCGGCAGATCGTCTCGATCTCGATGCCGCTGAACCCGAAGGCGCTGTCGCCCTCGATGGCCACGACCGGTGCGCCGCTCTCGACGGCGGCGGCGATGGCGTACCCCATGCCGATGCCCATGACGCCCCAGGTGCCGCTGTCCAGGCGGTGGCGCGGGACGTGCATGTCGATGACGTTGCGCGCGATGTCCAGGGCGTTGGCGCCCTCGTTGACGATGTACGTCTCCGGGTGCTGGTGCACGACGTCCCGTACGGCCTTCAGGGCGCCCATGAACTGCATGGGGTGCGGGTCGGCCTCCAGCCGCTTGGCCATCTTGGCGACGTTCTGCGCCGAGCGCGCCCCGAGCTCCTCGCGCCAGGCCGAAGGCGCCTGGATCTGGCCGGGCTTGGTGCGCTCGGCGAGCGCGTCGAGCACCGACTCGATGTCGCCGACGAGCGGCGCGGCGATGGGCTGGTTGCTGTCCATCTCCTTGGGGTCGATGTCGATCTGGACGAACTTGGCGTCGGGGTTCCAGCCCGTCTGGCCGTGGCCCAGAAGCCAGTTGAGGCGGGCGCCGATCAGCATCACGACGTCGGCCTTCTTCAGGGCGAGGGAACGGGCGGTGGCCGCCGACTGGGGGTGGTCGTCGGGCAGCAGGCCCTTGGCCATCGACATCGGTACGTAGGGGATGCCGGTCGACTCGACGAACTGCCGTACCTTGGCGTCCGCCTGGGCGTACGCGGCGCCCTTGCCCAGCACGATCAGCGGGCGCTCGGCGGAGGCCAGCAGCTCGATCGCGCGGTCCACGGCCTCCGGTGCCGGGAGCTGGCGCGGGGCGGGGTCGACGAGGCGGCTCAGCGTCCGGTCGCCCTCCGCCTTGGGCATGATGGCGCCGAGGACCGCGGCGGGGATGTCGAGGTAGACACCGCCGGGACGCCCGGAGATCGCGGTGCGCAGGGCGCGGGCGATGCCGCGGCCGATGTCCTCCACGCGGCTGACCCGGTAGGCGGCCTTCACGAAGGGCTGTGCGGCGGCGAGTTGGTCCATCTCCTCGTAGTCGCCCTGTTTGAGGTCGACGAGGTGGCGCTCGCTGGAGCCGGAGATCTGGACCATGGGGAAGCAGTTGGTGGTCGCGTTGGCGAGGGCGACCAGGCCGTTGAGGAAGCCGGGGGCCGAGACCGTGAGGGCCACGCCGGGCTTCTTGTTGAGGTAGCCGGCGATGGCGGCCGCGTGTCCGGCGTTGCTCTCGTGGCGGAAGCCGATGTAGCGGATGCCCTGCGCCTGGGCGAGACGGGCCAGGTCGGTGATCGGGATGCCGACGACGCCGTAGATGGTGTCGACGTCGTTCAGCTTGAGCGCGTCGACGACCAGGTGGTACCCGTCGGTGAGCTCGGTCGGAACGTCGGCTGCTGCCGCGGTCTCCAGGGTCGAGGGAGCGGTCATGGTCCGAGGTCCTCCTTGGGCAGGTCCTGCCGGAGCGGCTACTTCTCTCACCATCCGCAGCGCGTTCGCCCGCGTCCAAGACCCATCGGCGACCAGCCGATAAACGGCGTCTATCGACAGCAGGTGGGAGGCCTCGCAACTCCCTTGATAGACAGCTGCTATCGGGCGTTCGCCAGCGGGTATTGGACGCGCACCGGGGGTCACCGCACGCTCGCAGAGGACGTTTCAACGGAGCTGTGCGAGGGGGTGGGGTCATGGCCGTTCCGGCCGCGGCATCCGTGCGCGACGCGAACCGGTACCGACCTCCGCAGGTCTCGGGCCTCGCCGATCTCCTCGACCGGCAGGTGCGTGAACGCCCTTCCGCCCGGGCCCTGGTGGTGACTGGCGAGCGCGTGCAGCTGTCGTACCGGGCACTCGCGGCCCTCGCCGACGACGTGGCCGCGCGGCTCGACGGGGCGGGGCTGCGCCGCGGGGACGCCGTCGGGCTGATCTGTGCCAACACGGCGGAGTTCGTCGTGGGGCTGCTCGGTGCGGCGCGGGCCGGGACGGTGGTGGCTCCGCTGGACCCGGCACTGCCGGAGCCTCAACTCGCGGCGAGACTGGCGGGGTTGGGTGCACGGGCCGTCCTCTTCGACACCGCCGTGTCCGGTGCCGTCGTGCTGCCCGTGCCCGCGTGGCCGTTGCGGGTGGACGCCTCCCGTGCCGGTACGGCGACGGTGGTGCTGGAGACCTCGGCGTGCGGTGACCCCCACGTCACCACTGCTTCCGCTGAGTTGTCGGAGCGGGACGCCCTCGTGCTGTTCACCGCCGGCACCACCGCCCGGGCGAAGATGGTCCCGCTGACCCGCGCCAACGTGGCCGCCTCCGTCCAGAACATCTGCGCCACCTACGAGTTGGGCCCGGGGGACGCGACGGTCGCGGTGATGCCGTTCTTCCACGGCCACGGGCTGTTCGCGGCGCTGCTGGCCTCCCTGGCGAGCGGGGGCTGTGTGCTGCTGCCGGAGCGGGGGCGGTTCTCCGCGGGCACGTTCTGGGACGACATGCGGGCGGCGGACGCCACCTGGTTCACGGCGGTGCCGGCGATCCACGAGATCCTCCTCGACCGGTCGGAGCGGGAGCACCCGGGGCCGCGGGCACCGCGGTTGAAGTTCGTACGGAGTTGCAGCGCGCCCCTGAACACCGCGACACAGCGGGCGCTGGAGCGGACGTTCGGGGCACCCCTGCTGTCCGCGTACGGGATGACCGAGTCCTCGCACCAGGCGACCAGCGAACCGCTGCCGCAGCGGGGAGCGCTCCGGCAGGGGTCGGTGGGCCGGCCGACCGGTGTCGCGGTGCGGGTCACGGACGGGAACGGGCGACCGTGTCCGGCGGGTGTCGAGGGCGAGGTGTGGGTGCAGGGGCCCACGGTCGCCCGGGGCTATCTGGCCGACGGCGAGAAGTCGGCCCGGACCTTCGTCGGCGGCTGGCTGCGCACCGGTGACCTGGGCACCCTGGACGGGGACGGGTATCTGTCGCTGACCGGGCGGCTCAAGAACCTCATCAACCGGGGCGGCGAGAAGATCTCACCCGAACATGTCGAGGACATCCTCGCCGGGTGCCCGGGGGTCGCGGAGGCGGCGGTGTTCGCGGTGCCGGACGCGGTGTACGGGCAGCGGGTCGGCGCGGCCGTGGTGGTGCGGGACGGGGACGGCGCCGGGCGCGCGGAGATCCTGCGCTACTGCCGGGACCACCTGGCCCCTTTCGAGGTGCCGGACCGCTTGGAGGTGGTCACCGCGCTGCCGTACACGGCGAAGGGCGGGCTGGACCGGAAGGCCGTACAGGCGCGGTACGCGCGGTGACGGGAGGGGCGCGGGGGTCGCGGGAGCGGTCGTCCGTCCGGTTCAGTGCACCAGGTGCTCGGCCGGCAGGGGGCGGGCGAAGAAGTCGTCCAGGGACAGGCCCGTCGCCGCGTTGACGAACGCCCGCGCGGCGACCGATCCGGGGGTGGCCGCGTGGATGGCCACCGAGACCTGGGCGCCCGCCTCCGGGTCGGTCAGGGGCAGTGCCCGGGTCCGGCCGACGACCGGCATGGCGCGCAGCCAGGTGTGCGGCACGATGCTCGCCCAGCCGCCGCCGCCCACGTGCGCGTAGAGGGAGGCGATCGAGTCCGTCTCGACCTGCGGGGTGACCACGAAGCCCTTCTCCGCGAACACCGTGTCGACGATCTGCCGGATCCGCATGTCGGGGGTGAGCAGGGCGAGGGGCAGCTCGGCCGCGTCCGCCCAGGTCATGGTGGGGCTCTGGGAGACCAGCTGGTCGTCGGAGACCAGCAGCATGTACCGCTCCTGGTAGAGCGGGACGACCTGGAGTCCTTCCTGGTCGTCGGGGTCGAAGTGGGCGATGGCCACGTCGAGTTCGTAGTCGCGCAGCTGGCGGTGGAGTTCCTTCGTCGACAGCCGTGAGCGGACCTGGACCTTCGCCAACGGGTGCGCCGCGCAGAACGCGGCCACGGGCAGGGCGAGTGTCGTGGACGCGGTGGGGTCGGTGCCGAGCCGCAGGGTGCCGGTGATGCCGGACTGCACGGCGGCGACCTCGGCCTTGAAGGCGTCCTGCTCGGCCAGGATCCGTTTGGCCCAGACGACGAGCCGCTCGCCCTCCGGGGTGAGGCCCTGGTAGGTGTGGCCGCGGTTGATCAGCGTGACGTTCAGCTCTCGCTCCAGTTTGGCGATCGCCGCCGAGAGCGCGGGCTGGGAGACGTAGCAGGATTCCGCCGCCCGGGCGAAGTGCCGTTCCCTCGCCACCGCCACGAAGTACTCGAGCTGCCGGAACAGCATGAGCGGCTCCTCCCTGCCCGTGGGATCACTGACTCCATACTGTATGCAGTGCGGAGTGATGTACAGGGAGGAGACGCCACCGGTCAGTGCAGAAGCCTCACGGCGGCCACCACCAGCGGGTCGAGCCCCTCCACGCCGGCGTCGACGAACTCGTGGAGCCGAGTGCGCATGCGCGGGTCCCAGAACCTGCCGATGTGCCCCGCGATCGCCTCGGCGGCCTCCTCCCCCGGCAGATGGCCGAGGTTCCTGGCGATGTCGTTGGCCATCCGGCACTCCGACGGCACGGTCGCTGTCATCTCAGTCCCCCGCCGTCACGAGGTCGGTCCCGGTGGCCGCGGTGTCGCTCGACCGGTCGGGGCGGGCCAGGGCCACCTGGACGGCGGTCACCTTGTACTCGGGGCAGTTGGTGGCCCAGTCGGAGTTCTCGGTGGTGACCACGTTGGCGCCGGTGACGGGGTGGTGGAACGTGGTGTACACGACCCCGGTCGGCATCCGGTCGGAGATCTCCGCGCGCAGGGTGGTCCGCCCGACGCGGCTGGCCAGGGTGACCATGTCGCCGTCGTTGATGCCGCGGACCTCGGCGTCGTGCGGGTGCAGTTCCAGGATGTCCTCGGGGTGCCAGGCGACGTTGCCGGTGCGGCGGGTCTGGGCGCCGACGTTGTACTGGCTGAGGATCCGGCCCGTGGTGAGGACCAGCGGGAAGCGCCGGGTGCTGCGTTCGTTGGTCGGCACGTAGGAGGTGACCACGAACTTGCCCTTGCCGCGGGTGAACTCGTCCACGTGCATGATGGGTGTGCCTTCGGGTGCCTGCTCGTTGCAGGGCCACTGGACGCTGCCGAGCTTGTCGAGGAGCTCGAAGGAGACCCCGGTGAAGGTGGGGGTGACCGACGCGATCTCGTCCATGATCCGGCCGGGGTGGTCGTAGGACATCGGGTAGCCCATGGCGGTGGCGATCTCGCTGACGATCTGCCACTCGTGCTTGCCGGTCTTCGGTTTCATCACCGCGCGCACCCGGTTGATGCGGCGCTCGGCGTTGGTGAAGGTGCCGTCCTTCTCCAGGAAGGAGGCGCCGGGCAGGAAGACGTGGGCGAACTTGGCGGTCTCGTTGAGGAACAGGTCCTGCACGACGACGAGTTCCATGGCTTCGAGGGCGGCGGTGACGTGTCCCAGGTTGGGGTCGGACTGGGCGATGTCCTCGCCGTGCACGAAGAGTCCGCGGAAGCTGCCGTCGATGGCCGCGTCGAACATGTTCGGGATGCGAAGTCCCGGTTCGGCGAGGAGGGTTCCGCCCCAGAGGTTCTCGAAGACGGTTCGGACGGCGTCGTCGGAGACGTGCCGGTAGCCGGGGAGTTCGTGGGGGAAGGAACCCATGTCGCAGGAGCCCTGGACGTTGTTCTGGCCGCGCAGGGGGTTCACGCCGACACCGTCGCGGCCGATGTTGCCGCACGCCATCGCCAGGTTGGCCATTCCCATCACCATGGTGGAGCCCTGGCTGTGCTCGGTGACGCCGAGGCCGTAGTAGATGGCGCCGTTGGGTGCCTCGGCGTACAGGCGGGCGGCGGCGCGGAGTTCGGCGGCCGGGACTCCGGTGATCTCCTCGACGGCCTCCGGGCTGTTCTCGGGGCGGGCGATGAACTCGGCCCACTCGGCGAAGCCTTCGCAGCGAGCGGCCACGAAGTCCCGGTCCGTGAGGCCCTCGGTGACCACGACATGGGCCATCGCGTTGACGACGGCGACATTGGTGCTGGGGCGGAGCTGGAGGTGGTGCTGCGCCTCGATGTGCGGGGAGCGGACGAGGTCGATGCGGCGCGGGTCGACGACGATCAACTTCGCGCCCTCGCGCAGCCGTCGCTTCATCCGGGAGGCGAACACCGGGTGTCCGTCGGTGGGGTTGGCGCCGATCACCATGATGACGTCGGCCTCGGCGACCGAGCGGAAGTCCTGGGTGCCGGCCGACTCGCCGAAGGTCTGCTTGAGGCCGTAGCCCGTCGGGGAGTGGCAGACGCGGGCGCAGGTGTCGACGTTGTTGTTGCCGAAGGCCGCGCGGACCATCTTCTGTACGACGTAGACCTCTTCGTTGGTGCACCGCGAGGAGGTGATGGCGCCGATCGCGCTCGCCCCGTGCCGGTCCTGGATCTCGCGCATCCGGCGGGCGACGGTGCCGATCGCCTCGTCCCACTCGACCTCCCGCCAGGGGTCGGTGATGCGCTCGCGGACCATGGGCTTGAGCCGGCGGTCGGGGTGGGTGGCGTAGCCGAAGGCGAAGCGGCCCTTCACGCAGGAGTGGCCCTCGTTGGCCCCGCCGTCCTTGTACGGGACCATGCGCACGAGTTCGTCGCCGCGCAGTTCGGCCTTGAAGGAGCAGCCGACCCCGCAGTACGCGCAGGTGGTCACGACGGACCTGGTGGGCATGCCGAGTTCGACGACCGAGCGTTCCTGGAGCGTGGAGGTCGGGCAGGCCTGGACGCAGGCGCCGCAGGAGACGCACTCGGAGTCCATGAAGGACTCCCCCGCGCCCGGTGAGACCTTGGAGTCGAAGCCGCGGCCCTCGATGGTGAGCGCGAAGGTGCCCTGGACCTCGCCGCAGGCGCGGACGCAGCGGGAACAGGCGATGCACTTGGACGGGTCGAAGTCGAAGTAGGGGTTGGAGGTGTCCTTCTCGGCGTCGAGGTGGTTGGCGCCCTCGTAGCCGTAGCGGACCTGCCTCAGGCCCACCACCCCTGCCATGTCCTGGAGTTCGCAGTCCCCGTTGGCCGGGCAGGTCAGACAGTCCAGGGGGTGGTCGGAGATGTAGAGCTCCATGACGCCCTGGCGGAGCTTCTCCACCTTCGGGGTCTGGGTGCTCACCTTCATGCCGTCGGCGCACGGGGTGGTGCAGGAGGCCGGGGTGCCGCGGCGGCCGTCGATCTCGACCACGCACAGCCGGCAGGAGCCGAACGCCTCCAGGCTGTCGGTGGCACACAGCTTGGGGATGTCGACGCCCGCCTGGGCCGCGGCCCGCATCACCGAGGTGCCCTCGGGGACGGTCACCGGGAAGCCGTCGATCTCGACCGACACCGTTGCCGGGCCCGGCCGTTCAGGGGTTCCGAAGTCGGGTTCCTTGAGCAGGCTCATGCCGTGCCCTCCGTCGCTCGTACGGGGTGGATCTCCAGGAGTCGACGGCCGCCGAGGAAGTCGTCGGGGAAGTGGGTGAGGGCGCTGCGCACGGGCAGCGGGGTCAGCCCGCCCATCGCGCACAGCGAGCCCTCGGTCATCAGGTCGCAGAGGTCTTCGAGCAGGGCGAGGTTCTCGTCGCGGTGCGTACCGGCGACGATCTTGTCGATCACCTCGACACCGCGCACCGCGCCGACCCGGCACGGGGTGCACTTGCCGCACGACTCCTCGGCGCAGAACTCCATCGCGAAGCGGGCCTGCGCGGCCATGTCGACGGTGTCGTCGAAGACGACCACACCACCGTGGCCGACCATCGCACCGGCGGCCGCGAACGCCTCGTAGTCCATGGGGAGGTCGAACATCGACTCCGGCAAGTAGGCCCCGAGGGGGCCGCCGACCTGCGCGGTGCGGATCGGGCGTCCGGAGTGGGTGCCGCCGCCGTACTCCTCGATGAGCTCACGCAGGGTGATGCCGAAGGCGGTCTCCACGATGCCGCCGTGGGCGATGTTGCCGCCGAGCTGGAACACCTGGGTGCCGCGGGAGCGTTCGACGCCGAGGCGCTGATACGCCTGCGCGCCCTCGGCCAGGACGACGGGCACGGTGGCGAGGGTGAGGACGTTGTTGACCACGGTCGGTTTGCCGAACAGGCCCTCGATCGCCGGGATCGGCGGTTTCGCGCGGACCATGCCCCGCTTGCCCTCCAGGCTCTCCAGCATGGAGGTCTCCTCGCCGCAGATGTACGCCCCGGCGCCGACGCGGACGTGCAGGTCGAAGTCGAGGGCGGAGCCGAGGATGTTCCGGCCGAGCCAGCCGTGCTCGCGGGCGATCCCGATGGCCTGGCGCATCGTCGCGATCGCGTCGGGATACTCGGAGCGGATGTAGAGGTAGCCCTCGCTCGCCCCGACCGCGTGGGCGGCGATCGTCATGCCCTCGATGAGCATGAAGGGGTCGCCCTCCATGACCATGCGGTCGGCGAAGGTGCCGCTGTCGCCCTCGTCGGCGTTGCAGCAGACGAACTTCAGCTCGTCGGTGCAGTCCAGGACGGTCTTCCACTTGATGCCGGCCGGGAATCCGGCGCCGCCGCGGCCGCGCAGTCCGGACGCGGTGACCTCCGCGACCACGTCCGCGGGGGCCAGCCCCAGGGCGGCGCGCAGTCCGGCGAGACCGCCGTGCGCCTCGTAGTCCTCGGTCGACAGGGGGTCGGTGACGCCGACCCGGGCGAAGGTGACCCGGTTCTGGCGTGCCAGCCAGGGGAGTTCGTCGACGACACCGAGGCGGAGGGGGTGGTCGGCGCCGTCGAGCATGCCTGCGGCCAGGAGGTCGTCGACGTCCTCGGGGGCCACCGGGCCGTAGCCGATACGTCCTTGGGGGGTCGCCACCTCGACGAGGGGCTCCAGCCAGAGCATGCCGCGTGATCCGTTGCGTACGACGTCCAGGGCGAAGTCGCCGCGTTCGGACGCCTGTTGGAGTGCCCGCGCGACCTCGTCGGCGCCGACCGACCTGGCCGCCGAGTCGCGGGGGACGTAGACCGTGGCCGTGGAGGGCGAAGGGGTGTTCATGAGGAGACCGTCCCGTTGAGGATCGCGCCCAGTCGGGCGGAGCCGACTCGGCCGTAGAGCCGTCCGCCGGCCTCGACGGACGGGCCGAGCGCGCAGTTGCCGAGGCAGAAGACCTGCTCGACGGTGACCGAGCCGTCGGGCGTCGTCTCGCCGAGCCGAAGCCCGGACTCGCTTGCGTAGCGCACCAGTTGGTCGGCGCCCAGGGCCTGGCAGGCCTCGGCGCGACAGATGCGCACGGTGGTGCGGCCCGCGGGTTCGCGGCGGAAGTCGTGGTAGAAGGTCACCACTCCGTGGACGTCCGCCCGGGAGAGGTTGAGCTCCTCGGCGAGCACCGGCACCGCCTCCTGCGGCACATGGCCCAACTCGGCCTGGAGGGCGTGCAGTACGGGCAGCAGCGGTCCGCGCTCGCCGCGGTGCCGGGCCACCACCCTCCGGACCACGCTCTCGACCGTCCCATCACTGCCGCTGGTCGTCATGATCGCTTCGCCTTCCGTCACGCGGTTCCCCGGCGAGGGGTGCAGGAGACCTAGTTAATACTCCATACAGACTTCTGTATACACAACCGGCCGACATCAGGCCCTAAGGCCAACCGGGCGCCGACAGTGGGCGGTTCAGGACGCGGCGAGGGAGTCGGCCCGGCGGCGAGGGCCCTCCGGGTCGAGGGTCGGCGGGCGGAACGTCTCCGCGGCGGCCCGCAGTTCGAGCAGCCACGGCAGGACCGTGCGCAGCACCAGGTCGAGACCGGCGCCGTCGGTGCCCAGCATCGCCTCGGCCGGCACCAGCACCGGGTCGGCGAGGACGGTGGACGTCGCGCTGCCGCGGGGGCCCGTGGCGCCGGGGCGGGCCGGGACGAACAGGTCGGGGGCGTGCGCCGGTACCGCCCAGAGCGTCAGCCCGTCCGGGGCGGCGAGCGGCCGGGAGGACCAGACGTAGGTGTCGGCCTCCCCCGCCGCGAGCACCGGGCGCTTGCGGCCGCGCAGGGCGACGACGCCCCCGGAGCCGGTGGCGACGGAGCGCGGCGCCAGGAGCCGGGCCTCCGCCGCCGCCCCCTCCGGGGCCCCGTCCTCCGACTCCGCGAGGGCGAGGCTGGCGAGGTGGCGTCCGGCGGCGATCTCGGTGCGCAGCCAGGGGCCGCCGTGTGCCTCGACGACGGCGACGGCCGCGTAGTGGGACTGGAGCACGGCCGCCGTGGCCGGGCAGACGCGCGCGGTCCGTGCGACCACGTCCGCGGCTTCGGCCAACCCCCGGCCTCCGCCGCCGAATGCGGTGGAGACGGTGAGCCCGAGGAGTCCCGCGCCACCGAGAGCCGTCACGGCGCCGCGGGGGAACCGGCCCTGGCCGGCCGTCGCTTCGGCGACTGGTCCGACTGTGCCGGTCAGAACTTCGGAGAGAGCGGTGCGGTACGACACGGGGCGACCCCCTCGGGAGTGGCTGATGGTCCACTGTCGATCGATGATTGCATACAGTATTCTGCATGGGAAGGTGACCGCACAAGGTCAGGCGATCGCCGGACGGCTCGACCCACCAGTCGAACGAGGGAGACGGGACCCATGCCCGACACACCCACCACGACGACCCGCGGAGCGATCAGCAGGCCCACCCCGCTGCGCCAGGCGGTCTACGAGGCCCTCACCGAGCTGATCATCAACGGCTCGCTCACCCCCGGCCAGCACCTCGTCGAGGCGGAGCTGGCCGAGAGCCTCGGGGTGAGCCGGCAGCCGATCCGAGAGGCGCTCCAACGACTCCAGACGGCCGGCTGGGTCGACCTGCGCCCCTCCCAGGGCGCGTTCGTCCACTCCCCCACCACCGAGGAGTGCGCCCAACTCCTCAGCGTCCGGGCGCTCCTGGAGACCCACTCGGCTCGCGGCGCCGCCCAGCACGCAACTCCTCGGGACGTCGCCCGGCTGTGGGAGCTCCAGCAGACGGGGCTGACGGCTCTGGCGGCCGGGGACGCCCGGGCCATCGTGGAGGCGAACGCCGCCCTCCACGGCCACATCACCCACCTGTCCCGCAACGCGGTCCTCGCCGAACTCATCCCACAGGTGGACCGGCGGGTGCGCTGGTACTACATGCCCATCGCCAAGCCCCGCGGCAAGGACGCCTGGAACGAGCACGCGAGGATCATCGAGGCCATCGGCGAGGGCGCTCCCGACCGCGCCGAGGCTCTCATGCGCCGGCACACCCGCAACACCACCGACTTCTACTGCGAGCAGCTCGCCGCGGTGGCCGGCCGGGGCGACTGACCCCGGCCGACCGGCCCTGCGCCCGCCAACGGGCGTGGACCCGCTAGGAGTTCGGGGCGATCTCCCGCAACAACCCCGTCGTCACGTCGAAGACGAAGCCGCGCACATCGTCGGTGTGCGGCAGGAACGGCGAGGTGCGCACTCGCTGCATGGACTGCCGTACGTCCTGGTCGACGTCCCGGAAGGCCTCCACCGCCCAGGCGGGGCGCTGGCCCACCTCCAGCTCCAGTTCGTGCCGGAAGTCCTCGGTCAGGGTCTGGAGTCCGCAGCCGGTGTGGTGGATCAGTGCCACACTGCGGGTGCCGAGCGCGCGCTGACTGATCGTCAGGGAGCGGATGGTGTCGTCGGTGACGACTCCCCCGGCGTTGCGGATGGTGTGGCAGTCACCGAGTTGCAGGCCCAGCGCGGCATGCAGGTCGAGCCGGGCGTCCATGCAGGCCACGACGGCGACGCGCAGGACTGGGCGCGCGCCCATGCCGGGGTCGGTGAATCCGGCGGCGTAGGCACGGTTGGCTGCGACGAGCCGGTCGGTGACCGTCGCGGTTCGGGGTGCTGAAGTCGACATTCGGGGTTACCTCGCTCCGGTCGTGTCGGTCAGATGACGCCGTGCGCCTGGAGGTGCGGCAACTCGTCCTCGGACAGCCCGAGTTCGCCGATGTAGATCTCTTCGTTGTGCTGGCCGAGGAGGGGTGGGGTGGTGATGGTGGTGGGGGAGTCGGAGAGTTTGAGGGGGTTGCCGACGGTGGTGAAGGCACCGCGCTGGGGATGCTCGACCTCGACGATCATGTCGTTGTCGGCGAGGGAGCGGTCCTCGATGATCTCCCTGGTGGACAGGATCGGCCCGCACGGGATGTTGTGGCGGTTGAGCTGTTCCAGGACCTGCCATTTGGGCAGCGTGCTGGTCCATTCCTCGATCAGCTGGAACATCTTCGCCAGCTTCGGCAACCGGGCCTGCGGGGTGGACCATTCGGGATCCTCGGCCAGCTCCGGCCGGCCCATCAACCCGGCCAGCGGGGCCCAGCCGACAGGCTGGACGATCACGTACACGTAGTCATTGGGCCCGCCGGGCGCGCACCGCACGGCCCAGCCCGGCTGCCCGCCACCGGAGGCGTTGCCGGAGCGGGGGACCTCGTCGCCGAAGTCCTCGTTGGGGTATTCGGCCAATGGTCCGTGGGCCAGGCGTTGCTGGTCACGGAGTTTGACCCGGCACAGGTTGAGCACCGCGTGCTGCATCGCCACGTTCACCCGCTGGCCGCGCCCGGTCTTCTCCCTTTGCAGGAGTGCGGCGAGTATCCCGGCCACAGCATGCACTCCGGTACCGGAGTCACCGATCTGCGCACCGGTTGCCATCGGCGGCCCGTCCGGGAAGCCGGTGGTGGCCATCGAGCCGCCCATCGCCTGTGCCACCACCTCGTACGCCTTGAAAGCGGTGTACGGGCCGTCCCCGAACCCCTTGATCGACGCGTACACCATCCTGGGGTTGATCTCCCGGATCCGCTCCCATGTGAACCCCATCCGATCCACCGCACCCGGCGCGAAGTTCTCCACCAGCACATCCGCACCCCGGATCAGACGGGTCAGGATCTCCCGGCCCCGCTCCGTCTTCGTGTTCAAGGTGATGCTGCGCTTGTTGCAGTTGAGCATCGTGAAGTACAGCGAGTCCGCCCCCGGCACATCCCTGAGCTGCCCCCGCGTGACATCCCCGCCCGGCGCCTCCACCTTCACCACATCCGCCCCCAGCCACGCCAGCAACTGCGTCGCCGACGGACCCGACTGCACATGCGTCATGTCCAACACCCGCACACCATCAAGCGCCAACGTCATGTTCGCCACCTCATCCCTGCGTCGTCGTGTGTACGTCGGTGCCTCACGGCATCAGCTGGTACTCGGGGAAGTTGCCGGGCAGCCGCTCGCCGGCGGGGCCCTGGGTGACGGCGCGCACGAGGAGTTCGCCGCCGACGAAGGCGCCGCGCCAGGAGGCGCCGAACCCGCCGAACAGTTCGTCGCGGTCGCCGCGGGAGCGCGGGGTGCCGTGTCCCACCTTGAACGCGCGGATCTGCGGGGCGAGTCGGTCGAAGGTCGCCCGGTCGTCGGTGGAGAGGGTGGCGACGAGGGCGCCGTTGGAGGCGTTCATGGCGGCGAGGAGTTCCGCTTCCGTGTCGACCAGGACGATGGTGTCGACCGGGCCGAAGGGTTCCGCGTGGTGCAGGGGCGAGGAGGGGGGTGGGTTGAGGAGGGTGACCGGCTGGACGTACGCCGAGGTGTCCTGGCCGGGCAGGAAGCGGGCGTCCGCCTCGCTGCCGCGGTGCACGGGGACGGCTCCCCGGTTGATGGCCTCGGCGACCTGGTCCCGGAGTTCCTTCGCCTTGGCCGCGTTGATCACCGGGCCGAAGTCGAGGGACGGGTAGGGGTCGTCGGGGTGCGCGACGGCGAGGGGGTGTCCGAGGCGCAGGGTGCGGACCGCGGGGAGGTAGGCGGCCAGGAACTCGTCGAACAGCTCGCGCTGGACGACGAAGCGCGGGTAGGCGGTGCAGCGCTGCTTGCCGTAGTCGAAGAGCTTGGGGATGACGGCGGTGAGCGCGTCCCAGTCGGTGAAGTTCCAGATGCCCCAGGTGTTGAGGCCTTCCTGTTCGAGGACGTGCCGCTTGCCGAGGTCGGCGACGGCCGTGGCGACGGCGGCCCCGGTGTCGCGGCCACCGACGAAGGAGACGCAGCCGATCTCGGGCGCCCGCACCAGCGCCTCGGACAGCTCTGACCCGCTGCCGCTGACGAGGGTGACGGGGATGCCCTCGCGGGCGGCGAGCGCGCAGGCCAGGGTGAGGCAGGCGACGCCGCCGTCGGTGGGGGTCTTGGCGATGACCGCGTTGCCCGCCAGTGCCTGGACCAGCAGGGCGTGGACGAGCACGCTCATCGGGTAGTTCCAGCTGGCGATGTTGGACACCGGGCCGTCGAGCGGGGCCCGGCCCTCGACCATCGGCTCGATGCCGTCGACGTACCAGCGCACGCCGTCGATGGCCCGGTCGACGTCGGCCTGCGCGAGCCGCCACGGCTTGCCGATCTCCCAGACGAGGAGCAGCGCGAGGAGTTCGCGGTGCTGGGTGAGGGCGTCGAGGGTGGCTGCGACGCGGGCCCGGCGTTCTTCGAGGCGGACGTGCCGCCAGGCGCGGTGCTGGTCGAGGGAGGCGCGAACGGCCTGGTGGGCGGCTTCCCGGTCCAGGCGCGGCGGGCCGGCGATGGGGCTGCCGTCGACAGGGCTGGTGGCGGGCAGCGCCCGGCCGTCGGCCCGCCAGGCGGAGTCCCAGAGGTTGAGGACGCGGTCGTCGCGGAAGGCCTCGGGGGCGACGGCGAGGCAGCGCTGCCAGGCGTCGTTCCAGGAGGTGCCGGACTTCACCACGAGGTGGCTGGAGTTGAGGGTGGTGGTCATGCGATGTCTCCGCTCTCGGTGCACAGTCGGGGGCGGGGTGTTGAGGGAAACGCGACGGACGGTTCCACGTACGCGTCGCGTGGTTCGGGTCAGGCCTGAGGGGCCTTGCGAACGGTGTCCAGCAGGGAGAGCACCAGGCGGGCCGTCTCGCTCGGGGTGGCGCCGACCTTGACGCCGACCGCTTCCAGCGCCGCCTTCTTCGCCTGGGCCGTGCCCGCGGAACCTGACACGATGGCGCCGGCGTGGCCCATGGTCCGGCCCTCGGGCGCGGTGAAGCCGGCGATGTAGCCGACGACGGGCTTGGTGACGTGATCCCGGATGTGGGCGGCGGCCCGCTCCTCCGCGTCACCGCCGATCTCCCCGATGAGGACGACGAGTTCGGTGTCGGGGTCGTCCTGGAAGGCGGCCAGGCAGTCGATGTGGCTGGTGCCGACGACGGGGTCTCCGCCGATGCCGACACAGGTGGAGAATCCGATGTCCCGCAGCTCGTACATGAGCTGGTAGGTGAGCGTGCCGGACTTGGACACCAGCCCGATCCGGCCGGACCGGGTGATGTCCGCCGGGATGATGCCCGCGTTGGACTGGCCGGGGGTGATCAGGCCCGGACAGTTGGGACCGATGATCCGTGTCCCCTTCTTCTTCGCGTACGACGTGAAGGCGACGGTGTCGTGGACGGGGATGCCCTCGGTGATGACGACGACGAGACCGATCCCGGCGTCGACGGCCTCCACAACGGCCGCTTCGGCGAAGGCGGGCGGCACGAAGACGACGGTGACGTCGGCTCCGGTGGCCCGGATGCCGTCGGCGACCGATCCGAAGACGGGCACCACCCGGTCGTCGAAGTCGACGGCCCGGCCGGCCTTGCGCGGGTTCACGCCGCCGACGACGTTCGTGCCGGCGGCGAGCATGCGCCGGGTGTGCTTCATGCCCTCGCCGCCGGTCATGCCCTGGACGAGGACCCTGGACTCCTTGGTCAGGAAGATGGCCATGTCCCGCTCCTTCAGCCGGTGTTGGCGAGTTCGGCGGCGCGCCGGGCGGCGCCGTCCATGGTGGTGGCCTGCTGGACGAGGGGATGGGCGCGCTCGTCGAGGACGGTCCGCCCGCGGGCGGCGTTGTTGCCGTCGAGGCGCACGACCAGCGGCTTGGTCGGCCGGACCTCGTCGAGGGCCTTGACGATGCCGTCGGCCACCGCGTCGCAGGCGGTGATCCCGCCGAAGACGTTGACGAACACGGACTTGACGGCCGGGTCGGACAGGACGACCGACAGTCCGTCCGCCATGACCTGGGCCGAGGCGCCGCCGCCGATGTCGAGGAAGTTGGCGGGCCGTGCGCCGCAGCCGGCGACCACGTCGAGGGTCGACATGACCAGGCCGGCGCCGTTGCCGATGATGCCGACCTCGCCGTCGAGCTTGACGTAGTTGAGGCCCTTCGCGGCGGCGGCCGCCTCCAGCGGATCGTCGTACGCAATGCTGTCGTTGCCCCAACGTGCCTGCCGGAAGCGGGCGTTGTCGTCGAGGGTGACCTTTCCGTCGAGGGCGAGGAGCTGTCCCTGGCGGGTGCGCACGAGCGGGTTGACCTCCACGAGGACCGCGTCCTCGCGGACCAGCACCTCCCACAGCCGTACGAGGACGTCGACGGTCCGGGGCGGCAGCCCGGCCGCATCGGCGATCGCGCCCGACTTCGCCGACGTGACGCCCTCGGCGGGGTCGACGGGCATCCGGACCACCGCCTCGGGGCGAGTGGCGGCGACCTCCTCTATGTCCATGCCGCCCGCCGCCGAGGCGATGGCGAGGAAGCGGCCCGCGGCACGGTCGAGGACGTAGGCGACGTAGAACTCGCGCTCGATGTCGGCGGGTTGGGCCAGCATGACCTTGCGGACCCGGTGCCCCTTGATGTCCGTGCCGAGGATGCGGCGGGTCGTCCGCTCGGCCTCGGCGGGATCGGCGGCGAGCCGCACACCGCCCGCCTTGCCCCGGCCTCCCGTCTTCACCTGCGCCTTCACGACGACGCTGCCGCCCAGTCGGCGGGCGATGACCCGGGCCTCCTCGGGCGAGTCGGTGACCTCCGCCCTCGGCACCGGGATCCCGTGTTCCTCGAAGAGGGCCCGGGCTTCGTGCTCGTACAGGTCCATGGTTCGGCTCCCGTCTCAAAAGTGCACGACTTAAAAGTGCTGCACGCCCCCTGGACATCACCCACGGGATGCGGGATAACAATCTTCATACAGTATTCGTCGACTGTATGCAATGTGCCAAACCTGCTGACGGTGAGGTGATCCGTGACGACGTTGGCGCTTGATGGTGTGCGGGTGTTGGACATGACGCATGTGCAGTCGGGTCCGTCGGCGACGCAGTTGCTGGCGTGGCTGGGGGCGGATGTGGTGAAGGTGGAGGCGCCGGGCGGGGATGTCACGCGGGGGCAGCTCAGGGATGTGCCGGGGGCGGACTCGCTGTACTTCACGATGCTCAACTGCAACAAGCGCAGCATCACCTTGAACACGAAGACGGAGCGGGGCCGGGAGATCCTGACCCGTCTGATCCGGGGTGCGGATGTGCTGGTGGAGAACTTCGCGCCGGGTGCGGTGGATCGGATGGGGTTCACATGGGAGCGGATCCGGGAGATCAACCCCAGGATGGTGTACGCGTCGATCAAGGGGTTCGGGGACGGCCCGTACACCGCTTTCAAGGCGTACGAGGTGGTGGCACAGGCGATGGGCGGCTCGATGGCCACCACCGGCTTCCCGGACGGGCCGCCGATGGCAACCGGTGCGCAGATCGGTGACTCCGGTACCGGAGTGCATGCTGTGGCCGGCATCCTGGCCGCTCTCTTCCAGCGCGAACGGACAGGGAAGGGCCAGCGGGTGAACGTGGCGATGCAGCACGCGGTGCTGAACCTGTGCCGGGTCAAGCTCCGTGACCAGCAACGCCTCGCGCACGGGCCGCTGGCCGAATACCCCAATGAGGACTTCGGCGACGAGGTCCCCCGCTCCGGGAACGCCTCCGGTGGCGGGCAGCCGGGCTGGGCCGTGCGGTGCGCGCCCGGCGGGCCCAATGACTACGTGTACGTGATCGTCCAGCCTGTCGGCTGGGCCCCGCTGGCCGGGTTGATGGGCCGGCCGGAGCTGGCCGAGGATCCCGAATGGTCCACCCCGCAGGCCCGGTTGCCGAAGCTGGCGAAGATGTTCCAGCTGATCGAGGAATGGACCAGCACGCTGCCCAAATGGCAGGTCCTGGAACAGCTCAACCGCCACAACATCCCGTGCGGGCCGATCCTGTCCACCAGGGAGATCATCGAGGACCGCTCCCTCGCCGACAACGACATGATCGTCGAGGTCGAGCATCCCCAGCGCGGTGCCTTCACCACCGTCGGCAACCCCCTCAAACTCTCCGACTCCCCCACCACCATCACCACCCCACCCCTCCTCGGCCAGCACAACGAAGAGATCTACATCGGCGAACTGGGTCTCGGTGACGAGGAGTTGAGGCTGATGAAGTCGGGAGGGGTGATCTGACGTGGTGAACCGGGGCCGCACCGCCGGGTCTTCGGGCGGTGATCCATGACGTGATCGAGCACGGGGTCCGGCGACGGTGCGCGTCGACCGGCCCCGGGGTTCCGTGCGCGCACGAAAGGCATTTGGACAGGGGGCGCTGGCCAGATCTTTCGACGCAAGGAGTGCTTGAGCTATGACAACACTCGACTACTCGTCGTCCGCCGCCTTCAGGGAGGTGACGGACCGCAACGGCCGCGTGTACCGGATCGGTGAGACCGACCGGAACATCATGGGGCGGCCACGATGGACCATGGTGCTCTTCCCGTGGATGGGCATGCTGGGCATCAGTTCCTCGGAGTACGCGTTCACGTCCGCCGAGGACACCCTGCACGAGGCGCATCTGTGGAGCAGTGGGCACATCTTCTGGCTGATGGGCGTCTGGGTGTTCTTCCAGGCCGCCGTGGCCTTCCCCGCCGGGCAACTGCGGGAGAGCGGGCGGCTTCCGGCCCGCTACGCGATGATGCTCGGCGCGCTGGGCACCGTCCTCGGCTATCTGTCGCTCGCGTTCGCGCCGAACGTGATCGTCGCCTACCTGGGCTTCGGTGTGTGCAGCGGTATCGGTGCCGGTCTTGTGTACGCGACCTGCGTGAACATGGTCGGCAAGTGGTTCCCGGAGCGCAAGGGCGGCAAGACCGGCATGGTCAACGGCGGTTTCGCCTACGGCTCGGTGCCCTTCGTCTTCCTGTTCACCTCGTACATGGACCTGAGCAACTACAAGGGCGTCCTGGTGACGGTCGGCCTGGTCTGCTGCTCCGTGGTGGCGTTCGCGGGCTGGTTCTTCAAGGACCCGCCGAAGAACTGGTGGCCGCCGCACGTCGACCCGCTGAAGATGACCGACGACCCGAAGATCCGGCGCGCGCTGGAGAAGAACCCGCCGGCCGTCAAGCAGTACACCCCCAAGGAGGCCGCGCGCACGCCCGTCCTGTGGATGATGTGGTTCTGCCTGCTGTGCACGGCCGGCATCAACATCTTCGGCATCGCCTTCCAGGTGCCGTTCGGCAAGGACATGGGCTTCGCCGGCGGGATCGTGGCCACGGCGATGTCGCTGAAGGCGATCGTCAACGGCACCGGGCGCGGCGTGATCGGCTGGATCTCCGACAAGTTCGGCCGCCGCAACACGCTGATCATCGTGTGTCTGGTGCTGGGCACCGCGCAGTTCGGGGTGCTGGTCTCGGGCCAGATGGGCAGCATGCCGTTCTTCCTCTTCTGCTCCATGGTCTCCGGTTTCGGCGGCGGCGCGATCTTCCCGCTCTTCGCCGCGATGACCGCGGACTACTTCGGTGAGAACAACAACGCCTCCAACTACGGCATGGTCTACAGCTCGAAGCTCATCTCGGGCCTGGTGGGCTCCGGCGTGGGCTCGATCGTGGTCGGCGCCTGGGACTACGAGGGCGCGTTCGTCCTGGCCGGCTGCATCGGCCTGAGCTCCGCGGTGCTCGCGCTGTTCCTCAAGGCCCCCGGCAGGCCCCAGACCAGCCGTCGGACCGTACCCAACCCGCAACCGCTCGGCGAGGAAATGGCCTGACATGACGGCAGATCCGTACGCAGCACGCAGCGACACCGACAAGACCGCACACTCCACCGCCGCACCACGTCCCTACCGAGAAGTGACCGACGCAGGCGGCCGCGTCTACCGCATCGGTGAGACCGACCGGGACATCCTCGGCCACTCACGCAAGCTCATGGTGTACCTCCCGTGGATCACCATGATGGCCATCAGCGTCTTCGAGTACGCGTACGGCTCGGCCGAGGACACCCTGTCCCACGCCCACGGCTGGACGCAGAGCAACACCTTCTGGATCCTCAGCGTCTGGGTCTTCTTCCAGGCCGGCATCGCCTTCCCCGCGGGCTGGCTCCGGGAGAAGGGCATCCTGACCGCCCGCAGCGCCATGTACATCGGCTCGGGCATGTGTCTGGTCGGGTTCCTCGCCCTGTCGCACCTCAGCAACGTCCTGCTGGCGATCCTGGGATTCGGCGTCATCGGGGGAATCGGCGCCGGACTGGTCTACGCGACCTGCATCAACATGGTCGGCAAATGGTTCCCCGAACGCCGGGGCGCCAGGACCGGGTTCGTCAACGGCGGCTTCGCGTACGGATCTCTGCCCTTCATCTTCATCTTCAACTACGGCTTCGACACGGCGAACTACCACCGTGTCCTGGACCTCATCGGCTGCTACATCCTGATCGTGGTCGTGGGCTGCGCGTTCTTCTTCAAGGACCCGCCGAAGAACTGGTGGCCCGCGGACATCGACCCGCTGACCTACGGCGGCAGCGGGAAGGGTGCCGTCGCGCTCGCCAAGAACCCTCCCGCGGTACGGCAGTTCACGCCGAAGGAGGCCGTCAGGACCGGCATGCTTCCCCTCATGTGGGTCGCCCTCGTGATGACCGCGGGAGTGTCGATCTTCGGCATCTCCTTCCAGGTCGACTACGCGAAGGAGGTGGGCTTCGGCCCGCTGGTGGCGGCCTCCTCGATGGGTGTCATGGCGGTCATCAACGGCATCGGGCGCGGAGTGGTGGGCTGGCTGTCCGACAAGTGGGGCCGCAAGTCCACGCTGGTGTTCGTGATCGTCGTCCTGGGGCTCGCGCAGTTCGGCGTGATCTGGGCGGGTGACGTCAAGAGCGAGTCGCTGTTCCTGTTCTTCGCGTTCCTGTCCGGGTTCGGCGGCGGCGCGTTCTACCCGCTGTTCGCGGCGCTCACCCCGGACTACTTCGGGGAGAACTACAACGCGTCCAACTACGGGCTGGTGTACAGCGGCAAGCTGATCAGCGGTCTGTTCGGCGGCGGCCTCGGTTCCATGGTCGTCGCGGCCTGGGGTTACGACGGGGCGTACGCCCTGGCCGGCGCCACCTCGATGCTGGCGGCGGCGATCGCCCTGCTGCTACGGCAGCCGGGGCGGCCCCGGAGCGGGGTGGCGGCGCCGCAACCGCAAGCCGCGGCCTGAGCAGGGCCGTTCGGACATCAGGCGGCCCTTCCCCGTGCCGTTGGCCGGGAAGGGCCGCCTCATCCGGCATGCGGTCGCTTCGGTGAACCAGGGTGCGTGGCGGGCTACTTCTCGCGTTCCTGGTACATCTTCCGTGTGTGTTCGGTGTGTTGCCGCATGACGGCGGTGGCCCGCTGTTCGTCGCGGTCGGCGATGGCGGCGATCAGTTCACGGTGCTCGATCCAGGACTGCCGGCCACGCTGCCGGGCGATCGGCGTGTAGTACCACCGCACCCGCCGATCCACCTGCCCCGCCAACTCGGCGAGGACCGCGTTGCCCGCCAACTCCATGACCTTGGCGTGGAGTCGGGCGTTCAGGGCGACCGCGGCATCCACGTCGTCGGCGGCCACAGCCTCCTCGCCCTGCACGCACAGCGCTTCGAGGGCGGCGATCCCGGCACTGCCCGCGTTCGCGGCGGCCAGCCGGGCCGCCTCCGCCTCCAACAAGGTTCGGACCGTGAGGAGTTGGTCGGCCTCCTCGTCCGTCGGCTCATGCACGAACGCGCCCTGGGCGGGCCGTAGATCCACCCACCCCTCGGTGTTCAGCCGCTGCAGCGCCTCCCGCACCGGCTGCCGCGACACCCCCAGATGACCGGCCAGCTCACTCTCCACCAGATGCTGACCCGGCTGAAGCGCACGCGTGGTGATCAGCTCCAGCAACGCCCCGTAGACACGGTCGCGCAGGGGTCCGGGGCGCTCGAGCCTGGGCACGGTGCCGTACGGCAGTCCTGTGGTCGGCAACATCGCGGTCCCTTCTTGTACAGCGTCGTCGCTGCAACTGAGCGCCGAGGGCGAATTGGCTTTCGCCTACAGTCTACGGCGCACAACCGCCGGAGCGCGGTCCGTACCGGCGCTCAGCAGCAGCTCACGGGGGTTGGTGACGTCACGACCCTTGCTGAGCACTCATCCCATCCTGTAGACAATATCCAGTCGACAAAGTCGACAGTTCCTCGGTCACCCTCACCGAACGGAGCTTCCTCATCATGAAAGTCGCAGTTCTCGGCGCCGGTGCGATCGGCGCCTACGTAGGTGCGGCACTGCACCGCGGCGGCGCGGATGTGCATCTCGTCGCCCGTGGACCCCATCTCGCGGCGATGCGCGGACAGGGCGTCCAAGTCCTCAGCCCCCGCGGTGACTTCACCGCCCAGGTGCACGCCACCGACGACCCGGCCGAGATCGGCCCGGTCGACTACGTCTTCCTCGGACTGAAGGCCAACTCGTACGCGGCGTGCGGGCCGCTCATCGAGCCCCTTCTCCACGACACCACCGCCGTCATCGCGGCCCAGAACGGCATCCCCTGGTGGTACTTCCACCGGCACGGCGGCCCCTACGACGGCCACCGCATCGAAAGCGTCGACCCGGAAGGTGCGGTCAGTGCGGTGCTCGCGCCCTCCCGGGCCATCGGCTGTGTCGTCTACGCCGCCACCGAGCTCGAAGCCCCGGGCGTCGTACGGCACTTGGAAGGCACCCGGTTCTCCATCGGCGAGCCCGACCGGAGCCTGTCCGAGCGGTGTCTCGCGTTCAGTGAGGCCATGCGGCTGGGCGGCCTGAAGGCTCCGGTCGAGGCGAATCTCCGCGACGACATCTGGCTCAAGCTGCTCGGGAACATCTCCTTCAACCCGATCAGCGCCCTGGCCCGAGCCACCATGCGGCAGATGTGCCTGCACGGCGGCACCCGCAAGGTCATCGAGACCATGATGGCCGAGACGCTCGCCGTCGCCGAGGCCCTGGGCTGCACGGTCGGCGTCTCCATCGAGCGCCGACTGGCCGGCGCCGAACGCGTCGGTGACCACCGCACCTCCACCCTTCAGGACCTGGAGCGCGGCAAGCCTCTCGAACTCGACGTCCTGCTCACCGCCGTGATCGAGCTGGCGGAGATCACCGGCGTGGACGTGCCCACCCTGCGCACGGTCCACGCCCTGTCCGACCTCCTCGCCCTCCGGTCCGCCGCATGACGGAACCGAGCGCCCACACCCTGGCATCCGGCGGACGCGTCCGGCCGAACACCGGCACCGCGGTCCCGATGGCTCACGCCATCGGCCGGGACATCATCCAAACGGGCCTGGCCGACCTGGAGTTCGTCGAGCGAGCCACCTCGGGCTTCGAGGAGTACCGCAGGCTCGTCGAGCCGTGGACGCTGTCGCTCACGGCGAAGGTGACGGGCGTACCGGCCGCGTACATAAGGGAGTCGGCCAGGGCTTGGGCGCTCGGGGAACCGTGCCTGCCCCTGGGGGCCGCCGGGGACGGCGCGGGCGAGGTCCGGGCGTGGGTCAATCTGGAGCTGCTCACCGGGCGACGGCAGGGCGATCGTGACAGTCCTACGCCGTTCCAGCTCGTGGCGCACGCACCTCCCGTCGATCTGACGGACGAGCGGTATCCGGTCCGGCTGAGCAGAGGGCGCCGCCTCGACTCGTACAACACCCCGCCGCGGAGAGGCGGTTCGGGCTCGTCATTGCGGCGCGCGGAGTGCGTCGAGCTGAGTCCGGAGGACGCCGAGCGCTTCGGGGTGGTGGTCGGCGAGGAGGTGCGGGTCGTGACCCGGCTCGCAGCGACGACGGCACCGGTGTGGGTCGATCCGGCGCTGCGGCCGGGCCTGGCGTTCATGACCGGGCGCCCGTCGGACGCCGCGGACGGAGCGAACGGGTGGGCGGCCAGGGCCCGTTGTCCGATCGCGGGTGCCGTGGAGTTCGAGGCGGCCGCGATCCGCATCGAGAAGTCGCCCGTCGGCGCGATGGGGGGCTGAAGCCGGGATGGGACGAGTTGCGGAGCCGTGTGGGGTGATCCGCGGACGCGGCGGCGCGGTCGCGTCGGTGACCGCGGGACTCATTCTTGGCAGAGCCGGCTCGTCTCACCCGGATCCGCTCATGGCCGGGGGCCGGCTGGGGGGCGGTCGTACGGCTGCCTCCCCCTGCGGCCCTGCGGGTGGGGCGAGTCCTGACGCGGTCCCCGTAGCCCTCGCGGGACCCGTAGCCGTCGCGGTACCCGCGGTTCCCGCGACGCTTCGGCGACTCGCCCTCGACACTCCCCCGGTCCGTGTCGGAACCGGTCTCCTCGCGTGCCTCCCCGACCGGGTCCGCTTGGCGGCACGGGCCTTCGACCGGGCCGGGGGCCCGTGCGCCGGCGACCGCTTCGGGTGTCGGACCGGGCCTCCTTCCCCCGCGCGGCTGTGCGCGCGGGCGCTCCATGAACGTGTACGCGGGCGTACGCCGGCTCGTCCCGACGGTCGCCGCGGCGGCCGGGGGCGACCGGTCAGCCCGTTTACACGACGGCGGGACCCCGACCGGCGGGGAGCGCCCCCTGCGCCCTCGGGGTCCCGCCTCAGTCGTGCTGCTCGGTCAGCACTTCTCCCGCAGTGAGTGCAGGTGGGCGCTGGAGCGCCGGGCGAACGTGAAGGACTCGGTGGGCTGGTCGTGCTCGGCCTGCCAGTGGTGGGCCAGGCGCTCGCCCCGCAGCCGGGTCACGGCGGAGATGAACTTCTGGTAGTCGATGTCTCCGTCGCCGACGTCGGTCATCCGGTAGCCGTAGGTGTTCGACGGGTCGCTCACGCCGTCCTTGACGTGGAAGAGCGGGTAGCGGTGCGGCTGCCTGAGGACGTAGTTCAGGGGTTCGAAGGGGGCCGGCGTGCCGTCGGGCCGCTTGGAGAAGCGGAACTGGCCCGAGTACGCCCAGAAGATGTCCATCTCCAGGAACACCAGGTCGGGGTCGGTCTCCCTGAGGAGCACGTCGTAGAGGCGGACCTTGGGGTTGTCGGTGGCGAAGGAGAACTCCTCGGAGTGGTTGTGCTGGTAGAACTTCATCCCGCGCGCCTTCGCCGCCGCGCCGTAGGTGTTGAACTCCTCGGCGGCGCGCTTCCACGCGTCGACGGTGGAGCCGTAGCGGAAGGGGCCCGAGGCGGTGCCGATGTGCTTGAGGCCGAGGGCCTGGGCGTCGTCGAGGACCTTGGTGAGGTTCTGGGCGAAGGTGTAGGCGTTCGGGTCGTCCGAGTAGTAGCCGACGTGGCTGCCGATCGGGTTCAGGCCGTGGTCGCGGGCCAGCCGCCTGAGCTGGGCGAGGGTGATCGGTCCGGCCGAGCCCTGGGTGTAGCCGGCGAACTCGACCTCGTCGTAGCCGTACTTCTCCAGTTCGGCGAAGACGGGAGCGAAGCCGAGAGTGGAGACCTTGTCGCGGAGGCTGTAGAGCTGGATGCCGAGGCGGCCGGGGGGCAGCACGGGGCGGCCGCGGCCGTGGCCGTGGCCGGTGGTGCCGGTCGCGGCGTCGGTGGCGGCGCCTGCCGGGGAGGCCGCCGCGCCCAGCAGTGCGGCGGCGGTGGCGCCCGCGGCCACGCCGAGCATGCCTCGTCTGGTCAGGCGGTGGGTGAGTTCGGGGTCGGGCTGGGAGGTGCGGCTCATGCCGGGGACTCCTCGGTGTCGGAGGGCGTTGTCAGTGCTGGGTGCTTCACTGGGGACCAGTCAGGAAAGTCCGGCCAGTCGGAGCAGGAGCGACTTCACGTCGGTGGCCTCGATGCGGTCGCCGACGACGCGGGGGGTGGAGCAGATGAGAAGCGGACCGTCGTCGTCGCTCTCGGGAAGGCGGCCGTGGCTGCCGCGAACAGGTGACGGGTCGAGGGGCACCACCGCCATGCGGTAGCGCATGCCGAGCTTCTTGCGGGCCAGCGCGCCGGCCGCCTTGACCTTGACGTAGGGGTCGAGCGGGTCCATGAACAGTTCGACCGGGTCGTAGCCGGGTTTGCGGTGGATCTCGACCAGCTGCGCGAAGTCGGGCGCGCGGTCGTCGTCGAGCCAGTAGTAGTACGTGAACCAGGCGTCCGGTTCCGCGACGGCGACGAGTTCGCCGGAGCGCGGGTGGTCGAGGTGGTGAGCCTTCTTGCCCTCGTCGTCGAAGAGCTGTTCGAGGCCGGGCAGGCCTTCGAGAGCGGCGCGGGTGGCGTCCAGGTCCTCGGGGCGGCGCACATAGACATGCGCGATCTGGTGGTCGGCGACCGCGAAGGCCCGTGAGGCCATCGGGTCCAGGTACTCCATGCCGTCCTGGGTGTGCACCTCGAGGAGTCCGGCGCGGCGCAGAGCGCGGTTGATGTCGACGGGTCGGTCCGCGCGGGTGATGCCGTACTCGGACAGCGCCACGACGGTACGACCTTCCGCGCGGGCGTCGTCCAGGAGCGGGGCCAGTGCCCGGTCCAGGTCGGCGGCGGCTTTCAGGGAGCGTGGGTCGTCGGGGCCGAAGCGTTGCAGGTCGTAGTCGAGGTGGGGGAGGTAGCAGAGCGTCAGGTCGGGGTGGCGGGTGCCCATGATGTGTCGGGTGGCGTCGATGATCCACTGGCTGGAGACCAGGTCCGCGCCGGGGCCCCAGAAGTGGAAGAGGGGGAAGGTGCCGAGCTTGTCGGTGAGTTCGTCGTGCAGGGCCGGGGGCCGGGTGTAGCAGTCGGGTTCCTTGCGGCCGTCGGCGTAGTAGACCGGGCGGGGGGTGACGGTGAAGTCGGTGTCGGCGCCCATGGCGTACCACCAGCAGATGTTGGCCACGGTGTAGCCGGGGTGGGCGCGGCGGGCGGCGTCCCAGAGCTTGTCGCCGGCGACCAGTCCGTTGTGCTGCCGCCACAGGAGTACGTCGCCGAGGTCGCGGAAGTACCAGCCGTTGCCGACGATGCCGTGCTCACTGGGATGGGTGCCGGTGAGGAAGGTGGACTGGGCGGCGCAGGTGACGGCGGGCAGGACGGTCCCGAGCGGGGCGTGGGAGCCGGACTGGGCGAGGGACTTGAGGTGGGGCATGTGGTGCAGGAGTCGGGGGGTGAGGCCGACGACGTCGAGGACGAGGAGGGGCGTCGGTCCTGTCCGCGGGGGCTGTTCGCTCATGGCAGCTCCTTCAGGCCGAGGTCGGTCAGCAGGTCACGGGCGAGGGTGAGTTCGGCGGCGATGCCGTCGGCCAGCTGGGTGCGGGCGCGGGGCCGCAGTGCGGGTGGGAGGGCCTGCCAGGTGTAGGTCTCGACCTCCAGGTGGCGGGTGAGGGGGTGCGGGCCGCCGACGAGCCGGGCGAGGGCCGACTTGAGCACGGGGAGCGTGGAGGTGAGGGGGGCGGCGGGGGCCGCGTGCAGGGGGACGTGGAAGTGGGCGCGCCAGGGTGCCCCGTCGGGCAGGGCGTCGCCGGCGAGGGCCTCACCGAGGTCGTCGGTGCCGCGGAGGCCCGCGGCGGTGGAGGTGCGGGTCTGGTGCAGGAAGCGGGGTTCGTCGAAGGCGGCGAGTGCCTCGCGGACCTCGGGGAGGTGGGGGTGTTCGGCGTGCAGGGCGGCCGAGAGCTGGGACTTGACGACGGGGACGCGGGCGGTGGTGAGCGCGTCCAGGGCGGTGTGCGGGTCTTCGAAGGAGGTGGCGAGGTGGCAGGTGTCGACGCAGACGCCGATGCGGTCGTGGGCGATCGCGGTCAGCGGGGCGATGGCGTCGCCGGTGGTCTCGACGACGCAGCCGGGTTCGGGTTCGAGACCGACGCGGATGGAGCGGCCGGTCAGTTCCTGGAGGGCGTCGAGGCGTTCGGCGAGGGTGAGCAGGGCGGTGCGGGCCTTCTCGGCGTCCGCGTCGTCGTAGCCGGTGCGCCAGGCGAGCGGGAGGGTGGAGACGCTGCCCTCGGTGACGTCGTCGGGCAGGAGTCCGGTGAGCACGCGGGCCAGGGCGGTGGTGTGTTCGAGGCGTTCGGGGTCGGTCCAGTCCGGCTTGTAGACGCGGTACTTGACCTCCTCGGCGCCGAAGCCCTCGTAGGGGAAGCCGTTGAGGGTGACGACCTCCAGGCCGCGGCGGTCGAGTTCGGTGCGCAGGTCGCGCAGTGCGGACGGGTCGCTGACCAGGGCGTGGGCGGCGTCGCGGGCGAGCCACAGGCCGATGCCGAGGCGGTCGCGGCCGAGGCGGCGGCGGACGGGCTCGCAGTGGTCGCGGAGCTGGGCGAGGACGCCGTCGAGGGTTTCGGCGGGGTGGACGTTGGTGCAGTAGGCGAGGTGGACGATGGTGCCGTCGGGGTGGCGGAAGCGCATGGCTCACGCCTCCGTCTTCTGCGGGCCGCGGAGGATGGAGTTGCCCTCGTGGGTGACGTCGGTGGCCGGGACGTCGAGGTTCAGGCGGCCGCTGAGTCCGTAGAAGGCGACGGGGTTGCGCCACAGCACCCGGTCGACGTCGTCCTCGCTGAAGCCCTCGGCGAGCATGAGGTCGCCGACCTTGCGGGTCTTGAGGGGGTCGCTGCGGCCCCAGTCGGCGGCGGAGTTCACCAGGACCTGCTCGGGGCCGTAGGTGCGCAGGATCGCGACCATCCGCTCCTCGTCCATCTTGGTGTCCGGGTAGACGGAGAAGCCGAGCCAGCAGCCGCTGTCCTTGGCCTCCTTGACGGTGGTCTCGTTGAGGTGGTCGACCAGGACCCGCTCGGTCGGCAGGGCGGACTCGCGCACGACGTCGAGGGTGCGGCGCAGGCCGGCGAGCTTGTCGCGGTGCGGGGTGTGGACGAGCGCGGGCAGTTCGTGGTCGGCGGCGAGCTGGAGCTGGGCGGCGAGGGCGGTGTCCTCGGCGGGGGTCATGGAGTCGTAGCCGATCTCGCCGACGGCCACGACCTGGTCCTTGACGAGATACCGGGGCAGTTCGTCGAGGACGGGGGTGCAGCGGGGGTCGTTCGCCTCCTTGGGGTTCAGGGCGAGCGTGCAGTGGTGGGCGATGCCGTACTGCGCGGCCCGGAAGGGTTCCCAGCCCAGCAGGGCGTCGAAGTAGTCGAGGAAGGAGGCGGGCGAGGTGCGGGGCTGGCCCAGCCAGAAGGCCGGCTCGACCACGGCGCGCACTCCGGCGGTGTGCATGGCCTGGTAGTCGTCGGTGGTCCGTGACGTCATGTGGATGTGGGGGTCGAAGATGCGCATCAGGACTCCTTGCCGTGGGTGCCGTCGACGCCGGGGGCGCCGTCGGGGCCGCTCGGGCCGTGGTCGGCGGCCGGTGCGGGTGGGGTGGCCTCGGGGTCGGTCAGGGTCAGGACGCGGTGCAGGTCCTGGGGCACGGGACGGCCGGCGGCGGTGCGTTCGGCGGCGTAGTCGCCGAGCATGCGGGCGAGTTCGGCGTCCGCGCGGGCACGCCGGTCCAGTTCGGCGACCTCGGTGACGGGCACGCCGGTGAACAGGCATTTCAGGACGGCGTGGCGCCACTGGTGGGCGGCGAGGTGGCGGGCGGCGTAGGGGCCGACGGCGGCGGCCAGGAGCCGGGTGTCGTTAGTGCGCAGGGCGTCCTCGACCAGGGGGAGTGCCTGCGGGCCGGGCACCAGGTGCGGCAGGGCGTACAGGACGGCTCGGCGTTCGGCGGCGGTGCCCTGGGCGTAGACCCGGGTGAGGGCGTCGGTGTCGGCGCGGGCTGCGTGCAGGATCAGCACGCGGACGGCGTCGGCGTGTTCGGGCCCGCACCGGCGCCCTGCCTCGGCGAGGCGCAACTCCCATACGGAAATGGGACCGTGGGCGCCGGGGTGGGCGGCGGCCTCTTCGAGGGCCCGGTCGAGCCAGGCACGGGCGGCTTCGCCGAGCTGGGCGGTGAGGTGGCGGTGCAGCGTGGTGGGTGGGGTGCGGGCGAGGGGGATGTTCGGGGTGTTGGGGGCCGGGGTGTTGGGGGCCGGGGTGGCCGGGGCCGGGGTTTCTGGACCCGCGGTGTCCGGGGCCGGGGTTTTCGGGGTCGCGGTGTCCGGGGCCGGGGTTTTCGGGGCCGGGGTTTTCGGGGTCGCGGTGTCCGGGGCCGGGGTCGCCGGGGTGACCGGGGTACCCGGGGTGGCCGGGGTGGCCGCCACGGAGGTTGCCTGGTGGGCTTGGGGGTGGGTCATGGAGTGCTTCCTTGTGAGAGCGCCACTGCCTGTCGGAGGAAGGGGAGGGAGAGTTCGGCGAAGTGCGGGCCCGCGTGGGAGTGGCGGGGCAGTTCGACCACGGTCAGGCCCTGGTAGCCGGTGTCGGCCAGGGCGGCGAGGACCGGCGGGAAGTCGATGTCGCCGTCACCGAAGGGGAGGTGCTCGTGCACACCTCGTCGCATGTCCTCGATCTGGACGTGGCGCAGCCAGGGACCCGCGGCGCGGACGCACTCGGCGGGTGACCGGTCTTCGAGGACCTGGCAGTGACCGATGTCGAGGGTGAGGCCGAGGGCCGGGGGGCTGCCGAGGGTGGTGCGGAGGTGGTGGAAGTCGGCGAGGGTGGCGAGCAGGTGCCCCGGTTCCGGTTCGACGGCGAGGGGGACGCCGGCGGCGGTGGCCGCGTCCAGCACCGGGACGAGGGCTTCGGCGAGACGCTTCCACGCCGTGTCCTGATCCGTGCCCTCCGGTGTGACACCGCTGAAGCAGTGCACGGCGTGGGCACCCAGGTCGGCGGCGACCTGGACGGCCGTGACGAGCAGGTCGACACGTCGGGCGCGGTCGTCCGGGTCGGGGTCGAGCAGGGAGGGGCCGTGCTTGCGACGCGGGTCGAGCACATAGCGGGCCCCCGTCTCGACGGTGACCGTCAGACCGAGCACGTCCAGCCGCCGCGCGAGTCGGCGGGTACGGGCGGCGAGGTCGGGGGCGAGGGGGTCCAGGTGCATGTGGTCGAGCGTCAGCCCGAGACCGTCGTAACCGAGGTCGGCGAGGAGGGCGAGGGCGTCTTCGAGACGGAGGTCGGCAAGACCGTTGGTGCCGTAGCCGAAGCGGAGTTGGGGGGTCTGCGGGGTGTGCGGGGGTGGGGTGGGGAGGGGGTGGGCCAGGGGGGTGGGTGCGGTGCTGGAGGTGTTGGAGGCCGGCCCGGTGTCGCAGGCGTTCGGGGTGGGCGCGCTGCCGGTGGTGCTGGGGGCGGGCGCCCTGCCGGAGGGGTGGGAGGCGGGCGCAGTGCCGGTCGTGCTGGAGGTGGGTTCGGGCTGTGGGGCTGGGGCGGGCATGTCGGTGCCGTGGTGGGGGGCGGGGAGGGCGCCGGTCATGTGACGCTCACCTTTCTCGCGAAGCGGGCTGCCAGTGGGGCGAGGGTGGTGGTGAGGAGGGCGGTGAGCGTCGCTGCCTTCGTGCCCGAGCGGGCGGTGAGGGCGGCCTGGAGGGGGATCGTGGCGCGGATGCCGCCGGTGACGGCGCGTTGGGTGAGTGGGGGTGACGGGTTGAGGGCGGCGTGGAAGTAGGGGCGGGCGGCGGTGACCGCGTAGGTCGTGGCGAGGGCGATGCGCAGAGCGGCGGACGGGGCCGGGAGCGTGAGGCCGAAGCCGCGCTGCGAGGTGTGGTCGCCGGTGGGCGGGCAGGGACCTGGCGAGCGGGACAAAGCCGCAGCGATCCCCCGTATGGCCGAGAGCCCTCCGGTGTGGCTTGGGCTTTCGTCGAGCTGGTCCGTCGGGAGGGGGCGCCCGCGGGCCACGAGCCGGGTCAGTGCGGCTGTCGCGGCCAGCGCCGTCAACGGGGCCAGGGGTGCTCCGCCCTGGGCCTCCCTGCGGGACACGGTCGTGAGCGCGAGGGTGTGGGCGCCGAGGAGTGCGGCGGAGGGGAGGGCGTGTCGGATGCCGTGGAAGGCGGTCGGCGTGCGTCCCGCTCTCAGGGCCGCCCGCACCTCGTCGGCGACAGCTGCGGCCGAAGAGCCGACCACGCCGACCTGCCGGCCGGTGCCGACGACTCCAGTCACCCGACTGCCGTCAACGCCTCCGACCGTCCGCCCCACGTCGCCGACGCCGACCGCCCGACTCAGACCGCCCACTCCGACTACCCGGCTCAGGCCGCCGCCCCCACCGACCACCCGACGCACACGGCCAGCACCCCCCACCCGACGCACGTCGTCGGCGCCGGCGTCCACCACCCGCCCGGCACCACCGCCGCCCCTCCTGCGCGCCGTTGCCCCTCCCCCGGCTGTCGCCGTCGCCCCCAACAACAGATCCAGGCCCCTTGCCGTCGCCATCGCGACCGGGCCCAGCGGGGTGTTCTTCAAGGCGAGGTCGTACGCCCACACGGTGGCCGCCAGGGGTGCCGCGACGGTGAGGGCGGGGCGGCCCGCGCAGGCCGCGAAGGAGAGGCCCGCGCCGGTCAGGACGCAGGCCGCGCCGAGGGCTGCCGCGGGGTGGATGCGGCCGGACGGGAGGGGACGGTGAGGGCGTTCCACGGCGTCCACCTCGCGGTCGGCCCAGTCGTTGAGGGCCATGCCGGCCTCGTACAGGCAGAGGGAGGAGGCGATGGCGAGGAAGGTACGGGGGGTGGGGCGGGCGGAGGCCGCGGCCGCACCGGCGAGGGCGTCGCCGGGCACCGTGAACAGGGCTGGGAGGCGCAGGAGTTCGGCCCATGCCCGGGCTCGGTCAGCGCGGTCGGCGCGATCAGTGCTGTCCCTGCGGGCCCGGCTCTGCGGCACTGGGCTGTGTGAAGTCACCTGCGACGGAGGTGCGGTGGGCTTCGGCGACGACGTTCCCGAGCCGCCGCCTTCGGACGAGCCGTGCGACGCCGTTGCCCCCCGCGCCTTCACCGCTGCTCCCCGGAGCGACCAGCAGCGTCACGCCCCCGCAGGCGCTCCGCGAACCCCACGAGCGCCGCGTACTGCTCCCCCGGTGACGACGGCCCCTCCCCCACCGGATCCTTGAAGTAGAAGCCCAGCTCGCTCAGCGGCCCCGACAGGCCCGCCTCGTGGGCGCGGGCGACCAGCCGGGCCAGGTCCAGGACGAGCGGCGCGGCGAGGGCCGAGTCGCAGCCCTGCCAAGTCGTCTGGAGGATCATCCGCGTGCCGAGGAACCCGTCGAAGGCGATGTGGTCCCAGGCGGTCTTCCAGTCACCGAGCACCGGGACGTCGTCGATGTGGACCTCGCCCTGCGGTGTGTGCCCGAGGGAGTCGGCCAGGACGCGTTCCTTGCCGGCGTTCTTCGCCGCGGCCGCGCCCGGATCGGCCAGGGCCGCCCCGTCACCGCCGCCCAGCAGGTTGGTGCCCGACCAGGCGCGGACCTCCAGAGCGCGTTGGGTGAACATCGGGCCGAGGACGGAGCGGAGCAGGGTCTGGCCGGTCTTGCCGTCACGGCCCGCGTGAGGGAGACCGACGGACTCGGCCTGCCCGGCGAGGGCGGGGTGGTGCAGGCCTGTCGAGGGGGTGAAGTTCACGTACGGGCAGCCCGCGCGCAGGGCCGCCGCGGCGTACAGGCTGCTCGGGGGCAGCGCGTCGCCGGTCGGGGCGGGCTCGGTGGAGGCCACGTTCACGACCACCGCGCGGCTCAGCCGTCGCCGTCGTACGAAGGACTGGATGTCCGCTGCGAACGCGGTGATGAGGTCCTCCTCGGTGCGGGTGTCGCCGGGAAGGGGACCGCCGGGTCTGATCTCCCGTTCGGCGGCGGCGAGTTCGGCGGTCACGGCGGGCGGCAGGTCGTGGGGCAGGACTCCACCGGCCGCCAGGGCCTCCGCCCGCTTGGGCAGGGGGCAGTCCACGGTGTCGTGGCCGCCGAAGACCAAGGAGGGGAGGGTGGGCAGACCGCTGTCGGTGAAGGGGGGTGTCTCGGTGACCAGGCCGGTCGGCGGGTGCAGCCCCGCGGTGAGCGCGGCGCAGCCCGCGACGACCGTCGTGGCGACGGAACCGCGAGCCCCGATCAGCCAGACACCGACCCGCGGTACGGAAACGGACGCGGACATGGACAGCCTCCTTGTCGAACGCGTGGTACGCAGACCCCTGGGACGGTCGAGCGCGTGGTGTGCGCGGCGCCGTGGCAGGGGGTGAAGACGGCGGGCGGAGGTCCGGCGTCCCCCGCCCGCCGTCGCTCAGTCGCCCTTGGCGGGCAGTTCCCTGATCCGGATGTCGCGGAAGGACACCTGGTCGTCGGCTCCGTGGTTCTGGATGCCGACATGTCCGTCACGCAGGCTCCGCGCCGGATCGGTGTTGGTGAAGTCGTTGATCTTCACGCCGTTGAGCCAGACGCGGAGCCGTTCGCCCTCCACGCGGATCTCGTACGTGTTCCACTCCCCCGGCGGGTTCAGCGCGCGGTCGCGCTTCTTCAGGTCGGCGGAGCGGAAGCCGTAGACGGAACCGGTCGTCTTCTCCGGTACGTCGGTGGCGTCGACCTGGATCTCGTAGCCGTGGTCCACGGCGGACCAGGGGTCGTCCGAGGGCGGGAAGCCCACGAACACACCGGAGTTGTCGTCTACGGCGAGGCGCCAGTCGAGCTTCACGGAGTACGACCGGAAGCTCTGACCGGCGTACCAGAGCATCCCCATACCGCCGGACGAGGTGAGCGTGCCGTCGTCGGACAGGGTGAAGGAGCCGGGGCCCGCCTGCTTCCAGCCCTCCAACGAGGCCGCCGTGCCGTCGAAGAGGGGACGGTAGCCGTTCTCCGGTCGGCAGTCGGCCTGTGCGTCACCGATCGCATACCGGATCCCGCCCAACAGGTGTCCGCGGAAGGCCGGATCCGTGTACGACTCCTTCGTGTGGCCGAAGCCGGTGTAGAAGGCGCGGCCGCCCTGGTAGTCCTGGCACCAGGCGATCGGATGGTCGCCGTTCATGGTGCCGCCGGTGTACGAGGACTCGTCGAGGGAGGCCAGGACGTGGACTCGCTCGCGGGGGTTGGAGCGGTAGTTGTACCACTCGTCGGTCCGGTTCCACGTCGGCGGCAGCCCCGACGTGGACGGGTGAGCACGGTCCTCGGTGACCACCGTGGCGGGCTGGATCGCCGGGTGGGACTGGAAGTAGGCGCCGGCGAGGCCGCCGTAGAACGCCCAGTCGTACTCGGTGTCGGCGGCCGCGTGGATGCCGACGTAGCCGCCGCCGTGCCGGATGTAGCCCTCGAAGGCCCGCTGTCCGGCGGGGTCGAGGACGTCTCCGGTGGTGGAGAGGAACACGACCGCGTCGTACCGGCGCAGGTTGCGCGAGGTGAAGGCGTTCGCGTCCTCCGTCGCGTCGACCGTGAAGCCGTTGCTCGTGCCCAAGTCCCTTATCGCCTCGACCCCTTCGGGTATGGAGTCGTGGCGGAAGCCCGCCGTCCTGGAGAAGACCAGGACTCGTCTGTCGTCGGAGCTGTGGGACGCGGCGGGCTGCGAGACACAGCCGAGCAGCAGGGCGGTGCCCACCACAGCCGTCGTCCATCGTCCAGTTGTGTTCCCGTGCACGGATGCCTCCGGAGTGGGGCCGGTCGTACGGGTGGGTGCGGGTACGCGGGGATGTGCTGTCATCCCGGAACTGGCCGGTGGGGGCTACTCGCCGCCTCCGAAGGCGGCGTCGAAGGAGGCCGACGGCGGCTCGAAGTCGTAGCGCTTCAGGCTCTTCAGCGCCTCCGGTGCGCCCTGGAGCCGGTCCATGCCGGCGTCCTCCCACTCCACCGAGATCGGACCTTGGTAGTCGATGGAGCGCAGCATGCGGAAGACGTCCTCCCAGGGCACGTCCCCGTGGCCGGCGGAGACGAAGTCCCAGCCGCGGCGCGGATCGCCCCAGGGCAGGTGGGAGCCGAGGCGGCCGTTGCGGCCGTCCAGGCGCTTGCGGGCCTCTTTGCAGTCGACGTGGTAGATCCGCTCACGGAAGTCGTAGAGGAAGCCGACCGGGTCCAGGTCCTGCCACACGAAGTGCGAGGGGTCGAAGTTCAGCCCGAACGCCGCACGATGGTCAACGGCCTCCAGGGCGCGCTGGGTTGTCCAGTAGTCGTAGGCGATCTCGCTGGGATGGACCTCGTGCGCGAACCGCACACCCTCGGCGTCGAAGACGTCCAGGATCGGGTTCCAGCGGGCGGCGAAGTCCTCGTAGCCGCGCTCGATCATCGCCTCCGGCGCGGGCGGGAACATCGCGACCAGGTGCCAGATCGCCGAGCCGGTGAAACCGATGACGGTCTCGACACCGAAGGCGGCCGCGGCCCGCGCGGTGTCCTTGATCCGGTCCGCCGCCCGCTGCCGCACCCCCTCCGGGTCACCGTCGCCCCAGATCACGGACGGCAGGATCGCCTGGTGGCGTTCGTCGATGATGGCATCGCACACCGCCTGCCCGACCAGATGGTTGGAGATCGCCCAGCACTTCAGACCGTACTTCTCCAGCAGTTGATGCCGGGACTTCACATACGACGGGTCCGCGAGCGCCTTGTCGACCTCGAAATGATCGCCCCAGCAGGCGAGTTCAAGACCGTCGTAGCCGAACTCGGCGGCCAGGCGGCAGACCTCCTCCAACGGCAGATCGGCCCACTGACCCGTGAACAGCGTGAACTGACGCGGCATGTGTCGAAACCTCCTCAGACGGCAATCGGCGTATAGACGGAGTTCTTCTCCGCGCTCTCCTCCACCGCCGCGAGCACCCGCTGGACCTGGAGCCCGTCCGCGAACGACGGCCGCGGTTCCGTGCCGGACGCGATGGCGTGCACGAGGTCACGGGCCTGGTGGACGAAGGTGTGCTCGTAACCCAGGCCGTGGCCCGGCGGCCACCACGCCTCCAGGTAGGGGTGCTCGGGCTCGGTGACGAGGATGCGGCGGAAGCCGGCGTGCGTGCCCGGTTCGGTGCCGTCGTGGTAGGCGAGTTCGTTGAGCCGCTCCAGGTCGAAGGCCAACGAGCCCCGTTCGCCGTTGAGTTCGATGCGCAGGGAGTTCTTGCGGCCGGTGGCGTAGCGGGTGGCCTCGAAGGAGGCGAGGGCGCCGGAGGTGAAGCGGCCGGTGAAGAGGGCGGCGTCGTCGACGGTGACCTGGCCGGTGCCGGTGGCGGTTTCGGCGGCGAGGCCCTTGACGGCGCCGGCCAGCGGGCGTTCCCGTACGAAGGTCTCCGTCAGTGCGGACACTCCGGCGAGCGGCTCTCCGGCCAGGTGCTGGGCGAGGTCGATGATGTGGGCGCCCAGGTCGCCGAGCGAGCCGGAGCCGGCCTTCTCCCTGCGCAGCCGCCAGGTCAGCGGGGCCTGCGGGTCCACGAGCCAGTCCTGGAGGTACGTCACCCGCACGTGGCGCAGCGTGCCGAGCCGTCCCTCGGCCACCATGCGGCGGGCGAGTGCGGTGGCGGGCACCCGGCGGTAGTTGAAGCCGACCATCGCCAACTGGCCGCGCTCGTACGCTTCTTCGGCCGCCCGGGTCATGAGCTCGGCCTCTTCGACGGTGTTGGCGAGGGGTTTCTCGCACAGCACGTGCTTGCCCGCGGCGAGCGCGGCGACGGCGATCTCGGCGTGGCTGTCGCCGGGGGTGCAGATGTCGACGAGGTCGACGTCGTCCCGCTCGATCAGGGCCCGCCAGTCGGTCTCGGCCGCAGCCCAGCCGTGCCGGTCCGCGGCCCGGCGCACGGCGTCCGCGTCCCGGCCGCAGATCGCGGCGAGCACCGGGCGGCGGGGCAGGTCGAAGACGCGTCCGGCGGTCCGCCAGCCCTGTGAGTGGGCGGCGCCCATGAAGGCGTAGCCGACCATGCCGACCCGCAGAGGCGGCACCTCGGCCTCTTCTGACTGCTGCGGCTGTGCCATGCGCGATGTCCTCCTCGTCGTCGTGGCGCGGTGGGGGGTGCAGCCCGGTCCGTCGACGAACCGGGCTCCTGGGGCCTGTCCCGTGGACCGGACCGGCCGCGGCGCATCGCTGGCCGCCGCCGGTCCGGTCGCGAGGACCGGCCCTGGGTCGGTACGCCTCACTTGAAGCCGGTGGACATGTACTGGTCGACGTTGGTCTTGTCGACGACGGCCGAGTAGAGGGTGAGGGAGGCCGGGATCTCGAACTCGGCGAGACCGCTGACCCCCTTGGCCTGGCCGAGGGCGCGGGCGAGGTCGATCGCGGAGGCGGCCATGGTCGGCGGGTAGAGGACGGTGGCCTTGAGGACACCGTTGTCCTGCTTGATGGCCTGGAACGCGGACAGGGCGCCCGCGCCGCCGACCATGAGGAAGTCGTCGCGCCCGGCCTGGTCGATGGCGCGCAGCGCGCCCACGCCCTGGTCGTCGTCGTGGTTCCACAGCGCGTCGAAGCTGGACTGGGCCTGGAGCAGCTGGGCCATCTTGGCCTGCCCGGACTCCACGGTGAACTCGGCTGCCTGGCGGGCGACTTTGCGGATGTTGGGGTAGTTCTTCAGGGCGTCGTCGAAGCCCTGGGTGCGCTGTTTGGTGAGTTCCAGGTTGTCCAGGCCGGCCAGTTCGATGACCTTGGCGTTGGACTTGCCCTTGAGTTTCTCGCCGATGTAGTGGCCGGCGTTGAGGCCCATGCCGTAGTTGTCGCCGCCGATCCAACAGCGGTACGCCTGCGGGGTGTTGAAGATCCGGTCCAGGTTGACCACCGGTATGCCGGCGCGCATGGCCTTGAGGCCGACCTGGGTGAGGGCCTTGCCGTCGGCGGGCAGGACGACCAGGACGTCGACCTTCTTGTTGATGAGGGTCTCGATCTGGCCGATCTGCTGGGCGGTGTCGTTGGAGCCCTCGGTGATCTCCAGGGTGACGTCCGAGTACTTCTTCGCCCGGTTCTTGGCGTTGTCGTTGATCGCGTTGAGCCAGCCGTGGTCGGCCTGGGGTCCGGCGAAGCCGATGGTGACGGCCTTGCCGGGCTTGTCGTCGGCGGCCGGCTGGTCGTTCGCGGCCGGCTCGTCGTCACCGGAGTCGTTGCTGGTGCAACCTGCGAGGAGGGCACCGGCCCCGACGGCGGCGGTACCGAAGAGCAGTCCTCTGCGAGTGGGGAGCTGTGGCATGGCGGTGAACCCTTTCCTCAGGTCGTGCTTGCGGTACGGCGCTGGACCAGCACGGCGGCGACGATGATCGCGCCCTTGGCGATCTGCTGGACGTCGCTCTGCAGGTTGTTCAGGGCGAAGATGTTGGTGATCGTGGTGAAGATCAGGACCCCGAGCACGGAACCGGTGATGGTGCCGCGGCCTCCGCTGAGCAGGGTGCCTCCGATGATCGCGGCGGCGATGGCGTCGAGTTCGTAGAGGTTGCCGTTGGTGTTCTGGCCGGAGCCGGACAGGATGATCAGCAGGAAGGCCGCGATGCCGCAGCACAGCCCGGACAGCAGGTAGAGGTACAGGCGCTGGCGGCGGACGTCGATGCCGGCGAGGCGGGCCGCCTCAGCGTTGCCGCCGACCGCGACGGTGCGCCGGCCGAAGGTGGTGCGGTTCAGCACCAGCCAGCCGATGATCGTCACGACCGCGAAGACCATGACGAGCGGCGGGACGCCGAGGACATAGGCGTCGCGTTCACCGAGGTCGAGCACGGAGGGCACGGTGACGATCTGGGTGCGGCCGTCGGTGATCTGGAGGGCGAGTCCGCGCGCCGAGGCGAGCATGGCGAGGGTGGCGATGAAGGGGACCATCCCGCCGTACGCGACGAGCAGTCCGTTGACCAGGCCGCAGCCGACTCCGACGAGCACCGCGGTGAAGAGGATGCCGGTGAAGCCGTACTCCTGGGTGGCGACCGTGGTGGCCCATACCGAGGCGAGGGCGACGATCGCGCCGACGGAGAGGTCGATGCCGCCGGAGGTGATGACGAAGGTCATGCCGACGGTGACGACACCGATCACCGAGGCCTGGGTGAGGACGAGTTGGAGGTTGCGGGTGTCGAGGAACTCGTCGGGCTTGGTGATGCCGCCGATGAGGATCAGTACGGCGAGCACGCCGAGGAGGGAGAGGGTGCGGACGTCGGCGCGGGCGAACACCCCTCGCCACGCGGACGGTTGGCTCACCGAGGGCACCTTGTCGGCGCTTCCCCTGGGCGGGGACACGGGCTGCGTCATGACGCCGGGCTTCCTTCCATGACGAGGTCGAGTACGCGGTGTTCGTCGAGCTCGCGGGCGGGCGCGGTGTGCACGACACGGCCCTCGCGGAGCACCAGGACGCGGTCGGCGAGGCCGAGCACCTCGGGGACCTCGCTGGAGACCAGCAGCACGGCGAGCCCTTCGTCGGCGAGGCGCCGGACGACCGCGTACAGCTCGGCGCGGGCGCCGACGTCGACGCCCCGGGTGGGCTCGTCGAGGAGCAGGACCCGGCAGCCGCGCAGCAGCCAGCGGGCCAGGACGGCCTTCTGCTGGTTGCCGCCGGACAGGGTGCGGATCGGTACGGCGGGGTTGTCGGGGCGCAGCGACAGTTCACGGGTCGCCGCCCGGGCCGCGCCGAGTTCGGCACCCCGGTCGATCCAACCACCGCGCGAGAAGCGGGACATGGAGGAGACGGAGACATTGCGGGTCACCGACTCCAGCATCAGCAGGGCCTGCGCCTTGCGTTCCTCGGGGGCGAGCCCGATCCCGGCACGGACGGCGGCGCGGACGCTGCCGGGCTTCAACGCCTTTCCGTCCACCACGACTTGACCGGCGGTGGCCTTCCGGGCGCCGTAGATCGTCTCCAGGATCTCGGAGCGTCCCGAGCCGACGAGTCCGGCGAGGCCGACGATCTCTCCCGGGTGGACGGCGAGATCCAGCGCGTCGAACTCGCCGTCGCGGGCCAGCCCTCGGACCTCCAGAACCGCCGGACCACCGGGTGCCGCGACAGGCCGCTCCGGAAAGACGTACTCGACGTTGCGCCCGGTCATCAGCGACACGACCTCACGCGTCGGCGTCGACTTCGCGGGCAGCCCGACCGCCACGGCCCGCCCGTCCTTGAGGACGGTGACCCGGTCGCCGATCCGCCGGATCTCCTCCAGGCGGTGGGAGATGTAGACGACGGCCACCCCCTCGGCGGTGAGGTCGCCGACGATCCGGAACAGGTTGTCGACCTCGTCCGGGTCGAGGGCGGCGGACGGCTCGTCCATCACGATCAGCCGTACGTCGTGGGAGAGGGCCCGCGCCATGGACACGATCTGCTGCTGCGCCGCCGACAACTCCCCCACCAGGCGCGCCGGATCGATCTCCGCGTGACCGAGGCGCTTCAGCAGCTGGGCGGTTGCGGCCTTCGCCTGCTTTCCCCGTACGACGAACCCGGCGGCCGTGGGTTCATGGCCGAGGTGGACGTTCTCGGCCACGGACAGGTGCTCCACCAGGTCGAGTTCCTGGTAGATGGTGGCGATGCCGAGGCGCATGGCGGCGATCGGCGAGCGGAGGGTGACCTCCTCGCCGCGCCAGCGGATGGTGCCGGTGTCGGGCTGGTGGGCGCCGGCCAGCACCTTGATCAGGGTGGACTTGCCGGCCCCGTTCTGACCGAGCAGACAGTGCACTTCACCGGCCTGGACGTCGAGGTCGACGCCGTCGAGGGCCCGGACTCCGGGGAACGACTTGGTGATGCCGGACATGCTGAGCAGCGGTGGTTCTGGTGCCATGAGGTCCCCTTGGCGGGCGTGCGGGCCGGTTTCAGGGCAGGGCGAAGCAGGGCGCTGTGCGGGTGAGCCGTGGTGGAGGCGAGTGCTTACGGAGGTGAGCCGTGGAAGAGACGGGTCTTGGTGAGCCGGGTCTTGCGGAGGTGAACCGTGGACGAGGCGAGCGCTTACGCGGGTGAGAAGAGGTGGTCGCTGATGAGCCGGGCCGCGCCGATGACTCCGGCGGTGGGTCCCAACTCCCCCAGCACGATGGGCAGGTTGCCGGTCGCCAGCGGCAGCGACTGGCGGTAGACCTGGGTGCGGATCGCGGCGAGGAGGGTGTGGCCGAGGCCGGTCACCCCGCCGCCGATCACCACCAGGCCCGGGTTGAAGAAGGAGACGAGTCCGGCGATGACCTGGCCGGTCCGGTTGCCGCCCTCGCGGATCAGGTCGAGGGCGGTGGCGTCACCGGCGGCAGCGGCGACGGCGACGTCGGCGGCCGTCAGAGCGCCGTTCGCGTCGAGCCGGGCGGCGAGTTCCTCCGACCGGCCCTGCTCGACCGCCTCCACGGCGTCCCGGGCGAGGGCCGCGCCGCTGAAGTGGGCTTCCAGGCAGCCCCGGTTGCCGCAGGCGCACGGGCGGCCGTCGGGCACGGCCTGGATGTGCCCGATGTCGCCCGCGCTGCCCGTCACCCCGCGGTGGACCTCACCGCCGGCGACGATGCCGCAGCCGATACCGGTGCCGATCTTGACGCAGAGGAAGTCGCCCACGGAGCGTGCGACACCCGCGTGCATCTCCCCCATCGCCATCAGGTTCACATCGTTGTCGACCATGACCGGACAGCCGAGTTCCTGACTGAGCGCCTCCCGTACGGGAAAGCCGTCCCAGCCGGGCATGATCGGCGGAGCGACCGGTACGCCCTCGGGGAAGCGGACCGGTCCCGGCACGCCGATGCCGGCGCCGTCGAAACCCTCCGCGAGCCCCGAGGCCCTCAACTTCGCCGCCATGGACAGCACTTGCTCGAAGACCGCGACCGGGCCCTCGCGGACGTCCATCGGCTGGTTGAGGTGGCCCAGGATCTCCAGTTCGGCGTTGGTGACGGCGACGTCGACCGAGGTCGCGCCGATGTCGACGCCGAGGAACCGCAGGGCGGGGGCGAGCCGGATGTTGTGGGAGCGGCGGCCACCGCGGGAGGCGGCGAGTCCGTCGGCCACGATCAGGCCCGTCTCCAGCAGCCGGTCCACCTCCACGGCCAGCTTGGACCGTGACAGGTCGATCTGGTCGCCCAGCTGGGCGCGGGAGTTGGGACCTCCGTCGCGCAGCAGCTTGAGCAGCTTGGCCTGATGGGCGTTCGCAGGTCGAGCCGTCATACGTCTCACGAGCCCCTCCCCGCCTCATTCGGCCACCGTTGGCTTGCTTTCGAGGGGAACGTAGCAGTGGCTGCCCAACCTGGGAAGAAGCTGTGCACAGATTGATGCCGACTTTCCCCACTCACAGGACAAAGACGCCTCGCCCACTGGCGCCCCGACGCCCGCCCCCGCAGGATGGGCCACGGACGCCCACACCCGACAAAGAGGGGCCCGGCGAAGGGGGAGCACATGTTTCTGGTGACGGGCGCGACGGGGAACGTGGGGACCGAGCTGGTGCGCGCGCTGTCCGGGTCCGGCGAGCGGGTGCGGGCGGTCAGCCGTTCCGGACGGATCGAGGGGTTACCGGCGGGCGTGGCGGCCGTAGCGGGAGATCTCGACCGGCCGGAGTCCTTGCGGGCCGCGCTCGACGGCGTGAAGGGGCTGTTCCTGATGCCCGGCTACGGCGGGCAGCGGCAGGTCCTGGCGGACGCGCGGGACGCGGGGGTGGAGCGGGTGGTCCTGCTGTCGGGACGGTCCGCGGGCACGGGTGACCGGGACAACGCGGTCGCCGGCTATCTGATCGACGCGGAGGACGCGGTACGCGCGTCGGGGCTGCGCTGGACGTCGCTGCGCTGCACGAGTTTCATGTCCAACGCGTTCCGGCTGGCGGACCAGATCGCCAAGGGCGACACCGTCCGGGTGCCCTTCCCCGACGTGTACACCACCGACATCGACCCCTACGACATCGCCCAGGTGGCCCTGCGCGCACTGCTGTCGGACGACTGGGCGGACCGCGTGCTCGAACTCACCGGCCCCGAGGCGCTGTTGCCCGGCGACCGGGTCCGGATCCTCGGTGCGGCACTGGGCCGGGACCTGCGCGCCGTGGGGCTGACGCCCGAGGAGACCCGCACGGAACTGGAGGCGTCCGGCATGCCGAAGCCGTACGTCGACGCCTTCTTCAGCTTCTTCGTCGACGGCACTCTGGACGAGTCGGTGGTGCTGCCCACGGTGGAGCAGGTCACCGGTCGACCGCCGCGCACGTTCAGCCAGTGGGCGCAGGCCCACGCCGACGCGTTCTAGGCGCTACGACCGCTGACGCGCGTGATACGACGTCCGTGTGTGCTCGGTGTGCTCCCGCATCAGCTCTGTCGCGCGGCGCTGGTCCCGGTCGGCGATCGCGGCGATCAGCGCGCGGTGCTCGATCCAGGACTGCCGGCCACGCTGCCGGGCGATCGGCGTGTAGTACCACCGCACCCGCCGATCCACCTGCCCCGCCAACTCGGCAAGGACCGCGTTGCCCGCCAACTCCATGACCTTCGCGTGGAAGCGGGCGTTCAGGGCGACCGCGGCATCCACGTCATCCGCGGCCACAGCCTCCTCGCCCTCCGCGCACAGCGCTTCCAGGGCGGCGATCCCGGCACTGCCCGCGTTCGCGGCAGCCAGCCGGGCCGCCTCCGCCTCCAACAAGGTGCGGACCGTCAGGAGTTGGTCCGCCTCCTCGTCCGTCGGCTCATGCACGAACGCACCCTGGGCGGGCCGTAGATCCACCCACCCCTCGGTGTTCAGCCGCTGCAACGCCTCCCGCACCGGCTGCCGCGACACCCCCAGATGACCGGCCAGCTCACTCTCCACCAGATGCTGACCCGGCTGAAGCGCACGCGTGGTGATCAGCTCCAGCAACGCCTCGTACACGCGATCCCGCAACGGACCGGGGCGTTCGAGTTTCGGCACGGATCCCTGCGGCAGTCCTGTCGACAGCATCGCGGTCCCCCTCCTCGACAGGCGGACTTGTCCATTGCGTTTTGTCTACAGTCTACGGCGTTGCGACGACAGGTAAACCGTGCGTCGGACTCCCCAGGGCTCCCCAGGACCCCTCACATCCCGTGGGTCATGGGCAGCGGACGACCTGACCCGCGTACGACAGGTTGCCGCCGAAGCCGAAGAGCAGGACCGGGTCCCCGGTGGAGATCTCGCCCTGCTCGACCAGCTTGGAGAAGGCCATCGGGATGCTCGCCGCCGAGGTGTTGCCGGACTCCGTCACATCGCGGGCGACCACCGCGTTGACGGCGCCGATCTTCTCCGAGAGGGGTTCGATGATCCGCAGGTTGGCCTGGTGCAGGACCACCGCGGCCAGGTCGGCGGGGGTGAGCCCCGCCCGCTCACAGGCCTGCCGGGCCAGCGCCGGGAGCTTGGTGGTCGCCCAGCGGTAGACGCTCTGCCCCTCCTGCGCGAACCGTGCCGGCTCGCCCTCGATCCGCACGGCGTGCCCCATCTCCGGCACCGACCCCCACAGCACCGGCGAGATACCGGGGACGTCGGCCCCCTCGACGACCGCCGCGCCCGCCCCGTCGCCGACGAGCACACACGTGGTGCGGTCGCTCCAGTCGGTCACCGCGGACATCTTGTCGGCGCCGATGACCAGCGCCCGGGTCGCCGCACCGGCCCGGACCGTGTGGTCGGCGGTGGCCAGCGCATGGGTGAAACCGGCGCACACCACGTTGACGTCCATGGCGGCGGGCGAAGGGATGCCGAGCCGGGACGCGACCCGGGCGGCCATGTTCGGGGAGCGGTCCACGGCCGTCGAGGTGGCGACCAGGACCAGGTCGATGTCGGCGGGCGCCAGCCCGGCCGCGGCCAACGCCTTCGCGGCGGCGTGCGCGGCGAGCTCGTCGACCGGCTCGTCGGGACCGGCGATGTGGCGGGTACGGATGCCCACCCGGGACCTGATCCACTCGTCGCTGGTGTCGACCAGAGCCGCCAGGTCCTCGTTGGTGAGCACCTTGGCGGGCTGGTAGTGGCCGACTGCGGCGATCCGCGAGCCGTTCATGGGGGTCCCCCTCGTTGCCTTGGGTAGCGGGATCCACCAGTCTGATCAGTGACTCACGGGTACGCGGGCACGTAAGGCCACAGGAATCGGGCGCCCGAGTTGTCGGCTTCCCTCACACCCTCGGACGCCCGAACACCTGCCGAACAGTTACCCGGTGAACAGCTGGGTCGCCTTCTGGACGAGCTCGTAGAGCCCGTAGGCGAGCGGCGCGCCCACCCAGACCCAGGCGAGGGCGATCAGCGGGCGCCGGTCAGGCGGACTCTGGCTGCTGTCGGGCTGTGACATCGGCGGCCTCCCTCGGGGCGGGGATGTGGTGGCGGGCGTTGACGGGCCTGACCAGTTCGTTGGCGACGAAGCCGACGACGAGCAGCCCGATCATGATCATGAAGGAGAGGCCGTAGAGGGCGGACCCGCTCTTGCCGGCGTCCTCCTGCCGGTCGGCGATCCAGTTCACGATCAGCGGCCCGAGGACACCGGCCGTCGACCAGGCGGTGAGCAGCCGGCCGTGGATGGCGCCGACCTGGTAGGTGCCGAAGAGGTCCTTCAGGTACGCCGGTACGGTCGCGAAGCCGCCGCCGTAGAACGACAGGATCACGAGCGCGCACAGGACGAACAGCGGCTTGGAGGAGTCGCCGAACAGCGCGATGAGCCCGTACATCACCGCGCCGACGCCCAGGTAGACGCGGTAGATGTTCTTGCGTCCGATCAGGTCGGAGGTGGAGGACCAGCCGATCCGGCCCGCCATGTTGGCCGCCGAGAGCAGCGCGACGAAGCCGGCCGCGGCCGACACCGAGACCGGGGTCGAGGTGTCCTTGAAGAAGTCCGTGATCATCGGGGCGGCCTTCTCCAGGATGCCGATGCCCGCGGTCACGTTCATGCAGAGCACGACCCACAGACACCAGAACTGGGGCGTGCGCACGGCGTTGCGCGCCGAGACCTGCGGCCCCTCGAAGGCGCTCGGCGCACTCTCGACCGGCTTCTCGCTGCGCGGCACGCGCACCAGCAGGACGCCGAGGAGCATGAAGACGGCGTACGACAGCCCGTGCACGAGGAACGCGAGGGCGATCCCGGAGCTGTCGGAGCCGAAGGACTCCAGCATCTGCGCCGACCAGGGCGAGGCGATGAGCGCGCCGCCGCCGAAGCCCATGATGGCGATGCCGGTGGCCATGCCGGGCCGGTCGGGGAACCACTTGATCAGGGTGGAGACCGGGGAGATGTAGCCGATGCCGAGGCCTATGCCGCCGACGAAGCCGTAGCCGAGGACGATCAGCCAGTACTGCTCGGTGGCCGCGCCCAGCGCGGACAGCAGGAAGCCGGAGGAGAAGCAGATCAGCGCCACGGTCATCGCCCAGCGGGGCCCGTTGCGCTCGACCAGGGTGCCGCCGAACGCGGCGGACAGGCCGAGCATCACGATGCCGAGCTGGAAGGGCAGTGCGCTCTGCGTGCCGCTGAGGCCGAGCGCGGACTCGAGCGGCGGCTTGAACACGGACCAGGCGTAGGCCTGGCCGATGGAGAGATGGACCGAGAGAGCGGCCGGGGGGACGAGCCAGCGGCTCCAGCCCGGGGGCGCGACAGGGGGACTCATGATCCCGAACGGTAGGAACTGACAAGGAAGTTGAAAAGGCGGCGCGTCGACCGTATGCGATGAGCGGTATCCAGCACGCGACGAACGGTCGAACCGGTGGACCAGACCTCTTGCTCCGCCTCAGCCAGGCTTCATACTGTAGACAGTATGGGCTGTGAGTTCACACTCCATGTGCAGGACAATGAGATCGTGAAGGTCGCCACCAGCACGTACAGAACCGGGACTGAGACACATATGGGACGAGTCACGGAACGACGCAAGGTGATCCGCATCCGCGACGGGGCGGTCTCGTCCCGGCCGGACACCCTGGTCGCCGAGGAACCGCTGGAGATCCGGCTGAACGGCAAGCCGCTCGCGATCACCATGCGCACCCCCGGCGACGACTTCGCGCTCGCCGCCGGTTTCCTGGTGAGCGAGGGGGTGCTCGCCGAGCAGGGCGACCTCCAGAACATCGTCTACTGCGCGGGCGCCACCGTCGACGGCTCGAACACGTACAACGTCGTGGACGTGAAGACCGCGCCGGGCGTGGTGATCCCCGACATCACGCTGGAGCGGAACGTCTACACGACCTCCTCCTGCGGCCTGTGCGGCAAGGCGAGCCTCGACGCGGTCCGCACGACGGCCCGCTGGCCGATAGCGGACACCCCCGCGGTCCGCGTGGACCCGGACCTGCTGGCGACCCTGCCCGACCGGTTGCGCGCGGCCCAGCGGGTGTTCGACCGGACCGGGGGGCTGCATGCCGCCGCCCTGTTCACCGAGGACGGCGAACTGGTCGACGTACGGGAGGACGTGGGCCGGCACAACGCGGTCGACAAGCTGGTCGGCCGCGCCCTGCAGAACGGCGACCTGCCGCTGTCCCGCACGATTCTGCTGGTCTCCGGCCGGGCGTCCTTCGAGCTCGCGCAGAAGGCCGTGATGGCCGGCATCCCGGTGCTCGCCGCGGTCTCCGCGCCGTCGTCGCTGGCGGTCGACCTGGCGGCGGAGACGGGACTGACGCTGGTGGGCTTCCTGCGGGGCAGCTCCATGAACGTGTACGCGGGCGAACACCGGCTCGCCCTGCGGGCCACGGCCGCCACGAACTGACCACGTCCACCGCTCAGTCCGTCGTGAAGCGCACCTGATCCACCGTCACCACCGTGCCCAGGCGCGGAAAGTCGAGCCGCGTCGACGCCTCGTGCTCGGCCGCGGTGAAGGCGGCCATGGCGTCCTCGACGAAGACCAGGTCGTAGCCGAGGTCCCCCGCGGCACGGGCCGTCGACTCGACACCGAGGTTGGTGGCGATCCCGCCGAACACCAGCGTGGTGACGCCGAGTTCACGCAGTCGCGCGTCCAAATCGGTGCCCTGGAAGGCGCCGATGGTCCGCTTCACGATCTCGATGTCACCGTCCTGCGCGAGTCCGGCCACGAGTCCGCTGCCGGGCGGTTGGTCGGCGACGCCGGGCCGTTGCACGCGCACCAGCACGACGGGTGCGCCGACCGCCCGGAAGGCGGTCGCCAACTCCTCCGCGGCGGACAGGACTTCGGTGCCCTTGCGGGGTTCCAGGGGCAGCGCGACGATGCGGTCCATCAGGTCGACGAGCACGAGGGCGGTGCGGGCGGGGTCGAGCGCGAGAGGTGCGGTCATGACGGAACGTTATCCGCCGTCAGCCCTCCGTGCCGGAGATCCGTGATCCCCGCCCCGACGCCTCCACGAACATCGCTTCCGAGACCCCGGTGTCCCCGCCTCCGCCCCACCACCCCCCGGCCCCCCATGGACCAGCCGAGCGGCAGCCGCTAACGTCGCGAACCGTGCCCGAGGACGGACGAGTGCGCCGGCGGAGCGGGACCGGTGTCGGCCTGCTGCTGGCGCTGGTGCTGGCGGCCGTCGTGGTGACCGTGCTGCCCGGCCGCGACGACGGCGACGAGGGCGACTGCACCCCGCGCACCATCGGCTCCTGGTCGGCCGACGACCGGCTCACCGCCGAGTTCGCCCGCTACGGCGACGACGCCGGCCGCGGCGACGACTGGACCGGCGGGGACGGGACGCACTCGGTGCGGTTGCCGGACGGCCGCCTGCTGTGGCTGTTCTCCGACACCTACCTCGGCGCGGTGTACGGCCCGCCCAACCCGCTCGGGGAGCCGCACAGCTGGCGGGACACCACCGCCCCGCTGGTGCGCAACTCGGCGGTGCTGATGCGCGACGGCCGCCTGGAGTCCACCCTCCCCGCCCCGCTGTTCCCGGACCCGGCCCCGGACCAGTGGCGCTGGCCGGTCGCGGCCCGCGTCGAGCCCCGCTCCCCCGGCTCCGACGAGCAGGTCGTCCGGGTGCTGCTGTGGGTGCGTACGACGGGCCAGTACCCCTGGATCTACGGCGTGCCGACCGCCACCGAGGTCGCCACGCTGTCCCTGCCCGACCTGCGCGTCGAGTCGATCACGAAGGTCCTGGACGAGCAGCGGGTCGAGGACCCGTCCCGGCGGGTGCTGTTCGGGACCACGCTGGTCGAACAGGGCGAGTGGACGTACGTCTTCGGGGGCGACGACGGCCAGGCCGCGTCCCGGGACGCCTCCTCCGCCTATGTGGCCCGGGTGCCGGTGGGCGGCCTCGCGGAGCCGGGTGCCTGGGAGTACTGGGACGGCTCGGCCTGGACGACGGGCGCCCGGCCCCGCCCGGTGCTCGGGGACGGGCGGCGCACCGGGGTCGGCAGCGCCTTCTCCGTCGTACGGCAGGACGGGACGTACGTGCTGTTCACCATGGCCGCGGGGACGAAGGGACTCGCGGCCGTGACCTCCTACTGGGCGTGTTCCCCCGCCGGTCCCTGGCACGGCCCGGAGGGGGACTTCACCCCGTCCCTGCCGGCGGGCCAGGTCGCCGCCTACAATCCGCAGGCGCATCCGGCGGTGTCCAGGGGCGGCGACGGGCGGCTGGTGCTCAGTTACGACGTCAACTGGCTGGAGACGGCGGGGGCTTCGGCGCAGCTCAACCGGAACGTGTCGCTGTACCGACCGCGGTTCGTGACGCTGCGGCTGGTCCCGCGCCGCTGACGCCCCTGGTCTCCTCGGCGGTGTCCTCCGGGACCGGGTCGTGGGAGCGGCGCTTGGCGATCACCGCGCACACCATCAGCTGCATCTGGTGGAACAGCATCAGCGGCAGCACGGCGAGTGAGGCGTGCGCGCCGAACAGGACGCTGGCCATGGGCAGTCCGGAGGCGAGGGACTTCTTCGAGCCGGCGAACTGGATGGCGATGCGGTCCTCGCGGCCGAAGCGGAGCGCCTTGGCGCCGTACCAGGTCAGGGCGAGCATCAGGGCGAGCAGGACGGCCTCGACGACCAGCAGTCCGCCGAGCCTGAGCGGGCTCACCTGGTGCCAGATGCCCTGGACCATGCCTTCGCTGAACGCGGTGTAGACGACGAGCAGGATCGAGCCGCGGTCGACGAGCCCGAGGACCTTCTTGTGGCGGGTGATGAAGCCGCCGATCCAGCGGCGGGTCAACTGCCCGGCCAGGAACGGCACGAGCAGCTGGAGCACGATCTCCAGGAGCGAGTCGGCCGAGAACCCGCCGCCGCTGCTGCCGAGCAGGGCGGCCGCGAGGAGCGGGGTGACGACGATGCCGACCAGGGAGGAGAAGGAGCCGGCGCAGATCGCGGCGGGCACGTTGCCGCGGGCCATCGAGGTGAAGGCGATCGAGGACTGGATGGTGGAGGGGACCAGGGTGAGGAAGAGCAGGCCCTGGTAGAGCGGGTCCGTCAGGAAGACCGGGACGAGTCCTCGGGCGGCCAGGCCCAGCAGCGGGAAGACCACGAAGGTGCAGGCGAGGACGGTGACGTGCAGCCGCCAGTGCCTGAGGCCGTCCAGGGCCTCGCGGGTGGAGAGGCGGGCGCCGTACAGGAAGAAGAGGAAGGCGATCGCCGCCGTGGAGGCTCCGGAGGCCACGTCCGCCGAGGTCCCTCGCGCCGGTACCAGGGCCGCCAGGCCCACGGTGCCGAGCAGCAACAGGATGTACGGGTCGACCGGCATCCAGGCCGGCCACTTCAGGCGCTTCACGGTGCTCCACTTACTCGTGTTGACGGTGGTACGGACATGCAGGGCACCTCCCCTCAGGACGGGGGGTCCCCCTCCATCGTCCTCCTTCACCTCTTGATCGGGAATCCCGCATACCACTCTGACTGTCATCACGTTTCGCGATAGCCTGACGGGCGTGTACGACCCGTCGCAGTTGCGTACGTTCCTGGCGGTGGCGCAGACGCTGAGCTTCACGCAGGCCGCCCGGCGGCTCGGGGTGCGCCAGTCGACCGTGAGCCAGCACGTCCGGCGTCTGGAGGACGCCGCGGGCCGGCAGCTGTTCAGCCGGGACACCCACTCCGTGGAGCTGACCGAGGACGGCGAGGCGATGCTCGGCTTCGCGCGCCGGATCATGGAGGTGCACGACCAGGCGACGGCGTTCTTCACCGGGACCCGGCTGCGCGGGCGGCTGCGGTTCGGGGCGTCGGAGGACTTCGTGCTGACCCGGCTGCCGGAGATCCTGGAGGGCTTCCGGTACGACCATCCCGAGGTGGACCTGGAGCTGACGGTCGAGCTGTCGGGCACCCTGCACGAGCAACTCGCCGCCGGGAAGCTGGATCTGGTGCTGGCCAAGCGGCGGCCCGAGGACCCGCGCGGTGAACTGGTGTGGCACGACCGGCTGGTGTGGATCGGGGCGGAGCGGCTGCGTCTGGACGCGGAGCGTCCCGTGCCGTTGATCGTCTATCCGCCGCCGGGGATCACCCGGGCGCTCGCCCTGGAGGCACTGGAGCGGCAGGGGCGGGAGTGGCGGATCGTCTGCACCAGCGGAAGCCTGAACGGACTGATCGCGGCGGCCCGGGCGGGACTGGGAGTGATGGCGCACTCCCGCGGGCTGGTGCCGCCCGGGTTGGCGCGGGTGCCGGACCGCTTCGGGCTGCCGGAGCTGGGACAGGTGGACTTCGTACTGGTGCACGGCCGACGCCGCACGCCCGCCCAGAGCGCGGCCGACGCGCTGACCGCGGCGATCCTGGCGGCCGGTGACCGCCTGCACCGACAGTGACCCCACCCACCACCGGAGGCGCTGAACCCACCGCCGCTGCCCCCTACCGCATCGGCGCCGGATAAGTGAGCTGCTTGATCCGTCGCAGGAACACCGTGGTCTCCACGTGCTGCACGCCCTCCAGCCGGCCGAGCGGGCCGCTGAGGTAGGCGTACAGGTCGGCGGTGCTCTCGGCCAGCGCGGTGGCGATGATGTTGCACGGTCCGGTCGCCGCCGACGCGTGGGCGATCGGGGTGTGCCCGGCCAACGCCTCCCCCACGGAGTGCAGCGTGGCCGGTGCCGCGGTGATCCACAGGATCGCGGCCACCGGACGGCCGAGGATCCCCGGGTCGCACTCCGAGTCGACGAACACGGCGCCCGACGCGAGCAGGGCGGTGAGCCGGCGTTTGGCGGCGGACTCGGTGAGGCCCGTGGCCCGCTGCACCTCGGGGTAGGTGGCGCGGCCGTCCCGCTCCAGCGCGGCGAGCAGCGGCCCGTCCTGCGGGGTGATCCGGGCGGGCGCCGGGTCCGGTGCGCGGCGGGGCCGTAGCGCCTCGGTCTCCGCGGCGGTGAGCGCGTCGAGCTTGGAGACCCAGCTCTGCGCGCCGCCGTAGAAGCGGTGCAGCAGCTGGTGGGCGCGGATCTCCACCACGCTGGGGGTGCGCGGGAGCCTGCCGAGCAGGAGGTCGTCGTGGTCCAAGGGGCTTCGCGGCCGGGTCAGGCAGAGGACCTCGGTGCCGCCCGAGGCGAGCCCCACCCAGTAGGTGTCGGAGCGCTTGGCCAGGGCCTCCCCGATGGCCGGTGCGCTGTCCGGGGCGCAGCGCACCCGCAGCATCCACTGGTCCTCGCCGAGCCGGTGGGCGTCCCGCATCAGCACGACCCGCAGCCCGCCCTCGGCGCACAGCCTGCGGTAGCGGCGGGCGACGGTCTGGTCGGAGACGCCGAGCACCGCGGCGATCCGGCTGAAGGAGGCCCGGCCGTCGAGCGCCAGCGCGGACAGCAGACGCAGGTCGAGTCCGTCGAAGCCGGGCGACGTGGTGGGGGATTTCGTCTGCATACGGCCTTCCGGTATCGGATTCCGGCACCTGGGCGCGGTCAGCCGTGCTGATCGGCCGGTCTGCCCCATCGTACGAAGTCATCGGCATCCGTCGTACGAAGAGTGTGAGGAGTTGAGGACATGCGCACATGGGGGCCGCTCACGGCCGTCTGTCTGAGCACGTTCATGTTGTTGCTGGACGTGACGATCGCGGTGGTCGCGCTGCCGGACATGGCGAGGTCGCTGGACGCGTCGCTGAGCGATCTGCAGTGGGTGATGGACGGGTACGCGCTGACGCTGGCCGCGCTGCTGCTCGGCGCGGGCGCCGCGGCCGACATCCTGGGGCGGCGTCGCGTGCACGTGGTGGGGGTCGTGGTGTTCGCGGCGGCCTCGCTGCTGTGCGGGCTGGCGAGCGGTCCGCTGCTGCTGGTCGCCGCGCGCGCGGTCCAGGGGCTCGGGGCGGCCGCGATGCTCGCGACCACGCTGCCGCTGCTGGGCTCCGTCTACCGGGACCGGCGGCGCTCGGTGGCGATCGGCGTGTGGGGCGCGGTCAGCGGCGCCGCGGCCGCGGTGGGCCCGCTGCTCGGCGGGGTGCTGACGGACGGGCCGGGCTGGCGGTGGATCTTCTACGTCAATCTGCCGGTGAGCGTGGCCGCGGTGTGGCTGACGCTGAGGGTCGTACCGGAGTCGCACGGCTCGCGCGAGCGGCGGATCGACTGGGCGGGCACGGCGGCCTTCGCGGCCTTCGCGGGCGGTCTGACCTACGGGGCGGTGCGGGCCGGGCAGCACGGCTGGGGCGAGACGGGCACCCTCCTGGTGCTCGCCGCGGCCCTCCTCGCGCTGGTCGCCTTCGTGGTCGTGGAGTGGCGCGGTGCCGACCCGCTGCTGGATCCGCGGCTGTTCCTGAAGCCGGCGTTCTCCGGAGTGATGGTGGGTGCGCTCGCCTTCAACGCGGCCGCGTTCAGCCTGATGGCGTACGACTCGATCTGGATGCAGACGCTGCTCGGGATGAGTCCGGTGCGCGGCGGGCTGGTCTTCCTGTGGCTGTCGCTGTCGTCGTTCGTGGTGGCGGCCGTCGGCGGGCGGCTGCTGCACGGGGTGCCGGCGCGGATCACCGTCGGGGGCGGTCTGCTGCTGATCGGCACGGGGCAGTTCTGCATGACGGGCCTGGACGCGGGGTCGACGGCGTCCGCGCTGGTGCCGGGGATGGTGCTGCTGGGGGTCGGTACGGGGCTGGTCGCGCCCGGGATCGCGGGCGCCGCGCTGGCCGCCGTACCGCAGGACCGGTCCGGGATGGCCGGGGGCGCCGTCAACGCCTTCCGGCAGCTCGGCTTCGCGCTCGGGATCGCCGGGTACGGCACGGTGGTGACCGCGCGGATGCGGGACACGCTGGCGCCGGACGCGGCCCACGCGCTGGCGGGCGGGGCGGCCGGCGCGCTGCGCGGCGCCCTTTCCGAACACACGCTGCGGACGGCGTTCGCCTCGGGCCTGAACTCCGCGGCCGTGGTCGCGGGACTGACCGCGACGGTCGCCGGGGCGCTGGTGCTGGCCCTGGTCCGGACGGATCGCGCGACACGGATCGGAGTGACGGATTCCGCGCCGGTGACGCTGAGGGAAGAGGGGGCGGCGCCCAGGGCATAACCGTTTCACCAAGATCGCGAGCCGTAGTCGGGTCGTACAGATTCAGTGGAGATTACGGCTCCGAACCTTTCTCAAACCGTCAGTTCTGTGTCCGACCCTTCCCTATGTGAGCGCATTTTCCGGTACTGACCAGGCCATACCTGAGCACCGCTCGGCTTCGGCCCCCCTCCCGCCGTCTGTCCGGGTGGGGTAGCTTTCACGGCGCTGTGCGGAGCGTCACTGAGCGCCAAGGAGAGCGGGGAGCGGGGTTTGCGCGAGTTCACCAACCCTCCGTTGGCGTTGGCACCCCCCGTGGGCGGACTGGCCGACGTCGTCTTCGAGCATGCCCAGAACCATCCCCTGCACATCGCCCTCGGCCGCAAGGACGAAACCGGCCAGTGGCGGGACGTGACGTCCGCGGAGTTCCGGGACGAGGTCATGGCCCTCGCCAAGGGACTGCTCGCCCAGGGCATCCGCTTCGGCGACCGGGTCGCGATCATGTCCCGCACCCGCTACGAGTGGACGCTGTTCGACTTCGCGCTGTGGACGATCGGGGCGCAGGTCGTCCCCGTCTACCCGACCTCCTCCGCCGAGCAGTGTTTCTGGGCGCTGTACGACGCCGAGTGCACGGCCGCGATCGTGGAGCACGAGGACCACGCGATGACGATCGCCACCGTCATCGACCGGCTCCCCCAGCTGCACCGGCTGTGGCAGCTGGACTCCGGCGCGGTGCAGGAGCTGTACGACGCGGGGGCCGCCATCGAGGACGACGTGGTGCACCGGCACCGGCAGGCGGTCACCCCGGACTCGGTCGCCACGATCATCTACACCTCGGGCACCACCGGCCGCCCCAAGGGCTGTGTGATCACCCACGGCAACTTCATGTACGAGGCGGACACCGTCATCGACCGCTGGGAGCCGGTGTTCCACTCGAAGAAGGGCGACGAGGCGGCGACCCTGCTGTTCCTGCCGCTCGCGCACGTCTTCGGGCGGATGGTGCAGGTGGCCGCGATCCGCGGCGGGGTGCGTTTCGGCCACCAGCCGCAGATGAACGCGGCCGCCCTGCTGCCGGACCTCGCCGCATTCAAGCCGACGTTCTTCCTCGGGGTGCCGTACATCTTCGAGAAGGTCTTCAACGCCTCCCGCCGCAAGGCCGAGAAGGAGGGCAAGGCGGGGCCGTTCGAGAAGGCCGTCGACGTGGCCGTGAAGTACGCGGAGGCCATGGAGGCCAAGGCCTGGGGGCTCGGGCCCGGCCCGTCGGCGGGGCTAAGGATGCAGCACCAGCTCTTCGACAAGCTCGTCTACTCCAAGATGCGGGCGGCGATGGGCGGCCGTATCAAGCAGGCCATGACCGGCGGTTCGGCCATGGACCGCAAGCTGGGACTGTTCTTCGCCGGCGCCGGTGTGCACATCTACGAGGGGTACGGCCTCACCGAGTCCACGGCGGCCGCCACCGCCAACCCGCCCGAGCGCACCCGCTACGGCACGGTCGGCCAGCCCATCCCCGGCATGACCGTGCACATCGCGGACGACGGCGAGATCTGGCTGTACGGCAACAACATCTTCCAGGGCTACCTCAACAACGAGAAGGCCACCGACGAGACCCTGCACGACGGCTGGCTCGCCACCGGTGACCTGGGCTCCCTCGACGAGGACGGCTATCTCACCATCACCGGCCGCAAGAAGGAGATCCTCGTGACCTCCGGCGGCAAGAGCGTGTCCCCCGGGGTGCTGGAGGAGCGGGTGCGCGACCATCCGCTGGTCTCGCAGTGCATCGTGGTGGGCAACGACCGGCCCTACGTCGCCGCCCTGGTCACCCTCGACCAGGAGGCCGTCGAGCACTGGCTGGGGATGCGCGACAAGCCGCGGATGTCCCCGGCCCAGCTGGTGCGGGACGCCGACCTGGAGACCGAGGTGCGGCGCGCGGTGGTCGCCGCCAACACCCTGGTCTCGCAGGCCGAGTCGATCCGCACCTTCCGTATCCTCGCGCAGCCCTTCACCGAGGAGCACGGACTGCTGACGCCGTCGCTGAAGCTGAAGCGCAAGGCGATCGAGGCGGCGTACGCGGACGAGGTCGAGGCCCTGTACCGGGCCTGACGGGTCGTCAGGCTGCCGCACTCCGACGACCTGTCAGCGATTGCACTGACGGTCCGGTCAGCTGATCGTCACGCGAAAGATCTTGTCCGCTCCGTCCGCCGCTCCTCCGTTGTTGTCGCAGTTGGTGGTCGACAGCCACAGCTGGTCGGCGCCCGGCACCTTGGTGACCGTGCGCAGCCGGCCGTAGGTGCCCACGTAGTACGCGGTCGGCGTGCCGACGCTCTCGTTGTCCCCGTTGATCGGGATGCGCCACAGCCGTTCCCCGCGCAGGGAGGCCATGTAGACGACGTTGCGCACGATCGCGATGCCGCTCGGCGAGGCCTCCGAGACGTTCCAGGTGGCCTTCGGGTTGGTCATCCCCGCGGTGGAGCAGGTGCCTTCGCAGGTCGGCCAGCCGTAGTTGGCGCCGGGCTTGATCAGGTTGAGTTCGTCCTTGGAGCTGTTGCCGAACTCCGCTTCCCACAGACGGCCGTTGCGGTCGAAGGCGAGACCCTGCGGGTTGCGGTGGCCGAGGCTGTAGACGAGGTTGCCGAACGGGTTGCCCGGGGCCGGTTTCCCGTCCGTCGTCATGCGCAGGATCTTGCCGTTGAGGGAGTTCTTGTCCTGCGCCAGGTCCGGGGTCTGTGCCTCGCCGGTGGAGACGTAGAGGTAGCCGTCGGGGCCGAAGGCGAGGCGGCCGCCGTTGTGGTAGCGGTTCTTCTTGATGCCTTGCAGGAGGACCGTGTAGTCGCTCAGGGCGGTCCCGTCGTACGTCATGCGGACCACGCGGTTGCCCTCGGACGCGGTGTGCATGAAGTAGACGTGGTGGTTGGTCTCCCACTTCGGGTCGACGGCGACGCCGAGCAGTCCGCCCTCGCCGTTGGTGGTGACGGCGTTGGGGACGGTTCCGACCTGCGTCCTCGTGCCGTCCTTGGTCACCTTCCAGACCCGGAAGTCGTCCCGCTCGGTGACCAGTGCGGTCTTGCCGTCGGGCAGCCAGAAGACGCCCCAGGGGATGGTCCAGCCGGAGGAGAGGGTGGCGACGGAGGACGGGACGCCGCCGTCGGTGGCGCAGGCCTTGGTGGTGAAGGTGACCGTGTTGCTCGGCTGGGAGACGTTGCCGGCCGCGTCCCGGGCGACGACGTTCAGGCTGTACGGGCTGTTGCAGGCGAGCCCGGTCAGTGTGGTCGAGGTGCCGGTGACGGACTTGTAGACGGTGGTGTCACTGCGCACGTCGTAGCCGGCGACCGCCCGGTCGTCGGTGGCGGCGCCCCAGCTCAGTGCGGCGCTGTTCGCCGTGACGTCGGCCGCGGACAGGGTGCCGGGTCTGGTCGGCGGGGTGGTGTCGGAGCTGGGCTCGGTGGTGCAGTCGACGACGGGGCTCGCCGGTGAGGTGTTGCCGGCCGCGTCACGGGCGATGACGGTCAGGTTGTAGGTGGTGCCGGGGGTGAGGCCGGTGAGCGTCTTGCTGGTCGAACTGCCGGGCGCCTCACCGATCTTGTTGCCGTGTTCGTAGAGGTCGTACGCCGTCACGCTCACGTTGTCGGTGGCGGCGCCCCAGGCCAGCGTGAGCGCGTTCTCTCCGATCTCGGAGCAACTGGGCTGTCCGGGGCGGCTCGGGGCCTGGGAGTCGGTGGCCGCGTCGACGCCGATGCGGTCCAGGTTGGGGCCTCCGGCGGCGGTGGTGGCGGTCGCGCGGATCTTCGCGGAGCCCGCGGTGAGGGGAAGGTTGACGGTCTTGGTGACCCACGTGTTCCAGTCGGCGGTGGCCGGGAAGGAGACGGCCGGCGACACGACCGTGCCGTTCACGGAGATGTCCATGGGGCGGTCGGTGGTGGTCCCGTTGGCGTAGCGGAAGGTGACGGCCGTGGTGCCCGCGGAGGCCGCGCTCACCGTGAACTCCACGTACGAGCCCTGGACGTTGGTGTAGTCGACGAAGCCGGTGCCCGTGTAACCGGTGTGGTTGGTGGCCACCGTGCCCTGCACGACGGCCGCGTCCTCGGCCTGGTAGTCGGTGGCCGCGAGCGCGCTGCCCTGGCTCAGGCCGGCGAGCGGCAGAGCGAGGGCGGCGGCGAGGCCGTAGGGCAGAAGTCTGCTGTTTTTCACGGATGTTCCCCTCAGCCCGTGTACTGGGTGAAGACCTTGAGGTAGTCGTACGGCTGCTGCGTCACGCCGCTGCACGCGTCGCCGTCGGTGCCCGAGCCGCAGGGGCGGTCGCGGTTGACGGACCAGTAGGTGAGGCGCCCGATGTGGTGCTGCTGGGCGTAGGCGAGCATGGTCTTGAAGTCGGCGACGCGGACACGCTCACCGGAGTCGTCGGTCCTGCCATTCATCGACGACAGGCCGATGTGGGCGTAGGCGGTGGTGTCGCCGTAGCCGTAGGCCGACTTGACGCGGGCCTTGAGGCCTTCCATGGCCTGGGTGGTGAGGGTGCCCATGTTCGTGGTGCCACCGCCGAAGTCGAACGGCATGATGCACCACACGTCGTTCGCCAGGCCCGAGTTCGCCGCCCGCTTGATCATGTCGACGCCGGTGGAGTCGGGGCCGCTGGTCGTGGTGCCGAAGGTGATGACGGTCTTCAGGCCCGGGTCGTTCGCCTTGACCGTCTTCAGCGCGTCGACGACCCGCTGCCGTACGGTCGCGTTGGACCACTCGGTGTTCTCGATGTCGATGTCGAGGGCCTTCAACTGGTAGGCGTTGATCACCTTCTGGTAGGCGCCGGCGAGGGCCGAGGCGCTGGAGCACTTCTCGCCGAGCTTCGCGCCGCTCCAGCCGCCCACGGAGACCATCACGTCCCCGCCGGCCCCTCGGATCGCGTTGATCTTCGCCTGGTCGTCGCCGCCGGTGAGCGGGCGGGAGCCGTCCCACTTCGGGTTGCAGGTGCCGTCGGAGAGGATGAAGGCGAGCGTGAACCACTTGACGCCGGTCGCGGACATCACGGCCGTGGGATTCTGGGGGCTGCCCCAGCCGAGGTACTCGTAGGGAGCGACGGCCATGCCCGGTGAAGCAGCCGCCGCCTTCACGGAGTTGACGGGCTTGACGCGGATGAGCCGGGTCTCGCCCGGGCGCAGGGTCGCGCTGTAGGAGTCCGCGATCACGCCCTTGTGCGCGCCGGACCACAGGTCGGTGACGTCACCGGAGCCGGTGAAGCCGACCTGCGACCAGTCCACGCTCACCGTCGCGTTGCCCGAGGTGCCGGTGTTGAACAGGGCCACGACGTACTGTCCGTCGCTCTCCTTCTTGCTCCAGACCTGCCGGACACCGCTGTTGACGATCCGCTTGGCCGCGACCCCGTCCTGGTCGACGCCGATCAGCCGGTCGTTGGTCAGCATCGCCTTGTCGACGGAGTCGAGGTGGGTGAGGTCGGTGCCGAGCAGCAGCGGCGAGGCCGCCATCGCCCACAGGGTGAAGTGGGAGCGCCGCTGGTCGGCGGTCAGGCCCACCTGGTCGCCGTTGCCGATCTCCAGTGAGTCCAGGTCGTTCCAGCCGCCCGGTCCGGCGTACGGCTGCCAGGAGGCGGCCGAGTCGAAGCGCTTGGAGACGTGGGACCAGTCGGTGAGCGGATAGCCGCTGCCGTTGGAGCCGGGTCCGCAATAGCACTCGACGTCACCCTGGGTGCGCCAACTGTTCGCCAGTTTGCGCCAGGTGGTGGCGTCGGCGATCGGGAGGTTGTTGGAGAGCGCGTAGTTGATCGGCCGTCCGCTCGCGCGCAGTGCCTTGTCCCAGGCCTGGACGTCGGGGATGTCGGCACTGCCCACCCCGTCGATCTTCAGGTAGTCGACACCCCAGGACGCGAACTGTTCGGCCCAGGAGTTGACGAATTCCTGGGAGCCCGGCTTGGAGTAGTCGATGTAGTACATGTTCTTGCAGTTGTAGTTCTTCTCGGTCTTCGAGGTGTCCGCGATGTCCTTGGCGTGGTACGGCGTGCCCTCGATCGGGGTGTTCTTCAGCACGGCGTTCTTCGCGATGCCGGGGGTGACGTAGAAGCCGAACTTCAGGCCCTTGGAGTGGACGTAGTAGGCGAGGGCCTTGATGCCGGAGGGGAACTTGGCGGAGTCGACGGTCCAGCGGCCGTAGGAGTCGACGACGAAGCCGTTGGAGTCGCACTTCTGCCAGAAGTCGTCGAGGTTGACGTACACGAAGCCGTGGTCCTTGAGGCCGTTGGCGACCAGGGCGTCGGCCTGCGCCTTGATCTTCGCCTCGGTGGGCGTGCGGCGCACGAAACTCCAGCTGGACCAGCCCATGGCGGGCCGGACGGACTGCCCGTTGTCGGAGGCGGCCGCCGGATGGGCGCTGCTCATGAGCGGCACCGTCGCGGCGAGGAGCAGGCCGACCACCGTGGCCGTGAGCGATCTGATGCGGATCATGACTGTCCCCCGTTCGCGGGTGTGGCGTACGACGTGCCGATCCACGCCTCGTCGATACGCAGGCGCTTGTAGCGGGTGGTGTCGGTGGCGGCGGCCCAGGTGGTGTCGACCTCCAGGCGGACGTACCGGGCGTTGGCCGCGGTGAGGTCAATGCCCTGGATTCCGCGGCGACTTGGCAGCTGACCGGTCTTGACCGCGCTCCCCCAGGTCGAGCCGTCGTTGCTCAGGTACACCTTGTAGTCCTTGATCCGCGCGGACTGCTCGGTGTCCGAGCGGGCGTAGGCGACGGAGTCCTCGCGCTGGTTGAGGCCGAGGTACTGCACCTTCTTCGCCGAGCCGAGGTCGAAGGTGAGGTTCACCGGCAGCGTCTTGTTGCTGTCCCAGTAGGTGAGGTAGTCGCGGTCACCGGCGGCCTGGCCCGTGTGCCCGCTCGCCGAGGCGCTCGCGCTCACCTTGACGCCGCTGAGAATGCCTTGACGGCCGGCGGTGGTGACCTTGAAGACGGTGTCGTACGGGTCCCAGTCACCCAGGCCGGTCAGGGTGAGTACGCCACCGGACTGGGACCACGAAATCGCCTTGCCGGTACGGAGGTTGGTGACCGAGGCGATGCGGTAGCCGTTGTCCCGCACGCGCAGGGTGCTGGTGCTCGGCGGGGTCAGGACGTGCACGTACTGCCGGTCGGCGTCGGCCTTCGCGATGGTCGTGACGCCGTAGGCGCCGTCGTTCCAGGCGCCGGGTTTGAGGCCGCCGTACAGGTAGCCGCCGCCCTCGGTGCCGTGCAGGGACTCCCAGATGGGGTCGAGGTAGGAGTCGGCGAAGGTGTTGAAGGCGGCCTGGTTGGCCGGGAATGTGCCGTCGACCTGGGCGGTCTCGGCCATCAGCGCCTTCACCGAGGAGCCCGCGTTGGTGATCAGGCGGCCGAGGGTGAGCGCGCGGTCGACGGAGGGGTTCGAGCCGTCGTACCACCACGCGCCGGTGGAGGGCAGCTTGAAGTCGGCCTCGGTGAGGCGGGGTTGGGCGGTGTAGACGGCCTGCGGGTAGTCGTAGGCCGGGGTCATGCCCGTCTTCTGCTCGTTGCTGATCATGTCCATGATCGGCGTGTCTTCGTTGTTGTTGCTGAGCGTGTAGTTCGGACGCTTGTCGTAGATCTGCCGGTAGAGGTCGTGGCTCTCCCAGTAGGAGCTGTCGTTGTCGATCCAGAAGCCGCCGAGTTCGGGATAGCGGTCCATGACCTCGAAGAAGTTGTCGTAACTGAACTGCCCGAAGCCGTCGTTGGTGGTCAGGTCGACGTTCTTGCCCTTGTAGGAGGAGTACGCGGCGGAGTCGAGCCACTCGTGGCCGCCCTCGGCGTGCCATTGGGGGTCGTTGGTCATGTAGAGGATGACCTTCATGCCCTTGGCCTTGGCGGCCGTGATCAGCTCGCCGAGGAAGTCCCTCTTGGTGGAGCAGGAGCCGGGGATCTTGGAGGGCCAGGGTCGGGCGTAGCCCAGGCGGCTGTGGAAGCTGGCGAGGACGAGGTACTGGGTGTGCAGCTTCTGGGCCTCCTTGACCCAGTAGTCGGGTGTCCAGCCCCCGTTCGTGACATCGTTCTCCCAGGCGGTGCAGCTGGTGTGGGCGGGTGCGGTGCGCAGGCCCCAGTGCAGGAAGAGGCCGCCGACGGAGTCGCGCAGGAAGTCCTGGCGGGGGTTCTCCAGGTCGAGCGGCTTCACCGCCGTACTGCCGCAGTCCTGGCTTCCCGAGACCCGCAGGGCGCCCCCGGAGGTGGTGTGGCTGTCCGTCAGGCAGACGCCGGTGGCGTCCTGGAGGCCCACGTCGTACGGGGAGCCGGAGCCCTTCTGCGCGGTGAAGCGGGTGAGCCGGATGCCGTCGGCCGCGTTGGCGATGAACGCGGGCCGGCCGTCGTCCGCGGCGAACTTCACCGAGCTGTCGGTGAACCGGACGTCGTCGGCGTTGTGGAGGTACCAGCCGTAGGCCGGACGGGTGCCGATGGCCTTGGGGTTGTAGTCGTTCGGGTCGTTGGCCGGCACGCCGGTGGACATGGTGCCGCTGCCGCCCGGGACCGTGATGTCGACGTCGGTGAAGGTCACGCCCTTGATGCGGTGGCCGGTCTCGCCCCACAGGGTCGGGCTGAAGGACGGGCTGCTGCCGGTGGCCGTGACGTTGTCGTACGTGATGTCGCTGATCGATCCGACCCCGGGGCTGTTTCCGCACCGCTTTCGCGTACCGATCTTCTGCAGGATCGGCGAGTGCACGTTCGTCATGGTGATGTCGCGGTAGTGGACGTCGGAGATCTTCGCGCCGTCCATCGACACCATGCCGAGGCCGGACTTGTCGGCGCCGTCGATACGGATGTTCTCGAACCGGTAGTCCGAGAAGTCGCCGCAGGTCTCCGAGCCGAACATGAGGGCGTTGCAGCAACGGGCCGACAGGAAGCTGTCGTCGACGCGGACGTGGCCGTTGGGGAGCTTGGCGCCGAGGGCGTAGTCGCTCTTGAAGACCAGGGCGTCGTCGTTGGCCCTGATGGTCGCGTTCGTCACCGTGACGTTCGTCGTGGAGATGATGTTCCAGCCGTCGCGGTCGCTCGCGGTGTCGATGGTCAGGCGGTCCGACGTCACGTTCGTGCAGCCGTTGACGAGCGCCGCGAAGTGGCCGCCGCGGCGGAGGGTGAGGCCGTCGCCGATCGTGAGTCCGTCGCACCGGGTCAGCGAGATGATCTTGTCGGCCTCGCCGGACTTGGGGTTGCCGGTGATCAGGTTGCCCATGCCGTCGATGACGCCCTCGCCGACGAAGCCGATGTCGGTCAGCCGGTCGCCGTGGATCATCGCGTCGCGGAAGTGGCTGTGCCCGTAGTCCTGGTAGGCGTCGTACGGGTTGGACTCGGCCTTGTCGTAGGTGTCGGCGCCGGAGCCCTGAAGAGTGGCGCCCTTGTCGAGCCGGAGCGTCACATGGCTCTTCATGTGGATGGTGTTCTTCGACGTGTAGTCACCGGGCGGGAAGCGGACGACTCCGCCGCCCGCCGCCGAACTCGCCGCGGTGATCGCCTTGTTGACGGCGGGGGTGTCATTGGCGGAGCCGTCTCCCTTGGCGCCGTAGTCGCGTACGTCGAAGACGGCGGCGCCCCGGGACGGGTCCCGCGGGGTGGCCGGGGCCGCAGGGTGGCCGAGTCCGAGGACGAGGGCGACGACGAAGAGGACGATCGCCGCCGCTCGCGCGCGTGGAGCAGTGGTGGGGGGTGTCAAGGTGCCGGCTCCTCAGACGAGTTGGTAGCCGCGCAGGTTGGTGAGCAGCAGGTAGGTGTTCTGGAGGGAGCCGGAGGTGTCGCCGAGGGAGCGGTAGATGCCCCACTTCGGGCGGACGCGGTCGGCCAGGAAGGTGTCGACGCCGGTCTTGGACGCGTCGATGACGGTCGAGCCGCCGGACTTCAGGATCCAGCGGACCGAACCGGCCGAGCCGTCGCCGACCTTGATCTGGAAGTCGACGTCGGTCCACCTGTCGTGCAGCGGGTCCAGGTCGGTGCGGCCGACGAGGATGTCGTCGATGGCGAGCTTCAGCTCGATGGTCTGTTTGCCGTTCACCCGGCGCAGGGACTGCACGACGATCGGCGAGGTGCCGCTGCCGGGCTGCTTCATCTGCATGATGTGGGTGAAGGTCGTGGTCGCCTTCAGGGAGCTCGGGATGTACATCGAGTAGGTGAGCCGCCAGGTCTGGCCCTTGGTCCACTTCAGGTAGTTGCTGCCGCTGCCGTTGCGCAGCCCGGTGACCTCCTGGCGCTGGCGGTCGGTGGAGGTGTCGCGGTCGACGGTGTGCATGTCGAAGCGCCAGTTGTTGCCGGTGGCGTAGATGTGCGGCTGACCGCCGGGGTGCGAGTCGGCGCGGTCGTCCTCGATCGTCTCGAAGGCGCCCAGGCCGTCACCGCTCGCGGACGGGGCCCACTTCTGCTGCCAGGAGGCGGCGTGGGCGGTGGTCGCGGTCGGCAGACCGACCGCGGCGGCCGTGGCTCCGCCCAGCGCGGCACCCAACAGCACCCTTCGTGATGTGCTCATGACACTAATCACCTCGCAGTTGTTCGTTCATGATCAGGAAGGCGCCCAGGCCGTGGAAGTCGTTGACGGCCCGGGTGCGGGCGACGTAGTACGCGTAGTCGCCGACGTTGGTGCCGACCGAGATGTCGGCGAGTTCGGTACGGCCGTCGGAGCCGACCGACAGCTTCGCCAGCACGCCCTGGTAGCCGCGCCGGGCCACGGCGGCGTAGCGCGGGGCCAGATAGCCGCGCTCGGCGCCGCGCGAGAGGGCGTAGGTGAACATGCTGGAGCAGGACGTCTCGGTCCAGTTGTCGCTCCGGCCGCCCTTGTCGATCACCTGGAACCAGCGGCCGGTCGCCGGGTCCTGGTACTTCTCCAGACCGGCCGCCAGTTTCCGCAGGATCGCGAGGAGCCGGGGACGACGCGGCTGGTCCGCCGGGACGGCGTCGAGGACATTCACGAGCGCCATGGAGTACCAGCCGACCGCCCGGCACCAGTGCTCGGGGGCGAGCCCGGTCTCCGGATCGGCCCAGCTCACGCTCTTCGACTCGTCGTAGGCGTGTCGCAGCAGCCCGTTCGCGACCTGGAGCCGGCCGCCGTAGACGGCGAGCTGCCGCGCTGCCTCGGCGTCCGTGCCGGCGCTTCCGCCGAACTCCGCGCCGTACTCGACGAGGAACGGGTTCACCATGTAGACGCCGTCCGACCAGAGCTGGTGGGCGCGGCTCGCGGTGTCGGCGTGCCAGAAGCCGCCGTCGTCCGTGCGCGGGTAGGTGGCGAGGCGGTCGAGGATCTTGCGCGCGGCCGTCCGGTAGCGGGCCTCGCCCGTCTCGTGGTGGAGGATCACCAGCAGCCGGCCCGCCTGCATGCTGTCCAGGCTGTTGAAGGACTGGCCGATGGAGCCGTCGGCGCCGACGAACCGGTCGACGTAGCTCTTGATGTACCCGAGGTAGCGGGCGTCGTGGGTGCGCCGGTAGGTGAGGTACTGGCCGTAGAGATACAGGCCGACCGGGTAGGACCAGCCTCCGATGGTGCTCGGCGTGTAGCGGGCCATGGTGGAGTCGACCATGGCGACGGACCAGTCCCGGTCCGGGCCCTGGGCGGTGGAGGGGCCGGTGGGCGGGGGTGCGGCCGCCGGCACGGTGACCAGGGTCACGGCGGCGAGCGCGAGGGTCGTCAGTGCCGTACGCAGACGACGGCGTCTCATGTTCCTCCCTCTCCGTGAGTCAGGAGACACGGGAAACATCGGATGAAAGCCAACGCGGATTCATGTACGTGAACTGAGTTCAGAATTCCGCTCGGTTGGCGCGATCCAGAGTCGCGGCAGGATCGTCGGCGGTCAATGGTCTGTACCGAAGAGGTCGGATGCATTTCCGGCCAATTTCAGCCATCGGCTGCTGACCGGCGGGTCAGTTCGGACGGATTCCGCGGTCAGGAATGCATCACGGCCCGTGATCGTTGACGATGGGAGTACCACCTGACGACAACCGTAAGGATCAAGAGCTCGTGAGCAGCAAGGTCCCCCCGATCATCCTCAACAACGGCGTCGAGATGCCCCAGTTGGGCTTCGGCGTCTGGCAGGTGCCGGACGACGAGGCGGAGCGCGCGGTCAGCACGGCGTTGGAGGCCGGGTACCGCAGCATCGACACAGCGGCGATCTACGGCAATGAAGAGGGCACCGGCAAGGCCATCGCGGCGTCCGGGGTGCCCCGCGAGGACATCTTCGTCACCACCAAGCTCTGGAACAGCGACCAGGGCTACGACGCGACTCTGCGCGCCTTCGACACCTCGCTGGACAAGCTCGGCCTGGACTATCTGGACCTGTACCTGATCCACTGGCCGACGCCCTCCCGCGACCTGTACGTCGACACCTACAAGGCGTTCGAGAAGCTGCACGCCGACGGCCGGATCAAGGCGATCGGTGTCTCCAACTTCGAGCCCGAACACCTGCGGCGGCTGATCGAGGAGACGTCCGTCGTCCCGGCCGTCGACCAGATCGAGCTGCACCCGCACCTCCAGCAGCACGCGGCCCGCGAGTACCACGCGGAGCAGGGCATCGCGACCGAGGCCTGGTCGCCGCTCGGCTCCGGCAAGGGCCTGCTGGAGGTCCCGGCGATCGTGGCCATCGCCCAGAAGCACGGCCGCACCCCGGCCCAGATCGTGCTGCGCTGGCATCTCCAGCTCGGCAATGTCGTGATCCCGAAGTCCGTGACCCCTTCGCGGATCAAGGAGAACATCGAGGTCTTCGACTTCAGCCTGGACACCGAGGACCTGGCGGCGATCAGCGCGCTCAACGAGGACCGGCGCCTCGGCCCGGACCCGTCGACGTTCAACGCCGCCTGACGGCACAGCGGTTCGGCCGGCGGTGGGCCCCTGTGCCAGGGGCCCACCGCCGGCCGTTGTGTGTCCGGCGTCAGCCGGCCTGTGCATGACCCCGCGGGTCAGACGGGCTGCCCGATCGGCCGTACGACCACGGTGTTGACGTCGACGCCCTCCGGCTGCCGTACGGCCCACACCACCGAGTCGGCGATCTGGTCCGCGGTGAGCAGGTGGCCGGGCGGCAGGCTGCCGTAGCTGTCCCAGAACGGCGTCTCCACGCGCCCCGGGGCGACCAGGGTGACCCCGACGCCGAACTCCGTCACCTCACGCCGGGCGTTCTCGGCGAGCCCGGTCACGGCCCACTTCGTCGCCCCGTAGATGTTGCCGGGCCCGTGGACGAACCCGGCGACGCTGCCGATCAGCACGATCCGGCCGCGGGTCTCCTTGAGCGCGTCGATGGAGGCGCGGATGAGGAGCGCGGGGCCGAGGACGTTGGTCAGCACCATCTCGCTCCAGCCGGCCGGGTCGCCGGCGGCCACGGTGTCGTGCGTGGCGAAGCCGGCGTTGGCGATGACGGTGTCCAGCCGCCCGAACTCCTTGAGCGTGCCGTCGACGGCGGCCTTGACGTCCCCGTACTCGGCGGCGTTGCCGACGAAGGTCAACAGACCGTCCGGCTCACCGAGTTCCTCGGCGAAGCCCCTGAGCCGCGCCTCCCCCCGGCCGGTGACGGCCACCCGGTGCCCCGCGTCGAGCAGTTGCCGCGCGACCGCGGCGCCGATACCACTGCCACCGCCGGTGATGAGCGCGACCGGTGCGTCGGACATGGTTTCCCCCTGTGTTCCGCTGTGCTCCTGTGGATGGCGGGGAGTACATCAGTTGGAGCGTTCTCGAAGTCAAGTGCCGCAGGTCCGGCGGTGGTCGGCGGAGGGGAACCAGCGCCGCCACTGTGCCTCGGTGAGGCCCGCCGACACCCGGGCACACACCCGGCGCGCGCTGCGGTCCGGTGCCGACAGGAGGGTCCGGTCGGCCAGATGGGGTGTGGCGATGTGCAACTCGCCGCCGTCGGCGGTGAATCCGAGGGCGAGGACCGGGGCGTCCCCGGCGGGCAGGGCGGCAGCGGGCAGCGCGGGCGTGGCGGTCTCCCAGACGTGCACGACCCCCTCCGGGTCGCTCGCGGCCAGCAGGGACCCGTCGGCGGAGAAGTCGAGCGCCGGATCGTGCCGGTTGGAGCCCCCGGTCCGCAGGACGGCCAGTCTGCGCCAGGTGCGCGCGTCCCACAGGGTGAGGCGGCCCTGGGCGTCGGCGGCGGCGAGGTACCGGCCGTCGGAACTGAAGACGCCACGGGTGAGGTAGTCCTCGCCCTTGACTCCCCCGACTCCCCTCATCCGCTTGCCGGTTGAGACGTCGACTAGCGTGCCCTCCGAGGTCAGCGCGGTGCGCCCGGCCGGGTCGACGGCCACGGCCCGCTCCCCGCCGACCACCGGAGCCGGTACGGCCCTCGCCGGGCGCCCCCGACCGTCGAAGGCCGCGTTCCCCGCCGCCCGGTCCCGCCAGGCATCGCCGGTCAGCCCCTGGAGCGAGACGGTGTACACCGAGTCGGTCCGTCCCTGTTCGCGGTAGCGCAGCACGCCCGCGTCGAGGTCCAGACGCAGGTCGCCCAGCGCCGAGGAGTCGACGGGGAAGGTCAGCAGCGGCTCACGGGTGCCGTCGTCCGCGGGGTCCGGCAGTCCGGGCCGCCACAGGGCGAGGAAGCCGGGGGTCCAGGTCAGGGCGTAGTCACCGGCGAACTCGACACGAAGGCCACCTCCGGTCGGCGGCAGCCTGGGCCGTTCCCGGCCGGTCCGGACGTCCCAGGTGACGACACCGGTGGAGGTGGCACTCGCCACGGCCCTGCTGTCCGCCGTGAAGGTGAGTGCGTCACCCCGGCACAGGGCACCACCGGTGGCCGCGGGCACTCGGGTGAGGACGGGGTGCCCCCGGCCGGTCCCGTCGGCCGCAGGCGCCCCGGTGTCGAGAACCCGCAGCCGGCCGCCGTGGTCCGTGCACCAGGCGAGATAGCGGCCGTCCGGGCTCCGCGCGGGCAACGCCCCGTCGCCGCTGCCCCGTTCGTAGCGGAACCGCACCTGCCGCCGCGGCACGTCCCACACCTCCAGCGTGGCCCGTGAGTCGCCCCCGCCGTGGACGAGCCGCCGTACGAGCAGGGTGCGCCCGTCCGGGGCGAACTCCGCGTCGACGTCCCGCCACGAGCCGACCGGCAGCCGGTACGTCCTGCCGTCCGCGAGCCCGACGACCAGCAGACCCGTGCCCCCTGGAGCCGTGTAGGCGACGAAGCGGCCGTCCCCGCTGACGTCCACCACCCCCTCGGACACCCCCGGGCGCGCCACGGTCCGCAGCCGACGGTGTGCGGGCACGTCCCACTGGACGACCTTGTCGTGCACCACCGTCGTCAGGATCCGCCCGTTCCGGCTGAGCCAGGAGGGCGCGTTCAGGGACCGTGCGCCCTCCTCGGGCTCGGTGAAGACGTCCCGTTCGCTCTGCGCGGCGGCCGTCCGCAGCGCCTGGCGGGTCTCGGGCAGGTCGGCGGTCCGCCAGGCGGCGAGGGCCAGACGCATCGCGGTGCGCGGATCGCTGTGGCGCAGGGTGTCCACCAGGGCAGCAGCGCTCCGGGCCTCGGCCTCGTCGCGCTGCTGTGCGCTGACCCCGCTCTGCCGCCAGGCGGCCGCGCCGGCGACCAGGGCGAGCACCAGGAGGACGGCGAGCGCACCGGTGAGGGCCCGCAGCCGACGGGCGGCGCGGGCGGCGGTACGGCGACCGTGCTCGTACGTCTCGACGCTTGCCGTCAGGAAGTCCCGTTCGAGCTGGTTCAGTTCACCGCCCTCACGAGTGGGCTCCGCACCGAAGGCCGCCCTGGCCAGGGTCAGCCGCGTGCCCCGGTACAGGGCGCCCGCGTCCCGCCCCAACGCGTCCCAGCCGAGGGCCGCTTCGGTGAGTGCGCGGTGCAGGCGCAGCCGCTCGCGGTCCGCGTCCAACCAGGCGCGCAGCCGGGGCCAGGCGCCGAGCAGGGCCTCGTGGGCGAGGTCGACGGTGGTGCCGTCGACGGTGAGCAGTCGGCCGCGCACCATCAGCTCCAGCACATGGGCCGTCGTGGGGTCCGCGGCCAGTTCCGCGCGGTCCACGGGCCGTCGGGTGTCCTCGGTGCCGTCGCCGGGGTTGACCAGCCGCAGCAGCAGGCGACGCAGGGCGGCGGCCTCGGCGGGGGTGCACTGGGCGTGCACGGCCTCCGCGGTGTGCGCGACGGCTCCCCGGACCCCGCCGACGGCCTCGTAGGCGGCGAGGGTGAGGGTCTTGCCGTTGCGACGGCGCCAGACCTCCCGCAACGCGTGCGCCATCAGGGGCAGTCCGCCCGGTTCACCGGCCACGTCGGCGACGATCCGCGCGGTCAACGCCCGTTCCGCCACGAGCCGTCGAGCGGCGGCCGGACGTACCACGGCTTCCCGCAGCGCGGCCGCCGGCATCGGCCCGACGAGCAGCGCGGAGTGCCGCAACGCCTCGGCGAGCGGCCCGTGTTCGGCGCACCGGCCGTAGAAGTCGGCCCGCACGGCGATCACCACGCGCAGCCCGGACGCCGGGTCCGCCGCGGCGGTCAACTCCCTTAGGAACCGGACGCGTTCCTCGACGTCGGAACAGAGCGTGAAGACCTCCTCGAACTGGTCGACGACGAGAAGGGTGTCACCGGCCCCGTCGTGCGGGGCGAACAGGGCCGCATGGGTGCGCAGAGGGTGCGGGCCGGGGGTGAGAAGGCGGATGGCGGCGAGACGGGGGACGGCGGGCGGCGCACCGGACCCCGCCGCCTCACCCCCTCCTCCCCGTGACGCGGATCCACCGGGCCCCGCCGGCGCGCCCTCCCCTCCCCGCAACGCGGGAATCAACCCCGCCCTCACCAAGGACGACTTGCCGCTTCCGCTCGCGCCGACGACCGCCACGAACCGCTTCCTGGCGGTGAGTCCGACGAGTTCGGCGATCAGTTCGTCCCGCCCGTGGAAGTGCTCCCCGTCCCCCGTCCCGAAGCGGGCGAGCCCCGGATAGGGACTCTCCCCGGGCTCCTCGACGCCCCGGGCGTCGGCCGACCCGGCGACGGCCTCCCGCCAGCGCCGCTCCCACTCCCCCGGATCCCCGCCGCACGCGGTGACGTAGGCGAGGAGCACCGGCAGGGTCGGCAGTCGTTCACCGGCCGCGGCGGCGGACAGGGTGGGCGCGGAGTAGCCCGCGCGGGCCGCCATGGCCCGGTAGGTCGGACTGCCCGCCTCGACGCGCAGCCTGCGCATCCCGTACGCGAACCGCTGCACGGTCCCCGCCCCCGGATCGAGCGGCTTCTCCCGGCGCCCCATGTGCGTCTCCCCCTTCACTCGCGACCGTCCCAGGCGCCGGCCACCGGCTTCGCGCATTGATTGGCCCGCCGGATCGGGGCTGCCCATCAATCCGCCGCCCCGTGGACTCGTCGGTGCACGCCCACTTACGGGCCCGTGCTCCCGCCCAGCACCGGAGTCGACCATCACCGCCACACACTCATCAGGACCCCTGCTGCGCCCGGTCCGGTTGCCACCCGCCCCGACGCCCACGCACGTTCCCTGGCACACGGCCGCACCGGTCATCCTGTCGCTCGCCCTCGGTCTGTGGGGCGTGCGGCGCGGCGGCAGCATCTGGCGGGACGAGGTGGTGACGTACGACATGGCGGGGCGTTCCCTGCCCGACCTGTGGACGGCACTGGGGCACGCCGACGCCGTCCACGGCCTGTACTACCTGCTCATGCACGTCCTGTTCCGGGTGTTCGACGAAGCAGACCCGCTTCTCGTGCTCCGCCTCCCCTCGGTGCTCGCCACCGCGGCGGCGACCGGAGCCCTCACCCTCCTGGGCCACCGCCTCGCCGGACCGCGTGCGGGCCTGCCGGCCGGCATCGCCTTCGCACTGCTCCCCCCGGTGCAGCGGTACGCACAGGAGGGCCGCTCCTACGCGCTGGTCTGCGCGCTGGTCGTCTGGGCGACCTACCTGCTGATACGGGCGGCGGACCGGCAGACGCCCGGCGCCTGGACGGCGTACGGGACGGTCCTGCTCACCGCCTGTCTGCTCCACGAGTTCGCGGTTCTCGCCTTGCCCGCGCACCTGTGGGCCCTGCCGCGCCCGGCGCGCCGCCCGGCTCTCCGCGTCGCGCTCGCGGTCTGCGCCGCCCTCACGCCCCTGGCCGCGGTCAGCATGCGCCAGTCCGAGCAGGTGTCCTGGATCGGCGGCCCGGGAACGGGAGCGCTGCTCGGCTTCGTCGGCGTGACCGCCCTGGCCCTGGCGTGCACCGCCCCGCTCCGCCACGGCCCCCTCCCCCGCCTGGCCCTCCCCCTCACCGTCCTGCCCGCACTGACCCTGATCCTCCTGACCCCCCTGAAGCCCCTCTACGTCGACCGCTACGTCCTCTACGGCCACGCGGGCACGGCCCTCCTGATCGGTGCGGCCCTCGACCGACTGGGCCGAACCCGAACCCTGGCCGTGGCAGCGGCCGCGCTCGCCCTGCTCCCCGTCACCCTCCACCTGCGCACCCCGGAGAGCCGTACCGACGACGCCACGGCCGTCACCCGAGCGGTCAGCGCCACGCAGTCCGACGGCATCCTCTACCTGCCGTCCCGCCGCAGGGTGTGGTCCCTGGCCACCCCGGAGGCGCTAGCGCACCTGCGCGACCTGGCCCTGGACCGCGCCCCCGCGGCCTCGGGAACCCTGTACGGCACGGAGGTCCCGGCCTCGGTGATCCGCACCCGCATGCTGGCGACGAAACGCATCGTCGCCGTATCGGACCCAGTGGGCCAACCGCTGGACGAGACCCCGCAGGAGGAGACGAAACGACGGGTCCTGGCGGACCATTTCGTGCCCGTCCGGGTCCGACAGGTCCACGGCGCTCTGATCACCGAGTACCTCCGCGCCCCACGGAGGTGAGGGGTTGAGTGCGCTCCTCACCCGGTCCGCACAGCGGTGTGCACCGTGTGCACCGCCAGCAGGAACACGTCCGCCCGCCGATGCACGCTCGCCGCGTCCTCGGGGTCCAGCAGGCGGTCGAGCGTCTCCCGGTCGTCCGGGTCCAGTTGCTCCGCGAAGACCTCCCGCAGCCGTCCCAGCGACGCGGCGATGTAGGCCCGGGCCCGGTCCGTCGTCGGTGCCGGGAGGTCCAGCATGAAACTGCGCGTGCCCGTGTGCCGGAGGCCCGCGGACGCCATCAGTGCGGGCCAGTCCTCGACCTCGGCGACGGAGTCGGCGAGGCCCGCCCGCATGCCGGCGAACCACTCCTCCTCCAGCGCGTCGAGCCGCGCCTGGAGCCCAGGGCGCCCGAGGCCGATGTCCCGGGGCAGGAACCGGGCCGGCAGACCGCCTTCCATCAGCGCCAACGTGCCCCCGCGCGCCAGCCGTGAGGCGAACGCGGCGATCCCGGCCCGCTGGTCACCCAGGTGGTGCAGGCTCCTGCTGGCCCACAGCAGGTCGGCGGGGTAGTCCAACTGGTCGAGGATCCCGGGCAGTTCACCGGCGAGGGTGCCGAAGCGGTCGGCGAGGCCGAGTCGCGCGGCCCGGTCCTGGGCCCGCTCCAGCAAGGGCTCGGCCCCGTCCACGGCGACGACGCGGGCCCCGGGGAACGCCTCCGCGAGCAGACAGGAGAGCACCCCGGGCCCGCTCCCCGCGTCGACGATCAGCCCCGGCTCGGTCTGTTTGTGCCCGAGCCACGCCAGGGCCCGCTCGTACAGGGGCGTGAACAGTTCCGCCTGGGTCTCCAGGTGCTCGGCCATCCTGGACCAGTCGATGTCGGTGTGGTCGTGACCATGGTCGTGGGTGCCGTTGTGGTGGTGGTTGTGCGCCATGGGGCCAGCCTCTCCTCGGGATGCGACCAGCGTGCGCCGACGCACCGCGAAGAGCCAGCGATGTTGCCGTGACAGCAAAAATGACGGCAAAGCGGGCGCAAAGAAAATGGGATGCGCCGGTGCGGCACATCCACCACCATGACCCGCATGCACGACGAACTGGTGGAGCGCTTCCTCGAAGACGGCTTCGTGAAGATCGAGGGCGCCTTCCCGCCCCGCGTCGCCCAGCACTGCGCGTCGCTGCTGTGGCGGGAGACGGGCTACGACCGTGAGGATCCGGCCTCCTGGAAGGACCCGGTGGTCTGGGTGCCCGGTATGGCCCAGGGGCCGTTCGCGGCCGCCGCCAACTCACCCGCCCTGCACGAGGCGTTCGACCTCCTGGTCGGTGAGAACCGCTGGCAGCCCCGCTACTCCCTGGGCACGTTCCCGTTGCGGTTTCCGCACGCGCAGGAACCGGACGACGCGGGCTGGCACATCGAGGGGAGCTATCTCCCCGAGGACGCACAGCCGGGGATGTACCACACCAACCTGCGCTCCAGGGACCGCGCGTTGCTGATGCTGTTCCTGTTCAGCGAGGTCACCGAGCAGGACGCCCCCACCCGCATCCGCGTCGGCTCCCATCTCGACGTACCGCCGGTCCTGGAGCCGTACGGCGAACAGGGCGCGTCCTTCCTGGAGTTGGGCCCGAAGGTGGAGCAAGCCTCGGCCCACCGTCCGCTCGCCCACGCCACCGGTGTCCCGGGCGACGTCTACCTCTGCCACCCCTTCCTGGTCCACGCGGCCCAGCCCCACCACGGCACGAGGCCCCGCTTCATGGCGCAGCCTCCGCTTCTTCCGGCAGAGCCCTACGAGTTGGATCGCGCTGACGGCGACTACTCGGCGGTGGAGTTCGCGATCCGCCGGGGCCTGGCCGAGGAGAACTGACCAGACCCCGGGCGGCGTAGTGCTTTCAGGGGCGCGGGGCTGTATCAATGTGCGGCTCCGCCGCGTGGGCGCGACCAGCCACAACGGACCCGCGGCCGACATCGCACAGCCCCCCGCATCCACTCAGAGCGCGGGGTACGCGTTCTTCATGAGCTCCTGGAACTGCGCCGAGAACCAGTGCCCCGACAGCGGAGCGTTCGGCAGCGCACCCGACATGTTGTTGTTGTTCCTCGGGTTGCCGGTGTACGTCGGGTCGCACATCCGGTCGAAGCCCTTGCCCTCGTCGTTCGGGATCGCGGAGCTGGACCCGTCGGACTCACCCGGAGGCTTGATCCACACGTAGGCGTCGATCCCGGCGGCCGGGGAGGCCTTGGGACGCTCACCGAGACCGGCTCCGGCCTGGTTGCACCAGTTGCCGACGTGGATGCGCCGGTCGATACGGCCACCGTTGACGTAGGTGTCCACGTCCGTCGTGGCGCCGGGCCCGGTCGGACGGGCGGAACCGCCCCACCCGTTGCGGGACGTGTCGATCAGCATGCCGACACCCGAGGCGAAGCCCTGGTTCACGGCCTCCTGGCGGAAGGCCTGGGCGAAGGAGAGCTCGTCGGTGTAGCGGTTCCAGTCGACCCACTTCGACTCGCGCACCGACTTGCCGGCCACGGAGTCGTTGATGGTGAAGTACTGCTCCTTCAGCGCGCTGTAGTTGGCGGTGTTGGTGATGAAGCCCTGCACGTCGTTGACGGTGGCGCCCTCGGCGGTCGCCGCCTGCTTGATGGTCTGGACGGTCGCCGAGAAGTTGTCGTCCCAGCCGATCCAGCCGTGGTGCCCGGCGTCCACGTAGTTGTAGACGTTGGGGGCGTCACCGAGCTTGTTCAGGGCGTAGCCGACGCCCTTGATGTAGTTGCCGTTGGCCTTCATCGTGTCGCAGTTGGCGGTGGCGGTGGCCCGCGGCGACACGTTGGTGACGAGGTTGGGCAGCGAGTCGATCTCGATCGTGTTGACGATCCGCAGCGAGGCGTACTTGGGGTCGGCGAGGATCGCGGCGATCGGGTCGATGTACTGCGTCTTGTACTTGTCGATCTCCGTGGCGCCGAGTTCGCCGTTGGAGGCGAGCGCCGCGCAGTCACGGCCGGGCAGGTTGTAGATGACCAGCTGGACGACGAGCTCGCCGCTGCCCTTCTGCTCCAGGGCCTTGTCGAGGTGGGCGCGCAGCCCCATCCCGCCGTTGACACCGTTGATTGCCGCGATCCGGTCCAGCCACACGCCGGTGGGCTGGTTGGAGATCCTGCTGCCACCGGGCTCGGCGGCCGCCTTCGCGGACCACTCGGGGTTCACGTACACCTTGGCGCCCGCGTACGGGTTGTCGACCTTGGTGCCGCCGCCGGGGTCCGGTGGGTTCGTCGGTCCGCTGCCGCCGTCGTCGACGTTGCAGGTCACGCCGTCGAGGGTGAAGGTGGCCGGGACGGCGTTGCTGCCGCTGTAGGTGCCCTGGAAGCCGAAGCTGACCGAACCACCGGTGGCCAGCGTGCCGTTGTAGCTCTCGTTGGTGGCGGTGACGGCGGTACCGCTCTGGCTCATCTTGGAGTTCCAGAAGTTGGTGACCTTCTGGTTTCCGGCGTACGACCACTTCAGCGACCAACTCGACTTGGCGGCGCTGTTGTTGGTGATCGTGACGGCGGTGGTGAAGCCGGTGTCCCACTGGTTCTGCACCTTGTAGTCCACGGTGCAGGGGATCGCGGCGATGCCGGCCTCCCCGGGGGCCACGGCGAGGGCGGTCCCGGAGGCCCCGGCGACGAGCGCCATGGCAGCGAGGAGCGCTGTTCTCGTACGACTCATGAGTGCGGGTTTCCTTCTCGTTCGCGGGTGTTGTCCGTCGAGCGGGTGCTGTGCGTCGAGCGGGTGCTGTGCGGTTGAGCGGTGCTATCCGTTCAGGGCACGCAGATGGTCACGCAACCCGGTGCCGAACGCTGTGGGTGTGCCGTCGTAGCCGCTGATCAGGGCGGGCCCGGAGGAGCAGTCCCAGGTGTTCCAGGTCCAGCCGAGATACGACAGGCCGCGGGCGTCGAACCACTTCATGACCTGGTCGATGAATCCGTGGGAGCAGGTGTTCTCGCCGATCTCCCCCGCCACCAGCGGCACTTGCGCGGCCACCGGGGCGAGCGTGGAGTTCCAGCAGCTCTCGTTCGAGCAGGCGTTGAAGTTGTACACGTGCCAGGCGGCGGCGAGATTGCCCGCCGGGTCGGTGGGCTTGTACGTCAGCCACTGGCTGAGGTCGTTCGACCAGGTGATCCCGCCGGCCAGGATCAGGTTGGTGGCGCCGGTGCCCCGGACGCTGTCGACGAGATCCTGCATGCCGGCGACCTCGTACCCGATGCCCGGGCAGCTGCCGCCGTCCCGCCAGCACTGCCACGCCTGGGTGGTCGTGGTGGTGGCGCGGTCCGGGTAGGGCTCGTTGAACAGGTCGAGGACGACGGTGGGGTCGCTCTTGAAGGTGTTGGCCACCGACGCCCAGAAGGAGGGCGTGTACTGCATGTCGGGCATCGGCTTCTGGCAGGTGGCGTGCACGTCGGTGCAGCCGGCGGAGTTCCCGGTGTACTGCCCGTAGGTCCAGTGCAGTTCGACCACGGGGGTCATGCCGTGCGCCTTGACCTTGGCGACCAGGTCCTTGACGGCGTTGATGTAGTTCGCCCCGGCGTAGGCCGGGTTGATGTTGGCGAGGCCCAGCCAGCACTCCTCGTTCAGGGGAATGCGGACCGCGTTGGCCTTCCAGTCGGCGATCGCCTTCACCGAGGCGTCGTCGACCGGTCCGTCGAAGATGCCGCGGCCCTGGACGCACATGAACTCGCCGCCGGACCGGTTCACGCCGAGGAGCCGGCGGGTGGTGCCGCCCGCGTCCACGAGCTTGTTGCCGGACACGCGCAGTGCGGGGGGTGTGCCGTCACCGGGTCCCGGCGGGGGGTCCGTGGGGTCCGGTGCGGGTTCGGTGTCCGTGTTGCAGGCCGTGCCGTTGAGCTTGAACGACGTGGGTACGGCGTTGCTCCCGGACCAGGACGCGATGAATCCGGCGCTGACGCTCGCTCCGGTGGCCAGGGAGCCGTTGTAGCTCTCGTTGGCCGCGGTGACCGTCGTACCGGACTGGGACCACTTCGCGTTCCAGCCCTGGGTGAGCTTCTGACCGCCGGCGAAGCCGAAGGAGAGGCTCCAACTGCTCACGGCGGCACTGTTGTTGGTGATTTTCACGGCCCCCTGGAAGCCGCTGTCCCACTGGCTGGTGACGGTGTACTCCACCGAGCAGGCAGGTGCGGCGCCGGACGCCGTGACCGCCGGAACCATCACGGACCCCACAAGGGCGACCGCGCCGGCTACGGCTAAAAGTACTGAACGCGGGGGGTGTCGCATGAGCGACTCCTTGCAGATCAGCGCGCCGTGACGGACGCGTCGACTGATGGAATCGCTCCCACTGGTGTCAAGGAAGGTAGCGCCAAGTGACGGCAAAGAACAGAGGGGTCACTGACTTTTACTCAACCCCCGTTCGTCGAATCTTTTCGACTGTTCACAAGCCTTGACCCCTTGTACCCCCATCCTCACTATGGGAGCGCTCCCACTGGTTCAAGCCTTGACTTCTCCGAGCCGCACAAGGAGGAACCAGCAATGCCCCCCACCAGGAGACGCCGGGCCGTCCGGCGATTGTGGACCGCTGTCGTGGCGGCCATGGCACTGCCGTTCGCGATGCTGAGTGCGGCTTCAACTCCCGCACAGGCAGCGGCAGTTCAGTGCAGTGTCGACTACAAGACCAATGACTGGGGCTCCGGCTTCACCGCGGACCTGACGATCACCAACCGCGGCACGGACGCCATCAACGGCTGGACCCTGACGTACGGCTACGCCGGCAACCAGAAGCTGAGCAACGGCTGGAACGGCACCTGGTCCCAGTCCGGCCAGAACATCAGCGTCAAGGACGCCGGTTACAACGGCACGATCGCCGCGGGCGCCGCCGTCTCCACCGGGGCGCAGTTCACCTACAGCGGCACCAATGCCGCGCCCACCAACTTCGCGATCAACGGCACCAGTTGTACCGGCGCGCACCAGCCGCCGATCACCGTGCTGACCAGTCCGGCCGCGGGCGCGGTCTACACCCAGGGCACCGCGGTGCCGCTCGCCGCGACGGCCGCCGCCGCGGACAACGCGACGATCAGCAAGGTGGAGTTCTACGACAACACCACGCTGCTCGGCACCGACACGACATCGCCGTACTCACTCTCGGCCTCTGGCTTGACCGTGGGCAGTCATTCGCTGCTGGCGAAGGCCTACGACAGTCTGGGCGCGTCCGCCGAGTCGACCCCGGTCGGCATCACCGTCGCCTCGGGTCCCGCGATCGTCGCCTCGGCCACCCAACTGGCCGTCCAGCAGGGCAAGACGGGCACCTACACCGTGAAGCTGTCGACGCAGCCCTCGGCCAACGTGACCGTCACGACCGCCCGCACGAGCGGCAACACCGGTCTCTCGGTGACCGGCGGCGCCTCGCTCACCTTCACGCCGTCGAACTGGAACACCGCGCAGACGGTGACCATCACCGCCAACGCCTCCGGCACGGGAGCCGCGACCTTCGAGTCGACGGCCACCGGACACGCCAAGGCCTCGGTGAACGTCACCCAGATCGCGGCGACGGGCACGTACAACGCCCGCTTCCTGGACCTCTACGGCAAGATCACCAACCCGGCGAACGGCTACTTCTCCCCCGAGGGCATCCCCTACCACTCGGTCGAGACGCTGATCGTCGAGGCGCCGGACCACGGCCACGAGACCACGTCGGAGGCGTACAGCTACCTCCTGTGGCTCCAGGCCATGTACGGCAAGGTGACCGGCGACTGGTCCAAGTTCAACGGTGCCTGGGACATCATGGAGAAGTACATGATCCCCACGCACGCCGACCAGCCGACCAACTCCTTCTACAACGCCTCCAAGCCGGCCACCTACGCGCCCGAGCTGGACACCCCCAACGAGTACCCGGCCAAGCTGGACACCGGGGTGTCGGTGGGATCGGACCCGATCGCCGGTGAGCTGAAGAGCGCGTACGGCACGGACGACGTCTACGGCATGCACTGGCTCCAGGACGTCGACAACGTCTACGGCTACGGCAACTCGCCAGGCAAGTGCGAGGCGGGGCCTGCGGACACCGGACCGTCGTACATCAACACCTTCCAGCGCGGCGCGCAGGAGTCGGTGTGGGAGACGGTGCCGCAGCCGACCTGTGACGCCTTCAAGTACGGCGGCAAGAACGGGTACTTGGACCTGTTCACCGGTGACGCCTCCTACGCCAAGCAGTGGAAGTTCACCAACGCCCCCGACGCCGACGCGCGGGCCGTGCAGGCCGCGTACTGGGCCGACAAGTGGGCGAAGGAGCAGGGCAAGGGCTCGGACGTCTCCGCGACCGTGGGCAAGGCCGCGAAGATGGGCGACTACCTGCGCTACGCCATGTACGACAAGTACTTCAAGAAGATCGGCAACTGCGTCGGTCCGTCCACCTGCCAGGCCGGCACCGGCAAGGACGCCTCCATGTACCTGCTGTCCTGGTACTACGCCTGGGGCGGGGCGACCGACACCTCGGCGGGCTGGGCCTGGCGCATCGGGTCCAGTCACGCACACGGCGGCTATCAGAACCCTCTCGCGGCCTATGCGTTGAGCTCGTCTGCCGACCTGAAGCCGAAGTCGGCGACTGGGCAGGCGGACTGGGCCAAGTCCCTCGGGCGGCAGCTGGAGTTCTACCGCTGGCTCCAGTCCGACGAGGGCGCCATCGCGGGCGGTGCGACCAACAGCTGGGCGGGCCGCTACGCGCCTCCCCCGGCCGGGAAGTCGACCTTCTACGGCATGTACTACGACCAGCAGCCCGTCTACCACGACCCGCCGTCCAACCAGTGGTTCGGCTTCCAGGCGTGGTCGATGGAGCGGGTCGCCGAGCTGTACCAGCAGACGGGGAACGCGCAGGCCAAGGCCGTCCTCGACAAGTGGGTCAAGTGGGCGCTGTCCAAGACCACGATCAACCCGGACGGCACCTACCGGATCCCGTCGACCCTCCAGTGGTCGGGCCAGCCCGACACCTGGAACGCGTCGAGTCCCGGCGCCAACAGCGGACTTCACGTCACGGTCGCCGACTACACCAACGACGTCGGCGTGACCGCCGCGTACGCCAAGACGCTGACGTACTACGCGGACCGCTCCGGTGACACGGCCGCCGCCACGACCGCGAAGTCCCTGCTGGACGGCATGTGGAACAACTACCAGGACGCGCTGGGGATCGCGGTGCCGGAGAACCGGGCGGACTACAACCGGTTCGACGACGCGGTGTACGTGCCGAGCGGGTGGACCGGGACCATGCCCAACGGCGACGCCATCAGCTCCTCCTCCACCTTCGAGTCCATCCGGTCGTTCTACGAGGACGATCCTGCCTGGTCGAAGATCGAGGCGTATCTGGCCGGGGGTGCGGTGCCGTCGTTCACGTATCACCGGTTCTGGGCCCAGGCGGACATCGCCCTGGCCATGGGTTCGTACGCGGAGCTTCTGGAATAGCCCCCGCCGGGCGCTCCGCGAGAAGGCCGGTTGTCGTCTGCGGGTCCGTTGTGGCTGGTCGCGCAGTTCCCCGCGCCCCTAAAAGCGCTACAGGCACCCGTCCTTCTCCGGAACCGCCTGAAAGCCTCCGCGTACGAGGCCCCGTCACCTGACGGCGGGGCCGAACTGCCGGGCGGCCCCCTCCCGCACTGGGGTCGCCCGGCACCTCTTGCGCCGTTCGGAAAGCGCTTACCCCCCACGCTCTCTCCCCTCTTTCCGGAAAGGACCCCCCGTGCGAAGAACCCGCATCCTCACGGCCGTGCTCGCGCTCGCGGCCGGGCTGCTCGCCGGTACACCGCCCGCGCTGGCGGCCGGCGGCGCGGCGAAGGTCTCGCTCGCCGCCGACACGTACACCTGGAAGAACGCCCGGATCGACGGCGGCGGATTCGTGCCGGGCATCGTCTTCAACCGCAAGGAGAAGAACCTCGCCTACGCCCGCACGGACATCGGCGGTGCGTACCGCTGGCAGGAGTCCTCGAAGACCTGGACGCCGCTGCTGGACTCCGTGGGGTGGGACGACTGGGGGCACACGGGCGTCGTGAGCCTGGCCTCCGACTCGGTGGATCCCAACAAGGTGTACGCGGCCGTCGGGACGTACACCAACAGCTGGGACCCGAAGAACGGGGCCGTCATGCGGTCCTCGGACCGGGGTGCCAGCTGGCAGAAGACCGTGCTGCCCTTCAAGCTCGGCGGCAACATGCCGGGGCGGGGCATGGGTGAGCGGCTCGCCGTCGACCCGAACAGGAACAGCGTGCTGTACCTGGGCGCGCCCAGCGGCAAGGGACTGTGGCGGTCGACCGACTCGGGCGTGAACTGGTCGCAGGTGGCGAACTTCCCCAACGTCGGCAACTACCAGCAGGATCCGAGCGACACCAGCGGCTACGCGAGCGACAACCAGGGCGTCGTCTGGGTCACCTTCGACGAGAGGACGGGCACGTCCGGGAGCGCGACGCAGACGATCTACGTCGGCGTCGCCGACCTCCAGAACTCGGTGTACCGGTCGACGGACGGCGGCGCGACCTGGAGCAGGCTCGCCGGGCAGCCGACGGGGTACCTGGCGCACAAGGGCGTCCTGGACGCGGTGAACGGCTATCTGTATCTCACGTACAGCGACAAGGGCGGGCCGTACGACGGCGGCAAGGGCCAGGTGTGGCGGTACACGACGGCGACCGGTGCCTGGACGAACATCAGCCCGGTCGCGGAGGCGGACACCTACTACGGCTTCAGCGGTCTGACGGTGGACCGGCAGAAGCCCGGGACCGTCATGGCCACCGCCTACAGCTCCTGGTGGCCCGACACCCAGATCTTCCGCTCCACGGACAGCGGGGCGACCTGGACGCGGGCGTGGGACTACACGTCGTACCCCAACCGGGCGAACCGCTACACCATGGACGTCTCCTCCTCCCCGTGGCTGACCTGGGGCGCGAACCCGTCGCCGCCCGAGCAGACGCCCAAACTCGGCTGGATGACCGAGGCGTTGGAGATCGACCCGTTCAACTCGAACCGGATGATGTACGGGACGGGGGCGACGGTCTACGGCACGGAGAACCTCACGAACTGGGACTCCGGCAGCCAGTTCACCATCAGGCCGATGGTGCAGGGCCTGGAGGAGACAGCTGTCCAGGACCTGGCGTCGCCGCCGTCGGGAGCCCCGCTGCTGAGCGCGCTCGGGGACATCGGCGGCTTCCGGCACACGGACCTCACCAAGGTCCCGCCGATGATGTACACCCAGCCGAACTTCACCACGACCACGAGCCTGGACTTCGCGGAGACCAACCCGAACACGGTCGTGCGGGTGGGGAACCTGGACTCCGGACCGCACATCGCGTTCTCGACCGACAACGGGGCCAACTGGTTCGCGGGGACCGACCCTTCGGGCGTCAGCGGGGGCGGGACGGTGGCCGCCGCGTCGGACGGCAGCCGGTTCGTGTGGAGCCCGGACGGCACGGGGGTGCAGTACGCAACGGGCTTCGGTTCGTCGTGGTCGGCGTCGAGCGGCATCCCGGCCGGGGCGATCGTGGAGTCGGACCGGGTGGACGCCAAGACCTTCTACGGCTTCAAGTCCGGGAAGTTCTACGTGAGTACGGACGGCGGCGCGACCTTCACGGCGTCGGCCGCGACGGGTCTGCCGAGCGGTGACACCGTGCGCTTCAAGGCGTTGCCCGGGGTGAAGGGCGATGTGTGGCTCGCGGGCGGTGCCGCCGACGGGGCGTACGGCCTGTGGCACTCGACCGACTCCGGTGCGAGCTGGACCAAGCTCTCGAACGTCGGCCAGGCCGACACGATCGGCTTCGGGAAGGCGGCGCCGGGGGCGTCGTACCAGACGCTCTACACCAGCGCGAAGATCGGCGGGGTCCGGGGCATCTTCCGCTCCACGGACAAGGGCGCGAGCTGGACCCGTATCAACGACGACGCCCACCAGTGGGGTTGGACCGGCGGGGCGATCACGGGCGACCCCCGGGTGTACGGGCGCGTGTACGTCTCGACCAACGGCCGGGGGGTCGTGTACGGCGACACCTCCGACACCGGGGGTGGGGGCGGTGGCCCCACGGATCCGACCGATCCGGCCCCGACGGGCGCCTGCGCGGTGACGTACAAGATCACCAACCAGTGGTCGGGCGGCTTCCAGGCGGACGTCCAGCTGACCAACACGGGGTCAAGTGCCTGGACCGGCTGGTCACTCGGCTGGACCTTCCCCAACGGCCAGACCATTTCCCAGGCCTGGAACGCGGAGGCCGCCCAGTCCGGCTCGGCGGTGACGGCGAAGAACGTCGGCTGGAACGCCAACGTGGCCGCGGGCTCGTCCGTGAGCTTCGGCTTCACGGGAAGCTGGTCGGGGACGAACGGGAAGCCGGCCGCGTTCAAGGTGGGCGACCAGAACTGCACGGTCGCCTGAGCCGAACACCGAGGGCGCGCACCCCTGTCCGGGTGCGCGCCCTCTCCCGCGCCACGAAAGTTCACGTCACAACTGGATCACCCTGGGGACCCGAAACCGGGCGGCGGAGGCCGTTCCGCCTGCTCCCCGGCCCGCCTAACAGTGACGGTGACGGCGGGAAGAAGGCCGCGGACACGGCCGACGACTCCGACAACGCCCCCAGCGGCAAGGCGGTGTTCGAGGTGTGGGGCTCCGCTCCCGCCGGGGTCGGCATCACGTACGGCAGCGACGGCACCAACCTCCAGGGCAAGGGGCTGCCGATGAACAAGACGCTGAGCGTCGACGAGGACGCCTTCTCCTACCAGGTGACCGCTCAGCTCAACAGCGATTCCAGCGGCGGCTTCAGCTGGCCGCGCGGGTGGGTGCGTGCGCCGAGGAGTTCCAGAGGACCCCCCAAAGGGGCACGCACCCACCGGTGTTCAGGGCGTGTACACCGTCGGCCTGGGTGCCGTGGGCATCCCGGCGCCGATGAAGAAGCTCGGGTGCGGGGGCTGGTTGTAGGCGGTGTTCTGCCAGGCCAGGCCGGTGCGGTACATCGTGTCGTGGAGGAGCGTGGTGATCCTGGTCGTCGTCTCGACGGGGGTCGAGTAGATCCTGAGCGCGGTGTTGGACGAGGTCGGCCAGACGACCTCCTCGCGCCAGTCGCCGAGGATGTCGCCGGACAGCGACGGGGTCGCCTTGGTGCCGTTGTTGGAGTGGACCGAGGCGCCGGTCAGCAGGCGGGTGTCCGAGGCGGTGCCGTACTTGTCGATGTGGGTGCCGTCGAGGAGTTCGCGGACCGGGTCGCCGTCCCACCAGGACAGGAAGTTCACCGAGGACGGCTCGCGGCCCTTCGTCGCGCCCGCCTCGTCGCGGATCGAGGAGTCCGAGGCGGACCAGACCTCCGCGCCGTCGTTGCCGGCCCAGATGTCACCGGCGACGCCCCGCCCGTTGTCGCAGCACGCGGCCAGTTTCCAGTTCACCGTGCCGTTGGCCGGGTTGATGTACAGCTCCGCGGGCTGGGAGGTCGACTCCGAGACCTTGAAGTACTCCAGGCCCGCGTGGGCGGGGTCGAGGTCGCCGAGGTGCTGTGCGTCGCCGTGGCCCGTCTTCGTGGTCCACAGCCCGCTGCCGTTGTCGTCGACCGCCATCGCGCCGTAGACGATCTCGTCCTTGCCGTCGTTGTCGACGTCCCCGACCGACAGGCTGTGCGAGCCCTGACCGTCGTACCCCTTGCCGGAGTTCGTCGAGGAGCTGCTGTCGAAGGTCCAGCGGCGGGTGAAGGCGCCGCCCCGCCAGTCCCAGGCCGCGATCACCGTACGGGTGTAGTAGCCGCGGGCCATGATCAGGGAGGGGCGGGCGCCGTCCAGGTAGGCCGTCCCCGCGAGGAAGCGGTCGACGCGGTTGCCGTACGAGTCGCCCCACGAGGACACCGTGCCGCGGGCCGGGACGTAGTCCACGCTCTGCATCGCCTTGCCGGTCAGGCCGTTGAACATCGTCAGGTACTCGGGGCCCGACAGGACATAGCCGCTGGAGTTGCGGTGGTCGGCCGAGGAACTGCCGACCACCGCGCCCGTTCCGTCGACCGTGCCGTCCGCCGTCTTCACGGCGACCTCGGCCTTGCCGTCGCCGTCGTAGTCGTACGCCTGGAACTGCGTGTAGTGCGCGCCGGAGCGGATGTTGCGGCCCAGGTCGATGCGCCACAGCCGGGTGCCGTCGAGTTTGACGCCGTCGAGGATCGTGTTGCCGGTGTAGCCGGACTGGGAGTTGTCCTTGGCGTTGGTGGGCTGCCACTTGAGGACGAAGTCCAGGGCTCCGTCCCCGTCGAGGTCGGCCACGGACGCGTCGTTGGCCTCGTAGGTGTACGCCACCCCGTCGGGGGTCGTGCCGCCGGCCGGCGGGCTGATCTGCACGTCCGTGTAGCCGGTGCGGAGTTGGACCGCGTGCACCGAGTCGGACTGCTCGACACCGCCGACGATCGCACGGACCGTGTAGTCGGCCTGGGCGGGCGCGCCGGAGTGGAAGTAGTTGGTGGAGCCGGTGACCGGGGTCGAGTTGACCTTGGTGCCGGCCCGGTAGACGTTGAAGGACACGTCGTTCGGGTCGGTGCCGAGCCAGCGCCAGCTGACCAGGTTGCCGGCGTCGGTGTGGACGCTGACCACGCCCCGGTCGAGCTTCTCGACCTGGCGGGCGGTGGCGGCCTCGGCCGTGCCGGGCGACAGGGCGGTCAGACCGGCGGCCACGAGGGCGACGGCGGCGGTGGTCGCCGACAGGAGGACTCGGCGTCTGCGATGGGCGGGCGGGTGTGGGGGCAGGTGCGGCTGCGGGTGCTGCACGGGGTGAACCTCCGAAACGGTGGGGACGGACGGGTTCCGCACCCTCAGTCGCCGCTGGACGAGGTCGAGTTGCCGTATCTTTCGGCCAGTTCGGCGATGGTTCGGGCCATCCGGGCGCGCAGCTCGGGCGGTTCCAGCACCTCGACGTCCGTGCCCAGGCGCAGGAACTCGCCCTGCGCGTGCTCGATGGACTCGATGGGGACGCGGGCGACGGTCCAGCCGTCGGGATCCGTGGAGTGCGGATCCGTTGAGTCCGGATCTGTGGGGTGCGGTACCGCTCCGGGCAGCTTCACCCCCGGCGCCAGCCGTACGACCGCCTCGCCCTGGTGGAGCCGGTCGTGGAAGTCCCGCTGGTACGCCGTCCAGTACGTGGCCAGGTCGAAACCCTCGGGACGGCTGAACTCCTGGTCCACGACGGCGAGTTCCAGGATCTGGTCGACACGATAGGTGCGCGGTCCCGGACCGGCGACGACGTACCAGCGGCCCGCCTTCAGCACGAGCCCGTACGGCTCCAGTCGGCGCCGGACGTCGGTCGGCGCACGCCAGCGCCGGTATACGACATCCAGGACGCGGTTGTCCCACACCGCCTCGGCCACCTCCGGCAGATACGGCACCTCCTCGCCCGCCGCGTACCAGCCGGGTGCGTCGAGGTGGAAGCGTCCGCTGATCCGGTCCGCGTGCGCCCGCAGCTCCACCGGCAGCGCGGCCCGCACCTTCAGCTCGGCGGCCGCGAGGACCGGACCGAGGCCCAGCTCGGCGGCGGGCCCCGGTGCTCCGGCCAGGAACAGCGCCTCGGCCTCGGCCGCGGTGAGACCGGTCAGCCGGGTGCGGTAGCCGTCGAGCAGGCGGTAGCCGCCCGCGTGGCCCGCGTCGCCGTACAGCGGGACTCCGGCCGTGCTCAGCGCCTCGACGTCCCGGTAGACCGTGCGCACCGACACCTCCAGCTCCTGGGCGAGCTGGGCGGCGGTCATCCGGCCCCGGGTCTGGAGCAGCAGCAGGATCGAGACGAGACGGCTGGACCTCACCGCCCCAGAATCCCAGAGTTCACTGCCACAGGATGTCAGTGGAGCGGGCCTAGCGTCCGGTCATGAGCTTCACCGAGAAACTCCTCACCGTGCCGCCGCCCGTCGAGGTCGCCGGGCGGCACGTCAAGCGCTACCACGTCACCGCCGACCCGGCCGGCATCGAACCCGCCGTCGAGAAGGCGGCGTACGAGATCCTCCCGTCGCTGCTGCCGGAGCCGGACGGCACTCCGCCGGCGACCTTCGTCGTGCTGCACCGCGGCACGGACACCGGCGCCTACCTCAACGCCTACAGCTGGGTGTGGGACAACGTGCTGCACTTCCGGGGCGCATCGGCGGGCCAGCCGGCGCTCCACTGCCCCGACCTCGACCCGACGCACTTCGTCAGGCCCGACCTGCCCTGGATCGGCTGCGTCTGGGAGCTCCCGCCGATCCTGCACGAACGGGACGCCTGGGTACGGCATCTGCTCACGCCCGAAGTCCCGGACCTGGACGCCTACTTGACCGACTCGCTGCCCGAAGGAACCACGGGGGACCGCTCATGAGCAGCCCGCACGACTTCGACTTCTTCCACGGCGCATGGGCCGTCGTGAACCGTCGCCGCACCGACTTCCTGGATCCGGTGGGCAGTTGGGAGGAGTTCCCGGGAACCAGCCGCTGCCGGCCGCTGTTCGACGGGGCGGCGAACATCGACGAGATCGACCTGCCGCACCTCGGGGCGAAGGGCGCCACGCTGCGGCTCTTCGACCGGGGGACGGAGCAGTGGTCCCTGAACTGGGCGGCGAGCCGCACCGGGACGCTGTTCCCGCCGGTGATCGGGCAGTTCGAGGGCGGACGCGGTGAGTTCTACGGCGACGACACGCACGACGGGAAGGACGTGCGGGTGCGGTTCGTGTGGTCGGACATCTCGTCGGCCGGTGCCCGCTGGGAGCAGGCCTTCTCCGTGGACCACGGGGAGACCTGGGTGACCAACTGGACCATGGACTTCACCCGGCCTTGCGGAACGCCCTGACGGTGAACACCGGGTCCGGGCGCGGGAGTTCCTGGTCGGGGAGTGCCTCCAGGCGCTGCGCGAAGCGTTCGGTGAGGGGGGTGCCGGGTGGTAGCTGGGTGAACCAGCCGCGGCGCAGGTCGGCGGCGGTGCGGCGGGGGCTGCGGCCCTGACCGCGGCCCGGGAAACGGGCCTGTCCGACCGGGTGCAGAAGGTGGGCGGCGGCGTACGACTCCACGAGCGGTGCCGCGTCCGGGGCCGGGCGGCGCGGTCGGGGGGCGAGGACGGCGTCGACGTCGCTGCCGACGTCGTGCGCGGCGGCCTTGTCGACGGTGGTGACGTACACCCCGCCCGGTCGGAGCACCCGGGCGCACTCGGCGACCACGGCCCGGACGTCCTCGGCCCGGTCGAGGAGGTGCAGCAGCCACACGCTGGTGACGGCGTCGAACGCCCCGTCGGGGAACGGCAGCGCACGCCCGTCCGCCAGCACCACCGCGCCGGGCAGCCGTACGGCGGCCATGCGGGCCATGCCGTACGTCAGGTCGGCGCCCGTGACCCGGGTCGTGGGCCGGGCGGCGGCGAGCCTCCGGGTGACGATCCCGGTGCCGCAGGCCACGTCGAGGAGGCGCCGGGTGCCCGGGGGGATCAGGCCGAGCACCGCGTCGGCGGCCGCGGCGGCCCTGGGCTCACCGCCGCGGCTGGCGTCGTAGGCGTCGGCCTCCTTGTCGTAGTCGAGCACGGCCTCACTGGGCTCCGTGACCGGCGGCGAGGGCGTCCACCCGCCGCGCGAGCTCGAAGTCCTTCTCGGTGAGGGCACCGCCCGCGCTGTGCGTGTGCACGGACAGCGCGACCGTGTTGTAGCCGAGGGTGAGGTCGGAGTGGTGGTCGAGTTCCTGCTGGACCTGGGCGACGTGCACGACCATCGCGGTCGCGGCGAAGTGGTCCGCGAGCCGGTACGAGCGGGCGAGGCGGCCGTCCTCGACCGACCAGCCGGGCAGCTCCGCGAGCCGGTCCTCGATCTCCTTCTGCGACAGCGGTTCGACGGGCATGACCTCGGTCCTTCCTGAGATTCGGGTATGTCCTCAGCGTGCCACAGCGACCCCGCCCGGGCCCGGTTCGGTCACGGCCCCGGCCGGGTCACGTCGGGCCGAAGAACCGGCCGGCGACCCTTACGGCCGCGAGGACCTCGGCGACTACGGCGATCCGGACCCGGTGCCCCGGAACGGTTGACCGCCGGGTCGTCCGGGTGTCGTCGCTGGTCCGGCCGATCGCGCCCCGCGGGCCGGGCACCGCGTCGGTCACTCGTCACCGATCGCCCCTCCCAGGAGGCTGCCCCGCACCCGGGCGCGGCACTGAGCCGCCCCGTCCTTCACCACTCCGTGCGTCCACTCCTCGACTACGGTCGTCCGTATGTCGATCGCCCCCTCCGCCGCAGCCACCCCCGCCGACCAGGGCGTCGGCCCCCTCCTGCGTGCCTGGCGTGAGCAACGGCGGGTCAGTCAGCTGGAGTTGGCGCTGCGGGCGGATTCCAGTGCCCGGCACATCAGCTTCGTCGAGACGGGACGCTCCCGGCCGAGCGAGGAGATGGTGCTGCGGCTCGCCGAGCATCTGGAAGTGCCGGTCCGTGAGCGCAACGCGCTGCTGCTGGCGGCCGGTTACGCCCCGCGCTTCCCCGAGACCCCGCTGGACGACCCCGCCCTGAACGCCGTACGCGAGGGGATCGAGCGGCTGCTCCAGGGCTACGAGCCGTACCCCGCCCTGGTGTTCGACGCCTCCTATCACGTCGTGGCCGCGAACCGCGGGATCACGATGCTCCTCGACGGCGTCCCGGAGTCCCTGCTGCGGCCCCCGCTCAACACCATGCGGCTCACCCTGCACCCCGAGGGCCTCGCCCCGCGGATCCGCAATCTGCGGGAGTGGCGCGGGCATCTGCTGGAACAGATGCGCCGGCAGATCGCCCTGCGCCGGTCGGAGCGACTGCGTGCGCTGTACGAGGAGGTGGCGGTCTATCCGGTGCCGGACGCGTCGGAGGACGAAGAGCCTCAACCGGCGGGCTCCGTCCCCTACTTCGCCCTCCCGATGCGGATCGAGCACGAGGGCCGCACGCTGTCCTTCATCTCCTCCACGGCCACCTTCAACACCCCCATGGACGTGACCGTCGCCGAACTGGCCATCGAGACCTTCCTCCCGGCGGATCCGGCGACGGTCAAGCACCTGCACGCGCTGCTGCCCTGAGCGCGCCCCGGGCCGGAGTGCGCCGGCCCGGGACCCGTGGGCACCACGATCCCGCTCCCCCGCCCGCCCGTCGATGACGCGGGAGGTAAGGAGGAAGCGAGCGTGACCGGTGAGCCCGCCACCGGAACATGGCACACTGCACGCAAGCTTCGACGCGTAGGGGAGGCGTGGCGTGAGTGAGCGGCGGCCTGCGCCGACCGTGGGCCAGGTGGTGCTCGGCAGACGGCTTCAGGAACTGCGGGAGGCCGCCGGCCTCAAGCGCGAGGAGGCCGCACAGGTCCTTCGGGTGGCCCCGGCGACCGTACGGCGGATGGAAATGGCCGAGGTCGCCCTGAAGATCCCGTACGTCCAGGTGCTGCTGGAGACCTACGGCGTCCCCGTGGACCAGGTCGAGGCGTTCGTCCAGCTGGCCGAGGAGGCGAACAGGCCGGGCTGGTGGCAGCGGTTCCACGACGTGCTGCCGGAGTGGTTCAGCCTCTACGTGAGCCTGGAGGGCGCGGCCGGGATCATCCGCTCCTACGAACCGCACTTCGTGCCCGGTCTGCTCCAGACCGAGGACTACGCGCGTGCCGTCATGGAGGCCGGGACGATCGGACAGTCCGGTACGGAGGCGATCGAGCGGCACGTGTCGCTGCGCATGGCCCGCCAGAAGCTCCTCGAACGCCCGAACCCGCCCCACCTGTGGGCGATCATGGACGAGACGGTGCTGCGCCGCCCGGTGAGCATCCGCGCCCACGTGATGCGCGAACAGCTCGACAAACTGCTGGAGTTCGCCGAGCGGGACCGGGTCACGCTCCAGGTGTGCGAGTTCGAGGAGGGCCCGCACCCGGGGACGTACGCGCCCTTCTCGCTGTTCCGTTTCTCCGAACCGGAGCTGCCCGACATGGTCTTCACCGAGTACCTGACCGGCGCGCTGTACCTCGACTCCCGCCAGGAGGTCGCCACGCACCTGGAGGTCCTGGACCACATGTCGGCGCGGGCCGCGTCGGCCGAACGCACGAAGAAGCTGCTGCGGGAGCGCCGCGAGGACTTCTGAGCACCACCACGACACAGGGGAGACCACACCGTATGACCGGATCCGACGCGCCCAGAATCGACACGAGCCGCCCGCATCCGGCGCGGGTGTACGACTGGTGGCTGGGCGGCAAGGACAACTACCCGGTGGACGAGGCGCTGGCGCGCCGGATCCTGGAGGTGGACGGCACGGTGCTGCGCGGGGCGCGGGCCAACCGCCGTTTCATGACCCGGGCCGTGCGCACCGCGGCGGAGGCCGGGATCCGGCAGTTCCTGGACATCGGCACGGGCATCCCCACCGAGCCCAACCTGCACCAGGTCGCCCAGGGTGTCGCCCCCGAGGCGAAGGTGGTGTACGCGGACAACGATCCGATCGTGCTCCGGCACGCGCAGGCGCTGCTGCACGGCTCCGCCGAGGGCAGCACCGACTACGTCCAGGCCGACGTCCGCGACGTCGACACCCTGCTGGGCCGGGCGCGCGAGTCCCTGGACTTCACCCGGCCGGTCGCCCTGTCCCTGGTCGCGCTCACCCACTACCTCGACGACGACGTGTACGGGCTGGTCGGGCGGTACGTCGACACGCTCGCCCCGGGCAGCTACCTGATCCTGTCGCAGGTCACCCCCGATCTGAGCCCCGAGGCGATCGCGAAGGCCGCCCAGCAGTTCCGCGCCGGCGGTACCCCGTTCTTCCCGCGGTCGCTGGCCGAGTTCTCCCGGTTCTTCGAGGGCCTGGAGCTGCTCGGCCCCGGGGTGATCCCGGTCCACGGCTGGCGTCCCGAGCCGGAGGACGTGGCGGCGCAGGCGGAAGGCATCGTGCCGGTGTACGCGGGGGTCGCCCGCAAGGTCTGACCCGTACGGGTGCCGTGAACGGGTGCGCTCCCGCGTCCCGCCCTAGGTTCGAAGGAGCCGTGGGCCGGCGGACAGGGAGCGCACGTGACCGGCACCCCCACACCGGCCGGCGGCGGGTGGGCGCCTGGAGAGGACCCCGACGACGCTGAGGAGGCCTGATGCCCTCGGACGCAGTGCTGTACCAGGCGGCGGCGCTCTGCCTGACGTATCCCGACGACGACTTCCGCGCCCGGCTGCCGTTGCTGCGGGAGGCGGCCCCGCAGCTGCGGGCGTTCGTCGACCACGCGGCGGTGACGCCGGCGCGGGAACTGGCGGCGCACTACGACCACGTCTTCGGCTCCGGGAACGGGCACAGTCTGTACCTGAGCTGGTGGCAGGACGGGGGCACCCGGAAGCGGTTCAAGGAGGTGTTCCGCGCGGCCGGGCTGGAGTTGACCGGTGAGGAGGTGCCGGACTTCCTGCCCGCGGTGCTGGAGTTCACGGCCCGGACCGGGGACACGGACCTTCTCACCGGACACCGGGAGGGCCTGGAGCGACTGCGCTCCAGGCTCACCGCGGTCGGCACCCCGTACGCGTCGGTCCTGGACGCCGTGTGCGCCGCACTGCCGACGAGGGTGCGCTAGGGAATCGTCGGACAGGCTCTGGGTCCCCGATTCCTCAGGCGGCCCCGCCCTTGCGGTCGTTCGCGTCTCCCTCGCTCCGGTCGTCGTCCACGATCTCCGCGTCGACGACCCCCTCCTCGTCCTGGGGCGATGACGTCGGCTGGTCCTGGGGCGGCGGCTGCTGCTGATCGGCCTGGGCCTGGGCGTACATGGCCTGGCCCATCTTCTGGCTGACGGAGGCGAGCTTCTCGACGCCGTCGCGGAGCGGGGCGGTGTCGGCGTTCTCCTCCAGCAGCCTCTTGAGGTCCGCCACCGCCGATTCGACCTCCGTCTTCGTGTCGGCGGGGACCTTGTCGCCGTTCTCCCGGACGAACTTCTCGGTCTGGTAGACGAGTTGCTCCGCCTGGTTGCGGGTCTCGGCGGCCTCGCGGCGGTTGCGGTCCTCCTCGGCGTACTGCTCGGCCTCCCGCATCATGCGGTCGATGTCCTCCTTGGGGAGCGCCGAGCCGCCGGTCACCGTCATCTTCTGTTCGCGCCCGGTGGCCAGGTCCTTCGCCGAGACGTGCATGATGCCGTTCGCGTCGATGTCGAAGGCCACCTCGATCTGGGGGACGCCCCGGGGCGCGGGCGGCAGACCGGTGAGGTCGAAGACGCCGAGCTTCTTGTTGTACGCGGCGATCTCCCGTTCGCCCTGGTAGACCTGGATGCCCACGGAGGGCTGGTTGTCGGTCGCGGTGGTGAAGATCTCCGAACGGCGGGTGGGGATCGTGGTGTTGCGCTCGATGAGCTTGGTCATGATGCCGCCCTTGGTCTCGATCCCCAGGGACAGCGGGGTGACGTCGAGCAGCAGCACGTCCTTCACGTCACCGCGGATGACACCCGCCTGGAGGGCCGCGCCGACCGCCACGACCTCGTCCGGGTTGACGCCCTTGTGCGGGTCCTTGCCGGTGAGCTCCTTGACCAGGTCGGTCACCGCGGGCATCCGCGTCGAACCGCCGACGAGGATCACGTGGTCGATCACGTCCAGCTTGATGCCCGCGTCCTTCACCGCCTGGTGGAAGGGCGTCTTGCAGCGGTCGAGGAGGTCGGCGGTGAGCTCCTGGAACTGCGCCCGGGTCAGCTTCTCGTCGAGGTGCAGGGGGCCCTCGGCGGAGGCGGTGATGTAGGGCAGGTTGATCGTGGTCTCGGACGACGAGGACAGCTCGATCTTCGCCTTCTCGGCGCCCTCGCGGAGCCGCTGGAGCGCCATCTTGTCGTTGCCGAGGTCGACGCCGTACTGCCCCTTGAAGCGCTTGACCAGGTGTTCCACGATCCGGTGGTCCCAGTCGTCGCCGCCGAGGTGGGTGTCGCCGTTGGTCGCCTTGACCTCGATGACCCCGTCGCCGATCTCCAGCAGGGACACGTCGAAGGTGCCGCCGCCGAGGTCGAAGACCAGGACCGTCTGCTCCTCGCCCCGGTCCAGGCCGTACGCCAGCGCGGCCGCCGTGGGCTCGTTGATGATCCTGAGCACGTTGAGGCTGGCGATCTCCCCGGCCTCCTTGGTGGCCTGGCGCTGGGTGTCGTCGAAGTAGGCGGGGACGGTGATCACCGCGTCGGTGACGTCCTCGCCGAGATACGACTCGGCGTCCCTCTTCAGCTTCTGGAGGACCCGCGCGGACAGTTCCTGGGCCCGGTACCGGGTGCCGTCGATCGAGCCCTGGTCCGGGAAGCGCCAGCTCCCGTCGCCCATGTGCCGTTTCACGGAGCGCGCGGTGCGCTCGACGTTGGTGACGGCCTGCCGCTTGGCGACCTCGCCCACCAGCACCTCGCCGTTCTTGGCGAAGGCCACGACCGACGGTGTGGTCCTGGCCCCCTCCGCGTTGGCGACGACTGTGGGTTCACCGCCCTCCAGCACGGCCACCACCGAGTTCGTGGTCCCGAGATCGATCCCGACCGCACGTCCCATCGCTGTCCCCTTCCGCCCGGAGTTTCGCCGAGGAGTTCCGTCCAGGAGTTTCGCCCAGGAGTTCCGCCAGGGAGCCTTCCCGCACTCCAGCACAAAACTTGAGTGCGTTCTTGTCAATGGCGCGTCGGGCCCCGCTCAGGGGAACGAGTACCCCGACGGGCGCTCCTCGCGACGCCCGTCCGGCGACCGGGGCGCCGGCAGCGGCGCGGACCCGTTCGCCGGCGGGGTGACCCGCAGCGGGCCGGAGCGTCTGCTGACCCGCCTGAGCAGCAGGTATCCGATCACGGCGAGGGCGATGAAGGGCAGCCAGGCCAGCAGGTAGGCCGGGAGGTAGTGGGCGTCGAAGATGGAGCGCCGGTTGTCCACGTTGGAGGCGTTGGCCCCGAAGAACGCGAGCAGCAGCGTCGGCGGCAGCGCGATCCCGGTGGCCACGGCGACGAGCGCCGAGACGGTACGGTCCCTGCGGTCGTCGCGCTCGGCGAGCTGGGCGTCCAGGGCCGCGGAACGGGCGCTGATCACCGAGGTGAGTCGCTCGACCATGCGGGCGGAGTTGTCCAGGCTGGCGGGGATGCCCAGGGCGTCCCGCAGCGAGGACTGGAAGGTCTCCATGACCGTCTCCGGGATCAGCAGGCTGTCGACGTACGCCTCGACACCGAAGGCCAGGTCCAGCTGGAGTTCGTTGACCCCGTCGGAGAGCCGGGAGATCAGCCTGCGGATCTCGTACGGCGACTCGGCCGCGGCCCGTTCGTTGGCGCGCATGGTCTCGAAGGCGGCCAGCCGGGTGCGCTGGAGGACGGCGAGCGCGGAGATCATGCCGACGGCGACCAGGGTCAGGCCGTTCTCCACGTGCTCGGCCCAGCCGGCGTGCACGGAGACCCCGCGGCCGTGCGCGGAGAGGGTGCGGCCGTTCCTCCGGAGGTGGGGCGGCTCGGACGGGGACGGCCGGCCCCGGTACACGATCTCGTTGAGCAGGCTGTGCAGCCGGGTCTCGTCGGCGTCGAGCAGGTCGCTCTTCACGTCCCCGCCGGGAAAGACGAGTTGGTGGACGTTCTGGCCGAAGCCGAGCGGCTCGCGCGGGGCGAGCCGGCCGCCCAGCGCGTCGAGCAGACCCCTCTCGCCGAGCGTGATCCGGTCCCGGTCGAAGCAGGTGTCGGCGAGCCAGGCCGCGAGGGCCTCGGGAGCCGTCCGCCCCGCGAATCCGCAGTCCAGCGCCAGGGTGACGTCCCCGCGCGGCGTGGCGACGACGGCGATCTGGACGGAGACGAGGTCGAGGCCGTGGTCACCGTGCGGCAGCCGCAGTTCCCCGGGAGCCACGTCCTCGACGAGCACCGGCACGGGCAGGACGGCCTCGCTGGACGCCAGGTGCAGGGCGAAGCGGCCGAAGTCGAAGGTGTCGACGAGGCTGCCCGGCGAGGGGAGGTGCGGATCGCGCGGATCCAGCCGTCCGGTCAGGCTGAACAGCACCACGACACGCGTCCGTTCACGGGTGCCGGAGTCGAGTGCCGCCGTACCGCCGGATGTTCCCGGAATCATCGTGCCGCCTCCCACACCACCGCACCGGTGCCCGAACCGCGTTTCGCGCAGACCGCCCCGACGGGCGGTCTGCGCGAGGGGGTTTTTCAGGCGAGCTTCGCGTCCAGGGTGATCGGTACGGCCTTCAGGGCCTGGCTCACCGGGCAGTTGGTCTTGGCGTCGGCCGCGGCGGCGGCGAAGCCCTCCTCGTCGAGACCCGGCACGGTGCCCTCGACGGTGAGGTGGATCCCGGTGATGCCCTCGCCTGGCTGGAAGGTGACGTCGGCCGAGGTGGTGAGCTTGGTGGGCGGGGTGCCCGCGCCGTTCAGGGCGTGCGACAGCGCCATGGAGAAGCAGCTGGAGTGCGCGGCGGCGATCAGCTCCTCGGGGCTGGTCTTGCCGTTGGCGTCCTGGGAGCGCGAGGCCCACGTGACCGGCTGTGCCGCGATGGCACCGGAGGAGTCGAAGTTGACGACACCGCTCCCCTCGAGGAGGTTGCCTTCCCAGACGGTGTGTGCGGAGCGCGTGGTAGCCACGATCAGTCCTTTCGTATGGTCCCGCGTAGGGGGTGCGGGATCCATTCGATCACTCTACGACTCAGCTCACCCGGAAGACCGGCCCGCGTGCGGTGAACGGAAGTCTGGCGCCCTGCGGGATCAGGTAGGCGTGCTCGCGCCGGACCCGCAGGACGTCGCACCAGCCGTCGGTGATCACCAGTACGGGCGCGCCCGCGGGGAAGTCGTCGGCGCGGTGCAGCAGGTCGACGCCGGGCTGGAGGACGGTGCCGCCCCGGCCGTGCACCCGGACCCGCTGGGCGATCTCGGTCACCGGCAGATAGCCGGCGTCGTGCGGGGCCGCGTCGCAGAACACGACCCGGGCGGCCGGTACGTCCCGGGACTCGGCGTAGGAGGCGATCGCGCCGAGCGCCTTGCCGAGCAGGGTGTGGCTCATGGAGCCGGAGGTGTCCAGGACGACGCCGAAGGTGCAGCGGGCGAGCTCCTCGGGCGGGAAGTAGCGTCCGGCGCGCGGGATGCCGGGGGTGGCCGACTGGCGGCGCGAGGGACGGGCGTAGGAGCGCACGGGCTGCGGGCTCGGCACGAACTCGTCGAACCAGCGGGCCAGTTGCGCGTCCCAGGGCAGGGGCGGGTGGCTGAGCGCGCGGATCTCCTCGACGAGCCCGCCGGGCAGGAAGCCGCGCTCCTGCTGCTGGTGCAGGTCGAGGCCCCGGGCGAGGCCGCGGCGGTAGAACTCGTCGAGGTCGACGTAGTCGCGGGGCGGGCCGAGCGGTCCGCCGAGGATGTCGCCGGCGCCCTTGCCGCGCAGGGTGGCAAGGCGGCGCATGCGGCGCAGGTCGCCGGCGATGCGGTCGTAGACCTCCTCGGAGGACAGTCCGCTGAGCCCGGGGTCGTGCAGCAGGCCCTCGGGCATGGTGCCGATCTGCATCTCGGTCAGCCAGCCGTTGATGACGTAGTCGCAGGCGATGTTGAAGAGGTAGGGGTCGCGGGGGCCGCAGCGGTCGCCGTGGCGCAGGGCGGCGTGCAGCATCTCGTGGGCGAGGATGAACCGCCATTCCTCGTCGTCGAAGCGGCGCAGCGGGTTGATGTAGATCTCGGCGGCCCCGGTGTCGACGGCGGCGATCGCGATGCCGTGGGCGCGGGCGAGTTCGGCGTCGGCGACCAGCTTGATGCCGGCCGCGATGCCGCCGAGCAGGGGGTAGGAGGAGATGAACCAGCTCAGGGCCCGTTCCCAGGGGCGGCGCGGCGGCCGTTCGCCGGTCAGGGAGTCCCGGCGGCCGCCGGCCATGTCCATCGCGGCCGAGACGGTCCGGGTGAGGGCGGTGGCGAACGCCAGCTGGTGGTCGGGGGGCGGTACGGAGTAGCCGTACCACGGCATGAGCACCTGGTCGGGACGGTCGTGCGCGGTGCCGCAGCGCTCGTACGCGACGGGCAGCCCGTCCCGCCGCCAGCGCGCGGCGAGCTGCTCCTCGTCGCCGTCGGGGTAGGAGGCGGGCAGGTGCTCGGGGGTCTCGCCCACCGGGAAGCCGAGCAGGAAGCGGTTGACGACGACGCAGCGGGCGGCGAGCTCGAACCGGTCCGGCTGGACCCGCGCGCCCTTCGCCGCGGGCACGTGTCCGAAGCCGAGGTGCAGGACGGCGTGTGCGAGGGCCCAGGCCCAGGCGGCGGGCTCGGCCAACCGGTGGGGGTGGACGTGCAGTTCGCCGTGGGAGTCGACGGCCACGAGCCCGTCCCGGGGCGCGTACTCGCACTTCTCGTCACGGCAGATGTCGAACTCGACCGCCGCGAGCGCCGGGTTGGCCTTCAGCAGCCGCACCCCTTCGGCGAAGGCCTCGGCGGCGAGGTCCCGCTTCTTCTTGGCGGGTTGCTGCTTCACCGCCGCGCCTCCACCAGCCGGGGCATGTCCCGGGCCGCCTCGACGAGGAACCACGACGGCAGGACGGGATTGCCGTCGGCGTCGGAGGCGATGACGGTCTGGGCCACCTCGACGGAGATCTCGGCGAGTTGGACGAGCAGCGACTTGGCGCGGTACGCGGTCTGCCGGCCGTTCGCCGACATGTGCTCCTTGCTGACCGGGAGTTCCTTGATCAGGCGGCCGCGGAAGGACTCGGCGAGGTAGTAGAGCAGGTCGCGGTCCTCCAGGCGGTTCGGCCAGCGGGCCTCCCCCTTGATGATCGCCTCGATGCCGAACCGGCTGCGCACGATCTTGACGTAGCCGCAGAACGCGGTGGCGTGCCGGGGGGTCAGGGTGCCGTGCGCGAGGACCTTCAGGGTCTCCTCGTCGAGGTCCCGGCCGAAGGAGTGCAGCGCGTCGGAGAGCATGTGCCAGGAGCGGGGCGTGGAGAAGGGCTCCTCGGTCTTCGGCGGCTTGGACCACAGGTGGTCGGGCCGGTCGGTGAGGTGGTCGACGATCCAGGGGTGGATGCCGTGCTCGCCGGCCCAGACCAGCCAGTCCTTCGCGGAGGCCTCCAGGTGGACGTGGGTGAGGCGGTTGACGAGGGCGGAGGCGATGGGGCGGGCCAGCGCGTTGTCGGTGGCCCGGTTGCCGGCGCCGATGACGATGGAGCCCTTGGGGAGTTCGTAGTCGCCGATCCGGCGGTCCAGGATCAACGAGTAGAACGCCTTCTGCACATCCGGGGTGGCCGCGTTCAGCTCGTCCAGGAACAGACAGTACGGCTCGTCGCGGGCGATGGACTCCGGCGGGCAGAACACCGAGCGGCCGTCCCGGATCTGCGGCACCCCGATCAGGTCCTCGGGGGCGAGCTGCGTACCGATGAGACTCACGCACTCCAGTCCCAGCGAGGCGGCGAACTCCCGGACGAGGGAGGACTTCCCGATGCCGGGGGCACCCCACACGAAGACGGGCCGCACGGTGGCGAGGCCGAGAAGAAGCTCGGGGATACGGGAGGGCGAAACGGTGACGGCAGCCTGCAAAGCGGTGGCTCCAGGGAGTGTTCGAGAAAGGGTGCTCGAACAGTGTGTGCCTCAGGCAAAACAGGCGCAGCTGATTTTCCAGGGGTGCCCGCACCCACCCAGGGGCGCGGGGAACGGCGCGACCAGCCCGCACCGGCCCGTGGCCAGACAACTACGCGGCCTTCTCCTCTTGCGCAGTCACCGGCACTTGAGGGCCCCCCGCTTCGTCGAGCCAGCCACGCAGCACCCGGTGGACCTGCTCCGCGCCGGCGAGCCCCTCCGGCGGCGCGGACAAAGCGAGCGGAGACAACAGGAAAGGCTTCCCCTGCGCACCCCCCAGCCCCCCGTGCGACCCGATCTGCTCCTCGAACGCCAGCACCTCCCCCTCCGCCGGGTCGTACCAGGAGTTGACCATGATGTCGGCGGTGTGCGGAAAGGAGTGCGTACGCCGTACCGCCTCCACCGCGCCGGGCCCGAAGTCGGCCAACGGCCCGGGATTCTCGTCCAGTCGGTCCAGCGGAATCTCCGTGCCGAACGGTCCGAGGACCACCCCGCCGTGCTCCTCGCTGCGCACCAGGAGGAACCCGATGCCGGGATGGTTGGCGAGCGTGGTCAGCAGGGCCGGGTGCCGCGCGTCGATCTCCTCCTTGCTCATCCGGTGGTGCACATCGGGGAAGGACACCAGCCCGAGGTTCCCGGAGGCCAGCACGATGGGCTCGGAGTCCCGCGCGGGCCGGTACTGCTCGCGGCCCTCCTTGCCCGGCCTGCGCAGCGCGGCCCGGACGGCGGCGCGGGCCTCGGCGCCGCTGTGGGTGCGGTCGGCCTTGCGCGGCACGGGCAGTCCGCAGCCGGCCCGGACCAGGTCGCCGAGGGTGAGGCCGTAGCGGGTGCGGAAGGTCTCGCCGGGGCTCTGGCCGTGGTCGGAGAGAACGACGATCCGGTACCGGCGCGGGGCGTGCTCGGCGACGTTCTCGATCAGTGCGAGCGAGCGGTCCAGGCGCTGGAGGACCTTCGCGGCGTCCCGGCTGGTCGGCCCGGAGTGGTGGGCGACCTCGTCGTAGGCCACGAGGTCGGCGTAGATCGCGGTGTGCCCCGTGAGCATGTCGCCCATGACGGCGGCGACCACGACGTCCCGCTCCACGACGGTCGCGAAGGCCCGCACGAGCGGGTACAGGCCCCCGCGGCCCACGCGCGGGCGCTCCTTGCGGACGCGGGCGCGGGTCGACTGGCCGATCTCGCGGCCGACCTCGGCGAAGAAGGACAAGGCGGTGCGGACGGCGTTGGCGGGGTCGGAGAAGTAGGCGAAGTAGCCCGCCCGGGACCGGGTCTCGCGGCTGCGGCGGCGGGTGGCGATGGACAGGACGAGGGCCTGTTCCTCGGCGCCGCCGGAGAAGAGGTTGCCGCGGCTGGCCCCGTCCACGACGAGCAGCCCGCCGTGTCCCGCCTGCTCCACGGCCCGGCGCTGGAGCTCGACGGCGCTGGTGGGGCGGTTGCAGACCATCACCTCGCCGCGGTCCTTCTCGTACCAGCGGAAGGCGGGGACGTCGTGGTTGCTGCCGTGCAGGATGCCGAGCTGGCTGGCGCCGGTCTGGCTGGACCAGTCGGTGCGCCAGGAGGTGAGCCGGTGGGTGGGGCGCTCCAGCCAGCGGGCGACGGTGGGCATCAGGCCCTTGTCGACCGCGGCGAGCAGGACGTCGTGGCCGACGCCGTCGAGCTGGAGGAAGAGCGTGCCGGGGGTGGCGGGGCCGGGCGGGCGGTTTCTGCGGCGGCGGTCGGCGAGCCGGTAGAGCCGGCGCCGGTAGGCGTCGTCGTCGCGCACGGCCAGCGCACCGCCGGTGGCGGAGGCCACCGCGGACATCACGGCGGCCACCACGACAGCCGTCTCGGGGGCCACCTCGCCCCGCCCCGACGGGTTGATCCGCAGGGCGAGCAGCAGCAGGGAGCCGTTGAGCACGAAGACCAGCAGCCCGAGGACGAGGGTGGGCACGAGCAGGAAGAGCCGTACGAGCAGCGGCCACACCAGGGCGGACAGCAGACCGAAGGCGCCCGCGCCGAACGCGGCCGTCACGGCGATCCGGGTGGCGCTGTCCCCGTCGGGGGACTGGATCTGGAAGTCCGGCAGGATGCCGGCCAGCACGAGCATGGTGAGCGTCGAGACGGCCCACACCGTGACGCTCCGCCCGACCTGACTGGCCACCCGCCGCCAACGCCCCGCCACCACGCCCCGTACACCTCACGTCCTGGCCCGTCGTCGGTGCGGGCGCTGGGACCAGCGTGTCATACGGGTCGGACAGTCAGCGTCCGTCGTATCCCGCCGTGGGCATGGACAGCCTGCGGTGCACGCTGGCCTTCATCTGGGCGTCGTACCGGGGCTCGGCGAAGCCCACCGTCTCCACCCGCACCCCGCGCCGGGCGCACTCGGCGACGAACTCGTCCACGGAGGACAGGGCGCTCTCCAGGACCCGGCGGCTCGGCGCGACAAAGAGGTCGCTGCCGGCCCGTACCCCGTCCCACAGCACGCAGTGGTCGGCCCTGAGCCCCCGCACCAGCAGTTCCCGCCGCACGGTGTACCCGCGCTCCGCGGCCCAGCGCGCGCACATCGCGTGCTGGCTGCGGGAGTCCACCAGGAAGGGGTCGGCGTCCAGCTCTTCCAACGGCGTCAGACTCGCGATCGCCGTGACACGGACCGGTCCCATGGTGTCCCCCTCACCTCCGGGTTTCGCCGCCGACCCTACTCCAGCCCGTAGGCTTCGGGGAGTCGCGCGAAGGAGGCAAAGAGGTGCCGGTGGAGATCACCTGGTGGGGTCACGCGACGTGCACGGTCACGGATTCGGACGTACGTGTACTCACCGACCCCTTGTTCGCACGCCGGCTCGCGCATCTGCGCCGGCGCCGCGGGGCGGTTCCGCCGCCCGCCGCCTGGCACGCGGACGTCGCGCTCGTCTCCCATCTGCACGCCGACCACCTGCACGTTCCCTCGCTGGCCAGGCTGGAGCCGGGCACGCGCCTGCTGGTGCCCCGGGGCGCACCACGCCAGGTGCCGGGGCTGCGCCGGCTCACCCATCTCCGGGTGGAGGAGGTGGCGCCCGGGGACGAGCGGCGCGTCGGCGACCTCCTCATACGCGCGGTGCCCGCCCTGCACGACGGACGGCGGCTGCCGGTCGGCCCGCACCGCTCCCCCGCGCTCGGTTACGTCGTCGAGGGCTCGGCACGGACGTACTTCGCCGGGGACACCGGGCTGTTCGACGACATGGCCAAGGAGGTCGGCCCGGTCGACGTGGCCCTGCTGCCGGTCGGCGGGTGGGGGCCGTATCTCGGGGACGGGCACCTCGACGCGGGGCGCGCGGCCCGGGCGCTGGCGCAGCTCTCGCCGCGCAGCGCGGTGCCGGTGCACTACGGGACGTACTGGCCGATCGGGATGGACGCGGTGCGGCCGCACGAGTTCCACGCGCCGGGCGCCGAGTTCGTGCGGTGGGCCGCGGAGTTCGCGCCGGGGGTGGACGTGCACCGGCTGGGGCACGGGGAGAGTGTGCGGTTGGAGGTCGCGCGGTGAGGTGGCTCGCAGCCGCCTCCACGGGGGCGGCGACGGGGGCGGCGGGACAGGCGATCGGCTATCCGACGCTGTTCCTGCTGGTGTTTCTGGGGGCGTTGGTGCCCGTGGTGCCGACGGGGGCGCTGGTGAGTTCGGCCGCCGTGGTGGCCTTCCACCGGACGGAGCCGCTGAGTCTGACGCTGGTGTTCGTCACCGCCTCGCTCGCCGCGTTCCTCGGGGACATCGCCCTGTACTGGCTGGGGCGGCGCGGGATGAAGTCGAAGAACGGCTCGCGGTGGCTGGAGGCGATCCGGTCCCGGGCGCCGGAGGAGCGGCTGTCGCAGGCGCAGGGGAAGTTGGCGGACCACGGCGTGGCTGTGCTGGTGCTGTCCCGCCTGGTGCCGGCCGGGCGGATTCCGGTGATGCTGGCCTGTCTGATGGCGGAGTGGCCGCTGCGGAGGTTTGTGCGGGGGAATCTGCCGGCTTGTCTGGCGTGGGCGGTGACGTATCAGTTGATCGGGATTCTTGGGGGTTCGTTGTTCGAGGAGCCCTGGGAGGGTGTGTTGGCGGCGGTGGTGCTGACCGTGGCGATCAGTGCGGCGCCGAGTGTGTGGAAGCGGGTTCGTTCTGCCGGGTGAGGTCTCGTCGCGGGGTGCGGGTGCGTCGTGGCTTGTCGCGCAGTTCCCCGCGCCCCTGAGTTGGCTCACTCACCCTGCGCTATGACAGCACCCTGGAACCACCTACCGGCAGATCCCACAAGTTCTCGCGGTCGAGGCCTGCATTCTCCCATGCCGCCCGCACTCGCGTGAGTGGCTCCAGTACCGGTTCCGCCGACAGGACGAACGTGGCCCAGTGCATCGGGGCCATCCGCTTCGCGCCCAGGTCCTGGGTTGCCCGGACCGCCTCCTCCGGGTCGCAGTGGACGTCGCTGAGCCACCAGCGGGGGTCGTAGGCGCCGATGGGGAGCAGGGCGAGGTCGATGCCCGGGTAGCGGTCGCCGATGCGGGAGAACCAGTGGCCGTAGCCCGTGTCGCCGGCGAAGTAGACGCGCTGTCCGTCCTGGGCGGTGAGGACCCAGCCGCCCCAGAGGGTGCGGCAGGTGTCGGTGAGGGAGCGCTTGGACCAGTGGTGGGCCGGGACGAAGTCGAAGCGGACACCGCTCAGTTCGGCCGCCTCCCACCAGTCGAGCTCGGTGACCGCGGTGAAGCGGCGGCGGTGGAACCAGCGGGCCAGTCCGGCCGGGACGAAGACCGGGGTGTCGCGCGGCAGCCGGCGCAGGGTCGGGGCGTCGAGGTGGTCGTAGTGGTTGTGGCTGATGACGACGGCGTCGATGCGCGGCAGCGCGTGCCAGTCGATGCCGACCGGGGTGATGCGGGCGGGGGTGCCGAGGATGCGGCGGGACCAGACGGGGTCGGTGAGGACCGTCAGGCCGCCGATCCGCACGACCCAACTCGCGTGTCCCGCCCAGGAGACGGCGACCGTGCGGGCGTCGACGGCGGGCAACGGGCCGGGTGCGTAGGGCAGGTTCGGGATGTCGGCGAGGCCCTCGGGGCCGGGGCGTACGGCGCCCTCGCGGGCGAAGCGGGCCATGGCCTTCAGGCCGGGCAGCGGGGCGGTCAGCCGGTCGTGGAAGGACCGCGGCCACACTCTGCGCTCCCCCAGCGGGCGCGGTTCGGCGAGCGGCGGCGGGGGGACGGGCGCGACGGAGGAGGGGGCCGGGGACTCGTCGGCCACGCGGGTGCTGGTCGACTCGGACTGCTGCGTCATCGAGGAGGCTCCCATCGCTGAGCGTCGTCGCGGAGGTCGTCGAAGACCGTCTGCAAGGTGGTCAACGCGCGTTGCACGTGTGGCAGTTCCAACGGTGTGGGTGACCTGAGGCATTCCGCGCGTTCCTCGTCGGAGTCCCCGAGCAGCGGGCCGGTGGCCAGCCGTACCCGTAGCGCGCCGAGGTCGTCGCCGAAGCGGTGGCCGCCGGGCGCGGGCATGCCCAGCCGGGCGGTGAGGAGGTCCTCGAGGTCCTGGGCGTCGCCGACGCCCTGCGCGGTGAGGGCGGGGCGCAGCGGGCCGAGGTCGACGTAGAGGTGGCGGCCGGCCCGCGGGGGCAGGGAGAGGGCGCCCGCGCCGACGACGGCGGCGTGCGCGGCGGCGGCCACGCGCGCGTGGAGGTCCACGACGGCCGCGCGGTGGGCGGTGACCGGTCCGGGCTCGGTGAGGGCGTGGGCGGCGACCGCGGCGATCGGGGCGGCGATGCGGGCGCCGAGCGCGGTGAGGACGTCCAGCACGCGTGCGCGCAGGCCGTCGCCGCTGCCGTTGGCCGGGAAGCGGGCGATCGCGGCCGGCCAGCCGGTGGGCAGCAGGCCGCCGGCCAGGTCGGTGACGACGGTGACCCGGTCGGGCAGCATGTCGGCGGGGCTGAGCAGCACCGTCTCGTGCGGCGCGTGCAGGGTGTCGCGCCAGGTCTCGTCGCTGACCAGGTGCAGGCCCTCGCCCGCGGCGGCCTCGACGGTCTCGTGCAGCACCTCGGGCGGAGCGACGGTGGCGGTGGGGTCGTCGGCGACCGACAGCACCAGCAGCCGCGGGTCACCGCCCTCGGCGCGCACCCGGCGCACGGTCTCCAGCAGGGCGTACGGGTCCGGGACACCGCCGCACTCGGCCGGCGTCGCCACATGGAAGACGGGTCGTCCCAGTAGGCGTGCGTACGGCGCCCACCAGGCGGCGCAGGGCCGGGGCACCAGGACGTCGCCGCCGAGCACGGCGGTCAGGGCGAGCAGCAGGGCGGGGGCACCGGGGGCGGCGGCCACGTGGTCGGGCCGGGCGGGCAGGCCGCGCCGGGCGCCGAAGTCGCAGGCGGCCTCCAGGAGCGGGGTGCCGCCGCCGACCGGTTCGGCGTGGGGGCGGGCGGCCGCGGCGGCGAGGACGGCGGTGAGCTCGGGCAGGACGGGCAGGCCGTCGTCGGGGAGCGGGGGGCCGTAGCGGACGGGGCCGTGGCCCTCCGGGTCGGTCCGCATGGTCACCTCCGTCAGCCGCTCCGCGGTGGCTGGTCCGGTTCGCCGTCTCGTTCTGCCACGCCTGGCACTGCCGGCACACTCCTCGCGGTCTGAGTACCCACGGTGTCGTGGGCCCATGGCCACCCGTGCGGGTTGCACCCGTCACACCGGCCTGACGTTTCGCGCCGGTGCGGGCGTCTGGTCGCCGGCCCGGCCGATGTGCCTCAGCCGTCCCCCGCGGGACCTGCGGGAGCTGCGGGAGTCCGGCGGCGCAGCCGGTACACGGCGCCGGCCGCGGCGCCCGCGATCAGCAGGCCGCCGGTGACCAGGGCGGGCACGCTGTCCGTGAAGGAGCCGCCCTGGCCCGCGCGGACCGGGCGCTGGATGACGGCGGTGGCGCAGGTCTCGCTGCGGGTCTCGGTACGCGGCTCGGTGTACGGCTCGACGCTCGGTTCGGCGCACGGGCGGCGGCCGCCGCTGTCGGTGCCCGTGCCGGTACCAGTGCCGGTGCCGGTGCCGCGGGTGACGGTGAAGGTGGCGCTCCAGGCCTTGCCCGGTGCGCGGTCGGCGGTGGGGCAGGTGCCGTCGACGGTCCACGCGGAGTCCGGGCCGACGCCTCCGGCGCCGTCCTGGAGCTCCGGGTCGGTGGAGACGCGCGCGGTGCCGCTGTAGGCGGGGCCGGAGACCGCGTCCTCGTTGCCGGTCACCAGTTGCAGCCGTACGGTCTCCGTCTCGAAGGCCTCGGAGGTGGCGTCGAGGGTGGCGGGGGGCGTACCGCCACCGGGATCGCAGGAGACGGACACGGTGACGCTGCCGCCCGGCTGGACACTGCTGGGGCTGACCTCGGCGGCCGGATCGGCGAAGGCGCTCGGTGCGGCGACGCCCAGGGTGATCCCGAGCGCGGGGAGGACGACGGACAGGGCCCGGAGACGGGCGGTGCGGCGCATGGGGTGGACTCCTTCGGCCGACGACGGCTGCGGGGCCCGCCGTCGAGCATCGGGACCACGACGACCGGACCGGGGGCACGACGGTCGCACCCACAGCCATCACACCCCGCCCCTCCCCATGCCGCGCGCGGCCGAGGCCATTGGCGGGACGGGGAGGGCCGAGCGGGTGACAGGGGATCCGGCGGACAGGGCCCGCCCCACCCTCAGACGGCCGCGTCCCGCATGATCTGCTCGCGCAGTCGGCCGCAACAGCGGCTGATCAGGCGGGAGACGTGCATCTGGGAGATGCCGAGCTGCTCGGCGATGCGGCTCTGGGTCATGTCGGCGAAGAAGCGCATGTAGAGGATCGCCCGCTCCCGCTCGGACAGCGCGGCGAGGCGGGGTTTGACGGCCTCGCGGTCGACGACCGTGTCCAGCGCGGGGTCGAGCGAACCGAGGGCGTCGGCGAGGGAGTAGCCGTCCTCGCTGCCGGGCAGTTCGGCGTCGAGGGAGAGGGCGGTGAAGCTCTCCAGTGCCTCCAGACCGACCAGGACGTCCTCCTCGCTCATGTTCGCCTGCGCGGCGATCTCGGCGACGGTGGGCCTGCGCCCCGGAATCGTCTGGGTGAGGTCCTGGACGGCGAACCGGACCCGGTTGCGCAGGTCCTGGACCCGGCGCGGCACGTGCAGCGTCCACATGTGGTCGCGGAAGTGCCGCTTGATCTCACCGGTGATGGTGGGCACGGCGTAGCTCTCGAAGGCGTTGCCGCGTGCGGGGTCGTAGCGGTCGACGGCCTTGACCAGGCCGAGCGCGGCGACCTGGCGCAGGTCGTCCAGGCTCTCGCCGCGGCTGCGGAAGCGTCCTGCGAGCCGGTCGGCCATGGGCAGCCAGGCCTCCACGACCTGTCCGCGCAGGGTGTCGCGCTCGGGCCCCGGGGGCAGTGCGGCGAGCCGGCGGAAGGCCTCGGCGGTGTCGGGGGCATCGTCGTGCGGGTGGTGCTTCGCGCTCACTGAAGTGGGCATGTGCGTCGCAACTCCCTAGATCGTGCTCTGGGTTGGACGATCGGTGTGGGAGCGCGTCCGCGAGGGGGACCGGACAGACGCGACCGTGGCGGCAGGGGGCCGCTCCCACGGACGTGCCTCCGGTCCGAAGCACTGGGACTGCGCCTGCCCCCGGCCCCGCGCGCCAAACACCGGGAGCAGGCGCCGAACACCGGGGGCAGGTTTTCCGCGCGCCCGCAGGGTGACTCGTAGGGCTGCCTGTGCCATCCATGTCCGGGAGGTCAGCCCATGAGCACCAAGGTGTCCGATCACATCCTCGAACGGTTGCGCGAGTGGGGTGTGGAGCACGTCTTCGGCTATCCGGGCGACGGCATCAACGGCCTGCTGGCGGCCTGGGGACGGGCCGACAACAAGCCGCGGTTCGTGCAGTCCCGGCACGAGGAGATGTCCGCGTTCGAGGCGGTCGGCTACGCCAAGTTCAGCGGCCGCATCGGAGTGTGCGCGGCCACGTCGGGACCCGGCGCGATCCACCTGCTCAACGGCCTGTACGACGCGAAGCTGGACCATGTGCCGGTGCTGGCGATCGTCGGCCAGACGCACCGCACCGCGATGGGCGGCTCGTACCAGCAGGAGGTCGACCTGCACACGCTGTTCAAGGACGTCGCCTCGGAGTTCGTGGAGACGGTGACGGTTCCCGAGCAGCTGCCGAACGTCCTGGACCGGGCGATCCGCACCGCGTACGCCCGCCGGTGCCCCACCGCGATCATCGTGCCCGGGGACGTCCAGGAGCTGGACTACTCGCCGCCCACCCACGAGTTCAAGATGGTGCCGTCCAGCCTGGACCGCAGTGCCTGGACCGCGGTGCCCTCCGAGGAGTCGCTCCAGCGGGCCGCGGAGATCCTCAACTCCGGTGACAAGCCCGCGATCCTGATCGGCCAGGGCGCGGCCGGGGCGCGGGCCGAGGTGGAGCGGGTCGCCGAGATGCTCGGCGCGGGTGTCGCCAAGGCGCTGCTCGGCAAGGACGCCCTGAGCGACGAACTCCCGTATGTCACCGGCTCGATCGGGCTGCTCGGCACGCGTCCGTCGTACGAGCTCATGCGGGACTGCGACACCCTGCTGACCATCGGGTCGTCGTTCCCCTACACGCAGTTCCTGCCGGAGTTCGGCAAGGCGCGGGGCGTGCAGATCGACATCGACCCGCACATGATCGGGATGCGCTATCCGTACGAGGTGAATCTCGTCGGCGACGCGAAGGCCACGCTCCAGAGGCTGATCCCGCTGCTGGACGCGGAGCGCGGCGAGCGCGAGTGGTACGCGACGGTGTGCGACAACGTCAAGCGCTGGCGTGACGTGATGGACCGGCGGGCGCAGCAGTCGGCCGACCCGATCAACCCGGAGTACGTGGCCCGTGCGCTGGACCCGCTGCTGCCGGACAACGCGATCGTCACCTCCGACTCCGGGTCCACCGCCAACTGGTACGCCCGGCACCTGACCATGCGGCCCGGGATGCGCTCCTCGCTCTCCGGCACGCTGGCGACGATGGGCCCCGGGGTGCCGTACGCGATCGGCGCGAAGTTCGCGCATCCGGACCGGCCGGCGATCGCCCTGGTCGGGGACGGGGCGATGCAGATGAACGGCATGGCGGAGCTGATCACGGCGGCCAAGTACCGGGAGCTGTGGGAGGATCCGCGGCTGGTCATCGCCATCTGGAACAACCACGACCTCAACCAGGTGACCTGGGAGATGCGGGCCATGGAGGGCGCCCCCTCGTTCCTGCCCTCGCAGCAGCTGCCGGACGTGCAGTACGCCGCGTTCGCCCGCTCGCTGGGGCTGACCGGGATCCGGGTGGAGAAGCCGGAGGACGTCGAGGCGGCCTGGCGGGCCGGTCTCGCGGCGGACGGGCCCGCGGTCCTGGAGTTCCTGACCGATCCGGCCGTGCCGCCGATCCCGCCGCACGCGACCTGGGAGCAGCTGGAGGCCACGGCCGCCGCGATCCTCAAGGGGGACGCGGACCGGGGGGCCATGGTGAAGCAGGGCTTCAAGGCGAAGGTGCAGGAGTTCCTGCCGGGGCGGGAGAAGAAGTAGCCACCGGGAGGGCGGCCGGTTCGAGCCGGTCGCTCTCCGGCTCCGGGAGCATCAGCTCCTCGTAGCGGCCGAGCGCGAGCAGGGCGGCGAGCATGAGGATCGGTATGAGCGCGGCGAGGACCACCATCGCCAGTCCTTCCCAAGGGAGGTGCGCGGGGGTCCGGTTCGGGTCTCCCCGCTTCGGCCGGGCAAACCCCGTGTCGGCGGCCGGGTCTCGGGTACGCGGTGCGGACCCGAAGATCTGGAGGGAGACATGCAGCGAGGCAGCGACCGGCTCAGCCGCCACCGCGACGACGAGATGAAGCACGAACTCCAGGGTCTGCTCCGCTCCGGGCACCCCACCCGGAGCGAGGAGTGGAACGACCCGGAGCCGACCGCCGACGACGATCCGCAGGTCTGGGGCGGGCCCGTCACCCCGGGCAGCGAGGGGGCGTCGCTGGAGGGCGTCCGGCTGGAGCTGGCCCGGCTCCTGGGCCGCAGCTCGTTCCCCGCCACTCCCGTGGAGCTGGTGCGGGTAATGCGCCGCAAGAACGCCCCCGACGCCCTTGTCGAGGCCGTGGAGGGGCTGCCGCGCAAGGAGCACTACACCAATGTGCAGGAGCTCGCGCGGGCACTGACCCGGACGGAGGGCGGCCCGTGACCGCCGAGCTGGTACGGGACGTGATGACGCCCGGGGTGGTGGCCGTCCGCCCGGACGCCTCGCTGGTCGAGGCGGCGCAGCTGATGCGCTCGCAGGACATCGGCGATGTGGTGGTGGCCGACGGTCAGCAGGTCGTCGGGGTGCTCACCGACCGGGACATCACGGTCCGGGCCGTCGCCGACGGCGTCGATCCGCTGACGGTGAGCGCCCGGTCGGTGTGCACCCCGGATCCGGTGACGGTCGCCCCGGGCGATCCGGTGACGCAGGCGGCGGCGCTGATGCGGGCGCACGCCGTACGGCGGCTGCCGGTCGTCGAGAACGGCCTGCCCGTCGGCATGGTCAGCCTCGGCGACCTCGCCGCGGACCGGGACCCGGGCTCGGCCCTGGCCGACATCAGCCGCGCCGAGCCCGCCCCGGAACCCGGTGACGACCCGCGGGACCTGCTGTGAGGAAACAGCCGGCCCGGCTGTGAGGAATCAGCCGGCCCGGCTGTGAGGAAAAAGCTTTCCAGGAAAGGACGTTGAATCTCATGCGCATCGCGTTTCTGACCGCACCCGAGGGCGTCGAGCAGATCGAGCTCACCGATCCGTGGCAGGCGGCGGTGGACGCGGGCCACGAGCCCGTGCTCGTCTCGACGAAGCCGGGCACGATCCAGGCGTTCGACCACCTCGACAAGGCGGACACCTTCCCCGTGCAGGAGGTCGTGGGCGAGACGTCCGCGGACTCCTTCGGCGCACTGGTGCTGCCCGGCGGCGTGGCGAACCCGGACTTCCTGCGGATGGACGAGAAGGCCGTGGCGTTCGTGCGGGACTTCTTCAGCCAGGGGCGCCCGGTGGCCGCGATCTGCCACGCGCCCTGGACCCTGGTCGAGGCGGACGTCGTACGGGGCCGGGTGCTCACCTCCTGGCCGAGCCTTCAGACCGACATCCGCAACGCGGGCGGCACCTGGGTGGACGAGCAGGTGAAGGTCTGCGACCACGGGAACAACAAGCTGGTCACCAGCCGCAAGCCGGACGACCTCAAGGCGTTCTGCGAGACGTTCCTGGACGTGTTCGCGAAGGAGGCCGCCTAGTGGACTCCCCCGACCGAAAGCAGCGTCAGCGAGAGGCCTTCCACGCCGACGACCCGGCCGCCGGGCCGCTCACCACCGACCAGGGCGTCGAGGTCGACCACACCGACGACTCGCTCGCCGCCGGTGAGCGCGGTCCGACGCTGATGGAGGACTTCCACTTCCGGGAGAAGCTCACCCGCTTCGACCACGAGCGGATCCCGGAGCGGGTGGTGCACGCGCGGGGCGCGGGAGCGTACGGATACTTCGAACCGTACGAGTCCTGCGCCGAGTTCACCCGGGCCGCCTTCCTCCAGGACCCGGCGGTGCGCACCCCGGTCTTCGTACGGTTCTCGACCGTGCAGGGCCCGAAGGGCTCCGCGGACACCGTGCGGGACGTGCGCGGCTTCGCCACCAAGTTCTATACGTCCGAGGGCAATTACGACCTGGTCGGGAACAACTTCCCGGTCTTCTTCATCCAGGACGGCATCAAGTTCCCGGACTTCGTGCACGCGGTGAAGCCGGAGCCGCACAACGACATGCCCACCGGCGCCTCCGCGCACGACACCCTGTGGGACTTCGTGTCGCTCCAGCCGGAGACCCTGCACGCGATCATGTGGCTGATGTCGGACCGGGCGATCCCGCGCAGCTACCGCATGATGCAGGGCTTCGGCGTGCACACCTTCCGCTTCGTGAACGCGGAGGGCAGGGGCACCTTCGTGAAGTTCCACTGGAAGCCTCGGCTGGGCACGCACTCGCTGGTGTGGGACGAGGCCCAGGAGTGCCAGGGCCGCAACCCGGACTTCAACCGGGGCGACCTGTGGAACGCCATCGAGGCGGGCGAGTACCCGGAGTGGGAGCTGGGCGTCCAACTGGTGCCGGAGGAGGACGAGTTCGCGTTCGACTTCGACCTGCTCGACGCCACCAAGCTGATCCCGGAGGAGCAGGTGCCGGTCCGGCCGATCGGCCGGATGGTGCTGGACCGCAATCCGGAGAATTTCTTCGCGGAGACCGAGCAGGTCGCCTTCCACACGGCCAACGTGGTGCCCGGTATCGACTTCACCAACGACCCGCTGCTCCAGGCCCGCAACTTCTCCTACCTGGACACCCAGTTGACCCGGCTCGGCGGCCCCAACTTCGCGCAGCTGCCGGTGAACCGGCCGGTGGCGCCGGTGCGGACCAACCAGCGGGACGGCGCCCACCAGAGCGCGATCCACCGGGGCACGAACTACTTCCCGAATTCCCTGGGCGGCGGCTGCCCGGCCCACGCGGGCGCCGACGGGCACGCCTACACCCACTACGCGGAGCGCGTGGACGGGCACAAGGTCCGGCGGCGCAGCCCGAGCTTCCAGGACCACTGGAGCCAGTCGGCGATGTTCTGGAACAGCATGGCCGACTGGGAGAAGCGGCACATCGTCGAGGCGTTCCGCTTCGAGCTGGGCAAGGTGGACGCCCGGGCGGTGCGGGCCCGTACGGTCGAGCAACTCGCCAAGGTGAACGGCGAGTTGGCGACCGAGGTGGCACGCGGCATCGGGGTGCCACAGCCGTCCCAGCTCACCGAAGAGGCATCGGAGGCGTCCAAGCACGCCTCCCCCGCGCTGAGTCTCGAGTCGCAGCGCGGCGACGGCTCGATCCGCACCCGGCAGATCGCGGTCCTCGTCACCGACGGGATCGACGCCGAGCAGGTGACCTCGGTGCGGGAGCGGCTGGCCGCCGAGGGCGCGATCGTGGAGGCGCTCGCCCCGGTGGACGGCGAGGTGCGGGGCGCCGACGGTGAGCTGTACACCGTCGACCGCGCGCTGCCGACCGTCGCGTCCGTGCTGTACGACGCCGTCCTGCTGCCGGGCGGGCCCACGGGCACCCCGGCGGCGGTCGCCGACCAGGACGCGATGCGGTTCGTCCGGGACGCCTACCGGCACGGCAAGCCGATCGGCGCGCTCGGCTCGGGCGTGGGGATCCTGTCGGCCCTGGAGCCGGAGGGGCTGCGGCTGTCCACGGAGTTCCACCACGTGGAGAGCGATCAGGGCGTGGTGACGGAGACGTCTCCGGGCCCGGCGGGCGAGGAGTTCCTGGACGCCTTCGTGGCCGCGATCGCCGCGCACCGGCACTGGGACCGGCTGCCGACGCGCCACTGAGCGCGGCCCGCCGGGCACGTCACCGGTGACCCGTCGATCACGCGATCGGCGGGTCACCGGCCGCTGTCGGTACGGATGCTCCGGATCGCCGAAGCTGCCCGGGAGTCACCGGTGGCGCCCCGGTCAGTCCAGCGCCGGACTGGCCGACTCCCCCGGCTTGCGCTCCCGCGCCCCCTCGCGGGTGCGGCCCGCGGCCACGGTCCGGTCCGGGTTGCGGCGCAGGTACTCGCCCTCCAGGCGGGCCATGCGTTCGTTGTGCGCCCTGAGGGCGTCGTTCGAGGCGTAGAGCAGTGTGTCGTGCCGCGTGCGGTGGATCGTCTCCAGCTCCTTCATCAGCTGCTGGTCGTCCAACCGGCTGGGGTCGACTCCGTTCATGGTGGTACCCCGCTCGTCGTGTTCGTCCATACGCTTCGGGTACCCGCCCCGCAAGCAATACCGCACTGCCCCCGAGCGGCATCCGGGAGGGAACCATGGATCTCGCCTTTCTGCATCCACTCTACGAACATCAGGGCCCCTGGGCCTCCGTGTACGTGGACACCCCACCCCACACGGAGGACGCCCCCCACGAGCGGCATCTCGCGGCGGTCGCGGTCGCCCGGGAGCTGTCCGCGCAGGGGGCCGACGAGGACACCTGCGTGGCGGTGCGGGAGGCGCTGGAGGACCTGCGGCACTCGTCCGCACCGCACGGCCGGGCCGTCTTCGCGCGGGCCGGCAAGGTGGTCCTGGACCCGCCGCTGACCAGGTCCCCCGAGTCCGGCGTGGTCCGCTGGGCCCCGCTGCCGCACACCGCGCCGCTGCTGGAGCTGGCCGGCGAGGACCCGGTCTGTGTGGTGGCGTACGTCGACCGCAAAGGCGCCGACTTCGAGCTGCGCGGCGCGCTGGGACGGCGGGACGCCGGTTCGGTGACCGGAAAGCAGTGGCCGGTGCACCGTACGAGCACGGCCGACTGGTCGGAGCGGCACTTCCAGCTGCGGGTGGAGAACACCTGGGAGCACAACGCGGCCGAGATCGCCGACGCGCTCGCCGTCTGCCAGGAGGAGACCGGCGCCGACCTGCTCATCCTGGTCGGTGAGGAGCGCGAGAAGCGGTCGGTGCGCGAGCGGCTGCCCAAGCGGCTGCACGACCTGGTCGTCGAGGCCGAGCACGGCGCCGGCAGCCGGCTCCTCGACGAGGACGTCGAACGCGCCCGCACCGGTCATGCACGGCAGCGCGCGGAGCGGGAGCTGGAACGGTTCCTCGCGGCCCGCGCACCGGGCGACGACGGGCGTCCCGGCGCCGTGGAGGGCGTGCCCGCGCTGGTCGAGGCGGCGCGTGAGCACCGTATCGACGAACTCCTGATCCGCCCGGACGGCCCGGACGCGCACCGCGAGGTGTGGATCGGTGAGGATCCCGACCAGCTGGCGGTCCGCCGTACGGAGCTGAAGATCCTCGGCGAGCAGAACTCCTGGTCGGCCCGTGCGGACGACGCGCTGATCAGGTCGGCGGTGGCGACCGGCGCGCCGGCGCTCTCGGTGACACCGGCCGCCGGAGCTGCGGGAGCTGCCGGGGGTTCCGGGGAGGAAGCCCCGGTGGGTGGCCTCGGCGCACTGCTGCGCTGGGCGTGAGACGCCCCGGAAGGGCTCGGTGACCCCAGGTCACCGGGCCCTTTCCACGCGCCGCTCGTCCCACACCGGCCCGTCGGTCTCGCGCACCCGCCCGTCCGAGCCGAAGACCAGGTAGCGGTCGAAGGACCGGGCGAACCAGCGGTCGTGGGTGACCGCGAGGACGGTCCCCTCGAAGGCCTCCAGGCCTTCCTGGAGGGCCTCCGCGGACTCCAGGTCCAGGTTGTCCGTCGGCTCGTCCAGGAGGAGTGCGGTGACGCCCTGGAGCTCCAGGAGGAGGATCTGGAAGCGGGCCTGCTGGCCGCCCGAGAGCCGGTCGAAAGCCTGCTCGGCCTGGCCGGTCAGCTCGTAGCGGCGCAGCCGGGACATCGCGGCGCCGCGGTCCTGGGCGTGCTCCTTCCAGAGGATGTCCAGGAGGGTGCGGCCGAAGAGCTCGGGGTGGGCGTGGGTCTGCGCGAAGTGCCCGGGCACGACCCGCGCGCCGAGCTTCCACTCCCCCGTGTGCGCGACGCTGGAGTCCCCGGCCAGCAGCCGCAGGAAGTGCGACTTGCCGGAGCCGTTGGAGCCGAGGACGGCGACCCGCTCGCCGTAGAAGACCTCCAGGTCGAAGGGTTTCATCAGCCCGGTGAGCTCAAGTCCCTTGCAGGTGACGGCCCTTACTCCGGTGCGGCCGCCCTTGAGCCGCATCTTGATGTCCTGCTCGCGCGGCGGCTCGGGCGGCGGTCCGGCCTCCTCGAACTTGCGCAGGCGGGTCTGGGCCGCACGGTACCGCGAGGCCATGTCGGGGCTGTTCTCCGCGGCTTGACGGAGCGTCAGCACCAGCTTCTTCAGCTGCGCGTGCTTCTCGTCCCACCGCTTGCGCAGTTCCTCGAAGCGAGCGAACCTGGCCTGCCGCGCCTCGTGATAGGTGGCGAAACCCCCGCCGTGCACCCACGCGTCCGCCCCGGCCGGCGAGGGCTCCACCGACACGATCTTCTCGGCGGCCCGCGACAGCAGCTCCCGGTCGTGGGAGACGAAGAGGACCGTCTTGCGGGTCTCCTTCAGGCGCTCCTCCAGCCAGCGCTTGCCGGGCACGTCGAGGTAGTTGTCCGGCTCGTCGAGCAGCAGCACCTCGTCCGTGCCGCGCAGCAGCGCCTCCAGCACGAGCCGCTTCTGCTCACCGCCGGACAGCGTCCGCACCTGCCGGAACTGCGCCTTGTCGTACGGCACCCCGAGCGCGGCCGTGGTGCACATGTCCCACAGCGTCTCGGACTCGTACCCGCGCACCTCGGCCCAGTCGGAGAGGGCCTGCGCGTACTTCAGCTGGGCGGCCTCGTCGTCGACGGTCATGATCAGGTGCTCGGCGCGGTCCACGGCCTCGGCGGCCTCGCGGATCCGCGGCGGCGCCACCGACACCAGCAGATCCCGTACGGTCGTCTCGTCCCGTACGGACCCCACGAACTGCCGCATCACACCCAGGCCGCCACTCACCGTGACCGTCCCGCCGTGCGGCTTCAGCTCACCGGAGATCAGCCGCAGCAGCGTCGTCTTCCCGGCCCCGTTGGGCCCGACGAGCGCCACGACGGCCCCTTCCCCCACCCGGAACGACACATCGCCGAGCAGCGCCCTCCCGTCGGGAAGGTAGTACTCGAGATGCGCGGCTTCCAGATGTCCCATGGGCGGCATTGTCGGTGCGGAGACAAGACCTGGGCAAACTCATATTCCACGGTCCCGAGATCACCCAGGGGCGCGGGGAACTGCGCGATCAGCCACGGACTGCCCGCACCCGGCACGGCACAAGCACCCCCACGGCGGGTACCCGCAAGGTCATGAGCCCCGACGTCGACCTCACGTTCCCCAAGCGCGGCCGTCACCGCCTCCGGACCCTCGACGCCCGCCTCTTCCGGTTCGCGGCGGCCAGGAACTGGCCCGCGGCCGAACCGGTCCTCCCCCGCCTGAGCAGAAGCGCGAACCACGGCGTCCTCTGGTTCGCCACCGCCGCGGCCATGGCAGCCGCCCGCACCCCCCGCTCCCGCCGCGCCGCCGCCCGGGGCCTCGCCTCGCTCGCCGTCGCCTCGCTGACCATCAACACCCTCGGCAAGCGCTCGGTCCGCCGCACCCGCCCCGTCCTCGACCCGGTCCCCCTGGTCCGGCAGCTCAAGCGGCAGCCGATCACGACCTCGTTCCCCTCCGGCCACTCCGCGTCCGCCGCCGCCTTCGCGACCGGCGTCGCCCTGGAGTCCCCGGCCTGGGGCGCCGCCGTGGCCCCGGTGGCCTGGTCGGTGGCGCTGTCCCGGGTCTACACGGGCGTGCACTTCCCGAGCGACGTCCTCGCGGGCGCGGCCCTCGGTGCGGGCGCCGCCTTCGCCGTACGGGGCCTGGTGCCGACGCGCGCCCAGGTCGTGCCGCCCGCCCGGCCGCGCGCACAGGTTCCGGCGCTGCCGGACGGCGAGGGTCTGGTGATGGTGGCGAACACCGCCTCCGGCACCGCCGACCGGGTGCGGGCCCTGCACGACGGGCTGCCGCTGGCCGAGGTCGTCGAGTGCGAACCGGCCGATGTCCGGGCCGAGTTGGAGAAGGCGGCGGCCCGGGCCACGGTGCTCGGGGTGTGCGGCGGGGACGGCACCGTCAACGCGGCCGTGGAGATCGCCCTGCGCCACGACGTGCCCCTCGCGGTCCTGCCCGGCGGCACCCTGAACCACTTCGCCTACGACCTCGGCGTGGAGGGTGCGCGCGATCTGACCCGGGCGGTGCGGCAGGGCGAGGGGGTGCGGGTGGACGTGGGGCGGTACACCGGCGACGGCCGCGAGGGGGTCTTCGTCAACGCGTGCAGCCTGGGCGTGTACCCGGAGCTGGTGCGGGAGCGGGAGCGCTGGTCGCGCCGGATCGGTGGCTGGCCGGCCGGGGTGGTCGGGGCGCTGCGGGTGCTGCGGGCCGACCGGCACCCGCTGGAGGCCGGGTTCCGTGGCCGGGCCCGGCCGCTGTGGCTGCTGTTCGTCGGCAACGGCACCTACCACCGGATGGGGCTCGCCCCCGGCCGCCGCAGCGACCTCGCGGACGGGCAGTTCGACGTGCGGGTGGTGCACGGGGGACGGCGGCCCGCACTGCGGCTGCTGGCCGCCGCCGTCGCGGGCCCCCTGACCCGCTCCCCCGTCCACGCCGCGGTCCAGGTCGGCCGCCTCCGCCTGACCGGTGTCGCGCCGGGCACGCTGCTCGCCTACGACGGCGAAGTGACCGAGGTGGAGGGCGAGGTGACGCTGGAGAAGCTGCCCGAGGCACTCACCGTGTACCGCCCGCTGCCCGGCAGCTGAACCCCCTACCTGATGGCTCGTCAGTCCACATGGCAATACACGGGTCTCACCATGCGACATTCGAGGCGTACGGTTCTGCCATGTCGAACTCTCAGGGCACACCGCGGGAGACCGCCGTCTACACGCACGGGCACCACGAGTCCGTGCTGCGCTCGCACACCTGGCGCACCGCCGCCAACTCGGCGGCCTATCTGCTCGGTTCGCTCAAGCCCCACATGAAGATCCTGGACATCGGCTGCGGACCGGGCACGATCACCGCCGACCTGGCCGCGCTGGTCCCCGACGGGCACGTCACCGGGGTGGACCACGCGCCGGGCATCCTCGACCAGGCCCGGGCCGTATCGGCCGAACGGGGCCTCGCCAACGTCGACTTCGCGGTCGCGGACGTGCACGCGCTGGACTTCCCGGACGACACCTTCTGCGTGGTCCACGCCCACCAGGTGCTCCAGCACGTCGGCGACCCGGTGCGGGCGCTGCGCGAGATGCTGCGGGTGACCAGGCCGGGCGGCTACATCGCGGTCCGCGACTCGGACTACGCCGCCATGACCTGGTACCCGGCGTCCACGGGGCTCGACGACTGGCTGGACCTGTACCGCCAGGTGGCCCGCGCCAACGGCGGGGAGCCGGACGCCGGGCGCCGGCTGAAGTCCTGGGCGCTGCGGGCAGGCCTGACGGACATCACGGCGACCTCCGGCACCTGGACGTACTCCACCGCCGAGGAGCGCGCGTGGTGGAGCGGGCTGTGGGCGGACCGGACGCTGGCTTCCGCGTACGCCGAGCGGGCGACCGAGGGCGGCCACGCCACCACCGGGGAACTGCGGGCCGTCTCGGACGCCTGGCGGAAATGGGGCGAGCAGGAGGACGGCTGGTTCTGTGTCCTGCACGGGGAAATCCTGTGCAGGAAAGAAGCCTGAATTCCGGAATTAGGGAAACCCGGAAAAGCAGGAGGTTCAGCTCATGATTGCCATCCTGCTCGTACTGCTCCTGGTACTGATTCTCTTCGGTGCCGGATTCGCGGTGAAGATTCTCTGGTGGATCGCACTGGCCGTGCTGGTCCGGTGGCTGCTGGGGTTCCTGCTGCGCGGGACGACAGCGGGCGGCGGCAGGGGCCGTTGGTACAGGTGGTGAGGTGCCCCGGGATCATTCCCGGGGAAGCACCCGGATTCAGTTCCGGGGAAGCAGTGGTCCCAGCGGCCCGAGGTCCAGGTTCAGGTCCTCGGGCCGCAGTCCGTAGCGCTCGCGCAGCTCGGTCATGCGGTCGTCGAGCAGCATCAGGGTGAGCCCGATCCGCTCCTCCTGCTCCTCGCTCAGGTCCCCCTCGTCGAACCGGCGCAGCGCCTGGCGCTCCATGAGCTGCCGCAGCAGTTCCACCACGGTCAGCACGAGTTTGACCAGGTCCCGCTCGACGGTGTCGGGCTCCAGGTCCAGCCGGTTGGGTCGGGCCGTCACGTCAGTCTCCCCACGGTGAGGGTACTTGCGCGTTGACCGAGCTGATCAGCGCGTTCAGGTCGATGCGGACGAGGTCGACGTCCGCGATGCGCAAGGTGATGTCCCCCGTGATGACGACCCCGCCGGCCAGCAGCCGGTCGAGGAGGTCGACGAGGGCCACCTCGCGCCGTTCGATCACGGTCACGGGCGCTCCTCCTCACTGAGTTCCGTGTCGCTGATTTCCGTGAAGGAATAGGCGGCCCACGGTCCGGTGAGTTCCACACGCATTCCCGGGGTGTCGTCCTTCATACGGTCCACCAGTTCCACGAATTCCTCGGAATCCGCGCGCGGTACGAGATAGGCGGCGTTGAGGACGTTCCGTCCGGGGGCGCCGGAAAGCGTGGCGTTCTGCGGGGCGTGCAGTCGGGAGTCCTCGGCGTGGGCGGACAGCATGTCGTGGAGACGGGTCGCGAAGGACTCCGCCTTCTGCCAGCTGTCCTCGTGCGCCTTGGTCTGCTGTCGCCGCTGCCGCAGGTAGTCCCGGCCGGACACCGGCTGGGCCGGCTTCTCCTGCTCCGGTTCACGCTTCTCGGCTTCGGCGTACACCTTGACGCCCCATTCCACCCGGCCCTGCACCCGGTCGAGGATGCGGTGGAAGTCCTCCTCGCGCGCCTCCATCATCGTCCGTACGCCGCTGTCGTCGCGGAAGACGGTGCCGAGCCGCAGCGGCAGCGGGGTGGTGACGGCGGTCAGCGCGTCGATGACGCACTGGTGGGCCCGGGCGGTGGCGGTCAGCCACTCCAGGTCCTCCAGATGGGCCCGGAGCGGGGCTTCGGCGAAGTCCCGCTCCGGCACATGGCTCACCACGGCGATCAGACCGTGGTGGGTGAGCAGCCGCGGCGGATCGCCCCCCAGTCCCGTCAGCTGGGACTGGAGGGCGGCGCCGAAGGGACGGCACACGGCGTAGACGTAACGCAGTCCGGTCATGAACCCTCCTCCTGCGCCCGGCGGGGCTCCAGTTCCTCCAGCCGGGCCAGCCGCTCGCGCAACTCGGCGTTCTCACGGGACAGTTCGTCCCGGCGGGCCTTGGTGGACAGGGCCGGATCGTCCTCCCACCAGTCGATGCCCATTTCCTTGGCCTTGTCGACCGAGGCGACGATGAGCCGCAGCTTGATGGTGAGCAGCTCGATGTCGAGCAGGTTGATGCGGATGTCGCCCGCGATGACGATGCCCTTGTCCAGCACTCGCTCCAGGATGTCGGCCAGGTTCGCGCCGCTCCCCTGGCCGTACGGGTCCGGGAGCCGGCTGGGCATGCTCATCGTCGGCTCCCGCCCTCGGCGTACTCTTCCTCGTCCTCCGGAGCCTCTTCCTCTTCCTCGTACTCGTCCTCGGGCTCCTCGTCCTCGGCGAGCTCGTCCTCCGGCTCGTCCTCGGGCTCCTCCTCGTCGTACTCCTCGTACTCGTCCTCGGCCTCCTCGTCCGGGACGTCCTCGTCCTCTTCCTCCTCGTCCCGGTACTCGTCGTCGGGCTCGGTGTCCTCGTCGGCGGAGGCCTCGGCGCCCTCTTCGTCCTCGGCGCCCTCCTCTTCCTCCTCCGCCACCGCGTCCTCGTGGCTCTTGACGACCTCGCCGTCCTGGATCTCACCGCGCCAGCCGTCCTCGGCCTCGCCCTTGAGGGTGATGAAGCGGGCGAAGTGCTTGAGGTCGAGCCGGGCCCGGCGGCCCTGGGCGCGCCAGATGTTGCCGGTCTTCTCGAAGAGGCCCGTGGGGTAGTACTCGATCACCAGCAGGACGCGGGTGAGGTTGTCGGCGAGCTTGTGGAAGGACACGACGCCCTTGGTGGTGCCCTTGGCGCCCTCCGAGGTCCACTGGATCCGCTCGTCGGGGACCTGTTCGGTGGTGGTCGCCTTCCAGCTGCGGCTGGACCAGAAGATCTTCGCCTGCCAGTCGGTGTGGGTGTCGTCGGCGCGGTTCGCGCTCTTGACGCCCTTCGCGAAGGTGGAGAAGTCCTGGTACTGGGTCCACTGGTCGTAGGCGGTGCGCACATCCACGCCCACGTCGATGAACTCCATGATCACCGTGGGCTTCTGGCCCGCGCCGCCCTTCTTCTTGCCCTTGCCGCCGCCGAGGTTCTTGAAGGCGCCGACCACGCTGTCCTTGGCCTTGCCCGCTCCGAGCTCCAGCGCGCTGCGCAGCGGCCCCTTGCCCTCGGCGAGCTTCTTGCCGCCGTCGAGGGCGAGCTTGGCGAAGCCGGGGCTGTTGCCCTCGGCGATGTCGTTGAGCTTGCCGGTGGTCTCGCCCAGCTTGTGGCCGACGCCGACCAGCATCCGCTGGACCTGTGCGGAGAGGTACTCCTGCACCTCGGCCTTGAGCCGGTCGGCGGCCTCGCTGTGGGCCACGTCGGTCAGCGGGTTGCTCTTGGCCTTGTCGGTGGCGTCGCGTGCGGATCCGAGTGTCTCGGTCATCACTCATCGCCTCCCTTCGGCAGCCGGGACCGGGTGCCTCGGCCGGCCCCCCTGGCCGCGGTCGCCTTCTTGGCGGCCGTCTTCTTCGCCGTGGTCTTCTTGGCCGCCGTCTTCTTGCCGGCAGTGCGGCTCTGCGAGGCCTTCTTGGCCGGTGCCTTCTTCGCGGGCGCCTTCTTGGCCGTCTTCTTCGCGGGGGCCCTCTTGGCGGTCTTCCTGGCCGCGGCCGGAGCCTCGTCCGACTCGTCCTCGTCCTCGTCGTCGGCGCTCTCGTCCTCGTCCGTGGGTTCGTCCGAGGTCTCGTCCGAGGTCTCGTCGTCGGCTTCGGCGCCCTTGGTGCCAGTCTCCTCCTCGTCCGGCTCCTCGTCCTCTTCGGAGTCCTCGTCCTCGTAGAGGCCGGGCACCTCCTTCGCCGCGCCCGAGAGCTCGTCGCGGACCTGGGCGGTACGGCCGTGCAGCCGGTCGGCGATCGCGTTGATCTGCCGCTCCACCATGGCCCCCGAGGCCGCCTTGCCGACGCCTCGCAGGTCCTCGCGGAGCGTGTCGCCGATCTCCTTGAACTGCGGGTTCTTCAGCAGTTGCTGGGAAACCAGGTCAGCGACCGCCTTCGGGCTGAGGTGCATCCGCTTGCCGGCCACGATCGTGCCGACCGCGAAGGCCAGTTTCAGTTTCTTCGTACGTCCCAGGAGGTATCCGGCCCCTACCGCGAGGCCCATTCCCACTCGGTTCATCGTGTCGTCCCGTCGCCAGTCCCCGCGCCGCCGCGCAGGCCGATCTCCAGTCGTTCGAGGAGTTCGTCCTCCTGTCGGTCGAATTCCTCCTCGTCGATCTCGCCCGCCTCGAGACGCTCCTCGAGCCGGGCGAGTTCGGCCCGGACCGCTGCCGGGTCGTAGTAGAGGCGCTCCGCTTCGTTCAGCACCTGTCTGATCACCCAGGCGCTGCCGCGCACCGGGGCGAAGGGCAGGAGCAGTACCTCTCCGATGAGACCCACGGCCGGCTCACTCCTCCGCGTGGTCGATGCCCACCGTGGTGCCCGCGGGCTCGCCCGGTCCGGGTTCGACGAAGCTGTACGGCGGCAGCGGGCCGTTGACCCGCAGGTCGAGGTGCGGATGGCTCTTGCGGAGCTGGTCCACCGCCTCCAGGAAGGACGCCGCGGAGTCGCGCTCGACCATGAAGGACACGTTGGCCAGCCAGCCGCTGGACTCGGGCCCGACGCTGATCGCCTCGGCGACCGGCTCCAGGGCCTGCCGCACCTCGTTGGCGTCCTCGGCCTCACGGGCCTTGACCGCGGCCACGACCATCTCGCCGAGCCGGAGGCGCTCTTCGTAACTGCCGCCGCCCGCCTGCCGGTTGGCCTCGGTGACGGAACGGATCTCCGGGTTGTCGGACATCACGCGGTGCAGTACGGCCTCTTCGTCGTGCGTGGCCTTGACGTTGTACTCGACCTTGCCGTCGAGGGTGCGCAGCCGCTCCTTGTAGTGGTCGGCGCGTTCCGCGAGGACCGAGGTGACGGTGTCGTCGTCGGGCGCCACGCTGCCGAACCGCATGGGCAGCACACAGCCCGCCGCACCCACCTCGCTCAGCACGTTCTGGTGGGCGAGCAGGTCACGGCGCTTGGGCTTCAGGCCCTCGGGGGCGTCGCTGACGATGGCCGCCAGGTCGCCCTCCGTCAGCACCCGCACCTCGCGTGCGGGGTCGCCGACCCCTCCCAGACCCTCGGGAAACTCGGGGTGGGAGGCGGCGGTGATGCCGTACACGTACGTGCTCACTCCTGCTCCTCCTTCCTGCGCGAGGCGGTGGACTTGCGGGTGCGCGGCCGGGACTCGCTCTGGCCGTCTCCCTCACGCGCCTGCTTGAAGGCGTCGGAGATGGTCTCCGCGGCGCCGGAGAGGGCGCCCTTGGACTTGCCGCGCGCGCCGGACTCGGTGATCTCGCCCATGATGTCGGGCAGGCCCGGGCTCTTGTTCCGCCCGGACTCGAGGTCGAGCCGGTTGCACGCCTCGGCGAAGCGCAGATAGGTGTCGACGCTGGCCACCACGACCCGCACGTCGATCTTCAGGATCTCGATGCCCACGAGGGAGACTCGTACGAATGCGTCGATGACGAGCCCCCTATCGAGGACAAGCTCCAGGACGTCGTAGAGACCACTGGTGCCGCCTCCACCGCCCTGCTGTGCCGGGACGACGGTCATGCCGACCATGCCTCCTTGTCGTTGGTGTCGTGAACGGTCCGATGCGGGCGGTCTAGCGACCGCCCTGCCTGTGTGCGTCGGCCCGACCGCGTTCGTAGCGGCGAACGCGCCGGTAGCCGGTGAGCTGCCCCTCGGGGTCGAGTTCGACCTGGTAGCTCGCCATCAGGCTCATCGTGTCGGGAACACGGGAGAGTTCGAGGACCTCGACCTCCACCGACCAGCCGTCCTCGGTCTGCTCGAAGGAGGAGACGTTCTCGGCGGTCATGCCGGTCAGCTCGGAGAGCTGGGCGCGCGCCTGGCGCAGCACCTCCATCGGCTTGGGCCGTCGCTCGTCCGTCACGTTCTCTTCCGTGTCCTTTTCTTTCCCTCTGGGGGAATTCCGTGAATCCTGTGATGCAGATGTGTCTCTTGTGTTCGCCATGGCCACCTCTCACCTCGGGTGGCCGCTCATACGTTCGCCAAACCTTCAGGAGGACATCAACGCGTTCAGCCTGCGCCGGGCCGGTCCGAGGGCCCGTCCTCTGCCCGGGATCCCGGCCCAGGGGTTGGTGCGGGCCTGCTCGACGGCGTCGGCGATGGTCCAGCGGCGGGCGTCGAGGCCCGGATCGTCGAGCTGGGTCCAGGCCATCGGGGTGGCCACGGGAGCTCCGGGTTTCGCCCGTACGGTGAAGGGTGCGACGGCGGTCTGGGCGTAGCCGTTGCGCTGGACGTCCAGGTAGAGGCGGTCGCCGCGGTCCTTCTTGCGGGCGGCGGTGGTGAGCCGGTCGGGGTGGCCGGCGACCAGGGTGTCGGCGACGTCCTTGGCGAACTCGCGCACCTCGTCGACGTCGTGCCGGCCGTTGAGGGGCACGATCACGTGCAGTCCGCGGGAGCCGGTGGTCATCAGCGCCGAGGGCAGGTCCAGCTCGTCGAGCAGTTCCCCGAGCAGCCAGGCCGCCTCGTGCACCGCGCCGAAGTCGTCCCCGGCCGGGTCGAGGTCGAAGACCATCCGGTCGGGCCGCTCGACACTGCCGGCCCGGGACAGCCAGCGGTGCAGGGTGAGGGAGGCCTGGTCGGCGAGGTACAGCAGGGTGGCGGTGTCGTCACAGACGGTGTGGCAGACGGTGCCGCCCTCCTTCGTCACCTCGACGCGGTGGATCCACTCCGGGTAGGAGTCCGGGGTGTTCTTCTGCATGAACCGGGGGCCCGTGAGGCCGTCCGGATGCCGTTCCAGCATCAGGGGACGGCCGCGCAGGTGCGGCAGCATGAACGGCGCGACGGACCGGTAGTAGTCGACGAGATCGCCCTTGGTGTACTCCTTGGCGCCGTCGCCGCCGGGGAAGAGCACCTTGTCCGGCCGGTGCACCTGCACGGTGTGCTTCCCGGCGCGTACGGTCCGTACGTCGTCCCCGCTCACGGCACGATCGCCTGCTCCACCAGGAGCCGTCCTGCGGCCGCGATCGACTCGGCGTCGATGCCCGCCGCGTGCAGCTGCTCCTCGGGCGAGGCCGAGCCCGGCATCGTGCGGACCGCGAGCCGCACCAGGCGCGGGACGGGGCGGCCGTCGGCGAAGGCGTCGAGGACGGCGTCGCCGAGTCCGCCCTCCTCGTGGTGGTCCTCCACGGTCAGCAGGCAGCCGGTGTCGTCGGCGGCCTGGCGCAGGGTGCCCCGGTCGACGGGCTTGACCGAGTACAGGTCGATCACCCGCACGCGGATGCCCTCCTGGTCCAGCGCCTCGGCGGCCTTCAGCGCCTCGGGCACGGTGACTCCGGCCGCGACGATCGTCATCCGGTCGCTCCCGGAGAAGCGCAGCACCTTGCTGCCGCCGATCGGGAACTCCTCCCCGGGCCCGTAGATCACCGGGCTCTCGCCGCGGCCGGTGCGCAGGTAGCGGATGCCGTCCAGGTCCGCCATGGCGGCGACCAGGTGCGCGGTCTGGTTGGCGTCGCACGGGTACAGCACGGTCGAGCCGTGCACCGCCCGCATCATCGCCAGGTCCTCCAGACCCATCTGGCTGGGCCCGTCCTGTCCGATGGCGACGCCCGCGTGCGAGCCGACGAGGTTGATCCCGGCGCCGCTGATGGAGGCCATGCGCACGAAGTCGTAGGCGCGGGTGAGGAAGGCCGCGAAGGTTCCGGCGTACGGCACCCAGCCGCGCGCGGCGACTCCGACGGCGGCCGCGACCATCTGCTGCTCGGCGATGTAGCACTCGACGTAGCGGTCGGGGTGCTCCTTGGCGAAGAGCTCGGTGCGGGTGGAGTCGCCGACCTCGCCGTCGAGGGCGACGATGTCGCCCCGTCCGGTGCCGAGGGCGGTGAGCGCCTGGCCGTAGGCGTCCCGGGTCGCCACCTCGTCGCCGAGGTCCCAGCGGGGCAGTTCGAGGTGCCCGGCGCGGACGGCGTGCAGGATGCGGGCGGCCGGGGGCTCCTGCACCCGCACGCGGAGGTCGCGGACGCCGCCGAGTTCCTCGATGGCGTCGTCGGCGTTCTTCAGCGGCTTTCCGTGCAGTCCCTCGCGGTCCTGGACGTCTTCGACGCCCTTGCCCTTGAGGGTCCGGGCGAGGATCGCGGTGGGCTGGCCCTTGGTGGACGCGGCCTCGCCGTAGGCGCGGTCGATGGCGTCCACGTCATGTCCGTCGATCTCCACGGTGTGCCAGCCGAAGGCCTGGAAGCGGCGGGCGTAGGCGTCGAGGTCGTGGCCGTGGCGGGTCGGGCCGCGCTGGCCGAGCCGGTTGACGTCGACGATCGCGGTGAGGTTGTCGAGGTGCTCGTGACCGGCGTGTTCGGCGGCCTCCCAGATGGAGCCCTCGGCGAGTTCGCTGTCTCCGCACAGCACCCACACGCGGTAGCCGGTGCGGTCGAGGCGCTGCCCGGCGAGTGCGATGCCGGCGCCCACGGGCAGCCCCTGGCCGAGCGATCCGGTCGCCGTCTCGACCCACGGCAGCTTGCGCGGGGTCGGGTGGCCCTCGAGGCGGCTGTCGATCTTCCGGAAGGTCAGCAGCTCCTCGTCGTCGATGACGCCGGCCGCCTTGTAGGTGGCGTACATCAGCGGTGAGGCGTGGCCCTTGGACAGCACGAAGCGGTCGTTGCCGGGGTGGGCGGGGCGGTCGAAGTCGTAGCGGAAGTGGTGTGCGAAGAGGACCGCCATCAGGTCCGCGGCGGACATCGAGGAGGTGGGGTGCCCGGAGCCCGCGGCGGCGGAGGCGCGGACGCTGTCCACGCGCAACTGCTGGGCGAGTTCTACGAGTTCACCGGTGTTCATGAGTCTCCTTCCGCGGAGTCCGCGTCGGTGCGCCGGACGGGGCCGGGGCTGGTCCGCGACTCCCCGCCGTCCTGCTGCTCGCCGGGCGCACGGCCCGGCTGGTTCCTGGCGGGTTCCCCGCCGGGCTGGTTCTTCGCGGGTTCCCCGCCTGGTTGGTTCCTGGCGGGTTCCCCACCGGGCCGGCCCTTCGCGGGCTCCCCACCGGGCCGGTTCTCGGCGGGCTCCCCACCGGGTCGGTTCTCGGCGGGCTTCCCGCCGGGCCGGTCATCGGTGGGCGCGGGCCTGTCGTCGGACCCGCTCCGCGCGTCCTCGCGGGCCTTCGCCTCCGTGATCACCGCTTCGCCCGCGCTCGGTTCGACGTCCTGCACTGCCCTCGCCTCCGCCACTGACCTCATGTCCTTCGCCGGCCCCGGATCGTCCTGCCCGACCGCCTCCGGCCCCGGCAGCGTGTCCCGTGCCGTCGCCGCCCCCGGGCCGGAGCGCGCGGCGGCCTCCTCGCGTGACCGCGGGCGGCCCGGCACCCGGGCCAGCTCCGGTGACGCCGTGTCCAGCGGCACCGACCAGGACCGCACGAGGCCCAACTGGACGGCCTGGCGCGGGAGTACGGCGTCCAGGAGCCAGTCGGCGGCGACCCGGACGCGGTTGCCGGGCATCGCGGCGAGGTGGTAGCCGCGGGTGACCGCACCCGCGGCGGGCCCGGACAGCGGGATGTGCAGCGGGTTGGCGGCGGCCTTGACGCCCCCGAGGTCCACGACGAAGCCCAGGTCCTTGTGCCGGTACGGCTGCCGCTCACCGTCCCCGAAGGACGCGGCGATGTTGCGCGCCACCGTCCTGCCGTGCCGCCAGGCGTGCTGCGCGGTCATCGGCGTGAAGCCGCCCGGGTTGTCCAGGTCCGGCACCGCGGCCGCGTCCCCGCAGGCGAACACCTCGGGGCGGCCCGGGAGTTGGAGATAGGGGTCGACGACGAGCCGCCCGCGTTCGACGGGCTGCCCGGTGGACTCCACGAGCGGGTCGGGCCGTACGCCGACACACCACACCAGGGTCCGGGTGCCGACGAACTCGCCGTCGGTCAGCAGCACTCCGTCCGGCGTGGCCTCCTTCACGGACGTCCCCATGCGCACCTCCACCCCGCGCTCCCTGAGGGTGCGGTCGGCGGTGGTGGACAGGTGCTCGTCGAGTTCGGGCAGGACCCGGTCGGCGATGTCGAGGAGGATCCAGCGCGGCCGTATGCCGCCCCGCAGGGGGTGCTTGCGGACCTGCGCGTCGGTGTAGAGCTGCCCGTGCGCGGCGACCTCGGTGCCGGTGTAGCCCGCGCCGACGACCACGAAGGTGCAGCGGGCCTCGCGATCGGCGCGGTCCTCCGCGGCGGCCGCGAGCTCCACCTGCCGGGTGACGTGGTCGCGCAGGTACAGCGCCTCGGGCAGCCCGCGGAAGCCGTGCGCGTACTCGGCGACCCCGGGGATGGGCAGGAGCTTGTTGACGCTGCCGACGGCCAGCACCAGCCGGTCGTAGGGCAGGCTGCCGCGCTCGCCCTCCGGGTCGGTGTAGTGCACGGTCCGCGCGTCCATGTCGATGCCGTCGGCCTCGCCGAGCACCAGCCGCACCCGGGGCAGGGTGCCGGTCAGGGAGACGGTGACCCGTCGGGGTTCCAGGACGCCGGCGGCGACCTGGGGCAGCAGGGGCAGGTACAGGAAGTAGTCGGTCGGGTTGAGCAGGGTGATGTCGGCCTTGCCGCGGGCTTTTCGGGACAGTTCCTTGGCCGTCCGGTACCCGGCGAAGCCGGCACCGACGATCACGATGCGGGGTCGACTCACGGTTCGCCTCCGGGGCTGTCGCGTACCTCGGGAGCCTTCCGCGTCCCCCTGGCCAGGACGCCCAAACGCCGGTTTCCGTACGGGTCGCCGGGTACTCGGCCACAGCCCGCTGTACGTGGAACCGCCGGAGGTACCCCCCATGCCCGAATACGGCTATTTCCTGTCGTGCGAGGAGTTCGGACCCGCGGAGCTGGTCGAACAGGCGCGGATGGCCGAACAGGCCGGTTTCCGCGCGCTGTGGATCTCCGACCACTACCACCCGTGGAATGACGCGCAGGGCCAGAGCCCGTTCGTCTGGTCGGTGATCGGCGCGCTCTCGGAGGCGGTGTCGATCCCGATCGAGACGGCCGTGACCTGCCCGACCGTGCGGATCCACCCGGCGGTGGTGGCGCAGGCCGCGGCGACCTCGGCGGTGATGACGAACGGCCGGTTCCGGCTCGGCGTCGGCTCCGGCGAGGCGCTGAACGAGCACATCCTCGGCCATGTCTGGCCGCCCGCCCACATCCGGCTGGAGATGCTGGAGGAGTCGATCCAGGTGATGCGGCGCCTGTTCACGGGCGAGGAGGTCAACCACCACGGCACGCACTACACGGTCGAGAACGCCCGCCTCTACACGGTCCCCGACGAGCCGGTCCCGATCGACATCTCCGGCTTCGGCCCGGCGGCCACCGCGCTGGCGTCCCGGGTCGGCGACGGCTTCATCACGATGATGCCGGACGAGTCGATGGTCGAGCAGTACCGCAAGGGCGGCGGGGCCGGGAAGCCGGTCAGCGGCGGCACCAAGGTCTGCTACGGCACGGACCGCGCGGAGTGCGTGAGTACGGTCCGCAAGTTGTGGTTCAACCAGTTCCTGCCCGGCGAGATGGGCCAGATCCTGCCCTCACCGAGCCACTTCGAGCAGCTGGAGCCGCTGGTCACCGAGGACATGGTGACCGAGAAGACGGTGTGCGGGGACGACGTCGACGAGCACGTGGCCGCGCTGAGCGCCTTCGCCGACGCGGGGTTCGACCGGATCTACGTGAACCAGATCGGCCCCGACCAGCGCGGCTTCTTCGACTTCTACCGCACGAAGGTGCTGCCCCAGCTCCAGCAGGGCTGAGCATTACCCGTTGGACCGACGTGAACGGCGGTGAGCGGCGGGGCCGTTGGCTCCCGCCGCTCACCGCGTGGTCGTGCGTCCGTGGTCGTCCGTTCAGCCCCGTCGGCGTATCCCCGCGACGCCCAGCGCTCCCGCCGCGGCCGCCACGAGACCCATGCCCATCCGGGCGCGGTTGCGGGAGAGCCAGTCCTGCGGGCTGCGGTGCACCGCCTCTTCGTCGAAGCGGCCGTGCGCCCCGTGGTCCTTCCCGTGCGGCCCGTCCGCGGGCGCCCACAGGTTCCCGGGTCCGTCGTGCTCCCCTTCTTCCTGCTGCGCCTCGAAGTTGGTGCGGGCGAGGTAGCGGTCCAGCAGACCCGGCGCGACCGCGTTGGCGATGAGGGTGGCCGCCGTGGAGCCGCCGACCCAGTACTCGCGCCGCCGCGCGTGCGAGGCCGCGTGCACGACGGCGCGCGCGGCGACCTCGGGCTGGTAGACCGGCGCCACCGGCCGGGCCCGCCCGGGCATCCGGTTCAACACCCAGTCGAACTGCGGGGTGTTGACCCCGGGCAGCTGCACCATCGTCGTGCGGACGCCGCTGCCCGAGTGGAGCAGCTCGCACCGCAGGGACTCGTTGAACCCCTGGATGGCGTGTTTGGCCCCGCAGTACGCCGACTGGAGCGGGATGCCCCGGTAGGCCAGCGCGGACCCGACCTGCACGATGGTGCCGCGGTTCCGCGGCTGCATGTGCCGCAGGGCGGCCCGGGTGCCGAACACGTAGCCCAGATAGGTCACTTCGGTGACCCGCCGGAACTCGTCGGGGGTGATCTCGGTGAACGGCGCGAAGACGCCGGTGAAGGCGTTGTTGACCCACACGTCGATGTGCCCGAAGGCGTCGACGACCTGCTGGGCGGCGTCCTCCACGGCCTTCGCGTCGGACATGTCGACGCTCACGACGAGCGCCTCACCCCCGGCGCGCTCCACTTCGTCGGCCGCCGCCGCGAGGCCTTCGCGTCCCCGGGCCAGGAGGGCGACCCGGGCGCCCCGCTCGGCGAAGGCCCGGGCGGTGGCCCGTCCCACCCCGCCGCTGGCCCCGGTCACCACGACGGTCCTGCCGTGCTTCACGCGCGCTTCCTCCCATGTGTCCGCACCACGCGCTAGGCCCGGTGGTGCGGCTGCTCGGAGTCGGGGCCGCCCTGCGTCGGCGCGGCGCCGGGCTGCGGGGTGCCCGTCGCTCCGGGTGCGACCGGCGGCATGGGCGGATACGGCGTCCCGAGTCCGGTGGGCGGGGCGGCCACCGGTGCGCCGCTCCCGGCGGCCTGATCGGCGCCGACGTCCGCGCCGGCCGCCTGACCGGCCGTCGGCCGGGACCCACCGGGCCTGGCCGCGCCGCGCAGCGCGTAGGCCACGGCGCCCAGGATCGCGGCGGTGATCAGTGCGGCGGCCCAGTCGGGCAGGCCGAGCGCGAGGGCGAGGCCCACGGCGAGTGCCAGGGCCGCGCCCGCGTACAGGGCGACGGCGCCGGACGCGGCGTACAGCATGGCCGTACGGCGCTGCTTGCGCGTCTGTTCGCGCAGTTCGTCGCGTACGGTCTCGCGTGCCACCTGCGCCAGCTCGTCGACCAGATGCTTGTCCAGATGCTCCAGGTGATCCAAGCGCTCCATGGCCGCCGGGTACCCGTGCGGGAGTACCCGTAACGCGCCCTGACCGCCTGTGCGGCACCGGCGGCCGGGTCGGGAGGATCGCGTGAAACGATCTCCTCGGGCCGGGCGCCCGAACTAGGCTCGTGGCATGGAGATTCTGGGAACCACGCTGCGTGTCTGCGTCGACGACCTGGACAGCGCGGTCGTCTTCTACGAACGGCTCGCGGGCGCCACGGCCCTCCGTTTCGAGCGCGGCGGCGTCCAGGTGGCCGCGGTGGGCTGCTTCCTGCTGATGAGCGGACCGGAGGCCGAGCTGGAGGTGCTGCGCAAGGTCGCGGCGACCATCGCGGTGAAGGACGTCGACGAGGCCCGCCGGCTCCTCGACGAGCTCGGTGCCCGGATCATCGCGGGGCCGGTACCGACCCCGGTGGGCCGCAACCTGATCGCGATGCACCCGGACGGCGTGGTGTACGAGTACGTGGACCGCAACGTCACTTAGGGGGACCCGCTCTCCGGGCGCATCCGGAAGTCGTAGGGGGGCGGGAGCGGTTCGTCGCTGAGGCGGCCCCACAGTTCGCTGATCGCCTCGGCGCCCTCCCTGAGGTCGGCGACCTCGAAGCCCTCCTCGAAGACGGCCCGCGCCGCCTCGGGCCGGTCCTCGGCGAGCAGCAGTCCCGCCTCGATCAGCCGGAACCGCCCGCGCGCCCGGGTCGATACGTGCAGCCGCTCCCACACCGAGCGCGCCTCGGCCGTACGCCCCGCCGCGAGGAGTGCCTCCAGCGCCTCGCGGCCCAGCGCGGCCGTCGCCGCCGTCCACGACTCGCCGTCGTCGCGCCGCTCGTGGCACAGGTCGTCGAAGGCGTCGGCGTACCGGTCGGCGGCCCGTTCCCGGTTGCCGCTCTCCTGGTCGGCGACGGCCAGGCAGCGCAGCAACGGCCAGACGGAAGGCGCCAGTTCGAGCCCCCGCTCCCAGGAGCGCACCGCCTGCGCCCGGTCGCCGGCGTGCCACTGGGCGACTCCCAGGTGGTACTCGGTGAGCGGGGTGGCGGGCGCGGTCTCCAGCATGTCCCGCCAGTGCGGCGCGACCAGGGTCCCGCCGGGCGGCCGTACCCGGCGCGGCTCGGGGAAGGACCCGGTGCGCAGCAGCTCCAGCCAGGGTGCCTGCGGCTCGCCGAGGGTGCTCTCCTCGAAGGGCGTGCCGGGCAACTTCCAGTCGGCGCGCAGCACTTCGAGCGCGCCCCAGCCCGAGCCGACGGCGAGCACCTCGCCGGGCTCGGTGTCGGCGTACGGCTTCCAGGCCGCGTACGCCTCGTCGACGGCGGCCCGTGGCAGTACGGCCTCCAGGCGGGCCTCCGCCTCCCCCGCTACCGGTGGCGCGCTGAGCGGCCCGTACGCCTCCAGCCACGCCACCTCGCTCTCCGCGTCCAGCCGTACGTGCTCCAGCTGGGTGCGGGCGAGCCCGGCCTGGATCTCGCAGTAGCCGCCGGTGCCGGGCTCGGTGAGCCACTCCTGCCAGCGCCGGCCGCCGCTGCCGGTGCCCCACACGAACAGCTTGCGCCCACGCAGGACGTCGGTGGACGTCTGCACCAGCCCGTGACCGTCGGCGTCGAGGGCGGCGATCCAGCGGCGCCGGGTGTCGGGCAGGTCGTAGAACCAGTCGGCGGCGTAAGGGCCGTTGAGCGGGTCCGGCGGGACGGGCACCCGGCGCAGGTGGCGCTCGTGGCCGAAGTGCCAGGCCTCCTCGGCCGGGGCGAGCACCCGGCGCTGCTCCGGTACGGCGGTGTTGGACCACCAGTAGCCCGGCACCGGCCGTTCGTGGGGGTTGCGGATCCGGACGCCGACGTACAGGAAGTCAGACTCCCGCGGCAGCCACAGATCGACCTGGAAGGGCAGGTCGCGCAGTCGCTCCCACTCCCACAGGCGCAGCATCTCCCCGCCGTCGGGGGCGGCCACGCGAGCGGCGTGCAGGGGTGCGCAGGCAAGGGTGGTGTGTCCGGTGGCGCCGATGTTCCACTCGATGCCCCCGGAGTACCAGGCGCCGTTCAGGGCGAAGTTCGCGGGCTGGAACACCGGGTTGCGGTACAGGAGTTCACGCCCGGTCGGCTTGTGGAACAGGGAGGCGATCCGGCCGCCCAGACCGGGGAGCACGGTGGCCCTGAGCCGGTCGTTCTCGATCACGATCGTCTCGAACGCGTGAGGGGTGCGCTGTCTGCCGTAGCCGTCCCGGACCCGGAGCGGCAGCAGGCTGTGCAGCGGCCCGTAGCCGGCCTGCCGGGCCATGTCCCGGGGCAGGTCGTCGCGGTCCCGTACGTCGATGCGGTGAACCTCGTGCGGGAGCCGCAGCGGGGGCAGCGGGTTGTCCGGGCCCAGCGGTGCGGCGGGCAGGGTGAGTACGTCTCGCCGGATCGTCGTCACGATCACCATGGAAGCCGCTCGGAATCGAGTCGGCCAGGGGAGCTACCGGTCAGGATTGCGCAAAGGCGTCCACGACGATGTCGGCCAGGAGCGCGCCCGCCGTGCCGTCGGGGTCCAGGTCGGGGTCGTAGATGGTGATGTTGAGCCCGACGCAGGCGGGGGAGGCGAGCAACGGCCGCAGGAGCCCCGTGAGTTCGCCGGGCAGCAGGCCCTCCGGGTCCGGGCTGTCGACGGCGGGCATGACGGACGGGTCGAGGACGTCGGCGTCCAGGTGCACCCAGAAGCCGTCGATCTCCGGGATCTCGAAGGCCTGGGCGGTGGCCCGGGCGAGCGCGTCGGCGCCCCACTCGCGGACGTCACCGACGGTCACGACGGGGATCTTCAGGGCGGCCAGTTCGGCGCGGTCCTCCTCGAACGCGTCGCGGATCCCGAAGAACCGCACGTCCTCGTCCCGCAGATAGGGCTTCAGCCCCTCCAGGTCCGCCAGGTCGTCCTGGCCGCGCCCGGTGGCCAGTGCGACCTCCTCGCCGCCCGCCGCGCCGATCCGGTCGGAGTTGCCGGTGTGCCGGAAGTCCGGTGAGGCTCCCCCACTGCCTGAAGGGCGTGGGAGGTACCCCCAATCGCGGCCAGGCCGTGGCGTCCGACGCGGCGCAGGGCGAGCGAGGCGCCGAGCTGGATGGAGCAGTCGCCGCCGAGGACCACGGGGAAGTCCCCGGCCCGCACATGGCGCTCGATCCGGTCGGCCAGCCTGACGGTGTACGCGGCGATCGCGGCCGCGTTGAAGACCCCGTCGCCCTCCTGCCAGTCCCCCCCGGTCGTAGCGCGGCGGCACCACCACCCCGCCCTCCAGCGCCCCGAGCCTCTGCACGATCCGCTGCTCCCGCAGGGCACCGGCGAGCTTGTAGCAGCCGGGCTGCGGTACCGGGGGCGGGCGGACGCAGGCCGAGGTTGGAGGGAGCGTCCAGCACGACGATATTACGCATGCGGATCATCCTCGCCGACGTACAGTCGACCGTCCACGGGGCTACGCGAGGGAGCGACAGTGAGTGAGCGGCACACCTACCGGGTGATCGTGCGCGGGACCTGGGACGGGCTCACCGAGGAGGCCCGCGCCCGGCTGCTCGCCGAGGCGGCGGACCACGGCATGGCGAGCATGCGGTTCACCGAGGAGGGCTCCCTGTCGTACGAGCCGGCGCCGCTGAAGCACTTCTCGATGCGGTACGTGGTGGTCTCCGACGCGGCGGACGGCGAGGAGATGGCGGGCGCGATCGCGGAGGACCGTGCCGAGACTGCGCTGCGCGGCCTCGGCTACGGCTTCCGGGACCTGCGGTCGACGGTCACCGACCTCGACACCATGAAGATCAACCGGAAGCCCGCATCTCGGCGGTGATGGCCCAGCGCTCGTGGTCCCGCCAGTCCCCGTCGATCCAGATCATCTTCGGGGAGAACCCCTCCAGCCGGAAGCCGCAGCTGCGGGCGAGGGCGAGGGAGGCGGTGTTGAGGGGCTGCGCGTTGATCTCGAGCCGGTGCAGCCGCATCGGCCCGAAGGCGTGGTCGACGACGAGATGCAGGCCTTCCCGCATCAGTCCGCGTCCGGCGGCGTGCGCGAAGGCGCCGTAGCCGAGGGCCCCGCACCGGAAGCCGCCCTCGACGATGTTGTTGATGTTGATGAACCCGGCGATGGCCCCGTCGCCCCGCTCGCCGTCCTTCTCGCAGACCAGGAACCCCGCCTTGGTCGGGTCCTCGATGAGCCGGCCCGCGTAGGCGAGGTACGCGCTCTCGCTGTCCGGCGGGAACAGCCAGGGCTGGTGCAGCTCCTTGCTCTCCCGGGCCCGGGCGGTGAACTCGGCGGCGTCCTCGTAGGTGAAGTGCCGGATGCCCACGCGGGGGCCCTCGGCGAGGTAGCGGGAAACGGTGTGCGGCATCCCGTCACCCTACGGCGGCCCGGCCGGGCATTCAGCCCGGGGCGGATTCGTCGAGCGGCCGGGGATTCGGCCCGGGGCGGGTTCGTCGAGCGGCCCGGGATTCAGCGCAGGGCGGGTTCGTCGAGCGTCAGCGTTCCCGCTTCGGCGTCGAGTTCGGCCCGGACACCGAAGGGCATGGTCGACGCCCCCTCGCAGTGCCCGAACCCGAACTCCTCGACGACCGGCACACCGAGCCCGCCGAGCCGGTCGGCGAGGACCGTGCGCAGGACGTCGTACGGACCGCAGCCCGCCCAGGACCCGAGGGCGATGCCCCGCACGCCGTCCAGCCAGCCGGTGCGCAGGAGCTGGGTCAGCATGCGGTCGACACGGTACGGCTGCTCCCCCACGTCCTCGATCAGCAGCAGTCCGTCCCGGGCGCCGGTGCGGGCGTGCCGGGTGCCGAGGTCGGTGGCGAGGAGGCTGAGGCAACCGCCGAGGGTGACTCCGCGGGCCCGTCCGGGGATCAGGGCGGGGCCCCGGGAGGTCAGGGTGCGGACCGTTTCCGGGGTGAGCAGGGTGGCCCGCAGGTGTTCCTGGGCGACGGCGTTCTTGACGAAGTCGACACCGGCCGCGGCCGGCCCGTACAGCGTGACCAGGCCGAGGCGGGTGGCGAAGGCCTGGTGGAGGGTGGTGACGTCGCTGAAGCCCACGAACACCTTCGGCCCGGCCGCCCGCATCGCCTCCCAGTCGAGCAGGTCGACCATGCGCTGCGCGCCGTAGCCGCCCCGGGCGCACAGCACCGCGTCCACGGAGGGGTTGCACCAGGCCCGCTGGAGGTCGGCGGCACGGTCCGCGTCGGATCCGGCGAGGTAGCCCAACTCGCCGTGCGCGTCCAGGACATGGGGCGCGACCACCGGGTCGAGGTCCCAGCCGCGCAGGAGGTCGAGTCCGGCCTGGAGCCGGTCCTCCGCGACGGGACCGCTCGGTGCGACCACGGCCACGCGGGCGCCGGGGCCGAGCCTGGACGGCCGTACGAGTTCTGTCACTTGGTGAGCTCCAACGTCGGGACGCCGGGCGGGTTGAGCCCGAACACCTGGGCGTACAGGGAGAGTTCGGATTCCAGCGCCCGGATCATCGTGTCGGCCCGCCGGAACCCGTGCCCCTCCCCCTCGAAGGCGAGGTAGGCGTGCGGCACCCGCCGCCCGGCGATCCGTTCGAGGAACCGCTCGCACTGCGCGGGCGGGCAGATCACGTCGTCCAGGCCCTGGAGCAGCAGGAAGGGCGCGGTGACCCGGTCCGCGTGCTCGACGGGCGAGCGTTCCGCGTACCGTCCGGGGACCTCGGCGAGCGGTCCGACCAGGCTCTCCAGGTACTGCGACTCGAAGTCGTGGGTCTCCCCCGTGCCCCAGCCGGTCAGGTCGAGGATCGGGTAGACGATCGTGCCGCAGGCGTACACGTCGGTCGTGGTGAGCGAGGCGGCCGCGGTCCAGCCGCCCGCGCTGCCCCCGCGGATGGCGAGCCGGTCGCGGTCGGCGGTGCCCTCGTCGGCGAGGGCGAGCGCGACGGCCGCGCAGTCCTCGACGTCGACCACGCCCCACTGCTCGCGCAGCCGGTTGCGGTACTCGCGCCCGTAGCCGGTGGAGCCGCCGTAGTTGACCTCGGCGACGCCGATGCCGCGCGAGGTGAAGTAGGCGATGGAGAGGTCGAGGACGAGGGGCGCGTGCCCGGTCGGTCCGCCGTGCGCCCAGACGACGTAGGGCGGCAGCTCGTCGCCGGGCGCCAGGTACCCGGGCCGGTGCGGCGGGTAGACGTGGGCGTGGATGTCCCGGCCGTCCGGTCCGGTGAAGGTGCGGATCAGGGGCTCGGGGTAGTACGCGGGGTCGACGGGATCGTCGTGCTCGGCGCCGATCACCCGGGCCCGTCCCGTACGGGCGTCCAGTTCGACGACCTCGTAGGCGGTGCGGGGACTGGCGCCGACGGCGACGACCCGCTCGCCGTGCACCGCGAGGGTGGGCGCGAACTCGGTCCAGGGGCCGGCCGCGTCGACGAGTTCGCCGGTTTCCGGGTCCAGGATCCCGAGGGCCGTCGAGCCGGTGCCGTGCACGACGGCGATCAGGCCGCTGTCCAGCGGGGCGAACCAGCGGTGCCCGAGCTTCCACAGGGCGCCGCCGAACTCCTCCTCGCGCGGGCAGAGTTGCTCGCCGTCGCGGTAGAGGTTCCACCAGCCGGTGCGGTCGCTCGCGTACAGGAGCCGGCCGTCGGGCGACCAGTCGGCCTGCGCGACGGACTCCTCCGGGCCTCCGGCCACAGTGCGCGGCTCCCGGAACGTGCCCTCGTGGACCTCGGCGACGATCAGTTCCGTGCCGTCCCAGGGCATCCGCGGATGGTCCCAGGCGAGCCAGGCCGCGCGCGAGCCGTCGGGCGAGAGCCGGGCTCCGGTGACGAACCGGTGCCGGTCGTCGGTGAGTTCGCGTACGGCGTCCCGGTCCTGCGCGGCCGAGCCGTCGAGCGGCACGGCGGCGAGGACCCGGCGCACGTCGGTGGGCCCGTCGCCGGTGAACTCCTCCAGGACGCACCACACTTCCCCGAGGTCGAGCCGCACCTGTGGCTCCGCCCAGCGCAGTCCGCCGCCCACCGGGGAGACCGGCGTGAGGGGGCGCGGCTCGCCGCCGGGCTCGTACCGGTACAGCCGCTGGTCGGCGAAGTGCGCGAACACCACGAGGGGTTCGCCGGCCACGACCGCGCCGGCCCAGGGGTGGCCGCCGTACTCGATGACCCGGCTGCGCACGTTCCACGGCGCGGGCAGCACCGACTCCTCGCTGCCGTCGGCACGTCTGCGCACCAGGGTGCGGCGGCCGCCCTCGGCGGGCCGGGGTTCGGTCCACCAGACCTCGTCCCCGACGAAGCCGAGCCATTCGGGGTGTCCGTCGTGCGCGGCGGCGAGGGCCGCGTCGATGGGCGAGGGCCAGGAACCGTATGGCGACGTCTGCACGTTCTCCCCCACTCGCTCAGGCCGTCCGCAGGAAGCGGTCGAGTACCCGCACCCCGAAGTGCAGTGCCTCCACGGGGACGCGTTCGTCGACGCCGTGGAAGAGGGCCTGGTAGTCGAAGCCCTCCGGCAGCTTCAGCGGCGCGAAGCCGTAGCCGGTGATGCCGAGTCGGGAGAACTGCTTGGCGTCCGTGCCGCCGGACATGCAGTACGGCACCACGTGCCCCTCGGGCGCGAACTCCTCGACGGCGGCCCGCATCCGGGCGTACGTCGGCGAGTCGACCGGCGCCTGGAGCGCGACCTCGCGATGGCTGAACTCCCAGTCCACGTCGGGTCCGGTGAGCAGGTCGAGGGTCGCGCGGAACTCGTCCTCGCCGCCGGGAAGGTAGCGGCCGTCGACGTAGGCCACGGCCTCCCCCGGGATCACGTTGAGCTTGTAACCGGCTTCCAGCATGGTCGGGTTGGCGCTGTTGCGCACGGTCGCCTCGACCAGCTTGGCCGCCGGGCCCAGCTTCTCCAGCAGCGCGTCCACGTCGGTGAGGTCGGTCTCGATGCCGTAGAGCGCGGCGAGTTCGGTGAGGGCGGCGCGGACGGTCGGGGTGAGCCGGAGGGGCCATTCGTGCTCGCCGATGCGGGTCACGGCGGCGGCGAGCCGGGTGACGGCGTTCTCCTTGTTGACCTTGGAGCCGTGTCCGGCCCGGCCGCGCGCGGTCAACTTCAGCCAGCCCGTGCCGCGTTCACCCGCCGCCACCGGGTAGATCTGCCGCCCGGCGCCGTCGTGGAAGGTGAACGCCCCGGACTCGCTGATCCCCTCCGTGCAGCCCTCGAAGAGCTCGGGGTGCTCGTCGGCGAGGAACCCGGAGCCGTCCTCGGCGCTGGCCTCCTCGTCGGCGGTGAACGCGATCACGAGGTCGCGCCGGGGCCGTACGCCCTGCCGGGCCCAGTTCCGCACGACGGCCAGGATCATCGCGTCCATGTTCTTCATGTCGACCGCGCCGCGCCCCCACACGACCCCGTCGCGGATCTCCCCGGAGAAGGGGTGCACGCTCCAGTCGGCGGCCTCGGCGGGCACCACGTCCAGGTGACCGTGGACGAGCAGCGCGTCCGCCGACGGATCGCTGCCCTCGATGCGGGCGACGACGTTCGTACGGCCCTTGGCGCGCTCCAGCATCAGGGGCTCCAGGCCCGCCCCGGCCAGCTGCGCGGCCGCGTACTCGGCGGCGGGCCGCTCCTGGCAGTCGCCGCCGCCCCGGTTGGTGGTGTCGATGCGGATGAGGTCGGAGGTGAACCGGACGACCTCGTCCAGTGCCTGCTGGTCAGCCATACTGCTCCTCCACGGCGGCCGAGACGATGGTGGTGACCGCCTTGAAGGTACGGATTCCCGCGTACATGGTCTCGCTCGTGTACGCCACCTTCCGCGTCCCGATCCGCTCGACGCCGGGCACCACGGTGGCGGCCATGGCGAGGTGCTCGGCGTCGAACTCGACGGCGATGGTGAACGGGCCCGCCTGCACGGGTTCCTGACGGACCGCCAGCTGTGCGGCCTCCTTGGCCGCGGCCCGGATGTCGGCGGCGGTACGGGCCGGGGTCCGGCACACGGCGGCGTAGCGCGAGACGTGGTCCTTGACGGCGACCTTCAGCGCCCCGGGCGCGTACCCGAGGGCGTCCTCGCAGGCCACGTCGTCACCCGTGACGAGGACCACGGGGACGCCGTACTCCGCGACCACGTGCGCGTTGAGGTACCCCTCGCTGGCGGGGACGTCGTTCAGCCACACCCCGGTGATGGAGTTGGCGAGGTAGGTGTGGGCCAGGACGCCCTCCTGACCGGCGCCCGCGTGGTAGCCGACGAACGCGATGCCGTCGACGTCGTCGTGCTGCACGCCCTCGACCATGGACAGCGACTTGTGCCGCCCGGTGAGCATCTCGGTGCGCTCGTCGAGCCGCTCCAGGAGCAGGTTGCGCATGGTCCAGTGGGCCTCGTTGACGACCACCTCGTCGGCGCCCCCGTCGAAGAAGCCGAGCACGGCCGCGTTCACGTCCGAGGTGAACAGGGACCGGCACCGCTCCCACTGCGGTGTCCCCGGCAGCACGTCGGCCGGCCAGGTCACGCCGGTGGCGCCCTCCATGTCGGCGCTGATCAGGATCTTCATGGTGCGCCACGTTACGCGGCGAAGAGGTTTACGTCGCCCGCACGTGGTGAGGCGAGCCGAATGCCGCTCACCCCCGCCGCACCGGCAACCCCTGGAAGACGCGTATCCTCCCTCGCGGGTTCCACAGGAGACGGACAGGGAGCAGCGTGAGCGACACCGCACAGCCCGTACAGCCGGCACGCCGGACGACGGCGGCCCCCAAGGCGTCCCAGACGCCCGAGGCGACCGGCGCGCCCGAGGCGACCGCCGCGCCGGGGAACCCGTCCGTACGCCCGAAGCAGCGCGACGCGTTCTTCGACAACGCCAAGTACCTGGCGATCGTGCTGGTCGCGATGGGTCACGCCTGGGAGCCGCTGCGCTCCGACAGCCGGGCCGTCACCGCGCTGTACACGATCGTCTACGCCTTCCACATGCCGGCGTTCATCATCATCTCGGGCTACTTCTCGCGCACCTTCGACGCGAGTCCGGCGAAGATCAAGCGCCTGGTCACCGGGGTCGTCGTCCCGTATGTCGTGTTCGAGACGGCGTACACCCTTTTCACCCGCTGGTCCGACGGTGTCCCGGACCGCCCGGTCAGCCTGCTCGACCCGCTGTACCTGACGTGGTTCCTGGCCGCGCTGTTCATCTGGCGGCTGACCACGCCGATCTGGCGCAGTGTGCGGTGGCCGCTGCCGATCGCGCTCACGGTCGCCGCGCTCGCCACCCTCAGCCCGTCCATCGGCAACGACCTCGACCTCCAACGCACCCTCCAGTTCCTGCCGTACTTCGTGCTGGGCCTGTGCCTGCGGCCCGAGCACTTCTCGCTGGTCCGGCAGTGGCGGGTACGGCTGCTCGCGCTCCCGGTGTTCGCGGCCGCGGTGGTGTTCTCGTACTGGGCGGTGCCGCGCATGGACTACGCGTGGTTCTTCCACCGCGACGCCGCCGAGCACTTCGGGGTGCCCGCCTGGTACGGCCCGCTCATGACGCTGGCCCTCTTCGGCTGCTCCCTGGTCCTGGTCTCCTGCTTCCTGTCCTGGGTGCCGGGGCGCCGGATGTGGTTCACGACGCTGGGCGCGGGCACGCTGTACGGCTATCTGCTGCACGGCTTCGTCGTCCAGGCCGGCAACCACTTCGACTGGGCGGCCCACCGGTGGCCGCACACCCCGCTCGGCGAGATCGCCGTCACCCTGGTCGCCGGGGTGGTGGTGACCGCGCTGTGCACCGCGCCGGTGCGGCGGGTCTTCCGGTGTGTGATGGAGCCGCGGATGGAGTGGGCGTTCCGGAAGACCGAGCCGGAGGCGGGCCGGGTGCCCACTCAAAGGCGCCGGTAGGCGTTCGCAGCGGTACCGGACGCGGCGGGCACCCACCCCCACCCGTCCGTCAGGTGGGGCGCCCCACCACCCACCACTTCGAGGGCAGCTCGATCCGGGTGCCGTCGGCCCGGTACTCCGTGGTGATCAGCGGCAGTTCTCCGCTCGCCACGATCGCCAGCCCGGCCGCCCCGAGGTACACGGGCACCGCGTCGTCGGCCACCTCGCCGGGCACGATGCCGTGGCGGAAAATGGGTGCCAGTTTGGCGGGCGGCCCGTCGGCGCTCTGCGCGAGTCCCACGAGGACGGGCTTGGCGGCCTCGGACAGCTCGACGAGGAAGGCCCTGCCCCGCTCCCCGAGGAGGGTGGCGATCGAGTCGACCATCTGCTGGCGGTCCTCGGGGGCGGCCTGGTGCAGCACGCCCCGCATGTACACGTTGGCGTCCCCGAGTTCGGCGTGCAGGCTCTCCGGCTCGGCCTTGTCGGAGGCGTCCAGCTGCCGGTAGGTCACCTGCTCGTCGGGGTCGGCGTCGCGCGCGCGGTCGAGAGCGGCGGCGGACAGGTCGACGCCGATCACCTGGGTGAAGTGGGCGGCGAGAAAACGACTCTGGGTGCCGTTCCCACAGCCCAGGTCCACCAGCGGCAGCCCGGGATCGATCAGCAGCGGCTCGAAGTGGGCGAGATGGACCCCGGAGGTCAACACCGGCTCCGCGTCCCAGAACACGGCCCCCTGCCGCCCCGGAGCCTCCCGCCAGAACCCCTCCCAGGACTCCCGGTACCGACCCGTCACGCTCATGCCCAACTCCCCAGGATGCGACACAAACCCGCCACACTTGGCGGGCCAGTACGGTGTATCGCGCCGGGGTCACGCGAACAAGCGCATGGCGCATTCCTTCACTGTGAGTTCGAGAAACGCGCGCCCGTGGACCAATCAGCGGCGGGGCAGGGTCAGTTCGAACCAGACGGTCTTCCCCGCCTTCGTACGGCTCGCACCCCACTCCCGCGCCAAGGTGCTCACGACCCGCAGCCCCCGCCCCTGCTCGTCGGCCGGCCCCGCGCTCAGCAGGTTGGGCAGGTCGTGGTCATCGTCGTCGACCTCGCACAGCAGCGTGTCCCCCCGCACCAACCGCAGTTCGACGGGCCGCCGATGCGAGTGCCGTACGGCGTTGGTGACCAGCTCGCTCACCATCAGCTCGGCGCCGTCGGCCAGTTTCACGAGCCCCCAGTCATGGAGCTGCTCGCGTACCGCGGCCCGGGCGCGCCCCACCTCGGCGGGATCGAGCCGGATCCGCCACTCGGCGACGTCGTCGGGTGCGATGCCGTTGAGGCGGGCCATCAGCAGTGCCACGTCGTCCTTGCGCCCGCCCCGCGTGTTCAGCGCCCGGATGATCGCGTCGCAGGCGTCGTCCATGGAGGCGGCCGGGTGCGCCGCGGACTCGGTGAGTGTCGCGAGCCCCACACCGATGTCCTCGCCCCGCACCTCCACCAGGCCGTCGGTGCACATCAGCAGCCGGTCACCGGGCTCCACGCGCACGCGTACGGCCTCGAAGGGCACCCCTCCGACGCCGATGGGCGCACCCGTGGGCAGTTCGAGCAGCTCGCTGCGCCCGTCCGAGGCCCGCACGATCACCGGCGGGATGTGGCCCGCGTTGGCGATGTGGAGTTCGCTCGCGATCGGGTCGTAGACGGCGTAGAGACAGGTCGCGAGGTAGCTGTCGCCGAGCCGCTGGGCGAGGTCGTCGAGGTTGCGCAGCAGCTGGGCCGGGGGCAGGTCGAGCGCGGCCATGGTCTGTACGGCCGTACGCAACTGGCCCATCATGGCGGCCGAGTTGAGGCCGTGTCCCATGACGTCGCCGACGACCAGGGCGGTGCGGGCGCCGGGCAGCTTGACGGAGTCGAACCAGTCGCCGCCGACACGTCCGAGAAGCGTGCCGGGGAGGTAGCGGGTGGCGATGTCGCAGCCCGCCATGCGCGGCGGGATGTGCGGCAGCATGCTGTCCTGGAGGGTCTCGGCGACGGACTCCTGGAAGGTGTACATGCGCGCGTTGTCGAGCACGAGGCCCGCGCGGGCGGCGAGTTCGGCGCCGGTGACCCGGTCCATGTCGTTGAACTCGACGCGCTCGGGGTGCCGGAGCAGGATCATGAACCCGAGGACCACATTGCGGGCCTTCAGCGGCACGACGAGCATCGAGCGGCCGGTGATCAGCGGCCGGATGTCCCGCTTCTCGAACTGCGAGGCGATGGCGTGGCCCATCTGCTCGCTGATGCGCGGCACCAGGACGGGCTCGCCGCTGGTCATGCACTGGAAGAACGGGGTGTGCGCGGGGAACGGCATGGCCTCGCCGACCGGCACCACGTCGTCCCAGCGGCCGGGTTCGTCGGTGTGTTCGAGGGCGACCCGGTGCCACATGGTGGTGGTGTCGGGCACGCCGTCGGGGAAGCCCTCGCCGGCGACGACCTGTTCGCGCAGATAGGTGCCGGCGACGTCGGTGAAGCGCGGGACGACCGCCTTGCTGACCTCGACGATGGTGCGGGACAGGTCGAGTGAGGTGCCGATCTTCCCGCTGACCTCGTTGAGGAACTCCAGGCGCTCGCGTACGGCGACGTACTCGAGGTCCTCGCCCTCGTCGAGCGCGTCCTGCGGCAGCGGCAGGCCCTCGGCGGCCGCCCTGGCCGCCCGCTCGCGGCGGGCCTTGCGCTCGGCACGCCGGGGCACGCCCCAGTCGGGGGTGACGGGCACCCGGTCGTTCTGGCTGAACTCCAGGACGGGATAGCCCAGTTCGAGGATCTGCGCGACGATGCGGGCACTCTCGCCCACGCTCATGCTGGGCAGGATCTCGGGGAGCCGGCGGGCGAGTTCGTCGGCGCCGGGGAAGTCGGTGTGCAGGGCGAAGGCGGGCGCGATCCGCTCGACGGCCCCGGTGCCCTCGTCCAGGTCGAGGTCCCGGTGGAGTCCGTCCGCGTCGGCGGCGAGGACCAGCAGGCGCTCCTGGCCGGGGCCCACCAGCGGGTAGGCCCACCACAGGACGTCGGCGCGGTCCGCTCCCGGGAGGGTGAGGCGGGCGCGGCCCGCGGCCGGGTAGGAGAGCCCGCCGTCGAGGGACGACTCCAGGTCGGGTCCGAGGCCGTCGTAGGCCGCGTGGACGCCGTAGGGCCGGGTGTCCCCGTCGTCGGGGAGCGCTCCGGAGACGGGCAGCAGATCGGCGGCCGGGCGGCCGATGGCCTGCTCCTTGGTCACGCCGAACAGCCGCCCCGCGCCCCGGCTCCAGTGGGACACCAGGCCGACGCGGTCCACCACGACCACGGCCAGCGGGACCCGCCCGGCCGAGGCGTGGCCGTCCGCCGCGCCGTGCCCAGCTCCGCCCCGCTCGGTGCCTCGGTCCATGGCCCAGGCCCTCTCTCCGCAAGATCTGTGCCGCCTGCTCCACCGTACGGCGCCGGTCGGTCACGGTGTGCGGCAATGCGGGAATTGGTCCGGTCCGCCCGCTCCGGCGCGCGCCCGGCGCTGACGCCCTGTCAGTCCTCGTGCCGCAGGTGGAGGTCCCGTTCGGTGTGGCCGCCCCCGGCCGTCCGCAGCACGGTGGCGACCGGCGGGTATCCGGCGGCGATCACGGTGTACTCGCCGGAGGCCAGGTCGGCGAAGCGGAAGGTGCCGTCGGGTCCGGTGGTCAGGGTGTCCACGACGTTGCCGGCCGTGTCGAGGAGCGTCACGCGCGCGTCCTCGACCGGCCGTCCCCCGCCCGCCCGCACGGTGCCGCGCAGCAGGGCGCCGCCCGTGAGCTCGACGTCCTGGCGGGTCTCCCGGGCGGCCCGGAGGGTGACGGGGAGCGCGGCGGGGCGGAACCCGGACGCGCCGGCGGCGAGGGTGTACTCCCCGGCGGGCAGTTCGGTGACGACGTAGGTGCCCTCGGGTCCGCTGCGGGTGGTGGCGACGACCTCGCCGTGCGCGTCGGTGAGGGTGACGGCGGCGTCCCGCACGGGGGTGCCGTCGGCGGTCCGCACCCGGCCCGTCAGCCGTCCGGCGCTGCCGCCGAGCACGATGTCGAGGTCGACCGGCCGCTCGCCGACGGTCACGGAGACCGCCTGCGGCTGGTGGCCGCCCGCGGCGGCGATGAGGACGTACGACCCCGGTCCGGGCGTCGGCAGCCTGTACCGCCCGTCCTCGCCGGCGGCGCTCCGCCCGACCTGCGCCCCGGCCATGTCGATGAGGGTGAGCGCGGCCCTCGGCACGGCGGTCCCGTCGGAGTGCCGGACGGTGCCGTGGACGGGGACTCGCGCGGGGCGGGGCGAGCGCGCCTGCGGGACCGGCGGGGTCTCCGTCTCGGGGGCGTGGTGCGGCATCAGCGGTTTCTCCTTGAGGAAGAAGGCGATGAGCAGGCCGAGGACGAGGACCGGTACGAGGTAGAGGAAGATCCTCGGCATGGCTTCGGCGTAGGCCCTCACGTAGCCGTCGCGCAGCGCCGGGGGCAGGGCGTGGACGAGCTGCGGGGTGAGGGACTCGGGGTCGGGCAGCCCGGTGCCGGTGGGCAGTTCACCGGTGAGCGCGTCGGCGAGCCGGTGGGTGAGGAGGGTGCCGAAGACCGCCGCTCCGACGCTGCCGCCGATCTGCCGGAAGTAGTTGTTGGCGCTGGTGGCGGTGCCGAGGTCGGCGGGGCGGACGGAGTTCTGCACGGCGAGGACCAGCACCGGCATCACCATGCCGATCCCGGCGCCGAGGACGGCCATCCAGAGGCTGTAGTGCAGCCGGGGTGTGTCGGCATCGAGGCGGGACAGCAGCCACATGCCGAGGACGGAGAGGGCGCTGCCGAGGACGGGCCAGATCTTGTAGCGGCCGGTGTGGCTGACGAGTTGTCCGCAGACGATGGAGGCGCCGACGATTCCGGCCATCATGGGCAGCATCAGCAGCCCGGACTCGGTGGCGCCCGCGCCGTCGACCATCTGGAGGTAGGTCGGCAGGTAGCCGGCCGCGCCGAAGAGCGCGACGCCGATCACCAGGCCCACCAGGCCGGTGACGTTGAAGACGGGGTCCCTGAACAGCCGCAGCGGGATCAGGGGTTCGGCGGCGAAGTGCTCGGCGACGAGGAAGAGGGCCGCGGAGGCGGCCGCTCCGGCGCCGAGTCCGAGGACGACCCGGGAGTCCCAGGCGTACTCGGTGCCGCCCCAACTGGTCAGCAGCACCAGGCAGGTGGAGGCGGCGGCGAGCAGGAGCGCGCCGAGGACGTCGAAGCGGGGCTTGGCCGTGGGCCTCGGGAGCTTGAGGACGGCGGTCACGACGGCGAGGGTGACCAGGCCGAAGGGGACGTTGACGTAGAAGCACCAGCGCCAGGAGAGGTGGTCCGTGAACCAGCCGCCGAGCAGCGGGCCGGCGACGGAGGCGAGTCCGAAGGCGGCGCCGATCAGGCCCATGAAGCGGCCGCGTCGCCGGGGCGGCACGATGTCGGCGATGATCGCCTGCACACCGGTCATGAGGCCGCCGGCGCCGACGCCCTGGACCGCGCGGAAGGCGATCAACTGGTCCATGGTCCCGGCCCGTCCGGCGAGCGCCGAGCCGATGACGAACACCACGATCGCGAACTGGAAGACGCCCTTGCGGCCGAGCAGGTCGCCGAGCTTGCCGTAGACCGGCAGTCCGACGGTGGCGGTGAGCAGGTAGGCGGTGATCGCCCAGGACATGCGGTCGAGGCCGTGCAGCTCACCGACGATCTCGGGGAGCGCGGTGGCGACGATCATCTGCTCCAGCGCGGCGAGCAGCAGCGCGAGCGTCAGTGCGAAGAAGACCAACCGCACCCGGCGCGGGCCGAGTCCGACGGGCCGGTCGGGAGCGGCCGGTGGCGCTTCGACCCGTTCCTCGTACGCCGGAGTCGTCACGCCCACCTGCCGCTCCCCTCGTCACGCCTGTCACGCAATTCCCGCTTTAGGCGACAACTACGAACAAGCGTGACGAGTTACGGCAGATCAGGGCGCCGGACGGAGATCCACTCGATCCGGTGACCGAGATCAACATCTCCCGGACGCCGGGGACTTACTTCTCGACCTCGGCGGCGAGCCGGTCGAGGAGGGCGTCGTAGATCCTGCCGAGGCCCTTGGGTGCGAAGGTCTTCTCGAAGAAGCCGCCGATGCCGCCGGCCCCGTCCCAGGTGGTGGTCACGACGACGCGGGACTTGCCCTCGCCGGCCGGGGTGACCCGCCAGACGGTGACCATGGAGGAGTTGCGGTCCTTCTCGACGAGCTCGCCGTCGGTGGGCTCGGTGACCTCCAGGAGGCAGTCGCGGATCCGCTTGCTGGTGGCCTGGAGCTTCCAGTGCACGAGGGTGCCCTCGCCGTCGCCGCCCTCACGGACCTCGTACTCGCTGAACTGCTCGGGCAGCACCTTGCCACGGGTGCCGCTGTAGTCGGCGACGGCGTCGAACACCTTCTCCGCGTCCGCCGCGACGATCCGCTCCGTAGTGGCCTCGACCTGCGCCATCGACTTCCTCCAGGACTTCAAGTTCTCGGGCTTGGAGCAAGCCAACCACCCCCGCCCACGGGCGCCCAAATCGGGGTTGCACAGAAATTCGAACAAGTGTTTCACTCGAAGGGCAGTGCTACCGAGGAGGCCTCATGCGCTGGGAGAACCTCACCGAGTCCGCGGAACACGGACGGGCCGACGCCGCCCTCTTCGGCGCCGACGCGGTGGTCAGCCGTACCTTCGACACGCCCGAGTTCGCCGGGATCACGTTCCACGAGATCCGGGCCCGCTCGATCATCAACCGGGTGCCGGGCGCCTCCCGCATGCCCTTCGAGTGGACGGTCAACCCCTACCGGGGGTGCACCCACGCGTGTGTGTACTGCTTCGCCCGCAAGACCCACAGCTACCTGGACCTGGACACCGGCCTCGGCTTCGACTCGCAGATCGTGGTCAAGGTCAACGCGCCCGATCTGCTGCGCCGCCAGCTGGCCTCGCGCCGCTGGACCGGCGACCACATAGCGATGGGCACCAATGTCGACTGCTACCAGCGCGCGGAGGGCCGCTACCGGCTGATGCCGGGCATCCTCGCCGCCCTGCGCGACCGGGCGAACCCCTTCTCGATCCTGACCAAGGGCACGCTGATCCTGCGCGACCTGGACGTGCTGAAGCAGGCGGCCGAGGTGACGGACGTCGGCATCTCGGTCTCGGTGGGCTTCACCGACGGCGAGCTGTGGCGCACCGTGGAGCCGGGCACCCCGGCGCCGGAGCGGCGCCTGGACGTCGTACGGACGCTGGGCGAGCACGGCATCGGGTGCGGGGTGCTGATGGCGCCGGTGATCCCGTTCCTGAGCGACCATCCCGCGCAGCTGCGGGCGACCGTGCGCGCGATCGCCGCCGCGGGGGCCACCTCGGTCACCCCGCTGGTGCTGCATCTGCGGCCGGGCGCCCGGGAGTGGTTCATGGCCTGGCTGAACCGGGAGCACCCGTATCTGGTACGCCGATATGAGCGGCTCTACGCGGACGGCGCCTACGCCCCGAAGTGGTACCAGCGCCGGATCACCCGTCAGGTCCACGAGCTGGCACAGGAGTACGGCATCGGTCCCGCGGGCGCGGGCATGCCGCGGCGGATCCGGGAGCCGGAACCCGAGGTCGAGCCGATGTCCGAACCGACCCAACTCACGTTGATCTGAGAGCGTTCGAGCGCATCATTCGGCCCAATTGGGTCAAGTATTGTCAGAACACGTTCTTCCGGGCGTACTTTCCGGGACGATGCGGCGTGGACCGTGACCCTCGCGGCCCGAAACCCTCCGTCCTGGGAGGACTTCATGAGAAAACGCGCAGCCGTGCTGTGCGGCGCCGCGGTCGTCGTGGCCGGGACCTTCACCGCGGTCCCCGCCGAGGCCGGTGCCCAACAGCCCCCGCAGTCCCCGCAGGCCGCTCGGGCTGCCGAGCTCGTCTGGAAGAAGTGCGGCACCGCAGACCACCCGACGCTCCAGTGCGCGTCCCTGAAGGTGCCGCTCGATCACGCGAACCCGCGCGGACGGCAGATCACCCTCGCACTGTCCCGCGTCCGGCACACCGCGAAGAAGTACCAGGGTCCGCTCCTGGTCAACCCCGGCGGCCCCGGCGGCAGCGGTCTGACCTTCGCCGGCTTCATCGCCTCCGGCCTGCCCAAGGCGGTCGCGGCCCAGTACGACGTCATCGGCTTCGATCCGCGAGGCGTCGGCAGGAGCAAGCCGGCCCTCGACTGCAAGCCGGGCTACTTCAACCCGGTGCGCCCGGACTCCGTACCGGGCACTCCCGCGATCGAGCGGGCCAACCTCAAGCGCGTCAAGGCCTTCGCCGCCGCCTGCGGCCGCAAGTACGCGAGCGTGCTGCCGTACATCGACACCGTCAGCGCCGTGCAGGACATGGACTCGATCCGCCGGGCACTCGGCGCGCAGCGGATCAACTACTTCGGCTACTCGTACGGCACCTACCTGGGCGCGGTCTACGCCAAGCTCTTCCCGCACCAGGTGCGCCGCCTGGTCCTGGACTCGATCGTGGACCCGACCGGCGTCTGGTACGAGGACAACCTCGGCCAGGACTACGCCTTCAACGACCGGCACCGCGCCCTGATGGCCTGGATCGCCAAGTACGACGCCACGTACAAGCTCGGCACCGACCCGGAGAGGATCGAGGCCAAGTGGTACGCCATGCGGGCGGCCCTCGCCAAGAAGCCCGCGGGCGGCAAGGTGGGCGCCTCGGAGCTGGAGGACACCTTCATCCCGGGCGGCTACTACAACGGCTACTGGCCCTATCTGGCCGAGGCGTTCTCCGCGTACGTGAACAAGAAGAACGCCGACCCGCTGGTCGAGGCCTACGAGAACTTCGCCGCCGTGGACGCGGCCGGGGACAACGGCTACAGCGTCTACGCCTCGGTGCAGTGCCGTGACGCCTCCTGGCCGCGCGACTGGCGGCAGTGGCAGAAGGACAACTGGCGGGTGTACGAGAAGGCTCCGTTCATGGCGTGGAGCAACGCCTGGTACAACGCGCCGTGCGCGTTCTGGCCGACGGGCTCGCTGAAGCCGGTGAACATCGCCAACGGCAAGCTGCCGCCGGCGCTGCTCTTCCAGGCGACGAACGACGCGGCCACCCCGTACCAGGGCGGCGCGACGGTCCACCGGCTGCTGGCCGGCTCCAGCCTGGTCGTCGAGCAGGGCGGCGGGAACCACGGCATCACGCTGAGCGGAAACGCGTGCCTGGACAAGTACCTGACCGCTTATCTGACCGACGGCAAGGTGCCGCGCGGACACGGTGAGGCCGACGCGGTGTGCAAGGCGCTGCCCGACCCGAAGCCGCTGACCGCCAAGGCGGCGTCGACGTCCTCGCGGGGCGCGGCGCTGCACGGGCTGCTCGGCTTCCGGGGCTGAGTGCCTGACGCTCCGTCGGGGACGGCGTTGTCAGTGGTGTGGTCCACCATGGACCCATGAGCGAGCTGACCAGGATTCCCGCCCCCGACGGGGTCGCCCCCGCGGCCCAGTACTCCCACGTGGTGCTGGGCCGCGGCCGTTTCGTCGCGATCTCGGGCCAGGTGGCCCTCGACGAGGACGGCGGGCTGGTCGGCGAGGGAGACGCCGAGGCCCAGGCCCGCCAGGTCTTCGAGAACCTCCGCCGCTGCCTGGCCGCCGCCGGGGCGACGTTCGAGGACGTCGTCAAGCTCACCTGCTTCGTCACGGACCTGGCCGACCTGCCGGCCCTCCGCGCGGCCCGCGCCGAGCACATACCCGACGACCGCCTGCCGGCGGCTTCGGCGGTCCAGGTGGCGGGGCTGGTGCGGCCGGAGTTCCTGATGGAGGTCGAGGCGTTCGCGGTGCTGCCCGGGTAAATCGGAGGCCGGGTCGGGCGGCGGCTGCCTAGGGTGCCGTCATGGAAGCCCCTCTCCTCGTCCGCGAGATGACCCTCACCGACTGCGACCGTGTCTCCGAGATCCGGATCCGGGGCTGGCAGAGCGCGTACCGGGGACTCATGCCCCAGCCGTTCCTCGACGCCCTCAGCGTGTCCGAGGACGCCGAGCGCCGCCGGGCCCGGTTCGGGCAGGGCGGGGGAGACGTGGTGGACCTGGTCGCCGAGCGGGATGGCCAGATCCTCGGCTGGGCCTGCCACGGCCCCTACCGCGACGGCGAAGTCCGCACGAAGGACGCCGAGTTGTACGCGATCTACGTGGACGCCCGGCGGTACGGCAGCGGCCTCGGACACGCCCTGCTCCAGGAGTCCGTGCGCCGCTGTACGGCTGCCGGCCACCCCCGCATGCTCCTGTGGGTCGTCAAGGGCAACACCCGCGCCCGGCGCTTCTACGAACGCCAGGGCTTCCGGCCCGACGGCGCGGAGGATCCCTACGAGGTGGACGGGGTCCCGGTGCCCGAGGTGCGGTACGTCAAGGACCTGTCCCTCTGACACCTCCCCGCTGCCCGGGAATCCGCGCCAGCGCCCGCACCGCCGCCTCCGCGAGCGCCGGATGCGCCAGGGCCTCGTTCAGCACGGGTCTGGCCCGGGTGTCGGCCAGGGTGCCGAGGCCCTCCACGCAGGCGAGCGCCACCCGTCGGTACGGGTCGTGCGGGCGCAGCCGGCGTTCCAGCGTGGTGATCAGCGCGGGTACCGACTCGGGGGCGCGCAGGTGCGCGAGCAGCCGGACCGGGTGCAGGGCGTAGGCGACCCGGAGTTCATTGGTGGCGAGGGCGGCGGCCGCGCGGGCGGTGCGCGGGTCTCCGAGGCGGGCGAGTGCGTACGCGGCGGTGGCACAGCGCGGTGGATCGCGGTGGTTGAGCAGCAGGACGAGCGACTCGAAGGCCCGGCGGTCCCCGGCGAGACCGAGCCGGAACGCGGCCAGTTCCCGGGCCCACAGCGGCTGTCCGGGCGCGGTGAGCACTCCGGCCAGCTCGTCGAGGTCCTCGGTCGCCACCAGCCGGTCCAGGGCGGCCGACGCCCCCGCCTCCTGCCGTAAGCGCTCCGTGAGCGATCGCAACTCTTCGTCCATGAACCCGAGGTTAGGGGGCCCGCCCGGCGCGCGGGACGTACATCACAAATCCGGGGGCTGGCGCGCTCGTTACCCACCGGTTAAGCTCAGACGAGCGAGTTACCCACTCGTGGAACTCCTTGCGGTGGCCTGGTGACGCAGCCGCCGCGAGAGCAGTCGGTTCGGTACCTCGGGTACCACCAGTACGACCCGGCCTGGGACAGGGCCGGTCGGCATCCCCCGTTCTCCGGGCCTGTGCAAGGCCCGTGACGACGGCCCGGGCGTGTGCGCCAGCAGCCCGGCAACACCCGCGTTCCGCAGTTCCTCAACGCACCCGGTGCGCCCTTCGGCGTACCGGGTCGCGCTCCCAGTCGTCACCCTCATTCCTGGAGTTCCGCGATGGCCACTCCCCTGTCCGACCCCTCCCTGTCCCCGCTCCGGACGATCGCCGTCGTCGGTCTCGGCACCATGGGCACCGGCATCGCCGAGGTCCTCGCCAAGGCCGGCCGCGAGGTCGTCGGCATCGACATCAGCGAGGCGCAGACCGCCAAGGCGGTCGCCGTCCTGGAGGCCGCGACCGCCCGTGCCGTGGAGCGCGGCCGGCTCACCGAGCAGGAGCGCGCGGACGTCCTCGCCCGCGTCCGCACCTCCACCGACCTGCGTGCGGCGGCCGACGCCGACCTCGTCATCGAGGTGGCTCCGGAGTCGTACGAGATCAAGCACCAGATCTTCCGCGAGCTCGACGGGATCGTGCGTCCGGAGACGATCCTCGCGACCGGGACCAACGCCCTGTCGGTGACCCGGCTGGCCGCCGACTCGGCCCGCCCGGAGCGGGTGCTGGGCCTGCACTTCTTCAACCCGGCGCCGGCGATGAAGCTGGTCGAGGTCGTCTCCTCGGTGCTCACCGCGCCGGCCGCGGTCACCGCGGTCACCAACCTCGCCCTTGACCTCGGCAAGGAGCCCGTCGCGGTCGGCGACCGGCCCGGCTTCGTGGCGGACGGGCTGCTGTTCGGCTACCTCAACCAGGCGGCCGCGATGTACGAGGCCAAGTACGCCTCCCGCGAGGACATCGACGCGGCGATGCGGCTCGGCTGCGGTCTGCCGATGGGCCCCCTGGCCCTGCTGGACCTGATCGGCGTCGACACCGCGCGCACGGTCCTGGAGGCCATGTACGCCGAGTCCCACGACCGGCTGCACGCCCCCGCGCCGATCCTCAAGCAGCTCAGCGAGGCGGGCCTGACGGGCCGTAAGTCGGGACGCGGCTTCTACACGTACGAGACCCCGGGCAGTGCCACGGTCGTGCGGGACGCGCTGACGCCTCTGGAGAGCTCCTCGCGGGCCCAGGGCCGCGAGATCCGCTCGGTCGGCGTCGCCGGCTCCGGGACCATGGCGTCCGGGATCGCCGAGGTCTTCGCCAAGGCCGGCTACGAGGTCGTCCTCGCGGCCCGCAGCGAGGAGAAGGCGCAGACCGCGAAGGCCCGTATCGGCAAGTCGCTTTCGCGCTCCGTCGACAAGGGCCGGATGACCGCGGAGGCGGCCGCGCAGACCCTGGACCGGATCACCGCGGCGGGCTCGTACGAGTCCTTCGCGGACGTCGACCTGGCCGTCGAGGCGGTCGCCGAGGACCTGGAGATCAAGCAGCAGCTGTTCGCCGCCCTGGACAAGGTCTGCAAGCCGGGCGCGGTCCTGGCCACCACGACCTCCTCGCTGCCCGTCGTCGCCTGCGCCCGCGCCACCTCGCGCCCGCAGGACGTGATCGGCATGCACTTCTTCAACCCGGCGCCCGCGATGAAGCTCGTCGAGGTCGTCCGTACGGTGTTGACGGCCGAGGACGTCCACTCGACGGTCCACGAGGTGTGTGCACGGATCAAGAAGCACGCGGTCGACTGCGGCGACCGCGCGGGCTTCATCGTGAACGCCTTGCTCTTCCCGTACCTCAACAACGCGATCAAGATGGTGCAGGAACACTACGCGTCTCTTGACGACATCGACGCGGCGATGAAGCTGGGCGGCGGCTACCCGATGGGCCCCTTCGAGCTCCTGGACGTCGTCGGGCTCGACGTCTCGCTCGCGATCGAGAAGGTCCTGCACCGCGAGTTCCGCGACCCGGGTCTGGCTCCGGCCCCGCTCCTGGAGCACCTGGTGGCCGCGGGCTGCCTCGGCCGCAAGACCGGCCGTGGCTTCCGCGAATATGCCCGCCGCTGAGCACGTCGGCGACTGGTTCGGCGGCGCCGAGGACTGGGGTGGACTGCTCGGTCCGGGCAGCCCTCCCCTGCCCGCGGCACCCGGCGGCGCCCCGCCGGTGCCGGGCGGGACAAACCCGGGACACGCGCGCCAACCTGCGCACATGCAGTACGTTCGGGTCATGCCCCAGCCCGCCAAGTCGTCCCGTACACCAGCCACGCCCGACGCGCCGGAGAGTGCCGCCGGCAGCCGCGCGGCCGCCCAGCGGCTCAAGATGCGCCGCGAACTGGCGGCCGCCGCGATGGAGCTGTTCGCCACCAAGGGGTACGAGGCGACCACCGTCGACGAGATCGCGGCCGCGGCCGGAGTCGCCCGCCGCACCTTCTTCCGCCACTTCCGCTCCAAGGAAGAGGCGATCTTCCCCGACCACGACGACACGCTGATCAGGGCCGAGGCGGTGCTCAACGCGGCGCCGGCGCACGAGCATCCGCTCGACACGGTGTGCCGTGGCATCAAGGAAGTCATGAAGATGTACGCGGCCCGGCCGGAGATCTCCGTCGCCCGCTACAAGCTGACGCGCGAGGTGCCGACGCTGCGGGAGGCGGAGATCGCGTCGGTGGCCCGGTACGAGCGGCTGTTCACGCGGTACCTGCTCGGGCACTTCGACGAGCACGCCCACGACGACGACGCCAACGACGACCCGCTGCTCGCGGAGGTCGCCGCGTCCGCCGTGGTCACGGCCCACAACCACGTGCTGCGGCGGTGGCTGCGGGCCGGGGGCCAGGGGGACGTGGAGGCGCAGCTGGACCACGCCTTCGCGATCGTGCAGAAGACCTTCGGGACGGGCATCGGAGCGGGGCGGGACACCGGCACCGCACCGCGGCCGGCTCCCGCCGCGGTGACGTCCCAGGGCGAGGTGCTGGTGGCCGTGGCTCGCACCGACGCGCCGCTCGACGAGGTGATGCGGGCCATCGAGCAGGTGCTCAAGGAGCGCTGAGCGGCTCCTCGTCGCTCTATGGACGGCCGGTGACGGCTGTGATGACGGCCACCCTTCGGGGTGGCCGTTTTGGCATGTCAGGGGCCCATTTCAGGCAGCTTCCGAGCCCCGTTCGATCGATCATCGCTCATTTGTTACGTAAAGATTTCATCTGAGAGCAATCCATGGCACTCAGTGCCTTGCGCGGTGGCACGCGGTGTCTTACGTTGAGGGTGTCCGGGCGGCCGGCGTGCAGAGACCTTTCGTACGTCGGCTGTCCCAGCAAGTCATCGATTTGCCCGCCCGGACGCCTGCGTCACAGGCAACCTCCCGCGCCACAAAGCGCTGCCGAACAGCACCACCGCCGAACCGACGGCACCGACGTAACCCTCAGCGTCTCCCCTCAAGACGCCATTCGCCGGAGGCAACACCGTGACCGTGAAGGACATCCTGGACGCGATCCAGTCGCCGGACTCGACTCCGGCCGACTTCGCCGCACTGCCGCTCCCCGAGTCGTACCGCGCGATCACCGTGCACAAGGACGAGACGGAGATGTTCGCGGGCCTGGAGACCCGCGACAAGGACCCGCGCAAGTCGATCCACCTCGACGACGTGCCCGTGCCCGAACTCGGCCCGGGCGAGGCCCTGGTCGCCGTCATGGCATCGAGTGTCAACTACAACTCGGTGTGGACCTCGATCTTCGAGCCGCTCTCGACCTTCGGCTTCCTGGAGCGCTACGGCCGTACCAACGACCTGGCCAAGCGCCACGACCTGCCGTACCACATCATCGGCTCCGACCTCGCGGGCGTCGTCCTGCGCACCGGCCCCGGCGTCAACGCCTGGAAGCCCGGTGACGAGGTCGTCGCGCACTGCCTGTCGGTCGAGATGGAGTCGAGCGACGGCCACAACGACACCATGCTCGACCCCGAGCAGCGCATCTGGGGCTTCGAGACCAACTTCGGCGGCCTGGCAGAGATCGCACTTGTCAAGTCCAACCAGCTGATGCCGAAGCCGGACCACCTCAGCTGGGAGGAGGCCGCCGCCCCGGGGCTCGTGAACTCGACCGCGTACCGGCAGCTCGTCTCCCGCAACGGCGCCGCCATGAAGCAGGGCGACAACGTCCTGATCTGGGGCGCGAGCGGTGGACTCGGGTCGTACGCCACGCAGTTCGCCCTCGCCGGCGGCGCCAACCCGATCTGTGTCGTCTCCAGCGACCAGAAGGCGGACATCTGCCGCTCGATGGGCGCCGAGGCGATCATCGACCGCAACGCCGAGGGCTACAAGTTCTGGAAGGACGAGCGGACCCAGGACCCCAAGGAGTGGAAGCGCTTCGGCAAGCGCATCCGTGAGCTCACCGGCGGCGAGGACATCGACATCGTCTTCGAGCACCCCGGCCGCGAGACCTTCGGCGCCTCCGTCTTCGTCACCCGCAAGGGCGGCACCATCACCACCTGCGCCTCGACCTCGGGCTACATGCACGAGTACGACAACCGCTACCTGTGGATGTCCCTGAAGCGGATCATCGGCTCGCACTTCGCCAACTACCGCGAGGCCTGGGAGGCCAACCGGCTCATCGCGAAGGGCAAGATCCACCCGACTCTCTCCAAGGTGTACTCCCTGGAGGAGACCGGCCAGGCGGCCTACGACGTGCACCGCAACCTCCACCAGGGCAAGGTCGGCGTGCTGTGCCTCGCCCCCGAGGAGGGTCTCGGCGTGCGCGACGAGGAGATGCGCGCCCAGCACATCGACGCCATCAACCGCTTCCGCAACATCTGAGACACCCGGGGTCATAGATGACTGAGCGTCAGAACGCCGACGGGGCAAGGGAGCCCGCGCCTGCGCCGCAGGCGCAAAGGGAAAAGGACCGGCCGTGGCTCATGCGCACGTACGCCGGTCACTCCACGGCCGAGGCGTCCAACGAGCTGTACCGGCGCAACCTCGCCAAGGGCCAGACGGGTCTGTCGGTCGCCTTCGACCTGCCGACCCAGACCGGCTACGACTCCGACCACATCCTCGCCCGCGGCGAGGTGGGCCGGGTCGGCGTGCCGATCGCGCACCTCGGTGACATGCGCCGGCTGTTCCAGGACATCCCCCTGGAGCAGATGAACACCTCGATGACGATCAACGCCACCGCCATGTGGCTGCTGGCGCTCTACCAGGTCGTCGCCGAGGAGCAGGGTGCGGACATCACCAAGCTCCAGGGCACGACCCAGAACGACATCGTCAAGGAGTACCTGTCCCGGGGGACGCACGTCTTCCCGCCGGGGCCCTCGCTCCGCCTGACGACGGACATGATCGCGTACACGGTCTCCCACCTGCCCAAGTGGAACCCGATCAACATCTGCAGCTACCACCTGCAAGAGGCGGGCGCCACACCGGTCCAGGAGATCGCGTACGCGATGTCCACGGCGATCGCGGTCCTGGACGCCGTCCGGGACTCCGGCCAGGTGCCGCAGGAGCGCATGGGCGACGTCGTCGGCCGGATCTCCTTCTTCGTGAACGCGGGCGTCCGCTTCATCGAGGAGATGTGCAAGATGCGCGCCTTCGGCCGCATCTGGGACCGGATCACGCTGGAGCGGTACGGCATCCAGAACCCCAAGCACCGCCGCTTCCGGTACGGCGTCCAGGTCAACTCCCTCGGGCTGACCGAGGCGCAGCCGGAGAACAACGTCCAGCGGATCGTCCTCGAGATGCTGGCCGTGACCCTCTCCAAGGACGCACGCGCGCGTGCCGTGCAGCTGCCGGCCTGGAACGAGGCGCTGGGTCTGCCCCGGCCCTGGGACCAGCAGTGGTCGCTGCGCATCCAGCAGGTCCTCGCCCACGAGAGCGACCTGCTGGAGTACGAGGACATCTTCGAGGGCTCGCACGTCATCGAGGCGAAGGTCGCGAAGCTCGTCGAGGAGTCCCTCGCGGAGATCGAGCGGATCCAGGAGATGGGCGGCGCCATGGCGGCCGTCGAGTCGGGCTACCTGAAGTCGCAGCTCGTCTCGTCGCACGCCGAGCGGCGGGCTCGTATTGAGTCCGGTCAAGAGAAGATCGTGGGCGTCAACATCTTCAACACGACCGAGCCGAATCCCTTGACCGCGGATCTCGATCAAGCGATCCAGACAGTCGATCCAGCTGTCGAGGCCCGGGTCATCGCGTCGCTCCAGAACTGGCGCGACACCCGCTACCAGCCGCCCTTCAACCACCCGCGCCCGTGCAAGGCGCTGGAGAAGCTGAAGGAGGCCGCGCGCGGCACCGGCAACCTCATGGAGGCCACCCTGGAGTGCGCCCGCGCGGGTGCCACGACCGGTGAGTGGGCCGGAGCGCTGCGGGAGGTGTTCGGGGAGTTCCGGGCGCCCACGGGCGTCTCGTCGGCGCCGGTCGCGGTCCCCGCGGAGGAGGGCTCGGCGATGGCCGAGGTGCGCCGGAAGGTGGACCTCACGGCGAAGGACCTCGGCGTCGGCAAGCTGCGCTTCCTGGTCGGCAAGCCGGGTCTGGACGGGCACTCCAACGGGGCCGAGCAGATCGCGGTGCGCGCGCGTGACGCCGGCTTCGAGGTGGTCTACCAAGGCATCCGGCTGACCCCGGAGCAGATCGTGGACGCGGCCCTCGCGGAGGACGTGCACGCGGTCGGCCTGTCGATCCTGTCCGGCTCGCACGCGCAGCTGGTTCCGGACGTCCTCGAACGGCTCCGTGTGGCCGGTGCCACAGATATACCTGTCATCGCCGGTGGGATCATCCCCAATGGAGATGCCGAGCAGCTGCGGGCAGCCGGCGTGGCCGCGGTCTTCACCCCGAAGGACTTCGACATCACCGGAATCATCGGCCGGATCGTCGACGAGATCCGCAACGCGAACAAGCTCGACCCCCTGGAGGTCCCCGCATGACCGTCAACCGTCTGCGTCCCCGCCGCTCGTGTCTCGCGGTACCGGGAAGCAACCCCCGCTTCCTGGAGAAGGCGCAGGGCCTCCCGGCGGACCAGGTCTTCCTCGACCTGGAGGACGCGTGCGCCCCGCTCGCCAAGCCCGAGGCGCGGCACACCATCGTCAAGTTCCTCAACGAGGGTGACTGGACCGGCAAGACGAGGGTCGTGCGGGTCAACGACTGGACGACCGAGTGGACGTACCGCGATGTCGTCACGGTCGTCGAAGGGGCCGGCCAGAACCTCGACTGCATCATGCTGCCGAAGGTGCAGGACGCCCAGCAGATCGTCGCCCTCGATCTCCTGCTGACGCAGATCGAGAAGACGATGGGCTTCGAGCTCGGCAAGATCGGCATCGAGGCGCAGATCGAGAACGCGCAGGGCCTCAACAACGTCAATGAGATCGCTCAAGCCAGTCAACGTGTCGAGACGATCATCTTCGGCCCGGCCGACTTCATGGCGTCGATCAACATGAAGTCGCTGGTCGTGGGCGAGCAGCCGCCCGGCTACCCGGCGGACGCCTACCACTACATCCTGATGAAGATCCTGATGGCCGCCCGCGCCAACAACCTCCAGGCGATCGACGGCCCCTACCTCCAGATCCGCAACATCGACGGCTACCGCGAGGTCGCCCAGCGCGCCGCCGCGCTCGGTTTCGACGGCAAGTGGGTGCTGCACCCGGGCCAGGTCGAGGCGTCCAACGAGATCTTCTCGCCCTCCCAGGAGGACTACGACCACGCCGAGCTGATCCTGGACGCGTACGACTACTACACGTCCGAGGCGGGCGGCAAGAAGGGCTCGGCGATGCTCGGCGACGAGATGATCGACGAGGCCAGCCGCAAGATGGCCCTGGTCATCTCCGGCAAGGGACGCGCGGCCGGCATGCAGCGCACCTCCAAGTTCGAGATCCCGGAGGCCTGAGCGCGATGCAGTTCGGACGCACCTACGAGGAGTTCGAGGTCGGGGCGGTCTACAAGCACTGGCCCGGGAAGACGGTCACGGAGTACGACGACCACCTCTTCTGCCTCCTCACCATGAACCACCACCCGCTCCACATGGACGTCAACTACGCCGAGAAGACGACGGACTTCGGCAAGAACGTGGTGGTCGGGAACTACATCTACTCCCTGCTGCTCGGCATGTCGGTGCCGGACGTCTCCGGCAAGGCGATCGCCAACCTGGAGATCGAGTCGCTGAAGCACGTGGCACCGACCTTCCACGGCGACACGATCTACGGCCAGACGACCGTGCTCGACAAGTGGCCCTCCAAGTCGAAGAACGACCGCGGGATCGTCTACGTCGAGACCAAGGGCTACAAGCAGGACGGCACGCTGGTCTGCGTGTTCCGCCGCAAGGTCATGGTGCCCACCGAGACCTACATCAAGGAGCGCGGCGGCGAGCAGCCCGGCCGCCCGGAACTTCAGGAGGGCTGACCCCCATGGCACGCCTCGCCCAGACCGCCGGTCTGACCGACATCCAGCAGGAGATCCTGTCCACCGTCCGGGACTTCGTGGACAAGGAGATCATCCCGGTCGCGACCGAGCTGGAGCACCGCGACGAGTACCCGCAGCAGATCGTCGACGGGCTCAGGGAGTTGGGCCTGTTCGGCCTGATGATCCCCGAGGAGTACGGCGGTCTGGGCGAGTCCCTCCTGACGTACGCGCTGTGCGTCGAGGAGATCGCCCGCGGGTGGATGTCGGTGTCCGGCATCATCAACACCCACTTCATCGTGGCGTACATGCTCAAGCAGCACGGCACGCAGGAGCAGAAGGACCACTTCCTGCCACGCATGGCGGCCGGCGACATCCGGGGCGCCTTCTCGATGTCGGAGCCGGGCCTGGGTTCGGATGTGTCCGCCATCACGTCCAAGGCGGTCAAGGACGGCGACGAGTACGTCCTGAACGGCCAGAAGATGTGGCTGACCAACGGTGGAACGTCAAGTCTGGTCGCCGTTCTCGTCCGAAGTGATGAAGGACACCCTGAGGGCACCGCGCCCCACAAGTCGATGACCACCTTCCTGATCGAGAAGGAGCCCGGCTTCGGAGAGGTCCGGCCCGGCCTCACCATCCCCGGGAAGATCGACAAGATGGGCTACAAGGGTGTCGACACCACCGAGCTGATCATGGATGGCCTGCGACTTCCGGCCGATCGGGTGCTCGGCGGGACCACCGGCCGAGGTTTTTACCAAATGATGGACGGCGTGGAAGTGGGTCGCGTGAATGTGGCGGCGCGTGGCTGCGGCGTCGCTCAGCGCGCCTTCGAACTGGGTGTCCAGTACGCCCAGCAGCGCCACACTTTCGGCAAGCCGATCGCCCAGCACCAGGCGATTCAGTTCAAGCTGGCCGAGATGGCTACCAAGGTCGAGGCCGCGCATGCGATGATGGTCAACGCGGCACGCAAAAAGGACTCCGGGGAGCGAAACGACCTTGAGGCAGGGATGGCGAAGTACCTCGCCTCCGAATACTGCAAGGAGGTCGTGGAAGACGCCTTCCGGATCCACGGCGGCTACGGCTTCTCCAAGGAGTACGAGATCGAGCGCCTCTACCGTGAGGCTCCGATGCTGCTGATCGGTGAAGGTACCGCCGAGATCCAGAAAATGATCATCGGTCGCAGGCTGCTCGAAGAGTATCGGTTCCAGGGCTAGATGTCCGGATACGGGGTGTTTTCTTGGAGAAGAAGATCACACCCCGTCAACGGGCTTCAGCCGCCGACTCGGCTTCCTGGCTTGCCCAGTTGTGGCCTCCGACCGGTACGATCCCGGAAAGCCGCCGTCCCCCGTCTAGTGCGCGGCATCATCCGCTACGAAGGTCATCCATGCCCCACAGCCAAACCTCTGCACCTCGCGACAGCCTGGCAGGCGTACGCCTCGCGCGCGGAGCATCGCCGTGGCTTCTTCCGACCGTCGCCACCGCAGCCGTAAGCCTGCTGCGCGCACGCCGCTCCGGCGTCGCGAAGGCCGTCGCCGTGCCCACCACCGCGCTGGCGGCGGGCATGCTGTGGTTCTTCCGCGACCCCGAGCGCGAGATCGCCCCGGGCCGGGTCATCTCCCCGGCCGACGGTGTGGTGCAGAGCATCATGCCGTGGAAGGACGGTCGCACCCGCGTCGCGATCTTCATGAGCCCGCTCAACGTCCACGTCAACCGCGCGCCGCTCTCCGGCACGGTGACGTCGGTCGAGCACATCCCCGGCGGGTTCGTTCCGGCGTTCAACAAGGAGAGCGAGAACAACGAGCGCGTCGTCTGGCACTTCGACACCGAACTCGGTGACATCGAGATGATCCAGATCGCCGGCGCGGTGGCCCGCCGTATCGTCCCCTACATCCCGCAGGGCACGAAGGTCGAGCAGGGTGACCGCATCGGTCTGATCCGCTTCGGCTCGCGCGTCGACATCTACCTGCCCGAGGGCGTGGAGGTCGCGGTCGAGGTCGGCCAGAAGACGACGGCTGGGGTGACTCGCATTGACCGTGATTGATCCCGAGACCCAGGCGGGCTGGGTGCCCGAGGCCGACGAGGTCGACGACGAGGAGGAGATGCCTCTTTCTCTCCGCCTCTCAATAGCGGACACCCTCACCCTCGGCAATGCCACGTGCGGCTTCATGGCGGTGTACTTCACCACCACCGGCATCCTGATCCCGCACCTCACCGACAGCCAGGAGTCCGGCATGGCGCGCAACAGCGCGGCCACCGCCGTCATCCTGATGCTGTGCGCGGCGGTCTTCGACCTGTTCGACGGCCTGGTGGCGCGCAAGCTGCGGTCCTCGCCGATGGGCGCGGAGCTGGACAACCTCTCCGACCTGATCAGCTTCGGCCTCGCGCCGGCGTACTTCGTCCTCGTCTACGGCATGGTGGCGGACGACGCGTCGCAGAAGGTGGCCGCGGTCGGGGCCGTGGTGGTGCTGCTCGCGGTGGTGCTGAGACTCGCGCGGTTCTCCTGTGTGACGGTGAAGGACGGCACGTTCCAGGGCATGCCGTCGCCGTTCGGGGCGCTGACGGTGGTCTCGATCGTCCTTCTGGAGCTGCCGTTCGTGGCGACGCTCCTGGCGATCCTGGGGACGGCGTGGCTGATGGTGAGCCGGGTCGAGTACCCGAAGCCGCGGGGCCGCCTCGCGGTCGGGATGCTCTCCTGGATCGTCCTGGGCATGGGCCTGCTCGCGGCCTGGGCGTTCGGCGCGCCGGGCGGCCAGCTCCTCCTCCAGACGGGGTGCGCCCTCCAGCTGGTCATGGGCGCGGTGATCCCCCTGTTCGCCACGGCCCGCCGGGTGAACAACTTCCGCGACAACAGGCGTGAGGCGCGGGCGGCACAGCTGCCGTAGCCTCCGCGGCACACTTTTCGAGGGGCCCGAACCGGTACCGGTTCGGGCCCCTCGTCGTTGCGGTCCGGGTGAGCCGATGTGGCGGGGTGCCCGGTAACAGGGGCGGGGAGTGCAGCGGGCTGCCGACCGCAGGAGCCCCAGGAGCCCTGGAGGCGTTCGGAGGGATCCGCGTCTCGGCCGCCGAGCGCACCTCCGGCACCGCGACCGGGATACGGCCCCTCACCTGGTCCGCCCAGCACCCACCCTCAGTCGCTCACGCCCCCGGCGTGTACCCCTCCGCCGTCTCCGACGCCCCCGCCTCCCGTACGACCTTCATGCCGCCCGTGACGCTCTTGTCGGGCTGGAGGATCACGCTCTCGCGGGACGACGGGGTCTTCGGGTCGGTGAAGTCCTGGGTGACGCCGAAGCCGATGTCGTAGGAGTTGATCGACAGCAGGGCCTTGCCGACGCCCTCCCTGGTGAGGTCCTTGTTCGTGCAGGCCTTCTTCAGGGCCTCGCCGAAGGCCGACGCGGCGGTCCAGCCGGCGACGATGCCGTTGTCCAGGGCGTCGTCCGGGTACGCGGCCCGGTAGTCGGCGACCAGCTTCTTCGCCTCGGGCGTGTCCGCGCCGATGGGGAGCGAGGGCGAGGCCACGTAGTAGTTCTTCATCAGGGCCGGGCCCGCCTGGGTCGCCAGGAGCTGTGGCGCGAACGCCGAGTTGTTGCCGATGACCGGCACGCCGAAGCCGCTCGCCGCCGCCACCCCGACCAGCGAGGCCGCCTGCCGCGGCCCGGCGCTGATCACGATCGCCTTGACCCCGGCCTGCTTGAGCGCGGTGACCTGGGCCGTCATGTCGTTGTCGGTCGGCTTGATCTTCTGCTCGACGACGGTCAGCCCGGCCTCCTTCGCGATGTGCCGCGAACCGGCCAGCGCGCTCTCGCCGTAGTCGCCCTCGAAGTACACATGGCCGATCTTGTCGCCCTTGTTGATCCCCTTCTCCTTGATCAGGAAGTCGACCGCGTTGATGGTCTCGATGTCGTACGTCGATCCGATGACCCGGATGTAGGGGCTGCCGAGCAGCGCCGACGACCAGGCCTGCGGCAGCACCAGCCCCTTGTCCTGGCCGTCGATCCGCTGCTTGACCGCGGCGACGAAGGGCGAGCCGATGAACTGCGTGAAGCCCAGCACCTTCGGTTCCAGCTCGGTGTAGCCGGAGACGGCCTTCTGCGGGTCGTAGCCGTGGTCGCGGACCGAGAGCGCCACCTTGTGGCCGCAGACGCCCCCGGCGGCGTTGAGCTGCTTCACGTACAGCTGCTGGGCCTGGGTGACGCTCTTGCCGAGGGTCGCGTAGACGCCGGTCATGTCGGTGAGGGCGCCGAGGGTGATCGTCTTCCCGGAGACGCCCTCCCCGGTCCTCACCCCGCCCGCGGCCGCCTTGTCGCCGTCCCCGTCGGAGTCCTTGGCCTTGGAGCTGCACCCGGCGAGTACCAGCAGCGCGGCGAGGGCACCGGCGGCGGTCCTGGTCACGTATGTCGTCGTGATCATCGTTCCTCCGTGTGGGTTCTGGTGCGACGCCGGGCGGCCACGCTGACCAGACCGCCGGGCAGGAACAGCACCACCAGCACGACGGCGGCGCCGTAGAGGTACCGGGACGCCTCGCCCGGTGCGATCCCGCCCGTGCCGGGGGCGGAGACGAGCGGCAGCGCGTCGCTCCATCGGGTCAGCAGCTGTGGCAGCAGGGACACGAAGACGGCTCCGGCCACCGCCCCGGAGACCGAGCCGAGCCCGCCGATGACGATCATCGCGAGGTATTCGAGCGAGAGCGTGATGCCGAAGTAGTCGGGCACCGTCCGCTGGAAGACCAGCGCGAGCAGGACGCCCGCGAGGCCCGCGTACATCGACGACAGCACGAAGACCGCGGCCCGCCGGCGGGCGACCGGCACGCCGAGCACCCCGGCCGCGATGCGGTGGTCGCGGATGGCGTTCATGGCCCGTCCCGGACGGCCGCGCAGGACACCGCGTGCGAACAGGGCGCCCGCCGCCAGCAGGACCAGACCCGCGTACCAGAGCTTCTCCGCCGACCCGAACGGCACCGCGGCGACGAGGAGTTCACGGTCGTCGAAGGTGAGGCCGAACAGGCTCAGCGGCGGCACGTCACGGCCGTTGGCGCCGCCCGTGAGGTCGTGCGCGTTGAACATCACGTGCTGGCCGATGAAAACCAGCGCGAGCGTGGCGATGCCCAGGTAGGCGCCGCTGAGCCGCCCGGAGATGGGGCTGAACAGCCCGCCCGCGACCCCGGCGACCAGCACCGCGAGCACGGCCGCGAGCCAGGTGGGCAGGCCGAGCCCGGTCAGCCCGTCGCCGCCGTCGGCCGCGAACACGCAGTAGCCGTAGGCCCCGACGGCGAGGAAGAAGGCGTGACCCATCGAGAGCTGTCCGGTCGCGCCGGTGAGGAGGTTGATGCCGATCGCGCCGATCGCGGCGGCCATCGCGAACAGCCCCGCCTGGAGCCAGAAGCGGTCCAGGTAGAAGGGCAGGGCGAGGAGCAGGACGGCCGCCGCGGTCCAGAGGTAGGTCCGCGCGCCCAGCAGCCTGAGCGGTCTCACCAGGGCCTCAGACACGGGCGAGCTCCTTGGTGCCGAACAGCCCCGCGGGCCGTATGAGCAGGATCGCGACCATCACGAGGTAGGGGGCCAGGTCCCCCAGCCCCCGGCCCAGGAAGGTCAGATCGCTCTGGTAGCCGGTGGCCAGGGATTCCGTGACCCCGACCAGCAGGCCGCCGACCAGGGCGCCCGTCGTCGAGTCGAGGCCGCCGAGGATGGCCGCCGGGAAGGCCTTGAGGGCGGCGAGCGAGGTGGCCCGTTCCAGTCCCGGGGTCGGGAAGACGGTGAGGAACAGGGCGGCCACGGCGGCGAGTCCGCCCGCCACCGCCCACGCGCCGAGCGACACCCGGCCGAGCCGTACGCCCATCAGCGCGGCCGTCTCCGCGCTCTCCGCCGCCGCCCGCATCGCCACGCCCCACGCCGTGTACCGGAAGGCCAGCAGGAACGCCGTGATGAGCAGCGCGGCGGCCACGAACGCGGCGATCCGGGTGTGCGCGAGGGAGATCGGGCCGAGCCGCAGCACGGCGTCGCCCCACGGGTCGCCGAGGGCGAGGACGTCGGTGCCGATACGGCGGGTCAGTTCGGTGGTGAGCAGGATGTCGACGCCGATGGTGACGATCGCCAGCACGCTGTGGTCGCTCCCCCGGTACCGCCGCATCACCAGGAACTCCACGGCGGCCCCGACCAGCGCGGCCCCCGCGATCCCGACGAGCAGCGCGGGCCAGAACCCGAGGTCGTCGTGGAGGCTCGCGGTGACGTATCCGCCCGCCAACAGCAGGGAGGCGTGGGCGAAGTTGACGACCTCGGTGGCCCGGAAGATCACCACGAAACCGAGCGCGATCAGTGCGTACACCGACCCCAACGAGACGCCGTTCAGCAGGATCTCGGCGAAGGTGCTCATGACGCCGTCCCCAAGTACGCCTGTACGACCGCGGGATCGTTCTGTACGTCCGCGGGGGCGCCGTCGGCGATCCGGCGCCCGAAGTCCAGTACGGTCACCGCGTCTGCGAGCCGCATCACCACCCCCATGTCGTGTTCCACCAGCACGATCGAGATGCCGAGGGAGTCGCGGACGCCCGCGATCACCGCGGCCGTCCGACGCCGTTCGTCGGCGGTCATGCCCGCGACCGGCTCGTCGAGGAGCAGCAGCCGCGGTTCCATGCAGAGCGCGCGGGCGAGTTCGGCGAGCTTCTGCTGCCCGTACGGCAGGGAGCCCGCCGGACGGTCCAGGCAGTCCGCGATGCCGACGAACTCGGCGATCTCCCGGACGCGTTCACGGTGCCGGTGCTCCTCCCGGGCCGCCGACGGCAGTCGAAGTCCCGCGGCCAGGAAGCCGGTTCGGGTGAGCCGGTGACGGCCCAGCAGCAGGCAGTCCTCGACGGAGGCGCGGGGCGGCAGCGCGAGGTTCTGGAAGATGCGGGCCACGCCGAGCGCGGCGATGCGGTGCGCGGGCAGGCCGGTGAGCTCGTGTGCGCCGAAGCGGACACTGCCCGCGGTGGCCCGGTAGACGCCGGACAGGACGTTGAAGCAGGTCGACTTTCCTGCCCCGTTGGGGCCGATGAGGGCGTGGACGGTGCCGGGGCGGACGGTGAGGTCGACGTCGTCGAGGGCGGTGAGTCCGGCGAAGCGGACGGTGAGGTGACGTACGTCCAGGGGCGGGATGTCCGGCTTGTTCACCCTTCCCACCTCGCCAGGGTCCGTCCGGTGGCCTGAGCCGCGTCCGCCGCCGCGTCCTCGTCGACCACGCCGAGGTAGCGGCGGCGGACCTCGTCGGAGGCGGCGAGTTCCGCGGCCGGGCCCGACAGGGTGACCTCGCCGACTTCGAGGACGTACGCGCGGGTGGCGAGGCTCAGGGCGAGGGCCGCGTTCTGTTCGACGAGGAGGACCGAGGTGCCCTGGGCGTTGATCTCGCGGACGGTGTCGGCGATGCGCCGGGCCATGAGCGGGGCGAGGCCGAGGGAGGGTTCGTCGAGGAGCAGGACGCGTGGGCCGGCCATCAGGGCGCGGGCGACGGCGAGCATCTGCTGTTCGCCGCCGGAGAGGAGTCCGGCGCGCTGCGCGGCGCGTTCGGCAAGGACGGGGAAGAGGTCGTGGACGCGGTCGAGGGCCATGGAGCGGCCCGATCTGCTGCCGCCGAGGGCGCCGGCACGGAGGTTGTCGGCGACCGTCATGCGGGCGAACACCCGTCTGCCCTCCGGGACTTGGGAGACCCCGGCGGCGACCACCCGGTCCGGGGCCAGGTGGTCGAGGCGGCGGCCGTCCAGGGTCACCGTGCCCCCGGTGACCGCGCCGCCGTGGAAGGAGAGGGTCCGGCTGATCGCCCTCAGCAGGGTCGACTTGCCGGCACCGTTTCCGCCGAGCAGCGTCACCACGGACCCCTCGGGCACCTCCAGGGACACCCGGCGCAGGGCGCGCACGGGGCCGTATCCGACCGACAGGTCCTGGACGACCAGTCCGGCTCCGGTCATCGACTCCCCCCTTGTCCGTACTCGGTGTGGCGCTCACCCCAGCACCGGCGGGGGCGTGCGTCCACGGCCCCCGGCGGAATCGCTGCGGGTGCCCAGCGGGCCGGTGCCGCCGTTGTGCGCGCGCACAACACCGCGTGTCAGGGGCCTGTGCGAGGTCGGGTCCGGGTGGCATCCTCCGGGAATGGGAGGGCGACGACCGCGGACCGGTCATGACTGGAAGCTGCTCGCGGAGTCCTGCACGGCTCTGCTGGAACGGGTGCCGGAGCTCGTCGACGAGCACCTGCGCCAACTCACCGACCACTCCCCCGTCTACGGGCAGGTGCTGCCGTACGACCAGCAGTGGCGGGAGGCCGAGGAGGCGATGCGGATCGGCATCGAGACGATCTCCGCGCCCCGGGACTCACCGCGCCGCGACCTGGAGTACGCCGAGGACGCGGGCCGGCGCCGGGCCCACCAGGGGCTGCCGCTGGACCTCCTGGTGCACGCCTACCGGAACGCCGGCTACCTGGTGTGGGACGCGCTCGTGGAGGGGACGACCGGGCGGGAGCCGGAGCGGCTCGCGGCGCTGATGCGGTCGACGACGATGGTGTGGTCGGCGGTGGACGCACAGGCGCAGACTGCCTCGGAGGCGTACCGGGCCACCGAGGCCGAGCTGCGGCGGCGCACCGACGAGCAGTTGCAGGCGCTCCTGGACGCCCTGCTGGAGGGGCAGGCGACACCCGGGCTCGCGGCGCGGGCGGCGGCGGGCCTCGATCTGCCGGAGCACGGGCCGTACGCGGTGGTGGTGCTGCGGGCCGAGCGGCGGGAGTCCGCCGAGCGGCCGCTGCGGGGTGCCGGGTTCCGGTTCATCTGGCGGATGCGGGCCGACGGCGAGGTGGCGGTCGTGGCGCTCACGCCCGGTCAGGGACTGGACGCGGTGGTGCGGTCGCTGGAGGGGCGTTGTGCGGGGCCGGGCGGGATCAGTCCGGTGGTGCCGGGCCTGGCCGAGCTGGGGCGGGCCCGGCGGCTCGCCGAGCTGGCGCTGCGCACGTGTCCGCCGGACGGCACCGCGGTCGTACGCCTTGATCAGCGGATGCCGACCGCGCTGGTGGTGAGCCAGCCGGAGCTGGCCGACCGGCTGGTGTCGGACGTGTTCGGGGGGCTCCTGGAGCTGGAGCCCGCCGACCGGGCCGTGCTCCTGGAGACCCTCGACGTGTGGCTGCTGTGCGAGGGCTCGGCGGGGCGGGCCGCCGGACGCCTGTACTGCCACCGCAACACGGTCTTCAACCGGTTGCGGCGACTGGAACAGCTCACGTCCCGGTCGCTGGCCCGGCCGCGGGACCTGATCGAGATGACCCTGGCGCTGGACGCGTACCGGTTGTCGGGCGGGCGGCGCTGAATTCGGAGGACTGAGGACACCGCAGAGGACGTCCTGGCCGGTCTCAGACCAGGAAGTCCCGGCCGATCCGCTCCGCCACGTCCTCCAGGATCGGGCCCGCCTCCGCGATGCACTTCTGGATGTCCGGCTCGGCGTCGGTGAGCGGGTAGGCGCGGCGGATGCCCGCCCGGCCGATGGCCTCCGGCGGCAGCGCGAGGCGGCCGCACACGGCGACGACCTCCTTGCCCTTGGCGCGGGCGGCCGCGGCGACGCCCGCCGGGGCCTTGCCGTGCAGGGTCTGCTCGTCGAGGGAGCCCTCGCCGGTGATCACCAGGTCGGCCCATTCCAGTGCGGGCGCGAAGCCGAGGACGTCGAGCATGACGTCGATGCCGGGGCGGAACCGGGCGCCGATCAGGAGGGCGCCGTAGCCGATGCCGCCGGCCGCGCCCGCACCCGGTGAGGCCGCGTACTCGGCGGCCTTCGCGCCGACGGCGTCCTCCAGGACCTTCGCGTAGTGGGCGAGGGCGCTGTCCAGGGCCTCGACGTCGTCCGGGGAGGCGCCCTTCTGCGGGCCGTAGACCGCGGGCGCGCCCTTGGGGCCGGTCAGCGGGTTGTCGACATCGCTGGCCAGGATGAACTCGACGGCCGCGAGCCGCGGGTCCAGACCCGACAGGTCGGCCGTGGCGAGGTCGGCGAGGCCTCCGCCGCCGGGGGCCACGGGCTCGCCGTCGGCGTCCAGGAAACGGGCGCCGAGGGCCGAGAGCATGCCGGCGCCGCCGTCCGTGGTGGCGCTGCCGCCGACTCCGAACACGATGGTGCGGGCGCCCGCGTCCAGCGCGGCGCGCAGCAGCTCGCCGGAGCCGTACGTGGACGCCGTGAGCGGGGCGAAGACGCCGGCGGGCAGCCGCTGGAGACCGCTGGCCTCGGCCATCTCGACGACGGCGGTCTCCGCGCGCACCGCGAAGGCGGCGGTGATCTCCTGCCCGAGGGGCCCGGCGACCGCCACTTCCCGACGCTCGAATCCGGCCGCGACCGCGGCGGCGACGGTGCCGTCACCGCCGTCGGCGACGGGCAGCGCCTCGACCTCCAGGTGCGGCACGACCCGGCGCAGCCCCGCCGTCACCCGCTCGGCGACCTGTACGGCCGTGAGCGAGCCCTTGAACTTGTCCGCGGCGATGAGCACGCGCTGTGTCACGTCTTCCCCTTGCTCTCCGGGCCTCGTGCACGTCAAGGCCAGTCGCGCCGCTGCGACCTTAACCGGAGACGGCCCCCGGCGTCATGCACCGACCAGACCCTGAGAAGGCCCTGCGAACCCTCTGTGCGGTTCTCCGGAATGGGGTAAACCGGAGCTATGACCCCTGTGGGCACTGAGCCAGAGCTCGCCGACCGCGTCCTCGGGGGCTGGCTGGGCCGGATCGCGGGCAACATGCTCGGCAAGCCGGTCGAGCAGGGCGACCTGTGGACGCGGGACCGGATCGACCGCTATCTGCGGCAGGCCGCCGCCCTGCCCCTGACCGACTACCTTCCCGAGCCCGTCGGCGAGAGCGACGGCTTCGAGCTGCGGCCCGAGTGGCGCGAGTGCGTGCGCGGCCGTATCCACGGCAGCTGCCGCGACGACGACGTCGACTACGCCATCCTGGGCCTGCATCTCCTGGAGACCCACGGCTTCGGCTTCAGCACCGAGCAGGTCGGCGACCTGTGGCTGCTCAGGCTGCCGTACCTCCAGACGTTCACCGCCGAGCGGGCCGCCTACCGCAACCTCGCGAACGGACTGAAGCCGCCGCTGACGGCGACGTACGACAACCCCTGCCAGGAGTGGATCGGGGCCCTCATCCGCGCCGACATCTACGGCTGGACCTGCCCCGGCGCCCCGCGCCGCGCGGCCGCGCTGGCCCGCCGGGACGCGGTGCTCTCACACACCGGGAACGGCGTGTACGGGGCGATGTGGGCGGCGGCGCTGATCTCGGCGGCGTTCACGGTGGACACCGTGCGCCAGGCCGTGGACCAGGCGCTCGCGGTGATCCCCGCGAGCAGCCGGCTCGCCCGGACCGTACGGCGGGTGGTTTCCCTCCATGACACCCGGATGACCTGGGAGGACACCCTGACGACGGTCTCGGAGGAGACCGCGGGGCTGGGCTGGATCCACACGATCCCCAACGCGGCCGTCCTGACCGCCGGACTGCTGTACGGCGACGGCGACTTCACCCGCTCGATCACGCTGACGGTCCGGGGCGGCCTGGACACCGACTCCAACGGCGCGACCGCGGGCTCGGTGGCCGGGGTGCTCACCGGGGCGGAGGCGATTCCGGCGCAGTGGACGGAGCCGCTGGAGGACCGGGTGCGCAGCGCGGTGTTCGGCTTCGACGGGGTGCACATCAGCGAACTGGCGGAGCGGACGGTGCGGTTGGTGGGGGTGGAGGACTGACGGGAACGGTCCCTGAAGGGGCCCCGCCGGATCTGGCTACCCTTCGAAGGTGACCACCACCGAAGACTTCGCCGCGTACATCGCCGGTCTGCCCCGTGTCCTCGCCGGTGCCGCGGCCCTGTTCCGGGACGCGGAGGGGCGGGTGCTGCTCGTCGAGCCCAACTACCGGGAGGGCTGGGCGCTGCCGGGCGGCACGATCGAGTCCGACCAGGGCGAGACCCCCCGCCAGGGTGCGCGCCGCGAGACCCTGGAGGAGATCGGCCTGGACCGCGAACTCGGCCGCCTGCTGGCGGTGGACTGGGTCCCGGGTACGACGGTCCGCCCGCCCCTGGTCGCCTACCTCTTCGACGGGGGAGTCCTCACCGAGAACGACCTCAAGGCGATCCGCCTCCAGGAGCAGGAACTCCTCTCCTGGCGCCTCGTACCACGCGAGGACCTTCCCGAGTACCTGCTGGGCGCCCTGGGCCGCCGGGTCACGGCCGCGCTGGACGTCCTCGCGGAGGGCGCGGGGGCGGTGGAGCTGGAGGACGGGGAGCGGGTGGGCTGACCGCGCGTCCGCGTTCGGCCGTCATCACTCCACCCCGACAGGCACCACCTGACCACTGCTTCCTCACCGCCGTCACTCCATGAATCCGGGCCCGGACGCTGTGTATTTCAAAAAAGGTCCGGGCGCCACTGCACGTTCGGCCCGCCCCGTGCCACTCACGTGTGGAGGCAACAGGCAGACGCCTCATCCGGCAGCGGCCGGCGGCGGTGCGCGACAGCGTCGCCGTACGGCGCCTGAGGCCGAGCACGGTGGGGACGGGGGGAGGAGACGACCATGGACAGTTCGCCGAGTCGGCGCGCCGTGCGGGTCACCGTGAAAGCGACGGCGGACATCTCGTCGAGGACGCCCCTAGGGCCCGTTCCCCTTCGGCGACATCACGAATACCGGCGCTTGTTCGAAACCGAACAGCCCGCGTTCCGTTGTCGTCGAAGAATCGATCACCACCGCACCAGAACCCGAACTGATTCACGGTTTACGGGACTTGCGGTCGAACGCCGCCATCCGCATCGCACGATGCCTCTTGGTCATGTCACTCCTTTGCATCAGGTGTGCATGACCATTGAGGAGGGATGCACGGTGGGGCGTCGACAGGAACCGAGTGGCGACGACTTCGACAGCTTCTTCCGGCAGGAATACCGGAAACTGGTCGGGTTTCTTCGATGGATCGGCGCCTCACAGGAGGAAGCGGAGGACTCGGCGCAGACCGCGATGCTCAAGGCCCTCGAGAAGTGGACCGAGATCGAACACCCGCGAGCGTGGGTCCGCACCGCCGCCGAGCGGCACTTCCTGCGCTCGGCGGTCCGGGACCTCGATGCTCCCGCCCGGGCGATCAAGGGCGGCTGGGGCGTCAGCGAGGAACTGGCCTGTCCGGAATCGCCGTCGAGGGACGAGGAACAGTCGGTCCTCGCCCTCCTGGGCAAACTCGGCTACAAGCAGCGGCAGGTGATGGCCTATTACATCGACGGATTCGGTCCCACCGAAATAGCCGACCTCATCGGCGACAACCCGGCGACGGTCCGGTCCAATCTGCGGTCGGCGAGAATCAATCTCGATCGCATTCTTCAGGAGAACAGCGCTGCGGTCGACGGACACGGCAGTAAGGAGGAACGATGAGCACCCGGAATGACGACAACATCGCCGCGACGATTCATGATCTCCTTACATCGATCGGCGCGCACACTCCGGGACCCGACCTGGAAGGGAGCGGTGTCGGACAGCGGATCCAGGAATTCCGGGATGCGCTGGACGCGCGGATCGAGGCGGAGATCCCGGACACCGAGGTCGACCAGAAACTCCTGGAGATCAAGCTGGAGGCGGCTCGTCGAGCCGTGCTCCGGGACCACGAGTCGGGGAGCACGGCTCTTCAGGAGTTCCTCAACCTGGCCGCGGTGGCGGAGCGTGACGGGGGGAGGTCCGAAGGGCGCGCCCCGCGCACGCCGCCGGCCCGGACCGGCAGAAGGCACTGGTGGTTCCGGCTCGGGACAGGCCTGCTGGTCGCACTGCTCAGCCTGGCGCTCACACCACTGGGGCAGGGAATCCTGCCCCAGTGGTGTGAGACCTTGCTCCCGAGTGTCGCCCTCGGCATGTCCGGCCCCGCCGTTCTGCTCGCCGTCATCCACTTCCGGGGCCTGCGCGAACGCCGGTCGGAGGATCTCCGGCCCGAGGCCCTGACGGTGGACGGCTCCCGACCGCTCGCGCAGGCCGACAGTCCCGCGCCCCTGCGCAGAGGCCGGCGCGCCCTGGACGTGATCGTCTCCGTCTCGTTGCTGTGGACGTCCCTTCCGATGCTGGTGGCCGCCACGGCGGGAATCCGGATGACGTCAGTGGGGCCCACACTGGTCCGACGTCCCCGGGTGGGGGCCGGCGGACGTCTCTTTCATCTTTACGACTTCAGAACCCAGGACAGCACGGGGAACAGGACCCGGGTCGGCGCACTGCTCCAGGAATCCGGTCTGGACGCGTTGCCGCGACTGTGGAACCTGCTCCGGGGCGATGTCACTCTGCTCGGACCACCGGCCGAGCATCCGGCGATGGCCGAGGCCTATTCCGAGAAGTACCGCTGGGTGTTCGCGTGCCGTCCTGGCATCATCGGGCCGTTGTGGAACGAACCGGTCGGGCCCGATGCTGTTCTGCCGAAGGGCTCGGACGCCTGGCACCACTACCTCGACAACGTGGTCCCGCACCGCGTCACGGCGAACAGAGCCTTTTACGACGGTCTTTCAGGACTGATGACCGCGCGCCTCGTGGCCCGGATGCTGTTCAGCTCAAATCCCTTCACCAGTAAACCCGATCCGGCCCGGGGCCACCGCCTGGCACATCAGCATCAGCTCTGCCTCACCGTGTGGCAGTGACCCCGGCGGTCCGGCCTAATGAACGGCCGCGAATATCATGAGAAGCAGGATCACCACCGCGAGGCCCAGACCACCGGCCACACAGGTGATCACGACTGACCCGGTGGCAGCATAAGCACTGGCCACGCTGACGGTGACCGAACTGAAAGTCGCTCCGACCGATCCAGGGGTGATCTTCGAGCGTGCAGAATTCCCGTTCGTTTTCCGGCGGTTGACGGGCTTTCCCATGACAGCCCTCTCCAAGGGGTGCAGATCGCGGCTCGGGTCCTCGACCGACCCGGGCCGCGTTTTTCTTGTTTGTTGCAAGTGAGTGACGCGGGCCCGTCGTTATGTGCAACGCCCGACGGCACTGAGCCGGAACTCGCGAACTTGTTATACGCGGCGGCGCGCCGGTCACCCTCCCGATATCCGCTGGCCCTCCCCGAGCGGCCGACCTACCCTCGGCCCATGAACAAGCCCCTCGTCGCGCTCCTCAGCGGTGCCGGAATCTCCACCGACTCCGGGATCCCCGACTACCGCGGTCCCAACGGGCTGTGGCGGCGGGATCCGGAGGCGGAGAAGCTCGTGACGTACGACTTCTACATGGGCGATCCGGAGATCCGTCGCCGTTCGTGGCAGATGCGGCGGGAGCACCGGGCGTCGGCCGTCGAGCCGAACGCCGCGCATGTGGCGGTTGCGGATCTGGAACGGGCCGGGGTGCCGGTGCGGGTGATCACGCAGAACGTGGACGGTCTGCACCAGCTCGCCGGGATGCCCGCCCGCAAGGTCCTCGAACTGCACGGCACCGCACGGCGGGTGGTGTGCACGAAGTGCCGCGCGCGCAGCCCGATGGAGGACGCGCTGGCCCGGCTGGACGCCGGGGAGGACGACCCGGCATGCCTCGACTGCGGGGGGATCCTCAAGTCCGCGACCGTCATGTTCGGCGAGCACCTGGATCCCGTCGTCCTCGGCGAGGCGGTCGCCGTCACCAAGGCCTGCCAGGTGTTCATCGCCGTCGGCACCACCCTCCAGGTCCAGCCCGCGGCCGGCCTCGCGGGCGTCGCCGCGGACCACGGGGCACGCCTGGTCATCGTCAACGCGGAGCCCACACCGTACGACGACCGCGCCGACGAGGTGATCCGCGAACCGATCGGGACGGCCTTGCCGGCACTGCTGATGAGGCTGCGGGGCGAAGCCGAGGGCTGAGGATGAGGGCTGAGGGCTGAGGGCGCAGTCTAGGAGCGACGGTCCGCGTCCACCCGTTCCACCCTCACCCCGGCCTCCTCAAGTGCCGTACACGTGGCGTCGTGGGCGGACGTGGTGGTGATGACGAGGTCCAACTCGCCGGGATCGCAGATCTTCACCATCCCGGTGCCGGGGAACTTGGTGGCGTCCGCGAGCAGTACGACCTTGTCGCCGGCGCTGATCATGGCTCGGCGGGCGGGGACCTCGGCGACCGTGGTGTCCATGACCTGGCCGCCCGGGCGGACACCGCAGGCGCCCATGAAGAGCCAGTCCGCGTGGACCTGACGGAGGTTGTCCTCGGCCATGAAGCCGTCCAGCATGCGTGACTCGCGGACGACCATGCCGCCCAGCAGCATCAGTTCGACGCTCTCGTCGGGCAGCAGTTCCTCGTACACACCGAGGTTGTTGGTGATGACGGTGACGCGGCGCCCGTGCAGTGCGCGAGCCAGGCGGTGCACGGTGGTGCCGGAGTCGAGGATGACCGACTGGCCGTCCTCGATCAGCTCGGCGGCCCGGGCGGCTATCGCGTCCTTCTCCGGCACCTGCGCCTCGGCCGCCTCGGCGAAGGGCGCGGGCCTGTCCTCGACGACCGCTCCCCCGTGAACGCGGGTGAGCAGTCCGTCCTCCTCCAGCTTGAGGAGGTCCCGGCGGACCGTCGCGGCGCTGGCCCCCAGCTGCTCGGCGAGGTCCGTCACGGTGACGGTGCCCCCGGATCGCAAGGCCCGGAGGATGAGTTGGTGTCGTTGTTCGGCCAGCACGCGAGCGAACACTACACGTCACAACTCGGCTCCCCGCAGGGCGCTTTGGGATACGGCCCGCACCGGCCTCCCTCAGAACAGGGCCGCTCCCCGCTCGAAGTCCAGCAGCCGCTGCTTGCGCTCCAGGCCGCCGCCGTAACCCGTCAGGCTGCCGTTCGCCCCGACCACGCGGTGGCAGGGGACGATGATGCCGATCGGGTTCTTGCCGTTGGCGAGACCGACCGCGCGGGAGGCCTTGGGGTTGCCGAGGGCGTCGGCGAGTTCGCCGTAGCCGCGGGTCTCGCCGTAGGGGATGCGGCGGAGCCGGTCCCACACCGTGCGCTGGAACGGCGTTCCGTGCAGGCGCAGTTCCAGGGTGAACTCCTTCAACTCGCCCGCGAAGTAGGCCTCCAGCTGCTCTTCCGCCTCCCCGAAGGGCTCGTCGAACGGTGTGCCGAAGGACTCCTGCGGCGGGCGGTGGCGCTGGTCGGTCATGTAGAGGCCGCACAGGACGCCGTCCTCGGCGACGAGGGTCAGCGGGCCGTAGGGGCTGTCGATCACGGTGTGCTGTTTCACTGGACGTCCTCAGACGGGAAGGAAGTTGATGGGGTGGCTGTCGGTCGCCCACAGATACTGGACCGCGTAGGCCCGCCAGGGCTGCCAGGCCGCCGCGCGGGCCGTCAGCGCGGCCGGGGTGGAGGGCAGACCCAACTCCTGTGCGGCGCGGCGGATTCCGAGGTCGGTCGGGAGGAAGGCGTCCGGGTCGCCGAGGGCTCGCATGGCGATGACGTCGACCGTCCAGGGGCCGAAGCCGGGCAGCGAGAGCAGTCGGGCCCTGGTCTCCGTCCAGTCGCATTCGACGCCCAACCGGAGCGTTCCGTCCGCCAGTTGGCCGACCAGTGTGGTGAAGGTCGTGCGGCGCGTGCGGGGCATCGCGAGCGAGGCCGGGTCGAGAGCGGCCAGGGCCTCGGGCGACGGGAAGAGGTGGGTGAGACCGCCCTCCGGGTCGTCCACCGGCTCGCCGTGCGCGGCGACCAGACGGCCCGCGTGGGTGCGGGCGGCGGCCGTGGAGACCTGCTGTCCCAGCACGGCACGGACGGCGAACTCCGCCTCGTCGACCGTGCGCGGGACCCGCCTGCCGGGCGCCTTGTCCACCAGCGGCGCCAGCAGCGGGTCCGTGCGCAGCTGGTCGTCGATCGCCACCGGGTCGGCGTCCAGGTCGAGCAGCCGACGGCAGCGGCTGATGGCGACGGTCAGGTCACGCAGGTCGCTCAGCATCAGCCGGCACGCGATGTGGTCGGGCCGCGGGGTGAGGGCCACCACGCCGTGCCCGTACGGCAGCCGCAGCGTGCGCCGGTACGCGCCGTCCCGCCACTCCTCCACCCCCGGGACCGCGGTGGCCGCGAGGTGGCCGAAGAGGTTGTCCGGGTTGAGCGGGGCGCGGAACGGCAGGCGCAGGTTCAGCACGCCGGGTGTGCCGGGTCCGGCCGCCCGCGCGGGCCGGCCCGGTCCGGCGCTCGGGGTCGGGCTCGTGGTCGCCGTGGCCCGCCTCGGCACCCGGGCGCGCAGGTCGCTCGGGGAGAGCGCGAAGACCTCGCGCACGGTGTCGTTGAAGGTGCGGATCGCGGAGAAGCCGGCCGCGAAGGCGACGTCGGCCATCGGGAGGGCGGTGGTCTCTATGAGGATCCTCGCCGTCTGGGCCCGCTGGGCCCGGGCGAGGGCGAGCGGACCCGCGCCCAGCTCGGCGAGCAGCTGGCGTTCGATCTGCCGGGTGCTGTAGCCGAGCCGGGCGGCGAGCCCCGGCACGCCCTCGCGGTCGACCACGCCGTCGGCGATGAGCCGCATCGCGCGGGCCACGAGGTCGGCGCGCTGGTTCCACTCCGGGGAACCCGGGCTGGTGTCGGGCCGGCACCGCTTGCAGGCCCGGAAACCCGCCTGCTGGCAGGCCGCCGCGCTCGGGTAGAACGTCATGTTCTCCGGCTTGGGCGGTACGACGGGACAGCTCGGCCGGCAGTAGATGCGGGTCGTCAGAACAGCCGTGAAGAACCATCCGTCGAACCGTGCGTCCTTGGACTGCACGGCGCGCACACAGCGCTCGGTCTCGGTGTACATCCCCGTCTGCATGAGTCCAGCATCGGCCACCGCCCGGAGCAGGGCTGGCGAGAATCCGACATCAACCTCGTGTACCCCGGGCCTGCCCGGACCGCCAGGCGGACTCGCGCAGCAGCCGCAGCCCGTTCAGACCGACGAGCACCGTCGAGCCCTCGTGCCCGGCGACGCCGAGCGGCAGCGGGAGGTGGCCGAGGAGGTCCCACAGGACGAGTCCGGTGATGAAGGTGCCCGCGATCACCAGGTTCTGGACCACCAGCCGGCGGGCGGTCCGGGACAGCCGTACGACCGCCGGGACGGTCGCGAGCTCGTCGCGCACGACGACCGCGTCCGCCGTCTCCAACGCCAGGTCGGAGCCCGCGCGGCCCATCGCGATGCCGGAGTGGGCGGCGGCGAGCGCGGGCGCGTCGTTGACGCCGTCCCCGACGAACAGCACCTTGCGACCGGCGTCCTGGAGCTCCCGTACGGCGTCCACCTTGCCCTCGGGCAGCAGGTCCGCGCGGACGTCCACCAGCCCGGTGGCCTCGGCGACCCGGGCGGCGGCCCGCGCGTTGTCGCCGGTGAGCAGGACGGGGGCGGCGCCGGTCAGTGCGGTGAGCGCGGCGGTCATGGCGGGGGCGCCGGGTCGCAGCCGGTCGGCGAGAGCGAGAACACCGAGCGGCACACCGTCTCCGGTCACGAGCACGACGGTGACACCACCCGGCCCGGCGAGCCGGGCACATGCCCCGAGCCCGGCACCTTCCACGAGACCCGCACCTTCCACGAGACCGGCCACCTCTGCGAGACCGGCGGTGCCCCCGAGACCGGCGGCGTTGCCGAGACCCGCACCTTCCACGAGACCGGCCACCTCCGCGAGACCGGCGGTGCCCCCGAGACCGGCGGCGTTGCCGAGACCCGGACCTTCCACGAGACCGGCCACCTCCGCGAGACCGGCGGTGCCCCCGAGACCGGCGGCGTCGCCGAGACCCGCGGTGTAGCCGAGACCCGCGCCCTCGCCAGAACCCGCACCCTCCCCAAGACCCGCGCGCTCCCCAGGACCACCCTCCCCGGCACCAGCACTCTCCACGAACCCACGGCCCGCACCCCCCGCTTCCTCCAAACGCCCGACCCCGATCACCCGGCCACCCACCACCGCCGTCACCCCGCGCCCCGGTGTCGCCATGAAATCCGTCGCCGTGTCGATCCGCAGCCCCCTCGCCCGCGCCGCCCCCACGATCGCCCGCGCGAGCGGATGCTCACTGGGGTGCTCGGCCGCGGCGGCCAGGGCGAGGAGCTCGGCCTCGTCGAGGTCGGCCCCCGGCAGGGGCCGTACCGCTGTCACCTCCGGCGCGCCCTCCGTCAGGGTCCCCGTCTTGTCGAGGGCGACGGCGTCCACCTCCCCCAGCCGTTCCATCGCGACCGCCGACTTGACCAGGACCCCGTGCCGGCCGGCGTTGGCGATGGCGGAGAGCAGGGGCGGCATGGTCGCGAGGACGACCGCGCACGGCGAGGCGACGATCATGAAGGTCATCGCGCGGAGCAGCGCGTCCGTGAGGTAGGCGCCGAACAGCAGGGGCACGCCGAACACGGCGAGCGTGGCGAGGACGATCCCCACCGCGTACCGCTGCTCGACCTTCTCGATGAACAGCTGGGTCGGCGCCTTGGTGCGCGAGGCCTCCTCCACGAGGGTCACGATGCGGGCGATGACTGAGTCAGCGGGGTCGCGCCCGACCCGCACGCGCAGGGCGCCGATGCCGTTGAGGGTGCCGGCGAAGACCTCGTCGCCGGGGCCCTTGGCGACCGGCAGGGGTTCCCCGGTGATGGTGGCCTGGTCGGCCTCGCTCGCCCCGTCCACCACCACGCCGTCGGCACCGATGCGCTCACCGGGCCGGACCAACAGGACGTCTCCCAGGGTGAGTTCACTCGTGGGGACGGTCTCCTCGCCGTTTTCGGTGACCCGGGTCGCCATCGCGGGCGCGAGGTCGAGCAGTCCGCGCACCGAGTCGGCCGTACGGGCGGTGGCCAGCGCCTCCAGGGCGCCGGAGGTGGCGAAGATGACGATCAGCAGGGCCCCGTCCAGAACCTGCCCGATCGCGGCCGCGCCCAGTGCCGCCACGATCATCAGCAGATCGACGTCCAGGGTCCGCTCGCGCAGCGCCCTGAGCCCTTCGAGCGCCGGCTCCCAGCCGCCGGTCGCGTAGGCGACGGCGTACAGCGGGCCGTACGCCCACCACGGCACGCCACTGAGATCCAGCGCCAGGCCGAGCAGGAACGCGACGGTCGACGCCAGCGCCCAGCGGGACTCGGCCAGGGCCAGGACGCGGGTGCGGCGACGGGGCGTCCGGTGGGTGGGCAAGGGGGCACGGACAGGGGTGAGAGTCGTGGACACCCCAGCACCATACAGGAACACATGAAGACTCATTCATCTGTTCATGTACGGTGGGTAAGATACCGCCCATGGGTCATGGAGCCGTCACCACCACCGCCGAAGAGCGCGTACGCCTGGACGCGGCCAATGTCGCCAAGGTGGCCACCACGCTCCAGGCCCTCTCCACCCCGTCCCGGCTGCTGATCCTCGCCAGGCTGCGTGAAGGACCGCTGCCGGCCACGGAGTTGGCCGCCGAGGTGGGCATGGAGCAGTCGGCGTGCTCGCACCAGCTGCGGCTGCTGCGCAATCTGGGCCTGGTCGTGGGCGAGCGCCGGGGCCGGTCGGTGGTGTACGCGCTGCACGACCACCACGTCGCCGAACTCCTCGACCAGGCCGTGTACCACGTGGAGCATCTGCGGCTGGGCCTCAGCGACACGGCGGAGGCAGAAGGAGAAGCAGAGTGAGGCGCCCCGCAACGGGACGCCTCACTCCTCGCACGCCGCGTGTCTCCTGAACCCCCGGCGTATCAGGTGGTCGCCGTCGGCCGCCGTGAGGTTGCCGTGGCGTGGCTCACATCCGTCAGCGGCCGCAGCCGGTACGTGTACGAGTAGTCCCGGTTGGCGAACAGCTTGTACTCGTCGTGGGTGTGCGCGCCCCAGCTGTTGTCACCGCCGACGCCCATCTGCCGGTGGTTCACCCTGAGCACGACCGCGTCGCGCGGGGTGAGCTGGTAGTCGTGACGCACCCCGTTGGACAGGTCCTCGGGGGTGAAGTGCGAGGCGTTGACCTCCAGCAGGGGCTCACCGGAGACGAGCAGTCCCACGCCGTCGGGGCCGGTCAGCGCGGCCCAGCGGACGTCGGTCTTGTTGCCGTTCTCCTGGGGGCGGATGTAGGAGGTCCACTGCTCGGCGACGGTCCCGGACCAAAGGCCCACGTCCGTACCGTTGTTGCGGTCCCAGTGGTTCTCCTCGGGTCCGCGCCCGTAGTAGTGCAGCCGGTCGAGCCGACGCGGCAGGAACAGGATCGTGCCGACCTCCGGGATGTACGGCAGTGAACTCGCCCCCGGGTGCAGGGTGTTGTCCACCTTGATCTCGCCGTTGCCGAAGACCGTGTAGGTCGTGGTGTACGCCGACTCGGTGGTCGTCGGCAGGGTGCCGCTCACCCTGATCTCGACGGCCCGGTCCCCCAGCGCCCGCACGCCCACGTCGGTGACCTCGCGGTTCGCCCCGGCGTCGCGCCAGGTCTGGTTGCGGGTGTGCTGCCCGTTGCCGTGGTCGTTGTCGGTGGGCGCCCGCCAGAAGTTGGGCACGGGACCGGAGGTCAGCAGCCGGGTGCCATGGGCCCGGTACGACGTGATGGTGCCGGTGCCCTTGTCGACGACGACGGAGAAGTCCTTGCCGGTGACGGCTACTTGGCCGGAGGCGCCCTGGTACCTGAGCGCCGGGACCTTCGCGAGCGGCACCGGCGTCACCGCCGGACTGCCCGCGTCCACGGCGAGCTGCTGCGCGGCCACCTCGAAGCCCGCGCGGGCCCAGGGCGTGGGCTCCCTGGTGGTGAAGGAGAACCGGAGGAAGTACTCGGCGCCGGGCGCGGGGGTGCTCGGGAGCTTGTAGGGGACGGTGATGTCCTTGCTCGCCAGCGGGGCCACGTTGAGCTGGTCCCGGGTGAGCTTCCCGCGCTGCACCACCTTGCCGTCGGCGGTGAGTGTCCAACTGCCGTCGAATTCACGGAGGTTGGTGAACAGGTTCTCGTTGGTGAGGATCACCGCCGTCCCGCCGGGGGCCCAACTCGCCTGGACCGTCTGGTAGATCCGCTTGACCTCCGCGGCCTTGCCGGTGTGGCCGCGGTCCGCGGTGACGATGCCGTCCGCGACGAAGGCGCCGTCGTTGGGGTTGTCTCCCCAGTCGCCGCCGAACGCGAAGAAGGTCTTCTGGTCGGGCCGCTTCTCGGTGAGCCCCACGGTCGCCGCGTCGAACCAGAACCGCACGCCCTCGTCACCCGGTCCACGGCCGTCGGAGGCCAGTTCGGCGGCGCTCAGGGCACGGCCGTAGACGCGCGCCTTCCTGATCGTGCCGCTGAACTCCCTGGTGGGGTTGTCGACATCGACGGCCAGCGCGAGCGGCGCGGTGTTGCTGCTGGGCTTCTGGGTGGTGGTCCGGGTGGCTCTGACCTGGCCGTCGACGTGGAGGGTCAGGGTGCCCGCGGTCGCGTCGAAGACTCCGGCGATGTGGTGTTCCCGGCCGGTCCAGTCGTCCGGGACGGTCCAGGAGGCGGTGATCCACTGGCCGCCGCCATAGATGAAGAACTCCAGTGTTTTCCCGGACTGTTTGAGGGCGTACTGGGTGTCGCCCTTGGCAATTAGGGGCTGGTGATAACCCGTCACCTTCGGGGTGACCCAGGCCTCCAGGGTGAGCGAGCCGGTGAGGTCGAGGCGGGGGTCGCGGGCGAAGACCGTGGCGCCGGAGACACCCTTGTCACGGTCGAACCGGGCGCTGGCGGGCAGGACTTCGCCCCTCAGCGCACCCGGTCCGCTCTCGGTGAGCAACTGCCGCACCGGGACGGGCTCGGTGAGGGACTGGTCGACGAAGTCCCAGATCCAGCCGCCCTGGAGGACCGGGTAGCGGCGGATGATGTCCCAGTACTTCTTGAAGTTGCCGTTGGAGTTCCCCATCGCGTGGCAGTACTCGATCATCACGTACGGCCGGGTGTCGGCGGTGTTCTTCGCGTGCTGTTCCACGCGTGCCGGACTGTCGTACATCTCCGAGCGGATGTCGCTGATGGTGGGCCGGTCGTCGCCCTCGTACTGGACGACGCGGGTGGTGTCGTACGACTTGATCCAGTCGCGCATGTTCACGAACGTGCTGCCGCCGCCGGCCTCGTTGCCCAGCGACCAGATGACCACCGAGGCGTGGTTCTTGTCGCGGTGGACCATGTTCTGGGCGCGGGCCACACAGGCCCTGCTCCAGTCGGGGTGGTTGCCGGGGTACTCGCCGCGTATGCCGTGGGTCTCCAGGTTGGTCTCGTCGACGAGGTAGAGGCCGTACTCGTCGGCGAGTTCGAGCCACTGCGGGTTGTTGGGGTAGTGCGAGGTGCGCACGGAGTTGATGTTCAGCCGCTTGATGATCGTGATGTCCTTCACGAGGTCCGCGCGGGTGAGCGCGGTGCCGCGGTCGGGGTGCATCTCGTGGCGGTTGGTGCCGCGGAAGGAGACGGGCTTGCCGTTGATGCGCATGAGCCCGTCCTTCAGGGCGAACTCCCTCAGCCCGACCCGGTGCGAGAGCGTCTCGATCACCTTGCCGGCCGGATCGCGCAGCCGCAGGACGGCGGTGTACAGGTTCGGATGCTCCGCCGACCACAGCTCGGGGGACGGCACGGCCTTCGCCGCCTGTACGGTCGTCTCGTCGCCGGCGTCGAGGGTTACGGCCTGCTGGAGCGGCCGGGACCAGACCGCGTGGCCGCCGCTGTCGTAGAGCTGCGTCTCGACCGTGTAGCGGCCCGCGTTGTCGCCGCCGTAGTCGCGCACGCTCGCGGTGACGGAGAGTTCGGCGGAGGTGTAGTCGTCGCCGAGCGGGGTGTCCAGCTTGAAGTCGCGCAGGTGCACGGCCGGGGTGGAGTACAGGTAGACCGAGCGGAAGATGCCGCTCAGCCGGATCATGTCCTGGTCCTCCAGCCAGTCGCCGTCGGAGTAGCGGTAGACCTCGACGGCTATCTGGTTGGTGCCCGGCTTCAGGTGCGGGGTGATGTCGTACTCGGCGGGGGTGTAGGAGTCCTCGTGGTAGCCGACGAGTTCGCCGTTGATCCACACGTAGTGCGCCGACTTGACGCCCTCGAAGTGCAGGAAGGTCCGCCGCCCCGACCAGTCCTTCGGGACGGTGAACGTGCGCCGGTACTGCCCCACGGGGTTGTAGCGGGTGGGCGCGGCCGGCGGCTGGGCCTCCTCGCCCAGGCCGTTGGGGCCCCACCAGGGGTAGGTGATGTTGATGTAGATCGGGAAGTCGTAGCCATGCACCTGCCATGCCGAGGGGACGGGAATGGTGTCCCAGTCCCTGTCGTCGACATCGGTGCGGTAGAAGTCGGTGTCGCGGTCGGCGGGCCGGTCGGCGTAGGCGAACTTCCACTTGCCGTCGAGGCTCAGCCGGTACGGCGAGCGGGTGCGGTCGGCGGCGAGCGCCTGGCCGACGGTGGCGTACGGCATGAGGGTGGAGTGCGGGGGCTCGGTCCCCACCCGGAAGAGGTCGATGGCGCCGTTCCACTCCGGGGAACCCTCCGCCGCGTGGCCGCGGCCGGCCAGGGGGCCGGAGGAGAGGGCGAGGGCTCCCAGGACGGCCGCCCCTCCCTCCAGCAGGCGCCTGCGGCTGATGGGGGCGGGCAGGTACGGGTGGGGCATGAGCGGAACCTTCCTCGGGACGACAGTGCGGTGTACGTACTGAGGGGTGCGTCAATTCCTGTGCGCTAATGGGGACTTCGAGGCACAGGATGCGACTCAACCTAGATCCCGAAGGCTTCCTGGGCAATGACTTGGCAATGACTGTGTAGGACTTTGTGAGGTCCTGGGGACATGACGACATACGGCACCCCCGCGTGGGATCACGCGGGGGTGCCGTGTGTCGTCGCCCTCGGCGGAGTGGACGCCGGGGCCGCCGTGTCAGCCGGTGGCAGGCAGGGCGGGGAGGGTGGTGACGGGGGGCAGCGTGCTCGTGTCGGGCAGCGTGCTGGTGGGCGGCAGGGCGGTCTCGGTGGGCAGCGTGCTCGTGGACGGCAGGGCCGTGTCGGTGGGCAGCGTGCTCGTGTCGGGCAGGCCGCCGCCGAGGAGGCCGGTGACGGCGCCGAGCACACCGCCCAGGAGTCCGGTGACCGCGCTCAGCACACCGCCCACGTCCAGCGAGGTGAGCGACGAGAGCAGGTCGTCGACCGTGGACTGGAGCGAGGCCAGGAGGTCGGAGACCGGGTCGGCGGCGGCCACGGACCGGTCGGCGGCGGTGGACCGTTCGGTACCGCTCAGCCGCCGCAGCTCCTGCTGGACCCGGGCGTTCGCGGCCTCGACGGCCTTGGCGTGGGCGGCCGCACGGTCCGCGTCGAGGGTGGTGGCGTCCAGCGTGGTGAGGTCGGTGACCGCGTCCAGGAGGGGCTCGAGGACGGTGCCGTGCCCGGCACGGTGCAGTGTGCCGAGGCGGTCCACCAGGGTGGCGGTGTCGTACGGAGTGGCCGGCTGCGACACCCCGGGATTCGACGCTGCGCGACCCGCGTCGGTGACGGCGGCCGCGGTGCCGACCGGGCCGAGGATCAGCGCGGCACAGACCAGGGGCGGCAGGAGAAGGCCGCGGGAGACGAGGGGGCGCATGCACGTTCCTTTCGAAATGACTTCGTTGGCCCCACCGTGGGAAGCGCCCCGGCACCGCGCAACCGGTCCGGCGCCCCGCCCCCGGCCCGCACCTCCCACCAGAACCGGCCTGACCTGCTACTTTCCTCGGTCGCAGGCGCCCTTCCCGGGCCCGGGGGCGTTCGGCCGTCAGAGGACTCGGGCGTCAGCCGACCTGCTGGGCGAACGCGTCGAACGCCTGCTCGTCGAAGAGCACGAAGCGGACTTCCTCGACCGCGGTCTCCGTCCCCCTTACGGTCTCCACCGCGATCCGGGCGGCGTCGTCGATCGGCCAGCCGTAGATGCCCGCGGAGACGGCCGGGAAGGCGACCGTCCGGGCGCCGAGTTCGTCGGCGACGCGCAGGGACTCGCGGTAGCAGGAGGCCAGCAGCTCCGAGCGGTCCTCGTCGCGGCTGTAACGGGGACCGACGGTGTGGATCACCCAGCGCGCGTCCAGGGCGCCCGCGGTGGTGGCGACGGCCTTGCCGGTGGGCAGGCCCTTGCCGTAGTGCCCGGCGCGCAGCCTGCGGCAGTCGGCCAGGATCGCGGGGCCGCCGCGTCGGTGGATGGCGCCGTCGACCCCTCCCCCGCCGAGGAGGGAGGAGTTCGCGGCGTTGACGATCGCGTCGGCGCTCTCCCGTGTGATGTCGCCCTGGACGAGTCGGATGGTGGTCATGACCACCACTCTTCCAGGTTCCGGCACACCGTGGCCGGCTCAAGTCGCCGGGCTCGCCGAGGCCGGTCCCGTGCCCTTCAGGTCTCCTGGCGGAGGCGTCGCCACACCGCCTTCGCGGCGTTGTGGCCCGACATGCCGTGCACACCGGGACCCGGTGGGGTCGCCGAGGAGCAGATGAAGACGGCCGGGTGGGGGGTGCCGTAGGGGAACAGGGAGAGCTTGGGGCGCAGCATGATCTGGAGGCCGGTGACCGCGCCGGAGCCGATGTCGCCGCCGATGTAGTTGGCGTTGCGGGTGGCCAGTTCGGGCGGTCCCGCGGTGGCGCGGGCGAGGACGCGGTCACGGAACCCCGGGGCGAAACGCTCCAGTTGGCGCTCGAGCGCGTCGGTGAGGTCACCGGTCCAGCCGCTGGGGACATGCCCGTAGGCCCAGAACACATGCTTGCCGGCGGGGGCCCGGCCGGGGTCCACGACACTGGGCTGCACGGTGATCATGAACGGTCTGTCGGGGGCCCTGCCCTCCCGGGACGCGGCCCGCAGAGCCCGGCCGATCTCCGCGCTGTCGGCGCCGATCTGCACGGTGCCCGCGCTGCGCGCCTCCTTCGCGGTCCACGGCACCGGACCGTCGAGGGCGTAGTCGACCTTGAAGACGCCCGGGCCGTAGCGGTAGCCCTCGTAGTAGTTCCCGAAACCGGCGATGCGGGCGAGCGCGGTGGGCGAGGTGTCGAAGACGTAGGCCCGCGCGGGCGGCAGGTCGTCCAGCCGCTTGACCTCGTAGTCGGTGTGGAGGGTGCCGCCCAGGTCCTTGAGGTACGCGGCGAGCGCGTCGGAGATGGATTGGGAGCCGCCGCGGGCCACGGGCCAGCCGCGGGCGTGGGCCGCGAGGGCGAAGACCAGGCCGATGGCGCCGGTGGCGACGCCGCTGAGCGGGGCCATGACATGCGCGACCAGGCCGGCGAACAGGGTCTTGGCCCGCTCGTCGCGGAAGCGGCGCATCAGCAGGGTGGACGGGGGCAGTCCGAGGAGGCCGAAGCGGGCCAGGGTGACCGGGTCGCGGGGCAGCGCGGTCAGGGGCAGGGACATGAAGTCGCGGACCAGGGTGTCCCACTTGGGCAGGAACGGCTCGACGAGCCTTCGGTACGTCCCCGCGTCACGGGGCCCGAAGGAGGCGGCCGTCTCGGCGACCGACCTCGACAGCACGGCGGCGGTGCCGTCGGTGAAGGGGTGCGCCATGGGCAGCTCCGCGTGCAGCCACTCCAGCCCGTAGCGCTCCAGGGGCAGGGCGCGGAACGCCGGGGAGTTGATGCCGAGGGGGTGGGCGGCGGAGCACGGGTCGTGCCGGAACCCCGGGAGGGTCAGCTCCTCGGTGCGGGCGCCTCCGCCCACGGTCTCGCGGGCCTCGAACACGGCCACGGAGAAGCCGCGCCGGGCCAGCTCCACGGCAGCCGTCAGTCCGTTCGGCCCCGCACCCACCACGACCGCATCGAACATCGACGGCACCTTCGGACCCCTTCGTCAGCCGATGGCCAGAGCCTCAGGATATGCCGGGGGACCGACAGTCCTGGGGTTCGGGGGTAAGTCGGGGGGTGTGGGTGTCCTCGTGCGGGTCCGTGGGGACGCGCTGCCCTCAGGCCCCTCCGCGCAGGTCCCGTGAGCTCAGGTCCCCCTGGGCGGCACCGTCACCCCTCCCCCGCCAGCAACCCCCGCACCCTCCCCGCTGTCGCCGCATCGCGGGCCGCTGTGAAGGGCAGGGTGTTGCCTCCCGTGATGCGGAAGGGCTCGCCGGTGAGGGTCAGGTGGGTGCCGCCCGCCTCCTCGACCAGCAGCAGGCCCGCCGCATGGTCCCAGGCCGCCTCCCAGGAGAACGCCGTCGCGTCCAACTCCCCGCGGGCGACGGCGAGATACTCCAGGCCCGCCGAGCCGCACGGACGCGGTGCGACGCCGTCCGTCCACAGTCCCAGCAGACCGCGCTTCTGGTCCTCCGTCGTGTAGTCGGGATGGGAGGTGGCCACTTGGAGGTCCCGCCCCGGTGCGGGCGCGCCCGCGTGCAGCCGCTCGCCGTCGAGGAACGCGCCCCGGCCCCGTATCGCCGTGGCGAGTTGGTCCCGCGCCGGCGCGTAGGTCCAGGAGGCCAGCAGGACGCCGCTCTTCGCCAGGGCGACCAGCATGCAGAAGCCGGGGTCTCCGTGCACGAACTGCCGGGTTCCGTCGACGGGGTCGACGATCCAGACCGGGGTGTCGTCCCGTATCGCCTCGTACGAGGCCGGGTTGGCGTGCACCGCCTCCTCGCCGACCACCACCGAGCCCGGCAGCAGGGCGCCGAGCACCTCGGTGAGGTACTGCTCGGCGAGCCGGTCGGCGTCCGTCACCAGGTCGTGCGGGCCGGCCTTCTGGTCGATCTCGTGCGCGGCGAGCCGCCGGAAGCGCGGCATGACCTCGGCCGCGGCCGCCTTGCGTACCGCCTCTTCCACGTCACCCGCGTGCAGGTCGAGAAACTCGTCGATGGTTTCCGTGTCTCCGATCATGACTCCATGAGAGCACGCAGGACTGACAATCCCCACCCGCCTGATGGACACCGGCTGGAATCACCGTGAACACCGGGTTCCGGGGACGCCGTTCACCAGGACCCTCACCGCCCCACCGCATACCCCTGCATCCCCCGCGGATTCGCCGCGGCCGACAGCACCCCCGTCTCCGGGTCCCGCGCCACCGCGCACAGCCGCCCCTCCGACCACGGCTCCCCCACCGTCACGTCGTGCCCCCGTCGCCGTAGCTCCGCCACCACCTCGGGAGACGTCCGGGCCTCCACCGTGACGCTCCCCGGCCGCATACCGCGCGGGTAGAAGGAGCCGGGGAAGCTGTCGTTGTGCCAGTTCGGGGCGTCGATCGCGCCCTGGAGGTCGAGGCCGCCGCGGACCGGGGAGCGCAGGGCGACGGCGAGGAAGAAGTGCAGCTGCCACTGGTCCTGCTGGTCCCCGCCGGGCGTGCCGAAGGCCAGGACGGGCACGCCGTCGCGCAGTGCGATGGAGGGGGTCAGGGTGGTGCGGGGGCGGCGGCCGGGGGTGAGGGAGTTCGGCAGGCCCTCCTCCAGCCAGGTCATCTGGAGCCGGGTGCCGAGCGGGAAGCCCAGTTCCGGTACGACGGGGTTGGACTGGAGCCAGCCTCCGCTGGGCGTGGCGGCCACCATGTTGCCCCAGCGGTCGACGACGTCCAGGTGGCAGGTGTCGCCCCGGGTCGTGCCGTCGGACCCGACCTCGGGCTCGCCCGGCACGGGGGACGTGGGGTTCTTCGCGACGGTCGGCTCCCCGACGCCCATCGGGCTGAACCCGGGCTCGTCGGTGACGACCACGCGCGCGTGTGCGCTGAGTCGCGGCTCCCGCCCGCCGGGACTGCCCGGCCGCAGCTCGTACGAGGCCCGGTCGCCGACGAGTGCACGCCGCTCCGCGTTGTACTCCGCCGACAGCAGCTCCCCGAGCGGTACTTCGGCCGCGTCCCCGTACCAGGCCTCCCGGTCGGCCATGGCCAGCTTGCAGCCCTCGACCAGCAGATGGACGTACTCGGCGGACCCGTACCGGGGCAGCTCGGGCGGCAGCAGCGCGAGCTGCTGGAGCAGCACCGGGCCCTGGCTCCAGGGGCCGGCCTTGCACAGGGTCCAGCCGTTCCACTCGTACGTCGCCGGCGCCTCGTAGCTCGCGGACCACCCGGCGAGATCGGCGGCCGTGAGCGTGCCGGTGTGCCGCGTGCCGCTGGTGTCCAGGGTGGGCTTCCGCGACTGCCGTACGAGCGCCTCGGCGATGAATCCGGTACGCCACACCTCGCGGGCCGCGTCGATCTGCGCGACCCGGTCGCCCGCCCCGGCCACCTCGTCGATCAGCCGCCTCCAGGTCGCGGCGAGGGCGGGGTTGCGGAACAGCTCGCCGGGCCGCGGGGACTTCCCGCCCGGAAGGTAGACCTCCGCCGACGAGGTCCACTCCGTCTCGAACAGCTCCCGCACGCTCTCGACCGTCGCGCCGACGTTCTCCACGGGCGCGTGCCCGTCCTCGGCGTACCCGATGGCGTAGGTGAGGACGTCGGCGAGGGACTTGGTGCCGTGGTCGCGCAGGAGCAGCATCCAGGCGTCGAAGGCGCCGGGGACGGCGGCGGCGAGGGGGCCGGTGCCGGGCACGAGCTCCAGGCCGAGCCCCCGGTAGTGGGTCACGGTCGCCCCGGCCGGTGCGACGCCCTGTCCGCACAGCACCCGCACCTCCCCGCCGGCCGGCGCGAGCAGGATCGGCACCTCGCCGGCGGGGCCGTTCAGGTGCGGCTCGACGACGTGCAGCACGAACGCACCGGCCACCGCGGCGTCGTAGGCGTTGCCGCCGTCCTCCAGCACCGCCATCGCCGACTGCGAGGCCAGCCAGTGGGTGGAGGACACCATGCCGAAGGTGCCCTGGAGGGTCGGCCGGGTGGTGAACGACATCTCTCACCTCGCGGTTCGGGCCCGCCTCGGCCGGTCCGAAGCGGTCGCCTGTGTCGATCCTTTCATTCCACACCGACCGGCCTACGAAGTCTTTGCGATCACACGAGAACTCCATGAACCGCCCCCCACCTGCACAGAGTCCCTTTTGCCCGATCGCGCGGACCGTCGGTAACCCCGTGTTCACCGGTCCACCCTTCCTCCGTGGTCTACGCGCGTGGTGCCATGCGAACGCCCGCGACCCCCACGCGGGCCCCAACTCGACCAGGAGTCACCCATGTTGTCGAAGGTCCTCGCCCGCGCGGGCGTCACGCTCGCCGCCGGCGCCGCCGTGCTCGCCGCCTCCGTCCCCGCGAACGCCGCGACCTACACCGCCTTCGCCTTCTCGCGGAGCGGCACCACCCAGCCCACGATCTACGACTTCATCAACTCGGCCACCGCGTCCCTCGACATGACCATGTACGAGCTCGAGGACACCACGGCCGTCAACGACCTGATAGCCCTGAAGAACAAGGGCGTCACCGTCCGGGTCGTCCTGGACCAGGCGCACCAGAGCGCCAACAGCTCCGCGTACACGGCACTGACGAACGCGGGCGTGGGCGTGGCCTGGTCGCCGTCGAGCTTCGTCTACACACACCAGAAGACGATCACCGTGGACGGCACCAAGTCCCTTGTCCTGACCGGCAATCTGACCTCCCAGTACTACGCCACCGGCCGCGACTACGGCGTGTTCACCGACGACACCCGCGATGTCGCCGCGATCGAGAAGGTGTTCGCCGCGGACTACGCCGGCACCTCGGTCACCCCCACCGACGGTGACCACCTGCTCTGGTCGCCCACGGACTCCCGCAACCGGCTGCTGTCCGTGGTGAACGCGGCCACGAAGACCCTGGACGTCGAGGAACTGGAGTTCAGCGACAGCGCGGTGGTCGACGCCATCGCGGCGCGCGCGAAGGCGGGGGTGAAGGTGCGGGTGGTGCTGGAGACCCCGGGCGACTACGCGAGCGAGGTCTCCGAGATCAAGGCGGCCGGCGGCACCGTCGTCGGGTACTCCGACCCCAACGGCTTCTACATCCACGCCAAGGCCATGGTCGCCGACTACGGTCTCGCCACCCAGGAGGTGGAGGCGGGCTCCATGAACCTCAGCAGCAACTCGCTCACCAACAACCGTGAGTTGGGCATCATCCTGACCGGCACGGGGGTGGCCCAGTCCGTGGCCACCACGGTCGAGACCACCTTCAGCAGCGACTACTCGGGCGGTACGGCCGCGTAGTCGCCGCTGGGAGGCGGTCATCGCGGCCGCGCAATCTCCGGTGGGCAGGCGGTCACCGCGGCCGTCTGCCCGCCGTGAGCAGATGCCCGCTCGTTCCCAGCAGTGTCGGCTCGGACTCGACGTGCCGGCAGGCCGCCAGGACCGCCTCGCGCCGCTCGGGGTCGTCCAGCCAGTCCTCGACACCGTCCATCAGCCAGGCGACGCCCTCGACGCCGTACTGGCCCTCGACGGACAGCCCCGCCTCGGTGAACTCCGCCGTCACCTCGTCGGGTTGGGCGAAGTGCGCGACGGTGAAGAATCCGCCCTCCTGGTAGGGGTGCCTGCCGTCCACGAGGACCGCGTCGGTGTGGGCACGGACCGACGGGGTGAAGTAGCGCTCCTCGCGCAGCAGGTCGTGCAGTTGGGCGTACCGGTTGATGGTGGCCGCGACCACCAGCCCTCCGGGCCGGACGACCCGCTCCGCCTCGGCCAACGCCCTTACTCTGTCGGCCGGTTCGGTCAGGTGGTACAGCGGGCCCAGCAGGAGCACCACGTCGTACGAGGCGTCGGTGTCGGCCAGTTCACGGGCGTCCCCGAGGCGGGCGGTCACCCCGGACAGTCGCGCGGCCTGCTCCACGTGGAGCGGCACGGGGTCGACGAGTGCGACCTGATACCCGTCCCCGGCGAGCCATTCCGCGTGCACCCCGCTGCCGCCGCCCACGTCCAGCACGCGCGCGGGTGCGGCGGGCAGCAGCCGTCGCAGCACGTCCTGGGTACGCCAGAACTCCAGCCGCCCGGCAGTGGCCCCACCGTCTCTCAGACGGGCGTCCTCCTTGCCCTGGGCGTAGTAGGCGAGGATCTCTGCACGCACCCGCGGTGTCGTCTCGGTCATCACCTCAGGGTGCTGATCACCGCCCCTGGTCCGCAACTCAGTTCCCCCGTGCCGTCACCAGACCCGACTCGTAGGCGAACACGACCAGTTGGGCGCGGTCGCGGGCGCCCAGCTTGGTCATGGCGCGGCTGATGTGGGTCTTGGCCGTGAGGGGGCTGATCACCATGTGCTCGGCGATCTCCTCGTTGGTCAGACCCCGGGCGGCCAGGGCCGTGACCTCGCGTTCGCGGCGGGTGAGGCATTCCAGGCCGGGGGCGGTGGACCGGTCGGGCGGCCGGGACACGAACTCGCCGATCAGGGTGCGGGTGACCGCGGGGGACAGCAGCGCCTCGCCCCTGGCCACCACTTCGATGGCCTGGAGCAGGTCGGCCGGTTCGGTGTCCTTCAGCAGGAAGCCACTCGCGCCGGCCCGCAGTGCCTCGAAGACGTACTCGTCGAGGCCGTAGTTGGTGAGGATCACCACGCGGACCGAGGCCAGCTCCGGGTCCTCGGCGATCTGCCGGGTGGCCTCGATGCCCGTCATCACCGGCATCTGCACGTCGATCAGCGCGATGTCGGGCACCTGGGCGCGCACCAGCTCCACGCCCCGCTTCCCGTCCGGCGCCTCCCCGACCACCTCGATGCCGTCCTCGGCGTCGAGCAGGGCCCGGAAGCCGGCCCGCATCAGCGCCTGGTCGTCGACGAGAGCCACCCTGATCACGTCGACTCCCCCGGCCCCGCGGACAGGTGCGGCCCCGCCTCCCATGGCAGCTGCGGCCCCGGCCCCAACGGCAGGTGCGCGCACACCGCGAACCCTCCCTCGTCCCGCGGCCCGGCGCTGAGCGTGCCGCCCAGGGCGGTGACCCGCTCGCGCATGCCGGTGAGGCCGTGGCCGGGCTGCGGCGGGCGGTCCGGACAGGCCGCTCCGTCGTCCTCCACCCGGATCGTCACGTCGTCCTCGCCGTAGGCCAGTTCGACCCGCACCTTCGCCGGTCCCGCGTGCCGCGCCGCGTTCGTCAGGGACTCCTGGACGATCCGGTAGACGGCCCGGTCCAGCGGTGCCGGCAGGGCGCACTCCTCGCCCGTGACGCTCAGGTCGACGGCGAGCCCGGCCGCTCGCGCCCGCTCCACGAGCAGCGCGGGGGTGCCGGTGGGCTCGTCCGTGCGCAGGACCTCCAGCGTCGCCCGCAGCTCGCGCATGGCCTCGCCGCCCGCCTCCTGGATGGCGAGCAGAGCGGGCGGCACCTCCTCGCCCCGCTTGCGGGCCAGATGGACGGCCACGCCCGCCTGGAGCTTGACGATGGAGATGCTGTGGGTGAGGGAGTCGTGCAACTCCCGGGCTATGCGCAGGCGTTCCTCACCTGCCCGGCGCAGAGCGGCCTCCTCGCGGGTCCGTTCGGCCTCCAGGGCTCGCTGCTCGGTCTGGCGCAGATAGGCCTGCCAGTTGCGGCCGGCGAGGCCCGTGACGACCGCGCACACGAACCAGCCCGCGAGCAGCCCGGTCTTCTCGACGGCCTCCTGGGCCGTAGGGCCGGTTGCCGCGTATGCCGCGAGGAACACCCCGCTCGCCCCGGCCGCCCACCCGCGGCGGCCCAGCTGGGAGGCCAGGTGCACGGCGGCGAAGACGGACAGCGCGCCGAGGGCGCCCGGGTGGGCGTGCAGGACGTAGGCCGCTCCGCCGGCGGTCGACACCGCCAGCACCGCCACCGGGGCCGCCCGGTAGAAGGCGAGGGCCGCCGAACTCACCACGAGGAGGCCGTAATCGAGGGCGGTCGTGTCCGGGTCGAGGGCCGCCGCGACCACGACGAGGGCGCCGACCACGACCGCGAGGGCCAGGTCGGCGAGCCGCTGGGAGATGGCCGAGTCGACCGGGTGCCCGCTCATGCCCACACGCTAGACGGCCGCACCGACACCGGCGTCAGCCCTGTGGACAACTCCCCCGCTACTCCCGGGGGAGTAGTCCTCCGCCCGGTCCGCCCTCCCGGACGCAGCGCCAACTCCCTTCGGCGGTACGACGACCACCACCGGGCCCGGGGCGCACGCTGCTGTCCATGCCCACACCCTTCCGGTACACCCGGCCCCTACCGCCCAAGGCCGCCACCGGCCGTGTCGCCGAGGTCTACGAGCAGCTGTCCCGCGACTTCGGCATCGACGAACCCGTCACCTTCGTGGTCCTGTCCTCCGCGCCGGAACTCCTCGCCGCCGCCTGGGCGCTGATGCGCGAGTCACTGATCGCGGGTCCCGGCAGCCGTACCGGCAAGGAGCTGGCGGCGCTCGGGGTCTCGCTGGCCAACCGCTGCCCGTTCTGCGTGGACGCCCACACCATGCTGCTGCACGCCACCGGCGACCACGCGCTCGCCGAGCGGCTCGCCCGAGGAGAGCGGCCGGAGGACGAGGAGCACGCGCGCGTGCTGGACTGGGGCAGGCACACGCGCGTGCCGGGCGGCCTGGGCGCCGAACCGTACCCGTTCCCGCGCGAGCACGCCCCCGGCTACCTCGGCACCGCGTTCGCCTTCCACTTCATCAACCGGATCGCGTCCGCCCTGCTCACCGAGAACCTCCTGCCGGGCAACGCCCAGCGCTTCAGGGTGGTGCGCAGTCTCGCGGGCCGCACGCTCGCCCGGACCGTGCGCCGACCGGTGCGGCCGGGAGCGTCCCTCGCCCTGCTCGACCTGCCCGACCCCGGCGAGGCACCCGCCTGGGCGGACGGCACACCGGTGGGGCTCGCGTACGCGGCGCTGCTCCGGGCCGCCATGACGGGCGCCGGACTCCTCGGCACCGACGACCAGGATCTCGTGGAGGAAGCCCTGCTGGACTGGGACGGCTCGCATCCGCCGCTCGACCTGAGCGCCTTCCCCGACCGTCGGGAGCGTCCCGGGGCGCGGCTGGTGCTGCTGGCGGCGCTCGCGCCGTACCGGATCACGGACGAGGACGTGGCGGCCTGGCGGCGCCCGGAACGCACCGACCACTGCCTGGTGCACCTCGTGGCCTACGGGGCGTTCCTGGCCGTGGACCGCATCGAATCAGCCCTCTACCGTCCCACCGCGAGGACCTGAGCGGACCGGAGACCAGCCCCACCTCCCGGACATAAACGGACACATGACACATCAACGGCAGGCCCCAGTGACGGCCCCGCCACGGAGCGAGTTCGCACTTCCACCCCACAGGGAGACATGTGAAACTGGCGTACCGTCCGCAGTGCGGACCCGTCCGCACCGTCCGTCCCCCACGAAAAGTGCGCCGTGCGAACTCTTTCCCTGCCGCTCGCCCTCACCGCGCGCATCTCGCCCGTCGTCGTGCTCGCCGCGGCGGGCTGGGCGCTGACGTCAGGCCCGGCCGCGACGCCGGCCGCCCAGAAGGAGTCGGCACCGCGGTCCGCCGACGAGTCGCCCTCGGGCACGTCCACGGCGGCGCCCTCGAAGGCGTACGCCACCTCCCCCGCCCCCTGCGGCAGCATCAGCGCGGCGACGATCAAGTCGCTGGTGCCGGGCGCCAAGACGGCCGGCAAGGAGATCCCCTCCACGGACACGTCCCTGCGCCGCACCTGCTCCTGGAACGCGCTCAAGGGCTACGACTACCGCTGGCTCGACGTCTCCTTCGAGATCACGGAGTCCGACCAGGCGGCCGCGAAGTCGTACAAGGAGAACATCGCCGAGAAGAGCGGCGGCGGCACCGTGCCCGGGGTCGGTGACGCCGGGTACTCGGTGGTGAACCTGACCACCGAGGACAAGCAGCAGACCCGTGAGGGCGTGGTCATCGTCCAGGCGTCCAACGCGCTGGTGACCGTGACGTACAACGGCAGCGACTTCGAGTCGAAGAAGGCGCCCAGCACGGACGAGATCAACAAGGGTGCCATCAGGGCCGCCAAGGAGGCGGTGAAAGCGCTGGAGAGCGGTCAGAAGACCTGATCCCAGGTTCTCCCGACCGCCCTCCCCGCGGGCAAGGCGATGTCAGGCCGCGATGCCCTCCTGTTCCTTCCCCTTCGGCAGCATCAGCGCCACGTACAGCACCAGCGACGTGCCCAGACCCACCGCCCAGCCGTAGTCGGCCAGCGGCTTGAGGAACGGGATCAGCCCGTCGGTCGGGAACGGCCCGGTCTTCTTGCCGTCCGCGCCCACGCCCGAGTACGAGCCGCCGACCGCGAGCAGTCCGCCGACCACGAAGGCGACGATCGCCCGCCAGTTCCAGCCGTTCGCGTACCAGTAGCGCCCGCCCGGCGTGTAGAGGTCCGCGAGGTGCAGGACCGTGCGCCGCACGACCCAGTAGTCGGCGATGAGGATGCCCGCGACCGTGCCGAGCAGACCGCCGACCACGCCGAGCCAGGTGAAGATGTAGAACTCCGGCGTGGAGATCAGCTTCCACGGGAAGATCAGGATGCCGACGACACCGGTGATCAGCGCGCCCGTACGGAAGTTGACGAACTTCGGGGCCAGGTTGGACAGGTCGTACGCCGGTGAGACCACGTTCGCCGCGATGTTCACGGAGATCGTGGCGACCAGGACGACGACCAGCGCGAAGAGCAGCCCGAAGGCGTTGTCCGTCTTGGCCGCCAGCGCGACCGGGTCCCAGATGGCCTCGCCGTAGACGACCTCGGAGCCGGAGGTGACCAGCACGGCGAGGATCGCGAACAGGGTCATGGTCGTGGGAAGCCCCAGGGCCTGTCCCCACGTCTGCGCCTTCTGACTGGCGCCGAACCGGGTGAAGTCCGGGATGTTCAGGGACAGAGTCGCCCAGAAGCCGATCATGCCCATGAGGGACGGGAAGAAGACCGGCCAGAAGTCGGCACCCCACCCGAGCTTCGAGGGCTGGTCGAGCAGCGCGCCGAAGCCGTCGGCCTTGACCGCGATCCAGATCAGCAGGACGAGCGCGCCGGCGATCACGAAGGGCGCGGCCCAGTTCTCGAAGTGCCGCAGGAAGTCCATGCCGCGGTAGATGATCGCAATCTGGAGCGCCCAGAACAGGATGAAGCAGAGCCACAGCGGCCAGGGGTTGCCCGCGATCTTGCCCGCGTCCTCCCAGTGTCCGCCGGTGAGCTTGGAGCCCAGCGCGAAGATGCCGCTGCCGCCGATCCAGGTCTGGATGCCGAACCAGCCGCAGGCCACGGCGGCCCGGATCAGCGCCGGGATGTTGGCACCGCGCAGCCCGAAGGAGGCGCGGGCGAGCACCGGGAAGGGGATGCCGTACTTGGGTCCCGCGTGCCCGGTGGCCAGCATCGGCAGCAGCACGATGACGTTGGCCAGGGCGATGGTGAAGACGGCCTGCTTCCAGTCCATGCCGAGCGCGACCAGGCCGGAGGCCAGGGTCCAGCTGGGGATGCAGTGCGCCATGGAGATCCACAGGGCCGCGAAGTTGTACGTCGTCCACTTGCGCTCGGCGACCGGTACGGGACGCAGGTCCTCGTTGGCGAAGGGACTGTCGGCGGGGATGGCATCGGGGGCGAGCTCGACGCGACCGCCGGTGCCGGCGGACTGCGGTATCGACGACCCCGTGGGGACTGTTTCGGTCATGGGCAGGCCAATCGAATCAGGACGGAACGGGATAGGCCGTGCGGGGGCCTCGGGCGGGACCGGGACGGGCGGGGAGGCCTTTCCCGGTCCCGCCACCCCTTCCCGGAACGGCGGGGAGGGGGGACAAGGAGTGGGGGGTCGGTCGAGCGGTCGGGCGGTACGGATCAGGAGTTGAGGGCGGGGATGACCTCGGAGCCGTAGGCGTCGATGGTCGCTTCCTGGGCGTCGTGCATGTCGTAGACGGCGAACTGGTCGACACCCAGCTCGCGCAGCGCGTTCAGCTTCTCGATGTGCTTCTCGACGGGTCCGATGACACAGAACCGGTCGACGATCTCGTCGGGCACGAACGCGGTGTCGGGGTTGTCGGCCCGTCCGTGGTGCGAGTAGTCGTACCCCTCGCGTGCCTTGATGTAGTCGGTGAGCTCGTCCGGTACGGCGGCGGAGTGCTCGCCGTACTTCGAGACGAGGTCGGCGACGTGGTTGCCGACCATCCCGCCGAACCACCGGCACTGCTCCCGCGCGTGGGCGAGCGCCTCGGGCGAGTCGTCCTCGGTGACGTAGGCCGGGGCGGCCACGCAGATCTTCACGTCCGCCGGGTTCCGGCCGGCGGCCACGGCCGCGTCCTTGACGGCCTTCACCATGTACTCGGTGAGGTACAGGTCAGCGAGCTGGAGGATGAACCCGTCGGCCTCCTCGCCGGTCATCTTCAGCGCCTTGGGGCCGTACGCCGCCATCCATACGGGGAGTTGGGCGCCCTCCTTGATCCACGGGAACTTGACGACCGTGCCGCCGAGGTCGGCCTCCTGGCCGGAGCCGAGCGCCCTGATGACCTTCATGGCCTCGCTGATCCGGGCCAGCGTGTTGGGCGTACGACCCGCCACGCGCATCGCGGAGTCGCCGCGGCCGATGCCGCAGACCGTGCGGTTGCCGAACATGTCGTTGAGGGTGGCGAAGGTGGAGGCGGTGACCTCCCAGGTACGGGTGCCCGGGTTGGTGACCATCGGGCCGACCGTCAACTTCGAGGTGTTGGAAAGGATCTGGCTGTAGATCACGAACGGCTCCTGCCAGAGCACGGCGGAGTCGAAGGTCCACCCGTAGGTGAAGCCGTTGCGTTCGGCCCGCTTCATCAGGCTGATGACCTTCGAGGCGGGCGGATCCGTCTGCAGGACGAGTCCGAAGTCCATTGGCGCCACTCCTAGTTGAGGTACTGACAGGTGGAGCGGGGGGTGTAGGCGCCGTGCCCGGCGTGCCCGGTGTACTCCCGCTCGGTGATGACGAGTTCGCCGCGCGAGAGAACCGTCTCGACCCGGCCGGTCAGGCGCTTTCCTTCGTACGCCGAGTAGTCGACGTTCATGTGATGGGTCTCGGCGGAGACGATCTGCTCCGCGTTCGGGTCGTAGATGACGACGTCCGCGTCGGCGCCCGGGGCGATGGTGCCCTTCTTCGGGTACATGCCGAACATCCGGGCCGGGGTGGCGCAGGCGATCTCGATCCAGCGGCGGCGCGAGATGTGCCCGTCGACGACGGCCTGGTGGAGCAGGTCCATGCGGTTCTCGACGCCGGGGAGGCCGTTGGGGATCTTCGAGAAGTCGCCCCGGCCGAGCTCCTTCTGGCCCACGAAGCAGAAGGGGCAGTGGTCGGTGGAGACGACCTGGAGATCGTTGGTCCTCAGGCCCTGCCACAGCTTGGCCTGGTGCTCCTTCGGACGCAGGGGCGTCGAGCACACGTACTTCGAGCCCTCGAAGTCCGGCTCGGCGAGGTTGTCCGTCGACAGGAACAGGTACTGCGGGCAGGTCTCGCCGAAGACGTTGAGCCCTTCGTCGCGTGCGCGTGCCAGCTCGGCCACTGCCTCCATGGCCGAGACGTGCACGACGTAGAGCGGAGCGCCCGCGACCTGCGCGAGCTTGATGGCACGGTGGGTGGCCTCGGCTTCGAGGAGGGCCTTGCGGACCTCTCCGTGATACCTCGGATCCGTCTCCCCGCGGGCCAGCGCCTGTTCCACCAGCACGTCGATCGCGATGCCGTTCTCGGCGTGCATCATGATCAGGCCGCCGTTCTCGGCGGAGCGCTGCATGGCGCGCAGGATCTGGCCGTCGTCGGAGTAGAAGACGCCGGGGTACGCCATGAACTGCTTGAAGGAGGTGACCCCTTCCTCCACCAGCAGGTCCATCTCCTTGAGCGTCTCCTGGTTCACATCGGAGACGATCATGTGGAAGCCGTAGTCGATGGCGCAGTTGCCCTCGGCCTTGGCGTGCCAGGCGTCCAGGCCCTCGCGCAGGGTGTGGCCGACGCTCTGCACCGCGAAGTCGACGATGGTCGTCGTGCCGCCCCAGGCGGCGGCCCGGGTGCCGGTCTCGAAGGTGTCGGAGGCGAAGGTGCCGCCGAACGGCAGCTCCATGTGGGTGTGGGCGTCGACACCACCGGGGATGACGTACTTCCCGGTGGCGTCGATCGTGCGGTCCGCGGTCCAGCTCTGGGTACCGGGCACGGCGAGGGCGGCGATGCGGCCGTCCTCGATCAGCACGTCTGCGTGGATCTCGTCGGACGCGGTGATGACGAGACCACCGCTGATGACGGTACGGCTGCTCATGTTCCCTCTCCTGCCAGGGTGGTCGGTTCGGTCAGGGTGCGGTCAGCGGCGGGTACGCGTCCGGACGGCGGTCGCGGTAGAACTGCCAGCGGTCGCGGACTTCCCGCAGCTTGGCCATGTCCAGGTCCCGTACGACGAGTTCGGTCTCCTTGTCGCTCGCCACCTCGCCGACGAACTGGGCCTCCGGGTCGACGAAGTACGTCGTGCCGTAGAAGTCGTTGTCGCCCAGCTCCTCCACGCCCACCCGGTTGATCGCGCCCACGAAGTACTCGTTGGCGACGGCCGCCGCCGGCTGCTCCAGCTGCCAGAGGTAGGCCGAGAGACCGCGCGAGGTGGCCGACGGGTTGAAGACGATCTCGGCACCCGCGAGGCCCAACGCCCGCCAGCCCTCCGGGAAGTGGCGGTCGTAGCAGATGTAGACGCCGATCCTCCCGACCTTGGTGTCGAAGACCGGCCACCCGAGGTTGCCGGGGCGGAAGTAGAACTTCTCCCAGAATCCCGGGACTTGGGGGATGTGGTGCTTGCGGTACTTGCCGAGGTACGAGCCGTCCGCGTCGATCACGGCGGCGGTGTTGTAGAGGACGCCGGGCTGCTCCTCCTCGTACATCGGCAGGATCAGGACGATGCCCAGTTCCTTGGCCAGCGCCTGGAACCGCTTGACGATCGGCCCGTCCGGGATCTGCTCGGCGTACTCGTAGAACGCCTTGTCCTGGACCTGGCAGAAGTAGGGCCCGTAGAACAGCTCCTGGAAGCACAGGACCTGAGCACCCTGCGCGGCCGCGTCCCGGGCCGCCTGCTCGTGTACCTGGATCATCGACTCCTTGTCGCCCGTCCACGCGGTCTGGAAGAGGGCGGCACGAATCACTCTGCTCATCGGGACCTCCGGTCGCTCGGTGTGCGAGAAGACTAGGAAGTCGGAAAAGCGGCTTTGAGTTGCACGGTGTCACGTCTGCGGGGGCGTGGCGTGCCACGGTGTCACCCTTTCGTGGGCCCATGTTTCACCGCCGTTTTCCCAGGTCGTGGCGTGTTTCAGCTCTGTTGCGCGTCGTGCGCGAGGAGCGCGATGTGCACCGAGGCGGCCTGCTCGAAGTCGTCGAGGTCGACGCCGAGCCGGCCCTGTATCGCCTCCAGGCGCCGGTAGAGCGCGGGGCGGGAGACGTGGTGGAGCTGGGCGGTGCGGGACTTGTTGCGGCCGGTGGCGAGATAGGTGCGCAGCACGGCGAGCAGATCGTCCGCGGACCCGGAGCCCGCGTCGCACAGCAGCCCGTCCAGCTCGCGCTCCGCGAAGGACTGCACATGCGGGTCGTCCCGCAACAGCCTGATCAGGCCCCGCAGATGGACGTCCTTGAGGCGTACGACGGCCGGGAGGTCGAGCACCCCGGACGCGACGGCGTCGGCGACGTGCCGGGCCTCGCGCATACCGGCGGGCACGTCGTCCCAGGCCGTGCGGGGGTCGGCCGCCGCCACGACCGTCCCGGTCAGCCGGGCCGCGAAGTTCGCCGTGAGCACGGTGGCGTCCTGGTCCCGGGCCAGGCTGAGCAGGACGGCGGTGGCGCCGTCGGCGAGCTCGGCGACGATCCCGGGCAGCCCCAACAGCCGTAGCACGCGGTCAAGTTCGGCCGGATCGCCGTCCCGTACGACGAGCGGCACGAAGGTGCGGCGGTTGACCGGCAGCCCGGCAGCCCGCGCGCGAGGCAGCAGCTGCCGTGCCGGTACGACCCCGCTGACCAGGTCGGTGAGCAGGCTCTGCGCCGACTGTTCCTCCCAGGTGTGGGCGGAGGTGCCGCCGAGCATGCGGTGCAGGACGAGCGACTCGGCGGCACGGTCGGCGAGCAGGCGTCCGGTGGCGGTGTCGCCGCGGTAGCCGCACAGCATGATCTGGCCCCAGCGCTCCCCGCGCCCGCCGAGTTCGGCGCGGATCCAGCCGTCGCCCGCGCTGAGGCCGGCCTGGCGGGCGATGCGTTCCCAGTCACGCAGCACGTCGTCGACCGCGGACCGCTCCCCCGCGGTGGCGAGGACGCGGTGGGCGAGGTTGGTGACGACGACGGGGCAGCCGCTGTGGTGGGCGATCTCGTCGAGCATCCGCTGGAGCGGGGCCCCTGCCGTGATGAGTCCGGTGAGGGCGGTACGGACGGCCTCGGACATGCTGACGGCGGCGAACTTCCGCCGTACCAGGCGGGCTTGGACCTCTTCCGTCAACTCCGCGAAGGGGAAGGGCCGGTGGAGGACGACCATGGGCAGCCCGCACCGCTCGGCGGCCCGGCGCATCACGTCCGGCGGGGCCGGGAAGGCGCGGCCGAGCCCGAGGACCACGGCCGCGGCCTCGGCGCGGTGCAGGGACTGGATGTACTCGGCCTGCTTGTTCTCGTCACCCGCGAGCAGCACTCCGGTGGTGAGGACCATCTCGCCGCCGCTGAGCATCACCCCGACGTCGGCGGCCTCGGCCACGTGCACCCAGCGCACGGCCCGGTCGAGCTGCCCGGCACCGGCCACCACCTCGGGTTCCCCGGCCAGGACCCGCTCCAGCATGAGGACCTGACGGACCGACAGAGTCGGCGCCGAGGACTCCAGGGGCTCCAAGGTGGTGCTCATGACGGTGTTCCCTCGCTGTGGGCCTACTGGATGGTGCTCCTCAGAGCGTGTTCGAGGATCGCGGCGCCCTCTTCGGCCTCCGCGACGGTCAGGGACAGGGGCGGGGCGATCCTGAGGGCGCTGGTGTTGTGCCCGCCGCCCTTGCCGAGCAGCAGCCCCTCGGCGCGGGCGGCTTCCAGGACGGCGGACGCGGCCTGCGGATCGGCCTCGTCGGTGCCGGGTTTGACCAGCTCGACGCCGAGCATGAGCCCGCGCCCACGCACCTCCCGTACGCCCGGGACCTGCGCGGCGACGGCCCGCAGCCGCTCGATCAGCAGCCCGCCGACCCGCCGGGCGTTGCCCTGGAGGTCGTGCTCCAGCAGGTACGACAGGTTCGCGAGACCGGCCGCCATGGTGATCTGGGTGCCGCCGAAGGTCGAAATGCTGTTGGAGTCCAGGCAGTTCATGATCTCGGCGCGGGCCACGACCCCGCCGATGGACATGCCGTTGCCGATGCCCTTGGCGAAGGTGAGGATGTCCGGCGGACCGGACTGCGCGTGTGCCTGCCAGCCCCAGAAGTGGTCGCCGGTGCGGCCCCAGCCGGTCTGCACCTCGTCGGCGATCCACAGGATGCCCCGCTCGTGCAGCACCTCGCGGAAGGCGGCGTAGAGGCCGTCGGGCGGGGAGGTGAAGCCGCCGACGCCCTGGATCGGCTCGGCGATCAGCGCGGCGGGCGGGCGGGTGTGGCCGAGGAGGTCCTTCAGGTCGTCGACGCAGGCCGCGATGAAGTCGTCGTCGCTGAGCGAGGCGTACGGGCCGCGGGTGCGCACGCCGCCGTGGACGTACAGCGTCTGGAGCGGGGACAGCGAGGTGGGCGACCAGCCGCGGTTGCCGGTGATGCCGACCGCGCTGAAGGAGCGGCCGTGGTAGCTGTTGCGCATCGCCAGGATGGTGTTGCTGCGCCGGTAGGTCGTGGCGAGCAGCAGGGCGGTGTCGTTGGCCTCGGTGCCGGAGGTGGTGAAGAAGACCCGGGCGTCCGGGATGCCGGACAACTGGGCGATCCGCTCGGCGAGTTCGACCATCGGCCGGTTCAGGTACAGGGTCGAGGAGTGGATGATCCGCCCGGCCTGCTCGCTCACCGCCTTGGTGATCTCGGGCAGGGCGTGCGCGGTCATCGTGGTGAGGATGCCGCCGAAGAAGTCGAGGTACCTGTTGCCCTCGGAGTCCCACACGTACCGGCCTTCGCCGTGCGTGATCTCGAGCGGCTCCTCGTAGTACAGGGCGAGCCAGTCGGGCAGCACGGCCCGGTGGCGTCCCAGCAGGTCCTTGGTCACGGCTGCACCAGCCCTTCGTAGGCGTCGGGGCGGCGGTCGCGGTAGAAGGCCCACTGCTGCCGCACTTCCTCGATGAGGTCGAAGTCCAGGTCGCGGACGACCAGTTCCTCCTCCTTGTCGCTCGCCGTCTCCCCGACGAACTGGCCGCGCGGGTCGACGAAGTACGACGTGCCGTAGAAGTCGTTGTCGCCGTACTCCTCGACGCCGACCCGGTTGATGGCGGCGACGAAGTACTCGTTGGCGACGGCGGCCGCGGGCTGCTCCAGGCGCCACAGGTACGAGGACAGGCCCCGGTGGGTGGCGGACGGGTTGTAGACGAGCTGAGCGCCGTTGAGGCCGAGCTGCCGCCAGCCCTCCGGGAAGTGGCGGTCGTAGCAGATGTACACGCCGACCTTGCCCACGGCCGTGTCGAAGACCGGCCAGCCGAGGTTGCCGGGCTTGAAGTAGTACTTCTCCCAGAAGCCCTTGACCTGCGGGATGTGGTGCTTGCGGTACTTGCCGAGGACGCTGCCGTCGGCATCGATGACGACCGCGGTGTTGTAGTAGAACCCGGACTGCTCGACCTCGAACACCGGCACGACGACCACCATGCCGGTCTCGCGCGCGAGGTCCTGCATACGCGTGGTGGTGGGGCCGTTCGGCACCGGCTCCGCCCAGCGGTAGTGCTCGGGGTCCTGGACCTGGCAGAAGTAGGGGGCGTTGAACACTTCCTGGAACCCGATGATCTTCGCGCCCTGTCGGGCCGCCTCGCGGGCGTGCTCCTCGTGTTTCGCCACCATGGAATCGGTGTCGCCGGTCCAGGTGGCCTGGACCAGAGCGGCACGTACGACGTTGGCCATGAGCTGCTCCTTCGGCGGGGACGTCAGAGCCTCTACGCCCGTAGATCAGACCGTAGAGGGACGAACGTAAGCCTCCTGGAGAGGCTTGCCAAGACCATCGTCGTTAACCCGCGAAGTCGATCACGTTTCACACTCCAGTGGAGGAGCGACGTGCCCGGTCGGCGGGGTTGTGGGGGACCTGTCAGGTGGAGAATCCGGCGACGCGCAGGGCATGCACCAGGTCCCAGTGCCGCTCCTGGGAGACGGCCTTCGCGGCCGTGAGGAGGAGCGGGACGAGGGTCCGCGGGTCCGGTTCGGCGCTGCGGGCGGCCTCCTCGGGGGTGCGGACGCGGACGTACGCGTCGAGGAGCGCGGAGACCTCGCGGCGCCGCCCCTCGGCGACCAGCGCAAGGACGGCCGCGCCGATCTCCCCGGCGGGCCGTGCGACGCCCTGGCGCAGCACCTGCTCCCCGTCGGTGCTCCGTCCGGCCGCGACCAGGGCGTCCGCGGCGGCCACCAGCCGCTCGGCGGGCAGCGAGGCGGCCTCCCAGAGCAGCGTCGCCCAGTCGGCGCCGAGCCCGGCGCGCTGGAGCTCCGCGGCGAGCAGCGGGAAGCGGTCGGCGGGCCAGTGGGCGACCTCCACGAGCAGGGCGTGCGCCTCGCCGGTACGGCCCTCGGAGCGCAGCCGCACCAGCGTCGCGACGGTGTCGGCGGTCTCCCGCAACGCCGTGTCCCCGGTGTCCATGGGGGCGGCCTGCGCCTGCGTCCGCCCGTCCGCAGCATCGACCGCTCCCGCTCCGGCGAAGCGCGCGCCGCGTGGAGTACGGCCCCGTCGGGCGGGCGCGGCGGGCAGATCCGGTACGGCGGTCGGCGGTACGACAACGCCCCCGGCCTCCGCCTCCCCCACCCCGGCGAAACGGGCACCACCGCGGCGCCGCTTGCGCTGCTTGGCGGCGGGGGGCGGCGGGGGCTGGGGGGCGGAGGGTGACTGTCGGGGGGTGTCGGCACCGTGTGCGTGGTCGGAGGTGGTTTCGGTCGGCGCCTGCTGGGGGTCGTACGCCCTCTCGAACGCGTCGATCCTGCTCGGCTGGTGTGTTCCGTATCCGGGGTGGGCCCCTTCGGTGGCTCCGGGTCCAGGCGAGGTGGCCGGGGCGGGCGCGGGGGCGGGTCGCTGCGGTGCGTGGGAGGTGCCGGCCGTCTCCGGGGCCGCCGCAGGGGCGGTGCCGCGCTGCTGGGGTATGTCCGGGAACCCGGCACCGGGGGCGTCGCCGGGACGGACGGCCTCCGCACTGTGGGCGCGTGCCAGGTGGTCACCTGCTCCCTGGTCGCTGTCAACGCGTGCACCGTCCCCTCGGCCGCCCCCGCGCACGCGGCCCCCGAAGACACCGCTTCTCCGCGCGCCACCCCCGTGACCGCCCTCCACGAAGTCGTCGCCGTGGGCCGCGGCCCCGCGCTCACCGGCCCCGGCGCCCCCGCTCACCCGCCCGTCGGCCCAGGCCCGCTCCCCCGACCCTCCGTCCCCGTCGTGGCCTCGGTGGACCGACCCGGCGTCCTCCACCCGCACCCGCCGGAATGCCTCTTGCCCCACGGCCTGGTCCCGGCGGAGCGCGCCCTCGTCCCTCACTCGCCCCCGTCGGATCACATCGGCCCGGTCGCCCATCGTGCGGTGGTCCAACGCGGTCATGCGGGACTGGAGTTCGGCGCAGCGGCGGACCGCGCGTTCGTGGTCGTCGCGGGCCCAGGCGAGGTCGAGACGGAGGGCGTCGGCCTCTTCCTGGGTGGTGGCCGACGCGAGCCGACGGCCCAGTTCGGCCTGCCGTTCCGCGGCATAGCGCTGTTCGCGGAGCATGACGTCGAAGCGGTCACCGAGGGCGTCCCGGCCGCCGGGCCGGGCGTCGTGGGCGGCCTGCGCGGCGGCGTGCAGGGGGCGGGCCCGTTCGGCCTCGGCGCGGGCCGCCTCGGAGCCGTAGGCCACACCGAGGTCCTGGAGGAGCGCCTCCACCACATCCCAGGGCGGGATCTCACGGCCGTCGAGGCACGCTTGCATACCGTCCGGATCGCGCTGCCAGAACACCGCGCACCAGCCGGCGCCCTGATCCAGACGCGCCAGCACACCGTCCAGGTAGGCCACGAACTCCCGCACCTGACCCGGGAGTTGATCCACTGCCATCGCTCAACTCCCGTTAGACCGGAGCACTCCGGTCCGTAAGCGAACACCAGCAGTGTTACGAACGGGCTACGGGGAGTTTTCAAAGGAGCAGCAGGAGTCTCCTGGCGCGGCCCCGACCACTGAGCGAACTCCCTTCACACACGCGCCAACTCGCAGAGCTGGGCCAGCTCGTCCATCGACAGCCCGAGCGCCCGGGCGAGCGCGGCGACCGTGAAGAACGCCGGGGTCGGCGCCCGCCCGGTCTCGATCTTCCGGAGGGTCTCCGCGGAGATCCCGGCGCTCGCCGCGACCTCGGTCATGCTGCGGCCGCCACGCGCCTCGCGCAGCAGCCGACCGAGCCGCTCGCCGCGTTCGCGTTCTTCGGGGGTGAGAGGGGTGCGCACCATGTCCCCCATTCTAATACCGGTATAGTAATTGGCATGGTGGAACTGAAGACGGACACATCGATGGATGCCATGCACGAGGCGGGACAGGTCGTCGGGCGTGCCCTGACAGCCGTGGAGAAGGCCGCTGACGTGGGCGTGTCCCTGCTGGAGCTGGACGAGGTGGCGCGCGGGGTGCTGCGGGAGGCGGGGGCGTCCTCGCCCTTCCTCGGCTACCGGCCCACCTTCGCCACCACCCCCTTCCCCGCCGTCATCTGCGCCTCCGTGAACGACGCGATCGTGCACGGCATCCCGACCGGTTACCGGCTGCGCGACGGCGACCTCGTCTCGATCGACTGCGGTGCCCAACTCGGCGGCTGGGCGGGCGACTCGGCGATCAGCTTCACGGTCGGCCGGCCGCGCCCCGAGGACGTACGGCTGATCGAGACCGCCGAGCGGGCCCTGGCGGCCGGGATCGAGGCCGCGGTCGTGGGCAACCGCATCGGGGACATCGCGCACGCGATCGGCACGGTGTGCCGGGCCGGGGGCTACGGCATCATGGACGACTTCGGCGGCCACGGCATCGGCCGCCGTATGCATGAGGACCCGCCGGTCCCCAACGAGGGGCGCCCCGGGCGGGGGCTCGCCCTGCGGCACGGCATGGTGCTCGCGATCGAGCCGATGCTCATCGCGGGCGGCACCGACGCGTACCACGCGGCGCCGGACGGCTGGACCCTGAAGACGAACGACGGCTCACGGGCGGCACACGTCGAGCACACCGTGGCCATCACCGACCAGGGCCCACGCGTACTGACGGCACGCTGAGTCAGTGTGCATCCCTGATCATCGCGGGCTCGGGGAGGGGCGTACGTGGGATTCAAGCGGCTGTTCGGAATCGGGGATCCGGACGCGGCGGTCGAGGTGGACACGCAGATCCTGGGACCGGTGTATCCGGGCGGGGACGTGCGAGGAGAGGTCGTTCTCAGGGGCGGGTCGCGCGACACCCCCTTCCACTCCGTCCACCTGCGCCTGTCGGTCCGCTGCATGGGCTACGACGGCGAGGAGCGGGACTACGAGTTCGACACCTGCGCCGCCCAGCCGTCGCACTTCACCCTGGGCAGGGGCGAGGAGAAGCGGCTGACCTTCACGGAACGGCTCTCCTGGGAGACCCCGGTGAGCGAACTCGGCGGCCAGGCCCTGGGAGTCGTGCTCTCGGTGAAGAGCCAGCTCTACCGCGACTGGAACCATGACCCCACCGACGTGGACAACGACCTGCTGCACGTCTCGGCGCTGCCCCTGCACGAGGCCGTCATGGACGCCTTCGCGGAGGAAGGCTACTTCTACGACTCGGCGTACGTCGTCGACTCCTACGTCCCGAACACGGAGCAGCACCGGGGCTTCTACCAGGGCTTCGTCCTCACCGACCGGGCGCCCGGTGCGGGGCGGCCGGAGCAGCTGGAGGTCGTCTTCCAGACCAACATCGTCGGGGCCCTGATCCATGTACGGCGCGCGGCGCTCGATGAGCGCGACTGGTAGGACAAGCCGCCTGCCCGCCGCTTCACCGCCGCGCATCACGAGGTCGGGCAGACCGACTGGATCCCCCGTATCCGCAAGTCCCTCGGCGAGCTCGCGCTGCTCGACAACCACTGAAAGTGCCCCACTCCCCCATCCGTGCGAAGGTGTAACCGGCTGACACCCGGGTTACCCGGCCCCGGCACATCGATCAGCGAGGGCACCCCGGCCCGCGCGGGGTTGCCGGATGGGAACGCCATGACCAGCGGATTCAGCGGATCGGAAGGCTATGACGCCTTCGGAGAGTTCCTCGCCCGTTTCTTCGGCGGACCGCGTCCCGGTCCCCGGCAGATCAACATCGGCCAGCTGCTGAGCCAGCCGGCCCGGGAGCTGGTGCAGGGGGCCGCGCAGTACGCCGCCGAGCACGGCAGCCGGGACCTGGACACCCAGCACCTGCTGCGGGCCGCGCTCGCCGCCGAGCCGACCCGGACCCTGCTGAGCCGGGCAGGCGCCGATCCCGACTCGCTGGCCTCGGAGATCGACGAACGCTCCGGCCCGGTCCAGCACCGGCCGGAGGAGGCACCGCCGCCGACCTCGCTGTCGCTGACCCCGGCCGCCAAGCGGGCCCTGCTGGACGCGCACGAACTGGCCCGGGCCCGGGGCGCCGGCTACATCGGCCCGGAGCACGTGCTGAGCGCCCTGGCCGCGAACCCGGACTCGGCGGCCGGCCACATCCTCAACTCGGCCCGCTTCGCCCCCACCGGTCTGCCTCCCGAGGCGGCCCCGGACGCCGGACAGCCCCGCGCCGAGGCACAGCGCACCACGAGCACCCCCACCCTCGACAAGTACGGCCGCGACCTCACCGACCTCGCCCGCCAGGGCCGTATCGACCCGGTGATCGGCCGGGACGACGAGATCGAGCAGACCATCGAGGTGCTGTCCCGGCGCGGCAAGAACAACCCGGTGCTCATCGGGGACGCGGGCGTCGGCAAGACCGCGATCGTGGAGGGCCTGGCCCAGCGGATCGTCGACGGGGACGTGCCCGACGTACTGACCGGGCGGCGGGTCTTCGCCCTCGACCTGACCGGCGTGGTCGCCGGCACCCGATACCGGGGCGACTTCGAGGAGCGCCTGACGAACATCGTGGGCGAGATCCGCGACAACTCCGACCGGCTGATCGTCTTCATCGACGAACTGCACACCGTCGTCGGCGCGGGCGGGGGCGGCGAGGGCGGCTCCCTGGACGCCGGCAACATCCTCAAGCCCGCCCTGGCCCGCGGCGAGCTGCACATCGTGGGCGCGACCACGCTGGAGGAGTTCCGCCGGATCGAGAAGGACGCGGCCCTGGCCCGCCGTTTCCAGCCGATCCTGGTCCCGGAACCCACCGCGGCGGACGCGATCGAGATCCTGCGCGGCCTCAGCGACCGCTACGAGGCCCACCACCAGGTCCGCTACACCGACGAGGCGCTGGTGGCGGCCGTCGAGCTCTCCGACCGCTACCTGACCGACCGCCGGCTGCCGGACAAGGCGATCGACCTCATCGACCAGGCAGGAGCACGCGTACGGCTGCGGGCGCGTACCAAGGGCACGGATGTACGGGCCCTGGAGCGCGAGGTCGAGCAGCTGAGCCGGGACAAGGACCAGGCGGTCGCCGACGAGCAGTACGAGCAGGCCACACAACTACGGGACCGTATCGCCGAGTTGAAGCAGCGGATCGCCGAGGCCACCGGGGGCGACGAGGCCGACGAGGGCCAGCACCTGGAGGTCACCGCCGAGGCCGTCGCCCACGTGGTGTCCCGGCTGACCGGCATCCCGGTCAGCAGCCTCACCGAGGAGGAGAAGGACCGGCTGCTCGGCCTGGAGCAGCACCTGCACGAGCGGGTGGTCGGCCAGGACGAGGCCGTACGCGTCGTCTCCGACGCGGTCCTGCGCTCCCGCGCGGGCCTCGCCAGCCCGGACCGGCCGATCGGCAGCTTCCTCTTCCTCGGCCCGACCGGCGTCGGGAAGACCGAACTGGCCCGTGCCCTGGCCGAGTCCCTGTTCGGCAGCGAGGAGCGCATGGTCCGCCTCGACATGAGCGAGTACCAGGAGCGCCACACCGTCAGCCGTCTGATCGGCGCCCCGCCCGGCTACGTCGGGCACGAGGAGGCGGGCCAGCTGACGGAGGTCGTCCGCAGGCATCCGTACTCGCTGCTCCTCCTGGACGAGGTGGAGAAGGCCCACCCGGACGTCTTCAACATCCTCCTCCAGGTCCTCGACGACGGCCGCCTCACCGACTCCCAGGGCCGCACGGTCGACTTCACCAACACGGTGATCGTCATGACCAGCAACCTGGGCTCGGAGGCGATCACGCGGCGGGGCGCGGGCATCGGCTTCGGGTCGGGCGGCACGGACGAGGAGGCCCGCCGGGAGCAGGTCCTGCGCCCCCTGCGGGACCACTTCCGCCCGGAGTTCCTGAACCGCATCGACGAGGTGGTCGTCTTCCGCCAGCTCACGGGCGAGCAACTACGGCAGATCACCGAGCTGTTGTTGCAGAGCACCCGCCGCCTGCTCCGGGCGCAGGGCGTCACGGTCACCTTCACGGACAGCGCGGTCGACTGGCTCGCGGAACGCGGCTACCAACCGGAGTACGGCGCCCGCCCGTTGCGCCGCACGATCCAGCGGGAGGTGGACAACCAGCTGTCCCGCCTGCTGCTGAACGGCACCATCAAGGACGGCGACCAGGTCACGGTGGACGCCTCAGCAGGCACGCTGACGTTCACGTGAGGCTTTTAGGGGCGCGGGGAACTGCGCGACCAGCCCCCACGCGCCCGCGGCGAACTACGGCGCGGGGTACACCACTTGCGCAGACCCCCCGCCCCTCCGAACAGTCTCAGCAGCCGCCAGCCACTTCCCACCAGGCAACCGCTGCACACCCGTAGCCGCCCCGATCTCCGGATTCAGCTTGAACGAGTGCCCGATGGCCTCCAGTTGAGACCGCACCCCACTGCTGTACAGCGCCGGCTCCAGCTCGGTCTGCGCAGCGTTCCGCTGGCTCGCCCGAGGCGCCGCGATCGCGTCCACCAGCGGCAGCCCACGGTCCACGAACTCGGTCAGCACCTGGAGCACGGTGGTGATGATGGTCGCCCCGCCGGGTGAACCCAGCGCCACCACAGGCTTGTTGGTGCGGTCGAGCACGATCGTCGGCGAGATCGACGACCGCGGCCGCTTGCCGGGGCCGGGCAGGTTCGGGTCGTGCACGGCAGGGTTCGCCGGGGTGAACGAGAAGTCCGTCAGCTCGTTGTTGAGGATGAACCCGCGCCCGGGCACGGTGATCGCGCTGCCGCCGGTCTGCTCGATGGTCAGCGTGTAGGAGACGACGTTCCCCCACTTGTCGGCCACCGTCAGATGCGTGGTGTTCTCGCCCTCGTACGTCGTCGGAGCCGCCGTCCCCCGGTTCGCGCAGTCCCCGGGATGCCGCGGGTCCCCGGGCGCCAGCGGGCTCGTGAGCACCGCGTCGTCCTTGATGAGACAGGCCCGCGAGTCGGCGAACTTCTGTGACAGCAGCCCCTTCGTCGGTACGTCCTCGAAGGCGGGGTCGCCGACCCAGCGCCCCCGGTCCGCGAAGGAGATCCGGCTGGCCTCGATGAAGTGATGGAGGTACTGGACCTCACTGGCCTTCGAAAGGTCGGTGTGCTCAAGGATGTTGAGGGCCTCACCGACGGTCGTGCCGCCGGAGGAGGAGGGCGCGATGGAGTAGACGCCGAGCCCGCGGTAGGAGGTCTTGGTGGGCTTCTGGAGCTTGGCCCGGTAGGCGGCGAGGTCCTTCTCGGAGAGGTCACCCGGCCGTGCGTTCCAGCCCGAGGCCGGGTCCACCGGCGGGTGGTTCACGGTGTCGACGATGTCGTCGCCGAGGTCGCCGTGGTAGATCGCGCCGACGCCCTTGCGTCCCAACTCCGCGTAGGTGCGGGCGAGATCGGGGTTCTTGAAGGTCGACCCGACGACCGGCAGCTGACCGCCGGGCAGGAACAGCTTCGCGGTGTCGGGGAAGTACCGGAACCGCGTCTCGTTGGAGGCGGTCTGCGAACGGAAGGTGTCGTCGACGACGAACCCGTTCCGCGCGATCCGCTCGGCGGGCTTGAGGACGGTGCCGAGGGATCTGCTGCCCCACTTGCCGAGCGCGGTGGCCCAGGTGGCGGGGGTGCCCGGCGTTCCGACGCTCAGTCCGCTGCTGACGGCGTCGGCGAAGGCGAGCGGCTTGCCGTTCTCCACGAACAGGTTCTCGTCGGCGGTCAGCGGTGCCGTCTCGCGGCCGTCGATGGTGTGGACGCTGCGGGACTTGGCGTCGTAGTAGACGAAGTAGCCGCCCCCGCCGATGCCCGAGGAGTACGGCTCGGTGACGCCGAGCGCGGCGGCGGTGGCGACGGCCGCGTCGACCGCGTTGCCGCCCTTCCTGAGGACTTCGATGCCGGCGGCGGAGGCGTCCGCGTCGACGCTGGAGACGGCACCCCCGTAGCCGACGGCGACGGGTACTTTCTGCGGTGCCGAGGTGGCCTGCGGCGGCGCTGCCGCCCCCACCGACACCACGGCGGCCGAGACCGCCAGGACCGACAGTTTCCGCGCGACAGGGCGACGCATCCGTACCTCCAGTCCAGGACCGTCCGCGCAGCGTAACCACATCCCCGGGGCACCGACACCCCTCCTCGGGACAGGTGTCATGCGAATGCCACACTTCGAACACCGGTACGTACCAGTGGTGTCGGCCCGCTAGCATGCGCGCACATGAATGACGACGTGCGCAACATCGTCCTGGGCGTGGTGGCGGCCGGCATCAGCGCCACGCTCGGCTGGCTTGCCCGTACCTACCTGTGGAAGCGGAAACTCCGCCGCAAGCAGGCCTTCTTCGGGCTGCCGGACAACTCCGAGTCGCTGCTGGTCGTCAACCGCGGCGCGAGCGGCCCGGACCTCGCGGTGATGCGCTACGACGTGTTCGCGCTGCTAGAACTCGCCGCGCTCATCAAGGACTGCAACGCCCACGCCCAGGTCCTCCCGCACGACGCGGCACGCCAGGGTTTCGGCGAGCGCACCGAGTTCTGTGTGGGCGGCCCGGCCTCCAACCGCCGTATGGCGGCACACCTTTCCTCCCTGCTGCCCGGTGTCCGGGTGAACGTCGACGCCGAGCCGAGCCCCGACCGCGGCGCCTTCCAGGTGGGCACCGAGCGCTACCGGGTGGAGGTCGGCAAGTCCGAGTACGCCCTGCTCGGCCGGCTCACCGTCGAGCAGAGCAACGGCACCCGGCCGGTGTTCCTCTTCTGCGGCCAGACCGCGATCACCAACCAGGCCGCGACCCGCTATCTCGCCCGCAACCACGAGCGGTTGACCCGCAAGTACGGCGACAGCACCTTCGTGCTGCTGCTGCGGGTGGTCAACTCGGGGGCGTACGGGCCGGATGTCGTGGAGCTGGTCGCGGACGTGACCCGGGAGGCCAAGACACCGCTTCCGGCGGCCGCGGCTCCACGGAACTCCCACCGCGCCTCCTGAATTGATTCACACCACAACAATCGTTACTCCCACGTAACTTACCGACGGGTTACTTGCGGTAAGCGGGCGAGGTTACCGTCTGGTCACTTTGCACTGACACGAGTAGGGAGTGACCCGTGGGACACCCTCGCAAGGCCCTGCGTACGACCACCGTGGGCGCCGTCTCCGCGACTCTGATCGCCGGTAGCGCCCTCGGACTCGCCCCGACCGCCCAGGCGGCGGACGCCGTCCGCTTCGTCGACATCGCCGGTGACGGCGGCACCGTCCTCAAGGCCAACGTCGTCACACCCACCGGAGCCGACGGCACCCGGCGCTACCCGCTGCTCGTCCTGCCCACGAGTTGGGGGCTACCTCAGGTCGAGTACCTCGCCCAGGCCCAGAAGCTCGCGAACTCCGGCTACATCGTGGTCAGTTACAACGTGCGCGGGTTCTGGCAGTCGGGCGGGGAGATAGAAGTCGCGGGCCCGCCCGACATAGCCGACGCGTCCAGGGTCATCGACTGGGCACTCGCCAACACCCCGTCCGACGCCCGGCGCATCGGCATGGCGGGCGTCTCGTACGGCGCCGGCATCAGCCTGATCACCGCCGCCCAGGACAAGCGCGTCAAGGCGGTCGCCGCCCTGAGCGGCTGGGCCGACCTGATCGACTCGATCTACTCCGGCCGCACCCAGCACGTCCAGGCCGGGGCCGTACTGGACGGCGCGAGCCTGGTCACCGGCCGTCAGAGTCCCGAGATCCGGCAGATCTTCGACAACTTCTACGCGTCCAACCTGTCGAAGGAACAGGAGATGATCGACTGGGGGAAGAAACGTTCTGCCGCGACCTACGTCGACCAACTCAACCGGAACGGCGCCGCGGTCATGATGGCCAACGCGTGGGGCGACACGGTCTTCGCGCCCAACCAGTCCGCCGACTTCTACGAGAAGCTGACGGGCCCGAAGAGACTGGAGTTCCGGCCCGGCGACCACGCCACGGCCGAGCTCACCGGGCTGTTCGGCCTGCCCAACGACGTGTGGACCGACACCGAGCGCTGGTTCGACCACTACCTCAAGGGCGAGGACAACGGGATCGACCGCGAGGAGCCGGTCCGGCTCAAGTCCCGTTCCACGGGCGGCTACGAGGGCTACCCGGACTGGAAGTCCGTCGGCGCCACACGGAAGAAGATCGCCCTGGCGGGCACCACCACGATCCACACCAACGTGAACTCGGGCGCGGACGGCGGGATCGTCTTCCTGTCCAGCATCCTCGACCAGATCGCCCGGGTTCCCCCGGTCGCCTCGATCCCCCTGCTGCCCCGCCGCTGGGCCGCCGTATGGCAGTCGGGCAAGTACGCCACCGCCCAACAGGTGCGCGGCACCGCCGAGTTGCACACCACGCTCACTCCCACCAAGGAGAGCGGCACCCTCGTCGCCTACCTGTACGACGTGGGGCCGCTCGGCCTCGGCAAGCTGGTCTCCCACGCGCCGTACACCTTCCACGGGCGGACGCCCGGGAAGCCGTTCGACGTCGACCTGGAGCTGTTCTCCACGGCCTACGACGTCCCGGCAGGGCACCGTCTCGCCCTGGTGGTCGACACGGTCGACCCGCTCTACATCGAGCACAACCCGTCCGGCGCTCAGCTGACCTTCTCCTCGTCGGCGAACGACCCGTCGTACGTGTCGATTCCGCTGCGCGAGCAGTGATCTCCGGCCGGCGCCGGGCGGGTATGGCTCTGTGACCGCTGCCCCCTACGGTTCAAGGGCCGTGGGGGGACCCCCACCCGGCAGCGGCGTCCCCGGGGGCCCGGCCGCCATCGCCGTGGGGGTGAACGGACCATCGTAGTCGAGGCTCGGGAGCATGGCCGTCGCCCCTCTCAGTGCTTGAGGATCTTGGAGAGGAAGTCCCTGGCACGCTCGCTGTCCGGGTGGGTGAAGAAGTCGTCCGGGGCGCGGTCCTCGACGATACGGCCGTCCGCCATGAACACCACGCGGTTGGCGGCCGAACGGGCGAAGCCCATCTCGTGGGTGACGACGACCATGGTCATGCCCTCCCGGGCCAGCTGTTGCATGACCTCCAGGACCTCGTTGATCATCTCCGGGTCGAGGGCCGAGGTCGGCTCGTCGAACAGCAGGGCCTTGGGCTCCATGGCGAGGGCGCGGGCGATGGCCACCCGCTGCTGCTGGCCGCCGGAGAGCTGGGCGGGGTACTTGTCGGCCTGGTCGGCCAGGCCCACCCGGTCGAGGAGTTCACGGGAGCGCCGGTCGGCCTGCTCCTTCTTCCGCTTGCGGACCTTGATCTGCCCCAGGGAGACGTTCTGCAGGACCGTCTTGTGGGCGAACAGGTTGAAGGACTGGAACACCATGCCGACCTCGGCACGGAGCTTCGCGAGGGCCTTGCCCTCCTCGGGCAGCGGCTGCCCGTCGAGCGTGATGGAACCGGACTTGATGGTCTCCAGGCGGTTGATCGTCCTGCAGAGCGTGGACTTGCCCGACCCCGAAGGGCCGATGACCACGACCACCTCCCCCTTGCCGACGGTGAGGTTGATGTCCTGCAGGACATGCAGCTCCCCGTAGTACTTGTTGACGTCACGCAGTTCGATCAACGGATCGACGACGGCCATGCCCAGCCCTACTCACTCTCAGCTGTGTCGTGGTTGCCGCAACCTATCGAGGCAAGATCGCACATAAAGAACGACACGCACTTTTCGGTCATTAGCCGTATTTACGCCGTACTTACGGCCATGGATTCACTCCTCGGCGACCTCCGCGTAGAGCTGGGAGAGCTCGGGCACCCCGCTGCCGGCCCACTCGTGACCGGCGGCCACGACATCGAACTCACGGCCGGACTCCAGCCGGATCACGGGCTGTCCGTCCGACCGCAGATCCCAGGCCGCCCCGGGGACGGTCCGCACGATGACCGTGCCGAGATAGAGCCCGGCGTCGTTGCCGAGCCAGAGCAGGACCTCCTCGTCGTCGCGCCAGCCGGGCACCAACTGGTCGAGCGCCTCCAACGACGCCTCCGTGTCGTCGAGTTCGACGCCCGACCGGGAGGCATGGGAGCGCAGCAGCTCGCACTCGGCGAGCAGTTCGGCGATGCCCTCGGCGTCGCGGGTCCCGGGCTTCTCACTCCGGCCGCCCAGAAAAGGGATCTTCATACGCCCAGCGTGTCACTCACCCGGTCGCCTGCACCACAGGCGCGCGGACCGTCGTTCCCGGTCGAGTTCACGCCGCCTTCGCGCATGGCGCGTTGACCTGCCACGGATGTCTCCTTAGTGTCGCGATGCGGTTTTTGTGCCCTGTGAGTCCGAGGAGGCTTCTGTGCACCGAGGTGTCCGTGGTGGTGCGGTGGTTCTCGCTCTGTGCGCGGCCCTTGCGCCGGGAGGCGTGGCCGCGGGGGCGGAGTCGCTCGTGCGGCAGAGTTCGGTGCCGCTGCCCCTGGAGCGGCTCTTCGACAGCACCGCCGTCAGCGACGACGCCCGCCCCGGCGAGGCCGACCTCGACGGCTCGGGCGCCTCCCTCTCGGCCCAGGACCTCGCCGCCGCCGGCTGGACCCCGGGCCGCACCCTCACCGTGCAGGCGGCAAGGCTGACTTGGCCGGACCGGCCGGCCGGCGCTCCCGACCATGTCCGGGCCGCCGGGCAGGACGTGCGCGTGAGCGGCCGCGGAAACGCCCTTGCCTTTCTGGCCACGGGCACGCGCGGTGGACCCGTCGAGGGCTCCGGCACCGTGACCTACGCCGACGGCGGCGGCTCGGCCTACCGGCTGTCGGTCCCCGACTGGCGGCGCGGCCCGCTCGCCACGAAGGCGGTCGCGCTGCCGCACGTGAACACGCCCGAGGGTCAACTCACCGAGCAGGCACGGCTGTACGTCGTGACCGTACCGCTGGCCCCGGACCGCGAGGTGGCTTCGGTACGGCTGCCCCGGGCGCCCGGCATGCATGTCTTCGCCCTGTCGGTGCGGGCCAAGGAAGGCGGCTGGAGCGGGAGTTGGACTGCCGCGACCTCCAACCTCCAGGCCGTGGGGCCGTGGACCGACCGGACGCTGCGGCTCGTGGTGCACACCTCGGTGGGCGGGCCCCGGGTGCGGCTGCGGTTCGACAACACCTTCGCGGCGGCGCCGGTGCGGATCGGCGCCGCGAGTGTGGCGGTGCGGGCGGTGGGCGCCGCGGCCCGGGAGAGACCGGTGGCGGTCGCCTTCGCGGGTGCGGCCGGTGTCGAGATCCCGGCCGGGGCGCAGGCGTTCAGCGATCCGCTCGGCTTCGAGGTGCCCGCGGGCGCCGATCTGCTGGTGAGCTTCCATCTGCCGGGGACGGTGGCGACGGCCCCGGTGCACAGGCTCGGGGCGCAGCGGTCGTATGTGAGCGGGAGGGGCGACCACACGGCCGACGCGACGGGAGCGCCGTACACCTCGATCCTCACCAGTCGGCCCCTGCTGACCGGTGTCGACGTGGGCGGTGGGCCGGGGTCCGTGGTGGTGCTCGGGGACTCGATCACGGACGGCACCAGGTCCACGACGGACGCCAACCGGCGGTGGCCGGATGTGCTGGCCGCACGGCTGCGGGCGCAAAGTGTGGCGCCGCACTATGGGGTGCTCAACCAGGGGATCTCCGGGAACCGTGTGGTCTTCGACGGGTATCCCGGCGACGGGGTCTCCACGGTCACCCAGGGGGTGAGCGCCCTCAACCGGTTCGACCGGGATGTCCTCGCCCAGGCGTCGGTGCGTACGGCCGTGGTGTTCGAGGGGGTCAACGACCTGCGGTCGGGGGCGTCCGCGCGGGAGGTGGTGGCCGGGCTGCGGGAGCTCGCGGAGCGGGGGCGGGCGCGCGGGCTGCGGATGCTCGCGGCGACGATCCTGCCCTGCGGGGGCGAGGCGCGGTGCACGGCCGCCGTGGACGCCGAGCGCGTCGCGGTCAACGCCTGGATCCGGGACGCCGGGGTGTTCGACGGTGTCCTGGACTTCGACGGCGTGGTGCGCGACCCGGCCCGCCCGGAGCGGATGCGGGCCGGGTACGACAGCGGGGACCATCTGCATCCGGGGGACGCGGGGCTGGCCGCGCTCGCGGAGTCGGTGGACCTGGGGCTGCTGTGAGGGCCCGGGTCTAGACGTCCAGGTCCACGACCACCGGCGCGTGGTCCGACGCGCCCTTGCCCTTGCGCTCCTCCCGGTCGACGTACGCGTCGGTGACGGCCTTCGCGAACGACTCGTTGCCGTACACCAGGTCGATGCGCATGCCGCGGTTCTTGGGGAAGCAGAGCTGGCGGTAGTCCCAGTACGTGAACGGGTGGTCGTACTTGAGGGGGCGCGGGACCACGTCGGACAGGCCCGCCTCGCGCAGGGCGGCGAGGGCGGCGCGCTCGGCCGGGGTGACATGGGTGAGGCCCTCGAAGGCGGCCACGTCGTAGACGTCGTCGTCGGTCGGCGCCACGTTGTAGTCGCCCAGGACCGCGAAGGGGCGGCTGCCGGCCGCGTCACCGGCGACCGCGGCCTTCAGGGCCTCGAACCACTGGAGCTTGTAGGCGTAGTGCGGGTGGTCGACCTCGCGGCCGTTGGGCACGTACACCGACCAGACGCGGACCGGGCCGCAGGTCGCGGAGATGGCGCGGGGTTCGGGGGCGCCGTCGTAGCCGGGGTCGCCGGGCAGGCCCTTGACGACGTCCTCGACGCCCACCCGGGAGATCACCGCCACGCCGTTCCACCGGCCGGTCGCGTGCACCGCCGCCTCGTACCCTGCCTCGCGCAGCTGGTCGAACGGGAACTGCTCCTCGGCGAGCTTGGCCTCCTGGAGGCACAGCACGTCGGTGCCGGTGCTCTCCAGCCAGGCCAGCAGCCTCGGGAGACGGGCGGTGATCGAGTTGACGTTCCAGGTCGCGATGCGCATGCCTGACAACCTACCGGGCGGCACTGACACTCACAGAGCCGTGCTCTCCCCGGGCTTCAGCCGCAGGTGCTCCGCGCCGCCGAGGCCGCCGATCTGGTTGTCGTAGATCGGCCGGGCGAGGTCGGTGAGGAGGGCGTCGTGGATGTCGTAGGCGCGCTGCGGCTTGACCTCACGGACGTAGTCGATGACCTCGGAGATCTTGCTCCAGGGGGCCATGACGGGCAGCATCAGCGTCTCGACGGTGTGGTCGGGGACGGTGAGGGCGTCGCCGGGGTGGAAGACGCGGCCGCCGTCGATCAGGTAGCCGACGTTGGTGATGCGCGGGATGTCCGGATGGATCACCGCGTGCAGTTCGCCGTGGACCTGGACGTCGAAGCCCGCGGCGGTGAAGGTGTCGCCGTGGCCGACGGTGTGCACGCGGCCCGGGAAGGCGGCCGAGATCTTCTCGGCGACCGACCTCAGCGTCCAGATCTCGGCGGCCGGGTTGGCGTCCAGGGCCGCCCGCAGCCGCTCCTCGCTGAAGTGGTCGGGGTGCTCGTGGGTGACGAGGATCGCGTCGGCGCCGAGGGCGGCGTCCTCCTCACTGAACCCCCCGGGGTCGAGGACGAGGGTCTGTCCGTCCTTCTCCAGACGGACGCAGGCGTGCGACTTCTTCGTGAGCTTCATGGGGTCCATCCTGCCCCCCGTCCCGCGCCGACGGGCCGCACAGGCAGGTGCTCTCGCCACCCGCCTCCGACGATCACTCGGTGGGCGTGGTCTCCTCGCGGATGACCTGCTGGGCCACCTTGAACGCGCTGCCGGCCGCCGGGACCCCGCAGTACACGGCCGCCTGGAGCAGCACTTCCTTGATCTCGGAGGGGGTCAGGCCGTTGCGCAGGGCGGCCCGGGTGTGGGAGGCGAGCTCGTCCAGGTGCCCGCCGGCGACGAGCGCGGTGAGGGAGGCGACACTGCGGGAACGGCGGTCGAGCCCCGGCCGGTCCCAGATCTCGCCCCAGGCGTAGCGGGTGAGGAGTTCCTGGAAGTCGGCCGAGAAGTCGTCGGCCTGCGCCAGCACCCCGTCCACGTGCGCGTCGCCCAGCACCTCGCGGCGGACCTTGATACCGGCGTCGTACGGGTCGGTCCGGACGGCGGTCTGCGGGGTCGGGACGGCCGGCGCGATCTCGGCGATCGGCACCGGCTGCGGCGGGGCGGCCGCCAGGACCGGCTTGCCGGGGGCCGCGGGGATCGCGGTCTGCCCGGTGGCGGAGTCGAAGGCCGGCTGCCAGGCGGTGGAGAAGTGTCTGACCAGCAGGTCGGTGACGGCCGCGGGCTGCTCGACCGGCACCAGATGGGAGGCCCCGGGCACGACGGCGAGCCGGGCGTCCGGAATGCCCGCGACCAGGGTGCGGGCCTCGGCCGGTCCGGTGACCTGGTCGTCGGAGCCGACGAGCACCAGCGTCGGCACCCCGACGCTCGCGAGTTCGGCCCGCACGTCGAAGGCGGCGAGCGCCTCACAGGCCGCGATGTAGCAGCCGGGGTCGGTGGTGCGCACCATCTGCACGGCCCAGTCGGTGATCGCGGGCTGGGCGGCGGCGAACCCGGAGGTGAACCAGCGGTCCGGGGACGTACGGGCGATGGGATCGAGCCCGTTCGTCCGTACGATCACCCCGCGCTGGCGGAACTCGTCGGCGCTGCCGAAACGGGGCGAGGCGGCGATCAGCGCGAGCGAGGCGAGCCGGTCCGGGTGGCGCAGCGCCAGCTCCATGCCGACCGCACCGCCCAGTGCGCAGCCCGCGTAGCCGAAGCGCTGCACGCCGAACCGGTCGAGCGTGGCCAGCAGCCGGTCGGTGAGGTCGCCGACCGAGCCCGCCGGGTAGGCGTGGGCGCCGCCGTGCCCCGGCAGATCGAACCGGAAGACCCGCCACTGCTTGACCAGGTCGGGGACCTGGCGGTCCCACATGTGCCACGTGGTCCCGAGCGACGGGCCCAAAATGAGGACCGGGGCGTCTTCCGGGCCGTCGAAGCGGTACTGGAGGGCAGGGGTCGTCGTCTCACTCACGGCCCCCACGCTAACCGCCTTTTCTTACCGTCCGGACCCGCTGCCCCTACTCCCCACACCTGGCTCCCGAACATCACCGGCCAACCCTCACACCGCCTTCACGGGATGCCCGAACCCCGGCGGCGAGGCCGGTACGGCACGGGCCGTTCACGGGTCGCTCGGGGTGCCCAGGCCGGTGAGGGCGCCGACCGGGTCGAGGTCCGGGGTGCCGCGGGGCCACCAGTCGTCGTGGCCCGGTTCGGACTCGTAGGCGTACCACAGGCCGTCGCGCCCCAGACGGAGCTGGACATGGCCGCGGGGGTGGGTGAGGTGGTTGCGCCAGGGCCGGAAGGCGGGGAGGTCGGCGGCGAGCAGCAGGGGCCGGGCACGGTCGAAGCGTCCGGCCGGTGGGTCCCAGGGCTCTTCGAGGACGGCGAGACCTTCGAGGCCGCCCTGACGCCAGGCGGCGACCGCGCGCGCCAGGTCGGCCGGGGTGCGGTCGGTGGCCGCGGCCAGGGAGGCGTAGAGGGCGCGGGTGCCCGCGGTGAGTCCGGAACCGGGGCGGGCCGCGGCGAGCCGGACCGCGTCCTGCCACAGGGTCAGTTCGCCGACCGGGTCACGGCCGGTACCGAGCAGGGCGTGGGCGCGGGCGGCTGCGTCGGTGGCCAGCTGGTCCAGCGCGAAGGGGTCGGGGCCGCCCGGGGACGCGGGGTACGCCGGTGGCTGCTCGGGGTGCGCGGGGACCGGCAACGGGGCCGGGAGCGGCGGGAGTCGGCGGGACGCGAGGGCTTCGCTCGCCCGTACGCCGGGCAGGGGCGCCGGTTCCTTCTCCTGTGCCGCGCGGGCGGCGCGGGCGGCACTGAGACGGGACAGCGCGTCGAGCAGTTCACGTTCGCCGCGGCCGCGCAGCAGGAGCAGGACGAAGGGGTCTGCGTCGAGGAGGCGCGCGGTCTGGTAGCAGAGGGCGGCGGCGTGCTTGCAGGGATGACCGCGGTCCGGGCAGCTGCACTGCGGTTCGAGGTCGCCGGGTCCGGGGAGCAGCGGCACCCCGCACTCGGCCAGCGACTGGGGCATCTCCCGGTCGAGCAGGGCGGCGATGTGTCCGGTGCGGTCGGCGGCGAGGTCCAGGAAGCGGTCCCAGTCGGCGTCGCCGAGCGTCCGCAGGCGCACCTGTACGCGGTACGGGCGGGGGCGGCTCCCCCGCACATACGCCAGCACGAGTCCCGGCGTCACGGTGATCGCGTCCACGTGTCCCTGCTCGGCGTAACCCCGGCCCCGCGCGAGCCGCTTGGCGTCCAGCGCGCCCTCCTCCAGGGCGGTGACCCAGGCATTGCCCCACCAGGTGGCGGCGAACCGGGCACCGTCCGAGGCGTGGGGAGGGAAGGCGGGGAAGGTGCGCCGCAGGTCGCTGTCCCGGTTGGGGGCGGCCATGGAGTGGGGGTGGCGGGGGGCGGCTCCGCCGGGTGGGGTGCCGGGGGTGGTGCCGGGGTGCGTGGAGTCTTCGGCCGGCGGAGGTGAGGGGTGGGTGCCGGTGGGTGGGTGGGGGTCGGTGGGAGAGGTCGCTCGTGTGGTGTCGGCCTTCAGGGGGGTTTCGTCGAGAGCGGGAGAGCCCTCGGGGGAAGGGCTGTTGCTCTCCCACCGCTCCCCCGGCGGGTTCACGTCGTCGGGCATCCGGAAGGCGTCGGCCAGCAACTCCCGTACGTCACGCGCTCGCACGCCGGCAGCCGGACGTGGTGCGCGCGTCCGGTCCGGCGACGGGGTGGGGGTGCGGGTGCCGCGCCGTGACCGACGCGCGAGGGCGGCCTCCGCCTCGGCGGCCTCGGCGTCCGCCCGCCTCTTGCGTGCCGCACGCAGGGCCTCACGAGCGGCGTCCCCGGGGCGCGCGTCCGGACGCCGGGGGGTGTCGTCAGGGGCAGCCTCGGCGGGGGGAGCGGGCTGTTCGGCTCCCTCGCTGGCGGAACTGGAAGAGGGAACGCCGACCGCACGTACGTCGGACCGACCTGTACCGTCCTCCGCACCGGGGATCGAGGAACGCCGGGCGGCGACGGCTTCCCGCAGCGCGGCACGGGCCGCGTCACCTGGCCGGGGCTCGGGTGGGGCGGTGCCAGTTACGGCGTCCTCGGCCACCGCACCCCCTGCGCCGTCCCTTGCAGACGTACCAGGCTCGTCGGCCTCCGCGGACGCGCGAGCAGCCGCACCTCCCCCCGCAGTGCGCTCCCTCTCCTCGAAGCCGGCCGCCCCTTTCACCTCGGCGCCGTGCATCCCCTCGGCCGCTGAACTCGCCGCCGCCTTCGCCGCGGCTGTGTGAGCCCCCTCGGCCGCCGAGTCATCGGCTCCCTCAGCGGCAGGACCGTAAGCCCGCTCGGCCGCTGAACTCTCCGCGCCCTCGCGGACGAAGCGGCCCGGCCCCATCACCACGGGACCGTGGGCTCCCTCGGCGGTTGAACGCTCAGTCCGCCCGGCCACAAAGCCACCCGGTCCCTTCACTTCAGCACCGGGGACTCCCCCAACCGTTGAACTCTCCGCGCCTTCGGCCGCAAAGCCGCCCGGCTCTTCGGCCGCAGGACCGTGAGCCCCCTCGCCCTCAGCGCTCTCCGCCCCCCTCGTGCCAAACCCGCCCACGCCTTCGGTCCGCAGACCCCCCGCGTCCCTCTCCCCAGAACTCTCCGCCCCCTGCCCGGCAGCCTTGCCCTCCTCCCCCGCCACCGTGCTCCCCCGCCCCGGAGCCGGCGACGCGGGCATGGTGCGCCGGCCCGCGTCGCCCGCCGCAGGGCTCTCCGCTGTTTGTTCCGCAGCCCTGACCTGCTCCCCCGCCGTCGCTGAGGCGGGCGTGTCCTGGTGTTTCGCGGTGTCCGTGCCCGCCGCGGTCCCGTCGGCCTCCACCGCAGCGCGCTCCCGTGCCGCCCGCAGGGCTCGGCGGGCCTCGTCGGCGGGGCCCGGGGTCATGACGGCCTCCGGAGGGAGACCAGGTCGGTCAGTTCGCGGTCCGTGAGTTCGGTGAGGGCGGACTCGCCGGAGCCGAGGATCGCGTCGGCGAGGGCTCGCTTGGACTCGAGCATCTCCGCGATGCGGTCCTCCACCGTGCCCTCGGTGATGAGGCGGTGGACCTGGACGGGCTGGGTCTGGCCGATGCGGTAGGCACGGTCGGTGGCCTGCTCCTCCACGGCCGGGTTCCACCAGCGGTCGAAGTGGACCACGTGGCCCGCGCGGGTGAGGTTGAGGCCGGTGCCCGCCGCCTTCAGCGACAGCACCAGCACCGGGATCGCACCGCTCTGGAAACGGTCCACCATCCGCTCCCGCTCCGGCACCGGCGTGCCCCCGTGCAGCAGGTCCACCGGGACCGCGCGGGCGGCGAGGTGGGCGGTGATGAGACGGGCCATGCCGACGTACTGCGTGAAGACGATCGCCGAGCCGTCCTCCGCCAGCAGGGTGTCCAACAGCTCGTCCAGCAGGGCCAGTTTGCCCGAGCGGGCGGCGAGGCGGTCACCCGCCGTCGGCGGGACCTCCTCCTTCAGGTACAGCGCGGGATGGTCGCAGATCTGCTTCAGCGCACCCAGCAGCTTCAGCACCAGGCCCCGCCGCGCGATGCCCTCCGCCGTCTCGATGGCCAGCATCGACTCCCGCACCACCGCCTCGTACAGCGAGGCCTGTTCGCGGGTGAGCGGGACCGGGTGGTCCGTCTCCGTCTTGGGCGGCAGTTCGGGGACGATGCCCGGGTCCGACTTCTTGCGGCGCAGGAGGAAGGGCCGCACCAGCCGCGCCAGCCTGGTCACGGCCTCCTCGTCCTCGCCGTTCTCCACCGCGCGCGCGTGCCGGGCGCGGAAGGACTTCAGCGGGCCGAGGAGCCCTGGGGTCGTCCAGTCGAGCAGGGCCCACAGCTCGGAGAGGTTGTTCTCGACCGGGGTGCCGGTGAGGGCCACGCGCGCGGGCGACGGGATGGTGCGCAGGGCCTTCGCGGTCGCCGAGTAGGGGTTCTTCACATGCTGGGCCTCGTCCGCGACGACCATGCCCCAGCGCTGCTCCGCCAGCCGGGCCGCCGCCGCCCGCATGGTGCCGTACGTGGTGAGGACGAAGCCGCCGTCGAGATCGTCCAGGCTGCGCTCCGTGCCGTGGAAGCGGCGGACCGGGACGCCGGGGGCGAACCGGGTGATCTCCCGCTGCCAGTTGCCGAGCAGGGAGGCGGGACAGACGACGAGGGTCGGCTCGCGGCGGGCCCGGCGCAGGTGCAGCGCGATGACGGTGATCGTCTTGCCGAGTCCCATGTCGTCGGCGAGGCAGCCGCCGAGGCCCAGGGAGGTCATGAGGTCCAGCCAGGCGAGGCCGCGGAGTTGGTAGTCCCGGAGGGTGGCGTGCAGGCCCGGCGGCGGTTCCGCGGGGTGCACACCGGTCGTCAGGCGGTCGCGCAGGGCGGCGAGCGCGCCGACCGGCACCGCCTCCACGGTCTCGCCGTCGACGTCCGCGCTGCCGGTGAGGGCCACCGAGAGCGCGTCGACCGGGTCGAGCAGGCCCAGTTCGCGTTTGCGGGCCTTGCGGACGAGGGCGGGGTCGACCAGCACCCACTGGTCCCTGAGGCGTACCACGGGTCGGTGGGCCTCGGCCAGCGCGTCCATCTCGGCCTCGCTGAGCGGATCGCCGCCGAGCGCCAACTGCCAGCGGAACTGGAGGAGTTCCTCGCTCTCGAAGAAACCGGTGCCGTCGGTCGCCGAGCCCGGCGCGGGGCGTACGACCGCGGCCGCGGTGAGGTCCTGAGCCAGGTCCCGCGGCCAGTGCACCGCCACCCCGGCCGCGGCGAGCCGGGTCGCCGCCACACCGAGCAGGTCGCCCAACTCCTCGTCGGACAGGGCCAGTACGTCGGGTACGTCCTGCTCGGAGAGCCGGTCCAGAGGCGGCCAGACCCGTGCGGCGCGCCGCACCGCCAGGGCCGCGTCCACGCGTGCGCGTGGCCCGAAGGCGGCATCCGCGTCGCCCGCCCACAGCGCCGCCGCGTCGGTCACGAGGGTCGGGTCGGCGAGGCTGTGCACCTGGACGATCGCGGCGCCCGCGCTGCGCGCACCGGACTCGTCGGCGTGGAACAGGTTGTACGCCGACAGGTCCAGGCGGAGCGAGATCCGCACGCCCGCGTCCATGCCCGCGGCGACCTCGGCGGCCCAGTCGTGGGCCTGCGGCAGCCGCTGGGGGGCGCGGGCCGCGAAGGGCTTGCCGGAGGCGAAGGAGGCGGCCGGGGTGCGGGGCAGGGTGTCCGCGACCGCGTCGAGGAAGGACCGCATCAGCGCTTCCGGCTCCGGCAGCCGCAGCGGGCCGGGCCCCGGCAGCGGGACCGCGTGGCCCTCGTGGGGCAGGGCGGCGGCGATCGCGCGCAGGTGGGCGATGTCGTCGGGGTCCAGGGGGCCGGCCCGCCAGGCGTCGTGGCCGGTGGCGGTCAGGCCGGGGAGCAGGCGGCCGCGGGCGGTGAGCCGCAGCGCGTGCAGGGCGGCCGCGCCCCAGCAGGCGGTGGCGGGATGGGCGGCCGGGTCGCGCCGGGCCCGGACGAGCAGCGGAAGGGCCTCGCCGAGCGGGAGCGAGAGGGCGGGAGCGGTCCGGCGCCGGACTCCGGCGCCGTGCGGTCGTACGACAGTGAGCTCGGTGCGCTCCACGCGGGCGGCGTCGGCCTCGGTGCGCTCCACCGGCCCGGCGTCGCTCTCATGAGGCTCGGCGGGCAGGGGTGCGTCCTCGGGGTCCCAGAACGCGATGCGGCCCTCGCGGGGAAGGGGCGCGGGGAGGAAGATCGCGGCGAGGCGCACCGGGACGGCCGGTCCCTGTCGCTCGGCCACCACGGCCCTGGCGCTCATACGTCCTGTCACCTCCCGCCCGCATGTCGGATCAGTCGTCTTCGACTCTACGGGCGGGGTCTGACAATCGGCTCCGGCGACCGGTGGAGCGGCTCGCCGGACCGGCCCGGTCAGGGGACCGTACGGGAGACGACGTACACCTTCGGGGCGTTGGGGACGGTCAGGTTGACCATGACGTCCTGGGTGGGCGCGGGGTCCTTCTGGGCGTGGGTCAGGCCCCACCAGGAGCGGGGTCCGTCGAACTTCCAGCCGCTGACCTTCTGGTCGCGCTCGCTGATGGTGATGTCGTTCTTCTTGAGGTCGGCGCGGCTGACGCCCATGGCGGTGAGGAAGGCGGCGAGGCCCGCGTCGCTCGTGCGGAACTGGACGTAGAGGCGGCTGGTCTTCCAGTTGTTGGTCTCGTAGGAGGCGACCAGGTCCGCGGGGTGCGGGACCGGCACCTGGTAGAGGCGGCGCTGGACCTTGGACGGCCAGTCGGGCGTGAGGCCCGTCGCGGAGTACTTCGCCTCCTTGTCCTTGCCGCTGTCGCGGCTCTGGTTCGCGGAGATCACCAGATAGCCGGCCGGGACGCCGATCAGCAGGCCGATGATGAGCAGCGTGATCGCCCTGCGGCGGATCATGTGCCGGCGGTCCTCGGTGGGCCGCTCCGGTTCTTCGGGGGGCGCCGAGGCCTGACGGGGCAGGGATGCGTTCACGCGGTGTCCCGGGACGTGCGGCGGGCCTCCACGTACCGCTCGTAGCGTTCGTGCCGCTCCACCCGGCGCCGGTTCGCGCGCCGGAAGCGGCGGGCGACGAGGCGGGCCAGGTCGGCGGCGCCGACCATGCCGGCCTCGGGGCCCAGCTGGGCCCGGGCGATACGGGCCTCGGGGCGGTAGCCGCGGCCGGTGAGCTGGCGCTTGAACGCGTCCCGCGCGGGGCCGATCAGGAGGTCGTCGGCCGCGCTGACCCCGCCGCCGATGACGAAGCAGGACGGGTCGAGGGCGGCCGCGAGGTTGGCGATGCCGACGCCGAGCCACTGGCCGATGTCCTGGAGCAGCTCGATGCACATCGCGTCGCCCTCGCGGGCCAGCTCGGTGATCATCGGGCCGGTGATGTCGCCGATGTTGCCCTTGACGTGCTCGATGATCCCGTACGCCACCGGGGAGTCAGCGGCGGCCAGCTCCCTGGCCTCCCTGACCAGCGCGTTCCCGGAGCTGTACTGCTCCCAGCAGCCGCGGTTGCCGCACGGGCAGCGGTGGCCGCCGGGCACGACCTGCATATGGCCGAACTCGCCGGCGACGCCGTACTTGCCGCGCTTGACCTGGCCGTCCTCGAGGATCGCGCCGCCGATGCCGGTGCCGAGCGTGATCATGACGAGGTGGTCCTCGCCGCGGCCCGCGCCGAAGCGCCACTCGGCCCAGGCGGCGGTGTTGGCGTCGTTGTCCACCAGGACCGGGACCGCGAGACGGCCCGCGATGCGGTCCCGCAGGGGCTCGTTGCGCCAGGACAGGTGGGGGGCGAACAGCACACGGTTGCGGTCGGCGTCGACCCAGCCGGCCGCGCCGATGCCGACGGCGTGGACGTCGTGGCGGTCGGAGAGGTCCAGGACCAGTTCGACGATGGTGTCCTCGACGACCTTGGGGCTCTTGGACTTGTCCGGGGTCTCGGTGCGGACCTTCTCCAGGATGTTGCCGTCGGCGTCGACGACTCCCGCCATGACCTTGGTGCCGCCGATGTCGATGCCGACCGTGGGCACGCGGGGTGCCGTCAGGTGTGAGCGGCGTTCCCTCGTGCCGACGGTCCGCAGGGCGGGGGCGCGGCGGGAGCCTATGGGGGCGCTGAAGTTGCCGTAGGTGCTCATCAAGGCCCGATTCTGCCGCACGGGCCCGCCGGGTGCCGAACACGGGGCAGCAAAGGGGAGTGCGCGCGTCATGCCGGGTGCGCGCAGTACGTGGCTGATCGCGCAGTTCCCCGCGCCCCTTTAAGGCCGGACCAGGAGCTGGAATTCGAATGAATAGCGAGTTGGGCGATAGGTGTGCGTGCCGTACTCGACAGCTCGCCCTGTGTCGTCGAAAGTCACACGTTGCATCGTCAGCAAAGGTGCCCCCACCTCCTCCGCCAGGCGGTCCGCCTCCTCCGTCGTGGCCGCTCGCGCGCCGATGGTCTGGCGGGCGCTGTGGAGGGTGATGCCGGCCGTGCGCATCATGCGGTACAGGCCGGTGGTCTCCAGTTGGGCGGTGTCGAGGTCCAGGAGGGCCGGGGGGATGAAGTTGCACAGGTGGGCCATCGGCTCGCCGTGGGCGAGACGCAGGCGTTCCACCCGGTGCACGTCGCTGTCCTCGGCGACACCGAGCGCCGCGGCGATCTCGGCGGTGGCGGGAACGACGGTGTTGACCAGGACCTTCGTCGCGGGGCGCTGGCCGGCCGCCTCCAGGTCGTCGTAGAGGCTGCTGAGCTCCAGGGGGCGCTTGACCTGGCTGTGCACGACCTGGGTGCCGACTCCGCGGCGGCGCACGAGCAGGCCCTTGTCGACGAGCGACTGGATGGCCTGGCGGACCGTGGGCCGGGACAGGCCGAGCCGGGCGGCGAGCTCGATCTCGTTGCCCAGGAGGCTGCCGGGAGTGAGCGTTCCGTGCTCGATGGCGGCCTCCAGCTGCTGGGACAGCTGGAAGTACAGCGGCACCGGGCTGCTGCGGTCCACGCTGAGCTCGAGCGTCACGGTCGGGTCCACTTCTGGTTTCGGCACGGGGCCGAGCGTAGCTGTGTGCGTTGTTGACGGGAAGTTGTGTAGTTCGGTTGTCCGGACATACGGATTGACAGCGGGCGCCCATCAGCCACATTTTGTTCACATGCGCATCGGGGTCATTGGGACGGGCCGCATCGGCACCATTCATGCGAACACGCTCAGCCGCCATCGGGAGGTCGGTTCCTTAATCCTCACGGACGCGGACGGTGCGCGGGCGCAGGAGCTCGCGAACCGCCTCGGGGAGACGGCTGCCCCCGGCGTCGACGAGATCTTCAAGTGGGGCGTGGACGCCGTGGTGATCACTACGGCGACCTCGGCCCACGCCGAGCTGATCGGCCGGGCGGCGCGGTCGGGACTGCCGGTGTTCTGCGAGAAGCCCATCGCGCTCGACCTGCCCGGCACGCTGCACGCCATCGCCGAGGTCGAGACCGCCGGGACGATTCTCCAGATGGGCTTCCAGCGCCGCTTCGACACGGGCTACACGGGCGCGCGGGAGGCCGTGCGCTCGGGGCGGCTCGGCCGGCTGCACACCGTGCGGGCGCTGACCTCCGACCAGGCGCCGCCGCCCGCGGAGTGGCTGCCGCTGTCCGGCGGGCTGTACCGGGACACCCTGATCCACGACTTCGACATCCTGCGCTGGGTGACCGGGCACGAGATCGTCGACGTGTACGCGGCCGGGTCGGACGCCGGTCCGCCGATGTTCCGGGCCGCGGGGGACGTGGACACCGCGGCGGCCCTGCTCACCCTCGACGACGGGACCCTCGCGACGGCCACGGCGACACGGCTGAACGGGGCCGGGTACGACGTGCGCATGGAGCTCGCCGGGGAGCTGGACCAGGTCGTGGTGGGCCTGGACGACCGGACGCCCATCGCGTCCACGGAGCCGACCGGGCCGCCCGCGGCGGACAAGCCGTGGACGGGGTTCCTGGAGCGGTTCGGACCCGCCTACGAAGCCGAGCTGGACGCGTTCATCGAGGTGGTCCGGGGCGAGCGGGCCAACCCCTGCGACGGCCGTGAGGCCCTCCAGGCGCTGCGGATCGCCGAGGCGTGCGAGGTGTCCCGGCGGGAGCACCGGGCGGTACGGCTGGCGGAGATTCCCGGCGGTACGAGCGCGGCCGTCTTCTGAACCCACGCGGGCCGGGAGACCCACCCGGGCCGCGAGACCCACCCCGGCCGGGCGACCCACCCCGGCCGCGAGACCTGACGTCTCCGCGCGGGTCTACCAGCGCACCGGCAGGCTGCGCACCCCCCTGATCAGCATTCCCGGCAGCCACTCCCCGGGCGGTCCGTCCAGCGCGAGTGCCGGGGCTCGGTCCAGCAGGGTCCGCAGCGCCGTACGGGCCTCCAGGCGGGCCAGTGGGGCGCCCAGGCAGTAGTGGAGGCCGTGGCCGAACGCGAGGTGGCCGCGGGTGTCGCGGTGGGTGTCGAAGGCGTCCGGGGCGGGGTAGCGGGAGTCGTCGCGGTCGGCGGCGCTGAGGCAGATCATCACCGGGTCGCCCCGGTCTATGTCCCGTCCCGCTATCTCCAGGGGCTCGGCGGCGTACCGGAAGGTCGCGTTCTCCACCGGGCCCTCGTAGCGCAGGGTCTCCTCGACCGCGGCGTCGACGAGGCTCATGTCGGCGCGCAGGGCGGCGAGTTGGTCCGGGTGGGTGAGCAGGGCGTGCACGGCGTTGGTGATGAGGTTGACCGTGGTCTCGTGGCCCGCGATGAGCAGCAGGAAGGCCATGCCGCGCAGCTCCGACGGGGAGAGCCGGTCGCCGTCCTCGGCGGTGGTGCGGATGAGGTCGCCGAGCAGGTCGTCGCCGGGGCCGGCGCAGCGCTTGTCCTCGATCAGCTCCGTCAGGTACTCGCCGAGGCGCAGGACGGCGTCGTAGGAGCTCTCCGGGCTGGTGGGTGCCACGACCTCGGTGGAGAGCTTGCGGAACTCGCTGCGGTCCATCTCGGGCACGCCGAGGAGTTCGCAGATCACGGTGATCGGCAGCGGGTAGGCGAGGGACGGTACGAGGTCGGCGCGGCCGTGCGGCAGCATCGCGTCGAGGAGGTCGTCGGTGATCTCCTGGATCCGGGGGCGCAGGCGCTCCACCCGGCGCATGGTGAAGGCGCGGGAGACGAGGCCGCGCAGCCGGGTGTGCTCGGGCGGGTCGCTGCCCAGCAGATGGCGGCCTATCAGTTCGTCGTCGTGGAAGAGCACGCCGATGCGGCGGCCGTCCTTGGCCAGCCGGGGGTCGGCGAGCGCGGCGCGGGCCTCCTCGTGGCCGACGACGAGCCAGGTCGAGTAGCCCGGGTCGGAGCCGGGTGGTCGGACGCGGTGGACGGGGCCGAGGGCGCGCAACTCCGCGTACACGGGGTGCGGATCGACGCGGAACGCGTCGCCGTACTCCCCCAGGTCGATCACTGAGTCGGTCATGAAGCTCCCCCTTCACACCGTCAACGCGCGGCGGGCTCGCCTAGTGCCCGTCCGGCCCGGGTTCCGCGGATTGCTCCAGCAGTCCCGCGTCGTACGCCAACAGCGCGATCTGCACCCGGTTGTTGAGGTCGAGCTTGGCCAGGACGCGGGAGACGTGCGTCTTGACGGTGGCGACGCTCATGTAGAGGGCGGCGGCGATCTCGGCGTTGGACAGTCCCCGGCCGACGGCGACGGCCACCTCGCGTTCGCGGTCGTTGAGGACGTCGATGCGCTCACGCGCGCGTGCCTTGCGCCGGTCGGCGGCGGTTCCGGCCGCGTGCGCCATCAGCTGGCGGGTGACGGTGGGCGACAGGACCGGGTCGCCGGCCGCGACGCGGCGGACGGCGGCGAGGATCTCGGCGGGCGGGGTGTCCTTGAGGACGAACCCGGCGGCGCCGGCGCGCAGGGCGTGCAGGACCTGCTCGTCGGCGTGGAAGGTGGTCAGGACGACGACCTGCGGGGCGTCGGGCCGGGCGCGCAGCCGCTCGGTGGCGGTGAGGCCGTCCACGGCCGGCATCCGGATGTCCATCAGCACGACGTCCGGGCGGGTCCGGTCGACGACGTCCTCGACCTCGCTCCCGTCCGCGGCCTCCCCGACGATCTCGATGTCCTCGGCCCCGCCCATCATCAGGGACAGCCCGGCCCGCACGAGGGGGTCGTCATCGACGAGGAGCAGTCTGATCACAGTCATGCGCCTTACGTAATCACGGCCGGGCCGGGGGTAATCACCCTTGCGGGCGGGTGAGTTGTGGGAGGGGTGGGCGGGGCGGTGGGGTGCGGGTCCGGGGTCCGGGTGGATCGCGTATCGGGGGCGCGGATCGCACAGCCGGGCGGGGCCGGGGGCATCGGGCGACCGGCGGGCGGGGGCATCAGGCGGCTGGTGGGCCGGCGGGCCGCACAGCCGACGGGCGGGCGAACCGCACACCCCCGCGGCCTGGCGGATCGCACAGCCGAAGGACGGGCGGGTCGCTCGACAGGTGGGCGGGCATCGCGCGGCAGGCGGGCTGGCGGGCCACACGGCCGACGGGCGGGCCGCGAAGCCAGGGCACGGGCGGATCCGATGGCCCTCGGGCCGGTGAGGTGGGGTCCCCGGGGCCAGGTGTCGGCAGGCCCGGGGTGGCGGCGTAGTGGGGCCGTCACGGCCACGGTAGCCACGCCTCCACCCGGAACGCGCCGTCCGGCTCCGTCCCGTGCTCCAGGCGGCCCCCGGCCAGTGTCGCGCGCTCGGTGAGGCCGATGAGGCCCTGGCCGGAGCCGGGGACGGGCGGCACTTCCCCCTCGGGCGCGGGGTTGCGCACGCTCACCACGAGGCCGCTGCCCGGGCCGCCGGAGACGGTGACCGTGACCTCCGTGCCGGGGGCGTGCTTGCGGGCGTTGGTGAGGCCCTCCTGGGCGATGCGGTAGGCGGTGCGGCCGACGGAGGCGGGCACGGCGGCGGGGTCGGTGACCCGGCTGTCGAGGACGACCTTCATGCCGGCCTCGCGGGACTCGGCCACCAGCGTGTCCAGCGCGACGAGGGTCGGCTGCGGACGCCCGGTGTCGTCGTGGTCCCCGGCCCGCAGTACGCCGATGATCTCCCGCAGGTCCTGGAGCGCCTCGTGCGCGCTCTCCCGGATGACACCGGCGGCACGCGCGACCTCCTCCCGCGGCGCGTCCGGCCGGAACTCCAGGGCACCCGCGTGCACGCTGAGCAGCGTCAGCCGGTGCGCGAGCACGTCGTGCATCTCGCGCGCGATGGCCTCACGGGCCAGCCGCTGTGCCTGTTCGGCCCGCAGCCGCGCCTCCGTCTCGGCACGCCGGGCGCGGTCGCGCAGGCTCAGCATGAGCTGGCGTTTGGACCGCACGAGCAGGCCCCAGCCGATGATCGCGGAGATCAGCAGGACCGCGAAGACGACCGAGACGACGTACGGCAGGTCGGCGTCGGGGCGCAGCCGGAAGGTGACCGGGACCAGGACGATGTTGATGCCGCCCACCCAGGCCACGTACCTGAAGGGGCGGTGCACGGCGAGCGTGAACAGGGCGATCGCGCAGGCGCCGCCCGCGGAGTCCGAGAGCAGCCCGAGCGGGATGGTGGCCACGGCGAGGCCGAGCGGCCAACGACGGCGCAGCCACACGGCGGCGCAGGCGAGGGCGCCGAGCAGTTGGTCGAGGGTGGCCGCGGAGTGCGACACATGGGGGTTGTTGCCCACCGCGTCGGCGCCGATCATGCCGATGAGGACGGCCAGCAGGAAGCAGGAGAAGTCGACGATCCAGTCGCGCGCGGTCCGCCGGGGCCGCCGCCCGGGCCGTAGGGCGGAGGGGTCGAGGTCATGGATCACCGCGGACGGCAGCAGCCAGCGCCGGCCGGGGAAGGCCTCGGGATCGGACACCGTCTTGTCACCGCTCACGGTCGACAAATCTACGCAGCTGGGGCGCGTGACACCCGTCCGCGGACGGCATCCGCGACCAAAGTCTCGGCCGCGCAGACTTTCGGCGTACGGGGCCCGGCGGGCGTCATGCTTTCGTGCGACGGCGCTCGCCCCGCGGCCGATGTGCGCAGGGGGTCCACGGGGTGAGGGTCGGCCCATGAAGCAACTGCTGGAAGTGCTCGGCTTCCTCGCCCTGGTGCAGGGCGGGATGGGCCTGCTGCACGAGTTCACCGACTGGCACATCGGACTCGTGCAGCGGATCGGTCTCCTCGACGGCTACGAGGTCTACGCGAGCGTCGCCCTGATGGTGCTGGCGTTCGCGCTGTTCGCCGCCGCGGAGTCGCTCGGCGGCCGGGGCTGACCAGAAGCCGACAGGGCGTTCAGGGGTTCTCGGGGAGTTCGAGCGCGGTGACCTCCTTGGCGAGGTCCCCGCCGACCACGGTGGTGCCGGGCCACTCGGGGGCGGTGAGGGTGGTGGAGACGACGACTTCGGCAGGGCGTTGAGCTTCCCGGCGACGGGGAGGGCGGAGTCGGTCGCCTTCGGCCGGCACCCGCACCTCGCGGAGGTCGGTGTCCGTACGCCGCCAGCGGTTCGGGGGGTCGGCCGGTGGGATGGGTGACATGACGACTCACGGAACCATGACGGCTACGCACGGAGACATGACCACTGCGCACGGAACTCTGGTCGGGAAGGTCGCTCTCGTCACCGGGGGCGGCCGCGGGATCGGCGCGGCGACCGCGCTGCGGCTGGCGCGGGAGGGGGCGGATGTGGCCGTGACGTACATGGCGGGCAAGGAGGCGGCCCACGACGTCGTGCGGCGCGTCGAGGCGCTGGGGCGGCGGGCCGTGGCCCTGCGGGCGGACTCCGCTGACCCGGAGGAGGCGGCGGGGGCGGTCCACCGTACGGCGGAGGCGCTCGGTGGGCCGGACGTGCTGGTGAACAACGCGGGCGTGGGGGTGCTCGGGCCGCTGGACGAGCTGTCCCTCGCGGACGTCGACCGTGTGCTGGCCGTCAATGTGCGGGGGGTGTTCCTGGCCTCCCAGGCGGCGGCCGCGCGGATGCGGGACGGCGGGCGGATCATCACGATCGGCAGCTGTATGACCCAGCGGGTGCCCGGGCCCGGCGGGACGCTGTACGCGACGAGCAAGTCGGCGCTGATCGGGCTGACCAAGGCGCTCGCGCGGGAGTTGGGGCCGCGCGGGATCACGGCGAACCTCGTGCATCCCGGGCCCGTCGACACCGACATGAATCCGGCGGACGGGCCGTTCGCGGCGGGACAGGCCGCGATGACCGCGGTGGGGCGGTTCGGGACGGCGGAGGAGGTGGCGTCGATGGTGGCCTACCTGGCCGACGCGGAGTACGTCACCGGCGCGGAGTTCTCCGTGGACGGGGGGCACGCGGCGTGAGGCGGGCACGCGGCGTGCCGTAACGGCCCCTGCGGCGAGCCCCGGCTCAGCCGCCCAGTTCCTGGTGCCGTGCCGACAGTGCCGCCGCTCCCGCCTCCGTCAGGGAGCCGAACAGTCGCAGTCGGGAGATCCCTCCGTCCGGGAAGATGTCCACGCGCGCGTGGGTGCCCACCGCCGGGTCCGGCAGGACGAAGCGGTGGTTGGTGTCGGGCTGGAGCCGGGTGCGCGGGAGGATCTCGCGCCAGTCGCCGCCGTTCCCGCCGTCGCCGTCCTCGCCGTCCCGGACCGACACCGACGCCCAGCCCGCGCTGTTGCCCTTCAGATACGCCGTGTCGATCTCGATCGCGCGGATCCGGGACTGGGCCACCAGGCGGTAGCGGATCCAGTCGTGTCCCTGGTCGCGGCGGCGGCGGGTCTCCCAGCCGTCGTCCATCTTGCGGGAGCGGCCCGGCTGGATGGTGTTGGAGGCCGGCGAGTAGAAGAGGTTGGAGGCGTCCTCCGCCCGGCCGCCGTTCTCCAGGGCGACCACGTCGAAGGCGCCGAGGACCTCCAGCCACGCCGGGTCCGGCACCACCTCGCCGTACACGCGCAGGCGGGCGATGCCGCCGTCGGGGTGCTGGTTGACCCTCAGGTGGGTGAAGCGCTGCTCCACGGACACCTCGAAGCCGTTCGCCGCGTGGCCGCCGACCGGCGTCCGCGGGACCAGCGTCGTCCACTTCACGTCGTCGCCAAGGAGCTCCTCGGGGGACGGGGATCCGGCGACGCTCGTGCCCTCGACCGACACCGCCTGCGGGTAGTTGCCGCGGAAGTGCGCCGTGTCGACCACGATCCCCCGGATCACGCCGGGCGCGCCCAGCCGCACCAGCGCCCAGTCGTGGTCCTCCGCCGTCGGCCAGGGGTGTTCGGCGGAGGCGCCACGGCGGCGCCGGGTCTCCCAGCCGTCCATGATCTTGCCCTTGTGCCCGAAGTGCTCGGGGTCGAACTCGGCCCGCTCGGGCAGCAGCAGGTTCTCGCGCTGGGCGAAGAACTCGTCGTTGGCGGCGATGACGGAGGCCCCGAGCGTCCGTGCGGCGAGGTCGGCGTACTGGGTGAAGGGGAAGTCGGCGGTGCGGTAGTCCGCGTACGGGTCACCGCCGCCGTACGGGTTCGCGTCGCCGGTGAAGCTGGGAATCGCCGTCACGTACATGTGCCTTTCGGGAGTGGGCCGGTGCGGGTGGGATCGGGGCGTGCGGGTGCAATCAGGGCGTACGGGTGAGCAGTTGACCCGCCGGGGGCGTGAACTCGCCGTCGGCCACGATGCGTCGGCCGCGCAGCCAGGTCGACCTCACCACTCCGTACAGGGTCTTGCCCGCGTACGCGGTGACGCGGTTGCGGTGCTGGAGGGCGGCCGGGTCCACGGTGAAGGTGTCGTCGGGGGCGAGGACCGCGAAGTCGGCGTCGCGGCCGGCCTCGATGGCGCCCTTGCGGTCCAGGCCGACCAGTCGGGCGGTCCGCGCGGACATCCAGCGGACGACGTCGTCCAGGGTGTGGCCGCGCCTGCGGGCCTCGGTCCAGACCGCCGCGAGGCTCAGCTGGAGGCCGGAGATGCCGCCCCAGGCCGTGGCGAAGTCGTCGGTCTTCAGGTCGGCCGTGGACGGCGAGTGGTCGGTGACCACGCAGTCGATGGTGCCGTCGGCCAGGGCCTGCCACAGCAGGTCCTGGTTGGCGGACTCCCGGATGGGCGGGCAGCACTTGAACTCGCTCGCGCCGTCCGGGACTTCCTCGGCGGTCAGGGTCAGGTAGTGCGGGCAGGTCTCGACCGTGATGCGGACGCCCTCGGCCTTGGCCTCGGCGATCAGCGGGAGCGCGTCGCTGGACGACAGGTGCAGCACGTGCACGCGTGCGTCCAACCGCTTGGCCTGGGCGATGAGTTGGGCGATCGCGGTGCCCTCGGCGTCCCGCGGGCGGGAGGCCAGGAAGTCGGCGTACTTGGGGCCGCCGTGCTGCGGGGCTGCCTCCAGGTGGTGCGGGTCCTCGGCGTGCACGATCAGCAGGCCGCCGAAGGAGGCGATCTCGGCCAGGGACCGGGCCAGCCCGTCCTGGTCGAGGTGCGGGAACTCGTCGACGCCCGAGGGCGACAGGAACGCCTTGAAGCCGAAGACGCCCGACTCGTGCAGCGGGCGCAGGTCCTTGACGTTGTCGGGCAGCGCGCCGCCCCAGAAGCCGACGTCGATGTGGGCCTTGTCGGCGGCGACCTCCCGCTTCGTACGGAGGTTGTCGACGGTCGTCGTGGGCGGGAGGGAGTTGAGCGGCATGTCGACGAGGGTGGTGATGCCGCCGGCCGCCGCCGCGCGGGTGGCGGTCCAGAAGCCCTCCCACTCGGTGCGACCGGGGTCGTTGACGTGCACGTGGGTGTCGACCAGGCCGGGCAGCAGGACGTCGCCGCCGAGGTCCTCCAAGCGTGCGTCCGACGGCACCTCGCAGTCGTACGGCAGGACGGCCGTGATCCTCCCGCCGCCGACCGCGACCGAAGCGGCCCGCGTCCCCTCGGGCGTGATGACGCGCGTCGAGCGCAGCACCAGTTCAGTGTCGGACACCCGGACCCCTCTCTGCCGCCGTTAACTTCCGCGTAACGGAATTCAACTTTCTGTTGAAGGAGTCTTCACTCCCGTTCGAGTGCCGTCAAGGGCACACTTCCTCACAGTGCACCCGATGCCGACTCTCTGGACGTTTCCACAAGGCGGAATTAGACTTCCAGCAAGCAGAACGTAGCTATCCACCAGCGGGGAGTCAACCGACTGCCGGGTAGGCTTCTGCTCCTTCCTGCCCAGCCCCGAAGGCAGCCCCGAAAGGAACGTGCCGTGCCGACGTCCAGCGCCAGCACCACCGACTCCGCCAGGTCCGCCGGCGGGGTGCAGTCCCTCGAGCGCGCCTTCGATCTGCTGGAGCGGATGGCGGACGCGGGCGGAGAGGTCGGACTGAGCGAGCTGTCCGCGAGCAGCGGGCTGCCGCTGCCCACCATCCACCGCCTGATGCGCACGCTCGTGTCCTGCGGATACGTCCGCCAGCAGCCCAACCGCCGCTACGCCCTGGGCCCGCGCCTGATCCGGCTCGGCGAGTCGGCCTCCCGGCTGCTGGGCACCTGGGCCCGCCCGTACCTGGCCCGCCTGGTCGAGGAGACCGGCGAAACGGCCAACATGGCGCTGCTCGACGGGGACGAGATCGTCTACGTCGCCCAGGTGCCCTCCAAGCACTCGATGCGGATGTTCACCGAGGTCGGCCGGCGCGTCCTGCCGCACTCCACGGGGGTCGGCAAGGCGCTGCTCGCCAACACCCCCGACCACGAGGTGCGCGCCCTGCTCGCCCGGACCGGCATGCCGGCCGCGACCGAGAAGACGATCACCACGCCCGACGGATTCCTCGCGGCCCTGGTGGACGTACGCGCCCAGGGTTACGCCGTCGACGACAACGAGCAGGAGATCGGCGTCCGCTGCCTCGCGGTCTCGGTGCCCAACTCCCCGACCGCCGCCGCCATTTCGATCTCCGGCCCGGCGGGGCGGGTCACCGAGGCGGCCACGGAGAAGATCGTGCCGGTGCTCCAGCAGGTGGCCGGCGAGCTGTCCGAGGCACTGGCCACCCAGAACCCGGCATGACCGCCTTACAGCGCTGGCCGGGGCGGTACACCGACCGGCACGGCACCGAGGAGGTCGTCTTCGCGTCCGACGGGCGGGAGTCGATCCGTACGACGATCAGGGGTGTCGTCTTCGAGGGCTACATGATGGACGACCTGGGCGCGGTGAGCGGGGAGCCGCCCGAGCAGATGTTCGCGTTCTTCGACGGGGCGTTGTGTTCCTGCGTCCTGGAGTGGGAGGTGCCGATACCCGTCGAGGTCAGGGGTAGCGGCGTACGGCCGGGGGTGCTGTACTGCACCCTGCGACTCGGCGATCCCGCCGGCCCGAAGCGCGGGCTGGACGCGGAGACCCTGACCACCGTCCTGCGCTTCGACGGATACGAGTTCCGCAATCGGGACGGCCAGGACGACTTCGAGGACGCGCTCCACCAAGTCCAGCGCAGCCTCCCGCGCTCGGCCCGGATAAGAGCCTGCGTCTCGTGCGCCTGGTCCGACTACCACCCCGTGGGGCACAGCCTCATGGGCGGGCTGGCCTGCTTCCGGGACATCAAGGACCGCTACCTCCGAGTCGAGGGCAAGGTGGGGCCGCACAACATCTTCGACGTGTGGGACGACCGCACCGAGTTCGTCCAGGAGACCTGGCTCTGCGAGCAGTTCGAGCACCGCCGTGACGGTCAGGGCTACCGGGGTTCGTTCCCCTAGCGGCGCGGCTCCCCGAACAGCTCCACCGCGCCGCGCACCTCGGCCAGCCCCCGCGACAACGCGCTCACCGACCCGATCGCCCCGGCGATCAGCAGCAACGACCGTCGCAGGCGCGGCACTTCGGGAGTCCCGTCGATCGTCATGGCGGCCAGCGCGGCGAGTTCGTCCTCGGCGATGTCCCGGTCGGGGAACTCGGCCGGGTGCGCGGCGAGTTCGCGGCGCAGCCGGGACACCGCGGTCCGCAGTTCCGCCACTCTCGGATCGTTGTCGCTGCCGCTCACCGGTCTCTGCCCCAAGCTCCGCAACACAGCTCTCCCCCGCACACGTACGCGCCCTGATGTCCCGGCGGCGTCGGTCAGGCGCCGAGGGACGCGGGTCAGTAAACGCCACGCGGGGCGCCGGGCGCCACCGTGCGGACCGAAATTCAGCCCGCGGAAACCCGGCGCAAACCAGGTGCACCCCCACACGTCAGGTATGCAGGACGCATGACGGAGAACGAACAGCGGGTCGCCGGACTGCTCCTGGCCGCGGGCGGCGGGCGGCGGCTCGGCGGCCGGCCCAAGGCACTGCTCGCACACCGGGGCCGCCCGCTCGTCGAACACGCGGTGGGCGTCCTGCGGGCGGCGGGCTGCACCCGGGTGCACGTGGTCCTGGGGGCGGCCGCGGCGGCCGTACGGGAGCGGGCGGAGCTCGGTGACTGCGTGCTCGTGGAGAACCCGGAGTGGGCCGAGGGCATGGGGTCGTCGCTGCGGGCCGGGCTCGGCTCGCTCACCGGGACGACGGCACGGGCGGCGCTGGTCTCCCTCGTCGACCAGCCCGGCATCGGGGCGGAGGCGATGCGCCGCGTGCTCGCCGCGTACGAGGACGAGGCCTCGCTGGTCTCGGCCGCCTACGACGGGGTGCGCGGCCATCCCGTCCTGCTGGGCGCCGCGCACTGGGCCGGGGTCGCCGCGACTGCGACCGGCGACCGGGGGGCACGCGCCTATCTGAAGGAGCACCGGGGCGCGCTCACGCTCGTCGAGTGCGGGGACGTGGCGCGGCCGTACGACATCGACACGGTGGCGGATCTCGCGCACCTGGAGTGAGGGGGGTGACACTGAGCGCCACATTGCCTCGACCCGGAGAATCTCGACATCAACAAACCATTGAAATTCCACGATGAGGAAACTAGTATCCACTGATCAGAAGCGCCCCACCCCTCCCAGGGCGCTCCTCGCCGTACCCGGTTCGACTGGCACCCGGTGCCACCGCTGAAGGAAGTGACCGCTCATGTCCGCACCAGCGCCGTCCCCGCTGGCCATCGTCGACGCCGAGCCCCTGCCGCGGCAGGAGGAGGTCCTCACCGAGGCGGCCCTCGCCTTCGTGGCCGAGCTGCACCGCCGGTTCACGCCCCGGCGCGACGAACTGCTCGCCCGCCGCGGTGAGCGCCGCGCCGAGATCGCCCGCACCTCCACGCTCGACTTCCTCCCGGAAACCGCCGCGATCCGCGCGGACGACTCCTGGAAGGTGGCCCCCTCCCCCGCGGCCCTGAACGACCGCCGGGTCGAGATCACCGGCCCCACCGACCGCAAGATGACCATCAACGCCCTCAACTCCAGCGCCAAGGTGTGGCTCGCGGACTTCGAGGACGCCTCCGCGCCGACGTGGGAGAACGTCGTCCTCGGTCAGGTCAACCTGGCGGACGCGTACACCCGGAACATCGACTTCACGGACGAGAAGTCGGGCAAGTCGTACGCGCTGAAGGCCGACGAGGAGCTCGCCACGGTCGTCATGCGGCCGCGCGGCTGGCACCTGAACGAGCGGCACCTGGTCGACGCGAACGGCGCCCAGGTGCCGGGCGCCCTGGTCGACTTCGGCCTGTACTTCTTCCACAACGCGCAGCGGCTGCTCGACCTCGGCAAGGGCCCGTACTTCTACCTCCCGAAGACCGAGTCGCACCTCGAAGCACGCCTGTGGAACGACGTGTTCGTCTTCGCGCAGGAATACTGCGGCATCCCGCAGGGCACCGTCCGCGCCACCGTCCTCATCGAGACGATCACGGCCGCGTACGAGATGGAGGAGATCCTCTACGAACTCCGCGACCACGCCTCGGGGTTGAACGCGGGCCGCTGGGACTACCTGTTCTCCATCGTGAAGAACTTCCGTGACGGCGGCGCCAGGTTCGTCCTCCCGGACCGCAACGCGGTCACGATGACGGCCCCGTTCATGCGGGCGTACACCGAACTCCTCGTCCGCACCTGCCACAAGCGCGGCGCGCACGCGATCGGCGGCATGGCGGCGTTCATCCCGTCACGCCGGGACGCGGAGGTCAACAAGGTGGCCTTCGAGAAGGTCCGTGCCGACAAGGACCGTGAGGCCGCCGACGGTTTCGACGGCTCCTGGGTCGCCCACCCCGACCTGGTCCCGATCGCCATGGAGTCCTTCGACAAGGTCCTCGGCGACAGGCCGAACCAGAAGGACCGCCTCCGCGAGGACGTCCACGTCGAGGCGGCCGACCTCATCGCCATCGACTCGCTGAAGGCGAAGCCGACCTACCCCGGTCTGGTCAACGCCGTGCAGGTCGGCATCCGTTACATCGAGGCCTGGCTGCGCGGGCTCGGCGCGGTCGCCATCTTCAACCTGATGGAGGACGCGGCCACCGCCGAGATCTCGCGCTCGCAGATCTGGCAGTGGATCAACGCGGGCGTGGAGTTCGAGAACGGCGAGAAGGCCACCCCGGAGCTGGCCCGCAAGGTCGCCGCCGAGGAGCTCTCGAACATCCGTCAGGAGATCGGCGAGGAGGCCTTCGCGGCCGGCCACTGGCAGCAGGCCCACGACCTGCTGCTCCAGGTGTCCCTCGACGCCGACTACGCGGACTTCCTGACGCTGCCGGCGTACGAGCAGCTGCGCGGCTGAGACGTCACTTGTCCGAGTGGCCCAGGGACTTCCCCGGGGCCACTCGGTCGCGTACGGCCTGCTTCACCGCCGTGGGCTCCGGGAAGCCCTGCTCGCGCCGGTCCCAGACGACCTCGTCGTCGACGCGGACCACGAACACCCCGCCCGTGCCCGGCTTGAGGGACAGTTCGCCCAGCTCCGTCTCGAAGGTGGTGAGCAGCTCCTGCGCGAGCCAGGCCGCGCGGGGCAGCCAGCGGCACTGGGTGCAGTACTCGATCTGTACGACGGGACTCATCCGAGGTGCACCGACCAATCCTGTTCCGCGGGCGGCTTGCCGTGCAGGTCGGGGACCCGCTTGAGCCACTTGGGCCGTCCCTGTTCCGTCCGCGCCGCCCGCAGGGCGTCCTCGGCGGCGAGTTCCTCCCGGCTGGGGAAGTCGGTGGGGAGCCAGTCGGCGGAGGCCCGCACGCGCGTGTGCAGGTGCTCGACGTACGCCTCGCGCATCTCGGCGGGCGTGTCGAAGTCCGTCAGCCAGGCGTCCGGCACCTCGGCGACGATCTCCCGCAGCAGCTCCCGGGTCACCTTCGGCGCCAGTTCCGCGTCGGCGGCGCGCACGTCCGGGCCGTAGTGGCCGAGGGCGTGGTGGCGCAGGTCGTAGGGCTTCGCCGGGTCGGCGCCCTCCCAGCGGTGGTGGAAGACCAGGGCGGCGCCGTGGTCGATCAGCCACAGGCGCGGGGGTGCGACACCGAGGGTCGGCCAGATCATCAGGTTGGAGCTGTGGACCGTACGGTCGACGTTGACGGTGAGCGCGTCGAGCCAGACGATCCGGCCGGCCTCCAGCGGGTCGACCGGGAACGTCCTCGCGACCTCGGGGGTGAAGTCGCGGGCGCCCGACAGATAGTCCATGCCGAGGTTCACCCCGGCGCTCGCCGCGTGCAGGTCCCGCACCTCCTGGTGCGGCTCGCCGTCGGCGATCGCCGGGTCGAAGTGCACGAGGACCAGCTCCGGGAAGCGCAGCCCCAGGGCCCGGGCGAGCTCACCGACGATCACCTCGGCGACCAGCGCCTTGCGGCCCTGGGCGGAGCCGGTGAACTTGACCACGTACGTGCCGAGGTCGTCGGCCTCGACGACTCCGGGCACGGAGCCGCCGGACCTCAACGGGGTCACGTATCGAACAGCAGTCACAGCGCGCAGCACACCGGCCAGGGTAGTTCAGGTCACGCGCCGGCCAGCGGGTTCGGCAGCGGCAGGTACCGTGCGGCCGCCCCGTCCGCGTCGGTCCACCTCAGCAGCAGGTTCGTCTTGCCGGGGAGGGTCGGTGAGGTGAGCAGGGCCCGGATCTCCGGGAGGTCGTGGCGGGCCAGTTCGCGGCGGGCGGCGGGCCAGGGGGCGAAGCCTGGCCGGCGCTCGGCGAGGGCCGCGGCGATCTCCCACAGGTGGTTCACGACCAGGCAGTACACCAGCCGCTCCCACCCCTGCGCGCGCGGGACGTCCGCCAGCAGCTTCACGCCCTCCGCGTCCCGGAACAGCGCCTGCACGGGCAGGCCGTCGTCGGCCACGGCGACCAGGGTGTTCTGGAGGTGCGCCTCGAGTACGACACCGTGGTCGGCGAAGGCAGCGAGGACGGGCGGTACGACCGCGCGCAGGTACGCCTCCCACCAGGCGGCCGGGTCCTCGACGGTGTCGAGCGGGCTGCCCTCGAAGCCCTCCACCAGGGCCGCGGCGAGCAGCGGGGTCGCCCCGGGCCGCACCTGGTCGCGCAGGCCGTCGCGGACCAGGACGGCGAGCTCCTCGAAGGCGAAGTCGGCGGTGCGGTAGCCGCGGTCGCTCAGCCAGGCCGCGCCCCCGGGGCTCGCGGTGAAGGCGCTCGCGGCCGCTTCGTCCGTACGGCGGAGTTTGAGCAGGTCGTGACGCCAGAGCCGGCGGATGTCGTTGGTGATGCGCACGTCCAGGCTGAACTTCAGGAACAGGTCGCGCGCGGGGGCGTACACCGTGCGGATCGCCGCCGTCGGCCAGACCTCGAAGCCGGTCGTGCCGAGCCGGATCAGGCGCCCGTCCGCGAAGGCCTCCGCGCAGCTCACGAGGTCCAGCTGCCAGGGGTGCGCCGGGAGCAGCCGGTAGCCGGGCGGGGCCTCGCCGAGCGCGTCGAGGGCCGCGGTGTCGCCCTCCTCGACGACGGCGTCCTCGCGCAGACCGAGCAGGAGCAGCGGGAACCGGGCGTGGGCCTCGGGGGCGTACGGCAGCCATGCGGCGACGGGACCGCCGCCGCGGGCCTTGGGGGCGGGGTGGTGGGGGTGGCCGGTGACGAGGCACTGCTCGGAGCGCAGATACGGGTCGCCGGGCGCCGTCGCCCGGTCCCTGGCCGTGAGCAGGGCGGCCACGGCGTCCCGGCTGTCGAGCATCTCGGCGGGCAGGTCGTGGTTGGACCGTCCGGTGTGCCGGGTGAGCTCCTCGGCGACGAGTTTCACGAGTTCGGTGTGGTTCACGCGCCGCCAGCCGCCCGCCGTGCGCACCTCGGGTTCGGCGGGCCGCCGCTCGCCGCGCACCCGGATCAGCCGTCCGCCGGGGAGCCGGTACACCGGGCGGTCGCCGGGTTCCGGGAGCGGTTCGGCCACCTCGCGCAGCAGACAGTTGAGCAGGGGCGCCGCCGCGTACGCGTCGGCGCGGTGTGCGACGGCGTCGGCCGGCGGGGGCAGGAGATCCACGCGATCCACTCGTTCTCTACGGTTCATCTGGGGCGATGACGATCAGTATGTCTGCCGTCACCCACCCACCGTGACACCAGTCGTACCCGAGGAGTCCCCCCGTGCACCGTCCCCGCCCCGCCGAGGCCGAGTTCGCCGACGAGCTGGCCGTCGTACGCCCCGACCTCGCGGCGCGGTACGCGGCCGAGCTGCCCGGCGCCCGGGCGGCCGTGCTGTCCCGGCTGTGGCGTGGGCTCACGCACGAGCCGCTGCCCTGGGTCGTGGCGCGGGAGGCGGGCCGGGAGGGGCTCACCCTGCGCCTCGCGGACGGGCGTCGGCTGCACGGCCCGCACCCGGACCCGTACGCCACCGCCGCCCACGTGCGGGAGGTGCGGCTCGACGGGACCGCCTACGACCGTCCCGAGCGCCTGATGACCGCCCTCGGCGTACCGCACGGCACCGAGTTCGCGGCCGAACTCGCCGACAGTGTCGCCTCGTTGGCGCTGTCGAGGGCGGGCCAGGGACCCCCTTCGAAGGACTGGCCGGTGCACGACTGGGAGTGGGAGCAGCGGGTCGTCGACGGACACCCCTACCACCCCAACTGCCGTTCCAGGCCCGGCTTCTCCGTGGCCGAGCAGCTGGCCTACGGCCCCGAGCACCGGCCCCTGGTGCGGCTGGGGTTCGTACCGGTCCCGGCGGCGGAGTGCCTGGTGACCGGGGAGTGGCCGGATGACCTGCGGGACGGGGAGCGGCTGTTGCTGCCGGTGCATCCCTGGCAGGCGGAGCACGTCCTGAAGCGGCGCGCCTCGGGGGGCCTGGACGCCCACCCGCTGATGTCCCTGCGCACCCTCGCCGTGGCCGGCGACCGGCACGTCAAGACCGCCCTGAGTGCCCGTCTCACGTCCTCGGTGCGGGACATCTCCGTGTACTCGATCGGCATGTCCGCGACGCTCTCGGAGTTCGCGGAGACTCTGGCCCGGCGGATGGGCGGACTCCTGCACTTCACCCGCACCCTGGGCGCCGCCACCGCCAACTCCCCCGACCTCGCGGCCGTGTTGCGCGAGTCGCCCGGGATCTACGGCGACCGGGTCCTCCCGGTGGCCGCCCTCGCCACCACCGACCTGCCCGGATCCCCCGCCTGGCTCGCGGAGTTCGCCCGGCTGGCCCTCACGGCGGGCCTGCGGTCGCTGGAACTCGGGGTCGCTCTGGAGGCCCACGGACAGAACCTCCTCGTCGTCCTGTCGCCGTCAGGCGCGCCCGTCGGACTGGTCTACCGGGATCTCGCCGACATCCGGATCAGCCCGGCCCGGCTGGCCCGGCACGGCATCCCGGTGCCGGAGCTGTCCGGGCGGGTCGTCACGGACGACGTGACCACCCTGCGGCGCAAGCTGTTCGGCTCCCTGGTCGCGGGCGCCCTCGCGGGTACGGCGGGTTCGGCGACCGCGTTGCGCGGGGCGCTGGAGAGTGCCGTACGGGATCTGCCGCGTACGCCCGATCTGGTCGCGCTGCTCGAACAGCCGCTGCCCACGAAGGCGTTGACGCTGATGCGGCTCTCGCCGGGGGCACCGGGCGACCAGTGGACGGACCTGCCCAACCCCCTGTTGTGAGCGGCCGTTTTGGAGCGCGGCGCACCTGATCAATAGGATCCGGCGATGATCACAAGAAAACGGTCGGCGGCGGGAGTGTGCGCCCTGCTCGCCGCCCTGACGGTCGGGATCGCCTTCCCGGTCGCGGCGGTCGCCGGTGAACCCACGGGCGGCAACGCGCCGCAGGTCGATCTCGTCCTCGACGTGAGCGGCTCGATGCGGACGGCGGACATCGACGGCGGCACCCGGATGGCGGCGGCGAAGCGGGCGTTCAACGAGGTGCTGGACGCCACGCCCGAGGAGGTACAGCTCGGCATCCGGACCCTCGGGGCCAACTACCCGGGGGACAACCAGAAGACGGGCTGCAAGGACACCGCGCAGCTGTACCCGGTCAGCACCCTGGACCGCACCGAGGCCAAGACGGCGGTGGCCACCCTCTCCCCCACCGGCTGGACCCCGATCGGGCCCGCGCTGCTCAAGGCGGCCGGTGACTTCGCCACGGGCGACGGCTCCAAGCGGATCGTGCTGATCACCGACGGCGAGGACACCTGCGCGCCGCTCGACCCGTGCGAGGTGGCCCGGGAGATCTCCGCGAAGGGGGTCGGGCTGACCATCGACACCCTCGGCCTCGTCCCGAACACCAAGATGAGCAAGCAGCTCAGCTGTATCGCCGAGGCGACCGGCGGCACCTACACCTCGGTCGAGCACACCGACGAACTCACCGACAAGGTCAACCAGTTGGTGGACCGCGCGGCCGATCCGGTGGTGACGCCGGTGGCCACCGAGGGCGCCGACGCCTGCTCCACCGCGCCCACGCTGAAGTCCGGGCTGTACACCGACCGCGAGGAGTTCGGCCGGCAGCGCTGGTACCGGGTGGACGTCGAGCCGGGCCAGGAGCTGCGGACTTCGGTGAGCGTGGCGGCCGACCGGGCCGTGAACCCGTCGTACGGCGTGCTGTTGCGGGCCGTGACCGTGCACGGCCGGGAGATCGTGCGCGGTGAGGCCGCGGGCAACGGCCGTACCGATGTGATCTCCACGGGCCTCAGATACCCCAAGGCGGACAGCGACGAGGACGACTCCCCCGCCGAGACCGTGTGCCTCCAGGTCACCAACTCCTTCTCGGCCGGCTCCGGGGTGAAGACCACTCCGGGTCTGCCGCTGGAGCTGACCGTGGACGTCGTGGACGGGCCGTCGAAGGCGAGCGACGTGGCCTCCTTCGGCCTCGGGCGCGGCTGGTGGCTGCTCGGCACGCTGATCCTCGCCGGCTTCGTGGCCGGTCTGCTGTGGGGCTGGCTGTCACGCTGGCGGGTCGCGGTCTGGAGGACCAACTGATGCGGATCACACGCGCGTTGAGCGCCTCCCTGCTGATGCTCGGACTGGCCGTCGCACCGGCCGCCGCCGACTCCTCGCCGACCCCCTCGGATTCGGCCTCCTCGGCGGACGGTGACGCCCCCACCCAGGCGGGCACGTCCTTCCGTACGGCGACCGAGATCGAGCAGGGCCAGGCCGCCACGGCGAGCGGCTCCACGGGTGACTACCTGTACTGGTCGTTCCCCGCGGACGCCGGTCAACGGCCCACCGTGAAGGCGACGGTGAAGCTGCCGGAGACCCACGCCACCCAGACCTGGCAGATCGACGTGTACGACGGGCTGCGGCGCCGCCAGTCCTGCCAGTACGGCGCCCAGACCCGCACCGCCGCCGCGGGCGTGGGCAGCGTCGAGCTGGCCTGCACCCTGCGCACGGTCCGCGCCTGGTCGGAGGCCTGGGCCAACGACCCGCTGCCGGGCACGTACTACGTCCGGCTGACGGCCGTCGGTGTCACCACGGCGGACCTGGGCCTCCCGGTGAGCTCCGAGGTGCGGGTCGACTCCAAGGACATCGGCGGTTCGGCCGCGGTGGACGGCTCGCTGGCCGAGCCGCTGGTGCCGGGGATCGCGGTGAAGTCCGAGGCGGAGAAGGACGGTTCGGAGGACTCCGCCGTGCTCTCCGCCATCGAGCCCGAGGACGGCTGGTCCTCCGGCTGGTGGTCGGACCGGTGGGTGTGGACGGCGATCGGCGGCGCCCTGGCCGCGCTCGCGGGTGTCGGCGGGTACGCGCTGACGCGCGGGTCGGGACGGCCGTCCCGGGTACCGCCCGGCGCCTGAACCGGCGTCGCACCAGGAGAAGGCCCGCTCCGGCGGGCCTTCTTCGCGTTCACGCCTCCCGCAGCGCCTTGGCGATCGCCCCGTCGCCGGTCACCTGGACCCGCCCGTCGCGCACCGCGTCCGGCAGGCCCAACTCCCCCCGTGCCAGCGCCCCGCAGGTCTCCGCGTCCAGGACGAGCCGTGCGTCGGGCTCCCCGGGGGCCGGTCCGTCGCCGTACGCGGGACCGTCCTGGGCGCCTGCGTGCAGATGGAAGTCCCCTTCCTCCAGGCGCACTTCGACGAGCCCTTCGCCCTCCAGCGAGCGCAGCAGGGGCAGCGCGAACCAGTGTGCGCGGACGGCGTCGGTGGGCCGCCGGTCGCCGAGTTCGGGTCCGCCCCAGGTGCCGAGGGCCTGGAGCACCGGGAGCAACTCGCGTCCGCGCGCGGTGAGTTCGTAGACGAAGGCCGCGCCGGGCGGGGGCAGCCGGCGTCGCGTGGTGAGGCCGTCGCGCTCCATGTCCTTCAGCCGTGAGGCGAGTACGTCCGTGCTCACGCCGGGCAGGTCGGCGTGCAGGTCCGTGTAGCGGCGCGGGCCGGCCAGCAGTTCCCGGACGATCAGCAGGGTCCAGCGGTCGCCCACGACGTCGAGGGCGCGGGCCGCGGAGCAGTACTGGTCGTAGCTTCGGCGAGGTGACATGCGACGCAGTCTAGACAAGTTGTTGGACTTTCCAAGCTCGCGCTTGGTAAAACCAAGCAACACACGAAACCGGAGAGGCAGCAGCGCATGGAGTTCCGGCAGTCGAACAAGCTCAGCGAGGTCTGCTACGAGATCCGCGGCCCGGTGATCGAGCACGCCGACGCACTGGAGAAGGCGGGCCACAGCGTGCTGCGTCTGAACACCGGCAACCCCGCGCTGTTCGGCTTCGAGGCGCCGGAGGAGATCCTCCAGGACATGATCCGGATGCTGCCGCAGGCGCACGGCTACACCGACTCGCGCGGCATCCTCTCCGCCCGCCGGGCCGTGGCCGGGCGCTACCAGACCCTGGGCCTGGAGGTCGGCGTCGACGACGTCTTCCTCGGCAACGGCATCTCCGAGCTGATCTCCATGGCCGTACAGGCGTTGGTCGAGGACGGCGACGAAATCCTCATCCCCGCCCCGGACTTCCCCCTCTGGACGGCGGTCACCACGCTCGCCGGCGGCAAGGCGGTGCACTACCTCTGCGACGAACAGGCCGACTGGTACCCGGACCTGGACGACATGGCCGCGAAGATCACGGACCGCACCAAGGCCGTCGTCATCATCAACCCGAACAACCCCACCGGCGCGGTCTACCCGAAGGAGATCATCGAGGGCATCCTCGACCTCGCCCGCCGGCACGGCCTGATGGTCTTCGCCGACGAGATCTACGACCAGATCCTCTACGACGACGCCGTGCACCACTCCGTCGCCGCGCTCGCCCCCGACCTGGTCGTGCTGACCTTCTGCGGTCTGTCGAAGACGTACCGGGTGGCCGGCTTCCGCTCCGGCTGGCTGGTCGTCACCGGACCCAAGCAGCACGCGAAGAACTACCTGGAGGGCCTGACCATGCTGGCCTCCATGCGGCTGTGCGCCAACGCCCCCGCCCAGTACGCCATCCAGGCCGCGCTCGGCGGCCGGCAGTCCATCCACGACCTCACCGCCCCCGGTGGCCGGCTGCACGAACAGCGCACCGTGGCCTGGGAGAAGCTCAACGAGATCCCCGGCGTGTCCTGCGTGAAGCCGAAGGGCTCGCTGTACGCGTTCCCGCGCCTCGACCCCAAGGTCCACAAGATCCACGACGACGAGAAGTTCGTCCTGGACCTGCTGCTGCGGGAGAAGATCCAGGTCGTCCAGGGCACCGGCTTCAACTGGCCGACGCCGGACCACTTCCGCATCCTGACGCTGCCCCACGCGGAGGACCTGGAGGCGGCGATCGGGCGGATCGGGCGGTTCCTGAGCGGGTACCGGCAGTAGCTGCCGGGGGTTGCGCGGTAGCTGATGGGGTTGCTGGGGTTCACGGTCGGCGAGAGCGGGGATGCCCTAGTGTGCGGCCACTGATCCGCAGGGCCGGGGGATGGGGGGATCCCGGGTGGTGTTGTTGTCTCGTCGGCGTGCTCCGGGCACGTCCTCGGCCTTACGCGGCCGGCTCGCTCTGCTCGTCCTGACCGTCGGCCTGCTGGGCAGTCCATGGGTGCAACGGCCGATCTGGGACCGCTACGAGCGGAAGTTCTACATCGAGGGGTCCGACAGCAAGACCCTGCGCCGCCTGTTCGAGGCGGCGTTCGTCCCCCGCTGGGACACGTCGTCCGCCCAGTACGGGAACACCTCCGGTCTGGTCGTGAACGACCTCGCCGTGCTGTTCCTGATCGCGGGGCTCGCCTTCTTCCTGTGGCGGATGTATGCCCGCGGGAAGGCGGGCCGGATCCGCTGTCTCCTCGTGGGCCTGTCGGTCTCGGTCGCGGCCAACCTGCTGTGGTGGGGCCTGCACAAGACCTTCGTGACCGACGTCCAGCTGGCACCGAACGACATGATGCTGGACTATCTGCTGCCCAGCGGTCTCCTGTTCGGCCTGGTGGCGGGCGTACTGCTCATGCTGGTGACGGCAGGGCTGCCCCGCGCGGGAACCGGGGGCACGGGCACCAAGAGCTCCATCGGCGCCGTGACGGCGCCGCTCCGCCGCCTGAGAGAGGGAGGGCTCGGCATGACGACCGCGCCGGTCCACATGCCGGTCGGGAGCGCGCCGGGTGACGTCACCCGGTACCTGTGCGCCGCGGCCTACGTCGACGAGGGCTTCGCCGACCGGGTGGTCGAGGACCTCCTCGCCGACGAGGCCGGTGCCGTGGCGGCCTCGCCCGACGTCGACCTGGTGGCGGTGGTACGCCACTGTCTGACCGCCCAGGAGCTGCGGCAGCGCCGCGACCTGCGGCTGACCACGGCCTTCGTCGTGGTGGCGGTGTTCGCGCCCCTGTGGCTGCTGTTCGTCGCCTTCTTCCTGTCGACCACCCAGCAGGCCGGCGTCCGGCCGAGCCTGGCCACCCGCGGCCACCACCAGCCCCGGGGCAGGGTCCTGGTGGGCACCGCCGTCACGGCCGGCGTCGCCGTGATCCTGGCCTTCACCTTCGGCGTCGTCGTCTCCCTGCTGCCCGCCCCCGGCTTCGTGACCTGGCTGCTGGGCTCCTATCTCGGCGGGGTGCCGGCCGCGCTGCTGTCGGTGGCGGCGGTGGCGTTCGCGTACGTCACGGTCGTACGCCACGATCTCGACGTCGACCGGGTGCTGCGCACGACGATGACCCGCGAGGCGTTCGCCCGGCAGCCGCGGCCGACCGTGCCGCGGCGCAAGTGGATGGCCGAGCGGCTGACGGCCATCCGGGAGGCGCAGGACGGGAACGTCACGGTGTACAGCGGCTACACGCCCTTCATCGGGTACGCGAAGGCCGCCTCGCGGTGGTCGCTCGCGGTGCCGCTGCTGCCCGCGGGCGATCCCGTCGGGAAGCCGCCGCGACCGGCCGCTCCGGAGGCGTTCACGGTCGCCGAACTCGTCGACCACGTGCGCGCGTGGCTCAGGACGACCGCCGCGCGCGCCGGCGGGGACGGGTCGGCGACGGCGGACGCCAACGGCGCGGCGGTGGACGCCGCCGAGGCCCTCGGGTCCCTCGGGCCGCTCGCCTCTCTCGTCATCGAGGACCGGGTCTTCGCCAGCGGGACGAGCATCGGCGACGACCAACGCTTCATCAGGACCAAGACCCTCGCCCCGGCCGCCCGGCTGTCGCCCGACGAGGTCGAGCGGATCATGGAGCGTCCCACCGGGGCGGTCCGCCACCATCTCGCCGTCCATGTGCCGTTGTGGGGCGGGGACGTGGTGCCGAGCGTGTTCCTGCACTTCTCGACGACGGGGCGGACGCTGCACCTGCAGTGCAGCAACCACGTGCTCGGCCCGGTGCGCGCCGAGTACCACGTCGTGGACCGGCTGCGCGGACCGCTCTCCTCCCACGCGCGGCGCGGGCTGCTGCTGGACGCCGTCCCCCGCACGGGCAAGGCCTTCTACGGGGCGCCGTTCCGGGCGCTGCGGCAGGCGTACTTCGACGAGCGGCACAGCAGACGGATGGTGGACGAGCTCAGGGCCCTGGAGCAGGATCCGGTCTACGACTTCGGTGCGCGGCTGAGCGTCCGGGAGCTGGCGCTCAGCCCCGACTACCACAACTACTTCCAGGTCGTGGACGCCACACGGATCACGTCCCTGGTGGAGCGTCACACGCTCGCCGCGATCCGTGAGTTCCTGGACGCGCGCGGGTACGACATCACCGACTTCCGCGCCCAGCAGCAGACCATTCTCAACCAGGGGCTCATCCAGCAGGGCGGCACGAGCATCATCGGCAACCAGGCGATCGGCACGGGGGCGACCGCCACGCAGAACATCCCTCGGCAGCAGTCGGGGGCCACGGCGCCCGGTGCCGTGGGCGGAGCCGGGTCCGCGTCCGGCTCGGGGTCCGGCAAGTAGGTCGAGGAGGTTCTCATCATGGGCAACGACGACGGGCGCCAGGACCCTCCGGTCAACAACGGCGTCATGATCAGCGGCGGCACGCACTACGTCGGCAACCAGGCGGTGGGACACGGCGCCCAGGCCTTCTCCGGCTCGGTCTCCTTCCAGCCCCAGGACGCCGAGCGTACGGCCGAACTCCTCGCGCACGTCGAGCGGTTGCTGGAGGAACACCGAGCGGCGCTGACCGACCCGGACGCCACGACCAGGGAACTGCGCCGCCTCCGCGAGGAACTGGACGAACCGGAGCCCCAGCCCACGGTGCTGCGCCGAGCCCTGACCCGCCTCAACGAATTCGTCCAGCCGGTGACGCCGTTGGTGGTCGCGGTGGGTCAACTCGCGCAGTCGGTACAGGGGTTGCCGGGGGTGTGAGAACGGGGGCCGACTGCTCTGCATGGGTGCGGCCTACGCGGTGACGGGCTTGCTCTCGCTGCTGTCCGGAGGCCCGCAACGTGGCAGCGGGTGGTGGATCGCGGGTCACGCTGTTCTGCGGGACACCCGGCGCTGTGGCACGGTGCTGGGAGGGCCGTGGGAAAGGTGCGGGCGTGGGTGATCTGTTTCTGGTGCGGCACGGGGAGACCGAGTGGTCTCGGTCCGGGCGGCACACCGGCCGGACGGACGTACCGCTGACCGAGCGCGGCCGGGAGGAGGCGCGCCGCCTGGTGCCGCTGATCCGCTCCCACCGCATCGGCGCCGCCTTCGTCAGCCCCCTCCAGCGGGCGCGCGAGACCGCGGAGCTGATCGGCCTGCACGGCCTCCGGGTCGACGCCGACCTGCGCGAGTGGGACTACGGCGGCTACGAGGGCGTCACGACCGTCGAGATCCAGCGGGAACGCCCGGACTGGTTCCTGTTCACGGACGGGGTGGCGCCCGGCCCGCCCGACCACCCCGGGGAGAGCCCGGAGCAGGTCGGCGAGCGTGCGGACCGTGTCCTGGCCGAGGTGGACGCGGCGCACGCCGACACCGAGGGGGACGTGGTGCTGGTCGCGCACGGGCACTTCCTGCGCGTGCTCACCGCGCGCCGGCTCGGACTGCCCCCGTCGGCCGGGGCCCTGTTCCAGCTGGCCACGGGAACCCTGTGCCGACTGGGGACCGAGCACGGGCGGCCGGTGATCGCCGAGTGGAATGTCAGACCCTCGTCGTAGCCTTCGAAGCGAAGGGCCGGTGATCCGCACGGCCCCGTTGTCGTACGACCGCCGTACGGTCCGTCGGCAACCCGTCGCCCGGAAGGAGCACGCCGTGACACGACCGCCCACCGCCGCCCAGCGGCGTGTCATCGACGCCGCCGATCCCGTCACCGGCCGGATCAAGGGCACGGAGTCCCAGCTGGACGCGCTGGTCAAGCGGGGTCTCGCCTTCCGGCACCCCCGGCCGCCGCACGACCACTTCCTGACCCCGGCCGGACACCGCATACGCGAGACGGTCGCCGGGCCCCTCGAGCAGGCCCCGGCCCCCACCACCGCTCCCGCGGCCTCGCCCGGTGTGTTCACCGCCCACGTCGGCGGCACCGAGGAGCCCGCCGAAGCCGGTCCGGCCCGGGTGCGCGAGGTGCACAGCGCCTGGCAGGGGCTGCTGGAGCTGCGCCGGATGACCAATCCGGACGGGTCCACGGACCGGCCGTGCGGCTGGGAGCGGAGTCATCTCGTGCAGGCCGCCGCCCTCGCCCTGGAGGCGGCCGGCCATCCCCCGGAAGCGGGCGGCACGCCCGGCTACCGGGTGCGGGCCACCCCGCAGCCGGAGGCCGTCGCCGTGCACGCCCCCGACGGCGAGGCGCTGCGGACCTGCGCGGGCACCCTGGAGCAGGCCGGCTGGCAGGTCGGCGAGTACACCCAGCCACGCACCGGGACCCGGTACCTGCTGGCCTCCCCACGCCGGGTGTAGAGGGCACGTGTCAGGATCGGTTCCGTTAACTGCCGTGGCGTGAGAGGGGATTGACGTGAGCGAGCCGTTTTCCGTACCGGTGACCGTGCGCGGATACGAGACGGACGTACAGGGCCACCTCAACCAGAGCGTGTACCTCAACTACGCCGAGCACGCCCGCTGGTCGCTGCTCAGGGCCGCCGGGATCACCCAGGCCGGGCTCATCGGCAGCGGGGTGGGGCCGGTGGCACTGGAGACCACCATCCGCTACCTGCGGGAGCTGCTGGCGGGTGACGAGGTGGAGGTGAGCTGCGGTTTCGAGTGGGGCGAGGGCAAGACGTTCCGGATACGGCAGACGATCCGCAAGAAGGACGGCACCGTGGCGGCCGAGATCACCGCGGTCGGCGGGCTGATGGACCTGAACGCGCGGCGCCTGGTGCCGGACCCGGGCGAGGTCCTCAAGGGGCTGGCCACCGACCCGAGCCTGTTGTAGCTCAGGCCGGCCGGCGGTGGGTCAGGCCGGTTCCGGTTCGTGCCGGGCGTCGTAGCCGGCCCGCGCCTCGGCGATGTAGACCCTGTTGCGCTCCGCCCAGTCGGTCAGGCGTTGCAGGGTCTCGTTCAACTCGTGTGCGACGGGGGTGAGTTCGTACTCGACCTTGGGCGGGACCGTCGGATGGACGGTGCGGGTGACGAGGCCGTCGCGCTCCAGGTTGCGCAGGGTCAGGGTCAGCATCCGGCGGCTGATGCCCTCGATGCCGCGCTCCAGCTCGGTGAAGCGGATGGGCCCGTGGGCGGCCGCGACGAGGATCTGCACGCTCCATTTGCCGGAGACCCTGTCAAGAACCTCCCGCACCGGGCACGCCTGCGCGTTCACGACCTGGGTGGTAACACCGGTGTTCCTCTGGGACATCGGACTGCCTCCTTACGCCGCTCTCCATGGTCACTGACGATGGCCCCCGTTACAAGTCGTGCACCTAGGCGACCATTCGGAACTCTTGGAGAACACGGAGGCCATACCGCCATGACGGTCACTGCCCAGTCCCCGGCGCGAGCGCCGCGCCGAACGTACTCCCGCTGGACGGCTCTCGTCGTCCTGTGCGCGGGAACCCTCATGACGGTCCTGGACGGCAACATCGTCACGGTCGCGATGCCGGCCGTCCAGAGCGACCTCGGCTTCACGGGGCCCGGGCTCGCGTGGGTGGTCAACGCGTATCTGATCCCGTTCGGCGGGCTGCTGTTGCTGGCGGGCCGGCTCGGTGACCTGGTCGGCCGCAAGCGGATGTTCGTGGCGGGGCTGGCCGTGTTCACGGTGGCGTCGGTGCTGTGCGGGACGGCGACCGGCCAGGGCACGCTGATCGCGGCACGTGCCCTCCAGGGCGTGGGCGGGGCGATGACCTCGGCGGTGGTGCTCGGCATGCTGGTCGCGCTGTTCCCCGAGCCGCGTGCACAGGCCCGGGCCATCGCGGTGTTCAGCGCGGTCGGGGCGGCGGGCGGGGCGCTGGGCACGTTCCTCGGCGGCGCGCTGACGCAGGCCCTGACCTGGCACTGGATCTTCCTGATCAACCTGCCGATCGGGCTCGTCGCCCTGCTGGCGGCCGTCCGCGTGCTCGCCCCGGAGGACGGCGAGGGCCTCGGCCGGGGCGCGGACTATCCGGGGGCCGCGCTGGTCACCGGGGCGCTGATGCTCACGGTGTACGTGATCGTCGGCTCCGGCGACCGGGCGCCGATCACGACGCTCCTCCTGGCCGCGGTCTCCCTCGCCCTGTTCACGGCGTTCACCGTGCGGCAGGCCCGGGCCGCCCGGCCCCTGCTGCGGCTTCGGCTGTTCGGCTCCCGGCTGCTGTCGGGCGCGAACGCCGTCCAGATCCTGATGATCGCCACGATGTACGGCTTCCAGTTCATCGGGGCGCTCTACCTCCAACGCGTCCTGGGATTCGGCGAGTTGCTCACCGGCACGGCGTTCCTTCCGGCGCCGGTGGTGATCGGGGTGCTGATGCTGGGTCTGTCGGCGCGGACCATCGGACGGTTCGGCGCGTACCGGGTGCTGTTGGCGGGGCTCGTCCTCGTCCTGGCCGGGATGGCCCTGCTCAGCCGCGCCCCGGCCGACGGGTCGTACCTCGCGGACGTCCTTCCGGCGCTGCTTCTGCTGGCCACCGGGTTCGCGGCGGCGATGCCCGCGCTGACGGGGCTGGCCATGGCGGGGGCCCGGGAGGAGGACGCGGGTCTGGCGTCGGGGCTGTTCAACACCACGCAGGTGGTGGGTGGTTCGCTGGGGCTGGCGGTGCTGTCGGTGCTGGCGGCGAGCCGGACGGAGGGGCTGCTGGCACGGGGTGCGGAACTGGTCCCGGCGACGGCGGAGGGGTACCGGCTGGCGTTCGGGGTGGGGACGGGGATCGCGGCGGGGGCCCTGGTACTGGCCGCGGTGGTCCTGCGGACGGCTCGGCGGGGCTGAGGAGCGCGGGGTTGTGCCACGCCCTGCCGTCGCGCGGGTGCGGCTGCGTCGTGGCTGGTCGCGCAGTTCCCCGCGCCCCTGGGTGGGCGCAGTCGAAGCCCGCCCAGTTGTCCCCACCTTCTCCGGCCCGCACCCGAAGAACGACACACCACACACGCCCCCGCCGCTAGGAGATTCCGGCACGTTTCGCGCCCCCGAACCCCCCGGCCCCCCGCTTACCGTGGACCCGTGACCCACTCCCTCTCCGATCCCGTCACCGTGGAGGTCGACCCGCGGGAGCCCTTCGTGCATCTGCCGGACTCCGCGACCAGGGTGGTCGTCCGCACCGAAGGACGCGGCCGGCCCTCCCTGCTGGTCGTCGGCCCCCGCGTCCGCGCCACGTACCACCGGGGCAGGCCGGGAGTGTCCTGCACGCAGGTGCGGCTGGCGCCGGGGACCGTCCGGCCCCTGCTCGGCGTCCCGGCCGTCGACCTCGTCGGCCGGGTCGTGCCGCTGGGCGCGCTGCCCGGCCGGACCGCGCGGCAGCTGTCGTACGACCTCGGGCGGCTGGAGCACGAGGAAGCGGTGGCCCGGCTCACCGACCTCCTCCCGGACCGGCTGTCCGCCCCGGCCGCCGGGAGCCGGACCGCGCTGCTGCGGGCCGCGGTCACCGCGCTGTCGGTCCGCTCGGACCACATACCCGGTCAGGTCAGGGACGTGGCGCGGGAACTCGCCGTCAGCGAGCGCCAGTTGCGCAATCTGTTCCGTGACGGCGTCGGCCTCTCCCCCAAGCACTACGCCCGTATCCACCGCGTCCGTGCCGTGCTCGCCCACGCCACCGAGCTGCGCTGGGCCGATCTGGCCGCCGCCACCGGCTACTACGACCAGTCCCACATGACGTCCGACTTCCGCACCGTGATGGGTGTCCCGCCGCGCTCCTACTTCACCGGACGGCTTCCCGCTCCCGGGGCCTGCCAGGCGATCGACAGCCGGTGACGGGTTCTCACAGCGACCCGCCACCGCAGCCCTACGCCCTCCACAAGTCGGCGCGCGATCCTCAACCCCCCTTCCTGCCACCCCTCTTGGAGACGACGTGGCCTTCCTGTCCAGAGCGGCCGCCCGCCGCACCCTGCTCGCCGTCCTCGGGGCCGGCGTGCTGAGCACCCGGTGGCCGTCCGCCGAGGCCGCGGGCCCCGGTGGGCTCGACGACCCGGTGAAGAAAGACCTCGCGATGCGGCTGGTGTCCAGCGCGGAGAACTCCTCGCTGGACTGGCAGGCGCAGTACGCGTACATCGAGGACATCGGGGACGGCCGCGGCTACACCGCCGGCATCATCGGGTTCTGCTCCGGTACGAGCGACATGCTCGCGCTGGTCGAGCTGTACACGGACCGGGTTGCGGGCAATCCCCTCGCCCCCTACCTGCCCGCCCTGCGCGCGGTGGACGGGACCGACTCGCACGAGGGTCTCGACCCGGGCTTCCCGGCGGCCTGGCGGGCCGCGGCGAAGACGGCCGCGTTCCGCGCGGCGCAGCGCGACGAGCGGGACCGCGGCTACTTCGACCCGGCGGTCGCCCGTGCCAAGCAGGACGGGCTGGGCACGCTCGGGCAGTTCGTCTACTACGACGCGATGGTCATGCACGGCCCCGGCAGCGACGCCCTGAGCTTCGGCGGCATCCGCGACCGGGCCCTCGTACACGCGGACACCCCCGCGGACGGCGGCGACCAGACCGCGTATCTGCACGCCTTCCTGGACGCGCGGGTGTGGGCGATGCGGCAGGAGGCGGCGCACCGTGACGTGAGCCGGGTCGAGACCGCCCAGCGGGTGTTCCTCGCCGCGGGCAATCTCGACCTGGACACTCCGCTCAAGTGGCGGGTGTACGGGGACAGTTACGAGATCGACTGAGCGGGAACGGTCTCCATGGGGTGGGTGACGTCCTCGGCGTCCCGGCCCCTGCCGAGGTGGTTGAAGACCAGGTTCAGCGTCACCGCGGCCACACAGCCCGTCGAGATCCCCGAGTCCAGGACGATCTTCGCGGTCTCGGGGAAGGCGTGGTAGAACTCCGGCGCGGTGATCGGGATGACCCCGACCGCGAGGGACACGGCGACGATCAGGACGTTGTTGTCCTTCTCCAGCCCTGCCCTGACCAGGGTCTGGATACCGCTCGCGGCGACCGAGCCGAACAGGACGACTCCGGCGCCGCCGAGCACCGGGCGCGGTACGACGGCGATGAGCGAGGCGGCCATCGGGCACAGGCCCATCAGCACCAGGAAGGCGCCGCCGGTGGCGACGACGTACCGGCTGCGGATCCTCGTCATCGCGACCAGGCCGATGTTCTGGGCGAAGGCGCTGCACATGAAGCCGTTGAAGAGGGGGCTGAGGGCCGAGCCGAGGGTGTCGGCGCGCAGGCCCGCGGCGATGGTCCGCTCGTCGGCCGGGCGCTCGACGATCTCGCCCAACGCCAGCATGTCCGCGGTGGATTCGGTCATCGAGACCACCATGACCACGCACATCGAGAGGATCGCGGCGAGCTGGAACCGCGGGGCGCCGAAGTGGAAGGGGGTCGGGAAGCCGACGACGGCCGCGTCGGCGACCGGGCCGAAGTCCGTGGCCCCGAAGGGGATCGCGACCAGGGTGCCGGCCACCAGGCCGAGCAGTACGGCCACTTGCTTGACGAAGCCGCGAGTGAAGCGCCGAAGGAGCAGCACGATCAGGAGAGTCGCCGCCGCCAGGCCCAGGTTGGTCGCCGAACCGTAGTCCCGCGCACCGGGGTTGGGCCCCTGTGCCCAGCCGAAGGCGACCGGCAGGAGGGAGACGCCGATCAGGGTGATGACGGTCCCCGTGACGACCGGCGGGAAGAACCGGATCGCCTTGCTGAAGAAGGGGGCGGCGAGGAAGCCGAGGAGGCCCGCGACGATCACCGCGCCGAAGATGACGGGCAGGGCCTCGGACTTGTCGTCCGTGGCGGCGACGATGGCGGTCATGGGGGCCACCCCGGCGAAGGTGACGCCGTTGACGAAGGGCAGCCGGGCGCCGATCCGCCAGATGCCGAGGGTCTGGAGGAAGGTGGCGAGGCCCGCGGTGAACAGACAGGCACCGGTCAGGAAGGTGAGGTCGGTGGCGGTCAGGCCGATGGCCGCGCCGACGATCAGGGGTGGGGCGACAACTCCGGCGTACATGGCGGCCACGTGCTGGAGGCCGGTGGTCGCCATCTTCAGGGCGGGGAGTTTCTCGTCAACGGGGTGGACTGACACAGCGGCTCGCCTCCGGGCGGTTACACGTCGGCACTGACGTGGGTTTCTTGGAGGTGGTGCGCGGTCGTGCGGGACCGGGGGGAAGGGTTCTCGCGGGAACGGGATCCGCTCCTGGGACGGTTGAGACGTTCAGGGACGGTGACGACCTTCAGGGGCAGGACAGTGACGACCGTTCCGGGGCGCGCGCGTCCGACGCGCGCCCCGGGCACGGCCGCTGTGGTACCCGCAAACCGGGTCCACGGCTGCCGGCCGAGAGCCGTCCCTCTCGGCCGGAGTCCGGGTGAACTGCTCAGCCCTGCGCGGCGATCCGCGCCAGACGCTGGGCCTGTTCCCGCGTGGAGCGGGCGACGGCGTCCTCGTCGACGTGCGACAGGCGGCCGTTCTCGACGATCTGACGGCCGTTCACGAACGAGGCCGTGACCGGTGCGGCCGCGCCGAAGACCAGTGCGGTCACCGGGTCGGCGATCGAGGCGTGCGCGAGGGTGTCGAGCTTCCACAGCACCAGGTCGGCGAGCTTGCCGGCTTCCAGGGAGCCGGTCTCGGCAGCACGGCCGAGGACCTGGGCGCCGCCGTAGGTGCCCAGACGCAGCGCCTGGCGGGCGTTCAGCGCCGCTTCCCGGTGTGCGCCGAGCCGGTTGATGAGCAGCGCGTTGCGCAGCTCGGTGTGCAGCTCGCCGGACTCGTTGGACGCCGTGCCGTCGACGCCGAGGCCGACCGGGACGCCGGCCGCGAGCATGTCGGGGACGCGGGCGATTCCCGCCGCCAGTCGGGCATTTGAGGACGGGCAGTGGGCCACGCCCGTCTTCGTCCGGGCGAACGCGGCGATGTCGGAGTCGTTCATGTGGACGCAGTGCGCCATCCACACGTCCTCGCCGAGCCAGCCGGTGGACTCGAAGTAGTCGGTCGGGCCCATGCCGAACAGTTCCTTGCAGAACTGCTCCTCCTCGACGGTCTCCGAGCCGTGGGTGTGCAGCCGGACCCCGAGGCGGCGGGCCAACTCGGCGCCCTCCCGCAGGAGTTCGGTGGAGACGGAGAACGGCGAGCAGGGGGCCACGGCGACCTGGGTCATGGCGTCGAAGGAGGAATCGTGATGCTCCTTGACGGTGGCCTCGGTCGCGGCGAGGGCGCCTTCGAGGGTCTCCACGGCGAAGTCCGGGGGCAGTCCGCCGTCCTTCTCGCTGCGGTCCATGGAGCCGCGGGCGAGGGTGAAGCGGACGCCGGTCTCGCGGGCCGCACGGATGATCGCGCCGGACAGGTCGCCGGAGCCGGCCGGGAAGACGTAGTGGTGGTCCATCGCGGTCGTGACACCACCGCGGGCCATCATCGCGAGCGATCCCTGGGCGGCCGCGTAGACCATCTCCTCGTCGATGCGCGCCCAGGTCGGGTACAGCGCGACGAGCCAGTTGAAGAGGTTGTGGTCGGTGGCCAGGCCCCGGGTGATCCACTGGTAGTAGTGGTGGTGGGTGTTGACCAGGCCGGGGGTCACCAGGTGGCCGGTGGCGTCGATGCGCCGTACGACGTCCTGGAGGCCCTCGGGGGCCCGGCCCGCGCCGAGGGACTCGATGCGGTTGCCGGCGATGACGACATGGCCGGAGGCGTACTCGGTGTCGTCGGCGTCTACGGTCGCGATCGAACAGTTCTCGATCACGATGCGCTGAACTGCGGTCATGGTGCGCCCCTCAGAGGTTGGTCAGGTCCGTGGGGATCCTCGCCTCGCGCCCGTCCCGCAGGACGGTCGCCTCGATCAGGCCGTAGGGCCGGTCGGCGGCGAAGTACACCTCGTTGTCGTTCTTGAGGCCGAAGGGCTCCAGGTCCACCAGGAAATGGTGCTTGTTCGGCAGGGAGAAGCGGACCTCGTCGATCTCGTCGCGGTTCTCGATGATCCGCGAGCCCATCTGGTACAGCGTCTGCTGGAGCGAGAGCGAGTAGGTCTCGGCGAAGGCCCGGAGCATGTGCTGCTTCGTCTGCTCGTACGACGTGTCCCAGTCGGGCATGTCCTGCGCGTCGTCGGTCCAGTTGAAGCGCCAGCGGCCGGAGACCTCGGTGGCCAGGATGCGGTCGTACGCCTCGGGCAGCGTTGTGTACTTGTCCTTGACGTAGCCCCAGAACTCGGAGTCGGTCGAGTTCAGCACGGTCAGGTCCTTGAGGCCGGAGACGACCTCCCACGACGAGCCGTCGTAGGTGATCTGCGCGAGGCGGGTCTCCTGGCCCTTGCGCACGAAGGAGTGCGCGCTGTCGCCGCCGTGCTCGATCCGCTCCCAGGAGTACTCCTCGATGCGGATCCGCGCAGTCCTGATCGCTTCCTGCGAGGTCACGAAGTGCCGGGCGAGGTGGATGCCGAACTGTTCGGCGGACTCGATGCCGTGTTCCTTGGCGAACGCGTACACCGTGTTCTTGGTGGTGTCGGTCGGCAGGACGTGCGCGTTGGAGCCGGAGTAGTGGACGTCGTCCATGTCGCCGCTCAGCGACACCGAGACGTTGAGGTCCTTGATGTGGTGGGTGGCGCCGTCCCGCGTGATCTTGACGACTCGGTTCTCGGCCTTGCCGTACTGGTTCTGTCCCAGGATGGTGGGCATAGCTAGCTCCCTCGGTATACGGAGTAGCCGAACGGGTTGAGCAGCAGCGGTACGTGGTAGTGCTCGCCGGGTTCGACGGCGAAAGTGATCGCCACCTCCGGGAAGAACACTCCGGCACCGCTGTCCCGATTCGCGGGGGCGTCCTGCTGCGCATCGGCTTGCTTCTTCAAGAAGTACGGTTCGACCTCGAAGTCGAGCCGTACGTGGCTGGTCCCCTCCGGCGGCGCCGGCAGGTCCTTGCACCGCCCGTCCGCGTCGGTCGCGGAGCCGCCGAGTGCCTGCCAGGCCCCTCCTTGCCCGTCCTGGGCGGACCGCCCCGAGCGGGCGGAGATCCGGACGGCGACACCCTCGGCGGGGCGGCCGACGCTGGTGTCCAGGATGTGCGTGGACACGGAGGCGGTGGTGCTCGTGCTCATGGTCAGGCGTCCTCTTCGACGATGCGGGCGAGCCGGATACGGTTGATCTTGCCCAGCTCGGTGCGGACGATCTCGCGTTCCCGGTCCGGCGCGTTGCCGATCCGCTCCTTGACCGCGTCCCGCAGCTGCTCGGCGCTGCGGCCGGTCGCGCAGATCAGGAAGACATGGCCGAACCGCTCCTGGTACGCCAGGTTCAGTTCGAGCATCTCGGCCTTGAGCTCGTCGTCGGCCGAGGCCATCCCGGACTGCTCCCGGGCGGAGGTCGGGTCGCCGGGCTTGGGGCGGCCGATCGGCGGGTGCCCGGCCATCGCCTCGCCGAGGTCGTCGGCGGTCAGCTCCGCCATGGCGGTGTCGCTCTCGGCGAAGAGGGCGTCGACCGTGGCGTACGGCCGGGCGGCGAGCAGCCGCTTCGTCCAGGTCGCGGAGGCGCACGCCTCGTGGAGCACGGCGTAGGCCGCGTGCTCCTCCAGGGCGTTGAACCGGGCCAGGCCCGCGGGCACGGATGTCGGCGTCATGGCGTCAGCTAACGCTCCCGCACGACATCACGTCAACACTTTGTTGAAAATTCGGGGTTACGGAACCCGCCCGGCAGCGCTTTCTACGCTTTGTCCCGGTTCAGGTAGTTGTAGACGGTGAAGCGGCTCACCCCGAGCGCGCTCGCCACGGTCTCCACGCCGTGCCGTACCGAGAAGGCGCCGCGCGCCTCCAGTATCCGTACGACCTCCTGCTTGGCCTTGCGGTCGAGGTCCGCGAGCGGCTTGCCCTTCTTGCGCTCCATGGCGGCCAGGATGTGATCGAGGGAGTCCGCGAGCTGCGGCAGCCGTACGGCGACGGCCTGGACGCCCTCCCAGGTGAGCACGACGTCGTCGGGACCTGCCTCGTCCGGCGGGAGCATCTCCCCGCCCATGGCGTCGACCAGCGGCTTGACCGCCGTGATGAACGGCTCGTCGGAGGTCACTCGCTCCCCTCTCCGAGCACGTTGAGCTGGAGCGAGATCCGGGTGGCGCCGGAAGCCAGGGCCTTGCGCAGCACGACCTCCACGGCGGTGAGCACCTCGTCGGCGCCGCCTTCCGCGGTGTTGCCGAACGGGCCGACGTCCACCGCGTCCAGCTCGGCCGCCTCGATGACCTCGCGGGCCACCAGCGCGTGCGCCGGGGCCTCGTCGAGGTCGAAGGGCTCGGTCGTGAACTCCACTCTCAATCGCACGCGCACAACCTAACCCGCGGTGCCGTTTTCCGCCGGGCCCTCTTGACAACGCCTTCAGCCCGACGGCAGTCTTCCAATAAGCAGAAACTAACTTCCGCATTACGGAACATTCGACACGGAAGGGAGCGCCAGGACCCCATGGGATTCGCAGAGCAGCGCTTCAACGTCAACCTGTCGATCCTCTTCACGGAACTCCCGCTCCTGGAGCGCCCCGCGGCAGCGGCCGCGGCCGGCTTCACCGCGGTCGAGCTGTGGTGGCCCTGGATCGACACCCCGACCCCCGAGCAGGCGGAGCTCGACGCCCTGAAGCGGGCGATCGAGGACGCCGGCGTCCAGCTCACCGGCCTGAACTTCTACGCCGGCGAGCTGCCGGGACCGGACCGCGGCGCCCTGTCGATCCCGGGCGAGGAGTCGGAGCGGTTCCGCGCCAACATCGACGTGGCCGCCGACTTCGCCGGCTCGCTGGGCGCCACGGCGCTCAACGCCCTGTACGGCAACCGCGTCGACGGCGTGGACCCGGCCGAGCAGGACGCGCTGGCGCTGGAGAACCTGGTCCTGGCGGCCCGCGCGGCCGACCGGATCGGCGCGATCCTCCTGATCGAGGCCCTCAACAAGCCCGAGTCGCCGCGGTACCCGCTGGTGAGCGCGCCGGCCGCGGTCGGGATCGTCGACAAGGTCAACGCGGCGAGCGGCCTCGGCAACGCCCGCTTCCTCATGGACCTCTACCACCTGTCCATGAACGGCGAGGACCTCCCGGCGGTGATCGAGGAGTTCACCCCGAAGACCGGGCACGTCCAGATCGCCGACAACCCGGGCCGCGGCGCGCCGGGCACCGGGACGCTGCCGCTCGAAGAGCTGCTGGGCCTGCTGGCCAAGGCCGGTTACGACGGCTGGGTCGGCCTGGAGTACAAGCCCGGCGACCGCCCGAGCTCCGAGGCCTTCGACTGGCTCGCCCGCTGACCCCCTTACCCACCGAGAGGCACCCCCGACATGAGCAGTCTCCCCAAGATCGCCTGGATCGGCCTCGGCATCATGGGCTCCCCCATGTCCGAGAACCTGGTCAAGGCGGGTTACGACGTCACCGGCTACACCCTGGAGCGGGACAAGCTGGACCGGCTGGCCGCCACGGGTGGCACCGCGGCCGGTTCGATCGCCGAGGCCGTGCGCGACGCCGACGTGATCATCACGATGGTGCCCGCGTCCCCGCAGGTCGAGGCCATCGCCTACGGCCCCGAGGGCATCCTCGCCCACGCCCGCTCCGGCGCCCTGCTGATCGACATGTCCTCGATCACCCCGCAGACCTCGGTGGACCTCGCGAAGGCCGCCGCCGAGAAGGGCATCCGCGTCCTGGACGCGCCCGTGTCCGGCGGTGAGGCCGGAGCGATCGAGGCGGTGCTGTCCATCATGGTCGGCGGTGAGCAGGCCGACTTCGACGAGGCCGAGCCGGTCTTCGAGGCGCTGGGCAAGACCATCGTGCTGTGCGGGCCGCACGGCTCGGGGCAGACCGTGAAGGCCGCCAACCAGCTGATCGTCGCCGTGAACATCCAGGCGTGTGCCGAGGCCGTGGTCTTCCTGGAGAAGTCGGGCGTGAACCTGAAGGCCGCGCTCGACGTCCTGAACGGCGGCCTCGCCGGCTCGACCGTGCTGACGCGCAAGAAGGACAACTTCCTCCAGCGCGACTTCAAGCCGGGCTTCCGGATCGACCTGCACCACAAGGACATGGGCATCGTCACCGACGCGGCCCGCAATGTCGGCGCGGCCCTGCCGGTGGGCGCCGTGGTCGCCCAACTGGTCGCCAGTCTGCGGGCCCAGGGCGACGGCGGCCTGGACCACTCGGCGCTGCTGCGGGCGGTGGAGCGGCTGTCCGGGGCGCAGGTCTGACGCCTCCCCAAGACCCCGGGCGGCGCCACTGCTGACATCTGTCCTGTCGCGCCCAGGCGGTGGCGCCGCCCGGTACCACAACACGTTCGAGACTCCCTGCCCCGACGCACCGGCGACCCGGATGAGGGGTGGTCGCCCGGTGGCGGGCGGGGCAGGGAATGGACCGCGGCGGTGTGCGAGCCAGTGCGGTGGTGAAGGCGCCGGAACCTCCTTCTTCGACCTGAGGGAAGGGGGCGTGCCGGTACCGTCGCTACCGCCGCGGTCCCGCGTGGGACATGGCTCTGCCGTGTCCTGCGCGTTTTTTGCGTTCCGGTGCTTCGTGGCTGGTCGCGCAGTTCCCCGCGCCCCTGAGTGGGTGCAGTCAAAGCACGTCTGGCTGTCCCCCCTAGGGGCGCGGGGAACTGCGCGCGACCAGCCCCCACCGGCCCGCAGCCGAAACCTCAAATCAAGCTCTGAACATGGGTCAAGGGGCTTCAACCCGACCCTGCCTCGGGCACATTCTCTACACGTGAGGGCCCGCCGGCACGGGGGCGGCGGGCCACACGACGGGGGACGGCCTCGGGGGAGCCGGGCACGGGAAAGGGCGGTCCGACCATCACGGTGGGACCGCCCTTCAGCCGTGCGCGGTGTCAGACCTTGAGCGTCCTGATCGACGTCGGCGCGTGCGCCGGCTCCGTCGCGAGCTCCTCGAACTCGACCACGTTCCCGATGTCGTTGGTGGTGGACATCGAGATGTTGGTGACCCGCTCCAGGATCGCCTCGACGACCACCGGCACCTGGAACTCCGCGGCGAGCTTCTTCGCCTGTTCCAGCGCCGCCCCCAGCTCCGCCGGGTCCGTCACCCGGATCGCCTTGCAACCGAGGCCCTCGGCGACCTTGACGTGGTCGACGCCGTAGACGCCCAGTTCCGGGGAGTTGACGTTCTCGAACTCCAGGTTGACCTGGAAGTCGATGTCGAAGGCGCGCTGGGCCTGGCGGATCAGGCCCAGGTAGGAGTTGTTCACCAGGACATGGATGTACGGGATCCGGTGCTGCGCCCCGACGGCCAACTCCTCGATCATGAACTGGAAGTCGTAGTCGCCGGAGAGCGCCACGACCTGCGCCTCCGGGTCGGCCTTGGCGACGCCCAGCGCGGCCGGGATCGTCCAGCCGAGGGGGCCGGCCTGGCCGCAGTTGATCCAGTGCCGAGGCCTGAAGACGTGCAGCATCTGGGCGCCGGCGATCTGGGAGAGGCCGATGGTGGAGACGTACCGGGTCTCCGGGCCGAAGGCCTTGTTCATCTCCTCGTAGACCCGCTGCGGTTTGATGGGGATGTCGTCGAAGTGCGTACGGCGCTGGAGGGTCGCCTTCTTCTCCTGCGCGGACGCGGCCCAGACGCTGCGGTCGGGCAGCTTGCCCGCGGCCTTCACCTCCCTTGCCACCTCGACGAAGAGGGCCAGGGCGGCCTTCGCGTCGGAGGCGATGCCGTAGTCCGGCGCGAAGATCCGGCCGATCTGGGTGGGCTCGACGTCGACGTGCACGAACTTCCGGCCGGCCGTGTAGACGTCCAGCTTGCCGGTGTGACGGTTGGCCCAGCGGTTGCCGATGCCGAGGACGAAGTCGGACTCCAGGAAGGTGGCGTTGCCGTAGCGGTGCGAGGTCTGCAGGCCCACCATGCCGGCGTTCAGCTCGTGGTCGTCGGGCAGGACGCCCCAGCCCATCAGGGTCGGGACGACCGGGGTGCCGGTCAACTCGGCGAACTCGACGAGGAGTTCGGCCGCGTCGGCGTTGATGACACCGCCGCCGGCGACGATCAGGGGGCGCTCGGACGCGTTCAGCATCCCGATCGCCTTCTCGATCTGCGCGCGGCTCGCGGCCGGCTTGTAGACCGGGAGGGGCTCGTAGGTCTCCGGGTCGAACTCGATCTCGGTCAGCTGGACGTCGATCGGCAGGTCGATCAGGACCGGGCCGGGGCGGCCGGAGCGCATGAGGTGGAAGGCCTGCTGGAAGACGCCGGGGACCTGGGCGGCCTCCAGGACGGTGACGGCCATCTTCGTCACCGGGCCCGCGATGGACGCGATGTCGACGGCCTGGAAGTCCTCCTTGTGGATCACGGCGGTCGGGGCCTGGCCCGTGATGCAGAGGATCGGGACGGAGTCGCCGGTGGCGGAGTACAGCCCGGTGATCATGTCGGTGCCGGCGGGGCCGGAGGTGCCGATGCAGACACCGATGTTGCCCGGGTGGGTCCTCGTGTACCCCTCGGCCATGTGCGAGGCGCCCTCGACATGGCGGGCGAGGGTGTGGTGGATGCCCCCGGAGGCCTTGAGCGCGGCGTAGAAGGGGTTGATCGCCGCGCCGGGCACGCCGAACGCGTCCGTGACGCCTTCGCGTTTGAGGATCTCAACTGCCGCGCGGGCAGCGGTCATTCGAGCCATCGAGTACTCCTGCTTCGACTGCTTCAACTGGTCGGCTGTCGGATGCGTACTCCCGTCGCGCCCCGCGGTGAGCACTTCCGTAATACGGAATAAGTTTTCTACTATCTGGAAGCAATGTAGGTCGGTGGGTGAAGAGCGTCAAGAGGCGGACAACGGGACGGCTGCTGGAGGACGATGTGGCCATGTCCGAAAGCGTGCCGCTGCGCTGTCCGGTCTGCCGACGCGAGCACCTCTACGCGGCGCCGACGTACCCGTGCGCGTGCGGCGCCCCTGTCTCGCCGCCGCTGGAGCCGGGTGCGGGGGCGCGGGCGGTCGTCCACCAGGTGTGGGAGGAGACCTGGGTCACCGTCGCATGCATACTCTGCGGACGCCTGGCGGAATGGCCTCACCCCGAGCTGGGGTGCGCCTGCGGGACGGTACTGCGGATTCCGGTGGCGGCGGTCCGGGCACGGCCGGGCACACAAACGACCACCGACGCGGGGAGCGCCGCCCCCACCGGGACGACAGAGGCAGCCGAGGGAACCACCTCCGCCGAGGAAGCGGCCTCCACCTCCGCCAGAACGACGGGCTCCACCCCGCCCCCAGCCTCAGCCGATCCATCCGCCCCCGCCGAAAACACCCCACCCCCTCCCCCACGCCGCCCCTTCCAGCCCATCACCATCCGCACCGCGCGTGATGCCGTGACCGTCGCCGCGCTGTATCTGCGCTGGCTCGGCTATCAGGACATCCGGCGGGCGGACCAGCGGCCGCCGTCCGGGATCGGTCTTGCCGCGCGTGGGCTGCTGGCCCAGGTGGATCCGACCGTGCGGCCCGCCTCGCTGCGGGACGTGGAGTGTCTGTGGCTGACGGCCATGACGGAGTCCGCGCACTGCGTCTACTTCTCCCTGGCCGGCTACACCACCGAGGCCCGCGCCCGCGCCGACGCCCTCGGTGTGCCCCTGTTCGTGCTGGACCTGACCGGCACCCCGCAGCCCGTGAACAGTCCGGCGGACGAACTCGGCGACCCCTGACCCGGAAATCCCGCTCGCCGGAGACGCTCCCGGTGCCCGAGACTCGACACATGCGTATCCGCCCCGCCACCCCCGCCGAACTCCCCGCCCTCCAGGACATCGAGCGCGCGGCGGGAGCCGGTTTCCGGGACCTCGGCATGGCGGCGATCGCCGACGACGAGCCGCCCGCCCTGGACACCCTGGAGCACTACCGCCGGTCCGGCCGTGCCTGGGTGGCCACCGACGAACAGGACCGTCCGGTCGCCTATCTGATCGCCGAACCCGTGGACGGCGCCCTGCACATCGAGCAGGTCTCCGTGCAACCCGACTTCGCGCACCGCAGGCTCGGCCGGGCTCTCCTCGCCCACGCGGACGACCACGCACACGAGGAGGGCCTCTCCGGCCTCACCCTGACCACCTTCACCGACGTCCCCTGGAACGCCCCCTACTACGAACGCCTCGGCTTCCGCGTCCTGTCCGAACCCGACCTCACCCCCGGCCTCAGGAAGATCCGCGCCCACGAGGCGGACCTCGGCCTCGACACCTGGCCCAGGGTCTGCATGCGCCGCGACCGTTCGGTGCCGGCAACGAACCACCGGCCGGCCGCCCGGGTCCTCTGCCTGGACTCCGCCCACCGGCTGCTTCTGCTGCGCTGGCGGGATCCGTCCGACGGGGCGTTGCTCTGGGAGCCGCCCGGGGGCGGCATCGAGTCCGGCGAGACGCCGTTGACGGCGGCGCGACGCGAACTGGTCGAGGAAACCGGCCTCGACCCGGCCGCCGTCCTGGACCGGTCGGTGCTCGTCGACCGCGACGTGCGGTGGAACGGTAAGCGGTACACCGGCACGGAGCACTTCTTCGTCGCCCGGTTCACCGAGGAGCGACCACCCCTGGTGCGGACCGGCCTGCTCCCCGATGAGCAGGCCAGTCTGGACACGTACGCCTGGATCGCGTGGTCGGATCTGGCCGCACTGCCGGACCCGGTCGAGCCACCGCAGTTGCCGACCGTGCTCGGCGCCCTGGTGCCGGACGGACCCTGGTGCGATCGAGCATGACGCCCGGCGCGCGGCCACAGACCCGCCCGCACGCCCCGCGCGGACCCACAGCCCCACCCGAACCCCCGGCTCACTCCCCCCGCGCGTACGTCTCCCGCAGTTCCACCTTCCGCACCTTCCCCGACACCGTCATCGGGAAGGCGTCCAGGATCCGCAGCCGGCTGGGGATCTTGTAGTGGGCCAGCCGGCCGTCGCAGAAGGCGCGCAGTTCCTCCAGGCTCGGCGGTGCGGCCGGGTCGCGCGGGATGACGCAGGCCAGCACCTCCTCGCCGTAGCGCTCATGAGGGACCCCGACGACCTGGACGTCCGCGATCTTCGGGTGGCCGTAGAGGAACTCCTCGATCTCGCGCGGGTAGATGTTCTCGCCGCCCCGGATGATCATGTCCTTGATGCGTCCGACGATCTCGACGTACCCGTCCTCGCGCATCATCGCCAGGTCACCGGTGTGCATCCAGCGCCCGGCGTCGACGGCCTCCGCGGTCTTCTCGGGCTCGTTCCAGTAGCCGAGCATCACGCTGTAGCCGCGGGTGCACAACTCCCCCGCCGTGCCGCGGGGTTGGGTCACCCCGGTCGCCGGATCGACGACCTTTACCTCGATGTGCGGCAGGACGCGGCCCACCGTGCCGGTGCGGTGTTCCAGGTCGTCGTCCCTGCGGGTCTGCAGCGAGACCGGAGAGGTCTCCGTCATGCCGTAGCAGATGGACACCTCCGCCATGTGCATCTCGGCGACCACCCGCTTCATCACCTCCACCGGGCAGGGCGAGCCCGCCATAATGCCGGTGCGCAGGGAGGAGAGGTCGTACGTCGCGAAGTCGGGGAGGTTCAGCTCCGCGATGAACATGGTGGGGACGCCGTACAGCGAGGTGCAGCGCTCCTGTTGCACCGCGCGCAGGGTCGCCGCCGGTTCGAAGGAGGGGGCCGGGATCACCATGCAGGCGCCGTGCGAGGTCGCCGCCAGGTTGCCCATCACCATGCCGAAGCAGTGGTAGAACGGCACCGGGATGCACACCCGGTCCTGTTCGGTGTAGGCGATCAACTCCCCCACGAAGTAGCCGTTGTTGAGGATGTTGTGGTGGGAGAGCGTGGCCCCCTTGGGGAAGCCCGTCGTGCCCGAGGTGTACTGGATGTTGATGGGGTCGTCGCAGGACAGCTCCGGGAACTCCGGGTCGGGAACGGCCCGTTCGAGCAGCGCCTGCCAGCTCGGGTCGCCGATGTACACGACCTCCCGCAACTCCCGGCACCGGCCCCGCACTTCGTCGACCATCGCCCGGTAGTCACTGGTCTTGTGGCTCAGGGAGGCGAAGAGGAGGGAGATCCCCGCCTGGTTGAGCACGTACTCGACCTCGTGGGTGCGGTACGCCGGGTTGATGTTCACCATGACCGCGCCGATGCGGGCGGTGGCGTACTGGACGAGCACCCACTCGGGGCAGTTGATCGCCCAGATCCCCACCCGGTCACCCTTCACGACCCCGGCACCGAGCAGTGCCCGCGCCAACTCGTCGACGTCGGCGCCGAACTGCGCGTAGGTCCAGCGCCGCCCGGACGGCACGTCGACCAGTGCCTCGCGGTCGGGCCAGCCGGCCACGGCCCGGTCCAGGCTCGCGCCGATGGTGTCGCCGAGCAGCGAAGTCCCGCTCGTCCCATGGGTGTACGACAGTCCACTCACCGAAGGCAGTTCGCTCACCGGAAATCCTCCTCGCGATACTCCGCGTCGGACCCGGCGGCGGTCGCCTCCCGCAGCTCGATCCGGCGGATCTTGCCGGACACCGTCTTGGGCAGCTCCCCGAACTCCAGCCGCCGGATCCGCTTGTAGGGCGCCAGCGCCTGGCGGGAGTGCTCGAAGAGCACCTTGGCCGTGTCGGGGCCGGGCTCCCAGCCCTCCGCCAGCACCACGTACGCCTTGGGGACCGCGAGCCGCAGCTCGTCCGGCGCGGGCACGACGGCCGCCTCGGCCACCGCCTCGTGCTCCAGCAGGGCGCTCTCCAGCTCGAAGGGGCTGATCTTGTAGTCGGAGGCCTTGAAGACGTCGTCGCTGCGGCCGATGTAGGTCAGATAGCCGTCCTCGTCCCGCGAGGCCACGTCGCCGGTCCGGTAGTAGCCACCGGCCATCGCCTCCGCCGTACGGTCGGGGTCGCCGTGGTAGCCGGTCATCAGGCCGACCGGGCGGACCGAAAGGTCCAGCGCGATCTCGCCCTCGGCCGCACCGGGCGCGCCGGACACCGGGTCGAGGAGCTCCACCCGGTAGCCGGGGCTGGGGCGGCCCATGGAGCCGGTCTTCAGCACCTGTCCGGGGCTGTTGGAGACCTGCACGGCGGTCTCGGTCTGCCCGAAGCCGTCCCGGATGGTGATCCCCCAGGCCCGCCGGACCTGCTCGATGACCTCGGGGTTCAGGGGCTCGCCGGCCGCGACGACCTCCCGCGGCGGGGTGCGCAGCTGGGTCAGGTCGGCCTGGATGAGCATGCGCCACACGGTCGGCGGGGCGCAGAAGGTGGTGACGCCCGCCCGGTCCATCTCGGCCATCAGACGGGCCGCGTCGAAGCGCGTGTAGTTGTGGATGAAGACGGTCGCCTCCGCGTTCCACGGCGCGAAGAGGTTGGACCAGGCGTGCTTGGCCCAGCCGGGCGAGGAGATGTTGAGGTGCACGTCACCGGGCCTGAGCCCGATCCAGTACATGGTCGCCAGGTGCCCGATCGGGTACGAGGTGTGGGTGTGCTCGACGAGCTTGGGCCGGGCCGTCGTGCCGGAGGTGAAGTACAGCATCAGCGGGTCGTCGGCGAGGGTCGGGCCGTCGGGCAGGAACTCCGCGGAGGCCGCGTAGGCGTCCTCGTACGGCTGCCAGCCCTCCGGTACGCCGCCCACCGCGATGCGGGTGTAGTCGCCGGGCACGTCGTCGAACTTGGCGGTGTCCTCGGCCCGTACGAGCACGTGCCGCACCCGCCCGCGCTCGACGCGGTCGCGCAGGTCGGCGGGGCCGAGCAGCGGGGTCGCCGGGATGACGACGGCCCGCAGCTTCATGGCGGCCAGGGCCGTCTCCCACAGCTCGGTCTGGTTGCCCAGCATGACGAGGATCCGGTCCTCGGCCTCCACCCCGCGCTCGCGCAGCAGGTTGGCGACCCGGTCGGAGCGCTCGGCCATCTCGGCGAAGGACAGCCGGACCTCGCCGCCGTCCTCCTCGACGATGTGCAGGGCGGTGCGGTCGTTGCCCCGCGCGATGACGTCGAACCAGTCGAGCGCCCAGTTGAAGTGCCGCGGCCGGGGCCAGGTGAAGCCCTCGTACGCCGTGGCGTAGTCCTCGCGGTGCTGGAGCAGGAAGTCCCGCGCCCCGCGGAAATCCTCCGTGGCCGTCATCTTGCGTCCTCCTCGTACCGGACCATTGCCGGGCGGCTCTCTGCCATCGTCTAATCCGTGATGCGGGTCTCACTACCCCCGAACGGGGGTGTGTGCCGCGGCGAAGGGACGAACAGGTGACAGTGGACGCGACCGGCGCGGTGGAGATCCGGCGTGCCCTCGTGCGGCTGCGGCGCACCACGGGCCTTCCGGTCGCCTTCGGCGGCCTGGTGGAACCCGGTCGGCCCCGCATCCGGATCAGCGAACTCAGCGGCACGGCCACCGCCTCGCTCCTCGCGCTCGCGGTGACCTCGGGCAACGGCCTGGGCGGCAAGTCCGTCGCGCTGGCCCGCCCGTGCGCCGTCGCGGACTACTCCCTGTCCCGGCAGATCAGCCACGAGTACGACGCCGCCGTCGCCGCCGAGGGCCTGCGCGCGGTGCTCGCCGTGCCGGTGGTCGTACGGCGCCGGGTGCGGGGTGTGCTCTACGGCGCGCTGCGGGACGCCCGCCCGCTGGGCGACCGCACGCTGACGGCGGCGGTGGACGCGGCGCGGGACGTCGAGCAGGCGCTGGTCGCCGGCGACGAGGCGCGGGACGTGCTGGCGGCGGCGCGGGCCGAACCGGCGCCGGGCGACAGCTCCGGCTGGGAGCAGGTGCGGGAGGCGCACGCGGCGCTGCGGGCGCTGGCCCCGCGGATCACCGACCCCGCGCTCAGGGGCGAGCTGCTGGACGCGTGCGCCCTGCTGACCCCGGCGCCCGCGCCCACGGCAGGGGTCGCGCTGACACCGCGGGAACTGGACGTGCTGGCCTGTGTGGCGGCCGGTGCGACGAACGCCGTGGTGGCGGCCCGGCTGGGGGTGGCCGCCGAGACGGTGAAGGCGTACCTGCGGTCGGCCATGCGGAAACTGGGCGCCGGGACCCGGGGCGAGGCGGTCGCGGCCGCCCGGCGGTCCGGGATGCTCCCGTAACGCCGTGGAAACCTGATTCACATACGAACGCTATGAAATTCCTGATGTGGAACCGGTTGTTATCTCCCTCACCACTTCTTCCCTCCGAATTTCACAGCACCTTGCCTAATATTGGCCAGGACGCGCCACAGGGAGGGGAGCGGTGACCGTGCCACGCGACTTCCAGGAGCCCGCGAGAGGCCGCCCCGACGTGGTCATCGGCCGGGACGAACTGTTCGTCCAGGCCCGTGAACAGCTGACCCGCGGCGGCAGCGTGCTGCTGCACGGCCCGGCCGGCATCGGGAAGTCGACCGTCCTGCGGGCCCTGGCCGCGGAATGCGGCGAGGCGGCCCGCACCGTGCTGCGCTGCTCGGCCACCGAGTCGGAGTCCCACCTGCCCTTCCTCGCCCTCGCCGACCTCTTCGGCCTGGTCCTGGACGACATCTCCGACAAGCTGCCCGCCGCCCAGCGCACCGCCCTGGAGTCGGCGCTGACCGGCCGCGGCGAGTCCACCCTCCAGCGCGACGGCCTCGCCCTGCGCCTGGCGGTGCTGTCCGCGCTGCGCGCCCTCGCCGCCGAGGGCCCCGTCCTGATCGTCGCCGACGACATGCAGTGGCTGGATCCCGCCAGTCTGGAGCTGCTCGGGTTCGCCGCCCGCAGGCTCGGCGACATCCCGGTGCGGATGCTGTGCGCGGTCCGGACCGACGGTCCCGAGTACGACCGCCATCTACGCGCGTTGCCCCCGGACAGTCTCGCCGTCCGCTTCAACCCGCTCACCCGCGCCCAGGTGGCCGCACTGCTCGACCACCGCGGCTACACCGGCCTCCAGCGCTCCACCGTCCGTGACATCCACCGCACCAGCGGCGGCAACCCGTTCTACGCCCTGGAGCTCGGCCGCGCGCTCACCGAGAGCCCGGTCCCGCCCCGCCCCGGCGACCCGCTGCCGGTGCCGACCTCGCTGCGGGCCCTGGTGCTGAGCCGGCTGGAGATGCTGTCCGCGGAGGCCCGCCGCACCCTCCTGGTGGCGAGCGCGGGCGCCCGTCCCACCCCGGCCCTGCTGCACGCGGCGGGGCGCGGGGACGCCGAGGCCGAGATGGCCCAGGCGGCCGCGCTGGGACTGCTCGCGACGGAGGCCGAGGGTCCCGCCGTACGCTTCGCGCATCCGCTGATCTCGGCCGCGCTGTACGCGGAGGCGCCCGCGCAGGAACGGCGGGACGCGCACCGGGCGCTGTCCACGGCCGCCTCCGACCCCATCGAGCGCGCCCGTCACCTGGCGCTCGCCACCAACGGCACCGACCCGGAGGTGGCCGCCCGGCTCGCCGAGGCCGCGGCCCTGGCCCGGGACCGGGGCGCCCCCTCGATGGCCGCCTCCCTGGGGCTGCTGTCGGCCCGGCACACCCCGGCCGACAGCGTGCCCGCCCCGGACGTACGGCGGCTCACCGCGGCCGAGGACGCGATCACCGCCGGTGAGCTGGACCTCGCCCGGGACATCGCGCGGGACGTGCTCACGCGGGCCACCGTGCCGGCGGACCGGGTGCGGGCCTGGATCATCGTGATCGACACCGCGGGCCACGCCATGACGGAGGTCGACGCGGTCTTCCCGCAGGCCCTGGCCGACGCGGGCGAGGACCCCGGACTGCTCGCTCTGATCCGCTACCAGCTGGCGTGGCGCGCCCTGCTCGTCGAGGGCGACTTCGACGAGGCACGCGGGGAGGCGGCCCGCTCGGCGGCGCTGGCCGAGCGGGCCGGCGACCGGTACAACGAGCTGATGGCGCTGTCCTTCCAGGCCCAGATCGAGACCCTGATGGGCCACCCGGACGCCCCCGCGACCATCAAGCGCGCCCTCAAGGAACCCCAGGACCCGCGGGTCTCCTGCCACCACAACGGCGCCGGGTACTCCCGCTTCCGCTGGCTGATCATGAGCGACCAGCTGCCCGAGGCCCGGGCCACGGTCACCGCGCTGCTGCGAGAGGTCCGGCGGCGCGGCTCGGTCGAGAGCGAGGTGCACTTCCTGCGCGGGGTGGCCGAGACGGAGCTGCGCTCCGGGCACTGCGGGCGGGCGCTCGACCTGGCCCGGGAGAGCCTGATGATGGCCCGCGACACCGGGATCGGCGAGGTGGCCTCGGCCGTGCTCGCCTCCCTCGCGGAGGCCTCCGGCGGCAATGTCGAGCGGGCGCTCGAACTGGCCCGGGAGGCGGTCGACCACTCCGAGGAGAACGGCGACCAGATGTACGAGTCCCGGGGCCTGGCCGCCCTGGGGTACGCCCAGCTCGTCGCCGGGGACGCGGAGGGCGCGGTGCGCTCGCTGCGCCGGGTGCGCGAGCTGGAGCACGGGCTCGGCATCACCGACCCGGCGCGCGGCCGCTGGCAGGGCGATCTCGCCGAGGCCCTGGTACGGATCGGGGAGCTCGGGGAGGCACAGGACGTCATCGACGTGACCCGGGTGAACGCCCTGCGGCTGGGCCGGGAGAGCGTCCTCGCCGTGCTGGACCGCGCCGAGGCACTGGTGCGGGCGGCGCGCGGTGAACACGAGGCCGCGCTCGACCGGTTGACGTCGGTTCAGGACCGGCTCGCCAAGCTGGGCTACGGCCTGGAGGAGGCCCGCGCCGCCTTCGCGCTGGCCCAGCTGCGCACCCGGCGGCCCGGTCCGACGTCGTACGACGAGTCGGCCCGGCTCTTCCGGCGGTGCCGGGCGCTGCCCTGGCTGCGGCAGGTGGAGGCGGCCGCGCTGACCCGGCCGGTGGAGCCGGTGGGGCCCCTGGCCAGCGCACCGGACGGGCTGGACAGCCTCGAGGGGCTCGCCTCGATGGAGCGTCAGGTGGCGGCGCTCGTCATGGAGGGCGCCACCAACCGGGAGATAGCCGCGCGGCTGTTCATCAGCGTGAAGACGGTCGAGGCGACCCTGACCCGGGTCTACCGCAAGCTCGGCATCCGCTCCCGGGTGGACATCGTCCGCCTGGCGGCGGGGCGCAGGCCGTGACCGAGGGATCGTCAGCGTCGTTCCCGCAGGGCCGACCGAGGGTTTTCCCTGCCCAACTCCCTTAGGGGCTTCCCTCATTGGGAAGGGGAACTTCCGCGTTCTAGCTTATGAACGTGCCGCTCGCCCGGGCATACGGGGGTCGGTCCCGCGACCCCCGTGTACCACCCCCACACCCGCGCGACCCCCCACCGGCAACCCTGAGGAGACTCACTGATGTTCGGGCTCACTCGTGCGAAGAAGGCCGGCGCCGTCGGCCTGGCGACGGCCGCTGCCGCCGCCACCGCGTTGCTCAGCGCCCCCACCGCTGTCGCCGCTCCCCAGCCCATCGTCGGCGGCACCACCACGACGACGACGTCGTACCCGTTCATGATGCAGATCACGGACGCCTCGCAGAACCAGTTCTGCGGCGGCACCCTGGTCTCCCCGACCAAGGTGGTCACCGCGGCCCACTGCATGGTCGGCGAGACCACCAGCAGTGTCAGAGTCGTCGGCGGCCGCACCTACCTGAACGGCACCAACGGCACGGTCAGCCGGGTCAGCAAGATCTGGATCAACCCGGGCTACACGGACGCCACCAACGGCGACGACGTGGCCGTACTGACCCTGTCGACGTCGATGCCGTACACCACGGCGTCGTACGTCTCCTCCTCCCAGACGAGTGTGTACGCGGCCGGCACCACGGCCCGCATCCTCGGCTGGGGCACCACCTCGTCGAACGGCAGCTCCTCCAACCAGCTGCGGACCGCGACCGTCCCGATCGTGTCCGACTCCAGCTGCAAGAGCTCCTACGGTTCGGACTTCGTCCAGTCCGACATGGTTTGCGCCGGATACACCTCCGGCGGCACAGACACCTGCCAGGGCGACAGCGGCGGTCCCCTGCTCATCGGGGGCGTCCTGGCAGGGATCACTTCTTGGGGAGAGGGCTGCGCGCAGGCCGGTTACCCGGGTGTCTACACCCGGCTGACGACTTTCTCCAGCCTCGTGACCGCACAGGTCAACTCGTAGGTCCCCAGAGGTTCTCCTGAGCATCCCTCAGGTGAGAAGCCGGGGGCGTTGCGGGCCTCCACGAGCGGCCCGCAACGCCCCCTGTCCATGTCCGGACGTCTGCGAGGTCCTGGAGCCGGACGTCTGCGAGGTCCTAGAGCCGGACGGCGGATGCCTGTTTCAATGACCGCCATGGTGTCCACGGACCGTGTCCTCGCCTTCGCCGCGATGTCCCTGCTGGTGATCGTCATCCCGGGGCCCAGCGTGCTGTTCGTCATCGGCCGCGCGCTGGCCCACGGCCGCCGTACCGCGGTGGCGACGGCGCTCGGCAACGTCCTCGGTTCCTACCTGCTCGTGGTGGCCGTGGCGATCGGGATCGGCTCCCTGGTGGAGCGGTCGGCGACCGTGTACCTGACGGTGAAGCTGGCGGGCGCCGCCTACCTCGTGTTCCTCGGGATCCAGGCCTTCCGGCACCGGGGCGAGCTCAAGGCCGCGGCGATCACCTCCCGGCCCGCGGGCCCGGCGCGGGGCGACCTGCGGACCGTGCTCGACGGCGCCCTCGTCGGCGTCACCAACCCGAAGGGCGTCGTCTTCTTCGCCGCCGTGCTCCCCCAGTTCGTGGACCACGCGGCGGGCCACGTCCCGGCCCAGATGCTGCTGCTCGGCCTGGTCCCCATCACCATCGGCCTGGTCACGGACACCCTGTGGGGCCTGACCGCGTCCGCCGCCCGCACCTGGTTCGCCCGCTCCGACCGCCGCCTGTCGCTGATCGGCGGCGCGGGCGGCTTCACGATGATCGGGCTCGGCCTGACGGTGGCGGTGACCGGGCGGGCGGACTGAGACGGTCCGTTCAGGCCGGATGCTGTACGACCGTCCCGAACCCGATGTCGTACGACGTCCCGGGGTACAGCGTGCCGAGCATCCGCCGCCCCTCCTCCTCGACGTCCGCCCGCTGCGCCCGGGTGAGCCGGCCGAAGGGCTCGACGACGAGGGTGTCCCCGGCGAGCTTCCACACCCCCGCGAGGAAGCCGTCGACGAGGAGGGTGCAGTAGGCCTGGTTGCCCTGCCAGCTGCGGCCCCAGTACTCCTTCGGCACCACGCGGGTGCGGTCGGCGTGGGAGAGCAGCAGGTTGTCGAACTCCGGCAGGAAACGCGGCGGGGCCGGGGTGTCCTCGGCGGGGCGGGGCGCGTCGGGGAGGTCGAAGAGTTCGACGCCGTTCTCGTCACGGAAGACGCGCAGCTCGGGGCGGAGCCGCTCGAAGGCCTCACGGAGCCGGGTGAGTCCGGCCCAGGTCTGCATGTCCTTGACGGAGGCGGGGCCGAAGGCGGCGAGGTAGCGGAGGACGGTGGCGTCGGGGGTGGGGGTGGATCCGGTGGGGCGGCCGAGCCAGTGTTCGGCGGTGGTGAGCGCGACCTGGCCGCTTCTGCCCCACAGCCCGCGCGGGGTGACCTGGACGAGCGGGAGCTTGCAGCGGGCGGCGATGGCGAGGGCCTGCGGGTCGGCGTCCGGCCACTCGCCGAGGAGCGCCTCGCGCAGCTCCTTCATGGTGCGCGGCTCGGCCTCGACGAGTTCGCGGGCGAGGACGGCGAGCCGGTCGAGGTCGACGCCCTGGAGGCCCTTGCGGAAGTTGACGAGTTCGCGGTCGCGAGCGGGCTGCACCAGCGGCCGCAGGGTGAGGCAGTCGTCGGCGGTGTGGGTGTGGATGGTGGAGCGCATGGTGACGATCCGGACGACCTCGCGGTCGGCCATCAGCTCCGACAGCGCCTCGGGCGTGAACCCGTCCAGACGGGCGGCGAGCGCCCAGTACGGCGGCTTGACGTTCTGGGCCTGGAGGCCGAGCAGATGCCCGACGGCGGCCTTCGCGGACAGGCCGGACCGGCGCAGGAGGAGCTGGCGGTCGAGGGTCGCGCGGTTCAGGGCGCGGGTGCCGAGCACGGGGGCCGAAGCGGTCGTCTTCGTCATGGGGAACACGCTAGAGGTGCTTGCGGACGAGTTCTGTCCGCAACTCTCACCGCGTCCTGGGCGCCGCCCTCCCCGGGATGTCATTTGCCCCGTATACCCTGCTCCGTGATCACGCCGACATCGGCTCGACCCGAGAGCGAGAGGCACACGATGTCCGAGCGACGCCCCCGCCCCGACGCGAAGACCCCTGCGAAGGACTCCGCCAGGAAGTCCGCCTGGCGCCGCGCCCTGACCCCGCCGTCCGCGCAGCCGAAGACTCCGGTGACGGCGGCCGAACCCCCCGCCCCGGAGCCGGCCGAGCCACCGAGCATCGTCCAGGCGGCCCTCTACCGCGACGGCGTACGCGTGTCCTCCCCCGCGACGCTCGCGGACACCTTCCGCGAGTTGCGCGAAGAGGGCGCCGGCATGGCGTGGATCGGCCTGGCCCGGCCGCCGGAGAGCGAACTCCTCTCGCTGGCCGAGGAGTTCGACCTGCACCCGCTGTCGGTCGAGGACGCGATGGAGGCCCACCAGCGCCCGAAGCTGGAGCGGTACGGCGACACGCTCTTCGTCGTCCTGCGGGCCGCCCGCTATCTGGACGCGCCGGAGGAGGTCGACTTCGGCGAGCTGCACGTGTTCGTGGGCCCGGACTTCGTGATCACGGTCCGGCACGGAGCGGCGCCGGACCTCTCGGCGGTGCGCCACCGCATGGAACAGACACCGGAGTTGCTGAGGCTGGGCCCCGAGGCGGTCCTCTACGCGATCCTGGACGCGGTGGTCGACGGCTACGCGCCGGTCGTCGCGGGCGTCCAGAACGACATCGACGAGATCGAGACGGAGGTCTTCCGGGGCGACCCGGAGGTGTCCCGCCGCATCTACGAACTCTCCCGCGAGATGGTGGAGTTCCAGCGCGCCACCCGCCCCCTGGTGAGCATGCTGCACGCCTTGATGGCGGGCTTCGCGAAGTACGGCACGGACGAGGAACTGCAACGCTACCTACGGGACGTCGCCGACCACGTCACCCACACCAGCGAACGAGTCGACGGCTTCCGCCAGGCCCTCACCGACATCCTCACGGTCAACGCGACCCTGGTCACCCAGCAGCAGAACGCGGAGATGCGGGCGTTGGCGGAGGCGGGCTTCGAACAGAACGAGGAGATCAAGAAGATCTCGTCCTGGGCGGCGATCCTCTTCGCCCCAACCCTGGTAGGCACGATCTACGGTATGAACTTCGACCACATGCCAGAACTGACCTGGAACTTCGGCTACCCCTTCGCGATCGCCCTGATGGGGGTCGTCTGCGTGTCCCTGTACATCATCTTCAAGCGACGGGACTGGCTCTGAGCCGCGCTGGTGAAGCTCGCTCCACGTTCTACTATGGGGCTGCGTAGTGCGGGGCAGAAGGAGCGGCAGTGCGGCGGCTGGGTGAGCTCGAAGCGGAGATCATGGACCGCCTGTGGCGCTGGCAGCGTCCCGCCACGGTGCGGGAGATCGTCGACGACATCAACAAGCGGCGGCCGCTCGCCTACACGACCGTCAACACGGTGGCCACGATCCTCTACAACAAGGGCTGGCTGCTGCGCGGGAAGCAGGGCCGGGCCTGGGTGTACTCGCCGATCCGTACCCGTGAGCAGTACGCGGCCGCGTTGATGGAGGAGGCGCTGGGCGCCAGCCAGGACCGTCCCGTGGCCCTCGCCCACTTCGTGGAGCAGATGAGCCCCCAGGAGGTCAGCGCCCTGCGCGAGGCTCTGGCCGCGGCGGAAGAGCAGGGCGGCCCGTGACCGCGGCCTGGGTGCTGGTCGGCTACGCCGGCGTCATCGGGTTCGTCGCCCCACGGCTGCTGCTGCGCAGTTCCTGGCCGTATCGCGCACCGGCCCTCGCCTTGGCGGCCTGGCTCGCGCTGTCCGCCTCGTTCACCGTGACGGTCGCCCTCGCCGCGCACCGACTCGCCGCGCCCACCGAGCACTTCCACGCCGGCGTCATCGGCCTGCTGCACTCCTGCGGTCTCACGGCGGACACGGTGACCGACGATCCCGCGATCGCCGCCCGCCTGGCGGTGCCCCTGCCTGCCGTCGTGGTGCTCCTCGTGCTCAGCTCGTTCGCCTTCGAGGTGCTTCGCGGCCTGCGCCTGCGGTCCCGCCACCGCCGAGTCCTGGACCTGGTCGGCCGCCGGTCGTCCTGGCTGCGGGCGACCGTCCTCGACCACGAACGGCCCGCCGCCTACTGCCTTCCCGGCCACCGGCCGCGCGTCGTCGTCAGCGCCGGGGCGATGCGGCTGCTGTCCGCCGCACAGCTCGACGCCGTCCTCGCCCACGAACACGCGCACATCGCGGGCCGCCACCATCTGGTGCTGGCCGCCTCTCAGGCGTTCGCCAGGGTCTTCGGCCCACTCCCGCTGGCGCGGCACGGCAGGGAACAGACGGCCGTACTGCTGGAGATGATCGCCGACGACCGGGCACTGCGCCGCCAGCCGCGGCAGGTCCTGGCCGCCGCGATGTACGACATGGCGGCCGGTTCGGCACCCGCGGGCGCGTTCGCCGTGGGCGGCCCGAGCGCCCTGACGCGTCTTCGACGGGTTCTCGCCCCGCAGCGGCGGCCGCACGCCGCGCTGCGGAGTGCCGTGGCCGCGGCGGTGGTCGCCGCACCCTCCGCTCCACTGCTCATGGGCTGCTTGCACGGGCTCGGGTAACCGACCGCGAACCGTCCCGCCGTCCCGGACGGAATTGCGACTCCTACTACTAAGCTACTAAGTTGATCGGGTACTTGACCGGTCCCTGGCACACCGAGCGCGAAGCGGCCTCCGCCGCCGGCCGCCGGCGAAGAGGAGTTGTCGCAGGATGGGTAATCACCGCCGCCCGAAGCCGCCGAGTCGTTCCCGGCTCGCCGTTCTGGCCGCGACCGCGGGGACCGTCTCCCTCCTGCCGTCCCTGGGACATGCCGCGCCGAAGCCGACCGTCGACGAGGTACGGCAGCAGGTCGAGGACCTGTACGAGGAGGCGGAAGCCCCCACGGAGGAGTACAACGCGCGCCTCGAGGAGAAGAAGAGGCTCCAGAAGGAAGCCGAACGCGCCCAGCAGCAAGTGGCCGCCCAGCAGGCGGAGATCAACGAACTGCGCGAGGAGATGGGTCCGTTGGCCGCCGCGCAGTACCGCGACGGCGGCCTGGATCCGACCGTGCGACTGTTCCTCTCCTCCGACCCCGACGACTATCTCGACAAGGCCGAGGCACTGGGCCGGCTGAGCACACGCCGGCTCACCACGCTCGCCGCCCTGGAGGCCGGGCAGCGCGAGCTTGCCCAGACCAGGGCCGAGGCGCTGAAGAAGGTGACGGCCGCTGAGCAGGCCCGCAGGGAACTCGCCGGAAAGAAGCGGGAGATCCAGGGCAGGCTCCGCGAGGCCCGCAAGCTCCTGAACAGCCTGACCGCCGAGCAGCGCGCCCAGTTGGAGGCCAAGGAGGACGAGGCCGACCGGGCCGCCGGCACCAGCGACAGCACGGCCACGTACAACGGCGCCGCGAGCGGACGGGCCCGTACCGCCATCGAGTTCGCCTACGCGCAACTCGGCAAGCCGTACGAGTGGGGCTCGACCGGCCCGAACTCCTACGACTGTTCCGGACTGACCGGCGCCGCCTGGCGTGCCGCGGGGGTCTCGCTGCCCCGCACCGTGCAGGAGCAGTACTCGGCGGGGCGTCAGGTCGCGAAGTCGGACCTGCGACCCGGCGACGTCATCTACTGGTACAACAGCAGCCAGCACAACGGGATCTACATAGGTGACGGCAAGGCCATCCACGCGCCGCGCACCGGCAAGAACATCGAGATCACCCCCCTCGGCTACATGCCGTTCTTCGCGGCGACGCGTCCCTGACGGCGCGCGCCGGCACCTCTCAGGTGAGAACTCTCCCCTCCGATTACGTACTAAGGGTCATAGCAGTTGAGGACGCCGAAGGACGACAGCGGGGGCGATGAGGAGAGTGGACATGGGAACTCCGGCTCTGGGCTGGTCCATTGCGGCGGTCGCCGCTCTGGTCGCCGCCGTGGGCGCGGTCCGGGTGATGACCACGCGCGGCGAGAACCGCTTCGCGGCGGGCGGCGACCTGCTGATGGGCCTGTGCATGGCCGCGATGGCTCTGCCCGCGACAGCGTCCTGGTACGGGGCGTACGGGATGTGGTGGGCGGGGGCGTTCGGGCTGCTCGGCCTCGGCACCTTCGTACTGGCTGTCCGGCGCACGCGCGGGGGCGGCTGGAAGGGCGGGCGCCATTGGGTGCACCTGATCGTCGGCAGCTTCGGCATGGTGATCATGACGTTGGCGATGACGAGCACGTCGTCCGGGCCCGTGCTCGCCCTGGGGCACGGGCACGCCATGGCCGGAATGCCGGGCATGGAGCCCACGGGCGGATCCGGGCACTCGGCCGGCATGGGCTCCATGCACGGGACGGACATGCCGGGTATGGCCGACCATGCCGCCACCACCGGGGCCGGGACCGCGTCGCCCTCCGTGTGGCGCTTCGTCATCGCCGCGCTCGCCGTCTACTTCCTGCTGTCGATCGCCGCCTCCGTCTGGACACACGTCCGCGGCACCAGGACGAGCAGGCTCGGCGGCGGCCGACGGCGCGGCTGGGCCCGCTGGCTGCTCACCCTGCCGGACACGGTCGTGGTGTACCTGGCCTCGCTGACCCTCTCCGCGTGGGACAGGACTCGCGCCACGGAACGGGGACGCCACGGCGGCCGGCGCCGTCGCATCGGCGCCACTCCGGAAGCGGCGCTCGCCGCACACGTCGGCATGGGCGGAACCATGTCCACCATGCTCCTGATGATGACCATGTGACGTCCGACGGCAGGGCGGCGGCAACTCGCCCACGCACCGTGCATGTGGGCAGCACCACACTTTATGGATACCCCTAGGGGGTATAGTGTGGGCAACCCGGGAGGGTGGAACGGGCCGCCTCCCGGAACACCCACGCATCGACACCTGAGGAAGAAGCCATGACCGACCAGAAGACCTCCGGCTCCTGCTGCTCCGCCGACGGTTCCTGCCACTCCGGTGCGGCGTCCGAGACCCAGAGCGTCGGCATCACCACCGTCTACAGGGTGTCCGGCATGACCTGCGGCCACTGCGAGGGCGCGGTCTCGCAGGAGATATCCGCGCTGACCGGCGTCACCGCGGTCACGGCCGTCGCCAGGACCGGCGAGGTGACGGTCACCTCCGCCGCGCCTCTCGACCAGGAGGCCGTGCGGGCAGCCGTCGACGAGGCGGGCTACGAGCTCGTCGGCACCGCCTGACCCCACGCCGGGCCCGGCGCGGGCGGGCCTTCCCGGGCGTGACGCACGCCCGTTGGGTACTGTCGGAGAAACCCCCACCGAGTGACCGGAGACGGAGTTCCGAAATGCCGGCGAGACGGTACGTACGCGCGGGAGGTGCCCTCGGGCACCTGCTGCTCGTCGTCGTGCTCGCGTTCGGTGTCTTCGCGATGCACACCCTGGGGCATCCCGACGACTCCTCCGACTCCGCCGCCATGGGTACGGTCTCCCAGGCCTCGGCGATGGGCACCGCCGCAACGGCCCTCGACCCCGCGAGCGCGACTGCGCCCATGGGCACGGCCGACCAGGCGGCGGATCCGGCCCACGGGTCCTCGCCCACGCACGATCCCGGCATGGCGATGGACCTGCTCTCGGTGTGCGTGGCCGTCCTGTTCGGGGCATGGGCGCTCGCCACGCTCCTGAGGTCCGCGCTCGCCCGCCACCAGGACCCGCTGGCGCGGCTGCTCGCCCAGGTCGCCGTCGTACCGCGACCCGATCCCCCGCCGCGCGGTCCTGATCTCACCCGGTTGTCGGTGCTGCGGCTGTAGGCCGAAGCGCATTCGTGGACGCGCACACGCGCGATCCCGCGACTTCGCGTACGCCAGAACAGCCATCAGAACCGACATACGAGGTGAGAACCACCATGACTGCCTTCACGCGTGCCTCTCTGCGCCGCAAGCCCGCCCGCCGCCTCGCCGCGATGGGTCTCGTCGCCGCCGGATCGCTCTTCCTCGCCGCCTGCGGAGGCGACGGCGACGGCGACGACATGAGCGGCATGGACCACGGCAGCGACGGCAGCTCGGCCACGGCGACCGCCGAGACCGGGTCCGCGAGCTTCAACGACGCGGACGTCAGCTTCGCGCAGATGATGATCCCGCACCACGAGCAGGCACTGGAGATGGCGAAGCTGGCCGACGGCCGCGCCTCCGACTCCGAGGTCAAGAGCCTCGCCGCACGGATCGAGAAGGCCCAGGACCCCGAGATCAAGACCATGAAGGGCTGGCTGGAGTCCTGGAAGCAGCCGACCACTGCGGAGTCCATGCCCGGCATGGACCACGGCAGCGGCGACGGCATGATGTCCGAGGCGGGCATGGACGACCTCGAGTCCATGAAGGGCGCCGCGTTCGACAAGGCGTTCTCCGAGATGATGATCGAGCACCACAACGGTGCGATCAGCATGGCCGAGGACGAGCAGAAGAACGGCAAGAACGCCGACGCCAAGGCGATGGCCGGCGACATCGCCGAGGGTCAGTCCGCCGAGGTGAAGCAGCTCCAGAGCGTTCTCGACCGGCTCTGAGCCCCCGCCGACGCACCGCACGGCGGCCCGCGTCGCGACACCGGTCACCCGGTCCCGGCATCGCCGGGGCCCGGGTGGCCGCCCCTCCCTGCCCCCCTCGAACGCCTTCCTCACGAGGACCCATGAACCCCCGCCGCGCCTCCACCACCGCCCCCGCGCCGGCACCCGCCTCCCCACTCACCGCCTGTGGCCCAGGTAGCAGCCGATGTCGGTGAAGCTTGCGGGCCGCTCTGCGGCGCCGCCGGCGTCGGCGTCCCGGTTCCGGGCCGGCGGGATCGGTCGCCGGGGCCGCGGTGTGCTCGTCACCCTGTCTGCCGTCCTGGCGTTGCTCGTGCACCATGAGATCTCGTGCGCCCAGGACGCGTCGCCGTCGGTGACGGCCGGGCATGCCATGCCTGCGACCACGGTGTCCGTCACGCACGCGCAGGCGGGCCCCTCCGAGCGGGGCAGGCCGACGGACGCCGCGGAGGACGTCACAGCCTGCCCGTCCATGGCCATGCAGGACTGTTCGGCCGCGAGCGTCGGCTCCGTGCAGCTCACGGCGCCGGCCGAGTCCCCGGTGCCGGCCGTCTCCGCCGACTACGCCTCGATCACACGAGTGGACCTCGTGCGTTCCGTGAGCCGTGCGCCACCCGACCTGTCCGTCCTCTCCCGGCTGCGCATCTAGGCCGTGCCCCAACGGCTCCTCCGTGTCCCCGTGACGCGCGGGTGCCCTCGTCCGGACACCGCCCAACTCCCTTGTGCGCACTGAAAGAGGACCCTTCCATGCCCAGCATCGACCGACGCTCCGTCCTGCTCGCCGGACTCGGCGCCGCGGGTACCGGCGTACTCGCCGCCTGCACCGCCGGCAGTGCCGGCCGCCCCGCCCTCGTCAGCCCCGCCGGCGCCCAGGTCGCCCGCGCCGAGAAGGAGCGGGGCGGCACCGGCAAGGTCCACCGCCTCGGCCTCACCGCCGCGCCCGCCGTCCTCGACCTCGGCGGCGGCACCCTGGCCAAGTCCTGGGCCTTCAGCGGCCGGGCCCCCGGCAAGGAGGTCCGCATCCCGGCCGGTGACACCCTCGCCGCCGAACTGTCCAACCAGCTGCCGAACCGGACCTCGACCTCGCTCCACTGGCACGGCCTCGCCCTGCGCGGCGACATGGACGGCGTGCCGCCGGTCACGCAGAGCGCGGTGCGGGCAGGCTCCACCTTCACCTACCGGTTCGTCGCCGACGCGCCCGGCACGTACTTCTTCCACCCGCACGTCGGCGTCCAGCTCGACCGCGGCCTGTACGCCCCGCTGATCGTCGAGGATCCCAGGGAGCCGCTGTCGTACGACGACGAGTGGGTCGTCGTACTCGACGACTGGCTGGACGGAGTGACCGGCACACCCGACGAGGCGTTCGCCGAACTCCGGCAGGGCATGGGCGGCATGGACATGGGCGGCATGGGCGGCATGGACATGGGCGGCACGAGCGTCTCACCCTCCGCGTCCACCGGCTCCTCGGGCGACAGCATGTCCATGAGGTTCATGCTCATGGGCGCCGAGAGCGACCTCCTCGGCGGCGACGCCGGGGACGTGAAGTACCCGTACCACCTCGTCAACGGGCGGGTGCCGGCCGACCCGGCCGTCTACCGGTCCAGGCCCGGCAAGCGCGTGCGTCTGCGCATCATCAATGCCGGCGGCGACACCGCGTACCGCGTGGCACTCGGCGGTCACCGGCTGACCATCACGCACACCGACGGCTTCCCGGTCGAGCACCGGCAGGTCGACGCGCTGCTCGTCGGTATGGGCGAGCGCTACGACGTCCTGGTCACCCTCGGCGACGGTGTCTTCCCGCTCGTCGCGCTCGCGGAGGGCAAGGACGCCGGCGGCATGGCTCTGGTGCGCACCGGCTCGGGCAGCGCACCGGCGCCGACCGTACGGCCGAGGGAACTCGACGGCATGATCGTGACCGCCGGCCGGCTGCGCGCCGCCGACGACGTCCGGCTGGACCCGAAGAAGGCCGACCGGGTCCACCGCGTCGAGCTGACCGGCGGCATGGACACCTACGACTGGGCCGTCAACGGCGAGCGGTACGACATGGACCACCCGACCGCCAACCCGCTGCTCGTCGAGGAGGGCGAGCGCGTCCGGCTCGACTTCGTCAACACCACCGACATGTGGCACCCGATGCACCTGCACGGCCACACCTACCAACTCGGCGGTTCCGGGCCGCGCAAGGACACCACGATCGTGCTGCCCAAGAGGACCGTGTCCGTCTTCTTCGACGCGGACAACCCCGGGCAGTGGATGCTGCACTGCCACAACGCCTACCACGGCGAGGCCGGGATGATGGCCCTCGTGGCCTACCGAGCCTGACCCCCGACGCGTGCGGGCGGGGCAGGGGGCATCGGCCGCCCGCCCCGCTCGCCGGTCAGGTGACGTGCCGCGCAAGCCCGGTGACCTTGTGCAGGAGGTACTCCAGCGGGCCGCGCGGGAACACCCGCGTCCACACGGTCGCGAGGAGCATGGCGGCCGCGATGAAGCCGAGCAGGATCGGCAGCGCGGACATCGTGTCGTTCTCGACGTCGACGACCGTCCAGACCTCGGCGAAGGTCCACAGGGCGACGATGTGCAGGACGTACACCGTCAGCGCCACCATGCCGACGGCGGAGACGGGCGTGGCAGCGCGCGCGAGCCGCGGGGCGCGGTCGGCGAGGGCCAGGCACCCGGCCAGGACGAGCAGCGCGACGCCGGTGCTGCCGAGGATCGAGAACGTCGTCTGGCTGTGCGGCACGGCCACGAGCTGCCAGGCGAGCGGGACACCGTCGACGGGTTCACCCGCGGTGTCCGACCACCAGGCCGACGAGGCCGAGCCTGCGTCCGTGGCGGCGGCGACGGCAGCGAGGGCGCCGGGGACGGCGTGCAGGGCCAGCCACGAGCCGCCGTGGCCGAACACGGCGAGTGCGCCGCCGGTCAGCGCCAACCGGGCCCGCGCCCCGGCCCGGTGGAGATCGAGCCGGGCCACTGCCATGCCCGCGACCATGAACGGCACCCAGGTGACGACCGGGTACTCGCCCGTGACCAGCAACTCCATGAATCCTTCCGAGCCGGTGAGACGGGCCAGCGGATCCCATGCGACGACTGTGTCCGCCCAGCTTCCCTCGTCGATCGCCTGACGGACGGCGTAGAGGAGTTGGGGCAGGATCAGCGCGCCCGCGGCGGCGATCACGGCGAGGGTTCGGGCCGGTAGCCGGTACAGCGGGAGGACGGCGAGGAAGATCAGGCCGTAGTAGGCGAGGATCACGTCGACCTGGGTGTCCAGGGCGGTCAGAGCGAAGCCCAGCGCGACGAGCACGACGGCGCGGATGACGACGCGCGCGACGGCCTGCCGCCCGGCTCGTCCGGTCCTGGCGTGCGGGCGGCCCGTGAGGATGACCAGGGAGAAGCCGGCGAGCAGGGCGAAGAGCGCCGAGGAGCGGCCCCTGGCGAGTTCCAGCAGGAACCCCACCGGGCCGCCCACCGTCACGTCGGGACCGACATGGGCGGAGTACATGCCGAAGACGGCGAGTCCCCGGGCGAGGTCGAGACCGATCAGACGTCCGGTGGACGGCGGATCGACGAGGTCGGCGGCGGGAAGCCGTGCGGTCTCCGGCCCGGTGCGTGACACCGACGTGGCGGGTGCGGGGTTGTCCGTCATGGCCTTCAGCATCCGCGGCCCCCGCCGTGCGGCCCACCCGCCGAACGGCCAGGACGGCCCCCGTCAACTGGCCGAACTTTCCCCACCGTTCGTCGGAAACCGCAGCGACAGCCCGGACGATCCACCCCTTCAGGGGTACAAACGGCATCGGTGGGCGAAGAGGAGCGGAGCGCACGTGATCCGAACCATGGTGGTCGACGACGAGGCCCTGATCCGCACGGGCTTCACGCACATCCTCGACGCGGCGGACGACATCGACGTCGTGGCGGCCGTGTCCGGTGGCCAAGCCGTGCGGACCGTACGGGAGTTGGGGCCCGACGTGGTCCTGCTGGACATCCGCATGCCGGACGTCGACGGCCTCACCGTCCTGGCCGAACTCCGGCGGCTGCGACCCGCCCCCGTGGTGGCCATGCTGACCACCTTCGACGCCGACGAGTACGTGACGGCCGCACTGCGCTCGGGCGCTTCCGGCTTCCTGCTCAAGGACACGGATCCGGAACAACTGCCGTTTCTGATCCGCGCCTTGGCCGAGGGCGGGACCGTGCTGTCGTCCGACGTCACGCGGAGGGTCGTGGACGGCTACCTCGACCGAAGCCGACGGGGCCCGGCGGGCGACATCGTCGCCCGGCTCACCGCGCGCGAGCGGGCCGTGCTGATGCTGATCGCGGAAGGGCTGGCGAACGTCGACATCGGCACGCGTCTGCACATGAGCACGGGGACCGTGAAGGGACATGTCAGCACGATCCTGGCCAAGTTGGAGGTGAGCAGCCGGGTCCAGGCGGCTCTGCTCGCCGAGCGGGCGGGACTGCTCGGCCCGTCGTGGGAGCGGGAGTCCGGATGACGCCGCTCCGGCGTGTGCGCGGCCCACTGCTCAGCACCGCCCTGGTGGCCGTCACCCTGCTCGACGTCTGGGACAACGTCGACACCGACGATCGACCAGCCTTGGCCTGCGCCCTCCTCGCCGTCTTCGCGCTCTTCCTGCGCCACCGCCTGCCCCTGACGACGTTCCTGCTGGCCATGCCCACCGCCGTGGTCACGGACGCGGTGCTCGCCACGCTGATCGCGCTGTACACGCTCGCCTCGCACTGCCGCCGTCGCACCCTGCCCGCAGGCTGTGCCGTGGCGTTCGCGATCAGCGACTTCACGCCCTGGCCCTGGTCCTCCCTGGAAGCGGCCGATCTCGCCGCCGCCGTCAACCTGAACCATCTCGGCTACGCCGTCGCCACAGCCGCCGCGCCGGTCTTCCTCGGCCAACTCGTCCAGGCCAGAAGCGAGTTGTCGCTGCGCCTGGAGGAGATCTCGCAGGCCCGCGAGCACGAACGCATGCTGACCGCCCAGGGCGTTCTGGCCAAGGAACGCGCACAGCTCGCCCGGGAGATGCACGACGTGGTCTCTCATCAGGTCAGCCTGATCGCGGTGCAGGCCGGGGCGCTCCAGGTGGGTACGCCGGATCCGCACACGCGGGGTGCCGCCGCGACGATCCGGCAGCTCAGCGTGCAGACCCTGGAAGAACTACGGCACATGGTCAGCGTCCTGCGCGCCTCCGGCAGCCGGCCGACCGAGCTGACTCCCCAGCCCTCCCTCTCCGACCTCGCCCGGCTGGTCGGCAACAGCGGCATCGAGGCCGAACTGGTGGCGGACGTGCCGGACGGCCTGCCGCCCACTGTCCAGCGCGCCGTCTACCGCACCGTCCAGGAGGCACTGACCAACATCCGCAAACACGCCCCCGGCGCCACCGCGGCCGTCCGCATCGGGCACGAGGGCGACGCTCTTCGGGTGACCGTCACCAACACGGCGCCCACCCGCCCCGCGCTCCGCCTGCCCGGCGCCCACCACGGCCTCGCCGGACTGCGCCAGCGTGCCGAACTCCTGGGCGGCACCCTCATGTCAGGGCCGACGGACAGCGGCGGCTACGAACTCCGCCTGGAACTGCCGGTCGGGGACACCGCGTCGTCCTCGTGAGCCGGGCGGGTGCTCACGGCAGGACGTCGTACGTGAAGAGGTTCGTCGCGTCCAGGACCGTCCCGGGCGTCGCCGCTCCGCCGAGCGGGGAGATGATCGGGTCGTCGATGCGATGGCCCTTCAGGGTGGCCGGTGCCGTCTGGCCGGGCAGGTAGGTGCGGCCATGGCGGCTCATCCAGCCCTCCCAGATCCGGTCCACGTTGCAGTGGTGCAGGTAGAAGACGGGATCGTTGGGGGACGACGCGAGTCCCATGTCCCGGCCGATCCAGGCGTGCACCTGGTTGTGCAGGCCGTAGGGATTCCAGCCTTCGAGGCAGTTGCGGAAGCCCTTTGACGTCCGGTCCCACGGGGTGAAGTCGTAGGTGGCCAGGCTCGGGTTCCCTCCCGGCGCGCCCGCGTGGAGCGCGGCCGACACGTGGTCGTGGGTGGGCAGGGAGTCCTCGTCGGCGCCGAACGCCCGCCGGAGTCCGCGGTCGACCTGGACGAGTTCAAGGTTCTGGTTGGTGGCGATCCGAACGCGGAAACCGTTCGGGGCGGCCGGCTTGAAGGCGAAGGGACCGTCCATGACTGTGGGCGCGAGCAGAGTGCCGGTTCCGCCCATGCAGTCGGGTTGCCAGAACGCGGAGTTCTTCGGGTGATCGAGCTCTCCGTCCTCCGCCCAGTCCCAGTACGGCAGGCCGAACCCCGTGTCGCCCAGGACCCGTTGCAGATTGGCCTCGAACAGGTTGAGCATGACCCGATGCCAGGGCAGGAAGATCGGGCCCATGTGCGCGGCGTTCCGCATCTTGGGGTTTCCTCCCGGCGGGACGGGGGTGCGCATGGCCCAGATGTGCCAGATCACGAAGAGGTCGTACGTCCGGACCGGGGCCGCGGGTCCACCGATTCCGAAGTCGGCTGTGGTGAACGCCGAGTTCTCCTGCTTCAGCAGCTGGACGCCTGCGATGTAGGCGTCCCGCGCCACCGTGTCGGTGAGGATGTTCTTGCGGACCACGGCCATCTCAACCGCCTCCGTGGTGATGGCCACCGTGGCCGTCCGAGGGCGGGTGGTCCGGGGTGTCGGGCGGCTCGGGATATTCCTCGGGATAGTTGTCTATCAGGGCGCGCACCGTGTCGATGGCGGACCGGAACTGATAGGCGGGCAGGGCGTGGCAGTGCAGCTGCCCGTTGTTGTCCACGCCGACGTGGGCCGGCACGGGGTTGCCGTCGACGGTGATCTCGTAGGTGGTGGTGACGACGATCCGATGGCCCCGGTGCAGGTCGGTACGGACCGTGCTGGCGGGGCCGTGGTCGTGGCCTGTCGGCGGCCGGGGCAGGCTGCGCAGGTAACTGCCGAGTTGTTCCGGTGCGGCGGCAGCGGTCAGGTCTGGTCGATCCATGGCGTGCTCCCGGGAATCCGTGGTCGGGCGGCAAGGAGCGGACCCTCCGACTTCAACCGTCCCGCAAAAGCCGGCGCAGCGCATCCCCGCACGCGCCTGCGGCCCGCCGTACCCGCGACACCGACACCGGGGGCCTCGTGCTCCACTTCGGTGCCGTATGCCGGCTGGACGTGGGGGTCAGCTCCTACGACTGATTGCCGACCCGCCGCCGACCGGGAGGACCAAAGCAGGTGGGCCGTGCCATTCCCCCGGCTCGCTCGGCGTGTTGGGGAAAGTTGACGGAGTTTGTGGGTGACGGCATCATGACCGACTGCGTGGCCTACGCCGAACCTCCCGTGACCGTCCCCAGCGCGGTCCCCCGTCGGAGGCAAAGGGACCAGCGTCTCAGGCCGTTGTTGCAGCCCGATCGCCTCGGGCGAGGTTGCTGGGGAGCCGTCGCTCAGGGGCGTGGAAGGCCGCGATGACAGCCCGTGGGAACTTCAAGCGCCAGGTGCGTGCCCGCGCCGCCAAGACAGGTGAGTCCTACACGGCCGCCCTGCGGCACTTCCGTCAGACTTCCTCAGGAGACGTCATGTCGGAAGCAAGGAATGCCCGGAGCGTGCGGCTTGCGGTAGCGCAGACGCTCGTACGAGAAGACCCCCGGGACGTCGAGGCGTTGCGCGAGAGCGGGCGTGAAGTGCGGGCTCTGATGCGCGAGGCCGGCGGTCAGGGCGCGCGGATCGTGCACTTCCCGGAAGGCGCGCTCTGCTTTCCCAGCAAGGTCGTCATGTCCGTCGACGGCCCCGAAGCGGTCGGTCCGGCGGACTGGGACCGGTGCCAGTGGCCGGTGCTCCGGTCCGAGCTGGCCGCGATCGCCGAGCTGGCCCGTGAGTTGGGGTTGTGGACGGTGATTCCGTCGGTGCACCGGCTGACCGGGCCGAACCGTCCGCACAACAGCCTGTACGTCATCTCCGATCGCGGCGGGGTCGTCACGCGCTACGACGAGCGCCTCCTGTCGCACACGAAGGTCTCGTACATGTACTCGCCGGGGGTCTCACCGGTGACCTTCGAGGTCGACGGTGTGCGCTTCGGTTGCCTGCTCGGTATGGAGATCCACTACCCGGAGTTGTTCGCGGAGTACGAGAAACTGGACGTCGGCTGCGTCCTGTTCTCCACCAGCGGCACCCCGGGGAACACCGCCGCCCAGGCCCAGGGGCACGCCGCGGTCAACAGCTACTGGGTCAGCCTGTCGGTGCCCGCGCAGCTCAGCGTCACCGCGCCCGCCGGAATCGTCGCCCCCAACGGTGACTGGCTCGCACGGTGCCCCGCTGACGGTTCGCCGGCGGTGGCCGTCGTGGAACTGGACGACGGTTCCGAAGCCGCCGCCGACGCGGTGACGTTCGGGCGTCCCTGGCGTCGTAAGGCACGCACGGGCATCTACGCGGAGCATCAGGTGGACGACCCGCGCAGCGACGACCGGACAGCGGCTTTCTGATCCGTACCGCTGCCTGCTGATCCAGCGTCACGGGCTGCCGGTCCGGCACGGTGACGTCATGCCTTTTCCAACCTGGTGGCAGGTTCCGGTCAAAGCATGCTCAAGTGCCGGACCCTGCCCGGCACCGGTGGTCGGGTTCTCCACGTCGGCTGTACGACCACCTTTCCGGAGGACCCGGTGTCAGCACCCACCCGCAAGAGACGATGGCTCACGCTCTGCGCCATCTCCGCATCCGCCGTACTCGTCGCGACACCCGCGGGAGCCGCGTCCGGCCGGGGCGCCGTCCCCTTCGGCGTCCGTACGATCGACCAACTCGCCGCCCAGCGCGCGCAGTCCACCAGTGCGCTGAGTCCCAAGGTGGCGGAGGACGACGACGGCAACGAGGCCGACGAGATAGCAGAGGGGGCGGACCAGTACGCCGAGGCCCGCACCTCGCCCGGCATCGTCGCCCCCGGCGCGTACGGCGCCGCCTGGAGCAGTCTCGCCGATCTGCCGTCCACCGGCGGCAGTTGGCACAACATCACCGACCTGCCGTACAACTCCGACGACCCCCGCTACCGCGACATCGACTCCAACTCCAGTGGCGGCTCCGGGAATGTCACCGGCCGGATGGCCGCGATCGCCGCCGACGACGACGGGTACGTGTACGCGGGCAGCGCCGGCGGCGGTGTCTGGCGGTCCGGGCGCGGCGGCGGGCACTGGCAGCCGATCAGCGACAAGCTGCCCTCCCAGTCCACCGGCGCGCTCGCGCTCGACAGCGGCGGGCGGCTGTGGCTGGGCACGGGCGAGGCGACGACCAACGCGGACGCCTACCTCGGCAGCGGTGTCTACGTCCTGTCCGATCCGCACCACGGCACCTTCTCCACCCGCAGCCGGGTCGGCGGCGACCAGCTGGAGTCCACCACCATCCACGAGCTGCGCTTCGGTGGCGGCAAGGTGTGGGCGGCGACCAGCGAGGGCGTGTGGAGCCACTCCACGAAGACGCTGAAGGGCGCGTGGAAGCTGGAGTACGCGCCCAACCCCGACTATCTGCCGGGTGCTTCGAAGGCCGACGACCCCGACGCGCCGTACAAGAACATCACCAACGACATCGCGATCGACCCCAAGAACCCGAGCAGGGTCGTGCTCGCCGTCGGCTGGCGCAGCGGGGACGACTACAACGGCTTCTACACCAAGGTGGGCGGCACCTGGACCCGCATCACCAGCGGCTTCGGCGACCTGCCCACCGACCCGGACGACGTCGGCAGCGTCACCTTCGCCCGCTCCGCGGACGGCTCCCGGTACTACGCCGTCGACCAGTCCCCCGAGCAGCTGAACACCAACCCGGACAGCGGACTCGAGGGCATCTACAGTGCCGCCTCGCCGTTCGGTCCCTGGAAGCAGATCGCCGACTACAAGGGGCTGGCCGCCGACGGTTCGGCGCTGACCTCCAGCGGCTACATGCCCGGCGTGCAGGCCTGGTACAACCAGTTCCTCACCGTCGACCCGAGCGACCCGGACCACGTGTACGCGGGCCTCGAGGAGGTCTACGAGACCAAGGACGGCGGCTCCACCTGGTCGACCGTCGGCCCGTACTGGAACTTCACGTTCCCCTGCTGGTCCATCGACCCCGCCAAGCAGTCCGGCGACTGCAACCAGACCACCCACTCCGACCAGCACGGCGTCGCCATCGGCCGCTACCACGGCAAGAGCTTCGTGTACGTCGGCAACGACGGCGGTGTCTACAAGCGCCCGGTGAACGGCTCCCAGGACGCCTCCGGTCACGCCACCGACTGGACCTCCCTGAACGACGGCACCATCGACACCCTCCAGTACTACTCGGTGGGCATCGGCAAGGACCTGGCCCACGGCGGTGTCTCCGTCACCGGTGGCCTTCAGGACAACGGCCAGTCCATCCTGCGCAGCAACGACAAGGTCATGGGCTCCAACTTCGGCGGCGACGGCGGCGACACGCTCACCGACCCGGCCAACGGCTGCGACATCGCCCAGGAGTACGTGTACCTCGCCATCCAGGTGACCCAGAACTGCGCGGTCAACGACGGCAGTTGGCTCACCGACCCGGGCAAGGCGACGTCGTACGGTGTCGCCCCGCCCGACAACGCCACCGGTGAGGCCCGCTTCATCGCCCCGCTCGCGGCCGACGCGAAGAACAGCTCGACCTGGATCGCGGGCGGCCGGCACATCTGGGTGCAGACCCACGGTTACGCCATCCGCAGCGGCGACGAGTGGAAGAGCCTGTACGACCTCGGCGAGGGCCGCACCGCGACCGCCGTCGCCGTCTCGGGCGGCAAGGTGTACGCGGCCTGGTGCGGGCCCTGCAACAACCAGGGCTTCGCCCGGGGCATCGCGGTCGGCAACACGGACGGCACCGGCTGGCACGACATCGCCCTGCCCGCCACCGGCGCGAACGGCACGGTGCCCAACCGCTACCTCAGCGGGTTCGCCGTCGACCCGAAGAACGCCGACCACGTCTACCTCACGGTCAGCGGCTTCTCCCGGCAGTGGACCGAGGGACCGGGTGCCGGGGTGGGCCATGTCTTCGAGTCGAAGGACGGCGGCACCACCTGGAAGGACGTCTCGGCGAACCTTCCCGACGTGCCGGCCGACTCCGCGGTCGTCACCCCGAACGGCGGCCTCGCCGTCGCCACCGACCTCGGCGTCGTCTACCGGGCGCCGGGCCGCACCTCGTGGCAGCGGGTCGGTTCGCTTCCGGCCGTCGCCGTGCTCCAGCTGAAGCTGAGCCCCGACGGCCGCACGCTGTACGCGGCCACCCACGGCCGCGGCATCTACACCATCCCGGTGCGCGACTGCGGCTGACGCACGCCGTGCCGTGAGCGAGGGGGTCCCGCGGGTTGCCGGGGGACCCCCTCCTCATGCGTACCGGGTCACCGCTCCCGCGCGTACGGCGTCACCGTCACGTCGAGCGTGAACGCGACCCCTCCGGTACCCGCCACATCCGGCTCCCTCGCCGACACGCCGATCTCGGCGCTGCCGCCCCGGGTGCCGGCGGACCGCAGCGAGATGTGCGCGGTGCCGTCGGCGGCCACGCGCCGGCCGGACACCAGGACGAGGACCGGCGCGGAGCTGCGCACCGCCGTCCACCGCTTGCCGTCCGTACGGGGCCGTAGGACCAGGGAGACGACCGTCCCGGGCCGCACGCACACCTGCCGCCGGACGGGGTCACCGGGAGCGACGGTGATCTCCACCTGTCCGGAACGACAGTCACCGGCCGCGGGAGAGGGCGGCGTAGGCGCGGAAGCAGGCGGCGAAGCCGCGGTGGAGGGCGAAGCCGCGGTGGAGGGCGAAACCGCGGTGGAGGGCGAAACCGCGGTGGAGGGCGAAGCCCCGGTGGACGTCGAGGCCCCTGTGGACGGCGAACGCGGCACCGGTGTCGCCGCCCCACCACCGCCCGACGTCCCGCACGCCGCCAGCACGCTCACCGCGGCGATCGCGCATCCTCCGGCCCACCACCACCGCATCACCGCACCTCCGAACCGTTCTCCCACCCTCCCCCCAGCATGCTCCGCCGACCCGGCGTGGCCGCCGCCCCTGCCAAGAAGCGGCGCCCCCCGACACGACACGAGCGAGAAGACCCGGAGGTCACGACCCCCCGTGGCGGATGTCCCCACCGGAGTCCCCGGGCGCCGCGGCGCCAGTGACGGCCAGGCGTCGGTACGCGGCGCGGGCGTGGCCCAGGCGGGCCAGAGCCGTGCCGGTGAGGGCGGCGGTGAGCAGGCAGGTGAGCCAGAAGGTGTCGCGCTGTCCGGACCAACTGAGCGTGCCCGCGGGCGGGATGGCGAATCCGTTGAGGAAGAGCCAGCACAGCAGTGCCGTACCGGGAGCCGCCGCGAAGCGGGCGCACCAGCCCAGCAGGGAGGCCAGCAGGGACAGGACGGCGAGGGCGAGCGCGGGCCGGCCCGGGCCGATGAGCGCGTTCGCCGCCGCCACGAGCAGGAGGGAGCCGGCGAAGGCCGCGGACCACACCAGCGTCGTGGACGCCGGTTCGGGGACGGGCCGCGCACCCGTCCGCAGGGACATCCACTCGACCACGGTTCGACTCCTTCCGGCAGGCCGGCCGAACACAGCCTTCCACGCCGCGGCGGTTCGCGGGAGTGCGGGTTCGGCCGGAACGGGGTGCCGCCGGGTCGTCTGTATGTACAAGGGAAAATCCGGTTCATCAGTGCGCAAATGGATCACTGGATCGGTGGAATCGGCACGGATGCGGGCCCTCGCGGCGATCTAGCGTCGGACCGCACGGGGCCGTACGAGCCAGAAAGGCATCGAGTCACTCATGCCCATGCCGCACACCGACGTCATGCCCGCCATCGAGTTCGACACCCTGACCACCGGGCCCGAACGGGACCGACCCCCCGCCGACCTCCTCCTGCCGCCGGTCGACGAGCTGCCCGCGGCCATGTCGGAGCCCGAGGCGGTCTGCCGCCGGGTCCGCGACGAGCTGATGCTCGACGGCAACGCCCGGCTCAACCTCGCCACCTTCGTCACCACGTGGATGGAGCCGCAGGCACGGGAGTTGATGGCGGAGACGGCCGAGAAGAACCTCGCCGACCGCGCGGAGTACCCGCAGATCACGGCGATGGAGGAGCGCTGTGTGCGGATGCTCGCCCGGCTCTGGCACGCGCCGCGTCCGGAGCTGGTCCGCGGCTGCTCCACCACCGGTTCCAGCGAGGCCGCGATGCTCGGCGGGCTCGCGCTCAAGCGCCGCTGGCAGGGCCGCCGCCGCGCCCAGGGCAGGGACACCGCGCGCCCGAACCTGGTGATGGGCTCGAACGTGCAGGTGTGCTGGAAGAAGTTCGCCAACTACTTCGAGGTGGAGCCGCGGTACGTCCCGATGGAGCCGGGCCGCTACCACCTCACGCCCGACGCCCTCACCGCCCACTGCGACGACAACACCATCGGCGTGGTGACGGTCCTCGGCTCCACGTTCGACGGCTCGTACGAACCCGTCGCGGACATCTGCCTGGCCCTGGACGGCTACCAGGCCGCCACGGGCACCGACATCCCCGTGCACGTCGACGGCGCGTCCGGCGCCATGGTGGCCCCCTTCCTCGACCCGGGCCTGATGTGGGACTTCCAGCTGGAACGGGTGGCGTCCATCAACACCTCCGGCCACAAGTACGGGCATGTCTTCCCCGGCCTCGGCTGGGCCCTGTGGCGCGACGCCGAGGCCCTCCCCGGCGACCTGGTCTTCGAGGTCGACTACCTCGGCGGCAGCTCCCCGAGCTTCACCCTCAACTTCTCGCGTCCGGGCGCGCACGTCGTCGCGCAGTACTACAGCTTCCTGCGGTACGGCTTCGAGGGGCTGCGCGACCTGGCGGCGCGGAGCCGTACGACGGCCCGGGCGCTCGCCGCCCGGATCGCGGCCATCGACCCGTACGAGCTGGTCACGGACGGTTCCGAACTCCCCGCGTTCGCCTTCCGGGTGGCGCCCGGCACCGAGGGGCTCACGGTGTTCGACGTCTCCCGGGCCATGCGTGCCCGGGGCTGGCACCTGCCCGCGTACACCTTCCCGGCGCCCTGCCAGGACGTCTCGGTGCTGCGTGTGGTCGTACGCACCGGATTCACCGCTGAACTCGCCGGCATGTTCGTCGCCGACCTGACGGAGGTCACCAGGCGCCTGCACACCGACCGGCTTCAGTGAGCGGTGCCGGGGCCCAGTGAGGCGCGGACGAGGACCGTCAGCTCGTCGTCGGTGATGTCCGCCGCCTCCCGGGACCGCAGCCGGAGGGTGCCCTTCCCGCTGAGGAGCCCCGGGTGCCGGGAGAGGAGGGCGGCGCCGGCGTCCGCGTCCCAGCCGTAGACCGAGACGCCGTGCCGCCACACGCCCACGTGCAGCCGCCGGTCCCCGACCCGGTACGTGGGCATCCCGTAGGACAGCACGACGGTCGCCTCGGGGTACGCCCGCAGGATCAGCCGGTGCAGCCGGTCGAAGAGCGGTCGGTGCTCGGAGGCGATGCCGTCGATGTAGCTCTGCGCTTCAGCGTCCATACGTCCCATTTGTACAGGGGAGACCGGCGTCACAGTGTCGTTGCGGGCAAGGTCACAGCCGTGCCCTCTGCTGCTCCTTTGGCCGTCTGGCCTAGCATCCGAGCATGACGGTCCTGCCTGACGACGGGCTCTCGCTGGCCGCCGAGTTCCCTGACGCGAACCTTGAACAGTGGCACGGCCTGGTGGCCGGTGTCCTGCGCAAGTCGGGCAAGGAAGTCTCCGGCACGGCAGCTGAGGACGCCCTGTCCACCGCGCTCGAGGACGGGCTGCGCACCCGCCCCCTGTACACCGCGCACGACTCGGCGCCCGAACCCGGCTTCCCCGGCTTCGCCCCCTTCGTGCGGGGCGCCCGGGCCGAGGGGAACACCGCCGGCGGCTGGGACGTACGGCAGCGGCACGCGGTCGCCGACAACGCGGCGGTGCTCACGGACCTGGAGAACGGCGTCACCTCGCTGTGGCTGGTCGTCGGCGAGGGCGGCATCCCGGTCGCGTCCCTGGGCCGGGTGCTCGACGGCGTCTACCTCGACCTCGCACCGGTCGCCCTCGACGCGGGCGGTCAATTCGCCGAGGCCGCCGAGGAGTTGCTGCGGCTCTACGGCGAGCGCGGCATCGCCGGCGAGTCCGCGCGCGGCAGCCTCGGCGCCGACCCGCTGGGCCACGAGGCCGGTACCGGCGAGGCGTTGGACTTCGCGCCGGTCGTCCCGCTCGCGCGCAGGTGCGCCGAGGAGTACCCGGGGCTGCGGGCGCTGACCGTGGACGCGCTGCCGTACCACGAGGCCGGCGGTTCGGCCGCGCAGGAGCTGGGCGCCTCGATCGCCACCGGTGTCGCCTATCTGCGCGGGCTCACGGAAGCGGGTCTGAGCGTCGAACAGGCCTTCTCGCAGCTGGAGTTCCGGTACGCGGCGACGGCCGACCAGTTCCTGACCATCGCCAAGCTGCGGGCGGCCCGCCGACTGTGGGCCCGGGTCGCCGAGGTGTGCGGGGCGCCCGGCGCGGGCGCGCAGGCGCAGCACGCCGTGGTGTCGCCGGTGATGATGACCCGCCGCGACCCGTGGGTGAACATGCTGCGGGCGACGATCGCCACGCTGGCGGCCGGAGTCGGCGGCGCCGAGGCCGTGACCGTGCTGCCCTTCGACCACGCGCTCGGTCTCCCGGACGCGTTCGCCCGCCGTATCGCCCGCAACACCTCGACGATCCTGGTCGAGGAGTCGCACCTGTCCCGGGTGATCGACCCGGCGGGCGGCTCCTGGTACGTGGAGCGACTGACCGACGAACTCGCCGAGTCCGCCTGGCGGTTCTTCCGCACGATCGAACGCGACGGCGGCCAGGCGGCCGTCCTGCGCTCCGGCCGGCTCCGCACGGACCTGGCGACGACGTGGGCGCAGCGCTCCAAGCGGCTCGCCACCCGCCGCGAACCCATCACCGGCGTCAGCGAGTTCCCGCACCTCGGCGAGAAGCCCGTGGAGCGTGCCGCCGCGCCCGAGTCCCGGACCGGCGGTCTGCCCCGCGTGCGGCGCGACGAGGCCTACGAGGAACTGCGGGCCCGGTCCGACGCCCATCTCGCGGCCACCGGGTCCCGGCCCCGCGTCTTCCTTGCCGCGCTCGGCCCCGCCGCCGCCCACACCGCGCGCCTGACCTTCGCCGCGAACCTCTTCCAGGCCGGCGGCATCGAGCCCGTCACCGAGGGCACCTTCGAGGACAGCGGCGCCACCGAGGCCTGCCTGTGCTCCAGCGACGCGCTGTACGAGGAGCAGGCCGAGGGGGTCGCGGAAGCCCTCAAGGCGGCAGGCGCGCAGTACGTGTTCCTCGCCGGGCGTCCCGGGCAGTACTCCGGCGTGGACTCCTACGTCTTCGCGGGCTGCGACGCAGTAGCCGTGCTCACCGCCACCCTCGACCGCATGGGAGTGTCCTGATGTCCAGCATCCCCGACTTCACCGGGATCGAGCTGGGGACCCCGGCCGCCGACGGCGGCGCCGACGAGTGGCGTACGGCCGTCAAGAACGCCACGCAGGAGGCCGAGCCGGTCTGGGAGACCCCGGAGGGCATCGAGGTCAAGCCGCTCTACACCGGCGCCGACCTGGAGGGCCTGGACTTCCTGGAGACGTACCCGGGCGTGGCCCCGTACCTGCGCGGGCCGTACCCCACGATGTACGTCAACCAGCCCTGGACGATCCGCCAGTACGCGGGCTTCTCCACCGCCGAGGAGTCCAACGCCTTCTACCGGCGCAACCTCGCGGCCGGTCAGAAGGGCCTGTCGGTCGCCTTCGACCTGCCCACGCACCGCGGTTACGACAGCGACCACCCGCGGGTGACCGGTGACGTCGGCATGGCGGGCGTGGCGATCGACTCGATCCTCGACATGCGGCAGCTCTTCGACGGCATCCCCCTCGACAAGATGACCGTGTCGATGACGATGAACGGCGCCGTGCTACCGGTGCTGGCGCTGTACATCGTGGCGGCGGAGGAACAGGGCGTGCCGCCCGAGAAGCTGGCCGGGACCATCCAGAACGACATCCTCAAGGAGTTCATGGTCCGCAACACCTACATCTACCCGCCGAAGCCGTCGATGCGGATCATCTCCGACATCTTCGCCTTCACCTCGCAGCGGATGCCCCGCTACAACTCCATCTCCATCTCCGGCTACCACATCCAGGAGGCGGGCGCGACGGCCGACCTGGAGCTGGCGTACACCCTCGCGGACGGCGTGGAGTACATCCGGGCGGGCCGGGAGGCGGGCCTGGACGTGGACGCGTTCGCGCCCCGGCTGTCGTTCTTCTGGGCGATCGGCATGAACTTCTTCATGGAGGTCGCCAAGTTGCGGGCGGCGCGCCTGCTGTGGGCGAAGCTGGTGAAGCAGTTCGACCCGCAGAACGCCAAGTCCCTGTCCCTGCGCACCCATTCGCAGACCTCCGGCTGGTCGCTGACCGCGCAGGACGTGTTCAACAACGTCACCCGCACCTGTGTCGAGGCGATGGCGGCGACCCAGGGCCACACCCAGTCGCTGCACACCAACGCCCTCGACGAGGCACTGGCGTTGCCCACCGACTTCTCCGCGCGCATCGCCCGCAACACCCAGCTGCTGCTCCAACAGGAGTCGGGCACCACCCGGGTCATCGACCCGTGGGGCGGCAGCGCGTACGTGGAGCGGCTGACCTACGACCTCGCCCGCAAGGCCTGGCAGCACATCCAGGAGGTCGAGGCCGCTGGCGGTATGGCCAAGGCGATCGACGCCGGCATCCCGAAGCTGCGCATCGAGGAGGCCGCGGCCCGCACCCAGGCCCGCATCGACTCCGGCCGCCAGCCTGTCATCGGCGTCAACAAGTACCGGGTGGAAACCGACGAGGCGATCGAGGTCCTCAAGGTCGACAACTCCTCCGTGCGCGCCCAGCAGATCGAGAAGCTGCGGCGGCTGCGCGCCGAGCGGGACGAGACCGCGTGCCGGGACGCCCTGGACGCGCTGACCCGGGCGGCCGACGGCGACGGCAACCTGCTGGAGCTGGCCGTGCACGCGGCCCGCGCCAAGGCCACCGTCGGCGAGATCTCCGACGCGCTGGAGAAGGTGTACGGCCGCCACGCGAGCCAGATCCGTACGATCTCCGGCGTGTACCGCAACGAAGCAGGGGAGTCGCCCTCCGTGGACCGCACCCGCGCCCTGGTGGACACCTTCGAGGAGGCCGAGGGCCGCCGGCCGCGCATCCTGGTCGCCAAGATGGGCCAGGACGGCCACGACCGCGGCCAGAAGGTGATCGCCACCGCCTTCGCCGATCTCGGCTTCGACGTGGACGTCGGCCCGCTGTTCCAGACCCCGGGCGAGGTGGCCCGCCAGGCCGTGGAGGCGGACGTGCACATCGTCGGCGTCTCGTCGCTGGCGGCCGGTCACCTCACCCTCGTACCGGCGCTGAAGGAGGCGCTGGCCGAGGAGGGCCGGGAGGACATCATGATCGTCGTCGGCGGGGTGATCCCGCCGCAGGACGTGCCCACACTGCTGGAGATGGGCGCGGCGGCCGTCTTCCCGCCGGGGACGGTGATCCCGGATGCGGCCCACGACCTCGTCCAGCGGCTCTCGGCCGACCTCGGGCACGAGCTGTGATCGATGTCGACACCTATGTGAAGGGCGTCCTCGACGGGAAGCGCGCGCTGATCGCCCGCGCGATCACTCTCGTCGAGTCCACCCGTCCCCAACACCGGGTGCTGGCACAGGAGTTGCTCACCGAGCTGCTCCCGCACAGCGGCCGGGCCCGGCGGATCGGCGTCAGCGGGGTGCCGGGCGTGGGGAAGTCGACATTCATCGACGCGTTCGGCACCCTGCTCACCTCGCTTGGGCACCGGGTGGCCGTGCTCGCCGTGGACCCGTCCTCCAGTCGCACGGGCGGCTCGATCCTCGGCGACAAAACCCGGATGGAGCGCCTGGCCGTCGACCCGGATGCCTTCGTACGGCCCTCCCCCACCGCGGGCACGCTCGGCGGGGTGGCCAAGGCGACCCGGGAGTCGATCGTGGTGATGGAGGCGGCGGGCTACGACGTCGTCCTCGTCGAGACGGTCGGCGTCGGCCAGTCGGAGACCGCCGTCGCCAACATGGTCGACTCCTTCCTGCTGCTCACCCTGGCCCGCACCGGAGACCAGTTGCAGGGCATCAAGAAGGGTGTCCTGGAGCTGGCCGACGTGATCGCCGTGAACAAGGCGGACGGCCCGCACCAGCGCGACGCGCAGGCGGCGGCACGGGAGTTGGCGGGCGCGCTGCGGCTGATGCACGGCAAGGACGCGGCCTGGGCACCGCCCGTGCTGAGTTGCAGCGCCCGTGAGTCGACGGGCCTGGACACCGTCTGGGAACGCCTCGAACAGCACCGCACCCTGCTCGACTCCACGGGCCGGCTCGCCGCCAAGCGCCGTGACCAGCAGGTGGACTGGACCTGGTCGATGGTCCGCGACGAACTCCTCGGCCGCCTGCACGCCGACCCGGCCGTCCGCGCCCTCGCCCCCGACCTCGAACAGCAGGTCAGGAACGGAGAGTTGACGGCCACACTGGCCGCCGAACGCATCCTGGGGGCGTTCGGCGCGGACGCGGACTGATTCTCACGAGGGGGGCAGCACGCGCTCAACCGATCGGTTGAACGCGGATTCCATCGCGGGGCGGCTCATCGAGCCGTACGGACGACGCGGCGGTCCGCCCGGCCGCAGCACCATAGGCCGGACCGCCGGACGACCTCTTCCGGGGCCGTGCGCAGCGCCGCGGTGGGCGGGATGGTGCTCGCGTCCGCGGTGGTCGGCGACCTCGTCGGCCAAGTGGTCGACCCGGCGCCGGAGTTGACCCGGCGGGAGCGGGAGGTCGTCCAGCTGATGGCCGCCGGCCACAGCAACCGCGCCATCGCCGCGTCCCGCTGTCTCAGCGAGGCCACCGTCAAGACCCACCTGGTGCGCGTGTACCGCAAGCCAGGCGTCGACAACCGGGCGGCGGCGGTCTCCGAGGCGGTCCGGCGGGGGCTGCTGGAATTGACGTAGTCCGCGGCTCGGGAGCCGCCTACGCCGCGGGCGGGGTGTCCGGCGATTCCAGTCCCGCCGCGTCGTCGGACGGTGTCGGTGGGGTCGCCCGGACCTTGGCCACGGCCACCGCCATCTGCTGCCGTACGTCCTCCGCGACCGGTGCTCCGTGGACGGCGCCCATCAGGTCCTCGGCGAGGTGGTGCAGCTTGGTGTTGGTGTTCTGGGAGGCGCTGACGAGCACCGTCCAGGCGTCCTCGGAGCTCAGCCCGAAGGAGGCCATCAGGATGCCGCGGGCCACGTCGATGGCCGGCCGGGTCCGCATCGCCCGGCGCAGCTGGGCGACCTCCAGACGCAACTCCTCGTCCACGTCCACGCGCGACTCCGAGTCGCCGGGGAGGGGATCGGGGACCTCGGGGAGGTCGGAGCGTGCCGGTGCGCCGGGGCTGGCCGCGCCCTCCGCCTTGAACAGCTCCCCGGCGCCCGTCAGGTCGAGCAGCCGTGCGAAGGCCGGGCCGCACGACCGGACGGTGACCGTCTTGCCCTGGTCGAGGGCCTCCCGACGCAGGTCCAGCAGGACGTTGAGCCCGGCGCAGTCGCAGAAGCCGACGCCCTCCAGGTCCAGGTCGACGCCGGTGGCGGAACGGGCGAGGGCGGCACGGAGCTGCGGCTGGAGCCACTCGGCGCCGATGTCCAGCTCACCGCGGCAGATGACGTCCACCCGGTCGCCGACCGCCACGGCCTCGATCGTGGCCAGACACGGCGGACGCACGTCCGCCGCCGTGAGGGGCTGCGCCGAGTGCGCAGGATCCGGCATGACCCTCTCCCTCATGTGCTCCGTTGCCTCGCTCACCAGATTCCCCGCGTCAACCCACATACGTCAACTAATACATGAAATTTAGTTCCGGTTTTTGAATGCGTGAACGTCAGGTCGGTAGAGTTGAACCATGGATGGAGTGCCCGAGCCACACACCGGATGGACGTTCGTCACCAACCACGCCCGCGTGCTGGCCGCAATCGCCGACAACCACAGCGCCCGGATCCGCGACATCGCCGCGCACTGCCGGCTCACCGAACGCGCCGTACAGAAGATCATTTCCGATCTGGAGCAGGACGGGTACCTCTCGCACATCAGGGAGGGCCGCACCAACACCTACCGCATCGATCCGGGCAAGGTGCTGCGGCACCCCGCCGAGGCCGGCCTGACGGTGGCGTCCCTGCTCTCCCTGCTCGTCCAGGACGAGGCGACCCGCTCCATCGCCCCCGACGGCACCGGCGAGATCGCGCAGACGTCGCGTTCATGACGGCCCGACCCGGTGGGTCAGGCCGGCGCGCCGAACCACCGGGGCAGTCGGTCGTCCAGTTCGCCCTGGTCCTCGCCCGCCCACGCGACATGGCCGTCCGGCCGCAGCAGCACCGCGGGCACGTCCAGCTCCGCACCGGCGTCGACGACATGGTCGACCCGGTCCGACCAGCCCGCCACCGAGAGCCGGCCGGTCCGGTCGAGCAGCAGTCCGCGGCCGGCGTGCGTCAGCTCGTAGAGGCGGCCGCGCCGGAGCGTGAGGTCCCGCAGGCGCCGGCCGAGCAGGTCAGGGCCCGCGCCGAAGTCGTAGCGGACGCCGATCGCGGTGAGTTTCTCGATCAGGTACCGGTTCACCTCGTCGAGGTCCATCAGCTGCTCCAGCAGCCGGCGCACCGCCTGCGGTCCCGGTTCGGTGGACAGCAGCTCCATCCCCGCCCGGGTGGTGTTCAGCACGTCGGCGGCCACCGGGTGCCGTTCGGCGTGATAGCTGTCCAGCAGTCCCGCGGGGGCCCAGCCGGCCACCTCGGCGGCCAGTTTCCAGCCGAGGTTGAAGGCGTCCTGGAGGCCGAGGTTGAGCCCCTGCCCGCCCACCGGCGGGTGGACGTGCGCCGCGTCCCCGGCCAGCAGCACCCGGCCGACGAGGTAGCGCTCCGCCTGCCGGGTGGCGTCGCCGAAGCGGGACAGCCAGCGCGGTGAGTGCACGCCGAAGTCGGTGCCGGCGACCGCCCGGAGCCGCCGTCTGAACTCGTCGAGGGTCGGCGCGACCGAGCGGTCCTCGCTGACCCCCTCGGCGGGCACGACGACCCGGTACAGCCCGTCCCCGACGGGGGCGAGGCCGAACAGCTTCTGCGTCTTGCGGATCTCGGTGACCACGGCCGTCACCGTCTCCGGCGGCACGCCCACCTCCATCGCGCCGAGGAGCGTCTCGGCCCGGGCGGGGGTACCGGGGAAGCCGACGCCGAGCAGCTTGCGCACGGTGCTGCGGCCACCGTCGCAGCCGACGAGGTAGCGCGAGCGCAGCCGGGTGCCGTCGGCGAGTTCGGCGGTGACGGCGGTGCCGTCGGCGTCCTGGCTCAGTCCGACCAGTTCACGGCCGCGCCGGATCTCGGCGCCGAGCTCGACGGCCCGCTCGGCCAGGAGGCGGTCGGTGGTGGGCTGCGGGATGCCGAGGGTGTAGGCGTGCGCGGTGTCCAGCCGGTCGGGCAGCGGCTTCACCACCCCGGCGAGGAGGCCGCCGACCGGGCTCCGCTTCCCGTGCGCCAGGAACCGGTCCAGCAGACCCCGCTGGTCCAGCACCTCGATGCTGCGGACGTGCAGTCCGAGCGAGCGGACGACGTCGGTCGGGGTGGCCTCCTTCTCCAGCACGACCACCCGCACCCCGTGCAACCGCAGCTCGGCGGCCAGCATCAGCCCGGTGGGCCCGCCCCCGGCGATGATCACGTCGAACACCGAATCCCCCGTCCCCGTGCCAAGAGCCCTGCGGCCTTCTCTGCCGTGCCCGTTCCCGACCGGCTCACACCCCCTGCGGCTGGAGATAGCGCGCCAGCAGGTCGTCCAGGGTGACCAGGCCGGTGAGGGTGCCGGACCCGTCCCGTACGACCGCGAGGGAGGCCCGGTTGCGGCGCAGGAGGTCGATCGCGTCGGCGACCTTGGTGTCCTCGGTCAGTTCCGGGACCGGGCGGGCCAGGGCGCGGGCGGTGGCGGTGCGGCCCTGGGCCCGGGCGACCAGGGCGTCCCGGGCGTGCAGGGAGCCGAGCACCCGGTCGTCCTCGCGGACCAGCATGCGGGTGCGGTCGTGGGCCGCCGCGGTGCGCAGCACGGTGTCGAGGTCGGCGGTGCCGGGCACCGAGGTGATGTCCGCGGCCGGGATCCGCAGGTCGCCGACCGGGGTCTCGGGCTCGGTGAGCGAGCGGGTGAGCAGCTCCGAGTCGGCCTCGCTGATCAGTCCGAGGCGCTGCGACTCCTCGACCAGGTGGGTGAGTTGCTCACGGTTGTGCACGGCGGCGAGCTCGTCGCGCGGGGTGACCCGGCACAGCCGTACCAACGCGTTGCTCAGCTTGTTGAGCACCGAGATCAGCGGCCGGACCACCTTCACGACACCCCGGAAGGGCGGCGCGAGCAGCATGGCGGACCGCTCGGGGTGGGCGATGGCCCAGGACTTGGGGGCCATCTCGCCGACCACCATGTGCAGGAACACCACGACGACCATGGCGAACACGAAGGCCACGCCGTAGCTCAGGGCCGTCGGCAGGCCCAGGTCGTGCAGCAGCGGGTCGAGTTCGTGGGAGATCGCGGGCTTGGAGACCGAACCGAGGCCCAAGGTGCACACGGTGATGCCGAGTTGGGCACCGGCCAGCATCAGCGACACCTCGCGCATGCCGGCCAGCGCCGCCTTCGCACCGCGCCGCCCCTCGGCCGCGGCCTTCTCCATACGGTGCCGCTTGGCGGCGACCAGCGCGAACTCGGCGGCGACGAAGAACCCGCTGCCGATCAGCAGCAGGACGGTCACGAAGAGCGCCACGGGGAAGCTCATGCCTCGCCCACCCTCTCGATGCGGACCCGCTCCGGCACGTGCCGGTCCAGGGTGCGTACGTCGATCACCGCGCGTCCGCCGTCGAGCAGTTCCACGGTGACCCGGTCGCCGATCGCGGGGAAGCGGCCGAGCCGGTCCACGACCAGTCCGGCGACGGTGTCGTAGTCCTCCTCCTCGGGGAGTTCGACGCCCGTGACGTCGGCGATCTCGTCGAGGCGGCGGCCCGCGTCGACCAGCCAGCCCGGCCCCTCGGGCACGGCGATCTCCGTGACGGTGTCGGTCTCGTCGGCGATGTCGCCGACGAGCTCCTCCGCGATGTCCTCGTAGGTGACGATGCCGGCGATCCCGCCGTGTTCGTCGAGGACGACCGCGAACTCGTCGTCCCGCTCCCGCATCTGCTCGACCGCCTCCGGCAGCGGCAGCGTGTCGGGCAGCAGGAGGGGCTTGCGGGCGAGGGAGCCAGCGGTGGACCGGGCCAGGTCGGCGGCGGGCAGGCGCATCAGCTCGCGTACGCCCAGCACGCCCGGGACGTCGTCGGGGTGGTCGCCGAGGACCGGGTAGGTGGAGTGGCCGTGCCGGGCGATCAGGTCGACGGCCTCGGCGGCGGTGGCGTCGCCGCGGACGAAGACGGCGTCGACCCGCGGGACCATCACCTCGTCGAGGGTGCGCTCGGAGAACTCCAGGGCGTGGTCGAGGAGTTCGGCGGTGTCCCTGGGCAGTTCGCCCTGTTCGTGGGACTCGCCGATGAGGTGGCCGAGCTCCTCCAGGGTGGCGCCGTGGTGGAGTTCCTCGACGGGTTCGATGCCGACCCCGCGGAGCAGGCGGTTGGCCGCGCCGTCGAAGACGCGCACCAGCGGGCCGACGACCTTGAGGTAGCCGAGGGTGGAGGGCGCGAGGGCCTTGGCGAGCTGCTCGGGGACGGCGAGGGCGAGGTTCTTCGGGGCCAGTTCGCCGAGGACCATCTGGACGACGGTGGCCAGCACGAAGGCCAGCACGACCGAGATGCCGCCGACGGCGCCCTCGGGGACGCCGACGCCGGTCAGGGCGGGCTCGAGCAGTGCGGAGACCGAGGGCTCGGCGATGAATCCGACGACCAGTCCGGTGACGGTGATGCCCAGCTGGGCGCCGGACAGCATGAACGACAGCCGCTCCAGCACCTTCAGCGCGCGGGCGGCCTTGCGGTCCCCCGCCTCGGCCTGGCGGGAGAGGGCGAGCCGGTCCGCGGAGACGTAGGCGAACTCCTGGGCGACGAAGTAGCCGGTGCCGGCGGTCAGCAGGAACACGGCGAGCAGGCCGAGGAGGGCACTGGTGGTACTCAACGGCGGGTCGATCGGGTGGGGCGGGAGTCCGTCGGTGGGGCGGACACGGGCGTGCTCCTTCAGTAGGGATGTGCGTCAGGTGAACGACCGGGGCGGAAGCGGCGTTCCCAGGTCTACCAGCCGGGCGGCGGTACCGCCCCGCGATCACACGGCGGCCGGTGCCGGGCCCACCAGCTCGGTCAGGACGTCCTCCATGGTCACGAACCCGAGCACGGCCCCCGTCTGCCCCGTCACCGCCGCCAGATGGCTCCCGTCGGCGCGCAGCGCGGTGAGGGTGTCGTCCAGCGGGGTGTCGATGCGGACCCGGGTGACCGGGTGCAGCGCGGAGCGCGGGAAGGGCCGGTCGCGGTCGGTGACGCCGAGGGTGTCCTTGATGTGCAGATAGCCCAGCAGGGTGCCGTCCGGGCCGGTGACCGGGAACCGGGAGTACCCCGCGTCGGCGGCCACCCGCTCCAGGCGGGCCGGGGTGACCGAGACGTCAACGGTGCGCATCTTCGGGACCGGGACGAGGATCTCGCCGACCGGGCGGGTGCCGAGCTCCAGCGCGTCCCGCAGTCGTTCGCCGTCGGCCGGCGTGAGCAGCCCGGCCTCGCCGGCCTCGACGACCATGCGGGCGAGCTGGTCGTCGGTGAACACCGACTCGACCTCGTCCTTCGGCTCCACGCGCAGCAGCTTCAGCAGGGCGTTGGCGAAGGCGTTGATGCCGAACACGAAGGGCCGCAGCGCGCGGGTGAGGGCCACCAGGGGCGGTCCGAGGAGCAGCGCGGTCGGCACGGGGGCCGCGAGGGCGATGTTCTTCGGGACCATCTCGCCGATCAGCATGTGCAGATAGGTGGCCAGCGACAGCGCGATCACGAAGGCGATCGGGTGCACCAGGCCGTCCGGGACGCGGGCCGCCTCGAAGCCGGGCTCCAGGAGGTGCGCGATGGCCGGTTCGGCGACCGCGCCGAGCACCAGCGAGGAGACGGTGATGCCGAGCTGGGCGGTGGCCATCATCGCGGAGAGGTGTTCGAGGCCCCACAGGGTCATCCGGGCCCGCTTGTCGCCGTCCCGCGCGCGTGGCTCGATCTGGCTGCGGCGCACCGAGATCAGGGCGAACTCGCCGCCCACGAAGAACGCGTTGGTCAGCAGGGTGAGCGCGCCGACGAGCAGTTGGACGGTGGTCATCGGGATTCCTCCCCCGCCGGAACCGGCACCCTCGACGGTTCGGTGATGCGGATCAGGTCGGCGCGGTGGTGGTCGACGTCCAGGACCTCCAGGCGCCAGCCGTCGAGGTCGAGGTCGTCGCCCTTGGCGGGGATGCGCGCGAGCCGGGTGGCGACCAGTCCGGCCACGGTCTCGTACGGCCCCTCGGGCGCCGTGAGACCTATCCCGGTGAGCCGGTCGACGCGGACGGAGCCCTCCGCCTCCCAGGCCCCGGGGCCGGCGGGCCGCAGGTCGGGCATCTCGACGGGGTCGTGCTCGTCCCGCACCTCGCCGACGACCTCCTCGACGATGTCCTCGACGGTCGCCACTCCCGCGGTGCCGCCGTACTCGTCGATGACGACGGCCATGGTGCGGGTGGCGCGCAGTCGCTCCAGGAGCCGGTCGGCGGTGAGGCTGTCCGGGACCAGCAGAGGTGCGGTGGCCAGCTCGGTGACCGGGGTGACGGCCCGCTTCCCGGGCTCCAAGGCGAGCACGTCACGGATGTGCACGGTGCCGATGACCTCGTCCAGGCTGTCGCGGTAGACCGGGAAGCGGGACAGGCCGGTGGCGTGGGTGAGGTTCGCGGCGTCGGCCGCGGTCGCGTGCGCTTCCAGGGCCTTGACGTCGACGCGCGGTGTCATGACGTTCTCCGCGGTCAGCTCGCCCAGGTGCAGGGTGCGCACGAACAGTTCGGCGGAGTCGGCCTCCAGGGCGCCCTCGGCGGCGGAGTGCTCGGCGAGCGCGACCAGTTCCTCGGGGCTGCGGGCGGAGGCCAGCTCTTCGGCGGGCTCCAGGCCGAAGCGTCGTACGACGGCGTTGGCGGTGTTGTTGAGGTGCCGGATGAAGGGGCCGAAGACGGCCGTGAAGGCGCTCTGGGGACCCGCGACCACCTTGGCGACGGCCAGCGGGCGGGAGATGGCCCAGTTCTTCGGCACCAGCTCTCCGACCACCATCAGCACGACGGTGGACAGGGCCACGCCCAGCGCGGTCGCCACCGGGGAGGCGGCCCCGCCCAGGCCGATGCCCTGCAGCGGCCCCCTGAGGAGCGCCGCGAGGGAGGGTTCGGCGAGCATGCCGATCACGAGGGAGGTGACGGTGATGCCGAGCTGGGCGCCGGAGAGCTGGAAGGTCAGCCGGCGGACGGCCCTCAGCGCGCCCTCGGCGCCACGCTCACCGGCCTCGGCGGCCCGCTCCAGGTCCCCTCGCTCGACGGTGGTCAGGGAGAACTCGGCGGCGACGAACACGGCGCAGGCCAGCGTCAGCAGGAGGGCCGTCAGGAGCAGCAGGATCTCGGTCACCGGGCCGCCGCCCTTCCCTGGTGCGGGCGGGACGCGGCTCGGTCGGTACTGGGAGGCTCACCCATTGCGGGTCCGTGGCTCCTTCGGGTCGGGACGGCCTTTCACCCAATAGTAAAGGACAGGCAAAGCAACCTGGAGGGGTGTGCGGGGTACGCTGCCGGTCCGGCGGGATTCTCGTCCGGCTTCGGTGTCCACCCCTGACGGAGGCCTTCCCATGTTCGGACTGAGCGAGCTCGTGATCATCCTGCTCGTCGTGATAGCGGTCATCGCCGTCAAGAAGGGGCCCGAGCTGGTCCGTTCGGCGGGCAAGTCGACGCGCATCCTCAAGGCGGAGGCCCGCGCGGCGCGGGACCCGCAGCCGGCGCCCCAGGTGATCCAGGGCGAGGTCGTCGAGCCGGGGAACGCGGCCGGGCCGCGGTCGCAGGAGACCGGCACCCCCTGACCGGCGGGGGTCGTGCGGCGCGTACGGCCCCGGACAGGCGGGTGCGTCACGGGCGCGCGAGACGTGCGTCACGGCTCGGGCGTACCGGTCTTTCGCCGACCCGGCTGCCGAGCGGGTCCGGGATGGCCCATGATGAGCGGGCCATGCACCGATCCGTCACGACGACTCGCGCGCCTCTGCCCGTGCTGCGGGCCGCGGTGTTCGCCGTCGTCGGCACGGTCCTCGGGGTGAGCGCCCATCATCTGCTCGCCGAGGGTCCGGTGCCCTGGACCCGCGGTGCCGCCGCGACGGCCGTGCTGTTCGCGGTGGGTCTGCTCGGTGTGCAACGGCCCCGCAGCCTGGCGACCGTCGTGGCGTGCAGTGTCGCGGGCCAGTCGGGTCTGCATCTGTGGCTGACGCTCACGGCGGCCGCCCAGCACTCCGGCGGGCATCGGCACGGTGCCGGGCGGGCGTGGCACGAACAGCTCCACGACTCCCTCGCCATGACGGCGGCCCACGCGCTGGTCGCCGCTCTGGTCGCGGTACTGCTGCACCGCGCGGACGCGGTCTGCTGGTCGCTGGCGCGCGGGGTGACGGCCGCGATCGACGGGGTGCGGGCCCGACTGGCCGCCGCCCGGCTGCTGTTGGCCCGGCCCGCGGCACCCCGGCCGACGGCCGCCCTCGCCGTCGTGCCGGCGCACGACGAACGGCCGCTCATCGCACGGCCGTTGCTGGCGCACGCGGTGGTACGGCGGGGTCCTCCGGTGACGAGCGCTGCTCTCGCCCACTGACCCCATCGGGGACGCCGTCCCGGCCACGCCGGACGGCCGCCCCGCCGTACCCCCTGCCTGGAGACCTGCATGTCCCGTATCACCATGCCCCGCCTGTCCGTCGCCGTCGCCGCGGCGGCGGCCGCCGTCGTCCTGGCCGCCGTGCCGGCCGCCGCCCACACCGAGGTCGAGGCCGACAAGGCCCAGGCCCTCGCGGAGAACGTCACCCTCTCCTTCCACGCCGAGGCCGAGTCCGACTCCTCCGGGATCAAGGAGGTGCGCGTGGTCCTGCCCGAGGGCATCGCCCCCGCCGACGTCACGTACAAGAAGGGCCCCGCGGGCTGGAAGTTCACCGCGGACAAGGACGGCTACAGCGTCGGGGGCAAGGAGCTGAAGACCGGTGTGAGCGCCGAGTACTCCGTGGTCGTACGGCAGTTGCCCGACGCGGAGGAGGTCGCGTTCAAGACGCTCCAGACCTACGGCGACGGGCATGTCGACCGCTGGATCGAGCTGGACGAGAACGGCGAGAACCCGGCGCCGACGCTCCAGCTGAAGGCGGCGGCGCCGGGCGCGAAGCCGATCGCCCCCTCGGCGACCGTCGACGAGAGCCCGTCCCCGGCGGACCCGACGCCGACCCCGACTCCGGCGGCCGGGGAAACGACCCCCGACGCCTCCGCGCAGGCCGCCGACACCGCCCAGGACGGCGACGGCGGGCTGTCCGCGGGCGCCTGGACCGGCATCGGCGCCGGAATCCTCGCGGCGGCGGCCGCCGTGGTCTTCGCGGTACGACGCCGGGGCGGCGCCGAGGAGTAGACGCACCGCACGCCGGGGTTCCCGAGCCGCACGCCGGGGTTCTGCTCAGCACGCGGGCTCCCGCACCGCGCCCAGGAGTTGTGGCCCGCACGCCGGGGTTCCCGCACCGCACGCCGGGGTTTCGGCCCGCACGCCGGGGTTTCGGCCCGCCCGCCGGTTCCCGCGCCCTGCCCGGCGGCCCGGCTTGCCGGCTTCCCGCGAAGCACCCGTCCCGGTGTTTTCCGGTGTGTCCTGGATGAATCCGCCGTCCCCGGGTAGGCCAGCCCCACGGCGTACCCGGAGATGGAGTGCCATGACCTGCGCGAACTCCCCTGCACGGCACGGGACCTGGGCGGTGGCCCTCGCCGTCACCGCCCTCGTCCTCACCGGAGCCTGCGACGACCAGGACGGCGGCGGTGACGGTGACGCCTCCCGGACGGCCCGTTCGTCCGTCACCGGATCGCCGGTCCCGACCGCCGCCGGGACCTCACCGTCGCCGTCCGCCGCCCCGACGCCCACCCCCACCGCGCCCCCGGATCCGGAGCGGGCCGAGCAGGACATCCGGGAGGCGTGGACGGTCCTCTTCGACCCCGGCTCCTCGCTCGACGAGCGCAGTGCGGTCGTCGAGGACGGCGACGAGAACGCCCTGATGATCGACAACCTCTTCCGCGACCCGCGCGGCGGCAAGCTGCGCGCGGAGGTGACCTCCGTGTCGTACACCTCCGACGTGTCCGCCGAGGTGGCCTACGACCTCGGCCTGGACGACCGCCGGCTGGACACCGGCGGCCCGGGGGCGGCCGTACTCCAGGACGGCCGGTGGAAGGTCGGGCTGCGGACGGTGTGCGCGCTGACCCGGCACGCGCAGGACGCCCCCGAGGCGCCTAGCTGTGTGGTGCCGTCGTCGTCGGGCCCTGCCGGAACAGGTCGTTGAGCTCCGTCTGGGAGAGCTGGTCCGCGGCGTAGGAGAAGGTGCCGCGGTCGGCCAACTCCCGTGCGGCGTCGAGCAGGTGGCGGTACATCGCGCGGGCGACGCTGCCGCCGACCGTGACCCGCCGCACCCCGAGTCCGCGCAGGTCGTCGAGGGAGAGCGCGTTGCCGGTCAGGCCCATGACCACGTTGAGCGGGCCGTCGATCTCGCGGACCAGGGTGCCGATGGTCTCCGCGTCGGCCGCCCCGGGTACGAAGGCGCAGTCGGCGCCGGCCTCCAGGTAGGAGTTGGCCCGCCGGACGGCCTCGTCGAGCGGGCCGCCGACCAGGAGCACATCGGTGCGGCCGACCAGGACGAACGGCTCGCCTGCGGCCGCGAGGGTCTCGCGTGCGGCTCGCACGCGGTCGGCGGAGAGCTTCTCGTCGTACAGCGGGCGGCCGCGGTCGCCGGTGAAGTCCTCGATGTTGCCGCCGGCGGCCCCCGAGGCGAGCGTCAGCGCGACGGTTTCGGCCACGGTCTCGGGCGACTCGCCGTATCCGTCCTCCAGGTCCGCGCTCAGCGGTACGGCGAGCCGGCCCGCGATCTCCTGGACCCTGCGCAGCATGGTGTCGCGGTCGACGCGGTCCTCGGGCGGCTGTTCGGCGAAGAAGTCGTGGTCGGGCCGCCCCAGGGAGAACGCGACTCCCGCGCTGGTGGTCGCCACGGCCGGGAAGCCGGCCGCCTCCAGGATCCGGGCGCTGCCCACGTCCCACGCGTTGGGGAGCAGGAAACAGCCCTCCCGGTGCAGATCGACGAAGCGCTGCGCCTTGGCTCGACGGTCGGTGTCCACACGATCCTTCCCGGCCCGCCGCCCCTCGACGGGCACAGAGCGAAGGTACGCCGCCGGGCCCGGCGACGCCCGCACGGATAACGCGTCCCTCTCCGGGCACCCGGAGAGGGATTCTCCGGATCCGCGAGGAGCGACAGTGGCGACAGGGCGACTCCCCGATCACGAACAGCGCATCCTGGACGAGGTGGAGCGTGCACTGCGCCGCGACCGCCGTCTGGAGCGCCGGCTGCGCACCCACCGGCTGCGTCGGTGCCCCGACCTCTCCAGGGTCACCCACTACCGGCCGCACGTGCTGACCGTGGGGCTGCTGCTGACGGTGTCGACCACGCTGCTGGTGCTGGGGATCGTCACCTCACGGCCCGCGGTCGTCTGGGCGTTCGCGGCCGTGTGGCCGCTGACCCTGTTCGCGTCGTTCCGGCTCGTGTGCCGGTGGACGGAACGCTGACCGCGGCCTCCTCGAGCCTCCTCGCCGCGTCGTCAGTCCTGCCCCGGCTCGAAGGCCGACTCGATGGGCCGCTCGTCCACCAGGACCCGCCCCCTCGGCGGCCCGCTCAGCAGTGCCCGTACGGCGGTCAGCAGGTCCGGCGCGACATGCTCCGCCCGTGCCGTCTCCTCCGGCCGGGTCCGTTCGTCCGGTACGAGGATCCCGTGCGCGCCGACCCGGGTGGCGGCCTCGGCGTCCGCGGCCGTGCCGACGACCGCGCAGTCGCCCGGCGCGGTGCACACCCGGCCCGCCGCCCAGAGGATCAGGCCCGGTTCGGGCGGCCGGCAGTGGCAGCCCTCGTCGGGCCGGTGCGGGCACACGCCCCAGATGTCGAAGGGGCCGAGGAGTTCGTCGACGCGGTGGTTGAGGGCGCGCACGTCGGCGTCGCTGAGCAGCCCGTCGCCGGGCCGTACGGCGACGAACCCGGTGCGGACGTCGTACAGCCGCAACAGGTCCAGCGCCTCACGGGCCCCGGGCGCCGGGCGCACCTGATGCGGGTCGAGGGCGTCCTCGACGAGAAAGCTGTCGCGGTCGAACAGGACCGTACGCACGCGCGTCATGCGCGCCACCTCCTGGCTCTCGCGTGCACTCCTTCCCCAGTCGGGTAACCGCGTGCGGCGGGTCCATGCGGCGGCCGGTGATCTACCAGGTCAGGTCGAGGCGGTACGGCGAGCGGTGGATCATCGTCGGCCGCATGGCGACCGGCTGCCCGTCGGCGAGCCGCAGTCCCGGCAGCCGGCCGGTGAGTTCCTGGAGGGTGAGGCGGAGTTGTTCGCGGGCCAGTTGCGAGCCGGGGCAGCTGTGGGTGCCCAGGCCGAAGGCCAGATGGTGGCCGGGCGGTCGGGTGATGTCGAACGTGTCGGGAAGCGGATGCCGGTCGCCGTCCCGGTTGGCGCCGCCGAAGGCCACGAACACCGTGGCCCCGGCGGGCAGTTCGGTGCCGGCCAGGGTCACCGGGCGGGTGGTGACCCGGCGGAAGCCCTGGAGCGCGCTGTCGTAGCGGGCGGCCTCCTCGACGGCCGCCGGGATCCGCTCGGGCTCGGCGCACAGCAGCTCCCACTGGTCCCGGTGCCGCAGCAGGTGCAGGACGGTCGTGCCGATGAGGGCCGTCGTCGTCAGGTGCCCGGCGATCAGCAGGTTCTGGAGGTGGGCGACCAGTTCGTGCCGGTGGTCGACGGTCAGCTCGCCCGGCTCGGTGAGGGACGTGACGAGTTCGGTGCACAGGTCCTCGCGCGGCTTCTCGTGCCGCTCGCGCACATACCGGTCCAGGAGGTGCTGCATCGCCACCACGTCCTCGGCGGCGGCGACCTGTTCGCTCTCCTCCAGCGGCCGGAACAGCAGTTCCTCGGCGCGGTGTCCGCCGTGCACGACGGCCAGGACGTCGGCGGGGTCGAGGCCGACGATCCGCCCGATCACCTCGCCGGGCAGCTTGCGGGCGTACGCCGACATCAGCTCCACCCGGCCGTCCCGCACGAACCCCTCGACGAGGGCGGCGGCACGCTCCGCGGCGTAGGGAAGGACGGCGGCGACCCGCGCCGGGGAGAGCCCGCGCACGATCGGCGCGCGCAGCCGCTGATGTGTGTCGCCGTCGGCGGTGACGACGACCGGGCGCCCGCCGAACCCGCCGCCGAGGACGGCGAACGCGGCGGGTGACGGCAACACGTCGGGCAGCAGGGCGTTCGCCGAGGAGAACTCCTCGGGGCGGCGCAGCACTTCGCGTACGTCGGCGTCCCGGGCGACCAGCCAGGCGTCCAACTCGGCGACATGCGCGAGGCCTTCGGTGTGCCGCGCCCGTTCGTAGTGCGGGTACGGATCGCTCTGCAACGCGTCGAGCCTGCCGTGCCGTTCGCTGTCCACGTCACGCCCCCCTGCGGCCTGCGGTGCGGTCGCGCTCATGGTGCCGTACGGAGGCGGAGGTGTACACACGGAGCACGCGGAGCGGGTGCCGTACGACCGCGCGCCCACATCGTGCTGCGCCATGTATGTGAGCCCCCCATGAAATCCCCGCTGAGCAGGCCCGATTCCCTAAGATCGGCCCGTGGTCACCTTCCTTCTCGAACGCACGGCCCCGCTCTCCCAGGAGGAGGCCTGGCGCCGCCTCACGCAGTGGCCCCGCCACGGCGAGGTCGTCCCCCTGACGCGGGTCACCGTGGTGCCGCCCGGTCCGACGGCCGAGGGCACGCTCGTGGTCGCCCGTTCGGGAGTCGGCCCGCTCTCCTTCGACGATCCCATGGAGGTCACGGTCTGGCGCCCGCCGGCGGAGGGCGTCTCGGGTCTGTGCCGGATGGAGAAGCGCGGCCGGGTGGTGAAGGGCTGGGCCGAACTGGAGGTGCACCCGGGCCCGGGCGGCCGCGCCCGGGTGATCTGGCGCGAGCAGCTGGGGGTTCCCCTCGTCCCCGGCTTCGTGCTGGGGACGGCGGCCCGGTCGGTGTTCGGACGGGCCCTGAACCGGCTGCTGCGCGGAACGTGACCTCGCCGGCCGTGCAACAGTGGGCGGCATGACGGCAGTTGACGGTACGACGGTACGGGCCGACGAGGTCGAGGCGCTCGCGGTGGACGGGCTGCGGTGGCTGGTGGCCGCCGCGCGGGAGACGGCTGCCGGTGGGCTCACCTGGACGCCGGACCCTTCCGATCCGACCCTCTACAGCGGCACCGCGGGGATCGTCCCCGTCCTCCTGGAGGCCTGGCGGCACTTCGAGGACGACGCCTACGCCGATCTGGCGCTGCGGGCGGGCCGGGACCTCGCGGCGGCCGTCGACGGCCAGGAGGACGACTCCCTGTACTTCGGCCGCGCCGGTCTGGCCCTGGTCCTGCACACCCTGCACACCGAGTTCGGCGACCCCGCGTCCGGCGCGGCGGCCGACCGCGCGATGGCGCTCGTGCGCTCCCGCTTCGACGGGGAGCGCTGGGGCGAGCTCTTCGAGCTGATGGGCGGCAACGGCGGGATCGGTCTGGCCGCGCTGGCGGTCGGCGACCCGGAGTTCGCCGTCCTCGCGGTGGAGCCCTATCTGCGGGCGGCGGAGCGGACCGAGTGGGGCGTCACCTGGCCGCACCGCCCGGGCGCCGAGGCGCGGATGCACCACATGTCCCACGGCACCCTCGGCATCGCCTACGCCCTCACCCGGGTCGGTCACGCGACCGGCCGCGCCGACCTCGTCGAGACGGCGCTGGCCGGGGTCGCGGACGTGGTGGCCCGGGACGAAGGCGGCCCGGACGGCTTCCTGGTCCGGCACTCCACCCCGCAGCACTTCCCGGACCTGATCGAGCCGATCAGCTACGGCTGGTGCCACGGCCCGGCCGGTGACGCCCAGATCTTCCGGCTGCTGCGCGACACCCACGGCGACCCGGCCTGGGGCGCCCTCGCCGACCGCTGCTGGCACACCGTCACGCACTCCGGGATCCCGCGGCGGCTGCGCCCCGGGTTCTGGGACAACCACGGCCGCTGCTGCGGTACGGCGAGCGTCCTGGCCCTGGCCTCGGACCGGATCGCCGAGGGGCGGGAGGCGGACGACTTCGCGCGGGTCCTGGTCGCCGACCTCGCCGCCCGCGCGGTCCGGGACGGCGACGGCGCCCGCTGGTCCAACGTCGAGCACCGGGCCACCCCGAGCGACCTGGAACCCCGGACCGACTGGGCGCAGGGCAACGCGGGCATCGTGCGTGAGCTGCTGCGCTTCGTCCGGCTGAGCCGGGGCGGTGAGCCGGGGTACGCGTTCGCGTGGCCGGACCAGCCGCCGGTGTCCGCTCAGGCCGCGGATCCGGTGTCGGCTCAGGCCACGGACCCGATCCGCCGGGCCGGCACCGACGTCACGTCGTGATGGATCGGGGTGTGCGCGCCGGTCAGGGAGACCCCGCTGCCGCCGCGCCGGTTCGCGACGATCTCGGCGGCGATCGACAGGGCCGTCTCCTCGGGCGTGCGGGCGCCGAGGTCGAGGCCGATGGGTGACCGCAGACGCGCCAACTCCAGCTCCGTCACACCGACTTCGCGCAGGCGCTCGTTGCGGTCGAGGTGGGTGCGGCGGGACCCCATGGCGCCGACGTAGGCGACCGGGAGTTTCAGGGCCAGCCGCAGCAGGGGTACGTCGAACTTGGCGTCGTGGGTGAGGACGCACAGGACGGTCCGGGCGTCGGTCTCGGTGCGCTCCAGGTACGTGTGCGGCCACTCGACGACCACCTCGTCGGCCTCGGGGAAGCGCGCCTCGGTCGCGAAGACGGGGCGCGCGTCGCACACGGTCACCCGGTAGCCGAGGAACCTGCCGATCCGCACCAGCGCCGACGCGAAGTCGATCGCGCCGAAGACGATCATGCGGGGCGGCGGCACCGAGGACTCGACCAGGACGGTGAGCGGGGCCCCGCAGCGCGAGCCCTGTTCGCCGATCTCCAGGGTGCCGGTGCGGCCCGCGTCCAGGAAGGCACGGGCCTCGGCGGCGACCGTGCGGTCCAGTTCGGGGTGGGCGCCGAAACCGCCGTAGGAGCTCTCCGGCCGTACGACGAGGGCGCGGCCGACGAGTTCGGCCGGGCCGGAGACGATCCGGGCCGTCGCCGCGGCCTCCCCGCGCACGGCGGCTTCGAGCGCGGCCGTGACGACCGGGCGGACCGGGTCGCCCGCGCGGACCGGGGTGACGAGGATGTCGATGACGCCCCCGCAGGTCAGGCCGACCGCGAAGGCGTCCTCGTCGCTGTAGCCGAAGCGTTCGAGGACCGACTCCCCGTCCTCGAGGGCCTGTTGGCACAGCTCGTAGACCGCGCCCTCCACGCAGCCGCCGGAGACCGAGCCGATCGCCGTGCCGTCGGCGTCCACCGCGAGGGCGGCGCCGGGCTGGCGGGGCGCGCTGCCGCCGACGGCCACCACGGTGGCCACGGCGAAGTCACGTCCCTGCTCGACCCACCGGTGCAGCTCGTCGGCGATGTCCAGCATGTCTCGGTCTCCTTAACAGCGGTTGCGTACAGGGGGGTCGGAGGGTGCTAGTGCACGCCCAGCCAGCTCTCGATCGGGTTCAGGGCGTAGTAGACGAGGAAGATCACCGTCAGGCCCCACATGAAGGCGCCGATCTCCCGCGCCTTGCCCTGCGCGGCCTTGATGGCCACGTAGGAGATGACGCCGGCGGCGACACCCGCGGTGATCGAGTAGGTGAACGGCATGATCACGACGGTCAGGAAGACGGGGATCGCGGTGGCGCGATCGGCCCAGTCGACGTGGCGGGCGTTCATCATCATCATGGCGCCGATCACCACGAGGGCGGCGGCCGCGACCTCGCCCGGCACGATGGCCGTGAGCGGGGTGAAGAAGAGACAGGCGGCGAAGAACAGGCCCGTGACGACGGAGGACAGTCCGGTGCGGGCGCCCTCTCCGACCCCGGTGGCCGACTCGACGAAGACGGTCTGCCCGGAGGCGCCGGCCACCCCGCCGATCGCGCCGCCCGCACCGTCGATGAACAGCGCCTTGGACAGGCCCGGCATCCGGCCCTGTTCGTCGGCGAGCTTCGCCTCGGTGCCGACGCCGATGATGGTGGCCATCGCGTCGAAGAACCCGGCGAGCACCAGCGTGAACACGATCATGCCGACCGTCATCGCGCCGACCTGGCCCCAGCCGCCGAACTCGACCTTCCCGAAGATCGAGAAGTCGGGCATGGAGACCGCGCTGCCGTGCAGTTCCGGGGCGCCGCCGGCCCACTGCTTCGGGGCGATGGCACCGACGGCGTTGAGGACGACGGCGAGTGCGGTCCCGCCCACGATGCCGATCAGGATCGCTCCGGGGACTCCGCGCGCCTGGAGCATGAAGATGGCGAGGAGGGTGACGGCGAACAACAGGACGGGCCAGCCCGCGAGTTCGCCCGTCGGGCCGAGGGTGACCGGGGTCGCCTTGCCCTGGTGGACGAAGCCGGCCTTGTAGAAGCCGATCAGGGCGACGAACAGGCCGATGCCCATGGTGATGGCGTGCTTGAGGGCCAGCGGGATCGCGTTCATGATCATCTCACGCAGGCCGGTGACGACCAGCAGCATGATGACCACGCCGTACAGCACGCACATGCCCATGGCCTGGGGCCAGGTCATCGCGGGTGCGACCTGCGAGGACAGCACGCCGGAGACGGAGAGGCCGGCGGCGAGGGCGAGGGGCACCTTGCCGAAGAAGCCCATCAGCAGGGTGGTGAGGGCCGCCGCGAACGCGGTCGCGGTGATCAGCGCCTTCTGGCCGAGGGTGTCCCCCGCCACGTCCTTGCCGGACAGGATCAGGGGGTTGAGCAGGAGGATGTACGCCATCGCCATGAAGGTGGTGACGCCACCGCGCACTTCACGGGCGACGGTGGATCCCCGCCGGGATATGTGGAAGTACCGGTCGAGCCAGGACCTGCCGGCCGGGACGCGGGTGCCTTCTCCCGCGTCGTCGGCGGTGGTCCTGGGTTGCAGGGACTGCTGGGTCATGGTGCCGTCTCCCAAGGTTCACAGGGACACCCGTGCAACCGCCTTTACGGACACGGGATTTGGGATGTGCACGACCCGGGGGACGGCCCAGGGCGGACAGTTGGGGGCCCGGGGGGCCGGGCCCCCCGGGGATCTCACCGGTTGATCAGGTGCCGGTCAGGTGCTCCGGCCGTACCGGTGTCCGGTTCAGCTCCAACCCCGTCGCGTTGCGGATCGCCGCAAGGACAGCCGGGGTCGAGGACAGGGTGGGTGCCTCTCCGATGCCGCGCAGCCCGTACGGCGCGTGGTCGTCGGCGAGTTCGAGCACGTCGACGGGGATGGTCGGCGTGTCGAGGATCGTGGGGATCAGGTAGTCCGTGAAGGACGGGTTCCTGACCTTGGCGGTCACGGGGTCGACGATGATCTCCTCCATCACCGCCACGCCCAGGCCCTGGATCGTGCCGCCCTGGATCTGGCCCACGACGGACAGCGGGTTGAGCGCCTTGCCGACGTCCTGCGCGCAGGCCAGTTCGATGACCTTGACCAGGCCGAGCTCGGTGTCGACCTCGACGACCGCGCGGTGGGCGGCGAAGGAGTACTGGACGTGTCCGAAGCCCTGCCCGGTGCGCAGGTCGAAGGCCTCGGTGGGCCGGTGCCGCCACTCCGCCTCGACCTCGACGCTCTCGCCCTCCAGCACGTCGACCAGGTCCGCGAGGACCTCGCCGCCGTCGGTGACGACCTTGCCGCCCTCCAGGAGCAGGTCGGCGGTGGCCCAAGCGGGGTGGTAGGAGCCGAACTTGCGGCGCCCGATCTCCAGGACCTTCTCCCGGACCAGCTCGCAGGAGTTCTTCACGGCGCCGCCGGTGACGTACGTCTGCCGGGAGGCCGAGGTCGAACCCGCCGAGCCCACCTGGGTGTCCGCCGGGTGGATGGTCACCTGGGCGACGCCGAGCTCGGTGCGGGCGATCTGGGCGTGGACGGTGACACCGCCCTGCCCGACCTCCGCCATCGCGGTGTGCACGGTGGCGACGGGCTCACCGCCCACGACCTCCATGCGCACGCGCGCGGTCGAGTAGTCGTCGAAGCCCTCGGAGAAGCCGACGTTCTTGATGCCGACCGCGTAGCCCACGCCCCGCACCACGCCTTCGCCGTGGGTGGTGTTGGACAGGCCGCCGGGAAGCTGACGTACGTCCGAGCCCTGGCTGGACTCCCACTGGCGCTCCGGGGGAAGCGGCATCGCCTTGACGCGGCGCAGGAGTTCGGCCACCGGGGCCGGGGAGTCGACGGGCTGCCCTGTCGGCATGATCGTGCCCTGCTCCATGGCGTTGAGCTGCCGGAACTCGACCCGGTCCATGCCCACCGCGTCGGCGAGCTTGTCCATCTGGGCCTCGTAGGCGAAGCAGGCCTGGACCGCGCCGAAGCCGCGCATCGCGCCGCAGGGCGGGTTGTTGGTGTAGAGGGCGATGGCCTCGATGTCGACGTCGTCCACCACGTAGGGGCCGATCGACAGCGAGGAGGCGTTGCCGACCACGGCCGGGGACGCGGAGGCGTACGCGCCGCCGTCGAGCACGATCCGGCACTTCACGTGGGTCAACTTGCCGTCGCGGGTGGCCCCGTGCTCGTAGTACAGCTTGGCCGGGTGGCGGTGGACGTGGCCGAAGAAGGACTCGAAGCGGTTGTAGACGATCTTGACGGGCTTGCCCGTCCGCAGCGCCAGCAGACAGGCGTGGATCTGCATCGACAGGTCCTCGCGGCCGCCGAAGGCCCCGCCGACGCCGGACAGCGTCATGCGGACCTTGCGCTCGGGCAGGCCGAGGACGGGCGCGATCTGCCGCAGGTCGGAGTGCAGCCACTGGGTGGCGATGTAGAGGTGGACCCCGCCGTCCTCGTCCGGCACGGCGAGCCCCGACTCGGGGCCGAGGAAGGCCTGGTCCTGCATGCCGAAGGTGTACTCGCCCTTGACGACGAAGTCGGCCCGCTCGGCGGCCTGTTCGGCGTCGCCCCGGATGATCGGCTGGCGGTGGACGATGTTGGGGTGCGGGACGTGCCCGATGTGGTGGTCGTCGCGGTTCTCGTGGACGAGGATCGCGTCGGGGGCGGTCGCGGAGGCCTCGTCGGTGATGACGGGCAGCTCGCGGTACTCGACCTTGATCTTCGCGGCCGCGCGGCGGGCGGTCTCCGGGTGGTCGGCGGCGACGATGGCGACGGGCTCGCCGTGGTGGCGGACCTTGCCGTGGGCGAGGACCGGGGTGTCCCGGATCTCCAGGCCGTAGTTCCGCACCTCGGTCGGCAGGTCGTCGTACGTCATGACGGCGTACACGCCCGGCAGGGCCAGCGCCTCGCTCGTGTCGATGGACACGATCTCGGCGTGCGCGACGGTCGAGCGCAGGATCTGCCCCCAGAGCATGTCCTCGTGCCACATGTCCGAGGAGTACGCGAACTCTCCGGTGACCTTGAGGGTGCCGTCCGGGCGGAGCGTGGACTCGCCGATGCCACCCTTGGTCTGCGAACCCTGGGTGATCTTGGTGGGAGCGCCGTTGGCAGCCACGGTCAGACCTCCTGGGATTGCCGGGCGGCCGCGAGGCGGACCGCGTCCATGATCTTCTCGTAGCCCGTGCAGCGGCACAGGTTGCCCGACAGCGCCTCGCGGATGTCCGCGTCGCTCGGGTTGGGGTTGCGCTCCAGCATCTCGTCGGCGGCGACCAGCAGCCCCGGCGTGCAGAAGCCGCACTGGACGGCACCGGCGTCGATGAACGCCTGCTGGACCGGGGAGAGTTCGATGCCCTCACCGGTCTGGGAGTCCTGCCCCTGGCCGGCGTGCTGTCCGCAGGAGCGCTGCTTGGCGTAGTCCGCGAGCCCTTCCACGGTCACCACCTCACGCCCCTCGACCTGCCCGGCGGCGACGAGGCACGAGCACACCGGCACACCGTCGAGCCGTACGGTGCACGACCCGCACTCGCCCTGCTCACAGGCGTTCTTGGAACCCGGCAGCCCGAGCCGCTCCCGCAGCACGTACAGAAGGGACTCGCCCTCCCAGACGTCGTCGGCTTCCTGCGGACGGCCGTTGACAGTGAAGTTGACGCGCATTACGCAGCTCCCTCCGTGGCGCGGCGGGTACCGCGGTACGACTCCCAGGTCCAGGTCAGCGTGCGGCGGGCCATGATGCCGACCGCGTGGCGGCGGTAGCTCGCCGTGCCCCGGACGTCGTCGATCGGGTTGCAGGAGGCGGCGCACAGGTCCGCGAACTGCTTGGCGAGCGACGGGGTGATGATCTTGCCGTTGTCCCAGAACCCGCCCTCTTCCAGGGCCGCGTTCAGGAACTCCTCGGCGGCCTTGGCCCGCACGGGCGTGGGGGCGGCCGACCCGATCCCGGTCCGCACGGTGCGCGTCTCGGGGTGAAGGGCGAGCCCGAACGCGCACACGGCGATGACCATGGCGTTCCTGGTGCCCACCTTGCTGTACTGCTGGGGCCCGTCGGCCTTCTTCACATGAACGGCCCGGATGAGCTCGTCGGCGGCCAGCGCGTTGCGCTTCACACCGGTGTAGAACTCGTCGATCGGGATGCGCCGCGATCCCCGTACGGACTCCACCTCGACCTCGGCGCCGGCCGCGAGCAGGGCGGGGTGGGCGTCACCGGCCGGGGAGGCGGTGCCGAGGTTGCCGCCGACGCCACCGCGGTTGCGGATCTGCGGGGAGGCCACGGTGTGCGAGGCGAGGGCCAGGCCCGGGAGCTCGCCGCGCAGGTGCTCCATGATGTGCGTGTACGGCACGGAGGCGCCCAGCCGCACGGAGTCCTCCCCGACCTCCCATTCGGTCAGCTCGGTGACCCGGTTCAGGTCGAGCAGGTACTCGGGCCGCCGGTGGTCGAAGTTGATCTCGACCATCACGTCGGTGCCGCCCGCGATGGGCACAGCGGTGGGGTGCTCGGCCTTCGCGGCGAGCGCCTCCTCCCAGCTGGCGGGGCGAAGGAAGTCCATGACCGGCTCTCTTCTTCGTCTCGTGATCGTACGGATCGAGCCAGATCGTGTGCGGCGGGCCCGGCTCGTTCATGTGCTGTTTACGTGGAGTGGAGCCAGTACACAGCGCGGTACTCCGACCGGGTCAGTCACGGAAACCATGAAGGAGTTGGCTGGTCGGGGCCCTCATCTTGTAGATTCGTATGAACGGAGGTCCTCGGTAACCTCTGCGTTTTGCTGCGGAAACGTGCGGCACAGCCCACGTGACCTGGGACACAGCCCCGGAGGCGGCAGAAGCCGCTCCCCGCTCCACCGGACCCCTCCCCCATCGTAGATTTCGAGACAAAGAACGGCGGCGACGAGAATGCGGCTGCGCGCACTGCTGGACACCGACGCGCTGGGCCTGCGGCTGCTCGGTGGCGAGGGCGAACTGGATCGCACCGTGCGCGGGGTGATGACCACCGACCTGCGCGACCCGAGCCGCTACCTCTCGGGCGGTGAGCTGGTCCTGACCGGCCTCGCCTGGCGCCGGGACGCCGCCGACTCGGAGCCTTTCGTACGACTCCTCGTGCAGGCCGGGGTCGTCGCGCTGGCGGCCGGCGAGGCGGAGCTGGGCAACGTCCCGGAGGACCTGGTCGTGGCCTGCGCCCGGCACCGCCTCCCGCTTTTCGCCGTGCACGAGTCGGTGGCGTTCGCGACGATCACCGAGCATGTCGTACGGCAGGTGTCGGGTGAACGCGCGGGCGACCTGGCGGCCGTGGTGGACCGCCACCGACGCATGATGACCTCGGGCCCCGCGGGCGGGGGCCCGGACGTGGTCCTCGACCTCCTCGGCTCCGACCTGGACCTGCGCGCCTGGGTCCTGTCCCCCACCGGCCGCCTGATCGCGGGCCCGAAGACGGCGGGCCCCGGCCTGCCCGCGGACACCTGCGCGAAGCTCGCGGCGGAACACCTGGCCGCGGTCCGAACCGGCCGCCGCGGCCCGCACCGGGTCACGCTCGGCTCGTCGGTGTACTCCCTCTTCCCGGTCCGCAGCTCGGGCCGCTCCCCGCAGGCCTCCAGGGATGTACGCGAGACGGTCCTGTCCGACTGGCTGCTGGCGGTGGAGGCGGACGCGGGCGACTGGCCCGAGGAGCGCCTGGACCTCCTCCAGGGCGTCACGCAGCTGATCGCGGTGGAGCGCGACCGCAGGGACGCGGCCCGCACGGTCCGCCGCCGGCTCGCCCAGGAGGTCCTGGAGCTGGTCCAGACGGGCGCCGCCCCGGCGGAGATCGCCGCCCGCCTCCGGGTGGCCGCCCCGGTCCTCCTGCCCGGTCTCGGAGCGGCCCCCCACTGGCAGGTGGTCGTGGCGCGGGTCGAGTGGCAGGACACCGGCCTGGAGGGCGGCCCGGTGGCCCAGTCCCTGCTGGAGGAGATCCTGGTGGACCCCTCGGCCATGGGCCCCGAACCCTCGGACCGCATCGCCGTGGCCCACACCGGCGACGAGGCGATCGCCCTGGTCCCCCTGCCCGCGGTCTCCGCCGAGCGCGACGGCACGGAGACCGGCATCCTGGCGGACGCCCTCCTGGACTCCGTCCGGGACCCGCTCTCCTCCGGCCTGGACGACGACGGCAGGGTCACCCTGGGCGTCAGCGCGGCGGTCCACTCGGCGGAGGGCCTGCGCGGCGCCCTGGAGGAGGCGCGGCACGCCCGCAGAGTGGCCGCGGCCCGCCCCGGCCGGGTCTGCGCGGCCGGCCACCAGGAACTGGCCTCCCACGTCCTCCTGCTGCCCTTCGTCCCCGACGACGTGCGCCGCGCCTTCACGGCCCGCCTCCTCGACCCGCTGCGCGACTACGACCGCCGCCACCGGGCCGAACTCATCCCGACCCTGGAGGCCTTCCTGGACTGCGACGGCTCCTGGACCCGCTGCGCGACCCGCCTCCACCTGCACGTCAACACGCTGCGCTACCGCGTCGGCCGGATCGAGCAGTTGACGAGCCGTGACCTCTCCCGCCTCGAGGACAAGCTGGATTTCTTCCTGGCACTGCGGATGAGCTGAGACCTGGGAGCCCCCGGACTCCCACGACTTTGTGAATTCCTTCACCCACCCCCTTGGCCGGGCCCGCGGATTCATGCTGAACTGCGCCCACCACTCATAGCTCGATGGCGCGCTCGGGGAGGGCAACGTGGCGCATACCGCCATGTCTGGTAACGGAACGACCGCCGGTGACGATCCACTCCAGACCGCGGTATGGCGGCTGCGCTCAAGGGCCTGCTGGGCCGACGCGGCCGCCCTGCTCCAGCCGGTCACCGCGCAGGCGGCCCTCCAACGGACAGCACTGCTGGTGGAGCGCTGCCTGTACACCGAGCAGGGCTGGGCGGAGGCGGAGGACGCGTTGCGCACCGCCGAGGCGCTGGCCCACAGCGACGACGAGCGGGGCGCGGCCGCTTGTGAACGGGGGCACCTTGCGTACGCCGCGACGCTGCACGGGGTCCGTGACCGCGCGGACGAGGCGAGGGCGGCGCTGGGCCGGGCCGCCGCGCTGATCGCCCCGGGCGCGGAGGGAAGGGCTCTCCTCGACTTCCGCCGGGGCCTCCTTGCGGAGAACCTCGCCCACTCCCCCCAGTCGGCCCGAGCGGCCTACCGCCGCGCCCACGCCGGCGCGACGGCCCAGTCGGACCCGCTCCTGCTGTCCTGCACGTGGCGCCACCTCGCCGGACTGGCCCTCCGCGACGGCGAGTTGGCCGAGGCCCGCCACGGCTTCGCCGAATCCCTCCGGATCCGAGAGGAACTGGGCTACCTGGTCGGCACGGCCCCCGCGCTTGCCTCCCTGGCGGACGCGGAGGTCGAACCAGAGGCAACCCGCCTCCGCGAGGAGGCCCGCCGGCTGTACCGGTTGCTGGGCGGCGTACCGACATGGCTCTCCCACCAGTTGGCTCCGCCGGCTGCGACAGCGTGAGGGTGCGGGTGAGTCGCCTAAGAGGGTGCCGGGTGGGGTTGTCGGGCGGGTACGGGTGCGTTGTGGCTGGTCGCGCAGTTCCCCGCGCCCCCGCTGCGCTGGGCTTGGGCCGGGCGCCTACGGGGGTGCCGGGTCCGGCTTTGGGGCGGGTGCGGGTGCGTTGTGGCTGGTCGCGCAGTTCCCCGCGCCCCTAGGGGGTTGCAGTTGGCCTGCGCCACGACGGGACCGTCAGCCGCCCATGCCCGCCCCACGGGCCGTTAGTCGCCCGCGTCCGCCCCCACGCACCGTTCGCCGCGTACGGCGCGCAGGGGACGGGGTGGGGGGTGTCCGCCCGCAGCGGCCGGCGTCAAGAACCGAGGACATCTCAAGGGGCCGAGCCGCCGGACCGAGGACGGATACCCCCCACCCCGGCACCGACCCACCCACCGAACCGCACGCGCTACACACGCCCCCACCGGGCAGCAACGGGCCGCCGCAGGCCTCTCAGGGGCGCGGGGAACTGCGCAAAAACGCCCGCCCCCACCAAGCCGCACCGCCCCCCTCACCGCCCCCCGAAATGCCCCCCGACCAACCCCCGCACCCCATCCACATCCCGAGCAATCAACGCATCCAGCAACGCGACATGCTCCGCCGCATCCGCAAGAAGATCCACCCGCCCCCGCGACGAACCCCCACCCACCAACGGCCACTGCGACCGCCGATGCAGGTCCTCCGCGATCTGCACCAACTGCTCGTTCCCCGACAGCCCCAACACCCCCCGGTGAAACGCCCGATCGGTCTCCGCATAAGTCGCCCGGCACCCCGACGCCGCCGCCCGCACCGTCGCCTCCGCCAGCGGCCGCAGCTCCGCCCACCGCTCCACCGACACGGTCCGCGCCAACCGCACCATCACCGGCACCTCGATCAGCGCCCGCACCTCGGCCAGCTCCGCCAGCTCCCGGGCGCCCCGCTCCACCACCCGGAACCCCCGGTTGGGAACGACCTCGACGGCCCCCTCCAGCGCGAGCTGCTGCATGGCCTCCCGAACCGGCGTCGCGGACACCCCGAAACGCTCCCCCAGCGCGGGCGCCGAGTACACGTCCCCGGGACGCAACTCCCCCGCCACCAGCGCCTTCCGCAGGGCGTCGAGGATCTGCCCCCGCACGGACGCCCGCTGCACGACCGGCCGCGGAATCGGCACCTCGCCGTGCGTGTGCTCACCCCGCACCCCGAAGGCGGCCTCGTCCCGGGACCGGGGTCCATCGGACGACGCCCGCGTCTGCGGCGGCACCCGAGCCTCCCCCACAGCCTGGTCCACGTCCCGCCCCACACCCTTCACGGGCCCTCCTCCGGACGTGTCAGTACTTGGGGTCATTACGACGGGTTGTTACTCACCCGTCAAGCACCTTAGGCGCAGAACGCCTCAGTTCAAATCCCTGATCGATTGGTAAGGTAAGCCTTACCTCTACACGACAGCCCATCAGGCGACCCCACCCCAGACGACCGCGAACGCGAACCGGAGGCCCCGCATGCCCACACCGCTGCCCGCCCCCCGCCAGGCCGTCGTCTCGGCCGTCACCGCCTCCTACGCCCGCCTGACCGAGGCCCTCCCGGCCCTCACCGTGACCGAGCTGCCGCCCCACACCCCCCTCCCCGCCACCGACGGCTGGATCCGCGCCGCGGACCTCGCGGAGAACGCCACCGCCCTGGACGCCTTCCTCGCCTGGGACGACGAGCAGGTCCTCAGGGACCACCGGCAGCAGGGCCGCCCGGACGTGATCGCCGGCTTCGGTCTGCACCGCTACGCCTGGCCGGCCGCCCTCCTCTTCACCGCGCCCTGGTTCCTGCACCGCAGGGTCCCCCGCTACCCCGTGACCCACGTCTCGTACGACCGCACCCGGGGCCCGATGGCCCTCGCGGTCCACCCGGGCGCCTTCGCCTGCCTGCCCGACGACCCCGCGGCCGCGCTCCCGGGCGCGTACACGGTCCCGGACGAGGAGTCCCTGCGCGCCGAGCTGCGGGACGCCATCGCCGAGCACATGGCACCGCTGCTCACCGCCTTCGGCCCCCGCATGCGCCGCCGCGGCAGGGCCCTGTGGGGCATGGTGACCGACGAGATCGTCGAGGGGATCTGGTACGTCGCCGAACTCCTCGGCGAGGGCGAGAAGCGCCGGGCCGAGCGCGAGCTCGAGCAGCTCCTGCCCGGTACCGCCAAGCCGTACGTCGGCTCCCCGGCCTTCCGGGTGCTCGCCGGCCCGGACGGCGCGGCCCTGCCCACCCGGGACCGGGTGAGCTGCTGCATGTACTACACGCTGGCACCGGACGACACCTGCGTCACCTGCCCGCGCACCTGCGACACGGACCGGATCGCCAAGCTCACCGTGGCCGCCGCGAGTTGAGGCCCCCTCAGGGAGACCCCCGGCGCGGACCCCGCCGACCCGTCCCGTAAGATCAACGCCGACTGAGACGCCCGTTCGGTTACAGGCAATTCACAACTTCCTCACTCGGCGCAGGAACTTTCCGTGGAACCACCCGTACGGGTAGTCTTATTCGAACTCAACTCCCGCCCCTCAAGCGGCAGTTCGAGCAAAACGCTGCCCTGGGCAATTCCCTTGCACTTCCTTGGCGGCCTCTTGCCCCGAAACCCCCTGAGGGCCGGTGGGAGTGGGCCACTATGGCGGGCGTTACGCCCTATCCCAATGCAAGGGACCCCAGATGAGACTGACCGACATATCGCTGAACTGGCTGCTTCCGGGCGCCGTACTGCTCCTGGGCATGCTGGCGGCGGTGGCGGTGCTCGCGCGGAGCAAGCGGTCCGGCGGGGAGCACGCGAAAGACGACTCGTGGGAGCGGAGCGAGGAGCGCCGTAGGCGCAAGGAGGCCATATACGGCACCGCCTCCTATGTCCTTCTGTTCTGCTGTGCGGCGGTCGCCGCGGCCCTCTCCTTCCGCGGCCTGGTCGGCTTCGGTGAGGAGAACCTGAGCCTCTCGGGCGGCTGGCAGTACCTGGTGCCGTTCGGCCTGGACGGCGCGGCGATGTTCTGTTCCGTGCTCGCCGTGCGCGAGGCCAGTCACGGTGACGCGGCCCTCGGCTCCCGGATACTGGTGTGGACGTTCGCGGGCGCGGCGGCCTGGTTCAACTGGGTGCACGCACCGCGCGGCTTCGGCCACGACGGCGCCCCCCAGTTCTTCTCCGGCATGTCCCTCTCGGCGGCCGTGCTGTTCGACCGCGCGCTCAAGCAGACCCGTCGCGCCGCGCTCCGTGAGCAGGGCCTGGTGCCCCGGCCGCTGCCGCAGATCCGCGTGGTGCGCTGGCTGAGGGCGCCCCGCGAGACGTACAAGGCCTGGTCGCTGATGCTCCTCGAGAACGTCCGCAGCCTCGACGAGGCGGTCGACGAGGTCCGCGAGGACCAGCGCCAGAAGGAAGCGGCCCGCATACGGCGCCGGGAGCAGCAGCGCGTCGAGCGTGCGCAGCTGAAGGCCATCAGCCGCGGCCACCGTGGATTCGTCGGCCGGGGACGGCAGTTGGAGCAGGCACCGCAGGCCGCGGCTCTCGAGCGCGCATCCGCGGAGCCTGCCATATCGACGCCGGAGCCCCAGCCGCTGCCCGTACGGCAGCGTCCTTCGCTCCAGCCCGTTCGCCATGGGGCTGACTCCTCCGTCGACCTCACTGCGGAGGACGACACAATGGCGCTGCCGCGTCTCGACTCGCTGGAGCGCAAGCTCAAGGATCTTGAGCAGCAGTTCGGCTAGACAGCAGGCCGGCTGAACAGCCGAGGCACCATGGGAAGGGGGCGTGACCGACGCGGTCACGCCCCCTTCCCGTTCCCGTCTTTCACGCCGCTCCGGCGTCCAGTTCGAACCAGACGGCCTTGCCCACCCCGTGAGCCCGTACGCCCCAGGCGTCCGCGAGGGACTGCACCAGGACCAGGCCCCGGCCGTGCGTACCCTCGCCCGCTTCGGGTACGCGCATCCTGGGACGGTGGGCGACGAAGTCCCGTACCTCCACCCGCAGGGCCCGCGGCCCCACGGTGGCCGTGACGACCGCGTCGCGATCGGTGTGGACGAGTGCGTTGGTGACCAGTTCGCTGGTGAGCAGTTCGGCTATCTCCGATCGTCCGGGCCTGCCCCAGTGCCGTAACAGCTCGCGCAGGGCCCTGCGTGTCTCCGGTACGGCCCCCAGGTCGGCCCGCTCCAGTCTCCGCCGGAGCTGTGGCGACCGCGCCTGCTCCGGGGTGCCGTCGGTCTTCTCCTCCATGGTCTGTGCCGAGAAGGCCCCTGCTGCCGTGGGACCGCCTCCTCGTGCCTGCCTCTTCATGACCCCCGCCCGCGTGCCGATGTCGGTTCCCCTCCTGCTCGAACACGTTCACGGGGATCCATGCCCGATAGTTCAGGCGGCAGTCATGTCGAATCATCAACGACCAGGTGTTCGGCCACGGTTGCGGAGGCGGCCCGCGGAGCTGCGGATTCACGGACCGCGGCTTCCCGGCCGCCGTCCACGACGACCGGCCCCACCCGATCCGCGCCCCGACCGTGGGGCCTGCGCGCCCCCCGGCGGTCGGCGCCGGTGCCACTGGTCCCACCGTGTGGCATGTGCCCGGCGGACCGATACCGGCGCTTCGGCCCGCAGAACCGCGCGGCACACCCTTCCCACCCCCGGTCACGCGGCAAAGCCCCTGCTCGGAGCGTCGGCCGAGGGACGTCGCACACGGGCCCGAGGAACGCGCGGGTCGCCGGTACGGCCCGGAACCACGAGTGCGCCGTCAGCACTCACGGGTCGGGGGACTGTCGTACGACATCTCGCACACCCCCCGTGACGGCGTGCGCCTCCGCCGCCGGCACCCGACGACCGGGGCCCGGCGAGCGGAGGTGCGCCGGTTCATCCGGCCCGGCGACGACGGCCGGTCCCGCGCTGTCGCACGGCTTTCGGCCCACGCGGCCCCGGGACACCGGGACCACCGGGCCTGGGCCGATCCGCCCATGCCCCGCTGCTGTTCCCGGCGTAGCCGACGAGGAGCTGTGACAGCCGGGAAACTGGCCGGAATGTGCTGTCACGTGCCCCCGATGCCCTTGGTGCCGATGTGGAAGATCTTGTGGCTGCCGCGGGTCATGTCGACGACCAGCGTGCTGGTCTGACCGGCGCTCCAGGTGAGGGTGACGACGGCCTCGGTGTACTCCGCGGTTCCGTTGTCGGTGACCTTCCAGGCGAGCGGGACGTTCTGGGCGCGCAGGACCCCGTCGGCGTGCTCCTTCTCCTCCCAGGCGTCCAGTTGCTTCCGGAAGGCGGGCGTGAGGTAGTGGGCGCGCAGGGCGTCCCGGAGTTCACCGCCGCCCTCGTCGGTCACCGCGTCGATGTAGGTGCCGTAGAAGTCGGCGATGCGGGTGATGTTGTCGGACGGCTTCCCGCTGACGCTGCGCGGCGACCCGGCGGAGGCCTGGGCGGTGGCGCCGAGGCCGAGGGCCAGGGCGAGGCCCACCGCCAGGGTGGTGCGGCGGGTCGTCTTGCTGCTGGTCATGTCTGTTCCCCGTTTTCCGGTGCTGAGCTGAGAGCTGTGCCGTGGTCCGGTGCGGGGCCGCCCGCCCGACCCCCGTGCGGGAGGGCGGCCCCGCTGGTCAGTGGAGCTTGTCGACCGCGGTGACGGTCGTCTTCTTGAAGGCCTTCACCGGGGCGTCGGCGAGGCGGCCCATCTGGCCCCAGTCGACGACGGTCACGGTCCGGCCGTCCCGTCCGACCGACATGAGGTTGACGTCGAGCGCGCCGAAGGAGGTCTCGCTCTGCACGCCGTACACATGGGCGCCCTCCTCGACGGACAGCGTCCCGTAGTCCTTGCCGTCGGCCTTCGTCCCCGGGTCGGCCTGTTCGATCCGGGTCGCGCAGGTCTTGAAGTCCCGGTTCAGCCGGGAGACGAGGGTCTTCGCCGACGCGGTGTCGGGCAGCACGACGGTGACCTGGCGGGCGCCGGTCTCCAGCTCGGTGCGGAAGTCCCGGTTCCAGGCGGCGGAGTGGGCCGGAACGGCCGTCTTCGCACAGACGCCGAGCCCGGGCTCGCCCGCCCCGCGGGTGACCTTGCCGGCCGTCCACGGCGAACTCGGGTGCGGCGGCAGGTCGGCGGCCGCGAGGAAGCCGGGCGCCTTGGGTGCCGCCTCCGCCGGGGTGGCGAGCGTCGCGCCGAGGGCGAGACCGGTGACGGCGAGAGCGGCGAGAGCGCCGACTCGGGTGCGCATGAACATGGGTGTCCCCCGTGATGAGTGCGTGATGGAATGACGCCCGCCGCCGGTGGTCGGTCCGGCCCTGGTCGGTGCGACACCAAGAGCATCGGCTGTCACAGGAGGTCAGCGCAACGACTGACGGCCTTTTCGGTGTGGTGGAACCATCCCAGCCCGTCTGACGTGCAGGTATATGGTGGGCCTGGGATACCGGATCAGGGGGGAATCGTTGTCCGCACCGCAACCGCAGGACGAGGTCCAGGAGTTCGCGGCCCGGCTGCGGCGACTGAAGGAGCGGACGGACCGCAGTTACGGTCAGCTGGCCCGACGCCTGAACATGAACACCTCGACCCTGCACCGCTACTGCGCGGGCGACGCGGTACCCGTCGACTTCGCACCGGTGGAACGCTTCGCCGCGCTGTGCGGGGCCTCGGCCGAGGAGCGGATGGATCTGCACCGGCTGTGGCTGTCGGCGGTGGCGGCGAGGCAGCGGCCGCGGGCGGGCGAGGCCACGGAAGCGGTGGCGGAGGCCGACACGGGTGAGGTCGGCGATACGGCCGCGGAGCCGGTCGGCGACACGGCGCCGGAGCCGGCCGTCGGTGACGCGGCGGGCGAGGACACGGACGGCGGCCTGCTGTCGGGTCCCGGTGTTCCCCCGCCCCGTCCCTGGTACCGCCGGCGGCGCGTCGGCGTCACCGCGGCCGCCGCCGTGGCGCTGCTCGCCACGCTGGGCAGTCTGTCGGCGCTGCCCTCGGGACGTCCCGGGTCGGACGCGGTCGCCCAGGCGCCGGACCCGTCGTCCCGGACCTCGGCGTCGAGCACACCCGACCGCTCCCCGTCCCGGTCGCCGAGTCCCTCCGCCACGTCCGGCTCCCCGACCCCCGAGGGCAACGGCAGGAGCCCTTCCGCGTCGGCGCCGGGCGGGAGTACGGCCGCCAAGGGCACCGGCAAGGCCGGGAAGCAGGGCACCGCGACCGGCACCCCGCTCACCTGGACCGCCAACTCCCACGTCTGGTTCGCGGGCTGCGGCCACGACTACGTCATCGACAAGCCCCCGGCCGAGGTCCCGCCGCCTCCGGTCTCGCAGGACGCGGCGCCGTGGGCGGCGACCCAGGGCGCGATCCACGGCCGGCAGACCATGGTGCAGATCTCGGTGCAGGGCCGCAGCTCCACGGCGGTCGTCCTGGAGGATCTCCGCGTCCGGGTCGTCTCCCGCGGCGCCCCGGCCCAGGGCAACTCGTACGCCATGGACCAGGGGTGCGGCGGTGCGCTCACCCCGCGCTACTTCTCTGTCGACCTCGACAAGGACCGCCCGATCGCCCGGTCGATGTCCGGCAACGACGGCGAGAACGTCATCCCGGCCGTCAAGATGCCCTACCGGGTCTCCGCTACCGACCCGGAGATCCTGCTGGTGACCGCGGAGACCGTCACCTGCGACTGCGCTTGGTACCTCGAACTGGACTGGTCCTCCCAGGGCCGCACCGGCACGGTCCGCGTCGACGACCGGGGCGAGCCGTTCCGCACGACCGGCATCAAGGGCCTGCCCCGCTACTGGTACGGCACGAACACCGCCGGCCAACGGGCCTGGGTGGACTACGACAGCTAGGGCCGGGGCACGTTCCGGAGGTTGGAGCGGGCCATCTGGAGCATGCGGCCCACTCCGCCATCCAGGACGATCTTCGAGGCGGACAGGGCGAAGCCGGTGACCATCTCGGCGCTGATCTTCGGCGGGATGGACAGGGCGTTGGGGTCGGTGACGATGTCGACGAGGGCCGGACCCTTGTGCTTGAACGCCGCCTTCAGCGCCCCGGCGAGATCCTTGGGCTTCTCGACGCGCTCGCCGTAGGCACCGCAGGCGCGGGCCACGGCGGCGAAGTCGGGGTTCTTGTTGGTGGTGCCGTAGGAGGGCAGTCCCGCGACCAGCATCTCCAACTCGACCATGCCGAGCGAGGAGTTGTTGAAGAGGACGACCTTCACGGGGAGGTCGTACTGCACGAGGGTCAGGAAGTCGCCCATCAGCATGGAGAACCCGCCGTCGCCGGACATCGACACGACCTGCCGCCCGCGGTCGGTGAACTGCGCCCCGATCGCCATCGGCAGCGCGTTCGCCATCGACCCGTGGGAGAACGAACCGATCACGCGGCGGCGGCCGTTGGGTGTGATGTACCGCGCGGCCCACACATTGCACATACCGGTGTCGACGGTGAACACCGCGTCGTCGGAGGCGAGTTCGTCGAGCACCGAGGCCACGTACTCGGGATGGATCGGGACGTGCTTCTCGACCTTGCGCGTGTACGCCTTCACCACCCCTTCGAGCGCGTCGGCGTGCTTCTTGAGCATCTTGTCGAGGAAGCGCCGGTTGGTCTTCTCCTTCACCCGGGGCGTCAGGCACCGCAGGGTCTCCTTCACGTCACCCCAGACCGCGAGGTCCAACTTGGAGCGGCGGCCGAGGTGTTCGGGCCGTACGTCGACCTGGGCGATCTGGACGTCGTCGGGGAGGAACGCGTTGTACGGGAAGTCGGTGCCGAGCAGGATCAGCAGGTCGCACTCGTGGGTGGCCTCGTAGGCGGCGCCGTAGCCGAGGAGGCCGCTCATGCCGACGTCGAAGGGGTTGTCGTACTGGATCCACTCCTTGCCCCGAAGGGCGTGTCCCACGGGCGACTTGACCTTCTCCGCGAACTCCATGACCTCGGCGTGCGCGCCCGCGGTGCCGCTGCCGCAGAAGAGGGTGATCTTCTGGGCCTTGTCGATCATCTCGACGAGCTTGTCGATCTCGGCGTCGCCGGGGCGGACGGAGGGCCGTGAGGTGACGAGGGCGGTCTCGGCGGACTTCTCGGGGGCGGGCTGGTCGGCGATGTCGCCGGGCAGGGAGACGACGCTGACGCCGGAGCGGCCGACGGCGTTCTGGATGGCGGTCTGGAGCAGCCGCGGCATCTGCTGGGGGCTGGAGATCAGCTCGCTGTAGTGACTGCACTCCTGGAAGAGGCGGTCGGGGTGGGTCTCCTGGAAGTAGCCGAGGCCGATCTCGCTGGAGGGGATGTGCGAGGCGAGGGCGAGGACCGGGGCCATGGAGCGGTGGGCGTCGTAGAGGCCGTTGATGAGGTGCAGGTTGCCGGGCCCGCAGGAGCCGGCACAGGCGGTGAGCCTGCCGGTAATCTGGGCCTCGGCGCCCGCGGCGAAGGCGGCGGTCTCCTCGTGCCGTACGTGCACCCAGTCGATGGCCGCGTTGCGCCGTACGGCGTCCACGACCGGGTTGAGGCTGTCGCCGACGACGCCGTAGAGGCGCTTCACTCCGGCCTTGACGAGGATGTCCACGAACTGCTCGGCGACGTTCTGTTTGGCCATGGATCCATGCACCCCTTCGGTCTCCTTGGGTCCATCAATCCACAATGGCCGCGATCACGCCTCCCAAACCGCCGCGGCCGTACGGTCGTCGGCGTATCCCTTGACCCGGACTTGGGAGTCGGCGAGGAACGCGGCGAGGCCGGGCGGGGGTCCCGACCACCGTCCCGTGAGGTACTCGCACAGTCCGGGTTCGCCGCGCAGGGGTTCGGCGAGGCCGCCGGTGCACATCAGGAGGGTGTCACCCGGGCGGGCGACGGAGGCACGGAAGCGGAAGGGTGCGCGGGGCGGTTCCGGGGCGGGTTCGTAGGGGCTCGGGGGTGTGGGGATGCCGAGGTCCATGGTGAGGCGGTCGCCCTCGGGGGTCTCGGCGGGCAGCGAGCCGAAGCCGACGACGGGTTCGCCGGTGGCGTCGGTGACCAGGGGTTCGATGTCGTGCCACTCGCCGTCGCGGAGCCGGAAGAGGCCGCCGTCGCCGACGCCGAAGAACACCCGGACCCGGCAGTCGGGGTCGGCGGGCAGCAGCAGACAGCGCAGGGTGGCCGCGTACTCCTCCGGGTCGATGCCCTGCTCGGCGGCGCTGGCCCGCAGCTTGCCGAGGCTGCGGTCGGTGAGGCGGTGCAGGCCGGACTTCAGGTCACCGCGTCTGGCGGCACCGATGTCCTGGGCGAGCCGGGCATGACTTCGTCCTACGGCCCGCGCGATCCACTGACAGGCCTCGGCGGCGGCCCGGTGCGCACCGGGGGTGGCGCGGGCGCCGGTGGCCATGGCGACGAGGACCAGCGCCTGCTCGCCGGTCCCGAAACGGGCGGTGAGCAGCGAGTCCCTCCGCGGCTCCCCCCGGAACCGCGCGGAGTCCCCCCGCACGGACACCGCCCGCAAGGTGCACGCCCCGTACCTGGCCCCGTCCAGCACGGTGTCCGCCACGAGATCGTCGAGCTCATCGGGGTCCGCGGGCGGGAGCGCGGTGGGCTCGGCGTCGTAGGTAGGAGGCCCGGACCCGACGAACCCGACGGGGACGGGAGGGAGCATGGGGAGATCTACTCGGGTGGCTGTGCGGAGGGGGTGAGGGGCGGCTGCGGGGTTGGGGGCGGGGCCAGGGGCTGAGGTCGGGTCGGGCGCGCTGTCGGGGGCGGCTGTGGGAGGGGGAACGGATGCGGGGGGTGGGGCCGGAGGCCGAATGGAAACGGGGGGTGGAGGCGGAATCCGCTGCGCTGCCGGAACCCTGCGCGGAGTACGGATCGGCTGCGGGGGCCGGGACGAATCCGGGGGGTGAGGTCGGGTCGGGGGCGGCTGTGGGACGGGGAACGGATGCGGGGGTGGGGCCGAGCCCCGAATGGAGACCGGGGTCGGGGGTGGAGTCCGGCCGAGGATCGGAGACGGCCGGGGGGCCCGGCGCCGGATGGAAACCGGGGTCGGGGGTGGAGTCCGGCCGAGGATCGGAGACGGCTGGGGGGCGGGGACCGGATGCGGGAGTGGGGCCCGGCGCCGGATGGAAACCGGGGCCGGGAGTGGAGTCCGGCCGAGGATCGGAGACGGCTGGGCGGCGGGGACCGGATGCGGGAGTGGGGCCCGGCGCCGGGTAGGGGCCCGGCTCGGGATCGCGGTTGGCTGCGGTTTCGCCGGGCTGTGGGGAGGCGGACGCGCCAGGGTTCGAGTGGGGGTCCTGGGCGGGCGTCGGGTTGGGCTGGGTGGAGCCTGGGCCCGTGTGGGCGGAGGTCCCAGGGGGCTCCGGGGCGGGGTCGGTGGCCTCGGCGCCCCAGGCTGCGGCGCCGATCTCGGAGCCCGGGGTCGGGGCGTTGGCTTCGGAGCCCGGGGTCGGGGCGTTGGCCTTGGGAGCCGGGGTGGCCCACCAGTCCCCTTCGACGTGGTGGGTGCTGCGTTCGTCGCGTCGGCCGGATGGGCTTCCGGGGCCGTGAGGGCCGACCTGCGCGGAGGTGTCTCGCCTGCCGCCCGCGGCCCCCTCGCGCAAGTCCGCACCGGCGCTCAGATCAACGTCGCCGAAGTCACCGGGGTTGCTGCGACCGATCCGGTCGTCGCCCGGTGCGGCACCGCCCTCGCCCCGCGAACCCGCCCGGCCGGAGACGCCGTCGCCCTGATCCTCGGAAGCAAAGCGGCCGCCCCCCTGTGCGGAAGCGCCTACCCCACCCCGGCCCCCGTCCCCCGGAGGCGGTGTCGTGGGGGGTGGGGGTGCTGTCGTGGGTGGGCTGGGAGCGTCAGGGGGACGGCGGGACGCCGGGACGTTCGTGACGGGGGGTGTCTCCGTGGACGTGCGGGGGACGGAGAGCGATGGGGGCGGGTCCGACGGGGCGCGCTCGTCGAAGCCGGGGGGTGTGGGGCCGGGTGGAAAGGCCACCGGGCCCTGGACGGGGTCGGACGGCGACTCCGGGACGGCACGGTCGACGCCGCGGCCGGGCGGCACATCCGTCGGCTCGGGAACCCGCCGCTCAGGAAAGCTCCGCTCGGGAACCCGCCGCTCAGGACCCCGCGGCGCCGGAACACCGGCAGTGGCCCGGCGGCTCGCCCCGCCGTCGCCCCCGCCCTCGTCCTCCACCGCCCCCGCCGCCGAGGCGAAGCGGTCGTCCAGGGTGTCCGGGGCCGGTGTGGGGCCCGTGTCGCCCGTGGAGTCGTACAGCTGCCCCCACCAGTCGTCCTCGTGACCCGTGGGCCTACCCCCCTGCTGGCTCATGCCCCCAATTGTCCACCGCGGGAGCCGTATGAAAACGGGGCATCCGCAAAAATGGGGCACGACCGGGTGCCTCGAACGGCGTGTCGAGTGAGCCGTCGAACACGTGTGGCGAAAGAGACGGCCGGAGAGGTGACGTCGCTGACCTGCGCTTCCCCACCCCCTCCTGCACCCTGGACGAATGGGAGTGTGGGACCTCCTGCTGGTCGGCCTGGTCATGCTGTTCGGCCTGGTCGGCGTTCTGGTGCCCGGCGTGCCGGGGTCGTGGCTGGTGTGGGCAGCGGTCCTGTGGTGGGCGCTGAAGGATCCGCAGCCGGTCGCCTGGTTCGTGCTCGTGTCGGCCACCGTCGCCCTGTTCCTGTCCCAGGTGGTGCGCTGGGCGCTGCCACCCCGCCGACTGCGGGAGAGCGGAGCCACCCCGCGCATGGCGGTGTACGCCGGTCTCGGCGCCTTCCTCGGGTTCTTCCTGATCCCCGTGCTCGGCGCGATCCCCGGTTTCATGGCCGGCATCTACGTCTCGGAACGCCTGCGCCTGGGCCGGCACGGCGAGGCGCGGGCCGCCCTGCGGCAGGCGATGCGCTCGGGCGGCTCCAGCGTGCTGGCGGAGCTGTTCACCTGTCTGCTCATCATGGGCGCGTGGCTGGGGACGGTGCTGTGGGGCTGACGTAGGACCGCGGTCCTGGGCCGGGATTCCGATGTGCGGTGGTCGCGCGCGTGTTTGGGTGTCTGCCATGACCGCATTCAGCGAGGCCGAGCGCGCGTACCTGACGTCACAGCGGCTGGGACGGCTGGCCACCGTCGATCAGCACGGGCAGCCGCAGGCGAACCCGGTCGGCTTCTTCCCGCGGGACGACGGCACCATCCTGATCGGCGGCTACGCGCTGGGCCGGACCAAGAAGTGGCGCAACCTCCAGAAGAACCCGAAGGTCGCGCTGGTCGTCGACGACATCGTCAGCCTGAAGCCGTGGACGGTGCGCGGCATCGACATCCGCGGGGAGGCGGAACTCCTCACCGGGCCGCACGAGTTGGGCCCTCACTTCAGCGAGGAGCTGATCCGCATCCATCCGCGCCGCATCCACAGCTGGGGACTGGAGGAGTCCTAGAGCGAGCCCTCCAGGGTGAGCAGGGTCGTCTTGCGCTCCAGGCCGCCCGCGTATCCGGTCAGGGAGCCGTTCGCGCCGATCACGCGGTGGCACGGGCGGAGGATCAGCAGCGGGTTGGCGCCGATCGCGCCGCCGACGGCCCGGACGGCGACCCGGGAGGCACCGACACGGGCGGCGATCTCGCCGTACGTCGTGGTCGCCCCGTACGGCACGTCGTCGAGGGCGTCCCAGACCCGGGTGCGGAACTCGGTGCCCTCGGGGCGCAACTCCAGCTGGAACTCCTTGAGTTCACCGGCGAAGTAGGCGGCGAGCTGCTCGCGGGCCGCCCGGAAGGGGCCGGGGTCGTGCCGCCAACTCTCCTGGACGGTACGGCCGTTCTTCTGCCCGGGCACGGAGAGCGAGGTCAGTGCGCCGGTCTCGTCGGCGGTGAGGAGCAGCTCGCCGACGGGGCTGTCGAGGCGGGTCCAGCGGGTGGTCATGATGACTCCAACTCTCCTGCTGCGCGCAGGTGTTGCCAGGCGTAGGAGCGCCAGGGGCGCCAGGTGTCGGGGGTGTCGAGGCCGGGTGGGGCGACGTCGGGGTCGCCGAGCGCGCGTCTGCGGATGACGGCGACGGTACGGGCGTCCAGGCCGGGCAGGGCGAGCAGCGCGTGCTGCGCCTCGTCGCGGTCGGCGCCCGGGTCCAGTCGTACGGCACCGTCGGCGAGGGCGGTGGCGAGCGCGCGCAGGGGACCGGCGGTCTCCGTGAGGGCGGCGGGCTCGGGGAAGAGGTGGGTGAGGCTGCCGCAGGGGGCGTCCAGGGTCTTGCCGTGGCGCTGGACGAGCCGTTCGGTTTCGTCCCGGCCCACCAGGGCCCGTACGGCGAGCTCCTCGGGGTCGGCGGCGCCGGGCGAGCGGAGTCCCGGGCGGGCGGCGACCAGCGGGGCGAGCCGGGTGTCCGCGCCGAGGCGTTCGTCGACGGCGTAGGGATCGGCGTCGAGGTCGAACAGGCGCCGCAGCCGTCCGACGGCGGTGGTCAGGTCGCGGGGGTCGGTCAGGTGCAGGTGGGCGTCGAGCCAGCCGCCGGGGTGGGCGCCGGAGGTGGTCCGGAGTGTGCCGGGGCGTTCGAGGACGGCGACGATTCCGGTGCCGTGCGGGAGGCGGAGGGTACGGCGGTAGGTGCGCCGGCCCGGTGTTCCGGTGACCTCCTCGACGCCGGGGACGGCCTCGCTCGCCAGCAGGTCGAAGACGGCGGCGGACCGGTAGGGGCCGCGGTGGGCGAGCCGTAGCGGAATGCCCGCCGTGGGGGTGGCCGCGCGGCGGGCGGTCCGGGCGGCGGCCCGGAGGGCGGTGGGTGTGGTGGCGTAGATCTCCCGGACCGTGTCGTTGAACTGCCGCACGCTGGCGAAGCCCGACGCGAAGGCGATCTCCGTGACCGGCAGGCCGGTGGTCTGGAGCAGCACGCGGGCGGTGTGGGCGCGCTGGGCGCGGGCCAGGGCGACGGGGCCGGCGCCGAGCTCCGCGGTGAGCTGGCGCTGGACCTGCCGTGCGCTGTAGCCGAGGCGGTCGGCGAGCCCGGCGACGCCCTCCCGGTCGACGACCCCGTCGCCGATCAGGCGCATCGCCCGGCCCACGACGTCGGCCCGGACGTTCCAGTCGGCTGAGCCGGGCACGGCGTCCGGACGGCACCGTCGGCAGGCCCGGAATCCCGAGCCCTGCGCGGCGGCGGCCGTCGGGTAGAAGCGGACGTTGTGACGCTTCGGGGTCACCGCGGGGCAGCTGGGCCGGCAGTAGATGCCGGTCGTCTGGACAGCGAAGAAGAACTCCCCGTCGAACCGGGCGTCCCGACTGCGGACGGCTTCGTACCTGGTGTCTTCGTCCATCACGCGTTCCAGTGTCCGCCGTGCGCGGGGGTGCCGCTGGCGGAAATCGGACAGCGCGGTGCGGGGAGGTGGGGGGGACGGGTACGTGGCCGAGTGCCGGTGCGTCGTGGCTGGTCGCGCAGTTCCCCGCGCCCCCAAGCAGGCGGGTGCAGCCAGGCAGGACCCGGCCGCACCCGGACGACTACGCCCAGCGCCCCCGCTTCGCCTCCATCGCCGCCTTCCCCTGCGCCCCCCGCTTCTTCCACTCCTTCCGGATCTCCGAACGGAGCCGCGCGTCGGTCTTGGCCACGATCCGCTGGTTCTCGCGGATCAGCTTCCGGTAGCTCTCCAGCCGCCGTTCCGCCAGCTCGCCGGAGGCGATCGCGGCCAGGACCGCGCACCCCGGCTCGCTCTCGTGGGCACAGTCGTGGAACCGGCACCGTTCGGCCAGTTCCTCGATCTCCGAGAACACCTGTCCGACCCCGACCTCGGCGTCCCACAGCCCCACGCCCCTGAGGCCGGGTGTGTCGATCAGCACGCCCCCGCCCGGCAGGGCGAGCAGGTTGCGGGTGGTGGTCGTATGACGGCCCTTCCCGTCGACGTCCCGCGTGGTGTGCACCTGCATCACGTCCTCGCCCACGAGCACGTTGGCCAGCGTGGACTTCCCCGCGCCGGACTGTCCGAGCAGCACGGTCGTACCGCCGGAGACGACCGCGACGAGGACGTCGAGCCCTTCCCCGTCCAGCGCGCTGACGGTCAGCACCGGCACCCCGGGAGCCGTCGTCTCCACGTCCTGCACGAGATGCGAGAGCGTGACCGCGTCCGGCACCAGGTCGGCCTTGGTGAGCACGACGACGGGCTGCGCCCCGGACTCCCAGGCCAGGGCCAGGAAGCGTTCGATACGGCCGAGGTCGAGTTCGACGGCGAGCGACACGGCGACGATCGCGTGGTCGACGTTGGCCGCGAGGATCTGCCCCTCGGACCGCTTGGAGGAGGTGGAGCGTACGAAGGCGGTACGGCGCGACAGATACGTCCGTACGTAGCGCGGGTTGCCCCCGGGCTCGACGACGGCCCAGTCGCCGGTGCACAGGACCCGCATCGGGTCGTGCGGGGTGACGAAGGCCGTGTCGGCCCGGAGCATGCCGTCGGCGGTGACGATGTCGCACTGCCCGCGGTCGACCCGGACCACGCGGCCGGGGATGAGCCCCTCGGGCTCGTAGGGGGCGAACGCGTCCGCCCATGCCTCGTCCCAGCCGTAGGGAGCGAGAGCGGTGAAAACGGAGGTGGAAGTCAAGGGAGACCCTTCACAAGGGTGGCCCGGCACGGGGAATCGAGGTCAGCCGACGGCCACGGAGGTGGACTTGATGATCTGGATGCGGGCAGCGCTCATCGCAAAGACAGCCATCGGTCGACACCTCCTCTCGTCCCAGCTCGTAGGGCACGACAGCCGTGCGCCGTCGTGCGAAGCGGTCTTCACCCTAGGGGGCCGGCGTCGCGCCCGCCACCGGTTTTCCCTCACCCCCCGCACTCACTCGAACAGCCCGGTGCGCTGGTCGTACGGCGGCGGCGGTTGTGGCATGGAAGGCATCGGAAGGCATCGCCCACTTCCAGGAGACCTCGTGATGACCCAGCGTCCGCCCCGCCCCGTCCGTGTGCTCGCCTCCGCCCTGGCGGCGGGTGCCCTGTTGACGACAGCCGCCTGCTCGGACGGTGACGACAGCGGGGCGGAGAGCGCGGACACCACCCGGATCTCCTCCTCCCCGCTCGCCCAGGAGTCGCCGGCCGCGCTCACCCCGGCCGGGGCGCGGGCCGCCCTGGTGACGGAGGCGGATCTGGAGGGCGACTGGGACCAGGTGAAGAACGCGTCCACCTGGCACGACAGCCTGCTGGTCGGCAAGGTCGACGTGGCCGACTTCCTCTCCGCGAAGGCGAACGCGGCCGACTGCCAGAAGCTCCTCGACGCGCTCTACGACGACGACCTCCTGGGCAAGCCGTCGGGCGCGAGCGCGCTCACCGGCTTCCAGGAGGGCGAGTCCCGGTTGCTGTACCAGGTCGCCGCCTACGACAAGAGCACGCTGGACTCCTCCTTCGCCTGGCTGAAGAGCCTGCCGGACAAGTGCGACCAGTTCACGGCCACGGACAGTTCGGCCGGTAAGCGCACGGTCCAGGTGGTCGCGGCCTCGCTGCCCAAGGAGGGCGACGCCCGGCAGGGGTTGCAGGTCACGGTCCAGGGCACGTCGGGCGGTACGCCCACCACCCTCACCCTCGACGTCGCTGCCGTGCGGGTCGGCACGGACGCGATCACCGTCACCAACGGCGGCCTCGGAGGCGCGGACCACGACAGCACGGAGACCGCCGTGAAGCTGGGAACGGCTCGTCTTCAGGACGTGCAGGCGGGCCGGACCCCGTCCGGCGACCCGAGCGAGATCGAGTGACGGCACGGGTGAGGGCGGCCGCTGAAAACGAGCGTTGGCACAACCCCTGACCTGCGCTCATAGAGACGCCCGGAGACCCGCCGGCCGCGACCTCCGTCCGTTCGCGGAACTCGTCGACTCCCACGGGACACCGAGCGCCGAGCAGTGCCCACCACCGCAGAAGATGTCTGTGCGACGAGGTCGGCCGTGCCCCGGTCAGTGCCGGCGCGGGCGGGGCAGCAAGGCGAACGCGGTCTCCGCGATCGAGGTCAGGCGTTCAGCGCTGTGGCCGTACGCGCCCACGACATCGCTCCCGCGGATGACGGTCAGCAGAAGGTAGGCGAGGTCGTCGGGGTCCGCGTCGGGGTCGATGTCCCCGTTGCGCTGCGCCGCTCGCACACAGTCGGCCACCGCCGCCCGGACCACGGAGAAGCATTCGCCGGCCAGGCGCTTCACCTCGGCGTCGGAGGCGCCGATCTCCAGGGCCATCTTGGCGGCGAAGCAGGCCGACCCCGCCCGGTCGGAGGCGGGGGGCACGTCGGCGGCGAGTGGCACTCCGTGGACGGCGCGCAGCAGGTATGCGTGCAGTCGTTCCAAAGCGCCCTCGTCCGGTCCGTCGAGCATCTTGCGCGGCCCCTGCGCCAGCCGGGCGAAGTAGCCGCCCATCGCCTCCAGCAGCACGCCGTGCTTGCCGTCGAACGCGGCGTAGAGGCTGCCGCGGCCCAGGCCGGTGGCGGCGCTGATGTCGTCGACGCTCGTGCCGTTGTAGCCCGAGGCGCGGAACTGCCGCTCGGCGGCATGCAGGACGTGGTCGCGGTCAAAGCTTCGTGGTCTGGCCATACAGAGACGGTAAAGCCGATCCACCCTTCTTGACAACTCAGTACAGAACTGCCTAGGTTTCGGACTGTTCAGTAAACAAACGTCCTGAACTCACCGGACATCGCCCCACGGAGCCATGCCCACAACCCAAGGAACCACCATGCAGACAGTTCCCCGAGTGGCCCTCGTGACGGGCGCCTCCTCCGGGATCGGGCGGGCGGCGGCCCTCGCCCTCGTGGGCGCCGGCTTCGCGGTGGTCGGCACGAGCCGCAACGCGGCGAACGCCGAGCCGCTCGCCGGGGTGACGTTCCTCGATCTCGACGTGTCGAGCGACGAGTCGGTCCGCTCCCTGGTCGGGGAGGTGATCGAGCGGTTCGGCCGGATCGACGTCCTGGTCAACAACGCGGGCGTGGGCGCGGTCGGCGCCGGCGAGGAGAGCTCGATCGACCAGGCCAAGGAGGTCTTCGACATCAACGTCTTCGGCGTGATGCGGATGACCAACGCCGTGCTGCCCCACATGCGCGCCCAGGGCAGTGGCCGCGTGGTCAACGTCTCCTCGGTCCTGGGCCTGATCCCGGCGCCCTTCATGGCCGTCTACGCCGCCACCAAGCACGCGGTCGAGGGCTACTCCGAGTCCGTCGACCACGAACTCCGCGAGCACGGCGTGCGGATGCTGCTGGTCGAACCGGCCTACACCAGCACGAGTTTCGAGGCGAGCAGCATGGCACCCGACGCGCCCCTGCCCCTCTACGCCGCACAGCGGGAGGTCTCCCGGGACGTGCTGGCCACGGCCGTGCGCAACGCCGACGGCCCGGACGTGGTGGCGAAGGCGATCGTCGCGGCCGCCACCGACGCCAAGCCCAAGCTCCGGTACACCGCCGGCCCGATGGCCAGACGCGTCAGCCTCCTGCGCCGGATCGTGCCCTCGAGCGCCTTCGACGGACAGATCCGCAAGCTCAACCGACTGGCCGGCTGACCCCGCGGTACGGGGCGGCGCCCGAGGAGACGCATATGTCCACACCAGAGACACCGAAGCCGGCATCAGCGTCGCCCGTCCGACCGCACGTGGACGCTGCGCGGACCGTCATCCTGACCGTGGACGACGACCCGGGGGTCTCCCGCGCCGTCGCCCGCGATCTGCGGCGGCGCTACGGCGGTTCGTACCGGATCGTGCGCGCGGAGTCCGGTGAGTCCGCGCTGGAGGCGCTGCGGGAGCTGAAGCTGCGCGGTGACCTCGTGGCGGTGATCCTGGCCGACTACCGCATGCCGCAGCTGAACGGCATCGAGTTCCTCGAACAGGCCCTGGACGTGTATCCGGGGGCCCGGCGCGTGCTGCTGACCGCGTACGCGGACACCAACGCGGCGATCGACGCGATCAACGTCGTCGACCTCGACCACTACCTCCTCAAGCCCTGGGACCCACCTGAGGAGAAGCTCTACCCGGTCCTGGACGACCTGCTGGAGGCGTGGCGGTGCAGTGACTACCGGCCGGTGCCCGCCACCAAGGTGATCGGACACCGCTGGTCGGCGCGCTCCTCGGACGTACGGGAGTTCCTGGCCCGCAACCAGGTGCCCTACCGCTGGTACTCCACCGAGGAGCCCGAGGGGCAGCGGCTGCTGACCGCCGCGGGTGCGGACGGACAGCGACTCCCGGTGGTGATCACGGCGGACGGTACGGCGCTCGTCGAGCCGGAGATGCCCGAACTGGCCGCGCACGTGGGGCTGTCGACGACTCCGGCCGCGGACTTCTACGACCTGGTCGTCATCGGCGGCGGTCCGGCCGGGCTGGGCGCGGCCGTCTACGGGGCCTCGGAGGGCCTGCGGACCGTGCTCGTGGAGCGGTCGGCGACCGGCGGGCAGGCCGGGCAGAGTTCACGGATCGAGAACTACCTGGGCTTCCCCGACGGCGTGTCCGGCGGCCAGCTCACCGACCGGGCCCGGCGTCAGGCGACCAAGTTCGGCGCCGAGATCCTCACCACGCGGGAGGTGACCGGACTGGAGAGCAGCGGGGCGGCGCGGCTCGTGCGGTTCGCGGACGGGTCGCAGATCGCGGCGCACAGCGTGATCCTGGCGACCGGTGTCTCGTACCGGCAGTTGGAGGCTCCGGGTGCCGACGAGTTGTCGGGCCGCGGGGTGTTCTACGGGTCCGCGCTCACCGAGGCCGCCGCCTGCCAGGGCCACGACGTGTACATCGTCGGCGGCGCCAACTCGGCCGGGCAGGCGGCGATGTACCTGTCCAGGGGCGCCAAGTCGGTCACCCTGCTGGTGCGCGGAGCCGACCTCACCGCGTCGATGTCGCACTACCTCATCCAGCAGATCGCCGAGTCGCCGAACATCTCGGTGCGGGCCCACACGGTCGTCGAGGCCGCACACGGCGAAAACCAACTGGAACAGCTGACGTTGCGCGACACGACGAGCGGTCACACCGAACTCGTCGACGCGCAGTGGCTGTTCGTGTTCATCGGGGCGGCCCCGCTGACCGGCTGGCTGGAGGGCACGGTGTCGCGGGACGATCGCGGGTTCATCCTGGCCGGGCCGGACCTCACCCCGGACGGGCGGCCGCCGGCGGACTGGGAGCTGGACCGGCCGCCGTACCACCTGGAGACCAACATTCCGGGCGTGTTCGTCGCGGGTGACGCGCGCGCCGAGTCCGCGAAGCGGGTCGCGTCCGCTGTCGGAGAAGGAGCCATGGCCGTGATGCTCGTGCACCGGTATCGGGAGCAGTCGTGAGCGGGCGGCTGATGCCGTGCGACCCGGCGGAGATCAGTTCGCTGTTCCTGTTCGAGAAGCTCAGCGCCGAGCAGCTCGACAGGCTGTGCGCCGCGGGCCGGGTCGAACTGTTCGACCCCGGGCCGGTGTTCATCGAAGGTGACCCGGCGGCCTGCTTCTACGTGATGATCGAGGGCACGGTCGTCATGTCGCGCCGGGTGGGCAGCGACGACATCGAGGTGAGCCGCACGTCCCAGCAGGGGGTGTACGCGGGGGCCGTGATGGCGTACCTGGGGGACGGGAAACCGCAGCGGTACGTCAACTCGCTGCGGGTGTCGGAGCCGACGCGGTTCTTCGTGCTGCCCGCCGAAGCGTTCGCGAACTTCATGCACGAGTGGTTCCCGATGGCGGTCCACCTCCTGGAGGGGCTCGCCCTCGGTTCGCAGACCTTTCAGCGGGCCGTCGGTCAGCGCGAACGGCTGCTCGCGCTGGGCTCGTTGTCCGCAGGCCTCACCCATGAGCTCAACAACCCGGCCGCGGCGGCCGTACGGGCCACCGCGTCGCTCCGGGACCGGGTCGCGCACATGCGCAACAAGCTCGGCGTGATCGCCTCGGGCCCCGACCAAGGCGACGCGCTGAAGGCCCTGGTCGACCTCCAGGAGCGTACGGCCGAGCGGGTCTCCAAGGCGCCGGCACTGAGCCCGCTCGAAGCATCCGACCGGGAGGACGTGCTCAGCGACTGGCTCGACGACCACGGCGTCCCGAACGGCTGGCAGATCGCACCGACCTTCGTGCAGGGCGGTATCGACGCCGACTGGCTGGAGCAGATCGTGACGGTCGTCGACGAGCAGGAGATCCTGCAGATTGCCGTCGAGTGGCTCACCTACACGGTCGAGACCGAGCTGTTGATGTCCGAGATCGAGGACTCCACCACCCGTATCTCGCACCTCGTCGACGCCGCCAAGCAGTACTCGCAGCTGGACCGCGCCCCCTACCAGGTCACCGATGTCCACGAACTCCTCGACAGCACACTGCTGATGCTGTCGGGCAAGATCGGGCCACAGGTCAAGGTCGTCAAGGAGTACGACCGTTCGGTGCCGAGGATTCCGGCCTACCCGGCCGAACTGAACCAGGTGTGGACCAACCTGATCGACAACGCCGTCTTCGCCATCAACAGTGCGGGCGGCGAAGGCACGTTGACCGTACGCACTGCTGTGGTGCACGACCGGCTGCTGGTGGAGTTCCGCGACACGGGCCCGGGAGTGCCGGCCGAGATCCTCGGCCGGATCTTCGACCCGTTCTTCACCACCAAACCGGTGGGCGAGGGCACCGGGCTGGGGCTGGACATCTCCTGGCGGATCGTGGTCAACAAGCACCACGGTGACCTGAAAGTCGAGTCCGTACCCGGCGACACCCGCTTCCAGGTGCTCCTCCCCCTCACAGCCACCGCCCCCGGCACCGTCTCCGACCCGGCCCAGGAGCCCTCATGACCATGGACACCGGAATCGACCCCAGCGTCCCGCCCAGCGGTGCCGGCTGCGTCGAGTGCGACGCCGACGGCGGCTGGTGGTTCCATCTGCGGCGCTGCGCCCAGTGCGGCCACATCGGCTGCTGCGACGACTCCCCCGCCAAGCACGCCACCGCCCACTTCCGGGACACCGGCCATCCGGTGATCCGCAGTTACGAGCCGGGCGAGACCTGGTTCTGGAACTACGAGACGTCCGAGATGTACGACTCCGGTCCGGCCCTGGCTCCCCCGGACGCCCACCCCGCCGACCAGCCCTCCCCGGGACCGGCGGGACGCGTGCCGGCGAACTGGGCGGACACGCTGCGCTGAGCCCGGCCGACCAGGGCTTCCTGCGGAACACCCGTGCCGGGCTGCGGGCCCGGATCAGCGAAATGGGGAAAAAGCCCGCATCGAGGCATCCTCCTCACCTGAAAGGACAGAACCATGGAACACAACGAGTCACCCGACTCGACGTACGCGAGAACCTGGAGCAACGGCCGCGGCGAGGTGCGGTTCTTCACCCGGGCCGATGGCTCGCGGCTGCGCTACTACACCGTGGGCACCGGCACCGCCCTCGTGCTGATGCACACCGTGCGCGGCCAGCTCGACTACTTCCAGCGGGTGATCCCGCTGTTGTGGGACCACTACACCGTCTACGCGCTGGATCTGCCCGGGATGGGATGGTCCGACATCGTCCCCGGCGCACAGTACGAGGAGCCGCAACTGCGGGCCGCGGTCGTCGAGTTCGTCCGCGGACTGGACCTTCACGACGTCACCCTGTCGGGCGAATCGCTCGGGGGTGCCCTGTCCCTGCAGGCATCGATCGACCTGAAGGACCGGGTCAGCCGGGTCGTGGCGTTCAACGGCTACGACTACCCCCAGGGCGGCGAACGCGGAAACTTGATCGCCCGCGTCATCATCTCCAGCGTGCGGATGCCCGTGCTGGGCCCCTTCTTCGCCACCCAGGAGCCGCGGCCCGTCTTCCGGGCCATCCTGCAGGGCGGCTACGTCGACAAGACCAAGCTGCCCGAGGACTTCATCACCGAGTTGCTGAGGAGCGGCCGTCGCAAGGGCTACGACAAGGTGGCCCGAGGGATCTTCCGCAGCCTCAAGGGATTCGACCGGGCCCGCGAGCGCTACCCGCGCGTGTCGGCACCCGTCACCCTCGTCTACAGCGAGAACGACTGGTCCAAGCCCGCCGAGCGGGACCGGGTCGCCAACGCGCTGACCGACGTCCACCGCATCACCGTGCCCCGCACCGGCCACTTCTCCGCCCTGGAGCGCCCCGACGAGATGGCACGCATCCTGCTCGACGCGGCCTGACTCCGAACGACCGGCAACCCCCACCCCTCCCCATCCAGACATGGGAAAGAGCCATGACCCAGGCCGTCCCCCACCTCGTCAACCGCCTCGTCATCGACGCTGAGGACTCCTTCGACGACGTTCGCCGGCGCTACGAATCGCTGGTACCCGCCATCGACTTCGCCGAACTCACCGAGGTGGTCGGCACAGGCGACCTCGCGGCGTTGCAGGCCTACGTCGCCGCACACACACCTCATTCGTTCGCCATCTACTGGACGCTGGATCCGATGCCGGTGATGCGGCTGTCGGGACACCGGCTGCGCGCCGTGACGTACATGATGGGCAACAACGTCATCGCGGAAACCATGTTCCGGCACGACCCCGGCACCATCCTGTACGCCCCGCTGCGCACCGCGATCCACGAGACCGCCTCCGGCCCCGTACGGTTCAGCATCGACCAGCCGTCGACCAAATTCGCCGGCTTCGGCGATCCCCGCATCGCCGAGGTCGGAGCACAACTCGACGCCAAGGTCGCTGAACTGCTCCGCCTCATGGCACTGCCGGTACCACCGGAGCTGATCACGGCCTGACCCTTGGCACTCGCAGCAGTGTTTCGCTGAGGCGGCGGCCGCCAGCGCGTTGCCCACTCGTGGATGAGCTTCCGTACGTGGGCGTTCAGGGCCCGGAGGCGGCCGGCCCGGACGGACGGGCAGTACAGGAGCGTGAGTTGGGGACGCCGATCGTCGAGGTCGAGGTGACCTTTGCCGAACACACCCGATCACGCCGCCCCCTCTGCCGCAGATCGACGGTCCTGCGTGCCATCACCGGGCACCTGATCCCGTTGCGGACCGACGGCAGAAGGCACTTTCTCTTCCTCGCCAGTGATCCGGACACGACCCCGAGTGAAACGCGCAGGCCAGGGCATCTTTCCGTGCCCGTTGCCGCGCCGCCTGGCTCAGAACCCGGGGAAGACCCTGCGCAGGTCGTCGAGGGTGACGGTGTCACCGGTGAGGGTCACGGAGGGCGGGGTGTGGACGGGGGCGTGCCGGCCGGTGACGAGTCGCAGCCACCACTCGGCGGGGGCCGTCAGGACGGCGTCGGCGTTCTCGGGTTCGCCGGTGAGCGCGACCGTCTCGCCGACCGAGAGACCGAAGGTGCGGTCGGGGGCGGTGGTGTGCACCGCGACGGCGACGGGGCGGTTCTCCAGGGCGTCCGCCTTGCCGATGAAGCCCAGCAACAAACCGGCCTGGTCGAGGAGCGGCCCGGTCGCGGCGGACGCCAGGGTCGTCGACGGGTCGAAGGCCACCTCGACGTCCCATGAGTGGTGGGTGAACTCACTGAGCCGGAGCCCCGCCGCGGTCGCGACGTCCACCGGCGCGGGCAGGAAGCCGAGGTCGATCCGGAGGTCGCTGCGGGCCCCCGCGTCGAGGCCCTCGTAGCGTTCGACCAGCGCCTGGTTGGCGGTGACGAAGCCCTCGGCGCGCTCGGCCGGGGTCATCGCGTCCCAGCGGGCCCACACCGACTTGTTGAAGTCGCCGTCGGGGGCACCCGTACCGCCCGTCGCGCCCTCCAGTGCGGCCAGGCCTATTTCGGCGCCGCTGCCCAGATGGCTGAGCACCTGGGAGACGTCCCACTCCGACGCGCCGGACGGGCGGGTGAGATCGGCCGCGGTGAGTCTGTGCACCACAGCGGCGAGGTGGTCGTGCCCGCTGCGCAGGGCCTCGATGATCCGGTCTGCGGCTTCCGTCATGTTCGTTTCCCCAATGAAGTTGATCTGATGCGGTGTTGGCGTCAGACGGCGGTCGGCGTCACACGGCGGTCGGTGTCACACGGCGGTCGGTGTCACACGGCGGTCTGGAACGACGGAGTGCTGGTGGACCGGTTCGCCGTCCGGCATGGTTCCGGCGAGAGGCTGCCGCGGACCAGGCCGGTCGCGGCGCTGATGTCGTCGACGCTCGTGCCGTCGCAGCCCGGGAACTGCCGCTCGACGGCAGGCAGGACGTGTTCGCGGTCGAAGCTTCGAGGTCTCGCCATAGACCGAAGGTAAAGCCACCCTGCCGTATTTGACAAGACAGTACAGAACCCACTAGGTTTCGGACTGTTCAGTCCACAACCGCCCTGAACTCCCCGGACAGGGTGCGTGCACGCCTGGTGCGATGGAGAGCAACCCATGCTCCCCCGCGCCGCCCGGCATTGCGACGCCTTGCAGGCCGCGGTGTCCACGAGTCCTCGCTGTCGAACCTGAGCCGGATGCTCAGCGCGTACGCGATCCCCTACGCCACTTACTTGCTCCTTGGTCCGGGCTTGCCGGATCGCGACGCCGCGAAGGCGGCTTGGAGGTTGAACTCATGACACACGTGAGCCAGCGACCGCCCTTTGGCGACGACTCCCCGACCAAGGGGTCCCAGGCGTCCGACGGCGTCCGCCGTCGGACGGTTCAGGCAGGCGGACTGGAGGTTCCGATCCTCGAGGCCGGCAGCGGGCCGCTCGTGGTGTGCCTCCACGGGTTTCCCGACCACGCCGCCAGCTGGGCAGGGATCCTCGACCGCCTTGCGCAGGAAGGGTACTGGGCGGTCGCGCCCGCACAGCGCGGATACTGGCCCGGCGGCGCGGCCCCCGACGGCTCCTACCGCATCGCCTCGACCGGCCAGGACGTCCTGACCCTGATCGAAGCGCTCGGGCGCGAACAGGCGGATCTCATCGGCCACGACTTCGGAGCCGCGGCGGCGTACGGGGCTGCGACCCTCGACCCGAGCCGTGTCCGCAAGCTGGTCACCATGTCGGGTCCCCATGGCCGTCAACTGATGAACGCCTTGGTCACCGACGGTGACCAGCAGAGACGCAGCTGGTACATGTTCTTCTTCCAGACAGCCCTGGCAGAGGGGGCCGTCGAGTTCGACGACTTCGCCCTCGTCGATCGGCTCTGGCGGGAATGGTCACCCGGTTACGAACTGCCGGACGCGGAGCGTGCCGCGCTCAAGGAGACCCTGGGTGCTCCAGGAGTACTGACCGAGATCCTCGGCTACTACCGCCAGCTGTTCACGCTCCCCGCGGACGAGGCGGCCCAGTCCCTGCAGGCCCGGGCCTTCGGCGCCATCACCGTCCCGTCGCTCTACCTCCACGGTGCCGACGACAACTGCTTCTCCGTGCAGTTGAGCGACGGCATGGACGACCTGTTCACGAACGGCCTCGAACGCATCGCCATACCCGGCGTGGGGCACTTCCCGCACGTCGAACAGCCCAAGGCGGTCGCCGATCACATCCTGGGCTTCCTGAACAGCTGACCTCCTGCAACCACCCGGAACTCGAAGGACTGACCGAACCATGAACGACAAGGAAAAGCAGGAGACCGCGGCTGTGACGACTTCTCCGTACGCGAGCGACGCTCTGGCCGAGGGGACCGTCGACGCGGTGGTGATCGGCGGGGGCGCCGCGGGACTGAACGGCGCACTCATCCTCGCCCGTTCCCGCCGCTCGGTCGTCGTGATCGACAGCGGCTCCCCCCGCAACGCGCCCGCCGAGGCCGTGCACGGCCTCCTCGCCCTGGACGGCACCCCGCCCTCCGAACTCCTGCGACGGGGCCGCGAGCAGGTACGCCAGTACGGCGGACACGTCATCCACGGCCAGGTGGTCTCCGCCGAGCCCGCCGCCCCGTCGGCGGACGGCGACCTGCGGTTCACCGTCACCCTGGCCGACGGCCGCCACCTCACCGCCCGCCGCATCCTGGTCGCCACCGGCGTGAAGGACGTACTCCCTGAGGTGCCCGGTCTCGCCCAGCACTGGGGACACAGCGTGGTGCACTGCCCGTACTGCCACGGCTGGGAGGTGCGCGACGAGCCCATCGGCATCCTCGCCACCGGCCCCGCCTCCGTCGGCCCCGCACTGTTGTTCCGCCAACTCACCGAAGACCTCACCTACTTCACCAACGAAACCGACCTCGACGAAGACACCCGCACCCGCTTCGCCGCCCGCGGCATCCGCGTCATCGACACCCCGGTCACCGAGGTCGTCAGCGATGAGGACGGTGCCCTGGCCGGGGTGCGCCTGGCCGACGGTCAGGTCGTGGCCCGCCGCGTCCTCGGGGTCGTCCCGCAGATGCAGGCCCGCGCAAAGGGCCTGGAAGGGCTGAACCTGCCGGTGCAGGACCTGCCCACGGGCCGCACTTTCGCCTCCGGCACCGACGGCACCACCGAAGTGCCGGGCGTGTGGGTGGCCGGCAACGTCACCGACCCGGCCGCCCAGGTCGGGGCCTCCGCAGCAGCCGGCGCACTCGCCGGCATCGACATCAACAAGAAACTGGCCGTCGCCGACACCGACGCGGCCCTCCAGCCTCACCTTCACCGGTGACAGAACCCGTCAGACACGACCGAGCAAGGGAAACCAATGACTACCAGCATCGACCGCGGGGCGCCCGCCTCCGGAAAGAAAGACTCGGGCCTTCGCGGCTCCCATGCCGTGCGTTGGTGGGTGCTGGCCGTCATCGGCCTGGCGCAGCTCATGGTCATGCTCGACGCGACCGTCGTGAACATCGCGCTGCCCGAGGCGCAGCAGGATCTCGGCTTCAGTGACGGCAGCCGGCAGTGGGTCATCACGGGGTACGCGCTGGCGTTCGGCAGCCTGCTGCTGCTCGGCGGCCGACTCGGTGACCTGCTGGGCCGACGCACCCTCTTCGTGATCGGCTTGGCGGGTTTCGGGGCCGCGTCCGTTCTCGGCGGCGCGGCCGGCAGCTTCGAGATCCTCGTCGCGGCTCGCGTGGCCCAGGGCCTGTTCGCCGCGCTGCTCGCACCCGCGGCGCTCTCGCTGCTCAGCGTGACCTTCACCGAACCGTCCGAGAGGGCGAAGGCCTTCGGCATCTTCAGTGCGCTGGGCGGCGCGGGCGGCGCGGTCGGGCTGCTGGTCGGCGGCATGCTCACCGAATGGGCGTCGTGGCGCTGGGTGATGTACGTGAACGTCGTCTTCGCGGTCCCCGCCCTGATCGGTGCGTTGCTGCTGCTGGCCAAGCCCGTGATCACCAAGAAGCCCGAACTCGACATCCCGGGCATCGTCGTGGTGAGCGCCGCGCTGTTCGCCGTCGTCTACGGGTTCGCGCACGTCGAGTCCACCAGCTGGACCGACCCGGTCGCCCTCGGCTCCATGATCACCGGCGCGGTGCTGCTCGCGGTGTTCGTCCGGCTGGAGTCCAGGGTCGCGCATCCGCTGCTGCCGCTGCGGGTCGTGCTGGACCGGACCCGCGGTGGTTCGTTCATGGCGGTGTTCGTCATCGGCATGGGAATGTTCTCGATCTTCCTGTTCCTGACCTACTACTTCGCGGCCAGCCTGGGCTACTCGCCGATCAAGACCGGTCTGGTGTACCTGCCGATGGTCGCGGCCGTCGTCGCTTCGTCGACCACCATGCCGGTGCTGGTGCTGCCCAGGGTCGGCCCGAAGACGGTGATCACCGCCGGCTTCCTGTTCGCCGCGGCCGGTATGGCCCTGCTGACCCGGATCGAGCTGGACAGCACCTACGTCACCCACATCATGCCCGGCATGATCCTGATGGGTCTCGGCATCGGCGCGGTGATGACCACCGCGTTCCAGGGGGCGACCTCAGGCCTGCATCACGAGGACTCGGGTGTCGCCTCTGCGCTGATCAACACCGGTCAGCAGGTGGGCGGTTCGATCAGCACCGCGCTGCTGACCACCATTGCCTCGTCGGCCGCGACCGACTACCTCACCTCGCACAAGCCCAGCGCGCTGGCCGCGGCACAGGCCGGCGTCGAGGGCTACACGGCCACCCTCGCGTGGGGCTCCGGGTTCTTCGTCGTCGGTGCGGTGCTCGCGGCGCTCCTGATCCCGAACCGGGCCCTGGAGCCGTCCGAGGGAGAGCCCGTGATGGCCCACTGAGCCTGGCCCCACTCCGGAGATGCCCTGCCACCTGCGATGACTGCTGTCCTCAGGACACGAGTCAGCGCAGGAAGGCGGGGCATCTGTCGCGCACCGGAGAACCGCTGTCCGGCCTCGGGCCGCCGGCGATGGAGTCAGCGAGCTCCATGGGCACCTTCCAGCGCACGATCAGCGCACTTTCGCCGCTTGACGCCTCAGGCAGCGAACCTAGTTCTGGGCTCGCACGGCGAACTCCGCATACTCGGATGTTCGCTGGTCATGACCCGCTAGAGCCAGCGGTCCAGCGGGCGAGTGGCCGTCGGCATCGCCGTGGGGGTACCGCTGAACCTAGGTGCAGGTGCGGGCTGCGTGACGTCGTCGATGACGACGTAGGTGTCGCGCGCACGGAGGTGGGCGTGTCGTGCCGCCTCGGCCGGCGTGAGGACGGGCGCTCAGGAGAGCCGACAGCACGCCGATGACGAGGAAGGTGGATCCGCCGCCGAGGTCCCCGAGCGGGTTGACGGGAACCTGCGGCCTGTCCGCCGTCTGCCCGAGGCCGTGCAGCACACCGGTGATCGCGATGTACGTCAGGTCGTGACCAGCGGCGTGGCCCAGCGGTCCGGTCTGGCCCCAGACCGTCATACGGCCGTAGACGAGCCGGGGGTTGCGCGCGCGACAGGTGTCCGGGCCCAGGGCCAGGCGCTCGGTGCCCCCGGGACGCCGTCGACCGGCTTTGCCGGCCGCCTCCACGGTGCCTCGGGGCAGAAGGAGCAGCCGCGGCAGCAGAGCAGCGCGGGTTTGCCCGGGTGTGTTCTCCAGTCCAGCAATATGTGACATAGTACTGCCGTGAGCAAGCGACTGACCTGCGATGTCGTGGTCGTCGGAGCCGGGATGGTGGGTGCGGCCTGTGCTCTGTACGCCGCCCGGGCGGGGCTCGACGTGATCGTCGTCGACCGCGGTCCAGTGGCCGGGGGCACGACCGGCGCCGGTGAGGGCAATCTTCTGGTGTCCGACAAGGAACCGGGTCCCGAGCTACAACTCGCTCTGCTGTCGAGCGAGTTGTGGACCGAGCTGGCGGCAGAGGTCGGCGGGGCCGTCGAGTACGAGCGCAAGGGTGGCGTGGTCGTCGCCGCCACCCCCGACGGTCTCGGAGCCCTGGAGAAACTCGCGATCGGGCAGCGGTCCGCCGGAGTCGAGGCGGTGCCGGTGGCCGCGGACCAACTCCGCGACCTGGAGCCCCACCTGGCATCCGGCCTCGCGGGCGGTGTGCTGTATCCCCAGGACGCCCAGGTCATGCCGACGCTGGCCGCCGCCCATCTCGTACGGGCGTCGGGTGCCCGTCTGCTCACCGGCGCGACCGTGACCGAGGTGCGGCGCGACGCGGGCGGTGCCGTGCGCGGGGTGCGGACCGGCCGGGGCGAGATCCACGCCCCGTACGTCGTCAACGCCGCCGGGACCTGGGGAGCGGAGCTGGCCGCGCTGGCGGGAGTTCGCCTCCCCGTGCTCCCCCGGCGCGGCTTCGTCCTCGTCACCGAGCCGCTCCCCCGCCTGGTCCGCCACAAGGTGTACGCCGCCGACTACGTGGCCGACGTGGCCAGCGACTCCGCGGCCCTGCAGACCTCGCCGGTGGTCGAGGGGACGACGGCCGGACCGGTGCTCATCGGGGCCAGCCGGGAACGGGTCGGCTTCGACCGGTCGTTGTCGCTGCCCGCACTGCGGGCGCTGGCCGCCGGTGCGACCCGGCTGTTCCCCTTCCTCCAGCGGGTGCGCGCGATGCGGACCTACCTGGGTTTCCGGCCGTACATGCCGGACCACCTGCCGGCGATCGGGCCCGATCCGCGGGTGCCGGGGCTGTTCCACGCCTGCGGGCACGAGGGCGCGGGCATCGGACTGTCCACGGGCACAGGGCAGTTGATCGCCCAGGTACTCACCGGCCGGACACCCGACCTCGATCTCGCACCCTTCCGTCCCGCCCGGTTCTCCGACTCCGAGGAGGCCTCGTGAACCCGCTCAGGCTCGTGCGTGCCGAACCCGGACCCGCCTTCACCGTCACGCTCGACGGGCGGGAGATCGAGGCCCTGCCCGGCCAGACGGTCGCCGCCGCGCTGTGGACGGCGGGCGTCACCTCCTGGCGCGGCACCCGGGGCGAGGGCCGCCCGCGCGGGCTCTTCTGCGGCATCGGCGTCTGCTTCGACTGCCTGGTGACCGTCAACGACCGCCCGAACCAACGGGCTTGTCTGCTGCCCCTGCGCCCGGGCGACGCGATCCGCACCCAGGAGGGGACGGGCCACGATGAGTGAACCGACCCTCGCGGTGATCGGCGCGGGCCCGGCGGGACTCGCCGCCGGCCTCGCGGCAGCCGCGCGCGGCATCCACGTCACCCTGATCGACTCGGCCATGGAGGCGGGCGGGCAGTTCTACCGGCAGCCCGCGCCCGGCCTGGGCGCCCGTCGCCCACAGGCACTGCACCACCAGTGGCGCACCTGGGAGCGCCTGCGGGACGGGCTGCGAAGCCACGTGCAGGCGGGCCGAGTACGGCACTTGACGGATCATCACGTGTGGTTCGTCGAACGCCGGGGCGCCGCCGACTTCACCGTGCACGCCCTGCTCGGTCCCGAACAGGAGGAGCCGGCCGAGGTACGCGCCGACGCCGTCCTCCTCGCCACCGGCGGCTACGAGAAGGTGCTGCCCTTCCCCGGCTGGACCCTGCCCGGTGTCGTCACGGCGGGCGGGGCGCAGGCCATGCTCAAGGGCGGACTCGTGCTGCCCGGCCGTACCGTCGTCGTCGCGGGGACCGGACCACTGCTGCTGCCCGTCGCCGCCGGACTCGCCACCGCGGGCGCGACGGTCGCCGCCCTGGTGGACTCGGCCGATCCCGGAGCGTTTCTACGACGGTCCCGGGCGCTGGCGGCCCAGCCCGGCAAGGTCGCCGAAGGAGCCCGGTACGCGGGGCGGTTGGCCCGGCACCGGGTCCGCAGCCTCCTCCACCACACCGTCGTGGAGGCGCACGGCACCGAGCGGCTGGAGGCGGTCACGGTCGCGGCGCTCGACCAGGACGGGCGGGTGCGCCCCGCCACGCGACGGCGCCTGGTCTGCGACACCCTCGCCGTGGGCCACGGCATGCTGCCGCACACCGATCTCGCCGACGTGCTGGGCTGCCGGGTCGACGGGAGTGACGTGTACGTCGACGAGGAGCAGCGCACCGATGTGCCGGGCGTGTGGGCGGCGGGCGAGACCACCGGGATCGGCGGCTCCGCCCTCGCGCTCGCCGAGGGGCACATCGCCGGGCGCTCGATCGCGGCGCGGCTCACCGGCCAGGAACCGGATCCGAGCGGGTGGGCGGCCGCCGCGCGGGCCCGGGAGAAGCTGCGCGCGTTCTTCGTCGCCGTCGACTCCGTGTACGCGCCGCCCGCGCACTGGGCCGAGCAGGTCACCGACGAGACGGTGGTGTGCCGTTGCGAGGAGGTACCTGCCGGGGCGGTGCGAGCGGCGGTCCGCGAGCTGGGGGCCGGTGACCTGCGGACCGTGAAGCTGCTGACGCGGGCCGGGATGGGCTGGTGCCAGGGCCGGATGTGCGGACCCGGGGTCGCTGGAGTCGCCGGGTGCGCGGAGACCACGGGACGCAGACCCTTCGCGCGGCCGGTACCGCTGGGGGTGCTGGCGCGGCCCGGGGAGCACGGGGATCTGCCGGAAGAACGGGATCAGTGAGATGTCACACCCTACGGAGAGGGAAACCGCATGACCACCGACCTTCGCCCCTGGCGCGGTGTCCTCGTCGCCACCGCGCTCCCCCTGAACGACGACCTGTCCGTCAACTACGGCAAGTACGCCGAACACTGCGCCTGGCTCGTGGAGAACGGCTGCGACGGTGTCGTACCGAACGGCTCGCTCGGCGAGTACCAGGTGCTCACCCCCGAGGAGCGCGCCAAGGTCGTCGAGACGGCCGTGGCCGCCATCGGCGGTGAGCGGGTCATGCCGGGCGTGGCCGCGTACGGCTCGGCGGAGTCGCGTCGCTGGGCCGAGCAGGCGCGCGACGCGGGCTGCGCGTCGGTGATGCTGCTGCCGCCCAACGCCTACCGCGCCGACGAGCGGGCCGTGCTCGCCCACTACGCCGAGGTCGCGAAGGCCGGACTGCCGGTCGTCGCGTACAACAACCCCATCGACACCAAGGTCGACCTCGTGCCGGAACTGCTCGCCACGCTGCACGGGGAGGGGTTCATCCAGGGGGTGAAGGAGTTCTCGGGAGACGTCCGCCGGGCCTACCGGCTCGCCGAACTCGCCCCGGAACTCGACCTGTTGATCGGTGCGGACGACGTCCTGCTGGAGCTCGCGATCGCGGGCGCCAAGGGCTGGGTGGCCGGCTACCCCAACGCCCTGCCGAAGTCCTCGGTCGAGCTGTACCGGGCCGCGACCCGGGGCGACCTCGACACCGCCCTGCCGCTCTACCGCCAACTGCATCCGCTGCTGCGGTGGGACTCCCAGGTCGAGTTCGTGCAGGCGATCAAACTGTCCATGGACATCGCGGGCCGGCACGGCGGTGCCTGCCGCCCGCCGCGGGTGCCGCTGCTCCCCGGGCAGGAGGCCGCCGTCCGGGCGGCCACCGAGAAGGCCCTCGCGGCCGGACTGGTGTGAGGGAGGACGGGACATGCGCAGCAGACTTGTCCTGCACGCCGTCGACTCACACACCGAGGGCATGCCCACCCGGGTGATCACCGGCGGGATCGGGACCATCCCCGGCGCGACCATGAACGAGCGGCGGCTGTACTTCCGTGAGCACCGCGACGACATCAAGCAGCTGTTGATGAACGAGCCGCGCGGGCACTCCGCGATGAGCGGCGCGATCCTCCAGCCGCCGACCCGCCCGGACTGCGACTGGGGGGTGGTCTACATCGAGGTCTCCGGCTATCTGCCGATGTGCGGCCACGGCACGATCGGGGTCGCGACCGTGCTGGTGGAGACCGGCATGGTCGAGGTCGTCGAGCCAGTCACCACGATCCGCCTGGACACGCCGGCGGGCCTGGTCCTCGCCGAGGTCGCGGTGGAGGACGGCAGGGCGAAGACGGTCACCCTCCAGAACGTGCCGTCCTTCTCCGTCGGCCTGGACCGCAAGGCCACCCTGGCCGACGGGCGGACGGTGACGTACGACCTGGCGTACGGCGGCAACTTCTACGCCATCCTGCCGCTGGAGCAGTTCGGGCTGCCCTTCGACCGTGCCCGCAAGGACGACATCCTGGCGGCGGGACTGGCGCTCATGGAGGCGATCAACGCCGAGGTGGAACCTGTGCACCCGGAGGACCCCTCGATCCGCGGCTGCCACCACGTCCATCTGATCGCCCCCGGCGCCACCGCCCGGCACTCACGGCACGCCATGGCCATCCACCCCGGCTGGTTCGACCGCTCCCCCTGCGGCACCGGCACCAGCGCACGCATGGCACAGCTGCACGCACGCGGCGAACTCCCGCTGCACACCGAGTTCGTGAACGAGTCCTTCATCGGGACGCGGTTCACCGGCCGGCTGCTCGGCACCACCGAGGTCGCGGGGCGCCCGGCGGTCCTGCCCAGCTTCACCGGCCGGGCCTGGATCACCGGCACGGCCCAGTACCTGCTCGACCCGACGGATCCGTTCCCGGCCGGGTTCGTACTCTGAGGCCGCGACAATGAGCCGTATCACGTGACATTGCACATCACCCCCTCATCGCCCCACCCTCATCGCCCCATCCCCATCGCAGCATCCCCTAGGAGACGAGCTCATGGCAGCCCAGCGCACCGGCGCTCCCGACCTGCCCGTCCTGGGCGGCAAGAAGAGCAGCTACCGGGAGCGGGTCGCGGACGCCCTGCGGGCCGCGCTGATCGCGGGCGAACTGCTGCCGGGCCAGGTGTACTCGGCGCCCGCGCTCGCCACCCGCTTCGGCGTCTCGGCGACGCCCGTCCGCGAGGCCATGTTGGACCTCGCGAAGGAGGGCCTGGTCGACACCGTCCCCAACAAGGGTTTCCGGGTCACGGCGGTCTCCGAGCAGCAGCTCGACGAGTACACCCACATCCGCTCGCTCATCGAGATCCCCACGGTGGTGGAGCTGGCCACGACCGCCGACCCGGTCTCCCTGGAGGCGCTGCGGCCGGCCGCCCGGGAGATCGTGCAGGCGGCGGTGGCGGGGGACCTCATCGCCTACGTCGAGGCCGACACCCGGTTCCACCTCGGCCTGCTCGCCCTCGCGGGCAACGCGCATCTGGTGGAGGTGGTCCGGGATCTCCGCAAGCGGTCCCGTCTGTACGGGCTCACTCCGCTGGTGAAGTCGGGGCGTCTGCTGGCCTCGGCGGAGGAACACCTGGAGCTGCTGGACGCGTTGGTCGCCCGCGACGAGGACGGGGTGCGGTCGGTGATGACGCGGCACATCGGGCACGTAAGGGGGTTGTGGGCGGCGCGGTAGGGGGTGGGGGGGTCGGTTGTCGGGCGACTGCACCCACTCAGGGGCGCGCGGAACTGCTCGACCGGCCCCCATCGGCCCGCGGCCGACGATCGACCCCGGCTCCCCCGACCGTCACGACTTGACGCAGGCGTGGCCGTTCAGAGAGAAGTCGTACGCAGGCGCGTTCGTGCCCTGCCAGGAGGCGAGGAAGCCCAGCGAGAGGGAACCACCCGCGGGGACCGACCTGTTGTAGTCGGTCGCCGTCGCGGTCACCTTCGCCCCGCTCTGGCTGTAGTTCGCGTCCCACATCTGCGTCACCTTCTGGCCGTCCTTGAAGGACCAGGTGACCCGCCAGTCGCTGAGGGCCTCGGTGGTGGTGACGGTCACGGCGGCCTGGAAGCCGTCGGGCCACTGGTTCACCAGGGCGTACTCGACCTCGCAGGACGGTGCTGCGCTCTCGCTGGGCTCCGCCCCCTCCGCGCCACCGGACGTGGTGCCCTGGGGTTCCGGGTCGGACTTCTTCGTGCTGGAGGACGTGGAGGGGCCCGGCGTCGAGCTCGGGGAGGGCTCCGCCGAACCGGGCGCCCGCGAGGTGGCGGCGGGGATCGAGGAGGTGGGGTTGGCCACCGGCTGACCGTCGGCGGGGGTGCCGGTGCCGGGCCTGGCGGTGTCGTGCTCCATGTCGCCGCCCGGCATCATCGAGACGGCGAGGGCGAGCAGGGAGACCAGGACGGCCGCGACCAGCAGGCCGTTGCGGAGGACCTTCGCCTTGTGCGCGCCGGGGTTCGGGGGCCCGCTCTCCAGCGCCTCCGGGCGACCGGCGCCCAGGCGCACCTCGGCGGCCCGGCGACGGCGTTCCAGATAGGCGAGACCGCCCCAGCCGATGACCCCGCCGGCGAGGGCCGCGGGCAGTCCGCCGCCGTGCAGCCGCAGACAGGCGGCGGCCTCCGCGCACTGCTGGCAGCGCGCGAGGTGACGGGAGAGGTCCTTGGGGGTCTCGCCGGAGGTGGACCGGGTGACGGCGTCCAGCAGCCGGGCATAGCTGCGGCACTGCGCGTCCATCGGCGAGTCGAGGTGGTTGCGGTGACTGCGGTCCCGGAACAGGCCCCGCACCTGGGCGAGTTCGTCGCCGACGGTGGCCGGGTCGAGGCCCAGTCGCCGGGCCACGGCGGGCAGCGGGAGCGCCTCCACCTCGGCCAGCCACAGCAGTTCGGCGTCCGCCGCCTGGAGGTCGCGCAGTCCGCGCAGGGCGATCGGGCGCTGGAGCGGCGGGCCGGTGTAGCGGGCGGCCTTGTCGGAGTTGAGCCACAGCCGCAGGTCGGGGTCGAGGCGGTGGCCGAGGCCCTGGGTCTCCCAGTCCGCCGCGGTGGTGCGAACGGCGGTGAGCAGCAGGGGTATTCGGGGCAGCCGGGCCGGGCGGCGGCCGGCGCCGCGGACGGCGGCCTCCGCGTCACGGGCCTCGCGCATCCCGAGGGAGAATGCCTCCGTGGCCAGATCGGTGGCGGCGGTGGAGCCGGCCGTGCACAGATCGGCGTACGACAGCACGGCATCCCAGCACTCGGAGAACAGCGCGGCCTCGGCGGCGTCCTGGGGGGTCGGCAGGTCGGGCATGGGTCTCCTGCATCAAAAGCGAGGTCAACTCGCCATACTGGCAAAGGAGTTGGGGGGAACCTCGCGGCAGGACAGGAGCCTTTCACGTCTCCCACACAACTGACAAGCAGGCTATTCAAATCGGTTACCGAGGGTTCGGTCCAGTCCCCCCGGCACACCGCCGCACCAAGGTGCACCCACTGATACGGACCGGAAGCCGGAACGTATCAATCCCGCCACACAAGAACCAGCCGTCACAGGGGACCAGATCGAGGAACTGGTCCCGCACGCACAGGGACCCGGCAGCCCTGGCGGGGTTCCGGGTCCCTGTGTTCCGTACGCGACGGAGGTCAGACCTCGGCAGGCTCCGGAGCCTCCGGCAGGCTGTCCATGAAGGAGCTCACGGAGAACACCGCGCGGCCCGGTCCGGGCGGGCCGTAGCCGGGCGGGGAGGACAGGCCGAAGTCGTCCATCGTCTGCCGGTAGGCCTGGAGGAGGCGGATGTGGTACTCCAGCGGCGCGCCCTGCGGGTTGGCCTTGCCGAGCGGGGTCGTCGGCTCCGGGCACCACGTGGTGAAGCGGGGGGTGATGCCGTTCGACATGAAGAAGCGCAGGCCCTCGGTGGTGGACGCGATCGCCTCGTCGACCGTCTTGAAGCCGAACGGCTCGGCCATCTCCACGCCCGCCACGAAGTTGGGGATCACGTTGCGCGCCCCGAAGACGTCGGCCGAGTCCAGGATCCGCTTGTGCCACTCGTCCCGGCCGACGTACCGCTCCTTGCCCGGGCAGTACATCTTGAAGAGGTACTCGTCCCACACCTCGTAGTTGGGGTGGTAGATCTGCACGCCGTAGTCCTTGAAGCGCTGCACGTCGTCCTTCGGCAGCGCCTGAGCGACGACCTTGCCGATCCAGCGGTTCGGGAAGTGCTCCTCGATGGCCTTGGCGTACATGCCGTAGAAGTCGGCCTCGTCACGGCCCTGGAGCTTGGAGGTGATGGCGCCGCCGGTGAGGGTGTAGGCGGTCGACGCCTTCGCCGTGTCGTAGCGGTCGATGATCTCCAGGGCTTCCAGGACCTCGTCGACGTCCTTCACACCGGTGTAGGGCCGCCCGGCCGCCTTGTGCTGGCGCCAGTTGTGGTTGATGTCGCAGTACTGGCACTCCTCCTTGGCGCCGAAGTACTGGCAGACCCGGAAGACGGTCAGGTAGATCAGGTAGCCCCACTGGATCGTCGGGGCGACCTCCATGACGGACTTCCCGCTGGAGAGCTTGTGCCGGTAGTACTCCGGCATCGGCGGCACACCCACGTCGGCGATCCGCTTCCCGTCGAGGTAGAGCCCGAGCAGGCCCTCCTCGTCGGCGGCCACCCGGTACGGCGAGGCCGGGTTGACCCGCACCGACACCACGGTCCGCCTGAGGTCGTACGGCCCGCCGGTGAGGATGATCTCCTCCGGGGGCCGGCGCAGCGCGGCCTCGCCCAGCTCCGGCAGGGTGCCGTGGTCGAAGGAGAAGATGAAGTACGACTTCGGCTTCACCTCGCCGGACTCGTTGTCGCTGAGGGCGGACGGGTCGAAGGCCACGCCACCCCGCAACAGGTCCTCCTTGAAGACGGCTTCCCGCGGAACCTGCGGGAACCGCTCCATCAGATCCTCGACCAGCGCGGTACGGCTGCCCATCCCGTGTTCTCCTCCCGGATCGGACGTACGACTCCTCACGTTATGCCTTCGGCGAGGCGGGGGCGGAACGGGGGGCCTGCACGGGGTGCGGTTCGTAGCGTTTCGTCACCTTTTGGTCACCTGAGCGCATTCTGTGACGCACGGCACCCGCACCCGCACCGGCACGGGCACCCGCACTAGCACCGGCACCGGCACCGGCACCGGCACCGGCACCGGCATCAGCACAAGACCCGAATCGGAGCTCGCAAGGCACCCACCCGCCCCTGCCGCCCTCAGGCCATCCGCCCCAGCTCCCCCTCCGCCACCGGATGGGCCACCCGCTCCCCCGCCGCCACCCGGACGGCCTCCGCTACGACGGCCTCGCCCAGCCGCGCCAGTTCGTTGCCCTGCGAGCCCGCGAGGTGCGGGGTGATGAAGACGTTGGGGAGGCCCAGCAGCGGTGAGTCGGTGGGCAGCGGCTCCGGGTCGGTGACGTCGAGGATCGCCGAGAGGCGGCCGGTGCGCAGTTCCGCGAGGAGGGCGTCGTGGTCCACCAGGGACCCGCGCGCGGTGTTGATCAGGACGGCCCCGTCGGGCATCAGGGCCAGCTCCCGGCGGCCCAGCAGATGGCGGGTCTCCGGGGTCTCCGGGGCGTGCACGCTGACGATCTCGGAGTCCCGGAGCAGGTCGTCCAGCGGCAGCAACGGCACGCCGAGGGCGGCGGCGCCCGCCTCGTCGACGTAGGGGTCGCTCAGGGCCGGCCGCAGGTCGAAGGGGCGCAGGAGTTCGAGCACCTTGCGGCCGATCCGGGACGCCCCGATCACCCCGACCCGCCGTCCGTGGTTGCCGATGCCCGGCACGATCCCCCAGCCGGGGAACGGCCGTCCGGCCCGCAGCTGCTCCCGGCGCACGAAGACGTCCTTCCCGGCGAGCAGGATCATCGCGAGCGTGTACTCGGCGACGGGCAGCGCGTTGGCCTCGGCGGCCGAGGAGACGGCGATGCCGCGCCGCCAGAGCTCGGGCGTGGCGAAGCCCTTGACCGAGCCGGCGGAGTGCAGGACGGCCCTCAGCTTCGGCGCCGCGTCGAGGACGGCCGCGTCCAGGCGGGGGCAGCCCCAGCCGGTCACGAGGATCTCGGTGCGGGCCAGGACGTCGGCGTACGCCGGGTCGCTGAGGTCCTCGGCCACCAGCTCGGGATCGATGTCCACGGTCTCCCGCAGCCGCGCCAGCACCTCGGGCGGGAAGAGGAGCGGCACGTTCTCGGCGGTCATGGCGAACAGCGCCTGGGGACGCTCGGACGACGGCGTCGCGGATCGCTCGGACGACGGCGTCTCGGGTCGCTCGGACAAGGTGGTGGTCCTCCAGACCTGCCGAAAGGGTGCAGAGAAAGCTTGTAGAAAACGCTCTCTACGGTAGGCCTCGACAAATGAGAGGGTCAACGCATACACACTCTCGGGAGGAACGACGGACATGTCGGAGACGATCACCAACTGGGCGGGGAACATCACCTACTCCGCCAAGGAGCTGCACCGGCCCCACTCGCTCGACGCGGTCCGCGCCCTGGTCGCGTCGAGCGCCCGGGTGCGGGTGCTGGGCAGCGGGCACTCCTTCAACGAGATCGCCGAGCCGGGCCCCGAGGGCGTCCTGCTCTCGATCGCCAACCTGCCGCCGGTGCTCGACGTGGACAGCACGGCCCGTACCGTACGAGTCTCGGGCGGCGTCCGCTACGCCGAACTCGCCCGCGCGGTGCACGCGCACGGCCTCGCGCTGCCCAACATGGCGTCGCTGCCGCACATCTCGGTGGCCGGCTCGGTGGCGACCGGCACCCACGGCTCGGGGGTCGGCAACGGCCCGCTGTCCTCGGCCGTGCGCGAGGTGGAGCTGGTCACCGCGGACGGCTCCACGCTGACCCTCGGCCGCGGCGACGAGCGCTTCGGCGGTGCCGTCACCTCCCTCGGTGCCCTCGGTGTCGTCACCGCGCTCACCCTGGACCTGGTTCCGGCCTTCGACGTCGAGCAGTACGTCTTCACCGAACTCGCCCTCGCCGGGCTGGACTCGGCGGTCTTCGGGGCGGTGATGTCGGCGGCGTACAGCGTCAGCCTGTTCACCGACTGGCGGGCGCCCGGCTTCCGGCAGGTGTGGGTCAAGCGGCGCACGGACCAGCCGCTCGCGGACTTCCCGTGGGCCGCGCCCGCCACGGAGAAGATGCACCCGGTGCCGGGGATGCCCGCGGTCAACTGCACCGAGCAGTTCGGGGTGCCGGGGCCCTGGCACGACCGACTGCCGCACTTCCGCGCCGAGTTCACGCCGAGCAGCGGGGCGGAGCTCCAGTCGGAGTACCTGCTGCCGCGCGAGCACGCCCTCCACGCGCTGCACGCGATCGACGGCATCCGGGAGACGGTCGCCGGGGTGCTCCAGATCTGCGAGGTGCGGACCGTGGCCGCCGACGAGCAGTGGCTGAGCCCCTCCTACGGGCGGGACACGGTGGCCCTGCACTTCACGTGGATCGAGGACACCGCGGCCGTGCTCCCGGTGGTGCGCCGACTGGAGGAGGTTCTGGACCCCTTCGACGCCCGGCCGCACTGGGGGAAGGTCTTCACCACGCCGGCGGACGCGCTGCGCGGGCGCTACCCGCGGCTCGGTGATTTCCGCGAGCTGGCGCGCGAGCTGGACCCCGGGGCAAAATTCGCCAACGCCTTCGTCCGGGCCGTACTCGCCGACTGACTTTGTAAAACCCCTTTCCTAACCCCTTGTACAAAGTCCCCCGCAGACCATAGCCTTGCGCCGCGCCGGTGCCACTGTCGTCCCGGCCCGAGCTGAAGGGATGGGGGTCGGCCCTGGTGAAGCGCACTTCACGTGACATCCGCACCGCGAACCGCTACGAGGTGCTGCGCCAGATCATCGCCGAGTCGCCCACCTCCCGGCAGGAGCTGGCGGCGGCCACCGGGCTGAGCCTGGCCACCGTCGCCACGCTCGTGGGCGAGCTGCTCGACCTGCGCATGATCACGGAGGTCGGGTTCGAGGAGTCGGCCGGCGGGCGTCCCAGGGGGCTCGTGGCCGTCAACGCGTCGGGGGGCGCGTTGATCGGCGTGGACATCGCGGAGACGTACGTCCATGTCGAGCTGTTCGACCTCGCGCTGAACGTCCTGGCCCGCGCCGAGGAGGACGTCCGCCCCGGCGAGAGCCTGCCCGAGCAGGTGGTCGCGCATGTCGCCGCCGCCGTCGGCTCGGTGGTCGCGCAGGCCGGCATCGAGGGCGCCCGCGTGCTCGGTGTCGGTGTCAGCGTGCCGGGCCAGGTGGACCGCGCGACCGGCATCTCCGAGTACGCGCCCAACTGGGACTGGCACGACGTGCCGCTCCTCGACCTGCTCTCCGAGTACATCGCCTACCCGCTGTACCTGGACAACCCGCTGCGCGCCTCCGCGGTGGCCGAGCTGTGGTTCGGGGCCGCGCGCGGCAGCGTCAACGCCGTGGTGGTCAACCTCGGTACCGGCGTCGGCGCCGGACTGATCCTGGGCGGGGCACTGCACCGCGGTGTCTCCAACAGCGCGGGCGAGTGGGGCCACAACACGATCGTCCTGGACGGACGCCTGTGCCGGTGCGGCAACCACGGCTGTGTGGAGTCGTACGTGGGCGCCCCCGGGATCATGCTGAACCTGCGGGAGCTGAGCCCGGACAGCGAACTGCTGCACCCGGGCGACCAGACGGCGACCGTCGCGGCGCTCGCCCGGGGGATGCTCACCCGGGACCCGGTGGCGGTCGAGGTGGTCCGGCACACCGCCCGTTACCTCGGCGCCTCCATCGCGCACCTGGTCAACCTGTTCAACCCCGAGGTGGTCGTGCTCGCCAGCTGGGTCGCGGCCGCGCTCGGCGAGCCCCTGGTCGCGGAGGTGCGCGAGGCCGTCGCCCGGCACGCGCTGCCCCGGCCGATGGCCGCCACCGAGATCGTCCTCTCCCCGATCCCCACGGACCCGGTGTGCCTGGGCGCAGCGACGTTCGCGCTCGAAGGGGCGCTCCAGTCGGTTGGGCAGAGGTCCGCAACAAAGCGCACCACCCCTGTGCCGAGCAAGGCTCACAACGCTCGCCAGTAGCCGTACACAGCACCGCCTTCATGACGACGGAAGGGATGCACGTGACTCACCCCCACCGCAGGAGATCGGCCCTGCTGACAGCCGCAGCCGCGCTGGCCGTCGCCGGTCCCCTGATATCCGCCCCGCCCGCTTCGGCCGCCACCCCCACGGTGGCCGAGGTGTCCCCGCACGCCGCCCAGACCATCGACAACATCGGTGCCTCGGGCGCCTGGTGGGTCAACGACCTGAAGAACTTCGACCCGAAGGTCCAGGCCCGGGTGGCGAAGCTGCTGTTCTCCAAGGACGGCCTGGCGCTCAGCAGTTACCGCTACAACATCGGCGGTGGCGGCACCGGCGTCACCTACGCGCCGCGCGCCCCCGAGGACTTTCTGACCGACGACGGGTCGTACGACTGGAGCAAGGACAAGGCGGGCCGCACGTTCCTGTACGCGGCCGCCAAGTACGGGGTCAAGGACCTGATCGCCTTCGTCAACAGCGCGCCCGCGCAGTGGAAGACCAACGGTCTGAGCTGCGGCGGCTATCTGAAAGCGGAGAACACCCAGGACTACGCGAAGTACGTCGCCGACGTCACCGCCCACTTCGCCGAGCAGGGCGTGAAGTTCGACTACATCAGCCCCTTCAACGAGCCGACCAACAGCTTCGGTGACTGCGGCCAGGAGGGCATGCTGGTCCCGGTCGACCAACGCGACGACATCGTGCGGGCGTTGGGCGCCGAGCAGCAGGCCCGGCACCAGCGGACCGGGATCATCGCGGACGAGTCCAGCTCCACGGTGAACTTCAACACCGAGGTCCCGCAGTGGATCTCGCAGCCGGGCACCGCCCAGTACGTCGACAAGCTCGCCCACCACACGTACAACAACCCGGGCGACGACCAGCGCGCGAAGATCTACGAGACGTCCAGGTCGGTCGGCAAGCAGTCCTGGTCCACGGAGATCTGCTGCTTCGGCAACGGCGGCACGGGCTGGGCGCAGGAGTACGACCCCACGATCGACGGCGGTCTGAACCTGTCCCGGATCATCTACAAGGACTTCGCGACCGCGCACGACTCGGCGTTCCAGTGGTGGGTTGCCCTGTCGGAGATGATCGGCAGCGATCCGCTCGCCCGCAACAGCGAGGGCTGGAACGACGGTCTGATCTACTACGACCCGGACTACGCCACCAACGGCAACCAGACCCTGTACTTCACCAAGCGCTACTACGCGCTGGGCCAGTACAGCAAGTTCGTCCGGCCCGGCTCGGTCGCCCACAACGTGACCGGGGTGCCGGCCGGCGTCGAGGTGTCCACCTACGACGACCACGGCAAGTGGGTGGTGGTGGTCAACAACCACAACACCACCGACACGGCCCTCCAGTTGCACTTCAACAGCAAGGCGCCGGTGCGCGCGAGCAAGGCCGTGCGGACCTCGGCGACCGAGAGCTGGGCGAACGTCGCCAAGCCCGCGGTCGAGGGCGGCACGGCGTCGGCGACCCTGCCGGCCCGGTCCATCACGACGTACGTCCTCGACCAGAAGGGCCACGGCACTTCGGCGGTCACCGGCGCGCTCCAGGGCAGGCAGTCCGGCAAGTGCCTGACCGCGGACCCCTCGGGGGCGGCGATCAGCAGCTGCACCGGCGGCGCCGAGCAGGTGTGGTCGTACGACGCGAAGGGCCGCCTGAAGGGCGCGAACGGCTATCTGACGGCGGGGAGTTCGGGGCTCGTGACAAGCCCCGAGCCCACCCGTGACGGCAGCCAGCGATGGCTGCTGAACTCCAACGGCCAGGTCGTCAGCGAGACGTCCGGCCAGTGCCTGGACGTCGGCGGACAAGCCACCGCCGACGGCAGCAAGGTCGGCCTGTGGACCTGCAACGGCGGGGCCAACCAGGCCTGGTCCAGGCAGTAACACATCCCATCCGCAAAGGGGTTGCGGGCCGCTGGTGCGGCGGCCCGTGACCCCGGAGCGTCCGGTATCCCGAACGCTTACAACGCTTCGTACAGACTTCGTCCAACCCCTTGCCGAAGCCTTAGCCGAAGGTTAACGTCCCCGCACCGCTACAGCATTTGAGCCACCTGGCACTGAGCCGCAGAGCCAAGGCGCAGAGCCGCAAGCCGTATTCGAGACAAGGACGTCAGCATGTCGGCATCGAGCAACATCAACTGGAACCGTCGAAACGTTCTGCAGGCCGCGATGGGTCTGGCCGCCGCCGGCGGACTGGCCGCGTGCGGCGGCAACAACGGCCGTGGAGGCGGCTCGGGTTCGGGCACCGCCCTGACCCAGTACTTCCACGCCTACGGCGAGGCGGGCACCGAGCAGGCCATCAAGCGGTACGCGGCGGCGTACAAGAAGGCCGACGTCAGCACCAACTGGATCACCGGCAACAACTTCGAGTCCGCCCTCTTCGCGGCCCTGCTCACCAAGAAGGCGCCCGACGTCTTCGAGTTCCACCCGCAGCTCCAGCTCGTCAAGAGCGGCCAGGTGGCCGACCTGACCGACCTGATCGACCCGGTCAAGGACGACTTCAACCCGAACGACATCAAGTCCCACACGGTCGACGGGAAGATCTACGGGATACGGATGATCGACGACCCGCAGTTCTTCTACTACCGCAAGTCGATGTTCGAGAAGGCCAAGGTCGAGGTCCCGACCACGCTCGACGAGCTGATCGAGGCCGCCGCCAAGCTCACCACCGGCAAGGTCAAGGGCGCGTTCCTCGGCAACGACTTCACCGCGATCCAGAACGTCATCATCTGGTCCGCCGGCGCCGACACGATCAACGAGAAGAACGAGATCGCCTACCACACGGACGGCGTCGTCGAGGGCCTCAAGAAGCTGCGCCAGCTGTTCACCAGCGGCAACGTGCTCCTGGACGCCCCGACCGACTTCTGGGACCCGTCCTCGCTCAACCAGGGCCTGTGCGCCATGCAGTGGGGCGGCATGTGGTCCATGCCGGCCATGCAGCAGGCGCTCGGCGACGACCTCGGCATCTTCCCGTTCCCGAAGATCGGGTCCGCGGGCAAGCAGTCCGTCTACAACGGCGGCTGGTCGATCTTCGTCAACGCCAAGGGCAAGAACGTCGACGCGGCCAAGGAATACGTCAAGTGGCTGTGGATCGACCAGAAGAAGTACCAGGAGGACTGGGCGACCTCGTACGGCTTCCACATCCCGCCGCGCACCTCCATCGCCGAGTCCGCCACCAAGCTGAAGTCGGGCCTGCCGGCCGAGGGCGTGAAGCTCTTCACCGACTACGGCCACTTCGACAACATCGCCTACGACCAGACGATGCAGACCGCGTTCGCCGAGGTGATCTCGTCCTCCGTCCGTAAGAACGGCGACCCGGAGGCGGCGCTCGACACCTGCGACAAGAAGGTCAACGTCGAGCTCAAGAAGCTGTTCGGTTAGGCCGCCGGGAAGTACACGTCATGTCGACCACCACCACGCGCGGGGTCGCCCAGCCCGCCCCGGCCAAGGCCTCCCCGGCCCGGCCGCGGCGGGGCCTGCGGGGCAACGCGACCGTCAACTTCTGGCTCTTCACCGGGCCGTTCCTCATCGGCCTGGTGATCTTCGTCTTCGTGCCGATCTTCTGGAGCATCTGGCTCAGCTTCTTCGACGCGCGGTACACCGTGACGCCGAGCAAGTTCGTCGGCTTCGACAACTACACGCAGATCCTGACCAACAGCGAGTTCCCGGACTCCCTGCTGACGTTCACCGTGTTCGCCGCGTTCATCGTGCCGACCACCTGGGCGCTCTCGCTGGGGCTCGCGCTGCTGGTCAACCGGCTGCGGTTCATGCGGGCGTTCTTCCGCTCGGTGTTCTTCCTGCCGACCGCCGTGTCCTACGTGGCCGCCGCGCTGATCTGGAAGATGTCCATCTTCAGCGGTGTCCGCTTCGGCCTCATGAACACCGTCCTCGGCTGGTTCGGCGTGGACAACATCGCCTACCTGGCCAACCCCAGCCCGCCCTGGTACTGGCTGGTCATCGTGACCCTGCGACTGTGGATCCAGTCCGGGTTCTACATGATCCTGTTCCTGGCCGCGCTCCAGAACATCCCGGCCGAGCTGTACGAGGCCGCCGCCATCGACGGCGCCAAGCCGGGCTGGCAGACCTTCCGGTACATCACGCTGCCGCAGCTGCGCGCCACCTCGACCGCCGTGATCCTGCTGCTGCTCATCGCGGCCTACCAGGCGTTCGACGAGTTCTTCAACATCATCGGGCAGAAGGCGACCTGGGCCCAGACCCCGCTCATGGAGCTCTACAAGACCGCCCTCGGCACCAGCCAGGACTACGGCGCGGGCAGCGCCGGCGCGGTCATCCTGTCGCTGCTGATCTGCCTCGTCACCCTGATCCAGGGCAAGTTCATGGGCTTCGGAAGGGGGGAGGACTCCAAGTGACCACCACCACTCCTCCGGCCGGCAAGCAGCGCGACAAGGGCCGGGGCGTCTTCGGCAACACGGGGCTGTACATCGCCGTAGGCGTCGCCGCCGTGCTGTTCCTGATCCCGTTCTACCTGATCTTCCGCAACGCCCTGTCCACGGACCTGGAGATCACCGGCGAGAACTGGAAGGTGCTGCCCTCCTTCCAGTGGGGCAACATCTCCGAGCTGTTCAACGACCCCACGGTCGAGTTCGGCAAGTCCATGATGAACTCGCTGGTCGTCGCCGTCTCGACCACCGCGGGCACCCTCCTGGTCTGCTCGCTGGCCGGCTACGGCCTGGCCCGCATCCCCTACAAGCACGCCAACAAGGTCTTCTACGCCGTCCTCGCCACCCTGATGGTCCCGACGGCCGTGACCTTCGTCCCGAGCTTCGTGCTGGTCTCCTCGCTGGGCTGGGTGGACACGTATCGTGGCCTGATCATCCCGGGTCTGTTCAGCGGTTTCACCTGCTTCTTGTTCCGGCAGTACTTCCTGGGATTCCCGAAGGAGCTGGAGGAGGCGGCACGCGTGGACGGGCTCGGTTACTGGGGCGCGTACTGGCGGATCGTCGTACCCAACTCGCTGAACTTCTTCGCGGCCATCGCCACGATCACGTTCATCAGCGCCTGGAACTCCTTCCTGTGGCCCCTGGTCATCGGCCAGGACCCGAGTTCCTGGACGGTACAGATCGCGCTGTCCTCCTTCATGACCAACCAGACCGTCAACTTCCACCTGATCTTCATGGCCACGGCCATTTCCATCCTGCCCCTGGTGTTCGTGTTCCTCTTCCTCCAGCGCTGGCTGGTCCAGGGGATCGCGCAGACCGGCATCAAGGGCTGAGGCCCCTCTCTCAAGACCTGGAGACCGATGTCTTTCCGCACGACCCCGGCCGTCGACTACGTCGAGGACGTCTCACCCGGCAGCGGGGCCCTCCCGCCCCGCGCCTGGTACGCCTCCTCCGACGCGAAGACCCTGTCCCTCGACGGCACCTGGCGCTTCCGCCTGTCGGCGACCGCCGACGCCGAGGACGAATCCTTCGCCGAGGAGGGATACGACGCCGCCGGCTGGGCCGAGGTCGCGGTCCCCGGGCACTGGGTCCTCCAGGGCGACGGCGCCTTCGGGCTGCCGATCTACACCAACCACCTCTACCCGTTCCCGGTGGACCCGCCGCACGTGCCGACGGAGAACCCGACCGGCGACCACCTGCGGGTCTTCGACCTGCCGGAGGACTGGCCCTCGGAGGGCGGCGCGGTCGTCCGGTTCGACGGCGTGGAGTCGTGCGCCCGGGTCTGGCTCAACGGGACGGACATCGGCGAGTTCAAGGGCTCCCGGCTCGCGCACGAGTTCGCCGTGGGCCATCTGCTGAAGCCGAAGGGCAACGTCCTCGCGGTCCGGGTGCACCAGTGGTCGGCCGGGTCCTACCTGGAGGACCAGGACCAGTGGTGGCTGCCGGGCATCTTCCGCGAGGTGACGCTCCTGCACCGCCCGGCGGGCAGCGCCCTGGACTTCTTCGTACACGCCTCCTACGACCACCTCACGGGCGAGGGCACCCTGCGCGTCGACTCCGACGTCGACGGGCGGGTGCTGGTGCCCGCCCTCGACATCGATGTCGCGACCGGTGAGTCCGTCACGGCCCTGGTGGCGCCGTGGAGCGCCGAGAGCCCCCGGCTCTACGACGGCGAGCTGGTCACGGAGGGCGAGCGGATCCCGCTCAGGATCGGCTTCCGCACGGTCGCGCTCGAGGACGGCCTGATCAAGGTCAACGGCAAGGCGGTCCTGTTCAAGGGCGTCAACCGGCACGAGTGGCACCCGGAGAAGGGCCGTACGCTCGACCTGGAGACCATGCGCGAGGACGTGCTGCTGATGAAGCGGCACAACATCAACGCCGTGCGCACCTCGCACTACCCGCCGCACCCGGCCTTCCTGGACCTGTGCGACGAGTACGGCCTGTGGGTCATCGACGAGTGCGACCTGGAGACCCACGGCTTCACCGAGCAGGAGTGGCGGGACAACCCCGTCGACGACGACCGCTGGACCCCGGCCCTCCTGGACCGCGCGGCCCGCATGGTCGAGCGGGACAAGAACCACCCCTCGATCGTCTTCTGGTCCCTGGGCAACGAGGCCGGCACCGGCCGCGGCCTGACCGCGATGGCCGAGTGGATCCACGGCCGTGACTCCTCCCGCCTGGTGCACTACGAGGGCGACTGGAACAGCCGGGACACCGACGTCTACTCCCGCATGTACGCCGACCACGCCGAGGTCGAGCAGATCGGCAGAAAGCTGGACGGCGGCACCCTCGGGCGCCGCGAGCTGCCGTTCATCCAGTGCGAGTACGGCCACGCCATGGGCAACGGCCCCGGCGGCATCGCCGACTACCAGGAGCTCTTCGAGAAGTACGAGCGGCTCCAGGGCGGCTTCATCTGGGAGTGGATCGACCACGGCGTCAGGCACCCGGAGCTGGGCTACGCCTACGGCGGCGACTTCGGCGAGGAGCTGCACGACGGCAACTTCGTCTGCGACGGCCTGATCTTCCCGGACCGCACGCCCTCCCCCGGCCTCCTGGAGTACAAGAAGGTCATCGAGCCGGTGTCCTTCGAGGGCGCCGACGGCACGGTCCGGGTGACGAACAAGTACGACTTCGCCGACCTGTCCGGCCTCGCCTTCGAGTGGTCGTACCAGGTGGACGGCGAGACGGTCGAGGCGGGCACGCTGGCGGTGCCCGCGCTGGCACCCGGGCAGTCGGCGGAGGTGAAGCTGCCCGAGCCGCCCGCGCACGCCTCCGGGGAGGCGCAGTGGACCGTACGGGCGCTCCTCGCGGGCGACACCGCCTGGGCGCCGAAGGACCACGTCATCGCGTGGGGACAGTTCCCCGCTTCCTCGGGGGTACGGCCCTCCGTCGCACCCTCCGCCCGGCCCGAGCGCGGTGAGCAGCTGATCACGCTCGGCCCGGCCGCCTTCGACGCCCGTACCGGCGCGCTGCGGACGATCGGCGGGGTCGCCGTCGAGAACCCGCGGCTGGACGTGTGGCGGGCGACGACCGACAACGACGACGGCACCGAGTGGAAGTCCGGGCTGCGCTACAGCACGCTGTGGCGGACCCTGGGCCTGCACCGGATGCGGCACCGCCTGGTCGGGGTGGAGCTGGAGTCCCAGGCGCTGGTCGTCCGCACCCGGGTGGCGCCCGCCGCCCGCGAGGTGGGCCTGGCCGCCGAGTACCGGTGGACCTCGGACGGCTCGCGGTTGCAGCTGACCGTGTCCGTGACGCCCGAGGGCGAGTGGAAGGTGCCGCTGCCCCGGCTCGGCGTGCGGCTCGGGCTGTCCGCGGCCGACGACGTGCGCTGGTACGGCGGCGGTCCCGGCGAGGCGTACCCGGACACCCGGGCGGCCTCCATGGTCGGCCGCTGGAGCGCGAGCGTGGACGAGCTCCAGACGCCGTACCTGCGCCCGCAGGAGAACGGCGCCCGCGCCGACGTGCGCTGGGTGGAGCTGGGCGGCCTCAGGATCGAGGGCGACCCGGAGTTCTCCTTCACGGCCCGGCGCTGGACGACCGAGCAGCTGGACGCGGCGACGCACCTGACCGACCTCACGGCCGGTGAGACGGTGTGGGTCAACCTGGACCACCGCCACCACGGCATCGGTACCGCGTCCTGCGGTCCGGGTGTGCTGCCGCAGTACCACCTGCTCGCCGAGCCGGCGGAGTTCTCGTTCGTCTTCTCGGAGATCTCCGGGTGATCGATTAGTCCAATTCAAGGATCGATTAATCCATTGCCCGATTGATCGACATTCTGGGACGGTCATGGTGTACCCGCGGCCGGTCGGCCCTCCAAGCCGGCCGGCCGCAACTCTTGTTCCCAGCAACGGAGTTCACAGCATGCCCGGAAGCATCGAGGTCCGCGGCCTGTCCCGCACCTTCCACACCACCGTCCGCCGCCCCGGCCTCGCCGGCACCCTGCGCTCCCTGGTCAACCCCGAGCGGGTCGCCAAGCACGCGGTCTCGGACATCACCTTCGACGTGGCGCCCGGCGAACTCCTCGCCCTGCTGGGCCCGAACGGCGCGGGCAAGTCCACCACCATCAAGATGCTCACCGGCATCCTCACGCCCACCTCCGGCGAGGCCCGGGTGGCGGGCGTGGTGCCGTACCAGGAACGGGAACGCAACGCCCGTAACATCGGCGCGGTCTTCGGCCAGCGCACCCAACTGTGGTGGGACCTGCCGGTGCGGGAGTCGTTCTCGATCCTCCGGGACATCTACGAGGTGCCGAAGGCCGAACACGCGGCGCGCCTCGCGGAGTTCGACGCCATCCTGGAGCTGTCCACGTTCTGGGACACCCGGGTCCGCCATCTCTCGCTCGGCCAGCGGGTGCGCTGCGACCTGGCGGCCGCGCTGCTGCACGACCCGCCGGTGGTCTTCCTCGACGAGCCGACCATCGGCATGGACGTGGTGGTCAAGGAACAGGTGCGGGAGTTCCTGCGCCACCAGGTCGAGGAGCGGGGCCGTACGGTCCTGCTGACCACCCACGACATGACCGAGGTGGAGCGGCTCGCCGAGCGGGTCGTCCTGATCAACCACGGACGGCTCGTCCTCGACGGCAGCCTCGACGAGATCCGCCGCAAGTTCGGCTCGACCTGGCAGGTCAGGGCGACGCTCGCGGACGCGCACACGGAGGTATCGCCGCTGCCCGGGATCGCCGTACTGAAGAAGGACGGACCGCAGGTGGTCTTCGGGCCCGAGGGGCCGGACTCCCCCACCGTGCACCAGGCGCTGAAGGCGGTCATCGAGCGGTACGAGGTGACGGGCGTCGCCATCGACGAGGCCGACCTGGAAGACGTGATGCGGGCGGCGTACGTGCACGTAGAGGCGGTCTGAGGTGGCCGTTCTGCATGCCTGGCGCGCCGCGCGCGTCACCCCGCTCGGTGAGCTGCACGCGCCGCCCCGGATGACCGCCGTGCTGGTCCGCCTGGTCGTCCAGGTGATCCTGGTGGCGTCCCTGTGGCACGGCCTGTACTCCCACACCGGCACCACCGCCGGCCTCGCCGAGGGCCAGGCGGTCTCGTACGCCGTCCTCGCCGTACTCGCCTCCCGGCTGCGGGAGTTGGACCAGTACGCGGGCCGCGACACCGTGCTCCAGCACATGCACTTCGGCACGATCGTCTACTGGTACCTGCGCCCGCTGCCGCCGCAGCGCTACCACGCCCTGCGGGCGCTGGGCGAGCAGGTGTACGGCTTCGCGTGGGCGCTCGGCGGCTATCTGGTCTGTCTCGCGGCGGGGGTGGTCGACCCGCCCAGGTCGGCCGCCGTGGCCGGGGTGTTCGTGCTGAGCCTCCTCCTCGGCCAGGTGGTCCTTTACAACGTCATGCTGCTGCTGGACCAGTTGTGCTTCTGGACCGTCCGCAACAACGCGGCGATGCTGATCCTGATCTTCGCGCAGAACCTGCTGTCCGGGGTGTACGCGCCGCTGTGGTTCTTCCCGGACTGGTTCATCACGCTGAGCGGATTCCTGCCGTTCCAGGCGACATTGAGCGTGCCGCTGTCGATCTACATAGGCCGCATCCCGCTGTCGGACGCCGTCTCGCAACTGTCGATCCAGGCGTTCTGGGTGGTGGCGCTCACCCTGTTCACCCGTTTTCTGTGGCGGCGGGCCGCCCGCCGTGTCATCTCCCAGGGAGGCTGAGCCGATGAACGCCGTCCGCATCGCATGGCGCGTCACGCGTCTCAACTTCCGTGCGCAGCTGGAGTACCGGACCGAGTTCCTGCTGATGATCGCGATCGGCGCGATCTGGCAGGTGTCGGTGATCGTGTTCGCCACGGTGCTGCTGACCCGGTTCACCGGGATGGGCGGGTGGGACAGTTCGGAGGTCCTGCTGATCCCGGCGACCCGGATGCTCGCCCACGGCCTGTTCGTCCTGTTCCTGGGCCGGGTGCACGGCTCCGGCCGGCAGATCCAGGAGGGCAGGATCGACATCTACCTGACCCGCCCGATGCCGGTGCACCGCCAGCTCCAGCTGGAGTTCTTCCCGACGAACGCGCTGGGCGACCTGACGGTCGCGGTCGGCCTGATGGTCGGCGCCCTGAGCCGCAGCCAGCTGGACTGGACGCCGGGCCGGATCTCCTACCTCATCGCGGCGATCATCGGCGGCATGTTCCTGGAGGCGGCCCTGTTCACGGCGGTCACCTGCGCGGCCCTGCGCTTCCCGGCGGCCGACTACTGGAGCCGCTGGCTGGAGGAACTCCTCGGCACCTTCGGCAGCTACCCCCTGAACGTCCTCCCGAAAGCAGTGGGCGGCCTCCTCACCTACGGCCTCCCCCTCGCCTTCGTGGCCTACTTCCCCGCAGCAGTCCTGACGGGCCACGCCCACGACACGGGCGCCCCGTACTGGCTGGCGGCCCTGTCACCGCTGGTGGGGGTGGCGGCGTATCTGGGATCCCGGGTGCTGTGGCGGTGGAGCCTGCGGCATTATGCGGGGATCAACGGCTGACCCTCACCGCCGGCTGCGGCACATCCATCGGCCCTAGGGAGGGAAGCGACGCCCCTGCCGAGGTGAGGAACCCCTTGGGATGATCCGTGGCCGTGGTCGAGCTGGAAGGAAAGATGATGTCAGGCACTCTTGGGGCCACGAGTCCACCCGGAGCCGCGGAGGTGGACCGACTGCTGAAGCGCAACTACGTCCTTCTGGTTCGGGCCTTTCTGCTCCGTCTCGTCCTCTTCGGGGCGCTGAGTGCGACACCGGTGGTGCTGTCCAGGACGGGGACCTGGGACTCGCCCGTGCTCGCCGTGCTGACCGTGGCGGGGGTCCTGGGGTTTGTCCTGATGGCCTACAGGTTTCCCTTCGCTCTTCTGTCACTCGGCAGGTGCAGGCGGGTGTTGAGGGAGTACCCCCTCGAGTTCCGCTCGGGTATGTCCAAGAAGAGTGAGAGCCGGACGAAGTACGGCACGGTCTTCACGGTGCGGGTCAAGGCTGACGAGCGCGGAAGGTCGCCGCTCATGCGGGCTGTTGACGCCTTGGAGCGGCACCGCTGGCCTGAGGGTGCTGAAGACGGCGTGTGGTTCGCGGGGGACCTGCCTTTCGGCGGGGTGGTCGTCGTACCCGGCAGCGACACACTGCTGGTGGTGCGGCCTGAGGACTGGGCCAAGTTCGCCGAGGAACGCCAGCAGGCCGGACCCGACCGAATCGACCGGGCAAGGCGAACCCGTCTCGCGAAGCGGGTGAGGTAGGGCGCCAGGGGTTCAGCGCGAAGGCAAGTCGCGGCCGTCGAGAACATCGACCCAGGTGACGACTGAGTGGGAAGGGTCAATGCCCACCAGGAAGACCGCCTCATCTCCCCGCTCCAGCTCCATGACTGACGGAGTAGGCGCTCCCTCGGGAGAGGTCAGCACATAGCCACGGCGTACACCGTGGAAGGGCAGGTCGGCGATCGAGTCTGCGATCGGATCTCCCGGAGACGCCTCCCGCAGCAGAGTGACGACGTCCTCCACGAGATCGGGACAGACGTCCCCCAGACGCGGAAAGCACTTCGTGCGACTCGTGTGCGACCCCATGTCGAGAAGCATGTCACCTCGGTGCTCGGTCCGTTTCCCTGGCCGCCCCGTGCCCGGCGTCTACTGCTTGGTGCCGAGTGTGCGCAGTGTGGTGAGTATCAGGGTCCTCGTGACGGTGACGATCTCGCTCACGCGGACCTGTTCCTGGGGGCCGTGGGCATGGCGGACGTCGCCGGGGCCGTACTGCAGGGTGGGGATGCCCGCTGCGGAGTACAGGCGCAGGTCGCTGCCGTAGGGGGCGCCTCGCTCGGCTGGGCGTGGGCCGCCCGTGACGGTGGCGTGTGCGTCGGCTACCCGGGGCGCGAGCGGGTGGCCGGCCGGGAGGCGTCCGCTGGCGAACTGTCCGCCGGGCCACGTCACCGTGGCGGGGTGGGAGCGCAGCCAGGGGTCGGCCGCGCAGGCTTCGGCCACGCACGCCTCCAGTTCGGCGCGTGCCCGGGCCGGGTCCTCGCCCAGCCGGACGCCCAGTCTTCCTTCGGCCACGAGCAGGTCGGGCACGCTGCTGGCCCAGTCTCCGGAGTGGACGGTGCCGACGGACAGCGGGTAGGGGATGGGGTAGTCGGACATGAGCGGGTCGGCGTCGGTGTTGCGGCGGGTTTCCAGGTGGGCGAGCGCGCGGTGGATGGGCAGGTAGGCGTCGATGGCGCTCACCCCCACGTAGCGGGTGCTGCCGTGGGTGGCCCGGCCGGGTACCTCGATGCGGAAGGTCAGGGCGCCGGCGTTCGCGGTCATGAGTGCGCCGCTGGTCGGCTCGGTGATGATGCAGGCGTCACCGGTGTGGCCGCGCTGGAGGGTGCCGAAGGCGCCGAGGCCGCCGTCCTCCTCGCTGACGACGAAGTGCGCGGACACCTGGCCGCGCAGCCTCGTACCCGCCGCCCGTATCGCGGCCAGGGCGGCGAGTATCGCCACCACCCCCGCCTTCATGTCGCACGCTCCCCGTGCGTGCACCACGTCCCCGGTGACCCGGGGGCGGAAGGGGTCGCCCTCCCACCGCGACAGGTCCCCGTGCGGGACGACGTCGACGTGCCCCTGGAGGACCAGGGTCGGCCCGTCACCCTGCGGCCGCGTCCCGCCCACCAGGCCCCACGCGTCCGTGCGCGGGGCCTCGCTGCCGGGGAAGTCCGGGTGGGCGCGTAGCTCGGGCAGGTTCATGGACCACAGGTCGACATCGAGGTCCGTCCGCTCCAGGTGCCGGGCCAGGACGTGCTGGAGTTCGGACTCCGCGGCGGTCCCCGTCACGCTCGGAACGGCGAGGAGCTCCAGCAGCAACCGGGCGATGGCCGCCTCGTCCACCGCGGCCAGTGCCGTGGCTTCCACACCGCTCAGGCTTGCTGTCATCTCACCCCTGCTCCCACGTGACATCAGGACAAGCCGGAGACTATGTTCGGGGAAGCGGCGCAAGCAATCGCCATTTGCTGCTATCCCCTGTTGATTTCTTGCAATGTCAGCGGGCCCACGGCGGATTCTTGCGCCACCGCCAACCGCCACCGCTACTGCACCGCCACCGCCACTGCCACCGCCACGGGCCCCGACGTCTGGAGTGAGGTCATGGACGCCATCGACGAAGCGATCATCCGCTGCGTGCTGCACGACGCACGTGCCACGTACGCCGAGATCGGCAAGGCGGCCGGGCTGTCCGCGTCCGCTGCCAAACGGCGTCTCGACCGCCTGGTGGCCACCGGCGCGATCCGCGGTTTCACCGCCCTCGTCGACCCTCAGGCGCTGGCCTGGCACACCGAGGCCTTCGTCGAGGTCTACTGCACCGGCAACCCCACCCCCGCCGAACTGCGCCGAGCTCTGGAGAACATCCCCGAGGTCGTCGAGGCCTGCACCGTCTCCGGCGCCGCCGACGCCGTCGTCCACATGCTCGCCAGGGACATCACCCACCTGGAACAGGCCATCCAACGCGTGCGTGCCACCACTCCGGTCGAACGGACCGAGAGCGCCATCGTGCTCTCCCGGCTGTTGAACCGGCCCCGCGTGTGACCGACCCGCCTGCTCAGGCCCGGCGGATCGGGGTGACCAGGGCGGCTGCCGCGACCAGTACGCAGCAGGCGCCCGCCGCCAGGCCCACCGGGGCCGTGCCGTGGTGTTCCGCCGCCCAGGTGAGGGTGGCCGCGCCGAGCGGGGCGGCCGCGTAGTGGAGGGTCCAGAACGCCGAGGTGACGCGGCCCAGGAGGGGTTCGGGGGTGATCTCCTGGCGCAGGGACATGGAGCAGGTGCCCGCCATGCCGCCGCCGGCGAGGAAGAGGGCGCTCAGGAGGGCGACGACGGGGATGTCGTCGGCGCGGGCGATGCCGGCGAAAGCGAGGCCGCACAGCGCGACGGAGCCGGTCCAGACCGCGCCGAAACCCCACCAGCGGCGGAGCCGGGCCACCAGCAGCGCTCCCGTGATGGTGCCGAGGGCGCCCACGGCCAGGACGGTGCCGACCGTGCCGTCGTCGTGGCCGAGGTCGTGCTTGAGGTGGTAGATCACCAGGTCGTTGAGGCCGAGGGTGAGGAAGCTGAACCCGAACAGCAACACGGTCAGCGACCGCAGCACCGGCTGCCGGCGCAGGAAGGCCGCTCCGGTGCGCACATCCCGCCACAGCCCGGTGCGTTGGGAGGGTCCGGCGGGGCGGGGCCGGAAACGCACGAAGGCCGTGCAGAGCGCCGACACCCCGAAGCTGGCCGCGTCCACGCCGACCGCGGTGGCGGGGCCCGTCCAGGCCGCCACGACACCCGCGCACACCGGGCCCAGCACTCCGGCCGCGGCGGCGGTGGCGTTCAACCGACCGTTGGCCTCGGTGAGTTGACCGGTGCCGACGAGGCTCCGCACGACGGTGACGTATCCGACGGCGAACAGCATCCCGACGGCCTCGCACACCGGCAGGACGGCGTACAGCAGCCACACCTCCGGCCCGAGGAGCCACACCACCGGGATCACCCCGTACAGCACCATCCGCACGAGGTCGCAGGCGATGAGCAGCCGGCGCCGGTCGACCCGGTCCACCACGACCCCCGCGAACACGGCCGCGACGACCGAGGCCGCACCGCCTACCGCCGTCAGCAGCCCCATGCGGGCGACGGACCCGGTCGCCTCAAGGACCAGCAGGGGCAGGGCGATCAGGGCGAAGGAGTCACCGAGGACGGAGAGGGTCTGGGCGGCCCAGAAGACGGCGAAGTCGCGCTGCCGCCACAGGGGCCGCGCCTTCGGAAGCGTACGGCTGTCCGCACCCTCGTCCCGCTGCGCCTCGTACGTCACGCCCCTCCCCCGGTCGTCCGCCGATCACCCTACGGTCGCGGGCAGACACCTCGCTGCGAATATTCAGGCCGCGCGGACGCCCTCAGAACCGCCGGCGGTGTCCTCGGCCGGTTCCGCCGCCCGCCCTTCCTCGGTGTCGGCCAGCCGGCGGATGCCCGGGATCGGCGAGGGCAGCAGCCACAGCACCGAGAGGACTCCGCCCACGGCGACCACGACCAGGGTGGCCCTGAGGCCGACGGTCGTGGCGAGTGCTCCTCCGGCGATCGCGCCGAGGGGGCGCACGCCGTAGTTGAGGGTGCTGTAGGCGCCCACGACCCGGCTGCGCAGGGCGTCCGGAGTGACCGCGGCCTGAAGGGAGTTGAGGGGCACGTCGAACCACATCACCCCGAGACCCACCAGGAACTGGGCCGCGCCCAGGAGCACGACACCGGCCCACGCCGGTCCACCCGCGACCGCGGCCAGGGCGAAGGGCGCCGGGAACAGTACGGCTCCGACCGCGACGCACCGCCCCACCCCGATCCGGCGGGACAGCCACGGCGCGGTGAGCGCTCCGAGGAGGGACCCGGTCGCTCCGACGCCGAGCGTCAACCCGATGGCTCCCGGGGAGAGGTGGAGCTCCCGGTCGGCGAAGAGCACGACCATGCCGGTACCGGCGAGGAAGGTGAAGAAGTTGATGGTGGTCGTGCAGGCCAGGCCCGCGCGCAGCACCGGGTGGCGCAGGACGAAGAGGAGACCCTCGCGGGCGTCCCGCAGCAGCGCGGGCACGGCGGCGCCGGAACGGGCGGCGGGCGCGGGCTCGTCGACCCGGGCTCCTCCCAGCAGCAGGGCGGACACCAGAAAGGACAGCGCGTCGGCTACGACGGCGACCGGCGCGCCCAGCGCCTGCACCAGGCCGCCGCCGACAGCGGGTCCGGCCACGAAGGACGCCGAACGGGCCGCGCTGAACCTGCTGTTGGCGTCGACGTACGACGAACGCGGCACGATCCGCGTGAACAGCGGCTGCCAGGCACACCCGGCCACCACCCCCGCGAGCCCGCCGAGCAGCACCACCGCGTACAGCTGTCCCAGGGTGACGCTCCCGCAGAGGTAGGTGACGGGCAGCGACAACAGCACGCCCGTCCGCAGGAGATCCATGACCACCAGCAGCCGCCTCTTCCGGGCCCGCCCGTCGACCCAGGCGCCCAGGACCACCGCGAGCAGGTTCGGCGTCCACGCGAGCGCGGTCAGCACGGCCACCTGGCCGGCCGAGGCGTCCAGGACGGTGACGGCGACGAGCGGTACCGCCACCTCGGAGACCCGGTCGCCGAACTGCGACACGGCACTGCTGACCCAGTAGCGGACGAAACGCCCGTCCCGCCAGAGGGAGTTCACGCGTCGCCGGCTTCCGTCGCCTCGGGAAGCATGTACCGCAGCAGCCGTACGCCCCGGCTGTCCTCGGGCCGCTCATCCCGCATGACGTAGGGAGCGAGGACGGCCTCGATGGCGTCCTCGATGGCGGCGAGTTCCTCGGCGGTGACGACGACACGGGTGTTGGCGAGGCCGGAGAGCCGCCGCCAGGCCGGTTCGAGGGCGGGTTCGGTCTCGGTGGCCCAGCGTTCGGGCAGTTCGGCGGCCCGGGCGAACATCTCCCAGGACAGTGCCCGCGCGGCAGAGGTGCCGTCCTCGTCGTCGGGCACCTCGAACCGGAACCCCCGCGCCACCGCCTCCCACCGCCTCTCCCGCCGGTCCGTGCCGCCCTCGACCGCGTCCCGCACCAGCCCGAACCCCGCCAGGTGGCGCAGATGCCAGCTGGTCACGGAGGGCGTGGCGCCGACGTGCGGCGACAACTGGGAGGCGGTGGCGGGCCCGTGGCGCTGGAGCCGCTCCAGGATGGCGAGCCGTACGGGATGCGCGAGTGCCCGCATGGCCTTCGGGTCGGTGATCTCTATGTCGCCGAGACGGTTGGCGGAATCCATGACGTGAGAGTGTCCTCTCAGAAAGTGTGAGAGTCAACTCTCATAAAAAGCAGTGGGGTTGATGGCCGATCAGGGGCCAGTGCCAGCCACCCAAGCGAAAATCGCTAGCCTTGAGCCTAGGGGTCCTAGGTAACCTGCTCCCATGAGTCCCCGTGCAGGCCTGACCCCCGACCGTCTCACCGAGGCCGCGGCCGAGCTCGCCGACGAGATCGGGTTCGAGAACGTCACTCTGGCGGCCCTGGCCAAGCGCTTCGGGGTGAGGGACGCGAGTCTGTACTCGCACGTCCGGAGTCTTCAGGACCTGCGTACCCGGGTCGCTCTGCTCGCCGGCGGCGAGATGATCGACCGGATCGCGGTCGCGGTGGCGGGGCGGGCCGGGAAGGACGCGCTGGCCGCCTTCGCCGGTGCCTACCGGGCGTATGCCCTGGAGCGGCCCGGGCGGTACGCGGCCACCCAGATCCGTATCGACCAGTCGCTGATCGCGGACACCCCCGCCCTCCGGCGCACCGCCGAGATCACCTACGGCATGCTCCGCGCGTACGGCCTCGCCGAACCCGATCTCACCGACGCCGTACGCCTGTTGCGCGCCACCTTCCACGGTTACTGCGCCCTGGAGTCCACCGGCGGGTTCGGCGCGCCCCGCGAGGTGGGGAGGTCCTGGGACAAGGCGGTCGACGCCCTGCACATCGCACTGGAGAACTGGCCCCAGGAGGAGAAGAACGATGACTGACTTGCACTACGACATCACCGGCGACGGACCCGTCCTGCTGATCGTCCCCGGTGGCGCGGGGCACCCGATGGGGCTCGACGCGATGACGGACGTGCTCTCCGCGCACTTCACCGTCGTCACCTACGACCCCCTCGGCCTCGCCCACGGCCGTCTCGGCGAACCCGTCGCGGACCAGCGGGTCCAGGACTGGAGCGACGGTGCGCGGCGGGTGCTCGACGCGACGCTGCCGGAGGGCGGGTCGGCGTACGTTCTCGGTACCAGTGCCGGTGCCGTCGTCGCGCTGGACCTGCTCGCCCGGCACCCGGAGCGGCTGCGGCACGTCGTCGCGCACGAGCCGCCGTGCGTGGGGGTGTTGCCGGACGGGGCACGGCAGCAGGCCCGGTTCGCCGAGGTCTGTGACGTCTACCGCGCCAAGGGGCTCGTGGCGGCGGGCGCCCTGATGACCGCCGTACTGGAGGAGCGGGAGGCGGACGAACTCCCCGAAGGCCAACCCCTCCCCCGGGAAGAGGAGTTGCTCAGCCCTATGGCGCTCTCCCTCGCGCATGTCCTGCGGCCCTTCACGTCGTACGTCCCTGAGGCGGGGCCCTCACAGGTGCGCCTCACCGTCGGCGCGGGCACCGACTCCCGCGGGCAACTCCTGTACCGCACCGCCGAGTTCCTCGCCAAGGAGCGGCAGGCCGAGCTGGTCGAGTTCCCGGGCGGTCACCTCGGCATCCTCCAGCATCCGGTGGAGTTCGCCGGACGGCTCACGCGGACGCTGCTCGGGGGGCGACCTGCGGTCATGACAGGTCGCCGAGCACGTCGGCGTAGTACGTGGACTCCTTGAGGTGCAGGGCGAGTTCGCGGAAGGTCCAGCCCTCGCCGGGGGAACGGTCCAGCTGGTCCTCCGTGAGCGCGTCCAGGCGGTTCGCCCAGATGCGGGCCAGCCGGGTGAGACGGCTGCGGGCCTCCTCCAGGTCCTCCTGGGTGAAGGGCGCGAGGTCGGCCTCGGTGGTCGTCGCGGACGCGTGCCAGTGATCGGGCTGCGGGGTCTCGCCCACCAGCCGTGCCTCCAACTCGGCGAGGTGGTCGACCAGATGGTCGGCGACGCGGCGGATCGCCTTGTGCGGGGTGTACGCGCGGTCGTCGACGTGGGCGGGTGTGCCGTCCCAGGTGGTCCAGGTCGCGGCCAGGGCGAGAACGTGCTCGACCATGCCGGTCACGGCCCGGGCGGGTGCCTCCGATGGGTTCGTGGTCATGCCGGAACGGTAGGGGCGGGTCGTTTCGGTGCGCGCCGAAGTGTGCCGGGGGGAGCCGGGCGCCGGGGCAGAAGGGGCAGGCGGAGGGATTGCCGTCTGCCGGGGGCGAAGGGGCGGCGGAAGGTTGCCCGCCCGCCGGGAGACGAGACCGGCGGAGGGCTGCCACGCCGGGGGCAAACGACCGATGGGGGGTTACCGTCCGCCGTGGACACGTGGCCGGCGAATGGGTTGCCGCCCGCCGGAAGGCAAGACCTGCGAAGGGCTGCCGCGCCGGGGGCAAACGACCGACGGCGGGTTACGATCCGCCGCAGGCACATGACCGACGAAAGGGTTACCGTCCGCCGCAGACACATGACCGACGAACGGGTTACCGTCCGCCGCAGGCACCTGACCGACGAAAGGGTTGCCGCCCGCCCGAGCGCAAGGACCGGCCGAAAGGCTGCCACCCGCCAGGCCAAGACCGACGGCAACCTTCGCGGTGTTCACGGCGACCTGGTGACATGACTTCCGCAAGACGCACACCGCGCGACGGCGACGCCCCTGTGGGCACCAACAGCGGCACCTCCGGTGAGGCCACGCTCGGCACCCCCGGCGAGGCCCCTTTCCACGCCCCCGGCGAGATCCCCCTCGGCGCCCCCGGAGCGATCCCCCGCCACCGCCGAGTCCGTACGGCCCGCAAGCCGCTCATCGGCGGACTCGCCGCCACGGCCGCGCTCGTCGGTGCCTGGTACGCCACCGCCGGTGCGGCCACCGCTCCCGCGCTCGCCCCCACCACCACGGCCGTGACCCTGTCCGCCAAGTTCCCCTACCTGTCCGCCGGTTACAACAACACGCGCGAGTGGACCCGGACGGCGACCGCGGTCGCGCCGAACGGCACCCTGCGGGTGGCCTGGCCCGCCTCGGACGGTGTGCACGTCACCCCGCTGACGTCGGCCGGGAAGCGTTCCGGCGCGGACACCGTCGTCAAGGGTGCCAAGGAGGTCGGCGGCCTGGTCGCGCACAACGACGGCTTCGCGCTGCTCACCCGGGTCGCCGACACCAACAAGTGGAAGGAGACGGCGGCCGCGATCGTCCGGTACACGGGTGCCAGGAAGACCTGGACGACCAAGCTCACCGGCACCGCCTCCCACGACACCTCCCCCACCCTCGACGGCCGGCTCACCTGGAACGGCACGAAGTACGGCGCCTACTTCGTGGTGCACGGCGCGGGCGGCTTCGCGGACGGGCACTTCGGCGACAAGTTGACGTACGTCAGCGCCAAGGGCGGGAAGCTGGGCGGAGGTTGGGGCTGGGGGTGCAGCCACAACGAGGGGATCGCCCTGCATGCCGAGACCACCGGGAACTTCACCTCCCTCTGCTTCGACGACTGGCGTTCGGGCCTGTTCGTGTCGACGGGCATCGGCGCCCCGGACGTGGCCCCGGTCGTGCAGCGCGAGCAGTGCTGGGCGGGGTACTGCGGCGGTACGTTCCCCGGCCGCACGGGTGACCTGGTGAAGTCCGCCACCGGCCGCTACGCGACCGCCTTCGCCTCGCGCGGCGCCGCGTCCGCGAAGAAGAACCCGGACGACTCCAGCGGCCGCGGCTGGACGGTCAAGCCGAGGACCAGCACCCACCAGGTGGCCGTGGCCTTCCTGAAGAACCGCAACTCCGGCCCCGGCAAGGCGGTCTACCTCACCAACGCACCCGGCACCGAGCACGTCAACGTGCACGTGGCGCCGTACGGCAAGGACCGTCTCCTCGTGTCCTGGGAGTCCCTGAAGAACCCCAAGTGCGCGAGCGGCACCTGCACCGGCACCTTCACGGGCACCCACCTGCGTCTCATCGACTGGAACGGCAAGGTCCAGGGTGCGGACAAGCTGGTCCAGGCACGGATCACCGGTGACATCGCCGTCCAGAAGGACGGGACGCTGACCTGGGCCTACGTACCGGTGACGCCGACGTACACGAAGCCGCTGACGGGCGCGTCCCCGACCTCGACGAGCCTGCGGATCGCCCGCCTCAAGCCCTGAGGACATCCACTCCGGAACTGTCGAGGCGGACCCGCGTCTCGGGGCCCTCGGTCCACACCACCGCCAACTCGCCCTCCCCTACGACCCGTACGGCCACCGTCTCCGCCAACGGCACTGCGTCGGCGTCCGCGGTGAGGCGGGACAGCGCGGCGAACAGGGTGTTGCCGTCTCCCGTCTCGCCGCCGAGGTCGGCGTCCAGGCCCACGGCCGGCAGGAGTTCGGTCTGGATTCCGTCCCGTGGGGCCCAGCCCGTCACCCGTACCGGTGTGCCGGGGGCGGCGCCGGTCACCAGGAAGGCGCGTACCTCGACGGCTCCCCGTGCGAGCACCACGCTGGAGACCCGGGCGCCGCCTGCCGCCGTGTGGCGGGAGGCCGCCCATCCCTCGCCGACGCCCAGCGGCTCTATCTCGGTGCGGCTCGGATCGCCGCCCAGGATCAGGCTGTTGTCGTACGACGGGGAGGGTTCCGTCACCGTGGAGTAGGCGAGGCGGGTGTAGTACGGGTCGTAGCGGACGTCCTCGCTGCCGTGGTTGTGGAGGCGGACCACGCCGTCCGAACGGGTGGATTGCAGAAGCCAGTTGGGGGCGGCGAGCGGGGTGAGCGCGTCGGAGCGCTCGGCCGGGCCGGGTTCCTCCACCGCCGTCCACACCTCGTGGTCGGCCGGGAGGAGCAGGCCGAGGAAGCCCTTGCTCGCCCAGTACGGGGAGGCGGGGCCCGAATAGCCCTGCAGGACGGCCGGGTCGGGGCCGTGCCAGCCGAGGGAGAGCAGGCCGTTGGAGTCCACCGCGCCCCGGTCCAGGAAGTACTTCAGGGCGCCGGAGGCCAGCCGTCGCGTCTGGCCCGGGAGCAGCGGGGTGTGGCCCGTCAGGGCGCCCAGCCACAGGGGGGCCGTGGTCGCGAAGCGGTACGTCAGGGAGCGGCCCTGGTGCATCGGGGCACCGTCGGCCCCGAACAGGCGGGCGTAGTCCTCGAGATGGCGGGAGAGGCGGCCGCCGTACAGGTCCAGCAGCCGGTCGTCCCGCGCGAGCCAGGCGTGCAGCACCGGGTAGAGGTGCATGGCCCAGCCGTTGTAGTAGTCGAACTTGCGGCCGTCGCCGTCGGTGTACCAGCCGTCGCCGACGTACCACTGCTCGATCCGCGTGAGACCCCGGTCGATCGCCTTGCGGCACACCTCGGGCTCGTAGCCGACCGACTCCAGGAAGCCGGCGACGGTGACCGGGAACAACTCCCAGTTGCAGGGCCAGGCTTCGGCGGTCAGCGCGTCGCCGAGCCAGGCCGCGGCGCGCTGCCGTACGGCGTCGTCCAGCCGGTCCCACAGCAGCGGCTTGGTGATCCGCAGCGCGAAGGCGATCGACGCCGCCTCGACCAGCGGCTGGGTACGGTCCTCGATGCGCGGCCATACCCCGCTGACCCCGGCCGCGAGGCCCTCGGCGTACCGCTGGAGCGTGGTCTCGTCCGGGCGGAAGGCCGCCAGCAGGAGCGTACGGGCGTAGCCCTCCAGGCCGTCGGAGAGGCGGCCCGTCCAGCTCTGGCGGTCGCCGGGGAAGTGGTAGAGGGCGCGGTCCTCGGTGGCGTACGGCTCCACCGCCGCGAGCAGGGCGTCGGCCGCGGCCTCCCAGTGGGCGCGCGTGTAGCCGGTGTGCGGACTGAGGGTGCGGTCCTCGGGAGGCAGGTGCATCGGTTCTCTCTTCTTCGACTTGCAGACTCGCGGCCCGGCTCGCGGCTCGTGGCTCAGCTTGCGGCGCGCGGCTTGCAGCTCGCTGCTCGCGGCCCGCTGCTCGCAACGCAGACCTGGGGCGCCCCGGTTCCGGTCGGGACGCCCCAGGCGTCTATCCCACCCTCACAGCCCCTTTGGGCACCAGTCCCTGCGCGAGCAGTTCGTCGCGGACCAGGCCCGCGTACACGGTGGCGCCGTGCACGGAGGTGTGGGTGTTGTCCCTTTTCTCGTTGTAGAGGTAGATCGCCTTGGAACCCTCCACGCCCAAGGACTCCACCAGCGTCTTCGTCTTCGCCGTCAGGTCGACCAGCGGGACGTCCTCGGCCGCGGCCACCGAGCGGATCACCGCGGGATGGTCCACGCCGAGGCCGTTGACCAGCAGGGCCGTCCCGTTGTTCAGTGTGCCGTCCGAGTTGAACCAGCGTCGCACGATGGGCGTCACGAGGACAGGGTTCCCGCCTTTCTCCCTCACACCCGCGACCAGTGTCTCCAGGTTCGCCCGGTACGTCGCCTCGTCCGTGGTCTTGTCGTTGTGGGCGAGCTGGATCAGGACGAGGTCGCCGCGGCGGATCAGCGGCTGGACCGTGGCCCACAGGCGCGGCTCGGACAGATACGTCACCGTGCTCTCGCCGGAGTCGGCGTAGTTGGCCACGGACACGCCCTTGCGGAGGTACTGGGGCAGCTGCTGGCCCCAGCCGGAGTACGGGTCGCCGGGCTGGTCGCAGACCGTGGAGTCGCCGACGAGGAAGATCTGGCGGGCGTGCCGGGCCGGGGTGACGCGGATGTCGGCGAGAGCGGGGGCGGTGCCGCCGAGCGTCAGGTCGAGGCCGGGGGTGCCGTCGGGTCCCGTCGGCTCGCCCTCCGGGGTGCGGACGTTCACGGTGAAGCTGCGGGCGGTCCGCTCGCCGGCGGCCACGGCGGTCTCCGGCAGCAGGGAACGCCGGGTCTCACCACTGATCGCGGTGCTCGACTCCGTGTCCCCGCCGAGGAGGACCTTGACGTCGTACGTTCCGGGCGGGACATCGAAGTGGCAGGCGCTCCCCGTGCAGTTCTCGATACCGAGGGCACGTCCGGTGTGTGCCTGCGCCGGAGTGGCGGCGAGGCCCGCGGCCAGCGTGACCGCTGCCAGCACGGCGAGATTGAAACGTCTCATTCGTGGCTCCCCTGATGGACGACAAGGCCTGGCGGCTGGACCGTACCCTCATCCGCAAGCGCTTTCTACCCCTTGGGTCGATTTCACAAGATTGCCAACCTCCAGCAAGCGAAAGCCCTTTCGCGAAATCGATTCAACTGTCACTCTGCGAGACACCCGCACCTCCCCCACATGTCTCGAAGGAGGCACCCCCATGTCCGAGCCCACCGTGAACAGACCGGTCGGACGCCGTACCTTCGTCCTCGGCACCGCGGCCGCCGCCGGCACCGCCGCCCTCGCCGGGCCGCTCGCCCCGTCCGCGTCCGCCGCGGGCTTCGGCTACACCGACGACGGCTCGAACTACGTCGTCGACACCGGCGCGAACCTGGTCTTCAAGGTCAGCAAGTCCAACGGCGACCTGACCTCGCTGGTCTACAAGGGCACCGAATACCAGGGCTACGGCGGCAAGAACTCGCACATCGAGTCCGGCCTCGGCGCCTCGACCGTCACGATCAAGCAGTCCGGCACGACGATCCTGATCTCGGTCGCGTACGGCACGCTCCGGCACTACTACGCGGCCCGCAGCGGCGAGAACAACGTCTACCTGTGGACCAACCGGGCCGACACCTCGGTCGCCTCCACCCGCTTCATCCTGCGTGTCAAGGCGGGCCTGTTCCTCAACGACGAGCCCGATTCCTACACGTACGCGCCCACCACCATCGAGGCCTCGGACGTGTTCGCCAAGTCCGACGGCCAGACCCGCTCCAAGCACTACTCGAAGCTGCGGGTCAGCGACTACAACTACATCGGCTGGAGCGCGAACGGCGTCGGCCTGTGGATCGTCCGCTCCAACCACGAGAAGGCGTCCGGCGGCCCCTTCTACCGCTCCCTGCTGCGCCACCAGAGCGCGGACGGCGGCGGCCTCTACGAGATCCTGCACTACGCCCAGAACCAGACCGAGGACGAGCGCTTCGGCCTCCAGGGCCCGTACGTCATCGCCCTCACGGACGGCGGCGCGCCCTCCTCGTCCCTCTTCCCCGGCACGCTCACCACCTCCTGGGCGGACTCGCTCGGTATCTCCGGTTACGTCGCCTCGGGCGGTCGCGGCAAGGTCGCGGGCGTCGGCATCACCGGGCGGAACACGGCGTACCCGTACACCGTCGGCCTCGCCAACTCGGCCGCGCAGTACTGGGGTTCGGCCCGCTCCTCGGACGGTTACTTCTCCATCGGCGGGGTCCTTCCGGGGACGTACACCCTGACCGTCCACAAGAGCGAACTCGCCGTCTACACCACCTCGGTGACGGTCACCGCCGGCGGCACGACCACCCTGAACTCGATCGCCGTCCCGTCCTCGAACGACCCGAGCAACGCGGGCGCGATCTGGCGGATCAACGACTGGACGGGCACGCCGAGCGGCTTCAAGAACGCCGACCTGATGACGTACGCCCATCCCTCCGACGTCCGTGCCGCCGCCTGGACCGGCAACGTGGTGATCGGCAGCGGCACCGAGACCTCCGCCTTCCCCTGCTACCTCTGGAAGGACGTCAACAGCGGTCTGCTGGTGTACTTCAAGCTGACCGCCGCCCAGGCCGCCGCCGCGCACACCCTGCGGATCGGGGTGACGACGGCCTACGCCAACGGGCGGCCGCAGGTCGTCGTCAACGACACCTGGACCTCCGCGATCCCCTCCCCGCCCACCCAGCCGAGCACCCGGTCCCTGACCAACGGGTCCTACCGGGGCAACAACTACACGTTCACCTACAGCGTGCCGGCCAGTGCCTGGCGTACGGACACCAGCCAGTACAACACGCTGAAGATCAACATCGTGAGCGGTTCGGGGTCGACGGCCTATCTCAGCGCGGGCACGTCGATCGACGCGATCGACCTGCTCTCCTGATCGGACGTCAGGTCCCGCGCGTCCACTGCTGGTTGGTCGCTCCGTTGCACGTGTACGTGATGATCGCGGCGGAGTTGGCGGTGGACGCGCCGTTGACGTCAAGGCACTCGCCGGTGGCGCGGGCCTTGACGTTGACGTACGAACCCGACGTGACCAGCGACCACTGCTGGGTGGTGGCGCTCGACGAGCAGTTCTCCTGGGTCACGTTGGTGGAGTTCTCCTGGAGACACAACGAGCTGCCGCGGCCGACCAGCTGGTAGTAGCCGGTGCCGAGGTCCTTGAACCACCACTTCTGGTTGCCGCCGCCGTTGCAGGTGTACTGGCTGATCGCGACGCCCTGCCACAGCGACTGGTTCGCCACGTCCGCGCACTTGCCGCTGTGCCGGGCGACGAGCGTGTTGTACGTGGCGCTGGTGCCGCCGATCGTCCCGGCGGCCGCGTCGATGGTGACCTCGGGGTACCAGGACATGGACATCGTGGTGGAGGTCGGGAAGGTGAGCGGCAGCCACACGTACCGGGAGTCGTTGACGGTGCCGCCGAAGGAGTTGCCCCAGCGGTCGCCCATGTAGAGGTACGAGGTGCCCGAGGTTCCCTGCACCGGAAGGACGTACGCGGTCTGCGAGTTGTACGTCGTGGAGTCGCCGACGTTGGCCATCGAGGTCCAGGGCCCGGCGAGGGAGGTGGCGGTGGCGTACTGCTGCTGGTTGGCGCTCCAGCCGGTCGCTCCCGAGGTCAGCATGAAGTAGACGTTGCCGCGCTTGAACAGGGCGGGGGCCTCGCGGTGGCCGCCCGGCCAGGGGTTGGCGACCAGGGAGGCGATGCCGGTGTAGTCGGCGGTCAGCTTGTAGATGTGCAGGTCGTAGTTCTCGTTGGCGGCCGAGACCATGTAGCCGGTGCCGTCGGTGTCGACGAACGTCGTGATGTCACGGGACATGTTGTCGCCGAGCGGGCGGAAGCTGCCCTGGTAGGTGTAGCTGCCGTCGACCGTGGACGACACGGCGACGGCGGCGCGGGCCTCGCTGTAGTCGGTGCCGTTCTCCTTGTGCATCCACATCACGAACTTGCCGGTGGTCGCGTTGTAGACCACCTTGGGCCGCTCGATGTAGGCGGTGCCCAGCTCGGAGGCGGACGACTGGGTCAGGACGTGGTTCCTGAACTCCCAGTTCTTCAGGTCGGTGGAGCGGTAGGCGTCCACGTACCGGAAGGTGTTGTCGGCGTTGCGGTCCTCGCCGAACCAGTAGTAGTACGAGCCGACCTTGATGACCCCGCCGCCGTGCGCGTGCAGGGCGTTCCCCGAAGTGTCCGTGAACTGGACGCCGTTGGGGATCGTGAGCGGGGCGGCCTGGGCCGGTCCCGCGGTCATGAGGGCGCCGGCCAGGGCCAGACAGAGGGCGAGCAGTACGGCGTGAGCACGTCTCATGACGCAACCTCCGTGTCCGTGGCGGTGTCCGCCACCGGTATGCCGAAGTTCGGGGTGCCGTCCGCGTGCCAGCCGAGCTTCTGGACACGGGTGTGGCGGTTGGGGTCGTTCAGCGGGTCGCCGACGATCTCCTTGTACTGGCGGGCGTGGTAGACGAGGACGTCACTGCGGCCGTCCTCGGCGACGGTGAAGCAGTTGTGGCCGGGGCCGTACTGCCTGGTGGTGTCGTTGCTGGTGAACACGGGGGTCGGCGACTTGGACCAGCTCGCCGGGTTCATGAGGTCGGCGTCCGCGTCGGCGGTGAGCAGGCCCATGCAGTAGTGCCAGTCGGTGGCGCTGGCCGAGTAGGACATGAAGACGCGGCCGTGGCGGGCGATGACCGAGGGGCCTTCGTTGACCTTGTAGCCGACGCACTCCCAGTCGTACTCCGGGGTGGACAGCCTGATCTGAGGGCCCGTCAGGGTCCAGGGGTTCGCCATCCTCGACAGGAAGAGGCCGGTGTTGTTGTCCAGGCCGGGTTCGTGCTGGGCCCAGGCGAGGTAGCGGGTGCCGCGGTGGGTGAAGGTGGTGGCGTCCAGGGAGAAGGTCTCCCAGGCGGTCCTGACCTGGCCCTTCTCCTCCCAAGTCCCCATGAAGGGATTGGGGTTGGCGTTCTCCAGGACCCAGATGCGGATGTCCCAGACGCTCTCGGCGGGCGCGGAGGCGAAGTAGATGTACCACTTGCCGCCGATGCGGTGGATCTCCGGTGCCCAGATGTGGGCGCCCATGACACCGGTGGGGTGCTTGGTCCAGATGACGGACTCGGCGGCGGTCGCGAGCCCGTTCAGGGTGCGTGAGCGGCGCAGGATGATGCGGTCGTACTCGGGGGCGGTGGCCGTGAAGTAGTAGAAGCCGTCCGAGTGGCGGTGGACGTACGGGTCCGCGCGGTTGCGGACGAGCGGGTTCACGAAGGGAACGGCCTTCTGCGGGCGGGGGACGGCCTGGGCAGCTGTGGGGGTCGCGGCCAGGGCGCCCGCGGCCAGGGCACCCTTCAGCAGCAGTCGTCGGTCGGGGACGTCGGGGGCGCGGCTCATGCGGACTGCCTCTCGGGTGGGGGTGTCCTGAGAGCGATGTTCGGTATTGAGAACATCTGTTGTTTATTGCGAACAGCCGAAAGGTACGGCTGGGGAACGGGTAGGTCAACGGGTCGGACGCGACAAAAGAAGGCGCTTTCTGCGCTGGGGATCCAGTGCCGCGGATTTCTGTTATCGGTCCGGCCCCCGCGCGTCTCCGATCATGTGCGCAGCCGAACCCAGAAGACAGCAGCAGCCGTGGGCGCCCTCGTGGCCCTCCTGGCCTCGTCCTCCCCGGCCCGGGCGGCCGGCCCCCGGGACGTCACCGCCGACGTGCTCGCCGGCCGGAACGTCACGCTGACCGGCGACACCGTCGTCACCGTGCCCGCCGGGACGACGACGTACGACGGGGTGTTCAGCGGCCGGGGCACCCTCACCGTGCGCGGCACCGGGACCCTGGTCCTCACCCGGGACAGCGACTTCACCCTGCCCGCGTCCCGGCAGCGGGTACGGATCCTGGGCGGCAACCACCCGTACGTCACCACCACCGCCGCCGATCCGCCCGCGGTCACGGTCGAACGCGGGGCAACGCTCCAGTACGGCAACGGCGGCACGACCGGCCTGATCGGCCACTTCCCGTACGGCACCCCGGCGTTCCGGCTGAACCAGGACAACATCCGGGTCGACGGCACCCTGCGGCTGTCCCTCAAGAGCGCCTACAACCTGGGCACGGTCAGCGGCTCCGGCCTGATCACCCAGCCGCGCTTCCTGTGGGGCACCTGGGACCTGACGTCCGGTCCGTTCTCCGGGGTGATCGACAACGGTACGCAGGCCAACGCGGGCCGGCCCGAGTACGCGACCTCGCTGCCGAACGTCCGCAAGGTGCTCAACCAGGGCACCTGGACCGTGGACACCCCGCTGGGCGAGACCGTCACCCAGCGGATGGACTTCTACCAGCGCGAGTACGGCAGCGACATCAACGTCCAGTCCCGGCCGGGCGGCAAGGTGATCCTGACGGGCCAGTACAGCTGGTCGGACCGGGGCGGCGACACGGACCCGTCCCTGAGCAACCCCGCCCTGAACTGGACGCCGGCCACCAAGAACGTCAACAAGCGCGGCACCAACATCAAGGGCGCGAACGTCCAGTGGGGCGACGGGACCACCGCCAGGATCTTCATGCCGGGCACCGCGAAGACGGTCTACATCAACCTCCTCGCGGCACGCTCCCGCTCCCTGCTGACCTTCGACTACAACGGCCCGGTCACGCTGGGCGCGCCGATCGGCGGCGGCCGCTTCCACGACACCCTGTCCGCGCCCGGCGCCGGTGACGTGGTGATCAAGGGGACGAAGGGCAACGACGTCACCTTCGCCGCCGTCCAGTACTACGACGGCTCCACGACCGTCGAGAAGAACGCCGTGCTCCGCCTGGGCAGCGGCAGACCCGGGGGCGACGGGGGCCTGTACACCGGGGGCGCCCTCTACAAGGTCGTGAACGACGGCTCGCTCGTCGTCGACAACACGAGCAAACCCCTGACGCTGTCCCGGATCAGCGGCAGCGGTTCGCTCACGCAGGCGGGCGGGGCGACGACGACGTTGACCGGCGGCGCGGTCACGTACACCGGGACGACGACGGTCCGCAAGGGCACGCTCGCGTTGCGCGGCGGAGCAACTCTGGCCCGCAGCAGGGGAATTCGGCTCACCTCTGCGGCCGCACGGCTGGACGCGGGCACGACGGGTCTGCGCGTGCTGTCCTCGCTGTCCGGCAAGGGGACGGTGCGGGGTTCGGTCGCCAACGACGGTGTGGTGACGGGCGGTTTGACCGTCACCGGCGGCTACACGCAGAGCGCGAAGGGCGAACTGGTGCTGGCGAAGAACCCGTTGAAGGTGACGGGGGCGGTGCGGCTGGGCGGGGAGCTCGATCTGGCTGCGGTCGGCACGAATCCGGGGCGCACCATCACGGTCCTGGACCACCGGGGCGGTGCGAGGACGACGGGCGCCTTCAAGGGGCTCGCGGAGGGCACCCGGCTCAGGCTCGCCGACACCACCTACCGGATCAGCTACCGGGGCGGCGACGGCAACGACGTCGTCCTGACGGCCGTCACGGCTCACGCCACGGCGGGTGCCCGCCCCGACAGCACCCCGTCGGCGCAGGTCGCGGCTCCTCGCACGACGAGCGCGACGGCCGAGGGCCTCGGCTGGTGGCCGTACGTCCTGGCCCTGGGCCTGCTGGGCGGCCTGGTGGTCCCACCGACGCTGCGGATACGGGGGAGGCGGCGCGGGGGCGGAAGGCACGCGGTGCACCGCTGACTTCGCGAGCGAGCGGGTCTCCGAAGCCGGGCGGGTCTCCGGGTGCCTGGGCGGACCCGAGACGTTCGGGACAGACCCGGGGTGCCTGGCGGGTCGCCGGAGCCGGGCAGACTCCCCCCGGGAGCCAGGCCAGTCCCGGGGAGCCAGGCGCACCCCCACGGGCCAACCGGGTCGCTGTCTCGCCGCCAGTCCTCCGGTGAGCCCGGCAGACGCCGGCGTGCGAGACGGACGAGCGATGCCAGGCGGCGTCTCGGATGTCAGGCCGGTCTTCGGGGGCCGGAAGGCGCATGTCCGGGTCAGCCCCCGGCGGGCGTCGGGCCCGCAGGTCGGTTCCGCCGGTCGGCCGGCGGACCGGCTCGGACGGCTGTCGTCGCTTCGGTTAGCGTCGAGGTATGAGCAGTGACACTCCGGAAGCCTCCGACGCCCTCGCCCGTCCCTTCGTCGAGGCCCTCGCGGCCGGGGCGGTCGTGCTTGACGGTGGTATGTCCAATCAGCTGGAGTCCGCCGGACACGACCTGAGCGACCAGCTGTGGTCGGCGCGGCTGCTCGCGGAGCGGCCCGAGGCGATCACCGAGGCGCATCTCGCGTACTACGAGGCGGGCGCGGACGTGGCGATCACCTCAAGCTACCAGGCCACCTTCGAGGGGTTCGCCAACCGCGGGATCGCGCGTGAGCGGGCGGCCGAACTGCTCGCCCTGAGCGTCGAGTTGGCCCGGGAGGCGGCACGGCGGGCGGCGGCGAAGGGGGTCCGGCGGCCGCTGTATGTCGCGGCCTCGGTCGGGCCCTACGGCGCGATGCTCGCGGACGGCTCGGAGTACCGGGGCCGGTACGGGCTGAGCGTGGCCGAGCTGGAGGCCTTCCACCGGCCCCGCCTGGACGTGCTGGCGGCGGCCGGCCCCGACGTCCTGGCCCTGGAGACGATCCCGGACGCCGACGAGGCTCGGGCGCTGCTGCGGGCGGTCCGTGGGCTCGGGGTCCCGGCCTGGCTCTCCTACTCCGTCGCGGGTGACCGGACCCGGGCCGGGCAGCCGCTGGAGGAGGCGTTCGCGCTCGCCGCCGAGGTCGACGAGGTCGTCGCGGTCGGGGTCAACTGCTGTGTGCCGGAGGACGTGGCGCCCGCGGTGGAGATCGCCGCGCGGGTCACCGGCAAGCCGGTGGTCGTCTATCCCAACAGCGGGGAGTCCTGGAACGGGGACACGCGCGCGTGGGAGGGCAGGTCGTCCTTCGCCCCGGAGGAGGTCCGCGGCTGGCGGGCGGCCGGGGCGCGGTTGATCGGGGGGTGCTGCCGGGTGGGGCCGCCGGCGATCACCGGAATCGCGGGTGCGCTGCGCTAGCCGGGCCGTGCGCCTACTCGCCGTCGAGCCTCCGTCGTCCCGCGAGTGCTGCCTTCGCCGTGGTTGCTCGCGCAGTTCCCCGCGCCCCCAGGGGGCGCTGCGCGCCCCCTGATTTGGTCCGCTCCTGGCCCTTAGCCCTGCGGGTCTCCCCCTGCTAGCCTCCGCTCGGGAACCGGTTTCCATGGGTGTTGCCGCTGTTCCTCAGGGGGTGAGGCAGGGATGACCAGGAAGAGTGCGGACGTCGGTCGGAGCACCATTCGGGATGTGGCCGCGCGGGCCGGGGTGTCCGCGTCGACCGTGTCGCGGGTGCTGGGCGGGGTGTATCCGGTGAGCGCGGCGACCCGCGCGAGCGTGATGCGGGCCGTGCGCGACATGGACTACGTCGCCGACGCGCGCGCGAAGGCGATCGCGGGGGTCGGCACCCCCACGCTGGCGTTCGTGCTGGAGGACATCACCGGGCCCTCGTTCGCCCTGATGGCGCACGGTGTGGAGCGCGAGGCGACCCGGCTCGGCCATCTGTGCCTGGTGTGCAGCACGGAGGGCGATGTCGAGCACGAACTGGAGTTCGTGGAGATGATGCGGGCCCAGCGCGCGGCCGCCGTGATCCTGGTGGGCGGCGCCGCCGACACCGTCGAGTACCGCGAGCGCACCCGCCGTATGGCCGACTCGCTCGCGTCGGCGGGCTCCCGGCTCGTGCTGTGCGGCAGACCGCCGCTCGGCCCCGGCGCGCCGGTCACCGTCATCGAGTACGACAACGAGGGCGGCGCCTACGCGCTCGTCGCCCACGTGCTGTCCCAGGGCCACCGGCGGATCCTGTTCGTCGGCGGCAGGGCCGACCACACCACCGCGCAGGGCAGGGAGCGCGGCTATCTCGCCGCGCACCGCGCGCGCGGGCTGGATCCGGACCCCGCGCTGATCCTCAACGGCGACTTCACCCGCGACTCCGGGCACCGCCTGATGCGGCGGGCGCTGAAGGACGGCCTGGACTTCACGGCCGTGGTCGCCGCCACGGACATGGTCGCGGCGGGCGCCCTGACCGCCCTCCACGAGGCCGGCCTCACCGTGCCCGGGGACGTCTCCCTGGCCGGGTACGACGACATCCCCTTCGCCCGCGACCTCCACCCGGCCCTCACCACGGTCCACGTCCCCTACGAGGAACTGGGCCGCCTGGCCGTACGCACCGCGCTCGGCCGTACGGCGGAGGACCCGGCCGAGCACCTGCTGCTGGGCACCCATGTCGTGGTCCGGGACTCGGTCGCGGGGACCGGTCACTGAGACGAGCGGCCCGTCTCAGTGCCGCCGCGCCAACCCCGTCCGCCGCAGCCGCCGTACCACCGACCGCAGCTCCGCCGTCCGGGCCGGCCAGCCCTCCGCCGGTTCCGTCACGGGGGCGGTCTCCTTCGTGGTCGTGTCCGCCGTCCACACCGCGAAATCGGCGTCCCGAGGGCCGGACTCGACGTAGGGGTCGCCCTTGCCGAAGATCTGCACCGGGTGCGTGGTGTCCCAGGGCCGCCAGCCGGGGTCGCCGTCGGTGGCGAAGCGCACCCACGCGCCGTGCATGGCGTCGGCGAGCTCGGTCGGGGCGCCCTCGCCCGCGAGCTTGGCCGACTCCGGGGCGGCACCCGTGTCGAAGACGAAGCCCAGTTCGAGGGCGTGGCAGGCGCCGAGGTAGGGGAGGTTGGAGGGCCAGGCGAACTCGTAGACGTACGACGAGCCCGGGCGGGCCTCGGCCAGGCGGTGCAGGGGGATGCGCAGCAGGTGGTCGGTGACCATCTGGCCGACGATGTCCGCGGTGCCGGCGTCGGGGTGCAGGGCGCGGTAGCCGCGGACCACCTCGGAGCCGCAGTGGCAGCGGGCCATGGCGCCGGCGAGGGCGACCGGTCCGAGCCGGTCGACGCGCTCCAGGAGGCCGCCCGGGACGAGCCAGAGGCGGTACTCGTCGCTGGTCCAGCCCAGCATCAGCTCGACGTCACGGGCCGCCTCGCCCTCGATCAGGGCCTCCAGCGGGTCGCGCGGCACGAGGTCGCCGTCGATCACGATGCCGAAGGCCGGGCCGCCGAGGACCGGGCTGCTGAGGCGGCCCACCTCGGCCTGGGTGCGCAGCAGCAGCTCGCGGTCGACCTCGGCGAAGGCCGCGGCGGTGGCGGGCACCTTCAGCCGGGTGGCCATGCGGCGCACCATCCGCCGCACCTTGTCGCGGTCGCTCGCCTCGGGCGGCCCGCTCTGCAGGACCGCGCGCCGGAACAGGCCCTGGGCCTGCGGGGCGGCGAGCAGGGCGCCGATGCTGATGGCGCCCGCCGACTGTCCGGCCACGGTGATGCGGTCCGGGTCGCCGCCGAAGGCCTCGATCGCCTCGCGGACCCAGCGCAGGGCGGCGAGCTGGTCGCGCAGCCCGGGGTTGGCGGGGGCGTCCGGGAAGAGGCCGTAGCCCTCGACGCCGAGCCGGTAGTTCACCGAGACGAACACCACGCCGTCCCGGGCGAAGGCGTGCCCGTCGTACACGGGTACCGCGGAGGATCCCCTGGTCAGGGCGCCGCCGTGCAGCCAGACCAGGACCGGGAGGCGGGCGCCGGGGCCGGGCTCGGGCGTCCACACGTTGAGGTTGAGGCAGTCGTCGCCGGGCACGAACGGGTCGGAGAGGTAGTGCGCGAAGGCCTCGGAGTACGGCGGTTTCGGCGCCGTCGGCCCGAAGTCGACGGTGTCCCGCACACCGTCCCAGGGCTCGGGCGGGACGGGCGGGCGGAAGCGGAGGGGGCCGAAGGGCGGGGCCGCGTAGGGGATGCCCCGGAAGGCCGCGACCCCGTCCTCGTACCGTCCGCGTACGGCTCCGTACGGCGTGCTGACCACGGGCTCTGTCCGGACTGCTGTCATGTGTCCACCAGCCTCCTCACCGCGCTGCTGCACCCTGAACAACAGAGCACCACATTTCGGCCCGGTATTCCGGTGCAGAGCGCGGTTCGGCGGCTACTTGGCGTACATCAGGGTGCCGAAGCCCAGCTGGTCGAAGCCGCCGCTGGTGGTGCCGTAGTCACCGCCGCCGCCCTCGGGGGCGACGAGGTCGTAGTACATCTGCGAGATGTACTTGTCGTCGAGGCCCAGGCGCCGGTTGTAGTGGAAGTGGAGCATCGCCCAGACGGGGCGGACCTGGCCGCGGGAGGCGGCGGAGATCACGGTCTGGGAGGAGGCGGCGCAGTTCTGCCCGGTGCCCCAGTTGTAGGTGGTGAAGGGGACGTCCTGGCCGAGGTTGTACTTCGCGACGTACTGGGCGGCCTTCATGAAGCGGCGGCTGTCGTACGAGTAGAGGTCGTCGCCCTGGTTCCAGGCCATCTCGCAGATGGCACCCATCTGGCCCATGCCCATCATGGTGTGGCCCTGGTCGCGGCCGGACTCCTGCCACTGGCCGAGCGCGTAGCCGGCGGAGTCGGTGTACAGGTACGGCACCGCGTGGGCGATCGAGCCGTTGCCGGCGCCGGACTTGAAGTAGGTGACGGCCTGGTCGTACTTGGCGGAGTCCTCGTTGAGGATGCCGATGGCCAGGATCGAGGCCATGTTGCACAGGTCCCAGTTGGCCCAGTAGTTGGTGATGCAGGCGTCGTTGTGGTTGGTCAGGAAGCTGTTGTTGAGCGGGTAGAAGACCTTGGCCAGCATGTCCTGGGCGGCAGCCAGGTCGAAGCCGCTGTAGCCGCGCAGGAGTTCGCAGGCGTTGGCGAACTGCCAGCCGTAGATGCCCGCCGCGAGGAATCTGTCCGCGTTGCCGGTGACCGAAGTGAGCGTCTTCGACCAGGCGTTGAGGATCTTCGCGGCGCACGCGGCGTTGGCCTCGGTGCCGCCGACCTGCCAGCGCAGCGCGTTCTGGTAGGCGGCCGCGATGTCGTTGAAGAGCAGGGAGTAGTTCTCGCCGGTGCCGCCGCGGATGATCGTGGCGGTGGCCCGGTTGGTCCAGGTGGACTGGGAGTGGGAGTTGGCGACCAGTTTGTTCCAGCCGGAGAGCCAGGGGTCGGTGCCCGCGGCGACCCTGACCTTGGCGCGGTTGATGTCCCCGGCGTTGTGCAGCATGCCGGGGTGGGTCCAGGTCGAGGGCGCCGCGTCCGCGGTGGTGGCGGCGAACGCGCCGCTTCCCAGGGCGAGCGCGGCGCCGAGTCCGCCGGCGGTCCTGAACAGACCGCGGCGGCTCAACTCGGACTGGTGGAGGTGCCGGTGGGGGGAAGTGCGGCTCATGCGGTGCATCTCCGTTCCGTGGGGGGAATCAGATGGGGATGATGCTCACCTCGCCGAAGGTCGAGGTGACGAGGGCCAGCGGGCTGCGGGAGCAGGCCACCAGGCCGACGTGGAAGGGGGCGTCACCGAAGCCGGGGATCTCGCCGGTGGCGAGGTCGGTCCAGGTGGCGCCGTCGTCGCCGGAGACGGACGCGGTGAAGACGGTCCCGGTGCGCTTCAGCCGCAGCAGCGTGGGGAGTTGCACGGCCGCGTTGCCGGTGAAGGCGGAGGCTCCGGCGACGGTCTTGCGCAGCATGAGCTGCGCGGTGGTGCCGCCGGTGACGATCGCCCCGGCCGCCTGGTCGAACGGCGACAGCGACTTCGCCATCAGCAGCCCGACCCGGTCGGCACTGGCCCCGCTGCGGGAGACCAGCCGGGCGGTGACCTGGCAGTCGCCGGTGACCGGCTGCCGTACGAACTGCCCTGTCATCCCCTGGCCGTTGACGGTCAGGTCGACGCCCGCGCCCCGCACCACGAAGGTCCCGTCCTCGTGGGCGGTGCTGCCGGGGGTGAGGATCGCGGCGACGCCCAGCGTCCCGTAGTCGCGGTCGTCGAGGACCACGTCCCCGAGGTCGCCGTACGTCCACGGGCTCGGCGGCGGGGTGGCGACGGTGAGGGTGAGCGTGCCGGTGCCGTCGCCGGCGGCGTTCCCCGCGGTGGTGGTGACGGTGAACTCGCCGGTCTCGCCGGGGGTTCCGTGGATCAGGCCGGTGCGCTTGTCGACGCGGAGTCCGTCGGGGAGCCCGGTGGCGGTGAAGCGCACGGGCTCGTGGGAGGCCCGCAGGAGGTGCCGGAAGGCGACACCTGTATTGGCGAACGCCACTGCGGCAGAGATGAGTTGGGGGACTGACGGGGTGGGCATCGCGGCGGTGGCCGGCTCCGAGAGCGGGCCGCGTCCGGCGGTGTTCGTCTTCGCGACGGCGTAGTGGTACGTCGTCCCGGGCGTGCCCGTCGCGTCGCTGTACCGGATACGGGTGCCGGACCCGACCGGGCCCACGCCGGTGGCGAGGGTGGTGTAGGGGCCGTCGGCGTCCTTGGCGCGCAGCACCTTGTAGCGGGCGGAGAGGTCCGGGTCGGTCCAGGCCAGCTCGACGGCGTCCGAGCCGCTGACGGCCGTCAGGTCTCCGGCGGTCCGGGCCGGTTTCGGCACGGACCACACCTCGCCGTACGCCGACGTCACGGTGACGTTGTCGAAGGCGCCGGTGCCGGTCTCGGCGTAGTCCGCGTCGACGCCGAGGCAGGAGGTGAGGAGGAGGCCCGCGTACGCGGTGCGGCCCAACTCGACCTCGCTGGTGCCGACTTCGGTCCAGTGGACGCCGTCGGGGGAGATCGCGCCGGTGCAGCGTCGGCCCTTGCGGGTCACTCGGACCCAGTAGGGCTTGCGCAGCCGGTAGCCGTCGCCGGCGGCCTCGACGTACGGGGCCTCGAGCGGGGTCGCCGACTCGGGCAGGGTGCCGAGACTGGAGATCGGGAAGGCGGCGCCGGTGGTGACGGCCGTCTGCTGCGAGGGCGGCACCGGGGTGCTGCCGGTCGCGGAGACGTCGGCGTCCTTCGACGGACGTACCGTCCACACCCCGCTCCAGGTGTGCAGCGGCAGGCCCTGGATCACCATGGCCGCGTGGGCCGCGTCGGCGTCGAGGGAGTCCCGCAGGCTGACGCCGATCTTGGAGTACTGCGAGCTCAGGGGCCACACGATCCGCGCGGTGACGGTGCCGTCGCCGCGCAGGGGCAGATGCACGAGCCGGTGGGTGTCGGCGGTGCCGCTCGCCTCCAGGACGAACCGCTCCCCGTCGAAGACGGCCGAACCGGGGATCCTCACGTCCCCGATGTCCCGGCTCTCCCAGGGCGCGGGAAGGCCCGCGGAGGCGGCGGCGGGCGCCGAATCGCCGCTGCCGCCCTGGGAGTTGGCGGCGGTGATGACGTAGTGGTACGTCCGTCCCGCGTGCACCCGGTGGTCGGTGTACGTCGGCCGGTCGAGGCCGGTGGCGATCTGCTCGTACGGCCCCTCGGGGCGCATGGCCCGGCGGACGGTGTAGCTCGCGGCCCAGGTGGAGGGCAGCCAGCTGACCGTGACCCCGGTCCGCTCCCCCACCGCGGTGACGCCCGCCGGTGCCGTCGGTGCGGTGGTCGCGGGGGCGGTGGTGCCCGCGTAGGCGAAGGTGCCCCAGCTGGGCAGGTCGTCGTTGCTGCCCTCGACGACCCGGGCGCCACCGGTGCCGCGGAAGACGGCCGCCTTGGTGTACGGGGTGTCGAGGCCGCGGACGCCGGCGTAGTGGGCGTAGGCCATCTCGTAGATCGGGGGCAGGGTGCCGCGGGAGACGGCGGAGACGGTCGTCTTGATGTACTTGCCGGTCCGGTCGAGGTCGGGGACGAAGGGGACGTCGCCGCCGAGGTTGTAGCGGGCCGCGTACTCGAAGTTGGCGAGGATCCGGTTGTCGTCGTATCCCCACAGGTCGACGCCCTGGTTCCAGGCGACCTGGGCGATGTCACCGGTCAGGCCGACCGCGAGTTGTTCGTGGCCCTGGTCGCGGCCGGACTCCTGGCCCTGGCCGGCGTCGGTGACGATGCGGTGGGCGATGGAGCCGTTGCCGGCGCCGGCCGCGGCGAAGCGCAGGGCGTCCTCGAAGAGGGTGTGCTGCTCGCAGAACACCCCTATGGCCAGGATGGTCTGAAGGGCCGTCAGGTCCCAGTTGCCGTTGGCGTAGAGCATGTAGCCGGAGACGGCGGGATACCAGACGTCCAGGAAGGACCGCTCGCAGCGGGCGATGTCCGCGGCCGCCCAGCCGTCGTAGCCGGTGTGGCGCAGGAGTTCGGCCGCGTTGACGAACTTGAAGGCCTGGAGCCCGGCGCCGAGCGGGCCGTCCGCTCCCGTGATCATGGTGAGGGAGGCCGACCAGGCGTTGAGGAGGTCGCGGGCCTTGTCGGCGTTGGCGCGGTCGCCGGTTACCGCCCACATGAGGGCGTTCTGGTAGGCGGCGGCCGAGTCGGCGACGGCCTGGTTCTGGAAGTTGGTGGGGCCGCGGCCCCAGGTGGTGATCTGGCCGGTGTTCTGGATGGTGTACGTCGACTTGGAGCGCGCGTGGGCCGCGAACGCCAGGTAGCCGTCGTAGACCGGTGACTGCTTCGCGGCGACGGCGGCCTTCATACAGGCGAGGTCGTCGGCGGCGTGCAGGAGGCCGGGGTGGGTGAAGCTTCTGGCGCCCTCCCGGTCGGCGGCCCGGGCGGTGCCGGGTGCGAGCAGTCCGCTCCCGCCCGCCACCAGGAGCAGGGCGGCCGTGCCGCCGAGGAAACCCCGGCGGGTCGGGGCGAGTTCGGTTCCCGTGGGGCTGGTGCTCATGACGCGGCGGCCGCCTCGGCCTCGGCGGTGGTGATGAACTTGAGGTTCGTCACGTGCTCGTTGGCGAACCACTGGACGGTGTCGGTCGTGTAGTACCAGCTCGGCTTCTTCATCGAGTCGGCGACGACGAGCCCGTTGATCACCAGGTTCTCGAAGGTGACGTCCTTGATGGCGTGCTTGGCGTCGTAGCCGAGGAAGAGGGAGGGCTTGGCGTTGGTGCCCGTGTAGCTGAGGTTCTTGACGTAGACGTTCTGGATGCCGCGGCCGACCGAGGTGTTGTACTTGGTGTTGTACATGACCTTCATGTAGATGACCTGGCCCCAGCGGAAGTCCTCGATCCTGATGTCCTCGATGCGGACGTTCTTGATCAGGTTGGAGTCGCCGGGGTTGAGGGCGATGCAGCCCTGGTAGTTCATCTGCGGTTCGCGGTGGTCGAGGATGTCGATGTTCTTGAAGCGGAGGTTCTTCAGGACCTCGGGGTTGTCGGTGTTGCCGTGGGTGCCGACGTTGATGGGGTGGGCGACGTCCGCCCAGAGGGTGGAGTTGCGGACGGTGATGTCGGTGGTGTCGCCGTAGTAGTCCCAGCGGTGGGTGTAGATGGCGATGCAGTCGTCGGAGTTGCGCATGAAGACGCCGTCGATGACGACGTTGCTGGAGCAGAACACGTCGATGCCGTCGCCCCAGCCCTTGGAGCTGAAGGAGCCGAGCCCCTTGATGGTGACGCCGGTGGCCTCCCCCAACTGGACGGCGTAGCCGTTGGGGTTGAGGACGGTGACCGCGCCGATGGAGATGTTCCGCGAACTCTCCACCAGGGCCCCGCCGCCCGCGGTCCCGGCGAGCACACCACGGCCGGCGATCCCGGCGTGCTCCACGTTCCGGAAGATCACGGTCGCCTTGAGGACGGCCCCGCCGTCGAGGTACACGGTCTTGCCGGAGGGGACGAGCAGGGTGCCGTCGGCGGTGGTGTGGACGCCGGGGCCGTAGTAGAGGACGTCCGGGTCGTCCTGCGCGGGCTTCTTCTTCTCGATCGCACGGGCGAACAGGTGGAGGCAGTCGAAGATGTCGTCGTTGATCTGGACGACGACGTTGCGCGGCTGGTCCAGCGTGAACACCAGGGTGTCGCCGCCGACTTCGGGCGTGATGCCGTACGAGTCCGGTCTCACCCGGACCTTGGTGGTGCCGCCCTTGAGGTAGGTGACCTCGACCTCGACGGAACCCTCGAAGTCGAAGTACGCCAGCGAGGAGTTGTAGATCTTGCTGGAGCCGGTGGTGGGGTTGATCTCGCCCAGCTGGGGCCGCCAGATGTCGAGGGTCTGCCACTCGCCGTCGGGGGCGGTACGGACCCGCACCCTGAAGCTGGTGTTGGTCGGCATCGCGGCCGGGCGGGGGTAGGTCACCAGCTTCGGTCCGGCGGCCGCGGCGGTGTCGTCGGCCCGGGCCGCCGTGGCCGTCAGGCTGGTGAGCCCGGAGGCGAGCACGGTGGCGCCGGCCGCCTGGAGGGCCGTACGGCGGGACAGGGGCGTGTTCATGCGTGACTCCTTGCAACAGGTATGAGGAGACGGCTACTTGAGGCCGGTCGTGGCCGTGCCGGCGACGAAGCCGCGCTGGGCGACGAGGAAGATCAGCAGGATCGGCACCACGTACATCACCGAGGCCGCGGCCTGGAGGTTGGTGACCGGGGTGCCCGCCGAGGTGACGTAGGTGGACATGACGGCGACCGCGAGGGTGGTGCGGTCCGTGGAGAGCAGGAGCTGCGGGGCGATGTAGTCGCCCCAGGTCCAGGTGAAGGCGATCACGAAGCTCGCGGACAGGACCGGCCAGGACTGCGGGAGGAAGATCCGCCAGAAGATGCCGGACCAGCCGCAGCCGTCGACGATCGCCGCCTCCTCCAGCTCGCGGGGCAGCCCCGCGAAGAACTGCCGGAACAGGAAGACCAGATAGGGCGCGGAGGACAGCCCCCACAGCACCCACGGCCAGTACGTGTCGACCATGCCGAGCTTGGCGAAGATCAGGTAGGTCGGCAGCAACGTGATCATCTGGGGCAGCATCATCGAGCCGAGCAGGATCCCGAACAGGGTCTTCTTGCCCGGGGCTTCGAGGCGGGCGAAGCCGAAGCCGACCCAGGCGGAGCTCAGGGTCACGAGGGTGGCGTAGATGAGCGCGATGACCAGGGAGTTGCGGGCGTAGCCGAGGAAGTCGATGAGCCGGTAGGCGTCGGCGAAGTTGTGCCACTGGATGTGTTCCGGCAGCCAGTGCACGGGCGAGGCCGCCAGCTCGGCCGGGGTCTTCAGGCCGGAGATCACCAGCCAGCCGAAGGGGCCGAGGAACAGTCCGGTGATCGCGACCAGGGCGGTGTAGAGGACGAGGCGGTTGACGCGGATCCGAGGCGCCGGCCTGGGGGCCGAGCTCACCGGGACCGGCCTCGTGGCGGTGGGGTCGGTGGCGGTCGGGCTCGTGGCGGTCACTTCTTCGCCTCCGGGTCGACGTTGTAGAACACCACGCCGGACGTGGCCCTGAAGATCAGTCCGGTCGCGACGAGGATCAGGACGAAGAGCACCCACAGCAGCGCGGAGGCGTAGCCGTAGCGGCCGAACGCGAAGTACTCCGCGAACACGTGCATCATGTAGAGGTAGGTGGACTGCGGGAGCGCCGTGATGCCGGCCGGGGTCGGGTCCGGGGCCAGCAGCAGCGGCATGATGGTCTGCACCGAGGCGATGACCCCGGTCACGGTCTGGAAGAGCAGCACCGGCGACAGCAGCGGCACCGTGATGCTGCGGAAGCTGCGCCAGGCGCTCGCCCCGTCGATCCGGGCCGCTTCGAGGAGCTCGCGGGGGATGTCCTGGAGCCCGGCCAGCGAGATGATCATGATGTTTCCGGCGGTCCAGAGCACCGTCATGATCAGTACGTAGCGGGCGTAGGGGTCGGCGAGCCAACCCAGGGCGTCGATGCCGAAGAGGTTCAACACCCCGTTCGCCGCACCGGAGTTCTGGTCGAAGAGCTGCTTGAACGCGATGCCCGCGCCCACCGGGGGCACCACCGCCGGCAGGTAGAGCAGGGTGCGGAACAGTCCGCGCGCCTTGAGCGGCCGGTTGACGAGGACGGCCAGAGCGAGACCCGCGACGATCGACAGCGGGACCGAGGTGATCGCGAACAGACCGGTGCGGCCCAGCGACCGCCAGGTCTGCGCGTCGGAGAACAGCTCGCGGTAGTTGCCCAGGCCGACGTAGTGCCAGTTGGGCGAGATCCCGTCGAAGGTGGTGAAGCTCAGCCACAGCGCGTACGCCATCGGCGCGACGGTCAGCAGCGCGAAGCCGATGATCCAGGGCGCGGCGAACATGTAGAACGCCCGGTGCCTGCGCGTGACGACGGAGGTGTGCCGCCGGGAACCGGCCCGGCCCGCGACCGGGGCGGAGCCGCGCCGGTCCGCGAGGGGCGTCATCTGATCGACCGTCATCCCACCTGCTCCGCACCGCGCTTGAGCTGCTCGTTCATGGCCGAGTTCAGGCGTCCCGCGAGGGTGTCGACGGACATGCCGCCGGTCATGGCGGCCGGGGCGATCTGGTTGAAGAGGGCGAGGAGCGCGTCCGCGGTGGCGTACGGCGTGAAGGCGATCACCGAGTAGTGCTTCAGCTCGGCCTCCTGCACCTTCAACACCCGCTTCTGGTAGTCCTCCTGAGCGGGCATCAGGGAGCGCAGGGACTTGAGGGTCGGGATGCCCCAGCCGCCCGAGGCCCGTGCCTTGGCCGGTGCCTCGCCGAAGAACCACTCGAAGACCCGCCAGGCGGCGTCCTTGTTGTGGGACTTGCTGGGGATCCAGAAGCCGGTGCCCGCCTGGCAGGGGCTGACCCGCTTGCCGCCCTCGAAGTACGGGGCGGGGGCGAGCCGGGACAGCGGCGCGAGCTTCTTGTCCGCGTTGATCAGACCGCCGAGCCAGTAGCCGGAGTTCGACATGGCCAGCCGGTTCGCCTGGAAGGTGGGCCCGTCCCAGGCGTTGGGGTCGGGCTGGACGATGCTGGGTCCGACCTTGGTCCGGCAGTAGTCGATGTACCAGCCGAGCGCCTTGCGGGCCTCGGGGGTGGTGAAGTCGACCCGGGAGTAGTCGTCGGTGAAGAGGTTCCCGCCGGCGGCCACGGTGAGGCTCGTCAGCAGGTTGGGGGTGAGCACGCCGTTGTAGCTGCCGCCGAACACCGTCGTCTGGCCGTTCCTGCGGCGGGTCAGCCGCTTGGCCTTGTCCAGCCACTCCTCGTAGGTCACCGGGTCCAGCTCCGGCGGGTACTCCACCCCCGCCTCGTCGAACAGGCCGGTGTTGTACCAGAACATGGAGTCCTGGGAGAAGTCCTTCGCCATGCCGTAGCGGGGCCCCTTGCCCTGGGTGCGGCCGTCGTAGCGCCACAGGTCGTTGACCGGGTCGAGGTCGGCCGGCCTGAGGACACTGCTCCTCGCGAAGTACGGGTCCAGGTCCTCCATCACGCCCCGGGCCGCGAAGTACGGGGCGTCCACGGCTCCGACCCCGCGCACGAGGTCCGGCGGGTTGCCGTTGGTCATCATCGCGATCAGCTTGCTGGTGCTGTACAGCACCGTGTTGATCCTGACGCCGATGTCCTTCTGGGCCTGCTTGATCAGGTCCACGGAGATGTCGTCGGCCTTGGCCATCACCGTGACGGTCTCGCCGGATCCGCCCACCGCGCTCGACACCCGCATCGCGCAGCCACTCAGCGCCGCAGCCCCCGCCGCGGCACCGCCGGCGGAGAGGGAGAGAAAACGGCGGCGGCTCAGCGCGGCCCCGGCATGTGGGCGCACGGCGCACCACCTCCTGCTCTGTCCGTGGACGGGAACGCGGCAAGCGGATGGCAACCGGTTGCTGCGCTGGGGCAGAGCTTCGGTCCTGTCCGGAAACCGCGTCAAGAGGCTTGACGGACTTTCGAAAAGACTGTGTAACCTCGCCGACACGGTCCTGATGGGAAACCGGTTGCTATCCGAGGCCCCTCACCGATTGACCACCACTCGACGCCAGACCTACGGTAGATCCGCCGTAGAAGACGGTTTCAGAAACTGTTTCCGCCCAGTGTGTCAGGAGTGACATGCCCAGCCCTCAGCCACCCAGGGCCGTGTTCGCGTTGGATCCCGTGCACCTCCCCCTGCTCTTCCCGCCACCCCTGATGACCCGGCTGACCGAGGCCGCCCGGCTCGACCCCGCGCTCGTCGTCCAGGACTTCACCGACCCCGCCGCGGCCGACGCCCTGGCCGAGGCCGACGTACTGATCACCGGCTGGGGCTGCCCCCGCCTCGACACCGGCGTCCTCGCCGCGGCACCCCGCCTGCGCACCGTCCTGCACGCCGCGGGATCCGTCCGCTCACTGGTCGGTGACGCCCTGTGGCACCGCGGGATCGCCGTGTCCAGCGCGGTCACCGGCAACGCCCTGCCGGTCGCGGAGTACACCCTCGCGATGATCCTGCTGTGCGGGAAGGACGCCTTCGAGCACCGGGAGCGGTTCCGGGTCAGCCACGCGTATCCGGGTCCGGCGGAGACCGCGGACACGGGGAACGTGGGGCGGCGGATCGGGGTCATCGGGGCGTCCCGGGTGGGGCGGCGGCTGCTCGAACTGCTACGGCCCTTCGACTTCACCGTGCTGCTCCACGACCCCTACGTCAGCTCCGCGGAGGCGGGCGCGCTCGGGGCCGAACTCCTGTCACTGGAGGACCTGTTGCGGCACAGCGACATCGTGTCGCTGCACGCGCCCGACATCCCCGAGACCTACCGGATGCTCGACGCGGCCCGGCTCGGGCTGATCCGGGACGGGGGCGTGCTCATCAACACGTCCCGGGGGGCGCTGGTCGACCCCGACGCGCTCACCGACGAGCTGGTGTCCGGGCGACTGCGGGCGGTCCTCGACGTCACGGAACCCGAGCCGCTGCCGGCGGGGTCACCGCTGTACCGGCTGCCGAACGTCTTCCTCACACCGCACATCGCCGGGTCGCTGGGAAACGAACTGGAGCGGCTGGGGCGGATCGTGGTGGAGGAGCTGGAGCGGGTGGGGGCGGGGGTGGGGTTGGTGCACGAGGTTCGGTATGCGGATATGGGGCGGGTGGCTTGAGGGGGTGGCGACTCGTCGGGCGGTGTGGGGAGTTGGGCGGTCAGCTGGTCCTGGGTGACCCAAGGAACCGCGGCTGTATCACCTGGTCCCGGGGCACCTGAAGAACCCCGGCCGTATCACCTGGACCCGGATCGCCTAAAGAACCCCGGCCGTATCACCTGGTCCCGGGTCACTGCACTTACCCGTACCACTTCTGTTCGGTCGCCTCCGGGGGCGCTCCAGTCGGTGTCGAGCGACCGATCGTGCTCGGCGCTGCGCGCCTCCGCGCTCCCCCACTCTCGGCTTCGCTCGAGCGGGAGGGGCCCCCATGGCCTCTCGACACCGACGCGCCCCCTCCAGCTCCCTCACGGCCGGTGTCCGGGGTGTCGCCCCACTTGGTGGGCACTTGCCGCCCGCTTGTGGTCTGGGCCGTGGGAATCGTGCTGGAGTAACAATGGGATACGGTTTCCGGGGCCTGGGTTCTGGGGCCGGCTATTGCTAAGGAGCCGCGGTGAGTCAGCGCAGGGCGTCCGGGGACGTCGGACGGGCCACCATTCGGGACGTGGCCGAGCGGGCCGGGGTGTCCGTGGCCAGCGTGTCGCGGGTGTTGTCCGGGAACTATCCGGTCTCCGAGGACCTGCGCCGCAAGGTGATGAAGGTCGTCCGCGACCTGGACTACGTCACCAACGCCCATGCCCGGTCGCTCGCCGGAGGTGGCACCCCCACCGTCGCCATCCTCATCAACAACATCACCGGTGCCGCCTTCGCCCACGTGGCCAAGGGGGTCGAAGGTGCCGCCACCCTCCGCGGGTGGCTCTCGCTGGTGGGGACCACCGGGGACGATCCCGAGCGGGAGCTCGCCCTCGTCAACCTCATGCGCCAGCAGGGCGTCGCGGCCGTCATCCTGCTCGGCGGGGCCTACGACTACGACGAGTACCAGCTGCGCATGGCCAGGTTCGCCCGGTCCCTGGACGCCGCCGGCTCGCATCTCGTGCTCGTGGGACGGCCCCCGCTGGAGGGCGACGTCCCCGCCACCACCATCGACTACGACAACGAGGGCGGGGCCTACGCCATGGCCAGCCATCTGCTCTCGGCCGGCCACCGGCAGGTGCTCGTACTGCCCGGGCACGCCGAACTCACCACCGCCCAGGGGCGCTTGAAGGGCGCCCAACGGGCCTTCGAGGCGTACGGCGTGCCCTTCGAGGCGAACATGGTGCGGCACGGACCCTACGACTACGAGCACGGGTACGAGGCCGTCGAGGAGTGTCTGCGGGACGGGCTCGCCTTCACCGCGGTCCTCGCCGGGACCGATGTCGTCGCCGCGGGAGCCATGCAGGCCCTGCGCACGGCCGGGCTGCGGGTGCCCGAGGACGTGTCGATCGTCGGGTACGACGACATCCCGCTCGCCGCGCAGCTGACCCCCCAGCTCACCACCGTCCACGTGCCCTACGAGGAGATGGGACGGGTCGCCCTGCGAGCCGTCGCCGACCGGCGTGAGGGCGGCGGAGCGCGGCGAAAGGGGTCCGACGGGGACCATCTGGTGCTGGGCACCCATGTCGTCGTGCGGAACTCCGTGCGGCCGCCCGCCCCACCTCGCTAGCGGGGAGAAGGTAGAGATCGTTTCGTAAACGGTTTCCACGGCTTCCCGGGCGTGGGGCGGGTCGTTTTCCGTCGTCGCGCGACCTCGCCTTCACAGTCAATACAGGTCGCTGAGCTGGTCGTACATCGCTGCAGGCGGTGCCGGGCAGGTCGCGCCTCTGCTAACCCCACGGACAAACCGGCGTAACAAATTGACGCCCCCCTCTTGCTAACCACCCGGCCGTCGGCCTAACGTCCCAGCAACCGGTTACTACAGCTTCCGCTGGGCCGACCCCCCGCAACCGCGAGCCGACGAGACTTCCGGCCGCCGTTTCCGGCCGACACCGAGCCGCCGTCCCCCTCTCTCCTCTCCGAGACGCCCTACTTTCCGAAGGAACACGGTCAGATGAACTTCAGCAGCCCCCGGAGAAGGTTCGCCCGCGCCGCCGTTGCGGGACTCGCGCTGTCAGGTCTGCTCACCGCGTGCGGCGGGTCGGGCGACTCGGGTGACTCGCAGTCGTCCGGTCCGGTCACGCTCCCCTTCTGGGGCTGGGCCAACGGCCAGGACGCCGTCGTCAAGGCGTTCAACGCCTCGCACAAGGACATCCAGCTGAAGTACACGAAGGTCACCGACCAGCTGACCATGCAGAAGCAGCTGACCAACGCGGTGAAGGCGGGCAACGCGCCCTGTCTGGTGCAGAACACCGCGGAGTACGTGACGAGTTGGGTCGCGCAGGGCGCGCTGGCCGACATCACCGAGTACGTCGAGTCGAGCAAGGACAAGTTCAACTCCGGCGCGTGGGCCAACGGCCAGGTGCAGGGGAAGATGTACGGCGTTCCGACGGCCTCCGCGCCGGCGTTCACGATCTACCGCACCGACATCTTCAAGAAGTACGGCATCGAGGTCCCGACCACCTGGGACGAGTTCATCGCCGCGGGCAAGGTGCTGAAGAAGCACGGCATCAAGATCACCAACTACGCCGGTGAGGACCCCAGCACGCTGGAGGTGCTGGCCATGCAGGCCGGCGCGCACTGGTACGCCATCGACGGCAACTCCTGGAAGGTGGACTTCCAGGACGCGGGCACCCTGAAGGCCGCCAAGGTGATCCAGGAGATCATCGACAACGACCTCAACGCCAAGCTGTCCTTCGCCGACTACGCGGCCGTGCAGCGCTCCTACGACCAGGGCGACACCGCGACCCGGCAGATCTCCACCTGGCAGATGGCGGGCATGGTGCAGAACTTCACCAAGTCCTTCGGCGACTGGGCGCTGGCGCCCTGGCCGACCTTCGCCGGTGAGGCCCCCAAGACGCCGGCCGGCACCAACCTGACCGGCAGCGTGACGCTGGTGACCAAGGGCTGCAAGAACCAGAAGCAGGCCGCCGAGGCCGCGCTGTGGATGTCCACCAACACCGGGGCCGTGAAGACGATGGCGAGCCCGACGACCGGCAACGGCGTGATGCCGGCGCTGGCCGACAGTGACTCGTACGTGCCCGAGGCGGTCTCCGAGAAGCTGCTCGGGTCCAACTACCAGGCGGGGCAGCAAGTCGTGAAGGACAGCCTGAAGACCGTCACCACCGACTGGACCTTCGGGCCCGACTGGACCGCGATGTTCACCGAGATGCAGGCCGGCTGGGCCAAGGTGGTCAGCAAGGAGCAGACGGTGACCCAGCTCCTCGCCCACATGCAGGAGTGGACGGTCAACGACCTGAAGTCCCGCGGCATCAGCGTCAAGGGCTGAAGGCGCGAGGGCTGCTGCTGATGATTCGCTCACTGCGCTGGAAGGGTGCCGCGTTCACGGTGCCCTTCCAGCTCGGCTTCGTCTTCCTGTACCTGCTGCCCATCGGGTACGCCGTCTACCAGTCGTTGTACCGTTCGCAGTCCTCGGGGTTGGGGCTGGGCGGGACCACCGATGAGTTCTCGGGGCTCGACAACTACCAACAGGGGCTGACCGACTCGGCGTTCATGGGGTCCGTGCTGCGGGTGGTGCTCTTCGCCTGTGTGCAGATCCCGGTCATGCTGCTCGTCAGTCTGGTCCTGGCGCTGTTCCTGGACGCGCTCACCTCGAAGGTGGCCGGGCGGTTCCGGATCCTGCTGCTGGTGCCGTACATGATCCCGGGTGTGGTGGCCGCGATCGTGTGGCTGAACCTCTACAGCCCGGACGTCGGCCCGCTCACCCCGCTCGGGAAGATCTTCGGGTTCTCCTGGAACTTCTTCGCGCCCTCGATGGTGTGGCCGTCCATCGGCAACCTGCTGACCTGGCACGGCATCGGCTACAACATGGTCATCATCTACTCGGCGCTCCAGGGGGTGCCCCGTGAGCTGTTCGAGGCCGCGCGCCTCGACGGGGCCTCCGAGCTGCGGATAGCGCGCAGCATCAAGATCCCGTTCGTGCGGGGGGCGTTGGTGCTGACCGGGATGCTGTCCATCATCCAGATGCTCCAGATCTTCAACGAGCCCGCGCTGTTCCGGAACGTCACCCCGCAGACGGTCAGCGACTCCTTCACCCCGATCATGATCATCTACAACCAGGCGTTCAACGCGGGCAACTACCACTACGCGGCGGCCCTTTCGGTGCTGCTCGCCCTGATCCTCGGCGTCGCCTCCTTCCTGTTCTACCGGTTCACCTCGAAGGAGGCCGACTGATGACGATCACCGAGGAACGCCCGCGCCGTACGCAGCCCGTCCGGCGCCTGAACACCCCCGACTCCGCTGCCCGTTCACGGGGCGGGCAGCGGTTCCTCCTCGTGGGACTCTCCCTGGCGAGCGTCTACAGCCTGTTCCCGGTGTGGTGGCTGGTCGTCGCCGCCACCAAGGACCGGACCGCGCTCTACCAGAGCAACGGCCTGTGGTTCTCCGGCTGGCACCTGTGGGACAACCTGCATCAGCTGTTCACCTACGAGGACGGCATCTTCCTGCGCTGGACGGCGAACTCGTTCCTGTACGCCGGTGTCGGCTCCCTGGGCGGCACGCTGCTCGCGCTGGCCACCGGTTACGGGCTCGCGCGCTTCGACTTCCCGGGCCGCAACCTGGTGTTCGCGTGTGTGGTCGGCTCCTTCCTCATCCCGATCGCGCTGCTGACCCTGCCGCTGTATCTGCTGTTCTCGGAGATCGGGCTGGTCGACACGCCCTGGGCGATGCTGATCCCCTGCCTGATCAACCCGTTCAGCGTGTACCTCGCCAAGGTGTACACCGAGGCCACGATCCCGTTCGAGCTGCTTGAGGCGGCCCGGATCGACGGAGCCGGCGAGCTGCGGATCTTCTTCAGCATCGTGCTGCGGATGATGACGACGGGCGGGGCGACCGTGTTCCTGCTGGCCTTCGTCAACACCTGGAACGCCTTCTTCCTGCCGCTGACCGTGCTGCGCGGCGAGAGCAACTGGACGCTCAACATCGGCCTCTACAACTGGTCCGGCAAGCGCCTGGAGTCCGGCGTCGACCTCACCAGCCTGGTCCTGACCGGTGCCCTGCTGTCCATCGTCCCGATGGCGATCATGATGGTCGCGATGCGCCGCTACTGGCGCACCGGAGTCACCCTCGGAGCCCTCAAGTGACCCTGCTGCACAACCCGGTGATCCGCGGCTTCGCCCCCGACCCGTCGATGGTCCGCGTCGGCGACTGGTACTACGTGGCCACCAGCTCCTTCGAGTGGTTCCCGACGATCCCGCTCCACCGCTCCCGCGACCTCGCGCACTGGGAGTACGCGGGCCATGTCTCGGGCGCGGTCCCGGGCGACTCCCTCACGGGCGTGCCCGATTCGGGCGGCATCTGGGCACCCTCCCTGAGCTGGGACGGCGAGCGCTTCTGGGTGGTCTACTCGATCGTCCGCTCGGTGGGCACGCCGTACTTCGACACGGACACCTACGTCTGTACGGCGACGAAGGCGGCCGGTCCGTGGTCGGCGCCGCGGCGGATCGCGAGCCACGGCTTCGACCCCGCCCTCTTCCACGACCAGGGCCGGCTGTGGCTGCTCAACCTCCAGAACGACCACCGCCCCGGCGGCCGGCGCTTCGCCGGGATCGTGCTGACGGAGCTGGACCGGGGGACACTGGCGCCCGTCGGTGACACCCATCTGCTGCTCCAGCACGAACGGCTCGTCGAGGGGCCGAAGTTGCTCCGCGAGGACGGCCGGTACTTCCTGGTCCTCGCCGAGGGCGGCACCGGGTTCGAGCACGGGGTGCTGGTCGCCCGCAGCCGGGAGATCACCGGCCCGTACGAGCTGGACGACCGGCCGCTGCTGACGTGCCGCGACGATCCGTCCCTGGAACTCCAGAAGGCGGGACACGGCGAGCTGGTCCAACTCCCCGACGAGAGCTGGGTGTTGAGTCACCTCACGGCCCGCCCGCTGAACACCCCGGAGGGCCCGCGCTGCCCGCTCGGCCGGGAGACGGCGATCCAGGCGATCAGCTGGGATGCGGAGGGCTGGCCGAGACTGCGCCACGGGGGTGTGCATCCGGAGGTCGAGGTCGACATCTCGACGGTGCCATCGGCTGAGCGGGTACTGAAGCCGGAGTCGGAATCGGGGTCGAAGTCGGAGCCGGGTCAACTCACCTCCCCCAGCGACCCCTTGGGCTGGCCCTGGAGCACGCTGCGTACCCCCGTCGATCCGTCCTGGGCGGACACCACCGCACGCCCCGGATGGATCCGGCTGCGGGGGCGGCACGGGCCGGAGTCGTGGTGGGCACACAGTCTGCTGGCGCAGCGGATCACCGAGCACCGGGCGGAGGCCGAGGTCACCGTCGAGGCGCGGCCGGGCAGTTTCACCCAGGCCGCCGGGCTGTTGCTCTGGTACAACACCGAGTCCTATCTGGCCCTCGACCTGACCTGGGCCGAGCCCGAGGGCGAGGGGCAGCGCGGACAGCAGTGGCGGGGCGGCGGGCGAAGGGTGCTCAGCCTGGTCGAGCGGGACGAGGGCAGCACCCGGCAGATGGCCGTGGTGGAGGTCGAGGAAGGGGAAAGCGCCTTCACGATCGGGGTGAGTATCACGGACGGGATGGCTCGTTTCTGGCGCCTGGACGGCGACGGCGCACGGACGCAGGTCGGCCCGGACCTGGACTTCACCCGCCTCTCCGACGACCACGGGTCCAAACTCCGCTTCACGGGCGCGATGGCCGGAATCCATGCGGTGGACCTGGTCGACGCGGCCTTCACGGCCGACTTCCGCGGGTTCCGCCTGAGCTGCGGATAGCGTTCGAAGTTTCGAAAGACGGGGGAATACGGAGACCCGCGAAGCCCGACCTCTTCCCGACTCCACCGGGCGAACCTAGGGTAGGAAGCGCTTACTGTTTCGCGTTGGCAGTTTCCGCGCTGGTCGAAACTTTCATGGCCCTCGGGCGGGCCGGAGAGGTGGGGTTCCCGATGGTCCGCACGGGGAGTGCGAGCGTGGCGGCCGGTCCGACGCTGGCGGTCGTGGCCCGGGAGGCGGGTGTGTCGGTGCCGACCGCCTCCAAGGTGGTCAACGGCCGCGAGGACGTGGCCCCCGAGACCCGTCGCCGGGTCACGGAGGCGCTGGACCGGCTCGGCTACGTCCGCAGACCGAGGTTCGACGCGGCGAAGTCGTCGGGCCTGGTCGACCTGGTCGTGCACTCGCTGGAGACCTCCTGGTCGGGGGCGGTGCTGCACGGGGTGGAGGCGGCCGCCCACGACGCCGGTCTGGAGGTGGTCGTCTCCGCGGCCCTGAACCGGAACCGGACGGGCCGGCCCGAGCGCGGCTGGCTCGACAAGCTCACCGGGCGCGGCTCCTCCGGGGTGCTGTTCAACCTGGCCGAGCTGTCGGCGGCGCAGTACGGCTGGCTGGACCAGCACCGCATCCCGTACGTCCTGATCGACCCGGTGCTCGAGCCGCCGCCGGGTGTGGTCTCGGTGGGCGCGGCGAACTGGCAGGGCGGGGTGACGGCGACCGAGCACCTGCTCGCGCTGGGCCACGAGCGCATCGCCGTCGTCGCCGGTCACCAGCGCAAGATGTGCAGCAGCGCCCGCGTGGCCGGCTACCGTTCCGCGCTCGCGGCGGCCGGAGTGCGGCAGCGGCCCGAGTACGTGCGGCACGCCGGCTTCGACGAGAGCGCCGCCCGCCGCCGGGCGCTGGAACTCCTCGACCTGCCCGAACCGCCCACTGCGGTCTTCGTCTGCTCCGACCGCATGGCCCTCGGCGTGTACGAGGCCCTGGCCGAACGCGGGCTGCGGGTGCCGGACGACATGAGCGTGGTGGGTTTCGACGACCTTCCCGAGGCCCGCTGGACCACCCCGGCCCTCACCACGGTCCGCCAGCCCCTCTCGGAGATGGCGGCGACGGCCCTGCGCCTGCTGGTCCGCATGATGGAGGGCGACCGCCCGGAGAGCACCCGGACGGAGCTGTCGACGCGGCTGGTGGAGCGGGCGAGCACGGCGCCGCCACGCGGCTGAACCGTCCGTACGGGTCCCTGGTGCGGGCCCCCGTGCGTCGGAATCGTTCAGCTTCGGTCATCCGTGGGCGAGGGGAACTGGCCGGGGCGGACGGGCGTCGAACGATGCGGCGGGCAGGGGGGCCGTCGCCCCGGCCAGGGCGGCGGCGAGCACTGGGGGGACGACCATGACGCGCTGGCGGCCGCTGCCGGACGCACTGCCGAGGGAGGCGCGGCTCCTCGTCGAGCAGCTGCGGCAGCTCAAGGACCGCACGGATCTGAGCCTCGCGGGGCTCGCCCGGCGCACCGCGTACAGCAAGTCGTCCTGGCAGCGGTATCTGAGCGGGGCCAAGCAGCCGCCGCGCGGCGCGGTGCGGGCCCTGTGCCGGGTGGCGGACGCGGACCAGGCCCGGCTGCTGGCCCTGTGGGAACTGGCCGATCCGGTCTGGCCGTACGGCACGACGGTCACCGTGGCGTCACCGCCGGCGCCGGGACAGGTGCCGGATGCGGTGCCGGAGGCAGTCGCTGCGGTCGGGCCCGGTCTCGAGTACCGGCGATGGCGTACGGCGGCGCTGGTGGCGTTCGCCGTGATCGTGCTGCTGGTGGCGGGGCTGCTGTGGGCGTGGCCGTCGGGGAGCGGGTGACGGAGGGGCCGCCCCCGCTCCCCCACCGGCGGGGTCAGCCGAGCTGGTCGTAGTACGCGTTCCGCCAGGGGCCCGTGCCCCTGAGCTTCACCCGGTACTTGCCGCCGACCCGCTTGAAGTCGACGTCCCGCTTGTCGCCGTCGTACCGGACGGTGCCGCCCGCGAAGGGGCCGTGGAGCCACTGCTGGGCGAACTCCCAGCTCTGGTCGGTGACCACGCCGTCGTTGTCGGTGAGGCCGAAGCGTCCCTGCCACCACTGGGTGGCCGACTCGGTCTGCGGGCCGAAGGAGCCGTCGATCTGGCTCTTGGCGAAGTTGTGCCAGTCCCCGTCGTCGTCCTGCCACTTGGCGCCGTCCGCGTACAGGACGGACTGCCACAGCGCGGTGGCGTTGCCGTTCGCGTGGTCGTCGACGCCGAGGTTCTCCTCGTCCTGGAAGTCGTCGCTGACGACGCCGTTGCCGTCGACGCCGTGGTACGGGGCCGCGTCGGCCGCCGGCGCCACGGCGAGGCCGATGGTCCCGAAGCCCAGCAACGCGGCCGTCACCGTCGCGACGGCCCGCTTGCGCATGCTCATGGAGGTCTCCCTTTCCGAACCGCCGTGGTTCCCCCCGTGGTTCCCCCTGCGGCGGCTCGCTTCGCTTGGCACGGCACAGCGTCACAGGCCTGAGATGCCCACAGCGAGAGCCACCCGCGTCCCCGGTCCGGCGGGGGACGGTCCGTCCGGTGTACGGCGGAGTGGACCGCGAGGGCGGGACGTACGGGGACCTGCCGGGACGGGATGGGACGGGCTCAGTCCCGGGTCGGCTCCAGTCGTGCCGCCCAGTTGATCCCGCCCAGCAGATGGGACCGGAACCCCGGGTCCGCGTAGGCCTCGGCGGCGTGTCCGAGGGCGGTGTAGAAGACCCGCCCCGCGCCCTGCTCCCGGCACCACACCAGTGGATGGTCCGCACCCATGCCGCCGCCGTCGTACGACGACTCGTCGGCGCGGGCCAACACCCGCACGGAGCCCCTGGGGTTGGTGCGGAAGTCGTACCACTCGTCGGTGAACTCCCATACGGCGGGCAGGTGTCGGGTCGCCGGATGCTCGCGGTCCTCCACGAGGACCCTGCCGGGCTGGTAGTCGGGGTGCTTGTCGAAGCGGGCGCCCAACAGCTCGCCGTAGTACGGCCACTCGTACTCGGTGCAGGCCGCCGCGTGCACCCCGACGAACCCGCCGCCCGACTCCACATGGGCGGCGAGCCGCTCGCGCCCGGCCGGGGTGAGCACCTCACCGCTGGTGGAGAGGAAGACGACGGCGGCGTACCCGTCGAGGGGCCGCTCCAGGGCCGCCGGGTCCTCGCTCGCGTCCACCTGGAAGCCGCCGAGGGTGCGGAGGGCGTCGACGGCGGCCGGGATGGAGTCGTGGCGGTAGGCGGTGGTGCGGGTGTGGACGAGGAGTCGGGGAACGGAAGGTCGGGAGGCCATGGTGTGAGGTTAGGCCGAGGGCACCCGCCGCTCGCCGCTCGCCGCTCGCCGCACCCGAACGACGTGTCCCTGTACGGGTGTTCCGCCGCGCGGTCGGCGGTGCGTAGCCTCGGCGCGGTGAACGCGATTCCCGCACGCCTCGACCATCTGGTCCTCGCGACCCCCGACCTGGCGGCGACGGTCGCCGACTTCACCCGGCGCACCGGCGTCACACCCGCCCCCGGCGGGGTGCATGTCGGTCTCGGCACCCGCAACCACCTCGTGGCCCTGGGCGGCACCTCCTATCTGGAGATCATCGGCCCGGACCCCGAGCAGCCGCGGCCGAGGGGCCCGCGCCCCTTCGACGTCGACACCCTGGCCGCCGCGCGCACGGTCACCTGGGCGATCGCCCCGCCCGACCTGGACGCGGCGGTGGCGAGAGCCCGCTCGCGCGGCTACGACCCCGGAGACGTCCGCCCGATGAGCCGTCGCCGACCGGACGGCACCCTGCTGCGCTGGCGCCTCACGGACGGCGACACCCAGCACCCCTCCGGCCTGGTCCCCTTCCTCATCGACTGGGGCACCTCCCCGCATCCGACGGCCTCCGGCCTGCCCGGCACTCCCCTGCTCTCCCTCACCGCGACCACCCCGGCCCCGGACGAGATCCGCCCGCTCCTCGCCGCCCTCGACACCGGCCTCCACCTCGCCGAGGGCCCGGTGGGCCTCTCCTTCACGGTGGACACCCCGCGCGGCCCGGTGACCTTCGGCTGACGTGTCCGATTCCTTCAAGACGCCGGCCCCGGTCCCTGCCTACGGTGACCTCATGACTCCACGATTCGACGCCATCGGCCTGGTGGCCTCCGACATGGCCGCCTCCGTCGCCTTCTACCGGCGGCTCGGTTTCCCGTTCCCCGAGGGGGCCGAGTCACAGCCGCACGCCGAGGCCGAACTCCCGGGCGGGGTAAGGCTGATGCTCGACACCGAGGAGACGGTCCGCTCCTTCCACCCCGGCTGGCGGCCACCGGCGGGCGGCAGCCGCACCGGCCTCGCACTGCGCTGCGACAGCCCCGCCGAGGTCGACGCGGTGTACGAGCGGCTGGTGGGCGAGGGAGCCCACGGCGAGCTCAAGCCCTGGAACGCCGACTGGGGCCAGCGCTACGCCTCCCTGCACGACCCCGACGGCAACGGCGTCGACCTCTACGCCCCGCTACCCGGCACCGAGTAGCCGCGTGAGCGGCACGCCCGCCAACTCCCTCACGTCCCGCGCGAGATGAGCCTGGTCGGCGAACCCGCTCCGCAGGGCCGTCTCCGCGTACGGCACCCCGGCCCGCGCCAGCACGAGCGCCCGCCGCAGCCGCAGGATCCGGGCGAGCGTCTTGGGCCCGTACCCGAACGCGACGAGGGACCTGCGGTGCAATTGCCGGGCGCCCAGGCCGAGTTCATCGGCGGCCACGGCTACGGGCCGGCCGGCGTCGAGGGAGGCGACAAGGGCACGGAGCAGGGGCTCAGGCGGGGCAGCTCGCTCCAGGACGATCCCTTCGAGGGCCACGGCGGGGTCCGGGGCCTCGGCCATCCGGTCCCGCAGCCGCCGTACCTCCGAAGCCGGCCACAGATCGGTCAACTCGACGCGCAGGTCACGCAGTTCATGCCCCGGCACTCCCAGGAAGGCGGGCGCGGCACCGGGCGCGAAGCGCAGGCCCACCCAACGGCTCGGGGCGCCCCCGGTGACGTACGCCCGGGTATCGGGCCCGGCGACGAGCAGCCGCCCGTCGTGCCAGAGCAGATCCATGCACCCGTCGGGCAGGACCCGTCCGGCACCGTCACCGGTCCAGAGGACAGCGCCTGTGAGCCTGGACGCCCTTTCCTTGTACACATACCCCAGGCTAAGGCTTTCAGGGGCGCCCACCGGCCCGCACCCGAAACTCCTGCGGACTGACCCCGTACCCCCTCTTGAACGCACTGGACAGAGCAAAGGCGCTCCCATACCCGACCTGCCGGGCAATGGCATCGAGCGTCGCGGAACCCTCCCGCAACCGATCCGCCGCCAGCGCCAGCCTCCACCCGGTCAGATACGCCATCACCGGCTCCCCCACGAGCTCCGTGAACCGCCGCGCGAGCGCCGCCCGTGACACCCCCGCCTTCGCGGCGAGGGACGCCACCGTCCACGGATGCGCCGGATCGTCCTGCATCAGCCGCAGCACCCGTCCCACCACGGGGTCCGCCAGCGCCGCGTACCAGGCGGGAGCCTCCGCCTCGGGCCGGGAGAACCAGGCGCGGAGCGCGGCGATGACCAGGAGGTCGAGCATCCGGTCCAGGACGACCTCCTGACCGGGCTCGTCGCGCACGATCTCCTCCATGAGGAGCGGGGTCAGCGGGCATTCCCAGACGTCGGTGGTCAGCGACAGCAGCGGCGGCAGGGCGTCCAGGAGCCGGTTGCTGATCTCGCCGTCCATCAGGTACGTCCCGATGAGGACCACCGTCTCGCCGTCGAGCCGGTCGCCCCAGCTGCGGACGCCGAGGTCCATGGAGCCGTTGAGGGACCGCCCGTCGGGGTAGCGGCACTCGGCGCCGGGCAGGATCAGCGCCTGCGGGGCCGTGTCGGGGGCGTCGGCGCAAGTGTAGGGGTCGGGGCCGCGGGCGATGGCGAGGTCGCCGGGGCGCAGCCGGAGGCTCTGCCCCTTGTCGGGCAGGATCACGGCCTCCCCGCGGACCATGAGCATCACCGTCAGGGGCGCCCGGTCCTCCACCCGCACCGCCCAGGGCGGGTCGAAACACGCGCGGATCATGAAGGCGCCACGCGCCCGCGGTCCTTCCAGCAGGCCTGCCAGAGCGTCCATGTGGCCAGCGTAGACGCGCGCACATGGGAATGAGCCGTTCAGCGATGGTCCCTTGCGGGGCACGGGAGTTGACTCGTTCGCATGACGGAGAACACGCGGAACATGACAGTGGTGGTGACCGGTGCCTCGGGCAGGACGGGCAGCCGGGTGGCGCGGTCCGCGCGGGCGGCGGGCCTGACGGTTCGGGCCGCGTCCCGCGCGCAGGGGTTCGACTGGGCGGACCGGTCCACGTGGGCTCAGGTGCTGCGGGGCGCGGACGCGGCCTACCTGGTGTACCCCTCGGACATCGGCGCCCCGGGGGCCGCGGAGGCGGTCGGGGCGCTCTCGCGGGAGGCGGTGGGGGCCGGCGTACGACGCCTGGTGCTGCTGTCGTCGCGGGGGCAGGACCGGGCACGGGACGCGGAGGAGGCGCTGCACGCGTCGGGGGCGGACTGGACGGTCGTACGGGCCGCGTGGTTCTCGCAGAACTTCAGCGAGGGGCCGCTGGTGGAGGAGCTGCGGCTGAGCGGGGAGCTGGTGTTCCCGGCGGGTGAGGTGCGCGAGCCGTTCGTGGACGTGCGGGACATCGGGGACGTGGTGGCGACGGTCCTGGCGTCCGGTGACACCTGTGCAGGACAGACGATCACCGTGTCCGGCCCACGCCTGCTGACCTTCGGTGAGGCGGTCGCGGAGATCGCGAAAGCGACGGGCCGCGAGCTGACGTACCGATCGGTGTCGGCGAAGGAGTACGGGGAGCGGCTCGCGGGGTTCGGGGTGCCGGAGGCGGAGGTCGGCGCGCTGGTGGAGGCGTTCGAGCAGCTGCTGGACGGCCGTAACGCCTACCTGTCGGACGGCATCCAGCAGGTACTGGGCCATGAGCCGCGGGACTTCACGGACTTCGCGAGGGAGGCGGCGGCAGAGGGAACGTGGAAGGTCTGACACAGGTGCAGTGAATCGCCCCAGGGGCGCGGGGCTGCATCGATATGCGGCTCCGCCGTGTGGGCGCGACCAGCCCCCACCGAGCCGCACCCGACAACGCACCCCCTCAGGACCCCTCCGGCTTCTGAGGAGGATGCGTCGACTTCACGTGCGTCCGCAACCGCGACGTCACGTCCTCCGGCGGCAGGAACCGCGACCACCGCTCCGGGAACTCCGAGGGCATGTCGGGGTCCTCGGGGTCGACGTCGGTGTCCCGGACCGCCGCCGCCGCGCGGGCCACATACTCGGCGACCTGCGCCTCCCGCACCCGCTCGTTCGCGGCCCGCGCCGCCGCCGTCGCCGCGGCCGGCCAGACCCGGTCGATCGCCGCGTTGACCGCCGCGCCCACCAGGACCGCGAAGGCGGACACCCCGATCCACAGGAGCACCGCGACCGCGGCCGCCAGCGAGCCGTAGATCGTCGCGCCCTCGATCGTGCTCTGGAGGTAGATCCGGAGCAGGAAGCTGCCCAGCACCCACATCGCGAGGGCCACCAGCGCGCCGGGGACGTCCTCGATCCACGGTGAGCGCACCGGTACCGACACGTGGTACAGCGTGGTCAGGAAGGCGATGGACAGGATGATCACCACGGGCCAGTACAGGACCTGCACCACCGTCTCCGACCAGGGCACGATCCGCACCACCGCGTCCGGCCCCGCCACCATCAGCGGCAGCGCCACCGAGCCGATCAGCAGGGCCGCGACGAACAGCGCGAACGCCACGAGGCGGGTCTTGACGATGCCCCGCACGCCGTCGAGGCCGTACATGACGGTGATGGTGTCGATGAAGACGTTGACCGCGCGCGAACCGGACCACAGGGCGAAGAGGAAGCCGACGGAGATGACGTCGGGTCGGCCGCCCTTCATCACGTCGTCGAGGATCGGCTGCGCGATCTGCCGTACCCCCTTGTCGGACAGCACCGTGCGCGCGGCATCGAGGATGTTGGCCTCCAGGCTGCTGATGCTGTCGGTGCCGGTCCAGTCGTCGACGTAGCCGAGCAGTCCGATGAGGCTGAGCAGCAGCGGCGGCACGGACAGCAGCGAGAAGAACGCGGCCTCGGCGGCGAGCCCCAGGATGCGGTACTCGATGCACGAGTTGACGGTGTCCTTGAGCAGCAGCCAGGCGGTCCTGCGCTTCGAGACGTTCCGGTAGAGGGCACGGGCCCGGTGGAGCCGGCCGGAGGGCTCTTGAGGGGATTCGCTTGCTGCCTGCACGACCTAAAGGTATCCGCCACGGGAGCGTGCACTCATCCCCCGGTCCCGGCGTGGGGCACACCCGTGCGAGGAACGTCCGCTCGCGGCCGGTTCCTTCATGCCGCCGAAAACACCGGGCAACTCCGCGGAAATCGTCAAGGAAATCGAACCCCTTTTCTGTCATGAACTCGGTGGCCAGATTTCGAGGCCAGGTGAAGCGGAATGCTCGATGACATATGCACCGCCCTTGAAGTGAGTTCCCCGGTGACACCCCCGAGGGGCGCGAAAAGGTCATACCGCCAGCGAACGGGCGACCGTCAGGAAATCGCCATTGACTGAAACGTGCTTGACCCGTTCATGAGCACCTCGAAACAATTCGGATTGCATTCTCAGGGCCCTGACCACGGCTCGAACCGGCCACCACATCCCCGCCGCGCGGTCACTCCAGGCGCATACCGAACCGCTCCTTCTCTTATCTCATTCCGTGCCTCACGGCACTTCTCTTTCTTCCGGCACACCGGAACCACGGGGGTTCCTCACCATGATTTTCCGCTGCGCGGTGAACAGCGGGCGATATTCCGCCGTATCCCTCTCTGGAGAAATTCCATGCCTGTTCCGTACGCGCCGAAGCCTGCCGTGCCGCGCATCGTGGGGGTTGATGTGGCACGGGGCCTCGCTCTGCTCGGTATGTTCTCCGTTCACGTGTTCGGTGCTTTTGACGAGGCCGGATCGGCCACGCCCGCCTGGATGTTCGCGGGCGGCCGTTCCTCGGCGACGTTCGCCGTGACGGCCGGGGTCGGGCTGGCCTTCACGACCGGCGGGCACCGCCCCGCGCCCGGCCGGCCCGCGGCGGCCGCGGTGGCGACCCGGGCCGGTGTCATCGCGCTGATCGGGCTGCTGCTCGGTTACGCCTCACGCGCGGCCGACCTGGACGTGGACGTGATCCTGGCGTTCTACGCCCTGCTGTTCCTGATCGCGATCCCGCTGCTGGGCCTCGGCCCCCTGGCCCTGGCCGGCCTGTCGCTGACCTTGGCCGTGGGGGCGCCGTTCGCCGTCCACGCGCTGCGGGGCGTGCTGCCGGAGCCCGCCTTCGACGGCGACCCGACCCTCCAGGACGTGGTCGCCGATCCGCTCGGCCTGGTCTCGGACCTGCTCGTGCACGGCGACTACCCCGTGCTCGCCTGGACCGCCTACCTGTGCGCCGGACTCGCCCTCGGCCGCCTGGACCTGACGTCACGGAAGATCGCGCCCCGGCTCCTCGCGGGCGGCCTCGCCCTGGTCGCCGGAGTGTGGGCGGTGTCGTCGCTGGTCCTGTTCCGGTACGACGGGCTGCGGCACCTGTGGGACGCGGAGTTCCCCGGTGCCTCCCGGGCCGAGGCGCTGTGGGACAGCCCCGACGGCGTGACCTGGTGGGCGCTCGTCTCCCGCGCCCCGCACTCGACCACGCCCTTCGACCTGCTCCTCACCCTGGGCTCGGCCGCGGCGATCCTCGGCGGCGCCCTGCTGCTGACCAGGAGCACCCTTCTCACGCGGGCGCTCACACCGCTCGCCGCGGCGGGCAGCATGCCGCTCACCCTCTACGTCGCCCATGTGCTGCTGCTCGCCACCGGCGCACTCTCCGGCTCCCCCGAGCTCCTCTACGCCGTCATGACCACCGGAGCGCTCCTCTTCGCCCTCTCGTGGCGGCACGTCGGACGTGGCCCGCTGGAAACGGTCGTCGCAGGCGCGGCCCGGCGGTGTCGCGAGGCCGTAACACCGCCCCGGCCCCCGGAACCGGTCGCGGACCCGGTCCGACTTAGCAAGCACATCGAATAGTCCATAAGACCAAAAGTAATGATCTAGGAGCTCAAGTGGTGGTAAATCCCGGCGAGATCACGACAGTCGCCCCGGTGAACGGCACCGCGCGGGTGCACGGCACCGCTGAGGTGCACGGCACCGCGCAGGTCCTCGCCGAGGTGCTGGCCGGGGTCGTGAAAGCGGATCAAGTCCCCCTCGACAGCCACTTCTTCGACGACCTGGGGGCCAACTCCCTGGTCATGGCACAGTTCTGCGCCCGGGTACGGAAGCGCGACGACCTGCCGTCGGTGTCGATGCGGGACGTCTACGGCCACCCGACGATCCGCTCTCTGGCGGCGGCCCTCGCCGAGGTCCCGGCCACCGCACCGGCCCCCGCACGACCGGCCGAGCCGCCCCCGCCGCCCGGGAACACCGCCCGCTATGTGCTGTGCGGGGTGCTGCAGTTCCTCGTCTTCGCCGCATACTGCTTCGGGGCCGGTCTGGCCATGGCCGCGGGGTACTCCTGGATATCCGCCGGCGACGGCCTGCTCTCCGTCTATCTGCGCTCGCTGGTCTTCGGCGGCGCCCTGTTCCTCGCCCTGTGCACCCTGCCCGTGGTGGCGAAGTGGGTGCTGGTCGGCCGGTGGAAGGAGACGGAGTTCCCGGTGTGGAGCCTCGCCTACGTCCGCTTCTGGCTGGTCAAGGCGCTGCTGCACGCCAACCCGATGGTCCTGTTCGCGGGCAACCCGCTGTACGTCCTGTACCTGCGGGCCCTCGGCGCCCGTATCGGCCCGGGCGTGACGATCCTGTCCCACTCGGTGCCGGTCGCCACCGACCTGCTGACCGTGGGCGCGGGCACCGTGATCCGCAAGGACTCCCTGTTCCTCGGCTACCGGGCGCACGCGGGCCGGATCCGCACCGGCCCCGTCACCCTCGGCCGGGACGTCTTCGTGGGCGAGAAGACGGTCCTCGACATCGGCACCTCGATCGGCGACGGCGGCCAGCTCGGCCACTCCTCCGCGCTGTACGACGGCGCCGCGATCCCCGCCGGCGAGCGCCGGCACGGCTCCCCGGCCCGCCCCACCGACGTCGACCACATCCGCGTCCCGGCGACCCGCTGCACCACCGCCCGCCGGGCCGGCTACGGCCTCGTGGCACTGCTCCAGACGCTGCTGGTGTACGTCCCGCTCGGCATCGGCGGCACGTTCCTGGTGATGGACCTGGTCCCGGCCCTGGACCCGCTGCTGGAGCCGGACGCGAAGGAACTGGCCTCGGCCGCGTTCTACGCCCAGGCGCTCGTCCTGTCCCTCGCTCTGTTCACGGGTTCCGTCGTCGTGGGCCTCGTCACCGTGAGCGTGCTGCCGCGGCTGCTGAACCTGACCCTCAAGGCCGACCGGATCTATCCGCTGTACGGCTTCCACTACTCGGTGCAGCGGGCGATCGCCCGGATGACCAACCTCAAGTTCTTCAAGTGGCTGTGCGGGGACAGCTCGTACATCGTCCCCTACCTGCGGTCCATCGGTTACGACCTCTCGCAGGTCGAGCAGACCGGCTCGAACTTCGGTACCGAGGTGTCGCACGAGACGCCGTACCTGGCCACCGTCGGCAGCGGCACGATGGTCGCGGACGGGCTGTCGATCCTCAACGCCGAGTACTCCAGCACGTCGTTCCGCGTCTCCCGGGTCACGATCGGCGGGCACAACTTCCTCGGCAACCACATCGCCTACCCGGTCGGCGGCCGCACCGGGGACAACTGCCTGCTCGCCACGAAGGTACTGGTCCCGCTGGACGGCGAACTCCGGGAAGGGGTGGGCCTGCTGGGCTCGCCGCCCTTCGAGATCCCGCGCACGGTGGAGCGCGACACCCGCTTCGACCACCTCCGCGAGGGCGACGAGCTGCGCCGCCGGCTGAGCGCCAAGAACCGCTTCAACGCCCGCTCGATGGCCCTGTTCCTGTTCGTCCGGTGGCTGCACTGGTTCGTGCTGACGCTCCTCGGCTTCGCGGTCGTCGATCTCTACGGCGGCCAGGGCGCCTTCGGCGGTCTACTGATCGGCGGCTACCTGATGGCCGGTCTCGCGCTCACCGTGGGCTACTACGTGCTGGTGGAGCGGCTGATCACCCGGTTCCGGCCGCTGCGGCCGCAGTTGTGCTCCATCTACGAGCCCTACTTCTGGTGGCACGAGCGTCTGTGGAAGGTGCCCGACGGGCAGCTCAAGGTGTTCAACGGCACGCCCTTCAAGAACGTCGTCTGGCGGCTCATGGGCGTACGGATCGGCCACCGGGTCTTCGACGACGGTGTCGCCATCACCGAGCGGACGCTGACCGCCATCGGCGACGACTGCACCCTCGGCGCCCACTCCAAGGTGCAGGCCCACTCCCAGGAGGACGGCACCTTCAAGTCCGACCACATCGTCATCGGCGACGGCTGCACCCTCGGGGCGGGCGCGCTGGTCCACTACGGCGTCCAGATGGGCGACGGCGCCGTGCTCGGTCCCGACTCCTTCCTGATGAAGGGCGAGGAGATGCCGTCGGGAGCGCACTGGGGCGGGAATCCGGCGGTCGCGCTGCGCCGCGCCTGAACCGCCCCGCACTGCCTGCACGAGGAACAACAGGGGGAAGAAAGTCATGGAAACAGTTCCGCACCCGACGCCCGGTCCGATACCGGACGTCACCGAGTACGCGGTCCCGCTGCCCGAGGGCACACCGACCGATCCCGCCGCGCTGTCGGCGGCGCACACCAGGGTGCTGGCCGCCCTCTCGGCCGAACCCGGCGACGAGGTGAGCGTCACCGTCACCGACGGCACCCTGCGGCTGCGCCACCGCACCGGCGCCCTCGACACCGGCGCCGCCGCCCGCATCGCCGGCTACCACCTCACCGCACTCGCCCACCCGGACCGCACCAGCCTGCTGTCCGAGGAGGAACTCCGCTTCCAGCTGGAGGAGTTGGCGGGTCCGGTCCGTGAACTGCCGGACCGGCGGGTGCACGAGCTGTTCGAGGAGCGGGTCGAGAAGCACCCGGACGCCGTGGCCGCCGTCCAGGGCGAGCGGCGGTGGACGTACGCCGAGCTCGACTCCCGGGCGAACCGGATCGGCCGGGCGCTGCTGAGCCGGGGTCTGGAGGCCGAGGACGTCGTCGCCGTCGTCATGGAACGGAACCTCGACTGGATGGCCGCCGTGCTGGGCGTGCTCAAGGCGGGCGGGGTGTATCTGCCCGTCGAGCCGCACTTCCCGGCCGAGCGGGTCGCGAGGACGCTGTCCCGGGCCGGCTGCGGGCTCGTCGTCACCGAGCGGGGCAGCACCGGCTCACTGTCCGGCACGTCGGCCGACACGCTGTTCGTGGCGGACGTGTACGCCGAGGGGCACCCGGACGGCGCTCTCGGCATCACGGTCGCCGCGGGTCAACTGGCGTACATCTACTTCACGTCGGGCTCCACCGGTGAGCCCAAGGGCGCGATGTGCGAGCACGCCGGGTTCCTCAACCATGTGCTCGCCAAGGTCGAGGACCTGGGGATCGGCGAGGACGACGTGGTCGCGCAGACCGCACCGCAGTGCTTCGACATCTCGCTGTGGCAGCTGCTCGCCGGGCCGGTCGTCGGCGGGCGGACCCTGATCGTCGACCAGGAGACGATCCTCGACGTGCCGCGGTTCGTGGACACGGTGGTGCGGGGCGGGGTCAACGTGCTCCAGGTCGTGCCGTCGTATCTGGAGGCCGTGCTCGCCGAGTTGGGGCAGCGGCCGCGTGAACTGACCGGCCTGCGCTGTGTGTCGGTGACCGGCGAGGCGGTGAAGCGGGAGCTGGTGCAGCGCTGGTTCGCGGTCGCTCCCGGGATCCGGCTGGCCAACGCCTACGGCCTGACCGAGACGTCGGACGACACCAACCACGAGGTCATGGACCGGGTGCCGGACGGCGACCGGGTTCCGCTCGGGCGGCCGGTGCGCAACGTGCGGGTGTACGTCGTCGACGAGGACCTGGTGCCCGTGCCGTTCGGGGCGCCCGGCGAGATCGTCTTCTCCGGGGTGTGCGTGGGGCGCGGGTACGTCAACGACCCCGAGCGGACCGCGGCCGCCTTCATGGCGGACCCGTACCGGCCCGGTGAACGGCTCTACCGCAGCGGTGACGTGGGGCGCTGGCGGCCGGACGGCCGGCTGGAGTTCCTCGGCCGCCGGGACACCCAGGTCAAGATCCGCGGGTTCCGCGTGGAGATCGGCGAGATCGAGAACGCGCTGCTGCGGGTGGACGGGGTGCGCGACGGGGCCGTCGTGGTGGTCCGGGGGGCCCAGCTCGCCGCGTTCTGCACGGGGCCCGAGCCGGTCGGCGCGGACACGGTACGGGAGCGGCTGGCCGCGTCGCTGCCGCCGTACATGGTGCCCGCGGTCGTGCACTGGCGGGAGCGGCTGCCGCTGACCGCCAACGGCAAGACCGACCGCCGTACGCTCACCGCGCTCGCCGAGGACCTCGACGCCGCGGGGGCGGGCGAACCCGTGACGGCCGGGGAGCGGCGACTGGCGCGGGCCTGGGCCGAGGTGCTCGGTGTGCCCGTCGAACGGATCGGCCGGCTCGACCACTTCTTCGACCGCGGTGGCAGCTCGCTGTCCGCCGTGCGTCTCGCGATCGCCCTGGACCGGGCGATCACCCTCAAGGACGTCGTCCGCCATCCGGTCCTCGCGGACCTGGCGGGCCTGCTCGACCGGCGCGGCTGAAAGGAACCCGAGATGTCCTCCACGAGTCTGCTTCCCTACCTGGATCTGGCCCCGGGCACCCCGCCGGTCCTGCACGCCAAGTCCGCTGCTGACGCGGCGAGTTGGGCGGCCGAGCACCGTGACCCGCTGCGGGCCCTGGTTCTCGAGCACGGCTGTGTCCTGGTCCGCGGCCTCGGGCTGGCCGATCCCGGGAGCGCCGAGGCGGTCTTCCGGCGGCTGGCCGACGGCCTCATGCCCGACCGCGAGCCCTTCGCGCCCCGGCGCCGCTACGCGGAGGGCGTGTACTCGTCGACCAAGTGGCCGCCGAACCAGCAGATGTGCATGCACCACGAGGTCAGCTACGGCCTGGAGTTCCCCGGCCTGCTGCTGTTCGCCTGCCTGGAGGCGCCCGGCGCCGGGGGCGCGACCGCGCTCGCCGACGCCTCGGCGGTGCTGCGGGACCTGCCCCGCGAGCTGGTCTCGCGCTTCGAGCGGGAGGGCTGGCTGCTCACCCGGGCGTACCACGACGACATCGGCGCGTCCGTCGAGGAGGCGTTCGGCACGGACGACCGCGCCGCCGTCGAGCGCTACTGCCGCCGGCACGCCATCGAGTTCGCCTGGCAGGGCGACGGCTCCCTGCACACCCGGCAGCGGCGCGGGGCGGTGCTCCGGCACCCCGACTCCGGGCTGCCCTGCTGGTTCAACCAGATCGCGTTCCTCAACGAGTGGACCATGGAGCCCGAAGTGCACGAGTACCTGGTGGACATGTACGGCGCGGACGGACTGCCCTTCAACACCCGCTTCGGGAACGGCGATCCGATCGACGCGGACGTCGTGCGGACGATCAACGAGGTGTACGACGCCCACACCGTGCGCGAGCCCTGGCAGGACGGCGACCTCCTGCTCGTCGACAACATCCGTACGGCGCACAGCCGTGAGCCCTTCGAGGGGCCGCGCGAGGTGCTGGCCGCGCTCGGCGACCCGGTGCTGCGCGCCGACGGCGAGGTGAGCGGGGTATGAGCACCATGGACGCTCCCTCCTTCGCGCTCGTCACCGGCGCCCAGGTCCAACAGGCCCTCACCGGACGGGAACCGGAGATCGCGGACCTCGTCGAGGCGGTGTACCGGCTGCACGGCGCCGGTGACTCGGTGAACCCGCCGTCGTACTTCCTGCGGTTCCCGGACCGCCCGTCGTCCCGGATCATCGCGCTGCCCGCCTCGCTGGGCGGACCGCTCAGGGTGGACGGCCTGAAGTGGGTCTCCAGCTTCCCGGAGAACATCTCGTCCGGGCTGCCGCGGGCCTCCGCGGTGCTGATCCTCAACGACCCGGACACCGGTTACCCGTTCGCCTGTCTGGAGAGCTCGATCATCAGTGCCACGCGCACCGCGTCGTCGGCGGCGCTGGCGGCCGGGAAGCTCAGCGCGGGCCGGGTCCGTCCGAGCCGGGTCGGGTTCATCGGCACCGGGCTGATCGCCCGCTACATCCACACCCATCTCACCGCCACCGGCTGGGAGTTCGAGGAGACGGGCGTGCACGACCTGTCCGTCGAGAGCGCCGCCGGGTTCCGCGGCTATCTGGAGCGGTCGGGTGCGCCGGGGAGGGCGGTCGTGCACGACTCGGCCGAATCCCTGATCCGCTCCAGCGACCTGGTGGTCTTCGCCACGGTCGCCGGGAAGCCGCACGTCCACGATCCGTCGTGGTTCGGCCATCACCCATTGGTCCTGCATGTGTCCCTGCGCGATCTCGACCCGGAGATCCTGCTCGCGTCCGCCAACTTCGTCGACGACGTGGAGCACTGCCTCAAGGCCGAGACCTCCCCGCACCTGGCCGAACAGCTCACGGGGAGCAGGGACTTCATCGACGGCACGCTCGACGACGTGCTGACCGGACGGGTGACCGTCCCGACGGACCGGACGGTGGTGTTCTCCCCCTTCGGACTGGGGGTGCTCGACCTCGCCGTCGGCCGGTACGTCCACGACGAACTGGCCCGGCGCGGCGAACTGCACGTCGTCGACGGGTTCTTCAACGAGCTGCGCCGGTACGGCTGAACGATCAGTGGCGCATGAGGAGGGGGGCGTCATGCCCGTCATATCCGATCCTTCGGAGTTCAACGAGTCAGACCTCTACGTCGACCTGCGGGCGGCGCTGGAGCTTCCGCTGTACCTGAAGTGCGAGGGCTTCAACTTCGCCGGGTCGATCAAGCTGAAGGCGGCCCGCGAGATGGTGGACGCCGCCGAGCGCGACGGCACCCTGCGGCCGGGGTCGATCCTGGTCGAGTCGTCGTCGGGGAACCTGGGGGTGGCCCTGAGCATGATCGCCGCGAGCCGGGGCTACCGGTTCCTGTGCGTGACCGACTCGCGGTGCAACCTGCCGACGATCCGGCTGATGGAGTCGCTCGGCACCCGGGTGCACGTGGTCAGGGAGCCGAATCTGCACGACGGGTACCTGGGCGCCCGGCTCGCGTACGTGCGGGCGCTGTGCGCCTCGGACGAGCGGTACGTGTGGCTCAACCAGTACAGCAACCAGGGCAACTGGCGCTCGCACTACCGGACCACGGCGCCGGAGATCGCGCGGCGCTTCCCGGACCTGGACGTGCTGTTCGTGGGGGCCGGCACCACGGGGACCCTGATGGGCTGCGCCCGCTGGTTCTGGCAGTGGCGGCGGCCGGTGCGGATCGTCGCCGTCGACAGCGTCGGCTCGGTCACCTTCGGCGGGCCGCCCGGAGTGCGTCTCATCCCGGGGCTCGGCACGAGCGTGCCGCCGCAGCTGCTCGACAAGTCGTACATCGACGACGTGGTCCTCGTCGAGGAGCCGGACACCCTCCAGGCCTGCCGCCGGCTGGCCGCGCGGGGTTTCCTGTTCGGCGGCTCCACCGGCACGGTCGTCAGCGGCGCCCACCAGTGGCTGTCCGCGCACGGCCGGCGCGGCCTCACCGCGGTCGCGATCGCCCCGGACCTCGGCGAGCGCTACCTCGACACGGTGTACCGCGCGGGCTGGCCCCACGGCGCCCCCGAACCGGACCCCCTCCACGAACCGGCGGAGGCGATGGCCCACCTGTCCTGAGGCGGAGGGGGAGGCGAAAGCGCCCCACCCGGCGAACCGCACCGGCCGGGTCACCCCGCGGGTTCCGGCGTGGGGGTGCCCACACCGGGGGCTGCGGGCGGGGCCCGGCGGTGCGGGGCGCCGGGGTTCCGTCGGGGGGCCGGGAGCGCAGGCGGCGGGGGCCGGGGTTCCAGCCGGTGCGCTCGGCAGTGGGGGTGGCGAGGGCCGGGGCCCAGCAGTCCAGGTGGCGGGCCGGGATTCCGCAGCGGGCGCCCGGCAGCGCAGGCGGCGGGCAGCCGGGGTCCCCAGCCGGGGCCCGGCAGCGCAGGCGACGAGGGCCAGGGTCCCCAGCCGGTACCCAGCAGCGCAGGCTGCGAGGGCCAGGGTCTCCAGCCGGTACCCAGCAATCCAGGTGACGGGCCCCGGTTCCGCAGCCGACGCCCGGCAGCGCAAGCGGCGGGCGGCCAAGGTCCCCAGCCGGTACCCAGCAATCCAGGCGGCGGGCACCGGTTCCGCAGCCGACGCCCGGCAGCGCAGACGGCGGAGGGCCCGGTTCCGCAGCCGGTGTGCTCGACGCGATCACCCCCACGCCACGCGCGGCCGGCCGCAGGCAGCCGCGCCCGGCCGTGCCCCGGCGCTTTCGCACCCCCGCCGCGACCTGCGCCGTGTCCGTCAGGTGACCTGCCCGGTACCCCGGGGTACTTTCGCAGGCATGGCAGGCACCACGCACACCGTGACCAACCAGCCCCCACCCCTGATCGGCTACGACGTCTACGGCGCCGACTGCGCCCTGAAGGAGGCCGTAGAACGGCACCTGGACCCGGCCCTGCTCGACGAGGTCCACGGCGAGCTGTCGGCGCTCGGCCGGGCCTGCGGCTCCGCGCAGGTGCAGGAGTGGGGGGCCCACGCCAACGAGAACCCGCCCCGACTGCGCACCCACGACCGTCACGGCCACCGTATCGACGAGGTCGAGTTCCATCCGGCCTGGCACCGCGTGCTCGGCAAGGGCGTCTCCGCGGGCCTGACCGCCGCCTGGGCCCGCCCCGGCGGACACGTACGGCGCGCGGCGGCCTTCCTGCTGTGGACGCAGGTCGACGCGGGCAACTGCTGCCCCCTGTCGATGACCCACGCGGCGGTACCCGCCCTGCGCACCGACCCGGACCTGGCCGCCGAGTGGGAACCCCGGCTCACGTCCATGGTCTACGACCGTGCACTGCGCCCCGCCCACCTCAAGGCGGGGGCCCTGTTCGGAATGGGCATGACGGAGAAGCAGGGCGGCAGCGACGTCCGGGCCAACGCGACCACCGCGCGCCCCCTCCCCGACGGCGAGACCTACGAACTCACCGGCCACAAGTGGTTCTGCTCGGCCCCCATGTCGGACGGCTTCCTGGTCCTCGCCCAGGCCCCGGGCGGACTCACCTGCTTCCTCGTCCCCCGGGTCCTGGAGGACGGCACCCGCAACCCGTTCCTGCTCCAGCGCCTGAAGGACAAGCTCGGCAACCGCTCCAACGCCTCCGCCGAGGTCGAGTTCGACCGGACCTGGGCCCGCCGGGTGGGCGACGAGGGCCGCGGGGTGCGCACCATCATCGAGATGGTCGCGGCGACCCGGCTGGACTGCGCCCTCGGCTCGGCGGGCCTGATGCGCCAGGCGGTGGCCCAGGCGATCCACCACTGCACGCACCGGGAGGCCTTCGGCGGCAAGCTCGTCGACAAGCCCCTGATGCGCAACGTCCTGGCCGACCTGGCCCTGGAGTCCGAGGCCGCGACCACCCTCGCGCTGCGTCTGGCGGCCGCCCACGACAACGGCGACGAGCAGGAGCGGGCCCTGCTCAGGATCGCGGTGCCGGCGGCCAAGTACTGGATCACCAAGCGCTGCACGCCCCTCGTCACGGAGGCCGCGGAGTGCCTGGGCGGCAACGGCTACGTCGAGGAGTCGGGCCTGCCCCGCCTGGTCCGGGAGTCCCCCCTCAACTCGGTCTGGGAGGGCGCCGGCAACATCCAGGCCCTCGACGTGGTGCGGGTCCTCCAGCGGGAACCCCAGGCCCTGAACGCCTATCTCCTGGAGATCGGCCGCACCCGGGGCGCCGACCACCGCCTGGACGCGGCCACCAAGAGCCTCTTCACGGAACTGGCCGACCTGGAGGCCGTCGAGGGCCGCGCAAGACACCTCACCGAACGCCTCGCCCTGGTCCTCCAGGGTTCCTTGCTCGTCCGGTACGCCCCACCGGAGGTGGCCGACGCCTTCTGCGCCTCGCGCCTGGGAAGAGACGCAGGAGCGGCCTTCGGCACACTGCCCACGACTCTCGACCTGGCGAAGGTGGTGGATCGGTCAAGGCCGCAGGCCTGACCGATCCAGGGGCGCGGGGAACTGCGCGACAAGCCCCCACCGGCCCGCAGCCGCAAACGCACCCAACGCGGCACCCCCCGTAGGCGCCCCGCCCAACCGTCGGAGACGGGGGTGGTGCTGCGCCGACACGGCACCACCCCCGGCACATGGCCCTCAGAGGCCGGAGAACGCCGCTGCGAGACGACGTTCGCCCAAGTTTCAAACAAACCCGCGCACACCACCAGGGTTGCAAGGGGTTGCAACTTCCTGGCGTCTGTGGACGGACTGTGTGCCTCGCTCGCGCCCGACCGGCACTATGAGACGGACAGTCAATGGACCGGAGAGCGGGAGGACCTGTGGCGCCGACACACGTGACCCACCTAGCCACCGTGGACACGGCACGCGCGGCCCGGATGCTGAACGACATCCGCTCCGCCACCCTGTCCGGCCGGCGTGCCCCCGTCGCCCCGCGTCCCGTGATCAAGGAGTCCTGGAGCCGCATGCTGCGCGGCGGTGTCGACCCGGACCACGACTTCCGGTCGGGGCTGCTGCCCCCGGAGGAGGTGCAGCGGCGCCGGGAGGCCACCCGGCTCCGGCACGTCCTGCCGGTGCTCAGGGACGGACTGCTGGCGGTCGCGGACGTCGCCCACCACATCATGGTCGTCGCCGACGAGGACGGCCGGGTGCTGTGGCGGGAGGGCAGCTCCCCGGTGCTGCGCAAGGCCGACGGCACCGGCTTCGAACTGGGCGCCGACTGGCGGGAGCACGTCGTCGGCACGAACGGCATCGGCACCCCGGTGGTGGTGCGCCGGCCCGTGCAGGTGTTCGCCTCCGAGCACTTCGTGCGCTCGCAGACCTCCTGGACCTGTACCGGCGCCCCCATCAAGGATCCGCGGGACGGCCGGCTGATCGGTGTGGTCGACGTGAGCGGGCCGCTGGACACCATGCATCCGGCCACGCTGGCCTGGGTCGACTCGGTGGCCAAGCTCGCCGAGTCCCGGCTGCGCGAGCTGCATCTGACCTCGCTGGAGCAACTGCGGGCGGTGGCCTCGCCGGTGCTCGCCCGGCTCACCGGCAGGGCCCTGGTGGTGGACGCGGACGGCTGGACGGCGGCGGTCACGGGAATGCCGTACGCGAACCGGATCGCGCTGCCCAAGTCGCCCTCGCCGGGCCGCCGGTGGCTGCCCGCGCTCGGTCTGTGCACACTGGAGCCGCTGGCGGGCGGCTGGTTGATCCGCGCCGCCGACCAGCCGGAGCCGCCCGGGGTCACCCGGATCGTCCTCGACCTGGCGCACCCGCGCCGCTGGACGGTGACGGTGTGGGGCGGCGCGGGCACCTGGAGTCATGAACTGAGCCCCCGGCACGCCGAGTTGCTGTACCTGCTGGCCCTGCACCGCTCCGGCCGCAGTGCGGCGGGCCTGGCCGGGGACGTGTTCGGCGATCCGGGCCGTACGGTGACGGTGCGTGCGGAGATGTCCCGGGTACGGCGGTATCTCGGGGCGTTCCTGGAACATCGGCCGTATCGTTTCTGCGAGGACGCCGAGGTGGAAGTGCTGCTTCCGGACAATCCCGGCGACCTGCTGCCGCACTCGACGGCCCCGGCCGTGCTCGGGGCCCGCGCAGTCACCGAGACCGAGTGAAAACCCTCGATCTGGGCGGATCTTCCGCATAATTGCAGGGTCTTCGTCCCCAGCGGTGCCTGACTGCCGTAGTGTGCCTCTACGGGCCACCCCACCTGCTCCTCGGTCAACGTACGGATCATCAGGCGCAGTTGGCCCGCCTCGGGAGGACGGTATGAAGCATCGTGGCAGACACCGCAGGCGGAAGCGTGGCCAAGCGCTGCGCGCCTTCCTGGCCGGGACCGCTCTCGCGCTGACCGCGGCCGCCACCATGATCAGTGCGTCCCAGGCCACCGTGGCCGCCAATCCCGGGGAGCTGAAGCCCCTCGACTCCGCCGCCGAGACCGCCCCGCTGCGACTGAAGGAATCCCTGGTCCCCGAGCGCACGCTCGACCGGCTGTCGGCCGCGATGGGACGTCCCGTCGGGGTCTCCGCGGTCCTCGCCTCCGCCGACCGGAGCCTGCGCGACGCGATCGACTGCACGGCCGGTGAGCGCAGGGCGCTGCCCGTGGCGCCGACGGCCACCGCCGCGTACTGCTGGGACGCGGCCGACACCCGGTCCTGGCGGGCCGGGGCGGTCACCACCTCGGGGGACGCCGACGACGACGGTGTGTGGGGCACCCACCGCGTGATCCTCTCCGCGTGGAGCCGTACCGGCACCGCGGCGCACGACGGGGGCCTCGCCCGGGTCGCCTTCGTCGGCGCCGACGACCTGGACCGCCCCACCTACTCCTGGGCCCTGCTGGCCGTCCCGGTCGACGGCGGACGCGACTTCCGCGGCCTGGTCTCGCAGGTCTCCGGCATGGTCTGGTACCAGAACAAACTGCTGGTCACCGCGAGCGGCGAGGACGGCGACGCGCTGTACGTGTACGACATGAACCGCGTCCAGCGGGCCAGCGTCGACAGCGCCGCGGTCGGCAAGGTCCGCGGCGGCTGGTCGGCGCACGGCGCCCCGTGGGTGCTGCCCGCGGTCGGCTCCTACCGCCTGACCGGCGACGCGGGCGCCGCCCGTCCCGACTATCTGTCCCTGGACCGCAGCACCTCCCCGGACTCCCTGGTGGCGAGCGAGTGGGTGTCCTCGGGCGACGACCGGGGCACACGGCTGTGGCGCTACGACTTCAGCGGCGCCGCCGACCGCGCCGGGCTGCTGGCCACCGACACCGAGGGCTACGCGCGCGTGCACGACGCCTACGTCACCAAGGCGTCCGGGTCCGGCCCCGTCCTGTCGTACGACTCGCGGTGGTACCTGAGCCGGGCGGCCGACAGCGAGGGCGATCACGGCACCCTGTGGCGCCAGACCACGTCCGGCACCGCCAAGGCGACCCGCTGCGGCACGGACGAGTCCCGCGCCTGCTGGAGCGGGGAGTCGGAGTCGCTGTCGTACTGGGAACAGACGGGCGAGGTGTGGTCGCAGTCGGGCCGGGTGCTGTTCGCGCTGCCGCTGGCCTCGATCGACAGATCTCTGGGGTAGATGGTTCCCTGGCCTCCATGCCGAACATCCCCGTGACCACCTGGTCCCTGGAACAGACCGCCCCGACCGACCTCCTCCCGGCCGCCGTCCCGGACGGCGACGTCCGCGTCCGTCGCGCCGAGATCCCCTCCCCCGAGTTCAGCCGCTATCTGTACGCCTCCGTGGGCGGGGACATCCGCTGGACCGACCGGCTCTCCTGGACGTACGCCCGGTGGCGGGAGCATCTGGAGCGGCCGGGCGTGGAGACCTGGGTGGCCTACGACCGGGGCACCCCCGCCGGATACGTCGAGCTGGAGCCGCAGGACGACGGTGTGGTGGAGATCGTCTACTTCGGCCTGATCCCGTCCTTCCGCGGCCGACGGATCGGCGGCCACCTCCTCTCGTACGGCACCGCCCGCGCCTGGGACCTCGCGGACCGCTGGCCAGGGCTGACGGACACCAAGCGGGTGTGGCTGCACACGTGCAGCAAGGACGGCGAGCACGCGATGGACAACTACCAGCGCCGTGGCTTCAAGCTCTTCGACACCAAGGTCGAGGAGGAGGCGGAGGTACCCGCACCGGGCCCCTGGCCTGGGGCGTACCCGGCCTGACCTGCGGGAACAAGAGGTCCCGCGATCTTTGTGACCAACGACACCCTCGTCTCGCCTGACGAGACAAGGGTGTCCACATGGCGGATAAAGCTGGACTGTGTCCAGATCGCCGTGACACGCTTCCGTCATGTCTGGAACTGGAATTGCCTTGGTGAGTCGGCGGCACGTCGACCTCGGCCGCATGTCCAGCGCCATCTGTCCGGTGCGCTGACGAGCCGCAGCGTCACCCGGTACCTCTTCTCGTTCTCCTCCCCCGCGCAATGACGCGCAGGTATACCCATGCGCCCGTACGCGCAGGTAAGAGCCGCTTTCCGCCTGTCCCGAAGGACGTAACAACCATGGCCGCCACCCCGCAGAACCCTGCTGCCGCAGCGCCCCGCCGCAAGGTGAGCCGTCACCGCGGTGAGGGTCAGTGGGCCGCGGGGCACCACACCCCGCTCAACGGCAACGAGCAGTTCAAGAAGGACGACGACGGTCTCAATGTGCGGACACGCATTGAGACGATCTACTCGAAGCGCGGCTTCGACTCGATCGACCCCAACGACCTGCGCGGGCGGATGCGCTGGTGGGGCCTCTACACCCAGCGCAAGCCCGGGATCGACGGCGGCAAGACCGCGATCCTGGAGCCGGAGGAGCTGGACGACAAGTACTTCATGCTGCGGGTGCGGATCGACGGCGGACGCCTCACCACCCAGCAGCTGCGCGTCATCGGCGAGATCTCCGAGGAGTTCGCGCGCGGCAGCGCGGACGTCACCGACCGGCAGAACATCCAGCTGCACTGGATCCGCATCGAGGACGTCCCGGAGATCTGGAACCGCCTGGAGGCGGTCGGCCTCTCCACCACCGAGGCCTGCGGCGACTGCCCGCGTGTGGTCATCGGCTCGCCGGTCGCCGGCATCGCCGAGGACGAGATCATCGACGGCTCCTGGGCCATCGACGAGATCCACGAGCGGTACATCGGCAGCAAGGAGTTCTCCAACCTGCCCCGCAAGTTCAAGACGGCGATCTCGGGATCCCCGCTCCTGGACGTGGTGCACGAGATCAACGACATCGCGTTCGTCGGTGTCGAGCACCCCGAGCACGGCCCCGGCTTCGACCTGTGGGTCGGCGGCGGCCTGTCCACCAACCCCAAGCTCGGCGTCCGGCTCGGCGCCTGGGTGCCGTTGGAGGACGTGCCCGAGGTGTGGGCCGGTGTGGTCGGCATCTTCCGTGACTGGGGCTACCGGCGGCTGCGCACGCGTGCCCGTCTGAAGTTCCTCGTCGCCGACTGGGGCCCGGAGAAGTTCCGCCAGGTCCTGGAGGACGACTACCTGAAGCGGAAGCTGGTCGACGGCCCCGCGCCCGCCGAGCCCTCGGGCCGCTGGCGCGACCACGTCGGTGTGCACCGCCAGAAGGACGGCCTGTTCTACGTCGGTTTCGCCCCGCGCGTCGGCCGCGTCGACGGTGCCACCCTGACGAAGATCGCCGAGGTCGCCGAGGCGCACGGCTCGGGCCGGGTCCGGACCACCGTCGAGCAGAAGATGATCATTCTCGATGTCGAGGAGGCCCAGGTCGAGCCGCTGGTCGAGGCCCTGGAGGCACTCGACCTGACGGCCAAGCCCTCGCCCTTCCGGCGCGGCACCATGGCCTGCACCGGCATCGAGTACTGCAAGCTCGCCATCGTCGAGACCAAGCAGCGCGGCTCCACCCTGATCGACGAACTCGAGCGCCGGATCCCGGAGTTCGACGAGCCGCTCACCATCAACATCAACGGTTGCCCGAACGCCTGCGCCCGTATCCAGGTGGCGGACATCGGTCTCAAGGGCCAGCTGGTCCTCGACGACAAGGGCGAGCAGGTCGAGGGCTACCAGGTGCACCTGGGCGGCGCGCTCGGTCTGGAGGCCGGGTTCGGCCGCAAGGTGCGTGGCCTGAAGGTCACCGCCGAGGAGCTGCCCGACTACGTCGAGCGCGTCCTGAAGCGGTTCCAGGCCGAGCGTGAGGACGGCGAGCGGTTCGCCGCCTGGGCCTCGCGCGCCTCCGAGGAGGCCCTCTCATGAGCGAGCGTGCCGCCCCGTTCTACTGCCCCTACTGCGGTGACGAGGACCTGCGTCCGAGCGAGCAGGGCCACGGCGCGTGGGAATGCGCGGCGTGCAACCGCGCATTCCAGTTGAAGTTCCTCGGGCTGCTCGCCCGGGGCCTTCAGCACAACGACGCAGGGGGAGACCGGATATGACCGCGATCCAGGAAGAGCGCACGACCGACGACCTCAAGGCCCTCGCCGAGCAGGCGGGCCGCGACCTGGAGGACGCCTCCGCGCTGGAGATCCTCCAGTGGGCCGTCGACACCTTCGGCAAGCGCTTCTGCGTGACCTCGTCGATGGAGGACGCGGTGGTCGCCCATCTCGCGTCCCGCGCGATGAAGGGCGTGGACGTCGTCTTCCTCGACACCGGCTACCACTTCGAGGAGACCATCGGCACCCGGGACGCGGTCGAAGCCGTGATGGACGTCAACGTCATCACGCTGACCCCGCGTCAGACGGTCGCCGAGCAGGACGCCGAGTACGGCCCGAAGCTGCACGACCGCGACCCCGACCTGTGCTGCAAGCTGCGCAAGGTCGAGCCGCTGGAGCGGGGCCTGAAGGACTACGTGGCCTGGGCGACCGGACTGCGCCGCGACGAGTCCCCGACCCGGGCGAACACCCCGGTCGTCGGCTGGGACGAGAAGCGGCAGAAGGTCAAGGTCTCCCCCATCGCCCGCTGGACCCAGGACGACGTGGACGCCTACGTCCAGGAGCACGGCGTGCTCACCAACCCCCTGCTGATGGACGGCTACGCGTCCGTCGGCTGCGCCCCCTGCACCCGCCGTGTCCTGGAGGGCGAGGACGCGCGCGCCGGCCGCTGGGCCGGGCGCGCCAAGACCGAGTGCGGGCTGCACGGATGACCGCCACCGACAAGGAGTTGCACGTGACGACCGGAGCCACCGTCTGGCTCACGGGTCTGCCGAGTGCCGGCAAGACCACCATCGCGTACGAGCTGGCAGGCCGGCTGCGCGAGGAGGGCCACCTCGTCGAGGTGCTCGACGGCGACGAGATCCGCGAGTTCATCTCCGCGGGCCTCGGCTTCAGCCGCGAGGACCGGCACACCAACGTGCAGCGCATCGGCTTCCTCGCCGAACTGCTCGCCCGCAACGGCGTCAAGGCGCTGGTCCCGGTCATCGCGCCGTACGCCGACAGCCGTGAGGCGGTGCGCAAGCGCCACCAGGAGAGCGGCACGGCGTACATCGAGGTGCACGTGGCGACTCCGGTCGAGGTGTGCTCCGTACGCGATGTGAAGGGCCTGTACGCCAAGCAGGCGGCGGGCGAGCTGTCCGGGCTGACCGGGGTGGACGACCCCTACGAGGAGCCCGAGTCGCCCGATCTGCGGATCGAGTCGCAGCACCAGACCGTCCAGGAGTCCGCGGCGGCGGTCCACACGCTGCTCACCGAGAGGGGACTGGCATGACGACGACTGTCGCCACGGCGGAGGAGGGCACGGAGGCTCCGTACGCCCTCTCGCACCTGGACGCGCTGGAGTCCGAGGCGGTGCACATCTTCCGCGAGGTGGCGGGCGAGTTCGAGCGGCCGGTGATCCTGTTCTCCGGCGGCAAGGACTCCATCGTCATGCTGCATCTGGCGCTCAAGGCGTTCGCCCCGGCGTCGGTGCCGTTCTCGCTGCTGCATGTGGACACCGGACACAACTTTCCCGAGGTCCTCGAGTACCGGGACCGGGTGGTCGCCGCCCATGGGCTGCGCCTGCATGTGGCCTCCGTCCAGGACTACATCGACCGCGGTGTGCTCAAGGAGCGTCCGGACGGGACCCGCAACCCGCTCCAGACGCTTCCCCTGACGGAGAAGATCCAGGCGGAGAAGTTCGACGCCGTGTTCGGCGGTGGCCGCCGGGACGAGGAGAAGGCCCGGGCCAAGGAGCGGGTGTTCTCGCTGCGGGACGAGTTCTCGCAGTGGGACCCGCGCCGTCAGCGGCCCGAGCTGTGGAACCTGTACAACGGCCGCCACGCGCCCGGCGAGCACGTCCGGGTCTTCCCGCTGTCCAACTGGACCGAGCTGGACGTGTGGCAGTACATCGCCCGGGAGGGCATCGAGCTGCCGGAGATCTACTTCGCGCACGAGCGTGAGGTGTTCGCGCGCAACGGCATGTGGCTGACCGCCGGTGAGTGGGGCGGCCCGAAGGACGGCGAGACCGTGGAGAAGCGGCTCGTGCGCTACCGGACCGTCGGGGACATGTCCTGCACGGGTGCCGTCGACTCCGACGCGGTGACGCTGGAACAGGTCATCACCGAGATCGCCGCCTCCCGGCTCACCGAGCGGGGCGCCACCCGCGCCGACGACAAGATGTCCGAGGCCGCGATGGAAGACCGCAAGCGCGAGGGGTACTTCTAACCATGAGCACGACCACTTCCGAGGTGCTCTCGGAGACGACCCTGCTGCGGTTCGCGACCGCGGGCTCCGTCGACGACGGCAAGTCCACCCTCGTGGGCCGGCTGCTGCACGACTCCAAGTCGGTCCTCACCGACCAGCTGGAGGCCGTGGAGCGCGCCTCCCTGAGCCGGGGGCAGGACGCGCCCGACCTGGCGCTGCTCACCGACGGGCTGCGCGCCGAGCGCGAGCAGGGCATCACCATCGACGTGGCCTACCGCTACTTCGCCACGCCCCGGCGCCGGTTCATCCTCGCCGACACCCCCGGCCACGTGCAGTACACCCGCAACATGGTGACGGGTGCCTCCACGGCCGAGCTGACGGTGATCCTCATCGACGCCCGCAACGGCGTCGTCGAGCAGACCCGCCGGCACGCGGCCCTCGCGGCGCTGCTGCGGGTGCCGCACGTCGTCCTCGCCGTCAACAAGATGGACCTCGTCGACTACGCCGAGCCCGTCTTCGCCGCGATCGCCGAGGAGTTCACGGCGTACGCGACCGAGCTGGGCGTCCCGGAGGTCACCGCGATCCCGATCTCGGCGCTGGCCGGGGACAACGTGGTGGAGCCGTCCGCGAACATGGACTGGTACGGCGGCCCGACCGTCCTGGAGCACCTGGAGACGGTCCCGGTCACCCACGACCTGTCGCACTGCCACGCCCGCCTGCCCGTGCAGTACGTGATCCGGCCGCAGACCGCCGAGCACCCCGACTACCGGGGGTACGCCGGTCAGATCGCCGCCGGTTCGTTCCGGGTCGGTGAGCAGGTCACGGTGCTGCCCTCGGGCCGCTCCACGAAGATCGCGGGTATCGACCTGCTCGGTGAGCCGGTGGACGTGGCCTGGACGACGCAGTCGGTGACGATCCTCCTGGAGGACGACATCGACATCTCGCGCGGCGACCTGCTGGTGCCCAGCAAGGACGCCCCGCCGACCACCCAGGACATCGAGGCGACCGTGTGCCATGTCGCCGACGCCCCGCTGACGGTCGGTCACCGGGTGCTGCTCAAGCACGGCACCCGCACGGTCAAGGCGATCGTGAAGGACATCCCGTCCCGGCTCACGCTCGACGACCTGTCCCTGCACCCGCACCCGGGACAGCTCGTCGCCAACGACATCGGCCGGGTGAAGATCCGTACCGCCGAACCCCTGCCCGTCGACTCCTACTCGGACTCGCGGCGCACCGGTTCGTTCATCCTCATCGACCCGAACGACGGCACCACGCTCACCGCGGGCATGGTCGGCGAGTCGTTCGCGTCCCCGGAGCCCGTCAAGGACGAGGCCGAGGACGACGGGTGGGACTTCTGACATGAACTCCACCGACTACTGGTCCACGTTCGCGAAGGAGGGCGGCCGCGTAGGCAGCGGCGCGCTCGGCAGCGGGCAGGGCGGAGTGGCGCGATGTGTGCGTTGACGTACGCGCACCGCTTGCGCGCCCCGTCCCCCCACAGCCGTAGACGCAAACCTGCCGACCTCCCGGCCACGACCTGAAAGACCGTGACCGCCGGGCCTCCGAGAGGAACACCTCCCGTGCCTGCTTCATCCGCTCTGCGCCGCTCCTTCGCGGTCATCGCCGCGCTCCCGCTGCTCACCCTCGCCGCGTGCGGCTACGGCTCCGAGTCGAAGGACACCGACACCGCCAAGGTCGCCGCCGGCGCCAAGAAGATCGACGGACTCGACTCCGTCAAGATCGGCTACTTCGGCAACCTCACCCACGGCACCGCGCTCGTGGGCGTGAACAAGGGCTTCTTCCAGAAGGAGCTGGGCGCCACCAAGGCGTCGTACGCGACCTTCAACGCCGGTCCGTCCGAGATCGAGGCGCTGAACTCCAAGTCGATCGACATCGGCTGGATCGGCCCCTCCCCGGCCATCAACGGCTACGTCAAGTCGGGCGGCAAGAGCCTGAAGATCATCGGCGGTTCCGCGTCCGGCGGTGTGAAGCTGGTCGTCAACCCCGACAAGATCAAGTCCCTCAAGGACGTCAAGGGCAAGAAGATCGCCACCCCTCAGCTCGGCAACACGCAGGACGTGGCGTTCCTCAACTGGATCGCCGACCAGGGCTGGAAGGTCGACGCGCAGAGCGGCAAGGGTGACGTCACCGTCGTCCGCACCGACAACAAGATCACGCCGGACGCCTACAAGGCCGGTTCCATCGACGGTGCCTGGGTGCCGGAGCCGACCGCGTCCAAGCTGGTCGCCGAGGGCGGCAAGGTGCTGCTCGACGAGGCGTCGCTGTGGCCGGACAAGAAGTTCGTGATCACGAACATCATCGTGCGCCAGGACTTCCTCAAGGAGCACCCGAAGGCGGTCGAGGCCGTCCTGAAGGCGTCGGTGGAAGCCAACAAGTGGATCAACGCCAACCCGGACGAGGCGAAGGCGGCCGCCAACAAGCAGCTGGAGGCCGACTCCGGCAAGGCGCTCAAGCCCGAGGTCCTGGACCCGGCCTGGAAGTCGATCCAGTTCACCAACGACCCGCTGGCCTCCACCCTCAACACCGAAGCGGAGCACGCGGTCAAGGCCGGTCTGCTGAAGAAGCCCGACCTGAACGGGATCTACGACCTCACGATCCTCAACAAGGTCCTCAAGGCCGACGGGGAGTCCACGGTGGACGCCGCCGGTCTCGGCACCAGCTGACCCCCGTTCCCCGATGAGTTCCCAGGAGGTGACGACCATGGCCACGACCACGACGCTCGCCAAGGCCGACGAGTCCGTCGAGTACGCAGCACGCCTCGATCACGTCTCGAAGTCCTTCGCGGGACCGGGTGGACAGCAGCTCGTCCTGGACGACATCAGCATCGATGTCGCGCCGGGCGAGTTCGTCACCCTCCTGGGGGCCTCGGGCTGCGGCAAGTCCACCCTGCTGAACCTGGTGGCCGGGCTCGACGGCCCGACCGCCGGGTCCATCACGACGGACGGCCGCCCCGCCCTGATGTTCCAGGAGCACGCCCTCTTCCCGTGGCTGACCGCGGGCAAGAACATCGAACTCGCCCTGAAGCTCGGGGGAGTTCCCAAGCCCGAGCGGCGCGGCAAGGCCGAGGAGCTGCTCGAACTGGTCCGGCTGAAGGGCGCGTACGGCAAGCGCGTCCACGAACTGTCGGGCGGTATGCGCCAGCGCGTGGCGCTGGCCCGCGCCCTCGCCCAGGAGAGCAACCTGCTGCTGATGGACGAGCCGTTCGCGGCCCTCGACGCCATCACGCGGGACGTGCTGCACGACGAGATCACCCGGATCTGGGAGGAGACCGGGGTCTCCGTCCTGTTCGTCACGCACAACGTGCGTGAGGCGGTACGGCTCGCACAGCGGGTCATCCTGCTGTCCTCCCGCCCGGGCCGGATCGCCCGCGAGTGGACGGTCGACATCCCGCAGCCGCGCCGCATCGAGGACGCGCCCGTGGCCGAACTGGCCCGTGAGATCACCGAAGAACTGCGTGGGGAGATCCGCCGTCATGGCCAGCACTGACACGGCACCGGCCCAGGACGCCGGCAGCGTAGAGGCGGGCCTCGACGCACTGGAGACCCGGACCACCGGCCGCCCGACCCTCCGGCAGACCCTGGTCAGCAAGATCCTGCCGCCGGTCGTCGCGCTCGCGTTGGTCCTCGTGGTCTGGACCCTGCTCTACCCGATCGTCGACGATCCCTCCAAGCTGCCCTCGCCCTCGGCGGTGGGCGCCACGTTCAAGGACGCCTGGCTGGCGGGCGATCTGCTCGGCTACATCTGGACCAGCGTCTCGCGCGGTCTGCTGGGCTTCTTCTTCGCCCTGCTCATCGGCACCCCGCTGGGCCTGATCGTGGCCCGGGTGAAGTTCATCCGCGCGGCCATCGGCCCGATCCTGTCCGGCCTCCAGTCGCTGCCGTCGGTGGCGTGGGTGCCGCCGGCCGTGATCTGGCTGGGCCTGAACAACTCCATGATGTACGCGGTGATCCTGCTCGGCGCGGTCCCCTCCATCGCCAACGGCCTGGTGTCCGGTGTCGACCAGGTGCCGCCGCTGTTCCTGCGGGCGGGCCGCACCATGGGGGCGACGGGCATCAAGGGCATCTGGCACGTCACCCTGCCGGCCGCACTGCCCGGCTATGTGGCGGGCCTCAAGCAGGGGTGGGCGTTCTCCTGGCGCTCGCTGATGGCCGCGGAGATCATCGCCCAGTTCCCCGACCTGGGTGTGGGCCTCGGCCAGTTGCTGGAGAACGGCCGCACCAACAGCGACATGGCCATGGTGTTCGAGGCGATCCTGCTCATCCTGTTCGTCGGCATCGCGATCGACCTGCTGATCTTCAGCCCGCTGGAGCGGTGGGTGCTGCGCAGCCGCGGTCTGCTGGTGAAGAGCTGATCCCGATGAAGCCGGTCCTCCTCGTCATCGCCCACGGCAGCCGCGATCCGCGGCACGCCGCGACGGTGCACGCTCTCGTACGACGGGTGCGCGCGCTGCGCCCCGGGGTGCGGGTGGAGACCGGCTTCCTCGACTTCAACATCCCTTCCGTACAAGGGGTGTTGGAGTCGCTGGCGGCGGAGGGCGTACGGGACGTGGTGGCCCTTCCGCTGCTGCTGACCCGCGCGTTCCACGCGAAGGCGGACATCCCGGCGGTGCTGCGGGACGCGCCGCCGCAGCTGCGGATCCGGCAGGCGGAGGTGCTGGGTCCGTCCCCGCTGCTCCTGTCGGCGCTCGAACGCCGTCTGTACGAGGCGGGGTTGACGCCCGCCGACAAGTCCTCGACCGGGGTCGTGCTGGCCTCGGCGGGGTCCACCGACCCGGAGGCGATCGCAGTGATCGCTGACATCGCGCGGGAGTGGCGGCACACCGGTTGGTGCGCCGTGCGGCCTGCGTTCGCCTCCGCGGCCCTGCCCCGCACCGAGGACGCGGTGCGCGAACTGCGGGCTCTGGGCTGTGCGCGGGTGGCCGTGGCGCCGTACGTCCTGGCCCCCGGTTTCCTCCCGGACCGCATCGCGCGGGGCGCGGCGGACGCGGACGTGCTCGCCGAGGTGCTGGGGGCGGCGCCGGAGGTGGCACGGGTGCTGCTCCGGCGGTACGACACGGCGTCGGCGGGGGCGCTGCCGCTGCCTGTGAGTGCGTGAGGGGTTCTTACGCGGCTACGGCGGCCTCGGCCTCGTCGGCCAGCCGGACCAGCTCGGCCAGGGGCATCGATCCCGCCTCCCGGTGTTCGCGGGCGAAGGTGTTGGCGAGTCGCTGGAGGAGTTCGTTGAGAGGGGTCGGGACGCCGTGCAGGCGGCCCAGGAGGGTGATCTCGCCGTTGAGGTAGTCGGCCTCGACGGTGCCGGTGCCGCGGGTCAGGGACTGCCAGGAGGAGCCGCCGCCGCGCGGGGCGTCCGCCAGGGGCAGCAGGGTGACCTTGTCGCCGCGTCGCGCGCGCTGTTCCTCGGCGCTCGCGTACGCGATCCCGGCGGCGTCGAGGACGGCCGCGCCCTCCGCCCGGACCCGCTCGACGAACTCCAGCGCCGCCTCGCCCTCGACGGGACCGGTGACCGCCTCGACCGCGTTGGCGAGGTTGGACAGCAGTTTGGCGTACTGCCAGCGGGCCAGGTCCGGCACGACCGGCGCCTCGAACCTCGCCTTCTCCAGGTCGGCGGCGATCAGCCGGACGGTCTCGTCGGTGCCGCGCGGATGAACGCCCAGGTGCAGGATGCCGGTGAGCGGGCTGCCCGCGGCGGAGACGACCCCGGGGGTCACGAAGGTGGCCGGCAGCCACACGCAGACGCCGTACACGTGCCGGAAGCGGCGCAGGGCCACCCGCTGGCCCTCCACGCCGTTCTGCGCGCACAGCAGCGGCAGCCGCGCGGCCGCGGTGCCGCCGCCCTCGACCGGGGCCGGGCCCCACGCGGCCAGGGCGGCCTCGGTGTCCTGGGTCTTCACGGCGAGGACGAGCACGTCGTCGGCGCGCAGGGTGCCGAGTCCGGCCGGTCCGTCCACGACCGGCAGCCGGTACGTGAACTCGCCGTCCGGCACCCGCAGTCGCAGTCCGCCGTCCCTGAGCGCCGCGTACTGCGCGCCCCGCGCGACCAGCACGACCTCGTGCCCGGCCCCCGCCAGCCGCCCGCCCACGGCCCCGCCGACCGCCCCTGCCCCGATGATGATGTAGCGCATGGGAGGAGCCTCGCACAGCGGCACGAGCCCCTGTCACCCCGCACTCGGAGTCGGTGCGGTCAGCCGCCGGTCATCTCCACCAGCTTGACGACCGTGTTCCAGTTCCGGCTCGTGGCGATCACGCCCTTGTTCAGCCGCGGCTTCGACAGGTGCTCGGCGAGCTTGGAGCGGCCGAGGCCGTCCGGGACGTAGAGGTACAGGGCGCGGTCGCCCAGGCGGAACTCCTCGGGGAGGTAGGCGGCGCGGTCGATCTCCGCGAAGCGGTCCTCGTCGACGGGTGCGGAGAAGTAGGTGACGTGGAGCTGCTTGGCCTCCAACTCTGCCGCCGGGAAGGGGCAGTTGTCGACGACGGCCGTCAGGTAGGCGTGGTCGCGGACGAGCACGTCGACCGGGAAGCCGAACCGCTTCTCGATCGCGCCCGTGAGTTCGGCGGCCAGGGACTCCTCGTCACCGTGGTCGGCGGTGAACACGGCCTGGCCGCTCTGGAGGTAGCTGCGCACCCCGCTGAAGCCGAGGTCTTCCAGAAGCGTGCGCAGGTCGGCCATGGGGACCTTCCTGCTGCCGCCGACGTTGATTCCGCGCAGCAGCGCCGCGTACGTGGTCGTCATGCGCCCACCCTAGGACGGGTCTCGCGCGGACCCCGATCACCGCCCCGCACAAGGTCCGTTAGATGTAAGGGTCACGGTCCTCCCCAGTACGGAGGGGGCGCGGTCCCCTGGGAGGAGCCGGCGGCCCCCGCACTTCACCGGACAGCACGACGAGAAGAATTTATCCAGCTCATACCTTCGAAGCGAAAGGTGGCGGCAGGGGGCTGCCACCGCTTCCTAGGGGGCAAGCCCGTCATGGGGAACGGAGACACAAGGGTGCGGGGCCTGGCCGCCCGGGCCGGCGGCTGGAGCGCACGGCACCGATGGGCTGCCGTCGGTATCTGGGTGCTGTTCGTCGTCCTGGCCATGGGACTCGGCTCGGCGGCGGGCCGGGTCGACGTCAAGGACAGCGACCAGCTGAAGGGCGAGACCCACACCGCCGCGAAGATCATCGAGGACGCCGGGATCGACGAACCGGCGAGTGAGACGGTGCTGATCCAGGCCAAGGACGCCGGCGGCAAGGCCACCGACGCCGACTTCAGGGCCGCCGTCGCCGCGGTGATGAAGGCGGTCGAGGGCACCGGCAAGGTCACGGACGTGACATCGCCGTACGACACGAAGACGATCTCGAAGGACGGCCGCAGCGCACTCGTGCAGTTCGACATGCGCGGCGAGGCGGACACCGCCGGGGAGCGGGTCGAGCCGGTGCTGAAGGCCGTCGAGGGGGTGCAGAAGGAGCACGGGTCGCTGCGGATCGAGGAGATCGGCGGCGCCAGCATGATGAAGACGTTCGACGACGCGTTCGGCGACGACTTCGAGAAGGCCGAGCTCTCCGCGGTGCCGGTGGCCCTCGGCATCCTGCTCATCGCCTTCGGCGCGCTGGTCGCGGCGCTGCTGCCGGTGCTGCTGGCGGTCAGCGCGATCATGGCGACGATGGGTCTGATGGGCATCGTCAGCCATGTGATGCCGATGAGCGACACCGCCAACTCCGTGATGCTGCTGGTCGGTCTGGCCGTGGGCGTCGACTACTGCCTGTTCTATCTGCGCCGTGAGCGCGAGGAGCGGCAGGCCGGACGGGACGCCCAGACCGCCCTCAGGATCGCCGCCGCCACCAGTGGCCGCGCGATCATCGTCTCGGGTGTCACGGTGTGCGTGGCGATGGCCGGGATGCTGTTCACCGGGCTCGCCGAGTTCGAGGCGATGGGCCTGGCCTCGCTGATGGTCGTGGCGGTCGCCATGGTCGGTTCCGTGACCGTGCTGCCCGCGCTGCTCTCGCTGCTCGGCGAGCGGGTCGAGAAGGGCAAGATCCCCTTCCTGCACCCGGAGAGCAAGCTGCGCCGCAAGCGGGCGGCCGGCAACCGGGAGAGCCGGTTCTGGACCGCCGTGCTGAAGGGCGTCCTCGCGAAGCCGGTCGTCTCGGTCGTGGTCGCGGCCGGCGCGCTGCTCGCGATCGCGGCACCCGCGCTCGGCATGAAGACCCAGAACCTCACCCTGGACCAGGAGTTCGGCGACTCGCTGCCGATCGTGCAGACCTACAACAGGGTCAACGACGCCTTCCCGGGCGGTTCCGAGCCGGCCGAGGTGGTCGTCAAGGCCGCCGACATCAACGCCCCCGAAGTCACCGGCGCGCTGGCCGACTTCAAGGCGAGGGCGATCTCCTCGGGCGCCTCGCGCGGCCCGGTCGAGATCAAGCTGCACGACGCGCAGAACCTGGCCTTCGTGTACGTCCCGCTGGTGGGCGGTTCCGACTTCGACAAGGCCGGGCAGAGCCTGGACAAGCTGCGCGACGAGGTGCGTCCGGCCACGCTCGGCAAGGTCGACGGGCTCGAGGCGCCGATCACCGGACAGGTCGCCGGTTCCAAGGACTTCAACGACCAGCTGACCGGGGCGGTCGTGCCGGTGTTCGCGTTCGTCGTGGTCTTCGCCTTCGTGCTGATGCTGCTGTCGTTCCGCTCGCTGACCGTCGCGATCACCTCGATCGTGCTCAACCTGCTGTCGGTGGGCGCGGCCTACGGCATTCTCGTCGCGGTCTTCCAGCACGGCTGGGGCGCGTCCCTGGTGGGCGCGGAGGGTGTCGGCGCCATCATCACCTGGCTGCCGCTGTTCCTCTTCGTGATCCTGTTCGGCCTGTCGATGGACTACCACGTGTTCGTGGTCTCGCGGATCCGCGAGGCGCGGCTGCGGGGCCGTACGACGAAGGACGCGATCCAGCACGGGGTGGTCACCACGGCCGGTGTCGTCACCAGCGCCGCCGTCATCATGGTCGCCGTGTTCGCGATCTTCGGAACGCTGTCCATGCAGTCCATGAAGCAGATGGGCGTGGGTCTCGCGGCCGCGGTCCTCATCGACGCGACGATCATCCGGGGTGTGCTGCTCCCGGCGGTCATGGCACTGCTCGGGGAGCGCAACTGGTACCTGCCGAAGTGGCTGAACCGGCTGCCGGACCTCACCCACGACGAGACCGCGGACGCCGTGGCGGCCCCCGCGGCCCGGGACGACGAGGGTGAGCGTGTGAGGGTCTGACCCTCCGGGGCGGGGACCGAACCCCCCGATACCGAGGGCCCGTTGGCGACCGGGGTGCCAACGGGCCCTCACTCATGCACGGCGTGCGGCGAGTTCGGCCTCGATCAGGTCGGCCGCCCGGCGCGTGCCGCCCTCCTGGGCCATCTCCGCCTGAACCTCCTTGAGTCTCCGGGCGACTTCGGGATCGTCGACCAGCGCGAGGGCGGCCTCCCGCAGCGCCTCGGCGGTCGCGTCCTCGGTGTCGATCCGCCGGGCGACCCCGAGCCCGCACAGCATGTCCGCGTTGCCGAACTGGTCCACGGCCTGCGGTACGGCGATCATCGGCGTGGCGGTCGCCAGTCCCTCCTGGCTGCCGCCCGCGCCGGCGTGGGTGACGAACAGGTCCGCCTGCTTGAGGATCGCCAACTGCGGTACCCAGGACCGCACTTCGACGTTGTCCGGTACGTCACCCAGCTCGGCCGGGTCGACATGGCTGCCGACCTGGAGCACGAGGTGCCAGCCGGGGAGGTCGCCGAAGGCCTTGACGCACTCCCGGTAGAAGTCGGGCCGCTTGGTGAAGGCGGAGCCGAGGGAGACGAGCACCACCTTCTCGGCCGCGGCCGGCCGCCGCCACTCCCCCTGCGCGCCGCGATCGCCCTGGCAGGCGCCGACGAAGGTGTACACCCGCTCGTCGACCCGGTCGGCGTGGGGCTGGAGGGCCCTGGGGATCAGGACGAGGGAGCGGTCGGGGCGGCCGACGAAGGCGTCCGGGTGCAGTCGGACTCCGTTCTCCTCCAACCACCGCTGGAAACGGGCGTAGTAGGCCTGCCCGCGTTCGGTGCTCCTGGGCTCCGCCCACATGGGCTCGGCGACCTCTTCCTCGTACCCCTCCCAGGCGACGAGGTTCGGCGAGAGGGAGATCGCCGGGACTCCCCAGCGGTGGGCGAGGATCCGGGCCGGGTAGGCGGTGATGTCGTGCAGCACGAGGTCCGGTGCGTCGCCCTCGTAGGCCTCGACGAGCTGCGGCAGGGCCTGCATCGCGTCGGCGAGGAAGAGCTCCACGTGGTCGAGGAGTTCGGAGCCCCAGGCCGAGGGATCGTCGTCGGGTCCGGGCAGCGTGGAGTTCCAGAGCCTGGGCTCGGCACCGGTCTCGGCGACCTTCTCCTCGAACAGGGGCGGAATGGCGTACGTGACCCGGTGCCCCCGCGCCACGAGCTCGCGGATCACTTCCAGGCTGGGGTTCACATGGCCGTGGGCGGCGACGGAGAACATGGCGATGTGCGAGCGACTGGTCATGACAGGGAGCATAGACGAGACGAGACGTCTCGTACAAGGAGGATTGCGGGACGGGGCTCCCCGTGGGCACCGGGTTTCAGCGCTGGTAGCGGGCCAGCACCAGGTTGCCGTCCTCCTCCAGGCGTTTGCGCAGCTCACCGAGGTCGATCGCGCCGCTGTAGTACTCCTGGAAGGCGGGGGTGGCGACCTTGTCCTTCCATTCGGGGTAGCCGCGCACGGACTGTGCCGGGGCCGACCGGAGGTGCGCGGCGAGGGCGGTGCCCGTCGCCCAGCCGTCCTTCGCGGTGTGCAGGGCGGGGTCCTCGAGGGCTGCCGTGCCGGTGGGCAGCATCCAGTCCCCGAGCGCCAGCCGGACCATGTTCTCCGGCTGGAGGAGGAAGTCGATGAACGCGGCCGCCTCCTCCTTGTGCGGGCTGTCCTCGGCGACGGACAGGGTCTGCGGGCTGACGCCCTGGGTGAGTCCGTCGGCGCCGGCCGGGGCGGGCAGCACCTGCCACCGGAAGCCCTTCGGCGCCTGCTGCGCGATCTGCTGGCGGTAGGAGAAGCCGAGCGGGACCATCGCGTACTTGCCGCCGAAGAAGCCGGGCAGGGTGTCGGAGCCGCCGCTGCCGAGGGTGGTCGGCGAGGCGCTGTGGTCGGTGTTCGCCTGGTCGTGGATGGTGCGCGGCACGGTCTCGTCGGCCCGCTCGAAGCGGATGGTGACCTTGCCGTCGTCGCCCCGGTGGAACAGCTGTCCGCCCGCCGACAGGGAGAGGTTGAGGGTCGCGGAGACGGGCTCCTTGAGCGGCCAGGCCACGCCGTACTTCCCGCCCCCGCTGAGCTGGTGCGTGATCCGCCGGAACTCCGCCCAGCTCCAGGGGTGTTCGGGGGTCGGGACGCGTACGCCGGACTCCTTCAGCCACCTGGCATTGGCGATCAGGACCCGGGGTTCCTGGAGGAACGGCACGCCGTAGACGCCGTCGCCGAAAGTGGCCGTGTCCCAACTCCGCTGCGGGATGTCGGACTTGAGCCGCCCGGGCAGCAGGTCGCTCAGATCGGCGAGGTAGCCGCCGTAGGCGAAGTCCGCGAGGTCGTCGGAGGCGTCATGGATGATGTCCGGCGCCTCGCCGCCCTCGAAGGAGGTGAGCAGCTGGTCGTGGACGCTGTCCCAACTTCCCTGCACGTACTCGACCTTGACGTCCGGGTGGGTCGCGTTCCACTCCTTGACGAGTTCCTTGTTGGCCTCGACGGACTCCTCCTGCCAGGCCAGGGACTGGAAGCGGAGGGTGACGGGGTCGCCGTCGGAGTCGGGCGTGCCGGTGCATCCCGCGAGGAGCAGGGCGAGGACGACGATCCATCGTGCGCGCATCAGCTCTTCACCGCCCCGGCCAACATGCCTCCTGTGATGCGCCGTTGGATGATCGCGAAGATGATCAGCGAGGGAAGGGTGGCGAGGAAGGCGGCGGCCGCGAGCGGGCCCAGGTCGGCGACGCCCTCCGCGCCGATGAAGTGGGTGAGGACGACCGGCAGGGTCTGTTTCTCCGGCGTCTTCAGCAGCACCAGCGCGAAGAAGAACTCGTTCCACGCGGTGATGAAGGCGAACAGCGCCGTCGCCACGATCCCCGGCGCGAGCAGCGGTGCCGTCACCGACACCAGGGTCCTGAGGCGTCCGGCACCGTCGACGGCGGCCGCCTCCTCCAGCTCGGTCGGCACGGCACGCACGTATCCGACGAGCATCCACAGCGCGAACGGCAGCGCCCACACGACGTACACCATCACGAGCCCCGCGAGGGAGTTGATCAGCCGCAGCTCCTTGAGCACCAGGAACAGCGGGATGATCACCAGCACCAAGGGGAAGGCCTGGCTGACCACCACCCAGCCGGTGGCGGCCTTCGCGAGCCGGGTGCGGCGCCGGGCCATGACGTAGGCGAGCGGTGTCGCGATCAGTACGGCGATCACGGCGGCGGCGAGTGCGGCCAGCAGGGAGTTGCCGGCGGCGCGCAGCAGGGGCTGTTCGTCGAAGGCCTGGCGGAAGTTGTCGAGGGTGGGGTGCCGCGGGATCCAGGTGGGGTGCAGACTCCCCAGCTCGCGCGGGGACTTGAAGGCGGTGGAGACCAGCCAGAGGAACGGGAAGGCGAGGAAGACGAGATACCCGAGGAGGGCGGCGTACTGGCCGACGCGGCCGGTGGTGCTGGTCCTCATGCCTCGTCACCCGCCTTCAATCGGCCCACCAGGAAGAGGGTGAGGAGCAGGGAGACCACGGCGACCATCACGAGTCCCATCGCGGCGGCGTAACCGAACTGGCCGTAGCGGAAGGCCTCTTCGTAGGCGAAGAGCATCGGGAGACGGGTCCGGCCCCCGGGACCGCCGCTGGTGAGCACGTACACCAGGGCGAACGAGTTGAAGTTCCAGATGAAGTTGAGCGCGGTGATCGCGAGCGCGACCGGTCTCAGGGCGGGCCAGGTGACGGTGCGGAAGCGGCGCCAGGCGCCCGCGCCGTCCATCGCGGCGGCCTCGTGGAGTTCGCGCGGGGTGTTCTGGAGGCCGGCGAGCAGGGTGACCGTGGTCTGGGGCATCCCGGCCCAGACCCCCACGACGATCACGGCGGGCAGCGCGGTGGACAGGCCGCTGAGCCAGTCCCGGCCGTCGCCGAGGCCGAAGGCGCGGAGGGTCTCGTTGAGGACGCCGGCGTCCGGGTTGTAGACGAGCCGCCACATCACACCGACGACGACCTCGGGCATGGCCCACGGGATGATCGCGAGGGCGCGGGCGAGCCAGCGCAGCTTGAGGTCCTGGTCGAGGAGCAGGGCGAGACCGAGTGCCAGCAGGAACTGCGGGACGGTCACGCCGACCGCCCACACCAGACCGATCCGGAACGACTCCCAGAACAGCGTGTCGTGCAGCAGGTCCTGGAAGTTCAGTCCGCCGATCCACTGCGTGGCCCGGGTCCGGCCGGACTGGGCGTCGGTGAAGGCCAGCAGGATCCCGTACAGCAGGGGGCCCACGCTCAGCACCAGGATCGGGATCAGCGCGGGCAGCACCAGGAACCAGGCCCCACGGTCGGACGTCCGCCCGTTCCCTGCACGCGGGGCGTCGCGCGCCGGCCGCTTCGTCGCGGTCACCACTGTCACGTGATCGGCTCCTTCGCGCGGATCGTGACGGTACGAGTCCGGTGGGCCCCGTCATGGTCGTGACCGCGCCATGCCCCGTCAAGACCGCGCGCACACGGGCCGACCTGTGCTGATGCGAGACTGGCCGATGATTGGCTCGATGACGCCGTTCCCGGTGGCGCAGGCGAGCCTGCGGACCTACGGCGGACTGGAGGCCGGACGATGGACGAGGCACGGGCGCGGGACGTACTGGACGCGGCGGGGGTGCTGCCGGCGTCGGCGCCGCTGCTCGCGCTCGGCGAGAACGCCGTCTTCGCCGCCGGCGACCTGGTCGTCAAGGTCGGCCGCGACGCCGAGCTGATCGACCGGGCCCGCCGGGAACTGGACATCGCGGTGTGGCTCGCGGAGGCGGGGGTGCCGGCGGTACGCGCGGCCGAACCGAAGGCGCGACTGGTCCAGGGGCACCCGGTGACGGTGTGGCACCGGCTGCCGGACGCCGTACGCCCCGCCGAGCCGCGGGATCTGGCCGAACTGCTGCGGGTGGTGCACGCGCTGCCGGCCCCGCCTTTCGCGTTGCCTCGCCGTGAGTTGCTGGGGGGTGTGGAGCGGTGGCTGCGGCTCGCGGGGGACGCCATCTCCGCCGCCGACGCGGAGTATCTGCGACAGCGGCGGGACGGGTTCGCGGGGGCGGTGGCGGGGGTGACGCCTCATCTGGTGCCGGGGGCGATCCATGGGGACGCGTTGCCCCGGAACGTGCATGTGGGGCCGTCCGGGCCGGTCCTGGTCGACCTGGAGACCTTCTCCTCGGATCTGCGGGAGCACGATCTGGTGGTGATGGCGCTGTCCCGGGATCGGTACGGGGTGCCTGCGGCCGCTTATGACGCGTTCACCGCTGCGTACGGGTGGGACGTGCGGGAGTGGGAGGGGTGTGCGGTGTTGCGGGGGGCTCGGGAGACGGCCAGTTGTGCGTGGGTGGCGCAGCATGCGGCGTCGAATCCGAAGGCTTTGGTGGAGTTCGAGCGGAGGGTGGGGTCTTTGCGGGACGGGGATTCGACTGTGCGGTGGTATCCGTTCTAGGGCGGGTGCGGGTCCGTCGTGGCTGGTCGCGCAGTTCCCCGCGCCCCTAAGGACTCTGCTCACCCTGAAACCAGAGTGCTGCCTTCTTCAGCTCCGTCAAAACCGTCCTGACCGCCCTCCTCGCTGTTCTCTCCGGGCGGTACAAGGCGTCGATGTGGCGTCTGGCGCGGACGCCGGTCAGGGGTCTCAGGGTCAGTGCCGGGTGGGGGCGGGTCGTCCAGCGGGGCATCAACGCCAGGCCACCCCCCGCCGCCACCGCCTCCGCCGCCACCGCGAACTCGTTGATGCGGTGGGCCAGGTGGAGTCGGTGGCCCGCTGCCGCCCCGATCGCCTCGATGGTGGCCATGACCGGGAAGCCGTCGTGGACCGTGATCCAGGGTTCGCCGGCCACGTCCTTGGGGGTCACCCGGCGCTTGGCCGCCAAGGGGTGATCGGCGGGCATGGCCACGTCCAGGGGTTCGCGCAGCAAGGTGGTGGCAGTCACCGTGGGCGCCCAGGCGGGGGCGTGTTCCAGGCGGTGGGCCAGGACGATGTCGTACGCGCGGGTGAGGCGGGGGAAGTCCTCCTGCGGGACGTCCTCGTCGGCCAGCCTCGGCACCGGACCGTCCGTACCGGCGAGTGACCGCAGCAGCAGCGGGAAGAAGGCCGCAGCCGCGCTGTGGAACGCCGCCACCGACACCTCGCCGTCGGGGCGGTCCACGAACTCCTCGACGGTGTGCCGGGCGCGTGCCAGTGCCGTCTCCACCTCGATGGCAGCGCCCGCCAGGGCCTGCCCGGCGTCGGTGAGCACCAGTCGGCGTCCGTCGCGCTCGGTCAGCGGCACCTTCACCGAGCGCTGCAACAGCCGTAGCTGTTGGGAGATGGCCGACGGGGTCACCAGCAGTGCCTCGGCGACCGCGGTGACACTGCCCAGTTCGCCCAGCTCCCGCAGGATCCGCAGCTGACGTTCGTCCATCACCACAGTGTAGGAGTGCTAAAAGATCGTTGAAGGAACTGGTTCTGGGCTTCAGAGACGGTTGGGTGCAGTGTGGGTCGGGTGTCCGACGCCCGCCGTACCGACGCGGTACTCCTGCTGGTCGCGCTCGTCTGGGGTTCCAGCTATCTGTCCGCCCAGACCGCGACCTCCGCTCTCCCCGTCCTGCTGGTGCTCTTCGCCCGCTACGCCCTGTCCGCGCTCGCCTGCCTGGGGGTGGTGGCCGCTCCCGGTCGAGGGCCGCACCGGTGGACTCGCGAGGAACTGCGCGCCGGCCTTCCCCTCGGCCTCACCCAGGCCGCCGTCCTGGTCGTGGAGACCTACGGTGTCGCCCACACCAGCGCCGCCAACGCGGGTCTCATCATCAGCCTGACCATCGTCCTCACCCCCCTTCTGGACCGCGCCGGTCACCGGGGCGGTCTCCCGCCCGTCTTCTACGCCGCGGCCGGCCTGTGCGTCCTGGCCGTCGGACTCCTCATGGCGGGCAACGGCTTCCACGCGCCCCGCCTCGGCGACCTGCTGATGCTCGGCGCCGCCGTGGTACGGGCGGGCCATGTGGCGCTGGTCGGCCGGCTCACCGCGGGGCGGGCGATACGGCCGCTGCACCTCACGACCGTGCAGACCCTCGTGGGCACCGCCCTGTTCCTGGTCCCGGCCGCACGGGACCTGCCGACCCTGGCCCATGCGGATGCGGCCACCTGGACCCAGCTGGTCTATCTCGCCCTGTTCTGCAGTGTGTTCGCGTTTCTCGCCCAGACCTGGGCCGTGCAGCGCACCTCGGCCAGCCGGGCCAGTCTGCTGCTGGGCACCGAGCCGATCTGGGCCGCCGCGGTCGGTGTCGCCCTGGGCGGCGAGCACTTCACCGTACTGACCGGGCTGGGCGCGGTCCTGATGGTCACCGGCACCTACTGGGGGCAGTCCGTGGAGCGCGCCCACCGCGCGACCGGCGTGCGCCGCAGGGAAGTCCGACCCCCCGAGGAGGACATCGGGCGCCCAGGTACGCCGTCGAGCGACACCGCGGCGCCCACCCCGCCGGCTCTGCTCCCGTGAGGGTCTCTCACACCGTCTCGTCGGCAGGCTCACGCAGTGGCCACGTGCCGTCGACCACCGCGGTCGCGTCGCCCTTGCGGCGCAGGAAGTCCTGGAAGTCCGCCGCCCATTGCGCGTACCACTCGATCTGGCGGCGGTGCAGTTCCGCCGGGCCGAACGCGGCGACCTTGGGGTGGCGGACGGCTATCGCGCAGGCCAGCCGGGCCGCGGCGAGGGCGTCGGCGGAGGCGTCGTGGGCCGCGTCGAGGGCGATGCCGTACTCGGTGCAGACCGCTTCGAGGTTGCGCTTGCCGCGGCGGTAGCGGTCCACCGAGCGGTCGATGGTGTACGGGTCGATGACCGGGGCGGGGTCGAGGTTGCCCAGGCGCTCCCGCAGGGACGGCAGGCCGTACCGGCGCAGTTCGGCGGAGAGCAGGCTCAGGTCGAACGCGGCGTTGTACGCGACGACCGGGACGCCGGTCTTCCAGTAGGTGGTGAGGACGTCCGCGATGGCGTCGGCGACCTGGTCGGCGGGGCGGCCCTCGGCTGCGGCCCGCTCATTGCTGATGCCGTGGACCGCCACGGCGTCCGCTGGGATCTCCACACCGGGGTCCGCCAGCCACTCCCGGCGCCCCAGCGGCTGTCCGCCCCTGACCTCGATCACGGCTCCCGTGACGATGCGCGCCTCGCGCGGATCGGTGCCGGTGGTCTCCAGGTCGAAGCCGATCAGCAGCTCTTGGTGCCAGCCCATGGGCGGTCCCCCTTCTTGGTGGTGCTTTCCCCCAGTGGTCTCCACCTTCCCATGCGCCACTGACAATCAGAGGACTGCGTTCCGCTTACCGCCCCTGCGGTTCGGGACAGTTCAGGACACCGGGCGTGAATCCGCCCAGTTCGTCTCGAACTCCTCGCGGTAGGTCGGGAAGAGGCCGCTGTCGTCCACGTCGCCCGCCTTCACCACCCGGTTGCCGTTGCGCAGCACGAGAACGGGTGCCTCCATGCCCCTGGACCGGCGCAGATAGGACTGCACGACCGCGATGCCGTCCGAGCCGTCGGCGTCCACCAGGTAGGCCGAGAAGCGCGGTGTCTCGTCGTAGACCTGGATCTCGAAGGCGCCCGGGTCGCGCAGCCTGGACCGCACCCGGCGCATGTGGAGGATGTTCATCTCGACGGAGCGGCTCAACTCGCCCCGCTTCATGCCCAGTTCCCGCTCGCGCCGCTTGACGGCGCTGGAGGCCGGGTTCAGGAACAGCAGCCGCACCCGGCAGCCGGCCTCGGCGAGCCGCACCAGGCGGCGGCCGGAGAAGTTCTGCACGAGGAGGTTGAGGCCGATGCCGACGGCGTCGAGGCGGCGGGCGCCGCCGAAGATGTCCTCGGCGGGGAACTGCCGCAGCAGCCGCACCCGGTCGGGGTGGACGGCGACCACGTCGGCGTACCGGTCGCCCACCAGGTCCTCGACCGCGTCCACGGGCAGTCGCCGGGCGGACGGTACGTCACCGCCGGCGCCGAGTATGTCCAGGAGCTTGGCGGAGGCGCGCTCGGCCTGGCCGAGGACGGCCTCGGACAGGGCCCGGTTGCGGGAGACGACGTTGCGCGTCACCTCCAGCTCGTCCAGGGCCAGTTCGACGTCCCGGCGCTCGTCGAAGTAGGGCTCGAAGCACGGCCAGTGCTGCACCATCAGCTCCCGCAGCTGCGGGAGCGTGAGGAAGCTGAGCACGTTGTCGTCGGCGGGGTCGAGCAGGTAGCCCTTGCGGCGGCTGACCTCGCGGACGGCGACCGCGCGCTGGACCCACTCCTGTCCGGCAGGTCCGGCGGCGGCCACCACCCAGTCGTCGTGGCCGTGGACGGGTTCGTAGATGGGACGCAGCACGGCGGCCACGACGGCCCGCAGCCGCTGTTCCACGAGGTTCAGCCAGATGTAGGCCCGCCCCGCGCGCTGCGCGCGCGTACGCACCTCGCGCCAGGCGTCGGCGTCCCAGTCCAGCTCCGGCCCGATCGTCGCTCCCGCGTCCATCGGCCGTGCCAGGGACACCGTGCCGGGCGGGGCGTCTTGGGAGTTCCCCTCGTGACCCTCGTCACCAGGGGGCAACTCCAGCCCTCCCGAGCCCACCCGCGCACCGCCTTCCGCTCCCCCGGGCGCTGCCCGGAGGGTCTCCCCACCCAACGATCAAGGAAGGGTACTCCGGGAGCGGTCGGCGGTGCAGCCGGATGGACAGGGTCAATCTCAACTACCGGGCGTCCACTGCCCGTTCTGCCCGGCGAGCTCGGCCGGAGTGAGCGGATTCATAGCCGTGACGTCCCTGGGGGCGATGGAGAATCCCTGCCAGTGGACCGGCATGGGCTGCTGGTCCTCGTCGCGGGCGATGTGGTGGAAGCCCACGTTCATCCAGACCACCGGGTGCGTGAGGGTCTGGCCGTCGACCCACTTGTCCACCGACTTGCCCGCTCCGGTACCGCAGTTGCCGGGGTTGTTGCTGGCGAACTGCTCGCACGGGTTGTACTCGGTGACGTACATGTCGTGCTTGGTGAAGCTGCGGCCCGGGTACTTGGTGCTCGGCCCGGGGACGATCTCGTACGACCGCGGGTGCCAGTCCTTGTTCTTGCCGACCGCGCTGACCACGCGCCACCAGCGGTAGCTCTTGGCGTCGCCGGCGAGTTCCTTGGTGACCGGGGTACGGGTGGTCTTGGTGCTCGGCGCCTGCTGGCCCTGGGCGGCCGCGGTGACCGTCGAGTCGTACTGCTCGACGCGGTTCTTGGAGGAGCCGTCGAGGGCGAAGTCCAGGCGCCAGAAGGCGTTGTGGCTGTGGCTGGTGGCCTGGGCGCGGGGGCCCTTGCCGATGGGCCAGCCGCGGCCGTCGCCGGCGTCGTAGTCGTAGTACGACAGGCTGCCGGTCGCGCCCAGGTTCATGGTGATGGTGCCGTCGTCCTGGAAGCGCCACTCGGTCATGTACTCGTACCAGCCGACCTGGTTGACCGAGTAGACCAGCAGGTCCTTGCCCTGTGCCTGGTAGACCTTGTTGGCGCTGTCGCCCTGCATGCGGTAGGCGTGGCCGCGGGAGCGGGTCGTGGTGCACAGCCCGTTGACGTCGGGCTGGTCCGGGTCCCAGGAGTCGGGGACCTTGACCTTCTTGATGGTGCCGCCGGGACACTCGCCCGGGTCCAGGTTCATCAGGCCCTGCGCGAAGCCGAAGCCGGTCAGGTCGTCGTACTCGACGCTGCCGTCGTCGTAGGGGACGTGGATCTGGCCGAGCCGGGCGCTGTTGAGGACCTTGATGGCCTTGGTCTCGCCCTTGGGCTGGTAGGAGATGTCCTCCAGGACGAGCCCGGCCTTGCTGTCGTAGCGCCAGCACATGCTCCAGGTCGTGCCGCTGGAGAGCTTCTGCTCGATCTTGTAGGCGGAGCTGCACTCCGCGGCGGCAGCGGCGGCGGCCTTCGGCTGGGCGGCGGCGGGTCCCGCTCCGGTGGTGACACCGGCGGCCAGCGCGGCCACGGAAACGCCGAGGGCCGCGTGCCTGCGCGCGCGGCTGATTCTGTTGACACGCATGAAGAGATGACTCCCTTGCGGAAGGAGCAGGTGGGAAAAGTGGACGAAGAAGAGGCGCGGCTCAGCTGTCGAGCTTGGCGATCTTGCGGGCGCTGAGGTCGATCACGAAGGCCCTGGCGTCGATCCAGGGGCCGTTCTTGACCTTCGGGAACAGCCGTACGCAGCGGTGCTCGCCGCACTTGTCAAGGACGGCCGGCTGGCCGCCCGGGACCGCCCGGTACACGGCGCCGGTCAGCAGCAGCTGGTTCGGGTCCGTGAGTTCCTTGTCGGTGGCGTCCTTGTAGTCGGCCTTGAGGTCCGCGCCCAGCGGGTCGGCGATCAGCAGGCTCGCGGCCTCCGCGTACTCGGCGCTGCTCAGCGGCGGCTGCACGCCGTGCTGGGTGCCGGTCGCGACGACCTTGCCGCTGTCGAGGTCGACGGTCTTGGTGACGAGGGTGTCGTCCCGGTAGTCGTAGAACGTCACGTCCGCGCGCCGGGGCGCGTTCGGGTCGTCCAGTTCGTCGGCCTTCGGGTCGGCGAGGTCGACGGTGAGCCGCTCGGGCCCGCGCTCGCCCTCGACGTCCTCACTGGCGTTGAACATCTGCCGGTTCACGGCGAGCTGTTCGACCCGCTTGATCTCGTCGTCGGTCAGCGGGTCGCGGCCCTTGCCCTTCGCGCCCTCGGCGGCCGGGGTCTCCTCGACGACCCCGGGTGCCACGGCCCCGTCCGCACCCTGTCCCGCCTGCGCCGCGGACTGCCCCGCGGCTGTCGTGCCGCCCCCCGGGTCGTCGTCCGCGCCCGCCGTGCCCGGCAGGGTGATCCCGATCATCACGGCGGTCCCGGCCACCGCGATGGCCGCACCTGCCACCACCTTCCCGAGGTGGCGGTGCACTATCTTGCGCACATCTTCCCCCTACTCCCCGGCGAACTCCGGGAGTACGTGTCTGCCCCAATGGTTCGGCCCAGGTCCGATCCTGTGATCGTCCTGTGCGCTGGTCGATCGGTAAGAGGGACGTAAGTCATAGGTGGTTCCATCACTTTCGTGGACACTCGGGCCCAAGGCGCCACACGGGGCGCGGCACACCTGAAAGAGTCGTTCCATGCAGGTCTGGCCTGGAGAGGCGTATCCACTCGGTGCCACGTACGACGGCGCCGGTACCAACTTCGCGGTCTTCACGGAGGCCGCGGACCGAGTAGAGCTGTGTCTGTTGCACGACGACGGCTCGGAAACGGCGGTGGAACTGCGCGAGAGCGACGCTTTCGTGCGGCACGCGTACCTGCCCGGCGTGATGCCGGGCCAGCGGTACGGCTTCCGCGCGCACGGCCCGTACGCTCCCGAGCGGGGCCTGCGCTGCAACTCGTCGAAGCTGCTGCTCGATCCGTACGCGCGCGCGATCAGCGGTTCGATCCGCTGGGGCGAGGAGGTGTACGGCTACCACTTCGACTCGCCCGACAAGCGCAACGACCTCGACTCGGCGCCGCACACCATGACGTCGGTCGTGGTCAACCCGTACTTCGACTGGGGCGACGACCGGCGGCCCCGGATCGGCTACCACGAGACGGTGATCTACGAGGCACACGTCAAGGGCCTCACCATGCGCCACCCCGGGCTGCCCGAGGAACTGCGCGGCACCTACGCGGCCCTCGCGCACCCGGCGATCATCGAGCACCTGGTGGAGCTCGGGGTGACCACGCTGGAGCTGATGCCGGTCCACCAGTTCGTGAACGACCACCGCCTGGTCGACATGGGCCTGAACAATTACTGGGGCTACAACACCATCGGCTTCTTCGCCCCGCACAACGCGTACGCCTCCTGGGGCGACCGCGGCCAGCAGGTCCTGGAGTTCAAGTCGGCGGTCCGGGCGCTGCACGAGGCCGGGATCGAGGTCATCCTGGACGTCGTCTACAACCACACCGCCGAGGGCAACCACCTGGGCCCGACGCTGTCCTTCAAGGGCCTCGACAACCCGCAGTACTACCGCCTGACCGACGACCAGCGGTACTACATGGACACCACGGGCACCGGGAACTCCCTGCTGATGCGGTCCCCGCACGTCCTCCAGCTGATCATGGACTCGCTCCGCTACTGGGTCACCGAGATGCACGTCGACGGCTTCCGCTTCGACCTGGCGGCCACGCTGGCCCGGCAGTTCCACGAGGTGGACCGGCTGTCGTCGTTCTTCGACCTGGTGCAGCAGGACCCGGTGGTCTCCCAGGTGAAGCTGATCGCCGAGCCGTGGGACGTGGGCGAGGGCGGCTACCAGGTGGGCAACTTCCCGCCGCTGTGGACCGAGTGGAACGGCAAGTACCGCGACACCGTGCGGGACCTGTGGCGGGGCGAGCCGCGGGCACTCGCGGAGTTCGCGTCCCGGCTCACGGGTTCCTCGGACCTGTACCAGGACGACGGCCGCCGACCGCTCGCCTCCATCAACTTCGTGACCTGCCACGACGGCTTCACCCTGCGCGACCTCGTCTCGTACAACGACAAGCACAACGAGGCCAACGGCGAGGACAACCGGGACGGCGAGAGCCACAACCGCTCCTGGAACTGCGGGGCGGAAGGGGAGACGAACGACCCGGCGGTGCGGGAGCTGCGCGCCCGGCAGATGCGCAACTTCATCGCCACCCTGATGCTCTCCCAGGGCGTGCCGATGATCAGTCACGGCGACGAGGTGGCCCGCACCCAGGGCGGCAACAACAACGCCTACTGCCAGGACAGCGAGATCGCCTGGGTGACCTGGCCGGAATCGGCGGAGGCGGCGGGGCTCGGCAGCGAGCTGCTGGACTTCACGCGCGCGATGGTGTGGCTGCGCAAGGACCATCCGGTCTTCCGGCGCCGCCGCTTCTTCCACGGACGGCCCGTGGAGGGCACCCACGACGAGCTCTCCGACATCGCCTGGTTCACCCCCGAGGGCAAGGAGATGACCCAGCGGGACTGGGACCGGGCGCAGGCCTCGGCCCTGACGGTGTTCCTCAACGGCAACGCGATCTCCGAGCCCGGCGCCCGCGGGGAGCGGATCACCGACGACTCGTTCCTGCTGATGTTCAACGCCTCGCCGAAGACGCTGGACTTCGTGGTGCCGGTCAACCACGGCCGGCAGTGGCAGGTCGTGGTCGACACCGGCCGCCCGGACGGGGTACCGCCGGGCACGGGGGCGAAGGTGCAGGCCGGGGACCGGCTGACCCTGGTGGACCGGAGCATGGCGGTGCTCCAGCGTCCCGTCTAGGCAAATGGAGGGTGAAGGAATACCACAGAGAATTATGGGATTTCTTCACCCTCCCGCATGTTTGATCAGCAAAAATTTTATACCGGTAGAGGACAGGTAAAGTTTCTCAAGAGAAACTCGACGAGCAATCGACGGACCCCAGTCGGAGTAACTTATTCCGTTTCACGGATTTAAAGACATGCTTGCCGCGATAATCCGGTCAAGGTTAAACTTCCAGCCGTCAGTTACGGGGGTAACCGCAGGCTGCCGCCGCCTCACCGCCGGCGACTACTCCTCACACTCGCTGAATGGTTTGAATCAAACCGGTCATGTGCAGGGGTGATACACGATGGAATCGGTGCAGCCCGGGAAACCGTCGACCGGCCGTGTCTCCGACCTGGACAACTCACCGGCTCCACGTCTGGCACATGCCGTCCAGCTCGCCGCCTTCGCCTTGATCTGCGGTTACAGTCTGCTCTGGCTACTCGCCCTCAGACCGGACAGATATCGCCTCATTGGCGCGATCCTGTGCATCCTGGGTTCCCTGGCGATCATGGTCAGACTCTGCTGGCCCGGCTGCCACAGCAGACGGGCCCGCCGCCGGATCCCGGTCCTGATCACTTTGGCGGCGCTGACCTTCGCTCCGGTGTGCTTATTCGGGGCGGGCTGGCTGGGCGTCCCGGGATTCCTCGACGGGGCGATCCTGCTGCTGTACTCCGGCGCGGTCAGCTGGTGCTGCTTCGCCGTGCTGGTGCTGCTGACCGGCGCGATCGCCACCGGCCAGCACCCGGGAGTCCTCGGCACCGCCTACTTCGTCGGGTCCACGCTGCTGTCCGGGCTCAGTGTCTACGGCTTGACCCGGCTCAACGACATGGTGCTCAGCCTGCGGGCGGCCCGCGAGGGACTGGCCGTGCTCGCGGTGGAACAGGAGCGGCTGCGCTTCGCCCGCGATCTGCACGACCTGCTCGGCTTCAGCCTCTCCACCATCGTGCTGCGGGGCGAGCTGACGGCCCGGCTGGTCCGGGACGACCCAGGCCGGGCGTACCAGGAGGTCGACGCCATCCTCGGGGTCGCGCGCCAGGCGCTGACCGACGTACGGCAGGTGGCCCGGTCATACCGGCATCTGAGCCTGTCCGAGGAGCTCTCGGCGGCGCGCTCGGTGCTCGGCTGTGCGGGGATCGAGGTCGAGGTGCGGGGAGCGGCGGCCGCGGAAGGGCTGAGTGCGCCGGTCAGTACCGTCCTCGGCACGGTGCTGCGGGAGGGCACCACCAACATCCTCCGGCACAGCGCGGTGCGGTGGTGCCTGATAGAGGTGCGGCGCGAGGGGACGTCCGGGGTGCTGACGCTCGTCAACGACGGGGTGCCCGAACGCGGGACCTCGTCCGGCTGCGCGGGAGGTACCGGGCTCGGCAACCTGGCCGCCCGCGTCGCGGCCATCGGAGGCACGCTCGGGGCCGGCATCCTGCCCGGTCACCGCTTCCGGCTGGAGGCCGAGGTACCGCTGGCGCCGGCGCCCGGTGTCGCCGGCCCCGTCGGCACCGCGGCCGGACGGGACGCGCGGGAGCACTGACCGTGGCCGGCGAGGCGGGAGCGCTGACCGGCGGACGGCCAGGCGGAAGCACAGACCGGCGGACGGCCAGGGCAGGCTCTACAGCCATCCGGACTGCCGGGCGACCCGGATCGCGTCGACCCGGTTGCGCGCGTTCAACTTGGTGACGACCGCGGTGAGATAGTTGCGCACCGTGCCCACGGACAGGCACATCCGTTCCGCGACCTCCTTGGCCTCGGCGCCGTCGGCGGACATCCGCAGCGCCTCCATCTCCCGCGCGGTGAGCGGGTTCTCATGGCTCTCCCAGGCCGCGAGCGCGAGTTCCGGATCGATTGCCCGGCGCCCGGACGCCACGGTCCTGATCGCGTCGGCGAGCCGTTCCGGCGGCGCCTCCTTCAGCAGCAGGCCCCACACCCGGAGCGACATGGCCCGGCGCAGATTGGCCGGATGGCCCAGGTTCGTCAGCATCAGCGTCTTCGTGCACGGCCAGCGTTCGTGCAGTACGGCGGCGGCCGTCAGCCCGTCGGTGCCGGGCAGGTCTATGTCGAGCACCGCCACGTCGGGGCGGTGCCGGGCCACGGCGGGCACGATCTCGTCACCGGAGGAGACGGCCTCGACGACGGCGATGTCCGCCTCGGTCTCCAGCAGGGCCACCAGCGCGCCCCTGATCATGTGCATGTCCTCGGCCAGGACGATTCTAATCAGCATCGGCTCTGCTCTCCCCCGTGGTGCCGACTGAGCTGCCCGGTGTTGGCCGTTCGAATTTTCTCCCGGCCAGGCTGGTCGGCGCTACTCCGTCGGCCACCGCTGGTCCGAGAGCTCCCTCGCCAGTGCCTGTTCGGTCTCCGTCAGCGGCAGGTCCGGACGCAGTCGCTCGGGGTGGTACGGCGGCGGCGCCGACGGCTCCCCGTGGATCAGCGTCGGCCCGGGCGGAACGTCCCACGGCACGGGCGGGAAGCGGGTGAGGTCGAAGGGCGGGAGCACGCCGTGCATCGGGGCCAGCGCGGCGAGACACTCGCCGACGGTCCGCAGGGCCCGCATACTCCACCGTCGAAGCCAAGTCCTGTGCTGCACTCCGCGCTCCTCCCGCCGTGCGGTCCACGATCGCGGGGTGAGCCTGGCAGCCGGGACTCGAGGAACACTCGGTATCCGCGTCGAGCGGCCCGCGAGCCAGGACCGAGGCCGGGTTCCTACGGTCCTGCGCATGACCACCCTTGAGGAACCGGCCACTGTCACCGCCGCCACGGGAAGCACCCGCGACCGGACGGCCGCCCTGCACGCCATGCGGGAGCGGGTGCTGCGCGGCCCCGGCGAGCAGGCCACCGCGGCACAGCACGCGAAGGGCAAACTCACCGCACGGGAGCGGATCGGCCTGCTCCTGGACGAGGGGTCCTTCCAGGAGATCGAGCCGCTGCGCCGGCACCGGGCCACCGGCTTCGGCCTGGAGTCCCGGCGTCCGCACACCGACGGCGTCGTCACGGGCTGGGGCACCGTCCACGGGCGCACGGTCTTCGTCTACGCCCATGACTTCAGGATCTTCGGCGGCTCGCTGGGCGAGGCGCACGCCCAGAAGATCCACAAGATCATGGACCTGGCCCTCGCCGCCGGGGCGCCGCTGGTGTCGCTCAACGACGGCGCGGGCGCGCGGATCCAGGAGGGCGTGACGGCCCTGGCCGGGTACGGCGGGATCTTCCGGCGCAACGCCGCGGCGTCCGGGGTGATCCCGCAGATCTCGGTGATGCTCGGCCCGTGCGCCGGCGGTGCCGCCTACTCCCCGGCGCTCACCGACTTCGTGTTCATGGTCCGGGAGACCTCGCAGATGTTCCTCACCGGCCCGGACGTGGTGCAGGCGGTCACCGGCGAGACGATCGGACAGGACGGGCTCGGCGGCGCCGACGTGCACGCGTCGGTGTCGGGGGTCGCCCACTTCGCCTTCGACGACGAGCGCGGTTGTCTGGAGGAGGTGCGCTACCTGCTGTCCCTGCTGCCGCAGAACAACCGCGAGGCCCCGCCGTACCGGCCCACCGACGACCCCGCGGACCGCCCCAACGAGGCGCTCACCGAGCTCGTCCCGGCCGACGGCAACCGACCGTACGACATGAGGGCGGTGATCGCGGAGATCGTCGACGACGGCGAGTTCCTCGAGGTCCACGAGCACTGGGCGGCCAACGTGCTGTGCGTCCTGGCCCGGGTCGACGGCCGGGTGGCCGGCGTGGTGGCCAGTCAGCCGATGTCGCTGGCCGGGGTGCTGGACATCGACGCCAGCGAGAAAGCGGCCCGTTTCGTGCAGCTGTGCGACGCCTTCAACATCCCCCTGGTCACCCTGGTGGACGTGCCGGGCTTCCTGCCCGGGGTGGGCCAGGAGCACGGCGGGATCATCCGGCACGGGGCCAAGCTGCTGTACGCCTACTGCAACGCCACCGTGCCACGGGTGCAGTTGATCCTGCGCAAGGCGTACGGGGGCGCGTACATCGTCATGGACTCCCGGTCGGTGGGCGCCGACCTGTCCTACGCCTGGCCCACGAACGAGATCGCCGTCATGGGGGCTGCGGGCGCCGCCGAGGTCGTCTTCCGCCGGGAGATCGCCGCCGCTGCGGACCCCGAGGCGGTGCGCGCCGAGCGGACCAGGGCGTATGAGAACGAGCTGATGCATCCGTACCACGCCGCCGAGCGCGGACTCGTCGACGACGTCATCGACCCGGCGCGGACCCGTTCGGTGATCGCCGCCGCCCTCGCCGTGCTCCAGTCCAAGCACGCCGACCTGCCCGACCGCAAGCACGGCAACCCCCCGCTCTAGTGCGTCCGTGTCCGTCCCGTCCCCCAGGAGGTCCCCGCCCATGTCCGTCCCGACGTCCACCGAGCCGGTCCTGCGTGTCGTCAGCGGCACAGCGACCGACGAGGAACTCGCCGCCCTCACCGCCGTCCTCCTCTCCCGGCTCGCCGGAACCCTCCCGCCGCCCGTCCCCCTCCGGTCGGTCGACCGGTGGTCACGCGCCGAGCGGCTGCGGGCCCTGTGGTCCCCGACCAGCTGGCGCCGGGCCGCCTGACCGCCCGCGGATCGCCGCCGTCCCCCGGCCCGCCCCGGCCGGGGGACGGCGGCTTCGTTCTGTCATCGCCGTGCCGAGCGCCCGCCGCGGATCAGCCGCCCACGGGTGAGGTCCGGTCCGGACGGGCGGCCGCGGAGCCGGCGGGCTCGGTGCGCGACGCGAGCCGGGACGGCCACCAGCTGAGCCGGTCGAGCCGCAGCGTGAGCGCGGGGACCAGCAGCGACCGCACCAGGAAGGTGTCGAGCAGCACGCCGAAGGCCACGATGAACGCCTGCTGGGCCATCGACACCATGGGGACGACCGCGAGTGCGGCGAAGGTGGCCGCGAGCACCACGCCGGCCGAGGTGATGACGCCGCCGGTGGTGCGCAGGGCCGTCGTGACGCCGGCCCGGGTACCTGTCCGCAGCGCCTCCTCGCGCACCCGGTGCATCAGGAAGATGTTGTAGTCGACGCCGAAGGCCACCAGGAAGACGAACCCGAGCAGTGGCACCCAGGGTTCCGCGCCCGCGAAGTCCAGCACGTGGTCGAAGACCAGTGCGGAGACCCCCATGGTCGCGGCGTACGACAGGACGACGCTCGCCACCAGCACCAGCGGCGCGACCAGGGAGCGCAGCAGCAGCGCGAGGATCACCAGGATCACCGCGAGAACCGCGGGGATGACGACCTTCAGGTCCCGCTCGCCGGCCGTCCGGGTGTCCAGGGCGACGGCCGTGTAGCCGCCGACCTGGGCGTGCGCCCCGGATACGGCGTGCACCGCCGTACGCACGCGTCGTACCGCCCGCTCGCCCGCCGGACCGTCGGGGGTCACGTCGAGGACGGCGCTCACCGAGACCAGGCCGTCCTCGGGACCCTGGCGGGTGACGGCGGCGACGCCGGGCACCCCCCGCACCGCGGTGACCACCGCGTCGGCCCGCGCGGCCCTGGCGATCACGGTGACGGGGGTCGCCGTGCCGCCGGGGAAGTGCGCGCCGAGCACCCGCTGTCCGGCGACGGCGTCCGTGGTCTTGGTGAATCCGTCGGACAGGGCGAGTCCGGAGGCCCTGAACTGCCCCACGAACGCGGCGCCCACCGCCAGCAGCAGTACGCTCGCGGCCAGCACGGTCCGCTGCCTGCGCTCCACCAGCCCGGCCACCCGGGCCCAGACACCCTGCGCGCCACGTCCGGTGCTGCCGTAGGTCGGGCGCAGCGGCCAGAAGGTGCCGCGTCCGGTGAGCGCGAGCACCGCCGGCAGGAAGGTGAGTCCGGCGAGCAGGGAGGCGAGGATGCCGAGCGCGGCCACCGGGCCCAGGCTGCGGTTGCTGTTGAGTCCGCTGAGCAGCAGGCAGAGCGTGCCGAGGACCACGGTGCCGCCGGAGGCCAGCACCGGCCGGAGCACCGCCCGCCAGGCGGTGGTCAGCGCCTCGCGGGCGTCCTCGGTGCGGCGCAGTTCCTCCTGGTAGCGGCTGACCAGCAGCAGGGCGTAGTCCGTGGTGGCGCCCACCACCAGGACCAGCAGCACGCCCTGGCTCTGGCCGGTCAGGGTGAGGTGACCGCCCTTGGCCAGGGCGTAGACCACGGCGGCCGCCAGACCCATGGCGAACACGGCGGCCAGCAGGACGAGGAACGGCAGGGTGGGACTGCGGTACACCAGGATCAGCACCAGGACCACGAGTCCGACCGCGACCAGCAGCAGGGTGCCGTCCAGGCTGGTGAAGGCCGCGCCCAGGTCGGCGAAGAGCCCGGCGAGGCCGGTGACGTGGACGACCGGGCCGGGCCCGGAGTGCACCCGGTCCCGCAGGGTGGTCACGGTGTCGTGGACCCACTGGGTCCGGTTGCTCACCGGGACGGTGAACTGCAGGGCCTGGCCGTCCTCGGACGCCCGCACCGGGCTCACCGGACCTGTGAGGTGGGGCAGCCGGGCAGCGAAGGCCGCGTCCGCGGCGGCCTTGGCGCGGTCGGCGGGGGTGATGCCGGACGTCCGCTCGTAGACCACGACGGCCGGATAGGTCTCGGCCGTCCGGTCGAACCGGGCCTGCGCCTGGTCGGCCTCCACGGACTCGGCGCTGGCGGGGAGGTAGGCCTGGCCGTCGTTGGTGGCCACGTCGGAGAGCTTTCCCTCGTAGGGGCCCGTGGTGGCGGCGAGCACGAGCCAGCCGACGACGAGGAGCGCCGGCAGCAGCCGGCGGAGGATGCGACCGGTTCGCGTGGTGCCGCTTGGGGGTGTCACGGTGAGACCTCCTGGTCAGGTGCGTACGGACGGGGCGGGAGGACGTGGGGGACGCGAGGGCGGCGCACCGGTCCTTCCGGCGGGGAAGCGGGGGCGCGCGCCCGTCCTCCCTGCGCGGTCGAGCGCGGCTCGAGCGCAGGGGCTCCCTGACCTCGCGGGACCGCGCAGTAGGATGCGAGGCCATGGACGAGCCGCTGCCCCCCGTTGCCGGAAAGGCCGCCGGTGTGCCGACGCCGCCGTGGCTGCAGCCCGAGCGGGCGCCGCGCCGGGTCCGCGTACCGCTCAGCCAGGAGACCGTGGTGGACGCGGCCCTCGCGCTGATCACCGAGGAAGGGCTCGACCGCCTCACGATGCGCCGGGTGTCGGACCGGCTGGAGGTCAGCCCCGGGGCGCTGTACGTGCACGTCCGCAATAAGGAGGAGTTGCTGCAGCTGACGCTGGACCGGGTGATGGGCGAACTGTCGCTGCCGGAGCCGGAGCCGGAGCGCTGGGCGGAGCAGGTGAAGGAGTTCGCCCGGGCCACCCGGGCGCTGCTGTCGCGGTACCCGGCGGTGGCGCAGATGTCCTTCGGCCAGATTCCGTCGGGCCCGAACGCGGTGGTGGTCTTCGAGGGGCTGCTGGCGATCCTGACCGCCGGCGGTCTGTCGGGCCGGGACGCGGCGTACGCGGCCGAACTGGTCGCCGGCTACGTCAAGTCGGCCGTCTTCGAGGCGAGCGTGTGGCGGGAGGCGGACGCCCAGGGCGCCTCGGTCGAGCAGCGGCTCGAGCAGGCCCGCGCCTACCTCAGCGCGCTGCCGGCCGAGCGGTTCCCGAACCTGACGACCCTGGCCGGGCCCATGTACGACGCCTCCCCGGGCGACCGCTTCGAGTTCGGTCTCGACGTGCTGGTGGGCGGTCTGACCCGGCTGACCGGACCCGCGTCCGACCCGGCGGGCTGACCCCTCTCCCAGGCCCGCTCCCGGCCCTTCTTCCTGCGAACCCCGCGGCCCGTGCCGCGGGGTTCTTGCGTGCTGTCCGGGCACACCGCCCCCTTGAAGTGAATGCCGTACGCTTGCTGAACGGCGTTTTCTAATGAACAATGTTCACTCAAACAACGCCGCTCAGCAAGCGGCGTGGGCAAAATCTCTGGAGGCCGGGATGTCCACCCAGAACGAGACGGCCGAACGGGCGGCCGAAGAGCGGGAAGAGACCGCCGATCCACAGCGTTGGCGGGCACTGATCGTCGTGATGTGCGCGTCGTTCATGAACCTGCTGGACGGCTCGATCGTGAACGTCGCCACACCCGCCATCGAGAAGGACCTGCACACCGGCTACGCCGCCATCCAGTGGATCGCGGCCGGGTACACCCTGGCCTTCGCCGCGATCCTGATCACCGGCGGCCGACTCGGCGACATCCACGGCCGCAAGCGGATGTTCACCCTCGGGGTCCTCGGTTTCACCGTGGCGTCCGCCCTGTGCGGGCTCGCCACCAGCGGCGGGATGCTGATCGGCAGCCGGGTGCTGCAAGGCGCCTGCGCCGCCGTGATGGTGCCTCAGGTCCTCGGCGTCATCCGCGACATGTTCCCCCGCCGCGAGCAGGTCGTCGCACTGGCCATGTACGGGCCGGTGATGGGACTGGCCGCGGTCGGCGGACCCGTCCTCGGCGGCCTGATCACCCAGGGCGATCTCTTCGGTCTGGGCTGGCGACCGATCTTCTTCGTCAACGTCCCCGTGGGGCTCGCGGCCTTCCTCGCCACAGGGCCGCTGCTGCGCGAGTCCCGGTCGCCCCGGCCGCTCAGGCTCGACCTGATCGGCATGCTGCTGGTCGTGGTGGCCCTGTTGATGCTGATCGCCCCGGTGATCGAGGGCCGTGAGCACGGCTGGCCGGTGTGGACCTTCGTCTGCATGGCGGCCTCGCTGCCCGTCTTCGCCGTGACCGCGGTGTACGAGCGCCGGCGCGACCGCGCGGGCGGCTCACCGCTGCTGGAGCTGAGCCTGTTCCGCAACCGCACCTACCTGGCCGGGCTGCTGGTCACCGTCATCTTCTTCGCCGGAATGGCCGCGTTCTTCCTCGTCTTCGCCCTGTACCTGCAGATCGGCCTCGGGTACTCGACCCTGCGTACCGGCCTGACGATCGGGGCCTGGGCGTTGGGCACGGCGATCGGCGGTGCTGTGGCGGGCGGCTCGCTCGGCCCGAAGTACGGCCGCAAGGTGCTGCAGGCGGGAGCCGCGCTGATGACCCTCGCGGTCGCGGCCACCGTGCTCACCATCCAGCACTACGGCTCCGCGGTCACCTCGATGGAACTGGTGCCGTCGCTGACCGTGGCGGGCGTCGGCATGGGCCTGGTGCTGGCGCCGCTCTTCGACATCATCCTCGCGGGTGTCTCGGACCGGGAGATCGGCTCCGGCTCCGGCATGCTCAACGCCGTCAACCAGATCGGCAACACCGTGGGCGTCGCCGTCGTCGCCACGCTGTTCTTCACCTTCATCGGCCAGCAGGCAGGCACCGCGGCGACCGACTCGGCGGCTCCGGTGCGGGCCGCGCTGACCGCGGCGGCGGTACCGTCCGCCCAACAGCGGTCGATCCTCGCCGACTTCAGCGCGTGCAGCCATGACGAGGCGGTCAACAAGGACCAGGGCCGGACCCCTCCGAGCTGCGCCCGGCTGGCGCGCGAGATCCGCTCGTCCGCCGGTTCGCCCCGCGAGGCCGCCGCGATCGGCCGGGCGGTCGGTGCCGCCGGTACCGAGGCGACCGGCACCGCGTTCACCTCGGCGGTCAAGCGGACCCTGTGGATCGAGGTCGGGCTGTTCGCCCTGACCTTCGTCCTGGCCTGGCTGCTCCCCCGACGGGCCCGCGGCCACGTCCCGGACACCACTGCGGGCTGACCCGCCCCCCTCTCCAGGCCCAGGAGGGCCGGCCGAACGGCCGGCCCTCCTCCTGTACGCGGTGCGGCATGCGCCCCTGCTCCGAGTGCGGTGCCACTCACGGCCCGCGGCCCAGGCCCGGCCCTCCAGCCCCCAAAGCACGAGGCCACCCGCGGCTCGAGCCGGTTCCCATCCCGCCTCCAGTCGGGGCGGACACGATCGAGCTCACGTCAGTGCCGAGCCACATCAGGAGGCAGTTCATGTCGGGTATCGCCGGGTGGGTCGACTACAGCAGGGATCTGACCAGTTGGCTCCCGACCGTGAGGACCATGGCGGCCGAGCTCGCCCACCGCGGCCCCGACGCCGAAGAGCTGTGGGCCGACGGCCACGCCGCCCTCGCCCGGCGCGTCCTGGCCGCCGACGGCCCCACCGTCCGTGAGCCGTGGACGGTCGCCGACGCGAACGGCACCCCCGTCGCGGCCGTCGCCTTCGCCGGGCTGCTCACCAACACCCGCTCCCTCGCCGCGGAACTCGCCTCCCGGGGCCACCGCCACGCCGCCGCCGGCAGCCAGGAACGCACCGTCCTGCACGCCTACCTGGAGTGGGGGCCCGCCTTCGTCGAACGGCTGGAGGGTGTCTTCGCCTTCGCCCTGTGGGACATCCGGTCGCAGGAACTCCTGCTCGGCCGGGACCGGCTCGGCTTCACCCCGCTCTACTACGCACCGGTCCCCGGCGGTGTGCTGTTCGGATCCGAGGCCAAGGCCATCCTCGCCACCGGCGCGGTGGAACCGGTCGTCGACGCCCAGGGAATGCTGGAGATCCTCACCTACGCGGGCAGCCCGGAGCACGCCGTCTACCGCGACCTGCGCAAGGTGCGGGCCGGGACCGTCGTACGCGTCGGCCGCAACGGCACCCGGACGCTGCCGTACTGGCGCATGACCTACCGGGAGCACACCGACGACCTGCCGACCACCGTCGAGACCGTGCGCGAGCTGCTCGGCCGGTCGGTGAGCGACCAGATCGCCCACGACGGTCCGGTCAGCTCCATGCTCTCCGGCGGCCTGGACTCCAGCGCCATGGTCGGGCTCGCCGACCGGCTGCGGCCCGGCCGGCCGCAGAAGACGTACACCGTGACCTTCACCGGCTACGACGAGCAGTTCCAGCCCGACGTCATCCGCTCGACGCCCGACACCCGGTTCGTCAGGGACGTCGCCGACCGGGTGGACGCGGAGCACTTCGACATCGTGCTGGACACCGAGGAGCTGACGGACCCCGTGGTCCGCCGGGCGGCGTTGCGCGCGCGGGATCTGCCCAGCACGTACGGCGACATGAACACCTCCCTCTACCTGCTGTCGCGGGCGGTCCGCGAACACACCCGGATCGTGCTGTCCGGCGAGACCGCCGACTCGGTCTTCGGAGGCAACGTCTTCAGCGACGAGGAGGAGCCCGGCGGCGAACCGCTGCCCTGGGTGGCCCTGGCCCGCCGGCACGGTGCCCGCCACGCCCTCGGCTGCGGGCTGCTCTCCGACGACCTGCTGACCCGGCTGGACGTGCACGGCTACGCCGTCGACCGCTGCCGCGAGGCCCGCGAGGAGCTGGACCTGCCTCACTCGCTGCCCGCCGCCGAGCGCCGCGCCCGTCAGTACACCTATCTCCAGCTCACCCGCTGGGCCGAGAACCAGCTCGCGCACAGCGAACGCATGGCGGCGGCGGTTGGGCTCCAGCTGCGCATGCCGTACGCGGACACGCGGCTCATCGACTACGTCTTCAACGTCCCGAACGCCATGAAGACGTTCGACGGCCGGGAGAAGAGCCTGCTGCGGGCCGCCACCGACGACGTGCTGCCCGAATCGGTGCTACGGCGGCGCAAGAGCCCCTTCCCCATCGCCATCGACCCCGGCTACCAGAAGACCGTCGTCGAGGACCTGCGCGCACTCGCCGACGACCGGGACGCCCCGGTCGGCCCGCTGCTCGACCGGGCGGCCGTGCGTCAGCTGCTCGACCGGCCGGGCGGGCCGCCGGAGAACTGGATCATCCGCACGGACGCCGAGACCGTGCTCTCCCTCGACCAGTGGCTGCGCCACTACGGCGTGCGGCTGGCGCTCTGAACCCGTCACCGCGCCGGACAGCCACCGGACCACCGTCAGATCAGAGAGGAACCGACTGCGATGCACCACGAGGAAACGGACCAGCCCGCCGACCGGCCCATCCCCTCCGGCTTCTGGGCATGGGTCTCCCGCAACGCCGAACTGCCTGCCTTCGACCGGCTGTTGTTCCTTCTCTACGGCGTGCGGATCATCGCGATCCTCAACGTCGTCGCCGAACTGGGTGTCGCCGACCTCGTTCGCGAGCGGCCGCGCACCGCCGAGGAGCTGGCGGAGGCCACCGGAACGCGTCCGGACGTCCTGTCCCGTGTCCTGCGCGCCGCCTCGTCCATCGAGCTCTTCGCCGAACTGCCCGACGGCCGCTATGTGATGACCCCCGAGGCCGAGTCGCTCGCCTCGGACGGGTTCAGCCTCCGCGACCTCACCCTGTTCAACACCGGCGAGATCTTCACCACCGGCTACGCGGCCCTGATGCACAGCGTCCGTACCGGTGAACCCGCCTTCGACCAGGCCTTCGGCCTGCCGCTGTACGACTATTTCGACGAACACCCCGAAGCCGGGGAGCTGTTCGACCGGTGCATGCTCCAGCGCAGCCGCCTCGTCGTCAACGCCGGCGACCTGCTGTCCACCACCGACTTCTCGCGGTTCTCGCGGATCGCGGACATCGGCGGCGGCAGGGGCCACTTCCTCGGCGAGGTGCTCGGAAAGCAACCGCACGCCACCGGCGTGCTGTTCGAGCGGCAGGCCGTCCTCGACCACGCGGGCGCGCTGCTGGAGCAGTTCGGCGTGCGGGACCGCGTCGACCTGGTCGCCGGGGACTACTTCGTCACGGCGCCCGCCGGTTGCGACGCCTACGTCCTCAACACGGTCCTCAACACGATGGACGACGCCCGGGCCGACACCGTCCTGCGACGCGTCCGGACGGCGATGGGCGACCGCGCCGACAGCCGGCTCTTCATCTGCGAGAAGGTCGTCAGCCACCTGCCCAACAAGTGGGACTACAGCAAGCTCATCGACCTGGACCTGCTGATGCTCTACGGCGGCGGCGAGCGCACCCTCGCCCAGTGGCGGGAGCTGGCCGGGCGCGCGGGCTTCGAGGTGGTCACGGTGCCCGCCCGGGACAGCTCGCCGTGGACCGCCCTGGAGTGCCGCCCCGTCTGACCCACGCCCCCGGCCGCCCGGGACGACGAACGGAGAGCACCATGCGCCTCGGGGCGTACTTCACCTACGACGAAGCGGCGTGGACGGCGCCGGTGGCTGAGGAACTCGGTTACGAGCTGGGGCTGGTGGCCGAGGGGTACGTCACCGAGGCCGCGGTCGCGCTGGGCGCGGCGGCGAGCCGGACGACCCGGCTCCGGCTCGCCTCGGGCGTGTTCGAGATCCCCGCCCGGACCCCGGTGCTCACCGCGATGACCGCGGCGACGCTGGACGCGGTGTCCGCGGGCCGCTTCACGCTCGGCCTGGGCGTGGCCAACGCGCAGGTCTCGGAAGGCTGGCACGGTGTCCCCTTCGACCGGCCGCTGGCCCGCACCCGCGAGTATCTCGACGTGGTGCGGCTGACGTTGAGCGGACGGCCGGTGAGCCACCGGGGAGAGCACTTCACGCTCGCTCCGCCCGGCGGGCCCTGGGCCCCGTTCACCCTGCGGGTGCCCGGGGCCCGTCCCGATCTGCCCGTGTATCTCGCCGCCGTGGGGCCGCGCAACGTGGAGCTGGCGGGCGAGGTGGCCGACGGCTGGATCGGCAACTTCTGTCCGCCGGACCGGGTCGCCGAGAATGTGCGCCGGCTGGAGACGGGCCGGCGACGGGCCGGCCGGGACGGGCTCGCGGACTTCGACGTCCTGCTGTCGGTGCCCGCCGTCGTGGCCGACGACCCGCGCGAGGCCGCCGAACCGGTGCGACGGTACGTGTCGCGTTTCGTCAGTCTGGGGCGCGGCACCGGGAACTTCTACTACGCGCATCTCGCCCGGCTCGGTCTGGGCGAGGCGGCCGTGGCCGTCCAGGAGCGGTTCCTCGCGGGTGACCCGGTGGGCGCCGCGGCGGCCGTGCCGTTCGACTTCGTCGACCGCATCGCCCTGCTGGGACCGCCGGAACGGATCGCTGAACGGCTGCGCGCCTACGACAAGGCCGGCGTCACGACACTCGCGGTCTCTCCGCTGTCCGCCACTTCCGAGGAGCGGGTACGGACCCTGACCGGGGTCGCCGCCGCCGGACGCCTGGCGGGACTGTGACCCCCGGTCCGCCGCCCCACCAATCGACCGCTCTCCCGGGAAGGATCAAGGACGGGACATGAGAGTGCTCTTCTGCACATGGGCCTGGCCGTCGCATCTGTATGCCCTGGTCCCCCTCGCCTGGGCCTGCCGGGCCCGCGGCCACGACGTGGTGGTGGCGAGCCAGCCCGCGCTGCTCGACGAGATCGCGCGCACCGGCCTGCCGGGCACCGCCGTCGGGACGGACGTGGACTCGGTCGGGCTCGTCCGCGGTTATGTGCTGCCGTCGGCGGCGGACGGGCCGCCCGCACCGGCGGGTCGGCCCGCCGGGGGCGGTCCGCGCGCCCTGCGCATGGTGCTGGACAACGCCGAGTCGATGACGGACGACCTGGTGGACCTTGTCCGCGGCGCGGGGGTGGACCTCGTGGTCCACGACCCGACCGCCATGGCCGGTCCGATCGCCGCGGCGGCGGCCGGTCTCCCCGCCGTGCGTCATCTGTACGGCACCGACCTGCTGCTGCGGGCCCGCGTCCCGCTCACCGAGGCCCTCGCACCGTTGGCCGCACGGCACGGCGCGAGCGGATTCGACCCCTTCGGCGCGGCGACCGTGGATCCCACCCCCACGGGTCTCCAGGTGCCCACCGACTACCGTCGGCTGCCGATGCGTCACGTGCCCTACAACGGATCGTCGAGGGGCCCGCGGCCGGCGGAGGACAGCGGCCGGCCGCGTGTCTGTGTCACCTGGGGGCACACGATGGCCCGGCTCGGCCCTGATCGCTTCCTCGGCGCCCGGACGGCGGCCGCGCTCGCCGCGGCCGGGACGGAGGTCGTCCTGGCGGTCTCCGAGGCCCAACTGCCCCTGCTCGACGGCGTGGTGCCGCAGGAGGTCGAGGTCGTGGTGGACACGGCTCTCGACCGGCTGCTCCCCGGCTGCGACCTGGTCGTCTCCCACGGCGGTGCCGGGACGGTCCTCACCGCCCTGCGGCACGGGCTGCCGTTGCTCCTGGTGCCACAGCTCCCCGACCATGCCGGGCACGCCCGGCGGGTGGCCGAGGCGGGCGCGGGCGAGGTCCTGACCCGCGACGAGGCCACCCCGGAGCGCTTGCTGGAGTCGACCCGGCGGCTGCTGCCGCAGGACGGTCCGGCACGGACGGCGGCACGCAAGCTCCAGGCGGAGATGGCGGCCCAACCGTCCCCGGCGGAGGTGGCCGAACAACTGGAGGGATACGCCGGCGGAGGCGCCGGGCACCTGTGACCGTCCGCCGCGCGAACAGTCGTACGTCGAGGTCCGTCTCCTGGCCAGCGGGAGACGGACCTGTCGCGTACGGGCCGGATCAGCCGAGGGCGGTGCGCGCCAGGAGGTCGAGCTGCGCGGGATCGGCGGTGCACGGGAAGACCAGCAACTCGTCGCAGCCCTGGGCAGCGTACGAGCCGATCGTGTCCTTGAGCTCCCGCTCGTCGGTGATCACGGCACGCGCGGCCATCTCCGCCTTGGGCCCGATGAAGGCGTAGTAGGCCCGCAGATAGCTCTCGGCCCTGGCCCGGGCGTCCGGGCCGAGGCAGGCGTACAGCAGCGCCACCGTCCGCGGCCGCCCGGTGCGCCCCTCGGCCGTCCAGATCTCGCCCGCCCGCCGGGCCAGTTCACCGAACCCGGCCGCTGAGCTGCCGCCCGCGATCCAACCCTCGCCGTGGCGGGCGGCCCGGCGCATCGCGGCCGGGGAGTGGCCGCCGAAGAGCAGGCCCGGACCGCCGCTCCCGGGCCGGGGGCCGATGCCCGGTACCGGGCCTCCGCCGGACCAGGTCTCCCGAAGAGCGACGACGAGGGCGTCGAGCCGGCGCCCCCGGTCCCCGTACACCGCTCCGGTGGCCCGGTAGTCGTCGTCCCGTCCGCCGGCCGCCAGGCCCACGACGAGCCGTCCGCCGGAGAGTTCGTCGAGGGAGGCGAGCTGCTTGGCCAGCAAGGCGGGGCCGGGGCGGTAGGGGGCGATCAGGATCGTGGTGGCGAGCCGGATCCGCTCGGTGACGGCCGCGGCGGCGGCCAGTGACACCAGCGACTCGTAGTTGTCGTACACCAGGCGGTCGAGGACGCCGAGCGTGGAGAACCCGTACCGATCCGCCTCCCGCGCCCAGGTCAGCAGCCGGTCGCGGGTGGCGTCGGGGACGGTGGTGGGCAGGCCAACTCCGATGTCCACGGAGAACGTCCTTCCTGTCGGCTGGTCGCTTCTTCGCTCCTACGCCAGGGATAGCCGGTCCTCCTCGAGGACGGCCTGAGGTCCACGGGACCGCCGCCCGGCCGCCGTGAGCGCCCTTCGAGCCGTACTCCATCGCCGCCTGCGACTGTCCGACACAGCGGCGGTGGCGCCCGACCACGCCGTCCTGGAAGGAGTCCGCGCATGACGCTCACCACCCCGGACGTCAGCACCCCCTCCGGCATCATCCGGATGGCCAACATGTTCTGCGACGCCAAGGCACTGCTGACCGCCGTCGAGTTCGGTCTGTTCACCCACCTGCACCGGCACGGCCCGGCCACCGAGGAGGACGTGCGCGCCCACCTCGGTCTGCACGGACGGGGTCTGGCCGACTTCCTCGACCTGCTCACCGCCCTGGGGCTGCTGGTGCGCGAGAACGGCACCTACCGCAACGCCGAGGGCCCGGACCGCTTTCTGGTGGCGGACCACAGGGACTACGTCGGCGGGTTCCTCCAGCGCTCGAACCGCAACCTGTACCCCGCCTGGGGCAGGCTCTCCGAGGCCCTGCGCACCGGGGAGCAGCAGTCGGGCAGCCACTTCGAGGCGGTCACCAACAACCCGGGCATCCTGCGGCAGTTCGTGGGGATGATGGACGCGCTGACACAGGTGATCGGCCCGGAGCTGGTCAAGTCGTTCGACTGGTCGCGCAGTTCCTCGGTGCTGGACATCGGTGGCGCGCGCGGCAACCTCGCCTCCATCGTCGTGGCCGCACAGCCCCACCTGACCGGCCACGTCTTCGATCTGCCCGCCATGGAGCCGCTGTTCACCGAGCACATGGCCGAGCGCGGTCTGACCGGGCGGGTGGAGTTCCACGGGGGTGACTTCTTCGACGACGGCGTTCCCGTCACGGCGGACGTGGTGACGATGGGGCACGTCCTGCACGACTGGGACCGGGACCGGCGCGAGCAGTTGGTGCGTACTGCGTTCGACGCCGTCAACCCCGGGGGGTACCTGCTGGCGTACGACCGCATGCTCGACGAGGGGCCTGCGTACGTGGAGAACCTGGTGATCAGCCTGGACATGCTGCTGGTGACCGACGGCGGTTCCGAGTACCCGGTGTCGGAGCTGCTGGGGCACGCCGAGAAGGCCGGCTTCGTCTCGACCGAGGTCCTGCCGCTCGGCGAGTTCGACACCCTCGTCATCGCCCACAAGGCGCCCTGACCACCCCACGGGGGCGGCGCGCTGTCTCCGGTGCGCGCCGCCCCGCCGCCGTGCTCCGGGCCCGGTCGCGCGGCCCGGGATTTCTGGGAGGAAGCTGATGGATCACCAACTGTCCGGCAAGCGGGTGCTGGTCACCGGCGGTACCCGGGGAATCGGCCGGGCCGCGGTGCTCGCCTTCGCGCGCTGCGGTGCCCGCGTCGCCGTCGTGTCCCGGGGCGGGGATCGGGAGCAGGCCCTGGAGCGGGAGTTGAAGGAGCTGGGAGCGTGGCACCTGCTGGTGCGCGCGGATGTGACGCGTGCGGAGGAGGTCACCGAGCTGGCCGATCGGATGCGGGAGTCCCTGGGCGGCCTCGACGTGCTGGTCAACAACGTGGGCGTGGACGGGCACACGGCCTTCGACGAGCTGACGCCCGACGAGTGGCACCGGGTCGTGGACCACAACGTCACCTCCACGTACCTGGTCACCGGGGCCGTGCTGGACCTCCTCGGTGCGGGGGCCTCGGTCGTCAACGTGGGCGCCTCGGTGGCGCTGCGGGGACGGCCCGGCGGGGCCCACTACGCGGCCTCCAAGGCGGCTCTGATCGGCCTCGGGCGGTCGCTGGCCAAGGAGTTGGGGCCACGCGGGGTGCGGGTCAACACGGTCGCTCCCGGGGTCATGGGGGGTGAGCCGGGATCGGGTCCGCCGCCGGCCGTGGCGGCGCGGATCGCCGCGACGACCGCCCTGGGACGGCTGGGCCGGCCCGCGGAGGTGGCGGGCGCGATCCTGTTCCTCGCGGGCGCCGCCTCGTCGTACGTCACGGGTCAGGTCCTCGACGTGGACGGCGGGATATGAACGCGGCGGGGCCGGTGGCCGGGGTGCGTCGCACGGTGCTCGTGACCGGGGCGGCACGTGGTCTCGGCCTCGCGGTCGCCACGGCGCTGCACGGTCTGGGGCACCGGGTGCTGGCCGGGGTGCGCGACGAGCGGGACGGCGCGCGGGTCGCGGCGGGGCTCGGCGGGGACGCCGTCCCGCTGGTGCTGGACGTCACCGACGCGGCCTCGGTGGCCCGGGCCGCTCGGGCGGCGGGTCCGGTGGACGTCGTCGTGAACAACGCGGGTGTTCAGCTCGACTGGGGGACCCGGCCGTCGTCGGTGGCGCTGGACGCGGTGGCGGACACCTTTGCGGTGAACCTCTTCGGGGCCTGGCGGGTGTCGCAGGCGTTCGTGCCCGGCATGGTGGAGCGCGGCTGGGGCCGAATCGTGATGGTCTCCAGCGGGGCGGGGTCGTTCACCCACGGCATCGCCCCGCAGTGTGCCGGCTACTCGGTGTCCAAGGCCGCCCTCAACGCCCTGACGGCGACGCTCGGTGCGGAGCTGGTCGGCACGGGAGTGCTGGTCAACGCGGTCAATCCGGGTCTGGTGCGGACCCGCATGCGACCGGACGCGCCGCAGAGCCCCGAGGAGGCGGCCAAGGCGGTGGTCCACGCGGCGCTGCTGCCCGACGACGGCCCCACCGGGGTGTTGCTGCGGAGGGGGGCCGTCATCGGCTGGTAGGCGGCCGCGGCCGCGGGGACCCGTCCGGCGCTCTGTCCGGTCAGGCGGGTCCCCGCAGGCGGTGCACGACCGCGGTCACCGTCATCTCGCCGCCCACGCGCAGCGGGCCGAGGCGGCGCCGGTTCTCCCCGTGGTCGGGGCTCGTCTCGAACGCCCGGAAACTCGCCTCGTCCGTCCAGTCCGTGTACACGTAGTACACGCTCGCGCCCGCCATCGCGCCGGCCCGGGCCAGGACCTGTCCCCTGTTGGCCGGGCTGCGGCCGATCGTCCGGGCGATCTCCAGCCAGAGCTCCTCGAATTCCCGCTCCCTGCCGGGAACGATCTCCATCCGCAGCACCACCCGCACCGGTTCCCCGGCCCGCGGCCCGCTCATGGTGCTCACCGTCCGGTGTGCCGGGCGAGGACCGCGGCGTCCTTGTCGCCGTCGCCCGCGCGCACGACGTCCTCGAAGCGGCCCCGGACCCTCTCCAGCACGGGCATCGGCACCCCGAGGTCCGCCCCGTCGGAGACCGCGAGGCGCAGGTCCTTCTCCATGAGCGCCGAGCGGAAGAACGCCGGTTCGTAGCTGTCCTTGCGCATCAGCTCGGCCCGGAAGCGCAGGACGGCCGAGCTGAAGCCGCTCCCGGCGACGGAGGCCAGCAGCTGGTCGCGGTCCAGTCCGGCCCGTACGCCGTAGGCGACCGCCTCGGCCAGGGCGGCGACCTGGGCTCCGAGCAGGAGGTTGAGGACGAGCTTGACGGTGGCCGCCGTGCCGGGGGCGCCGACGGTGACGACCTCGGTGCCGATCGCCTCCAGGAGGTCGCGCACCGCCTCGATGTCCTGCTCCTCCCCCGCGGCGAACACACGCAGGGCGCCCTGCCGGGCCTGGAGCGGGTTGCCGACGACGCAGGCCTCCACCCGGCGCACTCCGGCGGCGCCGAGCCGCCGGGCGCTGTCGCGGGCGTAGCGCGGGGAGACGGTGGAGGTGTCGACGACGGTGGCGCCCGGCCGCAGGACGGGCAGTACCTGGCCGAAGAGCACCTCGTCCACGGCGGCCTCGTCGCTGAGGCTCAGCACGACCGTGTCCCGGTCGGCCGCCGCCCCTGCGGCCGAGCCGGCGACGTGCGCGCCGGCCTCGGCGAGCGGAGCCGCCCTGCTCGCCGTGCGGTTGTGGACGGTGAGCTCGAAGCCCGCGTCGAGCAGGCTGTGCGCCATGCCGGCGCCCATGGCGCCGAGTCCGATGAATGCCGGTTTCCTGCTGCTCACAGTGGTCTCTCCCGGGATCGTGAAAGGGGAAGGGGGAACGGGAAGGGCGAACGGCCCCCGGCACGGCGGCGGAGCCGGGCCGGGGACCGGGGACCGGGGGGTGCGGGTCAGTGCGTGGCGTCGACTTCGTAGACCGCGAACGGCACGGGTCTGCGGGTGTCCCGGTAGGCGCGCAGCGGGGCGGTGTCCGCGCGGTGCGAGTCGCCGGACTCCCAGGCGTCGAAGGCCTCCCGACCCGCCCAGCGGCTGAGCACCACCAGGGACGTCGGGTCGTGGGGGCTGCGCAGCAGTTCGTTGCCGAGCAGCCCGGGCACCGTCGCGAGCCGGGTGCTCACCTCGTGGTAGGCGGCGCGGACGGCGGCCAGTTCCCGTTCGTCGTGGGCGGCCTGATAGACCATCACCCGCACCTCAGTCATGGACGGTCGCCGCCCTTCCCTCGATCCGGGCGACGATGTCCATGGTGTGGAAGGAACCGCCGGACCGGAACGGATGGAGCTTCGCGCGGTGCCGCAGGTGTTCGGGGCTGTCCTCGAAGGAGCGGAACCCGGCCTCGTCGACCCAGTCGCTGACGATCCAGTAGACGCGCGGCTCGGCGGTGTCGCGGGCCAGCCACTGGCCGAGGCACGCCGGGTGCCCGGTGACCGCGTCGGTGCCGCTGAGCCACTCCGTCTCGAACGCGGCGGCCGCGCCCTGCTGCACCTCCATACGGAGCACGACCCTGAAGCCCATCAGGAGATGCCTCCGTCCACGCTGACGGTCGAGCCGGTGACGTACCGGGACAGGTCGCCGGCCAGCCACAGCACCGCGCCCGCCACCTCCTCGGGGAGGCCGAGCCGGCCGAGGGCGGTCTTCGCGCTGTACCGCTCGATCATGAGGCGGCGGTCCGCCTCCGGCAGCGCGTGCAGGTTCTCGGTCTCCACGACGCCGAGCGCGACCACGTTGAAGCGGATGCCCCGGGGCCCGAACTCCTTGGCCAGGGAGCGGTTCAGCCCCACGAGCGCCGCCTTGGTGGCGGTGTAGTGCGAGCGCAGTGGTATGCCGGCGTCCACCGCCTTGGATCCGATGCTCACCACGGAGGACCCCGCCCGCAGCAGTGGCAGCGCGTGCTGGACGACGAGGTGGGCGGCGGTGAGGTTGGTGGCCAGGACGCGCTGCCATTCGTCCAGGGAGAGCTGCTCGTACGGGATGTGGCTGATGGCACCCGCGTTGTTGACGACCAGGTCCAGGACGCCACCGTGGGCCTCGCGCACCTGCTCCAGCAGCCGGGCGACGCGCACCGGCTGGGTCAGGTCGGCCTGGACCACGAGGTGGTCGCCACCGATGTCCTTGAGCTCCCGTTCCAGGGAGGCGACGTACTCGCTCTCGCTGCGATAGCAGGTGACGACGTCGACTCCGGCGCGTGCCAGGGCGAGCACGATGCCCCGGCCGACGCCTCGGGTGCCGCCGGTGACCAGGGCCTTCTTGCCCCTGAGACCGAGATCCATGGTTGCCTCGTTTCTTGGTGGGAGCCCGCGGTGGGTGGGTGCGAGCCCGGACGGGCTCGTGGGGAGGGTCGTCACAGCAAAGTGGTCAGGGCGGCGCAGTTCACGGCGAAGGCCGCGATGGTCAGGACGCTGCGGCGCCGGTTCCACGGGCCCCAGCTGGGGCGGGGGTCGAGCCGCGCGAAGTCGGCCGGCAGCCGGTCCGGGTCGATGGTCCTGATCCACTTGTTGACCGGGACGTTCTTGGTCACCGAGATGGCCACGGTGACGGCGGCCGCCAGCGCGCCCGCCCCGAAGAGCAGCCGCGCGGCCGTCTGCGGTGCCGTGAGTGCGAGGACACCGTCGCCGAGCACGGTGCCGAGCAGGCAGATCGGCATGGCGGGGTCGTAGCGGGTGGCGAAGAAGGCGTGGGCGTGCACGTAGCGGTCCGGGGGCAGGGCGGCGAGCAGCGGCCACCCGCCCAGCTGGGTGCCGAGGAGGACTCCGGCGGCGAGACCGTTCAGCAGCACGACCACCGGGGCGAGCACGGGGATCATCAGGGCCTCCGCGGTGTGGGTTCGGGTGGTACGGCGTCAGACGGCGGCGCGGGCGGCCGCCTCGACCTTGTCCTTGATCAGCCGCATCTGCACCGCGGTGCTCCGGTTGAGGTGTTCGGTCATCGCCGCGTCGGTGACCGGGGCCTCGGGCTTCATGCGGAAGTCCTGGATCCAGCGCATCCGGATCCCGCCCCCGTCGGCCGGGGTGTACTCCCAGCGGAGGTTCATGTAGGCGAACGGCCCGGTCTCCACCCGGTGGGCCACGACCGTGCGGGTCACCGGGTCGGGAGTGCGCCGGGAGACCCACGACCAGACGTTGCCGTCCTCGTCGGGGTGCATGGTGAGCCGGAAGGTGACCGTGTCGCCGTCGCGGTCCAGGATCTCGGCGGAGGCGTACTCGCTGAACAGGTTCGGCCAGTCGGCCACGTCGTTGGTGGTGTCCCAGACGAGGTCCATGGGTGCCTGGATGACGATCGAGTTGTCGGTGTGGCCTGCCATTGCGGTTCTTCCTTCCGGTACGGGGTGCCGTGACGGGTGCTCAGCGCCCGAGGACGAGGGCGGACACGAAGCCGCCGTGCCCGCGGGCGAGGACGAGGGCGTGCCGCAGGTCGGCGGCGCGCGGTTCGCCGGTGACCAGGTCGATGTCGCAGCCCGGTGCGAGGGCGGTGACCCCGGCGGTGTGCGGGACGACGCCGTCGCGCAGGGCCAGCAGGGCGGTGGCGGCATCGAGGGCGCCGCCGCCTCCGTAGAGCCGCCCGGCCAGCACCTTCGGGACGGTGACCGGGACGCCGCGCGGACCGAAGACGTCGCTGATCGCCTCGGCCTCGGCGCGGTCGGCAGCGGGCATCGCGGCGCCGTCGGCGAAGACCACGTCGATCGCGCCGGGTTCGAGGCCCGCGTCCGCCAGCGCCTTCAGCAGGGTGCGGCGCAGAGCCGGGGGGCGGCCGCTGCCGGGGGGCGGGTCGAAGCCTGCCGCGTATCCGAGGACGGCGCCGTACGGCTGCCCGGCGCCGCGTTCGCGGGCTGCGGCGGCGTTCTCCAGCACGAGGATGGCGCCGCCCTCGCCGGGCAGGTGTCCGGCGGCCGCGCGGTCGAAGGGCAGGTAGGCCCGCGCCGGGTCGGGGACGGTGGAGAGCGTGCCGGCGGCGAGCTGGGCGGTCAGGCCGTAGGGGCACAGGGAGGCGTCGGTGCCCCCGGTGAGGACGAGCCGGGCCCCGCCCCGGGTGAGGCGACGGGCCTGCCCGACGGCGTCGAGGCCGCCGGCCTGCTCGGCGCAGAGCACCCCGCACGGGCCGCGCATGCCGTGCCGGATCGAGAGCTGCCCGGTGGTGGCGGCGTAGAACCAGGCGATCGACTGGTAGGCGCCGACCCAGGACGGGTCGTGCTGGTAGAGCGCCTCCATCTCGTGCTGGCCGAACTCCGTTCCGCCGGAGGAGCTGGAGGTGACGACCGCCATCTCGTACTCGGGCAGCCCGGCGGGGTCGACGCCCGCGTCGTCGAGCGCCGACTCGGCGGCGGCCAGCGCCAGGTGGGTCCAGTGGTCGGTCTGCGGGATCAACCGCCCGGGCACCCGCTCCTGTGCCGAGAAGCCGGGCACCTGCCCGGCCAGCCGGACCGGGTAGGGCTCGGGGTCGAAGCGCTCGATGCGCCCGATGCCGGACTTGCCGGCCAGCACTGCGGACCAGTGGGCGTCGATGCCGATGCCGGTGGGGGCGGTGATGCCGAGTCCGGTGACGACGGGCGCCTCGGGCCGGGTAGCCGGGGTCGGTCGCGGGCTCATGTCAGCTCCCCTCGTGGTCGACGACACCGGGCCGGGTCAGCACCATGGCGCTCTGGAAGCCGCCGAAGCCGCTGCCCACGGTGAGCACGACGTCGGTGGCCTGTTCCCGGGCGGTCAGAGGTACGTAGTCGAGATCGCACTCCGGGTCGGGGTGGTGCAGGTTGGCGGTCGGCGGGATCACCCGGCGGTCCAGGGTGAGGGCGCAGGCCGCGATCTCCAGGGAGCCGATGGCGCCGAGCGAGTGGCCGACCATCGACTTGATGGAACTGACCGGGATCCGGTGGGCGTGGTCGCCGAGGCTGCGTTTGAAGGCGGCGGTCTCGTGACGGTCGTTCTGCTTGGTCCCGGAGCCGTGGGCGTTGACGTAGTCCACCGCGGTGGGATCGAGCCGGGCCCGGTCCAGGGCGACCCGGATCGCCTCGGCCATCTCCCGGCCGTCGGGCCGCAGCCCGGTCATGTGGTACGCGTTGCTGCGCCCGGCGCTGCCGACGATCTCCGCGTACACATGGGCGCCGCGCGCCTCGGCCGCCGTCTTCTCCTCCAGCACCAGGACGGCCGCGCCCTCCCCTAGGACGAAGCCGCGGCGATCCCGGTCGAAGGGGCGGGAGGCGTGTTCGGGGTCGTCGTTCATCGGTGTCGTGGCCCGGATGGCGTCGAAGCAGGCCGCGCTGATCGGCGAGACGGGTGCGTCGGTGGCGCCGGCGAACGCGACTTCGGCGCTGCCTTCCTCGATCAGCTGGACGGCGTGCGCCACAGCGTCGATGCCGGAGGTGCAGCCGGTGGAGACCAGGGCGACCGGTCCCTCCGCGCCGACCTCGCGGGCCACCTCCACCGCGAGGGTGGAGGGCACCATGTAGCCGTACAGGTGCGGCACCGCGTAGGCGGGGTCGACCAGCCACTGTCTGCCGTGGTCGCTGAGGACGACGTACTCCTCCTCCAGGCCCATGGTGCAGCCGACCGCGCTGCCGAGGCCCACGGCGATGTCCTCCGGGGCCAGGGCGGCGAGGTCCAGGCCGCTGTCGGCGAGGGCCTCGCGCGCGCAGACGACGGCGAACTGGGCGGCCCGGTCCGTACGTCGGATCTGCCGGGCCGTCAGTCCGGCGGCCACCGGGTCGAAGTCCACCTCGGCGGCCACCTGGGAGCGCAGGGCGGCCGGGTCGAACAGGGTGATCCGACGGGTGGCGGTCCGGCCGGCGGTGAGCAGGTCCCAGAACGCCTCACGGCCGACCCCGCCGGGGGCCACCACACCGATGCCGGTGACCACGGCCCGCCGCGGGCCGGCCCGGTGCGCGGTGGTCACGGCGTCCCACCGACCCGGGGTTCCCCGGCCCGCGGGTGCTGGACCTGTTCGGTGTCCACGTGCCCGAGTTCGGGGCGGGGCGCGAGCGGGGAGAGGTGGAAGACGCAGTGCGCCACCGTGTCGCCGGTGTTGACCAGCCGGTGCCGGACGCCGATCGGGACGAGCAGCGAGTCCCCGGCGGCCAGGAAGACCGGCTGGCCGTCCATGGTCATCTCCAGCTCCCCGGAGACGATGTGCAGGAACTCCTCGGAGTAGGGGTGGTAGTGCTCGCTGACGAAGTCGCCGGGGGCCAGCTCGAGGCGGCCGCCGAAGCCGGAGGTGCAGGCCACGGTCTTCGGGCTGAGGGTCACCCGGATGTCGCCGCCCCGCCGGGTGTTGGCCTCGACGTCGGCGGAGGTGACCCGGACCGTGCGGGTGAGCGTGGTGGGCCGGCCGGCCGTGGGAGTGGCGGTCACAGGATCCGCCCCCCGTCGCCGGTCCACACGTAGAAGGGGGTCGCCATGGCGTCCTTGGGTTCCTTCCAGTCCGGGTCGTAGGGGTGGACACATTCCGCGAGCCGGGTGTTGACCTCCTCGTAGAGGGGGTGGCTGCGGGCCCGGTAGAGGTTGGGCGAGATGTCCTGGTCGGCCTCGACGAGGTGGAAGTACAGATCGTGAAAGCGGAAGAGGGTCCGCCGGGAGACCCCGATCATGTGGGGCAGGTCGGTGGCGTCCGAGTCGCCGAAGATGGCGGCGATGTCGTCGGTCCGCCCCGGGCGCAACTTCGCCACGATGAGGGTTCGATGCACTGCTGGCCTCCTGCCAACCGGTTACCGGAAATCGGCTCCGTGGCACCGTCGCAGCGGCTGCTGGAATGCCGCTCGAAAGCGCGTACAGGACGGCGACGACGCGTACCGGACGGCGGCCGCGGCACCCCGGACACTCCAGGCGGACACGAGCGCGCTCTGCTGGCATGGCGGATGCCCGTACGTCCAGCTCCCGAACAGGAGAGGCCCATGCCGTTCGCCGCCGTCACCTACGACGTCAAGCCGGGGTTCGAGGAGGAACTCGCCGAGATCTTCCGCACCTTCCGCCGGGTGAAGTCGGACCAGGTCAGGGACGAGACCGGCGCGCGGGCCGGCCGGATCCTGTCGACCGCGGTGTTCGTCCGGGACGCCACGCTGGTCCGCGTCATCGAGTACGAGGGCGATCTCGACGCGGTGGCCCGTCACATGGCGGCACAGCCGGGCGTGCAGGAGGTGGAACGGAAGCTGAAGCCCTATCTGAGCAGGCCGCGGGAGACCGACACGGCGGAGGGCTTCGTTGCGACCTTCCGGCGCAGTCTGCTGCGCACCGTCGCCCAGGTCTCGGTCCGCGACCGGCAGCCCACCGCGGGCTGAGGCGTACGGAGGCGGCCCGGAACCTGGGGGTTCCGGGCCGCCTCCGTGCGCGGGACGCGTCGGGCCGTCACCGGAGGGCGACCGCCGCCGCGTTGACGGCGAGGGCCATGACGGCGAGGGAGGTGCGCAGCAGGTGCCAGCGCCGCCACAGCGGGCGCGGGTCGGTCCAGTCGTCGGGCAGCCGCCGGGGGTCGGTGACCGCCTTCACGCGCCGGTTGATGGGCACGTTCGCGAGGTGGGACACCGCGGAGACCCCCAGCAGCAGCACGGCGGCGGACATTGCGAGGGCCCGGGCGGTGCCTGTGGACCACACGGCCAGCAGGGCGTCCGCGGCGGTCGAGGTCAGGACGATGACCGGCATGGTGGGGTCCCAGTTGCGGCCGAGCAGTTGGTGGGCGTAGACGTAAATACCGGTCGGCATCGCGAGGAGGGCCGGCAGGACGCTCACCGCGACCGCGAACAGCACCCCGGCCGTGAGCCCGCTGCCGAGCAGCACCAGGACCCCCAGAGTCACCGTCATCCGCTCACGTCCGGGTGGGGTGGGTGTCGATCGTCAGCTGGGAGACCGACCGCATCAGGGCGTTGCGGAAGTACTCCTGGAAGCCCTCCGCGGTCGAGGTGTCCCGTCGCTCGGCGAGGAAGGGCGCCAGTCGCTCCTCCAGCTGGTGCACGCCCTGCTGCCCGGCCATGTGCCGGCCCACGGCGGCGAAGTCCCCCTCGTAGTGGATGACACGGACCATCACGTCGTCCTTGACGAACACCCCGGTGCCCAGCAGCCGGCCGGACGGGGTGCCGCCCTCGGCGCCGAACTCGGGGGTGTCGACGCGTTGGAAGGCGGCGAAGATCTCGGCGATCTCGTCCTCGTGCCCCGGCCGGACCCGGTAGGTGATCGCTGCGTACGGCATCAGGCGGCCTCCGTCCGCAGTCCGGCGTTGATCAGCCGCAGCAGCAGTCTCGGGGTCTCCACGCCCGTCACGTCCTCGTCGGCCAGTTCGACGCCGTATTCGCGCTTGACCAGGCCGGCCACCTGGAGCAGGGCGAGGGAGTCGTAGCCCAGTTCCAGGAAGGTCAGGTCCGAGACGTCCTGCGTCCCCGGATCCGCCGTCTCGATGTCACCGGCACTGTCGCGCAGCAGCGCGGTCAGCTCCTCCATGGTGAGTTCGTTCATCGCGGGTTCCTCTCGTGGCTCGTCGTCGGGTCGGTGCTCCGGCGCGCCGGTCCGTCGGCGCGCCGCTGTCGTGGGACGCGGGCTCAGCCGGCGCGTAGCAGGCTGCGGGACCGGGGTTCGGCGGGCAGGTCCAGCGCGGGGTCGGAGGCGAGCAACGCGCACTGCAGTTGCCGCAGTTCGGGGGACGGGTCGAGACCCAGTTCGGTGTTGAGCACGGTGCGCAGCCGCTGGTAGGTCTCCAGCGCGGTGCTGCGGCGTCCGGCCCGGTGCAGGGCGAGCATCAGCTGGGCGTGGTAGCCCTCGTGCAGCGGGTACTGGTCGGCGAGCCCGGACAGTTCGCCGACCAGCTCGTGGTGGCGGCCGAGACTGAGGTCCGCCTCGATGCGCCGGCTGAGGATGCTCAGCCGGGACTCCTCCAGGCAGCGGGCCTCGGCCTCCAGTCGCGGGCCGCGCTGGACGTCGGCCAGGGCCGGGCCCCGCCACAGGTCGAGGGCCTGCCGGAACGCCTGGGACGCGGCGGCGGGGTCCCCGGCCTCCATCGCGCGGTGGCCGCGTCGGGAGAGCCGGTCGAACTCCTGCGAGTCGGCCGATCCGCCCCGGGTGTCCAGCAGATAGCCGCCGGGTTCGGTCACCAGGACGCTCTTGTTGCCCAGCGGCAGGTCGCCGTGCGGCGCGTCGCCGAGCGCGGCGGAGATACGGCCGCGCAGTTGCAGGACGTAGGTCTGGAGGGTGGTCTGCACGCTTCGGGGCGGACGCTCTCCCCACACCTCCTCGATCAGGGTCTCGACCGGGACGAGTCGGTTCGGACAGGCGGCCAGCAGCGCCAGGACGGTCCGTGGCTTTCTCGCCGTGGGTACGACCGGTTGTCCCGAGAGTTCGACCTTGAGCGGACCGAGCAGACCGATGTCCACAGGGAGTCCTCCTTGGCATGGGTGAGGGGTCAGCGCGTGGCCGGGGCGGCGGTCGCCGTCGCGGCCAGTGGTTCGAGCAGCTGCCCGACGAGGCGGGGCAGTGCGGGCTCTCGTACGAAGAAGTGGTCGCCCGGCACGACGTGCATGCGGAACGCGCCCGTCGTCCAGCGTTGCCACCCCGCGACCGCGGCGGGGGCGACGACCCGGTCCCGCAGTCCGGCGAAGGCCCGGACCGGGACGGGCACCGGACGGCGTGCGCGCTCCCGCAGGGCGCGGCAGAGCCGGAGGTCGTCGCGGGTGGTGGCCAGTGTGCTGCGCAGCAGGGCCGGCCGGGCCTCCAGGTCGGCGGGGAGACCGCCGGCCGCCCGCAGCGCGGCCAGCAGCCGGTCATCGGTCAGGTCGCCGTCGTCGGGCGGGCCGCCGTCGTCGGTCAGGCCGTTCGGCAGGTGCGGTGGGGCGCAGGCGCCCAGGAGCAGCGCCCGCGGCGGCCGCCGGCCTGCCGCGAGGCGATGGTCGGTGTAGCCATGGGCCACCAGAGCGCCGAGGCTGTGCCCGTAGAAGGCGTACGGTTCCTCCTCCAGCAGCTCGCCGAGGCTGTCGTCGAGGTCCCGGAAGAGGACCTCGGGTTCGGTGATGCCGGCCTCGGCGCGCCGGCTCTCCCGGCCGGGCAGCCGCACGGGCACGACGGAGAACGCGGGGCCGACGCGGCGGGTCCAGCCGGCGAAAGCGGAGGCGCCTGCTCCGGCATGGTGGAAGCAGTAGAGGGTCAGGGAGGTGCCGGTGCGCGGCCGGGCCGCGAGGTACTGGTTCACAGGAGTCCTCTGCCGTGGGACGGCGCCGCCCGGTCCGGCCGGGGGCGGGCCGGGACGGGGAGCGGTGTCGGCGCGTGGGTGAACGTTCGGCCGAGCGGCACGGGCGGCCCGCGAGCAGCAGCCGCGACCGTGCGGGTGAGGGGACGGGTACGGGGCGGACGTGGGGTGCGGTGCCGGATCGCGACGGTGTTCGATGCCGTGTCCGACTGTCTGGAGCTTGCCATCTCGCGGCGACCCGCCGACAGTGACGCCTTCAGGAATCGGGCAGGAGGAAGACTCACGCGAGGACCATGAGATTCTCACGGTCCCCCGCCGTCACGGCAGGTCGAGGGTGGTGTCCGCACGCTGCGGCCGGTCGGCGCCCACGGGCGGCGGGGCCGCGTGGCCCAGTCCTTGTCGGGAAAGGGCGCCCGGTGGGTACCTAGCTCTGCATGACACCTGAGCGATCCGCCCCGGCCGTGCCGACGGCCACGTACCGGCTCCAGTTGCAGCCCGAGTTCCCGTTCGGGGCCGCGGCGGCCGCCGTGCCGTACCTGGCCTCGCTCGGCGTCTCGCATCTGCACCTGTCGCCCGTCCTGGAGGCCGTGCCCGGTTCGACGCACGGCTACGACGTCGTCGACCCCGCGCGCGTGCGCGGGGAACTCGGCGGCGAGGACGGGCTGCGGGCGCTGTCGAGCACCGCGCGGGAGCACGGGCTCGGGCTGGTGCTGGACATCGTGCCGAACCACATGGCGATGGCCCCGCGGCACAACCGCGCCCTGTGGGAGGTGCTGCGGGAGGGCCCGAAGTCGCCGTACGCGCGCTGGTTCGACATCGACTGGGAGGCGCAGGGCGGCCAGGTGCTGCTGCCGGTGCTGGGCCGGCCGGTCGGCGCGGAGCTGGGCAACCTCACGGTGGACGGCGATGTCCTGCGCTACTACGACCACGAGTTCCCGCTCCGCGAGGGCACCGGGGAGCTGCCGCTGCCGCAGCTCCTGGACGCGCAGTGGTACCGCCTCGGCTGGTGGCGGCTGGCCCGTACGGAGCTCAACTACCGGCGCTTCTTCAGCATCTCCGAGCTGATCGGGGTGCGGGTGGAGGACCCGGAGGTGTTCGAGGCGACCCACGCCAAGGTCCTCCAGCTGCTGCACGAGGGGGTGGTGGACGGGCTGCGGATCGACCACCCGGACGGGCTCGCCGACCCCGACGGCTACCTCCTGCGGCTCCACGAGGCGACCGGCGGCCGCTGGACGGTCGTGGAGAAGATCCTCGCGGACGGCGAGCACCTACCCGCCTCCTGGCCGGTGGCCGGGACGACCGGCTACGACGCCCTCAGGCACCTCGACGGGCTGTTCACGGACCCCGCGGGGTTCGGGGAACTCCTCGGCCAGTACCGGCGCTTCGCGGCCCCGCAGACGGACCGCGGCGGCGACTGGGCGGCGACGGTACGGCGGGCCGCGTACAAGGTGATCACGCACGAGCTGGCGGCCGAGACCGAGCGGCTGACCCGGGTGGCGGTACGCGTGTGTGCCACCTCCCCGGAGCCCGCGCTGCGCGACCGGGCGCCCTGGGCGCTGCGCACCGCGCTCCAGGAGCTGCTGGTGCGCATGGAGGTCTACCGGCCCTACGCCTCCTCGGACGCCGCCGCCGTGGTCACCGAGGAGGCCGCGGCCGAGGCCCGGCTCGCCTTCGTGGTCCCCGAGGAGGCGGAGGCCGTGGACGTCGTACGGGATCTGGTGCTGGGGCGGGCCGGTGACGGGCCGGAGCACGTGGAGTTCCGGACCCGGTTCGCGCAAACCTCGTCGGCGCTGCGGGCCAAGTCCGTGGAGGACACGGCGTTCTACCGGTACATGCCGCTGCTGTCGGCGACCGAGGTGGGCGGGAACCCGGGGCGCCCGGCCGTCTCCGTCGAGGACTTCCACGCCTACTGCGCGCGCGTGCAGCGGGACTGGCCGCTGACGGGGACGGTTACCTCGACGCACGACACCAAGCGCAGTGCCGATGTGCGGGCGGCGCTGGCCGTGCTCACCGAGTGCCCCGAGTGGTGGGCGGACACGCTGGCGGAGGTGACGCGTGCCGGTGACGGGGTTCCCGACGCGCAGCAGGCGTGGGCGGCCTGGCAGACGGTGTTCGGGCTCGGCCCGGCGGAACCCGGGCGGGTGCGGGAGGCGCTGCTGAAGCATGTGCGCGAGGCGGGCCTGTACACGAGCTGGACGGAGCAGGAGCCGGCGTACGAGGAGGCGGTGGCGGCGTTCGTCGCGGCCGGGCCGTGCGGGCCGCAGGGCGAGCGGGTGGCCGAGCTGCGGAGCCGGCTGCGGCCGCACATCCTGGCGAACGAGCTGGGCGCGGCCCTGGTCCAGCTGACCATGCCCGGGGTGCCCGACGTGTACCAGGGCACGGAGGGCGAGTACCTGGCGCTGGTGGACCCGGACAACCGGCGGGTCGTGGGGTTCCCGCCGGAGGACTCCGGCGACAAGGGCGCGCTCACCGCGGCGGCGCTGCGGCTGCGGCGGCGTCGGCCGGAGGCCTTCGGGGCGGCGGCGACCTATGAGCCGCTGGCCGCCGAGGGGCCCGCTTCGGCGCACTGCGTGGCCTTCGCGCGCTCCGGGGAGGTGGTCACCGCGGTGACCCGGCTGTCGCTGCGGCTCGCGGAGGCGGGCGGCTGGCGGGAGACGGTGCTGCCGCTGCCGGCCGGGGTGTGGAGCGATGTGCTGGTGCCGGAGCGGGAGTTCTCGGGACAGGTGCAGCTGGCGAAGCTGTTCGGCGAGTCGCCGGTGGCGTTGTTGGAGCGGGTGGGTGGGGCGGAGTGAGGGGGACGGGGTGAGTGGTCGGGGCCCGGGGCGGGCGGTCTGGACCGGGGCGGGCGGTCGGGGTCGGGTGAGAGCGGCTGGGGGCGGTCGGGGCCGGGTGAGAGCAGCTGGGGCGGACGGGTCCGGGTGAGAGCAGCTGGGGCGGACGGGTCCGGCGTGCGCTCTTCATCGCACGCCGGGGCGTCGCTCTCGCGACCGGCTCACGCCCGCGCATGCTCCCGGGGTTCGTGCCGGACGGCCGGCGCGCGGTGGCGGGCGACGACCCGCTGTCCGCGGCCGGGGCCCATGTGTCGCTGCTGCCGCTGCGGGCGCCCGAGATGACCCGGTGTCCGGCCCGGGGCGGCGGTGTGGCGGGGACGCTGATGCGGGCGCGGGGGCGGGAACGCAGGCGGGACTTAGGCGGGGGCGGCCCCGTCGGCCCCTACGGCTCTACCCGCTGCCGGTAAATGCCTCTGGGCGCCCCCTGGAGCCTCCCCCTCGGCGTCCTTGACAGCTCAACCAGAGCGTGGGGTACTGCGGATTGCGAGGCCGGTCGGACAGGTCGGGGGTGAGTCTCCTGCCGGAGCTGCGCTACCCCACGGTGCCCGAACTTGTCGTCTCCGCTCGGGTGTTGGCCGCCAGACGGCCCGGCGTCTGCCGGCTGCGGCAGGTGGGCGTCTCGCGCGCGGGCAGGCCCCTTGAGTTGCTGTCCGTCGGCCACTCCCCACGGGCCGTTCTGGTCGTCGCCGGCGCCCACGCCAACGAACCGGCGGGCGGCCCCGCGGCCCTGGCGGTGGCGGAACGGGTGCTGGCCGAGCCGGAGTTGCGGGCGGACACCTCCTGGCACTTCCTGCTGTGCGCGGATCCCGACGGGGCGAGTCTCCATGTCACCCCGGCCCCGCGCAGCCTGTTCGACTACCACCTCGGCTTCTTCCGGCCGGCCGGCGAGGAGCAGCCCGAGTGGGCCCCGTCGATGCTGCCGCCCGACCGGCTGCCGCCCGAGACCCGCGCGCTGACCGCGGTGATCGACGAGCTGCGGCCCTACCTCCAGGTGACCCTGCACGGCACCGATCTGGGCGGCAGCTGGGTGCAGTTGACGAAGGACGTCCCCGGTCTCGCCGAGCCGTTCGCCAAGTCCGCGGCGCAGCTGCACATTCCGGTGGAGACCGGCGCCTCGGACGCGGCGGGCTGGCCGGCCCTGGGCCCGGGGGTGCATGTGATGCCGGCGCCGGGCGCGGGGGCGGCGTACCCGAGCATGCCGGACGACGCCCGGCGCAGTACCTGGTACCACGCGCACCGTTACGGCGGTCTGACCGCAGTCGTGGAGGTGCCGATGTGGGCGAGCGACCTGGTGGACGATCCGGCGCCGCATCCGGCCCCGGCGGCGGCGATGCGGCGGCTGGCGGGCCGGCTGCTGCGGGAGTCGCGGGCGGTGGAGCGGGTGCTGGCGGACGCGCGGCCGCGTCTGGAGGGCGCCGACGGGCCGTTGCTGCGGGCGGCCACCTGGGGTCTGGAGCTCGTGCCGGGGCTGGCCGCGGACTGGATCCACACCCGTCCCGCCGACGACACCAGGGCGTACATCGGCAGTGTGGACGCGTTCTCCCGGCGGCTGCCGCTGCGGGCGGCGGCCATGCTGCTGCGGGTCCTGCGGGAGAGCGACGACCGTGCGGCGCCGCGTCTGGAACGGCTCGTGAAGGCCTGGAGCGACTCCTTCGCGGAGCGTTTCCGGGCCCGCTGGGTGCCGTTGGAGCACCAGGTGGAGCACCAGGCCCGCACGGTCGTGGCGGTGGCGCTGCACGCGCGTGTGCGGGCCGGCTGAGGACGACGCGACGCCAAGCGCGTGCGTGCGCTTCAGTGCGTACGTCAGCTCTCCAGGGCGAACACGGCCCCGGTCCGCGCCTCCATCACGCAGCCGTTCGGGAAGGTCTGCCGGTACTCGACCGGCCGGCCGCCCCACTGTCCGCGCGCCTGGACGGTGACCGGCGCGTAGACCATCGGGCAGTACACGTCGGCGGCCGGGAGGGCACCGATGTCACCTCCGGCGGCGTCGAGCTGGGCGCAGGCCTCGGTGGCGCGACCGTGGCCCTGGGGCGGGTCGCACAGCAGCAGGGTGCCGCGGGTGTCGCTGGAGCGGCTGTCGCCCTTGGTGACCAGGAGGTAGAGGTAGTCGCCGCCGGACCGGGCCTCGGCCGGGGCGGGGGCCGCGGCGGCCAGCAGCAGGGCGGCCGTCGCCGTCAGACCCGCACGCGCCGCTCGTCGCCGTGCTGTCGCTGTGGTGGTGTGCGTCATTCCCGATGCATCGGCACGGCGGCCTCGGAACCCCACCCGGGCTCACCCGAACGGGAGCACGCGGGCGCGTACCGTGCGGCGAGCTCGAAGGCGGCGAGCACGACCCGGGACTGGTACTCGATCTGGCGCGGGACCGGGATCCAGCGGGCCCCGCAGCCGTCGCGGTAGTCGGCGCACCAGAGGTCGATGAGCCGGTCCAGCTCCGGCAGCGCGCCCGCCGGGTCGACGCCCGCGCGGGTGACGAGCTGGTGGAGGAGTCCGGCGGTGCGCAGGGCCAGGCGCCGGCCCGCGATGCGCAGGGCGGTCAGGTGGCCGGCGCTGAGCGGGGGCAGCGGGCGGCCGCCGTCGGTGACGTCGGGGTCCCAGGCGTCGGCGAGGCCGGGGCCGACCAGTAAATAGTCCTCGACCGGGGAGAGCAGCCGCGCCGCGTCCTGGGTGTCCGAGACATGCGGGCGGATCCGCGCCAGGACGTCCTCCAGGAGCCGCGCGTCGTGGCGCAGGGCGTGGCTGACGGTCCGCAGCACGGCGGCCCCGTCGGCGGGCGTACCGGCGTCCTCGACGGCGGCCACGCCCCACATGGGCGCCTCCACGACGGCGGTCACGGTGCCGTACGGGTGCGGGTGGTACCAGGTCGACTCGACGGCGGCTTCCGTTATGGCGGCGGCCAGGTCGCCCCGGCGCGGCGGCGGGATGCGGTAGACGGCCGGGCCCAGGCACGGCCAGTAGAGCGTGTCGTACGGTCCGACCTCGCGCGGGATGCGCAGCCGGGCGGCGGTGTGGGCGACGTGCCGGGAGATGCCGGGCAGGTCGTGGGTGAGTTCGACGAAGCCGCCGCCGACGTCGACGCCGTGCAGGGAGCACTGGAGGAAGGGGCGCAGCTCGTCCTGGAGGGCGAGGAGGGTGCGGGTCTCCGGGAGCGCGGCGGCCTCCGCGCCGTCCGGGAGCCACTCCGGCTGTTCGCCGAAGCCCGGCCGGAAGAAGTTCCGGAAGTAGCGGTCGAGGGAGTACGGGCCGCGCAGCCAGCCCTCGTTGCGGCGCAGGCCGTCGGGGTCGAGGCAGAGCAGGAGGTTCCAGGTGGCGTCGGCCCCCGCGGTGAGCCGGGGGTCGGCCAGGGCCCGCTCGGCGAGTCTGAGGACGGTGCCGCCGCCCACGGGCTCGTTGGCGTGCGGTCCGGCGACGACGAGGGCCTGGCGGCTGCCGTGGCCGACGGAGAGCAGCCATAGCGGGTTGCCGGCGCGTGAGGTGCCGACCCGGCGCAGCCGGGCGTCCGCGGGATGGCGGGCGACGAGCGCCGCGGCCCGTGCGCCCAGCTCGTCGACGGTCGGGTAGCGGAGGAGGGGCGGCAGGGCACACCTCCACAATGTGGTGCCGTCGGTTCACCTGGTGTGCATGGTGTACGCACAGTCAGTCACGAGTTGGGGGGTACGTCAACACCGTGCGGAGGAAAGGGTTTTGGGTCGCGACGGCACGTAAAGCCCAGGCCAGAGGTGAGGTTGGGCTCAGTTGACCGCGAGCCGGAAGGCCATCCGCCCGAACCCGACCTGGTCGCCCTCACGGACGACGGCGGCACCGATGACCCGACGGCCGTTCACGGTGGTGCCGTTGGTGGAGCCGAGATCGCGCAGCACCCACATGCCGCCCTGCCGGGTCAGTTCGGCGTGCACACGGGAGACCGTCTCGTGGGTCAGCCTGAGGCCGTTCGCCGGATCCCGTCCGATGCGCAGCGCGTGACCGCTGCCGGGGTGCGGCAGCAGCAGCTTGGGCAGCCGCTCGGCCTGCCACGCCCTGCGCAGCCGTACGGTGAAGCCGGAGACCGCCTCGACGGTGCCGAACACCAGCCGGGAGACGCGGTTCTCCTGGGGCAGGTCGGCGGTGAGCGCGGCGAGTTCGTCGGACCGGCGGGCGATGAGGGCCAGTTCCATGCGGCGCACGAACGTGTCGTGCGAGAGGCGGCCCATGGCGACGCCGTCACGGAGCACCTTCAGCGCCTTGTCGCGCTCCACGTCGGAGAGCCGCGCGGGGTACGTGTTGAACTCGAAGGACGACGTCACGTTGGTGATTGTCGGGCAGTGAACCCCGGGTGTCCAGAAAACGAGACAACGGCCGCCACGCACGCGTACCTGACGACACCTGCCACAAAGGGGCTGATTCCGAGGCGGATTGATCGTGTTTGAAGCACCATGGACGGGCTACATCCCGGTGAGCCGACGAAGGGGACCGTCCGTGCAGTTCGAGGTGTGGGCACCGCAGGCCGGCCGTGTGACGCTCCATTGCGAGGGCGCCACGCGCGCGTTGGAGCGCGATCCGGACCGCGCGGGATGGTGGTGGACGCAGGCGGAGGCCGGGGACGGCACCCGCTACGGATACGCGCTGGACGACGGCCCGGTGCTGCCCGATCCGCGCTCCCGGCGCCAGCCGGACGGCCCGGACGGGCTCAGCGCGGTCGTCGAGCACGAGCGCTACGCCTGGCGTACCCACTGGGCGGGCCGCCCCCTGCCGGGCGCGGTCCTGTACGAGCTGCACGTGGGCACCTACACGCCCGAGGGCACGCTGGACGCGGCCGCCGCCCGCCTTGAACACCTCGTCGAACTCGGCGTGACCCATGTCGAGTTGATGCCCCTGTGCCCCTTCCCCGGGCGCCACGGCTGGGGCTACGAGGGCGTCTCCCTGTGGGCCGTGCACGAGCCCTACGGCGGCCCCGAGGCCCTGAAGCGTTTCGTGGACCGGGCGCATGAACTGGGCCTCGGGGTCGTCCTGGACGTGGTGCACAACCACCTCGGCCCGTCGGGCAACTACCTGCCCGCCTTCGGGCCGTACTTCACGGACACGCATCACACTCCCTGGGGTTCCGCGGTCAACCTGGACGCGCCCGGCTCGGACGAGGTGCGCGCGTATCTGCTGGGCAGCGCGCTGTCCTGGCTGCGGGACTACCGGATCGACGGGCTGCGCCTGGACGCCGTGCACGCGCTGGCGGACACCCGCGCGTGCCACTTCCTCGAGGAACTGTCGACGGCCGTCGACGCCCTCGCCGCCGACCTGGGGCGGCCGCTGTTCCTGATCGCCGAGTCGGACCTGAACGACCCGCGGCTCATCACGCCCCGCGCGCAGGGCGGTCTCGGGCTGCACGCGCAGTGGAACGACGACTTCCACCACGCCCTGCACACCGCGCTGACCGGCGAGTCCCAGGGCTACTACGCCGACTTCGCCCGCGCTCCCCTGGCCGCGCTCGCCAAGACGCTCACCGGCGGCTACTTCCACGACGGCACCTGGTCCAGCTTCCGCGGCCGCGGCCACGGGCGTCCGCTGGACCGCACCCGTGTGGCGGCGCACCGGCTGCTCGGCTACTCCCAGACCCACGACCAGGTCGGCAACCGCGCCCAGGGCGACCGGCTGGCGGCCTCCCTCTCCCCCGGCCTGGCGGCCTGTGCGGCGGCGCTGGTGCTGACCGCGCCCTTCACGCCCATGCTGTTCATGGGTGAGGAGTGGGCGGCGGGCACGCCCTGGCAGTTCTTCACCGACCACACCGATCCCGAGCTCGCCGAGGCCGTACGGCGGGGCAGGCGGCGGGAGTTCGCGGAGCACGGCTGGGCCGAGGAGGACGTGCCCGACCCGCAGGACCCGGCGACCCGGGACCGCTCCTGCCTCGACTGGTCCGAGCTCGGGCGCGAGCCCCACGCGCGCGTGCTGGCCTGGTACCGCCGGCTCCTCGCGCTGCGGCACGAACAGCCGGACATCACCGACCCGGACCTCGCCGACACCAAGGTCGCCTACGACGAGGACCAGCGCTGGCTCGCCTTCCGCCGCGGGGACGTCCGGGTGGCCGTGAACCTCTCGAAGTCCCCGGCGGCCATCCCCCTGGGTCCCCGGGAGGCCCGTGTCCTGGCGGCCTGGGAGCCGGTGGAGGCACCGGGCGCGGACGGGGTGCTGCATGTGCCCGGCGAGTCGTGCGTGGTGCTGCTCCAGGCGTGACCTGACGGCTTCTCCCTCGCCTCCCCTGCTCAGGCGAGGGCGGACAGGGCGGGCGCTCCCTGGTGGTGGGCCCGTATGCGCAGGCCTCGGACGACGATCACGCCGAGTCGGACGACGACCTCCCCGAACGCCATGAGGACCAGGGCGGCCACCCACGCCTGCCCGCTGGTGATGTCGTGCTCGGCGGAGAAGCGGGCGACATGCGCCCCGCCGGAGGGGTGGGAGGACCAGACCGCGAAGCCGAGCCGGAAGCCCATGCTGACCACCCAGAGTGCCGCCGCGCCCAGCGTCGCCTTGACCCGTATGTGCCCGTCGGCGAACCGCACGCGGGTGATCAGTCCCCCGGCCAGGCCGAGCGCGACGCCGATGCCGGCGAACACGCCGATCAGCAGAGGGTCATGGCCCGCCGTGGGGATGTGGTGCAGGTAGGCGGTGCCCGCCCAGGTGATCAGGACGAGGGGCAGCAGCACCGTGCGCAGGGTCAGCCGCTCCTCGCGCAGCTGCCGGAAGACCACGAGGAGAAGCGCCACGTCGATGAGCCAGTCGGAGATCGTCATGCTTCGACTATCCGGCTCCGACCCGGTCACGCGCCTCGGCCCACGGGTGGACGGCGGGTGGAAAAGCGCAGGTGGAGACGGCTCCACCCGCCCGCCTACAGCTCCGCGTCGTCCGTCTCCTCGTCCCGCAGCTCCGTGACCCGTTCCAGCAGGATCGCCTCCCAGGCGCGGCCGAGGCGGGTCCTCAGCAGGCCGAGCGGCGCGCCTTCCCGGCGTTCGAGGGCCGCGGCGAGGTGGATCACGGTGTCGCAGCGGGCGAGCCAGAGGCCGCGCAGGCAGGGGCGGGCGCCGTACCCGGCGAGGGTGGCGGCGCGGACGGCGGCGGGGGCGCCGACGGCGACGGCGAGGCCCGCGATGTCCTCGGCGGGGTCGCCGACGACCGTGTCGGTCCAGTCGAGGACGCCCCGCACCCGGCCGTCGGCGCTGACCACGAGGTGTTCGCCGGTCAGGGCGTGGTGCACGAGGACCGCGCTGCCGGGCTGCGCGGCGAGCTGGACCGCGGCGGCCGAGGTGAGCTGCTGGAGCCGGGCCGGGTCGAACTCGTCGGCCGTGCGCAGGAGTTCGGCGGCCCGGCCGGCCTCCCGGCGCAGCGCCTCCAGGGAGCGCGGGGCGAGGCGTGGGACGCCGAGCGCCTCGGCCTGCCGTACGGGCACCTCGCGCAGTCCGGTGAGGAGCCCGGCCAGGTCGGCCTCGCCGACGGCGGAGACGTCGTGCTCCTCCGCCGAGCCGCCGGGGACCTTGGTGTCCAGCGTGTACGCCAGCCCTGGCGCCCACTCGCCCTGCGCGACGCTGGTCGGCACCGCGACCGGGACGTGCGGGCGGACCAGGTCGCGCAGGCGCAGTTCGCGGCGTCGGCGGGTCGCGGCCGCGCGGTCGGCGGAGAGGCGCAGCACGTGGCGGGTGCCGACCCACCAGGTGGCGTGCTCGCCGCCCTCGGCGACGGGCCGGACCTCGGGCCCGCCGGTGTCCGCCGTGCCGTCCTTGAGCAGGGAACGGACCAGCCGGCGGACCGTGTCCGCGGTGGGTGTCGGTGCCTGGGTCATGGTCGCGCCGTAGTCAGTCGAGGGTGGAAGGGCTCCTGAGGGTTCGGTCAGTCCACTATGACCATCTCGCGGGTCGTGTCGTTGAGCCTGCGGCCGCCGTCCTCGGTGACCGTGACGATGTCCTCGATGCGTACCCCGAAACGGCCCGGCAGATAGACACCGGGCTCCACGGAGAAGCACATGCCCGGCACGAGGGGCTGTTCCTCGCCCTCGATCATGTACGGCGGTTCGTGCGTGGTGACGCCGATGCCGTGCCCGGTGCGGTGGATGAAGTACGCGCCGTACCCGGCGTCCGCGATGACCGCGCGGGCGGCCCGGTCGACCTCCTGGCAGGCCGCTCCGGGCCGTACCGCGCCGTAGCCCGCCTCCTGGGCCGCGCGGACGAGGTCGTGCACCCGGCGTTCCTCGTCGGTGGGTTCGCCGACGTGGACCGTGCGGGAGGTGTCGGAGCCGTAGCCGTCCTTGAGACCGCCGAAGTCGAGGACGACCATGTCGCCGCGTTCGATGACCCGGTCGCCGACCTCGTGGTGCGGGTTGGCGCCGTTCGGTCCTGAGGCGACGATGGTGAAGTCGACCTGGGAGTGGCCGAAGCGGCGCAGCAGTCCGGCGAGGTCGGCGGCGACCTCGGACTCCCGGCGGCCGCCGAAGGGAACCTTCCGGATCTCCTCGAACGCCGCGTCGGCGGCCTCGCCCGCCGCTGCCAGCAGCTCCAGTTCCGCGGGGTCCTTGACGGCCCGGAGCATCGGCAGGGCCTCGGTGAGCGAGGCGTACGACGTGCCGGGCAGTGCCTTCTGGAGGCCCAGCAGGTGCATGGCCCAGGCGTTGTCGCTGATCCCGAACCGGCCGCCGGTGTCGAGGAGGGCGGCGGTGGCGGCGTACGGGTCCTTGCCGTCGGTCCAGTCCCGCAGGGTCAGGGCGCTCGCGCCGGCGGCCTTGGCGGCGTCCGGGGCCTCCAGGGTGGGGACGACGAGGACGGGGTCCTGGCCGGGGGCGAGGACCAGCAGGGTGAGGCGTTCGGTGGCGGCGGTGGGCGCGTAGCCGGTGAGCCAGACCAGGTCCGGCCCCGGGGCCACCAGCAGGCCCGCGAGCCCTGCCTCGGCGGCCGACCGGGCCGCGCGCTCCATGCGCGCCCTGTAGTCGTCGGCGGCGAAGGGCGCTGCGGTGCCGGTCATCCGGGCCTCCCTGGGCGGGTGTGGGTCTTGGGCAGCATCCTGCCCGTACGGCGTGGGCGGCGCGAGCCGGTCGACACGTCTTTCCGGCGCCGCGCGTAAAGCGCCTCCCGCGCGTCAGCTCTCCCGGCCCTCGTCGTCGGCACCGACATTCCGTTCCTTCTCACCTCAACTAACGGAAGCAGCTTGCCCAACCATTACCCCTAATGCTTGGATCAATCCAAGCCATTAGAGGAGGGGGTACGGTCGTGCTCGTACTCGCACACATCAGCGATCTGCATCTCGACGGAACCGCACGGGCGACGGAGCGCGCCGAGCGGGTGCGTGACCGGTTGTGGGGGTTGCCGGGGCGGGTGGATGCCCTGCTGGTGACCGGTGACATCGCGGACCACGGCGCCGAGGCGGAGTACGAGGAGGCCGCGCGGCTGCTGGGACTGCACGAGGCCGACACGCCGTTCCCGGTGCTCACCTGCCCGGGCAACCACGACAGCCGCGGCCCGTACCGCAAGGCCCTGCTGCGGCAGCCGGCGGCCGACGGGCCGGTGAACAGCGTGCGGGTCTTCGACGGCGGCGCGGTCCTGATGTGCGACTCCAGCATCCCGGGGAGCGACGAGGGGGCGCTGGACGAGGAGACGTACGACTGGATCGAGGCGACCCTCGACGAACTGGACGGGAGGGTTCCGGCACTGTTGGCCTTCCACCACCCGCCGGTGGCGCTGCACCACCCGCTGCCCGACTCCTACCAGTTGCACGGGCCCGGGCGGCTGGCCGCGCTGCTGGAGCGGCGGCCCGGGATCGCCGGGCTGATCACCGGCCATGCGCACACGCCCGCGGCGACCGTGTTCGCCGGGCGGCCGCTGGTGGTCGGCCCCGGGGTGACCTGGACACTGCGGCTGCCCTGGGAGGGCGAGCAGGTGGCGGACCGGGAGGCGCCGGTGGGGCTGGCGTTCCATGTGCTGGACGACGAGGCGCGGTTGACGACGCACTTCAGGGTGGTCGTGTGACGGCGCTGTTCCGCATCGGCGCCCGGCGTGCCGCGAGGGCTCATGTCACCACGCCCGGTACGGCCGTCAACTGCTGGTAGCTCCCGCCGCGGTGGCGGACCGTCAGGACGATCTCGCGGCCGGAGCGGGCGTCGGCGACGGCTCGCGCGAGGTCGTCGGCCGTGTCGATCCGGGTGCGGCCGAACCCGAGCAGTACGTCACCGCGGACCAGTCCCGCCGTGAAGCCGGGGCCCGGAACATGGACGCCCACCACGAGCGCGCCCGACTTCTCGGCGTCCACGACCTCCAGGCCGAGCGTCGCGACGGCGGGCGCGGTCGACGGGGCCGGCGTCGGTGTCGCGGACGACGGGGAGGGGCTCGGGTGCACCGAGGTGGACGGGCCGCCCGGGTGCAACCCGACCTGCCGTTGCAGTTCGGCCAGTCTGCTCATCCCGATCACGGTGGCGCCCACCGTGCCGAGGCCGACCCCCGACAGCACCAGGACGGCCGCGACGAACAGGCCGAACAGCAGGGTCGTGAGCCGGCGGCCGCGCCGGCGCGCGGCGTGCGGGCGCCGGGCGGGCCCGGGCTTCCTGCCGCCGCCGGTCTCCTGACCGGGCATCGGCTTGGGGCGCAACGCAGTCTGTTCCATGGATCGCCTCCGGCTGGATCACCACCGGGTGGTGACTACCCGGCGCACCGGCGCGCGACGAGCCACGAACGAGTGAGACTGACGCGCGGTCAGGAGCGGGAAGCGACCGGAACAGGCAGGCCGACCACGTCCGCCGCGGCCCCGCCGGGCACGCCCGCGTGCACCAAGTCCGTGCGGTGCACGACCCTCGACTCCACGACCGGCACGGCGACCGGCTCAGCCCGTGTGGCCCTCGCCGTGGCCGCCGTGGGCCCCGCCGTGGTCGAACTTCAGGGCCTCCGGGGGCATGACGACGAAGGGCCGCATCATGCCCATGTCCTCGTGCTCCAGGAAGTGGCAGTGGTACATGAAGCGGCCGTACGCCCCGTCGAACTTCCCCATGATCCGCAGCATCTGGCTGCCCGGGACCCGGTAGACGTCCTTGTAGCCCAGTTCGTTGGGCGCCAAGGGGATCGTCCGGGACGGGTCGTAGGTGATCGGCGTGCGGGTGCCGCCCACCGTCGCGTCGAAGCCCGTCACGACGTACGGGTCCCGGCCCAGCGCCTGGAAGTCGGCCAGGTGGATGTGCATCGGGTGCGGGATCGGCGCGAGGTTGAGGAAGCTCCACTGTTCGTGACTGCCCTCGGCGATGGTGAAGCCTAGACCGTCGTTGAACGTCCGCGCGGTGCGCCGGTAGGTCCTGGTGGTGCCGTCGGCGCCGGTGACCTGGATGATCCCCTCGGCCGGGAACTGGATGCCGCTCGCGTCCGCCACCTCGGTCATCTCCCAGATCTCCGGGTGCCCGCCGGAGCCCTTGGTGCCGGGCGGGGTGAGCACGATCAGGCGGTGGCCGTGCGGGATGTCGTGCGAGTAGCGGCGGAAGGAGCCGGAGAGCACCTCGGGCAGCTCGAAGGTGTCGGTGTCGCAGCCCTCCCGGACCCGGAACTCCATGACCGCCGGATAGCGCACGCCGCCCGCCGGGTCGGGCGTGCCCGCGGGCTGGTTGGGGCCCTTGTTGACCAGCCGGAGGGTGCGGCCGGCGAAGGCCCGGAAGTCGACGAGCAGGTCGAAGCGCTCGGCCGGGGCCGCGGTCAGCGTGGGCAGCGTGCCGTCGAAGTCGATCGGTACGGGGCGCGGCAGCAGCCCGCCGTCACTGCCGATCTGGTGGACGGTCCCCGGCACGGGGGTGTCGTCCTCGTCGAGCAGGACCAGGTCGTAGATGCGCGCGTTGGAGGCGTTGACCAGCCGGAAGCGGTACCAGCCGCTGTCCACTTCGGCATACGGCCAGATGCGGCCGTTGACCGTGGTGTACGGGCCCGCGAACGGGATGGTGACCGGCTTGCCGGTCTCCGGGTTCTTCGCCTGGACGATGAGCGTCTTGTGCAGCAGCCGTCCGTTGAGCCGGCCGTCCTCGTCGGTGTCGAGGTTGCGGTCGGCGAGCAGCAGCGGGATCTCCCGGTCGCCGCACGGCAGTCGGAGGGCGTCCTCCTCGTCGTCGCGGACGAGGTAGGTGCCGTACAGGCCCGCCATCACGTTCCACCGGGTGATGTTCATGGCGTGGTCGTGGTACCACCACTGCACCGCCTGGTGGTCGTTCGGGTACTCGGAGAGCTGGGCGTCGCCGAAGCCGACCGCGTTGTCCGCCCAGCCGTCGTTGCCGCCGCCGGTCTGCGCGCCGTGCAGGTGGGTCACCGACCAGGCGGGCAGGGCGGCGACGTCCTTGTTCGGCTCTGCGCCCTCCCGGCCGGGCAGGGTGGGCGAGGCAGGCGGCAGCACCTCGACGGAGGTGACCGGGTACTCGCTGCCCTTCGGGATGCGGTTGGTCCACGCGATGCGCACGCGCCGGCCTCGCCGCACCTCGATGGTGGGGCCCGGCACCTGGCCGTCGTAGCCCCACATCAGGGTGGGCGGCAGCTGCGGGTGCAGGCGCACCCAGGTGGGGCGCAGGGCGATCTCCGTCTCGCGCGGCACGTCGCCCGAGGCGGGGCGCAGGACGGGCGGGACGGGCAGTGGTGCGACATACGGCGTCAGCTCGCCGGGTGCCCCTGCCTCGCTCTCGGGCCGCCTCTGGTCGCTCTCCGTGATCCTGTCGATGATTTCGGTCAAGGTCCGAACACCCCCGTGTGTTCAGTAGGTTGCTGCGCTTACCTCGACAGACTCCCGACACCCCACCGAAGTTCCCTGAATGTCCCATTCCGGACAAGAAGGTTCGGAAACCGCATACGGAACGACGAGGTCCCGTTGTCAGTGGGCGCTGTTACGTTCTGTGACATGACCGATCACGCCCTGAGGCTGCTCCGGCAGGACTCCCGGCTGGCCGAACTGGCCGGCTTCCCCTTCGACTTCTCCCTCGACCGCGCCGAGTACGGCCATGGCGAGCCGGTCCGACTCGCCTCCGGCGGCCCGCTGGAGGCCATAGCGGGCGACGACACCGGGGGCACGTACTTCCGGTGCGGGGACGGCTCCGTGCTGTACGCCGACTCGGAGGGCGGGGCCGGGATCATCGGCTCCAGCGTGGACGAGGCACTGGAGATACTGATCGGCCTGCCCGGGTGGCACGACTGCCTCCAGCTGTCCCCGGAGGACGGCGAGGAGCGGATCCTCGCGCACGTGGCCGAGGTGGAGCGGGAGATCCGCGAGGAGTGCGAGATCTCGCTGGACGAGGAGCGGCTCGCACTCCGGTCCGCCCTGGGGTTCCCGGAGCGTTCGCCGGTCGAGCTGGTGCGGATGCTGCACGCCGCGCTGTCCCGCACGGAACCCGACTTCGTGCTCCTCAACGCGGAGGAGGGCCGCGCCTACGACCTGATCGGTCCGCCCCCGCCGCCGCTGTGGGAGTCGGTCCTGGCCTCGGGCCGCGCCGATCTGGCGGCGCTGCGGGCGGGCGAGCGCGAGGTGTGGGAGGCGGTGGCGGAGGACGGTGTACGGCGTCGGCTCGCGCTGCGGGCCGCGCAGTTCGACCGGGTGGCGGGGGACCTGGAGCTGCTGCGGCGGTTGCTGCGGTACGAGACGCGGTCCTCGCTGACGGACGAACTGCGCCTGGCCGCGGTGCTCGTGGGGCTGCACGGACGGGTGGAGGATCTGCCGCTGCTGCACGAGGTGCGGGAGACCGACTTCGACACGGCGTGCGGCCTGAGCGAGATCCCCGAGCCCGGCGCGGACCCGGCCGCGCTGAGACAGTGGGCGCGGGACACCGACCGCGTGTTCTTCGGCACGGACCCCGCCGACGAACCGCTGTACACCTGGACCGACCTCGCCCTGGACCAGGGCCTGACCGGGCTGGCCCTGGTCGCGCTGATACGCCGGCTCGACGCGATCGAACTCGACCAGAGCCTGCTGCGCTCCGCCGACGACCCCACCCAGCTGGACACCGACGAACTGAACACACTCGCCGAGGAGTTCGAAACGCTGGGCGAGCCGGTCCAGTCAGCCAGAGCACGGCGCTTGCACTTGGCCCTCCAGGACAAACCGGCGCGACGCTGAGCCGGGGGCCCGGGGGGGGGTCGGCAGGCGCCGAGCACTTCGGCGAGCTTTCGCCGGCCCCTGGCATGGGACGCCGGCGGGCGGACTGCGGAACCGGGTCCCGGAGCAGCCAGGTACCCCGACGCTGCCGGGGCGCCTGGCCTCGCGGTTCGGCGGCCCGTCAGCCCGCCATCGGTAGGGTCGGGGTCCTGTCCGGGAGGAAGCCGTGGGTGCGGGTGGCCAGGTAGGTGGCTTTGTAGCGGTCGACCGTGCGGTGCCAGTGCAGGATGCCCGCCATCCAGTGCTGGAGGTCGGTCACATAGCCGCGCATCACCTCGCGTGCCTCCTCCGAGAGCCCGAAGTCGTCGTACACGACGGGCAGTTCGTGTGCGGCGACGTGCTCGAACTGCTGCATGCGCTGGGTCATCAGGTCGTGGACGACGCGCAGCGCGGTCGGGTAGTCGATGCCGAAGAAGTTCTGCACGACGAGGATCGAGTTGTGGATCTCGCCCTCGTACTCGATCTCCTTCTGGTAGGAGAAGACGTCGTTGAGCAGGCACGCGTAGTCGACGGCGGCGTTCTCCAGGGAACGCACGGGTCCGCTGCGGTAGACCTCGGGCGGGACCGCGGGGCCGTGGCCCATCCGGCACATGCTCATCGTGAGGTCGGAGCCGAAGGTGGCGCGCCGCATCTCCAGGTAGTCGACGGGGTCGGGCACGCGGTGGTGGATCTGGTTGGCCAGCTCCCACACCCAGCTCTCGGTCATCACGTTCACGGCGTCCTTGAGGGTGCGCCGCTGGTCCGGGGTCATCCCGGCCGTGGTGCGGGTCCACAGGTCGATCAGGCCGCGTTCCATGCCGTTGACGGGCACGAGGGTCTGTTCGCCGTCGAGGGGCATGCAGTCCGACAGACGGTGTGTGGTGAGGCGGGCGGCGGCGAGGTCGCGGCGGCCGCCGTAGACGAGGGGGTAGTAGTCGTCGCCGTAGGTGCCCCAGGCCAGCCAGTGCGAGCTGAGGTCGAGGGCCTCGGCGCTCGCGTCGGGGTCGATGCCCGCGGAGCACAGCGGGAGGTCGGCCGCGGCGAGCCGGTCCTCGTCCCAGACGCCCTCCTGGAGCATGCCCATGCGGTGCATCCACTCGGTGAGCCGGGGGCGGGCGCCGGGCAGGTGGGGGCTGTGCTCGACCTGGAACGGCATGGAGAAGTCGGGCAGCAGGGACGGCCCGACCTTCTGGAACGGCACATGCGTGTGGGCGCGCAGCCGCTCCGCGCCGGCCGCGGCGAGCAGGGCGCCGACGTCGGCGGCCGAGGTGCCGGGGCCGGTCAGGTTCTGCCAGGGGGAGGTGGTCTCGGCGCGGGCGTTCATGTAGCGGCTGGAGCGCATGTGCCATTCGTGGCCGCCGGACTGCCAGTCCTGGAGTCCCTGGGTGTACTTGGCGACCGCTGTCACCTCGCCCGGGGAGAGACCTTTCTCCAGGGCGACGGCGGGCACCTCGGTGAGCGCGGTGTGCTCGAACTGGTGGAGGCGGGAGGTGAGGACGTCGTTGACGGTGTCGGCGGCCTCCTGGGTGGTGCAGCCGAAGAAGGTCTCCAGGACCAGCACGCCGTTGCTGAGCTCGCCCTCGTCCTCGACCTCGCGCTGGTAGGAGAAGAGGTCGTTGCGCAGGTGGACGGCGTCGGAGAAGGTCTCCATCAGGACCCGCAGCGGCCGCGAACCGGCGACGGCGGCCGGCACCTCGGCCGTCGCGTACTCCACGAGACCCGCCGACCACGGGGCGCCTCCCACCTTGCGGCGCATCTCGATGTACTCGACGGGGTTGGCGATCCGGCCCTCGTTGATGTTGGAGAGCTCCCACATGGACTCGTTGAGCAGGTGCTCGGTGGCGACGGCGAAGCGGCGGCGCCAGTCGGCGGACATCGACGGCACGGTCCGTGTCCACAGGTCGGCGAGGCCCGCCTCGACCGGGTTCTCGGGCTCCGGCATGGGGGTCGACAGGTCCATCGGCATGAACAGCGGCAGCCGGTCGAGGTAGGCCTTGCCGCCGGCGCGGTCCTGGGTGCGCTTGAAGATCTCCAGGAAGTGGTCGTCGAAGAAGAACACCCACACGTACCAGTCGGTGATCAGCGAGAGGGCGGGGCCGTCGCAGTCGGGGTGCGTGTAGGCGCAGAGCAGTCCGTAGTCGTGCGCGTCGAGGTCGGACTGCTCCCAGATCCCGGACCCCTCCAGCATGCCCATCTCGCGCGCCCACGCGGTCGAGTGGGCGCGTGCCTCGTCGACGTGCGGGTTCAGCCGCGCGGGGTACGGCATGTAGAAGTGCGGGAGTTCGAAGGGCTGCTGCGTCATGAGCCGGGCCCTACCCAGGGCCCCCGAGTGCCATCCGCGGGCCGGGACATGATCACACCATCGCGTGAATCGAGGGTGAATCCGGGCATTGCGGTGGGGACTTGTGACGTGCCCAGGCCCCGGGCGTTCACGTCTCCTGAACTCCCTTGCCGCGTACCGCCCGCCCCACCTCCGCGCGCAGGGCGACGAACTCCGGCAGCCCCCGGGTGGCGATCTGGTCCCGTCGCCCGGGGAGCCCGACCGGCAGGTCCAGGACGATCCGCGAACCGGGGCCCGGCGACAGGACGACGACGCGGTCGCCGACGTAGACGCTCTCGTCGATGTCGTGGGTGACGAACACGATGGTCGTGCCGTCGGTGCGGTGGACCTCCAGGAGGAGGTCCTCCAGGTCCTCGCGGGTCTGGGCGTCGAGGGAGCCGAAGGGTTCGTCCATCAGCAGGAGGGTGGGGTGGCGGACGAGGGCGCGGGCGATGGCGACGCGTTGCTGCATGCCGCCGGAGAGCTGCCAGGGGTGGCGGCGGGCGGCGTCGGAGAGGCCGACGCGGTCGAGGATGCGGTCGGCCTCGGCGCGTCGTTCGGCCCGGCCGAGGCCGCGGCGGCGCAGCGCCAGCGCTACGTTGTCGCGGACGGTGAGCCAGGGGAAGAGGGAGCGGCCGTAGTCCTGGAAGACGACGGCGAGACTGTCGGGGACGCCGGTGACGGGGGCGCCGTCGATCGTGACGGTGCCTTCGCGGGCGGGGAGCAGACCGGCGATGGTCCGCAGCAGGGTGGACTTGCCGCAACCGGACGGGCCGACGACGCACAGGAGTTGGCCGGCGGGGACGGTGAGGGTGATGTCGTGCAGGACCCGGTGGTCGCCGTAGTGCTGGCCGACGGCGGTGAGCTGGAGCATGCGGTCGGTGCCGGGGCCCCGGGTGCGGGGGGCGTGGCTCATGGGGCTCATGTGGGCCTTCCCCTGCCGAGCAGCCGTTTCTCGACGGCCAGCAGGCCGGTGTTGAGCAGATGGCCGAGGACGCCCAGCAGAACCAGCGCCGCCCATACGGTGAGCAGGTCGGAGCGGGTCTGGGCCTCGGTGAGCGTGAAGCCGATGCCGTTCGCGGTGCCCGGCAGGAGTTCCGAGAACACCATGAGGATGAGGGAAAGCGAAAGGCTCAGGCGCAGTCCGGCGAAGATGCGGGGCAGGGCGGAGGGCAGGACGAGGAACCAGAGGCGTTCGGCGGGGTCGAGGCGCAGGACGGCGGCGACGTCGAGCCGCAGGGGGTCGGTGTTGCGGACGCCGGCGGCGGTGTTGATCAGTACCGGCCAGACGGCGCTGAAGGTGATCGAGGCGATCTGCATCGGCGTGCCGAAGGCGAAGACCACGACGAAGACGGGGACCAGGGCAGGGGGTGGGACGGCGCGGGCGAACTGGAGGACGGGGTTGCACAGCGCGTACGCCCGCCGCGAGCGCCCGACCGCGACGCCGAGCGCGATCCCGGCGAGGGCGGCCAGTGCGAACCCGGCGGCCATCCGTCCGAGGCTGGGCAGGATGTCGGCCACCGCTGCGGAGCTGAGGAAGAGGTGCCGGGCGGGTCCGTCGAACCACAGGTCGTGCATGTGCCGGGCGATGCGGTCGGGGGGCGGGAAGTAGACACTGCCGTGGGCCCTTGCGGCCAACTCCCAGGCCGCGACGGCGAGGAGGAGAACGAGCCATCGGAGGAGGGCGGAGTGGGCGGTCACTCGGGAACTGGGCGTGGGTGTATGTGGGGGTAGCGGCCGGTGCGGGCGGTTGGCGGGTGGCTGCGGAGCCGACGAGCTGCCCGAGCGGCTTCCGGACGGTTCCCCCAACTCCCCGTCCCGATCCTCACCCCACTCCTCCACCTCCCCGCCTCCCGTCATCCGCCGCTCGCCCCCACCCCACCCGTCCCCCGGTGTTCCGGCGTCCACGGAAACAGTCGTCGTTCGGCCCACACCAGCGCCCCGTTGATCACCAGCCCCAGAACACCGGCCCACACCACCCCCGCCAGGACATCCCGCGTGCCGTCCGTGGCCAGGCCGGCCTGGGCGATGAAGATGCCGAGGCCCTCGCCGAAGCCGGAGAGGATCTCCGTGGCGACGGCGAGGATGAGGGCGACCGCGGCGGAGATGCGGATGCCGGCGGCGATGAAGGGGGCCGTGGCGGGGAGTTCGGCGCGCAGGAGGACCGCGAGGCGGCCGAAGCCGAAGGCGCGCAGGGTGTCCTTGGCGAGGGGGTCGGTCTCGCCCAGGCCGTAGACGGTGTTGAAGAGGACCGGCCACACCGAGGCGTAGGCGATCAGCGCGACCTCGGTCTCGGTCCCGGAGCCCAGCAGCAGGGACACCAGCGGGATGAGCGCGACGGACGGCAGCGGCCGCAGCAGCTCGACGATCGCCCGGGCGGCCGCGTCGACGAGCGGCACACTGCCCAGCAGCAGCCCGAGCGGTACGGCGACGGCGCAGGCGAGGGCGAGTCCGAGCGCCCAGGCGCGCAGGGTCGCCCCGATGCCGTCGAGGAACACGGGGTCACCCGCCAACTCCACCGCCCGGGAGGCGACTTCGGAGGCCGGCGGGAGGTAACTGCGACGGACCAGGCCCGCCCGGCTCACCGCCTCGCACACCCCGAAGGCGATCAGCACCCCGAGGAGCCCCAGCCACCACTCCCGACCGGCCCGCACCCACCGACGCGCCCACAACCACCGCACCGGGCAGGCCTCTCACTTCACCAGCAGCGACGCCGGATCGATCGGCTTCTTCAACATCTTCTGTTTCCGCATGAGTTCGGTGACCCGCGCGATCTGCGTCCCGTCCATCGTCGCCGGATACACCGGCAGGTCGATCTTCTCCGCCTGCTCCTTGGTGACCTTGGTGTACGTCGGCAGCACCGCCCGCACGAGCGACGGATCGGCGTCGGCGAGCCGCACGGCGGCCTTGAGGGCCCGTTGGAACCGGGCCAGCGCGTCCCCGTTCTTCCCGGCGTACGCCGACGTCGTGATGTAGCCGCTGAGCGGGATCGCCCCGACGGGTGCCGAGGCCCCGTCCACCAGCACCCTCGCCCCCGACTCGTCCTGGATGGCGCTGTCGAAGGGTTCGACCGCGTGCACGGCGTCGACCTGTCCCCTGTCCAGGGCCGCACCCATCTGCGGGAAGGGGATCTGCCGGTAGACGGGCGCGCCGACACCGTGCTCGGCCAGGATCTCGTTGAAGGTCAGCGACTGGACGTTGTTGAGGACGTTGACGGCGAGTTTCCTGCCCTCGAGGTCGGCGAGGGTCTTGATGTCGGAGTCCTTCGGCACGAGGACGTCCATCATGCGCGGCGCCGCCCTGATCGCCTCGGCGACGATCCGGATGTCGAGGGTGCCCTGGTCCTGGGCCTGGAAGTAGGTGACGTAGTTCGCGCTCGCGACCATGTCGATCTGCCCCTTGGACAGGGCCGGGAGCGCCTGGAGGCTCTGCTGGATCTGCTGGATGCGGACGTCGAGCCCCTCTTTCTCGAAGAGCCCGCGGTTCTGCGCGATGTACAGCATGGCGCAGTCGCTCAGGGGCAGCGCGGCCACCCTGACCGTCGTACGCCCGCCGCCGGAGGACCCGGAGTCCCCGTCACCGCCGCACGCCGTGAGGGCCAGCACGAGCGCGGCCGCGGCGGCCGTCGCCTTCCCACTTCCCGAACGCCAAGGTCGTAACGCCATTCTGGCATGATGACCCATCGATTGACATGATCACTACATCAAGGTCAGCCGAACCGTCGCATCACGGTCAGCCGAATGGTCACTTCACGGTCAGCCGAATTCGTCACTCCTGGCTGAAGTGCGAAAGGACCTCCTCCGCCACCCATGCGAGCGCGTCGGACAGCGCCTCGGTGGCGACCGGCAGCCACAGCGAACAGGCGGTGAGCCCGGCGTCGGCGAGCTCACCCAGCTCCTCGCGCACCCGCTCGGCGGTCGGCGCGGCTCCGCCCAACGGCCGCCAGCCGGACGGCTGTACGACGGCCTCGAAGCCCGGCGGTACGAGGACCTGGCCCGCCGTCAGCTCCAGCGGGGTGGCCGGATCCCGCCCCGCCTCCTCGCCGAGCCCCGCCAACCGGCCCCGCACCTCGGCGAGTCCGGCCGCGTCGAGGCCGAACCCGTGCCATGCGTCGCCGTACCGCACAGCCCGGCGCAGAGCGGCGTCGCTGTGTCCGCCGACCCACACGGGCGGCCCCCCGGGCGTGCGCGGCCGCACCCCGAGCCGTACCTCCGCCTCGTCCCGCCACAACTTCCGTACTGCGTCCAGCTGTTCGTCGGCCCGGCGGCCCCGTCCGGCGAACGGGACCCCGGCCGCGTCGAACTCCGCGGTGTCCCAGCCGGTGCCGACACCGAGGGTGAGGCGGCCGCCTGACAGACGGTCGAGTGTGGCGGCCTGGTGAGCCACGACGGCCGGGTTGTACAGGGGCAGGATGAGGACACTGGTGACCAGGCCGATCCTGCTGGTCGCCCCCGCCGCCGCCGACAGCAGGACCAGCGGGTCCGGCGTCACCCCCGCCGCTCCGGCCAGCAGATGACTGCTCGCGATGATGTGGTCGAAGCCCAACTCCTCGGCCGTACGGGTGGTTTCGAGGACGCCGTCGAGCTCGTCCTCATGAGCGGGCCACAGTCGGTGCGGAGCGACTCCCAGACGCATGCGATGCGCCTCCCTTGGCGTGAGGTGACGGGGATGGTGCACCAGAGCCAACAAGGCGACAGCCGCCCCTCATCCCGTACGCGGCCTTCGTCCCGTGCCGGGCCCATCGACGGAATCAAGTCCCTTCCGTCCCGTGTGACATGAGAACCTGAAAGCGGGAGAGGGGTTCGGGCAGAGCCGTCGAGGTGTGTGCCGACAGGGGGGTCCTCGATGTTCGGGGCAGAGTTGTTCACCCAGACCGCTGCCGCCGCCGCGGGCACGATGGTGGGGCTGATGACCACCGACGCCTGGCAGGTGGCCCGGCACCGGATCGCGCGGTTCCTGCGCCGGGAGGACGTGGAGCGGCTGGACCGCGCGCGGGCGGAGCTGGACGCCGCGCCGCCGGGGCGGCGGCAGGTCATCCTGCGGCAGCAGCGGGAGGAGTGGGACAGCACCCTGCGCGGTCTGCTGGAACGCGACCCCACGCTGTCCGGGCTGCTGACGGAGTTCGTCCAGGAGTTCTCCGGCATGGTGCGCCCGGTTTTCATCCAGGTCCAGCAGCCGCCGGCCCCGCTGGAGCCCGCCCGCGCCCCGGGCGCGCTGACCGTCGCTCCTCCGCTGGGCCGGCTCGACCGCCGGGTGCGCGGCCGTGGGCCGCTGCTGGACACGCTCAAGCAGCTGGTGGGCAAGCCGACTTCGGGAGTGCGGGTGCTGCACGGCATGGGCGGGAGCGGGAAGACCACGGTCGCCCTGGAGATCGCCGCGTACGCCGCCGCGCTGAACGTCGACGTGTGGTGGGTGACGGCGAAGAACCCCGCCGCGCTGAGCGCGGGGATGCGCGAGGTGGTGGCCGCGCTGGGCACGCCCGCGGATCTCATCGACCGTGCCTGGTCCGGGCGTTCGAGCGCGACCGATCTGCTGTGGCGGCGGCTGTGCGACACCGCGAGCCCCTGGCTGCTGGTGGTGGACAACGCCGACGAGCCCGAACACCTGGCGCCCTACGGCCGGTTGGCGGAGGGCACGGGATGGATCCGGCCCGCCGCCGAGCTGCCGGGGCTGGTGCTGATCACCAGCCGGGACAGCAGCCCCACGACCTGGGGGCCGTGGGCCACGCTGCACTCGGTCGACGCCCTGGAGGAGGACGACGCGACCGAGGTGCTCTGGGACCTCGCCGGGGAGCGGGCCGGTTCGCGCGAGGACGCCCGGATGCTGACCCGCCGGCTCGGCGGGCTGCCGCTGGCGCTGCGCATCGCCGGTTCGCATCTCGCGGCGGCCTCGGCGTTCCCCGCCTGGCCGGGCACGACGACCGTGCGGACGTACGCCGACTACCGCGTGGCCCTCGACGAGCGCTTCACCGAACTCCTCGACCAGCGCCCGCCCGGGCAGCAGGGCGGCACCTACTCCGTCCCGGTGACCGGCACCTGGGAGCTGTCCCTGGACCTCCTGGAGCGCCGGGGCATCGTCCAGGCCCGGCCGCTGATGCGGCTGCTGTGCTGCCTGGGCGAGGCCCCGGTACCGCTGGTCGGTCTGTTACGGCCGGACCGGCTGGCGGCCTCCTCGCTGCTGCCCGGGATCACCCCCCAGGAGCTGTACACCGCGCTCACCGCGCTCGCCGACTTCGGCCTGGTCGAGCTGCACACCCCGCCCGGCGGCGACGACCACGCCCGCACCCTGGTGCTGCACCCCCTGGTCCGGGACGCCGGCCGGCTCCAGCGGGACCTCGCCGAGCACTGGGAGGAGTACGCGGCCGTCGTCGCCGACCTGGTCGTCTGCGCCACCGCCGAGCTGAGCGAGGACGACCCGCGCGACTGGCCGCGCTGGCGGCTGCTGCTCCCGCACTGCGACGCCCCGCTGGCCCTGATGGGCGACCCGTACGAGGCCGAGGACGAGCTGGTCTCCAAGGCGCTGCGGGCGGCGGCGGCCGGGGCCCGGCATCTGTTCCGGCGGGGCTGGCTGGACCGCGCGGAGGAGGTGCTCGACGCGTGCGAGCCGGTGGTGCTCGCGTGCGGCCCGCGCGATCCCGACGCGCTCGAAGTACGGGCCGCCGCGGCCCACTTGCTGCACATGCGCGGTCGCTTGTCCGCGGCCGAGTCGCTGTTCCGTACGGTGCTGGAGGACACCCGGGCGCTGTTCGGCGACGCGGCCGCCGAGACCGCCGACGCCCGGTACGCGCTCGCGAACCTGCTCAACGGCCGGGGCCGCCCGGTGGAGGCGGAGACCGAGTACCGCGCGGTGCACGCCACGCGCCGGGCCCTGCTGGGCGAGCGCGACCCCCGGACCCTCGCCGCCCGCAAGGGCGTGGCCTGGATGGCCCGTTACCGGGGGCTGCTCGCGGAGGCCGAGGAGGAGTACCGCCTGCTCCTGGACGCCTACCGGGAGACCCTCGGCGCCAACCATCCCGATACCCTGGCCACCCGGCACGAGATGGCCCAGGTGCTGCACGAGCGCGGGATGTTCCGCCAGGCCGAGCTGGAGCTGCGGGAGACGCTCGAGGTGTGTGCGCGGGTGCTGGGCGAACGCCACCCGAGCACGCTCGCGGTGCGCCACGACCTCGCCGACGTGCTGCGCGACCGCGGCCTGCTGGCCGAGGCCGAGCGCGAGTTCCGCACGGTGCTGGCGACGCGCGCCGATGCCTACGGCGAGGACCACCCGGAGACCGTGTCCGCCCGGCACGGCCTGGCCACCGTGCTGCGCGACCGGGGCTGGCCCGGTGACGCGGAGACCGAGTTCCGGGAGGTCTTCGAGGTGCAGCGCCGACTGCTCGGCGACATGCACCCGCACACCCTGGTGGTCCGGCACAACCTGGCCGACCTGCTGATGGAGCGGGGGCAACTGGAGGCGGCGGAGGCGGAGTTCAGGGAGGTGTACGCGGCGCGCCGCGAGGTGCTGGGCGAGCAGCACCTGCTGACCCTGTCCGTACGGCACGGCGCGGCGCACGTCCTGCACCTGCGCGGCCATGTCGAGCGGGCGGAAACCGAGTACCGCACGGTGCTGGCGGACTGCGTCGACACCCTGGGCCCCCGTCACCCCGGCACCCTCGCGGTCCGGCACAACCTCGCCGACCTGCTCAAGGACCAGGGCCGGTTCGCGGCCGCGGAACAGGAGTTCAGGGAGGTCTACGAGGCCCGGCGGACCGTGCTGGGCGAACAGCACCTGCTGACCCTGTCCGTACGGCACGGCGCGGCGCACGTCCTGCACCTGCGCGGGCATGTCGAGCGGGCGGAGGCGGAGTACCGCACGGTGCTCGCGGACTGCGTGGACACGCTGGGGCCACGGCATCCGGGGACCTTGGCGGTCCGGCACAACCTGGCCGACCTGCTGTGCCTCAAGGGTGAACTCGCCGAGGCCCGGACGGAGTTCACGGAGGTGCGGGAGGCCTGCGAGGAGGTGCTGGGGCTACGTCACCCGCGGACGCTGGCCGCCGGGGAGGCGCTGGCCCGCCTGCGGACCGAGGACGGCGATCAGACGCCTCGCGATCCCGATTCCGCGGCGGCCGGTTCGTAGCCCGGGAAACGGGAGGGGATCCGGCTGAGGTCCCACAGGGCGAGGGTCTTGTCGTCGTAGAAGTCGTCGGACTCGTCGTCGTCGATGACCTGGAGCGGCTCGGGCAGGCCGAAGGGTGCCTTGCACAGGTCGATGGGGCGCCACCAGCCGGTGACGATGTCGGTGTTGGCCGGCGTCCGGGGGAAGGTGGTGGTGAGGAGATAGCGTGAGCCGCTCTCCCGGAACCGGGTCAGGGCCTCCACCACGTGCTGGTAGGAGAAGTGCACGAGGGCGTCCCGGCACACGATGAGGTCGACCCGCGGCACCGGCTGCGCGGTGAAGTCGAGCAGCTGGAACTCCCGCCCCGGGCCCGGGTGGTTGACGCGGTTGGCGGCGACGAGTTCCGCGACCACGTCCCCGCCGAGGTAGGAGGCGCCGTGCAGTTCGACGTACCGCATCCAGTTGAAGTCGCCGCAGGGTGCGTCCAGTACCGACCGGACACCCAAGTCCTCGATGAGAGCGCCGAGTTGGGCGATCACCCGCTTCATGCGCTGTAGCTCGGAGCCCGGTCCTGAGCGGGTCTCGTCGGAACCCCAGCGGTTGGTGCGGTAGATGTCCGTGAACACGTCGTGCAGGTCGGCCTCGTCACGGGGGTCCGTGACGTCGACGTAGCGCCGCGCGTCCACGTCGTAGACGGGCTCCCCAGGATTGCTCAGGTACCGCGGGGTCAATGACGTCCTCTTTCGCTGCCCGTCGGCGGGACGTGTGGCAGCCCAGCCTCAGGCAGCATAACGCTCCTCAGGGCCGGACCTGGATGAGCGCGTGGGTCCCGCCGGTCCGCCAGCGCTGCCCCTCCGCCTCGACCAGCGCGGCCTCCGTGCGGGCGTCGAGCCCGGTGATCACATCGGACTTCAGTGTGCGCAGCGCGGCGACCGGCCCCGGGAAATGGACGGTCGTCTCGGCGAAGGACGTGGTCGGCGCCCACCACCGGTCCCCCACCAGACGCCGGTAGTTGAGGTCCCCCTTCAGCACGGTCAGGGCGGCTCCGCCGATCTCCGTACGCAGGTCGTCGGGCATGTCGGCGTACGGCAGCGGCGCGCAGGAGAACGCGTGCGCGCGGACGCCGAGCCGCCCGTCCGCCATGGCGTCCCACAGCCGCCGACCGTATCCCTCGGCCTCCCCCGGCGCCCGCACCAGCCGGCGCAGCGAGTCGACGACGTCGGCGGTGGTGGCGTCGGAGACGTAGTAGGGGTACGGCTTCACGTGCAGGACGGCCCGCTCGATGCGCCCGTGTTCGAGGAGGTGGGCGAGGAGGAGCAGGTCGGGGATGAGTTCGCGCCCGGCGTTGTCGGCGATCAGGCACAGCGTGCCGGTGCCGTCGAGCAGCTCCCACAGCCGTTCGCTGTCGTCGGCGACCAGATCGGGTACGGCGTCCCGTCCCTCGGCCCGGCCGTCGGAGAGCCGGAACCCGAGGTCGGCGCGGTTGCCCCACAGCGAGCCGTGCAGCAGGGCCGCACCCCGCTCCTCGACGGACCGGGAGGCGAGCTCGTCCAGCGCGGCCAGTTCCTGGTCCGTCTCCGGGGAGTCGAGCTCGGTGAGCTTGGCGGGCCGGAAGGGGTCGATGCCCTGCCAGGGGCCGGGGGCGAAGTAGCCGACGGCGTCGAGGAGCCGGCGGTAGAAGTAGCTCTCGGACCACAGCCAGGGCACGTCGAACCAGGACTGCCCGAGGTGGGTGTCGATGCCCCACTCGGCCCACGCCCCGCCGGGGAGCGGTTCGATCACGCCCTTGGTGCAGTTGTCGAGCAGCGCGTCGAGAGCACGGTGCTGCTCGGGGCCGTAGGGGAAGGCCTCCCGCACCTGCGCGATGATCGCGGGGTGCCGCTCGGCGAGCACACTGTGCGGGAAGGAGCCGGGTTCACTGGCGAGGACTACGGCGGCGCTGACAGACATACGCCGACTGTAGCCACCCTTCAGACGCCTCTCGACTCCTGCTCCAGCTGGCTCACCAGTGCCAGGTAGCGGGCCCGGCGGGGCACCGGCACCAGCCCCCGGATCATCACGTGCCACATCTGGGCGAGTCGCCGCGGCTGCCGGCCGACCGGCTCCAGATGCGGTCCCACCACGCGTGTCCCGACGAAGAAGCAGACGAGCGAGTGGGCGACCGCGTCCACGTCGGTGTCCGGGTGGAGGTCGGACTCCTTGACCGCGCCGAGCAGTTTTCCCGTCGCGAGGTCGAGCCACTCGGTGAACGGGTGCCGCAGCGGTGCCCGCACCTCGACTCCGCCCGTGGCGAGCCGGAGTCCGGCCCGCAGTATGGGCCCCTCGACCGACAACCGCGCTATCTGGAAGGTGATGCGGACCAGCGCCTCCAGCGAGGTGCAGCCACGGGCCTCCACGTCCCCGGCCACCTGACGCGAGGTCCGGGACTGTATCTCCATGATCGCGTGGGCGAGGTCGTCCTTCGCCGCGAAGTGGAAGTACAGCGCGCCCTTGGTGACTTGGGCGTGCTCGACGATGTCGCTGAGACTGGTCGATTCATAGCCACGACGGTCGAACAGATCGGCGGCGGCGGTGATGATCGTCGCTCGGGTCTGTTCAGCGCGTAACTGCCTCGGCATCGACTGCACACTCCTGTGACGGAAAAGAACGGGTCATGCCGTTTGTTTCTCACTCCCTGTACACGATAACTCACCCTGCGACGGCACCTACACGGCATACGAAGGTCACCGACTCCCCTTGCAGCGCTACGACTTGTACGTCGGCGCCGCCCGTGCCGCTCACCTCGATCCAGACCGGCCGGTCCAGCTCGGCGAACTGGTGAAACGTGGCGTGGAAGGACGCGGGCACCGGGCCGTCCGCGCCGCCGTGCGCCCGTACGGCCTGGCGGGCGGCCTCCAGGAGGAGCATGCCGGGGATGTGGTCCAGCGGGTGATCGAAGAAAACGGGGTGCGCGGTATCGACCCTGAGCCGCCAGCGGTCGGGGCGGTCGGCGGGCGACAGGAGCACGTCGGTGGACAGGGCCCGTCCCACCGCGTCGGCCGGCAAGGGCGCCGGCGTCGGCCGGGGCAGCCGCAGGGCCCCCACGTCGGCGGTACGCCCCCCGCGCAGCCGGCGGTAGACGCTCTCCTTCGTCCAGCTCACGGCGATGCGGCCGGTCGCGACGCGCTCCGGCCCGAGGTGGACCACGGCGTCGTAGCTCAGCGCGGCGGGTCGGCCCGCGCGCCGGCGGACCTCGTCGACGGTGATGTCGACGACGGGTTCGGCGGGGGTGGCGCCGACCGCCAGATGCTCGGGGCGGGTGTCGACACGCAGGTCCCGGAGGACGAACTGATGACCTATGGGGACCTCGTAGGCGGTGTGGGCGAGCAGCGCCCCGCACTGGCGGACCGTTTCTGCAACCAGCAGCGGCTCATAGGCCGAGCGGTCCGCCGACACGTGTAACTGGTGGGCGCGCGGCCACTGGGCGGTGAGACTGAAACGGTCGGGTCCGGTCCTGGTCCAGCCGGTGAGGAGGGTCTCCGCGACGGACACGCGGTGCACGAGTTCGCGGGGGACGGTCGCCGTCAGGGGCCCGGACGCGGACGGGAACTGTGCGAACTGCCGCAACTCTGGCATGTCTCCCCCTCGTTCCTCCGAAGCGGTTCCTCCGTAGCGATGACGGACGGCGAGGTGCCCGTGCCGGTGAGCGATAGAGTACGAGGGATTCCGGTCTGTTTTCAATGTGACCTGATCGAGACCGGACGAGACCCGACTCGGCTCATGGGAGGGGTTCTTGTGGCGAGACAGGAGCGCGCCATCAGGACACGCAGGACGATCGTGGAGGCCGCGGGCGCCGTCTTCGACGAGCACGGGTACGCGGCGAGCACCATCGCGATGGTGCTGGAGCGGGCCGAAGTCACCAAAGGCGCCCTGTACTTCCACTTCCCCTCCAAGGAGTCCCTCGCCCAGGCGGTGCTCGACGAGCAGTTGTCGCTGGGGGCCGTGCCGCCGCATCCGTGCAAGCTCCAGGAGATCGTCGACATGACGTTCGTCTTCGGGCAGCGGCTGCGGACCAACTCCCTGCTGAAGGGCAGCGTGCGGCTGACGGTGGACCAGTGCGCGCCGCCCGGGGTCGATCACACGGGGCCGTTCAGGCAGTGGGGCGAGCATCTGACGGGGATGCTGCAAGGGGCCCGGGAACAGGGCGAGTTGCTGCCCACGGTGGAGCCGCGGGAGACGGCTGATCTGCTGGTCGGGGCGTTCGCCGGAGTGCAGTTGATGTCACGGGCGCTGCACGAGCGGGCGGATCTCGGGCACCGGATCTCCGTGATGTGGGCCCACATGCTGCCGAGCATCGCGGTGCCGGGACTGCTGACCGGCCTCGACAGCCGACCCGACCGCGGGGCCCGGCTGCTGGCGCTGATCGAGGGCCGGGAACTGGTGGGCGCGGAGGCCTGAGCGCGGGGGCTCCGCCACGGGCGCCGCACGGGAGTGGGCCGGACCTCCCACGGGCGCCGCACGGGAGAGGGCCCTACCTGTCACGGGGTCCCGCACGGGAGTGGGCCGGCCCTCCCACGCGTGCCGCACGCAAGTGGGCCGGCCCGTGCCCCATCCGCACCGGCCGGCCCACTCGTTCGCGGGAGTTGCCTCAGAAGGTCAACTTCCAGCTGTTGAGCGTGCCCGTGTCCTGCGCCGCCGTGTCCTGGACGCGCAGCTTCCAGGTGCCGTTGGCGGTCTCGGAGGAGGCGTTCACGGTGTAGGTGGTGTTGACGTTGTCGGCCGCGTCGGAGGAGCTGGCCGTCTTCAGGCTGTACACCGTGCCGTCCGGGGCGACGAGGCCGATCACCAGGTCACCGCGGTAGGTGTGGGTGATGTCGACGCCGACCTGGAGGGCCGAGGGGGCGTTGCCGGTGCGGCCGCTGACCGTGATGGCGGACTCGATCGCGGAGCCGTTGTCCGGGACGGCGACAGCGGTGGTGTTGGAGAACGTCGTCCCCGTCGTCGTACCGCCGCCGCTGACGGCCGCGACCGTCTTCGCCGCGTCCGCGAGGCCCGCGCCGCAGCCGCCGGAGCAGGCGCCCGGCAGCGGACGGGCGTTGTTCTTGATGGCGGTCTCGATCTGCGCCGGGGTCAGCGAGGAGTTGGCCGACTTCACCAGCGCGACCAGGCCCGCGATGTGCGGGGTGGCCATGCTGGTGCCCTGGTAGTAGGCGTACGACTCCGAAGAGGGCGTCGAGGCACCGGAGTTGAGCGTGGACAGGATGCCGTTGGCGGTGCCGGTGCTGGTCTGGCCGCCGGGCGCCGAGATGTCCACCAGGGAGCCGTAGTTGGAGTAGGAGGCCTTGGCGCCGGTGCGGTTGGTCGCGGCGACCGAGATGATGTTGTTGCAGTTGCCCGGCGAGTGCCCGGAGACGTTCTCGTTGTCGTTGCCGGCGGCCACGACGACGGTCGTACCGCGGCTGACGGCGTTGTTGATGGCGGTCTGGGTCGCCGAGGTGCAGGCGCCGTCGCCGCCGAGGCTCATGTTGATGACCTTGGCGACGTTGGTGTTGGCGGGCACTCCGGAGACGGTGCCGCCGGACGCCCAGGTGATGGCGTCGATGATGTCGGAGTCGTAGCCGCCGCACTTGCCGAGGACACGCACCGGGGAGATCTTCGCGCCGTACGCGATGCCCGCGACGCCCTTGCTGTTGTTCGTGACCGCGGCGATGGTGCCGGCGACGTGCGTGCCGTGCCAGGAGGAGGTGGAAGCCGGGATGCCGGCGCCGCACTCGTTGGCCGCGTAGTAGTCGCCCGGGTCGGCGGGGTTGCTGTCGCGGCCGTTGCCGTCGACGGATACCGCGGTGTCGGAGATGAAGTCGTAGCCGCCGACGATGTTCGCGGCGAGGTCCGAGTGGGTGACGTAACCGGTGTCGATGACGGCGACGGTGACGCCGGTGCCGGTCGACGTCGCCCAGGCGCCGGGCACGTTCATGCCGGCCGTGGACTCGAACAGGTCCCACTGCTTGGCGTACTCGGTGTCGTTCGGGTCGGCCTGCGGCTTGTTCAGGCGGTCCGGCACGACGTAGGCGACCTGCGGGTCCGCCTTGAACTCGGCGACGGCGTCGGCGACTTCGGCCTTGTCGGCGTCCGCGCCCAGGTCGACGAGGGCGGCCCCGGTGCCGAGTCTGCGCTGGAAGTCGGCGTCCTTGGCGGCGGCGTCGGCCTCGGCGGCCTTGTTCGAGGTGGCCTCGGCGGCGCCGGACTTGTAGCCGACGATCAGGCGCTCGGCCTGGACGCCGGGAGCGGCCTCGGTGAGCGCGGCCGGGACGGCGGTGTCCTGCGCGGGGGTGTCCTGGGCGACGGCGACGGAGGCCGTGCCGACGGAGAGCAGGGCCGCGGAGACGGCCGCGGCGGATATCAGCTTCCGCCGGAGGGAGGGGGAGGTACGCAAGGGCTTGCCTTTCGTGGCCGTGCTCCGGGCAGCGCGGAGCGGCAGTCGATTCGCTTCGGCGATGAAGCGGCGGGGGGTGCAGCTGCGGGGGTGGAGCCAGGAGCGCGGCGGCCGGCCGGCGAAACGTGGGGTGCGGGCGTGACCCGTTCGGGGTTACCTGTGGGTCAGCTGTGGTCGAACGATAGGCAAAGGGAAGGTCATGGGGATACAGGGGAAACCCTTGAGCAGGCAAGGAACCCACCCTCTGCGCCGACCGGTTGACCGGGGATGGCCGCTTTGCCCGCGTCTGCCTGCGGCGGACCGTGCGGGGCGCCGGTGAACGCTCGCGGACCGTGCGGGGCGCCGGTGAACGCTCGCGGGCCGTGTCCCGTACTGCACGGAAGCCCGTCTTTCCCGCGCCGCCCGAGGAGGCGTTCCGGATGGCCCGGATGCCCTGGACCACAGCCCGTCGTACGAGTGCGGCGGTCGCCGCCCTGACACCCTTCCTGCTGACCTTGTTCGCGGCGGCGCCCGCGCAGGCCCATGGCGCTCCCACGGATCCGGTGAGCCGGGTCTTCGCCTGCTCCCCCGACGGCGGTTCCTCGGGCACGGCCGCGTGCCGGGCGGCCGTGGCGGCGAACGGCTCGCCCTTCACCGCGTGGGACAACCTGCGGGTCGCGAACGTGAACGGCCGGGACCGGCAGACGATCCCGGACGGCAAGCTGTGCAGCGGTGGCCTGCCCGACTACCGGGGCCTGGACCTGGCGCGCGCCGACTGGCCGGCGACCCGGCTGTCCCCCGGCGCGAGCCTGACCATGAAGTACGTCTCCACGATCCCGCACACCGGCACGTTCCGGATGTACCTCACCGAGCCCGGCTACGACCCGTCGAAGCCGCTGAAGTGGTCCGATCTGCCGGAGCGGCCGTTCGCCGAGGTGAAGGACCCGGCGCTCACGGACGGCGCGTACCGGATCAGGATGACGCTGCCGAAGGACCGTACGGGGCGGCAGGTGCTGTACACGATCTGGCAGAACAGCAGTACGGCGGACACGTACTACTCGTGCTCGGACGTGGTGTTCCCGGCGGCCGAGGACAAGAGCGGGGACGGGGCCGCAGCCCCGGCCGCGTCGCCGACCAGGTCCCGGGCCGCGGAGAAGAAGCCGGCGACGAGTCCGGCGCCGTCCACTCCCGCCGCGACGCCTACGCCGGCTCCGTCCCTCGCCCGTTCCGCGGGCGCGGTGGCCCCCGACTCCACGCCGGTGGCCGCCGACGCGGACGGCAACTCCGGACCGTCCGCGCCCGTGCTTGCGGGCGGCGCCGCCGCGGTGCTGGTGCTCACCGGGGGCGCCGCCCTGGCGCTTCGTCTGCGCCGACGCTGAACTACGCGCTTACAGCGGTCAGTTGACGTAAACGGGGTCGCCGCTCGCGGTCACCGGGCTGTACTTGGCGCTCCAGAAGCCGTTGGCGGGGCACAGCGAGGAGCCGGAGGTGCGGGTGAACTGCTGGTTGCTGAACGCGATGCTGTTGTCGGCGTTGTCGGCCGTGCCGGACAGGCCGGCCGCCGCCTGGTAGACGCAGCTGACACTGCCGAGCAGGGTGCGCAGCACGACGGTGGTCTGGATCGCGGAACCGCTTGCCGGGGTCACGGAGACGGCGCCGCCGGAGGAGACGTCGGTGGTGTAGGGCAGGTTGTTCACCGTGATGCTGGTGACGCCGAGGACGCCGACCACGTTCGAGGTGCAGCTGCTGAAGGTCTGCCCGGTCAGGGACTCGACGGCGGTGCCCGGCGCGGTCGGGTTGCTGCCCACCGTCGCGGTGAAGGTGGAGGCGGCACAGGTGATGCCGCTGGTGCCGGTCGCGCTGGAGAACAGGGTCGCGGTGGTGCCGCCGGCCAGGGACGCCGTGATGGTGGTGCCCTCGGCGACGCTGGGTCCGCCGACCGAGCCGGTGGTGAGGACCGCGACGTCGTCCGCGGCGGCGGGGGCGGAGGCGGCCACGGCCACGGGGAGCGCGAAGGCGGCAGCGGCGGCGGTGAGGGAGACGAGAGAACGCATACGCATGCGGGGTTGCCTCTTTCGTGAGGTGAGGGTGGGTGTGGGGGGCGCGGACGCGTGTCGCGTCCGCCGTTGCCGACCCGTCACGCCTTCTCCGTACGTGACGGACCGGCAACGGCAGCCGCCGGTGACCGTCCGAATGCCCCATGGGGGAGGGCTTCGGTCGGGCCGGTCGGGAGGTGGCGAGCCCGGTGCGGCCCAGGGGGGAAGCGGCCGGTACGGGTGCCGTGGAGGGTCGGGCTCGGGCGGTGAAGAGCCCGTGATGGACAGACGGTCCGGGAATGCGGACAGGTACCGCCCGAAGGCTTGGATCCGGCGCCACGGATCCGGGGGAAGCCAGGAGAGTTGTAGACCTGATCATCTGTCAACGTCAAGGTACCGAAAGGGAGTTGATCTTTGATTGGCGGTTTTTTTCGCCTGTCCGGGCCTTGTTGATCACCGGTGCCACATAATCAACACCCTTTACTCACAACTTGCTTGACCCATGAGCGTAACCGCCGGTAACTTCCGTGGCGTTACTGCGGAGTACGTACCGGAAAGCCCTTGCAGCCACCGGGAGGTGCGAGGGGGCGTGCGCCGCAGCCGATGTCCGCGCCAGGACACCACGCCTACGAAGCCGCACATCCGCACGTGAGCCCCACTTGCGTTGACTATGCCCCTGGGAGCAGCACATGGCCTCATCCGTCGGCAACACCTCCGAGACCTCCGAAAGCGGTTCCGCTCCACAAGCCCCCGACGGCTCCGCGAGACGCGGGCGGGTCCGGGGTCGCCGGGCCGCGATCATGGCGGTGCCGGCCGTCGCGATCACCGCGGGTCTCGCGATCATGACCGCCGAGGGTGCGCTCGGCGTCCAGTTCGCCATCTCCGGCATGCCCTTCACGGTCACCGCGGAGAACCTCGACGGCACCGGCTTCGAGCAGTTCGGCGGCCTCGACAACATGGCGGACAACAGCCCGAACGCCGGCGACACCGGCGGCCAGGTCCTGGTGATGACCTCCGCCATCAAGAGCGCGACCCTCACCAAGCTGTGCCAGAGCGTCGACCTGGGCGGCACCAACCTCGTCATCAAGGCCGGCTGGGGCGCCAAGAAGGTCGAGGCGACGGACCTGACCACGGACTCGACCGAGCTGTCCGGTGACGCCGCGTTCCGGAACATCGAGATCGGCAACGACGCCAGCACCCTCACCAAGGCCGGCGTCAAGGGCCCCCTCGGCGTCTTCAGCCAGCAGTCCGACACCGTGTACATCGACAACCTGCGCCAGACCAACTACGCCACCACGGCCGGCGTGTTCAAGCTGCCCAACCTCAAGATGAGCTTCAGCGGCACGGCCTGCTGATGGAGAGCCAGGAGCCGGTGGACGGCGGACAGCCGGTGGAGGGCGGACAGCCCGGGGGCGCGCAGCAACCCGTCGCCCAGCAGGACGCGTTCACCCGCTGGGTGTACGGACGGCCCTTCTTCGGCGGACTGTGGCTCACGCTGGGCGGGGCCTGGATCCTGCTCACCATGAAGGCCTCGATCAAGGTCGTCATGCACGTCGGGATGCAGGGAGTGGCGGGCTACCTCCTGCCGACCCTGATGATCCTGGTGGGTCTGCTGACCCTCTTCAGTCCGGGGCAGCGCCTGTTCTACTCGATCGTCGGCGTCCTGTGCTCCATGGGCACCTGGCTCACCTCGAACCTGGGCGGCTTCATGGTCGGCCTGCTGCTCGGGGTGGTGGGCAGCGTCCTCATCTTCGGCTGGCTGCCCGACCAGGGCCCGCGGACGAGCCGCCGCGACCGGCGCGAGCAGGGACAGCGGACCGCGCAGGACGGTCCGTCGTACGACACGGGGCAGCCCGGCACCGGGACGGGCACGGCCGGGATGGCCTCCGCCACCCCGCAGACCGCCCAGTGACCCGGACCCGGCAGTGACCCGTACCGCGCAGTGACCCGGACCGCCAGGTAGCCGGGCCCGCGCACTCCGCCCGGGTCCTGCGCCCGGCAGCCGGGCCTGCGCACTCCGCCCGGGTCCTGCTGCCGGGGCGGACCGCCCGGGTCCGCGGCATCACGCGCCCGCCCTCCCCGGGGCCGGACCGCGCAGGCACCGCCCGTCACACGCCGGGCAGCCTGCGCGGTTCGACGCGTTCCTCCACCGCCGTGTCCCCGTCCCGGGTGACGACGTAGGCGCCCTTGCCGGGGATCTCGGTGACGGCCTCGACGAGTTCGGTGCCGCGGTAGACCAGGCCCACGCCGTCGTCCGTGCAGTGGGTCACGGGCAGGGTGCCGTCCGCGACGAGCCGGTGGACCAGGGGACGGCGGCCCGGGTCGCTGTCGTAGTGCACTCCGTTGCCGTACGGCAGGAAGCCCAACGCGTCGGTGAGCGGCCGGAGTTCGGGGCCGTAGGAGTCGGTGGTGCCGCCCTCGAACCAGCACAGGGAGCCCGCGCTGACGCCGCTCAGCACCACGCCGGACTCCCACGCCCGGCGCATGATCCGGTCCAGGCCGTGGACCCGCCACACGGCGAGCAGGTTCGCGACGGAGCCGCCCATCACCCACACCACGTCCTGTTCCAGGACGGTGCCCTCGACGTCGTCCAGGTTGGGCATGGGGAAGAGCTGGAGCGGGGTGAGGTCGAAGCCGGCCACCCGGGCCGCCTCGTGCATCCGGGCCGTGAAGTGCTCGGCGTCCCCGATGGCCGTACCGACGTACATCACGCGCGGCCTGCGCCCGTGGGCACCCGACAGCTCTACGGCATGGTGCACCAGCGCGTGGAAGGACACCATGGTGCGACCCCCGGTGCGGTGTCCTCCGGAGGTCGCGACGATCGTCGGTTCTGTGGCCATTCACGTGATCCTAGCCAGCGGTCACGCGGCGGAGGGGGCAGGCGGTGCTCGGCGAACGCGGCGCGGAGACGGGATGGCCGCCCGCGGGTCGTGACCCTCGCCCGCAGCCAGGCCGGGACGTGAGCGCAAGCCCGCTACCGCCACCTCCTCCTGCCCGCTGACGTGAAGATCATTACGATGCGGAACCGAGAAGTCACTACAAGGGGCTGATCACTTGACTACCGGCGGTCACACGCGGTTGGCTCCTGGCCAGTGAAAGTTCAATCGGCCGACGCGCCCGCGTTCCGGCCGCACTTTCGCGTTCCGCCTGCTCGGCCGCACAGCGAGGTGCCGCACCCATGAACACTCCTCCCCCACCTCGGGCCCGCTCCAGATCCGTGTCCGTCGCCGCCCTGGCCGCCGTCGTCCTCCTGCTGCTCGCCGGCTGCTCCGGCGCCGGCGACTCCCGGCTCGACTCGGGCACGGACGGGGCGCAGGCGGACACCGCCCGCCTGAGAATCGCCCTGCTCACCCACGCGGGCAAGGACGACTCCTTCTGGGAGCTGGTCCGCAAGGGGGCCGAGGCCGCCGCCGCGAAGGACGGTGTCGAGCTGACGTACGCGAACGACTCCGATCCGACGGGCCAGGCCCAGTTGGTGCGGGACGCGATCGGCGACCGCGTCGACGGCATCGCGGTGACGCTGGCCAAGCCGGCCGCGATGAGGGCGCCGGTGGCCGCGGCCCGCGCGGCGGGCATCCCGGTGGTCGGCCTCAACTCCGGTATCGACGCCTGGAAGTCGCAGGGGCTCCTCGAGTACTTCGGCCAGGACGAGAGCGTCGCCGGCGCGGCCGTGGGCACCAAGCTGAACGGCCTGAAGGCCAAGCACGCGCTGTGCGTCATCCACGAGCGGGGCAACGTCGCCCTGGAGGCGCGCTGCGCCGGTGTGCGCAAGACGTTCGGCGGCGAGACCGAGAACCTGTACGTGGAGGGCACCGACCCCGACGCGGTGGACGCGGTGCTCACGGCGAGGCTGCGGCAGGACCCCGGGATCGACGAAGTCGTCACCCTGGGCGCGCAGTTCGCGCTGGACGCCGTGGGCTCGGTGAAGGCGGCGGGCAGCAAGGCCCAGGTCGCCACCTTCGATCTCAACAACGACCTGGTCAAGGCGATCCGTGCCGGGAACGTACAGTTCGCGGTGGACCAGCAGCCGTACCTCCAGGGCTATCTCGCGGTCGACTCGCTGTGGCTGTACAAGACCAACGGCAACATCAGCGGGGGCGGCGTGGCCCCCGTCCTGACCGGGCCCGCCTTCGTCACCCGGACGAACGTCGCGGCCGTCGCGAAGTTCGCCGCCGCCGGCACCCGTTGACCCCTTCCTCGGGAACACCCTCCCGCTGACCGCCCAAGGACGACCATGCCCGACCGGAAAGGTGCCCGGCGCCGCCTCGGTTCCATACGTCTCTCCCTCATCCTGCTGGCGCTGGTGCCCAGCGTCACGCTGACCGCCATGTGGGGCGTGACGACCACGCAGTTGTTCTCGGAGGGTCTACGGCTGCGCTCACAGACGGAGCTCAGCAGGTCGACCGGCGCGATGGGCACCGAGGCCACGCTCGCGCTCCAGGGGGAACGCGCGGCCTCCGCCGCCTGGCTGGCCGGTGTGCCCGGCTCCCGGTCGGTGCTGGACCAGAAGCGCGCGGACAGCGACAAGGCGGTCGCCAAGCTCGTCGGGCGGTCGGACGAGATCCAGCGGGCGCCCGGCCGCATCGCCGACCAGCTGTACTCGGTGCTGGGCTCGGTCGGCAGCCTGGAGTACTACCGCGGTCAGGTGGACCACCCCACGGACATCACCGCCGTACAGGCACTGGACCAGTACACCTCGATCATCGACGACCAGGTCCACGCCTTCCAGCAGCTCTCCCAGGTCGACGACGGCGACCTCACCTCGCAGGCCGGGCCCCTCGTGGCCCTGGAGCACGCGGCGGAGCTCACCTCGCAGGAGGACGTCCAGCTGACCCTGGCCTGGCCGTCCGGGCATCTCGCCGAGAAGGACTGGGAGCAGTTCGTCCAGCTGGTGAACACGCGCCGCTGGCTGGTCGAGGACCAGATCGTGCCCGCGCTGAGCGGCAGCGCGAAGACCCAGACCGAGCGGATCCTCGCGAGCCCGGACTGGCAGACCCTGATGTCCGTCGAGGACCAGGTGCTCGCCGCGCGGTCCGACGGCACGGGACGGGTGGCCCTGCCGGACGCGCGCAAGCGGTGGGCGGCCGCGATGGAAAGGGTCTCCGTCCGCTACAGCGCCCTGATCCGGCAGCAGACCTCGGGGCTGCTGACCCGGAGCGCGGACAAGGCGCACGAGCAGCTGCTGACAGCCGCGTCGCTCAGCGCGGGCGGGCTGGTCGCGCTGCTGATCTGCCTCGTCATGTCGTGGCGGATCACCCGCTCGCTGTCCCGGCGGCTGCGCGGCCTGCGGGTGGCCACGCTGGGGCTCGCCCACGAACTGCTGCCGGACGTGGTGGCGCGGCTGGAGCGCGGCGAGAAGGTCGAGGTGGACAAGGCGGCGCCTGAGCTGGACTACGGCTCGGACGAACTGGGGCAGGTGGCCAAGGCGTTCAACACGGCGCAGCGGACGGCCGTGGTGACCGCCGTCGAACTCGCCGACACCCGGCGGGGGTTCCAGAAGGTGATCCTCGGGATCGCCCGGCAGAGCCAGAACCTCGTCAACCTCCAGCTCAGCCGGCTGGACACGCTGGAGCGCGAGCACCAGGACCCGGACGTCCTGGCCGGTCTGTACGAACTGGACTCCACGGCAAGCCAGTTGCGGCGGTACGAGGAGAACCTGGTCATCATCAGCGGCGGCCGGCCGGGGCGCAGCTGGAGCGAGCCGGTCGCGCTGATCGACATCCTGCGCAGCGCGGTGGGTGAGGTCGCCGAGTACCAGCGGGTCGAGGTGCACACCGAGGAGGAGGTCTGTCTGGCGCCGCCCGCGGTCGCGGACGTGATCCACCTCCTGGCCGAGCTGATCGAGAACGCGACGCTGTACTCCCCCGCGCCGAGCCCGGTCGGGGTGCGGGCGGGGCTGGTCGCCAAGGGGCTGGCCGTCGAGGTCGAGGACCGGGGCCTCGGCATGTCGGAGGAGGAGTACGCCGCCTTCAACGCCCACTTGACCGAGGCGCCCAAGTTCGACGTGGTCGCCCTCGCCGACGACCTCCGCCTCGGCATGTTCGTCGTCGCCCGCCTCGCCAACCGCCACGGCATCCAGGTGACGCTGCGGTCCTCGCCGTACGGGGGGACGACGGCGATCGTGCTGATCCCGCACGAGGTGGTCGTACGGGACGAGGCGGGGGCGTTCGGTGACGCGGGCGCCTTGAGTGACGTTTCACCGGAGGCGGCCGGTGTGACCGCGGCGGTGGCGGGCGGCTCCGCGAGGACCGCGCTCGCGGCCGGCCCGGTCCGCCGGACGAGGAGCGCCGACCGACCGGACCACCCACGTGACGCGGGCGAGGCCGACGGCACGGGCAGCGCACCCGAGGGGGACGACACGGACCACTCGGCAGGCGCGGACGACACGGTCGGAGCAGCCGAGGCGAACGGGACGACCCGCTCGACCGGCACGGGTGACCCGGACCGCGCGGCTGACACGGACGGTCGGGGCCACACAGCTGACGCGAACGAGTCGGACCGCTCAGCTCACACCGACGCTCGGGGTCACACAGCTGAGGCGGACGAGTCGGACCGCTCAGCTCACACCGACGCTCGCGGCCACACAGCTGACGCGAACGAGTCGGACCGCTCAGCTCACACCGACGGTCGGGGTCGGGCAGCCGACGCGGGCGGGTCAGGTCGCTCAGGCAGCGGGGCCAGTCGTGCGCCGGGGCTCGCAGAGGTGGGGTCCGGTGCGGGCGCGGGCGGCCCGGTGGATGCCGGGCCCGCCGGGACGGACGACACCACCGGCGCGCGCGGTGCCGCGGGCTCGGCCGCCTCGGACCTCGGCCCTCCCCCCGCGCCCCGCTTCGACGGTCTCGCCCCGCTCCCCCGGCGGGTGCCGCAGACCAGCCTTGCCGTGGAGTTGCGGGACGACCCCTCGGTCAGCGGTGTGGACGAGGGCGCCGAGGAGTTCACGGCGGACCACGCGGCCTCCTCGCTCGCCGGGTTCCAGCGCGGCACGCTACGCGCCCGGGACGAGGACGACCTCCTCGACGACCCGTGGGAGCCGGAGGGCCCGGAGAGCTCGCAGGACCCGGCCACGGACAGTGCCGCACCCGACGTACCGAAAGAGGCCACCGCCTACGGGACCGACCCGCTCGACACCCCCGGGGACCGTGCTGCGGAGAGCGCGGACGCCGTCGGGGACGCCGGTTCCCCCGAGGCCCCCGACGGCCCCCTCGACGCCCCGCAGGACCCGGCCGTCGCCGCCCGCACTCCCCACACCGACCGCTCATGAAGGACACCGCCATGACACGCCCCACCCCCGCCACGCACACCCAGCTGGACCAGCTGCTCACCGGACTCGTGGAGCGGGTCGCCGACGTGACGCAGGCCGTCGTGCTCTCCGAGGACGGGCTGGTCGTCAGCAAGTCCACCGGGTTCCTGCGCGACGACGCCGAGCGGCTGGCGGCGACCGCGTCCGGCCTGATGAGCCTGAGCAAGGGCGTCAGCATGGACTTCCGCGGCGGCCCGGTGCGCCAGGCGCTCATCGAGATGGCCAACAGTTTCCTGATCCTGACCTCGGCGGGGCCCGGCGCCCACCTCGTCGTCCTCACCGGACCGAACGCCGACGTGGGGGTCGTGGCGTACCAGATGAACATGCTGGTGAAGAAGATCGGCGAGCACCTCAGCGCGGCGCCGCGGGCCGGCATCGGCCCCACCGGCGGGTGAGGTGACCGACAGCGACGCGGCGGGCCGGCTGGTGCGGCCGTTCGCCCTCACCGGCGGACGGACGCGGCCCAGCCGTGCCGACTTCACCCTCATCACGACGGTGACCGCGGTGGACCCGCCACCGGAGCGGGCCCCGCGCCCGCAGCCCGAGCAGACCCGCATCCTGCGCCGGTGCGCCCGCCCGGTCGCCGTGGCGGAGCTGGCCGCGCTGCTCGACCTGCCGGTCAGCGTGGTCGTGATCATGCTCTGCGATCTGCTGGAGGCGGGCCTGATCACGGCGCATCCCCCGCGCCCCGTCTCGCCCCGCACCCCGGACCTGGACCTGTTGCAGAAAGTGAGGGAAGGCCTTGGCCGGCTCTGAGACGCGCGCCCGCGAGACCGCTGAGACGCCCGCCGCGCCCGACACCGTCAAGATCCTGATCGCCGGGGGCTTCGGCGTCGGCAAGACCACCATGGTGGGCTCGGTCAGCGAGATCGCCCCGCTGCGCACGGAGGAACCGCTCACCGTCGCCGGCCTCGGCGTCGACGACCTCGCCGGGATCGAGCAGAAGCGGGCCACCACCGTGGCCATGGACTTCGGCCGCATCACCATCAGCGACGAACTGGTGCTCTACCTCTTCGGCACGCCCGGCCAGCAGCGGTTCTGGTTCATGTGGAACGACCTCGCGGTGGGCGCTTTGGGCGCGGTCGTCCTCATCGACGTCCGCCGCCCCGAGTCGAGCTTCGCCGCGGTGGACTTCTTCGAACGCCGGCGCATCCCCTTCGTCGTCGCCGTGAACGGGTTCGACGGCCGGCACCCCTACCCCGCCGAGGACATCAGGGAGTCCCTCGCGCTGCCGGCGGAGGTGCCGGTGGTGCTGTGCGACGCCCGCCGCCGCGAGTCGTCCCGGGACGTGCTGATCGCCCTCCTTGACCTGCTGATCGCCTCCGCGGTGGACGACTGACCCTCACTCGTCGGGTCCGGTCAACTCCCTGTCTGAGGACGGGATCAGCCGGGCCCGGAGGTCCGGGTCGGGCATCTGCGGGTCGAACGGGAACATCGGCCGACGGACGCGCCGGTGTCCGAGCCGCGCCAGGTCCTGGTCCACTCCGCCCGGGGTGAGGGCCATCTTCCAGTCGGCGGCCATCGCGAACAGCTCCGGCTCCAGATATCCGATCTTGACGAGGACGACATCCGCCTTCCGGGGCTCCAACTCCAGGTCGGTGAAGTCGTGTTCATGGTGGTACGGCTTCCTCAGCCGCGTCAGGACCACGTGCACGCTCCCCACCCGCAGCACCACCTCGGTCACCGCGTGCTCGTCACCGTGCCGGATCGCGTGGACCACTCCGGTGAGCGTGAGGGGGCCCGCGTGCCGGTCGTCGACCTCGGCGCCCGCGGTCACGGTGACCGTGGCCCCGACACCGGCCGCCACCGCCGTGTCGACGGCGGACGGGCCCGGCAGTGAGGCATAGACGACCGTCGGCCCGGAGGGGTCCGCGAACTCCGGTCGCGCCAGCACCTGTCGGAGCCCCCAGGTGACGTCACCGGCGCCGCCCGCCGTGGGGTTGTCCCCGGTGTCGCTGATGAAGTACGGCCGCCTCCGCGAGGCCAGGGCCGCGTCCAGGCACTCCTCCAGCGTGCCGGTCGGCGCGACGAAGCCGAAGTCGTGGCGGGCCTTCCAGAAGCCCTCGGCGAGCCGTTCGGCTCCGGTCGTCACCGCCTGCGCGGAAGGGCCGGTGACGACGACCGCGGCCCGGTTGCGGGGTTCGTCGGCCCACGCGTAACCGACCCAGATCGCGGCGTCCGTCACGCCCTCGGTGGCTTCCACGTCCGCTACGGCCGCGTACACGCTCTTCGCCGGTTCGATACGGGTGCTGGTCTGCTCGCCGGCCAGCAGGACGGGGACCGGGATCCAGGCCTTGACCGGGCGGGGGGCGCCGCTCCTGAGGTGGGTCACGAGATTGCGGGCGGCGCGCTCCTTCGTCTCCGTCGCGTCCTCGTGGGGTGCCATGCGGTAGCAGGTGATCAGGTCGGTGCGGTGGGCGAGTTCGCGGGAGACGTTGCCGTGCAGGTCCATGGAGGTGGAGATGACCGTGTCGGGGCCGGTGATCTGCCGTATGCGATGGAGGAGTTCGGCCTCGGCGTCGTCCAGGCCCTCTACCGTCATCGCGCCGTGGATGTCGTACCAGAGGCCGTCGAGGGGGCCCAGTTCCCTGAGACGGTCGAGTAGTTCACGGGTCAGCTCGGCGTAGGCGGCCGCTGTCACCGTACCGCCGGGCAGTGCCTTGCCGACGAGGGCGCCTCGCCAGTCGGCCGACTCGCGCAGGGGCTCGCCGGGGGCGAGGAAGGGGTAGCGGGTGAGGACTTCCTCGCCGCGCAGGGGGTGGAAGGCGGGGGCCTCGGTGCGGGCCGGGGAGAAGGTCGAGGACTCGATGCCGAGGCCTGCGACGGCGATCACGGGGTGCATGGGGGACTCCAAACGTGGTCTGTCGGCTGCGGGTTCGTCGTGGCTGGTCGCGCCCACGCGGCGGAGCCGCACATGGACACCGTCCCGCGCCCCTAAAGAGCTCCGGTGACCGTCTGCATGGCCTGCGCCAGCGCCCGCTGCAACGCGAACTGGCCCGCTCCCGCCAACCCCGCGTCCGCGCCCAACGAGGTGCGCTCGATCACCAGGTGCTGTGTCACCAACGGGTGGCAGCCTTCGTAGAGTTGGCTTCTCACCGCCGCCACGAACGGCGCCAAGGTGGAGAGGATGCCGCCCAGGTACACCGCGTCCGGGTTGAAGAAGTTCACGTTGGCCGACAGGACTTGGCCCAGGTAGCGGCCGGCCTGGCGGACCGCTCGGGTGGCTTCCGGGTCGGCGTCCACGGCGAGGCGTACGACGTCCTCCGTCGCCGTCACCCGCAGGCCCCGTCCGCGCAGGAGCCGTACGAGTGCGGCCCCGGACGCCACCGTCTCCAGGCAACCGGTGTTGCCGCACGAGCAGGGTGTGTCGTGGGCCGCCTCCACCCGGACGTGGGTGATCTCCCCCGCCCCTCCGGTCGCGCCCCGGTACAGACGGCCGTCGGCGATGATGCCGGCGCCGATGCCGGAGCCCGCCTTGACCATGATGGACTGGCGCTGCTCGGCGGGCCGGACACTGTGCTCGCCGACGGCCATGCAGTTGGCGTCGTTCTCGACGGCCACCGGGACGGTGAAGCGTTCCTCGAACCAGTCGCGCACGGGGAAGCGGTTCCAGCCGGGCATGCGGGCCGGCAGGGTCACCAGACCCGGTTCGACGTCGACCGGGCCGGGGAGACACAGGCCCACGCCCCGGAGCCGGTCCGGGCCGTGCAGGTCGACGAGCGCCTGGAGGGTGTCCGCGAGCCCGGGCAGCGCGGCCTCGGGTCCCTCCGCGGTGGCGAACGGCACGGTCGACACGTCCGTGAGGCCGCCCCCGGGATGGACGACTCCCACGTGGGCGTGCTTCCCGCCGATGTCGGCGGCGACCGCGTACCCGTCGCTGCCGCCGAGCCGCAGCACCTTGCGGGGCCGTCCCCCGGTGGAGGACCGGGTGCCCTCCTCGGCGACCAGCCCGTGGGTCAGCAACTGGCCGACCGCGAAGGACACCGTGGAGGGCGCGGCGCCGAGCAGCGCGGCGAGTTCCGTGCGGGTCGAGGCCTGTCCGGAGGCGAGGAGTTCGAGGATCCCCTCGGCGAGCGAGGAGAAGCCCGCGCCGTTTCTCCGATGGGGCGGGGCACTTTTTTCAAGCATGGACGAAGTTACTCCCGAATTCGGCGGCCGGGGCGTCGAGCGTAAGCCCGGAAAGCCCCTCTGTCCTTTTTCCAGAACAGCAGAAACAGGCTTTTTACAGCGGCACGCCTGTTTCTTCCAACAGAGGGGGCGTTCACTGGCTCCACCCCCGCTTCCGCCTCCCAGGTCCCTGGAGCAACCATGTCCCCTGCCCGCACGAGACTCCTCGCCGGTGCCGCCGCCCTCAGCGCGGGCACCCTGCTGCTCACCGCGTGTTCCGGGTCGAGCGGCACGTCGTCGGCCTCGCACGACACCATCGACTACGCGCTGCCGGCGAACTTCACGCCGAACTGGATCCTGCCGATCGGCACCGCGGCCCACCTCAACACCAACAACATCTCCATCGCGAACACACTGTGGGAACCGCTCATCGCCTACGACGGCTCGACCGGAAAGATCGGCTGGAACAAGGCGGGTTCGGTGGCCACGGACGCGAAGTTCGCCGCCGACAACAAGAGCGTGACGATCACCCTGGGCGACCGGCACTGGAGCGACGGGAAGCCGATCACCTCCGCGGACGTGAAGTTCTGGTTCGACCTGATCAAGGCGAACAAGGCCCAGTGGGCGGGCTACAACCCGGGCAAGGCTCCGGACAACTGGACGTCCTTCAGGACGGTCGACGACCGCCATTTCACGATCACCTTCGACAAGGCCTACAACCCGCAGTGGATGCTGGCCAACGAGCTGAACTCCATCACCCCGCTCCCCCGGCACGCCTGGGCCGGCGGCCGGGACCCCAAGCAGGCGTGGACGTATCTCAACGACGCGGCCAAGAACATCTCCGGCTACGCCTCGAACCCGCTGTGGAAGACCATCAGCGGCCCCTACGCCGTGAAGTCCTTCTCGACCGCGGGCAAGGTGGTCCTGACCGCCAACAAGAAGTACGACGGCGGTGAGAAGGCGAACATCCCGACGGTGAACCTGCTTCCGTTCACCACCGCGGACGCCGAGAAGAACGCCCTGCGGTCCGGCAGCGTCGACTACGGCTACATCGAGGCGACCGACCTCGACCAGAAGGACAGCTTCACCGCGCAGGGCTACCGGGTGGAGCCGTGGTCGGGCTGGGCGATCACCTACATGCCGTACAACTTCAACAACCCGGCGATGGGCGCGGTGTTCAAGCAGCTCTACGCCCGTCAGGCGGTCCAGCACTCGATCGACCAGGCGAGCCTCGCGAAGGTCGTCCTCAACGGGACGGCGGTGCCGGGCTACGGGCCGATCCCGCAGGGGCAGGCCTCGGACTTCCTGTCGCCGGTGCAGAAGGACAACCCGTACCCCTTCTCGAACGACACCGCCAAGTCCCTGCTGACCAGCCATGGCTGGACCGAACAGGGTGGCGTGATGACCTGCTCGGAGCCCGCGAAGTGCGGTGCGGGCGTCGCCAAGGGCACGAAGTTCGAGATGCAGGTGCTCTCGCAGTCCGGGTCGGCCGTCACCGACAACATGATGAGCGCGATCCAGTCCTCGCTCTCGAAGAGCGGCATCAAGTTCTCGATCAGGACGGCCCCGGTCAACTCGGTGCTCTCGCAGACCCCGCAGTGCACCTCGGGGCAGTCGATCTGCAAGTGGCAGCTCAGTTTCTTCGGTACGGCGGGCAGTTGGTACTTCAACGCGTTCCCGACCGGTGACTCGCTGTTCCAGACCGGCGGCGGCTCGAACTTCGGCAGCTACTCGAACCCGGCCGTGGACAAGCTCATCTCCGCGACGACGACGTCCAGTTCGAACCAGGCGATCCAGGACTACAGCGCGGCCCTCGCCAAGGACCTGCCGGTGATCTGGCTGCCCGAGCCGGACTACCAGATCTCCGTCGTCAGGAACGGCCTCGGCGGGTTCTCCCAGGACTCGCTGGCCAACTTCCACCCGGCGCAGTGGAAGTGGACGGACTAGTGGACACGGTCCTCTACCTCGGCCGGCGGCTCCTCCAGGCCCTCGCCGTGATCCTGATCGTCACGATCGTGGTCTTCTGCCTGCTGCACGCGCTGCCCGGGGGCCCCGCGCGCGGGATCCTCGGGCCGCAGGCCACGGCCGGGCAGATCGCCGCGTTCGAGCACGAGCAGGGGCTCGACCGGTCGCTGCCGGTGCAGTACGCCTACTACCTGCGCGAGTTGGTGCAGGGTGACCTCGGGACGTCGTACACCCTCAACGAGGCGGTGTCCCGGCTGATCGAGCAACGGCTGCCGAAGACACTGGTGCTGACCGTGCTGTCGGCGGTGGTGGGGCTGGTGCTCGCGGTGCCGCTGGGGATGTGGCAGGCGGTGCGGCGGAACCGGCCGACGGATTACGTCATCACCACGCTGAGCTTCGTCGCGTACTCGACGCCGGTCTATTTTCTCGGGTTGCTGCTCATCCTGCTGTTCACGCAGACCCTTCGGTGGTTTCCCTCGCAGGCGCCCCAAGGGGACACACTGGCCCAGGTGTTCGCGGATCCGGCGGGGCTGGTGCTGCCCGTGGTGACGGGGGCCGCGTCGATGGTCGCCGTGTTCAGTCGGTACATGCGGGGCGCGACGCTGGAGAACCTCTCCGAGGACTATGTGCGGACCGCTCGCGCGGGGGGCGCGGGGCAGTACGCGGTGCTGTTTCGGCATGTGTTCCGGAACTCGCTGACTCCGGTGGTGGCGATGCTGGGGTATTACGTGCCGGTGCTGTTCGGGGGTGCGCTGGTGGTGGAGCAGCTCTTCAACTACCCGGGGATGGGGCTGTTGTTCTGGTCCGCGGCGCAGTCTTCGGACTATCCGGTGCTGCTGGGGTGTGTGCTGGTGATCTCGGTGGCGACTGTGGTGGGGACGTTGCTTGCGGATGTGGTGCAGCGGGTTGTTGATCCTCGGGTGAAGGAGGGGAGGGTATGAGCGGTCGTATTGAGGCTGTCCGCCGGTGGGGGCTTGTCGCGCAGTTCCCCGCGCCCCTTAAAGCGCGCTTCGCGCGCAACAAGCTTGCCGTGGCCGGGCTCGTAGTCGTCGTCCTCTTCCTTGGCTTCTGCTTCATCGGGCCCCTCCTCCACTCAACCGACCAGACCCACACCGATCTCACCCAGGTGAACCTCGCGCCCAACTCCAGCCATTGGCTCGGTACCGACGCCGTCGGGCATGACCAGCTCGGGCGGCTCATGTACGGCGGGCAGGTGTCGTTGCTCGTGGGGCTGGCGGCCGGGGTGCTCGCGACCGTGATCGGGACGTTGTGGGGGGCCGTCGCCGGATATGCCGGCGGATGGGTCGACGCCGTGATGATGCGGGTGGTCGACGCAGGGATCGCCATTCCCGCGCTGTTCATCCTGCTCGTCGTGTCCGCCGTCACCAGCCCCGGGACACTCGGGTTGATCGTCGTGCTCGGGCTGGTGTCCTGGCTCGTGCCGTCGCGGCTCGTGCGGGCCGAGACGCTCACGCTGAAGAACCGGGACCATGTGCTGACCCTGCGGGCCACCGGGGGGACGCACGGGCGGGCGATCCGGCGGCACATCCTGCCCAACGCCGTCTCCACGATCGTCGTCGCAGCCACCTTCCAGGTCGCCGACGCGATCCTGCTCATCGCCTATGTGTCGTATCTCGGTCTCGGTGTGCAGCCGCCGAAGACCGACTGGGGCGGCATGCTGTCGGCCGGGCTGACGGCCGCGTACTCGGGGCGCTGGTGGCTGATCGTGCCGCCGGGCCTCGCGATCATCCTCGTCGTGTGCGCGTTCAACGCGATCGGCGACGGGCTGCGGGACGCCTTCGACGTGAGGGGACGCGCGTGAACATCCTGACCATCGAGGACCTCGGGGTGACCTTCGCGACGGAGACGGGGGACGTGCCCGCCGTGCGGGGGGTGTCCCTGCACGTGCGGCCCGGCGAGACGCTGGCGCTGGTCGGCGAGTCGGGGTCCGGGAAGTCGACGGTGGCGCTCGCCGCGATGGGCCTGCTGCCGGGCACCGCGCGTGTCTCGGGGCGGGTCTCGGTCGACGGCACGGAGATCGTCGGGGCGCCGGACGCCTCGCTCACCCGGCTGCGGGGGCGGACCGCCTCCATGGTGTTCCAGGAGCCGGCCACCGCCCTCGACCCGCTGACCCGGGTCGGCGCCCAGATCGCGGAGGTCGTACGCAACCACCGGGACGTCTCCCGGTCCGAGGCCGCTCGGGAGGCGGTCGAACTCCTGCGCCGGGTCGGGATTCCCGAGCCGGAGCGGCGGGCCTCGGCCTTCCCCTTCCAGCTGTCGGGCGGCCAGCGGCAGCGGGTCGTCATCGCCATGGCGATCGCCAACTCGCCGGGTCTGCTGATCGCGGACGAGCCGACCACCGCGCTCGACGTCACCGTGCAGGCCGAGATCCTGGACCTGCTGCGGGGGTTGGCGGCCGACTCGGGCACGGGCGTGCTGCTGGTCACGCACAACATGGGGGTGGTCGCCGACTTCGCCGACCGGGTCGCGGTGATGCTGCGGGGCGAGGTCGTGGAGACCGGGTCGGTGGAGGAGGTGCTGTTGCGGCCCCGGCACGAGTACACCCGGGAGCTGCTGGCGGCGGTGCCGCGGCTGCGGTTCAGCGGTACCGACGCCCAGCCGGCCGAGGAGGCGGCGCCGGTGGTGCGGCTCCGGGACGTGTCCGTGCGGTTCGGGCGGGTGCGGGCCCTCGACGGGGTCTCCCTCGACGTGCGGCCCGGTGAGACCGTGGGACTGGTGGGCGAGTCCGGGTCGGGCAAGTCGACGGCGGCCAGGGTCGCGCTCGGGCTCGTCGCGCCCGACTCCGGCTCGGTGTCGCTGTTCGGCGCCGACCTGCGCCGGGTCCGGGGCCGGAAACGGCGGGCACTGCTCGCCGGGGTGGGCGTGGTGCTCCAGGATCCGGTGGCCTCGCTGGACGCGCGGATGAGCGTGGCGGAGTGCGTGGCCGAGCCGCTCAGGGTGCACCGCCGGGGCATGTCGGGGGCGGAGCGCCGGGACCGGGTGGCGGAGGTCCTCGAACTCGTGCGGCTGCCGCGGGAGTTGGCGGGGCGCGGACCTCGTGAGCTGTCCGGAGGCCAGCGGCAGCGGGTGAGTCTCGCGCGGGCGCTGGTCCTCGAACCCCGGCTGCTGGTGGCGGACGAGCCGACCAGCGCGCTGGACGTGAGCGTGCAGCGGACCGTCCTCGAGGTGATCGCCGCGTTGCAGCGGGAGTTGGGGTTCGCCTGTCTCCTCGTCTCCCACGACCTGGCCGTCGTGCAGGAGTTCGCGGGGCGAGTGGTCGTGATGCGGGACGGGCGCGTGGAGGAGCAGGGGCCGACCATGGCCACGCTGCTGCGCCCGGAGACCGAGTACACCCGGCGGCTCATCGCGGCCGTCCCCGTGCCGGACCCGGTCGTGCAGCGCGAGCGGCGGGCACAGCGGACGGAGGTCACCGCGTGAAGGTGTTCGCCGGTGTCGACATCGGCGGAACGACCACCCAAGTGGCCCTGTGCACACCGGACTTGGCCGTCGTGGACCGGCTGGAGACGGCCACCCCGGCGGACGTCGGCGGGGCCGCGATGACCGGGGCCGCGGTGGATGCCGTACGCCTGCTGCTGGACCGCAACGACGCCCGGCTGCTCGGGGTCGGGGTGGGGGCGGCGGGTGTGGTGGACGCGGTGGGCGGACGGGTGCTGGTGGCCAGCGACTCGTTCCGGGGCTGGGCCGGGTTCGCGGTGACGGCGGCGTTCGAGGCGGCGCTGGGGGTGCCGGCGTTCCTGGACAACGACGTCAACGCGTTCCTGCGCGGCGAGGCGACGGCCGGGGCGGTCGCCGGGGAGCGGCACGTGCTCGGGATGACCCTGGGGACGGGGGTCGGCGGGGCGCTGTGGCTGGACGGCGCCCTGTACGACGGGCCGCACGGCGCGGCGGGCGAGATCGGGCACGTCCCCGGCTTCGGCGACCTGCCCTGCACCTGCGGAGGGCGCGGGCATCTGGAGACGCTGGCCTCCGGGCGGGCGATCGCGGCCCGGTACGGCGAGCGGACCGGGCGCGTGGTGAGCGCCCACGAGCTGGCGGCGGCCGCCGACCCGGACGCGCTCGCCGTGTACGAGGAGGCGGGGGCCGCCGTGGCGCGGGCGCTGCTCGTCACGGCGGGCCTGCTGGACGTGACCACCGTGGTGCTGGGCGGTGGGGTCAGCCGCGCCTGGCACCTGCTGGCGCCGGCCGTCCACCGCGCCCTGGCCGCCGAACCCCCGGTCAGCGGGCAGGAGTTGCGGGTGCTGCCCGCTCTGCTCGGTGGGGACGCGGTGACGGTGGGAGCGGCGGCGCGGGTGCGGACGGAACTCGGCGGGGTGTAACCCCACGGCCGGGACGCACCCGTGAGGGCACGTCCCGTCCTGCCGGGCTCCGGGTCAGCCCAGGCCGTTCGTCTTCAGCCAGGCCTTCGCCACGTCCAGCGGGTCCTTGTTCTCCAGCTGGACCTGGGAGTCCATGTCGAGGAGCGCCTTGGTGTCCAGCTTCGCGGAGACCGCGTTCAGGGCGGCCACGCCCTCCTGGCTGAGGCCGGACTTGTAGACCAGCGGGGTCACGTTCGCGAAGCCGAAGAGGTTCTTCGGGTCCTGGAGGACGACGAACTTCTCCTTGGTGATGGTCGGGTCGGTCGTGAAGATGTCCGCCGCCTGCACGGTGTTCTTCTTCAGCGCCGCCTGGGTCAGCGGACCGCCCGCGTCGAGCGCCTTGAAGGACTTGAACTTCAGGCCGTACTCGGACTCGAGGCCGAGCAGACCCTGCTGCCGGGTCTGGAACTCCGGGGAGCCGCCGATGACCAGGTCCGGGGCGATCGCCTTGAGGTCGGCGAGCGTGGACGCGGAGGTCAGGTTGTACTTCTTCGCGGTGTCCGCGTTGACCGTGACCGAGTCCTTGTCCTCCGCCGGCGCCGACTCCAGCAGCGTCAGCTTGGGGTCGAGCTTGGCCTTGACCCCGGTGTTCACGGCCGCGGCCGACTCCTGCGCCGCGTCCTTGTCGAGGTAGGCCAGCAGCGAGCCGTTGTACTCGGGCAGGACGGTGATCGAGCCGTTCTTCAGCAGGCCGTAGGTGGTCTCACGGCTGCCGATGTTGGGCTTGTAGGTGACCTTGACGCCCTTGGCCTTCAGGGCCTCGCCGTAGATGTCGGCGAGCAGGATGCTCTCGGCGAAGTTGTTGGAGCCGACCACGACGGTGTCGCCGCTGCCGGCACCCGCGCTGTCCTCGTTGAGCGGGTCGGAGGTGTCGTCGGAGGACCCACATCCCGCCAGCAGGACCGTGGCGGCGGCGAGCGCGACGGCGGCCAGGCCGGGGTTCTTCCTGATGGACCTGCGGTGTACGGCGGTAACAGTCACGATTCCCGTTCCGGACTCAGGGGGACTCAAGGGGGATTCAGGGGGCTTGGAGTGAAGCCCTCGGCTTCGGGGAAGCCCTTGCTCTGATCCAATCCAGCCTGTTCTCGCCCAGTCAAGACCGGCCTGGTCACAATTGGCTCCCATCACCAGTCGGTTGTGAAGGAAAAGCGAAACCGGCGCGCGGGGTGCCGACAGGTTGTAACGGATTCTTGACTCAGGGCGGCGGGAAGCGCTGTCCGAAGAGGCTGTAGTCTCGCCGAAGTTGGCGCCGGTCACACAGGCGTGCAGGAGCCACTCAGGTGTCCTATGCACCGTCCCGTAGCGATCAGAATCGGTCATGCGCGGTCCTCGCGCGTCGGCCGGGACATCCACGAAGGAGGGCTGGTGTCCACGAACGAGGTGGACGCGTCCACCCGGTCGGCACCGCCGCCGAGCCGGGTCGACGTACGCGATGACCGGGGCCTGCGGGACTTCGCCGAGCGCTGGCCGTTCCGGCGCAAGCTGAACATCCTGGTGGGTGTGCCGCTCGCGGTGGTCGCCGCGCTGCTGGCCTACCTCTTCGCCGACCAGGTCGGCCAGTCCCAGGACGCGTCGAAGGCCGCCCAGCTGGTGCGGGACAGCGCCCAGGTCGCCAAGCTGGTCGGGCAGTTGGAGGCCGAGCACCAGCAGGCCGTCCTGCTCTCGGTGCGCCACCAGTCGAACCGGGCCGGCGACACGCCTTCGCAGACCGCCTACCGCGAGGCCCAGATCCGGGTGGACAACCAGGTCGAGAAGGTCCGCGCGACCTTCGGCGACCGGCTGCCGGACGAGGAGGCCGAGGCGCTGCGCGAGGTCAACGGCCTCGCGGACCTGCGCACCACCATCGAGAAGGCCTATCTGCCCGCCGACAACATCGACCCGGCCTACAGCGACGCCGCCAAGGGCCTGATCGACGGCCTCGGGCTCGACCGGAACCCGGCCCTCGCCGCCACCTTCACCGGCAACCTGCTCGACTCGCTGCTGCGCGCCGACGCCGCGCACGGCTCCTTCGAGACCGGTGTCTTCTCCGCCACGACCGGTGACTCCAACGCCCTCATCGAGCTGATCGGCGCGATCGGCTCCTACGACGAGTACACCCACCAGGTCGAGCGCTTCGGCCGGTTCGCCACCCCGGAGCAGGCCGAGGAACTCGGCGACATCGAGCACAACAGCGCCCAGGCGACCATCGCCCGGCAGTACGCAGAGCTCCAGATCGACCCCGGCTCGCTCCAGGCGGAGAGCCAGTCCGAGATCAAGGCCGCCTTCCAGACGGCGCTCGACTCCTACCCGGACTACCGCACCCAGGCCCGGACCCGGCTGAAGACCACCACCTCGCTGATCGACCAGATCGCCGACCGCGCCGACGCCGCCTCCCGCGAGGCCCGCTCGAACGCGGCGTGGCTGCTCGGGTCGGCCCTGCTCGGCTTCGTGCTCTGGCTGGCCTTCTCGGTCGCCGTACGGCGTTCGGTGGTACGGCCGGTGCAGGCGCTGACCGGTGCCGCCCGGCAGGTCGCCGAGGTGGCCGGCCGTGAACTCGCCCGCGTGGCCGACGACGACACCGAGGACACCGGCACGCCGCGGCTCCAGGAGATGCCGGTCACGGCGAAGGACGAGATCGGCGACCTCGCCGATGTGTTCAACCAGGTGCAGACCACCGCGGTCGCGCTCCTCGAACGCCAGGTGCTCAGCCGGCGCAACGTCGCCGAGATGTTCGGCAACGTGGGCCGCCGGGTCAGCAACCTCACCACGCGGCAGCTGGCGCTGATCGACGCGGTCGAGCGCGGCGAGACCGACCCGGCGCTGCTGGAACGCCTCTACAGCATCGACCACATCGCGGTCCGCCTGCGCCGCAACGCCGACAGCCTGATGCTGCTCGCGGGCATCCGCGAGACCGTCCTCGACTCCGGTCCGCTCGCCCTCACCAACGTCGTCCGGGCCGCGCTCGGGCAGATCGAGGGGTTCCAGCGGGTCTCCCTCCAGGCGGGCACCGAGGTCATGGTGGAGCCGGACATCATCGGCGACCTCACGCTGATGGTGGCCGAACTCGTCGAGAACGCGGTGTCGTTCTCGCCCGCGGGCAGTCCGGTCGAGGTGATCGTCAAGGACAGCCGCGAGGGTGCGCTGGTCGTGATCTCCGACCACGGTCTCGGCATGAGCGCCGAGCGCCTGGAGGAGGAGAACGCCCGGCTCATCCGCCGCGAACGCCTCGACCTGGTCCCGACGAAGGTCCTCGGCCTCTTCGTGGTCGGCACGCTGGCGCGCCGCTGGGACGTGAGCGTGGCCCTCTCCCGCACCCCGGGGGGCGGCGTCACGGCCGAGGTGACCATCCCCTCCTCACTGCTGCTGACGATGAGCCCGGTGGCGGTCGCCGCGGGCGCCCCGACGGCAGCCGCGGCGCACTCCGACGCGCCCCCGGCCGCCGCCCCGCCGACCCGCCCGGCACCGACCTGGGCCTCGGATCCGACGCCGGCCCCGGATCCGGTTCCGGCCACAGGTCCTACGGCCGCACGCCCCGAGTCCGGCCAGGAGGCGCCCACCGGCCCACTCCCCCGGCGTACCGCGGATTCCGAGCCCGGCGTCACGGGGGCCGCTGCCGCCGACGGCGATCACGCCCCGCTCCCCCGCCGGGTCCCGCACCGCGACCCGGCTCCCGACGGCCCGGACGCATCCGCCGAACCCTCTTCTCCCACGCCCCCGTTCATCCCGAAGGCCCGCGCCGCCGAGGCGGCCGGTACCGCCGACGACCCCGCCGGTGCCCGCCCCCTGCGTCGCCGCGTCCGCGGGGCCACGCTGCGGACCACCCTCGGTGCCGACGTCGTACCGAAGGCCGCCGCCCCCCGGCCCGCCGACGCGGAGGCCGTGCGCGACGAGCTCGACGCGTTCGAGGCGGCCGTGGAGCGGGCCCACCGGGACACCGGCAGCCACTCCCGACCGGTACTGAAGGACACCGTGGCAACCCACCAGACCGCATCCAACCCCCCGCACGAACAGAACCACTCCCCGGAAGGAGCGGAGCAGTGAGCACGTCCACAGGTGACACGCCTACGGGAGGCAGCACGCCCGCCGATCTGCAGGCCGCCGCAGCCGACTTCACCTGGCTGCTGAACCGTTTCGCGACGGAGACCGCGGGCGTCGTCGACGCCATCGCGGTGTCCTCGGACGGGCTGCTCATCGCCGTCTCGGAGCTGCGTGAGCACGCGGACTCCGAGCGCCTCGCCGCGATCGTCTCGGGCATCACGAGCCTGGCCGCGGGCGCCTCCGGCAACTACGGTCTCGGCGCCCTCAACAAGGTCATCATCGACCTGGAGGGCGGCCATGTCCTGGTCTCCGCGATCGGCAGCGGCGCCGTGCTCGGCGTCGTCACCGACAAGGAGGCCAAGCTCGGCAACATCGCGTACGAGATGACCCTGTTCGCGAACCGTGCCGGTGCCGCGCTCAGCCCCCAGCTGGTGCTGGAGCTGAAGAACAGCGTCGGCGCCACGTCGAAGCGCTGACCGAGGAGGAAGCGCAGTCATGGCGGACGGCAGCACGCCTCCGGACCCGGAGCCGGGCGGTCCCGTGCCCGCCGTACGGCCGTTCCTCGTCACCGCCGGCCGGGTGGCGCCCGATCCGTCCGGCCGGACGATGCCCGTCGAGACCCAGGTGGTGGCCACCGCCGAGGGGCTCGCCGTGCTCGACCGGCTGGCCTTCGAACAGCACGACATCGTCGCCGCGTGCCGGATCCCGCAGTCCATCGCGGAGATCGCGGCCCGGCTGCGGCTGCACCTGAACGTGGTGCGGATCCTCGCCGAGGACCTGCGCACGGCAGGGCAGTTGACGGTGCACGTGCCCGACACCGGCGTCACCCACGACGCCTCCGTCCTGCGCAGGCTCATCGACGGCCTGCGTGCCATCCCCGACTCCCGAGGGGTACTCCGTGACACCGACTGAACCGGCCACCCGGCCCTCGGCCGCGCCCTCCGCCGCCGTACGACCGCCGCTGCCGGTCAAAATGGTGATCGCGGGCGGCTTCGGGGTGGGCAAGACCACCGCGGTCGGCTCGATCTCCGAGATCGAGCCGCTGACCACGGAGGCCGCCATCACCGAGGTCGCCGCGGGCGTGGACGACCTCAGCCACACTCCGCGCAAGACCACGACCACGGTCGCGATGGACTTCGGCTGCATCACCGTCGACCCGACCCTGAAGCTGTACCTGTTCGGCACGCCCGGCCAGGAGCGCTTCGGCTTCATGTGGGACGACATCGTCGAGGGCGCGGTCGGTGGCCTGGTCATCGTCGACACCCGCCGCCTCGACGACTGCTACGCCGCGGTCGACTACTTCGAGCACAAGCAGATCCCGTTCGCGGTCGCCGTCAACGCCTTCGACGGCAGGGTCGACCACACCCTGGACGAGGTCCGCTGGGCCCTGGACGTCAACGACCGTGTCCCGGTGATCGTCTTCGACGCGAGGGAACGGGGTTCGGTGCGGGACGCGCTGCTGGTGGTCCTGGAACAGGCACTGGCGCGCACCCAGAACTGAGGTGGGCCGGGGGGACTCCCCCGGCCCGTCGCTCAGTTGCTCCTGAGGACCCCGCGCGACACGGTGAGCCGGGTGATCCCCCAGAACAGCGCCAGCGTGGCCAGCGCCAGGGCGGCGACCAGGGTCGCCCCACCCACGACCTTCTCGTAGTTCCGCTGGTACAGCCCGTCCACGATGTACCGCCCGAGCCCGCCCAGAGAGACGTACGCGGCGATCGTCGCCGTCGACACGATCTGGATGGCCGCCGACCGCAGCCCGCCGAGGATGAGCGGAAGAGCGACCGGCAACTCGACCCGGAACAGCACCTCCACCTCGTGCATGCCCATCCCCCGCGCCGCGTCCACCGGCGCGGGATCCACGGACCGCATCGCCTCGTACGTGGTGACGAGGATCGGCGGCACGGCGAGCACGACCAGCGGGATCATCACGTTGATGAGTCCGAACCCGAGGGACAGGGTCATCAGCACCAGCAGACCGAAGGTCGGCAGTGCCCGTCCGGCGACGGCGATGAAGGCCAGCGCGTTGCCGCCGCGCCCGTAGTGCCCGGTCACCAGCCCCACCGGCAGCCCGATCGCCGCGGCGATGGCGAGCGCCTCCAGGGTGTACTGGACGTGTTCCCAGAGCCGCGTGGGAATCCCGTCGTAGCCCGTCCAGTGCGCGTTGTCGCTGAAGAAGGCGTTGATGAAGTTGAGGACGTTCACCGGGCGGCGACCTCCGGTTCGGGCCGCTGCGCGCGACGCGTCCGCGCGCCGCTCGGCATCCACGGCGTCAGCAGCAGTCGTACGGCGACCAGCAGGCCGTCGGCGAGGATCGCGAGGACCGCCATGGTCAGCACGGCGTTCACGGCGAGTTCGGGCCGGTTGTAGATGTTCGCGTCGTTGATGAGGTTGCCGAGCGCCCCCTGGTTGCCGATGAGGGCGCCGACGCTGACGAGCGAGATGCTCGACACGGTCGCCACCCGCAGCCCCGCGATGATGGCGGGCACCGCGATGGGCAACTGGACCTGGAGGTAACGGCGTACGGGCCCGAAGCCCATCGCGGTCGCGGCGGCGAGGGTCTCCTGCGGCACCGAGCGGACCCCGTCGACGATCGCCGGCACCAGGATGACGAGGGTGTAGACGGTGAGCGGGATCATCACCGTCAGTTCGGTCTGGCCGGTGTAGTCGATGAGGACGACGAAGAAGGCCAGCGAGGGGATGGCGTACAGCACGGTCGTCACCCACAGCACCGGCGGGTACAACCACCGGAAGCGCACGCACAGTTGGGACAGCGGCAGGGCGATCACCAGTCCGGCGAGGACCGGCAGCAGGGCTTCCCTGAGGTGCAGGCCGATCAGCCCGAGCCAGCTGTGCTGGAGGTCGCTGGGGATGTCGAAGAAGCCGTTCACCGCACGGCCTCGGAGTCGGTACGGCCTTCCGCGTGCGCCCCGCGGATCGCCTCGCCGATGCTCTGCTGGGAGACCACTCCGGCGACCCGCCCCTCGGCGTCGACGCCGACCGCCCAGCCGGTGGGCGAGAGCACCGCGCAGTCGAGCGCGGCCCGCAGCGAGTCCGTGCCGGCCACGAACGGCCGCCCGTACGACAGCAGTCGGCCGGTGTCGATGCTGCCGGCGGTCAGGTCCCGGGGCTCGCTCCAGCCGAGGGGCCGGCCGTCCAGGTCGGTGACGAGGAGGTAGGGGGCCTCGTCCGTGCCGCGCGCGGCGATCTGCTCGGCGGTGGCGTCGACCGCGACGACCGGCGTGGTGAGCAGCCGCAGTCCGGCGGAGCCGAAGAAGGAGAGCCGGCGGATGCCCCGGTCGGTGCCGAGGAAGTCCTCGACGAAGGCGTCGGCGGGACGGGAGAGCAGTTCGGCGGGCGGCGCGTACTGGGCGAGCTTGCCGCCGGTGCGCATCACCGCGACCATCGTGCCGATCTTGACGGCCTCGTCGATGTCATGGGTGACGAAGACGATGGTCTTGCCCAACTCGTCCTGGATGCGCAGGAGTTCGTCCTGGAGGCCCTTGCGCACGATGGGGTCGACGGCCGAGAAGGGCTCGTCCATGAGGAGCACCGGCGGGTCGGCGGCGAGGGCCCGGGCCACTCCGACGCGCTGCTGCTGGCCGCCGGACAGCTGGTAGGGGTACCGCTTGGCGAGCGAGCCGTCGAGCCCGACCCGCTCCATCAGCTCCCGGGCCCGGGCGCGTGCCTTGTCCTTGCCCCAGCCCAGCATCCGGGGCACGGTGGCGATGTTGTCGACGATCGTGCGGTGCTGGAAGAGACCGGCGTTCTGGATGACGTAACCCATGGAGCGGCGCAGGGTGTTGACCGGCTGCTGCCGGCTGTCCTTGCCGTCGATCAGGATGGTGCCCTCGCTGGGCTCGACCATCCGGTTGATCATCCGCAGCGTGGTCGTCTTGCCGCAGCCCGAGGGTCCGACGAGGACGGTGATGGAACGGTCGGGTATCTCCAACGAGAGCCGGTCGACCGCCACCGTGCCGTCCGGGTACCGCTTGGTGACTGAATCTATCCGTATCAAGGCGCCGAATACCCTTCGGGTCTGGCCGGGGTTGACCACTTCCGGCCACTCGAACGGCCGTCCGGCAGAGTCTAGACCGCCGGGGTTTCGACACCGTGACGGCGGTCCGGGCGCTGTCCGTTCAGGCGGCCGCGGGAGCCGCGGGGAAGCCGGGCGTACGCAGTACCCGGCGCTCGGCATCCACCGCGAAGACCTCGCAGCCCGCCAGGGAGGCCGCCCAGTCGACGCCCTCGGGGCCCAGGGCGAAGGCCGCCGTGGCGACCGAGTCGGCCTCCGTGAGGGTCGGCGCCACGACCGTCAGGCTGAGCAGGCCCGTCGCCGGACGGCCGGTGCGGGCGTCGAGGATGTGGTCGCCGCGTTCGTAACGCGCGGAGGTGGCGACCGCCCCGTCGGTGAGCGTGAGCACCGTGCACAACTGGTCGGCGTGCTCGGGATGCCGTACACCCACCCGCCAGGGACCGCCGGAGACGACCACGTCACCACCGGCGTTCAGCACGAACCGGGTCGCGCCCGCGGCCCTGAGCAGTTCCGCGGCCCGCTGCACCGACCAGCCCTTGACCACCGCGCAGGGGTCGAGACGGCGACCGGGCGGCCGTACGTCGAAGGCGCCGCCCGTGGCGAGACGGTAGTGCTCGCACAGGGCGAGGATCTCGCGCAGGTCGGGGCTCAGCTCGTCGGAGGTCAGCTCGGCGCGGTCGTACCGCGACACCTCGCTGTCCTCCTTGAACGGGCTGAACCGGGCGTCGGCCTCGCGCAGCCACGCGAAGACCTCGTCCGCCGCCGACGCGGGGACGTGCTCGTCGTCGACCCGCAGTGAGACGGGGAAGCCCATGACGTGTTCGACCCGGTGCATCGCGGTGCTCAGCCCTTCGCGTCGATCGCGGCCTGGAGGGACTCCTTGTAGCCGTCACTGGTGATGGTCGCTCCGGACACCGTGTCGATGTCCGCGCTCTGCGCCTCCAGGGTCCCCGAGATCAGCTGGGGCACGGCCGCGGTGGTCTGCGGGTGGTTCGGCTGCTGGAGCATGTTCACGGTGGTGATCTTGTCGCCCTCGAAGGTCACCTGCACCTGGACGGTGCCCTTCTCGGTGTCGACCGCGGTGCCGTCGACGGTCTGGGACGACTGCTGCGTGGCCGATGCCGCAGGGGATGCCGACGCCGTCTTCGCGTTGTCGTCGATCGCGGCCTGGAGGGAGTCCTTGTAGGCCTCGCTGGTGATCGTGGCACCGGAGACGGTGTCGATGTCCGCGCTCTGCGCCTGGAGGGTCTCCGCCACGAGTTTCGGCACGGCGGCCTCGGTCTGCGGGTGGTCGGGCTGCTGGAGCGTCCTCACGGCGGTGATCTTCGTACCGGCGAAGGTCACCTGGAGTTGCAGGGGCCCCTTCTCCGTCTCGACCGTCGTGGTCGTGACCACGTTCTCGCCGGACGACCCGGCGGAGGACGTGGACGTCGGCGCCGGGGTGGCGGCCTGGACGGTCGAGGAGCCGGCCGAGGGCTGGTACAGCCACACGGGCACCAGGCCCGCGATGCTCAGGACGACGACAGGTATGGCTCGTTTCACGGTCTCTTCCTCATCCCGCCAGGCTGAAGCGCTCGAAGTGGGTCTGCGCCTTGGGCACGTTCAGCTCCCGCAGGCTGCCCAGCACGGCGTTCATCATCGGGGGCGGCCCGCACAGGAAGACGTCCCGCTCGGCGATGTCCGGCACGAGGCGGGCCAGTTCGGCCGCCGCCAGCTTGTCGGGCACCGGCGGCCCGGTGACCAGGTGGAGGTCGGCGCCCTTGGCGCCCGCGAGGTCGCGCAGCTCGTCGTAGAGGACGGCGTCCCGGTCGGAGCCGACCCGGTAGATGACCACGGCGTGGCCCTCCAGCTCCTCCAGGAGGGCCCGGATCGGGGTGACGCCGACGCCGCCGGCGATCAGGAGGGACTCGGGGCGGGTGCGGTGCAGGGCGGTGAAGGCGCCGTAGGGGCCCTCGGCGAAGACGCGGGTGCCGACCTTGACGTGCCGGAGGGCGGCGCTGCCCTCGCCGGCCGCCTTGGCGGTCAGGCGCAGGGTTTTTCCGTCGGGGGCGGCGGACAGGGAGAAGGGGTTGGCCTGCCACCAGCGGTCGGCGGTCAGGAAGCGCCACAGGAAGAACTGGCCCGCGCGGGCGGGCAGTTGGTCGAGGTCCTTGCCGCTGATGTAGATCGACACGACGTTGTCGTTCTCGGGGACCACGGCGGTGACCCGGAACTGGTGGCGCCAGTTGCGCCACAGCGGGAGCACCGCGCGGCCCAGGACGACGGAACCGAGCGCGACGCCCCAGACGCCGTACCAGTAGGCGGTGGCGGCGGACGAGGACGTGAAGGTGGTCCCGACCGAGACCTGGTGGGTGAAGGCCAGCACCACGGCGACGTAGGTGTAGAGGTGGATGAAGTGCCAGGTCTCGTAGGCGAGGCGGCGCCGGGCGTAGCGGGCGGAGACCGCGCCGACCACGAGGATCAGGAAGAACGCGACGACCGCGCGGAGCACTCCCTCGGTGGTCTCGGCGAGGTCGACGACCTCACCGATCGGGCCCGTGTCGGTGCCCTCGGCGTAGCCGAAGGCGATGAAGACGACGTGCGCGAGGAGCGTCCACAGGATGCCGAAGCCGGTCCAGCGGTGCCAGGAGGTCAGCCGGTCCATGCCGATGCGGCGGTCGAGCCAGGGCAGCCGGGCCACCAGCACCAGCTGGAAGGCCATGATGAGCGCGGCGTACAGACCGGTCAGGCGGCCGAGCACGATCAGCGCGTTGGAGGCGAAGCCCGCCTGGGTGAAGAACCAGGCGACCACCGCCGCGTTGGCGGCCAGCACGGCGTACAGCCCGGTGCGGGCCACCACCCTGGGGCGTTTGGCCGCCGTGGGGGGCGCGGGGGGCGATTGGACGGTCGTCACGGGAGGGAGCTCCTTGATCGGGGCCTGGGCTACCGAGCTTCCCCGGCGGCAGCTGTCGATCAGCTGTCGTACAACTTTCAAGAGGTTATCGATCTGTCCCGGGTTCCCGTCCGGCGCTGGCTTTCGGCCCGCTGTGAAGCACTATGAGCAGGTGGAAAAAGTACGACTCCTCGTCGTGGACGACGACCCGCCGATCGCCGATCTCGTGGCGACGGTCGCCCGCTACGAGGGCTGGGAGGCGGTCACCGCGAACTCCGGTGAGGAGGCGCTGAGCCGTGCCGCGGAGTTCCGTCCGGACATCGTGGTGCTCGACCTGATGCTGCCCGACATCGACGGCTTCGGCGTCCTGGACCGGCTGCGCCGCTCGGGGACCATGGTGCCGGTGGTGTTCCTCACCGCGCGGGACGCGGTCGCCGACCGGGTGGCCGGGCTGACCCGGGGCGGCGACGACTACCTGGTCAAGCCGTTCGCCGTGGAGGAGCTGATGGCCCGGCTGCGGACCGTGCTGCGGCGCGCCGCCGGACCCGGCTTCCAGCGCTCGGTGCTCAGCGTCGGGGACCTCACCATGGACGAGGACACCCGCGAGGTGCGCCGGGGTGACAAGCTGCTCACCCTCACCCCGACCGAGTACGAGGTGCTGCGGTACCTGATGCGCAAGTCGCCGACCGTGCTCACCAAGGCGCAGATCCTCGACCATGTGTGGGAGTACGGCTTCGGCGGCCGCTCCAACGTCGTCGAGCTGGTCGTCAGCCGGCTGCGCCGCAAGCTGGACGAGCCCGACGACGGCCGGGCGCCGCTGATCCACACCGTGCGCGGCTTCGGGTACGTCATCCGGCAGGCGGCCGAGTGATCCGGCGGCTGCGCTCGGCGTACCGGCGGATGCGGCTCGGGACCCGGCTGGCGCTGGGGCTCGGCGCGCTGGCCCTGGTGGTGTTCGCGGTCGTGGGCACCGCGCTGACCACGTACATGCGGGACTACCTGTCGGCCCAGCTCGACACCCAGCTCGCACAGGCGCAGATCGCCCAGTCCAAGAGCATCGCGGACTACGGCACCCTCTCCGGCAAGAAGTACTGGAGCTGGTTCTACGCCGTGTACGACGTGACGGACGGCACCCCCACGCTCCGCAAGCCCGAGGACGCCGGCGACCTGCCGGAGGACGTCGGCGCCTTCACCGCCCTGGCCGGGGCGCAGACCGCCGCGCACACCGAGCTGTTGCGCACCGAGCACATCGCGGGCGCCGGCGAGTACCGGCTGCGGGCCTGTGAGGTGAAGCCCGGGGTGGTCCTGGTCAGCGCCGCGCCGCTGGACGACATCGACGACACGGTACGGCGGCTGATCACCGTCCAGGTGATCGCGTTCGGGCTGGCCCTGCTGGCGCTCGTGGTGGTCGGCCGCAGGCTGCTGCGGCGCGGTCTGCAACCGCTGAGCGACATGGCGTCCACCGCGCACGGCATCGCCTCCCACGACCTCTCCGAGCCGGCGGCCCGGCTGCCGCTGCGCGCCGACAAGCGGGGCGGCGGCCCGGAGGTCGAGGAGCTGCGGACGGCGTTCAACACCATGCTGGAGCACATCGACGACTCGCTCGCGGTCCGCGCGGAGGCCGAGCAGCGGCTGCGCCGGTTCGTCGCGGACGCCTCGCACGAGCTGCGCACCCCCTTGATGTCCGTACGGGGCTACGCGGACCTCTTCCAGTACGCCGCCGCGAACGCCCCCGAGGAGCGCGACAAGCACCTGGCCCGGCTGCGTGCCGAGGCGGCCCGGATGGGCTTCCTCCTGGACGACCTGCTGCTGCTCGCGCGGCTGGACGCGGCGGAGGTCGAGACCCCGCTCAGGCCCGCCGAGGTGGACCTGGTGGAACTGGTCGAGCACGCGGCCGACGCCTTCCGCGCGAGTCACCCGGACCATCCGCTGACGGTGACGCCGGGACCGCAGGCCCTGAAGCTGCGGCTCGATCCGCAGCGGGTCCGCCAGGTCCTCGACAACCTCCTCACCAACGCGGCCGTCCACACCCCGCCGGGCACCGAGGTGTCGGTCGGGGTGCGGGTGCGGGACGGGAGCGCGCGGGTGCGGATCGCGGACGCGGGCCCCGGTATCCCGGCCGCCGACCAGGAGCGGGTCTTCGACCGCTTCTACCGGGTCGACAAGGCCCGCAGCCGGGACCGGGGCGGCAGCGGACTGGGCCTGGCGGTGGCGAACTCCCTGGTCCGGGCGCACGGCGGAACCGTCGAGCTGAGCAGCGGGCCCGGCTCGACGGTGTTCACGGTGTCGTTCCCGCTGAGTCTTACGAAGCCGTGACATGCGGGCGCGGCCCGGTCGTCCGGGCCCGTCACGGCCCTAGCGTGAGGGCATGCGCGTACTGGTCACCGGCGGTGCCGGATTCATCGGGTCCCAGATCGTCGAGGCGCTCGCGGCAGGCGGCCACGAGCCCCTCCCGTACGACGTCCGGACCGACCCGGCGTCCGACGTACGGGACGCCGACGCCGTCCGCCGCGCCCTGACCGGGGTGGACGCCGTGTGCCACCAGGCGGCCATGGTCGGCCTGGGCGTGGATTTCGCCGACGCCCCGCAATACGTCTCCCACAACGACCTCGGTACGGCGGTCCTGCTCGCCGCCATGGCCGACCTGGGCGTACGGCGGCTGGTGCTCGCCGGGTCCATGGTCGTGTACGGCGAGGGCCGCTACACCTGCCCCCGGCACGGGGCCGTACGACCGGGCCCGCGCGCCGTGGCCGACCTGGACGCGGGGCGCTTCGAGCCGCCCTGCCCGCGGTGCGGCGCGGCCCTCTCGCCGGGACTGGTCGGTGAGGACGCCCCGGTCGACCCGCGGAACGTGTACGCGACGACCAAGCTCGCCCAGGAACACCTGTCCGCGTCCTGGGCGCGGGCCACGGGCTGGTCCGCGGTGGCGCTGCGCTACCACAACGTGTACGGGCCGGGCATGCCCCGCGACACCCCGTACGCCGGCGTCGCCTCCTTCTTCCGCTCGGCGCTCGCGCGCGGTGAGGCCCCGCGGGTCTTCGAGGACGGCGGTCAGCGCCGGGACTTCGTCCATGTGCGGGACGTGGCCGCGGCCAACGTGGCGGCGCTGGAGGCGGGTTCGGCGGACGGCGCGCTCACGTCGTACAACACCGGGAGCGGGGAGCCGCACACGGTGGGCGAGATGGCCCGCGCGCTCGCCGAGGCGTACGGCGGTCCCGAGCCGGTGGTCACCGGGGAGTACCGCCTCGGGGACGTACGGCACATCACGGCGGACTCGGCACGGCTGCGGGCGGAGCTGGGGTGGAAGGCGGAGGTCGGATTCGCCGAGGGGATGCGGGAGTTCGCGGGCGCCGGGATGCGGGACGCGTAGCCCGCGGTGGACCGGTGGTGCCGCCCGTGAAAGAAAGCGGCCACGGGCGGCACCACCATTTTCTCGAGCGGCCCCGGCGGCTCTTTCAGGAAGCCGCCGACGGCAGCACCACCTCGAAGCGGCAGCCGCCCGGCACATTGCGTACGGTGGCCCGGCCCGCGTGGGCCTCCACGATGCCCCGGACGATCGCGAGGCCGAGTCCCGCCCCGGCAGGGGGAGTTCGGGCGTGCGTGCCGCGCCAGCCGGTGTCGAAGACGCGGGGCAGGTCCTCCTCGGGGATACCGCCGCAGCCGTCCGTGACGGACAGCACGACGCCCTCGGCGCGGTGCTCGGCGGCCACCGCGACCGTGCCGTCCGGGGGGGTGCGGCGGATGGCGTTGACGAGGAGGTTGCCCAGGACGCGGCTCATCTCCTTGCCGTCCACCTCGACCGGCACGGCCGCCACCCGGTCGCCGACCAGCCGTACGCCGTGCTCACGGGCCAGCGGGTCGGCGCCCGCGAGGGCGTCCGAGACGAGGTCGTACAGGGAGATCCGGCTCGGGCTCAGCGCCAGCGTCCCGGCGTGGATGCGGGAGAGCTCGAAGAGGTCGCCGACCATGTCGTTGAGGCGTTCCACCTCGGTGCGGATCTGCCGCAGATAGCGGGCGGGGTCGGCGGCGACACCGTCCTCCAGGGCCTCGGACATCGCGCGCAGCCCGGCGAGCGGGGTGCGCAGGTCGTGGGAGATCCAGGCGACGAGTTCGCGACGGGAGGACTCCAGGGCCCTCTCGCGCTCCCTGGACTCGGCGAGTCTGGCGCTGGTGGCCTCCAACTCACGGCTGAGGGTGTCGAGTTCGGCGGTGGTGGGGCCGCCGGGCGAGGTGAAGTCGCCGCCGTCGCCGAAGGAACGGGCGGCGAGGGCGAGGGCCCGGCTGCGGGCGGCGACCCAGCGGCCGAGCAGCAGGGCGGTGGCCAGCGAGACCACCGCGGCCATCAGGACGACGGTGGTGACGACCCGCAGGTCGTGGCCGGACAGGAACATCGCCTGGGCGACCGCGAGGGTGCCGGCCAGCATCGCGGTGATGCCGACCGCGGCGACCACGGTGAGGTGCAGGGAGAGCGAGCGGCGCCGGACCAGCAGCAGGACCCACGCGCCGAGGAGGCCGGCGGCGACTGCGCCGAGGAAGGCGTAGAGGGCGATGAGGAGCATGTCGCGCATGGTCAGGCCTCGCTTCCCGCGGCGTCCTCGAAGCGGTATCCGACACCCCACACGGTCTGGATGAGCCGCGGGCGCGCCGGGTCGTCCTCGACCTTTCCGCGCAGCCTGCGCACATGGACGGTGACGGTGGACAGGTCGCCGAAGTCCCAGCCCCACACCTCCCGCATCAGGTCCTCGCGGCCGAAGACCCGGCCGGGGTGCCGCAGGAAGAACGCGAGGAGGTCGAACTCGCGGATGGTCAGGGCGAGTTCGGCGCCGTTCTTGGTGGCGCGGCGGGCCTGGGGGTCGAGGCTGAGCCCGGCGGCGCGCAGGGTTCCGGCCTGCTGGGCGGGCCGGGAGCGGCGCAGCACGGACTCGACGCGCAGGACCAGTTCGCGGGGACTGAAGGGCTTGGTGACGTAGTCGTCGGCGCCGACCTCCAGGCCCAGGATGCGGTCGTCCTCGTCGCCGCGCGCGGTGAGCATGATGACCGGGACGGGCCCGCTCCCCCGCATCCGGCGGCACACCTCCAGACCGTCCATGCCGGGCAGCATCAGGTCGAGGACGACGAGGTCCGGGCGGTGTGCGGTGGCCCGGGCGAGTGCCTCGGGGCCGTCGGCGGCCCGGTCCACGAGGTATCCGGCCCGGTCCAGGTAGCCGGAGACCACCTCGGCGACGGTGGGGTCGTCGTCGACGACGAGGACCCGGCGCCGGGTCTGTGCGTACTGCTGCTGCTCCATGCCGCCAGCCTCGCACCGCGCGCGCGGATGTGCCGCGGACGGGCGGCGACGTCCTTGTTTCGTAAGGAGCCGGAGTCCGGTTTGCCCGTTCTGCGTTCGTAGGGTGAAAGCCGTGACAACCCCTTCAGTGAACGAACCGGCGGCGTCCGTGGACGTCGTGCTGCCCTGCCTGGACGAGGCCGGGGCCCTGCCCTGGGTGCTGGAACGCGTTCCGCCCGGCTGGCGCGCGCTCGTCGTGGACAACGGCTCCTCGGACGGCTCGGCCGGCATCGCCCGGGCTCTCGGCGCGACCGTCGTCCGCGAGGAGCGGCGCGGCTTCGGCGCCGCCTGCCATGCGGGACTGACCGCGGCCACGGCCGACCTCGTGTGCTTCTGCGACTGCGACGCCTCGCTGGACCCGTCGGACCTGGTGCCGTTCGTGGCCGAGGTGCTGGCCGGTGAGGCGGACCTCGTGCTCGGCCGGCGCCGCCCGCAGGCCCGCGGTGCGTGGCCGGCGCACGCCCGCGCGGGCAACCTCGCGCTCGCCCGGCTGCTGCGCCGCCGCACCGGTCTGCGGCTGCACGACCTGGGGCCGCTGCGGGCCGCCCGGCGTGAGCCGCTGCTCGCCCTCGGCCTCACGGACCGGCGCAGCGGCTATCCGCTGGAGATGGTGGTCCGGGCGGCCGACGCGGGCTGGCGGATCACCGAGCACGACGTGCCGTACCGCGCGCGGACCGGTGCCTCCAAGGTGACGGGCACCTGGCGGGGCACGTGGCAGGCGGTGCGGGACATGAGCCAGGTCCTCTCCGGATCCGGGACGGGGGTGCGGGTGTGACCACACTGCTCGTCATCGCCAAGGAGCCGAGGCCGGGTCGGGTCAAGACCCGGCTCACCCCGCCGTTCACGCCCGAACAGGCGGCCGCGCTGGCCGAGGCGTCCCTCGCGGACACCCTCGACGTGGTGGCCCGCACTCCGGCCCGGCGCCGGGTCCTGGTCCTGGAGGGCGCCCCGGGCCCCTGGCTGCCGCCGGGTTTCGAGGTCGTACGGCAGTGCGCGGGCGGCCTCGACGAACGGCTGGCCGCTGCCTTCGCGGGCTGCGACGGGCCGGCCCTGCTCATCGGCATGGACACCCCCCAGGTGACGCCCGAGCTGCTCACGGTGGACTTCGCCGACTGCGAGGCGTACTTCGGGCCCGCGGAGGACGGCGGCTTCTGGGCGCTGGGCCTGGCCGAACCGGACCCGTCCCGGCTGCGCGGGGTCCCGATGTCGACCCCCGGCACCGGTGCGGCCCAGCGCGCCCGGCTGACCGGCCTGCGGGTACGGGACCTGCCCCCGCTGCGGGACGTGGACACGGCGTCCGACGCGGAACGGGTCGCCCGGGAGGCCCCGCACGGACGGTTCGCGACGGAACTGACCCGGATCGCGGGGGTGCCGCGGTGAGGGGGCCACGAGTCGGCATCTCGACCGGCGCGGCACCCCGCCTCAGGTCGGTGCTGCCGGGCGCCGGTGCCCGGGCTTACGCAGCCCCGGCGGGCGACGCCCGCAGGGATGGGCCGGAGGCGGCGGACGGCACCTGGTCCGCCGACCCCTACGCGCGGGCCCTGCGTACCGGCCGGGGCCCCCTCTTCCTGGGCCGGGCCGACGGCTGGCTGCTCCCGCTCGAACTGGAGCGCTGGTGCGCCGCCGCGGACGCCGTGGATCTGGGGGTGCTGCGGCGCTGCGAGGGCGCGGTGCTGGATGTCGGGTGCGGTCCGGGGCGGCTCGTCGCCGCGCTCGGGGCCCGCGGACGGCGGGTGCTCGGCATCGACGTGAGCGACGCGGCGGTCGCGCGGACCGTCGCGCTCGGCGGGCAGGCCCTGCGGCGGTCCGTCTTCGAGTCCCTGCCCGGCGAGGGTCGTTGGGGCACCGCGCTGCTGCTCGACGGCAACATCGGCATCGGCGGCGACCCCACGGCCCTGCTCGACCGTACGGCCCAACTCCTCTCGCGCGGCGGCCTGTTGATCGTCGAGACGGTCACCGATCCCGACCTCGACGAGCGGGTCCGGGTGCATGTCACCGACGCCCGTGGCGCGGTCGGCGACCCGTTCCCGTGGGCCCGGCTCGGTACCGCCGCCCTGCTGCGGCACGCGGCCCGCGCCGGCTGGGCGCCGGTGGATCAGTGGACGGCGGGCGGCCGCTGCTTCGTGGCCCTGCGCCGCCGTACGACGAGGACCACCGCCGAACCGCCGAAGAGCACGGCCGTCACCAGCAGCCAGCGGGCCAGGAAGCCGTCCGGGGACAGGCCGGTCGCCGAGGCGTAGCGGTCCGCGACCTGCCCGCTGATCAGCGGGAACCACACGAGCAGGAGCAGCAGGGAGAAGGCGGCCGGCACCCGGACGTACAGGACGTGCCGGCCCGCCGTCCGCACCAGCGCCCGGTCCGCCGCCGCGTACAGCGGCAGCAGCACCAGGTCGTGCAGGACGGCCGCCCCGACGAACCACAGCGCGATCCCGAACCGGTCCCCGGCGAGCAGCCGCACTCCCGCGTACCCCGCTAGGGCGAACGAGCAGACGAGCAGGAGGAGTTGGAGGGGGCTGCCGAGAGGGATCCGCATCACAGGTCTCCGAAGGTCAGCCGCGCCACCCACTTGGTGTTGAGCACACCGGGTGCCGCGGGCACGATGATCCGGGCCGGGTGGCCGTGGTCGGGGGTCAGGTCCTCGCCGTTGACGGACAGGGCGAGCAGGGAGCGCGGGTCGGCGACCTGGTTGGCGCGCAGGGCGGCCCGCCGGAAGGCGCCGTGCCGTTGCAGCGACTCCACGAAGAGGTCCGGTGGCGCGTCCTCGTACCCGACGAGCGCCGCGAGGTCCCGCAGCCGCACCCCGCGCCACCACTGGTCGGAGGTGGACCAGCCCTCCACGCAGGCGATGGGCAACGCCGAGCTGTGCAGCGGGAGTCGGAGCAGGTCGGCACGGCTGAGGCGGACGGTACGGCCGGCACGCCCGACGACGACCAGCCGCCAGACCTCCTCGCTCGTCTCGACCTGGTCGATCCCCGCGTAGGTGGCCGTCTTGTTGATCTGGAAGCCGCCCGGCCCCGACGCCGGCTCGGCGCCCCCGTGCGGGGCGAACAGGGCGGTTCTGCGGAGCGCGCCGTCGAAGCTCTGCCCGGCCGTGGTGAGGAACAGCAGCAGCGATCCGCCCCCGACGAACCAGAGGGCCCCACGCCGGGACACGGTCGGCTCGGCGGGGTCCGGTGACACCAACTCGGTTTTCTCTTCCCTGAGTTGCCGCAGATTGCGGAGCGCGAGGGGCATCTTCAGCACGGCGTGCGCGACGAACGCGGTGAAGAACACCCACGCCCCGTAGAAGTGCAGCGGGTAGAAGGAGCCCGGGAAGACGTAGTCGAGCTGGACGTTGAGCACCCCGGTCACGAACTCGAAGAGCGCGCCACCGACCAGCAGAAGCAGCGAGACCCGCTCCAGGGCGTGCGCGAGGGAGCGCGCGGGCGGCAGCGTGAACAGCTTGGGCACCACCGACCACAGCTTGGCCAGCAGGACGGGGATCAGGGTGATGCCGAGGGTGACGTGGACCCCCTGGGTCAGCCGGTAGAGCCAGTGCGGGTCGGTCGGCCAGGAGAAGAGGTAGAAGCCGAGGATCCCCTTGTCCGGGGTCTTGTCGTTCACCGGCGCGAGGTCCGGGTTGTAGGCGGCGTACGACAGCAGCCCCGTCACGAACAGCAGCGTGATGCCGCCGAGGAGGACGACCCCGAGGACCGAGGTGAGCCAGGGGCCGCGCAGCGGGCTGCGCCAGAAGGAGGGGGTGAAGGGAGACCGTGCCATGCCCCGACGGTAGGTCCGCGGCACCCCGGAAACGCGTCCGCGAACCATGACGAAAGTCTGACGTCGTCGCATGTCAGCCGTCCGGGGGCGCCCATGCGCCCTAGCGTCGTCCGGGTGAACCGGGACCTTCGTCGTGACCTGTATGCGGCCCTGTGCGCCGCGCTCCTCGTGCTGACCGCCGTCCTGGTCGGCCGGGCGATCCAGCACCGGGACGGCTCCCTCCGTGTCGACTGGCCGCCCCTGCTGGCGAGTTGGGATCCCCATGTCGGTCCCGGCACCCCGGCCGCGGTGCTCGTCGCGGCCGCCGTGGTGGCCTACGGCCCCTCGCTCGCCGCCCGGCTGCCCTGGCGCCCGCTGCTGCTCGCCGTCTGGGGCGCGGGCATGGCCTGGACGTGGTCCCTGGCCCTCGTGGACGGCTGGCACCGGGGCGTCGCCGAACAGCTCACCACTCGGAACGAGTACCTCCGGGCCGTCCCTCGCTTCCACGACATCCCGGCGGCCCTGCGGGACTTCACCCGGCACATCCTGATCGACGCTCCCGACAACTGGGGCGCCCATGTCGCCGGGCATCCCCCGGGCGCCACCCTCACCTTCGTCCTGCTCGACCGGGTCGGCCTCGGCGGCGGGGGCTGGGCGGGGACCTGGTGCATCACCCTCGGCACCACCGCGGCGGTCGCGGTCCTGGTCGCCGTACGGGCCCTCGCCGACGAGTCGCTCGCCCGCCGCGCCGCGCCCTTCCTGGTCCTGGCCCCGGCCGCGGTCTGGGTGGGCACCTCGGCCGACGGGTACTTCGCGGCGGTGGCCGCCTGGGCGGTGGCCCTGCTCGCCCTCGCGGTGCGGGGGGTCCGGCCGACACTGTGCGGCTTCTGCTCGGGACTGCTGTTCGGGCTGACCGTCTATCTGTCGTACGGCCTGACGCTGATGCTCGTCATCGCCGGGGCGGTGGTGTGGGTGGGGTCCTCCCGTCGGTCCCTGTGGCCGGCGCTGGCCGGCTGCGCGGTCGCTCCGGTCGTCTTCACCGCGCTGGGGTTCGAGTGGTGGGAGGGGTACCGGATTCTCGTCACCCGCTACTACCAGGGGGCGGGCGGGGTCCGGCCGTACGGGTACTGGGTGTGGGCGAATCTGGCGTGCGCTGTGCTGATCGTGGGTCCGGCCACTGTGGCGGGGGTGCGGCGGGTCGTCGTTCGGCTGTGGCGGGGCGGGGGCTGGTCGCGCCCCGCGGCGGAGCCGCATATCGATGCGGCCCCGCGCCCGTTGGCGGTCCTGGTGCTCGCCGCTGTGCTGGCTCTGCTCGTCGCCGATCTCTCCGGTATGAGCAAGGCGGAGACCGAACGCATCTGGTTGCCGTTCGCCGTTTGGCTGTTGCCCGCGTGTGCGCTTGTGACGGGAGTGCGGGGCTGGCTGGTCGGGCAGGCCCTGGTCGCGCTGCTCCTCAACCATCTGCTGCTCACGGGATGGTGAGCCGTCCCGGCAGCGGCAGTTCGGTCCAGATGATCTTCCCGTCGGGCGTGTAGCGGGTCCCCCAGCGTTCGGCGAGCTGGGCGACCAGGAAGAGGCCGCGGCCGCCCTCGTCCTCGGTGCGGGCGCGGCGCAGCCGGGGTGAGGTGTTGCTGCCGTCGGAGACCTCGCAGATGAGGGCGCGGTCCCGGAGCAGCCGGAGCCGGACCGGGCCGGTGGCGTGCCGGATGGCGTTGGTGACGAGTTCGCTGGCGACGAGTTCGACGGTGAACGACAGGTCCGTGAGGCCCCATGCGGCGAGCTGTTCGGTGACCGCGGCGCGGGAGCGGGAGACGACCGCCGGGTCGCTCGGCAGCTCCCACTGGGCGACCCGCCCGGGATCGAGGGCGCGGGTGCGGGCGACGAGCAGGGCCACGTCGTCGCTGGGCCGGGCCGGGAGCATCGCGTCCAGGACGGCCTCGCAGGTCTCCTCCGGCGGCCGGTCGGCGCGGGCGAGCACGGAGCGCAACCGGGCGAGGCCGGTGTCGATGTCCTGGTGCCGGTCCTCGATCAACCCGTCGGTGTAGAGCACCAGTTGGCTGCCCTCGGCGAGTTCCAGCTCGACGGTCTCGAAGGGCATGCCGCCGAGTCCGAGGGGCGGTCCGGAGGGCAGGTCGACGAACTCGACGCTGCCGTCGGGGGCGACGACCGCGGGCAGGGGGTGTCCGGCACGGGTCAGGGTGCAGCGCCGGGACACCGGGTCGTAGACGGCGTAGAGGCAGGTCGCTCCGACGATGCCGGAGTCCGCCTGGTCGCTGTCGACCGCCCAGCCCTCGCCGCGGTCCAGTCGGGCCACCAGGTCGTCGAGGTGGGTGAGGAGTTCGTCGGGCGGCAGGTCGAGGGAGCAGAAGTTGTGCACGGCGGTGCGCAGCCGGCCCATGGTGGCGGCGGCGTGCAGGCCGTGGCCGACGACATCGCCGACCACCAGGGCCACCCGGGCCCCGGACAGCGGGATCACGTCGAACCAGTCGCCGCCGACACCGGCCTGCGCGGGCAGGTACCGGTAGGCGACCTCGACCGCGCTCTGCTCGGGGCGGCCCTTGGGCAGCAGGCTGCGCTGGAGGGCGAGCGCGGTGTTGTGCTCGCGGGTGTAGCGGCGGGCGTTGTCGATGCAGATGGCCGCGCGGCCGGCCAGTTCCTGGGCGAGGGAGAGGTCGTCCTCCTCGAAGGGGACGGGCTGTCCCGATCGGTAGAAGCTGACCACGCCGAGGGTCGTGCCGCGGGCCCGCAGCGGCACGGTGATCAGGGAGTGGATGCCGGCCGTGAGCACCCGGGCGAGCCGCGCCGGGTCCTGGGCGAGCCAGCCGCCCGCCTCCGCGAGCACGGGTTCCAGCACCGCCCGCCCGCTCTCCAGGCTGCGGGACTGCGGGGTCGAGGGCACATAGCCGACCTGGTCGCCGACGCCGTACAGGTCGGGCTCCTCGCGCACGCTGCCCACGGCGACCCGGCGCAGCGGGGTGTCGGCGCCGAGCGGCCCGGGTTCCTCGCCGTGCAGCACGGGGTCGGGCAGATCGACGGCGGTGAAGTCGGCGAACCGCGGCACGGCCACCTCCGCGAGTTCCTCGGCGGTGCGCGCGACGTCGAGGGTGGTGCCGATCCGGATCCCGGCCTCGTGCAGCAATTCCAGCCGCCGGCGCGCGAGCAGGGCGAGCCGGCCGACCCCGGGGTCACCGAGGAGGAGCAGACGGTCGTCGGTCGCGGGGGCGGGGGTGGGGATGCTCGGCGTGGTCGCGCTGGTCCTCGCCGGGGTCCCGGTTCTGATGGCCGTGGCGGGCGTCGGTGCCGGCGTCAGGGTCGCCGTCGGTGTCAGGGTCGGGGCCGGGGTCGGTGCCGGTGCCGGTGTCGGGGTCGGAGTCGGGGTCGGTGTCGGGGTCAGGGGCGGGGTCGACCCGGTCGTGGGCAGCGGTCCCGGTCGGGAACCGGGGAGCAGGTCGAGGGGGCCTGGCACCGAGTCCGGGCGGCCGCCCAGAATCCGCGCCTCGATCACCACACCCGTCTCACCCGCCGCTCCCCGTACCTGCCGGCGCAGCAGCATCGCGCTGCGACCGCCGGAGAGCATGACCTCGTCGAGGGTCCGGTGCGGTGCCGCGATGAGCTCCTCGGCCTTCTCCCGCAGGACGGCCAGATCGATCCGCCCGAGACCACCCCCCTCGGCGCCCCCGGTCACCGGCGCGGGCTGCCGCGGCCACCCTCCGGCGTCCCGCCCCGCCCGCCGGTACGCGGCCAGCAGCGCCCGCTCCCGTTCCGTGGCCTGGTCCAGCAGCCGCGCCTCGATGTCCCGGGCCGCCTCGCGGACCAGCCGGAGCATCAGGGGGTCGCCGTCGTCGCGCAGACAGGTCAGATCGAGTACGGCCTCGATGTGCCCGCTGAGCGGATTGCGCACCGGCGCCCCCGCGCAGGCGAAGGGCTGGAGGCAGTCCGCGAAGTGTTCCCGGCCGACGACGTAGACGGGCCCGCGCTCGGCCAGCGCGGTGCCCACGCCGTTGGTGCCGACGACCTGCTCGGAGGCGTCGAAACCCGGGGCGAACCGCACCTCGTCCAGTCGCCCCCGCAACAGCCGGTCCCCGCCGAGCCGTTGCACCATCCGCCCCTGACCGTCGCAGAGCGCGATGGTCATGCCCACCTCGGACAGGGAGCCGGTCAGGCGGTGCAGCACCGGTTCGGCGGCCCGCAGGAAGCCCTCGTCCAGGGCGAGGTCGGGCGCGTACGGCACGAGGAGCCGGTCGGGGTCGAGACCGACGGACCGGCACCGCTTCCAGGAGTCGAGCACCGCTCCCCGGACGTCCGAGTCCACCCGGGCGCCGGCCAGGAATCGTTCGTGGGCATCGACCAGGCCGCCGATGTCGTCCCAGGTGACGGACAACGGAATCACTTCCCTCACCAGGAGGTGGCCCGGTCGCTCGCCGCCGCTCGGCTCGCCCCCGGCGCTCTCCAAGCCCCTACACCGTAGACCTCTTGTGACGCGCCTCACAACAGCCTTCGCAGGGTCTCCGGAGCCGCCCGCGCGGGACGCCGACGCCGCGACCGGACCGGCCCACCCGCAGGACCGGTCCGGTCGAGGCGTCCTTCAGGTCAGCAGGTGGCCACGCCGGGCAGCCACTCCGGGCCCTTGATGTAGATGACGGTCATCCACGAGCCGTCGGTGAGCTTCGCCCAGGCGTCGTTGGTGTAGCCCTCGGCCGTCACCGTCTGGGCGTGGGCCTGGCAGACCACGTTGACCGTGGTGGGCTGCGCGAAGTAGTCGACCACGCCGGCGTTGACGTTGGGCTCGCTGTGGGTGCGCACCCCGGTGCCCCAGGTCTGGAACGCCTTGCTGCCACCGGACGGCGGCGGGGTGCTGCTGCCGCCGCAGTCCGGGATGCCGGGCAGCCAGGCCGGGCCCTTGATGTAGATGTTGGTGACCCAGGAGCCGTCGGCGAGCTTGGACCAGGCGTCGTTGGTGTAGCCCTCGGCGGTCACGGTCTCCGCGTGCTGCTGGCACTGCACGGACACCTGCGTCGGCCCGGGGAAGGTGTCGACGACGGCGGAGCCCACGCTCGGCGACCGGTGCGTACGCACGCCGGTGCCCCAGGTCTCGAAGACCGTGCCGCCGTTCGCGGGCGGCGGGATCGGGGTGCCGGAGCCGTTGATCCGGACCGCGCCCGCGTAGTCGCCGCCGGTGCGCACCGAGGTGACCCGGATGTGGGTGCCGGACTCGTACGCCTCGACCATCTGGCCGTTGCCCAGGTACATGGCCACGTGGTGGATGTGCCCGCTGCCCCAGAACATCAGGTCGCCCGGCAGCAGCGGGGCGGTGCCCTGTCCGGCGGAGAAGCGGGCGGAGGCCTGCGAGGTGTGGAACTGGTCGTCGGCCGTGCCGTTGAGCAGGTCCTTGCCGGTGGCCTGGTAGTAGGCGTACCGCATCAGTCCGGAGCAGTCGAAGCCCTTGCGCTCGCCGTCGTGCAGGCTGTCCGGGTCCGAGCCGTCGTAGTAGCCGTAGCTGGCGCCGGGCGTGGCCGCGTGGCCGCCGCCCCAGCTGTACCAGACGCCGATCTGCGAACAGGCCGCGGCGACGGCGGCCTGCGCGGTGGCCGAGGCACCGGGCGCGAGGACGCCACAGCTCGCGTCTGCGGCGGCCTGGGCCGCGTGGGCCGGGGCGGAGAAGAAGGCGGTGAGGGCCAGGGCCGAGGCGCCCAGGATCGCGCCGCTGGTCCGGCGGCGCGTGCTGATGGTCTTCAAGGGACTCTTCCTTCGTCGAGGTGACGTCGAGATGGCGCCGGCGGGATGCCGGTGACGCCGGCGGGCAGACCGGGCGGCACACCCCACCCCCGTGGAGGTGTGCCACCCGGTCAGTTGTGGAGCGCGGCGCGCATCTTGGCGAGGCCCCGCAGCCGGTTGCGCTGGACCGTGCCGCGGTGGGCGCCGAGCCGCTCCCCGGCCGTGTCGTGGGTGAATCCCTCCAGATCGACGAGGATCACCGCGGCGGCCTCCTTCTCGGAGAGCATGCCGAGCAGGGAGAGCGCCGTGGCGGAGGCCTCGTAGGAGGCGAGTCCGCCGTCCCAGCCGGCCTCCGGCAGCTCGTCGGTGGTGCGCTCGCGGCGGGAGGGGTGCTGCCAGGAGTCGCGCAGCAGGTTGAGGGCGACGGCGCAGGTGTAGGCGTACGGATGCTGCTGTCGCGTCAGGCTCTGGGCGCGGGCTCGTCGGGAGAGCCGCAGATAGGTCTCCTGGAGCAGGTCGTCGGCGTCGTGCGGATTGCCCGTCAGCGCCAGCAGCCGTCTGCGCAGACGTGGCATGTCGGCCGTGAAGGAGGCGTCGAAGTCTCCCGGGCTCATCCGGGTGTCGGCCTCACGCGGCGGTGGCGGACAGCCATGAGGACTGTGGTCCACTCGTTCCCCCTTGCGGTGATCCCTGGCGGTGATCATGTGATCCCTTGCGGTGTTCTGTGGTGCTGTCCCGCGCCGGTGGTCAGGCCGGCGGGCGGGGTGGGGCGGCGGGGCCGTAGCGAGCGGCCGGCACCCGGCGCAGCAGCGCCCAGTACCGGTCGCCGTACGACCAGTGCCACCACTCGGTGGGGTAGTTGACGAACCCGGTCGCGCCGAGCACGCGGCCGAGCAGGGCCCGGTTCGCGCGCGCCTCGGCGCTGACGCCGGGTGCGTGGGTGCGGCAGGCGCCGCCGCTCTCCTCCGGGGTGGCGTTGACCTCGGTGCCGAGCGGCAGTTCGCGGCCCGTGTGGTCGCACAGGGTCAGGTCGACCGCGCCGCCGCTGACGTGCGGGGCGACCTCCGGCGGTGAGATGTACGCGCTCGCCAGCTCACGGATCCGCTCGGGACCCGCGTCCGGGTGGTCCTTGCGCAGGGTCGCCGCGTACTGCTCGAAGTAGCGGCGCTGGAGGTCCGGCGGCCGGTACCCCTCGACCACCAGCAGCCGGATCCCGGCGGGCAGCAGCCGCTGCGCCCGCACGAGCCGCTCCAGGGCGCCGGCCCGCAGATGGGCGTAGCTGCCGTCGCCGTCGGCCTGCCGCTCGTCGAGCAGCAACTGCCCGCCGACCCGCAGATCGACGAGCGGCTCCCCGCATTCGTCCGGCCGGACGGCGGCGACCCGAGGATCGGCAAGCGTGATGATGTCGGTCACGGGAACAGCGTCCCGGCCAGCTCTGCAATTGCTCTGCAGAACGCCTGCAAGCAGTTGAACAGGGGTTCTGCAGCGCCCCGTCAGGGGCGCGGGGAACTGCGCGACCAGCCACGAAACACCCGTGGTCGCCCTACAACGGATCGCGGCACCCTCTTAGGCGCCATCACCCCGCTCCCGCGCCTCCCTGGCCCCCAACTCCCGAAACACACCCATCGCTTCAGCCCGGGCATCCGAACCCGGCCCCGACTCCCCCACCGCGTCGAACACCTCCCCCAGATCCCACAGCGTCCGCGCCCGCCACAGGGGAAGCCGCAACGCCTCCCACCCACCGAGCGCCCGCTCCAACGGCCCCCGCGCGGCCACCGCGTCACCGGCGGCCAGGTGCCACTCCCCCAGCGTCCGCAGCACCAGCGCCTCCCCGAACCGGTCCTGCCGGTCGCGGGCCACTTCCAGACACCGCTCGAGCCGCTCGCGCGCCTCGCCGAGCCGCCCCTGCCGCAGCTCCACCTTCGCCAGCGACTGCTCCGTGTACATCAGGCCCAATGTGTCGTGGAGGTCGGCGAAGCCCCGCAGCGCGTCCCGCAGCAATCCCTCCGCCGCCGCCCACTCGCCCTCCGCCCTGTGGCACAGGCCCAGCGAACGCACGGTCAGCGCCGCACCGAACCGGTCGTCCTCCGCCCGGTACAGCTCCAGGGCCTGCGTGAAGGCCTCGCGGGCGTCCGCCCCCCGCCCCTGTTCCCGGTGGACGCAGCCGATGCCGTACAGCACCTGGGCCCGGGCCCCGCGGTCGCCGTCCGGCCCGTACCGCTCCAGCGCCGCGCCGAACAGCTCCAGGGCCTCCGCGAAGAGGGCCTGTTCCCTGCGGGCGGTGGCCATGCCGACCAGGGCCTGGGCCGTCCCCTGCGGCACGTCCTCGAGGGCCTCGAACAGCCTCAGGGCGTCCCTGAAGTAGCCGTACGACTCCTCGAGCTCGTCCTGCTCGTAGCGTAGTTGGCCCAGTCCGACGTGCAGCCACGCCTCGCCCTCGCGGTCGCCGCTGCGGCGCACCGCCGCCATCGCCGCGGTGTGCGAGCGGGACCAGGCGTCGAACTGGTTGTACAGGGCGACGGAGCTGGCGATCAGCGCCCCGGCGAGGTCCCGGGCGGCGCGGTCCAGGCCGTGGTCGGCGCAGTGGTCCACCGCGGCGAGCAGGCCCGCCTGTTCGGCGGCGAACCAGGCGGCGGGCCGGGCGAGCAGATCCTCCTCGGCCCCGGGGTCCCGTGGGTCGACGGGCCGTACGGAGGCCGGTTCGGGGAAGTAGCGGGCCGCGCCGCCGGGGCCCCGGGCCGCGGCCTTCTCGGCGAGTCCGAGCCAGCACTCGACGAGCCGCAGCACGGCCGCCGAGCGTTCCTCGGCGCTCTCCTCCGACAGACAGCGCTCACGGGCGTGTTCGCGGGCCAGGTCGTGGATGCGGTAGCGGCTGCGGCCGGTGCCGTCCACCCCGATCACGTCGATGAAGTGGCAGTCCACCAGCCGCTCGACGGCCTCCTCGGCCTCCTCGGTGCCGATGTCCAGCAGGGGCGCGGCGATCCAGGCGGCGAAGTCGGGCAGGTCGAGCAGGGCGAGCCGACGCAGGGCGCGCCGCTCCTGCGGGTCGAGGTCGGCGTAGCCCAGTTCGAGGCTGGTGCGCAACTCCAGGTCCCCGGCGCGCAGTTCGTTGAGCCGGAGCCGTTCGTCGCGCAGCCGGGCGGCGAGCCGGCCGGGCACCCAGTGCGGCCGGGCGGCGAGCCGCGCCCCGGCGATGCGCACGGCGAGCGGCAGCCGCCCGCACAGGGAGACGATCTCGGCGGTCTGTTCCGGCTCGGCGTCGGTACGGTCCGCTCCGGCGACCCTCCTCAGGAGTTCGAGGGCCTCGTCCTGGCCGGGCACGGTCAGGTCGAGGTGGGCGGCGCCCTCCAGCGCCACCAGCCGGCGCCGGCTCGTGACCAGCACCGCGGAGCCGGGTCCGGGCGGCAGCAGCGGTCGTACGTGTGCCTCCCCGGCGGCGTTGTCGAGGATCAGCAGGATGCGGCGGTGGCCGGTGTACGTGCGGTACAGGCCGGTGAGTTCCTCGACCGAGCTCGGCAGGGTCTCGGGTTCGGCACTCATGGCGCGCAGCAGCCGGGCAAGGGCGTCGGCGGGCTGGAGGGGGGCGGTGTCGGCGGCCCGCAGGTCCACGAAAAGGCGGCCGTCCGGGAAGAGTTCGGCGGTGCGGTGGCCGACATGGACGGCGAGGGCGGTCTTGCCGGTGCCCGAGCGTCCGGAGATCACCCCGATGGGCGGGGCGGTACGGCCCGGGTCGTCGACTCCGCCCAGCAGCGAGACCGCCCAGTCGATCTGGTCGGCACGGCCGACGAAGTCCGCGATGTCCGGGGGCAGATGGGAGGGGGCGGGTCGCGCGACCGCGCCGGCCCCGGCCGCCGTACGACGCACCGCCGCCCGCTCCCCGACCTGCCGCCCGGCCACCGAGGACCGGGAGCCGGGGCCGAACGGAACGGACTCGTGCGGCGACCGCGAGCCGGGAACGGACGGTTGGGACTCGTGCGACCGGAAGCCGGGGACGGACGGTTGGGACTCGTGCGACCGGAAGCCGGGAACGGACGGAAAGGACTCCCGCGCCCCGGAGCCGGAGCCGAAGGCAGCGGACTCGTGCGCCCCGGAGCCGAAGCCGAACGGAGCGGACTCGTGCGGCGACCGCGAGCCGGGGGAAAGGGGATCGGACTCGCCCGACCGGGCCCCCGGGCCGAACCGTGGGGACTCATCGGCCCGGGAGCCACCGCTTGGCGGCGAGGCACCGGCACCGGGCGGCGAGGCACCGGCGCCGGGTCGTGCGGCGCCCTGAGACCGCGGCCGTGGCCGCGGCCCGGTGCCGGACCCGAACCCCTCGGCGGCCCGTGAGCCCTCGCCGCGCCGGTCCCCCGGACCGAGCAGCGCCGGGTCGTTGGTCAGTACCGCCTTGTGCAGGGCCCGCAGCTCCGGGCCCGCGTCGATGCCCAGTTCCTCCCGCAGGGCCTCGCGGCCCTCCTGGTAGGTGCGCAGGGCGTCGGAGACCCGGCCGGTGCGGAACAGCGCGGTCATCAGCTGGCCGCGCGGCCGCTCCCGCAAGGGATGCGCGGCGACGTGCGCGAGCAGGGGCGCGATGGTGCGGTCGGCGCGGCCGAGCTCCAGGTGCAGGCCGAAGGACTCCTCCTGGGCGACCAGCCGCAGTTCCGCCAGCCGGGCCGCCTCGATCCGGGCGAACGACTGCGCCAGCCCCTCCAGGGCCTCCTGGCCGCGCCACAGTCCGAGCGCCTCCGACAGCAGCTCGGCGGCCTCCTCGACGTGCCCCCGGGCGGCCTCGGACCGGCCGGACGCGAGCAGTTCCTCGAAGCGGCGGGCGTCGACCTGGGCGGGGTCGAGGTCGGCGACGTAGCCCGGCGGCCGGGTCCGGATCACCTCGGCGGCCTCGACCCGGGCCAGGGCGCGGCGGACCGCGGAGACATGGGTGGCGACGAGGGCGTTGGCGGTCGCGGGGGCCTGTTCGTCCCAGACGGAGTCGACGAGCCGTTCCGTGGAGAGGACCTCGCCCAGGTGGACGACGAGCGCGGACAGGACGGCGAGTGGTCTGACCCCGCCGAGCGGGGCCCGCCGGTTGCCCTGCCACACCTCCACCGGACCCAGTAGCCGTACCTGGAGCATGGTCCCCCGATCGCCGCACCGCCCACCCCACGGATACGCGATCGACGATATCGACGGGCACGGACACCGCACGGCGTGCGCACAGCCGCGCTGGCCGGATCCGAACGGCTGATCACCCCGAGGCGGACCCCGGACAGCGCCTGGAGACAGGAACAGAGGCCCCACTCACCGACACCCCCACCGAACCGCGGTTGGCCGGATTTCAACGGTCGACACAGAACCGGCTCACCTGAGGGACGGCTCGCGCGGGCCGCTCGTATGAGGGCCCGCCGATATTTCCCCCGGCGAAAATTCTTTTGCGTCACGGGTCATACGGAAGGGACGCGAGAGGCGTCAACGGCCTGAAAGCACAAGCCGTTTCCACCGCGCCCAGGGAGTCGCCCGATGCCACGCCGGACCTTGCTCCTTCTGACCGCCGCTGTACTGGCGGCGACGCTCACGGGGTGCGCGGACGGTACGACGTCGTCCCCGCAGGCCGCTCCCGGCACGGACACCGGCACCGCCCGGCACGTCTCCGACGACCCCGAGCAGACCCTGCACCTCGCCGAGCAGCTCCTGATCAAGAACTGCATGGAGAAGCGCGGATACAAGTACTGGGTCGAGAAGCGGCCGGCGGCCGACGGAGCGACCCGGTTCCCGTACGTCGTCGACGACCCGGCCTGGGCCGCCCGGCACGGCTACGGCACCGACCTCTACCGCGCGCGGCAGCAGGAGGCCCTGCGCGACCCGAACCAGCGCTACTTCCACTCCATGCCGGCCGACCGTGCACCCGCCCTGGTGAGCGCCCTCAACGGGCCCCAGCCGAAGGGACTGTCCGCCCGCCTCCCGACCGGCATCCGGGTCACGCACAGCGACCAGGGCTGCGAGGCCGAGGCGGAGCGGACGCTGTACAAGGACCTGCCGGCCTGGTTCCGGGCCACCCGGGTCACCGACAGCCTCGGCGACCTGCGCGTCAACCTGGTGCTGACCGACAAGCGGTACAAGGTGGCCGTGGCACCGTGGGCGCGCTGCATGAAGGCGAAGGGGCACCCGTACAAGAGCCCCGCCGAGGCCCGTGCCGCGGCCACCCGGCCCGACAGGGCATGGCCGCACACGAAGGAAGTACGGCTGGCCTCGGCCGAGGCGGACTGCGCCCGCGCCGGTGAGCTGCCGGCGGTGGCCAGGTCCCTCGACACCGAGTACCGGGCCGAGTTGCGCCGGCGCTACCCCGGACCGACGGCCGACCTCGACCGGCTCAAGCGCGAGGCGCTGCCCCGGGCCCGGGCGATCGTCGCCCGCGGCGACTGACCCGCCGCCGGCCGCCCCCTCGCCACCCCAGGGGCCCACGTCCCCACAGACCACCACGGCACCGGCCGTGGTCGCACCACCCCTCACCACCCACCCCTCACGAAACGAAGGAACCCCATGTCCATCAAGCGTGCCCTCACCCTCGCCGCCTCCGCCGCGGCCGTCGCCGTCCTCTTCGCGCCGGTCACCGGTGCCAGCGCCGCCGAGTCGGGCTCCCAGGGGACCAAGTCCGCCCAGCTGGCCTCCGCGGACGGCTACCTGCACGTGTACACCCAGCCCTACGGCGGCGGCCGGGAGTGCAAGTGGCAGGGCAACTCCAACGACTGGGGTTCCTGCCGCAACCTGACCTCCGACATCTGGAACAACGGTTACGCGGGTGGCCTCGACGCCGTCGACCTGTACACGGCCCCCAACGCCGGTGGCGCGCACGCCTGCATCAGCCAGGGCGACCGCTGGTGGGACACCACCACCGGCAACTACCGCTTCACCTACGGCGAGGGCCTGGAGCAGTTCGGGAAGAGCGTCAACAACAACATCTCCTCGCACCGCTGGGTCGACTACTGCAGCCAGGGCGGCTGACCGGTCCGCGACGTCGCCCCGGCACCCCGACACGGATGCCGGGGCGACCCGTTTCCGTGACCGCCGCCCCACCCCGTGTCGCCCACCCGCCCGCACTCCTTCGACTGCCGGACATTTGAACGTCACGCCGAGCGGGAACGTTTCCCTCGTCCCCTCTGCATCGCCTTGCCTCCGTCATGCCCCGTGTCCCGCACGGGGCATGACGCGAAAGGACGACGTGAGCCGTGTCCCTGCTTCCGCTCGAAGGTCCCCCGGGGCCGCTCCCCGCCCCCGCCCCGGCCCCGCTCCCGAGCAGCGCCCCGGCCCCCGCCCCCGCCGGTTCCCGCCGCTCCCTGTCCCGTCTCACCCGCCGGCTGCTGACCCTGCTGCCCCTCCTGCTCATCGCCGTCTGGGCGGTGCTGGACTGGCGTGCCCTGTACGACGGCACCGCGCGGCTGGCCGACGCCGACCCCGGGTGGCTGCTCGTCGCGCTCCTGTGGACCTGCCTCGGCTGGGTGTCCGCCTCCGTCGTACGCCAGGGCGCGCTCCCCGAGCGGCTGCCCCCGGGGCTCCTGGTGGCCTCGCAGTTCGCCGCCGGTGCCGCCAACCACGTGCTGCCGGCGAGTCTCGGCGCCCACGCCGTCACCCTGCGCTTCCTCCAGGGCCGGGGCATCCCGCTGGCCCGCGCCACCGCCTCGCTCGCGCTGTACTCGCTGGTCCGGCCGATCGCGAAGACACTGGTGCTGGTCGGTTTCCTGGTCACCCTGCCCGGACTGCTGCGGCTCGGTGAGCTCGTCCCGGACTGGCGCATGCTGTTCCTGCCGGTGGTGGCCGCGGCGCTCGGTCTCGGCGGCACGCTCCTGCTGCTGCTCCTGGTCCGTCCGCTGCGCCGCCCGGCGGTCACGTTCGTGCGGACCGCCCTGACCGACGCGCGCCGGCTGCACACCATGCCCAGCCGGGTCCTGGCCCTGTGGGGCGGTGCGGCCGCCGCTCCCCTGCTCCAGGCGAGCGTGATCCACGCGGTCGGCGCCTCGCTCGGCGTGACGCTGTCCTGGGCGCAGGTCGCGTTCGCGTACCTGGCCGCGAGCACCGCGGTCGGATCCGTGCCCGCGCCCGGCGGCATCGGCCCGGTGGACGCGGCCATGGTCTTCACCCTGTCCGTCTACGGCGTTCCGGTGGGCATCGGCACCGCGGCCCTGATCGGCTACCGCGTCCTGACGGTGTGGCTGCCGCTGCTGCCGGGGGTGCTGTGCATGTCGGCCCTCGTGCACCGGAAGGTTCTTTGAACGCCCGCCCCATTGAATGCTTCATTCAACGTCAATAGCCTCTCAGGGTGGATTCATTCATCAACTTCAGACGTACGACCGCCGCCCTGCTCCTCGCCCTCGGCCTGGCGACCCCCGGGGCCCCCGCCTCCGCCGCGCCCCGGCAGCCCGCGCCCCAGGTCTGGCCGACTCCGCAGCACATGACCGTCGGAAAGGGCCGACTGCCCGTCCCCGACCGGGTCGTCGAGGTCGTCGGCCCCGGCACCGACCCCTCCGCCCGACGGGTCGTCGAAGCGGCCCTCAAGGCGGCCGGCGCCGACCGCATCACCACCGTGCACACCGGCGACCGCCCACCCCCGGCCGCCCTCACCGTCTACCTGGGCGGCCCCGGCGAGAACAAGGCCACCGCCCAGGTACTGAAACAGCTCCACGCCGGCTCCCCGAACGGCCTCCCCTCCGGCGGCTACGTCCTCGCCTCCGGCCGCAGCCACGGCCGGTCCCTCCTCGCCCTCTCCGGCGTCGATGCGACCGGCACCTTCTACGCCGCCCAGACCCTGCGCCAACTCCTCGACGGGCGCCGCGAGTTGCCCGCGCTGACCATCCGCGACTGGCCCACCGCCGCCCTCCGCGGAGTCATCGAGGGCTTCTACGGCACCCCCTGGACCCACGCCGAGCGGCTCGCGCAACTCGACTTCTACGGACGTACGAAGCAGAACGTGTACGTCTACTCCCCCAAGGACGACGACTATCTGCGGGCCCGCTGGCGGGACGAGTACCCGCCCGCCGAACTGGCCCAGCTGAAGGAGCTGGTGGACCGGGCCACGGCCGACCACGTCCGCTTCACCTACGCCCTCTCCCCCGGCCTCTCCGTCTGCTACTCCTCCGACGCCGACGTCGAGGCCCTCGTCACCAAGTTCGAGTCGCTGTACGCCATCGGTGTCCGCTCCTTCGCGATCCCGCTCGACGACATCAGCTACACGAAGTGGAACTGCCCCGAGGACGAGGCGGAGTTCGGCACCGGCGGCGGTGCGGCCGGTGCCGCCCAGGCCCGGCTGCTGAACACCGTCTGGAAGCGGTTCTCCGCGCGGCACCCGGACCTGGAGCCCCTGGAGACGGTCCCCACCGAGTACTCGGACCTGGCCGACTCCCCCTACAAGAAGGCCCTGCGGGAGCGGCTCGACCCGTCCGTGGTCGTCGAGTGGACCGGCGTCGGCGTCATCGCACCCACCATCACCACCGACCAGCTGAAGCAGGCCCGCGAGGTCTACGGCCACCCGATCCTGGTCTGGGACAACTACCCGGTCAACGACTACGTCACCAGCCGTCTCCTCCTCGGCCCCTACACCGGCCGCGAACCGGGTGTGGCCGCCCAGGCGGTCGGGGTGACCGCCAACCCGATGGTCCAGGGCGAGGCGAGCCGGCTCGCCCTGTTCACCTCGGCCGCCTACCTGTGGAACCCGAACGCCTACGACCCCCGCGAGGCGTTCCTCGCCTCGGTCCGCGATCTGGCCGGACAGGGCACCGGCGCCGCCAAGTGGCTGCGCATCTTCGCGGAGAACAACTACTCCTCCCAGCTCGACGCGACCGAGTCCCCCACCCTCACCGGGCTGATCGCCGCCTTCCGCGAGGCGTTGCAGCAGAACAGCGGAGTCGACCGGGCGGCGGCCCGACTGAAGTCCTACTTCGCCGACATGGCCGCCACGCCCGCCCAGCTGCGCGCCCACCTCGACAACCCGGGCTTCCTCCACGAGACCTCCGCCTGGCTGGACAAACTCGGCAGCTACGGCAGCGCGGGCGGGACGGCCGTGGACCTGCTGCTGGCGCACAAGGCCGGAGACACGACTGCGGTGTCGAAGTACTGGAGCGAACTCCAGGCCGACCGCAAGGAGTTGGACGCCGTGCCGCAGCAGGTCTCGCCGGGCGTGATGGACCAGTTCCTCTACACGACGATGCTGGAGAACGCCCCCGACCCCGGCGTGGACGCGACCTTCTCGCCCCGGTCCCTCTCCCTGAAGCCCGGGGCATCGGCGACGGTCACTCTCGACCTCTCCGACTCCCGGACCGGGCCGGTCAGTTGGAAGCTCGACGTGCCCACCGGCGTCACCGCCACACCGTCGGAAGGCACGGGCACACAGGCCACCATCACCCTCACGGGGAAGACGGAGGGTGTGCACTCGGTCGTCGTGGAAGGCACCGGCATCCTCGACCGGGCACTGCCCGTCCAGGTCACGGACGGCACGGGCACGCCCCGAGCCCTGACGGCCGACTTCAGTGGCGCGTCGGTGAGTTCGATCGACCTCTCCTCCGGGACGACGACGGACATCGCCGTCGGCGCCAACCCCGGCGAGGTCGTGGTGAGCGCGGACGGCCGTACCGCGTACGCGGCCAACCAGGGTTCGAACACGGTCAGCGTGATCGACGTGGCGAGCGCCAAGGTCACCGCCACGGTGCCGGTCGGCAAGGTCCCGGCCGGCCTCGCCCTCACCCCGGACGGCGACACGCTCTGGGTCGCCAACTACACGGACGGCACAGTGCAGTCGATCGACACCGCCACGCTGAGGACGGGCACACCGACCCCGGTGGGCGACGGTCCCGAGAACATGGCGATCACCCCCGACGCCAAGACCCTGTACGTGGCGAACATCCACGACAACACGGTCACCCCCGTCGACCTCACCACCGCGAAGGCGGGCAAGGCGATCCCGGTGGGCCCGAGCCCCTTCAACGTCGTGGCGGCCCCCGACGGCAGGACGGTCTACGTCTCCAACTCGGGCGGCTCGACGGTGACTCCCATCAACACGGCGACGAACGACACCGAACCCACCCTCCTGGTCACCGGTCAGGCGTACGGCCTGGGGCTGTCCCCGGACGGCCGCACCCTCTGGGTCAGCCCCAGCAACGGCGACACGATCACCCCGGTGAACACGGTGACCGGCGCCCCGGGCACCCCGGTGAAGGTGGGCAGGTCCGCCTTCGACGTGTCCCTGAACTGGAACGGCACCACGGCCTACGTGACAACGGCGGACGCCAACGCCCTGGTCCCGGTGGACACGAACACGGGCAGCACGGGCAACGTCTACACAACGGGCGCATATCCGCTGGCGGTTGCCCTGACTCCGCTACCTGTGAACTAAGGGGCGAGCAACCCACCCAGGGGCGCGGGGAACTGCGCGACCAGCCCCCACCGGCCGCCAGTTCCCCGCGATACCCCAGAAACCCCGAACCCTAGGTGGCCGTACGCCGAACCCGCCCCGCATACCGCTTCTCCAACTCCAGATTCCCCTCGAACCCACCGGGCACGTTGGCCGACACATACACCGGCGGCCGCTCCCCGGACGCAAGCAACAACCCCGACGCCTCGGCGACAGCCATCTGCACCAGCATCACCCCGGTCAGAGTCGACAGCGCCCCCACCGCCCCACCCCCCGGCAACGCCATCATCGCGTCACCCACCGGCGCCGCGTTGTCCAGCACCACGTCCGCCAGATCCACGAGCTTCTTCCCGCTCGCATGCCCGGCCGGCACGGCCGACGTGTGGGTGAGAGAGGTGATCGCGAGAACCCGGTGCCCCCGCGACTTCGCATGCAGCGCCATCTCCACGATGACGTTGTTGACCCCGGAGTTGGAGATGATCACGAAGAGGTCCTGAGGGGCAGGCGCGGCCAGGTCGTACAGCCGGAGGGCGACCCCCGGCGCGCGCTCCAACAGCGGATCGTCGAGAACGCTCGGCGCGTCCCCGCCGTACAGCACGAGGTCGGACATCTGGAGTCGGTTCGTGGGCACGAGCCCACCCGCACGGCCCGCGATCTCCAGCACCATCGCCTGGGAGTGCCCGGTGCCGAAGGCCTGGATCACGCCGTCGGCGCGGATGCAGTCGGCGATCAGCCCGGCGGCTCGGCGCACGTCCTCGCGGGCGGACTCGGTGACGTGACGGAGGACGTCCAGGCTCTGTTCGGCGAAGCCCTGGGCGCTGACTGACTCGACGGACACGCGACACTCCCCACTGATGGATTGAACCACCATTCAATCACCGATCGATGAATCAATAAATCACAGCACGGTCCTGGTATTCAATCAGTGCCCCAAAGGGTGGCTGATACCTTCTTTCCATGCCTCCGACGGACGTCACCACACTGATCCGCACCGAGCTGCCCCGGCTGGCCGGTTCCCTGCGGAAGGTCGGCGAGCTGATCCTGGAGGATCCGGCCGCCGTCACCCACTGCTCGGCCGCCGAGCTGGGCCGCCGCACCGGAACCTCGCAGGCCACGGTGACCCGGTTCTGCCGGGCCATCGGACTCGACTCCTACCAGCATCTGCTGATCGAACTGGCCCAGGAGCGCGGCCGCGGTGAGGTCTCCGACTGGGGCTCGGCCGAGATCGGCCCCGACATCTCCCCGGACGACAGCCTGGAGCGGGTCGTCCAGGTGGTCGGCAGCGCCGACCTGCGCGCGATCCAGCAGACCATCGAGCGCATCGACCTCGACGCCCTGGAGCGGGCGGCCCAGGCACTGGCCAAGGCCCGCCGGATCGATGTGTACGGCGTCGGCGGCAGCGGCGCGGTCGCCCAGGAGACCGAGACCCGGCTGTTCCGCATCGGCTGCCAGGTGCGCGGCTGGACCGAGGTGCACGGCGCCGCCACCTCCGCGGCCCTGCTCACCCCCGCCGACGTGGCCATAGGGATCTCCCACTCGGGCGCCACCCGCGAGACCCTCGAACCCTTCGAGATGGCCAAGGAGCGGGGCGCGACCACCATCGCCATCACCACCGATCCACGCTCCCCGCTGGCCAAGGCCGCCGACATCCGGCTCATCTCGGCGACCTCGGAGACCAGTTTCCGCACCGGCAGCATCGGCGGCCGGCACTCCGTCCTGATGATCGTGGACTGCCTCTACGTCCGGGTCGGCCAGGTCGCCTACCAGCGGGCCAGCGCCTCCCTCGCGCTCACCGACCACATCACCCCGCAGCACGCGGTGAAGAACCGCCGGGCCCGCTGAGCCACGCTCCGGCTGGCCCGGAATGTATGGATGAACCACCTGAGATAACTGAAGATGGTTGTTTGAATCATCCCGGCGGTGCCAGGATGGGGCTCCCCCGAGCACGCACGAGCACTCGTAGGAGCCCCATGCGCGTCACCTCTGTCGAGTCGACCGAGCTGTTCGTCGGCACCCCCGAGCAACCGCGTCAGGTGGTGGCGGTCGAGATCGAGCACGTCCCGGGCCGGTCGGTCCGTGTCACCGTCGAGGGCGCCGCCCACGGGGAGACCGTCGCGACCGTCGGCGAGAGCGGCACCGTACACGCCGAGATACCGGTGACCGGCGCCGACGGCCCGATGACGGTCACCGCCACCGACCGGGAGCACACCGCGAGCGGCACCGGTGAGTTCACGGTCGCCGAGCCCGGCTGGACCATGTTCATGGTCAGCCACTTCCACTACGACCCGGTCTGGTGGAACACCCAGGGCGCCTACACCGAGACCTGGGACGTCGCCGACGACCCGGCCGGCACCGGACTGCCCGCCCGTACCTTCGACTCGCGCGGCCAGTCCGGGATGAGCCTGGTGAGGGCGCACTCCGATCTCGCCCGGCGCGACCCCGCGTACACCTTCGTGCTCGCCGAGGTCGACTACCTCAAGCCGTACTGGAACGCCTTCCCGGAGGAGCGCGGCTTCCTGCGAGAGCTGATCCGCACCGGCCGCGTCGAGATCATGGGCGGCACCTACAACGAGCCGAACACCAATCTCACCGGCGCCGAGGCGACCGTACGCAATGCCCTCTACGGCGACGGATACCAGCGGGCCGTCCTCGGGGCGTCCCCGGAGACGGCCTGGCAGCTGGACGCGTTCGGGCACGACCCGCAGTTCCCGGGGCTGATGGCGGACGCGGGCGTCACGTCCAGCTCGTGGGCGCGCGGGCCGTTCCACCAGTGGGGGCCCACGCTCTCGGTGTTCGGCGAGGAGCCGCGGGATCCGAACCGGATGCAGTTCCCGGCCGAGTTCGACTGGATCGCCCCTTCGGGGCGCGGGATCCTCACCGCGTACATGGTCAACCACTACGGGGCCGGCTGGCGGATCGACAACGCGCCGACCCTGCCCGCGGCGGAGGCGGAGGCCCTCAAACTCTTCAAGGGGCTCAAGCAGGTCGCGCTCACCCGCAACGTGCTGCTCCCGGTCGGCGGTGACTACGCGCCGCCGTGCCGCTGGGTGATGGACATCCACCGGGACTGGAACGCCCGTTACGTGTGGCCGCGGTTCGTCTCCGGCGTCCCCCGGGACTTCTTCGCCGCCGTCCGCGCCGAGTTGGCGGCCGAGGGCCGCAGGGCCTCGCCGCAGACGCGGGACATGAACCCGGTCTACACCGGCAAGGACGTCTCCTACATCGACACCAAGCAGGCCCAGCGGTACGGCGAGACGCTCCTCGCCGACGCGGAGGCCTGGGCGACGCTCGCCTCGCTCGTCACCGGGCACCCCTATCCGGACGCGGCCCTCGACAAGGCCTGGCGGCAGCTGGTCTACGGCGCCCACCACGACGCCATCACCGGCTCCGAGTCGGACCAGGTGTACATCGATCTCCTCACCGGCTGGCGGGAGCTGGCCGACCTCGCCGAGACCGTGCACGCCGACGCGACGAAGGCGCTGGCCGACCGGGTCGAGCCGGGCACCGGACCCGATCTCGTGGTCTTCAACCCGGCCACCTGGGAACGGCGGGACGTGCTGACCGTCGCCGACCCGGGGCTCGTCCCCGTCGGCGACGACTTCCAGCCGCTGCCGGCCGTCCGCGAGGAGGACGGCACCCTCCGGGTCGTCGTACCGCAGGTGCCCGGCATGGGCCTGAAGGCCCTGCCCCTGGCGGCCGGTTCGATCCCCGAGTGGGCCCCCGGCGAGGGCACGACCATCCGCAACGAGTTCTACGAGGTGACGGTCGACCCGGCGCGCGGCGGCGCCGTGAGCAGTCTCAGGTCGGTCGCCGAGGACCGGGAACTCCTGCCCGCCGGGGACATCGGCAACGAGCTCGTCGTCCAGGAGGAGTTCGCCCGGCACCCGCGCTTCGGCGAGGGCCCCTGGCACCTCACCCCGACCGGCACGACCGCCGCCCGCAGCCGTGACGTGACCGCCGACATCGATGTCGATCACTCCCCGGCCGGCTCCCGCATCACCGTCCGCGCCGACCTCGGGCTGTTCACGTACACCCAGCGCCTGACCCTGTGGACCGGCGTGGACCGGCTCGACGTCTCCACGACGATCGACGGTTACGACGGCGAGGACCGCCTGATCCGCGTCCGCTGGCCCTCCGACGTGCGGGGCGGACTGCCCGTGCACGAGGTCGCCGACGCGGTGATCGGACGGGGCTTCGGCTTCGTGGAGGTCAACAGCGAGGAGTTCCCCTGGACGCTGGACAACCCGGCCAACACCTGGTTCGCGCTCGGTTCCACGGCCCGGGTCGCGCTCCGGGACGACTCCGGGGCGGCTCTGGGCCAACGGTCCATCGGGGTCGCCGAGTTGGTGTACGCCGACTGGGACGAGGCCGGTGAGCTGGGCGCCCCGCTCGCGGCGGCGCTGGTCCGCGCGGGCGTCACCGCCACCTCGACCATCGCCGGCGGTCCCCGCTACGGCGACCTGGAGGTCGACTCCAACCTCCCCGACATCCGGATCGCCGTCGGCGGCCCGGAGCGCAACTCCCTGGTCGCCGAGGCCCTCGCCATGGACCCGGCCGCCGACCGCGAACTGCGCCGCCAGGTCGCCGAACAGGGCGTGGCGGCCGTCTGGGTCGCGCCGCGCGCCTCCCTGCGCGAGGAGTGGGTGCCCGGCGCCGACCTGCGCGACCTGGAACGCCTGCCGCTGCTGGTGGTCGCGGGCGCCGACCCCTCGGGGGACGCGAAGGCGGTGGACACGCTGATCGCCGACCTCGACGACTTCACGATCACGGCCACCGCGGCGGGCGGCGGTGAGGCCCTCCCGCCCGGCGACGCCTGGGACGGGCGCGGCTTCGCCGTCCTGAACCGGGGCACGCCCGGCTGTGTGATCACCGGCTCCGGCGACCTCTACATGTCGCTCATGCGCTCCTGCACCGGCTGGCCGTCCGGCATCTGGGTCGACCCGCCCCGCCGCACCACCCCCGACGGTTCGGGCTTCCAGCTCCAGCGCTGGTCGCACACCTTCGAGTACGCGGTCGTCGCGGGCGAGGGCGACTGGCGGGACCTCGAACTCCCCGCGCGCGGCCACGAGTACAACCACCCGCTCACGGCCAGGGTGCGCGACGAGGGCGAGAACCCGCTGCTGCCCCGCACGACCTCCCTGCTGGAGGTGGAACCTGCCCGCGAGGTGCTCCTGGACGCCCTCAAGCCACTGGGCTCACCGCTGGCCAGGGGCGGCTCGGCCCCGGCGGACCCCGGGCGCGGGGTCGTGGTCCGGGTGCACGAGGTGAACGGGCGGCCGGTGCGGGCCCGGGTGCGCGGGCCGGTCGCCTGGACGGAGGGCGCCCGGGCTGACGTACTGGAAAGGCCGGGTGAGCCGCTGACACCGGACGGCGAAGGGACCCTGGAAACGGCGCTCACCGGCTTCGAGGTGGTCACCGTCCTGGCCGCACCCCCGCAGGCCCCCGAACCGGGGACCGACCCCGGCGTCGCCGCCCACGAGCCCGCCCAGCCGATCCACACCCGCTACTGGCTCCACAACTCCGGACCGGCCCCCCGGGGCAACATGCCGGTGTCCGTCTATGTCTCCCCCACCGCCCTGACCGCCACGGGCCCCGTCACCGCGACGGTCCGGGTCGGCTCGGAACTCACGGACACCTCGACGCAGGGCACGGTGGTCTTCGAGGTACCGCCCGGCTGGTCCGCGGAGCCCGCCGAACTGCCGTACGCGCTGGGCCCCGGCGGCTTCTCCCTGTCCGAGGTCAGGGTGACACCGCCACCGGACGCCGAGCCCGGCCGCCACTGGGTCACGGCCCGGCTGACGTACGGCGGCCAGACCTACGAGGACGTCGTCGGCCTCGACGTGCCGGGCTCCCCACCGGCCGGTCCGGGACTGACGTGCGAGCTGAACGCCGACCGGGTCACCGTGCGCCACGGTGAGCGGGCTCAGGTTCCGGTGAGCCTGCACAACACCACCCGGGGCCCGGTCGGCGGCCAGCTGTGGGCGGTGTCGTCCTGGGGCACGTGGCAGGGCGTGGGGCCGGGCCTGCAGGGCTTCAGGGTGCGGGGAGGGGAGCGTGCCGAGTCCGTGATCGAGGTGGACGGCTCACAGATCCCCCCGGGTTCGTACTGGCTGATGGCGAAGGCGGCATGGAACGGCCAGGTGGCATACACGAGGACGATCCCCTTGGAGGTGACTTCGTGACGCCGGAACACGCAGCACTGATAGACGGCGAACCCCTGCCGACAGCACGGGTGAACGCCTTCTTGGAAGCGCCGTACAGGGGCGCGGGGCTGCATCAATTTGCGGCTCCGCCGCGGGGCGCGACCAGCCACGACGGCCCCGCACCCGCCCGACGACAGATGGAACCCCCCTCTGTCGCGAGACAAAGACGCCGCTGGGCCACCCAAGTGATCGTCACCGACGAACTCGCCCGCAGGGCCTGCGCCGGCCGAGGCCTGAAGGTCCCGGAAGAGCTCTCCCCGGCCAAGGCCCTCACCCTGGCCGAGTCCGACGTCGCAGACCTGGGCAGCATCGTCGCCGCAGCGCTGGCCCACTCCCCCGCCGCCCGCACCCTCCTCGCCGCCCTGGAGTCCGAACAGACGGTCCCGGAGACCGCCGTACGCGACTACTACGACCGCAACCAGGACCGCTTCCTCACCCCGGACGCGCTACGGCGAGGCGTGACCCCCTTCGACGGGGCGGCCCCGGAGGACGTACGCCCGTACGAGGAGGTCCGCGAGGCCATCTCACGCGAGCTGCAACGGGCCGCGGGCCACCAGGCCTTCTTCGGCTGGCTGGACCAGGCACGCGCCGATGTGACCTACTCCCACGGGCACGAACACCCCGGCGATCCGTCCCATCCGGACCACGAACACCGTCACTGATCTCCTACGGAACCTAAAAGCAACACGGCAAACCATTGACCTCCGATGAATTCTGGTCCACCTTTTCATCAATCGGAGTCGGAGTTGGTTCATTGAACCAGCCGTGGAGGGGCATCACATGCGCGTAAAGAGACTGACCCGCACCCTGACCTGTATCGCCGTGCTGTCGCTCACGGCCGCCGGCTGCGGCCTGTCCGGCGGCGGTTCCGACAGCGGTGACGCCACCGCCGGCGGCTGCAAGGTCGACAAGGGCAACGTCGGGTCGGGCAAGCTCACCGGCGAGGTCAAGGGCGACATCACCTTCCAGACGACGAACCTGAAGAAAGACTTCGGCGACTTCTTCAACGGAGTGATCGCCGACTTCGAGAAGGCCCACCCCGGCACCAAGGTCAAGTGGATCGACGACCCCGGTGACAACACGTTCACCACCCGGACCGTCGCCGACGCCCAGGCCTGCACGATGGCCGACGTCATCAACGTCAACGCGCCGACGGCGACCGCCCTCACCAAGGCCGGCTACCTGCTCGACATCGGCACCAAGGACCCCGACGCGGCCAAGCCCTTCGTGCCGTCCTTCTGGAAGACCGCCACCTTCGCGGACGCCTCCGGCAAGTCGATCCACACCACGCTGCCCTGGTACACCGGCGGTGTCCTCCTGACGTACAACAAGGACCTGCTGGCGAAGGCCGGCGTGGACCCGGCGAAGCCGCCGACGAGCATCTTCGGGCTCTTCGCCGACTACGAGAAGGTCGCCAAGGCCGCCGACGGCAAGTTCTTCGCGACGATGGCCAACCCGATCTGGCGCATCCCCGCGGACTTCGACCAGATGGGCATCAAGGTCCTCTCCCCCGACGGCAAGTCCGCCGTCTTCGCCGACGACCCGCGCACCACCCAGTGGGTCGCCTGGATGGCGAAGCTGTACAAGGAGGGCGCGATGCCGAAGGACTCGCTGTCCTCCAGCAACGACCCGTCCACGCTCTACAGCCAGGGCAAGGTCGCGTACGGCTCGACGAACCCGAGCTTCGTGCGGTTCGTGAAGCAGAACAGCCCGTCCGTCTACGACAAGACGGCCGTCGGACAGCAGCCCTACGACGCGCTCGGCCGCGCCTCCGCCGGTGCCCCGCAGTACATCTCGGTCGCCGCGACCAGCAAGCACGCGCCGGTCGCCCTGTCGTTCGCCGAGTTCCTCACCAACGCCGAGAACCAGACGGCCTGGTGCAAGGACCCGGACGTGGTGATCTTCCCGACGACGACGAAGTCGCTGGACGACCCGTTCTTCCAGAACGTCACCGGCAGCGACCCGTTCTCGCAGGCCCGCAAGCTCGTCGCCGACCAGCTCAAGACGGCCGACACCAACCAGACCAACCTCTCCCCGGCCGTGCAGAACGCCATCGTGTCCCAGGTGCAGCTGGCCATGCAGGGCAAGAAGAGCGCTGCGGACGCCGTCAAGGACGCCCAGGAGAAGTCCAACGAACTCCTGAAGCAGGGCAGCTGACGGTGACGGCACAGACCATGAAGCCGGTGTCCGGCGTGGCGGAGTCCCCGACCTCCTCCACGCCGGGCCCGGCCCCGTCCCGCCTCCGCCGACTCGCCAGGGCCGCGCTCCCCGGCCCCGCCCCCGGCGCCAACGGAGCGGCCATGTACCGCCGTTGGTGGCTGCCGTGGCTGTGGACCGCGCCCGCGATCGCCTGCGCGGTGGTCTTCGGCGTGTTCCCGTTCCTCAACACGGTGCTGCTGTCGTTCACCAACGCCAAGCCGCTGGGCGGCGCGTCGAGCTTCGTCGGGCTCGACAACTACACGCGGATGCTGGACGACTCGGACTTCTGGCTGGCGACCCGCAACAGCATCCTGTACGCGCTGATCGTCGTACCGCTGATGGTGCTGCTGCCGCTGCTGCTCGCGGTGCTGGTGGAGAAGAACCTGCCGGGCATCGGCTTCTTCCGGTCCGCCTTCTACACCCCGGTGCTGGCCTCCAGCGTGGTCGTGGGCCTGAGCTGGCAGTGGCTGCTCGCGGACGACGGACTGGTCAACACCTGGCTCCAGAAAGCCCACTTGATCAGGTCGGCCATCCCGTTCCTGTCGGACTCGTGGCTGATCCTGCTGTCCGCGATGGGCCTGACCCTGTGGAAGGGCCTCGGCTGGTACATGGTGTTCTACCTGGCCGCCCTCGGGAACGTCCCCAAGGAACTCCACGAGGCCGCCGCCATGGACGGCGCCGGAGCGGCCCGCCGCTTCTGGCACATCACCGTGCCGGGCGTACGGCAGGCCATGATGCTCGTCGGCACCCTCACCGGCATCGGCTCGCTCAGGGTCTTCACCGAGATCTACATGCTCGGCAGCTCCACCGGCGGCCCCGGCGGCGCCGACCGCACCCTGCCGTTCTACATCCGGGACGTCGGCCTGGACCCCATCACCGGCAACGCCGGCTACGGCTCGGCCGTCAGCGTGGCCCTGTTCGCGCTGACGCTGGGGCTGACCCTGCTGGCGCAGCGCCTGACGAAGGAGGACGAGGCATGACGACGACCGCCCTCGCGCCCAAGCGCCGCCGTCTGACACCGCGTTGGCGGGACTACGGCCGCCCCCGCGAGCTGCTCGTCCGCTATCTGCTGCTCCTCCTGGTGCTCGGCCTCACCGTGGGCCCGCTGCTGTGGCAGCTGCTGGCCTCCCTGAAGGGCACGAGCGAGGACGTCTTCGGCGCGGACGCCACCCTGTTGCCGCACCACCCGACCCTGCGCGCCTACCGGACCGTCTTCGACCAGGTGCCGGTGTGGTCGTACATCAAGAACAGCCTGATCGTGGTGGCCCTGTCGGTCACCAGCCAGCTGCTGTTCTCCACCACCGCCGGCTACATGCTCTCCAAGCCCGGCTGGAAGGGCCGCAAGGCGGTCTGGGTGGTCCTGGTCGCCTCGATGATGTTCCCCTTCGAGTCGATCATGGTGTCGCTGTTCCTGAGCATCCGGGACCTCGGCCTGGTGGACAGCCTGGCCGGTGTGTGGCTGCCCGGCTTCGTCGGCGCGATCAACGTCCTCCTCATGCGCGGCGCGTTCCTCGCGGTCCCGCGCGAGATCGAGGACTCGGCGATGCTGGACGGCGCGAACGAGTGGCAGCGCTTCCGGTACCTGTATCTGCCGTCGGCGTGGGGCGCGATCCTGGTCGTCGTCATCAACACCTTCATCAGCGCCTGGGACGACTTCCTGTGGCCGCTGATCGTGCTGCGCTCCGAGAGCAACATGACGCTGACGCTGGGCCTTTCCCGTCTCCAGAGCTCGTCGTTCGGCTACGACCAGCGGATGGTGATGGCCGGTTCGGTGATCTCGGTGATCCCGGTGCTGGTGCTGTTCGTGATCACCCAGCGGTGGTTCTACAAGGGCGTCTCGGCGGGGGCCGTGAAGCTGTGACCCTTCACGCCGAGCGCCTCCGCGGCTGACGCGGCGACCCTGATCTCGACGGTGCCACCGAGACCTCGGAGCGGCAGGGTCACCGTACGGCGCTCCCCCGGGGCCAGGCCGACACCCTCGAACGCACACAGTTCGAGGGTGCGCGGCCAGGTCGGCGTGACGAGACGGCGAAGGTAGACCTGGACCACTGAACGGCCGTAGCGCGGGCCGGTGTTGGTGACGTCGACCTCGACCGTACGTCCCGTCAGACGCGGCTCGCCGTACGCGAAGTCCGTGTACGACAACCCGTGCCCGAAGGAGTACCGCGGCTCGGCGCTCTGGTCCACGTACCCGCCGTACTCGGTGTCCTTGTGGTTGTAGTAGACGGGGAGCTGGGCCGCCGAGCGCGGCACGGAGACCGGGAGTCGGCCCGCCGGTTCGGCGAGTCCGAGCAGGACCTCGGCGATGGCGTCGCCGCCCCAGGGGCCGGGGTACCAGGCCGTGAGCAGCGCGGGCGCGGTGTCCGGTACGACGTGGGGGCGCCCTTGGACCAGCACGACGGCGGTCGGCGTGCCCGTGGCCACGACGGCGTCGAGGAGCGCGTACTGGGCCGCGCCGAGCCGCAGTTCGGCCAGGTCGACGCCCTCGCCGCAGGTCATCTCGGGGACCGCGGTGAGTGCCGCCCCGTTGGCGTCGAACTCGGTCCCGGTGGTGCGGGCGCTGCTGCCACCCAGCACCAGCACGGCGAGGTCGGAGGCGGCGGCCGCGGCGATCGCCGCCGGGATGCCGGAGAGGTCCGTGCCGGTGAGGGCGCAGCCGGGGGCGTGGCGGATGTCGAGTCCGGGCGGGGCGAGCCGGCGCAGGGCGTCGAGGACGCTGCTGCCGGTGCCGGGGCGCTGCGGAGCGGTGTAGTCGCCCAACTGGTGGGCGGTGGTGGCCGCTTGGGGTCCGAGCACGGCGAGTCGGGAGACGTGCCCGCCGATGGGCAGCACCCCGTCGTTGCGCAGGAGGGTCACGGCGGCCCGGGCGATCTCCTTGCTGAGCTCCGCACCACCGGGCGGCGGAGCGGCGGCCGTGTGCCGTCGTTCGAACAGTCCCAGCCGGAACTTGAGGCGCAGGACGCGGGCGACGGCCGCGTCGAGGACCGTCTCTTCGACGAGCCCGCGCTCGACCGCTTCCTCCAGGTGGGTGAAGCCGTCGTCCCAAAGGCTCAGATCCACACCGGAGTTGAGTGCGAGAACGCCCGCCGAGACCTTGTCGCCGGTGATACGGGCGAGCCGGTCGACGGCGAGACCGTCCGCCATGACCAGCCCCTCGAAGCCCCACTCCTCACGGAGCAGCCCGGTGAGCAGGGCGCGGTTGCCGGAGCAGGGCATGCCGTCGACCTCGTTGTACGCGGCCATGACGGCGGCGGCGCCCGCGCGGACACCGGCCCGGGCGGCGGGGAGGTGGATCTCGTGGAGTTCGCGCCAACCGAGCTCGGACTCGGCGGAGTTGCGACCGCCGACGGTGGCACCCTGGCCCGCGAAGTGCTTGAGGACGACGGGGGCCTTGTCCTCCGCGAAGACGTCACCGGCCCCTTGCATCCCCCGGACCAGCGCCTGGGTGAGCCGCGCGGCCAGGTAGGGGTCCTCGCCGAAGCACTCCTCCGTGCGGCCCCAGCGCGGGTCGCGGACGATGTCCAGCGCCGAGACGAGGGCCACATGGCCGCCGCGGGCGCGCAGTTCGGCGGCGGCGTGCGCGGCGGCACGCTCGTACAGGTCCGGGTCCCAGCCGGCGCCGACCGCCAGGTTGACCGGGAGGACCGTGCCGTCCAGGGCCATGAGGCCGTGCGGGACCTCCTCGACGAAGAGGGCGGGAATGCCGAGCCGGCTCCGCTCCACGACATGCCGCTGCACCAGCTCGGCCAGCTCGGCCCCGTCCTCGGCGCCGGGCCCGCTCCCGTGGTCCACGCCGGACCAGGCGTCGGCGCGCTGGAGGCCGTACAGGGCGCCGAGGCCCTCGAAGCGGTCGGTCTCGGCGTACAGGGCGTCGGTGAGTTCGAAGCCGCCGTCGGGGGTGCGCCGGTAGGCGTCCCAGCCGTACATCCGCTGGTTGAGCTGGCCGGCCTTCTCGCGCAGGGTCATCCGCGCGAGGAGGTCCCGGACGCGGGCGTCGGTCGGGGCGGTGGGGTCGCGGTAGAGGGCGTCGCTCATGAGGTGTGGGCCAGTCGTGCGAGGGCGACCGCGCCGGGGCAGCCGTCGGCCACCCAGTCGAGGCTCAGGTCATGGGTGCGGAGCCGGTCGGCCAGCGGGGCGGTGAGGGGGCCCGCCGGTCCGAGGAGGCCGCCGGTGGCGACGATCCGCTCGCCGGGGCGCGGTTCCAGCGCCCGTACGGTCTCCAGCAGGTGGTCGGCCGCCTCGGCGAGGATCGCCAGGGCCACGGCGTCCTTCTCGGCCGCCGCCTCGGCGACCAGCGGGGCGAAGCGGGCCAGCCGGATCGGCGGGTCGGCCATGACGGCGGGCAGCAGATGCCGGCGGAAGTCCTCACGCCGGGCGCGCTCCCAGCCGGGGACTCCGGGGGTGGGGGTGCCGGTACCGCTCGGCAGGTCGGTGCCGCCATGGTCGTACGAAGGGATTCCGCCCTTGGGGAGGACGTCGACGGGCAGGCCGAGGGTGCGCCCGACCCAGGCGGCGAGGACGGTGGGGCGGCCGCGGCCGTCGGCCATGCGCAGGGCGGCGCGGACCGCGCTGCGGCCGATCCAGAAGCCGCTGCCCTCGTCACCGAGGAGCCAGCCGTCGCCGTCGACCGTGGTGGTGGCGCGCCGGGCGGTGACGCGCAGGGCGACCGCTCCGGTGCCCGCGACCAGGGCGAGGCCGTCGGAGGGGGTGCCGGGGGCGGCGGCGAAGGCGGCCTCGATGTCGCTGCACACGCCGACCCGGCCCGACGGGACACCGAGGCGGCGCAGCGCCTCGGTGAGGGCCGTACGGGCCTTCACGGTGCCGGGATCCTCGGCGGAGGCCGCCGTGGCGCCCGCGAAACCGCCGGTCACGGCCACGACCCGGCCGCGGGCTTCCTCGGGCACCACTCGGGCGAGTGCCTCGACGAGGTGCTCGGTGAGCTGCGGGACCGGCACGGTCATGGCGTTGCCGGGACCGCCGACGGCCTCGCCGAGCACCCGGCCGTCGGTGGCGGAGGCGGCGGCGAGGAGCGCGCGGGTGCGGGTCCCGCCGGCGTCGAGGCCGATGACCAGGGCGCCGGGACCGTCTCCCAGTTCGTGGTTCAAATAATTACCCATCGATGACTATGGTGATTGATACATTCGCGCAGGACAAGAGCGGAAGACGAGCCGGGCCGAGGTCGGACCGGGCCGAACCCGAGGAGGATCCCATTCCCACGCTCCGCTTCGGCGTCAACTACACGCCCCGCCACGGCTGGTTCCACGCCTGGCACGACTTCGATCCGGCCCGCACCCGCGAGGATCTCGCCCAGATCGCCGGACTCGGCCTCGACCACGTCCGGGTCTTCCACCTCTGGCCGCTCCTCCAGCCCAACCGCACCCTGATCCGGAGCACCGCCGTCGACCAGCTCGCGCAGCTGGTCGACCTGGCCGCCGAGGCGGGCCTGGACGTCCTGGTGGACGGCGTGCAGGGCCATCTGTCGAGCTTCGACTTCTACCCGGAGTGGACCCGCAGCTGGCACCACCGCAACGTCTTCACCGACCCGGACGCCGTCGCCGCCCAGGCCGACCTGCTGCGCACCCTCGGCCGCGCCCTGTCCGGCCGCCCCAACCTCATCGGCCTCCAGCTGGGCAACGAGCTCAACAACCTGATCGAGCACAACCCGGCGACGGTCGAGGAGGTCGACCACTACCTGGACTCCCTGCTGGCGGCGGCCCGCGAGGGGCTCGGCGCGGGCGCGGGCCTGGTGACCCACTCCGCGTACGACGCGGCCTGGTACGGCGACGACCACCCCTTCACCCCGCAGGCCTCGGCCCGCAAGGGCGACGTCACCACCGTCCACCCCTGGGTCTTCTCCGGCGGCTGCGCCGGCCTCTACGGCCCCCGCTCCCCCCAGGTCCTGCACCTCGCCGAGTACGGCACGGAACTCGCCAAGGCCTACGCCGAGGACCCCTCCCGCCCGGTCTGGGTCCAGGAGACGGGCGCCCCCGAACCCCACATCCCGGCCGCCGACGCCCCGCACTTCGCCCGCGAGACGATCCTCAACGCGTCCGGCTGCGAGGGTCTGTGGGGCGTCACGTGGTGGTGCTCCCACGACGTGGACCGCACCCTGGCGGACTTCCCGGAACTGGAGTACACGCTGGGCCTCTTCGACGCACAGGGCCGCCCCAAGCCGATCGCGGAAGCCCTGGCGTCCACAGTGGCGGAACTCCGGGTGGCCCCCCTGGCGGCCCTCCCCCGCGACACGGCCCTGGTCCTGGACTGCACCCCGTCCACGCGATCGGTCTCGGGCCCGGGAGGCACGTACTTCGAGGAGTGGATGCGGTTGCGGCAGCAGGGGGTGCGCCCGGCGGTGGTGCTGGCGGAACGGGCGGAGGACGAAACCTACTTGGCGGCCAGGGGAATCAAGGAGCTCATACACATTCCGTGCAGGTGAGCTACTCCAGGGGCGCGGGGCTGTGTCGATCTGCGGCTCCGCCGCGCGGGCGCGAGAAGCCCCACCGGCCCGCACTCACCGCGCAGCGTTCAGCACTTCAGCCACCGCCCGCAAATTGACCTTCCCCCGCCCGTAAGAACACAACGCGCCATCCTCCGGCAGCCCCGTGGCGACCCGTACCGCCCCCTGCCTCCGGCCCATCAGCTCATCCCGCATGCGGGCCTGCCACGGGTACAGGCCCGCATCACACGTGGCCACGACCAGCGGCGCACTCCCGGCCTTGGCCAGAATCACGTCGACGAGCGCGGAAGGATCAACCGGCTCCCCGGAAACCGCCGTCCCCGTAGCCGTCGGATCAACAGCCAGCACCTGGGTCAGCAGATCCTCCCCGCCCCAGTTCAACGCGGGATGCGGCGCCGGGAACAGATCCACGACATGCGCCCCGGACACACGAACCGGCAGCTCCTGACCGCACACGGCCCGCCTGGCCGCCTCAAGACCGGCCTCCGCGTCCCACGGCGCGACCTCCGCCGCCGGCGTCGCGTACCGCGAGGCCAGCCGCTGCACCCGCCCCGCCGCCTCCCGGATCCGCTCCTCCGCCAGCACCCCGTCCCGCAGCGCCTCCAGCACGGCGTCCCGGCACTCCAGGGTGACCCTGAGATCGGCCACGGCGACGATGACCTGGTCGGCCCCGGCGGCGAGGGCGATCCGCGCCCCCGCGGCCTCCCCGTACAGGTCGGCGATCGCCTTCATCTCCAGCGCGTCGCTGACCAGCACCCCGTCGAAGTCGAGCTCGTGCCGGAGCAGATCGCCCAGGATGCGACGGCTGAGCGTGGCCGGACGGTTGGCGTCGAGCGCCGGGAACACGACGTGCGCACTCATCAGCATCGGCACCCCCGCGGCGATCGCGGCCCGGAAGGGCGCGAGGTCGAGTTCCTCGTACGGCCGCGGGTCGACGGCGATCTCGTGGTGGCTGTCGGTGAGGGTGCCGCCGTGCCCCGGGAAGTGCTTGGCGCAGGAGGCGATGCCGCGTGCCTCGGTCGCGGCGATCCAGGCGCGCAGATGCCGGGAGACCAGCTCGGTGTCCTCGCCGAAGGCCCGGGTGCGCACGATCGGGTTGTCGGCCTGCCGCTGGACGTCGGCGACGGGCGCGTAGGAGGCGGTGATGCCGAGGGCGGCCAGGTGTCCGGCGAGCGCGTCGGCGCAGCGGGCGGTGAGGGCCGGGTCGTCGACGACGCCGAGGGCGTAGCTGCCGGGGACCTCGGGGGCGCCCGCGGCCACCAGGTGCCCGATGCCGCCGCCCTCGTTGTCGATGGCGACCAGCAGGTCGGGGCGCAGGGCCCGCAGGGTGTCGGTGAGGCGGCGCACCTGCTCCGCGTCGCGCACGTTGCGGGTGAACAGAATGACCCCGCCGAGGCCGCGGTCGATGAGCCGCTTCAGGGTGTCGGGGACGGCCGTGGTCCCCTCGAACCCGGCGACGAGGCAGCGGTGGGCGGCCTCGTCGAGGTCGACGGGGAGGGCGGTGCGGGCAGACGGGTGCTCGGAGTGGGTCACCCCCGGAATCCTCTGGCTCACTCAGCCGAAAGTCAACAGACCAATGGTTCGGTCATTCACTCCGGGGGTGGTGGTGTCAGCCCTCGTCCGCCGTCAGCCGCAGCGAGATGCTGTTGATGCAGTACCGCTGGTCGGTGGGCGTCGGATACCCCTCGCCCTCGAAGACGTGCCCGAGGTGCGAGCCGCAGCGGGCGCAGCGCACCTCGGTGCGGACCATGCCGTGGGAGCGGTCCTCGATCAGTTCGACCGCGTCGGTGTCCTTCGGGTCGTAGAAGGACGGCCAGCCGCAGTGGGACTCGAACTTCGTGGTGGAGGTGAAGAGTTCGGCACCGCAGGCGCGACAGGAGTACACGCCGGTGGTCTTGGTGTCGGTGTACTCACCGGTGAAGGCGGGCTCCGTACCGGCCTGGCGGAGTACGGCGTACTCGGCCGGCGTCAGCTCCGCTCGCCACTGCTCGTCCGGCTTTTCGACGTCGTACGACATGAAGCTCAGCCCCTTACTTCGCGAGACGGTCCAGGATCAGCGGGCCGAGGTCCGTGACATCACCCGCGCCCATGGTGAGAACCAGATCACCGGCCTTCGCCATTCCCGCGACCACCGACGGCACCTCCGCCTTGTCGTGGACCGGCGTCACGTCCGCGCCCGCGGTACGCGCCGCGTCGATGATCAGCTCGCTGGTGACCCCGGGGATCGGGTCCTCGCGGGCCGGGTAGATGTCCAGGACGACCGAGGCGTCGGCCAGCGCGAGGGCCTCGCCCATCTCCTTGCCGAGCTCCTGCGTGCGGGAGAAGAGGTGGGGCTGGAAGACGACCAGGATCCGGGCGTCCCCGGCGGCCGCGCGCATGGCCTCCAGGTCGGCGGTCATCTCGGTGGGGTGGTGGGCGTAGGAGTCGATGACCTGGACGCCGGCCGCCTCGCCCTTGAGCTGGAGGCGCCGCTTGACGCCGGTGTACGCGGCCAGGGCGGGCGCCAGCTCGGCGGCCGGGACCCCGAGGGCCACGCCCGCTGCCAGCGCGGCGACCGCGTTGTGCGCGTAGTGCCGGCCGGGGACGGAGACCGTGAAGGTGAGCTCGGCACCGTCGAGGAGCACGGTGACCTCGCTCTTCAGACCCTGCGGCACGACGGACAGCACCCGCACGTCGGCGTCCTCGGCGTCGCCGTACGTCACCACGCGCACGTCACAGGCGGTGACCCGCCGGGTCAGCTCGCGAGCGCCCTCGTGGTCGGCGTTGACCACCAGCGTGCCGCCCTCGGTGACGCGGTCCACGAACGTCTCGAAGGACTCGTAGATCTCGTCCATCGACGCGTAGTTGGCGTGGTGGTCGAGCTCGACGTTGAGGACGATCGCGACCTCGGGGGCGTACTTGTGGAAGCTGCGGTCCGATTCGTCGGCCTCGGCGACGAAGATCTCGCCCTCGCCGTGCAGGGCGTTGGAGCCGGGGGCGTCGAGGTCGCCGCCGATCGCGTACGACGGCTTCAGGCCCAGTTCGGACAGGGAGACCGCCAGCATCGAGGTGGTGGTCGTCTTGCCGTGGGTGCCCGCGACGGCGATCGGCCGCAGGCCGTCCATCAGGGAGGCGAGGGCGTCGGAGCGGTGGACGACCGGGATGCCGAGCTCGGCCGCCCGGGCCAGCTCGGGGTTGTCGGCCCGGATCGCCGAGGACACGACCACGCAGGTGGCGTCGGACGCCAGGTGCTCCGCCGCGTGCCCGATGTGCACGGTCGCGCCCAGCGCCCGCAGCGCCTCCGCGGTCGCCGACTCCTTGGCGTCGCTGCCGGCCACCTTCGCGCCGCGCTGCGCGAGGATCTTCGCGATCCCCGACATCCCGGCCCCACCGATCCCGATGAAGTGCGGTCGGTCCATGGCGGTAGGAAGGCCGGGTGCCATGCGTGTGTCTCCCCAAAGTGGTGCGGTACGAGTGCGGGGCTCAGCCTATGCCTTGCTGTGCGAGAACAGCTTCAGCACCGGGACGCCCACCTTGTGACGCGCCCGGGACGCCCAGTCGCGGTGGAAGAACTCCTCCACGTAGTGCGGATCGGTCAGGACGATCACCTCGTCCGCGCCGATCTCGTCGACGAGGGACTTCAGCGCGTCCAGGGGGTGGTCCTCGATGAGCCGCCCCTCCGCCTCGCTCCCGGAGGCTCTGAGCGCCTGGAGGGACACGGACAGCGCCTGCTCCCCCACTCCCTTCGCGGCCTCGCCCTCGGGTGTCTCCCGCTCCCGTACGGCCTCGTCCAGCTCGCCCAGCGCCACGTCGTCGATGGCCCTCAGCAGCCGGTCCGCCTGATCTCCCCGCGGCTGGAGCAGCACGTGGAACGCGACCTGCTCGTCCCCGTGCAAGGTGGTGACGAACTCCACGTCGGCGGACGTCAGGGCCTTCTCGATCATCAAAACGCTGGTGAACACCGGGCGTCCCCTTCTCTGGGCTCTGCGGAAACCATCCTGCCCCGTGATCGCACGGGTACTGCCGATTCAGTGTGCCCGTCGGACGCTAAACGGAACGACAGATTCCACCGATGTCGGCGACAGCGGTACGGATCGAACCCCTCTACCCATACGCCCCCGTTCAAGGCCGGCGGTACCTGCTGTAGAGGAATCCGTCCTCCTCCAGCAGGGAGTCCAGTACGAACCGCGTGGGCACCGCGACCGACGGTCCCCCCGCGATCCGCTGCGCGTCCCCCGCGGTGAGCATCGGGGACAGGGTCAGACAGAGCTCGTCGAGCACCCCGGCGGCCACCAGCTGTCCGAGCAGCCGCGGTCCGCCCTCGGTCAGCAGCCGGGTGTGCCCGAGTTCGGCCAGCGCCCGTACCGCCCGCGCGGGGTCGACGCCGACGCCGTCCCCGGCGATCACCACCCGTGCCCCGGCCTTCTCCGCCGCGGCGACGCGGTCCGGTGCCGCCGCCGCGCCCGTGAGGATCAGCGTGGGCACCAGGGGCGAGGTGTACAGCGGGAGGGAGAAGTCCAGGTCCAGGCTCGCGCTGACCACCGCGATCGCCGGGGCCGGGCCCTGTCCGGCGGTCTCCCGCACGGCCGCGAACTCGGCACGCGCGCGTGCGGGCCGGTACCCCTCCTGGCGGACCGTTTCCGCACCGACCACCACGACGTCGGCCAGCGCCCGCAGCGTCCCGAAGATCCGCATGTCGGTCGCGGTCGAGATGGGGTGCGAACGACCGTCGTGCTGGGCGGCCCCGTCGAGCGTGGAAACCATGTTGGCGCGCAGCCAGACCTCCGGAGCACCGGGTCCCGCGCCCGGCCCGAGCTCGGGGTAGGCGTAGGCGGCGGCCAGCTCGGCGAGGCTCCAGTCATGACCCGCCGGTGGCCGGGCCGCCGTCGCGTCGCCGTCGCGGCCGCTCCCGTCCTCGGCCGGGGTCCGGATCGCTGTCTGGTCGGTCACAGGGAACAGGCGTCGCATGTCGTGCAGTCTGGCACGGCGCTTAGCATGGTGAACCGTGTCTACTTCCCCCGCCGCGTCCGGGTTCGGCCCGATGGCCGAGACCGCCCCGCTGTCCCTGTGCGACCGCGCGCCGCACGTCCCCGCGGACCGGCTGGTCGCCGAGATGGTGCCGCCGCCGCGGTTCGACTCGGTGCGTTTCGACACCTACCTCCCGGACCCGAACCAGCCCAGCCAGACCGATGCCGTGCGGGTCCTGGAAGGCTTCGCGGCGGGCCTCGGCGGCGCCCACGCGCTCGGCGGCGGCAAGCGCGGCTTCCTCGGCTTCGGCAAGGCGTTCGGCAGGACCAAGCCGGCGAAGACGCCCGCCGGCCCCCGCGGTGTCTACCTCGACGGCGGCTACGGCGTCGGCAAGACCCACCTGCTGGCCTCCCTGTGGCACGCCACCCCCGCCGAGCCCGCCCTCAAGGCCTTCGGCACCTTCGTCGAGCTGACCAACCTGGTCGGCGCCCTCGGCTTCCAGCAGACGGTCCGGACGCTCTCCGGCCACCGCCTGCTGTGCATCGACGAGTTCGAACTGGACGACCCCGGCGACACCGTCCTGGTCTCCACCCTGCTCGGCAAGCTCGTTGACGCGGGCGTGGCGCTCGCCGCCACCTCCAACACCCTGCCGGGCAAGCTCGGCGAGGGCCGGTTCGCGGCCGCCGACTTCCTGCGCGAGATCCAGGGCCTCGCGGCGCAGTTCCGCCCCCTGCGCATCGACGGCGAGGACTACCGCCACCGCGGGCTGCCCGAGGCGCCGGCGCCGTTCGCCGACGAGGAGGTCACCAGGGCGGCGTACGCCACCGAGGGCGCCTCCCTCGACGACTTCCCGAGCCTGCTGGCGCACCTCGCCAAGGTCCACCCCAGCCGGTACGGCGCCCTGACGGACGGTCTGCGGGCGGTGTGCCTCACCGACGTCCAGCCGGTGCCGGACCAGTCGACGGCGCTGCGGCTCGTGGTGCTGGCGGACCGTCTCTACGACCGCGAGGTGCCGGTGCTGGCCTCCGGGCTGCCCTTCGACCGGCTGTTCAGCGAGGAGATGCTGAACGGCGGCTACCGCAAGAAGTACTTCCGCGCGATATCCCGGCTCACCGCGCTGGCCCGCGACGCCAAGGGTCTCGTCGCGTAATCACACCGAAAGTTCGCCCGTCAAGGGCAAGTTCGCGACAGCGACCCCGCACGCTTCAGCCTCTCTTCAGCTGGAAACGTTAAGTTAACCCTGCAAACAACTTTGCCGGGCTAAGGTGTTTCTTGACCAGCCGTTGACCAACCGTTGGTCTGGACTAGAAGTGCGAATGCGGGAGGGGGGCGCATGTTCCGAGGTGCGACGGTGCGTACCGCGCTCACGGCCCTCGCCGCCGTCCTGCTCGCCCTCCAGTTCTTCGCTCCCACCGGGGGCTTCGCATCCGCGCATACTGGCCGTCAAGTCGAGGCCAAAGCTCTTGCCGGATCCAAACCAACCGGCGCCACCCAGCGCACCGAAGCCGCCACGAAGCGCCACTGCAACCCCGCGGGGGACCCGACCGGTCCCCTGCGCGCACGCGACCGGCACCGCGCCGTCGACTTCGCCCCCCAGGGGCCCGAGCGCCCGGCACCGACCCAGGAGTCGGCGAGCGCACCCGGGAAACACGCCGTGCCCGGCGGTTTCCCCTTGTCGAGACCCTCGACAGCCCATGCTCCGGCGGCACTTCAGGTCTTCCGCTGCTGATCGCGGCGAAGTCCCCCCACCTCACCTGAATCACTGTCATGCAAGCCGACGCGCGTCCCGCGCGGCCGGTACGCCCGACGCGCCCCCACGGCGCGCCAGGAGGAGTCACCACATGCAGCCCCTCATCGACAACGCCCGTACGTTCGGACAGCGCCCTGAGGAGTTCGCCCCGCTGGCCCAAGGCCAGTCCCCCCAGGTTCTGTTCATCACCTGCTCGGATTCCAGGGTCGTCCCGGCCCTGATCACGGGCGCCCGACCGGGCGAGCTCTTCGAGCTGCGCACCGCGGGCAACATCGTTCCCCCCTACGCCTCCGAGCACCCCACCAGCGAGGCGGCCACCATCGAGTACGCCGTGGAAGTCCTCGGCGTGCGCGACATCGTGGTCTGCGGGCACTCCCACTGCGGCGCCGTCGGCGCCCTGGTCCGCGGCGACGACCTCGACGCCGTGCCCGCCGTACGGGACTGGCTGCACCGCGCCACCCCGCGCCCGGCCGGCGCGGCCGAGGACCCGGAGGTGGCCGAGGGTGTGCAGAGCCATGTCCTGGCCCAGGTCCTGCGGCTGCGGTCCTACCCCTTCATCGACAAGAAGCTCGCGGAAGAACAACTGACCCTGCACGCCTGGTACTACGAGGTGCACACGGGCGCGGTGCGCGTCCACCGCGCCGAGACCGACGCGTTCGAGGGTCTGTGATCGGGATGCTGACCAAATTCCCTCATCTGCGGCAGGACTTCGCCGCCTCCCTGGTCGTGTTCCTGGTCGCGCTCCCGCTGTGCGTGGGCGTGGCCGTCGCCTCCGGTGTCCCGGCCGAGCTCGGGCTCGTCACCGGCATAGTCGGCGGGCTGGTCACCGGAGTCATGCGGGGCAGCAGCCTCCAGGTCTCCGGGCCGGCCGCCGGTCTGACCGTCCTCGTCTTCGAGGCGGTGCAGGAGTTCGGGCTCCCCGCGCTCGGTGTGATCGTGCTGGCCGCCGGGCTCATCCAGCTCGCCATGGGCGCCCTGAAGCTGGGGCGCTGGTTCCGGGCGATATCCGTCTCGGTCGTCGAGGGCATGCTGGCCGGTATCGGCCTCGTGCTCATCGCCGGCCAGCTGTACTCCGCGGCCGGCCTGAAGGCGCCCACCACCGGGGTCGGCAAGATCCTGGGGCTGCCCGGTGCCGCCGTCGACGCGCTCGGCAGTTCCACCGCGCTCATCTCGCTCGCCGTCGGCGCGGGCACCGTCGCGGTGCTGGTGCTGTGGAAGAAGCTGCCCAAGAAGGCGCAGACCGTGCCGGGCGCGCTCGCCGCCGTCCTGCTGGCCACCGTGGTCACCCAGGTCTTCGGCCTGTCGATCGCCACCGTCGAGGTGAACGGCCTGCTGGACTCCATCCAGCCGCCCGGTTCGGAGGCCTTCGGCGAGCTGGCCGACCCGGCCATATTCGGCACCATCCTGGCGTTCACGCTGATCGCCTCCGCCGAGTCGCTGTTCAGCGCGGCCGCGGTGGACCGGCTGCACGACGGCCCGCGCACCGAGTACGACAGGGAACTCATGGCCCAGGGCGCGGGCAACGCGGTGTGCGGCGCGCTCGGCGCCCTGCCCATGACCGCGGTCATCGTGCGCAGCTCCGCCAACGTCCAGGCGGGCGCGCGGACCAAGGCGTCCCGGTTCATGCACGGTGTGTGGCTGCTGCTGTTCGCGGCCCTGCTGCCGTCCACGCTGGCGCTGATCCCGCTGCCCGCGCTCGCCGGCATCCTGGTCCACGCGGGCTTCAAGCTGATCCCGTTCCGGGCGATCGTGCCGCTGTGGCGCAGCCACCGCGGTGAGGCGCTGATCCTGGTGGCCACGGCCGTCTCGATCGTCGCGATCAACATGTTCGAGGGTGTGCTGATCGGTCTGGCGCTGTCCGTCGCCAAGACCGCCTGGGAGGCCTCGCACCTCAGGCTGGAGATCGTCGACAAGGGCGCGGGCCCCATCCAGGCGCACCTGTCGGGCAACGCGACCTTCCTGAGGCTGCCGAAGATCCTCGACAGCCTGGAGTCGCTGCCCCAGGACCGGGCCGTGGAGCTGGACCTCTCCGGCCTGCACCACCTGGACCACGCCTGCCGTACGGCCCTGGAGAACTGGGCCGAGCGGCACAGCTCCGTCGGCACGGAACCGGTGCGGGTCACCGAGCCCGAGCCCGTGAAGGCCGTCGCTCCCTAGCGCGGCCGAAGGCACTCCCGACGCCCGGTGCGAGGCCGATCGTGGCCCCGGACCGGGCGTCAGGCATATGGTCGTAGGAGCAGACATAAAGGACCTCTCGACGAGGGGGTCGGCATGCTCCCAGAGTTGTTGGCGGCGGCCGCGGCGACCGCCGCCGCCGGATGCGTCTACCTCGCGGCGGCGGCCCGGGTCGTCAAGCAGTACGAGCGCGGGGTGGTCTTCCGCCTCGGGCGGCTCGCGGGCGGGGTGCGCGAGCCCGGGTTCACGGTGGTCGTGCCGTTCGTGGACCGGCTGCACAAGGTGAACATGCAGATCGTCACGCTGCCGGTGCCGGCCCAGGAGGGCATCACCCGGGACAACGTGACGGTGCGCGTGGACGCGGTCGTCTACTTCCGGGTCGTCGACGCGGCGAGCGCCCTCGTGAAGGTCGAGGACTACAAGTTCGCCGTCTCGCAGATGGCCCAGACCTCGCTGCGTTCGATCATCGGCAAGAGCGAGCTGGACGATCTGCTGTCCAACCGCGAGAAGCTCAACGAGGGCCTGGAGCTGATGATCGACAGTCCGGCCGTGGGCTGGGGTGTGCAGGTGGACCGCGTGGAGATCAAGGACGTGTCGCTGCCGGACACGATGAAGCGGTCGATGGCCCGCCAGGCCGAGGCCGACCGTGAGCGGCGGGCCCGGATCATCAACGCCGACGCCGAGCTCCAGGCATCCAAGAAGCTCGCGGAGGCCGCCAAGGAGATGTCCGAGCAGCCCGCCGCGCTCCAGCTGAGGCTGCTCCAGACGGTCGTCGCGGTGGCCGCGGAGAAGAACTCCACGCTGGTCCTGCCGTTCCCGGTGGAGCTGTTGCGCTTCCTGGAGCGCGCGCAGGAGCACCCGACCGGGCAGTGACGGAGGGGGACACGCTACGCGCGTGGTTCCCGAGGGCCGACCCAGGTGATAGACACAGCGGCGTCACAGTTCCTGTCCGCCAGCAGGAAGGTCGCACCGCCATGTCTGCAACACGACGTCAAGTCCTCGCCCGCTCAGGGGCCCTCGGGGTCGGCATCGCCTTCACCGGGGCCCTGTCCGAACTCTTCGCGGGCACGGCCGCCGCCCAGTCCCTCGGCCACACCGGCTACGGCCCCCTCGTACCCGACCCGAAGGGCCTGCTGGACCTGCCGAAAGGGTTCCGCTACAAGGTCCTCTCCCGTGAGGGCGACCAGCTGCGCTCCGGTGAGGGCAAGGTCCCCTCCAACCACGACGGCATGACCGCACTGCCCGGCAGACACGGCCGGGTCCACCTGGTCCGCAACCACGAGAACCGCCCCACCGCCCCCCTCCAGGTGCCGACGATCGAGGGCCTCACCTACGACCCGGCCGGCAAGGGCGGTTGTACGGCGCTCACGCTGGACTCCCGGAACAACGTGCTGTCGGAGCGGGTCGCCATCGCCGGTACCGCCGTCAACTGCGCGGGCGGGCCCACCCCTTGGGGCACCTGGCTGACCTGCGAGGAGACCGAGGACAAGGCCGGCACCAACGGCTACACCAAGGACCACGGCTTCATCTTCGAGGTGGACCCGGTCGACCCGCACCGCTCGGGCGCCGTACCGCTGACCGCGATGGGCCGCTTCCAGCACGAGGCCATCGCGATCGACCCGAAGCGCGGGATCGTCTACGAGACCGAGGACGCCTTCCTCAAGCCCTTCGGCCTCTTCTACCGCTTCCTGCCCAACCGGCCCCAGGGCGGCCCCGGTTCGCTGCGCGCGGGCGGCCGGCTCCAGGCGATGCGGGTGCCGGGCGTGCCGGACCTGTCCGTGATCCAGGAGACCGGCGCCTGCTTCGAGGGCATCGAGTGGGTCGACGTACCGGACCCGCTGGCCGCCCAGACCCCCGTCCGGCTCCAGGACTTCGGCCCGAAGGGCATCACGCACGCCCAGAAGCTGGAGGGCTGCTACTGGGGCGGGAAGTCCGTCTACTTCGTGTCGTCGTTCGCGCACAGCGCGGAGGGTTCGGCCGCCGACCACTTCGGGCAGATCTGGCGCTACGACCCCTCGGCGCGCCGGCTCACCCTGGTGATCGTCTTCGGCCCGGACACCGATGTGCAGCTGCCGGGCGAGTCCCCCGACAACATCTGCCTGGCGCCCAGCGGCGGCCTGATGGTGTGCGAGGACGGCAACGGCGCCCAGCACGTGTTCGGTGTGACCCGGCACGGCGAGGTCTACGCGATGGCCCGCAACGCGCAGAACATCGGCACCCCCGAGGCACCGGAGTGGGGCGAGTTCGCCGGCGTCACCTTCTCCCCCGACGGGCAGACGATGTACGTCAACTGCTACACGCCCGGGACGACCTTCGCGGTGACGGGCCCCTGGCGCAGGTAGCCGCCCTCCGCGACGGCTGGCGCGCCCCGGTCCCCCGGCGCAGGATCGAGGGACCGGACCCGGACCGGAAGGGGTGCCCCATGTCCAAGAAGGGCTCGAAGGCCGACGCGGGGAAGAAGGACTCGAAGGCCCGCGCGACCGAGAAGGGCTCCGAGGCCGACGACTTCTCCCTGCGCGGGCTGCTGCGCGTGCCGGGCGGCAAGACCGTGGACCTGGCCTCCTACGACGCCCGGGAGATCCCGGCCGGTCCCCGGGACAAGGAGGCGGGCCTGGCCGCGATGACCGCGCTCGCCACCCCGCTCGGCGACCTTCAGGAACGTCTGTGGGCGGCGAGCACGGCGGGCGACCGGCGCCGGGTCCTGCTGGTGCTCCAGGGCATGGACACCAGCGGCAAGGGCGGCACGGTCAAGCACGTCATCGGCCTGTTCAACCCCTCCGGCTGCCGCATCCACGCCTTCAAGGCACCCACCCCGAAGGAGCTGGAGCACCCCTTCCTCTGGCGCGTGAAGAAGGCCCTGCCGCAAGCCGGTGAGCTGGGCATCTTCGACCGCTCGCACTACGAGGACGTCCTCATCGCCCGGGTGCGCGAACTCGCCCCGACGGCCGAGCTCGAGCGCCGCTACGACGAGATCAACCGCTTCGAGAAGGCTCTTACCGACGACGGCGTCACCGTGGTCAAGTGCTTCCTGCACATCTCGTACGACGAACAGCGCGACCGTCTCCTCAAGCGCCTGGACCGCCCGGACAAGCACTGGAAGTTCAACGTCTCGGACATCGACGAGCGCGCCCTGTGGTCCGCCTACCAGCGGGCGTACGAGATCGCCCTGGAGCGCTGCTCGACCCGGCACGCGCCCTGGTACCTGGTCCCCGCCGACCGCAAGTGGTACCGCAACTGGGCGGTCAGCCGGCTCCTCCTGGAGCACCTGTCCGAGCTGGACCCGCACTATCCGAAGGCGGACTTCGACGTGGCGGAAGCGCGCAGGCGGCTGCTGGAACAGTGAATCCCGGGGTACTCGGCCCGCATGACCGAGAACCGGCACGTCAAGGGCTCGTACTGGCTGGAGACGGCACCCGGCGGGCCCCAGCCGCCACTGACCGAGGACCTCGACGTCGACGTGGCCGTCATCGGCGCCGGCATCGCCGGGCTGAGCACGGCGTGGGAGCTGACGCAGGCCGGGCGGCGGGTGGCCGTCCTGGAGGCCGGGCAGGTGGCGGGCGGGGTCTCCGGGCACACCACCGCCAAGCTGACCGCCCTGCACACCCTGATCTACGACAAACTGCGCCGCACCCGCGGCCCGGAGGGCGCCCGGCTCTACGCCCGCTCGCAGAGCGAGGCGATCGAACGGGCCGCCGAGATCGCGGAGGAGCTGGGCGTCGACTGCGACTGGGAGCGGCGCAGCGCCTACACCTACGTCCGTGACGAGAGCCGGGTCGAGGAGCTGCGGGCCGAGGCGGAGGCCGCCCGGGAGGCGGGGCTGCCGGCGTCGTTCGTGACGGAGACCGGGCTGCCGTTCCCGGTGGCGGGGGCGGTGCGGGTCACGGACCAGGCGCAGTTCCATCCCCGCAAGTACCTGCTGGCCCTGATGGAGGACCTGGTCGCCTCCGGGGCGGCCGTCCACGAGCACACCGTCGTCATCGGCCTCGACGAGGGTGAGCCGTGCCGCCTGAAGACGGACACGGGGGCGACGGTGACGGCCCGGGACGTCGTGGTCGCCACCCACTACCCGATCTTCGACCGGGCCCTGCTGTTCACCCGGCTCTCGCCGCGCCGCGAGCTGGTGGTCGCCGGGACGATCGAGCGGGAGCGGGACCCGGACGGCATGTTCATCACGCCGGACGAGGGCACCCGCTCGGTCCGTACGGCTCCCTGGGACGAGGACCGGCGCCTGCTCATCGTCACCGGCGAGCACTTCACGCCCGGCACCGGCGACACCCGGGCCCGGTTCGACGACCTCTCCGGCTGGGCCGCCCGGCACTTCCCCGACGTCGAGTTCACCCACGCCTGGGCCACCCAGGACAACGACCCCACCGACACCGTGCCGCTGGTCGGCCCCCTGCACCCGGGCGCCCGGCACACCTATGTCGCCACCGGGTTCGGCGGCTGGGGCATGAGCGGCGGCATCATGGCGGGCCGTCTGCTCACGGCCCAGATCACCGGCGAGCAGTGCGCGTGGAGCGAGTTGTACGACCCGCGCCGGCTGCGCTCGCAGGTCCGCGAGGCGCCGTCCTTCCTCAAGACGCAGGCCCAGGTGGCCCGCCACTTCGTCGGCGACCGCCTGCGTCCGGCGCCCCCGCTGGAGTCCCTCCCGCCGGGAGAGGGGGCCGTGGTCCGGGTGAACGGCGACCGGGTCGCGGTCTACCGCGACGAGGAGGGCGCCCTGCACGCCGTCTCCCCCCGCTGCACCCACCTCGGCTGTCTGGTCTCCTTCAACGGCGCCGAGGACGCCTGGGAGTGCCCGTGCCACGGCTCCCGCTTCGACACCAACGGCAAGGTGATCCAGGGACCGGCGACCAAGCCGCTGGAGCGGCGGGACATCTGAGCGGGTGACGGCACGGACAGGTGTTACAGGAAAATAGGATGGTTCGCCCTATTTTCATTCGGTGATCACTCTTGTACGACGCGTCACCGCCGTCCTACTCCTCGGCGCCGCCCTCACGGCCTGCGCCGCCGCTCCCCGCCAGGCCGCTCGCCCGGCCCGCCCGGCCCCCTCGGCGACCACCGCGCCGCCCACGCTGGCGCCCGGTCCGGGCGGCCTGACCCCCGTCTTCACCAACGGCTCCCGCGGCCGCGGCCGGACCGTCGCGCTCACCTTCGACGCCGACATGACCGCGGACCAGGGGGCACGGGCCGCGGCCGGTGAGCACTTCGACAATCCGGGTCTGATCTCGGCGCTGCGGGCGCTGAAGGTGCCGGCCACCGTGTTCATGACCGGGCGGTGGGCCGAGGAGTACCCGGACCAGGCCCGGTCGATCGGGCGGGACCCGCTCTTCGAGGTGGCCAACCACTCCTACAGCCACTACGCCTTCACCGGCGACTGCTACGGACTGCCAACCGTGTCCGCCGACCGGATGCGGGCGGACGTGGAGCGCGCCTACGCGGCGTTCCGGAAGGCCGGGGTGCCGGACGCGCGGCCGTACTTCCGCTTTCCCGGCGGGTGCTACGACCGTCGGGCGCTCAGGGAGCTGACCCCGGCCGGGGTGACCGCGGTGCAGTGGGACGTGGTGAGCGGGGACGCGTTCGCGACGGACGCGGACGCGGTGTCGCGGCAGGTGCTGGAGGGGGTGCGGCCGGGGTCGGTCGTGGTCCTGCACTGCACGCGGAGCGCGGCGCCGACGACGGAACGGGTGGTCCGGGCGGTGGTGCCGGAGCTGCGGGCGCGGGGCTTCCGGTTCGTGAAGGTGTCCGAGCTGATCGGGTCCTAGGCTGGAGGTATGAGCGAGGACTACTGCACGATCGGCGACGTGCCGAAGCCGCCGGTCGCCGATGGACCGCCGTACGCGGACTGCGTGCTGTGCCGGAAGCCGACCGAATATCCGGACTCGTACAAGGGCATCACCTTGTGCCCCGTCTGCGAGTGGCAGGAGGCTCAGCGGACGGCCTGTTCCGGCTGAGCTTTAGGGTTGTCCGGTGAGCAACGACGTGACGCCCTCGACCGACAGCCCCTTCCGTTCCGAGCGGACCGCGCGCGACCAGGCGCCGCAGTTCGTGCTGCCCCTGGTCGTCCGGATCGAGAAGGCCGCTCCGCCCGCTCGCACCGACGCTCTGGAGACCGCGGCCCGGGCCGTGCTCGTGATGCTGAGCGACGAGCGCTCGATCGGCGACGGGGAGTGGGCCGAGGTCGTGCGGGACTGGCAGGACGCCCGGATCCGGAAGGTCGTACGGCGGGCCCGGGGGGCCGAGTGGCGGCGGGCGGAGGCGCTGCCCGGGATCACCGTGCCGGGGAAGTCGGCGGAGGTGCGGGTGTTCCCCCCGGTGCCGCTCGACGGCTGGCCCAAGGAACTGGCCAAGCTCCAGGTCTCCGGCACCGACCTCGACGACCCGGAGCCCCCGGTGGCGGCGGACCCGGCGACCCCGGTGCTGTGGCTCAACCCTGATCTCGACATGTCGGCCGGCAAGGCGATGGCCCAGGCCGGTCACGGCGCCCAACTGGCCTGGTGGGAACTGTCGGACGGGGAGAAGGCCGGCTGGCGGGACGCCGGGTTCCCGCTCGCCGTGCGCACCGCGGACCCAGGCCGCTGGGCTGAACTGACCACCAGCGGGCTGCCGTTGGTCCGTGACGCCGGCTTCACCGAGATCGCGCCGGGCTCCTGCACGGTCGTCGCCGACCATCCGGCGCTGCGGTGACCCGCCTCGACGGGCGCGTGGAGCGCGGTAACCGGACCCGGCGGACGGTGTTGCGGCGGGCCGTCGACATCGCCTCGGTCGAGGGCCTGGAGGCCTTGTCCGTGGGGCGGTTGGCCGGGGAGCTGGAGCTGAGCAAGAGCGGGGTCTTCGCGCTGTTCGGCTCCAAGCAGGAGTTGCAGCTGGCGACCGTGCGGGAGGCCTCGCGGATCTTCGTCGCCGAGGTGCTGGAGCCGGTCGCCGAGGCGGCGGAGGGGCTCGCGCGCCTGCGAGGGCTGTGCGAGGGCTGGCTGCGGTACTCGGAGGAACGGGTCTTTCCCGGGGGGTGCTTCTTCTACGGCGTGATGGCCGAGTTCGACGCCCGCGAGGGCCCGGTCCATGACGCCCTCGTCGAGGCCCAGCGGGCCTGGCTCGCGGAGTTGGAGAGGTGCGCCGAGCGGGCGCGGGCCCGGGGTGAACTGGACGCGGGCACCGATCCGGCGCAACTCGCCTTCGAGGTGGTCGCGTTGATGGAGACGGCGAACGCGATGTCGCTGCTGCACGGCGAGTCCACGCCCTATGCGAGAGCCCGGCGGGGCATCGCGGCACGGTTGGGCACCTGAGATCTGCGGCAGGCCGGTTGCCGCGCCGCTTCGGTCCCGGAAACTAGTAGCACGATCGTTCGTTTAGTTTTATGGTCGGGGCATGGGTACTCCTCGACGCCGTGTCCTGCGCTCCCGCTGGACGTCCGGCCCCGCGATCCCGCTCGACAATCCTGTGCTCGTCGCCCTCACCGACTTCACCGCCCACGACTACGGGCAGTCCGTGGCCGTGGCGCTGGCGGGACTGCGGTTGCGCCGCACCTGGGCGTCGACTCCCGGCGCGGTCGGCATGTGGCTGTGGGCGGATCCTCTGCGCCGGCGCTCCGGGTCCGTGTCCGTGTGGACCGAGGAGCGGGGACTGAAGGGGTTCACCGGGCGCCCGGACCATGCGCGGATCGTCCGTGCGTATCGCGGGCGCGGTGAACTGCGGTCGGCCCGGCGGGAGTTCGAGGAGTTCGAGCCGGATGCCGTGTGGGCGTACGCCCTTGAGCTGATCTCCGAGGAGCGCAGATGGATGTCGTCGAGCTGGACCGGATCGCCGTACGGGAGGCTGCGCGGGTGGTGGACCTGGCCCGGGAGGGGGACTGGGCGCGGGACACCCCCTGTGCGGGGTGGGACCTGCGGCGGCTGGTGGCGCACATGACCGGCCAGCACCACGGATTCGCGGCGGCGGCCCGGGGCGAGGGCGGTGAGACGCGGTTCTGGCGGGAGCGGGCGGAGGACGGTGACCCCGCCCGGGCGCACCGGAGGGCCGCCGACGCGGTGCTCGCGGCCTTCGCCCAAACGGGGGCGGTGGAGCGGGAGTTCGTGCTGCCGGAGCTGGGCGGCGGGTTCGCCGGCCGTACGGCGATCGGGTTTCACTTAGTGGACTACGTGGTGCACGCGTGGGACGTGGCGGCGGCGCTCGGAGTGCCGCTCTGGCTGGCGGACGAGGTGCTCGGGACGGCACTGGCCGTCGCCCGGCGGGTGCCGACGGATCCGGCGGGCCGCGGCCCGGGGTTCGCGTTCGCGCCCGCGCTGAAGGTTCCGGAGGGGGCCGGGCCGCTGGAGGAGACGCTGCGGCTGCTGGGCCGGGAGCCGGAGGCGTGGCCCGGCACGGGCGTCTGACGGGGCCCGGTCCCGAACCTCAAATGTTGCTCTGAAGGTCCCCCGGGCACGGTTCGGGCCGGAGGCCCTGGGCCATACCTCCGTCACGCCGATCGGCGGGCAGCCGGAGGGATACGGGAGAGGACGAGGAGGGGACGGACCATGGAGCGACTGGGCACGGGTATCGGGTGGCGGCCGGAGATCGCGGACGCGGTGGAGGCCATGCCGGGCATCGACTGGGTCGAGGTCGTGGCCGAGAACGTCTGCCCCGGGCATCTCCCGGAGTCGCTGCGGCGGCTGCGCGGGCGCGGGGTGACCGTGGTGCCGCACGGGGTCTCGCTCGGGCTCGGCGGGGCGGAGCGGCCCGACGCCGGGCGGCTGGCCGCGCTGGCCGAACGGGTCGAGGCGCTGGGGGCGCCGCTGGTCACCGAGCACATCGCGTTCGTCCGGGCGGGTGGTCCGCTGACCGCCTCCCCCGGCCTGGAGGCCGGGCACCTGCTGCCCGTCCCCCGCACCCGGGACGCGCTCGACGTCCTGTGCGAGAACATCCGCGTCGCACAGGACGCGCTGCCGGTGCCGCTCGCCGTGGAGAACATCGCCGCGCTGATCTGCTGGCCGGGCGAGGAGATGACCGAGGGCCAGTTCCTGTACGACCTCGCCGACCGGACCGGGGTGCGGCTGCTGATCGACGTGGCCAATCTGCACACCAACCACGTCAACCGCGGCGAGGACCCGGCCGAGGCGCTCGCCGAACTCCCCCTGGAGGCCCTCGCGTACGTCCATGTCGCGGGCGGGTTCGAGCGGGACGGCGTGTGGCACGACAGCCACGCCCACCCGGTACCCCGACCGGTCCTCGACATCCTGACCGACCTCGCGTCCCGGGTGTCGCCACCGGGGGTACTGCTGGAACGGGACGAGAACTTCCCCGAACCGGGTGAGCTGGAAGGGGAGTTGAGGGCGATCCGGGACGCTGTGGAGAAGGGGGGCGGTGGGACAGGGCGATCGTCGGCGGTGTCGCGGGGGCCGTCCGTCGGTGCTGAGCGGGCCGCATCCCCGGAGGGGCAGGTCGAAGCCGCTCGGCAGCGGGTCGCCCTCGCGCAGGCCGCGCTGCTGTCCGCGCTGGTGGCGGGGACGCCGGTTCCGGAGGGGTTTGACCGGGTGCGGCTGGGGGTGCAGGCGAGGGCGCTCGCGGCGAAGCGGGCGGACGTGGTGGCGAAGGTGGCGCCGGAGCTGCCGTTGATCCTCGGAGCGGGGTACCGGCCGGCGTTCCTGGCGTACGCGCAGGGGGCGCCGATGACGGACGGGTACCGGCGGGACGCGTTGTCCTTCGCCGAACACCTGCTGCTCGGCGGGAAGGTGGCGGATGTCAGGGCGCGGCGGGAGCTGCGGGAGTGGTGGCTGGAGCGGTCGGGGCCCGCGCCGAGGTCCCGACGGCCCGCGGTCCGGCTGGCCCGGGCCACGCGGAAGGTGCTGCTGCGGCGCTGAGGGGGTGCGCCGCGGCCCGTGGCCGGCGGGCACGGGTGTACGACGGTTGACGTTGACCCGACGGTAATATGTCAACCCCGCACCTGAAACCCACTAGCGTGCGGTGCCGCAACTGGAGGCACCATGCGACCGCGACCACGACCGCCCCTCAGAGGTCGAGGCATCTTCACCGGCACCGGAGTCATCATCACCGGTCTCACGGCGACCCTGGTGGCGCTGCTCGTCCCGATCTGGTCGTACGCTGACCGCTCGGACACGGGGCTGAGCGTGCTCAACGCCGGGACGGTGACCACTCCTTACGGCCCGCTCTCCGCGCTGGACCGGGACTTCGTCACCAAGGTGCGGCTGGCGGGGCTGTGGGAGCTGCCCGCGGGTCAGCAGGCGGAGCAGAAGGGCACGACGCAGGCGGTCCGGACGGCCGGTGAGCACCTCGTGGCGGGGCACACCTTCCTGGACGCCCGGGTGCGGGACGTGGCGGCGAAGCTCGGGCTCGCGCTGCCCAACGAGCCCAACGACCAGCAGAAGCAGTGGCTCGCAACCCTGAACCAGGCCCAGGGCGTCGACTACGACCGGCAGTTCGCCAACATCCTGCGCCTGGCGCACGGCAGGGTGTTCTCGGTCGTCGCCGAGGTCCGCGCGAGCACCCAGAACTCCCTGGTCCGCGCCCTGGCCGACGACGCCAACACCACCGTCCTCGACCACATCAAGGTCCTGGAGGCCACCGGGTACGTCGACTTCGCCGCCCTGGCCCAGGAGCTGGCCGGCGACAGCGCGCCGCCGCTCGTCAACTCCCCCGCGCCGCCCGGTCCGACGACCGACCCGGGCGTGGTCGTGCCGGTCACGCCGTCGCCGTACGCGACGACGTACACGCTGCCCCCGGCCGCCTCCAGCCCGCCCTCGGTGCCCACCCCGTCGTAGTGCACTTCCGGACAAACGGAACGTCACACACCGACAACACTCCGTCCGGATCGTGAACAGCCCATGGCGCCGCCGCGAGCCTTTGGCATAGAAACGCGGCATGTTCTGGGTTCTTCTCCTGCTGCTGGCCTGGGCCGCCACCGGCACCGCGTGCACGCGGTTGTGCCTGGCCGCCGTTCACGCGGCGGCCGCGGACGCGGATGCCCGGGCACATGATCTGACGCTGTACGAGGCCGCGTTCCTGTCCGGCGGTCCCCGGCGGGTGGCCGATCTGACGCTCGTCTCGATGGCCCGGCAGCGCCGGCTGCTGCTGGCCCGCACCGGCTGGGCGACCGTCGTCGATCCGCGGGGGCGGGACGAGATGGAGCGCACGGTCATCGGCGCCATCGGGCCCGAGGGGCAGTCGCGGATCGCCCCGGTGCGCGCCGACGCGGCTTCGGCGGACGCGGTGCGCGGTCTCGGCGACCGGCTCGTGGACGCGGGCCTCGCCGTGCCCGCGGGCGCCCGGTCCGGCATCGCGGCGGCGGTCCGCCAGGTGCGGTCGGCCTCGGTGGCCGTCGTGGCCCTGGGCGCGATCGCGCTGCTGGCGCCCGCTCCGTCCGAGATGCCGCGGCACCTGATCGCCCTCTGGTTCGCCCTGCCGCTCGCGCTCGACCTGAGCTGCCTGGCCATCGCGAGGATGGAGGTCCACCCGTACTCGCGCTGGGCCTCCCCGGCCGGCCAGCGGCTGCTCGGCGCCCTGGCCCGGGGCACCGGCGGCACGGACGAGCGGACGTATCTCACCTCCGTCGCGGTGCGCGGCATCAGCGCGGTCGGCGAACCCGATCTGCGCGCGGCCTTCGCCCACCGCGAGCAGCGGCACGACGGGTGGGGCACGGACCCGCGGGACTGAGCGCTCCGGGGGCGCACGGAGGCATTGGGGCCGACACCGGCAGGGCGGTGCTTGCCTTCCGACCCACCCGAACGAAACATCCCTTTTGTCGCAGCCGCGCTCCGAAGGGATACGCGATGAGAGCTCCCGCCCTCTACACGGCCGCCGGGTCCTTGCTCCTCACCACGCTCGCCGCCGTTCCGGCCGGGAGCGCTCCGGCCGCCCCGGGCGTCGCGGAGTCGCACGGGACCGCGCTCGCCGCGGCGCGCGCCGGGACCGCCGGGATCCGCTTCGGCGCCTGCCCCGAGGTGGAGGACCTGCCCGACGGTGTCGAGTGCGGCACGGTGTCCGTCCCGCTCGACTACGCGCACCCCGACGGCAAGCAGATCAAGCTCACCGTCAGCCGGGTCCGCGCCACCCACAAGGACCCCCGCAACAGCAAGCGCCGCGTGCCCCGGCAGGGTGCCCTGGTCTACAACCCCGGCGGTCCCGGCGCCTCCGGCATGTACTTCCCGCTGATCGGCGCCCTTCCCGAGTGGAAGGGGCTCGCGGCGGCCTACGACCTCGTCGGCTACGCCCCGCGCGGAGTGGGCCGTTCGGCGCCGCTGTCCTGCAAGGACCCGCAGCAGTTCCTCCACGCGCCCACGCAGGCGCCGACGCACCCCTCGGAGTCGTACAAGAAGGAGCGCGTCGCGCAGGCGAAGGCCTACGCGCGCGGGTGCGCCCGGCGGTCCGGGACGGCGCTGCGGCACTACACCTCGCTCAACAACGCCCGCGACCTGGACGTCCTGCGCGCCGCGCTGGGCGAGCCGAGGCTGACGTTCATGGGGGCGTCCTACGGGACCTACTTCGGTGCCCTCTACGCGACGCTCTTCCCCTCGCACGTGCGGCGGATGGTGTTCGACGCGGCGGTGAACCCGGACCCGGAACAGGTCTGGTACCGCAACAACCTCGACCAGTCGGCCGCGTTCGAGGACCGCTGGGCCGACTTCCGGGAGTGGGCGGCCCGGCACGACGACGTGTACGGGCTCGGGAACACCGCCCAGAAGGTGCTGGGCAGTTACGAGAAGGCCGCGGCCCGGCTGGCCGCCGAGCCGGCCGGGGGGAAGGTCGGGCCGGGGCAGCTCCAGGGGGCGTTCCTGTCCGTCGGGTACTACGACGACGTCTGGCCACACCGGGCGCAGGCGCTGTCGGCGTACCTCAAGGGCGACCCGAAGCCGCTCGTCCAGCAGGCGGGACCGCATCAGGAGGCGGCGAAGGAGGCGGAGAACTCCCACGCCGTCTACACGGCCGTCGAGTGCAACGACGCGTCCTGGCCGACGGACTGGAAGGTGTGGGACCGGGACAACACGCGGCTGGCGCGGGTGGCGCCGTTCGAGACGTGGGACAACGTGTGGATGAACCTCCCCTGCGCCTACTGGCCCATGGTCCGGCAGGAGCCGCTGGACGTGCGGACCGGGCCCGGGGAGTTGCCGGCGACGCTGATCCTCGCCGCCGAGCGGGATGCCGCCGCGCCCTATGAGGGGGCGCTGGAGTTGCACCGGCGACTGTCGGGGTCGGTGCTGGTGACCGAGCGGGACGCGGGCACGCACGGCATCGCGGGCGGCCCGAACCCCTGCGTCAACGGATACCTGGACGCCTACCTGCTGGAGGGCCGCCTCCCGGTGCGGCGCGCCGCGTGCGCCCCGCACCCGGAGCCGAAGCCGAGGGCGACGGCCGGCCCCCGGAAGGCGGCCGGCACACCGACTCGCTGATCAGGCGAGGCCCGCCACGAGGTCGCCGAGGTCCTTGCGGCGGCCGGTGTAGAACGGCACCTCCTCGCGGACGTGCATCCGGGCCTCCGAGGCGCGCAGGTGGCGCATGAGGTCGACGATGCGGTACAGCTCGTCGGCCTCGAACGCCAGGATCCACTCGTAGTCGCCGAGCGAGAACGACGCGACCGTGTTGGCGCGGACGTCGGGGTAGCCGCGGGCCATCTTGCCGTGGTCGGCGAGCATGCGGCGGCGGTCCTCGTCGGGCAGGAGGTACCAGTCGTACGACCGCACGAACGGGTACACGCTGACGTAGTCCCGGGGGTTCTCGTCGGCCAGGAACGCCGGGATGTGGGAGCGGTTGAACTCGGCGGGGCGGTGCAGCGCCATGTTCGACCAGACCGGCTCCAGGGCGCGGCCCAGCCGGGTGCGGCGGAAGAGGTTGTACGCCTCCTGGAGCTGGTCGCTGGTCTCCGCGTGCCACCAGATCATGACGTCGGCGTCGGCGCGCAGCCCGGACACGTCGTAGGTGCCGCGGATCGTGACGTCCTTGGCGGCGAGCTGGTCGAACAGCTCCTGGACCTCGTCGGCGTAGCCGGTGCGGTCCTCGGGGAGCACGTCCTTCAGCTTGAAGACGGACCAGAGCGTGTAGCGGATGACCTCGTTGAGGTCCTTGGCCAGCTTGCCCTTGTTCGGGACCCTGCCGGACTCGGGGGTGGGGGCGTCGTTGCTCATGGGCCCTATTCTCCCGCTCCGCCGTGCAGGCTCTGCACCGGGTTGGCGGTGAGCTCGCGCACCGCGGTCAGGTCGCCCTGGATCTGGTCCACGGCCGCGTGGGCGCTCGCGATGCAGGCCGGGATGCCGACGCCGTCGTACTGCGCGCCGCACACCGCGAGGCCGGGGAGCTTGGCGAGGTGCTCGCGGATGCGGGCCACGCGCGCGTGGTGGCCGACCGGGTACTGGGGCAGGCCGTCGGTCCAGCGGGTGACGCGGGTCTCGACGGGGGTGGCGGCCAGACCGGTGGCCGCCTCCAGGTCGGCGCGGGAGACGTCCACCAGGCCCGCGTCGTCGCGCTCCAGGATCTTCGTCTCGCCGTAGCGGCCGACGGAGGTGCGCAGGATCACGAGGTCCGGGTTCTCGTCGGCGATCCAGCCCCACTTCTGGGAGGCGAAGGTGGACGCCTTGATGGTGCGGCCGTCGACGGGCGGGACGAGGAACCCGCTGCCGGCGGGCAAGGCGGTGTCGGAGCGGCGGTAGGCGAGGGTGACCAGGGCCATGGAGGCGTACTCGACGGTGTCGAGCTCGCCGGCGGCCTCGGGGGCCTCGGCACGCAGGAGGCTCGCGGTGGCCGGGGCGGGGACGGCGACGACCACCGCGTCGGCGTGCAGGACCCGGTCCCCCGCGACGACCTTCCAGCCGCCGGAGGCCTCGCGGCGCAGCTCGGTCACCGGGGCGCCGGTGACGATCTCGCCGCCCCGCGCGCGGACCGCGTCGGCGACGGCGAGCGGCAGGGTGCCCACGCCGCCCTCGATGCCCATGAACACCGGCCCGGTCTGCTGGTTGGCGGCCATCCGCGCCTGGATCTCGCGGACGCCCTCGGTGAGCGAGGTGTGGGTCTTCGCGACCTGGAAGAGCTGCGGGACCGCCGAGCGCATCGAGATGCGGTACGCGTCGCCCGCGTAGACCCCGCCCAGGAGGGGCTCCACGAGACGGTCGACGACCTCGCGGCCCAGGCGCGCGGCCACGAACTCGCCGACCGCCACGTCGTCGCCGACCTCGGTGCGGGGCAGTTCCGCGTCCTGCCCGATGCGGGCCAGGCCCTCGTCGGAGAGCACTCCGGCGAGCGCGTCGGCGGTGCCGGGGACGCCCATGACATGGCCCTTGGGCATGGGGCGCAGGGCGCCGCGGGTCCAGATCGAGGCGGTCGCGGTGGCGGGCGGCTGGAGGCGCTGTTCGAGGCCCACTTCGCGCGCGAGGGCCACCGCCTCCGGCCTGCGGGCCAGCATCGACTCGGCGCCGAGGTCCACGCGCGCGCCGGCGATCTCGCCGGGCAGCAGCTTGCCGCCCACCCGGTCCGACGCCTCCAGCACGGTGACGCGCGCGCCGCGCGCGAGGAGCCGGTGGGCCGCGGCCAGTCCCGCGATGCCGGCTCCGACGACGACCACCTGTGATCCGCTCATGGCCCCAGCCTCTCAGACCCCACTGACAGTCCGTCGGCGGCCCGGTGTCCTTCACGAGTCCTGACCGTGACCGCATCGGGACCGGCGGGGTCCAACGTTCGCGGCCCCTGCGGCGTCGAAGGACCGTCAGTTGTTCACGACCCTCGGGGGGACACCCATGCACACACCACGTTCACGCCGTTCACGACGCTCCGTACGCCGTGGCCGGGCCCTGGCCGGGCTCCTGCTGGCCGGTGCGCTCGCGCTGACCGGGTGCAGCGGGGCCGGCGACAGCGGCGCCAACTCCGCGAGCGAGGACCGGGACGGCGCGGCACAGGCCCAGCCGGAGAGCGGGGCCGGTGCCCAGGACGCCGCGAGCGGCAAGCAGGCCAGTTCCGCGCCCAAGATCACCCCGAACCACATCATCCGCACCGCCTCGCTCACCGTGCAGGTCAAGGACGTACCCAAGGCCCTCGACGCGGCCCGCACCACCACCGAGAACGCGGGCGGGTTCGTCGGCAAGGAGACCACCACCCGCGACGAGGAGGGCAACGAGCAGACGCAGGTGGTGCTGCGGGTGCCGGTCGAGAAGTACGACGAGGTCCTCGCCGACCTTGAGGGCGCCGGCAAGCTGCTGGAGCGCACCGCGAACGCGCAGGACGTCACCGACCAGGTCGTCGACGTGAACAGCCGGATCGCGACCCAGCGGGCGAGCGTGGCGCGGATCCGCGAGCTGATGGACAAGGCGACCAAGCTGAGTGACGTGGTCACCCTGGAGGGCGAACTCAGCACCCGCGAGGCCGACCTGGAGTCTTTGCTCGCCCGCCAGGCCTCCCTGAAGGACCGCACCACGCTGGCGACCATCACCCTGTCGCTGTCCGAGAAGCCGGTCGTGAAGGCCGAGGAGGACGACGACCCGGGCGTCGCCGACGCGCTGACGGGCGGCTGGGACGCGTTCGTGACCATGCTGCGCTGGATCGTGGTGGCGCTGGCGGCGGTCCTCCCGTTCCTGGCGGGACTCGCACTGCTCGCCCTGCTGTGGCTGCGCCTGATCCGCCCCCGCCTCCCGCGCCGCCCGGCCCCCACCTCCGTCGCGACCGCCCTGGGCCCCCTGCCCGTCGCCCACCCCGCCCCGGACCCGAACCGCCCGCAGGAGCGGGGCGAGGAGGACTGACGCACGGCGGGACGGGCGAGGGGTGCTGACGCATCCCGGGCGCGAGCGGCTGACGCACGGGGCGGGGGGAACGGGACAAGCGGGTGTGGCTGCGCCTCATCCGCCCCCGGCCGCCCCGCCCGGCGGCTCCGCACCCCCGGCCGGCGTCGCGGCCGCCCGGGCCCGCGGCCAAGTTCCGCCCCCTATCTGCCCCGCCTCGAACCGCTCCCGCCCCCTTCCCCGCCCCCGGACCTTCCGCGGGAGCGGCGGCAGGCGGAGAAGTCCGTCCGCGCCCACGAACCCGGACGGACGGAGGAACCGGGAACGTCCCGAGGGTCGGGGCGGGGTGCCCGGGGCTGAAATGACCCGTCCTCGTAGCGTGTTCGCATGGACATGAGCCGTACGCAGGGCACGAGGGAACGTCTGGTCGTGATCGGTGGTGATGCCGCGGGGATGTCCGCGGCGTCGCAGGCCCGCCGGATGAGGGGCCCCGATGAGTTGGAGATCGTGGCGTTCGAGCGCGGCCACTTCACCTCCTACTCGGCGTGCGGCATCCCGTACTGGGTGGGCGGGGACGTCGAGGAGCGGGACCGGTTGATCGCCCGTACGCCCGAGGAGCACCGGGAGCGCGGCATCGACCTGCGCCTGCGCACCGAGGTCACCGGGATCGACGTGGACGGGCAGCGGGTACGCGCGCGTGACCTCGAATCGGGGGACGAGTCCTGGACGCCGTACGACAAACTCGTGATCGCGACCGGTGCCCGGCCGATCCGGCCCGACATGCCGGGCGTCGACGCGGCCGGTGTGCACGGCGTGCAGACCCTCGACGACGGCCAGGCGCTCATCGACACGCTGGCACACACGCGTGGCCGCCGCGCGGTGGTCGTCGGTGCCGGGTACATCGGCGTCGAGATGGCCGAGGCCCTCATCAACCGGGGCTACGAGGTGACGGTCGTCAACCGGGGCAGTGAGCCCATGTCCACGCTCGACCCGGACATGGGCCGGCTGGTGCACCGGGCGATGGAGGGCCTCGGCATCACCATGGTCAACGACGCCGAGGTGACCAAGGTGCTCACGGGCGAGGACGGCCGGGTGCGGGCCGTGGTCACCGAGGACGCCGAGTACCCGGCGGACGTGGTGGTGCTCGGTATCGGCGTACGCCCGGAGACTGCTCTCGCGGAGGCGGCCGGGCTGCCGCTGGGCGGTCACGGCGGGCTGCTGACCGACCTCGGGATGCGGGTGCGCGGCCACGAGAACATCTGGGCGGGCGGCGACTGCGTGGAGGTCCTCGACCTGGTCTCCGGGCAGGAGCGGCACATCGCGCTCGGCACCCACGCCAACAAGCACGGCCAGATCATCGGCACGAACGTCGGCGGCGGCTACGCCACCTTCCCCGGGGTCGTCGGCACCGCCGTCAGCAAGGTCTGCGACCTGGAGATCGCCCGTACCGGGCTGCGCGAGAAGGACGCCCGTCGGGTGGGCCTGCGGTTCGAGTCGGTCACCATCGAGTCGACGAGCCGGGCCGGCTACTACCCCGGCGCCTCCCCCATGACGGTCAAGATGCTCGCCGAGCGCCGCACGGGGCGGCTGCTCGGCGTGCAGATCGTCGGGAGGGAGGGCGCGGGCAAGAGGGTCGACATCGCCGCGGTGGCCCTGACGGCGGGGATGACGGTGGAGCGGATGACGGCCCTGGACCTGGGGTACGCGCCGCCGTTCAGCCCGGTGTGGGACCCGGTGCTGGTGGCGGCCAGGAAGGCCGCCGCGAAGGTGCGGGCCACCTCCTGAGGGCCTGCTCGGGGCCCCGGAGGGCTGCCCGAGGGTTACGCCGTCCCGTTGATCCGCTCGATGGCCTGGCGGGCCTGGTCGGCCGGCGGCCGGGGCGGCAGCGCCGACACGGAGGCGCTGGTGCTGGGGGGCATCGCGGCCGGCTGCTCACCGGCCGGCTTGGCGTGCGCCGCGGACCGGGTGGACCTGAGCCGGTTGCTCACCGCCTCGTCGAGCGTCACCGGCCGCTGCATCTGGGACGCCAGCCGCCCGGCCTCCTGACCGAGCCTGGCCACGTCCTCCCACGGCAGCCGCACCACGAGAGACAGCTCGGCCTCGCCGTCGGGAAGAGCGTGCATCGGAGGAGTAATACGGTCGTTCATCGCCTGTTCCTCACGTAGTCCCCGCGGCCCGCCTTCCCCGTGCCGCGGGCGGTTGAGGAGTCATACGCACGCGTGCGTGCGGGTGTTCACCGGGGCGGCACCGATTCGGCGGACGCATCGCGGGCAGTACTTCCTTGTGGTCATCCCCGTCCATGACGTGAACCCCGTGCGCCGCACCCCGGTGGTGACGTACGCGCTCATCGCCGCGAACGTCCTCGTGTTCCTGTTCATGCCCGGCCTGGCAGGCTCCGTGGCGGGCGACAGCAGCGTGTCGCAGCTGTGCCATCTCCAGGCGTTCCTGGACCACTGGGCGGCGGTCCCGCAGGAGTTGATCCACCATCAGATGCCGCACCTCGTCCCCACGGGCGACGTCGGCACGAACGCACAGGGCACGACGGGCTGTGTGGTGGCCCCGCCGGACTACGACAAGTCCCCCGCGCTGTCGGTCCTGACGGCGATGTTCCTGCACGGCGGCTGGCTGCACCTGCTGGGCAACATGCTGTTCCTGCTGATCTTCGGCAACAACGTCGAGGACCGCATGGGGCATGTGCGCTTCGCGCTCTTCTACGTCGTCTGCGGCTACGCGGCCTCGTACGGCTTCGCGCTCCTCAACGCCGACTCCAGCGACCCCCTGATCGGCGCCTCGGGGGCCATCGCCGGGGTCCTGGGCGCCTATCTGGTGCTGTACCCGAAGGCCAGGGTGTGGGTCCTGGTGCCCTTCCTGGTCTTCCTGCCGCTGAGACTGCCGGCCTGGCTGGTGCTGGGCTTCTGGTTCGTGCTCCAGGCCTTCTACTCGTCCGGCGAGGGCGTGTCCGCCGCGGGCACGGTGGCGTACGCGGCGCACGTCGTGGGCTTCCTCGTCGGCATGCTGCTGGCCTGGCCGCTCAAGGCCGGCACTCCCCCGCCGCCGGAACCGCGCGGCCTGCTCTTCGGCAGGAAGGCCCGGCCCCGGCACACGTGGTGAGGTGGCCTATCGGGCCGTCTGCGTGTGGACGTACTCGACGAGACGGGTGAGCGCGTCCGGGTCGGTGGTCGGCATGACGCCGTGGCCGAGGTTGAAGACATGGCCCTCCAGGTCCTTTGCCGAGTCCAGGACCTCGCGGGTCTTGGCCTCGACGGCCGCCGTGGAGGCGAACAGGACCGTCGGGTCGAGGTTGCCCTGGAGCGCCTTGCCGGGGCCGACGCGGCGGGCCGCCTCGTCGAGCGGGACCCGCCAGTCGACGCCGACGACGTCCGCGCCGGCCTCGCCCAGGAGGTTCAGCAGCTCGCCGGTGCCGACGCCGAAGTGGATGCGGGGGACGCCGTAGCCCTCGACCGCCTGGAAGACCTTCGCGGAGGCGGGCAGCACCGAGCGGCGGTAGTCGGCGGGCGCGAGGGCGCCGGCCCACGAGTCGAAGAGCTGGACGGCGGAGGCGCCGGCCTCGATCTGGACCTTCAGGAAGGCGGCGGTGATCTCGGCGAGACGGTCGAGCAGGTCGGCCCAGAGCTCGGGGTCGCCGTACATCATCGACTTGGCGTTCTCGTACGTGCGGGACGGACCGCCCTCGACGAGGTAGCTCGCGAGGGTGAAAGGCGCTCCGGCGAAACCGATGAGGGGGGTCGGGCCGAGCTCGGCGGTCAGCAGGCCGATCGCCTCGGTGACGTAGGAGACGTCCTCGGGGGTGAGGTCGCGCAGCTGGGCCAGGTCGGCGCGGGTGCGGATCGGGCGCTCGACGACCGGGCCGACGCCGGGCTTGATGTCGAGGTCGATGCCGATGGCCTTGAGCGGGACGACGATGTCGCTGTAGTAGATCGCCGCGTCCACGTGGTGCCGGCGCACCGGCTGGAGGGTGATCTCGGCGACCAGCTCGGGCCGCGCGCAGGACTCCAGCATCGGGATGCCCTCGCGGACCTTGCGGTACTCCGGCAGCGAGCGCCCCGCCTGGCGCATGAACCACACCGGGGTGTGCGGCACGGGTTCGCGCCGGCAGGCCTTGAGGAAGGCGGATTCGTACGTGGCCGACGGCGGCGTCTGGTGTGCACTCACGTCGGAAAGTCTCGCACGGTGCGGTGGGTGCCCGGCGCGCGGTGTCCGTGTGGGCATGGGGCCAAGACCGGGTGTCTAGGGCGGCACCACGGCCCCCTTCCCTTTAACCTTCCCGCATGGCTGCGGCACAGGGACGACTGTCGGACGACACGGGCGGAATGGACGACGCGAAGGGGAGTGACCGGGATGGGAGCGGTGCGGCTCCGCCGGCTTTCCAGGCCGCGGTTCAGGCCCTGCGCGGCAGTCGGCTGAGGCCGCAGATCGAGATCGAGCCGACCCGGGCTCCGCAGCGGCTCGCGCCGCACGCGTACGCGCTCGAGGCGACCGTCGTCGACGGTGACCAGGACCTCGCCGACGGGCGGCTGGTGCTGCTGCACGACCCGGACGGGCACGACGCCTGGCGGGGCACCTTCCGGCTGGTGACGCTGGTGCGCGCGGAGCTGGAGCCGGAGATGGCCGCCGACCCGCTGCTGCCCGACGTCTGCTGGTCCTGGCTGACCGGGGCGCTCGCGGCGCGCGGGCTGTCGTACGGCGAACCGAGCGGCACCGTCACGCGCGCGAGCTCGCACTACTTCGGCGGGCTGTCCGAGCGCCCCGCGGCCTCGCAGATCGAGATCCGGGCCTCCTGGACGCCCCGTGAGGGCCTGGGCGGGGTGCCGGACGCGGCGGCGCACCTGGCGTCCTGGTGCGATCTGCTGGCCCAGGTCGCCGGTCTGCCGCCGGCCGGTCCGGGTGACGCGTCGGTGGTGACGTTGCCACAGCGACGGGACCCCCAGGCCCGCTGACCCCCCGCCGACCAGCGGTACCGTCCACCCACATGGCGCATCAATTTGTCGATACGGCCACTTTCAGTCAGGAGTGAGTCATCGAACGACCCGATGTGCTCACCGAACGATCGATCGCACGTCCGAATTGCACTAATTGTTACTCACTAGATCGTGATCATTCTCTAAAGGACGCCGGGTTCGGTGCCGAAGACGTCTGTGACCTTCCAAGCCGTCCCGCACCCCAGGAGGCCCGGTGTCCGTTCTCCTCGAGCAGCCCGCAAGCCTGGTCGCCTACCGCCCCAACAAGCCCACCGCCATGGTGGTCGTGGCCGACCCGCGTGTCCGCTCCACCGTCACCCGTCACCTCTGGGCGCTCGGTGTGCGCGATGTCATCGAGGCCTCGTCGGTGGCGGAGGCCCGTCCCCGCATCGGCAGCCCCAGAGACATCTGCGTCGCCGACGTCCACCTCCCCGACGGCTCCGGCCTGACGCTGCTGTCCGAGACCCGCGCCGCGGGCTGGCCCAACGGCCTCGCCCTCTCCGCGGCCGACGACATCGGCGCCGTACGCAACGCCCTCGCGGGCGGCGTCAAGGGCTACGTCGTCACCGGCACCCGCACCAACCTCGGGCTCCCCACCCGACCGGGCGCCGCCCCCATCGGCGCTGCCGCCGCCCGCATGCACCGCCGCCCCCCGGGTGCCCCGAGCCACCCGGGCGGCTACCGCGAGCTCTCCGGCCGTGAGGTCGAGGTGCTGCGGCTGGTGGCCGAAGGGCAGTCGAACAAGGCGATCGGCGTCTCGATGGGCCTGTCCGCACTGACCGTCAAGAGCCACCTCGCCCGGATCGCCCGCAAGCTGGGCACGGGTGACCGTGCCGGCATGGTGGCGGTGGCCCTGCGCACCGGCATCATCCACTGAGACGCAGCACACCGGCCTCTCCAGGGGCTCCCCGAGCCCCGCAGTTCACGGACGTGAACCAGAGCTTTCACCGGGCTGACTGGTTTACGACCCCCAAGCGCCTGCCGACGGAACGTTCCGTCGGCAGGCGCTGTCCATACACGGATACCCTTGACATGTGACCGACGCCCAAGAGACCGCAGCAGACGTTTCACTGCGAACCACCGGAGGCGGCCCTCCGGACGATGGCGGATCTTCTGTCGCGGAGGCGCCGATCCCTCTGCTGGAGCCGCGCGAGGGCATTCCGCCCGTGATCGCAGACGAGGCCGCGCTCGCCGAGGTGATCGCCGCGTTCGCCGCGGGCTCCGGGCCCGTCGCCGTCGACGCCGAGCGGGCGTCCGGCTATCGCTACGGCCAGCGCGCGTACCTCGTGCAGCTGCGCCGCGCGGGCGCGGGGACCGCGTTGATCGACCCCGTGGCCTGTCCCGACCTGTCCGGGCTCGGCGAGGCACTCTCCGGTGTCGAGTGGGTGCTGCACGCCGCCACGCAGGACCTGCCCTGTCTCCGCGAAATAGGCATGGTGCCGTCGCGGCTCTTCGACACCGAGCTGGCCGGGCGGATCGCCGGGTTCCCCCGGGTGGGGCTCGGCGCGATGGTCGAGGGCGTCCTGGGCTTCGTCCTGGAGAAGGGGCACTCGGCCGTCGACTGGTCGACCCGTCCGCTGCCCGAGCCGTGGCTGCGGTACGCCGCCCTCGACGTGGAGCTTCTCGTCGATCTGCGGGACGCGCTGGAGAAGGAGCTCGACCGCCAGGGGAAGCTGGAGTGGGCGCTCCAGGAGTTCGACGCGATCGCCTCGGCGCCCCCGGCCGAACCGCGCAAGGACCCCTGGCGCCGGACCTCCGGCATGCACAAGGTACGGCGGCGCCGGCAGCTGGCCGTGGTGCGGGAGCTGTGGGAGGCGCGGGACCGGATCGCCCAGCGGCGGGACGTGTCGCCGGGCAAGGTGCTGTCCGACGCGGCGATCGTCGAGGCGGCGCTCGCCGTTCCGGTGAACGTGCACGCGCTCGCCGCGTTGAACGGGTTCGGGCATCGGATGGGGCGGCGGCAGCTGGAGCAGTGGCAGGCGGCCGTCGATCGGGCGAGGGGTCTTGCCGAGGTGCAGTTGCCGCAGCCGGGGCAGCCGGTCACGGGGCCTCCGCCCCCGCGCGCCTGGGCCGACAAGGATCCTGCGGCGGCGGCTCGGTTGTCCGCGGCGCGGGCTGCGGTTTCGGCGTTGGCCGAGTCCCTGAACATGCCTCAGGAGAACCTGATCACTCCGGACACGGTGCGGCGGGTTTGCTGGGAGCCGCCCTCGCCTGTCGACGCCGAGTCCGTAGGAGCTGCGTTGGCCGGTTTGGGGGCTCGGGCCTGGCAGGTGGAGCAGGTGACGCCGGTTCTGGTGGCCGCGTTGTCCGCATAGCCGCCGTTGGGGTTCTGCGAGGTACGGCGGCTGCGGGTTGTCTGTGGTTGCTCGCGCAGTTCCCCGCGCCCCTAGGGAGTCATCTCGTCGCTCCTCGCATGAAGCCGTTGTAGATGAAGCGCTGCAACGACAGGAAGACGATCAGCGTCGGCAGGATGACCAGGACCGCTCCTGCCGAAATCACCTCCCAGTGGGCCGCGTACGGGCCCTTGAAGCGGAACAGGGACGTCGAGATCACGCCAAGATCTTCCGAGGGCATGTAGAGGAAGGGGATGTAGAAGTCGTTGTAGACGGTGATGCCCTTCACGATCACCACCGTCGCTGTCGCGGGCTTCAGCAGCGGGAAGATGATCTTTCGGTAGATCGTGAAGGCGTTGGCGCCGTCCAGGCGGGCCGATTCGTCCAGGGAGATCGGGATCGAGCGGACGAACTGCAGGAAGATGTAGATCGAGACGATGTCGGTGCCCATGTAGAGGGCGATCGGCGCCCAGAGGGTGTCGAACATGCCGAAGCTGTTGACGATCTGGAAGGTGGCCACCTGGGTCGTCACACCCGGGACCAGGGCCGCCGTCAGGAAGAGCGCCACCACCAGCTTCTTGAAGCGGAAGGTGAAGCGGTCGATGGCGTAGGCGGTCATCGAGCCGATGAGGACCGTGCCGGCGACCGAGACCAGCAGGATGATCGTGGTGTTCATGAAGGCGGAGAGCATCTCGCCGTCCTGGAACGCCGCCACGTAGTTGTGGAAGTTCAGCAGGTCGTGAGGGAGTTCCAGGGCACCGCTCGTGTCCGCCATCTCCTTCTCCGACTTGAGGGAGGTCAGCAGGACCACCACGAGCGGGAGCAGGACGACCACGGTCGCGGCGACCAGCGACAGATGGACCAGGGCGCGGGCGACCGTACGGCGGGTCATACGAGGTCCACCTTGTCGTCGGGGACCAGGCGCCGCTGCACCCAGGTCACCAGCAGGATGATCAGCAGGAGGACGATGGCGGCCGCCGAGGCCAGGCCCGTCTTGTTGAAGCGGAACGCCAGGTTCACCGTCTGGATCACGAAGGTCTCGGTGCCGGTCGCGCCCCCGGTCATGATGTACGGGATCTCGAAGACCGACAGCGAGCCGGAGATCGACAGGATCACCGTGAGGGTCAGGACCGGCTTGATGCCGGGCGCGATGATGTGGCGGAACTGGTGCCAGCGGTTCGCGCCGTCCAGTTCGGCGGCCTCGTAGAGCTCGCCCGGGATCGACTGGATGGCGCCCAGGAAGAGCACGAAGTTCAGGCCCAGGTAGCGCCAGACCGAGACGCCGGCGAGTGAGGTGTTGGCGGAGGCCGGGGTGCCCAGCCAGGCGTGGTCGGTGTGCACGCCGAACAGGCTCAGCACCGAGTCGAGGGTGCCGCCGTCCTGGAAGAAGTAGAGGAACACGAAGCCGATCGCGACCCCGTTGATCAGGTACGGGAAGAAGAGCACGCCCTTGAAGAAGTTCCGGAAGCGGACGTCGAAGCTGAGGATCGTCGCGAAGTAGAGCGCCAGGGCTATTTGGACCGCGGAGGCGGCCAGGTAGTAGCCACTCACCCAGAAGACCTCGAAGAGATCCGGGCGGGTGAAGACCTCCTGGTAGTTCTCGGTGCCCGTGTAGTGCAGTACGGGGCTGACGCCGTCCCAGTCGGTGAAGCTGTACGCCAGCATGTTGACGATCGGCGCGTACGTGAACGTGATCAGCAGGGCGAGCGGGGCGATCAGGAACAGCCAGGGGGTGACGCCCCGCCAGGCACGGGTCCGGCGGGAGGCGGGCGCCGGGACGGGGGCGGCCGTGCTCACCTCCACGGCCGCCTTCTCGGTGGTGTCCGTCATCAGGACCCCAGGTTCTTCTGGGCGTCCGTCCAGCGCTTGCTGAGGTCGCCGAGGAAGCCGTCGAGGGTGCCCTTGCGTGCGCCGCGGGCGAGGTCGACGAGGTTCTGGCGGTACTCGGGGGCGTAGATGCCGACCTCCGAGTCGCTGTCGAGCTGCTTGACCCGGGCGCCCTGGGCGTCGTCCACCTCGATGAGCTTCACGCCCTGGTCCTCGTAGGGCTTGAGGACCTGGGGCATCGGGGCGTCCTTCAGCGGGGAGATGGACAGGTTGTCCTCGACGTAGCCGGACTTGTCGGTGAACCAGTCGATCCAGGCGCGGGCGGCCTCCTTGTACTTGGAGTGGACGTTGACCGCCTGGTTGTAGTCCGGGGCCACGGTCGCGCAGAACTTGCCGCCGGTCTGCGCCGGGAACGGCATGAAGCCGATGTCGTCGGGGTTCACCCCGGCCTTCTTGGCCGCGTCCTGGAACTGCACGATCGCCCAGGTGCCGAGCCACTGGGTGGCGATCTCGCCCTTGGCCGTACGGGGCTTGGACTCCTCCCAGTTGCTGGTCGTCGGGTCCTTCTCGACCAGGCCCTCCTTCACGATGTCGTAGAGCAGGGTGTCGCCGACGCGCAGGTCGGCGCCCTTCGCCCACGGGTCGTCCTCGGCGAGCCTGGTGGTGGCCTTCGGGTCGCAGCTGACGGCGCCGTCGACGTACGTCCACGAGGTGAGCGTCCAGCCCGCCGCGAAGTTGGTGTAGTACGGAATCGCGTCGGTCTTGGCCTTGATGGCCTTCAGGTCGGCGAGGAACTCGGCCGGGGTGGTGGGCCATTCGGTGACCCCGGCCTCCTTCCAGATCCGCTTGTTGTAGATGAACCCCGGGGCCACGCCGACCGGGCTCTGTCCGTAGACCTTGCCGTCGACGGCGGTGTAGTCGGTGAAGCGGTACTTCTTGCTGCGCTCGGCCTGGGTGCCCAGCGAGGCGAAGAACCTCGGGTAGTCGGCCTTCTTGATGACCGCGGGGATCAGCAGGACGTCACCGTAGTTCTCGGTGTTCATCCGGATCTTGACCTCGGCCTCGTAGTTCGTGAGGCCCTCGAACTCGACCTTGACCTTCGGGTAGGTCTTGTTGAACTCGGCGGCGTACTTCTTGAGGGTGCCGTCCTGCACGAGGTCGGTGCGGACGGTGAGCACCTTGATGGTTCCGGTGACCTTCGACGGGTCGTCAGGAGCCTTGGCGTCGGCGCCCTTCGACGATCCTCCGGTGCCGGTGCAGCCCGGGAGCAGCAGGGCGGCACTCGCGACCACGGCCAGGGACACGGCTGTACGGCGGTTCATGTGCATCAGCTCCGTTCATGGGACGGACGAGCACGAGCGGGTTGGCTGGTTCGGTACTCTGACAACGTTTTCTTAACCGGTAAAGTCCCTATCTCGCCAAGGATGCCGAAAAGCTTTCGGGCCACTGGACTCGATCGGTTTAGGGAGTGTGTACATGCTTCAGGCCACACCGCTCACCGAGGGCTGGATCCTGCGGCACGGGGAAGAGGCGCTGCCGGCCGTCGTGCCGGGCTGTGTGCACACCGATCTGCTGGCGGCCGGGGTGATCCCGGATCCCTTTCTCGGCCTGGGCGAGCGAGAGGTCGCGTGGGTGGGGCGGCGGGAGTGGACCTACGAGAGGGACCTCGCGCCCTCGAACGGGCATGAGCAGACCGACCTCGTCTTCGACGGCCTGGACACCGCGGCGGAGATCCGCCTGGACGGTCAACTCCTGGGCCGGACACGGAACATGCACCGCTCGTACCGCTTCGACGTGACCGGCATGTCCGGTCGGCTGAGCGTGCGGTTCGCCTCCGCCTACGCCGAGGCCGAGGCGGTGCGCGGGACGCTGGGCGAGCGGCCGGCCGCGTATGCCGAGCCGTATCAGTACATCCGCAAGATGGCCTGCTCGTTCGGCTGGGACTGGGGGCCGACGCTGGTGACGGCCGGGATCTGGCGGCCGGTGCGGATCGAGCGGTGGTCGACGGCCCGGATCGCCCGGGTGCGGCCGCTGGTGAGGGTGGAAGACGGCCTGGGTGTCGTGGAGTTGGCGGTCGAGGTGGAGCGCGCCCGGGTCGAGGCGCCGCTGACCGTGGAGGCCACGGTGGGCGGGGTGCGGGCGCGCGCCTCGGTGGACGGCTCGCAGGGGGTCGTACGGCTGGAAGTGCCCTCGCCGCGGCTGTGGTGGCCGCGCGGTTACGGTGAACAACCGCTGTACGACGTCGAGTTGACCTTGCGGCACGAGGGCAGGCCGCTGGACGGGTGGCGGCGCAGGATCGGCTTTCGGATCGTCGAGCTGGATCGGTCGGCCGATGAGCACGGCACCGGGTTCTGTCTGGTCGTCAACGGCGAGCGGATCTTCGCGCGCGGCGTGAACTGGATCCCGGACGACGTCTTCCCCTCCCGGATCACCCGTGAGCGGTACCGATCCCGCTTGCGGCAGGCCGCCGACGCCGGGGTGGACCTGGTGCGGGTCTGGGGCGGCGGGATCTACGAGAGCGAGGACTTCTACGACGCCTGCGACGAGTCGGGGCTGCTGGTGTGGCAGGACTTCCCGTTCGCCTGCGCCGCCTATCCGGAGGAGCAGCCGCTCAGGGGCGAGGTGGAGGCGGAGGCCCGGGAGAACGTCGTACGGCTGATGCCGCATCCCTCGCTGGTGCTGTGGAACGGCAACAACGAGAACCTGTGGGGGTTCCGGGACTGGGGCTGGGAGGCGCGGCTCGCCGGGGACTCCTGGGGCGAGGGGTACTACCTGGGCGTACTGCCGCGCGTGGTGGCCGAGTTGGATCCGACGCGGCCGTACACGGCGGGGAGTCCCTGGTCCGGGTCGTGGGAGCACCACCCGAACGATCCGGCGCACGGCACGCATCACTCGTGGGAGGTGTGGAACCGTCTCGACTACGCCGAGTACCGCACCGAAGTGCCCCGGTTCGTGGCCGAGTTCGGGTGGCAGGCACCGCCCGCGTACGCGACGCTGGCGCGGGCGCTGGCCAGGGAGGAGCTCGCGGCGGACTCCCCTGGCATGCTGCACCACCAGAAGGCCGACGACGGGAACGGCAAGCTGCGGCGGGGGCTGGAGCGGCATTTCACCTTCCCCGAGGGGGACTTCGACCGCTGGCACTACCTCACGCAGGTCAACCAGGCGCGGGCCGTGGCGGCCGGGATCGAGCACTGGCGGTCGCACTGGCCGGTGTGCGCGGGGACGGTGGTGTGGCAGCTCAACGACTGCTGGCCGGTGACGAGTTGGGCGGCGGTGGACGGGGACGGGCGGGAGAAACCGCTGTACCACGAGCTGCGGCGGGTGTACGCGGACCGGCTGTTGACGCTCCGGGAGGGTGTGCTGGCCGTCGTCAACCAGGCCGCCGAGGAGTGGACGGGGGTGGTGCGGCTGCGGCGGATGTCGGTCGAGGGAGCGGTGATCGGCGAGGCGGACGTGGAGTTCCGGGCGGGGCGGCGGGCGGTCGCCGAGGTGCCGGTGCCGGGCGAGCTGGAGCCGGTGGGGCCGAAGGAGTTCCTGGTGGCCGACGCCGACGGGCTGCGGGCCCTGCACTTTCCCGCCCCCGACCGTGACATCCCCTACCCCCGGCCGGAGTTCGACGTCACCGTGGCGCCGGGTGCCGTCACCGTGACGGCCCGCACCCTCGTACGGGATCTGCTGTTGCAGGCCGACCGGCTGGATCCGGCGGCTCGGGCCGACCGGGGCCTGGTGACGTTGTTGCCCGGTGAGCGGGTGACCATCGGGGTCGGCGGCTGGGAGACTCCTGACGCGGACCTCGCCCGGTCCGCCCTGTACTGCATGGAGCCCACTTCATGACGACCTCCCGCGTCACCATCAAGGACGTCGCCGCGCGCGCCGGGGTGTCCAAGGGGGCCGTGTCGCTCGCCTTCAACCACAAGCCGGGGCTGTCGGAGGCGACCCGGGACCGGATCTTCCGGGCCGCGCGGGAGCTGGGCTGGGCGCCGAACCTCACCGCGCGGACGCTGGCCGGGTCGCGGGTGGACGTGGTGGGGCTCGCGGTCTGCCGGCCGGCCCGGTTGCTGGGGCTGGAGCCCTTCTACATGGAGTTCGTGTCGGGTGTGGAGAGCGTGCTGATCGAGCGGAACTGCTCGCTGCTGCTGCGCCTCGTGCGGAACGTGGAGGAGGAGGTCGGGCTCCAGGAGGCGTGGTGGCGGGGCCGGCAGATCGGCGGCTCGATTTTGGTCGACTTCCGGGCGGACGATCCGCGGGTCGCCGCCGCCGAGCGGCTGGGGATGCCGGTGGTGGCCGTGGGGCATCCGTCGTTCACCGGCACGCTGACCTCCGTGTGGACCGACGACGCGACCGCCGTGACGGAGGCCGTGCGGTACCTCGCGGCGCTCGGCCACCGGCGGATCGCCCGGGTGGGCGGGGCGGCGGCCCTCGGGCACACGGCCATGCGGACGGCCGCCTTCGACGAGGCGGCGCGGGCCCTGGAGCTCGCCGGGGCCTGGCAGGTCACCACCGACTACTCGGGCGAGGCGGGGGCACGGGCCACGAGGTCCCTGCTGACCGCCGCCCCGCCGGACCGGCCGACGGCGATCGTCTACGACAACGACATCATGGCCGTCGCCGGGCTGTCGGTCGCGGCGGAGATGGGCCTGCACGTTCCGCGCGACGTCTCGCTGCTCGCCTGGGACGACTCCCAGCTGTGCCGGCTCACCCATCCGACACTCTCCGCGATGAGCCACGACGTGCACGGATTCGGCGCGGAGGCGGCCCGTACGCTGTTCGGGGTGATCACCGGAGAGGGGCCCGGATCGCATCCGGTACCCACTCCGGTCCTGACGCCACGGGGTTCCACGGCGCCTCCCGCGGTGTGACCTTCGCCGCTCCCGCCTCCAGGGGTGGGCAGTCACGTTACTGATAAGTAGCATGGGGCTGAGCGCGCGCTCAGCGCGGCCGCAGCAGTGCAGATCCCGCATCTGGAGGAGAGCCATCGTGCCTCGTACCGTCAGGGACGTCGTCTTCGTCGACGGCGTCCGCACCCCGTTCGGCAAGGCGGGCCCGAAGGGCATCTACCACGAGACCCGCGCCGACGACCTCGTCGTGAAGGCGATCCGGGAGCTGCTGCGCCGCAACCCGGGTCTGGACCCGAAGAAGATCGACGAGGTCGCCATCGCCGCGACCACGCAGATCGGCGACCAGGGCCTGACCATCGGCCGCACCGCGGGCATCCTCGCCGGTCTGCCGCAGTCGGTACCCGGCTACTCCATCGACCGCATGTGCGCGGGCGCCCTGACCGCCGTGACGACGGTCGCCGGTTCGGTCGCCTTCGGTGCCTACGACATCGCCGTCGCCGGTGGTGTCGAGCACATGGGCCGCCACCCCATGGGCGAGGGCGTGGACCCGAACCCGCGGTTCGTGAGCGAGAAGCTGGTCGACGAGTCCGCCCTGTTCATGGGCATGACCGCCGAGAACCTGCACGACCGCTACCCGACGATCACCAAGCAGCGCGCCGACGAGTACGCCGTGCGCTCCCAGGAGAAGGCCGCCAAGGCGTACGCCAACGGCAAGATCCAGGCCGACCTGGTCCCGATCTCGGTGCGCCGGACCAACCCGGAGGCCGGTGAGACGGGCTGGGGCCTGGTCACCGCCGACGAGCCGATGCGCCCGGGCACCACCCTGGAGAACCTCTCCGGTCTGAAGACCCCGTTCCGCGTCCACGGCCGGGTCACCGCCGGTAACGCGGCCGGTCTGAACGACGGCGCCACCGCCTCCCTCATCGCCTCCGAGGACTTCGCCCGCGAGAACGACCTGCCGGTGAAGATGCGCCTGGTCTCGTACTCCTTCGCGGGTGTCGAGCCCGAGGTCATGGGCTACGGCCCGATCCCGGCCACCGAGAAGGCGCTCGCCCAGGCGGGTCTGTCGATCTCCGACATCGGTCTGTTCGAGATCAACGAGGCCTTCGCGGTCCAGGTCCTGGCCTTCCTGGAGCACTACGGCATCGCGGACGACGACGAGCGCGTCAACCAGTACGGCGGCGCCATCGCCTTCGGTCACCCGCTGGCCTCCTCGGGTGTGCGTCTGATGACGCAGCTGGCCCGCCAGTTCGAGGAGCAGCCCGAGGTCCGCTACGGCCTGACCACCATGTGCGTCGGCTTCGGCATGGGCGCGACGGTCATCTGGGAGAACCCGAACCACAAGGACGCCGGAGGCAGCAAGTGAGCACCACTGAGCTCTTGAAGGGTGCGGCCGAGCTGTTCCCGGACGAGGTCGTCACCCAGGCGCACGTACGCCACCTGGACCTGCCGTTCAACGCGGGGCGCTTCGCGCTCATCACGCTGGACAACGGCTTCGACCACACCAAGCCGACCACCTTCGGCCCGGCGTCGCTGGCGAACCTGAACACCGCCATCGACCAGGTCGAGAAGGAGGCCTCGGCCGGCGAGATCGTCGGTGTCGGCATCACCGGCAAGCCGTTCATCTTCGCCGTCGGCGCCGACCTCAAGGGCGTCGAGCTGCTCAAGGAGCACAAGGACGCGCTGGCCATCGGCAAGGGCGGCCACGAGGTCTTCAAGCGCCTCGCGGGCATCGCGGTGCCGACCTTCGCGTACTACAACGGCGCGGCCATGGGCGGTGGCGTCGAGGTCGGCCTGCACTGCACCTACCGCACGGTGTCCGCGGCCCTGCCCGCCTTCTCGCTCCCCGAGGTCTTCCTCGGCCTCGTCCCCGGCTGGGGCGGCTGCACCCTGCTGCCGAACCTGATCGGCGCCGAGAAGGCCGTCTCGGTCATCATCGAGAACTCCCTCAACCAGAACAAGCAGCTCAAGGGCGCCCAGGTCTACGAACTGGGCATCGCCGACGCCCTGTTCGAGGGCGCGGACTTCCTGGAGCAGTCCCTGCTGTGGACGGCGTCCGTCCTCAAGGGCGAGATCGTCGTCGAGCGTCCCGCGATCGACCGCGGTGAGGCCTGGGACCAGGCCGTCGCCAAGGGCCGCTTCGTCGCGGACTCCAAGGTGCACGGTGCCGCCCCGGCCGCCTACCGCGCCCTGGACATCATCGAGGCCGCCAAGAACGGCGATCTCCAGCAGGGCTACGACGCCGAGGACCAGGCCCTCGCCGACCTGATCATGGGTGGCGAACTGCGCTCCGGCATCTACGCGTTCAACCTGGTGCAGAAGCGCGGCAAGCGTCCCGCCGGCGCCCCGGACAAGAACCTGGCCCGCCCGGTCACCAAGGTCGGTGTCGTCGGCGCCGGTCTGATGGCCTCCCAGCTCGCGCTGCTGTTCCTGCGCCGCCTGGAGGTGCCGGTCGTGCTGACCGACATCGACCAGGAGCGCGTCGACAAGGGTGTGGGCTACGTCCACGCCGAGATCGAGAAGCTGCTCGGCAAGGGCCGTATCAACCAGGACAAGGCCAACCGCCTCAAGGCCCTGGTCACCGGTGTGCTGGACAAGGCGGAGGGCTTCTCCGACGCGGACTTCATCATCGAGGCCGTGTTCGAGGAGATCGGCGTCAAGCAGCAGGTGTTCGCGGAGGTCGAGGCGGTCGCCCCGGCGCACGCGATCCTCGCCACCAACACCTCCTCGCTGTCCGTCTCGGAGATGGCGTCGAAGCTGAAGAACCCCGAGCGGGTCGTGGGCTTCCACTTCTTCAACCCGGTCGCGATCCTCCCGCTCCTGGAGATCGTCCGCGGCGAGCAGACCGACGACGCGTCGCTCGCGACCGCCTTCGCGGTGGCCAAGGAGCTGAAGAAGACCGCGGTGCTCGTGAAGGACGCCCCGGCGTTCGTCGTGAACCGCATCCTCACCCGCTTCATGGGCGAGATCCAGAACGTCATCGACGAGGGCACCCCGGTCGCCGTCGCGGAGAAGGCGGTGGAGCCGCTCGGCCTGCCGATGTCCCCGCTGGTCCTCCTGGAGCTGGTCGGTCCCGCGATCGGTCTGCACGTCTCGGAGACCCTCAACCGGGCCTTCCCGGACCGCTTCACGGTCTCCCCGAACCTCGCGGCCGTCGTCAAGGCGGGCAAGCGCGGCTTCTACGTCTACGACTCCGGCAAGCCGGAGCTGGACCCCGAGGTCGCCGCGCTCCTCGAGCAGGGCGATGTCGTCCTGTCCGAGGAGCAGGTCCGCGAGCGCGTCCTGGACGCCGTCGCCCAGGAGATCGGGCTCATGCTCGACGAGGGTGTCGTCGCCGAGGCCCAGGACATCGACCTCTGCCTGATCACGGGCGCCGGCTGGCCCTTCCACCTGGGCGGCATCACGCCGTACCTGGACCGCGAGGGTGTCTCGGAGCGCGTGAACGGCAAGAAGTTCCTGGCGCCGGGCGTGGCGTCGGTCCCGGCGTAAGCGCGTCTCGTACGGCCGTACTGAGGGCCTCCGTTCCGGGTTTCCGGGCGGAGGCCCTCTGTCGTACGTTCTCGGCAGTCGGGGGGCTCAGACGTCCTGCCAGGCCGCCAGCGCGAGTCCCGGCTCGTCCTTCTGCCGGGCGACCCGCAGGTCGCCGTCGGGGGTGAGCGTCGCGGCGACGATACGGCCGTCCGCGTCCTCGGCGAGGGCCACGGCCGTGCCCACCGGCAGCTGCGGCCCGGACTCGGTCCACCACAGGCCCGCCGACTCCTGCTCGGTGGGGCAGGCGGCGAAGGCGACCCGGCCGGAGGCCGACCGCTGGGCGAGCAGCGTGCAGTCGTGCCCCTCCAGCGTGCAGCGCAGCAGGGCGACCGGGCCGGGACCGGCCGCCGCGAGCAGGGGCACGGGCTCCAGGCCCGGGCGCCAGGCGTGCAGCATGCCCTCGGGGTCCGCGAAGAACAGCGTGGTGTGCTCCTTGGAGGTGGGCAGCGCGCTCAGGGTGCCCGGCTCCACGCGGACCGGCAGCGGGTCGTCCGGCACGGGAGGCGCCCCGGCCTCCTCCTGGAGCCAGCGCAGGACGCCGGTGGGGTTGCTGCCGTACAGCTCCACCCGGCCCGACTCCCCCGTCACGGCGGCCAGTTGCTCGTGGACGTCGGCGCCCTTGAGGTCCGCCCAGGCGCTCCAGCCGCCGCGCTCCTTCTGTACGAGCGCGTGCACGCCGTTCCCGCGGTTGCGGACGAAGACATGCGCCCGGCCCTCCGCGTCCACGGCCACGGCGGGCAGGCCGGTACGCGCGCCCGCCTTGTCGGGGTGGCCGATGGGAGCCCAGTCGAGGGGGGCGAGGTGGACGCGGAAGTGGGTGGAGTGGACCAGGCCCGACTCCGCGGCCTTGGTGGGGCGCCAGGCGACCAGGTGGGCGTAGCCGTCGACGCCCCGGCCGACGGCGAGTCCGGGGTGCAGGCGCTGGTCGCCGCCGACCTTGCGCCAGGGCAGCCAGGTGTCGTCGCCCGGGCGACGCTCCGCCCGGCACCACACTCCGTCCTCGCGGACGGCGTAGACGCCGAGCCGGCCGTCGCGGGCGCGGATGAGCCAGTTGCCGTTCACTGTACGGACCATTGACACGGGGTCACTCTAATCGGGCGGTCGGCAGCGCGTTCGGGTGGGCCGGGCGTGGGACGCTGGGGGCATGAGTGACGTGCTGCTGGTGGTCGTGGACGCCGCGAATGTCGTCGGTTCGGTGCCGGACGGGTGGTGGCGGGACCGGCGGGGGGCGGCGGAGCGGCTGCGGGACCGGCTGGCGGCGGACGGGGTGCCGGGACGGGACGGTCCCCTGGAGATCGTGCTGGTGGTGGAGGGGGCGGCTCGGGGGGTGTCGTCGGTGCCGGGGGTGCGGGTGGAGTCGGCGCGGGGGAGTGGGGACGACCACATGGTGGAGCTGGTGGCCGGGGCGGGGGGTGAGCGGCCGGTGCTGGTGGTCACGGCGGATCGTGAACTACGGCGGAGAGTTGGGGAGTTGGGGGCGGAGGTGGCGGGGCCGCGGACGGTTCGTTCCTGAGCGCCTATGGATGTGCCGCGCATGTCGTGAGGCGGCTGCGGGTGCGTCGTGGCTGGTCGCGCAGTTCCCCGCGCCCCTAGGTGGGTCACAGCTGGGCATGCCCGGACTGCACCCACTCAGGGGCGCGGGGAACTGCGCGACCGGCCCCCACCGGCCCGCAGCCGACAACGCACCCGCTGCGCGTTACTCCGTCTCGGCCCGCTGATTCAGGCGGCTGTGGGTGCGGCCGTACAGGAAGTACACCGCGAACCCGAGCACCATCCAGATCGCGAACCGCAGCCACGTCTCCGCCGGCAGGTTGAGCATCAGCCAGAGGGAGGCGAGGACCGACAGGATCGGGATGACCGGGACCCACGGGGTGCGGAAGGCGCGGGGCAGGTCGGGGCGGGACTTGCGGAGGATGATCACGCCGATCGCCACCACCACGAACGCGAACAGGGTGCCGATGTTGACCAGTTCGGCGAGTTCGCTGAGCGGGGTGAAGCCGGCGACGATCGCGATGACCACGCCGAGCAGGATGGTCGGGCGGTGCGGGGTGCGGAACTTCGGGTGCACGTGGGAGAAGAACGTCGGCAGGAGTCCGTCCCGGCTCATCGCGAAGAAGACGCGTGTCTGACCCAGGAGCAGGATCATGCACACCGTCGTCAGGCCGACCGCGGCGCCGAAGCTGATGAAGCCCGCGAACCAGGGGTGCCCGGTGGCCTTGAAGGCGTCCGCGAGCGGGGCCGTGACGGACAGGTCGGTGTACTTCTGCATGCCGGTCACCACGATCGACACGGCCACGTAGAGCGTCGTGCAGATGAGCAGGGAGCCGAGGATGCCCCGGGGCATGTCCCGCTGCGGGTTGCGGGTCTCCTCCGCCGCCGTGGCGACCACGTCGAAGCCGATGAAGGCGAAGAAGACGACCGAGGCGGCCGTGAAGATGCCCATGACGCCGAAGTTGGAGGGCGCCCAGCCGAACATCAGCTGGATGAGCGGCGACTGGAGACTGTCACCCGCCGGGACCTCCTGTGCCTTCGGGATGAACGGGTCGTAGTTGTCGCCCTTGATGAAGAAGGCACCGGCGACGATCACGGTCAGGACGACCGTCACCTTGACCGCGACCACGAGCGAGGTGACGCGCGCGGAGAGCTTGGTGCCGAGCACGAGGATGCCGGTGAGCACCAGGACGAGCAGGGCGGCGAGGATGTCGAAGCCGAAGCCGTCGGCCCCGTCCCGGCCGCTGAGCGCCTCCGGCAGATGGACGCCCGCGTTGTCGAGGAGCGAGGCGATGTAGCCGGACCAGCCGACCGCGACCACCGCGGTGCCGAGCGCGAACTCCAGGACGAGGTCCCAGCCGATGATCCAGGCGGGCAGTTCGCCGAGGGAGGCGTAGGAGAAGGTGTACGCCGATCCCGCCACCGGGACGGTGGAGGCGAACTCGGCGTAGCAGAGCGCGGCGAGCGCGCAGACGACGCCGGCGACCACGAAGGCCAGGGCGACCGCCGGGCCGGCGTTGTTCTTGGCGACGGTGCCGGTCAGGACGAAGATGCCGGTGCCGATGATGACGCCGACGCCGAAGACCGTCAGATCGAGCGCGGACAAGGATTTCTTGAGCGCGTGCTCTGGCTCCTCGGTATCGAGGATGGACTGCTCGACCTTCTTCGTCCGGAAGAGGGTGCTGCTCACGATGACCTCCCACGCTGTGTCGTCCTCGACATGATCGAGAGGGGGCGTAGGTCGTATGCCCCGGCACGGGCCGATTCACGCGAATGGGCCGGTCACACCACTGTCAAGAGTGGTGTGACCGGCCCGTACGGGCGAGCCCCCCGTCAGTCGCGGGCCGACTCCACTTCGGTGCGTGCGTCGTCGTAGCGGCCGTCCAGCTTGGAGACCAGGCCGGTGACCTGGCGGGCGATGTCGGGCGCGGTGAGCCCGATCTCCGCCATGATCTCGGCGCGGGAGGCGTGGTCGAGGAAGCGCGGCGGGATGCCGAAGTCGCGCAGCGGGACGTCCACACCCGCGTCGCGCAGGGCCTGCGCGATCGCCGAGCCGACGCCGCCGACGCGGGAGTTGTCCTCGACGGTGACGACCACGCGGTGCCGCTCGGCGAGCGGGGCCATGGCCTCGTCGACGGGCTTGACCCAGCGCGGGTCGACGACGGTGGTGGAGATGCCCTGCTGGTCGAGCAGGCCCGCGATCTCCAGGCACATCGGCGCGAGGGCGCCGACGGAGACGAGGAGCACGTCGGGCGTGTCGGTGCCGGGCTCGCGCAGGACGTCCATGCCGCCGACGGTGCCCACGGCGGGTACGGCGGGGCCGACGACGCCCTTGGAGTAGCGCAGCACGGTCGGCGCGTCCTCGACCTGGACGGCCTCGCGGAGCTGGGCGCGCAACTGCTCGGCGTCGCGCGGGGCGGCGAGCCGCAGGGTCGGGACGACCTGGAGCATCGACATGTCCCACATGCCGTTGTGGGAGGCACCGTCGTCGCCGGTGACGCCGGCCCGGTCGAGGACGAAGGTCACCCCGCACTTGTGCAGGGCGACGTCCATGAGGACCTGGTCGAAGGCGCGGTTGAGGAAGGTGGCGTAGACGGCGAAGACGGGGTGCAGTCCACCGGTCGCGAGGCCCGCCGCAGAGACGGCCGCGTGCTGCTCGGCGATGCCGACGTCGTAGATCCGGTCCGGGAAGGTGTCCGCGAACTTCTTCAGGCCGACCGGCTGGAGCATGGCCGCGGTGATGGCGACGATGTCCTCGCGCTCCTGGCCGAGCTTGACCATCTCGTCGCCGAAGACGGAGGTCCAGCTGGCGGCGGCGGCCTTGATGGGCAGGCCGGTGTCGGGGTGGATCGGGCCGATGCCGTGGAAGCGGTCGGCCTCGTCCTGCTCGGCGGGCTCGTAGCCGCGGCCCTTCTCGGTGAGGCAGTGCACGATCACCGGGCCGCCGAACCGCTTGGCGCGGGCCAGCGCCGACTCCAGCGCCTCGATGTCGTGGCCGTCGATGGGGCCGACGTACTTCAGGCCGAGGTCCTCGAACATGCCCTGGGGCGCGATGAAGTCCTTGAGGCCCTTCTTGGCGCCGTGCAGGGTCTCGTAGAGGGGGCGGCCGACGACCGGGGTGCGCTCCAGGAGGTCCTTGCCGCGGGCCAGGAAGCGCTCGTAGCCGTCGGTGGTGCGCAGGGTCGCGAGGTGGTTGGCGAGGCCGCCGATGGTCGGCGCGTAGGAGCGCTCGTTGTCGTTGACGACGATGACGAGCGGGCGGTCCTTGGCGTCGGCGATGTTGTTCAGCGCCTCCCAGGCCATACCGCCGGTCAGGGCGCCGTCACCGATGACGGCGACGACGTGGTCGTCCCGTTTGAGCACCTGGTTGGCTTTCGCGAGCCCGTCGGCCCAGCCGAGGACGGTCGAGGCGTGGCTGTTCTCGATGACGTCGTGCTCGGACTCGGCGCGCGAGGGGTAGCCGGACAGGCCGCCCTTGGAGCGCAGCTTCGAGAAGTCGTGGCGGCCGGTGAGCAGCTTGTGCACATAGGACTGGTGCCCTGTGTCGAAGAGCACCCGGTCCTTGGGCGAGTCGAAGACGCGGTGCAGCGCGATGGTCAGCTCGACCACACCGAGGTTGGGCCCCAGGTGCCCACCGGTCTTGGAAACGGCGCCGACGAGGAAGCTCCTGATCTCCTCCGCCAGCTGGTCCAGCTCCTCAAGGCTGAGCCGGTCCAGATCGCGCGGTCCCCTGATACGGGTCAGCAGCGGCACCCGTGCCTCCTTGCAGTAGAGCTGATCGAGCTTTGCCGGGCGTGTCGAGTCTAATGTTCTCCGACAACGAACTTGCCCGGCACCTTTTGGGTGCCGGGCAAGTGGATCTTCCCCCGAGGGGGGTCCTACGACGTCATCCGCGACCCGAGGCCTTCTGGGACCTGCGCGAGACGGAGTCGATGACGACCGCGCCGAGCAGCACGCCACCGGTGATCATGTACTGGATCGAGGCGTTCATGTTCAGCAGGTCGAGACCGGTCGTGATGGACTGGATGACCAGCATGCCCAGGAGGGCGGACCACACCGAACCGCGGCCGCCGAAGAGGCTCGTACCGCCGATGACGGCCGCCGCGATGGCCAGCATCAGGGTGTTGCCGCCGCCGGCGCTGAGGGTGGCGCTCGCGGTCTGGCCGGCGAAGAACATACCGCCGATCGCGGCGAAACCGCCGGAGATGGCGAAGACGGTGATCCGGATCATCGGCACGCTGATACCGGCACGGCGTGCGGCCTCGATGCCGCCGCCCACCGCGAAGACCTGACGGCCGTACGTGGTGCGGCGGAGCACGAAGTCGACGACCACCAGCGCCGCCAGGAAGATCACCAGCGAGTTGGAGACACCCGAGGCGTTGTTCAGCACGGCGGCGGCCACGAAGGACGCGACGGCGAGCGCGCCGACGCGCACCAGGATCTCGCCGGTCGGCCGGAAGGGCACGCCCGCGGCCTTGCGGCGCCGCTGCTCGTTGAAGTTGCCGACGAGGGTCAGCACGACGGCGAGGCCGGCCAGCAGGTAGGCGCCGATGATGGCCTGGTCCATGAAGAACGAGCTCTGGCCGAACAGGTGGATCGGACCCGAGTCGGACGGGATGTTGATGGTGCCGCTGGAGCCCAGCAGCCACAGCATCAGACCGTTCCAGCCGAGCAGACCCGCCAGGGTGACGACGAACGCCGGTACCCCGATCTTGGCGAAGAACCAGCCGTGCAGCGCACCGATGGCGACACCGGTGACGATCGCCAGGACGAGGGCCAGCCAGACGTTCATGCCGTGGTTGACCACCCACACCGCGAACAGGGTGGAGGCCAGGCCGCTGACGGAACCGACCGACAGGTCGATCTCGCCGAGCAGCAGCACGAACACCAGGCCGATGGCGATCATGCCGGTGGCCGAGAGGTAGTAGCTGATGTTGGAGAGGTTGTCGGCGCTCAGGAAGCGGTCGTTCTTGAACTGGAAGATCGCCCAGATGACGATCAGGCCGACGACGACCGGCAGCGAGCCCAGCTCACCGCCCTTGACCTTGCGGGTGAACTCGGTCCAGTAGCCCTTGAAGCCCTCTTCGCGGACCAGCAGCCGGGGGTCGACGACCGCGACCGGCGCGGCGGTGGGGTCGTCGGCGGGAGCGACCGTGGTCTGGTCCTCCGCCGTTTCCGCCTTGGAAACCTTCGACGTGTCGCTCACTTTGCCGCCTCCGCGTTGCGACGTCCCGCACGACGGGTGACGGCGTTGTCCGTGGCACCCGTGATCGCGGAGATGATTTCTTCCTGACTGGTGTCCTTCACCGAGAAGGAGCCGTTGTTCTTGCCCAGGCGCAGCACGGCGACGGTGTCGGCGACCGCCTTCACGTCGGCCATGTTGTGGCTGATGAGGATCACGGCGAGGTTGCGCTCGCGCAGCCGCTCGACCAGGTCGAGGACCTGCGCGGTCTGCTCGACGCCGAGAGCGGCGGTGGGCTCGTCCAGGATCACGACCTTGGGGTCGCCGATCAGGGCGCGCGCGATGGCGACGACCTGACGCTGACCACCGGAGAGGCTCGCGATCGGGATGCGGACGCTCGGGATGCGGATGGAGAGCGTGTTCAGCAGTTCACGCGAGTTCTTCTCCATCGTGACCTCGTCGATGACGCCGCGGCGCAGCAGCTCGCGTCCGAGGTACAGGTTGCCGACCACGTCGAGGTTGTCGCACAGCGCGAGGTCCTGGTAGACCGTCGCGACGCCGAGTCCCTGGGCGTCGTGCGGCTTGTTGATGCTGACCGGCTTGCCGTCCCATTCGATGACGCCCTCATCGATGGGGTGGACACCGGCGATCGTCTTGACCAGCGTCGACTTTCCGGCGCCGTTGTCGCCGACCAGGGCGACCACTTCTCCGGCGTGGACCTCCAGTTCGACATCGGTGAGGGCCTGGACCGCACCGAATCGCTTGGAGACTCCGCGCAACGCCAGCACGGGCGTAGCGGACACGTGAACCATCTCCTTCGCCGCCTGACCGGCGGGGATGCCGCGCTTGGGGTAAGGCGCGGAGGGTTGTGCTTTCAGCACTCGTGGGACGAGTTGCGCCGTAAGCACTGATTTACAAGTCGAACATGCGCGCGGCCGGTGCCCTTTGGCAACGGCTGCGTCCGCCATGCTTCCGTCCGGTGCCCGCCCCGCAGCGGGGTATGAAGGCGGTGCGGGCACCGGACAGGCTCTGTGCCTGCCCTCGGGGCGGGTCCGCTGCGGGACGCGCCCCGGGGGCTTGGGCGGCTCTTACTGGAGGCCGGCCTTCTTGCACGCGGCGGCGTAGTCCGCGGTGCAGATCTGGGCGACGGTGTAGAGACCGTCCTTGACGACCGTGTCCTTGATGTTCTTGACGGTCACGGAGACGGGGGTCAGCAGCTTCGCCTGGACCTTGTCGCCGGAGCCGCTGGTGACCTCGGTGTCGGCCAGGGACTTGATGTCCTTGCCCTGGAGGAGGTTGACCGCGAGCTCGGCGGCGTTGTCGGCCTCGGGCTTGTAGGCCTTGTAGACCGTGGCGGACTGGGTGCCGGCGACGATCCGCTGGATGGCGGCGAGCTCGGCGTCCTGACCGGTCAGCGGGATGTTGCTGATGCCCGCGCCCTTGAGGGTGTTGGCGATACCACCGGCCATGCCGTCGTTGGCGGCGTAGACGCCCGCGATGTTCTTGGCGCCCAGCTGGGTGATGGCGGCCGACATCTTCTGCGCGGCGACGGTGTCCTTCCACAGGCCCGACTGCTCGTAGGCGATCTTGACCTTGCCGTCGAGGACCTTGTGCGCGCCTTCCTTGAACTGCGCGGCGTTCGGGTCGGCGTCGTCACCGTTGATCATGACGACGTTGGCCTTGGGGGTCGCCTTGGAGCCGAGGGCGTCGAGCAGGGCCTGGCCCTGGAGCTCGCCGACCTTGACGTTGTCGAAGGAGACGTACGCGGAGACCGGGCCCTGGGCCAGACGGTCGTACGCGACGACCTTGACGCCCTTGCTCACCGCGGAGGCGATGGAGGACTTGATGGCGGCGGAGTCCTGGGCGGAGACCACGATGACCTTGACGCCCTTGGTGACCATGCTGCTCATCTGCTGAGCCTGCTTGGCCGGGTCGGCCGCGGCGTTGGCGTAGGAGACGTCGCAGTCGCTGCACAGCTCCTTGACCTTGGCCTTGAAGTACGGCATGTCGAACTTCTCGTACCGCGCGGTGACGTTGTCGGGCAGGAGCAGGCCGATCGACTTGCCGCCGGCACCCGAGCTGCTGCTGTCGCTGCCGTTGTCGTCGTCGCCGGCCTTGCCACAGGCCGCGGCGGAGACGGCGAGCGCCGAGATCGCGACGGATACGGCCACACGACGCATGAGCGTGTTCACTTGAGAAACCTCCCTGACGAGGCCGCGTCGTTGCGGCCGAGGTGGCTGGAAGTCAACTCGGCCACACGTGCGACGTCAAGAAGTAAATACTTAACGAGATGGCAACGGCGTCCTGCGTTCTCTAAGTGAAGGCAGGTGCCGCTGCATGCAGCGTGCTGTCCAAAAGGGTCGAATCACCCATCTCGCTCAGGGCGAGGGCGAGTGCTCCGAGCACCTCCGCGCGCCCGCCAAGTGCCCCTGGAAGCACGGACAGTTGGCGGGCCGCACTGGGGATCGCATAGCGGCCGACAGACTCCCGGATGGGCCCGAGCACCAGCTCACCGGCCTCGGCGAGATCACCGCCCAGGACCACTCGGCTCGGGTTCAGCAAGTTGCAGAGATTGGCGACTCCACTGCCGATGTGTCGGCCGACGTCGGCGATCACCCGACGGCAGCCAGGGTCTCCGTCCCGTGCGAGTCGGACAACGCCTTCCATGGTCAGGTCGGTGCCGTGACTGGACTGGAGGAGCGGGAGCACATAGCGCGCCGCCGCGAAGGTCTCCAGGCAGCCGCGGTTGCCGCAACGGCAGACGGGGCCGGACTCATCAAGAGTAATATGCCCGATTTCTCCCGCTGTGCCACCCGGGCCACGGTAGATCTTGCCGCTGATCACCAGTCCGGCGCCCACACCGCTCGCGACCTTGATGTACGCCAGGTCCCTGACCCCCCGGCCACTGCCCCACACCAGCTCACCGAGGGCCCCGAGGTTGGCGTCGTTGTCCACGTGCACCGGTACGCCCAGACGGCCCTGGAGCTCCTCCGCGGGCTTGGTGCCGATCCAGCCCGGCAGGATGGCGGAGGAGCCCAGCGAACCCGACTCCAGATCGATGGGTCCGGGCACGCCGAGACCCACCCCGGCGATCTTCGTACGGTCCACGCCGGTCGCCTCGATCAGCCGGGTGACCAGCTGTTCCGCCCGGTCGAAGCCCTGCGTGGAGGAGGCGTCCACGTCCAGCGGCTCGGACTCCTCGGCCAGCACCTGGTGGGCGAGGTTCCCGACCGCGACGCGCAGATGGGTGTGCCCGAAGTCCACCCCTATGACGATGCCGGCGTCCCCGCTCAGGGAGACCGCGCGCGCCCGCCGGCCACCCGCCGACGTGGGCGTGACCTCGACGGTTCCGCCGTCCTTGAGCTCGCGGACGATATTGGAGACGGTCGCGGCGGACAGCCCCGTGGTCCGCGCGATCTCCGCCTGCGTGAGCGACCCGGCCAGCCGGACGGCCCGAACGACCCGCTCCAGGTTGGCTCGGTGCAGCGACGACTGCGACCCCGGAGTCTCCACGACGACCTCCTGCGCGCGGGACCGCAGCGATGAGGCCCCGTCTATGTCCAACTAGTGAACTCTAAGCTGAGCCGTTCGGGTCGCCTCCCGTCAAGAGGTTGAACAGTATCCGGGGTGTAGCGCACACGTCGGCGCACCGTCACCGGAACCGGCGACGGTGTGCCCGCGCGCGCTCGCGGAGCGCTACTTCAAGGTCGCCGACGTCAGTCCCGCCTGCACCTGGCGCTGGAAGGACAGGTACACCACCAGCATGGGGATCATGGCGATGGTCACCCCGGCGAAGAGCACCGGAAGGTCAGAGGCGTATCCCATCTGCTGCTGGAGCTGGATCAGGCCCTGGGTGAGCACATAGCGCTCCGGATCGTCGCCGCTCTGCGGCTGCATCAGCACCGTGGGCAGGATGAACTGGTTCCACTGGCCGAGCGTGTTGAAGATGCCGACGCTGATCAGCCCCGGCTTCGCCATCGGCAGCATCACCTGGAAGAAGGTCCGGGTGTGCGAGGCGCCGTCGAGGACCGCGGCCTCGAAGACGGCCGTGGGCAGCGTGCGGAAGAACGCGTGCATGAAGAACACCGTGAACGGCATCGAGTAGGCGACGTACACCAGGATCAGCCCCTGGTAGGTGTTCAGCATGTCCAGCCGCTTGACCATGAAGAACAGCGGGACCAGGGCCAGGAACACCGGGAACATCGCGCCCGCGACGAAGAAGAAGTACAGGAACCTGTTGCCCCAGAACTGGTAGCGGGCCAGGACGTAGGCGGCCATGGAGCCGAGCAGCATCGTCAGCGGCACCGAGAAGACCAGCACGATGACGGTGTTCAGGAAGTAGTCGCCGATGCCCTTGTCCCAGGCCCGTCCGAAGACGTCCAGGGACCAGTTCTGCGGCCAGCCGAAGGCCGAACCGCCGATCTGGGCGTCGGTCTTGAAGGAGCTGAGCACCAGCCACAGCAGTGGCAGCACGATCAGCAGGGCCCACAGCGCGAGGAAGCCGTGCGAGAAGGCGTTCAGGACGACGCCCTCGCTGCGCTCGCTGCCGGGGCGGACCGGGGCCGTGTCCGTGGTCCGCATTGCCGGGACGGCGGCGGTCTCCTTGATGGGTGCGCTCATCGTCGTATCTCTCCCGCTCAGAACTCGACGCGGTCGCGGCGGGTGGCACGCAGCATGACCACGGACAGGACCAGGGTGAGCAGCAGCATGACGACGCCCATCGCGCAGGCGTATCCGCTCTTGCCGAAGTACTGGAAGTTGCGCATCATCACCGTCGACATCACGTCGCTGTGATGGTCGGGGCCGCCTCCGTAGGCACCCATGTTCTGGGTCATCGACGACACCAGCACGAACATGTCCATCGCGACGATGCCCAGATAGACCCAGGCGGTCTGCACGGTGTCCCACAGCAGCGGCAGGGTGATGCGGAAGAAGGACTGGTTGCGGCCGGCGCCGTCGATGAGCGCGGCCTCGTAGATGTCCTTCGGGATGGACTGCATGGCGGCCGAGAACAGCACCAGGTAGAAGCCGACCCCGTGCCACACCACGGCGATGACCAGCATCCACAGCACCAGGTTGGGCTCGTTGAGCCATTCCATCGGATTCTCGGCGTCGACCAGGCCGAGTTTGATCAGGAATCCGTTGAGAAGACCTCCGCCGTCACTGCGGTACACCGCGTTGAACAGTACGGCGACGATCGCCAGCGACAGCACCTGGGGAAAGAAGTAGACGACCTTGTAGACCTGCGATCCGGCGACTCCCCGTACTCCGCCGGCTTTGCTGCGCCCGCCCGCGTTCAGCATGAACGCGAAGAACAGGGCGAGCAGAATGGTGATCACCGGGATGAAGATCAGGAACAGGATGTTGTGCCAGATGGCCTGCATGAAGACGTCGTCCTGGAACAGCGCCTTGTAGTTGTCCAGACCGACGAACTTGAACGTCTGCGACTGCCCTTTCCAGTCGGTCAGCGAATAGCCGAACGTCTGGAGGTACGGCCAGATCACGAAGATCAGGTAGAGCGCCACGGGTGCGAAGAGAAATCCCGCGACGAACCTGTACTGCCCTTTGCGCATTGGCGATTCCTGCCCCTGGTGTCCTTTCCCGGGCCGGATCTCTCCGGCCCGGGAAACGGCGTTGCGGTCAGTCCCGGTGGTTCTTCTTGGAGGCCGGGTCCTTGGCCTGCTTGTCGACCGCGGCCTGGGCCCGCTTGAGCCACTCCTTCGGCTGGATGCGCTTGGCCATCAGCTCGTTGGACGCGGCCTCGATCGCCGCTCCCATCTCGCTGTACCACTCGGTGTACAGGTAACGGAAGGTGTCGTCACCGGCCGCCTTGGACGCCTCGACGGTGGACTGGGTACCCGGGCGCAGCTTCACGCTGGGGTCGACGCCGTCCTTGAGGATGGTGAGGGAGTTGGCCTCCTTGGCGAAGAGGGTCGACCACTCCTTGGAGAGCATGCGGCGCATGAACTCCTTGGCGCCCGGCAGGTTCTTGGCCTTCGCCGGGATGATGAAGGGCTCGCCGGAGCCGGCCCGGATGGCCTCGAAGGGCAGCGCGCTGTCGGGCAGCAGCGGCATCGGCATGAACTTCATGTCGAAGTCCGCCGGGGTCTGCTTGAGCTGCTCGTTCTCCAGCCAGGAGCCGCAGGTGATGAAGGCGGCCTTGTACTGGTTCCAGCGGGTCTGGGACTCGGTGTGGGTCAGGCCGTTGGTGCCGGGCATCAACAGGCCCTTCTCCACCACCTCGTAGATCGCCTCGACACCGGCCTGGGCCGCGTCGGAGCCGACGAATGCCTTGGGATCGAGGTTGTCGATCGCCTTCATGGCGTCCAGACCGCCCTTCTTGGCGATCAGGTCCATGATGGCGACGTTGATGTAGTACGGGTACTTGCCCTGGTGGGCGAGGCCCCCGATGCCCTGCTTCTTGGCGTCCTGACAGACGGCGAGGAAGTCGTCCCAGGTCTTGGGCTCCTCCCAGCCCTTCTCCTTGAAGAGCTTGCCGGAGTACCACAGACCCCAGACGGTGTAGATGTAGTTGAGGGCGACGATCTTGCCGCCCTGGAGACCGGCGTCGAGGGTCCCGGGGATGATGAGGTCGCGGACCTTCTTGCTCGGGTCGTCGATGGCGGGCGCGTCCAGGACCTCGGCGAGGTCGAGCAGCTGCCCGTTCTTGTAGAGGACGTCGACCTTGATCTGCTGGGCGCCGGAGTCGTCGACGATGTCCGGCGGGTTGCCCGCGTTGAAGCGGGGCTGGAGCTTTCCGGTGATCTCCTGGGTGCCGGTGTGCGTGGAGGTGATCCCGAGCTTCTTCTGGAAGTCGGCCTCCCACGCCTTGGCGTAGTCGTCGCCGTAACCGCCCTTGAAGATCACGACGTCGAGCTTGCTGCCCTTGGCCGCTCCGAAGGGGTTGTCCTTCGAGGTGGTGCCCTTGGTGTTGTCGTCGCTCGATTCGTCGCCGCCGCCGCTGGCGCAGGCGGACAGAAAACCGGTCGCGGGGACGGCGGCCAGTCCGAGCGCCGCGGAACGCTTGATCAGATCGCGGCGGCCGACACCTTCGTCACCGTGGCTGTCTGCGGAAGTGGATCCCATGCTCAAGTCCTCGCCTTCTCCAGGACTCAGGCGGTGAACCGGATCCTCCCCGGCACCGCGGTCAGGTCAAGCAGGTTCGTGCAAGAGGTTCGTGCGAGTGGGGTGAATCGCCGACAGGTATAGTCCACTTCCCGCCGACGGAGCAAGATCGAATGCAAGGTTGGCCGTGGGTGTTTTCGAGTTGAGACCTCGCGGAAATATGAGCGCCCTGTGCGAAGCTTGCCGGAAAAATCCGCGACATAGGCCTCGAATGCCACAGCCAACACCCTTGACATCACTGTCCACTTGGGCCCCTACTGATCCTTGCACGGATCGCCTGACAACGTTGTCCATCCTGGTGCAGGGAGGGTACTCGCCCATGGCTCGGTACAGAACTCGGCTCAGACGGAGTACGGCGGTCGTGATCACGGCCGCCTTCTGCGTGACGGTCGGCTCCCAGGGCGCGGCGGTCGCCCTGCCCGCCGCCCCCGCCCCGGCCGACCAGGAGTTCCGCTCCTCCTTCGAGGCGGGCGAGCCGGCCCCCGACTGGATCAGCACCGTCGACGGCGGCCGGGCCTCCGGCGTCGACGGCGGCTACCGCACCGGCATCCCCGGCAATGTCACCGACCGGGTCACGGACGTGCGGGCGAGCGCCGAGAACGCCTCCGGCGGCGAGGTGAAGGAGAACCTCGCGGACAGCGAGCCGGGCACCAAGTGGCTGGCTTTCGCGTCCACCGGCTGGGCGGAGTTCGACCTGGACAAGCCGGTGAAGGCGGTCACCTACGCGCTGACCTCGGCCAACGACTTCGCCGAGCGCGACCCGAGGGACTGGACCCTCAAGGGCTCCACGGACGGCAAGGACTGGAAGACCCTCGACACCCGCTCGGGTGAGACCTTCGCCGAACGGTTCCGGACGCAGTCGTACGACATCGCGGATCCGGCCGAATACCAGTACTTCCGGCTGGAGATCACGAAGAACAACGGGGCCTCCGGGATCCTCCAGCTCGCCGACCTCCAGCTCTCCACGGGCGGGAACGAGGGGCCGGTGCCCCCGGACATGCTCTCCCTCGTCGACCGCAGCCCGACCGGATCGCCCACCGCGAAGGCAGCCGCCGGATTCACCGGAAAGAAGGCCCTGCGTTACGCCGGACGGCACACGGCCGAGGGACGGGCTTACTCGTACAACAAGATCTTCGACGTGAACGTGGCGGTCGACCGGCTCACCCGGCTGTCGTACCGGATCTACCCGTCGATGGTGGACGGCGACCGGGACTACGACTCGACCGACGTCTCGGTGGACCTGGCCTTCACCGACGGCACCTTCCTGAGCCGGCTCGGGGCGCGTGACCAGCACGGATTCACGCTCTCACCGCAGGGGCAGGGCGCCTCGAAGGCGCTGTACGTCAACCAGTGGAACAACGTGGTCGCGCGGATCGGGTCGGTCGCGGCCGGGAAGACCGTCGACCGGATCCTGGTCGCCTACGACTCCCCCGGCGGGCCCGCGAAGTTCCGCGGCTGGCTGGACGACGTGACGCTGGAGCGGGCCGCGCCGGAGAAGCCGAAGGCGCATCTGTCGGACTACGCGCTCACCACCCGCGGCACCAACTCCAGCGGTGGCTTCTCGCGCGGCAACAACTTCCCGGCGACAGCCGTGCCGCACGGCTTCAACTTCTGGACGCCGGTGACCAACGCGTCGTCGCTGAGCTGGCTCTACGACTACGCACGCGCGAACAACGAGGACAACCTGCCGACGATCCAGGCGTTCAGCGCGAGCCACGAGCCGAGCCCGTGGATGGGCGACCGGCAGACCTTCCAGGTGATGCCGTCGGCCGCCGCCGGGACCCCTGACCTCGGACGGGAGGCCCGTGAGCTGGCGTTCCGGCACGAGAACGAGACCGCGCGGCCGTACTACTACGGGGTGCGGTTCGAGAACGGGCTGACGGCGGAGATGGCGCCGACGGACCACGCGGCGGTCCTGCGGTTCAGCTACCCGGGCGACGACGCGAGCGTCCTCTTCGACAACGTGACGGACCAGGCGGGGCTCACGCTCGACAAGGAGAGCGGGACCTTCACCGGCTACTCGGACGTGAAGTCCGGGCTGTCGGCGGGAGCGACCCGGTTGTTCGTGTACGGCGTGTTCGACAAGCCGGTGGTGGACGGGGCGTCCAGCGGGGTGAAGGGGTACCTGCGGTTCAACGACCGGACCGTCACCCTGCGCATCGCCACCTCCCTCATCAGCCTCGACCAGGCCAAGGACAACCTGCGCCAGGAGATCCCGGACGGCACGTCCTTCGACGACGTGAAGGGGGCCGCCCAGCGCGCCTGGGACCGGATCCTCGGCAAGGTCGAGGTGGAGGGCGCCACCCAGGACCAGCTGACCACGCTGTACTCCAGCCTGTACCGGCTGTACCTGTACCCCAACTCCGGCTTCGAGAAGGTGGGTTCGAAGTACCAGTACGCCTCGCCGTTCTCCCCGATGCCGTCCCCCGACACCCCGACGCACACCGGGGCGAAGATCGTGGACGGCAAGGTGTACGTCAACAACGGCTTCTGGGACACCTATCGGACGACCTGGCCGGCGTACGCGCTGCTGACGCCCTCTCAGGCGGGCGAGATGGTGGACGGGTTCGTCCAGCAGTACAAGGACGGCGGCTGGACCTCCCGCTGGTCCTCCCCCGGTTACGCGGACCTGATGACCGGCACCTCCTCGGACGTGGCGTTCGCGGACGCATACGTCAAGGGCGTGGACTTCGACGCGAGGTCGGCGTACGACGCGGCCCTGAAGAACGCCACGGTCGCGCCCCCGTCCTCCGGTGTGGGCCGCAAGGGCATGACGACCTCGCCGTTCCTCGGCTACACCAGCACCGACACCCACGAGGGCCTGTCCTGGGCGCTGGAGGGCTACCTCAACGACTACGGCATCGCGCGGATGGGCCGGGCGCTGTACGCGAAGACGGGAGAGAAGCGCTACAAGGAGGAGTCGGAGTACTTCCTCAACCGGGCCCAGGACTACGTGAACCTCTTCGACGCGAAGGCGGGCTTCTTCCAGGGCCGCGACGCCGACGGCAAGTGGCGGGTGGATTCGTCGAGTTACGACCCTCGCGTGTGGGGCTACGACTACACCGAGACCAACGGCTGGGGGTACGCCTTCACCGCCCCGCAGGACAGCCGGGGGCTCGCCAACCTGTACGGCGGCCGCTCCGGGCTGGCCGAGAAGCTGGACCAGTACTTCGCGACACCCGAAACGGCCTCGCCGGACCTCGTCGGCTCCTACGGCGGTGTCATCCACGAGATGACGGAGGCGCGGGACGTCCGGATGGGCATGTACGGCCATTCCAACCAGGTCGCCCACCACGTCACCTACATGTACGACGCGGCCGGTCAGCCCTGGAAGACGCAGAAGAACGTCCGCGAGGTGCTGTCCCGGCTGTACGTCGGCAGCGAGATCGGGCAGGGCTACCACGGTGACGAGGACAACGGCGAGCAGTCGGCCTGGTACCTGTTCTCGGCGCTGGGCTTCTACCCGCTGGTGATGGGCAGCGGCGAATACGCCGTCGGCTCCCCGCTGTTCACCAAGGCGACCGTGCATCTGGAGAACGGCCGGGACCTGGTGGTCAGGGCGCCCGAGAACAGCGCGCGGAACGTGTACGTGCAGGGTCTGCGGGTCAACGGCAAGCCGTGGACGTCGACTTCGCTCCCCCACTCGGTGCTGTCCAAGGGGGCCGTCCTGGACTTCGCCATGGGCCCGAAGCCGTCGAAGTGGGGCACGGGGAGGAACGCGGCCCCGGTGTCGATCACCCAGGACGACCAGGTGCCGACCCCGCGTGCGGACGTACTGACCGGCGAGGGGGCGCTGTTCGACAACACCTCGGCGACGGACGCGGCCGTGACCTCGGTCGACCTTCCGGTGTCCGGCGAGGTCAAGGGCGTCCAGTACACGGTGACCTCGTCGTCGGACCACACGAAGGCGCCGACCGGCTGGACGCTCCAGGGCTCGGCCGACGGCACCACGTGGAAGACCCTGGACCGGCGGTCCGCGGAGTCGTTCGCATGGGACCGGCAGACACGGGCGTTCACCGTGAGGTCTCCGGGTACGTACGGGAAGTACCGTCTGGTGCTCGACGGCGAGGCGGTCGTGTCGGAGGTCGAACTGCTGGCCTGAGCAACGGCGTTGGGGGTCCCATGCAGGGTGTCGATCCGGCCTGGCTGCCGGACGAGGCGTTCCGGCCGATCGGCACCCGGCGGACCCTGATCCGCGGCTCGGGTCCGCTGGTGGACACGGTCCGCGGGGAGGTGGCCCGGGCCTGCGCGCGGTTCGGGGGCGCGGTCGTCCAGGACGACCCCGACCTCGTGCTGGAGCTGACCGGCGACGACGCCGGCGAGGGGTTCACGTACGGTCGCCGTGACGGTTGTACGACCGTCACGGCGACCGGCGCGCGCGGCTTGCTGTACGGCCTCTTCCATGTCGTACGGCTCGGGGAGACCGCCTTCCTCGAAGAGGCCGAACCCGAGGAACACCGGCCCGAGTTGGCGCTGCGGATGCTCGACCACTGGGACAACGTGGCCGTGCACCCGGTCATGGGCCAGGTGGAGCGCGGGTACGCGGGCGGGTCGCTGTTCTGGGAGGACGGGCGGGCTCGCGGGGACCTGGAGCGGGTGCGGGCGTACGGCAGGCTGCTGGCGGCCTGCGGGATCAACGCGGTGGCGGTGAACAACGTCAACGTGCACGCGGCGGAGGCCCGGCTGCTGACCGACCGTCTTGAGGAAGTGGCGGACATCGCGGGCGCGTTGCGGCCGTACGGCATCCGCACGCATCTGTCGGTCACCTTCGCCGCGCCGGTCGTGCTGGGTGGGCTGGGGACGGCCGACCCGCTCGACGCCGAGGTGCGCGCGTGGTGGGCCGACGCGACCGCGCGGGTCTGCTCGCGGATCCCGGACTTCGGCGGGTTCGTCGTGAAGGCGGACTCGGAGGGGCAGCCGGGGCCGTTCGCGTACGGGCGCAGTCATGCGGACGGCGCGAACATGCTCGCCGCCGCCCTCGCCCCGCACGGCGGCACGGTCCACTGGCGGGCCTTCGTCTACGACCACCACCAGGACTGGCGGGACCGCACGACGGACCGGGCGCGGGCCGCGTACGACCATTTCGTGCCGCTGGACGGGGAGTTCGCGGACAACGCCGTGCTCCAGGTCAAGCACGGGCCGATGGACTTCCAGGTGCGGGAGCCGGTCTCACCGCTGATCGGGGCGATGCCGGGGACCCGGCTCGCGGTGGAGCTCCAGGTGACGCAGGAGTACACCGGTCAGCAGCGGCATGTGTGCTGGCTGGGGCCGATGTGGAGCGAGGTGCTGCGGTTCGGGATCGCCGAGGGGTCCTCCGTGGGCGCGTCGGCGCGCGGTGGGCTCGTCGCCGTGTCCAACGTCGGGGACGACCCGTTCTGGACGGGGCATCCGCTGGCCCAGGCGAACCTGTACACGTTCGGCCGGCTGGCCTGGGAGCCGGGTGCCGATCCGTACGAGGTCCTCGACGACTGGATCCGGCTGAGCTACGGGCCGGGTCCCGCGGCGGGCCTGCGCTCGATCCTGGACGGTTCGTGGCGGACGTACGAGAAGTACACCGCTCCCCTCGGTGTGGGGTTCATGGTCCAGCCGGGGCACCACTACGGGCCGGGTGTCGACGGCTACGAGTACAGCCCGTGGGGCACCTACCACTTCGCCGACCGCGACGGCGTGGGTGTGGACCGGAGCGTGGCGAGCGGGACCGGGTTCGCGGGGCAGTACGCCAAGCCGTGGGCCGAGGTGTACGAGTCGCCGGAGACCTGCCCGGACGAGCTGCTGCTGTTCTTCCACCACGTGTCGTACGGGCACATGCTGAAGAGCGGCAAGACGGTGATCCAGCACATCTACGACACGCACTTCGAGGGCGTGGTGGAGGTGGAGGCGGCCCGGGAGGTGTGGGCCTCGCTGGCTCAGCTCGTGGACCCGGCGCGTCACGCGCGGGTGACGGAGCGGTTCGAGGAGCAGCTCCGCAGTGCCCGGGAGTGGCGCGATCAGGTCAACAGCTACTTCTTCCGGAAGTCGGGGGTGCCGGACGCGCGGGGGCGGGTCATCTACTGAAGCCGGAGCACGGCGACACCTCGCGGGTCGAGGACGAGCGGGGCGCCGGCCTCGGTCTGCTTCCCGGTGAGCAGATCGGTCGCCGTGGCGTGAGCCGTCAACTCGGCTGCCAGTTCTGTGTGGTTGAGGAGGAAGAGGAGCCGGGTGCCGTCGGGGGCGACGCGGGTCGCCGTCTCCAGCCCCTCGCGGTCGGCGTAGGGGCCGACGAGGTCGTGGCGGGACAGGACCCGGCGGACGACCTGGTCCACACCGGGCTGGTCGAGGGCGGTGGCGACGTACCAGCCCTCGCCGTCGCCGTAGGCGTTGCGGGTCACGGCAGGGGTGCCGGCGTAGAAGTCGGAGCCGTATGTGGCGACCGCTTCGGCTCCCCTGAGCTGCACGATCTCGAAGACCAGCCGTCCCGCCGAGTCGAGTTCGGGGATCGGTTGAGTGAACTCCCTTTGCCGTGCGTCCCATTCGTCGACGCGGATGCCCATGAGGGGGGCGAGCGGGCCGGGGACGTCGGTGAGGAAGGCGCGGTCGTGTTCGTCGACGCGGCCGGAGAGGAAGGTGGCAAGGACCGTGCCGCCGCGCTCCGCCACCGCTTCCAGGCGGGCCGCGAGATCGCCCTTGACCATGTGCAGGGCGGGGGCGAGGACCACGTCGTAGGGGGTGAGGTCGGCGGTGTGCGGGACGACGTCCACGTCGGCACCGGCCTCCCGGACGGCCCGGTAGTAGGCGTGCACCACCTCCTGGTACTTGACCAGGCGGGAGGGGCCGTCGGAGATCTCCAGGGCCCACCAGCTGTCCCAGTCGAAGATGAGCGCGGTGCGGGCGGGGGTGCGGGCGCCGAGGGAGGCGGCGCCGAGCAGCGCCAACTCCTCGCCCAGCGCGGCTACTTCCCGGAAGACCCGGGTGTCGTCACGGCCCGCGTGACCGATGACCGCCCCGTGGTACTTCTCGCAGGCTCCGCGGGAGGCGCGCAGCTGGAAGTAGAGGGCCGCGTCCGCGCCGTGGGCGATGGCCTGGTGGGTCGCCAGACGCAACTCCCCCGGCCTGCGCAGGGGGTTGACGTCCCGGCAGGCCGTCGTGGACGGGGTCTGCTCCATCAGCCAGAAAGGGGCGCCGTCCTTGAGACCCCGCATCAGGTCGTGGGCCAGGGCCGCCCAGGTCGGCGGGGCGTCCAGGGGCGGATAGCTGTCCCAGGACGCGAAGTCGAGGTGGGGTGCCCAGCGGTGGTAGTCGAGGGGGCGAAACATGCCCATGAAGTTGGTCGTGACGGGTGTGACCGGGTCGTGGGCGCGGATCACCTCCTTCTCGGCCAGGAAGCAGCCGAGCAGCGCGTCGGTGGTGAAGCGGAAGTAGTCGAGCGTGATGCCCTGGAAGGCGGTGTGGTCGGGGCCCCGCCAGTGCTCGGTGAGGGCGCTCGGCGGCTCGATCTCGGCGAAGTCGGTGTAGCGGTGTGACCAGAACGTCGTCCACCAGGCGTCGTTGAGGGCGTCGAGGGTCACGTACTTGTCGCGCAGCCAGTCCCGGAACGCGTCGGCGCAGAGCTCGCAGTAACAGACGCCGCCGTACTCGTTGTTGATGTGCCAGGCGAGCAGCGCCGGGTGGTCCGCGTACCGTTCGGCCAGCCGTGCCGCCATCGCCGTGGCGAGTCGGCGGTACGCCGGTGAGCTGGGGCAGAAGTTGTGACGCTGGCCGTGGCGATGGCGGCGGCCCTCGAAGTCGGTGCGGTTCACCTCGGGGTACTTCTTCGCGAGCCAGGGCGGCAGGGCGGCCGTGCCCGTGGCCAGGCACACCTGTCGGCCCTCGGCCGCGACCCGGTCGAGGACGCGGTCGAGCACCGTGAAGTCGTAGGTCTCCTCGGCGGGTTGGGTGAGGGACCAGGAGAAGACGCCGACGGTGAGGGTGTCGATGCCGGCCCGGGTGAACAGCCGGTGGTCGTCGTCCCAGACCTCCTCCGGCCACTGTTCGGGGTTGTAGTCGCCGCCGTAGGGGATCTTGGAGTTCGACGGGGTCATGCGGTGAAGTCCTCCTGGGTCTCGGCGATCACCGGGCGGCTGCTGTGCAGCAGGGACAGCAGCAGCGGGGCGGCGAGCAGCGCGGGCAGGGCCTCGGTCAGTACGGCGGTCCCGGCGGCGGTCAGGACGAGCAGTGAGCCGGCGCCGAGGGTGGCCCGACCGTGCCGGAGCAGGAAGTAGGCGGCGAGGCGGGCGGTGTCCCGGGCCCGGAAGGCGAACAGGGCGGTGAGGACGAGCGCGTGCGCGCCCCACAGGAGGGAGCCGGTACCGACCGCCGCGAGCAGCACCGCCCACCAGCCGGGCAGGCCCGTGGCCGGGAAGTGGGTGAGCGTGAACGCGATGACCGTGAGCCAGGCCAGCAGCGGGGTCCACAGCTTCAGCGCGGGTACGGCGTTGAGCCGCCAGCCCCGCCAGTAGGCCCGCGCCGGGCGCAGGTCGGTCAGGTCGCGGTCGCGGTGGTGGAGGGCGTACAGCGCGGCGGCCGCGGCCGGGCCGAGGGGCAGCAGGCACACGGCGGCGAGCGGGAGGCCCGCGGGATCGGGACCGACGAGGAACAGCGCGGCCAGGCCCGGCGAGGCGGCGAGGAGCAGCAGCGCTTCGACGGTGACGAGGGTGTGGACGAGAGCGGCGGCCCGGGAGAGGGAACCCTGACCGAAGGTGGCGGGGGTGCTCAACGGGGCTCCTCTCCGGGCGGGCGGTGCTCGTCGGCCTGCGGGGAGGCGGGGATGCTCAACGGGGCTCCCTCGACACGCGGTGCGGCCCACCGGCAGGTGACAGGGGTGCTCAACGGGGCTCCCTTCCCAGCTGGCGGTGCTCGTCGGACCGCGGCGGGGGCTCGTGCGCGATCAGGCTCACCTCGACCGGAGTGACCTCGTGGCGGGCCGGTGTCAGGTCCGGTTCGGTGCGGTCGTCCTCGACCGGGGGCCGCGGGTGCCGTCGGCTGGGCTCGGCCGCCTCGTGGCGTACGTCGATCTCGTGCGGCCGAGGTGAGGGTGGGCTGCTCATCCGCTGCCGGGCGGTACGGGCGTTGCCGTTCTCCTCGCCGACCACGGGCCCCCTCACGAACGCCTCCCGCGCGCCCGGCACCGGCACGGACAGGCGCGGCCGGTGCCATCCGGCGGGGACTCGGAGGGTCACCCGTTCTCCTTCCTGAACCGTTCGTGCGCCTTGTTGTGCAGATCGACGAGCTGCTGCATGTTCTTCGCCTTCAGCTCGGCGAGGTGCGCGTCCCAGTCGGACATCGGGCGTTTGCCGAGCACGAACTGGAGGGTGTTCTGGATGGCGGTGTCCTTGAGCGGGGTGTCCCAGAGGGTCGCCTGCTCCTGTTCGAAGGACTGGAGCGGGTGGGCCGGGTCGACGGGGAGTTCCTTGCGCTGGGACATGACGTCCTGGAACTTCCTCTCGTCAGGGCTGAAGTTGGAGGAGACCAGTTCCCAGCTGCCGCCGTAGGTGAACACGCCGTTGAAGAAGCCGAAGTCCTTCTGGAGGTCCTTCGGGGCGTCCGGGTCGGAGCCCATGAGGGAGATGCCGGGTTCCAGCGTGTACTTGCCGCCGGACTCGGTGTAGGTGACGCCCTCCACGCCCCACTTGCAGAACTTCTGGCCCTCGTCGGAGTACCAGAGCCAGTCCACGAACTGCATCATCGCGACGAAGGTGTCGCTCTTGAGGGCCTTGCTGGAGATCATGATGCCGTTCTCCAGGCGGATTCCGCTCAGCAGGATCGGCCCCGCCGGGCCGAGCGGCACCGGGACCATCTCGATCTTCGAGCCCTTGACCTGCTTGCCCAGGTTGTAGCGGTAGTTCTGCACCAGCTCCTGCGGGTTGGCGCTGATCACGTAGGACTTCTCGGCCAGCAGCTTCTGGATGGCCTGGTCGTCCTGCTGGGTGAAGGACTCCGGGTCGAGGAGCTTCTCGGCGACCATCTTCCTCAGGAACTCGACCATCGCGCGGTACGCGTCCTGCGCCGCGGTGAAGACGAACTTCTGCGCCTTGGCGTCGAAGCTGATGTTGTCGTACGTCCAGCCCGCCTTCACGCCGTACGACTGGCCGAGGTAGCTGAACAACGCCCCGCACGGGAAGGGGGTGTTGGTGCTCCAGCGGTCGGTCCACGGGTACTTGTCCGGGTACTCCGCCTTGAGCGCCTTGAGGACGTCGTACACCTCGTCCCAGGTCGTGGGCAGGGTGAGGCCGTGCTGGTCGAGGACGTCCGTGCGGAAGGACAGGGAGTAGCCGGACTTGGGCCGCTCGTGCAGACCGGGCAGCAGGTAGTACTTGCCGTCGGACTGGCGGATGGAGTCGAGCTCGGGCTCCAGCTTCCACTTCTTCACCTTGTCGCGGAAGTTGGGCATCAGGTGGACGTACTCGCTGACCGGCAGGATCGCGCCCGAGGACACGAAGGCGACCTCGCCGGGGTGGTAGGTCTTCGGGATGATGAAGGGCGCGTCGCCCGCGCCGATGAGGACACTGCGCTTCTTCTCGTAGTCGGCGAGCGGCACGTCGAGCGGCTTGATGGTGACCCCGGTGCGCTTGGTGACCTCCTTCCAGAACAGCCAGCTGTTCTTCAGGGGGTAGACCGGGTTGTCGTTGTGCAGCATCGAGAAGGACAGCGCCTTGGCCGCCTTGAACTGCTGTCCGGCGCGGTAGTCCTTCATCGCGCCGTTCTGCTTCTTCGACAGGTCCTTGGAGTCGCCTCCGTCGTCACCGCTGCCGCAGCCGGTGAGGGTGGCGAGGCCGATGAAGCCGGCCGCGGCCAGGATCTGACGCCGTGACAGCTCTCCTGCGTTTGGCACGGGAACTCCCTTGTTCCGTCGGTGAGTTGCTGGAATCAGCCCTTGACCGCGCCGAGCATCACGCCCGAGACGAAGTAGCGCTGGACGAAGGGGTAGACACAGATGATCGGCAGCGCGGTGAGCACGATCGTGACCGCCTGGATGCTCGCGCCGACCTGGCTGAGCTCGGCGGTGGTGGCGCCCGCGTTGCCGCCTCCGGTGGCGCCCGCGATGAGGTTGCGCAGATAGACGGTGACCGGCATCAGGTCGGAGCGGTCCATGTAGAGGAACGCGCCGAACCACGAGTTCCAGAAGGACACCGTGTAGAAGAGCACCATGGTCGCGACGACCGCCTTGGACAGCGGCAGCACGATCCTGAGCAGGATGCCGTAGGTGCTCAGGCCGTCGATCTGCGCGGCCTCCTCCAGCTCGCTCGGCAGGCTCTCGAAGAAGGCCTTCATCACCAGCAGGTTGAAGACGCTGATCGCGTTGGGCAGCGCGATGGCCCAGACGCTGTTCTTCAGCCCGAGCTCGGTGACCAGGATGTAGTTCGGGATGAGGCCGCCGGTGAAGAACATCGTGAACACGGCGACGCCGACGAGCACTCCGCGTCCCCGAAGGTTCTTCTTGGACAGCACATAGGCGTAACAGGTCGTCAGGACCATGGCCACGGCGGTCGACACGAGCGTGTAGAAGACCGTGTTGCCGTAGTTCCGCCAGAACATCGAGTCCTGGAACACGATCTTGTACGTGGTGAGGTTGAACCCCTTGGGCCACAGGGTGACTTCACCGGCCCGGATCTGGCGTTCCCCGCTGAAGGACCGGGCGACGATGTTGACGAAGGGGTACAGGGTGACGACCACGACGAGGGCGAGGATCACCCCGTTGACGCCCTGGAAAACCCGGTAGGAACGGCTCGGCTTCACCACAGGCTGGTCCCCACTGTGCGGCGCGAGAGGGTGTTGGCGGACGTGATCAGGACCAGGCCGATGACCGCCTCGAACAGCCCGATGGCGGCCGCGTAGCTGAAGCTGTTGGACTCGACACCCGTGCGGTACACGTACGTCGAGATCACGTCGGCGGTCGGATAGGTCAGCGGGTTGTACAGCAGCAGGACCTTCTCGAAGCCGACCGCCATGAAGGTGCCGATGTTGAGGATCAGCAGCGTGATCATGGTGGGGCGGATGCCGGGCAGCGTGACGTGCCAGATCTGCTGCCAGCGGTTGGCGCCGTCGATGCGCGCGGCCTCGTACAGGTCCTCGTCGATGGTGGTGAGCGCGGCGAGGTAGAGGATCGTGCCCCAGCCGGCGGTCTGCCAGATCTCGGAACCGACGTAGATCGTGCGGAACCAGCCGGGTTCCTGGATGAAGCGGACCTCGTCGTGGCCGAGCCAGCCGAGGGCGTGGTTGACCGGACCGTCGGTGGCGAGCATCTGGAGGGTGAGGCCCGCGACGATCACGATCGACAGGAAGTGCGGGAGGTACGACACCGACTGGACGAACCGCTTCAGCGAGCGCCGGCGGACCTCGTTCAGCAGGAGGGCAAGGACGATCGGGATCGGGAAGCAGAACACGAGGGTGAGTCCGCCGAGCCACAGGGTGTTGCGGAACACCTGCCAGAAGGTCGGGTCGCTGAGGAACATGCGCACATAGCGCAGGCCCACCCAGTCCTCGCCGAACATCGAACCGCCGGGCTCGAAGCGCCGGAAGGCGATCACGTTGCCGATCATCGGCAGATAGCGGAAGACCAGGAAGAACAGCAACGGCAGAACGGCCAGCGAGTACAGCTGCCAGTCCCGGCGCAGGGTTCGGCGCCAGCCGCCGCGCGGCGTCGGCCGGGGCATCGGGGTCGGTGGGTCCTCGACGCTGGGGGGCGGAGCGGCCGACTTGATGGAGGTGCTCACGCTCGGTCCTCTCAGGCGGGGGGGCGGAACCGAAACTTTCGAGCTCTTACCGGTAACTTCGCGGCAACTTAGAGCCACCGAGAAAGCGCTGTCAATGGATCGGACAGGAGATACCTGGGACGCGAGTGGGGTAGGAACCGGGAGACCAAGTCCCGGTGCCTTCCGCAAGTTTCACTGCTTTGACCGACTCATGCGAGGTGTCCTGTGCCTGCGTTCGACCTGCCGCCGAAGGAGCTGGAGCGCTACCGCCCGGATGTCCAGGAACCCCCGGATTTCGACGAGTTCTGGCGTGACACCCTGAAGGAGGCGGCGGACCCGGACGTGTTGGTGTCGGTGCGCCCGGTCGAGAGCGGGCTACGGCTCACGGACACCTGGGACGTGACCTTCCGCGGCTTCGCCGGCGATCCGGTCCGTGCCTGGTACAGCAGACCGGTGGGAGTGCGCCCGGCGCTGCCCGCGGTGGTCGAGTACGCCGGTTACGGCCGCGGCCGCGGCCTCCCGCACGAGCGGCTGACCTGGGTGAACGCCGGGTACGCGCATCTGCTGATGGACAACCGCGGCCAGGGCGACCAGTACGGCAACGGCGGCGCGACCCCCGACCCGCACGCCTCGGCACCGGGCGGGCCGGGCCCGGCGGCGCGGGGGCTGCTCGACCCGCGCGACTACCACTACCGGCGCCTGATCACGGACGCGGTGCGCGCGGTGACGGCGGTGCGGGCCCTGCCGGGTGTGGACGGGGGACGGGTCGCGGCCGTCGGCAACAGCCAGGGCGGCGGACTGGCGCTGGCCGTCGCGGGACTGATACCGGACCTGGCGGCGGTCCTGGTCACCGCGCCGTTCCTGTGCGGCATCCGGCGCGCACTGGACCTCACCGACGCGAGCCCGTACGGCGAGATCAGCGCCTACCTGTCCGTGCACCGGGGCGCGGAGGAGGCCGCGTACCGCACGCTCTCGTACGTGGAGGGCGTGTCCTTCGCCCGGCGCGCCACCGCCCCGGCCCACTTCGGGGTGGGCCTGCGCGACACGGTGTGCCCGCCGAGCGGGGCGTACGCGGCCTTCCACCAGTACGGCGAGCTGACCGGCGCGGACCCCCGCAAGGAGATCCACGCCTATCCGTACAACGGCCACGAGGGCGGCGACGCGGTGCACGTACGACGCCAACTCGACTGGCTGGTCGAGGTATTGGGAGTCAGTCAGTGGCCAGGGTGAACACGTGCAGGTCGGTGTTGTCCGGCAGCCGCACGCTCGCGATCCTCTTGCCGTCCGGTGCGGTGAACGGCTTCGTGGCGAAGACGTACGTCGCCACCGGGTCCCGGTCCGCGCCCGCCACGTTGCGATAGGCGGCGCGGGCGACGACCTCGTTGCCGTACTGGACGGTGCCGCCCCCTCCCCCGACGGTCCAGTCGGTGAAGGCGAGCTCGACCGTGCCGGTGCTGCCGTCGGTGTAGGTGACGGTGGCCTCGGCCCGCTGGTCGCCGTTGACCGCGCTGCCGACGAAGGACAACCGGCTGACGGGGCTGGTCAGTTGGACGGTCTGGCCGGAGCCCGTGGCGTTGTCGGGCCGGCCGTCCGGTGAGTTCGGCCAGGTGAAGCTCAGGCCGGCGACCGTGCCCCGCGCGCCCGGGGTGAGTCCGGCCGCCTCCAGGGCCTGGCGGGAGTAGCTCCAGCCGCCGCCGTCGTAGTCGGCCTCGTCGTGGTCACCGGAGTCGTCGGAGATCCCGGTGTTGTCGTAGGCGGCGAGGAGGGTGCCGGGCGCGGCGACCGTGAGGGCCACGGGCTGTTCGTAGGAGGTGCCGTCCGAACTCACCGTGATCCTGGCGTCGTAGAAGCCCTGCGGGGAGCCCTCGTCGGCACGGAGGGTGATCTCCTGGGAGCCGTCGACGACCGTGCCCTCGGCCGGAGTTGCCTTGATGCCCTCGGGTGCCTCCACCTGGAAGCGGACCGCGGGGCCCGTGCCGTCGCCGCTCAGCGAGAGCGCGCGGATCCCGACCTTCGTGCTGCCGCCCGGCGGGATCGTCGCCGTGGTCGGGCCGACGCCGATCTGGTACGGCTGCTCGCCCTCCCGGAAGGACGGCGGGGCCGACGAGGCGCCCCAGGCCGAATCGGGTGTGCCGGAGAGGGTGAAGTCGAGCCGGCCGCCGTCCCGGACGAAGGAGGCCGGAAGCCAAGGGGCGTCGCTGGTACGGCCGTTGACCCTGAGGGAGTGGACATACGGGGAGTTCGCGGCCGCGCCCTCGGCGCGGACGGAGATGTCGTTGCCGGTGGGCCGGGTGATCTCGATGCGTGGGAACAGCGGTGAGGCCAGGACCAGTTCGGACCTCGACGGCACCTGGGGGTACATGCCGAGCGCGGAGAAGACGTACCAGGAGGACATCGCGCCGAGGTCGTCGTTGCCCGGGATGCCACCCGGTTCGGTCGACCAGAGCTGCCGCATGGCGGCCCGGACGGTCTCCTGGGTCTTGTAGGGGGCGCCGGCGTAGGCGTACAGGTAGGGGACGTTGATCGACGGCTCGTTGTCCAGCTCGGACTTCTCGCCGCCGTTGCCGGTGAAGGCCCAGTCGCCCTTGTCGTCGTGGAAGAAGGCGTCCAGGCGGGCCAGGGCCTTGTCGCGGCCGCCCATCGCGGCGAACAGGCCCGCGGGGTCGTGCTGGACCATCCAGGTGTACTGGGCCGCCGTCCCCTCGACGAAGCCGTTGCCCGTGGCCGGGGTGAAGCCGGTGACCCAGCTGCCGTCCGCCTTGCGGTTGGCGATGTAGCCGCCGCTCGGGTCTGCGGCGATGTTGAAGGTGTTCTGCCAGTACTGGGAGCGTCGGGCGAAGGCCGCCGCCGTGCCCTTCTCCCCCGCCGCGCGGGCCAGCCGGGAGAGCGCGAAGTCGGCGCCGGACAGCTCCAGGGTCTCGGCGGCGCCGCCCCAGGCGTTGGAGACGGACGGCATGTGGTGCAGCTTCAAGTACTTGTCCAGAGACGGGCGTTGGCCGACGGAGAGGACGGGCTTGCCGGTCGACGACAGGTCCTGCTCGGTGGGGACCGTCGCGGCCTTCACCAACGAGTCCAGTGCGCCGCGCAGGTCGAAGTCGGTGCCGCCGAAGGCGTGGATGCCGGCCAGGGCGATGGGTGAGGGGTCGCCGTTCATGACGTGGGTGCCGCTCGCGCCGTGCAGCCAGCGGTCCCAGACACCGCCGTTCTGCCGGGCCAGTTCGTACAGGGACTGCGCCACGTCCGAGCCGGTCCGCGGGTCGAGCAGGGTCAGCAGCTGCACCTGGCCGCGGTAGACGTCCCAGCCGGAGAAGGTGCCGTACTGGGCACGGTGGCCGCGGGCGACTCGGTGCGCCTTGCCGTCGCTGCCCCGGTACGCGCCGTCGGCGTCACTGATGACGTTGGGGTGGAGCAGGGCGTGGTAGAGCGCGGTGTAGAAGGTGGTGCGCTCGTCGTCGGTGCCGCCGCCGACCCGGATCGCCCGCAACCGCTCGCGCCAGGCACGGGCGGCCGCGTCGCGCACCGAGTCGAAGGAGCGTCGGGGCGGGTTCTCGGCGGCGAGGTTGGCCTCGGCGCCCGCTCGGCTGACGTAGGAGATCCCGATCCGGACGCCGACCTGTTCGGTGCCGGGCGCGAACCGGACGTATCCGCCCGCCCCCTTGCCGGCGACGGGTCGCCCGCCCTGGGAGAAGCCGCCCGTGCCGCCGGACGCCGTGAGGGACCCGGGGCTGAGCCTCTCGTCCTGCCAGGTGCCGGTGGCGGCGAAGGGCTGGTCGAAGTGGGCCGTGAAGTGGAGGGTGTAGTAGGCGCGTTGGCCCTCCGGGTCCAGGTAGCCGCAGAAGTTGCCGGAGGTCACGGAGCCGGAGACGGTCCGGGTCGCCGGGTCGATCTCGACGGTCGAATCCGTCGAGCCCACCTCGGAGTTGGCCGTGCGGAACAGCAGCGAGGCGGGCTTGTCGGCCGGGTAGGTGAAGCGGGCCGAGCCGGTGCGGGCGGTGGCGGTGAGGTCGGCGGTGACGCCGGAGGCGAGGCCGACCTTGTAGTGGCCGGGCTCGGCCGTCTCGTCGGCGTGGTTGAAGTCGGCCGCGTACACCGCGTCCTTGGTGTCGTTCGCCGGGGACGAGGTGACCTCCCCGGCGAACGGGAGGAGCGGGATGTCGCCGCTGCCGCCCGCGCAGCCCGTGCCGGACATGTGGGTGAGGCTGAAGCCGCGGATGCGGGTGGCGTCGTACAGGTAACCCCCGGGCGCGGCGGTTCTGGTGGCGTCGCCGCGGGTGTTCTCGGGGCTGAAGGAGAACATGCCGAACGGCGTGACGGCGCCCGGGAAGACGTTGCCGCCGTTCGCCGTGCCGATGAGCGGGTCGACGTAGGCGGTGGGGTCGTCGACGAGACCGGGGGGTGCACTCAGGGCGGGGGTGGCTCCGGTGACCGCGAGGACGGTCGCCAGCAGCAGGGACGTGGGACGGAAACGCATGACGCGGCCCCTCCTCCTTCGGACGGGTCGCGCACCACAGGTCGCACAAGCCGCAGGGACAGTAACGTGCGCCACGCGTATCACGGAAGGGTGCGTGCGCCGGAAGGGACGCGCGACGGTCTCACCCGGCCGGTCCAGCCTCTTCTCCCCAACTTATTTGACATCGTTGTCCGTTGAGGCGGTAGAGTCTTGTATAGACCACTCGACAACGTTGTCGCGCGTCGCGTCGTCACAAGCCATGCACCACCCGCGTCGGCCACCCACCCCCCTCGTGCCGACCCGGCTCGCGGACCCGGTGGCGCACAGCCCCACCGGGTCCGCCCTGAGCGGTTCTCGCACGTACTGACGGTGGCTCAGCCGACCCGGCAGGGCAGGCTCGTGGCCGTGTCACCGCCGGAGCCCGTCACGACGTAGCCGAACGTCGTGCTCTGCCCCGGACTCAACGAGCCGTTCCAGTTGGCGTTGTGGACCATCACGCCCTGGCCGGTGTAGGTGGCGTTGCCGTTCCAGAGGCTGTCCACCTTCTGGCCGCTCGGCAGGGTCCAGTCGACCATCCAGCCCAGCATCGGCACGTCACCGGAGTTGGTGACGGTGACCTCGGACTGGTAGCCACCGTTCCAACTGCCGGTGGTCCTACGGGTGGCCGTGCAGGTGCCGGGGACCGGCTCGGTCGGGTTGCCGGGCTCGTGGATGCCGGTGACCTCGCCGTTGCCGCCGTCGAAGACGACGTCGGAGCAGGAGTAGAAGGTCTCCGCGCTGTCCGAGCGCTGCCAGACCATGTAGATGATGTGGCGGCCGGACTTGTTCGCCGGAAGCTGCCCGGTCCAGGAGTAGTTGGCCTCGACCGTGCCCGGGCTGCCGTTGAGCGGCGGGTGGTCGACGGAGAGGAAGGGCTGGGCCTCCATGTCGTCCCAGGTGAGGGTCTTCTTCGGGTCGAAGCCGTCCTTGGTGACGTAGACGTAGAACCAACCCGGGTGCGCGGCCCAGGCGTTGTAGGAGAAGTCGACGGTCCTGCCCGCGGTGAGGTGGGTGAGCGGCCAGTCGTCGCGCGGGGCGTTGAAGCCGGTGAAGTTGGTGTTGCCGCCGCTGCACAGCTGACCGTCCGGGACGAAGCCGCGGGTGCGGCCGGCGCCGTCGGAGCGCAGCACGGAGAACCAGTTGTAGAACGGCGTGGTGCCGCTGACCTGTTGGGCGTTCCGGCAGGCGGGGTTGACCGGTTTGATCTCACCGGTGTCGGTCAGGCCGTCCTGCCAGCACAGGAAGGTGCGGCTGGCGGGTTTCATGGGGGTGCCGTGGGCCTCGGCCTCGCCGCCCGTCGTGAGGACGAGGCTCAGGGCGGGGATGGTGGCGAGCAGGGAGACGAGGACCAGGAAGAGGGCTCTGGGGCGGGTCACCCTCGATAATTTTGTCAGGATCATGACAGTCCAGTCCGTTCCTTGAGGTACGGGCCGTGCGGGTGTGGGGTTGGGGTGGGGTGGGGGACGTGCACGCGGGCGGGTTCCGGTCCGTCCGCATGGGAGCGCTCCCACCCCACTTCTGCGGAAGGTAGCGGGATGTGGGGCAGATGTAAACGGGGGGCGGTGGGGTCAATGGCGTGGTGCGGGGTCGCCGGTTCGGGGGGGGCGCTGTTCCGTACGGGGTCGCGCGCGCGTGGTCAACGTCCAGACTGAGGTGCATGGGAGCGCGCGTGGCCACCACGGAGACCTGGATGCTCACTCCGGTCGAGGGCTGGGGCTTCGACCAGGTCAGGGAGGTGGAGTTGCCCTTCGACCGGGAGCTGGTGGACGGTGTGACCGCGCCGCGCGGGCAAGTCGCGCTGTGGCACAACCATGTGCGGGGTGGGTTGGCGGGCGCGCTGAGCACCACCGAGACCGGGGCGTATCGAGTGCGTCCCGGTCGAGAGGCTCGCCCTGGTGGTCGAAATCGTGTCCCCCACCTCCCGCCAGGACGACCGGGTGCGCAAGCCGGCGCTCTTCGCCGCGCACAAGGTGCCGTACTACTGGCGGGTCGAACTGGACCGGGACCAGAAGCTCGCGGTGCACGAGTACTGGCTGAACGCCGACACCCTCGCCTACTTCCCCGCGCCGTCCCACCCGGTCCACCACGACAAGCTGGTCACCGAGCTGCCGTTCCCCGTCGAGGTCGATCTCGAGGCGCTGGTCGGTTTCTGAACCGGGGGCTCGGTGGCGGTCACACCGGGTGAGCCGCCTGGAAGGCGAGTCGTTCCTCCGCGTCTTCCCCTACGGCCGTCAGCGCGTCGTCGAACTCCAGGAACTCCTCCCACACCGTCCGCCCGCTCGCCTCGGCCAGCCTCCTGACCACGAGGTCCTCCAGCTCCGGGACCCGCTTGTTCTTCCAGATCTTGTCGGCGACGCTCACCAGCAGGTCCTCGAGGCCGATGCCCGGGAGGGTCCAGGTCGCGTGGGTGGCGGCGAAGCGGGCCAGGTGCGGGGGGATGCCGTGGGCGAGGAGGAGGTCCTGGCCGGCCTTCTCGTGTGCGGAGCCGGGGCCGGAGAGTTCGGCGACGTGCGTCGTCTTGCCGATGTCGTGCGTGGCGGCGCCGAACAGCACCGCGTCCCGGTCGAGTCGCAGCGCGGGGTGCCGTCGTGCCAGCCATGCGGTGAGTTCGTGTGCCACGTCGTGCACCAGCCGCAGGTGTGCCGCCAGGCGGGGCGGGGCGCCGAGGACGCGGAGAAGGCGGGCGGCTTCGTCGGGGAGGGGGCGGGGGCCGGAGGCGTGGAGGGCGCAGTGGAGAAGGTCGGGGGTGGGCACCCGGTAAGGGTAAGGGGGCGGGCGGGAGTTGGAGAGGGTGCGGCTCCGGGCGGCGGCGCGGTGGTGTGGCGGGTCGGCCTGCGAACCGGCCGGTTCTCTCCGCCGGGAGGGGCTCCGTGGGTGTGAGGCGGAACGGCGCGGTGGGGCCCTCAGGGCGGTTCTGTCCGACCGGCCACAGGCTGCGGCTGCGACTCCGGCTCCGGCTCCGGCTCCGGCTCCGGCTCCGGTGGACCGTCCATGGTGTTGCCGTCAGGACCGCGCCCGAAGGCGGCCTTCAGAACGGTGGGGAGGTCCGCCTCGGACACCGTGGCGCGCAGCTCGGCCAGCACTGAGGGAAAGGCGTCGTCGTCGATGAAGCCCATGTACTCCTGACGGAGGTCATGGATGATCTCGACGAGTTCCGGCCTCAGCCGCATCCAGGCCCTGGAGGTACGGATCTCCCCGTCGACCTGGACGATGGCGGTCACGAGATTCCGCTGCCCGGCCACCTGATCCAGCTCCAGATACCAGGCGTCATCGGGCACGGAGTACATCGCGGTGATCGCGTACTCGCCGTCGGGGTGTCGAAGGGCCATTGCCGCATGCTGCCACGCCGAGTTCCCCCCTCCCACGCCCGGTCACTCCCCCGCCGCCCGCCGGTCCGGGCTCACCGAGAACGCCCTGTTTCCCGCGGCTCCCACGATCGCGTCCTTCACCAGGACCGCGTTCGGGTTCGTGTTCTGGGCCGAGGGGCCGGTGTCGGTCAGCTTGGGGGTGGTCCAGCGGACGGAGCCCGTGGTGTGGTCCAGGGACAGGACGCGACCGTAGCGGTTGACGAAGTAGAGGGCGTCGTACGTCGTCGAGTGCACCGGGGGTGAGAGGTTCTCGATCTGGGTGTCCCGTCGCCATCGGCGGGCGCCGGTCGACGCGTCGATCGCGGTGACCGTGCCGTCGGGGCGGACGAAGTACACCGTGTCGTCGAGGACCGAGGGCGTGCCGCGGGGGATGTCCTTCATCGTGACTCGGGTGGCCCTGCCCGTCGTCGGGTTCACCCGTAGCAGCGCGGTGTACGCCTCGTCCCGGCCGTCGCCTGTCGCGTACCCCGTGGTGTTCTCCGGCAGGACGAACAGTGGCTGTCCGTCGACCGCGCCGACCAGGGCCGCGGTCGAGGGCAGCGAGTCCAGTTCGCGGGCCGTGCCGTCGGCCGGGTCGAGGCGCAGGAGGGCGACCTGGCCGCTGGTGGGGTCGTTCGCGTCGGTGCACAGGCCGTAGGGCACGGACTCGCCCAGGGTCAGGGGACCGCACAGGGTGCCGGCCGACGACCTGGCCGCGGTCCGCCACAGGTCCTTGCCGGTGGTGAGGTCGAGCGCGATGAAGGACTTCGCGGTGTCCGACGCCGTGAGGATCCCGCCGTCGAACAGGGTCACGGGGTGGCTCGCGTCGACGTCCCTGGCCCAGATCCGCTTCCCGGTGGCCGCGTCCAACGCCGTCACCCGCTGGTCGGCGTACACCTCGTCCGGCTGCTCGTAGGTGTACACGATGCCGTCCCGTACGCCGAGGGGTCGTTCGGCGGCCTGGGAGTTGCTGCCGTACCGCCAGCCGATCCTGCCCGTCGCGGGATCGAGTCGGGCGACGGTGAAGCCGGTGCCCGCGCAGTACAGGGCGGAGCCGTCGGACACACAGCCGGCGTCCACGGTGTCCACGTCGGTGCTCAGCGGATCGCTCTTCACCGCGCTCGTGAGGCTCGTCTGCCAGGGGCGCCAGCCGGCGGGCAGCTTCACGGCACCCGACGCGGTGGTGTCGGGCACCGGTGTGTCGTTCGACGTCTTCGCTCCGGTCCCCAGGTGGAACATCACCGCGGCACCCGCGCCGACGGCCAGGACGACACCGAGCACCGCCAGGCGGGTGACACGGTGCGGGCGGCCACGGCGGCGGCTTCGGTTCCGGGCGCCTGGGGTCGTCGTATCGGCGAGGCCTCGGGGCGACGGACTACGGCCGCCGCCGGGGAAGGTCGGTGCGGAGGTGTCCGGTAGCGATCTGAACAGGGCTTGTAGTTCCGCCAGTTGGGGTCGGTCCACCGGGTTCTTCTGGAGGCAGCGCTCGATGACGCCCCGGAGCGGCTGGGGCACGCCGTCCAGGGAGGGCTGTTCGTGCACGACCTGATAGCCCGTCATGTACGGGCTGTCGCCGTCGAAGGGGCGGTTGCCCGTGGCCGCGAACACCAGGAGCGAGCCCAGGGAGAACACGTCCGAGGCGGGGGTGACGTCCTTCGGGGCGGCGAACTGCTCCGGGGACATGAAGGGCGGTGTTCCGATCAGACGGCCGGTCACCGTGAGGGCCTGGTTGTCGGCGGCGCGCGATATGCCGAAGTCGATGACCCGGGGGCCGTCCTCGGCCATCAGGACGTTGCTCGGCTTCAGGTCGCGGTGGACCACTCCGGCCTGGTGGATGTCCCGGAGCGCCTCGACCAGTCCGAGGGCGAGCGTGCGGAGCGGGGCTCCGCGGAGGGGGCCGTGCTGGGCAACGATGTCGTCGAGGGTGCGTCCCGGGACGTACAGCGTTGCCATCCAGGGGAGTTGGGCGTCCGGGTCGGCGTCCACGACCGGGGCGGTGAACGCTCCGCTCACCCTGCGGGCCGCCGCGACCTCCTGGCGGAAGCGGGTGCGGAACTCCTCGTCCTGGGCGTACTGGGTGTGCACGACCTTCACGGCGACCTGGCGGCCGGAGTCGGAGCGGGCCAGGTAGACGACGCCCATGCCGCCCGCGCCGAGCCGGTTGACCAGGGTGTAGCCGCCGATCGCGCCGATGGATTCCTCGGGGCTCAGCGGCATGTGCGGATCGGCCTTTCCATGTCCCGTGCGTCACAGGGGTGTTCAGGAGGAACAGAGTAGCGAGTGTGCCGCCCAAGGGGCCGGGGGTCTGAGGTCGTCAGGCGGGTGCGGGTGCGATGAGGCTTGTCGCACAGTTCCCCGCGCCCCTGAGGAGCTACACCGACGCTTGTTTTCCCGAGACCGCTCGCTCCTCCACGATCAGGGGTCGCGTCGGCAGTTCGATCGTGAACTCCGTTCGGCCCGGGGTGCTTTCGACCTGGATGCGGCCTCCATGGGCGGTCGTGATCGCTGCCGCTGTCGCCAGCCCCAGGCCGGAGCCGCCCGACCTCGGGTCGGTGCGGGAGCGGGAGGTGTCCGCTCGGGTGAAGCGTTCGAAGACCGTGGGCAGGAGGGTCGGGGGGATGCCGGGGCCGTTGTCGCGGACCCGGATCACGCGGTGGTCGAGCGTCGACTCGACCGAGGCCACCACCCGCGTGCCGGGCGGGGTGTGCATGCGCGCGTTGCTCAGGAGGTTCGCCACCACCTGGTGGAGTCGGGCCTCGTCGCCGGTCACCGACGCCGGGGCGTCCAGGCTCAGTTCGAGTTGCCAGTCGTGGCCGCCGCCCGCCGCCCGGGCGTCCCGCACCGCCTCCGCGACCAGTGCCGCGAGGTCCACCTCGGCGGACTGGAGCGGGCGTCCCTCGTCGAGGCGGGCGAGCAGGAGCAGGTCCTCCACCAGGCCCTTCATGCGAGCCGACTCCGCGGAGACCCGGCGCCAGGCCAGCACCGGCTCGACGCGGGCGGTGCCGCGGTTCATGAGCTCGGCGTATCCGGCGATCGAGGCGAGCGGCGTACGGAGTTCGTGGCCGGCGTCGGACAGGAAGCGCCGCATGCGTTCCTCGCTGCGCCGGCGTTCGGCGAGGGAGGACTCCACGTGATCGAGGAGGTGGTTGAGGGCGGCGCCGACCTGGCCGGCCTCGCTGCCCGGGTCGGTGTCGCGGGCGGGTACCCGGGCCAGGCCGGTGACCTCAGCGTGTCCGAGCGGGGCGCGGGAGACCTCGGCGGCGGTGGCGGCGACCCTGCCGAGGGGGCGGAGTTGGCGTCGTATGACCACCGCGCAGACGCAGCCGGCGACGGCGAGCCCGGCCACCGCGACGCCCGTCTCGATCGCCACGAGTTGGCTGATCATGTCCTGGACGCCGTCCATGGGCAGGCCGGTGAGGACCCGGACGTCGCCGTTCGCGAGGACGGTGACCCGGTAGGTGCCGAGGCCCGGTACGGCCCTGGTGTGCATGGCGCCGTCGGCGCCGATCCCGGACAGTGCGGTGCGCTGCCCGGCGGTGAGGTCCTGGGGCGGGGCGTCCTGGGCGACGACGGCCGCGGAGGCGATCGCGCCGTCCTCGTCCAGCCGGGCGGAGAGCATGCCGGCGGGCTGTCCGTTCTCCCTGAGGAAGGTCAGGTCGCTCTCCAGGTGCGGATGCGACGAGGCTCCGCCCAGTGCCCGTTCGGCGGCACCGAGGACATGGTCGTCCAAGTCGCCCATCAGGTAGGCGCGTTGGAAGAGCGTGGTGATCAGACCCATCGCGGCGCATACGACGATCAGGGTGACGCTGACGAAGACGAGCAGGCGGGTGCGGAGGGAGCGACTGCGCGCACCCGGGCGGGCCGGCGCCCTCATCTCCCCTCCTCCGGTGCCTTGACGGCGTACCCGAGGCCGCGCACGGCGGGGATCACCGGTGCCCGACCTCATGGGGATGAGCACACGTACGCGGCCGGTGCGGGACCGGGAGGTGCCAGACATGTACCGATCGTGTCCCCGTCCGCTGAGGGAACCCTGTGTTCCGCCTGAGGGTGGGTGATGACCGCGGTGATTCCTCTCGGAAACGGCGAAAAGGGCCGCACCCCCGGCACCGGGAGTACGGCCCCCTCGCGAAGGACTACTTGCGGATCAGCGAACGCAGCACGTACTGCATGATGCCGCCGTTGCGGTAGTAGTCGGCCTCACCGGGGGTGTCGATGCGGACGACCGCGTCGAACTCGACGCCCGTGTCGGTGGTGACCTTGACCGTGCGCGGCGTGGTGCCGTTGTTGAGCTCCTCGACGCCGGTGAAGGAGAAGGTCTCCTCGCCGGTCAGGCCGAGCGTCGCGGCGGACTGGCCCTCGGGGAACTGGAGCGGCAGGACGCCCATGCCGATGAGGTTCGAGCGGTGGATGCGCTCGTACGACTCGGCGATGACGGCCTTGACGCCGAGGAGCGCGGTGCCCTTGGCGGCCCAGTCGCGGGACGAGCCGGAGCCGTACTCCTTGCCGGCCAGGATGGCCAGCGGGATGCCCTGCTCGATGTAGTTGCGGGAGGCGTCGTAGATGAACGACACCGGACCGCCGTCCTGGGTGAAGTCGCGGGTGTAGCCGCCCTCGGTGCCCGGCGCGATCTGGTTGCGCAGGCGGATGTTGGCGAAGGTGCCGCGGATCATGACCTCGTGGTTGCCTCGGCGCGAGCCGTAGGAGTTGAAGTCACGACGCTCCACACCGTGCTCGGTGAGGTACTTGCCGGCCGGGGTGTCGGCCTTGATGGCACCGGCGGGCGAGATGTGGTCGGTGGTGACCGAGTCGCCGAGCTTGGCGAGGACCCGGGCGCCGGTGATGTCGCTGACCGGCGTGGTCTCCATCGTCATGCCCTCGAAGTACGGGGGCTTGCGGACGTAGGTCGACTCGGCGTCCCACTCGAAGGTGTTGCCGGTCGGGATCGGCAGCGCCTGCCACTGGGCGTCGCCCGCGAAGACGTCGGAGTAGGACTTGTTGAACATGTCCTCGCCGATGGCGTTCGCCACGACGTCGTTGACCTCGGCCTCGGAGGGCCAGATGTCCTTCAGGTAGACGGCGTTGCCGTCCTGGTCGACACCGAGCGCGTCCTTGGTGATGTCCACCTTCATGGAGCCCGCGATGGCGTACGCGACGACCAGCGGCGGGGAGGCCAGGTAGTTCATCTTGACGTCGGGGTTGATCCGGCCCTCGAAGTTCCGGTTGCCGGAGAGGACCGAGGTGACCGCGAGGTCGTGGTCGTTGACGGCCTTGGAGACCTCCTCCGGCAGCGGGCCGGAGTTGCCGATGCAGGTGGTGCAGCCGTAGCCGACGAGGTTGAAGCCGACCTTGTCGAGGTACGGGGTCAGGCCCGCCTTGTCGAAGTAGTCGGTGACGACCTTGGAACCCGGGGCGAGGGTGGTCTTGACCCACGGCTTGCGGGTCAGGCCCTTCTCCACGGCCTTCTTCGCGACGAGCGCGGCGGCGACCATGACGTACGGGTTGGAGGTGTTGGTGCAGGAGGTGATGGCCGCGACCGTCACCGCGCCGTGGTCGATCTCGTACGTCGAGCCGTCGGGGGCGGTCACGGTGACCGGGTTGGACGGCACGCCGTTGGGGGCGACCGCGGGGGCGTCGGAGGCCGGGAAGGACTCCTTGCCCGCCTCGTCCACGGCGTCGACGTAGTTGAGGACGTCCGACTTGAACTGCTGGGCGGCGTTCGCGAGGACGATACGGTCCTGCGGGCGCTTCGGGCCGGCGATCGAGGGGACGACCGTGGCGAGGTCCAGCTCGAGCTTCTCCGAGAAGTCCGGCTCGGCCTTCGGGTCCAGCCAGAGGCCCTGCTCCTTGGCGTACGCCTCGACGAGCGCGAGCTGCTGCTCGGAGCGGCCGGTGAGCTTGAGGTACTTGATCGTCTCGTCGTCGATCGGGAAGATCGCGGCGGTCGAGCCGAACTCCGGCGACATGTTGCCGATGGTGGCGCGGTTCGCGAGGGAGGTGGCGGCCACGCCCTCGCCGTAGAACTCGACGAACTTGCCGACCACGCCGTGCTTGCGGAGCATCTCGGTGATGGTCAGCACGAGGTCGGTGGCGGTGGTGCCGGGCTTGAGCTCACCGGTCAGCTTGAAGCCGACGACACGCGGGATGAGCATGGAGACCGGCTGGCCGAGCATCGCGGCCTCGGCCTCGATGCCGCCGACGCCCCAGCCCAGCACACCGAGGCCGTTGACCATGGTGGTGTGCGAGTCGGTGCCGACGAGGGTGTCGGGGTAGGCCTGGCCGTTACGGACCATGACCGTACGGGCCAGGTGCTCGATGTTCACCTGGTGGACGATGCCAGTACCCGGCGGGACGACCTTGAAGTCGTCGAAGGCGGTCTGGCCCCAGCGCAGGAACTGGTAGCGCTCGCGGTTGCGGCCGTACTCCAGCTCGACGTTCTGCGCGAACGCGTCGTGGGTGCCGAACTTGTCCGCGATGACGGAGTGGTCGATGACCAGCTCGGCCGGGGAGAGCGGGTTGACCTTCGCCGGGTCGCCGCCGAGCTCCTTCACGGCCTCACGCATGGTGGCGAGGTCCACGACACAGGGCACGCCGGTGAAGTCCTGCATGATCACGCGGGCCGGCGTGAACTGGATCTCCTGCGACGGCTGGGCCTGGGAGTCCCAGCTGCCGAGGGCGCGGATGTGGTCGGCGGTGATGTTCGCGCCGTCCTCGGTACGGAGCAGGTTCTCCAGGAGAACCTTGAGGCTGTACGGCAGGCGGGCCGAGCCCTCCACCTTGTCCAGCCGGAAGATCTCGTACGACTCGTCGCCCACGCTCAGCGTGGCGCGGGCGTCGAAGCTGTTCGCCGACACGACAGTCTCCTTCATTTTTGTGCGCTTACCACCGCATCCTGCCGCCACGCCGTCTTGGCCGATCCGCTAAGGTAAGGCTAAGTTAGGCATGCCTTACCGTCGGGCTCGGCGGACACGTGGTGCCGCGGTACGCCTCGGCAGATATCTCGATGTCGAGATAACTCTAGTACATGAGGCCGGGATGGTCATGCCCGGCCCCGCTGTGATGTCCTGAACGGCACGCCGGACGGATGGAACGTCGGTGTGCCTGACAGATGGGACACCGGCATGCCTGACGGATGGGAATGGGACAGGACCCTCTTCCAGGGAAGCGCGGCCCACTACGAGCGCGGCCGGCTGCCGTACGCCGCGGGCCTCGCCGAAACGGTGGCGAGGGCCCTCGGACTGGACGGCCGGGGCAGGCTTCTCGACGTGGGCTGCGGACCCGGGACCGTGCTGCTCGCGCTGGCGCAGTACTTCACCGAGGCGGTCGGCCTCGACCCCGACGAGGACATGCTGGCCGAGGCGGAGCGGCAGGCCGGGCGGCGCGGGGTCGGCAACGCGCGCTGGGTGTCCGGTCGCGCCGAGGACCTGCCGGCCGGGCTGGGGACGTTCCGGACCGTCGTGTTCGCGCAGTCCTTCCACTGGACCGACCGCGACCGGGTCGCCGCGACCGTGCGGGACATGCTGGAACCGGGAGGGGCGTTCGTCCACGTCAGTGACGACAAGGACGAGCCGGCCGCGACCACTCCCCTGCCGTGGCCCGCCTCCCCGTACGCCGAGATCGGCGCTTTGGTACGCGACCGTCTGGGCCCGGTGCGCCGCGCGGGTCAGGGCAGGCTCGTCAACGGCACGCCGGGACGGGAGGACCTGGTCCTGGAGCGCGCCGGGTTCGAGGGCTACGAGGAGCATGTCGTGCCGGCCGGACAGGTGGTCGAGCGCACCCCGGACGACCTGGTGGCGTGGACGTTCTCCCGGTCCGACTCCGCCCCCCATCTGTTCGGCGACCGGCGGGGGGAGTTCGAAGAGGACCTGCGTGCCCTGCTGCGCCGGATCTCGCCGGGCGGCCGCTTCGCGGAACACCTCCCGGCCACCCGGATCATGATCTGGCGCCCACCGCGCCGCAAGGGGTGACGGGGTCAACTCGCCCACGACAGCGGGGCGGTGCGAAACCCGGCACCCATCACTCGGCCCGGCCGGGGTAGGCGAAGGAGGACGACAGCACGCGACCTACCTTCGACGGGAGGCCCCCATGCCGCTCACGTTCCGCAAGAGTTTCCGGATCCTTCCCGGCGTACGGCTGAACATCAACCGGCGCTCCTGGTCCATCACGACCGGCGGCGGCAGCCACGGCCCCAAGCACACCCACAGCAGCACGGGACGTCGTACGACATCGGTGGATCTGCCCGGACCTTTCGGGTGGCGTCGGACCCGTACCGCCAAGCGCCACTGACGTTTCCTCAGGTCCGTGCGGGTCTCTCACCTGAACGGACCTCCCGGAATGCGGCATCTCATATCTGAGATAGCCTCAACCCCATGGCAGACGACTACCTCGTACGTATCGGCAAGCTCATCCGTGACGCCCGGCAGCACCGGGGCTGGACACAGTCGCAGCTCGCGGAGGCGCTCGGCACCAGTCAGAGCGCCGTCAACCGCATCGAGCGCGGCAACCAGAACATCAGCCTTGAGATGATCGCCCGTATCGGTGAAGCACTGGACAGCGAAATCGTCTCTCTGGGCTACGCGGGTCCGATGCATCTGCGGGTGGTCGGCGGGCGCCGGCTCTCCGGCGCGATCGACGTCAAGACGAGCAAGAACGCGTGCGTGGCCCTGCTCTGCGCCTCGCTCCTCAACAAGGGGCGCACGGTGCTGCGCAGGGTCGCCCGCATCGAGGAGGTCTACCGGCTGCTGGAGGTGCTGGGCTCCATCGGGGTGCGCACCCGCTGGATCAACGACGGCGTCGACCTGGAGCTGGTCCCGCCCGCCGAGCTGAACATGGCGGCGATCGACGCCGACGCGGCCGTACGCACGCGCTCGATCATCATGTTCCTCGGCCCGCTGCTGCACCGCATGGACCGCTTCAAGCTGCCGTACGCCGGCGGCTGCGACCTCGGCACCCGGACCATCGAGCCGCACATGATCGCGCTGCGCCGGTTCGGTCTGGAGGTCGCGGCGACCGAGGGGCAGTACCACGCCCGGGTCGATCGGGCGGTCCGCCCCGACCGGCCGATCGTGCTGACCGAGCGCGGCGACACCGTGACGGAGAACGCGCTGCTCGCGGCCGCCCGCCACGACGGCGTCACCGTCATCCGCAACGCCTCCTCCAACTACATGGTCCAGGACCTGTGCTTCTTCCTGGAGGCCCTGGGCGTCCGGGTCGAGGGCATCGGCACCACCACGCTCACCGTGCACGGCGTGCCGCGCATCGACGTGGACGTGGACTACTCCCCCTCCGAGGACCCGGTCGAGGCGATGAGCCTGCTGGCCGCCGCGGTGGTCACGGAGTCGGAGCTGACGGTGCGCCGGGTGCCGATCGAGTTCCTGGAGATCGAGCTCGCGGTCCTGGAGGAGATGGGCCTCGACCACGACCGCACACCGGAGTACTTCGCCGACAACGGCCGCACCCGCCTGGTCGACCTCACGGTCCGCCCCAGCAAGCTCGAAGCCCCCATCGACAAGATCCACCCGATGCCGTTCCCGGGCCTGAACATCGACAACGTCCCGTTCTTCGCGGCGATCGCGGCGGTCGCGCAGGGCCAGACCCTCATCCACGACTGGGTCTACGACAACCGCGCGATCTATCTGACGGACCTGAACCGGCTCGGCGGCAGGCTCCAACTCCTGGACCCGCACCGGGTGCTGGTGGGCGGCCCGACCCGCTGGCGCGCCGCCGAGATGATGTGCCCACCGGCCCTGCGCCCCGCCGTGGTCGTCCTGCTGGCGATGATGGCGGCGGACGGCACGTCGGTGCTGCGCAACGTGTACGTCATCAACCGGGGGTACGAGGATCTGGCGGAGCGGCTGAACTCGGTGGGAGCGCAGATCGAGATCTTCCGGGACATCTGAAGGGACATCTGAGAGGCGAAGCGGACGTCCTGGTCTCCGGCGGCTGCCGCGGTGCGAGCGGCTCTCGCCGGCCGGTGCCAGGGCGGCGGAACGACCCTCAGGCCGCCGTCAGCGCTGCCGTCAACACTGCCGTCAGCGCTGCCGTCAGGCCGCTGTCAGCGCCGCCAGGGCGCGTTCCATCGCGGCGTTGAACTCCTCCGGTGTCAGCGGCAGCCGGGACTTGACGTCCCGGCTCCACTGGTCGGCGAGGACCTCGGCGGACCCGGCCTCGACACCGTCGAGCGCCGCGTCGGCCAGGTCCGCCGGCGCGAGCTTGTCCACGGGCCAGCCCGCGGCCATGTCGGTGTCGGCCAGGCCGAGGTGCACCGCCGTCACGAGCGTGCCCTGGTCGGCGAGTTCCAGGCGGACGCCGTTGGTCATGGCCCAGGCGGCGGCCTTGGTCAGGTGGTAGGCGTTGGCGCCCTTGCCCCCGAACCACGACATGGCGGAGAGGACGTTGACGATCGCGCCCCCGCCGTTGTCGGCGAGCGTCGGCGCGAACTCCCGGATCATGCCCAGGTGGCCGAACATGTTGGTCTCCAGCTCGTGCCGTACCGCGTCCAGCGAGCCGGTCACCAGGTCGGTACCCGTACTGATTCCCGCGTTGTTGATGAGCAGCGAGACGTCCGGGGCGGCCCCTGCCGCTGCCCGCACGGACGCGGGATCGGCGATGTCGAGGGGCAGCACCTCGACCCCGGGCAGGTCCACGGTCTCCGGCCTGCGGGCCGTCGCGTAGACCTTGCGGACGCCGCGTTCGAGCAGGCGCTGGGCGAAGGCGCGGCCCAGACCGCGGTTGGCTCCGGTGACAAGGGCGACTGAGTTGTTGATGTCCATGCCCGGAACGCTAGAACCTGACGTTGGCGTCAGGGGCAAGCGCCTTCTGCCAGGGCAGGCGTGAGAGAAGTCACCGTGCCCGCCACACCGCCCGAGGGGACCTTCAGCGCAGTCGGCGGGCCCGCAGCACCACGTCGTCGGTGTGGTGCGCGCCGGCGCCTCCCTCGGGGGCCGGCCGGGGCCGCTGCTCGTCCACCTCCACCTCCCAGTCGTCGTCGAACAGCGCGGCGACCATCGCGGGCCAGACGTAGTCGGCCGGGTCGAACTCGCTGTCGTGCGGGTGCTGGGTGTCCATCCCCGCGTGGTGCACGACCAGCAGGACGCCACCGGGGGCGACGGCCGCGAGCAGCGCCCGCTCGGCCGCCGCGTCGGGGGTGCGCAGCAGGGCCGGGTACTGCGCGGAGACCAGGTCGAAGGAGCCCGGCACGAGCTCCGCTTCCGTCAGTTCGGCGTGGATCCAGCGCACGGCGACACCGGCGTCGCGCGCGTGCCCCGCGGCCCGCTCCAGCGCCACGCCCGAGACCTCAAGGGCGGTCACGTCCCAGCCGCCGCGCGCGAGCCAGACGGCGTCGGCACCCTCGCCGCAGCCGACGTCGAGCACCCGTCCGGGCGTGAGCCCGGCGACCTCGGCCACCAGCGCGCCGTTGGGCCGTCCGCTCCACAGCTGTGGCCGGTCGGCGTAGCGGTTGTCCCACTCCGCCCGCACCTCGGGGTCCCCGACGTATCCGTCGGCGGGCAGGGGGGTCCTGGACACGGTCGATCCCGCGTTGTCGTGAGTCACGGGCCCACCGTCACCCCTCGGGTCCCGGTGGGGCCAGCGCTGTTGCCGTTCCGGCAAAACCTCCGCGCCGCCGCCCGCTGCCCCGCGATGTACGGAGCCTGTGGGCTGACGTGCGTCCCGTCGCCGTGGATCGCCTATCTTGGCGCCCATGCAGTCCTACACGATCGGCCAGGCCGCACGGCTGCTCGGCGTGAGTCCCGACACCGCGCGGCGGTGGGCGGACGCCGGGCGGGTTCCCACGCACCGGGACGAGGGCGGGCGGCGCCTCATCGACGGGAAGGACCTGGCCGCCTTCTCCGTGGAACTCGCCAAGGGCGACGGCGGTGACGAGGAGACCTCCCACACCTCCGTCCGCAACGCCTTCCCCGGCATCGTCACCGCCGTCAAGCTCGGCGACGTCGCGGCGCAGGTGGAGATCCAGGCGGGGCCGCACCGGCTGGTGTCCCTCCTGACGCGGGAGGCCGTGGAGGAACTCGGCCTGGAGGTCGGCGTGGAGGCCATCGCCCGCGTGAAGTCGACGAACGTGCACATCGACCGCGCCTGAAACGCGGTCAGAGCGTGAGCAGTTCCTCGTAGAAGCCGCCGAACTCCCGCTCACCGTCGACGAGATGGATCTCCAGGATCCAGTGGCAACGACGTCCCGCCTTGTCGGTACGGCGCAGCGGCGTGTCGTTGGCGGGGGCGATGTACGACTCCACGTCGGCACCGTCGATCCACTCGTGCGGGAACTCACCGACGAGGTGCCCGGCGTGCCAACCGCCCAGCTGCCAACCGGAGTTGGCGGCGAGTCGCGCCACCTCGGCGTACAGACGCGCGCCGGTGATGTCCGGGTCGGCCTCGAAGAACTTCCGGCCCGCGGCGAAGATCCGCGGCAGGTCGTCGCGGAGACGGTGCCTGACCGGGTCGTCGCCGAGGACGAAGGTGCGGCCGAAGTCGGCCTCGTACTCCTCGAAGATCGGACCGAAGTCGGCGAAGACGATGTCGTCCGCGCCGATCACGCGGTCCGGCGGGTTCTCCCGGTACGGCTGGAGCGTGTTCGGTCCGGAGCGCACGATCCGCTTGTGCCAGTGCCGGGTGGTGCCGAACAGCTCGTTGGCCAGGTCCCGGATCCGGTCGCTGACCGCCCGCTCCCCCTCGCCCGGCGCGATCAGCCCGCGCGCCTCGATCTCCGCGAAGAGCCGCTCGGCCTTCGCCTGGGCGTTCAGCAGCTTGGCCGCGCGCGTGGGTTCGTCGTCCGCCATGGGGCCGACCGTAATCATCCCGATCATCCCCGGCAAAGGGATTTACTCCCGGGTTCCCTCACCCGGATGGCCCCCCGGGCGGGCCGCCCGGGCGGCCCCTTCCTAGCGTGAAGGCAGTGCCTGGGGTGGGTCCGTCCGGCCCGGGCCGCCTGATCGGAGGAGGAGACCATGGCCTCGGACGGCACGCCCGTACGGCGGTGCGCGAGCCGGCACTCCGGACCGCGGGACGGGGCGGAGTGCGGGGCCCGGGCGCGCTTCGAGATCTCCTGCCACGCGCGGCCACCGCTGGTGGTGTGTCCGCAACACCTGGGCCCGGCACTGCTGCTGGCCGACGGGGTGCTGTGGCCTCCGGAGATCAGACTCGTACGGTGAGCGGTGCCGGCCGGCACCGGCTGTCGGGCCCGGCCGCGCTCAGCTCTTCGTCAGCGTGATGTCCTGCTGCTCGGTCGCGTGGAAGCGGGGCAGCAGCAGGCCGCCCTGGGGGCTGAGTTCCATGAGGGTGGCCTCCACCCGGGCCTGTCCGGCTTCGAGGGAGCCCGGGGTGGGCTTGCCGGTGTTCGCCCAGACGTGCTCGACGCCGTCGCACACCGCGCGGGTACCGCCGATGCCGTGCCGGACCGACTCGGAGCGCTGCCCCACGGAGGAGCTGACGAACACGGGACCGGTGCCGCCGGTGCAGCGGTAGGTGCCGGAGAGCGTGACGGTGCCGTCGGTGGCGATACGGCCGACGGGGTCGACGGTGACCGTCTCGTACGGGTCGGCCTGCGCGGGCAGCGCGGGAGCTGCGAGCAGGAACAGCGCGGCACCGGCGGTGGCGGCGAGGACGGAGCGGACGGACATGGGATGCCTCCCGGATGAATGGGGCGGGGTCTCCGCTGAGTGGAGCGGGGCCCTCCACTGCTACCGGGAACGCGCGCCGACAGCCGTGATCGTCACTCCTTCGGTGGCGAGTCCGCATCGAGCGTCGTGGAACGGTCCGAGAGTTGTCCGCGTGTTGTCACGCTTCATGTCGAGCCGTTCCGATGAGTTCGCGGCGGGAGCATGGTCTACACATACGGATACGGACCCCATGGGGACGGTCCCACCAATGTGGAGGTGCGCCATGTGTTCTCACCAGTCTTCGTGCCCTGCGTCCGACAGCACCGCTCCGCACGTCGTCGCCGCCCACCCCGAGCAGGGCTGGAACCTGCTGTGCAACGGCGCGATCGTCTTCGACGACACCGGTGAGCTGCTGCCCGACGGACGGATCGTCGCGCCGCACCGCTCGCCGCTCGCCCAGCTGGCCGTCGCCGCCTGACCCGGTTCCCGGAGCCGCGAGGCTAGGGCAGCACCGCGAAGCCGTCGAGTTCCACCGCCGCCTGGTCGTCCCAGAGCCGTACGACCTCGACGACCGCCATCGCCGGATAGTCCCGGCCCGCCGCCTCCCGCCAGATACGGCCGAGTTCGCGGACGTGGGTGCGGTAGTCGGCGATGTCGGTGGTGTAGACGGTGACGCGGGCGAGATCCGCGGGTGTGCCCCCCGCGGCCCGCAGCGCGGTCAGCAGGTTCGTGAGCGCCCGCTCGAACTGCTCGGGCAGGGACGCCCCCACCACTTTCCCGTCGGCGTCCAGGGCCGTCTGCCCCGCCAGGAAGACCACCCGCGAGCCGGTGGCCACGACCGCGTGCGAGAAGCCGGTCGGCGGGGAGAGCTCGGGCGGGTTGACGCGCTCGGCACTCACGGGGCCTCCCTCTCGCCGGCGTTCACCGGACCGCCGGATTCGCGTACAACTCCTTGGCGATGATGCCCCGTTGGACCTCGCTCGCCCCCTCGTAGATGCGCGGGGCGCGCACCTCCCGGTACAGGTGCTCCAGCAGATGACCGCGCTGAAGGGCGCGGGCGCCGTGGAGTTGGACCGCGGTGTCGACGACGTACTGCGCGGTCTCGGTCGCGAGCAGCTTCGCCATCGCCGCCCGCTTCGGTACGTCCGGGGCGTCTTCGTCGTACGCCGTCGCCGCCGCGTACACCATGAGCCGGGCCGCGTCCGTGCGCAGCGCCATCTCGGCGACCGTGTGGGCGACGCTCTGCAGGTCCCGCAACTTGCCGCCGAACGCGTCCCGTTGAGCGGTGTGCGCGAGGGACGCGTCGAGTGCCGCCTGCGCCATGCCGACCGCGAAGGCGCCGACGCTGGGCCGGAAGAGGTTGAGTGTGCCCATCGCGACCCGGAACCCGCGGTCGACCTCACCGAGGACGTCGTCGGCGCTCACCGGCACGGCGTCGAAGGCGAGGGTGCCGATGGGGTGCGGGGAGAGCATGTCGAGCGCGCCGCCGGTGAGCCCGGGCCGGTCGGCGGGCACGAGGAACGCGGTCACGCCCCGGGCACCGGCGCCGGGCGTGGTCCGGGCGAAGACGGTGTAGAAGTCGGCCTCGGGAGCGTTGGAGATCCAGCACTTCTCGCCGGTGAGCCGCCACCGGGAGGCCCCGTCGGGGACGGCGACCGGCTGGGCCGGCGGATCGGCCGACGAGCCCGGATCCCGCTCCGCCCGCAAGCCCAGCGCCGCCGCGTCCGACCCCGCCCCCGGCTCGCTCAGCGCGAACGCCGCCACCGCGCTGCCCTCGCTCACCGCCGGCAGCCAGCGGTCCCGCTGGGCCGGGGTGCCGTGGGCGTGGACGGGGTGGGCGCCCAGGCCCTGGAGGGCGAGGGCTGTCTCGGCCTCCGTGCAGGCGTACGCGAGGGACTCCCGCATCAGGCAGAGGTCCAGCGCGCCGGAGGTGAACAGCCGCTCCAGCAGGCCGAGTCGGCCCAGCTCGGCGATCAGGGGACGGTTCACATGGCCCGGCTCGCCCTTCTCCGCGAGCGGGCGCAGCCGTTCCGCGGCGAGGGCGCGCAGCTGTGCACAACGGGCGGTCTGTGACGGTTCGAGCGAGAATGCGGGCATCTCAGGTCCCTTCTCGTCGACAGGGCCCTACGACAGTATCGCGTGCCGTTGACTGTCGTCACCAACACGATACGCTCCTTGTGCGAGCCCACCATCGACGCCCACAAGGCGGCCCACGCGGCCCACAAGGCAGGGGGCGACCCGCCATGCACGTCTCGGCCCACGTCGACACCTTCGCGCGCGACCACCTCCCGCCTCCCGACCAGTGGCCGGAGCTCCGCTTCGACCTGCCGGAGCTGCGGTACCCCGATCGGCTGAACTGCGCCGCCGAACTGCTGACGGGCCCGCCCGACGACCGGCCGGTCTTCCACACCCCCGCCGGGGACACCTGGACGTACGGCACCCTGCGCGCCCGCGTGGACCGGCTGGCGCACCTGCTCAGCGGGGACCTCGGGGTCGTCCCCGGCAACCGCGTCCTGCTGCGCGGCCCGACCACACCGTGGCTCGCGGCCTGCTGGCTGGCGGTCCTGAAGGCGGGCGCGGTCGCCGTGACGGTGCTGGCCCAGCAGCGGCCGCACGAGCTGGCCACGATGTGCGAGATCGCGCGCATCGAGCACGCCCTGTGCGACATACGCGCCGTCGACGACCTCGCCAAGGCCGAGATACCGGGCCTCAGGATCACGACGTACGGCGGCGACGCCCCCGACGACCTCCTGAACCGCGAGGCGCCCGGGACGCCGTACCGCGCCGTGGAGACCGCTGCCGACGACGTGGCGCTGATCGCCTTCACCTCGGGGACCACCGGACGACCCAAGGGCTGTATGCACTTCCATCGGGATGTGCTCGCGATAGCCGACACCTTCTCCAAGCATGTGCTTCAACCACATGTGGACGACATCTTCGCCGGCAGTCCCCCGCTCGGTTTCACCTTCGGGCTCGGCGGCCTGGTGATCTTCCCGATGCGAGCGGGCGCCGGCTCCCTCCTGCTGGAACAGGCCCACCCCAAGCAGTTGCTGCCGGCGATCGCCGAGCACCGGGTCTCCGTCCTGTTCACCGCCCCGACCGCCTACCGCGCGATGCTGGACGAGCTCGACGCGTACGACGTCTCCTCCCTGCGCCGCTGTGTCTCCGCGGGCGAGAACCTGCCCGCGGCGACCTGGCGGGCCTGGCAGGAGCGGACCGGTCTCGGCATCGTCAACGGCATCGGCGCCACCGAGCTGCTGCACATCTTCATCTCCGCCGCCGACGAGCACATCCGGCCGGGGACGACCGGGGTCCCCGTGCCCGGGTGGCAGGCGCGCGTGGTCGACGAGACGGGCCGTGAACGGCCCGACGGCGAGCCCGGGCTGCTCGCCGTGCGCGGTCCCGTCGGCTGCCGCTATCTCGCCGACCCACGCCAGCGCGAGTACGTGCGGGACGGCTGGAACATCACCGGGGACACATACATCCGCGAGAACGATGGGTACTTCCGCTATGTGGCCCGCGCGGACGACATGATCATCTCGGCCGGGTACAACATCGCGGGTCCGGAGGTCGAGGACGCGCTCCTGCGGCACCCGGACGTCGTCGAGGCGGCCGTGGTGGGGCGGTCCGACGAGGCGCGCGGCCAGGTGGTGGTGGCCCACGTCGTCCTCAAGGAGGGCGTCGAACGGGACGCCGAGGCGCTGCGCACGTTCGTCAAGGCCGAGCTGGCGCCCTACAAATGTCCGCGCGAGATCGTCTTCATGGACGCGCTGCCGCGCACGGCGACCGGCAAACTCCAGCGGTTCAGGCTGCGCACCGATGGTGACCAGCAGTGATCCACACGACCTAAGATGATCAACGTGTCCGACCAGCATGCACCACGGTCTCTCATCGTCACGCTCTACGGCGCCTACGGCCGCTTCGTCCCGGGTCCCGTGCCCGTCGCCGAACTGATCCGGCTGCTGGCCGCGGTCGGCGTGGACGCCCCTTCCGTACGGTCCTCGGTGTCCCGGCTCAAACGGCGCGGACTGCTGCTTCCGGCCCGAACGGCCCAGGGCGCGGCCGGCTACGAGCTCTCGCCGGACGCCCGCCAGCTCCTCGACGACGGCGACCGGCGCATCTACGCCGTACGGCCGCCCGAGGACGAGGGCTGGGTGCTCGCCGTGTTCTCGGTGCCCGAGTCGGAGCGGCAGAAGCGGCACGTGCTGCGCTCACGCCTGGCCGGACTCGGCTTCGGCACGGCGGCCCCCGGGGTGTGGATCGCCCCGGCGCGGCTGTACGAGGAGGCCCGGCACACCCTCCAGCGGCTCCGCCTGGACCCGTACGTCGACTTCTTCCGCGGCGAGCACCTCGGCTTCGCGGCGACCGTCGAGGCCGTGGCCCGCTGGTGGGACCTGGCCGCGATCGCCAAGGAGCACGAGGCGTTCCTGGACCGCCACGCGCGCGTGCTGCACGCCTGGGAGGACCGGGCCGACACCCCGCCCGAGGAGGCCTACCGCGACTACCTCCTCGCCCTCGACTCCTGGCGCCATCTCCCCTACGCCGACCCCGGTCTGCCCACCCCGCTGCTCCCGGAGGACTGGCCGGGCGAGCGGGCGGCGGCGGTGTTCCGGGGGCTGCACGAGCGGCTGCGGGACGCGGGGGCCGCCTTCGTGGGCCTGTGACCCCTCGGGCGTCCCCGCTCTCGCAAGCCCCTCAAGTCCCCAGGGTCAGCCGGGGCTTGGGCGCGTCCGTGCGGCCGGTCTGCGGGCGGCGGCTGCCCGCGCGGTACGGATCGGGCCAGACGGCACCGGGACCTTCGTAGCCCTGCTCGGCGGCCGCGTGCAGCGTCCAGTGCGGGTCGTAGAGGTGCGGGCGGGCCAGCGCGCACAGGTCCGTACGGCCGGCCAGGATCAGCGAGTTGACGTCGTCCCAGGAGGAGATCGCGCCGACCGCGATCACCGGGACGCCGGTCTCGTGGCGGATCCGGTCGGCGTACGGCGTCTGGTAGGAGCGCCCGTACTCCGGCTGCTCCTCGGCCACGACCTGCCCGGTGGACACGTCGATCGCGTCGGCGCCGTGCGCGGCGAAGGCGCGGGCGATCTCGACGGCGTCCACGGCGGTGTTGCCGCCCTCGGCCCAGTCGGTGGCGGAGACACGGACGGTCATGGGCCGTTCCCGCGGCCACACTTCTCTGACGGCGTCGAAGACCTCCAGCGGGAAGCGGAGTCGTCCGGCGAGTGGGCCGCCGTAGGCGTCGGTACGGCGGTTGGTCAGCGGAGAGAGGAAGCTGGAGAGCAAGTAGCCGTGCGCGCAGTGCAGTTCGAGCAGGTCGAAGCCGGCGCGGTCGGCACGCCGGGCGGCCGCGGTGAACTGCTCTCGGAGGTCGGCTAGTTCGGCAAGGGTGAGCTCGCGCGGGGTCTGGTTGGCGGCCTTGTACGGGATCGGGGACGGCCCCACGACGGGCCAGTTGCCCTCGGGCAGCGGTTCGTCGATGCCCTCCCACATCAGCTTGGTCGAGCCCTTGCGGCCGCTGTGGCCGAGCTGCACGCCGATCGCGGTGCCCGGCGACCGCGTGTGCACGAAGTCGGTGATCCGCTTCCAGGCAGCGGCCTGCCCGCCGTCGTAGAGGCCGGTGCAGCCGGGGGTGATCCGGCCCTCGGGTGAGACACACACCATCTCGGTCATCACCAGGCCGGCGCCGCCCAGCGCCCGGGCGCCGAGGTGGACCAGGTGGAAGTCGTCGGGGACGCCGTCGGTGGCGGAGTACATGTCCATCGGCGACACGACGACCCGGTTGCGCAGGGTCAGCCCGCGCAGCCGGAACGGGGTGAACATCGGGGGCGTACCGGGTTCGCAGCCGAACTCGTGCTCCACGGCTCCGGTGAAGCGGGCGTCGCGGAGCCGCAGGTTGTCGTGGGTGACGCGGCGGCTGCGGGTGAGCAGGTTGAAGGCGAACTGGCGGGGCGGCTGGTCGAGGTACAGCCGGAGGTTCTCGAACCACTCCAGGCTGGCGAGGGCGGCGCGTTGGGTGGAGGCGACGACCGGTTTGCGTTCCGCCTCGTAGGCCGCCAACGCCCTTTCCACCGACGGCTGTTCCTCCAGACAGGCGGCCAGGGCGAGGGCGTCCTCGACGGCGAGCTTGGTGCCGGAGCCGATGGAGAAGTGGGCGGTGTGGGCGGCATCGCCGAGCAGCACGGTGTTGCCGTGGGACCAGTGCTCGTTGACGACCGTGCGGAAGGTGGTCCAGGTGGACTTGTTGGAGCGCAGGGGGCGGCCGCGGAGGGCTTCCGTGAAGATCTTGGCGCAGCGGTCGATGGAGTCCGCCGTGTCCAGTTCGGCGAAGCCCGCCGCCCGCCACACCTCCTCCCGCATCTCGATGATCACGGTGGAGGCGTCGGCCGCGTAGGGGTAGCCGTGCAGTTGCATCACGCCGTGCTCGGTCTCGGCGATCTCGAAACGGAAGGCGTCGAAGGGGAAGTCCGCGGCGAGCCAGATGTAGCGGCAGTGGTGCGAGGTCACATGGGGGCGGAACACATGGGTGTGGGTCTCGCGTGTGGTGCTGTTGACTCCGTCGGCGGCGATGACGAGGTCGTGCGTGTCCGCGAGGCCGGGCGGGGCGGGGGTGCGGAAGCGGAGGTCGACGCCGAGGGTGCGGCAGCGGTCGTGCAGTATTTCGAGCAGCCGTTTGCGGCCGAGGGCGGCGAAGCCGTGGCCTCCGGAGGTCTGGCGGGTGCCTCTGTGGACGATGTCTATGTCGTCCCAGCGGGTGAAGTGGTGCTGGAGGGCCTCGTAGACGTGAGGGTCCGCGTGCTCGATGCCGCCGAGGGTTTCGTCGGAGAGGACCACGCCGAAGCCGAAGGTGTCGTCGGGGGCGTTGCGTTCCCAGACGGTCACTTCTCTTCGGGGGTCGAGGCGTTTGAGCAGGGCGGCGGCGTAGAGGCCGCCGGGGCCGCCGCCGATGACTGCGATGCGTTGCGGGTGCGGGTGAGTGGGGGCTTGTCGCGCAGTTCCCCGCGCCCCTGAGGGTGATGTCCTCACCGTCCGCTCCATTTGGGAGGACGCTTTTCCGTGAACGCCCGGTGGAACTCCGCGTAGTCCGCACCGTTCATCAGGAGGGCCTGGGTTGATGCGTCCAGTTCCACTGCGGCCGCCAACGGCATGTCCAGCTCGGCCGTGAGCAGGGCCTTCGTCTGGGCGTACGCCAGTGCCGGGCCCTCGGCCAGGCGGCGGGCCAGGGCTGAAGCGGCCTTGTCCGCGTCGCCCTCCTCCGTCAGCTCGCTGATCAGGCCGATGCGCTCGGCCTCGGGAGCGCGGACCGGTTCGCCGAGCATCAGGAGTCGGGTCGCGTGGCCCAGTCCCACCACCCTGGGCAGCAGGTAGGCCGCGCCCATGTCGCCCCCGGACAGGCCGACCCGGGTGAAGAGGAAGGCGAAGCGGGCCGTGGGGTCGGCCACGCGGAAGTCCGCCGCGAGGGCCAGGACCGCCCCGGCGCCCGCCGCCACCCCGTGCACCGCCGCGATCACCGGGAACGGGCATTCCCGTACGGCCCGCACGACCTGGCCCGTCATCCGGTTGAAGTCGAGGAGCTGGGCGGTGTCCATGGCCAGGGTGGCGCCGATGATCTCGTCGACGTCGCCGCCGGAGCAGAAGCCACGGCCCTCGCCGGCCAGGACCAGGGCCCGGACGGAACGCTCGCGGGACAGCTCGGCGAGCAGATCGCGCAGGTCGGCGTAGGCGCCGAAGGTGAGCGCGTTGAGTTTCTCGGGGCGGGCGAGGGTGACCGTGGCGACCCCGTCGGCGAGGTCGACGCGCAGGTGCCGCCAGTCCGGGGTGCGGGCGGCGGAGCCGGTGAAGGGACTCATGCGGTGCGGCCTCCTCGTGCTCGGGCGAGGTGCGAGGTGCGAGGTGCGCGATACGCGGCGCTCTACCCATCGAAGCTATCACTCATCTTTGACTGTCGTCACGAGTGCGCGATAACGCGGTAGGGGTCGAGCCATGGAGGGCACGCCGGAGTGACCTGAACCGGTCACATCCGTCACGGCTCGTCGACAGAGCGGCAACGGCGGGATCGACGCCGGGAGGCAAGCCGTTGCTACGGGTAAGCCGCCTGCCAACGGGGCCGAAGGTCCCGTACGGTGCCCGCCCGACGAGCCTGCCGACGGCGCCGTACCATTCATACGGTTGAAAGCAGGACAGCCTGCTCATGAACGGACCCGCCTTGCAAGATCGCCCCTCCGCCTCCTGGCGCATCGCGCTGCCGCACTCCGCCGCGGCCGTGCCCGTGGCGCGCGCCCTGGTCCGCACCGCGCTGGCCGAGCTGGAGCACGGGGCGGACTGCGACACCGCGGAGCTGCTGACGGCCGAGCTGGTGGCGAACGCCGTGGAGCACACGGCCGGTGACACGCCCATAGAGCTCGTGGTCGAGCTGCTCCCCACGGGCTGCCAGGTGGAGGTGCACGACCCGGACCCGGCGCCGCCGGGCCATCTGACCCAGCCGGACACCCAGGACCCGGACCCCTGGCAGGAGCACGGCCGCGGCCTGCTCCTGATCAGGGCGCTCAGCTCGTCCTGCGGGCACCGCCCGACCGAGACCGGCAAGGCGGTGTGGTTCCGGCTGCCGGTGGTGCCGCACCAGTGGAACCCGGCCTGAGGACGCTCCTTCAGGCCAGCGTGGCCACCAGCACCGCCTTGATCGTGTGCAGCCGGTTCTCCGCCTCGTCGAACACCACCGAGTGCGCCGACTCGAACACCTCGTCCGTGACCTCCAGGGACTCCAGCCCGTGGGTCTCGAAGATCTCCTGCCCCACCTTGGTCCCGAGGTCGTGGAAGGCCGGCAGGCAGTGCAGGAACTTCACGTCCGCGTTGCCCGTGGCCCGCAGCACGTCCATGGTCACCGCGTACGGCGCGAGCGCGGCGATCCGCTCGTCCCAGACCTCCTTGGGCTCCCCCATGGACACCCAGACGTCGGTGGCGACGAAGTCCGCGCCGAGGACGCCGTCCTCCAGCGACTCGGTGAGGGTGATCCGGGCCCCGCTGTCCACGGCGAGCGCGCGGGCCCGCTCGACGACGTCCTGGGCGGGCCAGTAGGTCTTGGGGGCGACGATCCGCACGTCCATGCCGAGCAGCGCGCCGGTGATCAGATAGGAGTTGCCCATGTTGAACCGCGCGTCACCGAGGTAGGCGAAGGCGATCTCCGGCACCGGCTTCGCGGTGTGCTCGGTCATGGTCAGCACGTCGGCCAGCATCTGGGTGGGGTGCCAGTCGTCGGTGAGCCCGTTGTAGACCGGCACGCCGGCGTAGGCGGCCAGCTCCTCGACCTTCTGCTGGCTGTCTCCGCGGTACTCGATCCCGTCGTACATACGACCGAGGACGCGCGCGGTGTCCCGTACGGACTCCTTGTGCCCGATCTGCGAGCCGGAGGGGTCCAGGTACGTCGTGGAGGCGCCCTGGTCCGCGGCGGCGACCTCGAACGCGCACCGCGTGCGCGTGGAGGTCTTCTCGAAGATCAGCGCGATGTTCTTCCCGCTCAGTCGGCGCGTCTCGGTCCCGGCCTTCTTGGCCGCCTTCAGCTCGGCGGCCAGCTCGACCAGGCCGAGGAACTCCTCGGCGGTGAAGTCGAGCTCCTTGAGGAAGTGGCGCCCGGCGAGGGCGGTGGGGACGGTCGCCATGGGGACGCTCCAGCGGGATGAGAACAGGACTCTGGAAGTCTATACGATATTCAGCATTTCTATACAGCCTCCCTTTCCACGGGACAGCTCATGCAGCGCGGCCCGCCCCTCCCCCGCCCCAGCTCGCTGCCCGGGATCTCGATGACCTCGATGCCCTGCTTGCGCAGATGGGTGTTGGTGGTGGCGTTGCGTTCGTAGGCGACGACGACGCCCGGTTCGACGGCGAGGACGTTGCAGCCGTCGTCCCACTGCTCGCGCTCGGCGGCGTGCACGTCCTGGGTGGCGGTCAGCACCCGGATCGCGTCCAGGCCCAGCGCGGCGGCGATCGCGCGGTGCATGTGCTCCGGCGGATGGTCGGTGACCTTGAGCTCCTTGTCGCCGACGCCCGGTTCGATGGTGTACGACCGCAGCATGCCGAGTCCGGCGTACTGGGTGAAGGTGTCGCCGTCGACCATCGTCATCACGGTGTCGAGGTGCATGAAGGCCCGTCGCTTCGGCATGTCCAGGGCCACGATCGTCTGTGCGGAGCCCTCGGCGAAGAGCTTGTGGGCGAGCATCTCGACGGCCTGGGGCGTGGTCCGCTCACTCATGCCGATGAGGACCGCGCCGTTGCCGATGACGAGGACGTCCCCGCCCTCGATGGTGGACGGGTAGTCGGCCTGCCCCTCCGACCAGAGGTGGAAGGTCTCGTCGCGGAAGAGCGGGTGGTGGCGGTAGATCGCCTCGAAGTGGACGGTCTCGCGCTGCCGGGCGGGCCACTTCATGGCGTTGACGGAGACGCCGTCGTAGATCCAGGCCGAGGTGTCGCGGGTGAAGAGGTGGTTGGGCAGCGGGGCGAGGAGGAAGTCGTCGAGGTCCATGACGTGGAAGCGCACGGAGGTCGGCTCCGCGTGCGTCTCCAGGAACTCCCGCTTGGTCATGCCGCCGACCAGCGCCTCCGCCAGCTCCGCGGCGGGCAGCGTCTCGAAGCAGGACCGCAGGTGGTCGGTGGCCAGCGGGCCGTACTCCTTCTCGTCGAAGACGCGGTCGAGGACGAGGGACCGGGCCGCCGGCACCTCCAGGGCCTCGGTGAGCAGGTCGCCGAAGAGGTGGACGGCGACCCCGCGGTCGCGCAGCACGTCGGCGAACCCGTCGTGCTCGGCGCGCGCCCGGCGCACCCACAGCACGTCGTCGAAGAGCAGCTGGTCCTTGTTGCTGGGGGTGAGCCTTTTGAGCTCGAGATCCGGCCGGTGCAGGATGACGCGGCTGAGCCGCCCGGCCTCGGAGTCGACATGGAATCCCATGCCTCCATCCTGACCAACGAAAAGCCGCTTGACCCCTTCGTTCGCACGAATTTCCTGTTGTCGTCCTCTTGACGATAAACGGTCGGTCCGCTTATCGTCGTGCAGACGAAAAGAGGGGAACTGATGGCCGACATCACCCGGCGCCTCGGCTGGCGCCACCTGCGCGGCGCGCCCACGGCGCACATCCGGCACCACCGTGGCGGCACACTGCTCCACGACGGCCCCGGACTCAGCTTCTGGTTCCGCGCACTGACCGCAGCGCTCTCCGAAGTGCCGGTCGACGACCGCGAGTTGGCCATGACCTTCCATGCCCGTACGTCCGACTTCCAGGACGTGGCCGTGCAGGCGACCGTGACCTACCGGATCGGCGACCCGGCCCTCGCCGCCGCCCGCCTGGACTTCTCCATCGACCCGGACACCGGGGTGTGGCGGGGCTCGCCCCTGGAGCAACTGGGCACCCTGCTCACCGAGACGGCCCAGCAGCACGCGCTCGACGTCCTGACCCGGACCTCCCTGTCGTCCGCCCTGGTCGACGGCGTGTCCGCGGTGCGCGAGCGGATCCGGGCGGGCCTGGACGCCGAACCCCGGCTGCCGGCCACCGGCATCGAGGTGGTCGCCGTACGCGTGATGGCGGTGCGCCCCGAGCCGGAGGTGGAGCGGGCGCTGCGCACCCCGGCCCGCGAGCAGATCCAGCAGGAGGCGGACCGGGCGACCTACGAACGCCGGGCCGTGGCCGTCGAGCGGGAGCGTGCCATCGCCGAGAACGAACTCGCCAGCCAGATCGAACTCGCCCGCAGGGAAGAGCAGTTGGTGGAGCAGCGGGGCACCAACGCCCGCCGGGAGGCGGAGGAGCACGCGGCCGCGGACGCGGTACGGGCGGAGGCCGAGGCGGCCCGTTCGGTACGGCTCGCCCGTGCGGAGGCCGACGAGGTGCGCGCCGTGGGTGACGCCAAGGCGCAGGCGCAGGCCGCCTGGTTGCAGGTGCACGCGGACGTCGACGTCGCCACCCTGCACGCCCTCACCGGGACCCGGCTCGCGGAGAACCTGCCGCACATCGACAGCGTGACGATCTCACCGGATGTGCTGACGGGGCTGCTGGCCAGGCTGGGCGCACGGGAGCCGGAGTGAGTCTCGCGCCACGGGCCGTCCTGGTCCATCGCACCACGGAGTACGAGGAGTTGGTGGCCCACCACGGCACCCACGGCCAGGCGGCCTACTTCCTCTCCTCCCGGGGCCGGGACATCCGCGAGGTCGCCGAGCGCCACGAGCGCGCCCAGCGGGCACTGGCCGAGGTGACCGCCGCGATTCCGCTGACCTGGCGTCAGGCCCGGGTCGAGCGGGCCGACCTGGACCGTTTCCTGTTCGCCCCCGAGGACGTCGTCGTCGTGGTCGGGCAGGACGGTCTGGTGGCCAATGCGGCCAAGTACCTCTCCGGGCAACCGGTGTTGGGCATCGACACCGAGCCCGGCCGCAACCCGGGCGTGCTGGTGCGCCACCGTCCGCGGGACACGGCGAAGTTGCTGACGGCGGCCGGTGCGCAGGCCGACGAGCTGACGATGGTCGAGGCCGTCGCGGACGACACCCAGCGGCTCGTCGCGCTGAACGAGATCTACCTGGGCGCCGCCGGTCATCAGACCGCCCGATACCGCCTGGGCCTGGAGGGCGACGGGGGTGTCGTCGAGGCCCAGGCTTCCTCCGGGGTGCTGGTGGGGACGGGGACGGGGGCCACGGGCTGGCTCCGGTCGGTGTGGCAGGAGCGGGGTGCCCGCCTGCGGCTGCCGGAGCCTACGGAGAACCGCCTGGTGTGGTTCGTCCGCGAGGCCTGGCCGTCCCCGGCCACCGGCACGACCCTGACCGCCGGCGAACTCCCCGCCCGCGCCCGCCTCCGCCTCACCGTCGAGTCCGAACGGCTGATCGCCTTCGGGGACGGGATGGAGGGGGACGCGGTGGAGCTGACGTGGGGGCAGACGGTGGAGGTGGGGGTGTGCGGGGAGCGGTTGCGGTTGGTGGGGTGAGGGGTGACCGGTGGGTCACCCCTCACTTCCGCCCGGCGGCTCACAGCCGGGGGTCGACCGGCTCCGACTCCAGCGCCAGCACCCCGAACACCGCCTCGTGCACCCGCCACAGCGGTTCGCCCTCCGCCAGCCGGTCCAGGGCCTCCAGGCCCAGGGCGTACTCGCGGATCGCGAGGGAGCGCTTGTGGTTGAGGAACCTCTTGCGCAGCCGGTCGAGGTTCTCCGGGCGGGTGTACTCGGGGCCGTAGATGATCCGCAGGTACTCCCGGCCCCGGCACTTGATGCCGGGCTGGACCAGGCGGCCCTCGGTACTGCGGACCACCGCGCCGAGCGGCTTGACGACCATGCCCTCGCCGCCGCGGCCGGTCATCTCCAGCCACCAGTCGACGCCCGCCCGCACCGACTCCGGGTCACCGGTGTCGACGTAGAGGCGCCGGGTGGTCTGGAGCAGGCCGGTGCTGTCGTGCTCCACCAGGCGGTCCAGCAGGGCCAGCTGCTCGTCGTGCGGGAGCCCGGCGAGACTGCGGCCCTGGACCGCGAGGATCTGGAACGGTGCCAGGCGGACGCCGTCCAGGCCGTCGGTGGTCCAGCAGTAGCGGCGGTACGCGTCGGTGAACGCGGCGGCGTCCGAGGCGCGGGCGCGCTGGCGGGCCAGCAGCTCGGCGACCTCGACACCGCGTGCCGCGGCGCCTTCCAGTGCTGCCAGCGCCCCCGGGAACACCGCGCCGGACGCGGCGCCGACGGCCGCGTACTGCGACCGCAGCAGGCCGGCGGCCTTCAGCGACCACGGCATCAGCTCGGCGTCCAACAGCAGCCAGTCCGTGTCGAGTCCGTCCCACAGACCGGCCTCGCCGATCGCCGTGCGCAGCCGGTCCAGGATCGTCTCCGTCACCGACTCGTCGTCGAAGAACGGACGGCCGGTGCGGGTGTACAGCGAGCCGGTCGGACCGTCCACACCGAAGCGCCCGCGGGCCGCCTCCGCGTCCCGGCAGACCAGGGCCACCGCCCGCGAGCCCATGTGCTTCTCCTCGCACACGACCCGCTCGACACCGTCCGCGGCGTACTGCGCGAACGCCTCGGCCGGGTGCTCCAGGTAGCCCTCGATGTGACTGGTCGCCGTCGGGGCCATGGTCGGCGGGAGGTACGGCAGCAGCCGCGGGTCCACCGCGAAACGGCTCATGACCTCCAGCGCCGCGGCCGCGTTCTCCTCCCGGACGGCGACCCGGCCCTGGTGCCGGGTCTCGACGACCCTGCGGCCGTACACGTCGGCGAGGTCGAGCGGCCGGCCGTCCTGACCACCGGGAGCCTCCGACTTCAGCGGCTTGGCGGGCTCGTACCAGACCTTTTCCGCCGGTACGTCGACCAGCTCCCGCTCCGGCCAGCGCAGCGCGGTGAGCTTGCCGCCGAAGACGGCGCCGGTGTCCAGGCAGATGGTGTTGTTGAGCCAGGTCGCCTCCGGGACCGGGGTGTGGCCGTAGACCACGGCCGCCCGGCCGCGGTAGTCCTCCGCCCACGGGTAGCGCACCGGCAGCCCGAACTCGTCGGTCTCACCGGTGGTGTCGCCGTACAGCGCGTGCGAGCGGACCCGGCCGGAGGTGCGGCCGTGGTACTTCTCCGGCAGACCGGCGTGACAGACCACGAGGCGGCCGCCGTCGAGGACGTAGTGGCTGACCAGTCCGTCGATGAACTCCCGTACCTCGGCGCGGAACTCGTCCGTGACGTGCTCCATCTGCTCGATGGTCTCGGCGAGCCCGTGGGTGTGCTGGACCTTGCGGCCCTTGAGGTAACGGCCGTACTTGTTCTCGTGGTTGCCCGGCACGCACAGCGCGTTGCCCGACTTGACCATCGACATCACGCGGCGCAGCACACCGGGGCTGTCCGGGCCGCGGTCGACGAGGTCGCCGACGAAGACCGCGGTACGGCCCTCGGGGTGGACGCCGTCGGTGTAGCCCAACTTCGCGAGCAGGGTCTCCAGTTCGGAGGCGCAGCCGTGGATGTCGCCGACGATGTCGAAGGGGCCGGTGAGGTGGGTCAGGTCGTTGAAGCGCTTCTCGGTGACGACGGTGGCGTGCTCGATGTCCTCGACCCCGCGCAGGACGTGCACCTTGCGGAAGCCCTCGCGCTCCAGGTGACGGATCGAGCGCCGCAGTTCGCGGATGTGGCGCTTGATGACCCGGACCGGCATCTCGGCCCGGTCGGCGCGGGCCGCGTTGCGCTCGGCGCACACCTCCTCGGGCACGTCCAGGACGATGGCGATGGGCAGCACGTCGTACTGCTTGGCCAGGTCGATCAGCTGGCGCCGGGAGTCCGACTGCACGCTGGTCGCGTCGACGACGGTGCGGCGGCCGGCGGCCAGCCGCTTGCCGGCGATGTAGTGCAGGACGTCGAAGGCGTCCTTGGTGGCGCCCTGGTCGTTCTCGTCGTCGGAGACCAGGCCCCGGCAGAAGTCCGAGGAGATCACCTCGGTCGGCTTGAAGTGGCGCCGGGCGAAGGTGGACTTGCCGGAGCCGGAGGCGCCGACGAGGACCACGAGGGAGAGGTCGGTGACGGGGAGGGTGCGCCCCTTCTTCACGGTCTCGGTCATGCCGCCTTCGCCTCCTTCTCGGTCCTGGTCTCAGCGGTGTTCCATGTGAAAACGGCCATCTGCGTGGGCGGCCCGACCTCGGGGTCGTCCGGTCCCACCGGGGTGAACTTCACCTCGTACCCGTGCCGTTCGGCCACCGCGGCCGCCCAGGTGCGGAACTCCTCGCGGGTCCACTCGAAGCGGTGGTCGCCGTGCCGGACGTGGCCGGCCGGGAGCGACTCCCAGCGGACGTTGTACTCGACGTTCGGGGTCGTCACCAGGACGGTACGGGGGCGGGCCGCGCCGAACACCGCGTACTCCAGGGCGGGCAGTCGGGGCAGGTCGAGGTGCTCGATGACCTCGCTGAGCACGGCGGCGTCGTACCCCTTGAGCCGCTTGTCGGTGTAGGCCAGCGAGCCCTGGAAGAGCTGGACGCGCGAGGCCATCCGCTCCCCCATGCGGTCCAGCTTGAGCCGCCGGGAGGCGATGGTGAGCGCCCGCACCGATACGTCCACGCCGACGATCTCGGTGAACCTCGGGTCCTTGAGCAGCGCCTGCACCAACTGGCCCTGCCCGCACCCGAGGTCGAGAACGCGGGCGGCACCGGCGGCGCGCAGCGCCTCCAGGACGGCCTCGCGGCGCTGCACGGCGAGCGGGGTCGGCTTCTCCTCGGTCTCGGTCTCCGCCTCGACGGCGTTGTCGATCTCCTCGACCTCGCTGTCGTCGGCCTCGGCGAGCCGGACCAGCTCCAGTCGCTCCATCGCCTCGCGCGTCAGCGACCAGCGGCGCGACAGGTAGCGGCTGGTGATCAGCCTCTGCTCCGGGTGCGCGGGCAGCCAGCCCTCGCCGGCCCGCAGCAGCTTGTCGACCTCGTCGGAGGCCACCCAGTAGTGCTTGGCGTCGTCGAGGACGGGGAGGAGGACGTACAGGTGGCGCAGCGCCTCGGCGACGGTGAGCTCGGCGGACTCCAGTTCGAGCCGCACATAGCGCGAGTCGCCCCACTCCGGGAACTCGGTGTCCAGCGCGACCGGTTCGACGCTCACGGTCCAGCCGAGCGGCTCGAACAGCCGCCGTACGACTTCCGGGCCGCCTCGGGCCGCGACGGCGGGCACCTCGATGCGCAACGGCCGCGGCTGCGAGGGGAGTTCGGGCTTGGCGGTGCACACCCCGCGCATCGCGCTGGAAAAGACCGCGCTCAGGGCCACCGCGAGCAGTGAAGAGGCCGCGTAGGGGCGGTCGTTGACGTACTGGGCGAGCGCCGCGTCGGGGGCGCCGCCGCGGCCCTTGCCCTTGCCGCGCTTGACCAGCGCCACCGCGTCGACCTCCAGGAGCAGCGCGGCCGTGCAGCGCTGATCGTCCGCCTCGGGGTAGAGGACGTGCGCCCTGCCGTAGGAGGTGGAGAACGCCTGCGCCTTGTCGGGATGCTTGTGCAGCAGGAAGCCGAGGTCGGTCGCGGGGCGCTCGGGAGTGCCGGTGGTGGTGATGGTCAGGAACATGGTGAGGGCCTCTCCGGCCGGTGGACGGTACGGGGTGCCGTGCGCGCGAGAGCCCCCAGGAAGGGTGATCCTGGGGGCTCGGCAGGACGACGTCCTCAGCTTCGCACAGGCGCTGTGACCAGTGCCTTCGATTTACGACAGCTGCGACTGGACCTGGGCGGAGATCAGCTCCAGGTGGTCCAGGTCGTCGAGGTCGAGGATCTGGAGGTAGACGCGGCGGGAGCCCACGGCGGCATAGCGGCCGATCTTGTCGACGACCTCGGCGGGGGTGCCGGCCAGGCCGTTGGCCTTGAGCTCGTCGACCTCGCGGCCGATCGCGGCGGCGCGGCGGGCGACCTCCTGGTCGTCCTTGCCGACGCAGGCGACGAGGGCGTTGGAGAAGGTGATCGCGTCGGCCGCGCGGCCCGCCTCCTGGGCGGCGGCACGGACCCGGCCGAACTGGGTCTCGCTGTCCTCGACCGAGGCGAACGGCATGTTGAACTCGTCGGCGTAGCGGGCGGCCAGACGCGGGGTCCTCGTCGCACCGTGGCCGCCGATCAGCACGGGGATCCTGTCCTGGGCGGGCTTGGGTAGCGCGGGCGACTTTGTGAGGTCGTAGTGCTTGCCGTGGAAGTCGAAGGTGTCGCCGGGCTCGGTGGCCCACAGCCCGGTGACGATCTCCAGCTGCTCCTCGAGCCGCGGGAACTTCTCCTTCGGGAACGGGATGCCGTACGCCTGGTGCTCCTCCTCGAACCAGCCCGCGCCCAGGCCCAGTTCGACGCGGCCGCCGGACATCTGGTCGACCTGGGCGACCTGGATGGCGAGCACGCCGGGCAGCCGGAAGGTGGCGGCGGTCATCAGGGTGCCGAGGCGGATGCGCTTGGTCTCACGGGCGAGGCCGGCGAGGGTGATCCAGGCGTCGGTGGGGCCGGGGAGGCCGTCGCCGTCGCCCATCTTCAGATAGTGGTCGGAGCGGAAGAAGGCGTCGAAACCGAGGTCCTCGGTGGCCTTGGCGACGGTGAGGAGGGTGTCGTAGCTCGCGCCCTGCTGGGGCTCGGTGAAGATGCGGAGATCCATGTCTCCATCCTGCACGCAGGAGTGCGCTGTGGCCTCACGGGCCCCTGTGACCTCCGCGGCACCGCCGTCCCCGGTCGGGTGAAATTCGTCCACGGCCTGCGCGAGGGGCGGCCGTGCCAGTGACCGGGCCCTTTGGTGATCGTTGGCTCGGGCGGAGCCGGCTTGTCGTCGCCGGTGCGTCATCCGATACCCGCGTGGGTCCTTGGGCCGAGGAGGCCGTCATGTCCGAAGAAACCGTGCCGCTGACTGCGGGGGCTGGGCAGCCGAAGGGGTTGTTGCAGCAGATGGAGGAGTTGATGGCGGCACTGAACGCGGATCTGTCGGCGCTTGAGATCGAAGCGGGTGTTTCCCCCATGGAATCCAAGGCAGATCAGACTTGGTCAGGAGAGATTAGCGACCGCTAATCGAGCGTAATCGCGGCCCGTCACGGGCCGCGATTCCTAGGCATTCGAACCGCCTCGTCAACGTTTATTAGACACCTAGGTCAACGAGCCGCTTCCGAGCGTACTCAGTCCGGAGGCGCTGGAGTAGCCGCTGCGGCCACGACCTGCCTGCGTCGGACACGGAGCCGCTGCAACCCCGTCTTGAAGCGCTGCCACCACGGGATCTTCAGGTAGTCCCTGAACTCCGCCTCTTCTCGGATCGCTTCAGCCAGCCGCCGGTCAGCCAGGTCGACAGTCTTCGAGAACTCTTCGAGTTCCGCCCACTTCTTGTCGGCCTCCTCCCACATGTCCTTGTCGTTGTAGTGGGCAGTAGCACGGGCGTGCAGATCACTCCACTCCGACAAGGCACGGGTCCAGTGGTTGAACGCTGCCAAAGTGAAAGTGTCCAGGGCCCTGATCTCGGGCGAGCCGAACATGTCCAACTGAGCCTGCGTCAGCAGGAACGCCTTGAATTCGCCCTCAGAGTCGATAATGGTCGACCGGGCCGACCGGGCACGTAGCACGTCCGCCCGGTGCTGAGCCAGGAACCGGCGGGTGCGCAACACCTCCTGGTAGGTGTCCATCCGACGGTCCCACACGCGGTGCCGGCGATCCCGATGACGGGTCAGCCGGTGAGTGATGAGAACGGCAGACGCCGTCCCGAGGAGGCCGACTGCCCCGACGATCAGGGTGGCCTCGACAGGTTCCAATGCCATGGTGAGATCGTATGTACGGACTTGCCCCGCATGGGTGAACGCCACGGTGCGAAACGGAAGTTGGTGCGTCAGTCCTGCCACGGCAGGATGACATGTGTCAGGGCGTCGCCCCGCAGCCGGGGGCGGAGTTCGGGCGGCCACGTCTTGATCGCTTCAATCCTGCTCGGTCAGCCCGATCAGGGGTGCCACGGTCGGCTCCGCCGCAGGCTCCGCCACGCCGGTACGGCCGCGTACACACAGCAACTCACCCTGCAGCCGCTGAAGCTCTACCCGCGCCAGGGCGGTCCGGGTCGGCGGCCAGCTCACGCAACCGCTTCTTGATCGTCCTCAGGTCCGTCGTCATCTCCCTCGGTGAGCAGTCTCCCAACTCGTCCTGGGTCTTCGCCAGTTCGCGCAGCACGCGGTCCACGCTGTCCGGCTCCCGGTACCGGGGCGGGGGTGCGTCGTCCGGCCGAGCGGCGGACGGGCCCGGGGCAGGGCGAGCTGCGGCCAGGGCGCCTCGGGACGTGGAGCGCCGGGGTCCTCGCCGTTCAGGCTGCGGAGCCAGCTCCAGTGCGTAAGTGGCGACCGGGCGCGGAAAGTGCCGTCTACGTCCACGGCGTCCAGAACTCCGGGATCACCCTGAGGAGCCCCTCGGCGATGTCGGCCGACTCATCGTCGATCCGCTTGTCCAGCGCAATGTTCAGCTGCTTCGGGGCGTCCAGGCCGAACAGCCGTCGCGAGCGGACGGTGGAGGCGGCCCGGCGGGCGTCGTCCAGCGGGTCCGCCTCCATCTGCCCCAGCGCCTCGGCCCCCGGTGTCAGCAGGTCCCGGGGGCCTTGTCGATGATCTCGTGCACCGTGGAGCCTTCCAGGCCGTACCGGGTGGCGACGGCCCGCTCGGTCGACCCGGCGACTTTCAGGCGGTAGATCTCGGCGTCCCGGACGGCACGCGCCTCCCGGTCACGGTCGAGCTGGAGCGGACTGGTGATGTTCGGTCTCCAGTGCTCGGACGGGTGGGGCGAGTGGGGCTCATGAGGTGAGCCGGCAAGGGGGGCTCAGGGCGGTGGTGTGCGGGGCGGCGGGGTGGTTTGAATCACTCCGCCGCCCCTTCAGGTGATTCAGACCTTTGACCTGCGCTTTCCGGTGGTGGCGCCCTAAAGGGCTGAACCACCACTCCTCAAGTGATTTGAACCACCGGTAAATCACCTTGAATCACTTGAATCACCGGGCGATCCAGGCGGGCGGTACGTGTCGCACTCCAGCGGGTTCGGGCAGGTGCACACGTAGTGGCCGCTTGCTCCGGAACGTGCCCCGCCGACGGGCCTGAGCCGTCGCTTGACCGGCGACGGAGGAGTCCAGCGCGCCTCGTGCGACGCGCGCGACACGGCGTCGGGGCCGGGGAGCTGGTCCGGCAGTGGTGGCTGCCGCAGGGCCCGCGCAGCCTCGGCGAGTTGATCCGTGGCCTGCCGGATGACGTCCGTGAGGCGATCGCCGATCACCTGGTCGCGGCTGGACAGTCGTGAGCGGCGCGAGGGTGATCTTCATCAGTCCCCGGCAGCGCCGGGACATGGTCGATCTTGTCCGGGAGCGCCCAGGGCGCACTGCGTGGGGTGGCGAGGAGGAGGCGGGCTGAGGTTCCGTGGCCGGGCGGCTGCGGGTCCGTCGTGGCTGGTCGCGCAGTTCCCCGCGCCCCCAAGAAAGGTGGGTACAGCCGGGCACACACGGGCTGTACCCACCTGCCTGGGGGCGCGGGGCTGTACTGAATCTGCGGCTACCGCCACGTGGGCGCGACCAGCCCCCACCCACCCGCGGCCGAGAACTCACCCCGCCTCCGGCAACTCCTCCCCCCGGTCCGCCAGTCTTCGCAGCATCTGCAGCACCCGGTCCCGTGACTCGTCCGCCGCGTCGATCGCCTCCATGCACTGCCAGTACGTCGTCTCGTCGTCCGCCGCGCAGGCGAGGCCGACCAGGGCTATGCCGACCTCGCCGAGGAGGCCGCCGAGGTAGAGGAGGGCCTGGCGGGCGTCGCCGAGGTCGGTGAGCTGGGCGGCCCGCAGCTCCGCCAGGGCGATGTCGGGACGCTCCAGGACCCCGCAGCCCCGCCCCGCCAGTTCGGTCAATCCCAGGGCCTCGCCCCGCAGTTCGGGCGGTCCGGCGACCGCGAGGCGGCTCCCTATCGCCTGGGCCAGGGCTTGCGCCTGCCACACCTCGGCCATGACCTGAGGCGCCTCGCCGCCCCCGGCCAGGGCACGTCTGCTCGTCACGATGAGCCGCACCGCGTCCATCGGCTGCCCCCGTCTGTCGCCCGAACTCCCTTGTTCACTACCCAGAGTGAGGTCGCTCGGAACGAAAAGCCAGAGGTGGGCGGAAATTTGTGGACAACAAATCGATTTCAGACCACGCTTCTATCACGGAGAGTGAAAGAGGAGTGGATCGCTCCTCACGGCGCGGGAAACCGTCGCTCGTTGCGGTCGATCTTCGCGGACAGCGCGGCCAGGGGATCGACTCCGAGGACCTCGCACAGCTGGAGCAGATACGCGAGCACGTCGGCGATCTCGTCCGTGACGCGGTGCGCGGTGTCGGGGTCCTCCATGACCCGCGCCGACTGCTCGGGCGTCAACCACTGGAAGATCTCGACCAGTTCGGAGGCCTCCACGCTGAGCGCGGAGACGAGGTTCTTGGGGGTGTGGTACGGCTGCCAGTCGCGGGCCGCCGCGAATTCGGCCAGCCGGCGTTGCAGCGCCGCCACGTCGAGAGGTTCTGTCACGGCTCCAGGTGTACCACCGTGACGCCGTCCGTCCCGGCGGCCCACGAGGCGTCGCTCACCGCGCCGACGAGCCGGATGTGTCCGCGTTCGCACATCCGCAGGGCCAGTCGGAGCAGTTCGGCCCGCTGCCGTACGTCGAGTCCGCGGTCGAGGTTGTCGGCGAGGACGGTGAGGGTCTGCAGGGCCGCCGGCACCTCGCCGGCCGGGTCGACCTCCAGCACGCCGGGCCCGGTGAGCAGCACGAGCGCCAGGGCGAGGTACCTCAACTCGCCGTCCCCCAGCCGCCCGAGCTCCGTACGGCTGCCGTCCCCGCGGTCGAGCAGGGCCCGGACCGCCCCGGTGAGCACGGGCTCGGCGAGGACGTCGGCGACGGGCCCCGCGCATCCGGCGCGCACCGCGGCGACGAGTTGCGCGTGCCGTCGGCCGCACTCCGCGCGGGTGCGCCACAGGACGTCGGCGAGGTTGTCGCAGCCGCCCAGCAGGCGTCCGGAGCCGGTCCGGACGGGCAGGCGCATGCGGCCGGGGCGTGGGTCGCAGCCGAAGACGGAGCGCAGGGCGACGACCATCTGCTCGGCGGCGGCGAGGACGCGCCGCTGTCCGTCCGTCTTGCCCGCCACCCGCAACGGCAGCAGGGCGGTGCCGAGTTGGTCGTCGGGGAGCGGGGCGCGGGTGACCGGGGCGGAGCCCGCGGTGTGCCAGGCGGCCTGGACGGCGCGGCGGGCGGGGTCGCGCAGGGCGGTCTCCAGGAGGACGAGCCCGCCGGACGTCAACCGCTCGCCCACGACGCGCAGGTGGGGCTCGGCCTGGACGGCGACGTCGAGACGGACCGGCCCTTCGGGGCCGTCGGCGGTGCAGCCGATCCGGAAGCCCCGGCGGCGCTGGGCGTCGGGGCGGGCGCGGTCGGGGACGCAGGCGACGGGGTCGGGGAACGCCTCGACGAGGTTCGCGCCGCCGCCGAGCCGCGCGAGGGCCTCGTAGGCCCGGAGCGCGCTGGTCTTGCCGCTTCCGCTGGGGCCGGTGAACAGGGTCAGCGGCCCGATCGGTAATCCGGCCCTGCGGTGGTTGGCGTACGCGGAGAGCCGCAGTTCGGTGAGACAGGGCCGGTCGGGACGCCGCACGGCCTCCTGCGCCGGCTCCGCGAACGGGGAGGGCGACTGGGCAGGGACGACGGAGGAGGTGGGGGGCACGCGCATATCCGGACGGTAGGACTCCGCCCGCGGGCGAACCGTTCCTGCCCGCCGGCCTTCCCACGATCGAGCGAACAGGCCACGCGCCGGTACGAACCGGGAGGGCCACGCGCCGCCCCCTCCCACACCCGCCGGGCTACACCCCCGGCATCCCCGCCCCCTCCATCAACCCCGTCACCTCGGTCCCGGCGGGCGTCAGCAGGAAGACGTTCCGGTCCACCCGGTGCATCCCGCTGGCCAGGCCGAAGACGACGCCCGTGCTGAAGTCGAGGACGCGTTTGGCGACGTCCGTCTCCGCGCCGGTGAGGTCGAGGAGGACCGGGATGCCCGCCATGAGGGTCTCGGCGACCTCGCGGGCGTCCGCGAAGACGTTGATCCGCAGGACGACGAAACGGCGCCGGGCCTCGGTCTCGGCCTCCGGCACGGACCGGTGGTCGACCGCGGACGGCCACGCGTCCCGTCCTCGCAACGGAACGACCTGGGCGAGCCCCTCCCACTGTTCATCGGTGACGTCGTACCTGTTCACCGGCTCCCCCCGCTCCGACTCGCCTTCATTGCCTGCACCGGCCAATTCTTACGCCAAGTCACCCGTTCGGCCCAACAGCGACACGGTCCGCGACCGTCCCGGCGGCCCCCGGCGCCCCCGCCCATCGTGACGAAAGGGGTCTTACCCGCCTCACACCGGACTCTTGGCCTCCGACCGCACCCCGCTCACCGGGTCCGATTAGCGTCCGATGCCGTGTCCCTGGCAGATACTCAGCTGTCGGCACCCGGCCGGACCACCCGGCCGGCGGTGTCCGCCGAGCCTGAACCCCCCACGCAGTGGCATCGCGTCCTGACGGTGCTCGCGGACGTCAGCCTCCTCATCGGCACCCGCGAGGTGTGGACCCAGGCGGCCACCCACCGGCTCACCGTGGCCGCGGTCATCTCGGTCTGCTACGCCTCGATCCTGGTGTGCGGCGTGCTGGCCCTGGTGGTGCGCGAGCGACGGTCCCTGGCCCGCGTGGACCTGTGCGTCCTGGTGACCGGCCTGACGCTGGCCCTGTGCGCGTTCGTCCTGTTCCACCGCGGCTCCGACGAGTCCGTCCTCACCACCCAGGCCGCGCGCGACCTGGTCGCCGGACACGGGATCTACGGCCGTCCCTGGCCCTGGCTCTTCGGCGGCAAGGGCATCGCACTCACGCCCACGGTCACGGGCGGCTACGACTACACGTACGGCTATCCCCCGCTCGCCCCGCTGCTCACCGCTCCCCTGCTGTGGCTCGGGCACGGCAGCCTGCCCGCCATAGCGATGAGCACGGGCGCGCTGCTCGTCGGCACGGTCGTGCTGTGGTGGCTGCTGCCCGTGCCGTGGCGGTCGGCGGCGACCATGGCGTGCCTGGGGTTCTCGATGCTCACCATGTACGCCCGTCTCGGCTACCCGGCGATCCTGGCGCTGGCCCTGATGATCCCGGTGGTGGTGCGCTGGCCCCGGATCGGGCGGGGCGGGCGGCTGGGTGCCGCCGGGGTGGCGCAGGCGGCCTGTCTGGGCGCGGCGTGCGCGGCGCAGCAACTGCCGTGGTTCCTCGCGCCGTTCCTGCTGGCCGGGATCCACGCCGTGCGGCGCGGGGAGCTCGGCGCGCGGGCGGCGGGCCTGGTGGTGCTGCGGCTCGCCGGGGTCGCCGCCGGCGTATGGCTGCTGATCAACACGTATTTCATCGTGAGCCGGCCGGTCGCGTGGCTGAAGGGGATCGTGCTGCCGCTGATCCAGGGCGCGGTGCTGCACGGCCAGGGCCTGGTGGGTGTGTCGCTGTACCTCACGAACGGCAGCGACCGGCTCGACTGGTACGGGTACGCCAGTGTGCTGCTGCTCGCCGGTCTGCTGGCGCTGTTCGTGCTGTTCGTGCGCCGGCTCGGTCCGGCGGCGACCGTGCTGCCGTGGCTGGCGTTCTGGCTGGCGACGCGTTCGCAGGACGGCTACTACCTGATGATGACCCCGTTGTGGCTGGCGGCGGCGGTCACCGCACCGACGGCGGAGTTCGCGGGGGCCTGGCAGCCGTTCGGGCGGCGGCTCGGCGGGGCGACACGGCGTCCCGCGCGGATCGCCGCGGCCGTGCTGCTGCTGAGCCCGGCCCTGGCGAGCGCGGCGCTGGCGGCCACCGGCTCACCGCCCCTGCGCCTGGAGGTCGCCGGGGTCCGTCATGACGCCCGCTCGCTCTCCAGGCTGACCCTCCGGGTCACCAACACGGCCGACGAGGCGCTCGCACCCCACTTCACCCTCACCCGGGGCCAGGGCATGTACCCGTACTTCTCGGTGCTGCGGGGTCCGGCGACGCTGCCCGCCCACGCCACGGCCGTCTACGAACTACGGCCGCCCGAGGGGACGTACGCGCTGCCGCACCAGCACCAGCAGGTCCGGCTGCGCGTGTTCACGTCCTCGCCGCAGACGCTGTCGAGCGCCTACCTCACGCTGCCGACCGCTTGAAGCGGAGCGTGGCGTCGACCGTGGTCAGGCCGCGGATCATGCCCAGCTGGTTCCAGCCCAGGCCGAACTGGTCGCGGTCGACCGAGAACTCGGCGTTCACCGTGACCGCGTCGGCGCTCGCGTCGCTGATCCGGCCGGTGAAGGACTGCGGGCGGCTGATGCCGCGCACGGTCAGCTGGCCTATCACGTGCACCTGGTCGCCGTCGCGCAGTTCCGCGCTGCGCACCGCGAAGGTGATCTCGGGGTGGTTCGCGACGTCGAAGAAGTCGGAGCCGCGCAGGTGCTCGTCGCGCTTGGCGTTCTTGGTGTCGAGGGAGGCGGCGTCCAGGGTCACGGTGCCGACGGCGGACCCGTCGGCCCGTACCTCGCCCTGACCGTCCACGGTGGCGAAGGCGCCCTTGACCGTGACCAGGCCCCACATCGTCTTGTGCTTCAGGGCGACGGTGGTGGCGGTCCGGTCGAGCTGCCAGGTTCCGGTTTCGACGGCGACGGACATGGTTCCTCACTCAGGTAGTCCAAATTTGGATGACAGTACGCTAGCCGATTATTCAAATTTGGACAACGGGTAGAATCGAATCCATGGCCGACCACTCCGACTGTCCCTCCGCCGCAGGTGACGGACTCCTGCCCGCCGAGCTGCACGCCTGGATGCTGATGCTGGCGGCGACCGGAGCCGTGGAGCAGGAGCTGCGTGGCGTGGTCAAGGAACGGCTCGACGTCTCGCACGACGAGTTCCTGGTCCTGTGCCTGCTGGCCACCGGCCCCCGGGAAGGTCAGCGCATGACGCGGATCGCCGAACTGCTGGGCCGCCCCAAGACCCGCCTCACCTACCAGATCGCCTGTCTCCAGCACGCGGGGCTCGTCACCCGGAAGTCGGTCTGCGGCGACAAGCGGGGCGTCGAGGTGGCCCTCACCGAGAAGGCGCGGAACCTCCTCGAGGACGCCTCCGGCACCCTCGCCGAGACGGTCAAGGCGGCCCTGGCCCGGTTCATGGGACCCGACCAGCGCGAGGCGCTGTGCGCGCTGATGCCGGAGCTCGCCGGAGAGGCCGGACCGGAGTAGTCGTCGGTGCGGTCGCGGGTACCCGGCCGGTGCCCGCGCCGCGACCGAAGGAGGGGTTCATGACGACCTCCGACCTGCCCGTTCCCGCCGTACGACGGCCCGCCGCGCCCCCGCGGGACACCGCGGCCCTGGAACGCGCGCTGCGCGAGAGGGTCGACGGCGAGGTCCGCTTCGACGCGGGCAGCCGGGCCGCCTACTCGACCGACGCCTCGAACTTCCGCCAGACCCCGATCGGCGTGGTCGTGCCCCGGACCCCCGAGGCGGCCGCGGAGGCGCTGGCCGTGGCCCGCAAGCACGACGCGCCGGTGCTGTCCCGGGGCGGCGGCACCAGCCTGGCGGGACAGTGCACCAACACGGCCGTGGTGATCGACTGGTCGAAGTACTGCGACCGCGTGGAGGCCGTGGACGAGGACGCCCGCACCTGTGTCGTGCAACCCGGGATCGTCCTCGACCAGCTCAACCGCCAACTCGCCCCGACCGGACTGCGGTTCGGCCCCGAACCGGCCACCCACGCCAACTGCACGATCGGCGGCATGATCGGCAACAACTCCTGCGGGGCCACCGCGCAGGCGTACGGCAAGGTCGTCGACAACATCGCCCGTCTGGAAGTGCAGTTGTACGACGGCACCCGGTTCTGGTGCGGGGAGACCAGCGACGAGGAGTACGCCGAGATCGAACGGCAGGGTGACCTGCGGGCCTCCGTGTACCGGCGGTTGAGGGCTCTGCGCGACGCCTACGGCGACGAGATCCGCGCCCGCTTCCCGGACATCCCGCGCCGGGTCTCCGGCTACAACCTCGACTCCCTGCTCCCGGAACACGGCTTCGACGTCGCCGGGTTGCTGGTGGGCAGCGAGTCGACGCTCGTCACCGTGCTGCGCGCGGAGCTGGAACTGGTGCCGGTCGTCAGGGAACGCACCCTGGTCGTCCTGGGGTTCCCCGACATCGAGACGGCCGCCGACGCCGTCCCCGCCATCCTGCCGTACGAGCCGATCGCGCTGGAGGGCCTCGACGCACGGCTGATCGAGGACGAGCGGATCAAGCGTCTCAACCCGGAGGCCCGCGCCGAACTCCCGGACGGCAGGGCCTTCTTGATGGCCCAGTTCGGCGCCGACACCCTCCAGGAGGCCGACGAGCACGCCCACCGGATGCTCGACGGTCTGCACGGGTCCGAGCACGATCCCGAGGTCGCCTTCCTCGACGACCCGTCCCACGAGCAGGAGTTGTGGCAGGTCCGCGAGGCCGGACTCGGCGCCACCGCGCACCTCCCGGGCCGCCCCGACACCTTCGAGGGCTGGGAGGACTCCGCGGTCCCGCCCGCACGGCTCGGCGACTACCTGCGCCGACTGCGGGGCCTGTACGACGAGTTCGGCTACCTCAGCGACACCGGGCCCAGTCTCTACGGCCACTTCGGCCACGGCTGTGTCCACACCCGGATCCCCTTCGACCTGTACTCCGCCGACGGGGTGGCCACCTACCGGCGCTTCATGGAGCGGGCCGCCGACCTGGTCGTCGAGTTCGGCGGCTCCCTGTCCGGGGAGCACGGCGACGGACAGAGCCGGGGCGAGCTGCTGCCACGCATGTTCGGGGACCGGCTCGTCACCGCCTTCGGTGAGGTGAAGGCCGTCTTCGACCCGCTCGACCGGATGAACCCCGGCAAGGTGGTGACGCCGTCCACGCTGTACAAGCTGGACGAGAACCTCCGCCTCGGCGGCGACTGGGCCCCGTACGACCCGCGCGAGCTGCACTTCCGCTTCCCGCACGACGGCGGGTCCTTCGCCGAGGCCGCCAACCGCTGTGTGGGCGTGGGGAAATGCCGTCAGCACACCACCGACGGCGACGCGGTGATGTGCCCGTCCTACCAGGTCACCCACGAGGAGGAGCACTCCACCCGCGGACGGGCCCGGCTGCTGTTCGAGATGCTCGACGGGCACGGCGACAGCGCGATCCGGGACGGCTGGCGGTCCGAGGCCGTACGGGACGCCCTCGATCTGTGCCTGGCCTGCAAGGGCTGCAAGAAGGACTGCCCGGCGGACGTCGACATGGCCACCTACAAGGCGGAGTTCCTCTCCCACCACTACGAGGGCCGGTGGTGGCGCCGGCCCCGCGCACACCTCTCCATGGGCTGGCTGCCCGCCGTCGCGCAGGTGGTCGGGCGCGCCCGACTCGGGCCGCTCGTCAACGCGTTGACCCACACCCCGCTCCTGTCGAGGGCGGCCGTGGCGCTCGCCGGGGTCGAGAACCGTGAGGTCCCGCTGTTCGCCGGTCAGACCCTGCGGCAGTGGTTCGCCCGTCACGAGCCGTACGGCGACGGGGAGCGCGGCAGCGTCCTGCTGTGGCCGGACACCTTCACCGACCACTTCCACCCGCACATCGGCCGCGCGGCCGTGACGCTCATGGAACACGCGGGCTGGCGGGTCGTCCTTCCCGAGGAGCCGCTGTGCTGCGGCCTGACCTGGATCTCCACGGGCCAACTCGCCACCGCTGAGCGGGTGTTGGGCCGGACCGTGCGCAGTCTCGCCGAGCACGTCCGGGCGGGCGGTCTGGTGGTCGGCCTGGAGCCGAGCTGCACGGCCGTGTTCCGCTCGGACGCGCCGGAGATGTTCCCCGGCGACCAGGACGTACGGCGGCTGCGCGACCGGACGGTGACGCTCGCCGAGCTGCTCACCGAGCACTCCCCCGGCTACGAGCCCCCGCACGTCCCGGAACGCTCCGCGAAGGCTCTCGCCCAGGTCCACTGCCACCAGCACGCGGTCCTGGACTGGCAGGCCGACCAAGAACTCCTGCACCGCGCGGGTGTCCACGCCGAGCGACTGGACTCCGGCTGCTGCGGTCTCGCCGGCAACTTCGGCTTCGAACCGGGCCATCTGGAGGTCAGCGAGGCCTGCGCGGAGCGGGTGCTCCTCCCCCGCCTGCGGGAGGAGCCCCCGGAGACGGTGGTCCTGGCGGACGGCTTCAGCTGCCGCACCCAGATCCACGAGTTCGACAGCGGCGGCCACGAGGCGGTCCACCTGGCGGAACTGCTGGCGAGCGCGATCCCGGGGGCGCCGGGCAGTGCGTACGGGGTGGCGCCGGGGGCGAGGCCGGCGCCGCCGAGTCGGACGGCGAGGGCGCTGGCTCTGGCCGGCGCAGGCTCGGCGGGCCTGGCAGTGGCCGGGCTGATACAGAACGGGCGGCGCCGGAATCGCCTATAGGGGCGCGGGGCTGTGGTGAACGTGCGGCTACCGCCGCGTGGGCGCGACCAGCCACGAGGGCGCCGCGGCCGCCGACGGACCTCAGACCACCAGTTCCGTCAGCGCCGCCCTGGCCCGCGCCACCCGGGACCGAACCGTCCCCACCGGACACCCACTCACCACAGCCGCCTCCTCGTAGGACAGCCCCAGCATCTGCGTGAGCACGAACGCCTCCCGCCGCTCCTCGGACAACGCCTCCAACAGATCGAGCAGCACTATCCCGTCGTCGAAGCCGAGCACATCCCGAGGCTGCGCACGCTCCACCGCGGCCTGCCAGTCGGCACCGTCGTACCGGCGGGGCCGCACCGCCGCGTGCCGGAAGCCGTCGATTACCGCGCGGCGGGCGATGGACAGCACCCAGGCCCGCGCCGAGGACCGTCCCTCGAACCGGTGCAGACTGCCGAGCGCCCGCAGGAACGTGTCCTGGGCCAGGTCGTCCACGGCCTGGGGGTCGCCGCACAGGTGGGAGACATAGCGCAGGACGTCGCGGTGCAGGGCGCGCACGAAGTGGTCGACGGCGTCGGCGTCGCCCGCGCGGGCGGCGAGCGCCCACGCGGTGGCCGAGGCGTCGGCGGACTCGCGTCGGGCGCGGGGGTCGGCGGGAGCGGGCAGGGCGGAAGTGATCACCAGGTGTCCTTCTCGGGTCAGCCGTGATCCGGACCGCGTCGGCGCACCCGGGTGCGCGGCGGTCCGGTGAGGGACGGCCGTACGGCGCGTGGCGCCGGGCGCTGCGTGGCACCTGGCGTCCGCGGAGACGTACGACCGAGGCCCGAGGGGCTCAGGGGCGCCTCGGGTCACCAGCTGTCGTCAGGCGACAGCGGTCCCCACGGGCGGCCCCCTATGGGTGATCGCATGGCCGAGAAGGAGGAGCCGCGGGGCCCGCTGCGAGCGGGCGCGGCGTGCCCGCAGCCGCGGGCGGTGCGGGGTGACGGGCAGGGCGAGCAGGAGCAGCCGCAGCGGCGCCGCCAGCCATCCGGCCACGGCCCGCAGGATGCGGAACGCGGCCCTCTCGCCGTACGCCAGCCAGAGACCGGTGAGGAGCGCGGCGAGCAGGTGGGCGGCGTACATCCCGAACGGCAGCCAGAACGACAGGGCGCCGACGCCCGTCGAGGTCCCCATGGGGGCCATGTCCATGGAGTCCATGCCACTGCTGTGCATGGACTCCATGTGCATCGAACCCATGCCCGGTGTCGCGGGTGTGGGCTGTGCCGTCGGTACGGATTGCGCCGCCGACGCGGACTGCGCGAGGGAGAACGCCGAGTGCAGGGCCGTCTGGGCGGCCACCACGACGGTCACGATGAGCGGCAGGCCGCGTTCACGGCCCGCGAGACACCAGCCCGCGCACCCGGTCACGGCCAGGCCCGCGGCCAGTGTCCCGGTCGGCACGGAGGCGCCGGACATGAGGACGTGGCCCAGGGCGGCGAGCAGCACACAGACGGCCGCGAACACCGCGGCCCGCACTGTGCGAGCACCCCACCCTGCTGTCATGGCGCCTCATCCTCCCATCCGGGCACCGTCCTTCACCTGTGGGTACGGAAATCCACCGGCTCCCGCTCACCGCGTCCGGCGGCCCCGCACGACGGCGAAGACCCCGGCGGCCAGCCCCAGCACGCCCACGACGAGCCCGGCGACGCCGAGACCGCGGGCGGTGGAGTCGCTCGCCGAGGCCTTGGAGGCGGCCGCCGAGGTCTTCGAGGCGGTCCGGGCCGCGGTGCCCGACGCGGCCGCGGTGTCCGACGTGGTCGTGGCGGCCGTGAGCTTGACGACCGGCGCCGGGTTCTCCGGTTCCTCGTCGCCCTTGGCGGCCTCCTCGATCCAGCGGACGACCTTTCCGTCGGAGTAGGTCTGGAGGGTCTTGAAGGTCAACTGGGCGGTGTCGTCGGGGAGCTGGCCGAAGGCGACGTCGAAGTCCTCGTAGTGACCGGGGGCGATCCTCCCGCCGGTCCAGGTGATCTCGGAGACCGCGTCGGTGATCGTGCCGTCGTCCGTCTTGACCGGCGTCTTCAGCTTGGTGTCGGTGACCTTGGCGGTCCAGCCGTCGTGCGGGGAGACGAGCACGCCGAGCAGCGGGTGGTCGGTGGGCAGGAACAGCTGGACCTTCGTGGTGCTCGTGGTGTCGCTCTCGTCGGGGACACGGAAGCTCAGGGCGCCGTCCGTGGCGCCCTTGGCGTAGCTGTCGGGGTGGACGGTGACGTGCGCGGAGGCGACGCCGGCGGCGGTCAGGACGGCGGTGGCGGCGAGGGCGGTGCCGAGGCCGGCGCGGCGCAGGGCGGTGTGTGCTCGGGACATGGCTGAGGGATCTCCGTACTGGGGAAAGGGGTGCGGGGGTCAGATCGCGTACGGGATCGTCGTGGGCGGTCCGCGCCGGTGGACCGTGTGGCGGAGCAGGAGGGGGCGGGGTGCGCGGGTGCCCTGGTCGGGGACCGGACGTGCGGGGGCCGGGGCGGCCGGCTCGCCGTACCCCCGCCACCAGGCCGCGAGGCCGGGCAGCAGGGTGACCGCCCGCCGCATGAGGGACCACAGGGCGGCCTCGCCGCGGCGCAGCCACCAGGTGAGCAGGAGGGCGGCGGTGAGGTGGGCCGCGGTGGCGTGGGGGGTGATGGCGTGCGCGGCGAGGACGTGCGGGGGCGGTGCCGCGGAGTGCATCATCCGCATGCCCTGCATGGTCATGTGCGTCGCCGACACGTGCGTCACCGACATGTGCGTCGCCGACATGTGGGGAATCGACCTGTGCGTCGCCGACATGTGCGGCATCGCCATGTGGGGCGTCGCCATGCCGTACGACGTCCTCATGGAGCGGGGGTGCGCCGCGCCGAAGGCCAGGTGCAGGCCGCCCTGGGAGGCGAGGGTCGCGGCGCCGATGGAGCCGAGCGAGCGTTCCCGGCCGCCGAGCAGCCAGCCGGCCGCGAACACCGGCGCGAAGCCGGCCGCCTGTGTCCACACCGGCGGTGCCATGCCGGTGGCCAGCGTGTGTCCCCCGGCGGCCAGCAGCACGCACAGCGCGGCGAACACCGCCGCACGCAGGCTGCGGACCGCGGGGGATGCCCTCATGGCGACCGATCCTCCCATGTGTGGCCCGGTGCCCGCCCGGGGGTTCGGTCAGTAGACGTCCCGCACATAGCGCTTGTCGGTGGCGAGCTGCTTCACGTACGCCGCCGCGCCCGCCTCGTCCAGGCCGCCATGAAGGACCGCGATGTCCCTGAGCGCCTCGTCGACGTCCTTGGCCATGCGGGAGGCGTCCCCGCACACGTAGAAGTGGGCGCCGTCCTGGAGCCAGGACCACAGCAGCGGGCCGTGCTCGCGCATCCGGTCCTGGACGTAGACCTTGGCGCGCTGGTCGCGGGAGAAGGCGGTGTCCAGGCGGGTCAGGGTCCCGTCGGCGCGGAAGGCGTTCAGCTCGTCCTCGTAGTAGAAGTCGGTCGCCCGGTGCTGTTCCCCGAAGAACAGCCAGTTCGGGCCGCGTTGGCCGAGGGCGCGGCGCTGTTCCAGGAAGCCGACGAAGGGGGCGACGCCGGTGCCGGGGCCGACCATCACCATCGGCGTGGCGGAGTCGGCCGGCGGGCGGAAGTGCGGGGAGCGCTGGACGTGCACGGGAACCGGGGTGCCCGCGGCGGCGTCGGCCAGGAAGGGTGAGCAGACGCCTTGGCGGGGCTTGCCGCGCAGGTTCTCGTAGCGCACGACGGAGACGGTGAGCGAGACGAGGTGCGGGTCGGTCAGCGGGCTGGACGATATGGAGTACAGCCGCGGCTGGAGGCGTCCGAGGGTCCGCGCCCAGTCCTGCGGGGCGGCCTTCACGCCGTACTCGGTGATCACGTCCACGGCCTGCCGGCCCCAGCCCCACTTGGCCAGCTCGTCCTTGTTGTCCGGGCGCAGCAGCTTCTTCAACTCCCGTGGGTCACGGGTGTGTTCGGCGACGAAGCGGAGCAGGGCGGGGGTGATCCTGGTGATGTCCAGGTGCCGCAGGAACGCCTCGCCGAGCGGGACCTCGCCGACGCCGTTCACGTCCACGGCGGCCGTGGCGTCGAGGCCGGTCACCGCGAGCCATTCCTGGACCAGGTCCGCGGAGTTGAGCGGACGGATGCCGAGGGCGTCGCCGGCGTCGTACAGGAACGGGGTCTCGCCGTCCCGGGTGTCGAAGGTGAACCGCCGGACCTCCTTGCCGGCGCCGGGCAGGCTCAGCAGCCGGTTGCCGGTGAGGCGGGCGAGGACGGGGACGGGCTTCCTGGGGCGGGGCGGCGAGGTGGCGGGGAGGGCGGCCGGCGGGCTCGCGACGGAACCGGGCTCCATGCCAACGGGCGTCCCACGGAGGGGCGTTGCGGTGAGCCGGACCTGAGCGGACGTCGACCGGGAAACACCGGACCCCGCCCCCTCCGGGCCGGAGCCGGCCGTGTCGGACAGTGCCGTCAGGACCTGGTCCAGCCAGCCGTGTGCCGCGTCCTCGAAGTCCGGTTCGCAGTCCGTGCGGGGGGCCAGCCGCAGCGCGCCCAGCTCGTCGAGGCGCTGGTCGAGTCGGCGGCCGTGCCCGCAGAAGTCGTCGTACGACGAGTCGCCGAAGGCCAGTACCGCGTACCGCCGGCCCTCCAGCCGGGGGGTGCCGGGGTCGGCCAGGGCATCCCAGAAGCCGCTGCCGTTGTCAGGGGCGTCGCCGTCGCCGAAGGTGCTGGTGATCAGCAACAGATCGGCGCCGGGCGGCAGTTGGCCGAGGTCGGCCTGGTCCATGCCGACCAGGGAGGTGCTGTGGCCGACGGTGGTGAGGCGCTCGGCGGTGGCCGCCGCGAACTCCTCGGCGTTGCCGGTCTGCGAGGCCCACAGGATGACGACCTCGCGGCGCAGGACCGTCACCGGTGCGGGTGCGGCCGGGGACTGTGTGGCCGGGAGCTGTGTCGTCAGGGGCTGTGTGGTCGTCGCCCGTGAGTACATCCCGGCGAGTGTGCCGTTGACCCACAGGGCGTGCTCGGGGCTGAAGGGGGCGTCGGGAGGCAGCACCGGCACTCCGGGTGCGCCCGCCGGGACCCCGGCGAGAAAGCCGACCAGGTACTGGCGCTCCTGCGCGGTGAGGACTGGCGGCGGGGCCGGCGCGAGCCCGAACACGCCTGCGGCAACGGCGACCGAAGCGGTTTCCGGCTCGGCAACCGGTGTCGACACGGCCGAGCCCGCCGCAGGCGCCCGTACCGCCACCTTCGTCAGCGACACCGCGCACACCTTGAACTCCGGCTGGAACGACAGCGGGTCCACCGCGTCGCTCGTCACCGCGTTGACGCTGAGGTACTCCCCGAAGAGGTCGTTCCAGTGGAAGGGCGCGAAGCAGCACCCCGGCCGCACCCGGTCCGTCACGACCGCGGGCAGTACGGCCCGCCCGCGCCGGGAGGCCACCTCGACGGAGTCGCCTTCGACCACGCCCAGTGCCGAGGCGTCCTCGGGATGCAGTTCGACGAAGGGCCCGGGGTTCAGCTTGTTCAGCTTCGCCACCTTGGCCGTCTTGGTCAGCGTGTGCCACTGGTGCTGGAGCCGCCCGGTGTTGAGGACGAAGGGGTAGTCGTCGTCGGGCATCTCGGCCGGCGGGATGTGAGGCCGGGCGAAGAAGACGCCCCGCCCGCTCGCCGTGGGGAAGCGGAGCGTCCCGTCCTCCCCCACGTACCGGATCGGGTTGCGGTCGGGCCCGTCCTCGCTCGCCGCGGGCCACTGCACGGGCGTCCGCCGCAGCCGGTCGTAGGAGACCCCGCGCAGGTCCCAGCCGGTCTTCGGGTTCCAGGCCTGCTTGATCTCCTCGAAGACCTGCTCGGCGCTGTCGTACGAGAAGCCCTTCTCGTAGCCCATCTCGCGGGCGACGGCCGCGATGATCCGCCAGTCCGCCATGGCCTCGCCGGGCGGGTCGGCGACGGCCGGGGTCAGGGTGAGGTTGCGCTCGCTGTTGACGAAGACGCCCTCGCCCTCGGTCCACAGCGCGCCGGGCAGCACGACGTCGGCGTACGCGTTGGTCTCGGTGTCGGCGAAGACGTCCTGGGTGACGACGAACTCGGCGGCCTCCAGGCCCTCGATGACGGTACGGCGGCCCGCGACGGAGGCGACCGGGTTGGTGCAGATGATCCAGCAGGCCTTGATCTCGCCGTCGGCCATCTTCCGGAACAGCTCGACGGTGCCCTTGCCGACGCCGTCGGCGCGCAGGGTGTCCGGGGGCAGCTCCCAGAGCTCCTCGACGAAGGCCCGCTCGTCGTCGACGAGGACGGAGCGCTGGCCGGGCAGGCCCGGGCCCATGTAGCCCATCTCGCGGCCGCCCATCGCGTTGGGCTGGCCGGTGAGGGAGAAGGGGCCGCTGCCGGGGCGGCAGATCGCGCCCGTCGCGAGGTGCAGGTTGACCAGGGCGTTGGTGTTCCAGGTGCCGTGGGTGGACTGGTTGAGGCCCATGGTCCACAGGCTCATCCACTCACCGGCGGCGCCGATGAGCCGCGCCGCCTCCCGGATGTCCTCCTCCGCGAGGCCCGTCATCTCGGCGACCGCCGCGGGCGTGTAGTCGGCCAGGAACTCCGGCATCGCCTCCCAGCCCTCGGTGTGGGCGGCGATGAAGTCCGGGTCGGTGTCGCCGTTGGCGTGGAGGAGGTGCAGCAGGCCGTTCAGCAGGGCGAGGTCGGCGCCGGGCTTGATCTGGAGGAACAGGTCGGCCTTCGCGGCGGTGGCGGTGCGCCGCGGGTCGACGACGATCACCTTGGCGCCCGAGGCCTTGACCCGCTCCATCATGCGCAGGAAGAGGATGGGGTGGCAGTCGGCCGTGTTGGAGCCGATGACGAGGAAAAGGTCGGCCTTCTCGAAGTCCTGGTACGAGCCGGGCGGACCGTCCGCGCCGAGGGACAGCTTGTAGCCGGTGCCGGCGCTGGCCATGCACAGCCGGGAGTTCGACTCGATCTGGTTGGTGCGCAGGAAGCCCTTGGCCAGCTTGTTCGCCAGGTACTGCGCCTCCAGGCTCATCTGCCCGGACACGTAGAGCGCGACCGCGTCGGGGCCGTGCTCGTCGACGATCTCCCGCAGCCGCCGGGCCGTCTCGGTGATCGCCGTGCCGACGGCCTGCGGCACCGGTTCCTCGCCGCGCTCGGGGCGTACCAGGGCCGTGGTCAGCCGGCCGGGAGCGGCGAGCAGGTCGGCGGTGGTCGCCCCCTTGGTGCAGAGCTTGCCGAAGTTGGCCGGGTGCTCCTTGTCGCCGGAGGCCTTCAGGACCGTACGCCGTCCGTCCGGGCCCATGCCGATGTCGAGGACCAGGCCGCAGCCCACACCGCAGTACGAGCAGACCGTCCGCACCACGGGCACGCCTCCTGAGCTCAGCCGGTTCGATCTCCGTCGACCGTACGAAACACCCATTACGCAGATGTCTCCCGAGCCGTTCATCAGGAGTTACACCGCCCGCACACCTGACAAGGAACCCTTGTGAGCGCGTCCGGGGCCCCGATCCGACGCGACACAGACTTGGAACGGTTCCATTTCTTGAACCATTCAGGTTTATGGGGGTAGGTTGGTCACCATGACCGCCCCCCAGCTTCCGAACACCGCCGATGAGCTGCGCGGTGCCGGCCTGCGGGTGACGGCCGCGCGCGTCGCACTGCTCGAGACCGTTCGGGCCGGTGACCACCTCCCCGTCGACGCGATCGCCACGGGAGTGCGCGACCGTCTGGGCCACATATCGCTCCAGGCCGTCTACGAGGCTCTGCACTCGCTCACCGCGGCGGGTCTCGTACGCCGCCTCGAGCCGCCGGGCAGTCCTGCCCGGTTCGAGGGACGGGTCGGGGACAACCACCACCACCTGGTCTGCCGGTCGTGCGGGGCCGTCGTCGACGTCGACTGTGCCGTCGGCCACGCGCCCTGCCTGACAGCTTCCGACGACCGCGGCTTCTCGATCGACGAGGCCGAGGTCATCTACTGGGGCCTGTGCCCCGCCTGTTCCCCCCAAAGGCTTACTTCAGCACCGTGATCCACCCAGTTCGGAAGGACTGACATGTCTGAGAACCACGACGCAATCGTCACCGACTCCCAGCCCGAGGGCACCGGTGGCTGCCCGGTCGCGCACGGGCGTGCCGCGCACCCGACCCAGGGTGGCGGCAACCGCCAGTGGTGGCCGGAGCGCCTGAACCTGAAGATCCTTGCCAAGGACCCGGTCGTCGCGAACCCGCTCGGCGCGGACTTCGACTACGCCCAGGCCTTCCAGGCCCTCGACCTGGACGCCGTGAAGCGGGACATCGCCGAGGTGCTCACCAGCTCGCAGGACTGGTGGCCCGCCGACTTCGGCAACTACGGCCCGCTGATGATCCGCATGGCCTGGCACAGCGCCGGCACCTACCGCATCAGCGACGGCCGTGGCGGTGGCGGCCGTGGCCAGCAGCGCTTCGCGCCGCTGAACAGCTGGCCGGACAACGGCAACCTGGACAAGGCCCGCCGTCTGCTGTGGCCCGTGAAGAAGAAGTACGGCCAGTCCATCTCCTGGGCCGACCTCATGATCCTCACCGGCAACGTCGCCCTGGAGACCATGGGCTTCGAGACCTTCGGCTTCGGCGGCGGCCGCGCCGACGTCTGGGAGGCCGACGAGGACGTCTACTGGGGTCCCGAGACCACCTGGCTGGACGACCAGCGCTACACCGGTGACCGCGAGCTGGAGAACCCGCTCGGCGCCGTCCAGATGGGCCTCATCTACGTCAACCCCGAGGGCCCCAACGGCAACCCGGACCCGCTGGCCGCGGCCCGCGACATCCGTGAGACCTTCCGCCGCATGGCGATGAACGACGAGGAGACCGTCGCCCTCATCGCCGGTGGCCACACCTTCGGCAAGACCCACGGCGCCGGCCCGGCCGACCACGTCGGCAACGACCCCGAGGCCGCCTCCCTGGAGGAGCAGGGCCTGGGCTGGAAGTCCACCTACGGCACCGGCAAGGGCGGCGACGCCATCACCTCCGGTCTCGAGGTCACCTGGACCACCAAGCCGACGCAGTGGAGCAACGACTTCTTCGACATCCTCTTCGGCTACGAGTGGGAGCTCACCGAGTCCCCGGCCGGCGCCAAGCAGTGGGTGGCCAAGGACTCGCAGGAGATCATCCCGGACGCCCACGACCCGTCGAAGAAGCGCCGTCCGACGATGCTCACCACGGACCTCTCGCTGCGCTTCGACCCGATCTACGGCGAGATCTCCAAGCGCTTCCACGAGAACCCGGACCAGTTCGCGGACGCCTTCGCCCGCGCCTGGTACAAGCTGACCCACCGTGACCTGGGCCCGAAGTCCCTGTACCTCGGCCCGGAGGTCCCGGCGGAGACCCTGCTGTGGCAGGACCCGCTGCCGCAGGCCGAGGGCGAGGCCATCGACGCCGCCGACATCGCGGCCCTGAAGGTCAAGATCCTGGAGACCGGCCTCACGGTCTCGCAGCTGGTGTCGACCGCGTGGGCCTCGGCGTCCACCTTCCGCGGCAGCGACAAGCGCGGCGGTGCCAACGGCGCCCGTATCCGCCTGGAGCCGCAGCGCGGCTGGGAGGTCAACGACCCGGAGCAGCTCGCCCAGGTCCTGCGGGTCCTGGAGGGCGTCCAGGCCGAGTTCAACACCGGCGCCAAGAAGGTCTCGCTGGCCGACCTGATCGTCCTCGCGGGTGCCGCGGCGGTCGAGAAGGCCGCCAAGGACGCCGGCGTCGCGGTGGAGGTCCCCTTCACCCCGGGCCGCGTGGACGCGACGGAGGAGCACACCGACGTCGAGTCCTTCGCCGCGCTGGAGCCGGTCGCGGACGGCTTCCGCAACTACCTCGGCAAGGGCAACCGCCTGCCGGCCGAGTACCTGCTGCTCGACAAGGCGAACCTGCTCACCCTGAGCGCCCCCGAGATGACCGTCCTCGTCGGTGGCCTGCGGGTCCTCGGCGCCAACCAGGGCGGCACGGCGCACGGCGTCTTCACCGACCGTCCGGGCGTCCTGAGCAACGACTTCTACGTCAACCTGCTCGACCTGGGTACGACGTGGAAGTCCACCTCGGAGGACCAGACGGCGTTCGAGGGCCGGGACGCGGAGACGGGCAAGCTGAAGTGGACCGGCACCCGTGCCGACCTGGTCTTCGGCTCCAACTCCGAGCTGCGCGCCCTCGCCGAGGTCTACGCGAGCGACGACGCCAAGGAGAAGTTCGTGAAGGACTTCGTCGACGCGTGGGTCAAGGTCTCGAACCTGGACCGCTTCGACCTGGTCTGAGCGACCTCACCTGAGTGAGAAGGGGCCGGTCCTGGTGGACCGGCCCCTTTGCTCTGTTCAGCCGAGCGTGGCGACGAACTTCCCGAGCCGCGCGATGCCCTCGCGCAGCTCCTCGGCCGAGGCCGCGTAGGACAGCCGTACATGGGTCTCGGCGGTGGCCACCCCGAAGTCCCGGCCCGGCGTGAGGGCGACCTGCGCCTCGTCCAGCGCCCGTCCGCAGAACTCCCATGAGGTGAGCCCGGTGCCGCTGACGTCGAAGTAGACGTAGAAGGCGCCGTCGGGCGGCACGGGCACCGGCAGCCCGATCTGCGCGAGCCCGTCGAGGACGAGGGCCCGCCGCCGCCCGAACTCGGCCCGCCGCTCCTCGCACACGGCGAGCGACTCGGGCGTGAAGCAGGCGAGCGCGGCGTACTGGGCGGGGGTGGAGGCGCAGATCATGTAGTTCTGGGCGAGCCGCTCCAGCGCGGGCACCAGCGCCTCGGGCACCACGCACCAGCCCAGCCGCCAGCCGGTCATCCCGAAGTACTTCGAGAAGCTGTTGATGACCACGGCTTCCTGGTCGTACGACAGCACACTGCGCGGCGGCCGCCCGTGCTCGTCGTGATCGCCGAGGTCGAGGTAGATCTCGTCGACGATCCGCCACGCGTCCCGCTCCCGGGCGAACGCGCTGATCGCGGCCAGCTCGTCGGCCGGTACGGAGGTGCCGGTCGGATTGGAGGGACTGGCGACCATGATCCCGCGGGTGCGGTCGGTCCAGTGCGCCCGCACCGACCCGGTGTCCAGCTGGTACCGCGACGCGGCGCTGGTGGGCACAAGGCCGACCCGCGCGCCGAAGCTCTCGGCGATCTGCCGGTTGCAGGGGTAGGAGGGGTCGGCGATCAGCACCTCGTCCCCGGGGTCGACGAGCGCGGCGGCACCCAGCACCAGCGCGGCGGAGGCCCCGGCGGTCACGACGACCCGGCCCGGATCGACCTCGACACCGTGCCGCTCACCGTAGAACCGCGCTATGGCCAGCCGCAGTTCGGGCAGCCCGAGCGCCCCGGTGTAGCTCATGGGCCGACTGCCCACGCCGTCCCGCATCGCCTCGATCACGGCCGGCGGCGCCCCGAAGTCCGGCTCCCCCAGGCTGAGTTTGACGACGTGACGCCCCTCGGCCTCCAGCGCGGCAGCATGCTTGCCGAACTCCATGGCATAGAACGGCGCGACGGACCGAGCCCGCTGCGAGATCCTCATACGGTCGGCCTCCTGGGGTCCTCGAATCACGTCGAACTATACGAGGCGGGGTAAAGGGGCAGGTCAGGCGTCTTGGTCGAGCCACTGTGCCACCAGGTGGGCAAGCCAGCACCTCAGAGTCATGTCGGGAGGAAGCTCGGCCACCAGGGTGGGACATTGCCCGGGCACGACGGCGCGGGGTAGGCGTCCGGCATGCCGAGCCATGTGACAAGGAACCAGGCGAACCACAGGGTGAAGACAAGCCCTACGCCCAGGGCTGCGCTGCGATGACGTCTGCCGAGGGTGCCGTACAGGATCACCCAGGGCACCGCGGCCGTGAGCCAGATGAGAGGCGTGAGGAACAGCAGACTCAAGCTGTTGGCCGCGGCGTTGACGCCGATGTCACAAGCAGCCCACGCCCTGCCGACAGCGGCGACGGACGCCACCGCGGTGAGTCCTCCGAAGAGGACACCAAGGCCGATTCCTCTGCCCCAGCGGCTCGGTGGACTCGACGACTCGGCTCCCACAGGTATCTCGATGTCTCAGCTCACTCCGGCCGCGTCCAGCAGGGTCGTCACCGTGGGGGTGACGAGGCCTGTCAGTTTGTCGGCTCCGATGCCCGCGCGGGCGCTGGCGCCGTCGAAGACCAGGCTGAGCTGTCGGGCCAGCAGGTCGGGGTCGCCGGCGCCACCCCGTTCGGCCTCGGAACGGAAGAAGGCGGTCAGGTTCGCCTTGACCTGGTGGGCCACCCGGCTCGCGGGATGGCCCTGGTCCTTGAGCTCGATCTGGACGGCCAGATACCGGCATCCCCGGAACTCGGGCGCACCCGATTGCGACTCCACCCGCTCGAAGACGTGCAGGATGCGCTCGCGGGGGGTACGGCCGTCGTCCGCCGCCGGAAGGAGGGTTGCCGCATAAGCGGTGGCACGCTCCTTCAGGCTCACCGCCAGCAGTTCGTCCTTGCTCTCGAACAGCTGGTACATCGAGCGCTTCGACACACCCGCGGCCTTGCACAGCGCCTCGACGCCGATGTTGACACCGTCTCGGTAGGTGAGCGTGGCCGCCGCCTCCAGCAGTCGCTCCCTGGGGCTCAGTTTCACTTCGGTGGTCATACCGTGAGGTTAACCCGAAGCGGACGAAATGAAAACCGATCGGTTTCCGCAGGTCCGGGCGAGAGGCCCGGCGACGGCCGGGGGGAACGGCCGTCGCCGAGCCATGGTGGTGCGCGCGCCCGCCGTCCCCGTCAGGGCGCCGCACACCGGGGCCACTCCGAGTAATGGCCCGCTCGAGTGACCGGACAGAGCGACCGGCCAAAACGCCCCACCGGCGCGACCGGCCGTCATGCCGGCACGTGACCGCCGCTCACGGCGTACGCCCCTCCCCGTCGCCGGCCCCGGAGCGTTTCGCCGGGGGCTGCCAGCCGCCGGTGACTTCCTTGACGGGCTTGTGGGGGAAGCGGCGCCGGGCGTACTCCTGGGCGGGCGAGCCGGGCAGGACGTACAGGGTTTCCTTCTTGTCCTGGAGCGGGCGCAGCACGGTGTCCATGAACGTCCTGCGGTCGTCCAGGTAGGGCCCCAGAACGTCCTCTCCCGCGGGGCATACGGCCACGCAGTAGCCGGACTTGTAGCCGGGCGGCGAGGACAGGCTCTGCCACATCGAGGCGTTCTCGGAGTCGCTGACCCGGGAGCGGTAGTCGGCGGCGTCCTCGCTGTCGGCCACGGTCTGCGCCCAGTCGGTGAACCCGCTCATGAACTCCCGGTAGTTGTGCGTGGTGCAGGCCAGGGCGTCGAAGGCGCCGTCCTTGGCGATGGCGCCGACCGGGCAGGCGGCGACGCACAACTTGCAGTCGATGCAGGGGTTGTAGTCGAGGGCCTGTCCGTACGCGCTCACCTCCGCGTCCACCAGAACGGTCACGAGCAGAATGAAGCTGCCGAACTTCGGGTGGATGACGTTGCGGTGCAGGCCCATCACCCCGAGCCCGGCGGCCACCGCGACGGTCTTGTGCGCCACCACCCAGATCCGCTCCTTGGGGAAGCGGTCCATCTCCTGCGGGAAGCCGACGGACGGATTGAGCGCCCGGTAGCCGGCGTCCTGGAGCGCCCGAGTGACCTTGCGGGCGGCGTGGTTGGCCTGGTCGTCGGCCTGGTGGTACTCCTGGTTGGCCACGCTGCGGGCCGGAGAACGGCAGTTGTCGCGGTTCATCCGCACCGCCATCGCGATCAGGGAGCGGGTGCCGGGCAGCGCGGACTGCGTGCACTCCCGCTCACCGGCCAGGTCGGGGTGGTCCAGGCTGACGGCGGCGGCATCGTCCGCGCCGGCCGCGAGACACAACTCGCGCAGCCACTCCGCGTCGATCACCGCGGGCGGCCGTACGACGTCACCGGCCTCGCGCCGGGCGAGTACGGCCCGTACCGACGGGTGGGCCGCCAGCCTCGCCGGAATCGGGCGACGGGCGGGGTGCCCCTCGGTGTCACGCGCGGCGGTCATCCGTGCTCCAGGGATGGGGGGTGCGGGCTCACCACGACGGGCGAGAAACCGATCAGTTTCACCACCGTAAACCGATCGGTTTTCACACGCAAGTCCCCAGCACCGAGCCGGCATACGCCGAACTGCCCCAGGGGCGCGGGGAACTGCGCGACCAGCCCCCACGCACCCGCACCCGCCCCCGCACCCGCACCGACACCGGCACCCGCCCCCGCACCCGCCCGACAACCGAACCCGGCACCCCCCTCACCGCACGCCCGCCGCGTCAAGCAGCGTGGCCACCGTCGGCGCGAGCAGACCCCCCTGCGTTTCGACCTTGATCCCCGCACGCGCGCTCGCGCCGTCGAAGACCAGGATCAGTTGCCGGGCCAGCAGCTCCGGATCCCTCGCCCCGCCCTGTTCGGCCTCGGCACGGAAGAAGGCCGTCACGTCGTCCTTCACCCCGCGGGCGACCCGGCTGGCGGGATGGTCCGGATCCTTGAGCTCGATCTGCGCGACGAGATACCGACAGCCCTGGAAGTCGGCCACACCCGCCTGCGCCTCGGCCTGCCCGAAGACGTGCAGGATCCGCTCGCGGGGCGGACGGTCGTCGTCCGCCGTCGGCAGGAGTGCCGCCACATAGTCGGAGGCGCGCTCCTCCAGAGTGGCCGCCAGCAGTTCGTCCTTGCTCTCGAACAGCTTGTACATGGAGCGCTTGGACACCCCCGCCTCCCTGCACAGCGCGTCGATGCCGATGTTGACGCCGTCTCGGTAGGTGAGCCTTCCCGCCGCCTCCAGCAGGCGCTCTCGGGAGCTTGGCATTGCTTCGGTGGTCATACGGCGAGGTTAACTCGATTCCGGCCGATTGGAAACCGATCGGTTTACGGCGTGCGCGGCAAGGCGGGGCAGGCGCCGGACAGCACGACGACGGGGGTGGCGCCAGAACGGCGGCACCCCCGTCACGGCCCACCCTCAGTGGGCGATCACCGGCTCGCCCTCCGACGGCGCCAGCGCCGCGTTCGGCATCAGGAACGCCGCCAGCACCGCACCGACCACGAAGATCCCGGCTCCCCACGCCAGCGTGGCCGTGTAGCTCTCGACCCCGGCCTGGGCCATGGTCAGCGCGCCCGGCTTGTGCGAGGACAGGTAGTCGGTCGCGGCCGACGAGGCGACGGTGGTCAGCAGCGCCGTACTGATCGAACCGCCCACCTGCTGGCTGGTGTTGATCAGCGCCGAGGCCACACCCGAGTCCTCGTGATGCAGGCCTGAGGTCGCTCCCTGGAACGCGGTGGTCATCACCGCACCGATGCCGAGCCCCAACAGGATCATGCCCGGCATGATGTCGGCGACGTAGGCGCTGTTCAGGGTGAGCTGCGTCAGCAGGGCCATACCGGACGCGGAGACCAGGAAGCCGGCGCTGACCACGACCTTCGGACCGACCCTGGGCAGCAGCAGCGACGGCACCGTGGTCGACGCGGCGACGATGCCCCCGACCATCGGCAGGAAGGACAGCCCGGCCTCGATCGGCGAGTAGCCGATGCTGGCCTCCAGGTAGTACGTCAGGAACAGGAAGATCGAGAACATCCCCATGCCCAGGACGAACACGGCCAGGAACGAACCACCCCGGGTCCGGTCCAGCACCACGCGCAGCGGCAGCAGCGGATGCGGCACCCTGAGTTCCAGCCAGGCGAAGACCCCGAGCAGTACCACCCCGCTGATCATGGAGCCGAGGGCGACGGGGTCGGTCCAGCTGGTGGACTCGACGTGCGCGAACCCGTAGACGATGCCGAACAGCGCCGCGCTCACCGCGACGGTGCCGGGAATGTCGATCCTGGGTCGTTCGGTGTGCGCGGGCTTGGCCAGCAACAGCAGCGCACCGACCAGCGCGACGCCCGCGAAGACGACGTTCACGTACATCACCCAGCGCCAGGACGCCCATTCGGTGAGCATGCCGCCGAGCAGGAGTCCGACCGCGGCGCCCGCACCGGACAGCGCACTGAAGATGCCGAAGGCCTTCGGCCGCTCGGCCGGATCGGTGAAGGTCACACTGAGCAGCGAGAGCGCGGCGGGCGCGAGCAGCGCGGCGAACAGGCCCTGGGCCACACGGGCCGCGACGAGTATCTCGAAGCTGGTCGCCGCACCGCCCACGACGGATGCGGCCGCGAAACCGACCAGGCCGGTCACAAAGGTCGTACGACGCCCGAACAGGTCACCGAGTCGGCCGCCGAGCAGCAGCAGGCTGCCGAAGGCCAGGGCGTACCCCGTGATGACCCACTGCCGGCTGCCGTCACTGAAACCGAGGTCGTGCTGCGCTTCGGGCAGCGCGATGTTCACGACGGTCGCGTCGAGCGTGACCATGAGCTGCGCCACGCCCAGCACGACGAGCACCCACCAGCGCACGGCATGTGAGCCGCGGCGGCCCGAGTCTGTTTTCCCGGAGGCGGGCGCTCCGCGGTCGAAGGTGGTACTCACTTTTCCCCTTAGTCGCTGGTCATGGACCGACCACCGGTCGGAAACCGATCTGTTTCCCCTAGGAAAACAGATCGGTTTCCCGCATGCAAGCGGACCGGGTCGCACGGCTGTCCGGACAGAGGAATCCACACGCCGGTCCGACCGACGACCGCGTCGGCGAACCGGCACCCGTCCCGCGGGCTACAGCGTCCGCTCCTCCCGCCCGCACGCACGGCGATCGTGGCGACGGTGGTTCGCGTCCTCCTGGGCCAGGCGCCGCAGCAGCCTCACGACCGGCTCGAACAGCACGCTGAGGACCACCGCCCGCTCGGCGAGGGTGACCTGGTCCTCGATCCCTTCCAACTGCGCGAAGTCCAGGTCCGCGGTGGAGGTGGCGAGCCGCGCGTAGGGGACGAGGTCGTCGGCCGCGTAGTCGGCGCCGAGGCGGCTCAGCGCCGCGAGGCTCTCGGCGAGGGCCGGGCGGTGCGGGGACGCGTCGGAGATCTGCCAGCCCATGCTCGCGATGAGGGTCTCGACCCGCTCGGCGGCCGCGCCGGCTGCCACTTCCTCACCGGCATTCCCGTCGCCCTCACCGCCCTCCCCCTCCCCGACCGCCTCCGCGGAAGGAACGGGCAGAGCGTGGTGGACGACGGCCAGGGTCTCGAACGCGTCCAGCGGCTGCTCGACGGCTTCGAGCACCTCCCGGGCGCGGGCAACGGACAGCCCGCCGAGCTGGATGAGGGAACGGATCAGACGCAGTCGCCGGACGTGCTCCTCGTCGTACTCGACCGTGGTCGGATTCAGCGCGCGCCCCTCCGGGAGCAGCCCCTCCCGTCGGTAGTACTTGATGGTCGCCACCGGCACCCCGGACCGTCGGCTGAGCTCCGAAATCCTCATGCGCTCCCTCACGCTCGACTGTCCCTCCAGTATCGCGTTACCGGGGGTTGCACCACCGAGCTCGATAGTGCCACTATCAGGCACTCGATAGCAGCACTACCGAGTGCTTCTCCGGCATGCCTTCTTCGCGCGCCCGGCCTCGACGCACCCGGTACACATCGACCCACCCCGCACCCCCTCGACTCACCCCGCACCCCCTCGACGTTCACCTCGACAACGGAGGTCCACGCATGTCCCAGCAAACGGGCAGGACGCACTGGAAGCGTTTTGCCATCGGCGCGGTGCCGACCGTGGCCGCCACAGCCGCTGTCGCCGTCTCCATGGCCCAGGGCGCGCTGGCCGCTTCGTTCAGCATCTCCGGTTCCGACTTCAAGGTCTCCGCCGGTTCCCTGAGCGGCTCCGGATTCGCCAACTACGCGACGGTGGACGTCGCCAAGAACGGCAAGCACATACCCGTCTCCGTCTCGGCCCTGGAGAAGGCGAAGATCACCGACATGTGCCAGTCGGTGCCCGTGGACATCCCGGTGCTCGGGACCTACACGATGTCGCTCAAGGCCGGCGGCGAGGGCACCGCCGTCAAGGCCAGGAACCTGTACATCGACATGACCGACCTCCAGGCCAAGTCCGGCACCTTCAGGAACGTCGACATCGGCGTGGCCACCGGCTCCATCACAAAGGGCCAGGTCAACCCCAAGGACCACGTCGATCCCGACGGCTACGCCCAGCAGGCCGACTCCATCGAGATCATCGACGCCCACCAGAAGGTCTGGGCCACCTCCGCCGGAACGTTCGAACTCGCGGGCCTGCACATGAACATTGCGCCCGGCCGCCACGACTGCTTCTGACACCCCGGCCCACCCCGCCCCCTATCCCCCCGCCCCACCCCGGATCCGCCCCGCCCGCCGACGAGTTGGGAACCTCCACATGACGAGTGCCGGCGCACCCGCGCACCCCCACAGTGACAGCGGCTTCGCCCGCGCTCGCCAGGGCTTTCGGACCTGGCGGCGCACCCGCCCCTTCTGGGCGGGGCTGCTGGTGCTCCTGGCAGCCGCGCCGATCATCTACTTCCCGTACTTCAACCTCTCCCTGGGCGCCCTGTCGGTCGCGATGTCCACCACCGCGGGGGCGGGGTCCCTGGTCATCGGGCTGACGCTGATCGTCCTCGGTGGACTCCTGTGGTTCCAGCCGGTCATCAGGTTCTTCGCCGGGTGCGTGGCCGTCTTCCTCGGTGTGCTGTCGCTGCCCATCTCGAACTTCGGCGGCTTCTTCTTCGGCACGCTGTGTGCCGCCACGGGTGGACTCCTGGCCCTGGCGTGGGGCCCGGTGAACACGGCCGACGACACCGAGGGGCCGGCGGAAGGGGCCGGCGAATGACCGACCAGTCGCCCGACCTCCACGGCGGGGCCGTAGCACCGCACCACCAGCGGTCGTCGAAAGGCCGTCACGCCGTTCCCCGTACGTCCGCGCTGACCCGACTGCGCCTGCCGCTCGGGAAGGCTCTCGCACTCACCGCGCTGCCGACCGTCCTCGTCCTGGCGAGCCAGCGTCCACCCACGGTCGACACGAGCGCCACCGCGGCTCATTCCGCTCCCGAGGAGGAGTTCGCCGACGGCGTCGACTGCGCCCGCCCCGGCGACACGGCAGCCCCCTCCCCCACTTTCTCGGCCACCGTTCCGGGCACGCCGGGTGCCCCCACGAGCGAGGCGGCCCCCGTCGAGCCACGGGAGCGCGGGACCGTCGGAAAGGCGGCCCCGGCCCCGACTACGACCGCCTCACCGACGGCCACCGCTTCACCGAGCACGGCCGCCTCACCGACGGCGACCGCCGCACCAACCGCGACCGCCGCCCCCAACGCCCTCGCAGACCTCCTCGGCTCCCTCCTCCCCGGCGCCACCGAAGAGCAGAGCCCGCAACCCGGCACGACTCCCACCCCGATCCCGACCGCCCCGACGCAGACGCCGACGACCGCGAATCCCTCCGCCGCACCCCCGACCACACCCCACGCCTCCCCCACCCCCCACACAGACGTGCCGCGAACACCCACCCCCCACCACCGGACCACCGAGCCGCCACCCCGCCCGACACCCACCACAGCAGCCCCCCGCACCTGCGACATCAGCGACCTCAAGGCCCCCGAGGACACGAGCGCCGGTCGATTCGCCGCCGAGTCCTGGAACATGAAGGGAACCCGCCTCGGACTGCACGACCTCGTCTTCGGTGGCGTGGTGACCGTGGACACGGCCGCCGGGCCCAAGCGGGTGCTCAAGTTCTCGGCGGCGGCCGTCACGATCCGCGACCTGAAGATGGCCGTACCCGTCGGCCCGCAGATCCAGCACATCGACGGAGCACCCGGATCGACGTCCACGCTGCGAGGCGACCGCATCACCATGTACGTCGAGAGCCTGACGGGCACCCTCTCCGGCATCGAAGGCCTGCCCCTGCCGCCGGCCCTCCGCCTGCACCTCACTCCCGACACCGTGCCGGAGTGGCTCTACGACACGGTCGGGACGCTCGGCCTCAAGCTACGGCTCGACCTGACCGATGCCGATATCGACCAGGCGGGACAGACCGGCGGAGAGCTCGTCGTCCCAGGTATCCACGGGTACGGGACGCCCCGGTGAATCCTTGACCGTGGCGGGCTTGCGCTCGGAAACCGATCGGTTTACCTTAGTGGAAACCGATCGGTTTCACGTTCTCCGGTGCGAGCCGTGACCGTTTTGGTAATCCCTCACCCACAAGGAGTCGGCGAGATGCCCAGCCAAGAGTCACGTCCCACCCTTCACCTTCCCGGGACCACCAGCCACACGATCCCCCCGCGCGGCGACCGGGAGGGACAGCTGCGCTACCTCAAGGCGGGCACCGGCGCCCCCCTGGTCCTGCTGCACACCGTGCGGACCCAGGCCGAGCACTTCCGCGCGCTCATCCCGCTGGTCGCGGAGCACTACACGGTCTACGCCCTGGACCTGCCGGGGATGGGCTACTCGCAGATCGTGCCCGGGGCGTCGTACGACGAACCCGCGATGCGCGCGGGCGTCAAGCGCCTGCTGACCGAACTCGACCTGCACGACGTGACGTTGGCCGGCGAGTCCATGGGCGCGGTGCTCGCCCTGACCACCGCGGCCGACCTCCCCGAACGCGTCCGACGCGTCGTCGCGGTCAACGCCTACGACTTCGCCGGCGGCATCGCCCGCTCCAGCCTCCTCGCCCGCATCGTGGTCACCGGCGTCCTCGCCCCCGGCGTGGGCCCCGTGATCGCCGGGGTCGAGCCCAAGCCCGCGATGCGCACGATCTTCCAGGGCGGCCTCGGCGACAAGAGCGCACTGCGCGAGGACTACCTGGACGAACTCCTCCGGGTGGGCAAGCACCCCGGCTACCCCACCGTCGCCCGGAGTGTCTACCAGGCCCTGCCCAGCCTCATCGCGGCCCGCACCCGCTACCCCGAGGTCAAGGCACCCATCCACCTCGTCTACGGCGAGAAGGACTGGTCCCGCCCCTCGGACCGGGAAGCCAACCGCCAGCTCCTGCCCACCGCCGACTTCACCCAGGTCCCCGGGGCCGGCCACTTCATCGCCCTGGAACGCCCCGACGTCCTGGCCGACCTGCTGAACAGGACAGCGTGACCCGGACGAGCCACACCGAACACGGCTCCGGCCCGACCAACCGGGCCGCCGCTCCGGTAGCCCCGGCGGCGCGTGCACGCGCCGCCGGTCACACCACCCCGCGTCCCGTCGCTGACGGCCCGAGCGAGCGGGAAACCACAGCTCAGAGCCCCTTCGCGGCAGGCTCCAGAATCGCCACGCACTCCATGTGATGCGTCATCGGAAACAGATCGAACACCCGAAGCGTCCGCACCCGGTACCCCCCGTCCCGGAAGTACCCCAGGTCCCGAGCCAGCGCGGCGGGATCGCAGGCGACGTACGCGATGCGGCGGGCGCCCAGGGACGACAGGTGCTCCACCGTCTTGCGCCCCGCCCCCGCCCGCGGCGGATCCAGGACGATCAGGTCGACCTCGGTGATGCCCGTGCGCGGCAGGACGCTCTCGACCTTGCCCTGCTCGATACGGACCCGGTCGAAGCCGGCGAGGTTGTGGCGGGCGTCCTCGACCGCGCGCTTGCCGGACTCGATGCCGAGCACCGCGCCCTGGTCGCCGAGGCGGTCGGCCAGGGCGCCCGCGAACAGGCCGACACCGCAGTACAGGTCGAGCGCCATCTCGCCCTTGCGCGGCAACAGGCCCTGCATGACCGCCTTCACCAGGGTGTCGGCCGCCTGCGGGTGGACCTGCCAGAAGCCGCCGCTGCCCACCCGGTGGGTGCGGCCGTCGGCGCGCTCACGCACGAACGCGCGGCCGTGGACGCGGTGGATGCCGCCGTCCTTCTCCTCGACGCGCATCACGGAGACGGGCTTGTCGAGCTCCACCAGGGGCAGCCGGGCGCCCGGGCGGGGCTCCAGGATGACCATGCGGTCCTGCGAACCGGTCGCCGCGATCGCCTCCACCGAGGCCATCCCCGACCAGTCGCGCTCCTCGATGCCCAGCTCGCTCACGCCGGGCGCGGCGATCATGCAGTGCTCGATCGGCTCGACCTCGTGCGAACGGTGGCGGCGCAGACCGGCGTTGCCGTCGGCGTCCACCGCGTACTGCACGCGCGTGCGCCACGACGGCACCTCGCCCGCCGGCAGCTTGTCGCCCTCGGCGGGCATCACCGTGCCGTCCCAGCCCGCCTCCTCGGGGGTGAGCCCCGCGAGCCGCTTCAGCTGCTCGGCGACCACCTCGCCCTTGAGCCGCCGCTGGGCCCCCGGCTTGGCGTGCTGCCAGTCGCAGCCGCCGCAGCGGCCGGGACCGGCGTAGGGACAGGGTGCCTCGATGCGGTCCTTGGAGGCCTCCAGCACCGTCACCGCGTCGGCGCGCAGGAACCGCGCGCCCTCCTCGCCCTCGGTGACCCGGGCCACGACCCGCTCACCGGGCAGCGTGTGCCGGACGAACAGCACCTGGCCGTCGGACGTACGGGCGATGCAGTGACCGCCGTGGGCGACGGGGCCGACCTCGACCTCGAACTCCGTCCCCACCAGCGATTTCTTCGGTTCTGCCTGCATGGCGGGGTGACTCCAAAAAAGTGAGGGACGCGCGTCGGGACAACAGCCGACCAGTCTACTTCGGCGCCGACGACTCCTTCGCCCGGTCCACAGCGGCCGGACCGCGCCGCACCGAACCCGGCGCGTTCCACTCCTGCCGCCTGCGGGCCCGCAGCTTCGCCGCCTCGGAGGACTGGAGCTGGTACGGCACCGAGGTCACCATGACCCCCGGCGTGAACAGCAGCCGCCCCTTGAGCCGCAGCGCGCTCTGGTTGTGCAGCAGATGCTCGTACCAGTGGCCCACCACGTACTCGGGGATGATCACGGCCACGGCGTCGCGCGGCGACTCCTTCCGGAGCCCCTTCACGTACTCGATGATCGGCCGCGTGATCTCGCGGTAGGGCGAGTCCAGCACCTTCAGGGGTACGTCGATCCCGCGCCGCTCCCACTCGGCGCGCAGCGCCTTGGTCTCGGCCGGGTCCACGTTGACGCTCAGGGCCTCCAGCGAGTCCGAGCGCATCAGCTTGGCGTAGGCGAGCGCGCGCAGCGCCGGGCGGTGGATCTTGGAGATCAGGACCACGGAGTGGACGCGGGAGGGCCGCAGGCTGTCGTCGCTCGGGCCCTCGGGCGCGGCGAGCTCCTCCGCGACGCGGTCGTAGTGCTTACGGATCGCCGTCATCGTCGCGTAGAAGATGCACATGCCCAGCAGGGCGACCCAGGCGCCGTGGGTGAACTTGGTGACCAGGACGACGACCAGGACCAGCCCGGTGAAGAAGGCGCCGAAGGCGTTGATCGCCCGGGAGCGGATCATGTGGGTGCGCTTGGCGGGGTCCTTCTCGGTCGCCAGATGGCGGTTCCAGTGCCGGACCATGCCGGTCTGGCTGAGCGTGAAGGACACGAACACGCCGACGATGTAGAGCTGGATCAGCCGGGTCGAGTCGGCGCCGTAGATCCACACCAGCATCGCGGCCGCGCCGGCCAGCAGCACGATGCCGTTGGAGAAGGCGAGGCGGTCGCCGCGGGTGTGCAGCTGGCGCGGGAGGTAGCGGTCCTGGGCGAGGATCGAGCCGAGCAGCGGGAAGCCGTTGTAGGCCGTGTTGGCGGCCAGGAACAGCACCAGGGCGGTGGCCGCGGCCAGCACGACGAACAGGAAGCTGCCCTTGCCGAAGACGGCCTCGGCGACCTGGGAGATCACCGGGTTCTGGACGTAGTCCGAGCCGAGGGCGACGCCGTTGTGGAGCAGGTCCACGGCCGGGTTCTCGGCCATGCGGACGTTGGTGGCCATGGCCAGCGCGATGATCCCGCAGAACATGGTGACGGCCAGCAGGCCCATCATCGCGAGCGTGGTCGCCGCGTTCTTCGACTTGGGCTTGCGGAAGGCGGGCACGCCGTTGGAGATCGCCTCGACGCCGGTGAGCGCGGCACAGCCGGAGGAGAAGGCGCGCAGCATCAGGAAGACCAGCGCGAAGCCCGCCAGGCCCTGGTGCTCGGCCTTGATGTGGTAGTCCGCCGTCGGTGCCCGCATGGTGTCGCCGAGGACCAGGCCCCGGAACGCCCCCCACGCGATCATGACGAAGACGCCCGCGACGAAGACGTAGGTCGGGATCGCGAAGAGCGAGCCGGACTCCTTGACCCCACGCAGGTTCATCAGGGTCAGCAGCACGATCACGGCGATCGCGCACAGCACCTTGTGCTCGACGACGAAGGGGACCGCTGAGCCGAGGTTCTCGATGCCGGAGGCGATGGAGACGGCGACCGTGAGGACGTAGTCGACGAGCAGGGCGCTGGCGACCGTGAGGCCGGCCTTGGGGCCGAGGTTGGTGGTGGCCACCTCGTAGTCGCCGCCGCCGCTCGGGTACGCGTGCACGTTCTGCCGGTAGGAGGCGACCACGGTGAACATCAGCACGACGACCGCGACGGCGATCCAGGGGCTGAAGTGGTACGCCGACACGCCCGCGATGGACAGGACCAGCAGCACCTCGCCGGGCGCGTACGCCACGGACGACAGCGGGTCGGAGGCGAACACGGGTAGGGCGATGCGCTTCGGCAGGAGCGTTTCCCCGAGCCGATCACTGCGCAGTGCGCGCCCGATCAGAATCCGTTTGGGCACGTCGGTCAGTTTGGACACAACAGTGCATCGTAGGCGTTCGAACGCATGCCCAACCACCCGCCACCCCACATCTGCCCACCGAGTGAAATGCGGCGCCCCACCGGCAGCGGATTCCGCGGCCGGACGGATCGGCATGCCTATATGACAAGACCCCGTCCGTCACCCGCCCCTCACCCGCCCCTCACCCGCCCCCGGAGGCCCCCATGGACACCACCGCGCAACTGATCGGCGCGGCCGCCGCCCTCGTCGGCCTCGGAATCCTGACCCTCGCGAGTGTCCGCAGCATCAGCCGCCGCTGACGGCACGAAGTCGGGGGCAACCGTGCACAGGGGTGCCGTCGTCCTACCGCGCGTGTGTAGCTTGGGCCTCTGTCTGAGACCCTGATGTGGCTGAGCAGTAGTTATTGACACCGGAAGGACGGTCGTGCACATCGTCATCATGGGCTGCGGGAGAGTGGGTTCCGCTCTCGCCCAGACCCTGGAGCAACAGGGGCACACGGTCGCCGTGATCGACCAGGACCCCACCGCCTTCCGACGACTGGGCTCCGGTTTCGGCGGCCGGCGTGTCACCGGAGTCGGCTTCGACCAGGACACCCTGCGCGAGGCGGGCATCGAGGAGGCCGGTGCCTTCGCCGCCGTCTCCAGCGGCGACAACTCCAACATCATCGCCGCGCGCGTGGCCCGCGAGATGTTCGGCATCGAGAACGTCGCGGCCCGTATCTACGACCCTCGGCGCGCCGAGGTCTACCAGCGCCTCGGCATCCCGACGGTGGCCACGGTCCGCTGGACGGCGGACCAGATGCTGCGCCGCCTGCTGCCGTCCGGCGCGGAGCCGCTGTGGCGCGACCCCACCGGCGGGGTCCAGCTGGCCGAGGTGCACGCCTCGTCCGCCTGGGTCGGCCACAAGATCAGCAGGATGCAGGAGGAGACGGGCGTCCGGGTGGCGTTCCTGACCCGCCTCGGCGAGGCGATCCTGCCCACCTCGCAGACCGTGCTCCAGGAGGGTGACCTGGTCCACGTGATGATGCGCACGGACGACATCGAGAAGGTCGAGGCGTCCTTCGCCGAGGGCCCCGAAGAGGAGGGCGGTCACTGATGAGGGTCGCCATTGCCGGTGCCGGCGCGGTCGGCCGCTCGATCGCGGGCGAACTGCTGGAGAACGGCCACGAGGTCCTTCTCATCGACAAGGCGCCGACCGCCATCTCGGTCGAGCGCGTCCCGCAGGCGGAGTGGCTGCTCGCCGACGCCTGCGAGATCACCTCCCTGGACGAGGCCGCGCTCCAGCGCTGCAACGTCGTGATCGCCGCGACCGGCGACGACAAGGTCAACCTGGTCGTCTCCCTGCTGGCGAAGACGGAGTACGGCGTCCCGCGGGTCGTCGCCCGGGTGAACAACCCGAAGAACGAGTGGCTCTTCAACGAGTCCTGGGGCGTGGACGTCGCCGTCTCCACCCCGCGCCTGATGTCGGCCCTGGTCGAGGAGGCGGTGAGCGTCGGCGACCTGGTCCGCCTGCTCCGCTTCAGCCACGGCGACGCCAACCTGGTCGAGCTGACCCTTCCGGAGGAGTCGGCCCTGGCCGGCACCACGGTCGGCGACGTGGAGTGGCCCGAGGACACCTCCCTGGTCACCATCATCCGCGGCACCCGCGTCCTGACCCCCTCCCAGGAGGACTCCCTGGAGGCGGGCGACGAACTCCTGTTCGTGGCGGCCCAGGCCCGCGAGGAGCAGCTGGAGGACCTGCTGTCGGTCCGCAAGGAAGAAGCTTCCTAGGCCGTACGACGACGGAGGGCGCCCTGCGTGATGCAGGGCGCCCTCCGTCGTCGTAGAGCGATCTAGGCTTCGCGCCGGTGCCGCCCGCCCGCGGTCTCGGTGTCCCCGCGCTCGGCGTCCTGCGCGGCCTTGCGTGCCTCCTCGGCCTTCTCCTCGGCCTCCATCTCCGCGAACACGTCGATCGGAGCGGGTGCCTTCGCGAGGAAGACCCAGGTGAGCCAGACGGCCAGCAGGAACGGCGGGATCTTCAGGGCGACCAGGACCCAGCCGAGCTGCGCGGTGTCGGCCCACCAGTACAGCGGGAAGAGGATCGCGCACTTGGCGAGCAGGATGCCGCCCCAGGCGTAACTGGCCTTGGCGTACGCCTTCTTGCGGCCGGGGTTGCGGGTCCGCCAGGAGAGGTTCTCCTTGAAGACCGGGCCGAGGATGAGCCCCATCAGCGGCACCCCGGCGAGGGTGGTGATGACGTAGGCGAGGCCCAGGCCCAGGGTGTACAGCATGCCGGGCAGGTAGAAGTTCTTGGCGTTGCCGGTCATCATCGCGAAGACGACACCGAAGGCGACGCCGAAGACGCCGCTGAAGGCGTGCTTGACGGTGTCGCGCATGACCAGGCGGACCACGACCAGCAGCAGGGACACCGCGAGCGCGGCGATCGCCGACAGGTGCAGGTCCTTGTTGATCGTGAAGATCGTGACGAAGAGCAGCCCTGGCAGGACCGTCTCGACCATGCCCCGGACGCCGCCGAACGCCTCGAAGAGGGCGGCCTCGGTCACCGCCCGTGCGTCGTCGGCCTGAGTGTCTTCGGTCGGCTTGTCGAGAGACGTCACCGGCTACTCCCGTCCGAGGGGTCGGAGTTCGTATTTCGGATTGAACAGCACCCGTCGGCCCCGGCTCATCGAGATCCGGCCCGACGCGATCAGCTTGCGCCCCGGTTCTATCCCGACGATGGAGCGTCTGCCGAGCCACACCACGTCCAGGGCGGCGGAGCCGTCGAACAGCTCGGCCTCCAGGGCGGGGACGCCCGCGCGCGGCCGCAGGGTGACCGTGCGCAAGGTACCAGTAACGGTCACGATCTGGCGGTCGTGGCAGTCACCGATCCGGGTGCAGCCGGCGGTCTCGGTGTCCTCGCGCAGCTCCTCGGACTCCAGGTCCTCCTGCGACGAGGAGAGCCGGTCGAGCATGCGCCGGAACCGGCTCACCGGCTTCTCGGAACGAGGAACAGCACTCATATCCGAAAGCGTACCGGGGCCCGCCGACAGCGTTGTACCCACAGCACTGGCGTTCGAACCGGCCCTTCGTTACCGGCACCTCACTTCTCGAACCGGTACCCCATCCCCGGCTCCGTGATGCTGCATCTCCCGGGGGCCGACCCCCGGACCCCCGACCGAGACCGACCCGTTCACCGGCGAGGCGGCGACCGACGCCGCCGCGGCGTCGGTCGCAGACGCCCAGCGCGCCGCCGAGGCAGCTCACGACGCGTTCGCGGCCTGGGCCGCGACGCCGGCCGAAGAGCGCGTCCGCCTGCTGCGCACCGCTGCGGACCTGCTCGGCAAACGGGCCCCGGACATCGCGGCCCCCGCAGTTCACTTCTCGAAGCGGTACCCCATCCCCGGCTCCGTGATGAAGTGCTTGGGGTGCGAAGGGTCCGCCTCCAGCTTCCGCCGCAGCTGGGCCATGTAGACCCGCAGGTAGTTGCTCTCCGTGCCGTACGACGGCCCCCAGACCTCCTGGAGGAGCTGCCGCTGCCCGACCAGCCGGCCGGTGTTGCGCACCAGCACCTCCAGCAGGTGCCACTCGGTGGGCGTGAGCCGTACGTCACGGCCGTGCCGCTGGACCTTCTTCGCGGCCAGGTCGACGGTGAACTCGTCGGTCTCCACCAGGACGTCGTCCTCGCCGCCCCCGGTGGGCTCGGCGCGGCGCACGGCGGCCCTCAGACGGGCCAGCAGCTCGTCCATGCCGAACGGCTTGGTCACGTAGTCGTCGGCGCCCGCGTCCAGCGCCTCGACCTTCTCGTCGGAGGAGTGCCGGGCGGACAGCACGAGGATCGGCACCCGGGTCCAGCCGCGCAGCCCTCTGATCACCTCGACGCCGTCCATGTCGGGCAGGCCGAGGTCGAGGACGACCACGTCGGGGTGGCGGGCGGCGGCGAGCCGGAGGGCCGTGGCGCCGTCGTGCGCCGCGTCGACCTCGTACTTGCGCGCCTTGAGGTTGATCACGAGGGCGCGCACGATCTGCGGCTCGTCGTCGATGACCAACACTCTGGTCATGTGGCCTGCCTTTCGGGTTCCGCCGCGGTGCTCTCGGGTTCCGCGCTCTGGGGTTCCGCTTCCGCGAAGGGTTCTTCGGGGAACTCCACGCGCGTGTGCGCCGCGCGGAGCGTCAGCACCATGGTGAGGCCTCCGCCGGGTGTGTCCTCGGCGTTGAGGGTGCCGTTCATCGCCTCCGCGAAACCCCGGGCCACCGCGAGCCCGAGCCCCACCCCGGCACCGCGCGGGGCGTCGCCGTAGCGCTGGAAGGGCGCGAAGATGCGTTCCTTGGCCTCGTCGGGGACGCCGGGGCCGCGGTCGACGACCCGCACCTCGACCCGGTCGGCGATGGCGCTGGCGGAGACCCGGACGAGCTCGCCGGGCGGGCTGTACTTGACGGCGTTCTCGACCAGGTTGGCCACCGAGCGCTCCAGGAGCCCAGGGTCCACGGCGACCATCGGCAGGCTCTCCGGGACGTCCAGCTCGACGCTTCCGTCGGGCACCCCGCCGAGCGCCATCGGCACCACCTCGTCGACGTCGATCTCCCGGATGAGCGGGGTGACCGTGCCGGTCTGGAGGCGGGACATGTCGAGCAGGTTGCCCACGAGGTGGTCGAGCCGGTCGGCGCCCTCCTCGATGCCCTCCAGGAGCTCCGCCTGGTCCTCCTCGGACCAGGCCACGTCGTCGGACCTGAGCGAGGAGACGGCCGCCTTGATCCCGGCGAGCGGGGTCCGCAGGTCGTGCGACACGGCCGCCAGGAGCGCCGTGCGGATCCGGTTGCCCTCGGCGAGCGTGCGGGCCCGGTCGGCCTCCTCCTGGAGGCGGCTGCGGTCCAGGACGACGGCTGCCTGGGCGGCGAACGCGGCCAGCACCCGGCGGTCCTCGGCGGGCAGCACCCGGCCGGTGAGCGCGAGCGCCATGTGGTCCCCCACGGGCATGTCGACGTCGGCGTCCTCCGGCCGCTCCACGGGCGGCCCGAGTCCGGAGCGGCCCGCGCAGGTCCAGGGCTCGGTGTCGCTCGCCCGTTCCAGCAGGGCCGCCGACTCCATGCCGAAGGTCTCCCGGACGCGCTCCAACAGCTCCTCCAGGCCGGTCTCGCCGCGCAGCACGTTCCCGGCGAGGAAGGACAGGATCTCCGACTCGGCGCGCAGCCGGGCGGCCTGATGGGTCCTCCTGGCCGCCAGGTCGACGACGGAGGCCACCGAGATGCCGACGCCCACGAAGATCACGATGGCGACGATGTTCTTCGGGTCGGCGATGGTCCAGCGGTGCAGGGGCGGTGTGTAGAAGTAGTTCAGCAGCAGCGAGCCGACCGCGGCCGAGGCGAGCGCCGGGAACAGCCCGCCGAGCAGGGCCGCGGCGACCACGAGCGCGAGGAACAGCAGCATGTCGTTGGCGAGGCCGAGGTCGACGGCGCTGAGCAGGACGGTCAGGAGTACCGGTCCCGCCATGCCGACCAGCCAGCCCCACAGGATGCGGGCCCGTCCGAGCCGGGCACCGCGGGCGACCGGCAGTCCACGCCCCTTGGCGACCTCGTCGTGGGTGACGATGTGCACGTCCAGGTCGGGCCCGGACTCCCTCGCGACGGTCGCGCCCACGCCCGGTCCGAAGACGTACTGCCAGGTCTTGCGGCGGGAGGAGCCGAGGACGATCTGGGTGGCGTTGACGCCGCGCGCGAAGTCGAGCAGCGCGGCCGGTATGTCGTCGCCGACGACGTGGTGAAAGGTTCCGCCGAGGTCCTCGGCCAGGGTGCGCTGGTCGGCGAGCTCCTTGGGCGAGGCGGAGGTCAGGCCGTCGCTGCGCGCTATGTAGACGGCGAGGACCTCACCGCCGGCGCCCTTCTCGGCCAGCCGCGCGGCCCGCCGGATGAGGGTGCGCCCCTCCGGCCCACCGGTCAGCCCGACCACGATCCGCTCCCGCGAACCCCAGATCCTGGAGACGCGGTGCTCGTTGCGGTACTGCTTGAGGTACTCGTCGACCCGGTCGGCCACCCACAGCAGGGCGAGCTCGCGCAGGGCGGTGAGGTTGCCGGGCCGGAAGTAGTTCGAGAGCGCCGCGTCGACCTTGTCCGGCTGGTAGATGTTGCCGTGCGCCATCCGCCGCCGCAGCGCCTGGGGCGACATGTCGACAAGCTCGATCTGGTCGGCCCGCCGTACGACCTCGTCGGGCACGGTCTCGCGCTGCCGCACCCCGGTGATCGACTCGACGACGTCGCCGAGGGACTCCAGGTGCTGGATGTTCACGGTCGAGACCACGTCGATCCCCGCCGCCAGCAGCTCCTCCACGTCCTGCCAGCGCTTGGCGTTGCGGGAGCCCGGGATGTTGGTGTGGGCGAGTTCGTCCACCAGGGCGACGGCGGGGGCCCGCCGCAGCACGGCGTCGACGTCCATCTCGGTGAAGACGGCGTCCCGGTACTCGATCTCCCGGCGCGGGATCTCCTCGAGCCCGTGCAGCATCACCTCGGTGCGCGGCCGCCCGTGATGCTCCACGAAGCCCACGACGCAGTCGGTGCCCCGCTCGACCCTGCGGTGGGCCTCGGACAGCATCGCGTACGTCTTCCCGACCCCCGGTGCCGCACCGAGGTAAATCCGAAGCCTGCCGCGTCCCATGAGCCCATTGTCTTCCGGTCACCACTGCCTACGCAGCGCCGACCCTACGTCCGACAACCCCGACGAAGGGGGCCGGAACGGGGGCTGGGCGTGCTCTTTGACGCAACTCTGACGCGGGGAGGGGCGCCGTGGCAGGGGTGGGGCGCAGCGGAGACCGGACGCCTCGACGTGCGGCCGGACCTGACCGGGCTCCCTCGGAAAGCCCCGTCGGGCACCAGGAACGCCGGCTCGGCCCCGCGCCGGTGGACGGACGTTGTGGTCATGCCCTTGGACTCGCTGAGCGATTCCCTGCCCCACTGAGCGCCCCCGCCCCACCCCTCAGCCCCCCACGATCTCCCCGTCCCCCAGCTCCAGCACCCGGTCCGCCAGGTCCAGCAGCGTCGCGTCGTGCGTGGCCACCAGCGCCGTGACGTTCTCGCTGCGTACGACGGCCCGCAGCAGTTCCATCACGGCGTGGCCGGTCTCCGCGTCCAGCTGGCCGGTCGGCTCGTCCGCGACGAGGAGGGTGGGGTTGTTGGCGAGGGCGCGGGCGATGGCGACACGCTGCTGCTGGCCGCCGGAGAGCTCACCGGGGCGCTGCTTCGCGTGGTCCGAGAGGCCGACCAGGGCGAGCAGCAGCTCGACGCGCTCCTCACGCGCGCGTGCCTCCGCCCGCCGCAGCCGCATCGGCACGCCGACGTTCTCCGCCGCCGTGAGGATCGGGATGAGCCCGAAGGACTGGAAGACGAAGCCGATACGGTCCCGGCGCAGTGCCAGCAGTCCGTCCTCGTCCAGCCCGGCGAGATCGACGCCGTCGAGCTCCACCCGCCCCCGGTCGGGCCGGTCGAGCCCGCCGACGATGTTGAGGAGCGTGGTCTTCCCGGAGCCCGAACGCCCCTTGAGAGCCACCAGCTCACCCCGCGGCACCTCGAAGGACACCCCGCGCAGCGCGTGCACCGCGCCGGCCCCCTCACCGAACGACCTGTGGATGTCCTCGACCCGCACCGCGGTCTCGGTGACCACCTGCGTCATACGTCCTCCCCCGTGAACCGTGAAACCCCTGAACCGCCGTGAAACCGGGCGCCAGTATCACCGTACGGCGCCCGGCCTTCAACGCTTTCAGCTCGGGTTGTCCCCGTGCGTGAGCGTCTCCCACGCCACGAAGAGACTGTTGCTGCCCGCCGGACGGTTCCGCTCGGTCAGCGCCTGCGTGTTAGTCATGCCCATGCCAAGCCGATTGTGCAGGGCGTTGTAGCCGACCTCGGTGACCGGCCCGAGTCCCAGCTTCAGCGACCCCCCGCACAGCCAACCGGGTACGGCCGTCCCCAGCTCGTACTTGGCCTGGAACCCCAGCGCCTGCCGCAGCCGCTCGCCCACATCGGTGCCGTACAGGTCCTGTCCCTGGATCCTGCTGGTCTCGGCGACGTGCGAGATCGCGGAGATGCCGTACCCGGTGTGCGTGAGGTCCCGGCAGGTCTCCTGGGTGAGCCCGGTGACGAAGGTCGACTGTCCCTGCCAGTAATTGACGATCTTCTCCCGGGTGTTGAGGTTCTGGCTCGGCACGGTCCTCGGCAGCGCGCCGTCGGACTCCAGGTACACGTACGCGGCGGTGCGGGTCCGGAACTTCCCCATCGCCTTGTCGTACGACGCCTTGTCCTCCAGGAAGACGGAGATGCCGACGGCGGCCTCCATCATCGACAGCTCCCAGTTCCCGTTGGAGTTCGAGCCGTTGATGATCTCCGGGAGGTAGACGGTGCGGAGCATGGTCGCGAAGCGCCCGGAGTTCGACCAGCTTCCGGTGTACGTGTACTTGATGATCTCGGCCGCCCTGGGCCACGTCGAGCCGGCCCAGCCGGTCTGGAGGGGCGCGTTGCTGTTGGTGTGGTCCGTGATCACCGCCGACCAGGCGTCCATGAGCTGGATGGCCTTCTTGGCGTACCGGTCGTCCCGCGTGATGTACCAGGCGAGCGCGTCGGTGTAGGCGGCGATCGCGTCCTCGCGCTCGTCGGTGCAGCCGTAGTTGGGGTTCGAGTACGACCCGCACTCGACGACCGCGCGCGGCTTCGGCGTGCGGTTCAGATCGGCGTACTTGCTCGCCAGCATCTTGTCGAAGGCGCCCTTCCAGGGCTGGGCGCCCGCGTTGACCTTGCCGCGGACGAAGTCCAACTGCCCCTGGGAGACGGTGACTCCCGGATGGACGAAGGTGGCGGGGGCGGCGTCGGCGGGTACGGCGAGAGCGCCGGCGGCGAGCGCCGCGGCGGTGGCGAGGAGAGCGGTTCTGCGCATACGGGGGAGGCCTTTCGTTCTCGTACATGAACGGAAAGCGCCTTTATGAACAGAGGCGTTGAGCGGAGACCGTAGGTACAGACCAATCGGCCGTCAAGACTCCGCGCACGCGAAAGGGCCGCACCCCAAGGACGGGGTACGGCCCTAGACGTCGTACGACTAGCGGACCTCGGTGATCTCCGGACCGCGCTGGAGCTGGCCCATCCCGCCGGAGAAGCGGGAGCCCTCCTCCTGCTGCTGGACGCCCTCGGGGACCATCTGGGCGTCGTTCGGCAGCTTGAGGACGATCGGGTCGCGGGGCGCCATCGGGCCCTCGCCGCGGACCACGACCGTGTCCCGGAAGATCTGCTCCAGGAGCCCGGCCGCCTGCGGCTGCACCGCGCCCTGGCCCGAGATCACACCGCGCAGGAACCAGCGCGGGCCGTCCACACCCACGAACCGGACGACCTGGAAGCCGCCCGTGCCGTCCGGCAGCTGCACCGGCACCTGGGCGCGCAGCTCCCAGCCCAGCGGACCCTCGACCTCGTCGACGATGCCGCCCTGCTGGGTGATGCCGGAGCCGATCTCCTCGCGCACCTCGCCCCAGATGCCCTCGCGCTTGGGAGCGGCGAAGGCCTGCAACTGGATGGCGCTGTCGCGCAGCACGACGGTGGCCGCGACGATCGCGTCGCCCGCGACCTCGACCCGCAGCTCCATGCCGTCGACACCCGGGACGAACAGACCGCCCAGGTCGACCCGGCCCTCGGCGGGGTCGCGCACCTCGGTGTCGTCCCAGGGCCCGTCGGGGCGCGGCTCCGGCTCCAGCCGTACGCGCTCGCGCTCTACGTCGTCCGCCTCAGTGTCGACACTGTCGACGACCTGCTCGGCCTCGCCGGCCGCGTCCTCGGCGGCACCCTTCTTCTTGCGACGTCCGAACACGTCACTGTCCTTCCCGGTCGGATACGACCGAAGCGTATCGATTCCCACCCGTATGACCGCCCACGGCGGCCGCATCGTCTGTATCGCCCCCGTCGCCCACGGCGGCGTGACCGCCGGTGGACCCGAAGCCCCCCTCGGCCCGCGCCGATCCGGGAAGCTCCGCGACCTCCTGGAAGCGGACCCTCTCGACCTGCTGGACGACGAGTTGGGCAATCCGGTCGAAGCGCTCGAACCGCACCGGCTCGTGCGGGTCGAGATTCACCACGATCACCTTGATCTCCCCACGGTACCCGGCATCAACCGTCCCCGGGGCATTCACGAGAGCGACACCGCAGCGGGCGGCGAGGCCGGATCGGGGGTGCACGAAGGCCGCGTACCCCTCCGGCAGCGCCACAGACACCCCGGTGGGCAGCACGGCCCGCTCCCCCGGCTTCAGTTCACGGCTCTCGGTGGTCCGCAGATCGGCGCCCGCGTCACCGGGGTGCGCGTACGCCGGAAGCGGTACGTCGGGGTCGACGCGCCGGATCAGCACGTCCACGGGGTCACGGCTCACGGGTTCACCTCGAAGGCACGGGCACGCCGGACCTGGTCCGGGTCGTCCATGGCGGCCCGGATCTCCTCCGGGCGGCCGTTGTCGATGAAGTGGTCCACCTTGACCTCGACGAACAGGGCGTCCGCGCGGACCGCGACGGGTCCCTCGGGACCGCCGATCCGGCCGGTCGCCCTCGAGAAGATCTTCCGCCCGGCCACCGCCGTCACCTCGGCCTCCAGGTACAGCACCGTGCCGACCGGCACCGGCCGCACGAAGTCGGTCTCCAGGCGGCCGGTCACGGCGATGGTGCGCAGCAGCCAGTTGAGCGAGCCCAGGGTCTCGTCGAGGGCGGTCGCGAGGACTCCGCCGTGGGCGAGCCCGGGAGCGCCCTGATGGGCGGGGCGCACGGTGAACTCGGCGGTGACCGAGACGCCCTCGCCGGCCCGCGCCTCCAGGTGCAGTCCGTGGGGCTGCTCGCCGCCACAGCCGAAACACTGGCCGTAGTGCGCACCGAGCAGCTCACCGGGCGCGGGAGCGTCCGGGTGTCGCACAGGTTGCGCCGCGTCGGCGGGAGGCCGGAGAGCCGGGGAAGTACCACTCACAGGCGCAGACCTTACCCGCCCGCCCGTCTCCCACCGCCACCCCGCTTGACAGCGCTTCGCGCCGGCTCCCCCTGACATCGGGTGTGTCAGGACACCGTGCCAAGCTTGGCTTCATGCAGCCCTCCGCCGTCCCGTACGACGAACGCCTCACCGCCCCCCGCTCCTGGTGGCTGATCTCCTTCCTGGTCGGGGTCGCCCTCGCGCTGATCCTGCTCCCCTTCGGCACGCTGCCGCTGCTCGGCGGCCTGGTCGGCGGCACCGCGGCGGCGGCGGTCATGGCGAGTTCCTACGGCTCCCTGCGCATCCGTGTGGTGGGCGACTCGCTGATCGCGGGCGAGGCGAAGATCCCGGTGTCGGCGCTGGGTGACGCGGAGATCCTGGACCCGGAGGAGGCCCGGGCCTGGCGGACCTACAAGGCCGACACCCGCGCGTTCCTGCTGCTGCGGGCCTACATCCCGAGGGCGCTGAAGGTCGAGGTCACCGATCCGGCCGACCCGACGCCCTACCTGTACCTGTCGACGCGGGACCCGGAGCGGCTGGCCGAGGCGCTGAAGGCGGCCCGCACCACCGCCGCCTAGAACGTTCGTGCAGGGCTTCACCCGAGAGTGGGGCCCGCACTTCTCACGGAAGTCTTACTTCTCCAGCTCCAGCGGGTTCTCCGGAACCTCCAGAGCCGGCAGCGCGGGGAGGTCGCTCCAGGGCACCTGCATCCTGCGCAGGTCCTGGCGGATGCGTTCGGCGAGCTTCCTGGTGTCCCGGCGGTTCATGACCGCACCCACGGCCGCGCCCACCATGAACGGCATCAGGTTCGGCAGGTCACGGATCATCCGCTTCATGATCTGCTGCCGCAGCTGCTGCTTCATACGGCTGTTCACGGCGTTGTTGAACGTCGACGGCTTCTTCACGTCGATCCCGCGCTCCCCGGACCAGGAGTTCAGATACGCGGTGCTGCGCTCCCGGAGGTTTCCGGGCGGCCGTACGCCGTAGACCTCGTGCAGCTCGGCGATCAGCTTCAGCTCGATCGCGGCCACGCCGGTGATCTCGGCGGCCAGTTCGGTCGGCATCGCCGGCGGCACGGGGAGCATCGCCGCCGCACCGACCCCGGCGCCGACCGTCGCGGTGGCGCTCGCCGCGCCCGTGACGAGCTTGTCGGCGAGCTCCTCGGGGCCGAGGCCGGGGAACTGGCGACGGAGGGTCGCGAGGTCCCGTACGGGGACACGCGGGGCGATCTCGATGATCCGGTCGGTGAGGTACGCCAGGCCCGCCCTGGCCCGGCTACCGCCCTTGCGGACCCCTTCCCGGGCCTTGTCCCGGATCGCCGCCCCACGCCGTCCGGCGACGGGAGGAGGCGTCCTGGTCGGGTCGGCCGGCACCGGGAGGTCAGCCCGGCCGGCCGCCGGTTCGAGCGAGGCTCCCGGATCGAAAGAGCCCCGCTCGTCGTCACGCGCGCGCTGAGGACCGACGGACGGCCCTTGGTCCGCCTTCCGCAGGGGAAAGCGGCGCTTCCTAGGAGGGGTCGAGCCAGTCATGCCCGACCCGCCCTCAGTCGCAGTCGCGGCAGATCGGCTGGCCGTTCTTCTCGCGGGCCAGCTGGCTGCGGTGGTGCACCAGGAAGCAGCTCATGCAGGTGAACTCGTCCTGCTGCTTGGGCAGCACCCGGACGGCCAGCTCCTCGTTGGAGAGGTCTGCGCCGGGCAGTTCCAGGCCTTCCGCGGCCTCGAACTCGTCCACGTCGACGGCGGACGTCGACTTGTCGTTCCTCCGGGCCTTGAGCTCTTCAAGGCTGTCCGAGTCGACGTCGTCGTCGGTCTTGCGTGGGGTGTCGTAATCCGTTGCCATGTCGCTCTCCCCCTCTGGGTGTCTGCGGTGTCTCCAGCGCACGTAACGCGTGAGAGGCCGGACTTGTGCCCGACCCGAGGCGGAGATTTTGCCTCACATCAAGGTCTGTTACTCAATCGACACCCAACCGGACTCCTCTTGAGTGATCGGGTTGGATGGCGATCGGGACCGTACACGGTCCGAATCCCGCACTTCAAAGGCGTCTCACCGTGTACTTCCCGTGATCACGACCCCTGAAAACCCGGATTATCCCGGCTTTCCGACAGGGTGCATGATCACTGAGAGTAGATGGCCGGAAAATCTCCCTTGTGATCGATCACACACGGAACAGTCCGCCGGGTGCCCAGAAAATTCCGCGCAAAGCGAACATCCCCGAGTGTCGATCTCAGTGCGGGGGCCATGATCTCAGACCGGCAGGGCGACTCGCATCACGAGCCCACCCCCTTCACGCGGCTGAGCCGTGATGTGCCCGCCGTGCGCCCGCGCCACAGACCGCACGATGGACAGGCCGAGTCCGACGCCCTTGTCGCTGCCGGTGCGGTCGGCGCCGCGCAGCCGCTTGAAGGGCTCGAAGAGATTGTCGACCTCGTACGCCGGCACCACCGGGCCCGTGTTGGAGACCGTGAGCACCGCCTGGCCGTGCCGGACCTCCGTGGTGACCTCGACCCAGCCGTCCTCGGGCACGTTGTAGCGCACGGCGTTCTGTACGAGGTTCAGGGCGATGCGCTCCAGCAGGACGCCGTTGCCCTGGACGACCGCGGACTTCTGCTCGCCGCGGATCGCCACGCCCTTGGCCTCGGCCTCGCCGCGCACCTGGTCGACCGCCTGCTCCGCGACCTCGGCGAGGTCCACGGGCTTGCGCTCGACGATCTGGTTGTCGCTGCGGGCGAGCAGCAGCAGGCCCTCCACGAGCTGCTCACTGCGCTCGTTGGTGGCCAGCAGGGTCTTGCCGAGCTGCTGGAGCTCCACCGGCGCGCCCGGATCGGACAGGTGCACCTCCAGGAGCGTGCGGTTGATCGCCAGCGGTGTCCGCAGCTCGTGCGAGGCGTTGCCGACGAAACGCTGCTGGGCCGTGAAGGCCCGCTCCAGGCGTTCCAGCATGTCGTCGAAGGTGTCGGCCAGTTCCTTGATCTCGTCGTCCGGGCCGTCCAGCTCGATCCGGCGGGAGAGGTCCGAGCCGGCCACCGCGCGGGCGGTGCGCAGGATCCGGCCCAGCGGCGACAGGACACGGCCGGCCATCGCGTAGCCGAAGGCGAAGGCGATGATCGCGAGGCCGAGCAGGGCCAGCAGGGAACGGCTGAGGAGGTCGTCGAGGGCGTGTTGGCGCTGGTCGTTGACGCAGGCGTTGATGGCCTTGTTCATGACCTCGGAGGTGCCGCTGTCAGGCAGGTTGCGGCAGATTTCGCTGCTGACATTGCCCGAGGTGATCTCGAAGGGCAGTTTGCTGCCCACGTTCAGCGCCTGCGCGGCCACCAGGTAGATGATCGACAGCAGCAGGATGCCCGCGATCAGGAACATGCCGCCGTACAGCAGCGTGAGCCTTATGCGGATGGTCGGGCGCAGCCAGGGCAGCTGCGGGGCCGGCCGCCTGGGGTCCCAGGTGGGTTTCGGAGGGGCCTGGGGAGGAGCGGGAGTCGAAGCCACGGGATATCAGATCCGGTAGCCCGAGCCGGGGACGGTGACGATCACCGCGGGTTCGCCCAGCTTGCGGCGCAGGGTCATGACGGTCACCCGCACGACGTTGGTGAAGGGGTCGGTGTTCTCGTCCCACGCCTTCTCCAGGAGCTGCTCCGCGGAGACGACGGCGCCCTCGGAGCGCATCAGCACCTCCAGGACAGCGAACTCCTTCGGCGCGAGCTGGACCTCCTTGCCGTCGCGGAAGACCTCGCGGCGGTTGGGGTCGAGCTTGATCCCGGCACGCTCCAGGACCGGCGGCAGGGGCACGCTGGTGCGCCGGCCGAGGGCGCGCACGCGTGCCGTCAGCTCGCTGAACGCGAAGGGCTTCGGCAGGTAGTCGTCGGCGCCGATCTCCAGGCCCTCGACGCGGTCGCTGACGTCACCGGAGGCCGTGAGCATCAACACGCGCGTGGGCATGCCGAGTTCGACGATCTTGCGGCAGACGTCGTCACCGTGGACGAGGGGGAGGTCGCGGTCGAGGACGACCACGTCGTAGTCGTTGACGCCGATGCGCTCCAGGGCGGCCGCACCGTCGTACACGACGTCGACGGCCATGGCCTCCCGGCGCAGTCCGGTGGCCACCGCATCGGCGAGCAGCTGCTCGTCCTCGACGACGAGTACGCGCACGTCGCTTGTCCTTCCTGTGTCCACCCGCGTAGCGCGCTTCGGGCACCGCACGGGCAGGAGTTCGGGTGAGTGTTGGTCTCCATCCTGCCCTTTTCGGCCATAAGTCGGCGGTAAGGCGGATGAGGGGCAGCTGAAAGACAGGTGTGAGAGCGGGAATGCGGGATTTTCTCGCGTGGTTGAGGTTTCCGGCGGAAGGAGCGGGGGGAGGACGGCTTTACACCCCGCGATCACGCTCTGCACGTGCCGTACCACCATGCGGCACGACGCGCTCCCGTTTGTCCAGAGCGGGCGTGGGTGTCCGGCACCGTCGCCGCCCGGCAGGGCAGCGCTGGGCACCCGTAGGAGACGTGATCGCCCCTTCCGAACGGCACACCCCCGTGCCACCGACTCACGACCCAGGACGAGGGGGCGCAGCATGGACGCATTCACCGCAGGACTTCTGCAGCGCATAAGGGCGACCGAGACCGACCTGACGCGGGCTCGCAACGAGGGCGACGACTTCCTCGTCGAGGTGGAGCAGGGCGAGCTCGACGACCTGCGCCGCCTCGCCGCCGAGCACGGTGTGGAGGTCGGCGCCTAGCGTCTGATCGGCTTCGCGGCACGACAGCGGACCCCCGGCGAATCCAGCGCCGGGGGTCCGCTGCGTCGGCGTACGGCCGCGTTCACCTCGTGTTCGTACGGTGGTCGCCCCTCAGTCGTGCCAGGCGCCGAAGTCCTCCAGGAGCCGCTGGAGGGGCTCGAAGACGCCCGGGGTCCCTGCGACCGTGAGGGACGGGTTGGGGCGCTCTCCGGGGCGTCCGCCGGTCAGGGCGCCCGCCTCCCGGGCGACGAGGTCACCGGCTCCGTAGTCCCAGGCGTTCAGGCCCCGCTCGTAGTAGCCGTCGAGGCGGCCCGCGGCCAGGTCGCACAGGTCGACCGCCGCCGATCCGCCGCGGCGGATGTCACGCAGCAGCGGGATCAGCCGCGCGGCCACCTCGGCCTGGTGCGCGCGGACCTCGCTGACGTAGTTGAAGCCCGTCGACACCAGGGCCTGCTCCAGGAGCGGCGCCGGGCGGCAGGTCAGCCTGCGCTCGCCCTCCCAGGCACCGCTGGCCCAGGCGCCCGCGCCGCGGACCGCGTGGTACGTCTCCCCGCGCATCGGCACCGCGACGACCCCGACGACGGTCTCGCCGTCCTGCTCGGCCGCGATGGAGACGGACCAGGTCGGCAGTCCGTAGAGGTAGTTGACGGTGCCGTCGAGCGGGTCGATCACCCAGCGGATCCCGCTGGTGCCCTCGGTGGACGCGCCTTCCTCGCCGAGGAAGCCGTCGTCCGGGCGACGCTCGGAGATCAGGTCGGTGATCAGCTTCTCCGCCGCGATGTCCATCTCGGTCACCACGTCGATGGGGCTGGACTTGGTCCTGGCGACCTCGAGGTCGGCCGGGCGGCCGTCCCGCAGCAGGGTGCCGGCGCGCCGGGCCGCCTCCTGGGCCAGCTGAAGCAGTTCCGCGTGCAGGGGGTCGGTCACGGCGCTCCTCACGCGTACGGGCTGTCGGCGCCCGCGGCGGCGGGCTTGGGGGCACGGGCGGGGCAGCACCCGACCGGGCAGAGGTTGTGGCTCGCCCCGAGGGCGCCCAGGGCGCAGGGGGTGACCTCCTGGCCGCGCTCCACGGAGGCGCGCTCCAGGACGAGGTCGCGGATCGCGGCGGCGAACCGCGGGTCGGCGCCGACGGTCGCCGACCGGCGCATCGGCAGGCCCAGCTCCTCGGCCTTGGCCTTGGCCTCGGTGTCGAGGTCGTAGAGGACCTCCATGTGGTCGGAGACGAAGCCGATGGGCGCGATCACCACGGCCGGGACGCCGGAGGCGTGCCGCTCCTCCAGGTGGTCGCAGATGTCGGGCTCCAGCCACGGGATGTGCGGGGCGCCGGAGCGCGACTGGTAGACGAGCTGCCAGGGGTGGTCGACGCCGGTGCGCTCACGGACCGCGTCGGCGATCAGCCGGGCGACCTCCAGGTGCTGGGCGACGTACGCGCCGCCCTCGCCGTGGCTCTCGGCCGGGCCGGAGGTGTCCGCGGACGCGGTCGGGATCGAGTGGGTCGAGAAGGCGATGTGGGCGCCCTCGCGGACCTCCTCGGGGAGCTCGGCGAGGGACTCGATCACTCCGTCGACCATCGGCTCCACGAAGCCGGGGTGGTTGAAGTAGTGCCGCAGCTTGTCGATCCTCGGCGGCTGAAGGCCCTCGGCCTCCAGGGCGGCCAGCGAGTCGGCGAGGTTCTCGCGGTACTGGCGGCAGCCCGAGTAGGAGGCGTAGGCGCTGGTGGCGAGGACCAGGACGCGGCGGTGGCCGTCGGCGACCATCTCGCGCAGGGTGTCGGTGAGGTAGGGCGCCCAGTTGCGGTTGCCCCAGTAGATCGGCAGGCCCAGGCCGTGGTCCGCGAAGTCCTTGCGGAGGGCGTCCAGCAGGGCGCGGTTCTGGTCGTTGATCGGGCTGACCCCGCCGAACAGGAAGTAGTGCTGCCCGACTTCCTTGAGGCGTTCCTTGGGGATGCCTCGCCCGCGCGTCACGTTCTCCAGGAACGGGACCACGTCGTCCGGGCCCTCGGGGCCTCCGAACGAGAGCAGGAGCAGGGCGTCGTAGGGGGTGGCGTCGAGCGCGTCTCGCATGGGTCGATCCTGTCATCCGGTACTGACAGCCGGGAAACGGCGGGGTGACCACCCGGGTTCCCGGCCCGTTCGGACGGGTGCGTTAGGGTCACCTCACTCGTAAGCTGTATGGGCCGCGTTGACGCCTTACGTCGCGGCCGCCCGCCAGCTGCCCCTTGTCCGACCGGAGACCTCCGTGCCCAGCCCCTACCGCGCCCTGTTCGCCGCCCCCGGCTCCAAGGGCTTCTCCGCCGCGGGGTTCGTCGGCCGGATGCCGCTGTCGATGATGGGCATCGGCGTGGTCACGATGATCTCCCAGCTCACCGGCAGGTACGGGCTCGCGGGCTCGCTGTCGGCCACCATCGCGCTGGCGGCCGCGGCGATCGGGCCGCAGGTGTCACGGCTGGTGGACCTGCACGGCCAGCGCCGGGTGCTGCGCCCGGCGACCCTCGTCGCGCTCGTGGCGTCCGCGGGGATGCTGCTCGCCGCGCACTTCGGCTGGCCGGACTGGGTGCTGTTCGTGTGCGCCGTCGGCATCGGCTCGGTGCCGAGCCTCGGCGCGATGATCCGCGCGCGGTGGGCGGCCCTGTACCGGGGCACCCCGCAGCTGCACACGGCCTACTCCTTCGAGTCGGTCGTCGACGAGGTCTGCTTCATCTTCGGGCCGATCATCTCCATCGGGCTCTCCACGGCCTGGTTCCCTGAGGCGGGCCCGCTGCTCGCGGCCTGCTTCCTGGCGGTCGGCGTCTTCTGGCTGACCGCGCAGCGGGCCACCGAGCCGGCCCCGCACCCGCGCGAGCAGGACGGCGGCCGTACGGCGCTGCGCTCGCCGGGCCTCCAGGTCCTGGTGGCCACCTTCGTGGCGACCGGCACGATCTTCGGGGCGGTGGACGTGGTCACCGTGGCCTTCGCCGACGAGCAGGGTCACAAGGGGGCCGCGAGTGTGGTGCTCGCCCTCTACGCGGCGGGTTCGTGTGTCGCGGGGCTCGTCTTCGGGTTGCTGCACCTGCCGGGAGCGCCCGAGCGCCGCTGGCTGCTGGGCATATGCGCCATGGCCGTGAGTATGATCCCCCTCCTACTGGTCGGAAACTTGCCGTTTCTGGCCGTGGCGCTGTTCGTAGCGGGTCTGTCCATCGCTCCCACGATGATCACGACGATGTCCCTGATCGAGCAGCACGTACCACGCGCGCAACTGACCGAGGGCATGACCTGGATCAGCACCGGGCTCGCGGTGGGGGTCGCGCTCGGCTCCTCGGTGGCCGGCTGGGTGATCGACGCGGCCGGTGCGCGCGCCGGGTACGGGGTTCCGGCGGTCGCCGGGGCCGTCGCGGTCGCGGTCGGTTTCCTGGGGTACCGCCGGCTCAGCAGGCCGGCTCCACGTCGGGGAGGCACCGTTGAGCACGGCAGCGAGCGGGAAGAACGGCACGTGGCGTAACTGGGGCGGCAATGTCACCGCCCGTCCCGCGCGGGAGGTCACGCCCGCCTCGGTCGACGAGCTGGCGGCTGCCGTGCGGAAGGCCGCCGAGGACGGTCTGAAGGTGAAGGCCGTCGGCACCGGGCACTCCTTCACGTCCATCGCGGCGACCGACGGTGTGTTGATCCGCCCTCAACTGTTGACCGGTATCCGCAACATTGACCGGGACGCCATGACCGTCACGGTGGAGGCCGGCACTCCGCTCAAGAGGCTCAACATGGCTCTCGCGCGCGAGGGGCTCTCGCTCACCAACATGGGCGACATCATGGAGCAGACGGTCTCCGGGGCCACCAGCACCGGCACCCACGGCACCGGCCGCGAGTCGGGCTCGATAGCCGCCCAGATCAGGGGACTCGAGCTGGTCACGGCCGACGGGTCGGTGCTCAGCTGCTCCGAGAAGGAGAACCCCGAGGTCTTCGCGGCCGCGCGGATCGGCCTGGGCGCGCTCGGCATCGTCACCGCGATCACCTTCGCCGTGGAGCCGATCTTTTTGCTCACCGCCCGCGAGGAGCCGATGAGCTTCGACAAGGTCACCAGCGCCTTCGACGAACTCTGGGCCGAGAACGAACACTTCGAGTTCTACTGGTTCCCGCACACCGGCTCCACCAACACCAAGCGCAACAACCGCAGCGCGGGCCCCGAGCAGCCGGTGCCGCAGCTGAAGGGCTGGATCGAGGACGAGTTCCTCTCCAACGGCGTCTTCCAGGTGGCGCAGTGGGTGGGCCGCGCCGCGCCGGGCACGATTCCCTCGATCGCCCGGATCTCCAGCAAGGCGCTGTCCGCGCGGACCTACACCGACATCCCGTACAAGGTCTTCACGTCGCCCCGCCGGGTGCGGTTCGTGGAGATGGAGTACGCCGTCCCGCGCGAGGCCGTCGTCGAGACCCTGCGGGAACTGAAGGCCGCGGTGGACCGCTCGGGCCTCAGGGTCAGCTTCCCCGTGGAGGTGCGCACCGCGCCCGCGGACGACATCACGCTGTCCACCGCGTCCGGCCGGGACACCGCGTACATCGCCGTCCACATGGTCAAGGGGACGCCCTACCAGGCGTACTTCACGGCCGCGGAGCGGATCTTCACGGCGCACGAGGGGCGCCCGCACTGGGGCAAGGTGCACACGCGCGACGCCGAGTACTTCCATGGCGTCTACCCGCGCTTCGGCGAGTTCACCGCGCTCCGTGACCGGCTCGACCCCGACCGCCGCTTCCAGAACGACTACCTGCGCAGGGTGTTGGGGCCGTAGCGGAGCTGGCGGGCTCGCAGCGGGACCCAGCGGCCGTTCCGTTTCTGGACATTGCGTGAAGTGCGCCACGTTCAAGATCCCCGAACCGCTCAACAGGCGGCCGGACATCACTTCTTGAACGAAGTTGAGTGGCGCGCCAATCCACGCACGTGGCCCAAATGGAGTACTGTTGCGAGCCCTGGGTCCGGGCTCCCGCCAGGGCGTCCGTGGCCTTCAAGGGCGGCCGGGAGGGGGCTAGTTGCACAGGGTGACGGAGTTGGTCACTTAGCGTTGCGAATAGGTAACCGTGCCATAACGGCGATCCAGGGCCCGTGCCCGACACGCCGGGCAACTCGGCAAGGTTGTGGCAGGCTGCACCCGGGCAGGCCACACTCGACTAGCGGAAGCAGCGACGCACGTGACGTCGGCAGGCACCACCCGGGAGGTCCCCATGCCCGAACTGCGTGTCGTGGCCGTCTCCAATGACGGCACACGGCTGGTGCTGAAGGCTGCCGACTCAACGGAGTACACGCTTCCGATCGACGAGCGGCTGCGCGCTGCGGTGCGCGGCGACCGTCCCCGCCTCGGTCAGATCGAGATCGAGGTCGAAAGCCATCTCCGTCCCCGCGACATCCAGGCGCGTATACGCGCGGGTGCCACCGCGGAAGAGGTAGCCCAGCTCGCAGGTATCCCCGTAGACCGTGTACGGCGCTTCGAGGGCCCCGTGCTCGCCGAGCGCGCCTTCATGGCCGAACGAGCCCGCAAGACCCCGGTCCGCCGGCCCGGCGAGAACGCGGGTCCGCAGCTCGGCGAGGCCGTGCAGGAGCGGCTGTTGCTGCGCGGCGCCGAGAAGGACACCGTCCAGTGGGACTCCTGGCGCCGTGACGACGGCACCTGGGAAGTGCTGCTGGTCTACTGCGTCGCGGGCGAACCGCACTCGGCGAGCTGGACCTACGACCCGCCCCGGCGGCTCGTCCAGGCCGTCGACGAGGAGGCCCGCTCGCTGATCGGCGAGTCCGAGGACCTGGGCGCGCCGGAGCCGAGCTTCCCGTTCGTGCCGCGGATCGCCCGGCTGCCGCGCGACCGGCCGCTGGACCGCGCCCTCGACCGGCCGAGCCTGCCCCCGGCCGAGCCCGTCGAGGAGGCCGTCGCCGAACGGGACTCGCTGACCAGCCTGTTGGAGGCGGTGCCGAGCTTCCGGGGCGACATGGTCGTACCCGAGCGGCCGTCCGAGACGGCGACCGTCGAGGAGCCCGACCCGGAGCCCGAGGCGGAGGAGCCCCCGGCTCCCGCGGCCTCGGCGGGTTCCGCCTACGCGGACGTCCTCATGCCCCGCTCGGTGGCCAGCCACCGCGACCGCCTCATCGGCGCGACCGACCGCCAGGCCGAGGCCGACGGCGTCCGGCCGGGCCGTAGAGCGGCGGTCCCGAGCTGGGACGAGATCGTGTTCGGCACCCGGCGGAAGAAGCAGGAGTAGCCGGTTCTACGGCTGTGAGGGCCCGCCTCGGGCAGAGGCGGGCCCTTCTGCTGAGTGCGTGCTCGGGATCCGTCGTGCCCACCGGGGATCCGTCGTGCCCACCAGGGATCCGCAGCATGCCTGCCGGGATCTGCCGTGAGCGTGATCCGCCGGATGCCTACTGCGGATCCGGGCCCACCGCGACCGGGCGCTCCGGGTCCGAGGACCACTCCGACCAGGAACCGACGTACAGGGCCGCCGGGATGCCCGCGACCGCCAGGGCCAGCACCTCGTGGGCGCCGGAGACGCCGGAGCCGCAGTAGACACCGACCTCGGTGTCGTCGCCGGCGCCGAGGGACTTGAAGCGGGCGCGCAGCTCCTCCGCGGGCAGGAAGCGGCCGTCCGGGCCGACGTTGTCCGTGGTGGGAGCGGACCGGGCGCCCGGGATGTGGCCGCCGACCCGGTCGATGGGCTCCACCTCGCCGCGGTACCGCTCCCCCGCGCGCGCGTCCAGCAGCACACCCGCGCGGGCGAGTGCCGCGGCCTCGTCGGCGTCGAGCAGACCGGCCGCCGCGGGCACCGGCTCGAAGTCGCCCTCGGCGAGCGCGGGGCCCGGCACCGAGGACTGGAGCGGGCCCTCCCAGGACGTCAACCCGCCGTCAAGGACTCGCACGTCCGGGTGACCCGTCCAGCGCAGCAGCCACCACGCGCGGGCGGCCGCCCAGCCCTGTCCGCCGTCGTACACGACCACCGGTCGGTCCGCGGAGACGCCCGCGCGGCGCATGGCGGCGCCGAACTGCGCGAGGTCGGGCAGCGGGTGCCGTCCGCCGCTGCCGGCCGGGCCGGCCAGCTCCCGGTCCAGGTCGACGTAGACGGCGCCCGGGATGTGCCCGGCCGCGTACTCGGCACGGCCGTCGAAAGGCGGCTCGCCGGCCGCCTTGGCCACGCTCAACTGCCAGCGGACGTCGAGCAGGACGGGCGGCTTCGGGCCCGCCAGATCGCTCGCGAGTTCGGATGCGGAGATGATGGCGTTCATGGCCACCATCCTCGCGCACGGGGTGGCCGCGTCGTCCATGTCCGGCTACTCTGCTCGGCCGAGCAGGCCCGATCACGAGGCGTACGGGAACGGGCACATGCTGTACAGCCGATCGCCGTCCCTCGGCCATCGCCCGGCCATGGACGGGCAGCCGCGCGACAGGCACCCTCGGGGCACGGGGGTGCCGTGCGGCGGCGCGCCCGGAGCGCGCGGCACCGCGGGTGGTGCGAGCATCGGCACGGAGGTCCGGACAGCGGACACGACACGGTCCCCACGAGGGGCCGAGGAGAGAGTGACGATGACCGAGGCAAGGGAGCCGGCAGCCCGGCCCGCTCGGCACACGCCCGGTACGCCCTGCTGGGTGAGTCTGATGGTGCACGGGATGGCCGCCACCCAGGAGTTCTACGGAGCCCTGTTCGGCTGGGAGTTCGTACCGGGACCGCAGCAGCTCGGGCCCTATGTCCGGGCCCTGCTGGACGGCCAGGAGGTCGCCGGGATCGGCCAGTTGCCGCCCGACCGGCATCTTCCGGTCGCGTGGACGCCCTATCTCGCCTCGGAGGACATCGACCTGACGGCCGAGACGGTACGGCTGTGCGGCGGCACGGTGGGGGTGGGACCACTGGACGCCGGGGACGCCGGCCGGCTGGTGATCGGCTCCGACCCGTCCGGCGCCGTCTTCGGCGTGTGGCAGGCGGCCGCGCATCTCGGCACGTCCGTCGCGGGCGTACCGGGCACCCCTGCCTGGCACGAGCTGCTCACCTTCGAGACGGTGAGCGTCACCAAGTTCTACGAGACGGTGTTCGGTCTCGAGGGAGAGCCGGTGGTCTCCGCCGACTTCGACTACGTCACCCTCCACGCCGGCGGCCGCCCGGTGGCCGGCCTCCACGGCGTCGGCCACGCCCTCCCCCGCGACCGGGGTCCGCACTGGATGACGTACTTCGAGGTGTCCGACGCCGACGCGGCGACCCGTCTCCTCGTGGACCTCGGAGGGCACGTCCTGCGCCCGCCCCACGACAGCCCGCACGGACGCGTGGCCACGGTGGCGGACCCGGAGGGGGCGCGGTTCTCACTGATCGAGAACCCACGCTGAAGCCCCCGGCCGGACGTTCGAGGCCCGGCACCGGGCTGCGGCCCTCGGTCAGGCGTGCGCGGCGGTCTGCTCGACCGGCAGGACGTCCGGGGACAGGGCGGCCGCGCGGGCCGTACCCGCGGTCATACGGCGGCGGTGGTGCCGGCGGCACAGGACCTCGTAGCCGATGTCGTCGGACTGGTTGACGTCGCCGACGACCACCTGGGCGCCCTCGACGACCATCTCGCCGTTGACGGTACGGGCGTTGTGGGTGGCCCGGGCGCCGCACCAGCACAGGGCCTCCACCTGGAGGACCTCGACCCGGTCGGCGAGTTCCACCAGGCGCTGGGAGCCGGGGAACAGCTTGGAGCGGAAGTCGGTGGTGATGCCGAAGGCGTAGACGTCGAGGTCCAGGTCGTCGACCACGCGGGCGAGCTGGTCGATCTGCTCCGGCGCGAGGAACTGCGCCTCGTCCGCGATCACGTAGTCCGCGACGCCGCCGCGGGAGAGGTGGTCGACGAGGTAGGCGTACAGGTCCTGACCGTCCTCGACCTCCACCGCGTCGGTGACCAGGCCGAGCCGCGAGGAGAGTTTGCCCTCGCCGGCCCGGTCGTCCCGGGTGAAGATCATGCCCGTCAGGCCGCGTGCCGAGCGGTTGTGCTCGATCTGGAGAGCCAGCGTGGACTTCCCGCAGTCCATGGTTCCGGAGAAGAACACCAGCTCGGGCATGGCGAGTCGAGCACCTTTCGGTGGGAGGAGGACAGGGGCGTCAGGAGCGTACTTCGAGCAGCGGGACGAGTTGTTCGGCGGGGGTCATCGAACCGTGGTTGCCGACCATCGCCGACTCCTTCGGCTCCCGCTCGGAGGCGATGAGCAGGACGTCGTCGCGGGCGGCGGCGACCACGTCACCGATCCGCTCGTACACCCGCTCGTCGACGCGGTCCGGCGGTCCGAACCAGCCCGCCGCGATGGCCTCGTCGCGTGAGGCGACCCAGAACTGCTCGCCGAGGACCTCGCGCCAGCAGGTCAGCACGTCGCCGGCGGCGCCCGGCACCGCGTACACATGGCGGGCCCGGCCCTCGCCGCCCAGCAGGGCGACCCCGGCGCGCAGCTCCCAGTCCTCGTCGAAGTCGATGCGGTGCTGCTCGTCGAAGGGGATGTCGACCATGCCGTGGTCGGCGGTGACGTACAGCGCGCTGTTCGACGGGAGTTGCTCGGCGAGGCGCTGGACCAGGCGGTCGACGTACATCAACTGGCCGCGCCAGGTGTCGGAGTCGACGCCGAAGCGGTGGCCCGCGCCGTCCACCTCGGCGTAGTACGTGTACACCAACGAGCGGTCACCGGCGGCCAGTTGCTCGGCCGCGAGGTCCACGCGCTCCTCGCCGGACAGCCGCCCGTGGAAGGTCCCGCCGCTGAGCGCGACCTTGGTCAGCGGGGTGTTCTGGAAGGTGGGCGAGGAGACCTGGGCCGCGTGCACCCCTGCCTGGTGGGCGAGTTGGAAGACGGTGGGGTACGGCTGCCAGGCCCCGGGCTTGGTCCACGGCTGCCAGCGCAGCTGGTTCATCAGCTCGCCGGTGGCCGGGTTGCGCACGGTGTAGCCGGGCAGGCCGTGGGCGCCCGGCGGCCGGCCGGTGCCGACGGAGGCGAGGGAGGTCGCGGTGGTCGCCGGGTAACCGGTGGTCAGGGGGCGGCCGGTGCCGCCGCGCGAGCTGCTGAGCAGCGAGGTCATGAAGGGCGCCTCGTCCGGGTGCGCCTTCAGCTGCTCCCAGCCCAGACCGTCGATCAGGAACACGCAGTTCCGGTCGGCGGGGGTGAGCTCGGTGATCGTGGCGGTCATGTCCGGTACGGCCATGCCGGCGGCGAGGGTGGGCAGCAGGTCGGCGAGGGAGCCGGAGCCGTACTCGGGGACGGGCGCGGTGTCGAGGGCGAGGGGTTCGGGGTGGTCCCAGGCGGCCGGCTGTGCCATCAGCGGGTGACGTCCGCGGTCGCCTCGGAGATGGCCTGCGCGAAGGCGAGCGCCTGGCGCACGGTGTCCGGGCCGTCCCCGGCCTCGCTGACGCGCAGGCTGAGGTCGTCGGCCGTGGAGCTGCCGGTGTAGCCGTGGTCCGCCTCGCAGTTGGGGTCGCCGCAGGCGGCGGGCTCCAGGTCGATGCGGGAGACCGCGCCCCAGCCGATGGTCAGCACGACCTCGCGGGGCAGGGTGCCCGGCTGGTACTGCTCGGGGTTGGCGACGACCCGGCTGACCACGACCGACGAGATCCGGCCGAGCTTGACGGACTCCGTGGAGGTGGTGGCGTAGGGCGTCGGGGACGTGCTGTCCGCGGCCTGCTCGTCGGTGTGGCTGACGATGAAGCGGTTGCCGGTGAGGACGAGCACGGTCACGTGCCGCCGCACCTCGTTCTGGTCGAACGTCGTCTCCTGGTGGACCAGGTACGACCGGATGGGCTCACCGCCCACGGCGGCCTCCACCGCCTCGGCCACGAGGGCCGGGTAGTAGCCGCTGCGTTCGATCGCCGCCCGCAGCCCCTGGGTCGTCGTACTGGTCTTGGCCATGACGTCCATCCTACGGGGGCGCACTGACTGCGAGGCACCGCTCGCCGCAGCTCAGTACGTGGGGAGTGTCCGCGGGCCGAGGTCGTCGCGGGCGGGCGGCGGCGCGAGCCGTACGGAGGCGCCGAGGACGCTCAGGCCACGCGGAGCGACGACGACCGGCTCCAGCGTGACCGCCACGACCTCGGGATGGTCGTCGACCAGCCGGGACACCCGCAGCAGCAGCTCCTCGAGGGCGGGTGTGTCCACGGGTGTGGAGCCGCGCCAACCGAAGAGGAGCGGGGCCGTCCGGATCGAGCGGACCAGGGTCGTCGCCTCCCGGTCGGTGACCGGAATCAGCCGGTGCGCGGTGTCGCCCAGCAGCTGCGAGGCGGCCCCCGCGAGCCCGAAGGACAGGACGGCACCGGCGGCGGGGTCGATGACGGCCCGGATCACGGTGTCCACCCCGCGCGGGGCCATCCCCTGCACCACGGGCCGCAGTTCGTCGGGCGGGCCGAACAGCTCGGTCAGCTCGGCGTACGCCCGCCGCAGCTGCTCCTCGTCGGCGAGGTCGAGGCGTACGCCACCGAGGTCGGCGCGGTGGCGCAGGTGCGGGGCGGTGGCCTTCAGGGCGACCGGGTAGCCAAGGGTGCGGGCGGCCTCCGCGGCCGCGTCGGGGGTGGGGGGGGGCAGGGCGCGGTGCACCTCTATGCCGTACCTGCCGAGCAGCTCGCAGGTCTCGTCGGCGCCGAGGGTGAGGCCCTGCCCGCGCGTGAGGAGGCCGTCGATGAGGGTGGCCGCGCCCTTCTCGTCGATGTTCTCGTAGTCGGGCACCTTGCCGGGTTCGGCCGCTTCCCGGCGCCACTGGGCGTACTCCACCACGTCGGCCAGGGACCGCACCGCGCGCTCGGCGGCGGGGTAGGCCGGGATGAGACGGTCGGAGGTCTCGGGGACGGGCGGCCGGACGGGGGCCGGTGCGGCCTGGAGCCGGTCCAGGGCACGGAAGGGGTGGTCGGCGCGGATCGTCGGCGGGCCCGCGGCGGCCTGGGGTGCGGTGCTGGTCGCCGCGGACAGGGCCTGGGCGAGGCCGCCGAGTTCGACGTGCACCACGAGGACCGGCTTGCCGGGGACCTGCTCGGCGGCGGACCTGAGGGCCTCGGCGAGCGCGGCGTCGCCGACGGATCCCTGGCCGACCGCGGGGATCGCCGTCACGATCACCGCGTCGCAGGCGTCGTCGGCCAACGCGCGCGCGAGGGCCGCGTGGAAGTCCTCCGGCGCGGCCGCCGTGGTCAGGTCCAGCGGGGGCGTCGGCTTGAGGCCCTCGGCCACGCAGGCGTCGTAGGTGAGCAGGCCGAGCGACTCGGAGTTGCCGAGGATCGCCACCCTGGGCCCGGTGGGCAGCGGCTGACGGGCCAGCAGCAGGCCGGTGTCGACGAGTTCGGTGATGGTGTCCACGCGGATCACGCCGGCCTGCCTCAACAGCGCGGACACCGTGGCGTGCGGCAGGCGGGTGGCGCGCACGGCGTGGCCCTGCGGGGCCGATCCCGCCCCCTGCACGACGACCAGGGGCTTCGCCGCCGCCGTACGCCGGGCGAGGCGGGTGAACTTGCGGGGGTTGCCGATGGACTCCAGGTACATGAGGACGACGTCGGTGTCCGGGTCGTCGTACCAGTACTGCAGGACGTCGTTGCCGGAGACGTCCGCGCGGTTGCCGGAGGAGACGAAGGTGGAGACGCCGGTGACGCCGGTGACCCCGCCGCCGCGGCGGTGCAGCCGGGAGAGCAGGGCGATGCCGATGGCGCCGGACTGGGCGAACAGGCCGATCCGGCCGGGGCGGGGGGTCTCGGGGGCCAGGGACGCGTTCAGCCGGACGTCCGGGGAGGTGTTGATGATCCCGAAGGCGTTCGGGCCGATGATCCGCATGCCGTACGCGCGTGCGTGCCGGACGAGTTCACGCTGGCGCTCGCGTCCCTCGGGGCCGCTCTCGGCGTACCCGGCGGACAGCACGACGAGCCCCTGCACGCCGTGTGCCCCGCACTCGGCGACGGCCTCGGGGACGTGCTCGGCCGGTACGGCGACGACCGCGAGGTCGACGGGGCTGTCGATGTCGCGCACCGAGCGGTGCGCGGGAACCCCGTCGACCTCCTTCTGCTCCTCCGGGAACGCCTTGTTCACGGCGTACAGCGGGCCTTCGAAGCCGTAGTCCCGGATGTTGGCGAGCACGCTGCGGCCCACACCGCCGGGGGTGCGGCCGACGCCGACGACGGCGACGGAGCCGGGGGCGAGCAGCCGCTGCACCGACCGGGACTCGGCGCGCTGCTCGCGCGCGTACTGCACGGCGAGCGAGCGGTCGGTGGGCTCCAGGTCGAACTCCAGGCGTACGACGCCGTCCTCGAAGCTGCGCTTCTGGGTGTACCCGGCGTCGGTGAACACCTTGATCATCTTGACGTTGGCGGGCAGCACCTCGGCGGCGAAGCGCCGGATGCCGCGCTCGCGGGCGACGGCGCCGATGTGTTCGAGGAGGGCGGAGGCCACGCCGCGGCCCTGGTGGGCGTCCTGGACGAGGAAGGCGACCTCGGCCTCGTCGGCGGGGGCGGAGGCAGGCATGCCATCGTCGCCGATGCGGTCGTAGCGTACGGTGGCGATGAACTCGCCGCCGACCGTGGCGGCGAGTCCCACCCGGTCCACAAAGTCGTGGTGCGTGAAGCGGTGGACGTCCTTGGCGGACAGGCGCGGGTAGGGCGCGAAGAAGCGGTAGTACTTCGACTCGTCCGAGACCTGCTCATAGAAGCTGACCAGGCGATCGGCGTCGTCGACGGTGATGGGCCTGATGCGCGCGGTGCCGCCGTCGCGCAGCACTACGTCGGCCTCCCAGTGGGCGGGGTACTCGTGCCGGTCCGACGCGCTCTGCATGGGCCCCAGAGTACGGCTCGCGTACGACAACGGCGCGAGGCAGTCTGTGGAGAACGCGCGCGAGAGCGCGAGGACGGATGTCGGGCCGAGGCCGCGGTCCGACGACTCACCCCGGGAGGACTCCGGTCCTGTCCGGAGACGTTTCACGTGTGGGAAACTGGTCTAGACAACCCTGAACACCGAAGGGCAGCATCACATGGCTGAGCGCCGCGTCAACGTCGGCTGGGCCGAGGGCCTCCACGCCCGCCCCGCTTCCATCTTCGTCCGGGCCGCCACGGCCGCAGGTATCCCGGTCACGATCGCCAAGGCCGACGGCACCCCCGTCAACGCGGCCTCCATGCTGGGCGTTCTGGGCCTCGGCGCCCAGGGCGGCGAGGAGGTCGTCCTCGCCTCCGACGCCGAGGGCGCGGACGCGGCCCTCGACCGGCTCGCGAAGCTGGTCGCCGAGGGACTCGAGGAGCTTCCCGAGACCGTCTGAGTTCTCCGGGGCACAGCGCGGTAAAAACAGTCGAAGGGCTCGTCCGAATTATCGGGCGGGCCCTTCGCATTTCCCTTTCACGGGCAGCAGAATTACTGCCCCACGAATTGCCCCCTCTTTGTATACGGCGCCCGTGTTAATGCCGCAGACCCGTCACGTTTACAGGATGTTGCGAGGTCCTCACACGGTCGGCGCGATCCGCCCCCGAGGTGAACCGCGGCCGGTGCGCCGCGCTCGAGCGCTCGGTGTGCAGGGCCGTGATCGCCCGCGCGCGCTCGCCGTCCCCGCGCGCCACCGCGTCCACGATCGCGCCGTGCTCCGCCCAGGACTCCACCGGGTCGGCGGGCGCGTCCACGATGTACATCCAGGCGATCTTGTGCCGCAACTGGGTCAGTATCGACGTCATCGCGGGGCTGCCGGCGGCCTGGGCCAGCGTCTCGTGGAACCAGCTCCCCAGGGAGCGCAGATCCTCGCTGTTGCCCCGCCTGGCCCGCTCCTGGCCCAGCCGGACCAGGCCGCGCAGCACCTTCAGATGGGCCTCGGTGCGCCGCTGGGCGGCCCGGGAGGCGCCGAGCGGCTCGAGGAGCATGCGCATCTCCAGGAGGTCCGCGCCCTCCTGCTCGGTGGGTTCGGCGACGCACGCGCCCGCGTGCCGCCGGGTCACGACGAAGCCCTCGGCCTCCAGGGTGCGCAGGGCCTCCCGGACGGGGACGCGGGAGACGCCGTAGCGACGGGCGAGCAGTTCCTCGGTGAGCCGGCTGCCGCGCTCGTGGACACCGGCGACGATGTCGTCCCGGATCGCCGTGCATACCGAGTGCGCCGGAATACGCATGTCCGACCTCCGTCTTAATCCCCGTGAAACGTCGCCGATTGACGTGTGTTCAGTGACTCTATTGCAATCCGCGGGAATTTCCGACGGCGGGCCGGAATCCGGGGATATTTTTTGGACAACACGGCGGCGGAAACGACGAAACCCCGGCTCGCGGGAGCCGGGGCCTCGTGGGGATCGCGCGGGAGTCGCGCCGGGGGCGTCAGACGTTGACGCCGTGCGAGCGCAGGTAGGCGACGGGGTCGATGTCCGAGCCGTACTCGGGGCTGGTGCGCGCCTCGAAGTGCAGGTGCGGCCCGGTGACGTTGCCGGTCGCGCCGGACAGGCCGATCTGCTGGCCGGGGGTGACGGACTGGCCGACCGAGACGCCTATGGACGACAGGTGGCCGTACTGGGTGTACGTGCCGTCGGCCATCCTGATCACGATGTTGTTGCCGTACGACCCTCCCCAGCCGGCCTCCACGACGGTGCCGCGGCCGACCGCGTGCACGGAGGTGCCGCTGGCGGCGTGGAAGTCGACACCGGTGTGGCTGCCGGACGACCACAGGGAGCCGCCGCTCTTGTAGCCGGTGGAGATGTAGGAGCCGGAGATCGGGGCGACGAAGGCGTTGAGGCGCTTGCGCTCGGCCTCGCGGGCGGCGCGCTCCTTGGCCTCGCGTATCTCCTTGGCCCTGGCCTCGGCCTTGCGCTTGGCCTCGGCGGCCGCCTTCTTCTGCGCGGCGGCCTGCTCCTGGGCCACGGCCTGGGCGTCGATCTGCGCGGCGAGCGACTCGCCGGTGCTGACGACGGGCATGAGGCCGCTCTGCTCGACGGAGCTGACGGAGTTGTCGGCGGCGAGCGCCGGGGCGGCGATGGTGCCGATGACGCCGGTGGTGGCGAGGGCGGCGACGCCCGCGGCGCGGGCGGTGGTGCGCTTCATGCGGCTGGGACGACGGTGCTTCCCGGTGGCGCAGGTGAACGCCATGTGGTGGCTGGTCCTTTCCTTCCTTCTCGCCTACCGGGTTAGCTGACGGGTTCGGAGCAGGAAGGTCTCCTACGGGCCCCCTCGCGGTGCGCGGGCGCCCGATTCACCCCAGGGACGTGTGGTGGGTCCCCGGCTCCCCTGGCTCGCGCCGTACGGGGACTCGGCGATGACTGTCCGGTGCCGCGGACGCGGCTCGGTGCCTGACGGACAGCCCAGAGGACGCTAAGCGGGGCAACTTTCAATCCCCAAACCGATCACGGTTTTTGTAGCGCATCCCACAGGGCAGACAGGCAACCTCCGCCCCAATTCGGACATCTAAGAGACCTGGGTGTCGAAAGGGCCCTGGTGACGCTTCCGTCACCAGGGCCCCTAGATCGCGCTTCCTCTACTCGGCCGTCACGACCTTGACTTCGCCGATGCCGAGCGCCTCGACGGGCTCCTTGATGGCGGCCGCGTCGCCGACCAGGACCGTCACCAGCCGGTCCACCGGGAAGGCGTTCACGACGGCCGCGGTGGCCTCGACGGTGCCGGTCGCGGCGAGCTGCTGGTACAGCGTCGCCTGGTAGTCGTCCGGCAGGTGCTGCTCGACCTGGTCGGCCAGCGTGCTCGCGACGGCCGCCGCGGTCTCGTACTTGAGCGGCGCCACACCCACGAGGTTCTGTACGGCGACATCGCGCTCGGCGTCGGTGAGACCGCCCTCGGCGAGCGTGCGCAGCACCTTCCACAGGTCGTCCAGGGCGGGACCGGTGTTGGGGGTGTCGACCGAGCCGCTGATGGCGAGCATCGCGGCGCCCGAGCCGTCCGGCGCGGACCTGAGGACCTGCCCGAACGCCCGTACGCCGTAGGTGTAGCCCTTCTCCTCGCGCAGGACGCGGTCCAGGCGGGAGGTGAGGGTGCCGCCGAGGCAGTACGTGCCGAGCACCTGCGCGGGCCACACGCGTGCGTGCCGGTCGGCGCCGATACGGCCGATCAGCAGCTGCGTCTGCACGGCGCCGGGGCGGTCCACGATGACGACCCGTCCGGTGTCGTCGGCGGTCACCGGCGGCACCGGGCGCGGCTGGGCCTGGGAACCGGTCCAGGAGCCGAGAGTGTCGGCGAGCAGCGCGTCCAGGTCGATGCCGGTGAGGTCGCCGACGACCACGGCGGTCGCGGTGGCGGGGCGCACGTGCTTCTCGTAGAAGGCGCGTACGGCAGCGGAGTCGATGTTCTCGACGGTCTCCTCGGTGCCCTGGCGCGGGCGCGACATGCGCGAGTCCGCCGGGAAGAGCTCCCGGGAGAGCTCCTTGGCGGCGCGGCGCGAGGGGTTGGCCAGCTCGTGCGGGATCTCGTCCAGGCGGTTGGTGACGAGCCGCTCGACCTCGCTGTCCGCGAACGCGGGCGCCCTGAGGGCGTCGGCCAGCAGACCGAGCGCCTTGGCCAGCCGGGAGGCGGGCACTTCGAGGCTGAGGCGGACGCCCGGGTGGTCGGCGTGTGCGTCGAGGGTGGCGCCGCAGCGCTCCAGCTCGGCGGCGAACTCCTCGGCGGAGTGCTTGTCGGTGCCCTCGGAGAAGGCACGCGCCATGATCGTGGCAACGCCGTCCAGGCCGGCCGGTTCGGCGTCCAGGGGCGCGTCCAGGAGCACCTCGACGGCGACGACCTGCTGGCCGGGGCGGTGGCAGCGCAGGAGGGTCAGGCCGTTGTCGAGCGTCCCTCGCTCGGGGGCGGGGAAGGCCCAGACCTTGGGCTCGCCCGCCTGCGGCTGCGGGTGGAATTCCATCGCGGCGAGCTCGGTCACTTGGCCGCCTCCTCGTTCTCGTCGGTGGCTTCTACGGTCGCCGCGGCCTCCGGGTCCTCGGAGGCGTCCTCGGCACTGTCGGCGATCTCGGCCGGGGCGGTGGGCTCGTAGACGAGCACCGCGCGGTTGTCGGGGCGCAGCTTGGCCTTGGCGACCGCCTGCACCTCCTCCGCGCTCACGTCCAGGACGCGCTGCACGGCGGTCAGGGCGAGCTGCGGGTCGCCGAACAGGACGGCGTAGCGGCACAGTTCGTCGGCGCGGCCCGCGACGGTGCCGAGCCGGTCCAGCCACTCGCGCTCCAACTGTGCCTGGGCGCGCTCCATCTCCTCGGCGGTGGGGCCCTCCGCGGCGAACCGGGCGAGCTCCTCGTCGATGGCGGCCTCGATGACCGGCACCTCGACGTCACCGGAGGTCTTCACGTCCAGCCAGCCCAGGGAGGGCGCACCGGCCAGCCGCAGCAGGCCGAAGCCGGCCGCGACGGCCGTACGGTCGCGCCGTACCAGCCGGTTGTAGAGGCGGGAGGACTCGCCGCCGCCCAGGACGGTCAGGGCGAGGTCGGCGGCGTCCGCCTCGCGGGTGCCGTCGTGCGGCAGCCGGTAGGCGGCCATCAACGCGCGCGCGGGGACCTCCTCCTCGACGACCTCGCGCAGCTGCTCGCCGATGATGTCGGGCAGGGTGCCGTCGCGCGGGGGCTGCTTGCCGTCGTGGGAGGGGATGGAGCCGAAGTACTTCTCGACCCAGGCGAGCGTCTGCTCCGGGTCGATGTCGCCGACGACCGACAGGACGGCGTTGTTGGGCGCGTAGTAGGTGCGGAAGAACGCGCGGGCGTCCTCCAGGGTGGCCGCGTCCAGGTCGGCCATGGAACCGATCGGGGTGTGGTGGTAGGGGTGGCCCTCCGGGTAGGCGAGCGCGGTCAGCTTCTCGAACGCGGTGCCGTAGGGGACGTTGTCGTAGCGCTGCCTGCGTTCGTTCTTGACGACGTCGCGCTGGTTCTCCATCGACTCGTCGTCGAGGGCGGCCAGCAGGGAGCCCATGCGGTCGGCCTCCAGCCAGAGGGCGAGTTCCAGCTGGTGGGTCGGCATGGTCTCGAAGTAGTTGGTGCGCTCGAAGCTGGTGGTGCCGTTGAGCGAGCCGCCGGCGCCCTGGACGAGCTCGAAGTGCCCGTTGCCGTGCACCTGCTTCGAACCCTGGAACATCAGGTGCTCGAAGAGGTGAGCAAGGCCGGTACGCCCCTTGACCTCGTGGCGCGAACCGACGTCGTACCAGAGGCACACCGCCGCGACCGGGGTCAGGTGGTCCTCGGAGAGCACCACGCGCAGCCCGTTGGCCAGGCGGTGCTCGGTCGCTGTCAGGCCCCCGGTGCCTGCCTGGTCTGTGGCCGTGTGACCCATGGGCATGTACGTCCCTTCGATCGCGGTCGCGGTCGTGGAAACCGCGGTTCGTGGAGCTGTTTTCCTGCCGGTCCTGCCACTGTATGCAAGCGTGCGGACCCTCGGTGAAGTTCCCGGGGCGCGTACGCCCACAGCGGATCGCGTAGCCTGCGGGCAACCGTGAGCAGGGCGCTGCGCGGTCGCCGGGCCGGCGGCCCGGTGATCGTCGGCCGGGCGGCGTGACGGTCGTCGGGTCAGGCGGCGTGACGGCGGTCGGCCGGGCGGCGTGATGGTCGTCGGCCGAGCGGCTGAGCCGGGTCCTGGCCCGGACTGTCAGTGCCGCGGTCCACAATGGTCCGCGTCAGATCCTGTTCACGCTTCAGCAAGAGTGAGCCAAAGGGCCGATGTGAGCGACCCGTAGGCGAGCGACCAGAAAAGAGGAGCCGGCAGCGATGGCCCGCCGCAGCACGAAGACCCCGCCGCCCGACGACTCGTACGAGGAGCGGATCCTCGACATCGACGTCGTGGACGAGATGAAGGGCTCGTACCTCGAGTACGCGTACTCGGTCATCTACTCCCGCGCGCTCCCCGACGCCCGCGACGGCCTCAAGCCGGTGCACCGGCGCATCGTCTACCAGATGAACGAGATGGGCCTGCGCCCCGACCGCGGCTATGTGAAGTGCGCACGTGTCGTCGGCGAGGTCATGGGCAAGCTGCACCCGCACGGGGACGCGTCGATCTACGACGCCCTCGTGCGCATGGCCCAGCCCTTCTCGATGAGCGTGCCGCTGATCGACGGCCACGGGAACTTCGGTTCGCTGGGCAATGACGACCCGCCGGCCGCCATGCGGTACACCGAGTGCCGGGCGGCCGAGGCCGCGAGCCTGATGACGGAGTCGATCGACGAGGACACCGTCGACTTCGCCCCGAACTACGACGGGCAGGAGCAGGAGCCGGGCGCGCTGCCCGCCGCCTTCCCCAACCTCCTGGTGAACGGCGCCTCGGGCATCGCGGTCGGCATGGCCACCAACATGGCGCCGCACAACCTCACCGAGGTCATCGCGGCCGCCCGCCACCTGATCCGCTACCCGAACGCGGATCTGGACGCCCTGATGAAGCACATCCCTGGCCCCGACCTGCCCACCGGCGGCCGGATCGTCGGCCTCTCGGGCATCCGGGACGCCTACGAGACGGGCCGCGGCACCTTCAAGATCCGCGCGACGGTGTCGGTGGAGACGGTGACCGCGCGCCGCAAGGGCCTGGTCGTCACCGAGCTGCCCTTCACGGTCGGTCCGGAGAAGGTGATCGCCAAGATCAAGGACCTGGTCGGCGCGAAGAAGCTCCAGGGCATCGCCGACGTCAAGGACCTCACCGACCGCGCCCACGGCCTGCGCCTGGTCATCGAGATCAAGAACGGCTTCGTGCCGGAGGCGGTCCTGGAGCAGCTCTACAAGCTGACGCCGATGGAGGAGTCCTTCGGCGTCAACAACGTGGCGCTGGTGGACGGGCAGCCCCTCACGCTCGGCCTCAAGGAGCTCCTTGAGGTCTACCTCGACCACCGCTTCGAAGTGGTGCGCCGCCGCAGCGAGTTTCGGCGCACCAAGCGGCGCGACCGGCTGCACCTGGTCGAGGGCCTGCTCACCGCCCTGGTCGACATCGACGAGGTCATCCGGATCATCCGCTCCAGCGACAACTCCGCACAGGCGAAGGAGCGCCTGATCGAGCGCTTCTCGCTGAGCGAGATCCAGACGCAGTACATCCTGGACACGCCCCTGCGGCGCCTGACCCGGTTCGACCGCATCGAGCTGGAGTCGGAGAAGGACCGCCTCAACGCGGAGATCGCGGAGCTGACCCGGATCCTGGAGTCGGACGCCGAGCTGCGCAAGCTGGTCTCCGCCGAACTGGCCGCGGTCGCCAAGAAGTACGGCACCGAGCGGCGCACGGTGCTGCTGGAGGCCGGGGCGACGGCTCCTGTCGCCGCCGTTCCGCTCCAGGTGGCGGACGACCCGTGCCGGGTGCTGCTGTCCTCGACGGGGCTGCTGGGCCGTACGGCCAACGGCGAGCCGTTCCCGGAGGAGGCGGGCGGCAAGCGCGCCAAGCACGACGTGATCGTCTCGGCGGTGCCGGCCACCGCGCGGGGCGAGGTCGGCGCGGTGACCTCGGCGGGCCGCCTGCTGCGGATCAACGTCATCGACCTGCCGCAGCTCCCGGAGTCGGCGGCGAACCTCGCGGGGGGCGCCCCGCTGGCGGAGTTCCTCTCCCTTGAGGACGGCGAGACGCTGGTCTGCCTGACCACGCTGGACGAGTCCTCCCCCGGTCTGGCGCTCGGCACCGAACAGGGCGTCGTCAAGCGTGTGGTCCCCGACTATCCGTCCAACAAGGACGAGTTGGAGGTCATCACGCTCAAGGAGGGCGACCGGATCGTCGGCGCGGTGGAACTGCGCACGGGCGAGGAGGACCTGGTCTTCATCACCGACGACGCGCAGCTGTTGCGCTACCAGGCCTCCCAGGTCCGGCCGCAGGGCCGTCCGGCGGGCGGTATGACGGGCATCAAGTTGACCGAGGGCGCGAAGGTCATCTCGTTCACCGCGGTGGACCCGGCGGCGGACGCGGTCGTGTTCACGGTCGCGGGCTCGCGCGGCACGCTCGACGACTCGGTCCAGACGACGGCCAAGCTGACGCCGTTCGACCAGTACCCGCGCAAGGGCCGCGCCACCGGTGGTGTGCGGTGCCAGCGGTTCCTGAAGGGCGAGGACTGCCTGTCCCTGGCCTGGGCGGGCGCCGTCCCGGCCCGTGCCGCGCAGAAGAACGGCACCCCGGCCGACCTCCCGGAGATGGACCCGCGCCGGGACGGCTCGGGCGTGTCGCTCGGGAAGACGGTGTCGGTCGTGGCGGGGCCGGTCTAGGCCGGTTCGTCGGGATCCTCTTCCGTCCCCTGCACGAAACGCAGGACGCCCCACATACCGGCCTCGTCGGCGGTGTGCGGGGCGTTCTGCCTGCCCGCCTCCAGTTCCTCGTGGAGCGCGCGGGTGTCGATACCGGAGCCGATGAGGACGAGCTGGGTGAGACGCTCGTCCCCGGCGCCCCAGGGCTCCGGGTAGAACCGCAGGAAGCTGCCGACGGCATGGACGGCGTAACGGTTGCGGACGTCGTACGGCCCGAAGTCGACGTACCCCTTGATCCGGTACAGCCCCTCCGGCCTGGTGTCGAGGAAGGCCATCAGCCGGCGGGGGTCCATGGGCACGGCGGAACGGAACGACACGCTGTCGTAGCCGGAGTGCAGGTGGTCGTCGTGACGGTGTATGTCGGTGTGGTCGTGGAGGCCGTCGAGATCGTCGAGATCGTCGAAGGTGAGCTGTCCGATGCGTTCCTCGCCGGGGCGGCAGTCGAAGAGGAACTCCGGGTCGATGCGGCCGTAGGTGGCGGGGACGACGGCGGCGCGGTCGACGAGGGACCGAACCGTCTCCTGGACGCGCTCGGCGTCGGCGGCCCGGTCGAGCTTGTTGACGACGACCAGGTCGGCGAGGGCGAGATGCCGGTCGAGCTCGGGGTGCTTGGCGCGGGTGCCGTCGAACTCGGCGGCGTCGACGACCTCGACGAGACCGCCGTAGACGATGCCGGGCTCCTCGCTGGCGAGCACCATGCGGACGAGTTCCTGCGGCTCGGCGAGGCCGCTGGCCTCGATGACGATGACGTCGATGCCGGCGTCGGGGTGAGCGAGCTTGGCCAGGTACCCGTCGAGCTCGCTGACGTCGACGGCGCAGCACAGGCAGCCGTTCCCGAGGGAGACGGTGGAGTCGCCGAGCGCGCCGGCGACGGCCATGGCGTCGATCTCGATGGCACCGAAGTCGTTGACGACGGCGCCGATCCGGCTGCCGCCGCTGCGGTGGAGCAGATGATTGAGGAGGGTGGTCTTGCCGGATCCCAGGAATCCGGCGAGGACGACGACCGGGATCTGCCGGGGGCTCCCGCTCGGCTGACTCAACGTGCGACCTCTTTCGCGCTGCTGCGTGCACCGGATCGCGGTCCCGGCGCACGGACGAGCTGTGAATGCCGGACCAGGATACGAGCCGGAACAATCCCCTCTCAGTGAACGATTGTTAGCAGCGCTCGCGGGGCAGACGTTGGGCAAGGCGCCGGTTCGTGCGACCCTCACTTCCCTCCGTGCGCCTCCTCTCCGCCTCCCCCGCCGATCAGAGCCGCTCGGCACCCTGGGAGACGGCAAGCGCCGCCCACCGCTCGCCGGTCCCCATCAGTCGACCCGCACCCCGACGACCGGCGGACGGCCGTTTGAATCGGGGATGACATGGCCACACAGAAGCGCGCGGTACGCAGGCTCGGCGCCGCGACCGGGATTTCGGCTGCCGCCTACCTGTTGGGCGTGCGACGGCGGCAGCAGCGTGCGCAGAGCGAGCGGCATCGGCTGCACTTCGACCTCCTGTGCAAGGCCATGGACGATCCGACGTTGACCGCCGTACTGGACACTTACGATTCCGACGTGCCCAGGGAGAAGCAGAGGCAGTTCCTGTTCGCCAATGCCCTGTACATCAACGCATTGCACGCGCATCGGATCGGTGCGATCAGTCTGCGGGAACTTTTCGGACACCTTCGGGTGATGTGCCAGAACCAGGTCTTCCGCGAGTACTGGGAGGCGACACGCCACCATCGCGCGAGCTTGGGAACAACACTGGAAGGCCGCCTGGGTCGCATGGTGGACGGTCTCATCCGGGACCTGGAGGACTCGGACACCGATGAATGGTGGGTCGTGGGCGAACCTCCCACCGAGTAGGGCAAGTTACGCGTCCATGAAGTTGCGTCCGTCCGGAGTACATGTCAGTTGTGCGCTTCTTCGAGCCGCTAATGTGTCCCCGCCCTAGCCCACTCAACGTGCCAAGGACCGGGATCCATTTGAAGATCGTGCGCCGCATCGGTGCTGCTCCACGGGAGCGAGGAAGCCAAACCGGCCAGACCTGCCCTGACATTTTCGAACTTGAGGACGGTGACTTCGCCGTCATCGGGCGGGAGGCCACTGCAGAACTCGACGGCGAGCTCCCCCACGACGCCGCGCGGGCGGACTACGAGCGGATCGTCGTCATCACACGGGAGACCCTCCTCAGGGCCAAAGCCGACATTCCCGACGCCTGACCTCCCACTTCGCAGTACTGCTTCGCATCTCACGCCGGTCCGTGACATCACCTCGTCCCGGCGATCCGGCGTCGCCCCACCGAGACACCACTCGGTCCATTGAGGGCTTCCGGGCGGGAAACACCTCTCTCACACCATGCGACGAAGCGCACACCCCCGCGCTTCTACTCCCTACTCGTTACTCGTGGTTACGGCCCGATCGGAGACCTGCATGACCGTGCGTCTTGGACGCGTAGAGGCCCGCAGACTTGCGCAGCGGAGGCACAAGATAGTGAGGCGCCTCGGAAAGCCCCGTTGCCTTGATGGCGACTGCTGCCCTGCCGCATTTCTGCTCGACAGCAATGACATCGCCGTGATGGGCAGGGAACTGCCCGAGGAAATCCGCAAGAAGCACGGGCTCCCCGACCCCACGCCTCACCACACTTACGTCGTAGTACCCGGCAGGGTCATCAGGGAGGCGAAGAAGGCTCTGGACGAGTAGGTCATGAAGCCCCCGGGGGACGCCCCGCGCCTGGCGTTCCCCGGGGGCGCCCTGGACAGCAACCGGAGCTGTTTCTTCCGTAGGCACCTGGGCAAGGCTTGAGCGTGCCGACAAGGAGGCATTAGTGGCGCGCCAGGGTATCCATCGTTCGTTACTCTCGATCGGCACGTGGGCCGCCGCTGCGGTGACCTGCGTGACCGTCACAGGTCTGGCATCCATAGCCGTCAGCAGATGGCTCATCGACGGAGTTCAGGGAGTGACCGGGGGCCGCGAAGCGGCGCTTGAGCTCAGCTCTCTCGGCGACTACTTCGGCGGGGCAAGTGCCGTGTTCTCGGGGCTCGCGCTCTTGATGCTGGTGATCGCTCTGTTTTTCCAGCAGCGCGAGTTACGGTCACAGCGCGAGGAACTTACACTCCAACGCGAGGAACTCGTGGCCTCGCGCGCCGAGTTGCGCCGCAGCGCCGAGGCGGACCTGCGCGCCTTGCACATCCAACTCACACAGATGGCCATGGCTGACCCCACACTCGCGAGCGTGTGGACCACCTATCGCGAGAGCCCACAGGCGACCCTCCGCCAACACCTCTACTCGAATCTGGTCTACGCCCATCTCGTCCTGGCACGCAGCTGGGACACCTACTCGGACGCGGACGTCCGAGCGGCCGCGAGGACGATGCTCAGCAGCGACGTCTTCCGGCACTACTGGGAAAGCACTCGCGACCAGAAACAGCGGATGTCTCCACAGAGCCCGGACGGACAAGCCTTCCAGCTTTTTGAGCAGACACTTGCCGACCTACGGCGAGCTACGCCCCCGTATCCGTCCTGAGGGCCGCGGGTCAGGTCATCACCGGCACCGCCACCGGCGCCTCTACCCCCACATACCGCGCCACCGGCCGAATGATCTTCGAGTCCGCCGCCTGTTCCAGGATGTTCGCGCTCCACCCCACCACCCGCGCCGCAGCGAACGTGGGCGTGAACATCTCGCGCGGCAACCCGCACAGCTCCATGACCACGCCCGCGTAGAACTCGACGTTGGTGTGCAGCTCCCGCCCGGGCTTCAACTCGGCCAGGATGGCCTCGACATGGCGTTCCACCTCGACGGCGAAGTCCACACGCGGCCCGCCGAACCGCTGCGCCACCTCCCGGAGCATCCGGGAGCGAGGGTCCTCCGTGCGGTAGATCGCGTGGCCGAAGCCCATGATCCGCTCGCCGGCGAGTACGCGTTCCCGGATCCAGGGGTCGATACGGTCGGGCGTACCGATCGCGTCCAGGGTGTCCAGCGCCCGACTGGGCGCCCCACCGTGCAGCGGCCCGGACAGCGCCCCCACGGCCCCCACGAGGCACGCCGCCACATCGGCCCCCGTCGACGCGATGACCCGCGCCGTGAAGGTTGATGCATTGAAGCCGTGATCAATGGTTGAGATCAAGTACTGCTCGACCGCCCGGGCCCGCTCCGGCTCCGGCTCCGAACCCGTCAGCATGTAGAGGTAGTTCGCCGCGTACGAGAGGTCCTCACGCGGCTCCACGGGCTCCAGCCCCTTGCCCAGCCGGTGCAGCGCCGTGAGCAGCGTGGGTACGGCCGCGGCCGCCACGAGCGTGTCCCGGCGCCGCTCGTCCGGGTCGATGTCGTACACCGCACGGAACCCCTTCGCCGCCCCGAGCAGCGACAAGGCGGTGCGCATACCCGCGAGCGGACCCGACCGTCCGCTCGCCGCCGCGATCGCGGGCAGCGCCGCCCGCACCTCGCCCGGCAGCCGCCGCAGCGCCGCGGTCTCGGCGCGGAAGGCCGCGGCCTGTCCGGCGTCCGGCAGTTCACCGTGGATCAGCAGGTGCCAGACGTCCTCGAAGCCCCGGGTCTGCGCGAGTTCGACGGCCGAGTACTGGCGGTAGTGATAGAACCCCTCGCGCCCCCGCACGTCCCCGACCTCGGTGTCGGTGACGACGACTCCGGCGAGTCCTCGCGGTACGTCGACGAGTGTGGTTGCGGACCTGTTGACCGACATGATTCCTCCCTGGACTTGATTCGACTGTCCATGGTTGACTCATTCTCTGTCAATATTGATCTAATCAACATAGACTCAACATGCGCCATCAACCCACCCGGCTGCGGATACGGTGACCTCTTATGCGCGATCAAGACCCCCGCTCCGGCCCGGCCGAACACAGGCTCAGCACCAAGGAAGCCGCCGAACTGCTCGGCGTGAAGCCCGAGACCGTGTACGCCTACGTCAGCCGCGGCCAGCTCAGCAGCCGACGCGTGCCCGGAGGCCGGGGCAGCACCTTCGACGCCAAGGAGGTGGAGACTCTTGCCCGGCGCAACCGCCGGGAGAGCGGCGGGAGTCCGGGGTCAGGCGGCGAACTGGCCGTACGGACCCGCATCACGTTCATCGACCGGGACCGGTACTACTTCCGCGGCGTCGACGCGGCGGAACTGGCCGCACGCCACTCCTACGAAGAGATCGCGGAGTGGCTCTGGACCGGACAGCTGCGCCCCGGCGTCACCTTCACCGCTCCCGACGCGTCCGTACAGGCGGCCCGTCGCGCGGTGGACGCGCTGCCCGAACACACCAGCCCCACCGACCGGTTGCGGGTCGCGGCGATCGCCACGGCCGCCGCGGACCCACTGCGTTTCGACCTGTCCGAGGAGGCCGTGCTCGGCACCGCGCGCACCCTCATCCCCACGCTCGTCACCGCCCTGCCACCCGTCCTGCGCGACCGCGGTCGCGACGACGGCCCCCTGGCCCGCCGCCTCTGGACCCGCCTGAGCGGCCGCAAGTCCGACGAGGCGTCCCTGCGCGCCCTGGACACGGCGCTCGGTCTGCTCGTCGACCACGACCTCGCCGCGTCGACTCTCGCGGTACGGGTCGCCGCGTCGGCCCGCGCGCACGCCTACGCGGCCGTCTCCGCCGGGCTCGGCGTCCTGGAGGGCCCCTTGCACGGGGCGGCCAGCGGACTCGCCCACAAGCTGCTGCTCGACGTGCTCGAGCGGGGTGACGCGGCCCCCGTGATCGCGGAGGAGCTGCGGGCCGGCCGGCGCATCCCCGGCCTCGGTCACCGGCTCTACCCGGGGGAGGACCCACGCGCGCGTGCCCTGTTCGCCCTCCTGGAGGAGATTCCGCGCGCGGAGCCCGCCCTCCTCGCGGCCCGCGACATCGTGGCCACCACGGCCCGGCACGCCCCCCTGCACGCCAACGTGGACCTCGCCCTCGCCGTGTTCACCGCTTCCTCCGGCATGCCCGCCACGGCGGGCGAGACGGTCTTCGCCGTCGCCCGAACGGCAGGCTGGATCGCCCACGCACTGGAGGAGTACGGCGAGCGCCCCCTGCGCATGCGCCCGAGCGGCATCTACATGGGCCCGAAGCCGCCGCAGCCGCTGCCCGAACAGTGACTCCGAGGCCGACTTTGAGGAGACTGCGGTTCCGGTCGGACCACTGACCAGAACACGGACCGGAAGCCGCCGCGCACAAGTCAGGTTAGGCTCACCTCTGTGAGTACCTGTACAACGGTCTCGCACGACCTCGACGAGCCCGTTTCCGGAACCGCGGCCACCGCGCGGACCTGGCTGCTCCTGGAACAGCCCGGCCCTTGGGGCGCCAAGGCGCTCACTTCGAGCCACCTGGACCCCGCGCTCGGCCGCGTCCTGGAGACCGCCGCGAAGGACACGGGCGTACGGATCGCGCTCATCCGCCGCCCCGGGCGGCACGCCGACAGTGGCACCCCTGCGGTCCGGCAGGTGTACGCGGCCCACACCACGCCCGGCAATGTGTGGCTCCACAGCACGACGACCCGCGACCCACGGGACCTGCTCGACCTGGATCTCGCCGCGCTCGGCAGGGGTGACCACACCTCCTTCGACACCGCGCTCCATGGACGCGCCCACACCGGCGATCCGCTCGCGCTCGTCTGCACCAACGGCAAGCGGGACCGCTGCTGCGCCCTCCTCGGCCGCCCGCTCGCCGCGGAACTGGCCGCTTCGGGCGTCGAGGGCGTCTGGGAGGTCACCCATCTGGGTGGTCACCGTTTCTCCCCGACGCTGCTCGTCCTGCCGTACGGCTACGCCTACGGCCGCGCCGAGGCCCACACCGTCAAGCAGGTCCTGCACAGCGTCCAGGAGGGCCGGATCGTGGTCGAGGGGTGCCGCGGGAACTCCGCCTGGGAACGGCCCGGCCAGGCCGCCGAGCTGGCGGTACGCACGAGGGCGGGCGAATACGCGGCCGAGGCGCTGACGGTCGTACGGACCGACGGTGCGGCCCCGCACTGGGAGGTGACCGTCGCACACGCCGACGGCCGCCACTGGCGCGTCCTTGTGGCCCAGACCGCCTCCCTGCCACCCCGCCCGGAGAGCTGCGGAGCGTCGGTGCTCGGCTCGCCCGCGCGCATGGACGTGGTCGCCGTGCGGGAGTTGACCGCCTCGACAATGCTGGCGAGCTGACCGCCCGACCGGCCCATCCACATATTGATCAAGAGATCCACGCCACACCCCCTGCGGTGGATCCGGCACCCCCACGTACCTTCATGGGTATGAGCCGCACTCCCACCGCCCGTCGCCTGCGCCTGGGACTGCCCCGCCGGGTGTTCTCGCAGGTGCTCCTGATGCAGCTGGCGATCGCCGCGGGAGTCGCGGTGCTCGCGACCGGTCTGTTCCTCGCCCCTCTGAGCAAGCAGCTGGACGACCAGGCGATGCGCCGGGCGCTCGCCATCGCCCAGACCACCGCCGCCGAGCCGCAGATCGCCGAGCAGGTCAAGAACACTCCCCCGCTGCCCAGCGGCCCCGTCCAGCAGGAGGCGGAGCGGATCCGCAAGGCCACCGGGGCCGAATACGTCGTCGTGCTGGACTGGCGAGGCGTGCGCTGGTCGCATCCGACCCGCAGCGAGGTCGGCAGGATCGTCTCGACCGACCCCGGCCAGGCCTTGGCCGGCAAGGAGATCATGCAGATCGACAGCGGCACCCTGGGCCGCACCGCCCGGGGCAAGGTGCCGCTGTACGACAGCCGGCACAAGATCGTCGGGGCGGTCTCGGTCGGTATCGCCTACGACAGTGTGCGCGCCCGGCTGATCCACGCGATCCCCGGGCTGTTCGCCTACGCCGGCGGGGCCCTCGCCGTGGGTGCGCTGGCCGCCTGGCTCATCTCCCGCCGGGTCCAACGGCAGACCCGTGACCTGGCCTTCTCCGACATCTCGGGCCTCCTCGCCGAGCGCGAGGCCATGCTGCACGGCATCAGGGAGGGCGTCGTCGCCCTCGACCGCGCCGGACGCGTCCGCCTGCTCAACGACGAGGCACGGCGGCTGCTGGGCATCGGCGACGAGGCCGTCGGGCGCTCCCCCGACGAGGCGCTCGGAGACGGCCGTACGGCCGATGTCCTGGCCGGACGGGTGACCGGCACCGATCTGGTCACCGTGCGGGGCCAGCGGGTGCTGGTCGCCAACCGCATGCCCACCGACGACGGCGGCGCGGTGGCCACTCTGCGCGACCGCACCGAACTGGAGCAGCTCGGCCGGGAGCTCGACTCGACCCACGGTCTCATCGACGCGCTGCGGGCACAGGACCACGAGCACGCGAACCGGATGCACACGCTCCTGGGGCTGCTGGAGCTGGAGATGTACGAGGACGCCGTGGAGTTCGTCGGAGAGGTCGTCGGCGATCACCGGGCCACCGCGGAACAGGTCACCGAGAAGATCGAGGACCCGTTGCTCGCCGCGCTGCTGGTGGGCAAGGCGACCGTCGCGGCCGAGCGCGGAGTCGCCCTGTGGGTCTCCGACCGGACCCGGCTGCCGGACCGGCTCGTCGATCCGAGCGGGCTGGTCACCATCGTGGGCAACCTCGTGGACAACGCCCTGGACGCCGCTGCCGGCGCACCGCACGCGCGCGTGGAGGTCGAACTGCGCACCGAGGGTCGTACGGCCGTCCTCAGGGTGCGGGACACCGGGCCCGGGATCCCGGTGGAGCAGCGCGAGTTGGTCTTCACCGAGGGCTGGTCGACCAAGGAACCCCCGGCACACCGGGGACGCGGCCTCGGGCTCTCCCTGGTCCGCAAGCTCGCCGAGCGTCAGGGCGGCAGCGCGACCGTCGCGGAAGCCGACGGCGGGGGCGCCGAGTTCACCGTCGTACTGCCCGACGCACTCGCCGAGACGCAACCCGCTCTCGGTGCACCGGCCGGGACCCGGCCCGCTCTCACCGCACCGGCCGCCCAGCAGACCGCCCCCGAGGAGGAGTCGTGATGATCGAGGTCCTGGTCGTGGACGACGACACCCGCGTGGCGCGCGTCAACGCCGCGTACGTCGAGAAGGTGCCCGGCTTCCATGTGGCCGGCGAGGCGCACTGCGCGGCGGAGGCACTGCGGCAGCTGGAGGCACTGCCCCACGTGGACCTGGTCCTCATGGACCACTATCTGCCCGACGAGACGGGCCTGGCAGTGGTCCAGGAGATGCGTCGGCGCGGCCACCAGACCGACGTGATCATGGTGACGGCGGCGCGGGACGTGACGACCGTGCAGGCGGCGATGCGGCACGGCGCGCTCCAGTACCTGGTCAAGCCCTTCGCCTTCGCGGGCCTCAGGGCCAGGCTGGAGGCCTATGCCGAGCTGCGCCGCACCCTGGACGGCGGCGGCGAGGCGGAGCAGGCCGAGGTCGACCGCATCTTCGGCGCCCTGTCCTCGTCGGCGGAGCCCGACCTGCCCAAGGGACACTCCCCCACCACGGCGGAACTCGTCCGCCGGTCCCTGATGAACGCCGAAGGGCCCCTGTCGGCCCAGGAGATCGCCGACCGGACCGGGGTGAGCCGGCAGACCGCCCAGCGCTATCTCAAGCTCCTGGAGCGCACCGGACGGGCCAGGCTCACGCTCAAGTACGGCGACGCGGGCCGCCCGGAACACCGTTACGTGTGGGCGACCCGCGCGTGAGGAGGCACCGCGCGCTCGGCGTCGGCGCTCGGCCGACGCTCAACCGGCGTTCTGCGCGGCCTTCTCCACGAACTCCGTCGTGTACGTCTTGTCCAGGTCGACGTCGGCGTTCTGGATGGTCGGGTTGAACGCCTTGAGGACCTTCTCCACGGTCTCCGGACCGTCCTTGGGCATCACACCGTCCTTGGTGAACATGGGCAGCGTGTTCTTGATGGCCACCGCGTAGAGCAGCTTGTTGCCCTGCGAGTAGTCGGCGGGCATCTTGTCAGCGATCTGGGTCGCGCTGTGGGTGGACATCCACTTGAGCGTCTTGACGAATGCATTGGCCAACTTCTGGACGGTGTCCTTGTGACCGTTGACCCATTCCGTCTGCATGTACAGACTTGACGAGGGATACGGCCCACCGAGCGCCTCGTCGGAACCCTGAGGCGTACGCATGTCCAGGAGGATCTTGCCGGCCTTCTTGTCCAGGATCGTCGCGACGGTGGGATCGGTGGTCATGCCGCCGTCGATCGAGCCCTGTTGCAGCGCCGAGATGAAGGTCGGTCCCGCCCCGACGGCGACCGGGGTGAAGTCGCTGACCTTCACGCCGTTCTTGACCGCGAGGTACTTGGTGAGGAAGTCGGTGGAGGAGCCGAGGCCCGTGACGCCGAGCTTCTTGCCCTTGAAGTCCTTGGGCGAGGTGATGTCACCGGCCGCCTTGTTGGAGACGATCTCCACCTCGCCGGGCGCGTGCGAGAACTGCACGACCGACTCCACGTCCTTGCCCTTCACCTGGAGGTCGAGCGTGTGGTCGTAGAAGCCGACGGCCCCCTGGACCTGACCGGAGACGAGCGCGGTCTCCGCCTGGACGCCGGCCGGTTCGCTGAGCAGCTCCACGTCGAGCCCCTCGGAGTCGAAGTAGCCGAGCCGCTGGGTGAGCATCGCGGGCAGGTAGATGACCTTGTCGAGGCCACCGACCATGATCTTGACCTTCGTCCCCTTGCCGTCCCCCTTGCTGCCGGAGCCGGTCGAAGCGGTGCTCGAGGCGTCGTTGGCGCAGGCGGTGAGCGAGGTGAGGGCGAGCAGGCCGGCTGTGGCCAGGGAGGCGTATCTGGCGGTCTTGCGCATGGGGTTCACGTCCTTGTGAGTGGGAGGGGCACAGGGGTCGCCGTCAGCGTGTGAGGGGCGCCGGGGCGGTCGCCGACAGGCGGGAGAGGGTGCCGAGACGGTCGTCGGCGTGTGGAGACGGGAGCGCGGAAGCGGTCGTCAGCTGTCGGACCCCGCCGGCTTCCAGCGGAAGATGCGGCGCTCGGCGAAGGTGAGCAGCCCTTCAGCCACGAGGGCGACGACGGCGAGGATGACCATCGCGGCGTACACACCGGCCGCGTTGAAGGTGCCCTGTGACTGCGCGACGAGCAGGCCGATGCCCTTGGTCGCGCCGATGTACTCGCCGACGATCGCGCCGATGAGGGCGAAGCCGAAGCTGACGTGCAGGCTGGTGAAGATCCACGAGGTCGCGGACGGGATGACGACCTGAAGCGTCACCCGGCGGTCGCTCGCACCGAGGATGCGGGCGTTCGCGACCAGGTTGCGGTCGACCTCGCGGGCGCCCTGGAAGGCGTTGAAGAAGACCGGGAAGAAGACCAGGACGACGGCCGAAGCCACCTTGGAGGCCGGTCCGAGTCCGAACCAGATCACAAAGATGGGTGCAAGGACAATCCTGGGTATCGAGTTGAGCACCTTGATGTATGGACCAAGCACATCGGCGAGCAAGGTGATCCGCCCCAACGCGATACCGAAGACCACACCGGCCACCACACCGAAGACCCAGCCCAGCAACGCCTCATGGAGCGTGTACCAGATCTGTTCGCCCAGCGAGCCGAGCGCGGTCCCGTGCGTGATCCAGGTCCAGATCTGGTCCCAGATCTTCGAGGGCATGGAGAAGTTGAAGGGATCGATGACCTCCGCCCGGGCGAGCACCTCCCAGAGGCCCAGGACGGCCACCAGGAGCAGTACCCGGGACACCGCGACGACGATCCTGCGTCTGCGGGCGGCCCGCGCGCGTGAGTGCGCGCGGTTCGGTGGGGTCTTGGCCGTGTCCACGACCGGTGTGCTGAGGACCTCAGGCGACATGAGCGGCACCCCTCTCCCGGGTGATGCGGACCTCTTCGCCCAGCGACTCCCAGATCTCGCGGTAGATCTCGATGAACCGCGGCTCCAGGCGCACCGACTCGACCTTGCGCGGCCGCGGCAGGTCGATGTCGAACACCTGCTTGACGGTGGCCGGTCCGGCCGTCATCACGACGACCTTGTCGGCCAGCGCGATGGACTCCTCCAGGTCGTGGGTGACGAAGACGACCGAGGCGCCCGTGCCCTCCCACAGTTCGAGGAGTTCGTCGGACATCAGGGCCCGGGTCTGCACGTCGAGCGCGGAGAACGGCTCGTCCATGAGCAGGATCTCGGGGTCGTTGACGAAGGTCGCCGCGAGCGCGACGCGCTTGCGCTGGCCTCCGGAGAGCTGGTGGGGGTAGCGGTCCTCGAAGGCCGTGAGCCCGACCCGGGCCAGCCATTCCCGCGCCTTCTGCTTCGCCTCGGCCTTGGGCACCCCACGGAAACGCGGACCCGCCATCACGTTCGACAGCACGGTGCGCCAGGGGAAGGTGGCGTCCTGCTGGAAGACGAAACCGACCTTGTCCCCGACTCCGCGGACCGGCTCCCCGACCACCAGAACCTCGCCCTCGGAGGGCTCCTCCAACCCGCTGACCAGCGTCAACGTGGTGGATTTGCCGCAGCCCGTGGGCCCGACGACCGCCACGAACTCCCCACGGCCCACCGTGAGATCGAGTCCTTTGACCGCCGTGTGCAGACCCCCCGACGGGGTCCGGAATGTCTTGCTCGCGCCCCGCAGCTCGATGGCGGGGCTGATGTCTGCGCTCATGGCCGGGGACGGTAGATGTGGCGCGCGCCACGGCATCAGTCTTCTGAGCGCATGCCGTTCTTTTGCTTGCAACGGCCTGTTGTGCTCGTTTTGCGCGCGCTACAACAGCGGAGCCGAAACATGGGCTCGACGCCCGCCAGGCCTTGAGGGAAAGAGGCCCGATGATTGACGTCCTGGTCGTGGACGACGACTTCCGCGTCGCCGAGATCAACGCCAAGTACGTGGGAAAGGTTCCCGGCTTCCGGGTGGCCGCCCGCGCGCACAGCGCCGCCCAGGCGCTGGCCAGCGTGCAGCGCGGGACCATCGACCTGGTCCTGCTCGACCACTACCTGCCCGACCAGACCGGCCTCGAACTCGTCCACCGCATGCGGGAACAGGGTCACGGCACCGACGTCATCATGATCACGGCGGCCCACGACGTGACGACCATCCAGACCGCGATGCGCCTGGGCGCCCTGCACTACCTGGTCAAACCGTTCACCTTCGCCGCCCTGCGCACCCGTCTGGACTCCTACGCCGCCCTGCGCCGCACCGTCGACCGGGTCGGCGGCCGCGGCATCGCCGGCCAGGAGCAGGTCGACCGGATGTTCAGCGCCCTGCGCACCACACCGGCCCCGGCCTCCCCCGGTCTGCCCAGCGGTCACTCGGAACCCACGACGGACCTCATCTGCCGCGTCCTGCACCACGCCGACCACCCGCTCTCCGCCCACGAGGTCGCCGCCGAGACAGGCCTGAGCCGCTCCACAGCCCAGCGCTACCTCCGCCACCTCGAACAGGCCGGCCGCCTCCGCCTGTCCCTCAGATACGGCGACACAGGCCGCCCGGAGCACCGCTACGCGTGGGTGGCGCCCTAGCCGTACGTCCCGGCATGGCCGGCGGGCAGATGTCGTACGAGGCAGACGGACGCCGTACGACGCAGATGGACCGTAAGACGGAGACTGACGCCCTACGGCGACGAAGGCGCCGTCGCTACACAGCCCCCGCTCCCGTCAGTGACCGCACCTCGGTCTCCGCGTGCTTGGCCTCGTCGGCGACCTCCGGCGAGGTGACCGTGCCGAGCCAGCCGGCGACGAAGCCGAGGGGGATGGAGACCAGGCCGGGGTTCTGGAGCGGGAAGTACTGGAAGTCGACGCCGGGGAACAGCGATTCGGGACTGCCGGACACCACGGGCGACAGCAGCACGAGGGCGAGGGCCGGGAGGAGGCCGCCGTAGACGGACCAGACAGCGCCTCGGGTGGTGAACCCGCGCCAGAACAGGGAGTAGAGCAGGACCGGCAGGTTTGCGGAGGCGGCGACGGCAAAGGCGAGGCCCACCAGGAAGGCCACGTTGAGGTCCCGGGCCAGCAGGCCGAGGGCGATCGCGATCACACCGATCCCCACGGCGGCGGTTCTGGCCACGGCCACCTCACTGCGCGGCTTGGCCCGTCGGCGCCGCAGCGAGGCGTACAGGTCGTGGGCGACGGAGGCCGAGGAGGCGAGCGTGATGCCGGCGACCACGGCAAGGATCGTGGCGAAGGCGATGGCGGCGACGATCGCGAACAGAACCGTTCCGCCCGTGGAATCGGCGCCGCCGCCCAGGTCTAGGGCCAGCAGCGGGACCGCCGTGTTCCCGGCGGCGTTCGATCCCCGTACCGCCTCGGGCCCCACGATGGCCGCGGCACCGAAGCCGAGGACGATCGTCATCAGGTAGAAGCCACCGATGAGCCCGATCGACCAGACCACCGAACGCCGTGCCGCGCGTGCGGTGGGCACGGTGTAGAAGCGGGACAGGATGTGCGGGAGCCCTGCCGTGCCGAGCACGAGCGCGAGTCCCAGGCTGATGAAGTCGAAGCGGGCGGTCCAGTCCCCGCCGTACTTGAGGCCGGGCGCCAGGAACGACTGCCCATGGCCACTGCGCTCGGCCGCCGTGAGCAGCAACTGGTCGAAGTCGCCGTGGAACCGCACCAGCACCAGCACGGTCAGCGCGACGGTCCCGCCGAGCAACAGGACCGCCTTGACGATCTGGATCCAGGTGGTGGCCCGCATACCGCCCAGGGACACATAGATCACCATGAGCGCCCCGACCCCGATGACCGTCCAGGACTGGGCCGCCTCACTGGTGCCGCCGAGCAGCAGCGCGACCAGGCTGCCCGCGCCCACCATCTGTGCCACCAGATACAGAACGGACACGGTGACCGAGGAGGTTCCCGCCGCGATCCGCACCGGCCGCTCGCTCATCCGCGCCGCGACCACGTCGGCGAGTGTGAACCGCCCGCAGTTGCGCACCAGTTCGGCGACCAGGAACAGCACCACCAGCCAGGCCACCAGGAAGCCGACCGAGTAGAGCATCCCGTCGTACCCGAACAGGGCGATGAGCCCGGAGATCCCGAGAAAGGACGCCGCCGACATGTAGTCGCCCGCGATGGCAAAACCATTCTCCATCGGCGAGAACAGTCGGCCGCCCGCGTAGAACTCCTCCGCCGAGCCGTGCCGGTGGCGGCTCACCCACGTCGTGATCCCCAACGTCACCGCGACGAATGCGCTGAACAGCAACAGCGCCAGAGTCTGGTGGTCCCCCGTCACGACGTGACACCGCCCCGGGCCGTACGCGTCAGTTCCTGGGTGTCCCACCGCAGTTCGAGCGCGGCCCGGTCCCGACGCAGCCGCGCATGCCGGGCGTAGGCCCAGGTCAGCAGGAACGTGGTGAGGAACTGCCCGAGTCCCGCGAGCATCGCCACGTTCACCGCACCCGCCACGGGGCGCGCCATCAGCCCGGGCGCGGTCGTCGCTGTCACGACGTAGGCCACGTACCAGACGAAGAACCCGATGCCCGCCGGCACCACGAACCGCCGGTACCGGCTGCGCACCTCCTGGAAGGCCGCGCTGCGCTGCACTTCGAGGTAGACGTCGGCTGCGGCCGCGGCCCTGTCCTCGCGCTCCGCGCGTGCCGCCTCGGCCGGGGTCACGGGTGTGCCGTCACCGCTCGTCTCGCCCCAGCCGGAGGCGAGGGCGTCGTACCAGGGGTCGTCGTACCGCGCCCCGGCGGACGCCTCGGCGCGGGCCTGATCCTGCCCGTCGTGGGTCTCGGCCGAACTCTCGGCATCACCCCCGCTTCCACGGGGACGAGCGTTGCTTGACTGCATGCCCAAGGATGGACAGAACGGGAAGATCCCCGACTCTTCTTCCCCACGCTCTTCACCCCATCAGGTGATTCCTCCCGTCGGTGGCCGCACAAGTCCCTTCGCATAGGCGTAACGCACGGCCTGCGCACGGTCCTTGAGTCCCGTCTTGGCGAAGAGGTTGTTGATGTGGGTCTTCACGGTGGCGGTGGAGACGTGCAGTGCGCGGGCGATCTCCTGGTTGCTGAACCCTTCGGCGATCAGCGCCAGCACCTCGACCTCCCGGGAGGTGAGCCCGTCCGGCGGCTCCATGGACGCGGACAGCGGCTGAGGTGACTCGGGATCCGACAGCCGCTCCAGAAGCCGCCGCTGGATGCTCGGCGACAGTCCCGCGTCGCCGGAGAGCACGCTCTGCACGGCCCGCACGATCTCGTCACCTCCCGCGTCCTTGGTCAGATAGCCACGCGCCCCCGCCTTCAGCGCGGGGAACAGCGAGTCGTCGTCCGCGTACGTGGTCAGCACCACGACCTGTGTCCCGGGGTGTTCGCTGCGGATCCGCCGGGTCGCCTCCACCCCGTCGCAGCGGGGCATCCGCAGGTCCATCAGCACGACGTCCGGGGCGAGTTCCGCGACGAGCTCGACCGCCTGCTCCCCGTCCCCCGCGGCGCCCACGACCTCGATCCCGGGCAGCAGGCCTAGCAGCATCACGATGCCTTCGCGGACCACGGTCTGGTCGTCCGCGACCACCACCCGCGCGGGCTTCGGCTGCGCCCCCTCCGTCATACCGGCACCTTCAACGTCACCACGAACCCCTCTTCGTCCGGCCCCGCGTCCAGCGAACCGCCCAGCAGTTCGGCGCGCTCCCGCATCCCCCGCAGACCGTACCCGCCTCCGGTGGCGGTGAGTTCACCCGGCGAACCGCCCGAGTCCCGCACCACCAGCGTCACCTGGTCCTCGCCGTACTCGAGCCGCATCCTGACCTTGGCCCCCGGCGCGTGCTTCCGGACGTTGGTCAGGGCCTCCTGGGCCACTCTCCGCACGGCCTGCGACGCCTCGGCCGGCAGCGGTCTGCGCTCACCCGAAATGGTGGCTTCTGTTCCGTCGGCCGTCCCCACCAGCTGGCTCAGGAAGTCCTCCAGCGGGGTCATGTCCCCGCGCAGGGCCGACAGTGCCTGCCGGGTCTCGGCGAGACCTTCGCGGGCCATGCCCCGTGCGGCCACCACCCTTTCGAGGATCTGGTCCCGGTCAGCGCCCCCCTCGATCAGCAGCCTGGCCGCCTCGAGGTGCACAAGCTGGGCGGAGAGGCTGTGGGCCAGCACGTCGTGGATCTCCCGAGCGATACGGGCGCGCTCCGCGAGCGCCACCGACTCGGCCTCGGCGGCCCGCGCCGCACGCTCCTGGGTGAGCAGCCGCTGTGCGCTGCCACGGGCCTCGGCGTCCAGGCGCAGGACGTAGCCGGCCAGCGCGAGCCCCGCCGTCGTGGCCACCGTGGTCAGCCACCCGTCGTCATTGACCGCCGCGTACAGGGCGAGGGCGACCGCGGTCACCGGCATGGCGGCTGCGATGGGCAGCCGCTCCAGCGCGGTGATGGCGCAACCGCACCACAGGACAAGGGCGATGACGCCGAAGTCAGCGGCCTGGGCGGCGACCGCGATCACCAGGAGGACGCCGTAGAGCGTCAGGGAGGGCCAGAGCCGGTGCGCCAGGGTGGTGCGGAAGAGGGCCCATCCGGCGACCGCGGCCAGGAGGATGGACGCCACCGCCCCGAGCACCGCCCAGCCACGCACGTGCGTGCTGTTGAAAGCGCCCCAGAGGAGCATGCCCAGCACCAGCGACCGCGTGACGTAGCCGAGCACCCGGCGGGGACGTGTGGCCGCCTCGCGCGTGAGCGCCTCCCGGGAGGGCCAGCGGGTCCAGCCGTTCTCCGTCACACGCGTTCCTTCCCCGTGGACCGGACCATGGGCTCACCGTACGCCGGAGCGGTTGCGTTCGCGGTTGTGGCGGCAGGGCGCAGGAAGTGCGCACGCCAGACCAGGATTCCGGAGCGCACCAGCAGGGTGGCGGCCAGGGCGAGCAGCAGGGCGGAGGAGTCCTGGTGAACACCTGTCGCCGCACCGAGTGCGAAGAGGCCGACCCGCAATCCGATGCCGACGCCCCAGACAGCGCCGCTCGCCTTGGTGCTCCTGCTCCACACAGCGCCATCCGGCTCGGTCCATATGCGGCTGGTCCAGGCCCAGCCGGCGCCGATGGCGAGGCCGGTGAGCAGCTCGGCGGCGAGCAGGGCTATGGATGCCGTGCGGTGCTGGGCATCCACCAGTCCCGGCTCCCGGAGCGCCACGACGGCCAGGATCACGGGCAGCAGCCACCAGCGTCGCCCGGTGTCGATCCGGCTTGCGCGGAACTGCCGGGTGATCACCACGACCACCGCGACCACGATCAGCAACGCGTCGACGAGCCCGGACATCACAGCCTCCGTGAGCGAGGAAGGGAGTGCCGGCAGCGGATGCCGTCGACACCTTCGAAGCTACGGAAATCCGCAGGCTGGGAGATCGGAGCGAGGGTGGATCACGGGTGGATTCCGGGACGGGCCTGCCCTCCACCCACGGGTGGAGAAGCCCGGTCGGACGGCGACCGGATTCGCGGGGCGCCGTGAACGAGAGAGCCGGATCCCGCCGTCGGTCCGCCCAGAGTCAAAGCCCTCGCGTGGACGACCGAGGCAATCCAACAGCGGGGCCCCCAGCACCGGAGCCGACCGTCACCGCACCACACGGGTCACCCACGGCCACCCGAAGCCAACCGCCCACGACCGGCCGGCATCGAACCGCGACCGCCTACGGCGGGCCCCCGCCCATAAGTCGCCCAGGCCCGATCACGAGAGCCGAACCCGCAATGTCGGCGACCGCCCGACTTGCCTGTACCGCCGACACGGGACACCCCGTCAACCTGACCGAACCCGCACCACAGGCAGCCGTCAAACACAGCCGAAGGCTCGGACAGGGCCAGCCACAACCCCGCCCGAGCCCAGCGCAGCGACTACGCGTCGATGCGCGACCGGTCCAGCGTCGCCGCCGACCCGGAGATGAACTCCTTGCGCGGCGCGACGTCATTGCCCATGAGCAGATCGAAGACCTGCTCGGCCGCCTCCAGGTCGGCGAGGTTGATCCGCCGCAGAGTCCGGTGCCGGGGATCCATCGTCGTCTCGGCCAGCTGGTCCGCGTCCATCTCGCCGAGACCCTTGTACCGCTGGATGGAGTCCTTGTACCGGACACCCTTGCTCTGGAACTCCAGCAGCTTCTCGCGCAGCTCCCGGTCCGAGTACGTGTAGACGTACTTGTCCTGGCCCTTCTTCGGCTGAACGAGCTCGATCCGGTGCAGCGGCGGCACGGCCGCGAACACCCGGCCCGCCTCGACCATGGGCCGCATGTACCGCTGGAACAGCGTCAGCAGCAGGCAGCGGATGTGCGAACCGTCGACGTCGGCGTCGGTCATCATGATGATCTTGCCGTAGCGGGCGGCGTCGATGTCGAACGTCCGGCCCGAGCCTGCCCCTATGACCTGGATGATCGCACCGCACTCGACGTTCTTGAGCATGTCGGTGACGGACGACTTCTGGACGTTGAGGATCTTGCCCCGGATCGGCAGCAGCGCCTGGAACTCGGAGTTCCGGGCGAGCTTCGCGGTACCGAGCGCGGAGTCCCCCTCGACGATGAACAGCTCGCTGCGGTCGACGTCGTCGCTGCGGCAGTCGGCGAGCTTGGCCGGCAGCGTGGAGGACTCCAGGGCCGTCTTCCGGCGCTGCGCGTCCTTGTGCTGGCGGGCCGCGATGCGGGTACGCGCGGCGGCGACCGCCTTCTCCATGACGACCCGGGCCTGTGCTGCGGCGTCCCGCTTCGTGGACGTCAGGAAGGCCTTGAGCTCCCTGGAGATCACGGTGTTCACGATGCGGCGGGCCGCAGAGGTACCCAGGACCTCCTTGGTCTGGCCCTCGAACTGGGGCTCGGCCAGGCGCACGGTGACGACCGCGGTGAGGCCCTCGAGGGCGTCGTCCTTGACGATGTCGTCCTCGGCGACGCGCAGCAGCTTCTTGGCGCGGAGCACCTCGTTCATCGTGCTGGTGACGGCCGTCTCGAAGCCCGCGACATGGGTGCCGCCCTTGGGCGTGGCGATGATGTTCACGAACGACTTCAGAGTCGTGTCGTACCCCGTGCCCCAGCGCATCGCGACGTCGACGTCGAGCTCACGGGTGACCTGGGTCGGGGTCATCTGGCCGTGCTCGTCGAGGACCGGGACGGTCTCCCTGAAGGTGCCCTGGCCGGAGAAGCGGAGGACGTCGTTGACCGGCTTGTCGGTCGCCAGGTACTCGCAGAACTCGCTGATGCCGCCGTCGAAGCGGAAGGACTCCTCACCCTTGCTGCCGCCCTCGCCCAGACCGAACTCGTCGCGGACGACGATGGTCAGGCCCGGCACCAGGAACGCGGTCTGGCGGGCGCGCTGGTGGAGGTTCTCCAGGGAGAGCTTGGCGTCCTTGAGGAAGATCTGGCGGTCGGCCCAGTACCGCACGCGCGTGCCGGTGCGGGTCTTGGGGATCTTCTTGGCCTTGCGCAGGCCGCTCGCGGCATCGAACTTGGCGTCGGGTCCGGTCGCCGCGAAGGCCCCCGGCACGCCGCGCCGGAAGCTGATCGCGTGCGTGTGGCCGCCGCGGTCCACCTCGACGTCCAGTCGCGCGGACAGGGCGTTGACCACGGAGGCGCCCACGCCGTGCAGACCGCCGGAGGCGGCGTACGAGCCGCCTCCGAACTTGCCGCCGGCGTGCAGCTTGGTCATGACGACCTCGACACCGGAGAGGCCGGTCTTGGGCTCCACGTCGACCGGGATGCCCCGGCCGTTGTCCCGGACCTCCACGGAGGCGTCGTCGTGGAGGATCACCTCGATGTGGTCGCAGTACCCGCCCAGGGCCTCATCGACGGAGTTGTCGATGATCTCCCACAGGCAGTGCATGAGACCACGGCTGTCGGTGGAGCCGATGTACATACCCGGGCGCTTGCGTACGGCCTCGAGCCCCTCGAGGACGAGCAGGTGCCGCGCGGTGTAGTTGGACCCGTCCCGGTCTGCTCCTGCCAGCAGAGCTGTGGACGGCACGGACGTCTCGGCGGTCACGCGGTTCGCTCCTCGCTGAATTTCAGGTGGGGCCCTTGTGGGTAAGGGCGCGGCTTCGGTAGCCGCCAAGAGGGTACCGAGGCCTGGTAGAGCCGTTGTAACGCCACCCTCGTGCGGAACACAGACTAATCCAGGGTCGCATGCCTGTTCGATCCCTCGATGGGGTGAAGTACATATCACGTTCCCTCAGGGGCATGAACCATTTAGGCTCCGGGCACGTCCTCATGAACAACCGGCAACCCAGCCGGCGGGACTGACCTTGACCGACCAGTGCGAAACCGTAAGACACAGAGACACGCAATACGGCACATTCGCCGCCAAACCGGCAGCAGCCAGCCGTCCGGAAAATTTCTCTCTGGGAGAAGCCCCGAGCGGGAACGTTTTGGGGCTGGTTGGATGTTGACCCTGGTACGACAGCTCGTCGAGCTAGAGAAGAGGCGACGTGACTACTGTTCTGACCCCCGCGAGCCCGCTGACGGCCGCAGACCGCTGCGACCGCTGCGGCGCCCAGGCGTACGTACGCGTCGTCCTGATCAGCGGCGGAGAACTGCTCTTCTGCGCCCACCACGGTCGCAAGTTCGAGCCGGAACTCAAGAAGATCGCCGCTGAGATACAGGACGAGACGGAGCGGCTCACGGCCGTTCCCGCAACCGCCTCCGAAGAAGAGCGCTGACACTCGCGTCCACGACGAGCCGGCGCCGACACAGGTCGGCATAAGGGCGGCCGCCCCTGCTCCCAGGGGCAGCCGCCCTTGCTCATGGCTCGCGTGGGCCCGCTCAGTGCCTCTCAGGCGCCCCTGCACGGTCCCGCGGCACCGACGCGGCCACTCTGCGACCGTCCTGGTCCAGGGTCCGCATGACGTCGGACACCCGCGTGTAGACGCCGGGCCAGCCCGGCCGCCCGCAGCCGTTTCCCCAGGACACCAGTCCGATCAGCTTCCCCTGGGCGACCAGCGGCCCTCCGCTATCCCCCTGGCAGGAGTCTCGGCCGCCCCGCTCCTCTCCGGCGCACAGCATGCTGTCGGCGCGGTAGGTGCCCTCGGCCGTCCCCGGATAGGCCTCTTGGCAACGCGTGTCCGACATCACGTGCACCCGCGCGGCCCGGAGACTTCGCGCGTAGTCACCACCACCTGTGATGTCGCCCCAGCCGTAGACCGTCGCGCGGGTCCCCGCCGCGTATGCCGGATCTCCGGTGGCCGCCATCCCGATCACCGCACTCTGCGGCAGCGGCTCGGCGAGCGTGAGAACGGCGAAGTCCCCCGCATTGGTGTCCGGGTCGTATCCCGGATTCACCCAGGCCTCTCGTACAGGGATCTCCGCACCCTGGTCCGACAGCAGGTCCGTACGGCCCGCGATGACCCGGAAGTCGCGCACCCGCTCCGGTGGCGCCCCCAGCACGTTCTCGCCCATGCAGTGGGCCGCGGTGAGCACCGTGGTCGGGCCGACGGCGACACCACCGCAGAACTGCCCGGCGCGCGTACCCCCGAACCGGTCACGGCTGGACAGCGCCACCGTCCAGGGCGCCGTCGACACATCGACCGGGAATCCCCCGACGACAATGCTGTCGGCCGCCACAGGGGCAGCCGACGCCAGCGGTATGGCCGCCGCCACGGCCGCCAGAATCAGCGGCCGGGTCAGCGCCCGGGCAATGGGACGACGCATGCATGCTCCTCACTCCGGGTAACGATCGGAAACCCAGAGTCACGCAGGGCGCCTGTGCGCGCAGCACGAAGGCCCGGCCCCTGAAGAGGGACCGGGCCTGTGATGTCGTACGACTACGACCTAGTCGAGGTAGTCGCGCAGCACCTGCGAACGCGACGGGTGGCGCAGCTTCGACATGGTCTTCGACTCGATCTGACGGATGCGCTCACGCGTGACGCCGTACACCTTGCCGATCTCGTCGAGGGTCTTCGGCTGACCGTCGGTGAGACCGAAGCGCATCGAGACGACGCCCGCCTCGCGCTCGGACAGGGTGTCGAGGACGGAGTGCAGCTGCTCCTGCAGAAGCGTGAAGCTGACCGCGTCGGCCGGGACGACGGCCTCGGAGTCCTCGATGAGGTCACCGAACTCGCTGTCGCCGTCCTCGCCCAGCGGGGTGTGCAGCGAGATGGGCTCGCGGCCGTACTTCTGGACCTCGATGACCTTCTCCGGGGTCATGTCGAGTTCCTTGGCCAGCTCCTCCGGGGTGGGCTCGCGGCCCAGGTCCTGGAGCATCTGGCGCTGCACGCGCGCGAGCTTGTTGATGACCTCGACCATGTGCACCGGGATACGGATGGTGCGGGCCTGGTCGGCCATGGCGCGGGTGATCGCCTGACGGATCCACCAGGTGGCGTACGTGGAGAACTTGTAGCCCTTGGTGTAGTCGAACTTCTCGACCGCGCGGATCAGACCGAGGTTGCCCTCCTGGATGAGGTCCAGGAAGAGCATGCCGCGGCCGGTGTAGCGCTTGGCCAGGGAGACCACCAGACGGAGGTTGGCCTCCAGGAGGTGGTTCTTGGCGCGGCGGCCGTCCTCGGCGATGATCTCCAGCTCGCGCTTGAGCTTGGGGGCGAGCTTGTCGGCGTTGGCCAGCTTGTCCTCGGCGAACAGACCGGCCTCGATGCGCTTGGCGAGTTCGACCTCCTGCTCGGCGTTGAGCAGGGGGACCTTGCCGATCTGCTTGAGGTAGTCCTTGACGGGGTCGGCGGTGGCACCGGCGGCCGCGACCTGCTGCGCGGGCGCGTCGTCCTCGTCCTCGTCGGAGAGCACGAACCCGGCGCTCTCGGCGCCCTCGGGCTCGTCGCCCGCCTTGGGGGCCGCCTCCTCGAGAACCTCTTCCTCGAGGACCTCGGCGTCGTCCTTCTTGGCGGTGGTCTTCTTGGCCGCCACGGTCTTCTTGGTGGCAACCGTCTTCTTCGCGGCCGCCTTCTTGGTGGCGGCAGCCTTCTTGGCGGCCGGCTTCGCGGTGGCCTCGCCCTCGACGACGGGCTCGGCGGCGGGGGCCGCGGGGGTGGCGGTGGCGGTGGCCTTCTTCGTGGTCACCGTCTTCGCCGCGACCGTCTTGGTGGCGGTGCGCTTGGCCGGACTCTTCGCTGCGACGCTCTTTCGGGTGCGCTTGGGCTCCGCGGCACTGACCATCAGCGTCACACCCTCTTCCTCGAGGATCTGGTTGAGGCTGCGCAGTACGTTCTTCCACTGAGTGGCCGGAATCTGGTCAGCTTCGAAGGCCCGACGCACGTCATCGCCGGCGATCTGCCCCTCAGCCTTTCCCCGCTCAATGAGAGCCATGACAGAGACGGACTCGGCGATCTCCGGCGGGAGCGTACGGGATGTGCTGGCCGACACGAACAACCTCTCGGAACGTTGGAAAACGGCTTCCGGCCCCGTCCAAGACGGACAGGAGCCGACCACCGACCTGGGAAGGGCCGACGGCGCGGGCGGGGGCCGGGGAAGATGCACAGCGCCTGAAACGGCGTCCGTATTCCCTCCGCGGCTGTCACCTCTTAGGTCATCGCGCTGTTTCCACGAGCGTTACGCCCAATCTGCGTGGCCCGAGTCACACCCCGTAAGTAACCAAAAACGGTCAGACACGGGCAGACACGGTCAGCCGGTGGCTCCGGTCGGCGATGCCCGGAAATGCTCTCACCCCTCCGCGCCGTCGGACCCCGCAGGGTCCCTGGAGATCCTGCGGGGTCCGACGGAGGCGGCTCGACGGCCGAACGATGATGCAAGGAGGGGAAGACATCCCCGGCCGCGCCGCCCGCTGTGCGCGGTCAGTGCTCGCGCGGGGCGGGTACCACGCGCTCCACCTCGGGGTGGACGGTGAGCAGCTGCCGCATGGCCGCTTCGGCCGCCGTTCCGTCGCCGGTGGCGAGAGCGTCGACGATCCGGCCGTGGTGCGCCAGCGACGACTCGGTCGGTCGGTCACAGCCGGTGACCGGGCCTCCGGAGACCTGGAGAGCGGCCGAGACGATCCCGGAGAGGTGTTCCAGCATGCGGTTGCCCGCGACCTGGATGAGCAGGGAGTGGAACTCCGCGTCGGCGCGGGAGAAGGTGAGCGCGTCGCCCTGGCTCATCGCGTGCCCCATGATCTCGACCATGTCGCCGAGACGCTGCTGGATGTCGTCACGGCCGTGTCCGGCGGCCAGGCGCGCGGCGAGCGGCTCGATCGTCCAGCGCAGCTCGCTCAGCTCGCGGCGCTGATCGTCGCGCTGCGGTCCGAAGGCCCGCCATTCGATGATGTCCGGGTCCAGGAGGTTCCAGTCGCTGACGGGACGCACGCGCGTGCCGACGTTCGGGCGGGCGCTGACCAGGCCCTTGGCCTCCAGGACGCGGAGCGACTCGCGGACGACGGTGCGGGAGACCTCGAAGCGCTGCCCGATCTCCTCGGGGACGAGCGGCCGGTCGGCTCCCAGGTCACCGGAGACGATCATCTGTCCGAGCTGCTGGACGAGTTGGCCGTGGAGTCCGCGCCCGCGGCTGCCTGCGGCTCGTCGGCCCACGCGGCCCAGCTCCGGGTCCGAGCCGTCCCACACGGAGGCTCCGACGCGGGCGGCGCCCGGGCTCTCGGCGTAGGGGTAGCGGTCGAGTTCGCCCGGGCCGGCCAGACCGGAGTCGGTGGAGCGGGCGGCGGTCATCATGGTGTGCGCAAGGGTACTCACGGATCCTTTGTCGGCGTTGCCTCCAACTCCCTTGAGGTCTTTGGTGAAAAGCACACGAAAGGGTGATCGCTCACCCCGTCGCAATTGACGCCTTATCGGAAAGAAATGCGCTTTCACCGGGGAGTTGTGCGCACGTCAGGACCGGAAGGGCACGGTCGGTCGTCATCGGACCCTGCTGCGCAGGCTCGTGAGCAGATACGCGCAGAGCAGGGCGGTCAGCGACAACGTCAGTGCACCGCCCACCGGTTGAGCGATCACGCGCACCGCTCCGGCCAGATAGCGCTCTCCGCCGAAGGGCCACTGGAACAGGAAGACCTCACGCAGCCGCGCGGGCAGACCGGCCGCCGTTCGCACGGACGCCCCCTCCAGGGCTTTCTGTACGAGGGGTACGCCGAGGACGGGCACCGCGACCACCGCGGCGAGCCCGGCCGTGGTGGACCGGAAGATGCCGGCGGCCAGGACACCCGCCCAGGCACACCCGATCACGAGTCCGAACCAACTCGCGCTCAACGCCAACCAGTCGCCGGGAACTTCCGTGAGCCCTCGTCCGTAGACGAGGTACAGCACTTCGGCGTCGCAGCCCACCGCGAGCAGGGCCAACGCCAGCGCGGTGACCGCGGCGACGACGAGTTTCGCGGTCAGCAGCCCCAGCCGGCGGGGGACGGTGCCGCGGTCCGCGGCCAGGGCGGGGTGGCGGAACTCGTCGCCGAAGGCGAGCGCGCCGAGCAGTCCCGCTCCGAGCGCCGCCGGCGGCAGCGGCAGTTCCCTGGGCCATGCCGCCAGCAGGCGGGCCTGCGGGGTGTGCCCGACCCGCGCCAGGAGTACGGCGGTGAGAGCGGACGTGACGAGTACGGCCGCGGCGGTGAGGAACCCTGTGCTGATCCCTGTCGCGCGACGGAGTTCATAGCGGAGAGGGCGGAGGGGGCCTGGGGCGGACCTGACGGAGATGGGGGGTGGGAGGGGGGGTAGGGGGGCGGGGGATTTCACAGCTTTCACGGGGGTCGAAGCATCGCGTCCGCCGCCTTCCACCGAACCGCCGCGGGCCTCCTGGTGAGTGTCCCGCGACGCCTGGTCGCCGGACACTCCCTTTGCGGCCTGCGCCGCTCGGTCATCGTGGGCTCCCGAGTTTCCGAGCGTCAGTCCGTCGCCGTGCGACTCTCCATCAGCCTTCGCGTCTCCCCCGGCACCGAGCAGCTCTCCGGATTCCGCCGCCGCGGCATCGGCCCGCCCGGCCTGAACCGCCTCCTCTGGAAAATGTCCCGAGTTCCGGGCCTGCTCCTCCCCGGGAAGGAAACCCGCCCCCGGCCCCATGTCCCCCGTCTCGTCGGCGAGTTGGTGTACGAGAATGCCGTGGCGGAACGCGGCCTCGCCGACGTCGGCACACGTACTGCCGTACACGGAAAGCCTGTTGCCGCCCTCCCTGACGACCTCGACGGATCGGTGCGCCGCGCGGGCCTCCTTGGTCAGCAGGGCGGCGAGGCGGGCGGCGTGGGGACTGCGTACGGCGACACGGGGGCGCAGCCGGGTGCGGGCGAACTCCTGGGCCTCCTGGTCGGCGGCGAGTCTGCCCTGTTCCAGGGTGACGACCCGATCCGCCACGCGCGCGGCCTCCTTGGGCTCGGACGTGGTGAACAGGACCGTGCCGCCGTGGGCCGCATGCGCACGCAGCATGCCGTGCAGCCAGCGGCCCTCACGGCTGGAAAGCCCGTCGGCAGGCTCGTCCAGCACAAGGGTGTGCGGGTCCGCCAACAGGGCACAGGCCAGGCCCAGGCGGCGGTCCATGCCACGTGACAGCGTGCCGAGGCGCTCATCGCGCAGGCTGACCAGGCCCACCACTTCGAGCACCTCGTCGGCGCGTCTGACCGGTACGCCGGCCGCCGCGCACAGCATCCGCAGGTGGCCGCGGACCGTGCGTGCGGGATGGCCCGGTACATCCCCCATGAGGACGCCGACCTCGCGCGAGGGATGCGCGATGCGGTGCAGCGGACGTCCCCTGAAGTAGGTGATGCCGCGGCCCTGTTGGAGTTCGAGCATCAGTCTGAGCGCTGAGGTCTTGCCCGCGCCCGTCGCTCCGAGAAGCGCGGTGACGCGGCCCGCACGGGCTTCGAAGGACACGTCGTCGACCGCGGGCGGGAGGTCCTTGCGGGAGTTGCTGGTCAGTCCGAAGGCCTGGATCACCCGTAGCAAGATAGCGCGTTATGTACGGTTTTCGACGGCTTCACACTTCGGGGCGCAGCATCGGAGGGTTGAGCAGAGTGGCTCCGCCGGCCCGGAAGAGCTGAGCGGGACGGCCGCCCTGCCGCGTGGTCGTCCCTCCGGTGGGGACCAGGAAGCCCGGCGTGCCGGTGACCTTGCGGTGGAAGTTGCGTGGGTCGAGCGCCACCCCCCACACCGCCTCGTAGACACGACGCAGCTCACCGACGGTGAACTCGGGCGGGCAGAAGGCGGTGGCAAGCGACGAGTACTCGATCTTCGAGCGGGCGCGCTCCACCCCGTCCGACAGAATCTGCGCGTGGTCGAAGGCGAGCGGTGCGACCGCTTCTCCGTCGCGACCGTACCCACCCTGCTGCAACAGCTCCTCGACGGGGGCCCAGCGTGCGTTGCTGGCGTCACCGCCCGCCCGGGGAGCGGGCAGATCCGGGGCGAGAGCCAGGTGGGCGACGCTCACCACGCGCATCCGGGGATCACGCTTGGGGTCGCCGTAGGTTGCCAGCTGCTCCAGATGTGCGCCGTTGTCCTGGACGGGGACGGCCGGGTCATGGGCGCGCAGTCCGGTCTCCTCGGCCAGCTCGCGGGCTGCCGCCCGCGCCAGATCCTCGTCGGCCCGTACGAAGCCGCCCGGCAGTGCCCAGCGTCCCTGGAACGGCGGCTCGCCCCTGCGCACCGCGAGCGCACACAGGGCGTGGCGACGCACGGTCAGTACGACCAGGTCCACGGTGACGGCGAAGGGCGGGAAGGCTGACGGGTCGTAGGGCATGCGGCGATCATAGTCGTCTGCCTGACGATAAACACTCCCTTCGCCCGTCGCATCGATGGTTGATCCACAGCAGCCCGGGACAGCTCCCGTCCCTTGTTCGTGGTCACTGCCGGATGCCATGTCGGGCGAGGTCACGACCTCAGTTGCAGCCCTTCGGCAGCCTCCTCGACCATGGCGAGCCCGAGTCTGCTGACCCGGACCGCGAACGGTGCGCCCGCAACCTTCAGTCCGGTCAGTCCGATCTCCCCGAGAGGCGCACTGCGCACGGGGCGCAGGGTGACCGTCCCCGCCGGGGCGTCGGGACGGATTCCCGCGAGGGCACTCAGCAACAGCACTCCCGCGGCGGCTGCCGTGGCGGCGGGACGACAGGCGGCCGGATGGGGAAGGGGCGCGCTCCCTTCTGCGCGCTGTTCCCCGGCGAACATCTCGGGGAGCCGGTACCCGAAGGCCTCGGCCGCCGCGAGCAGCCCCCGCAGGAGCGAGCCGGCCTCCTTCTCGTACCCGGCGGCGGCCAGCCCCGCGACGGCGACGGCCGTTTCGTGGACGCGTACGGCTCCGGTGCGATGGCCGAACGGGTTGTGTCCCGCCTCCTTCATGCCCAGGCCCCAGCCCGAATCCATGGCCGGGCCACCGAGCAGCCGGGCGAGCTGCTCGGTCTGCACCCTGTCGAGGAGTCCGGGTGCCTGTTCGCCCCCGCCGAGCAGGCCTGTGTCCAGGAGATGGACGGCTGTGGCTCCGAGGTGCGGCACGAGGCGGCCGTCCGGAGCAAGGGCCGCCGCCGGGCGGCCCCCACCACGGTCCTCGACCCAGAAGTCCGCGCGGAAGGCCGTTCTCAGATCACGGGCCCACTGCCGCAGTGCGGCCCCACCGGGTCTGTCGAAAGCGTCGAGCAGCTCAGCACCGAGGACGGCCGCGCGATGGGCGTGGGCCTGTGTCTCGCAGCGGGCCGGGCCACCGGGTTGCGGGTCGCAGAGATACGTCCCCTCCCCCACGGTCTTTCGCAGCCAGCCCAGACAGCGCTCGGCCGCCGGGAGCAGATCCTCCGTCTCCTGCCGCGAGAGTCCCCACCGGAAGGCCTCCGCGAGCAGGGCGGGGAAGAGCAGGGTGGCCTCGGTGCCGGTACAGCCGGCCGGCAGGTGCGGTCCCGCGTCCCGGCGCGGGCCGGGGATCATCCCGGACTGTGTCGTCTCCCCTCGGTGTTGGGTGCGGGCGAGGGTGCGGAGCGTCCCAGCCGCGAGCCGGGTGCCGAGCGGCAGGGCCATGCGGGCCGCGGCGAGCGCGTCGGCCGGGGCCAGTCCGCAGCGCCAGGGGGCTCCGGCCGCGAGGTGGGTGTCGGTGGGGTGCGCCGGGTCGCGCAGCAGTAAGGACTGGAGATCGTCGATGCTCGTGTGCAGCAGAGGCTGGAGCGCGGGGTGGTCTCCGGTCGCCCGCGCGGAAGCCAAGGGACTGGTCGACGCACGGCCCACGGCCCGGAGGGGACCTGCCCCGTCGAGGCGTGCACGCAGCTCCAGAACGGCCGTGCCGCCCGGGGGCAGTTGGAGTTCCCAGCGCAGCAGGCCTGCCGACGCCAGCGCTTCGCTGGGTGGCGGGTCGGCTGTGACCGAGGCCCCGCCGACCGCACTGGACCAACGCAGGCCGGAGTCGTGGACGCTCGCGGGCAGTTCGGGTCCCGCGCGGCCCGACGCGATCTCGCCCAGGTCCGCCAGATCCGTGCCGAGGGCCACCTCCACGGGCAGCCGCAGTGGGCGGGGGGCCGCGCTGTGCAGCGTGATGCGTTCCGTCCCGTCGGCGTGGCGTGTGCGTTCGACGACGACATCGGGGTCCGGGCCCGGGCCCGGTGAGACGCGGACGGTGGCAACGAAGCGTGCGCGATCCGCTGCGGTCGTCCGTGCCTGGACCGCGAGTGGCTCACGGCCGGCGACCCGGACCTGGCACCGGGAGAGCACCCGCCGGCCCGCACGGTAGAAGCCCTCCAGCCCCTGGCCGGTCAACTGCCCTTGATCGGTGGAGATGGCGAGGCCCGGAAGCGCCACGCAGATGATGGCCGAGTGCGCGGGGGGCAGGTCGGCGGATCCTCGGGGAGCGGAGGGGCCGCCCGACGGTGGCGGGCCGGACGGGGCAGGTGCCGGAGGACGCGAGACATGGCTCCCGGCCGACGACGGAGTCCGACTCTGCCCCGTCGGTGTCGAGGGACGTCGTGCGGACCCTGCCGGTGGAGGCGACTCACGATCCCATGACGCCGAGGGCGTGCTCCCCCACCGATCAGGCGACCGGTGCTCGGCAGTCACCGAGGTGCGCTGGGTGCCGCCCGGGAACCTCGGCTCGGGCGTGCCGGTGTCCGTGGCTCGCGGCGGCGGGCCGGCGCTTCCTACCCATGCGGTCCTCGGCGCATCGAGGGCGGATCGGGCGTCGTCGGTGGAGGGCGGAGTCGGCTGATGCAAGGGTCGCTTCCTCTGCGCTCTGCGCGGCTCGGGCGGGTGCGGCCCCCGGTTCGGGGCTCCTGACGGACAAGGGCGAGGCGACGGCTCGGCCCGGTCGGGCTTTCCGCCACTCAGGTGAACGGGGCGGGGCTGTCCTGGGTCACGCCCGTGGGCGGGCATGCCGACCGAATGGCGGCGGCCGAGGAGTGCCACCCGACGGCACAGACGGGACAGCCCCTGTCCGACACGTTTCCAGCGATCACTCATTCCTCCCCCTCGGTGGCGCCGCCTCCGGGCGGAGTGCGCTTGGTGGCACCGCCTGCGGGCCGAGTGACTTCGGTGAGTCCGCTTCCGGCCCGAGTGCCCTTAGTGGCACCCTCTCCGGCCCGGGAGCCTTCGGATCGGCACGCGTCGCCCTTGCCCGTGGCACGTCGGCGCACTGCACCGGGACGCGTACCGCTGACCGCGCGGGAGGGCGGGCGTGAATCTTCGGCACCGGACGGTCGCCCTTCCGCTTCCGCGAGGTGCGGTCGGGCATCGATGCGAGTGCCGTTACGTGTCCGCTTGCGTCGGCGGGAGGCCGCGGCGGGTGGGGATGCCGGAACGGGCTCGGGGTTACCGGAGGCGGCCGGAAGGTTCTCGGAGACGTCCGACGGGAGCGGAAGGGTCCCAGGGGCGCCCGACGGAGGCGTCAGGGAGCTGCGGGCACCAGACAGATGCGTCGGAAGAGTCCGGTCGGAACCGAGCGGCCGACTGCCGTCGGAGTCAGCCGTCTTCGGCAGTGGCAGGCCCTCCGCCGTCTGCTGGTCGTCGGACTGACAGGCCGCCGACCGGGCTTGCGTCTCACGTCCCTGACGTTCCGCGCGCAGACAACGACGGATCGACTCCGGGTCCAGGCCCTCGTTGCACGCCTGGTGCAGAAGCCGGGCGAAGAGGTAGCTGGGATCCGCACCGAGGGCCATGGCCAGCGCCTCCCTGGCCTCGATCTCGTCGCCACCGGACCACGCGACCCACCCGGCCAGCGTGAGCGGCGCCGCCGCGTGTTCTCCGTAGGGACCGACACACCGGCGGGCGAGCGCACGCCACAGCCGCAGGGCCGGCCCGGCCTCCTCCGCCTCCATCCACTCGGCCGCGCGGTCCCGGGTCGTGCGGTCCTGAAGGCCGAGGATGAGTTCCGCTGCCTCGTCGTGGCTCAGCAGTTCGTCGTCGCGCAGGTCCGCCTGGAGGGTTCCGGACACGGGTGGAGCTTCGGCGAAGCGCGTCATGGTGCGCCGTGCCAGGCGCAGCGTCTCCTCCGCCACGTCCGCTCGGCTGGTCAGGTCGAGCATCTTGGGAACCAGCGCCATGCCCGCGGTGTCCAGAGCCACTTCCTGCTCCAGGGCGGCAGCGGTCTCCCAGGGCTGCAACCTCGCCCGCAGCTCGCGCAGAGTGCCGCGCACTTGCAGCCCGGCGTAGGTCGCCGCGGCGGCGAGCACGGAGGTGCCGGGCAGTCCCATCGGGAGTCCCTCCACGGGGCAGCATTCCTCGCTCGGGCAGCAGTAAGACCAGAAACGGCCGCCCGAGATGCACAACGCCTCGATCACGGGTACGTCGAGCCGGCCGCATTCCGTGCGCAGCAGGGCGGCGAGCGGTGCCAGCCGCTCCGTGATCTGCCGTCCGGTCTCTCCGGCTCCCGGTTCCTGGCAGAGGTAGGCGACCATCTGCTCAGGGCGGGCTCCCCTGCGCTCGCTGCCGGTGATCAGCCCGTGGGCCAACTGCCGGGCCACAGCCGCCCAGTCATCCTTGTTCGCGGGAATCCCGAGCCGCGCTCGCCCTCCGAACCGGCCCCGTCCGCCCTGGTCGTGCAGGGCGACCAGCACGATGCTGTCCTCGGGCCGGTATCCGAGGAGGTACGGCAGGGCGTCCGCCAGTTCGCCCGGCGTCCGCAGGGTGACTTGGTGCTCGGCGCCGTGCGCGTCGAATCCGACGCGCTCACCGATCTCCGAACGGCCAGTGTGCCGGCCGCCGCCGTCACGTCGACCACTGTCCTGGCCGCCGCCGTCACGTCGATCACTGTCCCGGGCGCCGCCGTCGCGTCGACCACTGTCCCGGGCGCCGCCGTCGCGTCCATCGCCGTCCCACCCACCGCCGTCCTGTCCATGCTGGTCCCACCCACCGCCGCTTCGTCCGCTGCTGCCCGGCTCGCTGTTTTCACCGTTTGCGGCCGATCCGGTCGTTTCGCTGTGATTCGTCATGCGCAGACGATCTCGCGGATTGCGAAGCTCCGCTTGACCCTGTGGATAAGTCCGATCAGGGCCACGACAACCATCAGATCCGCAGTGCACAGATCGGCATTCCGCAGGCAACAAACGGGGGCGTCGTCCACAGGCCGCCCGCCGAGACGCCCGACTGTCCGAGGCGTCCTGTTGTATGGGAGGCATGACGCACACGAGCAAGGCCGAGTTGCGCGAGGCTGCTGACGGAATCCTCGCCCGGCTCGTCGGGGACAACACCGGATCGGCGCGGTTGCGCGAGGACCAGTGGCGAGCCATCGAGGCACTGGTCGCCGACAAGCGTCGCGCCCTGGTCGTGCAGCGCACGGGGTGGGGCAAGTCCGCGGTGTACTTCGTCGCGACGGCACTCCTGCGGGAGCACGGCGCCGGACCGACCGTGATCGTCTCCCCGCTGCTCGCGCTCATGCGCAACCAGGTCGACGCCGCCGCCCGAGCCGGCATTCACGCCCGGACCATCAACTCCTCCAACCCCGAGGAGTGGGAGACCATCCGCGCCGAGGTCGCCGCGGGCACCGTGGACGTGCTGCTGGTCAGCCCCGAGCGGCTCAACAATCCCGACTTCCGCGACAACGTCCTGCCGGAACTGTCCGCCGCCACCGGCCTTCTCGTCGTAGACGAGGCGCACTGCATCTCCGACTGGGGCCACGACTTCCGCCCCGACTACCGCCGGCTGCGCACCATGCTCACCGACCTTCCGCCCGGCGTGCCGGTGCTCGCCACCACGGCCACCGCCAACGCCCGGGTCACCGCCGACGTGGCGGAGCAGCTCGGCACGGGCAGCGGCTCGGACGCGCTGGTGCTGCGCGGCCCGCTCGACCGCGAGAGCCTCAGTCTCGCCGTGCTCCAACTCCCGGACGCGGCGCACCGGCTGGCCTGGCTCGCCGACCACCTGGACGACCTGCCGGGCTCCGGAATCATCTACACACTCACGGTCGCCGCGGCCGAGGAGATCACCGCCTTCCTGCGCGAGTGCGGGCACACCGTCGCCTCGTACACGGGAAAGACGGAGAACGCCGAACGCCAGCAGGCCGAGGAGGCCCTGCTCGCGAACAAGGTCAAGGCGCTGGTCGCCACCTCCGCGCTGGGCATGGGATTCGACAAACCGGACCTCGGCTTCGTGGTCCACGTGGGTTCGCCCTCCTCCCCCATCGCCTACTACCAGCAGGTGGGCCGCGCCGGACGAGGTGTGGAACACGCCGAGGTGCTGCTCCTGCCCGGCCGCGAGGACGAGGCGATCTGGTCCTACTTCGCCTCCGTCGCGTTCCCGCCCGAGGAAGCCGTACGGCGCACCCTCGACGCCCTGTCCCGGGCGGACCGGCCGTTGTCGCTGCCCGCGCTCGAACCGCTGGTCGAGCTCAACCGCACCCGCCTGGAGATCATGCTCAAGGTGCTCGACGTGGACGGCGCCGTCCACCGGGTCAAGGGTGGCTGGATCGCCACCGGAACGCCCTGGTCGTACGACACCGAGCGCTACGCGTGGGTCGCCAAGCAACGTGCCGCCGAGCAACAGGCCATGCGCGACTACGCCACGACCGCGCAGTGCCGTATGGAGTTCCTACGGCGACAGCTGGACGACGAGGAGGCGGCTCCCTGCGGCCGCTGCGACAACTGCGCGGGCCCCCGCTTCACCGCCGACATCTCCCCGGCCGCCCTGGACACGGCAGGCGGTTCCCTCGCCCGGGCCGGTGTCGTGGTGGAGCCGCGTCGGATGTGGCCCACAGGGCTGCCGGCCATCGGCGTCGACCTCAAGGGCCGTATTCCACCCGGCGAACAGGCCTCCCCGGGCCGAGCCCTCGGGCGGCTGTCGGACATCGGCTGGGGGAACCGGCTGCGTCCGCTGCTCGCGCCTCAGACCCCGGACGCGCCCGTTCCCGACGATGTGGCGCACGCCGTCGTGACCGTGCTGGCCGACTGGGCCAAGGGGCCCGACGGCTGGGCCTCCGGCACCCCGGACGCCCCCGCCCGCCCCGTCGGGGTCGTCACCCTGCCCTCGCGCAGCCGGCCTCAGCTGGTCCAGTCGCTCGGGAGTCGGATCTCCACTGTCGGCCGCATCCCTCTCCTGGGCTCCCTCGAATACACGGACCACTCCGACGACCTCTCCCTGCCCCGCTCCAACAGCGCCCAGCGCCTGCGGGCACTGCACGGTGCGCTCGTCGTGCCTCCGTCCCTGAGGGAGGCGCTTGAGGCGGCAAGCGGTCCGGTGCTGCTCGTCGACGACATGACCGAGAGCGGATGGACGCTTGCCGTGGCCGCCCGGTTGCTGTTGCGGTCAGGTGCACAGGGGGTGTTGCCCCTGGTGCTGGCAGTACGCGGCTGAGGGCGCCGGAGTCGGCAAAGGTCCACGCGCACGTGCCGGTTGGGGCCACGAAGAGCCGGGCCCGGCGGCCCCAGGCGTCGCCCGGCAAAACACGGGGTAGGGATATAAGCCACCAACCGTCCGATTCGGGTCGGTGGGCCCAATTGCTCGTTGCCGCAACCAAGTTCGACAGGAAGAATTGAGGTCCGCTCCCCGCACGGCTCGTCCGTGGACCGGTAGGGCTCTGCTGCGGTGCGCGCTCCCCCGAATCCGACCCCGCCCCCGTATGGGCGCGTAGCCGAAGGGAGGACCGTGACCTTCGGATTCGCTCCGTCCTCCGCGGCGTCCACGTCGTCAACCGACCTGTCCGCCGCATCCGCCAACCCTCTGGCCCGTCTGCTCGAACCCGCGGAGTGGGCCGAGGCCGGTATCCCGCTGCTGCGCAGTCCGCGCGAGGTTGTCAGCGGGCTGCACTCCCGGCACCAGCCCAAGCCGGCGACCGCGATCGTGGCGGTCCTCGATCCGGACGAACGGCTGCTGGCGAGCGCCTCGTTCACACGCCGCCCGGCACCGGCCGATGGCTGGATGTTCCGGAACACGCTGCTCTCGCAGCTGCGTCGGGTGATCCCGCACGACCTGCGGCGCCGCACTCCCGTGCGCACCGCCGTGCTGCTCTACTGCCGTGAGGGCGACGCGCGTTGGACGGAGGAGGACGGCGCGTGGATGTGGGGACTGCGTGACGCCTGCACCTTGCACGGACTGCGCTGCGGGGCGTACATCACGCTGACGCGCGACGGCTGGCAGGTCCTCGGCGAGGGCCGCGGCGGGCGGCGCCCGAACGCGGATTCCGCACCGGAGCCCTTCGCCACGTCCGAGTCGCCGCCTCTGCTGCCGCGCACCGGCGGCGTCGCCTCAGAGGTCCTGCGCCGCGCCGCGGCCCGCTGAGGACTGCGGCGCGCTGAGGGCTGCGGCGCGCTGAACACCGCGGCTTCCGCGAGGGCCGCGAGCGGCTCCGGCACCGTCACTGCGGCCGTACGTCACCGACGTACGGCCCGCGCGGGCTCACCACAGGCCCGCCAAGAGCGCGCAGGCCACACACGGACGCGAGCATGCCAAGCCGACCGCCGTACAGGTGCCGCGCAAGCGGCACCGTCGGTCACACCCCCCGGCGCGCCGGACGTACCGGAACGGCTCAGACGCCTGCGCCCAGTACCGAGTTGATCTGCTGCGGGTCGCCGCAGACGATCAGCAGGGCACCGGCCCGGGCGTGGGCCAGCGGCAGGGCCTCGGCGGCAGCGGCGGCTGATCCGCCGTTGACGGCGACCACGACCACGGGGCGGGACGCGGCACGCGCGACGGCGGTGGCGTCCGCGTAGAACACGTCGTCGCCGGCGTCGTGCTGCGCCCAGTAGGAAGCTTCACCGAAAGACAGTTCGTGGGCGGCCCACGGATGGTGTTCGCCGGTGGTGATCACCAGCACCTCACCGGGAGCACGGCCCGACTCCAGCAGCAGATCGACGGCCTCTTCGACAGCGTCGAGCGCACCGGCGGCCGAGGCCGGGATGAGCTGGATCTGCGGAGTCGTCGAAGCCGGAGCAGGAGCCGGGGCAGCCGGAGTCGGAGCACTGGCGGCAGGGGCAGCGGGGCCCGGCAGTCCGGGCTTGGCCACGGCCACGTCGTGCGGCGTGCGCTGCACCGGCGGCGCGGGCCGAAGAGGGCCGGGACGACCGGGACGCGGCGGAGCCACGGGGCGGGGGCCGGGTACGGGACGAGGGGTCGGCGCGGTGCGGCTGCTGGCCGGAGTGGCGCGGGGACCCTGGGCACTCTCGTGAATCTGAGGCTCCTCGGGAATGAGAGGCATGGGCTGATGTTTATCAAACGTTGGTGCGGCTCGCGTCAGCGGGTGGCACATCAGTGCGAGCGGAATCGTCAGAAATCGAAGCCGAGCTGACCCTCGATCTCCGGAGCGCTTCCACTCGCCCAGCTGCGGGCCTTCTTGAGGTGCTGCCACTGTGGCAGCGCATCAAGATACGCCCACGACAACCGGTGGTACGGGGTGGGGCCCCGAACCTCCAGTGCGGCCTGGTGCACGGGTGAGGGATACCCGGCGTTGGCCGCGAAGTCGAAGTCTGCATGGTCGATACCCAGTTCGGCCATCATTTTGTCGCGCTGAACCTTGGCGATCACCGAGGCCGCCGCGACCGCCACACAGGACTGGTCGCCCTTGATGACGGTCCGGACCTTCCAGGGCGTGCCGAGGTAATCGTGCTTCCCGTCGAGGATCACCGCGTCGGGACGGACCGGAAGGGCCTCCAGGGCGCGCACGGCGGCGATGCGCAGGGCGGCCGTCATCCCCAGGTCGTCGATCTCTTCGTGACTCGCGTGCCCCAGGGCGTACGACGTCACCCAGGTCCGCAGCTCCTCGGCGAGTGCGGTACGGCGTTTGACGCTGAGCAGCTTGGAGTCGGTGAGGCCTTGGGGCGGTCGGCGCAGTCCGGTGACGGCCGCGCAGACGGTGACAGGGCCGGCCCAGGCACCTCGCCCGACCTCGTCGACACCGGCAATGATCTTCGCTCCGGTCGTGGCGCGGAGGGAGCGCTCGACGGTGTGAGTAGGCGGTTCGTACGGCATGGCGCCCTTAGCCTACGCCGCTCGGATCACCCTGCGACACCCCGGTTCTCCGATGAGTGACAGGACACCCACGATCACCGGTCAGGGACCGGCCGGCCGCAGCAGAGGCAGGACGAACTGGTCGATCATCTCTTCGAGATCCTCGTCGCCCCATTCGCTTCCGCGCATCTTGGAGCGGTACATCATCATGGCCGGAATGGCATCGAAGACGTAGTCGTTCGCCGCGTCAGGACGCACCTCTCCCCGCTCAATTCCGCGCGTGACAATCTCTCGCAGCAGCTTGACGCTCGGCTCCACGACACCGTTGAAGATGACCGTATGGAAGCGCTCGGCCTGAGCCTGATCGCATTCGTGAATGACAGCCCGCAGCGCGAAGCCGGGGCGCGAGTACATCGCCTCGCGCGCCAGTCGACACAGTTCGAGCAGGTCCTCGCGCACACCACCGAGATCCGGCACCTCCTCGAAGCGCGGCAGTCCGGCCCGAAGGGCGTCCGCGACGAGGTCCTCCTTGGAGGGCCAGCGGCGATAGACCGCGGCCTTGCCCGTCTGGGCTCCGGCGGCGACGCCTTCCATCGTGAGGCCGTTCCAGCCGACCGTACTGAGCTGCTCCAGGGCGGCGTCGAGGATCGCACGCTCCAGCACGGCGCCGCGCCGACGGAGGGAGGCCGTCCGAGCGGGGGCGGCCGTCCAGCGCGAGGTAACCATCTGAGTGTCTCCAGCGAACAGGGAAGTGGTAATTCCGGGGAGGACGGGGCGCTGCGCGGCGACATAGGGGGATACGCCACGCACCGGCAAACTTAAGTGAACGCTTGCGTTCACTACTGAGGACTCACTACCGTTGGCGCGACAGTGAACGACACCGTTCACTAACGCGCTTGTGGGGGACCCATTGTGACAACCTCTCAGTTGATCAAAGATCAGAAACCAGGTGCGGCCCGCCGGGAAGGGCGTCCCGGCATCGCGCTCACCGTCATCGCGGCCTGCCAACTCATGGTGGTACTCGACGCGACGATTGTGAACATCGCGCTGCCGCACATTCAAGACGCGCTCAAGTTCAGCACCACCGACCTCACATGGGTGGTCAGCGCCTACACGCTCACCTTCGGCGGCCTGCTGCTCCTGGGCGGCCGGGCAGGTGACATCCTTGGGCGCCGCCGGGTCTTCATGACCGGCATCCTGCTGTTCACCTTCGCCTCGCTGCTCGGCGGACTCGCCCAGGAACCCTGGCAGCTGCTGGCCGCACGCGTCCTGCAGGGCGTGGGTGGCGCGATCGCCTCGCCCACTTCGCTGGCGCTGATCACCACGACCTTCCCCGAAGGGCCCGAGCGGAACCGGGCCTTCGGTGTCTTCGCCGCCGTCTCCGCGGGCGGCGGCGCGATAGGCCTGCTGGCGGGAGGAATGCTCACCGAGTGGCTCGACTGGCGGTGGGTGCTCTTCGTCAACGTGCCGATCGGCGTACTGATCGCGGTACTCACCCCGCTCTACATCAGCGAGTCCGAGCGGCACAGCGGCCGCTTCGACATCGCGGGGGCCCTGACCTCCACCGGAGGCATGGCCCTGCTCGTCTACGGCTTCATCCGCGCCGCCGACGAGGGCTGGCAGGACAGCCTGACCATCGGCTCCTTCGGCGTCGCCGTAGTGCTCCTGCTCGCCTTCGCGTACATCGAGTCGCGAGCCAAGGAGCCGATCACCCCGCTGCGGATGTTCGCCGACCGCAACCGTGCGGGCACGTACGTGATCATGCTGAGCCTGGCCGCGGCGATGTTCGGAATGTTCTTCTACATCGTGCTCTTCGTCCAGAACGTACTGGACTACACCCCTATCGAGGCCGGACTCGCGTTCCTGCCGGTGACCGTCGTGATCGCTCTGGGCGCGGGTCTGTCGCAGCGGTTCCTGCCGGTGTTCGGCCCCAAGCCGTTCATGCTCACCGGGTCGGCGCTCGCGGTGGCCGGTCTCGCCTGGCAGGCGCTCATCAGCTCCGACAGCTCCTACGCCGGCGGAGTGCTGGGCCCGATGCTGGTCTTCGGCTTCGGCATGGGCCTTAACTTCGTGACACTGACGATCACAGCGGTCTCCGGTGTCGCCCAGCACGAGGCCGGCGCGGCTTCCGGGCTGCTCAACGCCATGCAGCAGGTGGGCGGTTCGCTCGGACTGTCCATCCTGACGACGGTGTTCGGGTCCGCCAGCAAGGACGAGGCGGAGAAGCAGCTGCCGAACTTCATGGCCAACGGGTCCGCGGAGCAGAAGGCGGAGTTCGCCAAGACGCACCAGCTGCCCGCTCCCTGGGGGCACGAGGTGCTCGCCCAGGGCATCTCCACCGGCTTTGTCGCGGCCGCCGCGATGGCCGTACTCGCCCTGGTCAGCGCCTGGCTGGTGATCAAGGTCCGCAAGAGCGACCTGGAGGCGCTCGCCGGCACGGCGGGTCCGGGCCTCGGCTGACCCGGACGGACTCACACCGAACAGCGGACGGCCGGGCCCGATCCCGGGGACCGACGGCGAGGACGACGGCCCGGCCATCCGCGCACGGAGCACAACCCACAGCACGGCGAACATCCCGAGCACCGGCAACCACTTCATCACCACACCCCCCATGCCGGCCTTCCGCGTGCACCGGCCCATCCGTCGCACGGCAACTGCCACGACAACGAGCTGACGGTCACGCAGAGTTCCCGACATGCACGGAGAGTTCCGGCGCGGTGATCGCGGGGCTCCTACTCAGGCACCCGCATCCACTCCGGAAAGGCCTCGGTGCGCTCCAGCCACTCGGCGGGCGGCGCCCCGGCCTTCCCGGCGGCGATCACCCCGCCCACGATGGCGCAGGTCGTGTCCACGTCACCGCCGACCTGGGCGGTCGTCCAGAACGCCTCTTCGTAGTCGCCGAGGGATCGGGCGGCCGACCAGAGGGCGAACGGCACGGTGTCATGAGCCGTCGTACGGCGGCCGCAGCCCAGGACCGCAGCCACGGTGGAGGCGTCGCCGTAGTCGAGCATGTCCCGGGCCCTGCGCAGCCCCGCGCCGACGGCACTCTTCGGGACGAGCGCGATGACACCGTCGAGGAGCGCTCCGGGGCTCGGCGGGCCGCTGGGATCCGCGGCCAGGGCGGCTGCCGCGGCCACCGCCATGGCGCCGACAACGGCCTCACGGTGCTGGTGCGTGGGATAGGCGGAGATCTCCGCCTGGTGGGTCGCCTGCTCCGGGTCGTCCGCGTAGTAGGCGCCGAGGGGCGGGATGCGCATCGCGGCCCCGTTGCCCCACGAGCCCTGGCCGTTGAAGAGGGCCGCGGCGAGCTCACGCCAGTCGCCGCCCTCACGGACCAGCCGCAGCAGACGATTGACGGCGGGACCGTAGCCGCGGTCGAAGTCGTGGTGACGGGCGAAGGAGTGGGCCAGGGCGTCCTGGTCGATGCGGTGGTGCGTGCCCAGCACCGACACCACCGAGCAGGCCATCTCGGTGTCGTCCGTCCACTGCCAGTGGCCCGGCGGCAGCTCTCGGTTCTTCAGCAGGGGGTAGTTCACCGGGACGAAGAACTGCGAGCCCAGCGCGTCTCCCACGGCCAGACCACGCAGACTGGCCAGGGCGCGGTCCAGGCGCCCGTCGGGTGAGAATTCAGCGGTCATCGGTCGGCCACTCTAGTCGGAGATCCCGTACGGTTCCGGATCTCGCCAACGATCGAACGGCCTGTCCATCACGTACTTGCCGTCGTCCCCGAGAACGAGCATCCGCATCTCGGCGTTCCCCGGGTTCGACAGCGACTCGAATTCCGCGACCGTCCAGTGGAACCAGCGCATGCAGAACAGCCGCATGGCCAGGCCGTGCGTCACGATCAGGACGTTCGGCGGATGGTCGGGCGCCTCGAAGCTGCGGAACAGGCTCTCCAGGAAGCCGCCGACCCGGTCGTACACGTCGGCCCCGGACTCCCCCTGCGCGAACCGGTAGAAGAAGTGCCCGTAGGCGTCCCGATAAGCCTTTTGCAGACGTACGTCGTCCCGGTCCTGCCAGTTCCCCCAGTCCTGCTCCCGCAGCCGGGGTTCCTCGCGGACCCGTATGAGCTCGGGGTCCAGGTGGAAGGCGCGGAGCGTCTCGTGGGTGCGTCGGTACGGGGAGACGTACACACTGACGCGTTCGCGGCCGAAGACCTCGCGCAGCCGTTTGCCCGTCTCTTCCGCCTGCCGCCAGCCCTGCTCCGTCAGGGCCAGGGCGTGGTCGGGCTCGCGTTCATACACGGTGTCATCAACATTGCCCGTTGACTCCCCGTGCCGGACAAGGACGATGCGCCGTGGTCGTGCCATGCCAAAACCCTAGATCGAGTCGGCCCGTATCGAGGACTCGTACGGGCTCCATACGGCGTAGGTCACACAGTTTCCGCACCAGGAGTCACATATGGGCGCACCTGTACCGGGTCCGGATCTCAAACTGTCCAGGCAGGCTCGAGGTCCACGATGTCACCCGTGAGGGCGGCTACGTCGGCCTCGGTCTGGGCGCGCAGGGCGAGGCGCTCCACCCGTTCGGTGCGGTACTTGCCGTGTTCGGCGGCCGATCGCCACATGGAGAGCACCAGGAACTCGTGCCCGGGAGCCTCGCCGAACAGTCCGCGGATCATGCCGGGTGAGCCGGCCATCGCCGGGTTCCAGACCTTCTCCTGCATCAGGGTGAAGTGTTCCGCGCGTTCCTCGTGGACGCGGCAGTGAGCGAAGCGCACCAGGTCGGCGTCGGTGAAGCGGGGCTCGAAGCCCGTCTTCACGTCGAAGCGGTGGTCGAACAGCTTGACCTGGATGTCCTTGAACGTGCCTGACTGGGCCGCCGCGAGCCGGTCATGGGAACGCGCCATGAAGGAGTCGTAGAAGGAACGGCTCTCCCAGAAGGAGAAGATGTGCGCCACACCCTGCCGCCCCCGGCTCCAGCCTCCGCCCTGTCCCCGAAACCCCGGCTCTCCCAGTAGCCCCGCCCACTTTCGCTGCCCCCGCTCGAAGCCGCGGCGGTCCACCACGGTGCAGCGAATCCACTTGACCAGCACCGCGCCATCGTAAGGCCAGTGAGCGTGGCGTCGGTCACGCTCGGCGAGAGAGCGGGACCCCAAGTGTCGGACCCGCATGGCAGGATGGACAACCGGTCTTGCCTGACCGGCAGTTCGGGCCGTGGACACAGGGGGAAGGGGACGCCTGGTGAGCGCCATCAACAAGGGGATCCGCAAGGTCGAAGTCGCTCTCAAGTGGGATCCGAGTCCCGCAGGGCAGCCGGCCACCGACCTGGACATCGTTGCCGCGACCTATGTGGCGGACGCCCCGTACGGAGATCCCGCCTATGTGGTGCACTTCGACAGCCGCTCCCCCGACGGCACCATCTACCTCAACCGGGACAGCAAGGACGGCAAGGGCTTCGGCTGGGACGAGGTGATGACCCTGGAGCTCGACCGGCTCGACGCGCGGTACACGCGTGTGGTGGTCGGCACCGTCATCCAGCAGCGCTCCGCGCACCGCACCTTCGTCGGGGTGGCCAACCCGGCCCTGCGCATACGGGAGGGCTACACGGTCCTGGCCGAGGACGACTTCGGCAGCGTCCTCGGTGCGACGGCGGCGACCATCGCCGAGTTCGTCCGCCAGGAATCCGGCACCTGGGACTTCCACCCCGGGATCAGCGGCTTCGAGGACGACCCCGCCACCTTCACCCGGAGCATGGGCCGCAAGTGACGCGTCAGCCGGCGGTCCAGCCGGGGACCGTCGGCAGCACCGTCTCGGCGATCCGGAGCAAGGCGAAGTCATCGGGGACGACGTCGTCCTGGCGCCATATGGTGACCTCGTAGAAGCCGCCGCCGTCCTTGGAGTCCTTGGCGACCAGCAGACTTCGGGCGATGCCACCGGGCCCGGTGTCCACCTTGCCGCCGCCGAGGTTGAACTTCAGGGAGATGGTCCGGTCCGAGTAGAGGAGCGCCGGGTGCCCGCCTATGGTCCTGTTCTGCACCGAGCTGCCCAGGAAGCCCGCCATCTCGGCCACCGGGATGTCGTCGTCGGACGTGGAGAGCTTGACGGAGTAGGTGGCCAGCTGGATCTCCGCCTCGGGGGAGACGGTCCTTTCGCCGTCGGCCCACTTGCTCATGATCTCCTTGCCGCTGGCGGTCATCGCGTACTCGGTCGGGGTGCCGAGCAGCGTGGGCAGGTCCGCGCGGTTCAGCGCCGTGCACAGCTGCATCCCGGAGACGGGCTTCGAAGGCCTGGTGCCATCCGTCGCGTCGCACGCGGCCGGATCGGGGTCACTGGACTTCTGCTGAAAGGTCCCTGACAACAAAAGGGCGGCGAGACCCCCGACCAGTACCAGGGCAAAGAGGGCCTGACCCCATTCGTTCATGCCCTTCTCGGGTCTCTCGGCGCTCTTTACGGCATCGACGATCTGCTGCTCGCTCATGTCCCCCGTGTCCCCACCCTGCTGTTCGCGCCGGTCGTGCGCGGAGGGAGCCTAGCGTGTGATCCTCTTGTGGAGAAACGGAAAAGACCAAGGGCGGTGCGGTCGGTTTCCCGACCGCACCGCCCTATGCGGCTAGTTCAGCGTCAGCTGCAACCGCTGGTCGAGCCGCACCCCTCGCAGATGTAGCAGGAACCGGCCCGCTGCATCTTCGTACCGCAGGAGAAGCAGAGCGGGGCGTCGGCCTGGATGCCCAGCTGCATCTCCACCAACTCGGCGCTGGTGTGGGCCTGCTTCGGGGCGGGCTTGGCCGCCTCGACCGCCGCCTTGGGCGTGGCGACCGCCTTCAGCTCCTGGGCACGGGGCGCCGACTGGGCCAGCCCCTCGACGTCGACCTCGTCCTCGGTCGGCTCGTAGGAGCCGGTCTCCAGATGGCGCTGACGCTCCTCGGCGGAGTGGATGCCGAGCGCGGAGCGCGTCTCGAAGGGCAGGAAGTCCAGCGCCAGGCGGCGGAAGATGTAGTCGACGATCGACTGCGCCATCCGCACGTCCGGGTCGTCCGTCATACCGGCCGGCTCGAAGCGCATGTTGGTGAACTTCGAGACGTACGTCTCCAGCGGCACGCCGTACTGGAGGCCGACGGAGACCGCGATGGAGAAGGCGTCCATCATGCCCGCGAGGGTCGAGCCCTGCTTCGACATCTTCAGGAAGACCTCGCCGAGACCGTCGTCCGGGTAGGAGTTGGCGGTCATGTAGCCCTCGGCGCCGCCGACGGTGAAGGACGTGGTGATGCCGGGACGGCCCTTCGGGAGGCGCTTGCGGACCGGGCGGTACTCGATGACCTTCTCGACCGTCTCACGGATGGTCGCCTCGGCCTTCTCGGTGACCTCGGCCTTCTCCTTCTCCTTGGTCTTCGCGGAGAGCGGCTGGCCGACCTTGCAGTTGTCGCGGTAGATGGCGAGCGCCTTGACGCCCATCTTCCAGGCCTCGAAGTAGATCTCCTCGACCTCCTCGACGGTCGCCGACTCCGGCATGTTGACCGTCTTGGAGAGCGCACCGGAGATCCACGGCTGGATCGCCGCCATCATGCGGACGTGGCCCATCGCGGAGATGGAGCGCTCGCCCATGGCGCAGTCGAACACCTCGTAGTGCTCGTGCTTGAGGCCGGGGGCGTCGACGACATTGCCGTTCTCGGCGATGTGGGCGACGATCGCCTCGATCTGCTCCTCCTGGTAGCCCAGGCGGCGCAGGGCCTGCGGGACCGTGCCGTTGACGATCTGCATCGAGCCGCCGCCGACCAGCTTCTTGAACTTGACCAGCGCGAGGTCGGGCTCAAGACCGGTGGTGTCGCAGGACATCGCGAGACCGATGGTGCCGGTCGGGGCGATGACGGACGCCTGGGAGTTACGGAAACCGTTCTTCTCACCGAGACGCAGCACGTCCTGCCAGGCCTCTGTGGCGGCGGCCCAGATCGGCGTGTCCAGGTCGTCCATGCGGACGGCCTTGGTGTTCTCGTCGGCGTGCTGCTTCATGACCCGCAGGTGCGGCTGCGCGTTGCGCGCGTAGCCGTCGTACGGGCCGACGACCGCGGCGAGTTCGGCGGAGCGCCGGTACGAGGTGCCGGTCATCAGGGAGGTGATGGAGCCGGCGAGGGCACGGCCGCCGTCGGAGTCGTAGGCGTGACCGGTCGCCATCAGCAGGGCGCCGAGGTTGGCGTAGCCGATGCCGAGCTGGCGGAACGCGCGCGTGTTCTCGCCGATCTTCTGGGTCGGGAAGTCAGCGAAGCAGATGGAGATGTCCATTGCCGTGATGACGAGCTCGACGACCTTCGCGAAGCGCTCGACGTCGAAGGACTGGTGGCCCTTGCCGTCATCCTTCAGGAACTTCATGAGGTTCAGCGAGGCGAGGTTGCAGGACGTGTTGTCCAGGTGCATGTACTCGCTGCACGGGTTCGAGCCGTTGATACGGCCGGACTCCGGGCACGTGTGCCAGTGGTTGATGGTGTCGTCGTACTGGATGCCCGGGTCGGCACAGGCCCACGCGGCCTCGGCCATCTTGCGGAACAGGGCCTTGGCGTCGACCTCTTCGATGACCTCGCCGGTCATGCGGGAGGTCAGCCCGAACTTGCCGCCCGTCTCGACAGCCTTCATGAAGGTGTCGTTCACGCGGACCGAGTTGTTGGCGTTCTGGTACTGGACGGACGTGATGTCGTCGCCGCCCAGGTCCATGTCGAAGCCCGCGTCGCGCAGGGCGCGGATCTTCTCCTCTTCCTTCACCTTGGTCTCGATGAAGTCCTCGATGTCGGGGTGGTCGACGTCGAGGATGACCATCTTGGCGGCGCGGCGCGTGGCGCCACCCGACTTGATCGTTCCTGCGGAGGCGTCGGCACCGCGCATGAAGGAGACGGGACCCGAGGCGTTGCCGCCGGAGGACAGCAGCTCCTTGGAGGAGCGGATCCGGGAGAGGTTCAGGCCGGCCCCGGAGCCGCCCTTGAAGATCATGCCCTCTTCCTTGTACCAGTCGAGGATCGACTCCATGGAGTCGTCGACGGCCAGGATGAAGCAGGCGGAGACCTGCTGCGGCTGGGGCGTACCGACGTTGAACCACACGGGGCTGTTGAAGCTGAAGATCTGGTGCAGGAGGGCGTACGCCAGTTCGTGCTCGAAGATCTCCGCGTCGGCGGGCGAGGCGAAGTACTTGTAGTCCTCGCCGGCCTTCCGGTACGTCTTCACGATGCGGTCGATCAGCTGCTTGAGGCCGGTCTCGCGCTGCGGGGTGCCGACGGCACCGCGGAAGTACTTGCTGGTGACGATGTTGACCGCGTTCACCGACCAGAAGTCGGGGAACTCGACGCCGCGCTGCTCGAAGTTGACCGAGCCGTCGCGCCAGTTGGTCATGACGACGTCACGGCGCTCCCAGGCCACCTCGTCGTACGGATGCACGCCGGGAGTGGTGTGGATGCGCTCGATACGCAGGCCCTTGTTCGCAGCCGCCTTGGTGCCCTTGGCGCGGGAACTCCGTGCCGGACCGCTCGCCGTCTCTGTCATGCCGCCTCCCTGTACGGGCTAAAACGCCCTGAAGTGCCACGTTGTTCCCGTGACACGGTGTTCTGTCTGGTGTTGCGGGCGCCCACTCGCTACCGCCCGCAACAGGTCTCGTTCGCCGCCGTCCGGCCGTCCCGGGGTCCTGGCCCGGTCCGGCCCGCCGATCAGTCGGCGGCGCGGGCGGGCTCGGGGACCTGAGCAGTCCCCCCGGGCCCGCGATCGTCTTCCTGGCTCCCCACGACGGCCTCGTCGCCGTCCTTAGCCTCTCCGCGGTCCTCGTCGTCCGCGGCGGGGGGTCCCGTGTCTTCCCTCAGTTCCGCGATCGCGGCCTCGAAGTCCTCGAGCGAGTCGAACGCCCGGTAGACGGAGGCGAATCGCAGATACGCGACGAGATCGAGCTCCTGCAACGGGCCGAGTATGGCCAGCCCCACGTCGTGGGTGGTCAGCTCGGCGCTCCCGGTGGCCCGCACCGCCTCCTCGACCCGTTGGCCGAGCTGGGCGAGCGCGTCCTCGGTGACAGGCCGTCCCTGGCATGCCTTGCGCACACCGTTGATGACCTTGGTACGGCTGAAAGGCTCGGTGACTCCGGACCGCTTGACCACCATCAGCGAGCACGTCTCCACGGTCGTGAAACGACGGGAGCAGTCCGGACACTGGCGGCGCCTGCGGATCGACGTGCCGTCGTCGGTCGTACGACTGTCGACGACGCGGCTGTCGGGGTGCCTGCAGAAGGGGCAGTGCATGAACTCCCAACCCTCCTCACAGCAGACTCAATAGCCTCGCTAGGCCCATGGGCCCCTCGAAGCAGCCCCAAGCATAGGGGATCGCGGCGGGCGTGGAGACCCGGGGGACCACAACTTCTGGGCTGCTGTAGCAATCCAAGCACTACATGTAGGGATCGGCACTACATACACGCCGTACGCGCGTGTCGCGTCCGTATGGGCATGTGCCGTACGACCGCCCCGACTCCCGGCGAACACGACGCACAGCCGTATCGCTGCGGCGCATGCGGAGATACCGTGGGCGCCACAAGGAGGGGACGTGGGATTCCCGCACAGATGGAAGCCGTTACCCGGCTGACAGGTCGCCGGGTGGCAGACTGGCCCAACAAACCGCGAGGTCGCCACCGGCGGTGAAGAGTACAGCAATGGGCCCTTTTGTTCGGCGGTCGGCGCGTTAGCCATACACCCAGACACTTGATCGCGTCAGGCAATCCGCGATTTTTCACTCGAACGTGTGTTTGGCGCAACCTTTCGAAAGCAACTACCGTTGTCCAGCAGGGAGACCATCGAGAGGGGCCGACGTGACCACGACCGCAGACAGTGCCACCATCACTGCCCAGGACCGTTCCCAGGGCCGACTCGAGCCGGTGCATGCGATGAACGAAGCCGTGAATCCCGAGGGACACAAGCGCTCCCTGCCGGGCCGACCTCCAGGCATTAGGGCCGACAGCTCGGGACTCACCGACCGGCAGCGCCGAGTGATCGAGGTCATCAGGGACTCCGTCCAGCGGCGCGGCTACCCGCCGTCCATGCGGGAGATCGGCCAGGCGGTGGGCCTGTCCAGCACCTCGTCCGTCGCCCATCAGCTGATGGCACTGGAGCGCAAGGGCTTCCTGCGCCGCGACCCGCATCGCCCGCGCGCGTACGAGGTGCGGGGCTCCGACCAGGGCGCCTCGGTGCAGCCCACGGACACCGCGGGCAAGCCGGCCGCGTCGTACGTCCCGCTGGTCGGCCGGATCGCCGCCGGTGGCCCGATCCTCGCCGAGGAATCCGTCGAGGACGTGTTCCCCCTCCCGCGCCAGCTCGTCGGTGACGGTGAACTGTTCGTCCTCAAGGTCGTCGGTGACTCGATGATCGAGGCCGCGATCTGCGACGGCGACTGGGTCACCGTCCGCCGCCAGCCCGTCGCCGAGAACGGCGACATCGTGGCCGCGATGCTCGAAGGCGAGGCCACCGTCAAGCGCTTCAAGCGCGAGGACGGCCACGTCTGGCTTCTCCCCCACAACTCCGCGTACGAGCCGATCCCCGGCGACGACGCGACCATTCTCGGCAAGGTGGTGGCAGTTCTGCGGCGCGTCTGAGCACCGCGGCAGGCCTCGCCGATTCGACCGGGCCCCGGAACCCCTGCGCCGGTTCCGGGGCCCTGCACTGTCCGGCCCCGGCGACGGACGGTTCACATCGGGGTGGCTGTCCCTATCCCGGGGACAGCCACCCCACGTCTGTCAGGCTTCGGCCTGCACCTCCTCGGCGTCTGCCTGCGCCTTCTCGACCTCGGCCGCCGCCTCCACCGCCTTCGCGGCGGCGTCGATCGCTGCCAGTGACTTCCGGACCTGATTACGGTCCGTGGTGTACCAGAAGTCAGGCAGTGACGCCTTCAGATAGCTGCCGTACCGCGCGGTGGCCAGTCTTTGATCCAGTACGGCTACGACGCCGCGGTCCCCCGAAGCGCGGACGAGGCGGCCGGCGCCCTGGGCCATGAGCAGCGCGGCGTGGGTGGCCGCGACGGCCATGAAGCCGTTGCCACCCGCCTCCTCGACCGCCTTCTGGCGGGCGCTCATCAAAGGGTCGTCGGGACGCGGGAACGGGATCTTGTCCATGACGACCAGCTGACAGCTGGGGCCGGGGACGTCTACGCCCTGCCACAGCGACAGTGTGCCGAAGAGGCAGGTCTTCGGGTCGGCCGCGAAGTTCTTGATCAGTTCGCCGAGGGTCTCCTCGCCCTGGAGGAGGATCGGGAACTCCGGGATACGGGAGCGCAGTTCCTCGGCGGCCAGCTGGGCCGCTCTCATGGACGAGAAGAGCCCCAGGGTGCGGCCGCCGGCGGCCTGGATGAGCTCGGTCAGCTCGTCGAGCATGTCCACGCGATCGCCGTCCCGCGCGGGGCGCGAGAGGTGCTTGGCGACGTACAGGATGCCCTGCCTCGGGTAGTCGAAGGGTGAACCCACGTCCACGCCCTTCCACTTCGGCAGGTCATCGCCCTCGGTGCCCTCCGGGGCGAGCCCGAGGGACGCTCCCACGCCGTTGAAGTCGCCGCCCAGCTTCAGGGTCGCCGAGGTGAGGATCACGGAGCGGTCCGCGAACAGTTTCTCCCTCAGCAGGCCCGACACCGACATGGGGGCGACGCGCAGAGAGGCACCGAAGCGGTCGTGACGCTCGTACCAGACGACGTCCCACTCCGAGCCGTTCGTGATCCGCTCCGCCACGTCGTGGACCGACTCCACCGAGGCGAGCGCCTGCTTGCGGACCGCGTCCTCGTCCTGGACCGACTTGTCGCGGGTCGCGCCGATCGCGGAGATGACCGTACGCGCGGCGTCGCGCAGGGCCATGAGCGCGTAGCCGAGGTCCTCCGGGATCTCCTCGAGGCGGCCGGGCAGGGCGAGTTCCATCAGCCGCTCGAAGCCCTCGGCGGCGGTCTGGAGCTGGTCGGCCGCCTTCTCATTGACCAGCTTCGCGGCGCGGCGTACCGCGCGGTTGACCTGGCCGGGGGTGAGCTCGCCGGTGGCGACGCCGGTGACCCGGGAGACCAGCTCGTGAGCCTCGTCGACGATCAGCACCTCGTGCTGCGGGAGGACCGGGGCACCTTCGATGGCGTCGATCGCGAGCAGCGCGTGGTTGGTGACGACGACCTCGGCCAGCTTGGCGCGCTCTCGGGCCATCTCGGCGAAGCACTCTGCCCCATAGGCGCACTTGGTGGCTCCCAGGCACTCGCGGGAGGACACGGAGATCTGCGCCCAGGCCCGGTCGGAGACGCCGGGCGTGAGGTCGTCGCGGTCACCGGTCTCGGTGTCCTGGGACCAGTCCCGCAGCCGCAGGAGGTCCTGGCCCAGCTTGCTGGTGGGCGCCGCGGCCTCGAACTGGTCGAAGAGGCCCTCCTCCTCGTCCTGCGGCACGCCCTCGTGCAGCCGGTGCAGACACAGGTAGTTCGACCGGCCCTTGAGCATGGCGAACTCCGGACGACGGCGCAGGAGCGGATGCAGAGCCTCGACCGTGCGCGGCAGGTCACGCTCGACGAGCTGTCTCTGGAGGGCCAGGGTGGCCGTCGCTACGACGACCCGCTCCCCGTGCGCGAGCGCGGGCACGAGATAGCCCAGCGACTTTCCGGTGCCGGTGCCGGCCTGCACCAGCAGGTGGGAGCTGTCGTCGATCGCGTCCCTGACGGATTCGGCCATGGTCACCTGGCCGGGGCGCTCCGTACCGCCGACGGCAGTGACGGCAGCATGCAGGAGTTCGGGGAGTGAGGGCTTCGTCATAGCGCGACCACCCTACGGCCCGGCACTGACATTGGGGTGATCAAGGCGGGGACGAGGGGCGGGAACAGGACCGGGAGCGCCTCGGAGCAGCAGCCGGTCGGTAGCGGATCGGGCTCGACTCGGTTCGTACGGGACCGGGTCTGATACAAGCGGGTCGGGATCCGTCCATCGACGGCCGAAAGTGACCGGGGAGCCCGTCTGACGGGCGTGGTCCACGAGGTGCGGGGCCGTCGCAAGAAATCTTTCGTGACGGGTGGGAACCGACTGGGCACGGGCGGTGTACCAAAAGTGATTGCGCGGTGACGTGCTGCTACAGCAGATCGCGCAGGGACCGGTCTCGGACCATGAGTGCCGCCCGCTTGGCGGGCAGGTCGATCTCGGCGGAGAAGCGGAAGCCTGCGCTCAGGAAGGCGGTGACGGACGGGATGTTGCGAAGGTCGGGTTCCGCGACGACGCGGGCACAGGCAGGTCGCTTGTCGAGCGCGAGATCGGCGACGGCGCGCAGGAGCGTGCTGCCGAGACCCCGCCCGCGGTCGGGAACGGCGCCGATGAGGAGGTGGATACCGGTGTCGTGGGGCCTGGCCGGATAGTGGCGGGCCAGCGGATCGAGGTCTGCCCGGTAGATCTCCCAGTAGCTCATCGGTGTGCCCTCCAGCACCCCGAGGCAGGGCACGCTGCGTCCGTCGCCGGTGAGCTGGGACTGCAGATGGTCCTCCGTCACGTTCTGGGGCCCGGCCAGCTCCCAGAACGCGGTGACGGCGGGGTCGTTCATCCAGCGGCAGACGAGGGGGAGGTCCCGCCCGACTCGCACGGGCACCAGTTGGAACACGCCTGCCGGGGTGGTGACCGGGCCCCAGTGGGCGATGTGGTCGAGCAGGTCGTCGCGGGTGGGGGTGCGTTCTGTGGGCGGTGTAGCGCTGCCGCCGCAACTCGCGTATGCGCTTGCGTCGGTTCCTTCCGTTTCGAGGAGCGCGAGGAGTTCTGCGGGTAGGCGCAGGTCCAGCGTGTCCTCGGTGTCGGTGCCCCGGTCGGTGGTCGGCGTGGCACTGCCCTCGCTGCTGTGGGGACCGTTGCCGTCGTCTGCATCGGCGTCGGTCTCGGTGGGGGCGGAGGGAACGGAATCGGCGTCGGCGTGGGCGTCGGTGGCTGACACGGCGGGCCTCTCAGAAGGTGGGGTGGGTCATGTTCCTCAGGAGTGAAGGGGGTTGGCGATGGTGACGTAGACGGACTGGGTGTCGACCGGACCGACGAGCTCGTCGAGGCCGTGCACTCGGGTCAGCAGATTGGCCTTGCAGCGCAGGACGGGTGAGTCGAGGAGGTGGCCGGGGAGAGTGGTGCGCAGTCGGTCGGGTCCGGAGGCCACGTCGTGGAGGAAGCGGCGGAAGGCGGCGAGCAGCAACCGTTCGTCGGCCAGCTGCTGGGAGCCGAACGCACCGATGAGTCCGAAGACGTTGTTGATCGCCAGGTAGTAGGCGAAGCGCTCATCGGTGACCTCGTCGGAGACGAAGGTGTCGCTGTGCCGGCCGATGCCGGGCAACCGGGCTTCGAGTTCCGGCCGCCGGGACTCGCGGAAGTAGTAGCCCTGGTTGTCGCGGTAGCGGCCCCCGGCAGGCCAGCCTTCAGCGTCCAGCAGTACCAGGGTGTTCTGCTGGTGTGCCTCCAGGGCGATCCCCACCTCCCCGTCGAGCCAGAGGACGGGTCGGACGACATGCTCGAGGTAGCGCAGGAACCACTCGGTGGCGACGGCTCCCCTGGGGCGGCCGGTCCGGGAGGCGAGGCGGGTGACCAACTCGGCCAGCCGAGATCGCCAAGCCGGGCGGCCTGTGGGCAGGCACGGGAGGCCCTTCTCAAGGCGGCCCGCGTCGGCGCCGGGACCGACTCGGGGGCGGGGTGAGACAAGGCCGGCGATGCAGGAGACGTCGTGTGACGGGCTGAACGGGTTATGACGGATCACCACGTCGAGGCCGGGGACGGGGGTGCCGTCGGGCGCGTCGACAGCCAGCCAGGCGGGGTCGCGAACGATGTCGAAAGCGGGGTGGGCCGCCTGCCAGTCCTTGGACAGACCGGCGCGCAGGAGCCGGTGGACCTCGACGCCGCGGTGAAGTTCCTTGCGGAGGTTCTCGCGGCGGGAGTTGGTGATGCGCAGACCGAGCGAGAGCTTGAGCATGGCGGGGGCGCCGGAGCGATGGACCGTACGTACGGAGGAGGTGGGGTGCCATGGGGAGCCGTGGTCACCGAGATCCCGGAGCAGTCCGGATGCGAAGAGCGGGACGGTTTCGGGGCGGTGCCGGACCTCCCGAAGCTGCCAGGGGTGCAGAGGCAGTGCGGCTTGGCCGGTGGGCAGGGGCAGTTCTGGGCCGGCGAGGCGCTTGGTGAGGTGGGCGGCGGGGACGGGGCGTCCGCGTTCGGTCCAGGCCGAATCGGTGGCGAGGAGAGAGGGGTCGACGGCGATCCAGCGCAGGGGGAAGGAGCCGCGCAGTTCGGGTGAGTAGGAGGCCGCTTCGGCTTCGGAGAGACCTTCGCGGCTCTTCGGGGCCGGGTGCAGGGGGTGGCCGAGGACGAGTGCCTGTTCGGCGGTGAGGAAGAGGTCGGGGCCGTCGTCGGGGTGCTTTCGGCGCTCGCTGACGAAGGTGGCGGTGCGGCGGACGGAGTCGGCCACGCGGGCGGTGAGTTCGGCACCTGCTGCGGCGGTGGCGGTGGTGCCTGCGGCGGCGGTGCCGGTGGTGGCTGCGGCGGCGGTCGGCAGTGACTCGCGGGTGAGTAGTGCCGCGAGGGTGACCGCGTCGACCGGCGGGGCCTGTGCGGGGGCGCCGTCGAGACGGGGGCGGCCGAAGCGGTGCCACCCCGTCGGGGACCAGTACTGGACGGGGACGAGGAGGGAGGTGCCGCTGGCGGGGAGGGGGATGTGGAGGGTGCGAGTGCCGGTGCCAGCGTCGACGGGAGGGGCCGGGGGGTCGGTCTCTCGGACCCAGCAGCGCAGCAGGTTCTCCACGGCTGCGGCCTCGGCTGCCGTGTGGGGGTCTGGGTGGTCCAGGAGGTCGGGGGTGGTGCCGCGCAGGCGCTCCTGGTCTGGGGGCCCGGCCTGGGACGGAGTGCGGTGGGGAGGGAGGGAGTACTGAGGGGGCGGTGGTGGGGTGGACGGGGTGTGGCGCGGCGTAGAGGTGTGGTTGTCGGAGGCGGGGGTGGTGTTCAAGGGCGCTGTTCCTTGGGGGGCTGTGTGGGGCTGGTCCTGTGTCGGGTTTGGGCGCGGCGTCAGTGGAGGGGGTGTGGAGGGAAGCGGTGGGCAATCGGCCTGATGGCGGGGCCTGTTGAGGCGCACCGGGCAAGAGGCCCCCTGGCCGGCGGTGGGCGCGGGAACGGCGGCGGCTATGGGGCCGGGAGGCCCTCACGGTTTCCGGCTCTATCTCGGCACTGACACCGAGTGCGGCCCCGGTTCAGCCCCGACCTCAATGCCAACCCGACGCGGAGACGCCACAGCGGTTCCAGACCGGGCGGCCCATCTGGCCAAGGGCGTGGCTCCAGCCGCAGCACTCCAGGCAGCACCCGGCGAGTCCCCGGCTCCTGTAACTCCTGTGGCTTCGGCTGGCGCCACGGCCTCCCCGCGTCCGAGCGCGGCTCCCACCTTGCACCCGGCACCAGCGACGACACCCGCCGCACCCGTCGGCACCGGCACCGGCACCGGCACCGGCACCGGCACCAAGACTCGCACCGCCCGCAGCAACCACCCGCCACCCACCCGCTCCACCCCCGCACCTACCCAGCCCGCCCCACCCCCTCGCCCTCCCTCCGACCGCGCCCCCGCCGCCGCCTCCCCGCCTCGGGGTCATGATCGCGGGCCACCGCTCCCAAGGCGTCGGCGAAGCGGTCGAGGACGGCCGTGGCCTGCTCGTCAGTGATCGTCAGGGGTGGGAGCAGGCGGACGACGCTTGAGTGGCGTCCCCCGAGTTCGACGATCAGGCCGCGTCGGAGGCACTCGCGCTGGACGGCGGCGGCAAGCTCCGGCGAAGCGGGACGAGGGGAGGCAGCGCACGACGAGAGACCAGAATCCGGCAGTGGCACACCGTCGGCGCCACCAGCAAGGGCGACGCCCCCGACGAGCTCGCCCGGTCCGCCTCCGAGAGCAGCCCCCCACCCCTCTGGCTCCACCATCTCCACGCCGATCATCAACCCCCGTCCCCGCACATCACCGATCACTGGGAACTCCCCGGCCAGGAGCCGGAGTTGGTCCAGCATGCGTGCGCCCAGAACCGCCGCGCGTTCTGTGAGGGCGTTTTCGCGGACGTAGGCCATCGTGGCTGTGCCCGCGGCCATGGCGAGTTGGTTGCCGCGGAAGGTGCCGGCGTGGGCGCCGGGTTCCCAGACGTCGAGGTCGTCGCGGTAGACGACGACGGCGAGGGGCAGACTGCCGCCGATGGCCTTGGAGAGGACCATGACGTCGGGGGTGATGCCGCTGTGCTCGACCGCCCAGAAGGCGCCGGTGCGGCCGACACCCGTCTGGACCTCGTCGGCGATCAGCGGGATCGAGCGGTCGGCCGTGATCTGCCGCATGCGCCGCATCCAGTCGTCCGGGGCGGGGAGCACCCCGCCCTCGCCCTGGACGGGTTCGAGGATCATCCCGGCGGGCAGCGGGACCCCGGACTTGGGGTCGTCGAGGACGGATTCGGTCCAGCGGGCGGCGAGTTCGGCGCCCTGCGGACCGCCGACGCCGAAGGGGCAGCGGTAGTCCTGCGGGTAGGGCAGCCGGGCGACCCGCACGTCGGGGGCGTGGCCGGAGGCTTCGAGGGCGCCGGAGGTCATGCCGTGGTAGGCCCCGGCGAAGGCCAGGAGTTCGCTGCGGCCGGTCGCGGCGCGCACGAGCTTGAAGGCGGCCTCGACCGCGTCGGTGCCGGCCGGTCCGCAGAACTGCACGCGTGCGCGGTCGGCGAGACCGGGCGGCAAGGTCCGGAACAGTTCGGTGGTGAAGGCGCCCTTGACGGGGGTCGCGAGGTCGAGGGCGTGGAGGGGCGCGCCCGAGTCGAGAACCTTGCGGATGGCTTCGAGGACGACGGGGTGGTTGTGCCCGAGGGCCAGGGTGCCGGCGCCCGAGAGGCAGTCGAGGTAGCGGCGGCCGTCGGCGCCTTCGATGGTCAGGCCGCGGGCGCGGACGGGGACGATCGGAAGGGCGCGGGCGTAGGTGCGGGCCGCCGACTCGCGGGCCGACTGGCGCCGCAGAATGCCCTCGTGTGCGGACCGGGCCGCCGACGGTTCTTGGGCGGTGGTCTGCCCCGCCATGGCCTTCCCCGGTGCGGTCTCGGTCACGGCCATGGTTCTCCCGTCGTCGCGCTGTGCAGGGGCAAGCGGTTCCCTCACGGACTCGCCCGCCCCGACATACGGAACCCCGTGAGCCTTTGCTCGACATCTCGGCACATCGATGACCCGGTGTCCGGAAAACCTCCGGGAAGGGGGACGCGGGGCACCCGGCCGTCCGCCGGCAGGGGCGCGGGCAAGCGCCTACCGCTACCAACCCCGGACCGTTCACCGGGTTACGGGTGTTCCGGGGATCTTTGGAGTGTTCCGAGGATTTCCGGAGTGACGGAACTGTTGCGATTCCGTCGGAAGTCACCCACAGCGGGCGCATAGTGTGTGATGCCGTTCCAAGACGCGGTGCCGGAAGGCGAACTCGCGGGACGTCCGCGGCAAGTCGTCGGCTCTGGTGCCCGGTTCGTCAACGCCAGGGGGGTATGCATGCGATCCGAACCGCTGTCGGTGGCCGCTCGCGACGAGGGCGTGAGGGGCGCGCGTCGCAGAACCTCCCGCATGCTGACCGCCATGGCCCTCGCATCGGTGCTGGCCCTGACCGCCACCGCCTGCGGCTCGGGCGACGCGGACGCCGACGCGCAGACCTCCGGCTCCGCCGCGTCCGAGGGCGACGGCAAGATCACGATCCCCGACGACATCAGGGACAGGCTCAAGGAGCACGGGATCGATGTCGACAAGTGGAAGAACGGCGCCTGGAAGGACTGGGACAGGGACGACTGGCTGCGCGAGGCCCAGGACTACATCAACCCGATCATCGAGGGCCTGTGGGACCCGGACCGGATGCGCCGGGCCGAGGATCCTGACCGTGGTGTCCAGGAGAGTGACCTCTCGGGTGACCAGGGGGTGACCGACCCGGAGCCGGCGCCGGTGGACGCGAAGGCCGTATCGCCTACGTACCACGACAACGTCCCCGAGGCGGGCAAGGTGTTCTTCGACTCCCCCGAAGGCACGATGGTCTGCTCGGCGACGGTCGTGGCGGACCCGGCCGACCCGGGCAGGTCCAGCTTGGTGTGGACGGCGGGGCATTGCGTGCACGCGGGCAGGAGCGGTGGCTGGTATCGCAACATCGCGTTCGTGCCGTCGTACAACGACCAGGCTCTGTCGGGCGGGGAGTTGGCGAGCGCGACCGAGGACGAGCTCGCTCCTTACGGCGTCTGGTGGGCCGACTGGGCGCAGACCTCGGAGCAGTGGATCGCGCAGGGCGGGCCGACGGGCGGGGCCGGGGCGCCGTACGACTTCGCCGTGATCCATGTGACGCCGGAGGAGGGAGGTACCGGCAAGTCGCTGGAGGAGACGGTCGGTTCGGCTCTGCCGGTGAACTTCGACGCTCCGGCGGTGGCGCGGGTGGAGAGCATCACGGCGAGTGGGTATCCGGCTGCGGCGCCGTTCGACGGGGAGTCGTTGTACCAGTGCCAGGACAGGCCGGGGCGGCTGTCGATCACCGCCTCGGATCCGACGATGTACCGGATCGGCTGCACCATGACCGGCGGTTCGTCCGGCGGCGGCTGGGTCGCGACCGGGTCGGACGGCGAGCCGGCGCTGGTGTCCAACACCTCCATCGGCCCGGTGAACGCGGGCTGGCTGGCCGGACCACGGCTGGGCCAGGTGGCCGAGGGGGTGTACGACTCGGTCAGCCAGAAGTTCGCGGGCCAGTGACGGCCTGCCCCCCTGCCCCTCCCCCGATCAGCAACAGCCGGCACCAGCACGAGCACCGCACCCGCACCCGCACCCGCACCCGCACCCGCACCCGAGCAAGCCCGAGGCCCGCCCCCGTAAAGGGACGGGCCTCGAACCCACTCAAGAACTACATGAACGACAAGGGTCGCAAGAACTGCACGACCCTCAGGCCACAACCGGCGTCGGCACATACGGCGCCAGATCCGCCGCCAGTTCCTCGTGCACCCGCACCTTGAGCAGGGTGCCCTCCGCGGTGTGTTCCTCGGAGATCACCTCGCCCTCGTCGTGGGCGCGGGCGACCAGCTTGCCGTGGGTGTACGGCACGAGCGCCTCGATCTCGACGGACGGCCGCGGCAGTTCGTTGTCGATCAGGGCGAGCAGCTCGGCGATGCCCTGGCCGGTACGGGCCGAGACCGCGATGGCGCGCTTCTCGATCCGCATCAGCCGCTGGAGCGTCAGCGGGTCCGCCGCGTCGGCCTTGTTGATCACGACGATCTCGGGCACGTCGGTGGCGCCGACGTCCCTGATCACCTCGCGTACGGCGGCGAGCTGCTCCTCCGGAGCCGGGTGCGAGCCGTCCACCACGTGCAGGATCAGGTCGGACTCGCCGACCTCCTCCATGGTGGAGCGGAACGCCTCGACCAGGTGGTGCGGCAGGTGTCGTACAAAACCGACGGTGTCGGCCAGCGTGTACAGCCGGCCGCTCGGGGTCTCCGCGCGGCGGACGGTCGGGTCCAGGGTCGCGAACAGGGCGTTCTCGACCAAGACACCGGCGCCCGTCAGGCGGTTGAGCAGGGACGACTTGCCCGCGTTGGTGTAGCCCGCGATGGCGACGGAGGGCACCTTGTGGCGCTTGCGTTCCTGGCGCTTGATCTCGCGGCCGGTCTTCATGTCCGCGATCTCCCGGCGCATCTTCGCCATCTTCTCGCGGATCCGACGCCGGTCCGTCTCGATCTTGGTCTCACCGGGACCACGGGTGGCGAGGCCGCCGCCCTTGCCGCCGCCCATCTGACGGGACAGCGACTGACCCCAGCCTCGCAGCCTCGGCAGCATGTACTGCATCTGCGCGAGCGCGACCTGCGCCTTGCCCTCTCGGGACTTGGCGTGCTGGGCGAAGATGTCGAGGATCAGGGCCGTACGGTCGATGACCTTGACCTTGACGACGTCTTCCAGGGCGATGAGCTGGCCGGGGCTGAGCTCGCCGTCGCAGATGACGGTGTCCGCGCCGGACTCGACGACGATGTCGCGCAGCTCCAGAGCCTTGCCGGAACCGATGAAGGTGGCCGCGTCGGGCTTGTCGCGGCGCTGGATCACGCCGTCGAGCACGAGAGCGCCGGCGGTCTCGGCCAGGGCGGCGAGCTCCGCGAGGGAGTTGTCCGCGTCCTGCGAGGTCCCCGTGGTCCAGACGCCGACGAGGACGACCCGCTCCAGACGGAGCTGGCGGTACTCGACCTCGGTGACGTCCTCGAGCTCGGTGGAGAGGCCGGCGACGCGGCGCAGGGCCGCGCGCTCGGAGCGGTCGAACTGGTCGCCGTCCCGCTCTCCGTCGATCTCGTGGCTCCAGGCGACGTCCTCTTCCATCAGGGCATCGGCCCGAAGACCTTCGGCGTAGGTGTGCGCGAGGCGCTGCGTGTCCTGGGAAGTGGATGAAGAGGAGGTCATTGGGTCCTTACGTCGTTGGGGAGTCCGATACGGCGCTCGTCGGGCCGTGGTGGTCACATCGCCACCGCGGTCATCTTGGTCAACGCACGAGTACCCCGGGAGATTCCCGTGTCCCGTGCCGCGCCGACCTGAAGATGGTCGCACGGCACGGGGCGTCTCGTCACCGCCTTATTTCACGGGAAGGACGGCTGCCACGGCCTTCCAGTCCGGGTGCCCGGGCATCGGCGGGGTCTTCTCGGCGTAGAGCCAGTCGTGGAGGAAGCCGCCGAGGTCGCGCCCGGAGATCTCGGAGGCGAGACGGACGAAGTCGGCGGTCGTGGCCGTACCGTCCCGGTGTTGCTGCACCCAGGCCCGTTCCAGGGTCTCGAAGGACGTGCGGCCGATTTCCTGGCGCAGGGCGTACAGGACGAGCGCGGCGCCGTCGTAGACGTTCGGGCGGAAGATGCCGATCTTCTGGCCGGGCTTGGGCGCCTTCGGCAGGGCGGGCGGTCCGCCGGCTTCGCGCCAGCGGTCGGAGGCGCCGTACGCGGCCTTCATACGGGCGTCCAGGGTCCGGCCCGCCTTCGCCTCCGCGTACAGGGCCTCGTACCAGGTGGCGTGTCCTTCGTTGAGCCACAGGTCGGACCAGGTGCGGGGGCTGACGCTGTCGCCGAACCACTGGTGGGCGAGCTCATGCACCATGATCGACTCGACGTACCACTTGGGGTAGGCGGGCTCGGTGAACAGGTCCTTCTCAAAGAGGGACAGGGTTTGAGTTTCCAACTCGAAGCCGGTGTCGGCGGCGGCCATGAGGATGCCGTAGGTCTCGAAGGGGTACGGCCCGACCCTGTCCTCCATCCATGCGATCTGCGCGGGGGTCTTCTTGAGCCAGGGTTCCAGTGCGGCGCGGTCCTGGGTGGGCACCACGTCCCGCACGGGAAGTCCATGTGGTCCGCTGCGGCGCAGCACGGTGGAACGGCCGATGGACACCTGCGCGAGCTCGGTGGCCATGGGGTGCTGGGTGCGGTACGTCCATGTGGTGGTCCGGCCGGCCCGGTCCACGTCGGTCGGCAGACCGTTGGCGACGGCCGTGTAGCCGTCCGGCGCGGTGACCCGGATGGTGAACCTGGCCTTGTCGGAGGGGTGGTCGTTGCAGGGGAACACCAGGTGGGCGACGTCCGCCTGGTTGGCCATGGCGAGCCCGTCCGCGGTACGCACCCAGCCGCCGTCTCGGTCGCCCGCGGGGACGGGGTCGCTGGTGTGCCGGACGGTGATCCGCATCCAGCTGCCACCGGGCAGCGGCCCGTCGGGGGTGACGACGAGGTCTTCACCGGCACTGCTGAAGGCGGCGGGCCGACCGTCGACCTCCACGGACTGGACATCGCCGTGCGCGAAGTCGAGGTTGACGCGGTCGAGTTCGGTCGTCGTCCAGGCGTCGATCGTGGTGACGGCCGTGAGCGGCTTGCTGTTGCTGCCCGAATAGGTGAAGGAGAGGTCGTACGACGCCACGTCGTAGCCGGGGTTGCCCAGGTACGGGAAGAGGCGGTCACCGACCCCGAGCGGCGCGGCCGGGGCACTCGCGGCGAGCAGGCAGACGGAGACGGCGGAGGCGAGCAGCGCGGCCGCTGTGCGGCGCCGGGAGGCTCCGGTACGACGACGGAGGGCACCGGAGCCCGAACGGTCGCCGTGGGCGGACCGTACGCGGGCTGGCTGGGCGTGACTGCGGGGGGTGAGCGGCATGCACCACCGCTACCAGCGCACACGACCGACACAGCGACGACGCGCAACCGGCCCACCCGAACGAGGTCTTCCGGTCCCGTCTGGGCGACGCGGGCGGTTCGTGGAGGGGACACGGGCGGTCTGCTGAGGCGACGCGTGCCGTCCGCTGACGTGACGCGGGCGGTCCGTCAAGGCGACACAGCCGGTCTGCTGAAGCAACGCGGGCAGCCCCTTGAGGCGACGCGGGTGGCCTGCCAAGGCGACACCAGCAGTCCGTCGAGGGGTGCTCGTGGCTCCCCGAGGCGACGCCCGTGGCCCGCTGAGGTGGTGCATAAGGTCCTGCGACGAGCGACCACACGCGTGTGGCGGGGTGCGGGTGCAACGCCGGACCCCCGGGACCCGAGTGCCGCCCTCGCGGCCGGACCTACCCGGCGGCCCGCGCGTGACTGCGCCGGGCCCCCGGCTCGGCTGCCCCCGTCAGGCCCCCGGCGTCTGTGCCCTGCTCACGTCGTAGACGCCCGCCACGTTCCGCATGGCCCGCATCAGGGAGGGCAGCAGGGCCGCGTCCGGCAGCTGGACGGTGTACGTGTGGCGCACGCGCTGTTGGCTGGGCGGTTCGACGGTCGCGGAGACGATCTCGGCCCCCTCGATCGCCATGGCCTCGGTGAGGTCGGCCAGGAGGTGCGGGCGGCCGAACGATTCGGCGAACAGGGTGACCCGGCACTCGGCGGTGTCACCCCAGCGCACACCGACCTCTTTGCGCCCCATGCTCTGCATACGCTCCACCGCCGAGCACTCGACGCGGTGCACGGTGACCACTCCGCCGCGTACCGCGAAGCCGGTGATCTCGTCGGGCGGTACGGGCGTGCAGCACCCGGCGAGCCGTACGGTCGCGCCGGGCTGGTCGACGAGGGCGTTGGCGGTGCCGGTGCGGGCCTCGGCCTGGTCGGTGGCGGTCGGCGACGCGGCGGCGGGCCGGTACCCGCGGTCGGGCGTGTCGGCGGCGCCCAGCTCCGCAGGACCAGGCTCGGTGATGCCCCGCTCCGCAGGACCCGGCTCGGTGATGCCCAGCTCCGCAGGACCGGGCTCGGCGACGCCCAACTCCCCGGAACCCGGCCCCGTGACACCCCGCTCGGCGGCAACAGACCCGAGGGCACCCCCTCCAGCGACACCCGACGCGGACTCGGCCGGCCTCAGGGACCTCACGTCACCCTGAGCACCCCGCGCCCTCCCCTTCTCAGTAGCCAAAACCGCAGCCCCGCGCTCCACGCCCCCCTCCGCCGCATCATGCGACGGATGCGTAGCGATCCACCGCTGGATCGCGATCCGGGCCGCGGGCGTGTGCGCGTGCTCCAGCCACTCCTTGGAGGGCTCGGCGGCGGGGTCCTGCCCCATGAGGAGCTGGACGGTGTCGCCGTCCTTCAGAACGGTGCTCAGCGTCGCCAGGCGGCCGTTGACGCGAGCGCCGAGACACGCGTGCGCGTCCTCGCCGTACTGCGCGTACGCGGCGTCCACACAGGTCGCCCCCTCGGGCAGCCCCAGGGTGCCGCCGTCGGGCCGGAAGACGGTGATCTCGCGGTCCTGGGCGAGATCCTCGCGCAGGGTCGACCAGAAGGTGTCGGCGTCGGGCGCGGCCGCCTGCCAGTCGAGGAGGCGGGAGAGCCAGCCGGGCCGGGTGGGGTCGACCCGCTCCTCGTCGACCGCCCCGGACTCCTCCGGGGAGCCCACGTACGGGTTGCCGAGCGCGACCACCCCGGCCTCGGCGACCTTGTGCATCTGGTGCGTACGGATGAGGACTTCGACGACCTGGCCGTCGCCGCGGGCCACGGCGGTGTGCAGCGACTGGTACAGGTTGAACTTCGGTACGGCGATGAAGTCCTTGAACTCCGAGACGACCGGCGTCATACAGGTGTGCAGCTCGCCCAGGACGGCGTAACAGTCCGCGTCCTCGCCGACCAGGACCAGCAGGCGGCCGAAGTCCGCGCCGCGCAGCCGCCCCCGCTTGCGGGCCGTGCGGTGCACGGAGACGAAGTGCCGCGGCCGGATGACGACCTCGGCCTGGATGCCGGCCTCGCGCAGCACCCCGCGCACCTCGTCGGCGATCTCGGCGAGCGGGTCGTCCGCGCGGGAGGCGTTGTCGACGATCAGCTCGCGGGTGTGCTCGTACTCCTCGGGGTGGAGGATCGCGAAGACCAGGTCCTCCAGCTCGGTCTTGAGGGCCTGGACGCCGAGGCGTTCGGCGAGCGGGATGAGGACGTCGCGGGTGACCTTGGCGATGCGGGCCTGTTTCTCGGGGCGCATCACGCCGAGGGTGCGCATGTTGTGCAGCCGGTCGGCGAGTTTGATCGACATCACACGGACGTCGTTGCCGGTGGCGACGAGCATCTTGCGGAAGGTCTCGGGCTCGGCGGCGGCGCCGTAGTCGACCTTCTCCAGCTTGGTGACGCCGTCGACGAGGAAGCGGACCTCCTCGCCGAACTCCTCGCCCACCTGATCCAGCGTCACCTCGGTGTCCTCGACGGTGTCGTGGAGCAGGGAGGCGGTCAAGGTGGTGGTCTCGGCGCCGAGTTCGGCCAGGATCAGGGTGACGGCGAGCGGGTGGGTGATGTACGGCTCACCGCTCTTGCGCATCTGCCCGCGGTGCGAGGACTCGGCCAGGAACCAGGCGCGGCGCAGGGGTTCGAGGTCGGCGTCGGGGTGGTGGGCGCGGTGGGCCTCGGCGACATGGCTGATGGCGTCGGGCAGCCGGTCACGGGCGGCAGGGCCGAGCAGCGCGGCGCGGCCCAGGCGGCGCAGGTCGATCCGCGCCCGCCAACGGGCGGCCGCACCTGTCACCGGACCTGGGGTCGCGGGGTTCGTGGCCTCCGCACTCATGGGCACCTCCGGCTGTGGACCGGCGGACGGGGTGCCCCATGGCGGACACGGCTCAGGGGATGGCATTCCCCCGTCCGGGCCGGTGCTTGATGCTACCGAGCCCATCACGCCCGGCTGACCGCCTCTCGGCGAGCGTGAAACGGATCACCCATTCGAGCGACGGTTCACAGGTTTACGATTTCGCGCCGCCTGAAGCGCGAACGCTCACACATTCCCCTGGCGCAGAGCTCCGGAGGCTTCGGTTCCATGCCTCAGGCACTCTGCATACCGTCGTTCATATGGTCAACGAACGGCGTTTTCAAGCCAGTCGGCGTCGATCTCGCCCTCGGCGACGATCACCGCGGGGCCGGTCATCTCGATCTCGCCGTCCGCCCGCTCGGTGATCACGAGGGTGCCGCCGGGCACGTCCACGGTGTAGGTCACCGGGGTGCCGGTGACCGCCGGGTCGGCGCCGTCCCTGCGGGCGGCGGCGACGGCGACGGCACACGCGCCGGTGCCGCAGGAGCGGGTCTCGCCGGAGCCGCGCTCGTGCACGCGCATCGCGACGTGACGGGGGCCGCGGTCGACGACGAACTCGACGTTGACCCCGTCCGGGTAGGCGGCGGCCGGGCTGAAGGGCGGCGGGGAGTACAGGTCACCGGCGTGCGCGAGGTCGTCCACGAAGGCGACGGCGTGCGGGTTGCCCATGTTCACGTTCCGCGCGGGCCAGTCCCGCTCGCCGACGCTCACGGTGACGTCACCGGCGGGGAGCAGCGCCCTGCCCATGCCCACGGTGACGTCGCCCGCCTTGTCGATGTGCACGGTCTTCACCCCGCCGCGCGTGGCCACGGCGAGGTCGCCCTCGGTGACATGGCCGGCGCGCTGGAGGTAGCGGGCGAAGACGCGTACGCCGTTGCCGCACATCTCGGCGACCGAACCGTCGCCGTTGCGGTAGTCCATGAACCACTCGGCCTCGGACGCCAGGTGCGCGGCCTCGGGGTGTGACGCGGATCGCACGACGTGGAGCAGACCGTCACCGCCGATGCCGGCCCGGCGGTCGCAGAGGGCGGCGACGGTCTCCGGCGGCAGGTCGAGGGTGTTCTCCGGGTCCGGGACGATCACGAAGTCGTTCTCGGTGCCGTGACCCTTGAGGAAGGGGATCCGCGTGCTCATGTGCTCGATGGTAGTTCTTCGACCGCGAGCCGGTGGGGGCTGGTCGCGCCCACGCGGCGGAGCCGCACATCGATACAGCCCCGCCCCCCGAGGAGCTTCAGCGCAGCCTTGCCACACGCCACACGGCGAGAACGATCACCACTGCCACCAGCAGCAGGTACGCCAGTACGACCCGCCAGTCCGCGCGCCGGTCCGAACCCCTCTGCGGCAGGCCCGGCCACGTGTAACCAACGCGCCGCGCCGCCATCATTCCCCAGCCCGCCGCGCACGAGCAGATCAGCAGGCCCAGCATCGCGATCACCGCTCCGCTGTCGCCGAAGTCGAAGGCCAGCGGGAAGGCGAACATCAGGGAGCCGACCGCGGCCAGCGTGACGATGGGGGCGAGCTGCCAGATGCGCAGGCGGCGCTGCGGGCGCAGCTCGACCTCGACCTCTTCCCCGGCCGCGAACATCTCCTCGGGCTCGGGGCCGTCGTCGGTCACACCGTCCGGCACCTCGTCGAGCCCGTCGGGGCTCAGACGGGTTCCGTCCTGCTCCGGTTCACCGCTCTCGACGGTGAGGGGCTCGGTGCCGTGTGCGGTGTCGCGAGGGCCGGCCTCCATCGCCACGCGCCCTCCCAACTCGGACTCCACTTGGTCGATCGAAGCTCGATGATGGCACGGCGCCGGAGGCCGGGATGACGGCCGGAGCGTCCCGATGCCAGGACGTGATCAGGCTGTAACCGGTCGTTCGACCAACGCCAGTGCGAGCTGCGGAAGTTCTGTGAGATGCGCCGCAGCCCCACTCAACCAATGCACCCGCGGGTCGCGCCTGAACCATGAATCCTGGCGGCGCGCGAAGCGTTTCGTGGCCCGTACGGTCTCGGCCCGCGCGTCCTCCATCGTGCACTCCCCCGTGAGCGCCGCGAGCACCTGCTGGTACCCGAGTGCGCGCGAGGCCGTGCGCCCCTCGCGCAACCCGCGCGCCTCGAGCTCCCGCACCTCGTCCACGAGTCCCGCGTCCCACATCCGGTCGACCCGGCGCGCGATGCGCTCGTCGAGCTCGGGCCGGGCCACGTCGACGCCGATCTGGAGGGTGTCGTAGACGGAGTCATGGCCGGGGAGGTTCGCCGTGAAGGGTTTGCCGGTGATCTCGATGACCTCCAGGGCCCGGACGATACGGCGGCCGTTGCTGGGCAGGATCGCCCGCGCGGCGCCGGGGTCGGCGGCGGCGAGACGGGCGTGCAGCGCGCCGGAGCCGCGCAGGACGAGCTCGTCCTCCAGGCGGGCCCTGACGTCGGGGTCGGTGCCGGGGAACTCCAGATTGTCGACGGCCCCGCGGACGTACAGCCCGGAGCCGCCGACGAGGATCGGCCAGCGGCCCTCGGCGAGCAGGGCCTCGATCCTGGCGCGGGCGAGCCGCTGGTACTCGGCGACGGAGGCCGTGACCGTGACGTCCCAGATGTCCAGGAGGTGGTGCGGGACGCCGTCGCGCTCCTGGGGCGTCAGCTTGGCGGTGCCGATGTCCATCCCTCGGTAGAGCTGCATGGAGTCGGCGTTGACGACCTCGCCTCCCAGGCGCTGGGCGAGGAAGACGCCCAGATCGGACTTTCCGGCCGCGGTGGGTCCGACGACGGCGATGACGCGGGGGGCGGGGGGTGCGCTGCTCACCGCCCCAGTCTCGCAAACCTCCGAGCCCCACCTCGAACGAGTTACGTGACGGCCCGGCCCCGGCGTCGTTGCCAGTTGCGTGGTTCCGCCGCTCTGTCCCTGGAGGCGGCGATCCGGGTGGCGCAGACGGGCGCACCGGACGACGCGGGATTTCCCCCGCACGAGTAACGTATGGAGTGGATATGGGCGTTTTCGCACGACTTCTCCGGAGGTCGAAGGCTACGGAGGAGGCGTCAACCGCCGAGACGCAGGCCGACACCCGAGCGGCCGTGCCCGCGGCGGACGAGGCGGCAGCGGCAGAGGATGCGACCGAGGCCACGGCCGGTCCCAAGGTCGACGACAAGGCCGGCGACAAGGTCGGGGCCGAGGTCACCGAGGCGGCGGGAGCCGAGGACACGGACGCGTCGACGGCGACGGAGGCCGTCGAGGAGGCCGCTGCCGACGACGTCGAGATCCCCAAGCAGCAGTCCGCCGAGGACGCGGCCGATCGTGAGGCCGGTGAGGGCGCCCGCACGTAACTGCCCCGCGTGGGAAGGCGAACGATGGGTCTCCTGGACAATTTCAAGGCCAAGCTCAGCCCGGCGAAGGACAAGGTCTCCGGCCTCGCGCAACAGCACGGGGGCAAGATCCAGCACGGCCTCGACAAGGCCGCGAAGGTCGTGGACGAGAAGACCAAGGGCAAGTACAGCGACAGGATCCACACGGGCACGGGCAAGGCCAAGCACGCCATGGACCGACTCGCGCACAAGGACGGCACGGAGGGACCCGGCGGCACCACGCCACCGGCCTCACCGCCGCCCGCTTCCTGAACGGCGCACGGCACACCGACGGACGGCCGCGGGCAGACGCCCCCGGCCGTCCGCCGTTGTCCGGGCGGTCTGGGGCGGTCCCGGCATCCCGGGCGGGCCCGGGCGGTCCGGACTCCCCTACGGCCCTGCTACGACCCCTACGGCGCTACTACGGCCGCCACGGCCCTGCCACGACGTCACGACCAGGTCGCGACCACGTACCCCACGCCGTAGGGCGCGTCCTCGTACAGCAGCGAGCCGCCCAGGTCCGCCCCCTCGGCGGCGCCCGCGAGGACCTGCCAGGGCGCGCGGCCGGAGGCCTTGAGCTCGTACGCCAGGTCGGTGTCCAGCGCGCGCAGGGCCGCCGCGTCGGCCGCGCCCAGGGCCCGCGCGACCTCCGCGTCGAAAGGGGCCGCGCGCTCGTCGAGGTAACCGGGTGCCTTGAGCGTGCGGCAGGCGCTGGCGTCGCCCATCACCAGCAACGCCACCCGCTCGGCCCGGGCGGCGATTCCCCTCCCGGTCTGGATACACCGCTCGGGCTCCAGCGGTTCCCCCACACCGAGTCCCTCGATCGGGGCATCGGACCAGCCGGTGCGCGCCAGGAGCCAGGCGGCGACGGCGAGGGAGGTGGGCAGTTCGCGCTCGGACTCCCCGTCCCGGCCCAATTGTACGTCGACCTCCACACCGAAACCGCGGAACGACCCGCGGGTGCCCTCCGGCAGCACACCGCGCCCGCTCTGCTCGGCGGGACCGACGACCACGAGGAGATCCGGCCGGGCGGCGGCGAGCACGCCCAGCGCGTCCGTGCACGCGGCACGCGCGGCGTCCAGCTCGGGCGCGGCGCCCGCGGCGACCTCGGGCACGAGGAGCGGTGGGCAGGGGCAGACGGCGGCGGCGACAAGCATGGTCGCGAGCCTACTTCCAGGCCCAGGGCCAGGACTCCGGATGGGTGCTCCAGGCCAGCTCGGCGAGCCGGTACACCACGCGGTGCGTGCTGATCGCGCCTTCGACGTTGACGTAGTAGGCGTCCCCGTCAGCCATCCGGTAGACCTGGCGGCGCTTCTGGCGCAGGCCGACGCCCGGGCGGTGGGTGCAGGCGATCTCGTACAGACGGGCCCGGGCCTCGTCCCGGGTGCCCTCGAAGTGCGCCACCTCGTCGACGTCGTTCTGGTTGCCGATGCTGCGGTCGACGACCACCACCCAGCGCGCCATGGCCCCGCCCCTTGCCCCCTGCGGCGCTCAGTGCGCCGCGCAGCCGCCCGTGGCCGCCGGCAGCGGCTCGGGAACCCCGATCTTCGGGAGGCCCAGCATGACACCCGCGGGCGCGGCGGCTTCGGCCGCGTTGCGCTTCTCCCACGCGTCGCCCGCGCGCGTGCGGCGCACGTCGAGGACGGCGCCCTCGGCGAGGAGGTGGTGGGGGGCGGCGTAGGTGATCTCGACCGTGACGACGTCGCCGGGGCGGACCTCCTGGTCGGGCTTGGTGAAGTGGACCAGGCGGTTGTCGGGGGCACGGCCGGAGAGGCGGTGGGTGGCGCCGTCCTTGCGGCCCTCGCCCTCGGCGACCATCAGCTCCAGGGTGCGGCCGACCTGCTTCTTGTTCTCCTCCCAGGAGATCTCCTCCTGGAGGGCGACGAGCCGCTCGTAGCGCGACTGCACGACCTCCTTGGGGATCTGCCCCTCCATGGTCGCCGCGGGGGTCCCCGGGCGCTTGGAGTACTGGAAGGTGAAGGCGTTGGTGAAACGGGCCTCGCGGACCACGTGCATGGTCTGCTCGAAGTCCTCCTCGGTCTCGCCGGGGAAGCCCACGATGATGTCGGTCGAGATCGCGGCGTCCGGCATGGCGGCGCGGACCTTCTCGATGATCCCGAGGTAGCGGTCCTGGCGGTAGGAGCGGCGCATCGCCTTCAGGACGGTGTCCGAACCGGACTGGAGCGGCATGTGGAGCTGGGGCATGACGTTCGGGGTCTCCGCCATCGCCGCGATCACGTCGTCCGTGAAGTCGCGGGGGTGGGGCGAGGTGAAGCGGACGCGCTCCAGGCCCTCGATGGTGCCGCAGGCCCGCAGCAGCTTGCTGAAGGCCTCGCGGTCGCCGATGTCGGAGCCGTACGCGTTGACGTTCTGCCCGAGCAGCGTGATCTCGGAGACGCCCTCGCCGACCAGGGTCTCGATCTCGGCGAGGATGTCGCCGGTACGGCGGTCCTTCTCCTTGCCGCGCAGGGCCGGGACGATGCAGAAGGTGCAGGTGTTGTTGCAGCCGACGGAGATCGACACCCAGGCCGCGTAGGCGCTCTCGCGGCGGGTCGGCAGGGTGGACGGGAACGCCTCCAGGGACTCGGCGATCTCGACCTGCGCCTCCTCCTGCACGCGCGCGCGTTCCAGCAGGACCGGCAGCTTGCCGATGTTGTGCGTGCCGAAGACGACGTCGACCCAGGGCGCCTTCTTGACGATGGTGTCGCGGTCCTTCTGGGCGAGGCAGCCGCCGACGGCGATCTGCATGCCGGGCCGCGAGGCCTTCCGGGGCGCGAGGCGGCCGAGGTTGCCGTAGAGGCGGTTGTCGGCGTTCTCCCGCACCGCGCAGGTGTTGAAGACGACGACGTCCGCGTCCCCGTCGGAGCCCTCGGGCGCGGGCACGTACCCCGCCTCCTCCAGCAGTCCGGACAATCGCTCGGAGTCGTGGACGTTCATCTGGCACCCGTAGGTGCGCACTTCGTACGTTTTCGGAGATGAAACGTCCACTGCCGGGCTCCGGTCGCTGCTGCTGGTCATGAGTCAAGGGTAGGCGCTCCACGGAGCCGCCAAGGATCGCCTCATCCCGCGGTCCCCGGAGGGCCTCGGTCGCCACCCTGTGCCTGACGTCGGCCCGCGGCGGCAGCATGGGCGGGAACGGAGGGCGCCATGGCCGAGGAGACCGCCCCGAGGCGCCTCGACCGGCGCCCGGAGCGGACCAGGAACGCGCTGGTGTGCGCGGCGCAGCGGCTGCCGGCAGAGCGGCGAACCGATGTCGCCCTCCAGGAGACCACCGAGCTCGCCGATGTCGGCGTGGGGTCGTTGCGGTCGCCTACGCCCAGAGCTTGCGCATGCCCGGCCGCCCGCACCGGCGCCACCCCGAGCGCGGACGTGACGAAGTCCCTGGTCACCGAGCCGGACTTCCTGCGCCTAGGCCCTGGAGGCCCGGGACATCGCACGGCGGAAGATCGAGGAGGTGGCCGCGGAACTGTTCCCGGACCTGAGCCACGCGTCCGTGCACACCCCGGCCACGTACGCCATCGCCGGGGCCGACGGACTGTTCGTGCGCGGAGGTCAACGGAGACGCGGTCGACCTGGTGGCCCTTGAAGCGGCGCCGCGCGGATGACGTGAATCACGTTTGGGGGCCCGCCCAGGGGCTTTGCATGACCATGCGTCGTGATGCATAATCTTCCTATGTCCAAGGTCCTCACGTCCCTCCCCGCCGGCGAGCGCGTCGGCATCGCCTTCTCCGGCGGTCTCGACACCTCCGTCGCGGTCGCGTGGATGCGCGACAAGGGCGCCATCCCGTGCACCTACACCGCGCACATCGGCCAGTACGACGAGCCCGACATCGACTCGGTGCCCGGCCGCGCGAAGACCTACGGTGCCGAGATCGCGCGCCTGGTCGACTGCCGGGCCGCGCTGGTCGAGGAGGGCCTGGCCGCGCTCACCTGCGGGGCGTTCCACATCCGCTCGGGCGGGCGGGCGTACTTCAACACCACCCCGCTGGGCCGTGCCGTCACCGGCACGCTCCTGGTGCGGGCGATGATGGAGGACAACGTCCAGATCTGGGGCGACGGTTCGACCTTCAAGGGCAACGACATCGAGCGGTTCTACCGCTACGGCCTGCTCGCCAACCCGAACCTGCGGATCTACAAGCCGTGGCTGGACGCGGACTTCGTGACCGAGCTCGGCGGCCGCAAGGAGATGTCGGAGTGGCTGGTCGCGCACCAGCTGCCGTACCGGGACTCGACCGAGAAGGCGTACTCCACCGACGCCAACATCTGGGGCGCCACGCACGAGGCCAAGACCCTGGAGCACCTCAACACCGGCATCGAGACCGTCGACCCGATCATGGGCGTCAGGTTCTGGGACCCGTCGGTCGAGATCGCGCCCGAGGACGTGACGATCGGCTTCGACCAGGGCCGCCCGGTGACCATCAACGGCAAGGAGTTCGGCTCCGCCGTCGACCTGGTCATGGAGGCCAACGCGATCGGCGGCCGGCACGGCCTCGGCATGTCCGACCAGATCGAGAACCGGATCATCGAGGCGAAGAGCCGCGGCATCTACGAGGCGCCCGGCATGGCGCTGCTCCACGCGGCCTACGAGCGTCTCGTCAACGCGATCCACAACGAGGACACCCTCGCCCAGTACCACAACGAGGGCCGGCGCCTGGGCCGTCTCATGTACGAGGGCCGCTGGCTGGACCCGCAGGCCCTGATGATCCGCGAGTCGCTCCAGCGGTGGGTCGGCGCGGCGGTCACGGGTGAGGTCACCCTGCGGCTGCGGCGGGGCGAGGACTACTCGATCCTCGACACCACGGGTCCGGCGTTCTCGTACCACCCGGACAAGCTGTCCATGGAGCGCACCGAGGACTCGGCCTTCGGCCCGGTGGACCGGATCGGCCAGCTCACCATGCGCAACCTCGACATCGCCGACTCCCGCGCCAAGCTGGAGCAGTACGCGGGCCTCGGCCTGATCGGCACCGGCAGCCCCACGATCGGCGCGTCCCAGGCCGCGGCGACGGGCCTCATCGGCACCATGCCGGAACTCCCCGAGGGCGGCGCCGAGGCGATCGCCTCCCGCGGCGAGGTCTCGGAGGACGAGGCCCTCCTGGACCGGGCGGCGATGGAGTTCGGCACGGACTGACGGCGCCCTGGCCGTCGTAGGAGAAACGAAGGCTTGACGGTCTGGACGGAGAGGGCCGGTGCGGCAGCGCACCGGCCCTCTCTCACGTCCGGTCCGCCCGCGACGCCATCAACGGCTGGATCCGCGTCCCGAACCTCTCGATCCCCTCGAGGAAGTCGTCGAAGACCAGCATGATCCCCTTGGTTCCCTCGACCCCGGCGATCTCGTCGAGCATGCGGGCGACGCTCTCGTACGACCCCACCAGCGTGCCCATGTTGAAGTTCACCGCGCCCTCGGGCAACACGATGGTGCGGGCCGTGGAGGAGTCGTCGGCGCTGGTGTCCGTGGCCGACTCCCCCGCCATGTAGGCGAGCGCCGCATGGTCGGCGCCGTCGTGGTACGACTGCCATTTCGCGCGGGCGGCTTCGTCCGTCTCGTCGGCGATGACCATGAACAGCGACAGCGCGCCCACGTCCCGGCCGGTCTCCCGCGCCGCCGCCACCAGCGTGGCCGCGCTGTCCGAGAACGCCAGCGGGGTGTTCACCCCGCTGCCCAGGATGAAGTTGTAGTCGGCGTGCTCCGCGGCGAACCGCATCCCCGTACCGCTCTGCCCCGCGGCCACGATGTCGATGTGCCCGCCCGCGGGGCGCGGCGAGAGCACGCAGTCGTCCATCTCGTAGAACGCGCCCTTGAAGTTGCTGACGCCCTCGCTCCACAGCTCCTTCATCACCGTCACGTACTCCTCGGCACGCGCGTACCGGTTGCCGAAGTGCTCGTCGCCGGGCCAGACGCCCATCTGCGCGTACTCGCCGGGCGCCCACCCGGTGACGATGTTGACCCCGAAGCGGCCGGGGGCGATGGAGTCGACGGTGACCGCCATGCGGGCGACGACGGCCGGCGGCAGGGCGAGGATCGGCGTGGAGGCGTACAGCTTGATCCGCTCGGTCACCGCGGCCAGGCCCGCCATCAGCGTGAACGACTCCAGGCAGTGGTCCCAGAACTCGGTCTCCCCGCCGAAGCCCTTGAGCTTGATCATGGACAGGGCGAAATCGAACCCGTGCTCCTCGGCCTTCTGGACGACGGCCTTGTTGAGCTCGAACGTCGGCATGTACTGCGGGGAACTCTTCGAGATGAGCCAGCCGTTGTTGCCTATGGGGATGAAGACACCGATGTCCATGCCGCTCCTCATGATCGGAGACTGCCCGTCCGACGGCACGGTACACGTCCGGGATTTCAGCAACTTGCCGTGATTCAGCGGCAGTTGAGGTGAGGAAGTGAAGGAGTCGCCCGGGTCGGAACTGTGAAGCAGGGTTTCGAAAGCGATCGGGAACGATAAGTTCCCTTCATGAACGCGCGGCTCGCTCTTCTCGGCACAGTGGCCCCCGGCACGACGGAGAGCGAGGTCTTCCGGCTGGCGCTCGGGCACGCGGTCGGCGAGCTGAGCGCGCTCGGCGGAACGATGCATCTGCGCGGCCCGATGTCCGCCCTGCGCCTGGTGTCGTCCGTCGGCCTGCCGCCCGCCCTCACCCGCTCCTGGGAGATCGTCGACCAGGAGGGCCCGCTGGCCCCGGCCCGCGCGCTCCAGCGCGGCAAAGGCGTGTGGGTGCCGCTCTCCCCCGACCAGGACCCGCCCGAGCAGGGCACCTGGCCCGGCACCGGCCTCGCGGCCCTCCCGGTGTTCAGCGGCAGACGCAGCATCGGCGCGCTGACCGTCGTGGCGGGTGAGCGGGGCGAGCCCACCCCGGAGCACTGGAACTTCCTGCGGGACGTGGTCGCCTGGACCGAGGACCGCATGGCCCAGGCCCCGCGGCCGTCCGGTCCCCCGCAGTCGGAGCTGCACGGCGAGCGGCTGCGGCACGCCCTGAAGGAGGTCCAGGTCGGTTCGTGGGACTGGGACATCCGCAGCGGCGACCTGGTCTGGGACGAGGCGGCCCTCGCGCTCTACGGCACCCGTCCCGCCGACTTCACCGGCAGGATCGACAACTGGATGCGGATCGTCCACCCCGACGACCTGGCCCCCACCCTCGCGGCGGCGCAGCGGGCCATCCTCGACCACTCCGTCTACGAGGCCGAGTACCGCGTGCGGCGGCTGGACGGCAGCTGGGGGTGGACCCAGGCGCGCGGCCGGGCGACCTACGACGAGCAGGGCGAACCCCTGCGGATGATCGGGGTCGGCTGGGAGAGCAACGAGTCGCGCACCGCCCGGGACGCGCTCAGCCGGGCCCTCCGGCACATGAGCGACGGCTTCCTCGCGGTGGACGACGAGTGGCGGATCACCTTCGCGAACCTGGAGGCGGAACGCTTCCTCGGATTCTCGGAGGAGGAGTTGTTCGGGCGGCTGCTGTGGGACCTGGCGGCCACCCGGCAGGTCCCCGGGCTGAAGGAGAGCTGCCTGGCCGCGGCGGCCGAGGAGCGGCCCACCGGCTTCGACGTGCACATCGCGGACTGCGCGCGGCGCCTGCACGTCCGGCTGGTGCCCGGACCCGACGGGCGCACCCTGTACTTCCAGGACGTCACCGAGAAGCGCCGGCTCGCGGAGGAGCGGCAGGCGGCGGAACGGGCCGCGGCCGAACGGGCGTTGCGGATCGCGGAGCTGACCACGGAGCTCGCCAAGGCGACGACCTCACGGGACGTGGTGGACGCGGTCGCCCGGCGGGTGCTGCCCCCGTTCGCCGCCGCCGGGCTCATGGTCCAGGTCAGCGAGGGCGACCGGCTCCACCACGTCGGCGCGGTCGGCTACCCCGCCGAGTTCGTCGCCCTCCTCGACAGCCGCCCCCGGGCCACCACCGGCGACCCCGCCTGGGACACGATCGAGTCCGGCGACCCGCTGTTCATGTCGTCGCCCCACGAGTACGCGGCCCGCTATCCCGAACTGGCCGACTTCCCCGCCCGCGGCGACAAGAAGTCCTGGGCGTTCCTGCCGCTGACGGCCTCCGGGCACACCTTCGGAGTGTGCGTCGTCTCCTTCGACCGGCCCCGGCTCCTCGACGACGAGGAGCGCGCCCTGCTCACCACGATCGCCGCCCTCCTCGCCCAGTCCCTGGAGCGGGCCCGGCTCTACGACGCCGAGCACACCCGGTCCCGGGAACTCCAGCGCAGTCTGCTCCCCCAGGCGCTGCCCGACCTGCCCGCGTGCACGGCGGCCGCGCGCTATCTGCCGGCCGGTCCCGGCGCGGACGTGGGCGGCGACTGGTACGACATCATCCCGCTGTCCGGGGGGCAGGTCGCGCTGGTCGTCGGCGACGTCATGGGTCACGGCCTGCCGGAGGCGGCCACCATGGGCCGACTGCGGACCGCGGTGCACACCCTGGCCGACCTGGAGCTGCCGCCCGCCGAGATCCTCGGCCACCTCAACGACATCGTCGGCGGCATGGGCGAGGCGTCGTACGCCACCTGCCTGTACGCGCTCTACGACTCCACGACCCGGGTCTGTTCCCTCGCGCGGGCCGGACACCCGCCGCCCGCCCTGGTCCACCCCGACGGCTCGGTGCACTTCCCGGAGCCGGACGCCGACCCGCCGCTGGGCGCGGCGAAACCGCCTTTCGAGACCGCCGAGTTGGAGGTGCCCGAGGGCAGCCTGCTGGTGCTGTACACGGACGGCCTGGTGGAGTCGGCCAAGCGGGAGATCGACGAGGGCATGGCCGAGCTGGCGCGGCTGCTCGCCGCCGCCCACGCGGACGGGACCGCCGTAGACCTTGAACGCCTGTGCGACACGCTGACGGCGGGTCTGCTGCCGACGGACCAGCAGGCGGCCGACGACGCGGCGTTCCTGGTCGCCCGCCTGCACGCGCTGCCCGCCGACCGGATGGCCTCCTGGCGGCTGCCCGACGACCCGAAGGCCGCGAGCCAGGCGCGTCGCCATGTCCGCGAGCAACTGGCGGCCTGGGAGCTGGACGACCTCGCCCCCACCACGGAACTCCTGGTCAGCGAGCTGGTCGGGAACGTCGTCCGGCACGCCAGGGGCCCGGTCCGGCTCCGGCTCCTGTACAGCGCCGGGCTGATCTGTGAGGTCTACGACGGCAGCCAGACCATGCCCCGCATCCGCCGCGCCACGGAGACCGACGAGGGCGGCCGGGGCCTCCAGCTCATCTCGGCCCTCTCCACCCACTGGGGCGCCCGCTACACGCCCTCGGGCAAGTGCATCTGGACGGAACAGTCACTGCGCGGCCCCGAACAGCCGTTGGACGTGCCGCTCCTGAGCGCCGCGGCCTTCGACACCGACCTGGGCGGGGACTGGGACGGGGACTGGGACGCGCTGCTGTGACACCGCGCGCCCGTTCGGCCCAGCACCACGGGCCGAACGCCGGGCGCGTTTCTAGGGTCGCGGTGACGGCTCTTCAGTCCCCGCCCGAAAGGCACCCGACCCATGGCAATACGCACCGCGATCACCGCCGCGGCAGTGGTCCTGCTGGCCACCGCCGGCCCCATGACCGGCGCCGCGCACGCCCGAAGCGACCTGGACTGCGCGGACTTCGCCTTCCAGGAGGACGCGCAGGCGGAGTTCGACCGCGACCTCGCCGACCCCGACCGCCTCGACGAGGACCGGGGACAGGACGACGGCATCGCCTGCGAGGACCTGCCCCGGCGGGAGTCCGCCGTGGAGGTGCTGCCCCAGCCGGAGGTCGCCCCGGAAGTGCTGCTCCAGCCGGAGACCAGCACCGTGAGCGTGGCCACCGTCGCTCCCACCCTCGGCGTCCAGGGCGGCTCCGGAGGCAGTGTCGGCCCGGCCGGTTTCGAGCGGGCGATCGGCGTGACGCTGGCGCTCGCCGGAGCGGGGCTCGCGGGCACGTACGTGGTACGGCGGCGCCGCGGGACCGGCCGCCGGGGCAGGGGAGTTCGCGTCACGGGTCGATGAGCCCGGCCCTTATCGCGTACCGGGTCAGCTCCAGCCGGTCCCTCATGCCGAGCTTCGCCAGCAGGTTCGCCCGATGCCGCTCGACCGTCTTCGCGCTGATGAACAGCAGCTCACCGATCTCCTTGGTGGTGTGCCCCTCGGCGACGAGCTTGAGGATCTCCTCCTCCCGCTCGGTGACGGCCCGGGCGGGCAGGTCGACACCGCGGTGCAGCCGGTCCAGGTAGGAGCGGACGAGGGCCCGCTCCGCGCCGGGATAGACGAAGGACTCGTCGCGTACGGCGGCCCGGCACGCCTCGACGAGATCGCGGTCGGCGACGGACTTGAGCACGTACCCGCTGGCGCCGGCCTTGAGCGCCTCGAAGAAGTACTGCTCGTTGTCGTACATCGTGAGGATCAGGATCCGCAGGTCGGGCAGGCGCCGGGACAGCTCGCGCGCGGCCTGCAACCCCGTCATCCGGGGCATCGCGATGTCCAGCACGGCCAGATCGACCTCACGCGCGCGTGCCAGCTCCACGGCCTCGGCGCCGTCCCCGGCCTCGGCCACGACCGTGAGGTCCGGCTCGCCCTCCAGGATCAGCCGGACCCCTCGCCGTACGAGGGTGTGGTCGTCGGCGAGCAGCACCCGGGTCGGCCCGGCCATCACCGCACCTCCGCCGCGACCGGTATCCGCAACCGCACGTCGGTCCCCCGATCGGGTCCGGCCGCCACCGAGAAGACCGCCCCCACCAGCAGCGCCCGCTCCCGCATGCCCTGTATCCCGGCGCCCTCGGCCGCCCCACGCAGCCCACTGCCGTTGTCCCGCACGAGCAGCTCGACACCGCCCGCGACCGGCTGGAGCCGCACCTCGGCACGGTCGGCGGCGGAGTGCCGCGCGGTGTTCGTGAGCCCCTCCTGGGCCACCCGGTAGACGACCAGTTCCGACTCCTCGGTCAACGGCGGCAGATCGCCCCCGACGTGATGGCGCACGGTCAGCCCGTGCGTGGTGAACTCGGCCGCGAGGGACCGCAGGGCGCTCGGCAGCCCCAGCTCCTCCAGCACCCCCGGCCGCAGCCGGCGCGCGATCCGGCGGATCTCGTCGAGCCCGGCCCGGGTGGCCTCCTGCGCCTGCCCGACCTCCTCCCGCAGCTCCTCGGGAGCCCGGTCGGCGACTCTCTTGAGCTGGAGCAGCACGGCGGTCAGGGTCTGTCCGACCTCGTCGTGCAGCTCGCGCGCGATCCGGTGCCGCTCCCGCTCCTGCGCGGACAGCGCGTGGGCCGCGCCGGTCGCCCGCTCGGCCTCCAGCCGGTCGAGCATGGTGTTGTACGTCGTGATCAGCGCCGCCGTCTCGGCGGGACCGGAGACAGGGGCACGCACCCCGGGACGCAGCAGGTCGGCGGCGGCCATGGCCTGTCCCAGCCGCTGGAGCGGGGCGAGCCCGACCCGCAGCACCAGGGCGTTGGCGACCAGCAGCAGCACAAGCCCGGCGAGGACGACGCCGGCCTCCCCCCGCCGCACCGGAGTCGACACGGTGACCGGCCCCAGCAGCAGCGCGGCGGCGACGAGGAGGCCCGCGGCGTTGAGCGAGAAGATCCGCCAGAACAACGACACGGCCCGGCCCCCGCTCCTCTCCTCGGCTCCGCACGACGCTTCCGTGGCCAGCGTCGCCGGTGCCCGCCGCTCGCGTATATCCGTCACGTCACCCATATCGCCACCGTACGGGGTACTGGCACGATGCCAACCGGCACCAGTGATCACCGAACCGCAAGGGGAAGAAACGTGTCTGCTCCACGCCTGAGGGCGACGCCGCTGCCGGGCATCGGGGTCCAGTACGACCTCATCACCCGGGAGGACCGCCATCTGTCCGTGGTGGCCCACCGCGACGGCGGGCGCACGGTGAGCGTGTACCGGGCCGACGACCCCGACTCCTGCGCCCAGTCCCTGCGGCTGACCGGCTCCGAGGCGGGCGCCCTGATCGACGCGCTGAAGCCCTCCCACCACAGCGCGAGCCTCCTCTACACCTCCGACCTGGGCCTGGTGGCCGAACGCATCGAGGTGGCGGCCGGCTCCCGCTGGAACGGCCGGGTCCTGGGCGACACGAAGATGCGCACCGACACCGGGGCCTCCGTCGTGGCGGCCCTGCGCCGCGCCGAGGCGATCCCGTCCCCCGCGCCCGACTTCCGCCTGGCGGGCGGCGACATCCTGATCGTCGTGGGCACCCGCGAGGGCGTGGACGCCGCGGCGGCGATCCTCGGCCGGGAGTAGGAAGCATGCACTCCGCGGTCCTCCTGATCGAGTTCGGCTCGATCATCCTCGGCCTGGGACTCCTGGGCCGTTTCGCCGCCCGTTTCCGCCTCTCCCCCATCCCCCTCTACCTCCTGGCCGGCCTGGCCTTCGGCGAGGGCGGCCTGCTCCCCCTGGGCGCGAGCGAGGAATTCGTCTCCATAGGAGCCGAGATAGGAGTGATCCTGCTCCTCCTGATGCTCGGCCTGGAGTACACCGCAGGCGACCTGGTCACCAACCTCAAGGCCCACTACCCCGCGGGCTTGGTCGACGGCGCCCTCAACGCCGTCCCCGGCGCAGCGGCCGCCCTGCTCCTGGGCTGGGGCCCGGTGGCGGCGGTCGTCCTGGCGGGCGTCACCTGGATCTCCTCCTCGGGCGTCATCGCGAAGGTCCTGGGCGACCTGGGCAGAGTCGGCAACCGCGAAACCCCGGTCATCCTGAGCGTCCTGGTCCTGGAGGACCTGGCCATGGCGGTCTACCTCCCCATAGTCACCGCGCTGGTAGCGGGCGCGGGCCTCCTGGCAGGAAGCCTGACCCTGGCGATCGCCCTCGGCGCGGCCGGCCTGGTCCTCTTCATAGCGGTCCGCTACGGCCGCCTGATCTCCCGCTTCGTCTCGAGCGACGACCCGGAGAAACTGCTCCTGGTAGTCCTCGGCCTGACCATCCTCGTCGCCGGAGTCGCCCAGCAGCTCCAGGTCTCGGCGGCGGTGGGCGCGTTCCTGGTCGGCATAGCCCTGTCCGGCGAGGTGGCGGAGGGCGCCCACACCCTCCTCAGCCCCCTGCGGGACCTCTTCGCCGCGGTCTTCTTCGTCTTCTTCGGCCTCCACACGGACCCGGCGAGCATCCCCCCGGTCCTCCTCCCCGCCCTCGCCCTCGCCCTGATCACCGCGGCCACGAAGATCGCCACCGGCTACTGGGCCGCGCGCCGAGCCGGCATCTCCCCCAAGGGCCGCTGGCGCACGGGCGGCGCGCTCGTGGCCCGCGGCGAGTTCTCGATCGTCATAGCGGGCCTCGCGGTCTCGGCCGGCATAGAACCCTCCCTGGGCCCCCTCGCCACGGCGTACGTCCTCATCCTGGTCATCCTGGGCCCCCTGACAGCGCGCTACACGGAGCCTGTGGCTACGCGGCTCACCATGCGGCTTGGCTCCGCGAAGACTCCGGAGGCCCCGCCGTCCCGGGCGACGGAGGCGACTGTGGGGAGGGACGGGGTGTAAGGGGTGCCGGGTGCCTACTGGGCGCCTATGGGGGTGCCGGGTTCTGTTGCGGGGGGGGGGGGTGCGGGTGGGTTGTGGCTGATCGCGCAGTTCCCCGCGCCCCCGCTGCGCTGGGCTTGGGCCGGGCGCCTAAGAGGGTGCTGGGTTCGGTTGTCGGGCGGGTGCGGGTCCGTCGTGGCTTGTCGCGCAGTTCCCCGCGCCCCTAGGTGGGTTGCAGTTGGCCTGCGCCACGACGGGACCGTCAGCCGCCCGCACCCGCCCAACGGACCGTTAGCCGCCCGCGCTCGCCACCACGGGCCGTTGGGTGCCGCGCCCGCCCCTCGGACCGTTGGCCGCCCGCGCTCGCCACCACGGGCCGTTGGCCGCCGACGGCGTGAAGGGGACGGGGTGGGGGGTGTCCGCCCGCAGCGGCCGGCGTCCGGAACCGAGCACATCTCAAGCGACCGAGCCGCCGGACCGAGGACGGATACCCCCCACCCCGGCACCGACCCACCCACCGAACCGGATGCGCTACGCACGCCCCCACCCAACAGCAAGAGGCCGCCGCAGGCCCCTCAGGGGCGCGGGGAACTGCGCAAAAACGCCCGCCCCCACCAAACCGCACCCGACCCGACAACTGCTGGACGCCCCCCACACCCCCTGGCAGGATCACCGCCATGCCCCACCCGTTCCCCCGCCCAACCCGCCGCCACGCCCTCCAGACAGCGGCAGCGACCCTCGTGGCCCTCGCCCTGATCCTGTGGTGGCTGCTCCCCCTCGGCGAGGACCCCCCGAGCGGCACGATCACCTTCAGCACCGGCACCCGCGCCGGCGTCTACCAGAAGTACGGCAACCTCCTCGACAGAGAGCTCCACAAGGACATGCCGGACCTGAAGGTGAAACTGGAGGACAGCGCGGGCTCCCAGGAGAACGTCAGACTCGTGGCCACCGGAGCGTCCGACTTCGCCATCGCCGCCGCCGACGCCGTGGAGACCTACCAGCAGAACCACGCCCCCGGCGCCGACCAGCTCCGCGGAGTGGCCCGCCTCTACGACGACTACGTACAGCTCGTCGTCCCGTCCGACTCGGACATCCGGACCATCCACGACCTCAAGGGCAAGCACGTCTCCATCGGCGTCCCCAACTCCGGCGTACGCCTGATAGCGAACCGCGTCCTCGAAGCCGCCGGCATCAACCCCGCCAAGGACATCGACGCGAAGGCCTACGGCATCGACACCGGCCCCAAGCTCCTCGGCCACGGCCTGGACGCGTTCTTCTGGTCCGGCGGCCTGCCCACCGACGGCCTGAAACAACTGGCAGAACGCTCCGCGTTCCGTTTCGTCCCGATCGAACCGTCCCTCGTGGCGAAGCTGCACGCGGAGGGCGAGCCCACCCGCTACTACCGCGCCACCAACATGCCCGCGTCGGCGTACCCGTCCGTCCAGAACAACACGACGGTGCCGACGATGGCCGTCTCCAACCTGCTGATCACCCGCGAGGACGTGGACCCCGAGCTCACCGAGTGGCTCACCCGGACCGTGATCAAGAGCAGGGACGGCATCGGCCACGACGTCCACTCCGCCCAGCTGGTCGACGTACGCACGGCCATCTACACGGACCCGGTCCCCCTCCACGAGGGCGCCCGCCGCTACTACCGCTCGGTGAAGCCGTAGAAGCCTCAAACCTGGAAGCCCTCACACCGCGGAAGCCCCCGAACCGCAGAAGCCCTCACACCGCGGAATCCCTCGAACCGCAGAAGATCTCGAACCGCGGAAGCCCACGAACCGTAGAAGATCTCAAACCGCAGGCCGACTACGCGGCACAGCCACCGTCACCACCAGCCCATGCGGCTCATGGTGCCCGTACGAGATCGACCCGCCCCCCGCCGCCAGCAGCGCCCGCGAGATGGACAGCCCGAGCCCGGACCCCTTGACGTTCTGATGCCGCCCGCTGCGCCAGAACCGGTCGCCCACCCGCGAGAGTTCCTCGTCGGTGAGCCCGGGCCCGTGGTCGGCGACGACGACCGTCGACGTGTCCCCGTCCGCGGCGACGGTGACCGTCACGGTCTCGTCCTCCGGCGTGAACTTGAGCGCGTTGTCGATGACCGCGTCCAGGGCGCTGGACAGGGTGACGGGGTCGGCCCACGCGGTGGTGGGCGGACAACTCCCCACCAGCTGTACCCCCTTGGCCTCCGCGGTCGGCGTCCACGCGGCCACCCGCTCGGCCGTGAGCTCCCCGATGTCGGTGATCCTCAGATCCGCCTCGGTGTGCTCGGCTAGCGCGAGGTCGAGGAGGTCGTCCAGGACCTGGGCCAGCCGCTTGCCCTCGGCCTGGACGGACGCGATCTCCTTGTTGTCCGGGGGGAGTTCGAACGCGAGCAGCTCGATGCGCAGCAGAAGCGCCGCGAGCGGGTTCCGCAACTGGTGGGACGCGTCGGCGACAAAGGCCCGCTGCTGCTCCAGCACGTCCTCGACGTTGTCCGCCATCTCGTTGAACGACCGTGCCAGCCGCTGGAGTTCGGGCGGGCCGCCCGCCGCCGCCACCCGGGACTTGAGCCGCCCGGTGGCGATGTCGTGGGTGGTGGCGTCGAGCACCCGCACGGGCCTGAGCACCCAGCCGGTCAGCCGGAGCGCGGCGGCGACGGCGAGCAGCATCGCGGCGAGTTCGCCCGCGAAGATCACGAGCCAGCCGTGCAGGATCCGTGACCGCATCGGCCCGGTGGGCGAGTCGGTGACGACGACCGCGACGACGTCCCCGTCGCGGATCACCGGCGAGGCGACGACGAGCTGGCTCCGCTGCCAGGGCCACACCTGCTTCGGGTCCTGGCTGCGGCGGCTGAGCAGTGCCTCGCCGAACGCGTCACGCACCTCGCCCTCGTGGGGGAGGTACCACTCGCGTGGCGCCGTGGCCATGGGTACGTCGCCGTCGTAGAAGACTCCGACGCGGATGCCGTAGACGCTGTAGTAGCTGGCGAGTTCGCTCTTCAGGGTCTCCAGGCGTTCGTCGGAGGAGTCGGTGACGAACTGGGCGAGCGCGGCGAAGTGGGCGGTGTCGTCGATCCGGTCGACGACGACCTTCTGTTGCTGCGCGGCGGCCACGCCGATGGCGAGCGGCACGCCCAGCGCGAGCAGCACGGCGGCCATGAGGACGATGAGCAGCGGAAGCAGACGTGTACGCACGGTTCCCGCCTACGCCCCGCCCGCCGACCGGCACAGGAGCCGCGGCCCTCGGCTCACGTCCGCACCGACCCCCGACCCGGCGCCGACGCGTGGCGCACCACCGCACCCGCGGGCACCCCTGCCACCCCGCTCACCCGCGCCCACAGCCACCGTCCCTCTTCCGCCCGAACACCTCACCCCGAGCCTCGCACAGCTCCCCGCCCCACACTTCACACAGCACCGGCATCCCGACCCCCGAGCACCAGGCACCGGCACCCAACCAGACCCCGCCCCAGCCTGCCCCGTCCCCAAGCCCTCACCCCCCGGGCGCCACCAACCGGTACCCCACCCCCCGTACCGTCTCGATCAGCGCCGGCATCCGCAGCTTCGCGCGCAGGGACGCCACATGGACCTCCAGTGTCCGCCCGGTCCCTTCCCAACTCGTGCGCCAGACCTCGCTGATGATCTGTTCGCGCCGGAAGACCACACCGGGCCGCTGGGCGAGCAGCGCGAGGAGGTCGAACTCCTTGCGGGTGAGCTGTACGACCGTGCCGTCGACGCTGACCTGACGGGTCGGCAGTTCGATGCGCACGGCACCGAGGACGAGCGCGGTGTCGGCGGCGCCGGGTGCGTCCTCGTGGGCGGTGCGCCGGCTGACGGCGTGGATGCGGGCGAGCAGTTCCCCGGTGTCGTACGGCTTGACCACGTAGTCGTCGGCGCCGAGGTTGAGGCCGTGGATGCGGGAGCGGACGTCGGAGCGCGCGGTGACCATGATCACCGGGGTGCTGGTGCGCTTGCGGATCTTGCCGCACACCTCGTAGCCGTCCTGGTCGGGCAGGCCGAGGTCGAGCAGCACGACCCCGAAGCCGTCGCTCTCCGGGACGAGCGCCCGGAGCGCCTCCTCGCCGCTGCGTGCGTGCGTGACGTCGAACCCGTGCCGCGCGAGCACCGCGGACAGCGCGGCGGCCACGTGGTTGTCGTCCTCGACGAGGAGAAGTCTCACGCCGGCCCCCTTTGACCCATCGGACGTACTATCTGAATATGTGGTGAACAGGCACAATAGGCATACGCACGCGCGCGTGCGCACCGTGCAGTCATGCTGATGGATGAGGACGGCGTCAAGAGGCTTCCGGTTGCGCCACGGTTCCGTTATCCGGCCGATACGCACATCGGATGCGCACTGGTCACAACTGCTACGACACGTGTCCGATTGCTATCGGATCGTGATGCTCAGATTCCCCTCAAGACTAATGACGCTGGTCGCATGGGGTTACTACTGTCCTCCGAAACCGAGGAGGACGGAGCCAGAGAGCGATGACCGAAGTATCGGCGGCCAAGGAAGATGCGGTCGCGACCGGCGAACTGGTCGTCCTGAAGGGCGTCAACAAGCACTTCGGTGCGTTGCACGTACTGCAGGACATCGACCTGACGATCGCCCGCGGCGAGGTCGTCGTGGTCATCGGACCCTCCGGGTCCGGGAAGTCCACCCTGTGCCGCACCATCAACCGCCTCGAGACGATCGACACGGGTTCGATCTCCATCGACGGCAAGCCGCTGCCCCAGGAGGGCAAGGAACTGGCCCGGCTGCGCGCCGACGTCGGCATGGTCTTCCAGTCCTTCAACCTCTTCGCGCACAAGACCGTGCTCGAGAACGTGATGCTGGGACAGATCAAGGTCCGCAAGGCCGACAAGAAGAAGGCCGAGGAGAAGGCGCGCGCCCTCCTCGACCGGGTCGGCGTCGCCACCCAGGCGGACAAGTACCCCGCCCAGCTGTCCGGCGGCCAGCAGCAGCGGGTCGCGATCGCGCGCGCCCTGGCCATGGATCCCAAGGTCATGCTCTTCGACGAGCCCACGTCGGCGCTCGACCCTGAGATGATCAACGAGGTGCTGGAGGTCATGCAGCAGCTCGCCCGAGACGGGATGACCATGATCGTCGTGACCCACGAGATGGGTTTCGCACGATCGGCCGCAAACCGCGTGGTGTTCATGGCGGACGGCCGGATCGTCGAGGAGGCTGCGCCCGACCAGTTCTTCAGCAACCCGCGCAGCGACCGTGCCAAGGACTTCCTGTCGAAGATCCTGCACCACTGACGTGCCACCCGGATCGACCACCGACGGCTCTCATCTCTTCACCACCCAAAGGATGTTCACCATGAAGCTCCGCAAGGTCACCGCCGCCTCGGCAGCCGTTCTCGCCCTCGCCCTGTCCGCGACCGCCTGCGGCGGCGACAGCAAGGACGAGGGCTCCGGCTCGGGCTCCGGCGGCGGTGGCACGATCAAGGTCGGCATCAAGTACGACCAGCCCGGCCTCGGACTGAAGAAGCCCGACGGGTCCTTCTCCGGCTTCGACGTGGACGTGGCCACGTACGTGGCCAAGGAACTCGGTTACAAGCCCGACCAGATCGAGTTCGTCGAGACCAAGAGCGCCGACCGCGAGAACGCGCTCGCCCGTGGCGACGTCAAGTTCATCGCGGCCACCTACTCGATCAACGACGAGCGCAAGAAGAAGGTCGACTTCGCCGGCCCGTACCTGCTGGCCCACCAGGACCTGCTGGTCAAGAAGGACTCCAAGATCAGCGAGGCCACGGACCTCAACGGCGAGAAGCTGTGTTCCGTGACCGGCTCCACCTCGGCGCAGAACGTCAAGGACGACTTCGCCCCGAAGGCCCAGCTGCGTGAGTACTCCGGTTACTCGGAGTGCATCGCCGGCCTCCAGAGCGGTGCCGTCGACGCGCTGACCACGGACGACTCGATCCTCGCGGGCTTCGCGTCCCAGGACAAGTACAAGGGTCAGTTCAAGCTCGCCGGCCTCAAGCTGAGCAACGAGAACTACGGCATCGGTGTGAAGAAGGGCGACACCGCCACCGTCAACAAGATCAACAAGGCCCTGGAGAAGATGGTCAGCGACGGCTCCTGGCAGAAGGCGGTCGACGCCAACTTCGGCCCGGCCGGCTACAAGAACGAGCCCGCCCCGAAGATCGGCGTCATCGTCAAGTAACGCCGGGATCCACCGGCGCGGCGCTGTGACCGCGGTTCGGCCGCGCCCCGGAAGGGGCGCGGGCGAGCGCACGACGAGCCACAGCGGGCCCGCGGCCGACCACCGGCGGGCGCCGACCGCCCAGCGGAGCGTCTGCCCGGGGATCCACCGGCGCGCCGCCGCCCGCCGCGATCAGGGCGGCGGCGCGTCGCGCCCCTCATACCTCCGCCACACACCCGGAAGCGCGGGAGATCGTGTTCGACTTTATTTCAGACTATGACGACCCGAGTCTGTGGGGCGCCTTCTGGATGACGGTGAAGCTGACCTTCTTCTCCGGCATCGGCTCCCTCGTCTGGGGCACCCTGCTGGCCGCGATGCGGGTCAGTCCCGTCCCGCTGATGCGCGGGTTCGGCACCGCCTACGTCAACATCGTCCGGAACATCCCCCTGACGGTCATCATCGTCTTCACCTCTCTCGGCCTCGCCGACATCTTCCGCATCACGCTGGGCGCGGGCGACGACGTGAAGGTCATGAGCTTCCGGCTGGCCATCCTCGGTTTCATCGTCTACACCGCCGCGTTCGTCTGCGAGGCGATCCGCTCCGGCATCAACACGGTGCCGCTCGGCCAGGCCGAGGCGGCCCGCGCGATCGGGCTGAACTTCAGCCAGACCCTGCGCCTCATCGTGCTGCCGCAGGCCTTCCGCTCGGTCATCGGGCCGCTGGCCAACGTCCTGATCGCGCTGACGAAGAACACCACGGTGGCGGCCGCGATCGGCGTGGCCGAGGCCGCGTACCTGATGAAGACAATGATCGAGAACGAGGCCCAGACGCTGCTCATCGGCGCGGTCTTCGCCTTCGGTTTCGTGGTACTGACCCTGCCCACCGGCCTCTTCCTGGGCTGGCTGAGCAAGCGACTGGCGGTGAAGCGATGAGCTCGGTCCTCTACGACACCCCGGGACCCCGCGCCAAACGGCGCAACGTCCTGCTGTCGGTCGTCTTCACCCTCCTGCTCGCCCTCCTGCTGTGGTGGGTGTGGCGGACGATGGACGACAACAACCAGCTGGAGTGGGACCTCTGGGAGCCCTTCACCACGAGTGAGGCCTGGACGACCTACCTCCTGCCCGGCCTCGCCGACACCCTCAAGGCCGCGGCGATCTCCATGGTGATCGCCCTGCCCCTGGGCGCGGTCTTCGGCATCGCCCGGATGTCCGACCACGCGTGGGTGCGGGGCGTGGCCGGCACGGTGGTCGAGTTCTTCCGGGCCATCCCGGTCCTGCTGCTGATGCTGTTCGCCAACGAGCTCTACGTCCGTTCCTCCCTGAACATCAGCAGTGAGGAACGGCCCCTGTACGCCGTCGTCACCGGCCTGGTGCTCTACAACGCCTCGGTGCTCGCCGAGGTCGTGCGGGCCGGCATCCTCTCGCTGCCCCGGGGACAGACGGAGGCGGCCTACGCGGTCGGTCTGCGCAAGGGCCAGACGATGACCAGCATCCTGCTTCCGCAGGCGGTCACCGCGATGCTGCCGGCCATCGTCAGCCAGCTGGTGGTCATCGTGAAGGACACCGCGCTGGGCGGCGTGATGCTCGGCTTCACCGAGCTGCTCAACGCGCGCCAGACGCTGGCGGCCAACTACGCCAACGTCATCCCCAGCTTCATCGTCGTGGCGATCATCTACATCATCGTCAACTTCATCCTCACCAGCTTCGCGAGCTGGCTGGAGCAGCGGCTGCGGCGCAGCAAGAAGAGCACGGGGGCGGTTCTCGGCGAGGACACGGTCGAGGTCAACCCCGCCGCCGTGCGCGGCGCATACGGAACCGGCGAGAACACCGGCGGCGGATTCTGACGCTCAATCAAGTGCGTTGAACGGTCCACCCGGACGACACGGAGGCAGTGGCATGATCGCCACTGCCTCCGTCACTTGACGCAAGCACCGGCAATGGGTTGCATACGTTCTGTGATCGTGCACCCTGCTCCAACCTCCTGTTCACATACGTCTCTCGGGACTCCGCCGGGCACAGGGGGCGCCGCACCGTGGACCCGGTGATCATCGTCGGAGCGGGGCCCGTCGGGCTCACGCTCGCCCTGGCGCTGGCGCGCCAGGAGGTCCCCTCCGTGGTCCTCGACGAGGGCCCCGGCAAGGACGAACCCCGCCTGGCCCGCACCGCCGTACTGCACGAGGACACCGCCGCCCTCATGTCCCGCCTGACCGGAGTCCCGGTCACCGGGCTGGGCGCGCACTGGGCCGGATGGCTGTCGATGCGCCGCAAGCAGGTGATGCGCGAGGTCGACTTCGAGGAGACCGGGGACGCCCCGCTGCACGTCGCCCAGCACGTCCTGACGAACGCCCTGCGTGCCGCCCTCGCCGAGGAACGGCTGGTGAAGATCGCCCCGGACAGCAGGCTCGACACCATCGAGCAGGAGCCCTCGGGCGTCACCGCTCACACGCGCGGCCCCAAGGGCACGTGGTGGCGCGGGAGTTACCTGGTCGGCTGCGACGGCCCGCGCTCCACCGTGCGCAAGCTGGAGGACATCCGCTTCCCGGGCCGTACGGCGGTGGAACGCCACGCGGTCGCCGCCCTGCGCACCGAACTCCCCTTCGAGGACCGGGCGTTGCTGCACCGGATGCCGCCGTGGCGGACGTCCGGGCCGTCGGCCGGGGAGATCACCGCCCGCCCGCTCCCCGAGGGCGTGTGGCGCTTGGACTGGCTCCTGCCGCCCGGCAAGGACCTGGTCACGCCCGAACTCCTGGTGACCCGCGTCCGGGAGACCCTCGCGGGCTGGACGGGCGGCTCGACTCCGCCGTACGAACTCCTCGACACCGGTGTCCACACCGTGCACCACCGGCTGGCCCGCCGCTGGCGCGCCGGCCGGGTCTTCCTCGCCGGGGACTCGGCGCACTGCCTCGGCGCGCTCGGCACGCAGGGGCTCGACGAGAGCCTCAGGGACGCCGACAACCTCGCCTGGAAGCTGGCTCTGGCCTGGCACCACGGCCCGCACGAGGCGCTTCTGGACAGCTACCAGGCCGAGCGGCGCGCGATCGTCGCCGCTCGGCTGCGCGCCGCCGACCAGGCCCTGCCGCTGGTGCGCGGTGGCGGGGGGCTGCGCTCGGTCGTCCCGGGCTCGGCCCGCGGCCACGACGCGCTGCTCACGGACGGTCACCTGGGGCGCGGCCCGCTCGGTGCGCCGGGGGCGTACGCCGACTCGCCCCTCGCACCCCGGCACCTCGAAGGAGAAGTGCCCGTCGACACCCCGCCGGGCGCGCCGGTCGTGGATGTCCGGGTCACCGCCGAGGACGGCTCGTTCGTACGGCTGCACGAGCGCCTGGGTCGGGGCGCGCTGCTGGTCGTCCTGGTCGCGCCGGGCACCGGCGTGTGGGAGCGCAAACACTGGGTGACCGCCGGAATCATGCCCCGCCTGGCCGCCGCGGTGACCGCGCTGCCGCACTCCGCCGAGCTCCTGGTCGCCGAGGAGTACCCGGGCGCCGCCCCGCACACGGTCCTTCTCGTACGGCCGGACGGCCATCTCGTCACCGCCCTGAGCGGGGTCCGCCCGGCCGACCTGTACTCGGCGGCCGAGACGGCGCTCGGCGGTCCGCCGACGAAGGCGGAGGCGAGCGCGGGGGCCGGCCCCCGTTGACGTGCTCACTGTCACTGTGCGTCCACATAGTGACAGTGAGTTGAAACGTCCGTCGGCGGCATGGTGTACTCCGGATCGTGACCGACACCTGTGTGCGCCTGTGGCGGAGGGTCCATATGGACCTCGTCCGCTATGCGGGCTGCGTGTGTCGCCCGTCCTGCTGAATTCGCCTCTTTCTTTCCTCGCGCGCCGCTGCTGAGCGGCGCCGCGGTCCCGCGAACTCTTCTCAGGACGGTACCTGTGTCTGTGCTCCCCTCTGTCTCCACCGTCGCGCCGCCCACCCAGGCCGAACTCCTCGACTTCGTACGGCGTACGGCCGCCGACGCCGAGCTGATCGACTCGCTCCCGCTCGACCCCGAAGGCCGCACCTGGGTGCGGCTGGAGGGCCCCGGCGGCAGCGAGGCCTGGCTGATCGGCTGGCCGCCCGGCACCGGCACCGGCTGGCACGACCACGCCGAGTCGGTCGGTGCCTTCATCACCGCGGCCGGTGAGCTCAAGGAGAACTCCCTCGCCGCCCGGCTGCCCGCCGACGGCTGGAAGACCCTCGAACTCTCCGACGACGTCGACCGCGAACGCCGCCTGCCGGCCGGCAAGGGCCGCTCCTTCGGCCGCCACCACGTCCACGAGGTCCTCAACGAGTCCACCGAGGTCCACGCGATCTCCGTCCACGCCTACTACCCGCCCCTCCCCCAGATCCGCCGCTACAGCCGCACGGGCCCGACCCTGCGTCTGGAGCATGTGGAACGCCCGGAGGACTGGCAGTGAGCACGGCCCGGCCGACAGGACCCTGCACGGGTGCGCTTGACTGATCCCCCGTGCTGAGAGTCGAGCGCTTCTATCCGTAAGTCGTGGCCTGCGCCTCCGGCCTGACGGCGGAGCCCGTGCACCCGACCGGGCTGCGCCGGCCACGGCTCAGGGTCTGCGAGCCCTGCGCCCCCCGGCACCGACGTGAACCGTTCCCGTCACCGACGTCAACCGCTACCCAGCCCCCGCTCCCTGCATGGGCGCTTTCTCGTCCCCCGAGAGCGGTCCCCGCGCCTCAAAACCCCTCGTCGCCGAGGAACTCCGTGTCCTCGCCTTCCTCCTCCAGTGCCTGCCGCACCACCCGCAGGGCCATGCCCTCGGGGTAGCCCTTGCGGGCCAGCATCCCGGCGAGGCGGCGCAGCCGCTTGTCGCGGTCGAGGCCACGGGTCGCGCGCAGCTTGCGGTCGACCAGCTCGCGTGCCGTCGCCTCCTCCTGCTCGGAGTCGAGCTGGGAGACGGCCTCGTCGATCAGCGTGGAGTCGACGCCCTTGGTCCGCAGCTCCTGGGCGAGCGCCCGCCGGGCGAGCCCCCGGCCATGGTGCCGGGACTCCACCCAGGCGTCCGCGAACGCGCTGTCGTTGATCAGCCCGACCTCCTCGAACCGCGACAGCACCTCCTCGGCGGCGTCGTCCGGGATCTCCCGCTTGCGCAGGGCGTCGGCTAGCTGCTTGCGCGTACGCGGGGTCCCGGTGAGCAGGCGCAGACAGATCGCCCGCGCCCGCTCCACCGGGTCCGCCGGAGGCTCCCCCTTCTCGGCCCTCGACGAGGAAGGGCCGCCTCCGTCCTCACCGGGCGCCTCCCCGAAGCCGCGCCGACGCTGCCGACGCCCACGGGGACCGCCCGTGCCAGGAGCGCCGCCATCACCGCGACGCGCACTCCGCCCGGCCGCCCGGGAACCACGAGCGGTCCCTTCACGGCCGTACGAAGAAAGGTCATCGCCGTACGACGGACCGTCACCGTACGACTGAGCACTGCTGTATGACGCACCATCACCGTACGATCCACCGCCGCCATATGACGGGTCGTCACCGCACGCCCCACTGCCGCCGTCCGACGCGCCGTCGCTCGACAGACCGCCCTGCCAGGCGTCGTCGCTCGACACGCCGCCCTGCGATGTGCCGCCGTCGGAGCGAGGGACCACGTAGGGCCGGCCGTCGCCGTATCTCAGCGCGCGGCCGAATCCCCCGTCCGCACCGCCCCCCGAGGGCTCGTCGCCGGAGGACCGGCCCGAGCCGGACGACACCGGGCGGCCGTGTCCCCCGTCCGCCCCGTGCCCCGTACCGTCTCCGCGCGCGTCGCCGCCCGGCCCGACAGAACCCCCGTCGCCCTTACCGCCCCGCCCTCGCGGAGCGTCCTCGTGCTCGGCCCGGTCGGTTCGCCATGTCTCTGAATCAGGCACGGTACGGGATCAGCTCTTGGCGGCCGGGGCCTTGGCCTTCGTCGCCTTCGCGGCCGTCGGAGCCGGCACCTTCGCGGTGTCGTCCGCGGCAGCGGACACCGCGGCGTCCGTACCCGGCTCGGCGGCCGGCTCCTCGGGACGCACGCCGACGCCCAGCTTCTCCTTGATCTTCTTCTCGATCTCGTTGGCCAGGTCGGGGTTGTCCTTCAGGAAGTTGCGCGCGTTCTCCTTGCCCTGGCCGAGCTGGTCGCCCTCGTACGTGTACCAGGCGCCGGCCTTGCGCACGAAGCCGTGCTCCACGCCCATGTCGATCAGACCGCCCTCGCGGCTGATGCCCTGGCCGTAGAGGATGTCGAACTCGGCCTGCTTGAAGGGCGGCGCGACCTTGTTCTTGACGACCTTGACACGGGTGCGGTTGCCGACCGCGTCCGTGCCGTCCTTCAGGGTCTCGATACGGCGGATGTCCATGCGCACCGAGGCGTAGAACTTCAGCGCCCGGCCACCGGTCGTGGTCTCCGGGGAGCCGAACATCACGCCGATCTTCTCGCGGAGCTGGTTGATGAAGATCGCGGTGGTCTTGGACTGGTTGAGCGCGCTGGTGATCTTCCGCAGGGCCTGGCTCATCAGACGGGCCTGCAGACCGACGTGGCTGTCACCCATCTCGCCCTCGATCTCCGCGCGCGGCACGAGCGCGGCGACGGAGTCGATGACGATCAGGTCGAGGGCACCGGAGCGGACCAGCATGTCCACGATCTCCAGGGCCTGCTCGCCGTTGTCCGGCTGGGACAGGATCAGGTTGTCGACGTCGACGCCGAGCTTGCGCGCGTACTCGGGGTCGAGGGCGTGCTCCGCGTCCACGAAGGCCACCTGGCCGCCGGCCCGCTGCGCGTTGGCCACCGCGTGCAGGGTCAGGGTCGTCTTGCCGGAGGACTCCGGTCCGTACACCTCCACCACTCGGCCGCGCGGGATGCCGCCTACGCCGAGCGCGACGTCGAGCGCGGTCGACCCGGTGGGGATGACCTCGATGGGCTCGTTCGGCCGCTCGCCCATGCGCATGACCGCGCCCTTGCCGAACTGCCGTTCAATCTGTGCGAGCGCGGCGTCGAGCGCCTTCTCGCGGTCGGTTCCTGCCATGGGTTCCACCCGATTTGCTTGAGTCGATCGCTTCACGTCAAAGACGCTAACGCCTGCCACTGACAATGCGCCCTGACGCCCGTCCGGCCTGTGGATAACTCGGGTACTTCTCCAGGCAAATCATGCCGAAACACCCGCCGCCGACTTGACCGGAGCCTCCATAAGAATGGATGTTCGATTTTCGTGTCAAGCGCACCACGCGGCACCCGAGCGACTTCCCCCGCCAGGCGTCGACGCCCTCCCGCAGGCTCCTCCAGCCACCCTCGCGTGTCCCCTCCGCCGACCTCCCGTGCACCCTCCGGCTACTTCCCGCGGCGTACTTGAGGAGCCTTCGGCCGTACGACGACCCCGGGAGCCCTTCTCGCCAGTCTTGAGCCATGGAGACCAAGACGCGCACCCGAGTACCGCCGCGGAAAGCCGACACGACACCACGTACCCCGGCCGTGATCGTGACCCTGTCCGCCCTGCTCCTGCTGGCCGTGTCCATCGTCGGCCAGATCGCCGCCGGCGCGGACTACCCGACCGTCCCGCCCGGCCTCGTCATCCCGCTCGTGGCGGCGGCCCTGCTGATCTGGCGTGCGAACCGCTGGACGACCGGACTCGCCCTAGGCGTCGGCCTGTTCATCGGCGTGGGCGCGATCCTGACCCCGAACACCTCGGACCACCTCACGTCGGGGGACACCGCGCTCATCGCCGCCACGGTCGCCGAGGTCATCGCCCTCACCGCCCTGGTGATCGCCGGTTCCACGGCCTGCCTGGCCCGGAAGGGGGCAGCCGGCACGACGGCCGGCCTCGCCCGCAAGGGAGCCCGGCCCTGATGGACCCGGCCCTCGCGAACCCGCCCGCACTGCCGACAGGGACGTCGGCGCCGTGGGCCTCCGGCGCACGCCGCGTGGAGCGGCTCTGTCACGCCACCGGTCTGCTCCTCGTCCTCTCCGGGCTCGCGCACCTGGTGGTGTTCGCCGTGGCCGGCGGCCCCTGGGACGGGCCGGTCTCCTGGCGCAAGCCGGTGACGTTCGGGCTGTCCTTCGGGGTGACGCTGATCGCGGTCACCTGGGTCACGTCCTATCTGCGCGTCGGCACACGCACGCGTGCCGCGCTGCTCACGGTGTTCGCGGCCGACTGTGTGGTCGAGGTCGGCGGCATCACCCTCCAGGCGTGGCGCGGGGTGCCCTCCCACCTCGACATGGAGACGCCCTTCGACACGGCGGTGTCCATGACGCTCGCGGTGGGCGGCGGCGTCCTGGTGCTGCTGCTGACGGCGTTCGCGGTCGCCTCCTTCCGCCACCGGCCCTCAGGCCCGGCGGGGATGGACCTCGCGGTGCGGTCCGGGTTCGCGCTCCTGCTCGTGGCACTCGCCTCGGGTGCCGCGATGATCGCGCGCGGGGTCGTCCTCACCCGTACCGGACACCAGGAGGCGGCCTACCACTCGACCGCCCCGCTCAAGCCGCTGCACGGCGTGAGCCTGCACGCGGTCCTGGTCCTGCCCGTACTGGCCTGGCTGCTGTCCCGCACCCGGTGGAGCGAGACCCTACGGCGACGGATCCTGTACGCGGCGATCGGCTCCTACGTCACAGCCGTCGCCGGTGCCGGGATCTGGGCCGTCCTCACCTACTGAACCGGGGCCCTTTCAGGAGGAGCCGTCGCCGCCGTTGGAGTCCTGGTCGCCAGGGGCGTCCTGGGTGCCGGTGGTGTCCTTGGCGTCGCTGGCGTCGTGCGCCGCCGGCCGCCGCCGCTCCCACAGCGCACGCGCGCGCGTGACCGGCGAGGGCCCGTCCCCCCGCCTCCGGTGGCCGTGGACCCGGGGATCGTCGGTGACGGCGTACCGCTTCACATAGGCCCCCAGGAAGGCCTGGAGCGTGGCGACCGCCGGGATGGCGATCAGGGCGCCGACGGCACCGAGCAGGGCGGTGCCCGCGATGACCGACCCGAAGGCGACCGCGGGGTGGATGTCGACGGTCTTCGAGGTCAGCTTGGGCTGGAGCACGTAGTTCTCGAACTGCTGGTAGATCACCACGAAGACCAGCACCCACAGCGCGTACCAGGGATCGACCGTGAAGGCGATCAGCATGGGCAGGGCGCCCGCGAGATAGGTGCCGATGGTCGGGATGAACTGCGAGACCAGGCCCACCCACACGGCCAGCACGGGCGCGTACGGCACGTCCAGGGCCTGGAGCAGGATGAAGTGGGCCACCCCGGAGACGAGCGCCATCAGACCGCGCGAGTAGATGTAGCCGCCGGTCTTGTCGACGGCGATCTCCCAGGCGCGCAGCACCTCGGCCTGCCGGGCGGGCGGCAGGACGGAGCAGATCGCGCGGCGCAGCCGGGGCCCGTCGGCGGCGAAGTAGAACGAGAACAGCGCGATCGTCAGCAGCTGGAAGAGCCCGCCGAGCACCTGGGCGGACACGTCCAGGACGCCGGTGGCGCTGTTCTGCACGTAGTTGCGCAGCCAGTCGGAGCGCAGCAGGCCCTCCTGGACGTCCACCCGCTTCAGATCGGTGTGGAAGTGCCCGTTGATCCAGCTGATGACGGAGTCGAGGTAGTCCGGGAAGTCCTCGACGATCTTGACGATCTGACCCGCGAGCATGGAACCGAGCAGCGTGACGAAGCCGGCGGTCACGATCAGCACCCCGAAGAAGACGAGGAAGGTCGCGAGCCCCCTGCGCATGCCGCGGGCCGCCATCTTGCTCACCGCGGGTTCGATCGCCAGGGCCAGGAAGAACGCGATGAGAACGTTGGTCAGCAGGCCTATCAGCTGGTGGAAGGCCCAACTGCCGAACTGGAACACGGCGATGAGGGCCAGCGCGAGCACCATGGCGCGCGGCAGCCAGCGCGGCATGCGGGCGTTCGGCCCGGCGCCGGCGGCCGGGGGCCGGGAGGGCGGCGTCGTGCCGAACGGAGATGCCTGCGGGGCTGCCTGCCCGGACTCGTCAGTGGGTGCCACGGAGCAAGTCTCGCCCACGTCACTGACAATCGGCTGCCGTCCTGCGATCTTCGTGACCGGTCAGTGCCTCTTTCGTGAGATGTTCACGACTGGTGGCACTTCTCCCCGGAACGTCCACGCCCGAAAGCGACACCCTCAGCGCCCCCAGGCACCCTCAGTGCCTCTCCGCCGGAACGTTCATCACGGTGCACACCACGCGCCACACGTCCTTGGCGTCCCAGCCGGAGTCGAGCGCCTCGTGCACCGTGCGCCCACCGAGCTCCGCCATCACATGATCGCGCGCGAAGGTGTCGGCGTACCCCGGACCGAAGTGCTCCGCCATCCGCTGCCAGAAGACCGTCAACCGCATGACTCCAGTATCCCGCCCCTGGGGGTGGGCCTCGGCCGGGACCGCTTGCCGAGACCGCTTTCCGCCCTACGGTCTGTCGCATGCCCGAAACAGGAGCTTCCCCACTCCCCCAGACGTCACCGGCGCACTCCCCGCTCTTCCGAGCGGAGCACTTCGTCTGGCTCACCGCGCGCGTGCTGGAACAGCGGCTGTTCGCGTACCACTTCCTGAACGGCGGCCCCGACCCGGTGGAGACGGCTCTGGACGCCTACCGCAACGAGGACGGCGGTTACGGCCACGCCCTGGAGCCCGATCTGCGCGGGCCGGTCAGCCAGCCCCTGCACACCGCTCACGCCCTGCGGGTCCTGGACGCCGTAGGACGCTGCGGCGGACAGCGCGTCGAGCGCGTGTGCCGCTATCTCACGTCCGTCTCCACCTCGGACGGCGCCCTGCCCGCCGTCACTCCCGCTCAACGCGGTTATCCGACGGCCCCCTTCCTGCCGGTCGTGGACGCCCCGCCGAGCGAACTGCTCACCACCGGTCCCGTGGTCGGCCTGCTGCACCGCAACGAGGTGTGGCACGCCTGGCTGTTCCGGGCCACGGACTTCTGCTGGCAGGCGGTGGAGTCCCTGGAGGTGTCCCATCCGTACGAGATCCAGGCCGCCCTGACCTTCCTGGACTCCGTTCCCGACCGCTCGCGCGCACAGGCCGGCGCCGACCGCCTGGGCCGCCTGGTGCGCGAGCGACGGCTGGCCGTGCTGGACCCGGCGGACCTCGCGGCGTTCCCCGTCTCCCCCGGCTACGCCCCGGGCGAGCACCACTTCCCGCACGACTACGCGAAGACCGCGGACTCGCTCGCGCGCGAGTGGTTCACGGACGACGAGATGGCCCGTTCGCTGGACTTCCTGGCCGCCGAGCAGCAGGAGGACGGCGGCTGGCCGATCCGATGGCGCCCCTGGGCACCGACCACCGCCCTGGAAGCGCGCCCCATGGTGACGATCCGGGCACTGCACACCCTGCGCGCCTACGGCCGCGGCATCGGCTGACCCGCGGAAGGCACCGGTGACCTGCGGGAGGGATCGGCTACCGGCGGAAGGCCCGCATACACGCGTGCCGACGCGCAGCCCACACACGCGTGCCGACGCGCGGCCGGACACACGCGTGCGGCCGCGCTCACGCCGCCAGGGCCCGCACCCCGGCCGTCACGACCACCGCGGCGGCGACGACGACCAGGAACGGAGCCCGCAGGAGGAGCGCCACAGCCGCCGCGGCCAGTCCCGCGGCCCGCGCGTCGAGCACCGGCATCCGCCCGTCGGCGAAGGTCTGCTGAGCGGTGAGCGCGGCCAGGAGAGCCACCGGCAGCAGTGCGGCGAGGCGCTTCACCAGGGGCCGGTCGAGAACGCCCGCGGGCACCAGCAGCCCGAGAAGCTTGACGACATAGCAACCGAGGGCGGTGACGCCGATCGCGATCCAGGTGTTCACCGCCCCTCCTCCCGCGCCCGCTCCCGACGCCCTCGCACCCACAGCACGAGAGGCGCGGCGAGAGCGGCCGCCAGCACCGGCACCCCGGCGGGCAGCACAGGAAGCAGCCCGAGCCCCAGCAGCACGGCGAGCCCGGCCACCGCCCGCTCTGTGCCGCTCTTCACCATGGGCGCGAGCAACGCGAGGAACACGGCGGGCCCGGCCGCGTCCAGCCCCCACTCGCGCGTGTCCCCGATCGCGTCGGCGCCCAGGGCCCCCAGCAAGGTGGTCAGGTTCCACAGCACATACAGGGTGAGCCCCGTGACGGCGAACCCGATCCGGCCGGCTCGCCGCGTGGGCTGCGCCAGCGAGACCGCGGCCGTCTCGTCGATGACCCACTGAGCGGCGAACGGGCGCAGCATGCGCGGCAGGGCCAGCAACTGCGACAGCCGCAGCCCGTAGAACGCGTTGCGCACCCCCAGGAAGAAGGCTCCGGCGGCCGCGGTGAACGGACTCCCCCCGGCCGCGAGCGCTCCCACCAGGGCGAACTGGGACGCGCCGGTGAACACCAGAAGGCTGAGAGCACAGGTCTGCGGCAGCGTGAGCCCGCTGCCGGCCGAGGTCACCCCGAAGGCGAAACCGGACAGTCCGACGGCCACCCCGACGCCGAGGGCGTCTCGTACGACGGCGGCGTCCGGCCTTCCTCCACCGTCGGGGTGCGTATCTGCGAGAGCGGTCTGTTCTGCCACGCCTCGGACGCTACGAGCAGCGCCTCCGAAGAGTCTTGTACGTTCTTGCGCTCCCGCTGATAGGCCCCGGGCGGCACACCGACGATCCGCGTGAAGTGCCGGTTCAGATGCGACTGGTCCGTGAACCCCACCTCGACGGCCGTGGCGGCCGGACCGGCCCCCGCGTCCAGCAACCGCTGAGCCCGCCGCACCCGGGCATCGGTCAGCCACGTGTGCGGCGGCATCCCGTACACCCCCCGGAAGGCACGCAGCAGCGCGAACGGACTGGTCCCGAGATCAGCCGCCAGCCCCTCCAGAGAGGGCGGCTCAGCCATCCGCTCCTCCAGCACGGCACGCGCCCGCACCGCCACCCGCGCTCCGGCGGACCGCACGTCCCGCTCCGGCAGCACCCCACCGTTCACCCGCAGCAACCGCGTCACGGCCACCCGCAACAAGGTGTCGGCGGCCAGGGCGTTCCCTTCCTCGGCGGCCCGCAGCACCTGATGCACCAGCCGCACGGCGTACGGATCATCGAGCACGGGCCTCACGAACCCCGGCGTCCCACGCAGCGAACTGGTCTCGGCGGCAATCCCGGCCACAACCTCGGGCGACGGATAGACAGCCCCGTACCGCCACCCCTCCGGCACCCCGGCCCGCCCCGTATGAGCCGTATCAGGATTCACCAGAGCCAGCGCCCCGGCCCCCGCGTACTGATCGGCCCCCCGATGCTGAAAGACCTCCACCCCGTCCGCAATGGCAGCGATCACGAAGTTCTCATGCGTATGCCGCACAAACGTCTTCCGCACATACCGCGCCCGCAGCAGATCAACCCCGGGCAGGGCGGCATACCGCCAATGCCTGGCCCGCTCGCTGGTACCTGCCATACGCCCATTGTGCCGCCCCGCTGCGCTGGGCTTGGACCGGGCGCCTAGGGGGGTGCCAGGTCCTGTTGTCGGGCGGGGGCGGGTCCGTCGTGGCTGGTCGCGCAGTTCCCCGCGCCCCTGGGTGGGCTGCAGTTGGCCTGCGACCCCACGGGCCGTCAGCCGCCCGCGTCCGCCCCCCACCGGCCGTTCGCCGCGTACGGCGCGAAGGGGACGGGGTGGGGGGTGTCCGCCCGCAGCGGCCGGCGTCCGTTACAGGGCCCCTTTTCCGATGGACCGAGCCGCCGGACCGAGGACGGATACCCCCCACCCCGGCCCCGACCCCAAACCGACCGCACGCGCTACACAAGCCCCCACCGGGCCGCAACGGGCCGCCGCAGGCCTCCAGGGGCGCGGGGAACTGCGCAAAAACGCCAGCCCCCACCGAACCCGCGCTCGACCCGACACCCCCACCACCCACCCACTGTCAGTGCCGAGGTGCACGATGGACGCATGGTCAGCCCAGCACACCAAGCCCTCAACACCTTCTCCCCCGCAACCCGCGGCTGGTTCACGGGCGCCTTCGACGCCCCCACCACCGCCCAGGCAGGCGCCTGGCAGGCCATCGCCGAGGGCTCGGACGTGCTGGTCGTGGCCCCCACCGGCTCCGGCAAAACCCTCGCCGCCTTCCTCGCCGCCCTGGACCAGCTCGCCTCCACACCCCCACCCGCCGACCCCAAGAAGCGCTGCCGGGTCCTCTACGTCTCCCCCCTGAAGGCCCTCGCCGTCGACGTGGAGCGCAACCTCCGCAGCCCCCTCACCGGCATCCGCCAGGAATCCGTCCGCCTGGGCCTGCCCGAACCCGAGGTCAAGGTCGGCATCCGCTCAGGTGACACCCCCGCGGCCGAGCGCCGAGCCCTCTCCACCCGCCCCCCGGACATCCTGATCACCACCCCGGAATCCCTGTTCCTGATGCTGACGTCGGCGACCCGCGACGCGCTCACCGGCATCGAGACAGTGATCCTCGACGAGGTCCACGCCGTGGCCGGCACCAAGCGCGGCGCCCACCTGGCCCTCTCCCTGGAGCGCCTGGACGAACTCCTCCCGAAGCCGGCCCGCCGCATCGGCCTGTCCGCCACGGTCCGCCCGGTGGACGAGATCGCCCGCTACCTCTCCCCGCACCGCAAGGTGGAGATCGTCCAGCCGAAGTCGGGCAAGGAGTTCGACCTCTCGGTGGTGGTCCCGGTGGAGGACCTCGGCGAACTCGGCGGCTCCCCGGTCGCCGACAGCAACGGCGGCGACGGCGGCGGCGCGGAACGCCCCTCGATCTGGCCCCATGTCGAGGAGCGCATCGCCGACCTCGTCCAGTCCCACCGCTCCACGATCGTCTTCGCGAACTCCCGCCGCCTCGCGGAACGCCTCTGCAACCGCCTCAACGAGATCGCCTACGAGCGGGCCACCGGCGAACCCCTGGACGAACACCACGCCCCCGCGGAGCTCATGGGCGGCTCGGGCGCGGCCCAGGGCGCACCCCAGGTCATCGCGAGGGCCCACCACGGCTCGGTCTCCAAGGAACAGCGCGCCCTGGTCGAGGAGGACCTGAAGGCAGGAAGACTCCCCGCGGTCGTGGCCACCTCCAGCCTCGAACTCGGCATCGACATGGGCGCGGTGGACCTGGTGGTCCAGGTCGAATCACCCCCCTCGGTGGCCTCCGGCCTGCAACGCGTCGGCCGCGCGGGCCACCAGGTCGGCGCCGTCTCCACCGGCGTGGTCTTCCCGAAGTACCGCGGCGACCTGGTCCAGGCGGCGGTCGTCACCGAGCGCATGCGCACCGGCTCCATCGAGTCCCTCAAGGTCCCGGCGAACCCCCTGGACGTGCTCGCCCAGCAACTGGTCGCGATGACCGCCATGGACACCTGGCAGCTGGACGACCTCCTGGCCACCGTCCGCAGGGCGGCCCCTTTCGCCTCCCTGCCCGAGTCCGCGTTCACCGCGGTCCTGGACATGCTCGCCGGCCGCTACCCCTCCGACGCCTTCGCCGAGCTGCGCCCGCGCGTGGTCTGGGACCGTATCGCCGGGACCATCACCGGCCGCCCGGGCGCCCAGCGCCTCGCCGTCACCTCCGGCGGCACGATCCCCGACCGCGGCCTCTTCGGCGTCTTCCTCGCCGGCTCCGATCCCAAGAAGGGCGGCGGACGGGTCGGCGAGCTGGACGAGGAGATGGTCTACGAGTCGCGCGTGGGGGACGTCTTCACGCTCGGCACCAGTTCCTGGCGCATCGAGGACATCACGCGCGACCGCGTCCTGGTCTCCCCCGCCCCCGGCGTCCCCGGCCGGCTCCCCTTCTGGAAGGGCGACCAGCTGGGCCGCCCCCTGGAACTGGGTCGCGCGGTGGGCGCGTTCCTCCGCGAGGTGGGCTCGCTCCCCAAGGAGGACGCCCGCCTGCGCCTCCTCGCGGCCGGCCTGGACGCCTGGGCGGCCGACAACGTCCTGTCGTACCTCGACGAACAGCGCGAGGCCTGCGGCCACATCCCGGACGACCGCACCATCGTCGTGGAGCGCTTCCGCGACGAACTCGGCGACTGGCGGGTCGTCGTCCACTCCCCCTTTGGCGCCCAGGTCCACGCCCCCTGGGCGCTGGCCCTCGGCGCCAAGCTCTCCGAGCGCTACGGCATGGACGCCCAGGTCATGCACGCCGACGACGGCATCGTGCTCCGGCTGCCGGACGCGGACCTGATGAGCCTGGACCTCCTGGACCGGGAACCGACCGCGATCGGCACGGAGTACGACGCGGAGCAGGCCCCCGTGGGCGCCGCGGACGTCGTCTTCGACAAGGGCGAGGTCGACCAGATGGTCACCGACCAGGTCGGCGGCTCGGCCCTGTTCGCCTCCCGCTTCCGCGAGTGCGCCGCCCGCGCGCTCCTGCTCCCCCGCCGCAACCCCGGCAAGCGCACCCCCCTGTGGCAGCAGCGCCAGCGTGCCTCCCAACTGCTCCAGGTGGCGAGCGAGTTCGGCTCGTTCCCGATCGTCCTGGAGGCGGTCCGCGAGTGCCTCCAGGACGTCTTCGACGTACCGGGCCTCGTGGAGCTGATGGGCGACCTGGAGTCCCGCAAGGTCCGTCTGGTCGAGGTCACCACCCCCGAGCCCTCGCCCTTCGCGCGCTCCCTCCTCTTCGGTTACGTCGCCCAGTTCCTGTACGAGGGTGACTCGCCCCTCGCCGAGCGCCGCGCGGCGGCCCTGTCGCTGGACTCCCGGCTGCTGGCCGAGCTGCTCGGCCAGGCGGAACTCAGGGAACTGCTCGACGCCGAGGTGCTGAGCGAGCTGGAGCGGGAGCTCCAGTGGCTCACCGAGGACCGCCGGGTCAAGGACGCCGAGGGCGTCGCGGACCTCCTCCGTCTCCTCGGCCCGCTCACGGACGCCGAGCTGGCCGAGCGGGGCGCCGAACCGCAGTGGGCGCAGGACCTCGCCCGAGCCCGCCGCGCGATCAAGGTCCGTGTCGCGGGCGCCGACCACTGGGCGGCGATCGAGGACGCGGGCCGCCTGCGCGACGCCCTCGGCACAGCACTGCCGGTCGGTGTCCCGGAGGCCTTCACCGAGCCGGTCAAGGACCCACTCGGCGACCTTCTCGCCCGGTACGCCCGCACCCACGGCCCGTTCACCTCGGCGACGGTCGCGGCCCGCTTCGGCCTGGGCACGGCGGTCACCGAGGGCGCGTTGCAGCGGCTCGCCGCGAGCGGGCGGGTCGTACAGGGAGAGTTCCACCCGGCGGGCATCGGCCAGGAGTGGTGCGACGCGACCGTGCTCCGCCGTCTGCGCCGCCGCTCCCTGGCCGCCCTGCGCCACGAACTCGAACCGGTGCCGCCACCGGCCCTCGCCCAGTTCCTCCCGCAGTGGCAGCACATCGGCAAGGGCCACTCCCTGCGGGGCGTCGACGGTCTGGTGCGGGCGGTCGAGCAGCTTCAAGGCGCCTCCGTGCCCGCCTCCGCCCTGGAGAAGCTCGTCCTGCCGTCGCGCGTCACCCACTACAACCCGGCCATGCTCGACGAGCTCACCGCCGCCGGGGAGATCGTGTGGGCCGGGGCGGGCGCGCTCCCCGGCAAGGACGGCTGGGTCTCCCTCTACCTCGCGGACGCGGCCCCGCTCCTCCTGCCCCCACCCCACCCCCTGGAGCTGACGGCACTCCACCAGTCCGTCCTGGACGCCCTCGCCGGCGGCTACGGCCTGTTCTTCCGCCAGATCGCCGACCAGGTCCGCGCCACCACCCACCCCGACGCCACCGACCCCCAACTGGCCGACGCCGTATGGGACCTGGCCTGGTCCGGCCGGCTCACCAACGACACCCTCACCCCCCTACGCGCCCTGCTGGGCTCGGGCCGGACCGCGGGCTCGACCGCGCACCGCGCCAAACGCAGCGTCCCGCGCGGCCGCTACGGCTCCCTCACCGCAGCGGCCCGCACCGCCTCGCGCACCGGCCCGCCGACGGTGGCCGGCCGCTGGTCCCTCCTGCCCGCACGCGAGCCCGACCCGACCGTGCGCGCCCACGCCCTGGCCCGTACCCTCCTCGACCGGCACGGAGTGGTCACGCGCGGAGCGGTCACGGCGGAGGGCGTGGAGGGCGGCTTCTCGGCGACGTACCGCATCCTGTCCGCCTTCGAGGACAGCGGCCAGGCCCGCCGCGGCTACGTGGTGGAGGGCCTCGGCGCGGCCCAGTTCGCCATGGACGGAGCAGTGGACCGCCTACGGGCGGTGTCCAACGCCCGCGACCGGGGCGAACCCCTCCCGCCCACAGCTCCGGGACCCACCGCCTCCGACAATTTCACCGACCCGGACACCCTCGCACCCGAGGACTTCGACTGGGCGGACGCCTTCGGCCCCTTCGACCCACCCACCGACCTGGACGGCCAAACCCCCCACCGAACCCGCACCCCGGCCTCCCCGGCCTCCCGCGACGAGTACATCTCCCCACGGGACTACCCCCCGACCCCCTCGCCTGACGACTACTCCCACCTCACGCCAGGCTCAGGCTTCGGCAACCGCAGGCACACCACCGCCGATGCCTCCCGAGCCGTCGTCCTGGCCGCCGCCGACCCCGCCAACGCCTACGGCGCCGCCCTCCCCTGGCCGGACCCCCCGACCGAGGCAGGCCACAAGCCGGGCCGCAAGGCGGGCTCCCTGGTCGTCCTCGTCGACGGCGAGCTCACGCTCTACATGGAGCGAGGCGGCAAAACCCTCCTGGCCTGGCCTTCCACGCCCGACACCGCCCCCACGGACGACCCCCGCCTGCGCGTGGCGGCCGAGTCCCTGGCCGCGGCGGCCAAGGCGGGCTCCCTGGGCACAGTCACAGTGGAACGCATCAACGGCAACCCAGCCCTGACCTCCCCCACAGGCACCCTCCTGGAATCAACAGGCTTCATCGCCACCCCCCGAGGCCTACGCCTCCGCGCGTAGCCCCCACCCCCGACCCCCAGAACACACGCGACAGCCCTACGCCCCGGAAGCCCCCGCACCGACATCCACGCACCCCCACCCACGAACGCCCCGACGCCGACAGCCCTGCGCCCCCAGGACCAACCACGCCTAGGCGCCCCGCCCACGCCCCCCGACGCCGACAGCCGTGCGTTCCCGGGACAACCACGCCCACGCCCCACGCGCTCCCACACGAGCCCGTAAGGCGCACACGCCCCACTCCGACCGGCACCGGCCCACCCGCACCCGCACCCGCACCCGCCAACGGCGACGAGCCCCCACAAGGGCCACCCGCACCCGACCACGAAACCCGCACGGGTGGTGCGGGTGGGACAACAAACCGCCGAAGGTGCAGCCGAGGCCACCGCCCCCACCCTCATGCCACCCTTGACCCATGCCCGAAGGAGACACCGTCTGGCAAGCCGCGAGACGCCTGCACGAAGCCCTCGCCGGCAAACCCCTGACCCGCAGCGACCTGAGAGTCCCGAAGTACGCCACCGCCGACCTCACAGGCCGCCACGTCCTGGACGTCACCCCCCGCGGCAAACACCTCCTCACCCGCGTGGAGGGCGGCCTCACCCTCCACTCCCACCTCCGCATGGACGGCTCCTGGAAGGTTTACGCCAACGACCAACGCTGGACCGGCGGCCCCACCCACCAGATCCGCGCGATCCTGGGCAACACCGACCGCACGGCCGTCGGCTACCGCCTCCCCGTCCTGGAACTCCTCCGCACCACCGACGAACACAAAGCCGTCGGCCACCTCGGCCCCGACCTCCTGGGCCCGGACTGGAACCCCGAGCGAGCCTTGGCGAACCTCCTCCAGGACCCCACCCGCGAACTCGGCGAGGCCCTCCTCGACCAGCGCAACCTCGCCGGCATCGGCAATGTCTACAAGAGCGAACTCTGCTTCCTGCTCGGCGCCACCCCCTGGCTCCCCGTCGGCGCGCTCCCCGCCGACCGCACCGCCCACCTCCCCGCGCTCGCGAAGAAGCTCCTGGAGGCCAACCGCGACCGCCCGATCCGCAGCACGACCGGCCGCCGCGGCCAGGACCTCTTCGTCTACGGCCGCGCCCCGCGCCCCTGCCTGCGCTGCCGCACCTCCATCCGGGTCGCCGACCAGGGCGACGGCTCCCGGGAACGCCCCACCTACTGGTGCCCCCACTGCCAGACCGGCCCGACCCCGGGAACCTCACGCCGTACGACCAATTGACGCTCCGTCAGAAACGCTCGTACGGTCGCTCCATGGCCGTCAGCGCGTACGACCTCACCGGACGCACCGCGTTCGTCACCGGCGCCGCGAGCGGCATCGGCCGTGCGTCCGCCGTCCTGCTCGCCGAGGCGGGCGCCACCGTGCACTGCGCGGACCGCGACGAGAAGGGCCTGCACGAGACGGCGACGCACATCAGGGACGCCGGCGGCACCGCGCACACGCACCCGCTGGACGTCACCGACCGCGAGCAGCTCCGGCGGGCCATCACCTCCTGCGACCGTCTGGACGTCCTGGCCGCGATCGCCGGGATCATGCACAGCAGCCCGGTCCTGGAGACGAGGGACGAAGACCTGGACCGCGTCCTGAACGTCAATTTCAAAGGCGTGCTGTACGCCTGCCAGGAGGCGGCCCGCCTGATGATCGAGCGTGGAACGGAGGGCAGCATCGTCACGATGGCCTCGGGAGCCGTGGACACGGGCGGCCCCGGCCTGCTCTGCTACGGCGCGGCCAAGGCGGCGGTGGTCCAGCTGACGAAGACCCTGGCCACCGAGGTGGGCCGCTACGGCATCCGGGTCAACGCGGTCGCTCCGGGCTGGATCCGCACCCCCATGACCGACCGCCACGACGATGAGGCCCAGACGCACACCGAGGCCCTCATGTCCCGCATGTCACCCCTCAGGCGAGTGGGCGAGCCGGAGGACATCGCCCACGCCGTCCTCCACCTGGCGTCAACCGCCTCATCCTTCACCACAGGCCAAATCCTCCGCCCGAACGGTGGAGTATCCATGCCCTGGTAATCACCCCCACCCAGCGCCCCTCCCCCTCAGCACCCCACCCAGGCTCCTCCAGCCAAACCGCCACCGCCACCACCGCCCATCCGCCCCGCCCGTTACGCCGGCCGATCGCCGCTCTCCCCACCCGAAACCGCGCCCGCCGCGCCCGCCCCCCAAGCCCGACGCCACCGTCCCGCCCTCAGCGCCCCCACGGCCCGCCCCTTCGGCACACAGTGGACAGGCAACAGGCTCAGCCCCCACCCGCCGGCCGCCACCGCCCCCTCGAGCGCCCCGGCGTCGGGCGCGAGGACCAACCGCGCCACGGCCCACCACCACAGCACCCCGAGCCCGAGAGCCACGCCCCGGCACACTGTCGGCCCCGCCATGCAGCCACCTCCAGCCCGGACGCTAGACCTCCGCTTCACCCACGGGGGAGGGCGCACCCCGGGCACACAGACGCACCGGAAACGCCCACCGTCACCACCGCAGCACCGTCCCGGCACACCGGCCCGGCGCCCGGCACGGCCGCTCACGCCGTCGCTCCAAGATGCACGAAAACCCCGACCGGCGCCTCTCCAGATCAACCGGAGAAGCCCGTCCGGGGCCTCGCACACTTCTTCTCAGCGCGCTGTCAGCACCTGCTCACACCAGCGGTGAGCACTACGCCGCGACGACGTCCACCGCTTCGCTGGGCGCCTTGATGGTCACCCGTTCCGGTGGCACACCCTTGACCGAGACGGAACCCAGCATCGGGCGCACCGGCGCCGGTACGGGCTCGCTGGGGGTGGCCGCAGCAGACTGGGCCAGCTCGGCGAGGGCGAGCTCGTCGCTCACTTCCCGCATGAGCTCGGACATCCGTACGTCCAGCGCGTCGCAGATCGCGGAGAGCAGCTCGGAGGAAGCCTCCTTCTGCCCCCGCTCCACCTCGGAGAGATAGCCGAGTGAGACTCGGGCGGACGAGGAGACTTCGCGCAGAGTACGGCCCTGGCGTTGGCGCTGCCGACGCAGCACGTCACCCAGCAGGCGACGGAGCAGAATCATCGGTGGCTCCCTCCTCGGACCGCGTAGCCGCATCCTTCACGCCCCACCGTACCGCCTTGCGCCGCGGCCGTGCGGGGAGCGATGTCGTGTTCACTCAGGGCTGCAAACATCAAAACCCCCCGTTCCGTTCCGTATCCTGTGCCCGCTCATTCCCGGTCTGTTCGCTCGTAAGCTCTTCCAGGAGCAAAGCGAGTACGCTCCGTACACTCTCCATACGAATTTCCGCGCGGTCGCCGTTCAACCGCAGCGCGGACACTTTCCCGCCACCGGTTGCCGCGGAAGCGCCGTCGGAAGGCCCGTCGACAGCCACGAAAACCGTTCCGACGGGCTTGCCGTCCTGCGGTTCCGGGCCCGCGACTCCGGTGGTCGCGATACCCCAGTCGGCCCCGAGCGCCTTGCGCACTCCGGCCGCCATCTGGGCCGCGACCTGCGGATCCACCGCACCCTGCTGGTCCAGCAGGGTGGCGTCGACCCCCAGCAGCTCATGCTTCAGCTCGGTGGCGTAGGCGGTCACCGAACCCCGGAACGCCTGGGACGCGCCGGGAGCCGCTGTGATTTCCGCCGCAACCAGCCCACCCGTGAGCGACTCGGCGACCGCGAGCGTCTGTCCCTTCACGGTGAGTAGTCGCACCACTTGGGCGGCCGGGGAATTCACGCTTCCGTCTCCTCCAACGCCGCCTCGCGCTCGGCGATTCCCTGCCTGCGCAGCACAATGGCCTGTCTCACATAGTCCAGCCCGGTCGCGACGGTCAGCACGACCGCCACGGCCATCACCCAGAACCGCGCGGTGGCCAGCCACCCCGTCAGCGCCAGGATGTACATCCCTACGGCGATTCCCTGACTGAGGGTCTTGAGCTTGCCGCCGCGGCTCGCCGGGATCACGCCGTACCGGATGACGAGGAAACGCAGCAGGGTGATCCCGAGTTCCCGCCCGAGGATGACGATGGTCACCCACCAGGGCAGGTCGCCGAGCCCCGAGAGACAGATCAGCGCCGCCCCCATGATCGCCTTGTCGGCGATCGGGTCGGCGATCTTCCCGAAGTCGGTGACGAGGTTGTAGGTGCGGGCCAGGTGACCGTCGAACAGGTCGGTGATCATGGCGACGGCGAAGGCCGCCCAGGCGAACGATCGCCACGCCGGGTCGTACCCGCCGTCGGCCAGCATCAGGGCGACGAATCCGGGCACCAGGACCAGCCGGAGCATGGTCAGCAGATTGGCGATGTTCCAGACGCTGGCCTGGTTGACGGCCGCGGCCGCGATCTTCTTCCCGCGCGCGGGCTTCGCGTCGGACCCGTCCTCGGCCTCCGGGACCTCCCCGGGCACCACGGTCGCCTCGGGGACGACAGCCACACCGGGCACGACACCCGCGCCGGCCACCACGCTCGCCCGCGCCTCACCGGCCGTACCGGAGACCGCGTCCGAAGGAGTGCCCGGTGCCGCCGCGGAGGCGGTACCCGGGACCTCGCCCACCGGTCCGCCCTTCGCGGCGGAGGGGCCACCCGCAGCGGACGCCGGAACTCCGGTCATCTGCCCGCCTCCTCACTACACGCGCCCTGAAGCGGCTCGGCCACCAGGTCGACACCCTCCGTGCCGACCACCTTCGCCTCGACCATACGACCGACACTCAGACCTTCGCCGCTCGTGAGCAGCACCTGGCCGTCGGTCTCGGGCGCCTGGTGCGCGCCGCGGCCGTACACGCCCTCGTCGTCCACCGACTCGACCAGGACGTGCACGGTCTCGCCGACGCGCTCCTCGGCGCGCTGCGAGACGAGTTCCTCGGCGAGCCGGGAGACACGCGCCAGCCGCTCGGCGACGACGTCCTCGTCCAGCTTGTTGTCGTAGGTGGCGGCCTCGGTGCCCTCCTCGTCGGAGTACCCGAAGACGCCGACGGCGTCCAGTCGCGCGCCGTTCAGGAACCGCTCCAGCTCGGCGAGGTCGGCCTCGGTCTCGCCGGGGAAGCCGACGATGAAGTTGGAGCGCACGCCGGCCTCGGGGGCCTTGCCGCGGATGGTGTCCAAGAGCTCCAGGAAGCGGTCGGTGTCGCCGAAGCGGCGCATGGCGCGCAGCACGTCGGGGGCGGAGTGCTGGAAGGACAGGTCGAAGTAGGGCACGACCTTGGGCGTGGAGGTCAGCACGTCGATCAGGCCGGGCCGCATCTCGGCGGGCTGGAGGTAGCTGACGCGCACCCGCTCCAGGCCGTCGACCTCGGCGAGCTCGGGCAGGAGCGACTCGAGCAGCCGGATGTCGCCCAGGTCCTTGCCGTAGGACGTGTTGTTCTCGGAGACCAGCATGATCTCCTTGACGCCCTGCTCGGCGAGCCAGCGGGTCTCGTTCAGCACGTCCGAGGGGCGGCGCGAGATGAAGGAGCCGCGGAAGGACGGGATGGCGCAGAAGGAGCAGCGCCGGTCGCAGCCGGAGGCGAGCTTCACCGAGGCGACCGGGGAGCCGTCCAGACGGCGGCGCAGGGGCGCACGCGGGCCGGAGGCGGGCGCGAGCCCCTCCGGCAGGTCGGCGGGGGCAGGAGTCTCCGCCACGGCCGGACCGTGGCCCGGCAGGGCGACGGACGCCGCCGACTCCTGGCGCTGGGCGGGGCTGATCGGCAGCAGCTTGCGCCGGTCGCGCGGGGTGTGCGCGGCGTGGATGCCGCCGCTGAGGATGGTCTGGAGCCGGTCGGAGATGTCGGCGTAGTCGTCGAAGCCGAGCACGCCGTCGGCCTCGGGAAGGGCCTCGGCGAGGTCCTTGCCGTACCGCTCGGCCATGCAGCCCACCGCCACGACGGCCTGGGTTCTGCCGTGCCCCTTGAGGTCGTTGGCCTCCAGGAGGGCGTCGACGGAGTCCTTCTTGGCGGCCTCGACGAAGCCACAGGTGTTGACGACGGCGACGTCCGCGTCGGCGGCGTCCTCCACGAGATCCCAGCCGTCCGCCTCCAAACGGCCTGCGAGCTCCTCCGAGTCCACCTCGTTACGGGCGCAGCCAAGGGTGACGAGTGCGACGGTACGGCGTTCAGGCATGGGCTCAAGACTACTTCGTCCCACTGACACCCCACGTCGAAGGGGTTGGCCGATCTTGGCCAACCCCTTCGCGGTGAAACCGAACAGAGCGAAACCGAACAGCTCCTCAGCCGACCTGCGGGTCGCCCTTGGTGTAGGTCAGGCGCTCCACGGCGCCGGGCTGCCAGTCGTCGTCGATCTTCTTGCCGTTGACGTACAGCTGGATGGCCCCGGCGTCGCCGAGGACGAGGTTGATCTTCTCGCTGTCCTGGAAGGTCTTGGAGTCGCCCTGCTGGAGCAGTCCGTCGAAGAGCTTGCGGCCGTTGTGGTCCTTGGCGAGGATCCAGCTCTTGCCGTCGGCGGCGCTGACCTGCACGGTCACCTTGTCCTGGGGTGCCGCCGCGATGGCGCTGTCGGACGGCGTCGGCTTCGGGTCCTTGGTGGTCTTGGCGGACTTGGGCGTCGGGGACTTGGTGGTGGCGGGCGTGGTGCCGTCGGCGACCTGGGTCGTCCCGCCGTCGTCGCCGCCCTTGAAGGCGGTGAACCCGACGAAGCCGACCACGGCGACGATCGCGGCGACCATGGCCGCGGTCCAGTTGGGTCCCCGGCGCTCGGGACGGATGCGTTCCGCCTCGAACAGCGGGGCGGCCGGGGTGGGGGCCGGACGTCCGCCGCCGTGATCGGCGGCGTACTGGTCCAGCAGCGGGGCCGGATCCAGGTGGACGGCCTTGGCCAGGGTCCGGATGTGGCCCCGGGCGTACACGTCGCCACCGCAGGGGGCGAAGTCGTCCGCCTCGATGGCGTGCACGATGGCGATGCGGACCCTGGTGGCGTTGCTGACGTCGTCGACGGTCAGCCCGGCCGCGATCCGCGCCTGTTTCAGGGCGTGACCGACGGAGAGGCGGGCTTCCTGCCGGTCGTCTTCGAACGGACGCTCGTCTTCAGGGGAGTTGCCGATGGACACGGGGGCGCCTTTCGAGCGTTTAAGCCACCTGTGCTGAGGGTTCAGTCTAGGGGGGGTGCGAAAGGGTGGGGCAACCGGGCGGTAGGACTTTGTACGCCATCGGTATGGCCGGACACGCCGATGGTGGGGCAGCAGCTTTTCGCTTCCCTCAACTTGACGTGCGCCGAAGGGAAACGGTTGCTCAATGATCCCTTACGGGTGAGTCACGATCGAACATCGGTGGCCGCACCCGCTCCGGGCTCCCCTCAAGCCTCCCCGCGGATCACCGCGAGCACTCCGTCCAGCTCGTCAGCCTTCACAAGAACGTCACGTGCCTTGGACCCCTCGCTCGGTCCGACGATCCCCCGGGACTCCATCAGGTCCATCAGCCGTCCGGCCTTCGCGAAGCCGACCCGCAGCTTGCGCTGGAGCATGGACGTGGACCCGAACTGCGTCGAGACGACCAGCTCGGCCGCCTGGCACAGCAGGTCGAGGTCGTCGCCGATCTCCTCGTCGATCTCCTTCTTCTGCTTGGTGCCCACGACGACGTCGTCCCGGAAGACCGGCGCCATCTGGTCCTTGCAGTGCTGGACGATCGCCGCGACCTCTTCCTCGGTCACGAAGGCGCCCTGCATACGGGTGGGCTTGTTGGCGCCCATCGGCAGGAACAGCCCGTCGCCCTTGCCGATCAGCTTCTCCGCGCCCGGCTGGTCGAGGATGACCCGCGAGTCGGCGAGCGAGGAGGTGGCGAAGGCGAGCCGCGAGGGCACGTTCGCCTTGATCAGACCGGTGACGACGTCCACCGACGGCCGCTGCGTGGCGAGCACCAGGTGGATGCCGGCCGCGCGAGCGAGCTGCGTGATGCGCACGATCGCGTCCTCGACGTCCCGGGGCGCGACCATCATCAGGTCGGCGAGCTCGTCCACGATCACCAGCAGATAGGGGTACGGCTGGAGCTCGCGCTCACTGCCCTCGGGCAGCTTGACCTTGCCGTTCCTGATGGCCTCGTTGAAGTCGTCGATGTGCCGGAACCCGTAGGCCGCGAGGTCGTCGTAGCGCAGGTCCATCTCGCGTACGACCCACTGGAGCGCCTCGGCGGCCCGCTTCGGGTTGGTGATGATCGGCGTGATCAGGTGCGGGATGCCCTCGTAGGCCGTCAGCTCCACGCGCTTGGGGTCGACCAGGACCATGCGCACGTCCTCGGGGGTCGCGCGCACCATGATGGACGTGATCAGGCAGTTGATGCACGACGACTTACCCGAACCGGTGGCTCCGGCGACGAGCACGTGCGGCATCTTCGCCAGGTTGGCCATCACATAGCCGCCCTCGACGTCCTTGCCGAGCGCGACCAGCATGGGATGCTCGTCCTCGGCGGCGGCCGCGAGCCGCAGCACGTCACCGAGGTTGACCATCTCCCGGTCGGTGTTGGGGATCTCGATGCCGACCGCGGACTTGCCGGGGATCGGCGAGATGATCCGCACGTCCGGACTGGCGACGGCGTAGGCGATGTTCTTGGCCAGCGCGGTGATCCGCTCGACCTTCACGGCGGGTCCGAGCTCGACCTCGTAGCGCGTGACCGTCGGCCCGCGCGTGAAGCCGGTGACGGCGGCGTCGACCTTGAACTCGGTGAAGACGTTCGTCAGCGACGCGACTATGGCGTCGTTGGCCGCGCTGCGCGCCTTGCCCGGGCCGCCGCGCTCCAGCAGGTCGAGGGAGGGCAGCGCGTAGGTGATGTCGCCGGACAGCTGGAGCTGCTCCGCGCGCGCGGGCAGCTCGCTCGGCGCCTCGGGAGCGGGCTTGGTGAGGTCGGCGACCTCGACCTTGAGCTTCTCCTGCTTGGGCTTCGCGTCCTGCTTGGGCCGGGCGGCCGGGACCGGTGTGGGCACCGGGGTCGTCTCCACGCGGTCGCCCACGCTCACGCCCTGGGTGAGGTCGGCGACCAGCGGCGAGGGCGGCAGGCCGTGCATGACCACGCCGTCCAGGTCCGCGGCGGCGGCCGCGGCGATGTCCACGGCGTCCATCTGCCGGTCCATCGCGGGCTGCGGCAGCGCGGAGCGCCTGGGACGTCCGCGACGCCGCGAGAGGGCTTCCTGCTCCGCGCCGTCGGGGTCGTACGACTCGGGCGCGGGACCGCGCCTGCGACCGCGCGCGGGCAGCGCCTCGCGCCACTGCTCGTCGTAGCGCTCGTCGTCCTCGGTGAATTCGTCCCCGCCCGGGTCGTGCACGATGCCGAGCCGCACCCCGAGCTCCCGCAGCCTTCGCGGGATGGCGTTGACCGGGGTGGCGGTGACGACGAGCAGGCCGAAGACGGTCAGCAGCACGAGCAGCGGTACGGCGAGGACCTCGCCCATGGTGTACGTCAGCGGGGTCGCCGCTCCCCAGCCGATGAGGCCGCCGGCGTCCCTTATGGCCTGCATGCCGTGGCTGCGGGCGGGCGAGCCGCAGGCGATGTGGACCTGGCCGAGCACCCCGATGAGGAGCGCCGACAGACCGATCACGATCCGGCCGTTGGCCTCGGGCTTCTCGGGGTGCCGGATGAAGCGGACGGCGATGACCGCGAGCAGTATCGGCACGAGGAGGTCGAGCCGGCCGAAGGCGCCCGTGACGATGATCTCGACGAGGTCGCCGACGGGACCGCGCAGGTTCGACCAGGTGCCGGCGGCGACGATCAGGCCGAGGCCGAGCAGCAGGAGGGCCACGCCGTCCTTCCGGTGCGCTGGGTCGAGGTTCTTCGCGCCCTGCCCTATGCCGCGGAACACCGCGCCGACGGCATGGGCGAGGCCGAGCCAGAGGGCACGGATGAGCCGGAGGACACCACCGGTGGGACTGGGCGCGGGCCTCGGCGGCACTGCCTTCTTCGCGGGGGCCTTCCTGGCGGCGGCTTTCTTCGCGGGGGCCTTCTTGGCAGCGGCCTTCTTCGCCGGACCCTTCGCGGGAGCGGCAGCCTTCTTGGCGGGCTGCTTCTTGGCTGCGGAGGGACGTGAGGCCATAGGTGTGAGATTACCGGTGGAGAAGGCAACGGACACGTGTGCCCGGTGCTTCACCCGTTCGTGTCGCTGCTGGAGAGGCACGAAACTGACGCGCGCTTGTGGAGCAGGTGAACTGACGAATGCTCACCGGCGATCCCGCGTCAGTTCTGCGAGGACACCGAGGGAGAGGGCCCGGTCCCGGGCTCCAGCGCGTCCAGCGCCCGCCGCAACCCCGTGAGTTTGCGTTCGAGATGGGCCGCGGTGGCCACCGCGGCCGCGTCCGCGGACTCGTCGTCCAGTTGCTTGGACAGCGCCTCCGCCTGCTCCTCGACCGCCGCCAGGCGCGCCGACAACTCGGCGAGCAGGCCGGCCGGCTCCTTGGCGTCGCCGACCGCGGACTTGCCGCCACCGCCCTCCAACTGGAGCCGCAGCAGCGCCGCCTGCTCCCGAAGCTGGCAGTTCTTCATGTAGAGCTCGACGAACACGGAGACCTTGGCGCGCAGCACCCACGGGTCGAACGGCTTGGAGATGTAGTCCACCGCGCCGGCCGCGTATCCCCGGAAGGTGTGGTGCGGGCCGTGGTTGATGGCGGTGAGGAAGATGATCGGGATGTCCCGGGTCCGCTCCCGCCGTTTGATGTGCGCCGCGGTCTCGAAGCCGTCCATGCCCGGCATCTGGACGTCCAGCAGAATCACCGCGAAGTCGTCCGTGAGCAGCGCTTTGAGCGCTTCCTCCCCGGACGATGCCCGCACCAGTGTCTGATCGAGCGCGGAGAGGATGGCCTCCAGCGCCAGCAGATTCTCCGGCCGGTCATCGACCAGGAGGATCTTGGCCTTCTGCACCATGGCCCGCCCTCCTCGCCCCGGATGTGCACCGGGTGCCGCCCCTGGGGACGACTCCCTTTCGCCGCCCGTCCTTGTGCCGGTCATCGTAGCCGCACCCTGTCTGTCGCCACACCCTGTCACCGCGATGTCACTGTGCACGTAGCAGAAACGAAGCGGGAGACCAGAAGGTTCCCCGAATCCCGTAGTTCTACACGGCGTCGGGCACACTGAGTCAGCAACTCCGCGTGTCCTTCGCGGATTCTCATCACTCCCCCCGCATCCACTGTTCCATCACCGACAGCAGGTGATCGGGATCGACGGGCTTGGTCACGTAGTCGGAGGCACCCGACTCGATGGCCTTCTCCCGGTCGCCCTTCATCGCCTTCGCGGTCAGCGCGATGATCGGCAGCCCGGCGAACTGCGGCATCCTGCGGATCGCCGTCGTCGTCGCGTACCCGTCCATCTCCGGCATCATGATGTCCATCAGGACGACCGCCACGTCCTCGTGCTGTTCCAGCACCTCGATGCCCTCACGGCCGTTCTCCGCGTACAGCACCGACAGCCCGTGCTGCTCGAGGACGCTGGTGAGCGCGAAGACGTTGCGGATGTCGTCGTCGACGATCAGCACCTTCTCCCCGCCGAACCGGATGCCCCGGCGCGGCTGCGGCGCGGACTGGTGCTCCACCGCCGACCACTGGTCCGGCTGTCCGATCCGCTGTTCGAGGGCGGGCGCGGTCCTGCGACGGCGCCGGAACAGCGCCGCTGCGCCGTTCTGCGTCTCCTGGTACGACTTCACCTCGGCCGGCGTCTCCACCTGGGCGCCGGACAGCCCGTTCTCCGACGTGGACGCCACCAGGTCGCCGGCCTCCAGGGCGGGCATGGACTGCTGGTAGCCCTGGGGCGGCAGTTCGCTGGGGTGCAGCGGCAAATACAGCGTGAAGGTCGATCCGCGGCCCGGCTCGCTCTGCGCGTGGATCTCACCGCCGAGCAGCTGCGCGATCTCCCGCGAGATCGACAGCCCGAGACCGGTGCCGCCGTACTTGCGGCTGGTCGTGCCGTCGGCCTGCTTGAACGCCTCGAAGATCACCCGCATCTTGCTGGCCGCGATGCCGATGCCGGTGTCGGTCACCGAGAACGCGATCAGGTCGGCGTCCGCGTCACGCAGCGAACCGGCCTCCAGCAACTGCTCCCGGATCGCCATCGGCACATCCCGCCCGGCGGGCCGGATGACCAGCTCGACGGCCCCGGAGTCGGTGAACTTCACCGCGTTGGACAGCAGGTTGCGCAGCACCTGGAGGAGGCGCTGCTCGTCGGTGTGCAGCGTGGCGGGCAGTTCGGGCGACACCCGTACCGACAGGTCGAGGCCCTTCTCCGCGGTCAGCGGCCGGAAGGTGGCCTCCACGTAGTCCACGAGCTGCACGAGCGCGATGCGTGTCGGGGAGACGTCCATCTTGCCCGCCTCGACCTTCGACAGGTCGAGGATGTCGTTGATCAGCTGGAGCAGGTCGGAACCGGCCCCGTGGATGGTCTCGGCGAACTCGACCTGCTTCGGGGTGAGGTTGGAGTCCGCGTTGTCGGCGAGCAGCTTGGCGAGGATCAGCAGCGAGTTGAGCGGTGTCCGCAGCTCGTGCGACATGTTGGCCAGGAACTCGCTCTTGTACCGCATGGATACGGCGAGCTGCTCGGCGCGCTCCTCCAGGACCTGCCGCGCTTCCTCGATCTCGGTGTTCTTGACCTCGATGTCGCGGTTCTGCTGGGCCAGCAGCTCGGCCTTCTCCTCCAGTTCGGCGTTGGACGCCTGGAGGGCCTTCTGCCGGTTCTCCAACTCGGCCGACCGCTCGCGGAGTTGCTCGGTCAGCTCCTGCGACTGCTTCAGCAGCACCTCCGTCTTGGTGTTGACGGAGATGGTGTTGACGCTGGTCGCGATCATCTCGGCGATCTGGTTGAGGAAGTCCTTCTGGATCTGCGTGAAGGGTGTGAAGGAAGCGAGCTCGATGACACCGAGCACCTTCCCCTCGAACAGCACCGGAAGGACGATCACTTGCGCGGGCGGCGCCTCTCCGAGACCGGAGGAGATCTTCAGGTAGCCGCTGGGCGCGTTCTCCACCAGGATGGTGCGCTTCTCCTCGGCGGCCGTCCCGATGAGCGCCTCCCCCGGCCGGAACGACGTCGGCATGGAGCCCATCGAGTAGCCGTACGACCCGAGCATCCGCAGCTCGTACTGGTCCTCGGCCTCGGCGCTCAGGTCCTTGCCGTCCAGGAGCGGCATCGCGACGAAGAACGCCCCGTGCTGGGCGGTCACCACCGGCGTCAGCTCGCTCATGATCAGCGAGGCCACGTCCTCCAGGTCCCGGCGGCCCTGCATGAGCGCCGAGATACGGGCCAGGTTGCCCTTGAGCCAGTCCTGCTCCTTGTTGGCGATCGTGGTGTCGCGCAGGTTGGCGATCATCTTGTTGATGTAGTCCTGGAGCTCCTGGATCTCGCCGGACGCGTCCACGTCGATCTTCAGGTTCAGGTCACCCCGGGTCACCGCGGTCGCCACACGCGCGATGGCGCGCACCTGGCGCGTAAGGTTTCCTGCCATTTCGTTCACGGACTCGGTCAGGTCCCGCCAGGTGCCGTCGACGTCCCGCACGCGTGCCTGGCCGCCGAGCTGTCCTTCGGTACCCACCTCGCGGGCCACTCGGGTGACTTCCTCGGCGAACGAGGACAGCTGATCGACCATCGTGTTGATCGTGGTCTTCAGCTCCAGGATCTCGCCGCGCGCGTCGATGTCGATCTTCTTGGTCAGGTCACCCTTGGCGATCGCCGTGGTCACCATGGCGATGTTCCGCACCTGACCGGTCAGGTTGGACGCCATCTGGTTCACCGACTCGGTGAGGTCCTTCCAGGTGCCGGCCACACCGGGCACCCGGGCCTGACCGCCCAGGATGCCGTCCGTACCCACCTCACGGGCCACCTTGGTGACCTGGTCGGCGAACGAACTCAGCGTCTTCACCATGGTGTTGAAGGTGTCCGCGAGCTGCGCGACCTCGCCGCGCGCCTCGATCGTCACCGTCCGCGTCAGGTCACCGTTGGCGACCGCGTTCGCGACCTGGGAGATGTTGCGCACCTGCATGGTCAGGTTGTTGGCCATCAGGTTCACGTTGTCGCTGAGGTCCTTCCAGATGCCCGTGACACCCGGAACGTGCGCCTGGCCGCCCAGGATGCCCTCGGTGCCCACCTCGCGGGCCACCCGGGTCACCTGCTCGGCGAAGGACGACAGCTGGTCGACCATCGTGTTGACGGTGGTGACGAGTTCGAGGATCTCGCCCTTCGCGTCGACGGTGATCTTCTTCGACAGGTCGCCCTTGGCGACCGCGGTCGTGACCTCGGCGATGTTGCGCACCTGAATGGTCAGGTTGTTCGCCATGAAGTTCACGGACTGCGTGAGGTCCTTCCAGGTGCCGGAGACCCCCTGCACCTCGGCCTGCCCGCCCAGGATGCCCTCGGTACCCACCTCACGGGCCACCCGCGTCACCTGGTCGGCGAAGCTGGAGAGCTGGTCCACCATCGTGTTGAGTGTGTTCTTCAGCTCCAGGATCTCGCCCCGGGCGTCCACGTCGATCTTCTGCGACAGGTCACCCCGGGCCACCGCGGTGGCCACCTGGGCGATGTTCCGCACCTGGGCAGTAAGGTTTCCTGCCATTCCGTTCACGGAGTCGGTGAGGTCCCGCCACACACCGGCAACCCCGGGCACCTGCGCCTGGCCGCCGAGACGGCCCTCGGTACCCACCTCACGGGCCACCCGGGTCACCTGGTCGGCGAAGGCGGAGAGCTGGTCGACCATCGTGTTGATGGTGTTCTTCAGCTCCAGGATCTCGCCGCGCGCGTCCACGTCGATCTTCTGCGACAGGTCACCCCGGGCCACCGCGGTCGTCACCTGGGCGATCTGCCGCACCTGGGAGGTGAGGTTGCCACCCATGAAGTTGACGGAGTCGGTGAGCTCCTTCCACGTCCCGGAGACCCCCGGCACGACGGCCTGACCGCCCAGCCGGCCCTCGGTGCCCACGTCCCGGGCCATCCGCGTCACCTGGTCCGCGAAGGCCGACAGCTGGTCCACCATCGTGTTCACGGTGTTCTTCAGCTGGAGCATCTCGCCGGAGACGTCCACAGTGACCTTCTGCGACAGATCACCGTTGGCCACCGCCGTCGTCACCTGGGCGATGTTCCTCACCTGACCGGTGAGGTTCCTGAACGCCGTGTTGACGGAGTCGGTGAGGTCCTTCCACGTACCGGCGGCCCCGGGCACCTGCGCCTGACCGCCCAGCTCACCCTCGACGCCGATCTCGCGGGCCACGCGCGTGACCTCGGCACCGAACGCGGACAGCTGGTCCACCATCCCGTTGACGGTGTTCTTCAGCTCCAGCATCTCGCCGGCCACGTCCACGGTGACCTTCTGCGACAGGTCACCGTTGGCCACCGCCGTCGTCACCGCGGCGATGTCCCGCACCTGAGTGGTGAGGTTCCGGAAGACCGTGTTCACCGAGTCGGTGAGGTCCTTCCACGTCCCCGCCGCACCCGGCACGTTCGCCTGCCCACCGAGCTGCCCCTCGGCCCCGACCTCGTTGGCCACACGTGTGACCTCGTCCGCGAAGATCCGCAGCGTCTCGGTCATCTGGTTGATCGTGTCGGCCAGCTGCGCGACCTCACCGCGTGCGGACACCGTGACCTTCTGCGACAGATCACCGTTGGCGACCGCCGTGGTGACCTGGGCGATCCCGCGCACCTGGGCAGTAAGGTTTCCTGCCATCAGATTCACCGAATCGGTGAGGTCCTTCCACACGCCGGCCACACCGGGCACCTGCGCCTGGCCGCCCAGCTCGCCCTCGACACCCACCTCACGGGCGACGCGGGTCACCTCGGAGGAGAAGGAGGACAGCTGGTCCACCATCGTGTTGACGGTGTTCTTCAGCTCCAGCATCTCGCCGGCCACGTGCACCGTGACCTTGCGGGACAGGTCACCCTTGGCGACCGCCGTGGTCACCAGCGCGATGTCCCGCACCTGGGCCGTCAGCCGGTACGCCATCGTGTTGACGGACTCGGTCAGGTCCTTCCAGGAACCCGACATGCCACGCACGCGTGCCTGCCCGCCGAGCTTGCCCTCGGTGCCGACCTCACTGGCCACGCGGGTGACCTCGTCGGTGAACGTCGAGAGCTGATCGACAAGGTTGTTCACAGTCCGCCCGACCTTCAGGAACTCCCCGCGCAGCGGATGCCCCGTCCCGTCCGGCGCCTGGGTCCTGAGCTCCATGCGGGGCGACAGATCGCCCTCCGCGACCGCGGACAGCACCCGGCCGACCTCGGAGACGGGCCGTACGAGATCGTCCACCAACGCGTTGGAGGCGTCGATGGCTGCCGCCCAGGAGCCCTCACAGGCACCTGTTTCCAGCCGTTCCGTGAGCTTGCCCTCACGACCCACCATGCGCCGCACCCGCGACAGCTCACCCGTCAGGTGCAGGTTGCGGTCGGCCACCTCGTTGAAAACGGCCGCGATCTCCGACATCACGCCGTCGCCGGACACCGTGAGGCGCTTGCGGAAGTTCCCGTCCCGCATGGACACCAGCGCGGCCAGCAGCCGGTTCAGGGCGGCCGTGTCCACCGCGGTGGTCCCGTTGCGTGGTTTGCGCTGGTTGCTCGGGGACTGTCCGCCTTTCGCGCGCGTCTTAGTGCCCCGCGTCGCTGCGCCAGACTCCACTGTGTCCCTCCCGCAGGGGTCGACCGTTACTGCTGTGCTCGGGTGGTGCCGCGCGGCATACCGGTTGCTGCCGCGCACTCCTGCTTACTACAGCGATATTTCAACCGGGCGTGCAAAGCCGCACCACGGGCTGCTGCCCGTCTCACGCGGAAGGCACTCGGCCTGCCCGAACCTTCTTCAGGAGCCTGCCCAGTGTTTCACCCAGGTTGAACCCGGCCATAACAGTTCGGCAGCTTCGCACATCGTCCGCACACCCTCCGGACGGAAACACTGCAGACCGGCATCCGCATGGCCGTCGAAGGTAAGTAACCTTGCATGCGGCTGTCCAGCCGAGCCGGTCCGTCCGGCCTGGGCGGTGGCACGAGCACGAGCGGGCATCGGAGGGCGGCCGCACACATGACCACCGGACTGATCCCCGGGGGACAGAACCCGGACCCCCGGCCGACGGGCGGTCTGCCGCAGCAGCGGCACCAGCCGGTCGGCCAGGCAGCCCTGCACGTCGACAACCGGTCGAGGAGTTCTGTGATCACCGCGCGCGCGGCCGCCAGCTTCGAGCCCGTCGGACGATCGGTGGCGACCGCCCGCTCGTTCGTCCGCGACACCCTCCAGGGCTGGGGATTCGCCGACATCGTCGACGACGCGGTCGTCCTGACCAGCGAACTCGTCACCAACGCGGTGGTCCACGCGGGCACGTCCGCGGACGTCCTGTGCCTGCGCAGTGACGAAGGTGTACGGATCGAGGTGGCCGACCGCTACCCCGAGCGCGAGATCCCGCTCCAGGGCCAGGCCGTCAACATGGGCAACCTGGACCGCGAGGGCGGCCGCGGCCTCCAGCTCTGCGCCGCGCTCGCCGGCCGCTGGGGCGTGGAGTACACCCCCACCCAGAAGCAGGTCTGGTTCCAGCTCGACCTGCCCGAGCGCCGGGTGGGCACCCGCACGGCCGGCCCGTCCCTGCCCGCCGACCTCCTCCCGCTGGCCGACGGCCGGGTCCGCGTCGCCGTCGTCCAGATCGACCGCACATGCGCCATCACCTCGTGGAACGAGGACGCCGAGGAACTCTTCGGTTACGCCGCCGAACAAGTGATCGGCAAGCCCCTCACCGACCTCGCGGCCTGGCCGCACACCCCCGGCACCGGCACCGGCATCGCCGAGGCCCTCCGGCTCTCGCGCTGGGAGGGCAGTTACGGCATCAGGGCCGCCAACGGCCGCGTCACTTCGGTGTACGCCTCCCACCTGCGCGTCCGCGACACCGGCGGCGAGCCCTCCACGGTCTGCCTCCTGGTCCGCGACCACGAACGGGCCGTACTCCAGACGCCGTTGCGGGTCGCCGCCTCCGACACCACGACGTCCTCCGACGGCCAGAGCACCGACCCCTTCGAGGTGTTCATCGGCTCGCCCGCCCCGGACGACCTCGACGGCCTCCTCCAGCGCACGGTCGAACGCGCCCGCGACATGCTCGACGGCGACTCCGCCTTCCTGCTCCTCGCGACCGACGACGAGACGGAGTTGGAGGTCCGCGCCTCCACCGGCCTGCCCTCCGCCCGCCAGCGCTTCGCGCGCGTGCCCGTCGAGGCGGGCCCCGGCCGCTACGGCTCCGCCCGCATGCCTGCCGTCCACGACGACCTGTCGGCCGTACCGGGCGCCGTACCCCTCCTGAACGGCACCGGGATGCGCTCGGTCGTCACCGTCCCGCTGAAGGTCGAAGGCCGCCTCACCGGCTCCCTCGGCGTGGCCGCGGAAGCCCCCGGCAGATACTCCAACGAAGAGGCCCTGCGCCTCCAATTCGCCGCCGACCGCATCGCGTTGGCCGTCGAGTCGGCCCGACTGGGCGAGCTGGAACGCCTGCGCCGCGGCTCCCTCAGCTTCCTCGTCGAGGCCTCCGACCTCCTCGCCGGCACCCTGGACCGCGACCAGACCCTGGCCCTCATGGCCCAGATGACCGTCCCGACCCTGGCCACCTGGTGCGCCGTCTACACGATCGCCGACCAGGCCTCCGAGCCCTATCTGTCGTACGTCCTGCACGAGGACGAGGAACTCATCGACGGCATCAAGTCGCTGCTCTCGAAGGTCCAGCCCCCGGACCCGGTCCCCACCCCCGGCGCCCGCGTCTGGTCCGCGCCCGGCGAGGCGGCCCATCAGGCGGCCCTGCGCAGCTCCATGCGCAGCCTCGGACTCAGCGGCGGCCCCACCCACCAGATCGCCTCCGGAATCGGCCCCACGCTCGCCACAGCGTCCGCGGTGGGCGGCGAGACCGTCGTCCTCCCCCTGGTCGCCCGCAACCGCGTCATCGGCATGCTCACCCTCGGCAAGCCCACCGACGAACACTTCCGCCAGGAAATCCTGGAACTGGCCGAGGACTTGAGCCGCCGGGCCGCCCTGGCCCTGGACAACGCCCGTCTCTACTCCGAGCGCACCGCGATCAGCCAGTCCCTCCAGCGCAGCCTCCTGCCCCCCGAGCTCCCCGAGATCGACGGCGTCGAGGTCGAGGTCATCTACCGCGCGGCCGGCGAGGGCAACGAGGTCGGCGGCGACTTCTACGACGTCTTCCCCATCAGCGACGGCGCCTACGGCTTCGCCATCGGCGACGTCTGCGGTACGGGCCCGAACGCGGCGGCGGTGACGGGCCTGGCCCGTCATGCCCTCCGCCTCCTGGCCCGCGAGGGCCTCAGCGGCCCGGCGGTCCTGGAGCGCCTGAACTCCGCGATCCTCGACGAGGGCGCCCGCAGCCGCTTCCTGACCCTGCTCTACGGCGAGTTGTGGCCGCAGGAGGACGGCAGCGCCCGCCTGAAGGTCGTCTGCGCCGGCCACCCGCTCCCGCTCCGCCTGCGCCAGGACGGCACCGTCGAACCGGCTGCCGAGCCGCAGCCGCTCCTCGGCGTCATGGAGGACCTGGAACTCTACGAGCAGACGGTCACCCTCGACCCGGGCGATGTCCTCCTCTGCGTCACCGACGGCGTCACGGAACGCCGTGAGGGCACCCGCATGCTGGGCGACGACGGCCTCGCCGACGTCCTGACCACCTGCACGGGCCTGACGGCCGGGGCGGTCGCGGCCCGCATCATGCGCGCGGTCGAGCGTTTCGCCTCCGACGCCCCGTCCGACGACATGGCGATCCTGGCGATGCGCGTCCCGGGTCTCCACAAGGACTGAGAGAAAGCACGAAAAAGGCCCCGCCCGATTGGGCGGGGCCTTTTGGCTGAGCCCCCTAACGGAATCGAACCGTTGACCTTCTCCTTACCATGGAGACGCTCTGCCGACTGAGCTAAGGGGGCCTGTCGCCTTTTCGAGGTTTCCCTCGCGGCAACGAAATAGATCATACCCCGAACAGAGCCGTGCTCCCAACCCGCTCAGAAAGCAGGCTGAAGCAGTCCCCCGAGCGCATTGCACGCGGCCACGACCCGCTGCATGTCCCGCTTGGTCAACGAGGCGTCCACGGGCAGGGCGAGCGTCTCGTCGGCGGCCCGCTCGGTCTCCGGCAGCGACACACAGCGCCGGAACTCCGGCAGCCGGTGCACGGGGGTCTTCACCGGCACCCGGCAGTCAACTCCCTTGCCGCGCAGAGCTCGAGCGAAGGCATCACGGTCCGGTCGCCCGTTCCCGGGGACCCGCACCACGTACTGCTGATAGGTGTGCCCGACCCCGCCGTCCGGCGTGCGCACGCCCCGCAGCTTCCCGTCGAGATAACAGGCCCGCTCCCGACGCTGGGCGACCTCGTCGTACGGCGCCTCGGACTCGCCCTCCTGCAGGACCAGCAGTCCGTGCCGTTGCCCGACCTCGAGCAGCCGCCGCATGTCGGCCGGCCGTCCGAAGCGATGGACGACAACGACGGCCGCGGTCCGCGGAGTTACGGCTGCGTCGACAGCGGACGCGTCAAGGCAGTAGGTCGACGGATGTATGTCCGCGAACACCGGGAGCGCACCGGCGAGTGTCACCGCCTCGGCAACCTCGACGTTCCCGAAGGCCGGTACGACGACCTCGTCACCGACTCCGACGCCGGCGGCCCTGAGCATTGCAGCAGTACCCATGCTTCGGATGGTTGTTGCGCAACGTGAACTTCAAGTGACGCACAACAAAAAAGGGTTGGACCCCGAACCGAAGTTCAGGATCCAACCCTTTGAATGATTGTTCGGCGGTGTCCTACTCTCCCACAGGGTCCCCCCTGCAGTACCATCGGCGCTGTAAGGCTTAGCTTCCGGGTTCGGAATGTAACCGGGCGTTTCCCTCACGCTATGACCACCGAAACACTATGAAACTCAGACCGGAAAACACACGGTCGTTGCCTCAGAACTAACACAGTGGACGCGAGCAAATATGGACAAGCCCTCGGCCTATTAGTACCGGTCACCTCCAGCGGTTACCCGCCTTCCAGATCCGGCCTATCAACCCAGTCGTCTACTGGGAGCCTTAACCCCTCAAAGGGGGTGGGAATACTCATCTCGAAGCAGGCTTCCCGCTTAGATGCTTTCAGCGGTTATCCCTCCCGAACGTAGCCAACCAGCCATGCCCTTGGCAGAACAACTGGCACACCAGAGGTTCGTCCGTCCCGGTCCTCTCGTACTAGGGACAGCCCTTCTCAATATTCCTACGCGCACAGCGGATAGGGACCGAACTGTCTCACGACGTTCTAAACCCAGCTCGCGTACCGCTTTAATGGGCGAACAGCCCAACCCTTGGGACCGACTCCAGCCCCAGGATGCGACGAGCCGACATCGAGGTGCCAAACCATCCCGTCGATATGGACTCTTGGGGAAGATCAGCCTGTTATCCCCGGGGTACCTTTTATCCGTTGAGCGACGGCGCTTCCACAAGCCACCGCCGGATCACTAGTCCCGACTTTCGTCCCTGCTCGACCCGTCGGTCTCACAGTCAAGCTCCCTTGTGCACTTACACTCAACACCTGATTACCAACCAGGCTGAGGGAACCTTTGGGCGCCTCCGTTACCCTTTAGGAGGCAACCGCCCCAGTTAAACTACCCATCAGACACTGTCCCTGATCCGGATCACGGACCCAGGTTAGACATCCAGCACGACCAGACTGGTATTTCAACGACGACTCACCGCGAACTGGCGTCCGCGTTTCAAAGTCTCCCAGCTATCCTACACAAGCCGAACCGAACACCAATATCAAACTGTAGTAAAGGTCCCGGGGTCTTTCCGTCCTGCTGCGCGAAACGAGCATCTTTACTCGTAGTGCAATTTCACCGGGCCTATGGTTGAGACAGTCGAGAAGTCGTTACGCCATTCGTGCAGGTCGGAACTTACCCGACAAGGAATTTCGCTACCTTAGGATGGTTATAGTTACCACCGCCGTTTACTGGCGCTTAAGTTCTCAGCTTCGCCACACCGAAATGTGACTAACCGGTCCCCTTAACGTTCCAGCACCGGGCAGGCGTCAGTCCGTATACATCGCCTTACGGCTTCGCACGGACCTGTGTTTTTAGTAAACAGTCGCTTCTCGCTGGTCTCTGCGGCCACCCCCAGCTCACCAAGTAAATTGGATCACCAGGTGTGGCCCCCCTTCTCCCGAAGTTACGGGGGCATTTTGCCGAGTTCCTTAACCATAGTTCACCCGAACGCCTCGGTATTCTCTACCTGACCACCTGAGTCGGTTTAGGGTACGGGCCGCCATGAAACTCGCTAGAGGCTTTTCTCGACAGCATAGGATCATCCACTTCACCACAATCGGCTCGGCATCAGGTCTCAGCCTCATGTGCGACGGATTTGCCTATCGCACGGCCTACACCCTTACCCCGGGACAACCACCGCCCGGGATGGACTACCTTCCTGCGTCACCCCATCACTCACCTACTGCAAGTCTGGTTCGTCGGCTCCACCACTCCCCTTTGCCCGAAGGCTCCGGGGCGGCTTCACGGACTTAGCATCGCCTGGTTCGATGTTTGACGCTTCACAGCGGGTACCGGAATATCAACCGGTTATCCATCGACTACGCCTGTCGGCCTCGCCTTAGGTCCCGACTTACCCTGGGCAGATCAGCTTGACCCAGGAACCCTTAGTCAATCGGCGCACACGTTTCCCACGTGTGTATCGCTACTCATGCCTGCATTCTCACTCGTGAACCGTCCACCACTGCCTTCCGGCGCAGCTTCACCCGGCACACGACGCTCCCCTACCCATCACAGCAGGCGTTGGCCCTATTGCTGCAATGACACGACTTCGGCGGTACGCTTGAGCCCCGCTACATTGTCGGCGCGGAATCACTAGACCAGTGAGCTATTACGCACTCTTTCAAGGGTGGCTGCTTCTAAGCCAACCTCCTGGTTGTCTCTGCGACTCCACATCCTTTCCCACTTAGCGTACGCTTAGGGGCCTTAGTCGATGCTCTGGGCTGTTTCCCTCTCGACCATGGAGCTTATCCCCCACAGTCTCACTGCCGCGCTCTCACTTACCGGCATTCGGAGTTTGGCTAAGGTCAGTAACCCGGTAGGGCCCATCGCCTATCCAGTGCTCTACCTCCGGCAAGAAACACACGACGCTGCACCTAAATGCATTTCGGGGAGAACCAGCTATCACGGAGTTTGATTGGCCTTTCACCCCTAACCACAGGTCATCCCCCAGGTTTTCAACCCTGGTGGGTTCGGTCCTCCACGAAGTCTTACCTCCGCTTCAACCTGCCCATGGCTAGATCACTCCGCTTCGGGTCTTGAGCGTGCTACTGAAACGCCCTATTCGGACTCGCTTTCGCTACGGCTACCCCACCCGGGTTAACCTCGCAACACACCGCAAACTCGCAGGCTCATTCTTCAAAAGGCACGCAGTCACGAGACACCAAGCAAGCTTGATGTCCGACGCTCCCACGGCTTGTAGGCACACGGTTTCAGGTACTATTTCACTCCGCTCCCGCGGTACTTTTCACCATTCCCTCACGGTACTATCCGCTATCGGTCACCAGGGAATATTTAGGCTTAGCGGGTGGTCCCGCCAGATTCACACGGGATTTCTCGGGCCCCGTGCTACTTGGGTGTCTCTCAAACGAGCCGCTGACGTTTCGACTACGGGGGTCTTACCCTCTACGCCGGACCTTTCGCATGTCCTTCGCCTACATCAACGGTTTCTGACTCGTCCCACGGCCGGCAGACCGTGGAAGAGAGATCCCACAACCCCGCATGCGCAACCCCTGCCGGGTCTCACACGCATACGGTTTGGCCTCATCCGGTTTCGCTCGCCACTACTCCCGGAATCACGGTTGTTTTCTCTTCCTGCGGGTACTGAGATGTTTCACTTCCCCGCGTTCCCTCCACTTGCCCTATGTGTTCAGGCAAGGGTGACAGCCCATGACGACTGCCGGGTTTCCCCATTCGGAAACCCCCGGATCAAAGCCTGGTTGACGACTCCCCGGGGACTATCGTGGCCTCCCACGTCCTTCATCGGTTCCTGGTGCCAAGGCATCCACCGTGCGCCCTTAAAAACTTGGCCACAGATGCTCGCGTCCACTGTGCAGTTCTCAAACAACGACCAGCCACCCATCACCCCCAACCGAAGCTGGAGTTCACTGGGGCCGGCATCACGAGGGGGTTCATTCCCTCAAACACCCAACAGCGTGCCCGACACACTCCCCGCTTCCCTCAACGTTCCACGCTCCGAAGAGCAGTACTAGAAGGAGAAGACGATCAAGTGTGCCGAATAATCAACGTTCCACCCATGAGCAACCACCGCAGAACGTTTGCCTGCGTAGTGGCCTCTGACCGAGCGAACCCGGTAAGAAGTGCTCCTTAGAAAGGAGGTGATCCAGCCGCACCTTCCGGTACGGCTACCTTGTTACGACTTCGTCCCAATCGCCAGTCCCACCTTCGACAGCTCCCTCCCACAAGGGGTTGGGCCACCGGCTTCGGGTGTTACCGACTTTCGTGACGTGACGGGCGGTGTGTACAAGGCCCGGGAACGTATTCACCGCAGCAATGCTGATCTGCGATTACTAGCAACTCCGACTTCATGGGGTCGAGTTGCAGACCCCAATCCGAACTGAGACAGGCTTTTTGAGATTCGCTCCACCTCACGGTATCGCAGCTCATTGTACCTGCCATTGTAGCACGTGTGCAGCCCAAGACATAAGGGGCATGATGACTTGACGTCGTCCCCACCTTCCTCCGAGTTGACCCCGGCGGTCTCCTGTGAGTCCCCGTCACCCCGAAGGGCACGCTGGCAACACAGGACAAGGGTTGCGCTCGTTGCGGGACTTAACCCAACATCTCACGACACGAGCTGACGACAGCCATGCACCACCTGTACACCGACCACAAGGGGGCGACCATCTCTGGCCGTTTCCGGTGTATGTCAAGCCTTGGTAAGGTTCTTCGCGTTGCGTCGAATTAAGCCACATGCTCCGCTGCTTGTGCGGGCCCCCGTCAATTCCTTTGAGTTTTAGCCTTGCGGCCGTACTCCCCAGGCGGGGAACTTAATGCGTTAGCTGCGGCACCGACGACGTGGAATGTCGCCAACACCTAGTTCCCACCGTTTACGGCGTGGACTACCAGGGTATCTAATCCTGTTCGCTCCCCACGCTTTCGCTCCTCAGCGTCAGTAATGGCCCAGAGATCCGCCTTCGCCACCGGTGTTCCTCCTGATATCTGCGCATTTCACCGCTACACCAGGAATTCCGATCTCCCCTACCACACTCTAGCCTGCCCGTATCGAATGCAGACCCGGGGTTAAGCCCCGGGCTTTCACACCCGACGTGACAAGCCGCCTACGAGCTCTTTACGCCCAATAATTCCGGACAACGCTTGCGCCCTACGTATTACCGCGGCTGCTGGCACGTAGTTAGCCGGCGCTTCTTCTGCAGGTACCGTCACTTGCGCTTCTTCCCTGCTGAAAGAGGTTTACAACCCGAAGGCCGTCATCCCTCACGCGGCGTCGCTGCATCAGGCTTGCGCCCATTGTGCAATATTCCCCACTGCTGCCTCCCGTAGGAGTCTGGGCCGTGTCTCAGTCCCAGTGTGGCCGGTCGCCCTCTCAGGCCGGCTACCCGTCGTCGCCTTGGTGAGCCGTTACCTCACCAACAAGCTGATAGGCCGCGGGCTCATCCTTCACCGCCGGAGCTTTCAACCACCCAAGATGCCTTGAGCAGTGGTATCCGGTATTAGACCCCGTTTCCAGGGCTTGTCCCAGAGTGAAGGGCAGATTGCCCACGTGTTACTCACCCGTTCGCCACTAATCCCCACCGAAGTGGTTCATCGTTCGACTTGCATGTGTTAAGCACGCCGCCAGCGTTCGTCCTGAGCCAGGATCAAACTCTCCGTGAATGTTTACCGGATATCCGGTGCACACATCACGAGAGCGGAACAGCCACCGGAATAAGGCGGCTATTCACAGCGTCCTCGCTGTGTTTATTTCAAAGGAACCTCGCCCCAGCCGATTGACTGGAGACGGGGTATCAACATATCTGGCGTTGATTTTTGGCACGCTGTTGAGTTCTCAAGGAACGGACGCTTCCTTTGTACTCACCCTCTCGGGCTTTCCTCCGGGCTCTTCCCTTCGGTCTTGCGTTTCCGACTCTATCAGACCGTTTCCGGTTCCGATTTCCTCGGTGCTTTCCAGGTTCCGCTTCCGCGTTTCCCTTTCCGGCGGCTCCGACTTTATCAGAGGTTCTGAGTCGGAATTCCCGCCCCCTGGAGGCTCGCCTCGGAGCACGAAGCTGCCGGGTTCCCCCTCGGGCGGAGCCGTAAACGTACTGGAGCGGGGCGCCTCGATGCAAATCGAGGCGCCCCGCTCCCAGTTCACCCGGACGGCTGTCCGACGGTCCGTCAGACCTCCACGACCACCGGGAGGATCATCGGCCTGCGGCGATACGTGTCGGAGACCCACTTGCCCAGGGTCCGCCGCACCAGCTGCTGGAGCTGGTGGGGTTCGACCACGCCGTCCTGCGCCGAGCGCTCCAGGACCTCCGTGATCCGCGGGATCACGTCGGCGAACGCCGAGTCCTCGATGCCCGAGCCGCGCGCCTGGATGTGCGGGCCGCCGGTGATCTTGCCGGTGGACGAGTCGACGACCACGAAGACCGAGATGATGCCCTCGTCGCCGAGGATCTTGCGGTCCTTGAGGGCCGGCTCGCCGACATCGCCGACCGAGAGGCCGTCGACGTAGACGTATCCCGCCTGCACCTTGCCCGAGATCTTCGCCTTGCCCTCGACGAGGTCGACGACCACGCCGTCCTCGGCGATGACGATCCGGTCGTGCGGGACGCCGGTCAGGGCGCCCAGCTCGGCGTTGGCACGGAGGTGGCGCCATTCGCCGTGGACCGGCATCAGGTTCCGGGGCCGGCAGATGTTGTAGAAGTACAGGAGCTCGCCCGCGGACGCGTGGCCCGAGACGTGCACCTTGGCGTTGCCCTTGTGGACGACGTTGGCGCCCCAGCGGGTCAGGCCGTTGATCACGCGGTAGACCGCGTTCTCGTTGCCCGGGATCAGCGACGACGCGAGGATCACGGTGTCGCCGTTGACGATCCGGATCTGGTGGTCGCGGTTGGCCATGCGGGACAGGGCGGCCATCGGTTCGCCCTGGGAGCCCGTGCAGACCAGGACCACCTCGTGGTCGGGGAGGTCGTCGAGCGTCTTGACGTCGACCACCAGGCCCGGGGGGACCTTGAGGTACCCGAGGTCCCGCGCGATCCCCATGTTGCGGACCATCGAGCGGCCGACGAAGGCAACCCGGCGGCCGTACTCATGGGCCGCGTCCAGGATCTGCTGGATGCGGTGGATGTGGCTCGCGAAGCTCGCCACGATGATCCGCTTGCGGGCGTTGGCGAAGACCTGCCGCAGGACGTTGGAGATGTCCTTCTCCGGCGGGACGAAGCCCGGGACCTCGGCGTTCGTCGAGTCGGAGAGGAGGAGGTCGATGCCCTCCTCGCTCAGCCGCGCGAAGGCGTGCAGGTCCGTGAGGCGGCCGTCCAGCGGGAGCTGGTCCATCTTGAAGTCGCCGGTGTGGACCACCATGCCGGCCGGGGTGCGGATGGCGACGGCCAGGGCGTCCGGGATGGAGTGGTTGACCGCGACGAACTCGCAGTCGAAGGGGCCGATGCGTTCGCGGTGCCCCTCCGCCACCTCGAGGGTGTACGGGCGGATGCGGTGCTCCTGGAGCTTGGCCTCGATGAGCGCGAGGGTCAGCTTGGAGCCGATGAGCGGGATGTCCGGCTTCTCGCGCAGGAGGAAGGGGACGCCGCCGATGTGGTCCTCGTGGCCGTGCGTGAGGACGATGCCCTCGATGTCGTCGAGGCGGTCCCTCACGGACGAGAAGTCCGGCAGGATCAGGTCGATTCCGGGCTGCTCCTCCTCCGGGAAGAGCACACCGCAGTCGACGATGAGCAGGCGGCCGCCGTACTCGAAGACCGTCATGTTTCGGCCGATCTCGCCGAGACCGCCGAGGGGGGTGACCCGCAGGCCGCCCTCGGGGAGCGGCGGCGGCGGGGCCAGTTCAGGATGCGGATGACTCAAAAGACTCTCCTCACCACGCACGCCACGTACCGGTGGGCACGTGGCGCGCGTGACGTTCGTGCGTGTAGCAGTTGTCGTTGTGGTGTGCGGGCACCGGTGGCCCGCGTATTCAGTTGTTGAGTCTGGTTGCGCGCCCGGCGCGCGAAGTCTGGTGTTAGAGCTGTACCCCGCCGGCGGCAAGATCGATCTTGAGCTGCTCGATCTCTTCGGAAGAGAGCTCGACCATGGGGGCGCGAAGGGGTCCGGCGGGGAGCCCCTGGAGGGCGAGCGCCGCCTTGGTGGTCATCACGCCCTGGGTGCGGAACATGCCCGTGTAGACCGGGAGCAGCTTCTGGTGGATCTCGGTGGCCTTCTGGACGTCGCCGGAGGTGAACGCCTCGACCAGGGCGCGCAGATCCGGGGTGACCACATGGCCGACGACCGAGACGAAGCCGACCGCGCCCACGGAGAGCAGCGGGAGGTTCAGCATGTCGTCGCCGGAGTACCAGGCGAGGCCCGAGCGGGCGATGGCCCAGCTGGCGCGGCCGAGGTCGCCCTTGGCGTCCTTGTTGGCGACGATCCGCGGGTGTTCCGCGAGACGGACCAGGGTCTCGCTGTTGATCGGCACGCCGCTGCGCCCGGGGATGTCGTAGAGCATGACCGGCAGCTCGGCGGCGTCGGCGACGGCCTTGAAGTGCCGGTACAGGCCTTCCTGCGGGGGCTTGTTGTAGTACGGCGTGACGATGAGCAGGCCGTGTGCGCCGGTGCGTTCGGCCGCGCGGGCGAGCTCGATGCTGTGGTGGGTGTCGTTGGTGCCGACTCCGGCGACGACGTGGGCGCGGTTGCCGACCGCCTCCAGTACGGCTCGTACGAGGTCCGATTTCTCCGCGTCACTGGTGGTGGGAGACTCGCCGGTGGTGCCGTTGATGATCAGGCCGTCGTTGCCTGCGTCCACCAGGTGGGTGGCGAGCCGCTGTGCGCCGTCGAGGTCGAGTGCGCCGTCCGCCGTGAACGGCGTGACCATGGCGGTGAGGACCCGCCCGAAGGGGGTCTGCGGAGTGGAGGTCGGAGCCATGGCATACACGCTACTCGGTGCTCATCGGACGGTCTGCCCTCGGGGGCTCGGAAAAGTCCGGACAAATGCGGAGCCCGGCACTGCCTGCTCGGGGGTTCAAGCAGTGCCGGGTCCGTTTGATCAGGCTAGATGAACTTCTCCAAATGCCGCAATACGGACACTTCGCGAGGTGGACCCGTACATCTGTGCCCTGCAGCGAAACAGGCGTCCGTTACGGCGCCACACGGCCGTTCGCATTGAAGGCGGCGTAGGTGAGCGGCATGAGCTTGGCCCACTCCGCCTCCATCTTCTCGCCGACCATCTCGATCTCCCGCTGCGGGAAGGACGGGACCTTCGCCTGTTCGTGCTGGGTGCGCAGACCGAGGAAGTGCATCAGCGAGCGGGCGTTGCAGGTGGCGTACATCGAGGAGAACAGGCCGACGGGCAGGACCGAACGGGCGACCTCGCGGGCGACGCCCTGCGCGAGCATGTCCTGGTAGGCCCGGTATGCCTGGCGGTACGACTCCTCCATCGCGTGCCCGACGGACTCGTGCTGCTCCGGGGTGCCCTCGACGAAGACGTACTTGCCCGGGCGGCCCTGCTGGACGAGCTTGCGGTCGGGGCCGGGGACGTAGAAGACGGGCTGGAGCTCCCGGTAGCGGCCGGACTCCTCGTTGTAGGACCAGCCCACGCGGTGCCGCATGAACTCGCGGAAGACGAGGATCGGGGCGCTGATGAAGAAGGTCATGGAGTTGTGCTCGAACGGGCTGCCGTGCCGGTCCCGCATGAGGTAGTTGATCAGCCCCTTGGAGCGCTCCGGGTCCTTGTTCAGCTCGTCCAGGGACTGCTCTCCGACGGTCGACACCCTGGCGGCGAACAGCACGTCGGAGTCGGCCGCACTGTGCTTGACCAGTTCGACGGTGACGTCGTCGCGCAGTTCGATCTTGAAATCGTCGTCGGGGGTGGAGGTCACGTTCGGGGGGTTCCTTCCCATCACATCGGCGGTCGGCGCCCACTCTACGCGTGAACCGATTTGCCAATAGAGGGCACCATTTGCGGTACCCGCTCGTCTGTACAGGCAGGAGTTGTCTGTTCGATCCCCGAAGGGAGAAGTACCCCCATGCTGTTGCGTCGGCGCGAGCCCGTACCGTTCGCCTTCCTCGCCGAAGCCGACAGGTTCCGCAGCGATGTCACCCCGCCGCCCCGGGAGCGCGCGTCCGCCGGTGAGATAGCCGGGCGTTGGCTGCTGGGGCTGACGATCGTCGCCGGACTCGTGGGCTCACTGGTTCTCGGGATGCCGGCGCTGTCGCAGGATCAGGCGCCCTCACAGAGCCAGCAGTCCCAGGCGTCCCAGGGGCACTGACTCAGACGGGCCCCCTGAAGTGGCTCATGACAACACCGGCGGATAGCCTCACCGGGCACAGCCCACGCCTGGATCGAGTGAGGACCCGCCGTGCCCCTGCCCTTCCTGACGGCCGACCGCGCATTCGACACGACGGACGACGTCGCGTTGCCGTTCGACGACCGTGACCGCTGGCGGCGCCCCTACCGGCCCGGTCCGTGGCGGGTGGGTGTGGCGGCGATCCTGCTGCTGCTCGCGTCGTACGTGCTGTTCGCGGCGGTGATCATCGCGCTGACCGACTCGCCGTCGGAGGCCGGCGTGGTCCTCGGCATCGCGCTGCTCGTCATCCTGGGCTCGCTGCGGCTGCTGCGTATGGGGGTGTGGGTGAGCGCCCGCGGGGTCCGTCGGGTGGGCTTCCTGGTCACCCGCACGGTGTCCTGGGACCAGGTCGTCGCCGTGCGCACGGCCCAGCAGCCGGTGCGCTGGCTCGGACTCCCGCGCACCGTCCAGGGACAGGCCCTGACCCTCGTACGGCAGGGCCGGGCGCCGGAGGACGTGCCGCCGCTGCTGACCACGCACAACGCGGACTTCCTCGCGCGCGGCCAGGCCTTCGACCGGGCCGCGGACGCGGTGGAGGCGTGGGCTGCGGAGTACGGGCGGGTCTGAGCCGGACAGACGTCGAAGGGGCCGATCCGCGGCGAACGCGGACCGGCCCCTTCGGTGTGCGTGAGGCCAAGCCTCAATGTTCGGTGCTGTGGGGCCAGGCCCCGATGTCGGTGCTGGGCGGCCAGGCCCCGACGTCGGTGCCGGGCCGCTAGGCCTCGATCGTCCTGCCGTCGTGCAGGGCTATCGCGCGCTGCATCGCCTTGCGGGCGCGCGGGGTGTCGCGGGCGTCGTGGTAGGCGACGGCGAGGCGGAACCAGCTGCGCCAGTCGTCGGGGGCGGCCTCCGTCTCGGCCTTGCGTTTGGCGAAGACCTCGTCGGCCGAGTCGCGGTCGATCCGGCCGGCGGGCGTGCGCTTCAGTTCGTCGACGGGCAGACCGCCCTCGGCGTCGAGTTCGGCGGCGAGGGCGTTGGCCCTGCGGACGAACTGGGTGTTCTTCCACAGGAACCACAGGCCGATCACCGGCAGGATCAGCACCGCGACGCCGAACGTGACGGTGACCACGGTGCCGGACTCGATCAGCATGACGCCGCGGCTGCCGACCAGGACGAAGTAGAAGACCAGGACGGCGGCCGTGACGGCGTAGGACAGCTTGGCGCGCATCAGCCCAGGTCCAGGAAGTTCTCCAGGCCGAAGGTCAGGCCCGGGGTCGTGACCACGCGGCGGGCGCCGAGCAGGATGCCCGGCATGAAGCTGCTGTGGTGGAGGGAGTCGTGGCGGATCGTCAGGGTCTCGCCCTCGCCGCCGAGCAGGACCTCCTGGTGGGCCAGCAGACCGCGCAGCCGGACGGAGTGGACCGGGACGCCGTCGACGTCCGCGCCGCGCGCTCCGTCCAGGGCCGTCTCCGTGGCGTCCGGCGCGGGGGCGGTGCCCGCCTCGGCGCGGGCGGAGGCGATCAGCTGGGCGGTGCGCGTGGCGGTGCCCGAAGGGGCGTCGACCTTCTTCGGGTGGTGCAGCTCGATGACCTCCACCGACTCGAAGTACGGCGCGGCGATCTGCGCGAACTTCATGTTCAGTACGGCCCCGATGGAGAAGTTGGGCGCGATGAGCACGCCGGTCTCCGGGGAGGCGGCGAGCCAGCCGTCGAGCTGCGCGAGCCGCTCGTCGGTCCACCCCGTCGTCCCTACGACCGCGTGGATGCCGTGGCCGAGGCAGTACTCCAGGTTCTCCATCACCGAGGCGGGCGTGGTCAGTTCGACGGCGACCTGGGCGCCCGTCTCGGCGAGGGTCTCCAGCTTGTCGCCCCGGCCGAGAGCGGCGACCAGTTCCATGTCCTCGGCGGCCTCCACGGCCCTGACCGCCTCGGAACCGATCCGGCCCTTGGCACCGAGGACCGCCACGCGCAGCTTGCTCATCTTCTTGCTTCCTTAAGGGGAGGGCTTACGCGACCGCTTCGTGCAGTCGGGCCGCCTGCTTGTCCTTCAGCGGGCCGATGACCGACAGCGACGGGCGCTGTCCCAGGATCTCGCGGGCGACCTCGCGCACGTCGTCCGGGGTGACCGACGCTATCCGGCCCAGCATGTCGTCGACGGACATCTGCTCGCCCCAGCACAGCTCGCTCTTGCCGATGCGGTTCATCAGCGCGCCGGTGTCCTCGAGGCCGAGGACGGTGGAGCCCCGCAGCTGGCCGATGGCGCGGCCGATCTCGTCGTCGGTCAGGCCGTGTTCGGCGACCTGGTCGAGTTCGTCGCGGCAGATCTTCAGCACGTCGTGGACCTGCGAGGGCCGGCAGCCGGCGTAGACGCCGAACAGGCCGCAGTCGGCGAAGCCCGAGGTGTACGAGTACACGCTGTAGGCCAGGCCGCGCTTCTCGCGGACCTCCTGGAAGAGCCGGGAGGACATGCCGCCACCGAGCGCGGTGTTGAGCACGCCGAGGGCCCAGCGGCGGTCGTCGGTGCGGGCCAGGCCCGGCATGCCGAGGACGACGTGGGCCTGTTCGGTCCTGCGGCCGACCAGCTCGACGCGGCCCGCGGTGCGCAGGGCCCGCCTGCCGTCGCGCGGGGCGATGGGGGCGGCCTCCAGGTTCTTGAGGGCGCCGGCCTTCTCGAAGGCGGCCCGGACCTGTCGTACGACCTTGGTGTGGTCGACGTTGCCCGCGGCCGCGACCACGAGGTGGGTCGGGTCGTAGTGCTTCTTGTAAAAGCGGCGGATGCGGTCGGCGGTCAGGGCGTTGACGGTGTCGACGGTGCCGAGGACCGGGCGGCCGAGGGGGTTGTCGCCGAACATGGTGTGCGCGAACAGGTCGTGCACGCAGTCGCCCGGGTCGTCCTCGGTCATGGCGATCTCTTCGAGGATGGCGCCGCGCTCGACGTTGACGTCCTCCTCGAGGATCAGGGAGCCGGTCAGCATGTCGCAGACGACGTCTATGGCGAGCGGCAGGTCGGAGTCGAGCACGCGCGCGTAGTAGCACGTGTACTCCTTCGCCGTGAACGCGTTCATCTCGCCGCCGACCGCGTCGAGGGCGGAGGAGATGTCCAGGGCGCTGCGCTGGGAGGTGCCCTTGAAGAGGAGGTGCTCCAGGTAGTGCGTGGCGCCGTTCAGGGACGGGGTCTCGTCGCGGGAGCCGACGTGCGCCCAGATGCCGAAGGTCGCGGAGCGGACCGAGGGGAGGGTCTCGGTGACGATGCGCAAGCCGCCCGGGAGGGTGGTCTTGCGGACGGTGCCGATGCCGTTCTCGCCCTTGATCAGGGTTTGGGTACGGGCGACGGCCCGCGCCTCCGAGGAGGTGCGGGCCGTCGCCGTGGAGTTGCTCGACGTCACTTGTCGGTGTCGTCCTTCTTGTCCTCGGAGCCTTCTTCGCCCTCGATCACGGGGATCAGGGAGAGCTTGCCGCGGGAGTCGATCTCGGCGATCTCGACCTGGACCTTCTGGCCCACACCGAGGACGTCCTCGACGTTCTCCACGCGCTTGCCGCCCGCGAGCTTGCGGATCTGCGAAATGTGCAGCAGACCGTCCTTGCCCGGGAGCAGCGACACGAACGCGCCGAAGGTCGTCGTCTTCACGACGGTGCCCAGGTAGCGCTCGCCGACCTCCGGCATGGTCGGGTTGGCGATGCCGTTGATCGTGGTGCGGGCGGCCTCGGCGGCCGGGCCGTCGGCGGCACCGATGTAGATGGTGCCGTCGTCCTCGATCGTGATCTCGGCGCCGGTGTCCTCCTGGATCTGGTTGATCATCTTGCCCTTGGGGCCGATGACCTCGCCGATCTTGTCCACGGGGATCTTGACGGTGATGATCCGCGGGGCGTTCGGGGACATCTCGTCCGGGGTGTCGATCGCTTCCATCATCACGTCGAGGATGTGGAGGCGGGCGTCGCGGGCCTGCTTGAGGGCCGCGGCCAGGACGGAGGCGGGGATGCCGTCCAGCTTGGTGTCGAGCTGGAGGGCGGTGACGAACTCCTTGGTGCCGGCGACCTTGAAGTCCATGTCGCCGAAGGCGTCCTCCGCACCGAGGATGTCGGTGAGCGTGACGTAGTGCGTCTCGCCGTCGATGTCCTGGGAGATCAGGCCCATGGCGATACCGGCGACGGGGGCCTTCAGCGGCACACCGGCGTTCAGCAGCGACATGGTGGAGGCGCAGACCGAGCCCATGGAGGTGGAGCCGTTGGAGCTCAGCGCCTCGGAGACCTGGCGGATCGCGTAGGGGAACTCCTCGCGGGTCGGCAGGACCGGGACCAGGGCGCGCTCGGCGAGGGCGCCGTGGCCGATCTCGCGGCGCTTCGGGGAGCCGACGCGGCCGGTCTCGCCGGTGGAGTACGGCGGGAAGTTGTAGTTGTGCATGTAGCGCTTGCGGGTCACCGGGGAGAGGGTGTCCAGCTGCTGCTCCATGCGGAGCATGTTGAGGGTGGTGACGCCCAGGATCTGGGTCTCGCCACGCTCGAACACCGCGGAGCCGTGCACGCGCGGGATGGCCTCGACCTCGGCGGCGAGCGTACGGATGTCCGTGACGCCACGGCCGTCGATGCGCTTCTTCTCCTTGATCACGCGCTCGCGGACGAGCTGCTTGGTCAGGGAGCGGTATGCGGCGGAGATCTCCTTCTCGCGGCCCTCGAACTCCGGGAGGAGCTTCTCGGCGGCGAGCGCCTTCACGCGGTCCAGCTCGGACTCGCGCTCCTGCTTGCCCGCGATGGTCAGCGCGGAGGCGAGCTCCGGGCGGACCGCGGCGGACAGCGCCTCCAGGACGTCGTCCTGGTAGTCGAGGAAGATCGGGAACTCGCCGGTGGGCTTGGCGGCCTTCGCGGCGAGGTCGGCCTGGGCCTTGCAGAGGACCTTGATGAAGGGCTTCGCGGCTTCCAGACCGGCGGCGACGACCTCCTCGGTCGGGGCCTCGGCGCCGCCCTTGACGAGCTGGATGGTCTTCTCGGTGGCCTCGGCCTCGACCATCATGATCGCGACGTCGCCGTCCTCCAGGGTGCGGCCCGCGACGACCATGTCGAAGACGGCGTCCTCGAGCTCGGAGTGCGTCGGGAAGGCGACCCACTGGCCGTTGATCAGCGCGACGCGGACGCCGCCGATCGGGCCGGAGAAGGGCAGACCGGCCAGCTGGGTGGACGCGGAGGCGGCGTTGATCGCCACGACGTCGTACAGGTGGTCGGGGTTGAGCGCCATGATGGTGGCGACGACCTGGATCTCGTTGCGCAGGCCCTTCTTGAAGGAGGGGCGCAGCGGGCGGTCGATGAGGCGGCAGGTGAGGATCGCGTCCTCGGAGGGCCGGCCCTCGCGGCGGAAGAAGCTGCCGGGGATCTTGCCGGCGGCGTACATCCGCTCCTCGACGTCCACCGTCAGGGGGAAGAAGTCGAGCTGGTCCTTGGGGTTCTTCGAGGCGGTGGTCGCCGACAGCACCATGGTGTCGTCGTCCAGGTAGGCCACGGCGGAGCCGGCGGCCTGCTTGGCGAGGCGGCCCGTCTCGAAGCGGATGGTGCGGGTGCCGAAGGAGCCGTTGTCGATGACGGCCTCGGCGTAGTGGGTCTCGTTCTCCACTAGGTGCTCTCCGTTACTTTTCGTCTGCGTATCGTCTTTTGTCCCGATCCGCCCGTGTGGCGGGGGGACGTGCGCGGAGAAGCGCTCCATCTGGTGCGGGCCGGTCTTCGATCGAAGCACCCGGGTTCGCAAGGCCCGGGGGCCACTACCGAGGACCGGCGGCGGCGAGGTGCACTTCTCCTCGTGGTACTGCGTTGTGCTACCACACTACAAAGTGGGTGTGACACTGCGCACGTTTCCGTACGTACGGCGTGCACGTACGGGGCGCGCATACGGCAAAGGGAGCGGCCCCCGATCGTTTCGGGAACCGCTCCCTTCACGGCGTCCTACTTGGCGCCCGCCGCACCGCGGCGGATGCCGAGGCGGTCGACCAGCGTACGGAAGCGCTGGATGTCCTTCTTCGCCAGGTACTGGAGAAGGCGGCGGCGCTGACCGACCAGGATCAGCAGACCACGACGGGAGTGGTGGTCGTGCTTGTGGGTCTTGAGGTGCTCGGTCAGGTCGGAGATCCGACGCGAGAGCATGGCGACCTGGACCTCGGGGGAGCCGGTGTCGCCCTCCTTCTGGCCGAACTCGGAGATGATCTGCTTCTTCGTAGCGGCGTCGAGCGACACGCGTACTCCTCGTAGTCTCTTGGGTAGCCACCGAGTGCCCCTGGTCCACTTCTCAGGGGAGCTTCCGTAACTCGGGAGGCGGGGATCCGCTGGGCGCGGCCTCCAGAGCGCGGGGCTCCGGGGGTGCGTACACAAACGGCCGTCAGCCAGGGTATCAGCCCGGCGGGAGTGCCCGGGGCCACGCCGACGTCGTAGGAAAGAAGCGGCGGCTGCCACCCGTGTGGGTGACAGCCGCCGTCAACCGGTCGGGGCGTGCGTCAGCTGGTCATGCCGCGGGCCGCCGCGTACAGGTCGAGGACCGCGAGGCACAGCGGGACGAGGGACAGCAGCACCGCGCCCTCGCTCAGGTCGAGCATGCGGCCCCAGAACGGGGTGACACCCTTGCGCGGGACGATCAGGGCGACCGCCACCAGGAGCATGGCGCCGAACGCGACCGCGGCGGAGAGCCAGACGGTGCGGATGTCCAGCGGGGCGTGGTTGTGGTTGTAGACGAGCTCTTCCATGATGTCGGCCGGCGGGTTCAGGGCGAGGCCCAGGACCAGCAGGCTGACGGTGACGATGCCCGAGATCATCAGGGTCACGACCTGGGACGTGTACAGGAAGAGCCGGGCCCGCATCAGCATGGCGAGGCCGGCCGCCAGCGACAGCAGCTGGGCCCAGCCGCTGGTGGAGAAGCCGAGCACCACGCCGGCGGAGGCGACCCCGGTGACCGCGCAGCCGCCGACGAGGCCGAGCAGCAGCTCGTGGCCGCGGCGGGCCTGGTCGGTGATGAGCTGGTAGTCGACCGGCTCCTGCTCCTGCTGGTCCTCGGCGCGGCCGCGCTTGGCGATCTGGTCGGGCGAGCGGAACCCGATGGGCAGCCGGGAGAAGCGGGCGGACCAGCCGGGCAGGAAGCCGATGACGGCGATCATGATGACGGCGGTGACGGCGGCGGTCTCGCGCGGCTCGGCCTCGGAGACGATCGCGGCGAAGGTGGCGAGAACGCCGATGCCGGCGCCGAACGCGGCGGCGATGAAGGGCGCGTCCTTCTGCGGGAGCATCAGGACGAGCAGCACGGCGGCGACGAGGACGGTGGCGAAACCGACGAGGAGGTTCAGCCGGCCGGGGCCCTCGCCCGCGTCGAGGCCCATGACGCCGGAGCCGCCCACCATCAGGTGCGGCAGCGAGGCGATGCCGAGGGCCACGGCCGCGTGGTGGTCGTCGTAGACCCGCGCGCGTACGGAGGCGAGCGCGACCAGGACGATGCCGGTGACGCCCGCGATGACCCCGGGCAGGCCGTGCATGTCGTGGCGCAGCGGCTCGGAGAACCACAGGGCCAGCGCCATCATGGTCAGCAGCAGTGCGCCGGCGGTCAGGCCGACGATCCGCATCATGCCGTCGTTCCAGCTGCGCCGGTCGGCCTCGACGACCGCGGCCACGGCGTCCACGACGTCGTCGAAGACGGCGGGCGGCAGCGAGTCCGCGAACGGCCGCAGGAGCAGCAATTCACCATCGCGTATCTGCTGTTCGGCGAGCGAGCGGCCGTCGTCGAGGACGGAGCCGTCCCTGCGCACCAGGTTGTACCCGGTGGGCGCGGCCTCCTCGGGCGTCTGTCCCGACAGCCGCAGGATCTCCGGGTATACGTCAGAGAGCGGCACGTCCTCGGGAAGTGCCACGTCGATCCGGCTGTTCGGTGCCGCCACCGTGACCCGGCAGAATCCGGTTGCTGAAACCGTACTCACCTGACGGTTCCCCCTAGTCCAGTACTCGGTGATTCGTCGCGGTTTGCCAGGGCGAAACCCGCTCCCCGCTGCGTTTGGAGCGTCACCCTACCGTCCCCTTGCGGCTTCTCCTCATCCCCTCCCGGCTCAACGGGCCCGCAGAACAGTAGGATCAACGCCCGACTCATGCGTTGGCAGAGCCCCATGAGTCGACGAACATACGGGGGCCGTCACGACGGGGGCGGTTCGACATTGCTATCGCGTGAAGGACTGGTGGATCGGTGAGCGTCGTCATCGTCAAGCGCCCGCCGCGGGTTTACCCGCCGGAGGTGCCGAATGAGGAGGTCAAGCTCGAGTCCCCTCCCGAACTGCCTCGTACCGAGGACGACAGTCTGCTGATGAACCTGCTGCCCATGCTGGGCATGGGTTCGTCGGCGGCGTTCTTCTTCATGCCGGGCGCCCAGGGCTTCATGAAGATCATGGGCGGCCTGATGATGGTGTCCACGGTCGCCATGCTGGTCGCCCAGATCGTGCGGGCCCGCAAGGGACCCTCCGGTCAGATGGCCGAGGCCCGGCGCGACTACCTCAAGTACCTGGCACAGAAGCGTCGTGAGGTGCGGCGCACGGTGCACAAGCAGCGCGACGCCCAGTACTACCTGCACCCGGCGCCGGAACAGCTGTGGGCGCTGGTCGCCGAGGGGTCCCGGCTGTGGGAACGGCGGTCCATGGACCAGGACTTCGTCCAGGTCCGCATCGGCCTCGGCCCGCAGCAGCTGGCCACCCCGCTGGTCGCCCCCGACACCGCGCCGGTGGACGAGCTGGAGCCGCTGACCGCCCACGCGATGCAGCAGTTCATCGCGAGCTACGGCACGCTCGGTGAACTCCCGCTGGCCATCGGGCTGCGCTCCTTCTACCACGTGACGATCTCCGGTGACGCCGAGACGGTCTACGGCCAGACCCGGTCCATGGTCGGCCAGTTGGCCGCGCTGCACTCGCCCGAGGACGTGGTGGTCGCGGTCGTGGCCTCGCCGGGCGCGGCGGTGGACTGGGAGTGGACCAAGTGGCTGCCGCACATGCAGCACAAGGAGTCCGACGGCGCGGGTTCCCGGCGTCTGCTCTGCTACGACCTCGGCGAGCTGGAGGAGCTGATCGCCCACCAGCTGGAGGGCCGCCCCCGCTGGAGCCGGGACGGTTCGCCGGTCCTCGACCAGCCGCACGTGGTCGTCGTCCTCGACGGCGGCGGGGTGCCCGCGGACTCGGTGCTCGCCTCGGCGGAGGGTCTGCAGGGCGTGACCATCCTCGAGGTGGTGCCCGGTGAACTCGACGAGGCGCGGGGCTCGTTGTCGATCCGGGTGTGGCCGGACGCCATGGAGCTGGAGGCGGGCACGGGTGTCTTCACCGGTGTCCCCGACGTGCTGTCGCAGGCGCAGGCCGAGTCGCTGGCCCGGCAGCTGGCGCCGCTGCGCCTCGGTGCCGCCGACGCGGACGAACCGCTGCTGGCGAACCTGGACTTCACCGACCTGATGCAGATCGGTGACGCGGCGGGCGTGGACGTCTCGCGCACCTGGCGGCCGCGCACGCTGCACGAGCGGCTGCGGGTGCCGATCGGTCTCGGCGAGAACGGCGAGCCGGTCATGCTGGACATCAAGGAGGCCTCGCAGGAGGGCATGGGCCCGCACGGTCTGTGCGTCGGCGCCACCGGTTCCGGCAAGTCGGAGCTGCTGCGCACGCTGGTGCTGGGCCTCGCGGTCACGCACTCCTCCGAGACGCTCAACTTCGTCCTCGCGGACTTCAAGGGCGGTGCCACCTTCACCGGCATGGGGTCCATGCCGCACGTCTCCGCGGTCATCACCAACCTGGCCGACGAGCTCACCCTGGTGGACCGCATGCGCGACTCCATCACCGGTGAGCTGACCCGCCGCCAGGAGCTGCTGCGGCAGGCCGGCAACTACGCCAACATCACCGACTACGAGAAGGCGCGCGCCGCCGGTGCCGCGCTCGACCCGCTGCCCTCGCTCGTCCTGATCATCGACGAGTTCAGCGAACTCCTCGCCGCCAAGCCGGACTTCATCGAGATGTTCATCCAGATCGGCCGGATCGGCCGTTCGCTGGGTGTGCACATGCTGCTCGCCTCGCAGCGACTGGAAGAAGGCAAGCTGCGCGGCCTGGACACCTTCCTGTCGTACCGCATCGGTCTGCGCACCTTCTCCGCGGCCGAGTCCCGCACCGCGATCGGTGTGCCCGACGCCTACCACCTGCCGAACGTCCCCGGCGCGGGCATCCTCAAGTACGACACCGAGACGATGGTGCAGTTCAAGGCCGCGTACGTGTCCGGCACCTACCGTGCGAACGGGCCGATGGCGCAGGGCGGCGGGCGGATCGACCGCTCCCCCGTGCTGTTCACCGCGGCGCCGGTGCCGGTGCGGATCCTCGCCGAGCCGGAGCCGGAGACCCGCAGCAACCAGGTCGACGACGCGCTCGCCGACACCGTCCTCGACGTCATCGTCAGCCGCCTGGAGGGACAGGGTCCGCCCGCCCACCAGGTGTGGCTGCCGCCGCTGGACGAGCCGTTCAGCCTCGACCAGGTGCTGCCGGCGCTGGGCGTCAGCCCGGAGCGCGGTCTGCACGCCGAGGGCTACCACGCGCAGAGCAAGCTGATCGTCCCGGTCGGCCTGGTCGACAAGCCCTTCGAGCAGCGCCGTGACGTGATGTACGCGGACCTCTCGGGTGCCGCCGGTCACGCGCTGATCGTGGGTGGCCCGCAGTCCGGCAAGTCGACGCTGGTGCGCACGATGATCACGTCGTTCGCGCTCACCCACACACCGGCCGAAGTGCAGTTCTACGCCCTCGACTTCGGCGGTGGCGGCATGCTCGCGCTGGAGAACCTGGCCCACATGGGCGGCGCGGCCTCCCGTCTGGACCAGGAGAAGGTCCGCCGTACGGTGGCGGAGGTGCACGGCATCCTCAACGCCCGTGAGGAGTTCTTCCGCTCCAAGAGCATCGACTCCATGGGCACCTTCCGCTCCCGCCGGGCGCAGGGGCACTACCCCGACCAGCAGTGGGGTGATGTCTTCCTCATCATCGACGGCTGGGCGACCTTCAAGAACGACTACGAGATGCTCGACCCGGTCATCGCGGACATCGCGACCCGCGGTCTCGGTTTCGGCATCCACCTGATCATCACCGCGACCCGGTACACCGAGATGCGGCCCGCGCTGCGCGACCAGATCCTCAGCCGGCTCGAACTGCGCCTCGGTGACGCGATGGAGTCGGAGTTCGACCGCAAGCGGGCCGAGAACGTGCCGATGGGCAAGCCCGGCCGCGGTCTGTCGCCGGACAAGCTGGACTACCTCGCCGCCACGCCCCGCATCGACGGGTCGACGCAGGTGGAGGACCTGGCCGACGGCATGGCGAACCTCGTGCAGAGCGTCAACAGCGCCTGGCAGGGCCCGACGGCCCCCAAGGTGCGGATGCTGCCGACGATGCTGCACGCGTCCGAGCTGCCCGGTGGCGGCGACTTCGGCAGCCGCGGTATCGCGGTCGGCGTCGACGAGCTCACCCTCTCGCCGGTCTTCGTGGACTTCGAGACCGACCCGCTGTTCGTCATCTACGGCGAGAGCGAGTCCGGCAAGTCCTCGCTGCTGCGGTTCATGGCCAAGCAGATCGCGGAGCGGTACCAGCCCAACAAGGCGCTGTTCGTGGTCTCGGACTTCCGGCGCGCCCTGCTCGGCCAGGTGCCCGAGAGCCACATGTACAAGTACTGCGCCTCGGGTCCGCAGCTCCAGGAGGTCATGGAGTCGCTGGCCGGCTCGATGAGCCGCCGTATGCCGGGCCCGGACGTGACGCCGGACCAGCTGCGCAACCGGTCCTGGTACAACGAGCCCGACGCGTTCATCTTCATCGACGACTACGACCTCGTCGCCACGTCGATGGGCAACCCGATGTCCGTGCTCATGGAGTACCTGCCGTTCGCGCGTGACCTCGGTCTGCGGATCATCCTGGCCCGCACCACCTCCGGTGCCTCGCGCTCCTCCTTCGAGCCGGTCCTCACCCGGATCAAGGAACTCGGCGCGCAGGGCATCGTGCTGTCCGGCGACCCGTCGGAGGGCCCGGTGTTCAACAACATCAAGGCCACTCCGCAGCCGCAGGGCCGAGGCCAGTTCATCTCCCGCCGGACGAGCGGCCAGCTCGTGCAGACGGGTTACCTGCCGGAGAGCTGAGCCTGCTCTGGTGAGGGGGCGGGCCGTGTCTGCGGTCCGCCCCTCTTTGTTGTTGTGAAGATTCTTGTCGAACGGGGAGAGAAGTCGTGACGGACTACTTCAAGACCGACACCGCCGAACTGGGGCGCTTCAGAAAGACGTTGGAGGACGCGAAGGCGGAACTCGACAACGTCCGCAAGTGGATGCAGGACGTCACCGCGGAGGGCATCGGCACCAAGGAGCTGGACGCCGCCTGTGCCGACTTCCACGAGCACTGGAAGTACGGCTCCGAGCAGATCGCCGAGCTGACCGGGAAGTTCGCGGACAGCGTGGGCCAGAGCAAGGCCAACTACGACGAGGTCGACCACGCCCTCGAAGAGGGCTTCCGCAAGGCGGCGGCGCAGGGAGGCGGCAAGTGAGCTCCTATCCTTCGCTGGGCTTCGACCCGGCACCGGGCAACGTCACGGTCGTGTCGGAACTGACGTCCCGGCTCCAGAAGTCCGCGCAGACCATCTCCGACGCCCACAAGATGATCGAGAACCTGCGGTCGGGCGGCGACTGGGAGGGGGACGCGGCGGTCGCCTTCCGGGAGCAGCTCGACGGGGCGCTCCCGACGAACCTGAAGAACGCCCACTCCTCCATCACCAGGGCGGCGACCGCGCTGGCCGACTGGCAGAAGGCGCTCGACGGCTACCAGCAGCGGGCCAGGGCGCTCGACGGGGACGCCAAGGACGCCAAGGGGAAGATCGAGACGGCGGAGGGACAGGAGAAGTCGGCTGCCGCGAACCCCGATCTCAAGCTGGCGGGCAGGACGTTCACCGATGACGCCGAGCTGAGGAACGCGCAGGCGCGGCTGGACAAGGCGACCGAGGAGCTCACCAAGGCGCGCGAGGCGGTGACCAACGCCAGGACCGCCTACAGCGACGTCATCAGGAAGGCGCAGGAGCTCCAGGAGGAGCACGGCACCGACGCCCGCGGCAAGGCGCGCGTGCTGCGGGACTCCACGGACAAGCTGGCGCCCGAGGAGCCGAACTGGTTCGAGAAGGCCATGGACTGGGTCGGCGACAACCTCACCGACATCCTCGGCACGATCGCGGCCATCGCGGGCCTCGCGGCGCTGTTCTTCGCCGTGCCGGTCGGCCCCATCCTCCTGCTGGTCGCGGCGGCGGCGAGCGCGGCGACGCTGATCAGCCGGTTGTCGAACCCGGTGGTGCGGGCGTCCCTCAAGGACGGCTTCACCAAGGGGGAGTTCGACGCGGACTTCTGGAGCAACGCGGTGGGCGTGGTCGGCGACAGCCTCGGCATGGTGCCGGGCATCGGTGCCGTCGCACGCGGGGTCAACGGTGCGGCGCGGTCGGCGAGCGCCGGTGCGGAGGCGCTCACCCTGGGCGAGAAGCTGAGCAGTGCGGGCGGCAAGACCTGGCTGGCGGCCCAGCGCATCCACGCCGCCGAGAACCCGCTGACCACCTGGCTGGTGAAGGGCGCCACCGATCCGTCCGCGGCGGCGAAGATCGTCGATGTCTCGGTCTCCGGCGCGGGTGCGCTCACCGGGACGTACGGCGTGGCCAAGAACCTGTGGGACGAGATCAAGAACCCCGTCGCGGAGAACGCGGCGACCGGGGCGGACGGGGTCCGGGCCAGCAGCTTCGACGGGGCCGGCCATGGTGCCACCGCTCTGAAGACGCTGAAGATCCTGTTCGGCGCGACGCACTGAAGGAGTGGAACTCATGACCGACGACACGGACGAGTTCGAGTACGCCATCGACGAGTCGGCCATGGAGCGCGGCTGCGACCTGTGGTTCGCGCTCGCGCCCGGCTATGTGGAGGTCCCCTTCCGCGACCTGTTCGCCGATCCGGAGTCTCCGGAGGGCGCGAGGGTGGTCGAGGCCGTCAACTCCCTTCTGGAGCTGGTTCCTCCGGAGCAGCAGTCCGGCTTCCTGGAGCAGCTGGCCGAGGCCCGGGCCCTGACCTCGGAGATGCGGCGGGAAGGCGTGGTGAGCTTCGCCATCGGCGCGCACGAAGGGGACGACGGCACGATGCTGGAATCGGTCGTGCTGCTGGCCCGGCGCGAGATCCCGTGGACTCCGCGCAAGCTGGCGGCGGCGCAGGCGGTGACCGCGCGGAGCAACGCGCTGCCGGTCTCCGTGGCGGACCTGCCCTGCGGGCCCGGCGCGTTCACCGAGTCCCTGGTGGAGCTGCCCCCTCAGGCCGACGCCCGGCAGCGTTCCCTGTACGAGGCGACCGCGTACCTGCCGTTCCCGGACGGGCGCAACCTCGCGATCCTCACCCTGACGACGACGGCCGTGGACGCTCGCGAGCACTACCGTGACGTCCACCGCGCCATGACGGAGATGGTGAGCTTCGACAATCCGCTCCCCGAGGAGTTCAAGGCCCAGATCCCCGCATCCGAGGTCGAGGCGTCCGTGCGCGCGGTCTTCGGCTGACTCCGAGGGAGTGAAACGCAGTGGACGTTCCCCTGACGAAGACGGCCTGGGAGGACCCGGCCACCCGGTCGGCCTGGCGCCGTACGGCCACGTTCCGGCTCAGTGCCTTCGTGCTCTCGCTGGTGTCCTTCGTGGCCTGGCTGTACGCGGTGCTCCTGACACCGGTATGGACGCTCTGGATCCTCTTCCCGGCCCTGTTCGTGCTCATCTACCTGGCCATGCTCAACACGGCGAGGGTCCTGGGCATCCGATCGCTGCGCCGGATCCTGAAGGTCTACCCCTGGCAGTCCGTCCCGGGAGCCGCCTCGATCGCGAAGAACGGCACCACCCGCTTCTCCTTCACGGACCCCGAACGCCCGGACAAGACCGTCTCCCTCGGTTACGGCAGCTTCCTGGGCAGCGGTCGCACGTTCTGGGTCCGCAAGGTCAGGTCCGGCGAGGTCGGCGAGGTCTGGTTCGCCGGCGACCCCCGTTTCCTGGGCGTCGTCGCCGTACCGGGCCCGCGTCGGCTGTTCGGTGTCGCTCAGCGCACGGCGGTGGACGACCGGATGTCGGCCCGCACCCGGGGCGTCAGCCCCGAGGCACGGGAGCGGGCCAGGGCCGCGGGGGCGCGGGTCGGTTGAGGGGCTGAGCAGTCGTGAGTACGGCGGTGGCGGCGCCCGGAGAGGGTGCCGCCACCGCCGTACGCGTGCCGTCTGTCAGAGCCGTGTGTCCAGGAGCTTGCGCAGGGGCGGCGAGAGCTCGTGCACGGGGGCTCCGGCGGCCTGGGCCCGGGTCAGCTCGTCGAGGTAGCGGCGGGCCTCGCCGGACAACTCCCGCTGGCGTCTGCCGAGACGGTGACCGGCGATCCAGGTCCAGATGCCGAGCGCGATGAGCAGGACAGACGCGTACGCCGCGGGCAGGTCCTGGACCACGGCGTAGCCGATACCGACGGCTCCCGCGACGACGAGGATCCCGCCCGCCTCGTCGTGCCAGCCGCCCTGGTCGGCGATCCGCTCGTACTCCTCGACCTCCGGGGGCTTGGGCGGTGGAGCGACGGCAGTGGAACGGCCCCCGGCCGGTGCCTCGTACGACGGCAGCGGGGCCATGTCCAGCGCCGCGCCGCCCCGGCCGGTCAGCCAGGCGGGCACGAACGACACGGGGGCGCCGTGCGCGCGTGCCGCCGCGAGGACGTGCCGGTATCCCTCCAGGAAGGGGTGGCGGAGCCTGCGCCTGCCCTGGAGGTTGACCTGGACGAAGGCGGCGAGGGCCAGGACCAGGACGACGGCCGGGGGTGTGACGGCGACCGCCATGTCGTCCGGCTCGCCGGAAGCGGCCCACACCAGCCACACGATCCCGACCGCGGTGGCCAGGGAGCCGGCCCGGACCAGTCCACCGCGCGAGAGCCGGCGCAGGGCCGCCTCGTGCTCGGCGAGGGTCCGCCCGACCGTCTCGTCGTCGAAATAGTCGTAGCCGTAGGTTCTGCCGACGTCCCGTACGGCGGTGGCGAGCCGGGGGTCCGCGGACAGTGCGCGGGCGCCGACGGGGAGGAGGCCCGTCGCGTTGTCGTTCATGATGCGATCCTCAGCTGTCCGGACGTCATCCGAAGACGGAGTCGCCCGGCCCGCGCACCGTGCGGGTGCAGGGGGCGACGACCTCGACGACGAGCCGCTGCCGGCCGTGGATGACGGTGGCGTTGACGCGGTGGCCCGTGCCGCTGTCCGCGGCCAGGGACACGCTCTCCCCCGGTGTGCCGGCCAGCTTGAGCCAGCCCTGGCTCTGGAAGGTCTCGTCGAGCCGCCCCACGGCGACCGCGAGCTGCGCGTCCTCGACCCCGTCGATCTGCCAGAGGTGGCGGGCCGTGCACACCGTCGTCAGCCCCTTGGACCAGCAGTCGGCGCAGGTCACCGAGGACACCACGTTGCCCTCGTCCATCCGGCCGCGGACGCCGAGACCGTCCAGGACCCGGCTGGAGAAGGAGTAGAGCTCCTGGACCACGGCCGGGTCGGGCGCCACGTCCGGGACCGGCTGGGCCCGGGAGAGCGCGGCCTCCATCTCGGCCTGCTCCTCCGTCGCCCAGTCCAGGGTCCGCACGATCGTCGCGAAGAGCTCCGAGTAGAAGTCCCAGTCCTCCATGCAGGGCGTGGAGAGCTCGAACGCCAGCAGGTCTGCGTTGTTCGGCAGCGGGATGTAGACCTGGATCTGGCCGCGCGGCACCTCCAGGGGCTCCCCCGTGGGCGAGGCCTCGGCGGTGAGGGTGAAGGGGGCCTGGCCGATCCGTACGACGGCCTCGGAGTCGCCCTTGCCGGAGGGCAGGGTGCTGAGGCGGACGTCGTCGTCGGGGTAGGCCCGCCGGAGGCCGCTGAGGGCCTCCGACAGGACGTCCTCGGCGGTGATGTCGTGCAGCGGCATGCGGTAGACGGCGACGGTGGCGGTGCTGGGGCGGCCGTCGAAGTCCAGGTTGCAGAAGCCCGCGTACACGGCTCCGGCGTTGCGCAGGTCGTCGATGAGGCCGGCGTAGGTGACGAACATGCGGAACCGGTCCTGGTCGGTGCCGCCCGGCATGACCTTGTGGACCGTCTCGTAGAGCTGCTCGGCGGCCTCTTCGGCGTCGTCCGTGCCCAGCGGGAGTTCGTGGAAGAACGGCGGGACCACCCAGCCGACGTGCAGCGCGAACGGCTCCGTGGCCGGAGCGGCGGTGGTGAGTTCGCTCATGGTGCTCAGGCCGCCAGGGTCTGGTGGAACTTGTCACCCGAGGCCGGCCAGGGCATCGTCGTGACCTGGGGCTCGGGGCGGGGCTGGCCGGTGGCCGGGGCGGGCTGGGTCGAGACCGCGGGCGCGTCTCCGCCCTCGTTGCCGCCGGAGATCAGGTGGCCGAGGCCGAAGCCGGTGGAGAAGCCCTTGACACCGCCGGTGATGAGCGAGGGGTCGACGGCCTTGCCGAACTTGCCGAGGCCCCAGTTGATCATCTTGGTGCTCATGGGGTTCTTGATCTGGTTCATCATGACCTTGGCGCCGGAGGCCAGTGCCCCCGCTTCCCGGGCCCCGGTGAACAGCGCCTTGCCGCCGGAGATGAGCGCCTTGCCGGCGCCACCGACACCGGGGATCACACCGAGGGCGTCGAGGCCGACCTTCCACATCGGGGCGCCGCCCATCCAGTGGCCGGCCATCGCCGCACCGGCGAACGCGACCGAGCCGGCACCGAGGATCGCCGAGGCGACCTGACCGCCGACGGGGATGACGTTGACGACGATGGCGGCGGCCGCGAGCGCGGCGGAGATCGTGGAGAACAGGTCCGCGTTGTCGATCAGGAAGTTCTTGAAGCCGTCCCAGGCTCCCTTCAGACCGTCCGTGATCTTGTCCCAGACGCTGATGTCCGGCGGCCGGTTGTTCGCGGCCTCGCGAATGGCGTTCTCGGCCTTCGCGGCCTGCTCCTCCCAGTACTTGCGGAGTGCCTCGCCGTCCTGGATGAGGAGCTTGAGGTCGGTCGCGGCGTCCTGGGCGGCCCGGGAGGCGGAGTCGGCCTCCTCCGACAGCGCCTTGGCCTGCTGCTCGGTGAGCTGCTGGAACATCGCGCCCTCGATCTTGACGTTGACCCGGTCGACGTCGGCGTTCTTCTGGTCGAGCCGCTTGCGGGCCTCGACCGCGCGCTCCTCCAGGTTCTTGGCCTGGCGCTGCATGGTCTCCAGTTCGTCGTGCCAGCCCTTGAGCGCCCGGGAGCAGGCGTTCATCGACTCGTGGCCCTGCTGGAGGTACTTGGGCAGCTCGCCGACCTTCTCCTGGAACTTCCTGGCGGCCTCGCCGTCCCAGATGCCGTCCGTCTTGCCGATGCCGACGAGCATCTCGCGCATCTCGTCGAGCTCGTCGCCGACCGTCTTGACGTCGTACGCCAGCGACTGGATCGTGTGCAGGTCACCCTTGGCCGGATTGAACGTCAGTCCGGGCCAGTTGGGATCGTCGAACATCCCCATCGTCTTCTCCCCGTTGTGTGCGTGTTGTCAAAGCGGTGGTGCGGAGGTGGTGCAGCAGTGCTGCGGGCTACTTCTGGCTGAAGCCCTTCTGCAAATCCTGGTCGGTCGACCGGTACGCCTCGAGCGTCTTCTGGAGCCCCTCGTGCAGCTGCTTGGCGCCGTCGGCGATGCGCTTGATGCCGTCACCCCAGTCGTCCTGGAAGCCGTCACAGGCGTTGTCGAGACCGTCCGTGCCCAGGCCCTTGGGACCGACCTTGTTCAGCCGCTCCTGGGCGCCGCGCATACGGTCGTCCACCTGGTCCAGCCTGTTGATCAGGGTCTTCATACGATCGACATCGATCTGGAAGTCCGCCATCCCCGTTGCCTCCCCGTAGCGTCATCGGTGATCGCCGGTCAGACTATCGGAGCAGCAACTTCCGGCCTACCTGGCGGTGTTCGCTGTCGCCAATTTGTGGCATGCGCACGCTCAGGCGCGGTCCCATACGTGCAGGACGGCCTGGGCGTAGGCGAGGCGGGGGTCCAGACGCGGTGAGGCGAGGCGGTACTTGCGGCCTGTCTGGTACTCGATCACGGGGTCCGGCTCACCGTCCCGGCGCCACCGGGTCCAGGTCGGCGGCTCCAGCTCCCAGGCGGCTTCCTTCTTCGCCTCACCCTTCTCGCCGAGCAGCAGCCAGAGCGCTCCCTGCGCCGACATGACCGCCCAGCACAGGAAGTAGATCGGGGAGATCAGGACGAACACCGTCCACGCCTTGCCGGTCCCCACCTCGCCGGCCAGCGGCCCCTCTCCCTGGGCGGGCCGCACGCTCCACCGCACCCGGCGCGGCCACGGCAGCGTCCGGCCACCGCGCCGGGTGATCCGGCCGAGCGGGACGCCGTCACCGCCGTAAACCTCGTAGACACCGTCGCCGACGGACCGTACGGAAGCGAGCGGTTCGCCGTTCGGGCCGCTGAGGGTGAACGGCGGCCGGCTCTGGCGGCCGCCCTTCGGGGCGTCCTGGGGGACGTGGACGTACGCCAGCGGCGGGCCCTGGGGACCGGGGCCGGCCTGCTGGACGGTGGTGGCCGGCTCCCCCGGTGCGGCCTTGTCGTATCTGCGCAGTCTCTTGTTGGGGACGTGGATCACGGTCTCCGCAGGACCGGGCGCCTGGCCGTACGGCCCCGGTTGCTGAGCCTGCGGGGCCCATTCCTGGCTGCTGTGGTTCATGGCCGCCCAACTGTCGGTCCGGTTGACGTTGACGGTCGACAGACTCTCAAAAGTGGGTCGGCGATGTCGCGGGGTGGTCGGCGTCGGCGGGGCCGCGGCCGACTTGTCCACAGAACTTCCACACCACGCACCCGAAGGTGTACGGCCCCTGCCGGATCAGCCCTCGGTACGGCGGGCCTGCCACAGATCGCGCAGCAGGGCGATCTCCGCCATGTGGTGGATGAGTTCCAGGTTGGAGCCCCACAGCGTGGCGATGTACGGCTCGTCCGGGGCGGAGCCGTAGGGGTACTGGGAGAAGCCGATGGTGTCGAGCTGTTCCTCCGTCACCTTGCCGACGGCCTCCCGCCAGCGGTCGAGCAGGGACCAGAAGCGTTCCTGGGCGAGGGAGGCGGAGGGGGTGAAGTCGACCAACTGGTGCGGATCCGTGCGGCGTTCACCGAAGGTCCACTCCCATTCGCCGGCGAAGCAGGAGTGGAGGTGGGCGAGTCGCCACGCGATGGTGGTGACCGGGCTGATGTCGGGTTCCACGGGGCCGGTGTGCGCGAGGACCTCCTCGACCCGCTCGACGCTCACGCTCCAGTCCTCGGCGATCTTGGCGACGCTCATGCCGTCGGCGGCCTGCCGGGCGACCTCGGCGTACTCACCCGACGGGATGTCCGGGGCGCCCTTGTCGATGACCCACTCGCCGGGACCGTAGGCCCGAGGTGTCACCGCCTCGCCGCGGCGCCGGATCGACCAGCAGCCGGGAACCGGCTCCCAGAGGTACTCCTCGTCGCCGAGCCCTTCGAGCCGTACCTGCGCCCGCTCCCTCACGCAGTCGAACTGGTCCAGCAGTACGCCCAGTCGGTCGGTCCGTATGCGTCCCGTCTCCATGCCCCGGCTCCCCTCGCCCTCATGTCCTGGCGGAGGCTAACCGCCCGCCGGCGAGAGCGCGACGGATTTCCGCGCCCTTCGGTTCCGTTCGGAAAGGTCTGCGCCAACTGGGCTTCAGTTCAAGTCAAGTGACACCGGATCAACTTGTTCACAAGATTCGATCAAAGTTACGTTGCCCCGAGAAACTTTCGAACGGGGGTCCCTGTGGGTGTAGTCCTGCCGAGCGAGCTGGATGCGGCCCTGGACCTGATAGGCATCAGCTGGCCCAATGTCGACGAGGACGACTACCGCGACATGGCCCAGGCCATGCGGGAGTTCGCCGACGACATCGACGACGGCGCCGCGGACGCGCACCAGGCGATCACCGACCTGGTCGGCGGCAACGAAGGCCTCGCGATCCAGGCGCTCGAGAGGCACTGGGATCTCGTCAAGGGCAAGCACCTGACCAACCTCGCCGACGCGGGCCGGGTGGCGGCGACCGCGCTGGACGCGGTCGCCGTACTGATCGAGGGCGCGAAGATCGCCGCGATCGCCCAACTCGGCATCCTCGCGGCCGAGATCGCGGCCGCCATCGCCGCCGCCCCGCTCACCTTCGGCCTGTCCACCCTCGGCGGTGTCGCGGGCACGCAGGTCACCCGGATCGCGGTGAAGCGCATCTTCGAGGAGGTGTGCGAGGAGATCGCCGGGCGGATCATGGAGGTCGCGATGGGCCCGGTCTTCCAGGCCCTCGGCGCGATGGCGGGCGACCTCGTGGTGCAGATCGGCGGCAACGCCCTCGGCACGCAGAACGGCGTCGACCTCGGCCAGACCGCGAAGGCCGGCGAGAAGGGTCTGGGCGAGGGCGTCGACACCCTCAAGTCGGGCGGGATGCAGCTGGCCAGCGCGGGTGGCGGCGGCGGTTCCATGCAGCTGGCCGGTGCGGGCGGGGACGGCGGGTCGAGCGGCGGCGGAGGCGGCGGCGGCGGCGGTCAGTTCAGCATGGACCTCGACTCCTACGACCGCGCGAGCAACGGCCTCAAGGGCGCGGGCGGCAAGATCCGCGACGGGGCCGGCACCAAGCTGTCCCGCGCGAAGTCCTCGCACGGCCGTGCCCGGGGCAAGGACCCCCTCACCAACCTCCTCGACCCCATGGTGGACGAGGTCATGGAGGGCATCGGCAAGGGCGTCAAGCGTTCGGCCGCCCACCTCGACGAGAGCATGACCGGTGGCCTCAAGCAGATGGCCAAGCGGCACAAGGACAACGACGACGGCATAGCGACGGAACTCCAGGGCCTCACCAAGTCGCCGGGCCGCGACATCCCCGTCTACCACCTCGACGACAAGGGCAAGGTCACCCGGATCACCTCGGCGGGGCACCACGATCTCACCGACGACGACCGCACCCGCCTGACCTCACTGAACCTCCAGGGGGACACCGTCCCCGAGCGGAAGGCGGGCAACTATCCGCTGCCCAAGGGCAAGCGGGAGAGCAAACCGTCGCAGCAGGTAGCCTTCGGTAGCACTGATCTCTCGCAGGCCACCAGGACGGCCCGCCAGGCCAACGGTGACTACGGAAGGACGTCGAAGGGGAAGTTCTCCAGCCGGAACTACGCCGCAGGCCGGTACGGAAAGCCGGGGGACGACGACGAGTTCATCATCGTCGGCCGCAGCAAATGGCCCGCGTCGCATTCGGAACGGCAGGTGGGGATACCGTTCCTCAATGCCGGGACCAAGGACCGGCTGACCGAGCTCTACACCGAACGAGAACCGTGCACGACCGGAAAAGGCGCGCAGAACTGCAGCGCCTGGATGTCGGAGTACCTCCCGAAGGACGTCCGCGTCTCCCATACCGTCGAATACGGCGACACACCGGATTCGAAGCAGAAGGGCAACGACGCGATGGAGAAGTACCTGAACGGCATGAACCCGAAGAAGAGGTAGCAACAGCACATGCCCCCGCTCGTCGACCACGCGATGATGGAGTCGGTCTTTCCCGCCGAGGAGATCGAGACGTGGCAGGAGGAGAAACTCCCCGCCGGACTCCACGCCTCGGCGCGCACGGTCCTGACCGAGGTCGGACTCCCGCACGACCGCAGCTCCTTCTTCCTCCTGGACGGCGCGCTCTTCGAGGGCGAGGACACCCCGGCAGCATTCCGCCGCTGCGCGGAACTGGAGCACTTCTCCGAGTACGAGGACATGCCGGAGGGCTGGGAGAAGTGGCTCGTCATCGGTGAGATCTTCTACGACGTCGTCGTGCTGGACCCCGAGTCCGGCACGGTGTACTGCCTGCCCGACGGCGAATACCGGGCCCTTCCGCTGAACCGCAGCCTCGATTCCTTCGCCTATTTCACGTATCTCCTCCAGCTGGAGCGCCCCAAGTACGACTACTCGGTGTCCGAGGACGTCGACGAATCCGAGGATGTGGCGATTTCTCTGCGGGAGCGGATGATCGAGGCCGACCCGTTGCCTTTCGCGGGCGTGGAGCCCGCCTGGTCGGAGGAGTTCGACTGGGATGACGAGGACGCCCCCCGCCTGCCCCCGTGGGATGCTGTGCTTTCGAACGTGTACGAGTCGATCGACTAGGCGGAATCACCCATGACAGCCCCTGCGGACCTTCTTCGCGATGTCGGCATTCCGGCCCGCCCGAATCCCTGGTTCGACCTCGTGGACGGAACTCCGGAACAGGTCAGGACGCTCGGCGAGGCCTACGACGACCTCCGCGAGCGGTGGACGGACCTGCCCGAGGGTGCCGGGGGCTGGCTTCTGCTGGGCATGGCGCCCTATGACGACATCGCCCTCGACGGGGTCTCCGGGGTCATGCACTGCCTTCATGTCGCCGAACCCGAGGCGAGGTAATGGCGATGAATGACAGCGCGAGGAATGACAGCGGTGTTCGGCGCATCGGGGAGATCACCCTTCCGCTGACCGTCGGCCCGTATTTCACGACGGCCGCGTCCGACCCCGTTCCGTTGCAGGACTTCGCCCAGTCCGTCGGGCGTACGGTCGTGCTGGAGGAATGCCGGGAGTGGGCGCGGTTCGGGTCCGACCGCGGGTTCGAGATCTGTGCCGATCAGGAGGGCGTCGTACGCGCCGTGCTCCTCGACTGGACCGAGGAGTCGCGGTTCGTCAACGGGACCGCGGAGGCCTTCGCCCGGTCGCTCACCGCGCTCGAACAGGGCCTCGCCCAGATCCTCGGCACCGACGAGCCGCAGGAGGCCGGCGCCGCGTACGCGGAGCTGGAGCAGCGGCTGCGGACCATCGACCCAGGGGCGTTCGAGGGGCGGGAGCACTGGTGGCCCCTCGTCCTGGACGACATCCGGGACACCGCGGGCGCGGAGTGGTTCACCGCCTTCGAGATCGTCAACGACCAGGGCGAGAAGCAGATCGTCACGCAGGCCGGTGACATCGGTGTGCACCCGGAGGAGCGGCTGTGGGCCCGGCTGCGGGCCGCGGGCGTGGAGCCGCAGCAAGTCCTGCGCATCCACACCGAGTTGGAGGCCTGCTTCATGCCGGGCCACTACTGCTCGCTGTGGCTCGGCCAGGTCTTCCCCGACGCTCAGCTGACGCACAACTTCCCCTACGGCGAGACGGCCGAGTCCCGCGCCGAGGGCATCCGGCAACTGCGTGAGGCAGCGGCCCAGCAGCCGCAGTGAAGGGGATCCAGCACACCATGACCGCCGGTACGACCGTCACGCCGGACATCACCTCCTGGCCGCCGCTGGACGAGGAGAAGCGGGCCCAGGGGCGGCGGTTGCTCGACTGGGCGACCGCCGGCGAAGGGCCCCGGCTGTGTCTGGTGCGGGGGGCAGGGGGCAGCGGCAAGAGCGCTCTGCTCGCCTGGCTGCTGGCCGGGACCGTCGGCCGGCCAGGACTCACGGTCCACGCCACCGTGCCGTCCGAGGGGCTGACCACCGAGAGCTTCGCGTGGGAGCTGGGCCGCCAGCTCGGCTACGGCCCCCTCTCCCCCGACCGCCTGCTCGACCAAGTCGCCGCGGACGAACGGCCGTTGCTGCTGCTCGTCCCCGATCTGCACCGGGCGGGAGCGGGGCCCGCGGATCTGCCGTCGGCCGCGCCGGAGACCTTGGTCGCGGAGTTGCTGGAGCCGCTCCTGGCTCTTCCCCATCTGCGGGCGGCCGTTGAGGTCGGGGCGTCGGGGTTGCTGGCCGGGCACGGCGGTGCCGAGGTCGTGGACCTGGGTGAAGGCGGCGGTGACGGCGACGGCGACGGGACCGGACAGTCTTCGTACGTCTCGTACATCTCGTCCGTCTCGTCCGTCTCATACGTCGATCTCGTGGCCGCGGTCCCGCGCACCGTCGACGGCCGCCCGGACTGGTCCCAGGCACCCGCCCCCGTGCTCCGCCGCATCCTCGACGCGGCGCTGCGCACCGATGACCAAGGGGCCGCCGTTCGCGGCCTGTTGGCCGACCCGGGGTTCCTGGTGCACGGCTCGGCCACCGCGCTCACGGCCACCCTCGCCGACGAGCGCATCCCCGTGCCCGGGCGACTGCGCGAGGTGTGGCGGCGGGCCGCCCCGGAACTGACGGCGTATCACACCGACAGCGCCGAACGGGCCGCCCTGCTGCACGCAGCCGCGGCCGCCACGGACCCGGGCCTCGCCGAGTACCTGCGTCCGCTCGCCGGACAGCACTGGTGGTCCACGGTGTGGGGCCGCCCGGACCTCTCCGTGAGCGCGCTCGCTTTGGTGCCGGGTGTGGAGGGACGGCTGCTGGCGGCCGAGCGGACGGGGCGGCTGGGGACGTATGACGTGGGAAGCGGGGCGATGTCCGGCATCAGCGGGCCGTCCCTCGACACGTCACCCGGCGTCTCCGACGCGAGCAGGGCGTCCGGCGTCTCCGCCGGGGCCACCGCGTGGTTCGGCCACCCCGCTGTCGTACGACCGCGCTCCCTCGCCGCTCGGGACGCCCGCTCGGCGCTGCTGCTCGACGGGTCCGACGCGCTGCTGCCGCTCGTGACCGACGACGACCCGACCACCGCGTTCGCGCTCGGGCGCATCGCCGAGCACCATGGTTCGGCCGCGCTCGCCGGGGAGGAGTCGCTGGTCACCGCGCTCGGTGGCGGTGGCATCCGGTCGCCGTACGCGATCGTCGGCGACCGGGGCGGCACGGTGCACGTGTGGTCCCTGGGCGAGTACCAGGACGTCCCGCGCTCCTACCGGGTGCACGAACAGCCGGTCACGGCCGCCACCTGCGTCGACACCGCCGACGGGCTGACGCTCACCTTCACGGCCGGGGCGGACGGCTCGGTGCGGCTGTGGGAGACCTCGGCCGAGCCGATGCCGGTGCCGGTGCAGCAGCGCCCATACCGGACCACCGCGCTCGCCGCGGCGGACACCCCCGCGGGTCCCGTGCTCGCCGTGGCGTGGAACGACGGCGAGCTGCATCTGTGGCACGTGTTCTCCGGCAGGGTGCGGGTGCTGCCCTGGCTGCGGGGGTGCGACGCGCTCGCTCTGACCCCTGATGGACTGCTGGTCATCGCCGACCCCGGGGGGCTCTCCGCCGTACGGCTGCGGCTGGACGTCCTCTGGGAGCAGTGAGGTGCCCTGCCCGCTGGCCGAAGGGGCAGGCGGTCGCTGACGCCTTCGGCTCGCGGGCGGCGTAAGGGCCCTGTTCACCGGCTCCCTTGAAGCCCCTGAGCCGCCGTCCCGGGATCCATGCTCGCCACCCCCTGCACGGTGAAGCCGACGCCCGGAGCGAGCACGCCCGCCACGGCGGTCCACCATCGCCAGGCTCCGCTGTCCGGGACGAGCAGCAGGGTGGCCAGGCAGCCGAACGCCACAGCGAACCCCGCAACTCCCGGCAGAGAGGCGGTCACCAGCCAACCCGCTCCGAGGTCCAACAACCTGACCCGCCGTTCGGGGTCCGGCTGCGCTGGATCGGTGAGATCCTGCGCCACGGCCTCCTCGGCCACGCGGACCGGGACGGCGCCGGGCAGTTGCCAGCCGTCGTCGCCCACCAACTCGGCAAGGACGTCACGGCCTCGGCGTTGACGGGGATGCCAGAGCAGCAGGCCCCGCGCGCCGGACAGGACTTCGCCCGCTGCCTCGGTTCCCATCTGGGAGTGGAAGGGGATCGTGTGACCGCGGCATTCCAGCACGAGGCATTGCAACCGGCGAGTGTTCTCCCGGCGCTTCTTCTCGTCGACAGCCTCGGGACTTCCTGGCAAAGGCACTTCGGTGTGCTCTTCGGTGCCGGTGCCGGTGCCGGTGACGGTGACGCGCATGGTGCGCCAGTCCGTGGTGACCGTGCGGGAGGGCCGACGGACGCTTCCGGTCAGGGCCCAGCCCACGGTCGCGGCGAGAGTCGCCAGTAGCCACAGAGGTCCGATCACCCACACGCTTGCGAACTCCACCGCACGCCCGTCGAGTTGACGCTGCACCTCAGCGAGCTGATCGTCGCCGATGGCGCCGAGCTCGGGCCGCTCCGGTACGGACGCCACGTACAGCTCGCTACCGATCCCCTGGCGCCGGTTGGTGTCTGCCCGGAAGGTCGCGGGCACGCTGCTGCCTCCGGCCGATGCGGGAAGCAGGACGGTGTAGTCGGCTGTCGCGGAGGAGCGGTGACTGGTGCCCGCGTCCTGGTTCTCGATCTTCACGATGGGACGCCGTTCGATCACCGCGCCTTCGCGGGCCAGCGCCGCGCTCAGGCCTGTTCCTCGCGCATCCGATGCGGCGAGCATCACCCAGAGAGCCATCAGAGTGAGGGAAGTGACCACCGCGCCGCCGTAACGGATCGTCAGCCAGCGTGTGCCATCCATCCGCTGGGGCACGGTGCCGTCGCCGCTTCCCGGCGACGCCGAGGCCGCCCGGACCGCCCATCCGTAGGTCTCACCGCGGCGCCGACCGCCGTCGCGCAGCACGGCCATCGCCCAGATGACCAGGGACGCGGCGAGCAGAGACACTGAGAACCACAGGACAGCCGTGCGCACCGGTGCTCCCAGGAACAGCCAGGCGGTGGTCAGCGCCACAAGGGCGAGCGGGACGGCCACGGTGACGAACCTCCCGCAGAGCTGGTAAGCACGGATGTCGGTCACGGCCTTGTCGACGGTCCACTCGCTACTCATCCGAACGCCCCATAACGCCGTGGGTCGGGCCGATCCCGCAAGGCCCGCGCACTGTCACGGGCTCTCCTGCTGGTGTCGTCGGCCGCACCGGGTCGGTCCTCCTTGTCGTCGGCGTTGGGATCTCCGTTGACCGCCGCGTCACCGTGTTTGGACAGGTTGCCGCTCGCACCGAGCGCGATGCCGACAGGAACGTTGGTGGCGACATCACCCGTCAGGCTTCGCGCCGCCGAAAGGGTTCGCCCGTCCGTGGCCCGGTGAACAGCCACGCTCCCCGCTCCCCCGGTGAGACCTCCGGCAACCGCTCCGAACGCCATCTGCGAGCCGTCGAACCGGTCCCCGCTCCGCAGGTTGTTGACGGTGTCGCCGGCGACGGAGGAGAAGGCGCCCACAGCCACGCCGTCGACAGCATTGGCGACCACACCTCCGCCGAGCTGCGAAGCCAAGCGACCCGCGACGAACCTGCCGCCGAGGGCTCCCAGAACGCCGTTGACCGCGTTGCTCCTTAAGTCGGCGTCATCGCCGGTGGCCACATTCGTCGCGACACCGGCCCCGGTCCCGGCGGCCCACTGGAGACCCAGTTCGACGCCCAGCCTCAGCCACTTACTGTTCCTCACCGTCGTGCGAATGGTCTGGAACATTCGGGCCGCAGCGGCCAGCAAGCGCCCCAACCTCGTGGCCGCCTCCACGGCCTGCGCACCCAAGCGCACCGCATTCGCCGCCCCGGCGGCCGCCGAGAACCCGACAGTGACGAAGGAGAGCAACACGGACGCACCGATCGAGACCCCGATCTCGAGGTAGATCTGATGAATCTCGTCATTGATCTCCTCAATGTCGTCGGCCGCCTTCTCAAGCCCTCTCGCGGCCTGTTCGAAGAGCGGCAAGGTCGCCTCGACCGCCTTTCCGACATTCCGCCAGTACGCGTGGAAGGCTTCGGCCGAATCTCCCCGCCAGTGCTCACCGAGGACACCTCGCACCCTCCGGTCGAGCCCGCCGTACGCCTCCTCCAGCTCCTCCCCCATGGTCCGCCACCCCCTGGCCGCCGCACGCAGCACATCGGGACGGCCACCGGGATTCACGACCTCGATCCCGGCTTCGTAGACCTTTTCGGCGACGCTCTCCTCGCTCAACTCTTCCCGCCCCCGAACAGCCCGGCGAGGGCGTCGTCCGCCGCTTCGGAGTTCTTCGCGTTGTCCCGTACGGCCTGACTCACCGCATCGAACTGCCGAGCCAGATTCCCCAATGCCTCGACCATCCCGGCGGCCAAGTCGACGTAGGCCGACGTGACCTCTTCCGACTCCGTCAGAAACCCGAACCCGTCATGGATCGGCTCCGCCCCCGTCGTACGCTCGAACGCCTCGACCGCAATCGCCAGGTCATGGGCGCGCGTGTCGAACGCGCGTGCCAGCTGCCCCAGTTCCCGCGCATCCAAGTAGAAGTTCCCAGCCATACGCAGCTCCTGCTCCCCGTCCTCCGAGATCTTGACGTGCACTTCCGCAACCACGCACCGACCGAAGAGTCACGGGTTGCACACGATGGAAGGACGGAGTCAACGCAGTGCGGGCAAGCGCCCATTGCGGAGAACGCGCGCGGTGAGGCTACGTCCGCGATCGCCCCCTGCTTCGACACCGACAGCACTATCCCGCCATGGGGGGAGTCGGCGGCCGACCCGTCGACGAGGCGGGTCGCACACGGCGGGGTACGGTCACGCGGAGGAGGCGAACTGGCCCACAAGGCGAGTTGGTTCAGTGCCGGCGACCGCGACCGCAGCCCTGCGAGGGGCAACGTGCCGAGTCGCCAGAGCACCACGAAAGCCCGGCGGTGCCCCTGATCAGGAGCGCAGAGCCGCCGGTGCGCCGCAGCCGTGCCGAGCCGCCGACTCCTGCGCGAAGTGGGCCAGATCCGCCCGCTCCTTCTCGGTGAGCGGGTCCGAGGTGAGCTTCCGGTCGCTGCCCTGGACCGGCGTGGCGTGGTAGTAGCCGACGCCCAGCGCGCCCTGGCACGTGGCCGACGTCCAGGCCGTGGTGCTGTCGACCCCCGAAGGCGTCTCGTGACCGCCGTACTTGCCGTTGACGACGGCGTCCGACGCATCGCTGAAGGGCCCGTACGCGGCGACGAGTCGCAGGTCACCGCCGAGGACGCACTCCTCGACCGGCGACTTCGCGGCGTCGGTCTCGCGCACGGTCGGCGCGGAGGTCATCCCCTCGCAGGTCCCCGTGGCGGCCCCGGCCGACACCGTGCGGGCGCCTGCCGCCGGAGCGGTCAGCTTGCCCGCCTCTCCCGGTTCGGACTCACAGCCGGTCTTGTCAGCCGCCCGCTGCGCCGTCTCCACGGCGGTCCGGGCGAGCTTGAGGCGTACGGACTCGGTGACTTCGACGTCGTACGGCGAATCTGCCGTCACGAGGATTCCGCTGCCCTCCTTCGGTGTCCAGTTCTTGCAGCTGAGGAGCACCGATGCCGTCGACTCCTCGTTCTTGTCGACCATGAGCCCCTGCCACCCGCCGTTCAGGGGTACGGGAGTGGCCTTCTCGTTGTCCTGGTAGGCGCCGTACGCGTTCATGGCGCCGGCCGTGGTCTCGATGGCGATGTCGATGCCGTCGACCGCGCACCGCGTCGCCAGACCGGCCGTCTCGGTCACGTCGTGCGCCACGTCGAACTGCCAGCTGGACACGTCGAATCCCAGACCGAGCAGGGAGAGCTTGGACTTTCCCGCGAGATCCAGGACCGAGCCGACGGGCAGCATGCCGCTGCACGCCCGCGCGGTCCTGGCCGCCGGGTACTGGAGTTGGAATCCGTAGTACCCGGCGCCCAGCAGGGCGAGAGCCACCACAGAACCGGTCAGTCGACGTCGGCCATTCCCACCTCGGAGGCGCCGGAGGAGTCGGCCATCAAGAGCCCTGCCACCTTCAGCCACCCGAAGGGCCCGGAGAGGCCGGTTCCGACGGCGTTGCCGAGGGAGCCGCCGAGCACTTGAAGACATCGTCACCGAGATAGCTCGTGGCGATGGTCAGGGCAGAGACGAACGCATTGGTCAGCGCGTCGTCGAGAGTCCGCGCCGGCGGCGGCTCCTTCACCTCGATCTCAAGCATTGCGTGATCGCTCGTCTTCTTTCCCGGAATGGCACAGGGCAGAGCCAGCCACGCCCGGTTCTGGTTCACGTTTCCCTTGGCCACCCGCACCTTGGTCGTCTCCAGGAATCCGGTAGCCGACCCCACCTTGAAGGTCTTGACGGTAGAGGGGCCCGGAGACCTGTACCTGTCGAGGTTGTCGATGGTGTCCGAGTGAAAGAGATAGTCGACAACCACGGCGTGCTTCTTGCCGTAGACCGAGCAAGACCCGGCAGCAGTCCACTTAGTGGGCGAGAACTTGTCGACGTCCTCCTCGGTGACGCCGTCGTCGCCGACCAGCGTCTGGAAGGCCTCTCCGTCGAGCTTGCCGCCGCACACCGGCTTACTCTCGTCGTTCGTCTGCTTGTCCGAACTGCTGCAACCTGCCACGGCCAGCAAGGCAACGGCGACTGCGATCAGGTTTCGAGTTCTCCGAGGAGCGCGTGACAGCACAGCAATCATCGTCCGTTCACTGAGGAGTTCCAGGTGGCGCCCGCCGTATGGCCCGACTTCGCGGCCTGCTCCACGGAGCCGGCCAGCTGGCTGAGGTCGTCGTCCGACATGTGCCGACCCGAGTGTTCGACGGCTTCCCTCACCGATTCAGCACTGGACTTGCCGACCGCAGTCCAGCCTTCGGCGTACTTGTTAGCCGCTTCCCGCTTGGCCTCATCCGTGGTGTCTTGTTGAACTTGTTCCACCACCATTGCTTGGACATCCTCGACAGCCCAGCCGGCAATCGTTCCCACGATCGGTGCGGCCGTCCCTGTCGCCGCCCCGACCGCCATACCAAGACCACGTCCGACCCACTTGTCACCGTTGGCCACGGCGTCGTTGAAGTCCTTGTCGGAGGCGGAGTGCTCCTCGAAAATGGCCTGATCGCGTGAGTCGCTGAGAAATCCCGCCACGACGCCCCCGGGATAGGTGACATTCTGCATCGCGGCAGTCAGGTTCGACGGGTCTCCCTTGGCCACCTCCTGCATCCAAATGGCCGTGTTGGCCTTGGACGCCTCAGTGATCGCGACATAGGCGTCGGGATCCCGCCCGACCGTGGAGATGAACGGCTCCAGGGTGCCCATGTCGAGGTGGGCATCCGCCCCGAAAGGCTTGATCGTGCCCTGTTCGTTGGCGATGGAAGCCTGCACGTCCGCCATGTACTCCGCCGTCATGTTGCCCAGGCTGTCGCGGAGCGCGTCGCGGCCGGAGTCACTGGCGAGGTTGGGATCGCCGCCGATGGTGTCGACCACTTCCTTCATCAGGGCCGCGCGCTCGGCGGTGTGCTTCACGGGAGCACCGTCGTCGTCGAAGGCACGGCCCGAGGTGGCGGATTCCATGGCGTGGCCGAGGTTGTTGTACCCACTGGGGTTGGCGGGGTCACCGGTGTACCCCGGCCCCTCGGGCCAGTGGCGGTCCTTGAGCAGGTAGTCGAGGTGGTCCACCTTCTCGCCGTCGATGGTGGCGTCGGAGGTGAGGAACTCTGTGGAGGCGTCGGGGTTGTGCCCCAGAGCGTCCATGAAGCCGGTCATCGGGTCGAGCGCCCCGATGTTCGTCGAGCCCAGTGTCCGCGGGTACCCCCAGTAGGCATCCGGGTTCTGCCCGCCGTTGGCGCCGTTCTTCTCCGCGGTGATCAGCGCGTCGCCGTAGTCCTGGAGGAAGTCCTTGTCCCACTTGCCCTCGCTCATCAGGCTGCTGGTGAGCTGGTAGCCGCTGAGGCCGTACGGCGACTCGGTGGGGTTGGCGTTGAAGTCCCGCTGGCCCGCCTTGAGGAGGTCGTTCTGGAACTTGGTGATCTCGGGGTCGGGGCCGCCCTTGCGGTGGTCGTCCGAGGTGGTGGCCGTACCGATGGTGGTGCCCAAGTTCGCCTTGAGCTCCTTGAGTTGAGCCAGCTGTGCCTTGGAGAGCGTGGTGCCGGCCGGTGGGCTCATGAGCTCGTTGTACTTGCTGAGCATGTTCTCGCCGCCGGTCTTGACCGCGAACTCCCGTGAGAACTCAGGGTCGTTCCTGTTGGCGGAGAGAAGCAGGTTCAGTTTGGTGATCTCGGCGTCGGTGAGACGGCCCTTCTTGTTCATCAGCGCGGACGCCTGGTCGGCCTCGACGGCGTCGAGCGTGGTGTAGACGCTGGTGTTGAAGGACTGGTTGTCGCCGTTGGCGTCGCGCTCCAGAGCCGAACTGGCGGCCTCGTCGGCGGCGGTGGCCACCTCCAGGACCCGCGTCAGCCGGGAGACGAGCGAGTCCAGCTTCTTCTTGCGCTCCTCGGCGAGGCCCGGCGAGGCGGACGCGGTCGGGCTGTCCTGCCGCGGGTCGACGTCCTCGACGCGGCCGTCGTCGTACACCTTGTAGTGATCGTTGCGGGCCTCGTCGAGCAGCGCGTGCAACTGCTTCTGGGACGCGGCGAATTCGCCGTGCGCGTCCCGCAGCAGCTTGCCGACGCGCTCCGCCTCGGTGGCAGCGTTCTCGTACTCGGTGCGGGCCTTGCCCATGGTGACGAACGCGGCGTCGGCCGCGTCACCGTCCCAGTGACCCTTGAGGTGGTTGACGACCCGCTGCTCGAACTCCCGCTGCAACGCTTCGTACTTGGCCGGCAGAGCCGACCAGGACGCGGCGGCGTCGGCCAGCGGGCCGAGGTCGGCCTTGTCGAGGTAGGGGATGGACACCATGTGCGACTGCTCCTTGTGAAGGGGTTCCGGTACGACTCGACGGCTCGCCCGGGCGCGGCGGTACGGCTACCGCTACCGGCCCGGGGGTCGGCTCACCCGAAGGGCGTGCTGATCGAGTTCTGCCGGGCCCGCTCCTCCTGCTCGGTGCGGGTGTAGTGCCCGCTGGTGGCGTGGAGCTTGTCGCTGATGTCCTGGAGGAGGCGCTTGAGGTTGAGGACCTGGGAGCCCCAGCGGACGTCCATGGTCACCAGGGAGCCGGCGGTCGCCCATGACCCGCCCTCGGCCATCCCGCCGGCCGTGTGCTTGTTCAGCCCCCGGGAGGCGCTGAGGCAGTCGTCGTCGGCGCCGTTGTCGGCGTTCTCGGTGTCACCGCGCAGTTCGACGAGGGCATTGGCGGCTTCGTCGAGGCGCTGGGTGTCGACGTTGGTACCACCGCCACCGCCGCCTCCCCCACCCTCGGCGGGCACGGAGTTCAGCCGCGTCCGCGGCGTCGCCTGAGAGGTTCCACCCTGTTGTGGCCCATCGAAGGGAGTACTCATCCCTTGTCCCATCCCCGTTGTGAAAGTGGTGGGCAGTCCGGGTTCGCTCACTCGACGACGGGGCGCGTTGCATCCGTACGACAGTGAGGCGCCCACTCCGCCCGGCCCCGCCTCGGCGACCCAGGCACGGACATGCCAATCAGCAGGCCGAAGATACCGGATCTTCCTTTCCGGGAACCACCGTTGGCCGCACTGTGGGACGCGCTGGCGATGCGCTGGAGACCCACTTGGGGATGCACCAGGGACGCACCGGCGATGCACTGTGGATGAACTGGGGATGCACATGCGAACGGCCCGACGAGTTCCTGCCCGTCGAGCCGTCAGCCCTCACCGTGGTTCAGCCCGCCGGGGCCTCCACGACCGCGCCGGTCGGCGCCTTCGCCCCCACCGACTGGCCGAAGCCGTCGTCCGTGAGGTCCTGCATGTCAGCGCGTGTGCTGTCCTGCTTGATGAAGTACGGCTTGCCGGTGGTCGCCACGTACCACGTGACGGACTCCCCCTTCTCCGCCAGAACAACCGGCACCGCCGACTGCCCGTCCACTGTGGTGACCTGCCCCTTGGTCGCCTTGCTGCCGGCGTCGAGCGTGTCGGGGGCGGTGACCTGCTCCTGGTGACACCAGCTGGCGAGCTTCGCCATGAGCGGGTTGCTCGAGGGGCCGTGGGTCCACTTCTCGGTGGAGAACGACTTCTCGCCGAGCGCCGAGTTCATACCTTCGGCGAACGTCGAATCGGGCTTGGCCCAGATGTCGTCGCCCTTTCGGATGATCTCGAAAGAACCCTTCCCCGAAATCTCGACACTTCCCACACATTCCGTGGCGGAGAGCCGGAGGTCACTCTTGGTCCCCTCCCGCTCCATCTTCTCGTGGAAGGACCCCGCTTCGGCGTTGGTCTTCATGCCGGTGTCGTAGATCTCCTTGGCGGAGAGCTTGTCGATGCCGTTCGACTTGGCGACGGGACTGGCGTCCGCCCCCTTGGACGGCGCGGATCCGGCGGCGGACTTCGACTTCACGGCGTCGCTGTCGCTGCCGCTGTTGCAGGCGGTGAGCGACGTCAGTGCGGCTGCGCAGAACAGTGCGGCGGCGACATGGCGAATTGGTTGGACATGCGTGCGCACGAATACCCCCGTGGCAATTCCTGATTACGGACGAACGTTCTTGATCATCTAAGCAAGAAGTCACCCGGCACTCCAAATCGGCCCTCTGGAGGCGGAGTTGCGCCCGAATTCCTCCGAGGCGTCACGCCGAGCTGCCGATGAGCTGCCGCAGTTTAGCGGAGTCTGCTTGGGTGCCCAAACCGCGAAAGGGGGGTGAAGGCCGGGGGCTGGAGCGAGGCGACACCAATAATTCACGTGACCCGCGCCGTGTTTCCACGCGGAGGCTAGGGCGCGAAGCAGACGAGGGGGTTCCAGGCTGCCAGGGATCGCCGCCACCAGCCCTATCGCCGCCGTACGTTTGCGCGACGGGTGATTCCCGGGACCGGCTGCTGGGACGGTGTGGTGATGTCGATCGGGCAGGTGCTGGAGAGGCGGGTGCTAACGCTTCCGGGCCTGCCCGAAAACGTGGGGTGGGCGCAAAGATGGTCAGACATCTTTGCGCCCACACATGAGGATCAGGATCCGCGCGGGACCGATCCTGCGGTTACTGCTGCGGCGGCCACTGCGACTGGGGCGGAGTGGGCTGCTGCTGGTACGGATTCTGTTGCTGCGGCGAGACAGGCTGCTGGTAGGGGTTCTGCTGCGGCGGGAAGGACTGCTGGCCGTACTGCGGGTACGCGCCCGGACCGCCGGGCCCACCGTTGTTGTTGTTCTTGTTACGCCGGGACAGCTTCACGATCAACAGGACGATGAGGCCTACCACGACCAGGGCAATGACACCGAGAACAACGAAGAAGATCATCTGCTTCTGGTCTGCCTTCTCTTTCTCTGCCGCGGATTCAGTGTCGGATGTACCGGTGCTTGCGGCAGCGGACGGGTTATCCGACCCCGGGGCGGCGAGAGGGCCGTACTTCGAGCCGACGGGGATGCTTTCCGTCAGCGCGGCGAGAGGGCGGATTTCTCCGTAGCCGTACTTCTCGTCGGGGAGAGAGATGCCCTTCGCAGAATCCGGGAGGACCGCGGTCTTCACAAGGCGATTGGCGATTTGCCCTGCCGTAAGGTCAGGAAACTTTGACCTCAACAAGGCGGCAGCAGCCGATACGAAAGCAGTCGAATCCGACGTACCGTCACCGATCCGTAGCCTGTTTCCTGGAGCCCCCGCCGTCACGATACGTGTAGCGGGTGCGGTAAGCATAACCTTAGGGCCATAGTTCGAATTTGCCCAGTATTTACCAGACTTGTCCACACCGCCGACAGCCACAACGCCGGCAGCATTGGCCGGGAACGGGAGATCGGGACCGATCCCATCATTCCCCGCGCCAGCCACGATCAAGACGTCCTTGTCGAGCGCGTAAGAAACGGCCGCGAGATCCTCGGGCGAACCACTATTTTCGTATCGAGAGTCTACGAGGGTCATGGAGATATTGATGACTTGCGCTCCATGATCCACCGCATAACGAATCTCATCTGCGAATCCGGATCCATGCTCCAGGTTTACGCGGATTGGAAGGATCTTAGCTTCTGGTGCAAGCCCGATGACGCCATCTGCCGCTCCTGCCCCATGACCGTGTCCAGCGATGATGGAGGCCATCCCCGTACCATGATCGTCATCTGTCGGGGACGCATCATTGTCACCATCGACAAAATCCTTGCCTTGGAGCACGTTGCCCTCAAGGTCCTGGTGCTCGGCGTTGACCCCGTCGTCGATGACTGCGACCGTTACTCCTTTACCTTTCGAGACCTTCCAGGCGGATCCGGCTTGAAGCGCGTCCAGTGCCCACTGATCACGTCTTGTCTGGTCGGCGGAAGCAGCGGGCGCTACGCCAAGAATCAGCGCGCCAGTCAGCGCCATGGCACCCAACGCATGCACCGTTCGCTTCAAAGCCATTCCGTCTTCCCTATCCGGTTACTGAACGTGGGCGTGGCCCGGAAGCCACGCCCACGCAGGCAAAGCCACTATCAGCACTGATGAAGCCCGAAACCACTACTGCTGCGGCGGCCACTGCGACTGGGGCGGGGTGGGCTGCTGCTGGTACGGGTTCTGTTGCTGCGGCGGGAAGGGCTGCTGTCCGTACTGTGGGTACGCTCCCGGGCCGCCGGGCCCACCGTTGTTGTTCTTGTTGCGCCGGGACAGCTTCACGATCAGAAGCACGATGATGCCGACCACGACCAGGGCGATGACACCCAGGACGACGAAGAAGATCATTTGCTTCTGGTCTGCCTTTTCCTTTTCGGCAGCTTGCTCGGTCTCGGACGGGCCAGCTGTCGCAGCTGCAGACGGGCTTTCAGCACCTGCACCAGTAACCTTGAGCGGGCCGTACTTCGACCCGGCGGGGATAGTCTCCGACAAGGCCGCTAGTGGCCGAATTTCTCCGTACCCGTACTTCTCGTCAGGAAGAGAGGCGCCCTTTACCGAAGAAGGAAGCACAGCAGTCTTGACCAGGCGATTTGCGATTTGCCCGGCGGTCAGATCAGGATACTTCGATCGCAACAACGCTGCGGCAGCGGAAACAAATGCGGTCGAGTTTGAGGTTCCGTCGGAGATACGGAGCTTATTACCGGGCCATCCAGCACTCACAATCCGAGTGGCGGGAGCAGACAGTAGAACCTCGGGGCCACTGTTTGACCCATCCCAGATCGCCCCGTCCTGTGTCACTCCCCCGACAGCCAAAACGCCAGGATACTTTGCAGGGTATTGAATCTGCGGGTCCTTGTTCTGGTTTCCAGAACCAGCTACGACCAAGACATCGCGTTCCAATGCATAGGAAATGGCGGCACGGTCGGCTGCACTGTCTTGGGTTGTGAATCCCGAAATGTTGATGATTGAGGCGCCCTGATCCACAGCGTAGCGAATTTCATCAGCGAAACTGAAGTCGCGCTCGGTGTCGTCCCTGATCGGCAAAATCTTGGCTTCTGGGGCCAACCCCATCACGCCGTCAGTGTCGTTAGGTCCGTGGCCATGGCCTGCAATAACGGCAGCCATCTCAGTGCCGTGCGAGGGGTCTTCCTCAGAAGCTTCGGGCGATGCATCGTCGTCGCCGTCACTGAAGTCTTTTCCCTTTAGGACGTTTCCCTTCAGATCCACATGCTCGGCATTCACGCCAGTGTCAATTACGGCAACCGTGACACCTTTACCTTCGGAGATCTTCCATGCGGACTCGGCCTGCAGCGTCTGCAGAGCCCACTGAGCCTGTCTGGTCTGGTCAGCAGAAGCAGTAGGAGCCATTGCCAGGACCAGCGCGCCAGTCAGTGCTGTGGCGCTCAGTGCGCATGCCATTCGCCTGAAGGCCATTTCCGTCTTCCCTCTCCCAGTACCGAGCGTGGGCGTGGCCCGGAAGCCACGCCCACGCATCCTGTCACGTGCCCGTAAGCACTGAGCGACTACTCAATCACGCGAGGAGCCACGTTGGTCTGCGGAGTCCACGTCTCCTCGTCCTCGACCAAGTAGTCAGGACGCTCGCCCTCGTGCTGCTCGTCTTCCTTGCGGCGACCAGCGCGCGAACCGGGCGCGCCCGCGATGCCGCCCTTACGGACAGCGCTGGCTCCCTTTCCTGCAGCACCCCGGCTGCTGTGCAGACCCGAACCGCCGGCCGTGCCCCTGCCCGCACCCGCACCGGACTTGGGCGCGCCGCCGACTACGCCACCCCGAGCCGATCCTCCGACTCGCCCAGCCGCACCCGTCGCACCCGAACCGCCTACGCCGCCAGCGCGGCCTGCCATGCCACCGGTGCCGGCGCTGGCACCGGCACCGGCACCGGCCCGACCGACCATGCCACCGCGAACTGCACCGGATCCAGCCACTCCGCCAACAGCACCTCCGACAAAGCCAGCGCTACCGCCGACGCCGCCTCCACCAGTGGTTCCGCCTCCGACCGCGCCGACACCGCCAGTCACAGGCGCACCTGCACGACCACCGGAAATGCCGTCGATCGCAGTATTGACTTGAGGCTGCGTCGTGGTCGGCTTGTGTGCGCCACCCGTAATACCAGAAGGCGGAGTCACTGGCTTCGAGGAGCCGATCGTGCCAACCTGCCCACTGCGAGCTGTGCTCGAGGTTGCGCCTCTCGGGCTGCGAGGAGTGGTCTCCGTCGGCACGATTACGGGCGCAGGTGCAACCCCACCGGGCTCGCCCGGCCAATCATCACCATCGCTGATGGTGCCTGTCCCGGGTTTGGGTGAAGGCTTGAATTGCCCCATCTCCGCAGCCCGACTGTTATAAGCCGCCCCCAACGCCTCCATCTTCACAGCCATCCGAAGCTGCGCCTCGCGCCCCTCCGACAGGCTGCCCGCGTTCCCGTCGAGGGCCGCCTGCGAGCTTTCGCCGCTCTTGAGGGCGTTGTTCGCGCCCGAGTCGTCGCGGTCGCCCATGTTGCCGATGTAGTCGAGGGCGCTGGAGACCTTGCCCGGCTTCTCCATCGCCATGATCTCGGGCTTGATCTGCGCGAGTGTCGCGGCGGCGCCCTTGAGGGACGTCGAGGTGTGGGAGGCGTACTTCGAGCTGTCGGTGAGTTTCTGGCCGATCACCTGCGCCCGCTGGCGGAACAGATCCGCGCTCTGGCCCTCCCAGTGGGCGAGTACGTGCTCGACAGCCGCGTCGAGGCTCTCCTTGATCCCTCCGGGACCGACGAGGTCCTTGCTCAGGGCGTCCCACGCCGCCGCCACCCGGTTCACCGTGCCCGGATCGGCGTCACGGACCATGTCCTTCATCTGGTCCATGTCGTAGTTCAGCCCGAACGGCGTGGTGTGCTTCGCCGAAATGCACTGGTTCGTCTCGACGTACTCGAAGTCGTCGATGTCCTTGTCGCCCATGTCTACAGCCCCCTCATACCCACGTAGCAGGACATCCCGTTACTTCCTGTTGAACGCCGCATAGTTCTCCGCCTCAGCGTCGCTGAACGCGTCATGCGTCCTCTTCGTCTTCTTCCCGAAGTCGTCCAGCACGTCTTCCAGGTGCGCGACGATCTCGTAGAGACGCTCCTTCATCGCTTCGTGCGCGTCGTACAGCGCCTTGGCCTCACCGAAGCCCGTCCCCAACGCGCCCTGCGGCAGGTACGTGTTGCCCATGCAGCTCGACTTGGACGTCGTCATGTCTCTGATGACGCCGTTCAGCTTGGTGATCGTCCCCTCGATCTCACTGAGATCGACCTTGTACTGCTCAGCCATAATGCTCAGCTCCCCGTTGACTCCACGTTGTTACCCACACCCTGCTTGCGCCGCCAGTCGCCGAGAACCCGGCCGCCTCCGAACAGCAGCAGCACCAGGGCGAACCCGGCGGCGACCACGTACAGCGCGTACCGTTCCGTTCGTTGCTGTTCGGTCTCGCCGAGGACCAGTGTCGCGGCCTGGACGTCGGCCGCGTCGCCCACGGGGCCGGCCGAGTCCGGCTTGGGGCCGTCGGCCGAGGGCTCCGTGGTGTCGTCGTTGACCGCTGCGGTCGGGTCGACCACGCCCCAGCCCACGAAGTCGTCACGGCCCGCCTTGGTCCGGTCCGCCGTCTGCTCGATCTGGGTGATGACCTGCTTGTAGCCCCAGTCCGGGTGCTTGGCGCGGATCAGGGCGGCGACTCCCGAGACGTACGGCGCCGCGAAACTCGTGCCCTGGTCGACGCAGTTGCCGCCCACCGGGACGGTCGAGACCATGTCGATGCCCGGTGCCGCGACGCCCACGAAAGGACCCGACTGGGAGAAGGGGGCGCGGGCGTTGTTCCGGTCCGAGGCGGCGACCGCGAGGACGCCGGGGTACGCCGCCGGGTAGGTCTCCTTGACCGTGCCGTCCGCACCGTCGTTGCCGGCCGCGGCCACGATCAGCGCGTCCTTCGACTGGGCGAACTCGATCGCCGAACGGAAGGCGGCGTCGACCGTCGGGTTCATCTTCGACGCGGTGTCCTGCGAGATGTTGATGACCTTGGCGCCCTGCGAGGCCGCCCACCTGATGGCGTCCATCATGGTGCCGACATTGCCGCTGCCCTGGTCGTCGTTCTGGCGGATCGGGATGATCGTCGCTTCCGGGGCCAGGCCGACGAAACCGGTGCCGTCGAGCTTCCGGGCTGCGATGATGCCCGCCACCTTGGTGCCGTGGCCGACCTTGTCGGTCTTGCCGTTGCCGCCCGCGTGCAGGTAGTCCTTGCCGTTGGCGACGGCCGTCTTGAGCTGTGCGTTGACGGTGTCCACGCCGGTGTCGATGACGGCGACCTTGACACCCTTGCCCCTGGTGTCCTGCCACAACTGGTCGAGGACCACGCGCTGAAGCGACCAGGGGGTTCCCTTGATGACGTCGGACGGGAACGAGCAGCTGGTGTCGTCGACCTGGAAGCGCACGTCGTCGTCGGCCAAGACGGTCCGCACCCGGTCCGCGGCGGCTGCCGGCGCGGCGCCCGCGAAGGGCAGCCCACAGGCGAGGACCGCCAGGGCGGCGGTGCCTGCGGCGCTCCGACGCGCGGCGCGCGATGCCCCGGATCCCACTTGTTACGTCCTCCCGTTTTGTTTCTGTACGGGGCGCATGGACCGGCTACGAGCCGGTCACCCGACTATGAGCCGATGACTCGACTTGCGCCGATGACCCGGCTATCAGCCGGAAAGTCCACACGCCCCGTGAACCGCCGATGGGGGCGAGCGCGCTGTCGCACACTCGCCCCCATCAGACGGTCACGTCAGCCGCCCCAGATCTGGGCGTTCTTCGACTCGGTCGCCTGGTAGTTCTGGGCGGCGCTGTCGAGGGCCTTGGCGATGGCCTCCAGCGTCTGCTGCATGGAGGCGGCGCGCTGGTCCCACTCGGCCTGCTTGGCGCGGTAGGACTCCTGCGCCGAGCCTTCCCAGCTGGCGGAGATGCGCTTCACGCCGCTCTCGAGCTCGTCAAGCTGCGTACGGATCTTGCCCGCGGTGCTGCGGACGTCCTGCGCGGCCTGGGAGATCGTGGCGAAATTTACAAGAATCTGCCCGGACATCTCTTCTGTGTCTCCTCAGATGTATGGATGGTCGATCACGGACGTGCGCCGAGGCGCACGGGTCCGATCATCCGAAGGGGGACGAGGCAGCGATGTTCTGGATGGACGCGCGCTGCTCCTCTTCCGAAGCCGCGTAGGCCTTGGTGCTCTGGTCGATCGCTTCCTTGATGTCGTTCAAGATCTGGTTGATCTTGTTGGCATCCTGGTTCACCTGCGACTGCAGGTTGTTGTACGCGGTGGCCGCCGAGCCCTTCCAGCCGCCCGTGATCGTGTCGATCACGGTCTGCAGGCGGGAGATTTCGCCCTGGATCGAGGAGTTGACCGAGGAGATCTTGCCGCTGAACGCGACCATCTCCTCCTCGGTCATGGTGAACTGCTGTCCAGCCATGTTGTGTCCCCCATGAGACGTAGGAGTTCTGAGTAGACCCTCACTCGGAACGCCGTCACCGAATGGTGGCAGGCGTATCCAGTCCGGTCTGGTTCCACTCTAGTCGCATCCGCCGACAGAGCGAACATCAGTTGGGGCTTGTGGCAAGATCGCGATGAAGTCAACTCACCTTTTTCACAAGTGCGTTCGTGAAGTGCGAGTGACGACCCGCGATCCCGAAGCGGGCCTACGACCCCTGCGCCTGCTCCGCGTTGCCGCTGCTGAGCTCCGGCCCCGCCGCCAGCAGGTCCGCCCAGGTCGCCGGAACCGACGCCGCGCGGATCTTGCCGTAACCGAGGCGCACCTGCGAGGTGTTGGTCTGCTGGGTGTTGGCGTCGGCCTTCTCGCCGCCCGTGACCTCGCTGTCGTTGCGAGCGGGGACCGAGTAGCGCAGGCCGGTGTCGGTGACGAGGAAGGTGCTGCCGCCGCCGGCGTCGGTGCCCGTGATCCGCTTGAAGAGCAGTCCGCTGCCCGGCGAGACGTAGGTGCGGGAACCGCTCTGCGAGAGGTCCTTGGGATAGTCCCGGCCGCTCCAGACCGTCATCAGCTGCCGGTTGTTGTTCTGGTTGATCGCCCCGCCGTGCCAGACACTGCACGAGACCTTGTCGCCACCCGGCTTCCAGTACGTGTTGGCCTGCACCACCGGCTGCTCGGGCCAGGTCTTCTCCGCCATCCACTCACCGTTCTCCGGGTGGATGTCGTTGAACCCGACCTGTGCCGGCGCCGGGGTGGCGCCCGCGTAGACGGCGTTGATGAACGGGCTGCTGAGCCACATCTCCGCCGTGAAGTCGGAGATGGGCCGCACCTCGTTCTTCAGCACGATGTACTTCTGCTGCCTGGCCCCGGTACCGGTCACGAGGACCATGCCCACCTTGGCCACGCGCGTGGGAAGCCCCTCGACGTTCGCCGCCGCCCCGGCGTCCCCACCCAGCGAGGGGAACTGGAGGTCGCCCACGACGTTCAGGGTCTTGAGGAAGTCCGCGCTGACGCGCTGCGGCTGCACCCCTTCACCGAACACGGCGCGCTGGATGTCCTGAAGGGCGTTCTCGCTCGACAGCCGCCAGGTCTTGCCGCCGAGCAGATAGGCGCTCCCGTCCGGAGTGACCATGTACCGCGGACCGTTGCCGCTGACCGAACCGGGATCCTTCGGGCCCTCGACGTAAAGGACCTTGTTCTGGTTCAACTCCCCGTGATTCTGGAGGAGCTTCTGGTAGTCGCTCTTGTCCAGCACGTACGTCGCGCTGACCGGCTGCCCGTCCTCGCCCGGAGCCTGGCACAGCGCCCAGGTCTTCGCCGTCTTGGCGTCCTCGGCGGAGGGCAGCCGGTCCGGGGCGAAGGGGATGCCGACCGTCGCGCCCATCGGGTACTTGCTGTTGTCGAGCACCGACTCCTTGATCTTCAGGACCTGGGGGTTCTCGCCGTTCAACAGCAGCTTGGCGGACGCCAGGTTGAGCACGGGGTGCAGGCTCAGCTTGTTCTCGCCCTTGGTCTTCACCAGCACGTAGCGCGTCGTCGACTCGCTGCCGACGAGGATGTTCTTACCCTGTGCGTCCCAGCCCTTCGGCGCGGTCGGGCTGAGCATGCCCCAGGCCCCGAATCCGATGAGCACCAACACCGCCACACCGAGACTCGGCAGGACGGTCTTGAGGGGCCGCGGCGCCGCCTCCTCCGAACCGTGCGGCGACGGCTGAAGAAACGCCGCCACCGTGCGCCTGCGCGCGAAGGAGTAAGCGTTCAGCTCATCCCGACGTGTCGCCATCGATGGGTCAACTCCCCGTTATTTTCGCTTTGTTTCCGAATGCGGAACTCCCCAGGGCCGCCCGGTACTCCGTGACGTTTGCTCCTGCAGGGGCCTCTACTATGCCGTGTGACGATCGCACCGTACGGTACGGGGTACGGTGATCCGCCGCCAGCTCGAGTCGCGGCCAGACAATGCAAAGGGGTTGTACCGGGGGATGAGCACTGCGACCAGGTCACGGCGCCGTAACGGCAGCCGTCGTACCCAGGAGAACCAGGGGCCAGGGCAGGTGCCGGAACCGGCACGGCCGGCCGCGGCCCCCAGTCCGGCCTCGCCGTCGCTCGCCAGGCGCCCCGGCAGCATCGGCCCGATCCGCATCCAGCAGCTGGTCGGCTTCGAACTGGCCGCCGCGGTCCTGCTGATCGGCTGGCTGCTGCGCCCCATCGGTCTCACCGTCGGCATCGTGCTGGCCGTACCCCTGGTCCTGGCCGGGCTGCTGCGCCGGCGCGGCCGCCCGCTGCCCGAGTGGTTCACCACCGCCCGCGCGCTCCGCGACCGCCGCAAGCGCAACGCCGAACCCGTGCCGCCCGGCACCGACCCCGGCTTCGCCCCGGCCGTCGAGTGCGACCCGGCGCTGCGCACCTACAGCTTCCAGGACCGCGAGCAGCGCGAGATCGGCATGCTCGGCGACGGCACCTTCCTCACCGCGCTGGTCCAGGTGCAGGCCGCCGACACCCCCCTGCGTCCGTCCTACGGCACCGGGGACATCCCCCTCGATCTGCTCCAGGGCCTGCTGGAGGTGGACGACATCCGGCTCGCCTCCGTCCAGGTCGTCCAGCACACCCAGCCCGCGCCCGCCCCGCACCTGCCCCCGCAGGCCATGGCGGTCCGTTCCTACGGCCCGCTCCAGGCCCAGAGCATGACGCCCGGACTCCGTATCACCTGGGTCGCCCTCAAGCTCGACCCGGAGCTGTGCCCGGAGGCCGTGGAGGCGCGCGGCGGCGGGATGCAGGGTGCCCGGCGGGCCCTGCTGCGCGTCGCCGACCAGCTGGCCAGCCGTCTCATGGGCGCCGGTATGCAGGCCAAGGTGCTGAGCGAGGCGGACATCTGCGGTGCCGTCGCGACCTCCGCCTGTGTCAACCCGATGGCCACCACCGGCGGTGCCGCCCTGGACGGCAGCCGCTCCGGCCGCCGTACGGCCGAGACCACCCGCACCTGGCGCTGCGACGACCGGCTGCACACCACGTACTGGATCTCGAAGTGGCCGCAGTTCGGCGGTGGCGGCCCGGCCTTCCCCCGGCTGGTCGGCGCGCTGACCTCGGCGCCGACGCTCGCCAGCACCTTCTCGCTCACCATCAGCAGGCGGCGCGGCAAGCTGCTCGCGCTGTCCGGGCACGTACGGCTGACCGGCCGCGGTGAGAACGAACTGGGCGAGGCCGCCCAGCACTTGGAGCGGGCCGCGTCCGCGTTCAAGGTCGGCCTGGTACGGCTCGACCGTGAGCAGCTGCCCGGAGTTCTGGCCACCCTGCCGCTGGGAGGTACCCGCTGATGTCCGCTCCCACCGTCCGTCCTTCCGGCCGCTCCGGCTTCGGGAACTCCGCTCCGGGCTTCCCCGGCCAGCGTCCCGGGCATCTGCCCCGCTCCCCCGAGCCCGCCCGGCTCGGTCCCGAGCGGCGGCTGCGGGAGGCCTTCGGGCTGCTCGGCCCGCGCCGTGAGCGCCACCTCGTCGACGCCGACGTGCTCGCGCAGCTGACCCTTCCGGTCGGCGACGACGGCCTGATCCTCGGTATCGACCCCGACAACCAGCCCGCGGTGCTGGGGCTGTGCCGCCCCACCCGGCTGGACATGGTGCTGGTGGGCGGCACCTGGCTCGCCCAGGTCATCGCCCTGCGCGCGGCGGCGATCGGCGCGCGCGTGGCCGTGGAGACGGCCCGTCCGCAGCTGTGGGCGCCGATGGCGCAGGCGGCCGGCGGCGGCCAGCAGGCGGTGACGGTGCACCAGGTGGGGCGGATCGCCCCGCAGGGGCCGTCCCCGGCCAGCCCGGTGCTCATCATCCGCGACCTGGGCATCCGTCCGCCGCGCAGCCGTCTCACCACGGCGCCCTGGCAGTCGGTGCTGACCCTGCTCCCCTACCTCGGCCCGACGGCGCCCCGGCTGCTCGCCAACGCGGACATCGTCGGTGTGCAGCGGATCTCCCCGCAGGAGTCCGAAGTCGTGGGCAAGTCCATGCGGTTGCCCCAGGGCGACGCCTCGTCCCTGTCGAGCCTGTCCGACAACGTCGCCCTGTGGTGCACGCAGAAGTCGCGGCAGTACGTGATGACCCAGCCCACCGACGCGGAGACCGGTCTGCTCGGCGCGCCCCGCCGGATGGACTGACGGACGGGTCCGTGGCGAGGCCAAGGCCTCGACGGCTCGCGCGAGTTCGTGAGCGAACCGTTGCACTGTGTGAGGGGACCGAGGCCAAGTAGGGTGCTCCTGCACGAGGTTCGCTCAGGAGAAAGGGCCCGCCGACCATGGCTGACGCGGACGACATCGCCGCAAAGACACCGGACCCGGATGTGAAGGCGCGAAAGGAACGGGAACGGGACGAGCTGTACGGCCTGGACATCTCCGGCGTCGAGTGGCACAGCGCGCCCGGGACCGAGGAGCACGAGGAACGCGTCGAGATCGCCTACCTCCCCGAGGGCGCGGTGGCCATGCGGTCCTCCCTCGACCCGGACACCGTGCTGCGGTACACGGAGGCGGAGTGGCGGGCCTTCGTACTGGGCGCCCGCGACGGCGAGTTCGACCTGGAGCCCGCGCCGCACGACGGCGGACTCCCGGCGGAGTAGGGGCGGCGGCCGGACCGCAGGACCGACCGTCCCGGGCTTCAGGAGACAGACAACCGTCACAAGGCCGACATCGGGGCAGGCGGCCGTCCGGTGCGTGCGAGCGCACAGCGGACGGGCCTGCCCCGCCGAGGCCTGTGGCGTTTACGCTTGATGCGGGTGCGACGTAAGAACCCACGGGTGGGTTGTTCGCGTCCAGGGGACTTCAGTCGGATCGGACAACAGGAACGGTCGCCCCCAGCCCGGCACATGAGTGCCCACACGGCACTTGGGTGCTCGACCAACCAGGAGGAATTGTGCAGAGCGATCGGGACGGGCTGCGCGCGGGCTGGACCACGCCCAGCGACGACCAGTCCGACGCGGAGTCCGCCACCGAGATGACGGGCGAGTTCACCATCGACTACGCCGCACCTGCCTGGTACACGCAGAGCGCGGCGCCCCAGCCCGAGCCCGAGGCAGCACCTCCCGCGCCGACCCCTGCCCCCGCCGCGCCTGCACCCCACCCCGGTCACCCCGATCCGTCCGCTCCCGCACCCACACCGTCCGCCGCGACGCCACCGCCCCCGCCGTGGTCGGGCGCCCCCACGACGGCCCCGCAGCCGCCGGCGCCCCCGAACCCGCAGAGCGGCTACGGCTACCCGCAACCGCCCGCGCCGCCGAGCCCGCAGAGCGGCTACGGCTACCCCCAGCCGCCCACACCGCCGAACCCCCCGAGCGGTTACGGCTATCCGCAACCGCCCGCGCCGCAGAGCGGTTACGGCTACCCGCAACCACCCGTGCCTCCTACGGCACCCCAGGCGACCTCGGCGACTCCGGCACCTCCGGCGACCCCGGCACCCCCGGTCGCCCCGGCGGCCTCGGCGACCCCAGCACCCCCGGTCGCCCCGGCACCCCCAGTCGCTCCCGCACCCCCCGCGCCTCCCGTGGCCCCCGCCCCTCCGACGGCACCCGTGGCCCCCGCGCCCCCGGTGGCTCCCGCCTCCTCCGGCGTGGACGGCACGGACGGCGCGGCCGTCTCCGGTGCTGACGCGGAAGGCCGTATCGACGCGCCCTCCGCCCCCGCCACGACGACGAGCGCCCCGGAGCCCCCTGCGGCTCCCACCGCCCCCGAGCCCCCGGCCCCCGCCGAAGCCCCGCAGGTGTCCGCCGAGGCGGAAGCCGAGGCACCGGCGGCCCCGGCCCCGACCGAGCCCGCCTCCCCCGAGGAGACCGGGACCACCGCCGAGGGCACGGACGCACCCGCCCCCGAAGCCACGGCACCGGAAGCCCCCGAAGCCCCAACCCCACCCGCCGCCCCGGCCGTTGACACCGAGCCCGGCACTGACCCGGGTACCGAGCCGCACGCAGCCACGCCCGACGCCCCGGCACCCCCCGCCGCCCACACCGGTGCTCCGGACCAGCCCTCGGCCACGCCGACCGGCACTTCGGAGCAGCCGCAGGCACCCCAGGCCCCCGCCCCCGACCAACCGCAGGCACCCCAGCCCCCTCAGGCCCCCACCCCCGAGCAGCCCCAGGCCCCCGCCCAGGGCTCGGCGCCCGAGCAGCCCGACGCCCAGCAGGAAGGCTGGCGTCCCCCGCCGGCGCCGCAGGGCGCGGTCCCGCCGCTGCCGCCGCAGTTCGCCCAGGCGGCCCCGGGTACGGCCCCCGCCTCCGCTCCGGAGTGGACGACGGGCGGCCAGCCGCAGCCACCCGCCCAGCCCGGCGCCCCGCTCCCGCCCGCCCAGCCGACGGCCCCCACGGGACAGCCGCAGGCCCCGCAGCCCGCCCCCGGCGGCTGGCCGGCCACCCCGCCGCAGCCGGACGGCCAGGCCGCACAGGGCGGTTACGGCTTCCCGCATCCCGCGGCCCCCCAGCCCGGCCAGGGCGGCTACGGCTACCCGCAGCCGCCCGCGCCCCAGAACCCGCAGGCCGGCTACGGCTTCCCCCAGCCGCCCGCGCCCCAGAACCCCCAGAGCGGTTACGGCTTCCCGCAGCCTCCCGCCCCCCAGCCGAACCAGAGCGGCTACGGCTACCCCCAGCAGCAGCCCCCGGCCCACCCCGGCCAGCCCGTGCCGCCGCCCCCCGCGCAGCCGGAACAGCCGAACTTCCCGGGCCAGCAGCCGCCCCAGGCACCGAACCCCAACCCCTACGCGGGCGCTCCGGGCCAGCCCGGCGTGGACCCCCGTACCGGTGCCGCGTGGCCGGCCGCCGTTCAGCACGACCAGCGGCAGCAGGTGGCCGGCGCGGGTGCGCCGCTCGGTTACAACGCCGCCGTCGAGCTGACCTCGGACCGGCTGGTCAACAGCAAGAAGCAGAAGGCCAAGAGCAGCAGGCCGGCCCCGGGTGGCTCGAAGTTCAAGCTCGGCGGCAAGAAGGAGGAGGCCGAGCGGCAGCGCAAGCTCGACCTCATCCGCACCCCGGTGCTGTCCTGCTACCGGATCGCGGTGATCAGCCTCAAGGGCGGCGTGGGCAAGACGACCACGACCACCGCCCTCGGCTCGACCCTCGCCACCGAGCGCCAGGACAAGATCCTCGCGATCGACGCCAACCCGGACGCCGGCACCCTCGGCCGCCGGGTGCGGCGCGAGACCGGGGCCACCATCCGTGACCTGGTCCAGGCGATCCCGTACCTCAACTCCTACATGGACATCCGGCGGTTCACCTCGCAGGCGCCCTCCGGTCTGGAGATCATCGCCAACGACGTCGACCCGGCCGTGTCCACGACCTTCAACGACGAGGACTACCGGCGCGCGATCGACGTGCTGGGCCGCCAGTACCCGATCATCCTCACCGACTCGGGCACCGGTCTGCTCTACAGCGCGATGCGCGGCGTGCTCGACCTCGCCGACCAGCTGATCATCATCTCGACGCCGTCGGTGGACGGGGCGAGCAGCGCCAGTACGACCCTGGACTGGCTGTCGGCGCACGGGTACGCGGCGCTGGTGTCGCGGTCCATCACCGTGATCTCGGGTGTCCGCGAGACCGGCAAGATGATCAAGGTGGAGGACATCGTCACCCACTTCGAGCAGCGCTGCCGCGGTGTGATCGTCGTGCCGTTCGACGAGCACCTGGCGGCCGGTGCCGAGGTCGACCTCGACATGATGCGGCCGAAGGTCCGGGAGGCGTACTTCGACCTCGCCACGATGGTGGCCGAGGACTTCGCGCGCGCCCAGCAGGAGCAGGGGCTGTGGACGGGGAACGGCAACAACCAGCCCCCGACCATGGCGCCCCCGATGCCGGGCCAGCCGCAGGCCCCCGGGCAGCCGCAGCCCCCGGCCCCGCAGCCGCCGTTCCAGGGCTTCCCCGGCGCCCAGCCGGGCCAGCCCTGGCAGACGGGTCAGCCCCAGCCCGGATACCCGCAGCCGCCGTACGACCCGAACGTGGGCCGGCCGCCGCAGCAGTAGCCCGACAGAGAAGGGGGCCGGCACCTCGAAGGTGCCGGCCCCCTTTTCACGCCCTGGATCAGGCTTCCGCGCCCTCGATCAGCTCCCGGCAGCGCTGCACGTCGACGGCCATCGCCTTCAGCAGCGCGTCCAGCGAGTCGAACTTCTGCTGCCCGCGCACATAGGCGAGGAAGTCCACCGCCACGTGCAGCCCGTACAGGTCGAGCCCGACGCGGTCGATGGCGTACGCCTCCACCGTGCGCTCGGTGCCGTCGAACTGCGGGTTGGTGCCGACGGAGATCGCGGCCGGCATCGCCTCGCCCTGGACGTGCAGCCAGCCGGCGTAGACGCCGTCGGCGGGGATAGCGGTGTGCGGGAGGGTCTCGACGTTGGCCGTGGGGAAGCCCAACTCCCGTCCCCGCTGGGCACCTCGGACGACCACGCCCTCCACCCGGTGCGGACGGCCCAGGATCTCCCCGGCCCCCTCGACGTCCCCCTCGGCGACCAGGCGCCGGGTCAGCGTGGAGGAGAAGGGCTCGCCGCCGCCCGCCGCGCCGGACACGTACAGGTCGACGACCTCGACCTCGAAGTCGTACGTCTTGCCCTGCTCGGCGAGGAAGTCGACATTGCCCGCGGCCTTGTGGCCGAAGCGGAAGTTGGGGCCCTCGACGACCGCCTTGGCGTGCAGCTTGTCGACGAGGACCTTGACGACGAAGTCGGCGGGCGAGAGCTTCGAGAACTCGGTGGTGAAGGGGAGGATCAGGACCGCGTCCACGCCCAGGTCCGCCATCAGCTCGGCGCGTCGGTGGTGCGGGGCCAGCAGCGGCGGGTGGCTGCCCGGGCGGACGACCTCGCTGGGGTGCGGGTCGAAGGTGACGACGACCGAGGGAACGCCCAGCTCACGCGCGCGGTCCACGGCGTGCCGGATGATCAGCTGGTGCCCGCGGTGCACCCCGTCGTAGGAACCGATGGTGACGACGCTGCGCCCCCAGTCCTCGGGGATGTCCTCCAAGCCACGCCAGCGCTGCACTGTGACCGCTCCTCGTCGAACCCGTGTCCGTATTGACTCTCAAGACCTGCGCAGGTCTAAGGGTGCCATGCCGCGTGCCCGTGGCCCGCATCGGCATGGGGGCTGTGACCCGACGCACGCGCCCCGCGTGCTCCGCGCGGTCTCAGGCCGGCACCCGTACGCCCGCGAGGTTCCCGATCATCCGCCGGGTGCTGGGTCCGACCACCGCCGCCCACTCCCGCGGGGCCTCGGCGAGCCAGCCGGCCACCAGCGCGGCGAATCCGGGCACATGCCGGCCGAGGTCGACGAGCCCGCGGTCGAAGCGGGTGGCGCCGTCCGGGGTGCGGACCAGGTGGAGGCCGATGCGGTGGACCAGGGCGCGGATGTCGGCGTCCGCGCGGGCGGCGGCCGCGGGCAGCAGGGCGGCCAGGACCGACGGCTCCTGTTCGTGGTCGAGGAGGTGGTCGAGGAGTTCGTCGCGCAGGGGGCGGGAGGCGGGGGTGCCGGGGCCCGCGAGGACAGCCGCCAGCGCGGCCCGCACGCCTTCCGGGCCGCCGTCGAGGAGCCCGGTGACCAGCGGGAGGAGGACGGCCCGGGCGGCGGGCCCCTGGTCGAGGCGCCGGTCGACGTAGGCGGCCACGTCCGCGGCGGTCTCCGGGCGCCGCTCGACGGCCTCCCGCACCAGCGCGGCCACCCGGCGGGCCAGGGCGGGCGTGGTGACGTCGGCGAGGGTGCGCAGCGCGTCCCCGGCACCGGGCCGCCGCAGCCGCTCCCGGAAGGCGTCCAGGACCGGGCCGGGGTGGGTGGCGAGCGCGGGGACCAGGGCGCCGGGCGGGAACTGCGGGTCGCCGGCCGCGAAGTGCCCGAGCGCCTGCGGGAGATGACGGGCACGCGTGTGCGGATCGCGCACCAGCAGGGCGAGCGCGCCGCCGTGCAGGGCACGGTCCTCGGGGCGGGCCAGCAGAGCGAGGGCGGCGTAGCGGAGCAGCTCGCGGTCGGCCTCGGTGCGGACGTGCGGGGCGGCCCGCAGTCCGTACGCCACCGCGGCCACCCGCCTCGCCGGCCGCTCGTCGTGGGCCCACCGGTCCACGGCCCGGCACACCGCCGACGGCTCGTCCTCGGCCAGCACGGCGAGCAGTTCGTCGCCCCGCCGGTGCGCACACCCGACGAGCACCTCGGTGAGGTCGTCCAGGGCCCGGGTCCGGTGCGTGTGCAGCAGCGCCTGCGCGGCCTCGGCGACGGTCGCGTGCGGGGTCGCGGGCAGCGCCCGGTCGTCGTCGAACCAGCGCGTCAGCTGCGGCTGTACGGCGGTGGGGTCGACGGCGAGCAGCTCCGCCACGGCGTCCAGGAACCGCGGCCCGGGCTCCTGCGGGGGCCCGTCGGCGAGGACGAGCCGGCGGAGCAGGTCGAAGCGGGCGCCCTGCGGGAGCCGGAGCGCGGTCCAGAACGCGGGGCCGAAGCCGGGCGGGACCGGCTCGCTCCGACGGCGCCCGGCCACGAGGCGGTCGGCGAGCTGCCGCAGGACATCGGTGTACGGCGTCGCGTCGGGGACCCTCAGGAGGGTCTCGGTGAGGAGGCGGGCGGCCCACCAGGAGTGCGGGTCGGCGTCGAGGGCGTGGAGCAACTCCTCCAGCCGGTACGACAGTTGCGGTGCGCCGTGCTGGCGGGCGACGAGGAGCAGGGCCTCGACGACGGGGCCGATGCGGTGGTGCGGGACGGGGAGGGGCTGCTCCCGCCCGGTGCCGCGGCGGTGGACCAGGACGCGCAGGGCCTCGTCGAGGTCCAGGTGCATGCCCTGGATCCAGTCGGCGAGTTCCTCGTGCGCGAAGCGGTAGCCGGTGCCGGCGGGGACGAGGAGGCCCTCGGTGAGGACGGCGGAGGCCCAGCCGGTGCCGCCGAGCCGCTTCGGGGCCGGGCCCCAGGGGAACACCGCCTCGAACGACGCGCGGTCCAGCTCGCCCTGGCCGGGACCGAGGCTGCGGCGGGCGGCCTCGTGGACCTGCCCGGACACCTTCGCGGCGAGCCGACGCACGGCGCTGCCGCGCAGCCCGCCCGGAGTGGCGAGGCGCACCGCGATACGCAGGCACATCAGGTCGAGGTAGGCCTCGAGGACCTGGTCGCGGTCGACGGGGGCGTGCGCGGTGCCGGGGAGGGCGGCACGGACCTCGGAGAGCAGCCGGAGGGTGAGGGGGTGCCGGTCGTCCGGGGCGGTGAGGGTGCCGTCGGGGAGTTCGTAGCGGCTGCGGGCGCGGCGGGCCTCGTCGTCGGTGAGGTCGGCGAGGGGGACGCGGGGCGGGACGTGCCGGCCCGGGTCGCCGTACAACAGCTCCGCCGGGAAGTCCGTGCCCTCCCAGTACTCCTCCCGGCACGCCACGACCAGCCGCGCCCCCGTCTCCCGCAGCCACCGTGCCGTGCCCCGCGTCCACTCCGGGAGGCGGTGGGCGAGGACCGGGGGCATCTCCTCGGGGCCGTCGAGGAGCAGGAACAGGGGTCGGCCGGCGTCCCGGGACAGCCGGGCCAGGCGTTCGGGGGTGACGTCGCCGAGGTCGGTGTCCGTAGAGGTCGCGACGATCCGGGCGGCCCTGCTGAGCGCGCGGCGCGCCGCGTCGGCCACCGAGTCGTCGGTGGCCTCCAGGTCGGCACCGCGCAGCCACAGGGTGGGGGCGGGGGCGGGGCCACGGTGACGGCGGGCGGCGAGGGCCGCGAGTTCCGTCGTACGACCACTGCCGGGCGGCCCGACGAGCCCGAGCACGGTGGCGTCGCCGTCGGTGAATGCGGCGAACTCCCGCGCGGTCACGGCGCGTTGCACCGGCTCCGCGATGTCCCCCCGCCCGACATGACCAGCCAGGGCGCCGTACGGCCCGTCCTGGCCTACGGAGGTGGCGGCCAGCTCCAGCACGCCGGCGAGGTTGAGGTCGGCTCCGTAGGCGGGGACGGTGGCTGCGTTCTCGGCGAGCAGGGCGGCTAGGGGGTCGGTGGGGGCGTCCTCCGCGCGCCGGGCGGTGACCGGGTGCTCGGGGAGGGGGCGGCCGGGGAGCGCGTGCTCTGTGCGCGCATCGGTGAGCGGGCCGGTTGCTGCGTTCCCCGCGAGCTGGCCGGTGGCCGCGTTGTGGACGAGGGGATCGGTTTCCGCGTACTCGGCGAAGGGGCGGGGGGCTGTGTTCTCCGCCTGCGCATCGGCGGCCGGGCCAGCAGCCGCGTCCCCCGCAAGCCTGCCGGCGACCGCGTTCTCGGCCAGGGGGTCGATTGCCACGCTCTCGGCGAAGGGGCCGGGGGCCGTGTTCTCCGCCTGCGCATCGGCGACCTGGCCAGCAGCCGCGTCCCCCGCAAGCCTGCCGGCGACCGCGTTCTCGGCCAGGGGGTCGATTGCCACGCTCTCGGCGAAGGGGCCGCAGACCGCGTGCTCCGCCCGCGCATCGGCGAGCGGGCCAGCAGCCGTGTTCCCCACAAGCCGGCCGGCGACCGCGTTTTCGGCGCAGGTGCCGACCACCGCGTTCTCAGCGAAGGAACCGGGGACCGCGTTCTGCGCTCGGGCACCGAGGGGGCCGACCACCGCGTTCTGCGCGAACACATCGGCGAGCGGGCCCGTCGCCGCGTCCCCCACGAGCTGCCCGGTAACGGCCTTCCTCGCGCGTACGTCGGCGACAGCGCCGTTGCCGGGGGACCGGAGGGGGATCGCGTGGGCGGTGTCGCGGGGGCCGCTCTGCAGGGCGGTGCCGAGGACGGCGACGACCGCGCCGGTCTCGGCGTCGAGTACGGGCCCTCCGGCGGCCCCGCCGCCCAGCCGCAGCGCGTCCCGGCCCGCGGTGCCGATCGCCAACTCCAGGACACCATCGAGGAGATGGAAGCGGTCCGTGGCCGTGTAGGTCACGGTGACCGGGCCGAGCACCCGGGCCTCACGCCAGCAGCCGGCGGGCAGGCGTACGTAGGTGCCGGGTTCGACGGTGTCGCGCACGGACAGGGGCAGCGGGTCCACGCCGAGGCCCTCGGTCCGCACGAGCGCCAGATCCCGCCCGGGCAGCGGGGTCACGGCGTCGGCGCTCACTACACAGCTGCGGTCACCGGCGTGCAGCACGATCCGGGCCAGCCCGTCGACGACCTCGTGACCGGTGACGACGGTGCCGTGGTGATCGGCCACGAAGCCGACCCCGCGGAGCCGCCCGGCCAGATCATGAACCCGCACGAGACAGTCGTCCCGCCCGACCCCACCCTGAGGACCCGGCCCCCGCCCACGCGCATACCGCGACCGACGCCCCCACCCCAGCGCCCGACCCCCCTCACACCCACCTCGCCGGACCTGCCCCCCGCCGTCGGCCGCGGGCCCCACACCGGCACTGGACGGCGACGCTGAATCCCCACCGGAACCGGGCGCGGCAAGATCCTCACCAGGACCGGGCCTCGCAAAATCCCCACCGGAACCCAGCGCCGCCAAATCCCTACCAGGACCGGGCCCCGCGGGATCCCCCTCGGAACCCGGCACCGCGAAATCCCCACCGAAACCCGACGCCGCAAGATCCCCACCCGAACCCGCCCACCCGAAGTCCCCACCCGAGCCAGCCCCCGCAAAACCCGAACCGGATCCGGCCCACACAGCCTCACCGCTCCCCCGGCCTCCCTGCCCTCCTCGCCCCGCCGGCCCTGCCTCTCCTGCCCGCCCTGCCTGCGACGCCCGCCCGCCCCACCGAGCCCCCTCCCCCAAGACCCCGCCGTCCCACCCCCCGCTCTCCACCCCGGAGGCAAGCCGTGCCGCTCCGCCGACGGAGTCACCCCCTGTCGTCATGGTCGAGCCTTCCCGCCGTACGCACGTTCCTGTTTTCGACGGTAGGCGCGGGGTGATCAGCGGGACAGATCGCGTGCGGAACGCGCCCCCTTCCACTCCCCCGGTTCACTCCGAGCGCCTGCCCGCGCGGGTGAATGGAAGGGGACGGGCGGATACACCCTAGGGGTGGGGGAACCGAGGGGGGACCGTGGAGCGGCGGCACAACCCCGTGATCGCCGCTCCACGGGCAGGCCCAGCCCCGGTGCCCCCGAACAGGCCTCAGCCGAACACGGCCAGGCTCTTCGCCTTGCCCTTCTGTTCCTCGACCAGCGCGAGGAAGCCGCCCTCGGCGTCGAACACGGCCACCGTGCCGACACCCACGTACTCCTCGGGCATGTCGAGCCGCACCCCGTTGGTGAGCAGCTTGGCCCGCCGCGCGTCGACGTCCCAGCGGGGGAACGCGGCCGCCGCGGCCTCGCCGATCGGCATCACCGTCAGCTCCTGCTGGAGCTGGTCGAGGGTCCGCGCGGAGTCCAGCTTGTACGGCCCCACCCGGGTCCGGCGCAGAGCCGTCAGATGGCCGCCCACGCCCAGGTCCGCACCCAGGTCACGGGCGAGCGCCCGGATGTAGGTGCCGGAGGAGCAGACCACGGAGACCACCAGGTCGAGGACCGGCGTGCCGTCCTCGGCGACCGCGTCCCGGACGTCGTACACCGCGAAGGACGAGATCCGCACGGGTCGCGCCGGGATCTCGAACTCCTCGCCCTCACGGGCCCGTTTGTACGAGCGCACCCCGTCGATCTTGATGGCGCTGACCTTGGACGGCACCTGCATGATGTCGCCGCTCAGCTTGGCGATCCCGGCGTCGACGGCTTCCCGGGTGACCTTCGAGGCGTCGACCGACCCCGTGATCTCGCCCTCGGCGTCGTCGGTCAGGGTCGTCTGGCCGAGCCGGATCGTGCCCAGGTACTCCTTCTCGGTCAGCGCGAGGTGTCCGAGGAGCTTGGTCGCCTTCTCGACGCCGAGGACGAGCACACCCGTCGCCATGGGGTCGAGGGTGCCGGCGTGTCCGACGCGGCGGGTCTTCGCGATCCCGCGCATCTTGGCGACCACGTCGTGCGAAGTGAAGCCCGACGGCTTGTCGACGATGACAAGGCCGTCGGGCGTCCGGTTCTTCTGGGTCATTCTGCGGCGTCGTCCGTCTCGTCCTCGTCGCCCGGCTTCCGGTACGGGTCGGCGTCACCGGCGTAGGCGGCACCCGCCGAGACCTCGCGCACCTTCTCGTCGGACTGCCGTGCCTTGTCGAGGAGGTCGTCGATGGTCTTGGCGGTGTCGGGCAGCGCGTCGGCCACGAAGGTCAGCGTCGGGGTGAACTTCACGCCCGCCGCCGCCCCGACGGCCGACCGGAGCACGCCCTTGGCGCTCTCCAGTCCGGCTGCCGCGGCCGCTCGCTCCTCCTCGCCGCCGTAGACCGTGTAGAAGACGGTCGCCTCCCGCAGGTCGCCCGTGACCCGGGTGTCCGTGATGGTGACGTGTGAGCCGAGCCGCGGGTCCTTGATCCCGCGCAGCAGCTTCTGGGCCACCACCTCTCGGATGAGGTCCGCCAGCCTCTTGGCGCGCGCGTTGTCGGCCACTGGTCCGTCTCCTTAAGTACTTACTTGTTGCTTCAGTCTTCGTCGCTGTGGAGCCTGCGTCGAACCGAGAGCAGTTCCACCTCGGGCCGCCCGGCGACCAGCCGCTCGCAGCGGTCCAGTACGTCGGTGAGGTGTCCCGTGTCCCCGGACACCACCGCGAGCCCGATCTCGGCCCGTCGGTGGAGGTTCTGGTTGCCCGTCTCCGCCACGCTCACCGCGTACTTGCGCTGGAGCTCGGCCACGATCGGACGGACGAGAGAGCGTTTCTCCTTCAGTGAGTGCACGTCACCGAGGAGCAGGTCGAAGGACAGAGTCCCCACATACATGTGTGTCCGGATGTCCCGCCGGTTCGGGGTACGGGCGCCGCGTCGACGCCGATACGGGAACCGTACACGCAACGGCCGGGGCCGATCGACGGAAATTCCCAGAGGGAACGGCTCCGCCGATCGGCCCCGATCGCGTGCTGTGACGGTCAGCCTCGCGGCTTCTCGCGCATCTCGTACGTCGCGATGACGTCGTCGATCTTGATGTCGTTGAAGTTTCCGAGGTTGATACCGCCCTCGAAGCCTTCGCGGATCTCGGTGACGTCGTCCTTGAAGCGGCGCAGGCCCTCGATGTTGAGGTTCTCCGCGATGACCTTGCCATCGCGCAGCAGTCGGGCCTTGGTGTTGCGCTTGACCTCGCCGGAGCGGATGAGAACACCCGCGATGTTGCCCAGCTTGGACGAGCGGAAGACCTCGCGGATCTCCGCCGTACCGAGCTCGACCTCTTCGTACTCCGGCTTGAGCATGCCCTTGAGGGCCGCCTCGATCTCCTCGATCGCCTGGTAGATGACCGAGTAGTAGCGGACGTCCACACCCTCGCGCTCGGCCATCTGCTGTGCCCGCCCGGCGGCGCGCACGTTGAAGCCGATCACGATGGCGTCGGAGCCCATCGCCAGGTCGATGTCCGACTCCGTGACCGCACCGACACCGCGGTGCAGGACGCGGATGTCGACCTCTTCGCCGACGTCCAGCTGGAGCAGGGAGGACTCGAGCGCCTCGACGGAACCAGAAGCGTCACCCTTGATGATGAGGTTGAGCTGCTGGACCTCGCCGGCCTTGAGCACCTTGTCCAGGTCCTCGAGCGAGACACGGCGCGTGCGCTTGGCGAAGGCCGCGTTGCGCTCGCGGGCGGCACGCTTCTCGGCGATCTGACGGGCCGTACGGTCCTCGTCGACCACCAGGAAGTTGTCGCCGGCGCCCGGGACGTTGGTGAGACCCAACACCTGGACCGGAGTCGACGGACCCGCCTCGGCGACGTTGTTGCCGTTGTCGTCGAGCATGGCGCGGACGCGACCGTAGGCGTCGCCCACGACCATCGTGTCGCCGACCCGCAGGGTGCCTCGCTGCACGAGGACCGTCGCCACGGCACCGCGGCCGCGGTCGAGACGGGACTCGATGGAGATGCCCTGCGCGTCCTGGTTCGGGTTGGCCCGCAGGTCGAGCGAGGCGTCCGCGGTGAGGACCACGGCCTCCAGCAGGGAGTCGATGTGCAGACCCTGCTTGGCGGAGATGTCGACGAACATGGTGTCGCCGCCGTACTCCTCGGCCACCAGGCCGTACTCGGTCAGCTGACCGCGCACCTTGGTCGGGTCGGCGCCCTCGACGTCGATCTTGTTGACCGCGACGACGATCGGGACGTCGGCCGCCTTGGCGTGGTTGAGCGCCTCGACCGTCTGCGGCATGACGCCGTCGTTGGCCGCGACGACCAGGATCGCGATGTCCGTCGACCGGGCACCACGGGCACGCATGGCGGTGAACGCCTCGTGACCCGGGGTGTCGATGAAGGTGATCGCGCGGTCCTCGTCGTTGACCTGGGTCGAGACCTGGTAGGCACCGATGTGCTGGGTGATGCCGCCGGCCTCGCCCGCGATGACGTTCGTCTTGCGGATGGCGTCGAGGAGCCGGGTCTTACCGTGGTCGACGTGACCCATGACGGTCACGACCGGCGGACGGACCACCAGGTCCTCGTCGTCGCCCTCGTCCTCGCCGAACTCGATGTCGAAGGACTCGAGCAGCTCGCGGTCCTCCTCCTCGGGGCTGACGATCTGAACCTCGTAGTTCATCTCGCCCGCGAGGAGCTGGAGCGTCTCGTCGGAGACGGACTGCGTGGCCGTGACCATCTCGCCGAGGTTCATCATGACCGCGACGAGCGACGCCGGGTTGGCGTTGATCTTCTCCGCGAAGTCGGTGAGGGAGGCACCGCGCGACAGGCGAATGGTCTCGCCGTTGCCGCGAGGCAGCATCACGCCGCCGACCGACGGGGCCTGCATGGCCTCGTACTCCTGGCGCCTCTGCCGCTTCGACTTGCGACCGCGACGCGCGGGACCGCCGGGACGACCGAAGGCGCCCTGCGTGCCACCACGGCCACCGGGGCCGCCGGGACGACCGCCGAAGCCGGGACGACCGCCGCCACCGGCGCCGGGACCACCCGGACGACCGGCGAAGCCGCCGCCACCGCCACCGGGACCGCCGGGACGGCCTGCGAAGCCGCCACCGCCGCCGCCACCGGGACGACCGGCGAAGCCGCCGCCGCCACCCGGACGACCGCCGCCACCACCGGGACGACCGCCGCCGCCGGGACCACGGCCACCGCCGGGGCCACCGCCGGGACGCGGGCCGGCAGCAGGACGCTGCGGCATCATGCCGGGGTTGGGACGCGGGCCGCCGGGGCCGCCGCCGGGACGGGGACCGCCCTGCGGACGGGGCATGCCGCCCGGGCTGGGACGGGCGCCGCCCGGAGCCTGCGGACGGGGACCGCCCGCCGCGCCCTGGGGACGGGGACCGCCCTGGCCCTGACCCTGCGGACGCGGAGCGCCGCCGGGAGCGCCGGGGGCACCGGGGCCGCCCGGACGCGGGGCACCACCCGGACGGGGCGCCTGCGGGCGCGCCATGCCGGTGGAGCCACCGGAGGTGAAGGGGTTGTTGCCCGGACGGGGACCGGCCGGACGGGCACCGGGACGTGCGCCCTGGCCGCCCGGACGCGGGGCGCCGGGACGCTCGGGGCGGTCACCGCGGCCCTGGCCGCCCTGACCGGGACCGCCTGCCGGACGCGGGGCGCCGGGACGCGGGGCCTGCTGGCCGGCCGGACGCGGGGCACCCGGGCGCGGGCCGGAGCCCTGACCCTGGGAGGCCGGTGCGGCGGGGGCCGACGGAGGCGCGGTGAACTCGGGCGTGGTCGGAGCCGGGGACGCCGGCGCGGGGCGCGGCGCGGGCTTCGGGCCCGGGGTGGGACGGGGGCCGGGAGCGGCCGGGGCGGCGGAAGCCGCGGGCCTCTCGGCGGCGGCCGGCTTGGGGGCCGGCGGGCGCGGGGCGGCCGGACGGGCTGCCTGCGCGGGAGAGGGGGCCGCCGGACGTGCCGGGGCGGCCTTGCGTGCGGGGGCGGGCTTGCCGCCTCCGTTGCCCTGCTGGAGGGCGTCCGTCAGCTTACGGACGACGGGCGCTTCGATGGTCGAAGACGCCGAACGGACGAATTCACCGAGTTCCTGGAGCTTGGCCATGACGACCTTGCTCTCAACCCCGAACTCCTTGGCGAGTTCGTATACCCGGACCTTAGCCACTTCGCTCCTTTTAGGTCCGGGTGCGTCCGGACCGTCGCTACTTCATGGGCGTACTCATCGCGTGCTCATCGAGTGCTCATCGCAATCTCGACCTACTTCCAACTCGCGGGGTACCAGGGCCGCACGGGGGTTCCGCACGACCTTCCTTACGGTGTTGCCTGCCGACAACTGTCTGTCTGCTCGACGTACCGGCGCAACGCGTTTGTGTCGAGCGCTCCCGGGGCGCGCAGCGCCCGCGTGAACGCCCGGCGGCGTACCGCCTGGTCGAGACAGACCAGGGCGGGGTGGATGTACGCACCCCGGCCGGGCAGCGTACCGCGAGGATCCGGGACGCATGCGTCCTTGATCGCCACGGTGCGCAGCAGATCGGTCTTGGCCGCTCGCTGCCTGCATCCCACACAGGTGCGTTCAGGGCATGCGCGGGCGTGCGTCCGGCCAGACACTCTTAAGTCTACCTCCCCGTACCGACCTCACCCCTTGGGGGCAGGGATCGAACGGTTGTTGTCGTGATCTCAGCGGCGTACGGCTTGGATCTATTCCTCAGCCCTGTTCCGCAGCCGTGTTCCGGTCCTAGCGGTCCTGCTCGCCGCCCTGCTCGCCGGTCTGCTCGGTGTCCGGGCGGATGTCGATCCGCCAGCCGGTGAGCCGGGCCGCGAGCCGGGCGTTCTGCCCTTCCTTGCCGATGGCGAGGGAGAGCTGGTAGTCGGGGACGGTCACGCGCGCGGAGCGGGCCGCCATGTCCACGACCTCGACCTTGGAGACCCGGGCCGGCGACAGGGCGTTCGCCACCATCTCGGCCGGGTCGTCCGACCAGTCGACGATGTCGATCTTCTCACCGTTCAGCTCGCCCATGACATTGCGCACCCGGCCGCCCATGGGGCCGATGCAGGCGCCCTTGGCGTTCAGGCCCGAACGGGTGGACCGGACGGCGATCTTGGTGCGGTGACCGGCCTCACGGGCGATCGCGGCGATCTCGACGGACCCGTCGGCGATCTCCGGCACCTCCAGGGCGAAGAGCTTCTTCACCAGGTTGGGGTGGGTGCGCGAGAGGGTCACGGACGGCCCGCGGACGCCCCGCGCCACCCGCACGACGTACGACCGCAGCCGCATGCCGTGCGGATACGTCTCCCCGGGGACCTGCTCCTGCACCGGCAGGATGGCCTCCAGCTTGCCGATGTCCACGAGGACGTTCTTCGGGTCGCGGCCCTGCTGGACCACGCCCATGACGATGTCGCCCTCGCGTCCCGCGTACTCGCCGAGCGTCGCGTCGTCCTCGGCGTCGCGCAGCCGCTGCAGGATGACCTGCTTGGCGGTGGTGGCGGCGATCCGGCCGAAGCCCGAGGGGGTGTCGTCGAACTCGCGGGCCTCCTGGCCCTCCTCGAGGTCGTCGGGGTCCTCCTTCGCCCACACGGTCACATGGCCGGTCTCCCGGTTGAGCTCCACGCGCGCGTGACGGCGGCTTCCCTCGGTGCGGTGGTAGGCGATGAGGAGGGCCGACTCGATCGCCTCGACCAACAGGGGGAAGGAGATCTCCTTCTCCCGTACCAAGCCCCGCAGGGCACTCATGTCGATGTCCACGGCTACGCCTCCTCTTCGTTCTTGTCCTTGCGGTTGAACTCGACCTGCACGCGCGCCTTGTCGATGTCGGAGAAGGCGATTCTGCGAGCGGTGGCCTTGCGGCCCTTGACACCGGGGACCTCGAGGTCGAGGCCTTCGTCGTCGACGTTCAGGATCCGCGCGACGAGTTCGCCGCCCTCGGTCAGCTGGAACTTCACCAGCCGGTCCACGGCGCGCACATAGTGCCGGTGCTCCTTGAGGAGCCGTTCGGCGCCCGGGGTGCCGACCTCGAGGGTGTACTCCCCCGCGCCCATCGCGTCGCTGTCGTCGAGCTTCGCCGAGAGCGCGCGGCTCACATCGGCGATCTGGTCCAGGTCGGCACCGGTGTCGGAGTCGACGACGACGCGCAGCACGCGCTTGCGTCCGACGGAGTCCACGGCGATCTCTTCGAGATCCAGGCCCTGGGAGGTGACGAGCGGTTCCAGGAGCTCTCGCAGCCTCTCGCTCTGGGTGGTGCTCATCCGGGTGACTCCTCGGCCGCGTGTGCTGTTGTGGGTAGGTCGCGTGTCTGGTCAAAGGGTATCCGGTCGCGGGGGGTGTTGCCGTCCAGGTGACGTCGGATGCGCGGGTACCGTGATCGCCGGCGGGCCCGACCTCCCGCCCGTGTGTTCGTACGAGCTTCCCGAGGACGTCTGCCGTGTCGTACCCCCCTCCGCCGCGCGTCCCCTCGGGGCCGCGCAGAAGATCCCTGCTCGCCTCGGTCGCCGGGGGCGCCCTGCTGGCGGGGTGCTCCGACGGCGCCGGAAGCGGCGAGGAGGGCACCGCCGGCAGCCCGTCCGTCGTCGAGCGGGTACGCGCGCGTGCGGCGCGGGACAGCCGGGGGATCGTCGAGCGCTACGACGCCGTCCTGGCCGCCCATCCGACGCTCGCGGAGCGGGTGGGACCGTTGCGGGCGGAAGCCGTACGGCATGTGGAGGCGTTCGGGGAGACGGCCCCGAAGGCGTCACCCAGCCCGTCGAGCAGCGCCTCCGGCACACCGGGCGGCGCCTCGCCGTCGGCCTCCGCGTCCGCGTCGTCGGTCGCCGTGCCCGCGACCGAGAAGGACGCCCTGGCCCAGCTCGCCGCCGCCGAGCGGGCGCTCGCCGACCGGCGGGCCAAGGCGCTGCTGGACGTGCCGGGCGAGCTGGCCCGGCTGCTGGCCTCGGTGGCGGCGGCCGGAGCGGCCCACGCCTATCTGCTGACGGAGGGTTCCCGATGAGCGAGAAGCGCGAGGTGCAGGCCCTCCAGGAGGCCCTGGCCGCCGAGCACGCGGCCGTCTACGGCTACGGCGTCGTCGGCGGCCGGATCGGTGAGGCCCGGCGCGCGGAGGCCATGGCCGCCTACGACTCCCACCGGGCCCGCCGGGACGCGCTGGTGCGTGCGGTGCGGGGCCTGGGCGGGACCCCGGTGGCCGCGGCGGCGGGGTACGCGCTGCCCTTCCCGGTGCCGGACTCGGCAGCGGCCGTACGGCTCGCCGCGGTTCTGGAGGACCGGGTGGCGGGGGTGTACGCCGACGTGGTCCGGGCAACCGAGGGCGGGCGGCGGGGCACGGCCGCCGAGGCGCTGCGGGAGGCCGCGGTGCGGGCCGTGCGCTGGCGGGGCGAGAGCGTAGCCTTCCCTGGGCTCGCGGAGCGGGCGGGCGCGGCATCGCCCACGGCATGACACGACGAGCGCCCACGGCGTGACACGGCATCGGCATCGGCATCGGCATCGGAAGGGGACGACTCGCGCATGGCTTTCGAACCGCCGCAGCGGCTGGTGCGGGCGCTCGCTGAGAGCGCCCCGGACGGTGACGCCTGGGTGGAGAAGCTGCCCGAGGCGACACGGCAGGCCGTCGCGCTGCGGGAGTTGACCGTGGAGCGGGTCCAGGTGCCGGGTGGGCGCAGCAGCCTCGTCGTGCTGGTGCGGCTCCCCGACGGCACCCCGGCGGTGCTCAAGCTGGCCCCGCCGCGGTCCCGGCCGGAGGCGGAGCGGGCGGCCCTGGCGCACTGGGGCGGCCTCGGGGCCGTACAGCTGATCGAGTCCGCCGTGACGGAGGGTGTCCTGCTGCTGGAGCGGCTGCATCCCGAGGTCTCCGTGCGGTCGCTGCCGGAGGCGAAGGCGTGGCTGGAGGCGGCGGGGACGCTGCGGCGGCTGTGGGTGGCGCCGCCCGAGGGGGCCGGCTTCGAGACGGTGGCCGAGCGGACCGGGCGGCAGGCCGAGGCCATGCGGGGCACGCCCGCCGCGGCGGAGGTCGCGGAGCTGGTGGACGCGGCGCTCTCGGCCCGGGAGGAGCTGCTGGCCGCGCCGCCCGAGGTGCGGTTGCTGCACGGGACGTTCCGGCAGAGCAAGGTGCTGGCCGGTGAGCGGGCCCCCTGGCTGGCGGTGGGGCCGGATCCGGTGGTCGGGGAGTGCGCGTTCGATCTGGCCCGGCTCGTACGGGACCGGGTCGAGGACCTGATCGCCTCGACGTCGGGGGCCTCCACGACCCGGCGGCGGGTGAAGCGGCTCGCGGAGTCGCTGGAGGTGGATCAGGAGCGGCTGCGGGGGTGGACGCTGTTCCGGGCCGTGGAGTCGGGGGTCCGGGCGCTGCGGGTGGGACGGCCCCGGGACGCGGAGCTGCTGCTGGAGTTCGCCGGGTGGCTGTGAGGCGGCGCCCGCGTACGCCGCCTCACCCCGTGCCGGTTCGCCCTATGCGGACAGGCGGGCGATCGCCTCGTCCACCGTCAGCTCCTCGCGCTCACCGGTACGGCGGTCCTTGAGCTCCAGGACGCCCTCGGCGGCACGGCGGCCCGCGACCAGGATCTTCGGTACGCCGATCAGCTCGGAGTCGGTGAACTTCACACCCGGGGAGACCCCCGCGCGGTCGTCGACCAGCACCCTGAGGCCCGCCGCGCGCAGCTTCTCGGAGACGTCCAGGGCCAGTTCGATCTGGAGGGCCTTGCCGGCGGCGACGACGTGCACGTCGGCCGGGGCGACCTCGGCGGGCCAGCACAGGCCCTTGTCGTCGGCGGTCTGCTCGGCGAGGGCGGCGACCGCGCGGGAGACGCCGATGCCGTAGGAGCCCATGGTCACGCGGACCGGCTTGCCGTTCTGGCCGAGGACGTCGAGCTTGAGGGCGTCGGCGTACTTGCGGCCGAGCTGGAAGATGTGGCCGATCTCGATGGCGCGGTCCAGCTTGAGGCCGGTGCCGCACTTCGGGCACGGGTCGCCCTCCTGGACGACCACGACGTCGACGTACTCGTCGACCTCGAAGTCACGGCCCACGAGGACGTGTTTGGCGTGCGTGCCCTCCTTGTTGGCGCCGGTGATCCAGTCCGTGCCGGGGGCCACGCGCGGGTCCGCGATGTACTTGACCTTCTCCCCGAGGCCCTGCGGGCCGACGTAGCCGCGGACCAGGTCCGGACGGCCCGCGAAGTCCGCCTCGGTGACCATCTCGACGGCGGCGGGCGCGAAGTGCGCCTCGACCTTGTCCAGGTCGACCTCGCGGTCGCCGGGGACGCCCACGGCCACGATCTCGCCGTCGACCTTCACGAGGAGGTTCTTGAGGGTGGCGGAGGCCTCGACGCCGAGGTGCGCGGCGAGGGTCTCGATGGTCGGGGTGTCCGGGGTGGGGATCTCCTCGAGAGCGGGGAGGTCACCCGCGTCCACCGGCTTCAACTCGTACGTGATCGCCTCGGTGTTGGCCGCGAAGTCGCAGTTCGGGCAGTCCGCGAAGGTGTCCTCGCCGGCCTCGGCGGGGGCCAGGAACTCCTCCGACTTGGAGCCGCCCATCGCGCCGGCGGTGGCGGCGCAGATGCGGTAGTCGAGGCCCAGGCGCTCGAAGACCTTCTGGTAGGCCTGGCGGTGCAGGGCGTAGGACCGGGCGAGGCCCTCGTCCTCGGTGTCGAAGGAGTAGGAGTCCTTCATCAGGAACTCACGGCCGCGCAGGATGCCGGCCCGGGGGCGGGCCTCGTCACGGTACTTGTGCTGGATCTGGTAGAGGATGACCGGCAGGTCCTTGTAGGAGGACGCCTGGTCCTTCACCAGCAGCGTGAAGATCTCCTCGTGGGTCGGGCCGAGGAGGTAGTCGCCGCCCTTGCGGTCCTGGAGCCGGAACAGCTCGGCGCCGTACTCGTCCCAGCGGCCGGTGGCCTCGTACGGCTCGCGCGGCAGCAGGGCGGGGAGCAGGACCTCCTGGGCGCCGATCGCGTCCATCTCCTCGCGGACGATCCGCTCGACGTTGGCCAGCACCTTCTTGCCGAGCGGCAGCCAGGACCAGATGCCGGCGGCGGTGCGGCGGACGTACCCGGCGCGCACGAGCAGCTTGTGGCTGAGGACCTCGGCGTCCGCCGGGTCGTCGCGCAGCGTCTTCGCCATCAACTGGGACATGCGCTGGACCGGTGCGTTCGCCATGGTTCTCGTACTCCTGCCGGGAAAGGGTGATGGCATGGAGGTTAGCCGGGAGCGCTGTGGGGGCGGAAATTCGCTGTCAGCGGCGGCGCAGCGGCAGCGGGGCGCCCATCACGGCGTACGGCTTCGGGGCGCTCGGGAAGAGGACCTGGCGGGCGAGGTCCTGGTAGCCGAGGGAGTGGTAGAGGCCGCGGGCCGGGCTGTCGGTGTCGATCGCGGAGAGGATCGAGCGGGGCTCGGTGGCGCCGTCGGTGATGGTGGTGATCAGGGACCGGCCGATCCCGCGGTTCTGGTGGTGGGGGTGGACGTGCAGCTCGGTGATCACGAAGGAGTCGTCGAGCCAGAGGTCGTTGTGCTGGGCGCGGAGGTAGGGCTCCACGACGGTGGACCACCAGTGGGTGCGGTCGTTGGGCATGCCGTACACGAATCCCACGAGGGCGCCGTCGACCGTCGCACCGAGGGCTCTCGCACCCGGGTAGGTCATGTGGCGCAGCACGATCTGACGCCGGACCGCCACCTCGTCGGCACCGAGACCGAAGGCGATGGCCTGGACCGCGAGGGCCTCGTCCACGTGGGCGGACAGGTCCAGGGGGCCGATGACGAGGTCCATGCGGGGAGCGTACAGGTTGGCGGGTTCAGAACAGGACGCTCATGAACGCGCCCACCTCTTGGAAGCCCACCCTCGTGTACGTCCTTCTCGCCGGGGTGTTGAAGTCGTTGACGTACAGGCTCACCACCGGGGCCACGTCCGCGAGGGCGTAGCGCAGCACCGCGGCCATCCCGGGGGCCGCCACTCCCCTGCCCCGGTACTCGGGGGCCACCCAGACGCCCTGGATCTGGCAGGCCCGGTCCGTCGCCGCGCCGATCTCGGCCTTGAAGACGACCGTGCCGTGCTCGTCGAGGCGGGCGAAGGAGCGGCCGGAGCCGACCAGTTCGGCGACGCGGGCCTGGTAGAGCAGGCCACCGTCGCCGGCCAGCGGTGAGACGCCGACCTCCTCGGTGAACATCGCCACGCAGGCCGGCATGATCGTCTCCATCTCGTCCTTGCGGATGCGGCGGACGTACGGATCCGGGGCGACCTCGGCGGACATGCGGTCGGTGACCATGAGGGGCTGGTGGGCGCGGACCTCACGGGCCGGGCCCCAACTGGGTTCCAGCAGCCGCCAGAGCTGGGCGGTGGGTTCGGCGGGGCCGACGATGGAGGAGCAGCGCCGGCCGGCCCTCCTGGCCCGGTCGGCGAAGGCGCGGACGGCTCGCGGGGTGGCGCAGATCGGCACCAGGTTGGCGCCGGCGTAGCAGAGGGACGTCAGCATGCCGTCCTCGTACCAGCCCCACATCTCGCCGCCGAGCCGCCACGGGTCGAGGCCGGCCACCTGGACCCTCGACGTCACGAAGGCGTTCGCGACCGGCTCACGGTCGAGGACGGCGAGCGCGGCGTCCAGGTCGCTCGGTTCGAGGACCCGGGAGGTCGTCTGGGTCAACACGGGCGGGGCCTCACGGTGGGGTCTGCTGATCTCCGCACTGTACCTGCGGAAGCTGGGCCGTGCCGACCTGTGTTCGGGTGCCGGTCGTCTCCGGGGCACGGTGCGTTTCGGTGAACCCCCCTGGGGGCTGCGCCCCCAGCCCCCGCTTCGGCCCTGAAGGGGCCTCGTCCTCAAACGCCGGACGGGCTGGGGATGCTGGACCGGCGTGGGGACTCAGCGCCCCTCTGATAGGAAGGGCAGATGATCTTCACCGTTGAACGGTCCGATGCCCGGGACTGGCCCGCCGAGCAGCTCGCCGAGTTGTTCAGTGAGGGCTTCCCGCAGTTCATCACCGCGGACCGGCTGGTGAAGCAGTACATAGGCCGGGTGCGGGAGTTCTTCCCGGAGTGGGATCTGATGCTGCTGGACGGGAACAGGGTTCCCGTGGCTGCCGGATGGGGTGTGCCGGTGCGGTGGGACGGGCGGGCCGAAGCGTTGCCCTCGGGGTACACGGACGCGCTCGTGCGGGCCGTCGAGGGGCATGAGCGGGGTGTGCGGCCCGACACGCTCGTGATCTGCGGAGCGATCGTCACCCCGTCACTCAAGGGGCAGGGGCTCGCCGGACGCATGCTCACCGCGCTGCGGGACGCCGGGCAGCGGGCGGGGCTGCCGCGCGTCGTCGCCCCCGTGCGGCCGACCGCGAAGGCCCGCTACCCGCTGACGCCGATCGAGTCGTACATGCGCTGGCGTCGGGACGACGGGACCGCCCTCGACCCCTGGATCCGCACCCACGAGCGCCTCGGCGCCGAGATTCTCGCCGCGGCGCCCGAGTCCCAGACGATGACCGGGACCGTGACCGAGTGGGAGGGCTGGACGGGCCTCGCCCTCCCCGCATCCGGCGACTACGTCATCCCGGACGGGCTGAGTGTGCTGCGGGTCGACCGGGCGGCCGACGTCGGCATCTACCAGGAGCCGAACGTCTGGATGCGGCACCGGTGAGCCACGGCGTCAGCCCGCCACCGACACCGACGGCTCGCCCGACTCCACGCCCGCGTCCTGCATCTGCTCGGCGATCTTCATCGCCTCCTCGATGAGGGTCTCCACGATCTTGGACTCGGGGACCGTCTTGATGACCTCGCCCTTGACGAAGATCTGGCCCTTGCCGTTGCCGGAGGCGACACCGAGGTCGGCCTCGCGGGCCTCACCGGGGCCGTTCACGACACAGCCCATGACGGCGACGCGGAGGGGGACCTCCATGCCGGTCAGGCCCGCCGTGACCTCCTCGGCCAGCTTGTAGACGTCCACCTGGGCGCGACCGCAGGAGGGGCAGGACACGATCTCCAGACCCCGCTGCTTGAGGTTCAGGGACTCCAGGATCTGGTTGCCGACCTTGACCTCCTCGACCGGCGGGGCGCTCAGGGACACCCGGATGGTGTCGCCGATGCCCTGGGAGAGGAGGGCACCGAAGGCCACGGCCGACTTGATGGTGCCCTGGAACGCCGGGCCCGCCTCCGTCACCCCGAGGTGCAGCGGGTAGTCGCACTGCGCGGCGAGCTGCTTGTAGGCCTCGATCATGACGACCGGGTCGTTGTGCTTGACGGAGATCTTGATGTCCCGGAAGTCGTGCTCCTCGAACAGCGAGGCCTCCCACAGCGCGCTCTCGACCAGGGCCTCAGGCGTCGCCTTGCCGTACTTCTGGAGCAGACGGCGGTCCAGCGAGCCCGCGTTCACGCCGATGCGGATCGGCGTGCCGTGGTCGCGCGCGGCCTTCGCGATCTCCTTCACCTTGTCGTCGAACTGCTTGATGTTGCCGGGATTGACGCGTACGGCCGCACAGCCGGCCTCGATCGCCGCGAACACGTACTTCGGCTGGAAGTGGATGTCCGCGATCACCGGGATCTGCGACTTGCGCGCGATGGTCGCGAGGGCGTCCGCGTCGTCCTGGGTGGGGCACGCCACACGCACGATCTGGCAGCCGGACGCGGTGAGCTCGGCGATCTGCTGGAGGGTGGCGCCGATGTCGGACGTACGCGTCGTCGTCATCGACTGCACGGAGACGGGGGCGTCGCCGCCGACCGCCACAGACCCCACCTGGATCTGCCGGCTCTTGCGGCGCTCGGCAACCCTGGTCGGAACGGACGGCATGCCGAGAGAAATCGCAGTCATCTGCTGTGCAACCCCAAGTCGTGGATCAAGGCCCAGGTCCCGTCAGCGGCGGGCTCCAGGCTTCGAGATTACGGCACCGACCGGCCCACGAGCACATCCCGCCCGCCAAACCCACTCAATGGAAGACGCCCCGACACGGACCGTGCCGGGGCGCCGCCAACGCCGTATGACTAGGAGATTCTCACGGGGTTAACGACCCTGGAGCCGGGTGGCATGCCCAGCTGTGCTTCGGTGACGGGCCCCGAGCGAATGGACAACTCGGGAACGGTCGCGTGGCTCAGCACAGGGGCGCCTTCTCCCTCCTCGCTGAGGATGCCCCCGATCTCCGCCCACACCCCGTCCGCCAGCCAGGTGCGCTGTCGGAGCCGAACCTTCCGAAGATCGCCGAAGCACTCCGGAAGATCACGCCACATCAGGCCCGTGCGTAGACGGTGGAGCATTCCTGTGAGGGCGGCTCGCAGATCGAGCGGCGAACGGAAGTGGTGAGGCCGATATCTGGAGCGGAGGAACTCCTCGACACGGGCCCAGACGATATCTGTCGGGTCGGGAGGAACGAGTGTGCCTGTGCGCTCATGCCACTGCATCGTCAAACATTTCGTCCCCTCGCGGTACCGGAACTCCGGGTCCGCGATGTCGACCCGCACGTCGAGCGACTCGATCAGGCACCGCTGCTCCGAAGGCAACAGAGACCGACTGTCCGGTGCGGTTGCCCCCAGGACAGCCGCCAGTCGACCATCCCTGCTCACTCTGGCCTCCAGCTCGTCCAGCCAGTCCCGTGCATGGGCCAGGACGCGCTCCAACGTCCCCTTGTCAGCTTCGAGCTGCCGCATCGCAGCGGCGATGATCCGACTGTGCGGCGCCTGGCGCCGCAGTCCGTCCAGTTCCACCCCACACTGCGCGACAAGTTCCTCCAGCGACCTCACCCGCTCGGCATGCAGGATCAGCTGCGTTTGGGTCTCCGAGGGAGTCGGCAGCATCGGCCGATCAGGAAGGGACGTGGATGCCAGCAGAGCGTCCACATGCCGTGCCACCTGTTCCTCGACGTAGTCGGCGCGCAGGAAGACGCAGCCGCACGGGACGTTTTCCTGCCACCCCGCACAGCGGTACGTCCGCACTCCGTCGTTGCTGCGGAAACACCCGACGTAGGGCCGTCCGCACGGCCCGTGGATTCGCCCGGTGAGTGGATACTCCCCCACGGGAATCCTGCGTGGACGGGCGAACTCGGCCAGGGCTTGTTGAACGGCACGGATTCGGTCCGCCGGGAGAATCGGCGGCAGCGAGATCACCACGCTTTCGCCGTGCACGGGGCGTCCGGAGCCGTCAAGCCTGGTGCAATGGCCGCCCCATTGCTGATCGGAGCGGCGAAACACGGCCCTTCCGACAAACGCTGCGCTCTTCAGCCGTCGGTGCAGATTCGCCCTCGTCCAGGGTCTGCCGCTGCGGGTGGGAATGCCTCGCCTGTTCAGTTCCTCGGCAAGCTCCGAGAGAGTCCGGCGACCTTCGATCACGAGGTCTGCCAAAAGCCTCACCACGGCGGCCTCAGCGTGATCGACCTCGAGAGTCGATCCGAAGGCGCCCTTCCCACTGATCCTGTAGCCGTAGGGAGCCGGACCGCCTGGCCAGCCGCCACCCATGGCCTTGAGCTGCCGACCCGACTGGGTGCGGGTGACGATTCGGGAGTAGTCCGCCTCCACCGCCTGTGCCAGCCGGTCGATCGTGAGCCACCTGTCCAGTCCAAGTGCCCCCAGGTCCCGCTCACAGCATTGAAGTGCCGCCCCGCCGTCCTCGATCTGCCAGAGGCAGTGCCAGATCGCTGCCTCAGTGCGCCCCAAACGGTCAAGGCTGGACACGAGTACGACGTCCACCCGACCTGCGACGATTTCCGCGAGCAGGTCATTCAGTCCAGGCCTCGAAGTGGTCGAGCCTGATTCGCCGAGGTCTTCCCAGGATCCCGTGAGCCGCCACTTCGAACGCTCTTCCATGAACGTCCGAATGGCATCGGCCTGAGCCGGAATTCCATACCTTCGCTTCTGCTCCGCTGTCGACACGCGCATGTACGCGGCGACGGCAGACATCTCGGTGTCCCCGCTCTTGCCTCCTGCGCACGGCGCAGTACCGGTGCCGGCGGCCTTGCTGCATGTCAGTCCCTTCCAAGACTGGCCAGACCCCAGGGTGTTGGCGCACCGCTGGGGTCACCCATGAACAGCAGGAACGTACAAAGTCCGCATTTGCTTCGCACAAGAAAGCCTCGCCTTTCACCCATGTGAGCTACCTGAGTGAAAGGCGAGGCACTATCGCCACCTTGACAGAAAATGACCGATTCTCAGCTGAGCCTGACCGGGTTAACGACGTCGGCAATGAGGACCAAGATCGTGAAGCAGATGAAGATGCCCGCCACCACATAGGCCACCGGCATCAGCTTCGCCACGTCGAACGGGCCCGGGTCCGGGCGCTTGAGGATCCTCGCCAGGTTGCGGCGCAGGGACTCCCAGAGGGCGCCGGCGATGTGGCCGCCGTCCAGGGGGAGCAGCGGGAGCATGTTGAAGAGGAACAGGGAGAGGTTGAAGCCCGCGACCAGCATCAGCGCCATGGCGAGTTGCTGGGTGGGGGGGATGTCCAGGGTGAAGATCTCTCCGCCGACGCGGGCCGCGCCGACCACGCCCATCGGGGAGTCCGGCTCGCGTGGGGCGTCGTCGAAGGCCGCGTTCCACAGGGCCGGGATCTTGCCGGGGAGGGCGGCCAGGGAGTCGACGGCCTCGCCGACGCGGTCGCCCATCCACACCACGGAGTCGCCGAAGTCCTGCTTGACGATGCCGGTGGCGGCGCTGAAGCCGAGGAAGCCGGCGGTGACGTACTCGCCCTGGACGTACTGGCCGCTGGAGTCCTTCTTGGCGACCTGGTTGCTGGCGATCTTCGCCGTCAGCGTGACGTCCTTGCCGTCGCGCTCGACGACGATCGGGACCGTCTTGTCGGGGTTGGCGCGGATGAGGTCGGAGAGCTTGTTCCAGTCGTCCGTCCTGACGCCGTTGAACGAGAGGATCTTGTCGCCCGCCTTGAGGCCGGCGGCCGCGGCCGGGGAGGCCGGGTCGGACGCCTTGCACTTCTCGCGGTTCTCGCTCTGGGCGATCACGCACTGGGAGACCGAGCTGACCGTGTTGGTCTGCTGGGAGATGCCGAAGCCCATGAGGACGGTGAGGAACAGCGCGACCGCGAGGATCAGGTTCGCGAAGGGGCCCGCGAACATCACGATGACGCGTTTCCAGGGCTTACGGGTGTAGAAGAGGCGTTTCTCGTCGCCGGGCTGGAGTTCCTCGAAGGCGGCCGAGCGGGCGTCCTCGATCATGCCGCGCCAGGGGGAGGTGGAGCGGGCGCTGATACGGCCGTCGTCGCCGGGCGGGAACATGCCGATCATGCGGATGTAGCCGCCGAAGGGGACGGCCTTGATGCCGTACTCCGTCTCGCCCTTCTTGCGCGACCAGATGGTGGGGCCGAAGCCGACCATGTACTGCGGCACGCGGATGCCGAACAGCTTGGCGAAGGACAGGTGACCGAGTTCGTGCCACGCGATCGACACCAGCAGGCCGAGGGCGAAGAGCCCTATGCCGAGGATGAACATCAGGGTCGTCATGCACGGGCCTCCGCCGTCTGTGCCGTCAGTTCCCGGGCCCGGGTCCGCGCCCAGGTCTCCGCTTCGAGGACGTCCGCGACGGTGAGCGAGGTTCCCCGGCTCGGGGTGCCGTGCTCGTCCACCACCCGGGTCACGGTCTCCATGATCCCGTTGAACGGCAGTGCGCCCGCCCGGAAGGCCTCGACGCACTCCTCGTTGGCCGCATTGAACACCGCCGGGGCCGTGCCCGCGAGCTGTCCCACGTGCCTCGCGAGGTTCACCGAGGGGAAGGCGTCGTTGTCGAGCGGGAAGAACTCCCACGTGGACGCCTTGCTCCAGTCGAAGGCGGGGGCAGCGTCGGGGACGCGCTCGGGCCAGCCGAGGCCGATGGCGATGGGCCCGCGCATGTCGGGGGGCGTCGCCTGGGCGATCGTGGATCCGTCGGTGAACTCAACCATCGAGTGGACATACGACTGGGGATGCACGACCACCTCAATGCGGTCGAAGGGAATGTCGTAGAGGAGGTGTGCCTCGATGACTTCCAGGCCCTTGTTGACGAGGGTCGCGGAGTTGATGGTGATGACCGGTCCCATGGCCCAGGTGGGGTGGGCGAGGGCGTCCTCGACGGTGACCCGGGCGAGGTCGGCTTTCGTACGGCCGCGGAAGGGGCCGCCGGAGGCCGTCACGACCAGCTTGCGTACGTCGGCCCGGGTGCCGGAGGCCAGGGACTGGAAGAGGGCCGCGTGCTCGGAGTCGACGGGGATGATCTGGCCGGGCTTGGCGAGGGCCTTGACCAGCGGGCCGCCCACGATGAGCGACTCCTTGTTGGCGAGCGCGAGGGTGCGGCCCGCCTCCAGGGCGGCGAGGGTGGGGGCGAGGCCGATGGAGCCGGTGATGCCGTTGAGGACGGTGTGGCAGTCGGAGGCGGCGAGGTGGGTGGCCGCGTCGGGTCCGGCGAGGATCTCGGGAAGGGGTTCGGCCGTGCCGTATCGCGCCTTCAGGGCTTCCTTCAGCTCCGGTACGACGTCCTCGCGGGCCACGGCGACGGTCCGCGCCCTCAGCCGGTGCGCCTGCTCGGCGAGGAGCGCGACCCGGCCGCCGTTGGCGGAGAGCCCGGTGACCCGGAACCGGTCGGGGTTGCGCAGCACGAGGTCGATGGCCTGGGTGCCGATCGACCCGGTGGAGCCGAGGATCACCACGTCCTTGGGGCCGTCGCCCGCGACCGGGTCGTAGACGAGATGAGGGTCGGCGAGGGGGGCTGGACTGTCGCTCATCCCTCCATTGTGGCCGTAAGGACGGCGTAGGAGGACAGCGCGTCCCCTCGGGGGCGCGCTGTCCTCGCGCGGTCACCGGATCGGGCGGTGGACGTTCTCCTTCTCGGAGGGGCCGGGGGTGGCGTCCGCGATCCAGGCGCCTTCGCCGGAGGGGTCGACGATGCCGTCCTCGAGCCAGGTGTAGGTGCCGGACATGACGCCCTTGACGACCTTGCGGTCCTGGTCGTCGGTGTTGTTCCAGAGGCGGCCGAAGAGTTCCTCGACGCGCAGGCGGGACTGGTGGCAGAAGGCGTCGGCGAGCTGGTAGGCCTCGCGGCCGTGGGGCTCGGTGGTGTACAGGAGTTCGGCGCGTACGCAGGCCGCGGACATGGCGAACAGTTCGGCGCCGATGTCCACGATCCGGCCGAGGAAGCCCTGCTTGGTCTCCATCCGGCCCTGCCAGCGGGACATCGCGTAGAAGGTGGAGCGGGCGAGTTTGCGGGAGGTGCGTTCGACGTAGCGCAGGTGCGCCGAGAGGTCGACCTCGCGCTTGAACTCGGCGTAGGAGGTGGGGAGTTGTCCTGGTCCCGCGACCAGTTTGGGGAGCCACTTGGCGTAGAAGACGCCCGCGTTGGCGCCTGCCTTGGCCTTGTCGGAGAGGGACTTCTCCGGGTCGATCAGGTCGCCCGCGACGGACAGGTGGGCGTCGACGGCCTCGCGGGCGATCAGCAGGTGCATGATCTCGGTGGAGCCCTCGAAGATGCGGTTGATGCGCAGGTCGCGCAGGACCTGTTCGGCGGGGACGGCCTTCTCGCCGCGGGCCCGCAGGGACTCGGCGGTCTCGAATCCTCGGCCGCCGCGGATCTGGACGAGTTCGTCGGCGACGAGCCAGGCCATCTCGGAGGCGTAGAGCTTGGCGAGGGCGCCCTCGATGCGGATGTCGTTGCGGTCCTCGTCGGCCATCTGGCTCGACAGGTCGAGGACGGCTTCCAGGGCGAAGGTCGTCGCCGCGATGAAGGAGATCTTGGAGCCGACCGCTTCGTGGTGGGCGATGGGTTTGCCCCACTGCTCGCGGGCGGCGGACCATTCGCGGGCGATCTTCAGGCTCCACTTGCCGGCGGCCACGCAGGAGGCGGGCAGGGAGAGGCGCCCGGTGTTGAGGGTGGTGAGCGCGATCTTCAGACCGGCACCTTCGGGGCCGACGCGGTTGGCCGCGGGGACCCGGACCTGGTGGAAGCGGGTGACGCCGTTCTCGATGCCGCGCAGGCCCATGAAGGCGTTGCGGTTCTCGACGGTGACGCCGGGTGAGTCGGTCTCCACGACGAAGGCGGTGATGCCGCCCTTGTGGCCCTCGGACCTGGGGACGCGGGCCATGACGACGAGGAGGTCGGCGACCACGCCGTTGGTGGTCCAGAGTTTCACTCCGTCGAGGATGTAGTCGTCCCCGTCGGGTACGGCGGTGGTGGCGAGGCGGGCCGGGTCGGAGCCGACGTCGGGTTCGGTGAGGAGGAAGGCGCTGATGTCGGTGCGGGCGCACCGGGGCAGGAACTTCTCCTTCTGCTCCTGGGTGCCGAACAGTTTGAGCGGCTGGGGTACGCCGATCGACTGGTGGGCGGAGAGCAGCACGCCGATCGCGGGGCTCGCGGAGCCCACGAGGGCCAGTGCCTTGTTGTAGTACACCTGGGTGAGGCCGAGGCCGCCGTACTTGGTGTCGATCTTCATGCCGAAGGCGCCGAGCTCCTTGAGCCCGTTGACGACGTCGTCGGGGATGCGGGCCTCGCGTTCGATGAGCGCCCCGTCGACCTTGGTCTCGCAGAAGTCGCGGAGCTGGGCGAGGAACCGCTCGCCGCGCCGGGCGTCCTCGGCGGGGGGCATCGGGTGCGGGTGGATGAGGTCGAGCCGGAATCGGCCGAGGAACAGCTCCTTGGCGAAGCTGGGCTTGCGCCAGACCTGCTCCCGGGCGGCCTCCGCCACCTCGCGGGCCTCGCGTTCGGTGACGACGGGCTTGGTGGACGGTGCGGACATTAAGGCTCACCTCGTCGCGAATCGGGATCTTGGTGCCGATGCGTTACTGACCGGTGCTACTCGATCGTATGTACCTGATCCCGGGCGAGGTCACCACCCCGCGCGCGGCCGTTCGGCCGATGTGGACGGAATACGGGGTGATGTCCAGCCGGGTACGGGGTGGTGCCGAGCCGCCGCCTTGCGTGGTAGGCAGGAGGCCGCACCCTGCGGAGGAGGTTGTCGAAGCGCTTCGACAACCTATGGACACCCACTCCCGGGGGAGCTACTGTCGAACCACCCCCACCCGCACCTGTTCGCACTGCGCACTGTCGAAGCGCTTCACAAAGCTTGGAGAGCTGGATGGTCACCCTCGCCGAGGTCGCCCAGCACGCCGGAGTCTCGGCGAGCACGGTGAGCTATGTCCTCAGTGGCAAGCGGTCCATCTCGACGAGCACCCGGCAGCGGGTCGAGGAGAGCATCCGCGAACTCGGCTACCACCCGAACGCGGGTGCCCGCGCGCTCGCCAGCAGCAGGTCGAACATCATCGCGCTGATGGTCCCGCTCCGCACCGACATGTACGTGCCGGTGATGATGGAGATCGCCATCGCGGTGGCCACCACGGCCCGGACGCACGGCTACGACGTGCTGCTGCTCACCGGTGAGGAGGGTCCCGACGCGGTGCGCCGGGTCACCGGCAGCGGGCTGGCCGACGCGATGATCCTGATGGACGTCGAGCTCGACGACGAGCGGCTGCCGCTGCTGCGCGGCACCGACCAGCCGTCCGTGCTCATCGGCCTCCCCGCCGACACCTCGGGTCTGACCTGCGTCGACCTCGACTTCCGGGCCACCGGCGCGCTGTGCGTCGAGCACCTCGCGAAGCTCGGTCACCGCGACATCGCTGTCATCGGCGAGGCCCCCGCGGTCTACGAGCGCCACACCGGTTTCGCCGAGCGCACGCTCGACGGACTGCGGTCACGGGCCCAGGAGTTGGGCGTACGGCTGCTGCACCGGCCGTGCGACGGCGGCTATGACGCGATGGCCGTGACCGTCGCCCGCATCCTCGACGAGCGGCCCTCCACCACGGGCTTCGTCGTCCAGAACGAACAGGCGGTGGAGCCGCTGCTCGCGCTGCTGCGGCAGCAGGGCCGGGCCGTCCCCGAGGACGTCTCGGTGGTCGCGATCTGCCCCGAACAGGTAGCCCTCCAGGCCTCGGTGCGGCTGACCTCGGTCTCCATCCCCGCCCAGGAGATGGGCCGGCACGCGGTGGAACGTCTCGCCGCGAAGCTGGAGGGCCGCGGTGAGGACGAAGTCGTCCTGATCGAACCGGAGTTGACGGTCCGGTCGAGCACGGGACCGGCGCCTTCGGTGTCCTGAGCACTCGGGCGCCCCTCGAAGCCCCCCGTACACACACCACGGCTCTCACGCATCACGTCCCACTTCACGCACCGCATGTTCACGTGCCTGCGCGGCACGCCCCTGTCTGCACTCGCTGTCTGCACTCCTTCAGGAGCACCCCTCGTGAATCAGCCTGCCGAAATCCAGCCCAAGGTCAGCCTCGCGCAGTCCTCCCCCACCGTCGGCACGTTCCGGGAGCGGGACGGCGCGCTGGAGTGGAGCGGGCGCCAGGAGACCGTGCGGGTCGAGCCCTGGGGCCCGGACGCGGTCCGGGTGCGGGCCCGGCTCGGCGGACCGGTCCTGGAGGGGCTGCCGGGCGCCCTGCTGGACGAGCCGCCGGCCACCGAGAGCACGGTCAAGATCGGTGACGGGGAAGCCCAGTTGACGGTGGGCCGGCTGACCGTCCACGTCGACGCCGAGGGGCAGCTGCGCTTCCTGCGCACCGAGGACTCGTCCGAGCTGCTCGCGGAGGCCCGCGCCCACTTCTGGTGGCCCGGCTCGCGGCTCTACACGGCGGTCGGCAACGGCCACCACCGCCTGGAGCAGCGCTTCGCCGCCTACGACGACGAGAAGCTGTACGGCCTCGGCCAGCACCAGCACGGCAAGCTGGACCAGAAGGGCCTGGTCCTGGACCTGGTCCAGCGCAACGCCGAGGTGAGCATCCCGGTCCTCGCCTCCAGCCGCGGCTACACCCTGCTGTGGAACAACCCGGCGGTCGGCCGTGTGGAGCTGGCCCACAACGGCACGCGCTGGGTGGCCGACTCGGCCCGCCAGATCGACTACTGGATCACCGCGGGCGACCTGGCGGACGGCCAGCGCCGCTACAGCGCGGTGACCGGCCGGACGCCGATGCTGCCGGAGTGGGCGGCCGGGTTCTGGCAGTGCAAGCTGCGCTACCGCACGCAGGACGAACTCCTCGCCGTGGCACGGGAGTACAAGCGACGCGGGCTGCCCGTCTCGGCGATCGTCTGCGACTTCTTCCACTGGACGCACCTCGGCGAGTGGAAGTTCGACCCGGCCGAGTGGCCCGACCCGGCGGCGATGGTCCGCGAACTGGACGAGCTGGGCATCAAGTTGGTGGTCAGCGTCTGGCCGTCGGTGTCACCGCTCAGCGAGAACCACCCCGTGATGGAGCAGCGCGGCTACTTCATCGGCACCCAGTACGGCCCGATGGCGCACGCCGACTGGCCCGACAAGGGGGTCGCCTCCACCGTCCAGGTCGCCTTCTACGACGCCACGAACCCGGAGGCCCGGGAGTTCGTGTGGTCGCGGGTGAAGGAGAACTACCTGGAGCCGTACGGCATCACGGCGTTCTGGCTGGATGCGTGCGAGCCGGAGCTGAAGCCGGGGTTCCAGGAGAACCTGCGGTACTGGGCGGGGCCCGGCCTGGAGGTCGGCAACAGCTATCCGGCCGAGAACTCGCGCACCTTCCACGAGGGTCTCACCGCCGCGGGTGAGGAGGTCATCACCCTCAACCGGTCGGCCTGGGCGGGCAGTCAGCGCTACGGCGCCGCGCTGTGGTCGGGGGACATCGGCACCGACTTCGCCACACTGCGCGCGCAGATCGCGGCGGGTCTCAACACGGCGATGTCCGGGATTCCCTGGTGGAACACGGACATCGGCGGCTTCCACGGGGGTGACCCGGACGACCCGGCGTACCGCGAGGTCATGGTGCGCTGGTTCCAGTTCGGCGCGCTGTCCCCGCTGATGCGGCTGCACGGGTTCCGGGATCCGGGGATGCCGCTCGGGCCGGACATGACGGGCGGGCCCAACGAGGTGTGGTCGTACGGGGAGGAGGCCGGCGCGATCCTGGAGAAGTACCTGCGGCTGCGGGAGCGGTTGCGGCCGTATGTGCTTCGGGTCATGCGTCAGGCGCACGAGGAGGGGGTGACGCCGATGCGGCCGCTGTTCCTGGAGTTTCCCGAGGACCAGGCGGCCTGGGGGGTGGACGACGCGTATCTGTTCGGGGCGGATCTGCTGGTCGCGCCGGTGCTTACCGCTGGCGCCACGGCCCGTACGACGTATCTTCCGGCGGGTTCGTCCTGGACGGATGCGTGGACGGGAGTGACGTATGAAGGCGGTACCACGGTGACTGTGGCTGCGCCGCTGGACCGGATTCCGTTGTTTCTGCGGGATGGGGCGCGGTTGCCGATTCAGGATGTGCCGCGGTAGGTCGTTCGTCGGGTGCGGCGCCGTCGTGGCTGGTCGCGCAGTTCCCCGCGCCCCTGAAAAGCAGGTCAGTCCCGGCAGATCGAGGGCAGGGCCCGGATCAGGGCGTGGGTGTGCAACGCGTCCAAGTGGTTCTCGTGGTGGACCTGGAAGGCAGCCAAGGCCAGTTCGGGGCGGCATGCGAACGTGTCGCGGTTTTCCGACGTGTCGGCCAGAGCCTGGACCAGCGCGCTGGTGATCTGGTTGATCTGCCGGCGGACAACCGTCAGGTCGGGCTTGGTCGTCGGGGCCTCGTCGGGGTGGTCGGTCCAGCGCTGGAACAGGCCGCGCTGGACGACCTTGTTGGCCTCGATCTGGTCGCGGAAGATCGTCCGGATCTCGTCCGGGTCGGCGCCCAGCTGCTGGGCCTGTGCGGCCACGTTGTCGAGGACCTGCTGTTCGCGGGCCGGGTCGTCGATGGGGCTGTCGGTGCCCCACTTGGCGGCCGCGACGAGGTCGGCGGTGGCGAGGCGTTCGGCGGCCAGCTCGACGACGGGGTGCAGGGGGGACAGGGAGAGGGCGGTGGCGTGGGGGGCCGGGGCGGTGCCGGAGACCGGAACCGCGACCGCGGAGCCCGTCGCGGTGAGGGCGACGGCCGCGGTCGCGGTCAGGGTGATCAGGGCACGTCGGAGGGGGGTGGTGGTACGCATGCCCCCATCAAACCCGACGCTGTCCCACGATCAGGTCAACTGCTGCTTACCGTCAGGTTGTTGGTGGTGAAGTTCAGGCCGCCGGACGAGCTGGTGATCTCGAAGCCGAACTGGACGTCACCGATGGTCTCGTTGCCGAACCAGCCCTTGGTGTCCTTGATCCACTTCAGGATCGGCAGGATGTTGACCGTGCCGGAGCTGGAGTTGGAGGTGCGCACGAAGGAGAAGACCTGGTTGGCGCCGTTGGTGCCCTTGTAGACGGTCCAGGTGTGGCCGCCGAGCGTCACGTTGCCCTGCGAGGTGCCGAGCGGGCCGACGGCTCCGGTCTTGTTGACCCAGAGCATGATCTCGTAGTCGTAGTCGGTGTCCCAGATGTCGTACGACGTGTTGTACGCGCCGGACGACGGGACCGTGACGTTGTAGCTGCTGGAGAGCGAGCCCAGCGAGGTGATCGACTTGTTGATCACCTTCTTGGAGTTCGGGTAGGACTTGATGCCGCCGGTGTTGGGGTGGTTGGCGTTGACGCCCCAGTTGGTGCCGGAGTTGGCCCAGATGCACTGGCTGCCGGCGCCGGAGCCCCAGATGTTGTTGTAGAGGGTGTAGCCGTTCAGGCTCGTGTTGGCCCACTGGTCGCAGGAGCTCCAGACCGCGGCGGACGCGGGGGCGGAGGCGAGACCGACGAGGGCGCCGACGGCCATCGCCGGGGCCAGGACCGCCGTGGTGATCTTGTTGAGGGGGTTCTTTGCCATGGTGTCCCTTTCCATGGGTGGGGGGAAATGCGGGGGTGGTTACCACGCCTCCAGACGCAGGACGTGGTCTTCTCCGGCGACGAGGTCGAGCTGTTCGGCGCCGGAGGAAGTCCTCAGTTCGACGCGGTGGGTGCGCGTGGGGCGCAGCACCGCGGTCGCTTCGGTGGGGCTCCAGGTGAGGTCGAGTTCCGCCCCGAACCGGGTGCGGATGCCGCGTAGTTCGCCCTGGGGGCAGCGGGCGGGGACCGCCGGCAGGAGCACCAGCCGGTCCGGTGTCGACTGCACGAGCATCTCGATCAGGACGGCGGGCAGGGTGTGGGCGGCGTCCGCGTTGTACACGTGCCGGTTCGGGTAGTGCGCGCTCATCAGGGAGTCGTGGAAGAAGTCGCCGCCCAGGACCTGGCCGAGGGCGTGCGCGACCCGTTCGCCGTCGCGCAGCCGGGCGGCGACGAGGGCGTGGTGCAGGTGTCCGTGCGCCGAGTCGTTCTCGGCGCCCCGGAGTTCGAGGGCCCGGTGGGCGGCCTTGGCGAGGTCGGGGGTGTCGTAGGGGGTGATCTCGTCGAGGGGCCAGACGCCGTAGAGGTGACTGAGGTGGCGGTGGTCGTAGGTGTCGTCGAGGCCGGGCCAGGCCCATTCGGCGAGGGCGCCTTCGGCGTTGGTGCGGTGGGGTGGGAGCCGGTCGGCGAGGGCGCGCCAGGTCTGCGCCCGCTCGGGGTGGTAGGAGGCGGCCGTGCGCAGGGCGTGCCGGGCGGCGGAGAGGTCCATGGCCGCGTTGATCGCGCCCCAGCCGGCGTTGGCGGGGCGGTTCTCGGGTGAGTAGGAGGGGACGACGACGAGATGGCCGTTCTCGTCGGTCCGGTGCAGGAAGTCCTCGTAGAACTGGGCTACTTGGGCGAGTGCGTGTGCGGTGCGCGGGTCCTGTTCGCCGCGGGTCTCGTCGTGGTCGACGAGGGGTTTGAGCAGCCAGTCGGCGCCCGCGGTCCACAGGTGTAGCGGGTACTCGCGGTTGAAGTGGTACGTCAGCCCGGACTCGCCGTCGGAGTGGGGCGGGGCCACGACACCGCGGGCGCCGAAGATCTCGCGGGCGTTGTCCTGCCAGTCGGGCAGCTGACGGTGGATCAGGGTGGCGAGGGCTTCGGTGACTTCGGGGAGGGCCGCGCAGGCCGCCGATGCCGTCTGGAGGTTGATGTTGGCGTCGTTGGTGAAGGCTCCCGACCAGGCGGTGTCCCAGTCGCCGGTCCACAGGCCGGTCAGGCGGGGCGGGTTGAGGCCGCTGGAGGAGAGCAGGTGGTAGCGGCCGGCGGCGAAGAGGCGCTCCAGGAGGGCGGGGCTGTCAGGCCTTCGGAGCAACTCCGAGCCGGGCAGGGCGCGTTCGGCGGGGTCCGCGCCGAGGTCCAGGGTCACCCGCCGGTAGGCGGTGCGGTGCGGCTCGGTGTGGCGGGCGAGGAGACGGCCGTACGGGTCGCCGTGGCCGTCGGGCAGTAGCTCGCCCAGGGCCCTGGCCTCGGCGAGGGCGTCCGGCTCGTCGGTGTGCCGCAGCACCCGGGTCAGCAGCAGGACGGAGTCCGCGCCGGTGATGCGCAGGCCGGGGGGTGTGAGGGTCGTACGGCCGCCCGTGACCGCGACCAGGGTGACGCCGGTGTAGGCGCGGTCGCTGCCGGGGTAGCGGGCGCGCAGGGTGAGCAGGGCGCCCTCGGAGGTGAGGACGGCGCCGTGGCCGACGGCCAGGCCGTGGGGGACGCCCGGGAGCCGGTGGTCGAGGGAGACGGCCAGGTCGGGGGTGGTGACCTGGTGGACGATGACGTCGTCGGCGCGGGAGACGAAGACGCGGCTGAGGCGGTCCTCGGACTCGGCCTGGACGACGCCGGTGGCGAAGTCGACGGAGCGGCGGTGGCCGGTGTCCTCGGCGGGGGCCGTGGCGCGCAGCCGGATCTCGAAGGCGGGGTGGAAGGGCTGCACCCACTGCAGCGGGCGTCCGTCCGTGAAGCGTTCGGCGGCGTCGCGCTCCCCCGCGAGCAACCGGTCCTGGAGCGCGGGGAGTTCCGCGGCGAGGTGCGGTGGGCGGGCGTGTTCGGCACCGTTGGGGCGGACCAGGGTGTGGTGGGTGACGACGACCCGCTCGTCGTGCGGGTCGCCGAACAGCAGGGCGCCGTGGCGGCCGTTGCCGCTCAGGAAGCCGTCCTCCCAGCGGGCGGCCGGTGCGGGTTCCCAGGTGCCGTGGACGGGGCCGTCGTTCATCGTTCGAGTACCGCCACTCCGTAGCGGTCCAGCGTCACCCGGTCCGCGCCGGACTGCCCCGTCAGCAGGTCCCGGTGGGTGCCTGGCACCGCCACGGTCACCGACTCGCTCCCGTGGTTGAGGAGGAAGAGCAGGTCGCCGCGGGGCACCGCCTCGACGCCGTCGGGCAGTCCGGCGAGGGCGGGCCGTACGCCCGCGTCGTCGGCGATGCGGGCGAGGAGCTCGCGCAGGGCGTGCGGTTCGGGGAGCGTGGAGAGGTACCAGGCGCGGCCCCTGCGGAGGATCGCGGGCAGCCCGTCGAGCTCACCGCCCTTGTAGACGGCCTCCGCGGTGGCGTCCTCGGTCTTGTCGATCTCCTCCGACCACAGGGTGCCCCGGAAGGCACCCCGCGGGCCTTCGCACTCGGTGTGCTCGCCCGCGTCGAGCGGCCACCACTCGTGCAGGGTGCGGATGCCGAACAGTGCGCGCAGGCGGGCGTCCATGCCGCCGGGGCGTACTCGGTCGTCCTGGTCGGCGATGCCGGTGAGGAATCCGGAGACGAGGGTGCCGCCCTGGCGGACGTAGGCGAGGAGGTTGTCGATCGCCGGGTCGGTGAGGGCGTAGAGCTGGGGGACGACGACCACCTTCCAGGCGGTGAGGTCGTGCTCGGGGTGGGCGAAGTCGGTGGTGAGGTGGGCCTCCCAGAGGGCGCGGTGCCAGGACTTCAGGACGTCCGGGTAATCGACCTCGGTGGACAGCCGGCCGTCCTGGGCGCCGGCCCACCATGCGTGCCAGTCGTGCAGGATCGCGATGTCGTGAGCGGTGTGACGGCCCGTCACTCTCTGCGCGATGCGGGCGAGTTCGGCGCCGAGCTGCTTGACCTCCTGGTAGGTGCGGCCCTCCTCCCCCGCGTGGCTGACCATCCCGGAGTGGAACTTCTCCGCGCCCTGCCGGGACTGGCGCCACTGGAAGTAGCAGACGGCGTCGGCGCCCCGCGCGACGGCCTGGAGGGACCAGAGCCGGTTCATGCCACGGGGTTTGGGGTGGTTCACGCCCCGCCAGTTGACCGGTCCCGCGGCCTGCTCCATCAGCATCCAGGGCCCGCGGGCCTGCGAGCGGGTCATGTCCTGCACGAGGGCGCCCTGTTGGGCTCCCAGCGGATCACGCGGGTCGGGGTAGATGTCGACGGAGACGACGTCCTCCTCCTCGGCCCACCGCCAGGCGTCCTGTCCGAACCACAGCGGCATGAAGTTGGTGGTCACGGGGAGGTGCGGGGTGGCCCGGCGGACGATGTCCCGCTCGGCGAGGTAGCACTCCAGAAGCATGTCGGAGGTGAAGCGCCGGAAGTCGAGGACCTGGGTGGGGTTCTTCAGGTAGTGCGCGTGCCGGGGCGTGTGCACCTCGGCCCAGTCGCCGTAGCCCTGGCTCCAGAAGGCGGTGCCCCAGGCGGAGTTGAGGGCGTCGAGGGTGCCGTGGCGCTGCTGGAGCCAGAGCCGGAAGCGGGCGGCGGCCTCGTCGCTCCAGTCGTAGGTGCAGTACTCGTTGTTGATGTGCCACATGGTGAGGGCGGGGTGGCCGCCGTAGCGGGCGGCGAGGTCCTCGGTGATGGCGGCGGCGAACCGCCGGTAGGTGGCGCTGGAGTGCGAGAAGTGCTGGCGCCCGCCCCAGTGCTCGGTGCGGCCGTCCTCGGTGACGGGCAGGGTGTCGGGGTGCAGGTGGCCCAGCCACGGCGGCGGTGAGGAGGTCGGGGTGGCGAGGACGACCCCGATGCCGTTCGCGTGCATCAGGTCCATCAGCCGGTCCAGCCAGCCGAAGTCCCGCTCCCCCGGCCGGGGTTCGAGCTTCGCCCAGGAGAAGACGCCGAGGGTGACGGAGTTGACGCCGGCGGCCCTCATCAGCCGGACGTCCTCCTGCCAGGTCTCCTCGGGCCACTGCTCGGGGTTGTAGTCGCCGCCGTAGAGGATGCGGCCGCGGGTGGCGTCCTGGAGTCCCGGGGTCACGCCGGCTCCCCGTACTGGATGCCCCGGCCGTTGGTGGCGATGTAGACGCGGCCGTAGAGCCGCGGGTCGGCGGCGATGGTCGCGCCGATCCAGCCCCACTGGTGCCGGTCGTCGTTGACCCGTACCCAGGTCTTCGCCTCGTCGTCGGAGCGGTACACGGCGGTGATCGTCTCCGTGGAGCCGACCTGGTAGATCGCCGGGTAGTCGGCGCCGTCGGCGGCCTTGCCGAAGGCGAGGGTGTACGAGGCCCAGCAGCTGGTGAGCTTCGTGAAGGTCGCTCCGCCGTCGGTGGACCGGTACAGGCCGTTCCACTTGGTGCTCAGCCACAGGTCGCCGGAGCGCCCCGGGGCCGCGGCCAGCTGGAACTGGCTGTCCCCGGAGGGCAGTCCGCTCGCACGCCCGGTGAAGGTGAGCCCGCCGTCGGTGCTGGCGAACAGGGTGCCCGTGTCGGTGTCGTAGGCGTAGAAGCGCGTCGGGTCGGCCGGGTCGGCGAGCGGGGTGGCGCCCTTCGGGTACGAGGCGACCTCGGACCAGCTCGCTCCGTTGTCCGTGGAGCGCTGGGCGGGGTACTTGGTGCCGTCCCAGTGCACGAAGGTCCACAGCAGCACGCTGCCGTCGGTGTTGGTGGCGATCGGTCCCGGCGCGTCCTTGGCGAGGGCGGGCTGGGCCGCGAAGGGGGCCCAGGTCCTGCCGCCGTCGTTCGAGAAGGCGCCGTTGCCGTGGTCCCCGAAGCCCGTGCGGACGACGTACGACGGCTTGGCGGCGGCCTGGGCGAGGCCGGTCGCCGATCCGAACACGGGGTTCGACGCCATGCCGCGCGAGGGTGAGGCGGTGAGCCGCTCGTGGTACATCACGCCGACGTCCCCGAGCCCGCTGAGCAGGTGCGCCTGACCGGTCGGGGGCGAGATCAGCTGCCGTACGGAGGTCTCCTCCAGGCCGCGGATCTGCGGGGCCCAGTGCTTGAGGTCGCGGGTGCCGTAGAGGGTGGCGCCGGTGCCGTAGACGATGTGCTTCGAGTCGTACGGGTCGACGGCGACGGCCTGGATCCACCAGCCGAACTTGGGCGCGTCGGCGCCGAAGGTGAGGAACGGCGTCTCGGACACGTCGAGGACCGCGGAGTCCTTCAGGGAGGTCCAGGTGCGGCCGCCGTTCGTGGTCCGGTACAGGGTGTCGACGGCCGCCCAGCGGTTGTTGGTGGAGACGACGACGGTGCCGGGGCGGCGGGCGTCCACGGCGACCCCGCCGTAGCCGAAGGTGTCACTGCCACCGGGCCGGACGGGGGTGACGTCGGTCCAGGTGCCGGTGGCGACGGCCAGCTTGTGCACGCTGCCGTCGGACTGTCCGTTGGGTCCGGGGGCGTCGGCGTAGCTGACGTACAGCTCGCGGGTGTGGCAGTCGTAGGCGGCCCGGATCGGCACCTTGGCGGAGGTGCCGGAGGGCTGCCCGGGGACGGCTTCCCAGGTGGTGCCGTCGAGGGTGCGGTACAGGTTGGCGGTGGTGCCGTCGGAGTCGCCCCAGCCGGCGTAGAGGACCCGCCCGGCGGCGACGAGCAGGGTGACGCCCTGGCCGCTGCCGCTCGGGGTGCCCGGGAAGCCGCTCGCGGCGCCCCAAGTGGCGCCCCGGTCGGTGGACTTGAGCAGGCCGTCGTGTCTGGTTCCCAGCCACAGCGTGTCACTGTCCCGGGGATCGACGAGCAGCCGTTCCCCGGTCCCCCTGCCGTCCTCGTTGCCGCCGAGCTTCACGGTGAGGTCGGCCCGCGCCCAGGTGGCCCCCCGGTCCTCGGACCGCAGCACGGCCCCGTTGCCGGCCCAGGACTGCGCGTAGGTGCCGAGTGCGAGATAGACCCGGTCGGGATGGGCCGGGTCGACGGCCATCGCCTCGACACCGAGCAGGTTCCAGTCGTCCCACCCGAGGTCGTCGTTGAGCGGAATCCACCGCGCACCCCGGTCGTCCCACCGGTAGGCCCCGCCGATGTCGGTCCGGGCATAGGCGAGCCCACGCACGGACGGGTGGAAGAGCACACCGGTGACGAACCCGGTCCCCCCGATGACGACCTGGCGCCAGCGGTAGGAGGGGGTGGCGGAGTCGGCGGCCGAGGCCACGCCGGAAAAGGACGGGACGGCGGTGATCGCGGCAACGGCCGCGGCCCCGGCGAGAACAGCACGACGGCTGGGACCGGACGTAAGCATGACAAACCTCGCTCTGAACTAAGGGAAAGTGAGCCCACTCAGGGGCGCGGGGAACTGCGCGCCCAGCCGCAGACGACCCGCGGCCGCCGTCCGTCAGAACCACCCCTGTGGGATGGCGAACGGTCAGCCCTTCACCGCACCGGTCAGCATCCCCTTCTTGAAATGCCGCTGCACGAACGGAGAAGCCACCGCCACCGGAATCAACGCCAGCACCATCACGGCCATCTGCAACCCCAGCGCCGACAACTGCCCCGTCCGCACCGCCTGCTGCAACCCCGTAGGGGCCTCCGTGTTCTTCTGCACCAACTGAATGAGCACGTTCTGGAGCGGCATCATCGACTGGTCGCTGAGATAGATCGACGCGTTGAACCACGCGCTCCAGTACCCCACCGCGTAGAACAGCGAGATCACCGCCAGCACGGCCCGCGACAGCGGCATGACGATGGTCAGCAGGATCCGCATGTCCCCGGCCCCGTCGATCCGCGCGGACTCGGTGAGTTCGGGCGAGATCCCCATGAAGAAGGCCCGCAGCACGAGGATGTTGAAGACGCTGACCGCACTCGGGAGGATCAGCGACAGATAGGTGTCGGTGAGCCCCAGCGACTGCACGAGCAGATACGTCGGGATGAGCCCGGCGCCGAAGAACATCGTGGCCATCATGGTCATCAGGAAGAACCGGTGTCCGAGACTCCCCGGCCGCGACAGCCCGTAGGCCGCCAGCACCGACACCGTCATCGAGAACAGCGTGCCCACGAGGGTGACCCCGACCGACACCATGATGGCCCGGCTGACCTGGCCCCCGCTGAGCAGTTCCGTGTAGTTGACGAAGGTGATGCCCTGCGGGATCACGACGAGTCCGCCGACCCGGTCGATCACCGGCTTCGGGGAGAGACTGGTGACGATGACGATCCACAGCGGACCGAGCACGCCCAGGCAACACAGGAGCAGGAGGCCGCCCTTGGCGGTGAGCCCGGCCTTGCTGGGCTCCTCCTCCCACACCGGCCGGGCGGGAGCCTTGAGGCTGCGGACGAGCTGCGTGTTGAGGCTCACTTCTGGTACACCCCCTGCTCGCCCAGCAGGTGCGCGAACTTGTTCGCGGCCAGGACGAGACACACTCCGATGGCTCCCTTGACGAGGCCGACCGCGGCCGCGTAGCTGAAGTCGCCGTTCTGGATACCCATGTTCCACACGTAGGTGTCGAGGACCTCGCTGGCCCCGGCTCCGACCGCGTACCGCTGGAGCAGGAACTGCTCGAAGCCGACGCTGAGCGCGTCACCGACCCTGAGGACCAGCAGCAGCGCGATCACCGGGCGCAGCGCGGGCAGCGTCACGTGCCACATCCGGCGCCAGCGCCCGGCGCCGTCCATGGCGGCGGCCTCGTACAGGTCGGTGCTGACCGCGGCCAGCGCGGCGAGGAAGACGATGATCCCCCAGCCGGCGTCCTTCCAGACGGCCTGCGCGGTGACCAGGTACTTGAAGAGGCTCGCGTTGGTCATCAGGTCGAAGCCGCTCCAGCCGTGGTCCTCCAGGGTCTGGGCGATGATGCCCGCGCCGCCGAAGATCTGCTGGAAGACGGTGACGACGAGGACCCACGAGAAGAAGTGCGGCAGGTACATGATCGCCTGGGCCACCGCCCGGACCCGGGGCCGGACCACGCTGTTGATGAGCAGCGCGAGGGCGACGGGGACCGGGAAGAACAGCACCAGCTGGAGCACGAAGAGCACGATGGTGTTCTTCGCGGCGCTCCAGAACAGCGGGTCGTCGATCATCCGCGAGAACTGCTCCACCCCTACCCAGGGGCTGTGGAAGATCGCGGTGATGCCGTTGCTGGAGACGTACGGGTCGTACTCCTGGAAGGCGACGACGTTGCCGAGCAGCGGGACGTAGTTGAAGACCAGGAGCAGGACCATGACCGGCAGCGTCATCAGGATGAGCGTGCGGTCGCGGCGCAGCCGCACCTTGAAGGGGACCTTCCCGGCCTTCCCTGCCCTGCCCGCCCTGCCGGCCTTGCCCGCCTTGCCCGGAACCCGGTCCTTGGCGACCGCGGCGGCGACCGCGGCCGCCGGTTCCTCGACGGCCGCGGGAGGACGGGTCCCGTCGGGCCGGCTCCCCGCCGTGAGAGACATCAGTTGCCGCTGCCGTTCTTTTCGAGGAGCTGCTTGTACCAGTCGCGCAGCTTGTCGCCGCCGGAGGACTTCCAGGTGGAGATGGCGGCCTGGACGTCGGAGAGCTTGCGGTTGCCGCGCACGTAGTCGAGCTCCAGCTGCTCGAACTGGCTGCCGAGGTTGGCCCAGCGGGTCGGTTCGACGATGTTCATGCCGAAGGTGGACGTCTTCTTCATGAAGGCGCCCATCCTCTGCTGCCACTCGACCTGCTTGCGGGCGATCTCGGGGAAGTCGGGGTGGGCGTAGTAGGCGGCCGGTGCGGCCAGCATCACCCAGGCGTTGAGGACCTCGGAGTTGCCCAGGTCGTTCTTGACCGGGACGCCGTTCTTGACGGTGTAGTGGGTGCCCTCGACGCCGTAGTCGACGAGCATCCGCTCCTTGGTGCCGTAGGGCGCGGCCGCGAAGTCGGCGGCGGCGAGCGCGTTCTCGATCGTCTCCTTCGAGGCGCCCTTGCGGATCATCGACCAGATGGTGGCCGGCTGGCCCGCCCACAGCTTCGGGTCGCCGCCGTCGGCGCCGAAGATGTCCATGCCCTCGATGACGAAGTCCGGGTTGGAGGCGGCCTGTTCGGAGGTCTTGCCGTACCAGCTGGAGATGTTGTCGTTGTAGACGAGGATCTGCCCGGCGGTGAACCGCTGGCCCGCGTCGCCCGAGCGCGCCTTGTCGTCGGGGTGGACCACGCCCGCGTCGAACAGCTTGCGGACCCACTCCAGGGCCTCGAGGTACTCGGGCACCTCATGGCGGTAGGTCAGCTTGCCGTCGTCCCCGATGTTCCAGCCGAGGGTGCCGGAGGGGCGGACGCCGAACATGCTCCACGCGCTCCAGGTCATGTCACCGCAGGCCCACACCTTGGCCTTGGCGCTGGTGGCCTCCTTGGCCCAACTGAGGAACTCGTCGGTCGACTTGGGGACGCTGTAGCCCTTCTTGTCGAAGATGTCCTTGCGGTAGAAGGGCGTGATCCAGTTCGCCGTGGCGGCCGGCATCGGGATCCCGCGCAGCGCGCCGCCGAAGATGCCCATGCGCCAGGCGTCGGAGGGGATCGCGGCCAGGTTCGGGTACTTCTTGACCTTGTCGCCCGCGATGTAGGGGCTGAGGTCCATGAACTTCGCGGTGACCGCGTTCGCGATCTTGCCGACCAGTTCCCAGCCGGGCACGACCACCATGTCCGGTATGGAGCTGGAGGCGAGGACCGCGCCGAGCTTCTCGCCGTAGGTGTTGCCGTCCTGGTTCTGCCAGGTGATCTTGGTGCCGGCGGCCGCGTCGAGCGCCGTGTAGTAGGCGCAGCCGGCCTTCGGCGGGGAGCCCCAGAACGGCGACATGATCTTGAAGGGGGCGCCGGTGCCGAGCTTCTTCGGGACCGAGGTCCCGAGGGCCGCGAGGTCGACCTTGCCGGTGAAGCCGGCGGCGGAACCGTTCTTCGACGGGAGGTCCGGCTTGGCGACCGTGCTGGCGACGAAGGCCGGGAGCATCTTGTCCGCGGCCTTGCCCGAGGTGGTCCCCTCCTTCGATCCGCTGTCCGAACCGCCGCAGGCGGCCAGCAGCGGCATCCCTCCCGCCACCGCGGCGGTGGCGACCGCCGTCGAGGCGAGGAAGCTTCTCCGGCTGGGCCCGGAGGGACCGGAGGAGGGGGCAGCGGCATTCGGCGTCATTGCGTCAACCCTTCATGGCGCACCAGGACACCCGGCGGTGGGGCCGTCGGCTGAGGTGTCTTGAGTGGAACTGGCTGAGCTGAAGCGATCCCCCGACCGAATCCGTAGTCGAAGCGCTTCGATGTTGCTGTGAGGTTAAGTGAACCCCCCGGGGTGCACAAGGGTCGATCCCAAGATTCCTCGTACGTACGGGAGGTGACCTTTTCTTATGCACCGCTTGAAGTGACGGTGTTGATCCCTTGACACCCACCCCACCGTCGAACCAGCATCGAAGCGCTTCGAAAGCATCGAACCGATCCATCGCAAGGGGATCCCCACGTGACCGCACACCCGCCGCACACTCCGCCTTTTCGCGATCCGCAACTGCCGTTCGCGAAGCGCATCGACGATCTGCTGTCGCGGCTGACCCTCGACGAGAAGATCGGCTTCCTGCACCAGTTCGTGCCCGCCGTCGAACGGCTCGGCATCTCCGCGTTCCGCACCGGCCAGGAGGCGCTGCACGGCGTCGCGTGGATGGGCCCGGCGACCGTCTTCCCGCAGGCGGTGGGCCTCGGCGCGACCTGGAACACCGAGCTCGTACGGCGGGTCGGGGAGGCGGTGTCCAAGGAGATCCGGGCCATGCGCGCCCACGACGACCGCGTCGGCCTCAACGTCTGGGCACCGACGGTGAACCTGCTGCGCCATCCGCTGTGGGGCCGTAACGAGGAGGGCTACTCGGAGGACCCGAAGCTCACCTCGGCCATCGCCACCGCCTACACCCACGGGCTGCGCGGCGACCACCCCACGTACTGGCGCACGGCCCCGGTGCTCAAGCACTGGCTGGCCCACAACAACGAGACGGACCGGGCCACCGCGTCGAGTTCGGTACGGCCGCGCGTGCTGCACGAGTACGACCTGCGGGCCTTCCGCGAGGCCGTCGAGGCGGGCGCGGTGGCCGGGGTGATGCCGGCGTACAACCTGGTCAACGGCCGCCCCAACCACGTCTCGCCGTATCTGCGCGAGCAGCTGCGCACCTGGACCGAGGAGGAGCTGCTGGTCTGCTCGGACGCGGGCGCGCCCTCCAACCTGGTCGACCACGAGCACTACTTCGACACCCACGAGGAGGCGACCGCCGCCTCGCTCAGGGCCGGTGTCGACAGCTTCACCGACCACGGCACGGACAGCTCGCAGATGGTCGGGCGGATCCGGCGGGCCCATGAGCAGGGCCTGCTGACCGAGGCCGACATCGACACCGCGGTCCGCCGCCAGCTCTCGGTCCGCTTCCGGCTCGGCGAGTTCGACCCGCACTACGACCCGCACGCCGGCGTCACCGACTTCGACACCCCGGCGCACCGGGCGCTCGCGCAGGAGGCCGCCGAGCAGGCGATCGTGCTGCTGAGGAACGACGGGGTGCTGCCGCTCGCGCCCGACACCCGGATCGCGGTGGTCGGCCTGCTCGCCGACGAGTGCAAGCTCGACTGGTACAGCGGCACGCTCATCCACCGCTCGACCCCGCTGGAGGGGCTCTACGAGCGGTTCGGCGCCGAGCGGGTGGAGTTCGCTGAGGGGGTGGACCGGGTCCGGCTGAAGACCTCCGCGGGGACGTTTCTGCACGTCCCGGCCTCCGAGGACAGCGCGGACGAGGTGCGCGGCGCCGAGGGCGCCCTGGACCCGGCGCTGCTCGCGGGCCGCACCGACCTGCCGCCGCTGACCACCGACGCGCGGGGCACCGAGTTCGCGCTGATCGACTGGGACGAGGGCGTCCTCACGCTGCGCGCCCCCGACGGCCGCTATCTCTCGGTCGCCGAGGACGGCTACCTGCGCGCCTCCGCCGACCGGCCCGGAGGCTGGGTCGTCCAGGAGACCTTCCGCCTGGAACCGCACGGTGGCGGTCACCTCCTCAGGCATCTCGGCACGGGCCGCCACGTCACGGTCGCCGCGGACGGAGTAAAGGTTGCCGACGAGAACGAAGACAGCGACGCAACCGCGGAGACCTTCGAGCTGATCATCGTCGAACGCGGCGAGAACGCAGTGACCCGCGTCACGTCCGAGGCGGACGTCGTCGTGGTCGTCGCGGGCAACGACCCGCACATCAACGGCCGCGAGACCGAGGACCGCGTGTCCCTCAGGCTGCCCCCGCACCAGGAGCGCCTGCTGCGGGCGGCGCGCGCCGCGAACCCCCGCACGGTGCTCGCCCTGGTGTCGGCCTACCCCTACGCGCTCGACACGTCCGACCTGGCAGCGACCCTGTGGACGGCCCACGGCGGCCAGGCGGCCGGCACCGCCCTGGCCCGCGTCCTGGCCGGTGACGTCTCCCCCGCGGGACGGCTCCCGCAGACCTGGTACGAGAGCGACGCCGACCTGCCCGGCCTGCTCGACTACGACGTGATCGGCAGCCGCCAGACCTACCTCTACTTCGAGGGCACGCCCCTGTTCCCGTTCGGCCACGGGCTGTCGTACGCCTCCTTCTCCTACGGCGATCTGGAGACCCGGGTCGACGGCGGCACGGCGCACGTCTCGTTCACGATCACGAACACCGGTGACGTCACCGCCGACGAGGTCGCCCAGCTCTACGGCCGCGCGGTCGACCCGGCCATGCCCCGCCCGCGCCGCGAACTGCTGGCGCACCGCCGGGTGACGCTCGCGCCGGGTGCCCGGGCGGAGCTGTCCTTCGAAGTACCGTTGCGCGCCTTCGAGTTCTGGGACGTGGCGCGGGGCGGGTGGCGTCTGGAGCCGGGTCCGTACGAGCTGCTGGCCGGTGCCTCCAGCGAGGACGTCCGGCTGCGGACGACGGTCCTGCTCGACGGCGAGCCGGGCGCACCGCGTCCGGTCCTCCAACGGGGCCTGGACGGGGCGGACTTCGACGAGCAGAGCGGTGTGGAGATCGTCGACCGCACGAGGACGGCGGGCGACGCGGTGACGGCGGCCGCGGGCCGTACCGGTGAACTGGTCTACCGGGACTGCGACTTCGGCACCGGCGTCACCGAGGTGACGGCCCTGGTCTCCGGCGCGGGAGCGGTCGAGCTGTCGCTGGACGGGGGCGCGGTGCTCGCCGTGCTGGAGGTGGCGGAGTCCGGGTCCGGGCCGTACGACTACCTCACCGTCGGCGCCGGGATCGTCGCCGAGGGCGTGCACGACGTGCATCTCAGGCTGCGCGGCCCGCTGCGGCTCGCGCATGTCGGCTTCTCCGGTTGAGGGTCCGCAGGAGCCGGCACACAGGAAGGGGCCCGGCACCGGAAGGCATCGGTGCCGGGCCCCTTCGGGGCGGCGGGTCAGCGTCGCTGCCGCAACACTACATGAAAATGGTTCCCATTTACTAGTGGGGGTTTCCTCAGAGCGCCAGCCCCGTCAGCACCAGCACCCGCTCGTACGTGTAGTCGTCCATCGCGAACTTCACGCCCTCCCGGCCCACGCCGGACTGCTTGGCACCGCCGTACGGCATCTGGTCGGCCCGGTAGGAGGGCACGTCGCCGATGACGACACCGCCGACCTCAAGGGCCCGGTGGGCGCGGAAGGCGGCCTGGAGGTCGTGGGTGAACACGCCTGCCTGGAGGCCGTACTTGGAGTCGTTGACGGCCGCGAAGGCCGCGTCCTCGCCGTCCACCTTCTGCACGGTGAGGACCGGTCCGAAGACCTCCTCGCAGGAGATCGTGGTGTCGGCCGGGACGTCGGTGAGGACGGTCGGCGCGTAGGAGGCGCCGTCCCGGTCGCCGCCCGTGAGCAGGGTGGCGCCGGCCTCGACGGCCTCCTTCACCCACGCCTCGACCCGCTTCGCCGCGTCCTCGCTGACCAGCGGGCCGACGTCCGTCTTGTCGTCGGCCGGGTCCCCGGTGACCTGGGCCTCCACCGCGGCGACGATCCGCGGGAGCAGCCGGTCGTACACCGACGCGTCGGCGATGACCCGCTGCACCGAGATGCAGGACTGGCCGCCCTGGTAGTTGGAGAAGGTCGCGATGCGGGTCGCGGCCCAGTCGAGGTCCTCGTCGGAGGCGTAGTCGCCGAGCACGACCGCGGCGCCGTTGCCGCCCAGCTCCAGCGTGCAGTGCTTGCGCGGCACCGAGTCCATGATCGCGTAACCGACCTTCTCGGAACCGGTGAAGGAGATCACCGGCAGGCGCTCGTCCTGGACGAGGGCGGCCATCCGGTCGTTCGGGACCGGGAGGATGCTCCAGGAACCGGCGGGCAGCTCGGTCTCGGCCAGCAGCTCGCCGATGACGAGGCCGGAGAGCGGGGTGGCCGGGGCGGGCTTCAGGATGATCGGCACTCCGGCCGCGATCGCGGGGGCGATCTTGTGGGCGCAGAGGTTGAGCGGGAAGTTGAAGGGCGCGATCCCGAGCACGACCCCCTTGGGGAAGCGCCGGGTCAGCGCGAGACGGCCCTGACCGCCGAGGTCGGTGTCGAGGCGCTGGGCCTCACCGCCGTTGAAGCGGCGGGCCTCCTCGGCCGCGAACCGGAACACCGACACCGCGCGGCCGACCTCGCCGCGCGCCCACTTGACCGGCTTGCCGTTCTCGTCGGAGATCAGCCGTGCGATCTCCTCGGTGCGCTCGACGAGCCGACGGCTCACATGGTCGAGGGCGGCGGCGCGGACGTGCGCGGGGGTGGCGGCGAACGCGTCCCGTACGGCGTACGCGGCGGCCACGGCCTCCTCGATCTGCGCGTCGTTCGGCAGGGCGGCCCTGCCGACGAGCCGGCCGTCCCACGGGGAGGTGACGTCGAAGGTGTCCTCGCCGGTGACCTGGCGGCCGGCGAGCCAGAAGGCGTGGGTGGAAGTCATGCCCCCACGGTAGGTCCGTCGGGGCGGGATCGAACTTGTCCGGGGTGTAGCAGTGCGGCGGGCCGGCACTCCAGCCCGGCCAAGGGCTCTTCCGTGGGCGACGGGTCCTCCGTGACGGGTCCTCCGTGGACGACGCCTATTCGGTGGTGGTCGCCTTCAGCGCCAGCCACAGCTCCATCCGTACGTCCGGATCGTCCAGGGAACGGCCCAGGATCTCCTCGACCCGGCGCATCCGGTACCGCAGGGTGTGCCGGTGGACGCCCAGGTCGGCGGCGGCCGCGTCCCACTGGCCGTGCCGGGACAGCCAGGCCCGCAGGGAGTCGACCAGGTCGCCGCGGCCGGTCGCGTCGTGTTCGTACAGGGGGCGCAGCAGGCCGTCCGCGAACGCCCTGACCGCGTCGTCCGCGAGCAGCGGCAGCACGGATCCGGCGGCCAGCTGTTCGTGCTCGACGTACAGCCGGCCCCGCCGCCGGGCGACCGACAGGGACTGCTCGGCCTGCTTGTACCCCGCCGCGGCGGCGATCGGCCCGACCGGGGCGGAGACCCCGATCACCAGCTCGTCCTCGTCGTGGGCGGTGACCGGCCGGCCCTGGGCCCCGGTGCCGTTCCTCGACGTCTGTTCGCGGGCCACGCCGGCCCGCGAGGCCTCCAGCGCCGCCGCGTGGTCCGCGCAGGCGGCCACCGCGGCACCGCCGTCCGCGGCCAGCACCACCAGCCGCTGCCCCTCACCGTCCCCCTCGGGCACGACCAGCACGGCCTCCCCGGCCCGCGCGGCGGCCGACTCGACGATCTCGGTGAGCGCGGCGAGCGGATCGCCGTGCGCGCCGCCGGCGGCCGTGGGGCTCGCCGTGGCGGCCTTCGGGTCCAGGTGCGCGTGCGAGTCGACGGACATCCGTACCGCCGCCGGTTCGGCGACGACCAGCCGGAAGGGCGCGTCCAGGAGCCCGCCGTAGAGGTCGCCCGCGACCGTGCGCGCGTGCTCCGGCTCCCCGGCCAGCAGCATCCGCAGTACGGCCGCGCCGAGCCGCTGCTCGGCCGCGTGCAGGGAGCGGGAGCGCTCGGTGGTCAGGGTGAGCAGCGCGATCGCCGAGTGCACCGCGTACCGCTCGGCGGTGCCGAGGGCGGCGGCCGTGCCGACCGCCAGCGCGGCGCGCGGCCGGCGCCCGGTGCCCAGGGTGTGCAGCTCGACCCGGTCGTCGTCCTCGGGGCCCGCGACCACGGAGGAGGCGGGTGCGGGCCGCTCCCGCAGCCGTTCCACGTCGGCGGTGATCCGTGCCGCCCGGCGGCCGGCCCACTCCGGGGCGGTGGCGACGACGGCGCCCGAGGCGTCGTAGAGCGCCGTCCAGCCGTCCACCTGGGAGGCGAGCGCGGCGAGCAGCCCCTCCGGGCCGGCGGTCAGGGCCTGTCGGGTGAGCTCGCGCTGGGCGGCGAAGCCCGCGGTGACGGAACGGTACTGGTCGGCCGCGATCGCCGCGGACACCGCCTTGCTGATGGCGAGGAAGGGGGTGCGGCGCGGCACTTCGAGCAGCGGCAGCCCCTCGTCGCGGGCGGCGTCCACGAGGGCCTCGGGAATCTCCTCGTAGTTCACGCCGACGGCGAACCCGAGCCCGACGACCCCCGCCCCGGCCAGCCGCTTCACATACCGCCGCATGGCCTCGGGATCCTCCGCGTCCAGCTTCAGCGCGGTGATCAGCAACAGCTCGCCGCCCTCCATGTAGGGGACGGGATCGGCGAGTTCGCTGACGTGCGCCCAGCGGACGGGGACGTCCAGCCGGTCCTCGCCCGCGCGCACGGTCAGCTTGAGCGCGGAGTGGTGGACGAGCGAGGCGAGGGTGGGGGGCATGAGGCCTTGGACCTTCGGAGCGGTGTGATCTCAGGTGGTGATCAAGTGGCGATCAGGTGGTGATCTTTTGGCCGCGGTGTATGAACGACCTGTGAGGATTCTGCCTCACTGTACGGTCCTCAGGTCACCTCTCATCCCCTCAGCCCCGCAGATCCACCAGCAGCGGCGGCGCGTGCTCCCCCTTCACGCTGGTCAGGGACAGCACCGCGTGTCCCGGCGGCACCCCGTGTGCGAGCTCCGACGCGGACCACCGCTCCCGCTCGACCTGCCGTACGGTCACCGCCCGGGCGGTCGGCGCCTTGCCGGTGATGACCTGGCGCACCGCGTGCAGCACCTTGCCGGCCGGGGTCTCCGCGATGATCTGCCGGTCGGTGACGTCCCGGGCCTCGATCCACTCCTTGCCCCACACCTCGGCGAAGTCCTGCCCGTCCCACGGGGTGAGCCCCGACAGCGCCATCCGGCAGCCGGTGGCCCCGAGGAGGGGTCCGCGCAGGGGCCGGGGCACGTCGTCGAGGGTCCGCAGCGTCAGCACCACGCCGGCGTTGCCGGACCGCAGCCGCTGGATGCCGCGCACGGCCTCCGGGGTGACGGCCCCCGTGGCGTCGTCGAGGACGAGACAGGCGAACAGCGACCGGTCCTCGCGCACCGCGACACTCGCCGTGAACTGCGCGAGCACCAGCCGCGCCAGCATCCGGGAGGCGTCGGCGTGCCCCCGCTGGGGCAGGTCGATCCGCACCCGCACCGGATGGTCGAGGGCCTTCAGCGAGAACGGCCGCGACTGCCCGGACGTGTCGAAGAACCCGGCGAAGGCGGGCCGGTCGAGCAGCGCGACCCGGTCCGCGAGGATGCCCCCCACATCCCCCGGGTGCCCCATCTGCCGCTCCCGCGCGTCGAGTTCGCGCAGCAGCGCGTCCTGCCCGGAGTCCTCCAGGCCCTCGCGCAGCGCGGCCAGCGGCGCGGGTGCGCCGTCCAGCAGCTGCCGCAGCTCCGGTACGGCGGGGAAGCGGCCGTGCACCGCCCGGAACGGTCCGAGCAGCTGGGCGAGCACGGTGGTGGAGCGCCGGGTGTCGCCCCCCTGGTGCGGCTCGGCGAGGTCCCCGACGAGCGCCTCGGCGAGCACGGCGGCGGCCTCGTCGGGATCCGTCGTCCCCCCGTACAGGTCGAGGTCGTACACCGACTCCGGATTCCCGATCTGTACGACGACGTCGTAGGCGTCGGCCGGTCCGAGCCCGGCGCCCGCCGCACCGACGACCACGACGGCGGCCCGCCCGGCGAGGGCGTGCAGGCACAGCGACTCGGCGAGCGGCCGCACGACGGTCCCGGTCTTCCCGGACCCGGCCGGTCCGACGGCGAGCAGCGAGGTGCCGAGCAGCTCGGGCCCCAGGCCCAGCCCGGTCCCCCGGTAGGCGTACGGATTGCGGGCGTCGTCGGCGGTGGTGCCGAGCCGTACCTGTCCGGTCAGCAGGTCGTGCCGGGCCAGCCGGCCGGGCAGGTCGCGGGCGCCGGAGGGGTGCAGACAGGCGGCGGCGCCGTCCTTCAGCACGGTGCCGGTGAACGTGGCGAGACTGAACCGCCCACCGCGCACGCCCTGCCACGCCCGAAGAATCCGCGCATGATCCACATCCCGCATCAACCCGGCCTTGGCCTCAGCAGCCAGCCGCTCGGCAGCGTCCACGGCGCCGGCGGCGCGCAGCTGGGGCCACTCGACAGGGTCCTGTTCGGGGGTGGGCGGTGGTTCGTGGGAGGTCGCGGCCTTCTGACGCCAGGCAGGCGGACCGAAGCGGCGCCAGACCTCGCCCCAGCGGCTGATCTTCCCGAAGATCGCGAAGATCCCGGCGAAGAACAGCGCCTCGTACGCATAGGACAGGCTGCTGAGCCATCCCGCGCGCCCCAGCGTCCACGAGTCCGGAGCCATCACGAACCAGGGCCACAGCCAGAAGCCACCGAGGAAACCGTTGTACAGCAGGGAGCAGAGCAGCCACCCGCAGAGGAACCCGATCACGGCCCCGCTCAGCAGCTGCCGCGTCGGGATCTGCTCCGGTTCCTTCTCGGGCCGCGGTACGTGGCCGAAGCGCCACACGCCGGGTGCCGCCTCGGGCCGGGGGGTCCGAAGCCAGCCGAGAAACCCCGCACCGTCCGGCAGCGGGGGCACACCGGGTGCCCGCTCCGGCCGAGGCGGCACCGTCGGCGGTCCCGCCGGACGTGGCACAGGGTTCGCGTGCGTACCCCTGGTGTCCCGCGTCCCGTCGCTGTCCATCGCCCTCGCCCCTTGACCAGCCGTTCCGTCCACCATCAGCGGTCAATCTAACGCCCCCGCCAGGGGAGTTCACCGCTTACGCGGCCGGGCTCGCGGAGGTGGCCGATACCCGAGCCGTACGCCGCTATGTCCAAGACGGACAACCCATGCCGTCGAGAACGCCCACATGGAGCATGCCCGCCCCGCAAGGACGGCCCTAGCCTGCGAGAAAAGAAGGTAAGCGTCGGCAACACCCCAGGAGCCCCTCATGACCGCACTTCCGCAGGAGCGCCGCCTCGTCACCCCCGTCCCCGGCCCCAAGTCGCAGGAGCTCCAGGCCCGCCGCGTCGCCGCGGTCGCGCAGGGTGTGGGGTCCGTGCTGCCCGTGTTCACGGCGCGCGCGGGCGGCGGGATCATCGAGGACGTCGACGGGAACCGGCTGATCGACTTCGGTTCGGGCATCGCCGTGACCTCCGTCGGCGCCTCCGCCGAGGCCGTCGTACGCCGGGCCACCGCACAGCTCGCCGACTTCACCCACACCTGTTTCATGGTCACCCCGTACGAGGGCTATGTGGAGGTCGCCGAGGCCCTCGCCGAGCTCACCCCGGGTGACCACGCGAAGAAGAGCGCGCTGTTCAACTCCGGCGCCGAGGCCGTCGAGAACGCCGTCAAGATCGCGCGGGCGTACACCAAGCGCCAGGCCGTCGTCGTCTTCGACCACGGCTACCACGGCCGCACCAACCTCACCATGGCGCTGACCGCGAAGAACATGCCGTACAAGCACGGCTTCGGTCCGTTCGCGCCGGAGGTGTACCGCGTCCCGGTCGCCTACGGCTACCGCTGGCCGACCGGTCCGGAGAACGCCGGACCCGAGGCCGCCGCGCAGGCCATCGACCAGATCACCAAGCAGGTCGGCCCGGAGAACGTCGCCGCGATCATCATCGAGCCGGTCCTGGGCGAGGGCGGCTTCATCGAGCCCGCCAAGGGCTTCCTGCCCGCGATCAGCAAGTTCGCCGAGGCCAACGGCATCGTCTTCGTCGCCGACGAGATCCAGTCCGGCTTCTGCCGCACCGGCCAGTGGTTCGCCTGTGAGGACGAGGGCATCGTCCCGGACCTGATCACCACCGCCAAGGGCATCGCCGGCGGCCTCCCGCTCGCCGCCGTCACCGGCCGCGCCGAGATCATGGACGCGGCCCACGCGGGCGGCCTGGGCGGCACCTACGGCGGCAACCCGGTCGCCTGCGCGGGCGCGCTCGGCGCCATCGAGACCATGAAGGAGCTCGACCTCAACGGGAAGGCGAAGGCGATCGAGGCCACGATGAAGGCCCGCCTCACCGCCATGGCCGAGAAGTTCGACGTCATCGGCGACGTCCGCGGCCGCGGCGCCATGATCGCCATCGAGCTCGTCAAGGACCGTACGACCAAGGAGCCGAACCCGGAGGCGACGGCCGCGCTCGCCAAGGCCTGCCACCAGGAGGGCCTGCTGGTCCTGACCTGTGGCACCTACGGCAACGTGCTGCGCTTCCTGCCCCCGCTCGTCATCGGCGAGGACCTGCTGAACGAGGGCCTCGACATCATCGAGCAGGCCTTCACCCGCATCTGACGTCACAGGCCTGACAGCCCTTGGGATTCCGGGGCTGCGGTGGCGAGCGGCAGAGGGTGTGAAGAAGGTGTGCGAGGTGGCGGTGAGGATGGGATTCTGCCTGTCGTACGCCGTCCCCCTGTCGTAGGTTCTTTCCAGATGAGAGATACACCCCGCCCACAGGGGACTGTGGGCGACGCCAGGCCGGGGCCTCCCCAGCTTCGACCTGGTCGTGCCCTCGCGCACACAACTGGAGCCTCCGGCTCCGGATCTCCTCACCGATCGGACAGTCGCCCGCCCCAAACCCCCCGGGGCGGCCGACGACCCGATCTGATCGGCCGCCCCGGAACCACCCCCCCTGTTCCGGGGCGGCCGGCCTTCCTCCTCCTTCTCGGAATCCCGGCCCTCCTCTTCGCCCTGATCACCTGGCAGGTCGTAGAGGACGGGCCGCTTCTGCGTGCCGACGCCCGCCTCAGCCGCGCCCTCGTCCACCCGGACCGCCTCGGGGGCACCCTCTCCGACCTGGGCAGCGTCCAGGTGGCCGTACCCGTCTTGGTCGCGGCCCTGGCCTACGTGACCTGGCGGCACCGCCGCTCGGGCACGGACCGCTGGTGGCTCCCGGCCACCGCGGGAGCCCTCCTCATGGCCCTGGTCCCGGTGATCGTCGTCCCCCTCAAGATCTGGACCGACCGCCCCGGCACCCCCGTGGTGCCCCCGGCCACCGGCTACTTCCCCTCCGGCCACACCGCGACAGCGGCCATCGCCTACGGCACCGCCGCCCTCTCCCTCCTCCCCCTCCTCCCCACCCCCCGGCTCCGCCGCGCCCTGCTCCTCCTCTGCGCCCTTCTGGTCCTCGGCACCTCCTACGGCCTGATCCGCCGCGGCTACCACTGGCCCCTGGACGTCGCGGCGAGCTGGTGCCTGTCCGCCGTACTCCTTCAGCTCCTGACGCTGACCGTCAGGCGATACGGTCGGAAGTCGGCACAGGACGAGAGCAGCCAGCCGGTCGCGTAGCGGCGGCCGGGACCGGGGGGAAGCACCATGCCCGACGAGCAGCACCAGGTGACGGTCGCCTTCGAGAACCACGACTTCGCCCTGACCCCGTCACCGGGCGAGGTCGTCCTTCCCCTCTACGGCCGCAAGATCCACCACGATCCCCGGTGCGGCCATCTCACCGACGGCGACGCGCTCCCCCGTTTCCCGGACCCGGACCGTCTGCTGTGGCGGCGACTCATCGACTCGGCCCCGTCCCACGACACAGCGGGCAGCACCGCGTTCACCCGGTCCATCGACGGCCCCCAGGCGTTCGTGTACGCGCACGCGCCGGCCCGGCAGCCCTCCGGCGGTCCGCCGACGTGCGTGCTGATCCACCCGGGGAGCGTCTCGGCGACACGGGGGAACATCGCCGTACGACGCTGGGACGGCTCCATGTCCGCCCGGGTGCGGTCGGTGTCCCTGCATCTTCCGTCGGTGCTCGGCGCCCTGGGGGACGCCGAGCGGGACTCGACGCTCGCGAAGGTGTGGGCGGCGGTGCTGGCGTGACCGTCAGCCGAAATAGCCGTCGAAGGTCCTCTGGAACTCCCCGCCGGAGAAGCGGTCCCAGTTGACCGACCAGGTCATCAGGCCGCGCAGGGTGGGCCAGGTGCCGTGGGTGGGGTAGGAGCCGCAGTTCGTCTTCTTCGTGAGGCAGTCGAGGGTCTTGGTGACCTCAGTCGGGGAGACGTAGCCGTTGCCCGCGTTCACCGAGGCGGGCATGCCGATGGCCACCTGGTCGGGGCGCAGGGGCGGGAAGACGTTCGCGGGGTCGCCGGCGACCGGGAAGCCGGTGAGGAGCATGTCGGTCATGGCGATGTGGAAGTCGGCGCCGCCCATGGAGTGGTACTGGTTGTCGAGGCCCATGATCGGGCCCGAGTTGTAGTCCTGGACGTGCAGCAGGGTCAGGTCGTCGCGCAGGGCGTGGATCACCGGGAGGTACGCCCCGCAGCGCGGGTCCTGGCCGCCCCACTTGCCGGTGCCGTAGTACTGGTAGCCCATCTGCACGAAGAAGGTCTCCGGGGCCATCGAGAGGACGAAGCGCGCCCCGTACTTCGCCTTCAGCGTCTTCAGCGCCGAGATCAGGTTCACGATGACCGGGGTCTTCGGGTTCCTGAAGTCGGTGTCGTCGGCGTTCAGGGAGAGCGAGTGGCCCTCGAAGTCGATGTCCAGGCCGTCGAGGCCGTAGGTGTCGATGATCGAGGAGACGGAGGAGACGAAGGCGTCCCGGGCGGCCGTGGTCGTCAGCTGGACCTGGCCGTTCTGGCCGCCGATCGAGATCAGCACCTTCTTCCCGGCGGCCTGCTTCGCCCTGATCGCCGCCTTGAAGTCGGCGTCGGACTCGACGTTCGGGCACTCGGTGACCGGGCAGCGGGTGAAGCGGATGTCGCCGGAGGTGACCGAGGTGGGTTCACCGAAGGCCAGGTCGATGACGTCCCAGCTGTCGGGGACGTCGGCCAGGCGCGTGTAGCCGGCGCCGTTGGCGAAGCTCGCGTGGAGGTAGCCGACCAGGGCGTGGGCGGGCAGGTCCGTGGAAGTCCCGGCCGTCGTGGTCACGTTGACGGAGCCGGTCCTCGCCGACTCCCCCGCCTCGTTGACCGCCGCGACCTGGAAGCCGTACGCCGTCGAGGGCGCGAGTCCGCTCACGGAGGCCGAAGTCCCGCTCACCGTCCGGACCTTGGCGCCGTCCCGGTAGACCGCGTAGCCGGTGGCGCCCGGGACCGCCGTCCAGGACAGGGCCACGCTGGAGGACGTGACCGTGCCCGCCTGCAGACCGGTGGGCGTGGCCGGCGGCTGTCCGGCGTCGACACCCGGCCCGGTGAGGGACACGTCGTCCGCGTGGTACGCGCCTGTCCCGTACCAACCGTGCGTGTAGAGCGTGACCTTGGTGGTGGCCGGGCCGGTGCGGAAGGTGGTGGTGAGCCGCTGCCAGTCGGGGGCGGACTGGGTCCAGGTGGAGACGTCGGTGGTGCCGGTGCCGCTCGCGCCGAGGTAGACGTAGGCGCCGCGGACGTATCCGGACAGGGTGTACTGCGCGTCGGGCCGGACGGTCACGGTCTGGGCGCACTGGGCGTGGTCGCTGCCGGCCGGGGTCGCCTGGAGCGCCGAACTCCCACTGTGCACAGGGCTGTTGACCGTCGTACCCGCGGAGCAGGTCCAGCCGTCGAGTCCCGCTTCGAAACCTCCGTTCCTCGCCAGGTCCGCGTCGGCCGCACGGGCGGCCGACGAGAGCGCGGTGATGCCGGGCAGGGCCAGCAAGGTGGCCGTCAGCGCGGCGAGGACGGGTCTGATGAGTCCGGTGCGTTCCACAAGGGCCTCCGGGCATGGGGGATTTGGAGGGTGGAGCGCGCCCAACTTGGTCCAGACCAATCCGGGTTGTCAAGACCTCCCGTCAGCGGTTCGGGGCCGGCCGCTCAGCCGTCGCCCTGTTCCGTCGCCAGCCCGGCCGCCGCCTCGTGCATCGCCAGCTCCAGCAGCGCCGGGTCGGTGAGCGTGCCCGAACCGTCCGGCGGCACCAGCCAGCGCACCCCTCCCCCGGCCACCCGGCCCGGGTACGGCACCACGATCCAGGTCCCGGCGCCCGCCGTACGGATGCCGGTGCCCAGCCAGCGGGCCGCGGTGCCCGGCGGCACGAAGAAGCCCATCCGGGCGTCACCGAAGTCGACGAGCACCGGGCCGAGTTGGTCGAGGATGCGGGTGAGGACGTCGAGCGTCGGATAGCCGAGCTCACCCGGCAGGATCAGGACGTCCCAGGCCTTGCCCGCCGGCAGCAGCGCCACCCCGAGGGGATTGCGTTCCCACTCCCAGCGGCAGGCCTCGGGATCCGGTGCGACGGATGCCAGCCACTCGACCGCCGTCTTCGCCCCAGTCATGAGAAGACCTCCCTTTCTCTCTCGACGCTGTTCGCGTCACGAGGGAGAGGGAGGTCCCCTGGCAGGCATTACGCGGGTTCCGACCACCCGTTGGGGTGAATCAGATCACATACGATCGTTCAGCTGTCGAATCCCAGACCGAGTTTGTCCATCGTCCTGAGCCACAGATTGCGCCGGCCGCCCTGCGCGTCGGCACGCGCCAGCGACCACTTGGTCAGGGCGATGCCCGTCCAGGCGAAGGGCTCCGGCGGGAAGGGCAGCGGCTTCTTGCGGACCATCTCCAGCGAGGTCCGCTCGGTCTGCTCCCCCGCCAGCAGGTCCAGCATCACGTCCGCGCCGAACCGGGTCGCGCCGACGCCGAGGCCCGTGTAGCCCGCCGCGTACGCGACCTTGCCGTGGTGGGCGGTGCCGTAGAACGCGGAGAAGCGCGAGCAGGTGTCGATGGCGCCGCCCCACGCGTGGGTGAAGCGGACGCCCTCCAGCTGCGGGAAGCAGGTGAAGAAGTGCCCGGCGAGCTTGGCGTAGGTCTCCGGCCGGTCGTCGTACTCGGCGCGCACCCGGCCGCCGTACGGGTAGACGGCGTCGTAACCGCCCCACAGGATCCGGTTGTCGGCGGAGAGCCGGAAGTAGTGGAACTGGTTCGCCGAGTCCCCGAGCCCCTGCCGGTTCTTCCAGCCGACCGACGCCAGCTGCTCCTCGCTCAGCGGCTCGGTCATCAGCGCGTAGTCGTAGACCGGCACGGTGTACGCCCGCACCCGCTTGACCAGGCTCGGGAAGATGTTGGTGCCGAGCGCGATCTGCCGGGCGCGGACGGAGCCGTACGGCGTGCGTACGGCCATGCCGGCGCCGTACGGCTTCAGCGTGAGCGCGGGGGTGTGCTCGTAGACGCGGACCCCGAGCCGCAGGCAGGCCCGCTTCAGGCCCCAGACCAGCTTGGCCGGGTTGACCATGGCCACGCCCCTGCGGTCCCACAGGCCGGCCTCGAAGGTCGGCGAGGCGACCTGCTCGCGCACCGCGTCGGCGTCCAGGAAGTCGACGCCGTCGGCGAGGCCCTTCTCCTGGAGCTCCTGGTACCAGTCGCGCAGCTCCCACGCCTGGTACGTCTCGGTCGCCACGTCGATCTCGCCGGTGCGCTCGAACTCGCAGTCCAGGTCGTGCCGGGCGACCGCCTTCTCGATCTCGTCGAGGTTGCGGGCGCCCAGCTCCTGGAGCTTCACGATCTCGTCCGGCCAGCGGGTCAGCCCGTTGGGCAGCCCGTGGGTGAGGGAGGCGGCGCAGAAGCCGCCGTTGCGACCGGAGGCGGCCCAGCCCACCTCACGGCCTTCGAGCAGGACGACGTCCCGCTGCGGATCGCGCTCCTTGGCGTTGAGCGCGGTCCACAGCCCGCTGTACCCCCCGCCGACGACCAGCAGGTCGCAGGTCTCGGCGCCGGTGAGGGCGGGCTCGGGGTGGGGCCGGCCGGGGTCGTCGAGCCAGTACGGAACCGGCTGGGCTTCGGAGAGTGCCTTCGTCCAACGGCTCATGGCACTCATGCCTTTTGCCTGTTACGGCGGTTGCTGATGACCATCGAGGCCAGGACCAGGAGTACGGCGACCAGGAACATGGCCGTACCGATGACATTGATCTGCACGGGCGTGCCGCGCTGTGCCGAACCCCAGACGAACATGGGGAAGGTGACGGTCGAGCCCGCGTTGAAATTGGTGATGATGAAATCGTCGAAGGAGAGCGCGAAGGACAGCATCGCGCCCGCGGCGATTCCTGGGGCCGCGATGGGCAGGGTCACCCGGAGGAAGGTCTGGACGGGACTCGCGTACAGATCCCGGGCTGCCTCCTCCAGGCGCGGGTCCATCGACATCACGCGCGCCTTGACGGCGACGACGACAAAGCTGAGGCAGAACATGATGTGGGCGATCAGGATCGTCCAGAAACCCAGCTGGGCACCCAGGTTGAGGAACAGGGTGAGCAGCGAGGCGGCCATGACGACCTCGGGCATCGCCATCGGCAGGAAGATCAGGGAGTTCACGGTGCCCCGCGCGCGGAACCGGTAACGGACCAGCGCGAAGGCGATCATGCTGCCGAGGACGGTCGCGCCGACCGTCGCCCAGAAGGCGATCTGGAGGCTGATCGACAGCGAGCCGCACATGTCGGCGACGCCGCAGGGGTCCTTCCAGGCGTCCGTGGAGAACTGCTGCCACTGGTAGTTGAAGCGCCCCTTCGGTTTGTTGAAGGAGAACACCGTGACGACGATGTTGGGCAGCAGGAGATATCCGAGTGTCAGCAGTCCCGCGATGACGACGAAATGACGCTTGAGCCAGTTGACGAGGGCCATTTAAACCAGATCCTCCGTCCCGGACTTGCGGATGTAGAAGGTGACCATGAGGAGAATCGCGGCCATCAGGATGAAGGAGAGGGCTGCCGCCGTCGGATAGTCCAGAATCCGCAGGAACTGGGTCTGGATGACGTTTCCGATCATGCGCGTGTCGGTCGAGCCGAGGAGTTCGGCGTTGACGTAGTCACCGGCCGCCGGGATGAAGGTCAGCAGCGTCCCGGAGACCACGCCCGGCATGGACAGCGGGAAGGTCACCTTGCGGAAGGTGGTGACGGGCTTGGCGTAGAGATCGCCCGCCGCCTCGTGCAGCCGGCCGTCGATGCGCTCCAGGGAGGTGTAGAGCGGCAGGATCATGAACGGCAGGAAGTTGTACGTCAGACCGCACACCACCGCGAGCGGGGTGGCGAGGACGCGGTCGCCTGCCGTCCAGCCGAGCCAGTCGGTGACGTCCAGGACGTGCAGCGTGTTGAGGGCGCCGACGACCGGGCCGCCGTCCGCGAGGATCGTCTTCCAGGCGAGGGTGCGGATCAGGAAGCTGGTGAAGAAGGGCGCGATCACCAGGATCATGATCAGGTTCCGCCAGCGTCCCGCGCGGAACGCGATCAGGTACGCCAGCGGGTAGCCCAGCACCAGACAGAGGATCGTCGCGGCACCGGCGTACAGGATCGAGCGCAGGAACTGCGGCCAGTACTCGGACAGCGCGTCCCAGTAGGTGGCGAAGTGCCAGGTGACCTTGTAGCCCGTCTCCAGGGAGCCCGTCTGCACGGACGTGGAGGCCTGGTAGATCATCGGCAGGGCGAAGAAGACCAGCAGCCACAGGATGCCGGGCAGCAGCAGCCAGTACGGCGTGAAGCGGCCCCTCTTGCGCGGCGGCTTCTTCTCCGGCGCGGTCGGGGACAGAGGCGGTGGCGCCTCGGTGAGCGTCGCCATCAGACCGTCGCCTCTTCCTGGATGCCGGCGTCGATGTCCTGGGCCGCGTCCAGACCGAAGGTGTGGGCCGGGTTCCAGTGCAGGACGACCTCGGCGCCGGGCACGAGGCGGGCGTCGCGGTCGATGTTCTGGGCGTAGACCTCGAACTCGGGGCAGACGGGGCTGTCGATGACGTACTGCGTGGAGACGCCGATGAAGGAGGAGTCGGCGATCGTGCCGGTGATGCGGTTGCGGCCCTCGGGGATCTCCCCGGCCTCGTCCGCGTGCGTGAGGGTGATCTTCTCGGGGCGTACGCCGACGAGCACCTTGCCGCCGGTCGCGGTGGGCCCGGCGTACCGCGCCTCGGGCAGCACCAGCTTGCCGCCGCCCGCCTTCAGGACGATCTCGCCGCCGCTCTTGGAGTCGACCTCGGCCTCGATGAGGTTGGAGGTGCCGAGGAAGTTGGCGACGAAGGTGGTCTGCGGGTTCTCGTACAGGTCGGTGGGCGAGCCGAGCTGCTCGACGCGGCCCGCGTTCATCACGGCGACCGTGTCGGCCATGGTCATGGCCTCCTCCTGGTCGTGCGTGACGTGCACGAAGGTGATGCCGACCTCGGTCTGGATGCGCTTGAGCTCCAGCTGCATCTGGCGGCGCAGCTTGAGGTCGAGGGCGCCGAGCGGCTCGTCGAGGAGGAGCACCTTGGGCGTGTTGATCAGGGCTCTCGCCACCGCCACGCGCTGCTGCTGGCCGCCGGAGAGCTGGTGCGGCTTCTTGCGGGCCTGCTCCCCCAGCTGGACGAGCTCCAGCATGTCCTCGACCTGCTTCTTCACCGACTTGATGCCGCGCCGGCGCAGACCGAAGGCGACGTTCTCGAAGATGTCGAGGTGCGGGAAGAGGGCGTAGGACTGGAAGACGGTGTTCACCGGCCGCTTGTAGGGAGGCAGCCGGGTGACCTCCTGGTCGCCGAGGTGCACGGTGCCCGTGGTGGGCTCCTCGAGTCCGGCGATCATGCGCAGGGTGGTCGTCTTGCCGCAGCCGGAGGCGCCGAGCAGGGCGAAGAAGGAGCCCTGGGGCACGGTCAGGTCCAGCGGGTGTACGGCGGTGAAGCCGTTGTCGTACGTCTTGCTGATGCCGGAGAGGCGGACGTCTCCGCTGGTGTCGGTGTTCTTGTTCGTCACGGTGATCACGCCCCAGTCAGCTTCGCGAACTTCTCTTCAAAGGTCGTCTCTTCCTTCGAGCTCAGCGAGCGGAAGGCGTGGGACTTCGCGGCCATGGCCTTGTCGGGGATGATCAGCGGGTTGTTCGCCGCATCCGGGTCGAGCTTCTCCAGCTCGGGCTTCACACCGTCGACGGGCGACACGTAGTTGATGTACGCGGCGAGCTCGGCGGCGGGCTTGGGCTGGTAGTAGAAGTCGATGAGCCGCTCGGCGTTCGTCTTGTGACGGGCCTTGTTGGGGATCAGCATGTTGTCGGTCGACGTCATGTATCCGCTGTCCGGGATGATGAAGTCGATGTCGGGGCTGTCCGCCTTCAGCTGGACGACGTCCCCGGCCCAGGCGACACAGGCCGCGAAGTCGCCGCTGGTCAGGTCCGAGGTGTAGTCGTTGCCGGTGAAGCGGCGGATCTGGCCCTTGTCGACGGCCTTCTGGAGGCGGGCGATCGCCGCGTCGTAGTCGTCGGCGGTGAACTTCGCGGGGTCCTTGCCCATGTCGAGCAGGGTCATGCCGATGCTGTCGCGCATCTCCGACAGGAAGCCGACGCGCCCCTTGAGCTTGGGGTTGTCGAGCAGGTCGGAGATCGACTTCACCTCCTGGCCGTCAAGGGCCTTCTTGTTGTAGGCGATGACGGTCGAGATGCCCTGCCACACATAGGAGTACGCCCGTCCCGGGTCCCAGTCGGGTTCGCGGAACTGCTGGGAGAGGTTGGCGTAGGCGTGCGGCAGGTTGGACGCGTCCAGTTTCTGGACCCACCCGAGGCGGATGAGGCGGGCCGCGAGCCAGTCCGTGAGGACGATGATGTCGCGCCCGGTGTCCTGCCCGGCCGCGAGCTGCGGCTTGATCTTGCCGAAGAACTCGACGTTGTCGTTGATGTCCTCGGTGTACTTGACCGAGATGCCGGTCTGCTTCTTGAACTGGTCGAGCGTGGGGTGGTGCTTCTCGCTCTCGTCCACGTCGATGTACTCGGTCCAGTTGGAGAAGTTGACGACCTTCTCCTCGGCCGAGTGGTCGTCGGCGGAGACGCCGCCCTGGGTGGTGCCGGCCGCGGGGATGCCGCAGGCGCTCAGGGTGCCGAGGCCGCCGACCGCGAGCGCGCCGCCCGCGGAGGCGCGCAACAGGGACCGCCGGGTCATGGCGGCCCGGCCGCTTCGGAAACTGCGCCGCATGGCGGCCACTTGGGCCGGTGACAGGCGGTCGGGCTCGTACTGCTCCATGCGCTGGTGCCCTTTCGGGAAGTGGGCGGCCGCGGGTCGGGCGGCCTGAACAACGGCTATCGGTCCCCGAAGATCGTGCGGTGCCAGTCCTTCCTGGCGATCGCGGTGTTGTCGAACATGACGTGCTTGATCTGCGTGTACTCCTCGAACGAGTACGAGGACATGTCCTTGCCGAAGCCGGACGCCTTGTACCCGCCGTGCGGCATCTCGCTGATGATCGGAATGTGGTCGTTGACCCACACGCACCCGGTCTTGATCTCCCGGGTGGCGCGGTTCGCCCGGTAGACGTCCCGGCTCCAGGCGGAGGCGGCGAGCCCGTAGGGGGTGTCGTTGGCGAGCCGGATGCCCTCCTCGTCGCTGTCGAAGGGCAGCACGACGAGAACGGGCCCGAAGATCTCCGACTGGACGATCTCGCTGTCCTGGGCGGCGTCGGCGACGAGGGTGGGCTTGTAGTACGCCCCCTTGGCGAGCTCTTCGCCCGGTGCCTCCCCGCCCGTCACCACGCGCGCGTAGGCACGCGCACGGTCGACGAACCCGGCGACCCGGTCCCGCTGGACGTGCGAGATCAGCGGCCCGAGGTCGGTGCCGGGAGCGAAGGGGTCGCCGAGGCGAACGGTCTCCATCAGCGCGGCGGTGCGCTCCACGAAGGCCTCGTACAGCGGCCGCTGCACGTACGCGCGTGTGGCGGCCGTGCAGTCCTGCCCGGTGTTGATGAGCGCACCGGCCACGGCTCCGTGGACGGCGGCCTCCAGGTCGGCGTCGTCGAAGACAAGGAAGGGGGCCTTGCCGCCGAGCTCCAGGTGGAGCCGCTTGACGGTGGCGGTGGCGATCTCGGCGACCCGCTTGCCGACGGCCGTGGACCCGGTGAAGGAGGTCATGGCCACATCGGGATGCCCGACCAGCCGCTCCCCGGCCTCCTTCCCGGTCCCGGTGACGATGTTGACGACCCCGTCCGGGATCCCGGCATCGGTGGCAGCCTGGGCGAAGAGCAGCGAGGTCAGAGGCGTGATCTCAGCAGGCTTCAGCACGATGGTGTTGCCTGCGGCGATCGCCGGAAGGATCTTCCAGGCGGCCATCTGGAGCGGGTAGTTCCAGGGCGCGATGGACCCGACGACCCCGATGGGCTCCCGCCGCACGTAGGACGTGTGATCCCCGGAGTACTCCCCGGCGGACTGCCCCTGAAGATGACGGGCCGCACCCGCGAAGAAGGACGTGTTGTCGATGGTCCCCGGAACGTCGAACTCCCGGGTCAGCTTCAGCGGCTTCCCGCACTGGAGGGACTCCGCGCGGGCGAAGTCCTCGGCACGGTCGGCGAGCACGGCGGCGAACCGGTGCAGGGCGTCGGACCGCTCACCGGGAGTGGCGCCCGCCCAGCCGGGAAAGGCCTCCCGTGCCGCGGCGACGGCGGCATCCACGTCCGCCGCGCCCGCCAGCTCGTAGGTGAGGACCTCCTCCCCGCTCGCGGGGTCCACGACGGCGTGCGTCCGCCCGGAGGTCCCCTTGGCGAGACGCCCTCCGATGAACTGCGCGCCGTCGGCGAACCGCTCCTGGGCCGCGAACCGGTCCGGGGTGGCACTGCCCGGGTTGTGCATGTCGCTCTCCTCCGCCGTCATCCCTCGGTCCCGAGGGCGGGTGGCGTAGCTCCAGCTCGATTTGAGTGCCGATCCTGACAGAGCAATGACACTCCTACAAGTGATTCCGTTGTTGCCTTTCGGTTACGCGACGGAATCTGTCGACCAGGTGTCGAGTCGTCCCCGAAAAGGAAGGACGGAGTGTCAGTGGTGCCTGTCAGACTCGCGTGCATGGGGAAGATCACGGGGAAGACCGATTCACAGGACGCCCTGGTCAAGCAGGTCCGAGCAGGCGCACACATCAAGTATCTGCACTTCTGGGGACACCGCCCGCGTTCGGACGGCCGCGTCGGCGCGAGCTGTCTGAGCCAGTGGTGGCCGTCACCGTTCGTGGTGGACGGAGTGACCTATGCGACCGCCGAGCACTGGATGATGGCGGCGAAGGCGCGGCTTTTCGAAGATCAGGAAGCCGAGCGCCTAGTGCTGGCCGCCGGCCACCCGTCCCAGGCCAAGAAAGCGGGCCGACTGGTGCGCGGCTTCGACGAGCGGATCTGGCAGCGGGAGCGCTTCGGGATCGTCGTCGAGGGCAGCGTGCACAAGTTCGCGGCCCACGACGACCTGCGTGAGTTCCTGCTGAGCACCGGCGAGCGGGTGCTGGTGGAGGCGAGCCCGGTGGACCGGGTGTGGGGCATCGGCCTCGCCGCGGACGACGAGGCGGCGAGCGACCCGGAGCGCTGGCGAGGCCCGAACCTCCTGGGCTTCGCGTTGATGGCGGCCCGGGAGCGGCTCAGAGACCTCTGATCAGTACTGCTGTGCCACCTGGACGGCGTGCAGGGAGCCGTCGTAGTAGTCGGGCTCGTCGTCGGAGGTGACGGCGGCCGTGATGACGATGGCCATGAAGACGATGACGGCGAGGCCGAGGATCGTCCCGATGATGCCCATGATGAAGCCGGCCTGCGCCTGACCGTGGTTCGTGGCCTCGCCCCGCGCGGCCTTCCTGCGCCCCTTGACGCCGAGGACGATGGCGATGATGCCGAGCACCAGGGAGAGCACGCCGTACAGGCAGAACATGACGCAGGAGATGATGCCCAGCACCATCGCGGCGACGCCCATGCCGTTCTGCGGGGGCATGGGCGGGGCCCAGCCGTATCCCTGCGGGGCCTGGGGGTAGCCGGGGTACCCGTATCCGGCCGGGGCGCCGGGCCCACCGGGCGCGATGGGAGGCGGCGGCACGAAGCCGGGCCCACCGGGTATGCCGGGGCCGGGGCCGGGGACGCCCTGCTCCGGAGCGGGGTAGCCGTAACCGGGCGTTGGACCGGGGGCGGGTGCGGGGGGCGGAAAGCCGTACCCGTCACTGGGCACCGACGTCACGGTGGCCTGATCATGCACGGACGGCGGCGGCGAACTCTTCTCCAACGACGGCCCACTCTCCGGCGCCGCCCACGGATCCCGCCCGGCCTCCCCACCCGACTGCGTTCCGTCCGTCATGCCCATGTCCCCCTTGGTCGTTCGTGCGGCCATGTTACCGGTCGCGGAAAGGGGGGTGCCGGGTCAGGTTGTCGGGCGGGTGCGGGCCCGTCGTGGCTGGTCGCGCAGTTCCCCGCGCCCCTGGGTGGGGACGGTGGACGCTCCTCAAGCCGCCGACGGCGTGAAGGGGACGGGGTGGGGGGTGTCCGCCCGCAGCGGCCGGCGTCCGTTACCGAGCCCCTCATGAACGACCGAGCCGCCGGACCGAGGACGGATACCCCCCACCCCGGCACCGACCCCAGACGAACCAGCACGCGCTACACGCACCCCCACCGGGCCGCAAGGGGCCGCCGCAGGCCTCCAGGGGCGCGGGACTGTGTCGATATGCGGCTCCGCCGCGTGGGCGCAAAAACGCCCGCCCCCACCCACCCGCACCCACCCCACCACCCCCCGTCCTACGATGGCCGCACTCGATCAGCCGATCACCGCGCCGCACAAGAAACCACCGTGCCAGGCGCCCTGCAAGGGGAGGCCCCCATGACGACGACACCCAACCCCGCCCAAACCCCCCTCCACCACGCCTTCATCGCCGAACTGCCGAAGGCCGAACTGCACGTCCACCACGTCGGCTCCGCCTCCCCCCGCATCGTCTCCGAACTCGCCGCCCGCCACCCCGACTCCAAGGTCCCCACCGACCCCGAAGCCCTCGTCGACTACTTCACGTTCACGGACTTCGCCCACTTCATCGACGTCTACCTCAGCGTCGTGGACCTGATCCGCACCCCCGAGGACGTCCGGCTCCTGACCTTCGAGGTCGCCAGGGACCTCGCCCGCCAGCAGGTCCGCTACGCCGAGCTCACCATCACGCCGTTCTCCTCCACCCGCCGCGGCATCGACGAGCGCGCCTTCATGGAGGCGATCGAGGACGCCCGCAAGGCGGCGGAGTCCGAGTTCGGCACGGTGCTGCGCTGGTGCTTCGACATCCCCGGCGAGGCCGGCATGGAGGCCGCCGAGGAGACGACACGGCTCGCCACCGACGACCGCCTCCGCCCGGAGGGCCTCGTCAGCTTCGGTCTCGGCGGCCCCGAGATCGGCGTACCCCGCCCCCAGTTCAAGCCGTACTTCGACCAGGCCATCGCCGCCGGCCTGCACTCCGTCCCGCACGCCGGCGAGACGACCGGCCCGGAGACCGTGTGGGACGCCCTCACCCACCTCCGCGCCGAGCGCATCGGCCACGGCACGCACTCCTTCCAGGACCCGCAGCTCCTCGCGCACCTCGCCGAGCACCGCATCCCGCTGGAGGTGTGCCCCACCTCCAACATCGCCACCCGGGCCGTCCGCACCCTCGACGAGCATCCGATCAAGGAGTTCGTGCGCGCCGGGATCGTCGTCACGGTCAACTCCGACGACCCCCCGATGTTCGGCACCGACCTGAACACCGAGTACGCGGTCGCGGCGAGGCTCCTGGACCTCGACGAACGCGGCCTGGCGGAGCTGGCGAAGGCGGCCGTGGACGCGTCCTTCCTGGACGGACCCGGCAAGTCCAGGATCAAGGACGAGATCGACGCCTACACCACCGCCTGGCTCGCCCCCTGACCCGCACTGCGTCACCCTCCCGCAACCCACCGGCACCACAATGGGCCCATGCAAAAGCTGACGGCCGTGGCACACCGCGGCGCCCCCTACCGCGTCCGTGAGAACACGATCGACTCCCTGCGTACCGCACTCGACCTGGGCGCGGACGCGGTGGAGGTCGACGTACGGCTCACCAGGGACGGCGTACCGGTCCTGCTCCACGACCACACGCTGAAGCGGCTGTGGGAGCACGACCGGCCGCTGCTGTCGCTGTCCGCGGACGAGGTGCGGGGGCTGACCGACGGCCGGGTGCCGACGCTCGCGGAGGCGCTGCGGGCCACCGACGGCCACCGCCTGATGCTCGACCTGCCCGGCACGCGCGAGACCCGGGTCGCCCGCCGCGTGGTCGACGTGGTCCGCGAGCAGGGAGCCCAGGACCGCGTCTACTACTGCGCCGACGCCACCGCCATGCTCGCCGTCCGCGAGGCCGACCCGTCCGCGGAGATCGCGCTCACCTGGACCAGCCTCGCACCCCCGCGCCCCGCCCTGCTGAACGCGGTCAAGCCCCGCTGGCTCAACTACCGCTTCACCCTGATGGACCGGGACCTCGCGGACCGCATCCACACGGACGGTTACCTGATCTCCGTCTGGACCCCCGACACCCGCCGCTCGATGCGCCGCCTCGCCGGGATGGGCGTCGACTCGATCACCACGAACCGGGTGGACGTGCTCTGCGCGCTGCGGGCGGCCGACCCGACGGGGTAGGGCGCACAAGCGCCGTGGTGCTACACCCGGGACTTCTGGGCGACCGTCGCCGGGTCGGCGGGGGTCGAGCGGGTGACGTACTGCGGGACCGGGGCGTCGTCCTTGCCGGTGTCGCGGACCAGGCCGTAGCGCTCGGCCCCCTGCGCGGGGCCGGTGGTGATGTCCTTCTCGGCCGCGTCCCACGTCGAGGGGAAGACGCTGAGGCCGTAGTCGGCGCCGCGTTCGTTGACGGTGAGGGTGACGCTGCCGTCGAGGTAGAAGTACTCGTTCTGCCACATCTGCTGGGTGCCGGCGGGCAGGACGGCGTAGCCGGTGGCCGCGCTGCCCATGCCGGTGGCGCTGCTGTCGGTGGCGCTGACGGAGTCGTCCATACGGCGGCCGCCGCCCGAGGCGACGTGGAACAGCTTGCCGTCGAGGCCGGTCCAGGAGGGCGGGACCAGGCTGCCGGGCCGGTACTGCGGGGAGATCTGCCAGCGGACGAGGACGTAGCCCTCGCCGGTGAGCGTGACGGCGTCCCCGCGGTGGTTCAGGACGGCGTGGGCGCCGCCGGTGCTGCTGATGCCGGTCTCCGGCCGGTGGGGCAGGGCGGCGGGCGGGGTGTCGGGGTCGGGGGCCCGGTCGACGGCGTCGACGACACTGCCGTAGAGGACGGTCTTCGCGGGGATCGCCGAGGGGGACGGAGACGGTGACGGTGAAGGCGGCGGGGTGGGCAGGAGCGACGGCGGGCGATGGGTGCTGGCCGCCGTGGGTGAGACCGCGACCCGTGGCGCCGGCGCGTCCGGCTGCTGGGTGACGACGTAGGCCCCGCCCGCGACGATCGTCGCTCCCGCGGTGGCCGCGACGACGGGCTGGGTGAGGGCGCCCATCACCTTGGCGGACCAGCTCACGGACGCGACCGTGGCCGCCGCGGCCGTCTTGCTCCCCAGGGCCAGCGACAGGGTGAAGCCCACGGGGACCGGCACCAGCGCGATGCCGACCAGCAGGCGCTCCGCCGGTACGACGGACTCGCGGGTGTCGCCGCAGTAGCCGCAGCCGCGGATGTGCCGGGCGAGCCGCTTGCGCCAGACCGAGTCGGGGCGGCCGTTCCAGCGGGCGGTCAGCTCGCGCAGGTCCGGGCAGGCGCCGTCGAGGGCGCGGACGATGCCGCGGGAGGTCTCCAGGCGCTCCTTCATCCGCTGCACGCGCACGGCGGCGTGCTGCCGGCTGATCCCGACGGCGGCGGCCAGCTCGCGCCGGGTGAGCTCGCCCGCGACCTCCAGCCACCACAGCGACAGCAGTTGCCGGTCCTCGTCGTCGAGCCATCGCACGGCCTCCGCGACCTCGCGCCGCTGCCCTTCCAACTGGAGCCTCAACACGGTGAGTTCGGCGAAGTCGGCGGCTTCGCGCGCAGCCGACTCGTCCAGCGGGGCGGGGGTCCTGCGGCGGGCCCGGTCCCGTATCTGGCGCATGGCGATGGCGACCAGCCAGGACCGGAAGCTGTCCGGGTCGCGCAGACTGCCGAGGTTGCCGACGGCCCGCAGCATGGTCTCCTGGACGACGTCGTCGACGTCGGCGTGGCCGTTCAGGGCACGGCCGACGATGTTGTACACCAGCGGCAGCCAGCCCTCGACGAGCTCGTCCAGCGCGCGTCGGTCGCCGTCCTGCGCCGCCGCGATGGTGTCGCGCCACTGCCGCGTGTCCACGTCGTCCTTTCCGGGCGGTGACCCTTCGTGGTGCCCCTTCGTGCGTGCGTCAGTGGAGACGGAGTGAAGGGCTCCGCGATAACACTTTTTCTCCCCTAGGGGGTTTCTCCGAGCAACTCCCCTACAGGCAAAGGGAGTTGCTCAGGGCTTTCCCGGGGTCGAGCCCCTCCTCGGTGAGGATCACGCCGCCTCGAAGGCCCCGCAGGATGATCACACACATCCCACACCCCCTGGAGTCGACCCGTGCGTGACCTCCGTCGCAGAAGTCTCCTCGCCGGTGCCCTCGCCGCGCCCCTGGCCGCCGCCCTGCCGGCCTCCCCGGCGAACGCGGACACCGCCTGCGGACCGGACGCCAGGGCACTGCGCGCCGCGCTGGCGGGGCTCCCCGACGCCGACGCCACCGCAGCCCTGGTGCGGGTCGGTGGCCGTGACGGCAGGTGGCGGGGCAGTTCGGGCGTGCGCGACCTGGAGAGCGGGCGGCCGGCCGATCCCGACGCGCGCTTCAGGGCCGGGTCGACGACGAAGGTGGTGACGGCGGCGACCGTACTGCGCCTGGCGGACGAGAGGCGGATCGACCTGGACACGCCGGTCCAGCACTACCTGCCCGGCCTCCTGGGCAGCCGGTTCCGGCCGGTCACCGTCCGGCAGCTGCTGAACCACACCAGCGGCATCCCGGCGGGCGACGACCTCGGCGCCACCTTCGAGGAGGTGTACGCCCGCCGCTTCGAGACGCTCGGCCCGCAGCGGGTGGCGGCGTCCGCGGGCGCGAAGGAACCGGAGTTCTGCCCGGGGAGGCGCCAGCACTACCTCAACATCAACTACACGTTCCTCGGCCTGCTGATCGAGCGGGTGACGGGACGGCCGTACGCCTCGGAGGCCGCCCGGTTGGTGCTGGCACCGGCCGGGATGCGGGACACGTACTTCCCCGGCACCGACCCGCGCATTCGCGGCCCTCACAACCGGGGCTACCAGGCGGTGCGGAGGGCCGACGGGACCACGGAGCTCCTGGACGTCACGGAGTGGAACCAGGCGGACCGGTTCGCGGCCGGGGACATGATCTCCACGACCGCGGACCTGGAGCGCCTGCTCACCGGCCTCTTCCGGGGCCGGATCGTGCCGCGGCCGCTGATGAGGGAGGTGTTCTCGGTCCCGGCGGACATCACCGGAGCGAGTTACAGCGCGGGCGGCCTCCGGCGCTTCGAGTCCGGCGGGACGGTGTACTGGCTCAAGTCCGGTGGCCGGTACGGCTACAACTCGGCGATCGCCGGCACCCGCGACCTGAGCCGCACGCTCGTCCACTCGGTCAACTCGACCGACGCGAAGAGCGAGGACGCGAACCCGGTCGTCGCCCGGATCGTCGCCGCCGCGCTCAAGTAGCGGGCACGGCCCGGACGTCGGGCGGGGTGAGCGCCTCCAGCCGCTTGATCTTCTTCCGTAGGACGTACAGCGGGACGATCCCGATGACCCCGAACGACATGTCGATCACGCTCCACCAGAACGGTATCCCCCGGATCGGTCCGCAGATCAGGGCGAGCGGGATGATCCCCGCGCAGGCGATCATCCCGAACTCGACGACCCAGATGTTGCGGACCGGGTCACGGTAGGGGCCGTAGAAGGCGACCGCGATGACCAGGTGGGCGAAGGCCAGCCAGTCCGTGCCGTACAGGAGGAAGGGGTAGTCCGCGTCGGCGGTGTCGAGCCCGCGCCGGACGCGCGTGATCCAGTCCATCAGGGCGTCCGGCGCGGGCAGGTGCCGCAGGACCTCCTCGGTCCAGCGCAGTTCGTGGACCAGCGGGAAGGCGGTGGCCCCGCTGAGCACCAGGCAGACGACGAAGAAGACCAGCCATGCGCGGATGCCCCGGAGTTGGGCGGCTCTGTCGCTCATGGCAGCAGCGTACGCCTGGATTTGAACATGTTCAAAAGGTTAGGGGTGCCGGGATCTCTGTCAGCCGGCCGCCGCCGTCGTCTCGGCCAGCTTCTGGAACTCGCCGAGGTCGTAGTTGGCGAGGGCCGAGTCCAGGTTGGTGAGGGCGCCGAGGTGCTCGATGAACCCCTGGGGGTCGTACTCGATCTGCAGGGTCACCCGGCTCGACGTGTCGCTGAGCCGGTGGAAGGTGACCACGCCCGCGTGGTGCACGCCCTCCACGGTGTGCCAGGCGATGCGGTCCTCCGGGACGACCTCGGTGAGCTCGGCGACGAAGTTCTTGTCGGCGCCGGGCAGTTGGAGCTGCCAGGCGAAACGGCGCTCGTCCAGCCGCTCCACCAGACGGACGTGGCTCAGAAAGGCCGGCCACCGGGTCACATCGCTCCACAGCGACCAGGCGACGGCGACGGGAGCCTCGATATCGACCGTTTCCACGAGGGACGCGGACATGCGTTACCTCTCCTTCCGGTTGGCCGGGCCCCGGCCCGACGGGTGCGGTGCGAAGCGGATACCCCGGTCGGGGCGGCTCATCTCATCTCGTGCCGCGAAACGGCCCCCGGGCTCGGCCAACGCCCCCCACGACGGTCTCCGTTCACCTCTTCCTGCGGGACGACCCCTGCCCCCTCACAACCCCACGATCGCGTTCCACCGCCGCGCAAACCCCACCCGCTCCCTCGACGTGATGTCCCGTGCGATCACCAGCCGCTCCCGCATCCGCGTGTCCGGGAAGATCAGGGGGTTCTCGGCGAGCGCAGCCGTGTCCTCGTCCTTCGACGCGGCCAGGACCTCCCGTGCGGCGGGGACGGGGCAGACGTAGTTGACCCAGGCGGCGAGTTCCGCGGCGACCTCGGGGTCGTAGTAGTAGTCGACGAGACGCTCGGCGTTCGCCTTGTGCAGGGCGCGGTCGGGGATCATCAGGGAGTCCGACCACAGCTCCGCGCCCTCCTCGGGGACGACGAAGCGGATGTCGGGGTTGTCGGCCTGGAGCTGGATCACGTCCCCGGAGTACGCCTGGCAGGCCAGGACGTCACCGCTGACGAGGTCCTTGGTGTAGTCGTTGCCGGTGAAGCGGCGGATCTGGCCGTTCTTCACGTACCTCTCGACCTGGTCGCAGACCTCGTGGAAGTCGTCCGCCGTCCACGTCCTGATGTCGACGCCGTTGCCCTGCATGAGCAGCGCGAAGGCCTCGTCGAGCCCGGAGAGCAGGGTGACGCGGCCCTTGAGGTCGCTCGCCCAGAGATCCTTGACGTGCCGGATCTCGCGGCCCAGCTTCCCGCGGTTGTACGCGATCCCGGTGATCCCCGACTGCCAGGGCACGGTGAACCTGCGGCCCGGGTCGAAGGCGGGCGAACGCAGCAGCGGGTCAAGGTACTTGGTGACGTTCGGCTGGTGCGCCCGGTCCATCTCCTGGACCCAGCCCAGCCGTACGAACCGCGCGCACATCCAGTCGCTGACGACGATGAGGTCGCGGCCGGTCTGCTGGTGGTTCATCAGCGCGGGGCTGATCTTGCCGAAGAACTCGTCGTTGTCGTTGATCTCCTCGACGTAGTCGACGGATATGCCGGTCCGCCTGCGGAAGGCGTCCAGCGTCGGCCGCCGCGTCGAGTCGTCGTCGTCCGTGTCGATGTAGAGCGGCCAGTTCGCCCAGGTCAGCCGCTTGTCGTCGGCGGAGCGGTCGGGGCCGGCCCGGTCACCCGCGGCCACGTACGCGGCGGGCACCCCGCAGCCGGCGAGCCCACCCAGCACCGCCCCACCACCGAGGGCACGCAGCAGGGTCCTGCGGGAGGGCGGGAACGGCTCGGGCGTGAGGGGCATCGCCGCAGCATGCCGTCCCTGACGGTGGGCCGACAAGGCCGAATCTCCGGGCGCCGGGGCGGCGAGCCCACCTGAGGGGCGCGGGGAACTGCGCGACCAGCCCCCACGCACCCGCGGCCGAACCACTACCGGCAGAACCCCAGACCCCCGCCGCCGAAGAACCTACGCGTCCAACGACGTCATCACGTGCTTGATCCGCGTGTAGTCCTCGAACCCGTATCCCGAAAGGTCCTTGCCATAGCCGGACTTCTTGAACCCGCCGTGCGGCATCTCCGCGACCAGCGGGATGTGCGTGTTGATCCACACGCACCCGAAGTCCAGCTTCTTCGACATCCGCATCGCGCGGCCGTGGTCCTTGGTCCACACCGAGGAGGCGAGCGCGTACTCGACCCCGTTGGCCCAGGACACGGCCTGCTCCTCGTCGGAGAAGGACTGCACGGTGATGACCGGCCCGAACACCTCGTTCTGGATGATCTCGTCGTCCTGCTTCAGCCCGGAGACCACGGTCGGCGCGTAGAAGTACCCCTTGTCGCCGACCTGGTGGCCGCCGGCCTCGACCTTGGCGTGCGCGGGCAGCCGCTCGATGAACCCGGAGACCTGCTTGAGCTGGTTCGGGTTGTTGAGCGGGCCGAACAGCACGTCCTCGTCGTCCGGCTGCCCGGTCTTCGTCTCGGCGGCGGCCTTGGCCAGCGCCGAGACGAACTCGTCGTGGATGGAGGACTGGACCAGCACGCGCGTGGCCGCCGTACAGTCCTGCCCCGCGTTGAAGAAGCCCGCGACGGAGATGTCCTCGACGGCCTTGGCGATGTCGGTGTCCTCGAAGACGACGACCGGGGCCTTGCCGCCCAGCTCCAGGTGGACCCGCTTCAGGTCCCTGGACGCGGACTCGGCGACCGACATGCCGGCCCGCACGGACCCGGTGATGGAGGCCATCGCCGGCGTCGGGTGCTCGACCATCAGCCGGCCGGTGTCGCGGTCGCCGGTGATGACGTTGAAGACGCCCTTGGGCAGGATCGATCCGATGATCTCGGCGATGAGCACGGTCGACGCGGGGGTCGTGTCCGACGGCTTCAGCACCACGGTGTTGCCCGCCGCGATCGCCGGCGCGAACTTCCACACGGCCATCATCATCGGGTAGTTCCAGGGCGCGACCTGCGCGCAGACGCCCACCGGCTCGCGGCGCACGATCGAGGTCAGGCCCTCCATGTACTCACCGGCCGAGCGGCCCTCCAGCATCCGCGCCGCACCGGCGAAGAAGCGGATCTGGTCGACCATCGGCGGGATCTCCTCGGACCGCGTGAGCCCGATCGGCTTGCCGGTGTTCTCCACCTCGGCCGCGATGAGTTCCTCGGCCCGCTCCTCGAACGCGTCGGCGATCTTCAGCAGGGCCTTCTGGCGCTCGGCGGGAGTGGTGTCGCGCCAGCCGGGGAAGGCGGCTTCCGCGGCGGCCATCGCCGCGTCCACGTCCGCCTGCCCGGACAGCGGCGCGGTCGCGTACGCCTCACCGGTCGCGGGGTTGACCACGTCCGTGGTCCGTCCATCGGCGGCGTCCCGGAACTCACCGTCGATGTAGTTGCGCAGACGACGCAGCTCGGTGCTCACTGCCGGCCTCCTGAGGGGATGGGAACTGTCCACTGACTGAGACACCCACCCTAATCGTCACACCCACGTTTTCAACACCCCCGATCGCGCCAAGGCTGCGAAATCCGCAGGTCTCGGTAGCGTAAACAACGGATTTCATCGCCCTGGCCTTGCGGAAGTGTCGAGACGTCGTGCACAGTGACGTCGTGGCCAGTCGAAGCGCAGACCCCAGGGACTCCCGTGAGTCCAGGAACGGCACCCCCCATCTGGATGCCGTCTCCCTCGCCATCATCGAGCAGCTCCAGGAGGACGGCCGCCGTCCGTACGCCGCGATCGGCAAGGCCGTCGGCCTGTCCGAGGCGGCCGTGCGCCAGCGCGTCCAGAAGCTGCTCGACCAGGGCGTGATGCAGATCGTCGCCGTCACGGACCCGCTCACCGTGGGCTTCCGGCGCCAGGCGATGGTCGGCATTCACGTCGAGGGCGACGTGGAGTCCGCGGCCGAGGCCCTGACGGCCATGCCGGAATGCGAGTACGTCGTGATGACCGCGGGTTCCTTCGACCTGATGGTGGAGATCGTCTGCGAGGACGACGACCACCTCCTGGAGGTCATCAACCGCCGCATCCGGGCCATCCCCGGAGTGCGCTCCACCGAGAGCTTCGTCTATCTGAAGCTCAAGAAGCAGACCTACATGTGGGGAACCCGATAACCGTGAGGACCCGATAACCGTGAGCTCCAAGGACCTCAGCCGCACCGCGTACGACCACCTGTGGATGCACTTCACCCGCATGTCGTCGTACGAGAACTCCCCGGTCCCGACCATCGTCCGGGGCGAGGGCACCTACATCTACGACGACAAGGGCAGGCGTTACCTCGACGGCCTCGCGGGCCTGTTCGTGGTGCAGGCCGGCCACGGCCGCACGGAACTCGCCGAGGCCGCCTTCAAGCAGGCGCAGGACCTGGCGTTCTTCCCGGTGTGGTCCTACGCCCACCCGAAGGCCGTCGAGCTCGCGGAGCGCCTCGCGCAGCACGCGCCCGGCGACCTGAACAAGGTCTTCTTCACCACCGGCGGCGGTGAGGCGGTCGAGACCGCCTGGAAGCTCGCCAAGCAGTACTTCAAGCTCACCGGCAAGCCGACCAAGCACAAGGTCATCTCCCGCGCGGTCGCCTACCACGGCACCCCGCAGGGCGCCCTGTCGATCACCGGCCTGCCGGCCCTGAAGGCCCCCTTCGAGCCGCTGGTCCCGGGCGCGCACAAGGTCCCGAACACCAACATCTACCGCGCCCCGCTCTTCGGCGACGACCCCGAGGCCTTCGGCCGCTGGGCCGCCGACCAGATCGAGCAGCAGATCCTCTTCGAGGGCCCGGACACCGTCGCGGCCGTCTTCCTGGAGCCGGTGCAGAACGCGGGCGGCTGCTTCCCGCCCCCGCCCGGCTACTTCCAGCGCGTCCGCGAGATCTGCGACCGCCACGACGTCCTGCTCGTCTCGGACGAGGTCATCTGTGCCTTCGGCCGCCTGGGCACCATGTTCGCCTGCGACAAGTTCGACTACGTCCCGGACATGATCACCTGCGCCAAGGGCATGACCTCGGGCTACTCCCCGATCGGCGCCTGCATCATCTCCGACCGCCTGGCCGAGCCGTTCTACAAGGGCGACAACACCTTCCTGCACGGCTACACCTTCGGCGGTCACCCCGTGTCGGCCGCGGTGGGTCTCGCCAACCTGGACCTGTTCGAGCGCGAGAACCTCAACCAGCACGTCCTCGACCACGAGGGCGCGTTCCGCTCGACGCTGGAGAAGCTCCACGACCTGCCGATCGTCGGCGACGTCCGCGGCAACGGCTTCTTCTACGGCATCGAGCTGGTCAAGGACAAGACGACCAAGGAGTCCTTCAACGACGAGGAGACCGAGCGCGTCCTGTACGGCTTCCTCTCCAAGGCCCTCTTCGACAACGGCCTGTACTGCCGTGCCGACGACCGCGGCGACCCGGTCGTCCAGCTCGCCCCGCCGCTGATCTCCGACCAGGGGACCTTCGACGAGATCGAGCAGATCCTGCGCGCGACCCTCACCGAGGCCTGGACGAAGCTCTAGCCTTCGACACCTTCGGCGATTCAGCCGCTTGTACGACCCGGGGTGCACCCGTCCGAGTGACAGGGATGCGCCCCGGGCCGCGTGCTGTCCGGGGTCGCGCCCCCGTTTCCCTAGCGTGCCTGGTAACCGATCGGCCCTGTCTTCGTTCCCCCGCACGGGGGACCAGCACGGCACAAACGGATCTGATACGAGGTGTACGCCCATGGAGGCCCCGCCCGACAACGATGTGCTCTGGGCACGCTCCCTGCACTTCACCCACCGCGACGGCTCGCCGGCCCTCCAAGGCGTCTCCCTGGGAGTGCGCGAGGGCGAGATCCTCGCCGTGAGCGGCCCGCGCGGCAGCGGCAAGACCGCACTGCTGAGATGTCTCGCGGGACTCACCCCGGCCCAGCGCGGCGAGGTGTGGTTCAACAGCGCGCCCGTGCACACCATGGGCCCGATGACCCGCGAGCGGCTGCGCCGGGACCGCTTCGGCTGGATCGACCCGGCCCCGGTGCTCGTCCCGGAGCTCAACGCCTGGGAGAACGCCGCCCTCCCCCTCATGCTGCGCGGCACGGGCCGCCGTAGGGCCAAGGTCGCCGCCCTGGAGTGGCTGGAGCGCCTCGACATCGGCGACCGCACCCGCAGGCGCCCGCACGAACTGACCCAGTCCGAACGCCAGCGCGTCTGCATCGCCCGCGCCCTGGCCCCGGCGCCTTCGGTGCTGTTCGCCGACGAGCCGACGGCTCCGCTGCACCGCGCGGACCGCGGCCACGTCCTGCGCACGCTCACCACGGCCGCCCGCTCCCACGGCATCACCGTGGTCCTCGCGACACACGACACCGACACCGCGGCCCTGGCGGACCGTACCGTCACCCTCCTGGACGGCCGCCGGGTCAACACCGTGCACCTGCCCCCGATGGCCGACCCGGAAGGCCGTACCGCGTGCTCGCTCTCCGTCTGACCCGGGGCGCCCGTCCCACCGTACAACTGCGCCGCCTCCTGGTGGCCCTGGCGTCGGCGGGCACGGGCTTCCTCCTCCTGTGCACCCTCGGCCACGCGATGAGCCACCCCGAAGACCCCTCGGGCTCCGTGCTCCGGCTGGCCTGGTGCCTGACCCCCCTGGCGGCCACGGTCCACCTCGCCCTGGCGGTCGCCCGCACCGACCCGGGGACCCGTCCGCGCCCGGGCCTCGCGGCGATCGGCCTGGGTCCGGCCCGCCTGATGGCCGTGTCGGCGGCGACCACGGCCCTGTCGTGCCTGCTCGGCTCGATGCTGGCGCTGCTCTTCTTCCTCCATCTGCGGGGCGACCTGACGGGCCTGCCGTTCGACGGGGCGGCGGCGGACTTCCTGGCCGCGGGCTCCCCCCTCCCGCTGCCGGCCGCCCTGACCCTGCTGGCCCTGGTCCCGGCGATCGCGTCGGTGACGGTGGGGTTCGTACTCCGCCCACGGGACGACAGACCGGCAGCGGCGAAGCGGGAGGCGAGGTCGTACGGCCGCTTCGGGGCGTACGGCAGGACGACCGCGAGGGAGCCCTTCGGGGCGTACGGCCGCTTCCGCGCACGCCAGCCGGCGGGCGGGTCCAAGGCCACCGAACCCACCCAGTCCGGCGAAGACGCTCCCACGGCAACAGCCCTCGACGAGAGCCAGCCCCCGGACCTCACGCCGGACACCCTCCCGTCTCTCCCGCAAACCGCCCCGAGAGGCCTTCCCTGGGGGGTGGCCGTCCTCGCCGCGGGCCTGGCCGTGGAGGCCTACGCCAACCGCCACGGCACCGCCTCCGCCGCCCCCCTCCCCGCCGGCCTCACCGGGGCCCCCTCCGTGCTGGTCGGCTGGCTCCTCACCGCCGTGGGCCTCGCGGTGGCCGGTCCCGGCCTCACCCATCTGTGCGGCCGGCTCCTCCAGTCCACCCGGCCCGGCGCCCTGCGTCTCCTCGCCGGCCGGGTCCTCATGGCCGAGGCGACCCGCATCGGCCGCCCCCTCGGTGTCGTCTGCGCGGTCGCCTCCGGCACCTACGCGATGGTCATGCTGTACGACCCCACGGGCCCCGAAGTCGGCCCGCTCACCACCCTCGGGCTGCTCCTCGTCACCGGCTGCGCGCTCGCCACACTGCTCACGGCCGCCGTCGAGGCGAAGCAGGCGAGGTCGGACACGACGGCCGCCCTTCTCCGGCTCGGCGCCCCCGCCACGATGCTCCGCAGCGCGGCGGCCCTGCGCGCGGGCGCCCTGCTGGCCCTCTTCGGCCCGCTGACCCTGGTCGTGGCCGAGCTGGCGGCGCTCCCCCTGGCCCCCTGACCGACGGCCGGAAAAAATCTCTCCGCACCGATGAGTTCCGCCGCACCCGCCCGTCTACCCCCCGTACCGCACGCACCCGATGGGAGAGACTCCGATGACCGCTCCGGCCTACCAGCAGATGATCTTCGTCAACCTGCCCGTGAACGACCTCGAGGCCTCGAAGAAGTTCTACACGGAGCTCGGCTACTCGCTGAACGAACAGTTCAGCGACGACAAGGCGGCCTCCGTCGTGATCAGCGAGACGATCGTGGCGATGCTGCTCACCAAGCCGTTCTACGCGACCTTCACCAAGAAGGAGATCGCGGACGCGACCAAGTCCAGCCAGGTGCTGCTCTGTCTGAGCGCCGAGAGCCGCGCGAAGGTGGACGAGCTGGTCGAGAAGGCGGTCGCCGCGGGCGGCACGGCCAACGACGACGTGCAGGACCAGGGCTTCATGTACGGCCGTTCCTTCGACGACCTCGACGGCCACGGCTGGGAGGTCGTGTGGATGGACCCGGCGGCGATCCAGGGCTGACCCCCGGGCCGGAATCCGGCGTGCGAGCATGGGCGGGTGCAGACGAGCCCCGCCCACGCGGCACACCACGACGACCGTGAGATCGAGACGCTGGAGGAGTTCGACGCGGTCGTCTCGGCCCGCGGCGCCCTCACCGGATTCCGTGTCCAGGCCGTCGATCTGACCGACCGGACAAGGGAGTTGCTCGCCACCGACACCGCGGGCACCGTCTTCCTCGGCTGCCCCATGCGGGAGCAGGCGGCGGCGAAGATCCGCTCCGACGGCGCCCTGGTCTTCCCGCCCGTCCCGGGTCTCCCCTTCGATCCGTACCGCGGTCTCCTCTACTCCCCCGACGAGTTGTTCGACGGGCTGGAGAAGGGCTACGAGCAGACGCCCGACGCCCTCGCGTACGCCTGGTTCCAGCGCACCAAGGCCGACCGCGACATATACGCGTCGACGCTGCGCGCCGTCCACGACGACGCCGTCTCCGACGCCCTCGACGAACTGCTGCCCGGCACCAGGGTCGTGGGGGTCATGGGCGGTCACGCGATGGCCCGCGGGACCGAGGAGTACGCCGGTGCCGCCCGCCTCGGCCGTGAACTGGCCCGCGCGGGGCTCACGGTGGCCACCGGCGGCGGACCCGGCGCGATGGAGGCGGCCAACCTCGGCGCCTACGCCGCCCCCTTCGAGGACTCCATGCTCGACGAGGCGTGCGAACTGCTCGCCGGGGCACCGTCGTTCACGCCCTCGATCACCGACTGGGCACGCGCCGCCTTCGAGGTGCGCCGCCGCTGGCCCCGGGGCGGCCGCTCGGTCGGCATCCCCACCTGGTTCTACGGCCACGAGCCGCCCAACGCCTTCGCGTCGCACATCGCCAAGTACTTCGCCAACGCCACCCGCGAGGACGGCCTGCTCGCCCGCTCCAACGCCGGGGTGGTCTTCCTGCCGGGCGCCGCCGGGACCGTACAGGAGATCTTCGACAACGCGACGCCCAACTACTACGAGTCGCGCGGCGAACCGACGCCGATGGTCCTCGTGGACCGCGCGCACTGGACGGAGAGACTGCCGACGTGGCCGCTGCTCCAGGCGCTCGCGCGGGATCGGTCAATGCAGGCCCGAATCGCCCTGGTTGACCGGATCGAGGAGGCTCCCGGGGCGCTGAAACGTCTCACAGTGTAATAAGAAGGTAAAGCCAACGGTTGTAGGGGGCTTACACGTTGACACTTCTTATGCAGCGCTTATAGACCTGTGAGACTCCTGGGGATGGTGATGACACATCACCCTCCCGTCAACCCCCCGCATTTGCGCACCCCGTGAAGGATGAACGTGGCATTCACGCCCATATCCCGCCGCACCTCCCGCGCCGCGCGCTTCCTCGGCGTCGCCGCCGCCTCGACCGCGATCGTGCTCGGCGCCTCCAGCAACGCCCTTGCGTGCAACATCAAGGAGTTCTCCGCCGAAGCCAAGTGTGACGGCACCCAGGGCGTCATCACCGTGACCGACGTCGACAAGACCGGCGTCGAGGCCACCGTCTCGGTGTACCTGCAGAACAACGGCGCCGACGCGAAGAAGGTCGGCGAGCAGAAGGTGAAGGGCTCCAAGGAGGGCACCACCATCACCTTCAAGGAGGACTGGGCGCCCAACGCCGAGTACCGCATCCGCATCGAGGCCCTGCCCTACATCCAGGGTGAGGACATCAAGCCCAACCTGACCACCCCGGCGACCGCCTGCAAGACCGAGGAGACGCCGACCCCGACGCCCACGCCCACTCCGTCGGACTCCGCCAGCACCCCGGCCGAGGAGACCCCGACCCCGACCCCGTCGGCCTCCGAGGGCACCACCGCTCCGGCCACGGTCGAGAGCAACGCCCCGTCGGCCGCGGCCGGCGACTCCAACCTCGCCGAGACCGGCGCCAACTCCAACACCGGCCTGATCGCCGGCATCGCGATCGCCCTCGTGGCGATCGGCGGCGGCGCGGTCTTCTTCGGCCTCCGCCGCCGCGGGGCGAGCAGCTCCCGCTGACGCCCACGACAGCCCGACGGCCCGTCCCCTTGGTGGGGGCGGGCCGTCGGCGTCGGTGGGGGTGTCTGGCCGTCGCCGCTCACCAGAGGCCCGCTGGCGCCGCGTTCGCCTTTCCGCAACCTCCGGCTTCGGACCTGAGAGGCAGCTGCTCGCCCGATGACCGCCGTACGCCTGGGCCCTCTCCGCTGTCCCGGGTCACCCGAAGCTCGTCCGCTCCAGCCAGAACTCCAGCAGCTTCCGGTCGCCGAGTACCTCCAAATCGGGGCTGTCGAGCGGCAGTCGGCGGTAGAAGGCGAGCAGGACGGAGGTCAGTGGCCCGCGGAGTGCGACGGTCGCCTTCTCGTGCCCGCGCCGCCAGTCGATGACGTCCTCGGTGAACCCGATCAGCCACTCGGCGTTGAGCTCCGCGCTCGCGTCGGTGGCGTGCAGATGGATGCTCCGGCCCGGCCCCCGCAGCTCCCGTGCCTCGTCGTGCGGCTCGGTCCGCTGCACGAACTCCACGATCTGCAGCCACTCGTCGATCGCGTCGGCGGCGATCTCGGGGGCGACCTCGTAGGGCTGTCCGGCGGCGAGCACGGCGTCGGCGCGGTGCACGGTCAGCTCGTGGGCCATCCGCCGGGCCCAGAACCCGGACGTGGGGACCCCGGCCCAGGACCACACCTCGGCGTCGGGCCCGGCCTCCCGCAGCGTGGCGACGAGGGCGTCACCGGTCTCGGCGAGCCACCCGTCGAGCGCACCCGCGTCCTCGGGCCCCTCCCCCAACGGCACCCGCTCCTCGGGCACTTCCTCCCGCGCCCGGGTCCGCACCATCAGCTCCGCCCACCGCAGAGCACCCCCGGTATGCCGCACCAACCGCAGCAACGACCAGTCAGGGCAGGTCCGCACGGTCACGGAAAGGTCCGCCCCGGAGGCCACGAGAGCCCTCAACTGACCCACCTGATGGGCGATCTCGTCGCAGTAACGGTCGTGTGAGAGCAGCGTCATGCCCGCACTGTAGGTCGGCCCCGTCAGCCCAGCACGACAATTTCGGCCGCGTCGAACTCCACCCCCACCACGCCCCCCACCTCCGGCGCCTCCCGCAGCGCGCACGCGGCCTCCAACCTCGGCCCGTCCTCGGGTTGCAGGTGTACGGCGACATGCGTGCCCTTGAAGGTGCGTGCGGCGACCGTGCAGCGGAGCCCCTCGTCGGACGCCACGAGCCGTACGCCCGCCGGCCGCACCAGCACGCTCCGGACCCCCTGGGCGGCCCCCTGCGGCACCGGCACCTTGCCCCACACCGTGTCCGCCGCCTCGCCGGTCACGGTCCCCTCCACGACGTTCTCGAAGCCGAGGAAGCGGGCCACGAACTCGTCCACAGGGCGCTGCCACACCTCAAGTGGCGTACCGGACTGCGCGATCCGCCCGTCCCGCATCACCACGACCCGGTCGGCGAGCGCGAAGGCCTCCCCCTGGTCGTGCGTGACGGCGAGCACGGTCGTGCCCAACCGGCCGAACAGCTCCCGCAGTTCGACGACCAGCCGCTCCCGCAGCGACCGGTCCAGCTGCCCGAGCGGCTCGTCGAGCATCAGCAGCCGGGGCCGGGGAGCGAGCGCCCGGGCCAGCGCGACCCGCTGCTGCTCACCGCCGGAGAGCGAGGCGACGGCCCGGCGCCCGGCCCCCGGCAGCCCGACGAGGTCGAGCAACTCCCGCACCCGCTCACCCTGTTGCGCCTTCGGCACGTCATGCATCCGCAGTCCGAAGGCCACGTTGGCGCCCACGTCCCGCTGCGGGAACAGCTGATGGTCCTGGAACATCAGCCCGACCCCGCGCCGGTGCGCGGGCACCCCGGCCTGGTCGCGGCCGTCGAGCGACACCCGCCCCGCGTCGAGTGGCTGGAGCCCGGCGACGGCCCGCAGCAGCGTCGACTTGCCGCTGCCGCTCGGCCCGAGCACACACACGATCTCGTGCTCGGCGACATCGAGCCCGACCCCGTCGAGCACGGCCCGCCCGCCGAACCGTACCGTCGCCTCCGCAAGGCTCAGCAGCATCAGAACTCCCCGGTCCGGTCGGTCCGCAGCCGTTCAAGCACCAGCAGCGCCACCGCGCACACGATCATCAGGATGGTCGAAAGGGCCATCGCCTGGCCGTAGTTGAGATCACCGGCGCGTCCGAGCAGCCGGGCCACCGCGACCGGCAGGGTCGGGTTGTCGGGCCGTGCGATGAAGACGGTCGCGCCGAACTCGCCCAGCGACACGGCGAACGCGAACCCCGCCGCGATCAGCAGCGCCCGCCGCACCATCGGCAGGTCGACCTCCCGCCACACCCGCCAGGGCGGCGCCCCGAGCACGGCCGCGGCCTCCCGCAGCCGGTGGTCCACGGCCCGCAGCACGGGCAGCATGGTCCGTACGACGAAGGGCACCCCGACCAGCGCCTGCGCGAGCGGCACCAGGATCCAGGACTGTCTGAGGTCCAGCGGCGGCTCGTCCAGGGAGATCAGGAACCCGAAGCCGACCGTCACCGCGGACACCCCGAGCGGCAGCATCAGCAGCGCGTCGAAGCCCCGTACGAACCGCCCCGCGTCCCGTCGTGTGAGCGCGGCCGCCGCGAGCCCCCCGATCAGCACCGCGATGGCGGTCGCGGCGAGGGCGTACTCCAGTGAGTTCCCGACCGCCTCGATCGGCGCGACGAGGAAGACCCCGCCGTCGCCGTGGGTCAGCGCCCGGTAGTAGCCGAAGTCGGGTGCGCCGAGGGAGCGTTGTACCAGCACGGCGAGCGGCAGGACCAGGAGGACGGCGACGACCGCGAGGACCCCGGCCAGCAGCCCCCACTCCCCCGCACCGCGCGGCCGGCGGGCGGTGACGGACGCGTCCACGAGCCGGAGCGCGGTCTCCCTGCGCCGTACGGTCCACGCGTGCAGGGCGAGGACCGCGCCCACGGCCACGAACTGGATGATCGTCAGCACGGCGGCCGTGGACAGGTCGAAGATCTCCGAGGTCTGGCGGTAGATCTCCACTTCGAGGGTGGAGAAGGTCGGGCCGCCGAGGATCTGGACCACGCCGAAGGAGGTGAAGGTGAACAGGAAGACCATCAGCGCGGCGGCGGCCACGGCGGGCCCGAGCGCGGGGAGGGTGACCGTGCGCCAGGCCGTGAGCCGGGACGCGCCCAGCATCCGCGCGGCCTCCTCCTGCCGGGGGTCCAGCTGCGCCCACAGTCCGCCCACGGTCCGTACGACGACCGCGTAGTTGAAGAAGACGTGCGCGAGCAGGATCGCCCACACGGTGGTGTCGAGCCGTACGCCCCACAGGTCGTCCGTGAGGCCGCCCCTTCCGACGAGCGCCAGGAAGGCCGTACCGACCACGACCGTGGGCAGCACGAACGGCACGGTGACCACGGCCCGCAGGATCTGCTTGCCGGGGAAGTCGAAGCGCGCGAAGACGTACGCGCCGGGGAGCGCGACCAGCAGCGTGAGCGCGGTGGAGACGAGCGCCTGCCAGGTGGTGAACCACAGGACGTGCCGGATGTCCGGCTGGGTCAGCACATCGAGGATCCGGCCGAACTGCCAGGTCCCGTCGGTGTGGAGTCCACGCTCGACGATCGCGGCGACGGGATAGGCGAAGAAGACGGCGAAGAACGCGACGGGCACGGCCATGAGCCCGAGCCGCGCCGCGCTCCCCTTGCGCCGGGTGGCTACTTCAGTACGAGCGAGGTCCACGACTTGACCCAGTCGTCACGGTGTTCGGCGATCTGCGCGGGATCCATGGTCTCGGGATCCTTGGCCTGCGGGCCGTACGCGGTGAACTCGGCGGGCACCTGTGCGCCCTCCACGACCGGGTAGACGAACATGTTGAGCGGCATGTCCTGCTGGAACTCCTTGGTGAGCAGGAAGTCCAGGAACGCCTTGCCGCCCTTGCTGTTCTTGGCGTTGCTCAGCAGCCCCGCGTACTCGATCTGCCGGAAGCAGGTGCCGTCGGCGACCCCGGTGGGCGCGGTCTTCGGCTTCGGGTCGGCGTAGATCACCTCGGCGGGCGGCGAGGAGGCGTACGACACGACGAGCGGCCGGTCCGCCTTGGCCTTCTTGCCGCCCGCCGACCCGGAGAACTCCTCGTTGTAGGCCTGCTCCCAGCCGTCGACGACCTTGACGCCGTTGGTTTTCAGCTTCTTCCAGTAGCCCTGCCACCCGTCGTCCCCGTACTTCGCGGCGGACCCGAGCAGGAAGCCGAGCCCCGGCGAGGAGGTGGAGGCGTTCTCGGTGACGAGGAGGTTCTTGTAGGCGGGCTTGATCAGATCGTCGTACGACGTCGGCGGCTGGAGCTTGTGCTCGGTGAAGTACGCCTTGTCGTAGTTGACGCAGATGTCGCCGGTGTCGATGGGCGTGACCTTGTCCCCGTCGACGCGGTACCCCGCCTTGATCGTGTCGGCGCCCTTCGCCTCGTACGACTGGAAGAGGCCGTTGTCGAGCGCGCGGGAGAGCAGGGTGTTGTCGACGCCGAAGAAGACGTCGCCCTGCGGGTTGTCCTTGGTGAGGATGGCCTTGTTGACGGCCTGCCCGGCGTCGCCGTCCTCCAGGACCTTGACCTTGTAGCCGGACTTCTTCTCGAAGTCGGCGAGGACGCCCTTGGAGACGGCCCAGGAGTCGTGGCTGACGAGGGTGATGGTCTTGGAGCCGGTGCTCCCGGAGTCGGAGGACGACGACCCGCACGCGGACAGCGTGACCAGGCCGAGGCCCACGACGGCAGCGAAAAGCTTCTTGTTGTTCACGGTGATGACCGAACTTCCTACCCAGAATGACCTGGGCGAGGTTCAGAGGGTCTGCGGCCCGGTTGCCGCACTCTCAGCGCTGTTGCGCTCCCCTGTCGGATATGAATATGTACGTACGCCGTCAGACTACCGCTCGGTGGCCGCCAGCTGACCACAGGCCCCGTCGATCTCCTGACCACGGGTGTCCCGGACGGTCACCGGCACACCGTGCGCGGCGATCGCCTCGACGAAGGCCTTCTCGTCCTCGGGCCGGGAGGCGGTCCACTTGGACCCGGGGGTCGGGTTCAGCGGGATGAGGTTGACGTGCACGGGCTTGCCCCGGAGCAGCCGCCCGAGCCGGTCACCGCGCCAGGCCTGGTCGTTGATGTCCCGGATGAGCGCGTACTCGATGGAGAGCCGCCGCCCGGACTTCTCGACATACTCGAACCCGGCGTCGAGCACCTCGCGCACCTTCCACCGCGTGTTCACGGGGACGAGGGTGTCGCGCAGCTCGTCGTCGGGGGCGTGCAGCGAGATCGCGAGCCGGCACTTGAACCCTTCGTCGGCGAACCGGTGAATGGCGGGCACGAGCCCCACGGTGGACACGGTGATACCGCGCTGCGACAGCCCGAGCCCGTCGGGGGCGGGATCGGTGAGCGCGCGAATGGACTGCGTCACCCGCTTGTAGTTGGCGAGCGGCTCGCCCATCCCCATGAAGACGATGTTGGAGAGCCGCGCGGGCCCGCCCGGCACCTCCCCGTCCCGGAGCGCCCGCATCCCGTCGACGATCTGATGGACGATCTCGGCGGTGGACAGATTGCGGTCCAGCCCGGCCTGCCCGGTGGCACAGAACGGGCAGTTCATCCCGCACCCGGCCTGCGAGCTGATGCACATGGTCACCCGGTCCGGGTACCGCATCAGCACCGACTCCACGAGCGTCCCGTCGAACAGCCGCCACAGCGTCTTGCGCGTGGTCCCCTGGTCGGTCGACAGATGCCGTACGACGGTCATCAGCTCGGGAAGCAACGCCTCCTGCAGCTTCCCGCGCGCCGCGGCGGGGATGTCGGTCCACTCCGCCGGGTCGTGCGCGTACCGCGCGAAGTAGTGCTGCGAGAGCTGCTTGGCCCGAAACGGCTTCTCCCCGATCCCGGCCACTACCTCCTTGCGCTCGGCAGGAGTGAGATCAGCGAGATGCCGCGGCGGCTTCTTGGCTCCGCGGGGGGCGACGAAAGTGAGTTCTCCGGGCTTAGGCATAGCTGTACCAGTGTCGCAGATCATTCCGGGACCGTGGTCAGAAGATCCACGCGCCGAGGGCGGCGACCGCCAGGCCGATGACCACGAAGAAGCCGCCGGTGAGGGTGACGGGGAGGATCTGGCCGCGACGGCGGGTGGGGTCGAGGCCGCGGTAGGTGCTGATCGCCGCGTAGAGACCGATGAGGGCGATGGCGCAGCCGACGCCGACGGCGAGGAACTCGAAGAAGCCCGACACGGTGAGGGGATGCTTCGGGTTGGGGGTGAACACGGCCGCGAGGGCCACTTCGCCTAGGGGGCTCACTGGTCGTTCTCGTCCTTCGTCAGGGCCTGGATGTCGGACTCGATACCGGACGCGGCGGCGTAGACGCCCGTGTTGAGCGTGGTGCCCACGGTGTTCCTGAAGGCCCCGTCCGCCAGCTTTCCCTGGTCACTGAGGTGTTCCCCGCCGAGGCTGCCGTGCTGCTCCAGGGCATGGTTGACGCCGTGGTTCTGGGCGTTTCCGACCGCACCGGCGGCGGCGTTGGCCAGCGCGTCCTGCCCCATGGTCGAGGCGTCCTGGCCGTTCCTGTAGTCGGCTGTCAGACCCCCCGCGACGTTGCCGAGCGCGCCGTTCACCGAGGTGCCGAGCAGGCCCTCCCCGCGCAGGAGGTCTCCGGCCACCCCTGTGAACCGGGCCCCGATCGCGCCGGCTCCGGCGGTGAACCCGGCTGTTCCTCCCGCGAGCCACGCACCGTTCGTGAGGTCGGCCCCCACGGTCACCGGCTGCCCGTTGACGGCCTGGGTCACCATCAGGCTTCCCGAGTCCGCCACGAAGTTCGTCGCGAAGCTCTCCAGCCCCGTCTTGGCGAAGCTCGCGCTGACTCTTGCGACAGCGGTGAGCATCTTCTCCAGGGTCGCGACCGTCTCCGCGCTCAGGCCCGAGAACCGTTCCAGGAGGCCCGCCACCCGCTCCGCCGCCGACGTGAACAACTTCACCAGGTCCACGACCTTGGCCACCCGCTCCGCCACCGCCGTGTTGGCGACCAGGTCGGAGATGAAGCCGGTGAAGAACGACAGCGCGACCCCGGCGATCTCCATCTCGGCGATCTCGACGCAGATGTCGATGATCTCCTTGTTGATCCCGTCGATCTCGTCCGCGTAGGACCGCAGGCCGTCGGCGACCCGGTGGAAGTCGGCCGCGACGTCCTGGACGACCTTCTTCTGTTCGGCCCAGTGCTTCTCGAAGGCGTCCCGGGCGGCTCCGTGCCAGCCCTGCCGGTCGACGCCGGCGATCGCCGCGTCGACGGCCCGTACGACGTCCGTCAGCTCCGTGCCCATGGCGTCCCAGGCGCGGGCGATGGTCCGGAGGGCGTCGCCGTCGCCGCCGGGGAGTTCCACACCGGCCGCCTGGAGGATCTCCAGGACCTTGCCGTCGATCCAGCTGTTGATGCTCACGGGCGGCCGCCCGAGGCCGCGGAGTGCAGATAGCCGAGGGCCGTCCGGTCCGAGTCCGTGTAGTGGGTGGCGTTCAGGCGCAGCCGGTCGCCGTCGCTCGTGAGCACGTCCGGAAGGTGTCCGAGCGCCTTGACGGTGTTCTCCAGCAGCTGCCGGTACTTCTCCGACGCCCCGTCGCAGATCCCCAGCAGCCCGAACGCCTGCCCGATCTCCGCCGCGCTCCCCGAGAACGTCCCGATCGGCCCGGCAAGCCCCGTCGCCTCCCGGTCGAACCTGCCCGCCAGCTCCGTCAACGTCTCGGGGTCCACCCCGAACTGCTCGCTCATCCCGCTCCCCCGTTCGAAACCCGACGCGACGGTCAGCATCCCGGACGAGGACCGGCGGAAACGGCCCCTTTTACGTGTGCGAAGCAAGGCCTGACGCACAATTTGCGCCTGCCTGGCCTGGGCCATACCCGCCTGGGCGATATGCGGAGGAACGGCGCGGCCCCCGCCCTGAGAACAGAACGGGGGCCGAGAAGCCGTACGAGAAGAAGCCGGTCAGGCCGAGCCCACGAACAGCACCATCAGCAGCCACACCACCGGCGCCGTCGGCAGCAACGAGTCCAGGCGGTCCATGATGCCGCCGTGGCCCGGCAGCAGCGTGCCCATGTCCTTGATGCCGAGGTCCCGCTTGATCATCGACTCGCCGAGGTCACCCAGCGTCGCGCTGGCCGCGACCGCGAGGCCGAGGAGCAGGCCCTGCCACCAGCGGCCGTCGTCGATCAGGAACTGCATGCACAGCGCGCCCGCCACCATCGCGAACGCCACCGCTCCGACCAGTCCCTCCCGGGTCTTGCCGGGGCTGATGCGCGGCGCCAGCTTGTGCGTGCCGAAGCGCCAGCCGACCGCGTACGCGCCGGTGTCGCTGACGACCGTCAGGAGCAGGAAGGTCAGGACCCGCACCGCCCCGTCGTCCGCCGTCAGCATCATGGCGACGAACGTGGCCAGGAACGGGACGTAGAAGGCCGCGAAGACACCCGCCGTGACGTCCTTGAGGTAGCCCTCCGGCGGTTCCGTCATCCGCCAGACCAGGACCGCGAGCGCGGTGAGCGCCATGGCGACCCAGGCCCCCTCGGCGCCCCGGACGTACCCGGCGACGACCATCGCGGCCCCGCCGAGCGCCAGCGGCACCAGCGGTGCCTTGATGCCCTTGCGCTCCTGGAGCCTGCTGGTCAGTTCCCACAGACCCACCACGACCGCGACCACGATCACGCCGACGAACACGGCCTTGACGAAGAACAGCGACGCGATGATCACCGCACCGAGCCCGACCCCGACCCCTATGGCCGCGCCCAGATCCCGGCCCGCACTCTTCTTCTGCGGCGCGGGCGCCGGCTGCGAGGCGTCGGGCATGGGCTCCGGATCCTGCTTCTGCGGCGCCGCGTGGGGCTGCGCCGGCGTGGTCTCGTCGCGGACGGTCGTGTTCCGGTACGTCTCGTCCCGGTAGGTCTCGTCCCGGAACAAGGGACCGCTCAGCCGAGCGGCCCCCCTGTCGTCATCCTGGTCTCCGCCGTACGCGGGTCCGTCGGGCACGATGGGCATGGGGCGAGTGTGCTGCGCGTCATGCGCATCGTACGCGGGACCCGCCGGGGCAGCCCCCTGGACAGGCCCCTGGTCGGACGGCCCCCAGTACCCGGCGTGGGGCGGAGTCGCCCAGGAAGAGTCGTTCATCAGACCTCGAGCAGCTCCGCTTCCTTGTGCTTCAGGAGCTCGTCCACCTGGGCGACGTACTTGTGCGTCGCGTCGTCGAGCTCCTTCTCCGCACGGCGGCCCTCGTCCTCGCCGATCTCGCCGTCCTTGACGAGCTTGTCGATCGCGTCCTTGGCCTTGCGGCGGACCGAGCGGATCGACACGCGCGAGTCCTCGGCCTTGCCCTTGGCGACCTTGATGTAGTCGCGGCGGCGCTCCTCGGTGAGCTCGGGGAACACCACTCGGATGATGTTGCCGTCGTTGCTCGGGTTGACGCCCAGGTCGGAGTCGCGGATCGCCTGCTCGATGTTGCGCAGCGCGGTCTTGTCGAACGGGGTCACGACTGCCATGCGCGGCTCCGGCACGGAGAACGAAGCCAGCTGGTTGATCGGCGTCGGCGCACCGTAGTAGTCGGCCACGATCTTGTTGAACATCGCCGGGTGCGCACGACCGGTGCGGATCGCGGCGAAGTCCTCCTTGGCGACCACGACGGCCTTCTCCATCTTCTCCTCGGCCTCGAGGAGGGTCTCTTCGATCACCACTTGCTCCTGCGTGTCTTGAGTAGGCCCGGCTGCTGTTCCGTATGCGTGGGGGCGGCGGCCGGCTGCGTCGCGTCTTCTTCCTGCACGGTTCCCGACCGGCAGGACATTGTCCATCCCCCGGTCAGGGACCGGGTGTTTCCCGGGTCAGTCCCGGCTGTCCTGGTCGCCCACCAGCGTGCCGATCTTCTCACCCTTGACGGCGCGGGCGATATTGCCCTCCGCCAGGAGCTCGAACACCAGGATCGGGAGCTTGTTGTCGCGGCACAGCGTGACGGCGGTGGCGTCGGCGACCTTGAGGTCGCGGGTGATGACCTCGCCGTAGCCGAGGGCGTCGAACTTGACCGCGTCGGGGTTGGTCTTCGGGTCGGAGTCGTAGACCCCGTCCACGCCGTTCTTGCCCATGAGCAGCGCCTCGGCGTCGATCTCCAGGGCGCGCTGCGCGGCGGTGGTGTCGGTGGAGAAGTACGGCATGCCCATACCGGCGCCGAAGATGACCACACGGCCCTTCTCCAGGTGGCGCACGGCCCGCAGCGGGATGTACGGCTCGGCGACCTGGCCCATGGTGATGGCGGTCTGCACCCGGCTGTCGATGCCCTCCTTCTCCAGGAAGTCCTGGAGGGCGAGGCAGTTCATCACGGTGCCGAGCATGCCCATGTAGTCGGAGCGGGCCCTGTCCATGCCGCGCTGCTGGAGTTCGGCACCGCGGAAGAAGTTGCCGCCGCCGATGACGACGGCGATCTCGGCGCCGTCCCGGACGACGGCGGCGATCTCACGGGCGATCTTGTGCACCACGTCGGGGTCCACGCCCAGGCCCCCGCCACCGGCGAACGCCTCTCCGGACAGCTTCAGCAGAAACCGGCCGCGTACTTTGCCGTCGTCGCTCTTCTGGGCCTTGGTGGTCATGGAGATCCCGCCTCTTTCACGTGGTGCACATACGAAGAAGGCCACTGCCGGTTGGGAACTGGTTCGCATCCCATGCGCGGCAATGGCCTCCTCGTCAGATCTGCTGTCGTCCGCCACGCGCGTGCGTGGCGGCGTACCGGACGACTGCTGACGACCCTATCGGGCCCGCGCGTCGCTCGCGGTACGGACTCAGATGCCGACCTTGATGCGCGTGAAGCGCTTCAGGGTGACACCGGCCTCGTCCAGGACCTTCTGGACCGACTTCTTGGGGTCGAGCGCGTACGGCTGACCGAGCAGCGTGGCGTCCTTGAAGAAGCCGTTGACGCGACCCTCGACGATCTTGGCGATCGCGGCCTCGGGCTTGCCCTCGGCGCGGGTGGTCTCCTCGGCGATACGACGCTCCGACTCGACGACCTCGGCCGGCACGTCCTCCTTGGAGAGGTACTTCGGCGCGAACGCGGCGATGTGCTGGGCGACACCGCGAGCGGTCTCCGCGTCGGGCTTGTCCAGCTCGACGAGGACACCGATCTGCGGGGGCAGGTCGGGCATCGTGCGGTGCATGTACGCGCTCACGTAACCGTCGGCGAACTGCGCGAAGCGGTCCAGGACGATCTTCTCGCCGAGGTTGGCGTTGGCCTCGTCCACGAACGCCTGTACGGTCTTGCCGGCCTCGATCTCGGAGGCGAGCAGGGCCTCCAGGTCGGCCGGGGAGGTCGCGGCGACGTGCTCGGCGATCTGGTTGGCGACGGCCTGGAACTTCTCGCCCTTGGCGACGAAGTCCGTCTCGCACTTCAGCTCGACGAGGACGCCGGAGGAGTTGTCGTCGGCGATGATGGAGACCACGGCGCCGTTCTCGGCGGAGCGGCCCTCACGCTTGGCGACGCCCTTCTGGCCCTTGATCCGGAGCGCCTCGACAGCCTTCTCGACGTCGCCCTCGGCCTCGTCCAGCGCCTTCTTGCAGTCCATCATGCCGGCGCCGGTGAGCTCACGGAGCTTCTTGACGTCGGCGGCGGTGTAGTTCGCCATGAGTCTGTGAATCTTTCTCGAAGTCTGGAAGATCGAAGATCTACGGGGTCTGCGGCCCCCATCTAGCCCGGGGCCGCCGACTCTCCGCTGACCTACGGGTGAACGGCGGGAGCGGAGTTCATGCCCCCGCTCCCGCCGTCACCGCTGACGCTGACGGGTCAGGCCTGCTCGGCGTCCGCGGCCGGAGCGGCCTCGGCGGCGGGGGCCTCGGCAGCGGGGGCCTCGGCAGCCGGGGCCTCGGTGGCCTCGGCGGCGGGAGCCTCAGCGGCCGGAGCAGCCTCGGCGGGGGCCTCCTCGGCCTTCTTCTCGCCACCCTCGAGCAGGTCGCGCTCCCACTCGGCGAGGGGCTCGCCGGCGGCCTTCTCGCCCTTGTCACCGGTGGCGACGCGCGAGCGGCTGATGAGGCCCTCGGCGACGGCGTCGGCGATCACGCGGGTGAGCAGGGTGACGGAGCGGATCGCGTCGTCGTTGCCCGGGATCTTGTAGTCGACCTCGTCGGGGTCGCAGTTGGTGTCGAGGATCGCGACGACCGGGATGTTGAGCTTCCGGGCCTCGCCGACCGCGATGTGCTCCTTCTTGGTGTCCACGATCCAGACGGCGCTGGGCACCTTCTGCATCTCGCGGATACCACCGAGGGTCTTCTCGAGCTTGGCCTTCTCACGCGAGAGGACCAGGAGCTCCTTCTTGGTCAGACCCGAGGCGGCGACGTCCTCGAAGTCGATCTGCTCGAGCTCCTTGAGGCGCTGCAGACGCTTGTAGACGGTCGAGAAGTTGGTGAGCATGCCGCCCAGCCAGCGCTGGTTGACGTAGGGCATGCCGACGCGGGTGGCCTGCTCGGCGATGGCCTCCTGCGCCTGCTTCTTCGTGCCGACGAACATGACCGTGCCGCCGTGGGCGACGGTCTCCTTGACGAACTCGTAGGCGCGGTCGATGTACGACAGCGACTGGAGCAGGTCGATGATGTAGATGCCGTTGCGCTCGGTGAAGATGAAGCGCTTCATCTTCGGGTTCCAGCGACGGGTCTGGTGACCGAAGTGGACGCCGCTCTCCAGCAGCTCCCGCATCGTGACGACGGCCATGGCCGTTCTCCTTGGTGTTCTCGGTTGTACCGCGGGTACCGGAGGGCACCCGCGCCTGACGCCCGCGACGCGCCTTGCCACAAAGGACCGAGAGGCGCTGACACCGACCGCTTGGCGGCGTGGTGTCGGGGCGTGCGAAGTCGACCCGGTGACCCGGATCGCCAGAAGAAGTGTACGGGACCCGCGAGGTACCGGGTGACGCCGCTGTCCACAACCGGGGAGTAGTCCACAGGTCCCGGCCATGATCGGTCCGGGTACGGGACGGTTTCCGCATGCGAGCGAAGCGATGCGGACAATGCGTCGGGTGGCTGGTGCTGGGCTTTCTGCTGTTCCTGACGGCACCGACCCCCGCACCCGGGCCACCCCTTCTCACCCCGACGGCCACGGACACCTCGGTACCGGCGATCGGCCGCACCTGGCCGGTGGGCACCCGCCCGGTGGTCCTGCGCGGCTGGGAACCCCCGGCGACGGTGTACGGCCGCGGCCACCGGGGCGTGGACCTGTCGGCGCCTCCCGGCTCCCCGGTACGGGCGGTCGCGGCGGGCCGGGTGTCCTTCGTGGGCAAGGTGGCGGGCAGGGGTGTGGTCTCCGTGGCCCTGACAGGAACAGATCTGCGAACGACCTACGAGCCGGTGACGGCGTCGGTCGAGAAGGGCGACGAGGTGGAGGCCGGCGAGGTGGTCGGCACGGTGGCCCCTACGGGCTCCCACTGCCCCACTGCCTGCGTGCACTGGGGACTCCTGCGAGGCGAGACCTACCTGGACCCGCTGTCCCTGCTCCCGCCGTGGCTCCTGCACAGGGGCCCGTCAAGACTGCTGCCGGTCCTGGGAGTGCCCTTGCTTGCGTAAGCACCGGGCGCTGGTCGAGAGGGCTCGGCGGCAGACACCCCAGGGGCGCGGGGAACTGCGCGACCAGCCACGACGGACGCGCACCCGGCAGCCTTCCTCAGCCCCGCACTCCCCGCAGCGCCATGGACACCGCGGCCTCGGTGATCACACCGGGCTCCTCCGCCGCCCCCAGCTCGATCCTCCGCACAGCCGCGTCCACAACCCCCTGCACCAGCATCGCCGCGAGCCGAGGCTGCGCATGCCCCATCTCCGCGAGCGCCGAGACGATCAGCGCCACCAGGCCCCCGTGTGCCGCCCGGATCTTCTCCCGCGCGCCCGCGTCCAGCTCACTCGCGGAGATGGCGACGACCGCCCGGTGCCGCCGGTCCCCCACCAGTGCCAGCTGCTGCCGCACATACGCCTCGACCTTGCCCTCGGGCGAGGTCTCCCGCTCCATGGCCGCCGCGACCTCCGCGGCCCACACGGGGAAGTCGACCTCGCACAGCTCCTCGACCACGGCGGCCCGCGACCGGAAGTACTCGTACACCGACGACCGCGCGAGTCCGGTCCGTTCGGCGAGGGCCGGGAAGGTCAGCGCTTCCGTCCCGCCCTCGGACAGCAGAGAACGAGCCGCGTCCAGCAGGGCGGCTCGCTGCATCGACCGGTGCTCGGCCACGGAGGCCGCTCGAATCCTTGGCACGTCAACCACTGTACGGACGCGCCACCGCCGACGGGAGTCACTCCACCCGACCGGCTGCCACCGGGAGGCCGTCCGCCCCGGTCAGCGGCCGAAACCGGCCAGCTTCGCCCGTAGCTGGAGCACGGACTTGGTGTGGATCTGGCTGACCCTGCTCTCGGTCACGCCCAGCACGTTGCCGATCTCCGCGAGCGTGAGGCCCTCGTAGTAGTACAGGGTCACCACGGTCTTCTCCCGCTCGGGCAGGGTGTTGATGGCCCGGGCGAGGAACCGTCTGAGCTCGCGGTCCTCGGCGACCTCCACGGGGTTGTCCGCGGCGGTGTCCTCCAGGGTGTCCATGAGGCTCAGCCGGTCACCGCCCTCGCCCCCGACGTGCAGCAGCTCCTCCAGCGCCACCACGTTGGCCAGCGACAACTGGCTGAAGACCGCGTGCAGATCGTCCACCGCGATGCCCAGCTCGCCGGCGACCTCGCCCTCCGTCGGCGTCCGCCGCAGCCGCGCCTCCAGCGTGGCGTAGGCCCGTTCGACGTTGCGCGCCTTCTGCCGCACGGACCGCGGGATCCAGTCCAGCGCCCGCAGCTCGTCGATCATGGCGCCCCGGATCCGGGTGATCGCGTAGGTCTCGAACTTGATCTCGCGGTCGATGTCGAACTTCTCGATCGCGTCGATGAGCCCGAAGACCCCCGAGGAGACGAAGTCGGCCTGCTCGACGTTGGGTGGCAGACCGACGCTCACCCGCCCGGCGACGTACTTCACGAGCGGTGAGTAGTGCAGGATCAGCTGCTCGCGCAGCCGCTCGTCTCCCGACGCCTTGTACGACCGCCACAGCTCGTCGAGTGTCGAGGGAGCGGGCGGCCGCACGCTGCCACCGTCACGGGCGGCTGGGGGGATCGCCGCCCGGTCGGATCCGGAAGTGTGCTGGGGCATTCGTCGCCTTGTGCCGTTCTGCCGTGAAGTACGCGATGTACGTGAAGTGCGTCGGAATCCCCGTGAGCGTAGCGTGACTGAAGTGTCGCAGTGCGCAAACAGCGTGGCGGAGTACGCCTGCGAATGCGTACCGCAGCCCCCTCCCCAGAGGCACGATCGTCGCCCTGTGTGATCACCGGAACACCCCAACTGCGGTAATTACCAAGGATGTCGGGGTTCCCCCGGACGGCCGAACACGCTCGGTCAGCACGGGCCGCGGCCACCGCGGACCGAGATCATCGCCTGGCGTGTCAACTTCCAGCCGTCGCCGTGTCGTTCGACGTAACCAAGTGAGCGGAGTTCGTACAGTCTCGCGACCGCGTCATCGCGGGTGGTCTGCGCACCCCGGGCGATCTCGTCCACGCCGGCCTCCCGGTGTCCGGGCAGCGCGGACAGAACCCTCCGCGCCGCCGGGGCCAGGAGGTCCCGCGGCAGCACAGGCCCGCGCCGGTCCGGGGCGAGCTCCCCCATGTCGCCCACGAGCTCCACGACTTCCTCGGCGTCCGTGACCAGCGTGGCCTCCCCGCGCAGCAGCTCGTGCACACCGGCGGACAGGCTGCTGGTGGCGGGCCCGGGCACCCCCATCGTGTGACGGCCGAGCCGCTGTGCCGCCCGCGCGGTGACCAGGGAGCCGCTGCGGTGGGCGGCCTCGACGACCACGGTGCCGCGGGTGAGGGCGGCGATCACCCGGTTCCGCAGCACGAATCTGCTGGGCGTCGGATGCTCGCCGGGCGGCAACTCCCCGATGACCAGGCCCTGTTCCGCGATCCTGGTGATCAACTGGGTGTGTCCGCGCGGGTAGGGCCGGTCGACCCCGCAGGCCAGGACGGCGACGGTGGCTCCGCCCGCGCCGAGGGCGCCGCGGTGGGCGGCACCGTCGACTCCGTAGGCGCCGCCGGACACGACGACCCAGCCGCGCTCGGCGAGCCCGGTGCCGAGGGTGGCGGCCATGTGGGCCCCGTACTCGGTACAGGCCCGGGCCCCGACGACGGCGACCGATCTCAGCGCCCACATCCGCAGACTGGCCCGCCCCCGCACCCACAGTCCGATGGGCCGCGCGTCCCCGAGATCGTCCAGCTGGCCGGGCCACTCGGCGTCGCCGGGAACGACGAACCGGGCACCGGCCTCGTACGCCAGTCCGAGATCCCGCTCCGCGTCGGCGACCCGGGCCCGGCCCAGCAGCCCGCCCCACCGCTTCTCACTCACCCCGGGCAAGGCCTCCCCACCACTCCGCAACCGCGAGGCCACCTCACGCACCCCCCACTCCCGAACCCACCGCCCCCCGACCTCGTCCCCCGGCTCGATGACCCGACCAAGAAACACCCGATCGACCAGCTCACCGTCGTTCACGTCAGTGCCCCGATGGCCATCGGCACGCCCCGCGGCACTCCGGTGCGCAGTTGCAGCGCCAGGGCGACGTCCGTCGCGTCAGGACGGTCGTGACCGACGAGATCCGCGACCGTCCAGGCGACCCGCAGGACGCGGTCGAGTCCGCGGGCGGTCAGCACACCCCGCTCCAGGTTGCGCTCGGCCTCGTCCATCGCCCCCGACACGGCGTGCCAGCGGCTTCGCAGCTCACGCCCGGGCACGTCGCTGTTGGTCCGCCACGGGGTGCCGGCGAAGCGCGTCGCCGCCCTCTCCCTGGCAGCCCGCACCCGGTCGGCGACCACCTCGGTCGACTCGCCCCGGGCACCCCGCTGAGTGAGCTGGTCCCGCGTGACCCGGTCCACCTGAACCCGCAGGTCGACCCGGTCGAGCAGTGGGCCGGAGAGCCGGGCCTGGTAGCGCCGGATCGCCGAGGGCGGGCACTCGCAGAAGTCGTCCGTCTGCGAGAAACGACCGCAGGGGCACGGGTTGGCCGCGAGCACCATCAGGAACTTCGCGGGGAACCTCACGACGCCCGCGCTGCGCGCGATGACCACGTGTCCCGCCTCCAGGGGCTGCCGCAGCGCGTCCAGGGCCTGGGTGTTGAACTCGGGTGTCTCGTCGAGGAAGAGCACCCCTCGATGGGAGAGCGAGACGGCGCCCGGCCGGGCGATGCCGGGTCCGCCGCCGACGAGGGCCTGCATGGTGGCGGAGTGGTGCGGGGCGCAGTAGGGGGCCACGTCGATCAGGGGCTTGCCCGGCGGCAGCAGACCCGCCACCGAGTGGACCGCCGTCACTTCGAGCGACTCCTCCCTGGCCAGCCGGGGCAGGACCGCCGGCAGGCGCTCCGCGAGCATCGTCTTGCCGGCGCCCGGCGGTCCCTCCAGGAACAGGTGGTGGCCCCCGGCCGCCGCGACCTCCACCGCCGTCCGCGCCGAGATCTGACCGACGACGTCGGCCAGGTCGTGCCCGTGGTCCTGCTGCGCCGCTCCCGCGCTGTGCATTCCGGTCGCGGCCCCGGTGCCCGGCACCCGCAGACCTGCCAGCAGCGGGTCGGGGCGGCCCGGCTCGTCCGGTTCCTCCTCGGGCACCGGCTCGTCGGCCAGGACCGCGATCAGCTGCCGCAGACTGCGCACACCGAGGACGGAGACACCTGGCACGAGCGAGGCTTCGGCTGCGGCGCACTCCGGCACCACGACCTGTTCATAACCGGCGTCCGCCGCCGCCAGCACCGCCGGCAGGATGCCCCGGACGGGACGTACCCGGCCGTCCAGTCCCAGCTCTCCGATCATCACGATGTCGGCGAGCACCCGCGGGTCGATCCGCTCGGAGGCGCCCAGCACCGCGCAGGCGACGGCGAGGTCGAACCCCGAACCCGCCTTCGGCACCGACGCCGGGCTCAGCCCCACGGTCAGCTTCTTCTGCGGCCATTCCCCGCCCGAGTTCACGACGGCGGCCCGCACCCGGTCCCGGCTCTCCGTCAAGCTCTTGTCCGGCAGGCCCACCAACGTGAACGCCGCCACCCCCGGCTCCAGATCCGCCTGGACCTCGACCACGACCCCCTCGACACCCACCAGCGCCACCGAGCACGTACGAGCGAACCCCATCTCAGGCCACCCCCCGCGCGTGCTCGACCACGGGCGCGCCGCGCCGCGGCAGGACCACGCCCACCAGGTCGATCCGGACGCCTCCTGGCGGTGCGCCTCCGTGGGCGTGGATCCAGCACGCCGCGAGCCCCCGCAGCCGCTCCGCCTTCTCGGGGGTCACCGCGGCCATCGGGTGCTCGAAGGCCCCGGCCCGCCGTGTCTTGACCTCGCAGACGACCAGGACCTCCCCGTCCCGCGCCACGATGTCGATCTCACCGGTCCTGCCACAACGCCAGTTGCGCTCCAGGACCGTCATCCCGGCCTCGGTCAGCCGCCTCGCGGCCAGACTCTCGCCGTACTTGCCGAGTGCACTGCGTGCGTTCATGTCGGCACCACCTCCGGCACCGACGATCACGCAGTTCCGCCCACCGAGTTGATCTTGGTGGACTACTCAGCGGTTGTGGAAAACCCCGTCACTCACACGGGCGAACACCATCCAGCCAGGCTCACCCGCCCGGCAGCTCCAAGTCGCTCTTGTTCAGCTCCTCGATGTTCACGTCCTTGAACGTCAACACCCGGACCTGTTTCACGAAGCGAGCCGGCCGATACATGTCCCACACCCACGCATCGGCCATGGACACCTCGAAGAACACCTCACCCTGGACCGAGTGCACCTGCATCTCGTAGTCGTTGGTCAGGTAGAAGCGCCGCTCGGTCTCGATCACGTATTTGAACAGACCGACGACATCGCGGTACTCCCGGTAGAGCTTCAGCTCCATCTCGGTCTCGTACTTCTCGAGGTCCTCGGCGCTCATGGCATGTTCCCCTTCAGCCGTGCGATCCCACCATTGTGCGCCAGTCCCGTCAGCCCCTAGACGATTTCGGTGTCGAGGGTCACGGGCCCGGCCGGGGGACCTTCGTCGAGCAGCCTGCGCAGCAGCTCGGCGAGTCTGGTCGGATACACCGTCTCATGTGCCCGGGTCAGTTCCTGACACGTCCACCAGCGCGCTCCGGCGACACTGCGCCGCTCCAGCTCGGTGAGGCCTCTCGCCTCCGTGGCCGTCTGCGTCGTACGGGCCAGGTAGTACCACTCGTCCTGGTCCCAGCGGCGGCCCGCGAACGGGAAGGAGCACGTCCGCCGCCAGAGCACCGGCCCGAGCTCCACCTCGGTGATGCCGGTCTCCTCGGCGAGTTCCCTCAGCGCGGCCTCTTCACGGGTCTCGTCGCCCTCCAGTCCTCCGCCGGGCGTGAACCACCAGTCGTCGGCCGGATCGTCCGGTTCGTGTCCGTGCAGCAGCAGGATGCGGTCCTCGGGATCGAGCAACACCACCCGCGCCACCTTGCGCAACTCACCCTCGCCCTCGTGCGCCGCCGCGGCCCCACCCGGAGATCCGGCCGAGGCTCCACCCAGGGATCCAGCCGAGGCTCCGACCGGGGACCCGCCCGATGTTCCCGCCGATGCGCCGCCCGAGCCCGAGGACGCGGACCCGGCCGACGCCTCCCCCGAAGATCCCTCCGCAGCCCCACCGGAACCCCCGACCGAGAACCCACCCGGGCCCGCCGAGCAAGCCCCGCCCGAAACCCCCACAGCCCCGCCCGAGCCCCCGGCCGACACCCCACCCGCGGCCCCGTCCGGGACCAAACCCGAGGAAAACCCCGACCCCCCGCCCACCACCTCAGCGGGCACCAGCAGGCTCCGTCCGAACCCCCCGGCGGCCGCCGAACAACTTGGCCACCGGCCCGTACGCCCCGCCCCCCAGAACCAGCACGGCGCCGACGACGATCAGAACGAGGATCGTGTTCAGCGGCCCCTGCTCGGAGATCGCGCCGAGCTTCCCGAAGCCGGTCGGACGCTCCAGCATGCCCTTCCAGGGCCAGACGACGGCGTCCACCCGGGCCTCCACGGCGCTGCGCGCCACCGTGCCCTGGGCCGCGTCGGTGAGGTGGGCGGTGGAGTCCAGGGAGCCCTGACGCTCGTCGCCGAGGAGGAACAGCCGGCCCTCGGGCACCTTCACGGTCGGGATGGTCTTGTCCTCGGCCACACCGCCCTTGAGGTACGGCTCGTCGATCTCCTTGCCGTTGACCGTCAGCTTGCCGTTCGTGCAGCAGGCGACCGTGTCCCCGCCGACCGCGACGACGCGCTTGACCACGAGGGCTCCGGTCACCCACTCCTTGTCGGTGAAGACGACGACGTCGCCCCGGCGTATCTCGTCCGCGTCGACGCGCTGTCCGAGCACCCGGTCACCGGCGGCGATGGTGGGCGACATGGAGCTGGTGGGCACGGTGAACGGCCGGTAGAGCAGCGCTCCCCAGGCGAAACCACCCAGGAACAGCACGATGCCCAGCGCGACTGCCAGGCCGGACAGTCGCTGTCCGGTCCGGCTGCCCGCCGGGCGTGTGCCGGTGCCGCCGCCGCTCCGCGGGGCCGTACGTGTTGCGCTCTCGCCACCCATGGGTCCGCACCCTACCCGGCGGTACTGACGGGGTCAGCCCTTCCCGGCCGCCCGGGGCCGCAAGCTCCGCAAAGCTTTCACCAGGTCATGCCATACCTCGGGCAACAGACCGCGATCAGCGACTCCGGCCGATTCACCGAGGGAGCCCCCGCACCCCAAGCCGATTCACCAAGGTGGCTTCCGCACCCCAAGCCGATCCGCCGAGAGAGCAGCCTCACCCCAAGGCGATCAGCGCCCCCGCTCCACCGACAGCTTCCTGCGCCGCCACAGCGCCACCGGCACCACGCCCACGAGCGCGACCCCCTGCGGCGCGAAGGTCAGCGCGGCGGACGCGGACGCCTGGTCGTTGATGCCGGCCTGGCTGAAGGTGTCCGGCTTCGGCAGCGTGCCCCAGCGGTTGATCGGCCAGGCCTTGACGATGGCGCGGCCCACGACGTCGTCGACCGGGACCATGCCGTGGTGCGCGTCCGACTGGTTGTAGCGGGAGTCCCGGGAGTTCTGGCGGTGGTCGCCCATCACCCAGATGTAGCCCTTGGGGACCTTCACGGTGAACTGGCCGCCCTGGTCGTCCTGGCTGCACGGGGTGTTGCCGGGGTAGACGTACGATGCCTCGTCCAGCGCCTTGCCGTTGACCTTCAGCGGGCCGGTGCCGGAGCAGGAGACCGTGTCGCCGCCGACGCCGACGACGCGCTTGATGAGGTCCTTCTCCTCGGCGGACGGCATGAGGCCGATCCAGGAGAGGAACGTCTGTACGGCGTTCGGGTCCGCCGTAGGCTCGCCCGCCAGCCAGTTGTCGGGGTCGTGGAAGACGACGACCTCGCCGCGCTCGGGCTTGGAGCCGAACCACGGGGTGAGCTTGTCGACCAGAACACGGTCGCCCTGCTGGAGGGTGTTCTGCATCGAGTCGGACGGGATCGAGAAGGCCTGCACCAGGAACGTCTTGATCAACAGCGCGAGGACCAGCGCGATACCGATCAGGATGGGCAGCTCCTTCCAGAAGGAGCGCGGCTTCTTCGCCTTGGGCGCGGATCCGCCCGTCCCGCCGCCACCGGTCCCGGGAGGCTCGTCCACCGGCGGGCCCTCGCCGCCCGCGGCCGGGTCATTCCCGAAGGTTACGGCGCCCTCCGCGGCCGGGTCGGCTGCTTCCACGGGGCGTCCGCGGTGCTCCTCGCCGTCGTGCCCGGATCGTGCGCCAACCGCCACATCCCCCACGCCAACTCCTTACTCTGTGCCGCCGCCTGCGCCACGTACGGCGCAGGCCCACCACTCCCATAACGAGCGGGAGTTCCGCAGGGCTCGGGAGTTGGATCGCTTCGTTCGAAGCGTCGGGAGCAACCCTAAGCGACGCCTGCGAGGCTGAGGTCGCCCCGACCGCCGAGTCGGCAACGGAAGAGTAAGTTTTCGGTTCGTCGAGCATGGTCCAGTGTCCGAAAGGCCATGCGATGACCCTGGCCCGTCCCACCACCGAGTCCAGGGACACGGTGCCGCCGTAGTCGGTGTCCTGGTGCGAGCGGGAGTCCGCGGAGTTGGCGCGGTGGTCGCCCATCACCCACAACCGCCCCTGGGGGACGGTGATGTCGAACGGCTGGGCGGACGGGGCGTTTCCGGGATACAGGTAGTCGGTCTCGCTCAGGGGGACGCCGTTGACGGTCACCCGCCCCTCGGCGTCGCAGCACTTGACGCGGTCCCCGCCGACGCCGACGACCCGCTTGATGAGGTCCTTCTCGTTCTCGGACGGCAACAGGCCGATGAAGGTGAGCCCTTCCTTGACCTGCTTGACGACGACGGGGTCGTCCTTCTTCGTGGTGGTCTGCTCGTCCTGGAGCCAGCCGCCGGGGTCCTTGAAGACGACGACGTCCCCGCGCTTCGGCTCGGAGCCGAACCACGGGGTGAACTTGTCGACCAGGACCCGGTCGCCGATCCGGATCGTCTGCTCCATCGACCCGGACGGGATCACGAACGCCTGGACGAGGAAGGTCTTCAGGACCAGGGCTATGAGGACGGCCACGCCGACGAGGAGCGGTATCTCCTTGACCGCTCCGCGCCTTCTGCGCCGCTTGACCTTGCGCTGCAGCTGGCGGCGCTCCGCACGCGAGCGGCCGCCGCCGGGACTGGTGGAGCGCCGGACGCCGGTGGGCAGGAGGTTCTCGGCGGCGGTGCTCGACACCCCGCGCGGTTTGCCGCGGTTACCCATGCGCACCCTCCACGGCGGGCACACGCGCGTAGGCGCCGGAACGGTGCAGTCGGACCGCGTGCGCGGCCGGCCAGACGATCCAGTCCGCCCGTCCCAGGACGTCGTCGACCGGGATCATGCCGCCGCCCGGGGAGCCCAGATGGTCCCGGGAGTCGCTGGAGACACTGCGATGGTCACCGAGCACGAACAGCGTGCCGTCGGGCACCTCGACGTCGAAGGGCACCGAGGACGGAGCGTCGCCCGGGTACAGGAAGCCCGACTCGTCGACCGACCGGCCGTTCACCTCGATCCTCCCCTTCTTGTCGCAGCAGAGCACATGGTCTCCCCCCACACCGACAACGCGCTTGATGTAGTCCCCGTCCCCGAAATACCCGGTTCCGTCGAACACCACCACATCGCCGCGCCGCGGCTCGGCACCGAAACGGTACGCCAACCTATTTACGAGAACGCGGTCCCCGACCCTCAATCCGTTTTCCATGGATCCGCTAGGAATCTGGAAAGGTCTGACCACGAACGTACTGATCAGCAAAAGAAAGACCAGGCAGAGCAGCAGGGAGAGCGAGATCCGGCCGCCGGGCAGCCACTCGGTGATCCTCGCCACCAACGCGAAACGCGACCGTCCCTCCGCGGTCCCTGGTGCGGGACGGGAGGAGCGGTCGCGCTCCGTCGGCTGTGCTTCGGTGTCCATCGGGGCCAGATGTTATCCGGCCCCGCTGTGACCTCCGAAAAGCGCTCAGTTCTCGCGCTTCTCCTTGATCTTCGCGGCCTTGCCGCGCAGCTCGCGCAGGTAGTACAGCTTGGCGCGACGCACGTCACCGCGGGTGACGAGCTCGATCTTCTCGACGATCGGGGTGTGCACCGGGAAGGTGCGCTCGACGCCGACGGAGAACGAGACCTTGCGGACCGTGAAGGTCTCGCGGACACCGGCGCCCTGGCGACGGATGACGACGCCCTTGAACTGCTGCACACGGGAGCGGTTGCCCTCGATGACGCGCACGTGGACGTTGACCGTGTCACCCGGGCGGAAGGCCGGGATGTCGCTGCGCAGCGACGCGGCGTCGACGGAGTCGAGCAGGTGAGACATTTCGTCTGCTTTCTTCGCCCATGCCACAGGTCATAGGCGGTAGCTAGGTGATTCTGAGGATGCTGTCCGTGTCGGGGCGGGCGTCGTGTCCCCCTGTGGCAGGGGCGCACGCCGGACGACGCACAACAGCGAGCTATTCTTCCACGCCTTGTGGCCTGCGCCAAAATCGGCCGTACGGCTCCCCCTCCGGGTCCGGCGCCCAGCCCAGGATGGAGAGCATCTCGCGGTCCTTCTTGTCGAAGGCCTTGGGGTCGCAGCGCTCGATGAGGTCGGGCCGGTGGGCCGTCGTACGCCTGAGGGCCTCGTCGCGGCGCCAGCGGGCGATCTTGCCGTGGTGGCCGCTGAGCAGCACGTCCGGGATGCCGCGGCCGCGCCACTCGGGCGGCTTGGTGTAGACGGGCCCCTCCAGGAGGTTGGCCATGGCACCGGGTGCGAAGGAGTCGTCCCGGTGCGACTCGGCGTTGCCGAGGACACCGGGCAACAGCCGCGCGACGGCCTCTGTAACCACCAGTACAGCAGCTTCGCCGCCGGCGAGGACGTAGTCGCCGATGGACACCTCGTAGACCGGCATCCTGGTGGCGTACTCGTCGATGACCCGTCGGTCGATGCCCTCGTAGCGCGCGGGCGTGAAGATCAGCCAGGGGCGCTCGGAGAGCTCGACGGCGAGTTCCTGGGTGAAGGGGCGGCCGCTCGGGGTGGGGACGACGAGGGCGGGCGTGTGGGAGCCCGTCTCGTAGCCGTCCGCCAGTGCGGAGTCCAGTGCGTCCCCCCACGGCCCGGTCTTCATGACCATGCCCGGGCCGCCGCCGTACGGGGTGTCGTCGACGGTGTTGTGGCGGTCGTAGGTCCACTCCCGCAGGTCGTGGACGTGCACGTTCAGCTGCCCACGCGCGCGTGCCTTGCCGACCAGCGAGACGTTCAGGGGTTCGAGGTACTCGGGGAAGATCGTGACGACGTCGAGGCGCATCTTCTACGACTCTTCCCGCGACGAGGCGATCTCGGCCTGGTCGTCGATCAGCCCGGGCGGTGGCGTGATGACCGCCTTCTGCTCCTCCAGGTCGATCTCGGTGACGATCTCCTGGACGAACGGGATCATCACCTCGCTGCCGTCGGGCCGCTCCACGATGAAGAGGTCCTGGGAGGGCAGGTGCGAGATCTCGGTGATGCGGCCGACCTCGACGCCGTCCGCGGTGACCACGTCCAGGTCCATCAGCTGGTGGTCGTAGTACTCGTCCTCCTCCTCGGGCAGCTCCTCCGGATCGACCTCGGCGATCAGGAGGGTGTTGCGGAGGGCTTCGGCGGCGGTGCGGTCCTTCACGCCCTCGAAGCGCAGGAGGAGACGGCCGCTGTGGACGCGGCCGGTCTCGATGGTGAGGGGGCCCGTCGAGGCGGGGTCCGTGAGCAGGACGGCACCCGGCGAGAGCCTCAGCTCCGGCTCGTCCGTGCGGACCTCGACGGTGACCTCGCCCTTGATGCCGTGAGCACGGCCGATGCGAGCGACTACCAGCTGCACTGTGCTTGATCTCCTGGACGACAGATGGGTACGACTACGGGCCGGGGACGGCCCGACGGCCCTCCCCGGCCCGAGCCGGTGCTGCGTTGCGTCAGCGGACGTGGTCCACGTCGACGAGGTCGACGCGGACACCGCGGCCGCCGATGGCGCCCACGACGGTACGCAGGGCGCGTGCGGTGCGGCCGTTGCGGCCGATCACCTTGCCGAGGTCATCGGGGTGCACCCGGACCTCCAGCACGCGTCCGCGGCGCAGGTTGCGCGAGGCGACCTGCACATCGTCAGGGTTGTCGACGATGCCCTTCACGAGGTGCTCGAGAGCCTCCTCGAGCATGCTCAGGCCTCGGTCGACTCGGACTCGGCGGCAGCCTCGTCCTTCTTCTCAGCCTTCTTCTTCTGGGTGATGGCCTCACCCTTGCCCTCGTCGTCGCCACCGAGGGCCTCGAACGAGGGACGCGCGGCCTTCTCGGTCGGCTGGAGCAGCGGAGCCGGGGCGGGCAGGCCCTTGAACTTCTGCCAGTCGCCGGTCAGCTTGAGGATGGCGAGAACCGGCTCGGTCGGCTGCGCGCCGACACCCAGCCAGTACTGCGCACGCTCGGTGTCGACCTCGATGCGCGAGGGGTTCTGCACCGGGTGGTACAGACCGATCTCCTCGATCGCACGGCCGTCACGACGGGTGCGGGAGTCGGCGACGACGATGCGGTAGTGAGGCGAACGGATCTTGCCCAGACGCTTCAGCTTGATCTTGACTGCCACGGGAGTGGGTTCTCCTGGTTTTGACGTGGTTGGGCACGGCGAGATTGCCGCGTGGGGTTGCGGTACCCGAGTGCCCGATGGACGCGTCAGCCGGAGGCGAGAGGGTTCCTGTGCGGCTGTCGAGTACAGCTAGCCATTGTGCCACACCCCGCGGCCCCCTTCGGACCGAGGTCGCGCGCGAGCACGCCTGAGGGGCACCCGGCACTCCGGGTGCCCCCGGGCCGACCGCGGCTGCCACGAGCAGCCGCGATTCAGCTCGCCGCCGCGCCCACGACCTCGGGGATCCGGAACGGCTTGCCGCACCCCCCGCAGACGATCGGCGCCTGGGCCAGGACGGAGGGGACGACCCGCACGTTGCGGCCGCAGTCGCAGACCGCCTTGACCCGGACCCCGCCCCCGGAGGAGCCGTGCCGGGCCGCCGGTCCCCGGAAGGAGCGGGCGGTGTCGGCGGAGGTCGCCGCCGTGTGGGCCTTGAGGGCGCGCTGGAGCCGCTCGATGGTCGGGCGGTACCGGCGCTTCGCCTCGGGGGTGAGCGTGACCAGCGAGAAGCCGCTGCTGGGATGCGGCTCATCGGGGTGGTCCAGGCCCATCTCCTCGGCGATCGCGAGGAATCTCCGGTTGTGGTAGCGGCCGGCGCGGGAGGTGTCGCGAATGCCTCGCGCGGCGGCGATGCCGTGGACTGCCTCGTGAAGCAGTCGCTCGAAGGAGAGCTCGTGACCGCAGGCGGACGACGACTCCCCGATCAGTGACTCTGGCGCGGCAAGGTCGGGCAGCTCGGGGTGGTACCGCTGAATGTCGGCCCACGCCTCTGCCAGCTCTGCGGCGAGAACAGGTGGTGTCTGTGTCGTGCTCACGTAATGACAACGAGCCAGAGTGCCGCTGTGTTCCTATTCCGGGGCATCCCAAATAATTTGCACGTACCCGTCAGTTGCCGCTGATGCGTGGAGACGAGGGCGGGTGCGCTGATCTGCGGAGAAGCCTCACAGCTCATACCAAGCCGGTACGTAGTGTGAAGTACGCCCCGGCGCGTAGATCGTGTCCACGCGCCGGTGCGGTTGTGATCCGCGGGTGGGCAAGGGGCGTTTCGGTCGCTCTCGCACCGGAAGGGCGCTACCTCAGTAAGCGCGCGCGACGACCGCGACGTTACCGGGCGCGTCGTCGGCGCCCGGCACCGACCCGTCCTCGGCGACCAGACACCGTACGGTCACCGCGTGCTCGGCCAGCCTGGCCTCGCCTTCTTCACCGAGAGTGGCCCACGGGATCCGCGCCCAGCCGCCGGCGACAGCGGCCTCGACGGCCTCGTCGAAGGTCGACACCTCGGTCGTACGGGACTCGCGGCGCTCCCGGGACTGGGCCAGCAGCAGCGCCTGGTCCTCCTCGAGGAACCCGGGGAGCAGTGCCGTCAGGGAATCCAGCGACACGGCCTCCTTGCCGCCCGGGATCCGTCGCGCCACCATCGCGGTGCCGTTCTCCAGGTCACGGGGGCCGACCTCGACGCGGACCGGCACGCCCTTGAGCTCCCAGTCGACCGCGCGGCGGCCGAAGGGGGTGTCGGTGCGGTCGTCGACGTGGACGCGCAGGCCCGCCGCCCGCAGCCGGTCGCCGATCTCGCGGACCTTGGCCAGAACCGGTTCGTCCCCCTTGATGGCGAGCACGACGACCTGGGTCTGCGCGAGCCGGGGCGGGACGCGCAGGCCGTGGTCGTCGCCGTGCATCATCACCAGGGCGCCGATCATGCGGGTGGTGGAGCCCCAGGAGGTCTGCCAGACGAGTTCCTGGGTGCCCTCCTTCGACAGGTACGTGGTGTTGAAGGCCTTGGCGAAGTTCTGACCCAGTTCGTGGCTGGTGGCCATCTGGAGGGCCTTGCCGTCGCCCATCATCCCTTCGAGGGTGAGGGTGTTGATGGCGCCGGCGAAGCGCTCCTTGACGGTCTTGCGGCCGGGGACGACGTCCATGGCGAGGACATTGGTCATGAAGTCCTCGTAGACCCGCCGGTGGATGTGCGAGGCGAACGCGCGCGCGTCCTCCTGGGTGGCGTGTGCGGTGTGGCCCTCCTGCCACAGGAACTCGGTGGTGCGGAGGAAGAGCCGGGGCCTGAGCTCCCAACGCACCACGTTGGCCCACTGGTTGATCAGCAGGGGAAGGTCGCGGTAGCTCTGCACCCACTTCGAGAAGTAGTCGTTGATGATCATCTCGGAGGTGGGGCGGACGACCGCGGGCTCCTCCAGTTCCTTGCCGCCGCCGTGGGTGACGACCGCGAGTTCGGGCGCGAAGCCCTCGACGTGGTCGGCCTCGCGGGTGAGGTACGACTGGGGGATCAGCAGCGGGAAGTACGCGTTCTGGGTGCCCGTCTCCTTGATGCGGGCGTCCATCTCGGCCTGCATCCGCTCCCACAGCCCGTACCCGTACGGTCGGATGACCATGGTGCCGCGCACCGGACCGTTGTCGGCCAGTTCGGCCTTGGTGATCAGATCCTGGTACCAGCGCGGAAAGTCGTCCGCCCGGGGTGTGAGAACAGGTGCCTTTGCCATGGCGCGATGTTACGGGCGCACGTTGCCGCCATGTGAATTCTTTTCCCCGGCACCACCTCCCCGGCAAGCGGGGCCCCTTGCCCTCTGGACGCGCGGACGAGTGCGGAGTTATCTGGCATACGGGGGGAGCGCGAGCGCACGTCACGGGGGCTACGTGATCAAGCACAGAGGCAATCTCGGCGATTGGGGCGCTTATCCATGACACCTACGCTCGTGCGGCAGCACCCGCCTTCGACGGGAGCCACCTCCCGTGCGGACCTCGGTGCACGCGCGCGTGACTGGTCGGAGATCCAGGAGCGGATGCTGGTTCCGCTGTACGAGGCCGTCTACGAGCGACTGGAAGTGGGCCCCGCGACGCGGCTGTTGGGCCTCGGCTGCGGCAGCGGACTCGCCCTGCTGATGGCCGCCTCCAGAGGCGCCGTGGTCACCGGTGTCGAACCCGCCTCCCCCGAGCGGCTGGCCCTCGCGCGGGAGCGGCTGCTGCCGGAGACACCGGGCACGCGCACGCGGTACCGCACCCGGCTCGCCGAGGGGACGCCCGAGGACGTCGCCGACGCCGGGACTCCGCCGTACACCGTGGTGACCGCCTTCGAGCCGATCGGCTGCCTCGCGGGCGACTCGGAGGGACTCGCGGACCTGCTCGCCGCGGCGACCCCGCTCGCCGCGCGGGGGACGCCCGTGGTGCTGGTCGGCTGGGGTCCGCCGGAGCGGTGTGCCACGTCGTCCGTGCTGCGGGTGGCCACCAGGCTGGCGGATCCGCTGCGCGGCGCGGGCAGTTGGCGCCCGGCCCTGCGCGACGACCTGGAGGAGGTCGCCCAGCGGGCGGGGCTCAGGCCCGACGGCTCGGGCCGGGTGGCCTGCCCCTTCGGGTACGCCGACCTCGACAGCGCCCTCAAGGGCCTGCTGTCGACCGGGCTGTTCGACGCGGCCATCGAGAAGACCGACCAGGCCCAAGTGGACAAGGAGGTGACGGAGGCACTCCATCCGCATCAACGCCGGGACGGCACGGTGTGGATGCCGAACGTGTTCCGCTACCTGATCGCACGCACGCCTTAGCCGTCGGTCTCCCCGCCGGGGCACGGGCCCGTACGGCGCCGGGGGCGCCCCCCGTCAAGGGGCGCCCCCGGCGCCGTACGCGATGATCCGTCAGCCCATGAACTTCTTGAACTCGTCCGGCAGCTCGAAGTCCTGCGGGGCCTGCTGGCCCGGGACGCCGAAGGCGCTGCCGCCCTGGGCGCCCGCGGCCTTGCGGGCCGCCTCCTCCGCCTCCTGCTGCTTGCGCTTCATCGGGTTCCCGGAGCGCTGCTTGCCCTTGGCCTTCTTCGGCTGCTTCTTGGCGCGGCCGGGGCCGCCGCCCATGCCCGGGATCCCTGGCATGCCCGGCATCCCGCCGCCCTGGGCCATGCGGGACATCATCTTGCGGGCCTCGAAGAACCGCTCGACGAGGTTCTTGACCGCGCTGACCTCGACACCGGAGCCCTTGGCGATACGGGCGCGGCGCGAGCCGTTGATGATGGTCGGCTCCTGGCGCTCGGCCGGGGTCATCGACTTGATGATCGCGGCCGTGCGGTCGACGTCCCGCTCGTCCAGGTTGTTGATCTGGTCCTTGATCTGGCCCATGCCCGGGAGCATGCCGAGCAGCTTGGAGATGCTGCCCATCTTGCGGACCTGCTCCATCTGGGCCAGGAAGTCGTCCAGGGTGAAGTCCTGGCCCTTCTTGGACGCCAGCTTGGAGGCCATCTTCTCGGCCTCTTCCTGACTGAACGTCTTCTCCGCCTGCTCGATCAGGGTGAGCAGGTCACCCATGTCGAGGATGCGGGAGGCCATCCGGTCGGGGTGGAAGGCGTCGAAGTCCTCCAGCTTCTCGCCGTTGGAGGCGAACATGATCGGCTTGCCGGTGATCTGCCGGATCGACAGGGCCGCGCCGCCGCGGGCGTCGCCGTCGAGCTTGGAGAGCACCACGCCGTCGAAGCCGACGCCGTCGCGGAAGGCCTCGGCGGTGTTGACCGCGTCCTGACCGATCATCGCGTCGACGACGAAGAGGATCTCGTCGGGGCTGACGGCGTCGCGGATGTCCGCGGCCTGCTGCATCAGCTCGGCGTCGATACCGAGACGGCCGGCGGTGTCCACGATCACGATGTCGTGGACCTTCGCCTTGGCGTGCTCGATGGAGTCCTTGGCGACCTTGACCGGGTCACCGACGCCGTTGCCCGGCTCGGGGGCGTAGACCGCGACACCGGCGCGCTCGGCGACGACGCTGAGCTGGTTGACGGCGTTGGGGCGCTGGAGGTCGGCGGCGACGAGCAGCGGCGAGTGGCCCTGTTCCTTGAGCCAGCGGCCGAGCTTGCCCGCGAGGGTGGTCTTACCGGCACCCTGGAGACCCGCCAGCATGATCACGGTGGGCGGGTTCTTGGCGAACCGGAGGCGCCGGGTCTCGCCGCCGAGGATCGTGACGAGTTCCTCGTTGACGATCTTCAGGACCTGCTGGGCGGGGTTGAGCGCCCGGGAGACGTCGGCGCCGAGGGCACGCTCCTTGACGTTCTTGATGAACGTCCGGACGACGGGCAGGGCCACGTCCGCCTCGAGGAGCGCGATCCGGATCTCGCGCGCGGTGGCGTCGATGTCCGCCTCGGAGAGCCGTCCCTTGCCGCGCAGGTTCTTGAAAGTCGCTGAGAGGCGATCGGAAAGAGTATCGAACACGGCGCTCGCGGTCCTCGGGGTCGGTGGCAGCTGGGAATCGCCCTCCAGGGTATCCCGGCGACATGGCTCGCCGGGATCCCCCGGTCAGCCCCGCAGGGTCTCCTCCAGCTTCCGGGCCACGGAGGCCGCCTCACCGGCCGCGAGCGGCACGCCCTTGGCGTCGGTCACGTAGAAGGCGTCCACCGCGTTGGCGCCCAGCGTCGACACGTGCGCGCTGCGCATCCGCACCCCGGCGTCCTCCAGCGCCCGGCCGATCCGGAACAGCAGTCCGGGGGCGTCCTGGGCGCGGACCTCGATGACCGTGGCGTGCCGGGAGGCGGCCGAGGCGACCGCCACGCGCGCGGGGGGCGCGACGACACCCCGGCGCCGCGGATACGCGGCGTCCCGCTCGGCGAGCCGCCCGGCGATGTCCAGGGAGCCGTCCAGGGCCCGTACGAGATCGGCGCGCAGCCGGGCCGCCTGCGGCAGCGAGCCGTACTGGGCGGCGACCCGCCAGTTCAGCAGGAGCACCGAGCCCTCGACGCCGTCGGGCAGGTCCAGGGTGCTGAGTTCGGCGGTGCGCACGGTGAGGCGGTGCACGGCCAGCACCCCGGCGACCGCGGGCAGCACGCCCGGCTGGTCCGGTACGGCGATCACGAGCTCCACACCGAGCGGTTCGGGGTCCCCGGCCGGCTGCTCCTCCGAGTGGACCGGCGGTTCGGTCTGGGCGCGCAGCGACAGCACCGGCCCGCCGGTCGCGACGGCCTCGATGGCGAGCCGCTCCTGCTCGGCGGTGGGCGCGGCGGCCTCGGGCTCCTCGGGGGCGTCCCCGGCGAGTACCGCGGCCACCCGCTTGACCAGGTCGGCGACGAGCGAGCCCCGCCAGGACGACCAGGCGGCCGGTCCGGTGGCCAGCGCGTCCGCCTCGGTCAGGGCGTGCAGCAGCTCCAGCGTGCCCTGCGACCCGACCGCCTCGGCGACCGACCGCACGGTGGCCGGGTCCTCCAGGTCGCGCCGGGTGGCGGTGTCCACGAGCAGCAGGTGGTGCCGTACGAGGGTCGCGAGTACGGCGACGTCGTCGCGGTCGAAGCCGATGCGCGCGGCGACGTCCTTGGCGATGATCTCGCCGGCCACCGAGTGGTCGCCGGGCCAGCCCTTGCCGATGTCGTGCAGCAGCGCGGCGACCAGCAGCAGGTCGGGGCGGTGGACGCGGCGGGTGAACTCGGAGGCGCGCACGGCCGTCTCGATGAGGTGCCGGTCGACGGTCCAGATGTGCACGGCGTTGCGCTGGGGGCGGCAGCGCACCCGCTCCCAGTCGGGCAGCATGCGGGTGATCAGGCCCTCGGCCTCCAGCGCCTCCCAGACGTCGATGGTGGACTGTCCCGAGCCGAGCAGGGTCACGAGCTGCTCGCGTGCCTCGGCGGGCCACGGGGTGGGCAGGGGGCGGACACCCGCCGCCATGCGCCGTACGGCGTGCAGGGAGAGCGGGAGTCCGGCCTGGGCGGCGGCGGCCGCGGCCCGCAGCGGGAGCACGGCGTCGCGGTCGGGGCGCGCGGCCCGGGCGAGCACCACCTCGCCGTCCTGCTCCACCACGCCTTCCGCGAGCGGTGAGCGCTCGGCGACCGGTTTGCCGCCCCCGAGCATGGCCCGCAGCCGCGGCCGTACGGCACGCGACCTGAGCACGCGTCCCACCTCGCGCCAGGTGACGTCACTGGCGTAGGAGATGACCCGCGCGGCCTCGTAGACCTGGCGCAGCAGGGTGTCGGCGTCCAGGAGACCGAGTTCGGCGGCGACCTGGTCCTGTTCCTGGAGCGCGAGCCGGTCGGTGGCGCGGCCGGTGGTCAGGTGCAGGGCGTCCCGGACGTCGAGCAGCCGGCGCCGGGCGTCGTCGAGGCCCTCGCGCGGGGCGTCGGCCAGCCAGGAGGCGGCGACGGCGCGCAGGGCGGTCGCGTCCCGGAGGCCGCCGCGGGCCTCCTTGAGGTCGGGTTCGAGCAGGTACTGGAGTTCGCCCTGGCGCTCGGCGCGCTCGGCGCACAGCTCCTGGAGTTCGGGGAGGCGCTTGGGCGCCTGGTTGCGCCAGTCGGCGAGGACGGCCGTCCGCAGTCCCGCCGTCAGACCCAGGTCGCCGGCGATGTGGCGGGCGTCCAGGAGGCCGAGCTGGACCTTGAGGTCCTCCGCGGCCGTCTTGCGGGCCTCGGCGGGGGTGCGCACGGAGTGGTCGAGGGCGAGGCCCAGGTCCCACACCGGGTACCAGATGCGGTCGGCCAGGGCGGCGACCGCGCCCGGGTCGCTGCCGTCGTGCAGCAGGACCAGGTCCAGGTCGCTGCGGGGCGACAGTTCGCCGCGGCCGTAGCCGCCGACGGCGATCAGGGAGACCCCGCGCGGCTGCTCGGAGCCCGCGGCGAAGAGTCCCGAGAGCCAGTCGTCGGTCAGTTCGGCGAGGGCGGAACGGCGCGGCGGCCCGGACCGCGCCCCCTCCTGGAGGAGGCGCAGCCGGGCCGCCGCATAGCCGCTGGGTCCCGAGTCCTCTACGTCCTTGTGCACGTCCGTGCTCGTCACCCAGCAGCTCCTGTTCTGTTCTTCGGTCAGAGCGCGTCCGGGCCGCGCTCGCCCGTCCGGACCCGTACGGCCGTGTCGACCGGCAGGGACCAGACCTTGCCGTCACCGATCTTGCCGGTGCGGGCCGCCTTGACGATGACGTCGATCAACTGCTCGGCGTCGTCGTCCTCGGCGAGGACCTCGATGCGGATCTTCGGGACCAGGTCGACGGTGTACTCGGCACCGCGGTAGACCTCGGTGTGGCCCCGCTGACGACCGTAGCCGCTCGCCTCGGTGACCGTCAGGCCGTGGACCCCGAAGGCCTGGAGGGCTTCCTTGATCTCGTCGAGCCGGTGGGGCTTGACGACGGCGGTGATGAGCTTCATGCGTCCACCTTCTTGCCCGCGTCGGCGGCCGGGGCCGTGACGGAGGTCCGGGCGGCGCCGCCACCGGCACCGCTGAAGTCGTATGCGGTCTCGGCGTGCTCGGCCTGGTCGATGCCCGAGACCTCCTCGTCCTCACTGACCCGCATGCCGATCGTCTTGTCGAGCAGGAAGGCGAGGATCGCGGAGGCGATCAGGGAGTAGGCGAGGACCGCGAAGACACCGGCGCACTGCTTCCAGAACTGGTCCAGGCCGCCGCCGTAGAAGAGGCCCTCGACGTCGGACTGGCCCTTGCCGCTGGCGAAGAAGCCGATCAGCAGGGAGCCGATGACACCGCCGACCATGTGGACGCCGACGACGTCCAGCGAGTCGTCGTAGCCGAACTTGTACTTCAGGCCGACCGCCATGGCGCACAGGACACCGGCGATGACGCCGACGCAGATCGCGCCGATCGGGGTGACCGCACCACCGGAGGGGGTGATGGCGACCAGACCGGCGACCGCGCCGGAGGCGGCGCCCAGCGTGGTGAACGCGCCGTGGCGGATCTTCTCGTAGAGGAGCCAGCCGAGCATGGCGGCCGCGGTGGCGATCTGGGTGTTGACGAACATCAGCGAGCCGACGCCGTCGTCGTTGCCCAGCCACGAGCCGGCGTTGAAGCCGAACCAGCCGAACCACAGCAGGCCCGCGCCGAGCATGACCAGAGGGAGGCTGTGCGGGCGCATCGGGTCCTTCTTGAAGCCGACGCGCTTGCCGATGACCAGGATCACACCGAGTGCCGCGGCACCCGCGTTGATGTGGACCGCGGTACCACCGGCGAAGTCGATCACACCGAGCTCGAAGGCCCAGCCGCCGGTGCCCCAGACCCAGTGCGCGACCGGGAAGTAGACGACCGTCGCCCACAGCAGGACGAACAGCGACCAGGCGGAGAACTTCACGCGGTCGGCGAGCGCACCGCTTATCAGGGCGGGGGTGATGATGGCGAACATCATCTGGAAGACCGCGAAGGCGAGGACCGGGATCGTGTACCCGGACCAGATGTCGCCCTTGTCGATGCCGGTCCAGCCGAAGAAGTCGTTCTCCCAGCCGATGAGCGAGCCGTGGTCCGTACCGAACGCCATGGAGAAGCCGTAGACCACCCACAGGATGGTGACGATCCCCATGCTGATGAAGCTCATCATCAGCATGTTGAGGGTGCTCTTGACGCGGACCATGCCTCCGTAGAAGAAGGCGAGGCCCGGGGTCATGACCAGCACCAGGGCAGAACAGATCAGCATGAAGCCTGTGTTGGCCACGGACAGCTTGTCCGCGGCGAGCGTGATGGCTGGTGCCATCGGCGTCTCCTCGTCGTAGGTACGGCCCCGTGCGGGCGAAGCCAGAGCGGATTGAGGGGTGGGCCGGTTATGCGCCATGAGATTGACGCAGCGCGGTTTCGGTGGAAGCCCCTCGTTGTTTCGCCGCCGTGACGAAGACGCCTGGTGTGTTACGCGTCGATGAACTGGCAGATTCCGGCCACGTCGATCGTTATCGTGGCGCAACCTTCGTAGAAGGAAAAAAACCGGCCACGGTCGGCCTTCCGATGACCTGGCATGGGGGAGCCGAGTCGGGCAGTTCGGGAGGGCCGGCCGCGGCCGGGGTTCCGGGGATCCGCGGGGTTCTCAGACGGCTTCTGCGGTCTCGGGCAGTTCGAGTGCGAGCTTCTCCGTGAGGTCCACGACCTCGGCGAGATCACCGAAATCGCGTACGGCCGTGTCGACCGTCTTTCGAATACGAGTGTTGACGCGCTCGGAGCGGACCTTCTTGGCGATGTGCATGGCCTGTTCCACCAGTACGGTGCTCTGCTCGGGCTCGCGGCGCAGCAGGTGCACGGTGGCCATGCCGACGAGGTTGAGTGCGTACGACCGCTGGTGCTCGACGTCGTCGGAGAAGAGCTCCACGGCCCGCTGCATGAGGGGCTCGGCCAGCGAGGCGTAGGTCGGACTGCGGCCTGCGACGTAGGCGAGGTCGCGGTAGGAGTGGGAGTTCTCGCCGTACAGCTCGGCCTCGGAGAAGAAGCGGATCCAGTCGGGGTCCGGCTCGTCCCAGTCGTCGGCGTCGGCGAAGGTGTCCTCGGCCATCCGGACCGCCCGCTTGCACTTGCCGGGCTGGCCCATGTTGGCGTAGGCGCGGGCCTCCATCGCATACAGCATCGACTGGGTGCGCGGGCTCGCGCAGTCCCGGCTGCCGTACTGCGCGAGGTGGATCAGCTCCAGGGCGTCCTCGGGCCGCCCGAGGTGGATCATCTGGCGGCTCATGCTGGACAGGACGTAGGAGCCGAGCGGTTTGTCACCGGCCTCCTTGGCCGCGTGCAGGGCGAGGACGAAGTACTTCTGGGCGGTGGGCTGGAGCCCGACGTCGTACGACATCCAGCCGGCCAGCTCGGCCAGCTCGGCGGCGACCTTGAACAGCTTGCGGGTGGTCGCCTCGGGCTGGGGCTCCTGGAGGAGGTCGGTCACCTCGTGCAGCTGGCCGACGACGGCCTTGCGGCGCAGTCCGCCGCCGCACTGGGCGTCCCACTGCCGGAACATCACGGTCGTGGACTCGAGGAGGTCGAGCTCGGGGCGGGAGAGCCGGCCGGCCCGGCGGGCGGAGGCCGGGTCGGGTTCGCGGTGCGGGGTGCCGGCGGCGCCCGGGACGAGCCAGCGCTGCATGGGCTCGATGAGGGACGGGCCCGCGGACAGGGCCAGCGAGGTCCCGAGGAAGCCGCGCCGCGCCAGCATGAGGTCGCTGCGCGAGAACTCGCTGAGCAGGGCCACGGTCTGCGGGCCCGTCCAGGGCAGGTCGACCCCGGTGGCGGACGGTGACTGGCGGGCGGCGCGCAGTCCGAGGTCCTCGACGGAGACGACGCATCCGAACCGCTCGGAGAACAGCTCGGACAGGATCCTGGGGATGGGTTCGCGGGGGTTCTCGCCGTCCAGCCAGCGGCGCACCCGCGAGGTGTCGGTGGAGATGTGGTTGGCGCCCAACTGGCGGGCCCTGCGGTTGACCTGGCGGGCGAGCTCGCCCTTCGACCAGCCGCTGCGCACGAACCAGGAGGTGAGCAGCTCGTTGGGGCGCTTGTCGGCCGAGGAGGAGTTCTGCGCGGCGCTCCCGGTGCCCGTCCCGCTTCCGCTGTTGCCGCCCACTGGAACGCCCCCATCCCTGAGTCCACTTGTCGCCGAGTGCGCCAAGCGTTATCAGAATGCCGGTAAATACAGCCGTTCGTCCGGCGGTTGTCAGCCTTCGAACGGGGAACCGACTTGCCTCCGGCATACCCACAAGTGCATGTGCCCCCAGGACTCGTGCACTCAAAGTAATCCTACGATCACCCGTCCAGCCATGGCGATCCCGGAAACGCCACCATTCGCCACCCCTTCGAATGAACTCACGCTCGCCTCCACACGATTCACTTGACATAGACCGTGCGGGGGTGGGCGGAGCGGTGCACGCAGGGGCGCGCATGACCCGGCGCACCACCCGGGGCACTTCCGGGCGCCGCCATCGCCCGGAAGAGGAAACGGAGAGTGACTGGCCGCGTCCGTCTCGTAACCACCGGCGCGGTGAACCCGTTGGAGGGGGCATGGGCTTCACGATCGGCGGCATTCGGGAGATTCGTTCCGGTACGCGCAGGCGCGGCCGCTCCTCGGAGTGCACCGCCGTCGCCGAGTTCACCGGACTCTGGGGCTGGGACGTCGTCCCGGGCGCGCGGGCCGCGGCCGGTGCCTGCTCCTGCGGACGCCCGGACTGTCGCCAACCAGGCGCCCACCCGCTCGACTTCGCGCCCCAGGTCCCGGCCGGCGCCACGCTCGACGACGTGTCCAAGGCATGGGCCGAGTTCCCCGGCGCCTCCGTGATGCTGCCGGTCGGGCGCGCCTTCGACGTCATCGAGGTCGCCGAGCCCGCCGGCCGCCGCGCCCTGGTCCGCCTGGAGCGCATGGGCCTGCCCCTGGGCCCGGTGACGGCGACCCCCGACGGCCGCGCCCAGTTCTTCGTCGCCCCCGGCGCCGCGGCCGACCTGACCGAGCTCCTCTACCGCATGGGCTGGGACGACGCGACCTCCCTGGACCTGCGCGGCCTGGGCCCCGGCACCTACCTCACGGCTCCCCCGTCGGACCGCGGCGGCCTGGGCCCGGTCCAGTGGCTGCGGCCACCGTCACTGGACACGGCGACGAAGCCACCGGCGGCCCGCCTCCTGCTCGGCACCCTGGCCTACGTGGCGCACCGGTCGCGCGCATAGCCGTCCACAGCGAAGGGCCCACCCCATCTGCACCATGGGGTGGGCGCTTCTTCGCCTGCAGAGGCTGTCACTCGCCGATCAGCGCGTCCACGAACGCCTCCGGCTCGAACGGCGCCAGATCGTCCGCGCCCTCGCCCAGCCCGATCAGCTTGACCGGCACACCCAGTTCGCGCTGGACCGCGACCACGATGCCGCCCTTGGCGGTGCCGTCCAGCTTGGTCAGGACGATGCCGGTGATGTCGACGACCTCGGCGAAGACCCGGGCCTGCACCAGGCCGTTCTGTCCGGTGGTGGCGTCGAGGACCAGCAGGACCTCGTCGAGCGGCGCGTGCTTCTCCACGACCCGCTTGACCTTGCCGAGCTCGTCCATGAGCCCGGTCTTGGTGTGCAGACGGCCCGCGGTGTCGATGAGGACCACGTCGACCCCCATCTCCTTGCCCTCCTTCACCGCGTCGAAGGCGACGGAGGCAGGGTCGCCCGCCTCGGGCCCGCGCACGGTGTGGGCGCCCACCCGCTCGCCCCAGGTCTGGAGCTGGTCGGCGGCGGCGGCACGGAAGGTGTCGGCGGCACCGAGGACGACGGTCCGCCCGTCGGCCACGAGCACACGCGCGAGCTTGCCGGTGGTGGTGGTCTTGCCGGTGCCGTTCACGCCGACGACCATCACGATGCCCGGCTTGCGGTCGTCCGGCTCGGTGCGGACCGTGCGGTCGACCTCGGTGCCGACCAGCTTGAGCAGCTCCTCGCGGAGCAGTCCGCGCAGCTCGTCGGGGGTGCGGGTGCCGAGCACCTTGACCCGCTCGCGCAGCCCGTCGACCAGCTCCTGGGTGGGGGCGACACCGACGTCGGCGGTGAGGAGGGTGTCCTCGATCTCCTCCCAGGTGTCGTCGTCGAGGTGCTCACGCGACAGGAGCGTGAGCAGCCCCTTGCCGAGCGCGTTCTGCGAGCGGGAGAGCCGGGCCCGCAGCCGGACCAGGCGGCCCGCGGTGGGTTCCGGGATCTCGATCCCGGCCGCCGCCGGGAGCTCTTCGGTGACGGGCGGCGCGGAGCCGTCCGGGAGATCCACCTCCTCAATGGTCCGGCGCGCTTCGTCGCGCGGCGTCTCGGCCTCGTCGCCGACGTGCGGCTCGGCCGGAGGGGCGGTGATGTCGGGCGCGGCGGGGGGCGGCGGGGGCAGCGGCTTCTTGCGCCGGCTGCCGACGACGAGCCCGCCGAGCACACCGAGCACGACCACGGCGATGACTACAGCAAGGATGACGGTTTCCATAACCCGTCCAGTATCCATCCCTGTCTCCCGGGGGAGGGGCAGCGGCCGCACCGGGGACACCGACCGATCTGCGCCCCATTTCGCCCGCATATAGGGTGATTCATCATGAGTGCCCTCGAAACGCACGGCCTGGAGCCGGTTCCCGACCACGAGCGCACCGCGAGGACCCGCGAGCTGTTCCCCACCTGGGTCGCCGCCAACATGAGCGTCCTCCTCCTGACCGTGGGCGCGAGCCTGGCCGTGACGTACGGCCTCAACTTCTGGCAGGCCCTGACCGTCGGAGTCACGGCGCCGGTGGTGTCGTACGGCCTGGTCGGGCTGATCGGTGTCGCGGGCAGGCGCGGGGGCGCACCCGGGATGGCCCTGTCCCGCGCGGTCTTCGGTCAGCGCGGGAACCTGCTGCCCGGGGCGCTGATCTGGGTCGCCCGCTGGGGCTGGGAGACGATCAACGCGGTGACGGGCGCGTACGCCCTGCTCACCGTCCTGGACATTCTCTTCGGTGTCCACGGCGGTACCGCGCTGATCGTCGTGACGCTGCTGCTCTTCGTGGCCGCGAGCTTCGCGATCTCGGGTCTGGGCATCCGGGCCGTGCGCAGGTGCACGACCTGGGCGACCTGGCTGTTCGGGGCCTTCTCCGTCCTGGTGCTGGCCCGTCTGGTCGTCGAGACGGACTGGGGCCGGGTCTTCGGACGGGGCGCGGGACCGGCGTCGGCGATGATCACGGGCATCGGGCTGGTCGCCGCGGGCGGGATCAGCTGGGTTCCGACCTCCCCCGACTTCACCCGCTATCTGCCGGGCACGGCGTCGGCGGCGGCGATCGTACGCAACACGGTGTGCGGTGCCGGGGTCGTCGTGCTGCCGATGGTGCTCATGGGCACGGTCATGGCGTCGGCGACCCCGGACCTGGCCGCCGCCCGGGACCCGGTCTCCTTCCTCGGCGAGCTCCTCCCGCTCTGGCTCGCCGTCCCCTATCTCCTGACCGCCCTGGTCGGCACGCTGCTGATCAACTCGATGTCGATGTACTCCGCGGGCTTCACCGCGCAGACCCTCGGCTTCCGGGTCCCGCGCCCCTGGGCGGTCTCGCTCAACGCGCTGATCTCCCTGGTCCTCGGTGGCATCCTCATGCTGGCCGCGCGGAGCTTCATGGGCACCTTCGTCGCCTTCCTCTCCCTGCTCGCGGTGGCCTTCTCCGCCTGGGCCGGCGTCTTCGGCGCGGACATGCTCCGCCGCAAGGAGTACGACGGCGAGGCCCTGCTCGACACGACCCGCACCGGCGCCTACTGGTACCGGCACGGCTTCTGCCCGGCCGCGGTCACCGCATGGGCGGCCGGCCTCGGCACGGGCCTCCTCTTCACCACCTGTGACTGGTTCACCGGCCCGCTCGCCTCGAACAACCCGGTCGGCGCGTACGGCCTCGGCTGGACGGTGACGATCGTGACCTCGGGACTGCTCTACGCGGTGCTGCCGAAGCCCGCGGTCGCCGAACCCGTCTCCGACCGACCCACGGCCATGGCCTTCTGACGCACCGTCAGCTACCGTCCCCCGCACCAACCGCCCGGTGAAGGGGGACCCCCATGCCCGTCACGGTCGTCCGTTTCAACCTCGTCGAGCCCGGCGCCACGCCCGCCTCCCTCAGCGCCCGCTACCGGGCCGCCCTGGACATGGCCGCGTACGCCGACGAGCACGGGATCACCACCGTGCAGACCGAGGAGCACCACGGCGTCGACAACAACTGGCTGCCCTCTCCGTTCGCCTTCGCGGGCGCGGTGTTCGGGGCGACGAAGAGGATCGCGGTCACCGTCTCGGCCGTCATCGGCCCGCTCCACGACCCGCTGCGCCTCGCCGAGGAGATCGCCGTACTGGACCTGCTGAGCGGCGGCCGGCTGGTGACGGTGGCCGGCATCGGCTACCGCCCCGAGGAGTACGCCCTGTTCGACGTGGAGTGGCGGCGCCGGGGCCGGATCCAGGACGAGCTCCTGGAGACCCTGCTCAAGGCCTGGACCGGCGAGGAGTTCGAGTACCGCGGCCGTACGGTACGGGTCACCCCGCGCCCCCTGACGGACCCGCACCCCCTCCTCCTGGTCGGCGGTTCCTCCAAGGCCGCGGCCCGGCGAGCCGCCCGCCTCGGCCTGCCCTTCTTCCCCAGCGCGCATCTGCCGGAGCTGGAGGCGTACTACAAGGAGCGGCTCGTCGAGTACGGCACCGAGGGCTGGACCATGATGCCGACCGCGGAGACACCGCTGCTGCACATCGCGGAGGACCCGGACCGCACCTGGGCGACCTATGGCGACCACTTCCTCCACGAGGCCCGCACGTACGCCTCCTGGCAGTCCGGCGACATCCGCTCGGCGGTCCGGTCGGCGGCCACCTCGGTGGACGAACTGCGCGCGGAGGGCGTGTACCGGATCCTCACCCCCGAGCAGTGCGTGGAGCAGGACCTCGACAACCTGGTCCTGCATCCGCTGGCGGGCGGGATGCCGGTGGCGGAGGGCTGGCGGAGCCTGCGGCTGTTCGCGGAGCGTGTGCTTCCGGCGCTGGGCGGCTGAGCCGGGCGATATCCATGTGGACCTGTCGATGTTCCACTGAGCCCATGAGTTTGCTGGTGGAGCTGCTGCGCTCCCGTCTCGACGACGTCGCCGAGGGCACGCAGCGGCCGCGGACCCTCGACGAGCACCGGGACAACATCGACACCCGGCTGCGGATCATCGAGGACAGCATCCGCAAGGCAGAGGAGATCGGCGGCGGCGTCCTCATCTGGTGACCCCGTATGACGCCGCCGCCCCCGGTCCAGGCGGTTGCCGGACCGGAAGCGGCGGACGGTTCGGGGAGAGGGGCAGCGGGGTGTTGGCTCCTCCCCCCGGGCTCGTGGGCGGGCCGTCAGCCCATCTCCTCCAGCTTCTTGCCCTTCGTCTCCTTGACGTACTTGAGGACGAACGGGATGGAGAGCGCGGCGAAGACCGTGTAGATCACGTAGGTCGCGGAGAGGTTCCAGTCGGCCAGCGACGGGAAGCTCGCGGTGATGGCCCAGTTGGCGATCCACTGCGCGGAGGCAGCGACGCCCAGCGCGGCGGCACGGATCCGGTTCGGGAACATCTCGCCGAGGAAGACCCAGACGACGACACCCCAGGACAGGGCGAAGAAGAGCACGAACACATGGGCGGCGATCAGCGCGGTCCAGCCCTGCGCGGCCGGCAGCTTGCCGTCGACGAGGTCGAAGGAGAACGCCCAGGCCTCCAGTGCCAGACCGATCACCATGCCGACGGAGCCGATCAGGGCGAGCGGCCGGCGGCCGACGCGGTCCACGAAGATCATCGCGATCACGGTGCCGACGATGTTGATGATCGACGTCGTGAACGAGTAGAAGAACGAGTCCGTCGGGTCGACACCGACCGACTGCCACAGCGTCGAGGAGTAGTAGAACGCGACGTTGATACCGACGAACTGCTGGAAGACCGACAGGCCGATGCCGACCCAGACGATCGGCTTGAAGAAGAAGGAGCCGCCGAGCAGGTCCTTGAAGGTCGACTTGTGCTCGCTCTTCATCGCGTGCTCGATCTCGGCGACGCGGGCGTTCAGGTCGATCTTGTCGCCCTCGACCTCGGCGAGGATCTCGCGGGCGCGCTCGTGCTTGCCGACGGAGATCAGGAAGCGCGGGGACTCGGGGATGGCGAAGGAGAGCAGACCGTAGAGGACGGCCGGGATCACCATGACGCCGAGCATGACCTGCCAGGCCTCGAGACCCATCAGCTTGCCGCGCTGGTCGCCACCGGCCGCGTTCAGCAGGCCCCAGTTGACCAGCTGCGAGATGGCGATGCCGATGACGATCGCGGCCTGCTGAAAGGAACCGAGACGGCCGCGGTAGGCCGGCGGGGCGACCTCGGCGATGTAGGCGGGGCCGATGACGGAGGCCATGCCGATGGCGAAGCCGCCGACGATCCGCCAGAACGCCAGGTCGTACAGCGCGAAGGGCAGCGCCGAGCCGACGGCGCTGACCGTGAAGAGGACCGCCGAGATCTGCATGCAGCGGATCCGGCCGATGCGGTCCGCGATCCGTCCCGCGGTCGCCGCGCCGATGGCACAGCCGATCAGGGCGATGGCGATGACCTGCGCCAGGGCCGCGGAACCGATGTCGTAGCGGCCCCGGATGGCCTCGACGGCGCCGTTGATCACGGAGCTGTCGTAGCCGAAGAGGAAACCGCCCATCGCGGCCGCCGCCGCGATGAAGATGACGTGCCCGAGATGATCGGGATGAGCCGTCCGGGCTCCTGGTTCGGATGCCTGTGCTGTGCTGGTCACGTTTACTCCTCGGGCCACCGGCAACGCTGTCGGTGTGGTCAGCCCCCAGATAGGTGGTACCTGAAGGTAAATCCAAACGTTGCTGACCTTATGCCTTCAAGTCTCAAATTCAAACGCAGGGAAATGTGAGAACTTAGACAGACGTCCGTCACATGCGTTCACTTCTTGAAGTCAGCCGCGGTCAACGCAGCCGCTGGCTGATCACCTTCGACACGCCGTCGCCCTGCATGGAGACGCCGTACAGCGCGTCGGCGACCTCCATGGTCCGCTTCTGGTGCGTGATCACGATGAGCTGCGAGGCTTCCTGGAGCTCCTGCATGATCCGGATCAGCCGCTGGAGGTTGGTGTCGTCGAGCGCGGCCTCGACCTCGTCCATGACGTAGAACGGGCTGGGCCGCGCCTTGAAGATCGACACCAGCAGCGCCACGGCGGTGAGGGACCGCTCGCCACCGGAGAGCAGGCTGAGCCGCTTGACCTTCTTGCCCGGCGGCCGCGCCTCGACGTCCACGCCCGTGGTGAGCATGTTGTCGGGGTCGGTGAGGATCAACCGCCCCTCGCCGCCCGGGAAGAGCCGGCTGAACACACCCTCGAACTCCCGGGCGGTGTCCCGGTAGGCCTCGGTGAAGACCTGCTCGACCCGCTCGTCGACCTCCTTCACCACCTGAAGCAGGTCCGCTCGGGTCTTCTTCAGGTCCTCCAGCTGCTCGCTGAGGAACTTGTGCCGCTCCTCCAGCGCGGAGAACTCCTCCAGGGCGAGCGGATTGACCTTGCCGAGCTGCTGGTAGGCCCGCTCGGCCGCCTTGAGCCGCTTCTCCTGCTCGGCCCGGTGGAACTGTCTGGGCAGGTTGCGCGGATGCTCCGGGTCCTCGGGCAGCTCCTCGCCCTCGGCGGGCGGGGACGGCGGGACGAGCTGGTGGGGGCCGTACTCCTCGACCAGGCCCTCCGGTTCGACGCCCAGCTCCTCCAGCGCCTTGGTCTCCAGCTGCTCGATCCGCATCCGCTTCTCGGCGCCGAGCACCTCGCCCCGGTGCACGGAGTCGGTGAGCTTGTCGAGTTCGGCCTTCAGGTCGCGGCCGGTGGTGCGGGCGGCGGTCAACTCCCGTTCCCTGAGCGCCTTGGCGGCGTCGGCCGCGGTCCGCTCCTCGTCGGCGCGGGCGAGGGACACCTCGACGTGGGCGAGCAGCTGCCGGGCGCCGGAGGCGACGGCCTGCGCGACGGCGGCCTCGTGCCGCAGCCGGGCCCGCCGCTGTTCGGCACGCGCGCGTGCCTCGCGCTCCGCCCGGGCGGCACGGTCCAGGGAGTCGGCCCGTCCCGCGAGCCCCTTGACCCGCTCCTCGTGCGTACGGACCTGGAGGCGGGCCTCCATCTCGGTCTGCCGGGCGTTGGCGCCGTCGGCGGCGAGACGGTCCCGTACCGACGTGTCGGGCTCCTCCTCGACCGGCATCTCCTCGGCGACGGCGAGGCGTTCGGCGAGCTCCTCGACCTCTTCGAGGGCCCTCTCCAGCGACTCCTGCGCGCGGGCGGCCGCGGCCGTGGACCGCTCGGCCTCACCGGCGGCGCCCTTCGCCTGACCCGACAGCCGGCCGAGCTGCTGGGCCACGGCCGACTTCTCGCGGTCCGCTGTACGGCGGCGCTCGCCGAGCTCCTCGACCTGGGCGGCCGCTGCTTTTCGCTGCTCTACGGCGGTGTGCTGGGCCTCGGTGAGTTCCTCGCAGCGGATCGCGAGCTCTTCGAGTTCCGCCGCCGCTTCGTCGACCGAGGCCTGTACTTCGAGGAGGCTCGGAGCACCCGCGGAGCCGCCGTGGGCGAAGTGGGCGCCCAGGAGGTCGCCTTCTTCCGTGACTGCGGTGAGGTGGGGGTTGGCGTAGACGAGGTCTTCGGCGTCTTCCAGGGTGCCGACGACGACGATGCCGTGGAGCAGGCGTCTTACCGCGGGGAGGAGGTCCTGGGGGGCGCGGACCAGATCTGCCGCGTGCTGATGGGTGGCGTCTGCGGGTCCGTCGTGGCTGGTCGCGCAGTTCCCCGCGCCCCCAAAAGCGCTCTCCGGAGCGCCCGCCAAGAGGAGCGACGCCCGTCCGGCGTCCTGCTTGCGCAGCAGGCGGATCGCGTCCGCCGCCGCCGACGGGGACGTCACCGCCAACGCGTCCGCCGCCGCTCCGAAAGCCGCCGCCAACGCCACCTCGTGGCCCGGAGTCACCGTCAGCAGTTCCGCCGCCGGGCCCAGCAGCCCCGTGAGCCGGTCCTTCGCGCCGAGCAGCGCTCCCGTGCCGTCCTTCCTGCGCAACCCCAGCGCCAACGCCTCATGCCTCGCCTGCGTCGCCGCGCGTCTGCGTTCCGCCGCGGTGGCCGCCTCGCGGGCAGCCGTCAGGGCGGCCTCCGCCTCCGCCAGCTGCCGCTTGGCCGCGTCATGCTGCTCGGCGAGTTCCGCGTCGCCCGCGTCCAGGCCGTCGACCTCGGCCTTGAGCGCCTCGTACTCCTCCTGCGCGGCGAACGCCCGCTCCTGGGCCTCGTCCCGCGCCGCGGCCAGGCGGTCGATCTCGGCCTGGGCGGAGGCGGCTCGGGAACGGGCCGCGTTGACCTGGCCGTTGAGCCGGGCGAGGCCCTCCCGGCGGTCGGCGATGGCCCGGGCCACGTCCTTGAGGCGCCGTTCCTCCTGCTGGAGCGCGCGCTCCAGATCGGCGCGGTGCGCGACCGTGTCCTCCAGGGCGCGCTCGGCCGCCTCCAGGGCCGCTTCGAGCTCGGCCTCCTGCTCGCGGATCCGTGCGGCCTCGCGCTCCATGTCCTCGGGGTCACGGCCCCGGCGCTCCTCGGGCGGCGCCGAGGTCGCGCTCTTCACGCGCGCGTCGGCCAGCGAGATCGTGCCGCGCACCCGCTCGGCGAGCTGGGAGAGCTCGTACCAGGTCTGCTGGGCCCGCTGGAGCCGGGGCGTGAGCTGCCGGACCTCGTCCTCCAGGAGCGCCTCGCGCTGGAGCGCCTTCTTCAGCTCCTGCTCGGCGGCCTCCTTGCGCTCCTTGAGCGCGGCCTCGTCCGCGACCTCGGTCCGCAGCGCCTGGCGCAGTCGTACGAGATCGTCGGCGAGCAGCCGGAGGCGGGCGTCGCGCAGGTCCGCCTGGATCACTGCCGCCCGCCGGGCCACCGCCGCCTGTCGTCCCAGCGGCTTCAGCTGGCGGCGCAGTTCGTCCGTGAGGTCCTGCACGCGCGCGAGGTTGGCCTGCATCGCGTCCAGCTTGCGGAGGGCCTTCTCCTTGCGCTTGCGGTGTTTGAGGACGCCCGCGGCCTCCTCGATGAAGGCGCGGCGGCCGGTGGGGTCGGCGTGCAGGACGGAGTCGAGCTGGCCCTGGCCGACGATGACGTGCATCTCGCGGCCGATGCCGGAGTCGGAGAGCAGGTCCTGGATGTCGAGGAGACGGCAGGTGTCGCCGTTGATCTGGTACTCGCTGCCGCCGTTGCGGAACATGATCCGCGTGATGGTGACCTCGGCGTACTCGATGGGCAGGGCGCCGTCGGAGTTGTCGATGGTCAGGGACACCTCGGCACGGCCCAGCGGCGGGCGGCCGGTGGTGCCGGCGAAGATGACGTCCTCCATCTTGCCGCCGCGCAGCGACTTGGCGCCCTGTTCGCCCATCACCCAGCTGAGGGCGTCGACGACATTGGACTTGCCCGAGCCGTTGGGCCCCACGACACACGTGATCCCCGGCTCGAACCGGAGCGTGGTCGCCGAGGCGAACGACTTGAACCCCCGGAGGGTCAGGGCCTTGAGGTGCACGGCGCTGGACTCTACCTTCCGGGGGTGTCTCACTCCATGAACGCGCTGTTGCCCGCGGTTTCACCGTTGAACGTGAAGGGCACACCAAACGTTAAGAGAGTGAAAGGGTGCACGGGGGCAAGAAAGAAGGGACGCCGAAGCGTCCCTTGCAAACTCTGACAACTTAGCGGTTGATACGGGCCGCCCGACCACTGCGTGAGCTGTCGTGGAGCGATACAGCGATCAGGTGAGCGCAGGCTCCGCCTGGTGTGCGTCGATGCTCTCCATGATCCTGTCGTGAGAAGCGGCAGCCGCGAGCGCGTCGTTCTCGGCCTGGATCCGTACGAGCTCGGATTCCAGGTCCTGGACGCGCTGCTGGAGCCGTCGCATCTCGGCGAGGAGTCGAGGGTCCGAGCCGCCGACGTAACCGAGAAGCGCCTTTGCCATGATGGATGGTCCTCCACACTGAGTGACCGACCGAAGCGGTGTGGGTCGTGAGGGATTCGCACCCGCGGTGCTTGACACTTTTGAGTTCGTGGTGCCGTTCAACCATGCCAAACAGCTAAGGTGCGCGGGGTGCTTTCAGCGTCTCACCAAAAAGTTTGACGGTCAACACGATCACGCCCCGTATTGGTGGGCAACCCGCTCCGGCGCGGCCTGGAACGGCGGCGCGACGGCTTCCTCGGGACCCCCGGGGCGTGGCGATCAATCTTAGGTGCGGAGCCTGCCACGGCACACGCTTCTTGGCAACCACCAGCACCTTTCCGCTGCGGGCAGGTGCCGGCGGCAGGTCCCTCCGCTTCCGCCCGGGTCGTTTTACAGAAACGGCTCACCGGATGGCGAAGCCGTCGTAACCCCCGCGAGGTGTGTCCCAGATCTCGGTGACGCCGTCCACGCGGCCGGGCGTGTCGTCACCCAGGAGCCAGTCCAGGAGTCCTTGGCAGCCCTTGCGCGGTCCTTCCGCGACCACTTGGACGCGTCCGTCGTCCAAATTGAGAGCAAAACCACTCAGGCCGCCGATCTCGAGGGCCTTGGCCCGGGTGAACCAGCGGAAACCCACACCTTGGACGCGTCCGCGCACCCAGGCGACCAGTCGTACATCCTCGCTCATGGGTGCAACCTAACCGGCCAATGTCTCTCCGGACACTCCTTCCCCTGGCGCCATGCGGTACTGTCCGCTGCCAATGAATCTCATACGAAACTCACTCGATCGTGTGGGTTTTGTGACTTTGGTTGACCGGGGGGACGCGTCGACCTCAAGAACAGACGAGGAAGGCAAGGACATGGGACGCCACCGACGCTCCGCCGCCGGCCGCGCCGCCACGGGCCGCGCCACGGGGGTCACAGAGACGTACAGCTCCCACAGGAGCGGCTTCGACCCGCAGGACTCGTACCAATTCGCCCCGCAGGACTCCTACGACTTCGCCTCGGTGGGCACCACCACCTACCTGAGCCAGGAGCCCGACCCGTACGCGCGCAGTGACGCCTACCTGTTCGCGTCCGAGGAGGAGTACGCGCTGTACCGGGGCGAGGGCTACACGCCCGCCGACGGACCCCGGCGAGGCGGCTCGCACCGCCGGCGCAAGAGGAACCTCGTGACGCCGGTCAAGACCGGTCTGCTCGGGGTCTCCGCGGCCGTCGCGATCGGCACGGTCGCCGTCGCCACCGGTGTGGTGCCCGGCCTGGACAACTACAAGATCGGCGGCAGCAGCAACACCGGCGGCGATGTGCAGGCCGCCGGGTCGCCCACCAACTCGCCCGCCGAGCAGGGCGGCACCTCGGGCAGCGCCGCCGAGAGCCGCGAGGACGGCAGCTCCACGAGCCGCGACGCCGAGCGCTCCGCCTCCCCCTCGCCGGCCCCGTCCACCTCGACGGCCGCGCCGACCGAGAAGCCGACGGAGAAGAAGCCCGAGGCCACCACACCGAGCAAGAAGCCGAAGCCTAACCCTCCGCAGAAGGAGAAGGAGCCGGCGAAGAAGGAGACCGCCGCGCCGGTGGAGGTCTCCACGGAGGCCGCGGCCGCCGCCGAGGTCCTCCAGCTCGTGAACGTCGAGCGGGCCAAGGTCGGGTGCAGCCCGGTCTCCGCCAACAGCGCGCTGGCCGACCTGGCCGCGGACTTCAGCAAGGCCATGGCCGACCAGGGCTTCTTCGACCACACCGACCCGAGCGGCGCCTCCCCCTGGGACCGGGCCGCGCAGGCCGGGATCACCAGCCTCGGCGGCGAGAACATCGCCCGGGGTCAGTCCGACCCGGCCGCGGTCATGGAAGCCTGGATGAACAGCCCCGGCCACAAGGCCAACATCCTCAACTGCGACTTCAAGACGCTGGGCGTGGGTGTGGTCTTCGGCTCCGGCGGCCCCTGGTGGACGCAGGACTTCGGGTACTGACGGAGTCGGCCCCCAGACCGCACGGCTTGCGGATCACGGGGTGCGGCTTGCGGGTTGCACTAACTCATGGTTAGTGCAACCCGTGGGTTAGCGCTGTACGCTTGCGATATGGACACCACGCAGCAGCCCCTGGAGGCGCAGGACCTCCCGTACGACGTGTTCGCCAAGGCCTGCCCCTCGCGCGGCACCCTGGAGCACGTGACGGGCCGCTGGGGCGCGCTCACCCTCGGCGCCCTGTACCAGGGCTCGCTGCGCTTCAACGAGCTGCGCCGCCGGGTCGACGGTGTGAGCGAGAAGATGCTCTCCCAGACGCTCCAGGCGCTGGAGCGGGACGGCCTGGTGCACCGCGACGCCCAGCCCACCAACCCGCCCCGGGTCGACTACGAGCTGACCCCGCTGGGCCATGAGCTCGCCGAGCGCCTCCTGGGCCTCATCCACTTCGTGGAGGGCCGCATGGACGACGTCCTGGCCGCCCGCGAACGCTACGACGTGACCCGCGGCGCCCGCTGACACCTCGGGCAGAAGTAGCTGGACCGGTTCATCCAGGGCCGTCGGCGCATCGGCGTACCGCACCGCTTGCAGGGCAGCCCCTCGCGGCCGTACGCGTCGAGGGACCGGTCGAAGTACCCCGACTCACCGTTCACGTTGACGTACAGGCTGTCGAAGCTGGTGCCGCCGACCTCCAGGGCCGCGTTCATCACGTCCCTCACGTGGCCGAGGAGTTCGGCCGTGCGCGGGCGCGTGAAGCCCGCGGTCGGGCGCTCGTAGTGGATGCGGGAGCGCCAAAGGGCCTCGTCCGCATAGATGTTGCCGACCCCGCTGATCAACGACTGGTCCAGCAGGGCCCGTTTGATGGTGGAGCGCTTGCGGCGCAGGGCCTGGTGGAAGGCGTCGTCGTCGAAGAGCGGGTCGAGCGGGTCGCGGGCGATGTGCGCGATGACGTCGGGCAGCCCGTCGGGGGTGTTGTCGTGCAACGACAGCCCGCCGAAGGTGCGTTGGTCCACGAAGCGCAGCTCGGTGTCGACCTCGTCGGCGAACCTGACACGGATCCTGAGGTGCTTCTCGTCGGGCGCCGCGTGCGGCTGCACCAGCAGCTGACCGCTCATGCCGAGATGCGCCAGGACCGACTGGTCGGTGTCCTCCAGCGGCAGCCACAGGTATTTGCCGCGCCGGCTCGGGGTGCCCACGCGGTGCCCCTTGAGCCGGAACGCGAAGTCGTCGGCGCCGGCCAGGTGGCGTCGTACCGCACGCGGGTGCAGCACCTCGGCCTCGGCGACCGTCCGGTGGGCGACCCACCGCTCCAGACCGCGCCGTACGACCTCGACCTCGGGCAACTCGGGCATGGGGCTCCCCCGTCACGGACCGGTGTATGAGCCGAGCGCCCGCCCCGGTGTACCGGGACAGGCGCTCGGCTGCGCTGTGCTTCCGGACGCGCTCTCTCCAAGGCGCCGGACGCTGTGCTTCCAGACGTCCGACGCGCTGTTTCCAGGCGTCAGGCGGAGACGGACGACGGACCCTCGTCGTCGTCCTCGGAGGCTTCGACTGCTTCGGCGACTTCGGCAGCCTTCGCCGCCGCCTTGGCGCGCTCGTCCGCGGCGGCCCGGATGGACCTCCAGGCGGATTCCGCGGCCTGCTGCTCCGCCTCCTTCTTGCTGCGGCCGGTGCCGGTGCCGTACGAGACGCCTCCGACGCGGGCGGCAGCAGTGAAGGTCTTCTCGTGGTCGGGGCCGGTCTCCGTGACCAGGTACTCGGGCACGCCGAGTCCTTCGGTCGCGGTGAGCTCCTGGAGACTGGTCTTCCAGTCCAGGCCGGCTCCGAGGTTGGAGGACTTCTCGATCAACGGGTCGAAGAGCCGGTGGACGAGCTCGCTCGCCGCATCGAGACCCTGGTCGAGATAGACCGCGCCGATCACCGCTTCCAGGGTGTCGGCGAGGATGGATGCCTTGTCCCGGCCGCCTGTGCCCTCTTCACCACGGCCGAGCCGGATGAAGGAACCCAGGTCGAGCCCACGGCCGACCTCCGCCAGCGCGCGCGAGTTGACCACCGCGGCCCGCAACTTGGCCAACTGGCCTTCGGGCAGGTCGGGGTGGGTGGTGTACAGCGTGTCCGTGACCACGAGCCCCAGCACGGAGTCCCCGAGGAACTCCAGGCGCTCGTTGGTCGGCAGACCGCCGTTCTCGTACGCGTAGGACCGGTGGGTCAGCGCACGCACCAGAAGGGCGGACTCGAGTTTGTACCCGAGCCGCCCTTCCAACAGCGTGTGGGACGAGGCCTGGTTGTCGCCCGAGTTCTTCTTCGGAGTGGACACAGTGCCTCTCACCAGCCGCTCAGACCTCGAGGACCTGGCGCTTGTTGTAGGTGCCACAAGCGGGGCACGCGATGTGCTGCAGCTTGGGCTCGTGGCAGCGCTCGCACGCAACCAGGGTGGGGACCGCAGCCTTCCACTGCGACCGGCGGTGGCGCGTGTTGCTGCGCGACATCTTCCGCTTCGGAACAGCCACGGCTACTTCTCCTGCTTCTCGTCGACGCCCGCTTCCGCGTCAGCGCCGCTCATCTCGTCCTTCTCGCCGTCTTCGAGTGAACCGGCGAGTCCCTGCAAAGCCGCCCAACGGATGTCGACGGCGTCGTGGTGGTGGTCCGGGTCGTCCGTGAGCCGCGCTCCGCACTCGGAGCACAGGCCCAGACAGTCGTCCTGGCACACCGGCTGCATCGGCAGTGCGAGCACCACCGCATCACGCAGCACGGGTTCGAGGTCGAACAGGCCGTCCTCGATGAAGAGCCTGTCCTCGTCTTCCTCGGCGTCGTCGGCCGGTTCCGCCTTCACGCGGCCACGGTCGTCGGCGTCAGGGTACGAGAACATCTCCTGGAAGTCCGCTTCGAGCGCAAGCTCCAGCGGCTCCAGACACCTTACGCACTCCCCCTTGGCCTGTGCACGGGCGGTGCCTGTGACAAGCACCCCTTCCATGACCGACTCCAGGCGGAGTTCGAGCTCGACCGGGGCGCCTTCCGGCACTCCGATCACTCCCTGGATCCCGAGATCCTTGGGGGCGTCGATCTCGCGGGTCAGGCGCTGCAGCGCGCCAGGACGCCGCCCCAGCTCGTGTGTGTCGAACACAAGAGGGTTGCGGTGGTCGAGGCGCGCGTTGGGAGCCATTCCTGCTTTCGATCTTCGAGCTCAGAGGGACGCCGCCCTTCGGTGTTCCCGGGCAGCGTTGATCGCGGACGTACGCGCGACCGAAGAGCCAGGATACTGGACCTTTCGCTCACGGCCCAATCCGGTGGTCCCTCACGGGTTCGTCACTGGCCGCGGCCCTGCTCGTACGCCCTCAGCTGCTCCGGCGTGATCATGCCGGTGTCGAAGAGGCTCGTCTCGTCCAGGGCGTAGGACTGGTGGGCCTGCTGGGGCTGCTGGGCCTGGTTCGGGTCGTAGGCCGGCTGCTGCTGGTCGTAGCCCTGGTAGGCGTACGGATCGGCCTGCTGGTAGCCGTACGGGTCCTGCTGGGCGTACGGATCGGGCTGCTGCTGGTAGCCCGCGTAGGCCTCGCTCTGCTGCTGGTAGCCGTACGCCGCCTGCTGGGCGTAGTCCTGCTGCTCGGCCGCGGCGGCCGCCGCCTGGGCCACTGCCTGGCTGTCGCGCTCGGCGAGGGCGGCGAGGTCGGCCAGGTAGTCGGCGTCGCTGGAGTGCTGGACGGTGGACAGGTCGTCGGCGAGGGCGCCGAGGTCGTCCGTGGCGATACGGCCGTGCAGCTTCTGGCGGCCGCGGCCGACCGCCTCCAGGGTCTTGGCGAGGACCGCCTCGAAGGCGCCGAGCTTGGCGTCGACGTAGGAGTCGGCGTCCTTGCGCAGGGTCTCGGGGTCGTGACTGCGCTCGGGGGCGTCCTCGTCCTCGTAGCCGTTCTCGTCGAGGCCGGGGCCTGTGCCGAGGAGCTTCTCGCGGCCGCGGCCGACCGAGCCGAGGGTCTTGGTGAGGACGACCTCGAAGTTGGCGAGCTTGGAGTCGACGTAGTCGTCGGCCTCGGCGCGGACCTCCTCGGCCTCCCGGCGGGCTTCTTCCAGGATCCGGTCGGCCTCGGCCTGGGAGCGGCGGGCGACCTCGGTGTCGGAGATCAGCGAGCCGCGTTCGGCGTGTGCCTGCCCGATGATCCGCTCGGCCTCCTGGCGGGCCTGCTCGACCATCTGCTCGCGGTCGCCGATCAGCTCCTGGGCCTGCGCGAGGGAACCGGGCAGGGCCTGGCGCACCTCCTCCAGCAGCGCGAGCAGTTCGGCGCGGTTGACCATCACCGAGGCCGACATCGGCATCGACCGGGCGCCGGAGACCGTGGCCACGATCTCGTCGAGCTTCTTCTGCACGTCCACCTGTGCTCGCCACTCTCTACAGCTGTGTTGGAGACGGACGGGACGACTGTAGCCCCATCAGCCTTTGCGGAGGCGCTCGTTCAGCGCTTCCAGGACCCTCGGGGGTACCAGGTGGGAGACGTCTCCGCCCCAGGTCGCGACCTCCTTGACGAGCGAGGAGGAGAGGAAGCTGTAGGTGGGGTTGGTGGGCACGAAGAGGGTCTCGACACCGCTGAGGCCGTTGTTCATCTGGGCCATCTGGAGCTCGTAGTCGAAGTCGCTGACCGCGCGCAGGCCCTTGACGATGGCCGGGATGTCGCGCTCCTTGCAGTAGTCGACGAGGAGGCCGTGGAACGCCTCCACGATCACGTTGCCGTACTCGGCGGTGACCTCGCGGATCAGGTCGATCCGCTCGTCGATCTCGAAGAGGCCCTTCTTGGACTTGTTGATCATCACCGCGACGTAGACCTCGTCGTACAGCCTGGAGGCGCGGGAGATGATGTCGAGATGTCCGTTGGTGATCGGGTCGAACGACCCGGGACAGACGGCGCGGCGCACTTGAGATCCCTCGCTCTCCGGTCCGGTCATCGTGCGTCTTCGCACGTAGAGGCGTTGTCGCCCATGGCGGCGCGACCGTACCAAAACGTTCCCTCGCCGTAGCGACGGGCCTTGACCGCCTCGAAACCGGGCGGCCAGACGAATTCGCCCCCTCTGGTACTGCGCTCCACGGTGACCAGGGCCTCGGGCGCTAGCCAGTGTTCGGCGCGGAGTGTGAGGAGTATCTCCCGAAGATCGTGATCTGTGACTCGGTAGGGCGGGTCGAGGAAGACGATGTCGTACGGCTGTGCCGGCGCCGGTTGTTGAATGATCTGTTCCGCTTTGCCCGCCCGTACCTCGGCGCCGGGGAGGCCGAGGCTCTTGACGTTCTCCCGGATCGTGCGGGCGGCTCGTGCGTCGGCCTCGACCAGGAGGGTGTGGCTCGCGCCGCGGGAGAGGGCTTCGAGGCCGACGGCGCCCGACCCGGCGTAGAGGTCGAGGACCCGTTCACCGGACAGGGGGCCGCCGAGCAGGGACTGCCAGGTGGAGAGGAGACCTTCGCGGGCGCGGTCGGAGGTCGGACGGGTGCCGTTTCCCGGCGGGACGGCCAGGCGGCGTCCGCCGGCCCTGCCCGCGATCACGCGCGTCATCTTCGGTCCTTGTTCGGGGGCGGTTACGGGTCCAGTTTCTCAGCCCTTCTCCAGGTACTGCTCCCTCTCCTCGTCCAGGAGCGCGTCCAGGGCCGTGCGCAGGCCGGGCAGGGCCGTCAGCTCCGGGTCTGCCTCCACCACCGCCGTCGCCTCCTCCCTCGCCTCCGCGATGATCTCCTCGTCCTCGATCACGGCGAGGACCCTGAGCGAGGTGCGGGCGCCCGACTGGGCCTGGCCCAGGACGTCGCCCTCCCTGCGCTGTTCCAGGTCGATGCGGGAGAGTTCGAAGCCGTCCAGGGTCGAGGCGACCGCGTTCAGGCGCTGGCGGGCCGGGCTGGCCTCCGGCATCTCGGTGACCAGGAGGCACAGGCCCGCCGCCGAGCCCCGGCCGACGCGGCCGCGCAGCTGGTGGAGCTGGGAGACGCCGAAGCGGTCGGCGTCCATGATGACCATCGCGGTGGCGTTGGGGACGTTGACGCCGACCTCGATGACCGTGGTGGCGACGAGGACATGGGTCTCGCCGGCGGCGAAGCGGCGCATGACCGCGTCCTTGTCGTCGGGGTGCATCCGGCCGTGCAGGACCTCGACCGCGAGACCTCGCAGCGGGCCCTTGGCGAGCTGGTCAGCGATCTCCAGGACCGCGAGCGGGGGCCGCTTCTCGGCCTCGTCCTCGGCGGACTTCCTGGCCTTCTTGGGGTCGTCCTCCTCGTCGCCGATGCGGGGGCAGACGACGTAGGCCTGGTGGCCGTTCTCGACCTCCTCGCGGACCCGCTCCCAGGCGCGGCTCAGGAAGTGGGGCTTGTCGGTGGCGGGGACGACATGGCTGGCGATCGGGGAGCGGCCGGCCGGGAGCTGGTCCAGGACGGAGGTCTCCAGATCGCCGAAGACCGTCATCGCGACGGTGCGCGGGATGGGGGTGGCCGTCATGACGAGGAGGTGGGGCGGTTGTTTGCCCTTGCCGCGCAGGGCGTCCCGCTGTTCGACCCCGAACCGGTGCTGTTCGTCGACCACGACCAGGCCCAGGTCATGGAACTGCACCTTGTCCTCGATCAGCGCGTGCGTGCCGATCACGATCCCCGCCTCGCCGGTGACCAGGTCCAGCATCGCCTGCCGGCGCGCGGCCGTCCCCATGGACCCGGTGAGCAGCACGACCTTGGTGGCGTGCTCGGCCCCGCCCAGCATGCCGCCCTCGGCGAGCTCCCCCATCATCTCGACGACGGAACGGTGGTGCTGCTGGGCGAGCACTTCGGTGGGCGCGAGCATCGCGGCCTGCCCACCCGCGTCGACGACGGCGAGCATGGCGCGCAGGGCCACCATCGTCTTTCCGCTGCCGACCTCTCCCTGGAGAAGCCGGTGCATCGGGTGGTCCGTGGCCAGGTCGTCGAAGATCTCCTTGGAGACCTTCTGCTGGCCGTCGGTGAGGGTGAAGGGCAGGCGGTCGTCGAAGGCGGCGAGGAGGCCGTCCGGAGCGGGTTTGCGCGGGACCGCGGGGAGTTGGGCGTCCGCGTGGCGGCGGCGGGCCAGGGCCACCTGGAGGACGAAGGCCTCGTCCCACTTGAGGCGGGCGTGGGCGTCGGCGATGTCGGCCTTGGTGTGCGGGCGGTGGATCTTGAGCAGGGCTTCGGGGAGGGTGACCAGGCCCCGGCCCTCGCGCAGGGACTCCGGGAGCGGGTCGAGCGCCTCCTGGGCACTGGGCAGGACCGTCTGGATCGCCTTGCCGATCTTCCAGGACTCCAGTTTGGCGGTGGCGGGGTAGATGGGGATCAGGGCGCCGGCCCAGGTCTCGACGGATTCCTCGGCGTCGCCGCGCAGCAACTCGTAAGCCGGGTGGGCCAGTTGAAGGCGGCGGTTGAACAGGGAGACCTTGCCGGCGAACATCGCGCGGGTGCCCGGCAGGAGTTCCTTGTGGGGCTTGTGGACGCCGCTGCCGAAGAAGACCAGTTGGAGGCGGCCACTGCCGTCCGTGATGGTGACCTCCAGACGCTGGCCCTTGCCGCGCGGCGCCTTGGCGGAGGCGAAGCTGTGCAGGCGGGCGTCGGCGACCTGGGCGACCACGGTGACGTGTTCGTCCAGGGGGAGGTCGGCGAGGTGGGTCAGCTGCCCCCGCTCCTCGTATCTGCGCGGGTAGTGGTGCAGGAGGTCGCCGACGGAGTGCAGGCCGAGATGCTCGGCCATCACCTTCGCGGTGGCGGGGCCGAGCACCTTCTTCAGTGGTTCTTCCAGTGCGGGCACGAGATCCATTGCACACCACGCCACTGACATTGCCGTATACGTCCTGGGAAACCCCTGGTCAGGCGGCTGGTTGGGGCTTAGGATGACGCGCTCCGGCCATCCCCCGCGGTCACCGCCCCACCCGGGACCGCCCGACCCCGCGCCGCCCGAACGTTCCCCCCACCGGCGCTGCGACGATGGATTCCCAGACCTCACAGACACCCCAGGTACCTCAGCAACCTCATACGTTCCAGGTCGACCTGCGCGGTCTGGTGGACCTCCTCTCCCATCACCTCTACTCCAGCCCCAAGGTCTACCTGCGTGAGCTGCTCCAGAACGCGGTGGACGCCATCACGGCCCGGCGGGCCGAGCAGCCGGACGCCCCGGCCAGAGTGCGGCTGTACGCCGAGGAGGGCGCCCTGCGGGTCGAGGACTCCGGGGTCGGGCTCACCGAGGCGGACGTGCACAGCCTGCTGGCCACCATCGGGCGCAGTTCCAAGCGGGCCGAGGGACTTCAGGAGGCGCGCTCGGACTTCCTCGGGCAGTTCGGCATCGGCCTGCTCGCCTGTTTCGTGGTCGCCGAGCGGATCCGCGTGGTCAGCCGCAGCGCCCGTACACCGGACGCCCCGCCCGTGGAGTGGACGGCGAGCGACGACGGTTCGTACCGGGTGCGGACGCTGCCCCCGGACGCCCGTCCGGAGCCGGGGACGACCGTGTACCTGGTCGCCCGCGCGGGCGCCGGCGAGTGGCTCGCACCCGGGCGCGTCCTCCAGCTCGCGCGGGACTTCGGCTCGCTGCTGCCGTACGACGTCCGGGTCGGCGAGGAGGCGGTCACCGATCTGCCCGCGCCCTGGGACCGCCCGTACCCCTCTCCGGCCAACCGCAGGGTGGCCCTGGCCCGGCACTGCCACGACCTGTTCGGCTTCACCCCGCTGGACTCGATCGAGCTGAACGTTCCGCTCGCCGGGGTCCGGGGCGTCGCGTACGTCCTTCCCTCCGCCGTCAGCCCTGCCCAGCGGGCCACCCATCGCGTGCATCTCAAGGGCATGCTGCTGACCGAGCGGGCCGAACAGCTGCTGCCGGACTGGGCGTTCTTCGTGCGCTGCGTCCTGGACACCGACAGCCTGCGGCCCACGGCCTCGCGCGAGTCGCTGTACGAGGACGAGACGCTGGCCGCCGTGCGGGACGCGCTCGGCGAGCGGATCCGGTCCTGGCTGACGGGCCTGGCCGCCGGGGACCCGGAGCGGCTCGCGGCCTTCCTGTCCGTGCACCACCTGGGCGTGAAGTCGCTCGCGCGGCACGACCGGGAGATGCTGCGCACGATGCTGCCCTGGCTGCCGTTCGAGACGACCGACGGACGGCTGTCCCTGGAGGAGTTCGCCCAGCGGCACCCGGTGGTCCACTTCACGCGGACCGTCGAGGAGTACCGGCAGGTCGCGCCGATCGCCTCCGCGCAGGGCGTCGGGGTGGTCAACGGCGGTTACACGTACGACAGCGACCTGGTCGAGGCGCTGCCCTCGGTGCGGCCGGGGACGGTCGTCACCGAGCTGGACGCGGACACCGTCACCGCCCACATGGACCTGGTCGACCCGGTGGAGGAACTGGCGCTGTCCGGTTTCCTCGCCGCCGCGCGGGCCAGGCTCGACCCGCTGGGGTGCGATGTCGTCCTGCGCGCCTTCCGGCCGCTGTCCGTGCCCGCGCTGCACCTGGACGACCGGGACGCCCGGCACGAGCAGGCGCGGGCGGACGCCGAGGAGCAGGCCGACGACCTGTGGGCGGGCATCCTCGGCTCGCTGCGCGGGAGCGCCCCGCGCGCGCGTCTCGTGCTGAACCATCTCAACCCCCTGGTACGGCGGATCGGTTCGCTCGGCGATCCGGAACTGATCGGCACCGCCACCGAGTCCCTGTACGGGCAGGCGCTGCTGATGGCCCAGCGCCCGCTCAGGCCCGCGGACTCGGCGCTGCTGAACCGGGCCTTCATCGGCCTCCTGGAGTGGGCCACGAACGGCGAGGAGGGCCCCTGATGAGCGGGATCGACGGACTCGGCGGGATCACCGACCTCGACGCGCTGCGCCGGGCGATGGCGGAGAACTCCGAGGAGCCGGAGGGCCCGGCCCGCAACGCGCGCGCGGAGCAGCTGCTCGCCGAGGCCGAGAAGCTGAACGTCCCGCTCGCGGTGATCGAGGCGCTCGGACACCAGCTGAAGGTCTACAACTACAGCTCCGAGAAGGCCAAGATGTTCGTGCCCTTCGCGCGGCTGCTGCGCATGTGGGACGAGCGCCCCGAGGACTTCGACGAGTACGAGACGCACTCGCTGCACTGGGTCTTCAAGTGGATGACGGCCGGCATGCTCGACCAGCCGCACATCCCGCTGGCCGCCATGGAGAAGTGGCTCGGCGAGATGGAGCACCGCTACCGGCTGGCGGGACACTCCGAACGGGCCGTGCGCAGCGCCGAGTACAGCGTGGCCGCGCACATCGGGGACCTGGCGCGGGCCGAGCGCGCCTACGCCGCGTGGCTGGCCGCGGACCGGGACGGCATGGCCGACTGCCACGCCTGCGAGCTGCACGAACAGGGCTGGTGGCAGGCGCAGCGCGGGAGCGACGAGGAGGCGCTGGAGCTGTGGGCGCCGGTCCTGGCGGGCGAGTTCACCTGCGCCCACGAGCCGCACGCGGCCCTCGCCTCTTCCCTGCTGCCGCTGCTGCGGCTGGGGCGCCTGGAGGAGGCGCGCGCCAACCACCTGCGGGGCTTCCGGCTCGTACGGTCCATGGAGAGCATGCGGGGCGCCTACGCCGACCACGTGGAGTTCTGCGCGCTCAGCGGCAACGAGGCGCGGGGCCTGGAGCTGCTCGCGGAGCGTCCCGCGTACTTCACGGACGACGGTCATCCGCGCAGCAGGCTGGACTTCATGGCCGTGGTGACGCTGCTCATGGACCGTCTGGTCGAGCTCGGTCCGGCCGACCGGCCGGTGCCGGGGCCGTCGGGCCGGTCCTGGACAGCCGCGGAACTCGCCGCCCACGCGCGCGAGGAGGCCCTCGCGCTGGCCGCCCGCTTCGACGAGCGCAACGGCACGACGCATGTCAGCGAGCGGGCACGCGCGCGGATGGCACAGCGGCCGCTGGTGGAACGCCTGCCGCTCGGGGTACGGGCGGTCCGGACGGTCGCCGCTCCCCCGGTGGCGCCCCCGGCCCCCGTGGCCGCCCAGGAGCCCGAACTCCCCGCGCTGATCGCCGAGGCCCGGCGGTTGTCGGACACCCTCCAGCCGAACGCCGTGGAGGCGTGGGCGGCGGTCGCGCGGGCCGCACAGGGTGTCGAGCTGGACCCGCGCGACCGCGCGGAGATGGCCGACCACGAGGCGATGGACCGGGGCGCCGAGGGGGTGGAACTGTTCGAGCGGGCCGCCGAGCTGTACGCGCGGGCGGGCGACCCCGGCGAGGCACTCGCCGCACACGCGCGTGCCGCGTACGTACGGGCGCTGGACGGCGAGGTGGACGAAGCCCTCACAGCCGTCGCCGGGCCGTACGACGAGATCCTCGCGCTCTACGCGGCGGACGGCACCGGCGTACGGCAGACCGCGTCGGTGGTGATGTCCCGGGCACGGATCCTGATGCGCAGGGTGCAGGAGACCGGGGAGGACGAGGCCCGCTCCGAGGCCGAGGGGGCCGTGCGGGAGGTGCTCGCCCTCGTGGAAGGGCGCACCGGGGACGACGTACGGCTCGCCGCGCGCGTGGCCGAGGCGCGGGCGATGCTGGCGGAACTGGCCGCGCGGGCCGGGGACGTGGAGGCGGCCGCCGAGCTGTTCGCACGGGCCGCGGCGGGATTCGTGGACGCGGGTCTGCCCTGGTTCGCGGTGGAGTACGAGGCCCGGCTGGCCGGGCTGCTCCACCACCTGGGCGACCTGGCCGGGACCGAGCGGGCGCTGCGCGCGGCCCTGGAGCACGGCGGGCCGCATCTGGAGCCGGTGGGACAGGCCCAGCTGCGGCTCCAGCTCGCCGAGGTCGTCGGGGGCCGGGGACTCGCCGAGGAGGCCGCCGAGCACGCCCTGGAGGCCGCGCACTGGGCCGACGAGGCCGGGGAGGGCCCCACCCTCGGGGCCTGGGCCCGGCACCAGCTGGGCGGCTACCTGGTGCGGCTCGGGCGGTGGGCCGAGGCGGCGGAGGTACTGGAGTCGGCACTGCCCGACCTGAGCGCCGAGACACACGGCGACGGGGTGGTCGTCCAGACACAGTGGTGGCTCGGCGACTGCCTGAGCGAGCTGGGTGAGCACCGGGAGGCGGCCGAACGGCGTCTCCAGGCCGCCGAGACCGCCCGGCACTGGCCCGAGCAGCACGACCACGCGACGCTCGCCCACCTTGCCGCCGAGTCCCTCGGGGCCGCGGGTCTGCCGGCCGAGGCGGACCGGGCGTACGCGCGCGCGGGTGGCCTGTGGCGCGAGCTCGGCAATGTGCACGGCCTGATCCGCTCCCTGCGGGCCCGCGCGTGGCTCGCGCTGCGGGCCGAGGACGGGGCGGACACGGCACGGGAGTTGATGGCGGAGGCGGTCCGGGAGGGCGAGGCCGCGCTGGGCGCCGCCGACACCGACGAGGAGGCGCGGCTCCGGCTGGTCGGCGAACTCGGGCACACCCACCGGCAGTTCAGTGACCTGTTGGCCCGTTCCGTGCCCGAGGACGCCGAGGACGAGGCGATCCAGGCGGTTCTGGAGGAGGCGCTGGACCAGGTGGCCGAGTCGATCGTGCTCTTCGCCTCGCTCGGCGACGCCGCCCTGGACGCCCGCACCGGCGCGGAACTCGCGGCCGGCTGGCTGGCGGCGGACCTGAGCCGCCCGGCGGAGGCAGCGGCACGCGCGCGGGCGGTGCTGGCTGCTTACGGGGCCGGGGACGGGGACGGGGACGGGGGTGGCGGTGGGGAGGACGACGGGACGGCACGGTTGCGTCGCGACGCCGACGACGGGACGCAACAGGCCCGTCGCGACGCCGACGACGCAACGGCACAGGACCGTCGTACCGCCGACGACGGGACGGAACAGACCCGTCGCGACGCGAGCGGTGGGACGAAACCCGACCGTCGCGACGCTGACGACGCAACGGCACAGGCCCGTCGCGCCGAAGCCGAGCAGATGCTCGCGCTCATGGAGGAGCAGGAGGGCTGACCCCCAGGGCCCACGGGCCCGCCCGCCCTACTCGACCCCGATGAGCAGCAGGGCCCCCTGTCGACCGCCCCGGTACACCACCGTGTCCACGGCGAGGTACGACTCCCGCACCCGTGTCTCCAGGTGGTCGGCGACGGCCTCGGGGGCCTCGTCGCCGAGAACGAGGGTGACCAGTTCGCCGCCGGCCGAGAGCATGCGGTCGAGGACGCCCTCGGCGGTGGCGGTGACGTCCGAGCCGATCACGGCCACGTCCCCGTCGATGAGGCCGAGGACGTCACCGGCCTGGCAGATGCCGGCCATGGTCCAGGACTGGCGTTCCGCGACGACGACCTCGGCATGGCGGGTCGCGCCGGCCGCCGAGGTCATCTGCACGACGTCCTCGTCGAACCGGCGCTCCGGCTCGTGCACGGCGAGCGCCGCGATGCCCTGGACGGCGGAGCGGGTCGGGATCAGCGCGACCCGGATGCCCTCCGCGCGGGCCTGCTCGGCCGCCGCGGCCGCGGTGTGGCGCAGGTCGGCGTCGTTGGGCAGCAGCACCACCTCGCGCGCGTGGGCCCGCCGTACGGCCTCCACGAGCTCTCCGCTCGCGGGCGGCTCCCCGGGGCGGGCGAGCACGGTGGTCGCGCCGGCCTCGGTGTACAGCCCCGCCAGGCCCTCGCCGGGCACGACGGCGACGACGGCCCGCTGGGCGCGCTCGCGGGGCGGCCGTTCGGCGCCGGTGGTGTGGACGTCGCCGACGCCGAAGTGGGTGATCCGTATCCGGTACGGCCGACCGGCCTCGACACCCGCCTCCACGGCGGCGCCCGCGTCGTCGACGTGCACATGGACGTTCCACAGTCCGTCGCCGCCGACCACGACGAGGGAGTCCCCGAGCCCGTCGAGCCGCTCCCGCAGCCGCGCCACGGCGGTGTCGTCGGCCTCCAGGAGGTAGATCACCTCGAAGGCGGGGCCACCGGTGTCCGGGCCGTCGGCGCACTCTTCCAGGGAGGCCACGGGACCTTCGGGGGGGATCCGGGACACGTCCGCGGAGGTCTCGGGGGACGTCACGGCCGTACCGCCCGCCACGCGCGCGTGCTGCATGTCGGCCGCCACCGGAACCGCCCTGGGCGCCTCCCCCGTGAACGTCTCCACCAGGGCCGCCAGTACCGCCACCAGCCCGCGCCCGCCGGCGTCCACCACTCCCGCCCGTTCCAGGACGGCCAGCTGGCCGGGGGTCGCGGCGAGGGCGGCGCGGGCTCCGTCGTAGGCGGCCCGGGCGACCGTCCCGCAGTCCCCCTCCGCCCGGCCGGCCGCGTCGGCGGCGGCCGAGGCGACCGTGAGGACCGTGCCCTCGACGGGGTGGGCGACGGCCTGGCGGGCGGAGTCCGCGGCGTGCCGCAGGGCGAGCCGGAGTCCCTCGCCGTCCGTGTGAGGCGTCTCACTGTCGGCGGCCAGCACCTGGGCCATGCCCCGCAGCAGCTGGGCGAGGATCGTGCCGGAGTTGCCGCGGGCGCCTATGAGGGCTCCGTGCGCCATCGCGCGCGCGGCGTCGGCGAGTGCGGGTTTCCCCTGGTCATGGGCGTCGTGGGCCTCGAAGACGGCCTCCACGGCCGCGGCCGCGGACTCCGCGGTCAGGTACAGGTTGGTGCCGGTGTCCCCGTCGGCGACCGGGTAGACGTTGATCGCGTCGATCTCCTCGCGCGCCCGGCCCAGCGCCCGCAGCGCGAGACCGCACCAGGTGCGCACCGCGAGAGCATCGAAGAATGTCTGCGGCACCTGCGCCACCTGCGCCTCCTCGGGCTGCTGGACTGGACGCAGCGTAGACCCCGGGCGGGCGTCCGCCGGAAGAGGGCCGGGAGCGAGGGCCTGATCAGCCATGGTAGTTTCGTTCTACTGGCGCAGTCGTTGTATGCTGCTCCGGTTGCCCGATCCCGATCGGGCCATTCCCCTGGCAGCGCCACTCAGATCTTTGATCCTGCGATCTCGATCCCGGCCCGCCCGGGATCCCACCGTAAGTGCATCTGAAGTCTTTGGAGTGACCCGTGGCTGCCAACTGCGACGTCTGTGGCAAGGGGCCGGGCTTCGGCAACAGCGTGTCCTTCTCGCACCGCCGTACGTCCCGTCGCTGGAACCCGAACATCCAGCACGTCCGTACCGTGATCGGCGGGACGCCTAAGCGCCTGAACGTCTGCACCTCGTGCATCAAGGCCGGCAAGGTCCAGCGCTGACGCCCAGCTGAAGCGCGCGGCCACTGCTGGTTCGCTGCAGAGCCGGTCCACCGCAAGGTGGGCCGGCTTTTTGCTGTGCCCACCACGCCGATGTGACCGGCGTCAGCGTCAGGCCGCCGGCGCCCCCGGCGTGAGATCCCGGTCCAGCGCCCAGCCGTGATCCACCGGTCCGATCCCGCCACCCAGCGCGAAGCCGGACGCGATCGCGCCGGTGACGTAGTCCTTCGCGTCCGCCACCGCCTCCGGCACGGACCGGCCCTTCGCGAGCTGGGAGGCGATCGCGGAGGCGAGGGTGCACCCCGTGCCGTGCGTGTGGCGGTTGTCGTGGCGGGGCGCGCGCAGCCAGTGCTCCTCGGAGCCGTCGGTGAGCAGGTCGACGGCGTCACCGGGAAGATGGCCGCCCTTGATGAGCACCCAGGCCGGTCCGTACGCCAGGACGGCGTCCGCCGCCTCCCGCATCCGGGACTCCGACTCCACCTGCACGCCGGTGAGTTGGGCCACCTCGTCGAGGTTCGGGGTGGCGACGGTGGCCACCGGGAGCAGCTTTCGCCGCACGGACTCCAGGGCGGACGAGGCCAGCAGGGAGTCCCCGTGCTTGGAGACGCCGACCGGGTCGACCACGGCCGGGACACCGGTCTCGCCGAGCAACTCGGCCACCGTCTCGACGAGTTCGGCCGAGGCGAGCATCCCGGTCTTGACGGCCTGGACGCCGATGTCGTCCACGACACTGCGGTACTGGGCCCGCACCGCCTCCACCGGCAGCTCCCAAGCCCCCTGTACGCCACGGGAGTTCTGCGCGGTCACGGCGGTGACGACACTCATGCCGTGCACGCCGAGCGCGAGCATGGTCTTCAGGTCGGCCTGGATCCCGGCGCCGCCGCCGGAGTCGGAGCCCGCCACCGTGAGCACGAGGGGCGGCCTCACGACTCGATGTCCTCGCCGAAGTGGTCCCAGCCGCCCTTGCTGGTCCAGGGCGCCCCGTCGACCGTCACCTGGGGCAGCGCCGAGGGGTTGAGGACCTCGCCGATCACCTTCCAGCGGGCCGGCAGCTTCACGTCCGGCGAGAAGGTGGCCACGATCGCGTGGTCCTCTCCCCCGGTCAGCACCCACTGGATGGGGTCGACCCCGACGGCCTGCCCGATGTCGTTCATCTGCGAGGGGATGTCGATCGCGCCGGAGCGCACGTCGATGCGGACCTTGCTGGCCTCGGCGATGTGCCCGAGGTCGGCGATCAGTCCGTCGCTCACGTCGCACATCGCGGTCGCGCCGAGCGCCGCGGCGGCGGGGCCCGCGTGGTACGGCGGCTCGGGGCGCCGGTGCGCCTCCACGAACGCGCGGGGCGAGCGGAAGCCCCGGGAGAGCACCGCGTACCCGGCCGCGGACCAGCCCAGCCAGCCGGTCACCGCGACGAGGTCGCCGGGCTGGGCGCCGGCCCGGGTGACGGGCTCCTGGCCCCGCAGATCGCCGAGGGCGGTGATGGAGACCATGATCGTGTCTCCCCGTACGACGTCTCCGCCGACCACCGAGGCGCCGGCGACCTGGCACTCGTCGCGCAGGCCGTCCATGAGCTCCGAGGGCCAGGTGACGGGGAGTTCGGCGGGCACGACCAGGCCGAGCAGCAGGGCGGTGGGCACCGCGCCCATGGCGGCGATGTCCGCGAGGTTCTGCGCGGCGGCCTTGCGGCCCACGTCGTAGGCCGTGGACCAGTCGCGGCGGAAGTGCCGGCCCTCCAGAAGGATGTCAGTGCTCGCCACGACCCGGCGGTCGGGCGCGGCGACCACCGCGGCGTCGTCGCCGGGGCCCACCCGGACCGCCGGGGTGGTGGTGAGACGGGAGGTGAGCTCCCTGATGAGCCCGAACTCCCCGAGCTCACCAACAGTGCCCTTCATGGCCCTTACGCCCCTTCTGTGCCGTGCCGTGCCCGGTCGCGCGTCATCAGTGTCCTCGATACGGTCGAGGGGACCGTGAACTTCTGTCGTGTCCGCACCCCGGCGCGGGCGTCCACGCCCCCGCGGGTCTCCCCGCGGCGAGCGACGACGCGATACCGTGGCGTTCCTTTTCCCCACATGATCCTCGTGGCCGCCCTGGAGGTTCCGTGGTACAGGCGTACATCCTGATCCAGACGGAGGTCGGCAAGGCGTCGACCGTCGCCGAGACGATCAGCAAGATTCCTGGGGTCATCCAGGCCGAGGACGTGACAGGACCGTATGACGTGATCGTCCGCGCACAAGCCGACACCGTAGACGACCTGGGCCGGATGGTGGTCGCGAAGGTCCAGCAGGTGGACGGCATCACCCGCACCCTGACCTGCCCGGTGGTCCATCTGTAGCCCCCGTCTACCCTTGGCCGGTGATTGATTTCCGTCGCCGGCTCATCGGCCTGCCCGCGCTTCTCACGCTGATCACCATTACGGGCTGCTCCTCAGCAGACGACGGCGCCCGGGCCGCGGTTCCCAGCCCGGGCACGGAAGTCACCGAGCTGTGCGAGAACCTCGACAAGGCGCTGCCGTCCAAGGTCGACGGTCAGGATCGCCGGGACCCCGAGCCGGCATCCGCGCTGACCGCGGGCTGGGGTGACCCGGCGATCATACTGCGGTGCGGTGTACAGCGGCCCGCGAAGATGGACGACCCGGAGGCCGACGGTGTGGAGGTCAACGGGGTGGGGTGGCTGCTGGAGAAGCAGGACGACGGGTCGTTCCGTCTCACCACGACCCTGCGCAAGGCGTACGTCGAGGTGACGATCCCCGAGAAGCGCACCGGAAACGGCCTGGCACCCCTCGTGGACCTGGCGCCCGGCATAAAGAAGGCGATCCCCGAGGGGATCGCCGACTGACCACCGACCCGCCGGCCGACGCAGGCCCGCCCACCGGCTACCGAAGGCCCGTGGACCTGCGCAGCGCCGCCTGGATCAGCAGGTCCACCAGCTCCGGGTAGCTGATCCCGCTCTTCTCCCACATCTGCGGGTACATCGAGATCGGTGTGAAGCCGGGGAGCGTGTTGATCTCGTTGATCACGAACTCGCCGTCCTCGGTGAGGAAGAAGTCCGCGCGGACCAGACCCTCACAGGAGGCCGCGTCGAAGGCGTCGACCGCGAGCTTCTGGACCTCGGCCGTCTCCTCGGGCGTGAGCGGCGCCGGCACGATCCCGGGGGTCGAGTCGATGTACTTCGCCTCGAAGTCGTAGTACGCGTGCTCCTGCGGCGGCGGGATCTCGGCCGGGACCGAGGCGCGCGGGCCGTCCTCGAACTCCAGGACACCGCACTCGATCTCGCGGCCCCGCAGCGCCGCCTCGACGAGGACCTTCGGGTCGTGGCTCTGCGCCTCGGCGATCGCCTCGTCCAGCCCGGAGAGGTCGTCGACCTTGGTGATGCCGATCGACGAGCCCGCGCGCGCGGGCTTCACGAAGAGCGGCCAGCCGTGCTCGCCCGCGAAGTCGACGATCTTCTTGCGGGCGGCGGACTCGTCCCGCTCCCACTCGCGCGGCCGGATCACCACGTACGGGCCGACCTTGAGTCCGAAGGAGGTGAACACCCGCTTCATGTACTCCTTGTCCTGCCCGACGGCCGAGGCGAGCACACCGCAGCCGACGTACGGGACCCCGGAGAGCTCCAGGAGGCCCTGGAGGGTGCCGTCCTCGCCGTAGGGGCCGTGCAGGACGGGGAAGACGACGTCGACCTCACCGAGCGCCTTGGGCACCGATCCGGGCTCGCTGTAGACGACTTCGCGGTTGGCGGGGTCGACGGGGAGCACCACCCCGCCCTCGTGCGACTCGGCGAGCTCGGTGACGTTCGGCGTACGGCGCTCGGTGATCGCCATGCGGTCCGGTTCGTCGGCGGTGAGGGCCCAACGGCCGTCCTGGGTGATGCCGATCGGCAGGACGTCGTACTTCGTCCGGTCGATGGCCTTGAGGACGGCGCCGGCGGTGACCACGGAGATCCCGTGTTCGGAGCTGCGCCCGCCGAACACGACGGCCACGCGCGGCTTGCGAGGCGGCTGCTCAGGGCTCTGGGGGAGGTTCTCGGTGCTCATATCGCGTTGAGAGTACCCGTTGGTAGTGCCCCGATACAGCGTCCGCCCCGGTGGCGGACGAGGCGAACGGCGAGGTCGTAGCTCAGTGTCGCTCGGGCTTCGCGCTGCGCGACATCAGCTCCTTGACGGCGACCACCGGGGACTTGCCCTCGTGCACGATGCCGACGACGGTCTCGGTGATCGGCATGTCGACGCCGTGCCTGCGGGCCAGATCCAGCACGGACTCACAGGACTTGACACCCTCGGCGGTCTGCTTGGTGACCGCGATGGTCTCCTGCAGGGTCATGCCCTTGCCGAGGTTGGTGCCGAAGGTGTGGTTGCGCGACAGCGGCGAGGAGCAGGTCGCCACCAGGTCGCCGAGACCGGCGAGTCCGGAGAAGGTGAGGGGGTCCGCGCCCATCGCGAGGCCCAGCCGGGTCGTCTCCGCCAGACCGCGCGTGATGAGCGAGCCCTTGGCGTTGTCGCCCAGTCCCATGCCGTCCGCGATGCCGACGGCGAGGCCGATGACGTTCTTCACGGCGCCGCCGAGTTCGCAGCCCACCACGTCGGTGTTGGTGTACGGGCGGAAGTACGGCGTGTGGCAGGAGGCCTGGAGCCGCCTGGCGACCGCCTCGTCGGTGCAGGCGACCACGGCGGCGGCCGGCATCCGGGCGGCGATCTCCCGCGCGAGGTTGGGCCCGGTGACCACGGCGATCCGGGCCTGTCCCACCTTGGCGACGTCCTCGATCACCTCGCTCATCCGCATGGCCGAGCCGAGTTCGACGCCCTTCATGAGGGAGACGAGGACGGTGTCGGGCGCGAGCAGCGGGGTCCACTCGGCGAGGTTGGCGCGCAGGGTCTGCGAGGGGATCGCGAGGACGGTCAACTCGGCGTCGCGCGCGGCCTCGGCGGCGTCCGCCGTGGCCCTCAGGTTCTCCGGGAGTTCGACACCGGGGAGGTAGTCCGGGTTGGTGCGGGTGGAGTTGACCGCGTCCGCGAGCTCGGGGCGGCGCGCCCACAGGGTGACCTCGCACCCCGCGTCGGCGAGCACCATGCCGAAGGCGGTACCCCATGAACCGGTGCCGAAGACGGCCGCCTTGACGGGCTTGCTCACTTGCTCTTCTCCCCCTCGTGGCCGCTCTGGGCCTGGCTCCGGCGCCGCTGCTCGATCCGCTCGCGGCGCGGGTCGTACGCGGTCGCGGGTGCCTTCTCGCCGCGGATGATCTCCAGCTGGGCGGTGATGGCGGCCATGATGACCTCGGTGGCCTCCTTCAGGAGGTCCTGGGTCATGTCCTTGTCGTAGAAGCGCGTGAGGTCCACGGGCGGGCCCGCGAGGACGTGGTGCGTCTTGCGCGGGAAGAGGTGGAGCTTCTTGGCGTACGGCGGCAGCACCTCGTTGGCGCCCCACTGCGCGACCGGGACGACCGGGCACTTGGTCTGCAGGGCCACGCGCGCGGCGCCGGTCTTGCCGGTCATGGGCCACTGGTTCGGGTCGCGGGTGATGGTGCCCTCGGGGTAGAACGCGACGCACTCACCGCGCTCCACGGCGTCGATCGCGGCCCGGAAAGCGCTCAGCGCGTCCGTGCTCTCGCGATAGACGGGGATCTGTCCGGTGCCGCGCATGACGGCGCCGACGAATCCCTTCTTGAAAAGACCGGCCTTCGCCAGGAATCGCGGAACGCGCCCGGTGTTGTACTGAAAGTGCGCGTACGCGAAGGGGTCGATGTGCGAATTGTGGTTGACCGCGGTGATAAATCCGCCGTCGGCCGGAATGTTCTCCAATCCGCGCCAGTCCCGCTTGATCAGAACCACGAGCGGCGGTTTGGCGATCACCGCTGCCAAGCGGTACCAGAAGCCGATTCTGCGGCGGGGCACGCGGACACCTTCCTCTAGGGCCTGGGGGGCCGCACAAGTGTCGCCCCGGGCCGTCTGTCTGTCGAGAACACCGTACGCCCCGCCGCCGACACCGCCAGATGGGGCGCGTGACGACTGAGTGACAATGACCGTGAGAAGAGAAGGACGGAACGCGCGTGCAGTGGACGTTGGTCATCCCGCTGAAACCCCTGGCGCGGGCCAAGAGCAGGCTCTCGGACACCGCCGACGACGGGATGCGCCCGGGTCTGGCCCTGGCCTTCGCCCAGGACACCGTGGCGGCGGCCCTGGCCTGCCCGGCGGTCCGCGATGTGGCGGTAGTCACGGACGACGCCCTGGCCTGCCGCGAGCTGGCGGCCCTGGGCGCCCGCATCGTCGCCGACGAGCCCCGGGGCGGCCTGAACGCGGCCCTGCGGCACGGAGCGTCCGCCGTGCGGTCGGCGCGCCCCGAAAGCGCCCTGGCCGCCCTGAACGCCGATCTGCCGGCTCTGCGCCCCCTGGAATTGGCCCGGGTCCTGGACGCGGCTGCGGAATTCCCCCGCGCTTTCCTTCCGGACGCGGCGGCCATGGGCACGACCTTGTTGGCCGCGGCGGGAAGCGAGGAATTGCGCCCGGCCTTCGGCCCGGATTCCCGGCGCCGCCACCACGCCTCGGGAGCGGCGGAACTCCGTCTCGACGACGTCGATTCCGTACGGCAGGACGTCGACACCGGCGAGGACCTGCGGGCGGCGCTGGCGCTGGGGGTGGGTCCCCGGACGGCCGCCGCCGCGGCGCGGTTGCTGATTCCCGGGCAGTAGGCTGCGGCCATGCAGGCGACCGCGTACACGTACGACCCCGAGAGCCGCAGTGGGCAGGTGCTTCTCGACGACGGCACCCCCGTGCCCTTCGACGCGCCGGCGTTCGACGCGGGCGGCCTGAGACTGCTGCGTCCCGGTCAGCGCGTGCGCGTCGAGATGGACGGGGACAGCATCACCCTGGTGACCCTCCAGACCTTCTGAACAGGCTTCCGAACAGGCCTTACGCACCCCTTGCACACGCCGCGGGCCGGACTCCGTCACGGAGTCCGGCCCGGCGCGTGAGTGCCCCTGTGCCCTTACCTCTTGCGGGCCGTGGCCTTCTTGGCGGTGGTGGTGCGAGCAGCGGACTTCTTGGCGGGCGCCTTCTTGGCGGTCGCCTTCTTCGCCGGGGCCTTCTTGGCCGTCGTCTTCTTCGCGGCGGTCTTGTTCGCGGCGGTGGTCTTGGCGGCGGTGCCGGTCGCCTTCTTGGCGGGCGCCTTCTTCGCCGTCGTCTTCTTGGCGGTGGCCGTGGTCTTCTTGGCCGTCGTCTTCTTCGCGGTGGTCTTCTTCGCGGTGGCGGTCTTGGCGGTGGCCTTCTTGGCGGCCGCCTTCTTGACCGTGGCCGAAGCCCCGCCGGTCAGGCTGCCCTTGGGGGCCTTCTTGACCGCGACGTCGTTCTTCGGGAGCTTCTTCGTGCCGCTCACCAGGTCCTTGAAGCCCTGGCCCGCGCGGAAGCGCGGAACGGAGGTCTTCTTGACCCGAACCCGCTCGCCCGTCTGGGGGTTGCGAGCGTAACGGGCCGGCCGGTCGACCTTCTCGAACGAACCGAAGCCGGTGACCGAGACACGGTCGCCCGCGACCGTCGCGCGGACGATGGCGTCCAGGACCGCGTCGACCGCGTCGGCGGCCTGCTGGCGGCCGCCCACCTTGTCGGCAATCGCTTCTACGAGCTGCGCCTTGTTCACGTCTTCCCCTTCGGAGACATTGCCAGAACGAAAGTGTTCAAGCTTTTCGCACGTTAGGCAGATATATACCGCAAATCAAACACGAAACGGGCTTATCACCCTTGTGCCGCAACGAACTCGGCTGCTCTGGACTTGTTCAGCGTTCCTCTTCCGGGATTCGACCCGCGTCGAGGTCAGCGGTGAACCGCTCCAGACGCCTTGTCGCTTCGACGACGTCGTGCTTGGCCGCGGCCGTAATGACCAGCAGCTTCCGGGTCAGCGCCATCCGTACGCCCTCCGGGACTTGCAGTGCGCGCACTCTTGCGTGCGCTTCCTTCAGTTGGTCCGCGACTGCCGCATAGAGCTCGAGTTGGCCGTCGTGTTCCATGCACAGATTGTGCCATCTGGGGCGAGTTGTCGCCTGCTAGGGGTGCAACTGCCGCCTCGGACGGCCTTCCGGGCACCTGCGGAAGCCGCGGTGACAAGGGACGCGTACCCCGACAACACCCGTCTTAACGTGGGAAGTTGAGCGGGCGTGTCGCACCGCGCGGGGCCGTCGGGGGGCAGACACAGCCGTACCCCCGATCGGGCTGATCGGGGGTACGGCGGGGGTGTTGGGTGGCCGAAACTCGACCTGTTCAGTTGCTCCGAAGGAGTTCGGGTCACCCCGGGGGCGACCCGGGCGTCACGCCTGGAGCGTCCGCGGCTTGTACGAGGGCCGCTTGGCCTCGTACGCGGCGATGTCGGCCTCGTTCTGGAGGGTGATGGAGATGTCGTCCAGGCCGTTCAGCAGCCGCCAGCGGGAGTTCTCGTCCAGCTCGAAGCTCGCGGTGATGCCCTCGGCGCGCACCTCGCGGGCCTCAAGGTCGACGGTGATCTCCGCCTCGGGGTCCTTCTCCGTGAGCTCCTGGAGCGCGTCCACGATCTTCTGGTCCAGGACCACCGTGAGCAGGCCGTTCTTCAGCGAGTTGCCGCGGAAGATGTCGGCGAAGCGGGAGGAGATCACGGCCTTGAAGCCGTAGTTCTGGAGCGCCCACACCGCGTGCTCACGGGAGGATCCGGTGCCGAAGTCGGGGCCGGCGACCAGGACGGTCGCGCCCTTGCGCTCGGGCTGGTTGAGGATGAATTTCTCGTCCTTGCGCCAGGCCTCGAACAGCCCGTCCTCGAACCCGTCCCTGGTCACCTTCTTGAGCCAGTGAGCAGGGATGATCTGGTCGGTGTCGACGTTCGAGCGACGCAGCGGAACGGCCCGGCCGGTGTGCGTGGTGAATGCTTCCATGACTCTCAGACTCCAGCGGCGACAGGGGCGTCGGACAGGTCGGCGGGCGAGGCCAGGTGGCCCAGTACGGCGGTGGCGGCCGCGACCTGCGGCGACACCAGGTGCGTACGGCCGCCCTTGCCCTGCCGGCCCTCGAAGTTGCGGTTGGAGGTGGACGCGGAGCGCTCACCCGGGGCCAGCTGGTCCGGGTTCATGCCCAGACACATCGAGCAGCCCGCGTGCCGCCATTCGGCGCCGGCCTCCTTGAAGACGACGTCCAGGCCCTCGGAGACGGCCTGGAGACCGACCCGCGCGGAGCCGGGGACGACCAGCATCCGTACGCCGTCGGCGACTTTGCGGCCCTTGACGAGCTCGGCGGCGGCGCGCAGGTCCTCGATGCGGCCGTTGGTGCACGAACCTACGAAGACGGTGTCCACCTTGATGGAGCGCAGCGGCTGCCCGGCCTCCAACCCCATGTATTCCAGGGCCTTTTCGGCGGCGAGGCGCTCCGATGCGTCTTCGTACGAAGCGGGATCGGGGACGTGCGCCGAAAGCGGGGCGCCCTGGCCCGGGTTGGTGCCCCAGGTGACGAACGGCGACAGTTCGGCGGCCTCGATGACGACCTCGGCGTCGAACTCGGCGTCCTCGTCCGTCTTCAGGGTCTTCCAGTACGCGACGGCCGCGTCCCAGTCCTCGCCCTTGGGCGCGTGCGGACGGCCCTCGAGGTAGTCGAACGTGGTCTGGTCGGGGGCGATCATGCCCGCGCGGGCACCGGCCTCGATCGACATGTTGCAGATGGTCATGCGGGCCTCCATCGAGAGCTTCTCGATGGCGGAGCCGCGGTACTCCAGGACATAGCCCTGGCCGCCGCCCGTGCCGATCTTGGCGATGATCGCCAGGATCAGGTCCTTGGCGGTGACGCCGTCGGGCAGTTCGCCGTTGACCGTGATGGCCATGGTCTTCGGGCGGACCAGCGGCAGCGTCTGGGTGGCCAGCACGTGCTCGACCTGGGAGGTGCCGATGCCGAACGCCAGGCCGCCGAAGGCGCCGTGCGTGGAGGTGTGGGAGTCGCCGCAGACCACGGTCATACCGGGCTGGGTCAGGCCCAGCTGCGGGCCGACGACGTGCACGACACCCTGCTCGACGTCGCCCAGCGGGTGCAGGCGCACACCGAACTCGGCGGCGTTCTTGCGCAGCGTCTCCAGCTGGACCCGGGAGACCGGGTCGGCGATGGGCTTGTCGATGTCGAGGGTCGGGGTGTTGTGGTCCTCGGTCGCGATGGTCAGGTCGAGCCGGCGCACCTGGCGGCCGCTCTTGCGCAGTCCGTCGAAGGCCTGCGGGCTGGTCACCTCGTGCAGCAGGTGCAGATCGATGAAGAGGAGGTCGGGCTCGCCCTCGGCGCGCCGGACGACATGGTCGTCCCAGACCTTCTCCGCGAGTGTCCTACCCATCGCTTTCCCTCCGGCCGGCGAGATCGTCCACCGGCCCAACTAGAGATCTTGAGGAGACGGCACCCGGCCCCAGTTCACGGGCGCCCGTCACCAGGCCCGTACGGTCACCGGGCCGCTGTGCCTACAAGGGTTGCGCGTCTCACGGAAAAAGGAACTTGCGTTTCACAGAGTGAGACGTGAGTATCGTTTCATGGACAACAGTAGCGGCGTCGGCGTTCTGGACAAGGCAGCCCTTGTCCTCAGCGCCCTGGAGTCCGGTCCGGCCACCCTCGCGGGTCTGGTCGCGGCGACCGGACTGGCACGACCCACGGCCCACCGGCTGGCCGTGGCTCTGGAACACCACCGCATGGTGGCACGCGACATGCAGGGCCGTTTCATTCTGGGCCCCCGGCTGGCCGAACTGGCCGCCGCCGCGGGCGAGGACCGTCTCCTCGCGACCGCGGGCCCGGTGCTCACGCACCTGCGGGACGTCACCGGCGAGAGCGCACAGCTCTACCGCCGCCAGGGCGACATGCGCATCTGCGTCGCCGCGGCGGAGCGCCTGTCCGGCCTGCGGGACACCGTCCCGGTCGGTTCGACGCTCACCATGAAGGCGGGCTCCTCGGCCCAGATCCTGATGGCCTGGGAGGAGCCGGAGCGCCTGCACCGCGGCCTCCAGGGCGCCCGCTTCACGGCCACGGCCCTGTCGGGCGTACGGCGCCGGGGCTGGGCCCAGTCCATCGGCGAGCGCGAGCCGGGCGTCGCGTCCGTCTCGGCGCCGGTCCGCGGTCCGTCCAACCGCGTGGTGGCCGCGGTCTCGGTCTCCGGCCCCATCGAGCGCCTCACCCGCCACCCGGGCCGTATGCACGCCCAGGCGGTCATCGACGCCGCGGCGCGTCTCTCCGAGGCCCTGCGCCGAACAGGCTGAGGGCCACGAGATCGTCGTAACCCCGTCGGAGCGGGACCAGCCTCAACGCCGCGGCAGGTCTTGGATCGACGGGAGATGACTTTCCCAGGGGCGCGGGGAACTGCGCGACCAGCCACGACGGCGAGTCAGTCGACTGACGGCCGGTGGGGGCTTGTCGCGCAGTTCCCCGCGCCCCTTTACGGAGCTACACGTCCGGACTTGTGAGCGAACCGTTCCCTCGCGGTCCGCCCTCGCCGCTCCACCGGTACCTGACCGTGCGCCGCCGCCAATCCGAACGCCGGCATGTCCGCGTAGATCGACTCGTAGGCGCCCTCCGGGACCACGTACGCCTCGTGCCACAGCCCCACGTGCTGCCGGACCTTCCCCGCCTTCTCCTTGCGGTTGATGATCGACCAGGCACGGTGGTGGAACATCTCCGGCGAGTGCGCGTAGGCGTACAGCTTCTCCTTCGACTCCCAGTACTGGACGACGTAGTACGTCCGCGGTGAAGCCGTCAGCAGGACGTGCGAGAGCAACCCCCGCTCCGGCGCCCGCGCCAGCTCCCGCAGCATCCTCGGCATGGCGAGCAGGACCGGCACCCAGTGGTGCACGGCCCAGAAGTGATTGATCCGCATGCCGATCAACAGGACGACCACGTCCCCCTCGGCCGCGGCGGTGGTACGACCCGCGGCGACCTTCTTTCCGAACTTCCCGGACACGGGACCCCCTCGTTGGTGAGCTGCACTATCCGAGTGCGACTGATTGGATAGTGCCGTTATCCGAGGAAGGGCACAAGAGATGCGGCTGGCCGAACTCAGCGAACGCAGCGGGGTGTCCACCGCGACGATCAAGTACTACCTGCGCGAAGGCCTGTTGGCGCCCGGCCGCCAGATCAACGCGACGACGGCGGAGTACGACGAGGAGCATCTGCGGCGGCTGCGGCTGGTGCGCGCCATGATCCAGGTGGGCCGGCTCCCGGTGGCGACGGTCCGCGAGGTCCTGGGGCATGTCGACGACGACTCGCTGGGCCGTACGATCCGGCTCGGCGCGGCCCTGTGGGCGCTGCCGCAGGTCCCGGAGCCGGACGCGGAGGACGAGTACGTACAGGCGGCGCACCGGGAGGTCGGCGCACTCCTGGACCGGCTCGGCTGGGAGAACGCCAAGCAGCTCACGACGATCTCCCCCGCGTATCGCTCGCTGGTCGTGGCAGTGGCCGCGTTCCGCCGGCTCGGCTACGACTGGGGAGCCGAACAGCTCGCGCCGTACGCCGAGTTGATGCAGCGGACGGCGATCCTGGACCTGGACTCCCTGGAAGCGCTCCCGTCGGGAGGGGAGCGGGTCGAGTTCGCGGTCCTGGGGGCGATCCTCAACGAACCGGCGCTCCAGGCGCTGCACCGGCTGGCACAGGAGGAGGAGTCGGCGCGCAGGTACGGCTTCGAGTGAGCCCGGACGCAACGAAGGCCCTCCGCCGAAGCGAAGGGCCTTCATCTCGTACCCCCGACCGGATTCGAACCGGCGCTACCGCCTTGAGAGGGCGGCGTGCTAGGGCGCTACACAACGGGGGCGTGGAGCCTGCAAGCGTGTGGAACTACATCGCCGCAGGTCCGAGCTGGTCTACCTGGACTCGAACCAAGACTAACTGAACCAGAATCAGTCGTGCTGCCAATTACACCATAGACCAATGTGGTTTAGACCAGTGCGTACCCCCGACCGGATTCGAACCGGCGCTACCGCCTTGAGAGGGCGGCGTGCTAGGCCGCTACACAACGGGGGCCCTAGCGATCCTGCATGAGAGTCAGTGGGTGCGACCCTGACTGACCCTCCGGGAAGGATCTGTACCCCCGACCGGATTCGAACCGGCGCTACTGCCTTGAGAGGGCAGCGTGCTAGGCCGCTACACAACGGGGGCTTCACGGAGTTGATCTCCGCTGCGCAGATAAGCTCTGCGAGCTGGCCTACCTGGACTCGAACCAAGACTAACTGAACCAGAATCAGTCGTGCTGCCAATTACACCATAGGCCACTGGAACGCAAGCCCCTGCGGGGATCTTGTTCTAGTTCTGCTCCTCCGGTTCCCGGCCTTTCGGCCCGCTCCCCGGCGGCGCAGGAAGAACATTACCCGAAGGTGGACGGGGCTCCAAAACGGGTATCCGAGCCGAGGATCGTGGGGAGTTCGGCGAGGGAGGCGATCCGGTGGGTGCCGTCGGGCGCCTCGACGGTCGCGTACGGGCCCTCGCGGGCGATCCAGACCGAGAGCAGTCCGGCGTCCGCGGCGCCCCGTCCGTCGATCTCCGGGTGATCACCGACGTACGCCACCTGGTGCGGATCCAGCTCCAGGGCGTCGCAGGCCGCGAGGAAGGCGCCGGCCTCGGGCTTGGAGACGCCCAGCTCGGCCGCGCACAGGATGACCTCGAAGCGGTCGTGGACGCCGAGGACGCGGAGCTTGTGGTCCTGGACGTGGATGCTGGAGTTGGACAGCACCGCGTGCCGGTGGCTGGCGGCGAGGGCGTCCAGGGCGGGCAGGACGTCCGGGAAGAGGGCCCAGGCGGTCTCGTAGTGCGCGATGTAGCGCTGGAACCAGGCGTCGGCCTCCCCGTCGCTCAGCTCCTGGCCGAGGAACACCCGCACCCGCTCCCGCCGCTGCCCCGGGAAGTCGACCTCCCCCGCCGAGAAGCGCGCCCACTGCGCATCGGTGACCGCCCGCCACCGCGCGATGGCCTGCTCGACACTCTCGTACGCCCCCAGCAGCCCCTCGGCATCGAGATGCAGCCGCATCCCCATGCGGTCGGCTCCCGTGTAGTCGAAGAGGGTGTCGTCGACGTCCCAGACCACGGCCCGAATGCTCATGACCCGACGGTAACCCGGTGTCGGGGGCCGCGTCCGCGGATCGTGGGGGCTCAGGAGGGGTCGGGGGCGACGAAGAAGTCCGTGAGGAAGCAGGTGACCTCGCCGGACGCCGAACGCCCGATCCAGGTGGGGTAGAAGCCGTCGCCCCAGCCGGAGGTGAACGCGGCCAGGGTGTGGCCGGTGGAGGTGGAGGTGACCAGGTGGGGCCCCTGCGACCAGTCGCTGTTCTCGAAGGCCTCCCACAGCGGCCCCTCTTCCTCCTCGGTGCCGGGGAAGGCCTCCTCGGCCGAGGCGTCGTAGAAGCAGCCGGTGCCGGCGTCGACGCCGTAGCCGAAGAACTCGTCGTCCTTGAGCTCGGCGAGATCCTGCTCCGGCTGGAGGGCCAACTCCCAGGTCGCGGTGGGCTCGTCGCTGATCACCAGGCGGGCCGCCGCCACCCGGCGGTGGGGGCGCTCGGCCGGGGGCTCGTCGGGGCGGGTGAGGGTCGCGACGGCCGCCTCGACGCGGTAGCGGCCGGGGGCGACGGTGACGGTGAACGGCTCTATGTCCCCGGACCCGAGGTAGACGAAGGGGTCGCAGGCGACGACCCGTCCGGTGGGCAGGTCGAGCATCCCGCCGTCGGTCACGTGGATGACGCCGGTCTGCCCGGACTCGTAGGCGAACGTGCTGCCCGGGGTGAACAGCCAGGTGTAGTCACGAGGCGACATCGGCATGACGGGGCCCTTCCGGATCTTGAGTGCGATGCCGGAACCCTAGTGCGCCCCACTGACAACGCCGAGGGACGGCGGCCGCCACGGCCACCGCCCCTCCACACACGTGTGCGCTACGCGGCCAGCTTCGCCAGCGCCGCGTCGATCCTCGCCAGGGTCGTCTCCTTGCCCAGGACCTCAAGGGACTCGAAGAGGGGCAGGCCGACCGTGCGGCCGGTGACGGCCACGCGGACCGGGGCCTGGGCCTTGCCGAGCTTGAGGCCGTGGGTCTCGCCGGCCGCCAGGACGGCCTCCTTGAGGGACTCCGGGGAGGCCCAGTCGGCGGACTCCAGCTTCTCGCGGGCGGTCCTCAGCAGCGCGTCGCTGCCCTCCTTCATCGCCTTCGTCCAGGACGGCTCGTCGAAGACCGGCTCGGGGAGGAAGAGGAAGTCGACGTTGTCGGTGATTTCCGAGAGGACCTTGAGGCGGGTCTGGGCGTGCGGGGCGATCGCCTGCCACTTGGCCTCGTCGAAGTCCTCCGGTGCCCAGGGCGCGAAGGGGGCCTTCAGCCAGGGCGCGCAGCGCTCCGTGAAGTCCTTCACGTCCAGCAGCCGGATGTGGTCGGCGTTGATCGCCTCGCACTTCTTCAGGTCGAAGCGCGCCGGGTTGGGGTTCACGTCCGCGATGTCGAAGGCCGCGACCAGCTCGTCGGTGCCGAAGATGTCCTTGTCCGCCGAGAGCGACCAGCCGAGCAGGGACAGGTAGTTGAGCAGGCCCTCGGGCAGGAAGCCCTTCTCCCGGTAGAGGTTGAGCGAGGCCTGCGGGTCACGCTTGGAGAGCTTCTTGTTGCCCTCGCCCATGACGTACGGGAGATGGCCGAAGGCGGGCACCGACTTCGCGACGCCGAGCTCGATCAGCGCCTTGTAGAGGGCGATCTGGCGCGGGGTGGAGGACAGCAGGTCCTCGCCGCGCAGGACGTGCGTGATCTCCATCAGCGCGTCGTCGACCGGGTTGACCAGCGTGTAGAGGGGCGCGCCGTTCGCTCGTACGATCCCGTAGTCCGGGACGTTCTCCGGGGTGAACGTCAGCTCACCGCGGACCAGGTCGGTGAAGGTGATCGTCTCGTCGGGCATGCGGAAGCGGACGATCGGCGTACGGCCCTGGGCCTGGTACTCCTCGACCTGCTCGGTGCTCAGGTCGCGGCAGTGGCCGTCGTAGCCGGACGGCTTGCCGGCGGCGCGGGCGGCCTCGCGGCGGGTGTCCAGCTCCTCCTGGGAGCAGTAGCAGTGGTAGGCGTGGCCGGCGTCCAGCAGCTTGGCGGCGACGTCCTTGTAGAGGTCCATCCGCTGCGACTGGCGGTACGGCGCGTGCGGGCCGCCGACCTCGGGGCCCTCGTCCCAGTCGAAGCCCAGCCAGCGCATCGAGTCGAGCAGCTGCTGGTACGACTCCTCGGAGTCGCGGGCCGCGTCGGTGTCCTCGATGCGGAAGACGAGCGTGCCCTGGTGGTGCCGGGCGAAGGCCCAGTTGAACAGGGCGGTGCGGACCAGGCCCACGTGGGGGTTACCGGTGGGCGAGGGGCAGAAACGTACGCGGACGGGTGCGCTAGCCACGCTTGACAACCTTGTTGGTGAGAGTGCCGATGCCTTCGATGGTGACGGCGACCTCGTCGCCGACGGTGAGCGGCCCGACGCCTGCCGGGGTGCCCGTGAGGATCACGTCGCCGGGGAGCAGCGTCATGGCCTCGGAGATGTTGACGATCAGGTCCTCGATGGAGTGGATCATCTCGCTGGTGCGGCCGAGTTGGCGCTGCTCGCCGTTGACGGTGAGCTGGATCGTCAGGTCGGCGGCCGTCTCCAGGTCCAGGCCGGTCTCCACCCAGGGGCCCAGCGGGCAGGAGGTGTCGAAGCCCTTGGCCCGCGCCCACTGCTTCTCGCGCTTCTGGACATCGCGCGCGGTGATGTCGTTGGCGCAGGTGTAGCCGAAGATCACGTCCTTGACACGCTCGCGGGGGACCTCGCGGCACATGCGGCCGATGACGACGGCCAGTTCGGCCTCGTGGTGGACGTCCGCGGAGAAGGAGGGGTACTGGATGTCGTCGCCGGGGCCGATCACCGAGGTGGACGGCTTGAAGAAGGCGAAGGGGACGTCCGGGACCTCGTTGCCCAGCTCCTTGGCGTGGTCGGCGTAGTTACGGCCGTACGCCACGACCTTGTTGGGGAGCACCGGGGGCAGCAGCCGCACCTTGCTCAGCGGGACCTTCGTACCGGAGAGCTCGAAGTCCGCGAACGGGATTCCCTTGATGATGTCGAGGACGAGTTCGTCCGGCTTGTCGCCCTCGACCGCGCCGAAGGCGACGTTCCCGTCGATGGAGAATCTGGCGATGCGCACGGGATCTGGGCGCCCCTCACTGAGAACTGTGCGTGCGTGGGCCGGCTGGTGGGTGCGACAGCCGACTCTGGACGCTCCAGGCTAACCGGTCCGGGCTCTCCGCCGCCGGTCGGGCGAGCGGGTCTCCGGGCGAGGCTCCGGGTGGGGCTGCGGGCCGGGCACACCCGGCAGTCCCCGGCCACTCCAGTGGCCAGAAATCGCTTGTCGTGATCGCTTCATCCTCTTTAGGGTGATCTCCGCGAATGCCACTCGGCGCATTCACAAACGAGGGGAATCCATGAAGTCGAAGCGTAAGGTCCTTTCTCTGGCAATGGCGGTTCCGGCTGCGGCCGTAGCGGTTCTGGGTGTGGCCCCGATGGCGCACGCGGAGGCCAGAGAGAGCTGTCCCACGTGGGCGAACGACTGCGCCGTCTTCTACTACAACAGTGGCCTGTCGGGGTCGCACACCGCTTTCACGGACGACGGTGTCTCCAACCTCGCGGGGTACAACTTCCTGTCCTCCGGGAGCGGTAAGGGACAGACCGTGAAGAACAACGCCGCGTCGTTCTGGAACGCGAGCGTCGACCACATCGCCACGGTCTTCTTCAACAGCAACTACGGCGGTGCCTGCGACACGTTCGCGCCCTTGGCCGACACCAACAAGCTCGCCAAGACGTACAACGAGAACGCCTCTTTCGATTTCAACCGGAACGGCACGAACTGCTACAAGTGGAACTGACCCGCCACCTGTAGGGAAACAGCGCACCGCCCCGCGCGGAGTGATCTGCTCCGCGCGGGGATCCAAGAGACATCTGGACTCATGAGACGTTTGGCGATCCCCGTCCTGTTCCTCACGCTGCTGGTCGGCTGCACCTCGCACGAGCCGTCGGCCGAGAGCCCCTCCAGCGGCTCCCCCTCGGCACCGGAGGCGAGCCCGAGCCTGTCGTCACCGGGGCGGAAGAGCTACACCTTCCGGCTGCCGCTCGCCGTGTACAGCTACAGCGACGCCGATTACGAGGTGATCCGGGCGGCCGAGCAGGTCCTGGCCCGTGACTGCATGAAGGACTTCGGACTCGCCTATGAGCCGACGAAGAATACGGCCCCGGCCGAGACAGAGGATCGCCGGTACGGGTTGACGGACAGGGAGAGCGCGGAGCTTTACGGATACCGGATGCCGCCGCAGCGGGAGACGCCGACGGCGAAACTCACGAAGGACCAGACCAAGGTCCTGTACGGAAGCCGGTCCCTCGGAGCGGACTCCACGGAACTGACATACCGAGGAAAGAAGGTACCGGCCGAGGGCTGCCTGGGCGCCGCGATTCTCGGATTCCGTAAACCGTACGAGGACAAAGCCGGAGCGGAAGTGGCGAGCCGCATTTCGACGGCGAGCTACGAGGATTCCCAGAAGGTCCCGGAAGTCCGGACAGTCTTCGGGAAATGGTCTTCCTGCATGAAGGAGGAGGGATATGCGTACACCTCCCCCATGGACGCGCTGGACACGCCCGCCTTCCTTCGGGGAAAGGTGTCGGACACCGAGAAGAAGACCGCCGTGGCCGATGTCTCCTGCAAGGAGAGGACCGGGCTCCCGGACGTCTGGTTCGCCGCGGAGTCCTCGATCCAGAAGGACATGATCAAGGCCAATGCCGAAGCGTTGGGAAAACTGGGCGAACTGCACGAGAAGAAACTGCGCGCGGCCCGGAAGATCCTGGCCGGCTCCTGACACGAAGAAGGCTCCCCGGGTGACCGGGGAGCCCCTTGTGCGGCCGCTGGGCCTCGTCGACTACTCTGCGGCTGCGGAGACCGGGATCTCCATCAGGACCGTCCGCCGCGGGTTGGCGGTCTGGGCCGGGAGATCGAGCGCGTGCTCCGGCTGCTCCGGGGTGTGCAGTTCGCCGGCGTCCTTGACGTGCACCAGCGTCGTGCGCCGCGGGTTGGCAATGTTGCGGAACATCATCGTCGTCTTCACGGTTGTACTCGACCTCGGGTAGTGGTGGGTTCGACAGAAGCCTCGCTCCTGTAAAGCGTCAGGCTAAGCGCGCCATTCCCCTCGCACGCCACGGAGACTCAATGATCGGCGTGTGAGTTTGCTCACTGACGTGTGGGCAATTCGGACAATTCCCAGCCTCAACCCACCCCAACGAAACGGACATTGACTCCCTGAAGCCATCATTCCGCTCCTGATCATGGCGACTGGGACACCCTTGACGGCGAGGTGACTCGCGGGGTCATGTCCGTTTTCCACCAGAACGCTTTCCACGGCCGGTGACACAGCCCTCACTTGGTGTCACGTAGGTCACGGTCTGACCCTCGGACCTTGTTGGAGATCCGGCACTGTGCTGGAATTCCACGGACCGCCGCGGGATCGAACCGGCGCACAGGGGGCGCAGAGAAGCGCCGAGCGGCGGTGAGTAAGGGGGAGCCAGCGCCGGTCACTCACGACCACCCGGGGCGCGCATTCAGGGCGCTCCCCACAACGCCGACACCGTGCTCCGCCGTCCTGCGGAGGAGCGCCTGGTCCAGAGGTTGCGACGCTAGTGCAGGGACGTTTCAAGAGGGATGGCAGCGCTTCGGCCGAGCCGGAGCGGCACGGCGGGACTGGCCCCAATGTCGGCAGTTCCTCCCCCCAGCACGCCCAGAACCCGGGCCCGGCACCGTCCGCCGACGGCGCGTCCGGACCCGGCCGCCTCGGCTCGTCGGCGTCCTCGGGCCCGGCGGCACCGGCCACACCGCCGGTGAAGCCCCCGAAGGGCCCGAGCGGCCCGGGATCGCGAATAGCACTGCGCAACTGGCGTATCTCCACGCGCCTGGTGTCGCTGCTCGCGCTCCCCGTGGTGGCGGCCACCTCGCTGGGCGCGCTGCGCATCAACGACTCCATGGACGACATCCAGCAGCTCGACAACATGAAGCTGCTGACGGAGATGACCAAGCAGGCCACCGAGCTGGCCGCCGCCCTCCAGGAGGAGCGCGACCAGTCGGCCGGACCGCTGGCGCACGACTCCACGGCGAGCAACATCACGGTCAAGGGCTACCGGGACAAGACCGACCGGGCCGCGACCAACTTCATCAACGCCGCCGAGGACATCGACACCTCCAGCAAGGACGGCAACCTCCAGGGCGTCCGTGACAGCCTCGTGGGCCTGGTCCGCGACCTGGACACGCTGAACAAGATCCGCAGCGACGCCTACGACACCAAGGGCAACGCCACCCAGACGGTGGAGTCCTACCACCGCCTGATCACCCACCTGCTGGACCTCTCCCAGGACATGGCCGAGGCCACCAGCAACCCGGACATGATCCAGCGCACGCGTGCCCTGGCAGCCTTCTCCTCCGCCAAGGAGTACGCGTCGATCCAGCGCGCGGTCCTCGCCGCGGCCCTGCCGGCCAACAACACCTCCCTCGGCAACCTCACCGAGAACGACCGGCTGTACGCCCAGGGCGCCCTCGACAGCGAGGAGTCCGAACTCAGCAGCTTCCGGAGCATCTACGGCGACGACGACGCCGAGGAGCTTCTGAAGCCCATCGAGGACGGCAACTCCACCATCGAGGCGTCCGACCAGTACGCCAGCCGTGCCTTCGGCCGCCCCGAGGGCCTGGCCGACCTGGACCGGCGCTCGTACAAGGACTGGGTCGACGACAGCTCGACCAAGATCCAGCAGATGGGCAACATCGAGCACACGCTGCTCGAGGACATGGAGCAGAAGGCCCGCGAGCTGCGCAGCGCCACCGAGCGCGACGCGATCATCGCCGGTGCGCTGATCCTGATCGTGCTGGGTGTCTCCCTGGTCGGCGCCTTCGTCGTCGCCCGGTCCATGATCCGCTCGCTGCGCCGGCTCCAGGAGACCGCCACCAAGGTCGCCCAGGACCGGCTGCCCGAGCTGGTCAAGCAGCTCTCCGAGTCGGACCCGCAGGACGTCGACACCTCCGTCGAGTCGGTCGGTGTGCACTCCCGGGACGAGATCGGCCGCGTGGCCGCGGCCTTCGACGACGTGCACCGCGAGGCGGTCCGCCTCGCCGCCGAGCAGGCCCTTCTGCGGGGCAACGTCAACGCGATGTTCACCAACCTCTCGCGCCGCTCGCAGGGCCTCATCCAGCGTCAGCTCTCGCTCATCTCCGAACTGGAGTCCCGCGAGGCCGACCCGGACCAGCTGTCCTCGCTGTTCAAGCTCGACCACCTCGCGACCCGTATGCGCCGGAACGGTGAAAACCTTCTGGTTCTCGCCGGTGAAGAGCCCGGCCGTCGCTGGACCCGTCCGGTCCCGCTGGTCGACGTGCTCCGCGCCGCCGCGTCCGAGGTGGAGCAGTACGAGCGCATCGAGCTGGCCGCCGTACCGACCACCGAAGTGGCCGGCCGCGTGGTCAACGACCTCGTGCACCTGCTCGCCGAGCTGCTGGAGAACGCGACCTCGTTCTCCTCGCCGCAGACCAAGGTCAAGGTCACCGGTCACGCGCTGCCCGACGGGCGTGTGCTGATCGAGATCCACGACACCGGTATCGGCCTCTCCCCCGAGGACCTCGCGGCGATCAACGAGCGGCTCGCCTCGCCGCCCACCGTGGACGTCTCGGTCTCCCGACGCATGGGCCTCTTCGTGGTCGGTCGTCTGTCGCAGCGCCACGGCATCCGCATCCAGCTGCGCCCGTCCGACTCCGGTGGTACGACCGCGCTGGTCATGCTGCCCGTCGACGTCGCCCAGGGCGGCAAGAAGCCCCAGCCCAAGCCCGGTCAGGGTGCTCCCGCCGCGCCGTCGGCCGCGCAGGCCGCCGCCGGTGTGGCCGCGGCCCGCCGTGGCGGCAACGGCCAGGGCGGTGGCGCCCTCGGCGGTGCGCCCGGTGGCGCGGGCGGTGGCGCCCTCGGTGCCGGCGCCCCCTCGGGTGGGCGGCTCAACTCCGGTCAGGGACCGCGGGCCGCGCTGCCCGGCAGTGGTCAGGGCGGTCGTCCCGGTGCGCCGGGCGGCTCGCGCGGACCGCAGGGTCCGGGTGCGCCCGCGCAGGGCCGGCCCGCTCCGGCGGGCGCCGGGTTCGGTGGCCAGGCGCCGGGTGCCCCGCAGGGCCTCCAGGCCGCGGGCACCGGTGGGCCGGGCCAGGACGCCTTCAGCGCTCAGGACGCCTTCGGCGGCCAGGACTCCTTCGGCGGACAGAACTCGTTCGGCGCCGGCCAGGACGCCTTCGGCTCCCGGAACCCCGTACCCCCGCAGGCGCAGGCCCCGAAGGGCGGCCAGGCTCCCGAGCAGGGCCGGCGCCGTCGGCCGCAGCTGCCGGGCCGCGGTGGTCCGCGGGCCGAGCTGCCGGGCGGCAACCAGCCCCGCACGCCCAGCTGGAGCGACGAGAACGCGCAGCCGCCGGTGCCGCGTGCCTCCCTCGACGTCCCGCGCGGCCATGACGAGCAGGACCCGGCGGCCACCTCCCGCATGCCGCGGATCGAGGAGCACCAGAGCCCTGCCGCCACCTCGGAGTTCCCCCGCCCGGACTTCGACGCCCCGCAGAACACCGGCCAGTTCCCGCGGCCCGGTGCGAACGCCCCGCAGAACGACTTCCCGCGGCCGGGTGCGAACGCCCCGCAGAACACGGGACAGTTCCCGCGACCCGGCTCGAACAGCCCCCAGGACACGGGCGAGTTCCCCCGTCCGGACACGAACTCCCAGCAGAACACGGGTCAGTTCGTCCGCTCGGACGTCTTCGGTACCCCGTCCGGGCAGAACGGCGGCACCGGGCAGTACCCGGGTCCGGGAACGTACGACAGCGGTTCGACGGGTCAGTTCGCCGTGCCGGGCTTCGACGGCAGCTCCACCGGGCAGCACTCCCTGCCCGGCCGCCAGGACCCCGCGCACACCGGCCAGTTCGAGCGGCCGGGGACCAACGGCTCCGACTTCGGCGCCCCGCGGCCGCCCATGCCGCCGCGTCCGCAGCAGCGGCCGGTCCGCCAGGAGCCGGAGGCGCTGCCCCCGGCCTCGGGCCCCGGTGACGGCCGTACGCCGTTGTACGACACGCTGGAGACCAACTGGTTCCACGGCGGTCAGGGCCAGGGACAGCAGGCGGGCGGCAACGGATCCTCCCCCGCCTCGGCCCCGCGTCCGCCGCAGCAGGCTCCGGCCCCCCAGAGTTCCGCTGCGGCTCCGCAGCGGCCCACGGCCTCCGCGGCCTGGCGTTCCTCGCCGAACGACGACCTCGTCCGGCAGGCGGAGCGCGTCCGGCAGCCGGCCGCGGGCGGTGTCACCACCTCCGGTCTGCCGCGCCGGGTGCCCAGGGCGAACCTCGTCCCGGGTACCGCACAGCAGCAACAGCACCAAACCGGTCCGCAGGTCTCGCGTGCGCCTGACGACGTACGCGGTCGGCTGACCAATCTCCGTCGGGGTATCGCGCAAGGTCGTCAGGTCGGCGGCAACGGCCAGACGGGCAGCTTCCCGAACCCCACTCACCAGCAGGAGCGTTAGTTGAGCCCGATGAGCCAGGCGGCACAGAACCTCAACTGGTTGATCACCAACTTCGTGGACAACACCCCCGGGGTGTCCCACACCGTCGTCGTGTCCGCCGACGGTCTCCTGCTGGCGATGTCCGAGGGTTTCCCGCGCGACCGTGCCGACCAGCTGGCGGCCGTCGCGTCCGGACTCACCTCGCTGACCGCGGGTGCCTCACGGATCTTCGAGGGCGGCAGCGTCGCCCAGACCGTGGTGGAGATGGAGCGGGGGTTCCTCTTCCTCATGTCCGTCTCGGACGGTTCCTCGCTCGCGGTCCTCGCCCACCCCGAATGCGACATCGGCCTTGTCGGATACGAGATGGCACTGCTGGTCGACCGCGCGGGCGCCGTGCTCACGCCCGATCTGCGAGCCGAGCTGCAAGGCAGTCTGCTCCACTGACCCGCCCCGGATCCACCCGTCTCACCAAACCACCGTCCGGCCGCCACAATCCCCCCACCGGCCTCACCAGACGGCTTGCCCTACCGACTTGCTGTCCCGCCCGGAGGATTCATGACCCCGCCCACCGCCTCTCATGATCCGTACGCGGAGCCGTACGAGGATGAGGGCGACCAGCCGCTGGTACGTCCGTACGCGATGACCGGTGGCCGGACCCGGCCGCGCTACCAGCTCGCCATCGAGGCCCTGATCAGCACCACGGCCGACCCGGCGGCGCTGATGGGGCTCCTCCCCGAGCACCAGCGCATCTGCCACCTGTGCCGTGAGGTGAAGTCGGTCGCCGAGGTCTCGGCGCTGCTCGCCATGCCGCTCGGTGTGGCTCGGATCCTCGTCGCGGACCTCGCCGAGGCCGGCCTGGTGGCCATCCACCAGCCGGGCGGCGACGAGAACAACGGCGGCGCGCCCGATGTGACGCTGCTCGAAAGGGTGCTCAGTGGACTTCGCAAGCTCTGACGCGGGACGGGCCACCACCTCCGCGAAGATCGTGGTGGCGGGTGGCTTCGGCGTGGGCAAGACCACGTTCGTGGGAGCGGTCTCCGAGATCAACCCGCTGCGTACCGAGGCCGTGATGACGTCCGCGAGCGCGGGCATCGACGACCTCACCCACACCGGGGACAAGACGACCACCACGGTCGCCATGGACTTCGGCCGCATCACGCTCGACCAGGACCTGATCCTGTACCTCTTCGGTACGCCGGGCCAGGACCGCTTCTGGTTCATGTGGGACGACCTGGTCCGCGGCGCCATCGGCGCGGTGGTCCTGGTCGACACCCGGCGGCTCGCCGACTGCTTCCCCGCGGTCGACTACTTCGAGAACAGCGGCCTGCCGTTCGTCGTGGCCCTCAACGGCTTCGACGGGCACCAGCCGTACGCTCCCGAGGAGGTGCGCGAGGCCCTGCAGATCGGGCCGGACGCCCCGATCATCACCACGGACGCCCGGCACCGTTCGGACGCCAAGAGTGCCCTGATCACGCTGGTCGAGCACGCCCTGATGGCACGTCTGCGGTAACGCCCTCAAGGCGTGTCGAGCAGCTCCCAAATCAACAGCGTCATACGGCAGTTGTCGTAGATGTACCGGAGCCGGCTGTGGCCTTGGACACGGTCGGCCCCGGTGTTCATAACGTTTCGGCAGAGGAATCGGGTGGTACGGCCACGCGTGGTTGCCAACCGGTCTCGCTGCGCTCACAACAGCCCCGTCTTTTGACGGGGCTCGCTCTTTATGACCGTTTTATCTGGGGCTTACATCACTCGGAATCCCCGCGTACCAATGTTTGGAGGTGCGCAGGCCGTCGTGCTGGAATGCCTGAACTGCCCAATAGTCAAAGACGTACTCACTAGTCGATGACGCACTGGGCTCTGAGAGACTGCGGCACAACGTAGGTGCCGACCCCTCCGAGAGGTTGTTGGTCGAGTGAGGCGAAGCAAGAACGGTCCCGAGCCGTCGGCCCGGGGCAACTTCACCCCGCCGCCGCGCGGAGCGGCGCCCGCCCCTGTGTCCGGTCCGGAACCGACGGCCGCGCCGCCGTCGAGCGGTGGTCGTTTCTCCCCGCGCAACTGGCGGGTGCCGACCCGGCTGAACGCGATCCTGCTCATACCCGTGATCGTCGGCCTCGTCATGGGCGGCTTCCAGGTGAAGAGCTCGATCGACACCTGGCGGGAGGCCGAGGACGCGGAGAACACCGCGCGTCTGGTGCGGGCCGCCCTCAGCTACGCCGACGCCCTCTACAACGAGCGCGACAGCACCGCCGCCCCGCTGCTGAGCGGCCAGGGGCAGGACAACGCCACGGTCGTCGCCGCCCGCAAGAAGACCGACGAGGCCGCGGACGACTTCGACGCCGCCGCCCAGAACATGCCGCAGAAGGCGGGCCTCGAGCGCCGCCTCAAGCTGTTCCGGGACGGCGAGGGCAGCCTCCAGACGCTGCGCGCCGGCGCCTACACCTCCTCCAAGCTCACCGGGGTGAAGACCGAGGAGGGCTACACCCAGGTCGCGCACCCGCTGACCGAGTTCGCCAACGAGCTCGGTCTGGGCACCGGAAACATCACCAGCTACGGCCGTACGGTCTACGCCATCGAGCTCACCAAGGCGGCCCTGTCGCTCCAGCGCTCCATCGGCATGCACCTGCTGATCAAGCCGGGCCCGGGGCTGAGCAGCTTCGCCAGCCAGAAGGTCGCCCTGTCCTCGTACGCGTACCTGGAGGGCATCGCCGTCGAGGAGTACGTCGGCGGTGGCACCGAGGCCGACGCGGCGAAGCTGGAGACGGCGAAGAAGCAGATCCAGACGGAGGGCGTGGCGCTGGCCAAGGAGGCCGCCGCCAAGAACCCGAACTACGTGCCGCCGCCGTCCAACCCGACGGAGATGGTCTCCAGCCTCGCCCAGCTGCCGTCGATGGACCAGAGCGCCCGTGAGTCGCTCGCCAAGGACGGCATCACCGCCGAGAACTGGTGGGCGGTCAACACCCTCAAGTACAACGCCTACCGTCAGATCGAGACCGATCTGGCCGACACCGCGGTGAACGAGGCCGCGAGCATCGCCGACGACGCCAAGCGGGACGCCTTCATCGTGGGTGCCGCCGTCGTGGTCGCCCTGCTCCTCGCGTTCATCCTGGCCGGTGCCGTGGCCCGCCAGATGTCCCGCTCGATGCGCCAGCTGCGCAACGCCGCCTTCGGCATCGCCGAGCAGCGCCTGCCGATGCTGGTCGACCAGCTCTCGCGCACCGACCCCGGCCGGGTCGACACCCGGGTCGCGCCGATCCCGATCAACACCAAGGACGAGATCGGCGAGGTCGCCCGCGCCTTCGACCAGGTCCACCGCGAGGCCGTCCGGCTCGCCTCCGAGCAGGCCCTGCTGCGGGGCAACATCAACGCGATCTTCACCAACCTGTCCCGGCGCAACCAGTCGCTGATCGAGGGCCAGCTGACCCTGATCACCGACCTGGAGAACAACGAGGCCGACCCGGACCAGCTGGAGAACCTCTTCCGCCTGGACCACCTCGCGACCCGTATGCGCCGCAACGGCGAGAACCTCCTGGTCCTCGCCGGCGAGGAGCCCGGCCGCCGCTGGGACCAGCCGGTCCCGCTGGTCGACGTGCTCCGTGCCGCCTCCTCCGAGGTGGAGCAGTACGAGCGCATCGAGCTGTCCGGCGTCCCGGAGGCCGAGATCCACGGCCGCGCGGTCACCGACCTCGTGCACCTGCTCGCCGAGCTCCTGGAGAACGCCACCACGTTCTCCTCGCCGCAGACCAAGGTCCGCGTCACCGCGACCCGTCTCCCCGACGGCCGCATCATGATCGAGATCCACGACAAGGGCATCGGCCTGACCGCCGAGGACTTCGCGGACATCAACCACAAGCTGGCCAACCCGCCGACCGTGGACGCCGCGATCTCGCAGCGCATGGGTCTGTTCGTGGTCGGCCGGCTGTCCGACCGGCACGGCATCCGGGTCCAGCTGCGCCCCTCGGGCGAGCAGGCCGGCACCACCTCGCTGGTCATGCTGCCCGACGCGATCACCCACGGCGGTGGCGGCGAGCACCAGCCGGCCAACGACGAGTTCACCGTCTCGCAGATCATGCCGGAGCAGCAGTACCAGGGCGAGGACTTCAACAACGGTCTGCCCATGCGTACGGCCGCGGAGCTGGGCTTCGACGACAGCCGCTACTCCGAGGTCCCGGACGACATCCGCGAACTGGACCCGGTCGGCCGCTCCCTGATGCGTGAGGAGCGCCGCGCGGCCCTGGAGGCCCAGAACCAGGACCAGCCGGCGGCCCTGCAGGGCCCGGACCCGTCGTACACCGAGGCGTTCGACGGTCCCCAGAGCGCCCAGCAGAACGGCTACGACAGCAGCAGGAACGGCTTCCCGGAGCAGCAGCCCGCCGGATACGACCAGCAGACGTCGTACGAGGAGGCTCAGCAGGCGCCGTACGAGGAGCAGCGGCAGACGTCGTACGAGGAGCCGAAGCGCCCGGCGTACGACGAGCCGTACTTCGCGCAGAACGGCGGCCTGCCCCAGAACGACCTGTTCTCCACCAACGGCGGCTACCCCGAGCCGGGGTATGCGGAGCCGGTCCAGGAGGAGCCCGCGGCGGTGCACGCGGCCGCCCCGGAGACCTTCTCGGGCTTCGAGGAGCGCCGCTACCAGGATGACTGGCCGCAACCGGACGGTTACCGGGGCGGTTACGCGGACCAGTACGCTCCGGAAACGGAATCTGTGCAGGCCGCTGACGTGAGTGAGCGCGACCGCGTAGGCTTCGACCGTCCGGGGCCGGCCCCCGCCACCAAGGGTCACGAGCTGACCGACGCCGGGCTCCCCCGCCGTGGCTCCACCGGGAGCAGCGCGAACGGCTCGAACGGTACGCGGCACGCGAACCAGGAGTCGCCGGCCTCCGCGCCGGAGAGCAACGGCGGCGGCGACATCTGGCGCTCGGCCAACGACGCGCGGTGGCAGCAGGCCTCCCAGCTCCGGAAGCCCAAGGCGGGCGGGGTCACCTCCTCCGGTCTGCCGCGGCGGGTACCCAAGGCCAACCTGGTCGAGGGAGCCGCCGAATCCACCCCGCAGGGGGGCCCATCGGTCTCCCGCGCCCCCGAGGACGTCCGGGGCAGGCTGAGCAACCTGCGCCGCGGGGTCCAGCGGGGCCGCAACGCAGGCAGTGAAACGAACGGTCAGGGCTTCGGTTCTGACAGCACCTACAACCAGGAGCGTTAGTGTGAGCCCGATGAGCCAGGCGGCGCAGAACCTGAACTGGTTGATCACCAACTTCGTGGACAACACCCCGGGGGTGTCCCACACGGTGGTGGTCTCCGCCGACGGACTCCTTCTGGCGATGTCCGAAGGCTTTCCGCGCGACCGAGCCGACCAGCTTGCGGCCGTCGCCTCCGGTCTGACCTCGCTGACCGCCGGTGCCTCGCGCATTTTCGAGGGCGGCAGCGTGAACCAGACCGTTGTGGAGATGGAGCGGGGATTCCTGTTCATCATGTCCATCTCCGACGGTTCGTCGCTCGCGGTTCTCGCACATCCGGAGGCGGACATCGGCCTCATCGGGTACGAGATGGCTCTTCTGGTGGACCGTGCCGGAACGGTCCTGACGCCCGATCTGCGTGCGGAGCTCCAGGGCAGCCTGCTCAACTGACAGACAGACGGTGCGTTTTGGCGTCCCGGGGCCGTAAGGTTTCGGGACGCGGCTCCACAGTTTGATGGGTGCCCGGCGCAGTCGGAGGAGGAGAGAAAGTGGCAACACCCCCAGGCGGTTCATCTGGCAATTGGTCCTACGGACCCGGCCAGGGTCCGAACGACGGCCAGAACCCGAACCGTTACAACTTCCCCTCCGCACCCAGCCATCGGCAGCAGCCGTACGCGCCCCAGGGCCCGCAGGGTCCCGGTCCTTCGCCGTACGACCAGCCGCCGGCCCCGCGCATCCAGCCCGTGCAGCCGCAGCGACGCTCTGAGCCGGCGCCCGCTGGGGCGTCGAACAACCCCTTGGTGCGTCCGTACGCCATGACCGGCGGCCGGACTCGCCCGCGCTACCAGCTCGCCATCGAGGCGCTGGTGCACACCACCGCGCAGCCGCACCAGATGCAGGGCCAGTTGCCCGAGCATCAGCGGATCTGCAACCTCTGCCGGGAAATCAAGTCGGTAGCGGAAATCTCCGCGCTCCTGACGATCCCTCTCGGCGTGGCCAGGATCCTCGTCGCCGACTTGGCGGAGGCGGGCCTGGTCGCCATCCATCAGCCCGGCGGCGACGAGAACGCCGGCGGCCAGCCAGACGTGACACTGCTCGAAAGGGTGCTCAGTGGACTTCGCAAGCTCTAGCGGCGGTCCTTCCCGCTCCACCACCTCGGCGAAGATCGTGGTGGCGGGTGGCTTCGGCGTGGGCAAGACCACGTTCGTCGGGGCCGTTTCGGAGATCAACCCGCTGCGCACAGAGGCCGTGATGACGTCCGCGTCGGCCGGCATCGACGACCTCACCCACACCGGGGACAAGACGACCACCACGGTCGCCATGGACTTCGGCCGCATCACCCTGGACCAGGACCTGATCCTGTACCTCTTCGGTACGCCGGGCCAGGACCGCTTCTGGTTCATGTGGGACGACCTGGTCCGCGGTGCCATCGGTGCGATCGTCCTCGTCGACACGAGGCGCCTTGCCGACTGCTTCCCCGCTGTCGACTACTTCGAGAACTCGGGGCTTCCCTTTGTGATCGCCCTGAACGGCTTCGACGGCCAGCAGCCGTACAACCCGGACGAGGTGCGCGAGGCGCTCCAGATCGGCCCGGACACCCCGATCATCACGACGGACGCCCGGCATCGCGCTGACGCGAAGTCCGCGCTGATCACTCTCGTGGAGCATGCGTTGATGGCTCGGCTGCGCTAGCAGACCGACCTCACCGAAGGGGCCCTTTCCCTGCGGAGAGGGCCCCTTTGTCGTACCCCGCTGCCACACTGAAATTCTTCAGGAACCGGGGGACGACGGGGGCGCGCATGAGCGTCGAGGTGGCCGCGCTGCGGCTCGGACAGACGGTCGCGACGAGTGCGGTTCGGCTGTGGCTGGGCGGGCGCAGAAGCGAGCAGGAACGGCTGACGGGGATGTCGGAGCTCGTCCGGCTCCGGATCCCCGGGCTGCGTTCCCAGCGCAGTGTGGAGCGGCAGTTCGAGGAGATCGCGGACGCGGTGGCGGCCCGCATGGAGCCGTTGCTGGCGCACGAGTTCCAGGGCCTGGCCGAGAACGAACGGCTGGCCGCCGCGCACGGTGTCATGGACACCTTCCGGCACGCAGACCTGTCGGACGAGTCGGTGCTCGCGTCGGACGCCGACGCGGCCGAGCTGGCGCGCCGCATCCGGCGCGACGCGCCGCGGCCCGTCGGACTGGGCGAGGCCGGCGAGCGCTACTACGACCTGCTGTTCGCCGAGTGCTGCGACTGCTATGTACGCATCCTCCGCCGACTGCCCGTGTTCTCCGAACGCGCGTTGACCGAACTGCTCGGCCGTACGACCTCGCTCGGGGCGGAGCTCGCCAGGGTCCTGGAGCGATTACCGACCCGGTCGCTGTACGCGCCCGAGGGCACGGACGAGGACACCGCGTTCCTTCGCGAGTACCTGGAACTGGTGAGCCGCTCACTGGACGAGGTGGAGCTGTTCCGGCTCGCCTCGGAGCAGGTGACCCGGGCGAAGCTCTCGGTGGCTTACGTGAGCATGCGGGCCACGTCGGACGACGGACGGCGTCGCAGGACCGCCGGCGGACGGCCCCCGCTGCGCCGAGGACTGCGTGCCTGGGAGGAGGCCGAGGGCACCGGAATGCGGGTGGAGAAGGCGCTCGGGGGCGCGTCCCGGGTCCTGCTGCGCGGCGAGGCCGGGTCCGGCAAGACCACCCTGATGCAGTGGCTCGCGGTCATGGCGGCCCGCAGCGCCTTCCGGGGACCGCTCGGGGAGTGGAACCGGCTCGTCCCGGTCCTGGTGAAACTGCGCCGGTACGCCGGACGGGGGCTGCCGCTGCCCGAGGCACTGCTGGACGGCGTCGCGGGCCCGCTCACCGGCCACATGCCCAAGGGGTGGACGGACCGGATGCTGCGGGACGGGCGGGTGCTGCTTCTCGTCGACGGGGTGGACGAACTGCTGGCCGTGGAGCGGAGCGCGGTCCGCGAGTGGCTGCGCCGGCTGCTGCACGCGTACCCGGACGTGCGCGTGGTCGTCACCTCCCGGCCGGCGGCGGCTCGGGTGGACTGGCTGCGCACGGAGGGCTTCACGGTCTACCAGCTGGAGCGGATGACCCCGGCGGACCTCACCGCGTTCGTCCGCCAGTGGCATGCGGCGGTGCGCGAGCAGGGGGACGAACTTCCCTGCTCCGTGGAAGAACTTCCGCACTACGAACGCTCGCTGCTGACCAGCCTCCAGGACAGACCGCATCTGCAGTCCCTGGCAACCAATCCCCTGCTGGCCGCGCTGATCTGCGCCCTGCATCTGAGCAAGGGCCGACAACTGCCGCGCAACCGCATGGAGCTGTACAAGATCGCCCTGGAGACACTGGTCCAGCATCGGGACGCGGACCGGCGGGTGCCCAGCGCGGAGGCCGGTCCGCTCACCCTGCCGGACAAGCTGTGTGTGCTGCGCGACCTGGCCTGGCGGCTGTCCGACAACAACCGCACGGAGATCCCGACCGACCAGGCCCGCCGTTTCGTGGCCTCCCGGATGACGTCGATGCGGCACCTGGACGGCGTCGACAGGACCGCCGTCCTGGACCACCTGGTGGCCAGGTCGGGGGTGCTGCGCTCCCCCGTCGAGGGCCGGGTCGACTTCGTGCACCGCACCTTCCAGGAGTACCTCGCCGCGCAGGACGCGGCCGACGAGGACAACATGGGCAACCTCGTCGAGCGGGCCCACCTCGACCTCTGGCGCGAGACGATCGTCATGGCGGCGGGGCACGCGAATCTGCGACAGCGCCGGGAGCTCGTGGCGGGCATCCTGGACCGGGCCGACACCGAGCCGCGGCACACTCGGCGTCTGCGGCTGCTGGCGGCGGCCTGTCTGGAGACGATGAGCACGGTGCCCGACGACCTGGCACGGAGGCTGGACGAGGCGCTGGACGCCCTGGTGCCGCCCCGGCGAAGCTCGGAAGCCGGGTCGCTGGCCTCGGTGGGACCCGCGCTCGTGCGTCGGCTGCCCCGGACGCTGGAGCGCCTGTCGGAGCGGGCGGCGCGCACCACCGTGCGGACCGCGGCCCTGGTCGGCGGCGAGGGAGCACTGGAGCTGCTGGCCGGGTACGCGGAGGGCGCGAGCGAGGACGTACAGAAGGAACTCGTCGACGCGTGGGAGTACTTCGACCCCGACGAGTACGCGGAGCGGGTACTGCCCCGGCTCCCCCTGGAGGAGCTGCTCCTCCAGGTGACGCATCCCGCCCAGTGGCCCGCGGCGCAGCGACTGAAGGAGGCGCGGCGGGTGTGGATCGGCTACGAGTTCACGGACGGACTCGCCGCCACCTCGGCCCTGGGAGAGCTGGACTGGCTGTGGGTGCCGCAACTGCGCGGGGACAACGACCTCTCGCCGCTCGCCCGACGACCGACCCTGCGCAATCTCGTCGTCGGCGGCGGCGAGCATCTTCCGCTGCTGGACGTCGGCCCGTTGCGCGGCCTGACCTCGCTGCACAACCTCCAGCTCCAGGACTGGGCCTCGGTGCCGCCGCTGGAGACGCTCCCGATGCCGGCCGGCCTGGTGGGTCTGGGGCTCGGCAGGCTGGACGAGGACACCGACCTGGGGCCGCTGCTGGAGCGCACGGACTGGACGTCACTGGCGCTCCAGGGCAGCGGCACCCCACGAGGCCTGTCCGGGCTCGCGCGCCTGACCCGGCTGACACACCTGACGCTGTACCACTTCGATCTCAGTGCGTGGCTGCCCACGCTGGAGAGCGCGCCGCCCCGGCTGAGCGTGCTGAATCTGTTCAACTGCCGGCTGCCCCGCGACCTGGGGCCGATCGGCGCGCTGGACCGGCTGCGCCGACTGCAACTGCGCGCGTGCCGCACGGCGGACGAGCACGCGCTCGGACTGCCGACCCTGGCCCGCGACCCGTACCGGACACGGCTGACCGTGACGATCGACCCGAGCGTGCGCCCGCCGACCTCTCCGGTACCCGGCGTCCGGGTGAAACGCCATTGAACGGCGTACGGCCCCGCCCTCCCGAAGGAGAGCGGGGCCGTGTGTGCGCTGCGGGGCTCAGTGCCAGTTGCGGGCTCAGTGCCAGCTGTGGGGAGCCCTGAAGCCGCCCTCGCGTTCCAGGCGGCGCCAGCGGGCCTTGGGGCGGCCGTGGTGGGCCGGGGGCTCGGAGGGCTGGGCTGCGGCGCGGGCCAGGAGGATCGCCGTGATGGCGGCGACTTCCTCGGGCTCGGCGTGGCCCTTCTCGACGCGGATGTCAGGGGTGTTCATAGGTCACAGTCTCCGTGAGAGAGGTTTCCGCGAGGGTGACGCGGAGGGTCCGCCGGGTTACTGCGGTGGGTTGCCGTGCTTGCGGGAGGGCAGGTCGGCGTGCTTGGACTGGAGCATGGCGAGGGACTTGATCAGGACCTCACGGGTTTCCGCGGGGTCGATGACGTCGTCGACCAGGCCGCGCTCGGCCGCGTAGTAGGGGTGCATGAGCTCGGACTTGTACTCCTTGACCATGCGGGCCCGCATGGCCTCGGGGTCCTCGGCCTCGGCGATCTGGCGGCGGAAGATGACGTTCGCGGCACCCTCGGCGCCCATCACGGCGATCTCGTTGGTGGGCCAGGCGTAGGTGAGGTCGGCGCCGATGGACTGGCTGTCCATGACGATGTAGGCGCCGCCGTAGGCCTTGCGCAGGATCAGGGAGATCCGCGGCACGGTGGCGTTGCAGTAGGCGTAGAGGAGCTTGGCGCCGTGGCGGATGATGCCGCCGTGCTCCTGGTCGACGCCCGGGAGGAAGCCGGGGACGTCCAGGAAGGTGACGATCGGGATGTTGAAGGCGTCGCACATCTGGACGAAGCGCGCGGCCTTCTCCGACGCCTCGATGTCCAGGACACCGGCGAGGCTGGAGGGCTGGTTGGCGACGATGCCGACGACCTGGCCGTCCAGGCGGGCCAGCGCGCAGATGATGTTGCGGGCCCAGCGCTCGTGGACCTCGAGGTAGTCGCCGTCGTCGACGATCTCCTCGATGACCTTGGCCATGTCGTAGGGCCGGTTGCCGTCGGCCGGCACCAGGTCCAGCAGGACGTCACCGCGCCGGTCGGCCGCGTCCGAGGACTCCACGCGCGGCGGGTTCTCCCGGTTGTTCTGCGGGAGCATCGACAGCAGGTAGCGCACCTCGGCGAGGCAGGTCTCCTCGTCGTCGTAGGCGAAGTGGCAGACCCCGGAGGTCTCGGCGTGCACGTCCGCGCCGCCCAGGCCGTTCTGGGTGATCTCCTCGCCGGTGACCGCCTTGACGACGTCCGGTCCGGTGATGAACATCTGCGAGGTCTCGCGGACCATGAACACGAAGTCGGTCAGGGCCGGGCTGTAGGCCGCGCCGCCCGCGCACGGGCCCAGCATCACCGAGATCTGCGGGATGACACCCGAGGCCTTGGTGTTGCGCTGGAAGATGCCGCCGTACCCGGCGAGCGCCGAGACGCCCTCCTGGATGCGGGCGCCCGCGCCGTCGTTCAGGGAGACCAGCGGCGCTCCGGCCGCGATGGCCATGTCCATGATCTTGTGGATCTTGGTGGCGTGGGCCTCGCCCAGCGCGCCGCCGAAGATGCGGAAGTCATGGGCGTAGACGAAGACCGTACGGCCCTCCACCGTGCCCCAGCCGGTGATGACACCGTCGGTGTACGGCTTCTTGGCCTCCAGGCCGAACCCGGTCGCCCGGTGCCGGCGCAGCTGCTCGACCTCCTGGAAGGAACCCGGGTCGAGGAGCAGCTCGATGCGCTCCCGTGCGGTCAGCTTGCCCTTGGCGTGCTGCGCCTCGGTCGCCTTCTCGCTGGGGCCGGCCAGGGCCGCCGCACGGATCTCGTGCAGCTCGGCCACCCGTCCGCGCGCGTCCGTCGGCTCGCCCGTCGACTCACTCGGCGCCTCATCCAAAACGGTCATGTAGCGACCTTACGAAGACCCGCGCGGAAAGCGAGCCGTCGACTCCGTACAGTCTCCGGCCCGTTTTCCTGGTGCCACTGAACAGAACCCTGGAGGCATGCAGGCCTTCTGACTGCTCAAGGGGCCTGTCGCTTGTAGGGGTCACACAAAGTCAAGGCGTGAGAGCCACCTCACACACATGGGTGGCGCATACCTCCCCCGGAGTGACGCGCAGCCGCAGCAGACGGCCCGTGGCGAGCACGTCGACCGTGTCGTCGGCCCGGATCACCGAGCGCACCGGCCGGTTCCAGATGATCTCCAGGGGTTCACCCGTTCGGGGTGGTTCGGCCACGCAGAGCGTAGCGGTACGGCCCGTGCGGCGGACCAGCACGCTCGCCCCCGCCGACGCGGTGAGCGGACCCGCCGTGCCGGCCCGCCAGAAGTTCGCCGCCGTCAGGCCGAGCCGGTCGACGTGGACCGCCTGGCACGCGCTGTCGTTGGCGAGGACCGACAGCCAGGGGCGGTCGGCGGCCCGGGCGGCGACCGCACGGCGGGAGGCTCCGGGCAGCAGGACGTAGGCGTAGGTGGCGTCCACGGGGTCGGTGCCGTGGTCGAGCCAGAGGGTCTGCCAGCGCCGGGTGCGCCGTTCGCCCGAGCTGGTGGTGTTGATGTCGGACCAGGCGCCGGTGCGGTCCTCGCGCAGGGTGCGCACCCCGTCCGGGAGGAGCCAGCCTCCGTGTCCCTCCAGGTGCGCCCAGCCCCGTCCTCGTACGAGGGACTGCGTCCCGCCCTCCCCCAGGTTGCGGTTGTCGACGACCGTCTCGACCGGGACGCCGTCCGTGCAGGTGATCCCGGCGCCGAGGCAGATCACCGCGTCCGCGACGCAGAACCACGACTTGCGGGCCTGGAGCGTGGACTGGAGCCCCTTCAGATGCTGGCCGACCGCCGCGTACTCGCCGTCGGTGGTGCCGCCGACCCAGCGGACGTCCGGCTTGGGCTCGCCCCATTCGCCGCCGGCCCGGTCGGGGAGGCGGCGGGTGGAGACGGTCGTGCCGGGGAGGCGGTACCAGTCGACGGTGGGCCAGTACCAGTCCGTGTACTGGTCGCTGCGGCCCGCGGCCCACCAGGAGAGCATTCCGGCACCCGTGTGCCAGCCGCGGGGGTTCTCGCCGTTGCCGCACTCGTAGGCGGCGATGCGGTCGCTCGCCATGGCGATGTTCGCGACGAAACCGGGGCGGCGGTGGACGGCCCGGTCCATGGCGGCGAAGAGGTGGTGGCCGACGGGTTCGGGGGCGGCCGGGACCGGTGAGCCGGCCACGGCGTGCAGCCGGGCGAGGTCGGCGACCCCGAACTGGCGGGAGGTCAGGACCGGCGTGACGGTGTCCCGTTGGATCCAGCCCTTCAGCAGGCCGTACCAGCGCTCCCGCTGTGCCGCGCCCGCCCCGCCCGCCAGCAGGGCGACGGCGGCGATGATGCCGTGGCCGTGGAAGTGGTCGGAGCGCAGGACGTGCCGGTCGTCGCTCTTGAGGAGACCCCGGCTGATGGCCCGGCCGTTGACGCTGTCCATCACCAGCCCGTCGTGGATCAGCGGGGCGTAGGCGTGCTCGACGCTGTCGAGGACGGTCTGCCGGTTCGGGTCGGTCACCTCCCAGTCGGAGCCGGCGAGGAGGGTGAAGAGGCGGCCCAGGCCGTCCAGCATGACCTGGCCGTAGGTGCCGGAGTAGGCGACCCAGGTGTGCTGGACGAAGGACCCGTCGGCGTAGAGGCCGTCGCCCTTCGTGACGTACGGGAAGACCGGCGAGAGGGCGTCGCGGGCCAGGGCGATCCGGTCGGGGTCCCTGCCGAGGATGCCGCGCAGGGCGACCGAGCGGCACAGGTCGACGCGGTTGGCGCCGGTGGAGGTGCCGGAGTAGTCGGTGAGCATCGTGTCGGGGATGAAGTGGTCCACGGCGGCGCAGGCCGCGGTGATGCGGTCCGGGCCGAGGTGGTCGTACAGAGCGGCCGTGATGTCCATGAGGAGCCGGGGGCTGCCGATCTGCCATTCCCACCAGTTGCCGTAGCGGGTGGTGGCGGGGTTGTAGACGGTGGCGGAGAGATGGTCGAGGCCGCGCAGGACGTCCGCGAGGAGGTCCTCGTCGCCGGTCGAGCCGGTGCCCTGCTGGACGTGGGCCTGGGTCATGGTCCACAGGCGGCTGTAGCTCTGGGTGATGCCCGTCGGAGGGTCGAAGGGGGCGCCCGGCCAGAGGGAGGTGGGGGTCGGGGCCATGGCGGCGCGGAAGGCGCGGGCGAGGTCGCCGGTCTCGGCGAGGCGGGAGGCGTAGGGCTCGGCCGCCGGGTCGTAGCCGGTGCCCAGGGTGAGGTCGAGCCAGCGGCGGCGGAGGGTGCCGTAGGAGTCGGCCGCTGCTGTGGAGGCTGCGTGGGCGGGCGGGGCGGCGGCCGCGAGGAGCGCCGCCGCGACTAAGACGGCTCTGCGGGTGGGTCGTACGGGGGCTCTGCGCTGCGGGTTCATACAGGGGCGTCTACCACCGTGGGGCGATCCCGCCAACACTGCGCGGATGATGTTGAAACCTGTATGGAATAGGTCTACGGTGCTTCGTGGTGAGTGGTTCAACGTTCAACATTCTGCCTCCAAGGAGCTTCGCCATGACGAACACCGACCTGACCGCACTGACCGGCGACTACACGATCGACACGGCCCACTCCACGATCGGCTTCACCGTCCGGCACGCCATGGTCACCAACGTCAAGGGCACGTTCGACGACTTCAGCGGCTCGCTGCACCTGGACGGCGGCGACCCGTCCGCGTCGACGGCCTCCATCGACGTCAAGATGGACAGCATCGACACCGGGTCGGCGGACCGGGACGGGCACCTCAAGAGCGCGGACTTCTTCAAGATCGAGGAGTTCCCGACGATGACCTTCCGCTCCACCAAGGCGGAGGCGCTCGGCGACGAGGACTACCGCATCACCGGCGACCTGACGATCCTCGGCACCACCAAGCCGCTCACCATCGACCTCGAGTTCAACGGCGCCGCCAAGGACCCCTTCGGCAACGAGCGCGTGGGCTTCGAGGGCAAGGCCGAGATCAAGCGCTCCGAGTGGGGCCTGACCTGGAACGCGGCCCTGGAGACGGGCGGCGTCCTGATCTCCGACAAGATCAAGCTGAGCTTCGACATCTCGGCGATCAAGAACGCCTGAGTCGCACGGGTCGGCCTCGGTGGGGGGCCGGCCCGACTCCGTATCGACCGGCCACGCAGCGTCCGGACTCCGGCCACCGGATCTCCGGTGGCCGCGCGTGACGCCTCTCGGCGATCCGCCGCCCCCGCTCACGCCGCGGAAGCGCTTGGCTGAATCGCACCCCTTGTGCGGGAGTTCACAGGATTCTCATAATCCATCAGCGGATTTGACCGGCCCATGTCAGAACTTGGGCATCGCTTTGCTGCCCAGATTTGGCATGAACTCGTCAATGCCACCCCCACCTGGAAGGCATCACGTTGAAGAAACTCCTCACAGCCCTCAAGAGATGTCTGGCGGTCGGAGCCGCCGCGCTCGCGATCGCCAGTCTCCAGCCCGTATCGGCCGCACAGGCCGCCCCCTCGCCCGTGGTCGGCGGCACCCGTGCCGCACAGGGCGAGTTCCCGTTCATGGTCCGGCTCTCCATGGGCTGCGGCGGGGCCCTGTACACCCAGCAGATCGTGCTGACCGCCGCGCACTGCGTGAACGGCACCGGTGCGAACACCAGCATCACCGCCACCGCCGGTGTCGTGGACCTCCAGTCCACCAGCGGCCGGGTCCAGGTCAGGTCGACGTACGTCTACCGGGCTCCGGGCTACAACGGCGACGGCAAGGACTGGGCGCTCATCAAGCTCGCCCAGCCCATCAACCTGCCGACGCTGAAGATCGCCACGACCACGCAGTACAACACCGGGACCTTCACCGTCGCCGGGTGGGGTGCGGCCACGCAGGGCGGGGCCCAGCAGCGGTATCTGCTCAAGGCGACCGTGCCGTTCGTCAGTGACGCGACCTGCCGGTCGTACAGCGGGTACAGCGGGCTCATCGCGAGCGAGGAGATCTGTGCGGGGTACGCGGCCGGTGGGGTGGACACCTGCCAGGGGGACTCCGGTGGGCCGATGTTCCGGCGGGACGCGAACAACGCGTGGATCCAGGTCGGGATCGTGAGCTGGGGGATCGGCTGCGCCCAGCCGAACGCGCCCGGGGTCTACACCGAGGTGTCGACGTTCGCCTCGGCGATCGCCTCCGCGGCGGCGTCGTTGTGAGGTGACGGCGGTTTCGTACGGTGGTCCGCGGGTCCGGTGCGGTGTTGCCGGGCCCGTGGTTCTCGCCCCCGCCGCCCCTACCCGTCCCACCTCCAAGGGGCGCTGCCCCCTTCGACCCCCGTCTCCGGGGGCCGGCCCCCGGACCCCCGCTCCTCAAACGCCGGAGGGGCTGGATTTCGTAGTCCTCGACAGGTCAGAACCCTCCGCCCCCGAAGTCCCCTCCCCCTCCGAAATCGCCGCCCCCGCCGAAGTCGCCGCCACCTCCGAAGTCTCCGAAGTCACTTGAGGAGAAGTCCGAGCCGGAGAGGTCGCCGCCCTCGTAGCCGCCGCCGAAGTCGCCGTAGCCGGAGCCGTAGTCGGCCGCGTAGGCGGGGGTGGCCATCATGCTGCCGAGGACCGTGCCGACCAGCAGGCCGGGCAGGAGGCCGCCGCCGAAGTAGCCGCCCGCCCAGGGGCCGTAGGCCGGGCCCGCGTCCCAGTAGGGGCGGCGGCCCTGGTCGGTGTCGACCTCGCGCATCACCGGGTCGCGGCCGTCGGACAGGCGGGTGGCGTCGGCCGCGCAGACCGGTACCTCGCGCGCGGCACCGCCGGGCGGCGTCCAGGTGGCGTCGGTGACGGAGGGGCCGTGGCGGGGGTCGAAGAAGCAGGGCACCCGGCGTTCGGGCAGCGGGCGGTGCTCGCGGCGGGCGGCGAGCTGGGCCAGCGAGAAGCGGCCGTCCTCCAGGGCCTGGGTGACCGCCCGCACGTCCTCCGGTCTCGCGGCCGCCGCCATGAGCGACTTCGCCTGCTCGTACGCGTCCAGCGCCCGCTCGTAGTCGCCGCGCATCGCGTCGTCGGCGCCCGCCTCGGCCGGGTGGAAGTCCAGGCGGTCCAGTTCCTCGCCGAACGCCGTGATGTCCTCGTCCACCACCACCCGCAGCTTCTCCAGCGCGGCCCGCTGCTCCTCGGCGTGCCGGCGCCGGTTGCGGCGCACCAGCGTGTACGCGCCGGCGCCGCCCGCCACCAGGACCGCGCCGACGGTGATCAGCGCGGTGCCGGACACCCCGCCGCCGTCGTCCACGGACCGCCAGGTCGAGGGGGCCGAGCCGCCCATGTTGGTGAGCGCGGCGGCGGTGAAGTCGGTCAGCTGGGCGCGGGTGTCCTCGCCCTCGACGGTGGTCACCAGGTTGCGTACGGCCGCGTTCGACAGGACCGCGGAGTCGGCCCGGGCGTCGAAGGCGTCGCCCAGGCGGACCGCGTACAGGCCGGTGATGCCGGTCGCCGTGCGCAGCTTGGTGAAGAGGTCCTGCTTCGGGTAGTCGGCGGGCAGCACCGCGACGAACAGCGGCCGGTCCGCCTTGGCGATCCGGTCCGCCAGGGCGTCCGCGTCCTTGGCGGACAGCTGGGCCGCGGCGGCCGGATCGACGTAGACGGGGCTCTCGCGGAGGGCCCGGCCGATCTCCGAGGCGCTGGTGACGGACGCGGCCGAGGCCGGCGGGGCGGCCGCCGACAGGACGGCCAGGGCCATCACCACCAGGGTGAGGAGCAGCCCCGGGAGGCTTCGGGTCGGTACTACGGCCTGTGCGCTGGCCTTCATACTTCGACGCTACCCGAAGCCTCCCGAAAGAGACCTCCGCGAAGGGACCCGCTCGCGCTGCCGGGCCCGTCCGCTCAGGCCGCCCGGTACGCCTGCGTCAGCTTCGCCACCGCCTCCGCGTAGCGTCCCGTCAGCAGCAGGTGGTCGGCGTCGGCGAAGGGCCCGGCGATCGCGGCCGTCATCCGCTGGGCCGTCTTCTGCTGGACGATCAGCCGGGCCCGGGTGACCAGCGCCCGGCCCGTCCCGTCGGCCCCGGCCCGCTCGGCCGCCCTCGCCGCGACCCCGAGCGACTTCAGCGTGGTCTCCCCGCCCCGCGGGACCTCGGTGAGGGTGGTCAGGCCCCAGCCGTACGGGAACTGCGGGTCGTACGTCGGGTCGCCGACGTTGATCGGCAGCTGGGCCTCCGACCTGGGCCAGGTCACGGGCAGTTGACCGGTGAACGGCCGCCTGCCGTACAGGACGTCCGCGACGCCGTCGCCCTCGGTGCCCGGCAGCCAGGAGGCGACCAGGGCGTCGACGGCACCGAGCCGGTCGCCGACGAGCTGCGGCCGCCCGGAGACGATCAGCACCGCGCACTTCATGGCCGCGCACACCTTGTCCACGGCGGCCCGGTCGGCGGCGGACAGCTCCAGGTCGTGGCCGTTGCCCACGTCCCCGACGCCCTCGGCGTACGGGGTCTCGCCGACGACGACCACGCCGACGTCGTAGCCGCTCAGCGGTGCGGAGGCGTCCTTGGAGTACGTCAGCGCCGGGGAGTTCTCGCGCATCGCCTCCAGGACGGTCGTGCCGGGGGTGATGTCGCCGGACGAGCCCTGCCAGGTGACGGTCCAGCCGCCGGACTGGTTGCCGATGTCATCGGCGTCGGACCCGGCGACGTACACCTTCTGCGACTTCTTCAGCGGCAGGAGTCCGCCGCTGTTCTTCAGCAGCACCTGCGACTCGGCGACCGCCTCCCGTGCCACGGCCCGGTGCCCGGCGGAACCGATCCTGGAGGCGCCGCTCGTGTCGGCGTACGGCTTCTCGAAGAGCCCGAGCCTGAACTTCTGCGTGAGGATGCGGGACACGGCGTCGTCGACCCGCCGCTCGCTGACCCGTCCGGCCCGGACCTCCGCGATCAGCGTGTTGTGGAAGTCCTGGTAGGCGTAGGGGGCCATGACCATGTCGACGCCGGCGTTGACGGAGGTCCGGACGTCCGAGGCGTAGTCGCCGGGGATCTGGTCGATGCCGTTCCAGTCGCTGACGACGAAGCCGTCGAAGCCGAGCCCGTCCTTGAGGACGCCGTTGATCATGTCGGCGCGGGCGTGCATCTTGACCGGTCCTCGGCCGTCCCCGATCAGGTCCAGCGAGGAGTACGACGGCATGACCGTCCCGACGCCACGCTTCACGGCCTCCTTGTACGGGGAGAGGTGGACGGCCTCCAACTGCTGCCGGGTGACCGTGGTGACGCCCTGGTCGATGGTGTACGTCCCCGTCGTGGAGGAGCCGTAGGCGGTGCCGCCGTCGCCGACGAAGTGCTTGGCGGTGGCGAGGACCTTGTCGCTCCGGTCGAGGTCCTTGCCGTTCCCGGCGCCCTGGAGGCCCTGGATGATCGTCTCCATGGACTCGACGAGGGCCGGGTCCTCGCCGAAGGACTCGTAGGAGCGGCCCCAGCGTTCGTCGCGGGTGACGCAGAGGCAGGGCGCGAAGTCCCAGGGGACGCCGGTGGCGCGGACCTCGGCGGCGGTCACGGCACCTGTCTTTTGGACGAGTCGAGGATCGCGGGTGGCACCGAGGCCCATGTTGTGGGGCAGGACGGTGGCGCCGACCAGGTTGTTGTGGCCGTGGACGGCGTCGACGCCGTAGACGAGCGGGATCTGGAACCGCGTTGCCCGCGCCCGGAGTTGGAAGGAGTCGATCATCTTCGCCCAGGCCTCGGGGGTGTTGGGCGTGGGGGTCGAGCCGCCGCCGGAGAGCAGCGAGCCGAGGTCGTGGGCGGTGACGTCGGCGCCGGCCCCGACGGCTCCGCGCTCGGCCTGGGTCATCTGGCCGGCCTTCTCCGCGAGGCTCATCCGGGACAGGAGATCGGCGACACGCCTGTGCACGGGGAGCCTGCTGTTCAGATACGGCAGCCCGTGCGCGTCGATGACGACCTGCGGGGTCTCGGCGGGGGCCTTGGCGCCGGTCACGGTGAGCTTGAGGGGGATGGTCTCGGCGGACTCCGCGGCCTTGTCCTTCAGGGTCGGGACCTGGATGGTCCGGGTGGCGCCGGAGGCCGTACCGGCCGGGAAGGTGAGGGTGCCGGAGACGGGGGTGTAGTCCTTGCCGGGATCGGCGGTGCCGCCGGCCGTTTCGTAGGCGACGGTCACGGGCTCGTCGAGGGGGGCGGAGCCGGTGGTGGCGACGGTGACCTCGACGGACGCGGTCCTGCCCTCCCCCACCGGGTGGACGACGGAGTCGGTGGTCACGGTGGCGCGCAGGGACTGGTCCGCCCTGCCGTACAACTCGACGCCGTCCATGGCGAATCGGCCGGGTGCGCCGACGGGGAGGGTGACGGCGTAGCCCCAGGTCTCGGTGAGCCCGAGGACGTGGTCGATGCCGCCGACGGGCTGGTAGTCGGTGCGGTACGCGAAGTCGGTGAAGGGGATCTCGATCCGCTTCCAGCCGGTGAAGTCGTCGGTGAAGGACGTGGTCCACAGCTCGGAGGCCTCGCCGTTGGCGCCGCCGTCCTTGAGCTCGAAGGCGACCTTCCTGCCGTTGTTCTGCCCGTCCCACCAGAAGCGGACGCCCTTGCGGGCGGACCAGTCGTGGGCGGGCTCGGCGAAGGCGAAGTCGTGGGTGAAGCCGCCGTAGCCGCTGATGTCGTAGGTACCGGCGAGGACCTTGTCGCCCTCGGGTGCGTCCGGCCTGGCGGTGAGCTGAAGGGCGGGCGGGTCGTCGTTGTCGCCGCCCCAGGTGAAGAGGCCGTTCTCCGGGGGGCTCGCGAAGGGGACCTCGCCCTCGAAGCGGTCGACGGGGATCGGCGGCGGATCGTCGGCCGCCCGGGCGACGGCCATCGGCAGCAGGGAGGTGAGCAACGCGGCGGAGACGAGCAGGGCGGTTCTTCGCATGGACCTTCCCTCGACTCTCAGGTTTCGCACAGGACTTACCTCACGGCGTGAGTGAACTGAGAGCCCACACATCCGTCAAGACACCTCGTCGGCCATCGCGCCCCGGGCGAGTTGTACGACCGCAACCCGACCGGTGCGCAACGGTGGTCGTACGGCGGCGTCTTCGTTGGTGTGCTGGAGGGATGAGACGGGGACTGTTCGCGGTGGCCGGAGTGGTCGCCGCCGTAGGGCTGTTGAGCGGGTGTACCGCGGAGACGCTGCCGCTCGTCGCGGTGCGGGTCGATGACGCGGGGGCGGTGGAGGTCGTGCTGCGGCCGTGCGGGGACGATCTGGTGCGGGGGCCGTCCCTGACCGGCACGCCCACCGGTCAGGAGGAGTCCGGGCGGAACGTGTCCGGGTGGAGGGCGTCGGGCAGCCGGCGGCTCGTCGACGCCGAGTTCCCGCTGTTCTCGCCGCCCGGGGACTGGCATGTGCTTCCGGTGGGCGAGCAGCGGGTGCTGGCCGGGCACACCTATCAACTCGCCTTCGGGAAGGACGAGTACAACTACGAGTACTCCGGCGTCGTCACCTTCACGGCGACCGATCTCGCGGCCCTGAAACCCCGTCAGGTCTGGGCCGACGACCGGGCGATGAGCCTCGGCGAGTTCGAGGAGCTCGCCGAGGACTCCTGCTGAGCCGAGGGGTTACTCGGCCGGCTCGACGCCCGCCCGCAGCAGGCCGTAGGTGTACGCGTCCTCCAGGGCCTGCCAGGACGCGGCGATCACGTTCTCCGCGACGCCGACCGTCGACCACTCGCCCGAGCCGTCGGACGTGGAGATCAGGACGCGGGTCGTGGACTGGGTGCCGTGCACGCCCTCCAGGATGCGGACCTTGTAGTCGACGAGGTCGAGCTTGGCGAGCTGCGGGTAGATCTTCTCCAGGGCCACGCGCAGGGACCGGTCCAGGGCGTTCACCGGGCCGTTGCCCTCCGCCGTGGCGACGATGCGCTCGCCCTTGGCGAAGAGCTTCACCGTGGCCTCGTTGGCGTGGCTGCCGTCGGGGCGGTCCTCGACGATCGCGCGCCAGGACTCGACGGAGAAGTACTTCAGCGGCTTGCCCTGGACCTCGGCGCGCAGGAGCAGTTCGAAGGAGGCGTCGGCCGCCTCGTACGTGTAGCCCTTGAGCTCGCGCTCCTTGACCCGCTCCACGACCCGGCCGACCAGCTCGCGGTCGCCGCCGAGGTCGATGCCGAGTTCCTTGCCCTTGAGCTCGATCGAGGCGCGGCCCGCCATGTCGGAGACCAGCATCCGCATGGTGTTGCCGACGAGCTCGGGGTCGATGTGCTGGTAGAGGTCCGGGTCGACCTTGATCGCGGAGGCGTGCAGGCCGGCCTTGTGGGCGAAGGCGGAGACACCCACATAGGGCTGGTGGGTGGAGGGCGTGAGGTTGACGACCTCGGCGATCGCGTGCGAGATGCGGGTCATCTCGCGCAGGTGGCCGTCGGGCAGGACCTTCTTGCCGTACTTCAGTTCCAGGGCCGCGACCACCGGGAAGAGGTTGGCGTTGCCGACGCGCTCGCCGTAGCCGTTGGCCGTGCACTGGACGTGGGTGGCGCCCGCGTCGACCGCGGCGAGGGTGTTGGCGACCGCGCAGCCCGTGTCGTCCTGGGTGTGGATGCCGAGCCGGGCGCCGGTGTCGGCGAGGACCGTGGCGACCACTGCCTGGATCTGGGCGGGGAGCATGCCGCCGTTGGTGTCGCAGAGGATCACGACGGACGCGCCGGCCTCCGAGGCGGCCCGTACGACGGCCTTCGCGTACTCCGGGTTGGCGCGGTAGCCGTCGAAGAAGTGCTCGCAGTCGACGAAGACGCGGCGGCCCTGCTCGCGCAGGTACGACACCGTGTCGCGGACCATCTCCAGGTTCTCGTCCAGGGTGGTCCTGAGCGCCAGCTCCACGTGCCGGTCGTGGGACTTGGCGACCAGGGTGATCACCTCGGCGCCCGAGTCGAGGAGTGCCTTGACCTGCGGGTCCTCGGAGGCCTTGGCCCCGGCCCTGCGGGTCGCGCCGAAGGCGACCAGCTGGGCGTGCTTGAAGTCGATCTCCTGACGGGCGCGCGCGAAGAACTCGGTGTCCCGCGGGTTGGCGCCGGGCCAGCCGCCCTCGATGAAGCCCACGCCGAAGTCGTCCAGGTGCCGTGCGATGGCCAGCTTGTCCGCGACGGTGAGGTTGATGCCCTCCCGCTGGGCGCCGTCGCGCAGGGTGGTGTCGAAGACGTGGAACTGATCGTCGAGCTCGCTGGTTGCGGTCATGGTCTCAAGGCTCCTGAGGATTTGGTCTCGGTCGTACCGGAATGACCGGCTCCACCGCCCCCACATACTCCCTCGCGCTCTCGCCTCCGGCTGCGGGTGGGCCAGAAAAAGCGAAAAACCCCTCGCGGGTGCGAGAGGTCTGCGCGCGGGTCGAGGACGACGGTGTCCACCCGTACCTGGTCGTACGTGGTGGTCACTGCGGACCGGCGCGCCTGCTGCCAATAATCATGGCGAACGAGAGCACGGGGGCAGTCTGGCACAGACCGTCCCCGTGCTCACCCTCCGTCTCAGGATGCGAGCACTGCGCTGCTCACCCCGGGGTCACCGCAGGTGCCGTACGAACACGTCCCGCTCCTCGTTGGTGTCCCCGCCCGGGATCAGCGTGCCGTCCCAGGAGACGAACGTGATCCGCCGGGCGCCGTCCGCGATACCGCCGGGTTCCACCTGGGCGGAGACCGGGTCGCCGCCGGGGCCGGGGGTGACCAGGGTGGTGGTGCCGTTCCTCAGGTCCCGCAGGTAGACGGGGTTGCGGGTGCCGCCGGGCAGTCCCTCGACCCGGCCCGTGAAGGTGACGTACCGGCCGTTCGCGCTGACGGCCGGGTCCCGGGTCCAGGCCTGGGAGGGGCTCACGTGGATGCGCTGGTTCACGCCGGTGGCGATGGTGTGCACGAACACGTTCCAGCTGCCGTCGGTGTCGTCGGGCACCAGGTGGGTGTCCGCGGACTCGAAGACGACCGTACGTCCGTCGCCGCTGATGGACGGCTCCAGCGACTCGCGCTGGGTCTGTGAGCCGTCGTGGGAGCGGTCGATCTGGGTGCGCTCCCCGGTCGTGCGGTCGTACATCCACACGTCGCCCCAGTCGTCGCCGCGCGGGCCGTTGGCGTAGTTGTACTGGTAGACGATCCGCTTGCCGTCGTCGCTGACCGTCGGCGAGGAGGCGTTGCGCGGCTCCCAGGTGGGTTTCGGGTGGCTGATCCGCTCGGTGGTGCCCGCGATCCGGTCGCGCAGGAAGACCACGCCACCCCCGCCGGTCTCGTGCAGCGTGAACACGGCGTAGCGGGCGTTCGGGCTGATGGAGGCCTCGCCGACCGGCCCCGCGTACCCCTCGGGGATCTCGATGCCGAACTTCTCCTCCTTGCCCGTGCGCGGGTCGTCGACCACGACGTCGTCGGACCGGGTGTAGGCGTAGCGCCCGTCGTTCAGGACCGCCACGATGCCGCCGAATCCGGAGAACTCGGTCTTCCCGGTGCGCAGGTCACGGAGGTACATCCCGCCGTGCGGCACGTTCGGGTCCAGGTCCTCGGCCTCCGAGGTGAAGAACACGTAGCGGCCGTTGCGGCTGATGACGGCGTCGTGGGAGGCCCCGTCGCCGGCCTTGCCCGCCGGGGTGACGCTGACCGGCTCGGTGTGCGGGCCTCTGGGCCCGGCGCTCGCCGTGGGTGCGCAGAGCACCACCGCGGCCACGGCGGCGATCGCCGCCAGGTGTGTCCTGCTGTGCATGATGGTTCCCCCGTTGTGGTCGTTGCCTGTCATTGCACTGTCCGCAGGAAGACGTCCGTCACCCCGTTGGTGTCCCCTTCCACCAGATCGGGTGAGGCCGACTCGAACGCGACGACCGTGCCGTCCGCGTTGACCGAAGGGTGCCCGGCCGGAAGGTCGTTGCGGCCGCCCCGGCGGTCGACACTCATCAACTGCTTCTCCCCGGTGGCGAGTCGGAGCCAGTACACGGAGCGGCCCGAGGTGTACGCCAGAGCCGTGCCGTCTCCGGCGAGCGAGGGCTGGGTGCCCTTGACCCGGATCGTGGTGCCGGTGTCCAGGTCGCGCACGACGGCCTGGGAGCCCTGCTGGAAGGCCACCTTGCGGCCGTCCGCGCTGATCGACGGGTCCGCGCCGGGACCGATCGCCGACAGGGCGCCGGTGTCGAGATCACGGACGTGGACGCTGCCGCCCTGCTCGAAGGCGATGTACCGGCCGTCGTAGTTGATGGCCGGATCGCCGGCCGGTTCGTTCGTGGCGGCGCTGACCACCTCGGTGTCACCACCGTTGAACTTGAAGCGGTAGACGCGGGGTTGTGGGTGCGGGTCGGCGTCGGTGGCGGGCAGGGTCGCCGTGTAGGTGAGCCACTGGCAGGTGGGGTCCACCACGGGCTGTCCCATCCAGGTGAAGCGGACGCCCTGGTGGGAGCCGAGGCTGGTGAGCTTGCCGACCGCGCGGTTGCGGACGTGGATGCCCGGGCCGCCGTCGGGCCCGTAGGGGCCGGAGTAGCCGATCATGCGCCCGCTGTAGCAGGGGCTGCCCTCGGACGACGGCTGCTGTCCGGTCGAGTTGACCTGGGAGACGCCCGTGCGGGTGTTCACGAACACATCGCCTTCGGAGGTGAAGGTGACGACCTTGTTCTCCCCCATCACCGGGTCGTGGGAGGCGCCGGCCGGTGTGGCCAGGCGCTCGGTGACGAACGGCATAGGCGCCGGGTTCCGTCGCAGCGCGCCGGAGAAGACGAACACGTCGTCCTCCGCGTTGGTGTCGCCCGGCACCAGGTGGGAGGCGGACGAACCGAACACCACGGCACGGCCCTTGGCGGCCAGCGCGTTCTCCGTCACCTGGGCGTCCCCGCGCGGGAGCGCGGCCCCGCGGGCCCCGGTGCGCAGGTCACGCACACGCGTGCCGTCCTCGCCGTCGACGACGGCGTACCGGCCGTCCGCGGTGGCCGCGAGGGGGCGCCCGTCGGCCACCCGCCGCGACTGGCCCGTGCGCAGGTCGTGGACGTACAGACCGCTCTCCGCGTCGAGGAGGACCCGGCGGCCGTCCGCGGTGATGCCGACCAGGTAGGCGGCGCCGAGACCGGTGTCCACCCGGGTCCGCTCGCCCGTCGTCCGGTCCTTGACGTAGACGTCGGCGGGATCCGTCTCGCTGTCGACGCGCAGGCCGTACGCGACCTTCCTGCCGTCGCCGCTCACCGAGGCCCCGTTCTTCTGGCCCTCCTCGGCCGGCGAGATCAGCGCGTCGGTGCCGGTGGCGGTGTCGCGGACGTAGAGCAGGCCGCTGCTCTCGTTGCCGTGGCGGTTGCCGAGGGTGTACGCGACGTGGGTGCCGTCCGGGCTGATGGACCGGGCGCGGCCCAACTCGTTGAAACCGGGCGGGTCCTGGGGCCACAGCTTCTCCGCGCGACCGGTGGCGCGGTCGTACAGGTAGGGGGCCAGGAAGCGGGTGCCGGCGGAGAAGGCGACACGGCTGCCGTCGGCACTCGGCGCCGGTGAGCCGTACGTGTACCCCTCGCCGAGGTCGATCCTGGTGACCCCGCCGTCGCGCACGTCCTTCACCAGCAGGCACGGGGTGAAGTGCGCGCAGCCGAAGCTCGCCGCGGTGGACACGAACGCCACCGTGCGGCCGTCGGCGCTGATCCCGGCGTCGCCCGAGGACCCGTCGGCCTGACTGCCGTCGGCCGCCGTGCTCACCCGCTCGACCGGCGCGTGCGGCGCGTGCGGCGCGTGTCGTACGGGCGGCGCGGCGGCCGCGGTGGTTCCGGTGAGCCCGACGAGCAGGGCCGTGCCCAACAGGCATACGGCGGCTCTGGACATGTTTCCCCCTGTGATCCCCGTTGACGCACTACCCCCGGCCCCGCGCCGAGGGCTCCCCACGAGGCAAACGCACCACCGGCCACAGGGTCAATCGGCCTTATTGCGTACAACCCGGGCGCGAGGTCACGCGTCCGCGAGGAGGCTCTCGTCGAGGAACTCCCGTACGTGGCCGAGAATCGTCCCCCGGTCCGTGCCGCGCAGCCCGATCGCCACGTGGATGGAGAAGCCGTCGAGCAGGGCCCGCAGCCGGGTCGCGAAACGGTCGGGGTCGACGGCCCGGAACTCGCCTCGCGAGATGCCCTCCGCGAGCAGCGCGACCAGGTCGCGGTGCCAGGCGCCCTCGATGGCGGCCTGCCGGTCACGGGCGTCGGCGTCGGCGTTCTGCGAGCGGTTCCAGACCTCCAGCCACAGGGTCCAGTGCGGGTCGCGATGGCCGCCCGGGACGTACAGGTCGACGTACGCGTCAAGCCGTTCCCGGGCGGTCGCGGTGCGGGTGAGCAGCCGGCCGCGCTCGGCGCCGAGCCGTCCCTCGCTCCACTCCAGGGTCCGCAGCAGCAGTTCGTCCTTGGAGCGGAAGTAGTAGAGGAGGTGGCCGCTGCTCATGCCGACCTCCCGGCCGAGGGCCGCCATGGTGAGCTTCTCCAGGCCGCGCTCGGCGATCATCTCCATGGCGGCGGCGAGGATCCGCTCGCGCGGCGGGGCAGGGGTGCGGCGGGGGGTGCTCATACGGCGGTCACGTGCACGGCGTGGGGCAGGAAGTCCGTCTCGTACGCGCCGGAGCAGTCGGCGTACAGGGTCGCCACCACCGCGCCGCACTCCCCGCACACCTCGTTGGGGCCCTCGCGACCGGGCGGGCCGCAGCAGCCGATCTCCTGGAGGGCGGGGTTGCCGGACAGGTGTGCGCGGGTGTCCTCGGGGTGGGTCACCAGGGTGCCGCGCGGCCCGGCGGACATCAGGAACCCCGGGCCGTCGGGGTCGCCCAGGCAGCTGTTGCCGGGGTTGGCCGAGCCGCACCAGTCGGGGTCGGGGTGCGGCACATAGGGCGCCCCGCACGGCTCCGGGTCCACCGCGTACGTCCCACGCGGGACGGTCGGCGGGGGGTGCCGCGAGCCGTCGGGGTTCTTCCGGTGGTCGTACTCCGGGCGGGGCGGCAGCTCGGCGAGGAGCCGCAGGGGCTCGGTCAGCCGGCTTCCGCAGGCGGCACAGGTCAGCACGTTCACGCGTACGTTCTACCCGACAGCGGCCCTGGGCTGCTGCTGGGTGATGCAGTGGACGCCTCCCCCGCCCGCGAAGACGGTCCGCGCGTCGACCAGCGTGACCGTCCGCTCCGGGAACAGCCGCCGGAAGATCGCCGCCGCGGTCTCGTCGCGCGGGTCGTCGAAGCCGCAGAGCACGACACCGCCGTTGCAGAGGTAGTGGTTGATGTAGGAGTAGTCGACCCAGTGGCCGTCGGCCTCCAGGACGGTCGGGGCCGGCACCTCGACGACCTCCAGCCGGCGGCCGCGCGCATCGGTCCGGTCCCGGAGCAGGCCGATGACCTCCTTGGTCACCTCGTGGTCGGGGTGCGCGGGGTCGGGCTGGTGATGCGCGACCACCACGCCCGGGCGGGCGAAGGCGGCCACGATGTCGACATGGCCCTGGGTGCCGTACCTGCCGTAGTCGCCGGCCAGGCCGCGCGGGAGCCAGATCGCCTTGGTGGTGCCGAGCCGGGCGTGGATCTCCGCCTCGACCTGCTCCCGGGTCCAGCCGGGGTTGCGCCCGGCGCCGAGCTGGACGGTGTCGGTGAGCAGGACGGTGCCCTCGCCGTCGACGTGGATCGCGCCGCCCTCGTTGACCAGCGGGCTGCTCACCACGGGCGTCCCGGCCAGGTCGGCCACATGGCGGGCGATCTTGGAGTCGTGCTCCCAGCGGGCCCAGTCCTGGCCGCCCCAGCCGTTGAACACCCAGTCCACGGCGGCCGGTCGCCCCGACTCGTCATGGACGAACGTCGGGCCGATGTCCCGCATCCACGCGTCGTCCAGCTCGCGTTCCACGAGGGTGATGCCGGGGCCGAGCAACGCGCGCGCCGATTCGCCGTGGCCGGGACCGTGCACCATCGTCACCGGTTCGAAGCGGCGCACCGCGCGGGCGACGGAGGCCCAGGCGGCGCGGGCCTCCGCGAGCTCCCCGTCGTCGGTGAAGGTGGGGTTGGGGCCGGGCCAGGCCATCCAGGTGCGCTCGTGCGGGGCCCACTCGGGCGGCATGCGGTAGGTCATGGCGTGTCCTGATCGTGGGCTGGAAGAAGTGGCTAGAGGAAGTACAGGCGGTTGAGGGAGACGGACTCGGCCGGTTCGGAGCGGATCGGCTCGCCGTCCAGCGTCACCAGTCCGGTGCGCTGGTCCACGTCCACCGCTCCGGTACGGGAGTTGAGGCGCAGGTCGGCCGGGCCGATGCCGCGGGTGCCCCGGACGGCGACCCTTCTCCTGCGGGTCGGCATCAGGTCGTGGCCCTGGTCGAGGGCGGCCCGGGCGACGAAGGCGACGGAGATCTCGGCGGGGGTGGCCCCGTGCGCCCCGAACTGCGGTCCCAGCACGAGGGGTTCGCAGGTGTCGGTGGCCGCGCCCGGGTCGCCGACCACGCCGTAGGCCGGGAAGCCCGACTTCAGGACCAGCTGGGGCTTGGCCCCGAAGTACTCCGGCCGCCACAGCACGAGGTCGGCCAGCTTGCCGACCTCGATGGACCCCACCTCGTGCGCGAGCCCGTGGGCGATGGCCGGGTTGACGGTCAGCTTGGCGATGTAGCGCAGGACGCGTGCGTTGTCGTGCTCGTCGGGCGCGCCGAACTCGGTCTTCATCTTCCCGGCCATGGCGAAGGTACGGCGGACCGTCTCCCCCGCGCGTCCCATGCCCTGCGCGTCCGAGGAGGTGATGCCGATCGCGCCCAGGTCGTGCAGCACGTCCTCGGCGCCCATGGTCCCGGCGCGGATGCGGTCGCGGGCCAGGGCGGCGTCGCCGGGGAGGTCGGGCTTGAGGTCGTGGACGGAGACGATCATGCCGTAGTGCTCGGCGACGGCGTCCCGGCCGAAGGGCAGGGTCGGGTTGGTGGAGGAGCCGATGACGTTCGGGACGCCGGCCATCTTCAGCACGTTCGGGACGTGTCCGCCGCCGCAGCCCTCGATGTGGAAGGCGTGAATGGTGCGGCCTTCGAGGACCCCGAGGGTGTCCTCGACGGAGAGGCACTCGTTCAACCCGTCGCTGTGCAGGGCCACTTGGACGTCGTGCTCCTCGGCGACCCGCAGGGCGGTGTCCAGGGCGCGGGCGTGGGCGCCCATGTCCTCGTGCACCTTGAAGCCCGAGGCGCCTCCCTCCGCGAGGGCCTCGACGAGGGGGGCCGGGTCGGAGGACGAACCCCGGCCCAGGAAGCCGATGTTGACCGGCCAGGCGTCGAAGGCGCCGAAAGCGTGCTTGAGGGCCCAGGGCGAGTTGACGCCGACTCCCCACACCGGCCCGAACTCCTGGCCGATGATCGTGGTCACCCCCGAGGCCAGCGAGGCCTCCATGACCCGCGGCGACAGCAGGTGGACGTGGGTGTCGACGGCTCCGGCGGTGGCGATGAGCCCCTCGCCGGACACGATGGACGTACCGGTGCCGACGACGACGTCCACCCCGTCGAGGGTGTCGGGGTTCCCGGCCCGCCCGATGGCGCAGATCCGCCCTTCCCGGATGCCGATGGAGACCTTGCGGATCCCCTGCACGGCGTCGATCACGACGACATTGCTGACGACGACGTCACAGGTCTCGCGCACGGCGGCGGCCTTGAGATGCAGCCCGTCCCGCGCGGTCTTCCCGAACCCCGCGAGGAACTCGTCGCCGTACCGCTGCGCGTCCTCCTCGACCCGGATCACCAGCCCGGAGTCCCCGAGCCGGATCCGGTCACCGGCTCGCGGACCGTGAGTGGTGGCGTACTCGTGGGGCGTCAGCCGCCGTGCTTCGGCGGGGTGCCCTCCGGGCCGGCTCATCGTGTGGCCTCCTCGTCCCGGGCCCCCAGGTATCCGCAGGCGGCGGCCCTCCGCAGCGCCTCCTGTTTCGCGCCCGGCGCATCCAGCGCCCCGTCCACGAGCCCGGCGAAGCCGATGGCGACGCGGTCGCCGCCGACCGGCAGCAGCCCGACCCGCACGCTCTCCCCCGGACCGAAGCGCACGGAGGACCCGGCGGGGACGGCGAGCCGCATGCCGTACGCCGCGGCCCGGTCGAAGTCGAGCCGGGGGTTGGCCTCGAAGAAGTGGAAGTGGGAGGTGACGGAGACGGGCACGCCGGCCGTGTTGGTGACGGTCAGCCGTACGACCGGCTCGGGCTCCTCGTGCGCGGGACCCGGCAGCAGCGCGCCCGGGGCCGTGGCGCCGAGCCCCCCGCCGATCGGATCGCTCACGACCGCGAGCCGCGAGCCGTCCTCGAAGACCGCCTCGACATGCACCTCGGTGACGACGTCCGCGACGCTGGGCAGCACGTCGTCCGGCCCGAGCACCGACCGCGCGCGCTCCACGGCCTCGGCCAACCGCACCCCGTCCCGGGCGGCCTCGCAGACGGTGTCCGCGATGAGCGCGGTCGCCTCCGGGACGTTCAGCCGCAGCCCGCGCGCCCTGCGGGCCCGGGCCAGCTCGGCGGCGCCGAAGAGCAGCAGCCGGTCGCGTTCGGTGGGGGTCAGCCGCATGTCGTTCCCTTCTTTAGAGCATCACTCTAAACATAAAAATCCCGTGACGGAAAGGGTTGACGGCAGAGCCAGGAGCGCCCCACATTGAACGTCGCTCTAACAATGGGAGACCAGCATGCCGATGGAACAGCGCGGAGTCGACACCATCCCCGAGGAGGAACGCACCAGCGGCCCCCGCGACCTCGTCTCGATCCTGCTCGGCTCCAACCTCTGCCTGGGCGTGATCGTCTTCGGCTGGCTGCCGCCGTCCTTCGGCCTGGGCTGGTGGGCGTCGGTGAGCGCGATCGTGGCGGGGACCCTGCTCGGCACCGCCCTCACGGCCCCGCTCGCCCTGATCTCGCTGCGCACGGCGACCAACCTGTCGACGTCCTCCGGCGCCCAGTTCGGCGTGCGCGGCCGACTCGTCGGCTCGGTCGTCGGCCTCCTGCTGGCCCTCGGCTACACCGCGCTGACGGTGTGGATCGGCGGCGACGTGATGGTGGGCGCGCTGGGCCGGCTGACCGGGCTCCCGGCGAGCGGATGGTCGTACGGCGTCGTCTACGGGCTGCTCGCCACCGCGACGGTCGCGGGCGCGGTGTACGGCTACCGTGTGCTGCTCGCGATGTCCCGGGTGCTGGCGGTCGGGATGACGGCCCTGCTGGTCCTGGGGGTCGTCGCCTACGCCCCGCACTTCACCACCGCCGCGCTGCCGGAGGCGGGCGGGTACCTGCTGGGCGGCTTCTGGCCGACCTGGCTGCTGGCGCTGGTCGCGGCCGGCCTGTCCGGTCCCGTCGCCTTCATCACGCTGCTCGGCGACTACACCCGCTACATCTCCCCGGCCCGGCACACCTCCCGCCGCGTCCTGCACGCCACCTGGCTTGGGCTGATCGCGGGTCTGCTGGTCCCCCAGCTCTTCGGCACCTTCACGGCGTACGCGGCACGCGCGGCGGCGGACTACGCGGGCCCCCTGGTGTCGGCGTCCCCCGCCTGGTACCTGGTCCCCCTGCTGCTGGCCGCCTCCGCCGGCTCGGTCGGCAACGCGGGGCTGATGCTCTACTCCATGGGCCTCGACCTGGACGCGATCCTGCCGCGCGCGTCCCGGGCGACCGCCACGTACACGGTCGCCGTGGTCGCGACGGCCTGTGTCTTCGTCGGCCACTACCGGTCGTCGGCGCAGGACGCGATGACGTCCTTCGTGCTCCTGCTGACGGCGATCGGCACCCCGTGGGCGGTCGTCACTCTCATCGGCTTCGCCCGCTGCCGGGGCGTCTACGACGCGGAGGCCCTCCAGGTCTTCAACCGGCGCTCCCGGGGCGGGATCTACTGGTACCGCGGCGGCTGGAACCTCCCGGCGACGGTGTCCTGGGCGCTGGGCGCCGGGGTGGGCCTGCTGGCGGTCTCCCTGCCGTCGTACGAGGGACCGCTGCTGTCGCTGACCGGCGGGGTGGACTGCAGCTTCCTGTTGTCGGGACTGGTCGGCGGGGCCGTGTACCTGCTGCTCTCACGCCGGGAACGCACCGGGGCCGCCGCGGAACCGGTGTCCGCGGCGGCCCTGACGAAGCGGTAGGCCCACACCCTGCCCGGGCAGTACACCTAGCCCAGCTTGTGCATCCAGCCGTGCTTGTCCTCCGCCGTGCCGCGCTGGATGTCCAGGAGGGCCTGGCGGAGCTTCAGGGTGACCTCGCCGGGCTCGCCGCCGGACTGGTGCCACTCGGCGCCCGCGCGCTTGACCGTGCCGACGGGGGTGATCACGGCCGCCGTACCGCAGGCGAAGACCTCGGTCAGGGTGCCGTTCTCGGAGTCACGCTGCCACTGGTCGACGGAGACCCGGCTCTCCTCGGAGGTGTAGCCGAGGTCGCGGGCGACGGCCAGCAGGGAGTCGCGGGTGACGCCCTCCAGGATGGAGCCGGTGAGGGTGGGGGTGACGATCTTGTCGCCGTACACGAAGTACAGGTTCATGCCGCCGAGTTCCTCGACCCACTTGTGCTCGACCGCGTCGAGGTAGCAGACCTGGTCGCAGCCCTTGGCGGCGGCCTCGGCCTGGGCGAGGAGGGACGCGGCGTAGTTGCCGCCGGTCTTGGCGTCGCCCATGCCGCCCGGGACGGCGCGGACGCGGTCCTCGGAGAGCCAGATGGAGACCGGCTTGACCCCGCCGGGGAAGTAGGCGCCGGCCGGGGAGGCGATGACCAGGAAGAGGTACTCGTTGGCCGGCTTGACGCCCAGGCCGACCTCGGTGGCGATCATGAAGGGACGCAGGTAGAGGGACTCCTCGCCGCCGTGCGCCGGGACCCACGCCTCGTCCTGCCGGACCAGCGCGTCACAGGCCTCGATGAAGGTCTCGACGGGCAGCTCCGGCATGCCGAGCCGGTGCGCGGAGCGCTGGAAGCGCTCGGCGTTCTTCTCGGGCCGGAAGGTGGCGACGGTCCCGTCGGGCTGGCGGTACGCCTTGAGCCCCTCGAAGATCTCCTGCGCGTAGTGCAGGACCATGGTCGCCGGGTCGAGGGAGATCGGCGCGTACGGGACGAGCTGGCCGTCGTGCCAGCCGCGCCCCTCGGTCCACTTGATGACCACCATGTGGTCGGTGAAGTGGCGGCCGAACCCGGGGTTCGCCAGGATCGCCTCGCGTTCCGCGGAGGAAAGTGGCGAGGCCGAGGGCTTGAGCTCGATCGTGGGCGTCGTCATGAGTGGTTGTCCTTCACCGGTTGTGTAGTGACGGGCCGCGCTCACGCCCCTTTACTGTCAGTGACCAGTGCTAGGACGTCCGAGCATTCCCTCATTCCGCGGCTCCGCGTTCGATTATCGCAAGCGGGGAGCCGGGGAAGAAACGGCGTGAAATGCGACCCGGGGGATGATGGTGGCACCCGGCGGGGGACATGCGAAAGCCGCCGGGTGCGAGTGACCCGGCGGCTTCGAATGCTTTTCGAGTGGCCCGCCCGGTCAGCCGGCTACTCGTACGGCCAGCGCGTCGCCGATCTCGGCGGTGCTGCGGGCGGGCTTGCCGGTGCGCTCGGCGAGGTCGGCGGAGACCGCCTCCTCGATGCGGGCGGCCTCGGCCTCGTAGCCGAGGTGGCGCAGGAGCAGTGCGACGGACAGGACGGTGGCGGTGGGGTCGGCCTTGCCCTGGCCCGCGATGTCTGGGGCCGAGCCGTGGACGGGCTCGAACATGGACGGGAACTCGCCGCTCGGGTTGATGTTCCCGGAGGCGGCGACGCCGATACCGCCGGAGACGGCCGCGGCGAGGTCGGTGATGATGTCGCCGAAGAGGTTGTCGGTGACGATCACGTCGAAGCGGGCCGGGTCGGTGACCAGGTAGATGGTGGCCGCGTCCACGTGGATGTAGTCGGTGGTGACCTCGGGGAACTCCTTGGCCACCTTGTTGAAGATGTTCGTCCACAGGTGTCCGGCGAAGGTCAGCACGTTGTTCTTGTGGACCAGCGTGAGCTTCTTGCGCGGGCGGGCCTGGGCGCGGGCGAAGGCGTCCCGGACCACGCGCTCGACACCGAAGGCCGTGTTCACGGAGACCTCGGTGGCGACCTCGTGCTCGGTGCCCTTGCGGATGGTCCCGCCGTTGCCGGTGTACGGGCCCTCGGTGCCCTCGCGGACGACGACGAAGTCGATCGCGGGCTCACCCTTGAGGGGCGTGTCGACACCCGGGAGCAGCTTCGACGGACGCAGGTTCACGTGGTGGTCGAAGGCGAAGCGGAGCTTGAGCAGGAAGCCGCGCTCCAGCACTCCGGAGGGGACCGACGGGTCGCCGATGGCGCCGAGCAGGATCGCGTCGTGCCGCTTCAGCGCGTCGAGGTCGGCGTCGGTGAGGGTCTCACCGGTGGCGTGGTAGCGCTTGGCGCCGAAGTCGAAGTCCTTGGTCTCCAGCTTCACATCCTGCGGAAGGACGGCGGAGAGGACCTTCAGACCTTCGGCCACGACCTCCTGGCCGATGCCGTCACCGGGAATCACTGCGAGATTGATGCTGCGAGACATGCGGGAACCCTACTCCTCGTCCCATGGGATGACATGGCCTGTCCGCGATACGGACATCGCGGCGGGGCCGGGCGTCAGCCCTTCTCCGTGCGTTCACCCGTAGGTGTGGCGGTTGTTGGGGTCCGCTGGGAAGTTCACCACCATGGATCTCCCCGACTTCGGCATCCCGCCCCGGCTCGCGCGCCGGATGAGCATGGCCGAGCAGCACGAGTACCTGCGCACGAAGCTGTCCCGGCGCCGGACGCTGGTGACCGCGGGGGCGGTGGCGAGCGGGTTGCTGTCGGGGTGTTCCGCCGCGGGGACGTCCACGGCCGGCCCTTCCCCCTCCCCCACGGCCACGGTGCACGGCTCCGCCGTCACCCCCTTCGGCCGCCATCTCGCCTTCGGTGCCGACCCGAAGACGCAGATGCGGATCTCGTGGCAGGTCCCGCTCGCGGTCCGCAAGCCGTACGTCCGCGTCGGCCTGCGGCCCGACGACCTGGGCCGGCGGATCGAGGCGGAGCTCCGCGACCTGCACACCCCCGGACAGACCGGTGTCCGCCTCGGCCTCGACCAGTACTACCTGCACGCGGCCCTGGACGGCCTGCGCCCCGGCACGACGTACTACTACGGCGTCGGCCACGAGGGCTTCGACCCGGCGGACTCCGGACACCGCGCGACCATCACGAGCTTCCGCACGGCCCCGGCGAGTCCGGAGAGGTTCGTGTTCACCGCCTTCGGCGACCAGGGCGTCGGCACGGCCGCGGCCGCCAACGACAACCTGCTGCTGCGCCAGAAGCCCGCCTTCCACCTGCACGCCGGCGACCTCTGCTACGCCGACGCCAACGGCCAGGGCCGGACGTCCGACGGCTACGACCCGGGCTTCTGGGACCTGTTCCTCAAGCAGAACGAGGGGGTCGCGCGCAGCGTGCCGTGGATGGTGACGACCGGCAACCACGACATGGAGGCCTGGTACTCGCCCGACGGCTACGGCGGCCAGCTCGCCCGCTGGACCCTGCCGGACAGCGGCTTCGACCCGCGCTCGGCACCGGGCGTGTACTCCTTCACGTACGGCAACGTCGGTGTCGTGGCGCTGGACGCGAACGACGTGTCGTACGAGATCCAGGCCAACTTCGGCTACACGGACGGGAAGCAGACGCGGTGGCTGGAGAAGAGGCTCGGTGAGCTGCGGGCGGCCGAGGGGATCGACTTCGTCGTCGTGTACTTCCACCACTGCGCGTACTCGACGTCCTCGCACGCCTCCGACGGCGGGGTGCGCGCCGAGTGGCTGCCGCTGTTCGAGAAGCACCGGGTGGACCTGGTGATCAACGGGCACAACCACGTGTACGAGCGGACGGACGCGATCCGCGGTGGCGAGGTGGGCCGGACCGTGCCGGTCGGCGGGGCCACGGACCCGACGCGGGACGGGATCGTCTACGTCACGGCGGGCGGGGGCGGCCGGGATCTGTACGGCTTCCCCGCGGGCGTGCGCGAGAGCTACGAAGGGCGCGTGCACGACCACGAGTCGGTGGAGACCTTCCAGTGGACGAAGTCGCGGCAGTCCCGGAAGGAGACGGTGGAGTGGTCGCGGGTGCGCTACCGCGGCTTCTCGCTGCTCTCGGTGGAGGTGGAGAGCGGGGCGCGGCCGCGGCTGACGGTGTCGGCGCTCGCGCAGAGCGGGGAGCGCATCGACCGTTTCGAGGTGCGGCGCGGGGTCTGAGAGTCCCGCGCCACACCTCGTGCGGGTGCGGCTCCCGGCTTCGGGGGTCGGTCAGTGACCGGTCGAGCCGCCGTTGTCACGGCGGTCGAGGGCGCGCTGGAGCGCCGCGGTGGCGTTCTTGCGGTCGGAATCGCTCGTACGGGAGATGCGACGGACTCGACGGCGGGCGGTCGTCTCGGCCATGAGAAATCGACTCCTTCGGACTTCACGGGAAGGGGAAACGAGACGCCGGAAGGGGCGGGGAGCACCGGCCGCAGGGGTTGCCTGCATCGGGCCTGGCTCACGACCGCCATTCGCTTGATCGAGCGAGACGTTCGGCTCCTACAAAGCTAAGGGAGGAGGGCCGGTCTGTCTCCACAATTACTCGGACTTCCTACTATCTGAGACGGCGAAGTGGATCACACCGCGCTGACCTGCGATTTCGCCGATGATCTGAGTTCCCGGACAAGCGCACGGACGGCCTCGGTGGCGGCGAGCTCGGGAGTGGTGACGTAGCCGACCCGGCGGGTGGGCCGCTCGGGTCCGAGGTCGGTGATCTGGGTGCCGGGCGGGGCCGCGGTGAGGGAGAGGACGGGCATGATCGCCATCCCGAGCCCGCTGCCCACCATCGACAGCACGGCCCCGTCGTCCTCGGCGCGGACGGTCGCGGCCGGGATCCAGTCCTGCGCGGCCCACCACGCGCGCGTGGAGGAGGAGCAGTTCTCCCACCAGTCGACCAGGGGCAGCGATCGCGGCTCGGGATGCCCGGCGGGGTGGACGAGGGCGTAGGGCTCCTCCAGGAGTACGTCCCCCACGAGCCCCGGCGCGATCTCCGTACGGCCGGCGAAGGTCGCGATGCCGAGGTCGGCCCGCCCCTCGGCCACCTCACCGGCGGTTCCGGGACCGATCTCCCGTACGACCGTGACGGTCGCCTCGATCCCCGGGTGCCGTGCGGAGAGGCGCTCCAGGACGGCCGGCAGCAGATACAGGGCGGCGCTGCGGAAGGCGGCGATGCGCAGGGGTCCGGTGATCTCGGCCCTCGGTGCGTCCCGGGCCTCCCGGACCAGCGCCTGGAGCATCCGCAGCACCCGGCGGGCGTGGGCCACGGCCCGTTCACCGGCGGGGGTGGGGCGGGCTCCGAACCGGCCCCGCTCGAACAGGACGACCCCCAGCTTGCGCTCGATGCCGCGTACGGCGTGCGAGACGGCGGACTGGGTGGTGCCGAGGCGGGGCGCGGCCGCGGAGAAGCCGCCCGCCTCGGCGACGGCCACCAGGATCCGCAACTCCTGGGGCGCGAGATCGACGGCACTGCTCACCCTGTCCCCCACCTGCTGCCATGAGAGCGGTTCATGGACCCGCCCGTTCCATGAGCCCAACCCTCTGCCCGCCCCGGCGCATTCCTCCCTACCGTCCCGGACATGACCGCGCTCACCGTGCACCAGACCTCCCGCCCGACCGGCTTCCCGACCCCGGAGCACTTCCGTTTCGTGGAGTCGGCGATCCCCGCCCCCTCTCCCGGCACGGCTCTCGTGGAGAACCTCTACTGGTCGGTCGACCCCTACCACCGCGAAATGATGGACGGGGACTTCGAGTTGAACGCCCCGCTGGAGGGCCGCACCCTCGGCAGAGTCGTCGCCTCCCGCGAACCGGCCCTGCGTGAGGGCGAGTTGATCGTGCACCGCAAGGGCTGGCGCACCCACTCGGTGGTGAGCCCGGCCGAGGTCAGACACCTGCCCCGCCACGAAGGCCTGCCGCTCTCCGCGTACTTGAGCGTGCTCGGCGGCACCGGTCTCACCGCGTACGTCGGCCTCACCCGCATCGCCCGGCTCCGCGAGGGCGAGGACCTGTTCGTCTCCGCCGCCGTCGGCGGGGTCGGCACGGCGACGGGCCGTTTCGCACGGCTGCTGGGCGCGGGGCGGCTGATCGGCAGCGCGGGCTCACCGGCCAAGGTGCGCCACCTGGTGGAACAGGTCGGCTATGACACGGCGTTCGACTACCACGACGGCCCGGTCGCGGACCTCCTCGCGCAGGCCGCGCCCGACGGCATCGACGTGTTCGTGGACAACGTCGGCGGTGAGCACCTGGGCGCGGCGATCGGCGCGCTGCGGGACCGCGGACGGGTGGTGCGCGTGGGCACGGTCGGCCAGTACAACACCCCGGACGCGCCCCCGGTCCGCTTCAACCACGCGGACGTGGTGGAGAAGAGCCTGCGCCTGGAGGGCTTCCTGGTCCGCGACTACGCCGACGTGCAGGAGGAGTTGTACGAGTTCGCGGTCCCGCGCCTGCTCGACGGCACCCTTGCCCTGGACGAGACGGTCCTTGACGGCTTCGACCGCATCGTGGAGGCGTTCCTGCTGATGCTGCGGGGCGGGAACACGGGGAAGATCCTGGTACGGACGCTGCCCTAGGGACGGTGGGCCAGTGCCCCTGTCACGGCCTCCCGGAAGGCGGCCGGGGACTCCACCCAGGGCAGGTGCCCGGCCCGCGGCAGCACCACCCGCCGTACACGTGGCAACGCCTGCGCCAGGGAGTCCACGGCCGAGCGCGGGCGGATGTCCTCGGCACCGTCGACGATCAGGACGGGTAGGTCCAGGGCCCGGCAGGCCACCCGGAGCCCAGGAGTGCCCCATGTGTTCTTGATCTCGGTGTTCAGCGCGCTGTTGCACGCGTAGTTGATCGCGAACCAGGGGTCAGCCATCCGCCGGGCCCGCTCCAGGGCGCGCGCGGGGTCCGCGAAGTCGGCCGACCACTGGAGGATCACCCGCTCGCGCTCGTCCCCCGGGCGCTCCTGTCCGCCGAGGCGGGACGCGAGGTTCTCCTTGTAGGCGGCGTGCCAGTCGGACACCGGACCGATGCCGTTCCCGCTCACGTAGATCAGCGTGCTCACCCGCGCCGGGTGGGCCAGGGCATAGCTCAACGCGAGCTGGGCGCCCCAGGAGTGGCCGAGCAGGGCCATCCGGTCCAGGCCGAAGTGCCGGCGCACGGCGTCCAGGTCGGCCACGAACCGGTCGGTCGTCCAGGGTCCGTCGCACCGGTCGGACCGGCCGCAGCCGCGCTGGTCCCAGCGGATCACCGTGGTCAGGTCGCCGAGCATCGCGGCCACGTCCTCGAACATGTCCCACAGACCCGGCCCGCCGTGGCACAAAATCAGCGGGTCACCTGAGTCAGGGGCACCCGAACGCGAAGCCCACAGTCGTACGCCGTCCTCGGTGATCACGGTCATGGCCGCATTGTGCGCACACGAAGGGGCCGGGCAACAGCCCGGCCCCTCAGGGTGACTGACGGGACGTCAGCCCATGTGCGGGTAGCCGTACTCGGTCGGCGGGACCAGGGTCTCCTTGATGGCGCGGGTCAGGGTCCAGCGCTGGAGGTTCTGCGGGGCGCCGGCCTTGTCGTTGGTGCCGGAGGCACGGCCGCCGCCGAAGGGCTGCTGGCCGACGACGGCACCCGTCGACTTGTCGTTGATGTAGAAGTTGCCGGCCGCGTAGCGCAGCCTCTCCATCGTGTACGCCGCCGCCGCGCGGTCGTTGGCGATGACCGAGCCGGTCAGGGCGTAGTCGGAGGCCGACTCCATCTGGGTCAGCATGTCGTCGTACCGGTCGTCCTCGTAGACGTGGACCGCGAGGAACGGGCCGAAGTACTCGGTGGTGAAGACCTCGTTGGCCGGGTCCGTGCACTCCACGACGGTCGGGCGGACGAAGTACCCCACCGAGTCGTCGTAGGAGCCGCCCGCGACGATCGTGCAGGTGGGGTCCGACTGCGCGCGGTCGATCGCGGCCTTGCTCTTGGCGAAGGCCCGCTCGTCGATGACGGCGCCGATGAAGTTGGTGAGGTCGGTGACGTCACCCATGGCGATGCCGTCGACCTCGGCGGCGAACTCCTCGCGGAAACCGCTGTTCCAGATCGACGCCGGGATGTAGGCCCGGGAGGTGGCGCTGCACTTCTGGCCCTGGTACTCGAAGGCACCGCGGGTGAGGGCGGTCTTGAGGATGGCGCGGTCGGCGCTCGGGTGGGCGACGACGAAGTCCTTGCCGCCGGTCTCGCCGACCAGACGCGGGTAGGTGCGGTACTTCTCGATGTTGGCGCCGACCGTCTTCCACAGGTGCTGGAAGGTCTTGGTGGACCCGGTGAAGTGGATGCCCGCGAGGTCGCGGTGCTCCAGGGCGACCTCGGAGACCGCGATGCCGTCGCCGGTGACGAGGTTGATGACGCCCTTGGGCAGACCCGCCTCCTCCAGGAGCTGCATCAGCAGCACGGCGGCGTGGGTCTGCGTCGGGGACGGCTTCCAGACCACCACGTTGCCCATGAGCGCGGGCGCGGTGGGCAGGTTGCCCGCGATCGCCGTGAAGTTGAACGGCGTGATCGCGTAGACGAAGCCCTCGAGGGGGCGGTGGTCGAGGCGGTTCCATACGCCGGGGGCGTTGGCCGGGGGCTGCTCGGCGAGCAGGTCACGGGCGTACTTCACGTTGAAGCGCCAGAAGTCGACCAGCTCGCAGGGCGTGTCAATCTCGGCCTGCTGGGCGGTCTTGGACTGGCCGAGCATGGTGGACGCGGCGAGGGTCTCGCGCCAGGGGCCGGCGAGCAGTTCGGCGGCGCGCAGGATGATCGCGGCACGGTCGTCGAAGGACATCGCGCGCCAGGCGGGCGCGGCGGCGAGGGCCGCGTCGATGGCGTCCTGGGCGTCCTGCTGGGTGGCGTTGCGGTAAGTGCCCAGCACGGCCTTGTGGTTGTGCGGCTGCACGACCTGGAAGGCCTCGCCGCCGCCCATCCGCTTCTCGCCGCCGATGGTCATCGGCAGGTCGACCGGGTTCTCGGCCAGCTCCTTGAGCTTGGCCTCCAGCCGGGCCCGCTCGGGGGAACCGGGGGCATAGCCGTGCACCGGCTCGTTGACGGGGGTGGGGACCTGGGTCACAGCGTCCATGGGTTCCGTAACTCCTTGTGCTTGAGCGGGTGTTGGGGCTCAGCCCTTGCTGACGGGGAGGCCTTCAGCCTCGGGTGATCATGCTGCGGACGAAGAAGCGCAGGTTCGCCGGCTTCTCCGCGAGCCGCCGCATGCTGCACCTTCCCGGGGGGCGACCCCCGGACCCCCGGCAGAAAGGCCTTCGCGTGTCCGTCACTTTTCAACCTCGGGTGATCATGCTGCGGACGAAGAAGCGCAGGTTCGCCGGCTTCTCCGCGAGCCGCCGCATGAAGTAGCCGTACCAGTCGGTGCCGTAGGCCGTGTAGACGCGCATGCGGTGGCCCTCGGCGGCGAGCCGCAGGTGCTCGTCGCTCCGGATGCCGTACAGCATCTGGAACTCGTACTCGTCCGGCTTGCGGCCGGCCTGCCGGGCGAGTTCCTGGGCGATGGAGATCAGACGCGGGTCGTGGGAGCCGACCATCGGGTATCCCTCGCCCTCCATGAGGATGCGCAGGACCCGGACGTACGCCTTGTCGATCTCGTGCTTCTGCTGGTAGGCGACCTCGGCGGGCTCCTTGTAGGCGCCCTTCACCAGCCGCACCCGGCTGCCGGCCGCGGCGAGCCGGCGGGCGTCGGCCTCGGTGCGGAAGAGGTAGGCCTGGATCACGCAGCCGGTCTGCGGGAAGTCCTTCCGCAGCTCCTCGTGGATGGCGAACATCGAGTCGAGGGTGGTGTGGTCCTCGGCGTCGAGCGTGACGGTCGTACCGATCGCGGCGGCGGCCTCGACAACGGGCCGGACGTTGGCGAGGGCCAGCTCGTGGCCGCCGTCGAGCGCCTGCCCGAACAGGGACAGCTTGACGGACATCTCCACGCGCTCGCCGAGACCGAGGTCGCGCAGCCGGTCGATCAGCTCCAGGTAGGCGTCCCGGGCGGCGCCCGCCTGCTCGGGGGTGGTGATGTCCTCGCCGACGACGTCCATCGTCAGCTCCAGGCCGCGACCGGTGAGCTCCTCGATGATCGGCACCACGTCGTCGACGCTCTCACCCGGGATGAAGCGGTCGACGACCTGCTTGGTCACCGGGGCCGCCGAGATCAGACGTCGCATCCGGTCGCTGCGCGACGCGGCAAGAATCACGGGACCCAGCACGGGGCACCTCCACAAACCAGCAGATAGAACCACCGTGAAACCTAAGGATCCCTCCGATCGTCGACCATCGACAGCTGTCACGCATCCGTGCCGCAGATCTCAGACAGATGTATGAAGCGCGGTGTTTTTGCGCGAGAATGCCCGAGTGACAGGGGACTACAAAGGTGACTACCAGGAGCTGGTCGACGAGATCTCGGAGCTCCTGGGCGTTCCGGCGACCCTGGAGAACCGGGACTTCGAACTGATCGCCTTCGGCGCGTACGACAGTGAGGGCGACCTCGATCCGTCCGCGCTGGACCCGGTCCGCACCCGCTCGATCCTGACCCGGCGCTCCACGACCGCGGTCCGGACCTGGTTCGAGGGCTTCGGCATCACCCGGGCGAGCGGTCCGGTCCGGATTCCGCCGACCCCGGAGGCAGGGGTCTACCGGGGCCGGATCTGCCTTCCCGTACGCCATCGCGGGGTCGTCCTCGGGTACGTCTGGCTCCTGGACTCCGAGCCCGGCCCGACCGACCGGCAACTGGACGCGGCCATGCGCGTGACGGCCCGGATCGGCGCGTTGCTCGCGGACGAGGCACAGCACGGGGCCGACCTCAGCCGGGAACTGCGGGCGGTGCTGACCGCCGAGCGCGGCTGGCAGGCCGACATGGCGGTGGCGGCCCTGCGCACGGCCCTGGGCCCCCGCGGCGACGGCCCGTACACCATGGTCTGCGTCGCCCCCTGGCCCTCCACCGACCCCGACGACGCCCCCTCCGCCCGCACGATCCCCCACGCGACGGCCCTGTGCACGGTGCCGTGGGGCCCCGCGGCCCACGCCCTGGCGATTCTGGTCCGCCTCCGGGCCCCGGACACCCTGACCCCGGCGACGACGGCGGCGACTCGCCTGCTCGCGGAGGAGACCCGCACGTCAGGACCCGGCACGGGCGAGCCGCGCACCCCGTCCCGCGCGGCTGGGGTCGGTGAGCCGCGCGACGGGCTCGCCGGAGTCGCCGCCGCCTGGCAGGAGGCCTCCGCCGCGGCCCGGGCCGCGCTCGCGGAGCCGGGGTTCGGCCCGGTCACTCAGTGGTCCCGGATCGGCCCGTACCGCCTGCTGACCGCACTGCCGCCGGAGACAGCCCAGGACTTCGCCGTACGCCCCCTCCTCTCCCCCGCCCACCGCGAACTCGCCCGCACCGCCGAGGTCTACCTCGACTGCGCGGGCCAGGCCGGCCGCACCGCCGCCGCCCTCGGCATCCACCGCCAGACTCTCTATTACCGCCTCTCCCGCGTCGAACAACTCACCGGCCTGGACCTGGACGACGGAGAGGACCGCCTCCTGCTGCACATGACACTCAAGGGGGCGCGGCTCTGACGAGGAGCACGTGACCCCGCGGACGTACGAGCCGGTGTCGGCGCCGGTCAGCCCTTCACCGCGCCCTCGATGACCCGGCGCAGCCCCTCCGTCAGCTGGTCGGCGTCCGTGGCCGTTTCCGGGTTGAAGAGCCACTGGACCATGAGTCCCTGGAGCAGGGTCTGGTAGAAGCGGCCCTCGGTGTCGACGACGTCCTTGGGCTGCTCGTCCTCCGGGACGCCGTTGAACAGCGGCAGGAGCCCCGAGCGGCCCTGCTCCTCCGCCTCGACGAGCATCCGGCGCACCTCCGGCAACCGGTCGCCCTGGACGATCAGTTCGAAGCTCAGCATCCAGATTGCCCGCGACTCCCCGACCGCTCCGACGATGTGCGACCACACCTCCTGGAAACGCTCCAGCGACCCCGGCGCCGTCGACAGCGACCCCTGCCCCGCGCGACCGGGGTCGAAGCGGTCGCCGGTCGCCTCGACGAGCGAGACGTAGGCCTGCACCAGGAGCGCGTCCTTCGAGCCGTAGTGATAGCCGATGGACGCCAGGTTCGTCCCGGACTCCTTGACGATGTCCCGCGCGGTCGTCCGCAGGAACCCCTTCTCCAGCAGGCAGCGCTTGGCGCCTTCGAGCAGATCCTCGCGATGTCCCATGCGCCCAGCCTACCGAGGAATCCATACAGCTGTCCTAGACAAGCGATTTATACAAGCGTCATAGACAAGCGTTTAAGACGCTTGTACAGTCACCGGCATGACAACCCAGACCTCCGCCGGCTCCCTGGCCGGCCGCCGTGAATGGACCGCACTCGCCGTCCTGATGCTTCCGCTGCTCCTGGTCTCCATGGACGTCTCCGTCCTCTACTTCGCGATCCCCGCGATCAGCGCGGACCTGGAGCCGAGCGGCACCCAGCAGCTGTGGATCTTCGACATCTACGCGTTCGTCCTGGCCGGCCTGCTGATGACGATGGGCTCCCTGGGCGACAGCATCGGCCGCCGCAGGCTGCTGCTGATCGGCGCGGTCGCCTTCAGCGCGGCCTCACTGGCGGCGGCGTACGCGAACAGCGCCGAGATGCTGATCGCGGCCCGCGCGGTCCTCGGCATCGGCGGTGCGACCCTGATGCCCTCGACGATGGCCCTGATCCGCACGATGTTCACCGACCCCGGCCAGCGCGCGAAGGCCATCGGCATCTGGTCCGGCATGATGACGGCCGGCATCGCCCTCGGCTCGGTGATGAGCGGCGTTCTGGTCGAGTACTTCTGGTGGGGCTCGGTCTTCCTGGTCAACCTGCCCGCGATGGTGCTGCTGCTGGTCCTCGGCCCGCTCCTGCTGCCCGAGTCCCGCGACCCCGCCCCCGGCCGCTTCGACTGGCCCAGCGTCCCGCTGTCGATGGCGGCGGTGCTGCCCGTGGTCTACGGCCTGAAGGAGATCCCCTCCGACGGCTGGAACGTCCGTTACGTCCTCTCGATCACCGTCGGCCTGCTCTTCGCCGCTCTCTTCGTCCACCGTCAGCGCACCACCACCAACCCGATGATCTCCCCGGCCCTGTTCCGCGCCCACGGTTTCGCCCCCGCGGTCGTCCTCAACCTCGTCTCCGCCTTCGCGATGATGGGCTCGGCCGTCTTCACCACGCAGTACCTCCAGTCGGTGCTCGGCAAGAGCGCCCTGGAGGCGGCCCTGTGGGCACTGCTCCCCTCGGTGCCGATCGGCATGGTGGCCCCGGTGACGACCGCACTGGTCCAGAAGGGCGTGAACCGCGCCTACGTGGTGACGGCCGGCTTCGCGATCGCGGCCTGCGGATACGGCCTCCTCGCCCTCGCCGGTACGGACTCGATGTGGCTGGTCCTGACCGCCTGCGGTGTCCTCGCCTCCGGGATCGTCATGGTGATCTCCCAGATGACGGACCTGGCCCTGGGCGCGGCCCCGGCGGAGCGCGCGGGGTCGGCGTCCTCGCTGCTGGAGACGGGCACGGAGTTCGGGGGCGCCCTGGGCATGGCGGTGCTCGGCTCGATCGGTACGGCGGTCTACCGCCACGAGATGCCGGGGTCGGCGCCGGACGCGGCCCGGGAGACGCTGGGCGGGGCGCTGGCGGTCGCCGACCGCTTCCCTGGGCTGGCGACGACGGCCAGGGAGGCCTTCACCAGCGGGATGCAGGGCGCGGCGATCGCGGGGGCGGTGCTGCTGGTGGGAGCGGCGGGCCTGGCGGCGCTGACGCTGCGGCGGATCCCGGTGCACAGCAAAACGCCGGACGAGCCGAGTTCCCTCAGCCCGTCCGGCGTGTGAGACAGCTGTCAGACCAGGTTCACCGCACGAGCCGACGTCGCGCCGATCTCCTCGGCGACCTCGGTCAGCACGCCCGCGGGCACGGTGTCGTCCACCGTGAGAACCGCCAGCGCCTCGCCACCGGCGATCGCACGCGACACCTGCATACCGGCGATGTTGATCCCGGCCTCACCGAAGATCCGGCCGACCGTGCCGACGACACCCGGCCGGTCCTCGTACTTGAGGACGACCATGTGGTCGGCGAGCGCGAGGTCCACGTCGTACTCGCCGACGGCGACGATCTTCTGGAGGTGCTTCGGACCGGCCAACGTGCCGGAGACCGACACCTCCTCGCCGCTGCCGAGCGTGCCGCGCACGGTGACGACATTGCGGTGGTCGGCCGACTCGGAGCTGGTCGTCAGCCGCACCTCGACACCGCGCTCCTGCGCGAACAGCGGGGCGTTGACGTACGACACCGTCTCGTCGACGACGTCCTCGAAGACACCCTTGAGGGCGCTGAGCTCCAGCACCTTCACGTCGTGCTGGGTGATCTCGCCGTACACCTCGACGTCGAGGCGGACCGCGACCTCACCGGCGAGCGCGGTGAAGATGCGGCCGAGGCGCTCGGCGAGCGGCAGGCCCGGCTTGACGTCCTCGGCGATGACACCGCCCTGGACGTTGACCGCGTCCGGCACGAGCTCACCGGCGAGGGCGAGCCGCACCGAGCGGGCGACGGCGATACCGGCCTTCTCCTGGGCCTCGTCGGTGGAGGCACCGAGGTGCGGGGTGGCGACGACCTGGTCGAACTCGAAGAGCGGGGAGTCCGTGCAGGGCTCCTTCGCGTACACGTCGAGACCGGCACCGGCGACCCGGCCCTCCTTGAGGGCGGAGTACAGCGCCTCCTCGTCGACGATCCCGCCACGGGCCGCGTTGACGATCCGCACGCTCGGCTTGACCTTGCGCAGCGCCTCGTCGCCGATGAGGCCGACGGTCTCGGGGGTCTTGGGGAGGTGGACGGTGATGAAGTCGGAGACCTCGAGCAGCTCGTCGAGCGACAGCACCTTGACGCCCATCTGGGCGGCGCGGGCGGGCTGGATGTAGGGGTCGTAGGCGACGACCTTCATCCCGAACCCGGACATGCGCTGGGCGACGAGCGCGCCGATGCGGCCGAGGCCGACGACACCGAGGGTCTTCTCGGCCAGCTCCACGCCCGTGTACTTGCTGCGCTTCCACTCGCCGTTCTTCAGCGCGGCGTTGGCCTGCGGGATGTGGCGGGCGGTGGCGACGAGGAGACCGCAGGCCAGCTCGGCGGCGGTCACGATGTTCGAGGTGGGGGCGTTGACGACCATCACGCCGGCCTTGGTGGCGGCGGAGACGTCGACGTTGTCCAGGCCGACGCCGGCTCGTGCGACGACCTTCAGCTTGTTCGCGGCGGCGATGGCCTCGGCGTCCACCTTGGTGGCGGAGCGGATCAGGATCGCGTCGACGTCGGCGATGGCGGGCAGCAGCTCAGCCCGGTCGGCGCCGTTGCAGTGCCGGATCTCGAAGTCCGGCCCAAGCGCGTCCACGGTCGCGGGCGACAGCTCTTCAGCGATGAGTACGACAGGTTTCGAGCTCACGTGAGTCCTCACAGGTCCATTGCGGACGGCCGTCCCGACGGCCGCAGGCGGTGGAGGGAGCGGCGCCGGGGAATTGTCCGGTGCGCTCCCGCGTCGTTCGGTGCGTGCTCTCGGTGTGCCGGACGAAGGTCCTCGTAGCGGAGCTACTAGGGCCTTTGGCCGGTGCGGCGAGAGTGCGTGCCGGGCGGCGTGGGGGTGTGCTGGACAATTCCTCGGTGTCGCATAGCCGCGTGGAAGACGCACGACGTTGTGGGCCTGACGCGTATGTTGTGCGCCAGTGTAGTGGCGCGATGGGGGGCGTATTACGCCTCCGCGGAAGGATCACCCGGACGTGATCCGCCAGGTTGGACAACGGGACCGGAGCTGACCGCTCCGGTCCCGTCACCTGAGGCTTACGCCTCCTCGTCGACCCAGCTCATCAGCTTGCGGAGCTGCTTGCCGGTGGTCTCCAGCAGGTGCTCGGAGTCCTGCTGCTTGTACTCGTTGTACTTCTTCAGGCCGCCGTGGTACTCGGCCATCCACTCGCGCGCGAAGGTGCCGTCCTGGATCTCGGCGAGGACCTTCTTCATCTCGGCCTTGGTGGCGTCCGTGATGATCCGCGGGCCGGTGACGTAGTCGCCCCACTCGGCGGTCTCGGAGATCGACCAGCGCATCTTCTCCAGGCCGCCCTCGTACATGAGGTCGACGATGAGCTTCAGCTCGTGCAGGCACTCGAAGTACGCGATCTCCGGCTGGTAGCCGGCCTCGGTCAGCGTCTCGAAACCGGCCTTGACCAGCGCGGCCGTACCACCGCACAGAACCGCCTGCTCACCGAACAGGTCGGTCTCGGTCTCCTCGGTGAAGGTCGTCTTGATGACACCCGCGCGGGTGCCGCCGATGCCCTTGGCGTACGACAGCGCGAGCGCGAAGGCGTTGCCGGACGCGTCCTGCTCGACGGCCGCGATACACGGAACGCCGCGGCCCTCCTCGTACTGGCGGCGGACGAGGTGGCCCGGGCCCTTCGGGGCGACCATGCAGACGTCGACGTTCGCCGGGGGCTTGATGAAGTCGAAGCGGATGTTCAGGCCGTGGCCGAAGAACAGCGCGTCGCCGTCGTTCAGGTTGTCCTTGATGGACTCCTCGTAGACCTGGGCCTGGATCGGGTCCGGGACCAGGATCATGATGACGTCGGCCTCGGCGGCGGCCTCGGACGGCGTCACCACGCGCAGGCCCTGCTCCTCGGCCTTGGCCTTGGACTTGGAGCCCTCGTGCAGACCGACACGCACGTCGACACCCGAGTCACGGAGCGACAGCGCGTGGGCGTGGCCCTGGCTGCCGTAACCGATGACCGCGACCTTGCGGCCCTGGATGATGGACAGGTCGGCGTCGGCGTCGTAGAACAGCTCGGCCACTTTGGGTTCTCTCCTTGAGTGCAGGTGTTGCGTCCCACCGTATGACGGCGGGGTGGGATGAAGTCTCGGGGTCTCGGTATACGGGCGGCGGCCGGAACCGCCGCCCGGACGCACCGGTTACGCGCTTCGGTCGAGGGCGCGCAGCGAGCGGTCCGTGATGGAGCGGGCGCCGCGGCCGATCGCGATGGTGCCGGACTGGACGAGCTCCTTGATGCCGAAGGGCTCCAGCATCTTCAGCATCGCGGACAGCTTGTCGCTGGAGCCGGTGGCCTCGATCGTGACGGCCTCCGGGGAGACGTCGACGGTCTTGGCGCGGAACAGCTGGACGATCTCGACGATCTGGGAGCGCGTCTCGTTGTCGGCGCGCACCTTCACCAGAACGAGTTCGCGCTGAACGGCGGAACCCGGTTCCAGTTCGACGATCTTCAGGACGTTGACGAGCTTGTTGAGCTGCTTGGTCACCTGCTCCAGCGGCAGTTCGTCGACCACGCTGACCACGATCGTGATCCGGGAGATCTCGGGGTGCTCGGTGACACCGACCGCGAGCGAGTCGATGTTGAACCCGCGGCGGGAGAACAGCGCGGCGATCCGGGCCAGGATGCCCGGGGTGTTCTCCACCAGGACGGAGAGCGTGTGCTTGGACATGATCTGCTTCCTTTACGGCTCTCAGTCGTCTTCGTTGTCGCCGAAGTCGGGGCGGACGTCCCGGGCGGCCATGATCTCGTCGTTGGAGGTGCCGGCGGCGACCATCGGCCACACCATCGCGTCCTCGTGGACGATGAAGTCGATGACGACGGGGCGGTCGTTGATGGAGTTGGCCTCTTCGATGACCTTGTCCAGGTCCTCCGGGCGCTCACAGCGCAGGCCCACGCAGCCCATCGCCTCGGACAGCTTCACGAAGTCCGGCACGCGCGTGCCCTTCGCGTCCGGGTTGATGTCCTCCGGGCCGCTGTGCAGCACGGTGTTGGAGTAGCGCTGGTTGTAGAAGAGGGTCTGCCACTGGCGGACCATCCCGAGGGCGCCGTTGTTGATGATGGCGACCTTGATCGGGATGTTGTTCAGGGCGCAGGTGGTGAGCTCCTGGTTGGTCATCTGGAAGCAGCCGTCGCCGTCGATCGCCCAGACGGTGTTGCCCGGGGCTCCGGCCTTGGCGCCCATCGCGGCCGGGACCGCGTAGCCCATGGTTCCGGCGCCGCCGGAGTTCAGCCAGGTCGCGGGCTTCTCGTACTGGATGAAGTGCGCGGCCCACATCTGGTGCTGGCCGACGCCCGCGGCGAAGATCGTGCCCTCGGGGGCGAGTTGCCCGATCCGCTCGATGACCTGCTGCGGGGAGAGCGAGCCGTCGGCGGGCAGGTCGTAGCCGAGCGGGTAGGTCTCGCGCCACCGGGACAGGTCCTTCCACCAGGCGCTGTAGTCGCCCTGGTGGCCCTCGCTGTGCTCCTTCTGGACGGCCTGGACGAGGTCGGCGATGACCTCGCGGGCGTCACCGACGATCGGGACGTCGGCGGCGCGGTTCTTGCCGATCTCGGCGGGGTCGATGTCGGCGTGGACGATCTTGGCGTGCGGGGCGAAGCTGTCCAGCTTGCCGGTGACGCGGTCGTCGAAACGGGTACCGAGGGCGACGATCAGGTCGGCCTTCTGCAGCGCGGTGACGGCGGTGACCGAACCGTGCATGCCCGGCATTCCCACGTGCAGCGGGTGGCTGTCGGGGAACGCTCCGAGCCCCATCAGGGTGGTGGTGACGGGGGCTCCGGTGAGTTCTGCGAGGACCTTCAGCTCGGCGGTGGCGCCGGCCTTGATGACACCGCCGCCGACGTAGAGGACGGGGCGCTTCGCCTGGGTGATCAGCTTGGCGCCCTCGCGGATCTGCTTGGCGTGCGGCTTGGTCACCGGGCGGTAGCCGGGCAGGTCCATGACCGGCGGCCAGGAGAACGTCGTCTTCGCCTGGAGGGCGTCCTTGGCGATGTCGACCAGGACCGGGCCGGGGCGGCCGGTGGAGGCGATGTGGAAGGCCTGCGCGATGACCCGCGGGATGTCCTCGGCCTTGGTGACGAGGAAGTTGTGCTTGGTGATCGGCATGGTGATGCCGACGATGTCCGCCTCCTGGAAGGCGTCCGTGCCGATCGCCTTGGAGGCCACCTGGCCGGTGATCGCCACGAGCGGCACCGAGTCCATGTGGGCGTCCGCGATCGGGGTGACCAGGTTGGTGGCACCGGGACCCGAGGTCGCCATGCAGACGCCGACCTTGCCGGTGGCCTGCGCGTAACCGGTGGCCGCGTGGCCCGCGCCCTGCTCGTGCCGGACCAGGACGTGGCGCACCCGGGTGGAGTCCATCAGCGGGTCGTACGCCGGAAGGATGGCACCGCCGGGAATGCCGAACACCGTCTCGGCGCCCACCTCCTCGAGAGAGCGGATGAGGGACTGCGCGCCCGTGACGTGCTCGGGGGCGGACTGCTGTCCTCCGGATCGGGGCCGCGGCTGCGGATGGGCCCCGGTGGCCTGCTCGGTCATCGTCATTCTCTTCTCGATGCTGAGGGTGTGAAGCTGAGGTGGGGAAGCTGGGCAACAAAAAACCCCTCGTGCCAGAAGGCAAGCGAGGGGAGCGCGCCGGGTGGGGATCGCTGAGCGGTGTGTGGCTCAGCGTCAGCCGACGCGCTTTCCAAGTACGAGAATTCGGGTGCGCATGAGACTGACCCTCCCCCCGGCACGCACCCACTGTCAAGTGGGTGGGACGGGAGTCTCATTATGTGAGCGGAGGGTCGTCCCACCACCGAGTACGGCCGTCATGCCTCCGGTGTACACCCCCGCACCGCCACCTGCGAACGCGGGCTCCGCCGGGCCGTGCGGCACCGGATAGTGCCCAGAGGCCAGCGCCCTGCGCAGCCGGTACTCGTCCAACGGCCCGGAGAACGCCATGCCCTGTCCATGGGTGCAGCCCATCGCCCGCAGGGCGACCACCTGTTCGGGCAGGTCCACCCCGTCGGCCACGGACTGGAGCCCGAGGTCCCCGGCGATCCTGAGCAGCCCGCTGGTGATCTTGTGCAGTCGCGCGGACTCCACGACGCCCTCGACCAGGCTGCGGTCGAGCTTCAGCACGTCGACGGGGAGTCTGCGCAGCGCGGTGATCGCCGCGTAGCCGCTGCCGAAGCCGTCCAGGGCGATCCGGACCCCGACGCGCCGGAGCGCGGTCAGCCGGCGCTCCAGCTCGTCCAGGGAGACCCTGGGGTCGGCGTCGGAGAGCTCGATGAGCAGTGAGCCGGAGGGCAGTCCGTGCCGGGTCAGCAGGGCCTCCACGGAGCCCAGGGGCAGGGAGCGGTCCAGCAGCCGCTGGGCGTTCATCCGGACCGCGACCGGCACGGTGAGCCCGTTCGCGGCGCGCTCGGCGGCCTGTTCCACGGCCTCCTCCAGGATCCAGCGGCCCAGCTCCTGCGTCCGGTCGCTGTCCTCGGCCACCCGCAGGAACTCGGCGGGCGTGAACAGCACCCCTTGGGAGGACCGCCAGCGCGCCTGGGCGCTGACCGAGGTGATCCGGCCGTCCTCCAGGGACACCACGGGCTGGTGCAGCAGGGCGAACTCGCCGTCGTGCAGCGCGGCACGCAGGCGCGTGGCCAGCTCCGCCTTCCGTACGACGTCCTGCTGCATCTGCGGTGCGTACAGCTCGACGCGGCCCTTGCCGCCCGCCTTGGCGCGGTACATCGCCAGGTCCGCGTTGCGCAGGATCTCGCCCGCGCCGAGGCCGGGTTCGGCGAAGGCGACGCCGATGGAGGCGGCGACCCGGACATCGTTGCCGTCGATGAGGTAGGGCTGCGAGAGGGTGATCCTGAGGCGGTCGGCGAGCTCCAGGATGTTGCCCTCGCGGGCGGTGCGGTCGCGGGTGCCGTCCCCGACGATCAGGGCGGCGAACTCGTCCCCGCCGAGCCGGGATGCGGTGTCGCCGTGCCGGACGGCGTCCTGGAGTCTGCGGGCGGCCTGGACGAGCAGTTCGTCCCCGGCCTGGTGGCCGATCGTGTCGTTGACGGCCTTGAATCCGTCCAGGTCGATGAAGAGGACGGCGGTGCCGCGGTCGGAGGAGCGGCGGCCGGACAGGGCCTGCTGGACGCGCTGGGTGAACAGGGCGCGGTTGGGCAGGTCGGTGAGCGGGTCGTGCTCGGCGTTGTGCTGGAGCTGCGCCTGGAGGCGCACTCTTTCGGTCACGTCCCGGCTGTTGAAGATGAGGCCGCCGTGGTGGCGGTTGACGGTGGACTCGACGTTGAGCCAGCCGCCGTCGCCGGACCGGAAGCGGCACTCGATGCGGGTGGTGGGCTCTTCGAGGGGGTTGGCGGCGAGGAAACGGCGCACCTCGTGCACCACGCAGCCCAGGTCCTCGGGGTGGATGAGACCGGCCAGTTCGGTGCCCACCAGGTCCTCGGCCGGGCGGCCGTAGACACCGGCGGCGGCCGGGGAGACGTACCGGAGGATGCCGTTCGGCGCGGCGATCATGATGACGTCGCTGGAGCCCTGCACCAGGGAGCGGAAGTGGTTCTCCTTCTGCGCGAGTTCCTGGGTGAGGGTGATGTTGTCGAGCAGCATGATGCCCTGGCGCACCACGAGGGCGAGCACGACGGTGCCGCCGGTGAGGAGCACCACGCGGTCCACGCTGCGGCCGTTGAGGACGTTGTAGAGGATGCCCAGGGTGCAGACCGCGGCCGCCAGGTAGGGGGTGAGCGCGGCCAGTGACCCGGTGATGGGGCGGGTGGCCGGGTACCGGCTGTGATCACCGCCCGGGGCGCCCTGTGCGGAGGGGTGGTGCTGGATCCCGAACCGGTGCCTGGGCAGGTGTTCGTGGACCACGCGGGTGCGCCCGGTCGGGGGCTGCCGTTCGCCGTCCCCGCGCCGGGGTGCGGCCCAGGGGGCGTAGGCGAGGAGCAGGGAGCCGGCGAACCAGCCCGCGTCCAGCAGCTGGCCCGAGCGGTAGTTGTTGTGGAGCAGCGGCGAGGTGAACAGGGCGTCGCACATCACGGTCAGGGCGAGCGCGCCGATCGCGGTGTTCACCGCGGTGCGGTTGACCGCCGAGCGCCGGAAGTGCAGCGCGAGCACCATGCTGACGAGGGCGATGTCCAGCATGGGATACGCCAGCGACAGCGCGGTGTGCGCGACGCTGGGTCCCTCGGACTTCGCCGCCTGGGCGAGGGCGAGGCTCCACGACAGGGTGAGCAGCGAGCCGCCGATCAGCCAGGCGTCGAGGCCCAGGCAGACCCAACCGGCCTTGGTGACCGGGCGCTTGGCGAGGACCAGCAGGCCCACGATGGCCGGTGGCGCGAAGCAGAGGAAGAAGCCGTCGGCGTAGGAGGGGCTGGGGACGGGCCGCCCCAGGACGACCTCGTACCACCCCCAGACCAGGTTGCCGAGGGCCGCCATCGCCGAGGAGAGCGCGAAGAGCAGCCAGGCGGGTCGAAAGCGGACCCGACGGCCGCGGGCGTAGAGGAAGCAGGACACGGCGGCGGTGCCGGCCGCGGCGCTCAGCCCGAAGTCGCCCATGATCAGGGCGGCTTCGGGCGAGCCCCAGCCGAGCGCGGAACCGACGGCGTAGCCCGCGCAGACCAGGGCGAGGAGGAGTTGGTGGACCAGGCTCGTCCCACCGCGGGAGGCCGGTGGCCGGGAGGGCAGCACCCCCCGCGCGCGGGGGGCCCGCAGCGCTCCGTCGAGGGTGGTCGTGGGAGACGGGGGCGAGCTCACCGGGCCCTCCCGGTCCGCGCCGCTCCGGGGTCCCGGGGGTCCGGGTGCGCCGGGTGCGCATGCCTCCTGCGGCTGTTGTGCCTGCGGTGGTGATGGCTGTGGTGGCCGCCGTGACCGGCGTGGTGACCGCGTCTGCGCGCGGCTGTCTGCCAGGGTCGCCGCCGGCGGCTCCGCCGCGTCGGATCGCTCGTCCATAGGCCGTGCATCGCCCGTCGCCCCCCTCACAGTCTGCAATGTCCATCCCCGGCGCCGAACGGTGCGCGGCGCAGCCCCTGTCGGGACGATACACCAGTCTCGTCACTCAGGGACATAGTTCCTCTACGCTCCGTGACCACCAGGGGAGTTGGGAGCACGGACCGCGTCCGAAAGGTTGCGGAGGGTACCGAAAACGGACTATGCGTCTGCCGTGCCCGTCGTAAGGATCACGTTGCGCAAGGGCTCGTGGTTCACGAAACGGTGCAACTGGTCCGCCAGGAGCCTTTTGGCCCGGGGCAGGAAGGCGGAGGTGGGTCCGCCGACGTGCGGACTGATGAGGAGGCCCGGCGCCTGCCAGAGGGGGTGCCCCGGGGGCAGCGGCTCGGGGTCGACCACGTCCAGGGCGGCGGTGATGCGCCCGGTCTCCAGTTCCGCGAGCAGCGCCTTGGTGTCGACGACCGGGCCGCGGGCGACGTTCACCAGCAGGGCGCCGTCCTTCATCCGGGCCAGGAACTCCGCGTCCACCAGACCGCGCGTGGTGTCGTTCAGCGGGGTGGAGAGGATGACGACGTCCGCCTCGGGGAGCAGTGCGGGCAGGTCGGTGAGCGGGTGCACCGGGCCGCGCTCCGTGGTGCGCGCGGAGCGCGCGACGCGCGCCACCCGCGCGACCTCGAAGGGCACGAGCCGGTCCTCGATCGCGGCGCCGATCGCGCCGTAGCCGACGACGAGCACGTTCTTGTCGGCGAGCGCGGGATGGAAGTCGCCCTGCCAGCGCTCCTGTTGCTGGGCCCGGACGAAGCCGGGGATGCCGCGCAGGGACGCGAGGGTCAGGGTGAGGGCCAGCTCGGCGGTGCTCGCCTCGTGCACACCGCGCGCGTTGCAGAGCCGCACACCCGGCGCCAGGTCCGACAGCTTTGCCATGACGTCGTCGACACCCGCCGTGAGCGTCTGGACCACCTGGAGGTTCGGCATCTGCGCCAGCGGCCGTACCTTGACCGGCTGCCGCTTCATGTACGGCACCACGTACAGCACGCAGTCCGCGGGGTCACCGGGGAACTCCTGAGCGCCGTCCTCACCCCCGTCCCAGAACAGATAGGTGGGCCCTGCGGGGAGCCCTGCGATCTCGTCCGGCGGGATGGGGAGCCACACGTCAGCTGTCATGCCAGGAGGCTATGTCAGGGGTCCGGCGGCCCAGAGGTTAGGTTGGGGGCCGGGATAGGGAGGGTCACGAGCAGGTGGAGCGCAGGACGATCGGCGCGGCGGCGCTCGCGGTGGGAGCCGTCGGACTCGGGTGCATGCCGATGAGCTGGGGCTACAGCGGGTCGCGGCAGCGGGGCGACGAGTCGGTCCGGGCCGTGCACCGGGCTCTCGATCTGGGCTCGACCCTGCTGGACACCGCCGACATGTACGGCCCGTTCACCAACGAGCTGCTGCTGGGGCGGGTGTTGAAGGAGCGGCGCGCGGACGCCTTCGTGTCGACCAAGGTCGGCCTGCTGGTGGGCGAGCAGCACATCGTGGCCAACGGCCGCCCCGGCTATGTGAGACGGGCCTGCGACGCGTCCCTCCGACGGCTCCAGACCGATGTGATCGACCTCTACCAACTGCACCGCGAGGACCCCGAGGTGCCGGTCGAGGAGACCTGGGGCGCGATGGCGGAGCTCGTACAGGCGGGAAAGGTACGGTCGTTGGGGCTGTGCGCGATGGGGGCGCGGGGTGGCCGCCGCTCCGGGACCCGGCTGCACGACGCGACGGTCCGGCAGTTGCGCCGGGTCCAGCAGGTCTTCCCGGTGAGCGCGGTGGAGGCCGAGCTGTCGGTGTGGTCGCGGGAGGCGCTGGAGACGCTGCTGCCGTGGTGCGCGGCGCGCGGCATCGGGTTCCTGGCGGCGATGCCGCTCGGCAACGGTTACCTGACCGGCACCCTCACCCCGGGCGAGGGCTTCGAACCGGACGACGTGCGCGCCCGTCATCCCCGCTTCACCGCCGAGATGATGGCCGCGAACCAGCCGATCGTCTCCGGCCTGCGCCGCGTCGCGGCCCGCCACGGGGAGTCGGTCACCCCGGCCCAGGTGGCCCTGGCCTGGGTCCTGGCCCAGGCACCCCACGTGGTCCCGATACCGGGCGCCAAGCGGGAGCGGTGGGTGACGGAGAACGCGGCGGCGACGGCCCTGCGACTGACCGCGCAGGACCTGACGGAGCTGGCGGAACTGCCGGCGGCGCTGGGGTCGTGGGACTGAGCGGGCCGGGCCGGTGGGCACCTCCGTGCATCGCCTCGCGAAGATCGGGAACCTGTGGGGCGCGAGCGGTGTATGACAGGTAGAACCCGCCGCTTCGAAGGGACCATGATCGTGCATCGTCGAGCTGTGACGGCCGTACTGGCCGCGACCACGCTCCTGCTGACGGCCGGCTGCTCCTCCGACGGCGGAGGAGACGACTCCTCCGGGGCCGGCGCCGGCGCCGCGTCCGGCAGTACGGCTCCGGGCTCCTCCCCCACCCGGCAGGCCGCCGGGGCGACTCCGCCGGCGAAGGGCTCGGTGAAGGTGCTGCGCACGGTCGCCGAGGGCCTCAGGACCCCCTGGGGTCTCGCCCCGCTTCCCGACGGCGACCTGCTCGTCTCCTCCCGCGACGACGGCACGATCCTGAGGGTCGACGGGAAGTCCGGCAAGAAGACCGAGCTGGGCGAGGTGTCCGGGGTCTCCGCGGCCGGCGAGGGCGGCCTCCTCGGCATCGCCCTCTCCCCGGACTACGCCTCCGACCACATGGTGTACGCCTACTTCACCTCCGACTCGGACAACCGCATCGTCAGGATGGTCTACGACGAGCGGAAGGCGTCCGGCGAGCAACTGGGCGCGCCCGACACCGTCTTCAAGGGCATCCCCAAGGGCTTCATCCACAACGGCGGCCGGATCGCCTTCGGCCCCGACAGGATGCTCTACGCGGGCACCGGCGAGAGCGGCAACACCGGGCTGTCCCAGGACCGCGAGTCCCTGGGCGGCAAGATCCTGCGCCTGACCCCGGAGGGCGACGCGGCCCCGGGCAACCCGTTCCCCGGCTCCCCCGTGTACTCCTACGGCCACCGCAATGTGCAGGGCCTCACCTGGGACTCCAAGCAGCGGCTGTTCGCCTCGGAGTTCGGCCAGGACACCTGGGACGAGCTGAACGCGATCAAGCCCGGCGGCAACTACGGCTGGCCGGACGCCGAGGGCAGGTCGGACGACAAGAAGTTCCAGAACCCGACAGCCCAGTGGCACACCGACGACGCCTCCCCCAGCGGTGCCGCCTACGCCGAGGGTTCCGTCTGGATGGCCGGACTCAAGGGACAGCGCCTGTGGCGGATCCCGCTGAACGGCACGGAGGCCTCGGCCGACCCGCAGCCGTTCCTGAAGGGCGAGTACGGCCGGCTGCGCACGGTGGTCTCCGCGGGCGGGGACAAGCTGTGGCTGGTCACCAGCAACACCGACGGCCGGGGCAGCCCGAAGGACGGGGACGACCGGATCCTGGAGATACAGGTCAGCTAGCCGGGCGCTCCTCTTCGTCCTCGGCAGGGGCTCCGGCCGGGTCCTCGTCCCGCTGGGGCAGGCGTACGACGACCTTCCCGGAGGTGAGGTCTATCGGTCCGCGTCCGGGGTCGCCGTCACCGACGTCCTCCCGGGTCAGCTCGAGCCGCTTCTGCTCGTCGTGGGTGTGTTTGCGGCCGGGTGCGAACAGTTCCTCGAACATGTTGAACATACGGCCTCCCCTGCCGGTCCCCTCCACCGTACGCCTCACTCCGTGATCGGCACCTGGAGAGCCTCCTGGGGGAACAGTCCCAGCCGGTGTGCGACGGCCGCGGCCTCGCCCCTTCCGGAGACGGCGAGCTTGGCCAGGATGTTGGAGACGTGGACGCTGGCGGTCTTCGGGGAGATGAAGAGTTCCCCGGCGATCTGGCGGTTGGTGCGGCCGAGGGCGACCAGGCGCAGGACGTCGCGTTCGCGGCCGGTGAGGCCGAGGGAGCGGGCCGGGTCGTCCGGTGCGGGAGCCCGCTCCGCGGTCAGGGTGAGGCGGGCGCGCTGGGCGAGGAGGCCGACCGCGTCGGCGAGGAGCCGGGCGCCGAGGTGGTCGGCGGCGGCGTGGGCGAGGCGCAGGAGTTCGGTGGCCTGGTCGCGGTCGGGCTGCTCGGCGCCCCCGGGCGCGGACAGCAGGGCCTGGGCGAGCCGGTGCCGGACGCGGGCGAGGTCGTAGGGGCGTTCCAGGGGTTCGAAGGCGGTGACGGCCTCGGACCAGTGATCGGGGGTGTCGGCGCTCTCGGCGCGCAGCAGTTCGGCGCGGAGCCAGCGCTCGTGGGCCAGCCAGACGGGGGCGTTGGTGGCGAGGGGCCTGGCGGCCTCCCGGATGCGGTCGAGGATCTTCGCGCGGCCCTGCTCGGCGACGGGCAGGCCGAGGGAGTCGGCCTCCGTGGTGGCGGCGGTGAGGAGCAGGGGCCAGGCGTAGCGCTGGGTGCCGGGTGGGAAGCCGGTGTCCAGGACGCGTTCGAGGTCGGCGCGGGCGTCCAGGAGGCGTCCTTCGGCCGCGGCGATGCCGATGGCCAGGTCGGAGAGTGGGAGGTCGTGTTGCGGGGTCCGGTCGTGGGAGCCGAAGTAGCCGCGGGCCGCGGTGAGTTGGCGTGCGGCCTCGGGGAGGTCGCCGCGGGCGAGGGCGAGCGTGGCCCGGTTGGCCGCGTGGAAGCCGCGGGGCTGGGCGCCGCGGCCGATGCGTTCTGCCTGGACGGCGGCCTCGGCCGCCTGGTCCCAACGGCCCAGGGAGTAGAGGGACTCGGCGAGGTTGCCCCAGATCCAGGCCTCCTTGTCGGACATGCCGTGCGTCCGGGCGTAGCCGAGTCCTTCCTCCAGGATCGGGACGGCTTCCCGGGAGCGGCCGATGGCTTCGAGGGCGTTCGGCAGGTTCACGTAGACGCGGCCGACGACGGCGGAGAGCCCGTCGTCGAGGGTCTGGCGCAGGATCTCGAACATCGCGGCGAGACCGGTCTCGACATCGCCGGACTCGACGGCCAGACCCGCGTCGGTGACGCAGGCGTTCATCTCGATCTCGCGGGCACCGACCATCCGCGCGTACTCCACGGCGCGTTCGGCGGCCGTGACGGCCTCGGGGCCGGGGCAGTGCAGCATGGACCAGTTCGCGAAGTTGTACAGCACCTCGGCGTGCACCTCCGAGGGCGGCAGACCTCGCACCAGCTCCTCGGCGGCGGCCAGTTCGGTCCAGCCGTCACCCCGGGCCAGTCCTTGGACGAGGTGGGAGCGCTGGACCCAGAACCACGCGGCGCGCAGTGGGTCGCCGTCGTCCTCCAGGAGGTGCAGCGCCCGCTTGGCGATCTTCAGGGCGCGTTCCCGTTCGCCGCCCAGGCGCCCGGCCACGGCGGCCTCGGCCATCAGGTCGAGGTAGCGCAGCGGGGTGGTGGCGGGGTCGCAGCCGCAGGGAGGGTAGACCTCGGTGTAGTCGACGGGGCGCAGGGCGTTCCGGACGTCCTCGGGGGTGGTGTCCCACAGCTCCATCGCGCGTTCCAGGAACCGGAGTTGCTCGGAGTAGGCGTGCCGGCGGCGGGCGGCGGCAGCGGCGTCCAGGACGGCGGGCAGTGCCTTGGCGGGGTCATGGGCGTGGTACCAGTAGCTGGCCAGGCGCATGACGCGTTCGTCGGCGGGGACCAGCGTGGGGTCGGCCTCCAGGGCTTCGGCGTAGCGCCGGTTGAGGCGGGAGCGTTCGCCGGGCAGCAGGTCGTCGGCGACGGCCTCGCGGACCAGGGAATGCCGGAAGCGGTAGCCGTCGCCGTCGGGTGCGGGGCTGAGGATGTTGGCGTTGACGGCGGCCCGCAGCGCCTCGATGAGGTCGTCCTCGGCGAGCCCGGTGACGGCGGCCAGAAGCCGGTACTCCACGGTGGAGCCGCCCTCGGCGACGACCCTGGCGACCCGCTGGGTGCGCTCGGGCAGGCTCTCCACCCGGACCAGGAGCAGATCGCGCAGCGAGTCGGTGAGGCCGGTGCCGCAGCCCTCGGTGGCGCAGACGGCGAGTTCCTCGACGAAGAAGGCGTTGCCGTCGGAGCGTTCGAAGATGTCGTCGACCTGGGCGGGGTCCGGTTCGGTGGCGAGGATGCCGGCTATCTGGCGGCTCACCTCGTCCCGGGTGAAACGGCCGAGTTCGATGCGGTGGACCGTGCGCAGCCGGTCGAGTTCGGCGAGCAGGGGGCGCAGCGGATGGCGGCGGTGGATGTCGTCGGCGCGGTAGGTGGCGAGGACGACCAGGCGGCCGGTGCGCAGGGTGCGGAAGAGGTAGGCGAGGAGGTGGCGGGTGGAGGCGTCGGCCCAGTGCAGGTCCTCCAGGGCGACGACCACGGTGCGTTCGGCGGCGACCCGTTCCAGGAGGCGTGCGGTGAGTTCGAAGAGGCGGGCCAGGCTCTCCTCGTCGTGCCGGCTTGTGCCGCGGGCGGGGAGGGCCTCGCCGATCTCGGGGAGCAGCCGGGCCAGTTCCTCCTCCTGGCCCGCGGCCGCGGCGGCGAGTTCGTCGGGCAGGGCGCGGCGCAGGGCGCGCAGCGCGGTGGAGAAGGGGGCGAAGGGCAGTCCGTCGGCGCCGATCTCGACGCAACCGCCGAGGGCGACGACCGCGCCCTGCCGGCAGGCCGCGGTGGCGAACTCCTCGACGAGCCGGGTCTTGCCGACGCCGGCCTCCCCGCCGAGCAGCAATGCCTGCGGCTCGCCCGCGGCGGCACGGGCGAGCGCTTCGTTCAGGCTGTTCAGTTCTTCGGTGCGGCCGACGAACACGGGACTGACGGACCTGGTCTGCACAGGCCCGAGCATGACACGCGGGTCCGACGGCGGGGCACCCGTTTTCGGGGCGGGCCGGGTGTCCCGGCCCGCCCCGGTCACCGGGAGGACGGCCGCGGTGGTGACCGCGGGGACGGGCAGAGCCGTACGGCCGTCCTCCCTCCCCCCGGCGCTCACGCCGTGCGGAGGAACCGGTGCCGGCGGGGGCGGCCGGTATGCGCATCGGTCTCCGCGGAGCGTTCGGCGGCTTCGCGGCGGGCGGCGCGGCGGCCCCGCAGGGTCTCGCGGACGAGCCGCTCGTTCTCGGCCTGGCGGAGGAGTTCGGCGGAGCGGTACTGGGAGAGCTCGTACTCGGGATACATGGCGTCGTCCTCGTGGGAGTCGGTGGTGGGCTTCGCTTTCTGCGATGCCTCCACTTTCGTCTCCGAGGGGGGTCCGCCACATCGGGAGAGTTCCGCATCTTGGGGGCCCGGAGGGGCCTTAGACGCGCGGGAGGGGCCTCAGGGGCTCCGTAAGGTACTTACGGAGCCCCTGAGGCCCCTCGGGACCTGCGGTTGTTCAGCCGGCGGAGGGCAGGTCCAGCAGGGCGCCCGTGTACTTGAGGACGGCCAGGAGCAGGCCGACGACCCCGAGCGCGACACCGCCCCAGGCGACGGACTTGATCCACCCGGCCTGCGGCTTGCCGGGGGCGCCGAACGCGGGCCGGGCGAGCACGGCGACACCGACGACCAGGGCGAACAGCGCGAAGACGCCACCCCAGAGCGCGGTGGCCTTCCAGGCGTCGCCGTAGCCCTCGTCGAGGAGCTTCGCCACGTCGGAGGAGGTCGCGGTCTGCGCGTGCAGCTGGCCGATGAGCGACTGCCGCGCGGAGGCGACGGTGCCGATCCAGCTGCCGGTGAGCGAGACCAGGCCGAGCGCCGCGGAGACGACCGCGCCCGCGCCCTGGCCGACGCCGGTCGGGCCCTCCTCCTGGGCGGCCTCGGGCGACTCGTCCTCGTGGTCTGCGGTGATGTCGTCGTCGGCCGCGATGGCCTCCGTCTCCGTCACCTCGTCGGTCTTGGCGACGCTCACCTTCTCCTGGTCGGTCGTGGCCTCGGCGCCCGTCTCGGCGCCGGTCTCGTCAGCTGTCTTCGTTCCCATGTCGGGCACCGTACGGATCCTGTCTGAGAGGGTTCTTAATGATCGTTCCGGGCTGCACGCGCGCGTGCCTCACGCCACTCGGGGGCGAGAACCGACCACACCTCGAGGTCGTGCCGTACGCCACGATAGGGGTGCGCCTCCCGGTGGACTCCGTCGCGGGTCATTCCCAGGCGCCGGGCCACGTTGATGCTGGGGGTGTTCCCGGACGCGGCGATCCATTCGATCCGGTGGGCGCCGCGCTCCTCGACGACCCAGTCGATCAGGACGCGCATGGCACGGGTGATCAGGCCGCGTCCGGTCGCGGCGGGCTCCAGCCAGCAGCCGACCTCGCAGTTGCCCCGCTCGGCGTCGAAGTTCAGGGTGAGCACTCCGCCGACGAGCTTCCCGTCCAGCCAGATGCCGTGGTAGCCGCCGGTGTCCTCGGCGCGCATCCGGGCGTAGCGCTCGAGCGTCTCGCGTGCGGAGGCCAGGTCGACGACCTGGGAGCCGAAGGGGATGAACTGTCCGATGAACTCGCGGCCGCGCTCCAGGTTGGCCAGGAACTCCTCCGCGTGCCAGGGCTCCAGGGGCCGCAGTTCGGCGCCGTCCTCACCCAGGGATATCGCGTACATCCTCGTCCCGCTCCCTCTCCATCTGCTCCACGACGTCCTGCTCCACGACTTCGGTGAGCCTCTCATGCGCGGCGCGGCACTCGGGCGGCTCGATGCTGATGCGGGGCATCCGGCGGTCCAGCCAGCCGGGCAGCCACCAGTTGGCGCCGCCGAGCAGGTGCATGAGGGCGGGGACGAGAAGGGTGCGCAGGACGAAGGCGTCGAGGGCCACGGCGGCGGCGAGCGCGATGCCGAACATGGCGATCACGCGGTCGCCACTGAGGACGAAGGCGAGGAAGACGGAGATCATGATGACCGCGGCGGAGTTGATGACCCGGCTGGTCTCGGCGAGGCCCACGCGCACGGCCCGCCGGTTGTCGCCGGTCTCCAGCCATTCCTCGTACATCCGGCTGACCAGGAAGACCTGGTAGTCCATGGAGAGCCCGAAGAGCACCGAGACCATGATCACGGGGAGGAAGGGTTCGATGGGTCCGGCGCGGCCCAGCCCGAGCAGCTCGCTCCCCCAGCCCCACTGGAAGATCGCGACGACCACTCCGAAGGCGGCGGCGACCGCGGCGACGTTCATCGCGGCGGCCTTCAGCGGGATGCCGACGGACCGGAAGGCGAGCAGGAGCAGCAGACAGCCCAGGCCGATGACGACGCCCACGAACAGGGGCAGCTTGCCGACGATGACGTCCGCGAAGTCGTCGTACGACGCCGTCATGCCGCCGACGTGGATGTCGAGGGTGGTGCCGGTCTCGGCGCGGGGCAGCACCTCGGTGCGCAGCCGCTCGACCAGGTCGCTGGTCTGCTGGGACTGCGGGGCGGAGTCGGGGACGATCGTGAAGTAGGCGAGGTCGGCGCCGCTGTCGTAGGTCACCGGGGTGGTGGACGCGATGCCCTTGGTGGTGCGGATGGTCGCGTCGAGGTTGTCGAGGAGCAGTTTGTCCTCGGCGCCGTCGACACGAGTCACCAGGGTGAGGGGGCCGTTGACGCCGGGTCCGAAGCCGTCCGCGAGGAGGTCGTAGGCCTGCCGGGTGGTGGCGGACTCGGGGCCGTTGCCCTGGTCGGAGGTGCCGAGGCGCAGGCCCAGGGTGGGCAGGGCGAGGACGGTGATGACCACCAGGGCGATCGCGCCGAGCAGCTTGGGGTGCCGTTCCACGAACGCGGACCAGCGGTGGGCGAACCCGGTGGGCAGTTCCGGCTCGGGGCCGTGCTCGGCGAGGCGGCGCCGCTCGCGCCGGCTCAGGGCCCGCATGCCCATGAGGGAGAGCAGGGCGGGCAGCAGGGTCACGGAGGCGGCGACGGTGAGGACCACGGTCAGGGAGGCGGCTATCGCGACGCCGTTGAGGAAGCCGAGCCGCAGGATCAGCATGCCCAGCAGGGCGATGCAAACCGTGGCACCCGCGAAGACGACCGCACGGCCTGTGGTGGTGACGGCGTTCTCGACGGCCTCGGTGACGGTCAGGCCGCGTTTCAGCCCGCGCCGGTGTCTGGTGACGATGAAGAGCGCGTAGTCAATGCCGACGCCGAGACCGATCAGCATGCCGAGCATGGGCGCGAAGTCGGCGACGGTCATGGCGTGCCCGAGGAGCACGATCCCGGCGTAGGCGGTGCCCACCCCGACCAGGGCGGTGGCGATGGGCAGCAGCGAGGCGGCGAGCGAGCCGAAGGCGAGGAACAGCACGAGGGCGGCCACGAGCACGCCGACGACCTCGGCGAGGTGCCCGCCCGAGGACTCGGTGGAGGCGATGGCGCTGCCGCCCAGCTCGACCTGGAGTCCGTCGGCCTCGGCGTCCTTGGCGGTGTCCACCACGGCCCGCGCCTCGGACTTGTCTATGTCCTCGGCGGAGTGGGAGAAGGTGACGCCGGCGTAGGCGGTGTGCCCGTCGGCGCTGATCAGACCGCTGCCCGCGGAGTCGTACGGGCTGACCACGGAGGCCAACCCGGGCAGCTCCGCGATCTTGTCCAGGGTCATGGTCATCGTCTGTTCGACGTCGGCGTCGCGGACGGAGCCCGAGTCGACGTGCCAGACGACGGTGTCGCTGTCGCCGCCGAGGTTCGGGAAGCCCTCCTGGAGCAGCTGGGTGGCGCGGCCCGACTCGGTGCCCGGGACCTCGTAGTCGTTGGAGTACGCGGAGCCGGTGACGGCGGCGGCCGCGCTCACTCCGCCGAGGGCGAGGAGCCACAGGAGGACGACGACAAGGCGTCGCCTGACACACCAGCGTGCGAGGGCTGCCACGAACTTGCTCCCAGGGGTGACGAATTGTGGATCTTTGACCGGGAACAGTGGTTCATGGGATGAACAGCCCGCAAAGAACGCATGAGCAATGTGTGGACCACTCTTGCAGGCGAAAGTGATCGTTTATCGCGATCGTGCGGTTATTCACAAGAGTGGGAGGCAGATCACAGGACAGTAACGGTCACTCTGTCACGCCTGCCGGACGTCCGCCGACGTCAGTCGAACTGGTCGCCCAGCGCCATCACCATGACGCCCGCGATCAGCAGCCACAGGGCTCTGCGGGTGCGCCCGCGGGAGCCCAGGAGCGCCGCGAGCACGCACACCGCGGCGCCGAAGGCGTAGGCCGCCGGTACGAGCGCGGGAGCGGAACCGGCGGCGCGCAGGGCCGCCGCGGCCAGGCCGGCGAGGGCCAGCAGGGCGCCGGTGCCGGAGGCCGTCCAGCGGGCCCGCCGGGCGTCCAGCACCTGATCGTCGTACTCCTCCTGTACGCCGGGCTGTATGCCGGACGGCTCGGAATTCGCAGGACCGTTCATGGCGGGCGAGCGTAGCGTGTCCTTCTGAGAATCCCAGGGCGTGTCCGCCCCCGGCCGAAGCAGGTGCATTGTTTGAGCGTCCGACCGAGCTCCTCCGTATCCCTTTCCGCCTTTCCGGACTCAAGGAGCCCGTTCACCGATGCCAGACGACATCACCTCGAGGACCTCGAATGAGGACCTCACCCAGCGACTGACCCACGCCCGCTACCCGCGCAGCAACAGCTACGACGTCCGCTGGGTCATCGACAACCAGATGGGCCCGAACGCGCTGTGGCTGCTGGAGTGGCTCGCGCCCGCCCTGGGCCTCGACACCCTGCGACCCGGCGCCCGTGTGCTCGACCTGGGCTGCGGCCGGGCGATGACCTCGGTCTTCCTGGCCCGGGAGTACGACGTCCAGGTCACCGCGGCCGACCTGTGGGTCAAGCCCGACGAGAACGCACAGCGCATCACCGAGGCCGGTTTCGCCGACCGGGTGCTGCCCGTGCACGCCGAGGCGCACGACCTGCCGTTCGCCGAGGGCAGCTTCGACGCGATCGTGAGCATCGACGCGTACCAGTACTTCGGCACCAACGATCTCTATCTGCCCACGCTGACCAGGCTGTTGAAGCCGGGCGGGCGGATCGGGATCGTCGTACCGGCGTTCCGCGAGGAGCCGGAAGGCGTCGAACTGCCGGAGCACATCCATGCCTTCGGCGATCCGGGATTCTGGGCGTTCCACACCGCCGACTGGTGGCGTCGCAATTGGACCCGCACCGGTGTCGTGGACGTCGAGGAGGCCGACTGGCTGTCCGACGGGTGGCGCGACTGGCTGCTGTGGAGCCAGGTGTGCGCTGAGGAGAGCCCCGAGGAGTTCCATCGGGAGACGTCCCGGCGGGTCATCGACATGCTGCGGGTCGACGAGGGCCGCCACCTCGGCTTCGTACGGGTCGTAGGACGCCGTAAGTAGCCGTACGGCCCCGGAGGACCTGTCCTCCGGGGCCGTCACGCGTGTGCGCTCAGCCCTCGCTGACGCCCAGCTTCTCCAGGATCAGCTCCTTGACGCGGGCCGCGTCGGCCTGACCACGGGTGGCCTTCATGACCGCCCCGACCAGGGCGCCGGCCGCGGCGACCTTGCCCGAGCGGATCTTGTCGGCGATACCGGGGTTGCCGGCGATGGCCTCGTCGACGGCGGTGCCCAGGGCGCCTTCGTCGGAGACGACCTTCAGACCGCGCTTGTCGACGACCTCGTCCGGGGTGCCTTCGCCCGCGAGGACGCCTTCGATGACCTGGCGGGCCAGCTTGTCGTTGAGGTCACCCTTCGAGACCAGCTCGGTCACCCGGGCGACCTGCGCCGGGGTGATGGCCAGTTCGTCGAGCGCCTTGCCGGACTCGTTGGCGCTGCGGGCGAGCTCGCCCATCCACCACTTGCGGGCGGAGGCCGCGTCGGCACCGGCGTCGATCGTGGCGACGATCGGGTCCAGCGCACCGGCGTTGAGGATCGCCTGCATGTCGAGCGCGGTGATGCCCCACTCCGCGACCAGGCGGTTGCGGCGGGCCAGCGGCAACTCGGGCAGCCCGGCCCGGAGTTCCTCGACCCACTCGCGCGAGGGAGCCACCGGCACGAGGTCCGGCTCGGGAAAGTACCGGTAGTCCTCGGCCTCCTCCTTCACGCGGCCCGAGGTCGTGGACCCGGTGTCCTCGTGGAAGTGCCGGGTCTCCTGGATGATCGTCCCGCCGGAGGAGAGGACGGCCGCGTGCCGCTGGATCTCGAAGCGGGCCGCGCGCTCCACGGACCGCAGGGAGTTGACGTTCTTCGTCTCCGAGCGGGTGCCGAACTTCTCGGTGCCGTGCGGGCGCAGCGACAGGTTCACGTCGCAGCGCATCTGGCCCATCTCCATGCGGGCCTCGGAGACGCCGAGCGCCTTGATGACCTCGCGCAGCTCACGGACGTAGGCCCGCGCGACCTCGGGGGCACGCTCGCCCGCGCCCTCGATCGGCTTGGTGACGATCTCGATGAGCGGGATGCCGGCGCGGTTGTAGTCGAGGAGCGAGTGCGAGGCGCCGTGGATACGGCCCGTCGCGCCGCCCACGTGGGTCGACTTGCCGGTGTCCTCCTCCATGTGGGCGCGCTCGATCTCCACGCGGAAGGTCTCGCCGTCCTCCAGCTGTACGTCGAGGTAGCCGTTGAAGGCGATCGGCTCGTCGTACTGGGAGGTCTGGAAGTTCTTCGGCATGTCCGGATAGAAGTAGTTCTTCCGGGCGAAGCGGCACCACTCGGCGATCTCGCAGTTCAGCGCGAGACCGATCTTGATGGCGGACTCGATGCCGATCGCGTTGACGACCGGGAGCGCGCCGGGCAGGCCGAGGCAGGTGGGGCAGGTCTGCGTGTTGGCGTCCTGGCCGAGCTCGGTCGAACAGCCGCAGAACATCTTGGTCTTGGTGCCGAGTTCGACATGGACCTCGAGGCCCATGACGGGGTCGTACGACGCGAGTGCGTCCTCGTACGACACCAGGTCGGTCGTGGTGGTCACGGTCTGTTTTCCCTCTCAGCCCAGCAGGACGTCGTCGTCGCCCAGCCGCTTCAGCTCGCGGTACAGGACGGCGAGGCCGGTGACGACGGCGACCGCGGCGACGGTGGCGTCGACCAGGACCAGCGTGTCGTTCTCGGCGCGCGCCTTCTTGAGCCGCTTGGCGACACCGATGGCGCCGAACGCCGTGGTGGCGATGGACAGGTACGTACCGGACTTGGACTTCTTGAAGTCCTTCGCCTTGGTCAGCTTGCTCACAGCGACGGTGCCTCCTCCAGGAGCGGGTGGCCCCACCTTTCCACGAAGGCGGCCTCGACGGCGGCGCCGACCTTGTAGAGGCGGTCGTCCTTCAGGGCCGGGGCGATGATCTGCAGTCCGACCGGGAGGTTGTCCTCCGGCGCCAGCCCGCAGGGCAGGGACATGGCCGAGTTGCCCGCGAGGTTGGTCGGGATGGTGCACAGGTCGGCGAGGTACATCGCCATCGGGTCGTCGGCGCGCTCGCCGATCGGGAAGGCGGTGGTGGGAGTCGTCGGCGAGACGATGACGTCCACCTGCTCGAAGGCCTTCTCGAAGTCCCGCGTGATGAGCGTGCGGACCTTCTGGGCGCTGCCGTAGTACGCGTCGTAGTAGCCGGAGCTCAGGGCGTACGTGCCGAGCATGATGCGGCGCTTGACCTCGGGGCCGAAGCCCGCCTCACGGGTGAGGGAGGTGACCGCCTCGGCGGAGTTGGTGCCGTCGTCGCCGGTCCGCAGGCCGTAGCGCAGGCCGTCGAAGCGGGCCAGGTTGCTCGAACACTCGCTCGGCGCGATCAGGTAGTACGCGGAGAGCGCCAGGTCGAAGGACGGGCAGTCCAGCTCGACGATCTCGGCGCCGAGGTCCTTCAGCAGCGCCACCGACTCGTCGAAGCGCTGGATGACACCGGCCTGGTAGCCCTCGCCGCGGAACTGCTTCACGACACCGACGCGCATGCCGGCCACGCTGCCGTTGCGGGCGGCCTCGACGACCGGCGGGACGGGCGCGTCGATCGACGTGGAGTCCAGCGGGTCGTGTCCGGCGATGACCTCGTGGAGCAGGGCCGCGTCCAGGACCGTACGGGCACACGGGCCGCCCTGGTCGAGGGAGCTGGAGAAGGCGACCATGCCGTAGCGGGAGACCGCGCCGTACGTCGGCTTCACGCCGACCGTGCCGGTGACGGCGGCCGGCTGGCGGATGGAGCCGCCGGTGTCGGTGCCGATGGCGAGGGGCGCCATGTGCGCGGCGAGCGCGGCGGAGGAGCCGCCGCCGGAGCCGCCGGGGATCCGGGTGAGGTCCCAGGGGTTGCCGGTCGGGCCGTAGGCGCTGTTCTCCGTCGAGGACCCCATGGCGAACTCGTCCATGTTGGTCTTGCCGAGGATGACGACGTCGGCGGCCTTCAGCTTCTTGGTGAGGGTCGCGTCGTACGGCGGGATCCAGCCCTCGAGGATCTTCGAGCCGACGGTGGTCGGGATGCCCTCGGTGGTGAAGATGTCCTTCAGCGCGAGCGGCACACCGGCGAGCGGGCCGAGCTTCTCGCCCCTGGCCCGCTTCTCGTCGACGGCGCGGGCCTGCGCGAGGGCGCCCTCGCGGTCGACGTGCAGGAAGGCGTGCACCTTCTCGTCGACGGCGTCGATCCGGGCCAGGTGGGCCTCGGTGACCTGCACGGCCGTGAGCTCACCGGAAGCGATCTTCTCGGCGGTCTCGGCGGCGGTGAGCTTGATGATGTCCGTCATGGCGGTTAGTCCTCCCCCAGGATCTGCGGCACCTTGAAACGCTGCTGCTCCTGGGCCGGGGCGCCGGAGAGCGCCTGCTCGGGGGTGAGCGACGGACGGACCTCGTCCGCCCGCATGACGTTCGTCAGCGGGAGCGGGTGCGAGGTCGGCGGTACGTCTTGGTCGGCGACCTCGCTGACGCGTGCGACCGCGCCGATGATGTCGTCCAGCTGTCCCGCGAAGTGCTCTAGCTCTTCGGGCTTCAGCTCCAGACGCGCCAGCCGTGCGAGGTGGGCGACCTCCTCGCGCGTGATGCCAGGCATGCAGCGATCCTCTGGGGTGAGTGTGTGTGGTTTGGGGCCAATCCTATGGGTCACGGCCGGATGGCCGTTAAACGGTTTCCCGCAGCCGACGGCAACGGGCAGCCCCATACCGCGACAAAGGATGCCTGAGGCGGTCACTCCGCCGCGGGCAGCGCCGCCCTGGGCCGCTGCCAGCCCCTCGATCCCCTGGCCAGCAGCCACGCCGTCGTCTCCTCCGGGGGCATCGCCGCGGCGACCAGCCATCCCTGTACGGCGTCGCAGCCCATGTCGCGCAGGCGTTCCCAGGTCTCGTCGTCCTCGACGCCCTCGGCCACCACCAGGAGGCCCAGGGAGTGGGCGAGGTCCACCGTGCAGCGGACGATCTCCGCGTCCTCGGTGTCGACGGCCAGTTTGGCCACGAAGGAGCGGTCGATCTTCAGTTCGCTGACCGGGAGGCGGCGCAGGTGGACGAGGGAGGAGTAGCCGGTGCCGAAGTCGTCGAGGGACATCTTGACGCCGTGGCCGGTCAGCGCGGCGAGGGTGTCCCCGGCCCGTGAGGGGTCCTCCAGGAGGACGTGCTCGGTGATCTCCAGCTGGAGCGCTCCCGCGGGGACGCCGTGCCGGGCGAGGCGGGCGGCGACCGAGCCGGCGAAGCCCGGGGTGTGGACGTCACGCGGGGAGACGTTGACCGCGACCGGGACGAACAGGCCCTGCGCCCGCCACTCGGCGACCTGCGCGAGAGCCGTGTCGAGGACGTACTCGGTGAGGTGCGGCATCAGCCCGGAGGACTCGGCGATCGCGATGAACTCGTCCGGCGGCACCTTCCCGCGCTCCGGGTGCACCCAGCGCACCAGCGCCTCCAGGCCGGCCACCTGTCCGTCGAAGCGGACCTTGGGCTGGTAGTGCAGCTGCACCTCGTGCGCGTCCAGCGCCCGGCGCAGATCGCCCAGGAGACCCAGGCGGTCGGGGGTGTTGGAGTCCCGCTTGGACTCGTAGACCTCAACGCCCGTGCGGTCCCGCTTGGCCTGGTACATCGCCACGTCCGCCCGGCGCAGCATGCCCTCGGCGTCCAGGGCGTGGTCGGGGAAGACAGCGACTCCGGCGCTGGCCTCCAGGACGAGGGTGAGCCCGTCGAGGTCGAGCGGGGAGCTGAGGGCGGCGACCAGGGTGCGGGCGACGCGGGTCGCTGAGGTCGTGGAGTCGGCGACCGGCAGTAAGACGGCGAACTCGTCACCGCCGAGCCGGGCCGCCTCGGCGCCACGGGGCAGGGCGATCCTGAGCCGGTCGGCGATCTGGAGGAGCAGCCGGTCACCGGCGAGGTGGCCGAGGGTGTCGTTGACCGAGCGGAAGCGGTCGAGGTCGATGAGCATCAGGGCGGACCGGGCGCCGATGCGTTCGGCGTCGTCCAGGGCGGTCCAGATGCGCTCCAGGAGCCACTGCCGGTTGGGCAGTCCGGTCAGCGGGTCGCGCAGCTGTTCCTCGGCGCGGGCCCGGGCCATCCAGAGGGTGGAGTCGAGGGCGATCAGCGGGATCGCGAACAGCGGGAGCAGCAGGGGCTTGGCGGCGGCGACCACGCAGACCAGCGGGGCGATGCCGAGCAGCGCGACCGCGACCAGGCCCTGTCTGACCAGGGCGGTGCGGGCCATGGTGGGCAGTCCCGCGTGGCGCGAGGAGTGCAGGTACCAGCCGAGCACACGGGTCACGGCGAGGTAGGCGGCCGCGACGAGCATCACCACGGGGCCGGTGTAGAACGTCCAGGTGTCCGGGTTCCACGGGGTCTCGACGGACGGGGACTGGCCGAAGGCGGCGAGGACCAGGGCGCCGGTGGCTATGCCGAGGATGTCCACCGCGCCGTGCAGGATGCCCTGCCGCCAGCGGTGGCGCCTGGCTATGCCGACCAGCAGCACGACGGTGAGGCTGACCATTCCGGCGGGCACCCAGCCGTAGAGCAGCAGGACGGCGAGGGTGAGGGCGGCGCCCGAGCCGGTGCCGCCCCACCAGCGGGCCCGGCCGAGGGCGACGAGGTGGCCGACGATGACGCCGGTCAGCACGGCCAGCGACCAGCCGACGGTGCCCGAGGGGAAGAGGGCGTGGCTGCCGGTGAAGGCCCGGTAGAAGCCCGCGCCGAGCACGAATCCGGCGGCCGCGACGACCGCCGTGGGCAGCGCGGGCCAGGACAGCTGGCGATCGGGTTCGGAGTCCGGCAGGCCGGGGGCGCGCTCGGCGGTGAGCTGTGCGGCACCGGGGCCACCGGCCGCGGTGTACTGTCCGGCGGCACGTTCCTCCGCGCCCGGACGCTCCGAAGGCCGTCCGGACCACCGGCTCACCCGCCAGGCGCCGGTGAGCCGGCGCAGGCGCAGCCGTGAGTCCGGGGCGGCGCTCTCGGTCGGTTCCATTCCCGTCCCTCTCACAGCCGGCGGTGCCCACGCCACGCGGCTCGTTCGCCCGACAAAACCCTCGACGGCGCCGCGTTGGAAAACCCTTCCCCTTGCTCATCAAGAGCACGGGGATGCCCCAACCGCAGCTGGGCACGGCAGGCGCACATCTCAACAGTAGGCCGCAGAAGGCTTCCACGGGCAGCGGTCGTCGACGGTTGCCCGAATGCGCCCCGGCCACCCGTATGCATCTGGTATGCGCCGAACGGGTGGCCTTCAACCGCCGCTTCTCGCTACTCCTCCGTGGGAAGCGCCACATCGGCGGCCGCTTCGGGGCCCTGTTCCAGGAGGACGTCGAAGCCGTCCTCGTTCAGAACCGGCACCTTGAGTTGCATCGCCTTGTCGTACTTGGAACCAGGATTGTCGCCTACGACTACGAAAGACGTCTTCTTCGAAACCGAACCGGTTACTTTCGCCCCTCTGGTCTGGAGGGCCTCCTTGGCACCGTCACGGGTGAAGCGCTCCAGGGTGCCGGTGACGACGACGGTGAGCCCTTCCAGGGGGCGCGGGCCCTCGTCCTCCCCCGAGCCCTCCTCCTCCATGCGCACGCCCGCGGCCTTCCACTTGCGCAGGATCTCCTGGTGCCAGTCCTCCGCGAACCACTCCTTGAGGGACTTCGCGATGATCGAGCCGACGCCGTCGGTGGCCGCCAGCTCCTCCTCGCTCGCCTCCTCGATGCGCTCGATCGAGCGGAAGTTGCGGGCGAGGGCCTCGGCGGCGACCGGGCCGACATGGCGGATCGACAGACCGGTGAGGACCCGGGCGAGGGGGCGGTCCTTGGCGGCCGCGATGTTCTCCAGCATGGCCACCGCGTTCTTCTTGGGCTCGCCCTGCTGGTTGGCGAAGACGGTGGCGACCTTCTCCTCGCCGGTCTTCGGGTCCCGCTTGGGCAGACCGCTGTCCTGGTCGAGGACGTACGCCTTGATGGGCAGCAGCTGTTCGATGGTGAGGTCGAACAGGTCGCCCTCGTCGGCCAGCGGCGGGTCCGCGGGCTCCAGCGGCTTGGTGAGCGCGGCCGCGGCGACGTACCCGAAGTGCTCGATGTCCAGCGACTTGCGGCCCGCGAGGTAGAACAGGCGTTCCCGCAGCTGGGCGGGGCAGGTGCGGGCGTTGGGGCAGCGCAGGTCGACGTCGCCCTCCTTCATGGGCCTGAGCGCCGTACCGCACTCGGGGCACTCGCTCGGCATCACGAACTCGCGCTCGCTGCCGTCGCGCAGGTCGACGACCGGGCCGAGGATCTCGGGGATGACGTCACCGGCCTTGCGCAGCACCACGGTGTCGCCGATCAGGACGCCCTTGAGCTTGACGACGTCCTGGTTGTGCAGGGTGGCGAACTCGACCTCCGAGCCGGCCACCGTCACCGGCTCGACCTGGGCGTACGGCGTGACCCGGCCCGTACGGCCCACGCCCACGCGGATGTTGATGAGCTTGGTGTTGACCTCCTCGGGCGCGTACTTGTACGCGATCGCCCAGCGCGGGGCGCGGGAGGTGGAGCCGAGCCGTCCCTGGAGCGGGATCTCGTCGAGCTTGACGACGGCGCCGTCGATCTCGTGCTCCACGGAGTGGCGGTTCTCGCCGAAGTAGGCGATGAACTCCCTCACTCCGTCGAGGTCGTCGACCACCCTGTTGTGCTTCGCGGTGGGCAGCCCCCAGGACTTGAGGAGGTCGTAGCCCTGGGAGAGGCGGGTCATGCCCTCGAAGCCCTCCAGGGCGCCGATGCCGTGCACGACCATGTGGAGGGGGCGGGTGGCGGTGACGCGCGGGTCCTTCTGGCGCAGCGAACCGGCCGCCGCGTTGCGCGGGTTGGCGAAGGGCTTGTCGCCGGCCTCGACCAGCCGGGCGTTGAGCTCCTCGAACTTCTCCATCGGGAAGTAGACCTCGCCGCGGATCTCCACGAGGTCGGGGACCTGGTCGCCGGTGAGGCGGTCCGGGATCTCGGCGATCGTACGGACGTTGGGCGTGATGTCCTCGCCGGCGCGGCCGTCGCCGCGGGTGGCGGCGCGGGTGAGCCTGCCGTGCTCGTAGGTGAGGTTGACGGCGAGGCCGTCGACCTTCAGCTCGCACAGCAGGTGGTAGTCGGTGGTGCCGACGTCCTTGGCGACGCGGTCGGCCCAGGCCGCGAGCTCCTCGTCGCTGAACGCGTTGTCCAGGGAGAGCATGCGGGAGCGGTGCTGGACCGCCGTGAACTCCGTCGCGTACGCCCCCGCGACCTTCTGGGTCGGGGAGTCGGGCGTGCGCAGCTCGGGGTACTCCTCCTCCAGCGCCTCCAGGGAGCGCAGGAGCTTGTCGAAGTCGGCGTCGCTGATGACCGGCGCGTCGTTCACGTAGTACCGGAAGCGGTGCTCCTCGATCTGCTCAGCGAGCTGCGCGTGCTTCTCCCGTGCCTCGGCGGGCACCGTCGTCTCCGCTTGCTTGTCGCCGGCCACCGTGTTGTCCTCCCGTTACTCTGGGTTGTCCGCGAGGGATCTCGCCGCCTGGACGCAGTGGGCGAGGGCCCTGCGCGCGTACTCCGGGGAGGCCCCCGCGAGTCCGCACGACGGAGTGACCGTGACCGCCTCCGCGAGCAGTCCCGGATGCAGCCCCAGCCTGCGCCACAACGTCCTGACACCCATGACGCTACCGGCAGGGTCTGACAATGCCGTGTCCGTGCCCGGCACGACACCCGCGAAGAGCCGGGTACCCCCTTCCACCGCCTCACCGATCGCGTCGTCGTCACGCTCGGTGAGGAGCGTGAAGTCGAAGGAGATCGCCGCCGCGCCCGCCCGCCGCAGCAGGGCGAAGGGGACGTCCGGTGCGCACGAGTGGACCACGACGGGGCCGCCGGCGTGAACCCCGACGACGTCCCGGAGCGTGGCCTCCACGACCTGCCGGTCGACGGCCCGGTGGGTGCGGTAGCCGCTGGCGGACTTCACCTGGCCGCGCAGGACGGCGATGAGCGAGGGCTCGTCGAGCTGGAGGACGACCTGCGCGCCGGGGACCCTTCTGCGGACCTCCTCCAGGTGCAGCCGCAGCCCCTCGGCGAGGGAGGCGGCGAGGTCCCGGCAGGCGCCGGGGTCGGAGAGGGCGACCTCGCCGTTCCTGAGTTCCAGTGCGGCGGCGAGCGTCCAGGGGCCGACGGCCTGGACCTTCAGCTGCCCCTCGTAGCCCTGGGTGAACTCCTCCAGGGCGTCCAGGTCCTCCCCCAGCCAGGACCGGGCCCGCTTGGTGTCCCGGCCCGGCCGGTCGCCGATCCGCCAGCCGCTGGGCTCCACGCGCGCGTACAGCTCGACGAGCATCCCGGCGGTCCGGCCGATCATGTCGGCGCCGGGGCCGCGGGCGGGCAACTCGGGCAGGAAGGGGAAGTCCTCGAAGGAGCCGGTGGCGGTCTTGGCGGCTTCCCGGGCGTCGCCGCCGGGGAGGGAGCCGACGCCGGTGGCGGGGGCGAAACTGAAGTCTGCGGTCACGTACGAAGCCTACGTAGGCGAGCGCCGGCCCTTCTCGCCCCCACCTGGCCGTCAGCGCCCCGGACGCACCGTCAGGTCGTTGATCTCCGCGTCCCTCGGGAGGTCCAGCGCCGTCAGGATCGTCGTGGCGACCGACTCCGGGTCGATCCACTGCGAGGCGTCGTACTCCTTGCCCTCCTGCTGGTGGACCTTGGCCTGCATGGGGCTCGCCGTGCGGCCGGGGTAGACCGAGGTGACGCGGACGCCGTTGCCGTGCTCCTCGTGGCGCAGGGAGTCCGCCAGTGCCTTCAGGCCGTGCTTGGAGGCCGCGTAGGCGGACCAGTCGGCGTGGGCGGTCAGGCCCGCGCCGGAGTTCACGAACAGCACCTGGCCGCGGGCGGCCCGGAGTTGGGGCAGGAAGTGGCGGGTCAGCTCGGCCGGGGAGATCAGGTTGACGTTCAGCTGGTGGCGCCAGGTCTTGGGGGTCAGGTCGCCCACCGGGCCCAGGTCGACCACGCCCGCGATGTGCAGCAGGGAGTCCACCCGGTCGGGCAGCGACTGGTGCGAGAAGGCCCAGCTCAGTTTGTCCGGGTCGGCCAGGTCACCGACCAGCGTCCGCGCGCCCGGGAACTGGGCCGCCAGCTCCTTCGCACGGCCCGCGTCGCGCGCGTGCAGCACGAGTTCGTCCCCGCGCGCGTGCAGACGGCGGGCCACCGCCGCGCCGATGCCGGAGCCCGCTCCGGTGATCACATGTGTAGCCATGCCGCCATGCTCGCATCACGCGGTCACGGGGTACCGAGCGACTCCTCCAGGTACGCCAGCGCGCCCACCGGCTCCTCCGCGAAGAACACCAGGTCGGCGAGCGGACGGGGCAGGAACCCCTCGTCCTCCATCCGCCGGAACTGCTCCTTGAGGCCGTCGTAGAAGCCCGCCGTGTTCAGCAGCACCACCGGCTTGTCGGTGTGCCCGTGCTTCTTCAGCTCCAGGATCTCGGTCGCCTCGTCGAGGGTGCCGGTGCCGCCCACCATGATCACCACGGCGTCGGCCTTCTCCAGGAGCAGCTTCTTGCGTTCGGCCAGATCGGCGGCGATCACCATCTCGTCGACGCCGGGCCGGACCTTGGAAGCCAGGAACGTCACCGAGACCCCGACGAGCCGCCCGCCCGCCTCCTGCACACCGTCCGCGACCACCTTCATCAGGCCGACGTCCGAGCCGCCCCACACCAGCGTGTGCCCACCCTTGCCCAGCAGCTTCGCGAACTCCCGCGCGGGGCGCGTGTAACGGTCGTCGAGGTCGGCGGCGGAGAGGAAGACGCAGATTCGCATGAGGTCACCGTACGCGGGAAGAACCGGGGGCCCGCGAGCGCTCTTCCGGTATGGCCGAAGGACACACGATCACCATCGAGCAAGTCGACCAGCACGTGCGCGTGGTGCACGGCGACCAGGTCCTCGCGGAGAGCGACCGCCCGCTGGTCCTCAGGGAGACGGGCTGCCCCGCGCGGTACTACCTGCCCGCCGAGGACGTACGGCTGGAGCTGCTGACCCCCTCCGACACGCACACCTACTGCCCCTTCAAGGGCACCGCGTCCTACTGGTCGCTGCCGGACGCGCCCGACCTGGTGTGGTCGTATCCCGACCCGAAACCCGCCGTCGCCGAGATCAAGGACCACCTCTGCTTCTACGAAGTCGACGTGTCCTGACCGATGATTTCCGTGCCGTGCGGCAGTCTCGGAAAGCATGGACAAGAAGACCCTCTCGCGCGACGGCACCCCGATCGCGTACGAACGCACCGGGCAGGGCCCGGCCGTCATCCTCGTCAGCGGCGCGATGTCCACGGGCGGCACGGTCGCGCCCCTGGCCGTGCCGCTGTCCGAGCGGTTCAGTGTCTTCGTGTACGACCGCCGAGGGCGCGGCGCGAGCGGCGACACGGCCCCCTACGCCGTGGCCCGCGAGGTGGAGGACCTCGCCGCGCTGATCGAGGAGGCGGGCGGCGAGGCGAGCCTGTGCGGCATCTCGTCCGGCGGCGCGCTGGTGCTGGAGGCCGCGGCGAGCGGGCTGCCGGTCCGCCGGGTCGCGGTGTACGAGACGCCGTTCGCCGACTTCCTGGAGGGCGGCGCGGAGCAGAACGCCGAGTACACCGAGAAGTTGACGGCCGCGCTCGCCGAGGGCCGGCGCGGGGACGCGGTGGAGCTGTTCCTGCGGCTCACCGGCATGGGCGAGCAGATGATCCAGGGCGCCCGCAACTCCCCGATGTGGCCCGGCATGGAGTCCGTCGCCCCGACCCTCGCCTACGACAACGCGGTCATGGCGGGCGGCCTGGTCCCCCGGGACCGGCTGGCCTCGGTCACGGTCCCGGTCCTGGCCGTCGCCGGCGGCGCGAGCCCCGAGTGGATGCGCGAGGGCACCAGAGCGGTCGCGGAAACGGCCCCGAACGGCGCGTACCGCGTCCTGGAGGGCCAGACCCACATGGTCGACCCGACCGCCCTGGCACCGGCCCTGGCGGAATTCTTCGCGGAGTGACCGGCCGGCCACGCGTGCCCGGTGAGCGGTCAGGCCACTCCGGCCGTCGCGCGCGTGGTCGACGCGATCGTCGCCGAGCCCACCACACGCGTGTCGTCGTACAAAACAATCGCCTGGCCGGGGGCGACACCGCGGACGGGCTCGGTGAAGGTCACCTCCAGGGTGCCGTCGACGAGTTCGGCGCGGACCTCGGTCTCGCCGCCGTGGGCGCGGAGCTGGGCCGTGTAGGTGCCGGGGCCCACCGGGGCGGTGCCGCACCAGCGGGGCTTGATCGCGGTGAGGGCCGTGACGTCCAGGGCCGCGGCCGGGCCGACCGTCACCGTGTTGTTCACCGGCGAGATGTCGAGGACGTAGCGCGGCTTGCCGTCGGCGGCCGGGGTGCCGATCCGCAGCCCCTTGCGCTGGCCGATGGTGAAGCCGTACGCGCCCTCGTGGGTGCCGATCTTCGCGCCGGACTCGTCGACGATGTCGCCCTCCGCCTTGCCGAGGCGGGAGGCGAGGAAGCCCTGGGTGTCGCCGTCGGCGATGAAGCAGATGTCGTGCGAGTCGGGCTTCTTGGCGACCGCGAGGCCCCGGCGCTCGGCCTCGGCGCGGATCTCGTCCTTGGTGGTGACGGTGTCGCCGAGCGGGAACAGGGCGTGCGCCAGCTGCCGCTCGTCCAGGACGCCGAGGACGTACGACTGGTCCTTCGCCATGTCCGAGGCGCGATGCAGCTCGCGGGAGCCGTCCGCGAGGGTGACCACCTTCGCGTAGTGGCCCGTGCACACCGCGTCGAAGCCCAGCGCGAGCGCCTTGTCGAGGAGCGCGGCGAACTTGATCTTCTCGTTGCAGCGCAGGCAGGGGTTGGGGGTGCGGCCGGCCTCGTACTCGGCGACGAAGTCCTCGACGACGTCCTCACGGAAGCGGTCGGCAAGGTCCCACACGTAGAACGGGATGCCGATGACGTCGGCGGCGCGGCGGGCGTCGCGGGAGTCCTCGATGGTGCAACAGCCCCGCGCGCCCGTGCGGAAGGACTGCGGGTTCGCGGAGAGGGCGAGGTGGACGCCGGTCACGTCATGGCCGGCTTCGGCGGCACGGGCGGCGGCGACGGCGGAGTCCACTCCTCCGGACATGGCGGCGAGAACGCGAAGGGGGCGCTGCGTGGTGTCAGTCATAACCCTTCAAGAGTACGGGGGCGCGGGAACCGGGGCCGCCGGGTATCCGTTGACGATCACATGGGGGCGACAGAGGGTTCCAGGGACACCGACCGGCGCATCGGGCGCCGGGCGCTGATCGTCGGCGGGACGGCGGCCGCGGTGGGCTCCGCGGTGCTGGCCCGTGACGAGCTGGCGCGGCTGTGGTGGCGGGCGCCGGGCGTGGAGAAGCCGCGGGTCGAGGGCGCCGTCGACTTCCGCGGCGCGCAGTGGGTGGCGGCCTCCGACGCGAACTGGCGGCGCGCGGACCGGCCCGACGACTACGGCGTAGACATGGTGGTCATCCATGTCACCCAGGGCAGTTTCGCCAGCGCGGTGAAGGTGTTCCAGGACCCGGGGCACGGTGCGGCAGCGCACTACATCGTCGGCAAGGACGGCCGCATCACCCAGATGATCCGCGAGCTGGACGTGGCGTACCACGCGGGCAACCGCTCCTACAACGAACGCAGTGTGGGCATCGAGCACGAGGGCTTCGTGGACCGGCCGGAGGACTTCACGGCCGAGATGTACGCGGCCTCGGCGCGGCTCACGGCCGGGATATGCGCGCGCTACGACATACCCGTCGACCGCGAGCACATCATCGGCCACGTGGAAGTGCCGGGGACGGACCACACCGATCCGGGCAAGCACTGGGACTGGGACCGGTACATGAAGCTGGTCCGCGGGGCGAGGAGCGCCCCCGCCCAGGTGTGAACTTCCGGCGGTGATCGCGTGCCCGACATGTCCCGCACCCCGATCATGACCTGCGGACAGTCAACTTGGCTTTTCTTCAAGGGAGTTGACCGGACGCCGGCTTCACAGCTTCCCGGGCCCGCGCCCAGGTTCACCTCAGTGTTCCCCTAGGCCGCGGCCCGAAGCTCCCTGGCCATGACACACACCGCAGAGCCGGACCGAGGCGCGTACGCGCGGGACGGCCAGAAAGCCAAGGGCGAGCACCACATGGAGATCAGAGGTCACAAGAAGGGTTTGCACCGGCGGAAGTTCCTCGGCGGTATGGCCGGCGCGGGCCTCACCGCGGTGAGCGCGGCCGGGGCGACCTTCTCCCTGCTGACCGACGGCACCCGCAGCAAGGCGGCGGCCGCGACGGACCGCATCCTCACCGTCCCGGAGTTGCTGGAGGGCACCACGGCCGACGGTACGACCACCTACACCCTGGCGGCGCGGACCGGCACCGCCGAGGTGCTCAGCGGGGTCACCAGCAGCACCGCGGGCTACAACCAGTCGTTCCTCGGCCCCACCCTGAAGTGGACCAAGGGCGACACCGTGCTGCTGAACATCACCAACAGCCTCACCGAGGACACCTCCGTCCACTTCCACGGCGCCCATGTCCCGCCCAGGATGGACGGCGGTCCGCAGAACGCCTTCTCGACCGGGACGGTCTGGTCCCCCACCTTCACGGTCATGGACGAGGCCAAGACCCTCTGGTACCACCCGCACGCCCTGGGAACCACGGCCAAGCAGGCCACCCACGGCCTGGCCGGAATGATCATCGTGGAGGACGACTCCACCACGTCCGCCGCCCTGCCCGGCGAGTACGGCGTCGATGACATCCCGCTCATCTTCCAGTGCCTGGCCGTGGACAGCGCCGGAGACATCAAGTACGACCAGAAGGGCTATCTCAGCTCCGGCCTCAGCTTCCCGCTGCTGGTGAACGGCGAGAACGTCGACGACACCACACTCGGCTTCTCCGCCACCAGGACCCGCAACCGCTTCCGGGCGCTCAACGCCTCGCCCTCGGACATCATCACGCTCCAGCGCAGCGACGGTGGCACGCTGACCCAGATCGCCACCGAACAGGGTTATCTGACGGAGGCGACCGAGGTCACCAGTATCCGGCTGGTGGCCGGCGCCCGAGCCGAGTTCGTCATGGACGTCACCGCGGACGTCACCCTGGAGGCCGTCGTCACGACCGGCTGGATCCGCGGCGGCTCCGGCACCTACGAGTTCCTCACCGTCCGCGCGGGCGGCACCGACACCCCGGACGACCTGCCGAGCACCCTCAACACCATCGAGCGGTACGACACCTCCGGCTTCACCGCCCGAACCATCACGCTCAGCAACACGGGCGCAACCATGAAGATCAACGGCTCGGCGGGGCTCACCATGTCCAGCATGGCCATGATCAGCACCACGCTGGGCGCGAAGGAGATCTGGACGATCACCAACGCGAGCCAGCTGGAGCACTCCTTCCATCTGCACGACGTGCCCTACCAGTTGATCTCGATCAACGGGGAGGCCCCCACCGGGGTCGATCTGGGCTGGCGCGACACCTACGAGGTGGTCGGCGGCGGCACCCTCGTCATCGCCATGGAGTTCACCGACTTCGCCGACGACACGTACATGTACATGCTCCACTGCCATCTGCTCCAGCACGAGGACCAGGGAATGATGGCGTCCCTCATGGTCACGGAGAGCTGAACGGTCGCGGAGAGCCGAGTTCAGAGCACGGCTGCCGCCGGCAGCGCCAGGGCCGGCGGCAGCCCCTGCCCGAGGGCACCTCGCCACAGCCGCGGGAAGGAGGCGGCGAAGGTGAGCGAGGAGGCGATGAGACAGGCGCAGAGGTAGAGGATCAGGGTGCGGCCCGCGGTGGGTTCGCCGACGTGCAGCGCGACCACCCCGGCGACCAGGCCGAGCCCGAGGAGCAGGTTGTAGACGGCGACGCCGGAGCGCCACAGGGTGACCTCGGGGGCGTCGGCGGGGGACGTGGTGAGGAGGACGCGGACCGCCGCACGGCCGTAGAAGAAGCGTTCGAGCACGCCGACGGCGAGATGGGTCACGGCCGCGAGCAGGGTGAAGACCTGGGATACGAGGTTCACGCCAGGAGTGTCCTGCTCGGGGACCGTTACGTCAGCCCCGCCGCGCGAGCGCGCTCCACGACGGGGCCGATGGCCTTCGCGAGCGCCTCGACGTCCGCCTCGGTGGAGGTGTGGCCGAGGGAGAAGCGCAGGGTGCCGCGGGCGAGGTCGGGGTCGGTGCCGGTGGCCAGCAGGACGTGGCTGGGCTGGGCCACGCCGGCGGTGCAGGCGGAGCCGGTGGAGCACTCGATGCCCTGGGCGTCCAGGAGGAGGAGCAGGGAGTCGCCCTCGCAGCCGGGGAAGGTGAAGTGGGCGTTGGCCGGGAGCCGGCCGCCCGGTGCCGGGTCGCCGCCGAGGATCGCGTCCGGGACCGCCGTACGGACCGCCTCGACCAGGCTGTCGCGCAGGGCGCCGATCTCCGAGGCGAACCACTCGCGCTGTTCGGCGGCGAGGCGGCCGGCCACCGCGAAGGAGGCGATGGCGGGGACGTCGAGGGTGCCGGAGCGGACGTGGCGCTCCTGGCCGCCGCCGTGCAGGACGGGGACGGGGGTCCACTCACGGCCGAGGACGAGCGCGCCGATGCCGTACGGCCCGCCGATCTTGTGGCCGGAGACGGTCATCGCGGCGAGGCCGGAGGCGGCGAAGTCGACGGGCACCTGGCCGAAGGCCTGCACCGCGTCGGCGTGCAGCGGGACGCCGAACTCAGCGGCGACGTCGGCGAGTTCGCGGACCGGCAGGACGGTGCCGATCTCGTTGTTGGCCCACATGACCGTGGCCAGGGCGACGTCGTCGGGGTTCTGGGCGATGGCCGCGCGCAGGGCGTCGGGGTGGACCCGGCCGTGCTTGTCGACGGGGAGGTACTCGACGGTGGCGCCCTCGTGCTCGCCCAGCCAGTGGACGGCGTCGAGGACGGCGTGGTGTTCGACGGGGCTGGCGAGGACCCGCGTCCTTGCGGGGTCCGCGTCACGCCGGGACCAGTACAGGCCCTTCACGGCGAGGTTGTCGGCCTCCGTGCCGCCGGAGGTGAAGACGATCTCGCTGGGGCGGGCGCCGAGCGCCTCCGCAAGCATCTCGCGGGATTCCTCGACCGTGCGGCGGGCCTTGCGGCCGGATGCGTGGAGGGAAGAGGCGTTGCCGGTGGCGCCGAGGTGGGCGCTGAGTGCCTCGACCGCCTCGGGAAGCATCGGGGTGGTCGCGGCGTGGTCGAGGTATGCCATGGTGACGCCGATTCTACGGGGCGTACCCGAGCGGCCTCAGGCCAGGACCGGCCGGTCCCGGCGGCCTCACAGGTTCCAGGATACCGTGCTGTCGAACTGCATGAAGGCCACCAGGACCAGCAGGTCGGCCACGCCGAGACCGAGCCCCAGGTAGGCGCGGCCGCGGCGGGCGGTGCCGCGCCACAGGGCCACGGAGGCCAGGACGATGGCGATCGGGCCGAGGAAGACGTTGAGGACGAGAAGGCCGAGGAGTCCGAGGACGAAGGACGCGACGGCCATGCCGTCGGCGTCACGGGCCCCGGTGCGGGGGCTGGCCTGCGCGGTGAGCTGCATGGGAATCAGTGCTCCTGGGGACGGTGGGGCGGCGGTCAGTGGGACGGGGTGCGGCGGCGGGCGTGACGCTCGCGGAGCGCGAAGACGCCCAGCCAGACGGCGATCACGGCGGCGGCGACGGCGGTGAAGGTGAACGGCGCGTGGGCGACGGTGCCCAGGACGACGCCGAGGAGCATGAGTGCGGCGACGAGGAACAGCATGGGACGGATCCCCCTCCGGTCGTTACGTTTGGGTGAACAGTTGTAGTTACAGTTGTTCACTGACTCTAGAGTCTAGCGCGCTGTACGGCTTTCCAATTACGGAGAACAGTTGTTAACTGGATGACATGAGTCACACCCTCGGCATCCGGCAGGCACAGAAACAGAAGACCCGGCAGTCGCTCCTGGACGCGGCGCTCGGACTGCTGGAGGAGCAGAGCCTGAGCAGCCTGGGTCTGCGTGAGGTCACCCGGGCCGTCGGCGTCGCCCCGACCGCCTTCTACCGCCACTTCCGCTCCATCGCGGATCTCGGCGTGGCCCTGGTCGAGGAGGCGCTGGGCAGCCTGCACCCCATGATTCGGACGACGGTGTCCACGGTCGACGACCACGACCAACGCATCGAGCGCGCCATCGAGTTGATCGCCGGCCATGTCCACGGGTACCCCGCTCACGTCCGTTTCATCGCCCGCGAACGACATGGCGGAGTCCAGCCGGTGCGGGAGGCCATCCGGGACCAACTGGCCCGCTTCGGGCAGGAGGTGAAGGAGGAGCTGGCCAAGGACCCCGTGTCCGACGGCTGGAGCGACGACGACCTGCTCATGCTCGCCAACCTCTATGTCGACCAGATGCTGATCACGGCCTCCCTGTTCCTGGAGGCACAGGAGGCGTCGGACGAGGAGCGCGCCCGGGTCGCCCAGGTGGCGAAGCGACAGATGCGGTTGATCAGCGTCGGCCGCCATCACTGGCTGGACTGACCCAGCCGCAGCACGCGTCGGCAGCGCACAGGGGCGGCACCCCCGTTCACCGGGAGTGCCGCCCCTCTCGTACGGCGATTTCGCGCCAGGTCAGCTCTTCGTGGCCGCCGCGCTCGCGGCACCGCTGGGCGCGCCGCTCGGGGCCGCGCCGCCGGTGCCCCCGCCGGGACCGCCGCAGCCGCCGCCCATACCGCCACCGGGGCCGCCCTGCCCGCCCTGTCCGCCCCGCCCGCCACCGGGCGCGCCGCTCGGCATGCCGGAGGGGTTCCCACTGGGCGCGCCCGAGGGCCGGACGGTGGCGTTGCCGGTGGGAGCGCCCGAGGGGGCGCCGCTCGGCATCCCGGAGGCGTTGCGGGCCTGGCAGTTCTGCTGACCCGAGGTGCCGCTGTTCGAGGTCGACGACGAGTCGCCCGAGCCGCAGGCCACCAGGGCGAGGGGCGAGAGCGCCAACAGGGCCGCGGCGGGGAGGAGACGCAGACGCTTCATGAGAGACAGCTCCAGGGAGGATGAGGAAGTCCTGAGGCCCGGAACTCAACCAACGCCGTTTAGGGGCCCCTTGAGTTCGCGCTGTCCTCCGCCTGTGCGCCGGGCAAAGCGCGTCTAAAGCACCCCCTCCGAGCTGGGGTTCTCCCCCGGCCGCTCCCCTGCCCGCTGGTACAGGGCCGTGACAGAGGCGGCCGCCCCGGCCAGTTCCGCGCGTACCTCGGGCGGTGCGAGGACCTCCACCCGGTCGGAGAACATCAGGAGTTGGCGGGCCTCGACGACCGCGCCGAACACCAGCCGGGCCGTCACCCACCCGCCTGTGCCGTCGCGCTCGGGGGGTTCGGCCAGATACGGCGTCATCAGCCGCCGGAACAGGTCGAGTCGGTCCCGGCGGACCCGCACGGTGACCTCGACCCCGGTGGGGCGCTCCTCGACCTGGCGGCGCAACTCCTCCCAGACATCGGCGAGTTCGGCACCCGGCCGCCGCCGCACGGGGTCGTCCAGCACGGTCGCGGAGCGCACCCGGTCCACGCGGAACAGCCTCGGCAGCCCGCGCCGGTCGGCGACCAGGTACCAGACGCCCGCCTTGGCGACCAGGCCGTACGGATCGACGGTGTACGTCCGGGTGGTGCGCTCGCCGCTGTGCCGGTAGCGCAGCCGCAGCCGGCGGTCGGTGAACACGGCGTCCTGCAACACGTCCAGGTCTGCGGCGGGTTGCGGGCCGCCCTTCCAGCGGGTGGCGTCGACCAGGACCCGGCGGGAGGTCACTTCGGCGGCCGGGCGGTGCGGGGCGGGCAGCGCGGCCATCACCTTGCGCAGGGCCGAGCCCAGGGCGGAGTCCAGGCCGAGGGCCGCGTGGACGCCCTGGGCGGTCAGGACGAACAGCGCGCGGGACTCGTCGGCGGTCAGGCCGGTGACGTCGGTGCGGAAGCCCGCGAGGAGTTCGATGCCGCCGTGCCGCCCACGCTCGGCGTAGACCGGGACACCCGATGCGGAGAGGGCTTCGACGTCCCGGTAGACGGTGCGGACGGAGACCTCCAGCCGCTCGGCGAGTTCGGGGGCGGTCATCCGGCCGCGGGTCTGGAGCAGGAGCAGGATCGACAGGAGGCGGTCGGACTTCACCCCACCAGGATCCCTCCCGGGGCCGGGCTCAGCCCAGCCGCACCCGGGCCAGCTGCCGCGACTGCGCCACCAGCCGGTCCGCGCTGTCCCAGACCTCGGCGTCCTCCTCCAGGAAGCCGCCGGCGAGGTTGCGGGTGGTGATGGAGACGCGCAGGGGGCCCGGGGCCGGGCGGCACCGCACGTGCACGGTCAGTTCGACCGTCGGCACCCAGCCCTTGAGGCCGATCTCGAAGGCGGTCGGCGGCAGCGCGTCCACGGCGAGGAGCAGCGAGAGGGGGTCCATGTCCCGGCCGTCGGCGAGGCCGAACCAGGACCGCATCTCGCCCCTGCCGGAGGGTGCGCCGAGGGCCCAGCCCAGGGTCGAGGGGTCCAGCTTGAGCATCAGCCGCTCGGTGATGGCCGAGCTGCCGTCGACCGGGGCCGGGCCGTCCTCCGGGCCGAAGCACTGGTCCATCGGCGGGAACGCGGGCGGCTTCGCCGTCGTACGGACGTCGTCGGGGAGGGTGTCGAGGTCGCCGTAGGAGGCGAGGACGCGGATCCGCTCGACCTCGGTGCCCTCGTCGTCGTACTGGAAGAGCGAGGCCTGGCCGGTGGAGAGGGTGCGGCCGGTGCGGACGACGTCCGTGCGGATGACCGCGGGTCCGGGCTGGGACGCGGTCAGGTAGTGCGCGGAGATGGTGAACGGGTCGGCGTGCGGCAGGGCGTCCGCGAGGGCGCGGCCCAGGACCGCCAGGAGGTAGCCGCCGTTGACGGCGCTGATGATCGTCCAGCCCGCGGAGAGGTCGATGTCGTAGACGCCGGGGGCGCGGCGGGTGACCGCGGTGTCCCGGTCGAACTCGCTGTCGCCGATCGTGGCCCGGGTGACGGAGGCTGCTTCTGGCATGCCTGAACGGTACAACAACCAACTACTAAGCGGTAGCTTTCCTCGGGATCACGGAAGACCGTTTCAGGTGAGACCCCGGCAATTTCTCGGTAAGTGTCCGTACTCGTCCGTAAACCCGGGGCCTGCCCGCCCCCTCTACAGGGACATGAGCCTCACCGGGACCGCGTTCCTCTACACGCTGATCGTGCTGTCCGTCGTCGCCGTCGCGCTTCCGCTCGTTCTGTGGTCGCGGATCGGAGGGCCGCGGGCCCTGCGCGCCACCGCCCGGCTGCTGATGGTGCTGTTCGCCCAGGGCACGGCGGTCGCCCTCGTCTTCGTGCTGGTCAACAACCAGAACAACCTGTACGACAACTGGGCCGACCTGCTCGGCACCGGCGACCATGTCCAGCAGGCCGCCAACCTGGGCACCGACGGCACCGGCGGCATCGCGCTGAAACGGCTGCCCAGGGTGAAGCAGCGCTTCACGAACGCGGGCGGCCCCGGCATGAAGGGCGTGCGGGTGACCCAGCTCAAGGGCCGCGTCTCCGGGGTGAACGCCGAGGTCTACGCCTGGCTGCCGCCGCAGTACCACGAGCCCGCCTACCGGCACCACAAGTTCCCCGTGGTGGAACTGCTGTCGGGCTACCCGGGCTCCGCGAAGGCCTGGTTCGGCTCGCTGCACGCGGTGAACCAGCTGGCACCGCTCATGCGGAGCGGCCGGGTGGCACCGTTCATCCTGATCGCCCCGCGGATGAACCTGCTGGCCGGGGTGGACACCGGCTGCGCCAACATCACCGGCACGGTCAACGCCGACACCTGGCTCAGCGTGGACGTGCCGAAGATGGTCACCGACAACTTCCGCGCCCAGCCCGGGCCGGCCGGCTGGGCGGTGGCCGGGTACTCGGCGGGCGGGCACTGCGCGACCAAGCTCGCCGTCGCCCACCCCGACCGCTACCGGGCCGCGGTCAGCATGTCCGGCTACAACGACCCGATCGGCGAACGCAACTCGCTGGCCTCCGAGACCCCGGCCCTGCGCCGCGCCAACAACCCCTACATGCTGCTGCGCGACGACCGCGTCCCGCCCGCGATCGCGCTCTACGAGTCCGGTCAGCCCGGTGACGGCTACGAGGCGGCCGTGGGCCTCGAACAGGTCGCGAAGGCGCCGACGACCGTGCACGTCGTCTACATCCCGAAGAGCGCGGGCGGCCACAACATGGCGCTGTGGCGGCCGCAGGTGGTGCCGTCCTTCGTCTGGCTGACCGAGGAGATGGGCCTGCTGCACGGCCGCGCGGGCGCTACTCCTCACGCACGGTCGAGCGCCGGTTCCAGGCCCGCGGAGCTCGCCAGTGGAACCGCATCGCGAGCAGGCGCAGTACGAAGGCCGTGAGCGCCGCGAGCCCGCTGGTGAACGGGGTGAGGGCGTCGTAGCGGATGCACAGGACGACCATGGTGGCGCCGACGATCGCCGGGACCGCGTACAGGTCGCGGTCCCAGCGCAGCAGCGAGGGCACCTCGTTGGCGAGCACGTCCCTCAGGACACCGCCGCCGACGGCGGTGGCGAGACCGAGGGTCGCCGACTGGGTGAGGCCGAGCCCGTACTCGTACGCCTTGGTCGTCCCGGCGACGCAGAACAGGCCGAGGCCCGCCGCGTCGAAGACGTTCACGCCGACCTGGATGCGCTCCACGTGCGGGTGCAGGAAGAAGACCAGGAGGGCGGCGAGCAGCGGGGTGAGGAAGTACCCGAGGTCCGTGAAGGCGGCGGGCGGCACCGCGCCGATGATCAGGTCCCGGAACAGCCCTCCGCCCAGCGCGGTGACCTCGGCGAGCACGGCGATGCCGAACACGTCGAAGTTCTTGCGGACGGCCAGCAGCGCGCCGGAGATGGCGAACACGAAGATGCCGACGAGGTCGAGCGTGTGCTGGACGGAGGGGCTGAACAGTTGCTGGAGCACACCGCATTCTTGCGCAGGGGCTCCTAGAGGGCCGGTTTGCCCTTCGTGAAGAGCCAGGTGCGGAACAGGTCGTCGAGCTGCTGTCCGCTGACCTTCTCGGCGAGCCGGACGAAGTCGGCGGTGTCGGCGTTGCCGTAGCGGTGCAGCTTGGTCCAGGCCGGCAGGAGCTTGAAGAAGGCCTGGTCGCCGATGCGTTCGCGCAGCACCTGGAGGGTCATCGCGCCGCGCTGGTAGACCGCGGAGGCGAACATGGTGTCGCGCTGCGGGTCGCCGACGACGGTCTGCCAGAAGGCGCTGTCGGCGGGCCGGGCGTCGTAGCCCGCGATGAAGGAGTCGTGGGCGCTGCGGGTGCCCTTGTGCTCGGCCCACAGCCACTGGCTGTACGTGGCGAAGCCCTCGTTGAGCCAGATGTCCTTCCAGTGCGCGACGGAGACGCTGTCGCCGAACCACTGGTGGGCCAGCTCGTGCACGATCGTCGTCTCGTTGCGGACGGCCGAGTAGACCGGCTTGGTCTGCACCTCCAGCGAGAACCCGGCCTGCGGCATGTCGTCGACGATCGCGCCGGTCTCCTCGAAGGGGTACGGCCCGAAGACCTGCGACCAGTAGTCGGTGGCCTCGGCGGTGACGCCGTACACGTCGACGTTGTTGCTGTTCTCCAGCACCGGGTCGATGGCGGTGTAGATGGGGATGCCGCCGGGTGTCGTCCCGGTCCGCACGTCGAACTTCCCGATGGTGGCGGTCGCGAGGTAGGTCGCCATGGGCTTCTTCTCGCGCCAGTGGGTGTACGTCGAGCCGCCCTTGTCGTACGTCGACACGAGCCGGCCGTTGGAGACCGCGGTCAGGCCCTTGGGGGTCCTGATGCGGATGTCGTAGGTGGCCTTGTCCGAGGGGTGGTCGCTGGACGGGAACCAGGTGGAGGCGGCGTTGGGTTCACAGGCGACGAAGACGCCGTCGGGGGTCTTCATCCAGCCGTAGTCGGAGCCGAAGACGATGGGACCGCTGAGGGGTTCCGGGACACCGCCGTAGGTGACGGCGACGGTGAAGTCCTTGCCCTTGCGCAGGGATTGGCGCGGGGTGATGCGGATCTCGTCGCCGTCGCGCGTGAACTGCGCCCGCCTGCCGTTGACTTGGACCTCGGTGACCTGGAGTTGCTGGAGGTCCAGGTCGAAGGAGGAGAGGTTCTGGGTGGCGCGGGCGGACAGGGTCGTACGGCCGTCCAGGCGGTCGGTGTCCGGGTCGTACGCCACGTCGAGGGTGTAGTGGCGGGCGTCGTAGCCGCCGTTGCCGAGGTTCGGGAAGTAGGGGTCTCCGATGCCGGGGGCGCCGGGTCTCGGGCCCGGGGCGGCCGCGATGACAAAGAAGGAAGCCGCCGCGGTCGCGACGGCTCCTAAGCGTGCCGAACGGGAGAGTCTCATGGTGTCGTCCCTTTCGAGCGTGTACCGATAAGTCGGACACGGACGACTCTTCACTCTCCCGTTCGGGCATGTGCATGACTTTGCCAACTCGTCATGCGTTACTTCTCGGTTGACTCCTGACCGGGGGCTTCCGGTTCGGTGGTGTCGTCGGACGACTGCGGCTCGTCGTCCGACTGCGGGTCGACGACGGGAGCGACGGGGGACGTCTTCGCTCCGGGACCCGTCTTCACCGTCGTGACCTCGGGCTTCTCCGGAACCTCCTCGGACGCCTCCGTGTCGGCCGGCTCGGCCGTCTCCGGCGAAGCCACCTCCGCCGCCACCGCCGCCGACGTCTCCGCCGACTCCTCCAGGACCTCGTCGGCGACCAGCGATGCCGCCTCCTTCGCGACCGACAGCAGGACCGTGTCCTGCGGCGCCTGGTCCGCGAAGTTCTCCGGGTGGTGGCAGGCCACGCGCTGGCCGGGACGCAGCTCGATCAGCGCCGGTTCCGTCGTCTTGCAGATCTCCGTGGCCTTCCAGCACCGCGTGTGGAAACGGCAGCCGGAGGGCGGGGAGATCGGGGACGGGACGTCGCCGCGCAGCAGGATGCGCTCGGACTTGGCACCCCGGCGCTTCGGGTCCGGCACCGGGACCGCCGACATCAGCGCCTTGGTGTACGGGTGCATCGGCGCCTCGTACAGGGCGGTGCGGTCGGCGAGTTCGACGATCTTGCCGAGGTACATCACCGCGATACGGTCCGAGACGTGCCGTACGACGGACAGGTCGTGCGCGATGATCACGTACGTGAGGCCGAGCTCCTCCTGGAGGTCGTCCATGAGATTCACGACCTGCGCCTGGATGGAGACGTCCAGCGCGGACACCGGCTCGTCGGCCACCACCAGCTTCGGCTTCAGGGCGAGCGCCCTCGCGATGCCGATGCGCTGGCGCTGACCGCCGGAGAACTCGTGCGGGTAGCGGTTGTAGTGCTCGGGGCTCAGGCCCACCAGCTCCAGGAGGCGCTGGACCTCCTTCTTCACCCCGCCCTCGGGCTCCACGCCCTGGAGCCGGAAGGGCGCAGAGACGATTCCGCCGATGGTGTGCCGGGGGTTCAGGGAGCCGTACGGGTCCTGGAAGATCATCTGGATGTCCCGCCGCAGCGGACGCATCCCGGCCGTGTTCAGCCGCGTGATGTCCTGGCCCTCGAAGTGGATCGTGCCGCCGGTCGGTTCCTGGAGGCGGGTGATGACCCGGCCCATGGTCGACTTGCCGCAGCCCGACTCGCCGACCACGCCGAGCGTCTCGCCCTTGCGGACCTCGAAGTCGATGCCGTCGACCGCCTTGACCGCGCCGACCTGCCGCTGGAGCACGCCCTTGCGGATCGGGAAGTGCTTCTGGAGGCCCTCGACCTTGAGCAGGACCTCGGAGTCGGCGGCTTTCTTCGTCTCACTCACAGCTTCGGCGCAATCTCTTCGGTCCAGATCCGCGTGCGGTCCTCCTGCGAGAGGTGGCACGCGGAGAAGTGCCCGCCGCCGACCTGCTGGAGCTCCGGGCGCACGGTACGGGTGACATCGCCCTTGGGGATGTCCGCGTACGGGCAGCGGGGGTGGAAGGCGCAGCCCGAGGGGACGTTGATGAGGCTCGGCGGCTGGCCCTTGACGGGGATCAACCGCTCGGACGTCTCCCGGTCGATGCGCGGCATCGAGCCCAGCAGGCCCCAGGTGTACGGGTGCTGCGGGCGCTCGAAGACGTCGTCGACACTGCCGCGCTCCACGCACCGGCCGCCGTACATCACGAGGACGTCGTCGGCGATCTCGGCGACCACACCCAGGTCGTGGGTGATGAGGACGACCGCGGAGCCGAACTCCTTCTGCAGGTCCCGGATCAGGTCGAGGATCTGCGCCTGGACGGTGACGTCGAGGGCGGTGGTCGGCTCGTCCGCGATGAGCAGCTCGGGGTTGTTGACCAGCGCCATCGCGATCATCGCGCGCTGACGCATACCGCCGGAGAACTCGTGCGGGTAGCTGTCGACCCGCTTGCCGGGCTCGGGGATGCCGACCCGGTCGAGCATCTCGACGGCCCGCTTGCGCGCGGTCTTCTTGTTGACGTCGTGGTGGACCCGGTACGCCTCCACGATCTGGTTGCCGATCGTGTAGTACGGGTGCATCGCGGACAGCGGGTCCTGGAAGATCATCGCCATCTCGCGGCCGCGCAGCCGGCGCACCTCGTCCGGGTCGGCGGAGACCAGCTCCTTGCCGCCCAGCCAGATCTCGCCGGACATCTGCACGTTCTTGCCGCGCGCCCCGAGCCGGTGCAGGCCCATGATGGCCAGCGAGGTGACGGACTTGCCGGAGCCGGACTCGCCGACGATGCAGAGGGTCTTGCCCTTCTCCACCTGGAAGCTGAGCCCGTCGACGGACTTGACCAGGCCGTCGTCGGTCGGGAAGTGCACCTTGAGGTCGCGGACCGCGAGGAAGGCGTCGGGAGCGTTGCCGGGCCCGGGCTCGCCCAGGGCGGCACCGGTCTTGGAGAGTTCGGTCACGAGAGCCTCACCCGCGGGTCGGCGGCGGCGTACAGCAGGTCCACCAGGAGATTTGCGACTACGACGAAGATGGCGGCCAGCAGCGTCACGCCGAGGATCGGGGGCAGGTCGTTGTCGGTGATGCCCTGGACCGCGTACTGACCGATGCCGGGCAGCGAGAAGACGGTCTCGGTGATCACCGCACCGCCGAGCAGCAGACCCAGGTCCATGCCGAACACGGTGATGATCGGCGTCAGCGCTGCCCTCAGGCCGTGCCGACCGACCACGTTGCGCTCGCGCAGGCCCTTGGCGCGGGCCGTGCGGATGAAGTCCTCGTTCATCGTCTCCAGCATGCCCGAACGGGTCAGCCGGGCGTAGATGGCGGAGTACAGCAGAGCGAGCGAGCACCAGGCCGGGAAGAGCGTGTTGGCCCACTGGGCCGGGTTCTCCGTGAACGGCACATAGGTGCGGCCGAAGATCGGCCACTGGTAGGTGAAGAGCAGCAGCGCCAGGTTGCCCGTGAAGAACATGGGCAGCGAGACACCGGCGAGCGCGACGCCCATGAAGCTGCGGTCGAAGAAGCTGCCGGGCTTGAGCGCGGAGATCACACCGATCACGACACCGGAGACCAGCCACAGCACGGCGGCACCGAGGGCCAGCGACGCGGTCACCGGGATGCGCGAGGTGAGCTGCGGCCAGACCGCCTCGTGGGTCTTGAAGGAGTAACCGAAGCACGGCGCGTCGCAGTGCGCGGTGGTGGGACCCAGGTTGTAGGTGGCCCCGGACACGACACCCTTGATGAAGTGCCAGTACTGGAGGTACAGGGGGTCGTCCAGACCCAGGTTCTGCTTGACCGCGAGGATGTCCGCCTTCGACGGGCTCTTCCCGAGGTACTGCTGCGCGAGCTGGTCGGCGGTCTGACCGGCCATCCGTGGCAGCAGGAAGAAGATCGCGAAGGTGACCGCGGTGACGACCAACAGCAGGATCACTGCCGCGAACGTCCGACGGAGGATGTACGAGATCACGGGGACCGGCGCTGGTGCCCGTGGGCCGCGAAGCCCACGGGCACCAATGCCTTCACCTGCCTTCCGGGGCTACTTCTTGGTCGTGCCGATGTTGAGGTAGTCGTACTGACCGCTGAAGGCCGCCGAGGACACCAGGTTGGTGAAGCCGGCCGGACGGTACAGCAGGACCTTGAAGTAGGTCAGCGGGACCAGCGCCGCCAGGTCCATCGCACGCTTGTCGATCTGCCCGTACAGGGCGTTGCGCGCGGTGTCGTCCTCGGTGGCGATGGCCTTCTCCAGCATCTCGTTGATCTGCTTGTCGTTCAGATACGAGAGGTTGGTGTTGCCGGACGCGCCGATCGCGTCACCGTGCAGGATCTGCTGGAGGAAGCCGTAGCCGGAGGGCCAGTCGGCACCCCACTGCATCATGTGCAGACCGATGTTCTGCTTCTTGTCGAAGCTCGGCACACCCGCGTAGTCGGTGAAGTACTTGCCCGACGGGTACTGCTTCATGCTGGCGTTGATGCCGACCTTCTTCAGCGAGGCGATGATCGCGGTGGCCGCGTCGATCTCCTGCGGACGGTCGCTGCGCGCCGAGATGTTGGTGCTGATCGTCGACTTGCCGCAGGCCTTCAGCTGCTCCTTGGCCTTGGCGACGTCACCCTTGTTGCCGGTGGTCGCGTAGACGTCGGCCTTCTGGTAGCCGGGGATGTCCGGCGGCAGGACGGTGGTGGCGATGTCACCGCGGATCGGGCCGCCCTCGGCGGTCTGCACGGAGACCTTGTCGATGGCGTACTCGACGGCCTTGCGGCACTCGACCTTGTCGAACGGCGCGACCTGGGTGTTGATCGCCATGTAGACCAGACGGCCACCGTAGGTGTTGTCCGTGTTGGCCTTCAGGTTGGAGTCGTTGACGACCTTCGCCTGGGTCGCGGCCTGGACGCCGGTACCACCGAGGTCGATCGCGTCACCGGCCTGGACGTCCTGGTCGATCGTCTCGGCGTTGACCTTCAGCTTGACGACGATCTTGTCCGGGTACTGCTTGCGCAGCGGGTCGGTCTTCGCGTCCCAGTTCTCGTTGCGCACGAGGACGGCCTGCTGGCCCTCCTTGTAGCTCTGGAACTTGTACGAGCCCGAGGAGACGATGCTCTTGACGTAGTCGACGCCGGTGTCCTTGGCCTGCGGGACCGGAGCCGTCTGCGGCGTGGCGACCAGGTAGTCGAACTCCTGGAAGGGGCGGTTGAGCTTGAAGACGATCGTGGTGTCGTCCGGCGTCTCGATGGACTTCAGGCCCTCGGCGCTCTTGTCCTTGTAGGGGCCCTTGTACTTGTCGCCGCCCTCGAGGAACTGCTGGAAGTAGTTCGGGCCGAGGGAGAGCACGTCACGCGCGAAGTTCGAGCGCTCGACGGCGTACTTGACGTCCTTCGAGGTGATCGGGGTGCCGTCCTGGTACTTCAGACCCGAACGGATCTTGTACGTCCAGGTCTTGCCGCCGTCGCTCGGCTGGCCGGCGCTCTCGGCGAGGTCCGGGACCAGCTTGTTGCCCTCCTCGCCCGGACCGGGCTGGAAGGTCATCAGCGGGCGGGCGTACAGCCGGCTGAGGTTGTACATGTAGGCGTAGTACGTGTTGCCGGGGTCGAAGGAGTCCGGGACGTCGGAGTACTCGTACGTGACCGTCCCACCCTTCTGGGTGGAGGCGTTGACGACACCCTTGGTCGCTGCGTTGGCCCCTGCCGACTTGCTTCCGTCTCCACCGTCGTTGTCATCGGCCTTGCTGCAAGCCGAGAGCAACAGGCTCGCACTGCCGATGGCCGCCACTGCGGCCAGCGCTGACCTTCGCATGATGGTCTGCTTCCCCTTCAATTGTCGGAAATCTTGTGGACTCTCACCGCGGCCGCGGGTCAGCGGCTGCGCGGGTCGAGAGCGTCGCGGAGACCGTCGCCGAGCAGGTTGAACGCCAGGACGGTCACGAAGATGGCCAGACCAGGCACGATCATGAACTGGGGGTCGACCTGGTAGTAGTCGACCGCCTGGTTGATCATGCCGCCCCAGGACGCCTGCGGAGGCTGGATGCCGACGCCGAGGAAACTGAGGGACGCCTCGAAGAGGATGTTGGTCGGGATGAGCAGCGTCGAGTAGACGATGATCGGGCCGACGAGGTTCGGCAGCAGCTCCCGGAAGAGGATGTAGGGCCCCTTGGCCCCCATCCCCCGGGACGCGTCGACGAACTCCCGCTCGCGCAGGGCCAGCGTCTGGCCGCGCACGATGCGGCCCAGATAGGGCCAGTTGAAGAAGCCGATGATGAAGATCAGCACGCTGATGTGCAGCGGCAGGCCCTCGAGGCCGAAGGCACCGCCCTGCAGGGTGGCCGAGATGGCGATGGCGAACAGCAGCAGCGGGAACGCCAGGAAGGTGTCCATCAGCCGGCTGATGATCGTGTCGACCCGGCCGCCGTAGTACCCGGCGACCACGCCGAGGACCGCGCCGATCGTGTTGGACAGGATCGTGGCACCGAAGGCCACGACCAGGGAGACCCAGGAGCCCTCGAGGATGCGGGTGGCGATGTCGCGGCCGAACTTCGGCTCGACGCCGAGCGGGTGGTCCCAGCTCATGCCGCCCCAGTCGCCCTTGGGCAGCGAGGTGTTGGGGTCGATCAGATCCTGGTGCAGGGCGTTCGGGTCCAGCCCGAAGAGGGCCTGGATGGGACGGGACAGCACCGCGACCAGGATCAGCAGGATGACGATCACGCCACCGGCGACCGCCACCTTGTCCCTCTTGAAACGGGACCAGGCGATCTGCCCCAGGGAACGGCCCTCGATCTGCCCCTTGCCGGCCCCGGCGAGGACAGCCTCAGGCTGCGCCTCGGCCTGCGCCCCGGTGGTCTCGATCGGTGCGGTCACAGTGACCCGACCCCTCTCGCCGGTGGTGACCGGCCTACACCTGCCGTGGATTACGGCTTTGTCGACTTGCTCAGCTCACAGGAACATCTGATCCTGCGTCTGCCTGGGGAGTCTTCAGCTTCGCTGCGATCACCCGCCAGGCCTGGCGAGGAAAGTATGCGTAACCGTGATGCAGTACGAGGGATTCCGTTATCCGAACAACGGGTAACGCCTCCCGGACGCATGCCAGTTGGGACAGAACGGCACAATAAGCGACATCGGTGATGATCCGCCGCTATCTACGCGCGAAGAAATGTGGCTGTTACGTAAACGAGCCGAACGGGTTGCTTTGACTCTCAGTAACCGCCACGGGCCGGCGGGTAGCCGTACCCCGCCGCCGGGGCCTGGACGGGAGCGCCGTGCGCCTCACGGTCGTAGAAGGGCCGGGCCCCCGCGCGCATCCACAGCGCCACCGGGTCGTACTCGTCGGACATCGCCACGGTCGACACCGGCAGCCCCTCCGGGACCGCGCCGATGGACTGCTGCATCATCGCGCGCACCGAGTCCACGGCCGACGGGCTGGTGTCGTACACATCCAGGCCGATGGCCAGATACGGCGCCCCCAGCGCCGGCTGCACCCAGGCGCGGCGCAGCGAGCGGACCGCCGGGGTGCGGTGGGCGTTCTGCACGAGCAGGGCGTAGAACTGCGGGACCTCGATACCGGGCTCCGAGAGCCGGAGCGGGCCCGCGGGCTGGCGCTCCAGGCCGGTGGCGATGCGGCGCAGGTCGAGCCAGGGGATGCCGACGCCACCGCCGGGGGCGTGCGGGTTCAGCCAGAGACCGTAGTGGTCGGGGTAGAGGGTGCGGGCGACGTCGATGCCGTCGACGACCTCGTAGGAACGGTTCCAGCCGCTCGCGGAGAGCTCCTGGGCCGAGGTCACGCAGGGGGCGTAACCGTGGCCGTCGACCTCCATGTTTCCGTACTGGGCGTCCGGGGAGCCGGACTGGCCGTGCCACAGCAGCATCCAGATCTGGCCGGCGGTCGGGGTCGCGAGGGCGCGCAGCAGTGCCTCGTAGGCGTCGTAGCGCCCGGGGGTCACCTGGCGCAGCATGTGCTCGACCGAGCCGGTCGCGGTGCCGCTGGCGCTCACGTCGTATCGCCCCTTCTTGAAAGTTCCCCGAGTATGAAACCAGCTTAAGCGCCTACCGGGTGGGGACCTGTGCGTCGTCGGCGGGTGCGCGTTGTCCGTGGCTGGTCGCGCAGTTCCCCGCGCCCCTGAGCGGGTTCGACTAGCCCTGGGTGTAGAAGGGCCGTACCTGTCCTCGCATCCAGTGGCCCACCGGGTCGTCCGCCACGTCCAACAGGACCAGGTTGACGGGCCACTTCACCGGGGTCGTGCCCAGCGCCCGGCCGAGGGCGTCCATCGGGAGGGTGCGCAGGTCGCCCTCCCACTGGGAGAGTTCGACGCCGACGAACATGACCGGGTCGGACGTCTCGATGGCGGCCAGGCAGCGGCGGGCGGTGAGGACCACGCCGGTCGCCGCGAACTCCGCGGACGCGGCCGCGAGGAAATCGACCGGGTCGTCCTGCCAGTCGGGCTCGTAGAGCTTGACGCGGCCGCCGGTGTTGGGGCCGTCCAGCGGGGTGCGGCCGACGCGGCAGAGGTCGGCCACCGCGGCGGGCGGGAGCGGGACGCCGACCACGCCGTCGGGGTTCACGGCGATGCCCACGTGCGGGGGCAGACCGCGGGCGAACTCCACCGCGGGGGCGATGGTGTACGACAGGTGCGAGCCGACGACCTGGCGGAACTGCTCCTCGGAGCTGAAGACCGGGACGAACGCCTGGCCCCCGAGCTCCAGCGTGGGCAGGTCGAGGGGGCCGCTGTGCGGGCCGCCGCCGTTGGGCAGCGGGACCCAGACGAAGCTGCGGCCCAGCACCTCGATGATCCGGCCGCCCGCCGAGGGCATGCCGAGGGAGGCCGAGAGCACCTCCTCCAGCTCGTTGCCGGGCCACCCGCCGTGCGGGTGGGGGTGTGCCGACTGTGCCGGGAAGTCCGCGGGAAGATCCGCCGGGAAGTCCATCTGTCTGACCGCCTGCTGTGAACCGCTGATGTGGCTGAAAGGCTAGCGGGTGCGGACGGTGTGTGGCTCAGCCCGTGAAGCGGATCGCCTGCGGGGCATGTGGCTCAGCCTCAGCAGCCGAGCCGCCGCGAGGCGTATGGCTCAGCCCGTGAAGTCGATCCGCCGTAGTACGTCCGCCGCGTCCCGGTCGATCAGCACCGCCGAGCCGCAGCCCGGGGGCAGGTCGCCGCGCTCCACGGAGCGGATCAGCCGGGCGGCCGCGCCCCGGTGCCGCAGGAAGGCGTACCGCGAGACGCCCCGGCCGCGCTCGCGCTGGCCTTCCAGCGCGGTGTCCGCCGTGACGTCGAGGAGCAGCAGGTGCAGGGTGCCGCCGCGGCGCCGGGCCTCGCGGGCCAGCCAGCCGCGCACCCAGGTCTGGGTGCCGCAGTCGTGCACCACCACTCCCCCGCCGGAGCGCAGGGCGCGGCGCAGTCCGGCGTAGTGCGCGAGCCGGACCAGGGGGCGGTAGACGGCGTACGGCAGGAAGCGGGACAGCCGGCCGTCCCAGCGGTCCCGGGTGTCCTGGGAGTCGATCCGGGTCCCCGTGACCGCCCGCTTCATCAGGGTGGACTTGCCGCTGCCGGGCAGGCCGGTGATGACGACGAGGTCCTCGGGACCGAAGAGCAGGGCGTGCGGGCCGTGGCCCGCGCGGTCGCGCAGGTCACGGACGACCGGGTGGGCGCCGCGGGCCTCGACGGCCGGGGCCGCGGGCTGCTTGGGCAGCGCGATGCCCGAGGTCGTCGCGTACGCGGTGGTCCTGTTCACCGTCATCGTCCTCCTCCGGGTTCAGGGCTTCCCCTCCCCACCGAGCGTAAAGAGAAGGTAATGGATGATCTCTCGCGTTTCTGTACGCGTACCGCCACAAGCCGGTTACAGAAGGGGACCGGGAGGGTGCGCCGGGTGCGGCCCTGCCGTCGGCCTCCGATGCGTGCAATGATGTCCGCGCCAACTGCATACCGGCCGTTTGAATCCGCGCGGGAGAGTCCCGGGTACATGTACCCGGGCGCCGAAGGAGCAAGTCCCTCCCTTGAATCTCTCAGGCCCCGTTACCGCGCGGGCGAGGCACATCTGAAAAGCGGGCCGCCGACGCCGGTGGCCCCACCCACGGTGCAAGCCATGTCCTTCATGGCGAACCTCTCAGGTTCCGATGACAGATGGGGAGGAACGACCTCGCCCGTCATGCCTTGGATTCTGGAGACGACCGCTCTATGACCAGTTCTGCGCCCCGGCACACCGCGCTCGACGCCCTGCACCGCTCCCTCGGTGCCACGATGACCGACTTCGCCGGCTGGGACATGCCCCTGCGCTACGGCTCCGAGCGCGACGAGCACAACGCGGTGCGCACGAAGGCCGGGCTGTTCGACCTCTCCCACATGGGCGAGATCACCGTGACCGGTCCCCAGGCCGCCGGACTGCTGAACCACGCCCTCGTCGGCAACATCGCCTCGGTCGGTATCGGCCGGGCCCGCTACACCATGATCTGCCAGGAAGACGGCGGCATCCTGGACGACCTGATCGTCTACCGCCTCGCCGACACCGAGTACATGGTCGTCGCCAACGCCTCCAACGCCCAGGTCGTCCTGGACGCGCTGACCGAGCGCGCGGCCGGCTTCGACGCCGAGGTGCGGGACGACCGGGACGCCTACGCCCTGATCGCCGTACAGGGGCCGGAGTCCCCCGGGATCCTCGCGTCGCTGACCGACGCCGACCTGGACGGGCTCAAGTACTACGCCGGTCTGCCGGGCACGGTCGCCGGGGTGCCGGCGCTGATCGCGCGCACCGGCTACACCGGGGAGGACGGCTTCGAGCTGTTCGTGGCGCCGTCCGACGCGGAGACGCTGTGGCAGGCGCTGACCAAGGCGGGCGAGGGCGTCGGACTCGTCCCCTGCGGGCTGTCCTGCCGGGACACGCTGCGCCTGGAGGCGGGCATGCCGCTCTACGGGCACGAGCTGTCCCGCGAGCTGACCCCCTTCGACGCGGGCCTCGGACGGGTGGTGAAGTTCGACAAGGAGGGCGACTTCGTGGGCCGCGCGGCCCTGCGTGAGGCCGCGGAGAACGCGAACCACGAGCCGCCCGTCCTGGTCGGCCTGATCGCCGAGGGCCGCCGGGTCCCCCGCGCCGGGTACGCCGTCGTCGCCGAGGGCAAGGTGATCGGCGAGGTCACCTCCGGGGCGCCCTCCCCCACGCTGGGCAAGCCGATCGCGATGGCCTACGTCGACGCCATGTACGCCGCGCCGGGCACGACGGGTGTCGCGGTGGACATCCGGGGCAGCCACGAGCCGTACGAGGTCGTGGCGCTGCCGTTCTACAAGCGCCAGAAGTAGCCGCCGTAGGCGATGCTGAGCGCACAGTCGCTGCTCACGCACGCCTTCCGCAGTCCCCCCTTCATCAGCACTTTCCCGCGTACAGGAGAATTCAGGCCATGAGCAACCCCCAGCAGCTGCGTTACAGCAAGGAGCACGAGTGGCTGTCGGGCGCCGAGGACGGCGTCTCGACGGTCGGCATCACGGAGCACGCGGCCAACGCGCTCGGCGATGTCGTCTTCGTCCAGCTCCCCGAGGTCGGTGACACGGTGACCGCGGGCGAGACCTGCGGCGAGCTGGAGTCGACCAAGTCGGTCTCCGACCTGTACTCCCCCGTCTCCGGTGAGGTCACCGAGGTCAACGAGGACGTCGTCAGCGACCCGGCGCTGGTGAACTCCGCCCCCTTCGAGGGCGGCTGGCTGTTCAAGGTACGCGTCGCGGAGGAGCCGGCCGACCTGCTCTCCGCCGACGAGTACACCGCCTTTTCCGCCGGCTGAGGAGTCCGCACCTGATGTCCGCACTGAACACCCCCCTGCACGAGCTCGACCCGGAGATCGCCGCCGCGGTCGACGCCGAGCTGGACCGTCAGCAGTCCACCCTCGAGATGATCGCCTCGGAGAACTTCGCTCCGCTCGCGGTCATGGAGGCGCAGGGCTCGGTCCTCACCAACAAGTACGCCGAGGGCTACCCGGGCCGCCGCTACTACGGCGGCTGCGAGCACGTCGACGTGGCCGAGCAGATCGCGATCGACCGGCTCAAGGAGCTGTTCGGCGCCGAGTACGCCAACGTGCAGCCCCACTCCGGTGCCTCCGCGAACCAGGCCGCGCTGTTCGCGCTGGCCCAGCCCGGCGACACCATCCTGGGCCTGGACCTGGCGCACGGCGGTCACCTGACCCACGGGATGCGGCTGAACTTCTCCGGCAAGCAGTTCGACGTGGTCGCGTACCACGTGGACCCGGCCACCGGTCTGGTCGACATGGCCGAGCTGGAGAAGCTGGCGCGCGAACACCGCCCGAAGGTGATCATCGCCGGGTGGTCGGCGTACCCGCGCCAGCTGGACTTCGCGGAGTTCCGCCGGATCGCCGACGAGGTCGAGGCGTACCTGTGGGTCGACATGGCCCACTTCGCGGGTCTGGTCGCGGCGGGGCTGCACCCGAACCCGGTCGAGCACGCGGACGTGGTCACCTCCACCACCCACAAGACGCTGGGCGGACCGCGCGGCGGGATCATCCTCGCCAAGCAGGCCTTCGCGAAGAAGCTGAACTCGTCCGTCTTCCCGGGCTTCCAGGGCGGTCCCCTGGAGCATGTGATCGCGGCGAAGGCGGTGTCCTTCAAGGTCGCGGCCTCGGAGGAGTTCAAGGAGCGCCAGCGGCGTACGGTGGAGGGTGCGCGCATCCTCGCCGAGCGTCTGACGGCCGACGACGCCCGGGAGGCCGGGGTCAACGTGCTCTCCGGCGGCACCGACGTGCACCTCATCCTCGTCGACCTGCGCGAGTCCGAGCTGGACGGCAAGCAGGCCGAGGACCGTCTCCACGAGGTCGGTATCACGGTCAACCGCAACGCCGTCCCGAACGACCCGCGCCCGCCGATGGTCACGTCGGGCCTCCGGATCGGCACGCCCGCCCTGGCCACCCGCGGCTTCACGGCCGAGGACTTCGCCGAGGTCGCGGACGTGATCGCTGCGGCGCTGAAGCCGTCGTACGACGCAGACGCCCTGAAGGCCCGGGTCAAGGCCCTGGCCGACAAGCACCCGCTGTACCCCGGCCTCAACAAGTAGTTCCCCGGCGGGGGCACCCGACGACGTGTGCCCCCGCCCTTTGTGAAGGAGTTCCCGTGGCCATCTCGGTCTTCGACCTGTTCTCGATCGGCATAGGCCCGTCGAGCTCCCACACGGTCGGCCCGATGCGCGCGGCCCGTATGTTCGCCCGCCGCCTGCGCAACGAGGACCTGCTGCCGTCGGTCGCCTCCGTCCGCTGCGAGCTGTACGGCTCCCTGGGCGCGACCGGCCACGGGCACGGCACCCCGAAGGCGGTGCTGCTGGGACTGGAGGGGGCGTCTCCTCGTACGGTCGACGTGGCGACGGCGGACGACAGGGTGGCCGAGATCCGGTCCGAGGGCCTGCTGAAGCTGCTCGCCGAGCACGAGATCGCCTTCTCCTTCGACGACGACCTGGTGCTGCACCGGCGCAAGGCGCTCCCGTACCACGCGAACGGCATGACGGTGTGGGCGTACGACGCCTCGGGGGCCGAGCTCCTGTCGAAGACGTACTACTCGGTGGGCGGCGGCTTCGTCGTGGACGAGGACGCGGTCGGCGAGGACCGCATCAAGCTCGACGACACGGTGCTGAAGTACCCCTTCCGCACGGGTGACGAGCTGCTGCGCCTGACCAAGGAGACCGGCCTGTCGATCTCCTCGCTCATGCTGGAGAACGAGCGCGCCTGGCGCACGGAGGACGAGATCCGGGCCGGGCTCCTTGAGATCTGGCGCGTCATGCGGGCCTGTGTGTCCCGGGGCATGTCCCAGGAGGGCATCCTGCCGGGCGGTCTGCGGGTGCGGCGGCGGGCCGCCATGACGGCTCGTCAACTGCGGGCGGAGGGCGACGCGTTGGCCCACTCCATGGAGTGGATCACGCTGTACGCGATGGCGGTCAACGAGGAGAACGCGGCCGGCGGCCGGGTGGTGACCGCCCCGACGAACGGCGCGGCCGGCATCATCCCCGCGGTCCTGCACTACTACATGAACTTCGTGCCCGGCGCGGACGAGGACGGCGTGGTCCGCTTCCTCCTCGCGGCCGGCGCCATCGGCATGCTCTTCAAGGAGAACGCGTCCATCTCCGGCGCGGAGGTGGGCTGCCAGGGCGAGGTCGGCTCCGCCTGCTCGATGGCCGCGGGCGCGCTGGCCGAGGTCCTGGGCGGCTCCCCCGAACAGGTCGAGAACGCGGCCGAGATCGGCATGGAGCACAACCTGGGCCTGACCTGCGACCCGGTCGGCGGACTGGTCCAGATCCCCTGCATCGAACGCAACGGCATGGCCGCGGTGAAGGCGGTCACAGCGGCGAGGATGGCCCTGCGGGGGGACGGCTCCCACAAGGTGTCCCTCGACAAGGTCATCAAGACCATGAAGGACACGGGGGCGGACATGAGCGTGAAGTACAAGGAGACTGCGCGCGGGGGGCTGGCGGTGAACATCATCGAGTGCTGAGGGGCGGGGTTCGGGCAGCCCCTGCGTTCACGGTGGTGCAGGTGTCCCAGGACCTGTTCGCTACGATGCCCCGCCGGTCCAGGCCGGCGGGGCATCGTGGTCGGGTTGTCGGTCGGGTCAGCTGATGTAGCCGGCCACGTCCGCGAGCACGTTGGTGGTGCTGTTCGTGTAGAAGTCCACCTTGCCGTCCGAGCCGACGGGCACGATCACCTGGTTGGCGATCGTCCTGCCCTGGGCCCAGTTCAGGTTGGAGGCCGTCGGACGGCTGCCGCCGTCGGCCCAGGCGGTGAGGTAGCCGCTGCCGGTGGTGCCGGTGACGGTGACGGTCAGGACCACGGCCTTGACGCCGGTGGACGGGATGGCGTCGCGGCCCGAGATCTGCACGGCCAGCGTCTTGCCGGAGCCCAGCGCCGTCGTCTGGCGCGTGTCCAGCAGGCGCAGCGGGGTGACCGTCTGGAAGGTCGCGCCGCTGGTGGAGAAGTAGCCGGAGACGTCGGCGATCACGTGGCTGGTGCCGTGCACGTAGATGCTGACGTTGCCGTCGCTGCCGATCGGCACGGTCACCAGGTTGGGGATGGTGGTGCCGGTGGCGGACCAGTTGACGTTGGACGCGGTCGGGCGGGTGGCGCCTTCGGGGTAGGCCTCCAGGTATCCCCCGCCGACGGTCTGGGTGGCCGTCAGGTTGAGGACCACCGAGGTGGCGCCGGTCGGTACGCCGCCATGGCCGCGGACCTTGAGGCTGATCACCGCGTTGGTGATCTTGCTGGTGGTGGAGATGCCGACCTTGGAACGGGTGTCCAGCAGACGGGCCGGGGTCAGGGCCGTGTACTTGGAGCCGGTGGTGCCGCTGGTCCAGTAGCCCTGGACGTCGGCGATCAGGTGGGTGGTGCTGCTCGTGTAGAGGTCCACGACCCCGTCGGCGGCCACCTTCACGGTCGCCGACGCGGCGATGGTCTGGCTCGCGCCGGTCCAGTTGAGGTTGCTGGTCGACGGCTTGCTGGTGCCGTCGGCCCAGGCGATCAGCGAACCCGAGCCGGTGGTGCCGGTGACCGTCAGGTTGAGCACGACGGCGGTCACGCCGCTGCTGGGGATGCCCCCGGCGCCCTCGACCTTGACCGGGGCGGTGCCGCCCGCGACCAGGGGCTTGGTGCTCGGAAGGGAACTGAGGCCCCAGCCGGTGCCGTTGCGGGTGTCCAGCAGGCGCTTGGGGCTGCTGAGCGCGTGGAAGGTGGAGGCGCCGGTGGCCGCGCTGCCCTGGGCCGGGCACAGGGCGGAGGTCAGGCCGGCCTCCCTCGGTGAGCCCAGGCCGGTCACCTCGTCGTAGCCGGCCGTGGCCGTGTAGCCGGTGGCGTAGACGGAGTTGTTGCCGCTGGTGACGTCCCAGAAGTCCGTCGGGTAGCTGCCGCGCGCGGCCCGGTAGAGGGCGTTGTTGAGGAAGCCGACCCGCCCGTTGGCCTGGCAGGCCGTGCCGGCGTTGGCCTGGACGACCGCGGCGGCCCAGGTCGGGGCCGCGGCACTGGTGCCGCCGACGATGCCGGGCACAGGGCTGGAGGATTCGCTGTCGTCCTGGAAGTAGACCGGGTACCCGTCGGCCGGGTCCGCCAGGGCGGAGACGTCCGGGACGGCCCGCTTGGCGGTGGTGGCGACACCGCCCTGGTAGACGACGGGCGCCCAGCGTGCGGAGACCCCGCCGCCGGTGCCGCCGTCGGCGTTGCCCCAGGTCGTCTGGGTGCTGGTGCTGCCCGAGGTGGTCATCGTGGTGCCGCCGACCCCGGTGACGTAGGGCTGGCTGGCGGGGTCGTCGACGGCCTTGGCCGTGGAGCCGGTCGCCCGGTAGCAGTCGCTGGAGCCGTCGTCGCCCGAGGCGGCGACCACGCTCTGCCCCTGGGCGGCGGCCTCCGCGAAGACGGTGTTCTCGGCGTTCGCGGTCGCGCTGCTCTCGACCGCCTCGCACTCACCCCAGCTGGTGGAGATGACCTGCGCCTGGTCGTCGGTGACCATCCGCTGGTAGACGTCGAGCACGTTCTGGTCGGTCGCGGACTCGGCGTCCGGGCCCTGGTAGTCGATGACGCTCGCGCCGGGCACCAGACCGATCAGGTCCTCGATGTCGAGCGCCGACTCCACGCCGTCCGATCCGTCGGTGGCCGGCGCACCGGCACCCGACGTCGTGTCGACGTACACACGGGACACCGGGGTGTTGGTGCCGATGCAGGACTGGTAGGCGGCGATGCTGGCGGCGTCGACGTTCTCCAGCTCGAACACGGCCACGGTCTGCCCCGCACCGGCGGTGGCGGAGCTGGTCATCCCGTAGGCGCCGGCCAGCTTGCCGGGGCTGTAGTAGTCGGTGCCGTCGGTCAGGCCCGAGCCGGTGAAGTCGGCGCAGAGTGCCGGGGTGTACCCGTCGGCGGTCGCCGCGCCCGCACCGCGTCCGGAGACGGCCGAGGCGGTGGCGGAGGTGTGCCTGCTGGTGCGACGCACCGCGGAGTGGTGGCTGCTGATGGTGTTGATGCTGCTGAGGCCGACGATCCCGGTCACCGAGGACGCCACGTTCGCGGGCAGCGCGGGGGCCGAGGTGTTGAGGTAGTCGGTGGTGCCGTCCTTGAGGCGGACGTCGCGGAAGCCGGTGCCGAAGGCGTGGGACGCCTGCGCGGCGGTGGCGGTGACCGGGATGGACAGGCCGTCCGGGCTCACCTTGCCGGGAGTCAGACCGGCCGCCTTCAACGCCCGGGAGACTCCCGCGACGGTGGCCTGCGTAGGACCGAAGACCGAGGCGAACTGCCCCTTGGCGAGGTAGTGGTGGTACTGGGCGTTCCCCGGTGTGGACACCGCGGTGACGAAGTCCGCGAGCGACCGCGGGTCACGCGGGGCCAGGTTCACGCTGAGGTGCAGCCGGGTTCCCGACGCGGTCGTGCCGGTGACCGTCGCACCCGCCGGGACACGCGGTGCCGCCCCTATTCGCTTCGGTGGGTTCGATCCGGCCGTTCCCCCCTGGGCGACCGCGCCCTGGGCGGTCGCGGTGAGGACGAGCAGAGCGACGGCGGCGGTGGACGCCGCCGTGATCACTCTCGGCCGTCTGCCGGTCTTGACCGCCGCGTGCTCGGGACGTCCCGGCGCGGCGTGGGCCCTCTTGGCCATGCGGAATTCTCCTAGGGAACTGACACATCGTCACACCCGTGGTGGGGACGATGGTCGAAGTGTGCATTTCCTATCAGGACACGACAGTTGGAGTCTCTGTTCGCCAAGGAACCATGAGCGGATCTTTACGCCGTCGTGGCGACCCCCGGCGGGAGTTCAGCGGACGTCGACGTAGTCGGTGACCCGGGGGCTTCTCAGGTAGTGGTCTCCGGTCTGGCGGCTGAGGGCGAGGGCCCAGGTGCCGTCGCGTCCGGCGGTCACCATGCCGACGAGGTGGCCGTGCCGGTCGGAAGCGAGGTCGGTGACGTAGTGGTACGTGGTGGAGCCGCGGGGGCGGAAGTAGAGGGACGGTGCCGCGCCGGAGAGCGGCTTCCAGGTGGTGCCGTTCCTGTACTGCAACGTGCCCGCGAAACGGATCGGCCGGCCCTTGCGGACCGGGTCCGGGGTGGCGTGGAAACCGGTGACGCGGGTGGCGTAGCGGTAGAGGTGGACGGGTTTGGTGGTGCTGGTCGCCAGGTCCGGGTTGCCGTTGAAGCGGGCGCGCCAGTACGCGGTGCTGTCCGGGGTGGTGAAGGTGCGGGCGAACGTCTCCTCGAACTGGGGCTTGTTGTAGCGGATCTTGAGGGGCAGGGTGGCGGCGTTCTTCCAGCCGCTCTTGCCGTCCTGGGAGTACTGGAGGGTGACGGTGGGCTTGGCGGGCCACTTCGCGCGGGGATCCTCGAAGTAGACGTAGCCGGCGGCCGCGAGGGACGAGTCGTCGTTGAGGCTTGCGCTCACGCCGATGTGCGTGGTGTAGGCGACGTGGAGGCTGAAGGGTTCGGTCGCCTGCTGCTGGAAGGGCAGGTCGGCGTTGGCCGCGTAGATCTCGGCGTTCGGCGCCGGGCCGTCCGACGGGACGTGCAGGGTGTAGGCGCCCTGGCTGTCCGTGGTGGTCTCGCCGATCAGGTGGCCGGTACCGGCCTCGTCGATGCCGATCGGGGTGTGCGGCAGCGGTTGCCAGCCCGCGCTGGTCTGGATCTCCGCGCGACCGGTGACCGTGCCGGTGGCGCCCTGCTTCAGGTTCAGGGCGTGAGTGCTCGCAGTGAAGCGGACGGGCGCCTGGGCGGTCTGCACGAACTGCTCGGGCGTCTCCAGGTCGATCGCGCCCGGGTAGTCGTCGGACGCCTGGGGCGTGGCAGACACGTACATGGTCGTGTACGTGGGCACGAAGGTGGTGTCGAAGCGCCCGTCGGCCGCGGTGGTCGCGGTCAGCCGGCCCCGCCAGGTGTCGATGAGGACGGGTACGCCGGCGGCGGGCGTGCGGGTGCCGGGGTGGCGGGGGTCCTCGGCGAGGGCGGTGCCGCTGACGGAGACCTGCTGGTGGAGGTAGTCCGGCGCGCTGGGGGTGACGGACAGGTCGGGGATCGTGACGACGGTCCGGTACTCCAGGTCGTACGGGGAGAGGGCGCCGGTGAGGGTGGCGCCGGAGGCGTCCTGGAGGTCGACGGTCACCCGGTAGTCGCCGAGGTCGGGCAGGTGGACCGGTGCCTGCCAGATGCCTGACGTCGCGTCCGGTCCGGAGTACTGCGTGAAGTCCTCGGTCGATCCGGCTTCCGGTGCGTCGGCCGGTGCGTCCAGCGGGAAGAAGTGGGCCGTGATGTGGGTGAGCGGGCTGTCGGAGTGCGCGGTCACGCAGATCAGTCCCGGCCCGTGGCAGCCGTCCGCGCCGACCAGGACGGGGCCGCCGGTCGCGTCGTCCGCCTGGGCGGGAGCAAGGCCCGTGAGCAGGGTGGCGGACAGGGCGGTCGCCGTGGCTGCCGCGCGGAAGGTGCTGCGTCTCAAGGGGTTTCCTCGTGAGGTCGAGTGGATGACGGCGTGACAGGTGGTGGCCGTGCGGGCGAGGATGTAGGTCAACCGGCTTCCGACGAGCGCAGCACGTGCCGCAGGAGTTCCCCGTCCGTCCTCGGCACCATCAGGTCGTACGTCCCGTCGGCGGTGGCGAGTTCATAGCGGTCGAACTTGCGCGCCATCGGCGCCTTTCCGGCCGCGGGCTTCAGCTGGAACGGCGGGTTCAGGGTCGCGGTGCGGTCGCCGCGACGGTCGCTCCAGACCGGCGCCTGTCCGGGGGTGAGCCGCAGATACCCCTGCCGCAGCCGGTCGATGCTCCTGCCCTGGCCGATGGAGCGCGTCACCACACCGCCGAGGTTCTTGGTGAAACCCACGACCTGCAGCGTCCGGCCGTTGTCGTAGTCCTCGATGTCCTGCGCGGGCGTACGGCGCCGGATCCATGTCCAGCGCAACAGCACGTCCAGCACGGTCCGCGTACCTGCGGCGCGCCGTGCCTGGAGTGTTCCCTGTCCCATCGGCCCCCTGCCTTCGTCCTGGCGCAAGGTACCTCCCAGGTGATCGCCGACAGGCAAAGGGAGGGGCAGGATTCACCGATCAAACGATCAAACCCGCAACGGCTCGAGCCATGGGCGCAGGAACTGCTGAGGCCGCCCGCGCGGCCGGGTCTCGGCTGCACGGGCGGTCGTCGGGGTCGGGCGGGATCAGAGGTGCTGCTCCGTGGCCCTGAGGCGGTCGTACTCGTCCTGGCGCTCGTCCTTGATGTACGCCGGGATCGGGAAGTCCCACCAGCCGGGGACCCAGGGGCCCGCGGCGTCGCGGTCCGTGGGGACCTCGACCAGGGCGGGGGCGCCGGACTGGACCGCCTTGCGCAGGGTCGGTTCCAGGGACGCGGCGTCGGTGACCTTCCACGACTCCAGCCCGAAGGAGCGGCCCAGGGCCGCGAAGTCAGGGCTGTACGGCGAGCCGTCGGGGTGCGAGAACTCGACGCCGATGTGGCGCGAGGTCTGCTTGCGCTGGCCGCCGCGGATCGACATGTAGCCCGCGTTGTTCTGGACCACGAAGATCACCGGGGCACCGGCGGTGACGCTCAGGGCTATCTCCTGGGAGGTCATCAGGAAGTCGCCGTCGCCCAGGACGCACACGACCGGGCTGTCCGGTCGGGCAAGCTTGGCACCGACGGCCGCCGGGATGGCCCAGCCCATGGAGGAGAAGCCGCCGGAGGTGAGGTGGGTGCGCGGGGAGTAGACCGGGAAGGTCTGCTTGACCGCTCCCTGGGTGTTGCCCGAGCCCGCGACGATGATCGCGTCGCGCGGGAGCACGTTGCGCAGGGCCCCGAGCGGGCGCTGGGAGGTGAACGGGAAGCGGTCGCTGTCGCGGCGCCCTGCGAGCTTCTCCTCCCAGTCCCGCTTGAGGCTCGCGAGTTCGGTGAGGTACTCCGAGCGGTCGACGCCCTGGGAGGGCAGGGAGTCGACGATCGCGGCCACGGCCCGCTGGGCGTCGGCGACGATGCCCACCTCGGCGGGGTAGTTCTTGCCGATCTCGTGCGGGTCGATGTCGATGTGGATGAGCTTCGCGGGCGGGATGGAGAAGCTGATGCCCTTGGCGTAGCTGGAGGCGGACCAGTCGGTGAAGCGGCAGCCGACGGAGATCACGACATCGGCGGAGCTCGCGATCGCGTTGCCGGTCATCGTGCCGGTCTGGCCGACGCTGCCGGCGAACAGCTCGTGGTCCTCGGGGAAGGCGCTCTTGCCGTTCCAGGTGGTGACCACCGGGATCTGCCACCGTTCGGCGAGCGCGAGGACCTGGTCGGAGGCCTCGGAGGTGATCGCGCCGCCGCCGACCACGATGACCGGCCGGGTCGCCGCGAGCAGCACGTCCACCGCGCGTTCCACGGCTTCCGGGTCGGGGTGCTGGCGGCCGACGGGGATGCGCCGCTCCAGGTCGTGGAGTTCGACGTTCGCGGCCTCGGCCTGTACGTCCATGGGGACTTCGAGGTGCACCGGGCCGGGGCGGCCGGTCAGCATGGAGTTGAAACAGCGGTGCAGGACGAAGGGGAGCTCCTCGACCCGGGTGACGACCCAGTGCCGTTTGCTGACGGCCTCGGCCACCTTGGGGAAGTCGTTCGCCGTGTAGCGGTCGAGTTCCTGGAGCAGTCCGTGGCCGCGCATGTGGGTCGGCGGGCCGCCGGTGACGACGAGGACGCTGGTGGAGTCGGTGAACGCGGTGCCCATGCCGATGACGGTGTTGCTGGCGCCGGCGCCGATGGAGGTCACCGCGGCCTGCGGGCGGCCGGTGACGCGGTAGTAGCCGTCGGCGAGGTGGACGGCGCTCTGCTCGTGGAAGGTCTGGATGAAGGGGATCCTGGACTCGTCGTCGAGGAAGGCGTCGGTCAGTGACCAGATGCCGTGGCCGGGGATGCCGGCGACGACGTCGACCCCGTAGTTGCGCAGGGTCCGCGCGACGATCTGGCCTCCGGTGAGGACGGGCATGTCGGGTTCCTTTCGGCGGTGGCTCAGGCGGAGGTGCGGGCGGAGGTGTGGGCAAAGGTGCGGGCGGCCCAGGCGAAGCCCTGCGTGCACAGGCGGGTGACGTCCGGGTTCTGGAGGTCGTCGAGGTCGTGTCCGACCGCGCTGTAGAAGACGCGGCCCCGGCCCCAGGTCCTGGTCCATGCCTGAGGGATCGTCTTTCCCTCCAGCCAGGGCAGGTGTTCGCCGGTGAAGGTGGTCTCGGCCAGGACGTGGTTGTTGGGGTCGACGGACATGTAGTACTGCTCCGAGGCGACCCGGAAGTCCTTCACGCCGGCGGTGACCGGGTGGCCGGTGTCCGTGACGGTGACCTGGTAGGGGTACTTCACGCCTTCGCCGGCGGGGTGTTCGAGGAAGCTGCCGCCGATCAGCCAGTGGTACTTGAGGCTGGTGCGGAACGCGGCCGCGGCGCCGTGCCAGGCGGCGATCCCGGTGCCGTTCTCCACCGCGCCCAGCAGGTTCGACTCCTGGGCGGCGGTGAGCCCCTCGGAGAGCAGGGCGTTGTTCCAGTTGAGGGCGATGAGGTCGTAGCCGGTGAGGTCGGCGTCGAGCGAGAAGATGTCGTTGGTCTCGTCGACGTCGAAGCCGAGGTGCTTGAAGATCGGCAGGGCCCATTCCTCGGCCACCTGGTAGGGCTTGTGGCCGGGCCAGCCTCCGTACAGATACAGAACGCGGGTCATGCGGTGCTCCCTGAGGTCGTACGGGCAAGGGCTTCGGCGCGGCTGCGCAGACGCTCGGCCACCTCGATGGCGTCGCCTTCCGGCGCGGTGGACTTGCGCTCCGGTTTGGCGGTCAACAGGTACACCAGACCCACGGCCGAGACGATGAGGAACCCGATGAGTGCGATCCACCGGTCCACGAAGGGGGTTCCGGAGTCACCGGTCGGCCAGGCGAGGAGAACCATGCCGAGTACGCCGTAGGTCAGGGCCGCCACGGTCACCGCGAAGCCCCAGCGGCCCAGCGTCCAGGCTCCGGCGGGGCGCCAGCCCTTCAGGCGCATCCGCAGGGCGGCCAGTACGACCATCATGAAGGCCCCGTATCCGGCCAGCATCTGGAACGCCGCGATCTTGGTGAGGGAGTCCGGCGAGTAGTAGACGAACACGAAGAGCAGCAGCGGAAGGACGTTCACGGCCAGCAACGCGTTCAGGGGGATGCGGTGCCTGCGGGTGATCTGCGAGAAGACGCGGGAGCCCGGGAACATGTCGTCGCGGGCGAAGGAGAAGACGATCCGGCTCGCGGCGGCCTGCTGGCTCATCACACCCGCGATGAAGGAGGTCATGATCACCGTGAGGACGGCCTTGGTGCCGACGGTGCCGACCGAGCTCTGGAGGATCGAGGGGATCGGGTTGGTGTCCTTGCCGGAGAGGATCGAGGCGAGGTCCGGCGCCGCGAGTGCGTACCCGACGAAGGCGAACAGCGCGGCCACGCCACCGACGGCGACGGTCAGCTGCATGGCCCGCGGGATGCTGCGGGAGGGGTTGGGGACCTCTTCGGCGATCTCGCCGCACGCCTCGAAGCCGTAGAAGAGGAAGAGCCCGACGAGCGAGGCGGCGATGAAGGCCATGACGTAGTTGTCGTGGGTGGAGCTGCTGGTCTCGAAGAAGACCGAGACGGAGTTGTGCCGTTCGAAGATCAGCAGGTAGAAGCCCACGAGGACGATGCCGATCAGTTCGGCGGCGAGTCCGATCTTCGAGATCAGGGCCAGGGTCCGGGTGCCGAAGCAGTTGCAGATCAGGCAGACGACGGTCACCGCGACGGCGATCCACAGGCGCTGGGCGGGAGTGGAGCTGATGGCGGGCTCGGCGGCGGTTCCGGCGAAGAGGCTGGCCGCGAAGTCCGAGCTGAACAGCGCGGTGCTGGTGATGCCGATGGTGATGCAACAGATGTACGTCCAGGCGTTGAACCAGGCATAGCGCCCGTTCCACAGCCGTCTGACCCACTGGTACAGGCCGCCCGCGAGCGGGAACTGTGAGACGACCTCGCCGAAGACCAGCGCGACGAGGAACTGCCCGGCGCCGACGATGCCGATCCAGAAGACGGACGGCCCGCCGGCAGTCGCCAGACCGACGGCGAAGAGGGCCACGACACCCACGAGGGGCGAGAGGTAGACGAAGCCGAGGGCGAAGTTCCCCCACAGGCTGACCTTGCGGTCGAACTTCTGCTCATAGCCGAGTACGGCGAGCATTTCCGCGTCCGCGGCCGAGGAGACGGGCTCGGGCACCCCGCCGGATCGGCCCAGGGGGGTGGATGCGGGCGCCGAGTGCGCCTCGTTGTCGGTGGCTGACATGTCGATCTCCGTGGGTCTAGGGGGAGGTGCGGGAGGTGCTCCTTGTCGAACGGCTGCCGGGCCGCTTCGGCGCGCCGGCATAAATCGCGATCCGTCATCGCGGATCAGCTCTGCTCGAAGGTGTGGTCGGCCCAGTCCAGCGGGGCCGATCCGTAGCGCGCGGCGCGGACGTCGCCGGAGCGCGCGTGGCCCTCGAAGTTCTCGGTGCGCGAGGCCCTGCCGCAGATCTCGCCGAGCCGGGCGCTGGAGGCGGGGTCCCGGATCTCCTGGTAGGTCACGGTCTTGAGGTACTTGCCGACCCAGAGGCCGCCGGTGTAGCGGGCCGCGCCCAGGGTGGGCAGCACGTGGTTGGTGCCGATGACCTTGTCGCCGTACGCGACGCACGTCTTGTCCCCGAGGAACAGGGCGCCGTAGTTGCGCATCCGGTGCAGGGCCTCGCGGGGCCTGGCGGTGAGGATCTGGACGTGTTCGCTCGCGTACTCGTCGGCGAGGGTGTAGGCGGCGTCCAGGGTGGGGACCACGATCACCTCGCCGTGGTCACGCCAGGCACGGCCGGCGACGTCTCCGGTGGGCAGGCCGGGCAGGAGCTTGTCCACCCAGGCGATGGTCTGCCGGCCCACCTCCTCGGAGGTCGTGATGAGGACCGCCGGGGAGTCGGGGCCGTGCTCGGCCTGGGACAGCAGGTCGGTGGCCACCACGAAGGGGTCCGCGGTGTCGTCGGCGACGATCAGCACCTCCGTCGGTCCGGCGAAGAGGTCGATCCCGACCTCGCCGAACAGCTGGCGCTTGGCCTCCGCCACGTAGGCGTTGCCGGGGCCCGCGAGCATGTCGACGGCCTCGATGGTCTCGGTGCCCAGCGCCAGGGCGGCCACGGCCTGGACCCCGCCCATGACGTAGATCTCGTCGGCCCCGGCCAGGTGCATCGCGGCGATGCTCACGGGCGGCGGGGCGCCCCGGTCCGGCGGGGTGGTCGCGGCGACCCGTTCGACGCCGGCGACCTTGGCCGTCAGGACGGTCATGTGGGCCGACGCGGTGAGGGGGTAGCGGCCGCCGGGCACATAGGCACCGGCCGCCCCGATGGGGAGGTTGCGCTGTCCCAGGAACACTCCGGGCAGGGTCTCCACCTCGAAGGCGGTGAGGGAGTCCCGTTGTGCCTGCGCGAAGCCCCGGACCTGCTTCTGGACGAACCGGAGGTCGTCGAGGACCGTCTCGGGGACGGCGGAGACGACGGAGGCGATCCGGTCGGGGCCGAGGCGGTAGGACTCCGGGCTCCAGTCGTCGAACTTCTGGGACCAACGGCGTACGGCGGCATCGCCGTTGGCCCGTACGTCGGCGATCACGTCCGCGACGGTCTCGACGATTTCCGGACGGCTGGTCCGCGTCGTCTGCACGGCGACAGGAGCCTTGATGGTCTGGTGGTGGGCTGACACTCTGCACTCCTTGCACGGGGTCGTGCCTGCGGGCTTGCCCTGAAGTCTGGGGAAACGGGGGGTGGGGCGACAGGCACAACGTGTGCAATATTGGGCGCTGGTCCTGCACACACCGAGGTCGTGGCTCATGGCTGAAGTCCTGACGGTTCGCGCCGCACTGGAGCTCGAGGTGTTCACGCGCACGACCGTGCGGGTGTACGCCGGGGAGCGGAATCTCGATCGCCCCGTGCGCTGGGTGCACACCGGCGAGATCCCGGACATCCACCGCTTTCTCACCGGTCAGGAGATGCTGCTGACGGCGGGCCTCGGCATGGGCGCGACACCGCTGGAGCAGCGGGCCTTCATCCGGCGGCTCGCGGACGCCCACGCGGCCGTCCTCGTCGTCGAGCTGGCCGGGCGCATGTTCGACGCCATGCCGGAGGCGGTGATCGAGGAGGCGGAGGCGGTCGGCCTGCCGCTGGTGGGGCTCACCGACGAGATCCCCTTCGTCGAGACCTCGGCCCAGGTCCACGAGGTGCTGGTGGGGATGCGCGTCAAGCAGCTGATCGCCGAGGAGGCGACCAGCCAGGCGTTCATGGACCTGCTCCTGGCGGACGAGGACTACGTCGGCGTGGTCAGGGAGCTGGCCCGGCGCACCGGACACCCCGTGGTGCTGGAGGACGTCGCCCATCAGATGCTGGCGTACGGCGGCGCGACTCCGGAGGCCGACCGGGTCGTGGACGAGTGGAGTGCGCACTCCCGGGCGATCCACGAACGCCATCCCTCGCTCCTGGCGCAGGGCCCCGAGGTCCCGACCGCGTCGGCGGCCTCGTTCCGCGAGGTCGCGCCCTGCGCCCGCCAGCCCGTGGTGCTCCGGGGCGAGTCGTGGGGCTGGCTCCATCTGCTGCACGGGGGACAGCAGCCGAGCCCGCCCGAACTACGGACGCTGGAACGCGCCGCCGCGGCCGTCGCGATCTCGCTGCTGAGCGAGCGGGAGAGCGGTGCCCGCGCCTCCCAGCGCCAGACGGCACTGCTGAACCGGCTGCTGCTGGGCGACATCACGGGCGAGCGGTTCGTGATCCTCGGCCTGGCGCTCGGTCAGGACCTGCGGGGGCGGGACCTGATCGTCGTCACGGCGTGGGCGGGGGACGAGGAGCCCACCAAGGACCACCTTCTGGCCCGCCTTCTGGCGGACGCCGGCTGGCCCGCCGTCGTGGGCGACACCGGGGACTTCGACGTGGCGGTCGTGGGCCTGCCCGCACGCACCGACGCCGGCCAGGTCCGGACCCTGCTGGCCGAGCACGGGGTACGGGCCGGCATCAGCCGGATCGTGGAGCCGGCGGCCCTTCCGCTGGCGCTGCGCCAGAGCCGCAGCGCGGCCTCCGTCGCGGCGGCTGCCTCGACCACGGAAGTGCGTCACTTCGACGACCTGGGGGCGCTGCGTCTCCTCGTCGCCCTCTCCGAGGGACCCGAGCTGAGGCGGTACGTCGAGGACGAGCTCGGTCCGCTCCTGGAGCACGACGCGCTGGTGAAGAACCCCCTGCTGCCCACCCTGCGCACCTTCCTCGACTGCGGTGGCAACAAGGCGCGGGCGGCGGAGGAGCTCTTCATCCAGCGGCGCACCCTCTACCACCGGCTCGACAGGCTCTCCGAGATCCTCGGCCTCGACCTCACGCAGGTCAGCAACCAGCAGCGGCTGCAACTGGCCGTGCGGGGACACGACCTGCTGCGCAAGCCGACGCTGCGACGGACGTGACGTGCGACGGACCTGACCGCTACGACGTTTTCGTCGCCCGGGTCAGGGACGGGGCGATCCGCAGGGCGTTCGCGCCGATCGTCAGCGCCGGGTTGAGCGCCGCGGAGGACGGGAAGAACGACGAGTCGGCCAGCCAGAGGTTCTCGACGTCATGGCTGCGGCACAGCGGATCGAGCACGCTCCGTGCCGGATCGTGACCGGCGACGGCCGTGCCGCACATGTGGGAGTTGGTCTCGATCCCCATGCGCTGGGTGAAGATCAGCGGATAGCCGGCCTTGCGGACCGCCCGGGTCACCCGGCGCACCAGTTCGTGGTGGGGCGCGAGGTTGGTCGGCGTCCAGTCGATGAGGATGCGGTCGCCGTCCACGCGTACCCGGTTGTCCCGGGACGGGAGGTCCTCGGTCGTCAGGTAGATGTCGAGGCTCCTGGCCGCCATGAGCTTCAGGGCCCAGGTCGGTGCCCACGGACGGGCGGGCTTGAGCATGGGGGCCTGGAGCTTGCCGAGCATCTGGAGGTTCCCGAGCGGGAAGCGGGTGCCGGGTCCGGATTCGTAGAAGTCGTTGAGGCCGAGGGTCTTCTGCCACTGGGTGGGGTTGGTCCGCAGGGGGTTGACCCCGACGAAGAACGTGCTGTTGTGGACCATGTAGTTGCGGCCGAGGAGCCCTGAGGAGTTGGCGAGACCCTGCGGGTGCGCATTGTCGGCGGAACGCAGCAGCAGCGCGGCCGAGTTGACGGCACCTCCGGCGAGGGCGAAGGTCCTGGCGTTGATCCGCAGGACCCGGCCCGCGTGCCGTGCCTCGGCGGCGACGACCTTCCGGCCGTCGGACGAGGTGATCAGGCGGGTGATCTCGGTACCCGTGAGGATCTTCACGCCGTCGCTCAGTGCGGGCAGCAGGAGCCGGTTCTCGGCGTCGGACTTCATGCCGGTCCCGTCCGGGCAACCGTCGGCGGTCGTCACGGCGGCGCGGTCGGCCTGGGTGCTGATGTTCAGGGCGTTCGGGGTGTGGAACGGGTGCAGGCCCTGCCGTCGCAGCGACCGGGAGAACCGCTCGATCTCCGGTTCGTGCTGGAGCGCCGGGTACGGGTAGGGCTTGGAGCGGGGCGGCTCGGTCGGGTCCTCGCCGGTCTGCCCGTGCACCTGGAGCAACTCCTCCATGGCGGTGTAGAAGGGCTCCAGGTCGTCGTAGGCGAAAGGCCAGGCCTGTGAGACGCCCTCGTGGTGTTCCACCTCGGTGAAGTCGCTGCGCCGGAACCGGGGCAGCATGGCGCCGTAGAAACGGGTGTTTCCGCCCACCCAGTAATACACACCCGGCGCGAAAGGCTTGCCGGTGCTGCCGTCGTACCAATAGCCGGCGTTCTTGTACCGGCCCTTGAGATACATCTCGGCCGGCTGGGAGTTCTCCGGTTCGCGCGGCAGGAAATGGCCCCTTTCCGCGACGAGCACGTCGAGACCTGAGTCCTTCAGCGCCCAGGCCAGCGCGGAACCGCCCATGCCGGAACCGATGATCAGGACGTCGGTGCTGATCTCCTCGGCGGTGCCGACGGATACCAGGGCGTCGGGCCGAAGCTCCGGGGGTGTGTAGTCATGACGGACCGGTTCGGACATGGGTCGGGGTCCCCTCTTTGCCGCGGTATTTCGAAAAGAGCCTAAGCAGCGGCCCGAATGCAGCACATGCACGGAATGGGTAACGACTGCCGCCCGAGTTGCTCACTTCGTGCATGTGCCGAGCCTGTCCGGCGTCCCTAGCCTCTCCCAGGAACCAGCTCCTGGAGGCGGAATGAACAGGGAATCGTACGACTACGTCGTCGTCGGGGCCGGCTCGGCCGGCTGCGCGCTCGCGGCCCGGCTGTCCGAGGACCCGGAGGTCACGGTCGCCCTGATCGAGGCGGGGCCACCGGCCCGGGGCCGCCTCTTCGAGATACCCGCGCTGTTCTCGCAGCAGCTCAAATCGGCGTTCGACTGGGACTTCGAGACGGAACCCGAGCCGCGGCTCGGCGGGCGCCGCGCCTATCTGCCCCGGGGCCGGGTGATCGGCGGCACCAGCTCCATGAACACGATGCTGTACGTGCGCGGGCACCGCTACGACTACGACACGTGGGAGCGGCTCGGCAACCCGGGCTGGGGGTACGACGACGTACTGCCGTACTTCAGGAAGTCCGAGGACAACGAGCGCGGGGCGGACCACTTCCACGGCACCGGCGGCCCCCTCACGGTCAGCGACCCGCGCTCCGTCCATCCGCTGCTGACGGCATGGGTCGAGGCGGCTCAGGACGCGGGCCACAGGTACAACCCGGACTTCAACGGAGCCGAGCAGGAGGGCGTGGGCCACCACCAGGTCACGCAGCGGAACGGGCTGCGGTGCAGCAGTGCGATCGCCTTCCTGGAGCCTGCCGCGGGGCGCCCGAACCTCACCGTGCTTCCCTCGACGACCGCCCTGCGCCTCGCCTTCGACGGCACGCGGGCCACCGGCCTGGAGGTCGACCACCTCGGCACCGTCCGGACGGTCCACGTCGACCGGGAGATCGTGCTGTCCCTCGGGGCCTACAACTCGCCCCACCTCCTCCTCCAGTCCGGTGTCGGACCGGCCGACGAGCTGACCGCGGGAGGGATCACCCCGCTGCACGACCTGCCGGACGTGGGCAGGAACATGCAGGACCACACCGGGTGCTTCATCAGCTTCTTCAGCGCCACCGAGCCGCTCCTGGGCCCGGACACCTCCCGGGAGGAGCAGCTCCTGCGCGAGCGGGGCACCGGCCCGATGGCCTGGAACGAGGTCGGCGGCTTCTTCAGCTCCGGCGACGACGTCCCCGCTCCCGACATCCAGGTCCACGCCGCGCTGGGGATCGTCCGCGACGAGGGACTCGCCGCGCCGCTGGAGCCCGGCATGTCGTTCGGGCCGTACGTCGCGCGGCCCGCGAGCCGCGGCTCGGTGCGGCTGCGGCACTCCCACCCCTACGCCAAGCCGCGCATCTTCCACAACTACCTCGACGACCCCGACGACCGGCGGCGACTGCGGGAGGGCGTGCGGCTGTGCATGCGCATCGCCCGTGAACGGCGGCTGACGTCCCTGCTGCAAGCGGACCTGCGCGCGGCCGCCGACGCCGGGCTCGCGCCGCTGTCGGACAGCGACCAGGACATCGACGACTTCGTCCGCACGCAGTCGTTCTCCTTCTACCACCCGTCGGGCACCTGCATGATGGGCAAGGTCGTCGACCACGAACTCCGGGTGCGGGGGCTGGAGAACGTCCGCGTGGCGGACACGTCGATCATGCCGACCCTCGTCACCGGGAACACCAACGCCCCCGCCATCATGATCGGCGAGCGGGCCGCCTCCTTCATCCGGACGTCGGCCGGCTGACGCCGGGGGCCGCGAGGTCAGACCGTGCGGACGACGGTGCCGGCGGCTTCGAGTGCGGTGACCTCGTCGGTGGGCGCGGTGGTGTCCGTGACCAGGGTGTTCACGAGGGCGGCGGGCCCGACGTGGGCGTAGGCGGTGTGGCCGAGTTTGCTGCCGTCGGCGGCGGCGACGACCCGGCGGGCGGAGGCGATGCCCGCCTTCTTCACCGCGGCGTCGTCGAGGTCGTAGGCGGTCACGCCGTCGGCCGCGCTGAGCCCGCAGCAGCCGATGACGGCGGTGTCGAAGCGCAGGGCGGCCAGGGAGGCCAGGGTGAGGGGGCCGGTGAGGGCTCCTTCGGCGGCGCGGGGCTGGCCGCCGGGCACGACCAGGGTGGCCGGGCCGGGTGTCTCGGCCAGCACATGGATGGCCTGTAGGGACAGCGGCATCACGGTGACGGGCCGCTCGCGCAGGAGGCGGGCGACCTCCAGGCAGGTGGTGCCGCTGTCCAGCAGGACGCTCTCACCGTCGGCGACGAGTGCGCAGATCTCGGCGGCGATCCGGCGTTTGGCGTCGACCGCCTCGTGGGCGCGGAGCGCGAAGGGGGGCTCCTCGCCCCGCAGCAGCAGGGTGCGGGCCCCGCCGCGGACGCGTTCGAGCACGCCCTGGGCGGCGAGGGTGTCGAGGTCGCGCCGAATGGTCATCTCCGAGGCGCCGGTCAGCTCCGCCAGCTCCTGGACGGTGGCACCTCCGGAGTCCCGGACGACCTTCGCGATCAACCGGTGCCGGTCTGCGTTGCTCATACGGCGATTGAACACCACCGAGAAACGAACACTCAACTTGTTCATTATCCCGACTTTCAAACACGTCAGATGTTCGTTACGGTGGCCGGTATGGAACGTTCCCTGCGAGCCGCCCGTGTGGCGACCTATGTCTACTTCGTCCTGTACGGCACCCTGCTGGGCACCTGGGTGGTGCACATCCCCGCGATCGAGGAGCGCGTCGGCATCAGCCACGCGGCGCTCGGCGGCCTGCTGGTGGTGCTCGGCCTCGGGGCCTTCGTGGGCATGCGGGTGGCGGGTCCGCTGACCGACCGGCTCGGCACCCGCACCGTGGTGCCCGCGGGCGGCCTTCTCTGCGGGGCGACCCTGTTCCTGCCCGGTCTCGCCCACGATCCGTGGACGCTGGCCGGCGCGCTGCTGGTCTTCGGGCTCTGCAACGGGTGCCTGGACGTGAGCATGAACGCCCACGCCGTGCACGTGGAGAAGGCGTACGGCCGCCCCGTCATGTCCGGCTTCCACGCCACGTTCTCCGTCGGCGGTGTCCTCGCCGCGCTCGCCGGAGCGGCCGCGGCGGGCGCCGGACTGCCCCCGGTCGCGGCCATGGCCGCCATGGGAGCCGTGGGCGTCGTGATCGCCCTGGCCACGGCACGTGCCCTGCTGCCCGCGGCTCCCGCCGTCGAGGACGCCGACCGCGAGGTGGGGACCGGGACGTCACCGGCCGTCGGGGGCGGCGGCGCCACGGGCCGGGTCTGGCTGCTGGCCGTCCTGGCGCTGATGGTGATGCTGTGCGAAGGCGCCGCCAACGACTGGAGCGCCCTGCACCTGAGGGACGTCATGGGTGCCTCCGCCGGTGCCGCGGCCTTCGCGTACGGCACCTTCGCCGCCGCCATGACCCTCGGCCGGCTGCTCGCCGACCGCTTCGCCGCCCGGTTCGGTTCCCTGGCGATCCTGCGGCACGGCGCGGCCCTGGCCGCCGTCGGCATCACCCTCGTGACCCTCGGCCCGTGGATGTGGGCGGTGTTCGCCGGCTGGGCGCTGTTCGGCCTGGGCCTGTCCGGCTGCGTCCCGCAGCTGTTCAGCGCGGCCGGGCACGCGGACCCCTCCGCCGCGGGGGCCAACGTGTCCCGCGTCGCCGGGCTCGGTTACGTCGGCATGCTCGCCGGGCCCGCCGTGATCGGCTGGCTGACCCACGTCGTCGCCCTCGACCACGCCTTCGTCCTGTTGATCCTGCTGTGCGTGACCACGGCCGTGGGCGCCGGCGTCCTGCGCACCGGACCCGACCGCGGCCGCGAACGCGAGATGGCGGCCACCACCCACTGACCGCTTGTGCGGTGCGGTCCCTGACAACCGTGCCGCACAAGCTCACCTCTGAAAGCCGGCCGACCGAAGGAGCCCCGATGTCCGAGTCCCCCACCCACCCCGCCCCCGCCCAGGTCGGCGTCATGCTGCCGCTCGATCTCCCCGTCGGCGAGGTGCTGCCCTATGTCCGGCGTGCCGAGGAGCTGGGGTTCGACCAGGTCTGGGTGGTGGAGGACCTCGGCTGGCGCGGTGGTGTCGCCCAGGCCGCCACCGTCCTGGCCGCCACCACGAACCTCACCGTCGGCATCGGGATCATGCCCGCCGGCGCCCGCAACGTGGCCTTCGCCGCGATGGAACTGGCCACCCTCGCCCAGCTCCACCCGGGCCGGATCGTCGCGGGCGTCGGCCACGGCATGCCCGGCTGGATGCGCTCGGTCGGCTCCTGGCCGGAAAGCCCCCTGACGCTGATCAAGGAGTACGCGAGAGCCCTGCGCCTGCTGGTCGCCGGAAAGCCCGGCCCCGCCGACGGCCGGTACGTGCGCTGCGAGGGCGTGGTCCTCACCGAGATCCCGGACACCGTGCCCCCGGTGATCCTGGGTGTCCGCGGCCCCAAGTCGCAGGCGGTCGCGGGCGAGGTGGCCGACGGCCTCCTCCTGGCCGAGCCCGCCGCCCCCGGCTACATCGCCGCCTCCCTGCGCAATCTGGGTCCCGCCGCCGCGGACTCTCCGGAGATCGTCGTCTACGACGCCGCGGCCGTGGACGACGACGAGGAGGCCGCCCTGACCCGCGTCCGCGCGGCCCTGGAGTCCGTCGGTGAGCCGCAGTGGGCCGCGCACATCGACCCGCTGCCCTTCGCCGAGGAACTGCGCGCACACCGCGCCGCGAGCCCCGACGCCCGGCACTTCGCCAGGACGATGCCCGCCGACTGGGTCCGTGCGCTCAGCATCGCCGGTACTCCCGCCCAGGCCCGCGCGGCGATCGACGCCCGCCACGTGGCCGGCGCGACCAGTGTCGTCCTCGCCCCGGCGGGCCCCGACCGCCTGGCCGCACTGGACTCGCTCGCCCGCGCCCTGCCCCACCGGCACTGACCCGAACACCCCGAGACCTCAAGGGATCCGTATGTCCACCGACCGCCGCCGCATCGTGCTCTTCGACCTCTTCGGGGTCATAGCCCGCCACCAGCGCCCGGGCGCCCTGGAGAAGATGGCCGCCCGCTGCGGCGCCGCCGCCGACGCCTTCACCAGCGCCTACTGGACCCACCGCCCGCCCTACGACGCCGGCCGGCAGACCGCGTCCGCGTACTGGACCGACGTACTGCGTGCGCTGGCCCGCCCCGCCGACGCCGACACGATCGAGGAGCTGCGGCTCACCGACATCGACAGCTGGTCCCGCGTCGACGACCGCATGGTCGCCTACGTGCGCGGCCTGCGGGACCGGGCCCGGGTGGCCCTGCTGTCCAACATCCCCGCGGACCACGCGGACGCCTTCCTCGCCGCCCAGCCCTGGCTGCACGACCTCGACCACGTGGCCTTCTCCGGCAGGATCGGCGCGGCCAAGCCCGACCCGGCGGCCTTCCGGACGTGCGTCGGCGCCCTGCGGGCCGCCCCCGCCGACTTCCTCTTCGTCGACGACCGCGAGGAGAACGTCCGCGCGGCGCGGGCGGTCGGCATGGACGGGCACGTCTTCACGAGCCAGGACGGACTCGCCGCCGTCATCGACGCGTGGCTGCCGGCCGGCCCGTGAAAGACGCGGGACCGCCGGGTGCGTGACGGTTCGTCGCGCGCCCGGCGGTCAGGGTGAACTCAGGGGTTGCCGTAGTACGCGTCCGGGCCGTGTTTGCGGGTGTAGTGGCGGGCGAGGAGGTGCGGGGGCGGTGGAGCGGTCGGGCCGAGGCTGAGCGTGTGGAGGGCGATGTCGGCGACGGCCTCGCAGATGATCGCGTGCTCCAGGGACTTGCGGGCCGTCGAACCCCAGGTGAAGGGGCCGTGGTTCGCGACCAGCGCGGCCGGGACCTCGACCGCCCGCTGGTCGTCCTCCTCCAGCAGGTCCACGATGACGCGCCCGGTGTTGTACTCGTAGTCCTTCGCGCACTGCTCCGCGGTCAGGTCCGGGGTGACGGGGATCGGCCCGTTGAAGGTGTCGGCGTGGGTGGTGCCGAGCACCGGTATGTCCCGGCGGGCCTGCGCGAACGCGACGGCGTGGGTCGAGTGGGTGTGGGTCACCCCGCCGATCGAGGGGAACGCCAGGTACAGGCAGCGGTGGGTCTCGGTGTCCGTGGAGGGACGCAGGTCGCCGTCGACGACCTCGCCGTCGGACAGCCGTACCGTCACCAGGTGCTCCAACGCCAGGTCGTCGTACGGCACCCCCGAGGGCTTGATGACGAAGACGCCCGCCTCGCGGTCGACCCCGCTCACGTTGCCCCAGGTCAGGGTGGCCAGGCCGACCTTTGGGATGGTCAGGTTGGCGTCCAGGACCTCCTGCCGGAGGCCGTCGCGGACGTGTACGGTCATCGGTTCTCTCCTGGAGTCCGGTGCGCGGCCGTCACAGGGCCTGGGCGAGTCGGTGGTAGGCGGCGTTCCACCGGATTTCCTTGGCGAACTGCTCGGTGGTGGTGTTCTGGTCGATGGTGAGCAGTTCGACGCCGGTCATGGACGCGTAGTCGGTGAGGGTCTCGATGTCGACCGCCGAGCTGAGGACGGTGTGGTGCGGGGCGCCCGCCAGCAGCCAGCTCTCGGCCGACTCGGCCAGCGAGGGCTGTGGCTTCCACACCGCGCGGGCGACGGGGAGCTGGGGCAGCGGCTCGTTGGGGGAGATGACGTCCACGGCGTTGGCGGTGAGGCGGAAGCGGTCGCCCAGGTCGGACAGGCCCACGACGACGGCGGGGCCCTCGGCCGCGTTGAAGACCAGGCGGACCGGGTCCTCACGGCCGCCGATGGACAGCGGGTGGATCTCGCAGCTGGGACGGTCGGCGGCCACCGAGGGGCAGACCTCCAGCATGTGGGCGCCCAGGATGCGCGGTTCGCCGGGGCCCAGGTGGTAGGTGTAGTCCTCCATGAAGGAGGTGCCGCCGGGCTGTCCCTGGCCCATCACCTTCATCGTGCGCAGCAGCGCGGAGGTCTTCCAGTCGCCCTCGCCGCCGAAGCCGAAGCCGTCGGCCATCAGCCGCTGCACGGCCAGGCCGGGAAGCTGGCGCAGCCCGCCCAGGTCCTCGAAGTTGGTGGTGAACGCGGTGAAGCCGCCCTCGGTGAGGAAGGTGCGCAGGCCGATCTCCTGGCGGGCCGCGTACAGCAGGGAGTCATGGCGGATGCCGCCCGGACGCAGGGAGGGCACGACGTCGTACAACTCGACGTATTCGGCGGCGAGTTCGGCCGCCGCCTTGTCCTCGACCTCGTCGACCACGGCCACCAGGTCGTTGACGCCGTAGGTGTTGACGGAGAACCCGAACCGTATCTGTGCCTCGACCTTGTCGCCCTCGGTGACCGCGACGTCGCGCATGTTGTCGCCGAAGCGGGCCAGGCGCAGGCCGCGCGCGGCGTGCCGGCCCGCGGCGGCCCGGGCCCAGGCGGCGATCCGGCGGATCACGCGCGGGTCGGTGGCATGACCGGCGACGATCTTGCGGTCCACGCCGACGCGGGACTCGATGTGCCCGAACTCCCGGTCCCCGTGGGCGGCTTGGTTGAGGTTCATGAAGTCCATGTCGATGCTCGGCCAGGGCAGCGACAGGTTGTACTGGGTGTGCAGGTGCAGCAGCGGCACGTCCAGCGCGCTCAGGCCCGCGATCCACATCTTCGCCGGCGAGAAGGTGTGCATCCACGCGATCACACCCACACAGGTGTCGGACGCGCTCGCCTCCTGACACATCCGACGGATCGCCTCGGCATCGGTCAGCACCGGCTTCCACACGATCTTGACCGGCACCTTGCCCGGCCGGCCCAGCGTCTCGGAGATGCTCCGCGACTGCTCCGCCACCTGGCGCAGCACGTCGTCGCCGTACAGGCCCTGGCTGCCGGTGAGAAACCAGATCTCGTGATCGGGATAAGCGGGGGCGTTGGTGTTCATGAGGGGTGGTTCCTTTCGGGCTTGCGGGTCAGGAGGACGCGGAGACTTCGGCGCGGATGCGGCGCAGGCGGTGCATGACCTCGTTGGTGCCGCGGCCGAAGTAGTCGTGCAGCAGCTGGTACTCGGCGTAGAGGCGGTCGTACGCCGCCGCGCGCTCCGGGTCGGGGAGGTAGACGGCCGGGCGGGCCTTGCCCATGGCCTGGGCGGCGGCCCGGATGTCCGGGTAGGCGCCCGCGGCGACCGCGGCGTGCATCGCCGAGCCCAGGGCGGGACCCTGCGCCGAGTCGATGACGCCCAGGGGCAGCCGCGTGACGTCGGCGTAGATCTGCATCAGCAGGGCGTTCTTCATCAGACCGCCCGCGATGATCAGCTCCTGGACGGGGACCCCGGACGCCGTGAACGCCTCGATGATCGTGCGGGTGCCGAAGGCGGTGGCCTCCAGCAGGGCCCGGTAGATGTCCTCGGGGCGGGTCGAGAGGGTCAGGCCCACCAGGACGCCGCTGAGGTCGTGGTCGACCAGGACGGACCGGTTGCCGCTCTGCCAGTCCAGCGCGATCAACCCGTGCTCACCGACGGCCTGTTCGGCCGCCAGCGCGGTGAGGTGCTCGTGCGGGTCGCGGCCCAGGGCCGCGGCCTCCTCGGCGTACCCGGCGGGGAAGCCGTTGCGCACGAACCAGCCGAAGATGTCGCCGACGCCGCTCTGTCCGGCCTCGTAGCCCCACAGGCCCGGCAGGATGCCGCCGTCGACGACCCCGCACATGCCGGGTACCTCGGCCCACTGGTCGGAGCTCATCACGTGGCAGGTGGAGGTGCCCATGATGGCGACCATCCGGCCGGGTTCGACGGCGGTCGCGGCGGGCGCCGTGACATGGGCGTCGACGTTGCCCACGCAGACCGCGATGCCCTCCGGCAGCCCGGTCCAGGCGGCCGCCTCGGCCGTCAGCCCACCGGCACGGTCGCCGAGCTGACCGATCGGGTGCTCCAGCTTCTCGGTCACGAAGTCCGCGAAGTCCGGGTTGAGGGCGGCCAGGTACTCGCGCGAGGGGTAACTGCCGTCCTGGTACTGGCCCTTGTAACCCGCCGTGCAGGCGTTGCGGACGTACGTCCCGGACAGGCGCCACACGATCCAGTCGGCGGCCTCCACCCACCGCTCGACGCGGGCGTAGATCTCGGGGTCCTCCTCCAGCAGCTGAAGGGCCTTGGCGAACTCCCACTCCGAGGAGATCTTCCCGCCGTACCGCTTCAGCCACGGCTCCTTGCGCTGCTCCGCCAGCTCCGTGATCCGGTCGGCCTGCGCCTGTGCCGCGTGGTGGCGCCACAGCTTGACGTAGGCGTGCGGGCGGGAGGCGTACTCCGGCAGGTCGCACAGCGGGGTGCCGTCCGCCAGCACCGGCACCATCGTGCAGGCCGTGAAGTCCGTGCCGATACCGATGACCTGCTCGGGACGGACCCCGGCACGCTCCAGCGCCTCGGGTACGGCGATCCGCAGCACGTCGATGTAGTCGGACGGGACCTGGAGCGCCCAGTCCGGCGGCAGCGCGGTCCCGTCGGGCAGCTGCCGGTCCAGGACGGCGTGCGGGTAGGGGTGCTCGGCGGCGGCCACCTCGGCGCCGTCGGACACCCGGACCACGACGGCCCGCCCCGAGAGAGTTCCGTAGTCGACCCCGACGACGTACGTTTCGGGTCGGGGCTGTTGTTCCTGGTTCTCGGCGTGCACCATCACACCACCCTTTGTTCGATATTTCGTATGGCGTTCGATATCCCGCGTGGGAGTATGACACGGTCCTTCCGCGGCAGGTAGATGGTGGTGGCCCGGAATGCGCCCCGAACCACCACCACCGGCTAGCGGACGAGCTTCCAGTCCTGCGAACCGTCGTCGGCCGCGTTCTGGAGGGTCAGGGGCGCCGAGGTGGAGGCGCCGGTCAGATAGAGGCTCGTGTTCTTGACGGCCTGGAGCCGGTAGTAGCCGTCGGCGGACCTGACGAGGTTCCAGCTGCCCGTCGAGCTGTTGTCGACCCACTGGCCGATGCGCTGCCCCACGGTGGCGTTGCCCGTCCAGACGGCGGCGGCGCGGCCCCCCGACTTGTTCAGCAGGGTCGTACCGCCGCCCGGCTCGGTCACCACGTGCCAGTACTGGGTGTCCCGGTTCGCCGCCGCGCCCGAGTCCTCCAGGACCACGTCCGGGGTGTCCGCGTTGCCGAGGTTGGCGTCGTTGGTCCTGTTGCCGGTGCCGATCACCTGGCCCGTCTTCCGGTTGACCAGCCGGTAGTAGGCGCCGGCCGAGTCACCGAGGTCGACCTCGGCGTACGCGATCGTGGACGTGCCCTGGTTGTTGAGGATCGCGATGCGGCCGGTGCCGTCGACGTACTGGAGGTTGCGGCTGTAGGCCGCCGGTGAGGTGGTCTGGTACTCGGTCCACACTCCGTCGCTGCGTCCGCTGTCGTTGACCCACACGTCGCCGCTGTTGGACGCGTTGTAGACCAGGCGCCCGTCGGGCAGCCGGATCAGCACCGGGCTGCCCCCGCCGCTGAGCGGACGGGAACCGGCGACGACCGGCAGCGAGCCGACCGACATGCCCGTCTGGCTGCCCTTGAAGAACTTCAGCGGGTCGTCGGCGATCACGTACCGGGTGTTGGCGCCGCCGCCCCAGTACTCGAAGGTGAGCATCCACCTGCCGTCGGTCGTGGGCACGACGTTGGTCATGCCCGGCCGGCCGCCGCCGATCTCGGTCTTGCCGCCGCCCATGTCCTGGACGGATCCGGAGACGTCGACGACGGGGTCGCTCCAGCCGGCGCTCCTCCCGTCCCAGGTCCGGTGCACGAGGATCTGGCCGTGCGAGTCGGTCGCCGTGTCGTTGGCGGGGTCCTTCCTGGGGACGCCGGTGACCGGGTCGAAGCCGGTGTAGTCGTTCTCGTCGGAGTAGTAGCAGACCAGCTTGCCCTTGTGGACCATCAGGTACGGCTCCCAGAGCGGGTCCACCTGCCGGTACGTGTTGGCGGCGGCGACGTTCTGCCCGACCGCGCCCGCGCTGCCGCCCTGCCACCCCCCGGTCGCCACGACGTTGACGACCTTCCAGCTGCGGCCCTGGTCGGTGCTGGAGTACAGGGCGATGGCCAGGTCGCTGCGGTCCCCGTCGTTGTTCGGGGTCCAGTTCGGGTCGGCCGCCTTGTGCTCCTTGTAGTAGGCGTCGTCGCCGGAGACGACGCTCGCCAGGAGCAGCGTGCCGGCCTTCATCCCACCGACGCCCTGCGGGAGGACGTACAGGTACGGGTTGGTCCAATTGCTCGTGTAGCGGGCGTACTTGGGGTCCTTGGAGAGGTACGCCGGCGCCTTGACCTCCGACAGGGGCTGCCAGCTCGTGCCGTCGTCGTCGCTCTTGTAGACCGGCAGGGTCTGGCCGGCCGCGCTGCCCGAGGACGTCACGACCGTCGACTTCTCGAAGGACGCGACCAGCCGTCCGCCGGGCAGTTGGGCCGACTTCGGGTAGACCGCGCAGTTGCCCCGCCCCTTCAGACACGGCTCACCGCCCAGCTGGTACAGGGTCCCGCCGGTCGGGTTGTACGCCTGGGCTCCGGCCATGGAGCCGGCCAGCAGTGCCGCCGCCGCAATCGAACTGCCCAGCGCCTTTGCTGTGGTTCTTCTCTTCACTGCCCCTCCTTCGGGGATGTCACGGTGTTGCGGTGATGAGCACACGGACGTCCCAGGGACCCAGAGCCAGCGTGCTGCCGGCGGGAACGGACGTGCCGTCCAGAACGTCGGAGAGATCGGCCGGCACGCTCACGCTCGCGGCCTCCCAGCTCCAGTTGTGAACGATGTGGACCCGACGACCGTCGGGAGCGGTGCCGGTCGCCGCGGTGACCGACTCGGGGAGGTCCTGCCATCCGCCGGTCGGGGTGGGCGCCAGCCATTCGGCGAGCGCGCGGGCGAGGTCGCGGCCCGGTGCCGTGCCGACGGTCGTGACCCGGCCCGTGCCGTGACGGCGGGTGGTGATCGCCGGCCACCGGCCGAAGTGCGGGTGGTCGTAACCGGCGAGCACCTCGGCGTCGGTGGCGTTCAGGCACTCGATCCACCGGGTCGCGGTGGCGGACCCGGTCAGCCGCAGCGGGCCGCCGGGCGTCCCGCGCACGGGAACGTCCTGGTGGAGGTTGCTGAATTCGTCGTACGACACACCCGCGGCCTCGGCGAGACGGCCGGGGGCCGGGGTGAGCCGGGCCCTCGCCTCGTGGTCGGCGTAGCCGGTGCGGGGCCCGAGGACCAGATGGCCGCCCGCGTGGGCGTAGGCCGCCAGTTGGTCCAGGGTGACGTCGTCGACGACGTACAGGGCCGGGACGACGAGGACCGGGTGACGCCGTACGGCCTCCTCCGGGGTCAGGTCCCCCAACTGCCGGGCGTGCACGATCCGTACCTGGCGGCGGGCGTCGAACGCGCCGCGGTAGAAGGGGTCGAAGAGGCGGTGGTAGGCGGCGGTGTCCGGTTCGCCGTCGGGGGTCGCGAGCGGCGGGTACTTCTGCATGAGCCACTTGCTGGGCGTCGAGTAGACCATCGTGAGGTCGGCGTCCGGTTCGAGACCGGCGACCAGCGGGCCCGCGGCCTCGAACTCTGCTCCCAGCCGGGCCAGTTCGGCGTACGTGCGACCCGGCCGGCCGGTGTGCGGGAGGACTCCGCCCCAATAGGTCTCGGCGCCGAAGCGCAGGGTCTGCCACTGCCAGTACTCGATCATCCGGGCGCCGCGCGCCACGTGCGCCCAGGCGGCCTGGCGCCACTGGCCGTCGTAGCCGGGCCGGTTGTCCCACGCGAAGCCGATGCTCTGGGCGTTGGTCTCGGTGACGAGGAAGGGCTCCTGGCGGGAGGAGAACATCCAGTCGGCGGTCTGGTACATCGACCAGACGCCGGTGGTCTTCCAGACCTGCTCGTGGGTGTCGGGGGTGGGGTCAGGGAGCAGCAGGCCGTCCTGCATGTCGTAGTACGGGTTGCCGGAGGCGATGTCGAGACGGGCGGCGAGCTCGTCGTCGGCCACCCCCTGGCGGGTGTACGAGATGCAGGTGGTGACGAACTGCCCCTCGCGCGCGTACTCGCGGACGATGTCGGCCTGCCAGCCGATGAACTCGGTGACCTGGCGGGCCTGGAACTCCCGCCAGGCGACGTCGTACTGCGGCTGCTCGTTGCCGTCGGGCGTCCACAGGTCGGACCAGTCGGACAGGCGATGGGACCAATACACCAGTCCCCACTCGCGGTTGAGGGTCTCGACGTCGCCGTACGTGTCCCGCAGGTGGTCCACGAACCGCTGGAAGACCCCGCGGTTGTGGAGGAGGTGCAGGCCGGGTTCGTTGTCGACCTGCCAGCCGATGACCGCGGGATGGTCGGCGTAGCGTGCGGCGATCTTCCGGATGACCCGCTCGGCGTGGAAGCGGAACGCGGGGTGGGTGAAGTCGATCTCCTGCCGGGCGCCCCAGCCCATCCGCTGCCCGGTGGCGCGCTCGGCGGTGATCTCCGGGTACTGGCGGGCCAGCCACTGCGGTGCGGCGTACGTCGGGGTGCCGAGGATGACGGAGATGCCGCGCTCGTGGGCGCCGTCGAGGACGGGCTGGAGCCAGTCGAGGTCGAAACGGCCGTTGCTCGGCTCCCAGGTCGACCAGACCGACTCGCCGACCCGGATGACGGTGAAGTGCGCCTCGGCCATCAGGTCGAGGTCGGTCTTCAGCCGTTCGTCCGGCTGGAGTTCGGGGTCGTAGGCGGGCGTGTACTCGTGGTAGTACGCGGCGCCGAACAGGACACGGGCAGGCAGAGCCGCCATGGGGGGAACCTCCGGGAGACGGGGGACGAGGGAGAGGTGTGCGCTACTGCTTGACGCCGCCGGAGGCGAGGCCGCTCTGCCAGTACCGCTGGAGCATCAGGAACGCCACGACGAGCGGGACGATCGAGATCAGCGAGCCGGTCACCACGAGCGCGAGCATGTCGCTGCTGGCGCCGGATCCGCCGTTCTGGGCCTGCGCGGCCCAGGAGGACAGGCCGACCGTGATCGGGTACAGGTCCGGGTCGTTGAGCATGATCAGCGGCAGGAAGTAGTTGTTCCAGGTCGCCACCAGCGTGAACAGCAGGACCGTGACCAGGCCGGGGCCGAGCAGCCGCAGCACGATCCGGAAGAAGATCCGCAGCTCGCCGGCCCCGTCGATACGGGCGGCCTCCAGGATGCTCTCGGGTACGGCGTCCTCGGCGTAGACCCGCATCAGGTAGAGGCCGAAGGGGTTGACCAGGGAGGGCAGGATGACCGCCCACGGGGTGTTGACCAGGCCCGCCTTCGCGAACAGCAGATAGGTCGGGATGGCCAGCGCGGTGGCCGGGACCATGACCGCGCCGACCACGAGGTTGAAGGCGGCCCGGTCGCCGCGGAAGCGGAACTTGGCGAACCCGTACCCGCCGGCCGCCGCCAGCAGTGCGGCGCCGACCGAGCTGACGCCCGCGTACAGGGCCGTGTTGAGCAGCCAGTGCACGAAGACGCCGTCGTCCTGGGTGAAGGTGTCCTTGACGTTGGTCAGCAGCTGCGGGGCGTGCGAGAACCACAGGCCGAACGTGTTGAACAGGTCCTGGGTGCTCTTGGTCGAGGCGATCACCAGCCAGAACAGCGGCAGCAGGAAGTAGGCGAGGGCGGCCAGCATGGCGATGGTCAGCGGGGTGCTGCGGCGGGGGCCGCGCCGGGGCCGCCTCGGCAGTGCGCCGCGGGCCGGCTTCGCGGCCGGGGTGGTCGGGGCCGCCGCGGGCGGGGTGCCCTGGGCGAGGGAGGCCGAGGGCTGGGGAGTGGTCGTCATGACGTCCTCCTGCGGTTCGCGGTGAGCAGGACGGCGTAGGAGACGATCACGATGACGAGGCCGAGGAGGAAGGACACCGTGGCCGCGTAGTTGACCTGCTGGCCGGTGAAGGCGAGGGAGTAGGCGTAGAGGTTGGCGGTGTAGGAGCTGCTGATCACGTCGGGGGCGACCTTCATCAGCAGGTTGGGCTCGTTGAAGAGCTGGAAGCTGCCGATCACCGAGAACAGCAGGGTGAGCAGCAGCGCCGGACGCAGCGCGGGCAGCTTGATCGACCAGGCGATCCGCCAGGCACCGGCGCCGTCCATCGCGGCGGCCTCGTACAGCTCGGCCGGGATCGTGCGCAGGGCGGCGTACAGGATGATCATGTTGTAGCCGACGAACTCCCAGGTCACGATGTTCGCGAGGCTCCCGAGCATCCAGCCCTCGCTGAGGAACCGCGGCACCGGCAGGCTGAGGTCCCGGCTGAGCTGGGCGAACGGGCCGAAGTCCGGGCCGTACAGATAGCCCCACATGAGGGCGGCGACCACGCTCGGCACGGCGTACGGGACGAAGATGCCGAGGCGGATCACCCGGGCCAGCCGCAGCAGGCCGCTGTCGAGCGCGAGGGCGAACAGCAGCGCCAGCAGCAGCATCAGCGGGACCTGGATCACGAAGAACAGCGCGACGCGTACGACGCCGTGGACGAGCAGCGGGTCGGTCACGGCCTGGACGTAGTTGTCGAGGCCGACGAAGACCGTCCCGCCGATCAGCCGCTCCTGGTAGAGGCTGAGGTAGGCGGCGTAGCCGAGGGGGGCGAGGAAGAGCAGCAGGAACAGCACCATGAAGGGGGCGACGAACAGGGGCCCTGCCGACCGGCGGTGGCGCCTGCCGCCGCGCGCGGGGCGGGTCGGCCCGTCTCGGCGCCGGCCTTTGGAGGAGGCCGCGGTTGTGGCAGTCATGGGCGGGCCTTTCTGAGGGAGGGTGCGGGTGCGGGAGGGGCGGGTGCATGTGCGGGTGCGGGAGGGGGCGGGTGCGGGAGGGGCCGGTGTCGGAGGAGGCGGGCGGGTCCCGGGCCGGGCGGCTCGGGACCCTTGCGGGCCGTCAGGACGTGACCGTGAAGCCCTGCTTCTTCGCGTAGCCGGTGAGCCGTGTCTGCCAGGCGCCCAGCGCGCGCACGGTGTCGGTCTTGTCGGCGAGGGACTTGCCCACGGTCTCGGTCCAGTCCGTGGCCGCCTGGTCGAGGAACGGCGGCCACTGGAAGGAGGGCGAGACCGTGGAGCTGACGTCGGCGAAGACCTGGTTGACCTTCTGGCCGCCGTAGAAGGAGGGCGCGTCGCCCGTGAAGCTCGCGTCCCCGAGCAGGGCCTTGGTGGCCGGGAAGAAGAACTGCTCGGTGGCGAACATCTTCGCGCTCGCCGGGTCGCTGTTGAGGAACTGCGCGAACAGCGCCGCGGCGATCGGGTTCTTGGTGCTCTTGATGACGGCGGTGGTCGAACCGCCCCAGTTGCCGGAGCTCGGCTTGGCCGCGTCCCACTGCGGCAGCGGGGCCGCGCGCCAGTGACCGGCGGTGGACTTGGCCGAGCCGGACAGGAAGGCCGGGCCCCAGGCCGCGGTGATCCAGGTGGCGTACTTGCCCTTGTTCAGGGCCGCGTACCAGGAGTCGGCGAAGTCGGGCTCGGTGCCGATGACGCCTTCCTTGGCGAGGCCGCCCCAGTAGTCGCCGAGCTTGCGGGAGACGGCGTCGTCGACGCTGATGGTGATGTCGCTCTTGCCGGAGAGGGCGTAGGGCTTGGCCCCTGCCTGCCAGAGCAGACCGTGCCAGGCGGCGGCCTCGTTCGCCGCGAGGTTGGTGAGGTAGACGTTCGGGTCGGCCTTGTGCAGCGTGCGGGCCGCGGCCGCGAACTCGTCCCAGGTGGTGGGGACTTCGATCTTGTGCTGGTCGAAGATGTCCTTGCGGTAGAGCATGCCCATCGGGCCGGTGTCCTGCGGGATCGCGAAGACCTCCCCGTCGGCTCCGCTGACCTGTCCCCACGTCCAGTCGACGAAGGTGTCCTTGAGCTTGGCGGCGCCGTACGGGCGCAGGTCCAGCAGGCTGTCGGTGATGGTGAAGGTCGGGATGGCCTGGTACTCGATCTGTACGGCGTCGGGGGCGCCGCTGCCGGCCTTGAGCGCGGTGCGCAGCTTCGTGTAGTGGGTGACGCCCTGTCCGGCGTTGACGACCTTGACCTTGATGGCCGGGTACTTCTGCTGGAAGAGGGCGATCTCCTTGTCGATGTTCGGGACCCAGGTCCAGAACACCAGCTCGGTGGGCGTCTTCATCGCCTTGTCGATGTCGGCCTGGCTGACCGCCTTGGCGGCGGAGCCGCCGCCGCTGCCGCCTCCGCAGGCGGAGAGGGTGCTCGCGAGGGTCAGGGCGCCGGTCGCGGCGAGGAAGCCGCGGCGGTTCAAGGGGGCCGGGTTCACGGGGGCCGAGGAGGCGGCTGAGAGGAATTTCGACATGGTGGACTCCGCAGAGGGCGTAGGGAATCGGCGCACCGGCGACGGCGTGCTGTTCGGGATGTCAGAGCTGGGTTCGGCACGGGCGGCGGGGCGGGGCCGGGTCCGGCGGGCCGTGGGGTGTTCCCTCACGGGGGCCGGGGCGGGGCACGTCACGCTCGTCGGCTGACAGGGGGGCTCCCGCCGGGGGTGGCGGGAGGGGGCAGGGGCCCTGGGCGGGCAAACGGCTCGGGGGGAGACGCCCAGGCCTCCGCGCAGGTGAGTGGGCGGTACGACGACCCGATGCGACGGGGCCGGCTCGCGCACTCAGGTGCGGGGTGCGGGGTGCGGGGTGCGGGGGGGCTGCGGGTGAGGGTGGGCGCTGGGGGTGGGCGGGTCTCCCATCGGGATCGGGGAACGGGGGTCGGGGTGCCGGGTACGGGGAACCGGGTACGGGGATCCGGGTACCGCGTACGGGGAACGGGCTGCGAGCCGGTGGGCTGCGGGGCGGACGACGGGTCAGGCTGTGGTTCGCCGGGCGGCCGAGGGGGTTCGCTCGGACGGGGTCGTCCGGTCCGGCACAGCGAGCCGATCCGGTGCAACGACCCGGTCCGGCGGAGCCACCCGGCTGGGCACAGCGGGCCGGTCCGGCGCTTCCGCTCGGTCCGCCGCAGCCACCCGGCTCGGCACAGCGACCCGGTCCGGCGGAGCCACCCGATCCGGCACGGCGACCCGGTCCGCCGCAACCACCCGATCCGGCACAGCGACGCGATCCGCCGCAACCACCCGATCCGGCACAGCGAGCCGATCCGCCGCAGCCACCCGGTCCCCCGCCCCCACCCGGTCCGACAAGACCGTCCGCCCCGGCGACACCGTCCGACCCGCCGGAGGCCCCGTGGACGCTCGTACGACAAGGTTGATCGGTGGGTCGTCCAGCGGGATCGGCGCGGCGTCCGGGTTCTCGATGGCGTGCACCAGACGCTTCAGGCCGTCCTGCGCCGTCGCGTCGAACGGCTGCCGGACCGTCGTCAGCGGCGGAGTCACATACGCGGCCACTGGTATGTCGTCCAGACCGACGACGCTGACGTCCTCCGGCACCCGCCGCCCCGTCTCCAGCAGCGCGCGGATCAGCCCGATGGCCATGTCGTCGTTGGCGGCGAACACCGCCGTGACCTCACCGTCCTGGGCCAGTTCGAGCCCCGCGCGGTACCCGGAGGCGGCCGACCAGTCGCCCACGGTCACCGGCGGTTCGCGCCTGCCGTGCGCGGCCAGCGTGGCCCGCCATCCCTCCATCCGGTCCCTGGCGGCGTACCAGCGCTGCGGACCGGCGAGATGGTGGACGGTCGGGTGCCCGAGGTCCAGCAGGTGCTCGGTGACGGCCCGGGCCAGCTGGTGGGCGACGAGCCCCGCGGTCACCACCCGGTGCGCGGTGAACGGCGGCGGCGCACCGAGGACCAGGAACGGCACGTCGGCGCGGATCGCGACACCGGCGTCCCCCTCCTCGTCGATCGGCTCGGAGATGACGATGCCGTCCACGCCCTGGTCGAGGAGCGAGTCGACGGCACCGGCGATCCCCGCGGCGTCCCCCTCCACCGTGTTGACCACCCGGAGCGTGTAGCCGGTGTCCCGGACGGCCCGCTCCAGGCCCATCAGCAGCGAGGCGGGTCCGTACAGCGCGGTACCGAGCGTCACCACGCCGATGGACCGGGTCCGCCCGGAGGCCAGCGCCCGGGCGGCGTGGTTGAGCCGGTAGCCGAGGGTCTCGGCCGCTTCCAGGACCCGTCGGCGCAGGTCACCGGAGACGTACTGCTCACCGTTCATGACCCTGGACACCGTCTTCTGCGAGACGCCCGCCAGCCGCGCCACGTCGATGCTGCGTGGTGCGGTGCCGGTGCTGCGGCTTGCCAGTCGTGCCATGGGTCTCTCCTGATCTCCGGCAGTCGTCAGCCCGGCCGGTCCCGTATGACTGCGCTGACATGACTGCGCAGACATATCTACGCAGCGGGGCTCCGCGCGTCAAGGGTTTCCGCAACATTGCCGTCATGTGGGAGTGGGACACCGCGCCGGTTCCCGGCAAAACGGAAGTTGCTAGCATCCCCCGCCATGAACGACAGCGTGTACGTGGGCAACGCCGGCAAGGACGCCCCGCTGGACCGGGGTTGGCTCCTCGGCCACTTCAAGGAGCCGGGCGATCCGCGCCACAGCGAGGCCGTGGAGATCAAGTGGGGCATCCACCCGCGCGGCGACCGGCGCAAGGAGTGGGTGCGGGGCGAAGCGCGTACCGCGCTGCTGGTCCTGATCAGCGGCCGTTTCCGGGTGGAGCTGCCCGGGCGGGACGTGGTCCTGGCGGAGCAGGGCGACTACGTCGTGTGGGGGCACGGGGTGGACCACTCCTGGTACGCGGAGGAGGAGTCGGTGCTCCTGACCGTCCGGTGGCCGTCCGTGCCCGGTTACGCGGTACCGCAGTAGCGCCCCGAGGCGGCGTGGCAGCCTTCCCGAGGTGGCGCGGCAGCGTCCCGGAAGCAGCGCGGCAGCCTCCCCGAGGTGTCTTCCGGCGCATCGGGGGCATCATGACAACTCCCGTCCCCCCGACGACACTTCAGGGAGCCCCCACATGCTCCGCGGTATCGATGTCAGCGCCTACCAGTCCTCGTCCTACGCCACGGACGGTCTCTCCTTCGTCTTCATCAAGGCGACGGAGGGCCGCTCCTACGTCAATCCGAAACTCGCGGCGCAGACCAAGCACGCGCGCGACGCCGGCCTGGTCGTCGGCTTCTACCACTTCCTGTGGCCCGGCAACCTCACCGCCCAGGCCGAGTACTTCGTCAAGCACGCCCCCGAGAAGGCGGGCGACATCCTCGCCGTGGACTGGGAGACGACCGGCGAGGGCACCCACGCGACCAACGCGGAGAAGGACGCCTTCATCCGCAAGGTGCGGCAGCTCCGGCCGAACAACAGGGTGATCCTGTACTGCAACCGGCACTACTGGCTGAACGTCGACACCACGTCCTACGCCGGCGACGGCCTCTGGATCGCCGACTACGTCACGGCGGGCAAGCCCCGCATCAAGGCGAAGTGGCGCTTCCACCAGTACACCGACGACCCGCTGGACAAGAACGTCGCCGACTTCGCGAGCAAGGCGGCGCTGCGGGAGTGGGCCGCCGACGCCTGACCGGCGCTTAGGCTTGCCCCATGGGTGGGATGATCAGCGCGGTCAGCAGCAACGGCACGTACTCCTTCAGCAAGCCGAACCGGGAGAGCATCACCTTGCTCGCGGGGTTCGGGGTGGAGGGGGACGTCCACGGCGGGGCGACGGTGAAGCACCGGTTCCGGATGAAGAAGGACCCCTCCCAGCCGAACCTCCGGCAGGTGCACCTGATCCACGAGGAGCTCTTCGAGGAAGTACGGCAGGCCGGGTTCGAGGTCGCGGCCGGACAACTCGGCGAGAACGTCACCACCCGGGGGATCGACCTCCTGTCGCTGCCCCGGGGCACACGGCTGCGGCTCGGGGACACGGCCGTCGTCGAGGTGACGGGCCTGCGCAATCCGTGCGCCCAGATCGACGGTTTCCAGAAGGGCCTGATGAAGCAGGTCGTGGGCCGAGCCGAGGACGGCCGCCCGCGGTTCCGCTCCGGAATCATGAGCATCGTGGTGACGGGCGGCGAGATACGGCCCGGCGACGCGGTGGAGATCAACCTCCCGTCCGGCCCGCACGAGCCCCTGGACATCGTGTAGCCGATGCGGGGCCTGTCCGGCGGACGACGCCCTAGCCCCCGAACGGATCCTCCAGCTCCCCCCGCAGGATCTCCGCCGCCCCCTCCGCGTCCCCGTCCGTCACCGCCCGCACCAGCGCCGCGTGGGCCTCGTCGGCGGTGTTGGGGTCGGTGGCGCGCAGGCCGGTCAGGGTCAGCAGCTCGATCAGGCCCTCGCGCAGGACCGGGGTGAACTCCCGGAAGAGGTCGGCGAGTACGGGGTTGTGGGCGGCCGCGACCACCGCCGCGTGGAAGGCGATGTCCGCGTCCACGAAGTCGGCGTCGGAGGAGGCCGAGGCGGCCCGGCGGCCCTCCAGCGCGCGTGCCATCGCCGCCACGTCCTCGGCGGTACGGCGGCGCGCGGCGAGGCGGGCCGCGTGGACCTCCACGGCCATGCGGACCTCGTAGACGTCGGTGACCGCGGCCCGGCGCAGCCGGGTCGGCCAGTCCCCCACCGCCTCCGTGGCCGTGACGTAGACCCCCGCCCCCTGCCTCGCCCGCACCAGCCCCGCCCCGGCCAGCGCCCGCAGCGCCTCCCTGACCGTGGAGCGGCCGACGCCGAGGTCCTTCGCGAGCGTGGTCTCCCCGGGCAGCCTGGTGCCGACGGGCCAGTGCCCCGCGGTGATCTGCTCGCGCAGCCGCTCGGCGGCCTGCTCGACCAGAGGACTGGGACGGACGGGACCTAGCGGCATCTGCGGTTCACCAACTCACGCGACGACAAGGGGCACTCAGCGAATTCTCACTTGTCTGAGGAGCTGAGGAGTGACTAGCCTACCCCCGTGATCTTCCGCGGTCTCCTTCTTCTCGGCTGCCGCGGCGGGGCCTGACGCGACCGGCACCCCGCCGCGGGACGCCGTGCTGCCGGTCCAGCCCATGACCGAGCAGAAGGACACCGGCCCCATGACACCCACCCCCGCGGCCCCCGCGGCCCCCGTCTGGAACCCCCAGCGCCCGAGCCCGATGCCGTTCCACCGCTACCGCCCCTTCCAGGACCGGGTGAACGTCCCCGTCACCGAACGGAGTTGGCCCTCCGCCCGGATCGACCGCGCGCCCCTGTGGGTCCCCGTCGACCTGCGGGACGGCAACCAGGCCCTGGCCGAGCCGATGGACACCGCCCGCAAGAGCCGCTTCCTCGAGCTGCTGGTGCGGACCGGTTTCAAGGAGATCGAGGTCGGCTACCCCTCCGCGAGCCGCACGGACTTCGACTTCGTCCGGCACCTGGTGACCGGCGGTGCCGTCCCCGACGACGTGACTCCGGTCGTCTTCACCCCGGCCCGCGAGGACCTCCTCGACCGGACCTTCGACTCGATCGCCGGGCTGCCGCGGGCCGTCGTACACCTCTACATCGCCACCTCGCCGGTGTGGCGGGACGTCGTCCTCGGCCGGGACCGGGACGAGGTGCGGCGGACCGTGCGGGAGGCGGCCGCGCACATGGCACGGCGGGCCGACGCCCTCCCCGGCACCGCCGTCCGCTTCCAGTTCTCCCCCGAGACCTTCAACCTCACCGAACCCGACTTCGTGCTCGAACTGTCCGACATGCTCACGCGGTTGTGGGACGCGAGCCCCGACCGCCCCGTCACCCTCAACCTCCCCGCCACCGTCGAGATCGCCACCCCGAACGTGTACGCCGACCAGATCGAGTACATGCACCGGAACCTCTCCCGCCGTGACTCCGTGATCCTCTCCGTGCACCCGCACAACGACCGCGGCACCGGCGTCGCCTGCGCCGAACTCGCCGTGCTGGCCGGCGCCCAGCGCGTGGAGGGCTGCCTGTTCGGCAACGGCGAGCGCACCGGGAACGTCGACCTGGTGACCCTCGCGATGAACCTGTACGCCCAAGGGGTGGACCCCATGGTCGACTTCGGCGACCTCGACGCGGTGAAGGAGACCGTCGAGCACTGCAACCGGCTCCCCGTGCACCCCCGCCACCCGTACGCCGGCGACCTCGTCCACACCGCCTTCTCCGGCACCCACCAGGACGCGATCAGCAAGGGCCTCGCCCACCGGGACCAGCACCCGGACGAGCCCTGGCAGGTCCCCTACCTGCCGATCGACCCGGCCGACATCGGGCGCACCTACGAGGCGGTGATCCGCGTCAACTCCCAGTCGGGCAAGGGCGGCACGGCATACCTGCTGCGCACCCACCACGGCATCGACCTGCCGCCCCGGATGCGCCCCGACTTCTCCCGGACCGTCCAGGAGGCCACCGACACCAGCGGCCGGGAGATGAGTCCGCAAGAGCTGTACGAGCTGTTCCGGGCCACCTATCTCACGGAGGGCGAGGTCCGGCTGCACGACGGGACGGCGTACGAGGAGGCGCCCGGCGTCCACCGCTTCGTCGGCACCCTGGAGTGCGACGACCGGGTCGGCGACCACGAGGGCACGGGCACCAGCGCGCTCTCGGCCTTCGTGGACGCGCTCGCCGGCGCCGGGTACACGGTCGAGGTCGTCGACTTCGCCGAGGACGGCACGGCGGCCTACGCCGAGTGCCGTGTCGACGGTCGTACGGCGGCCTGGGGCGCCGGTGTGGGACCGGCCGCCGGTGTCCGGGCCGTGCTGTCCGCGGTCAATCGGGCACTGCGGTGAGGGAGGTCCTGCGCGCCGAGGACGTCCGTGTCGTGCGGGACGGCAGGGCGATCCTCCAGGAGGTCTCCCTGACCGTCCGGGCCGGGGAGCACTGGGCGCTGCTGGGCGCCAACGGCGCGGGCAAGTCCACGCTGCTCGGCCTGCTCGGCGCCCTGACGCATCCCACCGCGGGCACGGTCGAGGTGCTGGGCCGCCGGCTGGGCCGGGTGGACCTGCGGGAGCTGCGCGCCCACGTCGGTCATGTCGACCCGCGCCATCCGCTCACCGCGCCGCTGCGGGTCCGGGACGTCGTCCTGACCGGGCTGACCAACTCCGTGGCGCTCCTCCCCCGTTGGCGGCCGACGCCAGGGCAGCGCGAGAGGGCCCACCGGCTCATCGGCACCCTCGGTCTCGCCGGTGTCGCCGACGCCCGCTGGCCCACGCTCTCCCACGGGCAGCGCGGCCGTACGCTCATCGCCCGCGCGCTGATGCCGAAGCCACGGCTGCTGCTGCTCGACGAACCGGCCACCGGCCTCGACCTGCCGGGCCGCGAGCGGCTGATCGACGCCCTGGACTCCCTGCGCCGGGAGCATCCGGAACTGGCGACCGTCCTCGTCACGCATCACCTGGAGGAGCTTCCGCCCGGCACCACCCACGCGATGCTGCTGCGCGAGGGCCGGGTCCTCGCGCGGGGCCCGGTGTCGCACGTCCTCACCGGCGACCAGGTGGGCACGTGCTTCGACCTGCCGCTGGTGCTGGAGCGGCACGACGGCCGCTGGACGGTACGGATCAGGCGCCCGGCATGACGAAGGGGGCGCCCACCGGAAGCCGGTGCGGCGCCCCCTTCCCCGTACGTCCTACTTGTTCAGGTAGGCCCAGAACTCGTCGAACGACAGGAGCTTGTCGCCGTTGAGGTCGCGGCTCTTGATGATCGCCTCGGCGACCGACTCGGTCACGTTCCAGTCGCCGCCCTGGGCCAGGGCGGACTTGAACTCGGCGGCGGTGATGGAGCCGTCACCGTCCGCATCGATGCGCTCGAACTGCTTGCGTGCTTCCTCGATGTCGATGTGCGCCACCGGTCCGCCCCTTTTCCTGTGCTTCGTGTCTCGCTGGCTTGCTGCCGCAGGTCAGATTAGCCGCCGGTCCTGGCCCGCAGCGCGGCGACCACCCAGGAGAACTCCGCCTGGTACCTCGGTGGCTCGGGCGCGCCGGAGATGACGGCGGCCAACTCCCGGTAGCGGGCGACCTCCTGGCCCAGGTCGATGCGTTCCAGCACCGCCGCCCGGTCCGTCCCCTCCCCCAGCAGTTCGTCGAGCAGGGCGTCCGCCTCGGGGTCCTCGGGTGCCGTGCCGCGCGCCATGGCGTCCCCGACCAGCTCGACCAGCCGCCGGATGAACCACATCGAGGTGCCGGCCGGGGTGTCGGGGCCGCGGCCGGCCGCGTTGAACTCGATCATCCTGCGCATGGCTGCCCGGAAGTCCTCCTTCCGCAGCAGCTCGGCCAGCTCGACCCAGGCGTCGACCTGCTCGGGGGTGGGGTCGTCGGGCAGGTCTACGCCGATCCGGCGCAGCCGGTCCCGGATCACCGGGTCGGCGGTGTCCAGCCCGCTGAAGGTCTCCTCCACGAAGTCGTCCACGATCCGCTGCCGCTCGGCGGCGGACAGCCGTGCCAGCTTGTTCATCAACGTCATCTCCTCCGCGGTCGAACCGCGTCGCGCCACGGTCGACAGCACCGCCCGGGTCACCTTCAGTGACCGGATCTGCGCGTCCAGGGCCGCCACGTGCGCGGCGGCCACGGAGGCGAGGTCCTTCTCGCCGGCGACCACCTGACGTACGACGTCCAGCCCGAGGCCCAGTTCCCGCAGCGTGCGGATCAGCTCCAGGCGGGCGACGGACTCGGTGTCGTAGAGCCGGTAGCCGCCGGCGGAGCGGGTCACCGGGCCGAGGACGTCCTCGTCGGACCAGTAGCGGATGGTCCGCACGGTCAGTCCGGTGGCCCGGGCCAGCTCGCCGATGGTGAAAAGGCCGGTGCCGTCTTCGATCATGTCTGCGAGTCTGGGCCTTCCAGCGGGTGGAGACTCAAGGAGCGCGGTGATGGAGACTTTGCGGGACATTCTCGATGCGGCGGCCCGTGGTGTCTTCCCGCCCGCGGACGGCGGCACCACAGTCGTTCCGCAGTCCTGTCGGCGGGACGCGGGCGTCCTGTCCTTCACGGCCCACTCGGTCGTCTTCACCGACGAGGACCCCGCCTGGGTCCACGCCACCCTGCGCGGCCTGGACTGCGACGCGCTGGCCGCGACCATGAACCCGCGCTTCCTGACCGCCCTCCAGGACCGGACCGGCCGCAGGTCGGAGACCATCGACGTGATGCTGGTCGCGGACCCCCTGCCGGGCGAACCACCGCTCCCGCTGAAGGAGATCGAGGACGCGAACCACCCCCGTATCGCCTACGCCCGCCGGCGCCGCGACGACATCCGCGCGTGGACGGCGGACGGCGGGGTGCTGGTGACGGGACGCGGCGTGGGCGGCCGCCTGGAGGTCTCGGTCGAGGTCGACGAGGCCGTACGGCAGCGGGGCCTGGGCCGCGCCCTGGTGACGGCGGCCCGCCACCTGACCGCGGAGCCCCTGTGGGCCCAGGTCTCCCCCGGCAACGCCCGCAGCCTGCGCGCCTTCCAGGCGGCGGGCTACCGCCCGGTGGGCGCGGAGGCGGTGCTGCTGGCGCCTGGACGGGTCACCGGCCCACCTCGGTGAGGAAGCGGTGCGTTCCGGCGGCGGTAGTGCCGGAGGCCGTGGTGTCCGGGCGAGCCCCGGGACGGGTCGGAGGCTGGAGTGGCGGGCGGCGGCCGGCGGAGCGAGACCCGGTCGTCGGCGGGCCCCCGCGGCGTCTCCGGCCCGCCCGGCCGGTCGTCAGGACACCCCGGAACACTGGGTGCCGGCTGCGGCATGGAGCGGCGGGGACTCGACGACGGCGCCGGGCCGGCTTCAGCGGAAGATCCCGGTGTGGCCGAGGGAGTAGCGGCCCGGCTGGGGGTACACCGCGAGGCCGTGCGGGCCGCTGCCGACCTTGATGCGGGCGAGCTGTTCGCCGGTGCGGGTGTCGATGGCGTAGACCTCGGAGTTGTAGCGGCCGGAGAGCCACAGGACCTTGCCGTCGGCGGAGACGCCACCCATGTCGGGGCTGCCACCCTGGGGCAGGTGCCACTTCCTGGTGATCCTGTTCCGGGTGAAGTCGAAGACGGACACGGTCCCTTCGCCGCGGTTGGAGACGTACATCTCGCGGGAGTCGCGGCTGACGTACAGGCCGTGGGTGCCCTTGCCGGTGGGCAGCAGGGTCGGCTTGCCGAAGGTGTCGCCGTCCAGGACCCACATCCCGTCGGCCATCATGTCGGCGACGTAGAACCGCTTCCCGTCGGGCGAGACCTTGACGTCCTGCGGCATGGCCCCGTCGAAGGGCAGCTTCTGCTGCCCGATCACCTTCATCTTCTCGGTGTCGACCTTCAGCAGTTCCCCGCTGAACTCGCAGGAGACGATGAAGTACCGGCCGTCCAGGGAGAAGTCGGCGTGGTTGACGCCGTAGCAGCTGACCGGGACCGTCTTCCTGCGCTCCATGGTGTGCGGGTCGCGGAAGACGAGCTCCCGGTCGAGGGAGGCCATCACCACGGCGTACCTGCCGTTCGGCGTGAAGTACAGGTTGTAGGGGTCGTGCACCTCGACCGGCTCGCCCGCCTTCCCGGTGCTCGGGTCGATCGGGGTGAGGGTGTGCCCGCGGTTGTTGTTGACCCACAGCGTCTTCATGTCCCAGGACGGCACGACGTGTTGGGGCTGCCGCCCGACACGGATCGTCTCGACGACCTGGTACGTCTTCGGGTCGATGACGGAGACGGTGTCGGACTCGGTGTTGGGGACGTAGACCCGGGACGGGAAGTCCTTCACCACGGGCGAGAGCCGGTTCGGGCGGTCGGCGGCGTACACGTCCTTCGGGTCGAGCACGGGCGGCATCCCGGGCAGCCCCTGGACCCGCTTCCGCACGGGTTCCACCGGCTTCACCGGGGCGGGGACGGCGGCCTTGGTGCCGAGGGCCTCGGTCGCCCCGTCCTTGGTCTCGGTGCCGCAGGCGGCGAGGACGGCGAGGGCTGCACAGGCGAGCAGAGCGCGCTGGGCGAGGGTGCGGGGCATCAGCTGAACAACTCCGTGGTGGTCACCGCGGCCAGGCCGCGCCGGTCGAGTTCTTCCAGTACGACGGGGAGCGCGGCGACCGTGTCGGCGTACCCGAAGTGCAGGCTCACCACGGACCCTTCGCGGATCTCGGCGAGGACCTTGCGGGCGACGGCGGCGGCGCCGGGCGAGGTGAAGTCGAGGGAGTCGACGTCGTAGGACAGGACGTGCGGGTAGCCGGCCTCCTGGGCCAGCCGGACGACGAGGGGGGAGGCGGTGGGCGTACGGGAGGGCCGGAACCAGCTCCCGACCGAGCCGGTGAGCCGCCGGATCCGCTCGGCGCAGCCGGTGATCTCCTGACGCGCCTCGGACTCGGACATCGCGTTGATGTCGAGGTGGTTGAGGGTGTGGTTGCCGAGGTCGTGCCCGCCGTCGAGGATCCGGCGGGCGAGGTCGGGGTACGTGTCGAGCCAGCTGCCCACGGCGAGCACGGTGACCCGGGCGCCGCGCTGCTCGGCCTCGGTGAGGAGCGCGCGGGCGACGGCGGGATCACCGGCGCCGTGGAAGGTGAGGGCGACGCGGGGGCGGTCGCGGGGGCCGTGGGTGAGCTGGGCGGGGAGGGGTGGGGCGCTGCCGGCGGAGTGGGCGGGATGAGCGACGGCACTCCTGGTCGCACATCCCGCGGCCAACGTCAGCCCAGCGGTGGCGAGCAGCACGGCCCGGCGATCGGTAGCGGTCACCCGCCCCATTTAAGGGGTTCCGTCACGGATTGCCGCTGATCGACCCACCGGCTACCGGTCGGCCACACGCATCTCGAACCAGGTGGTCTTGCCGCGGGGCAGCAGATCGACCCCCCACCGGTCGGACAGCTTGTCGACGAGGAACAGCCCCCGGCCGCTGACGTCCATCTCCTGCACCGGCATCAGACAGGGCAGCCCCCGGGAGGGATCCCGTACCTCTATCCGGATCCACCCCCGCCGACGCCGCATGCGCAGGCCGAACACCCGCGCCCCCGTGTGCCGTACGGCGTTGCCGACGAGTTCGGACACGAGTAAGACCGCGTCCTCCGTCATCTTGGGGGTCAGCCCCCACTGACGCAGCACGATGACCTGGGTCAGGCGCCGGGCGGCCGCCGCGGACTCGGGCCGGGAGGGCAGCGGGACCTCCGCCTCGGTGGGGTTTCCGAACAGTTCGAGCGCCTTCAGTGCGTGCTCGTCCTCGACCGCCGGAGACCAGCGCGCCGCCGTCACACGGCCGTCTCCCCGCGGCTGTTCGAAACCCTCCAGCCCCGCCATGACCCCATCATGGCCGCCCAAAGCGCCCTCCGGGGCCGTTCCTGACGAATACGCCCCCCGGAATGCGTCGCTCCGAGAGCACCGATCGGCATATGCCGCAGGCACATCGGCGCCGTCGACAGCCCCCGTGACCTGCGGCGTAGGCTCACGAGGAGGCAATCGACGGACTCCCTCGACAAGGCAGACTTAAGGCTGCCTTAAGGCTCCCATAAACCGCCCCATCGAGGGACCCGGATCAGACATCGTGTCAACTGCAAGGGGTTCAGAGGAATTTCGCCTTGCCGGGGCCCTCCTCGACGAAGCTCTTCATGCCCCGCTCGCGGTCCTCGGTGGCGAACAGGCCTGCGAACCAGTTCCGTTCCACCGCGAGGCCCGTCTCGATGTCGGTCTCGAGCCCCGTGTCGATCGACTCCTTCGCGGCGCGCAGCGCGATCGCCGGCCCCTGCGCCAGCTTCGCCGCCCAGGCGTGCGCCTGCGTGTACACCTCGTCGGCGGGGACGACCCGGTCCACCAGGCCCAGCGTCAGCGCCTCGTCCGCCTTGACCATACGGCCCGTGAAGATCAGGTCCTTCGCCTTGGACGGGCCGACCAGCCGGGCCAGGCGCTGGGTGCCGCCCGCGCCGGGGATCAGACCGAGCAGGATCTCCGGCTGGCCCAGCTTGGCGTTCTCCGCGGCGATCCGGAAGTCGGCGCACAGGGCGAGTTCGCAGCCGCCGCCCAGCGCGTAGCCGGTGATCGCCGCGACGACCGGCTTGGGGATGCGGGCCACGGCCGTGAAGGAGTCCTGGAGGTCGCGGGCGCGCAGGACCATCGCGGTGTGGTCCATGTTCTGCATCTCCTTGATGTCCGCGCCGGCCGCGAACACCTTCTCCCCGCCGTACACGACCACCGCGCGCACGTCCTCGCGCCGGGTCGCCTCCTCGGCGAGCTCCTTGAGCCGGTCCTGGGTGGCCACGTCCAGCGCGTTCATGGGCGGCCGGTCGAGACGGATGGTGCCGACGCCTTCGGCGACTTCGAGATTCACGGTCATGTCAGCAGGTTAACGGGCACTAACGGGAACGGGCCCGGTGCAGTACCTCACACCGGACCCGCTGACCGTCGTAAGAACTACGCCGTCCACTTCTCCCACGACATGTTCCAGCCGTTGAGCCCGTTGTCCGGGGCGACCGTCGCGTCGTCGGAGTTCTTCACGACCACCACGTCGCCGAGCAGGGAGTGGTTGAAGAACCAGGCCGCCGGCACCCCGCTGTCGTAGCCGCCCTTGACGTCGCGCAGGCCCACGCAGCCGTGGCTGGCGTTGTAGTTGCCGAAGGCGTCGCCGCCCCAGTAGTTGCCGTGGATGAAGGTGCCGGAGTCGGTGAGACGGGCCGCGTGCGGGACGTCCTTGATGTCGTACTCGCCGCCGTAGCCGACCGTTTCGCCGTTCATCCGGGTCACCGCGAGCTTCTCGCTGATGACCATCTGGCCGTTCCAGGTGTCGTAGCCGGGCTTGCCGGTGGTGACCTTGAGGGTCTTGATGGTCCTGCCGTCCTGGGTGACCTTCATCGTGTGCTTCTTGGCGTCCACGACGGAGACCTGGTTGCGGCCGATGGTGAAGGAGACGGTCTTGTTCTGCTTGCCGTAGACGCCCTTGCGCCCCTCGACGCCGTCGAGGCGGAGCTCGACGGTGACCTTGGTGCCTTCCTTCCAGTACTGCTCGGGGCGGAAGTCCAGCCGGTCGTTGCCGAACCAGTGGCCCTCGACATCGACGGCCGGCGAGGTCTTGACCGTGATGGCCTTCTCGACGTCCTCGGGGCTGGTGATGCCCCGGGTGAAGCGGAGGGAGAACGGCATTCCGACGCCGACGGTCGAGCCGTCCTCGGGCGTGAAGGTGCCGATGAAGGTGTTCTTGGGAGTCAGGGTGGTGAAGCCGGAGTCCTCGGCGGCCGTACGGCCCTTGGAGTCCTTCGCGACCGCGTGCACCGTGTAGGCGGTGCCGGAGGCGAGATGCGTGGACGGCGTCCAGGAGGAGCCGTCCGCGGCTATCTTCCCCTCCACCGCGGTGCCCTTGGCGTCCTTGACCTGCACCTCGGTCAACTTGCCCTTGGTGGCGCCGACCTTGAGGACGCCACTGGTGTCGACGGACTTCGCGCCGTCCTTCGGGGTGATGGAGACGACCGCCTCCGACTGCTTGGTCTCGGCGGCGGCCGAGTCACCCTTCTCGCTCTTGGCGTCCCCGGACCCGGAGCCGGAGCCGGATCCTCCGCCACCGCAGGCGGTCACGGCCAGCAGCAGGACGCCGAGTATCAGCGCCAGCAACCCCTTGGCCCCGCGCCCCCGCGCGTCAACCGACGCCCCCGATATCGGTCGCACGTTCAAGTCGTTCTCCCCTCGCCGGGCCTGGTCAGGCCCGCGTCACCCCCGCGATCACCGCGTGTCGGCGCATATTAACCGCATAAATTTCAGAATCTTGTGAGTGGAAGGTCACCATTCAGTCACTGCCCGCCTTCCACTGCTTCCAACTCATATTCCATCCCCCGAGTCCATTGTCGGGAGCGACCTTTTTGTCATCGCTGTGGACGACCTCGACCACGTCACCGACGAGACTGCGGTCGAAGAACCAGCCCGCCGGGGTGTCCGAGCTGCCGCCCTTCACGTCCCGGAGTCCCACGCAGCCGTGGCTGACATTGACCCTGCCGGGGGCGTCCGGCGCCCAGTAGTTGCCGTGCAGGAAGGTGCCGGAGTCGGTCAGGCGCAGGGCGTGCGGGACGTCCGGGATGTCGTACTCACCGCCGAAGCCGACGGTCCGGCTGTTCATGCGGGTCACCTCGAGCATCTCGGTGACGACCATCTTGCCGTTGTAGGTGGTCGTCCTCGGGGCGCCGGCGGTGATCGGCACGGTCGCGAGGAGTTCGCCGTCCCGCCGGACCTGCATGGTGTGGGCGGCCGCGTCCACGAGGGAGACCTGGCTGCGGCCGACGGTGAAGGAGAAGGTCTTGTACTGGAGGCCGTAGACACCGGGCGCGCCCTCCACGTCACGGAGCCGCAGGGCGACGGTCACGCGGGTGCCGGGCTCCCAGTAGTGCTCGGGGCGGAAGTCGAGTCGGCCGCCGCCGAACCAGTGCGGGCGGATCTCGACGGGGGGCTGCGAGGTGACGTGCACGGCGCGTTCGACGGCGGCGCGGTCCTCGATCGCCCGGTTGAACTCCAGGGAGACGATCATCCCGGTGCCGACGGTGGAGCGGTTCTCGGGGCTGACGTACCCGATGAAGCGCTGCTCGGGGACGTACGTGGTGAAGGTCGTGTGCCGGGCCGAGCGGCGGCCGTGGGCGTCGAGGGCGACCGCGTGGACGGTGTACTTGGCGGCGAGCGCGAGCTGTGCCTCGTCGGGTTCCCAGCGCAGTCCGTCGTCGGAGATGTGCCCGGGCACCGGGATGTCCTGCGCGTCCTGGGACTTGACGACGGTGACCGACTCCAGGCGCCCGCTCGGCACCCGCACCCGCAGTTTCTCCTCGGGCGGCACGCCCTTGGTGCCGTCGTCGGGGGCGACCCTGATCACGTCCTCGGGCGCGGGCGGCTTCCCGAACCCGCCGACACCGCCGATCCCCCCACCCCCGCCCGCGGTACAGCCGGCGACCCCGGCCAGCAGTCCTGCCCATGTCAGTACGGCGGCCAGTACGGCCCCCGCGCGCCGAGCGCGCCCAAGTCGATGCCTCACGCCCACCCAACGACGGTGCCCACCCGCGAGAAACGTGACCTTTGGGCCTACGACCACGGGGACGCGCCCCGACAGGGGCGCGGGGAACTGCGCGACAAGCCACAACGAACCCGCACGCCGCCCGACAACCTGACCCGGCACATCCGAAGGCGCCCCGCCCAACCCAGCGGTGCGAACCCGTGAGTGCGACCCGACCGCTGGGCAGAACAGAGGGGAGGACGACGTGAGAGGGTGCCGCGGACGGGATGCCGTGCGCCCTTTTCCATCTCGTTCCATGAGCCGTGGGAGGACCGGTGTCCAGCGCAGCCGAGCAGGAGGCGGTGACCGAAGCCGCCGAGGAGCGCCCCGCCGCGCTGGTGAACGGCACACGGCGGGGAGCACCACCCGTACCGGTGTGGCCCGGTGCGCCGACCCCGCTGGGGGCCAGGTTCCGGGTCGGCCCGGACGGGGTCGCGGGGACCAACTTCGCCCTCTGGGCGGGCGGCGCCGAGGCCGTCGAGCTGTGCCTGTTCGACGCGGACGGCAAGGAGACCCGGGCCCGGCTCAGCGAGCTCACGCACGAGATCTGGCACGGCTTCGTGCCCGGCGTGATGCCCGGCCAGCGCTACGGCTTCCGGGTGCACGGCCGCTGGGACCCCTGGACCGGCGGCCGCTGGAACCCGGCGAAGCTGCTCCTGGACCCGTACGCCCGCGCGGTGGACGGCGACTTCAGCCTGCCGCCCGAGGTGTACGGCCATGTCCGCGACTGGCCGCAGCAGCAGGTCGCGGACACCGTGCGCGACGACCGCGACTCGGCGCCGTTCGTCCCGAAGGGCGTGGTCGTCCACGACGACGCCACCGACGACGAGTGGATGGAGGACCGCCGCCCGAAGACCCCGTGGGCGGACTCCGTCATCTACGAGCTGCACGTGCGGGGCTTCACGGCGCTGCACCCCGGCATCCCGGAGGAACTGCGCGGCACCTACGCCGGGTTGGCGCACCCGGCCGCGATCGAGCACCTGGTGAAGCTGGGCGTCACGGCCGTCGAGCTGCTCCCCGTCCACCAGTTCGCGCACGAGGACCATCTGCTGCGGCGGGGCCTGAAGAACTACTGGGGCTACAACTCCATCGGCTACTTCGCGCCCCACGCCGGCTACGCCGCCTCCGGTACGACGGGTCAGCAGGTCGGCGAGTTCAAGCGGATGGTCCGCGCGCTGCACGCCGCCGGGATCGAGGTCATCCTCGACGTGGTCTACAACCACACGGCGGAGGCGGGCGAGCTGGGCCCCACGCTGTCGTTGAAGGGCATCGACAACCGGGGCTACTACCGCCTCCAGTCGGACGCCCGGCGCTACGCGGACTACACCGGCTGCGGCAACACCCTGCACGTGGTCCAGCCGCATGTCCTACGGCTCATCACCGACTCCCTGCGCTACTGGGTGACGGAGATGGGCGTGGACGGCTTCCGCTTCGACCTGGCGGCCGCGCTGGCCCGCTCGATGCACGACGTCGACATGCTGTCCCCGTTCCTCGCGGTCATCGCCCAGGACCCGGTGCTCCGGCGCGTGAAGCTCATCGCCGAGCCCTGGGACGTGGGTTCGGGCGGCTACCAGGTGGGCGCCTTCCCACCCCTGTGGACGGAGTGGAACGACCGCTATCGCAACGCCGTACGGGACTTCTGGCGGGGCGCGCTGCCCGACGTACGCGATCTCGGCTACCGCCTCTCGGGCTCCAGCGACCTGTACGCGTGGGGCGGCCGGCGGCCGTACGCCTCGGTCAACTTCATCACCGCGCACGACGGTTTCACCCTGCGCGACCTGGTGTCGTACGAGAGGAAGCACAACGAGGCCAACGGCGAGGGCAACCGGGACGGCACCGACGACAACCGGGCGTGGAACTGCGGCACCGAGGGCGAGACGGACGACGAGCGGGTACGGGCGCTGCGGCGGCGCCAGCTGCGGAACCTGCTGACCACCCTGCTGCTGTCGACGGGAGTGCCGATGCTGGTCGCGGGCGACGAGCTGGGCCGCACGCAGCGCGGCAACAACAACGCCTACTGCCAGGACAACGAGATCAGCTGGGTGGACTGGGGGCTCCTGGAGGACCCGGGCTGGAAGGCCCTGTTCGACCTCACCGCCCGGCTCATCGACCTGCGCCACCGGCATCCGGTGCTGCGACGCCGGGCCTTCTTCTCGGGGCGGGCGCATTCGGCGGACGGCCTGCGCGACCTGGCCTGGTTCACGGCGCGCGGCACCGAGATGACGGAACGCGACTGGTACGCGCCCGCGGCCACGCTCGGGATGTACCTGTCGGGGCGGGACATCCCCGGCCGTGACGAGCGCGGGGCACCGATCCTCGACGACAGCTTCCTGGCCGTCCTGCACGCGGGCGACCGCCCGACGGCCTTCCAGCTGCCGGGACCGCCGTGGGCGGAGCGGTACGAGGTGGTCGTCGACACGTCGAGGGAGGAGCAGGGGGAGGCTCCGGGGGTGGTGCACCGGGCGGGGTCGTCGGTCACGGTGCCGGCGCGGGCGGTGCTGCTGCTCAGGGTGGCCGGCTGAGGACGGCTGTTGCAGGTCCGTGAACAGCTCATGTGATCGCTGGCCATGACAACTGTCCGCTGATCAGACTCGCTCCCATGTCCGAGATCTCCCGCCGTGCCTTCGGTGGTCTCGTCGGTGGCGGTGCCGTGACCGCCGTCGCCGGTACGACGACCACCGCCGAAGCCGCCCCCGCCGAACGCCCCTTCCAGGCCCGGGCCGGTGGTTCCTCCGGCAGACGCCCCAACCTCCTCGTCATCCTCGGCGACGACCTCGGCTGGGCCGACCTCTCCTCCTACGGCGCCCCGCACATCAGGACGCCGAACCTGGACCGGCTGGCCCGGCAGGGGGTGCGTTTCACGGACGCGTACTCGGGCTCCTCGACCTGCTCGCCGACCCGGTTCAGCCTGTACACCGGACGGTATCCGGGGCGTACCCCGGGCGGGCTCGCCGAGCCCGTGGCCGACCGGACGCAGGGGCTGGACCCGAACCACCCCACGCTCGCGTCCCTGCTGGAGAAGGCCGGTTACGCGACCGCCCTGATCGGCAAGTGGCACTGCGGCTGGCTCCCGGACTACAGCCCCACCAAGTCGGGCTGGGACGAGTTCTTCGGCAACCGCGGCGGTGTGCTGGAGTACTTCTCCAAGCTGGGCCAGCTGGGCGACTACGACCTCTACGAGGGCGACGCCACCTACGAGGACCTGCGGTACTACACGGAGGTCCTCACCGAGCGGGCCGTCGAGTACGTCGGCCGCAAGCACGACAGGCCCTGGCTGCTGAACCTCAACTTCACCACCCCGCACTGGCCCTGGCTCGCGGAGGGCGACGAGGAGACGGGCGCCGAGATCGCGGCGAAGATCCGCGCCGCGAAGACCCAGGCGGAACGCAGCATCGCCTTCAACCACTACGACGGCGGCTCGGTCGCCAAGTACACCGAGATGGTGGAGAGCCTCGACGCGGCCGTCGGCGAGGTGCTCGCCGCGCTGCGCCGCTCGGGGCAGGAGGAACACACGCTGGTGTACTTCGCCAGCGACAACGGCGGTGAACGCTGGTCGTACCTGTGGCCGCTCAGCGGTGAGAAGTTCGTGCTCCAGGAGGGCGGCATCCGGGTGCCGACGATCGTGCGCTGGCCGCACCGGATCGACGGCGGCCAGGTCAGCCACGAGCCGAACTTCTCCCCCGACTGGACGGCGACCTTCCTGGAGGTCGCGGGCGCCCGCCCCGACCCGGCGTACCCGCTGGACGGGACGAGCCTCGCCGGATACCTGCTGCGGGGCCAGGACCTCCCGGAGCGCGACCTGTTCTGGCGGGTGCGCGCCAACCGGGCGCTGCGGCGCGGGAGTTGGAAGTACTACCGGGACTCCGCCGGCAAGGACCACCTGTACGACCTCGGCACCGACCTGCGCGAGCAGGCCGATCTCGCCCCGGACAGGCCGGAGTTGCTGGCCGAGCTGAAGACCGCGTGGGAGCGGACCGCCTCCGGTCTGCTGCCGTACCCCGACTAGCCGAGGATCCCCCGCTGGTACGCCGTCGCGACCGCCGCCGCGCGGTCGTTGACGCCCAGCTTGGCGTACAGGTGGGTGAGGTGGGTCTTCACGGTCGCCTCGCTGATGAACAGTTCGCGGGCGATCTCGCGGTTGGAGGTGCCCCTGGCGACCAGGGCGAGGACCTCGCGCTCGCGGGCGGACAGGGGCTCGTTCGCCGGTGCCCCGGGTGATCGGACGGCGGAGACCAGCCGGGACGCCACCGCCGGGGACAGCACCGTACGGCCCTCCGCGGCCGCCCGTACCGCGGTGAACAGCTCGTCGCGCGGGGCGTCCTTGAGGAGGTAGCCGGTCGCGCCCGCCTCGATCGCGGGCAGCGTGTCGGAGTCGGTGTCGTACGTCGTCAGGACGAGGATCTTCGCCCGGGCACCGGCGCGGGTCAGCTCACGGATGGCGTCCACCCCGCCGCCGCCCGGCATCCGCAGGTCCATCAAAATCACGTCGGGGTCGAGGGCCGCGGCCCGCTCGACCGCCTCGACGCCGTCGGAGGCCTCACCGAGCACGGTGAAGCCGGGCGCGGAGGCGAACATGCCGCGCAGACCGTCCCGTACGACGGGATGGTCGTCGACGATCAGCACCGAGATGTCACTGGTCATGGCGGACCAACGGTACGCGAGCCGACAGCGCGGTGCCCTGGCCCGGCTCCGACTCGACGGTGAGGGAACCGGCGATGCGTTCCGCGCGGGCCCGCATGCCGTCGAGGCCGAAGCCGCCCGCGCGGGTGCGGGCGGGCAGGGCGAGCGGGTCGAAGCCGCGTCCGTCGTCGCGGATGTCGAGGATCACCTCGTCGGTCAGGAAGCTCAGGGTGACGCCGAGGCGGGTGGCGTGCGCGTGCCGGGCGGCGTTGGAGAGGGCCTCCTGGGCGATCCTGAGCAGGGTTGCGGAGACCTCGTCGTGGAGTTGCTCGGCGGTGCCGGTGACCGTGAACTCGGCGCGTACACCGGTGCGTTCGCCCCAGTCGGCGACCGTCTGCTTCAGTGCCTCGGGGAGCCCGGCGTCGGCCAGGGCGACCGGGGCGAGGTTGTGCACCGAGCGGCGGGCCTCGCCGAGGCTGTGCCGGGCGAGGTCGATCGCCCGGTGGACGTGCTCGCGAGCCTGGCTCTCGTCGGGCGTGTTCGCGACGACCTGGAGCTGGGCGATGATCCCGGTCAGGCCCTGGGCGAGGGTGTCGTGGATCTCGGCGGCGAGCCGCCTGCGCTCGTCGGCGACCCCGGCCTCCCGTGCCTGGACGAGGAGTTGGGCGTGCAGGGCGGCGTTCTCGTCGAGCGCCTGCTGGAGGGCCTCGATGGTCGAGGCGCGCTCGCGGGAGCGCTGCTCCTCCTGTTCGGTGATGTGCGCGACCACCGACTGGAGGCCGTAGTTGGCGGCCAGCAGCGCGGCGAACCCCAGCCACTGGGCCGTGCTGCCCGGCATCAGCCCGCCGGCCTGCGCGCCGGCCACGGTGACCGCGCTCGCGAACAGCCCCAGCCGCCGCCACATGCCCGGGATCAGCTCGTCGGCGTCCATGTAGCCGGCCGCCGCGTAGAACGCGAAGAACGGGTTGAGCCAGGTCAGGACGAAGGCGATCGCCCAGCGGACCAGGTAGTACGCCGTCCCGGCCCGGGAGGGGCTGCGGCCCCGGTTGGCGCGGCGGTGCCGGGTGCCGTGCCACCACACCTGGAGCAGGACCGCGGCGCCCACCAGGATCCCGACGAGGTACCAGTCGACGGGGCCGTCCATGATGCCCGCGGAGACGATCGCGAGGACGACGCCGGTGCCGAGGAGTCCGTACGGCCCCCAGACGTGCAGGCGTTCCCAGTACCGGTCGATCCGGGCGTCCGACGCGTTCATCTCCCCAGTCTGCACGGCCCCTCCCCTACTCCCAGCGGAACCAGCGTGACGCGGCGCCCGTGAGCAGCAGCGTCCAGACGACGAGGACGCCCAGGTGGGTCCAGCCCGGCCAGTGTCCGGCCGCGGCCCGGTTCAGTGCCTCGGCGGCCGCCCCGAACGGCGTGCAGCCGACGATCCGGGCGAGGACGTGCGGCATGGTCTGCACCGGCGCCCACACGCCCGCGCAGAACATCGCCGGGAAGAACACCGCGGACCCGATCGCGCCGGCGATCTTCGTGGTCCGGGACAGCGCGGAGACCACCGCCCCGAGCGCGAGGGCGGCGAGCACGGCGAGGACCAGGGCCAGCAGGTATCCGAGGGGCTGTTCGGGCAGTCGTACGGCGAAGGCGACCCGTCCGACGGCGAGGGCCAGCAGCGCGGACGCCAGGGCGGCGCCGCCGTAGACGGTCATCTGCGCGGTGAGCAGGGCGGTCGGGCGGACCGGAGTGGTGGACATGCGGCGCAGGATGCCGCGTTCGCGGTAGCCGGTGAGGGTCTGCGGCATCGACTGGAGGCCGCCGACGATCAGGCCGAGGAGCACGGCCACCGGGACGTAGACGTCGATGGTCCTGAGGCCGCCGAGGTCGGGGTCGTGGTTCCGGAACGACGGGATCGAGCCGAGGATCACCAGGAGCAGGGTGGGGAACAGCAGGATCCAGAAGAGGGCGCCGGGTTCGCGGCGGAAGAGGCGGACCTCGGTCCGCAGTACGGCGGTGTTCATGCCGTGGCCTCCTGGGTGTCGGTCCTCGTGAGGTCGAGGAACGCGTCGTCGAGGGTGGCGTCGACGACCCTGAGCTGGTGGGCGGTGACGTGCCGGCGGGCGAGCAGGGTGATGACGGCGTTCACCGTCTCGTCGGTGCCGGAGAGGGTGAGGCGGCCGTCCCGGTCCTCGACGGAGGCGAGCGCGGGCAGGGCGTTGAGCTCGTGCGCGTCGAGCGGCGCGGACGGGGTGAAGCTGATGACGGTGCCGCCCGCCGAACGCCTGATGAGCCCGGCCGGGGTGTCCAGCGCGGCGACCCGCCCCTTGTCGATCACGGCGATCCGGTCGCAGAGCCGCTGCGCCTCCTCCATGAAGTGGGTGACCAGCAGGACGGTCACGCCGTTCGCGCGCACGTCCTCGATCAGCTCCCAGGTGTCGCGGCGGGCGCGTGGATCGAGACCGGTGGTCAGCTCGTCCAGGACGACGATCCGCGGGTTGCCGACCAGGGCGAGCGCGATGAACAGGCGCTGCTTCTGGCCGCCGGAGAGCTTGCCGAACCGGGTCGTCAGCTTCTGGGCGAGGCCGAGACGTTCGGCGAGCGGCCGCCAGTCGAGGGGCCGGTCGTAGAAGGTGCTGTAGAGCTCCAGGGCCTCGCGCACGGTCAGCTTGGCCTGGAGTTCGCTCTCCTGGAGCTGGGCGCCGAGGACGCGGGCCACGCGCGCGTGGTCGGCGACGGGGTCGAGCCCGGTGACCCTGACCCGGCCACCGTCGGGGACCCGCAGCCCTTCGACGCACTCGACGGTGGTGGTCTTGCCGGCGCCGTTCGGGCCAAGAATTCCAAAAATCTCGCCCTCCTCGACGGTGAGGGAGACACCGTCGACGACGGTCCGGCCGCCGTAGGACTTGCGCAGTTCGCTGACTTCGATGACGGACATGGCACCAGCGTCCCGGCCGGGGGCCGGGTGCCACATCGCCCGTCGCGCTCGAAACGGCATCAACCGATCGGTGGATGCGGCGGTACGACCCCCACGCCGCTCCTGTACGACCCCTCGAACACGCAGGTCGTAGGTCCAGCGGCCGACTCCGGTCCGGCCAAAACTCGGTGGGCGTTGTCAGTGCCGGTCCGTAGGCTCGCAGCTGATGTCCATTACACATGCAACCACCAAGGGCGGGTCGGCCGTGAAGACCCTGCTGCGTCTGTGGCCGTATGTCCGGCCGGCCCGCGCGCGGCTGCTGACCGCCGCGCTCGTGGCGATCCTCGCCTCCTGTACGGGGCTGGTGATCCCGCTCGTCCTGAAGTGGATGGTGGACGGCCCGGTCGCCGACGGGGACACGGCCGGCGTGTGGCTCGGAGCGCTGTACCTGCTGCTGCTCGGGTTCACGGAGGCGCTGCTGTTCGGGCTGCGGCGGTGGCTGGTGGCGAGACCGCTCTCCCATGTGGAGGCGGAGATGCGGGCGGGCCTGTACCGGCACCTCCAGCGCCTCCCGGTGGCCTTCCACGACCGCTGGGCCTCCGGCCAGTTGCTGTCCCGGGCCACCACCGACCTCATGCTGCTGCGCATGTTCCTCGCCTTCCCGCTGACCTTCCTGCTGGTCAACGCGGTGACGATCCTCGTGGGCGTCATCATCATGCTGCTCCAGGACTGGACCCTGGGCCTGGTGATCCTCGGCCCCGCGATCCCCGTGATGGTCACCTGCGTGATCTTCGAGAAGCGCTACCACCATGTGGCGCGCCTCGCCCAGGACCAGGTCGGCGACCTCACGACGGTCGTCGAGGAGAGCGTCCTCGGCATCCGCATCATCAAGGGCTTCGGCCGGCACCGGTCGCAGGCGAGGGCGTTCCACGACCTGTCCGCGAAGCTGCGCGGCACCGAGCTGCGCAAGGCCCGCCTCCTGGCCACGATCTGGGGCGTCATCACCACGCTCCCCGAGGTGGCGATCGGGGCCGCGCTGGTCCTGGGCTGCGTCCAGGTGGCGGACGGCGACCTGTCGGCGGGCACGCTGGTCGCCTTCCTGTCGACGGCCCTCGCCCTCAGATGGCCGGTCGAGTCGATCGGCTTCCTGCTGGCGATGAGCCAGGAGGCGGCGACGGCGACGGAGCGCTATTTCGAGGCGATGGACGAAGTACCGGAGCAGGAAGACGCGCCCGATAGGGGCGCGGGGAACGGCGCGACCAGCCCCCACCGGCCGTCGGCCGACAACGATGGCATGCGCTTTTCGGCGGTCTCGTTCCGCTTCCCCGACGCCTCCGAGGATTCCCCACCGGTCCTCGACCGCATCGATCTCCACATCCGGCCGGGTGAATCCATGGCCCTCGTAGGCGCAACAGGCAGCGGCAAGACCGCCCTCACCGCCCTCGTCCCCCGCCTCCATGAGGTGACGTCCGGCCACATCACGCTCGACGGCGAGGACATCACCGCCATGCCGAGAGAAACGCTGCGCGCGCTCGTAGCCGTGGCCTTCGAGGACCCCACCCTCTTCTCCACCAGCGTCGGCGACAACGTCCTGATGGGCCAGGACGAACGAGAACTGGACAGAGCCCTCTCCGTCGCCCAGGCCGACTTCGTGCACGCCCTCCCCCAGGGCACCGAGACGCAGGTCGGCGAACAGGGCCTCAGCCTCTCCGGCGGCCAGCGCCAGCGCCTCGCCCTCGCCCGGGCCGTCGTCGGCAGGCCGAGGTTCCTCGTCCTGGACGACCCGCTGTCCGCCCTGGACGTCCACACCGAGGCCGCCGTGGAGGCCGCGCTGCGGGACGTCCTGGCCGACACCACCGCGCTGATCGTCGCCCACCGCCCCTCCACCGTGCAGCTCGCCGACCGGGTCGCGCTGCTGTCCGAGGGCCGCATCACGGCCGTCGGCACCCACCACGAACTCCTGCGCACCAACGCCGAGTACGCCCATCTGATGTCCGGGTCCGGGGACTCCGGGGAAGGGGAGGACGCCCGATGACGGCCCCCACCACGTCCGCGCCCACCACGGACGAAGAGCCGCGGCCGCCCGGCGAGAAGCGGGCCGACGACGCGTTCGACGAGGACCGGCTGCCCGCTCCCCCGCGCGCCACCGCCCTCCTGCTGCGCTCCCTGCTCGCCCCGATGAAGGCCCGCGTCACCGTCACGACCCTCCTGCTGCTGCTCCAGCAGGCGGCCGTGCAGGCGGGCCCGCTGATCGTGGCCTACGCGATCGACCGGGCCGTCCCCGCCTTCCGGGACCACGACCACGGCCCGCTGATCGCGGTGGGCGTCGGCTACCTGCTGTGCGCGCTGGCCTCCGGCGCTCTGCAGTACGCGTTCATCCTGGTGTCCGCCCGCGTCAACCAGGACGTCCTGCTCGATCTGCGCGGCCGGATCTTCCGGCACGCGCAGGCGCTGAGCATCGACTTCCACGAGCGCTACACCTCGGGCCGGCTCATCTCCCGCTCCACGACGGACGTCGAGTCGCTGCGCGAACTGCTCAACGAGGGCCTCCAGGAGCTCGTCACCGTCGTCCTGTCCTTCCTCTACATCTCCGCGCTGCTGCTCTGGCTGGACCTCGGGCTCGGCGCGGTCGCGGTGGCGTCCTTCGTGCCGCTGTACGGGCTGGTGCGGATCTACCAGCGGCGCGCGGGCCGGGTGTACCGGAAGCGGTCGACCGCGATCGCCGCCGTGATCGTGAAGTTCGTGGAGACGATGAACGGCATCCGCCCGGTGCGCGCGTTCCGCCGCGAGGCCGCCAACGACGCCGACTTCGCCGTACTGAACCAGCGGCACGAGCGGGTCAACGGCGACGCGCTGCTGGAGATGGCCCGCTATGTCGTCGGGTCCCGGCTGGTCGCCAACACGGCCGTCGCGGGGATCGTGCTGTGGGGCGCCTACCGGGTGGCGCAGGGCTCGCTGGAGCTGGGGGTGCTGGCGGCCGCGGTGCTGTACCTGCGGCGGCTGTACGACCCGATCGACCGGCTCGGGATGTTCCTGAACTCCTACCAGTCGGCGGCGGCCTCCCTGGAGAAGATCGCCGGTCTGCTCGCCCAGACCCCGACCGTGCCGGAGCCGGCGGCTCCGCGGCAGCTCCCGGCGCTGGAGTCCGCGGACCGTCCCGGCCGCGAGGTCGTCTTCGAGGGGGTGTCCTTCGGCTACCGCACCGGCGGCGAGGTGCTGCCCCGCTTCGACCTCACGCTCCCCGCCGGACAGACCGTCGCGGTGGTCGGCTCGACCGGCGCCGGGAAGTCGACGCTCGCCAAACTCCTCGCCCGCTTCTACGACCCCTCCGAGGGCCGCGTCCTGCTGGACGGCGTGGACCTGCGTGAGCTGGCCGTGCCCGAACTGCGGCGCGGGGTGGTCATGGTGACCCAGGAGGCCTTCCTGTTCTCCGGCACGGTCGCCGAGAACATCGCGATCGGCCGCCCGGACGCCTCGCGCGAGGAGATCGAGCGGGCCGCGAAGGCGATCGGCGCCCACGACTTCATCAGCGCCCTGCCCGACGGCTACGACACGGACGTCCGCAAGCGCGGTGGCCGCATCTCCGCGGGGCAGCGCCAACTCGTGGCGTTCGCGCGGGCGTTGCTGGCCGACCCGGCGGTGCTGATCCTGGACGAGGCGACCAGCTCGCTCGACATCCCGGGCGAGCGGGCGGTGCAGCGCGCGATGGCGACGGTCCTGAAGGGCCGTACCGCCGTGGTGATCGCGCACCGGCTGTCGACCGTGGAGATCGCCGACCGGGTGCTGGTGATGGAGCACGGCCGGATCGTCGAGGACGGCACACCGGCCGAACTCACCGCGGGCACGGGCCGGTTCGCGGATCTGCACCGGGCCTGGCGGGACAGTCTGGCGTGAGCGACCACATGGGCGAGCGGGGGAACAGGTGATCGACGCGTACGAGGACCCGGGCACGCCGGACGTCCGGGGCGGCTGGCGGTACCTGTGGTGGCTGGTCCGCTGCCAGCCGGGCCGGTCGGTGGCCGGGGCGCTGCTGGGCAGTTCGTGGATGGTGCTGCTCGCGGCGACGCCGTACCTGATGGCGAAGGCGATCGACGAGGGCCTGGAGCCGGGTGACTGGCCGGCGCTGGCGGGCTGGTGCCTCGCGCTGTTCGCGGTCGGTTCCTTCAACGCGTGGCTGAGCATCATGCGGCACCGCACGATGACCCGGGTGCGGATGGACGCCAACTTCCGCACGGTCAAGGTGGTCGTCGGCCAGGCGGTCCGCCTCGGTGCCGCGCTCTCGCGCCGGACCGGGGCCGGGGAGGTCGTCACGATCGGCGTGGGCGACGTGCAGACGATCGCGCAGGCCCTGACCGTCGTGGGCCCCGGCGTCGGAGCCTGTGTGGCCTATCTGACGGTCGCCGCCCTGCTGGTCTCGGTCTCCCCGGTCCTCGCGACCGTGGTCCTCCTCGGCATCCCGGCGATCGTGCTGCTCGTGGGCCCGTTCCTGTCCCGCCTCCAGGGCGCCGAGACGGAGTACCGCAACCGCCAGGGCGTCCTCACCGCCCGGATCGCCGACCTCGCGGGCGGTCTGCGCGTCCTCAACGGCCTCGGCGGCAAGAGCCTGGTCGCCGACGCCTTCCACCGCGACTCCCAGCACCTGCGCACCCAGGGCTACCGCGTCGGCGCGGTCACCAGCTGGGTCCAGGCCCTCGGCGTGGGCCTGCCCACCCTGTTCCTCGCCACCGTCACCTGGCTCGCGGCCCGCCTCGCCGCCCAAGGGGACATCAGCGTCGGCGAGTTGGTGGCGGTGTACGGCTATGTCGCGGTCCTGGTGGGTCCGGTGGCGTTCTGGGTGGAGTGCGGATACCAGCTGAGCCGGGGCGTGGTGGCCGCGCGGCGGGTCGTACGGTTCCTGCGCCTGGAGCCGCTGGAGGACACGGGGACGAGAGACGCCCCCGCCGAACCCTCGGTCCTGCACGACCCGGACTCGGGCGTGAGCATTCTCCCGGGCCGCCTGACGGCCATGGCTTCGGCACACCCGGCGGATGCGGCCATGGTCCTGGACCGCCTGGCCCGCTACACGCCGTCAAGGGCGACCTGGGGCGGAGTACCGCTGGACGAGATCAGGCTGCCCCAGATCAGGGAGCACATCCTGCTGGCGGACCACGAGGCCGACTTGTTCGCCGGAAACCTACGTGAGGTGATAGCGCCCCAAAGGGGCGCGGGGAACTGCGCGACAAGCCACGACGAACTCGCAGCCGCCCTGCACGCAGCCGTGGCAGACGACATCGCGCAAGGTCTCCCGGACGGCCTCGACTCACAAATGGACGCCCAGGCCCGCAACCTCTCCGGCGGCCAACGCCAACGCATCCGACTCGTCAGAGCCCTCCTCGCCAACCCCGAAGTCCTGCTGGCCGTAGAACCCACCTCCGCCCTGGACGCCCACACAGAAGCCCTCGTGGCGGACCGCCTGCGCGAGGCAAGAGACGGCCGCACCACAGTCGTCACCACCACCTCCCCCCTCGTCCTGGACCACGCCGACACCGTCCTCTACCTGGTCGACGGCAAGCTCGCAGCCTCCGGCACCCACCAGCAACTCCTCACGCAGGAACCGGGATACCGCGCCCTGGTCGCAAGAGACGTGGAGGTCATGAAGTGACCGACGGCCACCTCCCGGTCGCCGACCAGGCATCCGTACGGCGCGCCTCCGTCCGGCTGATCCGCAAGGACACCCGCGCCTTCACCGCCGTCCTCGCCCTGAACTCCGCCGCGGCCCTCACCGGCCTCGCCGGCCCCTGGCTGCTGGGCCGGATCATCGACGAGGTGCGCGCCGGGAGCGGTGTCGCCGCGGTGGACCGGCTCGCGGCCGTCCTCGTGGTGTGCGCGAGCCTCCAGCTCCTCCTGGCCCGCTGGGCCCGCTATGTCGGCCACCGCTTCGGCGAACGCACCCTCGCCCGGGTCCGCGAGGAGTTCGTGGACCGCGCCCTCGCCCTGCCCGCCTCGGTCGTGGAGCGGGCCGGCACCGGTGACCTCACCGCCCGCGGCACCGCGGACGTGGCCACCGTGGGGACGACGCTGCGCGACGCGGGCCCCGAACTGCTCATCAACTCCGTGCAGTTCCTGTTCCTGCTGGCCGCCGTGTTCGTCCTGAACCCCCTGCTGGGTGCGGTCGGCCTGTTCGGCCTGCTGCCCATCTGGTTCGTGCTGCGCTGGTATCTGCGGCGGGCCCGGGACGGCTATCTGGCCGAGGGCGCGGCCACCTCCGACGTCGCCGAGATCCTCGCGGCCACCGCGTCCGGTGCCCGCACGGTCGAGGCGCTGCGGCTGGAGGAGCGGCGCGTCCGGGCGAGCCGGGAGGCCCTCGACACGGCCCGCCGCACCCGTCTGTACACCCTCTACCTGCGCAGTGTGTTCTTCCCCGTGGTCGAGATCGCGTACATCCTGCCGGTGGCCGGGGTGCTCCTGATCGGCGGAATGCTGCACGCGCGAGGCGTGATGAGCCTCGGCTCGGTCGTCGCGGCCGCCCTGTACCTCCAGCAACTGGTCAATCCGCTCGACCAGATCCTGGTGCGGGTCGAGCAACTCCAGTCCAGCGGCGCCTCGTTCGCCCGGGTGGAAGGGCTCGCGGGAGCGCCGCGGACCTCCGCCGAGGACTCCCCCACCCCCACCGACGACCGCATCGACGTCACCGACGTGCGCTACTCCTACGGCCGCGGCGGCGAGGTCCTGCACGGCGTCGACCTGACCGTGCGCCCCGGGGAACGGCTCGCGGTGGTCGGCCCGTCCGGTGCCGGGAAGACCACGCTGAGCAGACTGCTGGCCGGTGTCGACGCGCCGACCTCCGGCTCGGTGACCGTCGGTGGCGTGCCCGTCGTCGGGCTCGGACCCGAGCAGCTGCGCCGCCAGGTCGTCCTGGTCACCCAGGAGCACCATGTCTTCCTGGGCACGGTCCGCGACAACCTCCTCATCGCCGAACCCGGCGCCGGGGACGAGGAGTTGTGGGACGCGCTGGCCGCCGTAGGGGCGGACGGGTGGGTGCGGGAGCTGCCCGAGGGGCTCGACACCCGGCTCGGCGAGGAGGGCGGCCACTCCACGGACGGTTCGCAGGCGCAGCAACTGGCGCTGGCCCGGGTGGTGCTGGCGGATCCGCACACGCTGATCCTCGACGAGGCGACCGCGCTGCTCGATCCCACGACCGCGCGGCACACCGAGCGGGCCCTGGCCGCCGTACTCGAAGGGCGCACGGTGATCGCCATCGCGCACCGGCTGCACACCGCGCACGACGCGGACCGGGTGGCGGTGATGGAGGACGGCCTGCTGACCGAACTGGGCACGCACGAGGAGCTGGTGGCGGCGGGCGGAGCGTACGCGGCGCTGTGGGGGTCGTGGCACGGCGGGCCGGGCGGCAGCTGAACGCCCACCGGGTCACAGGCCGCCCACGCGACCGTATATCGAACATGAACTACCGGACAACGAACCGTTTCCGGCCAACTTTCTGACGCGCTCCTGACAGACAGCGCAATCCACTGCCACTCTTCCCACGGCTACTTCACAGCAACCCCACAGCACCACCGTTCTGCGTACCTCCATGTTGTGCCCGGACGGTCGACCCACCGTCCGGTCTCCCCAGGCCGCGTGATCCGCGGCCGCGCAGAAGGAGTCAGTGTTGAGAGACAGTTCCTCCCACAGACGCGCCCCCCACACCCTGCACCGCAAGGCCGCCGCCGTGGCCCTCGTCGGTGTCTCGGCCCTGCTCGCCACGGCCGTCCAGTCGGGCGCCGCCACCGCGGCACCGGAGAAGGCACCGTCGGCCGCGGGCAAGGTGCTCCCGGGCGCCGAGTCCCTCAAGCTCAGCCCGGCCCAGCGCGCCGAGCTGATCCGCCAGGCGAACGCCACCAAGGCGGACACCGCCAAGGACCTCGGTCTCGGCGCCAAGGAGCAGCTGGTCGTCCGTGACGTCGTCAAGGACGGCAACGGCACCCTGCACACCCGCTACGAGCGCACCTACGACGGCCTGCCCGTCCTCGGCGGCGACCTCGTCGTGGAGACCACGAAGTCCGGCGCGACCGAGGGCGTCGTCAAGGCGACCGCCAAGGCCATCAAGCCGGCCACCACGACGGCCGCCCTGCCCGCCGCCAAGGCGGAGAAGCAGGCGCTGACGCTCGCGAAGGCGGCGGGCGCCGACAAGGCCGACACCAACCGCGCCCCGCGCAAGGTGATCTGGGCCGGCAACGGCACCCCGACGCTGGCGTACGAGACGGTCGTCGGCGGCCTCCAGGAGGACGGGACGCCGAACGAGCTGCACGTCATCACGGACGCGGCGACCGGCGCGAAGCTCTACGAGTACCAGGGCATCGAGACCGGCACCGGCAACACCATGTACAGCGGCACGGTCACCCTCGGCACCACCCAGTCCGGGTCGACGTACAACCTGACCGACGGGGCGCGCGGGGGGCACAAGACGTACAACCTCAACCGCGGCACCTCCGGCACCGGCACCCTCTTCTCGGGCCCGGACGACGTGTGGGGCAACGGCAGCGCCTCCAACACGGAGACGGCCGGCGCGGACGCGCACTACGGTGCCGCGCTCACCTGGGACTACTACAAGAACGTGCAGGGGCGTTCGGGCATCCGCGGTGACGGGGTCGGGGCGTACTCCCGGGTGCACTACGGCAACAACTACGTCAACGCGTTCTGGTCGGACAGCTGCTTCTGCATGACCTACGGCGACGGGTCGGGCAACACCCACCCGCTGACGTCGATCGACGTGGCCGGTCACGAGATGACCCACGGCGTCACGTCGAACACCGCGGGGCTCAACTACTCGGGCGAGTCCGGCGGGTTGAACGAGGCGACCTCCGACATCTTCGGCACGGCCGTCGAGTTCTACGCCAACAACTCCTCCGACGTCGGTGACTACCTCATCGGCGAGGAGATCGACATCAACGGCGACGGCACGCCGCTGCGCTACATGGACAAGCCGAGCAAGGACGGCGCGTCCAAGGACAGTTGGTACTCCGGGATCGGGTCGGTGGACGTCCACTACTCGTCGGGCCCGGCGAACCACTTCTTCTACCTCCTGTCGGAGGGCAGCGGCACCAAGACCATCAACGGGGTCACCTACAACTCCTCGACCTCGGACGGTCTTCCGGTCACCGGCATCGGCCGGGACAAGGCGGAGAAGATCTGGTTCCGCGCGCTCACCACGAAGTTCACGACCACCACCAACTACGCGGCGGCCCGCACCGGCACCCTCGCGGCGGCCGGTGAGCTGTACGGCACGACGAGCGCCGAGTACACGGCCGTGGCGAACGCCTGGGCGGGCGTGGCGGTCGGCACGCGTCCCGGTGGCGGCGGCGGTGGCGGCACCTCGTTCGAGTCCACCACCGACGTATCGATTCCGGACAACGGGGCGGCGGTCAACTCGCCGATCACGGTGTCCGGTCGTACGGGCAACGCGCCGTCCAACCTCCAGGTCGCGGTGGACATCGTGCACACCTACATCGGTGACCTCCGGGTGCAGCTGATCGCCCCCGACGGCACGGCGTACACGCTGAAGGCGTACGGCACCGGCGGCTCGACCGACAACCTCAACACCACGTACACGGTGAACGCCTCGTCCGAGGTCGCCAACGGGACCTGGCAGTTGCGGGTCCAGGACAACGCGGCCCAGGACACCGGCTACATCAACAGCTGGAAGCTGACCTTCCCGTAGGTCCGCGGGCCCCTGGACAGGGCGCCGCCCCGGTGGTTCGACTCCCCGGGGCGGCGCCCTCTTTTTGCCAGCCCATGACCGACGGCTTGTTGGGGCTTTGCCCAGGTCAACTCGCTTTACATGCCTGCAATGTTCACCAGGTGGTTGCTTTTCAGCCAACATCACTTGAGGGTCATGACATGTACGCGCCTTGATGCCACGCTTCCTCACAACCGCCGCACAACTTCACAACCACCCCGGTGGGCAACCCCACGCCCTCCGGGCTCCCCCACGAAGGAGCTTGTGTGACCCCCCTCTACGCGCGTCACAAGCGCACCACCCTTGCCATCGCCACCGCTGTCGCGGCCGGAGCCCTGCTCACCACCGGCCTGACCACCGGCAGTGCCGCCGCCGTGACCCCGGCGGACGGCACCGGCAAGGCCCTCGCGGGCGCCCCGGTCCAGCTGACCGCGGCCGCGCGCACCTCCCTCATCAAGGAGCAGCAGGCCGACGCCGCGACCACGGCCCAGAAGATAGGTCTCGGCGCCAAGGAGAAGCTGGTCGTCAAGGACTTCGTCAGAGACGCCGACGGCACGGTCCACACCCGCTACGAGCGCACCTACGACGGCCTGCCCGTCCTCGGCGGCGACCTGGTCGTCCACGAGTCGAAGTCCGGGGCCACCGAGGGTGTCTCCAAGGCGACGAAGGCCACCATCAAGGTCGCCTCCCTGACCCCGAAGGTCAGCGTCGCCAAGGCCGAGACCCAGGCCCTGACCGCCGCCAAGGCCGCGGGCTCGGACAAGACCGCGGCCGACGGCGCGCGCAAGGTGATCTGGGCCGGCAACGGCACGCCGGTCCTCGCCTACGAGACGATCGTCGGCGGCTTCCAGGACGACGGCACCCCGAACCAGCTGCACGTCATCACCGACGCGGCCACCGGCAAGAAGCTCTACGAGTACCAGGGCATCGAGAACGCCACCGGTACCGGCAAGAGCCTGTACTCGGGCACGGTCAGCCTCAGCACCACGCTGTCCGGCTCGACGTACAACCTCACCGACGCCACGCGCGGCAACCACAAGACGTACAACAAGGCGCACGCCACCAGCTCCTCGGCCGGCACCCTGTTCACGGACGCCGACAACGTGTGGGGCACCGGCGCGGCCTCCAGCTCCACCACCGACCAGACCGCCGCCGTGGACGCCACCTACGGCGCGCAGGAGACCTGGGACTTCTACAAGGCGACCTTCGGCCGCAGCGGCATCAAGAACAACGGCGTCGGCGCCTACAGCCGCGTCCACTACGGCAACGCGTACGTCAACGCGTTCTGGGACGACAGCTGCTTCTGCATGACGTACGGCGACGGCGAGGGCAACGTCAACCCGCTGACCTCGCTGGACGTGGCCGGCCACGAGATGAGCCACGGCGTCACCTCGAACACCGCGGGCCTGAACTACTCGGGCGAGTCCGGTGGCCTGAACGAGGCGACCTCGGACATCTTCGGCACGGGTGTGGAGTTCTACGCCAACAACTCCAACGACGTCGGTGACTACCTCATCGGCGAGGAGATCGACATCAACGGCGACGGCACCCCGCTGCGCTACATGGACAAGCCCAGCAAGGACGGCGGCTCGGCGGACTCCTGGTCCTCCACCGTCGGCAACAAGGACGTGCACTACTCGTCCGGAGTCGCGAACCACTTCTTCTACCTGCTGTCCGAGGGCAGCGGCGCGAAGACGATCAACGGCGTGTCCTACAACTCGCCCACGTCCAACGGCTCCACGGTCACCGGCATCGGCCGGGACAAGGCGCTGCAGATCTGGTACAAGGCGCTGACGACGTACTTCACGTCGACGACCAACTACAAGGCGGCCCGCACGGGCACGCTGTCGGCGGCGTCGGCCCTGTACGGCTCCACCAGCACCGAGTACAAGGCGGTGGCCGCGGCCTGGTCGGCGGTCAACGTCAGCTAGTGCTCACGAGTAACTGACGGGCGGTACCCGGAACGAAGGCATTTCCGGGTACCGCCCTACTCTTGGGTCCCATGTCCTTCACGTACGACGACGTCGGCGCGACCCGGCGGAGCGGATTCTGCCCGCCCGGCTTCCACCCCCTGCACGTCCGCACGCGCATAGGCGAGGGCCACGACGTCTTCCGGAAGGCCTCAGAGGCGGTCCTGACCTGGGAGATGCACCGGGCCCTCGGCGTCGGCATCGACGCCAGCGCGGACCGGGCGGCCCCCGACGTGGACGTCACCGTCACCCTCGCCGGGGTCATCAAGGCCCCCTGCCGAGTGGTCTGGACGGTCGAGGAACACCGCCGCGCGGGCTGGGCCTACGGCACCCTGTCCGGCCACCCCGAGTGCGGCGAGGAGTCCTTCGTCGTCGACCGCACGGGCGACGGCACGGTATGGCTGACGGTGTCGGCCTTCAGCAAGGGCGCCAAGTGGTACTCCCGGGCGGGTGGTCCTGCGACCCGCGGACTCCAGCACGCCTACGCCCGCAAGTGCGGCACGGTCCTGCGGCGCCTCACCGGACCGCACGAGGACTAGTCACCCTTGACAAGAGCCACCTCCTCGTCGGTGAGCCGCGCGAAGCAGGCGTCTTCCGTTGCCATGATGGTGGACTGATTCAGGCGCCGCAGGCTGTTGTGCCGTGCGTTGATAGTCCACCCCTGCTTCTCGTAGGTGGCCATGAAGTAGGTGCCGCCCTTCCCGACCGGCACTTCCTTGTCCGCTGCGGCGCGCTCCCACCCTCGCTTCACAAGGCCGGAGAGCAGATCGTCCAGCGTGCCCCGGGCAGCGTCGGACGACCAGGGGACGATGCAGGGCGACAGCCGAGTGATGAGCTCGGCCGACCGTCGCGCATTCGTGCCGCTACTCGCTCCTCCGCCCTCGGGATATCCCGCTTCCGTCGTTCCCTCCGGCAGTCCGGCGGCGCCGATGGCCGCGTCGAGGTCCGCCTTCACCGTCTCCTGGTCGAAGGGCGCCGGGGACGTGGCCGACGCCGAGGCGGTAGGTGCGGCGTCGCTGCCGCATCCGGCGACGAGCGCCGTCCCCGCGGCGACGGCAGCTATCCGTACGGCTCTGCCAACGATGGTGGTACGCATCCGCTCTTCCCTCGATCTGAACGGTCGGTTCGGGATCTTCGCACGAACCTTCGACGTCTGCGAATTTGCCATGTGTTTGCCATGGGTTTGCCATGTACGCTGCATCCAAGCACGTCAGGGGTGGGGTGCGTCAGCAGGGTGCGTGCAGGGGGTTCGTTGTTCCAGCCATGGCGGTGTGTCCGCTTACAGACGCCCATCGAATAGGCCTTCTTCTTCCCATCGCGCTCTCGCGACCCGCGAGTGAGTCACTTCCACTTGGCCGTCACGGCCGCCTCGTCACCCTCGAATCGAACAAACGTTCCCTTTTTATGTTCAGATGGAGATCCAAATGAGACCGACCCGAGGGCGCACAGCGCGCTTGGCGGGTGCCGGAGTTGCGCTGGCACTGGCGCTGACCATGGCATCAGGGATGCCGCTCGCCGTCGGACGGGCAAGCGCCACGCTGTCGGAAGCCACGGGCCCGCCCCCCTCCGAGAAGGCACTCGCCGAGGCCGCGGCCACCGGTGATCGAGTGGAGGTGGTCGAAGAACGCACCGAGCGGGACACCGTCTTCGCCAACCCGGATGGCAGCACGCTCACTCTGGAGAAGTCCATCGTCCCTGTGCGGGTCGCCACAGAAGACGGTGGCTGGGTAAGGCCGGACGCGACGCTCGTGAAGCGGCCGGACGGATCAGTCGGACCCCGGGCCGCCGCCGTGGAGATGTCATTCTCCGGTGGTGGCTCCGGCGCTGATCTGGTGACCATCGGCGACGCGGGACGGTCGGTGTCGCTTGGCTGGCCCGGCATTCTGCCGGAGCCTCGTCTGGACGGCAGCCGAGCCGTGTACGAGGACGTCCGGCCGGACGTCAACCTCATCCTGACGGCGACTCCGGAGGGTTTCCGGCAGGTGCTTGAGGTCGAGACGTTGGAGGCCACCGCCGCACCTGGCCTGCGTGCCATCCAGTACGACCTGGATACCGACGGGCTCGAAGCACGTGCCGGCGCCGCCGGAAGCATGGAAGTCGTCGATGGCAACGGCCAGGTCGTTTTCCGCTCGCCAAGCGCCCGGATGTGGAACTCCGCCGGGGACACTGCCGACGGCGAGGGACTGTCGGCGCAGAGCGTCGGCCTGCGCCCCCTGGGCACGGCCCGGACCGCCGCCTCCCCCCTGGTCCCGGTGACCGGCCCCGGTGAGGAGGATCCCCTCGACGGCCCCGGCGCCGGTGACGAGTCCGCGCTGATGGACGTCGTCCTCGACGACGAATCCGTCCGCGTCGTCCCCGACGCCGGCCTTCTCACCGACACCACTCAGGCTGAACTCCCCCTCTACATCGACCCATCGGTGGAGCTGAACGAGTCCGAGCGCACGGTGCTGTCCTCCGACGGCGACGTCTTCTACAACTTTTCGGGCGGCACCAATGGCATGAGTGTCGGCAAGTGCGGCTCCGCCGTGATCGGCGGCACCACGTACTACTGCGGCAACGGCTATGTGAACCGCATGTACTTCGAATTCGCCCCGGACAAGCTGAAGGGCAAGCACGTCCTGGACGCCGAGTTCAACGTAACGGAGACCTGGTCGTTCTCCTGCGACGCCCGCTGGGTCGACCTGGAGCGCACCAACCCCATCTCCTCGTCCAGCAAGTGGCCCGGCCCGACCAAGCTGGACCAGATGGGCGACCGCAACGTCTCCGCCGGCCGCGGCTCCGCCTGTTCGCCGGCCCAGCCGGCCGCGCCCATCCGCTTCCACGACTACGCCGAGGAGCCGGACGAGAACCTCACCCCGACGGTCCGGTCCTTCGCGGCCGGATCGTTCCCTCGGTTGACCCTGATGCTCATGGCCAAGAGCGAGTCCGACACGGTCTCCTGGAAGCGCTTCGACGACGACGCCGTCCTCACGGTCGACTACGTCAGCAAGCCCGCCATCGCCACCGAGACCGGCGTCAAGGCCGGTGCCGGCCGGGTGTGCAGCAAGTCGGAGTCGTCGCCCAGCATCATCACGGACCCCAAGCCCGATCTGCTCGCCACCCCTGAGACGGCGGCCGGCGGGGAGTCCGGCGCCCGGTTGCGCATCTACTTCGACGTGGACGTGAAGAACGGCACCGCCTGGTCCGACGCGCCCGAGCCGACCACCTCCTCGCTGAAGCCGACCAGCGGATATGTGGCGTACAGCAGTACGTTGAAGGGATTCCCCGCGCAGACGAAGGACTGGGACAACCCCCTGGCCGACGGCAAATTGCACCGCTACCGGGCCTTCACCCACTCCCTCTACAACAGCGACAAGAGCTTTCTGTCCAGTTCGCAGAGCGACTGGTGCTACTTCACTGTGGACAGCAAGGCCCCACAGAAGCCGAGCATCACATCCTGGACCACCTACAGCGAATGCGTCACGGGGGGTTCCTGCGTCGCGGGCGGCGGCCCTGGCAAGCCCGGCACCGCGATGTTCGGTCCCGCCGCGGGCGAGACCAGCACCAACACCGGCTACCGGTACAAGCTCTCCTCCGACTCCGCCTGGTCTGCGTGGACGACCGGCGCCACCTACAGGGCAACGTTCACGCCACCGTCCTCCGGCACCTATCTGCTGCACGTCCAAGCCAAGTCGGCCGCGTATCCGCTGGGCGGCGACGAGCAGATCGTCCGGTTCCTCGTCAGCGAGGGACCCAAGCCGGTCGCCCACTGGAACTTCGACGAGACGAGCGGCGCGGTCGTCGACACCTCCACCACCGACAGCACCCTGCGCGACGACCTCGCCCTGTCCGTCGGCGCGGTCCGCACCCCCGACGGGCGCCGCGGCGAGATCGTCAAGCAGCCCCCCACCGAGACCACGGCAGCCGTCCTCGGCCCGGACCAGGCGCTGAAGTTGACGAACTCGGCATACGCCGCCACCACCGAGCCTGTCCTGCAGACTGCGGCCTCCTACACTGTCGCCGCATGGGTGCGGCTGGACGCGACGGGGCGCAACCTCACGGTGGCCGGTCAGGACGGCACGTACTACAGCCCCTTCTTCCTCGGCTACTGCGAGGACAGCAAGACCTGGTGCGTGCGCCTGGCCGACGCCGACCTCGCGTCCACCTCGCTGAGCAACCAGCGTGTCAACGCCAAGGACTCGGCGCAGACGGGTGTGTGGACCCACCTCGCCACTGTGGTCGACCACGACAAGAACGTCCTGTCGCTGTATGTGAACGGCCGCCTACAGGGCACCGACACCATCACCGGCAACTGGTCCGCGAACGGCGGTTTCCAGCTCGGCCGGGTCAAGTACAAGGGCGCCCACACTGACCCCTTCACCGGTGAGATCGACGAGGTGACGGTCTGGCAGACGGCTCAGTCCGACGTCCAGATCGCCACCGAGGCCCGGCTCACCGACGGCCCCGACGGCACCGGCCTGCCGCACCTGGAACTAGTGGCCGACCTGAATGCTTCCGGAGCGTCCGGGAGCACACTCCAGGACACCACCAGCAACTACGGCGCCACGCTCACCGTGGGCAGCGGTGCCCAGCTGGACGGCGAGTCCCTGGTCCTGAGCGGCACCGGCGGCGCCGAGTCCGCGTCACCGCTGGTCGACACCACCGGCTCCTTCACGGTGGCCGTGGAGGCGCTGGTCGACGGGGCGGCACTCAAGGACAAGCCGAACGGCTACCGCGCGCAGGTCCTCGGTCAGCGCACGGCCACCGGATCGTCCTGGGGGCTGTGGTTCGAGAAGACCGGCATCGATCCTCAGGGCCATGAGGTCCTGGACGAGAACGGCGACCCCGTCATCGACGACGCCACGGGCGAGCCGAAGTTCGAGAGCTGGGCGCTCGGCCGGTGGCACTTCGGCCTGCTGACCGCCGACGGCTCCGGAGCATCGGTGCAGAGCGACGACGCGGCCGTGCTCGGCACCGATGTTGAGCTCACCGGCGCGTACGACGCCCAGAACCGGACCGTCTCCCTCTTCCTCGTGGACCGGCAGGGCGAACCCACTCAGTACACGGCGTCGGCGAGCAGCGGCGGCGTGGCCGCCGGCAAGGGCTGGCTCAACAGCGCGTGGGGCAACCACGTGCCGGGTCGGATCAACCACATCCGAATGTGGGCGGGCGCGGTGCAGAGCGCCCACCACAAGACGGCAGTGGTCGGGGACTGACCCCCGCCCAACGTGACCGGTGACCGGGGCGCGGGCCGCGATCCCATGTCCGCGCCCCGTCCTTCCTCCACACCTTCCAGAAGAAAGCAGATCGTGTTCAGACCACGTTCGCGCAGAATCGGGCACCCGACCGGCCGTCGGCCGGTCGTCGGTGCCCTGCTCCTCGCGCTGTTCGCGACGCCGGTGCTGCCCTCGGGTGTCGCCGAGGCGGCCCGCCCGGGTGTCCCGGACTCCGCCGACACCAAGGTCAGCCGGGTCCACCCGGTCACCGGTCTCGGTGCCAAGAAGGCCCGGGAACGGGTCGCACGGGACAAGAAGGCCAACCAGCGCCTGATTACCCAGGCCCGCGCGGAGCGCCGCGTCGCCTGGCCCGAGCCCGGCACGGCACGCGACTCGCTCGCGACTCCAGCCACAGGCTCAGTCGTCGACGTCACTGCGGTCAAGTCCGGCAAGGGGCGCGCCTCCGGCGAAGCGTCCGTCCGGATCCTGAGCCGGAAGGCCACCCAGCAGGCCGGCATCACGGGCCTGCTGTTCACCGTGGGCACCCGGCGGCCCGGCGCAGCCCGACTGACCGTCGACTACAGCTCGTTCGCGTCCGCGGTCGGCGGCAACTGGGCCACCCGGCTGAGCCTGGTGAAGCTCCCGGCGTGTGCGCTCACCACCCCCGAGAAGCCGCGGTGCCGGACCACGATCCCTGTGGGCTCCGCCAACGACGTCGAGGGCCAGACGGTGACAGCCCGCACGACCGTCACGGCGAGCGTCGCCCCGACCGTGATGGCCCTGGCCGCAGAGTCGACGACCACGTCCTCGGCAGGTAGCGGTGACTTCGCCGCCACCCCCCTGTCGCCGTCGTCCACTTGGCAGGCCGGCGAGTCGTCCGGCTCGTTCACGTGGTCGTACCCGCTCACCGTGCCACCGGCGCCAGCCGGTCCGGTACCGCCGCTGGCGCTGGGATACGACTCCGGGTCCATCGACGGCCGTACCGCCAACACCAACAACCAGGGCTCGCTGGTCGGTGAGGGCTTCTCGATGACCGAGTCCTATGTCTCACGCCAGTACGGCGGTTGCGAGGACGACGGTCAGGTCGACAAGAACGACCTGTGCTGGAAGTTCGACAACGCCTCGCTCGTCCTCAACGGCGTCGCCAACGAGTTGGTCAAGGACGACACCTCCGGCAAGTGGCGGCTGAAGAACGACGACGCCTCCCAGGTCTTCCACGAGACCGGCGCCGACAACGACGACGACGGCGACACCGGTACGGACGGCAAGGGCGAGTACTGGCGGGTCGTCACCGGCGACGGCACCACGTACACGTTCGGCCTGAACAAGCTGCCCGGCGCAGGCACCGAGCGGACCAACTCCACCTGGGCCGTGCCCGTCTTCGGTGACGACAGCGGCGAGCCCGGCTACTCCTCGGGCACCGGCTTCTCGGGCCGTGCCAAGAACCAGGCGTGGCGCTGGAATCTTGACCTGGTGCAGGACGTGCACGGCAACGCGGCGACCTACTGGTACGCCAAGGAGACCAACCACTACGCCAAGAACGGCGATAAGACGTCGCTCGCGTCGTACGTCCGCGGCGGCCACCCGACCGAGATCCGCTACGGCCAGCGCGCCGACGCCTTGTTCACGGGTGTCACCTCCGCGAAGGTGACGTTCACGTACAAGGAGCGCTGCACGGCGTCCTCCTGCGACTCGCTCACCAAGGACACCGCCACCAACTGGCCGGACGTCCCCTACGACTCGATCTGCGCGTCCTCCGCGACCGACTGCCTCGCCGCGGGCCCGGCCTTCTTCACCCGTAAGCGGTTGACGGGCGTCGACACGCACTTCTGGTCCACGGCGGCCGAGCCGGACGCCTTCAAACCGGTGGACTCCTACGCGCTGGGCCAGGAGTTCTTCGACGGGCAGGACATCGGCAACAGCTCCGATCAGGTCCTCACCCTCACCTCGCTCAAGCGCACCGGCCAGAACGGCACCGCGATCGGCCTGCCGTCGGTCGGCTTCACCTACCAGCAACGGCACAACCGCGTCGAGGGCGGAATCCAGCCCGGCGGCGGCAACATCCTGCCGCTGACGCGGCCGCGTATCTCCACCATCACCTCGGAGACCGGTGCCGTCACGACAGTGGCGCTCTCCAACGAGGAGTGCGTGCGCGGCAGCAACATGCCGGCCGCGGCCGACAAGAACACCCTGTCCTGCTACCCGGTGTACTGGGCCATCAACGGCGGCGATCCCGCACTCGACTGGTTCCACAAGTACCGGGTCACCTCGGTCAACACCAGCGACCCCGCGGCCAAGAACCCGGCGGTCGAGTACAGCTACGACTACGCGTCCCCGGCCTGGCGCTACAACGACGACCCGTTCACCAAGGAGAAGGAACGCACTTGGTCCGAGTGGCGCGGCTACCAGAAGGTGACCGCCTACGCCGGTGAGGTGGGCGCCGTCCGCTCCAAGACGGTGAAACTGTTCATGCAGGGCATGCACGGTGACAAGCAGCTGGACGGCACCACCCGTGCCGCGAGTGTCGAGCCGATCCCGATGACGGGCGTCACCCTGTCCGCGGCGACCGACTCCGACCAGTACGCGGGCCAGCCGCGCCAGGAGATCACCTACGACGGCGGCACACCGATCTCGTTCAGCATCAACAACTTCTGGTCCAAGCAGACCGCCAGCCAGCAGAAGTCTTACGCGAACACCAAGGCGCACTATGTGCGCACGGCCCGCACCTACGAGCACACCTGGCTGACGGCCACTCAGAAGTGGCGGACCACCGCGGCGTCGTACACCTACGACGACACGTACGGCATGGTCACCCACAACGAGAACCACGGCGACTGGTCGGTGACCGGGGACGAGACCTGCACCCGCACCTGGTATGCGCGGAACGACGCCAAGGGCCTGACCTCGCTGGTCTCGCGCACCCGGACCGTGGCCAAGCGGTGCGCCGACACGGACGACAAGCTGTCGCTGCCGACGAACACCGACACCCGCGGTGACGTTCTCGCCGATGCCGCGACCGTGTACGACACTCCGGGCGCGACCGGCTGGAGCGCGGACCAGACGCCGACGCTCGGCCTGCCGACCTGGACGGGCCAGCCCAAGGGCTACCCGGCCGCGAGCGGCACGGCGGACCGCAACCCCGCCACCGGATCGTGGCAGACCGTCACCGCCACCACGTTCGACACCGCGACCGCCAAGCTCGGCCGGTCCCTGAAGGTGGCAGACGCCGCAGGCAACGAGACCAGCACTGCTTACTACCCGGCAGCAGGCGGCCCGGTGACCGGCGTGATCGTCACCTACCCGAAGTTGGCGTCGAACGGCCAGGCGCACAAGTCGTACACCTATGTCGACCCGGCACGGGGGACGGTCAGCTACACCCTGGACGCCAACCTCAAGCGCACCGAGCACTCCCGCGACGCCCTCGGAAGGCTCACGGCCACCTGGCTGCCGAACCGGTCTAAGTCCGGCGGTGACACGCCCAGCGCGAAGTACGACTACGGCATCAGTCAGACCAAACCGTCCTGGAACTCGGTCGCCCGGCTGAAGGCCGACGGGACCACCTATCGCGCCTCGTACTCCCTGTACGACTCGCTGCTGCGGCCCATCCAGACCCAGACCCCGGCAGCGGCCGGCGGTGGCCGGGTCCTCAGCGACACCCGGTACGATTCCCGCGGTCTGGCCGTCACCACGCAGAACGACGCCTACGACAGCACCACCGCTCCCAACAGCAGTTACACGGGGGTCGAGTACGCGCAGTCGCCCAAGCAGAACGACACCGTGTACGACGGCGCGGGACGCGCGGTGAAGACCACGCTGTCCACCTGGGGCGTCAAGAAGTGGGACACCACAACGAGCTACACCGGCGACTCGACGGCGACCACCGCGCTGGAGGGCGGCACCGCCTCCCGGGTAATCACCGATGTGTTGGGCCGGACAAAGGAGACCCGCACCTACGCGGGCCCGGACTCGAGCGACACCGAGTTCGGTGCCGCCCAGGGCACCTCTTACACCAAGGTCGGCTTCACCTACACCCCGGACGGCAAGCAGAAGACCGTCACTGGTCCGGACGGATCCGTATGGTCGTACACCTACGACCTCTACGGCCGCCAGGCCACCGCGACCGACCCCGACAAGGGCACCACGACAACCAAGTACACGGCCCTTGACCAGATCGACAACACCAAGGATCAGAAGGGCCAGCTCCTCTACTACGGCTACGACGAACTCGGCCGCAAGACCGGTCTGTGGCACACCAGTCGCACCGACGCCAACAAGCTCGCCGCCTGGACCTTCGACAGCCTGTTGAAGGGCTACGCCGACCAGTCCGTCCGTTATGAGAACGGCGTCAACCAGAGCAACAGCAAGGCGTACGCCAAGACGGTCACCGCCTACGACAGCCTGAGCCGGCCCACCGGAACCACGCTGACCCTGCCGGACAGCGACGCGCTGGTCACCTCGGGCGCTGTCCTGCCGACCACCAGCTACGGTACGGCGTACCGTCTCGACGGCACCGTCAACAACACCAAGGAGCCGGCGGCCGGCGGTCTGGCCGCGGAGACGGTCGAGACCCTGTACAACGACGCAGGGCTGCCGACCCAGCAGTCCGGCATCAGCGGCTACCTCCTCGGCGTCGACTACTCCGCGCTCGGCCAGGTCCACCAGTACCAGCTCGGCACCTCAGCCTCCGCCAAGCGCGTCTTCATCTCCCATACCTACGAGGCAGGCACTGGCCGGCTGCTCACCTCGTCCACCGATGACCAGACCCGAGGCCCGATCCAGGACCTCGAGTACCGCTATGACCAGGTGGGCAACGTCACCGGCATCTATGACCGTGCCGACACCGGCATCGGCGCCGACCTGCAGTGTTTCGCCTACGACGGCCAGAAGCGGCTGACCGAGTCGTGGACGCCCAAGACCGCCGACTGCTCCACCGCGGGCCGGACGGTCGCCAACCTCGGGGGGGCGGCGCCGTACTGGACGAGCTACAGCTACACGGCATCGGGGCAGCGGGCAACCGAGACCCGCAACGCGGCCGTGCCCACCCCGGTCAAGACGACTTACTGCTACGACTCGGCCCGTAAGCACGCCCTGAAGTCGACCACGACCACCGCCACCTGTGACCCGGCGGCCGCCCAGTACACCTATGACTCCCTGGGCAACGCCGAGACCCGTGCCGAGTCGGTCGGCTCCACGAACCGACAGTCCTTGCTGTGGAACCAGGAGGGCCGACTCGGCAAGGTCACCGAAGGCACCACCGCCACCGACTATCTGTACGACGCCGACGGCACTCTCCTCATCCGCCGTGACAACGCGGCGGACGGCGAGACCGTGCTGTACCTCGGAGCCACCGAAGTACATCTCAAGGGTGGCAAGAAGTGGGCCAACCGCTATTACACGGTGGGTGGTGCCACCATCGCGGTGCGAAGCAACGTGAGCGGTACCGAAAAGCTCCAGTACCTCTCGGGTGACCACCACGGCACCAGCACGGTCACGGTCGGTAGTGACAGCGCGCAGGCTCTGAGCAAGCGGTACACCACGCCGTTCGGCACCGGGCGGGGCGCCGGGGCCGGCCCCTGGCCGGATGACAAGGGATTCCTCGGAAAGAGCGTCGACAGTGGCACGGGACTGACCCAGATCGGCGCCCGCCAGTACGACGCCTCCACGGGCCAGTTCCTCAGCGTCGATCCACTGCTGATGCCGGACCAGCACCAGTCGCTGAACGGCTACAGCTACGCCAACAACAACCCCACCACCCTCAGCGACCCGTCCGGGCTCGGCGTACCCGAGTGCCACACCGGGGAGATCTCCTGCACCGGAGGAATCCCGGACACCGCGGAGGAGCGCAAGGCCAAGGGATGGAAGCCCAAGGGCAACAGCACCTCCGGAACCGCCTACGTCTACAAGGACGGCAGGTCGGGTAAGGCGGCACCCGGGGACCCTCGCTTCAACCGTTATCTGGAGCAGCTCCTGTTCGCCAACGCCGAGATCGCGGCGAAGCTGCGCAAGGAGCGAGTGAATCAGATACTCGACGGAAAGTGGGATCTCACCAACTACTACGAAGAGGCGATCGAGGACATCGAGGAAAGCACGTGCCACCGCGGAGCGCGGGACGGATGCGGGGCGTACAACCTCGCCAAGGACCTCATGGAGATGATGGGCCCTGACCGCGACGAGGCCGAGGAGATCATGGAACGGATCGACGAGTCCTGGAAGCGGAAGAACTCGAAGTCCGGCGCGAGCGATTTCGGTTTCGACGACGACGATGAATTCCAGATCGCCCTCACTCTCGCCATCCACGGCCACGAGGTGATGTCCAGAAATGACGACCAGGCACCCCCGCACGCCGGTGATGCCTGGGTCGATGACATGCGAGCCGACTTCAAGTCGCTGAAGAGCGACAAAATGACTCGTATGCGGGACGCGCTGCGGGATTCGGAGAAGAAGCAGAAGACCGATCTCGTGGTCATCGACACCCGTAGGAGCGGCACGAGCGAGGACGACGCCCGTGAGGCGATCCGGCAGTTCAACAAGCCAGGACGGGTCATGCAACGAGTGATCGTCTTCGGCCGGGACTACATGCTGGACGAGGAAATCGGCTAGCCCTCGGCTCGAACATCACCACGCGGGTGCCCGGTGCCAAAATAGACCGGGCACCCGCTCCTTTCAGATCGCGAGGACATCTTTCATGGGACGGTTCGAACCTTTCGGGACCGGCTTCAAGGCTGATTTCGACGTGCGGGTCGGCCCGGCTCGCGCCGCGTGGGACTGTGCGGCCTTCGCCCGCCGACTGCGTTCCGACGTGGAACACGTCATGGGAATCAGGTTCGACCCCGCCGACGACGGGCGGGAGCCTTCGGGCGGCTTCCGGTCCTGGTTCGAGAACGAGGACCTCAGCTTCCGTCTGATCGTGGACGATCCCGAGGAGGGCCCGCCCCTGGACAAGGTCCCCGCCTACGCCATCCCCGTCTCCCGGTCCGAGCAGGTCGCGACATGGGAGCTCGCCGAGAAGCTGTACGACGGACTCGACGCCCTCGGAACGTACCTGTTGGTCGCCCTCGACAAGGCCGGCGAGCCCGTCGCCGCTAACTTCGACCTGGGTGATGACTGGTGATCTGACGGTGCGAGATCACCTCAGCAACACCCCGGCCCCCTCCACCACCTCCTCGGAGGGCACCGCCACCACGCCCAGCTCCGGGCCCGAGGCCAGGAGGCGGTGGGAGGGCAGGATGCGGACCGTGTAGCCGTAGGGGCCGGTGCGGTCGAGGGAGAGGGGGCCCTCGTAGACCCAGCGGCCGTCCGGGTCCGGGCCGCCCACCGGCTTCAGCGGGACCGTCGTCGCGTCGGCGATGCGGTCCTCCTCGTCCACCCGGCCGGAGACCGCCTGGACCTCCACGTCGTCCGGGCCGAGGGCGCCGAGACCCACGTGGACCCGCAGGCCGAGCGTGGTGCCGAGTTCGGCCGTGGTCGTCGCGGTCGTGGTCTCCACGTGGTCGACCGTCACGCCGTGCCACTGCGCCCGCACCCGGGCCTTCCACTCCGCCAGCTCCCGCGCCGTGTCCGGGGCCATCGTGCGGTGGGCGTGGGCGGCGGGGGCGTAGAGCCGCTCGACGTACTCGCGGACCATCCGGCCGGCCAGGACCTTCGGGCCCAGGAGGGTCAGGGTCTGGCGGACCATCTCGATCCAGCGGTCGGGCAGGCCGCCCTGGCCGCGCTCGTAGAAGCGCGGCGTCACCCGCTGTTCGAGGAGGTCGTAGAGGGCGTCGGCCTCTATGTCGTCACGGCGGTCGGGGTCGGTCCCCACGCCGTCCGCCGTCGGGATCGCCCAGCCGAAGTCGGGCTGGAACCACTCGTCCCACCAGCCGTCCAGGACGGACAGGTTCAGACAGCCGTTCAGAGCCGCCTTCATCCCGCTCGTCCCGCACGCCTCCAGCGGCCGCAGCGGGTTGTTGAGCCAGATGTCACAGCCCGGGTAGAGCTTCTGCGCCATCGCCATGCCGTAGTCGGGCAGGAAGACGATCCGGTGCCGCACCCGCGGGTCGTCGGCGAACCGGACCAGCTCCTGGACCAGCCGCTTCCCGCCGTCGTCCGCCGGGTGCGCCTTGCCGGCCACCACGATCTGGATGGGCCGCTCGGGGTGCAGGAGCAGATCCATCAGCCGGTCGCGGTCCCGCAGCATCAGCGTCAGGCGCTTGTACGACGGGACGCGGCGCGCGAACCCGATGGTGAGGACATCGGGGTCCAGCACCCCGTCGATCCACCCCAACTCGGCCGTACCGGCGCCGCGTTGCCGCCAGGACGCCCGCAGCCGGTCCCGCACCTCGGTCACCAGCTGCTCGCGCAGCGTCCGGCGCAGCTCCCAGACGTCCTGGTCGGGGATGTCCCCGACGGCGTCCCAGCGTTCCGAGCCGCCGACGGTCAGCGCGTCCTCGGTGCGCTGGGCGCCGATCTGCCGGGCGCCGAGCCGGAACACCTCGGGGGCGACCCAGGTCGGGGCGTGCACCCCGTTGGTCACGGAGGTGATCGGCACCTCCTCGGGGTCGAATCCCGGCCAGAGTCCGGAGAACATCTCCCGGCTGACCTGCCCGTGCAGCAGCGAGACGCCGTTGGCGCGCTGGGCGAGCCTGAGGCCCATCACGGCCATGTTGAACAGGTTGGGTTCGCCGCCGGGGTAGGTCTCCATGCCGAGCGCCAGGATGCGGCCCACGTCCATGCGTGGCAGCTCGGCGTCGGGGCCGAAGTGCCGGGCGACCAGCTCACGGTCGAAGCGGTCGATGCCGGCCGGGACGGGGGTGTGCGTGGTGAACACGGTCCCCGCGCGGACGGCCTCCAGACCGGCGTCGAAGTCCAGCCCCCGGTCGCAGAGTTCGGCGATCCGCTCCAGGCCGAGGAAGCCGGCGTGCCCCTCGTTGGTGTGGAAGACCTCGGGCTCGGCGTGGCCGGTCAGCCGGCAGTACGTCCGTACGGCCCGGACACCCCCTATGCCGAGGAGCATCTCCTGGAGCAGCCGGTGTTCGCTGCCGCCGCCGTACAACCGGTCGGTCACCCCGCGTTCGCCGAGGCCGTTCTCCTCGACGTCGGAGTCCAGCATCAGCAGCGGCACCCGGCCGACCTGGGCGAGCCAGATCCGGGCGTGCAGCCGGTTGCCGCCGGGGAGGGCCAGCGACACCTGCGCCGGGGTGCCGTCGGCCTCCTTGAGCAGCGCCACGGGCAGCTCGTTGGGGTCGAGGACCGGATAGTGCTCCTGCTGCCAGCCGTCCCGGGACAGGGTCTGCCGGAAGTAGCCGTGGCGGTAGAGCAGGCCGACGCCGATCAGCGGGACGCCCAGGTCGCTGGCCGCCTTCAGGTGGTCGCCGGCCAGGATGCCGAGGCCGCCGGAGTACTGCGGCAGCGCGGCCGTGATGCCGAACTCGGGTGAGAAGTAGGCGACGGCGGCCGGAAGTTCACCCGGATGCGCCTGGTACCAGCGCTCGCCGGTGACGTAGTCGTGGAGGTCGTCGGCGGCCGCGGTCAGCCGGCGCAGGAAGCGGCGGTCCTCGGCGAGCTCGGCGAGCCGGGCGGGGCGCACGCCGCCGAGCAGCCGTACGGGATCACCGCCCGACGCCGCCCAGCGTTCCGGATCGACGGACTGGAAGAGATCACGGGTCTCGGTGTGCCAGGACCAGCGCAGATTGCGCGCCAGATCGCTGAGCGGCCGGAGGGGTTCGGGCAGTACGGGTCGGACGGTGAATCGACGGATAGCCTTCACTTGCCACCTCGTCAGGCGTGCGGAGGGGGACACACGGCGGTGTGGGTCCCGTCGTCAACCCCGACCGTATCCGTGCGGAGGGTCTCGTCACCACGGCGCCGTTCCGGATCGAACAGTCCGAAAATCGCCGCAACCTCCCCACCTCCCCTCATGGCGGATATGGCCGATTCCACCCCCTCAGGCGTCCTTGTGGTACTTCACACCGCACGAGAGGCTTCCCCTGGCGTACCGGTCGGCGCCGGGTGCACCCGGCGGACCGCGGCTGCCGTACGCCATGCTGAGGAGGGGAAGTCAGGCCATGGCACGGACGCGACATCGGCGTCTGCGCCGGCTGGGGGGATTGACCGCGGTGGGCTGTGCCGCCGCGCTTTCGGCCATCACCCTGCCCGCGCAGGCCGCACCACAGGGACGGATACTCGGCGCCGGAGAGCCCGGGTCCGTCACCGGGAGTTACCTGGTGACACTCAAGGGGGGTACAGAGGCTCCGTCGGCGACCGGAAAGGGCCTCGCCGAGAAGTACGGGGCGAGAATCAGCCATACCTACGGCACGGTGCTCAACGGCTACGCGATCCGGGCCGACGAGAGACAGGCCCGGCGACTGGCCGCGGACCCCCGGGTCGCCTCGGTCGCCCAGGACACCCGGGTGACCCTGGAGGGGGTCCAGAAGAACCCGCCGTCCTGGGGCCTCGACCGTCTCGACCAGCGGGCCCGGCCCCTGGACAGGACCTACGCCTGGCCCGCCTCCGGGGGCGCCGGGACGACGGTGTACGTGATCGACACCGGCATCCGGATCTCCCACAGGGACTTCGGGGGCCGGGCGAGCTACGGCTGGGACTTCGTGGGGGGCGACCGGTCCGCGGGCGACGGAAACGGACACGGCACCCATGTGGCGGCCACCGTCGCGGGCGCCGGGTACGGCGTGGCGAAGCGGGCCGAGGTGGTCGCCGTACGCGTCCTCGACAACGCGGGATCGGGCACGACCTCGCAGGTCATCGCCGGGATCGACTGGGTGACGAGGAACGCGCGGAAACCGGCGGTCGCCAACCTCAGCCTGGGCGGCACCTACAACGCCCAGCTGGACGCGGCCGTCCGCAACTCCATCGCCTCCGGGGTGACCTACGCGGTCGCGGCGGGCAACGAAGGACTGCCCGCCGGCCTCTACTCACCGGCCGGCGTACCGCAGGCGATCACGGTCGGCGCGACCGACACCAAGGACCGGCGGGCCGGCTTCTCGAACTACGGTTCCGCCGTGGACCTCTTCGCGCCCGGGGTGTCCATCACCTCGGCGGGCATCACGAGCGACACCGCCAGGGCGACCTGGTCGGGTACGTCGATGGCGACCCCGCACGCGGCGGGCGCCGCCGCCCTGTACCTGTCCGACCATCCGAGGGCCACTCCGGCACAGGTCGGCAAAGCACTGGTGAAGGCGGCCGTCACCGGGAAGGTGTCCGGCCGGGGAGCCGGTTCGCCGGACAAAATCCTTCAGGTGCCGGGTTCCTAGCGGAAGCGTCCGCAGACCGGTCCCGTTCGGCCAGAACGGGACCGGTCTTGTGTGCAGACATACGCGTGAGTAGTTAACAAAGTGCCGGATTGCCCACCCGAATAGGGTGGGAAGGCTCCACCGGTACACGGCTCAGGTAGGTTCACTGGGACGCCCCGCAGGACCCCCTCCCCACAGCCATCCGCCCACCCGAAGTTGACGCGGACAGGAGCGGTCATGCCCGCCACGCACCACCACTCGTCGGCACCCCCGACGTCCAGCACCGACGCACTCACCCCGCGCCCCGTCGACCCCGGACCACCGCCCCCGGAGCGATCCTCCACGGCGGCGGACCGGACCACGGCCGTCGGGCGCATACCCGTCCTCGACGTCCGCCCGGTCGTCCAGCGCGGTCGCCGGCCCGCCAAGGCGGTCACCGGAGAGACCTTCGAGGTCTCGGCCACCGTGTTCCGCGAGGGCCATGACGCGGTCGCCGCCAATGTCGTACTGAAGGATCCGGAAGGCCGCATCGGACCGTGGACCCCGATGCGGGAGCTGGCCCCGGGCACCGACCGCTGGGGGGCCACCGTCACCGCGGGCGCTCCCGGTCTGTGGACCTTCACCGTGGAGGCCTGGGGCGACCCGATCAGCACCTGGCGGCACCACGCCCAGATCAAGATCCCGGCCGGCATGGACACCGAACTGGTCCTCGAGGAGGGCGCCCGGCTCCACGAACGGGCCGCGGCCGGGGTCCCCGACGACGGGCGCAACGGCGTGATCCTCGCGGCCGTCCAAGCCCTGCGGGACGACACCCGGCCGGCCGCCGCCCGCCTCGCCGCCGCCCTGACGCCCGAGGTGGACGCGGTCCTCGCGCGGTATCCGCTGCGGGAGTTGATCACGGCGTCGGAGTCGTTGCCGCTGCTGGTGGAGCGGGAGCGGGCGTTGTTCGGCTCGTGGTACGAGTTCTTCCCCCGTTCGGAGGGCACCCCCGAGACGCCGCACGGCACGTTCCGTACCGCGGCCCGCAGGCTGCCGGCGATCGCGGCGATGGGCTTCGACGTGGTCTACCTGCCGCCGATCCACCCGATCGGCACCACCTTCCGCAAGGGCCGCAACAACACCCTCTCCGCCGGCCCGGACGACGTGGGCGTGCCGTGGGCGATCGGCTCGCCGGAGGGCGGCCACGACGCGGTCCACCCGGACCTGGGCACCATCGAGGACTTCGACTGGTTCGTGCGGGAGGCCGCCGCGCACGGGCTGGAGATCGCGCTGGACTTCGCGCTGCAGTGCTCGCCGGACCATCCGTGGGTGCAGAAGCATCCGGAGTGGTTCCACCACCGCCCCGACGGCACGATCGCGTATGCGGAGAATCCGCCGAAGAAGTACCAGGACATCTACCCGATCGCCTTCGACGCGGATCTGGACGGGCTGGTCGCGGAGACCGTGCGGGTGCTGCGGCACTGGATGGGGCACGGGGTGCGGATCTTCCGCGTGGACAACCCGCACACCAAGCCGGTCGTCTTCTGGGAGCGGGTGATCGGTGACATCAACGCCACCGACCCGGATGTGATCTTCCTGGCGGAGGCGTTCACCCGGCCGGCGATGATGCACACGCTGGCGCAGATCGGTTTCCAGCAGTCGTACACGTACTTCACCTGGCGCAACAGCAAGCAGGAGCTGACCGAGTACCTGAGCGAGCTGTCGGGTGAGGCGGCCTCCTACATGCGGCCGAACTTCTTCGCCAACACCCCCGACATCCTGCACGCCTTCCTCCAGCACGGCGGGCGTCCGGCGTTCGCGCTGCGCGCGGTCCTGGCCGCGACCCTCTCGCCCACGTGGGGGATCTACTCCGGGTACGAGCTGGCCGAGAACACCCCGCTGCGCGAGGGCAGCGAGGAGTACCTGGACTCGGAGAAGTACCAGCTCAAGGCCCGCGACTGGGACAGTCCCGACAGCCTCGCCCCCCTGATCACCCAGCTCAACACCATCAGGCGGGACAATCCGGCCCTACGGCAGCTGCGCGACCTCCACTTCCACCACGCGGACAAGGACGAGGTGATCGCGTACTCCAAGCGGAGTGGCTCGAACACGGTTCTGGTGGTCGTGAACCTCGATCCGCACCACACCCAGGAGGCCACGGTCTCGTTGGACATGCCGCAACTCGGCCTGGAATGGCACGAGTCGGTGCCGGTGCGCGACGAGCTCACCGGTGAGACCTATCACTGGGGCAGGGCGAACTACGTGCGACTCCAGCCCGGCGGGGCACACGTCCTCGTGGTCGGCCGGGGGTCCGGGGGTCAGTCCCCGGGTGAGCACAGCACCGTCCTGCGACCGTCCACCCCGCAGATCGGAGGGTCACCCACAACATGATCGTCAACGAGCCCGTCCACGACACCTTCGAGGACACCCCCGCCAAGGACCGCGACCCCGACTGGTTCAAACGGGCCGTGTTCTACGAGGTGCTGGTCCGCTCCTTCCAGGACAGCAACGGCGACGGTGTCGGCGACCTCAAGGGCCTGACCGCCAAACTGGACTACCTCCAGTGGCTGGGCGTCGACTGCCTGTGGCTGCCGCCGTTCTTCAAGTCGCCGCTCAGGGACGGCGGTTACGACGTCTCCGACTACACCGCCGTACTGCCGGAGTTCGGTGACCTCGCCGACTTCGTGGAGTTCGTCGACGCCGCCCACCAGCGCGGCATGCGCGTGATCATCGACTTCGTCATGAACCACACCAGCGACCAGCACCCGTGGTTCCAGGAGTCCCGCGCCAACCCCGACGGCCCCTACGGCGACTACTACGTCTGGGCGGACGACGACAAGCAGTACCAGGACGCGCGGATCATCTTCGTCGACACCGAGGCCTCCAACTGGACCTTCGACCCGGTCCGCAAGCAGTACTTCTGGCACCGCTTCTTCTCCCACCAGCCGGACCTCAACTACGAGAACCCGGCCGTGCAGGAGGAGATGATCTCCGCGCTGCGGTTCTGGCTGGACCTGGGCATCGACGGCTTCCGTCTCGACGCCGTGCCGTACCTGTACCAGCAGGAGGGCACCAACTGCGAAAACCTTCCGGCAACCCATGAGTTCCTCAAGCGGGTCCGCAAGGAGATCGACGCGTCCTACCCGGACACGGTGATCCTGGCGGAGGCGAACCAGTGGCCGGAGGACGTGGTCGACTACTTCGGCGACTACGAGTCCGGGGGCGACGAGTGCCACATGGCCTTCCACTTCCCGGTCATGCCCCGCATCTTCATGGCCGTGCGCCGCGAGTCCCGCTACCCGGTCTCCGAGATCCTCGCCAAGACCCCGGCCATCCCGCAGAACTGCCAGTGGGGCATCTTCCTGCGCAACCACGACGAGCTGACCCTCGAAATGGTCACCGACGAGGAACGCGACTACATGTGGGCCGAGTACGCCAAGGACCCACGGATGCGCGCCAACATCGGCATCCGACGGCGCCTCGCCCCGCTGCTCGACAACGACCGCAACCAGATCGAGCTGTTCACCGCTCTCCTGCTCTCCCTGCCCGGCTCGCCGATCCTCTACTACGGCGACGAGATCGGCATGGGCGACAACATCTGGCTCGGCGACCGGGACGCCGTCCGCACCCCCATGCAGTGGACACCGGACCGTAACGCGGGTTTTTCCTCCAGTGACCCCGGGCGTCTGTACCTGCCGACCATCATGGACCCGGTCTACGGGTACCAGGTCACCAACGTCGAGGCGTCGATGTCGTCGCCCTCGTCGCTGCTGCACTGGACCCGCCGGATGATCGAGATCCGCAAGCAGAACCCGGCGTTCGGCCTCGGCTCCTACACCGAGCTCCAGTCGTCGAACCCGGCGGTGATCGCGTTCCTGAGGGAGTACGAGGACGACCTGGTCCTGTGCGTGCACAACTTCTCCCGGTTCGCGCAGCCGACGGAACTGGACCTGAGCACCTTCAACGGACGGCATCCGGTGGAGCTGTTCGGCGGGGTGCGGTTCCCGGCCATCGGTGAGCTGCCGTACTTGCTGACCCTGGGCGGGCACGGCTTCTACTGGTTCCGGCTGCGCAAGGACGCGGCCTAGCCGACCGGGACCCGGGCGGGGCGGTTTCCACCGGCCCGCCCGGGGCACGCATCAGTAACACCCCGACCAGCCAGCCCGGGGAAAGGACGCCCCACCATGTCGGAAGCCGTCACCCGTACCGCCACGACAAGTACAGGCATCCTCGCCTCCCTCGACCCACTCCTGCGCGAGTGGCTGCCACGGCAGCGCTGGTTCGCGGGCAAGGGACGCCCGGTCACCGGGTTCTCGCTGGTGGCGGCCACCGAACTGTTGCCCCCCACGGCCAAGCTCGGCCTGTACCACCTGCTGGTCCGCGCCCACCAGCCGCTGACCGTGGGCGCCCCGCCGCACCCCGGGGACTGCTACCAGCTCCTCATAGGCGTGCGCGAGGCGCTGCCGCCCCGGCTGGCGCCCGCGCTGATCGGCCATGTCGAGGAGGGCCCGCTCACCGGCCGCACCGCGTACGACGCCCTCCACGACCCACTGCCCGCCGAACTGCTCCTGGAGGCGATCCGCACCGGAGCCCGGATCGGCGGGCTGCGTTTCGAGCGGGACCCGCACCAGGAGATCCGGGACGGCCTGGTGGCCCGGGTGATGACCGCCGAGCAGTCCAACTCGTCGATCGTCTACGGAGATACGTTCATCCTGAAGCTGCTGCGCCGGGTCGTGCCCGGCGTCAACCCCGACCTGGAGCTCCCGCTCGCGCTGGCCCGGGAGGGCTGCCCCCGGGTGCCCGCGCCGACGGGGTGGCTGCGGGCGGAGCTGGCGGACGAGCCGTACACCCTGGGCGTGCTCCAGCCCTTCGTGCAGGGCGCGTCGGACGGCTGGGAGCTGGCCCTGCGGGAGCTGGCCAAGGGTGAGGACTTCAGCGCGGAGGCGCATGCCCTCGGGCGGGCCACCGCCGAGGTGCACACCGCGCTGGCCCGGGCCCTGCCGACCGTGACGCTCGGCCACCAGCAGCTCCAGCTGCTCGTCGACGGCATGATCGAGCGGCTGGAGGCGGCCGTGCAGGCGGTCCCGGCCCTCCGTCCCCACGCCCCCGGACTGCACTCGGCGTTCACCGCGCTGGGGGATCTGGCCGCCGAGGGCACCACCTGGACGGCGCAGCGCGTCCACGGCGACCTGCATCTCGGGCAGTGTCTGCGTTCGGCCTCCGGGCACTGGTCGCTGATCGACTTCGAGGGCGAGCCGTCCAAGCCGCTGTCGGAACGCCGGATGCCGCAGCCGACGGCCCGTGACATCGCGGGGATGCTGCGCTCCTTCGACTACGCGGCCCACTCGACCGACCTGCCGGTGGCGGGCTGGGCCGAGGCCTGCCGGGCGGCATACTGCTCGGGATACGCCGAGGTCAGTGGTGTGGATCCACGGACCGATCCGGTGCTGCTGCGGGCGTTCGAGACCGACAAGGCGATCTACGAGGTCGTCTACGAGGCGCGGCACCGGCCGGACTGGCTCCAGGTGCCGATGGCCGCGGTGGCGCGGTACGCGACGTCCGACCTGATCTGACCGACCTTTCCTGGCCGAGGAGGCTCCTCCTGTGACTCCGCCCACCCCCAGCGGTTCAGAACCGAAGAAGACTGCGAAGAAGAAGGCCGCGGAGAAGCCAGTGACCAAGAAGGCCTCGGCGCAGGCGCCGCCCGCGGGGAAGTCCGGCGTGGAGAAGTCCGCCGCCGACAAGACGGGTGCCGTGAAGGCCGTCGCGGAGAAGGCGGTCGCCGACACGGCCGATGCGGTGAAGGCCGTCGCGAAGAAAGTGGGTGCCGAGAAGGCCGTCGGTCGACGGCCCGCCGCCAAGAAGGCCGGCGCCGAGCAGGCTGGTGTCAAGAAGGCCATCGCCAAGAAGGCCGGTGGTGAAAAGGCCGTCACCAAGAAGGCGCTGGCCAAGGAGGTACCGGCGAAGAAGCCTGCCTCGAAGAAGGCCGCCGCCAAGAAGGTCACGGCGAAGAAGGCCACGGCGAAGAAGGTGGCCGCCAAGAAGCCCGCAGCACGGAAGGCGACCGGTACGAAGCCCCCGGCGCAACCGATCGCCTCCGCGGGACCCACCACCGAGCCGGTCACCGCCCTCACCCCGACCCCCGCCCCGCCGCCGGAGGCATCCGTGCTGGATGCCGGGGATCGTGAGCGGTTGCTTTTTGGTGCTCATCACGATCCGCACTCCGTGCTGGGGGCGCATCCAGTCGTCGGTGGGGTGGCGTTTCGGGTGTTTCGGCCGTACGCGCTGGGCGTGAGCGTCGTGGCCGGGGACGTGCGGGCCGAGCTGCACGACGACGGTGACGGGTTCTTCTCCGGGGCGCTGCCGCTGACGGAGGTTCCGGACTACCGGCTGCTCGTGACGTACGAGGGGGCGGTCCAGGAGACCGAGGACGCGTACGCCTTCCTGCCCGCGCTCGGCGATCTCGACCTGCATCTGATCGGCGAGGGCCGGCACGAGCAGCTGTGGACGGCGCTCGGCGCGCAGCCGATGACCCACCAGGGCGTCGACGGCACCCGCTTCACGGTGTGGGCCCCGAACGCGCGAGGCGTGCGCGTGGCCGGCACCTTCAACTTCTGGGACCCGTCGGCGTTCGCGATGCGTTCGCTCGGCTCGACCGGTGTCTGGGAACTGTTCGTGCCCGGCGTCGGCGAGGGCGAGCTGTACAAGTTCGAGATCACCCGCCCCGACGGCTCGAAGACCCTGCGCGCGGACCCGCTGGCCCGCCGCACCGAGGTCCCGCCCAACACCTCCTCGATCATCCACGCCTCGCACCACGAGTGGGGCGACGAGGAGTGGCTGGCCCAGCGTGCCGAGGGCGCCCCGGCGCACCAGGCCCCCTTCTCCGTCTACGAGGTCCATCTCCCCTCCTGGCGCCCCGGCCTGACGTATCGTCAACTCGCCGAGCAGCTGCCCGCGTACGTCAAGGACCTCGGCTTCACCCACGTCGAGCTGATGCCCGTCGCCGAGCACCCCTTCGGCGGCTCCTGGGGCTACCAGGTCACCGGCTTCTACGCCCCCACCGCACGCCTGGGCACCCCCGACGACTTCAAGTACCTGGTCGACGCCCTCCACCAGGCCGGGATCGGCGTACTGATGGACTGGGTGCCCGCGCACTTCCCGCGCGACGACTGGGCGTTGGCCGAGTTCGACGGCCGCACCCTGTACGAGCACGAGGACCCGCTTCGGGCCGCGCACCCCGACTGGGGCACGCTGGAGTTCGACTACGGCCGCCGGGAGGTCCGCAACTTCCTGGTGGCGAACGCCATTTACTGGTGCGAGGAGTTCCACATCGACGGCCTCAGGGTCGACGCGGTCGCCTCGATGCTCTACCTCGACTACTCGCGCGAGCCGGGTCAGTGGGTGCCGAACGTGCACGGGGGCCGGGAGAACCTGGACGCGGTGGACTTCCTCCAGGAGATGAACGCGACGGTCTACCGGCGGGTGCCGGGTGTCGTGACGATCGCGGAGGAGTCGACGGCCTGGGACGGCGTGACGCGCGCGACGCACCACATGGGACCGGGCGGCTTCGGGGGCCTGGGCTTCGGTCTGAAGTGGAACATGGGCTGGATGCACGACTCGCTCGACTACATGGCCCATGAGCCGGTGCACCGCAAGTACCACCACCACGAGATGACGTTCTCGATGGTGTACGCGTACAGCGAGAACTACGTGCTGCCGATCTCGCACGACGAAGTGGTGCACGGCAAGCGCTCGCTGGTCTCGAAGATGCCTGGCGACTGGTGGCAGCAGCGCGCCAACCTGCGTGCCTACCTGGCCTTCATGTGGGCCCACCCCGGCAAGCAACTCCTGTTCATGGGCCAGGAGTTCGCCCAGGGCGCGGAGTGGTCGGAGGCGCACGGCCCGGACTGGTGGCTGCTCGACCCGGCGTACGGGGCGGAGGCCGACCACCGGGGCGTCCGCGACCTGGTCCGCGACCTGAACATCGTGTACCGGCACACCCCGGCCCTGTGGCAGCGCGACACCGACCCCTCGGGCTTCCAGTGGATCGTGGGCGACGCGTCCGAGGACAACGTCTTCGCCTTCCTGCGCTACGACGCGGAGGGCAACCCCCTCCTCGCGGTCTCCAACCTCGCCCCGGTGGTCCGCCCCGGCTACCGCCTCGGCGTGCCGGACGACATCCCGGCCTGGACCGAATCCCTCAACACCGACACCGGGAAGTACGGGGGCGGTGACATCACCAACCCGGACGTCCTGAAGCCCGACCCCCAGGGCTGGCACGGCCGCCCGGCCAGCCTCCAGCTCACCTTGCCGCCCCTGGCGACGGTGTGGCTGCGACCGGCGTAGGAGTCAGCGTTCGGCGGCCGGCGCGCAGGTCGGCGGTCGGCCGCCAGCCGTCAGCCGTCAGCGGCCGCCGAACATGAACTTCCGCAGCGCGGCCAGCAGCCCCCTGGTCTGGCTGTCGCCGCCGCCCGCGTGGGCCGGCACCGGCGTCGGTGCCGGCTCCGCGCGGTGGGTGACGCCCGCGCCGAGCTCGTAGCGGACCGGCAGCAGTCGCAGCCCCCGCACCACCGGCCCCGACCGCCAGGGCAACTGGTCCGGGGGCAGGGTGAGTTCCGCGCGGGTGAAGTGGTCGAGGAACCGGCCCACCGCGGTCGAGACGATCATGCCGCCCAACTCCCGTGCGGCGCTGGGGCACTGGTGCGGACCGGCACCCCACCCCAGATGCGCCCGGGTGGACACCGTGGCCCCCACCAGGTGGGAGGAGCTGAGCGCCAGCAGTTCCTGGTGCGCGGCCGCCGCCGACGGGGACACCGCGTCGCCCGCCCGCACCCACACCTTGCCCAGCCGTACGTCCCGCGCCGCGAACCGGAAGCACATGTTGGCCACGGGAGGATTGGCCAGCGCCGCCCGGTTGACCGTTTCGCCGAGCTGCCCGGCCGACAGGCTGCGCCGGACCGTGGCGTTCCCGCGCAGCACCTCCAGCAGCGTGTTGAGGACCATGTTCCCGGTGATGTCGTTCAGGTACACGGCGTTCATGAACAGCTCCCGCCCGAGCTGTTCGTCGCTCAGCCCGGGATCCGCGAGCAGCAGGTACGAGGTGAGGTCGTCCCCCGGCCGGGCCCGCCGGTGCGCGGCGAGCCGGGTGAACGCCCCGAGCGCGCGGGCCGTCGCGGGACCGGAGTCCGCTCCCCCGTCGAGCATCCGCCACAGGTCCATGACCAGCTCGTCGCCCAACTCCACGGGACAGCCGAACAGCTTGGTCGTCACCATCAGCAGCAACGGCCGGGTGTACTGCGCCCCGAGGTCCGCGAACCCCTTGGAGCCGGACTCCGCGGCCAGCATCCCGACCAGCTCGTCGGCGTAGCGGGCGACCGCGGCCCGTACCTCCCACCCCTCCGGGCTGCGCGCGTCCTGGAAGGGGCTGAGCGCCGAGTGATGTGTGCGCCGGGCCGCCAGATGCTCCTCGTCGTCCATGAACATCATCTGCCGTACCTCGTAACCGGCCAGCAGCGGCCAGTCCCGCGGCAGCCGGCCTTCCGCCCGGGCCCGCCAGTACCGGATGTCCCGGCGCCACAGGCTCTCGTTCCGCAGCACCTCGGTGACCTCGGTGTAGCCGAGCACCAGCCACACCGGCACTCCCAGCAGACCGACCGGCGCGACCGGCCCGTAGGTCGTGCGCAACCGCTCGTACACCGCGCCCGGGTCGACGTCGAACTCGGCGGTGAGCAGCGGTTCGACGGGGAGCGACCCGAGGGTGGGACCGTCGGCCGGCGGGGTCGCGTGGGCATGGGCTTCCATGTGCACACGCTTACCGCACCGACCGTGCACGAGCAGTGACTCGGACGTGAACTGTTACTTGTTGGTGATGACTGCTCCTCAGTCCGTGACCAGTGCCTTCGGCAGTCGGCCCGTGTGCAGGACGCCCAGCCGCTGGGTCGCGCGGGTCAGTGCCACATAGAGGTCGCTCGTGCCGTACAGCGCCGGCTCGACCACGAGCACCGAGTCGAATTCGAGTCCCTTGGACTGGCGGGGGTCGAGCAGGACGACGGTCCGGGTCAGGTCCGGTTCGGCGCCCGCGGTCACGCCGTCGAGGCGGGCCGCGAGCCTGCGGTGCAGATGGCGCGGGGCGATGACCGCGAGCCGCCCCTCGGCCGGGGTCAGCTCCTTCACGGCCTCCGCGACCGCGCCGGGCAGGTCGTCGGTGGCGCGCACCCAGGGCCGTACACCGGTGGAACGGACCGAACTCGGGGGTTCGAAGTCCGGGTTCTCCGCGCGTACGACGGCCGCCGCGAGGTCCATGATCTCGGCGGGGGTGCGGTAGTTGACGCCGAGGCGGGTGTGCTCCCAGCGGTCCTCGACGTACGGCTGAAGGATCTCCTGCCACGAGCCCACGCCCGCCGCCTCCGCGGTCTGCGCCGGGTCGCCGACCAGCGTCATCGAGCGGGTCGGGCTGCGCCGCATCAGCAGTCGCCAGGCCATCGGCGACAGCTCCTGCGCCTCGTCGACGATGATGTGCCCGAACGCCCAGGTGCGGTCGGCCGCCGCGCGTTCGGCGGCGCTGCGGTGGTCGTCCTCCTCCTGCCGCTCGGCGAACCGCTCCGCGTCGATGATGTCGTGGGCCGACAGCACCTCGGAGTCCTCGTCGTCGATGTCCTCGAACTCGTAGGTCCGCGAGGCGTACGACACGTCGAGCACGCCCTGCGCGTAGGCGATCTGGGTCTCGCGCTCGCGCTCGGCCAGCGCCCGCGCCACCCGCTCGTCCACGCCGAGGAGTTCGGCGGCCTCGTCGAGCAGGGGTACGTCCGCCACGGTCCAGCCCCGGGTCACCGGGCGGCGGATCGCGGCCGCGTCCTCGTCGGGGAGGTAACCGACCGGGTCGGCGAGGAAGTCGGCGACCAGCCGCTGCGGGGTCAGCCGCGGCCACAACTGGTCGATGGCGGCCCAGACTTCGGGGTTCTCGGCGATCTCGTCGCGGATCTGGGTGATGTCGGCCGGGTCGAGGAGGCTGCTGCCGTCGTAGGGGTCGGTGCCGACCCGCTCGGCGTACAGCTCGGTGAGCGTGTTGAGGATGTGGCCCTCGAAGTGCTCCCGCGCCACGTTGTGCGGCAGCCGGGCGGCCCGGGTCTTCTCACAGGCGACCTTGACCAGGCCGTCGTCGAGCATCAGGACCTCGCGGTCGTGCTCGATCGCGATCACCGGGTCGGGCAGTGCCTGCCAGTCGCGTACGACGTCGGCGAGGACGTCCGCCATGGCGGCGCGGCCCTTCACCGCGGCCGCCGCGCGGCTGTCGGTGGCGGTGGCCTTCACGCCGGGGAAGAGCTCGCCGACCGTGGCGAGGAGCACCCCGGTCTCGCCCAGGGAGGGCAGCACCTCGCCGATGTAGCCGAGGAAGGCGGGGTTGGGGCCGACGATCAGGACGGCCCGCTTGGCGAGCAACTCCCGGTGTTCGTAGAGGAGATAGGCGGCCCGGTGCAGGGCGACGGCCGTCTTGCCGGTACCGGGCCCGCCCTCGACCACGAGCACCCCGCGGTGGGGTGCGCGGATGATCTCGTCCTGCTCGGCCTGGATGGTCTGCACGATGTCGTGCATCCGGCCGGTGCGGGCGGCGTCGAGCGCGGCGAGCAGCACCGCGTCACCGGTGGGGTCCTCGTGCCCGGTCCTGGTCGCGTCCCCCAGGTCGAGGATCTCGTCGTGCAGGTCGGTGACGCGGCGGCCGTCGGTGCCGATGTGCCGGCGGCGGCGCAGGCCCATCGGGGTGTGGCCGGTGGCCAGGTAGAAGGGGCGGGCGACCTCGGCCCGCCAGTCGATGAGGATCGGGGTGCGCTCGGCGTCGTCGGTGCGCAGGCCGATCCGGCCGATGTGGTGGGTGACGCCCGAGGTGAGGTCGATCCGGCCGAAGCAGAGGGAGCCGTCGACCGCGTTCAGGGCGGCCAGCAGGCCGGAGCGCTCGGCGACCAGGATGTCCCGCTCCAGGCGGGCCTGCATCGGGGTGTTGCCCTGGGCGAGCGCGTCGGTGACCGACGCCTCGGTGTTGCCGCGCAGGGCGTCCACGTGTGCGTACAGGTGGTCGATGAATTCCTGCTCACCGCGAATTTCAGCACTGTTTGACAATTCCACTCCCGCGCAGATATACTGTGCTCACTAAGCCTCTTTGCGACTCAATCCCCATGAAGTCGCGAACCATTCAATATACGCAAAGAAATCCCCCGAGCACAATTGCTCGGGGGATTTCTTTCGTTCCCGGGGCCGGGGAATCAGATCACGTCGGCCAGTTCCTCCAGGAGGCGGCGCTTCGGCCGGGCTCCCACCATGGACTTCACCGGCTCGCCGCCGCGGAAGACCATGAAGGTGGGCATCGAGAGGACCTTGTAGGCGTTCGTGGTCTCCGGATTGAGATCCACGTTCAACTGCACCACCTTGAGGCGGTCGGCCTCCTCGGCGGCGAGGGCGTGCAGCACCGGCCCCATCTGCCGGCACGGCGGGCACCAGTCCGCCGTGAACTCCACCAGCACCGGCAACTCCGACCCGATCACCTCCGCGGCGAAATCCGCGTCCGTCACGTCGATCACAGTTCCTGTCCTCCCAGTTCGCACAGCGGATCCGTACCGTCGAGCATGGCCAGCCGGACTCCGATCTTCGCCCGCACCGCCTGCAACTCCCCTATCAGGGAGTCGAGTTCGTCCAGCTTGCGGCGGTAGACGTCGATCGACGCGGGACAGGTGTCGCCCTCCTCGTGCCCGGCCCGCAGACACTCCAGGAACGGCCGGGTCTCCTCCAGACCGAACCCGAAGTCCTGGAGGGTCCGGATCTGCCGGAGCAGCTTGAGGTCCGTCTCGTCGTAGGTGCGGTAGCCGTTCTCACCCCGCCGCCCGGGCAGCAGACCCCGCGCCTCGTAGTACCGCAGCGTCCGCGTGGTGGTCCCGGCCCGTGCGGCCAGCTCGCCGATTCGCATGCTGCGAAGGTAGCCCTTGACGCCGACGTCAAGGCAAGAGCGGTTTGCGTTCCACCGGCGAGGTCAGCACGATCGACGTCGTGGTGCGGCCGAGCGCGGAGACCGCCTCCAGGACCTCCTCCAGGTGGAGGGTGTCCCGGACGGCGGCCTTGAGGATCCAGCAGTCCTCGCCGACCACGTGGTGCACCTCGGTGATCTCGGGCCGCTCCATCAGCTCCAGGGTCCTCGGGTGCTTCAGGGTGTAGCCGCCGTGCGGGCTGACCCGGATGAACGCCTGGATGCCGTAGCCGAGCCGCCCCGGCACGACCTGGGCGCCGTAGCCGCTGATCACGCCCGCCGCCTCCAGCCGCCGTACCCGCTCGGTGACCGCCGCCGGGCTCAGTCGCACCCGGCGGCCCAGCTCGCTGAGCTTGATCCGGCCGTCGGTCTGCAGGAGCTCCAGAATCTGCCGGTCCACGGCGTCGAAACCTGCTGAGGTTTCGACGGCGGGAAGCCGTGATTGCCGTGGTTCTTTCGGCACTGATGCCTGAACTCCCATGGTTCCCCCTTCAGTACACGATGGTGTGCCAGGAGAATTATGGTCATGGAAACCGCACGCGAGGTCCTGGTCATCGGCGGCAGCCGCTATTTCGGCAAGCGGCTGATCGCACGGCTGCTGGCCGCCGGCGACCGGGTCACGGTCCTCAACCGGGGGTCGGCCGCGCCCCCCGCGGGGACGGTCCACCTGGTCGCCGACCGCGACGACGAGAGCTCACTGAACAGCGCGCTGGGCTCGCGCACCTTCGACGTGGTCGTCGACCAGGTCTGCTACACCCCGCGCCAGGCGGCCGTCGCCCGCCGGGTCTTCGCCGGGCGCACCCGCCGCTATGTGATGACCTCGACGGTCGAGGTGTACGAGTACGAAAACTCCATCGCCCCGGTACGCGAGGACGCCGTCGACCCGACGGCCGTGCCGGTGGACCTGGCCCTTCCCTGGCACGACCCCGATTTCCTGGAATCGCACTACGGCGAGGGAAAGCGGCAGGCGGAATCCGTGTTCTCGAAGGACCCCGTCTTTCCCTTCACGACCGTCCGCGTGGCCCACGTCCTGGGCGGTGCCGACGACTTCACCGGGCGGCTGGCGCACTACGCGGACCGCATCCGCACGGGCGAGCCCATAGCCGTCCCGGTCGACAACCAGGCGGCCACCTACATCCACGTCGAGGAGATCGCCGACTTCCTGGCCTGGGCGGTGGGCGAGGACTTCACCGGGCCGGTGAACGCCGCCTCCCACGGGCTGCTGAGCACCGGGGACCTGTGCGAGGCGGTGGCCGCGCACTTCCCCGACGGCGGGACGGTCCTCCGGCCGGTCGAGGTCGGCGAGGTCTCGCCGTTCTCCTTCACCCGCGCCTACGGCATGGACAACTCCCGTGCCGCCCGGCTCGGGTTCGCCTTCGGTGACGTACGGCGGTGGCTGCCGCGGGCCGTGTCCGAGACGCTCGGAGGGGCCGCCGCCTGAGACGCTCGGAGAGGACGCCGCCTGATACGCGGCGTGCGTCAGCGTGGTGGGCCGTGGTGGCCCCAGGGCGTGCCGGGGAGCCGGCGGCCGGGGGTCGGGCCCAGGTAGACGCCGCCGTAGAACTGCGGTCCGCCCTCGTCCTCCTCCTCGTCCGTCATCCAGTCCTCGTCCTCCAGGTCCTCGCCGCCGCGCACGCCGAGCAGCCGCCGGGTCAGCCGGTCCCGGTCGGAGAGGAGTTCGTCGAGGGCCTCGCGGACGTCCGCGGCCTCGGTGCGGGGCGCCTCGCGTTCGGCGGCGATCAGGACGGCCCGGCGGACCAGTTCCCGGGTGAAGGAGGCCGTCGTGCCCTCGGTGCGGGCCACGACCTCCTCGGCCACGTCCTGGTCGAGGTCGAGCGCGGAGCCGTACAGGCCGAGGAGGCGGGCGCGGCCCTCGGCGTCGGGCAGCGGGATCTCGACGGCGAGGTCGACGCGGCCCGGGCGCTGGACGAGGGCGGGTTCGAGGAGGTCGGCGCGGTTGGTGGTGAGGAGGAAGGCCACGTCGGCGTCGTCGCCGAGGCCGTCCATCTCGTTCAGCACCTGGAAGAGCAGGGGCTGTTCGCCTCCGCCGTAGTCGCGGGCCTCGGCGATCAGGTCGCAGTCCTCCAGGACGACGAGGGCGGGCTGGAGCATCCGGGCGAGCGAGCAGGCGGGGCCGATGGCGTCGATGCCCGTGCCGGACAGGATCACCACGGTGAACTGCGGGAGGTGGGAGAGGAGATAGCGGATCGTGTGGGTCTTGCCGGTGCCGGGAGGGCCGTAGAGGAGCAGGCCGCGGCGCAGGTGCTGGCCGGCCGCGCGGAGCTGCTCGCGGCGCCGGGCCACGCCGACGACCTGGCGCTCCACGCGCTCCAGGAGCCCGTCCGGCAGCACGATGTCCTCGCGGGCGAGGCCGGGGCGGCGGTGGAAGCGGAACGGGCCGAGGCCCGCGCCGAACTCCGCGCCCTCGAAGGAGAGGACCTGGCCGCGGAAGATGTTGTGCTCGCGCACGAGCCGGTCGATGTCGGCGAGCAGCCGGTCGCCGAACTCCTTGGTCTCCGCGAGGACTTCGAGCTCGACCTTGTTGCGGCCGTACTCGTCGGCGGGGCCGCGCAGCAGGACCGCGAACCGCTGGTCGCCCTCGGCGCCGAGGTAGAACCCGCAGGAGACGCACGGGAGTTCCTCGTCCGGGGAGATCGGCAGCTGGGCGTAGTCGACCGCGCCGATCACGAAACGGTCGTAACGGTCGGCGGATTCGAGGATGTCGCCGAGGGAGAGGTCGCCGTGGTGGCGGGCGCCGTGCAGGCCGACGAGTTCGTGGGAGCGGGCCTTCGCGTCCGCGGCGAACCACCGCTCCAGGGCGAGGTGGACGTTGGGGAGGTCGAAGGGCGGGTAGGCCGCCTTGACGACGGGGCGTTCACTGGGGGTGAAGCCGAGGTGTTCCCGCAGCCGCCTGCTGAGGTCGCGGGCCGCTTCCCGGGTCCTGTCCCGGGGACGCGCGACCGCCTCCAGGAATGCGTGGAACAGCTCACTCACCCGCTCCGTCGAGGCGGGCTCCCCCTCCACCCACTCCACCGACTCCCCCATACCCGCCTCCGTACGTCCGTCCGCCCCTGCACGCCGAGAACTCCAGCGTGGGGGCCGCGCGGGGCGGGGGTCAAAGGAATTGGGTCAAGTGACGGTGAAGGGCACGGAAAGGGGCGGCGAGTGATAAAGGGGGTACGGCCACCGCCTGAGGGGCACGCCCACCGACCCGGCACCGCGGGGCCGTGCCGATCCGCGGCCACCGCCGCGCGGGCGCGCCCGATCACGGCGAACCGGCGGCCACCGCCGGGCGGGCGCGCCCAGTCACAGCGAACCCCCGGCCGCCGCCGCGCGGACGCGTCCGGTCACAGCGAATCCACGGCCACCGCCACGCAGTCACGTCCAGTCACGGCGAACCCCCGGCCACCGCCGCGCAGGCGCGGCAGGTCACGGCGAATCCACGGCCACCGCCGCGCGGACGCGCCCGGTCACGGCGAACCCGCCGACCACCGCCACGCGGACGCGCCCGATCACAGCGAACCCCCGGCCTCAGACGGGCAGAACGCGGCACCCCGGAACCGGACCGGGCACCGTATGTCACCGGGGAGCCGCGACCCCCGTCCACGGCTCCCCGGCGTGCTCGGCGTACTCACGGGCCGCCTCCGGGCGTCCCGTGAGCAGCAGGAGCAGGGCCGCGATCGGGCCGCGCAGCTCCTCCCCCGCTCCCCGCGTCCAGGCGATGTCGGTGGCGACCAGGCGCACCTTCGGCAGCGGCCACGGCCGGGGCGGGAACCGCATGGTCCACACCCGCTCGGCGGAGTCCCGCGCGGCCACCGGCGGCACTGCCCGCCGCCGGCCGAGCGCGAGGGCGATGTCCTGGCCGTGGACGAGGAGGTCGAGGAGGGGCTCATGGGGTGACGTGGTCGGCGCGAGGCGGCGGGAGCCGATGGTCGCGCGCAGGTTGGCGACGATCTCACCGGTCGACAGGCCGGCCTCGCGGACCGCCGAGTCGTGGATCATCCGGTTCCAGTCCCCCCGGGCCCGGACCATCTCCCGCACGACCTGGCCCATGGAGTAGCGCGCCGCGATCGTCAGATGCGCGGCGACCTCCCGCACCCGCCAGTCCCCGCAGCGCGTCCGGGTCTCCCACTGCTCGGGGGTCAGGCCGTCCAGCAGGTCGGCCAGGCTCGCCCGCTCCTGGTCGACGATCCGCCAGAGCTCGTCGGTGTCCAGCACTGCGTCCGATACGGCACCCACGGGAATCACCCACTCAAGTGGTAAGCTTCTCTGACCAAAGTAGTCAGAGAGCCTGACCAGTGTCAAGCAGTGCGAGGAGTGCCGACGATGGTGGCGGAGAGCGAGCTCAACACGGGGCTGCTCCTGTTCCTCCCGTACCGGGCCCTGGAGAACCGGATCTTCGCCGCGCTCGCGGAGGCCGGCTTCGACGACTTCACGCCCGCCCAGGCCCGGGTCATGCAGCGCATCGGGCCGAACGGCACACGGTTGACGGAACTCGCCGAGCAGGCCCAGATCACCAAGCAGACCGCGGGCTTCCTGGTGGACCAGCTGGAGAAGGCGGGCTATGTCACCCGGCTCCCGGACCCGACCGACAAGCGGGCCCGGCTGGTGTGCCTGGCGGAGAAGGCGTCGTCGGCCCAGCGGATCGGCGCCGCGGTGGTCGCGGAGGTCGAGAAGGAGTGGGAGGAGCACATCGGCACCCGCCGCATGAGACAGCTGCGCGAGGCACTGACCCTGCTCCGGGAGATCACCGACCCGTGGGCCGAGCCTTCCTAGACGCCGACCGTCTTCGCCGCCTCCTCCACCTCCAGCAGCGACGCGCTCCGCCGTTCCTCCTCGAAGGCCCGGTGGCCGCCGCGCAGGCCGAACAGGCGCTTGGCGAGGAGGATGTAGAGGACGGCCAGGATGTTCAGGACCAGCGTGGTGATCTTCAACCAGCTGACGCGCTCGGTGAGTTCGTAGATCTCCAGCGGGAGGAACGCGGCCGTCGCGACCACCGTCAGATACTCCGCCCAGCGCCTGGCGTACCAGAGGCCGACCGCCTCGACGAGCTCGATCAGGGCGTACGCCAGCAGCAGTACGGCCACCAGGACCAGGGTGTGGTGCCGGTAGCCGAAGGTCTTCTGGACGGTGCCCACGACCGGCGAGTGGTCGAGGTCGTAGTGGAAGTGCTTGAACACCGGGCGGAAGACGTCCAGATACTCGTCGAAGAGCCGGCGCACCGCGTCCTTGCTGTTGCTGAACTTCCACACCGCCACCGCGGCCAGCACGATGAACACCCCGCGCACCGCCCGCTCGACCGCGAGGAAGCGCAGCACGAACAGGTCCCGCAGTACCTTGCCGCGCGGCACGAGGGGCGCGTGGTCCGCGGGTCCCGAGCCGTGCGGGTCGCCAAGAGCGAAGTCGCCGCAGCGCAGACAGCGCCAGGCCGCGCCGAGGGCGGTCTCCGCGTACAGCCGCTCCCGGAGGCCGGGTTCGTCCGGCGCGTACGTCACATGGCCGCGGCGCGCGCAGGTCCGGCGGTCCCAGTCGATCTTCATCCCCCGTGTGCCTCCGAAACCAAGAGCGTGCCGTCCGGGGACGGCACGCTAGTGGCGCGGGGTAAGAGTCCGGTGAGTCAGCGGGCGTCGACGAGTTCCCTCTCCTCGACCCGCGCCGTCTCCTCGGAGCCCTTGCGACCCGGCAGCAGCACCGCCACCAGGACCGTCCCGACGCCCAGCACGATCGCCCCGATCAGGCTCGTGTGCGCCACCGCGTCGGAGAAGGACGAGCCGACCGCGTCCGCCATCTGCCGTGCCCCGGTGGCGAGTTGTTCCGCCTGGGCCTTCAACTGGGCCGCCTGGTGCGGGTCGGTGGCCTGCGCGGCCCGCGCGGCGACCTGCCGGGCCTGCTCGCCGATGCCCTGCGCGACCGTGTATCCGGCGCCGACGGAGTCCTGGGCACCGGCCAGGGCGGACGCGGGGAGCCTGCTTCCGGCGGTGGCGGCGGAGAGGTGGTCCGAGTAGGAGGTCGCCAGCAGCGAGCCGAGGATCGCGATACCGAGCGAGCCGCCGAGTTCGATCGAGGTGTCGTTGACCGCGCCGCCGACGCCCAGTTCGGACTCCGGGAAGGCACCCATGATCGCGTCCGTGGCCGGCGAGAGGGCGAGGCCGATCGCCAGTCCCAGCACGATCAGGGGCGCGACGAAGTCGCCGTACGACGAACCCGCGTCGATGCGCGTGAGCAGCGCGAGGGCCGCCGTGCCGCCGACCATGCCCGCGGTGACCGTCCACTTCATGCCGACCCGCGGGGTGAGGAAGCCGGTCAGGGCCGAGCCGGCGAAGACCGCGCCGGCCAGCGGCAGCATCCGCAGACCGGTCTCCAGGGCGCTGTAGCCGAGGACGAACTGGAGGTGCTGGGTGAGGTAGTAGAAGGCGCCGAAGACGGCCAGGAAGAACAGGGCGACGGCGAGGTTGGAGCCCGCGAAGCCGCGGTCGGTGAAGCGGCGGACGTCGACGAGGGGGCGCGGGTGGCGCAGCTCCCGGACGACGAAGAGCACCAGGCCGATGCCCGCGATCACCGCGGCGGCGACGGCCTTGGCGTGCCAGCCGAAGTGCGGGCCCTCGATGATCATGTAGACCAGCGCGCCGATCCAGACGACCGACAGCAGTCCGCCGACGTAATCGATCCGGCCGCGTGCGGCGGCCCTGGACGGCGGGACGAGGACGAGCGCGGCGACGGCGGCGACGGCCGCGATCGGGACGTTGATCAGGAACGTCGAGGTCCAGGCGTGGTGCTCCAGGAGCGCACCCGCGACCAGCGGACCGGCCGCGATCGCCACACCGGAGGTCGCGGTCCACACGGTGATCGCCCTGGCCCGCTCACCGCGCGGGAAGGTCGCGGCGAGCAGGGACAGCGTGGCCGGCATGATCATGGCGGCGCCGGTGCCCATGATCGCGCGGGCCGCGATGACCGTCGTGGCACTGTCGGCGAGGGAGCCGAGGACCGCGCCGCCGCCGAAGACCCCGAGCCCTAGCAGGAGTGCGCCGCGGCGGCTGTACTTGTCGCCGATCGCGCCGAACAGAAGCATCAGGGCGGCGTACGGGACGGTGTAGCCGTCGATCACCCACTGCAGGTCGGCGCTGGACAGGCCGAGGTCCTCGGTCATGTCGGGCGCCGCGACCGTGAGGGCGGTGTTCGCCATCACGATGATCAGCAGGCTGAGGCACAGGACGAGCAGTGCCCACCAGCGGCGGGCGTAGGGGCGCTCCATCTTCTCGACCGGTTCGGTCATGACGAGTCGCATGGCAGGGGTGGCCTTCCTCAGCAGACTTGCACAGGCATGTGCATTTGCTCAACACTGTGCAATGTACGCCTGCTGCACAACACTGTGCAAGTCGGCGTGGGAAGGGGCACAATGACAGCCATGACCACGGGCCACTCCAGTCGCGCCGACGCCAACCGCCGACGCATCCTCGACGTCGCACTCACCGAACTGCTGCGCGACCCCGACGCGTCCATGGACCAGATCGCGCGCGCCGCGGGAGTCGTACGGCGGACCGTGTACGGCCACTTCCCGAACCGGGAGGCGCTGATCGGCACGCTCGTCGACGGTGCCGTGGAGGCGGTGGCGGCCGCGCACGCGGCGGGGCGCGAGGGCGCCGAGGATCTCGCACAGGCCGTGGCGGGCTCCGTGCTGGCGGTCTGGGAGGTCGCCGACCGCTACCGCATCCTGGTCGCGCTCGCCCAGCGCAGCGTCACCGTGCAGGGCATCCGGGAGCGGCTCGCACCCGTCCGCGCGGCCTGCACCGAGCTGCTCCAGCGCGGCCTCGACGAGGGCGTCTTCGTCTCACCGCTGCCCGCGCCCGCGCTGGCGTACGTCCACGAGCAGATGCTGTTCGCCGTCATGGAGGCGGTCAACGACGGCCTCCTGGCAGCGGAAGAGGCGGGCCGCTCCGCCGCGGTCACGACTCTGACCGCGGCGGGCGTACCCGCCTCTCTGGCCACCGCGCTGGTGGCGAAACTGAGCGACTGATCCTGCTGTACCGAATGGGTCCGGGCGGCCGGCCAACGGGGGAGTGTCCGACCGCCCGGGGAGGGTGAGCCGGGCCCGGGTTCAGGTCGGGCCCGACCCTGCTCTGGGGGCCCTCAGGCCTTGGCCAGCTCCTTCTCGCCGCCCTGCTCGGGGATCTCGGCCACGGGCTCGTCGTCGTCGTTGTCCAGGAGCGTCTTCTCGTCGAAGGGCAGGTGTCCCGCGAGCACCTGGTCGACCCGCTCGCGGTCGATCTCCTTGGTCCAGGTGCCGATCAGGACGGTGGCGACGGCGTTGCCCGCGAAGTTGGTCAGGGCGCGCGCCTCGCTCATGAAGCGGTCGATGCCGACGATCAGGCCGATGCCGTCCACCAGGGCGGGCTTGTGCGACTGAAGGCCGCCCGCCAGGGTCGCGAGACCGGCGCCGGTGACACCGGCGGCGCCCTTCGAGGCGACGAACAGGAACAGCAGCAGCGGGATCTGCTCGCTGACGGCCATCGGGGTGCCCATGGCGTCGGCGACGAACAGCGAGGCCATGGTCATGTAGATCATGGTGCCGTCGAGGTTGAAGGAGTAGCCGGTCGGGATGGTGATGCCGACCACCGGCTTGCTGACGCCCAGGTGCTCCATCTTCGCGATGACCCGCGGCAGCGCGGACTCGGAGGAGGAGGTCGACAGGATCAGCAGGAACTCACGGCTGAGGTACTTGAAGAGCGTGAAGATGTTCAGGCCCGCGACGAGCCGCAGCAGCGTGCCGAGCACGATGAAGACGAACAGCACGCAGGTGACGTAGAAGCCGAGCATCAGGACGGCGAGGCTCTTCAGGGCGTCGACACCGGCGGAGCCGACCACGGCGGCCATCGCGCCGAAGGCACCGATCGGGGCGGCCCACATCACCATGGCGAGGACCCGGAAGACGAGCCGCTGGATGTGCTCGACACCGCGCAGGATCGGCTGGCCGACGGAGCCCATGGCCTGGAGCGCGAAGCCGCACAGGAGCGCGATGAGCAGGGTCTGGAGGACCTCGCCCTCGGTGAAGGCGGAGACGAAGGTCGTCGGGATGATGCCGAGCAGGAACTCGGTGGTGTCCTTGGCCTCCGCGTCGACCTGGGCGTGACCGGCGTTCTTGACCGCGTCGGTGACGGCGAGGCCGGTGCCCGGCTCCAGGATGTTGCCGACGACCAGGCCGATGCCCAGTGCGACCAGCGACATGACCATGAAGTAGCCGAGGGCGATACCGCCGACGGCCCCGACCTTGGCGGCCTTCCGCACCGAGCCGATGCCGAGCACGATCGTGCAGAAGATGATCGGCGAGATCATCATCTTGATCAGGTTCACGAACCCGGTGCCGATCGGCTTCAGCTCGACCGCGAAGTCGGGCGCGACCAGGCCGACGGTGATACCGAGGGCGACCGCGACGATCACCGCGATGTACAGATAGTGGGTGCGGTCCTTCTTGACTGCGGGTGCCGTATCGGTGCTGGCTGCCACGGCTGCCCTCCTTGACGTCGTCGTCGGCATGACCGGCGTGCGGCTCACGTCCGGGCTTTTGAGGAATGCCGTGACTATCTCCTGCCCTGTGAGGGCGGTCACCCTTCCGTTCATTTAGTTCACAATCAGCCAGGGAGGCAGACTGACGACATGCGCATACCCGTACCGAGACCCAGGAGCCTGGCGGCGCAGCTCTTCGCCATGCAGGCCGTGCTGATCGCCGTGGTCGTGGCGGGGTACGCGCTGTTCACGTACGTCAGCGACCGGGGGCAGGCCGAGAGCGCGGCGCGGGATCAGGCCAGGGTGGTGGCGCGGGCGGTCGCGGACTCGCCGTCCGTGCGGGAGGCGATCGGGACGGCGGATCCGACGGCCGAACTCCAGCCCTACGCGCTGCGGGTCATGGCCGACACCGAGGTCGACTTCGTCACGATCATGAGTCCGCAGGGCATCCGCTGGACCCACCCCGACCAGAAGCAGATCGGCAAGCACTTCCTCGGCAACACCGAGCGCGCCCTCAAGGGCAAGACCTTCACCGAGACCTACAAGGGCACCCTCGGCTACTCCGTCCGCGCGGTCACCCCGGTCAAGGACGGACAGGGGCGGGTGATCGGCCTGGTCAGCGCCGGTATACAGGTCGAGAAGATCAGCAAGCGGGTGCAGGGCCAGCTGACCGCGCTGCTCGTCGTCGCGGGCAGCGCGCTCGCGCTCGGCGCCGTCGGCACGTACGTCATCAACGCCCGGCTGCGCCGGCACACCCACGGCATGAACGCGGCGGAGCTCAGCCGGATGCACGACTACCACCAGGCCGCGCTGCACGCCGTACGCGAGGGGCTGCTGATGCTGGACGGGCGGTACCGGGTCGCGCTGATCAACGACGGCGGTCGGGAGCTGCTCGACGTCGGGGACGTGGTGGGCCGTTCGGTGGCGGACCTCGGGCTGCCCGCGCCGCTGACGGGGGCGCTGCTGGCGTCGGAGCCGCGGGTGGACGAGGTGCATCTGACGGCGTCGCGGGTGCTGGTCGTCAACACCTCGCCGGTCTCCGGCGGGGAGCAGCGCGGCACCGTGGTGACTCTGCGCGATGTCACCGAACTCCAGTCCATGATGGGTGAGTTGGACTCGGAGCGCGGCTTCACGCAGGCGCTGCGCTCGCAGGCCCACGAGGCGGCGAACCGGCTGCACACCGTGGTCTCCCTGATCGAACTGGGCCGCTCCGAACAGGCGGTGGACTTCGCGACCGCCGAACTGGAGCTGGCGCAGGCGCTGACGGACCAGGTGGTGGCGGCCGTGGGTGAGCCGGTGCTGGCCGCGCTGCTGCTGGGCAAGACGGCGCAGGCGAACGAGCGGGGTGTGGAGCTGGTGGTGTCGGAGGACAGCCGCCTGGACGACGGACTGCTGCCGCCGTCGCTCCCGGCCCGCGACCTGGTGACGATCCTCGGCAACCTCATCGACAACGCGGTGGACGCGGCGCAGGGGAGCGTGCGGGCGCGGGTGACGGTGACGGCGTACGCCGACGCGGGGTGCTCGGAGCTGGTGCTGCGGGTCTCCGACACCGGCGCGGGCGTCGACCCGGCCCACGCCGAGGCGGTCTTCCGGCGCGGCTTCTCGACGAAGCCGGCGGGCCCCGGCGGCCGCGGCCTCGGCCTCGCCCTGGTCCGCCAGGCAGTCACCCGCCGCAACGGCACCCTGACGGTGGCGGAGGCGGAGGGAGGCGGCGCCGAGTTCGAGGTACGACTCCCGCTGGGAACGGAACGGGGGGACGTGGAGCCGCTGGGCACCGGGGAAGGGGATGTCGAGCCGCGCACCACCGGACCGAGCAACCACCACCCCGCCGCCCGCCCCAGGGACCGTAAAACACCCCCCGAGGACCCTCCACCCCCGACCAGCGCTACCGTCCCCGGCAGCCCCTCGGTCCCCGGAGGTGATGTATGAGCGGTCAGCAGGCCATCCGTGTTCTGGTCGTCGAGGACGACCCCGTCGCCGCCGACGCGCATGTCATGTACGTCAACCGCGTCCCCGGCTTCGTGGCCGTCGGCAAGGCGCACACCGGTGCGGAGGCCCGGCGGCTCCTGGACCGTACGGCCGTGGACCTGCTGCTTCTCGATCTGCACCTGCCGGACGGGCACGGCCTCCAGCTGGCCCGGCAGTTGCGGGCGGCCGGGCATCAGGCGGACGTGATAGCGGTGACGTCGGCCCGGGACCTGACGGTGGTCAGGGAGGGCGTCTCGCTCGGTGTCGTCCAGTACGTGCTGAAGCCGTTCACCTTCGCCACCCTGCGCGACCGGCTCGTCCGCTACGCCGAGTTCCACGCGGCGGCCGGCGAGGCCAGCGGCCAGGACGAGGTCGACCGCGCGCTGGCCACGCTCCGCGCACCGGGCCCGGCCGCCCTGCCCAAGGGGCTCAGCGCCCCCACCCTGGAGCGCGTGACGCTCGCCCTGCGCGACCGCGCGGAGGGGCTCACGGCGACCGGCCTGGCCGAGGTGGTCGGCATCTCCCGGATCACCGCCCGCCGTTATCTGGAGCATCTGGTCGACGCGGGCCGCGCCGCCCGCAGCCCGCAGTACGGCACGGTGGGGCGGCCGGAGCTCCAGTACCGGTGGGTCAGGGGACAGTGACACCGGACCGTGCACGCTCATTGACCTGACTAGACCACTCCTCCTACCTTCACCGGGCAACCACCCAGGCCACAACGCCGTGCGCCCGCAGGAGGTCATGCCCGTGCGCCCCACCGCCGCAACAACCGCCCTGCTCACCGCCGCCCTCGCCGCCGCCGCGACCCTCACCGCCTGCGGCGGCGGTTCCGGCAGCGACCCCGACACCGTGAGGGTGTCCTTCAAGCAGTCCACCGACAACTCGATCCACGTCATGGACGACTACCTCGCGGACATCAAGAAGCAGTTCGAGAAGGCGAACCCCGGCAAGAAGGTCGAGCTCGTCCCCATCAAGGCCCCGGACTCGGAGTACTACACCAAGCTCCAGCAGATGCTCCGCTCCGCGAAGACCGCCCCCGACCTGGTCTACGAGGACACCTTCCTCATCAACTCCGACATCACCAGCGGGTACTTGAAGCCCCTGGACGCCTATCTCGCCGAATGGCCCGACTGGAACCAGTTCGTCGACACCGCGAAGGCCGCCGCGAAGGCCGAGGACGGGAAGACGTACGGCGTCCCGGACGGCACCGACACCCGCGGACTCTGGTTCGACAAGGGGATCTTCGCGAAGGCCGGTCTCCCCACCGACTGGCAGCCGAAGACCTGGGACGAGATCCTGGACGCGGCCCGCACGATCAAGCGCAGGGTCCCGGACGTGACGCCTCTCAACGTCTACACCGGCAAACCGGCCGGCGAGGCGGCCACCATGCAGGGCTTCGAGATGCTGCTCTACGGGACGAGCGACGGGACCGGCGACGGCACCACCGACCCCCTCTACGACACCAGGTCCAAGAAGTGGATCGCCGGCGGCCAGGGCTTCAAGGACGCCCTCGCCTTCGTCGAGACGGTCTACCGGGAGAAGCTCGGCCCGGACGTCTCCACCGCCCTCGACCCCAACATCCAGACCATCGTCCGCGGCGACCTGCTCCCCAAGGGCAAGCTCGGCATCAACCTCGACGGCTCCTGGCTCCCGCAGGACTGGCTGGAGGGCAGCGGCCACGAATGGCCGGAGTGGTCCAGCAGGTTGGGACTCGCGTACATGCCGACCCAGCACGGCCAGGCCCCCGGCAAGGTGAGCATGTCCGGCGGCTGGACCTGGTCGGTGCCCGCCAAGGCGGCCAACCCCGACCTCGCCTTCGAGTTCGTCAAGACCATGCAGACCAAGGCCAACGCCCAGAAGTGGTACGTGGCCAACTCGGGCATCGCCGTGCGCGAGGACGTCGCCGAGGACCCGGCGTACGCCAAGGCCCAGCCCGGCATCAGGTTCTTCACCGACCTCGTCGCCAGCACTCACTACCGGCCCGCCTACCCCGCGTACCCGAAGGTCTCCACCGCGATCCAGGAGGCGATGGAGGGCGTCACCACCGGGGACCGGTCGGTCGCGGACGCGGCGAGCGGGTACGACGACACGCTCAAGGAGGTCACCGACGGCCAGGTGACCACGCGGTGAGCCTCCGTCCGCTCACCCGCGCGCTCCCCCTGACCCCCGCCCTCGTCCTGCTGCTCCTCTTCCTCGCCGGGCCGATCGCCTACTGCGCCTGGATCGCCTTCACCGACCTGCAGTTGACCGGTCAGGCCGAGTCGTCCTTCGTCGGCTTCGAGAACTTCCGTACGGCCTTCCGGGACGAGGAGTTCCTCAACGCCGTATGGCTGACGCTGGTGTTCACGGTCGTGTCGTCGCTGATCGGGCAGAACACCCTGGGTCTGGCGCTCGCTTCGCTGATGCGGCGCGCCTCGAAGCCCGTCCGCACGCTCACCGGCGGGATCGTCATCACGGCCTGGGTGCTCCCGGAGGTCGTCGCGGGCTTCCTCCTCTACGCCTTCTTCCGCAGGGAGGGCACCCTGAACGCGATCCTCGACCTGCTCCGTCTCCCGTCCCAGAACTGGCTGTTCACGCTGCCGATCCTGGCCGTGTCCTTCGCGAACGTGTGGCGCGGCACCGCGTTCTCGATGCTGGTCTACTCGGCGGCCCTGAACGAGATCCCGAAGGAGATCACCGAGGCCGCCGAGGTCGACGGTGCCGGCGGCCTGCGGCGGCTGTGGCACATCACCCTGCCGATGATCCGCCGTTCGATCGGCACGAACCTCATGCTCAACACCCTCCAGACGCTGTCGGTGTTCGGGCTGATCTGGGTGATGACGAGGGGCGGGCCCGGCGACCGGAGCCAGACGCTGCCGCTGTTCATGTACGAACAGGCCTTCCAGAACAGCATGATCGGCTACGGCACCGCGGTGGCCCTGCTGCTGCTCCTGGTCGGGTCGCTGTTCTCGGTGGTCTACATGCGGTTGCTGCGGACGGAGGTCTGAGGCCGTGTCCGACCGCCGCCGAAACCGCCGACTGGCCGCCGACGCGGGGCTGTTGGTGCTCGCCGCGACCTTCCTGCTGCCGCTGGCCTGGGTGGTCCTGTCCGCGTTCGACCCGCACGCCGATCTGAGGGTGAAGGTCCCCGACGGGCTGACCACCGCCCACTTCGACGCGGTCCTCACCGACGACATCACCTTCACCCCGCTGCTCAACAGCCTGCTGCTGTGCGGCGGGGGTACCGCCCTGACGGTGGTCTGCGCGGCCCTCGCGGCCTATCCGCTGTCCCGCTTCCGCTCCCGCCTCAACCGGCCGTTCCTGCTCACGATCCTCTTCGCGACCAGCCTGCCCATCACGGCGATCATGGTGCCGGTCTACGCGTTGTTCGTGCAGGTCGACCTGATCGACACCCTCCAGGGCACGATCCTGTTCTTCGCGGCCTCCCAACTCCCTTTCGCCATCTGGCTGATGAAGAACTTCATGGACGGGGTGCCGAGGGAGCTGGAGGAGGCCGCCTGGACCGACGGGGCGAACTCCCTCCAGTCGCTCACGAGGATCGTGCTCCCCCTGATGGGCCCGGGGGTGGCGGTGGTGACCGTCTTGGCCTTCGTCATGATGTGGGGCAACTTCTTCGTCCCCTTCATGCTGCTGCTGACCCCGGACCAGATGCCGGCCTCCGTCAGCATCAACGAGTTCTTCGGCAACCGCGGAATGGTGGCGTACGGCCAGCTCGCCGCGTTCTCGATCGTCTACTCGACTCCGGTGATCCTGCTGTACGTGCTGGTGGCGCGGCGACTGGGAGGGGGGTTCGCGCTCGGCGGGGCGGTGAAGGGCTGACGCGGCGCCGTGCCTGTCGAACCGGCCTCGGGGCGCCCGGCACGTCGGTCGCCCCCGACACACGGCGAAGCCGGACGAAGCCCGCTGCCCCAAAGCCCCCCGCCGGGGCGAGCAGCACGAACGCGGACGCTGCGCCCGTCAGGCCGGACCGGGACGCCCGGCGCTCCCTCGACCCCCGCCGAGGGCGGACACGGCCCGCGCGGCCGCACGGCGGGCAACCGGTCCGAGGTGGACCTCAGCCCGGGCGACAGGGCGAGTTCACCGACGACGAGCACACGTGGGTGGCGTCGGCGGGGCGCCCGGCACGTCGCTCGCCCACCGCACCCGGCAAGCGCGAGCTGTGCCGCGAGGCCCCCGCTCACGTCCCCGGCAGCACCCCGGGGCGGAACGGCTCCACCCCCACCACCCTCCGCACCCGCACCGGTTCGATCAGCAGCATCACCCGTCGTTCGCCCTCCAGGAGCCACGGGTACCGGTCCTCGCCGATGTACTTCCGGGTGAGGCGGTCCATGGAGCGTTCCGCCTCCTCGCCCTCGACGAAGCGGACCACCCGGCCCCGGATCTCGACGCGGTCGTAGGGGTTCTCGGGGTCGTGGTGGGAGAGGGAAACGTTCGGATTGCGCCGCAGGTTTTCCTCCTTCACCCGCCCGATCGCCGTGTTGACCATGACGTACTCACCTTCGAGATCCGCCCACATGGGCGAGACCTGCGGCGCTCCGTCCGGACCGACCGTCGCGAGATGCCAGAAGTTCGGCGCCAGCAAGCGCTCGCGAATATGCCCCTCTACCTTGCCATTCACTTCGTACACGAAGATCACACCTCTTTCCGGCCACCCGTCCGGGCATCCGGCGCCATCCTCGCGACCGCCCCCGCGCCACCGACAGACGATCTTCAGCCAGCCCGAACCGGTGGTCGAAACCGTAGATTCCTACAATCCGTGTTCCTGGCCGAACAGACCGTAGTCACCGGCTCCGCGCTTCCCTAACTTGTGGGCCGTGCGCCGACCCCCAGCCCTGCCGAACCAGCCCGGACCCCCCTTCGACCACCTCACCGCCCGCAGACTCCGTGTCGCCCTCGACATGGGGCCCGAGCACGTGGCCTACGGGCTGCGCGTCTCCTACGGGCTCCCCTACGTCACCCCGGATCTCGTCGTCGCCTGGGAGCGCGGGATCGTGTGTCCCACCAGTCCGGAACTCACCGCTCTGGCGGGCGTGTTGTGGTGCTCCCCCGGTGAACTCATCGGCCGCCCCCGCACCCTGCGCGAGCACCGCGTCGCCCGCGGCATCGCCCCCGAGGACGTGGCCCGTGCCGTCGGGCTCGAACTGCTCGCCTACCTGAGCATGGAGGAGCACGACGAGTGGCGCGGCACCGACCGCCAGTCCACCGCCCTCGCCGACCTGCTGGAGCTGACCCTGCCCGACTTCGTGGCCGTCACGGGGCGCGAGAAACGGCTCGCCGAGTGTCTGCGCGGCGCGGTCGGCACCCGCTGGCAGGCCTACGTCCGGCAGGTCGCCAGGATCGTGCCCCTGGACCGGCGTCTGGTGGAGGACACCCTCCAGGAACTGCACCGGCAGTACCAGGGGCAGATGGTGTCCACCCTGAGCTGGGGCGGCGGCGGCGAGCGCGCCGGCGAGGCCGGCCAGGATTTCCTGGACCAGATCGTGGAGCGGTTCTGGGAAGCGGTCGAGAGACGGCCGTAAGCCTCAGGGGGCCTGAGACTGCCGGATGCCTGAGGCTGCCCGTATGCCTGAGGGGGCCTGAAGCCTGGAGAGGCCCCCGAGGGCGTCTAGAAGACTGACTCCGCCTCGTCCATCCGGTCCTTCGGGACCGTCTTCAGCTCGGTGACCGCCTCCGCGAGCGGCACCATCACGATGTCGGTGCCCTTGAGCGCGGTCATCCGGCCGAACTCGCCCCGGTGCGCGGCCTCCACCGCGTGCCAGCCGAAGCGGGTGGCGAGGACCCGGTCGTAGGCGGTGGGTACGCCACCGCGCTGGACGTGGCCGAGGATGACCGGCTTGGCCTCCTTGCCGAGCCGCCGCTCCAGCTCGTACGCCAGGGCCGTACCGATGCCCTGGAAGCGCTCGTGGCCGAACTTGTCGATCTCGCCGGTGCCGTAGTCCATCGTGCCCTCGGCGGGGTGGGCGCCCTCGGCGACGCAGACGACCGCGAACTTCTTGCCGCGGGCGAAGCGCTCCTCGACCATCTTGACCAGGTCGGCCGGGTCGAAGGGGCGCTCGGGCAGGCAGATGCCGTGGGCGCCGGCGGCCATGCCGGACTCCAGGGCGATCCAGCCCGCGTGCCGGCCCATGACCTCGACGACCATCACGCGCTGGTGCGACTCGGCGGTGGTCTTGAGGCGGTCCATGGCCTCGGTGGCGACGCCGACCGCGGTGTCGAAGCCGAAGGTGCGGTCGGTGGAGGAGATGTCGTTGTCGATCGTCTTCGGCACGCCGACGACCGGGAGACCGGCGTCGAACAGCATGCGCGCGGCCGTGAGGGTGCCCTCGCCGCCGATCGGGATCAGCGCGTCGATGCCGAACTGGTGGATCATGTCGGAGGCGCTCTCGCACGCCTCGCGCAGCCGGTCCCGCTCCAGGCGGGAGGAGCCGAGGATGGTGCCGCCGCGGGCCAGGATGCCGCTGACGCTGTCCAGGTCGAGGGCGCGGTAACGGCCGTCGAGCAGGCCGGAGTAGCCGTCCTCGAAGCCGATGACCTCGTCGCCGTAGTTGTCGACCGCGCGGTGCACGACCGACCGGATCACGGCGTTCAGGCCGGGGCAGTCGCCGCCTGCGGTGAGAACTCCGATGCGCATCGTGCTGTGTCTCCTGCTCGCTGTTGATACCGGTGAGCCAGGTCCGATTGTTTCATGTCCCGCAGACCACGGTCGCATCCGATGCTGACGGGCGCCTTATCCGTCGACCGGGGTACTGTCAAGAGGGTTTCCGCTCACCTCGGTGGGCGATTTTCATGAGGCGACTTCTCGTAGGCGACGGAACGGAGATCAGGCGTGACCCGCAGCGTGTACGTGACCGGGATCGACCGCGGCGACGGCCGCCAGGTCGTCGAGCTGGGGGTCATGGAGCTGCTGACCCGCCAGGTCGACCGGGTGGGGGTGTTCCGGCCGCTGGTGCACCACAGTCCCGACCGGCTCTTCGAGCTGCTGCGCGCCCGCTACCGGCTCTCCCAGGACCCGGCCACCGTCTACGGCCTCGACTACCACGAGGCGTCCGCGCTCCAGGCCGAGCGCGGCACCGACGAACTGGTCTCCACCCTCGTGGACCGCTTCCACCTGGTGGCCCGCGAGTACGACGTCGTCCTGGTCCTCGGCACCGACTTCGCCGACACCCAGCTCCCCGACGAGCTCTCCCTCAACGCCCGGCTGGCCAACGAGTTCGGCGCCTCCGTGATCCCGGTCGTGGGCGGCCGCAAGCAGCCCGCCGAGTCGGTGCTGGCGGAGACCCGCAACGCCTACCGGGCCTACGAGGGCCTCGGCTGTGACGTGCTCGCCATGGTCACCAACCGGGTGGCCAGGGAGGACCGCGACGAGATCGCCGAGCGGCTCTCGGGCCGGGTGCCGGTGCCCTGCTACGTCGTACCGGACGAGCCCGCGCTCGCCGCGCCCACCGTCGCCCAGATCGGCCAGGCCCTCGGCGCGAGGGTGATCCTCGGCGACGACTCCGGGCTCGCCCGGGACGCGCTGGACTTCGTCTTCGGCGGCGCGATGCTGCCGAACTTCCTGAACGCCCTGACCCCGGGCTGCCTGGTGGTCACCCCGGGCGACCGCGCGGACCTGGTCGTCGGCTCGCTCGCCGCGCACAGCGCCGGGACCCCGCCGATAGCCGGCGTGCTGCTCACCCTGGACGAGGTGCCGAGCGACGAGGTCCTCACCCTCGCCGCGCGCCTGGCCCCCGGCACCCCGGTGCTCTCGGTGCCCGGCAACAGCTTCCCCACCGCCGCGGAACTCTTCGCCCTGGAGGGCAAGTTGAACGCGGCCACCCCGCGCAAGGCGGAGATGGCGCTCGGTCTGTTCGAGCGGTACGCCGACACCGCCGAACTCGCCCGCAGGGTCTCCGCGCCGAGCAGCGACCGCCTCACCCCGATGATGTTCGAGCACCAGCTCCTGGAGACGGCCCGCTCCGACAGGCGCAGGGTCGTGCTGCCCGAGGGCACCGAGCCGCGTGTCCTGCACGCCGCCGAGGTGCTGCTGCGCCGGGGCGTCTGCGACCTGACCCTGCTCGGCCCGGTCGACCAGATCCGCAAGAAGGCCGCCGACCTCGGCATCGACCTCGGCGACTGCCAGTTGACCGACCCGGCGACCAGCGAGCTGCGGGACACCTTCGCCGAGAAGTACGCGGCTTTCCGGGCCCACAAGGGCGTGACCGTCGAGCTCGCCTACGACGTCGTCTCCGACGTGAACTACTTCGGCACGCTGATGGTCCAGGAGGGTCTCGCCGACGGCATGGTGTCGGGTTCCGTGCACTCCACGGCGGCCACCATCCGCCCGGCCTTCGAGATCATCAAGACCAAGCCGGACGCCGACATCGTGTCGTCGGTCTTCTTCATGTGCCTCGCCGACAAGGTGCTGGTGTACGGCGACTGCGCGGTGAACCCGGACCCGAACGCCGTGCAGCTCGCCGACATCGCCATCCAGTCGGCCGCGACCGCCGAGCAGTTCGGCGTGGAGCCGCGGATCGCGATGCTGTCGTACTCCACGGGTACGTCCGGGTCGGGCGCCGACGTGGACAAGGTGCGCGAGGCCACCGAGCTGGTGCGTTCCCGCAGGCCCGACCTCAAGATCGAGGGGCCGATCCAGTACGACGCCGCGGTCGAGCCGACCGTCGCGGAGACCAAGCTGCCGGAGTCGGACGTGGCCGGACAGGCGACGGTGCTGATCTTCCCGGATCTCAATACAGGTAACAACACCTACAAGGCCGTGCAGCGTTCGGCCGGCGCGATCGCCGTCGGCCCGGTGCTCCAGGGCCTGCGCAAGCCCGTCAACGACCTGTCCCGGGGCGCCCTGGTCTCGGACATCGTCAACACCGTCGCCATCACGGCGATCCAGGCCCAGCTTCCGACCGACCAGAAGGCTTCCGCCCAGTGAGTGCCACCCGCCCGTCTCCCACCACCGCCCTATCCGACGAGCTGCGCTCGGCCCCGTCTACGCGAATCCTCGTCCTCAACTCCGGTTCCTCGTCGGTGAAGTACCAGCTGCTCGACATGCGGGACAGCGGCCGGCTGGCGACGGGGCTCGTCGAGCGCATCGGCGAGCGGTCCTCGCGGCTGAAGCACACGCCCCTGGGCGGTGAGTCCCGTGAGTGGACCGGCCCGATCGCGGATCACGAGGCCGCGCTGAAGGCCGTGGCGGGGGAACTCGCGAAGGACGGGCTCGGTCTGGACTCCCCCGAGCTCGCCGCCATCGGGCACCGGGTGGTGCACGGCGGCAAGACCTTCACCGAGCCGACCGTGATCGACGAGGCCGTGCTCGCCGAGATCGAGCGGCTGATCCCGGTCGCCCCGCTGCACAACCCGGCCAACCTCACCGGCATCCGCACCGCGCGGGCGCTGCGCCCGGACCTGCCCCAGGTCGCCGTGTTCGACACCGCGTTCCACACCACGATGCCGGAGTCGGCCGCGCGGTACGCGATCGACGTGGAGACCGCCGACGCCCACCGCATCCGGCGCTACGGCTTCCACGGCACCTCGCACGCGTACGTGTCCCGGGCGACGGCGAAGCTGCTGGGGAAGTCACCGGAAGAGGTGAACGTGATCGTGCTGCACCTCGGCAACGGGGCGTCCGCCTCGGCCGTGCGGGGCGGGCGGTGCGTGGACACGTCCATGGGGCTGACCCCCTTGGAGGGGCTCGTGATGGGTACGCGCTCGGGAGACATGGACCCCGCCGTCATCTTCCATTTGATGCGCGTTGGCAAAATGTCCACGGACGAGATCGACACTCTTCTCAACAAGAAGAGCGGGTTGATCGGGTTGTGCGGGGACAACGACATGCGGGAGATCCGCCGCCGGGTGGACGAGGGTGACGAACAGGCGAAGCTCGCATTCGACATCTACATTCACCGGTTGAAGAAGTACATCGGCGCCTATTACGCGGTGCTCGGCCGGGTGGACGCGATCGCGTTCACGGCCGGGGTCGGGGAGAACGCGGCACCGGTGCGGGAGGCCGCCGTGGCGGGCCTGGAGGAGCTGGGACTGCTCCTCGACCCGGAGCGGAACGCCGTACGCGCGGACGGGCCGCGACTGATCTCGCGGGAGAACTCGCGAGTAACCATCGCGGTGGTGCCGACCGACGAAGAATTGGAAATCGCGACCCAGACTTACGCACTGGTCGGAGACAACTGAGCACCCCTCCCCTCATTTGTTTCTTCCGCCAGACGGAATATTCCGTTGCGAAACAAACCGATAGGATCGCCCCATGCGCCGTTCGAAAATCGTTTGTACTCTCGGCCCCGCGGTCGACTCCCACGAGCAGCTGGTCTCGTTGATCGAGGCCGGCATGAACGTGGCCCGTTTCAACTTCAGCCACGGCTCCCACGCCGAGCACCAGGGACGGTACGACCGCGTCCGTGCCGCCGCCAAGGAGACCGGCCGGGCCATCGGTGTCCTCGCCGACCTCCAGGGCCCGAAGATCCGCCTGGAGACCTTCGCCGAGGGTCCGGTCGAGCTGGAGCGCGGTGACGAGTTCGTCATCACCGTCGAGGACGTCCCGGGTGACAAGACCATCTGCGGCACGACCTACAAGGGCCTGCCCGGTGACGTCTCCCGCGGCGACCAGATCCTCATCAACGACGGCAACGTCGAGCTGAAGGTCCTGGACGTCGAGGGCCCCCGGGTCCGGACGATCGTCATCGAGGGCGGTGTCGTCTCCGACCACAAGGGCATCAACCTGCCCGGCGCGGCGGTCAACGTCCCCGCGCTGAGCGAGAAGGACGTCGAGGACCTCCGCTTCGCGCTGCGCATGGGCTGCGACATGGTCGCGCTGTCCTTCGTGCGGGACGCCAAGGACGTCGACGACGTCCACAAGGTGATGGACGAGGAGGGCCGCCGGGTCCCCGTCATCGCCAAGGTGGAGAAGCCGCAGGCGGTGGACAACATGGAGGGTGTCGTGATGGCGTTCGACGCCGTCATGGTGGCCCGCGGCGACCTGGCCGTCGAGTACCCGCTCGAGAAGGTCCCGATGGTGCAGAAGCGCCTCATCGAGCTGTGCCGCCGCAACGCCAAGCCGGTGATCGTGGCGACCCAGATGATGGAGTCGATGATCACCAACTCCCGCCCGACCCGCGCCGAGGCCTCCGACGTGGCCAACGCGATCCTGGACGGCGCGGACGCGGTCATGCTGTCCGCGGAGTCCTCGGTCGGCGCCTACCCGATCGAGACCGTGAAGACGATGTCGAAGATCGTCGTGGCGGCCGAGCAGGAGCTGATGTCGAAGGGCCTGCAGCCGCTGGTCCCCGGCAAGAAGCCCCGCACGCAGGGCGGTTCGGTCGCCCGCGCGGCCTGCGAGATCGCCGACTTCCTCGGCGGCCGCGGCCTGGTGGCCTTCACCCAGTCTGGCGACACCGCCCGCCGCCTCTCGCGCTACCGCGCCGAGCAGCCGATCATCGCCTTCACCACCGACGAGAACACCCGCAACCAGCTCACCCTCAGCTGGGGCGTGGAGTCCCACGTGGTCCCCTTCGTCAACACCACGGACGAGATGGTCGACATGGTCGACCAGGAGATCGCCAAGATCAACCGCTTCAACCCGGGCGAGATCGTCATCATCACCGCGGGCTCCCCTCCGGGCGTCCCGGGCACCACGAACATGCTCCGCGTGCACCACATCGGCGGCACCGCGAAGTAAGCACCTCCACGACACCCGAGGGCGCCCCCTGCGGCAGGGGGCGCCCTCAGGCGTTCTCGGTGTCGGGGTGTCAGCCGACGGTGCCCGACTCCACGGGGAAGCCCTCGGGCCAGGAGTGGGTGTAGTCGAACAGGGAGGGCTCCTCGAACGTGCAGGCGGCCTCACGCCATTCGGGCCGGCCTGAGACGACGAAGTCGCCACCGGCCGGGTCGATCAACCACGCGTAGGCGGCGTCCTCCGCGCTGAGGTCATGGCGCTCCCTCAGCACCGCGAACTCGGCCTCACCGGCCCTGCGGATCCGGAGGCCCTTCTCGTAGATCGGCTTGAGGAGCATCAGCTCCACATGTCCGAAGTACACCTCGACCCGGGTGTCGGTCCCGTCGATCAGGGTGGCGTCACTGCGCAGGATGAGCTGGCGGTGCGACGGGTCGAAGCTCACGACCCGGAACAACCGCCCCTCGCGCACGAACTCTGGCATTGCTGCTGTTCTCCCTGTTCTGTGGGTTCTCGGGTCACATCGCCCAGTCGGGCACGGGCATGTCGGTGACGAGACTCGGCACCTTCTCGCCCGGCTTGGTCATGTACCAGTCGAAGTCGGTCCATCTTCTCGCGCCGTTGACCACCTTGAGCCGGAGTGTCGCCATCTCCCAGGCGGTGCCGTTGCCGCTCTTCGTGGCCAGCGTCCAGTCGCCACCCACTAGAGGACGACCTCGCGCGATGAGCTTCTCCAGGGCATCAGCGGCATTCTTCGCGTCCGGGACACCGTCGAGCGAGACACTGACTTTCACCCGGGAGTTCGCCAGGGTGTCCTCGACGGCCACCATCCATATCGGCCGGCCGTCGGAGTTCGGATGCGGCCTGTCGAACAGGTGCTTGTTGTTGAACGTCCGTGCGCCGCCCTTCAGCGTGTCGGCCAGAGTGTCGGAGTACGGGTTGATCCCCAGAACGATGTGGTCACCGTCCTTGACGAGGTTCTTGGCCAGTTCTTCGACACAGTTGTTGTGGACAAGGACCGGTGTCGAGCCCGCATACACGTAGTACGTGTGGTTGTCCGCGACCTCGAAGTTGAAGACGTCGACGGTCCCCTCGACCACAGACGTACCGACGACCTTCTCCGCGCCGCCGTCCGGGGTCCTGAGGCTGTCGCCGGGACGGAGATCCCGGGCATCTGTCCAGCCCCGGTCCTGGACCCAGTACGGATGGGAGTCGGTCGACTCGACCGTGCCATGTGCCGTCTCGACCCGGACCAGCCGGTCGACGACTCGGTGGAACAGCTCCACAACGGGCTTGAGAGACCTCTTGCCGGTCCGCTGATCCATTGACCAGACCCGGTCACCGACCCTGAGGTCCTCGATGTCCCTCGGGCCGTCGGCGGTGTCGACCTGAGTGCCGGCAGGGAAGCACATGGAGAGCAGGGCTTTCATCCCCGCCTCCTCCAGCCTCGCGATGGCGGAGGCCGCGAGCCCGGAGCCTCGCAGGCCCCACATCGCCGCGCCCAGCCCGGCGCCGCCCTTCATCGCGGTACGCACCGCGAACGCGGCCGCCGCCGCGCGCATCAGCAGCTCCGGCACGATGATGCTGCCGAACAGCCACAGGCAACTGCTCAGCTTGCGCTTGTAGCAGCCCACGATGTCCGCGACGGCTCCCGTGGCGACCGCCTTCAGGACGGACTCGGTGAGCTTGATCCCGTCGATGTGGACGTTCTCCTCCTTGAACGTCACGTCCAGGGGAGAGCTCGTCAGGTAGTCGCGCTGGATCGACGAGCCGCAGTGCGCGCGGTCCACACCGGGCAGCGGACAGGACTCGATGTAGAAGTCCATCTCGCCGTAGATGTGGAATTCCAGGTCGATCTCGCAGCCGATGTCGCCGCCGGAGTGACTGCCCACGCAGTCGCTCAGCGGGTTGATGTCGACCTTGGAGTCGCCGCTGGGCTTCATCACGACGCCCTCGACGCCGGTGCCACCGCCGTCGGCGGTGCGCTCCTGCTCCTTGCGGTCCTCGAAGTCGACCTGCTGGGTGCGGATGGCGGCCTCGGCGGCCTCCACGGCGAGGTTGCGGGCGTTGGCGGCGGCGGCCTCGGCCTCGGTGGCGTCCCGTTCCGCCTTGTCGGCGACGGACCGCGCGGTGGAGGCGTCGGCCTCGGCCGCGTCGGCCGCGCTGCGGGCGCTCGCCGCGTCCCGCTCGGCCGCGTCGGCGGAGGCGTCCGCGTCGGTGGCGTAGCCGTCGGCCGCGGTGGCCGCGGTCTGCGCGGCGGCCGCGTCCGCGGTCGCCTGCTTGTTGTACTCGACGGTGTTGGCCTCGGACCGCTGGGCCGCCTTGGCGGAGGCGGCTGCCGCGTCCGACGAGGCCTGTGCCGCCGCTGCCGACGTGCTGGCCTGCGCGGCCCACTCGGCCGCGTTCGCCGCCGCCTCGGCCGCCGCCTTCGCGTCGGCGTTGGCCTGGGCCGCGAGGGCCTTGGCCTCGGCGGCCGCCTTCTTGGCCTGGGCCGCCTTGGCGTTGGCGACGGCGACCTGCTGCTGGGCGGCGGTCTTGGCGGCCTGTCCGGTCAGCACGGCGAGGCCCGCCGAGGAGTCGGTCTCCGCGTACGGGGAGCCCAGCTCGATGGCGTCGTTGGCGGGTTTGACGACCTGCGCCGCCGAGTCCCGGGCGGCCGCGGCGGCCTGCGCGGTGGAGTAGGCGTAGCCGGCGGTGCGTACGGCGTCCGCGTTCGCGAGGACGGCCTCGGAGCGGGCGACCACGGCGTCACCGCGTGCCTTGTCGGCGGCCTTGCGCGCGGTCTCGGCCTCGGCCTTGGCGGCGATGGCGTTCCACTTGGCGGCCTGGGACGCGGCGATCGCGTCCGCGGCGGCCGCGTGCGCCTTCTTCACCGCGGACTCGGTGATCGCGACATCGCGCTTGGCGCCGTCCGCGGCCGACTGGGCGCGCTTGGCGGCCCCCTGGGCCCTGGTGGCCGCCTCACGGGCGTTGGTGGCCGCCGCGGTGGCCTCGTTCGCCGCCTGCCGGGCCGCGGTGGCCGCGGCGGTGGCGTCGTCGGCCGCCGAGCGGGCCTTGGTGGCGGCCTGTCGTGCCTCGATGGCGTCGGCGGTGCCGTCCACGGCGGCCAGCAGCGCCTCCGCGGCCTCGGCCTTGGCGACCAGGCTGTCGCGGCGGTCCTCGGCGGCGAGGGCGCCGTTGCGGGCGTTCCTCGCCCGGCTCTCGGCGGCGACGGCCGCGTCCTTCTTGTCGGCCGCCGTGGCGCCCGCGGCCTGCGCGTCGGACAACCTGTCCGCCGCGACCTGCCGTTGGGACTGGGCGCGGCCCTCGGCGTCGTGCGCCTTGTTCCGCTCGGCCGCGGCGAGGTCCGCCTGCGACTTGGCGTAGTCCCGTTCGGCCTCGGCCTTCTGCCGCTTGGCCCTGGCGTCGGCCGCCGCGTTCTTGGCGGTCTGCTCGGCCGCCTTGGCCTTGTTCTCCGCGGCCTTGGCCTCGGAGGCGTGCTTGGCGGCCTCCTCGGCCTGCTTGGCGGCGCCTTCGGCGGCGGCCTTGGCCTGGGCCTCGGCCTCCTGCGCGGCGATGCGCCGGAACTCGGCCTTGGCGGCGTGCGCCTGGGTGTTGGCGAGGGAGTCGAGCGTCTTGCTGTCGGCGGCGGAGGCGCGGGTCGCGTTGAACGCGGTCTCCACGGCCTTCGCGGCGGCCTGTGCGGCGGCCGCGGACGCCTTGGTGACCTGCGCGGCCTGCTGGCCGTACAGCAGCCCCCGGCCGCGCGGCAGACCGGCGGCGTCGGCGATGCCGTACGCCTGGGTCTGCGCCTGGGTGACGGCGTCGGCCTGGGCCTTCGCGGACAGCGCGGCGCGGGAGGCGACGTACAGTCGTCCGCCGGCCCGGCCCTGGGCGTCCACGATCCACCCCTTGACCTTGGTGAACTCGGCCGTGGTCGGGTAGTCGTTCGGGTGGTCGGCGGCCTTCTGGCCGGTCCAGTAGGCCTGCCAGTCGGTGAGCCGGCTCGCGATCAGGGACTGGGCGAGGGCCTCGCCGAGGGCCTGGGAGGCCGTGGACAGGTCGGCGGCCGCCTGCTTCTCGGCCCTGATGATGGTGTCCCGCTGGCTCTTCTGGCCGTCGAGTTCCGCCTCCCACTCGGTGTGCGCGGTGGCGAGCTCGGCGCCGAGCACCTCGTGCGGGTCCTGCGGGTCGGTGTACGCGCAGGACGCGAAGCGGGCCTTGAGGTTCTCCACGTCGATCCGGAACTCCATGGAGTCCGGGTCGGGCGCGGTGGTGGGGAAGCCGCCGTACTGGAGGAAGAGCCGGGCGTCGTCGGCGTACATGCCGTGCATGAACTGCAGCGACTGCCAGGCCTGTTCGTCCTTGTAGTCCGCGTTCGGGTCGTTGCCGTAGCGGGAGTTGTAGACGGCGGTGGCCGCGTCGACGGACGCCTTGTTCGCCAGGGGGTGCGGGTCGGTGTAGAAGTCGCCTTCCTGCTTCCAGAACTGGGCGGCGACCCAGGCGCTCAGGCTGATCTTGTTGAACGGGTTGTCCTTGTCCTCCACCCACTGGAAGCCGGTGTACGTGTAGGGCGGCGGCTGGGTCTGGACGGCGAGGGACGTCTCCCACACCGGGCGGCGTCCGGACAGCTCGTCCATCTTGGCGTCGGCGGCCGCCTTGTCCTTGTCGTACGCCGAGCTGAGCGCGGTGGTGTTCCAGTACGACGGGTCGGCCGCCGTGTGGAGTTGCTCCTCGGTGCCGATGAGGCCGGCCCGGGCGACCTCCTTCATCGCCGGGCCGCCCTTGCGCAGGACTCCGCTGAGGAGGCACTGCTCCTGGCGGACGCGCTCGGAGGCCTTCGCGTCGAAGGCGGTGGGGAGGGGGTCGGCCGCGCCGGCGGTCGGCTCGGACTGTCCGGTGAGGTCGGGCAGTTGACCACCCGACACCGCGATCGCACCGGCGACGGCCATCGCGGTCAGGGGCAGGAAACGGGATCTCGCGAGGAGCCCCCGGCTGCGTGCGTGGGTACGCATGGGAAACCTGTCTGTGAGTACGGCGGGAAGGGGGCTCAGAACAGCAGGTTGTACTGGGTCCAGCCGCTGGTCCCGATCTGGGTGCGGGCGCTGAAGGGGGCGCTCGCGGTGCCGGTCCCCTTGTAGAGCCACAGGGCGCCCGCGGCGTCGACCGCCATCAGGTCCGCCTTGCCGTCACCGTTGTTGTCGCCGGTCGAGACGAGCGCGGTGTAGTCCTTCCAGTCGACGTTGCCCAGGGAGGTGCTGGTGCCGAGGACCGCGTCGGCGGTGGCCTTGCCGGTGCCGGGGTAGATCAGCAGGTTGCCCGCGCTGTTGCGGGTGACGAGGTCGGCGATGCCGTCGCCGGTGTAGTCGCCGCGTCCGGCGATGAGGCTCATGCCGTTCCAGCCGGTGGAGTCCTTCATCCGGATCCGGGCGGAGAGGGTGCCGTCGGCCTTGCCCTGGTAGAGCCACAGCTGGCCGTCGGTGCCGCGGGCGACCAGGTCCGGCTGGGCGCTGCCGGCCATGTTCCCGACGGAGACGAGGAGGTTGTACTGGTCCCAGCCGGTGCCCAGCCTCTTGGTCTCGTTGCCGCGTTCGGCGGTGTAGTAGAGGGTGCCGCCCATGCGGAAGTAGAGGTCGTTGCCGCGGCCGGAGTCGGAGATGCCGGCCTGGACGAGCGCACTGGCGGAGGAGTAGCCGCCGCCCATGTCCACCCGGGCCTTCCAGCCCCCGGTGCCCTTGGGCTCGTAGTCCCAGAGGCGGCCGTCCTTGCCGCGGGCGAGCAGCGGGGAGAGCCCGGTGCCGTCGGTCGCGGCCTGCTGGAGGAGCGGGGCGCCGTCGGCGGCCGCGCCCCGCGGATGCGGCTCGGGCGCGGCGGTCGGCGCTGCTGGGTGCGCCGTGGTGAGCGCCAGTGCGGCGGTCACGGCGCCGGCCAGCGCGAGGAGGGCCGTCCGGATCAGCGGACGGCCCGGAGAATTCGGTATCACGGTGGGAAGCCCCCGTCGACGTGGTCGGCAGGGGTGTGCACGGACCCGGCCTCACCCCCGCACCATGGATGGTCATGTCCATGGCTGAAATCACCCTATGACGGCTGTGTGAAAACTGTGAAGAGGTTTTACGGATGTGGCCCGCCACCACTTTTGTGCCGCTAAGACACTGAGGGCGCCCCCTGATGTCAGGGGGCGCCCTCAGCCTGTGCGGCTCCCGGAAGGGTTCGTGGGGGCTCAGCCCTCGCTGTACTGGTGCATCCCGGGAACGGTCAGCGTTCCGCCGTACTGCGCGGCCTGCTGGACCGTCACGTTGGTGAAGTAGATCAGGGGGATGTTCAGCGGGGGCGGGTTGTCCGGGCTGAACGTGATCGGGATCAGCCCCAGCAGGTTGCCGGAGATGCTCTCGGTGTACATCGTCGTCTTGCCGCCGGTGATCTTGGACGTCGTGCCCTTGCCGGCCTGCACGTGGTACGTCTTGCCGCGCTCGGTGACGATCTGGTGGAGGTCGCCGATGTCGGTGCCGCCGGAGATGACGTACTTCAGGACCTTCTTGGTCTTGCCGCTCGCGGTCTTGACCTTGACGATGCCCTGGTAGTCGGCGCCCTTGAGGGTCAGCGAACTGGCCTTCAGGGTCCAGGCGTTGTCCGCCACCGTCACCCCGGGCTCGGTGTCGCCCACGTCGTCCGTGGCGACCGGGCAGTCCTCCGGGTCGGTGGAGGAGCTCGCCGAGGGGCTCGGGGAGGCCGTCGCGTCGGCCGCCGCCTTGGTGGTGTCCTCGACGGCCTTGCTGGTGTCCTCGGCCGCCTTGGACGCCGTGTCGGTCGTGTCCTTCACGGTGTCCTTCACCGTGTCGGTGACCTTGTCGGTCGTCTCCTTGACGGGGTCCGCGGCGCTCTGCGAGGCGGACGCGGACGGGGTCGGGGTGGCGCTCGGCTCGCTCGTCGGGGTCGAGGAGGCCTTGCCGCCGGTGAAGATCCCGGTGATCGCGTCGCCGATGTCCGTCAGGAGGTTGCCGTCGTCGCTCGCGGAGGCGGAGGGGGACGGCGTCGCGGTGGCGGAGCCCGAGCCCGTGCCGGAGGAGCTGCTCTCCTCCTTGCTCGTCTCCTTGCTCGCGGAGGCGGACGGCGACGGGGTCGGCGTGGCCTTGTCGTCGGAACCTGAATCCGACGAAGTGGAGCCGCCCGAGCCGGAGTTCGATCCCGAGCCGGCGGAGGCCGACGGGGACGGGGTGGGGTCGTCGGTGGACGGGGACGCGCTCGCCGACGCGGACGGGGAGGCGCTGCCGTCCAGGGCGGCTATGCAGTCCTTGTACTCGTCCGCGGTCAGGCTCTTGGCGGTCGGCGCGTCGTCGGCCAGGGCGAGCGTCGGGGTGAACCCGATGCCCATGAGGACGGCGGTCGGCATGGCCGCCATGGCTATCGCCTTGCCGGCCGGCATGTGGAACCTGTTGAACAGCGGCTTCTTGGGCGCCGCGTGCCGAGGCCCGGTTCTGACCTCCGCGGCGGCCGCGGAGCCCTCGCCCTGAAGGTTCTCAGCCGACACGGTACCCCCCGTTCGCGTCCTCGCCGCCGGCCCAGGCGTTCTCGGGCGTACGGTCCGACGACGCGTCACGGCCGGACTCCGGCGCCTCGTAGGACGGCGCGGCGATGTCGTCCGTCACGGGACGGAGGAGGGTGGTGTCGGGGTCGGCGGCCTGGGGCGCGTCACCCGCGCTGTCCCTGCCGTCCTGCGCTCCCGGCTGCGGCGGCGCGCCCGGTGCCCAGGAGACGGCAAGGGCTCCGCCGATCAGCGCGAAGAGGAAGCCCAGGATGAAGCCGCCGATGTTGGAGACCACCAGGGACACCAGGGCGAGGACGATGGCGGCGACACCGGCGAAGACCCGGGTGGCCTGCTGGAACCACATCGTCAGGCCCAGCGTGACCAGCAGTACGCCGATGATCAGGGAGCCGGCACCCGCAGTCGTCGCCATGGCGATCGACATGGTGCCCAACTTGAGTGTGGCGTAGGGGAAGTAGGCGATCGGCACCCCGCCGAGCAGGGTGAACAGGCCCCCCCAGAACGGCCGGTTGCCCCGCCAGGCGCGGAATCGCAGACGCAGCCGGGTGAAGGTCCCGACGCTCTGGACCGGAGTCTCGGCACTCATGGAAAAAGCTCCCTGGTCCGGTGGAATTTCGTACCGGCTCGGCCGTAGGCGTGTGAAGCCGGAAGATCTGAGTCTGTACGGGTGCCCGCGGCACCGTCGCCCGGGCGGGGGCGGAGGAGCGGACGCTCCGCCGCCCCCTGGGGACGGCTCAGCCGCCCCCAGGACATCCCGGTGCGGGAGCCGTCAGTAGCACTCCATGTCGGCGTCCGTGCCGAGCTTCATCGACAGGCCGCTCAGCTTGAACGTGCCGGCCGTGGTCGCCCAGGCCGTCTGCTTGACGTCGTAGAGGTCGGCCTTCTCCGCCTGCTGGGCGAAGCCGCCCGGCAGCACGTTCTCGCCGGCCTTCACGTCGGGACCGCGGGTCTTGTCCTTGACCGCGACGCCGATGTCGATGTTCGTGAACTCCGCGTTGGCCTGGAGGTCGGCGACATCGATGTAGAGGTTGTGGGCCGAGACCGGCGTCTTGCCACCACCCGCGTCAAGACGCAGGTAGAACGTCTTGTTGATGAGCGGGATGGTGGTCTTGACCGACTGGCACATCTTGCTGATGGTCGCGTCGTCGAACGACGAGATCGCGACCGGCACCTGGGTCTTTTCCTTGCCGTCGACCTGCTTGTAGACGGTGTCTATACCGCCGTACTGAGCGAAGCCCGTACCGTGCAGCTCAGCCGCCGACACCTTGAACTGCTGGCCGGAGACGCTGAACGAAGCGGCGAGCGCACCCTGCGCAAGCCCGACGCCCACCGCCGCGGCCGCGGCGACGCTGGGCACCATGACCACAGCGAACCGCTTCCATCTGGTCCCGCCACGCACCTGGGACTCCATATTTCCTCCTTCTCGGACGTACATCTCCGGCCCTGACTGCCCTCTCGAAAGGACGGCTCAGCCGGGCAGGGATGGGAGAAGTGCTACGTCCTCGGGAAGGAGAGCGCCCGCACTCGGAGGCGCGAACCGCGCACCGATCACCGGCGATCACCCCCGAGCGACAACCACTGGTCGCGCCTGACACGCATCACGCACAACCTTGCTGGACAGGCTTCGCCGGTTGGGCGAAGACCCCCCTGTCCAAGAACCGGCGCACCTGCCGCCGGCTCTGCTCGGTGGGGACCCAGGGACTCCCGGCGCCCGACCGGCTGTCGGGGTACGGGAAAGGACCGAGCGTCGCCGATCGTGGTGCATTCTCGCCGCCCGCACAAGGGGCTTCGTTACTCGGTAGTAACGGCCGGATAACCGAACAACGACCCGCTGGTCTCGGACGGCGACGCTGGGTGGCAAACAGCGGGAGGACAAAGCAGTTGATCGATGGACAGAATCCGACAGATCAACGCCTCTGACTTACTGGAAGTAACAGCGGCCGCAATTGCCAAGTTTTGGCAAAGTGCGGCCGCAGTGACCCTCTGGTGGCAAATCTTTCACTCCGGCATCACATGCCGTGGTGTTTAGCGACTGGTCAGAACCGGGCTCGCGCCCCGCTCGGATCGGCCCTCAGAACAGGGCGCGGGACAGGGCCCGGCGGGCCGCCGACACCCGCGGGTCGTCGGCGCCGACGACCTCGAAGAGCTCAAGTAGCCGAATCCGTACGGTGTCCCGCTCGTCACCCGCCGTGCGCCGCACGGTGTCGATGAGCCGTCCGAACGCGTCCTCGACATGACCGCCCACCAGATCCAGGTCGGCGGCGGCGATCTGCGCCGGCACGTCCCCCGGCTTCTCGGCCGCGTCCTTGCGGGTCCGCTGCGGGTCCAGGCTCTGCACCCGCTGGAGCAACTCGGCCTGGGCGAGCCCCAGTTTGGCCTCCGAGTTGCCGGGGTCGTCGCTCAGCACGTTCTTGTAGGCCTGCACCGCACCGCCGAAGTCCCCTGCGTCCAGGGCGTGTACGGCGGCTTCGAGGAGTGCGTCGTACGGCCCCGCCGGCACCGCGGCGGCCTGCTGGGCCCCGGCGCCACCGCCCGGCGCGGCGTCCGGGTCGACCGTGAGACCGGTGAGCCCGAAACGCTGTTCGGCGACCTGCACCAGCTGGTCCAGGGTCTGCTGGATCTGCTCCTTGCCGGCCGCGCCCTGGAAGAGCGGCAGGGCCTGCCCGGCGACGACGGCGAAGACGGCCGGGATGCCCTGCACCCCGAACTGCTGCATCAGCATCTGGTTGGCGTCGACGTCGATCTTGGCGAGGAGCAGGCGGCCGCCGTACTCGACGACGAGCTGCTCCAGCACCGGGCTCAGCTGCTTGCAGGGCTCGCACCACTCGGCCCAGAAGTCGATGACGACCGGGACCTCGGTGGACCGCTGGAGGACATCGCGCTCGAACCCCGCCTCGTCGACGTCGATGACGAGATCGGCCGGGGAGACGGCCCCCGTGCCGCCGCCCTGCCGGGCCGCTTCGGCGCGCGCCTGCTCCGCCTTCGCCTTGGCCTCCTGGGCCGCCTTCACCGCGGCGAGGTCGACGACTCCGCTCATGGACATGTTCCGTGGCTGCATGCGCCTATCCTCCCCCGTACACGCGCGTGTGTGAAAAGCGATGTGAAAGCCGGTCGTGCAGCGCGGCCCTGGCGCCGGGTCCCCACCCCACGCCGTGCGTGCCGTCCGCTCGTGTACGTCCGCCACGAGCTTTCGCTACGAGTCGTAGCGTAATGGCACTGAGTGCCTGCCCGGTACCCCACCCCGGTGATCTCCCTCACTGCGACACAGGAACCGCCCGTTATGGTCGTGGCATGCAGAGCCGCACCCCCGCCCCGCGCGCCACAGGACGCCCGCGCAGTGCCGCCGCGGACACCGCGATCCTCGCGGCGACGCGGGACGCACTGGTGGAGCTGGGCTGGTCGAAGCTGACGCTGGGAGATGTGGCTACCCGTGCGGGGGTCGCGAAAACCACCCTCTACCGCCGCTGGGCCGGCAAGAACGAACTCGTCGTCGACGCGGTGGCCGAACTCTTCGACGAACTGGAACTCCCCGACTGCGGGACCCTGGCCGACGACATCGAGGGCGTGGTCCTCCAGTTCGCGGCGATCCTGGCGCGGCCGGAGGCCAGGAACGGCCTGATGGCCGTGGTCGCCGAGTCGTGCCGCGACGACGCGCTGCGCGAGCGCATCCGGTCCTCGATCGTCACCCGCCAGAAACGGCTGGTCCTGGAGGGCCGGGAACGCGCCCAGGCCCGCGGCGAACTGCCCCCGGAGACGGACCCCGCCGAGGCGGCCCGCACGGTCGACCTGATCTTCGACATGGTGGCGGGGGCCGTGGTCCACCGCACGCTGGTGAGCGCGGAGCCGGCCGACGAGGCGTGGGTGCACGCCTTCACGCAGGTGCTGTTGACGGGGCTGGCGGGAGGGAGCACGCGGTGAGGACAGTCGCCCCGGAGGCTCAGAACCCCGGCGGCTCCGTGTAGACCCCCCACTCCTCCCGCAGCGCCCCGCAGATCTCCCCGAGCGTCGCCTCCGCCCGTACCGCGTCCAGCATCGGCTCGATCATGTTGGACCCGTCGCGGGCGGCAACGAGCATGCCGTCCAGGGCAGTTCGTACGGCACTCCCGTCCCGCTGGGCCCTCCGCGCCGTGAGCGCCCGCACCTGCTCCCGCTCCACCTCGTGGCTCACCCGCAGGATCTCCAGGTCACCGGTGACCGACCCGTGGTGGACGTTGACCCCCACGACCCTCTTCTCGCCCTTCTCCAGGGCCTGTTGGTAGCGGAAGGCCGCCTCGGCGATCTCGCCCGTGAACCAGCCGTCCTCGATGCCCCGCAGAATCCCGGACGTCATCGGCCCGATGGGGTGCCGCCCGTCCGGATGCGCCCTCAGCCCCCGCTCCTTGATCTGCTCGAAGATCTTCTCCGCGTCCGCCTCGATCCGGTCCGTCAGCTGCTCGACGAACCACGAACCGCCCAGCGGATCCGCCACGTTGGCGACCCCGGTCTCCTCCATGAGCACCTGCTGGGTGCGCAGCGCGATCTCCGCCGCCTGCTCGGAGGGAAGCGCGAGGGTCTCGTCCAGGGCGTTGGTGTGCAGGGAGTTGGTGCCGCCGAGCACGGCCGCCAGTGCCTCCACCGCCGTACGCACGACGTTGTTGTACGGCTGCTGCGCGGTCAGCGAGACCCCGGCGGTCTGGGTGTGGAAGCGCAGCCACTGCGCCCGCTCTGACCGCGCGCCGTACACGTCCCGCATCCACCGCGCCCAAATGCGCCGCGCCGCGCGGAACTTGGCGATCTCCTCGAAGAAGTCGACGTGCGCGTCGAAGAAGAAGGAGAGGCCGGGCGCGAAGACGTCGACGTCCAGACCGCGCGAGAGCCCCAGCTCGACGTACCCGAAGCCGTCCGCGAGCGTGTACGCCAGCTCCTGCGCGGCCGTCGAACCGGCCTCGCGGATGTGGTAGCCGGAGACGGACAGCGGCTTGTAGGAGGGGATGCCGGCCGCGCAGTACTCCATGAGGTCGCCGATGAGGCGCAGGTGCGGCTCGGGCTGGAAGAGCCACTCCTTCTGCGCGATGTACTCCTTGAAGATGTCGGTCTGGAGCGTGCCGTTGAGGACGGCGGGATCGACGCCCTGGCGTTCGGCGGCGACGAGGTACATGCAGAAGACGGGGACGGCCGGCCCGCTGATGGTCATGGACGTCGTCACGTCACCGAGCGGGATGTCCCGGAACAGGACCTCCATGTCGGCGGCGGAGTCGATCGCGACCCCGCAGTGCCCGACCTCGCCGAGCGAGCGGGGGTCGTCGGAGTCGCGCCCCATGAGGGTCGGCATGTCGAAGGCGACGGAGAGCCCGCCGCCACCCGCGGCGAGGATCTTCCGGTACCGCTCGTTGGTCTGCTCGGCGTTCCCGAACCCGGCGAACTGCCGGATGGTCCACGTCCGCCCCCGGTACCCGGTCGGATAGAGCCCGCGCGTGTACGGATACTCCCCCGGCCACCCGATCCGCTCGAACCCGTCGTAGGTGTCCCCCGGCCGCGGCCCGTACACCGGCTCCACGGGATCCCCCGACAGCGTGGTGAAATCCGCCTCCCGCTTCCGCGAGGCGTCGTACCGCGCCTGCCAGCGTCGCCGGCCCTGTTCGATGGCGTCAGCGTCCATACCGTCGCATTTTACTAGGACGTCCTAGTAAACGTCGATGAGCGACCGCCGTACGCGTGCCGTACGGCGGTGGGGTTACGCCTTGGCGGGCACGGGCGGGGCGTCCGCGAAGGTGCCCTCCAGCTCGTGACTGATCTTCCGCTCCACGAAGAAGGCGGCGGTCGGGATCGTGCCGGCGAGCAGGACCCACACCAGCTTGCCCAGCGGCCACTTGGCCTTGGCGCCGAGGTCGAAGGCGAAGACCAGATAGACGATGTAGAGGACGCCGTGGATCTGGGAGACGACCAAGGTGACGCCCTCACCCGTGTCGAAGCCGTACTTGAACACCATGCAGGTGCACAGCACGAGCAGCATGACGGCAGTGACGTAGGCCATCACCCTGTAGCGGGTCAGCACGCTCTTCTTCATGCCGTCGAGCGTAACCGCCCGTTCCGGGGGATCTTGCCCGGGGTCACTCCTCGTCGAAGTCCCGCGCGGCGACCCTCAGCGGGCGCAGCATCGCGAAGATCTCCGCGCACTCCTCGGCGTCGTAGACACCGAGGCCGAAGTCCATCGCCATGAGGTCCCGGGTGGCGGCCTCGACGACCTCGCGGCCCTTCTCCGTGATGGAGGCGAGGGTGCCGCGGCCATCGTTGGGGTTGGGGCGCTTGTCGACCAGGCCGGACCTGACGAGGCGGTCCACGGTGTTGGTGACCGAGGTGGGGTGCACCATGAGCCGCTCGCCGATCTTCGACATCGGCAGCTCGCCGGCCTTGGCGAAGTTGAGCAGCACCAGCGCCTCGTACCGTGCGAACGTCAGCCCGTACGGCTTGACCACCGCGTCGACCTCGCTGAGCAGGATCTGCTGCGCTCGCATGATCGAGGTGATGGCGGCCATGGACGGCACGTTTCCCCAGCGCTGCTTCCAGAGTTCGTCGGCGCGGGCGATGGGGTCGAAGGGAAGACTGAGCGGCTTCGGCACGGCACCGACCTTACCGGCCGGTCACATCGTGGTCAGCACCGTCTCGCCTTTCGGGCGGGGGTTCTTGTGCGGGTGCGTGGGGGCGGGCGTTTTGCGCAGTTCCCCGCGCCCCTGGGGGCCTGCGGCGGCCCGTTGCGGTCCGGTGGGGGTGCGTGTAGCGCGTGCGGTCGGTTTGGGGTCGGTGCCGGGGTGGGGGGTATCCGTCCTCGGTCCGGCGGCTCGGTCCATCGGAAAGGGGCCCGGTTCCGGACGCCGGCCGCTGCGGGCGGACACCCCCCACCCCGTCCCCTTCACGCCGTCGGCGGCTTCAGGAGCGTCCACCGTCCCCACCCAGGGGGGCGGGGAACTGCGCGACCAGCCCCCACCGGGCCGCAGCCAACCGACGACCTCTACACCCTCCGCGCTCCTGTCACGGACATCACCAGGGAGTACAAAGAACTCGTGGCCGCGATGAACAGTCGGTTCCCCTTGGGGCCGCCGAAGGTCACGTTGGCCACCGGTTCGGGGACCCGGAGTCGGCCGATCAGTGTGCCGTCGGGGGCGTAGCAGTGGATGCCGTCGGCCAGGGCGGCAGCCCACAGGCGGCCCTCGTCGTCGAAGCGGATGTTGTCGAAGTGGACGCCGACGGGGGCCTCGGCGAAGGTGCGGCCGGCGGAGAGCGTGCCGTCGGGGTGGATGTCGTACTCGTGGATCCTGGCCGCCCGGGAGTCGGAGACGTACAGCCGTTCCTCGTCCGGCGAGAGGATGACCCCGTTGGGCCCGGCGAAGCCCTCCGCGGCCAGGGAGACCTCGCCCGTCGCCGGGTCGATGCGGTACACGTGGCACGCGCCGATCTCGGATTCGGCCCGGTGCCCCTCGTAGTCGCTGAGGATCCCGAAGTCCGGGTCGGAGAACCAGATCGTGCCGTCGGAGCGTACGACGGAGTCGTTCGGGCTGTTCAGGCGCTTACCGGCGTAGTGCGTGGCCAGGACGGTCACCGTGCCGTCGGGCTCGGTGCGGGTGACGCGGCGGTTGCCCTGCTCGCAGGTGACCAGGCGGCCCTGGGGGTCGACGGTGTTGCCGTTGCTGTTGCCGGCCGGGTCGCGGAAGACGCCGACCGTGCCGGTGGCCTCGTCCCAGCGCAGGATGCGGTCGTTGGGGATGTCGCTCCAGATCAGCTGGCGCCAGGCGGGCAGGTACAGGGGGCCTTCGGCCCAGCGGCAGCCGTCGTGGAGGACTTCCAGTCGGCTGTCGCCGTTGGTGCAGGGGCGGAAGCGGTCGTCCAGGATCTCGTAGAGGCTGTCGGGCACGGGGTCCTCCCGGGTCGGGGTCAGCGGCGGCCGGTCTTGCGGAGATGGTGCCGTACCGCCCGCTGGGCGACCGGGCCCAGGTCCTCCAGCGCGGCGACGAGCACGCCGAGTTGTTCGAGGGCGTCGAGGGCCGCGGTGGCTCCGGACGCGTCGACCCCTTCGTAGAGCTCGATGCCCACGAAGGACGCGGCCACGGCCCGGGCCAGGCCCGCGGGGTCGGCGAACTCACCGAAGGGCGTGGCCGCGAGGACCCTGGTGAGGACGCTCTCGATCTCGGCGATCCACAGTTGCAGGCCGGCCGCGGTGGCCGGGCCGAGGGTGGCGTGGGTCTGGGCGCCGGCCAGGAGCTGGCCGAGGAGCGCCACATGTCCCCCGGCCCGCTCCTCCTCGTGCACCTGCCGTCCCACCGCGAGGAGTTCGGACAGGGAGGTCACCGCGGCGAGACGGGTGCGGTAGCGGGCCACCGCGCGTTCGGCGCCGTAGTGGCAGGCGGCCGCGAGGAGTTCGTCCACCGAGCCGAAGTGGTAGAAGACCAGGGCCTGGTTGACCCCGGCGGTCGCGGCGACCGTGCGGGCGGACGTCTTGGCGATGCCCTGCTCGGTGAGGGTCCGCAGCGCGCCCTCGAGGAGTTTGGTCTTCGTCTCCAGGGCCTTGGCGCTCCCCGGGCTCATGCGCGGGCCTCCTCGCGCACGGGGCGCAGGCCGGGGCGGACCCCGCAGACCGCGATGTCGGTGTACGTTGCCTCGAAGGAGCCCTCGTAGCCGAAGAGCGGGCCGAAGCGGCGGTTGACGACCTGGACCCGGATGCGGAAACGGCCCGCCCTGTCGTCGTACGACTCCCTCACCTCCGCCGTCGCTCCGATCAGCTCGGGCACCCGCACGTCCACCACGCCCTCCCGGAACCGGTGCTCCCCGGAGCGGATCAGCAGCGAGCCGTCGGGCTCGGCGTGGAAGTGGAGCTCGCTGGCGAGGTGCTGGTGGGTGCCGAGGTAGTCGAGGATGCGGTCGCCCTTGGGGCTGAGCACCATCTGGGCGTCGAAGCGGCGGGGGCGTCCCGGCAGGTGGAAGGTGCGCACGAAGGTCACCGTCTCACGGCCGTAGGTGTCCCTGTAGGGCACGTTCTCGATCACGAAGGGCACGTTGCGGCCCGGTCGCGGCACCAGGATGTTGCGGGTCGCGCCGAGGGCGAGGAAGGGCTTCACGAAGGCCCCGCCGTGCCAGACACGGTCCATCACGCCCCGGCCGGTGCAGGCCTCGCCGCTCGTCAGGCCGACCGAGAAGCGGCGCTGGAGCCGGGGGTGGAGACGGTCGAAGTCGGCGCCCATCACCGTGCGGAACATCGAGGTCATCGCGGGGTCTCCAGGGTCCGGAGGACACGCGGGGCACGCACGCGTGTGGGCGGCTGACGCAGACAACGGCGGGCGGCGGGGGTGCCGGCCAGGGGCGACGTGAACAGGGCCAGCGAGATCACGACCGCGAGCAGCAGCGGCCACACGTACGCCATGGACGCGGCCAGCGGGCCGAAGAGCCGCAGGAACCGCTCCTGGCCGAGGCCGGTGCAGCCGACGAGGACGACGAGGGCGCGCACCAGCAGCTCGGTCAGCCAGTTGCGGAGCGCGCGCTCGGGGGTGATCCCGCGTTCCAGCCACAGCCGCAGCCGGTCGAAGGACCAGGCCGTCGCCCAGCCCATCAGCGGGCGGAACAGGAGCCGGTCGGCGACGGCACCGACGCGGCCCCAGCGGGGGCGGTAGTCGTAGCCGGTGAGGAAGGTGACGCCCTCGGCGTCGGGGAGGTAGCGCCAGTAGCCGCTGCCCTCCGCGAGGAGCGAGAGCGGGTGCGGGGAGGAGAAGCGCAGGGCGGAGGTGCGGGTGCCGTCGGGGCGTTCGCGCTCGCCGGCGGAGACGCCGGTGCCGGCGACGGTGAGACCGGGCAGCACGCGCGTGGCGTACCGGAAGCGCTGCGGCTCGCCCTCCGCGCGCGGGAGGTAGTGGATCCGGGTGAAGCGGAGGTCCCAGCGTTGGTGCTGGGACGGGTCCTGTGTCCGGGTCCAGAGGTCGTCGAGATCGGCACGGATGCGTGCCTCGATGTAGAGCCCCATTCATTCCCCCAGGTGAGCCCGCTGTTTGAGCGATCGCTCAAACACTCGGGACAGGAACGTACACCTTTTTGAGCGATCGCTCAATCACGGGTCACGAGAAAACCCCGGCCCGCGCGGGACCGGGGTTCACGTGGAACGGACCGTCAACCGGCCAGATGCCGCTCCACCGTCTCCACCTTGGAGGTCAGACCGTCCGTGACACCGGGACGGATGTCCGCCTTGAGCACCAGCGAGACCCTCGGGGCCCGTGCCTCCACGGCGGCCACGGCACGCTTGACGACATCCATCACCTCGTCCCAGCTGTCGCCCTCGATCGAGGTGAACATGGCGTCGGTCCGGTTCGGCAGCCCCGACTCACGGACGACCCGCACCGCGTCGGCGACGTACTCCCCCACGTCCTCGCCGACCCCCAGCGGGGTCACGGAGAAGGCGACGATCATGCGTTCACGATTCCTTCCTTGCGGGCGCGGGAGGCGATGACGGCGTCCTCGGACTCCCGCTTGAGCTTGCGCTCGGCGAAGAAGCCGCCGGTGGGCAGCACGGAGAGCACGAAGTACCAGATGCCGGTCTTCGCGGACCACTTGGTGCGGAACCAGGCGTCGAGCCAGAAGATGAGGTAGATGATGAACAGGACGCCGTGGACCATGCCCATGACCGGCACGGCGTTGAAGTCGGTGGTCCGCTTCAGCACCGAGCAGACGAGCAGGAGCAGGAACGAGACCGCCTCCGGCGCGGAGACCAGGCGGAGGCGTCGGATGGCGGAAGCTGTCTTGAGGTCCACGGGTCACCTTCGGTGGGAGTACGTCGACGGTCTGGGCCGTTTGTGAACGAACGCACAAGCGTCCCGCCCATTGTGACAAACGGTTTGTCGCCATCGGGGTCGGGGGGTGCCGGGTCAGGTCGTCGAGCGGCTGCGGGTCCGTCGTGGCTGGTCGCGCCCCTGCTGCGCTGGGCTTGGGCCGGGCGCCTGCCGGGGTGCCGGGTTCTGTCGTCAGGCGGCTTGCGGGTCCGCCGTGGCTGGTCGCGCAGTTCCCCGCGCCCCTAGGGAGTTGCAGTTGACCTGCGCCACGACGGGACCGTCAGCCGCCCACGCCCGCCACCGCGGACCGCTGGCCGCCCGCGTCCGCCCCCACGCACCGTTGGCCGCGTACGGCGCGCAGGGGACGGGGTGGGGGGTGTCCGCCCGCAGCGGCCGGCGTCAAGAACCGAGCACATCTGCAAGCGACCGAGCCGCCGGACCGAGGACGGATACCCCCCACCCCGGCCCCGACCCACCGACCGAGCGAAACGCGCTACACACGCCCCCACCACACCGCAACGGGCCGCCGCAGGCCTCCAGGGGCGCGGGGAACTGCGCAAAACGCCCGCCCCCACCACCCCGCAGACAACTACCACCTGTCGGGAAGGGCTTTCGGCCAGCTACCTTCACCCCGTGGCGATGTTTCGACTCCAAGGCAGCAAAGTGCTCGCCGTAGACATGACCGGCGACGCCGTGAAGGCGAAGAACGGCTCGATGGTCGCGTACGACGGCCAGATGGCGTTCAAGAAACTGAGCGGCGGTGGTGAAGGGCTCCGCGGCATGGTCACCCGGCGCATCACCGGCGAGCAGATGACCGTGATGGAGGTGTCGGGGCACGGAACCTGCTGGTTCGCCGACCGCGCCTCGGAGATCAACCTCGTGAGTCTCCAGGGGGACAAACTGTTCGTGGAGTCGAGCAACCTGCTCGCGACCGACGCCGGCCTCAGGACCGGCACCAGCTTCACCGGCCTGCGCGGGGCGACCCAGGGCAACGGGCTGTTCACCACGACCGTGGAAGGACACGGCCAGGCCGCGATCATCTCCGACGGACCGGCCGTCGTACTGCGCGTCAGCCACCAGTACCCGCTGACCGTCGACCCCGGCGCCTACATCGCCCACCAGGGCAACCTCAACCAGTCCTTCCAGTCCGGCGTGACGTTCCGGACGTTCATGGGCGAGGGCGGCGGCGAGGCCTTCCAGATCCGCTTCGAGGGCGACGGCCTGGTGTACGTCCAGCCCAGCGAGCGCAACACGATCGCGGGGGATGTGTGACATGGCGTTCCGCGAGATCAACTCCAAGATGGTCGAGGCCACGGTGATGCCCGGCCAGCGGCTGTTCAGCCAGCGCGGCGCCATGCTGGCGTACAAGGGCGAGGTGTCCTTCACCCCCAACATCCAGGGCGGCCAGGGCGGCGTCATGTCGATGATCGGCCGCAGGGTGGCCAACGAGGACACGCCCCTGATGACCGTGGAAGGCAGCGGCACCGTGCTCTTCGGGCACGGCGGCCACCACGTCACGGTCATCAACCTCACCGGCGACACCCTGTACGTCGAGGCGGACCGGCTGCTCGCCTTCGAGGGCACCCTCCAGCAGGGCACCATGTTCATGGGCTCGCAGGGCGGTGTGATGGGCATGGTGCGCGGCCAGATCAGCGGCCAGGGGCTCTTCACGACCACCCTCAAGGGCCACGGCTCGGTGGCGGTCATGGCCCACGGCGGGGTCTTCGAGGTCCCGATCACCCCCCAGCGCCCCGTCCACGTCGACCCGCAGGCCTACGTCGCCCACCACGGCGACGTCCGCAACAAGCTGTCGACGGCGCTCGGCTGGCGCGACATGGTGGGCCGCGGTTCCGGCGAGGCCTTCCAACTGGAGCTCAGCGGACACGGCGCGGTGTACGTCCAAGCCTCGGAGGAGAAGCTGTGAGCCACTACCCCGGCGCCGGGCCGACCGTCTTCGACCCCATCACGCTGCCCTCCGACGACAACGTCAACAACTACACCTTCTGCGTGGAGCTCAAGGGGAGCCAGTGGTTCCTGCAGAAGGGGAAGATGATCGCCTACTACGGCCAGATGGATTTCAACGGCATCGGACACGGCCGTCTCGACGGTCTGATCCGTACGTCGTTCCATTCGCCTCTGCACGCGAGCGACTGGGTCGTGGCGCAGGGCTCGGGCAAGATGCTCCTCGCCGACCGGGCCTTCGACGTCAATTCGTACGACCTCGAGGACGGCAACCTGACCATTCGCTCCGGCAACCTGCTCGCTTTTCAGCCAAGTCTCGCGCTGAAGCAGTCGATCGTGCCCGGGTTCCTGACCCTCATCGGAACCGGAAAGTTCGTGGCCGCGTCCAACGGTCCGGTGGTGTTCATGGAGCCCCCGATCCGGGTGGACCCGCAAGCGCTTGTGGGCTGGGCCGACTGCCCCTCCCCGTGCCACCACTACGACCACGGGTACATGACCGGTCTGATGGGCGGTCTACGTGCGATGACGGGCCTCGGCGGAGCCTCCGGGGAGGAGCACCAGTTCGAGTTCGTGGGGGCCGGCACCGTACTGCTCCAGTCGACCGAGGTCCTGATGGCCGAGCAGCCCGTCGGAGCCACTCCGCAGCAGGCCGGAGTACCCGGCGGTCACGGGGTACCCACAGGGCATCCACAGCAGCCGGGGGTACCGCGCCTTCCCGGACAGCTGGGGGACCTCCAGCGTCGCTTCGGGCTGTGAGCGGTAGTCTGCGGAGTGTGACTTCGAACGTGTGCGCACAGTCACACCACCCTCATTAGTTCGCCTTTCAACCTTTTAGGTAGACTTCATTCATGGAGACCGAGACGGCCACCCGCTGGCTGACCGATGCGGAGCAGTGCGCCTGGCGCACCCACCTGGAGGTCAACAGGCTGTTGACGTATCAGCTCGAGAGGGACCTCCAGCCGTTCGGCCTGACGATGAACGACTACGAGATCCTGGTCAATCTCTCCGAATCGGAGGGCGTACGGATGCGGATGAGCGACCTCGCCTCCGCCACCCTCCAGTCCAAGAGCCGGCTCTCCCACCAGATCACCCGCATGGAGAACGCGGACCTGGTCCGGCGCGAGAACTGCGAGTCCGACCGCCGCGGCCTGTACGCGGTTCTGACCGAGCACGGCATGGAGACGATGAAGAAGGTCGCGCCCCATCACGTGGCCTCTGTGCGGCGGCACTTCATCGATCTGCAGACCGAGGAGTCCCTGACGGAACTGAGCAAGGCGCTGAAGCCGGTGGCAGAGCACCTGAGGGGGCACAGGGGCCGCCCGTAAGGGCGCCCTCCAGGGGCGCGGGGAACTGCGCCACCAGCCACGACGGCGCAGCGGATGTCAGACAACCGGCAGGCGGAGCTCGAACAGGGCCCCGCCTGCCGGCGCGTCGCGCACCGTCAGCGTCCCCCCGTGCCGCACCGCGACATCCCGGGCGATGGCGAGACCGAGCCCGGCGCCCCCGTCGTCCCGCGCGCGAGCCTCGTCGAGCCGCACGAACCGCTCGAACACCCGCTCCCGATCCGCCGGCGGCACCCCGTCCCCGTCGTCGGCGACCTCCACGACCGCGTGCGGTCCGTCCCGCCGTACGGCCACGGACACCTGCGCACGGGCGTGCCGCTGGGCGTTGTCGAGGAGATTGGTGAGCAGTCGCTCCACCTGTCCCCTCGCCCCGGCCACGGTCACCTCCTCGGCGTCGACGGTCACGTCCGTCCGGCCCTCCGCCTGCTGCCGGACCAGCGCGCCCAGGTCGAACCGGGTGTCCTGCGGACGCTCCCCCGCGTCCAGCCGCGCCAGCAGCAGCAGATCCGCCGCGAGCCGCTGCAGACGCACCGTGTCCTCCACCGCCCCCTCCAGATCCAGCAGCTCGGGATGTGCGGCGGCGACCTCCAGCTGGGTCCGCAGCGAGGCGATGGGGCTGCGCAGTTCGTGCGAGGCGTCGGCGACGAACCGGCGCTGTCGCTCCACGGAGGTCTCCAGCGCGGCCAGCGTCTCGTTGGTGGTGCGGGCGAGGCGGGCCACCTCGTCGTGGGTGTCCGGCACCGGGACCCGGCGTGCGAGGTCCTCGGAGGCGGTGATCGCGGCCATCTCGGCACGGATGCCCTCGACCGGCCGCAGCGCCCGCCGGGTGACCAGCCAGGTCACCGCGGCGACGACCCCGAGCAGCAGCGGGAAGCCGATCAGCATGACGGTCTGCGCGGTCCCGACGGCGCCCTGCTCGGCGTCCAGGGAGGCGCCGGCGTACACCGTGAGCGTGCCCTTGCCCTGGACCTCGACCTCCAGGGCGGCGAAGCGGTAGTCGGCGGACTCGCCGTCGATGGTGGCCGAGCCGTTGGTCAGGGTCACCTCGTCGGCGATCTCACCGGGTTCGGACGCGGGGTCGTCGTCCTCGTCGTCGGAGCCGGCGCTGTCCCGCGGTGCCTGCGGCCTGACCGCGCCGGTGCCCGTGCCGCTGATGCGCTGGAGGTCCTCGCTCGCCGCGACCAGCGTGCCGTGGTCGTCGACCACCTGCACGGGCTCCTCGTCGTCGTCCAGTTTCAGATCGGCGTACGCCGTCCCGGCGGCGAGGCCCGCGGCCACGTTCCGCGCGGTCCGCTCGGCCTGCGTCCCCGCCTGGTCGATGAGGTCGGACCGCAGCGACAGCAGGACCGACACGCCGGCCGCGACCAGCGCCACGGCCACCACCAGGGTCGCTCCGAGGGTGGCCCTGGCCCGGACCGACCCGAGCAGTCTCCTCATCGGGCGGCCTCCAGCCGGTACCCGGCGCCCCGGACCGTGCGGATGAGGCCCGCGTCCAGCTTCCGGCGCAGGGTGCTGACGTAGACCTCGACGATGTTGGGGTCGCCGTCGTACGCGAAGTCCCAGACGTGCTCCAGGATCTGCGCCTTGGAGACCACCTCGCCGGCCCGCACCGCGAGCTGTTCGAGGACGGAGAACTCCTTGGCGGTGAGGGTGACCTCGGTGCCGTCGAGGAAGACGCGGCGGGCGGCGGTGTCGAGGCGCAGTCCGCCGAGTTCGAGCACCGGGGAGGCCCCGGAGCCGTTTCCGCGCCGCCGGAGCAGGGCCTTGATGCGGGCCACGAGGACGACGTAGGAGAAGGGTTTGGTCAGGTAGTCGTCGGCGCCGGTGTCCAGGCCCTCGGCCTCGTCGTACTCGCCGTCCTTGGCGGTGAGCATCAGGATCGGCACGTCGTGGCCGGCCGCGCGCAGGGCGGCGCAGACCCGGTAGCCGTTGAGGCCGGGCAGCATGATGTCGAGGATCACGAGGTCGTACGACCCCTCGGTCGCCCGGTGCAGTCCCTCGCGGCCGTCGTGGACGACGTCGACGGCGTAGCCCTCGGCGGTGAGGCCCCTGGCGAGGGACAGGGCGAGTCGTTTCTCGTCCTCGACGATCAACAGGCGCATACGGACAGTGTGGCAAACCGAACGTCAACGACCCGTCGCTAAAGCGACGGGCTTGCACAGCGGGCGCCACTGGTTGTGGTGCTTCGCTTGCGTCCGGTCCCACCCTCGGGTGTCGGGGGCGGGTCTGGGGCGGTTGACTGCGCCCCGCATCGCCACAACTCTTCCGCACGTTGTCGGATGTTGCGGGAGCCGTTCCGGTCCGCGTGATCAACGAATCCGCAGGACCGGCAAGCGAACCACGCCTGGGAGACCCGGTTCGCCTTGTCGATGTGGCCGCATTCGGCGCAGGTGCGGGAGGTATACGCCGGATCGACGTAAACCACCGGTACTCCTGCCTTCTTGGCCCTGTATGCGATGAACTGCCCCAGCTGGGCGAAGCTCCAGCTGGAGTGGGGTGGCCCGTTGGGGCTTGCGAAGCCGTACCCGTTCACGGATGCCCGTCAGATCTTCCAGGGCGATTCCGCGACCGGTGCGTTCTGCCTCAGCCACCACATGTTTCGCGATCTTGTGGTTGATGTCCTTGGCCCGCCGCGCCTCCTTGCGTCGCCGCTTCTTCAGTCGGCGCCTGGCGGAGGGGGTGTTCTTCTTCTGCAGCTTGGTCCGGAGCGTGCGTTCGCGCACTCGACCTCGGTTCAGGGCGCGACCGCCCATGATCTGGCCGTCGCTGGTCGTGGCGATGTTCACGATCCCCAGGTCGATGCCGAGGAAGCCGGCCGGATCCGTGTTCGGTCCCGCTTCGGGGATCTCGCAGGTGGCGTTCAAGAACCACATGCCGTCCCGGTAGAGCAGGTCGGACTCGCCCTTGCGATACAGGGCCAGGCGGGCCAGCTGCTCTGGGGAGGCGGTGAACGCCACCCCCTTCACCCGCCCCGACAGCGTCCAGACGGAGACGGTGCGGTCCGGGATCTGCCAGGACAGCATCCTGTCGTCGTACGGCTGGGCGCCCTCGGGGCGGAAGACGACCGGCTTGTCCACGGCCCGCCGGTACCGCTTCGACCACGGCTTGCCCAGGTTCCCGGCCTTCAGGTTCGCCGCCAGCGTGGCGTAGGCGTCGCAGGTCTTCTTGATGACGTGCTGGGCGGCCTGCGCGCCCAGTCCCCAGCGCTGCTTGATCTCGGCGTAAGTGTGCTCGCGCAGCCCGAAGTTCCGCCTCACATCCTTCTCGAACGCCACCCCACTCGCCCAGGTCGCCGCCTCGTTGCAGGCGCGCAGGGTCACCTCGAGCTCCGCCGCCTGCACGGGCGTCGGCAGGAGTTTGACCTGCACGGTGAGCTTCACAGGACCCGACGTTACGCAGCCGTCCGTACAAACGGGCAACTCTCGCACAACTGACCACGAATCGGTGATCACTCGTTCGCGCGTTCCCTTCCAGCCGGCTCCGTCGGACAGCCCTATGCGCGCCCCACACGATGCGATTCGCCCCAGGCGTAAACGTCTGGGGTTCCTCACAAGAATCTCGCTGAAGACGCCTTCAGGAAGCTTCAGGTCACCTTCAGCTCCTCTCAGGCAGCTTGGTTGTCGTCGAAAGCGAACGAAGCAGAACGAAGCAGAACCGCTCTGGAGGAATCCTCATGAAGCGCAACCTCGTCATCGCCACCCTCACCGCCGCAGCCCTCGCCACCGGCGGCACCGTCGCGGCCTTCGCGGCGGGGGACGACGACGCGACGGCGACGCAGCGCCAGACGACCACGAGCGTCCAGCAGGCAACCGACCGGGACGACGACTCCGCGGACGACCGCGACGACGACGCCTCGGACGACGACCGTACGGCGGCCCCCAAGGGCGGCGTCACCGCGGCCGACGCGATCGCCGCCGCCCTGCAGCACACCCCGGGCACCGCCCTGTCCGCCGACCTGGACGACGACGGTGCCGACGCCTGGGAGGTGACCGTCGTCAAGGGTGACGGCAGCGAGTACGACGTGCGGATCGCCCCCGACTCCGGCAAGGTCCTCGGCGCGCAGCGCGACACGGACGACGACAACGACGCCGACGACCGCGCCGAGCTCGCCGCGGCGAAGGGCGCGCAGACCGACGCCCGCGAGGCCGCCCTGGCCGCCGCCGCGAAGGGCACGGTGACCGAGGTCGGCCTCGACGACGACAACGGCAGCGTGGCCTGGGGCGTGGACACCGTGAAGAACGGCGAGCAGGGCGACTGGAAGGTCGCCCTGGACTCCGGCAAGGTCACCCAGGACCACGACGAGGACTGACCCGCAGTCACCCGACAGCCACCTCCCCACGAAGGGCGCCCCTCCCCCGGGCGCCCTTCGCCATGACCAGCACCGCCGTCACCGCGACCACCCCGCCCGTCACCGCGAAACACACGGCCACCGGCACCTGCCCGGCCGCGACGCCGGCCAGCGCCGTACCGCCCGTGCTGCCCGCGTTGACGGCCGTGTTGACCCACGCCCCGGCCTGAGTACGGGCCTCGGGGGCGACCTCTTCATCGGCGATGAGGTACGCGGTGGTGACAGCCGGCGACACGAAGAGCCCGACCCCCGCCATCACCAGCGCGAGGGTGCCGAAGCCGGGGGCGAGTCCGGCGCAGGCGAGGGCCAGGCCCAGACAGGCCGTCAGCAGGGCGAGCCGGGTCCGCGCGGCGGTGCGCCAGCCGACCGCCCCGTTGAGCAGCCCGCCGACCGCGCTCCCGGCGGACAGCGCGGCCAGCACCCAGGCCACGCTCGCGCCGCCGAGGTGGTGCCGCTCGGCGAACACCACGACGAGCAGGTCGAGCACGCCGAGCGCGAGGCCGACGGCCGCGGCAGCGCCCATGGGGCGGGCGATCCGGCGCAGTACCCGCCGACCGCTCCTGTCCCGTCGTACGGAAGGAGGGGCGGCGGGAGGCACCGCCCGCACCGCCGGCGACCGTACGAACCCGGTCGTCCCCGCCACCATCAGCGCCGCGCCGACGAGGATCCCCGCGGTCGGCGCCGCGACCCCCACGAGGACGCCGACCAGCAGGGGGCCCGAGACGAAGAGCAGTTCCTCGGCGACCCCGTCGAGGCTGTACGCCCGCCGGAGCAGGGCCTTGTCGCCCTGGGCGAGGCGCGACCACACGGTCCGCATGGTCGGGCCGAGGGGCGGGACGCAGGCTCCCGCGAGGGCGGTGAGGGTGCCGAGCAGCACGGGAGGGGCGCCGGGGCGCCAGACGGCCGCCGTCAGCAGCCCCAGCAGCGCCGTGTACGCGGCCAGCAGGGGCACGAGCGCCCGGCGCGGCCCGTGACGGTCGATCAGGGCGGCCCGGGCGGGTGCCAGGAAGACGACGGTCGCGCCGAACAGTGCCATCACGGCACCGGCGACCGCGTACGAGCCCGAGGCCCGGATCACCGCGAGCATCACGGACAGCGGGACGACGCCGTACGACAGTCTGCCGAGCAGGGCGGTGGCGAAGGTGCGGCGGGCGTGCGGAAGACGCAGCACGCGTGCGTAGGACGCGGACATGGGGAGTTCCTCGCGGAGAGGCGGAAGAGGGGACACCGAGGAGCCGCGGGAGCCAAGTGCTCGGACCGCGGCTCGGTGTCCGCCTTACGCCAAGGAGAGGAACATGCCGGTGAACGTATCAGGGGCTCAGCCCTGTGTCAGGCCCTCCACCAGCTCGTCCGCCGCGCGGTACGGGTCCAGTTCGCCGGTGACGATCCGGTCCGCGAGGGTGTCCAGGCGGCGGTCGCCGCGGAGGTCGCCGATGCGTTCGCGCAGGGCGGTGACGGCGATCGCCTCGACCTCGTGGGCGGCGCGGGCGCGCCGGCGTTCGGCGAGGACGCCGTGCTCCTCCATCCACGCGCGGTGCTTCTCCAGGGCCTCCACGACCTCGTCGACGCCCTCCGCGCGCGCGGCGACCGTCTTGACGATCGGCGGGCGCCAGTCGCCGGGCTTGCGGGACTCGCCGAGGCCCAGCATGTGGTTGAGCTCGCGGGCGGTGGCGTCGGCGCCGTCGCGATCGGCCTTGTTGACGACGTAGACGTCGCCGATCTCCAGGATTCCGGCCTTGGCGGCCTGGATGCCGTCGCCCATGCCCGGGGCCAGCAGGACGACCGAGGTGTCGGCCTGGGAGGCGATCTCCACCTCGGACTGGCCCACGCCGACCGTCTCGACCAGGATCACGTCGCAGCCGGCCGCGTCCAGGACCCGGATGGCCTGCGGGGCCGCCCAGGCGAGGCCGCCCAGGTGGCCCCGGGTCGCCATGGAGCGGATGTAGACGCCCGGGTCGGAGGCGTGCTCCGACATGCGGACCCGGTCGCCGAGCAGGGCGCCGCCGGAGAAGGGGGACGACGGGTCGACGGCCAGGACGCCGACCCGCCGGTCCTGCTTGCGGTACGCGGTCACCAGCGCGGAGGTGGACGTCGACTTGCCCACCCCGGGTGAGCCGGTCAGGCCGACCACGTACGCGTTGCCGGTGAGCGGGGCCAGTGCCGCCATGACCTCCCTGAGCTGCGGGGACGCCCCCTCCACCAGGGAGATCAGCCGGGCCACGGCCCGCGGCCGGCCCTCCCTGGCCTGGGCCACCAGGGTGGAGACGTCCTGCATCACAGCTCCGTTCACGAAACGACGTACCGGTCCCCGAAGGAGCCCCCGAAAGGACTCAGGCCTTGGGTACCCGCACGACCAGCGCGTCACCCTGACCGCCGCCACCGCACAGGGCGGCCGCGCCGACCCCGCCGCCGCGCCGCTTCAGCTCCAGGGCGAGGTGCAGGACGAGCCGGGCGCCCGACATGCCGATGGGGTGGCCGAGGGCGATCGCGCCACCGTTCACGTTCACCTTTTCGGTGGACACGCCGAGGTCCTTCATTGACTGGACGCCGACGGCCGCGAACGCCTCGTTGATCTCGATGAGGTCGAGGTCGGAGACCTCCAGGCCCTCCTTCTTGAGGGCGTGCAGGATCGCGTTGGACGGCTGGGACTGCAGGGAGTTGTCCGGGCCCGCCACATTGCCGTGGGCGCCGATCTCGGCGATCCACTCAAGGCCCAGTTCCTGCGCCTTGGCCTTGCTCATCACGACCACGGCCGCGGCGCCGTCCGAGATCTGCGAGGAGGTGCCGGCGGTGATGGTGCCGTCCTTGGTGAACGCGGGACGCAGCTTGCCGAGGGACTCGGCGGTGGTGTCGGCGCGGATGCCCTCGTCCTTGCTGAAGACGACCGGCTCGCCCTTGCGCTGCGGGATCTCGACCGGGGTGATCTCGGCCTCGAAGATGCCGTTCTTCTGCGCGGCGGCGGCCCGCTGGTGGGACAGGGCGGCGAACTCGTCCTGCTCGGGCCGCTGGATGCCGAGACGGGTGTTGTGCTTCTCCGTCGACTGGCCCATCGGGATGTTCTCCCACGGGTCGGTCAGGCCGTCGTAGGCCATCGCGTCGAGCATCTCGATCGCGCCGTACTTGAAGCCCTCGCGGGACTTCGGCAGCAGGTGGGGGGCGTTGGTCATGGACTCCTGGCCGCCCGCGACGATCACGTCGAACTCGCCGGCGCGGATCAGCTGGTCGGCCAGCGCGATCGCGTCGAGGCCGGAGAGGCACACCTTGTTGATGGTGAGCGCCGGGACGTTCATCGGGATGCCGGCCTTGACGGCGGCCTGGCGGGCCGGGATCTGGCCCGCGCCGGCCTGGAGCACCTGGCCCATGATGACGTACTGCACCTGGTCGCCACCGATCCCCGCACGGTCGAGGGCGGCCTTGATCGCGAAGCCGCCGAGGTCGGCTCCCGAGAAGGACTTCAGCGAGCCCAGCAGGCGTCCCATGGGCGTACGGGCGCCCGCGACGATCACCGAGGTCGTGCTGTTCGATCCAGACATGAGCTGCGATCCCCTTCCGGCTGCACTGCCGAGGAGTGTGAACGAGGGTTTACTTCGAATGTACTGAGTGGCACTCCGTGCCGTCACCCGGCCGTCGGTGTGATCGCGCGCACGTTGCGTAACCGTTTCGCGAGCGCTGCACTGACTACATGCTGACGCGAATCGACCACATCGGGATCGCCTGCTTCGACCTCGACAAGACCGTCGAGTTCTACCGGGCGACGTACGGCTTCGAGGTGTTCCACTCCGAGGTCAACGAGGAGCAGGGCGTGCGCGAGGCCATGCTCAAGATCAACGAGACCTCCGACGGCGGCGCCTCCTACCTGCAGCTTCTCGAGCCCACGCGCCCGGACTCCACGGTCGCCAAGTGGCTCGACAAGAACGGCGAGGGTGTCCACCACATCGCTTTCGGTACGGCGGACGTCGACGCCGAGGCCGCGGACATCAAGGACAAGGGCGTACGCGTTCTGTACGAGGAGCCGCGACGCGGCTCCATGGGGTCACGGATCACCTTCCTGCACCCGAAGGATTGCCATGGCGTACTGACAGAACTGGTCACTTCGGCGCCTGTTGAGTCACCTGAGCACTGACCCTCGTACATATGGGCCGGTAGGGTTGGGGGCGGTCGCTCCCGGAAGGGGGGTGGCCGCTTTCCGGGGTCCGGGTTTCGGGGGACGAGCAGCGGGCGGCAGCCCATGCTCCGCCGTTGATCTGACACCATTCCCCGGGGGCCCCGTTCGGCGGATGGACAGGGCTCGTTCGGAAAGACTTGCGACCAGGGGACGGATGGGACCGCGCAGTGCGGGGCTACGAACGCCAGGAGCGAGAGCCGGCGGCTGACGTCGACCACCTCTCTCGGTTCGAGGCCGAGATGGACCGGCTGAAGACCGAGCGGGAAAAGGCGATCCAGCACGCCGAGGACCTCGGCTACCAGGTCGAGGTGCTGCGCGCCAAGTTGCACGAGGCGCGGCGCACCCTCATGTCCCGGCCCGAATTCGGCGGCGGTGACATCGGCTACCAGGCCGAGCAGTTGCTGCGCAACGCGCAGATCCAGGCCGACCAGTTGCGCCAGGACGCCGAGCGCGAGCTGAGCCAGGTCCGGGCCCAGACCCAGCGCATCCTCCAGGAGCACGCCGAGCAGGCCGCGCGCCTCCAGGCGGAGCTGCACCAGGAGGCGGTCACCCGCCGCCAGCAGCTCGACCAGGAGCTGGCGGAGCGCCGGCAGACCGTCGAGTCGCACGTCAACGAGAACGTGGCCTGGGCCGAGCAGCTGCGCGCCCGCAGCGAGTCCCAGGCCCGTCGGCTCCTGGAGGAGTCCCGCGCGGAGGCCGAGCAGGCCATGGCGGCCGCCCGCGCCGAGGCCGAGCGGGTCACCACCGAGGCCCGGCAGCGGTTGCAGAGCGAGGCCGAGGCGGCCCGCGCGGAGGCCGAGCAGCTGCTGCGGCGGGCCCGCGCGGACGCCGAGCGGCTCCTGGAGACCGCCTCCACCCAGGCCCAGGAGGCCACCGACCACGCGGAGCAGCTGCGCACCTCGACGGCGACCGAGTCGGACTCCGCCCGCCGCCAGGCCACCGAGCTGAGCCGGGCCGCCGAACAGCGGATGACGGAGGCCGAGGAGGCGCTGCGCAAGGCGCAAGCCGAGGCCGAGAAGGTGCTCAGCGAGGCGAAGTCGGCCGCCGAGAAGGCGCTCGCGAGCGCGGAGTCGGCCAACGAGCAGCGCACCCGTACGGCCAAGGAGCAGGTCGCCCGGCTGGTCACCGAGGCCAGTGAGGAGGCCGAGGCCACCAAGGCGGCCGCCGAGCAGATCGTCGCCGACGCCCGCGCCGAGGCCGAGAAGATCGTCACCGAGGCCGCCGAGAAGGCCCGTACACTCACCGCCGAGGAGAGCGCGACCCAGCTGTCGAAGGCGGCCAAGACCGCCGAGGACGTCCTCAACAAGGCGCAGGAGGACGCGCAGCGGACCACCAAGGCGGCCGCCGAGGAGGCCGAGCGGATCCGTCGGGAGGCGGAGACCGAGGCGGACCGGCTGCGTGCCGAGGCGCATGACATCGCCGAGCAGCTCAAGGGCTCCGCGAAGGACGACACCAAGGAGTACCGGGCCAAGACGGTCGAGCTCCAGGAGGAGGCCCGCCGGCTGCGCGGCGAGGCCGAGCAGCTGCGCGCGGACGCGGTCGCCGAGGGCGAGAAGATCCGCGCGGAGGCCCGCAAGGAGGCCGTCCAGCAGATCGAGGAGGCCGCCAAGACCGCCGAGGAGCTGCTCTCCAAGGCCAAGGCGGACGCCGACGAGCTGCGCCAGAGCGCGACCGCGGACAGCGAGAAGGTCCGCACCGAGGCCATCGAGCGCGCCACCACGCTGCGCCGGCAGGCCGAGGAGACCCTGGAGCGCACCCGCAACGAGGCCGAGCGGCAGCGCGCCGAGGCCGTCGAACTCGCCGAGGAGATCACGGCCGCCGCCGAGCGGACCGCGAGCGAGCTGCGCGAGGAGACCGAGCGGGCGATAGAGGCACGCCGTGCCGAGGCCGCGGAGGAACTGACCCGGCTGCACACCGAGGCCGAGGAGCGCCTCGCCGCCGCCGAGCAGGCGCTCACCGAGGCCCGTGAGGAGGCCTCCCGGATCCGCCGCGAGGCCGCCGAGGAGACCGACCGGCTGCGCTCCGAGGCCGCCGAGCGCATCCGTACCCTCCAGCAGCAGGCCGAGGCCGAGGCCGACCGGGTGCGCACCGAGGCCGCGTCCGACGCGTCCGCCTCCCGCGCCGAGGGCGAGGCCGTCGCCGTACGGCTGCGTTCCGAGGCCGCCGCGGAGGCGGAGCGGCTCAAGACCGAGGCGCAGGACACCGCGGACCGGGTCCGGGCGGAGGCGCGGGCCGCCGCCGAGCGGCTCGCCACCGAGGCGTCCGAGACGCTGGCCGCCGCCCAGGAGGAGGCCGACCGGCGCCGCCGCGAGGCCGAGGAGTACCTCGGCTCGGCCCGCCAGGAGGCCGACCAGGAGCGCGAGCGGGCCCGCGAGCAGAGCGAGGAGCTCCTCGCCTCCGCGCGCAACCGTGTGGAGGAGGCCCAGGCCGAGGCCGTACGGCTGGTCGAGGAGGCGGACCGGCGGGCCGGCGAGATGGTGTCGGCCGCCGAGCAGCACGCCCAGCAGGTCCGCGACTCGGTCGCCGGGCTGCACGAGCAGGCGCAGGAGGAGATCACCGGGCTGCGCTCCGCCGCCGAGCACGCGGCCGACCGCACCCGGCGCGAGGCGCAGGAGGAGGCCGACCGGGTCCGCTCGGACGCCTACTCCGAGCGGGAGCGGGCCAGTGAGGACGCGGCCCGGATCCGGCGCGAGGCGGCCGAGGAGACGGACGCCGCCAAGTCCCTTGCCGAGCGCACCGTCTCGGAGGCGATCGCGGAGGCGGAGCGGCTGCGGTCGGACGCGTCCGAGCACGCCCAGCGGGTGCGCACCGAGGCCTCCGACACCATCGCCCAGGCCGACCAGGACGCCGCCCGCACCCGGGCGGACGCCCGCGAGGACGCCAACCGCATCCGCTCGGACGCGGCGACGCAGGCCGACGCCCTCATCAACGAGGCGCGCAGCGAGGCGGAGCGGCTCACCGAGGAGACCATCACCGACACCGACCGGCTGCGCACGGAGACGGTCGCGGAGGCGGAGCGGGTACGGGTCGAGGCGCTCGCCCAGGCCGAGCAGCTGATCGGGGAGGCGACCGGGGACGCGGAGCGGCTGCGCGCCGAGGCCGCGGACACCGTCGGGCAGGCCCAGCAGCACGCCGAGCGGATCCGCAGCGAGGCCGAGCGGGTCCGGGCGGAGGCGGCGGCCGCCGCCGAGGAACTCGTCAACTCCGCGCGCGAGGAGGCCGACCGGACCCTGGACGAGGTCCGCAAGGAGGCCAACAAGCGCCGCCAGGACGTGGCCGAGCAGGTCGACACGCTCATCACGGAGACCACCGCCGAGGCGGACAAGCTGCTCACCGAGGCGCAGCAGCAGGCCCTCAAGACCACCGCCGAGGCGGAGGCGCAGGCCGACACCATGGTGGGCGCGGCCCGCAAGGAGGCCGACCGGCTGGTGTCGGAGGCCACGGTCGAGGGCAACGCGCGCGTGGAGAAGGCCCGTACGGACGCGGACGAGCTGCTCGTCGGCGCCCGCCGGGACGCGACCGCCATAAGGGAGCGCGCGGAGGAGCTGCGGGACCGGATCACCGGTGAGATCGAGGCGCTGCACGAGCGGGCCCGCCGGGAGGCCGCGGAGACGATGAAGTCGACCGGCGACCGCTGCGACGCGCTCATCAAGGCGGCGGAGGAGCAGCTCGCCAAGGCGCAGGCGAAGGCCAAGGAGCTGGTCTCGGAGGCCAATTCGGAGGCCGGCAAGGTGCGCATCGCCGCGGTCAAGAAGGCCGAGGGGCTCCTCAAGGAGGCCGAGCAGAAGAAGGCCACGCTGGTCCGGGAGGCCGAGGAGCTCAAGGCCGAGGCGATCCGCGAGGCCAGGCGCACGGTCGAGGAGGGCAAGCGCGAGCTCGAGGTCCTCGTCCGCCGCCGTGAGGACATCAATACCGAGATCTCCCGTGTCCAGGACGTCCTGGAGGCGTTGGAATCCTTCGAGGCCCCGGCGGGGGGCAAGGACGGTGGCGTCAAGGCGGGCGCGGCGGTCGGCGCCCCCCGTTCGGGTAAGCCGTCGGACAGCTGACCGGCGGGTTGGATCCGGCGTCTTCTGGGGCCTTTGACCAAGTTTTTGGCAAGCCGTCCCGGGGTTAGCCACTCAAAAGGGGTGTCATTCTCCAGATCAAACACGTATCCGCTCGATGACACACCGCTTCGGCCCCTAGGATTCCCCCTATCACCTCACCGGTCTCATTTGACAGGAACCCCATGAGCGACACTTCCCCCTACGGCTTCGAGCTTGTGCGGCGTGGGTACGACCGCGCTCAGGTGGACGAACGGATCTCCAAGCTCGTCTCCGACCGTGACAGCGCTCTCTCCCGCATCACCGCCCTGGAAAAGCGCATCGAGGAGCTCCACCTCGAGACGCAGAACGCCCAGGCCCAGGTGTCCGACGCCGAGCCGTCGTACGCCGGTCTCGGCGCGCGTGTCGAGAAGATCCTCCGCCTCGCCGAGGAGGAGGCCAAGGATCTGCGCGAGGAGGCCCGTCGCGCGGCCGAGCAGCACCGCGAGCTCGCCGAGTCGGCGGCCCAGCAGGTCCGCAACGACGCAGAATCGTTCGCTGCGGAGCGCAAGGCCAAGGCCGAGGACGAGGGCGTCCGGATCGTCGAGAAGGCCAAGAGCGACGCGTCTCAGCTGCGTTCCGAGGCTCAGAAGGACGCACAGTCCAAGCGTGAGGAGGCGGACGCCCTCTTCGAGGAGACCCGCGCCAAGGCCGCGCAGGCCGCCGCCGACTTCGAGACGAACCTCGCCAAGCGCCGGGAGCAGTCCGAGCGCGACCTGGCGTCCCGTCAGCAGAAGGCGGAGAAGCGTCTCGCGGAGATCGAGCACCGCGCGGAGCAGCTGCGCCTGGAGGCCGAGAAGCTGCGCACCGACGCCGAGCGCCGCGCCCGCCAGACGGTGGAGACCGCGCAGCGCCAGGCCGAGGACATCGTGGCCGACGCCAACGCCAAGGCCGACCGGATCCGTTCGGAATCCGAGCGTGAGCTCGCGGCTCTGACGAACCGTCGCGACTCGATCAACGCCCAGCTGACGAACGTCCGCGAGATGCTCGCCACGCTGACCGGTGCCGCGGTGGCCGCCGCCGGCTCCCCGGCCGACGACGAGCCGATCTCCCGTGGGGTTCCGGCCCAGCAGTCCCGGTAACACCGCCTGACGGCAGCAGGGGCCCGTACCGTCTCCCCCGGAGGTACGGGCCTCTGGCGTGCCCGGGGCCCGTTGCCGGATTCTTACCGCTTCCGTCGGTCTCCGTTTGCCCATAGGAGTGGCATCCGCCGAGGCGCGCCCCTAGCGTGGTCGGCATGATCGAGCTAGCGGGGCTGACCAAGCGGTACGGCGAGAAGGTGGCGGTGAACAACCTCACCTTCACCGTCAGACCGGGCATCGTCACGGGCTTCCTCGGTCCCAACGGGGCGGGCAAGTCGACCACCATGCGCATGATGTTGGGCCTGGACCGGCCCACCGCCGGTGACGTCCGGATCGACGGCAAGCACTACGACCAGCTCAAGGACCCGTTGACGTACATCGGCGCCCTGCTGGACGCCAAGGCGATGCACGGCGGGCGCAGCGCCTACAACCACCTGCTGTGCCTCGCGCAGAGCAACGGCATCCCGGCCAAGCGGGTCCACGAGGTGCTGGACACGGTCGGTCTGACGGCGGTGGCGAAGAAGAAAGCCAAGGGGTTCTCGCTCGGCATGGGGCAGCGGCTCGGTATCGCGGGCGCGCTGCTCGGCGACCCGCGGATCCTGATGTTCGACGAGCCGGTCAACGGGCTCGACCCCGAGGGCATCCACTGGATCCGCAATCTGATGAAGTCGCTGGCCGCGCAGGGCCGGACGGTGTTCGTGTCGAGTCACCTGATGAGCGAGATGGCGCTGACCGCCGACCACCTCGTGGTGATCGGCCAGGGCCGGCTGCTCGCCGACACCTCCATGGCCGACTTCATCGCGCAGAACTCGCGGTCGTACGTCCGGATCCGCACCCCGCAGCGCGAGCGGCTGCTCGACGTGCTGCACGCGGCCGGGGTCACCGTGGTGGAGAGCGGCAACGGCACGCTGGAGGTGGACGGCAGCAAGTCCGAGTACATCGGCGAGCTGGCCGCCCAGCACCAGCTCACGCTGCACGAGCTCAGCCCCCAACAGGCCTCTCTGGAGGAGGCGTTCATGCAGCTGACCGCGGAGTCGGTCGAGTACCACGCGCACGACGGCACTCCCGCCGCCGCACCGCCCGCGCAACAGCCCTGGGGCGCCGACTGGAAGGGGAAGTGACCATGGCGGCGACCCAGGTCATCCGCTCCGAGTGGACCAAGATCCGGTCGGTGGCGTCCACGGTGTGGACGCTGTCCCTCGCCGTGGTCGTCACCATCGGGCTCGGCATCCTGATCTCGGCCCTGTCGAAGAACGAGTTCGACAACATGAGCCGCAAGGACCAGCTGTCCTTCGACCCCACCTTCATCAGCTTCGCCGGGATGAGCCTCGGTCAGCTCGCGATGATCGTGTTCGGGGTGCTCGTCGTGTCGAACGAGTACAGCACCGGCATGATCCGCACCTCGCTGGCCGCGGTACCGCAGCGCGGCACCTTCCTGGCCGGCAAGATCGCGGTGGCGACCGCGCTCTGCCTCGTCGTGGGTCTCGTCACCAGCTTCGTCACCTTCTTCCTCGGGCAGGCGATGCTCGGCTCGCACAAGGCGGAGATCGGTGACACCGGGGTGCTGCGCGCGGTCATCGGCGGCGGCCTCTACATGACCCTGATCGCGATGTTCTCGATGGGCGTCGCCGCGATGCTGCGCTCCCCGATGCTGTCGCTGGGCATCCTGATGCCGTTCTTCTTCCTGATCTCCAACATTCTCGGCAATGTCTCGGCGACGAAGAAGATCGGCCGGTTCCTGCCCGACCAGGCGGGCAGCAAGATCATGCAGGTGGTCACCCCGATCGACGACGACACCCCCTACGGCCCGTGGGGCGGGCTCGGGATCATGGCGCTGTGGGTGGCGGCCGCCCTGATCGGGGCGTATGTCCTGTTGAAGAAGCGGGACGCGTGACGCCAGGAGCCTTTGCTTTCATTTGAGCGGAACCGTCAGCGCCCGGATAAGCTCCTAACCCTTACGGGGGGCGTGCGCCCCGCTGTCCTGAACCTTGCGATGGGTGCGGAGCATGATCGAGGCAGTCGGCCTGACCAAGCGCTACGGCGACAAGACCGCTGTGTACAACCTTTCCTTCCAGGTGCGTCCCGGTGCCGTCACCGGCTTCCTGGGCCCCAACGGCTCGGGCAAGTCGACGACCATGCGGATGATCCTGGGACTGGACAACCCCACGTCCGGTCAGGTGACGATCGGCGGCTACCCGTACCGCAGGCTGCCCAACGCGGCCCGGCAGGTCGGTGCGCTGCTCGACGCGAAGGCCGTGCACGGCGGACGGGCGGCCCGTAACCATCTGCTGTGCCTGGCCCAGCTGTCCGGGATCCCGGCCCGCCGGGTGGACGAGGTGCTGGGGGTGGTCGGCCTCCAGGACGTGGCCAGAAAGCGCTCCAAGGGCTTCTCGCTGGGCATGGGGCAGCGGCTCGGGATCGCGGCAGCGCTGCTCGGCGACCCCCAGGTGCTGCTCTTCGACGAGCCGGTCAACGGGCTCGACCCCGAGGGCATCCTGTGGGTGCGCAACCTGATGAAAGCGCTGGCGGCGGAGGGCCGTACGGTCTTCGTCTCCTCCCATCTGATGAGCGAGATGGCGCTGACCGCCGACCACCTCATCGTGATCGGGCGCGGGCAGCTGCTCGCCGACATGAGCGTGCAGGACTTCATCGCCGCGAACTCCGCGGGCTTCGCGCGGGTGCGCACGCCGGACAGCGAACCGCAGCTGCGGGAGAAGCTGTCGGCGGCGATCACCGAGGCGGGCGGGCACGTGCTGCCGGAGCAGGACGGCGCGCTGCGGGTGACGGGGCTCGCGCTCCCCCGCATCAGCGACATCGCGCACGAGTCGGACGTACGCCTGTGGGAGCTGTCGCCGCACCAGGCCTCGCTGGAGGAGGCGTACATGCGGATGACGCAGGGCGCGGTGGACTACCGCTCCACGATCGACCAGAAGGCGGGCCTCATGCAGCCCCTCCCGCCGGGCGCCCAGCCGCCGATGCCGGTCCCCGGCCAGGGCCAGCCGGGCTGGTACGCCCCGCCGCCGCCCCAGCAGGGCGGTCAGCCGTTCGGGGGCCCGCAGGGGCAGGCACAGCCGCTCCCGTACGGCGCTCCCGGCGCCCCCAACCCGTACGCCCAGGCGACTCCCGCGGCCCCGCACACGCCGGTGTCCGCCCCGCAGGGCCCGGCACCGACCGCCCCGGCCCAGCCGGCCGCGCCGCAGCAGGCACTGTCCGGAGCGCCCGCCCAGGCGCCCGCGCCCGGCGCGAGTGGTCAGGCGCCGGCCCCGGCAACGGCCCCGGCTCCCGTGCCCGTGGCGCAGCCGCAGGCCCCGGCTCAGCCGCCCGCCGCCGCCCCGCAGGGCTCCGCTCCCGCCCCGCAGAACCCCGCCCCGACCGAGCCCAAGGACGCCCGATGAGTACCCCGCAGCCTTCGATGCCGCAGGCCCAGCCCGCCGTGCCGAACTGGCAGGCCGCGGGTGGACCGGCGTACACCGGCTACACCTCGCCGATCCCCGTCGTACGGACGCACCTCGGGCACGCGATCGCCTCGGAGTGGACGAAGATCCGTTCCGTGCGGTCGACGATCTGGACGCTGGGCGTGTTCGTCGTGCTCAACGTCGGGATCGGCCTCGCGGTCGCCGCGCTGCTCGCCGCCAACTCGTCCCAGGAGAGCCTGCGGGACGAGAACCCGCTGTCGTTCGGCTTCTTCGGGCTCCTGCTGGCCAACATGTGCATCATCACGCTCGGCGTGCTGACCACGGCCTCGGAGTACGGCACCGGCATGATCCGCACGACGATGGTCGCCTGTCCCTCCCGCGGCCGCGTCCTCGCGGCGAAGTCGATCGTGTTCTTCGCGGTCGCCTTCGTGACCACCCTGGCCTCGGTCGTGGTCGTCGCCCTGATCGACGTGGCGCTGCTGGACACCCGCACGCCCACCGGGCAGGAGTGGCTGAAGGGCACCCTCGGGATCTCCCTCTACATCGCCCTGCTCGGCCTGCTCTCGCTGGTCATCGGCTCGATCATCCGGCACTCGGCGGGCGCGATCACCATCATGATCGGTCTGGTGCTGGCTCCGCTGGTGATCGCGCTGTTCATGCTCGCGCAGTCCCTGGAGGGCGTGCGCCAGGCGCTGTTCGAGTACTCCATCCCGAACCAGCTCAGCGTCTTCTACTCCAACTCCCTCACCGATTCCGGCCCTTCGGGCTGGGACCCGCTGTGGATCATCGTGGGCGTGACGGCCGTCGCGTTCGCCGGCGCCTACGCCCTGCTGGAGAAGCGGGACGTGTAGACCCTCAGAACTTCGGCGCGTTACGGGACCGCTGCACCCGCGTGGTGCGGCGGTCCCGCGCGTTCCAGCAGGCCTTGTGCCAGTGTCTGCGCTCGTCGACGCCCGAGTGGTCCGGCCAGGCCACCACGTGCGGGACACCGTCCGGGATCATCTGGTCGCAGCCCGGGCAGCGGTACGTCTTGCCCTGGGCGCTCGCTCCCGCCACATGCCGGACGTTCCAGTCCTCGCCCTGCCAGTGCGTCGAGGACTGGAAGCCGCCGTAGCGGCCGGACCGGTCGTCCTCGGCGCCACGGCCGGACGGGTCCGACGAACCGGAACCCTTGGGTCGGTTGCGACGCGGGGACACAGGACACCTCACGGGGCTATACAGGAAGCAGGAACCGCGTCCAGCCTACGCGGCGCGCGACGGGGTACGCGTAGGGCACCAACCCCCACAAGTCCCCCTCGGGGGCACCCATTCTGCAGACAATCGGCAAATCTCTCCGCCAGGCCGTGTCCTCGGCACGTGTCAGACGGTTATGCCGGGTGGGGGAGCTCCGTGTCGGAGCCAAGGAAGCAGGAAAAGCACATGCACGTAGGAACATTCGTGTTGGCGGCCCAGTTCCCGGGGCAGGGCCAGGGGGAGGCGCTGCACCGCGCGGTCCGCTCGGCCGAGCTCGCGGAGGAGGCCGGACTCGACGCGGTCTGGCTGGCGGAGCACCACTTCGTGCCGTACGGCACCTGCCCGTCCGCGATCACCCTGGCCGCGTTGCTGCTGGGCCGCACCCGCCGTATCCGCGTCGGCACCGCGGTGAGCGTGCTGCCCACGGTCCATCCGGTGGCCCTGGGCGAGCAGGCCGCGCTGCTGCACATGACGAGCGGCGGGCGCTTCTCGCTGGGCGTCGGGCGCGGTGGGCCGTGGGTCGATCTGGAGGTGTTCGGCTCGGGTCTCGAGGCGTACGAGAAGGGGTTCCCGGAATCACTCGATCTGCTGGTCCGCTGGCTGCGCGAACCTGCCGTGGGTGCGGACGGCGAGCGCTTCCGGTTCCGCGAAGTGCCCGTCGTGCCGCGGCCGTCGGAGTCGCTCACGGAAGCGGACGGCCCCGAGGTGATCGTCGCCTGCACCTCCCCGGCGAGTGTCCGGCTGGCCGCCGAGCGCGGGCTGCCGATGCTGCTCGGGATGCATGTCGGGGACGAGGAGAAGGCGGAGATGGTCGCCCTGTGGCGCAGGCAGGCGCGCGCGGCCGGACACGCGCCGCAGAAGGTCCTGGACGCGCCCCATGTCTCGGCCGGTGTCTGCCAGATCGCGGACCGGCGTACGGACGCGGTGGAGGCGCTGGTGAAGGCGATGCCGGGCTGGCTCAGGCAGGGGCTCGGCGCCCATGTCACGGTCGACGGCCGCGCACGGCAGATGCGCGATCCGGTGGCCTACACCGAACTGCTCTGCGGACTGCACCCGGTGGGCACCCCGCGGCTGTGCGCCGACCGCCTCGCGGCGACCAGCGAGCGGACCGGAATCTCCCGCTTCGCCCTGCTCGTCGAGGGCTCGGGAGACCTTGCGGCCACGGAGGAGAACGTACGACGGCTCGGTGCGGAAGTACTGCCGCACCTGACCTGAAAGGACAACCCTGTCCGGCGGGAGCTTGCCGCCCCGGTACTGATGCACCTCCCGCGTACGGAGCGGCAAGCAGGCGCTTGACGTCAGCAGTCCCGGAACTCCGGGGACTGGTTCAGCAGCTGGCTGCGCACCGAGGTGAAGCGGCTCAGCGTCTCGTCGACAGAGGAGTCCAACGGGAACACCGCCACCCGGTGGCAGTTCTGGAATGCCAGCCGCACACCGAAGTGCCGCTGCAGCGCGCCGCGTATCGCGTCACTCGCAAGCGCACGCAGCAGCTGACCGCGTGCCTGCTCGTCCGGCGGGGGCGTCTGGTTGTCGGCGAAGTTGCCGCCGTCCACCTTCAGCTGGGCCACCAGGGAGCTGATCATCTCCCATGCGTAGGGCAGGGAGGTCCGGACGCAGTCGACGAATTCGGCTTCGTCGACCTCGCCTCGCTCGGCCTTCTCGAGTAGGGCCGGTGAGACGTCGAGCGACATGGGTTCTCCTCTCGCACCCCTGATTCCTCAGGGGTTGCCGGACAGATAAAGGGAGTTCGCGCTGCCGGACACTCTCAGTACATGCCTCGCGACCTCCCGTTTACTACGGTAGGCAACGGCCGGTGGCGGCACCAGGAGAATGCGAACAAAGGGCACTCCCAACAGGCCCACAATCGGCCACAAGTGAACAGGGTTTCTCCACAGCCTTACGGGCCGAATCGCGTGGACATGCGCCCGTCGAGTAGCGTTGCCGACCATGCGTCTCGTCATTGCCCGGTGTTCCGTCGACTACGCGGGCCGGCTCACCGCCCACCTGCCCTCGGCCCCCCGTCTGATCCTGGTGAAGGCCGACGGCAGCGTCTCCATCCACGCAGATGACCGCGCCTACAAGCCTCTGAACTGGATGTCGCCGCCCTGCACGCTGAAGGAGGGAACCGGCGACGAGGAGGGCGTCTGGACCGTCATCAACAAGGCGGGCGAGAAGCTCATCATCACGATGGAGGAGGTCCTCCACGACTCCTCGCACGAACTCGGCGTCGATCCGGGCCTGATCAAGGACGGCGTGGAAGCACACCTTCAGGAACTGCTCGCCGACCGCATCGAAACGCTCGGCGACGGCTACACCCTGATCCGCCGCGAGTACATGACGGCCATCGGCCCGGTCGACATCCTGTGCCGGGACGCCGAGGGGCAGACCGTCGCGGTGGAGATCAAGCGGCGCGGCGAGATCGACGGCGTCGAGCAACTCACCCGCTACCTCGAGCTGTTGAACCGCGACCCGCATCTCGCGCCGGTCCGCGGCATCTTCGCCGCCCAGGAGATCAAGCCCCAGGCCCGCGTCCTCGCCACCGACCGCGGCATCGGCTGCCACGTCATGGACTACGACGCGCTGCGCGGCATCGAGGACGACAAGCTGCGGCTGTTCTGACAGCGCGTCTTCATCTACGGCGGTTTCTTCTACGGCGGTTTCTGCTACGACGACGAGGGCCGGGTCCGTCCGTCACGGACCCGGCCCTCTTGCGCGTGTTCCTAGATGACCGACCCGCTGGGCGAGCTCACGGTGCTGCTCCCGGGGGCGGCGGCCGAACTGCTCGTCTCCACCGGGGTGGTGGAGGCGGGACCACTGGCCGAGGTGGAGTTGCTCGGGGTGGTGTCGGTCGGGGTCGGGGTGGGCGTTGTCGTCGGCGTGCTGGTCGGTCCGGACGGCGTCGCTGACGCGGAACCGGAGCCGCTCGGATTGCCGGTGGGCGAGGTCGGGGGCCTCGACGTGTTCGACGGGCGCGGCGACGAAGGCCTGGACGTGGGTGACGAACCGCTGCCCTGCGTCCCGCTCGGCTTGTCCGAAGGCGTCGCCCCACCCGTCGGCGTCGGATCGTCCGACGTCCCGTACGTGCCGTCAGGACCCGGATCCGTCGGCCGGGACGTCGCCGTACCGGTGTCGCCCTTGCCGTCGTCGTCCTTCGGGACGTCCGCGCCGAGGTTGCCGTCGTCGATGCCGACGCTGGCCGACGGGTTGACGCCGACCTGGTTGGACGGGGCGTTCGGGTCGTTGTCGGAGGTGGCGCCCAGGGTCACGACCGTGCCGAGGACGGCGACCAGCAACGCGCCCGCGCCGGCCGCGACGAGGTTGCGCTTGGCGAGGCCCTTGAGACCGCCCCGGGCTTTGCGCGAGGGCGCCGTGCCGGGGGTGCGGTGGACGACGATCGTCTGGGAGTCGGCGGGCGGCTGGAGCTGCGGGAAGGCCGCGGGCACTCCCCCAGGCGGTGAGGCCGACTCGTCGTGGCGCGCGTCGGGCACCTCCTCGCCCGCCATCGCGCCGAGACCCACCAGGCCGGGCGCGGGTGTGGTCCCGTCCCGGTCGGAGACCAGGGCGAGGGCGCGCCGGCCCGCGACGGTGCCGCGCTTGTCGGCGAGGGCGCCGCGCAGGCCGATGGAGGCCTCCAGTTCGGCGCGGGCCCGGTCGAGCTGTCCGCCGCAGAGCGCGAGGATGCCGAGTTCGTGGTGGAAGTAGGCCTGTTCGGACACCTCACCGGCGAGCCGGGAGGCCTCCGCGCCGGAGCGCAGGGCCCGCTCCCAGGCACCCCAGTGACCGCCGGCGGCGAACGCGGGCGCCGCGGTGCGGGCCAGCTGCACGGTGGTCGTCTCCTCGCCCTCGAGGGGCGCGGTGGTCGCCGGGACCAGGACGGTGAGGGCGGCGAGCAGGGCGTCCGCCTCGGCGCAGACCCGTTCCGGGGTGACCGAGGGGTGGCCGGCCCACCAGGCGTAGTGCTGGGCGGCGGTGCGGGCGCGGTCCTCGATGTCGTCGCCGTATCCGGCGGCCTCCAGCTGGGTGAGGACCCCGGCGGCGAGCCGGTAGCGGGAGCCGACCGGGGAGACCAGGCCGGAGCCGGCGAGCTCGCCGAGGGCGGCGTCCGCGTGGGTGTCGCCGACCAGGGCGGGCAGGTGGGCCTGGTGGGGCACCTCGCCGCCGAGGGCGACGGCGAACCGCAGGGTGGCGCGCGCGGACTCGCTGAGCCGGGAGGCGAGCAGCGGGGCGGGCGCGGCGGCGTCGCCCAGCGCGGGCAGCGGGATGTCCTCGTCGCCCTCGGAGGTCAGCGGGGTGTCGAGCACGGCCATGTCCGCGAAGACGCCGAACTCGTCGACGGCTCCGGCGCCGGCCCGCTGCCGGTCGCGCTGCCGCAGCAGGGCGCCGGCCTGGACGAAGCGCAGCGGCAGGCCCTCGGACTCGAACCAGAGGTCGCCCGCCCAGTTCGACTCCTCCTCCGTCAGCACCCGGCCGACGCAACGCTCCAGCAGCTCCACGCCGTCCGCGCGCTCGAGGCCGCTGAGGACGACCTCCTCGACGGCGGAGTCGGCGGAGGGCGCGGGCACGTCGGGCGTGGCGCCGATCACGAAGGCGCACTCGGGCGTGGCGTCGAGGAGTTCGTCGAGCGCGGCTCCGCCGAACTCGATGTCGTCGAGGACGACGACCGCGCCGATCTCACGGACGCAGGAGAGCAGCTCGTCCTGGTCGGGGCGGTGCAGGGGCGAGTCGTAGACGGCGTAGTAGAGGTCGTACAGCAGCTCGCTCGCCGTGCGGTGGAAGCCGGTGAGGCGGATCACGCCGTCGGGGGCGAGGTCCGAGCAGTCCTCGGCGACGACGTCGAGGAGGCTGGTGCGGCCGGAGCCGGAGGGGCCGGTCAGCCGGACCGAGCGGCCGCGGGCGAGCAGCCGGACGAGTTGTTCGCGCTCGTCCTGGCGGGCCAGCAGCGGCTGTGCGGTGCGGGTGGGTCCCGGCGGGACGGGCGGGCGGGCCGCGCGGTCCACCTCTGCGCGTTCGGCGGCGCCGAACTTCTCGGGCCGACCGGGACGCTCGCCGGGCGGGCAGGCCTCTATCTCGCTGCCGTCGACGGGGTTGACGGTGAGCAGGAAGTCGCCGGCGACGAGCTGCACGGTGCGGGCGAGCGCCGGTGAGTGCTGGCCGAAGTCGGGTGTGAGGGAGTCCCTGGGAGGCCGCTGACGCGGCGAACCGCCGTCACCGTCATGGCCGTACTCCTCGGGTCCCCGGTTGTTCGGGTCCATAGGTTCAAGCCCCCCAAAAGCGTCTCGTGTGCCGTCAGTGGCCCCTCCCGGCCGGCAGCACACAGCGCTGTCGCTTCTGGTCCGGGCCCGCTGGAAGGGATGCAGGCAGCGGGCGACCGAACCCTAAACCTTCGCACAGTATCTACGACAGCCCGGGGTACCGCGCCGTCCGAGACGTCACAGTCTCGTGAGGATTGGGCGGGAGATGCGTTTCGCCACGCGTGCCAGGCGTTTCGCCACGGGACCGGTCAGACCCGGGGCAGCGACTCCACGCCGATGCCGCCCTCGATGGCCAGGATCCGGTGCAGTCGGGTGGCGACCAGGAGGCGCTGCATCTGCGGCGGTACGTCGCGCAGCACCAGGCGGCGGCCGCAGCGGCCGGCCCTGCGGTGCGCCCCCATGATCACCCCGAGGCCGGTGGCGTCCCAGGAATCCAGCTCGGACAGGTCGAGCACCAGGTCGCCGGCTCCGTCGTCGACGGCCGAGTGCAGGACCGTACGGGCGTCCGCCGCGCTGCGGACGTCGAGGCGGCCCCCGACGACCAGCTCGGCGTGGTCGCCCCTGATGTACATATGCGCTCCCCGTGAGTGCGTGTAGTACTCCACGAATGTGATGTCCAGTGATGACACCTCTGACTGCGTTGAGCGGCCAGAGGTTGCCGTCCGTAAGCGAACCGATACCGAATTCACCCTGAGGTGTGAAACCAGAGGGGCTTGTGCGGTTTCAGTGGTCGTTCAGGCAGTGTCTCGGCGACCGGGGTGGCCTCAGTAGCTGTAGAAGCCCTGCCCGCTCTTGCGTCCGATGTCACCGGCGTCCACCATCCGGCGCATCAGCTCCGGCGGGGCGAACTTCTCGTCCTGGGACTCGGTGTAGATGTTGCCGGTGGCGTGCAGCAGGATGTCGACGCCGGTCAGGTCCGCCGTCGCCAGCGGGCCCATCGCGTGGCCGAAGCCCAGCTTGCAGGCCAGGTCGATGTCCTCGGCGGTCGCGACGCCCGACTCGTAGAGCTTGGTCGCCTCGACGACGAGGGCGGAGATGAGACGGGTGGTCACGAACCCCGCCACGTCCCGGTTGACGACGATGCAGGTCTTGCCGACCGACTCGGCGAACTCCCGCGCGGTGGCGAGGGTTTCGTCGCTCGTCTTGTAGCCGCGGACCAGCTCGACGAGCTGCATCATCGGCACCGGCGAGAAGAAGTGCACGCCGACGACCCGTTCCGGGCGCTCGGTGGCCGCCGCGATCTTGGTGATCGGGATCGCGGAGGTGTTGGAGGCGAGCACGGCGTCCGGGCGCACGATCTTGTCGAGCGCGCGGAAGATCTCGTGCTTGACCTCCAGCTTCTCGAACACGGCCTCGACGACGATGTCGGCGTCGGCGGCCGCGTCCAGATCGGTGGTCGCGGTGATCCGGGCGAGGGCGGCGTCGGCGTCGTGCGCCTCCAGCTTGCCCTTGCTCACGAACTTGTCGTACGAAGCCTTGATGCCGTCGGTACCGCGCTTCAGCGCCTCGTCGGTCACGTCCCGCAGCACCACGTCCCAGCCCGCCTGGGCAGAGACCTGGGCAATGCCGGAACCCATCAAGCCGGCGCCGATGACGGCAAGCTTCCGTGCCACTGTTGCGACTCCCCTTTGAAACGCCTTACGCCCTGTTTACGTTGCCTCTGCGGCGGACACTAGCGCTCGGGAAGGGCTGTGTGACCGGTAAGTAATGCGCGTCACGTCTCATCTGACGGACATCACACCGGCAGGCGTCACTAGTGGTCTCGCACGGCGTAGTTGAGCACCTTATCGCTCAACAACTCCTCCAGGTCGTCGAGAAGCGCGAGTGTCTCTCGTGATACTTCGTCCGGTTCGCGCCCCTTGACCATCTCACGGCCGATGACCGCCATGACGGTGCTGTGGACCCAGCCGATCTGACCGGCGATCAGACCGGGCATCGGATCGTCGGCCGGGGCACCGGTCTCCTCCCGCAGCGCCGTCTCCAGGTTCGCCTCGACCTCCTGGCCGATCGCCCACAGCCGGGAACGCAGCGCGGGCGCATCCTCGATGACCCGCATGAAGGCGGCATATCCGGGCATCAGCCCGACCCTGGGCGAGACCGCCTCGACCTCCTCGCGCAACTCGCGCAGCACCGCGGCGGCGGCCGACTCCCCCTTGCGCCGACCGCCCACCCACCGGGCGAGCCGGTCGACCACCCCGGCGGAGCGGTCGAAGAAGAGGTCCTCCTTGGCCGGGAAGTAGTTGTAGACCGTGTTGACGGAGACGTCGGCCGCCTCGGCGATCTCGGCGACGGTCACGGCGTCGAAGCCCCGCTCGACGAACAGCCCGGTGGCGACGTCCGAGATGTACTGCCGGGTCTGCCGCTTCTTCCGCTCCCTGAGCCCCTCTGCCATGGCCGCATCGTAGCCCGTTCTGGGCTCACTTGAATTTTGGGGTCATTGCAAAATTTAAGGGACTCTGTTTTTCTGGCTCCATGCCAGCAGTCATCAGCGCGGCCGGACTGGCCCGCACCTTCCAGACCAAGCACGGCCCCGTCGAAGCCGTCCGCGGCATCGACCTCACCGTCCACGAGGGCGAGATCCTCGGCCTCCTCGGCCCGAACGGAGCCGGGAAGACCACCACCCTCCGGATGCTCACCACCCTCCTGGCGCCCACCGGCGGCTCGGCCACCGTCGCCGGGCACGACCTCGCGACCGACGCCGCGGTGGTCCGCCGGGTGTGCGGGTACGTGGCCCAGTCGGGCGGGGTGGATCCGCAGATCTCCGTGCGGGAGGAGCTGGTCACCCAGGGGCGCCTGTACCGCCTGACCAAGGACCAGGCCCGGGCCCGCGCCGCGGAGCTGGCCCGGGACCTGGACCTCACCGACCTGCTCGACCGCAGGTGCGGCACGCTCTCCGGCGGTCAGCGCCGCCGCCTCGACATCGCGATGGCGCTCACGCACCGCCCGAAGGTGCTGTTCCTCGACGAGCCGACGACCGGGCTGGACCCCGCCAGCCGCGCCGCCCTGTGGGACCTGGTCCGCCGGTTGCGCGACGCGTACGGCACGACCGTCTTCCTGACCACGCACTACCTCGACGAGGCCGACGCCCTCTCCGACCGCCTGGTGATCGTCGATCACGGCGTGGTCGTGGCCGAGGGCACCCCGAGCGCCCTGAAGCTCCAGAACGGCGGCTCGATCGACGCCCCGCTCCAGGACACCTTCCTCGCGATCACCGGCCGCGGTCCCTCCCCGGCCGACGCCGCCCCCGTAGCCGTATAGGACAGCCATGCTTCTTCACGACACCGCGATCGTCTACGGCCGTTACCTGCGCCAGTCGCTGCGCTCCCGCTTCGCGCTGCTGTTCGGCGTGCTGATGCCGCTGCTGTACCTGGTGTTCTTCGGACCGCTGCTCACCGGTCTCCCGCTGGGCGGAAGGGGCAGTTCCTGGCAGGTCCTGGTACCGGGGCTGCTGCTCCAACTGGGGCTGTTCGGGGCGCTGTTCGCGGGCTTCATGATCATCCTGGAGAACGGCCAGGGCGTGGTGGAGCGGATGCGGGTCACCCCGGTCAGCCGGCTGGCCCTGCTGCTGGGCAGGGTGCTGCGCGAGGCCACCGTCTTCGTCTTCCAGGCGGTGCTGCTGGTACTGGCCGCGCTGGCGATGGGGCTCAGGGCGCCGCTGGCCGGGATCCTGATCGGCTTCGGGTTCGTCGCCCTGCTGACCGTCTCGCTGGCCTCCCTGTCGTACGCGCTGGCGATGAAGGTCCGCACGCCCCAGGAGTTCGGCCCGCTGGTCAACGCGGTGTCGATGCCCTCCATGCTGCTGTCCGGCCTGATGCTCCCGATGACCCTGGGCCCGGCCTGGCTGGACGTCCTCTCGCACTTCATGCCGTTCCGCTATCTGGTGGACGCCATGCGGGACGCCTACGTCGGCGCCTACACGACCGATCACATGCTGTACGGCGTCCTGGTCGCCGTCGGTTTCGCGGTGGTCGCCGTGACGGTGGGCACACGCGTGTTCCGGACGGCCGGGGCGTAACTACGCTGGCCTCATGGTCAATCTGACGCGCATCTACACCAGGACCGGCGACCGGGGCACCACCGCCCTCGGTGACATGAGCCGGGTCGCCAAGACCGATCTGCGGATCTCCGCGTACGCGGACGCCAACGAGGCGAACGCGGTGATCGGTACGGCGATCGCCCTGGGCGGCCTGGAGGAGGAGGTCGTCAAGGTCCTCACCCGCGTCCAGAACGACCTGTTCGACGTCGGGGCCGACCTGTCCACACCCGTCGTCGAGAACCCGGAGTTCCCGCCCCTGCGCGTCGAGCAGTTCTACGTCGACAAGCTGGAGGCGGACTGCGACCGCTTCAACGAGCGGCTGGAGAAGCTCCGCTCCTTCATCCTCCCCGGCGGCACCCCGGGCGCGGCCCTGCTCCACCAGGCCTGCACGGTCGTACGGCGTGCCGAGCGCTCGACGTGGGCCGCGCTGGAGGTCCACGGCGACCACATGAACCCGCTCACGGCGACCTACCTCAACCGGCTGTCCGACCTGCTGTTCATCCTGGCGCGCACGGCGAACAAGGACGTCGGGGACGTGCTGTGGGTGCCGGGCGGGGAGCGTTAGCGCTCGCGCTTGGGGAACAGCGTGTAGCTCCCGGCGATCAGCACGTTGATGCCGATCAGCCACAGCATCCGCTGCTGCCAGGCGCGCAGCGAGTCGGTCTGTCCGTCGCCGACGTACCAGACCGCGGCCTGGAGCAGGACCACGGCGACCACCGCGGCCAGGATCCAGCGGCCCGCGACCTTCCACTCGTGGACGGCGCGGGCCGTGCCGTACTTCGGCGGCTTCACCGGCGGCGGGCCGCCCGCGAACCGGTGGGCGACCCGGGCGTCCGCCCACTTGATCGTCGAATGGCCGAGGCCCACGGTGAAGCCGATGTAGACGGCGGCCAGGCCGTGCTTCCAGTCGGGCTCGGCGCCGTTCTTCAAGTCGATCGCGGTGACCGTGAACAGCACCAGCTCCAGCAGCGGCTCGCACAGCAGCAGGGCCAGCCCGGTGCGCGGCATCCGCAGCCCGTAGCGGAAGGCCAGTCCGGCCGCGAGCAGCACCCAGAAGGCCACCTCGCAGGCGATGATCAGTCCGACGACCACGACACGCTCCCTTCGCTCACCCTTCCAGGCTCACGGAGCTCCCGGTCCCTTTCGTCGTCGGCGGTGACGAGACCGCCGTACATCGAAAGATGCAGTCCAGGACCGTCCCCGGGGATCAGGCGCGGGGCGCGGACAGCGTGTTGGATGGGGTCATGGCCCTCCCCCGCCCGCACCGCTTCGACGTGTACATCGCGGTCGGCGGGCTGCTCGGCGGCCTGCTGCTGGTGGCCATCGGCCTGGCCACCCGGCCGTCCTCCGACCCGATCACCCTCTTCGACGGCCCCTGGCCGGTGCTGCCGCCGCTCGTGGTGATGTCGGGCTGCGAGCTGCTGCGCCGGTCGGCCCCTCGTACGGCCCTGCTGACCGCCACGGTCGCGGTCTGCGCGGACGTCGTGACCCAGGGCAACCTGGCCACCCTCCTGATGTTCACCGACGTGATCTACGCGGCCGTGCTGTACGGCCCGCTCGCCTCGGCCCGCCGTATCCAGTGGATCACCGGGCTGCTGACGGCGGCCGGGACGCTGGTGCCGTTCGCGGTGTGGCGGGAGCCGGAGGCACTGCTGATCGGGGTGGTCGTCGGGGTCGTGGCGTACGCGCCCGCCTCCACCGGCTGGATCGTGCGCAACCACCGGGACGCCGCCGAGGCCGCCCGGCTGCGTGCCGAACAGACCGCGCTGCTCGCCGAGATGGACCGCGCCCAGGCGATCACCGCGGAACGGGCGCGGATGGCACGGGAGTTGCACGACATGGTCGCCAACCACCTGTCGGCGATCGCCATCCACTCCACGGCCGCCCTGTCCATCGACGAACCGGCCACCTCGCGGCAGGCCCTGTCCGTCATCCGGGAGAACAGCGTCGCGGGCCTCGCCGAGATGCGCCGGCTGATCGGCATCCTGCGCGACGCCGGCGGCGACACCGAGCCCGCCGCCGCACCCACCCTCGACGGTCTCGCGGCCCTGGTCGACGGCGCCCGCGCCAACGGCCTGGACGTGTGCCTCGATGCCGACGACCACGGCAAGGTCCCCGCGCCGGTCGAACTCGCCGCGTACCGGATCGTCCAGGAGTCGTTGACCAACGCGCTCAAGCACGCCTGCCCCGGGCGGGTCACGGTCGCCCTCGCCCGCCGGGACGGCTTCCTCGACGTGCGGGTCACCAGCCCCTACGGCCATCGGGACGGCCCCCGGGCCCCCGGCTCCGGCGCCGGACTGACCGGGATGCGGGAGCGGGCCGCGCTGCTCGGCGGCACCTTCCGGGCCGGACCGCAGGGCGCGCTGTGGGCCGTGCACGCCACGCTCCCCCTCTCGGAAGGAGAATCCGCATGATCCGCGTCCTCGTCGCCGAGGACCAGTCCGCCGTCCGCGCCGGGCTCGTCCTCATCCTGCGCAGCGCCCCGGACATCGAGGTGGTCGGGGAGGCGGCGGACGGTGAGCAGGCGGTGGCGCTGGCCCGGGAGCTGCGACCCGACCTGGTGCTGATGGACGTGCAGATGCCGCGGCTGGACGGGGTGTCGGCGACCCGGAAGGTCGTCGAGGAGCACCTCGCCGACGTCCTCGTGCTGACCACCTTCGACCTCGACGAGTACGTGTTCGGGGCGCTGCGGGCGGGCGCGGCCGGTTTCCTGCTGAAGAACACCGAGGCCCGGGAGCTGCTGGAAGCGGTGCGGACCGTGGCGCGCGGGGAGGGGCTGATCGCGCCCGCCGTCACCCGGCGTCTGATCGCCGAGTTCGCCGCCGGGCCCGCGCGGCAGCCGACCGCCGATCCCGGCGTCCTGGACACCCTGACCCGCCGGGAACGCGAGGTGCTCTCCTGCCTCGGGGAGGGCCTGTCCAACGCGGAGATCGCGGTCCGGCTCGACATGGCGGAGGCGACGGTGAAGACCCACGTCAGCCGTCTGCTGGGGAAGCTGGAGCTGCGCAGCCGGGTACAAGCGGCCGTACTGGCGCAGGAGTTGGGTGTCTAGTTGCACCTTGGACGAGAGTGGTCCAGACCTATTGACCCGTGGTCCAGACCTTTCTATTCTCGCGGCACCGTGGGCGTGAGGCTCAGTCACGCCCCAACTCCTCCCCAAGGAGGCGCACGATGCGCTTCAGACACAGAGCCGCGGCCGGTTTCGCGACGCTGTTGCTCCCCTTCGCCGGCCTGGTCGGCCTCGCGAGCCCCGCCCAGGCCGCGACCTCCGCCACCGCGACCTACGCCAAGACCCAGGACTGGGGCACCGGCTTCGAAGGCAAGTGGACGGTGAAGAACACCGGTACCACCAGCCTCAGTTCATGGACCGTCGAGTGGGACTTCCCCTCCGGCACCTCGGTCACCTCCGCCTGGGACGCCGACGTCACCTCCTCCGGCACCCACTGGACCGCCAAGAACAAGTCCTGGAACGGCACCCTCGCCCCCGGCGCCTCCGTCTCCTTCGGCTTCAACGGCGCCGGCGCCGGCTCCCCCGCCAACTGCAAGCTGAACGGCGGAAGTTGTGACGGCGGCACCGTCCCGGGCGACGCGGCCCCGTCCGCGCCCGGCACCCCCACCGCCTCCGACATCACCAACACCTCGGTCAAGCTGGCCTGGAGCGCCGCCACCGACGACAAGGGCGTCAAGAACTACGACGTGCTGCGCGACGGCGCCAAGGTCGCGACCGTGACGACGACCTCGTACACGGACAGCGGCCTGACCGCCGGCACCGACTACTCCTACACCGTCCAGGCCCGCGACACCGCCGACCAGACCGGCCCGGTCAGCGGCGCCCGCGCGGTGCGCACCACCGGCGGCACCACGGAGCCGCCCACCGGGGACAAGGTCAAGCTCGGCTACTTCACCGAGTGGGGCGTCTACGGCCGCAACTACCACGTCAAGAACCTGGTGACCTCGGGCTCCGCCGCGAAGATCACCCACATCAACTACGCGTTCGGCAATGTCAAGAACGGTCAGTGCACCGTCGACGACACCTACGCCGCCTACGACAAGGCGTACACCGCCGACCAGTCGGTCTCCGGCACCGCCGACACCTGGGACCAGCCGCTGCGCGGCAACTTCAACCAGCTGCGCCAGCTGAAGGCCAAGTACCCGCACATCAAGGTGCTGTACTCCTTCGGCGGCTGGACCTACTCCGGCGGCTTCGCGCAGGCCGCCGCCAACCCGGCCGCCTTCGCCAAGTCCTGCAAGGCCGTCGTGGAGGATCCCCGCTGGGCCGACGTCTTCGACGGCATCGACATCGACTGGGAGTACCCGAACGCGTGCGGCCTGACCTGCGACACCAGCGGGGCCGCGGCCTTCAAGAACCTGATGTCCGCGCTGCGCACCGAGTTCGGCTCGAACTACCTGGTCACCGCGGCGATCACGGCCGACGGCTCCAACGGCGGCAAGATCGACGCGGCGGACTACGGCGGCGCCTCGGCCTCGGTCGACTGGTACAACGTGATGACCTACGACTACTTCGGCGCCTTCAACGCCCAGGGCCCGACCGCCCCGCACTCACCGCTGACCTCGTACGCCGGCATCCCGCAGGCGGGCTTCAACTCCGCCGACGCGATCGCCAAGCTGAAGTCGAAGGGCGTCGCCTCCAAGAAGCTGCTGCTCGGCATCGGCTTCTACGGCCGCGGCTGGACCGGCGTCACCCAGGCCGCCCCCGGCGGCACCGCGACCGGAGCGGCACCCGGCACCTACGAGGCGGGCATCGAGGACTACAAGGTCCTCAAGAACTCCTGCCCCGCCACCGGCACCGTAGCGGGCACGGCATACGCCTACTGCGGCACCAACTGGTGGTCCTACGACACCCCCGCGACGATCGCCGGCAAGATGACCTGGGCCAAGAACCAGGGCCTGGGCGGCGCGTTCTTCTGGGAGTTCAGCGGCGACACCGGCAACGGTGAGCTGGTGAGCGCCATCAACAGCGGGCTGTCGTAAATCAGCAGAAAGAGCTAAGCGACATTGACGCGCTGACCGGGCGGGGCTGCCTCCAGCCACGCGAGGAAACCGGTCAGCGCGTCTTCGCTCATGGCGAGCTCGAGACGCGTGCCCCGGTGCACACAGGTCAGGATGACGGCGTCGGAGAGCAGCGCCAGCTCCTCCTCGCCCTCGGGGAGACGGCGGCCCGCCACCTCGATCGCGGCACGTTCCAGGACGCGGCGCGGACGGTAGGCGTAGGAGAAGACGCGGTACCACTCGACCCGGTCGCCGTTGTAGCGGGCGACGCCGTAGCTCCAGCCTTTGCCGCTGGTGTCGGTCTTCTCCGGGACGTCCCAGCGCAGCGAACAGTCGAAGGTGCCGCCGGAGCGCTGGATGAGCCTGCGGCGCAGGCCGAAGACGAACAGCCCCAGCACCACCAGGGCCACGACGATTCCGCACACAGTCAGAGCGAGGACCATCGACACCGACCTCCTCGTCTCCTAGGTACCTTCGATAGGTAACGGAACGGAAAAAACATCCAGATCTGCCTCAGCCGCGACCGGCTCCGGATCGCTCCGGTGCCGGCCGCGGCTGAGTGACGTCATACGGCTCCGCGCTGGTTCAGCGCGCGGTCGCCGCGCGCAGTCGTACGTCCGCGCGACGCTCGGCGGCGGCGTCGCCCTCCGCCTTCGCGCGCTCCAGCTCCCGCTCCGCGCGCTGGACGTCGATCTCGTCCGACAGCTCGGCGATCTCGGCCAGCAGCGACAGCTTGTTGTCGGCGAACGAGATGAAACCGCCGTGCACCGCGGCGACGACCGTCCCGCCGTCGCTCGTGCGGATGGTCACCGGGCCCGACTCCAGCACACCGAGCAGCGGCTGGTGACCGGGCATGACGCCGATGTCGCCGGACGTGGTGCGCGCGACGACCAGGGTGGCCTCGCCGGACCAGACCTCTCGGTCGGCCGCGACCAGCGCGACGTGCAGCTCAGCAGCCAAGGTGGCTCCTCGGGTCACCACCCGGCGGTTGTGCCGGGTGTTGGTTACAAGTCTAGTAGGCAGAAAAGAGGGGGCGGGACGTGCCCCGCCCCCTCAAGCGTGAACCACAGGGTTCACTTCGAACTCAGGGAGTTCAGGAGACGCCCAGCTCCTTGGCGTTGGCCTTGAGGTCCTCCAGGCCACCGCACATGAAGAACGCCTGCTCCGGGAAGTGGTCGAACTCGCCGTCGCAGATCGCGTTGAACGCGGCGATCGACTCGTCCAGCGGCACGTCCGAACCGTCGACGCCGGTGAACTGCTTGGCGACGTGGGTGTTCTGGGACAGGAAGCGCTCGACGCGGCGGGCACGCTGGACGACCAGCTTGTCCTCCTCGCTGAGCTCGTCGATGCCGAGGATCGCGATGATGTCCTGGAGGTCCTTGTACTTCTGAAGGATCCCCTTGACGCGCATGGCGGCCTCGTAGTGGTCCGCGGCGATGTACCGCGGGTCCAGGATCCGGGACGTGGAGTCCAGCGGGTCCACGGCCGGGTAGATGCCCTTCTCGGAGATCGGACGGGAGAGAACCGTCGTCGCGTCGAGGTGGGCGAAGGTGGTGGCCGGGGCCGGGTCGGTCAGGTCGTCCGCGGGGACGTAGATCGCCTGCATCGAGGTGATCGAGTGACCACGGGTCGAGGTGATGCGCTCCTGGAGGAGACCCATCTCGTCGGCCAGGTTCGGCTGGTAGCCCACCGCGGAGGGCATACGGCCGAGCAGGGTCGACACCTCGGAACCGGCCTGGGTGAAGCGGAAGATGTTGTCGATGAAGAACAGCACGTCCTGCTTCTGCACATCGCGGAAGTACTCCGCCATGGTCAGACCGGCCAGGGCCACGCGCAGACGGGTGCCCGGGGGCTCGTCCATCTGGCCGAAGACCAGCGCGGTCTTGTCGATGACGCCGGAGTCCGACATCTCCTCGATGAGGTCGTTGCCCTCACGGGTGCGCTCACCGACACCGGCGAACACGGAGACACCGTCGTGGTTGTTGGCGACGCGGTAGATCATCTCCTGGATGAGCACCGTCTTGCCGACGCCGGCACCACCGAACAGACCGATCTTTCCACCCTTGACGTACGGGGTGAGAAGGTCGATGACCTTGACGCCGGTCTCGAACATCTCGGTCTTCGACTCGAGCTCGTCGAAGTTGGGGGCCTTGCGGTGGATGCCCCAGCGCTCGCCCTCGTACTGCTCGTCGACGTTCAGCACCTCACCGAGGGTGTTGAACACCTTGCCCTTGGTGAAGTCGCCGACGGGCACCGTGATGGAGGAGCCGGTGTCGGTGACCGGGGCCTGGCGGACCAGACCGTCGGTGGGCTGCATGGAGATGGTGCGGACCAGGCCGTCACCCAGGTGCTGGGCGACCTCCAGGGTCAGCGTCTTCAGCTCGCCCTCGTTCGCCGGGTCGGCGACCTCGACGTGCAGGGCGTTGTAGATGTCGGGCATCGCGTCGACGGGGAACTCCACGTCGACGACCGGGCCGATGACCCGGGCGACGCGGCCCGTGGCCGTCGCGGTCTCAACAGTGGTGGTCATTAGCGGTCACTCCCCGCGGTCGCGTCGGCCAGGGCTGCGGAGCCACCGACGATCTCGCTGATTTCCTGGGTGATTTCGGCCTGGCGGGCCGCGTTGGCAAGTCGGGAGAGCGTGGTGATGAGCTCTCCCGCGTTGTCGGTCGCCGACTTCATCGCGCGCCGGGTGGCGGCGTGCTTGGACGCGGCCGACTGGAGGAGCGCGTTGTAGATACGGCTCTCCACGTAGCGCGGCAGCAGGGCGTCGAGGACGTCCTCCGCCGAGGGCTCGAAGTCGTACAGCGGGAGGATCTCGCCCTTGGGCGCGGCCTCCTTGGCGACCTCTTCGAGGCTGAGCGGCAGCAGTCGGTCGTCGAGCGCCGTCTGCGTCATCATCGAGACGAACTCGGTGAAGACGATGTGGAGTTCGTCCACTCCGCCCTCGGCCGTGTCCTTCTCGATGGCCTCGATCAGCGGGCCCGCGACCTTCTTGGCGTCCGCGTACGTCGGCTCGTCGGTGAAGCCCGACCACGACTCCGAGATCTTGCGCTCACGGAAGTTGTAGTGGGCGACACCACGGCGGCCGACGATGTAGACGTCGACTTCCTGGCCCGCGCGCTCGAGACGCGCGGTCAGCTGCTCCGCGGCCTTGATGGCGTTGGAGTTGAAGGCGCCGGCCAGACCACGGTCGCTCGTCAGGAGCAGCACCGCGGACCGCCTGACCGTCTCGGCCTGCGTGGTCAGCGGGTGCTTCGTGTTCGAGCCGGTACCGACCGCGGTCACCGCGCGGGTCAGTTCCTTGGCGTAGGGCGCCGACGCCGCCACCTTGCGCTGTGCCTTGATGACACGCGAGGCGGCGATCATCTCCATCGCCTTGGTGATCTTCTTGGTCGCGGTGACGGATCGGATGCGACGCTTGTAGACCCGGAGCTGGGCTCCCATGAGTCAGGTCCCTTCCTTACGTCACTTGGCGGCGGCCGGGGCGTCCTCGCCGAGAAGCTTGCCGTCCGAGGTCTCGAACTGCTTCTTGAAGTCGGCGATCGCGTCGGCAACAGCGGTGAGGGTGTCGTCCGAGAGCTTGCCGCCCTCCTTGATGGAGGTCATGAGGCCCTGCTCCTTGCGGTGCAGGTACTCCAGGAGCTCCTTCTCGAAGCGGCGGATGTCGTTCACCGGGACGTCGTCCATCTTGCCGGTGGTGCCGGCCCAGACGGAGACGACCTGGTCCTCGGTCGACATCGGCTGGTACTGAGCCTGCTTGAGCAGCTCGACCATCCGCTGACCGCGCTCCAGCTGCGCCTTCGACGCGGCGTCCAGGTCGGAACCGAAGGCGGCGAACGCCTCCAGCTCACGGAACTGGGCGAGGTCGACGCGCAGTCGGCCGGAGACCTGCTTCATCGCCTTGTGCTGCGCGGAACCACCGACTCGGGAGACGGAGATACCGACGTTCAGCGCGGGGCGCTGACCGGCGTTGAAGAGGTCCGACTCCAGGAAGCACTGGCCGTCGGTGATGGAGATGACGTTGGTCGGGATGAACGCCGAGACGTCGTTGGCCTTGGTCTCGACGATCGGCAGACCGGTCATCGAGCCCTTGCCCATGTCGTCGGAGAGCTTCGCGCAGCGCTCCAGCAGACGGGAGTGCAGGTAGAAGACGTCACCCGGGTAGGCCTCACGGCCCGGCGGGCGGCGCAGCAGCAGGGACACGGCGCGGTAGGCGTCGGCCTGCTTCGAGAGGTCGTCGAAGATGATGAGGACGTGCTTGCCCTCGTACATCCACTGCTGGCCGATGGCCGAACCGGTGTACGGCGCCAGGTACTTGAAGCCGGCCGGGTCGGACGCCGGGGCGGCGACGATGGTCGTGTACTCCAGCGCGCCGGCCTCTTCGAGGGCACCGCGCACGGAGGCGATGGTGGAGCCCTTCTGACCGATGGCGACGTAGATGCAGCGGACCTGCTTGTTCACGTCGCCGGAGCGCCAGTTGTCGCGCTGGTTGATGATCGTGTCGACGGCCAGGGCGGTCTTGCCGGTCTGACGGTCACCGATGATCAGCTGACGCTGGCCACGGCCGATCGGGGTCATGGCGTCGACGGCCTTGTAGCCGGTCTCCATCGGCTCGTGCACCGACTTGCGCTGCATGACCGTGGGGGCCTGCAGCTCGAGGGCGCGACGACCGCTGGTCTCGATCTCGCCGAGGCCGTCGATCGGGTTGCCGAGCGGGTCGACGACACGGCCGAGGTAGCCCTCGCCGACGGCCACGGAGAGGACCTCACCGGTACGGGAGACCGGCTGACCCTCCTCGATGCCGCTGAACTCACCGAGGACGATGGCGCCGATCTCGCGCTCTTCCAGGTTGAGCGCGAGGCCGAGGGTGCCGTCCTCGAACTTCAGCAGTTCGTTGGCCATGGCCGAGGGCAGACCCTCGACCTTCGCGATGCCGTCGCCGGCAAGGGTGACCGTACCGACCTCCTCGCGCGAGGCCGCGTCCGGCTTGTACGACTGGACGAAGTTCTCCAGCGCGTCCCGGATCTCCTCCGGCCGGATCGTGAGCTCCGCCATCTGGGTTCCCTGCTCTCCTTGTTGGGCCCGAAGTTTCACTTTGGGGGTCTGGGGGCGACCCCCAGGATTCTTCATGTACGGCCCAACCAGGGCCGTCGTCCGTACGTACTGCTATGAAGTTGCTGCTAGCCCGCCACGCGGCGGCCGGCGTCCTCGATGCGGTCCGCGATCGAGCCGTTGATGACCTCGTCACCGACCTGCACCCGGATCCCGCCGAGGACCTCGGGGTCCACGTCGAGGTTGAGGTGCATCTGGCGGCCGTAGAGCTTGGCCAGGGCACCGCCCAGGCGCTGCTTCTGCCGGTCGCTCAGCGGAACCGCCGAGGTGACGACGGCCACCATGCGGTCCCGGCGCTCGGCGGCGAGCTTGGACAGGGACTCCAGTCCCGACTCCAGGCTACGTCCCCGGGGCGCGGCCACAAGGCGCGTCACCAGACGCTCGGTCGTCGCGTCGGCACGGCCGCCGAGCAGGCTGCCGAGCAGCTCGCGCTTGGCCGCGGCCGTCGCGGAGCGGTTGGTCAGTGCGGCGCGCAGCTCGGTGTTCGAGGTGACGATCCGGCCGAACCGGAACAGCTCGTCCTCGACGTTGTCGAGCTTGCCCCGCCGCTGCGCGGCGGTGAGGTCGGCGATGTTCGCCAGCTCCTCCAGCGCGTCCACCAGGTCGCGCGACTGCGACCAGCGGGAGCGCACCATGCCGGCGACGAGGTCCGCGGCGGGGCCGCCGACCTGCGTACCGATCAGACGCTGGGCCAGTTCGGCCTTGGCCTCGCCGGCCTGCGCCGGGTCGGTCAGGACCCGACGCAGCGACACCTCGCGGTCGAGCAGCGCGGTGACGGCGGCCAGCTCGTCGGCGAGCGAGCCGGCGTCCACGGACGTGTTGTCCGTCAGCGCGTCGAGACGCTCGCGTGCGGCTGCCAGGGCCTCGCGGCTCGCTCCGTTCATCGCGCGGCCTCGGCCTTCTCCTCGAGGTCATCGAGGAAGCGGTCGATCACGCGGGACTGGCGGGCGTGGTCCTCGAGGGACTCGCCGACCAGCTTGCCAGCCAGGTCGGTGGCGAGCTTGCCCACGTCCTGGCGCAGCGCGGAGGACGCGGCCTTGCGGTCGGCCTCGATCTGCGCGTGACCGGCGGCGACGATCTCCTCGCGCTGCCGCTGGCCTTCCGCGCGCATCTCGGCGATGAGCGTGGCGCCCTGCTCCTGAGCCTCCTGGCGCAGGCGCGCGGCCTCGTGGCGGGCCTCGGCGAGCTGTGCCTTGTACTGCTCAAGGACGCTCTGGGCCTCGGTCTGCGCGGCCTCGGCCTTCTCGATACCGCCCTCGATGGCCTCGCGACGCTCTTCCAGAACCTTGTTGATGGTCGGGAGGAGCTTCTTGGCGAGGAAGCCGAAGACGATGACGAAGGCGATCAGGCCGATGACGAGCTCCGGCCACGGCGGAATGAGGGGATTCTCCTTCTCCGCCTCGGCCGCCAGCTGAACCAGTGCGTGGTTCACATCAGTGCCTTTCGTCGAATGGGGCTGTCGTCGTGGTTCGTCTTAGTAGACGAACGGCATGACGAGGCCGATGAGGGCCAGCGCCTCACAGAACGCGAAGCCGAGGATCTGGTTACCGCGGATGAGGCCGGCCGCCTCGGGCTGGCGGGCGAGGGCCTGGGTGCCGTTGCCGAAGATGATGCCGACGCCGACGCCCGGGCCGATCGCGGCGAGGCCGTAACCGATGGAGCCGAGGTTGCCTTCGACCGCAGCGAGGGTCTGGAGAGCGGACATGCCGGTTCTTCCTTCTCTTTCAGTGACCGGTGGGGGTTGGCCACCGGATGTCTCTGGGGGTGTGGCGGGGGCGGTGCTCAGTGGTGCTCGGCGAGCGCGCCCTGGATGTAGGTGCAGGTCAGGAGGACGAAGACGTACGCCTGGACCGCCTGGATGAAGAGCTCGAAGGCCGTCATCACGATGACCATCACGAACGAGACGCCGGAGTAGGCGATGCCGATGCCGTTCAGCATGTACCAGCTGGCGATCGTGAAGAGCAGCAGCAGGGTGTGGCCGGCGAACATGTTCGCGAAGAGTCGCACCGCGTGCGTGAACGGACGGACCAGCAGGTTCGAGAAGAACTCGATGACCATGGCGAGCGGGAGCACCGCGCCGAGCGACTTGTCGTAGCCCGTCACGTTCTTGAAGAAGCCGACGAAACCGTGCCGCTTGAAGGTCAGCGAGACCCAGGTGACGTAGACGATCGCGGCCAGGACCGCCGGGTAGGCGATGATCGACGTCACCGGGAAGGAGGCGACCGGGATGATCGACCACAGGTTCAGCATCCAGATGAAGAAGAACAGCGAGACGGCGAGCGGTACGTACTTCTCGCCCTCCTTCTTGCCGATCGTCTCGTAGACGACACCGCGGCGGACGAAGTCGTAGCCGGCCTCGGCGATCATCTGGAGCTTGCCGGGGACCATCTTCGGGCGGGCGAACGCGGCCCAGAAGAAGCCCACGATGATGACCGAGCCGAGCAGGGCCAGCAGCATCGGCTTGTTGAAGTAGAGGCCGTTGCCGTCGGCGTCGCCCCAGAGGGGCTCGAACATGAACGAGTGCAGGCCCGGAGCCGGGAAGCCACACCCGTCGAACAGGTGACAGCTCGTGTCGAAAGCGAGCGTCTGCGTCGGGTCAGCACTCACCGCGGGCTCCTTCATCGTGGCGCATAGGTACGGCAACCTCGTTGTGTCGGCGCGGCGGTAGGCCGCGGTTCGGCACGGGACTGGTGTAACGGATGTGGGGGCGGCCGGGGGGCATCGAGCCTCGCGTTCGAGCAGGCGTCAGCTCGGATGCCCGCGCCCGCGATGCCGCAGTTGGCACCGGACGATAGCAGGGTCTCTCGGTCGCATTTATCCCGGCCCTACCTCTCACGACGAGTGCCCGGTTTTTTCGGACTTGGTGTCCGAATCGGGTTCGACGTAGAGGATCTTGGACTTCATGTGGGCGCGTGTCTGGGCGGCGATCCAGGTCAGGGTGCCGACGACGAGCGTGAGAGCGAAAGCCTTCGGGTGGAACAGCGTGGTGTTCTTGAACGCGGCCAGGAAGACGAACAGCAGCAGGATCTGAGCCGCGTAGAGCATCAGGCCCATCGCCTGGAAGAGGTGCGGAAGCGATTTGGCAGTGCGCTGCAGGACGTAGAGGCCGATTCCCATGAAGAGGATGACGACCAGCGTCGCCACACCCGCCCCGATCGCGCCCTTGCCACCGGCGACCACACCACTGACGACGGCGGCGACAGCGCCGACGGCAGCCGTGGGCACGGCGGCCTGAGCCAGGATCCGGACGTCATTGGACGGCATGGCGGCAACTCCGCTTTCAAAGGGGGGGGGGTGTGTCGTCATGGACGAGCGTAGTCCCGGGCTGAGAGTGACCCTCACGCCAAGGGACCGTCGCACTACGGTCCTTCGGCTCTGCCCCGGGTTCTCGTGAACCGTATCACAAACTATTTGATGCGGTCTTTACCTAGATGGTGTGCCAGCTGTCACACATGAGAGTGAAGACGCGCGTTCGTGCAGAAACACGGTCGAGTTGTCTGGTATAAGGGCGGTTTGTCGCCCCGCCGAACTCCCACGCGTTGGCAATGCTTTAGTCAGATTCTTACCTTGGCCGTCAGCGCGACGTCTCGGCCTTACGCCTCTCCGGCACCCGCGAACGGGCCCCCAGAGCGGTCGCGCCGTTGACACCCGCCACCCCCACGGCGACCGGGGTGCGCTGCTCCACCTCCACCGGCTCGGCGACCACGGGACGCCTGCGGCGGCGGTAGCGCGGCGGCACGAAGGCCTGGGCCCACATCGGGGCGCGCGGGGTGAAGCGCGGCAGGAGCAGCAGGACGAGCCCGATCGCGCTGAGGAACACCACACCGAGCACGATCCACATGGACGCCGAGTTCACCGAGTAGGCGAGCGAGCCGAACGCGATCAGCGCCGACCAGAAGTACATGATCCACACCGCCCGGCTGTGCGAGTGCCCGATCTCCAGGAGCCGGTGGTGCAGATGGCCGCGGTCGGCGGCGAACGGCGACTGACCCCGCCAGGTGCGGCGCACGATCGCCGAGATCAGGTCGGCGGCCGGCACCGCGATGATCGTCAGCGGTAGCAGCAACGGGATGTAGACGGGGACCGTCTGGTGCACGGCCGCCTTCTCGGACCCGGCGAACAGCTTCAGGGCGTCCGGGTCGATCTGCCCGGTGATGGAGATCGCGCCGGCGGCGAGCACCAGGCCGATGAGCATCGAGCCGGAGTCGCCCATGAAGATCCGCGCCGGGTGCATGTTGTGCGGCAGGAAGCCCAGGCACATGCCCATCAGGATCGCCGAGAACAGCGTGGCCGGGGCGGCCGCCTCGATGCCGTACGAGTACCAGATGCGGTAGGCGTACAGGAAGAACGCCGCCGCCGCGATGCACACCATGCCGGCCGCGAGGCCGTCGAGGCCGTCGACGAAGTTCACCGCGTTGATGGTGATGACGACCAACGCGACCGTCAGCAGGGTGCCCTGCCACTGCGTCAGCGCGACCGAGCCCACGCTGGGGATGGGCAGCCACAGGATCGTCAGGCCCTGCATGACCATCACGCCGGCGGCGATCATCTGGCCGCCGAGCTTGATGAGCGCGTCGATCTCGAACTTGTCGTCCAGGACGCCGATGAGCCAGATCAGGGCGGCACCGGAGAGCAGCGCGCGCGGCTCGTTGGACTTGGTGAAGACCTCGCTGAGGTTGGTCAGGTGGTCGGCGACCAGCAGCCCCGCGCACAGTCCGAAGAACATGGCGATACCGCCGAGTCGCGGAGTCGGTTCCCGGTGCACGTCACGGGCCCTGATCTCCGGCATCGCTCCGGCCACGATCGCGAACTTCCGTACCGGCCCTGTCAGCAGATACGTCACCGCGGCCGTGATGCAGAGCGTCAGCAGGTATTCACGCACGGGCTTCCCCACAGGTCTCGCTGGCCATCTCAGCACCACACCCTAGCGACGGACGCATATGGTTGTGGACTTCCGGGTAGCGACGATGGTTGCACGTGTGGCTGTGCACGCAGGTGCGAATACCCCCGCTCAGCCGGGATACGGCGGAAATCCGTCGACCAGGTCCCGGACTTCTTCACGTGCCGAGGCGTTGTCGGTCCCCCCGCGCACCACCCCTGCGAGCAGGGCGGCGATCCTCTGCATCTCCTTCTCGCCCATGCCCTGGGTGGTGACGGCGGCGGTCCCCAGACGCAGTCCGCGGGTGTCGGCGTGAGGTAGCGCACAGCAGTCGAGCACCAGGCCCGCGGCCGCGAGGCGTCCCCTGGCGGTGCGTCCGTCGACGCCGAGGGGTGCCGGGTCGGCCGTCACGAGGTGGGTGTCGGTCCCGCCGGTGGTGACGACGAACCCCTCCCCCGCGAGGCCGGCCGCCAGCACGCGCGCGTTGGCGACCACCTGATGGGTGTACGCGGCGAACGCCGGTGTCGCCGCCTCGCCGAACGCGACCGCCTTCGCGGCGATGGTGTGCATCTGCGCGCCGCCCTGCGTGAACGGGAAGACGGCCCGGTCCACCCGCTCGGCCAGCTCGCTCCCGCACAGGATCATCCCGCCGCGGGGACCGCGCAGCACCTTGTGGGTGGTGGCGCAGACGATGTCGGCGTACGGCACCGGACTGGGCGCCGCTCCCCCGGCGACGAGCCCGATGGGGTGGGCGGCGTCGGCGATGAGATAGGCGCCCACCTCGTCGGCGACCTCGCGGAAGAAGGCGTAGTCGAGGTGGCGGGGGTAGGCGATGGAGCCGCACACGATGGCCTTGGGCCGGTGGCTGAGGGCGAGGGCGCGCACCTGCTCGTGGTCGATGATCCCGGTCTCCGCGTCGACGCCGTAGGGGACGAAGTCGAACCAGCGGCCCGAGAAGTTGGCGGGCGAGCCGTGGGTGAGGTGGCCGCCGTAGGGCAGGCCGAGGGCGAGGACGGTGTCGCCGGGGCGCAGCAGGGCGGCGTAGGCGGCGAGGACCGCCGAAGAGCCGGAGTGGGCCTGCACGTTGGCGTGTTCGGCGCCGAAGAGGGACTTGGCCCGGTCGACGGCGAGGCGTTCGGCGACGTCGACGATCTCGCAGCCGCCGTGGTGCCGGGCGCCGGGGTAGCCCTCGGCGTACTTGTTGGCGAGCGGGGAGCCGAGCGCGGCCAGCACCGCGGGCGAGCAGAAGTTCTCGGCCGCGATCAGCTGCAGCGTCGAGGACTGCCGGTCGAGCTCCCCGAGCAGGATCTCGGCCAGCTCGGGGTCCTGCCGCGCGAGGACGTCGGCGGTCTGGGGCGCATGGGTGACCGACATGGTGGACTCCGGGGCGTCGACGATGACGTACACCCAATGTAGGCCGGGGTGGTCGGGGACGCCCCGTTGTTGCACCCGTGCGGGCCTGTGCTCCCCCGGCATCTAGGTGCGGGCGGGCACCCCCGTCAGCGCCGTCACCACCGGGTCCAGCGCCTCGTGTATCTCGTCGCCGATGGAGCGGAAGAAGGTCAGGGGGGCGCCGTACGGGTCGAAGACCTCGTCGGCCTCGGCGGTGGGGGCCAGGAGCCACCCGCGTAGAGCCGCCGCGGCGCGGACCAGGGCCCGTGCGCGGACGACCAGGCCGTCCTCCAGGGGCGGCAGGGTCGCCGGGTCTATCGCCTTCACCAGGCGGGTGAACTCCTTCAGGGTGAAGGTGCGCAGGCCCGCCGAGTGGCCCATGGAGATGACCTGCTGGCGGTGGTCGCGGGTGGCGGTCAGGACCAGGTCGGCCATGATGACGTGCTCGTCGAGGAGCTCACGCCCGGTGAAGCCGGAGGCGTCCGCGCCGAAGTCGGCGAGCACCGCCTCCGCGTTGGCCTCCATGGGCGCGCCCTCGTGGCCCCAGGTCCCCGCGCTCTCCACGACGAGCCCGCCCCACAGCGGGTCGCCGAGCCGGTCCGCCAGGGCATGCCGGGTCAGCCGCTCGGTGATCGGCGAGCGGCACACGTTGCCGGTGCTGACGTGGAGGATGCGGAAGCTGTCCCGCGGGAGCCCCGTGAAGGTCCGCGTCTCTTCCCCGTCCCATATGCCACGCCCCGCGTCAGGGGCCGTCAATTCGCCACCTCGAGGTCGGGTACGACCTTCCTGAGCTCGTCCGCGGAGATCGCGCCCGCGCGCAGCAGCAGCGGCACCTCGCGGGTGACGTCGACGATCGAGGAGGGGACGTTGCCGGGGGTCGGGCCGCCGTCGAGGTAGACGGAGACCGAGTCGCCCAGCATGTCCTGGGCGGCGTCACAGGTCTCCGGGGACGGGTGGCCGGTCAGGTTCGCGGAGGAGACCGCCATGGGGCCGACCTCGGTCAGCAGTTCGATGGCGACCGGGTGCAGGGGCATGCGCACGGCGACCGTGCCCCGGGTGTCGCCCAGGTCCCACTGGAGGGACGGCTGGTGCTTGGCGACGAGGGTGAGCGCGCCCGGCCAGAAGGCGTCGACCAGCTCCCAGGCCAGCTCGGAGAAGTCGGTGACGAGACCGTGGAGGGTGTTCGGGGAGCCGATCAGCACGGGGGTGGGCATGTTGCGGCCCCGGCCCTTGGCCTCCAGGAGGTCGGAGACGGCCTCGGAGGAGAACGCGTCGGCGCCGATGCCGTACACCGTGTCGGTCGGGAGGACCACGAGCTCGCCACGGCGGACGGCGGACGCGGCTTCGCGCAGACCGGTCGTGCGGTCGGTCGCGTCGTTGGTGTCGTATCGCCGTGCCATATCTAGCGGGCCTCCTCGTACACGTACTGCTCTGAAGTCATCGGGAAGTGGCTCACGGCATCGCCTTGCGGGCCGTCGCGAACCGGGGGCGGTTGTTGAGGTCGGGGTGGTCGGCCGCGTCGGCCCAGCCCCGCTCCTCGGTGAAGATCCACGGCACCTGGCCGCCCTGGGTGTCGGCGTGCTCGATGACGACGACACCGCCGGGGCGCAGCAGCCGGTGCGCGGTGCGCTCCAGGCCACGGATGAGGTCGAGGCCGTCCTCGCCGGAGAACAGGGCGAGTTCGGGGTCGTAGTCCCGCGCCTCGGGGGCGACGTACTCCCACTCGGTGAGCGGGATGTAGGGCGGGTTGGAGATGACCAGGTCGACATGGCCGTCGAGGTCCGGGAAGGCGTCCAGGGCGTTCCCCTGGCGCAGGTCGACCCGGGACCCCTCGACGTTCTTACGGGTCCACTGGAGGGCTTCCTCGGACAGCTCCACGGCGTGCACGCGGGAGCGCGGGACCTCCTGGGCGAGCGCCAGCGCGATCGCGCCGGAGCCGGTGCACAGGTCGACGATGCACGGCTCGACGACGTCCATCGCGCGCACGGCGTCTATGGCCCACCCGACCACGGACTCGGTCTCGGGCCGGGGCACGAACACCCCGGGGCCCACCTGGAGTTCGAGGTAGCGGAAGTAGGCGAGGCCGGTGATGTGCTGGAGCGGCTCGCGCTGCTCACGGCGCGCGATGGTCTCCCAGTAGCGGGCGTCGAAGTCCGCGTCCTTCACGGAGTGCAGCTCGCCCCGCTTCACGCCGTGCACGAACGCGGCGAGCTCCTCCGCGTCGTTGCGCGGCGAGGGCACGCCGGCGTCGGCCAGCCGCTGGGTGGCCTGGGCCACCTCTGCGAGCAGCAGGTTCACGCAAGTCCTCCGTGTCGTACTCGGTCGTGCGTACGTACCTTAAGGCGGTGCCTCCCGGGTCGGGCCGGGATCACGGGCCCTGCCACCTGGCGCGGTCCTACGCGGCCGCCAGCTTCGCCGCCGAGTCCGCGTCGACGCAGGCCTGGATCACCGCGTCGAGGTCGCCGTCCAGGACCTGGTCCAGGTTGTACGACTTGAAGCCGACGCGGTGGTCCGAGATGCGGTTCTCCGGGAAGTTGTACGTGCGGATCTTCTCGGAGCGGTCGACGGTGCGGACCTGGCTGCGCCGGGCGTCGGCGGCATTGCGCTCCGCCTCCTCCTGCGCCGCCGCGAGCAGCCTGGAGCGCAGGATACGCAAGGCCTGCTCCTTGTTCTGCAGCTGGCTCTTCTCGTTCTGGCAGGAGGCGACGACCCCGGTGGGGATGTGCGTGATGCGCACCGCGGAGTCGGTGGTGTTGACGGACTGTCCGCCGGGCCCGGAGGAGCGGTAGACGTCGATGCGGAGGTCGTTGGGGTTGATCTCGACGTCGACCTCCTCTGCCTCGGGGGTCACGAGGACACCGGCCGCGCTCGTGTGGATACGGCCCTGGGACTCGGTCGCCGGCACCCGCTGGACGCGGTGCACCCCGCCCTCGTACTTGAGACGGGCCCACACGCCCTGGCCGGGCTCGGTCGCGCCCTGGCCGCCCTTGGTCTTCACGGCGACCTGGACGTCCTTGTAGCCGCCCAGCTCGGACTCGGTGGAGTCGATGATCTCGGTCTTCCAGCCGACGCGCTCGGCGTAGCGCAGGTACATGCGCAGCAGGTCGCCCGCGAACAGCGCGGACTCGTCACCGCCGGCACCGGCCTTGATCTCGAGGATGACGTCCTTGTCGTCGGACGGGTCCCGGGGCACGAGCAGCAGCCGCAGCTTCTCGGTCAGCTCCTCGCGGGTGCGCTCCAGCTCCTTGACCTCGGCCGCGAAGTCCGGGTCGTCGGCGGCGAGTTCCTTCGCCGTCTCGATGTCGTCGCCGGTCTGCTTCCAGGAGCGGTACGTGGCTACGATCGGGGTGAGCTCGGCGTAGCGCTTGTTCAGCTTGCGCGCGTTGGCCTGGTCGGAGTGGACCGACGGGTCGGCGAGCTTCTTCTCCAGGTCGGCGTGCTCACCGAGGAGTTCCTCGACGGCCTCGAACATCTCTGGCTCCTGTACTGCGGACGAAAGGGGAAGGCGTGCGACCAAAAACGCCGGTCCCGGCGCACTCCGAGGAGTGCGGCGTGGACCGGCGCTGGTGGCTCGCTACTTCTTGGCAGCAGCCTTGCCGAAGCGGGCCTCGAAGCGGGCCACACGGCCACCGGTGTCGAGGATCTTCTGCTTGCCCGTGTAGAACGGGTGGCACTCGGAGCAGACCTCGGCACGGATGGTGCCGCTGGTGATCGTGCTACGGGTGGTGAACGACGCGCCACAGGTGCAGCTGACCTGCGTCTCGACGTACTCGGGGTGGGTGTCGCGCTTCAAGGTGTCTCCTAGTTTCGGGAGGGCACCGGGTCGCCACCGCGGGATGCGGGAGCGTGAACCGGGGCCGACGTACCAGTCTGCCAGCACTGGCCGCATCCCCCAAAACGAGGGGTGGCCACGAACTATTCCCAGCCGACCGCGAGCGGTCCTCTACGACGTCACGACACCCTTGGCCTGGCCCGTCGCGTTGCCTTCCGTGGCCGACTTCGGGATCGTCCGGTCGTTCTCCAGGGCCGTCCAGATCTGCCTGGCCTTGGTCTTCTGGACGAGCACGCGGTTCGGGTTGGCCGGGTCGTACTGGACGGGCATGGTGACCATGGTCATGTGCGCCGGGCCGATGCCCTTGAGGCCGCTCGCGAAGGAGACCAGGGAGTTGACCGAGCCGAGGTCGGAGTCGGTGGTGACGGCCTTGGTGGCGGTGTCGGCGAGGTCGTACAGCTTCTTGGGGTTGGTCAGCAGGCCGACCTCCTTGACCTGCTTGACGAGGGCCTTGATGAAGGCCTGCTGGAGCTGGATGCGGCCGAGGTCGGAGCCGTCGCCGACGCCGTGCCGGGTGCGGACGAGGCCGAGGGCCTGGGCGCCGGTGAGCTCGTGCGTGCCGGCCTTGAGGTCCAGGTGGCTGTCGGGGTCCTTGATGGCCTTGGTCGTGGTGACCGTGACCCCGCCGAGTTCGTCGACCAGCTTCTCGAAGCCGCTGAAGTCGACCTCCAGGTAGTGGTCCATGCGGATGCCGGTCATGGACTCGACCGTCTTCACCGCGCAGGGCGCGCCGCCGGTAGTGTAGGCGGAGTTGAACATGACGCCCCTGGCCGCGTCGTGCTCCTTGCCGTCGGTGTCGGTGCACTCGGGGCGGTCGATCAGGGTGTCGCGCGGTATGGAGACCACGGTGGCCTTCTTGTGGCCCTTGTAGACGTGCACGATCATCGCGGTGTCGGAGCGGGCGCTGCCGTCGTCGGTGCCGCCGCCGAGCTTCCGGTTGGAGCCGGAGCGGGTGTCCGAGCCGAGGACGAGGATGTTCTCGGAGCCGTTGTCGACCTTCGTGGGCCGGGCGCTGCCGAGGACCTGGTCGATGTCGACGCTCTTGATGTTGCCGTTGAGCTTGAAGTACAGGTAGCCGGCCCCGGTACCGCCCAGCACGACGATCCCCGCGGCGACCCAGGCCGTGATCAGCAGGCCCTTGTGCTTCCTGCCGCGGGGTTTGCGGCGACGTCCCTTGCCGCCCGGTTTCCCGGGTGTCGGCGTGCTCTCGGCTGACATGCGCTCCTCGAATCTCGTCCGGTCGGTTACCCCCTGTTTTCAGGGTCAGACGTGGTCACAAAAAGACCCGTACCGCACCATGTTCGCTCCGCCTGGTCAGACGGCGAAACTCGAGAAAGGGTTGCACAACGCGCTGTGACCACCGCGTGCAGCGATGGTCACAGGACGTCACAAGAACCTCAGGGCGAGCCTTGCTCACCAGCGGTTTCAGCCAAAGATGTCGTACTGCTGGAAACCGGTACCAACGGTGACCCTTGTGGCAAAGATCTCGCTGGTGGCCTTGCCGGTGCCCTTGTAGAGGTAGAGCGTGCCGCCGGCGGTGCGGGCCACCAGGTCGGCCCTGCCGTCGCCGGTGATGTCACCGACGGCGTCGAAGGCGTTGTAGCCGCTCCAGTTGCTGCGCACCTTGACGCGGGCCGCGAAGACGCCGGTGCCGGACTTGCCGGTGCCCTTGTACAGGTAGATGTCGCCGGTGGTCTTGTTGCGGGCGAGCACGTCCGCCTTGCCGTCGCCGGTGAAGTCGCCGTGGCCGAGGAGCTGGTTGTACTGGCTCCAGCCGCCGCCGACCCGGACCCGGGCCGCGAAGCTGCCGTCGCCCTTGCCCGGGTAGATCCACAGGACGCCCGCGGAGTCCACGGAGAGCAGGTCGGCCTTGTAGTCGCCGGTGACGTCGCCGGGGGTGACGATCCGGGTGCGGGTCCGCCAGTCGGTGAAAACCTTCTTCGGGTCGGCCCAGGCACCGCCGGTGGACGACGGGACGAACCGCAGCCAGTACACGTCACCGGTGGCGGAGACGCGGTACACGAGGTCCTGGTAGCCGTCCCGGTTCAGGTCGGTCTGCCGGACCAGGTTCACGCCGTTCCAGTCGCCCCAGGACTGCGGGGCGGCGAGGGTGGTGCCCTTGGAGTCCAGCTCGTAGCCGACCTTGGTGGACGACTTGCGCACCCACAGGTCGGCCTTGTGGTCGAAGCTCAGGTTGGTGTCGTCGACGCGCGGGTAGGCGGCGCCGACGTACTTGCTGACCTTGGTGAAGACGCTGTAGGCGCCCTTGGCCACGCAGTCCGTGACGTTCCAGGAGACCACGCCGACGATCCGGCCGTTGACGACGAGCGGTCCGCCGGAGTCGCCGCTGCAGATGGCGGTCGTACCGGAGTCGCGGCCGCTGGCGGGCGGGCCGGCGCAGGTCATGTGCCCCTTGATGAACCAGGAGCCGTAGGCCGCGGCGCAGGTGGCGTCCGACTTGATGGGCAGCGTGGCCGTCTTCAGCGTCTGGGAGACGTTGTCGTTGGTCGAGCTGGTGCGGCCCCAGCCGTAGACCTTGGCGGTCTTGGCGCCGGTCGTGGCGGGGTCGTAGGAGCCGGTGTCCGTGGACGTCGTCATACGGATCGGGGTGGCCTTGACGGGAGCCGCCAGGGTCAGCACCGCGATGTCGTTGTCGATGGTGTCCTCGTTGTACGACGGGTGGTACCACTGGCGCAGTACGGCCGTCGCCGTCCCGCCGTGCAGGTCCCCGTCGTCGGAGAGCAGCTGGGTGGCCCCGGTGACGACGAGACCGCCCTTCGCCCAGTTCGCGCCCTTGACGCAGTGCGCGGCGGTGAGGATCTTCGTCGGCGCGACGACGGCACCGCCGCAGAAGAAGCCGGTGTCGTCGCTGGTGCTGGTGGTGCCCTTGTCGTCGACGTACCAGAGCTGGGCCATCCACGGCGCCGCGGAGATCGTGGTCGTAGTGCCGCCGATGATCATCGGCGAGACGGTGCCGTCGACGGCCGGGCTGCTCGCCGTCGACCTCGACGGGCGGACGACCGCGCCGGAGCCGTCGTCGGCGGCCACGGCGGCCACGAGCCGCTTCTTCAGCTCGGCCTGCGAGGGCACGGAGACGGTCTTGACGGGCGGCTCGGGGGCGGGCGTCACGGTGGCGGCGCTCGCCGACGTGGCCAGCAGCGCGGCGGTCACGGCGACGGGCAGCGCGATCCACAGCCGCCGTCTGCGCCGACCGGCCCCTCCGGACATGGATATGCCCATGCAAGTCCCCCCTAGGGATCAGAAGTTCGGAAATCGCGAACGCGACCGAAGAGCGCGATCCTAACCCGCCAGGACACACCGAAAAGGGCCGCCCCCCGAAACGGGGGACGGCCCTTTCACGGACTTCGCTCAGTCGCCGTTGCCGGGCGTCGGCGTCGTCTTCTGGATCTGCATCAGGAACTCGGCGTTCGACTTCGTCTGCTTCATCTTGTCGAGAAGCAGCTCCACCGCCTGCTGCTGGTCGAGGGCGTGCAGCACCCGGCGCAGCTTCCACACGATGGCCAGCTCGTCCGGGGCGAGCAGGATCTCTTCCTTGCGGGTACCGGACGCGTCCACGTCCACCGCGGGGAAGATCCGCTTGTCGGCGAGCTTGCGGTCGAGCTTGAGCTCGGCGTTGCCCGTGCCCTTGAACTCCTCGAAGATCACCTCGTCCATGCGGGACCCGGTGTCCACCAGGGCGGTGGCGAGGATGGTCAGCGAGCCGCCGTCCTCGATGTTGCGGGCCGCACCGAAGAAGCGCTTCGGCGGGTACAGGGCGGTCGAGTCGACACCACCGGACAGGATGCGGCCGGAGGCGGGCGCGGCGAGGTTGTACGCACGGCCCAGACGCGTGATCGAGTCGAGCAGCACGACCACGTCGTGGCCCAGCTCCACCAGGCGCTTGGCGCGCTCGATGGCGAGCTCGGCGACCGTGGTGTGGTCCTCGGCCGGGCGGTCGAAGGTCGAGGAGATGACCTCGCCCTTGACCGACCGCTGCATGTCGGTGACCTCTTCCGGACGCTCGTCGACCAGGACGACCATCAGGTGGCACTCGGGGTTGTTGTGCGTGATCGCGTTGGCGATCGCCTGCATGATCATGGTCTTGCCGGTCTTCGGCGGGGCCACGATCAGACCGCGCTGGCCCTTACCGATCGGCGACACGAGGTCGATGATGCGGGTGGTCAGCACGCCCGGGTCCGTCTCCAGGCGGAGGCGGTCCTGCGGGTACAGCGGGGTCAGCTTGTTGAACTCCGGGCGGCCGCGGCCGTGTTCGGGCGCCATGCCGTTGACGGAGTCGAGGCGGACCAGCGCGTTGAACTTCTCGCGCCGCTCGCCTTCCTTGGGCTGACGGACCGCGCCGGTGATGTGGTCGCCCTTGCGCAGGCCGTTCTTGCGGACCTGGGCGAGGGAGACGTACACGTCGTTCGGCCCGGGCAGGTAGCCCGACGTACGGATGAAGGCGTAGTTGTCGAGGATGTCCAGGATGCCCGCGACCGGGATCAGGACGTCGTCCTCGTTGATCTGCGGCTCGCCCGCGCCACCGATCTCGTCACGGCCGCGACGGCCACGACGGTCCCGGTAACGGCCCCGACGGCCGCGGCGGCCGCCCTCGAAGTCGTCGTCGTCCTGCGGGCCGTTGTCGCGCTGCTGGCGGTCCTGACGGCCACCGCCCTGCTGCTGGTTCTGCTGCTGGCGCTGACCGCCCTGGCCCTGCTGGTCGTCGCTCTTGCGACGGTCACCGCGGTCCTGGCGGTCGCCGCGCTCCCCGCGGTCCCGGCCGCGGTCACGGCGGTCGCGGCGGCCACGGCCCTCGCCGTCACCGGCGTCGGCCTGCGGCTGCTGCTGCGCCTGCGCGGGCGTCTCGGCCTTGGGCTCGGTCTTCGCCTCGGCCACGATCGTCTCGGTGCTGCCCGCGGGGGCGCCGGCCTCGGCGGTGGCGCGGCGACGGCGGCGCTCGGCGGGGGCGTCGTCCGACCCGCGCTCGGCGGCCGGCTGGCCGGGAATCTCGATCTGCTGCTGGGCCACGGCCTTCTCGGCGGGGGCCTCGGCCTTCGCCTCCGCCTTCTTCTCGGCGGCCTCGCCGGTGCGGGCCTTGGAGGTGGCGCGGCGCTTCGGCTTGGTCTCGGTGGCGGTCTCGGCCTTGGCCGGGGCCCCACCTCCCGCCTGCGCCTCCTTGATGACCTCGATCAGCTGGCTCTTGCGCATCCGCGCGGTGCCCCTGATGCCGAGGCCGGATGCGACCTGCTGCAGCTCGGCCAGCACCATGCCTTCGAGGCCGGTACCGCGGCGCCGCCGGGAGCCGGCACCGCTGGCAGGCGCGGCGTCCGTGGCGGGCGCGGCAGCGGTGTCCTCGACACGTGCGCCCATCAGATCGGTGGTGTCGCTCACGAAGGGTCCTTCCCTGGAGCGGACGTCGGCCTGTCTGGCTCGGCGACCGTTTGTGCTGTCCGACGTCGGTCCCATCCTTGTGGACCGAGCCGGGGCGGTGGTCCGCCTCAACGGCGGAGGAATGTGGTGACGGCGCTTCCGAGAGCCGTGGCACTGAGTGTCCGTGTCACGTGGCTTGGACGCACCGGTTCCGGAGCGTGCCCGGCAAGTCGCTCAGTGCTCGCGTACGAGGTACTGCCCATGTACGTCGTACGAAACACAGTGCGGCTTGGGAGGCTCCCGGAAGAATGTCTGTCCCGGACGGGGACGTGAAGCACCTCGCCATGGTGGGGTCGGGTGCAGACTTGAGGTTAACACTACCGGATCCAACAAACATTCCCCCTCTCGAAATCCGGCACACGCCGGATCTCACATGTCACCGGCGGCCGCGAGCGGAAGCACGCTCGCCCCCTGGTCGTCCAGTTCGAGCCGGTTGGCGGCCCAGCCCTCGCCCGCCAGATGGGCCACCTTGTCGGCGCTTTCCGCGTCGACGAGCGCGAGCACGGTCGGGCCCGCTCCCGAGATGACTGCCGGGACTCCGTCGGCCCGCAGCCGCTCCACCAGCGCCGCGCTCTCCGGCATGGCGGGAGCGCGGTACTCCTGGTGGAGACGGTCCTCGGTGGCCGGCAGCAGCAGCTCGGGGCGCCTGGTGAGGGCCTCGACGAGCAGCGCGGCGCGGCCCGCGTTGGCGGCGGCGTCGACGTGCGGCACGGTGCGCGGGAGCAGTCCGCGCGCGGTCTCGGTCAGGACGGGCTTTCCGGGCACGAAAACCACCGGAACGATGGAATCGTGGGGCTCCAGCCTGATCGCCCGGGCGGCGCCGGCCTCCATCCAGGCGAGCGTGAAGCCGCCGAGCAGACACGGGGCCACGTTGTCCGGGTGGCCCTCGATCTCGGTGGCGAGCTCAAGCAGCGCGGTGTCGTCGAGGCGGGCCTCGCCGCCTATGGTCACGGCACGCGCGGCCACGATCCCGGCGCAGATGGCGGCCGAGGAGGAGCCGAGGCCCCGGCCGTGCGGGATGCGGTTGGCGCAGACGATCTCCAGGCCGCGCGGCTGGCCGCCCAGCAGATCGAAGGCGGTGCGCAGGGAGCGTACGAGAAGGTGGTTCTCGTCACGCGGGAGCGTCTCGCTCCCCTCCCCCGCGATGTCGATGTGCAGCCCGGAGTCGGCCACCCGGACGACCACGTCGTCGTAGAGCCCCAGGGAGAGGCCCAGGGCGTCGAAGCCCGGACCGAGGTTGGCACTGGTGGCGGGGACGCGCACCCGGACGGCGGCGGCGCGGAAGGCGGGACCGGCCATCTCTCGATGACTCTCCTTGAGCTGCGTGATGGTCGAAGACGTTCGATGGGTACCTGGAGACCCTCAGGCCGCGGAGACTACGCGGCTCCCTGCCATACGCGGAGGCATATGCAGGGGGCGGGTTCGGTACAGCCTATCGAAGGAAGGTTCTGTGGCGACATAGGGCGCACAGGAGGCGCACGATGCGTGTCGTAAGCCCCCTGTGCACCCCTTACCGGGATCTCCCGGCGGAGTCACGGATTCCGTGTCAGGCGAGCGTCAGGCGAGCCCGAGGCGCTCGGCCGCGGTGGCCGCGTCGACCGGGACGGTGACCGGCTGCGGCGCGCCGGCGACGGCCCAGTCGGGGTCCTTGAGGCCGTTGCCGGTGACGGTGCAGACGATCTTCTGGCCCGGGTCGACCTTGCCCTGCTCGGCCGCCTTCAGCAGACCGGCCACCGACGCGGCGGAGGCGGGCTCCACGAAGACGCCCTCCTGGGCGGCCAACAGCCGGTAGGCGCGCAGGATCTCACGGTCCGTCACCTCGTCGATGAACCCACCGGACTCCTCCTTCGCCCCGAGGGCGAACTGCCAGGAGGCGGGGTTGCCGATCCGGATGGCGGTGGCGATGGTCGACGGGTCCTTGACCACCTCGCCGCGCACGATCGGGGCGCTGCCGGAGGCCTGGAAGCCCCACATCCGGGGCGTCTTCGCGGCGACACCGTCGGCGGCGTACTCCTTGTAGCCCTTCCAGTACGCCGTGATGTTGCCCGCGTTGCCGACCGGCAGGACGTGGATGTCGGGCGCGTCGCCGAGCATGTCGACGATCTCGAAGGCGGCCGTCTTCTGGCCCTCGATGCGCACCGGGTTGACCGAATTGACCAGCGCCACCGGGTAGTTGTCGCTCAGCGAGCGGGCCAGGGTGAGGCAGTCGTCGAAGTTGCCGTCGACCTGGAGGATCTTCGCGCCGTGCACGAGGGCCTGGCCCATCTTGCCGAGCGCGATCTTGCCCCGCGGGACGAGCACGGCGCAGACCATGCCGGCGCGCACGGCGTAGGCGGCGGCGCTCGCGGAGGTGTTGCCGGTGGAGGCGCAGATGACCGCCTTCGCGCCCTCCTCCTTGGCCCGCGTGATGGCCATGGTCATACCGCGGTCCTTGAAGGACCCGGTGGGATTGGCGCCCTCCACCTTGAGGTGGACCTCGCACCCGGTGCGCTCGGAGAGCACCTGCGCGGGCACGAGGGGCGTGCCGCCCTCGCGGAGCGACACGACCGGCGTGCTGTCGGAGACGGGCAGCCGGTCCCGGTACTCCTCGATGATTCCGCGCCACTGGTGGGTCATTGCTGGTTACTCTCCTTCAACCCGCATGATGCTGGCGACACCCCGCACGGTGTCGAGCTTGCGCAGCGCCTCGACGGTGCCGCCCAGGGCGGCGTCGGACGCGCGGTGCGTGACGACGACGAGAGACGCCTCGCCGTCCTTCCCCTGCTGCCGAACGGTATCGATGGACACCCCGTGCTCGGCGAACACGGTGGCCACCTGAGCGAGAACACCCGGTTTGTCCGCCACGTCCAGGCTGATGTGGTAGCGCGTGACGACCTCGCCCATGCCCGAGACGGTCAGGGCGGCGTACGCGGACTCACCGGGCCCGGTCGTGCCGCTGAGCCGGTTGCGGCAGACGGCGACGAGGTCGCCGAGGACGGCGGAGGCGGTGGGGGCGCCGCCCGCGCCCGGGCCGTAGAACATCAGCTGGCCGGAGGCGTCGGACTCGACGAACACGGCATTGTACGCGCCGCGGACGGAGGCGAGCGGGTGGGTGAGCGGGATCATCGCGGGGTGCACGCGCGCGGTGACGGACCGGCCGTCCTCGGCGCGCTCGCAGATGGCGAGCAGCTTGATGGTGCAGCCCATGTTCTTCGCGGAGGCGAAGTCGGCCGCGGTCACCTCGGTCATGCCCTCGCGGTAGACGTCGTCGAGACGCACACGCGTGTGGAAGGCGATCCCGGCGAGGATGGCGGCCTTGGCGGCGGCGTCGAACCCCTCGACGTCCGCGGTCGGGTCGGCCTCCGCGTACCCGAGCGCGGTGGCCTCGTCGAGGGCCTCCTGGTAACCGGCGCCCGTGGAGTCCATCTTGTCGAGGATGAAGTTGGTCGTGCCGTTGACGATCCCGAGCACCCGGTTGACCTTGTCACCGGCGAGGGACTCGCGCAGCGGGCGGATCAGCGGGATGGCACCGGCGACGGCGGCCTCGTAGTAGAGGTCCTTGTCGGCCTTGAGGGCCGCCGCGTGCAGGGCGGCGCCGTCCTGGGCGAGGAGGGCCTTGTTGGCGGAGACGACGGACGCCCCGTGCTCGAAGGCGGTGGTGATGAGGGATCGCGCGGGCTCGATCCCCCCGATGACCTCGACGACGACGTCGATGTCCCCGCGTTTGACGAGGGCGGTGGCGTCGGTGGTGACGAGTTCCTGCGGGATGCCCTCACGGACCTTGGAGGGCCGCCGTACCGCGACCCCCGCGAGCTCCACCGGGGCCCCGATGCGGGCGGCGAGGTCGTCAGCGTGCGTCGTCATGATGCGCGCCACCTCTGAGCCGACCACTCCACAGCCCAGCAGCGCCACTTTCAGCGGACGCGTACGCATCATCCGACCTCGTTTCCTCATACCGTCACGGTGGGACCAGTCTCACTCACCGGACGGGAGTTTCTGCCCCTCGTCCGGATTATGAGACATCTATTTCATTTGTCCGGGGGTGGAAGACCGTAGATCTTCCAGCGCTGGTGTGTTCAGCCGACGTCGAGCCGCAGCAGGTCCTCCTCGGTCTCGCGGCGGACGATGACCCGGGACGCACCGTCGTGGACGGCGACGACCGGCGGACGCAGCACGTGGTTGTAGTTGCTGGCCATGGACCGGCAGTAGGCCCCCGTCGCCGGTACGGCGATCAGGTCACCCGGTGCCAGGTCGGCCGGCAGGAACGCGTCCTTGACCACGATGTCCCCGCTCTCGCAGTGCTTGCCGACGACCCGGGCGAGCATGGGCGCGGCGTCGGAGGTCCTGGACACCAGGGCGACGCTGTACTCGGCGTCGTAGAGCGCGGTGCGGATGTTGTCCGACATCCCGCCGTCCACGGAGACGTAGGTGCGCAGCCCGTCGAGGGGCTTGATGGTGCCGACCTCGTAGAGCGTGAACGCGGTGGGCCCGACGATGGCCCGCCCGGGCTCGACGGAGATGCGCGGGGTCCGCAGCCGGGCGGCGTCGCACTCACGGCTGACGATCTCGGTGAGCGCCTTGGCGATCTCGTGCGGCTCGCGGGGGTCGTCGTCGGAGGTGTACGCGATCCCGAGCCCGCCGCCGAGGTCGATCTCGGGAAGCTCGACGCCGTGCTCGTCACGGACGTCCTTGAGCAGCCCGACCACGCGGTGCGCGGCGACCTCGAATCCGGACATGTCGAAGATCTGCGACCCGATGTGGGAGTGGATCCCGATGAGTTCGAGCGAGTCGAGCTGAAGCGCCCGCCGCACGGCCTCCGCGGCCTGCCCGCCGGCGAGCGGGATACCGAACTTCTGGTCCTCGTGGGCGGTGGCGATGAACTCGTGCGTGTGCGCCTCCACACCGACGGTGATCCGGATCTGCACGCGCTGCCGCGTGCCCAGCTCACGGGCGATGTGCGCGACCCGGACGATCTCCTGGAAGGAGTCGAGCACGATCCGCCCGACCCCTTCGGTGATCGCGCGGCGGATCTCCTCGGTGGACTTGTTGTTGCCGTGGAAGGCGATGCGGTCGGCGGGCATGCCGGCGGAGAGGGCGGTGGCGAGTTCGCCGCCGGAGCAGACGTCGAGGTTGAGCCCCTCTTCGTGCAGCCAGCGCACCACGGCGCGGGAGAGGAAGGCCTTGCCGGCGTAGAAGACGTCGGCGTCGGCCCCGAAGGCGCTGCGCCACGCACGCGCGCGTGCCCGGAAGTCGGCCTCGTCGACGATGTAGGCGGGGGTGCCGTGCTCTTCGGCGAGCCGGGTGACGGGGATGCCACCCACGGTGAGGACACCGCTGTCGTCCCGCGTGACCGTCTGGGCCCAGACCTTGGGGTCGAGGGTGTTGAGGTCGGCGGGCGGGGCGGAGTAGTGGCCCTCGGGGAGAACGTCGGCGTGGCGGGGCCCGGCGGGGTGTGCGGAACGGCTCATCGTTGTCGTCTTTCAGAGGTGTTCGGGTGCGTCGATGCCGAGCAGGGTGAGGCCACCGGCCAGCACCGCCCCGACGGCTTCGGCAAGCGCGAGCCGGGCACGGTGGGCGGCCGAGGGTTTCTCCGCGCCGCGCGGAAGGACGGTGACGAGAAAGGGCAGAGCGGCATCGGCGACGCTGACGAGATGCCGGGCCAGCCGATCGGGAGCATGCTGCGCGGCCGCCCGGGCGAGGACACGGGGGTGATCGGCGAGGACGGCGTGGAGAGCCTTGAGGTCGGCTGCGTCTTGGGTCTGCTCTACGGCGGCGCGGGCGGGGTGGGTGTTGCGGGGTTCGGTGAGCGGGTGGCCCGGGGTTGCGGTGTTGCCGGGCTCGGTGAGGGGGTGGCCCGGGGGTGTGGTGTCGCCGGGCTCGGTGAGGGGGCGACCCGGGGGTGTGGGGTTGCCGGACTCTGCGAGCGGAGGAACCGGGGTTGCGGTGTCGCCGGACTCTGCGAGCGGGGGAACTGGGGGTGAGGTGTCACCGGGCTCGGTGAGGGGGTGCACCGGGGCGGTGGGGTCGCCGGACTCTGCGAGCGGGCGACCCGGGAGTGCGGGGTCGCCGGGCTCGGCGTGGAAGCCCAGGTCGGAGGCGTTGCGGCGCAGGGCCCGGGTGCGGGCGTGGGCGTAGCGGACGCGGAAGAGAGGGTTGCTCTCACGCTGGACGAGGTGGTCGGCGGTGATACGGGGACGGTCGTGGGGGGCCGGGTGGAGCAGGGCCCAGCGGGCGGCGTCCCGGCCGAGGAAGGTGGGGTCGGAGTCGGCCGGCACCGGGCGTACGTTGACGTCGAGGGGCGCGGGGGCGTCGGACGTGCCGTACGCGTCGACCTCGACGCCGAGGATGTCGACCCACGCGGGGGCGGGCCTGCGAACGCAGCTGGTACGGACGAGGGCGCCTTGAGAGCGGAGGACACGGGCGAGGGCGTCCATGACGACGACGGCGCGGACCTCGTGAGGCGCGTGCAGCTGCACGAGCTGTCCGGTGGGCCGGTCGACGTGCCCGTACCTCTGTCCGAGCTGGCGGATCTCCCGCACGAGGTCGGCCTGGTTCCCGCGCAGACTGATGTTGAGGAAGCCGGGCCCGGTGACGACGACATCGCTGATGCCGTCGCTGGAGGCGAGACGCCGGCGCAGGATCTCGGCGACCCGCAGCGGGGGCTGCCCGGCGGGACCGGCGAGCTGGAGGGCGAGGTTGGTGGCGTAGTCCCCACACCCACCGGGCCCAGGAGCGGTCACCTTGGCCCCCGTCGGCACGACCACGTCCAGCTCCCCGTCGTCGACAGCACGACGCACCGCGCGCAGCACGGTACGGGAGAGCTCGACGGGGGTCACGGGACAAGCGTATGGGAGGAGGGGGGTGGGTAGGCGAGCGGGTTTGGCGGGGGTCCGGGATGTGGACGGTCGGGGTGGAGAGACCATCGGCCCTTCCGGTGACTCGCGAGATCACAGCGATCCGGGGCGGCCCGGGGGGCTCAACCGCCGGCGTGACTGGCGCGCTCAGCCTCTCCACTACCCAGGACAGGCACAACGAACGAGCCGTCGCCGTCCTGAACGTCGGTCGCTTGACCGGCTTGCTCCATCAACTGCCGTACGAGCCGGACGAGTTCGGCGGGCTCGAAGGGTTTGGCGAGGAAGGCGTCGACGCCGACGTCGAGGCCGCTGTCGACCTCGTACTGGGTACAGGCGCTGACGATGGCGAGGGGAAGGTGGGCGGTCCGGGGGTCGGAACGCAGCTGTGCGGCGGTCCGCAGCCCGTCCAGCCGGGGCATGACCACATCGAGGGTCACGACATCGGGCTGCACTTGATGAACGACATCCAGACACTCGACGCCATCGGCCGCGGTCACGACCTCGAGACCCTCCAGCTCGAGATTGACCCTGATCAACTGCCGGATGACCTTGTTGTCGTCCACAACAAGCACCCGACCCGACGCGCCTGGCACAACTCGAGAGTAGGTGCGGACCGGCCACCGCGTCCGGCTTTTCCCCACTTCCACCCCGCGAGGGGGACGCGCGGCTCCCCCACCCCGCAAACCCGTTCCTGATCACCCCGACGAAGCTGGTAGTGTTCTACCCGTCGCCGCGAGCCACCACCTCGCACCCGACACGCCCCCGTAGCTCAGGGGATAGAGCAACGGCCTCCGGAGCCGTGTGCGCAGGTTCGAATCCTGCCGGGGGCACCCTTCAAACGGTGCCCAAAGACCCCGTCACCAGCGGAAACGCTGAGGCCGGGGTCTTCGCGTATGTGCAGGCGTATGCAGGCCGCGTCAGCCCCATGTCGGGGTCGGGCAACGGCGGCGCCTCAGACCTAGCGTCGGCTACCGCTGCAACCTCAGCGGTGGTCGGTGTGTCCTAGGTCGTGGGGGCTAGGAGGCGCCGATGTGGGAGCGCGGGTTCGAGCAGGGTGACGAGCGAGGGAAGGTTCGTCTTCTTGGTGGGTGGGGCTCGGTGGTGGGGGGCGGGGCCTTTGTGGTGTGGCTTGTGTTCCGTCCGTTTTCGTTGACCTGGAGTCAGGTTTTTGGTGCGGCCGTCGGGCTGTCCGTCGCGGAACTGTTGTTGCGTCGGTGGGCGTGGGCTCGTCGTTGGGGTGGGCGGATCCCTTCGCCGGGTCGGGTCGTGGGGGCGCTGGTCTCGAGGGTCGGTGTGTCGTTGCCGTTGTCGGGATCCCGCTGGGGCAGGGCTCGGTCGGTTGCCGTGGGGTTCCTGTTGTTCGGCAGTGTTGCCGGGATCATGGGATGGGAAGCCGGCCAGGAGAACCAGTTGCTGCACGATCTCCGGGAGCACGGGCGCAGGGCCGAAGCGACCGTGGTCGCCATTGCCGGCCGGTCGGAGGAAGGCTGGCCGAATTACCTGGCCGTGCGCTTCGTTGCGCCGTCCGGCGTCGTGGAGGCGCATATCGATGTCGGGGGCGACTCGGGGAGAGACCTGAAGCCTGGGGGGCACGTTCCCGTCGTCTATGACCCGTCGGACCCTTCTGAGGTCCGCCACGCTGACTTTCTGGGCGGATCCGACGCCGGCGGGCTTCGGCTGGGTTCTGTGCTGTTCGGGCTGCTCGCGGCCGGTTTTCTGGTGGGCACCGTTCGAGAGGTGATGCGTGTCCTGGCGCAGACGGGAGCAGGTGAAACGCCGGACTCGCCGCGTACCGGAGCCTGAGCGTCACGATGCAACGAGGTTCCTGGCGGGATGCCAGAGGCCTGGGTTGCAGGGCCCCGAGGGCGGTCCCGTCAACGTGTGTGCACTCGTGATCCTGCGCACACATGTCCACGGTTTGGTCCGCCGGGAAACGGTGAGGCGACCGGGATGGCTGAGCGGGACGCGTTCTTCGACAACGCAAAGTACCTGGCGATCGTGCTGGTCGCCGTGGGGCATGCCTGGGAGCCGTTGCGGGACGGGAGCCGGGCGGTGTCCGCGCTGTACCTGCTCGTGTACGCGTTCCACATGCCGGCGTTCATCGTCGTGTCCGGGTACTTCTCGCGGAACTTCGACGCCAGCCCGGGGCGGCTGCGGCGGCTGGTGGGCGGGCTCGTCGTGCCGTACGTCGTGTTCGAGGCGGCGTACACCTTCTTCACGCGGTGGACGGACGGCGTGCCGGACCGGCCGGTGAGTCTGCTGGATCCGCTGTATCTGACGTGGTTCCTCGTCGCGTTGTTCGTGTGGCGGCTGAGCACGCCCGTGTGGCAGCGGCTGCGTCAGCCTGTTCCGGTCGCCCTCGCCGTCGCGATGCTCGCCACGCTCTCGCCTTCGATCGGCGACGGCCTCGATCTCCAGCGTGTTCTGCAGTTCCTTCCGTATTTCGTGCTGGGGCTCTGCCTTCGGCCCGAGCACTTCCAGCTGGTCCGGCGACGGGCCGTCCGGCTGGCCGCCGGGCCTGTGTTCGCCCTCGCGTTGGTCCTGGCCTACGTGGCGGTGCCGCGGATGAGTGCCGCCTGGCTCTACCACCGGGACAGCGCCCAGGAGTTGGGCGGGCCCGCCTGGTCGGGGCCGGTGATGACGCTGGTCGCCTTCGGTTGTTCGCTGGTCCTGGTCGCGTGCTTCTTCGCCCTGGTGCCCGGGCGGCGGACCTGGTTCACCGTGCTGGGCTCGGGCACGCTCTACGGCTATCTCCTGCACGGCTTCCTCGTCCAGGGTTCCCGGTCCTGGGGCTGGTACGGGGCCGCCTGGGTGCACGAGCCGCTCGGCGTGGGCCTCGTCGCCCTCGTCGCCGGCGCCGTCGTGACCGTGCTGTGCACCCCGCCCGTCCGGCGCGCGCTCCGGTACGTCGTGGAGCCGGAGTTGCGTTGGGCCTTCCGGCGGGAGGCCGTTCAGCCGGTTCCATCGGCTGCACCAGCTCAACCAGCGCGTGGCTGAGGCAAGTTGACCGGCCGGGCACAGGACAAGGGCCGGTGCCCGGGCGGTCTTACCCGGTCTGCCGCCGCCCTACTTCGACGGCCGCGTGGTGACCGTGGGGACGGGGCTCGGGGCGGCCGAAGGCTTCTGGCTCGGCACCACCATCGGCACGGTGCTCGGCTCGCCCCCCGGCACGGACGGCACGGGACTCGGCGCGGTGCCGGGGACCGACGGCACCGGACTCGGCGCGCCCCCGGGGACCGACGGCACCGGACTCGGCTGGGACGGCCTCTGGGTCGCCACGGGAGACGGCACCGGTGACGGCACGGTGGAAGGCGCCACGGACGGTACAGCGGACGGCGCCGCCGACGGCACCGCGGACGGCACCGCCGTCGGCTTCTGCGTCGTCGTTGAACCCGTCGCCGCGCCCGCGACGGCTGCCCAGCCCGCCACGGCCACAGCACCTCCTGCGACGACGGCGATCAGGAGACGGCGGGTGGGTCGGATGCCATGACGGTTCGTCAAGAGTGCTCCTCGGTGGTCGGGTCGGTTGCGTGAGAGGAGTACGGGGCACCTGCCGTGCCGGGTTGCACGCTCCGGGCCGGAAACTTTTCTTCCCGGGGCGTGCAACCTCGCCGAGCCCTTCCCCGTACCTCTCAAGGACAGGTGTGACCGGTACGGCGGAGGGGCGGCGGGTGCGGGAAGCAGTCCGGGAGCGGGAGTTCCGGGAGTTCGCCGAGGCCAGGCAGGGGCAGCTCAGGCGCAGCGCGTATCTGCTGTGCGGGGACTGGCACCAGGCCCAGGACCTGACGCAGACGACCCTGATGAAGCTGTACGCCTCCTGGGGACGGGTCCGCCGCGACGGCAATGTCGAGGCATACGCCCGTACGATCCTCACCCGCGCCTTCATCGACCAGTACCGCAAACGGAGTTGGCGGGAGGAGCCGACGGAGGACGTGCCCGAGCCGGCCTCGGCCGAGCCTCCGGTCACCCCGGAGCTGCGGCTGGTGATGCAGGCGGCGCTGATGGAACTGCCGCCCCGCTACCGGGCGGTGCTGGTACTGCGGTTCTGGGAGGACTGGAGTGTGGAGCAGACCGCCGAGGCGCTGCGGGTGACCCCGGGCACGGTCAAGAGCCAGAGCGCGCGCGGACTGGTCCGGCTGCGGGGGCTCGTCGAGGGCCTGGCCGGCGAGACGAGCGGGAGGTGAGGGGGGAGATGTCCGACGACTACGGCAAGGACAGCGCGTACGAGGAGAGCGGCGGCGTACGCGGCGCCTTCGAGGTCATCCTCGACGGTTCGCGGGAGCCCGCCTTCCCCAGCGTCACCGACGCGGCGGTCGTGGGTGGCCGACGGATCCGACGCCGTCGTACGGCGGTCTCGGGCGCCGTGGGAGCCCTGGTGGCGGCCGTGCTCGCGGCGGGGGTCGTGGCCGCGTTGCCCGGTACGGGTCCGGACCGTTCCTCGGTGCCGATGGCTCCGTCCAGCGGCCGCCCGAGCGGTTCCCCTAGCAGCCCTCCGCGCAGTTCTCCGAGCGGCTCCCCCGGGCCGGTGTCGCCGCTGCCGTCCACGGCTCCCTCCCCGCAGACGGTCGTACCGACACCCGCGGGCCTCGCCCCGCCCGGGAGCGCCCCAGACACCGCTCGCCCCTGAGGGCCGTCGGGGGCGTACGGCCGTGTGACAAGATGCTTCGGTCATGCCCCACCAGAAAGGGACGATCCCCATGTCCAGGGTCGAGCTGACCACAAACTTCGGCCGCATCGTCCTCGAGCTGGCCGACGCCGAGGCACCCAAGACCGTCGAGAACTTCCTGAAGTACGTCGGCAACGGGCACTACGACGGCACCATCTTCCACCGGGTGATCGACGGCTTCATGGTCCAGGGCGGCGGCTTCACCGCGGACATGGTGCAGAAGCCCACGCTCGCGCCGGTCCCGAACGAGGCCGACAACGGTCTGAAGAACACCGCGTACACCGTGGCGATGGCACGCACCAGCGACCCGCACTCGGCGACCGCCCAGTTCTTCATCAACGTCTCGGACAACGAGTTCCTGAACTTCACGGCCAAGAGCCCGAACGGCTGGGGCTACACCGTGTTCGGCAAGGTCGCCGAGGGCCAGGACGTCGTCGACCAGATCAAGGGCGTACGGACCGGCAGCAGCCGCGGTCACGGTGACGTGCCGACGCAGCCGGTGATCATCGAGTCCGCGAAGGTCGTCGACTGACCTACGGTTCCTGAGGCCGACGTGGCCCGCGCGGTGCCGACGGCACTGTGCGGGTCACGCGCTCCGCTTCCGGGCGGTCGTCTTCTTCGCCGTCGTCTTCTTGGCGCCGGCCGTCTTCTTCGCCGACGCCGTCTTCTTCGTCCCCTGTGACGACCTGGCCGTCGACTTCGCGGTCGACTTCGCCGTCGATTTCTTGGCCGCGGCCGTCTTCTTCGCCGGGGTGGCCTTCGCCGTCGACTTCTTCCCGCCGGTCTGCTTCGGCGCCGCCCGCGCCGACTTGCGCTGCGGCAGCTGTCTGACCTCGCCCGGCTCCTCGCCCCGCGACTCCTTCGCCTCCCGCACGCTCTTCTCCAGCGCGGCCATGAGGTCGAGCACCTTGCCGCTGCGGGCCGGTTCCGGGGCCTCCGGTGGGGCCTCCCCCGCGGCCTTCGCGGCGACGACCTCCTCCAGGGCCTCGCGGTACTCGTCGTGCAGTTCGTCCAGGTCGATCTCGCCGAGGGTGTCCATCAGGGCGTCGGCCAGGTCGAGTTCCTTGTCGCTGACGGTGACCTTGGTGTCGGGGGCGAGTCCCTCGGGCGCGCGGACCTCGTCCGGCCAGAGCAGTCCGTGCAGCGCGATGGCGTCCTCGACCACTCGGAGCATGCCGAGGCGTTCCCGGCCGCGCAGTGCGAACTTGGCGATGGCGACCTTGTTGCTGCGCTTGAGCGCCTCCCTCAGCAGGGTGTACGGCTTGGCCGCGGGGGCGCCGCCCGCCTGGAGGTAATACGCGGCGTCCATCTGGAGCGGGTCGATCCGGTCGGCCAGCACGAAGGCGACGATCTCGATCGTCTTCGCCGTGGGGAGCGGCAGATGGGCCAGGTCCTCGTCGGTGATCGGGATGATCGTGCCGTCCGCGTCCTCGTAGCCCTTGCCGATCTCCGACTGGGTGATCTCACGGTCCTCCAGTTCGCAGACCTTGCGGTAGCGGACCCGGCCGCCGTCCTCGGTGTGGATCTGGCGGAAGGAGATCGAGTGGCTCTCGGTGGCGTTGACCAGCTTGATCGGGATGCTGACCAGGCCGAACGAGATGGCGCCGTTCCATATGGATCTCACCAGCAGCACCCTTTCTGGGGTTTTACGCCATTTTCATAAGGTATGCGTGAGATTCTCATCGTATGACGCCGATCACAGAGGTGGAGGGGCGACGGCTCGCGCTCAGCAATCTGGAGAAGGTGCTGTATCCGGCCACCGGCTTCACCAAGGGCGAGCTGCTCCACTACTACGCCACCACCGCGGACGTCCTCCTCCCCCATCTGCGTGACCGTGCCGTCTCCTTCCTGCGCTATCCGGACGGGCCCGAGGGGCAGGTGTTCTTCGCCAAGAACGTCCCTCCGGGTACGCCCGACTGGGTCACCACGGCCGAGGTGCCGCGTTCCGAGGGGCCGGCCCGCATGGTGCTGGTCCAGGATCTGGCGAGTCTGATGTGGGCGGCGAACCTGGTCACGGAGTTCCACACCCACCAGTGGCTGGTCGGTGCGCCCGAGGAGGCGGACCGGCTGATCCTCGACCTCGATCCGGGGGCGCCCGCGACGATCGTCGAGTGCTGCGAGGTCGCGCTGTGGCTGCGGGAGCGGTTGGCTGCGGACGGGGTCGAGGCTTATCCCAAGACGGCCGGGTCCAAGGGGCTGCATCTGCTGGCGGCGGTGCGGGGGGCGTCGTCCGATCAGGTGTCGGAGTACGCGAAGCGGCTGGCCGTGGAGGCGGAGCGGGCTCTGCCGCGGCTGGCTCTGCACCGGATGACGCGGAATCTGCGGCCGGGGAAGGTGTTCGTGGACTGGAGTCAGAACGCCGCGCGCAAGACGACTGCGACGCCGTACACGCTGCGGGCGCGGGCGGTGCCGTTGGTGTCGGCGCCGGTCACGTGGGGGGAGGTGGAGGAGTGCGGGGCGCCTGGGCGGCTGGCCTTTCAGGCGGGGGACATGGTGCCTCGGTTGCAGGACTACGGCGATCTGCTGGCTCCGTTGCTGGATGGTGGGCGGGCGGCTCGGTTGCCGGGTGCCTAGGGGGTGCCGGGGTTGGGTTGTCGGGCGGACGCCTAGGGGGTGCCGGGGGCGCTTGTCGGGCGGGCGCCTAGGGGGGTGCCGGGTGTTGGGTTGTCGGGCGGGTGCGGGTGGGTGGGGGCTTGTCGCGCAGTTCCCCGCGCCCCTGGGGGGTTGCAGGGGGCCTTGGTCGGGATGCGGGCCGGCTCAGGCTCCGTCCGGGCACACGCGCGGGTTCGTACTCGGCCCGGAGCACAGCCACACGTTCACGCCCGGCCGAGCCCAGGCCGGCAGGTCTCGCGCGTGTCTTCACGCCGGCCCAGCGCAGGTCCAGGCCGCGCACCTTCACCAGGCCGGCCCGGCCCCCCGGCCCCCGCGCACCTGTACTTTCGGCACAGACCCCAGGCACACCTGCCGGCCCAGCCGAGCCCATGTCGGCAGGCCCCTGCCCTCCCTGCCCACCCGACCCAGCCCCCGGCCGCGTCTCACGCCAAACCGAGCCCAGGCCGACAGGCCCCTGCCCTACCTGCCCACCCGACCCAGCCCCCGGCCGCGTCTCACGCCAAACCGAGCCCAGGCCGACAGGCCCCTGCCCTACCTGCCCACCCGACCCAGCCCCCGGCCGCGTCTCACGCCCAGCCGAGCCCAGGCCGGCAGGCTTCGCGCGTGCCTTCGCACTCGTCCCGGAGGCCGGCTACACCTTCACGACCAGCCCAGCACCCAGCCCAGCCCAAGGCCCAGGTCCGCCCCAACCCCAACTCACCCTGCGAAGCCCCTGGTGGCCGTAGCTCAGACCTTCGACCACGTATGCCGGTCCCTCGCCATCGCGTGCAACGCCTCCACGTCGGCCGGTTTCAACGTGCCGCCCAGGCGGGACAGACCGTCCAGGTCGGTGTCGGTGAGGATGCGGAGGTCTCGGGGTGGGAGGGTGGTGGTGATGTCGGACGGGGACACCAGGGCGAGGATCGGGTGGACCTCGGCTGTCAGGGCGTAGGAGGCTCGGTCGGCGTCGGCTCGGACGCGGCGGAGCAAGGGGTGGGGGTCCCGGCGGCCCAGGGTGACCATCGGGTCGGCGATCGTCACCCGCTGCTTGCGGGCGTACAGGGCGTGCACCGCGAACAGTCCGCCGGGGCCGATCAAGAGGTGGTGGACGCGTTCGCCGCCGGGCAGCGGCACGGAGTGCAGGGTGTGCCAGCCCGCCCCGTCGAGGCGGTCCAGCGCCTCGCCCACCGTCTGCTCGGCCTCCAGGGCACGCCGGCGCGGGTCGCGGCGGATCCGGTGCGCGGGCCCCGGGTCGCGGTCCAGGTCGATCTGGAGCGCCTCGCCGGGACGGTTGGGCGCGAGGTCGTCGTCCGGATGGAGGGTGAGCCGGGCCAGTTCGGCGGGCGTCGGCACCGGGGGCGGACCCACCGCCACCGGGCCGGTGAGGAAGGGCCCGAGGACGTCCAGCACATCCTCTCTGCGGTCCTCGCTCAGCAGGTTGACCCGGGCCGCCTCACGGTCGTACCAGGCGATGTTCCGGCCGTCCGTGAGGCAGACGTAGAGCCGCTCCTGACCATGGCGCCAGGTCGGTACGACGCGCAGTGAGCTCATGCACCATCACCCCATGGACCATGGGAACAGGCGGGGTGCTGCGCAGGCAAGAAGCCGGTTACCTTTGGGGTGAGTCGCAGTGAGTTGCCGTGAATTGCAGGGCTTGGCGCAGGGGCTTGGGGAGGCGCTGTTGCGGACCCGCAGGAAGCAACCCGATGTACCGGCTCCGGAGCGGGCGTGGAACGAGATCGTGCCCGGGCTGTGGATGGGCGGGCACGAGTTCCAGGGCCTGTCCGGACAACGGGAGTTCGCCGTCGTACGGGACGAGTTCGATGTCGTGCAGACGCTGTTGCGGTTGCCGGGGCACGGTCCCGATCCCGGGGTGGAACACCATGTGTGGCCGATTCCGGACGGCCCGCTGGACGGCACCCAGCTCGCGGGCGTGATCCGGCTGGCGCAGGCCGCGAGCGACGCACTGGACGAGGGCCGCAAGGTCCTCGTCCGCTGTTACCACGGCTACAACCGCTCGGGCCTGGTCGTGGCCCATGCCCTGATGCGTCGGGGGCATACGGCGGACGCGGCGATCCGGCTGATCCGGGGCCGCCGCTCGCCGTGGGCGCTGCACAACGAACTGTTCGTCGAGTACCTCCAGGCCGGACTGTCGACGGCCCGGCTGCTGGAGGAGCTGACCGAGTAGCCCCCGGGGCCGACAGGAACGCAAAAAGGACTTCCACACGAATAAGGTGGTCGGGCCAGTGCAAACTCCTGCCCCGGCCCCACCCCTGCCCCTCCCAGGAGCACAGTGCCCCCCGCCCGCCCCGCGCATCCCGCGCATCCCGCGCGCCCCGCCGCGCGCCCCGCACGACCCGTGCCGTCGCCGCCGTCGCCGCCGTCGCCGTAGCGCTGATGCTCGCGGCCGTGGCGGGCTGCGGGGACGCGGGCGGGCTGGTGGGGGCGGGGTCGACGCCGACCGCGATCAGCCCGGACCGGCTGTGGCCGCAGCTGACGCCCGCCTCCAGCCCCGCCTTCGAGGTCGGGGAGGTGGAGTCGGAGGTGGTGGCCGGCATTCCCGTGCCCGGCGACGACATCCGCCGGGTGGACCCGGTCGCCGTCGTCCGCGCCGAGATCAAGGAGGACTCGAGCGACTACGAGAACGCGGGGTACGTCGAGACGCTCCACCGGATGGCGGACTGCGGCAAGCAGGGGGCGGCCGGGCAGCGGTGTCCCGTCCTGGAGCCGTACTACCGCGACCTCACCGGGGACGGGCACGCCGATCTGACGCTGGGTTTCCGGCAGCTGCCCGGGAACGTCACCGCGGTGCGCGTCTACACCGTCGAGAAGCACCGGCTCGTGCGGGTCATGCACTGGGAGGACGCGGTCAGCGGGGTGGAGCTGGCCGGGCGGTCCGTGATCATCCGGTCGCCGTCCGAGGTGGCCGGCTACGAGTACCGGCTCCAGTGGACCTGGGACCCGCAGCAGAAATCGATGCTCTTGACGCACGACGAGATGCTGCGCTCCGGGCCGGAGGGGCGCTCGCCCGGCCCCTCGGCGAGCGCGCGATGAGACTCCCCCGCTGGTCCGGCACGCTCGCGGTGAAGTCGGCCGTCTTCATCACCGTGATGTGCTGCGCCCTCGCCGCGCTGCTCGGTGTCCTGGTGCATGTCTCGGTGACCAACCAGACCGTCGGCGAGACCCGTGACCTGGCGCTGAGCCGGCTGCGGGACGCGACGGCGGCCTACGAGGCCGGGGACACGCTGCGGTGGGACGCCGGGGTGGATCCGCCGGACCTGCCGGGGTCGCTGCGCGCGCTGGCGGTCGCCGGGGACCGCGGCACGATGGTCGGCGAGCACCGCGGGCGTCCCACGATGTGGGCGGCCGGTCCGGTGGACGGGAACCGGGCGCTGGCCGTGGAGGTCGACTACTCGCAGGGCGCGCGCACGATCGCGGGGCTGGACCGGGCGATCCTGTGGTCGTCGGGGCTGGCGATCACGGCGACGCTGCTGGTGGGGGCGTTCGCGGTGACCCGGGTGACGAGGCGGTTGCACACGACCGCCCGGGTGGCCCGGCGGATCAGCGCTGGCGACCTGGACGCGCGCGTCGAGGACCCCCGCACGAAGGACGGGTCGCCGGACGAGGTGGCCGCGGTGGCCGCCGCGCTGGACTCCATGGCCGCGTCCCTCCAGGGGAAGCTGCAGAGCGAGCAGCGGTTCACGGCGGACGTGGCGCACGAGTTGCGTACGCCGCTCACGGGACTGCACGCGGCCGCCGAGCTGTTGCCGCCGGGGCGGCCCACGGAGCTGGTGCGGGACCGGGTGGGGGCGTTGCGGACGCTGACGGAGGATCTGCTGGAGATCTCGCGGCTGGACACCGGGCGGGAGACGGTCGAGCTGGACACGGAACGGCTGGCCGCGGTGGCCGAGCGGGTGGTGCGGGCTTCCGGGACGGACACCGAGGTGGTGGTCGTGCGGGATGTCGCGGTGGAGACGGACCGGCGGCGGCTGGAGCGGGTGCTGGGGAATCTCGTGGCCAACGCGCACCGGCACGGGCGGGGGCCGGTGTCCTTGACGGTGGACGGGCCCGTGGTGACCGTGCGGGATCACGGGGACGGGTTTCCGGAGTACCTGGTCGAGCACGGGCCGCAGCGGTTCCGGACGGAGGGTGGGGCCCGGGGGCACGGTCTCGGGTTGACCATCGCCGTGGGCCAGGCCGAGGTTCTGGGGGCCCGGCTCTCGTTCTCCAATGCGGTCGATGGTGGGGCGGTCGCGACGTTGGCGCTGCCGTAGTTGTCGGGCCGACGGCGGGTGGGGCTTCTCGCGCAGTTCCCCGCGCCCCTGGGTGGGTTCTCCTACGGCCCATTCGGAAAGGCGACCGCCTCAGAGCGCCCTTAACGTGGCGAACAGTCAGGTTTGTCGCCCCCTCCCACGGAGGTCTCCCATGTCCCTGCGCTCTCGCTTCTCCATAGCCGTCACCGCCGGCGCCCTCGCCGTCTCGGCCCTCGCCGTGCCCGCCGCCGCGGCCGACGAGTGGGACGGCGACCCCCGGGGCGACTCGGCGAGCCACCAGAACCAGAATCAGACCCAGAACCACAACCAGGGCCAGAACCACAACCAGCGGCTGTACCGGGGTGTCGTGACGGCCAGTTCGCTCGCCCTGCGCAGCGCGCCCAACCGGGGCGGGCAGATCATCCGGTATGCCAACCGGGGGGAGATCGTCACCGTCTTCTGCCGGACCGACGGGCAGAACGTCCAGGGCAACCGCCAGTGGTACCTGCTCACCGACGGCACCTGGGCCTGGGGCTCGGCCCGGTACATCAGGGACCTCGGGCCCTCGCCACGAAGGTGCTGACACCACCCCGAAACAGCGCAGACAACCCATGTTATTTGGGTAGGTTCCGGACATGACCAAGGCCGGAACCACCGTGGCCCCCGCGGACACCCCCGCTTCCGCGGTACGCCTGCCCCGGCGCCGTGGCATCGAACTGGCCCTCATCGTCCTCGCCGTCCTGCTCAGCGTGTACGGCTACTGCGCTGTCGGCCTCGCCCGGCACGGCACCGTCCCGCCCGGCGCCGCCGGTTACGGCGCCGGGCTCGGCGTGCTCGCCCTCCTCGCGCATCTCGCCGTACGCCTGCGGGCGCCGGACGCCGACCCGCTCCTGCTGCCCATCGGGGTGCTGCTCAACGGCCTGGGCCTGGTGCTGATCTACCGGCTCGACCTGGAGACGCCCGGCGACCGCGCGGCCCCCACCCAGCTGGTGTGGTCCACGGTCGGGGTGGCCCTGTTCATCGTGGTGGTGCTGGCGCTGCGCGACCACCGGGTGCTCCAGCGGTACGCGTACGTCTGTGTGGCCGCCGCGCTCGTCCTGCTGACCCTGCCGATCCTCTTCCCCTCCGTGAACGGCGCCCGCATCTGGATCCGGATCGCCGGATTCTCCATCCAGCCGGGCGAGTTCGCGAAGGTGCTGCTCGCGGTGTTCTTCGCCGCGTACCTGGCCGCGAACCGCAACGCGCTGGCGTTCGCGGGGCGCCGGTTCTGGGGGCTCCAGCTGCCCACCGGGCGGGTCCTCGGCCCCCTGCTCGCCATCTGGCTGATCAGTGTGGGCGTGCTGGTCCTCGAGCGGGACCTCGGGACCTCGCTGCTGTTCTTCGGGCTGTTCGTGGTGCTGCTGTACGTCGCCACCGGGCTCACCGGCTGGATCGCGCTGGGGCTGCTGCTGGCCGCCGTCGGCGCCTTCGCCGTGGGCTGGCTGGAGCCCCATGTGCACAGCAGGGTGGAGGACTGGCTGCATCCGTTCGCGTCGATCGAGGCGGGCCTGGGCCCCAACCAGCTCGCCCAGTCCCTGTTCTCCTTCGCGGCGGGCGGGGTCCTCGGCACCGGGCTCGGGCTCGGCCACTCCGTCCTGATCGGCTTCGCCGCGAAGTCCGACTTCATCCTGGCCACGGCCGGCGAGGAGCTCGGGCTGGCCGGCCTGTCCGCGATCTTCCTGCTGTACGGCCTGCTCGTGGAGCGCGGCTACCGGGCGGGCCTCGCCCTGCGCGACCCGTTCGGGCGGCTGCTGGCGACCGGGCTCGCCTCGATCGTGGCGCTCCAGGTGTTCGTGATCGCGGGCGGGGTGGGCGGACTGATCCCGCTCACCGGCATGGCGATGCCGTTCCTCGCCCAGGGCGGCTCGTCGGTCGTCACCAACTGGGCCATCGTCGCCCTGCTGATCCGGGTGAGCGACTCGGCCCGCGGCCAGTACGACGGGACGGAGGCCCCATGACCGCGCGCGCTTCCGGCATGGCCCGCTACATCCGGCACGCGGCCTGCTTCTGCGCCCTGCTGCTGATCGCGCTGCTCGTCAACGCCACCCGTGTCCAGGTCTTCGAGGCGCGCGCCCACGACGAGAACCCGGCCAACCGCCGCGAGAACATCGCCCGTTACGGCCTGCGGCGCGGCGACATCCTGGTCGACGGGCGGCCGGTCACCGGATCCCGGGACACCGGGGAGCAGCTGCGCTATGAACGGACGTACGCCGACGGGCCGTTGTTCGCGCCGGTGACCGGCTTCGCCTCGCAGGAGTACGGCACGACCCTGCTGGAGCACACCGAGGACGGGGTCCTGTCCGGCTCGGACCCGCTGCTGACGCCGTTCCCGCTGTGGAACGACTTCACGCGGCGGCGCAACCCGGGCGGGGACGTGGTGACCACGATCGACGGGGCCGCGCAGCAGGCGGCCTTCGACGGGCTCGCCGGGCGCAAGGGCGCGGTGGCGGCCGTGGAGCCGACGACGGGCCGGATCCTGGCCCTGGTGTCCTCGCCGTCGTACGACCCGGGGGTGCTGTCGGGCAACGACCCGGGGGTGGGCCGGTCGTGGGCACGGCTGAACGCGGACCGGGACAAGCCGATGCTCAACCGGGCGGTACGGCAGACCTATCCGCCGGGTTCGACGTTCAAGGTGGTCACGGCGGCCGCGGCCCTCGACGCGGGTGTCGTCTCGGACGTGGACGCGCCGACGGACTCGCCCGCGCCGTACACCCTGCCCGGCACCCGGACCTCGCTGACCAACGAGTCCGACGGCTGTGAGGACCTCTCGCTGCGGGAGGCCTTCCGGTGGTCCTGCAACACGGTGTTCGCGAAGCTCGGGGTGGACGTGGGGGTCGGTGACATGACGGCCACCGCGCACGCCTTCGGCTTCAACGACTACTCACTGCGGATCCCCTTCTCGGTGGCCCGGTCCACCTTCGACCCGACCGTCGACAGGGCGCAGCTGGCCCTGTCGTCGATCGGCCAGTACAACACCCGGGCGACTCCGCTCCAGATGGCGATGGTCTCGGCGGCGGTGGCCAACGGCGGGCAGATCCGCACGCCCTACCTGGTGGAGCGGACCACGACGGCCGGCGGCTCCACCGTGGCGACGACGGGCCCGCGGCCGGCGCGGCAGGCGATGTACCCGTCGACCGCCGCACAGCTGAAGGAACTCATGACGCAGGTGGTCACGGAGGGCACGGGCACCAATGCCGCGATTCCGGGCGCGGTCGTCGGTGGCAAGACCGGCACCGCCCAGCACGGCATCGGCAACGCGGGGACGCCGTACGCCTGGTTCGTGTCCTGGGCGCAGGGTGACCGGGACGTGGAGCCGAAGGTCGCGGTGGCCGTGGTGGTGGAGGACGCGGCGGCCGACCGCGGGGACATCACCGGGGGCGGGGTGGCGGCGCCGATCGCGCGGGCGGTGATGGAGGCGGTGCTCAACTCCAAGGAGTGAGACGGGGGTTGAGGCGGCACTGGACACCGACCTAACGTTCGGTCCATGACTGAAGCCGCCTCGTACCAACTCGCCCAGGTGAACATCGGCCGGCTCAAGGCCCCGCTGGACTCAGCGCAGTTGAAGGACTTCGTCGACAACCTCGACCCCGTGAACGCCGACGCGGACGCCGCCGACGGGTTCGTCTGGCGGTTGCAGAGCGACGAGGGCGACGCCACGGACATCGCCGTGTTCGGCGACGAGTGGCTGATCATCAACATGTCGGTGTGGCGGGACGCCGACGCGCTGACGGCGTACATGTACCAGGGGCGGCACCGGGAGATGCTCGCGCGCCGCAGGGAGTTCTTCGAGCGGGTCCAGGAGGCGATGGTGACCCTGTGGTGGGTCCCGGCGGGCCACCGCCCCACGGTCGCCGAGGCGGAGTCCCGCCTGCTGCACCTGCGCACCAACGGCCCGACCCCGTACGCCTTCACCCTGCGCCGGCTCTTCCCGGCCCAGGGCGCGGAGCCGGCGGTCGCCCTGGAGCTGCCGGACGACCTGGGGTGCTCGGTGTAGGGCGTCAGCGGATCGGCTTGCGCATCTCCGCGCGGACCTGGGCCGTCGTCGCCGCCGCCTTGTCCAGGTCGATCTCGAGCGGGTCCGTGGTGGCCGTGGCCGTCGTCAGCTCGGCCACGGCCGCGCCCGTGTTGCCGTCGCCCCACGCGCAGATCGGGACCGTCAGCTTGGTGTCGCCCTGATCCTTGGTGAGGACCTCGCAGGTGACGGTGGTCCCGTCGGCGCCGTCGGGGTGGAAGTCCTGTGCCGAGACGGCGATCTGGGAGTCCTCGCCCTCCGCCGCGCCGTCGAGCAGGCTCTCCCGCACCCTGTCGGGGTTCTTGAACCGCCCGTACATGCCCGACACCACGAGCGTGCCCTTCGTGTCGTCACCGCCCAGGCTGTACTGCGCGACGGCGGCCTTGACGTCCTTGTAGCCCGGGGCTCCGACCGCCTGGTCCTCGATCGTCCGGGCGGCTTCGGAGTCGGAGAGGTTCCGGCCGAGTTCGTAGCGGCCGTCCACCAGCGTCCTGGGCAGGTCGAGCGTGTACTCGGCGTCCGGATAGCCGGAACCGCTCGCCTCCTCCACCCCGCGCATGACCGCGCCCGCCACCCCCAGGGCGACGAGTCCGCCCACGACGGCGAGGATCACGACGAGCGGGCGCCTCTTGGGGGGCGGGGCGACAGGGGGAGCACCCCAGCCGTACGGCTGTTGCTGCGGCGGCACCGGCGGCGGGCCGTACGGCTGCTGCTGGGCGTACGGCTGCTGCTGGGCGTACGGCCCCGGAGCGTAAGCCCCTTGCGGCGGCGGCTGGTTGTAGGGGTTCGGCGGCCCGTAGGGGCCCTGGGGCATGGACACGCCAGTACGTTACTCCACGTCAGCGGCCCCTTCCTCGATCGCCCGCTCCACCTCCGCGACCCGCTCCCCCTCCTCCGTCGCGAACCGTTCCGCGTCCAGCTTCTCGGCGATCTCCTCGTCCTGGGCCATGAGGAGGTCGAGGTTGGAGTTGCCCATCTCGAAGACGCCCATGTCGACGTAGGCCTGCTGGAGGCGTTTGCCCCACAGGCCGATGTCCTTGACGCAGGGGACGATCCGGGAGAAGAGCAACTGGCGGAAGAGGGCCAGGAATTCGGAGCGCTCGGCGTACTCCTCGGCCTCGGCCGTGGGGATGCCGAAGTTCTCCAGGACCTCGACCCCGCGCAGCCGGTCGCGCATCAGGTAGCAGCCCTCGATGACGAACTCCTCGCGCTCGCGCAGTTCGGCGTCGGAGAGCTGCCGGTAGTAGTCGCGGAGCGCCATCCGGCCGAAGGCGACATGGCGGGCCTCGTCCTGCATGACGTACGCGAGGATCTGCTTCGGCAGCGGCTTGTCGGTGGTGTCGCGGATCATGCCGAACGCGGCCAGCGCCAGGCCCTCGATGAGGACCTGCATGCCGAGGTACGGCATGTCCCAGCGGGAGTCCCTGAGGGTGTCGCCCAGCAGGGACTGGAGGTTGTCGTTGATCGGGTACAGCATCCCGATCTTCTCGTGCAGGAACCGGCCGTAGATCTCCGCGTGCCGGGCCTCGTCCATGGTCTGGGTCGCCGAGTAGAACTTCGCGTCGAGGTCGGGCACGGACTCGACGATCCGCGCGGCGCACACCATCGCGCCCTGTTCGCCGTGCAGGAACTGGCTGAACTGCCAGGAGGCGAGGTGCTTGCGGAGCTCGCCCTTGTCCTTGTCGGTGAACTTCGCCCAGTACTTGGTGCCGTAGAGGGAGATGGACTCGTCGGGGGTGCCGAGGGGGTCGTACGGATCGACCTCCAGCTCCCAGTCGATGCGGGTCTGCCCGTCCCACTGCTTGTCCTTGCCCTTCTGGTAGAGGGCCAGGAGGCGGTCGCGGCCGTTGTCGTACTCCCAGCTGAAGCGGGCCTTGCCCGTCGCCGGTACCTGCCAGTGGGGGTCCCCGGGGTCCGTGGTGTACAGGTCGAAAGTCGGCATGTCCCGCAGGCTGCCCCTTCGTAGACGCGGGGTCAACAAGTCGTGCGCGGGGGATTGACGAGCTTGCTGACAGGCAGTCTCATAAGGGCCATGACGAGTCTGACAGAAGTCGACGCGCTCGCAGGGCTGCGTGACGCGCTCGGTCTGCTCAAGGACCGGGAGCAGGTGGCCGAGCGGCTGCTCGACTCTTCCGCGAAGCACTCCTTCGACCCGGACGAGGAACTGGACTGGGACGCGCCCTTCGAGGAGGGCAAGTGGTTCTGGCCGCCGGAACTGGTCTCGCTCTACGACACCCCGATGTGGAAGCGGATGAGCGAGGAGCAGCGCATCCTGCTCTCCCAGCACGAGGCCGCGGCGCTGGCCTCGCTCGGGATCTGGTTCGAGATCATCCTCATGCAGCTGCTGTGCCGTCACATCTACGACAAGGCGGCGACGAGCGCCCATGTGCGGTACGCGCTCACCGAGATCGAGGACGAGTGCCGGCACTCGAAGATGTTCGCGCGGCTGATCACGCGGGGCGGGACGCCCTGGTACCCGGTGAGCCGGGCCCATCAGCAGCTGGGACGGCTGTTCAAGACGATCTCCACGACACCGGGGTCCTTCACCGCCACGCTGCTCGGCGAGGAGGTCCTCGACTGGATGCAGCGGCTGACCTTCCCCGACGAGCGGGTGCAGCCGCTGGTCCGGGGCGTGACGCGGATCCATGTGGTGGAGGAGGCCCGGCATGTGCGGTACGCCCGCGAGGAGCTGCGGCGCCAGATGCTGACCGCGCCGCGGTGGTCGCAGGAGTTCACCCGGGTCACCTCGGGTGAGTTCGCCCGGGTGTTCTCGGTGGCCTTCGTGAACCCCGAGGTCTACACGAACGTGGGCCTCGACCGGCGGGAGGCGTTGGCGCAGGTGAAGGCGAGCGGGCACCGCAAGGAGGTCATGCAGACCGGCGCGAAGCGGCTGACCGACTTCCTGGACGACATCGGCGTGCTCCGGGGCGTCGGGCGGCGGCTGTGGCGGTCGTCGGGGCTGCTGGCCTGAGCGGTCGGGTGGGCGACGGCGGGGCCGCTCAGCGGTGGCCGTCGTCCTCCCGCTCCGGGACCTGGAGGAGTGTCAGGTCGCGTCGGTACCAGGTGCCGTGCTTGCCGCCGAGGTCGGCCGGGCCGGCGGGGCCCGCCGGGAGGAACCCGGCTCTGGTCAGGACCTTCCGGGACGCGGGGTTCTGGTGGGCGACGGCCGCCCGCAGGGTGTGCAGGCCGTACCGGTCGGGTGCCAGCCGGCACAGGTCCCGTACGGTCGCCGTCGCCACACCACGCCCCGCCACGTGCCGCGCGACGCGGTAGCCGAGCTCCGCCGTGCCGTCCTCGAGGTCGAGCAGGTTGAACCTGCCGAGGACCGAGCCGTCCTCGGCGACGAGCACGTGGAAGGCGCAGACGCCGGCCTCCTGCTCGGCCAGCAGGGCGTCGAACCGGTCGGAGAAGTGGTCGAAGAAGGCGTCACCACGGTCGGAGACCGAGGCCGCGAAGTACGCGCGATTCGCCAGCTCGAAGGCCAGGACCGCCGGGGCGTGATGGGCATGCAACCGCTTCAGCTCGGGCACCGCCCGAACCTACTCGGGCGGTCCCGCCCGGGGCCACCGGGTTTCCGGCGCGGGCGCGACCAGCCACGACGCACCCGCGGACGCCCGACTACGCTGCCTCCATGACCCCTGCCGCGCCCGCCTACCGCCGTCTGAGTGTCGAGGAGCGACGCAGCCAGCTGCTGGAGGCCGCCCTCGGCCTCTTCGCGCACCGCGCCCCCGAGGACGTGTCCCTGGACGACGTGGCGGAAGCGGCCGGAGTCTCCCGTCCCCTCGTCTACCGGTACTTCCCCGGCGGCAAGCAGCAGCTCTACGAGGCCGCGCTGAGGTCCGCCGCCGACGAGCTGGAGCAGTGCTTCGACGAGCCCCGGGAGGGGCCCCTCCTCGTCCGCCTGTCCCGGGCCCTCGACCGCTACGTCGCCTTCGTCGACGAGCACGACGCCGGTTTCAGTGCCCTGCTCCAGGGCGGCAGTGTCGTCGAGACGTCCCGGACCACCGCCATCGTCGACGGTGTACGACGGGCCGCCGCCGAGAACATCCTCGGCCACCTCGGCGTCCCCGAGCCCGGCCTCAGGCTCCGTATGACCGTCCGGATGTGGATCACCGCGGTGGAGGCGGCCTCGCTGATCTGGCTCGACGAGGGCAAGCAGCCCCCCGTGGCGGAGCTGCGCGACTGGCTGGTCGAGCAGTTCGTCGCCGTGCTCTCGGTGACCGCGAACCGTGACCCGCAGACCGCGGCGCTGGTCACGGCCCTCGCGGCGGATGGCTGAGACTGGTGCCGTGAAGAGCGAAGACACCCCCTTCGAGGGCGGCCCCATGGACGGCCGGGTGCTGCCCGTGCTGCTGGGACCGACGGGCCACCCGCCGAAGACGTACCGCATCCCGGTCCCCGGCGCGGCCGGCGGCCCGCCCACCGTGCTGGTGTACCGCCGGGTGCCGAGGGGGCACACCAGGCTGGGGATCCAGAAGGGGTGGAAGTACGAGTACGCCCCCGAGGGGGAGGCGGAGGGCCGGCTGAAGTGGCCGTGGTCCAAGCCCGGCGGGCCGGCTGACACCGACGGGTGACCAGGTTGCGCCGAACCGCCCACCCGGCGCGCGGGAGGCCGGGCACCGCCTGATGCTCGCCGTGCGGAACAGAGGGGCTGCTCCGCACGGGAGGTGATGACGTGTCAGGAAGGCTTCTGCGTCTGGTGTGTACGGCGGCCGTGGTGGCCGGCACCGTCCTCGCACCGCTGCCGGCGGCGGCCGTACCGGGGCCGGAGCCGCGCGAGCGGACCGTGGCCGAGCTGCTGACGGACCTTCAGCGGCTGTACCAGGAGGCCGAGCAGGCCACCGAGACCTACAACGCGACCGAGGAGAGGCTGCGCGAGAAGCGCGCCGAGGTGACCCGCCTGGACACCGCGCTCTCCCGGACCCGGCTCTCCCTCCACGACAGCCGGGGTGCCGCGGGGCGGCTGGCCCGCCAGCAGTACCAGAGCGTCACCGAGATCTCGCCGTACGTCCGTCTGCTGCTCGCCCGCGATCCCCAGCACGCACTCGAACAGGGCCATGTCATCGGCCAGTTGGCGAGGGAGCGGGCGAAGACGGTGGGCCGCCTCACCGGCACCGAGCACCGCGCCGACGCCCTCGCCCGCGCGGCCCGCAAAGCCCTGGACGACCAGCTCACCCTCGCGGCCCGGCAGAAGAGGAACCGGGACGCCGTACGGGAGAAGCTCGCCGACGTGGAGGAACTCCTCGCCTCCCTCACCGCCGAACAGCTCGCCCGGCTGGCCGAGTTCGAGGAGAAGGGGGTGGCGAGGGCGCAGGAGGAGCTGACGACCTCCGGCGCACTCGGAGACGTCCGGCGCGAACCGACCCGGCAGGGCGAGCGGGCCCTGGCGTACGCCCGACGTCAGCTCGGGAAGCCGTACGAATGGGGCGCGGAGGGCCCGAAGACGTACGACTGCTCGGGCCTGACGTCACAGGCCTGGGCCCACGCCGGCACCCCGATCCCCCGGACCAGCCAGGAGCAGTGGGCCCGGCTGCCGAGGGTCGAGCTGAAGCACCTGCGGCCCGGCGACCTGGTCATCTACTTCCCGCAGGCCACGCACGTGGCGATCTACCTGGGCAAGGGAGAGGTCATCGAGGCCCCGAGAACAGGCAAGAAGATCAGGATCTCCCCGATCGCCTCCCACCCGATCCTCGGAGCCGTCCGCCCGGACCGCCCTCCGCGATGATCAGGCCCCTGTGACCGACGCCAGATAGGCGCCCGTCTTCTCCGGCTCGTAGAAGAAGTTCTCGAAGTCCGCCGGGTTGTCGAAGCCGTTGGCGAAGCGGTCCGCCACCGGCTGGAGCTGGCCCGCGGCGCCGATGAGGTTCAGGATGTGCTCCGGCGGCGGGGCCAGCATCGCGTTGGTCCACTTCGTGACGTGCTGGGCCGTGGCCCAGTACCGCTCGAAGGTCCCCCGCATCCACTCCTCGTCGAACTCCTTCTCGCCCCGCTCCAGGATCGACGCGAGATACGAGGCCGCGCACTTGGACGCGGAGTTGGAGCCCTGCCCGGTGATCGGGTCGTTGGCGACGACGACGTCGGCCACGCCCAGGACCAGTCCCCCACCGGGCAGGCGGCCTATCGGGTTGCGCACGGTGGGCGCGTAGCGGCCGGCCAGCGTGCCACCGGCGTCCGTGAGTTCGACGTTCGTGGCGCGCGCGTACTCCCAGGGCAGGAACTTCTCCATGAGTTCCAGGGTCAGGGAGAGGTGTTCCGCCGGGTCCTTCACGCCGTTGAAGACGTCGAGCGGGCCGCCGGGTACGCCCTCCCAGAACAGGATGTCGGCCCGGCCGGAGGTCGTGAGCGTCGGCATGACGAACAGCTCGCCCACGCCCGGGACCAGGTTGCAGCGGACCGCCTCGGTGTCCGGGTGCTCGGGGCGCGGGCCCAGTCCGTGGACGTAGGAGACCGCGAGGGCGCGCTGCGGCTCGGTGTACGGGGAGCGCTCGGGGTCGCGGGCGAACATCGACACCAGCTCGCCCTTGCCCGCCGAGACCAGCACCAGGTCGTACGTACGGGAGAAGTAGTCGAGGTCGCCGACGGCCGCGCCGTGGATGACGAGCTGGCCGCCGCGCTGGGCGAAGGTCTCCATCCAGCCGGCCATCTTCACCCGCTGGTCGACCGACTGCGCGTACCCGTCGAGGTGCCCCAGCCAGTCGATCGCGCGCTGCGAGGGGCCCGGGTCGAAGGAGCCGGGGGCCGCGACGGAGACGCCGAGTCCCTCGATCCTCGGGGCCTGGGACTCCCAGAAGTTCAGCTGGAGGTCGCGCTCGTGCTGGAGTGCGGTGTGGAACATGCACTGCGTCGACATGACCCGGCCGGCCCGGATCTCGTCCGCCGTCCGGTTGGACATCAGGGTGACCTCGTAGCCGTGCGACTGGAGGCCGAGGGCGAGCTGGAGTCCGGACTGGCCGGCTCCGACGACGAGTATCTTCCGCATGCGGGTGGTGGCTCCTTAACCGGGGCTGTGGACCGGGGCTACTCGGGGGTGACGTCCAGCGCGTGGCCGACGAGGGACAGGAGCGTCTCGATCACCGAGATCCGCCGCCGCGCGTCCATGATCATGACAGGTATGTGCGCGGGGACCGTGAGCGCCTCCCGCACGTCCTGCGGGTCGAACAGCTCGCTGCCGTCGAAGTGGTTGACCGCGACGACGTACGGCAGTCCGCAGCTCTCGAAGTAGTCGAGCGCGGGGAAGGAGTCCTTGAGGCGGCGGGTGTCCGCGAGGACGACGGCGCCTATCGCGCCGCGCACCAGGTCGTCCCACATGAACCAGAACCGCTCCTGGCCCGGGGTGCCGAAGAGGTAGAGGACCAGGTCGTCGTCGAGCGTGATGCGGCCGTAGTCCATGGCCACGGTGGTGGTGACCTTCTCCGGCGTGCCGGTGAGGTCGTCGACCTGCTCGCTGGCCTCGGTCATCAGCGCCTCCGTCTGGAGGGGCTCGATCTCCGAGACGGTGCCGACGAGGGTGGTCTTGCCGACGCCGAAGCCGCCGGCCACGACTATCTTCGTGGCGACGGGCGCCCGGGTGCGGTCCGTCTGCCAGGACTTCAGGTTGTCGTCGGTGTCCTCGAGAGCGAGGTCCCTAAAGGCGACGGAGTCCACTCAGCACCCTTTCCAGCAGAGCGCGGTCGGGACGGCCCGTACCGTGAGCGGTACCGGTGCCGTACACACGGATCTTTCCCTGGTCCGCGAGGTCGCTGAGGAGCACCCGGACCACGCCGAGCGGCATCTTCAGCAGCGCGGCGATCTCGGCCACCGTGCGCATCCGGCGGCACAGTTCGACGATGGCCCGCAGCTCCGGCATCACCGACTTCAGCGAGCCGTTGGTCAGCTCCTTGCGCTCCTCGGGCGCTTCGAGAGCCGCCGTGCTCGCCACGAACGTCTCGACCAGGAGGACGTGCCCGAAGCGGGTGCGGCCGCCGGTGAGGGAGTACGGCCGGACGCGGGCCGGTTTGCGGTCGCCGCCGCGGACGGGGAGGTCGGGCCGGTTCGTCATCGGGCGCTCCCCGTCCCCTCGTGCTCCAGCGACTGCCGTAGCTCGCTGCGGAGTTCGGGGGTCAGGACGTGTCCGGCGCGGCCGACGAACAGGGCCATGTGGTACGCCACCACGCTCATGTCGCAGTCCGCGGAGCCGTGGACACCGAGCAGCGAGCCGTCGCTGATCGACATCACGAACAGGCTGCCGTCGTCCATCGCGATCATGGTGTGCTTCGTGGAGCCGAAGTCCATGAGCTTGGCGGCGCCGAGGGTGAGGCTGCCGATGCCGGACACGATGGTCGCGAGGTCGGCCGACGAGCCGCGCGGGCCCGCGGGTTTCCCGTCCCTGGCCTCGCGTGCCTCGGCGTTCCGCTCGGCGTCGGAGGAGAGCAGGAGCAGGCCGTCGGAGGAGACGACGGCGACGGACTGGACGCCGGGGACCTCCTCCACCAGGTTGGTGAGCAGGAAGTGGAGATTGCGGGCTTCACGACTCAGTCCGAAGGTACTGGGCGCGGTCAACTGCTTGCCTCCTCGACTGTGCCCCCCGTGGCTTCTTCGGATGCGGTGCGGTGTTCCGGGGCCGGCAGTTTGGTCTCGCCGGTCCGTTCCTCGATCTCGGCCGCCACGTCCCGGTGACCGGCCTCCGCCCCCCGACGGAAGCCGCCCAGCCTGCGGCGGAGTGCCTCGGCATCCACGGACGCGTTGCGCCGGCGCGGGGCCGGGGCGGTGGGTGCGGTGATCTTGGGCGTGCGCTTGGGGAGGCCCTTGTCGGTGACGGGCTCCTCGTCGGCGCGGGTGTGTTCGGTCTCGGCCTCGGCGGCGGGTTCACGCGCCTCGGGCTCTTCGCGTACGGGCTCCGGCTCGTCCTGGGCCGGCACCGGTGCCAGCAGCTCCATCGTCGTCTCGGCCGGGGACTCCACGGCGTGTTCGGCCGGGGCCTCCACAGCCTGCTCCGCCGGGGACTCCGCCGTCTGCTCCCGTGCAGCCTGCTCGGCCGGGGACTCCGCCGTCTGCTCGCGTACGGCCTGCTCGGCCAGCGTGACCAGCGGGTCGCCCTGGGAACGGCCGCTCAGGACGTTGGAGTTGGCCTCCGCGTCCGCGCCCGGGAGGGCGAAGGAGTGGCCGGCGCCGCTGACCGGGGCGTCGGCGGCCGGTACGGCGGACGTGGGCGCGGCGGTGAGCAGGGTTCCGGGGAGGACGACGACCGCGGCCACGCCCCCCTGCTTCTGCTCGCGCAGCTGCACGCGGACGCCGTGCCGGTGCGCGAGGCGGGCCACGACGTACAGGCCCAGGCCGAGTCCCTCCTCGCCCTCGTCGTACGACTCGTAGGCGGCCTCGGGATCGAAGTCGGCCAGGCGGGAGTTGAGGGCCGTCATGCGCTCGGCGGTCATGCCGATGCCCTCGTCCTGGACGGAGAGCATGACCTCACCGCTCTCCAGGAGCCAGCCGGAGACCTCGACGGGCAGGTCGGGCGGGCAGAACGCGGTGGCGTTCTCCATCAGTTCGGCCAGCAGGTGGGAGAGGTCGTCCGCGGCGAAGCCCGCCACATGGGCGTGCGGCGGCAGGGCGGCGATACGGACCCGCTCGTAGCGCTCGATCTCGCTGACGGCGGCCCGCACGACGTCGACCAGCGGGACCGGGCCCGCGCTCTGCTGGACGTGTTCGGTGCCGGCCAGGACGAGGAGGTTCTCGCTGTGGCGGCGCATGACCGTGGCGAAGTGGTCGAGCTTGAAGAGGGTCGCGAGGCGCTCGGGGTCCTGCTCGCGCTCCTCCAGGTTCTCGATGACGGCGAGTTGCCGCTCGACGAGGCCGAGGGTGCGCAGCGCGAGGTTGACGAAGGTGGCGCCGATCGTCTCCCGCAGTCGCGTCAACTGGGCGGCGGACTCCGCCAGTTCGCCCTTGAGCTGCTCGCGGGCGTCGGCCATCTTCTGGCGCTGGCCGACCAGGTGCTTGCGGTCGGCCTCCAGCGTGGTGATCCGCTCGGCGAGCCCGACGGCGTGCGCGTGCAGGGCGTTGACGGAGCGGACGACCTGGGCGAACTCGTCGTTGCGGCCGGTGAAGGAGACCGCTTCCTCGGTGGTGGGGTCCTCGGCCCCGGCCAGCCGGGCGGAGCCGCGGCGCAGCACGGACAGGGGCCGGGTGAGGGTGCGGGCCATGGCGGTGGCGATGCCCACGGCGAGCAGCATCAGGGCGCCGAGGATCGCGACCCGGAGCTCCAGCGCGGTGACGTCGTCGTCCCGCAGCTGTTCCAGCGCCTTGACCCGGCGGTCGAAGAGGGCGGACTCGGCGCCGCGCATCAGGTCGACGCGGGCGGAGAGGGCGGCGTCCAGCTTGGTGGTGCTGGTGCCCAGCTCGCCGTTGGAGAGGGCGGGCTGGTCGGTGAGGGCCGCGAGGTACTGGTCGGCGGAGTTGACCTCGGGGCCGGTGACCGTGGAGTCGTAGCTGGCCTTGGCGGCCGCGGGCGCGGACTCCTGGAAGTCGGAGAGGGCCGCGTCGGAGCGCAGCCGGGCCTGCTGGGCGGCGGCGCTGAGCGCGTCGCGCTGCTTGGCGTCCGCGGCCGAGGTGACCTTCTTGGTGGTGGTCAGGCCGGTGATGGGGTCGTAGACGCTCTGAGTCGTCGTGGGCACGCTGAGGGCCGCGAGCAGCAGTCCTCGGGTGGCGGCGGCCTGCTGTACGGCGGAGTCGAGCTCGGCGAGGGCGTAGCCGCCGGAGCCCGCGCGGGGCGGTGTCTTCGCGGCCAGGTCCTCGGCGAGGCGGTGCAGCTCGGTGATGGCGGCCGAGTAGGCGTTGTGCGCTTCGAGGGCGGTGGACTTGCCGGTGAGCGCGGAGCGCCGTACGGCGGCGATGGCGTCGAGGTCGCCGCGCAGCGCCGGGGAGAGGTCCGTGTCGGTGCGCAGTTCCTCGACCTGGCGGTCGACGCGGGCGCTGGACTGTTCGCCGGGTGCCTTGGACTTGGGGCGGCCGGCCGCGATGTAGGGGGTGACCTCGTCGCGTTCGTCGGCGAGCGCGTGGGCGAGGTCGAGGGCGTCCTGGGTCTGCTCGGCGAGCGTCACCAGGTCCTGGGAGTCGTGGAGGTCCGAGGACGCGGTGACGAGGGAGGGGGCACCGGCTCCGGCGATCGCGGCGGCCACGACGGCGACGGCGAGGATCAGCCGGGTGCGGACGTGGGTGGGGCGGCCCTTGCCGACGGGGGTCTCGGGGGCGCCGGACGTGGGCTCCGTGCCGTGGCCGGAGGCCGTCTGCTTGCCTGTGCGACGAGGCCGCGTCTTCTGCACCGCTGCTCGCATTCCTGAACTCGTGATACCCATGGGCCCGGAGTGACGCTCCGTCAACTGGTGTGCACACCGGGGTACGATTCCCGACCCTCCCAGCGCCGGTGGGCGGTGGGCGAGCATCACCTGAGCCGCCACCCGAAGGAGTGAACCCCGTTGGGGAGTTGGCGGGCAAGTTCCTGGGGCACGCGCGCGTGTCGGGTGCGGTGGGCCGGTTGGACGCCGGGGAGAACCGGTGGCAATATTCGCCACCACGCCGGCCCGGAGTGCGCCATTCCCCCCTAAACAGGGCGTCTGACCTGCGCGACTGCGTCAATTCCGCGACCGTTGGCGGGCTTTGACGAAGCTTGTGAAGGGGTCGTGCAGACTGGCCGAATGCGTACGGAACTTGTCTCGGAACCCGGTGATGTCCAGCGGCCCAACGAGGACTTCGCGAGTGTCGCCCTGCCCGCGTCCGGGCGGGGCGGAGTACTGGTCGCGCTCGACGGGGTCACGCCACCGCGGAGTGGCACGGGGTGTCTGCATTCGGTTCCCTGGTTCACGGCGCGGCTCGGCGGGGCGCTGACCGAACTGGCCGTTTCGCTCATGGATGTTCCGCTGGTCGAGGTGCTGTCCGGGGCCATCACGCGCACAGCTCGGTCACACGGTGAAGGTTGTGACCTTTCTCACCCGCGTACGCCCCAGGCGACGGTGGTGATGGCGCGGTGGTCGCCGGCGGCCGTGGAGTACCTGGTGCTGTCCGACTCGGCGTTGCTGGTGGAGTCGCCCGAGGGGGTGGTGACGCCGGTGCTGGACGACCGCTTGGCGCGTCTGCCGCGCGCCGCGCTGGCCACGGACGCGCTGATCGACGCCAACCTCCGCAACAAGGAGGGCGGCTTCTTCACGGCGGCCGCGGATCCTTCGGTGGCGGCACGCGCGGTGACGGGTTCCCTGGACCGCGCGCAGGTCCGCACCCTGACCGCGCTCACGGACGGCGCGGCGCGCTGGGTGGAACGCTTCGAGCAGGGCGACTGGACCGACTGCTTCACGTTCGTCCGCAAGCGGGGGGCCCAGGCGCTGGTGGACAGGGTCCGAGAACTGGAGCGCGCCGACGCGGAGGCGCGGACGTATCTGGGACGCAGCAAGACCCACGACGACGCGACGGTGGTGTACGCGGAGCTGTGAGGGGTGACCCGACCGGGTGCGGTCGGCCGGCGCCTGGCGCCTCGGCCGGCCGAGGCGGGCCACCCGACCGGCCCGTCCGTTCAGGTGACGGCCGGTGGGCCTACTTCTCCATGTTCCGGTTCAGCTGGTGCAGGAGGCGGGCCAGTTCTGTGACCTCTTCTGGGTTCCAGTGGGCCAGGCGGCCTGCGTAGCGGGCTCGGCGGGCGTCGCGGACGCGTTGGACTCGGGTGCGGCCCTCCTCGGTGAGGTCGACCAGCCAGGCACGGCCGTCGGCGGGGTCCGGTTCGCGGGCGACCAGGCCCAGCTCCTCCAGGGCCCGCAGCTGACGGGACATCGTGGCCTTGCCGACCCCGATGTAGCCGGCCAGCTCGGTGGCCCGCTGGCGGCCGCATTCATCCAGACGGACCAGCAGCCCGTACGCCGCCGACTCCAGGTCGGGGTGGACCTCGCGGGCCATCTCCCCCTGGTTGGCCCGGGCGCGCCGCAGCAGGACGGTCAACTCGCGTTCGAGCGCGAGGAACCCCGGCTGGTCCACACCGCTCGGCGGGGCGTCGGTCCCGCCCCGGCCCGCGCCGCCGTTTCCGTCTTCGTGCACGTCAGCCCCTGCCTCGGATTTCCCGGTCCTGAAAGTTTCCGCCAAATTGCGCCCTCGCCGCAGCTCCGTAAGTATTTCGCAGGGCTAGACCTACGGCAGCAGCCGGTCCCTCTTCCCAGCCGCTCGCAGACGTGCGTAGCTTCTTGACCAGGCGATGTCTGGCATGCCCACGCCATACACCCCCGGCCGGGTGTTCCCCCACCGAGCATCACCGAGCCCTTCGGAGGCCCGCCATGCCCGTGCACAGACCCGGATCCCCCCGCCCACGGCGCCTGTTCCTCGCCGGCGCCCTCATAGCCGTATGCGCCCTGGTGCCCATAGCCCCGGCGTCGGCCGCGCAGTCGCCCGACGCCGCCGACAGCGCCGGCGCCCAGGCCACGGCCGACGCCCCCACCACCCCACCGCGCGGCACCGCCCGCATGGGCATGGGCGTCGTCGCCCACGACGGCCAGGCCGGTCTGCCCACCGGCACCCGCGCCGCCCAGACCGAGGGCGTCGACGTGGCCAGCTACCAGGGCAACGTCTCCTGGACGACCCTGTGGAACAGCGGAGTCCGCTGGTCCTACAACAAGGCGAGCGAGGGGACGTACTACACGAACCCCTACTTCTCCCAGCAGTACACCGGCTCCTACGGGGTCGGCATGATCCGCGGGGCCTACCACTTCGCGACGCCGGACACCACGAGCGGCGCAACGCAGGCCAACTATTTCGTCGACCACGGCGGCGGCTGGTCCGCCGACGGCAGGACCCTGCCCGGCACCCTCGACATCGAGTGGAACCCGTACGGCGACTCCTGCTACGGCAAGACCGCCAGCGGGATGGTCAGCTGGATCCGTGACTTCCTGAACCAGTACAAGGCCCGCACCGGCCGCAACGCCGTCATCTACACGTCCACCAGCTGGTGGTCCCAGTGCACCGGCAACTACGCCGGGTTCTCCGCCAACCCGCTGTGGATCGCCCGCTACGCCTCGACCGCGGGCACCCTGCCGGCCGGGTGGAGCACGTACACGATGTGGCAGTACACGTCCTCCGGACCGACGGTCGGCGACCACGACAAGTTCAACGGGGCCCTGGACCGCGTGCAGGCCCTCGCCAAGGGCTGACCCCAAGGCCGCTCGCGGACACGGCGAAGGCCCGGGCCTCCCTCACGAGAACCCGGGCCTTCACCTCATCCGATCGCGTCCGTCACGCCGCGACCGGAACCTCCGGCGCCGCCCCGTTCGTCGCCGGGGACAGCGCCAGCTCCAGGACCTGGCGGACGTCGGTGACGGCGTGGACGTCGAGCTTGTCCAGCATCTCCGCCGGGACGTCGTCCAGGTCGGCCTCGTTGCGCTTCGGGATGATGACGGTCGTCACCCCGGCGCGGTGCGCGGCGAGCAGCTTCTGCTTCACACCGCCGATCGGCAGGACCCGGCCGGTCAGCGAGACCTCACCCGTCATGGCCACGTCCGTGCGGACCAGGCGGCCGGAGAGCAGCGACGCCAGCGCCGTCGTCATCGTGACGCCCGCGCTCGGGCCGTCCTTCGGGACCGCGCCCGCCGGGAAGTGGATGTGCACGCCCCGGTCCTTGAGGTCGGCGACCGGCAGTTCCAGCTCGGCGCCGTGCGACCTGAGGAAGCTCAGCGCGATCTGCGCGCTCTCCTTCATCACGTCACCCAGTTGGCCGGTCAGGGTCAGACCCGCCGCACCCGTCTCCGGGTCGGCCAGCGACGCCTCCACGTAGAGGACGTCCCCGCCTGCTCCGGTGACCGCGAGTCCGGTCGCCACGCCCGGGACGGCCGTACGGCGCTCGGCCGGGTCCTGCGCCGACTCGGGCACGTGGTGCGGGCGCCCGATCAGGGCCCGCAGGTCGTCCGCGCCGATGGTGAACGGCAGCTCCCGCTCGCCCAGTTCGTGCTGTGCCGCGACCTTGCGGAGCAGCCGGGCGATCGAGCGCTCCAGGGTGCGCACGCCCGCCTCGCGGGTGTACTCGCCGGCGAGCTTGCGCAGCGCGCTCTCCTCCAGGGTCACCTCGTCCTTGTCGATGCCCGCCCGCTCCAGCTGGCGCGGGAGCAGGTGGTCACGCGCGATGACGACCTTCTCGTCCTCGGTGTAGCCGTCGAGGCGGACCAGCTCCATACGGTCGAGCAGGGCCTCGGGGATGGCCTCCAGGACGTTCGCCGTGGCGAGGAACACCACGTCGGACAGGTCGAGTTCGACCTCCAGGTAGTGGTCGCGGAAGGTGTGGTTCTGCGCCGGGTCCAGGACCTCCAGCAGGGCCGCCGCGGGGTCGCCGCGGAAGTCGGAGCCCACCTTGTCGATCTCGTCGAGCAGGACGACCGGGTTCATCGAACCGGCCTCCTTGATGGCCCGCACGATCCGGCCGGGCAGCGCGCCGACGTACGTACGGCGGTGTCCGCGGATCTCGGCCTCGTCCCGGACGCCACCGAGGGCGACCCGGACGAACTTGCGGCCCATGGCGTGCGCGACGGACTCGCCGAGGCTGGTCTTGCCGACGCCGGGCGGGCCGACGAGCGCCAGCACGGCACCGCCGCGCCGCCCGCCGATGACACCGAGGCCCCGGTCGCTGCGGCGCTTGCGCACCGCCAGGTACTCGGTGATCCGCTCCTTCACGTCCTCGAGGCCCGCGTGCTCGGCGTCGAGGACCGCCTTGGCGCCCTGGATGTCGTACTCGTCCTCGGTCCGCTCGTTCCACGGCAGTTCGAGGACGGTGTCCAGCCAGGTGCGGATCCAGGAGCCCTCCGGGGACTGGTCGGAGGACCGCTCCAGCTTGTCGACCTCCTTGAGGGCGGCCTCCCGCACCTTCTCGGGCAGGTCGGCGGCCTCCACGCGGGCGCGGTAGTCGTCGGACTCCTCGCCGTCCTTCTCGCCGTTGAGCTCGCGCAGCTCCTTGCGTACGGCTTCCAGCTGACGGCGGAGCAGGAACTCGCGCTGCTGCTTGTCGACGCCCTCCTGGACGTCCTTCGCGATGGTCTCGGCGACGTCCTGCTCGGCGAGGTGGTCGCGCAGCTGCTGGGTGGCGAGCTTGAGGCGGGCGACCGGGTCGGCGGTCTCCAGCAGCTCGACCTTCTGCTCGGTGGTCAGGAAGGGTGAGTAACCGGAGTTGTCGGCGAGGGCGGACACGTCGTCGATGGCCTGCACGCGGTCCACGATCTGCCAGGCGCCGCGCTTGCGCAGCCAGGCGGTGGCGAGGGCCTTGTACTCCTTGACCAGTTCGGTGACGTGACCGGGCAGCGGGTCGGGGACGGTCTGGTCGACCGTGGTCCCCTCGACCCACAGGGCGGCGCCCGGGCCGGTGGTCCCCGCACCGATCTGCACCCGGCCCCGGCCGCGGATGAGGGCACCCGGGTCGCCGTCGGCCAGTCGGCCGACCTGCTCGACGGTGCCCAGCACACCGGTGCTCGCGTAGGTCCCGTCGATCCGTGGCACCAGCAGGACCTTGGGCTTGCCTGGTTCCGAGCGGGCGGCGGCCTGGGCGGCCTCCACCGCGGCGCGGACGTCGGCGTCGTTCAGGTCCAGCGGCACCACCATTCCGGGCAGCACGACCTCGTCGTCGAGCGGCAGCACAGGCAGAGTGAGCGGTGTGGACGTCGAAGCCATGATCTCCCCTTCGGCAGTCAAGTTGAGCTATGCCGACTCAATGCCCGGGGACTTTCGAATGTTCCCCACTCGCTTCCCTGTTCGCTGTGGGCGATCACCGCTGTCGCGGGGGAACCCCCGACACCTATCGTGAAGCCGGTAATAAGCGAGAAGGCAAAGCGACTATTACAGGGGGCCCGGTGGACGGAGTCGTACAGGCCTGGGTGGACGGCTGGGTCGTGTCCCGCGGGGCCGCCCCGCCGCAGCGTGAGCCGTGGGGGTTCACCGTGGACGTGGGACAGATCGCGCAGGTCTCGCGGCATGTCTTCGACGCCCTGGGCGACGGTGTGGACGAGCAGGCCGTGCGCAAGGTCGCGGACGGGGTGACGGGCGCCGGGGTGTGGCTGAAGGTGTTCCAGGGGCCGGAGACCGTCGGGAACTGGCTGGGTGAGGGCTGGTGGGTGGATCCCGAGCCGGGGTTCCTGATGACGGTCCCGCTGACCGCTTCGGCGCACCGGACCGTGGCCCCGCACGGATACCGGCTGCGCACCTGGACCGTCGGCGGTGTGACCCGCGTGCTCGTCGCCGCGCCCGACGGCTCCCTCGCGGCCCGCGGCCAGGTCGCCCCGACCGGCGCCACCGCCGTCTTCGACCAGATCGAGACCGTGGCCGCCCATCAGCGCCGCGGGCTGGGCAGCCTCGTCATGCGCACCCTCCAGACCACGGCGTCCGCCACGGGGGCGGAGACCGGCGTACTGGCGGGCACCCCGGCGGGCCGGGGGCTGTACGAGTCTCTGGGCTGGCATGTGGAGGCTCCGCTCACCAGTGCGAAGTTCGTGGGACCGGACGCCGGGTGACCGTCCGTCACCGCCCGCGGGACCCGGCGGCGGCCCGGCCTCTGTCATGCTGCGCCGGTGATCGACCCGACACCCCGGAGGGACCGCTTGGTGGGCAACACCCGGCCGCGCCGCTCTCTTCCCGGCCGTGCGGGACGCCGACCGGGCACAGCCAGTACGGCCAGTACAGCCAGGACAACCACGACAACCGAAAGGCCCGTCGAGCGTGACCACGGTGGACATACGCCCCCTCCTCTCCGCCTACGACGACCAGATGCGCGGCGCTCCCCCGACCCCGCCCGCCGGCGTGACCTACGAGCAGGACGGACCGCTGCTGCGGATCGTCGGCCAGTTCCGCGGTTTCGTGAGCGGTCCGCGCGACCTCGGCGTCGAGGGTGACGCGCTCGACGACCTCATCGCCCGCCAGCGCGACTTCTTCGCGGCGCGCGGCGAGGCGCTGGAGTGGAAGACCCGGGCCCACGACACCCCGGCCGACCTCACCGAGCGGCTGCGCGCGGCCGGTTTCGTGCCCGAGGGGCGGGAGACGGTGCTGATCGGCCGGGCTGCCGAGATGGCCGCAGGGGAACCCACGCTGCCGGACGGTGTGACCGTGCGCCGGGTCACGGCCGACGCGGACATGCGCCGGATCGCCGCGATGGAGTCGCGGGTGTGGGGCCAGAACTGGAGTTGGCTCGCCGACGACCTGATCGGCCGGGTCGCCGCCGCGCCGGACGAGATCGCGGTGTACGTCGCCGAGGCGGACGGCGAGGTGGTGTGCGCGGCCTGGCTGGTGTTCCGCGCGGGCACGGAGTTCGCCGGCCTGTGGGGCGGCTCCACGCTCGCCGAGTGGCGGGGGCGGGGCATCTACCGCGCCCTGGTCGCCCTGCGCGCGGTTCTCGCCGTCTCCCGCGGGGTCACGTATCTCCACGTGGACGCGTCGGACGACAGCGCGCCCATCCTGCGCCGCCTCGGCTTCCACGCGGTGACCACGACGACGCCGTACATCTGGATACCGACGGACCGCTGACCGCGGCGGACAGCGAACACCCGCACACGGCAAGCCCGTTGACGGCTCCGGCCCGGCGTGCGGACGACGGGGACGTGCGCACGCTCTTGGCCCCGGCGAGGAACCCGCTGGACCGCGCCGGGACGCAGGGGGGACAGCGGCGTCGGCGCACACGGCGAATGCCCGCGCAAGGCAAGCCCGTTGGCGGCCCCGGCCTGGCCGTGCCGAGGGGGACGTGCGCACGCTCCTGGCCCCGGCGAGGAGCCTGCCTGAACGCGCCAGGACGCAGGGGGACAGCGGCGTCGGCGAAGGGGGCGGTCGCGCGGCGAACCCGGCGGGTCATGTCGGCGTCGCGGAGCCGGAGCGTCCGTCGCCAGCGTCCCAAACAGCCGGCTCAAGCCGCCGAACAGCCCTCGCCGTCGGGAAATACCAGCCGTGCCCGGTGCCACCGCCGTACCAGCGGCCAGGTCGAGACGCCGATCAGGAGGGCGATCGGGTGGCCCCAGTCCGTCAACGGGTCGGTGAAGGCGAGCAGGTCGGTCAGCAGTGGCCAGGCGAACAGGGCGAGCAGCGGCCACCGCAGCCACGGCCTGAGCAGCCCGGTGAGCGCGCCGAGGCTCGCGGCGACGCCGAAGCTGACGCCGTAGTCGAGGCGGTGCAGCGAGGAGGCGGGGAGGTGCCCGGCCAGGACCGCGACGCCGATGGGGACCTCCGTCGCGAGGGTCGCGCCGACATGGCCGAGCAGGAAGACGGCGGCCGCGCGGACCCCGCCGATCCTTCGCTCCAGCGCCGTGAGGACGAACAACAGGGCGATGGCGTACGGCGACAGGATGCCGCCCGCGATCCACAGCGCGCTGGTGAGCAGCACCTGCACCGGCGTACGGACCAGGTGCGCGACGTCGGTACTGGAGCCCTGGTGCAGGGTGTGCACGAGGGTGGGGTCCAGCTGCGCCGAGACGAGCGAGACCACGGCCAGGACGGCGCCGTAGCCGAAAGTGAACGGGGTCTCGGTGGGCGTGGGAAAGACCCGCCCCATGCGCCGCAGGGCGTGAACCCGGCGGACGGGTACGGGCGTTGCCGCCTCCCGCGGCCTGCCGGTGACCGCCGGTGCCCCGCTCCGCTGCCGGGGCATCCCGTCGAGCAGCCCGGCGACATCCGGGAAGCAGGCGTCCGGAGCGGGCCCGACCGAGGGGGGCGGCCCGGTCGGGTCGGGAGGAGCCGTCGGCGCGGTCCGGTCCAAGGTGAGCTGCTCCTTCCGTTTCACCCCAGCCTTCGCGCCCGACCCACCCGCTGTCTGTGACCCGCGCCACCTCGGCGCTGATTCACAGTGACTTCTCAAGAAGTCCCGCCCCGCACGCCGTTCCTGCCAGGATGGGCCGATGCCCACCTCGTACGACATCCCCGAAGTCCTGGACCGTCGCGAGGGCCCCTACGGGGAGGTCGTCCTGCGGCGCCACGGCGAGTTGCTCCAGATCATCGCCAACGGCTGCTTCCTGATGGACACCTCCGACGGCCGCTCGGAGCGGCTGCTCGTCGACGCGGCGCTCGGCGCGCTCGACGACCGACCGGACCCGCACGTCCTCATCGGCGGCCTCGGCGTCGGCTTCTCGCTCGCACACGCCGCCGCGAATCCGCGCTGGGGCCGGATCACGGTCGTGGAGCGGGAGCCGGCCGTCATCGACTGGCACCGCTCGGGGCCGCTCTCGACGCTCTCGGCGGCGGCGCTGGCCGATCCGCGGACGAACATTCTGGAAACGGATCTAGTCGGATTCGTCAATGAGACATGCGCCACTTTTGACGCGCTGTGCCTCGACATCGACAACGGCCCCGACTGGACGGTCACGGACGGCAACCACGGCCTGTACGGCCCTACCGGACTCACAAGCTGCGCAAGGGTGTTGAAGCCGGGCGGGGTACTGGCCGTGTGGTCCGCGCAGCCCTCAGCGGAATTTGAGGGATCCCTAGCAAATGCCGGGTTCCAACAGGTACGTACCGAGGAGATCCCCGTTGCCCGGGGCGTACCCGACGTCGTACATCTCGCCGTCCGACCTGGATAGCAAAGGGGTGATGACTCCCCGTACTCTGCTTCCCTACGCCGATCATTCAAGCGTCAATCGCAGTCATGCGCAGACAAGGAATCACCCCACATGGTTCCGGAAAGCACTCCCCAGGGGCGGGCGATGGAGCAGACACACACCTCCCAGAACGGCACGACGGCTACTCCGGGCGCACAGCGCCGGGTCCTGGTCGTCGAGGACGATCCGACGATCGTCGACGCCATCGCGACCCGCCTGCGCGCCGAGGGATTCCTCGTGCAAACGGCGGTCGACGGTCCGTCGGCGGTCGACACGGCCGAGGCCTGGCAGCCCGATCTGCTGATCCTCGACATCATGCTGCCCGGCTTCGACGGTCTGGAGGTCTGCCGCCGCGTGCAGGCCGCCCGGCCGGTGCCGGTGATGATGCTCACCGCGCGGGACGACGAGACCGACATGCTGGTCGGGCTCGGCGTCGGCGCCGACGACTACATGACCAAGCCCTTCTCGATGCGTGAGCTGGCCGCGCGCGTGCACGTCCTGCTGCGGCGGGTCGAGCGGGCCGCGCTGGCCGCCGCCACGCCCAGAAGCGGCATCCTGCGGCTCGGCGAGCTGGAGATCGACCACGCGCAGCGCCGGGTCCGGGTGCGCAGCGAGGACGTCCACCTCACCCCCACCGAGTTCGACCTGCTGGTGTGCCTGGCGAACACCCCGCGCGCGGTGCTCTCGCGTGAGCAGCTGCTCGCCGAGGTGTGGGACTGGGCGGACGCCTCCGGCACCCGCACGGTCGACAGCCACATCAAGGCCCTGCGCCGGAAGATCGGCGCCGAGCGGATCCGCACGGTGCACGGCGTGGGCTACGCCCTGGAGACGCCGACGCCATGAGCGAGGGTCCGGCCGGCCGGAGAAGCCCCAGGGAGCCCTGGGGCGGCATCAGCCCGTTCTCGATCAAGACGAAGCTGGGCGCGCTGGTCGTCATCGCGGTCCTCATCACCACCGGGCTGATGATGATCGCGATGCGCACGGCGACCGAGCTGCGCTTCATCACGGTCTTCTCGATGATCGCCACACTGCTCATTACGCAGTTCGTGGCGCATTCGCTCACCGCCCCGCTGGACGACATGAACGCGGTCGCCCGGTCCATCTCGCACGGCGACTACACCCGCCGGGTCCGCGAGAACCGCCGGGACGAACTGGGCGACCTGGCCCAGACCATCAACCGCATGGCGGACGACCTGGAGGCCCAGGAACGCCAGCGCAAGGAACTTGTGGCAAATGTCTCCCACGAGCTGCGCACCCCCATCGCGGGCCTGCGCGCGGTGCTGGAGAACATCGTCGACGGGGTCACCCAGGCCGACCCCGAGACCATGCGCACCGCCCTGAAGCAGACCGAGCGGCTCGGCCGGCTGGTGGAGACGCTGCTGGACCTGTCCCGCCTGGACAACGGCGTCGTACCGCTGAAGAAGCGCCGTTTCGAGGTGTGGCCGTATCTCTCGGGCGTGCTGAAGGAGGCCAACATGGTCGCCACCGCGCGCGCGGGCATCGCCTCCGGATCCGGCAGCCACACCCGCAACGACGTCCATCTGCACCTCGACGTGTCGCCGCCGGAGCTGACCGCGCACGCCGACCCGGAGCGCATCCACCAGGTCGTCGCCAACCTGATCGACAACGCCGTCAAGCACAGCCCGCCGCACGGCCGGGTGACCGTCAAGGCGCGGCGCGGGGCCCTGCCGGAATCCCTTGAGCTGGAGGTCCTCGACGAGGGCCCCGGTATTCCGCGCTCCGAGTGGCACCGGGTCTTCGAGCGGTTCAACCGCGGTCAGGTCCTACGGCCGCACGGCCCGGGCAGCGACGGCGGCACCGGGCTCGGGCTCGCGATCGCCCGCTGGGCGGTGGATCTGCACGGCGGCCGGATCGGTGTGGCCGAATCCCAGCGGGGCTGCCGGATTCTTGTCACCCTTCCGGGACTTCCCTCTGTGCCAAGTTGACGTAAAGTTCAAAGCGGAGCCACAAGATCCATCTCTGTCCGCGCTGACGGACACGTGTGATCAGGCAGAGGGCCGCGCCGCTGTCGCGCAGAGCCCCGCTGGGCGCTTCCCTCAGGCGGATTCATCTGGCAGAACCACGCTTGTTTCCCGCCATTTTCACCCCCGAAACCCGGTCTTTGATGTGACTTACACGACGATGGACCGGCCCGGCCTGACCTTCACCGTCTCGGGGGCGTAGCCTTTATTTCCGCTGTCCATCACCTTGTGAAGCGGAAGAGGGCGGTTGCCGCCGTGTCGCCACAGTCCCCCAGTAACTCGAGCATCTCCACCGACGCAGACCAAGCGGGCAAGAACCCCGCTGCCGCGTTCGGCCCGAACGAGTGGCTCGTCGACGAGATCTATCAGCAGTACCTCCAGGACCCGAATTCGGTAGACCGAGCCTGGTGGGACTTCTTCGCCGACTACAAGCCAGGGGCGCCCGCCGCCTCGGCTCCGGCGGGTACTGCGGCCGCGGGGGCCGCAGAGACCACCAGCACGGCGTCGGCGCCCGCCCCGGCGGCTCCCGCCCAGGCCCCGGCGCCTGCCGCCGCCCCGGCCGCGGCTGCTCCCGCGGCTCCGGCCGCCAAGCCCGCGGCCGCCGCTCCGGCTCAGGCCGCCGCTCCGGCCGCCGCTCCCGCGAAGGCCGCGCCCGCCCCGGCCGCCAAGCCCGCCGCCGCGAAGCCCGCGGCCAAGGCCGAGCCCGCCGCCGCGGACGGTCCCGAGCTGATCACCCTGCGCGGTCCCGCCGCCGCGGTCGCGAAGAACATGAACGCCTCCCTGGAGCTGCCCACGGCCACGTCCGTGCGCGCGGTCCCGGTGAAGCTGCTCTTCGACAACCGCATCGTCATCAACAACCACCTCAAGCGCGCCCGGGGCGGGAAGATCTCCTTCACGCACCTGATCGGCTACGCGATGGTGCAGGCCATCAAGGCCATGCCGTCGATGAACTGGCACTACGCGGAGAAGGACGGGAAGCCCACCCTCGTCAAGCCGCCGCACGTCAACTTCGGCCTCGCCATCGACCTGGTGAAGCCCAACGGCGACCGCCAGCTCGTCGTCGCCGGCATCAAGAAGGCCGAGACGCTGAACTTCTTCGAGTTCTGGCAGGCCTACGAGGACATCGTCCGCCGCGCCCGCGACGGCAAGCTGACGATGGACGACTTCTCCGGTGTCACGGTCTCCCTGACCAACCCCGGCGGCCTCGGCACCGTCCACTCGGTCCCGCGTCTGATGCCCGGCCAGTCGGTCATCATGGGCGTCGGTTCCATGGACTACCCGGCGGAGTTCCAGGGCACCTCCCAGGACACCCTGAACAAGCTCGGCATCTCGAAGGTCATGACGCTCACGTCGACCTACGACCACCGGGTCATCCAGGGCGCCGCGTCCGGCGAGTTCCTGCGGATCGTCGCGAACCTCCTGCTCGGCGAGAACGGCTTCTTCGACGAGATCTTCGAGGCGCTGCGCATCCCCTACGAGCCGGTCCGCTGGCTCAAGGACATCGACGCCAGCCACGACGACGACGTCACCAAGGCCGCCCGGGTCTTCGAGCTGATCCACTCCTACCGGGTCCGCGGTCACGTCATGGCCGACACCGACCCGCTGGAGTACCGCCAGCGCAAGCACCCCGACCTGGACATCACCGAGCACGGCCTCACCCTGTGGGACCTGGAGCGCGAGTTCGCCGTCGGCGGCTTCTCCGGCAAGTCCCTGATGAAGCTGCGCGACATCCTCGGCGTGCTGCGCGACTCGTACTGCCGCACCACCGGCATCGAGTTCATGCACATCCAGGACCCCAAGCAGCGCAAGTGGATCCAGGACCGCATCGAGCGCCCGCACACCAAGCCGGAGCGCGAGGAGCAGCTGCGCATCCTGCGCCGGCTGAACGCGGCGGAGGCCTTCGAGACCTTCCTGCAGACCAAGTACGTCGGCCAGAAGCGCTTCTCCCTGGAGGGCGGCGAGTCCGTCATCCCGCTGCTCGACGCGGTCCTCGACTCGGCCGCCGAGTCCCGTCTGGACGAGGTCGTCATCGGCATGGCCCACCGCGGCCGCCTGAACGTCCTCGCCAACATCGTGGGCAAGTCGTACGCGCAGATCTTCCGCGAGTTCGAGGGCAACCTCGACCCGAAGTCGATGCACGGCTCCGGCGACGTGAAGTACCACCTGGGCGCCCAGGGCACCTTCACCGGCCTGGACGGCGAGCAGATCAAGGTCTCGCTGGCCGCGAACCCCTCCCACCTGGAGACGGTCGACCCGGTCATCGAGGGCATCGTCCGCGCCAAGCAGGACATCATCAACAAGGGCGGCACGGACTTCACCGTCCTGCCGGTCGCCCTGCACGGTGACGCGGCCTTCGCGGGCCAGGGCGTGGTGGCCGAGACCCTGAACATGTCGCAGCTGCGCGGCTACCGCACCGGCGGCACGGTCCACATCGTCATCAACAACCAGGTCGGCTTCACGGCCGCCCCGGAGTCCTCCCGCTCGTCGATGTACGCGACGGACGTGGCGAGGATGATCGAGGCCCCGATCTTCCACGTGAACGGCGACGACCCGGAGGCCGTGGTCCGCGTGGCGCGGCTCGCCTTCGAGTTCCGCCAGGCGTTCAACAAGGACGTGGTGATCGACCTCATCTGCTACCGCCGCCGCGGTCACAACGAGTCGGACAACCCGGCCTTCACCCAGCCGCTGATGTACGACCTGATCGACAAGAAGCGCTCGGTGCGCAAGCTCTACACCGAGTCCCTCATCGGTCGCGGCGACATCACCCTGGAAGAGGCCGAGCAGGCGCTCCAGGACTACCAGGGGCAGCTGGAGAAGGTCTTCACCGAGGTCCGCGAGGCCGTCACGGCCCAGCCGGCCGCCGGTCCCGTCTCCGACCCGCAGGCCGAGTTCCCGGTCGCAGTGAACACCGCGATCTCCACCGAGACCGTGAAGCGGATCGCCGAGTCCCAGGTCAACATCCCCGACACCTTCCACGTCCACCCGCGTCTGCTGCCGCAGCTGCAGCGCCGCGCGGCGATGGTCGAGGACGGCACGATCGACTGGGGCATGGGCGAGACCCTGGCCGTCGGCTCGCTGCTCCTGGAGGGCACCCCGGTCCGCCTGTCGGGCCAGGACTCCCAGCGCGGCACGTTCGGCCAGCGTCACGCGGTCCTCATCGACCGTGAGACGGGCGAGGAGCACACCCCGCTCCAGTACCTCGCCGAGGAGCAGGCCCGCTACAACGTCTACAACTCCCTGCTCTCCGAGTACGCGGTCATGGGCTTCGAGTACGGCTACTCGCTGGCCCGCCCCGACGCGCTCGTGATGTGGGAGGCGCAGTTCGGCGACTTCGTCAACGGCGCGCAGACGGTCGTCGACGAGTACATCTCGGCGGCGGAGCAGAAGTGGGGCCAGACGTCGGGTGTGACGTTGTTGTTGCCGCACGGCTATGAGGGCCAGGGCCCGGACCACTCCTCGGCCCGTGTCGAGCGCTTCCTCCAGCTCTGCGCCCAGAACAACATGACGGTCGCGATGCCGACCCTGCCGTCGAACTACTTCCACCTCCTGCGGTGGCAGGTGCACAACCCGCACCACAAGCCGCTGGTGGTCTTCACCCCGAAGTCGATGCTGCGTCTGAAGGCCGCCGCGTCGAAGACGGAGGAGTTCACCTCGGGTCAGTTCCGCCCGGTCATCGGCGACGAGACGGTGGACGCGGCCGCGGTCCGCAAGGTCGTCTTCGTGGCGGGCAAGCTGTACTACGACCTCGAGGCCGAGCGTCAGAAGCGCGGCATCACGGACACGGCGATCATCCGCATCGAGCGCCTGTACCCGCTGCCGGGTGCCGAGCTCCAGGCGGAGATCGCGAAGTACCCGAACGCCGAGAAGTACCTGTGGGCCCAGGAGGAGCCGGCGAACCAGGGTGCGTGGCCGTTCATCGCGCTCAACCTGATCGACCACCTGGACCTGGCGGTCGGCGCGGACGTCCCGCACGGCGAGCGCCTGCGGCGCATCTCGCGCCCGCACAGCTCGTCGCCGGCGGTGGGCTCCGCGAAGCGCCACCAGGCCGAGCAGGAGCAGCTGGTGCGTGAGGTGTTCGAGGCGTAACCGCCGACCGCTCGCGCGGACAGCACGTCACCGGGCCGCACCCCTCTCCGGAGGGGTGCGGCCCGGCCGTTTCCGCCCACATATCCTTGACGGCATGTACTTCACGGACCGTGGCATCGAGGAACTGGAGAAGCGGCGCGGCGAGGAGGAGATCACCTTCGAGTGGCTCGCCGAGCAGCTGCGCACATTCGTGGACCTGAACCCCGACTTCGAGGTCCCGGTGGAACGACTGGCCACATGGCTGGCCCGCTTGGACGACGAGGACGACGAGTAGCGGGTACGGCGGTGGCGAGACGGGGTGCCTTTGGGTGCCCCGTTTTTGTGTGCCGTGGGGTTTCGTGCCGGTGGGGGGTGGTCGGGTGGGGGTGTCGGTCGCGGGGGGTGCCTTGGTCGGGCTGGGGTGTCGTGGGGGTGTAGATGACGCGCGGGGGCGGTCGCGGGGGTGCGTCGGTCGCGCTCGGGTGTCGCGGGGGCGTGCGTCACGTGCGGGGGCGGTCGCGGGGGTGCGTCGGTCGCGCTCGAGTGTCGCGGGGCGTAGGTCACGCGCGGGGGCAGGCGCGGGTGAGCGCGGAAGTGCCTTGGGTGCGCTCGGGTGTCGGCCGCAGGGGTGTGTAGTGCACGTGCGTAAGTCACGCGCGCGTGTCGGTTGCCGGGGTGCCTCGGTCGCGCTCGAAAGTCAGCCGCAGGGGTGTGTAAGTGGCGCGCGGCACAAGTCGTGCGGGGTGCGTCGATCCATGCGCGCGTGCCGGTCGTGTGGGGGCCTCAGTCGCGCTTGGGCGCCGACCGCCGAGGGCGTGCAAGCCATGCGGGGGCGTCCATTACGCGGGGGCAGCCTCGCGCGCGAGCCAGTCGCGGGGGGCTTAGTCGTGCTCCGATGCCAGCCGCGGATGTGCAAGTCCCGCGTGCGTGTGAGTTACGCGGGTGCGTCACCACGGTCGGTGTCCCACCACAGAGCCGTGTCCCGCCCGCCGAGACACGCTGCTCGGGCTCCCCGCCGCGCAGCCAGGGCCTGTCTGCCCTCCCGGACGAGAACGCTCGGCCCCTCACCCCGCGCCTATACCCAGCTCCCAGCTCCCAGCCTCCGGCGTCACCGGAAAGAGTGTCTTGACTTTCCCTGCCCACGATATATCGTGAATTGCAGGAGACGCGATATGGCGCGTTGCTACGGGGAGGTCTGCACCATGTCCGAGTGGTCCGTCACTGAGCCCAGGAAGCTCACCTTCGACGAGCCCGTCCGCGAACTCCACGTACGCATCGTCAACGGAACGGTGAACGTGGTGGGCACCGACGAAGGTTCCGCCCGTCTGGAGGTCTCCGAGATCGAGGGCCCGCCCCTGATCGTCACCCAGGAGCGCGGCACCCTCACGGTCGCCTACGAGGACCTGCCCTGGAAGGGCTTCCTCAAGTGGCTCGACCGCAAGGGCTGGCGCCGCAGCGCGGTCGTCTCACTGGCCGTGCCGGCCGACACCCGCGTCGAGGTCGGCGTGGTCAGCGCCGCGGCCGTCGTGTCGGGGGTGCGCGGCCCGTCGGTGGTGAAGGGCGTCAACGGCGACACCACCCTCGTCGGCCTGTCCGGCACCGTCCGCGCCGACACCGTCTCCGGGAATCTCGAAGCCCAGGCCGTCACCGGCGACCTGCGCTTCAACTCGGTCTCCGGGGACCTCACCGTCGTGGAGGGCTCGGGCCCCTCCGTGCGGGCGGACTCCGTCAGCGGCTCGATGATCGTCGACCTCGACCCGGAAGGCCCCACCGACGTCCGGCTGACCAGCGTCTCGGGTGAGATCGCCATCCGGCTGCCGCAGCCGGCCGACGCCGAGGTGGAGGCCAACACCGCGAGCGGGACGATCTCCAACGCCTTCGACGGCCTGCGGGTGCACGGCCAGTGGGGCGCCCACAAGGTCACCGGCCGCCTGGGCGCCGGCACCGGAAAGCTCCGCGCCACCACCGTCTCCGGCTCCATCGCCCTGCTGCGCCGCCCACCCCGGGAGGACGAGGAGGAGCCGTGGGAGACGGATCCCTTCGAGAAGGAGGGGGCCACGGACGCCACCCACCGCCCCACCGGCCACGGACCCGCCGACGTCATCGACACCGACCCGGTGGACGGCGAGCGGGGCACCTCGGGGGACAATCACCTTTCCGGCCAGGACGACGACCCCGCGGACGCCGGCACGGGCAACCCGACGAACGCCGCCTCCGACGCCCCCACCCGCGCCCCGGCCGACGGCACGACCGACAAGAAGGTGCTCTGACATGCCCCCCGTCTTCGCCCACGGCCGCCTCCGCCTCTACCTGCTGAAGCTGCTGGACGAGGCCCCGCGCCACGGCTACGAGGTGATCCGGCTCCTGGAGGAGCGTTTCCAGGGCCTGTACGCCCCCTCGGCGGGCACCGTCTACCCGCGCCTCGCCAAGCTGGAGGCCGAGGGCCTGGTCACCCACACCACCGAGGGCGGCCGCAAGGTGTACGCCATCACGGACGCGGGCCGCGCCGAGCTGGCCGACCGCAGCGGCGAACTGGCCGACCTGGAGCTGGAGATCCGCGAGTCGGTCGCCGAGCTCGCCGCCGAGATCCGCGCCGATGTGCGCGGCGCGGCCGGGGACCTGCGGCGCGAGATGCGGGCGGCCGCCTCCGAGGCCCGCCGCGGCACCGGTAGCGCCTCCAAGGGCTCCGGCGGTGAACACGAAGGCCCCTTCGGGGACTTCACCGACTTTGGCGACAAGGAGTCGTGGCGCGCCGCCAAGGAGGAGATGCGCCGCGTCAAGCAGGAGTGGAAGGAGCAGGCCCGGCGCGCCAAGGACGAGAGCCGCCGCGCCCGTGAGGAGGCCCAGCGGGCCCGCCGCCAGGCCAAGGAGGCCCAGGACCGGGCGAGGGAGCAGGCCCAGGAAGAGGTGCAGCGCATCGCCCGCCGGGTCCAGGAGCAGGTGCAGGACCACTTCGCGCGCGGCGACTGGCCGACGGGGGTGCGCGAGGGGCTGACCGAACTGGCCAAGGAGTTCGGCGAGTTCGGGAAGGACTACGGCAAGGAGTTCGGGAAGGACTTCGGCTTCGGCCGCGGAGCCGCGAGGTCGGAGAAGGCCGAGCGGTTCGACAAGGCCGAGGGCACGGCGCCCACCCCGGAGTACTCGCACACCCCCGAGGACTTCCCCGCCGAGCACGAACCGTCCTGGGCCCACGAGGACTCCACCGGAAATCCGGCCCGCGACCTGGACCGCCTGCTCGACCGCTTCCGCGACGACATCCGTGACGCGGCCCGCGACCACGGCATCACAGCGGACCAGCTCCGCGACGCCCGCCGCCACCTGTCGACGGCGGCGGCCCACATAGGAGCACTGCTGCGGACACCGAAGGCGTGACCGCCCCGCACTCCGGCGGTACGACGGCTCCGGCCCCGCCGGCGACGCCGTACCGCCGGAGCGGGCAGCCCGCCCGCACCCGCAGCCCTTGCCGCACGGGCCGGTCAGCCGGCCTTGGCCTCTCCCCCGCCGTAGCCGCCCTGGCCGCCGTAGAGGACCCGCTGGACCGACTCATAGGTCACGCCGTGATCGGCGAGCACCTCTCCTGACACTCCGGGCCTGATCGTCAGGGCCAGCAGGATGTGCTCGTCACCGATGTGCCGGTCCCGCCGCGCCACGGCGACACGCAGCGACTTCTCCAGGATCTCCTTGGCGCTCCGCCCGAAGGGACGCCGTCCGGACCACCGCCCCCTGCCCTTCCGGTCGCCGGACATCGCCCCGACCCCGTGAGCCTCCTCCACCCGGGCGACGATCTCCGACACATCGATCCCGAGCCCGGCCAGCGCCTCGGCGTCCGCCTGGGACAGCCCGGCCCGCCGCCGCGCCTCCCCCAGCGCCTCCCGTACGGCGTCCCCGCGCTCGGCGAGCCCGAGGGCGGCCAGGGCGAAGGAGGCCCGACTGCCCTCCTGGTCCAGCAGCGCGAGCACCAGATGCTCGGCGTCCACGGACTCCGCCCCCGCCTCCTCGGCGTACTCGATCGCCCCCACCACCACGGCCCGGGCATCCTTCGTGAACCGCTCGAACATCAATGCCTCCCGTACTTCTTGTGCACGGCCTGCCTGCTCACGCCGAGTTCGGCGGCGATCTCCTGCCACGACCAGCCCTGATGGCGCGCACTGCGCACCTGCACCGACTCCAGTTGCTCCAGCAGCCTGCGCAGCGCGGCGACGGCACGCAGGCCGACGCGGGGATCGCGATCGCCCGCACGTTCGGCGAGATCCGTTGCTTCGGTCATGATGTCAACTTACGTTGACAGATCCCACCTGTCAACATCAGTTGACAAACGCCAACGGCCGGCCCCGGAAGGAGCCGGCCGTGGAAGCGAAACGAGAGAGATCAACTGTTGGTGAGCACGACCTTGCCGAACTGCTCGCCGGACGCGACCCGTTCGAAGCCCTCACGGGCACGGTCCATGGGCAGCACCTCGTCGATGACCGGCCGCACACCGGTGGCGGCGCAGAAGGCGAGCAGATCCTCCAGCTCGTCCTTCGTGCCCATGGTCGACCCCACGACCTTGAGTTCCAGGAAGAAGATCCGGGTCAGCTCGGCGTGCGAGGGACGGTCGCCGCTCGTGGCACCGGAGATGACCAGGGTGCCGCCGGGCTTGAGCGACTTCACGGAGTGCGACCAGGTGGCGGCACCCACGGTCTCGATGACGGCGTCCACCCGCTGCGGCAACCGCGCACCGGACTCCAGCGCCTCCACCGCGCCGAGTTCCACCGCGCGCTTGCGCTTGGCCTCGTCCCGGCTGGTGGCGAAGACCCGCAGCCCCGCGGCCTTCCCGAGCACGATGGCGGCCGTGGCGACACCACCGCCGGCGCCCTGCACGAGCACGGAGTCACCGGGCCGCACACCGGCGTTGGTGAACAGCATCCGGTACGCCGTCAGCCAGGCCGTGGGCAGACAGGCGGCCTCCGCGAAGGACAGCTCCTTCGGCTTGGGCAGCACGTTCCAGGTCGGCACGGCCACCTGTTCGGCGAACGTCCCCTGGTAGCGCTCGGTGAGGATGGACCGCGGCTCCTTGGGGCCGACGCCGTGTCCGCTCTGCCCGATGACGGAGTGCAGGACCACCTCGTTGCCGTCCTCGTCGACACCGGCGGCGTCACAGCCGAGGATCATCGGCAGCTTGTCCTCCGCGAGGCCCACGCCCCGCAGGGACCAGAGGTCATGGTGATTGAGGGAGGCGGCCTTGACGTCGACGACACTCCAGCCGGGTCGGACTTCGGGAGCCGGACGCTCCCCCAACTCCAGTCCGGAGAGTGGGTCGTCGCGGTCGATTCGGGCGGCGTAGACAGCGAACATGACCGTGACGATAGGGTCCACCGCCGCCCCGGGGAACCAAGACGCGTTGTGACACGTGCCGCAGAGCGGGCTACCAGAGTGCCGGGTCAGATCGTCGGGCGGGTGCAGGTGCGTTGTGGCTCGTCGCGCAGTTCCCCGCGCCCCTAGGGGGTCGCAGTCACGCCCGCCACGAAGCACCGTTCGCCGCGTACGGCGCGCAGGGGACGGGGTGGGGGGTGTCCGCCCGCAGCGGCCGGCGTCCGGAACCGAGCACATCTCAAGGGACCGAGCCGCCGGACCGAGGACGGACACCCCCCACCCCGGCACCGACCCCAAACGAACCAGCACGCGCCACACACGCCCCCACCGGACAGCAAGGGGCCGCCGCAGGCCTCTCAGGGGCGCGGGGAACTGCGCAAAGACGCCCGCCCCCACCGAACCCGCACCATCAACAACACCAAACCCCCACCCACCACCAACAGCACAGCAACGCCCCCTCGAAGCACCACCCCATCCGCCCCTGTCGCAGCAAGCGCACCCCCAGTCACAGGCCCCCCGGCCCCGGCAGGACTCCCCGCGCCGGTAACCGACGGCGACGGCGACGGACTGGACGTGGCCGAGCCAGTGACCGTCACCGCAACCGCCGCCGTGTCGTTCGCCGAGTCGTCGTCACGGTTGGGGTACTCAGGGTTCCCCACCGCCTTCACACCGCCCCGCGCGCCAGGCACGACCCGGTCGATCCGCACGGTGAACTCCTGCGTCACCGAGTCACCCGGCCGAAAGTCCGTGCTGCCGATGTCGCAGGTGTAGCTCTTCGCGCCGGCCTTTTGAGGCGTGCAGTTCCACCGCGGCCCGGGATCACCCTGCTCACCGGGCCCGGGCGCGCCGGTGATGGTGGTGCCCGCGGGCGGAGTCACCACGAACGTGCCGGAGTTGTCCGCGTCCATCCACTGGAGGCCCATCCGGCCCGGCCCGTTGTTCCGCACGCCCACGGTGATGCTCACCGTGTCGCCGACCTTGCCCTCGACCGTGTCGCCGAGTGCCTGGTAGTCGGCGTGCTGGGTGGTGGCGAAGGTGCCGTACCCGGAGCCGGTGAAGCCGGAGCCGGAGGGGACGGGCTTCAGGCCGAGCGCCGCGCCGGTGCCGGCCGCGGGGAAGTCGGACGGGTCGAAGGAGTCGGGCGCGGTGCCGCCGACCGGCCACACGACGTAGGTGTTGTAGCCGTACATCGTGTCCTGGGCGGCGGTGTAGCGCAGCGGCACGTCGGTCTCGTAGGCGGCGCCGGGCGCGACCGGGGTGTCGAACCTGCACCAGGCGCCGACGTCGGGCTGGTCCGAGTAGTGGCAGTTGGAGTGGTCCCGGGCGAGCGAGACGCCTTCCGAGTCCTGCACCAGCAGCATGACGCCCTTGTCGGCGGGGGCCGCGCCGGTGTTGGCGAAGGCCGGGGTGCGCTCGAAGCCGGCGCCGGGGGCGATGCCCTTCAGCGCCGGGTAGGGCCGGCTGACGAGCTTCGGCCCGCCGACCAGGACGTCCGTCCTACCGGTCACGGTGGGCGCGTCGGAGGCGGTGGCGGTGTAGGTGATGGCACCGGTGCCACCCGCCTTGGCAGCGGCGGTGGGCTTCAGGAAGAACGGGTCGATCGACTCGCCGCCCGACAGCGGGCCCACGTCGCACCTGACCTTCAGGGTGCCGGTGCTCACGCAGTCCCCCGTGACGACCATCGTCGCCTTTCCGGCGAGGGAGGACGCGTCGACGGCGACCGAGACGTCATGGGCGTCCCCGCCCGAGGCGGTGATGCCGAGGCCCAGGTTCGGGCCCTCGCCCTCGGTGGGGAGGGTGTAGCTCTCCTGGGCGTCCAGGACGAGCGTCGTTCCGGCGGCGTGCGCGGCCGGGGTTGCGAGCGCCATGACGGCGGTCGCGACAGCGGCGGCCGCCGCTGTCTGCCACGTTCTGCGTTTCGTCAGCACACCACGTGGACACGCGGACCCACCCGAAGGTTGCGTCCAGGACCGTCGGCGATGTCAACCATCCCTCGAACCCCGACACCACGCCCGACACCCGATCAGCCGTACCCGAAGGCAAAAAATCGGCCCCGCCCGGAGATTCCGAAGAACCCCCGGACGGGGCCAACCGCACTCACCAGACCTCAGCGGCGAGCAACGCCCTCCGCCCGAGCCGCCGCGGCGACCGCCGCGGTGACCGCCGGAGCGACCCGCTCGTCGAACGGCGAGGGGATCACGTAGTCCGCCGCCAGATCGTCACCGACCACGGACGCCAGCGCCTCCGCCGCCGCGATCTTCATGCCCTCCGTGATCCGCGAGGCCCGCACCTGGAGCGCCCCCGCGAAGATCCCCGGAAACGCCAGCACGTTGTTGATCTGGTTCGGGAAGTCGGACCGCCCGGTGGCGACCACGGCCGCGTACTTGTGCGCGACGTCCGGGTGCACCTCGGGGTTCGGGTTGGCCATCGCGAACACGAAGGCCCCCTCCGCCATGGAAGCGACGGCCGACTCCGGGACCGTACCGCCGGAGACGCCGATGAAGACGTCGGCGCCCGCGAGCGCGTCCTCCAGCGACCCCGACAGGCCGGCCTTGTTCGTGAACCCGGCCAGCTCCCGCTTGACGGACGTGAGGTCGTCCCGGTCGGCGGACACCACACCGCGCCGGTCGGCGACGGCGGCGTCCCCGATGCCCGCCTCGACGAGCATCTTGGCGATGGCCACGCCCGCCGCGCCCGCACCGGAGATCACCGCACGAAGATCCCCGATGGAGCGCCCGCTCAGCCGCGCCGCGTTCCGCAGCGCCGCCAGCGTCACGACGGCCGTGCCGTGCTGGTCGTCGTGGAAGACGGGAATGTCGAGCCGCTCCTGGAGCCGGCGCTCGATCTCGAAGCACCGGGGAGCCGAGATGTCCTCGAGGTTCACGCCGCCGAAGGACGGCGCGAGACGGACCACGGTCTCGATGATCTCGTCGACGTCGGTGCAGGCCAGCGCGAGCGGAACCGCGTCCACCCCGCCGAACTGCTTGAACAGGATCGCCTTGCCCTCCATCACCGGGAGGGAGGCCTCGGGCCCGATGTCACCGAGCCCCAGCACGGCCGTACCGTCGGTGACGACGGCGACGACCGACGACTTCCACGTGTAGTCGTGGACGAGGTCCGGCTGCTCGGCGATGGCGCTGCACACCTTCGCCACGCCGGGCGTGTACGCGAGGGACAGGTCGTCCTTGTCGCGGATCGGCACGGTGGCCTGCACGGCCATCTTGCCGCCGCGGTGCAGCGCGAACGCGGGGTCGAAGGAATCGAGGGGCTCGGCCCCTCCGTCCTGTCCCGTATCGCTGTCGCTGCGAGGATTGACGATCTCCGCTGCCACTTTGTCTTACCCCTTAGGTCTTCATGGTTTGAGGGTGGCCACTCCTGGTTGAGAAGTGGGCGGGCACCGCGTACGGCCCTGGTCACTGATGCGTACGGGCCGGTACGCGACGGGCGCGCCGCACACGCGCCCTGAGCCCCGGATGAGGGGTGTAAAGAACCTTCTTACCGGACGACCGGCGTCGAGGACGAGTCCAATACGTCCAAGGTCACATGCCGCGACGCAAATCGATCATCGATCATCGGGGGGCGGTGACATGAATCATGGAACGGCATCCGGACAAACCATCGGCGGGCCCTTGACGATCATCGGGGAGCCGCTCGGGCGACGTCGGGCGGCGCGGCGCGGGTCGTCCGCTCCTCGACCCTCACCGAAGATCTTCCGGCCGGAATGCCAGATTCCCGCAGATGGTCCGGTCACGATGTACGGACATGGTGCGGTTCGGGGGTCACCCGTTATCCGATTTTGACATGACCGGCCCCCAGAATGGTCCAGTCCGAATGGCAAGATGCCGTAATCACACGAGGTCGCGACACTCGAAGGCGTGTGCTCTCGTCGACCTGAGGAATGAAGGCAGTTCGCCGAACCCATCGGCAGCGGCCCCCGCCCATCGGCAACTCCACCCATCCGCCGGAGGAACCCAAAATGACCGCAAGCTCCACCCGTCGTACGACCGCCGCGCGCACCAGGACAGCCGCGGTAGGTGCGATCGCGGTCGCAGGCGCCCTGATTCTCACCGGCTGCGGCGACCAGACGGACAAGAGCGGCGACAGCTCGGAGTCGTCCACGTCGTCCGCGCCCCTCGCCGCCAAGCTCCCCGCAGACGTACGCAAGGCCGGCGTCATCAAGGTGGGCTCCGACATCGCCTACCCGCCGGTCGAGTACATGGAGGGCGGCAAGGCCGTCGGTATCGACCCGGACATCGCCGAGGCGCTCGGCAAGCAGCTCGGTGTGAAGTTCGAGTTCCAGAACGGCAAGTTCGCGCAGCTCATCGTGGGCCTCCAGGCCAAGCGGTTCAACGTGATCATGTCCGCGATGAACGACACGAAGGACCGCCAGAACGGCATCGACTCGGACACCGGCAAGAAGGTCGGCAACGGCATCGACTTCGTCGACTACTTCACCGCCGGCACCTCGATCCTGGTCCAGAAGGGCAACCCCAAGGGGATCAAGTCCCTGGACGACCTGTGCGGCCAGGTGGTCGCCCTGCAGGTGGGCACCACGTCCGAGGGCATCGCCAAGGACCAGAGCAAGAAGTGCACGACGGACGGCAAGAAGGCCATCAAGCTCCAGACCTTCGACACCGACCCCGAGGCACTGCTCCGCCTCAAGCAGGGGGCGTCCGTCGCCGACCTCAACGACTTCCCGGTCGCCGCGTACAACGCGAAGACCTCGGGCGGCGGCAAGGACTTCGAGGTCGTCGGCGAGCAGATCGAGGCGGGGCCGTACGGCATCGGTGTCAGCAAGGAGAGCACCCAGCTGCGGGACGCCCTCCAGGCGGCTCTGAACGCCATCATCGAGAACGGCGAGTACAAGAAGATCCTGGAGAAGTGGAACGTCACGGACGGTGCGGTGACCGAGGCCAAGGTCAACGGCGGCTCCTGACCCTGCCTGAAGCAATACTGAAGGGCAGTCACAGTGACTGACATCGTCGACAAGGCACCGACGCCGTCGGTGCCGCCGGAGCAGATCAAGGCGATCCCGGTACGCCACTACGGCCGCTGGGTCGCCGGCGCCGTGGTCATCGGGATCGTCGTGCTGATCGGCATCGCGTTCTCCAACGCGGACATCAACTACGGCATCATCCCGGACTACATCACGGACGGGACGATCCTGTCCGGCGCCTGGCACACGCTGTACATCTCCGTGCTCGCCATGGTGCTCGGGCTGGTCCTGGGTGTGATCCTCGCGGTCATGCGGATGTCGTCGAACCCGGTCACCAGCACGGTGGCCTGGTTCTACGTCTGGTTCTTCCGCGGCACTCCCGTGCTGGTCCAGCTGCTCATCTGGTACAACATCGCCCTCGTGTTCCCCGTCCTCAACCTGGGGTTCTACAAGGACGAGATGAACCAGGTGATGACGCCGTTCCTGGCGGCCCTGCTCGGACTCGGCCTGAACGAGGCCGCCTACATGTCGGAGATCGTCCGGGCCGGCATCCAGTCGGTCGACGAGGGCCAGACGGAGGCCTCGCACGCGCTGGGCATGACCCAGGGCAAGACCCTGCGGCGGGTGATCCTCCCGCAGGCGATGCGGGTGATCGTGCCGCCGACGGGCAACGAGTACATCAACATGCTCAAGACGTCGTCCCTGGCGTACGTGGTGCAGTTCAACGAACTCATCAAGCGGGCCCAGGACATCTCCAGCACCTCGCTCGCGGTGGTCGAGATGTACTTCGTGGCCTCGATCTGGTACCTGATGCTGACCAGCGTCTTCAGCATCGGCCAGTACTACCTGGAGCGCCGCTACGCCCGCGGATCCTCACGCAGCCTGCCGCCGACCCCGTTGCAGCGCCTGAGGAAGAACCTCCGTCACTTCGGTTCCTTCCGCCGCCCGGAGGTGGCCCGATGAGCGGTATCAGCAAGGACGTCGCCCAGCCCGCGGGCGGTCGCCCGATGGTCAGGGCCGAGGGAGTGCACAAGTCCTTCGGGGCCGCGCACATCCTCAAGGGCATCGACCTGGAGGTGAACCCGCGCGAGGTGTTCTGCCTCATCGGCCCGTCCGGCTCCGGCAAGTCCACCTTCCTGCGGTGCATCAACCACCTGGAGAAGATCAGCGCCGGCCGGCTCTACGTCGACGGGAGTCTGGTCGGCTACCGGCAGAGCGGTGACAAGCTCTACGAGCTCAAGGAAAAGGAAGTGGCCTCGCAGCGGCGGGACATCGGCATGGTGTTCCAGCGCTTCAACCTCTTCCCTCACATGACGGCGCTGGAGAACGTCATGGAGGCACCGGTCCAGGTCAAGGGCGAGAGCAAGGCCGTGGCCCGCGAGCGGGCGGGGCGGCTGCTGAGCCGGGTCGGTCTGGGCGACCGGACCGGCCACTACCCGGCCCAGCTGTCCGGCGGTCAGCAGCAGCGCGTGGCCATCGCCCGCGCGCTGGCGATGGAGCCCAAGCTGATGCTCTTCGACGAGCCGACCTCGGCCCTCGACCCCGAGCTGGTCGGCGAGGTACTGGACGTGATGCGCGATCTCGCCGAGGACGGCATGACGATGATCGTCGTCACCCACGAGATGGGCTTCGCCCGTGAGGTCGGCGACTCACTGGTCTTCATGGACGACGGTGTCGTGGTCGAGTCCGGCCACCCGCGCGACGTCCTGACGGACCCGCAGCACGAACGCACCAAGTCCTTCCTCTCCAAGGTGCTCTGACCCGCCACCGGGATCCCCCTGCACCCCGTCATGCGCTTCCGCATGGCGGGGTGCGTGCTGTTTGGCGCCGACGCCCTCTTCCGGACTACTTCAGCGCCAGCAGCAGCGTGTCCGAGGGGGACGACCACACCGGGCGGACCTCGTCGAAGCCGGCCTCGCGCAGCACGCGCGCGTGCCACTGCGCCGAGGGGGTCTCGCCCTCCGCGTGTTCGCCGTAGAGCTCGAAGCGGCGGGCCGTGGGTCCGGCGAGGACCGGGTCCGCGGCGGCGAGCCGCCACCAGTCCGCCCAGTCGAGGGCGCCCGCGCGCCGGTCCCGCTCCATGACGGCGTGCCGGTGAGCCCGCTCGGCCGCGTTGATCCGGGGTGTGCTGTCGTCGCTCATGTGGTCGGCGTTCAGGAACACGCCTCCTGGGCGGACGAGTTGGGCGATCCGCCCGTAGAGTTCGGCGAGGGGTTCGCGGCGCAGCCAGTGGAGGGCGGTGGCGGTGAGGACCGCGTCGTACGACTCCTGCGGCAGCCGCGACGGCCACCGCGGGTCCGTGAGGTCGGCCTCGACGAGGGTGACCCGGCCGTCGCCTTCGAAGGTGCCGCGCGCGATGGTGAGCAGGGCGGGGTCGAGGTCGACGCCGGTGCTGGTGGCGTCGGGGAAGCGGGCGAGCAGCCGGGCGGTGATGCTGCCGGTGCCGCACGCGAGGTCGAGGATTCTCGGCTCGGGTCCGACGAGGGCCTCCACCATGTCGAGCATGACCCGGAACCGCTCCTCGCGGTCCGGCATGTACCACTCCTGCTGCCGGTCCCAGCTCTCCTGCCAGGCCTGCCAGTCGGTTCCGACACCGGTCGCCATCAAAGCCCCCTGTCCCGTCACAGCCGTAATACCCTGGAAGCACGATCAGCTGTTACCCGACCGCACCACGACGATAGAACGCCTCCGTAAGGACTACAAGTGGAACTGGCCTATTACTCGGACTACGCCGTTCGTCTGGTCAACAGTGAGGACCCGGCCCGCGGGAAGGACTCCCTGACCTCGGTCGAGGCCGTCCGCGAGCTGTTCGGTGCCGGCCAGGAGGCGGGCCGGCGGGCCACGGAGGCCGACGTGACCCGCTTCCGCTCGGTCCGGGCGCGGCTGCGGGCGGTCTTCGAGGCGGCGGACCAGGGCGACGAGGAGACCGCGGTGAACCTGCTGAACTCGCTGCTCCTCGAGTTCCCGGTGAGCCCGCAGATCTCCGGGCACGACTTCCGCGACGACGACGGCCGCCCGCTGTGGCACATGCACCTGGCGGACCACCCGTCCAACGCGACGGCGGGCTACGCGGCCATCGCCGCGATGGGCCTGGCCTTCCACCTCACCGAGTACGGCGTGGACCGGCTCGGCCTGTGCGAGGCGGCCCCCTGCCGCAACGCCTACCTCGACACGTCCACCAACCGCTCCCGGCGCTACTGCTCCGACCGCTGCGCCACCCGCGCCAACGTGGCCGCCTACCGGGCCCGCAAGCGCCTGGAGGCCGACCGGTCGGCGAGGACGGGCCGTAGCGCGGACACCGCCCAGCGCACCGCGGCCAGCGGCGAACGCTGACCGGGCCCCGGCGGCCGGTACCTGAGCCGGGCCTTCCCCAGCACGAGGTCCTCCGGTACGACGCCGTAGTCCGTGCTGTCGCCGCCCGCGAACGCGTTGTCGCCGAGCACCCACCAGCCGCCCTCACGGCGCTCCACGGCCCGCTTGACGACGAGCAGGTCCTGCTGGAACGGATGCCTGAGGACCACGATGTCGCCGACCCCGACCCTGGCCCCCCAGTGCACGACGAGCTGGTCCCCGTGCCGGAGCGTGGGCACCATCGACGGCCCGGTCACCTCGGCCACCCCGAGAAAGGGCAGCAAGGACCTCCCCCGCTCGGTCTCCTGCGACAGCTCCGGCATCCCCGGCACCTCCCCGGTACGTTCATCCACCAGTCTCAGTCTGACCCCGGACTTTTGTCCTAAGCCCATGGGGGCACCCGCGAATTCGCCTCTCGCAGGGAGTAATGTCGCACCTGAGAAGACGATCACGAGGAAGGAATGCTCCATGCTTTCCCGCCTGTTTGCCCCCAAGGTCAAGGTCAGCGCACACTGCGACCTGCCCTGCGGTGTGTACGACCCGGCCCAGGCCCGCATCGAGGCGGAGTCGGTGAAGGCCGTGCAGGAGAAGATGGCCGCCAACGACGACCCGCACTTCCAGGCGCGTGCCACGGTCATCAAGGAGCAGCGCGCCGAGCTCGCGAAGCACCACGTTTCCGTGCTCTGGAGCGACTACTTCAAGCCCCCGCACTTCGAGAAGTACCCGGAGCTGCACCAGCTGGTCAACGACACCCTCAAGGCCCTCTCGGCCGCGAAGGCGTCCACCGACCCGGCCACGGGCCAGAAGGCTCTGGACTACATCGCCCAGATCGACAAGATCTTCTGGGAGACCAAGAAGGCCTGACCTCCGCGTCAGCCTCCGCCGACCCGCGATCGGTGCACCATCGCAGGTCAACGGGAATCCCGAAGGGGCCCGGTCGTCACGACCGGGCCCCTTCGGCGGTCCGCCGTCTCAGGCGACCGGGCGGATCTGCGGTGACCGGAGGCGACGGGTGAGCCTGCCGAGCAGTACGGCGTTGACGAGGCCGGACAGCGCCGAGCCGGCGGCGAACAGCAGCGGGCTCAGCCACTCGGGCCCGGTGTCCGCCGCGGGCGTCAGCGCGATGGCCAGGAAGCTGAGCGGAGCCGTCGTCATGAGCGGCCAGATCCCGGCGAACCCGGGGTCCGCCAGCACGTACTCGGCGCCCAGGAAGAACCCCAGGGCCACCGCGACCACGGCGAGGTACCCGCGCGCGGGCCAATTGTCGACGGCGGGCGCCAGGAGGTTCCGGACCCGGTGCGCGACCCCGTCCCGCGCACCGGCACGGGCCGGCCCCGACCGCCCGGACCACGCGCCGGACCGCTCGGTCACCGTCCCGTCCCCCGCCGCACCCGTGGCGAGCGCCCCCAGCACGGCCGCGTTCACCAGGGCGCAGGCCAGGAACCACAGCGCCCAGAGGCCGATCGCGAGTGCCTCGACCGCCGAGGAGCCCTGGGTGCCGGCGCCGAACGGGAGGGCCACGCCCAGGAAGGAGAGGGGGGCGGTGAGCAGCATCGGGGCCATGGCCAGGGGACTGTCCGGGAAGAGCAACGAGCACACGACCGAACCGGCGACGACCGCGAGGTAGCCCCGGGCGTGCCGGTTGCCGGTGGCGAGGGCGAGCAGTCGGCGTGGACGGGAGGCTTTCGACATCGCGGCTTCCTTAGGGACGGTCCGGTGGGCTCCCCCCACGATGTCCCGACCACCGCACGCCGACATGAGTACCGGTACTCATACCGACCCGGCGAACAGCCCCAGTTCCGGCGGCACTCGCCACGTAAGTCGATCCGCGAGCCGACAGGGGAAGCAGGGACGCGGACGTGGGCGGGGACGTCGGCGAAGCGGTGGCGCAGCGTGGTCCCACACCGCTGCGCAAGCTCCTGCGGGCCCAGGCGACCCCTGCCCTTCACCCCGGGGAGCTGCCGCCGGACCGCCCCTAGGCCTCCCCCGCCTCCAGCAGTCCCGCCGCCGCGCCCACGATCCGTGGGTCCGGGGTGCCGACGACCTCCTCGTCCTTGTCGGAGTAGTCGAAGCGGGCCAGGACGCTGCGCATGGCCTCGACGCGGGCGCGCTTCTTGTCGTTGCTCTTGACCACCGTCCAGGGGGCGAACTGGGTGTCCGTCTCACGGAACATGGCGACCTTGGCGGCGGTGTAGTCGTCCCAGCGGTCCAGGGAGGCGAGGTCCATGGGGCTGAGCTTCCACTGCCGTACGGGATCGATCTGACGGATCGTGAAGCGGGTGCGCTGCTCGCCCTGGGAGACCGAGAACCAGAACTTCAGCAGGTCCACGCCGTCGTCCACCAGCATCCGCTCGAACAGCGGGGCCTGTCGCATGAAGCGCCGGTACTCGTCGTCCGTGCAGAAGCCCATGACCCGCTCCACACCGGCCCGGTTGTACCAGGACCGGTCGAACAACACGATCTCACCGGCGGTCGGCAGGTGTTCGACGTACCGCTGGAAGTACCACTGCCCGCGCTCCCGCTCGGTCGGCTTCTCCAGCGCCACCACCCGCGCGCCACGGGGGTTCAGATGCTCCGTGAAGCGCTTGATCGTGCCGCCCTTGCCGGCCGCGTCCCGCCCCTCGAAGACGATCACGAGCCGGCGCCCGGTCTCCTTGATCCAGCTCTGCAGTTTCAGCAGTTCGATCTGCTGGAGCCGTTTGTGCCAGTCGTACTCCTTGCGCTCCATGCGGTGCGCGTAGGGGTAGTTCTCCCGCCAGGTGTCGATCGGGCTGCCGTCGGGGCGGATGAGCACGGGGTCGTCGGGATCGGTGTAGTCGACCTTCAGGTCGGTCAGCAGAGGTGTCATCCTGGGTCCCCTCTCCTCTCGGTGGGTCAGTGCAGCTGCGGCACGATCAGGTAGATGCCGTACGCCACCACCGCCGCGCAGGCGAGGAAGCACAGGCCGGCCTGGGCGACGCCGAGAGTCGACGTGCTTCCGCCATCCTCCCTCGCTCCCTCGAATCGGGCGAGGCCGAGAACCCCGAGGGCGAAGACCACGACCACGGCGACGGTGACGCCGACGCTCACCGCGGTGACCTGGCCGAGTGCGGTCCAGTCGATGCTCATGTCAGGAACTCCCGGTGGGCTCAGGCGGCCGTGCCGACGCGGGCCGGCGGCTCGGTGCGGAGGGTGACCTCGTGGGTGTCGTTCACGTTGTGCGCGCTCACCGGGTTGCGGCGGGAGAGGAGCACGATGCCTGCGGCGACGGCCACGCCGACCAGGGCGACGACGAGCGTGCCGAAGTTGCCGCCGTGCTTGACCGCGCTCGCGGAGACGCCGCCCACCAGCGCGGCGGCGGGCAGGGTGATCAGCCAGGCCAGGACCATCCTGCCCGCCACGCCCCAGCGGACCTCCGCGAGCCGCCGGCCGAGGCCCGCGCCGAGGATGCTGCCGGAGGCGACCTGGGTGGTGGACAGCGCGAAGCCGAGGTGGGCGGAGGTCAGGATGACCGTCGTGGACGCGGTCTCGGCGGAGAAGCCCTGCGGGGACTGGATCTCCGTGAGGCCCTTGCCCATGGTGCGGATGATCCGCCAGCCGCCGAGGTAGGTGCCGAGGCCGATCGCGAGACCCGCGGCGGCGATGACCCAGACCGGCGGACCGGCGTCGTGGCCGAGCGCGCCCGCCGAGATCAGGGTCAGCGTGATGACGCCCATGGTCTTCTGGGCGTCGTTGGTGCCGTGCGCGAGGGAGACGAGGGACGCGGAGACGATCTGGCCGAGGCGGAAGCCCTTGGTCACCGAGTCCTTGCGGGCGCGGGCGGTGAGCTTGTAGGCGAGGTAGGTGGCGATCAGGGCGGCCACGCCCGCGACGACCGGGGAGGCCACCGCGGGGATCAGGATCTTCTCGACCACCTTGTCGAAGTGCACACCGTGGCTGCCCGCGCCGACCCACACGGCGCCGATGAGCCCGCCGAACAGCGCGTGCGAGGAGCTGGAGGGCAGGCCGACCAGCCAGGTCAGCAGGTTCCACAGGATCGCTCCGACCAGCCCGGCGAAGATCATCGCCGGTGAGACCAGGGTGTCGTCCACGATGCCGCCGGAGATCGTCCTGGCGACCTCGGTCGACAGGAAGGCGCCCACGATGTTGAGGGCACCGCTCACCAGGACCGCGGTCCTCGGTTTCAGCGCGCCGGTCGCGATGGACGTCGCCATCGCGTTGGCCGTGTCGTGGAATCCGTTGGTGAAGTCGAAGGCCAGGGCCGTGACGATGACGACCGCCACGAGGAACGTGATGTGGTCCATGCCCCTCATGGGAGCAAGCGCTTCCGTACGGCAGGCGAACGCGAGGCAAAGCCCGCTCCAGATCCACGCACCCGGCTGGTGAGCATCGTGCGATGCTGGCGTGATGGTGAGCATCGAGGATCTGGTGCGGCTGCGGCAGGCGCGGGACCGCATGGACCGCGAGTACACCGAGCCGCTCGACGTCACCGCGCTCGCCCGCACCGCGCTGATGTCCACGGGCCACTTCCAGCGCAGTTTCCGCGCGGAGTTCGGGGAGACGCCGTACGGCTATCTCATGACCCGGCGCATCGAGCGCGCGAAGGCGCTGCTGCGGCGGGGCGACCTGTCGGTCACCGAGGTCTGCATGGCCGTGGGCTGCACCTCCCTCGGCTCCTTCAGCTCGCGGTTCACACAGCTGGTGGGCGAGACACCGAGCGCGTACCGGGCCCGTTCCCACGAGGAGACGGCCGGGATCCCCCCGTGCGTCGTCCGCAGGCACACCCGGCCCCGGCGGGCCTAACGTGAACCCATGGACATCAAACTCAAGAACTGCTTCATCGCCGTCGACGACCACGACAAGGCGATCGCGTTCTACCGGGACGTCCTGGGCATGGAGGTGCGCAACGACGTCGGGTACGAGGGGATGCGGTGGGTGACGGTCGGCTCGCCGCTCCAGCCGGACGTGGACATCGTGCTGGAGCCTCCGGCGGCGGATCCGGACGCGTCGCCCGCGGACAAGGAGGCGATGGCGCGGCTGCTGGCGAAGGGGTTGCTGCGGGGGGTCAACTTCACGACGACGGACTGTGACGCGTTGTTCGCGCGCGTGCGGGAGTCGGGGGCCGAGGTGATCCAGGAGCCGACGGACATGCCGTACGGGGTGCGGGACTGTGCGTTTCGGGATCCGGCGGGGAACATGTTGCGGTTCATGGAGGTGCCGAAGTAGGGCGCCTACGATCACCGCATGACTACCCGCTGGACTTATGCCTTCGTGGACCGCCCCGTAGCCCGGTTCGCTCAGGCCTGTGATTTCTGGACCGGTGTCACCGGTACGCACCTGTCCGAGTTCCGGGGCGAGCGGCGGGAGTTCGTGACACTCGTAGCGGATGAGGGGACCGACGCCTGCGTCAAGATCCAGGCCGTCGCCTCGGGGCCCGGCGGCGCGCATCTCGACTTCTGCGTGGACGACGTACGGGAGTTCGCGAAGGCGGCGCAGGCGCTCGGTGCGCATGTGGTCGCCGATCACGGGACGTTGGTCGTGCTGCGCTCCCCCGCCGGTCTGCTGTTCTGCGCCGATCCCTGGCGCGGGCAGTCGGCCCGCCCGCGGGTCTTCCGGGGCAGCCGGCTCGACCAGGTCTGCCTGGACGTCCCGCCGTCCCTGTACGACGCTGAAGTCGCTCTCTGGTCCGCCCTGTTGCCGGAGTGGGAGTCACGTCCCGGCGCACTCCCGGAGTTCCACGTCCTCGTGCCCCCGCCCGGGCTCCCGGTCCGTATCCTCCTCCAGCGCCTGGAGGAGGAACGCCCCGCCTCCGCCCATCTGGACCTGGCCTGCGCGGACATCGGGGCGACACGGGCCGAACACGAGCGGCTGGGCGCCGAGTTCGTCACCGAGGGCAGGAGCTGGACGGTGATGAGGGACCCGGCGGGCGGACTGTACTGCCTGACGGGCCGGGACCCGGAGACGGGCGGGCTGCCTAGCGGGTGATCCTGACGAAGCAGAGGGTCCGGCCCTCGTCGTCGGGGGTCGCGTCGGCACACGCCGAGGGCGTCGGGCTCGCCCTCTCCCATCCGTACGACCCCTGCGGCTCCGCCGAGTCCTGGAGCCAGAACGTCAGCCCGCCCGCGACGACCACGAGCGCCGCCCACACCACCAGCGCCCAGCGCCATAACCCACGGCGATCCGTCACCCCCACGGCTCCACGTCCACGACCGCGGCCACCGGAAGCGGCCCGTAGATGTGCGGGAACTCCTCGGCGCCGGGCTCGGGTGCCTCGTACTTCAGGGGTACGTCGAGACGGGCGGGGTCGATGACGAGGACCACGAGGTCGGGCACGTCGGCGAAGAACGCGGCGGCCGTGCGCGGCAGCTGCTCGCGCGTCGAGCAGTGGATGAAGCCCTCCTCCTGGAGGGTGCGGCCGCGCGTGGAGATCTCGTACGTGCCCTGGGCCCGGGCCTCCTCCCAGAGGGAGCGCTCGGTGAGGTGCACGATGACGTTCGTTGTGGACATGCCGTCACGGTAAGGCCTCAGCCGGGCCGCCCGCCCCTGCAGGTACCGCTGCTCGGGCAGGCTCAGCGTGCCGGCGGCCGCCGACTCGTACGCGGCCCGCGCCTCCTCGCGCCGGCCGGCCCGCTCCAGCAGATGCCCGCGCACGGCGTCCGGCCGGTGCCCCAACTCGTCGGGCAGTTCGTCGAGTTCCGCGAGCCCCGCCCGCGGCCCGTGGACCATGGCCACCGCGACCGCCCGGTTCAGCCGCTCCACCGGCCCGGGAACCAGCCGTACGAGAACGTCGTAGAGCCCGAGGATCTCCCGCCAGTCGGTCTCCCGCGCCGAGGGCGCCTCGTCGTGTACGGCGGCGATGGCCGCGCGGATCTGGTAGGGCCCGGCGCGGCGCCGGGCCAGCGCCCCGGTGATCAGCGCGACGCCCTCCTCGATCGCCGCCTTGTCCCAGCGGGCGCGGTCCTGTTCGTCGAGGGGGACGAGGTCGCCGTCCGGGCCGGTGCGGGCGTCGCGGCGGGCGTCGGTGAGGAGCATCAGGGCGAGCAGGCCCGCGACCTCGCAGTCGTCGGGGAGGAGCCGGTGGACCGCGCGGGTCAGCCGGATCGCCTCACCGGCGAGGTCGCGCCGCTGGAGCGCGGGGCCGGAGGTCGCCGTGTGGCCCTCGTTGAAGATCAGGTAGAGGGTGTGCAGGACCGCGGGCAGCCGCTCCTCCCACTGGTCCGGCCGCCCGAAACGTACGCCCCGCACCTTCTGCTTGGCGCGGCTGACGCGCTGCGCCATGGTCGCCTCGGGGACCAGGTAGGCGCGGGCGATCTCCGCCGTGGTCAGACCGCCGACCGCGCGCAGGGTGAGCGCGATCTGCGCGGACGCGGTCAGCTCCGGATGGCAGCACAGGAACAGCAGCGACAGGGTGTCGTCCTCGCGCGGCGCACGGTCGCCGACCGGCGTGACGCGCACGCTCAGCGCCGCCGCCTTCTCCTCCCGGGCCCGCCGCGCCTGCTCCGCGCGCAGCGCGTCGGTGAGCCGCCGCGAGGCCACCTTGATGAGCCACCCGCGCGGATTGTCGGGGACTCCCAACGCAGGCCACTGCCCGGCGGCGGCGAGCAGTGCCTCCTGTACGGCGTCCTCGGCGGCGTCGAAATGGCCGTACCGCCTGACCAGCGCGCCGAGGACCTGCGGCGCGTGCAGGCGCAGCAGGTCCTCGGTCCCGGTGGTTCCCGACACGGTCCTCAGATGTCCCCGGCGCCGTCCAGGAAGGGCCGGATCACCACCGGGTACTCGGGAGCGCCCGCGGGCTGGGGGCACTGGGCGATGCGCTCGGCGATCTCCGTGACCCGCTCCAGGGTCTCGCACTCCAGGACCCAGTAGCCGCACATGAGCTCCTTGGTCTCGCTGTACGGGCCGTCGGTGATCACCGCCTTGCCGTCCGCGTCCCGGCTGACGTGCCGGATCCTGGCGGGTTCGGCGAGACCCTGGGCGTCGACCAGCTCGCCGGTCTCGGAGAGGTCGTTGTTGATGGCGCCCATGAAGGCGTACATCGTCTGGATCTCCTGCTCGCTCCAGACGGGGGACTGCTCGGAGCCCTTGCCGCGCATGGCCTCGTAGTCGGCCTGCGTCGCCTGCACCATGACCAGGTACTTCATGAGTCCGCTCCTTCGGCTCGGCCGCACGGATCGGCGGCTCTCACTGGGGGCGTCGGAGCCGGGTGCGGATTCTCGACACGGGTTCAGGAAGTTTTTCCGGCGGGTGCGCCGCCGTGGTCCTCGTCGGGTTCGGCGCCCTCGTCGGCGTACGCCTCGCACTCGGGGTTGTGGCACGGGCCGCCCGTCCACACGGGGACCCATGCGCCCAGCGTCTTGTGCCGCCGTACGACTGTCTGGACCGGCTGTCCGCAAGCGGGACAGACGCGTTCGTCGCTGCCCATGTCCTCAGGGTAGGGCGAAGGGGGCGCGGGCGCTTCCCTCAGTGCTGCCTGCTGTGGGTCCTGCTGTGGGCCCTGCTCTCGGTCCTGCTCTAGGTCCTGCTCTAGGTCCTGCTGTAGGTCCGCACCACGACGCCGTTGTCGAACGTGCGGGTCGTGTCCAGCGTGAACTCGGTGATGGGGAATCCGGAGCCGAACATCGGCATGCCGGTGCCGAGGACGACGGGGTACGTCTTGACGACGAGTTCGTCGATCTCCTCGTGCAGTTCGCCCGCGAGCGCGGAGCCGCCGCACAGGTAGATGCCGAACTCTCCGTCCTCCGCCTTCAGTTCGCGCACCTTGCCGAGCAGGTCGGCGCCGATGATCTCGACGTGCGGGTCGGGGGACTCGGTGAGGGTGCGCGAGGCGACGTACTCGCGCAGGTGGTCGTAGGGGCTGGTGATGCCCTCCTTCAGCGCCACTTCATAGCTGCCGCGGCCCTGGACGACCGTGTCGAACCTCCGGTGCGCCAGGTCGTGGATGCCGAGGGCCCTGCGCCCCTGGGCCGAGATGGTCTCCGGGTACTCGGCCTTGAGGTAGGCGAGGAACTCCTCGTCGACGAACCGGTACATGAACGACGCGTCGCCGCTCTCGTCCCCGATGAAGCCGTCGATGGTGCAGGCGATGTAATACGTGAGCTTTCGCAAGCTGGTCTCTTTTCGTAGGCTGCGCTCTGATGCGTGAACTACTTCAGTTGTAGTGCTTCAGTTGTAGTACTTCACTTGTAGTGGTCGCAAGCCGATTTCGGTACCGGACTTAACTGGGAGAGGTGATTCCGCATGGCCGGCAACCCGGAGCGCCGGGCCGCGCTCGTGGACGCGGGGGTCGAGGTGCTCGCCCGCGAGGGGGCGCGCGGGCTGACGTTCCGCGCGGTGGACGCCGAGGCGGGCGTGCCGGTGGGCACGGCCTCGAACTACTTCACGAGCCGCGACGACCTGCTCCGCCAGATCGACACCCGCCTGCATGTCCGGCTCGCGCCGAACCCCGAGGTGCTGGCCGAGCTCATGGCGCGGCCGAAGGACCGCTCCCTGGTCGCGGCGTTCATGCACGACCTGATGGCCCGCGCGACCGGTGACCGCACGGGCTATCTGGCCCTGCTGGAACTGCGCCTGGAAGCCACCCGTCGCCCCGAACTCCGCGCCTCCTACACCAAGTCCGTCCGCGCGGACCTGGAGGAGGGCATCCGGTTCCACCGCGAGGCGGGCCTGCCGGGCGGCGACGAGACGGTCACGGTGCTGTACCTCGCCGTACTGGGCCTGCTGCTGGAGCACCTGACGCTGCCGGGGGTGCTGGAGGGGGTGCTGCCGGGGGTGGGTGTGCCGGACGGGCTGGTCGAACGGATCGTGGAGACGATCGTGCCGGGGGGGCGATAGCCGGTAGCCGGTAGGGGGACCGCCTCGGTCGGTTCGGCGAAGCGCCGCTCCGGGCGCCGTACCGGCCTTCTTCGGCCAGCGGGGCTGCCGTCGGCGTGGGCAGCGTCATGGGCACCTGTACCGGTGGCGGTGCCGGTGCCGGTACATGTGTCGGTGCCAGTGCCAGTGCCAGTGCCAGTGCCAGTGCCAGTGCCGGTGTTGGTGTCGGTGCCCGCGCCCGGCACTGGCCCGCTCCGGCCCTATCGCGCAGCGCCCGGCTCGCGCCACATGGGCCACATCTGGGGGCCGTCGGGGAGATCGAGCGGTCGGTCCACGAGCTCGAAACCGAGTCGCTCGTACAGCCCCCGGCTCCGCTCGCTGCTCGCCTCCAGGTACGCCGGCACCCCCTCCCGGTCGCACCGTTCGAGAACCGACCCGATGAGCGCGGTCCCCAGTCCCTCCCCCTGCCGCCCGGGCGCCACGCCGATCATCCACAGGTACTCGTGCGCCCGCCCGGCGGGATGCACCTCGGCCGTGAGCGTGCCGATCTGCTCGATCCGCTCATTGTCCGGATCGAGCGCCTCGCGCAACGCGGCGAAGTCTTCCTCGTCCTCGGCGCTCTCCGCCGGCACCGGCAGCCACAGCGCGCAGGCCGCCCCGTCCTCCGTCACGTCGATCCGGCCCTCTTCCAGGACGATGTCGACGAACGCGGCCATCAGCCGCGGATGGGTGGTCCGGCGGTACTCCTCCCCCGGGAAGATCCACCCGCTGACCGGATCGTCCTGGAAGGCCGAGTCCAGCAGCCTCGCGACCAGCTCGCGGTCGGCTCTGTCCGCCGTCCGTATCGCCACGCCCATTGCCCGCCCCTTTGGTCTCAACAGCCTCTGCTTGCAGGGTTGTTGAGCCTAGCCGGTGAGCATGCGGAAGCGGGCCCCGCACACCGTGGGGATGTGCGGGACCCGCACGCACCGGAGTCCGCCGAGGCCGGGCGGGGTCAGGAACCGCCCGGTCCCGGCCGCTCCGGGGCCCTCAACTGCTGCGCCGTGTCACGAACTCGGCCAGCGACAGCAGCCCGCCCGCCGCCTCCGGATCGGGCACCGCACGGGCCAGCTGCCCCATCGCCCTGGCCATCCGGTCGGCCGCCTGCACCTGCGCCCAGTCCCGTCCCCCGGCCTCCTCGACGGCGAGGACCGTACGCGCCAGGTCCCCCTCGTCGTACGGCGCCGCGTACAGCTCGGCCAGTTCCGCGGCCGCCGCCGTGCCCGAGGTGAGTGCGGCGACCACCGGGAGGGACTTCTTGCGGGCGGCGAGGTCCGCGCCGGCCGGTTTGCCGGTGCGGCTCGGGTCGCCCCATATGCCGATCACGTCGTCGATGAGTTGGAAGGCGAGCCCGGCCTCCCGGCCGAACGCGTCCATCGCCTCGACGTCCTCGGTGGACGAGCCCGCGTACAGCGCCCCGAGCGCGCAGGCGCACCCGAGCAGCGCGCCCGTCTTGGCCTCGGCCATGACGAGCACCTGGTCGAGGGTGACCTCGCCGGGTCCGAGGCCCTGCATGGCGGTGTCCTCGTGCTGGCCCTCGCACAGCTCGACCACGCAGTCCGCGAGACGGGCCGCGGCGGCCCCGGCGGCGGGGTGCGGGTCCTGGGCCAGCAGCCGCAGCGCCAGCGCCTGGAGGGCGTCCCCGGCGAGGATCGCGTCGGCGTCGCCGAACACGGTCCACGCGGTGGGGCGGTGCCTGCGGGTGGTGTCGCGGTCCATCACGTCGTCGTGGAGCAGGGTGAAGTTGTGGACCAGCTCCACCGCCACGGCCGCCGGTACGGCCGCCGCCCGCGCCCGTTCACCGCCGAGTGCGGCGGCCGCGGTGAGGACTAGAGCGGGCCGTATCGCCTTGCCGGCGTTGCCCGCCGCGGGGGTGCCGTCGGCGCGCTCCCAGCCGAAGTGGTAGAGCGCGATCCTGCGCAGGGACCCGGGCAGCGACTCCACCGCGCGGCGCAACGCGGGATCGACGGCGGCCCGAACCCGCTCCAGAATCACACCGGCCTCGTGCCCGTCGGACGGACGAGCATCGCCCCCCGCCCCGGAACCCGCCCCGAACCCCACGAGCGCCCCTGTCTCCCCGCCGGGCCCCGACTCCCCGGCCCACCTGGAGACCCCGGTCTGCTCCCGGATCCGCCCGGCCACCGACGCTGCCGGCCCGCCGGAGGCCGCCGTCTCCTCCCCCGTGGCGGCCGACACCTGGGCCCTTGCGGACACCGGCTCCTCCGCCCCTCTGGCGGTCGGCACCTCGGTCCCCCCGGCGGTCAACGCCTCCGTCCTCCCGGACACCCATGCCTCCGTCCCCCCGGCGCCCGGCACCTCCGTCTCCCCGGCAGGCGGCACCTCCGTCCCCGTGGCAGCCGCAGCCCACGTCCCCGTAGAGCTCGGCACCTCCGTCCCCCCGGCAGGCGGCACCTGGATCCCCGTAGCGCTGGGCACCGCCGTAACTCCGGCGGCCGGCACCTCAACCCCCATGGCGCTGGGCACCCCCATCACCCCGACGGCCGGCACCTCAACCCCCATAGCCCTGGGCACCCCCGTCACCCCGGCAGGCGGCACCTCAACCCCCACGGCGGCCGGCACCTCCGTCCCCCCTGCCGTCGGCGCGCTTCCCCCCGTTCCATCTGTCGCCCGCGCCTGCGTGTCCGTCGTGAACTCCGCCATGGGACCCCCCTCGGTCAGTCCGTGGACGGTTGCGCCTCCGCTGTGGGTGGGCGCGTTCCACCGGGGTGTCTCCACCCCGGTGTTCGACCGGGATGTACCCGCCACCGTGGGCGGGAACACGGCTCCCAGGTGCAGAAACGTCACCTCCACCGGCCGATCTCGACGTTCTCCAACACCCCGAGCGCGTCCGGCACCAGCACCGCCGCCGAGTAGTAGGCCGTCACCAGGTACTTGATGATCGACTGTTCGTTGATGCCCATGAACCGCACCGACAGGCTCGGCTCGATCTCGTCCGGGATGCCCGCCTGCTGGAGACCGATGACCCCCTGGTCGGCCTCACCGGTACGCATGGCGATGATCGAGGTGGTCCGCTCCGGCGTGACCGGGATCTTGTTGCAGGGATAGATCGGCACCCCGCGCCAGGTGGGGATGCGGTTGCCGCCCACGTCGATGGTCTCGGGCACCAGCCCGCGCTTGTTGAGCTCACGGCCGATCGCGGAGATCGCGCGCGGGTGGGCCAGCAGCAGCTTGGTGCCCCGTCGGCGGCTGAGCAGCTCGTCCAGGTCGTCGGGGCTCGGCACACCGTCGTGCGGCTGGAGCCGCTGGTCGTACTCGCAGTTGTTCAGCAGCCCGAACTCGCGGTTGTTGACCAGCTCGTGTTCCTGGCGCTCCTTGAGGGCCTCGACGGTCAGCCGGATCTGCTGCTCCGTCTGGTTCATCGGCTGGTTGTACAGGTCGGCCACGCGCGTGTGGATGCGCAGGACGGTCTGGGCGATGCTCAGCTCGTACTCGCGGGGCCGGGCGTCGTAGTCGACGAAGGTGTGCGGGATGTCGGGCTCGCCGTCATGGCCCGCTGCGAGGTCGATCTCCTTCTCGCCGTACTTGTTGGTGCGCTGCGAGGGGATCGCGCTCTGTTCCCGCAGGTGCTCGCGCAGGGCGTCGGAGCGCTCGGCCACCTGCTCGACGTCCTGGCGGGGCAGCACCAGGACCGTGCAGGTGGTGGCAGCGCGGGCGGTGTACTCCCAGATGGCGTCCGGGTCCAGGAGCGCCTGCTCGCCGAAGTAGGCGCCGTCGGCGAGGACTCCGAGGACCGCGTCGTCGCCGTAGGGGCCGGTGCCGACCTTCTCGACCCGGCCGTGCGCCAGCAGGTACACCTCCTCGGCCTGGCCGCCGAACGAGGCGATCACCTGGCCCGGGGCGAACTCCCGCTGCTGGCAGCGCCGGGCGAGTTCGGAGAGCACGTCGTCGTCCTCGTAGGACCTGAGCGCCGGCAGCTCGCGCAGCTCGTCGGGGATCACCTCGACCCGGTCGCCGGTCTTCACGAACGTCACCCGGCCGTCGCCCACGGCGTAGCTCAGCCGTCGGTTCACCCGGTACGTGCCGCCCTGGACGTTCACCCAGGGCAGCATGCGCAGCAGCCAGCGGGAGCTGATCTCCTGCATCTGGGGTGCGGACTTGGTGGTGGTGGCCAGGTTCCGCGCGGCCGCCGTGCCGAGGCTCTGCTGCGGCCGGTCCTGCTCGGTGCGGACCTCTTCGCCTACCGACATAAGGAATTGCCCTCCCGGTACATGCCCGGACGCGATCTGCTCCCGGGCATCGATGTGCGGGACCAAGCCTTCCTCACGGAGTGTGCCGGTGCTATTACACGAAAGAGCGGGAATGGATCACCGCCGGGCTGGGCATGTGAGCGATTTCTGTCCACTCCGGTCCGGTCAAGTCCGTTTGCCCGAGCGGAAGATGACTGTCCGAATCAGCTCGCACGCTGTACGAGTCAGGAGTCGGATCCCGCCGCCTTCGGTACAAGCACCGGTACGAGCCGACCCGCGTCCGGCGGCCGGCGCGCAGTGCGAAGGAGGGGCCATGGCCTCACCCATGTCCGCCGCTAGATTCCTGGCCGTCCTGCGGGCGGAGGGCGCCACCGTCGTCGAGGTCGGCGACTGGGAGCACCACAACCGCAACCACGTCGGCGCCTGGGGGCCCGTGCACGGCGTGATGATCCACCACACGGTGACCCAGGGCAGCGCGGCGACGGTGGAGCTGTGCCGCAAGGGCTACACGGGTCTGCCCGGCCCCCTCTGCCACGGCGTCATCACCAAGGACGGCAGGGTCCATCTCGTCGGCTACGGCCGCGCCAACCACGCCGGTCTCGGCGACGACGACGTCCTGCGTGCCGTGATCGCGGAGACGGCGCTGCCGGCCGACAACGAGGCCAACACCGACGGCAACCGCCACTTCTACGGCTTCGAGTGCGAGAACCTCGGCGACGGCGAGGACCCCTGGCCGACCGCCCAGCTGACGGCGATCGAGCGGGTCTCCGCGGCGGTGTGCCGCCACCACGGCTGGACCGAACGCTCGGTCATCGGCCACCTGGAGTGGCAGCCGGGAAAGGTGGACCCCCGCGGCTTCACCATGTCCTGGCTGCGCGGCCGGATCCGCGAGCGCCTGACGTGACCCCGCAGGTCACAATGGGGGCGTGACCGGTCTCGACACCCTGCGCCCCCGCCTCCCCTCCCCCGTGCAGGAGCTGTCGGACCCCCGCTTCACCCGTCACGGCCTGCGCCTCCTCCTCAAGAGGGACGACCTGATCCACCCCGAGATCGTCGGCAACAAGTGGCGCAAACTCGCGCCGAACCTCACCGCGGCGGCCGGCCGCACCGTCGTCACCTTCGGCGGCGCCTACTCCAACCACCTGCGCGCCACGGCCGCTGCCGGACGCCTCCTCGGCCTGCCCACGGTGGGTGTGGTCCGCGGCCAGGAACTCGCCGACCGTCCCCTCAACCCGTCCCTGACCCGGTGCGCGGCCGACGGCATGCGACTGCACTTCGTGGACAGGTCGACGTACCGCGCCAAGACCGATCCGGCCACCCTCGCGCGCGTGCTGCGCGCGGCGGACGCCGAGGACGCGTACGTCGTCCCGGAGGGCGGCAGCAACACCCTCGCCGTACGGGGGTGCCGCGCGCTCGGCGAGGAACTGTCCGGCCTGGCCGACGTCGTGGCGATCGCCTGCGGCACCGGCGGCACCCTCGCGGGCCTGGCCGCGGGCCTCCCCCCGGGCCAGCGGGCCCTGGGCATACCGGTCCTCAAGGGCGGCTTCCTGACAGCCGACGTGGAGTCCCTGCAAGTCCGCGCCTTCGGGGCGCGACGCGGCGACTGGACCCTGGACGACCGCTTCCACTTCGGCGGCTACGCCCGCACGACCCCCGAACTCGAAGCGTTCGCCGAGGACTTCGAGGATCGGCACGGCGTCGCCGTGGAACGTCTCTATGTCGCCAAGTTGCTGTACGGACTGGTCGCCCTCGCCGAGGAAGGCACCTTCGCGCGCGGGACGACCGTCGTGGCAGTGGTCACGGGCCGCCCCTTCCCCTGACCCCCCGCCGCTGCCGGTGCTACTCGGCCGCCTCCCGGTAGGCCGCCGCCTCCTCCAGGTCGAGCCTGCGCAGCAGCGTGCGCAGCATCTCGTCGTCGATGTAGCGCAGGTCGCGCAGCTTCACGAAGACCGTGCGCTCGGCGCCGATCATCTCGCGCGACAGCCGGCGGTAGGTGTCGTCGACCGTCTCGCCCGTCAGCGGGTTGGACTGGCCGAGGCGTTCCCAGACGGCGTTGCGGCGGCGTTCCAGGACGTTGCGCAGGCGGTCGGCGAGGGGTGGGGGCAGGGCGTTGCGCTCGTCGGAGAGGAGTTCGTCCAGGCGGCGTTCGGCGGCCCTGGAGGCCTGCGCCTGGGCGTTGGCCTCCGCGAGGGTCTCGGCCTGCTGGTCGCGGCCGGGGAGCTTCAGCATGCGGATCAGCGGGGGCAGGGTGACGCCCTGCACGACGAGGGTGCCGATGACCGTGGTGAAGGTGAGGAAGAGGATCAGGTTGCGGCCCTCGAAGGGCTCGCCGTCGTGCAGGTGCTCCGGGATCGAGAAGGCGATGGCCAGCGAGACCACACCCCGCATCCCGGCCCAGGCGATGACGAACGGTCCCTTCCAGGTCGGGTTGTCCTCACGCTTGCGGATCCGCGCGGACAGCATGCGCGGCAGGAAGGTCGCCGGATAGACCCACACGAACCTCGACACGACGACCACGAGGAAGACGGCGACCGCGTACCAGGCGGCGGGTCCGCCCTCGTACTCCCCGAGGCCCTTGAGGACGACGGGCAGCTGCAGTCCGATGAGGGCGAACACCGACGATTCCAGGACGAAGGCAACCATTTTCCATACGGCGTCCTCCTGGAGGCGCGTCGCGAAATCGACCTCCCACGCGCGGTGTCCGAGGAAGAGCGCCACCACGACGACCGCGAGCACTCCGGAGGCGTGAAACGACTCCGCGGCCGCGTAGGCGACGAACGGGATCAGCAGGGACAGCGTGTTCTGGAGCAGCGGCTCCTTGAGGTGCGTGCGCAGCCAGTGGATCGGCACCATCAGCAACAGGCCGACCACGACCCCGCCGACCGCGGCGAGCAGGAACTCCCCGATGCCGCCCGCCCAGGACGCGCCCTCGCCGACCGCGGCCGCGAGCGCGACCCGGTAGGCGGTGATCGCGGTCGCGTCGTTCACCAGGGACTCGCCCTGGAGGATCGTGGTGATCCGGGACGGCAGCCCCACCCGGCGCGCGACCGCGGTGGCCGCGACCGCGTCCGGCGGCGCCACCACCGCGCCCAGCACCAGCGCCCCGGTCAGCGACAGCCCCGGCACGATCCGGTACGCCGCCCAGCCGACGACGAGGGTCGCGAAGAGCACGTACCCCACCGACAGCAGCGCCACGGGCCGCAGTTGCGCCCGCAGGTCGAGATAGGAACTGTCGGTGGCCGCGGAGTGCAGCAGCGGCGGCAGGATGAGGGGCAGGACCACGTCCGGGTCCAGCGTGTACTCCGGGACCCCGGGGACGTAGGAGATCACGAGCCCGGCCGCGACCAGCAGCAGTGGCGCCGGCACCGGGGTGCGCCGGGCGGCCGCGGCGACCGCCGCGCTCCCCGCCACCAGCAACAGCAGTGGCATCACGTCCATGACCCTCGCCCACCCTCGTCCATCGTCGTGCGCCCACCCTCGCTTTTCCGCGCAAGCATCCGCGCGCCCGTCGTAACCTGGCAATCATGAAACAGTGCACGCACGCCGACGCGCTGCCGCACCCGGAACCCGAGCCTCTCAACGAGACGTGTCCGGAGTGCCTGAGGGACGGCACCCACCCGGTACAACTGCGCCTGTGCCTCACGTGCGGTCACGTCGGCTGCTGCGACTCCTCGCCGGGACAGCACGCGACGAAGCACCACAAGGACACCGACCACCCGATCATGCGCACCCATGAACCAGGAGAGAACTGGCGTTGGTGCTTCGTCGACCACGTCCTTGTGTGACGCTGGACCCCCGGGTGCCAGGACGGTTCGACCGTCTGACGTCTGGGTACGTCAACCCGGCGCGCGTTCTTCCCAATTGGAGCCGCAAACCCCTAGACACGGAGCGTGTCCACAGGTTTACTGTGAGTGACGGCAAGGGGTTGGGGTCCCGGGACAGGAAAGCCGAGAGCGCGGTAGCGTCACCGCAGAACCACACTTCGCGTTACTCCGGGGGGCGACCCTCGGCCCCCGAAAAGCTTGTACCACCTTGGAGGTGAGGGTGTCCCAGATCGCAGGCGAGCCCGCGACCCAGGACTTCGTGGAAGTCCGGCTGCCGGCCGCGGGTGCCTACCTGTCGGTGCTGCGGACGGCCACGGCCGGCCTCGCAGCCCGTTTGGACTTCACCCTCGACGAGATCGAGGACCTGCGCATCGCGGTGGACGAGGCCTGCGCGATCCTGCTCCAGCAGGCCGTGCCCGGCTCGGTGCTCAGCTGTGTCTTCCGACTCGTCGACGACTCGCTGGAGGTCACCGTCTCGGCCCCGACCACGGACGGTCACGCACCCTCGCGCGACACCTTCGCCTGGACCGTCCTGTCGGCCCTCGCGGGCAAGGTCTCGTCGGCCGTGGACGAGGACAAAACCGTTTCGATCAGCCTCTACAAACAGCGCGGCGCGGGACCCGGGCCGGCGTGAGGAACGGGGACGGGCCGGTGCGGGACGAAGAGCGCGGCACACGGGAGCTGCCGGCCGAGGGCGGACACCGCCCCGACCACCCGAGCGGCGCCGGCAGCCTGGGCGACGACGGCCCCGGCGGTTCCCGACGCATGGTGGACGGCATCGACGGCATCCCCGAGCAGGCCCGGCCGCACCCGGAGGAGGGCGTCGGTGACACCACGGCGACCGGCCTCCTGGACGACGGGCAGCGTGATCGGGAAGGTGCCGTGCAGGGCGCGCCTCCGGCAGGGCGGACCGGGGTCTTCCCGGTGCGGACGGAGGCGAGGGCTCGTGGAAGGGCGACGGGCGGGACGATGAGCGAGCACGAGCGAAACGCAGAGGACGGCGCGGCGGGCGCGAACAACACGCCGGTCCCGCACCATGATCCACATGACCGCAGCGGAGCACGCGCGCTGTTCGTCGAGCTGCGCGCGCTGAAGGACGGCAGCCCGGAGTACGCGGAGCTGCGCAACCGGCTGGTCCGGATGCACCTGCCGCTCGTCGAGCACCTCGCGCGCCGCTTCCGCAACCGCGGCGAGCCCCTGGACGACCTGACCCAGGTCGCCACGATCGGTCTGATCAAGTCGGTCGACCGCTTCGACCCGGACCGCGGCGTCGAGTTCTCGACGTACGCGACGCCCACGGTCGTCGGTGAGATCAAGCGTCACTTCCGCGACAAGGGCTGGGCGGTCCGCGTGCCGCGGCGCCTCCAGGAGCTGCGACTGGCCCTCACGACGGCCACGGCCGAGCTCTCCCAGCAGCACGGCCGCTCCCCCACGGTCCATGAGCTGGCCGAGAAGCTGGCCATCTCGGAGGAGGAGGTCCTGGAGGGTCTGGAGTCCGCCAACGCGTACTCCACGCTGTCCCTGGACGTCCCGGACACCGACGACGAGTCTCCGGCGGTGGCGGACACCCTCGGCGCGGAGGACGAGGCGCTGGAGGGCGTCGAGTACCGCGAGTCGCTGAAGCCGCTGCTGGAGGATCTCCCTCCGCGCGAGAAGAGAATCCTGCTGCTCCGGTTCTTCGGCAACATGACCCAGTCGCAGATCGCGCAGGAGGTCGGCATCTCCCAGATGCACGTCTCCCGCCTGCTGGCCCGCACCCTGGCCCAGCTCCGGGAAAAGCTCCTGGTGGAGGAGTAGCCCCACGTCCCGGCGAGCCCGACTGCCCCACCGGCGGGCTCGGTCGGGCCGAGGGCCGACAGACGGCCCGCCGCGGAGCAGGGGGAGCAAGCCACATCGATCCGGGCCACCCTCAGCAAGACCGCCCGTCGGACAACGGGCCGGCGACCACATCGACCGTCCCGAGGCCCCAGGACCGGCTCTCCAAAGCACAGTCTCGCCTCCACAGGGCGGCCCCCACGCAGGCTCCCCGGCGACTGCCGGTCCACCGACCCCGTCCGGCCTCACAGGGCCCCTCGGACACCCACCGGCACGGCGGCCACCCACCGCCCTCAGGCTCTACGACATCGCGTGGGCCCCTCCTGGGTCAGCAGTGCATCGAGCCAAGGACGCGGCACGTCCCGAAGCGACAGTCACTGCCGTGCGGGCCAGGCTGCCCGAGCCCCTCCCCGGCGGCGAGGCAGGTCAGCCTTCGCCCCCGCCCCTTGCGCAGTACTACGACTGCCGTTCCCCGCCCTCGGTCCGTCCCGGTCCCCTGATCCCCAGTGCCTGGGTCGTCTCGGAGTTGATCAGGAGGATCAGGGCGGCCAGCGCGACGACCGCGAGGGCGATGCCTGCCGGGATCGCCGCGCTGTCGGCCTGGAGGAGGTTGTAGGCGACGGGGAGGGCCATGATCTGGGTGATGACGGCCGGGCCCCGGCTCCAGCTGCGGCGGGCGAGCAGCCCACGCGCGGCGAGCAGCGGCAGCAGGGCGAGGACGATCAGCGTGATGCCCCCGGTGACGGCGGACTGCCGGTCGTCCGGATCGCCGACGAGTCCCTCCACGAGGATCCAGGCGCCTCCCACGACGAGCGCGAGCCCCTCCAGCGCGGCCAGGGCGGCGGCGTACGTCAGTCGCCGTGGGCGCGGACCGGCGGTCCCGGTCCCGGGGGTGGTGGGAGTCTGCTCGCTGCTCACCCTTGAAGGGTAGCCCTCGGCCCCGAAACCCCGCGGGTGAGGCGTGGTCGACGCACACCTCCGCGCGCGGGTTGCCTCACGCCCCCGTGGCAAGGTTCACGCAGCCAAGTCTTACGTGATCCCTACCTCGACCTGTGCCCGGTACCACCCAGTAGGTACGCTGCAACTCATGCGTGCACTTCTCGTGGTCAATCCGGCGGCAACCACCACAAGCGCACGTACGCGCGATGTCCTGATCCACGCGCTCGCGAGCGAGATGAAACTCGAGGCGGTCACCACCGAGTACCGCGGCCACGCGCGCGACCTGGGCCGGCAGGCGGCGGAGAGCAAGGACATCGACCTGGTCGTGGCCCTCGGCGGCGACGGCACGGTCAACGAGGTCGTCAACGGTCTTCTGTACGCCGGCCCCGACCCCGAGCGCCTCCCCGGTCTCGCCGTCGTCCCCGGCGGCTCCACCAACGTCTTCGCCCGCGCCCTGGGCCTGCCCAACGACGCCGTGGAGGCCACCGGCGCCCTCCTGGACGCCCTGCGCGAGGGCAGCGAGCGCACGGTCGGCCTCGGACTGGCCTCCGGCACACCCGGCACCGAGGACGAAGCCGTGCCGGGCCGGTGGTTCACCTTCAACGCGGGGCTCGGATTCGACGCCGGTGTGGTGGGACGGGTGGAGCAGCAGCGGGAACGCGGCAGGAAATCCACACACGCTCTCTACGTCCGCCAGGCACTGCGCCAGTTCTTCGGCGAGGCGCACCGCCGGCACGGGACGATCACCCTGGAACGGCCGGATGCGGAACCGGTGACCGATCTGGTCCTTTCCATAGTCTCGAACACCTCTCCGTGGACCTTCCTGGGCAATCACCCGATGTACGCGTCGCCTAAGGCCTCGTTCGATAAAGGCCTCGACGTACTCGGTCTCAGCCGCATGACGACGACCGCGATCGCCCGATATGGCACCCAGTTGCTCACTTCGTCCCCCGAACGCGGCCCCCACGGCAAGCACGCTGTGTCCCTGCACGACCTGGACCGGTTCACCTTGCATTCGAAGGTGCCTCTGCCCCTCCAGATGGACGGCGACCACCTCGGACTGCGCACGAGCGTGACGTTCACAGGCGTACGCCGTGCACTGCGTGTGATTGTGTGAGCAGAAGGGGCTAAAGTCCTTTCACTCGAACGTTTAGACCAGGGTCCACCCCATGGAAGTACGGCTGTGACCTAGTCGACACCGAGGAATCAAAAAAAACTTTCCGGAAGGGGTTGTATCCGCCGCTGAGGTTTGCGAGTCTCTACGTGGCGGTCGGGACAGCCCGCAACACCAGCGTCCACTGACCACCGGAACCCCTCTTCAATCCACAGGACCACGCCGGGGAAGACTCGGCGGGCGGCCCTTCACTTGTTGAGGGATTCGTGAAAGCGTTCACATTCACAAGCAACTTGCACGTAATACCAAGGAGAGGTAGCAGCCATGGACTGGCGTCACAACGCCGTTTGCCGCGAGGAAGACCCCGAGCTCTTCTTCCCCATCGGCAACACCGGTCCTGCGCTGCTGCAGATCGAGGAAGCCAAGGCCGTCTGCCGTCGCTGCCCCGTTATGGATCAGTGTCTGCAGTGGGCGCTCGAGTCCGGCCAGGACTCCGGCGTCTGGGGTGGTCTCAGCGAGGACGAGCGTCGCGCCATGAAGCGCCGTGCCGCCCGCAACCGGGCCCGTCAGGCTTCTGCCTGACACACCCGCCCCGCAAAACAGCCTGAGCTTGGCGGCGCGTACACCGCGTACGCTTCTCCCGCCCCCGAGCCGCAGCGCGCAGTACCCCCGATGCGCAGCAAAAGCTGGCAACGAGCATTTGAGCCCCGGACCCCTGAACGGTCCGGGGCTTTTTGCTGTCCGGCGCCGTAGCCACGACAGCGACGGCAGCGGTCGTACGGCAGTTGCGCTGATCCTGCGTTACTTGTGCGCCCGCACCGGCACGTCCAGGATCACCCTGGTCCCGCCCTCCGGCGCCGGGACCATGTCGAACGTACCGCCCAACTCCCCTTCCACCAACGTCCGTACGATCTGCAGGCCCAGGTTACCCGCGGTGTGCGGGTCGAAGCCCTCGGGCAGGCCGACGCCGTCGTCCTGGACGGTGACGAGGAGGCGGGCCTCCTTGGTGGTGCCGCCGCGGACGGCGGAGACCTCGACGGTGCCGGTCTCCCCCTCACGGAAGCCGTGCTCCAGGGCGTTCTGGAGGATCTCGGTCAGGACCATGGACAGCGGGGTGGCGACCTCGGCGTCCAGGATGCCGAAGCGGCCGCTGCGCCGGCCGGTGACCTTGCCGGGCGAGATCTCGGCGACCATGGCGAGCACCCGGTCCGCGATCTCGTCGAACTCCACGCGCTCGTCCAGGTTCTGGGACAGCGTCTCGTGCACGATCGCGATGGAGCCGACCCGGCGGACCGCCTCCTCCAGCGCCTCGCGGCCGCGGTCGGACTCGATGCGCCGGGCCTGGAGCCTGAGCAGGGCCGCCACCGTCTGGAGGTTGTTCTTCACCCGGTGGTGGATCTCCCGGATGGTCGCGTCCTTGGTGATCAACTCGCGCTCACGGCGGCGCAGTTCGGTCACGTCCCGGAGCAGCACCAGTGAACCGATGCGGCTTCCCTTGGGCTTGAGCGGGATGGCCCGGAACTGGATGACCCCGTCGTGCGCCTCGATCTCGAACTCTCGGGGTGCCCAGCCGCTGGCGACCTTGGCGAGCGCCTCGTCCACCGGGCCCCGGGTGGGGGCGAGTTCGGCGGTGGTCCGGCCGAGGTGCTGGCCGACCAGGTCGGAGGCGAGGCCCATGCGGTGGTAGGCGGACAGCGCGTTCGGGGAGGCGTACTGGACGATCCCGTCCGCGTCGAGCCGGATCAGGCCGTCGCCGACGCGCGGGGCCGCGTCCATGTCCATCTGCTGGTTGGGGAACGGGAAGGAGCCGGCCGCGATCATCTGCGCCAGGTCCGACGCGCTCTGGAGATAGGTCAGTTCGAGCCGGCTCGGGGTACGGACGGTGAGCAGGTTGGTGTTGCGCGCGATGACACCGAGGACGCGCCCCTCCCGCCGTACCGGAATCGACTCGACCCGGACCGGGACCTCCTCGCGCCACTCCGGGTCGCCCTCGCGCACGATCCGGCCCTCGTCGAGCGCCGCGTCCAGCAGCGGGCGGCGGCCGCGCGGGACGAGGTGGCCGACCATGTCGTCCTGGTAGGAGGTGGGGCCGGTGTTGGGGCGCATCTGGGCGACGGAGACATAGCGGGTGCCGTCGAGGGTGGGGACCCACAGGACCAGGTCGGCGAAGGAGAGGTCGGAGAGCAGCTGCCACTCCGAGACCAGCAGATGCAGCCACTCGAGGTCGGAGTCGTCGAGTGCGGTGTGCTGGCGGACCAGTTCGTTCATGGAGGGCACGGGTGCGAGCGTACCTGGGGGTATGTGAGTGGCGTGAAACCACCGTGCTCACCGGAGACCCTGCCCCGGAAACACCCGCGGGCCGCGGCGCCTGGGAAGGACCCTCAACCTTCCCGGCACCGCAGCCCGGAGCAATATCGGCCGTGGGGTGTGCGGTCCCGGTCGGCCGAAGGATGAGGACCCGGGGCAGTCAGGGCAGAGAGCTCCGGTTCCTCGGTCCGCCTTCCTGTGCGGGGAAGACGGAAGCGCGGTTCAATTGTGGACTAGACCACTAGGCGTGTCCATGCGTTGGAGCCTGTTTGTTGTTGGAGCTTTCCCGCACGGGAGCCAACTAGTCGGACGCCCTAACATCCACCACGCAGCCTAACGCGTGTGGGTTCATGTGCGGGGCCAGATCGCCATGGCAATTTCCGCGACGGCCTCCAGCTCCTCGCGGCTCGCGCCGTCGCGCGCCTGCTGGGACATGCCGTGCACGACCGCGCCGCTGTGCCGGGCAAGGGCTCGGGCGTCGGTGCCGGGAGGCAGTTCACCTGTGGCGATGCCGGCTCGGATACGGCTCTCGAAGGCGGCGATCATGGCGTTGCGCCGGTCCCGCAGCGACTTCGCGACCTCGGGAGTCGTGCAGTTGATGGCCGCGTGCGCGATGAGACAACCCTGCGGGCGGCCTGGGTCGGTGTACGCGCGGGCGGCCTCGCGCAACGTGCGCGCGACGGCGGCGCGGGCGGTGGGCTCCTCGGCGAGGGCACGGTCGGCGAAGGCCGCGTATCGGGAGTCGTAGACGCTCACGACCTCCTCGAAGAGCGAGCGCTTGTCGCCGAAGGCGGCGTACAGACTCGGGGCGCCGATGTCCATCACCCGGGTGAGGTCGGAGACGGAGGTGGCTTCGTACCCGCGCTCCCAGAACGCCAGGATCGCCTTCTCCAGCGCGGTCTCCCGGTCGAAGGAGCGGGGGCGGCCACGCGGCCTGGAGGGTGCGGTCGCGGCTGCGACCTGCGCTTTCGTGTCCCGGCGGCTCACCATGGAGTGAATTGTATAGCGGGTGCTAGAGAAAGGGCGGACGGCTGCTGTACGTTCTTTTTGTAGCGACCGCTAGGCAATGTGGAGGGGGCGTCGACATGGGCGTGCTTACGGGCAGGACAGCACTGGTCACCGGAGCGAGCCGGGGAATCGGACGGGCCGTGGCCGAGCGGCTGGCGCGGGACGGGGCGCGGGTCGCCGTGCACTACGGCAGCAATGAGGCGGCGGCGAAGGAGACGGTCACCGCGATCGAGGCGGCGGGCGGCAGCGCGTTCGCGATCCGCGCCGAGCTCGGTGTGCCGGGTGACGCGGAGACCTTGTGGGAGGCCTTCGACCGGTATGCGCAGGGGCTGGACATCCTGGTGAGCAACGCGGGGATGGCTATCTTCGCCGGCATCGTCGAGACGGACGAGGAGATGTACGACCGGACGCAGGCGGTCAACGCCAGAGCGCCCTTCTTCATCATCAAGCACGGCCTGCACCGGCTGCGCGACCAGGGCCGGATCATCAACGTCACGGCGGCCACGGAGGCGGCGATCGCCCCCATCGCCGCCACCCACATGGCCAAGGGCGCGGTGACCACCCTGACCCGCTCCCTCGCGGCCGAGCTGGCACCGCGCGGGATCACCGCCAACTCCGTGGGGCCGGGGTTCATCGACACCGATCTGACCAGCGCCGCGCTCTCCGACCCGGCGATACGCGCACACGCCGAGTCGGTGTCGGTCTTCGGACGGGTCGGCACGGCGTCCGAGGTCGCGGACGTGGTGGCGTTCCTGGCCTCACCGGACTCCCGCTGGGTCACCGGGCAGCACATCGACGCGACAGGGGGTTCGCTGCTGAGCCTGCACTAGAGCGCCGGACGCTGTGGCACGGCGGCCCGGAGCCCGGCCTTGCCGCCCAGTGCGCGCGTGGGCACTGAGCCACCTCGGCCCGGAGCCCGGTCTCGCCGCTCAGTGCGCCGGGGCCCTGCGGCAGCACGCCCCGGAACCCGGTCTCGCCGCTCAGTGCGTCTCCGTCACCTTCGCCAGCGCTCGCGGTGCGTCCGGGTCCTGGCCGCGGGCGATGGTGACCTCGTAGGCCAGGAGCTGGAGGGGGATGATCTCCAGGACGGGCTGGACCTCCTCGGCCACGTTCTCGGTGGGCAGGACGAAGCCGGCCGAGGCACGCTCGACCTGACCGCGGGGGCCGATCACGACCAGGTCCGCGCCGCGGCCGCGGAGCCGGTCGAGGACGGGCTGGAGGGCCTCTCCGCCCTTGCCGTCGGTGACCACGGCGATGACCGGGGAGACGTTGTCGACCATGGCGAGCGGGCCGTGCAGCAGGTCGGCGCCGGAGTAGGCGAGGGCCGGGATGTAGCTGGTCTCCATCAGCTTGAGGGCGGCTTCCTTGGCGGTGGGATAGCCGTAGCCGCGGGAGGTGATCACCATGCGCTCCGCGAAGCGGTAGCGGGCGGCGAGGGCGCGGACCTCGTTCTGGCGGGCGAGCAGTCCGGCGGCCAGCTCGGGCAGCACCTGGGCGGGGCCTCCGTCGCCGCCCCGCAGGCCCTCGACGAAGAGATAGAGCGCGAGGAGGGAGGCCGTGTAGGTCTTGGTCGCGGGGAGGGCCTTCTCCGGGCCGGCCATGACGTCGATGTGGTACTCGGAGACCCCGGCCAGCGGGGAGTCGGGGTTGTTGGTCACCGCGAGGGTGATGGCGCCGGCCTCGCGGGCGGCCCGGGTGGAGGCCACCAGGTCGGGAGAGCCGCCGGACTGGCTGACGGTGACGACCAGGACGTCGGTGAGGTCGGGGCGGGCTCCGTAGGCGGTGGTCGTCGACATGGAGGTGAGGCCGCAGGGCAGGCCGAGGCGGACTTCCAGGAGGTACTTGGCGTAGAGGGCCGCGTTGTCGGAGGTGCCGCGGGCGGTGAGCAGGACGAAACGGGGTGCCCGGGCGGCGATCTCCTGGGCGACCTTGCGGATGGCCGGGGCGCCCTCGTCCAGGATGCGGCGCAGCACGGCGGGCTGTTCGGCCATCTCGCGGGCCATGATCCGGCCGGGGAGTTCGCGGTGCGGGTCGGGTGTCGTGACGGTGGTCATGGCTCCTATTCCACTACCCGTTCCGCTCCCCCGCGAGGAAGGGCGGCCGACGTGGACGTGACGCGGAGGTGACGTGGTGACGACCTCCGGGGACCCTGGGCCGGGGAGGCCGATTCTGTTAGATTGGTCTAAACCACATGGGCTGTGCCGGGTCCGGTCGAGCCCTCCCGGTTCAGAGCGTTTCTCCAGTTCAGATCGTTTCCTCAGATCGGCAGGCCCAGCGTGGAAGTTGTCATCGTTCCGGACGCCAAGGCGGGTGGCGAGCTCATCGCCGAGGCCATGGCCCAGCTCCTGCGGCGCAAGCCCGACGCCCTGCTCGGGGTGGCGACCGGCTCGACCCCGCTGCCGATCTACGAGGCCCTGGCCTCGAAGGTGCGGGCCGGTGCCGTGGACGCCTCGCGGGCGCGGATAGCCCAGCTCGACGAGTACGTGGGGCTGCCGGCCGAGCATCCGGAGTCGTACCGGTCGGTGCTGCGGCGGGAGGTGCTGGAGCCGCTCGGGATACCGATGGACTCCTTCATGGGGCCGGACGGAACCGCGGAGGACATCCCGGGGGCCTGCCAGGCGTACGACGCGGCGCTGGCCGACGCCGGGGGCGTGGATCTGCAGCTGCTCGGGATCGGGACGGACGGGCACATCGGGTTCAACGAGCCGTGTTCCTCGCTGGCCTCGCGGACCCGGATCAAGACGCTCACCGAGCAGACCCGGGTGGACAACGCGCGGTTCTTCGAGGGGGACATCGCGCAGGTGCCGCACCATGTGATCACCCAGGGGATCGGGACGATCCTGGAGGCCCGGCATCTGGTGCTGCTGGCGACGGGCGAGGGCAAGGCGGATGCGGTGGCGGCGACGGTGGAGGGACCGGTGGCCGCCGTGTGTCCTGCGTCGGCGTTGCAGTTGCATCCACATGCGACGGTGGTGGTGGACGAGGGGGCGGCGTCGAAGTTGAAGCTGGCCGACTACTTCCGGCACACCTTTGTCAACAAGCCTGACTGGCAGGGGATTTAAAGCGGTTCGCGTCCGCGGGGTTCTGTTTGTTGCCGGGTGCGGTCGTCTGTGGCTGGTCGCGCACACGCGGCGGTAGCCGCATATCCAACGCTGCCCCGTACCCCTGACAAAGGCAGGTGCCGGTCCCTTTCGAAGGAACCGGCACCTGTTGCGTCGTAAGGCCTACTTCTCCCCCGCGATGACCTCCGCCGCCGCCCTGCCGCACACCCTTGCCGCCCCGTGGGTTGCGATGTGGAGGGCTCCTCGGGTGGGGGCCTGGGGAAGGCCCATTTCGATGACGATGGTGTCGGGGCGGGTGCGCAGGACGGTGTCCAGGGCCGCCGTCATCCAGGGGTGGCGGTGTTCGTCGCGGACCACGGCCACGATGCGGCGAGGGCCGGCCGCGGCCAGGGTCGCGAGGCCCGCGTCGTCGCCGGCGAAGCTGCCCGTCTCCGTGCCGGGCAGGAGCCGGGCGAGTTCGGCGGCCACGCCCCAGGGGGTCTCGTCGCCGACCGCGATGTTGGCCACCGGGGTGAAGGCGGCGACATAAGGGGCGGTGGTGAGGGGGGTGAAGCCGTCCGCGCCGGTGACGTGCAACGCCCTTCGGGCCGCGCGCAGGCCCACCTCCTCGTCGGCCGGGAGCTGGGTGTCGGCCGCACCGGCCGCCGTCCAGTGGGCCAGGGTGCGCACCCGTTCCGCCGCCTCGGCGAGGCGCTCCTCGGGGAGTTCGCCGGCGCGGACCGCGGAGACCAGGGCGTCGCGCAGGCGCCGTACCGTCTCGTCGTCGGCGAGGCCGCCGCCCACGCAGATCGCGTCGGCGCCGGCGGCGATGGCGAGGACGCTGCCGCGCTCGATGCCGTAGGTGCCGGCGATGGCCTGCATCTCCATGCCGTCGGTGACGATGAGGCCGGTGTAGCCGAGTTCGCCGCGGAGCAGATCGGTCAGGACCGGGTGGGACAGCGTTGCCGGGCGGTCCTGGTCCAGGGCCGGGACCAGGATGTGGGCGGTCATCACCGCGCGGGTGCCGGCGGCGATGGCCGCGCGGAAGGGCCGCAGTTCGCGCTCCAGCAGTACCGACCGGTCCACGTCGATGCGCGGCAGGGCGTGGTGGGAGTCGATCGCGGTGTCGCCGTGGCCCGGGAAGTGCTTCGTGCAGGCGGCGACGCCCGCCGACTGGAGCCCGGTGACGTAGGCCGCCGTGTGCCGGGCGACCAGGTCGGCGGTGGCGCCGAAGGAGCGCACGCCGATCACCGGGTTGGCGGGGTTGGAGTTCACGTCGGCCGAGGGGGCCCAGTTGAGGTTGACCCCGCAGGCCGCGAGGCGGCGGCCCAGCTCGGCGGCCACCGCGTGGGTGAGTTCCACGTCGTCCACGGCGCCGAGGGCGTTGTTGCCGGGGAAGGACGAGCCGGTGCCCACCTCCAGGCGGGTCACGTCACCGCCCTCCTCGTCGACGGCGACCAGGACGTCGTCGCGTTCGGCACGCAACTGGGCCGTCAGGGCCGCCAGTTGTTCCCGGGAGGCGATGTTGCGGCCGAACAGGCCGACCGAGGCGAGGCCCTCGCCGAGCCGGCGCAGCAGCCAGTCGGGGGCGGTGGTGCCGGTGAAGCCTGGTTGGAGGACCGTGAGGGCGTCCCGCGTGAGCGTGTCGGTGCCGCTGGCGAAAGTCGTCATCGGGGGGCGTTATCCCTTCACGGCGCCCGCGGTGAGGCCCGCGGCCATCTTGCGCTGGACGAGGAGGAAGAGGACCACGATCGGCACGGCCATCATGGTGGAACCGGCCATCATCGGGGCGTATTCGGTGCCGTGTTTGGTGGTGAAGTTGCCGAGCCAGACGGTCGCGGTCTGGTTCTTCTGGCTGAGCAGCATGAGGGCGTAGAGGTACTCGTTCCAGGCCTGGATGAAGGCGTAGACCGAGGTGGCGACCATGCCGGGGGCCAGCAGCGGGAAGACCACCCGCAGGAAGGCGCCGGTGGGCGAGCAGCCGTCGACCATCGCCGCCTCCTCCAGCTCCTTCGGGATGTTGACGATGAAGCCGCGCAGCGTCCACACCGTGAAGGGGAGGATGAAGGTCAGATAGGTGATGATCAGGCCGGACAGCTTGTCGTACTGGTCGAGGTCGTTCAGGAGCAGGAAGACCGGAATGATCATCGCGACCAGGGGGACCATCTGGACCGCGAGGATGCCCACGATCACGATCTTGCGGCCGCGGAAGGCGAAGCGGGAGATGGCGAGCGCGGCCAGGGTGCCGACCACGATGCCGATCGCCACGACCGCCAGGGAGACGATCAGACTGCGGCCGACCGGACCCCAGAAGTCGGCGATGTCCAGCGCGCGGCTGAAGTTGCTCAGCGTCACGCCCGTCGGCAGCAGGCTCGGGTCCGGGTCGATGGCGTCCTTCGCCGGCTTGAACGCCGTGTTGAGCATCCAGTAGACCGGGAAGCCGGCGGTGAGGAAGACGAGGAGACCGAGGAGGTTCCAGCCGACCTTGGACTTCCGGGCCCGCGCGGTGCTCCCCGAGCCGCTCCCCGTCCTGGCGACGGCGTCCATGATGGTCATTCGACCTCTCCGATCTTCAGCATCTGACGCATGTAGACGGCGACCACCCCGAGCAGCAGCAGCACGGTGATGAGGGCGATCGCGGAGCCCTGCGCGTAGTCGTTGACCACGAAGGCGCGGTCGTAGGAGTACGTGGGCAGGATCTGGAACTCCGGCTCCGGGTGCCCGTTGCGCATCACGAACACCTGCGGGAAGACGCCCATGTCCCAGATGACCGACAGGGTCGTCAGCATCACGATGATGGGCTTGAGGATCGGCAGGGTGACGTACCGGAACACGCCCCAGGCGCCGGCGCCGTCGAGACGGGCGGCCTCCTCCATCTCCTTGGGGACCTGGGTGAGTCCGGCGCTCAGGGTGATCACCACGAAGGGCACCGCGCCCCAGACCACCAGCAGCATGATCACGGCAAGGCCCTGGGGACCGCTGGCGAACCAGTTGTGGCCGATCATCTCGACGCCGGGCAGCTTGCTGAGCAGCGCGTTGAGGATGCCGTAGTCCGCGTCGAACAGCCACTTGAAGACCGTGGTGGCGACGATGATCGGCATGCCCCAGCTGGCCACCAGCGCGATGTTGATCAGGGTCTTCACCCAGCCGGAGACCCGCTGGAGCAGCAGGGCGATCAGCATGCCGGCGACCATCGTGAAGATGACGCAGCCCGCGGCGAAGACGATGGTCCGAACGACGACCGCCCAGAACTCGCCGTCGTCGAGCACGCCGGTGAAGTTGTCGAAGCCGACCCACTCGGCGGGCTGGAAGCCCCACAGCTGGGACTGGCCGAACTTCTGGAACGACAGGGTGACCAGGCGGACCAGCGGATAGCCCATGACCAGGCCGAGGATGAGCAGGCAGGGCGCGAGCAGCAGCCAGGGGGTGGTGCCGGAGCTCCGCCGTCTGCGGGGCGCCACCGGCGGGGAGGGCGGTGGTACCGGCATCGGCGGCGGCACCTCGGTGGGGGTGGTCGTGTCTGCGGCACTCATGGCGCGCTCCTCAGCGGTCCCTCTGGTCGTACGGGAAGCAGGGCCCCGCCGTTCTCAACGGGGCCCTGCCTGCGGTCACTTGGTGTTGATGACCTTGTCGATCGCCGCGTCGGCCGCCTTGGCCGCCGCCTCGACGGACTGCTTGCCGGTGCCGATGTTCTGCAGCATGTTCTGCAGGACCTGGGCCTTCTCGACCTGGCCCCAGCCGGGTGCCATGGGCACGAACCAGTTGGACTCGGCCGCGGTGGCCGGGACCGCCGTCGCCGGGTCGTTCTTCAGGGTGGCGAGGTCGGTCTTGTTGTTGGGCAGGTTGCCCTTGGCCATCAGGCCCTTCTGGCCGGAGGGACCGGTGAAGGCGTTGATCCACTCGGCGGCGACGGCCTGCGCCTTCGACTTCACGGGCACGGCGAGGTCCGAACCGCCCAGGAAGACGGGCAGGTTCTTGCCGGACGGGCCGGGCATCACGAAGTTCTCGAGGTTGTCCTTGAGCTTGCCGGTCTTGTCGTTCTTCGGGTCGGCGGAGGTCGCACCCTCCCAGGCCGCGCCGAAGATCATGCCGGACTTGCCCTGGCCGTAGACGATGTAACGGTCGGACTCGTCCTTGGTCTTGTCGCCGTGCATGTACTTGTCGACGACGTTCTTGAACTCGGTGAGGCCCTTGATGGACTCGGGCGAGGAGAGGTTGGCCTTCCAGGTGCCGCCCGAGTCGACGGCGATGGAGCCGCCGGCGTCGTAGACGAAGGACATGGCCGCGTACCAGTCACGGGTGGGCTGGTACCAGGCGGAGAACTTGTCGCCCTCCTTCTTCTGGACCTTGTCGAGCGCGGCGGTGAGCTCCGCGTAGGTCTTCGGGGTGGACTTGACGCCGACCGAGGCGAAGACGTCCTTGCGCCAGTTGCCGACGCGGCCGCCCGCGTAGTAGGGGACGCCGTAGGTCTTGCCGTCGTACGTCACCGAGGCCTTGAGGCCGTCGAGCCAGGCGGAGGAGTTGGTGAACTTCGAGGCGTCCAGGGGCGCGAAAGCCCCCTTGACCATGTAGCCCAGCATCTCGGTGTTGCCCATCTCGACCACGTCGGGGGCCTTGTCGGTGGCGAGGACCGCGTCGAGCTTGGTGTTCTTGTCGGGCCAGCCGTAGTACTCGTGGTTGATCTTGATGCCGGGGTGCTTCTTCTGGACCGCGGCGTCCGCGGCCTTCACCAGCTCGGGCCAGTTGTTCTGGGCGTCGACGGTGAGCCAGACGGTCAGCTCCTTGGCGTCCGCGCCGCTGTTGTCCGAACTTCCGCTGTCGCTGCCCCCACATGCCGCGACCGAGACCATCATGCCCGCGATGCCTATCGCGGCTGCCAGCTTGCGCTTCACGCCACCCTCCTCAGGGATGCCCACACCTCCCGCCCACGAGCCGGGACCTGGACCAATGGTGTAGACCAGTAGGGGGAGCTTGGACCAGACCACGGGGCCTGTCAAGAGCCTGCGAAACCGCTCTGACCAGCCGTTATGCGAGCTACATATGCAGGAACCATTAGTAAAGAAGCCAGCGAAAACAGCGGCGGCGGAGTAGTGTCGTCCGCTATACCACTCACCTCTGTGGACTAGACCAAAAGAGTCGGCGACGGTATACAGAAGGGATCACGATGTGACCCGCATCCGGAGCCGGGAAGGCAGACCATGAGCAGCGACGTCAGCAGTGCGGAGACCGAGGGCGGGGCAGGCGTCCGTACCGCGCGCGTGCCCAAGTACTACCGCCTGAAGAAGCACCTGCTCGACATGACGGAGACCCAGTCGCCCGGCACCCCGGTACCCCCCGAGCGCACCCTCGCCGCCGAGTTCGACACCTCCCGCACGACCGTCCGCCAGGCGCTCCAGGAACTGGTGGTCGAGGGGCGCCTGGAGCGGATCCAGGGCAAGGGCACCTTCGTCGCGAAGCCGAAGGTGTCCCAGGCGCTGCAACTCACCTCGTACACCGAGGACATGCGCGCCCAGGGCCTGGAACCCACCTCGCAGCTGCTCGACATCGGTTACATCACCGCCGACGACCGGCTCGCCGAGCTCCTCGACATCACGGCCGGCGGCCGGGTGCTGCGCATCGAGCGACTGCGCATGGCGAACGCCGAGCCGATGGCCATCGAGACGACCCACCTCTCCGCCAAGCGCTTCCCGGCCCTGCGCAGGTCCCTCGTCAAGTACACGTCCCTCTACACGGCGTTGGCCGAGGTCTACGACGTCCATCTCGCCGAGGCCGAGGAGACGATCGAGACCTCCCTGGCCACCCCGCGCGAGGCGGGCCTGCTCGGCACCGACGTGGGCCTGCCGATGCTGATGCTGTCCCGGCACTCGTACGACAAGACGGGCGAGCCGGTGGAATGGGTGCGGTCGGTGTACCGGGGAGACCGGTACAAGTTCGTGGCCAGGCTCAAGCGGCCGATGGATTGAGGCACGCGGCAAGCGGCGTCGGCTGGGGGGTCCGGGGGTCGCCCCCCGGAACAATGCAGCGTGGCCTGCCTCAAGCGGCCCGTCGACCGACGCACACCCTGTGGCGCAACCGCGCTTCCTGCTCTACGGTCCTCCCGACTCCAACTGGACGGGAGGACCTCGCTGCTTCACAGAATCGACATACCGATATGCGGACGAGGTCTTTCGCTCACGTGACACGGTGACCTAGATTGCCTGCGCGTTACAGGTGATCAGCGAGGGGACGGAGGCAGGACATGTCGGATGCGCCTGAAGCGAGACCACCGGTGGTGACACCGGTACGGGTGGTCATCGCCCTCTGTCTGATCGCCCCGTTCGTGGCGATGCTGTGGGTCGGCTCGTACGCCAAGGTCGACCCCGAGTTCATCGGCATCCCGTTCTTCTACTGGTACCAGATGCTGTGGGTGCTGATCTCCACCGCGCTGACGATGATCGCGTACCAGCTGTGGCAGCGTGACCAGCGCGCCCGTCGTGGAGGTTCCAAGTGAACGACGGCGTCAACGGCGTGGCTCTCGCCGTCTTCATCCTCTTCTTCCTGGCCGTCACGGTCATGGGCTTCCTCGCCGCACGCTGGCGCAAGGCCGAGAACGAGCACAGCCTCGACGAATGGGGCCTGGGCGGCCGGTCGTTCGGCACCTGGATCACCTGGTTCCTGCTGGGCGGCGACCTCTACACGGCGTACACCTTCGTCGCGGTGCCCGCGGCGATCTACGCGGCGGGCGCGGCCGGCTTCTTCGCGGTGCCGTACACGATCCTGGTGTACCCGCTGATCTTCACCTTCCTGCCCCGCCTGTGGTCGGTCTCCCACAAGCACGGGTACGTCACGACCTCGGACTTCGTGCGCGGCCGCTTCGGCTCCAAGGGCCTGTCGCTGGCGGTGGCGGTCACCGGCATCCTCGCGACCATGCCGTACATCGCGCTCCAACTGGTCGGCATCCAGGCGGTCCTGGACGTCATGGGCGTCGGTGGCGGCGAGAACACCAACTGGTTCGTGAAGGACCTCCCGCTGCTGATCGCCTTTGGTGTCCTCGCGGCCTACACGTACTCCTCGGGCCTCCGCGCCCCTGCCCTGATCGCGTTCGTGAAGGACACGCTGATCTACATCGTCATCGCGGTGGCGATCATCTACATCCCGATCAAGCTGGGCGGCTTCGACGACGTTTTCGGCGCCGCGAGCGAGAAGTACACGGCGGCCAAGGCGGGCGGACTGGTCCCCCTGGAGGCGGGCCAATGGACGTACGCCACGCTGGCGTTGGGCTCCGCGCTCGCGCTCTTCATGTACCCGCACTCGATCACCGCGACGCTCTCCTCCCGCAGCCGTGAGGTGATCCGCCGCAACACCACGATCCTGCCGCTGTACTCGCTGATGCTCGGCCTGCTGGCCCTGCTCGGCTTCATGGCGATCGCGGCCGGGGTCAAGGTCACCAACCCGCAGTTGGCGATCCCGCAGCTGTTCGAGGACATGTTCCCGGACTGGTTCGCGGGCGTCGCCTTCGCGGCCATCGGCATCGGGGCGCTCGTCCCCGCGGCCATCATGTCGATCGCGGCCGCGAATCTCTTCACCCGCAACATCTACAAGGACTTCATCAAGCCGGACGCCACGCCGGCCCAGGAGACGAAGGTCTCCAAGCTGGTGTCCCTGCTGGTGAAGGTGGGCGCCCTGGTCTTCGTCCTCACCATGGACAAGACGGTCGCCATCAACTTCCAGCTCCTGGGCGGCATCTGGATCCTCCAGACCTTCCCGGCCCTGGTCGGCGGCCTGTTCACCCGCTGGTTCCACCGCTGGGCGCTGCTCGCCGGCTGGGCGGTCGGCATGATCTACGGCACGGTCGCCGCGTACGGCGTCGCCTCCCCGACCCAGAAGCACTTCGGCGGCTCGGCGAAGGAGATCCCGGGCATCGGCGAGATCGGCTACATCGGCCTCACCGCGTTCATCCTGAACGTGGCGGTGACGGTGGTCCTCACCTTCATCCTGAAGGCGGCCAAGGCCCCCGACGGCATCGACGAGACCAGCCCGGAGGACTACACGGCGGACGCGGGCGACCCGGGGGTCGAGGTAGAACTCCCGCCCGCTACCGCGGGAACCTCCCACTGACCCACCCAGGGGCGCGGGGAACTGCGCGAGCAACCACACACAACCGGCAGCGGGCCACCGAGGAGCAAGACCCTCGGCGGCCCGCTTTCGTGCACACTCACCCCCATGACGATCGTGATCCGCCCCGCAGACCCCACCGACTACACAGCCCTCGGCGAGATCACCGCAAGGGCCTACCTGAACGACGGCCTCCTGGCCTTCGGCGACGAGGACGACTGGTACCTCGAAGAGCTCAAGAACGTGGCCAAGCGAGCCGCACACGCCGAAGTCCTGGTCGCCGTCTCCGGATCAGAACTGCTCGGCGGAGTCACCTACGTCCCCGACGGCGGCCCCCTGTCGGAGATAGCCCGCCCCGGAGAGGCGGAGATCCGCATGCTCGCCGTAACCCACGAGGCCCGCGGCCGAGGCGTAGGACGAGCTCTCGTCCAGGCCTGCATCGACCGCGCGAGCGCCGCCGGCACGGACCTCGTCCTGTGCACCCAGCCCACTATGCACACGGCCCACCGCATCTACGAACGCCTGGGTTTCACCCGCGCCCCGGAGCGCGACTGGCACCCCGTTCCGGAGTCCCCCGACTTCACGCTCCTCACCTACGAGTTGACGCTCTGAAGTCACCGCGACACAACATATGGGCCTGCTTCCATCACCCGGCACAAGATGTATGCTCATGCTCGCTGTCGCCGCAGGGGAATCCGGTGTGAATCCGGAACTGTCCCGCAACGGTGTACTCATGCGTGCATCAGCACACATGAGCGTAAGTCCGAGGACCTGCCGACAGTACGCCCGGCCACCGTGGCCCGGGTGTCATGACGTCCGGGCCTCGTGGAATGGGCCGGTGGACGCGACGCCGTGCGCGCTCGCGTGCTGCCCCCTGCCCTCAAGGCCCCGTGCCAGCGAGGGAGAGCCCCCACGTGACCATCGCGCCAGCCGACCCGGCTTCAGCAGCGATCGAGCGGACCGAGCAGGAGACCGACGGCCCCGGTGCCGCGCTGCTGCGGACCCTGACCGCCCTGACGGCCGACCTTCCCGACGCCGACCCCGGCCGGGTCGCCGCCGCCGCGCTCCGCGGCCGGTCCGCGCGGGCCGACGAGTCGGAGTTGCGCGAGCTGGCCACCGAGGCCGCGGCCGGACTCATCTCCGAGGACCCCGCCTACAGCAGGCTGGCCGCGCGGCTGCTGACGATCTCCATCGCCGCCGAGGCCGCCTCCCAGGGCGTCACCTCGTTCACCGGTTCGGTCGCCGTCGGCCACCGCGAGGGCCTGATCGCCGACCGTACGGCCGAGTTCGTACGGGTCCACGCCGACCGCCTCGACGCGCTCATCGACCCTGAGGGAGACGACCGCTTCGGCTACTTCGGTCTGCGCACCCTGCACAGCCGCTATCTCCTCCGGCACCCGATCACCCGCAAGGTCATCGAGACGCCCCAGCACTTCATGCTGCGTGTCGCAGCCGGGCTGGCCGAGGACGACACCCCTCGCGCGCTCACCGAAGTCGCCGCGCTCTACGGCCTCATGAGCCGCCTGGACTACCTCCCCTCCTCCCCCACCCTCTTCAACTCCGGCACCCGGCACCCCCAGATGTCGTCCTGCTACCTCCTCGACTCCCCGAAGGACGAGCTCGACTCCATCTACGACCGCTACCACCAGGTGGCCCGGCTCTCGAAGCACGCCGGCGGCATCGGCATCGCGTACTCCCGCGTCCGCAGCCGCGGTTCGCTGATCCGGGGCACCAACGGGCACTCCAACGGCATCGTCCCGTTCCTGAAGACGCTGGACGCGAGTGTCGCCGCCGTGAACCAGGGCGGCCGGCGCAAGGGTGCCGCCGCGGTGTACCTGGAGACCTGGCACTCCGACATCGAGGAGTTCCTGGAGCTCAGGGACAACACCGGTGAGGACGCCCGGCGTACGCACAACCTGAACCTCGCGCACTGGATCCCGGACGAGTTCATGCGCCGGGTCAACGCCGACGCCGAGTGGTCCCTGTTCTCCCCCGCCGACGTGCCGGAGCTGGTCGACCTGTGGGGCGACGAGTTCGACGCGGCGTACCGCAAGGCCGAAGCGCAGGGGCTCGCGCGCAAGACCATCCCGGCCCGCGACCTCTACGGCCGCATGATGCGCACCCTCGCGCAGACCGGCAACGGCTGGATGACCTTCAAGGACGCGGCCAACCGCACCGCCAACCAGACGGCCCTGCCCGGGCACACGGTCCACTCCTCCAACCTCTGCACGGAGATCCTGGAGGTCACGGACGACGGGGAGACGGCGGTCTGCAACCTGGGGTCGGTGAACCTCGGCGCCTTCGTGGACGGGACCGACCTCGACTGGGAGCGGCTGGACGCCACCGTCCGCACCGCCGTCACGTTCCTCGACCGGGTCGTCGACATCAACTTCTACCCGACCGAGCAGGCCGGGCGGTCCAACGCCAAGTGGCGTCCGGTGGGCCTGGGCGCGATGGGTCTCCAGGACGTCTTCTTCAAGCTGCGGCTGCCCTTCGACTCGCCGGAGGCCAAGGCGCTCTCCACCCGGATCGCCGAGCGCGTCATGCTCGCCGCCTACGAGGCCTCCGCCGATCTCGCCGAGCGCAACGGCCCGCTGCCGGCCTGGGAGAAGACCCGTACCGCGCAGGGCGTCCTGCACCCCGACCACTACGACGTCACCTCGAACTGGCCCGAGCGCTGGGCAGCACTGCGCGAGCGCATGGCCGGCACCGGGCTGCGCAACAGCCTGCTGCTCGCCATCGCGCCCACCGCGACCATCGCCTCGATCGCCGGAGTGTACGAGTGCATCGAGCCGCAGGTCTCCAACCTGTTCAAGCGCGAGACGCTGTCCGGAGAGTTCCTCCAGGTCAACTCGTACCTGGTGAACGACCTCAAGGAGCTCGGCGTCTGGGACGCCCGCACCCGTGAGGCGCTGCGCGACTCCAACGGCTCGGTGCAGGACTTCGCGTGGATCCCGGCGGACGTACGGGCGTTGTACCGCACCGCGTGGGAGATCCCGCAGCGCTCCCTGATCGACATGGCGGCGGCGCGCACGCCGTACCTCGACCAGTCGCAGTCCCTGAACCTCTTCCTGGAGACGCCGACCATCGGCAAGCTCTCCTCGATGTACGCGTACGCCTGGAAGTCCGGGCTGAAGACGACGTACTACCTGCGCTCGCGCCCGGCGACCCGGATCGCCCGCGCGGCTCAGGCCACCGTCCCCGTCCAGCAGGCGGCCCCGGAAGACGCCGTCGCCTGCTCCCTGGAAAACCCCGAGTCCTGCGAGGCATGCCAGTAATGACCACCGAAGCCAAGAACCTCCTCGACCCGGGCTTCGAGCTGACCCTCCGGCCCATGCGCTACCCGGACTTCTACGAGCGCTACCGGGACGCCATCAAGAACACCTGGACCGTCGAGGAGGTCGACCTCCACTCCGACGTCTCCGACCTCGCCAAGCTCAGCCCGGCCGAGCAGCACCTCATCGGCCGTCTGGTGGCCTTCTTCGCGACGGGTGACTCGATCGTCGCGAACAACCTGGTGCTGACGCTCTACAAGCACATCAACTCCCCCGAGGCGCGGCTCTACTTGAGCCGCCAGCTCTTCGAGGAGGCCGTGCACGTCCAGTTCTACCTGACGCTGCTCGACACCTACCTCCCCGACCCGGAGGACCGGGCGGCGGCCTTCGACGCCGTGGAGAACATCCCCTCGATCCGCGAGAAGGCGGAGTTCTGCTTCAAGTGGATCGACGAGGTGGAGAAGCTGGACCGCCTGGAGTCCCAGGCCGACCGCCGCCGTTTCCTGCTCAACCTGATCTGCTTCGCCGCGTGCATCGAGGGCCTGTTCTTCTACGGCGCCTTCGCGTACGTCTACTGGTTCCGCAGCCGGGGCCTGCTGCACGGTCTCGCGACCGGCACCAACTGGGTGTTCCGCGACGAGACCATGCACATGTCCTTCGCCTTCGACGTGGTCGACACCGTCCGCAAGGAGGAGCCGGAGCTCTTCGACGAGCAGCTCCGGCAGCAGGTCACCGACATGCTGGCGGAGGCCGTCGAGGCGGAACTCCAGTTCGCGCGGGACCTGTGCGGCGACGGACTGCCGGGCATGAACACCGAATCGATGCGGCAGTACCTGGAGTGCGTCGCCGACCAGCGCCTCACGCGGCTCGGCTTCGCCCCGGTGTACGGCTCCGAGAACCCCTTCTCCTTCATGGAGTTGCAGGGCGTCCAGGAGCTGACCAACTTCTTCGAGCGGCGGCCGTCCGCGTACCAGGTGGCCGTGGAGGGCACGGTCGACCTGGACGAGGACTTCTAGCCGGGACTTCTAGCCGGGCCCTGGGACGGCCCATGGAGCTTCCATGGGCCGTCCATGAGCCTGCTATGGAGCAGCAAAGATCTCCCTTCGCCGCTTCTCCCGCCTTCACGTGGGCCGCTAGCTTCTGGCACGTCATGCTCATGACTGCGTGATCTGCCGCCGCTACGCGCGTCACGGGCCTGCCTGTAACCCCACCGATGGAGGCAGTACCCCATGCGTGAAACGCCCCGACGGAGCCTGCGAAGACTCCTGACCACCGCGATACCCGCCCTCGCGCTCGCCCTCGCCGGATTCGCGGCCACCCCGGCCCACGCGGCACCGGCGACCACCCACACCTCGCGTGTGGCCCAGAACGCCACCGCCCTCACCTCCCCCGCCCGGCAGACCTTCCACACCACCGGCAAGGCCGGCCAGAAGGTGCCGACCACCCACCTGTGCGCGACGGCGGCCCCCGGCCAGGCCTCCTGTTTCGCCCAGCGCCGCACCGACATCAAGCAGCGGCTCGCCACCGCGCTGGCCTCCGCCGCCGCGGCCCCCTCCGGCCTCAGCCCGGCCAACCTGCACAGCGCCTACAACCTGCCCTCGACGGGCGGCTCCGGCCTGACGGTCGCCGTGGTCGACGCCTACAACGACCCCAACGCCGAGTCGGACCTGGCCACTTACCGCTCGCAGTACGGCCTCTCCGCCTGCACCAAGGCCAACGGCTGCTTCAAGCAGGTCAGCCAGACCGGCTCCACCACCTCGCTGCCCAGCAACGACACCGGCTGGGCCGGTGAAGAGGCGCTGGACATCGACATGGTCAGCGCGGTCTGCCCGAACTGCAACATCATCCTCGTGGAGGCCAACTCGGCCAACGACTCCGACCTCGGCATCGCCGAGAACGAGGCCGTGTCCCTGGGCGCCAAGTTCGTCTCCAACAGCTGGGGCGGCGACGAGGCCTCCTCCCAGACCAGCGAGGACACCTCGTACTTCAAGCACCCCGGTGTCGCCATCACCGTCTCCGCCGGCGACTCCGCCTACGGCGCCGAGTACCCGGCGACCTCCCAGTACGTGACGGCGGTCGGCGGTACGGCGCTGTCGACGTCCTCCAACTCCCGCGGCTGGACCGAGTCGGTGTGGAAGACCAGCTCCACCGAGGGCACCGGCTCGGGCTGCTCCGCGTACGACCCGAAGCCCGCCTGGCAGACGGACACGGGCTGCTCCAAGCGCATGGAGGCCGACGTCTCCGCGGTCGCCGACCCGGCCACCGGTGTCGCGGTCTACGACACCTACGGCGGCTCCGGCTGGGCCGTCTACGGCGGCACCAGCGCCTCCGCCCCGATCATCGCCGGTGTGTACGCCCTCGCCGGCACCCCGGGCTCCAGTGACTACCCGGCGAAGTACCCCTACTCCCACACCGGCAACCTGTACGACGTCACCAGCGGCAACAACGGCTCCTGCTCCCCGTCGTACTTCTGCACCGCGGCCACCGGCTACGACGGCCCGACCGGCTGGGGCACTCCCAACGGCACCACCGCCTTCACCGCCGGCACCACCACCGGCAACACGGTGACCGTCACCAATCCGGGCAGCCAGTCGACCACCACCGGCGGCACCGCCAGCCTCCAGATCAGCGCGACCGACAGCGCCGGGGCGGCCCTGACCTACAGCGCGACCGGCCTGCCGACCGGGCTGTCGATCAGCAGCTCGACCGGCAAGATCACGGGTACGGCGTCCACCGCGGGCACCTACCAGGTCACCGTCACCGCGAAGGACTCGACCGGCGCCTCCGGCTCGGCCTCCTTCACCTGGACCGTCGGTTCGTCCAGCAGCACCTGCACCTCGGCCCAGCTGCTCGGCAACCCCGGCTTCGAGTCGGGCAGCACCACCTGGACCTCCTCCAGCGGCGTCATCACCAACGCCACCGGCGAGTCGGCGCACGCCGGCTCCTACTACGCCTGGCTCGACGGCTACGGGTCGAGCCACACCGACACGCTCTCCCAGTCGGTGACCGTCCCGAGCGGGTGCAAGGCGACCTTCACCTTCTACCTGCACATCGACACCGCGGAGACCGGCAGCACCGCCTACGACAAGCTGACGGTCACCGCCGGTTCGACCACCCTGGCCACCTACTCCAACGTCAACGCGGCCTCCGGCTACGTCCAGAAGTCCTTCGACCTCTCCTCGTACGCCGGCTCCACCGTCGCCCTGAAGTTCAGCGGCGTGGAGGACTCCTCGCTCCAGACCAGCTTCGTCATCGACGACACGGCCGTCACGACCAGCTGACCCGGATCCAGGAGTAGGTGTCGTACGTCCAAGGGGGGAGAGGAGATCCCCATGCGTCGTACGACCCACCGCACGACCCTCGCCCTCGCCGCACTGACCCTGCTGGCGGGGGCGGGATGCGGCACCCAGGCAGGAAGCGACGGGGGTGACGGCACCACCGTGTCGCCGTCACCCCCGTCGTCGTCCCCCTCGGCGTCCGCACCGCCGTCACCCGGCTGTACGTCCGTCCCCGAGCTCGGCGCCTCCGACAGTGGCGCCACGGTCTGTCTGGCCGTGGGCGACACCGTCCGGCTGAGCCTGGACGGGACGAAGAGCCGCCCCTGGAGCCCGGTCACCGTCAAGGGCACCGGTCTGGAGCCCGTCAACAGCGGCTTCGTGCTCCAGCCAGGCGACGCGAACGCGGCGTACAGGGCGGTCTCGGCGGGACAGGTGCGACTGACGTCGTCGCGCCCCCTGTGCGCCACCGAGACCGGCAAGGTCTCCTGCAAGGGCATTCAGGAGTGGTGGGTCACCGTGGTGGTGAAGTAGCGCCGCTGCGCCTGCCGGATCTGACGGTCGACGCGCTTGTCGTGGACGATCCCGATCACGGACGGGAGCACCAGCAGAGCGAGGATTCCGAGAACAATCAGCATTCCGATCAGTCCTTCTGTCTGCGCTGAAGTCATGTCACTACTGTCGCGCCCCAGACTCCTGACAAACAGTGGCAGGACTGCCGCACACCCTCGATTTACTGCCAAGCCTGAGGCACACTGGCGGCATGCTGACGAACGTGGCCGCCGTCGTCCTGGACGGTGTGAATCCCTTCGAGCTCGGTGTCGTGTGCGAGGTCTTCGGCACCGACCGCAGCGATGACGGACTGCCGGTGTACGACTTCGCGGTGGCCTCGGCCGAGGGCCCCACGCTGACCTCGCGCTCGGGCTTCTCCCTGCACGTCGAGCACGGCCTGGAGCGGCTGGAGTCGGCCGACCTGATCGCCGTGCCGGCCGGCGCCTGCTACGAGTCGCGGGAGTTCCCGCCCGAGCTGCTGGAGGCCCTGCGGCGCGGGGTCGAGCGCGGCGCCCGGGTGCTCAGCGTGTGCTCCGGCGTGTTCGTGCTGGCCGCCGCCGGGCTGCTCGACGGCCGGCGCTCCGCCGTGCACTGGAAGCACGTGGACGAGCTGACCCGGGCGTACCCCCGGCTGACCGTCGAGCCCGACGTCCTGTACGTCGACGAGGGGCCGGTGATCACCTCGGCGGGCACCGCCGCCGGCATCGACGCCTGTCTGCACATCGTGCGCACGGAGCAGGGCCCCGAGGTCGCCAACAAGATCGCCCGTCGGATGGTCGTACCCCCGCACCGGGACGGCGGACAGGCCCAGTACATCGAGCGGCCGCTGCCCGCGTCGAAGTGCGACACCGTGGGCGAGGTGCTGGTGTGGATGGAGCGGCACCTCGACGAGGACGTCACCGTCGAACAGCTGGCCGAACGCGCGCTGATGTCCCCGCGCACCTTCGCCCGCCGCTTCCAGCAGGAGACGGGGACCACTCCCTACCGCTGGATCCTGCGCCAGCGGGTGCTGCTGGCCCAGCGGCTGCTGGAGGCGACGGACGAGACGGTGGACGCGATCGCGGGCCGAACCGGGTTCGGCACCGCGGCCGCGCTGCGCCACCAGTTCCTGCGGGCGGTGGGCACCACCCCGAACGCCTACCGGCGCACCTTCCAGGGCCCGGAGGCGGCCGCCTGAGGCGTCACCTGAGCACCGGCCGCACCATGAGCCGGTTCGGCCGCAGGGTGATGCCGGGGCGGGGGGTGTCGTCGGAGCCGGCCACCTGCTCGAAGCGGTACTTCCGGGCCAGCGCCGCCGTGAGCAGCGTCAGCTGGGCCATCGAGAAGTGGTCGCTCGGGCACTTCCGGTTGCCCGTGCTGAACGGGCTCATGGCGTGTTTCGGAACGGCCTTGGCGCGTTCCGGACTCCAGCGCAACGGGTCGAACTCCGCGCTGTCGTCGAAGGACTTCGCGTCCCGCTGGATCGCGTAGGGACTGTAGACGATGTCGGACCCGGCCGGAATGCGATAGCCACCGAGTTCGGTGTCGCGTACCGCCCGCCGCGTCAATATCCATACCGCGGGCCACAAACGCATGGTCTCGACCACCAGATAGTTCGTGTACGTGAGCGACCGTACGTCCTCGAATGCCACGGGACGCCCCCCGGTGACGGATTCGACTTCCGCGCACACCCGGTCGGCGTGTTCCGGGTGTTCGGCGAGCACCTGAAGCAGCCACATGATCGTGGACGCGACGGTTTCCCCGCCGGGGGTGAGTATCGCGACGACCTGGTCGTGGATCTCCTGTTCCCCGATGGGATCGCCATTCGCGTCCTTCGCCGTCAGCAATGCCGTCAGCAAATCGTCCGGCTTTTGACCGGATGCCCGGCGTTCGGCGATGATCTCGTCGACCACGAGATGCAGATCGGCGAGCGCCCGGTTGAATGCGCGGTTGGCCGGGAGGGGCAGCTTGTACAGCGGCCCCGCGGGTATCACCATCCGCCGGTACATGCCCCGGAAGACGGTCGTGAGCGCGACGCACAGCCGCTCGGCGCGCTCGTCCATGTAGTCGCCGCGCAGCAGGCACCGGGCCGCGATGCGCACGGCGACCCGGAAGGACTCCAGGGTGGCGTCGACCGTCTCACCGGGCTGCCAGCGCTCGGCCAGCGCCTGCGCCTCCTCCTCCATGACCGGCCCGTACGCCGGTATCGCGTCGAGCCGGAACGCGGGCTGGATGGTGCGCCGTTGACGCCGGTGCTGCGGGCCGTTGGCGGTGGCCACGCCCTCCTTGCCGACCAGCCCCTCCAGGGACTCCCAGAGCGGACCGGCGATGATGAAGTCGGGGTTGAGCGCCACCGCTCCGGTCAGTTCCGGGGTGGTGGGCGCGTACACCGTCTTGGGGCCGAGCCTGAGGCGTACGACGTCGCCGTAGGCCCGGAGCCCGGACAGGAAGGTCAGCGGGTCGCGCGCGAGCCGGAGACCGTGCCCGAGGAGGGGCACCCGGCTGCCGGCGATCGGCGGCTCACCGGGCTCGGGAGCCACCGCTGCTTCGGGGTTCACGGATTCGACGGTCATTTCTCACCTGCCGCTTCGTTGTTGACGTACGGGGGCGTGGACCGGTCGTCCCAGCTGTCGACCATGTAACGGCCGGACTCGTGGTGGAACCAGTAGACGGTGCTGAACCAGTTGCGCATATTGCCGACGCAGGCCCGGACGGCCCCGCTCAGCTCTTTTCCGCGCGCGGTGCCGTCGTCGAGACCGAGGGCGAACTGGAGGGCGTCGGCCTCGGCCACGAGGAATGCGTCCACGCATTTCGCGACCAGCCGCCGCATTTCCCGGATCGCCTCTTCGAGGGTCAGTCCCTCATGGTGGATGAGACTGATTCCGAGATTGTGCACCTCGTCGCCCGCGATTTCCTTGGGGAGTGAACACAGGTCGTTGTACCAGGCGGCGAACTCCTGACTGAGCAGAGCGGCCCGCCGGTAGGACGGGTGTTTCCTTATGCGGTCCGGGAGTTCGCATCCCGCACCGGCCTCCAGGAGGTCCGTCCAGATCCAGTGGGCGAAAGTGAGGCGGCGCAGTGCCAGGTATTCCTGGACCGGGGGAACGACCCCCTCGACACGATTGTGGAATTCCCGGTCGTAGGCCTCGATCACGGCGTGGAAGTGCCGGGCGAACCGGGTGTTCCACGTCGGCGGCAGGAACGAGTACAGCCGCGCGAGGGTGTCCGCGAAGGCGGCGACCAGCGGGTCCTGGTGGCGCAGATGGGTCCGCGGCGAGTCGAGCGCCGCGTGCAGCCGGCGCCTCAACCGCCGCCAGGCCGCCGGGCGGTGGTGGACGATGTCACGGTCGTGCCGGTCGTCCCAGACGAAGAACCACGCACTGAAGTCCGCTATCGCCTGGAGCACCTCGTCGGGGGCGCCGAGGTAGTACCCCGCCATGAGGTCCGTGTAGCACAGTCCGTCGGCATATTCCGCCACCGCGACGGCCGGCATGAGCCGTTTTTCGAGAAGCCAGGTGCGGGTGTTCTCCTGGAGCCTGGGCCAATACGGATGCAGTTGCCTGGGAAACGCTGCCTCGATCACCGGGAGAGAGAGTGACGGTGGAACCGCGATCGCCGTCGGCGACGGCGCCGACGACGTGATGCTGTGTTGGAAAGCAGGCACGAACAAACCCCTTCCAGCCGCCAGTTGACGCACACCCTCCGCTGAACCGGGCGTGCGCCGTTGCGTATCCCCGCACTTCCCATTCAGCACCACAACTGACCGTTTTGAGAACGGATTTGCTTCGTTCACTACCCCACGATGCCGAGATTCTCCCCGTACGTGACCTGAATCGGATCACTGCGTGAGCACATCCGATCGAACGTGCGACGCACATGCGAACGGCGCCTGTTGAGGGAGTGCTCCCTGAACAGGCGCCGTGCGGACGGGCGTTGTGCGACGTCAGTCGTTCGCGACCACGGGGTAGCGGGGCTCGTTCTCGGCCATCTGCCGCAGCGCGTCCTTGCGTTCGCGCTTGGAGAGCCGGTCGATGTAGAGGTAGCCGTACAGGTGGTCGGTCTCGTGCTGGAGGCAGCGGGCGAAGTAGCCGGTGCCGCGGACCTTGATCGGGTTGCCCTTCTCGTCCTGCCCGGTGACCTCGGCGTAGTCGGGGCGGGCGAGCGGCGCGTAGGCGGTCGGCACCGAGAGGCAGCCCTCGTTGCTCTCGTCCAGCTGGCGCCGGTCGGCGGGCAGGTCCACGAGCTTCGGGTTGCAGACGACACCCACGTGCCGCTTGCCCTCGTCGTCCTGGCAGTCGTACACGAAGACCTTCAGGTCGACGCCGATCTGGTTGGCGGCGAGGCCGACGCCCTCGGCGGTGCGCTGGCTGGCGAACATGTCCGCGACCAGCTGGTCGAGCTCCGCGCCGAACTCGGTGACGTCCTTGCACTCCTTGTGCAGCACGGGGTTCCCGACGACGGTGATGGGCCGCGAGGTGCCGCGCTCACGCCAGGCGTTCTCCCGCTCCTCGGTCTCCTCGGTGTCGATGACGAACCCGTCGTCGTCGACGGGGAGCACGCCCGCGTGCTGCTGATCGGTGTCCTGCTGGGCCATGACCTACGGATGCCTTCCTGGAAAACTGGGATTCAGTGCTAAAGGGTACGGCGATGTGTCAGCAGACCTCTTCGAGGTCACGCCAGTCCCGCGAATCAGGGCTGTCGGCAACCCACCCGTCCAGCAGCCCCCGTACCAGCGAGGCGGGCGCCGCGACACCGCACTCCCGTTCCGGCACCCACAACTGCCCGTCCGTGCGATGCCCCAGCGGCCCGGGATGCCCCGGCTCACTGTGGTCGTGCGGATCGAGATGCTCCCCGTCGCCCTCGTCGGACGGCATCCGCGACTCGGAGCACATCCGGCACAGCAGCCGTACCGAGGAGGACCAGTCCTCGGCGGCGAACCCGGCGTCGGCCGCGAGCTGCTCCAGCGCGTCCCGGTCCGCCTCGGTGGCCGCCTCCAGCAGCACCACCCACGTCGGCACCGGCGAAGGCGCCCACAGCTCGATCTCGTCGAACACGGGATAGGCGTGGCCGGACGCGGTGGTCCGCTCGCCGTGCGGCACCCCGTCGTGCAGCACGACCTCGCCCCAGCGCCGCCCCGAGGACGGCAACGGAATGGACAGCACCTCGATGCGGGCGGGGTCCAGCCGCCGCCCCCACACGACCTCGGCCTCCCCTTCCGGGGACAGCCGTACGGCGGCACTGCCCAGGTCCATCCCCAGCGGCTCGCCCGACGCCGTGGCACCCCCCGGCACCCGCAGCCCGTACGCCTGCCAGGCCCGCCGGGCCAGCGGCCAGTCCTGGAGTGCGGTCGCGGCGATGCCCACGTTCCACCAGTCGGGCGCCCCGGTCTCCCGGTCGAGCAGCGCGACGGCCCGCAGGCCCGCCGCCCGCGCCTGCTCCCAGTCGTGCCGGAACTTGTGCAGCAGGGCGAGGTTGAACCAGGACTCGGACAGCCACGGCTCCAGGTCCGCGGCACGTGTCAGCAGCGCGCCCGCGTCCTCGTACCGGCCGTCGCCGATCAGCGTGAACGCACGGTCCGTGGCCTGCCGCCAGGAGGCGGAGGGCCGGTGCCGTCCCTTGCCGAAGATCCTCACGATTCCCGCCTGCCAGTTCCGTCGAGTGGGCTGGCTGTGCCCCCGGACACCCGCTCTCTCGCATCCAACCACGTGTCGTCGGAAGGGCGCTCATTACCCATGGGTTACCCCGTCGCAGGCGAGGTCAGACAGTCTCTCGACAGCACCCTGGCCAGCGCCTCCACGACCTCCGGAGCGTAGTCCCCCGCGGTGCCCAGGCGCAGCTCCTCGAGCGCGGTCAGGGGCCCGCCGGGTCCGGCGTCCCGGGTCTTCTCCTCGTACGCGTTCACCGCCCGTACGATCCGCGCGGCCGTCGGCTGCTCCCGGCAGGGGTCCGCCTGCCGCTCCACGACCACGGCTACGGCCGCGTCCACGCCCGTCTGCCGTACGACGGCCCCGCCGAGCAGGGCGATCCGGCGCTGTTCGGCGACCGGCAGCCCGGCGGTGGCGCCCGCGGGCACCGGGTCGACGAGGCTGAGCTGGCCGATGTCGTGCATGAGGGCCGCGTACTCCAGGACGGTGAGCTCGGGCCGGGAAAGGCCCAGGTCACGGCCGACCTCCCGGCTGAGCGCGGCGACCCGGCGCGCGTGTCCGGCCGGGGTGTAGCCGGCGATCTCGGTGGCGCGGGCGAGGGAGGCGATGGTCTGCCGGTTGGTGGCGCGGACGGCGGCGTACCGGCGGACGGCGAGCTGGGTGAGCAGCAGCGGCACCGAGAAGACGGGCAGCGCCCACAGCCCCGCGACGGCCACCGCGAGCGCCATCACGGCCCCGGTGGCGACCACCGCGGACCCGATGCCGAGCAGCGCCCGCAGCTCGTCCCTGAGCAGCGGGGCGAAGGGCCAGCGGGTGCGGGAGTGGGCGAGCGCGGCGGCGAGCACGGCGTCGCACAGCGCGGTGAGGGAGAGCAGCGCGAGCAGGAGCAGGGCATAGGCGGGGCCGGTCCAGTGCGTGAACGTGCCCTGGTTGTACAGGGGTTGGAAGCACACGGCGGCGAACCCGACGGTGAGCACCCGGCGGGCCGACTGGTCGGCGGTGGGGCCCTGGCCGCGTGCGACGTGCGGCACGCTGCCGACGAGGGAGGCGGCGAGGACGACGGTCACGACCTGGGCGGCGCCGTGATGGGTGGGCGCGCCCGCGTTCTCCCCGAGCAGCGCGTACGACAGCGCCCCGGCGGCCCCGAGCGGCGCGGACTCCCGGACATGGGGACCGCTGCGCCGGTTGAGCTCCCCGAGCGCGACCAGCACCCCGAAGGCGAGAGCCGTGCCGCGCTCCTCCAGTCCGGTCCAGAGGGTGCAGGACAGGGAGCCGAGGGCGAGGAGGGCGGCGGAGGTGTGGGCGAGGGTGAGGAGCGGCGACCGGCGGGCTGCGCCGGGGGCGCTCACCGGCGTGCCCCCGACCGCCCCGGGACGGTCGGCCGGGGACGCGGCACACCGGCCTCGTCCGTCTCGTCGGCCGTGACCGCGGGATGCCAGCCGTGCCGGGACAGGGCACGGACGAGGGCCGTCACCATCCGTGGGTCGAACTGGCTGCCCGCGCACCGCTCCAGCTCCTCCAACGCGGCGCCGACCGGCCGGGCCCGGCGGTAGGAGCGGGTGGAGGTCATGGCGTCGAAGGCGTCGGCGACCGCCACCACCCGCGCGGACTCCGGGATCTGAGTCCCCATCAGTCCGTACGGGTAGCCGCTTCCGTCCAGCCGCTCATGGTGATGGAGCACGGCGGCCCGGGCCTCCCCGAGGAAGGAGATGCCGCGCACCATCTCGTGCCCGTACTCGGGATGCAGCTCGATGACCCGCCGTTCCTCCGGCGTCAGCGGGCCGTCCTTGCGGAGCAGCCGCGTCGGCACCCCGAGCTTGCCCACGTCGTGCAGGATCCCGGCGAACCGCAGCACCTCGGTCCGGGTGTCGTCCATGCCGAGCTCCCGCGCGATCATCATCGACGCCTGCCCGACCCGCTCGCTGTGCCCGCGCGTGTACTCGTCCTTGATGTCGACGGCCTGCACGAGGGCCCGGATGGTGGCCTGGTGCGCGGCCCGCTCCCGGTGGTACTGCGCGAACACCCACCAGGAGACACACATCGGCAGCAGCACCAGCAGGGCCGCCACGGGACCGTAGGGACTGCGCCACAGCACCGCCATCATGAGCCCGGCCAGGCCGTGGACGGCGAGCGGGGCGAGGGAGCGGAGAAAGAGACCGCGCCAGGCCCGCCGTACGGGAATCCGGTCGGCGAGGGCCAGGATGCCGCCGTCCAGCAGGCTCAGCACCAGGCAGCAGACGAGCACCGCGGCCCCGGCCGGGACCAGCGCGTACGGGAAGTCGGAGGCCGTGACCGCGTCCCGGCCGCCCAGCGCCCGGTGCACCCGGGCGGCCGCCCACACCCCGACGGCGAGCTGCGCGGCCCGCCAGACCCGCCGCAGCCACCGCGGGCGCTGCTCGACGGAGGACAGCAGCGCCCCCGGCAGGGCCACGAGGGCGGCGGCGGGGGGCGGCAGCAGGAAAGCGCCGGCGAGCAGGACCGGGTGGAAGGTGCCGGCGAACCGCCACCGGGCGGCGGCCCGCTCGCATCCGGCGTACAGCGCGGCGAGCAGGGCGGTCTCCCACCAGGGTGTGTGGACGGCGGGCAGCGGCAGGAGACAGAGCAGTGCGGCTACGGCGACACAGGCGACGTACGCACGCGCGCGTGCCGGTACCGCCTCCACGCCAACGCCCTCCCCGGCCGCGCCTGTTCCGGCTCCGGAGCCTAGAACGAGGTGCGGGCCGCGGGTGCCGCTATGGGGGAATCTGCGAGCATATGGCAGCAGGATTAGCCCGATCGGGTGATCTGCGAGCGGGTGTTCCCGAGGGCGATTGTGCGGTTCGTACGGTGGCCGGGCGGGGGCGGACTCGTGCTTGCCGCGCGTGCTTGCGGGGCGTGCTTGCGGGGCGTGGCTGCGTCAGTGGGGGACGTCCGCGGCGAGCACCTTGCCGAGTTCCTCCACGACGGCGGGCGACTCGCGCTGGAGGGCGGCCAGGTCGAGGCCCTCGTCGCAGATCAGGGTGAGCAGCGCGCGGGCGCCGACGGCCGTGACGACGACATGTCCCGTGCCGCCCCGCACGACCACCTCGCGCAGCGGTCCCGCACCGCCCTGGTCGGCCATGCGGCGACCGACGCCGAGGGTCGCAGCGGCGAGTGCGGCAACGGACTCGGGGTGCACGGAGTCGACGTCGGCGACGACGAGCAGTCCGTCCGCGGTGGACAGCACGCTCTCGCTGACGCCCATCACCCGGTCCCGCAGGGAGGCCAGGATGTCGGTGAGGGCGGTGCCGGAGTCGTGCGGTTCGCCGTCCGGCCGGGGCGAGGGGGTTTCGGTCATGGACACGTGCTCCTTGGTCCGGATGTCGTCGGGGGTTCGGCCGGGCTCGTGTTCTCGGGGAGAGCCCTGAGCCCCTGACGGACGCGCCGCAGTGTTTCGGTCGAGGGTTGTTCGGCGGCCAGTTCCTCGGGCGAGGGGGTCGGATACGCGAACGGTGGCGCGGAGGAGGGATCCACACCCCGCACCGGGAGGGGCGGGTGCGCGGGCGGAAGATCGGAGCCGGGGGCACTCCGGGGCGTGGCGGTGCCCGGCTTCTTCGCGGTGGCGGAGGTCTTCGCGGGTGCGGAGGTCTGCGCGGGTGCGGAGGTCTGCGCGGTGCCGGAAGATTTCGCCGCGCCGGGGGACTTCGCGGCACGGGAGGACTTCGCGGTGCCGGAGGTCTTCGCGGCTCGAGAGGTCTTCGCGGTGCCGGAGGACTTCGCGGCACGGGAGGACTTCGCGGTGCCGGAAGATTTCGCAGCGCCGGAGGACTTCGCGGCACCCGAAGTCTTCGCGGCATCAGAGGACTTGGCGGCTCTCGGCGCCTTCGCCGGACGTAAGCCCCGGTCGGGCTCGGACCTCGGTGCGGGAGGTGACGGCGGGGTGGGTTCCGGGCCGGGCTGTCCGGCCTCGGAAGGTTCCTCGGCGTCCGGAGGCCCGACGGATCGCGTCGGCTTCCCGGACCCCGGCCCCCGAGCCCTCCGCCGTCTCGCGGGCTCTTCGGCTGCCGGGCTCACCGGTCGCCCTTCTCTCCACGATCGCCACGATCACCGGAATCATCACGACTCCCAGCATCACCACGTCCGCCGGAATCACCGCGAGCACCCCGCTCCCCGCCCGAAGCCCTACCGCCCCCCGGTCGGCGTCTCGGCAGGGGACCGCCGGTGGGTGCGCTCCCGTCGGCGGCGGAGTCCCCCGGTGTCACGCGGGGCGCGGTGCTCGGTCGGCCACCGGGGGCGGTCCTGGCCTCCCAGCGGATCAGCCCCTGCGAGTCCAGGCGGTTCAGGTCCAGCATGACCGCGTACAGCCCGCGCCCCAGGGCGAAGGCGAGGTCTCGGGAAGTCCGGCGACCGTTGACGGCACCGAGCAGTTCCCGGAGCCGCGGCGACACCCACGGTGCGCCCCGTCGCCCGGCGAGCGGCGCGGTGTGCGGCCCGGGCTCCCCCACCGCCTGCGGCCGCAGCCGTGCCAGTTCCCCCGCCGTCGCCCCCGTCCGCCCCAGCAGACCCACCCGGCGGGCGGCCTCCTCGGTCACCGCCCGGGGCTCCACCCCCGGCGCCGCGACCAGCGTCGGCTCGCGGTCGCCGGTGTCCCAGCCGCCCGCCGTGCCGAGGGACATCGCGAAGGCGCCGTCGTGGACAGCGGCCGTACAGACGATCTCCAGTTCCGCGGCGCCGATCAGCCCGGCGGTGACCAGATGGGCGCCGAGCCGGTCCACGTCCGGTTCCGCGGCGCGGGCGGCGAGCCAGGCCTCGTCGTCGATGCGGCCCGTGGTGAGCAGGGCCGAGGTGGCGGTCGGCGCACCGGGCGTCTCGATCGCGCCGACCAGGCCGTTCCGGAGGTGAATCGTTCCGCCGGGGGACCCGGAGACCCGGACCGTGCCGGTGAACTCCTCCTCCCGCAGCGCCTGGAGGAGCGCGGGGACATTGCGCGCGGCGGGCGCCCTCACGCCAGCACCTCGGTGACGCGGTCGCCCAGGCTGCGCAGGGCGAGCGCCACGTTGGCCCGGTCGCGGTCCAGGCCGGCCGCGAGGATCAGGGGGTCACCGGCGGGCCGTACGACGGAGAACAGCATCTGGTGGCGGCGCCGGCTGGTCAGGATCACACTCTCCAGGTCGCCCTCGGCCCCGGCCTCGCCGAGCCGCTGGGCGATGAGGGCGGCGAGTTCGCTGTGCTCCGCGCCGTCGCCGGCCTCGGTGACGTCGCCCGCGGCACCGTAGACCAGTCCGGTCACGGCGTCGATCAGGGCGACGCCCGTGACGCCGGGGGAATCGAGCAGCCGGTCCAGGGAGGTCTGGAGCGCCGTCGCCTTTTCCCCCATTGGCCCTCCACGGTCAGACACCACGCACTACTTTGAACGACAAGTTTCGCCACACACGCCGAAGTTGGCGCGAAGTGACCCCTGAGTCGCTTGGCGTCGATCGTAGTTGGCCGAGCATCGACCGGTCAGCAGCACGGAAGAATTGAGGAAACCGGTGAACATCGAGACCGCACTCAAGGAAGCCATGAGCCTGGACGGCGCGATCGGCGCCGCCGTCGTGGACTATGACAGCGGCATGACCCTCGGCTCACTCGGCGGCGGGCCGGGCCTCGACCTGGAACTCGCGGGAGCGGGCAACACCGAGGTGGTGCGGGCGAAGATGCGCACCCTGGCCTCGCTGGACATGGACGACGTGATCGAGGACATCCTCATCACGCTCGGCAAGCAGTACCACCTGATCCGCCCGCTCACGAGCAGCCAGGGCTCGCTGTTCTTCTACGTCGCCCTGGACCGGTCCCGCAGCAACCTGGCCCTGGCACGACACGGCCTCAAGCGGATCGAGAACGGCCTGGAGATCTGATCCCGCGGTATTCCGCGGGATCCGGTGGCTCGGCGGCCGGTGGCGCTCAGGACTCCTGCGTCCGCGCTCAGGACTCCTGCGGTGCCGCCGGCGAGGCCGCCACGTCGTGCTCGGGCACCGTCTGCCCGGAGCGGATCAGGTCGAGCCGCCCCAGGACCTTGGCGCGCAGGTCGGTCGGCACGTCGTCGTGACCGCAGCACCGCTTGACGAGCTTCTTCACGGCCTCTTCGAGCCCGTACTTCTCCAGGCACGGCGAGCACTCCGTGAAGTGCTGCTTGAACTTGGCGCGGTCGACGTCCGGCATCTCACTGTCGAGGAACTCGTAGAGATGGTCCAGGACTTCAGAGCAGTCCGTCTCGTGCGGCTCTCCGCAGCTCATGAGCCCGAGCCTTTCGCTTCGTTCGACTCCCCTGCACCGGCCGGGACGAGCCCGCGCTCACGGGCGTAGTCCTCGAGCATGCCGCGCAGTTGACGGCGGCCGCGGTGCAGGCGGGACATCACCGTACCGATGGGTGTCCCCATGATGTCCGCGATCTCCTTGTACGCAAAGCCCTCTACGTCGGCGAGATAGACGGCGATGCGGAATTCCTCGGGGATCGCCTGGAGTGCTTCCTTCACGTCCGAGTCGGGCAGGTGGTCGAGCGCCTGCGACTCGGCGGAGCGCAGACCGGTCGACATGTGCGACTCGGCGCGGGCGAGCTGCCAGTCCTCGATCTCCTCGGCCGCGGAGCGCTGGGGTTCGCGCTGCTTCTTGCGGTACGAGTTGATGAAGGTGTTGGTGAGGATCCGGTACAGCCACGCCTTGAGGTTGGTGCCCTCACGGAACTGGTGGAAGGACGCGTACGCCTTGGCGTACGTCTCCTGCACCAGGTCCTCGGCGTCGGCCGGGTTGCGCGTCATGCGCAGAGCGGCCGAGTACATCTGGTCGAGGAATTCGAGCGCGTCCCGCTCGAAGCGCGCGGTGCGCTCCGCAGTGGACTCCGTGCTCGTGCCCTGGCCCTCGGGCTGCTCCGCCTGGCCGTTGTCGGTCCCTGCGTCGATCCCAGTGACCGGACCCACCTCCTCAAGATTCCGGGCAGCACCGAAACCGGTGCCACCGGAATTGGAGGATAGACGACTACCCGTCCCGGCCGCCCCTCGAATCGGGGTGGTCTTGGCCGCATGCAGTACCGTCCAGTCCAGGTCAGCACGGCTGCTGCGGCTCGGGCAGAAGGTCGAACCCATGCGGCGGACTTCCTCTCCACGGCGGTCAGTGCTGGGTGTTCAGCACTTCTGTCCGCCTCAACAGAGGGCCGCGGCTCAACATTCCCGGGCCTTCACCCCAGTGACCCGGCCCACGTCACGACCGCGTCCGTGATGACCGTCACGGCCTCCTCCTGGGTGATCTCCGCCCGCTTCGGTACGGCGAAGCCGTGATCGCCGTACGGCACCTCGACCAGCTCGAAGGAGCCGTCCGGGAACTCCTCCGGCCTCCCGAAGGGGTCGTTGCCGCCCTGGACGACCAGGGTGGGCACCCCGGATCCGAGCAGCTCGTCGGCGCGCGACTTCTCCGGCCTGCCGGGCGGGTGCAGCGGGAAGCTGAGGGCGAGCACGGCGGCCGCGCCCAGCTCCACGGCCGTACGGCAGGCGACCCGGGCGCCGGCACTGCGCCCGCCGGAGATCACCGGCAGGCCCGGCTTGGCCAGGGCGGGCCAGATGCCCCGCCAGCCCATGTCCAGGGTCTTCGGCGCGGGCGCGAGCTTCTTGCCGGCCACCCGCCAGGGCTGCTCGACGAGGGCGACGGTCACTCCGTGGCCGGGTAGCACCCGGGCCAGCGCCTGGAGGTCCCGCGCCCCGATGCCACCGCCGGCGCCATGGCTGACGGCCAGCACGAGCCGTGCGTTCCCCGCCCGGTGCCAGGTGACGCGGGCGTCCCCCGCCTCGGTGCCGATGATCTCCGAGGTGTCTTCGGAGGTCGCTTCGGAGGTCTCTTTGGTCACGTCAGAAGAGTGTGCCCTCTTCCGGCCCGTCCAGCTCCTTCAGCAGCTCCGGGCCGTTGTTGCGGACGTTGCTGACGGCCGTGCTGACCGGGTAGGCGCGCATGAGGCCCTCGGGCGGGGGCGCGAGCAGGGAGCGCAGGTCCTCCACGTCCGTGCGGGACGGGTCGAGCCAGCTGTCCCAGCGGTCCGGGGTGAGCATGAGCGGCATCCGGGGGTGGATGTCGGCGAGGGAGCGCGGTCCGTCGGCCGGGGAGACGGCCAGGGGGCCCGTCTCCGCCTCGGTGGTGATGACGGAGCAGGTCACCCACCAGGCGCCCGGGTGGTCGTCGGGCAGGGTCTTGTCCCGCCAGAACTCGTACAGCCCGGCCATCGCGAAGACCGAGCCGTCGGCGGGCAGCACGAAGTAGGGCTGCTTGCGCGGCCGCTTCTTCTTCCCCTCGACCTCCAGGTCGCGCTCCTGGGTGCCGGTGACCCACTCGTAGTAGCCGTCGGCCGGGATGATGCACCGGCGGGTGGAGAAGGCCCTCTTGTACGACGGCTTCTCGTGCACGGTCTCCGCGCGGGCGTTGATCATCCGGGCGCCGCCCTCGGGCGTCTTCGACCAGCTCGGCACCAGTCCCCACTTGAGCCTGCGCAGCTGTCGAACCGGTCGCGGATCATCCACGTCCTTAAGAGGGCGGTCGAGGACGGCGTAGACCTCCTTGGTCGGGGCCACGTTGTAATCGGGCTCCAGGGTCTCCTCGGGTTCCCACTTCTCGATCTCAAAGATTCCTGCGAGATCCTCGGGCCCACGACTCGCTGCATACCGTCCGCACATACGTGCCACACTGCCAGACTCCGTACGAGGAGAGGGAGCCACCGGGAAACATGGACACCAGCACAGCGACCTCTCTCTGGGACGAGCTCACCGGCCTCCAGCCCGACCCCGACCTGTGGGTGGTGCTGGCCACCCTGGTGGCGGCGCTGGCCATCGTGGTCCCGCATCCGCTGTGGCGCGTCTCGCGCAACGCGATCACCATCGCCCACGAGGGCGGGCACGGACTGGTCGCCCTGTGCACCGGCCGCCGGCTCACCGGCATACGGCTGCACTCCGACACCAGCGGCCTCACCGTCAGCAGGGGCAAGCCGCACGGCATCGGCATGATCCTCACGGCGGCGGCCGGCTACACCGCTCCCCCGCTGCTGGGCCTGGGCGGGGCGGCCCTGCTGGCGGCGGGACGCATCACCCTGCTGCTGTGGGCGGCGACGGCCCTGCTGATAGCGATGCTGGTGATGATCCGCAACGCCTACGGGGCGCTGACGGTGGTGCTCACCGGCAGCACGTTCGTGGTGGTCTCCTGGCTCGCCGGCCCGCAGGTGCAGGCGGCCTTCGCCTACGCGGTGGTGTGGTTCCTGCTCCTGGGCGGCGTCCGTCCCGCTTTCGAGCTACAGGCGAAGCGGTCGAGGGGCGGCGCGGGCGACTCGGACGCGGACCAGCTGTCCCGCCTGACCCACGTCCCGGCGGGGTTGTGGCTGTTCCTGTTCCACGCGGTGAGCTTGTGCTCGCTGATAGGCGGGGGCAGGTGGCTGCTGGAGGTATGACGCGCCCCGAAGGGGCAGGCGTCAGGGGCGCGGGGAACTGCGCGACCAGCCCCAACGGCGCAGCACCCGACACGCGACCCCCGACTAAAGTGAACCCATGGCTTTGAACCCCTCAGACACCGCCCTCTGGCCCGCCCCCCAAGCAAGCGGAGCCGTCGACGCAACAGTCCACGTCCCGGGGTCGAAGTCAGTCACCAACCGAGCCCTCGTACTGGCGGCCCTCGCTTCAGAACCGGGCTGGCTCCGCCGCCCCCTCCGCTCCCGCGACACCCTCCTCATGGCCGCCGCCCTCCGCGAGATGGGCGTGGGCATCGAGGAGGGAGTGGGCCCCGACGGCACCGGCGAGACCTGGCGCGTCCTCCCGGCAGGGCTCAGGGGCCCCGCCACGGTCGACGTCGGCAACGCGGGCACCGTGATGCGGTTCCTGCCTCCCGTCGCCGCCCTCGCCGACGGCGAGATCCGCTTCGACGGCGACCCGAGGTCGTACGAGCGCCCCCTCCACGGCGTCATCGACGCCCTGCGCGTCCTCGGCGCCCGGATCGACGACGACGGCCGCGGCGCGCTGCCCCTGACGGTCCACGGCAGCGGCGCCCTGGACGGCGGCCCGGTGGAGATCGACGCCTCCAGCTCGTCCCAGTTCGTGAGCGCCCTCCTGCTGAGCGGCCCGCGCTTCAACCAGGGCGTCGAGGTCCGCCACGTGGGCTCCACCCTGCCCTCCCTGCCCCACATCCGCATGACCGTCGACATGCTGCGCGCGGTCGGCGCCCAGGTGGACACCCCGGAGTCGGGCGGCGAGCCGAACGTCTGGCGGGTGACGCCGGGCGCGCTGCTGGGCCGGGACCTCACGATCGAGCCCGACCTCTCCAACGCCCAGCCGTTCCTCGCGGCCGCGCTGGTGACCGGCGGCAAGGTCGTGATCCCCGACTGGCCGGCCCGCACCACCCAGCCCGGGGACCGGCTGCGCGAGATCTTCACCGAGATGGGCGGTTCCTGCGAACTCACCGAGTACGGCCTGGTGTTCACCGGTTCGGGTGCGATCCACGGCATCGATGTCGACCTCGGCGAGGTCGGCGAGCTGACCCCGGGCATCGCGGCGGTCGCGGCCCTCGCGGACTCCCCCTCCACGCTGCGCGGGGTGTCCCATCTGCGCCTGCACGAGACCGACCGGCTGGCCGCGCTCACCAAGGAGATCAACGAACTGGGCGGAGACGTGACGGAGACGGCCGACGGCCTCCACATCCGTCCGCGCCCGCTGCACGGCGGTGTCTTCCACACCTACGAGGACCACCGCATGGCCACCGCCGGCGCGATCATCGGCCTCGCGGTCGAGGACGTACGGATCGAGAACGTCGCCACGACGGCCAAGACCCTGCCGGACTTCCCGGATATGTGGACAGGGATGCTCGGGAGCGACAGGCCGTAGGGACGTAGACGATGCGCCGCTACGGCAAGCACACCGACGAGGACGACATCCGCAGCCGCCCGAACCGCAAGGGCAACCGGCCGCGCACGCACATCCGGCCCAAGCACGAGGACGCCTCCTGGGGCATGGTCCTCACCGTGGACCGGGGCCGCCTGACCGTCCTCGTCGACGACCGGATCGTGATGGCGATGAAGGCCCGCGAACTGGGCCGCAAAGCGGCGATCGTCGGCGACCGGGTGGCCCTGGTCGGCGACCTGTCCGGCCAGAAGGACACCCTCGCCCGGATCGTCCGCATCGAGGAGCGCACGTCGGTCCTGCGCCGTACCGCCGACGACGACGACCCCTACGAGCGGGTGGTCGTCGCCAACGCCGACCAGCTCGCCATCGTCACGGCCCTCGCCGACCCGGAACCCCGCCCCCGCCTCATCGACCGCTGCCTGGTGGCGGCCTTCGACGGCGGCCTCACCCCGCTCCTGGTCATGACCAAGTCGGACCTCGCCCCGCCGGACAAGCTCCTGGAGCTCTACGGCGACCTGGACATCCCGTACGTCGTCACCAGCCGCGAGGAACTGGAGAACGGCGACGCGGCGGACCGGGTGCGTGAACAGCTCGACGGCAAGATCACGGCGTTCGTGGGCCACTCCGGCGTGGGCAAGACGACCCTCGTCAACGCGCTGGTCCCGGAGGACCGCAGGCGGCTGACCGGGCATGTGAACGCGGTGACCGGACGCGGCCGGCACACCACGACCTCGGCGCTCGCGCTGCCCCTGGCGGGAGACGACGGCTGGGTGATCGACACCCCGGGCGTACGGTCGTTCGGGCTGCACCACGTGGACCCGTCCCGGGTGATCCACGCGTTCCCCGACCTGGAACCCGGCACCGAGAACTGCCCGCGCGCGTGCAGTCACGACGAGCCGGACTGCGCGCTGGACGAGTGGGTGGCACAGGGTCACGCCGATCCGGCCCGGCTGTACTCGCTGCGCCGGCTGCTGGCCACGCGGGAGCGGACCGAGGGGGACTGACCTCCCCGGTGTTTGGGTGTACGCGAGTTCGGTAAGTGCATACTCGCACCGAGCCGGACATACGGGAGGACAGCACATGGCGTGGCTGCTGGTGGTGGTGGCCGGGTTGCTGGAGACCGGTTTCGCCGTGTGTCTGAAGCTCTCCCACGGGTTCACCCGGCTGTGGCCGACGATCGCGTTCTGCATCTTCGCGCTCGGCAGCTTCGGTCTGCTGACCCTGTCCCTGAAGAAGCTGGACGTCGGCCCCGCGTACGCGGTGTGGACCGGCATCGGCGCGGCCGGCACCGCGATCTACGGAATGATCTTCCTCGACGACCTGGTGTCCACGCTGAAGATCGTCTCCATCAGCCTGGTGATCATCGGCGTGATCGGACTCCAGCTGTCGGGGTCCCAGCACTAGGGCCTGTCTGACAATTGTCACGTGGGCGTCTCGGCAACGCCGCGAGCGCGCGTGCCGGGCGTCGCGCGGCAGACGGGAATCGTCCGAGAGGCCCTGGCTCCCGGCGTCACGCGAACTGCCGGGGCAGCGCGCTGCGGACCAGGTCCGCGACCCCGCCCTCACCCGGCGGCGCGGCCACACAGGACAGCGCGAGCCGGACGGCCAGTTCGCAGGAGCGGGCGAGCTCGGGGACGTCCGCCTTGTGCACACCGGGCCCGGCCAGGACGGTCACGGCACGGTCGCGCACCAGGGCCACGAACTCGCCGGGCGAGGGCAGCGGCCCGTCCGCCCGGCGCTGCGCCGGCACCGCGGAGGAGGACGGCACCGCGGAGAGCGTCGGCGAGGGCAGCCGCTCGCTCCAGCAGCCGGTGAGCATGGCCCGCACGAGCGCGTTCTCCCGCGCCAGGACCGTGGTCCACTCGGCGGTCGCGGTCAGCCGCTCGCGGGCGTCGCCGTGCGCGGTGAGCGCCCGCTCGACGCCCACGAGATACCCGTCGGCCTCTCGTCTCACCAGCGCGCGGGCCAGCCCTTCCTTGCTCCCGAACTCGTTGTACAGCGTCTGCCGGGACACTCCGGCCACCGCCGCGACATCCACCATCCTCACGGCGGACCACGGCCGGCGCGCCAGCGCCGCGTAAGCGGCATCCAGCAGCGATTCCCGCGCAGCAGGCATCATCGCCTCCCAGGGAGCAAGCAGCTCTGCGCCCAGATTTGACGCGCACGGAGGCACTGTCAAGGGTTCGCGGGGGCATGAGGGAGCGCGTGAACCTCGCTGGCGGCTCAGCCGCACCCACGGTCGCGGGGGCGACCCGGCCCGGCATCCCCTGAGCGTCCACACTCCGACCCCTATAGCACCGTACCGACGTCGGCAGATACCGTTCGCCACATGCCGGACTACCTCGACGATCTCCGCCTCGCCCACGTCCTCGCCGACGCGGCCGACGCGACCACCATGGACCGCTTCAAGGCGATGGACCTCAAGGTCGAGACGAAACCGGACATGACCCCGGTCAGCGAAGCCGACAAGGCGGCGGAGGAACTCATCCGCAACCACCTCAAGCGCGCCCGCCCGAGGGACGCGATCCTCGGCGAGGAGTACGGCGTGGAGGGCACCGGCCCCCGCCGCTGGGTCATCGACCCCATCGACGGCACCAAGAACTACGTACGGGGCGTCCCCGTCTGGGCCACCCTGATCTCCCTGATGGAGGCGGCGGAGGGCGGCTACCAGCCCGTCGTCGGCGTGGTCTCGGCCCCCGCCCTCGGCCGCCGCTGGTGGGCCGCGAAGGGCCACGGCGCCTTCACCGGCCGCAGCCTGTCCTCGGCCTCCCGCCTGCACGTCTCCAGGGTCGGCAAGCTCACCGACGCGTCCTTCGCGTACTCCTCGCTCACCGGCTGGGAGGACCAGGGCCGCCTGGGCGGCTTCCTCGACCTGACCCGCGAGGTCTGGCGCACGCGCGCGTACGGCGACTTCTGGCCGTACATGATGGTCGCCGAGGGCTCGATCGACATCTGCGCCGAGCCGGAGCTGTCCCTGTGGGACATGGCGGCCAACGCGATCGTCGTCACCGAGGCCGGCGGCACCTTCACCGGCCTCGACGGCCGCCCCGGCCCGCACAGCGGCAACGCCGCCGCCTCCAACGGCCTGCTCCACGACGAGCTGCTGGGCTACCTCAACGAGCGGTATTAGGACAGGGCAGCGCTCTTGGGGAGCACATCTGAGCGCGCACGCCCTCAATCGGCGACGCGCGCCCTCTTGTTGACCCCCGCTTTACCTGGGACTCTGAGGGGACCCTCATTTGTGAACTTGTGAATCGGTGAACTATTTCACCGGCTCCCAGGAGGTGACCGAGAACCCATGCTCGTCCGCGACGCCATGAGCACGGTGGTCCTCACCATCGGCCCCGCCCACACCCTCCGCCAGGCCGCCGCCCTGATGTCCGCCCGCCGGGTGGGCGCGGCCGTGGTCCTCGATCCCGACGGCACCGGCACCGGCATTCTGACCGAGCGCGACATCCTCAACTCCGTGGGCCTCGGCCAGAGCCCGGACACGGAGTACGCCCACGCCCACACCACCACCGACGTCGTCTTCGCCACCCCGACCTGGACCCTGGAGGAGGCCGCGCAGGCAATGGCGCACGGCGGCTTCCGGCACCTGATCGTCCTGGACCGCGGTGAGCCCGCGGGCATCGTCTCGGTCCGCGACATCATCCGCTGCTGGGCACCGGCACGGCAGCGCGTACCGGCCGGCAGCGGCTCGTCACACTAGGACACCAGACCCGCCACACTGGACTCAATCCAATTCAAGCAGCCATCCAATCTCACACCCGTTCGGATTCTGGTCTCCAGCTGTTAGGCTGGTGCGCATGAGCGACCTTCTGGAACGACTGCGCGGCCGCGGATGGCGGATGACCGCGCAGCGGCGCGTCGTGGCCGAGGTCCTCGACGGCGAACACGTCCACCTGACGGCCGACGAGGTCCACGCGCGCGCCGTGGCCAAGCTGCCCGAGATCTCCCGGGCGACCGTCTACAACACCCTGGGCGAGCTGGTCTCCCTCGGTGAGGTGCTCGAGGTCGCCACCGACAAGCGCGCCAAGAGGTACGACCCCAACGCGCACCGGCCGCACCACCACCTGGTCTGCGCCCAGTGCGGCGCCATCCGGGACGTCCACCCGACGGGCAACCCGATGGCCGACCTGCCCGACTCCGAGCGCTTCGGCTTCACGGTCTCGGACGTCGAGGTGACGTACCGCGGCGTGTGCCCGAACTGCGCGGCGGCGTAACACCCTTCACCGAAGCCCCGGCGTCCTTCCCGGACACCGGGGCTTTGTGCTGCCTACAGGCATTCGAGCGGTCCACGGCCTTCCTGAATCTGACGGACCGTCATATCGTCGTCCGGCCACCCTCTCCGTACCGAACTCCTGCCCCAGGGAGCAACCGTGGGAGACCCGCACCCCGACCCCACCGCGCCAGAACCACCGCCCCCGGACCACCCGCACCCCAAACTCCGAGCCACCGGCCTGACCCGCGTCTTCGGCCGCCCGCCCCGCTCCGTCGACGCGCTCGGCCCCCTCGATCTCGCCGTCGCCCCGGGCGAGTTCGTCTGCCTGGTCGGCCCCTCCGGCTGCGGCAAGTCCACGCTGCTGCGCATCGCCGCGGGCCTGCTCCGCCCGAGCGCCGGCACCCTGGAGATCCGCGCCCGGACCCCGCGCCCGGCCGCCATGATCTTCCAGGACTACGGCATCCACGACTGGAAGCCGGTCCGCGCCAACGTCCGCTTCGGCCTGGACATCCAGCGCGTCCCGCGCCGCGAGGCCAACGCCCGCGCCGACGAGTGGCTGGCCCGCATGGGCCTGTCCGACTTCGCCGACGCCTACCCCGCGACCCTCTCGGGCGGCATGCGCCAGCGCGTGGCCATCGCCCGGGCCCTGGCCGTGGAGCCCGAACTCCTGCTGATGGACGAGCCCTTCGCCGCCCTGGACGCCCAACTCCGCATGATTCTCCAGGACGAGCTGCTGGAGATCACGCAAACCCTCCGCACCACCACGCTCTTCATCACCCACAGCCTGGAGGAGGCGATCGTCCTCGGCGACCGCGTCCTGGTGATGTCCGCCCGCCCGGGCCGGCTGATCGCCGAACGCCGCCCGCCGTTCCCCCGCCCCCGCACCGGCGACATCCGCTCCGCACCCGAATTCACCTCCCTCAAGAGCGAGTTGTGGGACCTGTTGAGGAAGGAAGCGGTACCGGCATGACCACCGTGGCCCCCGAGAAACCGGAATCCGTCCTGGTCCGCCGCCCCGGCCCGGAGGAACTGCACCCGGCCCGCACCCACCGCCGCAGACGAGCCCTGGAACTCACCCTGGCGGCCGCCGTCCCCCTCCTCCTGGTCCTCCTCTGGCAACTGGCCGCCACCCGGGCCTGGATCGACGACCGCGTCTACCCGGCCCCCGCCACGATCCTGGCCGACGGCTGGGGCCGCGCGGCGGCCGGCGACCTGTGGCCGGACGTCCGGGCCACCACACAACGCGTCCTGGCCGGCTACGCGATCGGCACGGCCACGGGCTACGCCCTGGGCCTCCTGATGGGCTCACTGCCCCTGGTCCGGGCAGCCCTGGAACCCCTCCTGGACGCCCTGTACGTGGTCCCGAAGCTGGCCCTGCTCCCGATCTTCCTGAACATGTTCGGCCTGGGCGAGGGCCCGCAGATCGCCCTGGTGGCGGCGACGGTCTTCTTCTTCGTGTGGATCCAGACGATGTCGGCGGTGATCTCGATCCCCTCCGGCCACCGCGACGCGGGCCAGGTCTTCGGCGCCTCCGCGTGGCAGACGTTCCGCCACATCCTCCTCCCCGCCTCCCTCCCGTCCGTCCTGGTCGGCGCCCGGATCGCGGCGGGCGTGGCGGTCCTGGTGATCGTCGCCTCGGAGCAGATAGCGGCCACCGACGGCCTGGGCCACCTGATCTTCGACTCCCGCGCCCTCTTCCAGAACGACGTGATGTTCGTCGGCATCGTCTGCGTGGCCGTCCTCGGCGTCCTCTTCTCCGAACTGGTCCGCCTCCTGGGCCGCCTGCTCACCCCCTGGGCCCCGAAGGACCGCGGAAGGGGCCAGTCATGAAAACACTCTTCTACGGCACCCTCCTGACCGCCCTCACCCTGCTGACGTCAACAGCCTGCACGGCGTCCCAGCCCCCAGGAAGCCCGGAGTCGAAGGCGGACGGGGGCGGGGCCCGGACCGTCCGCCCGGTGGCGGGCTGCGGGGCGCACTCCTGGACCGACCCCGCCGATCTCTCCCCCACCCGCGCGCCGGCCCGCTGTGACACCGGCGCTCCCGCCCCACGCCCCCTCGCCGAGCCCCGCAAGCTGACGATCGCGACGGGCACGCTGAGCGCGGAGTACGTGGCACCGCTGCAAGTGGCCGTGGACAAGGGCGAGTTCAAGAAGGAGGGCCTGGACGTCACCCTGAAGGTCCTGCCCACTCCGGACTCGCTCCCGCTGCTCGCCAAGGGCGACATCGACGCACTGTGGGCGGCCCCCGAGGCAGCTGTCATGAACGGCGTCAGGGGCGGCTTCGACATCCGCTGGGTCGCCGCGAACTTCTCCCCCGACCCGAAGTCGAAGAGCGGCCTGTGGGTACGGCTCAAGGACGGCGAGAGCGCCGGCCAGGTGAAGATGGCCGGCCGCAGGATGGGCACGATGATCGGCAAGGGCTCGGTGATCGCGTACCCGATGGAGAAGGCCCTGGAGAAACACGGTGGCGGCCTCGACGAGATCCAGTACCAGCAGCTCGGCTCGGCGGACGTCCTGACGGCCCTCCAGAACGGCGGCGTCGACTCGGCCTGGCTCCTGGACCCGGTCTGGCGCAGGGTCGACGGCGCCCCCGGCTACGCCTTCCTCGGCGGCCAGCCGCTCGGCGAGCCCCTGGGCGGCATGCTGTACGGCCCCGGCCTGCTGAACGACGACGTGGACGCGGGAGTCGCCCTGCTGCGGGCGTACATCCGCACCGTGAACACGTACTTCGCCGGCGACTACAAGGCGGACGCGACCTTCGTCACCTACCTGGCGAAGCTCCTGAAGACCGACGAGGCGATCCTCCGGTCCACGCCGTCCCTGCGCATGGACTGGGAGATCCGCACGGGCACGACGGACCGCTTGCAGGCGGCGTACAAGGCACAGGGCGTGGCGGAGGGCGACCCCCTGCCGGAGTCGAGGACGGTGGACCGCGCCCTGTACGAGGAGGCGGTGGGCCACACGCCGTGAAAACACCGAGGGCCGGAACCCTTTCGGATTCCAGCCCTCGGCCTTCAGTAGCGGGGACAGGATTTGAACCTGCGACCTCTGGGTTATGAGCCCAGCGAGCTACCGAGCTGCTCCACCCCGCGTCGATGAATGCAACGTTACGTGAGGGACGAGCCCAGAAGCAAATCGTTTCACTGCACCCACCCAGGAGCGCGGGGCTGTATCAGTGCGGCTCCGCCGCGCGGGCGCGACAAGCCACGACGGACCCGCACCCGCCGTACGACCTGACCCGCCACCCCCTCAGGCGGACAGTTCTTCCCGCAGCGCGTCCCGCAACCGAGCCGCCCGCTCCGAGACCTCGGCCGGCCCCAGCGCCACCGCTCGGTCCGCCCAGCGCTGCCCCTCCGCCAGCTCCCCCCGACGCGCGTAGACCAGGGCCAGCCGCAACGCCGCCCGTCCGTGCCCGGCGTCGGCGGCCCGGGTCCACCACACCGCGGCCTCCGGCTCACTCCCCTCCCGGGCCAGCAGCAGCCCCAGGTTGAAGGCGCCGTTGCGGGACCCCGCCTCCGCGGCCTCCCGGTACCAGCGGGCCGCCTCCACGACGTCACCCCGAGCGGCCGCGAGCATGCCCACCCGCACCTGAGCCCGGCGGTGCCCCTGCGAGGCCGCCCGCTCGTACCACTCCTCGCACTCGCTCTTCTCGTCCACCGGCTCCCCGAGCGTGTGCGCGGGCACCGGCGGCCGCCGGGCGTCGAGCACGGTCGCGAGCCGGTACGCGGCCTCCGCGCTGCCGCCCCCCGCCGCGCACCGCAGATGCCGCTCGGCGCCGGCCTCGTCGCCGTCCCGCAGCAGGGCGATGCCCACCTGGAGCGCCGCCTCGGTGTGCCCGGCGGCGGCCGCCCGCTCGTACCACCGCAGCGCGACGGCCTCCTCGCCACGCCCGGCGAAGAGGATGCCGAGGTTGAACGCGGCGTCCACGCTTCCGGCCTCCGCGGCCTTGGAGAACCACGGCTCGGCGCCGGCTGTGTCGCCGCCCTGGAGCAGCAGGATGGCGAGCGCGTTGGCCGCCTCCCGGTGCCCCGCGTACGCGGCCCGCCGGTACCACTGCTCGGCCTGCGCGGTCCGCCCCTGCTCGGCGCAGAGCAGCCCGAGGTTGTACGCGCCGTTGTCGTCACCGGCGTCCATCGCGGCCCGGTACCAGCGCTCGGCGGTCTGCGGCTCGCCACGCTCGGCGTGCAATGCGCCCAGCGCGTTGGCCGCATTGCCGTCGCCGTCCTGGGCGGCGCGCAGCCACCACACGGCGGCGCTCTCGGTGTCGCCCGCATCCCGCAGCAGGAACCCGAGCGCGCAGGCGGCCCGCGCCTCACCGTCCTTCGCGGAGGTCAGATACCAGCGCCCGGCCTCCTTGAGCGCGCCGCGCCGCTCCAGGATCGCCCCGAGATGCAGGGCCGCCCGCCGGTGCCCGCGCGCGGCGGCCTGCCGGTACCACTGCTCGGCGTCGGCCCCGGCCCCCTGGTCGTCCCCGACGTCCCCCTCGGGACCCAGCCGGCGGTCGAGCGCGCGGGCCAGCCGGTAGGCCGCCTCCCGGTGCCCCCGCTCGGCGGCGGTCCGCATCCACTGCTCGGCGCCCACGTCCCCGCGGTGCTCCAGCAGGTCGGCGAGCGCGTAGGCGCCCAGCGCGTGGCCCTGCTCGGCGGACTGGCGCAGCCAGTACTCGGCGGCCGGCTCGTCGCCCCGCTCACGGTGGTGGCGTCCCAGCGCGTGCGCGGCCGCGGCGGATCCGGCGACGGCGGCGATGCGCCACCAGCCGGCCGCGTCGTCGGCGTAGCCGCGCTGGTGCAGCAGGACACCCAGGTTGTTGGCGGCCGCCCGGTCGCCGGCGGCGGTGGCGGCACGCAGATGGGGCTCGGCTCCGTCGAGATCACCGCGGCGCAGCAGCAGGGCGCCGAGGACGCTCATCGCCTCGACGTCGCCGGCTTCGGCGGCGAGCCGCTGCCGGACCTCCTCGGCGGCGTCGTCAGGCGCCTCCCCGGCCCCGTCCCGCCCGGAAGGTTGCACAAAACGCCCTGTCTCGAACAGAGTTGCCTTGTCCCCCATAACGTCCATCGTCGCACCACCTGCAACCTGGGTACACCTGGTATACCGCAGCCAGTGAGGTCACTTCAGCGTTTTGTCGACATGCCCACAGAACGACAAGTGAAACACAGTTCCCGCCAACTGCCGTCGGCGGCGCGGCCGTCACTTGTCCGGCACATGCGTTCGCACATCACGAAGGCCCGGATCCTGAAAAGGATCCGGGCCTTCGATTCCAGTAGCGGGGACAGGATTTGAACCTGCGACCTCTGGGTTATGAGCCCAGCGAGCTACCGAGCTGCTCCACCCCGCGCCGTTGTGTTGCAACCGTATCACGGCGCGGAGGTGGGCTTTTACCGAGCGGTTGCTCAGCCGCTGGGGCTGCTGCTGGGTTTCGGACTGCCGCTGGGTTTGGGGCTGCTGCTGGGCTTCGCGCTGTTACTGGGCTTCGGGCTGCTGCCGCTCTTGTCGGCCGCGTTCTGCGCGTCCTCGGCCCGCTTCAGCGCGTCCTCCAGATCCGCCTGCGCCCGGCCGTACGCCTCCCAGTCACCCTTCTTCAGGGCTTCCTGGCCGGCAGTGAAGGCCTTCTGGGCGTCGTCCAGCGCCTGTTGGACCGTCGGGTTGCTGGAGGTCGGCGGCGGCTTGGTGGTGTCCCCGCCGTCGTCTTCCGGTGGCGGGGTGGTGGAGGCGTCCGCTCCGAACACCTTGTTCAAGGCCTGGTCCAGGGTGTCCTCGAAGGCGGTGTTGCCGCCGTAGGTCACCAACACCTTCCGCAGCAGCGGGTACTTGAGTCCACCACCGCGTACGTAGACCGGCTCCACGTAGAGCAGTCCTCCGTCGAGCGGCACCGTCAGGAGATTGCCGTACTCCACATTGGAGTCGCCTCTGTTGAGGAGGCTGATGGTCTCGGCGATGTCCTGTTCGGAGTTGAACTGGCTCTGCACCTGTTTGGGCCCGTTGACCGTGGTGTTGGTCGGCAGTTTCAGGATTCTGATCTTGCCGTAGTCACGGGTGCCCGCCTCGGCGTCGACCGACATGAACGCACTGAGGTTGTCCCGGCCGTTGGGCGTGAACGTCGTCGTGAGCGAGAACGCCTGTGCCGACTGGTCGGGCATCTTCATGCTCAGGTAGTACGGCGGCACCGCGTCGCCCGACTTGTTGGTCGGGTCGTCCGGCACCTGCCACACCTCGCTGCCGCTGAGGAAGGTGTCGGCGTCCTCGACGTGGTAGCGGGCGAGCAGTTCACGCTGGACCTTGAACAGGTCCTGCGGATACCGCAGATGGGCCATGAGGTCGGTGGAGATGTCCTTCTTGGGCTCCACCGTGCCCGGGAACGCCTTCATCCAGGTCTTGAGGACCGGGTCCTTGGTGTCCCACTGGTAGAGCTTGACCTCGCCCGTGTACGCGTCGACGGTCGCCTTCACCGAGTTGCGGATGTAGTTGACCTGGTTCTGCTGGGCCACCACCGCGCGCTGGTTGTTGGTCGCGGTCAGCGAGTCGGCCGTGGTGTCACCGAGGGTCGTACGCGAGGAGTACGGATAGCCGTTGGTCGTGGTGTACGCGTCGACGATCCACTGGATCTTGCCGTTCACCACTGCCGGGTAGGCGTCGCCGTCGATGGTCAGCCAGGGCGCGACCGCCTCGACGCGCTGCTTGGGCGTGCGGTTGTACAGGATCCGCGAACCCTCGCCGATCGCTCCGGAGTAGAGGATCTGCGGCTCGCTGAACGCCACCGCGTACGCGGCCCGGTTGACCGGGTTGGAGAGGTTGACCCCGCTCTTGGCCTTGTAGCTGTAGGTCTTCTCACCGTCGTCGTCGGAGTAGTCGATCTCCTTCTGGGGACCGCCGACGATCGAGTAGGTGGTGGTCTTCTCGCCGTAGTAGACGCGCTGCTGGTACTCGCCCAGGTCGCCCTGGGAGGGCAGGTTGGACTCGGTGAAGACCGGGCGGCCCTCGTCGTCGGCCTCGGTGCCCTTGGCGGCGACCACGCCGTAGCCGTGGGTGTAGCGGAAGTGGTCGTTGATCCAGTTGTTCTTCGGGATGCCCGCCAGGTTCAGCTCACGCAGCCCGATGACCGTGTCCTGGTCCTTGCCGTCCTTGCTGTAGCGGTCGACGTCCAGGTTGGTCGGGAACGCGTAGTAGTTCCGCATCTGCTGGAGCTGCTGGAACGTCGGCGAGACGACGTTGGGGTCCATGACCCGGATGCTGGCCGTGGCGTCGACGTCGTCGCGCAGCTGGGTCTTGTCCGTGGTGGTGGACTTGCCGTCGTACTCGGTCACCGAGGCGTCGTCGATGCCGTACGCCTCACGCGTCGCCTTGAGGTTCTTCTCGACGTACGGGGCTTCCTTGGCCTGCTCGTTCGGCTGGACCTGGAACTTCTGGACGATCGCCGGGTAGAGCCCGCCGATGAGGATCGCCGAGAGGACCATCAGGCCGAAGCCGATCACGGGCAGCTGCCAGGTGCGCCGCCACAGGGTGGCGAAGAACAGCAGCGCGCAGATGACGGCGATGCAGAACAGGATCGTCTTGGCCGGCAGATAGGCGTTGGCGTCGACGTACCGGAGGCCGGTCCAGCTGTCGGTCGCCTTGAAGTCGCTGGACTTGACGGCGAGGCCGTACCGGTCGAGCCAGTAGGCGACCGCCTTCAGGGCGACGAAGACGCCGAGCAGCACCGAGAGGTGCCCGGTGGCCGCGGCGGTGGCCCGCGCGCCCGGCGAGGTGATCCTGAGGCCGCCGTAGAGGTAGTGGGTCAGCGCCGCGGCGATCACGGACAGGATCGTGGCGGCGAACCCGAAGCCGAGCAGGAACCGGTACCAGGGCAGGTCGAAGGTGTAGAAGGAGATGTCGAGGTGGAACTGCGGGTCCTTCTGGCCGAAGGAGACGCCGTTGACCCACATCAGCCAGGTCCGCCACTGGCCGGCCGCCGAGGCGCCCGCGATCAGGCCCACCAGCGCGGTGACCCCGAGCAGCAGCCACCGCTTGTACGGCGCGATGCCCATCCGGTAGCGGTCGAGGTTCTGCTGCTCCATGGACATGGCGCTCAGCGGCGGGCGCAGCCGGTGGGCGAGCCAGATGTTGACGCCGACCGCGAGCGCCATCAGCACGCCGAAGACGAAGAACAGCCCGATCTTGGTCCACAGCGTGGTGGTGAACACGGACGAGTAGTTCACCGAGCGGTACCAGAGCCAGTCCGTCCAGAAGCCCGCGAACATGGTGAACGCCATGCCGAGGACGGCAAGGACGCCCAGCGTCATGAGCAGGGTCCTGGCACGCCGGGACGGGCGGCCCACTCTCATCCGCGGCCCTGTCGGGCCTCCGCCGCGGTCCGGCATCTGGAAAGCCAAGGTGCGCACCTCGAAGTTCGCTGTCGATCCGTCAGGCCCTCGTGTTCGCGGACCCCTGGGTGGCCCCCGTGATCGCGGGTCCACACCTATGCAACTTACTCACCGTTTACTCGGTTCCCGATTCAGGTCACGAACGAGGCAGGATTGTGACCATGTCCAACACCCCCATGGCGGCGAGCCCGCTCACCCGGGCCGTACTCGAGATCGACGAGTACGCGTCCGGCCTCGGCTGGGACCAGCCCGCCCGCCTCTTCGCCCTCGTAGACACCGCCCGGCTGCGGGCCCAGGAACCCGCTCTCGCGCGTCAGCTCGGTCTGGAGGACGGGCAGCAGGCCGCGGCCCTGACCCCGATCGAGCAGGAGGAGATTCCCGCGGGCAAGCCGCTCGACGAGTTCCTCGGCACCATCGCCTGGCCCGACGGGGTCGCCGGCTGTGCGCTCACCGTGGAGCGGCTGATGCTGCCGCCGTCCGCCGAGGCGTCCGTCCCGCAGGGGCTGAGCGAGGCCAAGCTGGCGAAGTGGGTCGCCGAGCACCCGGACCGCCAGGAGGTCCGCATGACGGTCGCGGTGCTGCGCGACGGCACCCGCGACTCGGCCCTGCGGCTGCGCGAGAAGGACTCCCCCACGGAGGTCCTCACGGGCGGCGACCTGGTCCCGGGCCTCGCGGAGGCCCTGTCGGCGACGTTCGAGGGGTAGCCCGGCCGAGCCGGACGTCAGAGGCCGGCTAGCTCTTCGTGCACTTCGGCAGGTCGGAGGTCTTGCCCTCGCGGAGGTCCTTGAGCGCGCCGAGGGCGTCGTCGATGGTGTTCACCTTGACCAGGGTGAGCCCGCTCGGGGTGTCCTTGGCGGCGGCCGCGCAGTTGTCGGCGGGCGTCAGGAAGTACTGGGCGCCCTTGTCGCGCGCGCCGACCGTCTTCATCTCGATGCCGCCGATCGGGCCGACCTTCCCGTCGTCGTCGATCGTGCCGGTCCCGGCGACGAACTTGCCGCCGGTGAGGCTGCCCGGGGTGAGCTTGTCGTAGATGCCGAGCGCGAACATCAGACCGGCGCTCGGGCCGCCGACGTCGGCGAGCTTGATGTCGATGGTGAACGGGAAGGTGTGGTCGGTCCCGGCGGCGATCCCGACGATGGCCCGCTTGGCGCCGTCGTCGTCGGACGCCCTGGTGGTGATGGTGATCTGCTCGGTCTTCGTCGCCGCCTTGTTCGCCTTCTCGGCGGCGGCCTGCTCCTTGGCCGGCACGATCGTGAAGACGACCTTCTCGCCGGGCTTGTGCTTGGTCACCAGCTTGGCGACGTCGTCCGGCGCCTTCACCGTCGTACCGTCGACGGCCTTGATCACGTCACCGGCGTGCAGCTTGCCCTCGGCCGGGGAGTCCTTGACGACGGTGGAGACGATCACCCAGGACTGCACCGGGACGCGGAGCTCCTTCAGGGCGGCGACCTTGGCGCTCTCCTGGGACTGGCTGAACTCCTCGGCGTTCTCCTGGGTCGACTGCTCCTCGGTCTTGCCGTCCGGGTAGAGGGTGTCGTGCGGGACGACCTTGGCGTCGTGCGCCAGCCAGCCGTAGACGGCCTCGACGAGGTTCATCTTGTAGTCGGCGCTGGTGACCCGGACGGTGGTCATGTTCAGGTGACCGCTCGTCGGATACGTCTTGCGTCCCGCGATCTGGAGCACCGGCTCGCCGCCGTGGTCCCCGAGGGTGTTCACCGTGGGGCCCGGTGACATCTCGGAGTAGGGCACGTTGATGAAGACTCCCGCGCACAGGAGCGCGATCAGCATCAGGGTGGAGGCGAGCATCGTCGCGGTGCGGCGTGGCATGGCACGACAGTACGGGACGTGTCTGTCAGACCATCGTCAGGTACCGGAGTGAGACTTCTCCATGGCGGCGCGAAAGCGGGCGTATCCGTCGAGCTCGGGGCCGTCGCTGCGGACCTTGCGGGTGCGGTTGGCCCAGCTGCCCCACAGTCCGGCCGCGACCGCGGCCAACAACGGAATCAACAACCAGACGAGCGCCCCCATGCCGACCTCCGACCCCGCACCGAGCGACCGCCGGGCGTGCGCCGAGCGATCGCGGAAAACTGACTGATCAGCAGATTAACCATCCGCACTGACAACGCTGGTACCCAGGGTGCGGTTACGCAACCGGAGGGGTGAAGGAAGGGTTCAGCAGGCGCCGACCCATTCCTCCGTACCGTCAGAAAACGTCTGGTGCTTCCAGATCGGCACCTCGTGCTTGAGATCGTCGATCAGCTTCCGGCAGGCCTCGAAGGCCTCGCCCCGATGCGGGCACGACACGGCGACGACGACGGCGAGATCACCGACCCCGAGATCCCCGACCCGGTGCACGGCGGCGAGCGCCCGCACCGGGAACTCGGCGACGACCTTCTCGGCGATCCGCCGCATCTCGGCCTCGGCACTGGGGTGGCAGGAGTACCCGAGCTTGTCGACATCGGCACCCCCGTCATGGTTCCTGACGGTCCCGACGAACAGCGCGGTCCCCCCGGCGGCGTCGTCCCCCACGGCCCGGAAGACCTCGTCGAGGGAGAGGGGGGTCTCGCGGATACCGATGAGCTTGATGGGCTCATCGGCGGTCTGCTCGCCAGGGTGATCGAAGGTGGGTGCCATACGTCCATCGTGCCGCACGCCGAAGACGACAGGGAATAGCGTGATCGCCCGGCACACGCGTGTGCGCGTTTGGAGGCTCGTCCAGGTGTGTGCGCCCGAAGGGGCGCGGGGAACTGCGCGACCCGCCCCCACCGGCCGTCAGCCGCCGCCCGACCGAACGCGGCGCCCCCCGAGGCGCACCTCAGATCCTCCGCCGCGCCTTCCGAGCCCGCCGCACAACGGCAGCCGCACCGAGCAGCGCGACCGTCGCCCCCGCCGCCCCCGCCGCCGTCGCGTCCTTCCGCCCCAGCCGCCGCCCGGCCACCGTGTGCCGCCCCGCGACCTCCTCAAGGAGTTCCGCGAGCACCTCCTCGTTGGTCCACCGCGGCCGCCACCCGGCGTCGTGCAGCCGGCTCCCGCTCACCACCCAGGGGTACATCGTGTACGCGAGGTCCCCGGCGGGGGACGGCGTCAGTCCGATCCGGTGCAACCGCGCGGCCGCGCCCAGCGCCACCGCCGACGGCAGCTCCATCCGGCGGATCCCGCTGAGCTCCTCGATCTCCTCCTGCTCCAGCCACCCGTCGCACCCGACGGCCAGCTCCCCGTCGGCCTTCTCCAGGACGGCGTACTCCAGAGCGGCGCACAGGTCCTCGACGTGGCAGAACTGCCAGGCGGGCCGGGACCCCGCCACCACCAGCAGCCGCGGCGACTCGAAGTACCTGGTCAGCGCGGTGTCGGTGCCGCCTCCCACCAGCACGGCGGGCCGCACGACGGTGACGTTGAGCCCGGGGTGCGCGCGGGGGGCCCGCCGCGCGAGCCGCTCGATCTCCAGCAGGTCCCCGACGCCGGTCGCCTCCGCGGTGGCCCGCAGTTCGGCGTCCTCCGAGAGCGGCAGTTCGTTGTCGGGGAGCGCGCCGTAGACCATGGCGGAGGTGCACAGGACGACCCGGTGGATGCCGGCGGCCGCGGCCGCGGTCAGCACGGTCTGCGTCCCCCGGACGTTGTAGGCCGTCCGCGCGGCGGGGTCCGTCTCCAGGTCGAGGTCGAGGGCCAGATGCACCACGACGTCGGCCCCGCGGAGCTTGTCCGCGATGGCCGGATCCCGCACGTCCAGGATGTGCCACTGCGCCGCGGCGCACTCACCGCGCCGCTCGTCCAGCGCGATGACCTGCTTGATCTCCTCCGAGGCGGCGAGCCGCTCGGTGAGGAGGGCTCCGATGCCGGACGCGGCACCGGTGACCGCGACGACTGGCCCGCGCGTGGCGGGATTGGTTGACTGGTTTCGCGCTGCGCGAACCTGCGGATCAGGGGAACTCACCGGGCGTCTCCAGCGGTTGTCTTCAGTAGGAACGCGAGTGACGCGTACGTACCAGGTGGCATCCATCCTGCCGCAGGCGGAGAGTCGGCGGAGCACCGAGGCCCTCACGGCCCTTGGTGTCTACGCTGGGGGGTGTTATCGGGCAGCCGCGCCACCGGGGCAACCGGTGGCCTTACCAGCCGAGGAATCCCGTGAGTGACACCCCATTCGGATTCGGCCTTCCGCCGGAGGAGCCGGACGACGGCGACGAGGGCAAGAAGAAGGACCAGCAGAGCGGCGGTGGTCAGGGACCGAACAACCCGTTCGGTTTCGGCGGCCTGCCCGGCGCCGGAGGCTTTGGCGGCCCCGGCGCGGACAATCCGCTCGCTGCCATGTTCGGGTCGCTGAACCCCACCGACCTGGGCGCCGCCTTCCAGCAGCTGGGCCAGATGCTCTCGTACGAGGGCGGCCCGGTGAACTGGGACATGGCCAAGCAGATCGCCCGCCAGACGGTCTCCCAGGGCACCTCCGACGGCACCAAGGACGCGAGCGTCGGCCCCGCCGAGCGCACTGCGATCCAGGAGGCCGTCCGCCTGGCGGACCTGTGGCTCGACGACGCGACGTCCCTGCCGTCCGGTGCGGGAACCGCCGTGGCGTGGTCCCGCGCGGAGTGGGTCGAGGCGACCCTGCCCGCGTGGAAGGAGCTCGTGGACCCGGTCGCCGAGCGGGTCGGCACCGCGATGGGCGATGTCCTGCCGGAGGAGATGCAGGCCATGGCGGGCCCGCTGATCGGCATGATGCGTTCGATGGGCGGCGCCATGTTCGGCACCCAGATCGGGCAGGCCGTGGGCGTGCTCGCGGGCGAGGTCGTCGGCTCCACCGACATCGGCCTGCCGCTCGGCCCGGCTGGCAAGGCCGCGCTGCTGCCGGTGAACATCGAGGCCTTCGGCAAGGACCTCGGCGTTCCCAAGGACGAGGTGCGGCTGTATCTCGCCCTGCGCGAGGCCGCCCACCAGCGCCTCTTCGCGCACGTGCCGTGGCTGCGCTCGCATCTGTACGGCGCGGTCGACGGCTACGCGCGCGGGATCAAGGTCGACACCGCCAAGCTGGAGGACGTGGTCGGCCAGTTCGACCCGCAGAACCCCGAGCAGCTCCAGGACGCCCTTCAGCAGGGCATGTTCCAGCCGGAGGACACCCCGGAGCAGAAGGCGGCCCTGGCCCGTCTGGAGACGGCCCTGGCGCTCGTGGAGGGCTGGGTGGACGCGGTGGTCCACGCGGCCGCGAAGCCGCGTCTGTCGTCCGCCGACGCGCTGCGCGAGACCCTGCGCCGCCGCCGCGCCTCGGGCGGTCCGGCCGAGCAGACCTTCGCCACCCTGATCGGCCTGGAGCTCCGCCCGCGCCGCCTGCGGGACGCCTCCCGTCTGTGGGCCTCGCTCACCGACGCGCGCGGTGTCGACGGCCGGGACGGCCTGTGGGCCCACCCGGACATGCTGCCGACCGCGTCCGACCTCGACGACCCGGACGGCTTCGTGCACCGCGAGCAGCTGGACTTCTCCGAGCTGGACAAGATGCTCGGCGAGGCGGCGGAGAAGCCCGACCTCAAGAAGAAGGACGACGACTCCGAGTGAGCCTCCATGACGACGCTGCCCTGGTCCTCAAGGGATACGAGGACCAGGCAGATCTTCGCCAGGCCTACCTGGACCACCTCGCGGCGCATCCGGACGGCATGTGGAAGTCCTGCGAGGCGGGGCACCTCACGGCGAGCGCCCTGGTGATCGACCCGTCACGGGGCCAGGTCCTGCTCACCCTCCACAAGAAGTTGCGGATGTGGCTCCAGATGGGCGGCCACTGCGAGCCGCAGGACGTCTCCCTGGAGGCGGCGGCCGTGCGCGAGGCGACGGAGGAGTCCGGCGTCGCCGGTCTGGCCCTGCTGGCCGGCGGCCCGGTCCGCCTGGACCGGCACCCCATCCCGGCACCCTGCAACTGGCACCTGGACGTCCAGTACGCGGCCCTCGCGCCGTCCGGGGCCGTGGAGACGATCAGCGACGAGTCCCTCGACGTGCGCTGGTTCGCCTACGACGAGGTGGCGGAGGTCGCCGACGATTCGGTCGTACGACTGCTGGAAGCGACGCGCGCGCGGCTGTGAGCGCGGTACGCGGGACGGTGAGCGCATATGTAGGGGGCGCCCGGCAATGGCGGGCGCCCCCTACACGTGACCTTCGAGGGGTCTAGCTGTTGCTGCCCCCGAGGGAGTTGCCGCGCATGCCGAACTGGCCGAGCATGCCGCCGTTGCGCATGCCCTGCGGTGGCAGGAGCTCGCTGGGCTGGACCAGGACGTGGCCGGTGCCGCCGAAGTGCATCTCCCAGCCCTCACCGGTGGTGCCCCGGCGACGCCACACTCCGGAGGTGGAGGTGGGCGCCTGGAGCTGGGTGCGCAGGGACGTGGACCAGGCGATGACGGCGTCGGAGTCGACACAGACGTTCTTGTCGGGTCCCACCTCGAGGACGAGCGGCTCGCCCGAGGTCATCAGGACGACCTGCCCGGAGCCGGACAGCTCCAGGTTGTAGGCGCCCGCGGAGGCCACCTCGACGGCGCTGTCCACGGCGACGATGCCGACGCCGAGGGAGCCGTCGAAGGCGAGGATGTAGGAGCTGTCGACGGTGATGCCGCGGCCGACCTCCATGATGTGCAAGTGCTGGGCGACGTTGGCCAGGTAGACGGTGCCGGTGCCCTTGCAGCGCATGAGGTCGAGGCCCTCGCCGGTCATCCGCTCGACGTTGCGCCAGCTGCGGTTGCGGTACTGGCTGTCGAACTCGACCTGTCCCTCGAAGGCCACCATGGCGCCCTGCCGGGCCAGGATCGGACTGCCGCCCTGGGTGACCTCGGTCTTCAGAAGCTGCGGGTTCTGCAGGGTGTAGCGCCCGGTCGACTCGACCGGGACGTGTGCGAAGAGTGTGCTGTGCATGGTGCCTGGTGCTCCCCTCAGCCCCGGATCTTGAATCGGTCGCCGGTGTCCTCGCTCGGCTGGACGACGACGAAGCCCTGTCCCTTGAAGCCGATCTGGAAAGCCTCGCCGCTGCCGCGGCCGATGAGGGCGCTCGCCTTGATGGTGCGGCGGGCCTTCATCTCCATGCCGGTCGTCCAGGCGACGAGCGCGTCCGGGTCGACGTAGGTCTCGCGCTCGGCGCAGTCCAGGGCCATCGGGATGCCCCGGCTGACCAGGGCGACCCAGCCGGTGCCCTTGACGACCAGGTTGGTCAGGCCGGAACCGGACAGCTTGGCGAGCCCCTTGACCGGCTCGATGGCCAGTTCCAGCGAGGCGTCGCAGGCCAGCAGGGTGGCGCCGTTGACCGAGAGGGCCTCGCCGTTGAGGTGCAGGACGAGGATGTCGCCGCCGTAGTCGGCGAGGTACAGGTCGCCGTCACCGCGGGCCAGCATCAGCCGGCCGCCCTCGCCGGTGACCATCTCCTCCGCCGAGCGGCGCAGGCTCGCGGGCGCCCCGTCGAACTGCACATAGCCGTCGTAGGCGATCATCGAGCCGGCCTTGGCGATCAGGTCCTGCCCGGTGACCATGGTGACCTTGAGCGTCTTGGAGCTGTGCACACTCATACGGACGCCGGTCGCGGCGGCGCGGTGCGCACTCAGAGTCTGGGAGTCCATGGCCTCACACCTCGAAGGGCTGTACGACGACGAAGTTGCCGGGGGCGCCGCGGAACTGGAGGTTCACGGCCTCGGTGGTCTGCCGGGCGTACCCGGAGCGGCGCAGCCTGAGCGAGGTCGTGGTGACCGCCTGGGCACCGGCGGACCAGGCGATGACGGCGTTGCCGTCGACGTAGGTGGCCGCGCCGACCGGGAGGACGACGGGCACACCGCGGGTCTTGACGGCGACCGCGCCGGTGCCGGAGAAGAGCATGCTGAAGAAGCCCCCGCCGGGCAGTCCCGCGCCCTCGATGCGGCGGACCTCGGTCTCCAGGGTCTCGTCGAAGGCCAGTACGCCCTGGGCGCTGGTGTAGAGCTGCTCGCCCTGGAGGCGGATCACGAAGACCCGGCTGGCCTCGTCGGCGAGGAACACCTCGCCGTTGCCGGTGCAGCGCATCAGGGACATGCCCTGGCCGGTGAGCGCGCCGGTGAGCTTGCCGAGCAGTCCCGAGCCCTTGTGGGCGAAGTCGATGTCGCCCTGGTAGGCGACCATGCTGCCCTGCTTGGCGAGGATGGGCGCGTCCTTGGTGAGGGTGGCCCGCACCAGGTTGGCGTTCTGCTCGGTCCAGCGGTCGCCGACGGGCGCTTCCGCGTACTTCGTCAGGACGACCCGGACATTCGCCTCCGGCGGCACGGGGGCGAGCTGGGTGCCGCCGCCGAAGGGCTGCGCCTGACCTGGGAACGCGCCGGGCGCTCCGGGGGGCGCGAACTGACCGGCGATGGCACCCGGAGGCGTGAACTGGCCGGCGGGTGCGCCGGGGGGCGCGTACTGGTTCGCTGGGGGTGCTCCGGGCGGCGCGTACTGGCCCGCCGGAGGTGCTCCGGGCGGGGTGAACGTCTGCCCGGGAGGGGTGAACGTCTGCGGGCTCGTCGGCGCGGCGGGCGCGGGCGACGGCGCGGCAGGAGTGGTCGGGGCCGGGGCGGGCGCCGGGGGCGCGCCGAACGAGGGCGCCGGGGCGGCCTGCGGGGGCGGGGCGAAGGCCGGCGCCTGGGACTGGGCGGGGACGCCGGCCTGGGGCGCGGCCTCGGGTGCGGACTCCTCCTCGGCGACCTCGCCGCCGAAGTTCCTCAGCAGCGCCTCCAGCCCGCCGTCGAAGCCCTGGCCGACCGCGGCGAACCGCCAGACGTCCTTCAGGTACAGGTCGCCCACCATCACGGCACGCTCGGTGGAGAACTCGCTGCCGTCGAACGAGTACCGGGCCACTTCCTCGCCGCCCGCGACGATCCGCAGGTAGCCGGGGGCGATCTGCGACATCTGGCCGTCGCCGTCGATCGTCGCCGTGAACGACAACTTTTGAATCTGTGACGGAATCTGATCGAGCGTGACCCGGAACGACTCCGTGTCGCCGGACTGCGCACCCAGAAGCTGGATGGAGTCCTCGGGGGACTTCGGCTGGTTGAAGAAGATGAAGTACCGGTCGTCGGAGAGCCGTTCCTCGGCGTCGAGGCCGAAGCAGCTGATGTCGAAGGTCAGTCCGGGGCCGGAGATCTGTACGCCCACGTACAGGTCCGTGCCCGCGGTCAGGTCACTGATCTTGGCCTTGTGGCCGCGTTGGAATTCCCTGGCCATGCGTAACGACCGTCCCCCATCCCGAATGCGAGTGCGTCGCGACAGGCTAACTGCAAAGTCCGACACCGGCGCAGGTCGGTACAGATCCGGTACAAAAACCCGTTCGGGTCGGTGGTCACTCTCCGCGCGTGGACGGCAGATGCGGCAACCGGTCCGCGGCGACCACGCCTTCCAGGTAGCCCTTGGCCCGCTCGGTGCGCGGATACGCCTCCAGCAGCCGCCAGAACCGGGGACCGTGACCGGGCACCAGCAGATGCGCGAGCTCGTGGAGCAGCACGTAGTCGACGACGTACTCCGGCATTCCCTGGAGCCGGTGCGACAGCCGGATGCTGCCCTCGGACGGGGTGCACGAGCCCCAGCGTGTGTTCTGGTTGGTGACCCAGCGCACCGAGGCGGGCCGTGCCCGGCCGTCGAAGTACTGCGCCGACAGCCGCCGGGCCCGCTCGGAGAGCTCGGCGTCGCCCAGCACCCGTTTGCTCTCCTGCGCGGCCAGCTTGTCGAGCATGACGCTGACCCAGCGCTGCTCCTCGGCCTCGGACATCCGGGCAGGGATGAGCACGACGGTGCGATCGCCCTCGCGGTACGCGGAGACCGTCCGGCGTCGACGGCTGCTCCTGCGCACCTCGATCGCGCTCGCCCCCGAGCCGCTCGGCGGCTGGCTCGTCGTGCTGCGCTGTGGCGTTCCGGCGCTGTGCAGTGGGTCGGCGGGCACGCCCCGACGTTACCCGCTGCACACGGGGGAAGTCCCGACTCCGGGACGGTTCGGTTCCGATCGCCCACCATGCGTCTGATTTGTACGACGAACAGCCCTCACCTGTGGACAACTTTCGGCACGTGTGGGCCGGGTCGGGGCATGCTGGCACCGCCGCCGGGACCGCGACCGACCATCGCCCGGCTCCGGCGGTGCACGGGGATGATCTACGAGGGTTACGGGGGCCTGTCATGGAAGCAGTGGTTCCGCCGGCACACACCATGGTTCCGCGGATGAAGCCCGCGCTGCGGCGCGGCTGGCGCGATCTCAACACCGTGCAGTTCGGGATGACCCCGGCGCACGCGATGACGCTGGGCCCGATGGACACGGCGACGGGCAGCTTCCTGGACCTGCTCAACGGCACGCGTGGCCTCGCGCTGCTGCGGGAGGAGGCACGCCGGATGGATCTCCCGGAGGGCCATGTCGACTCGCTGGTGGACCGGCTCGCCCGGGCCGGGCTCGTCGAGGACGCGAAGGGCGGCGGGCCGGCCGCGGATGCGCTGCGCGGCAAGAAGGAGGTCCTCGACCGGTTGGCGCCCGACCTGGCGTCCCTCTCCCTGACCACGTCGGAACCGGGCGACGCGATCAGGCTGCTGGCCGCCCGCGGGTCACTGCGCGTGCAGGTCAGGGGAGCCGGCCGCGTGGGCGTGGCGCTGGCGGCGGTGCTCTCGGGCGCCGGGGTGGGGGAGGTCGACGTGCGGGACTACGGCCGGGTCGAACCGGGGGACGTGGCCCCGGGCGGACTGCCCGCCGCGTCCGTCGGTGACCGCAGGGACACGGCCGCACGCCGGGCCGTGTCAGCGGCGGCTCCGGGCCGCCCGCCGCGCCGCGTCTCCCGGACCGCGACGGGAGCGGACGACCCCGGCTTCTCCCTGGTGATCCTCACCCCGCGGGACGATGTCGACGTGTACGCGCCCGCCCCGGCCGGCGCCGAACCCCTCGTTCGGTCCGGGACACCTCATCTGTACGCGGGAGTGGTCGAGGCGACGGGAGTGGTCGGCCCCTTCGTCCTTCCGGGCGAGACGGGCTGCGCGGGCTGTCTGCACGAGACGCGGACCGACCGGGACCGGGCCTGGCCCCGGCTGGTCACCCAGTGGCGCTCGGGCAGCAGGCCCACGCAGGCCCGCCCCTGCGACCTGGCGCTGGCCACGACCGTCGCGGGACTGGCGGCCGCACACGCCCTCGCCTTCCTGGACGGCCGGGTCCCGTCGAGCGCGGGTGCCCGCTGGGAGGTGTCGCTGCCCGGTCTGACCTGGCACGCGCGACCGGTGTGGCCGCATTCCGCATGCCCGTGCGGGGCCGCGGAGAAAGGTAAGGGAGAACACACCTCCAAGGAGGAGGCTGCACACGAGACAATGACGGTGCAAGGGTCGTCGGGAACGTCGTGCCGCAAGGCAACCGCACCACGGCCTGCTGGGACCTGGAGGGCGCATGTCTGATCTTCCCCGGAAGGCGGTCACCCGGACCGCCAAACTCGCCGCGCTCCCGCTCGGCTTCGCCGGACGGGCCACCTGGGGACTCGGCAAGCGGATCGTGGGCGAGTCCGCGGAGATCGTCGGCCGCGAACTGCAACAGCGCACCGCCGACCAGCTGTTCAAGGTGCTCGGGGAGCTCAAGGGCGGGGCCATGAAGTTCGGCCAGGCCCTGTCCGTCTTCGAGTCGGCGCTCCCCGAGGAGGTCGCCGGTCCCTACCGCGCCGCCCTGACCAAGCTCCAGGAGGCGGCACCTCCGATGCCCACCCGCACCGTGCACACGGTGCTCGAGGAGCGGCTGGGCGAGGACTGGCAGGAGCTGTTCGCCGAGTTCGACGACAGGCCCTCCGCGGCGGCGTCGATCGGCCAGGTGCACCGGGCCGTGTGGCACGACGGGCGCGAGGTGGCGGTCAAGGTCCAGTACCCGGGGGCCGGTGAGGCCCTGCTGTCCGACCTGAACCAACTGGGCCGCTTCGCCCGCCTGCTGGGGCCCCTCGTACCCGGCATCGACATCAAGCCCCTCATCAACGAGTTGCGCGACCGGGTCTCGGAGGAACTCGACTACGGTCTGGAGGCCCAGGCCCAGCAGACCCACGCCGAGGAGTTCGCCGACGACCCGGACGTCGTGGTGCCGGCGGTGGTCCACCAGAGCGAGCAGGTCCTGATCACGGAGTGGATCGACGGCGTCCCGCTGTCGGAGGTGATCGCCGACGGCACCCAGGAGCAGCGCGACCGCGCCGGCCAGCTCCTGGCCCGCTTCCTCTTCTCCGGCCCCGCCCGCACCGGTCTGCTGCACGCCGACCCGCACCCCGGCAACTTCCGTCTCCTGCCCGGCGGCCCCGACGGCGAGGACGACTGGCGCCTGGGCGTCCTGGACTTCGGCACGGTCGACCGGCTCCCCGGCGGTCTGCCGGACACCATCGGCACGTCCCTGCGCATGACGCTGGACGGCGACGCCGAGGCGGTCTACGAACTCCTGCGCACCGAGGGCTTCGTCAAGGACTCGATAGAGCTGGACCCGGACGCCGTCCTCGACTACCTCCTGCCGATCATCGAACCGGCGGTGGTCGAGGAGTTCACCTTCACCCGCGGCTGGATGCGCAGCCAGGCCGCCCGGATCGCCGACCCGCGCTCCCCCGCCCACCAGCTGGGCAAACAGCTCAACCTCCCCCCGGCCTACCTGCTGATCCACCGGGTGACCCTGAGCACCATCGGTGTCCTGTGCCAGCTGGGCGCCGCGGTCCGCCTGCGCGAGGAACTGGAGGAGTGGCTCCCGGGGTTCCTGCCGGAGGACGAGAGCGGCGAGGAGGAGTCGGCCGCGGAGGCGTGACGCCCGACCCGTCCTACCACCAGGCCGAGTCGAGCCTCCCCTCGATGGACCGGAGGTTCTCCCGGGAGCAGGTGTCGCAGAAGTACTGGCGGACGCCGTTCTCCACGGAGCAGGTCCAGGTGGGCACGCGACCCTCGGCCCGCGTGCCGCAGCGGGCACACACGAGGGGCTCCGTCTCGCTGTCGCCACCGTCCCCGGGAACACTCGTCACCCTTCGACGATAAGCCGGGTCGCGGCTTCGGTGCGGACAACGCACCGCGGGGGCCGGTCCGTTCGGACGGACCGGCCCCCGCGGGGGTACTACCGGGTCGGATTACTGCATGACGGCCATGGCGAGCGCACGGCGAGCACGCAGGGAGGCGCGCTCGGCCCGGCGCTGCATCCGGCGGGCACTCGCCAGGCGGATCGCCCGGCGTTCCTGCTCAGCCTCATGCAGCCGGTCGTGCATATGCGCACGAGCCAGGGCTTCTGGGATGAGTTGCATCTCTCGGGTCCTGTTCTGACGCGAGTCGATCGCGCCGGTGGTGGTGAAGTCTGGGATCGCGGAGCCTGCGGGCTCGCTGGTGGACGGCTTCATCGGGGCCTGCTTCTTGGGGTCGTTCGTGAGGGGGCGGTCGATCGTTCCTGCGATGGTGTTCATGCCGTGACCGGGTTCTTGCGCGGGCGACCACGCGGCCGCTTCCGGGCTACGACAACACCCTGGACGAACAGCTCGCCACCCCAGACGCCCCAGGGCTCACGCCGCTCCTTGGCGCCGGCGAGGCAGGCCTCCATCAGCGGGCAGGTGCGGCAGAGGGACTTGGCGTACTCGACGTCGGCCGGCGACTCGGCGAAGAAGACCTCCGGGTCGTAGGAACGGCAGGGGACGGGTACGCCGAGGTTCTCGATGGCGTCGTCGAGCGCGGTGAGCGCCGTGAGCGGGATCAAGGTGGAGTCCTCCGTGAGGCCGGGCGGGGGGATCGTTTCGGAAGGCGGTACGGACGGGGCGTGCGCTTCGAGTTGCACGGTTCGTCTTCCTCGTCTGTCGGTCCGGCCCTGTTGGACCGGTAGTCGGCTTGGTACCGGGTTCTTTTCTTGTCCCGAGGCCCCTTCGCTCCGCTCTCCCCGTTCGGGGAAAACAGAAGGGCCGCGGATCCCGGATGGGGTTCCGCGGCCCTGAAGGCGCCGGCCTGATCGATGATCAGGCTGGATCACTCCAGGGTTCTGGCCCACGGAAGGCCCACATCAGGTGGTGCTGCGTCGTCTGCTTCCGGAATCCGGCACCGGCCGCCGCAAAGGCATAGGCATGGGCCTGTGCCACTACTGCATCCAGTGCCTTGGTCGGTCGCTCATTGCGCTCACGGACGGGAAGGACCGCGAGAGACAGGGCGGACGCCGGACGCGCGGCAGGAATGCCGGACAGACCGGTGCCCAGGTTCGAGACGCCGAGCATGCACATGGAGACGACCGAGCGATCGGTCATTTTGGCGGTGTTGACGGCCTTGCTGCTGTTGATGCTGATCACTTCAATCGCCTCCTCTCGGCGTCTAAGGGGACCGCGGCGCGAGCCACTGTCCGACGGATATGCAAGTAGAACACGGAATCGGGGCCTCCGAGAAGGCCTCCGTCCCCGTGGCTAAGAACCTATGGGGATTCCCGGGGCATGCGCAAACTATTTTTCCGACGAGTTCGGATCAGTCCTCGTCTTCTTCCTGCGCGACCTCCTGGCCTGCGCAGATGGCCAGCACATCGGCTCCGTAACGGTTCAGCTTGCGCAGGCCGACGCCCGGGATCCGGGTCAGTTCCTGCTCGTCGTCGGGGACGGCCTCGGCGATCGCCATCAGCGTCTTGTCGGTGAAGACGCAGAAGGCGGGCTGTCCGCTGCGCTCCGCCTGCACGGCCCGCCACTCACGCAGCCGCTCGTAGAGCCCCTCGTCCATGTCGGAGGGACAGTCCTCGCAACGCATCAGCTTCATCTCGCCCGCGTCGGTGAGCGTGCGCCCGCAGACCCGACAGCGCGCCGGGGTGCGCCGGGTGCGTCTGGGGGCGGCGGCCGCGGGGGTCGTGAAGCCGCGCTCCACACCTCCGGGCCCGCCCGCGGCGGCGCGCCCCGCGGTGGCGGTGGAACCGGGGCGCAGTCCGTCGAGAAAGCGGCTGGGACGGCGGTTGGGGCGGCCACCGGGCGACCGGGAGAGCGACCAGGAGACGTGGAGGCGCTCACGGGCGCGGGTGACGCCGACATAGAGGAGCCGGCGCTCCTCCTCGATCTGCTCGTCGGTCTTGGCGTAGGTGATCGGCATCATGCCCTCGGCGACCCCGACCAGGAACACGGCGTCCCACTCCAGGCCCTTGGCGGAGTGCAGGGAGGCCAGGGTGACGCCCTCGACGGTCGGGGCGTGCTGGGCGCCGGCCCGCTCGTCGAGTTCGGCCACGAGGTCGTTGAGGGTGGCGCCGGGGCGGGCGGCGGCGAAGTCCTGCGCGAGGTTCACCAGGGCGGCCAGTGACTCCCAGCGCTCTCTGACGGCACCGGAGCCGGCCGGCGGTTCGCTGGTCCACCCCTCGCCCGACAGCACGGCTCGCACCTGGGAGGGCAGGTCGACGGCGTCGTCCAGCCGGGAGTCGTTGCCGCCGAAGCGGGCCGAGCCCCGGAGGTTGACGATGGCCCTGCGGACCTCGGGCCGGTCGAAGAACCGCTCGGCACCGCGCAGCTGGTAGGGCACTCCGGCGTCGGCCAGGGCCTGTTCGTAGGTCTCGGACTGGGAGTTGGTGCGGAACAGGATCGCGATCTCGCTGGCCCGCACGCCGGCGTCCATGAGGTCCCGGATGCGCCGGGCGGCACCCTCGGCCTCGGCGGGCTCGTCGGTGTACTCGGTGTAGACGGGCTCGGGGCCCGGCCGGCGCTGGGAGATCAGTTCCAGCCGGTGGTCGGCGGCGCGGCCGCGGGCCTGGGCGAGCAGACCGTTGGCGAGGTGGACGACCTGGGGCGTGGAGCGGTAGTCGCGGACCAGCTTGACGACGGTGGCCCCGGGGTGGCGGGTGCGGAAGTCGAGCAGATGGTCGGGAGTTGCTCCTGTGAAGGAGTAGATCGTCTGGCTGGCGTCGCCGACCACGCACAGGCTGTCCCGCCGTCCGAGCCACAGTTCCAGCAGGCGCTGCTGGAGGGGGCTGACGTCCTGGTACTCGTCGACGACGAAGTGCTGGTACTGGGAACGGACCTGGTCGGCGATGTCCTGCCGGTCCTGGAGGATGGCGACGGTCAGCAGCAGCACGTCCTCGAAGTCGATGACGGACCGCTCGCGCTTGAGGTCTTCGTAGGCGGCGTAGAGCTGGGCGATCTCGGCGGCGGCACGGGGCGTCTCGCGGCCGGCCTTCGCGGCTGCGAGGGCGTAGTCGGCGGGCACGGTCTGGGTGACCTTGGACCACTCGATCTCGCCGGTGACGTCCCGCAGTTCGCCCCGGTCGAGGCGGACGCGGCAGGCGGCGGCCGCGTCGGCGACGAGCTGGATCTTGCGGTCGACGAGCCGGGGCATGGACCCGCCGACGGCTTTCGGCCAGAAGTACTGGAGCTGGCGCAGGGCGGCCGAGTGGAACGTGCGCGCCTGGACGCCCGACGCCCCGAGCTGGCGCAGTCGGCCGCGCATCTCCCCGGCGGCCCGGTTGGTGAAGGTGACGGCCAACACGCTGGAGGGCTGGAGGATCCCGGCCCGCACCCCGTAGGCGATGCGATGGGTGATGGCCCGCGTCTTGCCGGTGCCGGCGCCCGCCAGCACGCACACCGGCCCGTGCAGCGAGGTGGCCACCTCGCGCTGCTCGGGGTCGAGCCCTTCGAGCACGGCGTCGGCCGAGTCCGGTGTGCGCGGGAAGAGCGTGGAATGCGTTGCTGCTGTCACACGGCCATGCTGCCAGGTCGGCGGAGACGGGTGAGCCGGTTGTCCACAGGCAACCAGCCGCAGTCGTACTAATGCGGCAGGCGTCACCTCGCCGGGTATCCGGGGCCGGGAATTGCGCCCCGGTCCCTTACGTTCCCCTACAGGACGAGCTCTTCCCCGAGTCACCGAAGGAGCGCGCGAGACATGCAGGGCACTGTGACGATGTACAGCACCACCTGGTGCGGTTACTGCCAGCGGCTGAAGAAGCAGCTGGACCGCGAGGGCATCGCGTACACCGAGATCAACATCGAGCAGGACCCGGCGTCCGCGGCGTTCGTGGAGAAGGCGAACGGCGGCAACCAGACGGTTCCGACCGTGCTGTTCGGAGACGGTTCGACCCTGACGAACCCGTCGCTGGCACAGGTCAAGCAGAAGATCGGCGCGTAGTCCGCACCGCGGACGTGCTGTCCGGAAGGCGGTCCCTGAGGCGCTTCAGGGGCCGCCTTCCGTTGTTCACGCGCCGATGACGCGGCTGCCTCAGACGAAGCTCCTCGTCGGCAGCGGCTTGCCGTACCAGAGTTCGATCAGTCGGGCCGCGATCGAGATGCCGTACGGCGGGAGGACCTCGCCGGACTCGAAGGCGGTCTGGAGTTCGTCGCGGGAGAACCAGCGGGCCTCGTGGATCTCGTCACCGTCGACATTGATGTCGGTGGAGGTGGCGCGGGCCATGAAGCCGAGCATGAGGCTGGAGGGGAACGGCCAGGGCTGGCTGGCGACGTACTCGACCGGGCCGACAGTGATGCCGGCCTCCTCGAAGACCTCGCGCCGCACCGACTGCTCGATGGACTCGCCCGGCTCGACGAACCCGGCCAGCGTCGAGAAGCGGCCCTCCGGCCAGTGCACCTGGCGGCCCAGCAGAATGCGGTCCTGGTCGTCGGTGACGGCCATGATCACGGCCGGGTCGGTGCGCGGGTAGTGCTCGGCGCCGCAGGCGGGGCAGCGGCGGATGTGGCCGGCCGCTGCGATGACCGTGCGCTCGCCGCAGCGCGAGCAGAAGCGGTGGGTGCGCTGCCAGTTCTCCAGCCCGACCGCGTGCACCATCAGGCCCGCCTCACGCGCGGACAGCAGCAGACCCGCCTCGCGCAGTCCCGCAGGGCGCGCGGACTGGTCGATGCGACCGGGCAGGGCGTCCTTCTGGAGGGCGAAGTAGCGCACGCCCTCCTCGTCGATGCCGAGGAAGTAGCGGTGCGCTTCGGTGAGCGGGGCCTCGAAGGCCGGGGTCATGACGAGTTCGGTACGGCCGTCCGCCGTCTCGTCTATCAGGACCTGACCGCCGGAGACCACGAAGCAGCGGGTCGTGGGGTGGCTCCACGCCGCCGCGAGCCAGGCCTCGTCGAGCCGGTGGTGCGCGGCGCGGTCGATGCCACTGGGGGCGGTGAGCGAGACGGGACGGTCGGCGGTGTGGTCGGTCCAGGTGGTCACGGGTGCTTCCAACTCCCCCGGTGCAGCGGATTGTTTCGGCGGGCGGTTCGGCGGGACGTACGACGCGGGACGCTCAGGGCGCATGGCTGAAGTTCTCGGCGAGGTCACCCCACAGGTACGCGGAGGTCTCGACGCCCTTGAGGAGCAGGTCGAGCTCGACCTTTTCGTTCGGCGCGTGCCAGCCGTCGGAGGGGACGGAGATGCCGAGGAACAGCACGGGTGCGCCGAGGACTTCCTGGAGGTCGGCGGCGGGGCCCGAGCCGCCCTCACGGGTGAAGCGGACCGGCTGGTCGAAGGCGCGGGCCATGGCCCGTACGACGGACTGGAGGGCCGGGTGGTCCAGCGGGGTCAGACACGGGCGCGTGCCGGCGCCGAAGGTGATCTCCGGGCGGATCCCGGCGGGCACCTGTGCCGTGGCCCAGTCGCGGACGGCCTTCTCGATGTGGTCGGGGTCCTGGCCGGCGACCAGCCGGAAGGAGATCTTGACCATCGCGGAGGACGGGACGATCGTCTTGCTGCCGGGGCCCTGGTAGCCGCCGCCGATGCCGTTGACCTCGGCGGTGGGGCGGGCCCAGACGCGCTCCAGGGTGGTGTGTCCGGCCTCTCCGAGGGTGGCGTACGACTTGGCGGTGCGCAGCCACCGCTCCTCGTCGAAGGGCAGCTCGGCGAAGAGCTCCCGCTCACGGTCGGTGAGTTCGACGATGCCGTCGTAGAAGCCGGGGATCGCCACACGCGTGTGCTCGTCGTGCAGGGCGGCGACGAGGCGGGCGACGGCGGTGGCCGGGTTGGGGACGGCGCCGCCGAAGGAGCCGGAGTGGATGTCCTGGTCGGGGCCGTGCAGGACGATCTCGCACTCGGCGAGGCCGCGCATGCCCGTGCAGACCGTGGGGGTGTTCTCGTCCCACATGCCGGTGTCGGAGACGATCACCGCGTCGGCGGCGAGCCGCTCCTCACGCTCCTCGACGAGGGCGCGGAAGTGCGGGGAGCCGGACTCCTCCTCGCCCTCGATCAGCAGCTTCAGGTGCACGGCCGGGGCGGTGCGGCCGGTGGCCGCGAGGTGGGCGCGGACGCCGAGGGTGTGGAAGAAGACCTGGCCCTTGTCGTCGGCGGCCCCGCGCGCGTAGAGGCGGTTGTCCCGGACGACCGGCTCGAAGGGGTCGCTGTCCCAGCCGTCCTCGCGGGCGGCGGGCTGGACGTCGTGATGGCCGTAGACGAGGACCGTGGGCGCCGCGGGGTCCTGTGCGGGCCACTCGGCGAAGACGGCGGGCGCGCCCGGGGTCTCCCAGACCTCGGCCGTGGGGAAACCGGTCTCCCTGAGCTTGGCGGCGAGCCAGTCGGCGCTGCGGCGTACATCGGGTCCGTGGTCGGGCTGGGCGGAGACGGACGGGATGCGCAGCCATTCGGCGAGGTCGTCGAGGAAGGCGGCGCGGTGCTGCTCGATGTACGTACGGACGGCGCTGTCCGGGGTCTGGCTCATGGTCATGAGCCTATCGGCCCGCACCGACATCCTCGTTGGGCGGTTCCTCACAGTTTGCTGGTGCGGAACCGCCCGGTTCCTGGGTCAGAAGCCGTTCCAGCGCGGCCCGGCCGGGCAGGTTCCGGGGGCGGACGACGTCTCCGGTGCGGACGTACAGGAAGGCGGCCGTGACCGATTCCACAGGCACCCCCTGCCGCTCGGCCCAGGCCAGCCGGTACACGGCGAGCTGGAGGGGGTCGGCGGTGCGGGTGCGGCTGGTCTTCCAGTCGACGATCTCGTACCTCGTCGTCTCCCCGTCGGTGTGGCGGTAGACGGCGTCGATACGGCCCCGGACCACGCGGCCGGCGATGGCGAGCTGGAAGGGCGTCTCGAGGCGGTAGGGGGTGCGGTGGGCGTACTCGCTGCGTTCGAAGGCGTCCTTGAGGGCTTCCAGGTCGCGCTCGTCGGCGATCTCGGCGTCGCCGCCGGGGAGGTCGTCGGGCTCCAGCATGGGCAGGGTCAGCGCTTCGAAGCGGGCCTCGACCCAGGCGTGGAAGCGGGTGCCTTGACGTGCGGCGGGTTGTGGCGGGCGCGGCATGGGGCGCGCGAGTTCCTGCGCGAGCCCGTCCGGGTCGGCGGCCAGCCGCAGCACCTGGGACGCGGTGAGCGACGCGGGCAGGGGTACGTCGGTCACGGCTTCCCGCGCGCGCAGGAGCTCGCCGGTGAGGGCGTCGAGGTCGCGGTCCCAGGAGGCGATGGTGCGGGCTTCCTCGGGGGTGAGGGGCTGTCGTTCCAGGGGGTGCGGGCGGGCCGGTGCGGTGGGGGCTCCCGGCGTGGGCCGGCGTGGGGCCGGGGGTGCTTCCGGAGCCGTGGCCTGGTGCGGGACGGCCGGGCGCTCCGTGGTCCAGCTGTCCCAGTCGGACGCGCTGTCCTGCTCGACGACGTCCTCGTAGGGCACCTCGTCGTCGTCCGGCGGCGGAGGCCAGTCCGGGTCGTCGTAGGTGTCGGGATCGTGTACGGCCGCGGGATGCGGGTCCGTGTGGTCGGCGAGGGCATCCAGGTGGTCCAGGACCGTCTGCGCGGCCGCCCGGCGTCGGGCGAGGGCCTTGTCGTCCAGGGGCAGGGGCCAGACCTGGTCCTCGGTCCGGCTGTGCAGCGCCGGGTTCTCCTCGTCCTCGGCGGGCTCGTCGGCCCAGGCCTCGATCTCGCCGTGGCCGGCCGCGCAGTGGTCGTAGAGGTCCTGGAGGAAGTCGGACGGTCCCCTGGGCTTCTTCTGCGTCGGCCCCCACCAGTGGCCGGAGCCGAGGAGGAGGGAGCGGGGGCGGGTGAAGGTGACGTAGCCGAGGCGGAGCTCCTCGGTGTGCTGGTGGTCCTTCATGGCCTCATGGAAGGCCTTCATGCCGCGCGAGTCCCAGGAGGCGATGTCGGGCAGGGTCTCGGCGTCGCCGCGCAGGGCGTGCGGCAGCACCTTGCTCTGCGCGGTCCACTTCTCGCGGCCCTTGGCGCTGGGGAAGGTGTCGGTGACCAGGCCGGGGACGGCGACCACGTCCCACTCCAGGCCCTTGGACTTGTGCGCGGTGAGGACCTTGACGGTGTTCTCGCCGCCCGGCAGGGCGTTGTCGAGGCCCTTCTCGTACTGGGCCGCGGTGCGCAGGAAGGCGAGGAAGGCGAGCAGGGTCGCCTCGTTGTCACCCGCCGCGAAGGAGGCGGCGATGTCGAGGAAGTTGGACAGGGTCTCGCGGCGGCGGGCGGCCAACGCGTGCGGCGACGCCGACAGTTCGACCTCCAGGCCGGTGACGGCGAGGACGCGGTGCAGGACGTCCATCAGGGGGTCGGCGAGCGAGCGGCGCAGGTCGCGCAGTTCGGCGGCCAGGCGGGCGAACCGCACGCGCGCGTCCGGCGAGAAGGGCAGCCCGTCGTCGTCCTCGTCGCTGTGGAGGGGTGTCTCCAGGAAGGTCTCCAGGGCGTCGGCGAGCGATATCACCTCGGCCGGGTCGACCCCCTCGACGGCCTCGGCGAGCCGGCGGTCGGGGTCGTCGTCGCCGTCCACGCGCGCGTAGGACACCAGGCGCCGGGCGCGCCGCCCGAGGAGGGCGAGGTCGCGCGGGCCGATGCGCCAGCGCGGGCCGGTCAGCAACCGGACCAGGGCCGCGTTGGCGCCGGGGTCCTGGAGGACTTCGCAGACGGCGACCAGGTCGGCGACCTCGGGCAGGTGCAGCAGGCCCGAGAGGCCCACCACCTCCACCGGGACGTCCCGCTCGACCAACGCGCCCTGGATCTCGGCGAAGTCGGTGGCCGTGCGGCACAGGACGGCGATCTCGCCGGGCTCCTTCCCGGTCCGTACGAGATGGGCGATGGAGTCGGCGAGCCAGTCGATCTCCTCCGCGTGGGTCGGCAGGAGGGCGCAGCGCACCATGCCGTCGCGTTCGGCGCCCGGGGCCGGGCGGAGGGCCTCCACGCCCGCGTGCATGGCGCGCAGGGGCTCGGCGAGGCCGTTGGCGAGGTCGAGGAGGCGGCCGCCGCTGCGGCGGTTCTCGCTGAGCGCCTGGCGGGTGGCGGGCCGGCCGTCGGGGTGGGCGAAGTGCTCGGGGAAGTCGTCGAGGTTGGCGACGGAGGCGCCGCGCCAGCCGTAGATGGCCTGGCAGGGGTCGCCGACGGCGGTGACCGGGTGGCCGGTGCCGCCGCCGAACAGGCCCGCCAGCAGGACGCGTTGGGCGACCGAGGTGTCCTGGTACTCGTCGAGGAGCACCACCTTGAACTCCTCGCGCAGGACGCGGCCCACCTCGGGGATGCCCGCGAGGCGTGCCGACAGGGCGATCTGGTCGCCGAAGTCGAGGAGGTCGCGTTCGCGTTTGGCGGCGCGGTAGCGGACGACCAGGTCGGCGAGTTCGCGGCGGGCGGCGGCCGCCTCGGGGACCTTGCGCAGGGTGTCGTTGGTGAGTTTGGCGGCCTGGAGGGTCAGCAGCAGTTCGGCGTCGTACGCCCGCACCTGCTCGGGGCGTACGAGGTGCTCGGAGAGTTCGGCGTCGAGGGTGAGCAGGTCGCTGACCAGGTCGGCGAAGGAGCGGGTCAGGGCGGGATAGGGGCCGGGGGCTTCGCGCAGCACGCGCGCGGCGAGCTGGTAGCGGGTGGCGTCGGCGAGGAGGCGGGAGGTCGGTTCGAGGCCGATGCGCAGCCCGTGGTCGGTCAGCAGGCGGCCCGCGAAGGCGTGGTAGGTGGAGATCACGGGCTCGCCCGGGGGGTTGTCCGGGTCGATGACGTCGGGGTCGGTGACGCCCGCCCTGATGAGCGCCTTGCGGACGCGCTCGGCGAGTTCACCGGCGGCCTTGTTGGTGAAGGTGAGGCCGAGGACCTGTTCGGGGGCGACCTGGCCGGTGCCGACCAGCCAGACCACGCGGGCCGCCATCACCGTCGTCTTGCCCGAGCCGGCACCGGCCACGATCACCTGCGGGGCGGGCGGCGCGGTGATGCAGGCCGTCTGCTCCGGGGTGAACGGGATCCCGAGGAGCTCCTTGAGCTGATCGGGATCGGTGATACGGGCGGCCATGTCGGAGAGGCTAGCGGCGTGCACTGACAACGGAGGACGAATCGCCCCCCGGTCCGGAAGATACGCAGGTCAGCGCACGTGGTGCGACTGATCACACCCGCGCGTTCCGCTCACTCCACGACGTGCCGTCCCTCCGGCTGCGCGCTGCACGAGGCCCGGAACGCGCAGTGGGAGCAGTGCTGTCCCGCGCTCGGCGTGAACCGTTCGTCGAGGACCTTGCCGGCCGCCGTGGCGAGCAGGTCGCCGACCCACTCCCCCTCCAGCGGTTCCTGGGCCTGCACCTTGGGCAGGGTCTCGCCGCCGTCCCGCTTGGGCGCGCCCTGGCGCAGCTGGACGAGTTCGGCGCCGCCCGGTTCGGGCCGTACGCCGTCGAAGGCCTCGTCCACGGCGCCCTCGCGCACGGCGAGCTGGTAGACGGCGAGCTGGGGGTGGCGTTCCACCTCGGCCGAACTCACCGGCTGCTTGCCGGTCTTGAAGTCGACGACGTAGGCGCGGCCCTCGCCGTCGGCCTCCACGCGGTCCATCTGGCCGCGGATGCGCACCTCGACCTCGCCCGCCTCCAGGGTGACGTCGAAGTCGTGCTCGCTGGCCACCGGGGTGCGGCCGGTGCGGTCCATGACGTGCCACTTCAGGAAGCGTTCGAGCGCCACGCGCGCGTGCTCCTTCTCCTGCGCCGACTTCCAGGGCGCGTCGAAGGCGAGCGCGTTCCACACGGAGTCCAGGCGCTCCATGAGGACGTCGAGGTCGGCGGGGGTGTGTCCGGAGGCGACCTCGTCGGCGAGGACGTGCACGACGTTGCCGAAGCCCTGGGCGACGGTCGCGGGTGCGTCGGCCTTCACCTCGCGGCCCAGGAACCATTGCAGGGCGCAGGTGTTGGCGAGCTGGTCCAGTGCGCTGCCGGAGAGCACGACGGGCTGGTCGCGGTTGCGCAGCGGCACCTTGGACTCGGTCGGCTCGAACATGCCCCACCAGCGGTAGGGGTGGGCCGAGGGGACGAGCGGGCGGCCGTCGTCGTCGGCGAGGGCGGCGAGCCGGGCCAGGCGCCTCGCGGCGGCCTCCCTGAGGGTGTCCGAGACCCGCGGGTCGACGGTCGTGGCGCGGAGTTCGGCGACCAGGGCGGCGACCGACAGGGGCCGGCGGGGGCGGCCGGTGACGTCCTTGGGCTCGACGCCGAGTTCGGTCAGGAAGCGGGAGGGCTGGTCGCCGTCGTCGGCCGGTGCCTTGACCGCGGTGACGACCAGGCGCTCACGCGCGCGTGTGGCGGCGACGTAGAACAGGCGGCGTTCCTCGGCGAGCAGGGCGCCAGGGGTGAGCGGTTCGGCGAGTCCGTCGCGGCCGATGCGGTCGGCCTCCAGGAGGGAGCCCCGGCGGCGCAGGTCGGGCCACAGGCCCTCCTGGACGCCCGCGACGACGACCAGGCGCCACTCCAGGCCCTTGGAGCGGTGCGCGGTCATCAGGCGGACCGCGTCGGGGCGTACGGCACGCCGGGTGAGGGTGTCGGCGGCGATGTCCTCGGCGTCGATCTCCTCCAGGAAGTTCAGGGCGCCCCGGCCGCCGGTGCGCTCCTCCGCGCGCGCGGCCGTCGCGAACAGCGCGCACACGGCGTCGAGATCACGGTCCGCGTTGCGCCCCGCCGCCCCGCCGCGCCTGGCCGCCCGCTCCAGGCGACCGGGCCACGGTGTGCCCTCCCAGAGGTCCCACAGCGCCTCCTCGGCACTGCCGCCGTTCGCGAGGCGCTGACGGGCCTTGCCGAGCAGCGCGCCGAGCCGCTGCGCCCCGCGCGCGTACGCGGGGTCGTGCACGGCCAGCCGCTCTGGCTCGGCGAGGGCCCGCGCGAGCAGCTCGTCCGAGGGCGGCGGCAGGGCGTTGCCGGCGGCCCGCTCCTCGTCCCGCAGGGCCCGCCCTAGGCGGCGCAGGTCGGCGGCGTCCATGCCGGCGAGGGGGGAGGCGAGGAGGGTGAGGGCGGTCTCTGTGTCGAGCCAGGAGGCGACGGACGGCTGCGGCTCGGTGGCCGACGGCTGCGGCTCTGTGACCGACGGCTGCGGCTCGGTGGCTGTCGGCTGCGACTCCGTGACCGACGGCTGCGGCTCGGTGGCTGTCGGCTGCGACTCCGTGACCGACGGCTGCGGCTCGGTGGCTGTCGGCTGCGGCTCTGTGGGCGACGGCTGCTCCCCTGAGACAGCGTCCGCGTCCGCCGGTTGCTCCTCGGACACGGCGGCCGCCTCCGACAGCTGCTCCTCGGAGACGGCCTCCCCCTCCGGCAGCGGTTCCTCGGAAGCCGCGCCCTCGTCGGTCCGCGCCGCTTCCGGTCGTACGACGCCCTCCGCCGCCTCCGCCATGGCCACCGCCCGCAGGGCGGTCAACAGGGGCGCCACCGCCGGTTCGTGCCGCAGTGCGAGGTCGTCGCCGTCGATGTCGAGGGGCACTCCGGCCGCCGTGAGCGCGCGCCGCACCGTCGGGATCGTGCGGGACCCCGCGCGGACCAGAACCGCCATCTCGCCCCAGGGCACGCCGTCCTCCAGGTGCGCCCGGCGCAGGATGTCCGCGATGTTGTCCAGCTCGGTGCCGGACGTGGGGTAGGTGTACACCTCCACGCGCCCCCCGTCCCGGACCGGGGCGAGCTCCCGATGGGCGCGGACCTTCTCGGCCGGCAGCCGGGTCAGCGGCATCCGCTGGGTCACCAGGCGGGTCGCGGCCAGCAGGTCGGCGCCGGAGCGGCGGGAGGTGCGCAGGACCTCCACGGGTGCGGGACGGCCGTCCGCGCGCGGGAAGGCGTACGGGAAGTCGAGGATGCCGTTCACGTCGGCGCCGCGGAAGGCGTAGATCGACTGGTCGGGGTCGCCGAAGGCGACGAGGGTGCGGCCGCCGCCGGCGAGGGCGTCGAGCAGCCGTACCTGGGCCGGATCGGTGTCCTGGTACTCGTCGACGAACACGGCGTCGTACTGCGCGGCGAGCTGCCCGGCGACCTCGGGGCGGCGGGCGAGGAGCACCGCGCGGTGGACCAGTTCGGCGTAGTCGAGGACGCCCTGGAGGTCGAGGACGTCGAGGTACTCGGCGAGGAAGGCGGCCGCGGCCCGCCAGTCGGGGCGGCCGATGCGGCGGGCGAAGGCGTCCAGGGCGCCGGGGCCGAGGCCCAGTTCGCGGCTGCGGGCCAGCACCGCGCGGACCTCGTCGGCGAAGCCGCGAGTGGTCAGGCAGGCGCGCAGTTCGTCCGGCCAGCGCACGTGCGCGAGGCCGAGCCGCTCCAGGTCGGGCTGTCCGGCGAGCAGTTCGCGGACGGCGACGTCCTGTTCGGGTCCGGACAGCAGCCGCAGCGGCTCCACGAACAGGTCGCTGTCCTGGTGGGCGCGGACCAGGGCGTAGCAGAAGGAATGGAAGGTGGTCGCCTGGGGCGCGCGCGCCGCTCCTATGCGCAGCGCCATGCGGTCGCGCAGTTCGACGGCCGCCTTGCGGCTGAACGTCAGCACGAGCACGCGCGCGGGGTCGCCTCCGCGGGCGATTCGTGAGGCCACCGACTCGACGAGGGTGGTGGTCTTGCCGGTGCCCGGACCTGCGAGGACGAGCAAAGGACCGCTCTTGTGCTCAACCACGGCGCGCTGTGCGGCGTCCAGTAGAGGGGGATCCACTCGGGCCGGCGGGGTACGAACCAGTCGGTAAGCGCCACGGGCCCCCTGTCGCACCGGGGAGTGCGACAGGCGCCTGGTGGAGGAAGAGGAGCTCACGTGGTTCGCCGGTCCTGGTGGGTGTGCTGTTGGGCGGCCCGCCGCGCGTGGAGGGCGGTGGACGGGGGGTGAGGGGGACGCGTGCAGCCGACGCTACGCCGACGAGTGGAGCGGAAGCAGGGCTTCCCCTTCTTCCCTCGGACCACTCACGACACCGCCGCCCCGTGCGTCCCACTCCTCACGAACGTACGCCATGCCTCGGACATGCCCCGCTTCCCCCGTACGGGTCTCGGGGTGTCCCCGGGCCCGCACGATGGCGGAAGCTGTCAGGTGTGACCCTCCGCGCGTTCGTCACCGTCCCAGCGCGCCCGTCTCATGTCGAGACGCGGCAGATGGCCCTCGGCGGCCCTGCTCGCCTCCTTCAGGGGCGTGCCCTCCGCGCGGTAGCGGCCGAGCGCCTCCAGCTCGTGACCGGGCAGCAGGACGCCGTCCGCGCGCACGACACGCCACCACGGCACCGGCGAGCCGTACAGGGCCATGACCCGGCCCACCTGGCGGGGCCCTCCCTCCTCCAGCCACTCGGCGACGTCGCCGTACGTCATGACACGCCCGGGCGGGATGCGTTCGGCGACGTCGAGGACCCGCTCGGCGTACTCCGGCAGGGTGTCCGCGTACTCCGGGTGGGCGTCCCGAGGAAGGCTCTGCTCGCTCATCCGCCCCATCCTGCCCCACCCCACCGACAATGTGACGGGCCCGCGACCGTGCGTATTCCTCGCCCGGGAAGGGCGCTTCGGGCAGACTGTGCGCCCCCGCAGGTGCACCCTGACATCCCCGTGTGTCGGTGGGGCATGCCACCATCGTGCGGGCGGTGACTGGTGATACGAGATCAAGAAGAGACGATGAAGCCACAGGGTGTGCACCCGGAGGATGCCGAGAGCACCTCTGTCGCCTCGTCGCGCCCTGACGCCGCCGACGCGGACGACCAGACCGCCGACGCGGACACCGCGGAGGTGCACGCCGACGAGGTGGAGGGCGACGAGCCGCTGCTCCCCGCGCGCGTGCACCGGCCCTCCGACCTCATGCGGCTGCTGGTCGGCGTGCTGGCCGTCGTCGTCCTGCTGGCGATCGCCGCGTTCGCGCACGGCACCACCTCGGGTCTCGAACAGGACATCAACAAGGGCACCGGACAGGCGCCCGACCTGCTCATCAAGATCGCCGGTCTCGCCTCCAGCATCGCGATCCTCCTGGTCCCGGTCGCGTTCGCGATCGAACGGCTGATCAAGCGTGACGGACTGCGGATCGCCGACGGCGTGCTCGCCGCGGTCCTCGCCCACGGGGTGACGCTCGCCACCGACCTGTGGGTCGCCAAGGCCGCCCCGGACTCCATCCAGGAGGCGCTCACCCAGCCCTCCCCCGGCGACATCCACGCCCTCACGGATCCCGTGCACGGCTATCTGGCGCCTGTCATCGCCTATATGACGGCCGTCGGCATGTCCCGCAGGCCGCGCTGGCGGGCGGTTCTGTGGATCGTGCTGATGCTCGACGCGTTCTCGATGCTCGTCACCGGCTACACCACACCGTTCTCGATCATCCTGACGGTGCTGATCGGCTGGACGGTCGCCTACGGCACGCTCTACGCGGTCGGCTCGCCCAATGTCCGGCCCACCGGGCAGACCCTGATGGCGGGCCTGCGGACCGTCGGCTTCCACCCGGTCAGCGCGGCCCGCGAGGAGGCCCCGGAGACCGCCGAGAACGGCGACCGCGGCCGGCGCTACTTCGTCACCCTGGAGGACGGCCCGCCGCTGGACGTCACCGTGGTCGACCGCGAGCAGCAGGCGCAGGGCTTCTTCTACCGGGTCTGGCGCAACCTCACGCTGCGCGGCTTCGCCACCCGCAGCAGCCTCCAGTCGCTGCGCCAGGCCCTGGAGCAGGAGGCCCTGCTCGCCTACGCCGCCATCGCGGCCGGCGCCAACGCGCCCAAGCTGATCGCCACCTCCGAACTCGGCCCCGACGCCGTGATGCTCGTCTACGAGCACACCGGCGGACGCACGCTGGAATCGCTGGCCGAGGACGAGATCACCGACGAGTTGCTGCGCAACACCTGGCGCCAGGTGAAGGCGCTCCAGTCGCGGCGCATCGCGCACCGCAGGCTCGCCGGTGACGCGATCTTGGTGGATCGTTCCGGCGCGGTGATCCTCACCGACCTGCGCGGCGGCGAGATCGCGGCCAGCACCCTGCTGCTGCGCATGGACGTCGCCCAGTTGGTGACGACCCTGGGGCTGCTCGCGGGCGCGGAACGCGCGGTCGCCTCCGGGGTCGAGGTCCTCGGTCCCGACGCCGTCGCCGACTGCCTGCCGATGCTCCAGCCGATCGCGCTGACCCGCTCCACGCGCGCGACGCTGCGCAGACTCGCCCGGGAGCGGGCCCAGCGCGAGCGCGAGGCGGTCCTGGAGGCGTCCCGGCAGGCCAAGCAGGCCCACCTGGACGAGGGGCCGCAGGACTCCAGGCCCGTACTGGAAAAGCCCGACAAGAAGGCCGTACGCGCGGAGGCGCGGGCCGAGAAGCGGGCCATCGACGAGGCCCTGGAGGAGGCCCGCGAGGAGGATCTGCTGAGCCAGATCCGCCATGAGGTCCTGCTGATCAGGCCGCAGGCGCCGGTCGAGCCGGCCCGTCTGGAGCGGGTCAAGCCGCGCACCCTGATCAGCGTCATCGCGGGCGCCATCGGCGCGTACTTCCTGCTGACGCAGCTCACCCACATCGAGTTCGGGCCGCTCATCGAGAACGCCGAGTGGGGCTGGGTCGCCGCGGCCGTGCTGTTCTCGGCGTGCAGCTACTTCGCCGCGGCCATGTCGCTGCTGGGCTTCGTGCCCGAGCGGGTGGGGTTCCTGCGGACGGTCGCGGCCCAGGTCGCCGGTTCGTTCGTGAAGATCGTCGCGCCGGCCGCGGTGGGCGGTGTCGCGCTCAACACGCGCTTCCTGCAACGCCAGGGGGTGCGGCCCGGGCTCGCGGTCGCGAGCGTCGGCGCCTCGCAGCTCTTCGGGCTCGGCTGCCACATCCTGATGCTGCTGTCCTTCGGCTATCTGACCGGGACCGAGAAGACGCCGTCGCTGTCGCCGTCCCGGACGGTCATCGCGGGTCTGCTGACGGTCGCGGTGCTCGTGCTCGTGGTCACCTCGGTGCCGTTCCTCAGGAAATTCGTCGTCACGCGCGTGAGGTCGCTGTTCGCGGGTGTCGTGCCGCGCATGCTGGACGTGCTCCAGCGACCGCAGAAGCTGGTCACCGGCATCGGCGGCATGCTGCTGCTGACGGCCTGCTTCGTGATGTGCCTGGACGCCTCCATCCGCGCCTTCGGCCAGGAGGGCACGTCACTGAGCATCGCCAGCGTCGCCGTCGTCTTCCTCGCCGGCAACGCCCTCGGGTCGGCCGCCCCGACCCCGGGTGGCGTGGGCGCCGTCGAGGCGACCCTGACGGTCGGTCTGATCGCCGTGGGACTGCCCAAGGAGGTCGCCGCCCCGGCCGTCCTGCTGTTCCGTCTGCTGACGCTCTGGCTGCCGGTGCTGCCGGGCTGGCTGGCCTTCAACCACCTGTCCCGCAAGGGCGCGCTGTAACGCTGCGGGGCGTACCCCTTACGGCGCGCGCCCCGAGCGTTCGTCCGCGCGCGACCGCAGGATGGAAGCATGCCGAACCCCCCTCGACCGCGCACTGCCGCCCTGACCGCCGCCGTCCTGCTGCTGTCCTGCGCGCTGGCGGGCTGCGGCGGCGACTCCCAGGACGAGGACCTGTCGGCCCAGGAGCTCAGCTGGAAGGACTGCCCGGCCCCGTCCCGGGCCGAGGGCGGCGGTGACCCGCCCTCTCCCCTGCCGGGCGGCGCCGAGTGGCAGTGCGCCACCCTCAAGGCCCCGCTCGACTGGGCCAAGCCCAAGGGCGACACGATCGACCTCGCGCTGATCCGGGCCAAGACCAGCGGCGCCGAGGACAGGCGCATCGGCTCGCTCGTCTTCAACTTCGGCGGCCCCGGCGGTTCGGGCGTCACCACCCTGCCCGCCTTCGGCGCGGACTACGCGACCCTGCGCACCCGCTACGACCTGGTGAGCTTCGACCCCCGGGGAGTCGGCCGCAGTGCCCCCGTGGAGTGCCTGAACGACCCGCAGCTCGACTACTGGTTCGAACAGGACTGGACCCCGGACGACTCGGCCGAGCGCACCGCGCTGATGGCCAACACCAAGGAGTTCAACGCGGCCTGCGAGGAGAACTCCCAGAAGATGCTGCCGCATGTGCGCACCACCGACGCGGCCCGCGACATGGACCTGATGCGCCAGGTCCTCGGCGACGACAAGCTGTACTACTTCGGCATCTCGTACGGCACCGAACTCGGCGGCGTCTACGCCCACCTCTTCCCGAAACACGTGGGGCGCGCGGTCTTCGACGCGGTCGTCGACCCGACGCAGAGCAGTGAGCAGGGTTCCCTCGGACAGGCCGAGGGCTTCCAGCTCGCGCTCGACAACTTCGCCGAGGACTGCACCTCCAAGCCCGAGGACTGTCCCGTCGGCGACACCGCCCAGGACGTCAAGGACCGCATCGCCAAGCTGCTCGCGGACCTCGACAGGAAACCCATCCCGGGAATCGGCCAACGGCCGCTGACACAGACCGCCGCGACCAACGGCATCGCACAGTCGCTGTACTCGAAGGACTTCTGGGAGTACCTCGTCGAGGGCCTGGAGCAGGCGTACGACGGTGACGGCAGGATCCTGATGCTGCTGTCCGACTCGATGAACGGGCGGAGCGAGAACGGCGAGTACAGCAACATCACCGCGGCCAACATCGCCATCAACTGCGCCGACGACAGACCCCGGTACACGGCGACCGACGTCGAGCGGAGGCTGCCCGCGTTCCGCGCCGCGTCCCCGCTGTTCGGCGACTTCATGGCCTGGTCCATGGTGAGCTGCACGGACTGGGCGGTGGCGGGCGCCGCCGACCATCCCGACGTGAACGCGGCCGGCTCCGCGCCGATCCTCGTGGTGGGGAACACGGGCGATCCGGCCACCCCCTACGAGGGCGCCCGGAAGATGGTGGAGGCGCTCGGCACGGGCGTGGGTGTCGAGCTCACGTACAAGGGCCAGGGGCACGGGGCCTACGGCAGCAAGAACAGGTGTGTGCAGGCGGCGGTGGACGGTTACCTCCTGAACGGGAAGGTGCCGGCGGCGGGCACCGTCTGTTCATGACTCCCCACCGTCCATGAACTCCCAGGTCACAGCGTTATCCACAGGCCCCGACGGGCTTCACGTGCTCGGCCTACGATGGCCGGACCGACGTTCGTGGCTCGGCACGGACGGCTTGGGAGGGGGACTGTCATGGGGCGTTTCGTACGGTGGGCGGCGGCGACCGCCGCGGCCGCGCTGCTGGCGGCGGGCTGTTCCGGCGGCTCGTCGGGGAGCTCGTCCGGCGGTGACGGGGACGAGCCGGCCCGCAGCGCGGGGCCCGGCACGAGGGACGCGCAGGCGCTGCCCGCCTCGCTGACCTCGCAGCGGCTCGACTGGGGGCGCTGCAAGGCCACCGGGGACTCCTCCCCGCCGGGCAAGGACTGGCGGTGCGCGACGCTGAAGACGCCCCTGGACTGGTCGCAGCCGGACGGCGAGACGATCGACCTCGCGCTGATCCGCACCAAGGCCCGCGGCGGCGACCGCATCGGCTCACTCCTCTTCGACTTCGGCGGCCCCGGCCTCACCGGTGTGGGCACACTCCCGGCGTACGCCGCCACCGCCTCCCTCCTGCGCGAGCGCTATGACCTGGTGAGCTGGGACCCGCGCGGGGTCGGCGCCAGCGAAGGCGTCCGCTGCCGCAGCGACAAGGACATCCAGGCTGCCGAGTCGGTGGACGCCACCCCGGACACCCCGGCCGAGGAACGGGCCTACCTCCAGGACGCCAGCGACTTCGCGCGGGGCTGCGAGAAGGACGCGGGCAAGCTGCTGGCGCACGTCTCGACCACCGACACCGCGCGCGACATGGATTTGATGCGTCAGGTCCTGGGCGACCGCGAGATGTACTACTTCGGCATCTCGTACGGCACCCAGCTGGGCGGTGTCTACGCCCACCTGTTCCCGGAGAAGGTCGGGCGGATGGTGCTCGACGCGGTCGTCGACCCGAGCGCCGACGCGGTGGGCCACCGGAGGAACCAGGCCCGGGGTTTCCAGCGCGCGCTCGACAACTACCTGAAGTCCACCGGCCAGGACCCCGCGCGGGGCACCCGGAAGATCGCGGACCTGCTGGAGCGGATCGACGCGAAGCCGTTGGACACCTTCTCCGGGCGGAAGCTGACCCAGGTGCTCGCGTTCACCGGCATCGTCTATCCGCTGTACCGCCAGGACAGCTGGCCCTCACTGACCAGCGCTCTCCAGACGGCCGAGCAGGGGGACGGCTCCGAACTGCTGGCGCTCGCCGACGGCTACAACGAGCGTGATCCGTCCGGGCACTACGGACTGCTCCCGCATTCCCAACGGGTCATATCGTGCTTGGACGACAGGCAGCGGCCCACGCTCGCGCAGGCGAAGAGGCTGCTGCCGGAGTTCGAGAGGATCTCGCCGGTGTTCGGTCCCTTCCTGGGCTGGGACGCGGCCGGCTGGTGCCACGACTGGCCGGTGGCCGGGCAGTCGCGGACGCCGGAGGTGAGCGCGCCGGGTGCGGCACCGGTGCTGGTGGTCGGCAACACGGGCGATCCGGCGACGCCGTACGAGGGCGCCAGGAAGATGGCGGACGAACTGGGCAAGGGGGTCGGTGTGGAGCTCACCTGGGAGGGCCAGGGGCACACGGCGTACGGGAACGGCAGCGACTGCGTGGACTCCACCGTGAACGCGTATCTGCTGAAGGGCACGGTGCCGAAGGACGGCAAGGTCTGCGCCCAGGGTCAATGACGGAAAGGGGCCCGGCACACCTGGTGCCGAGCCCCTGCCGGGACAACGCGGGTCTAGTAGACCGGCTTGTCGGGCTCGATCTGGTTGACCCAGCCGATCACACCGCCGCCGACGTGGACCGCGTCGGAGAAGCCCGCGGACTTCAGGACCGCGAGGACTTCCGCACTGCGGACACCCGTCTTGCAGTGCAGGACGATCTTCTTGTCCTGCGGAAGGCCCTCGAGGGCGGTGCCCATGAGGAACTCGTTCTTCGGGATCAGCTTGGCGCCGGGGATCGAGACGATCTCGTACTCGTTGATCTCGCGGACGTCGATGATCTCGATGTTCTCGCCGTCGTCGATCCACTCCTTGAGCTGCTTGGGAGTGATCGTCGAGCCGGCGGCCGCCTCCTGGGCCTCCTCGGAGACGACGCCGCAGAAGGCCTCGTAGTCGATGAGCTCGGTGACGGTCGGGTTCTCGCCGCAGACCGCGCAGTTCGGGTCCTTGCGGACCTTGACCTGGCGGTACTGCATCTCCAGGGCGTCGTAGATCATCAGGCGACCGACGAGCGGCTCGCCGGTGCCGGTGAGGACCTTGATGGCCTCGGTGACCTGGATGGAGCCGATGGACGCGCACAGCACGCCCAGGACGCCGCCCTCGGCGCAGGAGGGGACCATGCCCGGCGGCGGGGGCTCCGGGTACAGGCAGCGGTAGCAGGGACCGTGCTCGGACCAGAAGACGGACGCCTGGCCGTCGAAGCGGTAGATCGAGCCCCAGACGTACGGCTTGTTCAGCAGCACGCACGCGTCGTTGACCAGGTAGCGGGTCGCGAAGTTGTCGGTGCCGTCGACGATCAGGTCGTACTGGCTGAAGATGTCCATCACGTTCTCGGCCTCGAGCCGCTCTTCGTGAAGGATCACGTTCACGTACGGGTTGATGCCGAGGACGGAGTCGCGGGCGGACTCGGCCTTGGAGCGGCCGATGTCGGCCTGGCTGTGGATGATCTGCCGCTGCAGGTTCGACTCGTCGACCTCGTCGAACTCCACGATGCCGAGCGTGCCGACGCCCGCCGCGGCCAGGTACATCAGCGCCGGCGAGCCCAGGCCGCCGGCGCCCACACAGAGCACCTTGGCGTTCTTCAGCCGCTTCTGCCCGTCCATCCCCACGTCGGGGATGATCAGGTGGCGGGAGTACCTGCGGACCTCGTCTACGGTGAGCTCGGCGGCCGGCTCGACCAGGGGTGGCAGCGACACGGGGACTCCGTTGGTCGGTCAATCACTACAGTTGTTCTCCCCGTAACACTGCCATGGGCTTCTTCATTCCGAGACACCCGTTCCGATCCGCGAGACGATTTCGTCCCAGTAGCCGGGCATGGTCTCCCAGGGGTCCACACGGCCGCCCCGGTCCGTGCGGTCGGTGAACCAGATGGTGGAGGCGCCCTGCCAGCGGGCGATCCGCAGGGCCTCGTCGAGATGGGGGCCCGGCACTCCATGGACGAGGTGGCAGAAGGTCTCGGGCGGGTAGTCGGCGGTCCACTCGGCCACCTGCGACCAGCGGTAGTCGCTCCAGGGGCCGGAGAAGGTGATCAACTGGTCGGCGTTCTCGGCGTATCCGGGGTACGGGTGGGTGCCGTGGCCGAGGACGATGTGGGCGTCGTCACGGAGCGCGCGGAGCGTGGTGACGGTGCGGCGGATCTCGGGGAGCGCGGCGCGTCCGGTCGGGCAGCGGTCCAGGAGGAAGCCGTCGACCCGGTACCAGTCGAGGTAGCGCTGCCCCTCGGAGATCAGCTCGCCGAAGGTCCGGGACCCGTACGTGGTGTCGAGGTGGCCGAGGACCCGGACACCCGCGTTGCGCAGCCGGCCGACCGCCTCGAGGCAGTGCGGGTCGGGGCGGGCACCGGGGCCGTCGGCGATGTTGAGGACGGTCCAGTGCAACGGGGTGCCGGGGCGGGTGAGTTCGGCCCACTCGGCGGGCGCGACCAGGGGGTGGGCGAAGCCGGGGACTCCCAGGCCGGTATGGAGTTCGGTGCTCGGCGTACTGCTCTTCGTGCTGGTCAGATGCGGCATGCCGCCTCCATCCAGATGTCGGCGAGGGACTCTTCGAGGTTGATCCGGGGGCGCCAGCCCAGCCGGTCCCGTGCGGTGCGGACGTCGGCCTGCTGCCAGCTGCCGCAGCCGTCGGGGTACGGGTACGCGACCGGTGCCGCGTGGTCCGACTCGGAGCGGGGGTGGCCGATGGTCGCCCGCAGCGGGCCGGGAGGGCCGTCGAGTTCGTGGAGGGCGCCGCCGTATCCGGCGACCCGGGCGAGCACCGCGGCGGCGTCCCGGAGGCGGACGGCACGGCCGGAGCCGATGTTGATGACGCCCTGCGCGGCGGAGAGCGAGGCGGCGTGGACGGCGCGGGCCACGTCACGGACGTCGACGAAGTCGCGCTGGGCGCCGAGGCCGCCGAGCTTCAGTTCGCCGTCGCCGGACTGCATGGCGCGGCGCATGGCCTCGGCGAGCCGGCCGAGCGGGGACCCGGCGGGGGTGCCGGGGCCGGCCGGGGAGAAGACGCGCAGGACGACCGCGTCGAGGCCGGAGCCCAGGACCAGTTCGGTGGCGGCGAGTTTGCTGACGCCGTACGGGCCGCCGGGGCGCGGGACGGCGTCCTCGGCCGTGGAGGAGCCGGGCTGGCTGGGGCCGTACTCCGCGCCGCAGCCGATCTGCACCAGCCGGGCTCCGCAGCCGCTGCGGCGCAGGGCCTCGCAGACGGTGGCGACGGCGACCGTGTTGTGGCGGGTGAGTTCGCGGGCACCGCCGCGGGTGGCGCCGGCGCAGTTGACGACGACGCCCGGGTGGACCGCGTCGAGGAAGCGGGTGAGGGCGCCGGGGCTGCCGGACGCGAGGTCGAAGCGGACGTCGGCGTCGTCACCGCGGCCGAGGGCGGTGAGCTGGACGGCGGGGTCGGCGAGCAGACGGTCGGCGACGAAGCGGCCGAGGTAGCCGTTGGCTCCGATCAGCAGGACTCTCATCGGGCTGCTCCCGGGGCCTTGGGGGCGGGTCGGGAGGTGGTCATTGCGGGTTCTCCTTCGGGAGGGGCTTGCGGGTTGCCTCCGGCGGTGGGGCCGGTGTGCGAGTTGCCTCCGGCGGTGGGGCCGGTGTGCCTGCGGCGGATGGTGGTCGCGCCCTGGGGCGGGTTCAGGGGGCCGGCGGCCTCGCCCACGCCGGGCGGGGCACCTTGGCCGCGCCATCTACCGCCGCGGTCGCGGCTGGAGCGGGCGCCGCCAGAGCTGGTCACCACCGGAGCTGGTCGCCACCGGAGCAGCGCCGCTGGGCCGGGTGGTCGCTCGGGCGGGCGGTCGCTGGAGCGGGTGGTCGGCGCTACGGCGGATGTGTGGGGCGGGGTCGGGTCAGCACGGCTCCTCCTTGGCGTGGGCCGATGCCCTGGTCAGCTTGCGGATCGCGTGGATCAGCAGGGTGAGGGCGCCGATTCCGCAGGAGAGGGTCTGGATGCCGGCCGGGCCCCAGAGGTTCACGAGGGCGTCCACCGGCGTGGCCAGGAAGGCGCAGCCCGGCAGGCGGGACGCGAAGGTCGCGGCCAGGGTCGTCGCCTCGGCTGTCGTGGCGGCGATGAGCACCACCACGGGGGCGTGGGTGAAGCCGTGGGTGGTGAGAACGCGGGCGAGGAAGAGGAGGGCGCCGAGGGTGAGGGTCTGTGCATAGGGGGCGGGTTCGTCCAGGGCTGTGGCGGACAGGCCGAGGAGGGCGGTCAGGGCGCACAGGTACAGGGCGAACGTGCCGAGCAGCAGGGGTCGTACGGAGGCCGCGAAGTCCACCAGGCCTCGGCTGGCGGTCAGTTTGCGGCGGGCGCGGTCCTTGAAGAGGTGGGCGGACCAGGCCGCGGGGGCGCAGGACAGGGTCAGGGCGAGGAGGGGGGCCGTGGCCACGGGCCAGGGTGCGTCGGCGGCGCCGGTGGGGAGCGCGTCGGGGCCGCCGGTCAGGGCCGCGCCGAGGAGGCCGTCGCCGAGGGCGGCGTAGGCGAGCAGCCAGTACGTCCAGGTGGAGGGGGTGGTCGTGGGGGCGCGGTCGGGGGTGCCGAGCGGGCCGCGGGACAGGGCCGCGCGTACGGCGAAGGAGACGGCCAGGGCGCCCACCAGGGCGATGACCAGGCGGGGCTGACCCTCGGTGAGGCGGATGCCGGCGACCGTGGCCGCGCACAGGGCGCCGGGCAGGAGGGCGAGGAGGGCCCAGTCGGCGCGCGAGCGCGGTGTCTTGTCGGCCGTGGGGGGCGGGGGTGTCTCGCCGTCCCTCGGGACGCGGGCGTACATCTCTTCGGCGAGCGAGAAGACGTCCCGGTGGCGGAAACGGACGGCGGTGCGGTCGGTGAGGCCGTGGGCCTCCAGGCCCGCCGCGATCTCCAAGGGGTCGACGGCCCGTTCGCACAGTTCGCGGTGCCGGTGCATCAGGGCCTTCACCGGGTCTGCCGCGGGACGCCGGGCAGGGGTGGGGGTGCGGCCGGTGGAGATCTCGGGGGCGCGGGGGGCGGGCGCCGGTGGAGTAGGGGTGTCCGGCGCTGCGGAGGGGGCGATCGGGTCGGCCGGCTCGGGGGATTGCGCCTGAGCCGGGAGTTCGCTGGCCCGCGCCGCGGATCGCGCCTGAGCGGGGATCTCGTCGGCCCGCACCTGGGGTTCGGCGGGTCCCGGAGGCTCGTCGGCGAGGGCGTCCGGCCCCGCAGGCGAGACGGCACCGCGCGCGTCCGCATTCCCGGCGGCCTCCGAAGCGTGCGGCCCCTGCTCCCCGGGTCCGTCGGTAGTGCCCGTCTCACGCTCGCCGGGTCCTCCGGTACCGCTCGTCTCTCGCTCCCCGAGCCCGCCGGTGCTACCTGTATCGCGCTCCCCGAGCCCGCCAATACCGCCTGTCTCGCGCTCACCGAGCCCGTCGGCACCACCCCTCCCGCGCTCGCCCAGCGCATCGGAGGCGCCCGCCTCCGTCTCCCCCAGCCCGTCGGTACCGCCCGTCACCGGCCACCCGGAGTCACCCCCGGCTCCGGGCACAGACGCCTCCCCCCGGCCGCCGTCAACATCGACAGCACCCCCAGCGGGCCCCCGCACGTCACCCGCACCCGTCTCCCCCGGCTCCCCCGCCGGCCACTCCCCCGACTCCGTGTCCTGAGACCCGGTGCTGCCAGGGATGCCAGCAGTGCCCGGGCGGTCGAGTTCCAGGTCGCTCATCCCGGCGCTCCTTCCGTGGCGGCGAAGGGAGGTGTCGCGCGGACCGGAGGCCCCGCCGCCCAGCCGGGGCCGCCGCGGGCCGCGACCCGGGTGCTGCGCTCGGTCCAGCGGCCGGGGACATGGGCCTCGGCGGGGGCGGCGAACGGCAGGGGCTCGCCGGTGCCGTCCAGGACGACCCGGCGGACCGGGGTGCTCGAGACGATCTCCAGGTAAATGCCGTGAAATGCCGTGATGTTCTGTTCCACGGTGAACAGTTCGAGTGCGCGGGCGCGCGCCGCGGCGCCCAGGCGCTCACGGCGCTCGGGGTCGCGCAGCAAGGTCACACACGCCTCCGCGAGCGCCTTGGGGTTGCGCGGCGGGACGACGAGCCCCGTGCCCCCGATGACCTCCACCACCGCACCGACGTCGGTGGACACGGTCGCCCGGGCGCAGAACATGGCCTCGACCAGGCTGATCGGAAAGCCCTCGACGACGCTGGACAGCACGGTGACCGCGCCCGAGGCGTACGCGTCGGCCAGGGTAGGCACCTCCGGGCCGCCGATCTCCTCGAAGGAGACCGGGTTGTCGCCGACGGCGTGCAGCCCTTCCGCCTCGTCGGGGAAGAGCTGTGCGGCCAGGGCCTTGCAGTGCCCCAGATAGGCCTCGCCCTCGGCGCCGGTGGGCGCACCGACGATCCGCAGGCGTGTCTTGGGCTCCTCCTTGCGGATCTCCGCGAAGGCGTGGAGCAGCGAGATCAGGTCCTTGGCGGGTTCGACCCGGCCGACCCACACCAGGGTGTCCGGGTCCACGCACTCCGCCGACTCGCCGACCTCCGCGAAGTGGCCGGCGTCCATGCCGGGGTAGACCGTGCGCAGCTTCTCCCGGTCGGCGCCGCAGCGTTCCTGCCAGCGGCGGGCGTGGGTGTTGCCGGGGGTGACGACCGCGGCCCGCCGGTAGGTCTCGCTGGCGAGCCGGCCGTGGAAGGCGGCGAGCAGGGCGCGTACCACGGGCGAGGACTCGGTGTCGGCCAGGTAGTGCGTGCGCAGCCGCACGCCGTACTCGGTCACCAGCAGCGGTACGCCGCAGAAGTGGTGGGCGAGGAGCCCGGGCAGGGCGGCCGCGCCGCCGGCGGCCGCGTGGCAGAGGTCGACCGCGCCGAGGCCGTCGTCCTCGTACCAGTCGAGCGAGAGGGGGCGCAGGGCGCGTTCCAGGTGTGCGGCCACGGTGAGCAGATCCGGTACGCGCGCCTCGCGAGCCGTCTGCCGGGCGCCGGGCGCACGACAGGCGCGCTCCAGGGCTCGTACGGCGGTCTCGGAGCGGAGCGCTCCCACCAGCCCGCCCTCGTCACGGGCGAGTTCGGCGAGCCCGTACAGGGCGCTGGCGAAACGGTCCGCCTCAACGGCGGGCGCCTCCTCGGACCCTCCCGAGGCCCGCCCGGCAGCTTCCGCGACGCCCCCCTCGCACAGCGCCGCCGCCAACTCCCCGTAGGACTCGGCGAACCGACGGCGCGCGCGCCGCCCGTACACCACCCCGTCGTCCTCGGCGACCCACAGCGGGGCGGTGATCACCCTGTCGACCTGCGGCGGCAGGGGGACCCAGCCCTCGTCCTCCTGGTGCTCGCTGCGGCTGAGCGCGTAGATGTCGAACTCGTGCTGCTCGAGCCCGCGCACGAGCCGGTCGCACCAGAGCCTGGCGTCACCGCTCACATACGGATAGCCACCCTCCGTAAGCAGTCCGATGCGCACGAGTGCACCCCCGATCTCCCGTATGAGGAGCCGCCGTTGGCCCGGCGGCTCGCCGCGGGACGAACGTATGCGGACAAGGCGGTGGCGCGACGGACGGTTGTCCATCGCGCCACCAAAAGGGGTGAACGCTCGTAACTTTCCCGTGCGGGTTGCGTTCGGTCGCGCTAAGAGATCATGCGGACACGGAACGTCAGCTCACGGCCACTGCCCGGCGCTCCGCCCGCCGCCGGGCCGCGATCCGCGGATCGAGCGCCGGTACGGCGGCCAGGAGCTGCTTGGTGTACGGGTCCCGCGGGCTGTCGTAGACCTCGTCGGCGGGGCCCTGTTCGACGATCCGGCCGCGCCGCATCACGGCGACCCGGTCGCTGACCTGGCGGACGACGGCGAGGTCGTGCGCGACGAAGACCAGCGCGAGTCCGAGCTCCCGTTGCAGCTCGCCGAGCAGGGACACCACCTGGGCCTGGGTGGTGACGTCGAGCGCGGAGACGGGCTCGTCGCAGACGATGACGCGCGGGTCGGCCGCGAGCGCCCGCGCGATGCCCACGCGCTGGCGCTGACCGCCGCTGAACTCGTGGGGGTAGCGGTCGTAGTGCGCCCCTTCGAGCCCCACGCGCTCCAGGAGTTCCGCCACGCGCCCCCTGATCCGTCGCTCGTCCCTCTCGCCCCGGGCCCGGAGCGGGTCGGCGATCGACTCGCCCACACTGCGGCGGGGGTTGAGGGAGGAGACGGGGTCCTGGAACACCATCTGCACGGCGGGGTCCACGCCCACACACGTGTGGCCGTCGTGGCGGACCTCGCCCGCCGTCGGCTCCAGCAGTCCGACCAGCATCCGCCCGAGCGTGGTCTTGCCGCTGCCGCTCTCGCCGACGACACCGAGGGTCTCGCCCCGGTGGACCGTCAGGGAGACGTCGTCCACGGCCGCGAAGGCCTTCTTGCCGCGCCCGAACTCCCTTCGCAGGCCCTTCGCCTCGAGGACCACGTCGCCCGCCGCCCCGGAAGGCGCCCGGGGCGCGTCCACGCGCGGGACCGCGGCGAGCAGGTCGCGGGTGTAGGCCTCCGCGGGCGCCCCCAACACCGCGTCGACCGGCCCGTGCTCGACCGCCCGACCGTGCCGCATGACGAGCACGTCGTCGACGCTCTCGGCGGCGACCCCGACGTCATGGGTGACGAGCAGCAGGCCCATGCCGGTCTCCTGGCGCAGGGTGTGCAGCAGGTCCAGGATCTGGGCCTGGACGGTCACGTCGAGCGCGGTGGTCGGTTCGTCGGCGATCAGCAGGCCGGGCTCGCAGGCCAGCGCCATCGCGATGAGGGCGCGCTGGCGCATACCGCCGCTGAACTCGTGCGGACGGGACCGGGACCGCCGTACGGCGTCCGGAATCCCGACCCGGTCCAGCACCTCCACCGCACGCGCGCGTGCGGTCCGACGCGACACACGCGTGTGCACGCGGTACACCTCGGCGATCTGGTCACCGATCGCGTAGTAAGGGTCAAGGGACGACAGCGGGTCCTGGAAGACCATGGCGGCCTTCGCGCCCCGCAGCCGCCGCAGTTCGTCGTCCGACGCCTGCTGTACGTCCACCCCGGCGACCTCGACCGAGCCGCGCACGCGCGCGCCCGTGCCGCGGTGCAGTCCGAGCAGGGCCGAGGCGACGGTGGACTTGCCGGAGCCGGACTCGCCGACCAGGGCGAGAGCCGCGCCCTGCTCCAGGGTGAAGGTGAGCCCGTCGACGGCGCGCAGGTCGCCGAACTCGACCGTCAGGTCCGTTACTTGGACGAGACTCATGCGAGCACCACCCGTCGGTCGGCCACCGCGTACAGAACGTCCGCGACGGCGTTGGCGAGCACCACGAAGAAGCCGATGACCAGGACCATGCCGACGACGACCGGGAGGTCGACGACGGTGACGGCGTGGACCAGCTCCTGGCCGATGCCGGGCAGTCCGAACAGCGACTCGATGAGGACGGCACCGCCCACCGCGCTGCCGAAGTCGTTGGCGTTCAGGGCGATGATCGGCGCCAGGGCGCCCCGCAGGGCGTGCCGGCCGACGATGGAGCGCTCACCGACGCCGTAGGCCCGGAAGGTGCGGATGTGGTCCTCGGCGAGCGTCTCCAGCATCGACGCCCGGGTCAGCCGGGCGAAGTAGGCGGCCTCACCGAGCGCGAGCGTGACCCAGGGCAGCAGCAGGCCCCAGGCCCACTGCTCGGGGTCGTCGGAGAAGGCGACGTACTCCGGGAAGGGCAGCAGTTCCAGCTGGCCGCAGACCACGATCATCAGGACCAGGCCGATGACGAACACGGGCGTGGCGACGCCGGCGAGGGTGATGCCGGTCAGCGCGCGCTCGGTGAACCGGCCGCGCCGCCAGGCGGAGAGCACGCCGGTGCCGACGCCCAGCAGCAGCCACAGCACCATGCCTCCGATGACCAGGGACAGGCTGACGGGCAGCTTGTTCAGGATGATCTGGGTGACCTGCTGGTCGCTCTGGTACGACAGTCCGAGGCAGGGCGCCGAGCAGTGCTCCACGGAGGTGCCGGTGGAGTAGTCGTGGCCTACGACGATGCCCTGGAGGAAGTGCCAGTAGCGCAGGTACAGCGGGTCGTCGAGCCGGAGTTGCTGGGCGACCTGGTGGACCTGTTCCGGCGAGCAGCGCGGACCGCAGGTGATCTGGGCGACGTTGCCGGGGGTGGCGTAGAAGACGACGTAGATGATGACCGAGAGGGCGAGCAGGGTGAGGACGGCGCTCACGGTCCGGCGTACGGCGAATCCCGCGAAGCCGCTCATGAGGTGGTCTCCTTGCTCACCTTGGACTCGTCCGCCTTGCCCACCTGGGACTCGCCGGCCTTCGGCCCGCCCGCTGTGGACTCGCCCGCCTTGGCCTCCTGCCGCCGGCCCGTCCCGATGCGCAGCCGGGAGGCCGCGCGCGGGTCGAGGGCGGTGCGGACGCCGTCCCCGAGGACGGTGAGGGCGAGCACGGTCACGAAGAGCGCGGCCGCGGGCAGCAGGAGGTACTGCGGGGCCGCCTGGTACCAGACGTTGGCCGAGGAGAGCATCTGCCCCCAGGACGGGGTGGGTGGCTTCACGCCGACGCCGAGGAAGGACAGGGCCGCCTCGATGCTGATGTTCGCCGGGACCATCAGCGCGGCGTAGGTGATGACGGGCGCGGCGAGACCGGGCAGCAGTTCCCGGCGGGCGATCCGCCAGGTGCCCCAGCCGCTGAGCCGGGCGGCGGCCACGTAGTCGAGTTCCTTGAGGGTGAGGGTCTGGGCGCGCGCGATCTTGCCGATGGTGCCCCAGGCGACGAAGCCGATGATGAGCGCGACCAGGATCGGCCTCGGGAAGTTCTCGGGCACGATCGCGAGCAGGGCCAACGCCATGATCATCAACGGCATCGCCACGATGATGTCGGTGATCCGGCTCAACAGTTGATCAACCCATCGATTGCCGAGCGCGGCGGCGACGCCCACGACGACACCGAGGAGGACCTGGACGGCGGTGGCGCCCAGCGCGACGCCCAGGGAGACCCGGGCGCCGTACACCAGACGGGCGAACAGGTCGCGTCCGGTCTGTGGTTCGACGCCGAGCCAGTGGTCCCCGCCGGCGCCCCCGAAGGGCCCGATCGGCACACCGCCGCGCGCGGAGTCGATCAGGGAGGGGTGGTAGGTGGTCGGGTCCTGGCCCTCCAGCGCGGTGAGCAGGGGCGCGGCAAGCGCGACCAGGACGAGCAGCGCGACGACGGCCGCCGCGGCCATGGCGGCGCGCTGCGCCCGCAGCCGCCGCCAGAACTGACGCGCCCCCGAGACCCCCGGGGCGGCTGCCTCGGGGATCTCGGTGGCGACAAGTGCCTCGCTCATCGGGTTACTTGACCGCAACCTGCGAGATGTCCAGGACGCCGGTCCAGTCGCTGATGACGACGTTCCTGATGTCCTTGCCGACCAGCCGCTTGTAGACCGGGTGGAACAGCGGCACGGTCAGCGCCTGCTCGCCGATCTTCTTGTCCAGTGCCCCCCAGCGCTTGGCGGCAGCGTCAAGATCGGTCAACTTGTTGATCGCGTCAATCTCGGCATTGACCGACTTGTCGTCGAGCAGGCCCGAGTTGAAGTTGGCGCCGTCCTTGACGATCTGCCGGCCGTCGAAGATCGGGGCCAGGAAGGGACCGCCGGAGGGCCAGTCGGCACCCCAGTGGGCGAGGAAGAAGCCGGGCTCGGTCTTCACACCGTGGATCTTGTCCCGGTAGTTGTTGTCCTCCAGCCCCTGCAGCTTGACCGTGATGCCGGCCTTCTTGAGCGCGTCCTGGAGCGCGGTCGCGATCTCGGGGCTCGTCTCGAAGTCCTGCGCGTTGGAGTGGGTCAGCGTGACGGTCAGCCCGTTCGGGTAACCGGCCTCCTTCAGCAGTTCCTTGGCCTTGGCCGCGTTGCCGGTGGCGCCCGCAGGGAAGAGGTCGTAGGGCTCGTAGCCGAAGGACTTCTGGTTCGGCAGGAAGGTCGTGGCGGCCTCGGCCAGCGCGGAGCCGCCCGCCGCGTTCACCACGGAGGACCGGTCGACGGCGTACGAGATCGCCTGCCGCACCTTGATGTCGTTGAACGGCTTGACCGTCGGGTTGAACGCTATGTAGTTCGTGTAGCCGAAGTGGCCCGTGCCGACGCGGGCCGCGAGCTCCTTGTCGCCGGCGACCTTGGCGAGTTCGGCCGGGCCGAGGTTGGTGTCGGTGGTGACCGCGGTCGAGTCCGCGCCCTGGGACGCCGACAGCCGCTGGTTGATCACCGAGGAGTCGAGTCCGGACTTGACGTCGATCCTGTCCGGGTAGGCCTTGCGCTCGGCGTCCGTCGCGGCGGACCAGTACGTGTTGCGCTCCAGGAGGAGCGTCTGGCCGTCGTTCTCGTTCTTGACGACCTTGTAGGGACCGGACGAGACCGGGTGCTCCTCGTACTTCGTACCGGTGTCCTTGGCCTTCGGCACGGGCGTGAACTGCGTCTGCGTGGCGAGGTACGGGAACTCGCCCTCGGGCTTGTTCAGGTGGAAGACGATGGTCCGGGCGTCCGGCGTCTCGATCGCCGAGAGGCCCTTCTTGTCCTTGTACGGCCCCTGATAGCCGGCCGCGCCGACCAGCCAGTCCCGCAGGTAGGGGGCGCCACCGGACAGCTCGGGCGCGAAGGACCGCTCGATGCCGTACTTGATGTCGGCCGAGGTGATCGCGGTGCCGTCCTCGTACTTGAGGCCCTTCTTCAGGGTGTACGTCCACACGGTCGCGTCCTTGTTGGGGCGTCCGGTGTCGGTGGCGAGGTCCGGGACGACCTTGGCGCCGGCCGCGCCGCTCTCGCGGTTGCGGGTGGTGAGCGTGCGGAAGACGAGGGACGGCACGTTGCCGCCGCCGGAGGTGTACAGGCGGGCCGGGTCGAAGTCCGACTGGGCCTCGGCGTTCAGGACCGTGAGGGTCCCGCCCTTGTGGGGCGTGGAGTCGCCACCGGAGCTCTTGGCATCGTTGTCCTCAGGGCCGCAGGCAGCGGCGCCCGCTGCCAGAACCAGGCTTACGGACACCGCGGCCACGCGGCGCTTCGTGAGGGACGGTTGACGCATCGGAGACGACCTCTCGGAATGATGAGTCTCGAATTGCGAGACGGATTGACGAAGAGTGAGACGAACGTGGACGGACGTCTGCCCCGGCGTCAGGTCGTCGAAAAGCCGTGACCCAGGTCACGGGAGGAAATACGGAATTCGCGACGCGCGCCTGAGGGGCGGGCGTCAGCGACAGAGAATGTCGGCCACGCAGAGCGGGGTCACGCCGATGAGCGCCAGCTGAATGGCGGCGCTGTTCTCGACGGCATGACTAGACCACATGCCCAGCAATATGTACGACCGAATCAACCCATGTCAATGTGACGCCTGCTCAATCCGTCAACTCCCGGGGTACGGCCAGGGGTTGGCCCGGCAGTGGATCCCGTCATGGTCGAGGAACTTGGTCTGCTGCTGCATCACCGGGGCGAGCTCGCCGTTCTTGTCGCAGGTGACATGGGAGTAGCCCAGACGGTGACCGACTTCATGGTTGATCAACATTTGACGGTAAGCATGGATCCGATCACCGTATGTGGTTGATCCCTGCGCCCATCGATACGCATTGATCATCACTCGTTCGGTGGCGGCCGAGTCGCAGGAGACGTTGTCCTCGGTGGTGTCGAGGCCGGACTTGGCGCACCAGTCGGCCGTGGTGCCGGGGCTCGCGAGCGTGATGACGAAGTCGGGCTTGCCGGAGTAGATGCGCTCGAAGGTCCGGGCGCCGTCGTGGGCCCAGCTGCGGTCGTCGTTGAGCGTCTTCTGGACGGCCTCGGCGAAGAGCGCGCCGTCGAGCCCGAGCCCCTGCTCCACGTCGACGCGGTAGGTGTACTTCTGGCCCTTGCCGGGTGCCTTGTCGACGCCCGGGACCGCGTCGAACTTCCCCGAGCCGTCGAGCTTGGGGCTGAGCGGGTACTTCGTGGCCATCTTCTGGTCGTACGTCAGCGTCGCGACGCTGGGCGAGACCGACGGCGTCGGCTGTCCGTCCGTGACCGGGTCCCGGGCGTCCCTCGCCTGGTCGGTCGCCGACCGGGGGCCGACGGCGGTGCCGCGTTCGCCGGTGACCTGTCCGGCCACGACGACGGCGAGCACGGTGACGACGGCGGCGGCCGCGATGCCGGTGAACGCCCGGCCCTTGCCGCCCTTGGCCGCCGGCGGCGCGTCGAGGGGCGGTACGTCATCGGGGCCAGCGCCGGTTTCGGTGCCGGTGCCGGTGCCGCCGAAGGTGTCGTCCGGCCAGTCGGTGACGGAGCCGTGGGGATCGGTGCCGTACGGGTCGGAGGGGTGCGCGGCGACGGGCATCCCGGCGCCTCGGGGCCCCTGCGCCGTACGCAGCCCCTGAGGGCCGCGGGGGCCCCGAGGGCCCTGAGGACCCCGCGGGGCACCGGCGTCGAAGAGATCGGCGTCGTCGGAGAACGCGTCGAGATACTCCTGCCGGGGCCCCGACCGCGACCCCGCCGACTGCTGCCGCTGCCGCGGAAAAGCGCCCCTGGGCCCGGCGGCAGCCTGCCCGCCCGGACCACGGCCACCCAACTCCCCCCAGCCGCCCCCGGATTCCCGCTGCTCGGGATGCCCACCACGCGCCCTGGGGACGCCGTGAGCGGGGGTGCCGTCAGGCAGCCGGGGAAAGCCCCGAGCGGGAGTGCCGTCCGGAAGACGAGGGAACCCGTGCGCAGGCGTGCCGTCCGGCAGCCGCGGAAATCCATGCGCCGGCGTACCGTCCGCCGGCCGAGGCAGTCCCCGCGCGGGAGTGCCGTCCGGAAGACGAGGGAACCCATGCGCAGGCGTACCGTCGGGAAGCCGCGGAAATCCATGCGCCGGCGTGCCGTCCGCCGGCCGAGGCAGACCCCGAGCGGGGCCGCCCTCCGGGAGCCGGGGAAAGCCGTGCGCGGGAGTGCCTTCGGGGAGCCTCGGGCCGCCCTGTGCCGGGACCCGGTATCCGGCCCCTCCGGCTGCCCCTGTCCCTCCGCGTCCGCCCGCCGCAGGCACCCCCTGCGACGACGACGGCTGCGACGGCGACTGTGCCTGCGCCGGGAAAGCCTGGGTCAGGTTCCGTCCCCGACCGGTCACCTCCGCGCCCACACCCGCGGAACCCGTGGCGCCGGCACCCCCCGGCTGCCCGGAACCGCCCTTACCTGCACTGCCTTTGTCGGACCCCTTCTTGGGAGCGGGCCCGCGTCGACTGTGGCGTCCCACGCCCCGCCTCAGCTCCCCACGGTCGTGGCATCGGCGCCGTCACCGGAGGCCGCCCCGGCATCGCCCCCGCGACCCGAGCCCCTCCGGCCCGAGCTCCCCTCACCCGACCCCGTCGGACCCGAGTTCCCCTCACCCGAGCCCCCCGGACCAGAGCTCCCCTCAGCGCGCCCCACGGAACCGGAAGCCTCCGCAGAGGCCTCCTCCTTGTCCGCGACGAAGTCGCGGAACGCGCCCGCCACCGTCTCCGGGTACTCCATCATCGCCACGTGCCCCGACTCCGGCAGCGTCAGCAGCCGGGAGTCGCGGAAGGCGCGGGCCGCCTTCTGGGCCATACGGAAGCCGACAAGCTGGTCCTTGCCGCCGTAGACGAGCAGGGTCGGGGCGAGGACGCGCTCGGCCTGGCGCCACAGCGCGTGCTGGCCGCCCAGCGTGTACGCGTTGACGATCCCGCGCGCGGAGCGTGTCATCGCGTCCCAGAAGTACGGCAGCTGCAGCCGCCGTTCCATCTCCTCCACGGCATGCTGGAAGCCCTCGGGAGTGACCCGGCCGGGGTCGCCGTAGCAGAGGGCCATGACGCCGCGGACGCGCTGCTCGGCCGTCCAGTCCCTGCTGTACCGGGTGAACAGCCGGGCCACGCCGGGCAGCGCCAGCAGTCCCGTGGGCACGGCCGAGCGCTGGACGCGGATCTCCGGGAGGGCCGGCGAGACCAGGGTGAGGGTGCGGACCAGGTCCGGCCGCACCGCGGCGACGCGCGTGGACACCGCGCCGCCGAGGGAGTTCCCGAAGAGGTGGACGGGTCCGCGGCCGGAGGCGTCGAGAAAACGGATCACCGCGCGTGCGTGCGCGGTGACCGAGTAGTTGCCGTCGTCCGGTGGCGGGGAGTCCCCGAAGCCGGGCAGGTCTACGGCCTCGCCGTCGACATCGCCCTCCAACTGCTCCATCAGCACCGACCAGTTCTGCGAGGAACCGCCGAGGCCGTGGACGTACAACGCGGGCGGCAGCCCCTCGCGCGCGGGTGGCCGGGAACGCACCGTCAGGGTGATCCCCTGGAGCCCCACCGACCGGAGCCGCTCGCCCTCACCGACCCTGACGGGTGACACCTTCGGAAGCACGTTGGCGGGCGGCACGAAGGGCACCTCGGTCGAAGACATGCGGCAATGTTACGAGACGATCACGCAGTGGTTCACGTGTTCGCTGTCACAGACACGCGTGCGACGCGCCACATGAGGCACAAGGGCACGCCGCACAAGGCTCAAGAGTGGGGCACACCGGGGCACATACATCGCACACACACCGCACGCACACCGCATGGCGTCCAGATCGTGTGTCTCCTAGGCTCGTAGGCAGGGCACCCGCATGTGGCCCCCTGTGCGCATCAGGGACGTTCTAGGAAGGGAGCCCCCGCCATGGCCTACGACCCCACCGACCCCGAGGCCTTCGAGGGAGAGTTCGAGGAGGAGACCGACGTCGTCGAGCTCGACGTCGAGGCCCCGGAGGTCGACGCGGCCGAGCAGCACACCGACATCGCGCCGAACCGCGACGACCCGCTGACCGGTGTGGACCCCGACCGGGCCAGCGAGGCCGACCTCATCGAGCAGGCCAGGGTCGTCTCGATCGACGAGGACGACTATCGGTGACGTCGACACGACACCGGTCCGCCGGCGAAGGGCCCACGACAAAGCACTCATCAGGGCATTCCTGAGCAGGAAGCGGGCGGGCACTGCCCGTGAGATCCCTGTTTGAAACCTTTGCGCGGCTTTCGTCACCGTCCGGTCCGTGAAATTCTGCGTTCGCACCGCGCACAGCACGGTTACCGAAAAGTACGATGGCGGCGCGGCGCACACCGCATGTGGACGACATTGGGAGGCGGCGTGACAGCCATCGAGCAGACAGAGGCGGCACGCCCGCGAGGGACGCGCCTGCCGCGCCGTGCCCGACGGAACCAGCTGCTGGGCGCCGCGCAGGAAGTCTTCGTGGCACAGGGCTACCACGCGGCCGCGATGGACGACATCGCCGAGCGGGCCGGCGTCAGCAAGCCGGTGCTCTACCAGCACTTCCCGGGCAAGCTCGACCTCTACCTGGCCCTGCTGGACCAGCACTGCGAGTCCCTCATCCAGGCCGTACGCAGCGCGCTGGCGTCGACGACCGACAACAAGCAGCGCGTCCGGGCGACCATGGACGCCTATTTCGCGTACGTCGAGGACGACGGCGGCGCCTTCCGGCTGGTCTTCGAGTCGGACCTGACCAACGAGCCCGCGGTCCGCGAGCGCGTCGACAAGGTCACCAACGAGTGCGCGGAAGCCATCCGCGACGTGATCGCCGAGGACACCGGCCTGTCTCCCGCCGAGGCGATGCTGCTGGCCTCCGGTCTCGGCGGCCTCGCCCAGGTCGTGGCGCGCTCCTGGCTGCACAGCGACCGCAGCGTGCCGCGCGACCAGGCGGTCCAGCTGCTGACCTCCCTGGCGTGGCGGGGCATCGCCGGCTTCCCGCTGCACGGCACCGACCACCACTGAGGACGCCGCCACCGGGCACCGCCGGGAACACCATCCGACCCGCACGCACGCGTGCGGGTCGTTTGTTCCCGTCCGGTGTTCGCTGTTGGCGTTCTCGCGCGGAGCGTGTACGTCCCCTCACCGGGCTAATGTGTGCTGGGTACGGCGCGGAAGGTCGCGCACTTCACTGACCGTCGGAGGGACATAGCCGTGGAGGTCAAGATCGGCGTGCAGCACGCGCCCCGCGAGATCGTTCTGGAGAGCGGTCAGAGCGCCGAGGATGTCGAGCGGGCGGTGGCGGAGGCGCTGGCCGGCAAGTCTCAGCTGCTGAGCCTGGTGGACGAGCACGGCCGCAAGGTCCTCGTCCCGGCCGACCGTCTCGCGTACGTCGAGCTCGGTGAGCCGGCTCCGCGCAAGGTGGGCTTCGGCGCGCTGTAGGCAGACGGACGAAGCAGACGCGGAGGGGCCCGGCGACTCGAAGTCGCCGGGCCCCTCCGCGCGTCGTACGCGGAATTCTCCCTCCGCATATGGAGCACAAGTCGCGCCCGGAGGAGGATTGCATTCCGCAGGTCACGGGTATGACGGGCTACGACCGTGACGCGCAGTGTGGCCGTGTGGGAGGGACCCCATGATGTTGTTCGAAGCGCTCGGCTCCGCTCTGCTCGGTCTGGTGCTGGCGGGGGTGGCGGTCCACCGCCTCTCGCACCGCCTGCCCGCCCGCTCCCTGGTCCTCGCGACGGGCCCCGCGGGAGCCCTCTTCGGCGCCTTCGTCACCCACACCGCCCTGGACCCGGGCAATGTCCTGCTGATCCTCCTGGGCGCGGCGGTCGTCTCCGTGGCGTCGCTGTCGCTCCTGCTGCGCCCGTCGGGAAGACTCCGTCGCTCGGCGACGGCGTAGCGGACATTCCGGGGGCGCGGGGCCGTGCCGACGCGCGGTTCCGCCGTGGGGCCGCGACCGGGCACCACCGATCACGGCCGCCCGACAAGCACGGCCCCCCGAGCCCGTAGGCGCTACGCGGCCAGCCCCAGCGCGGCCATCCGCTTGGTGTGCGCCTCGGTGATCCGGGAGAACATCCGGCCCACCTCCGCGAGATCGAACCCGTCGGCGACCCCGCCCACGAGCATCGTCGACAGGGCGTCCCGGTCCGCGACCACGCGCTGCGACTGCGACAGCGCCTCGCCCATCAACCGCCGTGCCCACAGGGCGAGTCGGCCGCCGACCCGGGGCTCCGCGTCGATCGCCGCCCGCACCTTCTCGACGGCGAAACCGGCGTGCCCGGTGTCGTCGAGCACGGCCAGCACCAGCTCGCGCGTGTCCGTGTCGAGGCGCGCCGCGACCTCGCGGTAGAAGTCGCTGGCGATCGAGTCGCCGACGTACGCCTTGACGAGCCCTTCCAGCCAGTCCGAGGGCGCCGTCTGCCGGTGGAAACCGTCCAGCGCGGCGACGAACGGCTCCATGGCGAGGGTCGGCTCCTCGCCGATCTCGGTCAGCCGGTCGCGCAGCTTCTCGTAGTGGTGGAACTCGGCCGACGCCATCTTCGCGAGCTCCGCCTTGTCCGCCAGGGTCGGCGCCAGCTTGGCGTCCTCCGCGAGCCGCTCGAAGGCCGCGAGCTCGCCGTACGCCAGCGCGCCGAGGAGATCGACGACCGCGGCCCGGTACTGCGGTTCCGCGGCGGCCTGGGCCCAGTCCTGGGCGGCCACTCCGGTGCGTTCGGCGGGTGCGTCAGAGGTGTTGTCAGGCGTCGTCATGAAGCGCACAATAGTCCGCCCGCCGCGCCTCGGAAGTCCCTGGTCAATCAGTGTGACGACGACTACGTGACCAAATCGGCCATCACATGTGCGCGATTCCGGGGTATGGTGGTAATGCGCCTGCTGGTACGACGGCACTTCACTAGTGCGCCATACCTCGACAGGCCGCACGTATGAGGATGCCCGGTCGGTGGCCCGATCGGCTCCGACCCGACAGCCCTCCTCGCCCGTACGGCACTGTGCGTACGGAGTTCGGAGGGGGACCCTCAGCGGTACGAGCGCTAGAGCGTCGGCAGTGGTCCCGTGCCATTACGGCTTCGCCCGTAAGGCAGCCGACGTCCCCAGCACGGTCATGACGACCCCCGCGCTCGCCTCGCACCGCGCACACAGAAGAGGCAGCACCCTGACTACGACTTTCCGCGATCTCGGGATTCTCACCGAGACGGCCGAGGCCCTCGAAGCCGTCGGCATCATCAACCCCTTCCCCATCCAGGAGATGACGCTTCCGGTCGCCCTCTCGGGCACCGACGTCATCGGCCAGGCCAAGACCGGCACCGGCAAGACGCTGGGCTTCGGCCTCCCGCTCCTCGAGCGCGTCACCGTCCCCGCCGACGTCGAGGCCGGCCGCGCCAAGCCCGAGGACCTCACCGACGCCCCGCAGGCGCTCGTCGTCGTCCCCACGCGTGAGCTGTGCACGCAGGTCACCAACGACCTGCTGACCGCGGGCAAGGTGCGCAACGTACGCGTTCTCGCCATCTACGGCGGCCGCGCCTACGAGCCCCAGGTCGAGGCCCTCAAGAAGGGCGTCGACGTCGTCGTCGGCACCCCGGGCCGGCTCCTGGACCTCGCGGGCCAGAAGAAGCTGAACCTGGGCCACATCAAGGCGCTTGTCCTCGACGAGGCCGACGAGATGCTCGACCTGGGCTTCCTGCCCGACGTCGAGAAGATCATCAACCTGCTGCCGGCCCGCCGCCAGACCATGCTGTTCTCGGCGACCATGCCGGGCGCGGTCATCGGTCTCGCGCGCCGCTACATGTCGCAGCCCACCCATATCCGCGCCACCGCGCCGGACGACGAGGGCAAGACGGTCGCGAACACCGCGCAGTTCGTCTACCGCGCGCACAACATGGACAAGCCCGAGATGGTCGCGCGGATACTGCAGTCCGACGGCCGGGGCCTGGCCATGGTCTTCTGCCGTACGAAGCGCACCGCGGCCGACCTCGCCGACCAGCTCAAGCAGCGCGGCTTCGCGGCCGGCGCGGTCCACGGGGACCTCGGCCAGGGCGCCCGCGAGCAGGCGCTGCGCGCCTTCCGCAACGGCAAGGTGGACGTCCTCGTCTGCACCGACGTCGCCGCCCGCGGCATCGACGTCGAGGGCGTCACGCACGTCATCAACTACCAGTCGCCCGAAGAGGAGAAGACGTACCTGCACCGCATCGGCCGTACCGGCCGCGCGGGCGCCAAGGGCATCGCGATCACCCTCGTCGACTGGGACGACATCCCGCGCTGGCAGCTCATCAACAAGGCGCTGGAGCTCAACTTCAACGACCCGCCGGAGACGTACTCCACCTCCCCGCACTTCTACGAGGAGCTGAACATCCCCGCGGGCACCAAGGGCATCCTGCCGCGGGCCGAGCGCACCCGCGCGGGGCTCGACGCGGAGGAGCTCGAGGACCTGGGCGAGCCGGGCGGACGCGGTGCACGTGGCCGCGGCGACCGGGACCGCGGTCGCGGCCGGGGCGGCCGGGACGAGTCCCGCTCCGCCGACCGCGAGCGTTCGGAGCGCACCCCGCGCCGTCGCCGCCGTACCCGCAGCGGGACCCCGCTGGACGCTACGGCCACCGCCGAGACGGTCGCCCCGTCGGAGACCGGCGCGACCACCCCGGCGGAGGACGTGACCGCGACCCGTACCCCGCGCCGCCGTCGCCGCACCCGCGGTGGAGCAGCCGACTCCGCGCCGGTCACGGCGTCCACGGCAGCGGTGGCGGTCGAGCCGGCCGGGTCCGAGGCCGAGGCCGCGGTGACCACGGCGGAGGGTCCGTCCCTCGACACCGAGGCCCCGGCCAAGCCGCGCCGCCGCCGGACCCGCAGGTCCGCGGAAGCGCCGGCCGTGGAGACGCAGGCCGCGGTCGCGGAGACGCAGGCCGCGGTCGCGGAGACGCAGGCCCCGGTCGTCGAGACCGCGCCGGTCACGGAGGTCGCCGCGGAGGCGCCGACCGCCAAGCCGCGCCGTACCCGCAAGACCGCTGCCGCCGCTCCGGCCACCGAGGCCGCCGAGGCTGCCGTGGACACGGCCGAGGCCGTGGAGGCCAAGCCGCGCCGCCGTACCCGCAAGGCCGCCGAGCCCGCCGTAGCCGCGGTGGAGACGGTGGAGACCTCGCAGGTCGCGGACGTCACGGAGGTCGCGGAGACCAAGCCGCGGCGGACCCGCAAGACGGCCGCGACGAAGGCCGCCGAAGCCGCGGTGGAGACCGCCGAGGCCACGGAGGCCAAGCCGCGCCGCACCCGCAAGACGGCCGCGACCAAGGCCGCCGAAGCCGCGGTGGACACCGCCGAGGCCACGGAGGCCAAGCCGCGCCGCACCCGCAAGACGGCTGCCACCAAGGCCGCCGAGGCTGCCGAGGTTGCCGTGGACACGGTCGAGGCCGTGGAGGCCAAGCCGCGCCGCCGTAGCCGCAAGGCCGTCGAGCCGGCCGAGACGGTGACCGCCGAGATCCCGGTCCAGACGGTCCAGGAGCCGGAGGTGGCCGAGGTCGCCAAGCCGCGCCGGACGCGCAAGACGGCCGCGACCAAGGCCGCCGAGGCAGCGGTGGACACCGCGGAAGGCACGGCCACCAAGCCGCGCCGCACCCGCAAGACCACGGCTGCCGCCCCGGCGGAGACCGCCGCGGACGAGACCGCCGAGGCCAAGCCCCGTCGGCGCACCACCCGCAAGGCCGCCGAGCCCGCGGTGACCGCCGACATCCCGGCTCAGGCCGACCAGGAGCCGAAGGCGGCCGCACCGCGCCGCCGTACCCGCAAGACGGCCGCCGCGGAACCCGCGGACAGCTGATCCCACACCGAACGGCCCGGCCTACCTCACGGGGGCCGGGCCGTCGGCGTCCCACCTCCCCCCCTCCCCCCCGACTCCGGAACCACGCAGCCGCCCCCACCGCACCCACCCAGGGGCGCGGGGAACTGCGCGACCGGCCCCCCACAGGCCCGCACCCAGCGCCCGCACCCGCAGCCACACCCCCGCCCGCCCCCGGCAGCCACCCCTCCCCCCACCCCGCCAGATACCCTCACCCCGTGAGCACCCGAGCCGTCTTCGCCCCGCCCCCCGGCGCCCGCACCTACCCCCTGCACACGGCCCGCGGCGACTTCGCGGTCGTGGACTCCGACGTGCCCGCCGGTGTCGCCGAGAAGGGCACCGTCCTGTTCGTGCCGGGGTTCACCGGGAGCAAAGAGGACTTCACGCTGCTGCACGAGCCGTTGACGGCACGCGGGTACCGGGTCGTGGCGGTGGACGGCCGGGGACAGTTCGAGTCGGACGGGCCGGAGTCCGACGAATCCGCTTACGCGCAGGACGAGTTGGCGCGGGACGTGCTCGCCCAGGCCGCCGCCGTGGGGACGCCCCTGCACCTGGTCGGGCACTCCATGGGCGGCCAGGTCTCCCGCGCGGCCGTCCTCCTCGACCACTCCCCCTTCCTGTCCTTCACCCTCGTCTCCTCGGGCCCGGCGCAGATCTCCGACTCCCAGCAGCAGCGCGTGAAGCTGCTGCGGGACGCGCTCGGTGTGATGACGATGGCCGAGGTGTGGGACGCGATCCTGGCCATGGGCCCGCCGGAGGAGGTCGGCGGCCCCGCGAAGGGCATCGGGGACGTCGTGCAGCTCCGCCGCCGCTGGCTCGGCAACAAGCCCGCGCAACTCCTCGCGGCGGGCCGCCAGTTGTGCACCGAGCCGGACCGGGTCGCGGAACTGGCCGCCGTTCCGCTGCCGTTCCACGTCCTGTCCGGCTCCCAGGACGACGCCTGGCCCGTCCCGCTGCTGGACGACATGGCCGTACGGCTCCGGGCCCGCCGCACGGTGATCCCGGGCGCCGACCACTCCCCCAACGCCGACGAGCCGCTCCCCACGGCCCGCGCCCTGGCCGACTTCTGGGACAGCACAGAACACGGCGGCACCGGCCGATAAGGGATCAGTACTGCCCCTGCAGGTGCTCCCAGAACCCGTCCCGCAGGGCCCGCCGCAGGTCGGACTGCCCGCGCAGGGAGTACTGGAGCAGTCCCTCCGCCTCCACCAGCAGGTCCTGGTCCACCGAGCCCGGCAGATACGGATGGCCGGGCAGGAGCTCCTGGAGCGCATCCCTCCCCCGCTCTCCCAGCCACTTGGCCGCGATCTGCGCGCCGACGAAACGGACGGCCTCGCGGGTGGGCCGGGCGGCGGTCGCCTCGTAGGCGGCCGGGGTGCGCCGGGAGACGTACGGCTTGAAGAAGTCGAGGTCGAGGGTGCGCTGGCTGTCGACCTCCCAGAGCAGCGGCTCCGCCTGGTTGCGGCCTTCCGGTGCCTCGATGCCCCACAGGTGGACGCGGGCGCCGTAGCCCTGGGCGGCCTCGACCGCCGAGACCAGGTCCTCGTCGCCGCCCAGGAGCGCCGCGTCGCTGATGGCGCGGTGGCGGGCCAGGGACTCCAGGTCGGTGCGGATCAGCGAGTCGACGCCCTTCTGCTGGTTGTTGGCGTTGAGGTTGCCCAACCGGACCTTCACGTCCGGGAGTTCGGCGATGGACTGCTGTTCCGCGGTGTGGATACGGCGTCGGGCGCCGTCGTACCAGTAGACGCGCAGCAGTCTGCTGTCCGCGAAGATGGTGCGGGCCCGGTCGATGAGGGCCTCGATCAGCCCCTCGGCGTCGAGGTCGAAGGCGCGGCGGTCCTCGGTGCCGGCGACGAGTCGTCCCGCGGCCGCGTAGAGGTATCCCGCGTCGACGAAGATCGCATGCGTCGAGGGGGTCTTCGCCACCTCGGCGAGCATGCGCTGGAGCAGCTCGTTCGTGCGGTCGATGCGGGCGCTCAGGGGCGCGAGGTCGTCGTTCATCGCCTCCATTGTCCCGGCGGTCACGCTGCGAACACAACCGGTCCCAAGGAGTCTCCGAAGACTCACTTACCGGTCAGTAGTTAGTCGTTCGAAAAATTTCTTTAGCGTAGGGAATGTTTGTAACACGCACCCCGTTGACTACCTACGTACGCAGCAATTCTCCGCAGGAGGATGACCAGACGAAGGGAGAAGCCTGTGCGCTTCGAAATCATGCGACTCGACGACGTCGACGGTACGCCCGTGGACAGCACCGTCGTGGACGCCGCCTCCGTCAACCGGATCGTTCAGCAGGCCGCCGCCATAGGGCAGCGGCTGTGGATCCGTCCGGCCGACACCACGGCCTCGTAACGGACACGGATCACCTTCACACGCTTCAGGGCCCCGGTCACCGACCGGGGCCCTTTCAGCTTGCCCGGATCACCTGGGTCACGCCGTTGATGATCTGCTGCACGGCGATCGCGGAGAGCATCATGCCCGCGAGCCGGGTCACCAGCACCACCCCGCCGTCCTTGATGACCCGGATGATCAGCAGCGAGTACCGCATGACCAGCCACAGCACGACATGGATGGCGAGGATCGCGCACCACACGGACACCTCCGTGGCCACGGTGTCCGCCTTCTGCACGGCGAGGATCACGGAGACGATCGCCCCCGGCCCGGCCAGCAGCGGCATGCCCAGCGGTACGAGCGCCACGTTCACGTCCTTGGTCTGCTTCGGCTCGTCGGTCTTGCCGGTGAGCAGGTCCAGGGCGATCAGCAGGAGCAGCAGTCCGCCCGCGATCATCAGCGCGGGCACGGAGACGTGCAGGTAGTTCAGGATCTGGTGGCCCAGGACACCGAAGACGGCGATGACACCGCCCGCCACGCAGACGGCCTGGAAGGCCATCCGCTTCTGCACCTTGCCGGGCCGGCCGGCGGTCAGGGCGAGGAAGATCGGGGTGATCCCGGGGGGATCCATGATGACGAACAGGGTGAGGAAGAGCGAGCCGAAGACGGCGACGTCGAACATGAGAGGCCTTGCGGGAGAAGAGGGTGGACGAAGGGGCCGGGACCGATCTCAGGCCCCGCCGGTCCCCGGGACGGGAAACGCCCCCGTCGCCCGCCGCGTGATCTCCCCGTACACCTCGGGGTCGGTCGTGTACTCGCCGAGCGCCACCGTCTTGCGGCTGCCGTGGTAGTCGCTGGACCCGGTGGTCAGCAGTCCCAGTTCCTTGGCGAGCCCCCGCAGCCGCTCACGGGTGTCCGTGTCGTGGTCCATGTGGTCGACCTCGATGCCGTCGAGACCGGCGGCGGCCATCTCGGCGATCGCGGGCTCAGGGACGGTGCGGCCGCGCCTGCTCGCGCCCGGGTGGGCGAACACGGTGACTCCACCGGCCGCCTTGACCAGCCGGATCGCCTCGAAGGGGTCGGTCTCGTGCTTCGCCACATGGGCCGGGCCGCCGTCGGCCAGCCAGTCGGCCGTGAAGGCGGCGTCCACGCTCGGCACGACCCCGAGCTCGACGAGTGCGGTGGCGACGTGCGGCCGCCCCACGGACCCGTCCCCGGCGATCCGCGCGACCTGCTCCCAGGTGACCGGCACGCCCAGCTCCTGGAGCCGCGCGACCATGGCCCGCGCCCGCGGTACCCGGTCGTCCCGCACCAGCTCCCGCTCGGCGAGCAGCGCAGGCTCCTCGGGGTCGAAGAGATAGGCCAGCAGGTGCATGGAGACCCCGTCGATCCGGCAGGACAGCTCGGCCCCGGTGACGAGCGTCAGCCCGGCGGGCAGCGCGGCGACGGCCTCGCGGTACCCGCGGGTCGTGTCGTGATCGGTGAGGGCGACGACGTCCAGCCCGGCGGCGCGAGCATTGCGCACCAGCTCAGCGGGGGTGTCGGTGCCGTCGGATGCCGTGGAGTGACAGTGCAGATCGATACGCACGAGGGGGAACTCCAACGGACTGAAACAGGAAAGGACACCCTAGGGTAACCAACCCAGGGGCGCGCGGGTGTGTCGATATGCGGCTCCGCCGCGTGGGCGCGACCAGCCACAACGGGCCCGCACCCGCCTCCGGACCGCACGCCCCCGGCGCTGACGCGCTACGGCTTCAGCAAGCGCGGCGACAGCGCCCCGCAGGGCACCAGCTCCACCTCGGCCCCCGCGTCCCGCAGATCCGTCAGCACCAGCTCGTCGTACATGAGCAGGCCGGACTGCTCGGGCCAGACGACGGCCCACAGCCACATGCCGAGCGCCTCCCCGGCGAAGACCGCCCGGTCGTCGGGCACACCGGCGACATGCCACAGGGGCGTCGGCCGACCGGCGGCCAGCACCTTCGCCTGCGGTGGTTTCTCGACGCTCATGTACGGCCCCGGGTCCGGCCCGTCGATCCCCGCGTAGCGCGCCCCGAGCCCGACGCCGAGCTCCTCGGCCACGAGAATCAGCTCGCCGACACCCCCGAGCGGGCCCGGTCCCGTGCACGCCACGGCCGTCGCACGGCCTCCGCTGCGGTCGTCGCCCGCGCAGGCCACGCCCGTGAACAGCCAGCCCACCGGCAGCGGCCACGGCATCCACACCGGTACCTGTGTGCGATGCACCACGACACCGAGGGCCTCGACGCTGGGCGGGATCACGGGCTGCAGCGGATGCACGGTCCCGTGCACATCGCACTGCCAGGAATCGGCGAAGAGTCCGGGAGCCCTGACCCGGCCACCACACTTCGGGCAACTGGGTTCGCCCCTCATAGGGCCCCACGGTCCTACCCTCGCTCCGCCACGTCAAGGACGATCACCCGTCCGGACCGAAGCGAATCGTCCCGGCACCACCCACCGACTTAGATGTAGCTTGCATTTATTAGCTGCCCTAACTTAGTATGTGTATATACCAACTAACAGCTGAGCTTCGCCGAGAGTGGAGGAAAGACCATGGACCCCTTCGATGCGGGAGCCGGCGGCATCCTGCGCCAGCCGAAGGCCGTGTGGGCGACGGCGGGTGCGTCCGTCGTCGCCTTCATGGGCATCGGACTCGTGGACCCGATCCTGCCGTCGATCGCCAAGGGCCTGGACGCCACGGCGAGCCAGGTCTCCCTCCTGTTCACCTCGTACTTCCTGATCACCGCGATCGCGATGCTGGTCACCGGCTTCGTCTCCAGCCGCATCGGCGGCAAGAGGACCCTGCTGCTCGGCCTCGCCCTCGTCGTGGTCTTCGCCGGACTCGCCGGCACCTCGGGCTCGGTCGGCGAACTGGTCGGCTTCCGGGCCGGCTGGGGCCTCGGCAACGCCCTGTTCGTCTCGACGGCCCTCGCCGTCATCGTGGGCGCGGCGGCCGGCGGCAGCGCGGCGGCGATCCTGCTGTACGAGTCCGCCCTCGGCCTCGGCATGGCGTGCGGCCCGCTGCTCGGCGCCCTGCTCGGTGACGCCAGCTGGCGCTACCCGTTCTTCGGTACGGCCTTCCTGATGGCCGTCGGCTTCCTCTGCATCACGGCGTTCCTGAAGGAGCAGCCGAAGCCGGCCCGCAAGACGTCCCTGCTGGACCCGCTCAGGGCGCTCGGCCACGGCGGTCTCGCCTCGGCCGCGGTCTCGTCGTTCTTCTACAACTACACGTTCTTCACCGTGCTGGCCTTCACCCCGTTCGTGCTGGACATGACCCCGTACAAGTCGGGTGCAGTGTTCTTCGCCTGGGGTGTGCTGCTCGCCGTGTTCTCGGTGTTCGCCGCGCCGCGCCTCCAGGAGCGGTTCGGCTCGCTGAAGGTGCTCGGCGGCTCGCTGGTGCTGCTCGCGCTCGACGTGCTCGTTCTCGGCTACGGCAACCACACCGCGGCCATCGTCTGCACGATCCTGTCCGGCGCCTTCATCGGCGTGAACAACACGGTCTACACGGAGCTGGCGCTCGGCGTGTCGGACGCCCCGCGGCCCGTGGCGAGCGCCGGCTACAACTTCGTGCGCTGGTTCGCGGCCGCGGCGGCGCCCTTCTTCGCGCCGAAGATCGAGGAGTGGACCGACGTCCACGTCCCGTTCGTGGTCGCGGCGGTGACCGCGGTGCTGGGCGCGCTCGTGGTCGTCGTACGGCGGAAGGCGCTCACGCACGACGCCGAGGAGCTGGAGCCGAAGCACGCCGTCGAGGACAGTGTCGCGGTGTTCGCCAACTGACGCTTTCCGGCCACCGGTTGGTGAGATCAGTCACTCCAGCGGGACGGATTTCCGGGACGGATCCCGGAGATCCGTCCCGTTCGTCAGCCAGCGCTCCTGGAGGGCCTGGGCGCCGTGGACGCGCTTCCAGGCCGCTTCGTTCGGGGTCATCGGGAGCAAGGGCAGGAAGTGCACCGGGTCGAGGGGCCCGTCGAGCTCCAGGTCCTCGACCAGGCCGCCCGGCTCGGCGACCAGGACCGAGGTGAACGGGGCGCCGGGCCACAGGGGTTCGCCCACGTCGAGGGAGGCGCCCGGGGCCACGACCACGCCCTCGACCTGCGGGGACGCGGCGAGCACGGCGAGCGGGCGGAGCACCTTGTCGGTCTCGGCGAGCCCTGCCCGTACGGAGATGACCAGCTCGGCGCGGGGGCCCTTGACGGGGTCGGCGAGCATGGCGGTGGGGTCGCTCATCGGCTGCGCGGACATGCCGAGGGTGGCGTAGCGGACGACGTCCCCGTCGGTGAAGCGGAGCACCTCGATGCGGTCCGTACCGAGGAAGGTGACCGCCGCGCGCGCGTCCGGCTCGCCCAGCGCGCCACGCAACCGGGCCTCGACCAGAGGAAGAACATCTGCCATGCGGCGAGCATAGAACTCGTCAGTACCGGGCAAAGCAGCGCCTTGACACTTCGGGCTCCTGCTAGTCTGGCCCGGTCGTAGGGGCAGCACGCAGAAGCGTCGCGATCAAGTCCCGACGCCTTGTGAGACTCCCTTGCGGGAATGGATCGTCCCTTACGAGGGACCGGCCGGAGGAGGTGGGGCTGTCATGGATCGAAGTCGACCTGGTAGTACCACTCGTTCTTCCGGCCGCTGATGCAGCCCTGTGACGTTCGGCAACCGCCGCCTCTCACGTTCGCGTCTTCGTGCGGAAGAGCACTTCGTTCGTTTTGCCTGATCTCTCTGATCACTCTGATCGCCAGCAGTAGCTGAGTCAGTAACGAAGTTCGCCACCGCGATGGTGCGGTGCTCCCCGCTTTGTGGACGTGCCAAACACCCACCGCAGGACGTCCTCATTCCGGGTAGTTCCACCCGTCGCCGGGGCCCTTTGTTGCCCGTCACGAAGGAGCCTGCCATGTCGATGATCCGTGACCTGCGTGCCGCCGTGCGCCCGTCGCGCCCCTCGCTGCGCAAGGACACCGGCGCGTACGACGCGACGCGCGACCCCTCGACGCCCTCCGCCGTCGTCGACTGCGCCGTCTACCGCGACGGCCGGCGCGTGGAGACCGACTGCCAGCTGAGCCCGCACGAGGCGATGCGCCAGGTGCGCCGCGACGGCGGATTCGTGTGGATCGGTCTGCACGAGCCGAGCGAGGCCGAATTCTCCGGTATCGCAAGCGAGTTCGGGCTGCACCCGCTCGCCGTCGAGGACGCCGTCCAGGCCCACCAGCGGCCCAAGCTGGAGCGCTACGACGACTCCCTGTTCACCGTGTTCAAGACGATCCACTACGTCGAGCACGACGAGCTCACCGCCAACAGCGAGATCGTCGAGACCGGCGAGGTCATGTGCTTCACCGGCCGGGACTTCTTCATCACCGTCCGGCACGGCGGCCAGGGCTCCCTCCGCGCACTGCGCCACCGCCTCCAGGACGACCCCGAGCTGCTCGCCAAGGGCCCCTCGGCGGTGCTGCACTCCATCGCGGACCATGTCGTCGACGGCTATGTCGCGGTCGCCGACGCGGTCCAGGACGACATCGACGAGGTCGAGACCGAGGTGTTCACCCCGGGACGCGGCGGCAAGGTCTCGCGCGGTGTCGACTCGGCGCGGATCTACCAGCTCAAGCGCGAGGTGCTGGAGTTCAAGCGCGCGGTCGCCCCGCTGCTGCGGCCGATGCAGCTGCTCAGCGAGCGGCCGATGCGGCTGGTGGACCCCGACATCCAGAAGTACTTCCGCGATGTCGCCGACCACCTCGCCCGCGTCCAGGAGCAGGTCCTCGGCTTCGACGAGCTCCTCAACTCGATCCTCCAGGCCAACCTCGCGCAGGCCTCGGTCGCCCAGAACGAGGACATGCGGAAGATCACGTCCTGGGCCGCGATCATCGCCGTACCGACGATGGTGTGCGGGGTCTACGGCATGAACTTCGACTACATGCCCGAGACCCACTGGAAGCTGGGCTACCCCGTGATCATGGCGATCACCGGTGTCATCTGCCTGGGCATCCACCGCACCCTCAAGCGCAACGGCTGGCTCTAGAGTGGGCGCCATGACCAGCGAGCTGCTCGACCGCGCCCTTGTGGAAGAGGCCACCAAGAAGTCCGGCCTGGTCTGGGTCAAGGGTCCCGGAGTTCCGGCCCGTGCGCTGTGGCACGTGTGGCACGAGGGTGCCGCGTGCCTGGTCGGCGACGGGCCCGGGGAGCAGCCGCTGCCGGGGCTGGCCGACGGAGGCACCGCCGAGGTGACCGTCCGCAGCAAGGACAAGGGGGGCCGGCTGGTCTCCTGGACGGCACGGGTGGTGGAGCCGGCGCCCGGGTCCGAGGCCTGGGAGGCGGCGGTCGGCGAGCTCAAGGGGAAGCGGCTGAACGCCCCCGACGGCGAGGCCATGACGGACCGTTGGGCGCGTGAGTGCCGGGTGCTGCGCCTGGAGCCGACGGGAACGACCGTGCCGTTGCCCGACGGTGACCTGGCGTCGGCACCGCTGCCCACACCGGCGACCACGCGGGAACCGATCCCGGCCGGGCTGCCCCGGCTGCTCCTGAGGCGCCGCAAACGCGGATAGCTTCGCTGGCCGCGCGGCTAGGACGACGGCAACTGCTTGCCGTAGTCCACCGTCTCGTCCTTCTCCGGCTCGGTCAGGGTGAAGCTCTTGCCCCAGGCCGAGAAGGTCAGCGTGCCCGCGCCGCCCGCCCGGGCCAGCCGCAGGGGATAGGGCTGCCCCTCCAGGGAGACGTCCAGCGTGCCTCCGTCGCCCTCGTCACCGGTGATCCGGATCGTGCGGGTACCCGCCTGTTCGTGATGGCCCGCGGTGCCCAGCGTGCCGTGCAGGGTCAGAAGCCCGTCGAGGAGAACGTCCTTGTCCGTGAAACCACTGAACTTCTTGTACGCCGGGTCGCCCGCGGGCACCTTGACGTACTTGCCGTCGAGCTTGTCGGCGGCCGCGTCCGTGTCCTCGCCCTTGCCGTCGGCCTGGGTCCAGAAGCCCGCGCCGGCCTTGAGATACAGCTCCTCGCCGATCCGCAGCAGCTGGAAGGTCGTTCCCTCGGCGGTGACCGACCCGGAGCCGCCGTCGGCGCTCAGGCGCATGTCGAGCTTGTACGTACGGCCACTGGTGACCACGTTCCCCGACAGCCGCAGCGCCTCCGCGGACCCGGCCGCCGCCCGCGTCCTGGCCTGGATCTGCTCGGCGGACAGCTTGCCGACCCCGTTGGTGCCCGCGTCCGGGTCCTCGCTGCACCCCGTGAGCGCCGTCCCCGTCACGACCAGGGCGCACACCGCGCCCACCAGTACGGCCCTGCGGGTACGGCCCGGGCGAATCGCGGTCACAGGTGGGGCTGCCTTTCCGACGACGGTCCTTGAGCGTGGTACGGCAGCGTACCGGGGCCCGGGCCCCCGGACGGAGCCGGACCGTCCGGACCGCTCACCAGGGCGGATCCGATCGGTACGGGCTAGCCTTAAGCCCTCCCGAGCGGGCAATCCGGACAACGAACGACGAACGAAACACCTCGTACGCGGACGGGTCAGCGGCCTCGTACACCACCCCGTACACAAAGGAAGCACAGCCATGGCAGCGGGAGCCCCCCGGATCTTCGTCTCGCATCTCGCGGGCGTCGCCGTCTTCGATCCCAACGGCGACCAGGTGGGCCGCGTACGCGATCTGGTCGTCGTGCTGCGCGTCGGGCGCAGGCCGCCCCGGGTGCTCGGCCTGGTCGTCGAACTGTCCACGCGGCGCCGCATCTTCCTGCCCATGACCCGGGTGACGAGCATCGAGTCGGGCCAGGTCATCACCACCGGCGTGCTCAACGTCCGGCGCTTCGAGCAACGCCCCACCGAGCGCCTGGTCTTCGGCGAACTGCTGGACCGGCGGGTCACGCTCGTGGAACACGGCGAGCAGGTCACCGTGCTCGACATCTCGGTGCAGCAGCTGCCGGCCCGCCGCGACTGGGAGATCGACCGGGTCTTCGTGCGCAAGGGCGGCAAGGGCGGGGCGTTCCGGCGCAAGGGCGAGACGCTGACCGTCGAGTGGTCCGCCGTCACCGGCTTCACGCTGGAGGAGCAGGGACAGGGTGCGGAGAGCCTGCTGGCCACCTTCGAGCAGCTGCGCGCGGCCGACCTCGCCAACGTCCTGCATCACCTCTCCGCCAAGCGGCGCGCGGAGGTGGCGGCCGCCCTCGACGACGACCGCCTGGCCGACGTACTGGAAGAGCTCCCCGAGGACGACCAGATCGAGATCCTCGGCAAGCTGAAGGAGGAGCGGGCCGCCGACGTCCTGGAGGCCATGGACCCGGACGACGCGGCCGACCTGCTCTCCGAGCTCCCCCCGGAGGAGCAGGAGCGGCTGCTGAGCCTGATGCAGCCCGGCGACGCGGCCGACATGCGGCGCCTGATGGCCTACGAGGAGCACACGGCCGGCGGTCTGATGACGACGGAACCGATCGTCCTACGGCCGGACGCGACCGTCGCCGACGCGCTCGCCCGCGTCCGCAACCCCGACCTGTCCCCCGCGCTCGCCGCCCAGGTGTACGTGTGCCGGGCGCCCGACGAGACCCCGACCGGCAAGTACCTCGGCACGGTCCACTTCCAGCGGCTCCTGCGGGACCCCCCGTACACCCTGGTCAGCTCGCTCGTCGACGACGACCTCCAGGCGCTCGACCCGGACGCGACCCTGCCGGTCATCGCGGGGTTCTTCGCGACGTACGACATGGTCGCGGCGCCCGTGGTCGACGACTCGGGTTCGCTGCTCGGCGCGGTGACCGTGGACGACGTACTCGACCACATGCTGCCCGAGGACTGGCGGGAGACGGAGTTCGACGCGGAGGGGGCGGCGCACCATGACGCCTGAGCGCGAGAGCTCGAACCGCGAGCGCGGAGGGCCGGCCGGAGCCACGGCGACGACCCGCACCCGCGCCCGCCTCGACCAGCCGCGCCCGCCGCGGCGCAGGCTGCTGCCCGAATGGGACCCGGAGGCCTTCGGACGCCTGTCGGAGCGGATCGCCCGCTTCCTCGGCACCGGCCGGTTCATCGTCTGGATGACGGTCGTCATCATCGCGTGGGTGCTGTGGAACATCTTCGCGCCCGGCGACCTGCGCTTCGACAACTACCCGTTCATCTTCCTCACCCTGATGCTGTCCCTCCAGGCCTCCTACGCCGCCCCGCTGATCCTGCTCGCGCAGAACCGGCAGGACGACCGGGACCGGGTCAACCTGGAGCAGGACCGCAAGCAGAACGAGCGGTCGATCGCGGACACGGAGTACCTGACCCGCGAGATCGCCGCGCTCAGGATTGGCCTCGGGGAGGTGGCGACCCGTGACTGGATCCGCTCCGAGCTCCAGGACCTGATGAAGGAGCTGGAGGCGAGGCAGCACGACGGGCAGGTCGTATTCCCGGCAGAACGGCCGCACGGGCGTGACGTAGACGACCATTGACGGGGGTGCGGGGGGTGCCCGTGGCCGCCGTACCATCGTCTGTATGGCTAGCGAAGACGCGGTGCGCGAGGCACTGGCGACGGTGAACGACCCCGAGATCAACCGGCCCATCACGGAACTCGGGATGGTCAAGTCGGTCGAGATCGGGGCGGACGGGGCGGTCGCGGTCACCGTGTACCTGACGGTCTCCGGCTGTCCGATGCGCGAGACGATCACGCAGCGCGTGACGGACGCGGTCGCGGCGGTCGGCGGCGTCACGCGCGTCGACGTCACGCTGGACGTGATGAGCGACGAGCAGCGCAAGGAGCTGGCGACGGCCCTGCGGGGCGGCCAGACGGAGCGCGAGGTCCCCTTCGCGAAGCCGGGCTCGCTCACGCGCGTGTACGCGGTCGCCTCCGGCAAGGGCGGCGTCGGCAAGTCCTCCGTCACCGTGAACCTGGCGGCGGCGATGGCGGCCGACGGTCTGAAGGTCGGGGTCGTCGACGCGGACATCTACGGCCACTCGGTGCCGCGGATGCTGGGCGCGGACGGCAGCCCGACCCAGGTCGAGAACATGATCATGCCGCCGTCGGCGAACGGCGTGAAGGTCATCTCGATCGGCATGTTCACCCCGGGCAACGCGCCGGTGGTGTGGCGGGGGCCCATGCTCCACCGTGCCCTCCAGCAGTTCCTGGCGGACGTGTACTGGGGCGACCTGGACGTCCTTCTGCTGGACCTGCCCCCGGGCACGGGCGACATCGCGATCTCGGTGGCCCAGCTGGTCCCGAACGCGGAGATCCTGGTCGTGACGACCCCGCAGCAGGCGGCGGCGGAGGTCGCGGAACGGGCCGGCTCCATCGCGGTCCAGACCCACCAGAAGATCGTCGGCGTGGTCGAGAACATGTCCGGCCTGCCCTGCCCGCACTGCGGCGAGATGGTCGACGTCTTCGGCACGGGCGGCGGCCAGACGGTCGCGGACGGCCTGACACGCACCATCGGGGCCACGGTCCCGGTCCTCGGCTCCATCCCCATCGACGTCCGCCTCCGCGAGGGCGGCGACGAGGGCAAGCCGGTCGTGCTCTCCGACCCGGACTCCCCGGCGGGGGCCGCGCTGCGGGGGATCGCGGGGAAGCTGGGGGGGCGTCAGCGGGGGCTTTCGGGGCTTTCGCTGGGGATCACGCCGAGGAACAAGTTCTGAGACGTACGTGACTGAAGGCATTCCATGGGCCGGGTAGGGTCCGTGGAATGCCGAGAGTCAAAGTCAGCGTCATCGTCCCCGTCTACAACACCGGGAAGTACGTCGACGAGTGCGCGCCGTCGCTGCTGGGGCAGAGTCTGCCCGCCGACGAGTACGAGGTCATCTACGTCGACGACGGGTCGACGGACGACACGCTGCTCCGGCTCCAGAAGATCGCGTCCGCACATCCCAACGTCCAGGTGCACACCCGGCCGAACTCCGGCTGGCCGGGCGCGCCCCGCAATCTCGGCATGCGGCACGCCAAGGGCGAGTACATCCAGTTCGTCGACCACGACGACATGCTCGGGCCCGAGGCCTTGGAGCGGCTGTACGCGCACGCCGAGAGCAATGACGCCGACGTGGTGCTCGGCAAGATGTCCAGCACGATGGTGCGGCCCCGGCGGCTCTTCCGGCACACGGTGGGCGCCTGCACGATCGAGAACGACGAGCTCATGCAGAGCATGTCCCCGCACAAGATGTTCCGGCGGGCCTTCGTCGAGGAGCACGGTCTCCGGTTCCCCGAAGGCCCTTGGATCCTGGAGGACCTGGCCTTCGTCAGCGCCGCCTACCTGAAGGCCGAGCGCATCTCGATCCTCGCCGACTACCCCTGCTACTACTGGATGAAGCGGGACGACGGCGGCAACAACACCCAGCACCGGTTCAACCCGCGCCACGGCTTCTGGGACAACTGCCGCACCATCGTGCGCCAGATCAAGGACGGCACGAGCGCGTCCGAGGACGTCGACGCGCTCCAGAACCGCCTCCTCCACCGCCTCTACCACGTCGAGGTCCTGTCCCGGACCCGCGAGCCCGAGATCCTCCGCGAAGACCCCGTCCAGCAGCGGGAGCGGTTCGAGGCGGCTCGGCGGCTGGCTGTCGAGGAGTTCCCCGCAGCCGTACGGGAGGGGCTGCCCGTCGTGTCGCGGCTGCGGGCCGAGCTGCTGGAGGCCGGGGACTTCGACGGGGCCGTGGCCCTCGCGGAGCGGGTTCGTGAGGTCAAGGCCCGCAGTACCGTCGGGGAGTTGCGGTGGGCGGACGGGCGGCTCGTCGCCGACGTCACGCTGGAGCTGCTGCGCGGGGACGGTGAGCCGCTGGTGCTCGTCGAGCGGGACGGGAAGCGGTGGCTGGACCCGGAGCTGCTGGCCGGGGTGCCGGGGACCGAGGGCGGCTGGGAGGTCCGCGATCCGTTCCGGCTGGCGTACGCCGAACTGGTCGTCAAGGACCGGGACCGCGAGGACTGGTGGTACCCGGAGGGTGAGCTGGAGGTGCGGCTCGAGCCCGCCGGCGAGGGGCGGTCGCGGCTGGTCGCGTCCGGGCGGCTGAGCCTGGACCCCGAACGGCTCGCGGGCGGGCGGCCGTTGGAGCGCGGCGTGCACGACGTGTGGGCCTTCGTCCAGCTGCTGGGCATCGACCGGATGGTCCGCCTGACCGGCGACGGCACCCCGGGCACCCCGGCCGCGGGCCCGGCGCTGACCGGCGGGCGGCTCTCGCTGCCGTACTGGACGGGCAGCGGTCAGCTCGCCCTCGACGTGGACCAGCGTCAGCGCAGGCTCGGTTCCGACACGGCCGGTGCGGCTGCCGCGAACACCGCGCGCGGTGAGCGGTCGCTGCCGCTGCCGTACGTGGCGGCCACCGCGGGCGGGGCCCCGGCCCGCGTCAAGGTCAGCGTGTCCGCGCTGACGGTGGAGGCCGAGCTCGTTCCCGGCGACGGCGGTACGACGGCCGTCCTGCGGCTGCCCGCCCGTCTCAAGCTCCCCGCGGGCCGTCACCCGGTCACGCTCCCGAAGACCGACACCCCCGTCGCGCACGCCGTCGTCCGCGACGGCACCCTGCTGCGGCTGGAGGGCCCGGCCCACGAGGCCGGCACCGGGCGCCGGCTGCTCGACGCGGTCGCCGACAACCGCCAGGTCCGGCGGGTACGGCGGCGACTGGGCCGATAAAACAGCCGTTCAGGACACTTGATGTCCAGACACTTGCCGTCCAGGACACTTGAGGGGCACCGCTCGGGTCTGCGGTGCCCCTTCGTCCTGCTAGGCGTACGCCGAGATGTCCTTGATCATCGCGAACCCGAGGCCGTACGCGCTCATGCCTCTCCCGTACGCCCCCACGTGCACCCCCTCCTGGGTGGAGCCCGCGAGGACCCAGCCGAACTCCGACTCCCGGTAGTGGAAGGGCGTGGGCACGCCGTCCACCGGCAGGGACAGGGTCGACCAGTCGGATCCCTCCAGGTCGTCCGCCAGGACCCAGGCCGTCTCGGTCTGCTGGTCCAGCCAGTCGTCGCGCAGGGAGTGGTCCATCTGCCCGGGCCAGGTGAACGACAACAGGCCCACCCCGGCCAGCCAGGCGGCGGAGGAGACCGACGTGGCCTCCAGCAGCCCGGTGCCGTCCGCGCTCCTGCGGGACGGGTTGGCGGCGACGGTCACCACGACCGCGAACTTCTCCTTCGGCTCCCCCGTGGAACCCGCCTCGTTCTTCACGGAGGGCTCGTCACCGTGTCCGATCGACCCGTGCTCGACGGCCCCGTCGGCCGACGTGCCGACCTGCATCAGCCAGCGCGGCCCCGTGAAGGCCTCGTCGAGGCCGTACCAGGGGAAGGGCGCCTGAAGGTAGCCGTCGACCGTGCGCCGGGCGGAGGGGACCTGCTGTGCACCCTCCGCGGCCGGCGCCTGCGCGACCGTCCCGCTCGTCGTCTCCATGTGCCGGACGCCTCCTACTAGCTCTCGTCGGACCGGACCGGCCCGCCCCCCTTCGGGCGGCGTCGCTGGTTCGCGTACGGCCCGCACAACAACTCGGCAGCATATCCACACCGCTCCGAGCTGCCGGGAAACCGCCCGGCGCGCGAGGCATACGGGGGGCGGGTTCAGGCCTCGCGACCTGCCCGCTCGGTATGAAACGCGTCACGTGGCGGCCGTACGACAGCGAAAGGCGCCCGCGAGCTGAACGGCTCGGCAGGCGCCTGCTGGTGGGGGGTACGGCTCAGGTGGCGTCCGCGTCGAAGGGCGGGCGGTCGTCCTTGCCGTCCTCCTCGGGCTTCTTGGACATGTCGATCCGGCCACCGGACGAGGACGACGAGGAGGCCGACGACGAGGTGTCCGTGCTGTGCACGGCGTCGGTGACCTCGGCCATCTCCTTCTTCAGGTCGAAGCCGTTGCGGATCTCCTTGAGCCCCAGCTCGTCGTTGTCCAGCTGCTTGCGGATGAACGTCTTGGGGTTGAGGTCCTCGAACTCGAAGTCCTTGAACTCCGGGCCCAGCTCCGAGCGGATGTCCTGCTTGGCGCTCTCCGAGAACTCGCGGATCTTCCGGATGGTCCGCATGACGTCCTGGATGACCTTCGGGAGCTTGTCCGGACCGAAGACGAGCACGGCGAGGACAACGAGCGTGATCAGCTCGAGCGGTCCTATGTCATTGAACACCTGAAGCTCCTTGGGGTCCGGGCCAGGACCACGGTACCTGGCGTTCCCGTATGACCGGTACTGTCCCGAGGGCTCCGAGCGCGGATCGCTGAACGGTTTTCCGGGTTGTTTGCCCTGTGGAGCGGGATTCGCAGCCGTCCCTGTGAGGTTCGTGTCGATCCGTGTGCGTCAGCTGCCGTCCGAGGAACCGAGGGTCAGTGTGACCGTGACCTCCTTGCCGGCCCGCTCCAGAGTGAGCCGGAGGCGGTCGCCGGGGCGGTGGGCGCGGGTCCTGACGATGAGTTCGTCGCCGGAGTGGACACGGCGGCCGTCGACCGCGGTGATCACGTCACCGGCCTTCAGCCCGGCCCTGTCGCCCGGGCCGCCCTCGCGCACGGCGGGCTCGCCGCCGTTGCCCTTGGTCCCGACGCGGGCGCCGTCCCCGGTGTAGTCCATGTCGAGCGTGACGCCGATGACCGGGTGGGTCGCGGTGCCGGTGTTGATCAGCTCTTCGGCGACCCGCTTGGCCTGGTTGACGGGGATGGCGAAACCGAGACCTATGGAGCCGGCCTGGGCGCCGTCCGATCCGGAGCCGTTGTCGGCGGAACGGATGGCGGAGTTGATGCCGATGACGCGGGCGCGCGAGTCGAGGAGGGGGCCGCCGGAGTTGCCGGGGTTGATGGGGGCGTCGGTCTGGAGGGCGTCCACGTACGACACGTCGCTGCCGTCCCCGCGCTCGCCGCCGGCGGTGATGGGCCGTTCCTTCGCGCTGATGATGCCGGAGGTGACGGTGCCCTCCAGGTCGAAGGGGGCGCCGATGGCGACCACGGGGTCGCCGACCTGGACGTTGTCGGAGTTGCCGAGGGCCATGGGCCGCAGGCCGTGCACCCCGCTCACTTCGACGACGGCGAGGTCGTAGCTGCTGTCCCGCCCCACGAGGGTGGCCTTGGCGGTGTCGCCGCTGTGGAAGGTCACCGATATCTCGCCGTCGGCTCCGGCGGGCTCCACGACGTGGTTGTTGGTCAGGATGTGCCCGGCATCGTCCAGCACGAAGCCGGTTCCGGTGCCGGACTCCGCCGCGCCGCTCACGTGCAGGGTCACGACGCTGGGCAGAGCCCTCGCGGCGATCCCGGCGACGGTCCCGGGCGCGCGCTCACCGGACTCCCGCCCGGCCTGCGGCAACTCCACGACGTCGTCGCCGGCCCCGTGCCGCTCCAGATACGCCCCTACGACCCCACCGGTGCCGCCTGCCACGAGCGCGAGCAGCAGGGCACCTGCGAGCAGCGCCTGCCGGGTCCGCCGACTTCGCTGGTCCTTGGTCTGGGAAGCGGCGCCGGTCTGCTGGAGGGGGGCGGGGGCCCAGGGGTCGTAGTTCTGCCAGGGGGTGGGGGCAGGTGGGGGCGTTACGTGGGTACCAGGGGCCGTTGGGGCAGGGGGCCCGGCGTCGGGCGTAGCCGGTGCTCTCGGTGCCGACTCGGGCGGCACCGGCTCGCGCGTTTCTGCGGAGGAGGTCGCCGGGTGCTGGACCGGCGGGGCCGGGGACCAGGGGCCCGGTACTCCGTAGGGCGGGGTGCCGGTGGAGTCGGAGACGGGCGTGGGTTCGGACCGGTCCACGGCGGGCTCTACGGGCAGCTGTCGGACCTTGCCGTCCGTCGCTTCGAGCCCGGGGGTCTGGTCCACGCCGGCGTGCCCCTGAGGAGCCGCAAGCTCATAGTCGCCCTCCGTGTCCCGCTCGGAGGTCCCGTTCCCCGGAGTCGGGACGATGGAGTCCTCCACCGCATCCTTCGGGGGCGCGAGCTCGAAGTCCCCCTCGGAGGTCGGCCCACCCGAGGCCGAACCGGTGGCATCCCCAGGCGCCCGCAACGAGAAGTCCCCGTCGGAAGAGAGGGACGCCGTGCCGGACCCCGGCGTGTCCCCGGGCACCTCCGGCTCCCCCGGCCCAAAAGACTCCCGCGGCCGAGGTCGGCTCCACCATGTCGACCTCGTGAACTTGCCCTCGTCCATGCGCTCCCCAGCTCTCCCCACAGCTGACCGGCCGCGTGCGCGGCACGTCGACCTCTCTGTGGATTCAACCAGGTTCACGCGCCCCGGAGCAGGGCGCCGGTCAGCGGGCGGTGGCGGGGGGCGTCGGCGCTGACGTGGTGTGGGGGACGGGTGCGGCGAGGAGGCCGGAGGTGGTGAGGTCCGGCGTGGTGGACAGGGACGTCAGGCTGAGCGGCGGGGTGGTGCTGAGCGGTCGTATGAGAGGAGACATGGCGGCGGCACCCGCGACCACGGGGGCCGTGAGGGTGTGCAGCGCCGCCTGCTGGACCTGGGCCGGTATACCGGGCAGCAGCGGAGCGGAGATCTCGGTCGGGGCGACCGGGGTGTCGCCGAGCGCCCGCTGTCCCTGTTCCTGCGCGAGCAGCGGACCCTCGCCGCGACGGCGCTGGTTCTCCGGCACCGCCGCTCCCGTGCTGGGAGTGCGCGCCGGGGTGACATTGCTGCCGGCTCCGCGGGCCTCGGTGTCGCCGGGCGCGCCCGTGGTGACGCCGCCCAGGGCGATCGCGGCCAGCGACACCGCCCCTGCGGCGACGAACGCGAACCGCATACCGCGCGAGGCGGAGCGCTCGGCCTCATGGCGGCTGACGTCATGGATGCGGAAGCCCCGGCCGGTGGACGGCGGCAGCACTCCGGCGTGCGGGCCCGCGGGAACGTAGTCGAACTCGAAGCGCTCGCCACGTCTCACGCCGAAGACCCCTGCGCCGGGTCGTCCCGACAGTCCTCCGAACCCTCCCCCGCCGAACGGCGAGCTGTCGCCGTCCTCCGGATCACCTCCGGGCAGCCCCTGGAGGCGGGCCAGGAAGCTCTCGGAGGGCGGCGGCGGGGCGGCCTCCGCGAAGACGTTTTTCAGGCGGCGCTGGGCGTCCGCCTCCGCCTTGCACTTCGGGCAGGTGGCGAGATGTGCGAGGACACGCTCGCGCGTGGCATGACCGAGCTCGCCGTCCACCAGGGCGGCGAGTCGGTCTCCCAGATGCTGGTCCGCGAGGCTTCCCTCGCCGGGTTTGGGCAGTGATCCACTCACGCGGTCGCGCCCCCTCCCCCCAGCGCGGGGACCCGGGACATGAAGGAGCGGCGCTCGGCGCGGGCCTCCGGGGAGCGGTGCGCGAGGGCCTTGCGCAGCTGGGACCGACCGCGGTGGATCCGGGAGCGGACGGTCCCGAGCTTGACGCCCAGAGTCGCGGCGATCTCCTCGTACGACAGCCCTTCGATGTCGCACAGGACGACCGCGGCACGGAACTCCGGCGCGAGGGTGTCGAGGGCCTGCTGGACGTCCGCGTCGAAGTGGGCGTCGTTGAAGACCTGCTGGGGCGACGGTTCGCGGCTGGGCAGTCGCTCGGCCGCGTCCTCGCCGAGGGCGTCGAAGCGGATGCGCTGCTTGCGGCGGACCATGTCCAGGAAGAGGTTGGTGGTGATGCGGTGCAGCCAGCCCTCGAAGGTGCCCGGTGTGTAGGTGGACAGCGAGCGGAAGACGCGGACGAAGACCTCCTGCGTGAGGTCCTCGGCGTCGTGCTGGTTGCCGGTGAGGCGGTACGCGAGGCGGTAGACGCGGCCGCTGTGCGTGCTGACGATCTCCTCCCAGGTGGGCGGAGTCCACGCCTGCCCGTCCGCGTCGGTGGCGAAGGTCGCGGTCTGGGCGTAGTCGCCGGCGTGGCTGTGGTCAGCGGTGTCGTTCACGGATTTCGGCCTGCCCGCCGATCCGAGGAAGCGCCGCAGCACTCCCCCACGATCTCCAGGCGCGGCCGCACCTCCCCTGTCGGCTCTGGTTGTCTCCAGTGGAGCCCCTACCATAGCCACCTCGCCCGTTAGCTCCGGATAAGCGGTTTTACGAGAATTTGATCTGGGCTGATACCACTCGGTCCCCTGCGTCAGCAGTTGCTCGAGGGCCCGCTCGGCTTCGTGATCCAACTGTGTCCCCCCGGGTGCGTCTCCATCCCTCTAAACGCCCGGTCCCATCTGCGGGTTCCCGACGCCAACGGATACAGTCACGCCCAGGCAACCACGGGGCAAGGAGAGGGCCATTACCGGCAACCGGCAGACGAGCTGGGCGTTCGCCGACGCCTACGTCGCCGAGGACGAAGTGCTGCTCTGGGCCCGCGACCGGGCCCGTGAGGCGGGGCTGCGCTCGGTGTCGCCCGGCACGGGCGCGGCGCTGCGGTTGCTGGCGGCCTCCGTGGACGCCAAGGCGGTCGCCGAGATCGGCACCGGCACCGGTGTCTCCGGCATCCATCTGCTGCACGGCATGCGCCCCGACGGGGTGCTGACCACCGTCGACCCCGAGCCCGAGCACCAGCAGTTCGCCCGCCAGGCCTTCCGCGCCTGCGGTTTCGCCAGCAACCGGGCCCGCTTCATCCCGGGCCGCGCGCTGGACGTCCTGCCCCGCCTCGCCGACGCCGGCTACGACCTCGTGTTCTGCGACGGCGACCGGCAGGAGGTCATGGACTACCTCGCTGAATCGTTGCGCCTGCTGCGTCCGGGTGGGCTCGTGGTCTTCGAGGGCGTCTTCGCCAACGGCCGCACGGTGGACTCGGGACCGCAGCCCACGGAAGTCGTACGCCTGAGGGAGCTGCTGCGGGCCGTGCGCGAGAGCCAGGAGCTGGTGCCGTCCCTCCTGCCGGTCGGCGACGGCCTGCTGTGCGCGGTCAAGCGGTAGCGACGGCTCCGGGAGCCGCTGTCGTCCCGTACGGCCATCCGGGTGTCCCGCCCCGGCAGACCGCTGCCCCGGCACCTCATGAGATGCCGGGGCAGCCGAAAGGGTATGGTCGCTTCCGCGTCAGCCGACGACCTTCTTGAGGGCGTCACCGAGCGCGTCGGCCTCGTCAGGGGTCAGCTCGACGACGAGCCGACCGCCGCCTTCGAGCGGAACGCGCATGACAATGCCCCGCCCCTCCTTGGTCACCTCGAGCGGGCCATCGCCCGTCCGCGGCTTCATGGCCGCCATGCTCGTTCCCCTTCCTGAAACCAGCTCATCGCCAAAGCCGACGGCCCTGGGAGGGCACGCGCGTCAAAGTGGGACACGCGACACCGGCATCGAACACATTGCTTCCAGGCCATTATCCCGCATCGCGGGACCCGATGACCAACATCAGTCGGCATCGCTTGGGCAACGCGCGCGAGCAAAACCACTCAATTCGGCGATGTGGCTGCGATACTCCGCCACCGCGACGATCCCGGCCCGCTGGGAACGCTCCCGAATTCTTTGACGCAGGTCACACGTCCGGTCCGGTCCTCGGACGGCGATCTCCGCCATGCTGTCCTTCGGACATCGGGTCCACCGGACGCTGCGGAGGGGATACGCCATGACCGACACCGTGCTCTACGAGGTGAGCGACGGACTCGCGACGATCACGCTGAACCGCCCCGAGGCGATGAACGCGCTGAACATCGCCACGAAGGTCGCGCTGCGGGAGGCGGTCGAGTCGGCGGCACAGGACGACGCCGTACGAGCCGTGCTGCTGACCGCCGCCGGGGAGCGGGCGTTCTGCGTGGGCCAGGACCTCAAGGAACACATCGGGCTGCTGGCCGAGGGCTCGACGAAGGTCATGAGCACGGTCAAGGAGCACTACAACCCGGTCGTGCGGGCCCTGACGGAGATGCCCAAGCCGGTGGTGGCGGGGGTGAACGGGGTCGCGGCGGGCGCCGGCTTCGGGATCGCGCTCGCGGCCGACTACCGGGTGGCGGCGGACACCGCCGCGTTCAACACGTCGTTCGCGGGGGTGGCGCTGACCGCGGACTCCGGCATCTCGTGGACCCTGCCGCGGGTGGTGGGGCCGGGCCGCGCCGCCGACCTGCTGCTCTTCCCCCGGACCATGTCGGCCCGGGACGCGCACGACCTCGGGATCGTGAACCGTCTGGTGCCCTCCACCGACCTGCCCGCGGAGGCGGAGAAGGTGGCGCGGGCGCTGGCCTCGGGGCCGACGGTGGCGTACGGGGCGATCAAGGAGTCCCTGGCGTACGCGTCGACGCACACCCTGTCGGAGACGCTGGACAAGGAGGACGAGCTCCAGACCCGGGCCGGGGCCTCCGAGGACCACGCGATCGCCGTACGGGCGTTCGTGAACAAGCAGGCGCCCGAGTATCTGGGCCGCTAGGGCTCAGGCTCGGTCCCCTCGCACCACGCACGTCTCCAGGTGGTCGTTGACCAGTCCGCACGCCTGCATCAGGGCGTACGCCGTCGTGGGGCCCACGAAGCGCAGGCCCCGCTTCTTCAGGGCCTTGGAGAGCGCCGTCGACTCCGGGGTCACCGCCGGGACGTCGCCCAGTGTCCTGGGGACCGCGTGGGTCTCCGGCGCGTGGGACCAGATCAGCTCGTCCAGCTCGCCCGGCGACCAGTCGGCCAGCACCTTCGCGTTGGCCAGCGTCGCGTCGACCTTGGCGCGGTTGCGGATGATCCCGGGGTCGAGGAGCAGGCGCTCGCGGTCGGTGTCGTCGAAGGTCGCCACCTTGGCGATCTCGAAGCCGGCGAAGGCCGCGCGGAAGGTCTCGCGGCGGCGCAGGATCGTGATCCAGGACAGGCCGGACTGGAAGGCCTCCAGGCTGAGGCGTTCGTACAGGGCGTCGTCGCCGTGGACCGGGCGGCCCCACTCCTCGTCGTGGTAGGCCACGTAGTCCGGGGTGGACAGGGCCCAGGGGCAGCGGAGCGCGCCGTCCGGGCCTGCCAGGGCGGCGCCGGTCACCGCTGCTCCCCGTGGCCGTGGTCCGGCTTCTGCATGGAGACGTGCGCGGCGGCCTGGGCGCCGGCCAGCGCGGACTCCAGGTCGGCGATCCGCGCGTCCCGCTCGGCGAGCTCGGCGCCGAGGCGGCTGAGGGCGTCGTCCACGTCGGACATCCGGTAGCCGCGGGCGGCGAGCGGGAAGCGCAGGCTCTCGACGTCGGCGCGGTCCACCGGGCGGTCCGGCGGCAGGGGGTCCTGGAGCCGCTCGGGGGCGACGTCCGGCAGCGGGCCGTCGCTGTCGCCGCCGCCCACCACGGCGAGCGTCACCGCGGCGACCACGACCGCGAGCGCGATGACCAGGAACAAGAACATAACCATCGCTGAGGTCCCCATGGTCCCTGCCGGCGGCCGCCCGCCGGCGTCGAATGTGTCAGGGTCCGATCGTGCCATGCGAGTCTGACAGTTAGGGTCGCAGGCGGCCGCGGAAGCCGAAGACACAGACGTGGGAAGTGAGGTCACAGGGGATGCTCAGGCTGGGCAGGCGCGTGTTCGACGCGCACGAGCCGGTGATCATGGCGATCGTGAACCGGACCCCCGACTCCTTCTACGACCAGGGAGCCACGTTCCTCGACGAGCCCGCCCTCGCGCGCGTGGAGCAGGCGGTGGCCGAGGGGGCCGCCATCATCGACATCGGCGGGGTCAAGGCCGGTCCGGGCGAAGAGGTGTCCGCCGAGGAGGAGGCGCGGCGGACCGTGGGGTTCGTGGCGGAGGTGCGGCGGCGGTTCCCCGACGTGATCATCAGCGTGGACACCTGGCGGGCGTCGGTGGGCGAGGCCGTCTGCGAAGCCGGGGCGGACCTCCTCAACGACGCGTGGGGCGGGGTCGATCCGGGGCTCGCGGAGGTCGCGGCGCGGTACGGGGTGGGGCTGGTGTGCACGCATGCCGGGGGCGCGGAGCCGCGTACCCGGCCGCACCGGGTGACGTACGACGACGTCATGGCCGACATCCTGCGGGTGACCGTGGGGCTGGCGGAGCGGGCGGTCGCGCTGGGGGTGCCGCGGGAGTCCGTGCTGATCGATCCGGGGCACGACTTCGGGAAGAACACGCGGCACAGTCTGGAGGCGACGCGGCGGCTCGGGGAGATGGTCTCCACCGGGTGGCCGGTGCTGGTGTCGCTGTCCAACAAGGACTTCGTGGGCGAGACCCTGGACAAGCCGGTGAAGGAGCGGGTGGTGGGGACGCTGGCGACGACGGCGGTGTCCGCGTGGCTGGGCGCGCAGGTGTACCGGGTGCACGAGGTCGGGGAGACGCGGCAGGTGCTGGACATGGTGGCGTCGATCGCGGGGCACCGGCCACCGGCGGTGGCTCGGCGGGGGCTGGCGTAGGAAGCTTCGCCGGAGGGGCTGGAAGACCAGCCCCTCCGAAACCCGGACCGAGGCCCGCGCTAGCGGCCCGCCTCCTTCGACACCAACGCCACCGCCTCGTCCACGTCGTCCGTCACGTGGAACAGCAGCAGGTCCTTCTCGGAGGCCTTGCCCTGGGCGACCAGGGTGTTCTTGAGCCAGTCGACCAGGCCGCCCCAGTACTCGCTGCCGAACAGCACGATCGGGAAGCGGGTGACCTTCTGGGTCTGGACCAGGGTCAGGGCCTCGAAGAGTTCGTCGAGGGTGCCGAGGCCGCCCGGCAGGACCACGAAGCCCTGCGCGTACTTGACGAACATCATCTTGCGGACGAAGAAGTAGCGGAAGTTGAGGCCGATGTCGACGTAGGGGTTGAGCCCCTGCTCGAAGGGCAGCTCGATGCCGAGCCCCACCGACGTGCCGTTCGCCTCGCACGCGCCCTTGTTGGCCGCCTCCATGGCGCCCGGGCCACCGCCGGTGATGACCGCGAAGCCGGCCTCCACCAGGCCTCGCCCGAGCCGCACGCCCGCCTCGTACTCCGGGGAGTCGGCCGGTGTCCGCGCCGAGCCGAACACGCTGATCGCGGGCGGGAGTTCGGCGAGCGTGCCGAAGCCCTCGATGAACTCCGACTGGATGCGCAGCACGCGCCAGGGGTCGGTGTGGACCCAGTCCGAGGGGCCGCCCGCGTCCAGCAGACGCTGGTCGGTCGTGCTCGCCGTGACCTGTCCCCGCCTGCGGAGGACCGGTCCCAGGCGCTGCTCCTCCGGCGGCTGCTTCTTGCCCTCGGGGTTCCCGGTAGCCATGTGCGCTCCCTCCGCTTGCCTGGTCTTTCCATCTCAGCGTAGATCTACGCGGGTTACGGAGGGGGGACGTACGCGTGTCCGCCATGAAGCGCCACCGCCCCACCGCCTCCTCACGAGGTCAGCCAGGCCCGCAGCTTCGCCTCCGCCTCCGGGATCAGCGAGACCTTCACGCGCTCGTCCACCTTGTGCGCGAGCAGCGGCTCACCAGGGCTGTAGTTCACCGCGGGCACGCCGAGCGCGCTGAAGCGGGAGACGTCGGTCCAGCCGAACTTGGGGCGGGCGACACCGCCGACCGCGGCCATGAAGGCCTGGGCGACGGGGTGGGTGAGGCCGGGGCGGGCGCCGCCGGTGTGGTCGTCGACGGTGAACTCGTCGACCCCGCAGTCCGCGAAGAAGTCCCGCACGAAGGCCTCCGCCTCGGCTTCGCTGCGGTCGGGCGCGTAGCGGAAGTTGACCGTCAGGACGCAGGAGTCGGGGATGACGTTGGTGGCCACGCCGCCCTGTACGCCCACCGCGTTGAGGCCCTCGTGGTATTCGAGGCCGTCGACGACCGGCTTGCGGGGTTCGTACGCCGCCAGCTTCGCGAGGGCGGGCGCGGCCTTGTGGATCGCGTTGGACCCCATCCACGCGCGCGCGGAGTGCGCACGCTCTCCCTTGAACGTCAGCAAGACCCGCAGGGTTCCCTGACAGCCGCCCTCGACCTGGTTGTCCGTGGGCTCCAGCAGGACCGCGAAATCGCCCTCCAGCCACTCCGGGTGGGCCTCGGCCACATGTCCCAGGCCGTTGAGGTGGGCGGCGACCTCTTCGTTGTCGTAGAAGATGAAGGTGAGGTCGCGGTTGGGCTCGGGGACCGTCGCGGCGATGCGCAGCTGGACCGCGACGCCGGACTTCATGTCGCAGGTGCCGCAGCCCCAGAGGTAGCCCTCGTCGTCGAGGCGGGAGGGGACGTTGCCCGCGATGGGCACGGTGTCGATGTGGCCGGCGAGGATGACGCGTTCCGAGCGGCCGAGGTTCGTGCGGGCGACGACGTTGTTGCCGTGGCGGTCGACCGTGAGGTGCGGCAGGGCGCGCAGGGCGGTCTCGATCGCGTCCGCGAGGGGCTTCTCGGTGCCGCTCTCGGAGGGGAAGTCGACGAGCTGCGCGGTGAGCTGAGCCGCGTCGAGGGAGAGGTCAAGAGGGGTGTCGGCCATGCTGTCGACCCTAACGCCCCCGCTGCCCGCCCCCTCTGTCCCCATCCGGCTCGGGCTCCTCAGTACTCTCCAGTATCTTGTCCGGATGCCAGAGCCGTTGCCCCCTACTCGCAAACGCCGTGGCCGCCTCCTCCGTTTCGCGGCGGCCCTCGTGGTCCTGTGCGCGGTCGCCGGTTACCTCGTGGTGCAGTACGTCACCGGAGGCCCGGACGGGCCGGGCTGCAAAGTCGTCTCGGGCAGGGCGGGCGGGCCGTCGTACGAGTTCACGCCCGAGCAGGCGGTGAACGCGGCGACGATCACCGCCGTCGGGACCGGGCGCGGGCTGCCCGAGCGGGCCGTGACCATCGCGCTGGCCACCGCCCTCCAGGAGTCGGGGCTGCGCAACATCTCGCACGGCGACCGCGACTCGCTCGGCCTGTTCCAGCAGCGGCCCTCGCAGGGCTGGGGCACCCCGAAGGAGATCCTGGACCCGACCTACGCGGCGGCCGAGTTCTACAAGCACCTGGTCAAGGTGGACGACTACGAGAAGCTCCCGCTGACCGTCGCCGCGCAGCGCGTGCAGCGCAGCGGCTATCCGGAGGCGTACGCCAAGCACGAGCCGGACGCCGAGGTGCTCGCGGCTGCCCTCACCGGCAGTTCGGCGGCCACCCTGACCTGTGACGGCCGCCAGGAGTCCACCCGGGCCGCCGCGACGGGCTCCGGGGCCGGCGCCACGGGCGTCCAGGAGGCCGAGACGGGCCCGGACGCGGTGCGGTCCGCCCTCGTACGGGACTTCGGGCGGGACGCGCTGGAGACGACCGCGGCCGAGGTCGGCGGCAAGGCGTCGCCGAGCCCGACGCCCACCCCGGGGGACGGGCGGACGGTGACGCTGCCGGTGCGGAAGGACACCAGCCCGGGTGCCGGCCGCAGTCTCACCGAACGCGGCTGGCAGCTCGCGCACTGGGCCGTCGCCAACTCCTCCGCGCTGCGCATCGAGCGGGTCTCGTACGCGGGCCGGCAGTGGACCGCGGGCAACACGGACAGCCGGTGGCGCCCGGCGGGCGGCGAGAGCGCCACGGACACGGTGCGGATACTCACGGCACGGTAGTTCGGAAGATCACCTGGAGGGGTCACGTCCGCCCACTGCGGGAGCGGGTGTGCGCAGGTTTTCGTCACGTCACCCCCGTATCCGCCAGAACCCTTGAGAACAAAGGGCTCCAAGGATTCGGCGGACTTTCAGACCGGTAGCTTTTTGCCCGTTTTTATCCGGAGGTGATAATGCGACGCATTGCCAACTCTTTACGTTGGCCCTCCGCAACCTTCGTCGGCTTCGAGCGGTAGTCACGGCGTCCTAGCAACGTTTCCTCCGTCGAAGGAGCAACATGTCCCTCCCCCTGACCCGCAGGATCGCCCGTGCCGCGCTGCTCGTCGCTGCGGGAGCGGCAGCCGGGGTCGGTGCGGCCGGCGCCGCCAGTGCGGCCCCCGCGCAGCTGCCGGCCGCCCCCAACCTCGGCGGGCTGACCGCTCTGGACGGGGCGCACGTCGGCAACACGGTGGACGGCGCGGCGCAGAACCTGGCCGGGACCGCGGGCAAGACCGGTGGCAAGACGGTCGAGAAGGCCGTGCCGTCCGCGGGCAAGACCGGTGGCAAGGCCGTGAAGAAGGCGACTCCGGTCGCGCAGAAGACGGCGGGCGAGGCCGCCGGTTCGGCCGGGGGCCTGCTCGGCGACACGACGTCCACGGCGACGAAGGGCGGTCTGCCGACCGACTCCCTCGCCAAGGGCGGCGGCCTGCCGGCGGCGGACACCCTGCCGGTGAAGAGCCTCCCGCTCGGCTAGCGGTTCGCGCGGACGAGGAAGGGGCCCGGGGATCTCCCTGGGCCCCTTCCTCATGCCACGACGGCGGTCACAGACGCTCCACGGCCGCCCGCACCCGCTCGTCCGTCGCCGTGAGCGCCACGCGGACGAACTTCTCGCCGGCCTCGCCGTAGAAGTCGCCGGGCGCCACCAGGATGCCCCGCTCGGCCAGGTGGGCGACCGTGGACCAGCAGGACTCGTCCCGGGTCGCCCAGAGGTAGAGGCTGGCCTCGCTGTGCTCGATGCGGAAGCCGTGTCCGAGCAGTGCCTCGCGCAGGAGCGTGCGCCGGGCCGCGTACCGCTCGCGCTGCTCACGCACGTGCGTGTCGTCGCCCAGGGCCGCCACCACGGCCGCCTGCGTCGGCATCGACGTCATCATGCCGCCGTGCTTGCGGATCTCCAGGAGGGGCGCCAGGACGGCCGGATCGCCCGCCAGGAAGGCCGCGCGGTAGCCCGCGAGGTTGGACCGCTTGGAGAGCGAGTGGACGGCCACGATGCCGTCGTAGGAGCCGCCGTTGACGTCCGGGTGCAGCACCGAGACCGGGTCGGCCTCCCAGCCGAGCTCCAGGTAGCACTCGTCGGAGAAGAGCAGGACGCCGTGGGAGCGGGCCCAGGCGACGATCCTCGTCAGCTCGTCCTTGGAGAGCACCTTGCCGGTCGGGTTGGACGGGGAGTTGAGCCACAGGAGCTTCAGGCCCGCCGGGTCCAGCTCGGTGGGGTCGTCGTAGACCTCGTACTCCGCGCGGGCCAGGCGGGCGCCGACCTCGTACGTCGGGTAGGCGAGGCGCGGGTAGGCGACCCGGTCGCCGGGGCCCAGGCCCAGCTGGGTGGGGAGCCAGGCGACGAGTTCCTTGGAGCCGACGATCGGCAGGACGTGCCGGTGGGTGACCTCACGGGCGCCCAGGCGCCGCTCGACCCAGCCGGTGATCGCGTCGCGCAGCGCCGGGGTGCCCCAGACCGTCGGGTAGCCCGGCGAGTCCGCCGCGTCGATCAGGGCCTTCTGGATCAGGTCGGGGACCGGGTCGACGGGGGTGCCGACCGACAGGTCGACGATGCCTCCGGGATGCGCGGCAGCCGTCTTCTTGTACGGCTCCAGCTTGTCCCAGGGGAAGGTGGGAAGGCGGTCGGAGACTGCGGACACGGCTGTCGGGCTCGCTTTCGGGTCGTACGGGGTCCGGCGTGCCGGACGGCAAACACCTCGGTCCCGTACGGCCGTGATCAGGAGCGATCAGGCCGTACGGGACCGAGGCGGCACGCCTGGGGGTGCCGGATGATCAGGCCTGCGGCGGCAGCGCGGCGATGAACGGGTGGTCCCGCTCGATCAGGCCGAGCTTGCTGGCGCCACCGGGCGAACCGAGCTCGTCGAAGAACTCGACGTTCGCCTTGTAGTAGTCCTTCCACTCATCCGGGGTGTCGTCCTCGTAGAAGATCGCCTCGACCGGGCACACCGGCTCACAGGCACCACAGTCGACGCATTCGTCCGGGTGGATGTACAAGGACCGGGAGCCCTCGTAGATGCAGTCGACCGGGCACTCCTCGATGCAGGCCTTGTCCTTCACGTCGACACAAGGCTGCGCGATGACGTAGGTCACGCTGTCGTTCCTCCTCCATAGGGCGCTGGCGGGCCTCCTCAGGCTCCGCCGCCTCGCGCGCGGGAGCGCGGCGTCGTCGATGCCCGCCCCTAGTATCTCCGTTCTTGGGCATGATCCGAACAGGAGGGGTGAACTGACCTGTGGAAATCTCCGCCGCGGGGCGCCTCGTCGTCCGTATCTCCGCAGCTGACGTGGGGAAACGGGTATCCGTACGGTGCCTGGACGAAACCGCCGTCACGCACGAGAAGTTCACCGACACGGTGGGTGTTCTCACATCATGGGACGACGGTGTGCTGATGATCACGCGCCGGGACGGCCAGGGCGTCCGCATTCCGGAATCCGCGCTGGTGGCGGGCAAGGTCGTCCCCGCCGAGCCGGCCCGCCGCCGGGGGCCCGCCACCTCGTACCGGGAACTGGCCCGGATCGCCGCGCGCGGCTGGCGGCCGGTGGAGAGCGAGCGGCTGGGCGAGTGGGAGCTGCGCGCCGCGTCCGGCTTCACCCGCCGCGCCAACTCCGCCCTCCCGCTCGGCGACCCCGGTCTGCCGCTCGACGAGGCCCTGGCCGCCGTACGACGGTGGTACGGCGAGCGCGGGCTCCCGGCGTACATACAGACCGCGACCGGCGCCGCGGGCACCCAGGAGGTGCTGTGCGCGGAGCTGGAGGCGCGCGGGTGGACGCGGGAGGTGACGGCTGAGCTGTGGACGGGGGCGCTGGCCCCGGTCGCGGACCGTTCCGGTGACGGTGTGGTCCTGTCCCGGGAGGCCGACGCGGACTGGCTGGCGCGGTACCAACGCAAGGGGGTGAGCGAGGTGGCACTGCGGGTGCTGGGGAGCGGGCCCTCGGTGTGGTTCGCCACGGTCCCTTCCGGGACCGGCGGGGCGCCCGCCGCGATCGGGCGCTGTGTCGTCGACGGGCGCTGGGCCGGGTTCGCCGCGGTCGAGGTGGATCCCGCGCTACGGCGACGGGGGCTGGCCTCGACCGTGATGGCGGCGCTGGCGCAGCGGGCGCTGGAGGAGGGCGCGTCGGCCGCGTGGCTCCAGGTCGAATCGGACAACGCCGGTGCGCGGACGCTCTACGAGCGGCTGGGCTTCGCCGCGCACCACGCCTACCACCACTACCGCGAGCCGGATGTCTCCGGCGCGGCGCGGTAGTAGCGATCGCCGCGAAAGGGCACGAGCCAGCTATGCGTCCCCCGAACTCCCCGCACCCGCCCCCGCCCGAACGTTCCGCCGAGCTGCGCGGGCGGTTCGCCGAAGAGGCGCGGTCCGAGCGGCCGGACCTGTCCGCGCTGTGCCTGCTGGTGGCGGCGCAGGCGGACGGGACGCTCGACGACGCCGGGATCGACACGGCCCAGATCGCACTCGACGAGCTGGCCGGGCGGTTGCCGTTCCGGCCGGGCGGACCGCGGTCCTGGGCCGTGTCGCTGCGGGAACTGCTCGGGGACCGGTGCGGGTTCCGTGGGTTGCCGGTGGACTACCAGCGGCTGGAGTCCTCGTTGCTGCACGAGGTGCTGCGGCGGCGCAGGGGGCTGCCGATCCTGCTGTCCGTGGTGTGGATGGAGGTGGCCCGGCGGGCGGGGGCGCCGGTGTACGGGGTGGCTCTGCCGGGGCACTTCGTGGTGGGCTTCGGGCCGCCGGAGGAACAGGTGCTGGCCGATCCCTTCGACGGGGGGCGGGTGCTGGCGGGGGCCGACGCCGAGTTGTTGGTGGCGGGGGCGACGGGGGGTTCTCTGGAGCCGTCGATGTTGCGGCCCGCGGATCCGTTGGACGTGGTGCAGCGGATCCTGAACAACGTGCGGGCGTGGGCGGCGGCCCGGCCGGAGCGGTCGGATGTGGGGCTGTGGGCCGTGGAGTTCGCCCTGCTGCTGCCCTCGCATCCGGCGCGACTGCGGTACGAGCGGGCGCAGTTGCTGGTGCAGCGGGGGGACTTCGTCGCGGGGGCCGGGGAGTTGGAGGCGTATGCGGGGGTGGTGGCGGCGGTGGATGAGGCTGCGGCGGCAAAAGTTCGTCAGCAGGCTCATGCCGCGCGAGCGATGTTGAACTGACGGCCGTGGGCGTGTGCGGGTGCGTCGTGGCTGGTCGCGCAGTTCCCCGCGCCCCTGGGTCCGCTGCCCTGAACGGCGATCAGAGCCACCCCTTCTCACGCGCGATCCTTACCGCCTCTGCCCTGTTTCTCACCGCCAGCTTCTGGATCGCCGTCGAGAGGTAGTTGCGGACCGTGCCCTGGGAGAGGTGAAGTGCCTTGGCCAGCTCGGCATTTGTGGAGCCGTCGGCCGCCGCCCGCAGGACCTCGCGCTCCCTGTCCGTCAGGGGGTTCGCGCCCTCTGCCAGGGCCGCTGCCGCCAGGGTGGGGTCGATGACGCGCTCCCCCGCGAGCACCTTGCGTACCGCTTCGGCCAGTTGGGCCGCGGGGGCGTCCTTGACCAGGAAGGCGTCGGCGCCCGACTCCATCGCGCTGCGGAGGTAGCCGGGGCGGCCGAAGGTCGTGAGGATGACCAGCTTGACCGCCGGGAGTTCCTTGTGGAGCTGGGCCGCCGCCTCTATGCCCGTGGCGCCCGGCATCTCGATGTCCATCAGAGCCACGTCGACGTCGTGGGCGCGGGCCGCCGCCAGGACCTCGTCGCCGCGGGCCACTTGGGCCACGACCTCGATGTCGTCCTCCAGGCCGAGCAGTGCGGCCAGTGCCTCGCGGACCATCGACTGGTCCTCGGCGAGGAGGACCTTGATCGTGCGGCTCGTCATGGGGCGGATCCTACGTCGGCCGCGGAACCGGCGGGCACACGGGCGACCAGCCGGAAGCCGTGCCGGGTGCCGGTGGCCTCCAGGGTGCCGCCGGCCTTCTCCAGGCGCTCGGTGAGTCCGGTGAGGCCGTTGCCGGGGCCCGCCCCCGCTCCTCCGGATCCGTCGTCCTCGACGGTGAGTTCGAGCGTCGGTCCGTCGAGGGTCTGGCGGTGCAGCAACTCCACCGTGCAGCCGCGGGCACCGCTGTGCCGTACGACGTTGGTGACCGCCTCCCGCAGCGCCCAGGCCAGGGCCGCTTCGCTCTCCTCGGGGACGCCGGTGAGGTCGGGTTCGGCGGGCAGGGTGGCGGTGACTCCGGCGGCCGCCAACGCGACCTGAGCGCCAGCGAGTTCCGCGGCCAGGCGGGCGCGCCGGTAGCCGGAGACGGCCTCGCGGACGTCCACCAGGGCCTGCCTGCTGACCTGTTCGATGTCGGCGACCTGCTGGGCCGCCTTGTCCGGGTGGGCGGGCAGCATCCGGCCCGCCAGCTCGCTCTTCAGGGTGATGAGGGACAGGGAGTGGCCGAGCAGATCGTGCAGGTCCCTCGCCAGACGCAGGCGTTCCTCGTTGGCGGCGAGCTGGGCGACCCGCGCCCTCGCCTCCCGCAACTCTATGGTCGTCCGTACCAGTTCGCGTACGCCGGTCATCGCGAAGCCGCCGAGCAGGGCCGGGATGAGCAGGGCGCCGATGTAGTCCGTGCCGTCGGCGACGATCAGGGCGAGGGCCGCCATCAGGGCGGACGCGGCGGGGATGGTCCAGCGGGCGAGCCGCAGCGGCAGGGCCGCGCCGGACGCGATCGACACGTACACGAAGAGGACGAGCCACTCGCGGCCCAGGGTGAGGGCGAGCAGGGTCGACTCGGCGGAGAGGACCGCGAGCGAAGTGAGCACGAACTCCTGGGCGTTGCGGCGGCCGGTCCTGAACAGCAGGGCCAGGTACCAGGCGACGAAGCCCGCGAGGCCGAGCCAGCCGAGCACGACGGCCACGAGGCCGTGGCCGCCGTGCAGGAGGTCCGAGACGGGCGCGCTCAGATAGACCAGCCAGATGCCCGTCCACAGCATCTTGACCATCATCTGCTTGCGGGTCTCCGGGCGCTGCCCGATCCCGACGCCGGTGCCGCTCACGCCTTCAACGTGTCCTTCCGGTACAGCCAGGCCGCGCCGCCCGCGAACAGGGCGAACGAGACGACCAGGATGGCGATGTCCTGTGCGTGCGGGGCGCGGCTCTGTTCGATGGCCTGCCCGAGGGCAGCGTACGCGTGCGTGGGCAGCCACTTGGCGATGTCCTGGAGCCACTGCGGGAACGTCGTCGTGGGCATCCACAGGCCGCCCAGCATCGACAGGCCGAAGTAGGTGATCATCGTGATCGGGCGGACCGCGTCACCGGTGGCGAGGTAGCCGATGGCGACGCCGAGCGCGGCGAAGACGAGGCTGCCGGCCCAGATCGCGCCGGTGAGGGCGAGCCACTGCCAGGCGTCCAGGCGTACGTCCTTCACGACCGCGGCGACGACGAACACGATCACGATCGAGGGCAGGCTCACCACGGCCGCGCTCGCCGTCTTCGCGAGGACATAGCCGCGCCCCGGCAGGGTCGTCAGCCTCAACTGCCGTACCCAGCCGCCCTCCCGTTCCTTCGCGATGCGCTCGCTGTTGCCCATCAGGACGGCGGTCAGGGCGCCGAAGGACGCCATCGAGACCATCATGTAGGTCGGCAGGGTCAGGCCGGTGCCGTCGACCTTGCTCGTGCTGTCGGCGTTGCCCGCGATGATCAGGAACAGCAGCGACGGGTACATCACCGAGAAGAACAGGAACTTCCGGTTGCGCAGGGCGCGGGTGAGTTCCAGCTTGATCAGGCTGTTCATGACTGCTTGGCCTCCTCGGCGGCGGTGATGGCGACGAAGGCCTGCTCCAGGCCGAGCCCGGCGACTTCGAGGTTGCGGGGGTAGACGCCGAGGCCGTAGAGGGCGTGGACGGTCGCGTCGGCGTCGGTGGACTGGATGCGGACGGTGTGGCCGGAGATGTCGATGCCGGTCAGGAAGGGCAGTTGGCGCAGGGGCGCCTCGTCGATCGTGCCCTCCAGGTCGAACGAGACCCTCCTGGCGCCCGCCTTGGCCTTGATCTCGGCGGCGGTGCCGTCGGCGAGGAGCCGGCCCCGGTGCAGCACCAGCACCCGGTCGGCGATCGCGTCCGCCTCCTCCAGGTAGTGGGTGGCGAAGAGGACCGTACGGCCCTGGTCGGCCTGTTCGCGCATGGTGGCCCAGAAGGCCTGGCGGGTGGTGACGTCCATGCCGGTCGTCGGCTCGTCCAGGACGATCAGGTCGCTGTCACCGGCGGTGGCGAGGGCGAAGCGGACGCGCTGGGCCTGGCCGCCGGAGAGCTTGTTGACCTTGCGGTCGGCGATCTGGGCGATCCCGGCGCGGGCGAGGACGTCGTTCGCCTTGTACGGCTTCGGGTGCAGGGCGCAGGCGAGCCGGACCAGCTCGGCGACCGTGACCTCGTCCATCAGTCCGCCGCTCTGCAGCATGGCGCCCACACGACCGGCGACGATCGCCTCACGCGGGGTGGTGCCGAAGAGCCGGACACTGCCGCCGTCGGGCTGCTTGAGGCCGAGCAGCAGATCGAGGGTGGTCGACTTGCCGGCGCCGTTGGGACCCAGCAGCGCCACGGTCTCCCCCGGCCGCAGGGTCAGGGACAGCCCGTCCACGGCCCGTACCTCGCCGTATGCCTTGCTCACCTGGTCGAACGCGACCACCGGGGCTGTCGTTGTCATACGGCCATGGTGGCCGCGCGGGTGCGGCGGCGGGCAGTGTCGGCCGTCCGGAGTGCCGCATGACAGATGTCATGTCAGCGGCACTCCGGTGCGGTTTCCGCTGATGCGTGGGTGCTCAGCTGGGGTCGGTGTCGATGACCACGGTGCGGTCCGCCGCCGACTTCGCGCGCAGCGCCTTGCCCAGCGCGGAGGCGACGTCCTGCGGCAGCACGTCACGCTTGCCACTTGCGCCGTTGATCTGCACGCCGGCGAACGTGGTGCCGTACGCCTCCTTGAGCGCTTCGAGGTCGTACGTCTCCACGAGCTTGCCGCCGACCGCCTTGAACCCGAGGATCTTCGGCAGGGACAGGGCGCCGAACTTGATGCTGTGGGCCGCGTCGGTCTGGATGGTGACGACGTTGGACATCGCGGGCTCGGCGAACTCCTTCATCATCCGGTCGACCTCGGCGTTCGAGACCGACGGCTCCTTGGTGGTGGTCGGGAGCGTGACCGCGCCGGCGGTGCCGGTCTCCACCTGGGTGCGGTAGGCCTCCTCGACCGCGGTGGTCGACCTGGCGACGTCGATGCCCTTGCCCGCCTTGCCGTACACGGCGACGGCCTTGCCGTTCTGGAACTTGATGGTTCCGTCGGTGGCCGATCCGGCGCCGCCCGAGGCGTTCTCCAGGGCCGCCTGGAGCTTCTCCTCGTCCACCGGCATGACCGGGTCGACGACCCGGTGGTTGCCGAAGAGGGAGCCGATCACCGAGACCGGGTTGTAGTCGCTCTTCGCGGCCGCGGCGACCGTGGCCTGGTCGTCGAGCTGGAGGCCCGCCTGGTCCGGCTTCAGGGAGACGGTGTCGCCGCCGACCGACAGCTTCAACGGTTCGTTGACCCGCTTGCCGAGGGCGTCGTCGAGCTTCTTGACGGCGTCGTCGCGGGTGCCGCCGCCGATGTCCACACCGAGCACGGTGGTGCCCTTGGGGACGTCGGAACGGTTCATCAGCAGACCGGCGCCGTAGGCGCAGACGCCGAGGAGGACCACGGTGCCGCCGACCATCGCCAGCTTGCTGCGGCCCTTCTTTTTCTTCTTCTTCGACGAGCCGGCCGAGGTGCCCTGCGAGGCGGTGTCGGGTGCCTTCGGGGCGGGGCGCGCGTCGGCGCCGCCCGGTCCCTGGGTGCCCGGGGGCACGACCGGGATGCCGCTGGTGACGGTGTGCCCGGAGACGTTGTCCGGGTTGCCGAAGCCGGGGGCGCCCGGTCCGGGGGCCGGCTTCTGCGGGGTGAGGATCGCGGTGTCGTCGCTCAGACCGCCACCGGGGCCGAGGCCGGCGCCGGGTCCTGCGCCCAGGCCGGGGCCGGCGCCGAGGCCCGCGCCGGGGGCGCCGCCGAGCGTGGGGGTGCCGCCGGGACCGCCGGGAGTGCCGGGGCCGCCGAGGGTGGCGGGGCCGCCGGCTCCTGTGGGGGTGCCGGGGAGGCCGGGGGTGCCGGGGGTCGCTGCGGTTCCGGGGCCGCCGGGACCGCCGGACGCACCTGGTCCGCTCCTGCCTCGGGGGCCGCCGGGGCCTGCGGGGCCGCGGGAGCCGCCCGGACCGCGCTGACCGTTGGGAGCGCTCTGGCCGACGGGGCCTCCCTGGCCGCCGCCGGGTCCGCCCTGACCGCCGAAGCCGTCGGAACCGGTGAAGGACTCGCCGCCGAAGGACTCGGCCCTGGCGAAGGGGTCCGGTCCGGCGGGCGGCACGACCGGTCCGTCGCCGGTGACGGGGCCGCCGGTCGGGCCCGCGGGGCCCTGGGATCCACCCGGTCCGGCGGGGCCCTGCGGCCCGCCGAAGCCGCCGCCGTAGTCGATCTGGCCGCCCTGGCCGCCCTGGCCGCCGTAGTCGATCCCGCCGTTCTGACCGCCGGGGCCACTGGAGCCGCCCTGCGTGCCGAAGCCGCTCTGGCCGTTCTGACCGCCGGGACCGCTCTGCCCGCCGAAGCCGCCTTGCGCGTTCAGGGGGTCCTGCCCGGCCTGGCCGCCGAAGCCGTCCTGACCGCCGGGACCACCGAGGCCACCCTGGCCGTTCAGCGCGTCCTGCCCGGCCTGGCCGCCGAAGCCACCCTGGCCGCCCTGGCCGTTCGGTCCGGCCGTGCCGTTGCCGTTCTCCGCGAAGTACGGGAGGTCGTCGCGGCGGGGTTCCTGGCCGCCGCGCTGGCCGGGGCCGAGGGGACCGGCGTTGAGGGCCTCGGTGACGTCGAAGGAGCCCGTGCCGCCGCCGTGGCCGGGGGCCACCGGACCGCCGGTGGCGCCCGGGAGCCCGGCGCCGTTCGTACCGCCGGAGCGCGATCCGCCCGGCATGCTCATGGAACCGACCACTCCACCCGGCCGGCCACCGGGACGCGCACCGCCCGACGCGGCCGCACCCGAGCCGCCGTGACGGGGACCGGCCGCACCGGCACCACCCGCGCCACCCGGCCCACCGGAACCCGGCGCCGCACCGGACGCACCCGGCGCGGCACCCGCACCCGAACCACCCGGCAGACCCGCGCCGTTGCTCGCGCCGCCGCCCGGACCGCCCTTCGCGGGGCCGGACTTGCGGGGCGCGAACCAGTCGCTCGCCTTCTCCTCGGCGGGCGGGGCGGGTTCGGCGGGCAGCTCGACGGTGCCCGTGGTCGAGGAGGAACTCGGCGCCGACGCCTCGGTGTCCGCGCCTCTGTCGACGGAGCCGTCCGTCTCACCGACGGGCTGGCGCACGACGACCGGCGGAATGGGCCGCGACCCCGGGATGTTGATCCGGATCCGGGTCGTCAGCGTGGTCTCGGTCTTGCGCTCCTCCGGCTGCGCGCCCGAACGGCCCGCGTCCGGACCGCCGTCGGACACCTGGGGCGTCCCGTACGGCGGCGTGCCCGAGGGGTAGGCGGCTCCGCCGCGCCCGTTGGGCCCGGAGGACGGACTGTCAGTTTCACGACTCAAGGCAGGTTCTCCCGGTTGGCTCCGCCGCCCGTTTCGACCTCACTGCTTCGGGCGTCGGCGGCGCGCACCACCATACTGGCCACTTCTGGCCCGTATCCCACGACCGCCGTGGAAACCCACACGGGACTCGCACGCATGCGATACGGAGAAGTGGTACGTCACTTGCCAAGTCGGACGGCGTCGCCGCCCGGTTGCCGCCCCAGGCCAAGGGTGGCGCAGATCACAGCTACTGCCATACCGCCGAGCAGGAAGAGATAGGAGCCGCTTCCCGCGGCGAAGACGAAGTCGCCTTCCGGACGGCTGGCGGTGAGGAAGATGACGGCGACCATCCAGCCGCCCGCGGGTGCGACGGCCCCGGCCCGGCTGCCGGCGGCGCGCGCCCCGCCGAGCAGCAGTCCGGCCTCGCCGAGCAGCGCGAGCAGCAGTCCGCCCGGGAACCATCCGCCCTGCACCAGTGATCCGGCGAGCCCGACGAGCGCGCCGAGCACGAAGAGCCCGAGGTAGGCGGCGGCCCGGCCCGCGGACGGGCGCTGCAGGGGCTGGGCCAGCATCGACGTACGGTCGCTCATGACGCGCCCTCGATCCCGGAGAACAGGTCGGTCTCCCTGGTGGTGCCGTGTTCCCCTCTGACCAATTCGTAGTACTCGGTGGTGAAGAGAGGTTGCGCGAGTTCGTTGGAGAGTGCGAAGTACGACCCCGACACCTCGATCTGGGTCGCGTGCGCGGCCATCGCGGCGCTCTTGGCGGCGGTGTACGCCGTGCCGTCGATCTCCGTGGTGATCCGCTCGTCGTCGACCACGCCCGGTACGTCGTCGAGGACGCCGGCCTTGCTGAAGGGGAGGCCGGGCAGGTCGACGTGGAGCTCGGCGAAGGCCTGCTCGCCGACCGTGCGCGGGACGCGGTTCCAGTAGACCTTCGCGATCTCCCAGCCGGCGTCGGCGGCGAGCTCGACGGCCCGCATGGCGACGCGGTGGGCCTGGATGTGGTCGGGGTGGCCGTAGCCGCCGTGGTCGTCGTAGGTGACGAGGACCTGGGGGCGTACCTCCAGGATCACCTCGACGAGGTCTGCGGCGGCCTGGTCGACGTCGGCCTGCCAGAAGCAGGCGGGGTCGTCGTTGTCCGGGAGGCCCATCATTCCGGAGTCCTGGTAGCGCCCGGCGCCGCCGAGCAGCCGGAAGTCCGTGACGCCGAGCTCGCGCATGGCCGTGGTGAGCTCGCCCCGCCGGTGCTCGCCGAGGGCGGGGCCGGACAGGTGCCTCAGCTCGGGCGGGATGACCTCGCCGAGCTCACCGAGGGTGCAGGTGACCAAGGTCACCCGGGCACCCTCGGCCGCGTACCTGGCCATGGTCGCGCCGTTGTTGATCGACTCGTCGTCCGGGTGCGCGTGCACCAGGAGCAGACGCCGAGCGGGCTGTTCCGTCATGGCCCCAGCCTACGAGGCACAGGTCAGAACTTGATACTGCCGATCATGCCCGCGATGTTCGTCGTCAGTTCGCTGATCGTCGGGGCGATCGAGGATGCCGCCAGATAGAACCCGAGCAGGATGCAGACGACCGCATGCCCGCCCTTCAGACCCGACTTCTTGATCAACAAGAAGACGATGATCGCCAGCAGCACCACCGCCGAAATCGAGAGTGCCACGGCGGCTCACCTCCAAAGATCCCAGGGACGCGGGGGGTCGGACCAGGGGGGCAGATAAATCCATACGTCAGCCAGCAGGTTCATACCCACTATGCGGTAGTGATCATAACTATCCGTGCCTGCGCATCGGTCGGCGCACGGCCGCACAAGGGGGCGCATGGCCAATATGGTCGGGGCATGACGACCGAGCCTGACTCCTTTCCCCGTCGGCACGCCCGCACCCAGCGCTTCACGCTCGGCGCGCCGCGCGCGTTCACCGTGGCGCCCGACGGGTCGCGTGTCGTGTTCCTGCGCTCGAACTCCGGTACCGACAGAGCCAGTTCACTGTGGGTGCTCGACACGGCGGACGGCCGGGAGCGCGTGGCGGCCGACCCGCGCGCCCTCCTGGGCGGCGCCGAGGAGCGGCTGTCGCCCGAGGAGCGGGCGCGCCGCGAGCGCAGCCGGGAGGGGGGCGCGGGCATTGTCGGCCACGCCACCGACGCGGCCGTCGAGTTGGCCTCTTTCGCCTTGTCAGGGCGGCTTTTCACGGCGGAGCTGCGGGCCGGTACGGCCCGTGAACTGCCGGTTCCCGGACCGGTGATCGACCCCCGTCCGGCGCCGGACGGACGGCACATCGCGTACGTCGCGCGGGGCGCCCTGCGGATCGTGGGCGCCGAGGGCGAGAACGACCGGGTGCTCGCCGGCCCGGAGTCGGATCAGGTCACCTACGGTCTGGCGGAGTTCGTCGCGGCCGAGGAGATGGGCCGCACGCGGGGTTTCTGGTGGTCGCCGGAATCGGACCGACTGCTGGTCGCACGGGTGGACGACACGCCGGTGCAGCGCTGGTGGATCTCCGATCCGGCCCACCCGGAGCGTGATCCACAACACGTCCCATACCCGGCGGCGGGCACCCCCAACGCGGACGTACGGCTGTTCGTGATCGGCCTGGACGGGACGCGCACGGAGGTCTCCTGGGACCGGAAGCGGTATCCGTATCTGGCCCATGTGCACTGGTCAGCGGCGGGTGCCCCGCTGCTGCTCGTACAGGCGCGCGACCAGCGCAGTCAGCTGTATCTCGCGGTTGACCCGGAGTCCGGTGCGACCCGGATGGTGCACGCGGACGAAGATCCTATTTGGCTGGATCTTTTCCCTGGAGTGCCCTGCTGGAGCCCTGCGGGACGGCTGGTGCGGATCGCCGACGAGGGTGGCGCGCGGGTCCTCGCGGTCGGCGAACGCCCGCTGACCGGACCGCAGTTGCACGTCCGCGCGGTGCTGGACGTCACCGCGGACGACGTGCTGGTCTCGGCGTCGGCGGGTACGGCCGCCGAGTCACCGGAGACCGGCGAGGTGCACGTCTATCGGGTGAACGAGCTCGGAGTGGAGCGCGTGTCGCAGGAGCCCGGCGTGCATTCGGCGGTGCGCGCCGGGGGTGTGACCGTGCTGGTGTCCGCGAGCCTCGACCGGCCGGGGACCCGCGCGCGGGTGCTGCGCGACGGCAAGGAGACGGCGACTGTCATGTCGTATGCGGAAGATCCTGGTTTGTCCCCGCGCGTGACGCTCATCGAGGGGGGCGCACGAAAGATCCCGTGCGCCGTGCTTATGCCGCAGGACTACGCCGGTGACAGCCCCCTTCCGGTTTTGCTGGACCCGTACGGGGGTCCGCACGCTCAGCGGGTGGTTGCCGCGCGCAACGCGTACCTCACCTCGCAGTGGTTCGCCGACCAGGGTTTCGCGGTCGTGGTGGCCGACGGCCGGGGCACCCCGGGCCGCTCCCCCGCCTGGGAGAAGGCGATCCGGGACGACCTCGCGGCGGTGGTCCTCCAGGACCAGGTGGACGCGCTCCAGGCGGTCGCCGGGGACTTCCCGCTGGACCTGGACCGGGTCGCGATCCGCGGCTGGTCCTTCGGCGGCTATCTGGCGGCCCTCGCGGTACTGCGCCGTCCGGACGTCTTCCACGCGGCCGTGGTCGGCGCCCCGGTCACCGACCTGCGCCTGTACGACACCCACTACGAGGAGCGCTACCTCGGCCTCCCGGACGAGCAGCCGGAGGTCTACCGGCGCAACTCCCTGGTCGACGACGAGGGTCTGGTCGACGCGGTCGGGCCGCACCGCCCGATGATGATCATTCACGGCCTCGCGGACGACAACGTGGCCGTCGCGCATTCCCTGCGCCTGTCCTCGGCCCTGCTGGCCGCCGGCCGCCCGCACGAGGTGCTGCCGCTGTCCGGGGTGACCCACATGACCCCGCAGGAGACGGTCGCCGAAAACCTGTTGCTGCTGCAACTGGACTTCCTGCAGCGGTCGTTGGGCCTGGCGTAGGCACGGCAACGGGCCGGAGCGACATGGCGCGCTCCGGCCCGTTTACGGCACCCGCACGGCCGTACGTTCCTCAGCCTGACGCGTCCGTATATCGGAAACGGGTCGGCCAAGTTGCCGCCGTGTTACTCCGCCCCCTCCGCCGGCACGACCTGCCTCTCCTCCGCGAAGTGGCAGGCCGAGTCATGGGCGGCCGGACCGGTGGTGTGCCGGAACTCCGCGGGGACCGCGAGCGCCGGCACCTCCAGGGCGCAGCGTTCCCGTGCCTTCCAGCAGCGGGTGCGGAAGCGGCACCCGGAGGGGATGTTCGTCGGGGACGGGACGTCGCCGGCCAGGATGATCCGCTCCCGGTGTTCCCTGGCCTCGGGGTCGGGCACCGGCACGGCGGACAGCAGCGCCTGCGTGTAGGGGTGCGTGGGATGGTCGTAGATCTCGGCGTCCCTGCCGATCTCCACGATCCGCCCGAGGTACATCACCCCGACCCGGTCCGAGATGTGCCGGACGATCGACAGGTCGTGCGCGATGAAGAGGTACGACAGCTCGAAGTCGCTCTGGAGCCGGTCGAGGAGGTTGATGACCTGGGCCTGGACGGAGACGTCGAGGGCGGAGACCGGTTCGTCGGCGACGATCACCTCGGGGCGCAGGGCCAACCCGCGCGCGATGCCGATGCGTTGGCGCTGGCCGCCGGAGAACTGGTGCGGATAGCGGTTGATGTACTCGGGGTTGAGGCCGACGACGTCCAGCAGGTCCTGGACCTTCCTGCGGCGGTCGCCCTTGGGGGCCACCTCGGGGTGGATGTCGTACGGCTCCCCGATGATGTCGCCGACCGTCATACGGGGGTTGAGCGAGGTGTACGGGTCCTGGAAGACCATCTGGATGTTGCGGCGGACCGACTTGAGGGCCTTGCCGGACAGCTTGGTGATGTCCTCGCCCTTGTACTTGATCAACCCTTGCGTCGGCCGCTCGAGGTTGACCAGCATCTTGGCGACGGTCGACTTGCCGCAGCCGGACTCCCCGACGATGCCGAGGGTCTCGCCCTTGTCGAGCGTGAAGTCCACACCGTCGACGGCCTTGACGGCACCGACCTGTCTCTTGAACAGGATGCCCTGGGTCAACGGGTAGTGCTTGACCAGTCCACCCACTTCCAGGATCGGCTCAACCATGGAGGCACTCCGTCCAGAAGTGACAGGCACTGGTCCGCCTGCCGTCCATGCCATCCATGCCGTCAACACCGTCCACTTCGTACAGGGGTGGTACATCCGTCCGGCACACGTCCCGGGCCATCGGGCAGCGGGGGTTGAACGCGCAACCCGGCGGGATGTTCATCAAGTTGGGCGGCAACCCCTTGATCGCGTACAGCTCCTGGCCCTTCTGGTCGAGACGGGGGATGGAGTCCAGGAGTCCGCGCGTGTAGGGGTGGGCGGGCGCCTTGTAGATGTCGTGGACCGGCGCCTGCTCGACGATCCGGCCCGCGTACATGACGGCGATCCGGTCGGCGACGTCCGCGACGACACCGAGGTCGTGGGTGATGAGGATGAGCCCCATGTTGTACTCGCGCTGGAGCTCGGCGAGCAGGTCCATCACCTGGGCCTGGACGGTGACGTCGAGGGCGGTGGTCGGTTCGTCGGCGATGATCAGCGCGGGTTCCAGGGCGAGAGCCATCGCGATCATGATGCGCTGGCGCATGCCGCCGGAGAACTGGTGCGGGTAGTCCTTGACGCGTTCCTTGGCCGCGGGGATCCGCACGTGGTCCATCAGCTCGACGGCCTTGGCCCGGGCGTCCTTCTTCGACATCCCCCGGTGCACGACGAACATCTCGCCGAGCTGGTCGCCGACGGAGAGGACCGGGTTCAGGGAGGACAGCGCGTCCTGGAAGATCATCGCCATCTCGGCGCCGCGGATCCTGCGCCGCTCGTCCTCCTTGAGCGTGAGCAGGTCCTTGCCCTGGAAGACGATCTCCCCGCCGGTGACCTTTCCGGGGGGCATGTCGAGGATCCCCATGATCGCCTGCGCGGTCACCGACTTCCCCGACCCGGACTCCCCCAGCACCGCGAGGGTCTCCCCCGCGTCGACGGCGTAGTCGACCCCGTTGACGGCCTTGGCGACCCCGTCCCTGGTCCTGAACTCCACATGCAGATCACGCACTTCGAGCAGCACGGCGACTCACCTCGGCTTCGGGCGGGGGTGCGGCGCGACCCCGGGGGTGGCGGAACGGACGGTGGGCGAGAGGGGCGCGGTGCGGCGCGGCGGGAGGGTTGCGGTGCGGCGGGACAGCAGAGCTGCGGTGCGGTACGGCGGGAGCGATTCGGCAGGGCGGCAGAGGTGCTGGGGGGCGACGGCGTCTCCGACCGGAACCCGCACACGCCCCGGCCGAGGCACGGGCTCCGGCCACCCCACCCGGCATCCGCTCGCGGAGCACGCGCCACCCCGGGCCCCCGGGCGGACCGTGGACTCGGTGGGCCGCACCGCCGGCGCTCCCCACTCCCCTCGTCACGCCCGCTCACCTCAGTTTCGGGTCGAGGGCGTCGCGGACCGCGTCGCCGAGCATGATGAAGGCGAGGACGGTGATCGCGAGGGCGCCGGCGGGCCACAGGAGCATGTGCGGGGCGTTGCGGATGTAGGCGGAGGCGGCGGAGATGTCGATGCCCCAGCTGACCGTGGGGGGCTTCAGGCCCACGCCGAGGTAGGAGAGGGTGGCCTCCAGCGAGATGTACGTGCCGAGCGCGATGGTCGCCACGACGATCACCGGGGCCACCGCGTTCGGGGTGATGTGCCGCAGCAGGAGCCGGGTATGGGAGGCGCCCAGGGCCCTCGCCGCCTGGACGTAGTCGTTCTGTTTGGCCGTGATGACCGAGCCGCGCGCGATGCGGGAGATCTGCGGCCAGCCGAGCAGCACCATGAAGCCGATCACCGGCCACACCGTGCTGCTGGTGACCACCGACAGCAGGACCAGGCCACCCAGCACCACCGGGATGGCGAAGAAGATGTCGGTGAGGCGGGACAGGATGGAGTCCGAGAAGCCCCCGAAGAAGCCCGCGAGGCCGCCGAGGACCGAGCCGAGCAGGGCCACCCCGAGCGTGGCGCAGACGCCGACCGTCACCGACGTACGGGCGCCGTACACCGTGCGCGTGTAGACGTCGCAGCCCTGACCGTCGTAGCCGAAGGGATGGCCCGGCTGGGAGCCCTCCTGGGCCTTGGAGAGGTCGCACTTGAGGGGGTTGCCCGACGCGATCAGCGACGGCCACAGGGAGATGACGACCAGGAAGAGGATCACCAGGGCGGAGATGATGAAGACGGGGTTGCGGCGCAGGTCGCGCCAGGCGTCGGACCACAGGGAGCGGGGCTTGCCCGCGGGGCCCGGGCCGTCCGGGCGGCCCCCCTCCAATGTGGTCGCCTCGCTCACCGCGAGGTCCATCGCTCCGCCCGCGCCGGTCCCGGCGATCGCTCCCTGCGGTTCCTGGGGTTCAGGCATAGCGGATCCTGGGGTCGAGGACGGCGTACAGGAGGTCGACGAGCAGGTTGGCCACCAGGAACACCAGGACGAGGACCGTCACGAAGCCGACCACGGTCTGGGTGTTCTGGCGCAGGATGCCCTGGTAGAGCTGGTAGCCGACGCCGTGGATGTTGAAGATGCGTTCGGTGACGATCGCGCCGCCCATCAGGGCGCCGATGTCGGTGCCGATGAAGGTGACCACGGGGATGAGCGAGTTGCGCAGCAGGTGCCGTACGACGACACGCTGCCTGGGCAGTCCCTTCGCGACCGCGGTGCGGACGTAGTCGGAGCGCCTGTTCTCGGCGATCGAGGTGCGGGTCAGGCGGGTGACGTACGCCAGCGACACGGACGCGAGGACGAGGCCGGGCACGATCAGCTCGCCGAAGGTGGCGTCGGCGGACACCGACGGTTTGATCCAGCCCCACTCCACACCGAGGAGCAGCTGGAGCAGCAGGCCGGTGACGAAGGTGGGGACGGAGATCACGACGAGGGTGAGCAGCAGCACCGAGGTGTCCACCGGCCGGCCCCGCTTGAGGCCGGTGAGCACGCCCAGGGTGATGCCGATGACGATCTCGAAGAGGATCGCGACGATCGTGAGCCTGATGGTCACCGGGAACGCCGTCGCCATCAGCTCGGTGACCTTCTGGCCGTTGAACGCGGTGCCGAAGTCGCCGGTGAAGACGTTGCCCATGTAGGTCAGGTACTGCTGCCAGACCGGCTTGTCGAGGCCGAACTCCCGCTTGAGCTGGGCGGCCGTCGCCGCGTCGCACTCCTTGTCGCCGCACAGGCCCGCGATGGGGTCGCCCATCACGTTCACCATGAGGAAGATCAGCAGGGTCGACCCGATGAACACCGGGATCATCTGGAGCAGACGCCGGACGACGTACCGTCCCATGGCCGGGTCAGCCGACCTTGATCTCGTTGTAGACGGGGACGCTGAAGGGGTTGAGCTTCACGTTGGAGAGCCGCTCGGAGTAGCCGGCGCTGCCGTTCTGGTACCAGAGCGGAATGGCGGCCATGTTGTCCCGTACGACCTTCTCGGCGTCCTGGAACTTCTCGATGGCCTTGGCGGTGTCGGTCTCGGCGTTGGCCTCGTTGACGAGCTTGTCGAAGTCCTTGTTGGACCACTTGCCGTCGTTGGAGGACGCGTTGGTGTAGTAGAGCGGCTGGAGGAAGTTCTGGATGAGCGGGTAGTCCATCTGCCAGCCGGCGCGGAAGGGGCCGCTCATCTTCTTCGCGGTGATCTGGCTGCGGAAGTCGGCGAAGGTGCCGACGGGGTTGCCGACGCAGGCCTTGTCGTTGTCGAGCGCGTTGTTGATGGAGTTGCAGACGGCGTCGACCCACTGCTTGTGGGAGCCGGTGTCCGCGTTGTACGTGATCTTGATCGCGCCGCCGGGGAGGCCGCCGCCCTCCTTGATGAGCTTCTTGGCGGCGGCGGGGTCGTAGTCGCAGGCGTCCCCGCACAGGCCGTCCTGGAAGCCGCCCTCCTTGCCGAGGACCGGGGAGGTCCAGTCGGTGGCGGGGGTGCGGGTCTTCTGGAAGATGGTCTCGGTGATCTGGTCGCGGTTGATGGCCCGGGACAGGCCGGTGCGGACCTTCTCCATGCCGGCCTTGTTCCAGTTCTTGTCGTAGAACGGGAACGCGAGGGTCTGGATGATGCCGGCGGGAGTGTTGATGTATCGACCACCGAGGTCGGTCTTGACGTTCTTGAGCTGGGCGGCCGGGACGTCGTCGACCAGGTCGAGGTTGCCGGCCATGAGGTCGGTGTAGGCGGTGTTGTTGTCGGTGTAGACCTTGAGGGTCACGCCGCCGTTCTGCGCCTTGTCGGGGCCGTTGTAGCCGTCCCACTTCTTCAGGGCCATCTGGGAGCCCTTGGTGTACGAGTCGATGGTGTACGGCCCGTTCCCGATCGGCTTCTGCACCCAGGCCGCGTGGTCGGTGAAGAAGGCCTGCGGGAGCGGGGCGTAGGCGGGGTAGCCGAGGGTGTCGGGGAAGGTCGAGAACTTCTGGTTGAGCCTGACGGTGAAGGTGTTGGTGCCGGTGACCTTCAGGCCGGAGAGGGTGTCGGCGGTCTGCTTGCTGCCGTCCTCGGGGTGCGTCTTGTCGTAGCCGTCGATGTAGCCGAAGAAGTAGGCGTTCTTCTGGTTGTTCTTGAGGGAGGCGCCGTAGTTCCAGGCGTCCACGAAGGACTTGGCGGTGACCTTCTCGCCGTTGCTGAAGGTCCAGCCGTCCTTGACGGTGATCGTGAAGTTCTGCGAGTCGCTCGTGTCGATCTTCTCGGCGAGCATGTCCTCGGCCTTGCCGGTCTCCGGGTTGTACTTCTTGAGGCTGCGGAAGATCATGTCGAGGACCTTGCCGCCCTGCACCTCGTTGGTGTTGGCGGGCTCCAGCGGGTTCTGTGGGTCGCCCCAGGAGGAGCTGAGCACGGCGCCGCCGTCACTGCTGCCGCTGCCGCCGCCGCTGTCCCCACCCCCGCAGCCCGTCACCGCGAACGCTGTCGCCGCCGCGCATGCGACCCATCTGGCGTGCGTGACTCCCCGCATGGAGTGCCTCCTCAAGACAAGATCCGTTACCGGCCAATATCGGATCTTGAAGGGCATTCCGCACGCCTTGGTAGGCCTTTGGGGGAGGGGGGCCTCGGCATTACCGGCCGGCCCCTTCACTCACCGCCCCGAACGCCGACGGCCGGGAGCGGAGTTGGTGTCTCCGTTCCCGGCCGAGGGGTCGTACAGGGCCGTACAGGGGGCCGTCAGTCCTTCGTCGGCGCGTCCTCGGGCTCCGCCGCGTCCTCCAGCGCCTTCAGCGCCGGATCCATGATGACGTCCTCGTCGCGGGCCTCGGTGGTCGGGTCCTCCGGGAAGTGACAGGCCGTGAGGTGGCCGACCTTGTTGCCGGAGATCTGGACCAGCGGCGGCTCGTCGGTGGCGCACTTGTCCTGCGCCTTCCAGCACCGCGTACGGAAGCGGCAGCCCGACGGCGGCAGGATCGGCGAGGGCACGTCACCGGAGAGCCGGATCCGCTCCCGGCTCGGGCCCGTGCCGTCGATGTCGACCTCCGGCACCGCCGACAGCAGCGCGTGCGTGTACGGGTGCCGGGGCCGGTTGTAGATCGAGTCCCGGTCGCCGACCTCGACCACCTTGCCGAGGTACATGACCGCGACCCGCTGCGAGAAGTGCCGTACGACGGCCAGGTCGTGGGCGATGAACAGGAACGCGATGCCCAGCTCGTCCTGGACCTTCTTGAGCAGGTTGACGACCTGCGCCTGGATCGACACGTCCAGTGCGGACACCGGCTCGTCCGCCACGATCAGCTTCGGCTGGAGGGCCAGCGCCCGGGCCACGCCGATGCGCTGACGCTGACCGCCGGAGAACTCGTGCGGGAAGCGGTTGTAGTGCTCGGGGTTGAGGCCGACCAGCTCGAGGAGCTCGCGGACCTTGTTCTCCCGGCCGCCCTCCGGCTCGATCCCGTTGACCTCCATCGGCGACTTGATGATCGAGCCGACGGTCTGGCGCGGGTTCAGCGAGGAGTACGGGTCCTGGAAGATCATCTGGATCTCGGACCGCACCGGCGCCAGCTGACGGCGTGAGGCGTGCGTGATGTCCTGACCGGAGTACGTGATCTTGCCGGCGGTGGGCTCCAGGAGCCGCGTGATCAGCCGGCCCGTCGTCGACTTGCCGCAGCCGGACTCGCCGACCAGGCCGACGCTCTCGCCGACGCCGACCGTCAGGTCGACCCCGTCGACGGCCTGGACGGCGCCGACTTTGCGTTTGATCGGGAAGCCGCCGTAGATCGGGAAGTGCTTCGTCAGGCCCTCGACCTTGAGGAGTTCCTCGGTCGAGGTGCCGGTCGAACCCTGCTGGGCGGGGAGGGTGAGGTTGTCGCTCATGTCTCGGATCTCCCTAGCGCAGCCGGGGCTGGATCTTGTCGATGAAGATGGTCTGCTTCTGCTCGGCCGTCAGGTGGCACGCGGAGGCGCGTCCCTCGCCGAGCGGCGGACGCGAGTCGGTGCACAGCGTGCCCGGCACCTCGTCCTTGAAGGCGCACCGCGGGTGGAACGGGCAGCCGGAGGGCGGGTTGAGCAGCGAGGGCGGCGAGCCGGGGATCGGCTCGAGCGCCTCGTTGATGTCGCCGTCCAGGCGGGGCATGGAGCTCAGCAGGCCCCAGGTGTAGGGGTGCTTGGGCGCGCCCAGGACCTCCCGGACGGAACCGCGCTCCACGGCCCGGCCGGCGTACATCACCAGCAGGTCGTCGGCCATGTTGGAGATGACGCCGAGGTCGTGCGTGATGAAGATGATCGCGGAGCCGAACTCCTGCTGGAGGTCCTTGAGCAGGTCCAGGATCTGGGCCTGCACGGTGACGTCCAGCGCGGTGGTCGGCTCGTCGGCGATCAGCAGCTCGGGGTCGCACATCAGCGCCATGGCGATCATCGCGCGCTGGCGCATACCGCCGGAGAACTGGTGCGGGTAATCGTCGAAGCGCGCCTTGGGCTGCGGGATGCCGACCTTCTCCAGCATCTGGACGGCCCGGTCCTTGGCGTCCTTCTTGGAGGCGCCGCGGTGCTTCATGAACGGCTCGGACAGCTGCCGGCCCACCGTGTAGAACGGCGACAGGGCGGTCAGCGGGTCCTGGAAGATCATCGCCATCTTGTTGCCGCGGAGCTGCTCGAGCTCGCGCTCGGTGGCGGTGACGAGTTCCTTGCCGTCGAGGACGATCTCGCCGTCGATGGAGGAGCTGCGGGGGTTGTGCAGGCCCAGGATCGTCAGGTTGGTGACGGACTTCCCGGAGCCGGACTCGCCGACGATGCCCAGGGTCTTGCCGCGCTCGACGTCGAAGGAGAGGCCGTCGACCGCCTTGACGATGCCGTCCTCGGTGGAGAACTGCACCTTCAGATCACGCACCGAGAGGAAGCTCTCCGGACCGGTCGGGGCCGGCGCGTCCTCGGTCTTGGTCAGTGTGGTCACGGTGGTTCGTTCTTCCTAGGAGAGCCGGACGCGCGGGTCGATGTAGGCGTACGCGATGTCGGTGAGGATGTTGACGATCAGGATGAAGAAGGCACCGAACAGCATGACACCCATGGTGAGCGGCAGGTCCTTGTGGACCGCGCCGTCCACGGCGAGACGGCCGATCCCCTGGAGCGAGAAGGTCAGCTCGGTGACCACGGCGCCGCCGAGCATCGAGCTGATGTCGATGCCGAGGACGGTGACGATCGGGATCATCGAACCGCGCCAGGCGTAGCGGAAGAACACGTACCTGTTCGACATGCCCTTGGCGCGTGCGGTGCGGACGTGCTCCTCCGCGAGCTGCTCGATCATCGAAGAGCGCGCCATACGCGTGTACTGCGCGGTGAAGATGGTGGCCATCACCAGCACCGGCAGCAGCAGGCCGGTGAACCACTTCCACGGGTCCTCGGTGATCGGGTGGTACGCCGGGTTGTCCATCCAGCCCGTGCTGTAGACGAAGATCAGCAGGACGATCGGGCCGAGCACGTAGATCTGGAACGAACTGAGCACCATCGACACACCGGTGGCGACCTTGTCGACCAGGGTGCCGCGACGGTAGGCGGCGATCATGCCGGCGCCGACGCCGACGATGATGAAGACGACCGCACCGCCCGCGGTGAGCGTGAGGGTCGTCGGGAAGCGGTCCATGATCGTCGACCAGACCATGTCGCCCGAGTAGAACGACTGGCCGAGGCACGGGGCGCTGCAGTGTCCGGTCGGGAAGTCACGGCCCATCACGATGCCGGACATGAAGTCCCAGAACTGCTGGTGGATCGGCAGGTTGAGGCCGAGCGCCTGACGGATGTCCTCGAGTCTCGCGGGCGAGCAGTCCTTGCCACAGGCCAGGGAGGCGTAGTCGGAGGGCGCGGCGACGAACAGGAAGAACGTGGCGGCGCCGATGAGGATCAGGGTGACGAGGGCACCGACTGTGCGCCGGATGATGAACTGAAACATGGCGGGAGGGCTGCTCTCTGCGGAGACGGTGGGAGGTTTCACGGAGGTGCGGGGGTGCGCTCCGCCTGGTGCGCACCCCCGCGATCAGCCGTAGAGAGTTACGACTTCACGAACAGACGGTTGATGTCGATGAGGCTGGACACCGAGCCGTAGCGGGCACCACCGATGTTCGAGCCGGAGAGCTGGAACTGCTTGGTGTACCAGAGCGGGGCGGCCGGGATGATCTTCTCCAGAAGGTAGTGGTGGGCTTCCTTCCAGGTCGCGGCAGCCGCGGTCGGGTCCTCGGACAGCGCCTTCTTGATGAGGGCGTCGACCTTCGGGTCCTTCACGTGCGAGTAGTTCGGCGAACCGTCGGCGACCTGCGTGCCGTCGTAGACGGGCGTGACGACCGTGCCCGGCGACGGCCAGTCCTGGCCCCAGCCGGAGATGTACATGTCGTACGGGTTGTCGAGCTTGCCGATCTGCTCGTAGTAGCTCGCGGAGTCGACCTCCTTGGACACCACGTCGAAGCCGACCTTGGTCAGGGCGTCCTCGATGGCGACCTTGCGCTTCTGGCCCTGCTCGCTGTTGGAGTAGGCGAAGACGACCTTCTTCTCGGCGGCCGGGACCGTCTTGAGGATCTCCTTGGCCTTCGCGATGTTGCCCTGCGGCGCCTTCAGACGGCCGTACGGGTCGTAGTTCGCCTCGTAGCCCGGCAGGGTCGGGGCGAAGTAGTTCGGCGCCACGTCGCCGCCGTAGGCACCGCCCTCACCGGCGATGAGCGACTTGGAGTTGACCGCGTAGGTGATGGCCTGGCGGACCTTGATGTCCTTGACCCGGTCCAGGTTGAACGACAGCTGCATGACGTAGGGCTGGTAGCCCTTGACCGTGCGCTTGTTGACCGCCGCGTTGCCGACGACGTCCTGGATCTGCGTGGACTCGACGCTGCCGGTGAGCTGGATGGCGTTCTTGTCGGCGCCCTGGTCGGCGATCAGACGCTTGGTCTGGGTCGACTCGGTGATGCCGAACTGGATGTCGAAGCTGTCCGCGTACTGGTGGCGCACGGAGTCGGTCTTCGGGTCCCAGTTGGTGTTCTTCGTGAGAACGAGTTCCTTGCCGACCTTGTTGGAGGCGATCTTGTACGGGCCCGTGGCGACCGGGGCCTTGTCGTACTTCTCCTTGGTGTCCGTCTTCTCCGGGACGATGGCGTAGCCGGCCATGGCCAGGGTCTGCGGCAGGTCCGGGCGCGCGGTGTCGAAGTGGAAGACGACCGTCTTGTCGTCCGGCGTGGCCAGGACCGAGTCGGGCAGGTGCTTGCTGCCGAAGCCGCCGTCCGGGAGCGCCTTGCGGTAGTCCGCGCCGCTCAGCCAGGTCTGCAGGTAGGTCGGGCCGTCGAAGATGAACTTCGCGTACTGGCGCTCGACGGTGTGGCGGACGTCGGCGGACGTGATGGGGCTGCCGTTCTGGTCCTTGATGCCGTCCTTCAGCGTGAAGGTCCAGGTCTTGCCGCCGTCCGAGGACTTGCCGGCGTCGGTGGCGAGGTCACCGACGACCGAGACGCCGCCCTTGCCGTCCTCCTTGAACTGGGTCAGGCGACGGAAGAGCAGGTTGGCGACCTGGCCGGCGTCGGAGACGTAGATCTGGCCCGGGTCCAGGTGCGAGAGGCCCGCCTCCTGGTACACGTTGATCGTGCCGCCGGGCTTGGCGCCCGGAACTTCCTCGGCAGGACCCGTCGAGCCCGCGGCGTCGGCGTAGGTGACCGCCTTCGACTGGACGGAGGCCTCCTTCTGGTCCTTCTTCGAGTCGGCGCCGGAGTCGCCGCCCTCGTTCTTGGAGCAGGCCGTGAGAGCCAGGGAACCGGCCGCGAGGGCGACGACGATCGCGCGCGCTCTGCGCGAGCTGATGGGCTTCATGAGGCGATTACCTACCTGTCGGTTGTTATCCATGAGTACTGCCTGACGCGGCTGGTAGGCCGACGCGGGGGCGGCAGCCACCCCCCACCAATGGACGAGTTACCGCCCGGACTTGGGGTCGAAAGCGTCCCGGACCGAGTCTCCGAGGAGGTTGAAGGCCAGAACGAACATCACCAGCGCCAGGCCGGGGAAGAAGAGGAACGCCGGGTCCTGCTCGGTGTAGTTGGCAGCGGCGGCGAACAGTCGTCCCCAGTCCGGAGTCGGCTCGACGAAACCGACACCGGCGAACGAGAGGAAGGCGATGGTGAGGATGGTGCTGGGCAGCTGGAACGTGAACTGCACCAGGATCGGCGTCACCACGTTCGGCAGGATCTCCTTGCGGACGATCCGCCAGGGGGAGGCGCCGGAGACCTTGGCGGCCTCGACGAACTCCCGCTCACGCAGGGACAGCACGGTGGAGCGGACCAGTCGTGCCATACCCATCCAGCCCAGCAGCCACAGCACGATCAGCATCGCCAGTGCGCGGAAGTACGTGGGGGTCTCCTCCCGCGGGTCGACGAAGAACGCGGTGACCACGGGCATGAAGGCGATGAAGAACAGCTGCTGGGGGAAGGACAGGAAGAAGTCGGTGACCCGGCCGATCCAGTAGTCCGTACGACCGCCGAAGTAGCCGCCGATGAGGCCGATGACGACGCCGGTGGCCATCAGCAGGACGGTCACGCCGAGGGCCATGAACAGCGAGGTCCGCATGCCGTACACGAGCATGGCGAACAGGTCGCGGCCGTACTGCGGCTCCACACCGAACCAGTGGTCGGCCGAGACACCGCCGAAGTAGCCGAGGGGCAGTCCGAACTGGTCCAGGACGGGCTGGTCGGCGTAGGTCGGGTCCTGTCCGTACAGCGTGTACGGGTCGGTGCCGCTGATCTTGGTCAGCAGGGGCGCGGCCAGCGAGATCACGAAGTACAAAATCACTACCACGGCGCAGATGACACCGGTACGGTCACGCTTGAAGCGCTGCCACATCAACTGGCCGGGAGAACGACCCTCGAGCTTCTGCTCGGCCTTGACAGGCTCGGCGTTCGACTCGAGCTCGGGGTCCAAGGCGACTGGACTGGTCATGTGTGTACTTCCCCCGGGGGGTTGGAGAGTTGAGCGCAGCACAGATACCGGCAGGTTCTGTGGTTTGGGGGAACTTTCGCCAAAGTGTTCAACGCGCGTCAAGGGCGGAAGGCATAGGGATCTCCCTACCGACCATATTTTGAGGAAAAATTGCAAAGATTGACACCTGCGCGCGCTTGACGCGTGAACCGACAGACCGTCAAAACGGACATACCGCAATGGATTTCTGTTCACATGTCCGAAACACGATGGACGGATTACCGATTACCGGACGGTATCGCATAGGTCACGGACAGGCTTCTTACCCGCGTTCCAGAGCCCGGCTCGACGGCATGCCGAAGGCCCGGTTCCCCGCCACTCGGAGAACCGGGCTCAGCTGCGATCGGATCAGCCGTGCTTGGCGCGGCTCGCGGCGCGGGCGCGCTCGCGGGCGTCCAGGTTGACCTTGCGGATGCGGACCGCCTCCGGGGTCACCTCGACGCACTCGTCGTCGCGGCAGAACTCCAGGGACTGCTCCAGGGAGAGCTTGCGCGGCGGGACGATCGACTCGGACACGTCGGCCGTGGACGACCGCATGTTGGTGAGCTTCTTCTCCTTGGTGATGTTGACGTCCATGTCGTCGGAGCGGGAGTTCTCGCCGACGATCATGCCCTCGTACACCTCGGTGCCGGGCTCCACGAAGAGCACACCGCGCTCCTGAAGGTTCGTCATCGCGAAGGCGGTGACGGCACCGGAGCGGTCGGCGACCAGGGAGCCGTTGTTGCGGGTCTGCAGGGTGCCGAACCAGGGCTCGAAGCCCTCGTGGATGGAGTGCCCGATGCCGGTGCCGCGGGTCTGCGTCAGGAACTCGGTCCGGAAGCCGATGAGACCGCGGGACGGCACCACGAACTCCATGCGCACCCAGCCGGAGCCGTGGTTCGACATGTTGTCCATACGGCCCTTGCGGACACCCATGAGCTGCGTGACCGCGCCCATGTGCTCCTCGGGCACGTCGATCGTCATGCGCTCGACGGGCTCGTACACCTTGCCGTCGACGTCCTTGGTGACGACCTGGGGCTTGCCGATGGTCAGCTCGAAGCCCTCCCGGCGCATGGTCTCGACCAGGATGGCGAGCGCGAGCTCACCACGGCCCTGGACCTCCCAGGCGTCCGGGCGGTCGGTGTCCAGGACGCGCAGCGAGACGTTGCCGATGAGCTCGCGGTCGAGGCGGTCCTTGACCTGACGGGCGGTCACCTTGCGGTCCTTGACGGCCGACTTGGCGTCGGCGCCCTTGCCGGTGCCGCCACGGCCCACCAGCGGGGAGGTGTTGGTGCCGATGGTCATCGAGATCGCGGGCTCGTCGACCGTGATCAGCGGCAGCGGGATCGGGTTCTCGGTGTCCGCGAGGGTCTCGCCGATCATGATGTCGGGGATACCGGCGACGGCGCAGATGTCACCCGGGCCGGCCTTCTCGGCGGGCTTGCGGGTCAGCGCCTCGGTCATCATCAGCTCGGAGATGCGGACGTTGCTGATCGAGCCGTCGCGCTTGATCCAGGCGACCGTCTGGCCCTTGCGCAGCTCGCCCTGCTCGACGCGGAGCAGCGCGATACGGCCGAGGAAGTTGTCGGCGTCCAGGTTGGTGACGTGCGCCTGGAGCGGGGCCTCCTCGTCGTACGTCGGGGCCGGGATGTGCTGGAGGATCGTGGAGAAGAACGGCTCCAGGCTGGTGGAGTCCGCGGGGACCGTGCCGTTCTCCGGCTTGGTCAGCGAGGCGATGCCGTCCCGGCCGCAGGCGTAGACGATCGGGAACTCGATCTGCTCCTCGTCCGCGTCCAGGTCCAGGAAGAGGTCGTAGGTCTCGTTGACGACCTCGTCGATGCGGGAGTCGGGGCGGTCCGTCTTGTTGATGCACAGGATGACGGGCAGCCGCTGCTGGAGGGCCTTGCGCAGCACGAAGCGGGTCTGCGGCAGCGGGCCCTCGGAGGCGTCGACGAGGAGGACGACACCGTCCACCATCGACAGACCGCGCTCGACCTCGCCGCCGAAGTCGGCGTGACCGGGGGTGTCGATGATGTTGATGGTGATGACGTCCCCCCCGTCCTTGGGGTGGTACTTCACCGCCGTGTTCTTGGCGAGGATCGTGATGCCCTTCTCACGCTCCAGGTCGTTCGAGTCCATCATGCGGTCGTCGACCGAGTCGAGCTGATGGGCGGCGAAGGCACCGGCCTGCTTCAGCATTCCGTCGACGATGGTCGTCTTGCCGTGGTCGACGTGGGCGACGATGGCGACGTTGCGGATGTCGTGGCGCGTGGCCATGAAGGCGTACTCCTGGAGTGTGAGGAAGGCCGACGCGTACGTCTGTGTTACGCGGACCCTGCCGGGCTGAACACGCCACGGCCTCACCCCATCGTACGGTGCCCGCCGGGTCGGGGCTCGCCGGGCTCAGTTCCCGGACGGTCCGGAGGCGGGCTTCGCGCCCTTCCTCAGGAAGCCCATGTCCTCGTAGACCGGCGTCTGGAAGCCGAAGGCACCGGCGTTCACCAGGTTCTTCTTCGCGGCGGTCAGCTGCGGCCGCTGGTACAGCGGGATGGACCCGGCGGCCGCCCAGATCCGGGAGTCGGCCTTGCGGATCAGGCTCCGGCTCTCCGCAGCGTCCAGGGTGGTGACGGCCTGGTCGAAGAGCTGGTCCACCTGGTCGGTGCCGACCCGGGTGTAGTTCTGCTCCACGTTCAGCGATCCGTCGGCGGCCGGCACCGGCTTGGCGAAGATGGGCCGGGCGTCGGTCGCGGGGAACGCGGAGGCGGGCCAGGAGTACAGCGCCAGGTCGTACTGGCCGGACGCGATGTGGTCCTTGAAGTAGCTCTCGTCGGACACCTTGGAGATCTCGGTGCGGATGCCGATCTTCGCGAGCATCGAGGAGATCCGGCCGGCCACGGTCCGCAGGGTCTCGGAGCCCGGGCCCGACGGCAGCACGAACCGCAGTGCCAGCGCCTTGCCGTTCTTGGCCAGCACCTTGGTCGCCGCGCTCGCCGGGGCGGGGGTGCCCTTGGGGGCGTAGGCCCCGGCCGGCGGGCCGCCCTGCCGCAGCTTGTTCGCGTACTGCTTGCCGTCCCGCGCGAGGTGCCGGGCGGCGCCGTCGCTCCGGTTCGCGTGGTCCTCGGGGTCCTTGTCGTCGCCCTTGCCGTCCTCGCCGACGATGTACGTGCCGTCCTTGGAGTCCTCCGTGTCCTCGGAGTCGTCCGCGTCCTTGTCCGACTTCTTGCCCTTGGCCCCGGCGGCCTTCTCCCCCTTGTCCCCCTTCTCCTTCTTCACGGGGCCGCCGTGCACCCAGCCGGCGTCGGCCAGCAGGGCCTCCGCCTCCTCGGTGTCCTGGCCGCCGAGCGCGCCGCTGTTGTCGGCGTAGGCGTCCTGGCCGGAGAGCGCGAGGTGACTGCCGACGGGTTCGGCGGGCAGTCCGAGCGGGGTGAGGACGGCACTGGCCAGCGCCTTGCGGTCCAGGGCGCGGGCCACGGCCCGGCGGACCCGCTCGTCGGCGAGCGGACCCGAGGCGCCGTTGAGGGCGAGCTGGGTGTAGGCGGGTTCCAGGGACCTGCGGACCTCGAAGCCCTTGAGTGCCGTCTGCTGCCGCTCGTAGGCGAGGGCGGCCTTGCGCTTCTTCTCGCGGGCGTCCGACTCCTCGTCCGCGGCCTTCTCGTCGTCCTCGTGGGCCACGGCCCAGGAGCGCAGGGCGTCCGCGGCCCCCAGGTTGCTGCCGGGGCCGTGGCCGGACAGGCCGCCCGGTCCGGCGAGCGGGGTGCTGCCGGCCTTGGCGCCCGCGCGGGCGGCGAGGTTGATGCGGCCGAGGGCCTCGGGGTCGATCTCGGCGAGGTCCAGATCGCCGGCGGCCAGCGCGCCGGCCCGCTCGTCGCGCGGTACGGCCCGCAGCACGATCTCGTCCAGCTTGGCGGGATGCCCCCACCAGCGCTCGCTGCGGGCCAGGGTGAGCTCGCCGTCCTTGCGGTCGACCTTCTTCAGCCGGAACGGACCGGCGGTGACCTTGAGCTTCTTGCGGGCGGAGTCGTTGAAGGAGTCCGGGGTGCCCATGACGTCCTTCGGGTACAGCGGCGAGAACAGCGAGCGCCAGTCGGCGTACGGCCGCGCGAAGGTGACCCGGACCTCCAGGTCGTTGGCGCCGCGCTCGATCTTCTCGATGCGCTCGTAGCCGGCGTTGCGGGCGGTCCAGTACGCGGAGTCCTTGCCGGACAGGGCGCGCCACTGGGCGGCGAAGTCGGCGGCGCCGATCTCCCGGCCGTCGCTCCACACGGCCTGCTGGTTCAGCTTGTACAGCACGACCTGCTGGGGCTCGGTCTCGACGACCTTCGCCGACTCCAGGTAGTCGGGGTTGATCTGCGGCCGCCCGGCCGCGTCGAGCCGGTACATCGACGGCAGGACGGCCTGGGCGACTGCGGTGGTGGTCGCGTCCGCGTCCGCCTGGAAGGTGTTCAGGGTCTCCGGGACGGCGTCCACCGCCCAGTGCAGGGTGCCGCCGTCGGCGACCTGGTCACGGGCCGCGGGCGCGATGTCCTGCTCCGCGAGTGGCTTGCTCGTCTTCTCCTCGGAGCTGCACCCGGCGAGGGCGGGCACCGCGAGGGCTCCCGCGGTGAGGAAGGCGACCGAGCGCATGACCGCGCGCAGTCCGACGCCGTTGTGGGACATCTCTGCTTACCTCCGGGAGCCGCGGGCGTTATGATCACTTTTGGCGGTATATGGAGCTGATCACATCTATGCGGCCACTGAAGAGGAAAGGGTTCGGCAACGGACGGCGACACGGCGACACAGACCGGGAAGCCCACCCGTGCGGCGCAATCGACGGCGCACGAGGGGCGCGCACTCAGGCTCACGATCCGCCAATCGGTGCACGTCCCTTCACACCGGCAGGTGTGACGCGCAACACTCGCAGGCGCATGACCGTTCCCGTGCAGGGCAACCCGCCCACGGAAGTGAGGTCACGTCATGTCCGTGAACGACGAACTGGCATCGGCCCAGCGCGCTCTCGACGAAGTGCTCCGGCATGTCAAGCGGCTGGAGCAGCAGCTGGGCAGCGGCGGCCTGGAGATGCGCCGGGTCCGGATCGACGCCGACCGTCTGCGCGAGAGCCTCGCGCTGCTGAGGGAGACCGACCCGGCGCTCGCCAAGGCCCGCCGCCCGGATCTCGTCTCCATCTCCGACACCCCCTACGACAACACCCTGTGGACGGACTCGGACGACGAGGGCCTCGGCGCCCGCGACCGCAGGGCCCCCTGAACCCGACCGGAGTCAAGCGTTGGCCACTGGTACGGAACCCCCCGACACCGAACCCCATCCCGTGAGCGGCGGCGTGCGCACCGGCACGCGCGCCGCGATCGACGCCCCGCACCTGCGCACCGACCGCTGGTGGCTGGCGCCGGCGGCCACCGCCGCCGGGCTGCTCGCCTTCATCGTGTACTCGACCTGGCGGGCCTTCGCCGACACGGACTACTACGCGGCCCCCTACGTCTCGCCGTTCTACTCCCCCTGTCTGGCCGAGCGCTGCGAGCCCATGCGGCACGGCCCCAACTGGGAGCTCTTCGGCAGCTGGTGGGGCATCTCCCCCGCGATCATCATCCTGATCTTCCCGCTCGGCTTCCGCCTGACCTGCTACTACTACCGCAAGGCCTACTACCGGGGCTTCTGGGCGTCCCCGCCGGCCTGCGCGGTGGCCGAGCCGCACAAGAAGTACACCGGTGAGACCCGCTTCCCGCTGATCCTGCAGAACATCCACCGGTACTTCTTCTACGCCGCGATCGTGGTCGCCGGCATCCTGACCTACGACACCGTGCTCTCGTTCCGCGACGAGAACTACGAGTGGGGCCACATGGGCCTCGGCACCCTGGTGTTCCTGGTCAACATCGTGCTGATCTGGGCGTACACCGCCTCCTGCCACTCCTGTCGGCACATCGTGGGCGGCAAGCTGAAGCACTTCTCCAAGCATCCCGTGCGCTACAAGGCCTGGCAGTTCGTCGGGAAGCTCAACGCCCGTCACATGCAGCTGGCCTGGGCCTCGCTGGTGAGCGTGGCGCTCGCCGACTTCTACGTGTATCTGGTCGCCTCCGGCGCTTTCGACGATCCGAGGTTTTTCTGATGTCCGTGGTCGACCGGCAGGAATGGGACGTCGTCGTGGTCGGCGCGGGCGGTGCCGGACTGCGGGCCGCCATCGAGGCCCGCGAGCGCGGTGCCCGTACGGCCGTGATCTGCAAGTCCCTGTTCGGCAAGGCCCACACCGTGATGGCCGAGGGCGGCATCGCGGCCAGCATGGGCAACGCCAACTCGAACGACAACTGGCAGGTCCACTTCCGCGACACCATGCGCGGCGGCAAGTTCCTCAACCAGTGGCGGATGGCCGAACTGCACGCCCAGGAGGCCCCGGACCGGGTCTGGGAGCTGGAGACCTGGGGCGCCCTGTTCGACCGCACCAAGGACGGCCGGATCTCCCAGCGCAACTTCGGCGGCCACGAGTACCCGCGCCTCGCCCATGTCGGCGACCGCACCGGCCTCGAACTGATCCGCACGCTCCAGCAGAAGATCGTGTCCCTCCAGCAGGAGGACAAGCGGGAGACCGGTGACTACGAGTCGCGCCTGAAGGTCTATCAGGAGTGCACGGTCACAAGGGTGTTGAAGGACGGCAGCCGGGTCTCCGGGGTTTTCGCCTACGACCGTGAGACGGGCCGTTTCTTCGTCCTGGAAGCCCCGTCCGTGGTGATCGCCACCGGGGGCATCGGCAAGTCCTTCAAGGTGACGTCGAACTCGTGGGAGTACACGGGAGACGGCCACGCCCTGGCCCTGCTGGCCGGAGCGCCTTTGCTGAACATGGAGTTCGTGCAGTTCCACCCGACCGGCATGGTCTGGCCGCCCTCGGTGAAGGGGATCCTCGTCACGGAGTCCGTGCGCGGCGACGGCGGGGTGCTGCGCAACTCCGAGGGCAAGCGGTTCATGTTCGACTACGTCCCGGACGTCTTCAAGGAGAAGTACGCCGAGTCGGAGGAGGAGGGCGACCGCTGGTACGAGGACCCGGACAACAACCGCCGTCCTCCGGAGCTGTTGCCCCGCGACGAGGTGGCGAGGGCCATCAACGCCGAGGTGAAGGCGGGCCGGGGTTCCCCGCACGGCGGGGTCTTCCTCGACGTCTCGACACGCATGCCGGCCGAGGTCATCCGGCGCCGACTCCCGTCCATGTACCACCAGTTCAAGGAGCTGGCGGACGTCGACATCACGGCCGAGCCGATGGAGGTCGGGCCGACCTGCCACTACGTGATGGGCGGGATCGCGGTCGAGTCGGACACGGCGGCGGCCCGCGGGGTGCCGGGGCTGTTCGCGGCCGGTGAGGTCGCGGGCGGGATGCACGGCTCGAACCGGCTCGGCGGCAACTCGCTGTCCGACCTGCTGGTGTTCGGGCGCCGGGCGGGCTGGCACGCGGCCGAGTACGCGACCGGCCTCGCGGCGGACCGACCGCCGGTGGACGAGGTCCAGGTCGACGCGGCGGCCGCGGAGGCGCTGCGGCCCTTCTCGGCGGAGGGCGCCGAGCCCGCCGTAGGGCCTCCGGAGAACCCGTACACCCTGCACCAGGAGCTCCAGCAGGCCATGAACGACCTGGTCGGCATCATCCGCCGGGAGGGCGAGATGGAGCAGGCCCTGGAGAAGCTCGCGGATCTTCGAGTGCGGGCGCGCAGGGCCGGGGTCGAGGGGCACCGGCAGTTCAACCCGGGCTGGCACCTCGCTCTCGACCTCCGCAACATGCTGCTGGTCAGCGAGTGCGTGGCGCGGGCCGCGCTGGAGCGGACCGAGTCGCGCGGCGGGCACACCCGCGAGGACCATCCGGGGATGGACCGCAAGTGGCGCCGGGTGAACCTGCTGTGCCAACTGGCCGACCCGACGGGCGGGTTGGCGGCCACGGATCCGGTCCGCGGCCAGATCGACCTCACCCGTGAGACCACCGAACCCATCCGCGCCGACCTGCTCGCCCTCTTCGACAAGGAGGAGCTGGTCAAGTACCTCGCCGAAGAGGAGCTGTACGAATGAGCGGCTACACGGCCCACTTCAAGGTGTGGCGGGGTGACGTCAAGGGCGGTGACCTGGAGGACTTCAAGGTCGAGGTCAACGACGGCGAGGTGGTCCTCGACATCATCCACCGTCTCCAGGCCACCCAGGCGCCGGATCTCGCGGTCCGCTGGAACTGCAAGGCGGGCAAGTGCGGTTCGTGCTCGGCGGAGATCAACGGGCGGCCGCGGCTGATGTGCATGACGCGCATGTCGGTCTTCACCCAGGAGGAGACGATCACCGTCACCCCCCTCCGCGCTTTCCCGGTCGTCCGCGACCTGGTCACGAACGTCGGCTTCAACTACCAGAAGGCGCGGGAGGTCCCGGCGTTCGTGCCACCGGCCGATCTCGGGCCCGGTGAGTACCGGATGATGCAGGAGGACGTGGACCGCTCGCAGGAGTTCCGCAAGTGCATCGAGTGCTTCCTGTGCCAGGACACCTGCCACGTCGTCCGCGACCACGAGGAGAACAAGCCGGCGTTCGCGGGCCCGCGCTTCCTGATGCGGGTGGCGGAGCTGGACATGCACCCGCTGGACGCGGCCGAGTCCGAGGGCCTGGACCGCAAGAAGACGGCCCAGGACGAACACGGCCTCGGCTACTGCAACATCACCAAGTGCTGCACGGAGGTCTGCCCCGAGGGCATCAAGATCACCGACAACGCACTGATCCCCCTGAAGGAACGGGCCGTCGACCGCAAGTACGACCCGCTGGTGTGGCTGGGGTCGAAGATCAGGAGACGCTCCTCAGCAGAGTGAGCACCTCCCCGAGGTTGTGTTCCGCGATCTCCCGCATCCCCTCCGGGTGCGGGAAGTCGCCCTCCACCAGACGCAGGGGGCCGGCGACGAGGGAGAGGTGCATGGCGAGGCGGTAGAGGCGGAGGCGGTTCTCGTCCAGGTCCCGGGCCGGGGCCCGCAGGACGTCGTAGCGCTCCTGGAAACGGATCCGCAGGAAGACGTGCTCCCATTCGACGTCGAAGTACATCAGCCCCTCGATGTCGATCAGCGCGGGCCGCCCCCGGTCGTCCAGCAGGACGTGGTCGGGACCGAGTTCTCCGTGGATGAGGGAGTGCCGGTCGCGGGGCCGTACCGCCGCGTCGAGCCGCCGCAGGCTCTCCTCCAGGTCCTCGCGCACCCCCGCGATCCGTTCGTCCCGTGCGGCGGCCTCCCCGAGGTCGCGCAGGGCGCCCTCGGTGACGCGCCGGGCGGCCGAACTCGCGGACGAGGTACCGCCGTTGTCGACGAGCACGGCCTTGCCGAAGGCGGGGCCCTCCTGCGCGTGCAGGGTCGCCAGTTCGCCGGCGAGCTGCTCCAGCGCGGCGCGCCCGGCCACCGGGTCCCGCTCCAGGACGTCCTCCAGGCTGCCGCCCCGCAGGTCCTCGACGACCACGGTGTCGTTTTCGGCGTCCGCGTACAGAAGTCGCGGGGTCCGCACCCCGGTGGCCGCGAGCCGGTCGTGGGCCGCGGTGAACACGTCACGGCTGGTGCCCGCGGAGAAGGGATCGCGGAGGTCGGAGGGCCCGGCGTCCCAGTAGTCCTCGTCCGGCGACCAGACATAGGCGACGACGGTGGTCTCGTCGTCGAGGGCGAGCCGGTAGACACCCTTCTTGGTGCCGCCGCGGAGTCTGGTGACGCCGGTGAGGGTGCGGCCGGTCGCGGCGCGGGCGAGGGGGGCGAGATCGTCACGGGTGAGGTGTCTGCGGGTGGGGGTCATTCGGCAGATCGTCGCAGTGCCGGGCGCCGGGCCGCAGGTGGTTTTCTAGCGGACCCAGTCCTTCTCGTACGCCGTCCAGTCCGCCTCCGTGGCCGCGAAGTCGACGTACAGCGCCACGCCGAAGTTCGCTCGGTCCGCGTCGGTGCGGGAGAGCCCGAGGCGGACGCCCCGGACGGCCGCCGGGACGGTCTCGGCGAAGGACCAGTGGTCGAAGTTGTTCTCCCGGTAGAAGGGCAGGCCCATCAGCAGGTCGGTGGAGTCCGGGGTGACCTCCAGGGCCAGGGAGGTCTGCTGGGCGACATAGCCGCCGTAGAGGCTCTCCAGGGGCGTGGCCGTGTCGTACGACATCACCGCGATCTGGTCGACGCGCCGCGCGACCTGGCCGAAGTAGGCCTGCGACCACCACTTGGGGTGCTCGGCGAGGACGCCCGCGGCGGAGTGCAGCGCGGGCAGCGGGTCGATCTGGTGCGCGGCGACCGAGAGGGGGACGCCGTGGGCCCGGGTGACCTGGCGGAGGGTGTCGAGGAGGTCGAGGTAGTCCCGGTCGCCGGAGTGCAGGGGTTCCAGGTCGAAGTGGGCGCCGTCGAAACCGGCGGCGAGGATCTCGCGGGTGGAGCGCACGACGGCGGCCCGGGTGTCCTTCTCGGCGAGGTGCATGCCGTCCGGGCTCTCGGTGGCGAGCTTGTCCCCCAGCCAGGCCTGGACGCGGATGCCGGGGGCCGCCTCGTGCACGGCGCCGATCAGCCAGGCCGCCTTCGGATACGCCGAGGCGGGCAGCGTTCCGTCGTGTTCCAGGGGGCCCGCGTGGACGTACAGGTCCCGGATCCCGGTGTTCCGCAGGCGCCGGGCGAGGGCGGTGACGTCGGCGTCGCCCTTGCGGCCGTCCACCCAGGCGTGGCCGAGCCAGATCGCGTCCTTGTGGCGGGTGCGGGTGCCGTCGGCGGGGTCGCCGGCGTAGTTGAGACGGAGCGCGACGGCGACGGTGAGGAGGGGAAGGAGCACGACGAGCGCGAGCGCGAGGACGCCTCGGCAAATCCAGCGGCGACGCCTCGTCCTCGGCGCCGGTGCCGGTGCCGGTGCCGTCTGCTCCGTCTCGCCGTCCTGGTCCCCTGGTACGCCTGGTGCCTGCGACATCCGCTCGCCGTCCTGGCCGCCCCGTGCGTCCGGTGCCTGTGACATCCGCTCCCCGTCCCCTCGCGTACCCCCGCCGTCCCACCCCGCTCGCGTCCGCGCATTCCGGCCCATACGCTCCGAAATGTGACGCCATCCCTGATACGCGGCCGACCTCGGCGGAGCCGATCGCACATATCCGTGCGGGTGGCGCATGCCCTGGTGGGCGTGGTGGCCGGGGTCGTGTGGCTGGTGTTGCCGTGGATGACGATCAATGACGACGCTCCGGTTGCGGGCGCGCGGTCGAGCGCCGCGGCGGCCGAGGAGGACTCGTCCGCCGGCGACCTCGTCCTGCCGGTGGCCGCGCTCGCCGTGGTGGTGGTCCTCGCCGCCTACGGCTCCGTGCGCCGGATCCGCCGCACCCGCAGTCGTACGACACCGGCGGCGCCCGGCACCACCCACGTCGGCGCGTACCCCGCCCCCGCGGCCCCGCCCCCGCTCGCCGGCCTGGACGACCGCGCCCGCACCGCGCTCGTCGACGCCGACAACCACCTCCGCGCCTTCCGCGAGGAACTCTCCTTCGCCGAGGCCGGGTCGGGCCGCGAGGCACTGGCCCCCTTCGTCGGGGTGGCCGGGGCCGCGGAGTCCGAGCTGGCCGCCGCGTGCGCGATCCGGCGGCGGTACGACGAGGGCGTACCGGAGGAGGCGGCCGCCCTCGCCGGGGTCGTGGGCCGGTGCGAGGAGGCCGGGCGGCGGCTGACCGAGGGGACGGAGAGCCTGCGCACGCTACGGGCGCTGGACCGCGATCCCCGCGAGGCCCTGGCGGTGGCCGAGACCCGTTTCCGGGAACTGACCGCCCGCACGGCCGGGGCGGACACCGCGCTCGTGGGCGAGGCCGTCACCGGCTATGTGGAGCGGGCCAAGGACAGCCTGGTCACCGCCACCGTCCACCTCAACGAGACCCACCAGGCGCTCGCCTCCGACCAGCTGGACGAGGCGGCCCACCGGCTCCGCGCCGCGGAGAGCGCGATCGCCCGGGCTGACGTGCTGGTGACGGCCGTGACCCGGCTGCGGGAGACACGCGCCGAGGCCGCGCGGCTGATCCCGCCCGCCCTCACGGGCGCCGAGGCGGAACTGGCCCCCTTCCGCGGCGGCGCCCGGCCCGAGGGCGAGACCCGCACCCGGCTCGCACACGCCGACGCGGTCCTGGCCGCCGTACGACAGGAGACGACGTCCGGACAGCCGTACGACCCGCTCGGCGTGCTGCGTCGGATCGTGCACGCGACCGCGCCCCTCGCGGGCGGCCGGTCCGGTGTGCTCCCGGTGGCCGCGCTGCTGGTCGCCCGGGAGTCCGTGGCCGCGGCGGACGACCATGTGGCCGTGCACCGGGAGGCGGTCGGTGCCGCGCCCCGGGTCCTGCTGTCGCAGGCGCGGCTGACCGACGATCTCCCGCGGGCGGACGCGCTGGCCCGCGAGGCGCGCGACCTCGCCGAACGGGACGTACGCCTGCGCGGGCACACCGCATGACAACCGCCTAGAACAGGCTCAGCAGTGCCTCCGCCGGGTCCACCATGCCGTTCTCCCCGTCCGGCAAGGGCAGTTCGAACCACACCGTCTTGCCGCGCGGGGTCCGCCGGGAGCCCCAGGCCGCGCTGAGCAGGCCGACCAGTTGCAGGCCGCGGCCGCCCTCGTCGGTGTCGCGGGCGCGCCGGCGGCGGGGCTGGACCAGGCCGGAGTCCCAGACCTCGCAGACCAGGGTGCGGTCGAGGAGGAGACGCAGCCGGATGTCTCCCTCGCCGTACCTGAGGGCGTTGGTGACCAGTTCGCTGACGAGGAGTTCCGTGGTGTCGACCAGGGGCTCCAGGTCCCAGCTGAGCAGCTGGCCGCGCGCGTACTCACGGGCCCGGCCCACGCTGCGCGGCTCCCGCGGCAGCGTCCAGTCGCCGACCGAGTCGGCGGGCAGGCCCTGGACACGTGCCATCAGCAGCGCGATGTCGTCCTCGCCATGGTGGGTGTCGAGGGTGTTGAGGACGTGGTCGCAGACGTCCTCCAGGGGCGCGGAGGGGTCGGTCAGCGCCCCGACGAACGCCTGGAGGCCTTCGTCGAGGGGGTGATCGCGGCTTTCGACCAGTCCATCCGTGTAGAGCGCGAGCAGGGCACCTTCGGGTAGTTCGACCTCGACCTCCTCGAAGGGCTCGCCCCCCACGCCGAGCGGCATGCCGGGCGGCACGTCGAGCATGAGCGCGTCCTCGCCGGGCTCGACCAGCACCGGGGGCAGATGGCCCGCGTTGGCGAAGGTGCAGCGCCTGGTCACCGAGTCGTAGACGGCGTACACGCAGGTCGCCAGGTACACCTCGGACAGGTCCGCCTCCCGGGGGCGGCGGGCCGCGCGGGTCGCCTGCTGGACTCCGCCGGGGGCGCCGAGCCCGCGGGCGATCTCGTCCAACGCGGAGAGGACTTCGGCCGGTTCGAGGTCCAGCAGGGCCAGGGTCCGCACGGCGGACCGCAGTTCACCCATCGCCACCGCCGCGCGCAGGCCGCGGCCCATCACGTCGCCGACCACCAACGCGGTGCGGTGGCCCGGCAGTTCTATGACGTCGAACCAGTCGCCGCCGACCTCGCTGGGGCGGTCGGCCGAGGAGTTGCCGGGCAGATAGCGGCAGGCGATGTCCAGACCGGAGGCGACCGGGTCGCCGGGCGGCAGCAGGGACCGCTGCAGTATCAACGCCCGTTCGTGCTCCCGCCGGTACAGGCGCGCGTTGTCGATACAGACCGCGGCCCGCGCCGCGAGCTCCACCGCCAGGTCCCGGTCCCGGTCCCCGAACGGCTCGCTGCCCTTCGTCCGCGCGAACTGCGCGAGGCCTACGACGGTGTCGTGGGCGACCATCGGCACGGCGAGCGTGGACTGGACGAGGCCGCCCTCCTCGGCCGGGACGTACAGCGGCCGGGCGGTGCGCAGGGCGTCCGCGCAGGGTGAGTTGAAGGGGTAGTGGTGGACCGCGCCGACCGAGACGGGGGCGCCGGAGCCGAGGAAGGGGGCGTCGGAGACCGCGCTGGCGAAGGCGACCCGGCGCAGTTCGGCGCTGCCGTCGGCGAGGCCGGGCGGGGTCTCGTCGCCCGCCAGCAGACCCTGGTACAGGTCGACGGTGGCCAGGTCGCAGAAGCCGGGCACGACCACGTCGAGGAGTTCGCGGGCCGTGGTCTCCAGGTCGAGGGAGTTCCCTATGCGGGCGCCCGCCTCGTTCAGGAGGGCGAGATTGCGCCGGGCCGCGGCGGCCTCGCGGGCGGCGGCGCGGCGGGCGGTGATGTCGGTTCCCAGCCAGGCGATCCCGATGGGCCGACCGGAGCCGCTGCGCACCCGGTACAGGTTGATGGACCAGTGGCGGCGCTCGTCGGAGCCCGGCAGGAAGCCGGTGACGTGCATGTCCGTGATGGAGTCGCCGGTCTCCAGGACCCGGCGCAGGGTCGCGGTGACCCGCTCGGCCTCGGGGCGCGGCAGATAGTCGTGGACGCCCTTGCCGCGGTGGTCGTCCGGGGTGCCGCCGAACAGGGAGGCGAACCGGTAGTTGACGCGGCGGACCCGCAGGTCCGGGTCGATCAGCACGAAGCCGAAGGGAGATTGACCGAATATCGCCTGCGAGGCGGCGAGGTCGGTCTCGATGCTCCGAAGCGTGCGGACGTCGACGACGATGCAGACGGCCGCCTTCTCCCCCTCCTCGGTCCGCGTCGGCATCACATAGACCTCGGCGAGGCCCTCCCGGCCGCACTCGCCCTCGACCGCGGCCGGCACCCGGAAGGGGACCACTCCGGTCCACTCACGGCCGTCCAGGATCTCCGCCATCTTGCGCTGGCCCTGCGCGCGCAGGTCCGGGTCGATGAACGCCTCGATGGGGTCCATGCCGACCGCCTGCGCGGCGGGGATGCCGAAGAGCTGCTCGGCGCGCAGGCTCCACTGGTCGACCAGCCCGTCGGGGCCTATGGAGAAGGACGCGACCTTGATGTAGTCGTAGATCGAGCCGGGCGGGCTGCTCTGCCACATGGCATCACCGGACGGCGCCTCGCCGGGACGGACCTGTACGGCATCCTCCGCGGCCTCCGTCCTCGCGCCGTCCGACGGGTCCTTCGACTCCGTGGCCTTCGCTGGTATCTCGCTCACGCGAACCGTCCCCTCCAGCTCACCGCGTCCGGTACCGGTCACCGGGGGCGGCTGCCCGCAGTATCCAGCACTACGGCGCCGCACAACACGGTGTTCACGATCACAGCACGATCCCGACGGTTTTCGGTCCGGGCTGCGACAACACTTCCAGTCTTCTAACCAGCGGACACGGCATCGAATCACGTCCTTCGACAACTGCCACTGGCCTGAACCAGTCGCTGGACAGGGGACGGGCTGTCGTACAGGTGTTCCTCATGGCACCGAGAGCTCGAACCAGACCGTCTTGCCGGTCGTGCCGGGGCGGGTGCCCCAGCGGTGGGCGGCGTGGGCGACCAGCTGGAGGCCCCGGCCGTGCTCGTCGTCCGGTTCGGCGACCCGTTCGCGGGGCGGATCGGGGAGCGGGTCGGAGACCTCCACCAGGAGGACGCCGTCGACCGCGCCGGGGCGGACCAGGCGGACGCCTATGGGGCCGGTGGCATGCCGCAGGGAGTTCGTCACCAACTCGCTGACCAGCAGGGCGGCGATGTCGGCGAGGCCGTCGAGGCCCCAGGCGCGCAGTCTTTCGCGGACCGCTGCACGAGCGGCTCGTACGGCGCCGGGGTCCGCGGGGAAGGTCCACTCGGCGCAGTCGCCTTCGGTGTCGATCACGCCGATCACATCCCGGGCCGGCCAATGTCCACTTTCGTGGGGTTAAGGGGCACATACCCGATATTGCGGGGGCGGTACCGTGCGAATGGCTGAAGACAGGGCGCCTAGGAACTCGGGGGGTTCTGTTGTGGGGCGGGTGCGGGTCTGTGGTGGCTGGTCGCGCCCCGCGGCGGAGCCGCATGTCGATACAGCCCCGCGCCCCTGAGGAGCTTCAGCGCGGCGACGGCTTCGACGTCCTGGTCGAGCCAGTCGACGTCCCAGAGCTCGTCCGGCGTCAGCCAGCGGAGTTCGTCATGGTCCTGCAGGGGCTTGGGGTCCGGGGAGTCGGGCAGGAGGCGCGCGCGCCACGCCTGGAGGACGTACGGGGGCTTCAGGGGCCACTCGCCCGGGACGCGCTCCACGACCTCCGCTGCTACACCCAGTTCCTCGAGCAGTTCGCGGGACAACGCCTGCTCCGGGGTCTCGCCCCTCTCCACCTTGCCCCCCGGCAGCTCCCACCGGCCGGCCAGGTCCGGGGGTGCGCTGCGGCGGGCCGCGAGGAGGCGGTCGCCGTCGTAGAGGGCGGCCGCCACCACCACGATCCGTTCCGTCATACGCCGGAGCCTACGGGAGACGGGTCAGTCGGCCGAGCCGGCGCCGTTCTGGCTGATGCGCTCGACCCAGTAGAGCTGTTTGTGGCCGCGGGCGTCGAGGCTGTCCGCGATCTTCTGGGCCTCCGCCCGGGTCGCGTACCTGCCCACGCGGTAGCGATTGCCGTTGTCGTCCTGCCGTATGACCAGCCAGGGAAGAGTGATCGTGCCGTCGTTCATTGCGCCCCACCGCTCCTTCCCGACCTGCGTCGAGCCCCACCCGATAAGGAAACCGCAATCCGCATATGCCCGAGCCTACGCCCAACCTTTACGCAGCGAACACGCGTTTTCACAAAGAGGTACGCAACCAGCCAGGACGGACTCCTCGGACCGGGGGCGCACGGCAGTGAACGCGCCCCCGGTGGACCGCGATGCCTCCGGTCAGGGGCGCACCTGGGACAGCGGTGTCGACCTGCGAGAACGGCCGAATTCGAACGGCGTTCGCCTGTGGGCCGGTTGAGTGCTCGCCCTGGGCAACTTCCCCGGGGCGTGCGCTACTTCACGGACGCGCTACTCCACGGGCACGCGACTACTTCACCGGAAGGTGGTACGCGACCTGGTAGCGGTCGGCCGGAATGACCACGTCGGCCGTCTCCACCGGGCGTCCCGAGGCGTAGTAGGTGCGGTGGACCACGAGGACCACATGGCCGGGGACACCGCCCAGCGCGAGCAGTTCCTCGGCGAGGCCGGGGCGGGCGCCGACCTCCTCGGTGACGTTGTCCACGACGACGTCGATGGCCGCCATGCGCTCCACCACGCCCATGCCGCCAAGCGGGCCCTCCTCGGGGAGCATCACGGGGGTGCGCCCGGTGACCGCGAGGGGCTCCCAGGAGGTGGAGAGCATAATGGGCTCACCGGCCTCCCGGAAGACGTACTTCGTGCACATCACGCGGTCGCCGGGCCGGATGGCGAGCCGCTCGGCGATGGCGGCGGAGGCGTCGGTCTGCCGGCTGCTGGACTCCCAGGTGCCGCGCCCCTCGCCGTCCGCCTGCTCCTGCCGGAAGGGGGTGGCTCCGGAGGCCGGGCGGTACCCGGAGCGGGCGATCCGGCGGGGCACGGGCTGCTCGCGGACGTAGGTCCCGGAGCCGGAGCGGCCCTCGACCAGGCCCTCGGCCATCAGCACCTTGCGCGCCTCGAGGGCGACGGTGTCCGAGACGCCGTACTCCTCGCGGATCCGGGCCTGGGACGGCAGACGGGTGTGTGGTGGCAGCGAACCGTCGACGATCTTCTTGCGGAGATCACCCGCGACGCGCAGGTACGCCGGCTGCTCACCGAATGTCACTGGCCGCTCCCATCAGGTTGTACAGACAGCAACAGCCTGGCAACCGTGGGTTGGCCCATGCAAGCAAAGGCCAGAGAATCACTCGATGTGATGACATGTGCCGGTGGTGGGCTTTACGCAGGCACTTTCTCCCCGCTATGGCCGGGTTCACACATCGAGGTGGTCGCTCCCCGCGCCGTCGCCCGTGCCGCCGGTGTCCTCGTCGTCGTACGGCGGATCCGAGGCGAGCCCCAGAGCTTTGCGGGCGGTGATGGTGGTGGGGCCGTCGACGTAGGCGTAGCCCGCGTCGTAGTGCGTGTAGAAGGTGTCCACGTCGTCGGAGGCGGCGGCCTTCGCCCACTCGCCGCGGGCCTTCTCCATGTCCTTGAGCAGGGCCTGGACCGGCTTGGCCGGGGCGCCCGACCAGGTGTGCGCCCTGAGGTGGCGGATCTCGTCGTCGAGGCTGTCGTGCATGTCCTGCGACCAGTCCCGGTAGCCCCGCAGGTCGTCCTCCGGCTGCTCCTCGGGCTCCTCCCAGAACGTCTCGTCGACGGCGTTGAGCGCCATGAGGAAGGTCAGCTGGTCGTCGTCGAGGGTGGTCGCGTCGACGCGCAGCGAGCCGGTCAGGGTGCCCGTCTCGTCGGTGTTCCCGAAGATGCAGGTGACCTCGCGGTCGCCGAGGCGCCAGCTCTGCCGGGTCGGGCCGAAGTAGTACACGTCCACGTCGTCGGGGAGCGACCAGGTGTCCATGACGTAGGCGTCCTGGAGGGGGTAGCACCTCTCGTCGGCGGCGTCGGAGACGGCGGCGTCGCCCGGGAAGACCGACCCGCTCATCTCGAACTCGCCGAACACCTCGCCCTCGTGCTCACCCGCGCAGGGCACCGCGTCGACGTCGTAGGTGAGGCCGTCGAGGGACTCCCCCGGCGCATCGAAGCACTGGCCCTTCACCACCGAGAAGGCCGCGCCCTCCGTCGCCCCCTCCTTGAACCCGTCCCACGCCTCCGAGAGCCCGCCGGTGGCGAGCGCGGCCACCCACAGGGCGAGTCCCAGCGAGGACAGGATCGACCCGGCGATCGCCAGGCCCTTCCCGGACTGCCCCTTCTTCTTGATCTGCACCAGTGCGATCACGCCCAGCACCAGCCCGACGGCCGGGAAGCAGCACAGCACGCCGAACACCAGCGAGGCGATGGCGAGCCCGTTCACGGAGGAGGGGCGGGCGTAGGGGCTGTAGCCCTGGCCCCAGGTCTGATAGGGCACCCCATAGGGTTGCCCGTACGGCTGCTGTCCGTACGGCTGCTGCCCGGGGGGCGTGGGGCCGTACGGCTGCTGCGCCGGGGGCGTGGGTCCGTACGGCTGCGGCCCGTACGGCTGCTGTCCCTGCGACGGAGGGCCGTACGGCTGCTGTCCCTGCGGCGGTGGCCGGTAGGGGTCCGGGGCGGGGGACGGTCCCTGGGGTCCCTGGGCGGGGTCGGGCTGGTGCGGCCCAGGGGGCGGGGGTATGGACACGGGTACCGTGCTCCTGGTTCAGACAGCGGCGGGGAACTGACGTACGACAGGGCGCATGGTATGCGCGGGGCAGGCGGGGGTGGAATGCCGATCACGGGTACGACGACCCGGGCGGTGAACGGGCTCACGGCACGGTGGACCGGGATGTCTCCAGGGGGCACGGTGTTCTCGGCCGCCGGGGTGTGGCCGCTGCTGGCCTTCCTGGCCGACGGGGCACAGGGAGCGGCACGCGAGGAGCTGGCAGCGGCCGTGGGGCTGCCGGCGGCCGAATCGGCCGCCGCGGCACGGGAGTTGCTGCACGCGCTGGCGGACGTACGGGGACTGGACTCGGCCCTCGGCCTGTGGACCGCACGGACGGTGGAGCCGCGGGAGGAGTGGGCGGCCGGACTGCCGGCCGACGCGCACGGGGTGCTCAGCGGCGATCCGGACGCCGATCAGCGGGAGTTGGACACCTGGGCCGTGAAGCGGACGGGCGGGCTGATCGAACGGATGCCGGTCGAGGTCCGGAGGGACACCCAGCTGGTGCTGGCTAGCGCGCTGGCCCTGCGGACCACGTGGCTGCGGCCGTTCGAGGCGCGTCCGGTACGGCCGTCCGCGGGTCCCTGGCAGGGCAGGACCCTGCGCGGGCTGCACCGGCGGGGCGTACGGCTGGACCGGGTCGGGGTGGCGGCGGTACCGGGCGGACGGGTCACCGAGGCGAAGGTGTGCGGCGACGACGGCGTCGACGTCCATCTCCTGCTCGGGGACGAGCACATGACGCCCGGTGAGGTGCTGGAGGCGGGAGTGGCCGTACTCGACGGCGGGTGCCCGGTGGTGAAGGGGGCGCTGCTTCCGTACGGGCCCGCCGGGCCGGGGCTGCGGGTGGAGGAGCGGCCGTGTGCCGGTCCCCAGCAGCCGGCGCTGGAGCTGACCACGGTGGCGTTCGAGGTGCGGGCGCACCACGATCTGCTGCGCCTGCACGGGCTGTTCGGGCTCACCGCGGCACGGGACGCGGGGCAGGGCCACTTCCCCGGGATCAGCGCCTCGCCCCTGGCCGTCGGCGCCGCCCGGCAGTCCGCCCTGGGCCGCTTCGACGCGCTCGGCTTCGAGGCGGCCGCGGTGACGGCGGTCGCCGCGGCGCCGGGCGGTGCGCCGCCCACGCCCCGGTACACCTCGACCGTGGTCACGGCCGCCTTCGACCGCCCCTTCGGCTTTCTCGCCGTACACCGGGAGACGCGGCTGGTGCTGACGGCGGGGTGGGTGGCGGAACCGTGGTGACCCTTTGAGCACCGACAGCGCGCTGGAGCGGCTCCTCGGCCGCGCTTGCGGGCCGCTGGAACTCAGTCGTCGAAGCCCGTGGCCCGGCTGCTCTTCTCCCAGGTGGAGACGTCGGACCGTACGGCGTCGAGGTGGTCGAGTACGGCGGTGACCGCGTCGTCGCCGAGGGGCAGCCGCAGCGGGGGCTGTTCGGCGTCGAGCGCGGCGCGGATCAGGGCGGCGGCCTTCGCGGGGTCGCCGGCCTGGGTGCCGTCGCCGCCGGAGACGGCCTCGCGGGTCTCGCTCACCTTGGCGTAGACCCCGCTGTCGGCGCTGACCCCGGCCCGGCTCGCCTCGAACAGCGAGGTGCGGAAGGCCCCCGGCTCCACGATCAGCACCTTGACGCCGTACTCCCGGACCTCGTCGGCGAGGGCCTCGGACAGGCCCTCGAGGGCGAACTTCGTCCCGCTGTACGCCGAGAAGCCCGCGAAGGACAGCTGCCCGCCCATGCTGCTCATCTGCACGATCGCGCCCGACCGCCGCTCGCGCATACCGGGCAGCACCGCCCGGGTGAGCGCCGCAGGGCCGAAGACATGCAGGTCGAACAGTTCGCGCAGCTCGGCCTCGGTGGTCTCCTCGAACGCGCCGACATGGGTACGCCCGGCGTTGTTGACCAGCACGTCGATCCGGCCGTGCCGGGCCACCACGTCCCGTACGGCGGCCTCGGCGGCGGCCGTGTCGGTGACGTCCAGGCGCAGCGCCTCCACCTGGTCGGGATGGGCGGCCACGAGGTCGTCCAGCGCCTCGGGCCGGCGGGCGGCCCCCACGACGACATCGCCGTCGGCCAGGGCGGCCTCGGCGATCGCCCGGCCGAAGCCGCTGCTCGCGCCGGTGATCAGCCACACCTTGTTCATGTCGACTCCCTCTTGATCCGGTTCCGTGTGAACCAGCCTGCTGCGGAAGCCGGTTGCCCGTCCAAGACCCTTGGTGATAACCGATGGCCATGACGACCGACGTGCATGTACGGGACCTGCGTTACTTCCTGGCGGTGGCCGAGGAGCTGCACTTCACGCGGGCGGCCGAGCGGCTGTACGTGTCCCAGCCCGCGTTGAGCAAGCAGATCCGGTCGTTGGAGCGGCAGTTGGGCGCGGAGCTGTTCCGCCGGGACCGGCGGGGCGTGCTGCTCACCGAGGCGGGCGAGACGCTGCTGCCGCATGCCCGGCAGGTGCTGGAGGCGTGGGCGGCGGCCGACACGGCGATGGCGAGGGCACGGGCGGCGGGGCGCGGCACGCTGGTGGTGGGCATGAGCACCAGCCCCGGCCGCGGCGGGCTGCTCCCGGCGATCCGCTCCCGCTTCACGGCCGCGCATCCGGAGGCGGTCGTACGACTGCGGCAGATGGGTTGGCAGGATCCGACCGCCGGTCTGGCGGACGGCACGACGGAGGTCGCGTTCGTGTGGCTGCCGCTGCCCGACGCGGAGCGCTACGCGTGGACGCCGGTCGCCGAGGAGCCCCGCCTGGTCGCCCTCCCCGACACCCATCCGCTGGCCGCCCGCGAGGAGGTCGACTTCACCGACCTGGCCGACGAACCGTTCCTGGCCCTGCCGGCGAGCGCGGGCCCTCTGCGCGACTTCTGGCTCGCCGTCGACGAGCGCTCCGGCCGCCCGCCCCGCGTCGGCGCGGAGATCGCGGGCACCGAGGAGACGTACGAGGCCCTCGTCGCCGGCCTGGGCATCTGCCTGGTGGCCGCCGGGAACGCGCCCCTGATCACCCTGGGCGGTGTGGTCACCCGCCCGGTGCGGGGGTTGGGGCCGAGCAGGTACGTCCTGGCGTGGCGGAGGGAGGACGGGGGGCGGCCGCTGGTGCGGGGGTATGCGGAGGCATGCCGGGCGGTGGTGGAGGGCTGAGGGGACCGGCGACGGCGTCCTCTGTGCGCCGGGCACGTCCTGATGCCTCCCGCCGCCCTCCTCGGGTCGCGCAACCCGGACGCGAAGCGCTGAATGGGAAGTGCCGCCGGATCCACCGGCAGCGCTCACCGCATTGCTCGGCTGCGATCAGCCCGCCCCGACCGGGGCCGCCTGACCGAAGAGGACGCTGCTCGCGCATGGAATCCCCGTTCCTCATCCCCGTTTCGTCCGAACGACCGCCGGTCTCGTCGGCGGGGCCCTCGCGGCTGGGCTGGCTGGACGGGCTGCGCGGTCTCGCCGCACTCGCGGTGGTGTTCGACCACTCGTCGTACACCTTCCTGCCGGAGCTCCGGCAGGAGCTGGTGCCGCACTTCAACGCCGGCCGCTACGGCATCCTGGTGTTCTTCCTGGTGAGCGGCTACGTCATCCCCCGCTCGCTGGAGCGCCGGGGATGTGTGCGCAGCTTCTGGATCGGACGGGTCTTCCGCGTCTACCCGCTGTGCGCGGTCGTCGTCGGCGTGCTGCTCGCCCTGCACGCAGTGGGAGCGGCGGAGCTGCGCGACGTCGGTTCGCACAGTGCCGGCGCCGTGGCGCTCGCCCACCTCACCCTTCTCCAGGAACTGCTGGGGACACCCAGTGTCCTGCTCGTCCTGTGGACGCTCTCCTACGAGATGGCCTTCTACCTGCTGGTCGTCGCGCTCTTCACCACCCGTCTCCACCGGCGCTCCCCTGTGGCCGCGATCGCCCTCGCACTGGTCGCCGCCGGAAGCGTCGGGGCAGGGGTGGCGCTGCCGGCCTCGGCCCTGTCCGGTCTGTTCGGCACCGGCCCGGTGATCGCGGTCACCGCGGTCATCATGGCGGCCGCTGTGTGCTGTGCGAGTGGACGGTCGGCACCGCTCCGGACCTTCGGGGGTGTGCTGGGCGGGCTGTCGGCGCTCACGCTGGTCGCGCTCAACGGCACGATCCCCCTGTGGGAGGGGCTGGTGATCCTCGCCGTGATGTTCCTGGGCACCACCGTCCACCGCGCGGAGCACGGTCAGGGCACCTGGCGCTTCGCCGCCGGCACCGCCGTCGTGGTGACCGTCTGCGCCGTGGGGAGTGCGTACGGGTACGGCGACGGCGACCACTTCACACGGTCCGGCTGGATCACCGCGTTCCTGCTGGCTGTGCTCACCTTCGGCGCCGGGCTGGCGGTGCGCGGGCGGTCCCTGCCGCGGGTCGTGACCGGCCTGGGCACGATCAGCTTTTCGGTGTACCTGGTGCATCCCGTGCTGCTGACGGTCATCGACAGCACGGTCGGCCGACGCCGCCAGGACGACCTCGTGCTGGAAGCAGCCTTCGTCACCGTGCTGCTCCCGCTCTGCCTGCTGACCTACCGCTGCATCGAAGCTCCCTGCCAGACCTGGGGCCGCATCCTGGCCCGCCGGACACGGCTGTCGTGACCGGCCCCGAAGGGCTCAGGGAAGCGGTCGTCCCGTGATGATCTCGTGGCCCGGGCCCCGTCGATTCGCTACGGTTCAGCCATGACCGCACTGCCCGACTGGATGCGCCCGCCGCGCGAGGAAGGCTGGTTCGCGGAGGACCTGGACCGCCTCCCCGAGGCACCCCGCCACACCGAGCTGATCGACGGAGCCCTCGTCTTCATGATGTCGCCCCAGCGGTGGTGGCACGGCCACCTCGTCACCATGCTCACCGTCGCCCTCATGGAGCAGGCTCCTGGCGAAGTCAGCGTCGGGCGCGAGATGACCATAAAGCTCGACGAGCGAAACCGGCCCGAGCCCGATCTGCTCTTGACGACGGCCGCCTACGACGGCGACCGCACCTGGTTCACGCCCGACGAGGTGCGACTCGTCATCGAGGTCGTCTCACCCGAGTCCGCGCACCGGGACCGCACGGTCAAGCTGCGCAAGTACGCACAGGCCGGCATCCCGCACTACTGGTGCATCGAGGACGAGAACGGCGCCCCAGTCGTCCACGTCTACGAACTCGACGAACCAACCGGCGCCTACGCCCCCGCCGGCATCTTCCGCGGCACCCTGAACCGGCCCGTGCCTTTCGACATCAGCCTGGATCTCGACAGGCTCATCCCGCGGCGGAGCACATAGGGAACACAGGAGGGGCCCGGCTCGCCAGAGCCCGGCCCCTTCATCCGCTCACACGTTGAAGCGGAACTCCACCACATCCCCGTCCTGCATCACGTACTCCTTGCCCTCCATCCGCGCCTTCCCCTTCGCGCGGGCCTCCGCCACCGAGCCGGTTTCCACCAGGTCGTCGAAGGAGATGACCTCCGCCTTGATGAAGCCCTTCTGGAAGTCCGTGTGGATCACGCCGGCCGCCTCGGGGGCCGTCGCGCCCTTCTTGATGGTCCAGGCGCGGGATTCCTTGGGGCCGGCCGTGAGGTAGGTCTGGAGGCCGAGGGTGTTGAAGCCGACGCGGGCGAGGGTGGCGAGGCCGGGCTCCTCGGCGCCGACCGACTCCAGGAGTTCCAGGGCGTCCTCCTCGTCGAGCTCCGCGAGGTCCGCCTCCAGCTTGGCGTTCAGGAAGATCGCCTCGGCCGGGGCGACCAGCGCGCGCTGCTCCTCCTTGAAGCCCTCGTCGACCAGTTCGTCCTCGTCGACGTTGAAGACGTACAGGAAGGGCTTGGTGGTCAGGAGGTGCAGGTCGTGCAGGAGTTCCTCGTTGCCCGAGCCCTGGACGATGCCCGCCGAGAACAGCGTGTCGCCCTTCTCCAGGATCTCCTTCGCCGCCTCGACGGCCGCGACCTTCGGCGCGATGTCCTTCTTGATCCGCGACTCCTTCTGGAGGCGGGGCAGGACCTTCTCGATGGTCTGGAGGTCGGCCAGGATCAGCTCGGTGTTGATCGTCTCGATGTCGTCCTTCGGCGAGACCTTGCCGTCGACGTGCACGACGTTCTCGTCCTTGAAGGCGCGGATGACCTGGCAGATCGCGTCCGACTCACGGATGTTCGCGAGGAACTTGTTGCCGAGGCCCTCACCCTCCGAAGCGCCCCGCACGATGCCCGCGATGTCCACGAAGTCCACGGTCGCCGGGAGGATCTTCTGGGAGGAGAAGATCTCGGCCAGTTTCGCGAGGCGCGGGTCGGGAACTCCCACGACGCCCACGTTGGGCTCGATCGTGGCGAACGGGTAGTTGGCCGCCAGCACGTCGTTCTTGGTCAGGGCGTTGAACAGGGTCGACTTGCCGACATTCGGCAGGCCGACGATTCCGATCGTGAGCGACACGTTGCGACTTCCCGTACGTGAGAGGAGACGTGAGGAGACTGGCGGCCAGGGGGCCGATCCACCAGTCTACGGCGTGCCGCACCCCGCCCCGGCGGGCCTCTCGAACGCATGGCCAAGGTCTTTCCCCCGGCGTGTCTGAAGGGCGATTGGGCACATAAGCAGACCTAGGTTGGACGAGTGGAGCACTACAGGACCCGCCCCCCGCACAACGGAACGCGCCGCGCGGCACCGGGAGTACCGGGAGCGCCGCTGCCCGCGCAGGCCCGCGGCGAGCGTCGGCCTCCGGTGGCCCGCCGGCCCCCGCCGCCGGTGGTCCGGACGCTGCGGCGGCTGCCGAACCCCCGGCTCACCGGGCTGGGCGGCGGCCTGTTCTGCATGGCGCTGATGATCCTGCTCGGCTGTCTCTGCGCGCTGCTGTTCGGCTCGTCGCTGACGGCGTACGGCGTGCTGTTCGTGCCGGTGAGTGTGCTGACGGCGGTCTGGCTGCGCCGGGGCGACCTGCTGACCGCCCCGATCATCGTCCCGATCGCCTTCGCCGCCGGGCTGGTCCCCGTCGCCGACAGCGGCGGCGGCACCTCGGGCCGCCTGATGGGCCTGTTCACCGCCCTGGCCACGCAGGCCGGCTGGCTCTACGCCGGCACCCTGGCCGCTGGCCTCGTGGCACTGGTCCGCAGGATCCGCCTGGTGCGGCGCCGCTCCCGCTGACGCCCGCGGAGGAGCGGCCTCGCCGTACGACGACGGGGGCACGCGGGCTCGCCGTACGACGAGGGGGGCACGCGGACTCGCCGGCCCCGCCTACCCGTGGGCCGCGTGCATCGCCGCCCCCACGATCCCCGCGTTGTTCTGGAGCTGCGCCGGGACGATCTCCGCCTGGATGCCCTCGATGTGCGGCAGGAACTTCTGGGCCTTGCGGCTGACACCGCCACCGATGATGAAGAGCTCGGGCGAGAAGAGCATCTCGACGTGGGCGAGGTACTTCTGGACCCGGTGGGCCCAGTGCTCCCAGGAGAGCTCCTCGTCCTCCCGCGCCTTGCTGGACGCCTTCTTCTCCGCGTCGTGGCCGTGCAGCTCCAGGTGCCCCAGCTCGGTGTTGGGGACGAGGACGCCGTCGACGAAGACCGCGCTGCCGATGCCGGTACCGAAGGTGAGCAGGATGACGGTGCCCTTGCGGTCCTTGCCCGCGCCGAAGTTCATCTCGGCGACGCCCGCCGCGTCGGCGTCGTTGACCACGGTCACCGGCAGCCCGCCGAGCCGCTCGCCGAACAACGCGCGCGCGTCGGTGTCGATCCAGCTCTTGTCGACATTGGCGGCCGTACGGATGTGGGAGCCGCCGGTGACCACGCCCGGGAAGGTCAGCCCGACCGGGCCGGTCCAGCCGAAGTGGTCCACGACCTCCTTCACCCCGTCGGCGACGCCGTCGGGTGTCGCCGGGTGCGGGGTGAGCACTTTGTGGCGCTCCTGCGCCAGATCGCCCTTGTCCAGGTCCACAGGGGCGCCCTTGATCCCGGATCCGCCGATGTCCAAGCCGAAGATCTGCATGGCCCTACGTTACGACGGACGACGGACAGTCACGCCTGGGAGGTCCCCTTGCGCTCCGCGACCAGCGCCGCCGCCTCCTCGCGCAGGTCCCGGCGCAGCTCCTTCGGCAGCGAGAAGGTGATGGACTCCTCGGCCGCCTTCACCAGCTCCACGTCGCCGTAGCCGCGCTGTGCCAGCCACTCCAGGACCTCCTCGACCAGCACCTCCGGCACCGAGGCGCCCGAGGTCACGCCGACCGTGGTCACGCCCTCCAGCCAGGCCTCGTCGATCTCGCTCGCGAAGTCCACGAGGTAGGCCTCGCGGGAGCCGGCCAGCTTGGCGACCTCGACGAGCCGCTTGGAGTTGGAGGAGTTGCGGGAGCCGACCACGATGACCAGCTCGGCCTCGGCGCCCATCTGCTTCACGGCGAGCTGGCGGTTCTGGGTGGCGTAGCAGATGTCGTCGCTGGGCGGGGAGATGAGCTGCGGGAACTTCTCCTTGAGGGCGTCGACGGTCTCCATGGTCTCGTCGACGGAGAGGGTCGTCTGGGAGAGCCAGACCACCTTCGACTCGTCGCGGACCTCGACCTTGGCGACGTCCGCGGGGCCGTCGACGAGGGTGATGTGGTCGGGGGCCTCGCCGGAGGTGCCGATGACCTCCTCGTGGCCCTCGTGCCCGATCAGGAGGATGTCGTAGTCCTCGTTGGCGAACCGGACGGCTTCCTTGTGGACCTTGGTGACCAGCGGGCAGGTCGCGTCGATGGTGGCGAGCCTGCCGCGCGCGGCCTCCTCGTGGACGACGGGGGCGACGCCGTGCGCCGAGAACATGACGATGTTGCCCGGCGGGACCTCCTCCGTGCGCTCGACGAAGATGGCGCCCTTCTTCTCCAGGGTCTGTACGACGTACTTGTTGTGGACGATCTCGTGCCGGACGTACACCGGAGCGCCGTACTGCTCCAGGGCTTTCTCGACGGCGATCACGGCGCGGTCCACACCCGCGCAGTAGCCACGGGGGGCGGCGAGCAGGACACGGCGGCCAGGCGAAGCGGTCATGCGTCCCATCGTAAGGCCGCGATCGGACGGTCAAAGATCGTGTGCCCGTGACCTTCCCGGGAAAACTGAGCAGGGGATGTGAGGGGGAGGGCGGACGAGGACCAGGCGGAGGCACGATGTCCGGTACCGGTACGGCGGACCGTACGGCCGAGGAGGAACACGGCGACCTGCGGCGCAGCCTGGGCTTCCGGGACCTCGTGGTCTACGGGCTGCTGTTCATCGCCCCCATGGCGCCCGTCGGCGTCTACGGCACCCTGGACGCGAAGTCGCACGGGGCGGTCGCCCTCGTCTACCTGATCGCCACGGCGGCGATGGCGTTCACCGCGTTCAGTTACGCACAAATGGTGCGAGTCGTCCCCCAGGCGGGGTCGGTGTTCGCCTACGCGCGCGCGGGGCTCGGCAAGGAGGCGGGTTTCGTCGCGGGCTGGATGGCGATGCTGGACTACCTCCTCATCCCCGCGGTGGCGTACCTGTTCTCCGGTATCGCGATGAACTCCCTGGTCCCGGAGGTGTCCCGCTGGGTGTGGACGGCGCTCGCGGTCCTCGTCACGACCCTGCTGAACCTGTGGGGCGTGCGGACGGCGGCCCGGGTGGGCTTCCTGGTGCTGGCGATGGAGATCGTGGTCCTGCTGGTCTTCGCGGTCTCGGCGATCGTCGTCCTCGCGCGGGACGGCGCCGAGCGCGGCTGGCTGTCACCGCTGTCCGGGGACGGCACGCAGGGCGCGTTCGCGCTGTCGGCGGTGATCGGGGCGGTGTCGGTCGCGGTCCTCTCCTACCTGGGCTTCGACGCGATCGCCTCCTTCGCGGAGGAGGTCACGGGCGGTTCACAGAAGGTCGCGCGCGCGGTGCTGTTCTGCCTGGCACTGGCGGGTGTGCTGTTCGTGGCGCAGACGTACCTGGTGGCGCTCCTGGACCCGACGACCTCGGCGCGGTACGCGACGGAACCGGCCCAGCAGGGCTCCGCCTTCTACGACGCCGTGGACGCGGCGGCCGGCACCTGGCTGCACGATCTGGTGGCCGTCAGCAAGGCGATCGGCGCGGCCTTCGCGGCACTGGCCGGGCAGGCGGCGGCCGGGCGGCTGCTGTTCGCGATGGGCCGCGACCGGCGGCTGCCGCGCGCGCTGGCGAAGACGGACTCCGGCGTCCCGCGCGTGGCCCTGCTGTGCGCGGCCGGCATCACGCTCGTCGCGGCGGTGTGGGCGGCGAGCCGGGACGACGGCATGGACCACCTGGTGTCGGTGGTCGACATCGGCGCCCTGACGGCCTTCACCCTGCTGCACGCGAGCGTGGTGGGCTGGTTCGCGGTCCGGCGGCGCGGCGGCCCGGTGATCTGGTGGCGGCACGTCCTGGTACCGGTGACCGGGGCGGCGATCACGGTGGCGGTGATCGTGGAGGCGTCGGGGGCGGCCCAGGTGGTGGGCGCGCTGTGGCTCGCGGCGGGCCTCGGGGTGCTGATCGCCCAGCGCGGCCGGCAGCCCCGGCCGGACGCGAGGCGCTGACGGCCCGGCGCTGCTGCCGGTTCCCTTCCGGTGACGGTGCGTTGTCGGTACCGGCCGTTACGCTCGCGGCATGGCTGTGAACTCGACTCCTGAAGCGCCCTTGCCCGTCGGTGAGGTGTCGCGGCTCATCGGTGGCTGGATCGACCGTCTCGGCGCCGTGTGGGTCGAGGGGCAGATCACCCAGCTGTCCCGGCGTCCGGGCGCGGGCGTGGTGTTCCTCACGCTGCGGGATCCGTCGTACGACATCTCGGTGAGCGTGACCTGCTTCCGCCAGGTCTACGACGACGTCGCCGATGTCGTCAGCGAGGGCGCCCGGGTCGTCGTACTGGCGAAGCCGGAGTGGTACGCCCCGCGCGGTCAGCTCTCGCTGCGGGCCACCGAGATAAGGCCGGTCGGGGTCGGGGAGCTGCTGGCGCGGCTGGAGCAGCTGAAGAAGTCCCTGGCGGCGGAGGGGCTGTTCGCGGCGGAGCGCAAGAAGGCGCTGCCGTTCCTGCCGCAGTTGATCGGGCTGGTGTGCGGGCGGGCCTCGGCCGCCGAGCGGGACGTCCTGGAGAACGCCCGGCACCGCTGGCCCGCGGTCCGCTTCGAGGTGCGCAATGTCCCGGTGCAGGGCGTGCACGCGGTCCCGCAGGTCGTGCAGGCGGTCAAGGAGCTGGACGCGCTGGACGACGTGGACGTGATCATCGTGGCGCGCGGCGGCGGCAGCGTGGAGGACCTGCTGCCGTTCTCCGACGAGCAGTTGGTGCGGGCGGTCGCGTCCTGCCGTACGCCGGTCGTCTCCGCGATCGGGCACGAGCCGGACACCCCGCTGCTGGACTACGTCGCCGACCTGCGGGCCTCGACGCCGACGGACGCGGCCAAGAAGGTCGTACCGGACGTGGGTGAGGAGTACGAGCGGGTGCGGGCGCTCAGGGACCGTGCGCGGCGGTGTGTCGAGTCGTTCCTCCAGCGGGAGGAGCGGGGGCTCGCGCACGCGCTGGCGCGGCCGTCGATAGAGGATCCGCACCGGATGATCGACGAGCGCGCCGACCATGTGGCCTCCCTGGCCGACCGCGCCCGCCGCACGCTCGGCCATCTCCTCGACCGCGCCGACTCCGAGCTGACGCACACGCACGCGCGCGTGGTGGCCCTCTCCCCCGCCGCGACCCTTCAGCGCGGGTACGCCGTGCTCCAGAAGACGGACGGGCACGTGGTGCGGGCGCCGGACGAGGTGAGCGCCGAGGAGACCCTGCGGGCGCGGGTCGCCGAGGGTGAGTTCGTTGTCCGAGTCGATGCATAGGGTGGGGCGATGACCAGCAAGGTGGCGGAAGAGGCGCTCGGGTACGAGCAGGCGCGGGACGAGCTGATCGAGGTCGTACGGCGCCTCGAGGCGGGCGGCACGACCCTGGAGGAGTCCCTGGCGCTCTGGGAGCGGGGCGAGGAGCTGGCCAAGGTGTGCCGGCGCTGGCTGGACGGGGCGCGGGCGCGGCTGGACGCGGCGCTGGCCGAGGAGGAAGAGACCGGGGCCGAGGGCGACTCGGAGTAGGTCGGACACCGGGTGAGCTGTGAAGCGGATCACCACGCCCCGCTTTTTGTTGAAGGTTGAACTTCAATCGCGTACGGTCGAGGACGTCAAACGGTCCCCGGTCCGCTTCCGGGGTCCACGCCCCGTCCGAGAAGGTTCCCCATGTCTCTCGTCCTTGACCCCGCCGCCCAGGACCTGCTGTTCCGCGAGGCCCGTACCGCGAACACCTTCACCGACGAGCCGGTGACCGACGAGCAGGTCCAGGCGATCTACGACCTGGTCAAGTACGGCCCGACCGCCTTCAACCAGAGCCCGCTGCGCATCACCCTGGTCCGCTCCCCCGAGGCCCGCGAGCGCCTGGTCCAGCACATGGCCGAGGGCAACCAGCCGAAGACCGCCACCGCCCCGCTGGTCGCGATCCTCTCCGCGGACAACGAGTTCCACGAGGAGCTGCCCCAGCTCCTGCCGCACTTCCCCCAGGCCAAGGACCTCTTCTTCAGCGAGCGTCCGGCCCGTGAGGGTGCCGCCGGGCTGAACGCCGCCCTGCAGGCCGCGTACTTCATCATCGGCGTCCGTGCCGCGGGCCTCGCCGCCGGCCCGATGACCGGCCTGGACTTCGAGGGCGTCCGCAAGGAGTTCCTGGACGACGACCACACCCCGCTGATGGTCGTCAACATCGGCAAGCCGGGCGAGGACGCCTGGTTCCCGCGCTCCCCGCGGCTGGCGTACGACGAGGTCGTCACCACCGTCTGAGCCGACTGGCATGCGGAAGGGCCCCCACTCCGGTGGGGGCCCTTCCGCATGCCGTCAGGCCATCTTCAGCGACTTCGCCATCTCGGTCAGCTGGGCGAACGATCCCGTGCCCGCGACCACCGTGGTCGCCCCGTCGCCGCTGTGCACGAGGGCGTCGTAGCGGCCGCCCGTGTACCGGGTCCAGGTGCGGCCCGCGATCTCCTCGGTCTGCTTCGTCGCCTCGCCGCCCTGGCTCGCGTCGTCGACGAACTCCGAGGGCTTCTGAGTGGACTGCTCGATCTGCACGTACTGACCACCGGGGGCCTGGAAGCCCAGGTGCCAGGCGTCGGACTCGTCACCCTGGAAGCGCACCGAGGTCGCCTTCCAGCCGGCCGGCAGTCCCTCGGGAGCGGCCACCGGATAGGAGGCCGCGCGGCGGGCCGTCAGCAGCTCGACGCGGTAGTCGACCGCCTTGATGTCCGGAGCGGAGTCGTCGTGCGGGATGAACACGTAGATGACCGCCGCCGCGATCCCGATGAGGCCCAGGGAGAGGATCATGTCCCGGACCGTCTTCTGCTTGCCGTTCGAACCTGCCACGCCCCCTATCGTCGCAGGTGCCCGGTCCGCTCATCCGTGGGGTCCCCTGCTCATTTTGTCGGACTGACGATAGAGTCGACGGTCGAACCCTCATCCGGCCGTCGCCGTATCCCAGAAAGGTGCGCTCCGATGACCGAGCATCATCATCTGCCGTCCGAGCTCGAAGTCCCCTCCGAGGCCCCCGACCGCAACCTCGCCCTGGAACTCGTCCGGGTGACCGAAGCCGCCGCGATGGCCGCGGGCCGCTGGGTCGGCCGGGGCGAGAAGAACGGTGCCGACGGTGCCGCGGTACGCGCCATGCGGTCCCTCGTCTCCACCGTGTCGATGAACGGCGTGGTCGTTATCGGCGAGGGCGAGAAGGACGAGGCCCCGATGCTCTTCAACGGGGAGCGCGTGGGCGACGGGACCGGACCCGAGTGCGACATCGCCGTCGACCCGATCGACGGCACCACGCTGACGGCCAAGGGCATGCCGAACGCGATCGCGGTACTGGCCGCGGCGGACCGGGGCTCGATGTTCGACCCGTCCGCCGTCTTCTACATGGACAAGCTCGTCACGGGCCCCGAGGCCGCGGACTTCGTCGACATCAACGCGCCGGTCTCCGTGAACATCCGGCGGGTCGCCAAGGCCAAGCGGTCCACCCCCGAAGACGTGACCGTGGTCATCCTCGACCGGCCCCGGCACGAAGGGATCATCAAGGAGATCCGTGAGGCGGGCGCCCGGATCAAGCTGATCTCCGACGGTGACGTGGCCGGCTCGATCTACGCGCTGCGCGAGGGCACCGGCGTCGACATGCTGCTGGGCATCGGCGGTACGCCGGAGGGGATCATCTCCGCCTGTGCCGTGAAGTGTCTCGGCGGGACGATCCAGGGCAAGCTGTGGCCCAAGGACGACGAGGAGCGGGCGCGGGCGATCGACGCCGGGCACGATCTGGACCGGGTGCTGACCACCGACGACCTGGTGTCCGGGGAGAACGTGTTCTTCGTGGCTACCGGTATCACCGACGGTGAGCTGCTGCGGGGTGTGCGGTACCGGTCGGAGACCGCGACGACCGACTCGATCGTGATGCGGTCGAAGTCGGGGACGGTGCGCAGGATCGACTCGGAGCATCGGCTGAGCAAGCTGCGGGCCTACAGTGCGATCGATTTCGACCGCGCGAAGTAGCGCCTGGCAGCTCGGGGGCTTCGGAGCGTCGGCGGGTGCGGCTGTGCGGGGGTTCTCGCGCGGTTCCCCGCGCCCCTAGGGAGTCACCTCACCCGGTGAGGAGAAGCGCAGCCGAGAAGGGCGTCCCCGGTGCGGTGGGGGCGCCCTTTCGCGTGGTGCGGCCGTCAGCCCGCCTGGGCTATGCGGGCCGCCCGGGCCGCCTTGGTCAGTTCCAGGTCGCGGCGCCTGCGGCGGGCCAGGACGACTCGGCGTTCCGCCGCGGTCAGGCCGCCCCAGACGCCGTAGGGCTCGGGTTGCAGGAGGGCGTGTTCGCGGCATTCGACCATGACCGGACAGCGGGCGCAGACGCGCTTCGCGGCCTCCTCGCGGGACAGCCGGGCGGCGGTGGGTTCCTTGGACGGGGCGAAGAACAGGCCGGCCTCGTCGCGCCGGCACACCGCCTCGGTGTGCCATGGAGCGTCTTGGTCCCTGTCCCGCACTGGCCCCCGCTGGGCCGGCACGGCAGCTACCTGCAGGGACGAATGCGGCGGTTGCAGCACGGTCTACTCCTGACGACGGCTTCGCGAGCGAGAGACGATGCAGCAAGCCCTACCCGCTGTGCGCGCGCCTATGCACTGAGTCCCGAACCGCTGGATCCCGGGCCGTCGCGTGCGCTTCGGGGCGCCGCCCGGGGGCGGAGGCGCCGGCTTCGGGCACGCCCCGATTCACAACCGTCAACGATCCAGGTGTTTGCGCAAACTCCTGTCGACCTTGCGGTCGACCGCACGCTGCGCCCGGTCGAGGATGTCCGCGACCAGCTTGCCGCGCTTGGGCCGCCCCTCGATGTTGCCGAGGATCGCCCAGCCGTCGACATAGACCACCGGGGCGTCGGGCTCGGCCGAATCCAGGGTGTCCACCTCGAAGTTGCCGAGGACACCGCCGCCGGTGCCGCGCAGCGAGACGTTCTCCGGGACACGGATCTCGACGTTGCCGAAGACCGAGAACGCCTTGATGACTACCTGGCGGTACTCGAAGATCGCCTCGCTCAGGTCTATCTCGACGGTGCCGAAGATCGCGTAGGCGTGGATACGGCGCCCTGCGCGCCAGCGACCCTTGCGGACGGCGGCGCTGAAGACGGCCACCACGTTGTCGTCCGGGTCGTGGGGGATCGCGTCGGTCGGGCGGTTGGCGGCCGGGGTCCAGGCCGGGACGGTCCGGCGCTCATGGGCGGCGGGCAGGTCCCGGATGAAGACCTCCAGCTCACCGACCGTCTTGGCGCTCAGCACCCCCTCGACCCGCTCGGCGTGCTCGTCCGCGGTGAGGCGGCCCTCGCCGAGGGCCTCGCGCAGGATGTCGGCGATGCGGTCGCGGTCGGCGTCCGAGGCGCGCAGCTCCGCGGGCCCGGCGACCTGGGGTCCGGTCTTCTTCTGAAGGTCCACGGCAGCAGCGTACCGAAACGCGATAGATCGCGACTAGGCCTGTGGGCAAGTCTTGGCCAAGCAACTGAGCCTTACCTCACAAGCTCCCGTGCTGGGACAGGTTCTAGGCTGGTGGCGCCTGCCAACGGAGGCCGGCCGCTGTCTTTCGAGTGAGGAATGGGCTGAGATGCCTGAGTTCGCGTACACCGATCTGCTCCCCATGGGAGAGGACACCACCCCCTACCGGCTGGTGACCTCCGAGGGTGTCTCCACCTTCGAGGCCGACGGGCGGACGTTCCTCAAGGTGGAGCCGGAGGCGCTGCGCAAGCTCGCCGAGGAGGCCATCCACGACATCCAGCACTATCTGCGGCCGGCTCACCTCGCCCAGCTGCGGCGGATCATCGACGACCCCGAGGCGTCCAGCAACGACAAGTTCGTGGCGCTGGACCTGCTGAAGAACGCGAACATCGCGGCGGCGGGCGTGCTCCCGATGTGCCAGGACACCGGTACGGCGATCGTCATGGGCAAGCGCGGGCAGAACGTGCTGACCGAGGGCGGTGACGAGGCGGCGCTGTCGAAGGGCATCTACGACGCGTACCTGAACCTCAACCTGCGCTACTCGCAGATGGCCCCGCTGACCATGTGGGACGAGAAGAACACCGGCTCCAACCTCCCCGCGCAGATCGAGCTGTACGCCACCGACGGCGGCGCGTACAAGTTCCTGTTCATGGCGAAGGGCGGCGGCTCGGCCAACAAGTCGTTCCTCTACCAGGAGACGAAGGCCGTCCTGAACGAGGCCTCCATGATGAAGTTCCTGGAGGAGAAGATCCGTTCGCTCGGTACGGCCGCCTGTCCGCCGTACCACCTGGCGATCGTCGTCGGCGGTACGAGTGCCGAGTACGCGCTGAAGACGGCCAAGTACGCCTCCGCGCACTACCTGGACGAGATCCCGGCCGAGGGCTCGGAGCTCGGGCACGGGTTCCGGGACAAGGAGCTGGAGGAGAAGGTCTTCGAGCTGACGCAGAAGATCGGGATCGGCGCGCAGTTCGGCGGCAAGTACTTCTGCCACGACGTGCGGGTCGTACGGCTGCCCCGGCACGGCGCGTCCTGCCCGGTCGCCATCGCCGTGTCCTGCTCGGCCGACCGCCAGGCCGTCGCGAAGATCACCGCGGAGGGTGTGTTCCTGGAGCAGCTGGAGACGGACCCGGCGCGGTTCCTGCCGGAGACGACGGACGAGCACCTGGACGAGTCGTCCGACGTGGTGAAGATCGACCTGAACCAGCCGATGGAGACGATCCTCGCGGAGCTCACCAAGTACCCGGTGAAGACGCGGCTTTCGCTGACCGGTCCGCTGGTCGTGGCCCGTGACATCGCGCACGCCAAGATCAAGGAACGCCTTGACGCGGGCGAGGAGATGCCGCAGTACCTCAAGGACCACCCGGTGTACTACGCGGGCCCGGCCAAGACCCCCGAGGGCTACGCGTCCGGTTCCTTCGGTCCGACCACGGCCGGCCGCATGGACTCCTACGTCGAGCAGTTCCAGGCGGCGGGCGGCTCCAAGGTGATGCTGGCGAAGGGCAACCGGTCCGCCCAGGTCACCAAGGCCTGCGACACGCACGGCGGCTTCTACCTCGGCTCCATCGGCGGCCCGGCGGCCCGTCTCGCCCAGGACTGCATCAAGAAGGTCGAGGTCGTCGAATACGAGGAGCTCGGCATGGAGGCGGTCTGGAAGATCGAGGTCGAGGACTTCCCCGCCTTCATCGTCGTCGACGACAAGGGCAACGACTTCTTCCAAGATCCCGCGCCCGCACCGACGTTCACGACGATCCCCGTGCGGGGACCTGGGCTGGCGTAGTACCCCGAGTGCGGCGGAGGACGGAATATCGCCCCCTCCGCCGCTACCCGTCCCGTCCCCGGGGTGAGACCCGGCTCACCTCCCAAGGACACCCGAGCGGCCCACGGCCCGGAACATCCCGCCCGCCCCGATCGCTGTACCGGGTATGAGCGAATACCGCATCGAGCACGACTCCATGGGCGAGATCCAGGTCCCCGTGGACGCCAAGTGGCGGGCCCAGACGCAGCGGGCCGTGGAGAACTTCCCGATCTCCGGGCAGCGGATCGAGCGGGCGCACATCGAGGCGCTCGCGCGGATCAAGGGGGCGGCCGCGAAGGTGAACGCGCGGCTGGGGGTGCTCGACAAGGACATCGCGGAGGCCATCCAGGAGGCGGCCGAGGAGGTCGCCGAGGGGAAGTGGGACGAGCACTTCCCGATCGACGTCTTCCAGACCGGCTCCGGCACCTCGTCGAACATGAACACCAACGAGGTCATCGCGACCCTGGCGACCGAACGGCTCGGCGCCGGCCGGGGCGTGCACCCCAACGACCACGTCAACGCCTCCCAGTCGTCCAACGACGTCTTCCCGTCCTCCATCCACATCGCCGCCACCGCCGCCGTCACCCGGGACCTGATCCCCGCCCTCCAGCACCTCGCCGACGCCCTCGGCCGCAAGTCCGAGGAGTTCGCCGACGTCGTGAAGTCGGGGCGGACCCATCTGATGGACGCCACCCCGGTGACGCTCGGTCAGGAGTTCGGCGGGTACGCCGCCCAGATCAGGTACGGCGTCGAGCGCCTCACCGCCTCCCTCCCCCGGCTCGCCGAACTGCCGCTGGGCGGTACCGCCGTCGGCACCGGCATCAACACCCCGCCCGGGTTCTCCGCCGCCGTCATCGAGGAGGTCGCCCGCACCACGGGGCTGCCCCTCACCGAGGCCCGCGACCACTTCGAGGCGCAGGGCGCGCGGGACGGGATCGTCGAGACCAGCGGGCAGCTCAGGACCATCGCGGTCGGACTGACGAAGATCGCCAACGATCTGCGCTGGATGTCCTCCGGGCCCAGGACGGGCCTCGCGGAGATCTCGCTGCCCGACCTCCAGCCCGGCTCCTCGATCATGCCCGGCAAGGTCAACCCGGTGATCCCGGAGGCCGTGCTCATGGTCGCCGCCCAGGTGATCGGCAACGACGCGACCGTCGCGACCGCCGGCGCGGCCGGCAACTTCGAGCTCAACGTCATGCTTCCGGTCATCGCGAAGAACGTCCTGGAGTCGGTCCGGCTGCTCGCCAACGTCTCCCGGCTGCTCGCCGACCGGACCGTCGACGGCATCGTGGCCCACCGCGAACGGGCCCGGGAGTACGCCGAGTCCTCGCCCTCCGTGGTCACCCCGCTCAACAAGTACATCGGGTACGAGGAGGCCGCGAAGGTCGCCAAGAAGGCCCTCGCCGAGCAGAAGACGATCCGCGAGGCCGTGCTGGAGGGCGGGTACGTGGAGCGCGGCGACCTGACCGCCGAGCAGCTCGACGAGGCGCTGGATGTCCTGCGGATGACACGGCCGTAACCTTTCCCGGCCCCGGCGTGAACCGTGACGCGTACCGCAGCGTCGTATGCCTATGGCACCTAATATCTGGTCATGGCAGACGGTGGAGCGGTGAGAGCAGTGGAAGCGGGTACGTCGGCGCACTTCTGGGAGCCCGGGAGTCAGATCCTGTGGCGCTACCGGGAGAACGCGGGCGCCCAGTTCCACATCGCCCGCCCCGTCACCGTCGTACGCGACGACGCGGAACTGCTCGCCGTGTGGCTGGCACCGGGCACCGAGTGTGTGAAGCCGGTGCTGGCCGACGGCACCTCGGTGCACGCCGAGCCGCTGGAGTCCCGTTACACCAAGCCGCGGACCGTGCAGCGGGACCGCTGGTTCGGCACCGGGGTGCTGAAGCTGGCCCGGCCCGGTCTGCCGTGGTCGGTGTGGCTGTTCTGGGAGCCGGGCTGGCGGTTCAAGAACTGGTACGTGAACCTCGAGGAGCCGCTGGTCCGTTGGGCCGGGGGCGTGGACTCCGAGGACCACTTCCTGGACATCACCGTGGATCCCGACCGCAGTTGGCAGTGGCGGGACGAGGACGAGTTCGCGCAGGCCCAGCAGGACGGCCTGATGGGCCCCGACCTGGCCGAACAGGTCCGGGCCGCGGGCCGCTCCGCGGTGGAGGTGATCCGCGCCTGGGGCCCGCCGTTCTCGGACGGCTGGCCCGACTGGCGGCCCGATCCGTCCTGGACTGTGCCGCTCCTTCCGGAAGACTGGGACCGTACGCCCGCGCACTTGTCCTCATGAGACCCTTGATGCGCCCCCGGGCTGCAAACGTAGGATCGTCCTCCGCAAGAGTGCGCAGCGGCAACTACCGGAGCGGGCACTGGGCTTGACCGATCGTCACCGAGGGGCGGCAGGACGTGAGCGTGGGGTACGAGGGCAACACCGGTACGGGCCGACGGTTCGCCGCCACGGCGGGAACTGCCCCTGACCACGCGGAAATTCCGTTCCTGGGACACGCATTCCGGGTATCGGGATTTCGGCGGGACCCACTGCGCGTACGGCGCGCAGCCCCGGACGGACGGATTCGACACGCGTGACGGAGCACCCGACCTCCTTCGAACGCCCCCAGCCGGGCGTCGACCCGACGGACCCCGGCGGGGCGCTGCTGCGTTCCCCGCTGCCCGCTCCCGCCCCGGGCGTCGAGCCCCCGGCCGCTTTACCTGTCCAGGCCCGCTCCGGTGACCCCACCCCGGACCCGGCCCCCGTCCTCCAGAGCAGCAACAGCAAGACCGGCACCACCGGCAACCACAAGGACATGGGCATGAACCCGGCCGGTACCGGCCCCGAGCACTCCCAGCCGACCGCCGCCGAGCAGGACCCGCACCGCCCGCGGCCCGTCTCCGAGGCGGTCCCGGTCCAGCCGGGCGGCGAGGACGACCGGTCGCAGGGCGGCGACGAACGCCGTACCGGACAGGGTCTGCCCCCGGGCCGGCCCACTCCGATGCGCCGGGACGGCGACCGGCTGCGCTTCGTGGGCGCGGCCACCCGCCGGATCGCCCGGGGCATCGACCTGGACGAGATCGTCATGGGGCTGTGCCGGGCGACCGTGCCGACCTTCTCGGACGCGATCCTGGTCTATCTGCGCGACCCGCTGCCGGTGGGCGACGAGCGGCCCACCGGGCCCCTGGTGCTCCGGCTGCGGCGCAGCGACCGGATCCCGCAGCAGGAGCGGGACCTGGAGGACGGCATCCTGCCGGTGCCGGTGCCGGAGAACCCGTCCGAACTGGACGCGCTCGGCACCGAACTGTGCGAGGTGCAGCCCGGCAGCGCGCTCGCCGAGGTGCTGCGCGGGGTGCGCCCGGTCTTCACGGACACTCCCGCCGCCCATGCCGCGCTGCCGGAACTGCTCGGCGAGGGTGTCGAGTTCGCCGTGCCGTCGGGCCGCCGCGCGATTCTCGCCCCGCTGCGCGGCCGGCGCCGGGTCATCGGCGCCGCGCTGTTCCTGCGCCGCCCGGACCGCATCCCCTTCGACCCGGACGACCTCCTGGTCGCCGCCCAGCTCGCCACGCACAGCGCGCTGGGCATCGACAAGGCGGTGCTGTACGGCCGTGAGGCGTACATCGCCGACGAGTTGCAGCGCACGATGCTCCCGGAGACCCTGCCCCGGCCGACCGGTGTGCGGCTGGCCTCGCGCTATCTGCCCGCCGCCGAGACGGCCCGGGTGGGCGGCGACTGGTACGACGCGATCCCGCTGCCGGGCAGCCGGGTCGCGCTGGTGGTGGGTGACGTCATGGGGCACTCCATGACCTCCGCGGCGATCATGGGCCAGCTGCGCACGACCGCGCAGACCCTCGCCGGGCTCGACCTGCCGCCCCAGGAGGTGCTGCACCACCTCGACGAACAGGCCCAGCGGCTGGGCACGGACCGTATGGCGACCTGCCTCTACGCCGTCTACGACCCGGTCTCGCACCGGATCACCATCGCCAACGCCGGGCATCCGCCGCCGGTGCTGCTGCATCTGGGCGGCCGCGCGGAGGTGCTCCGGGTGCCGCCGGGCGCGCCGATCGGTGTCGGGGGCGTCGACTTCGAGGCCGTGGAGCTGGACGCTCCCGCGGGGGCGACCCTCCTGCTGTACACCGACGGGCTCGTGGAGTCCCGGCTGCGGGACGTGTGGACCGGGATAGAGCAGCTGCGGGAGAAGCTCGCCGCGACCGCGCAGCTGACCGGGCCGGATCATCCGCCGCCGCTGGAAGCCCTGTGCGACGAGGTGCTCGACATGCTCGGTCCCGGTGACCGGGACGACGACATCGCGCTGCTCGCGGCCCGCTTCGACGGGATCGCGCCGAGCGATGTGGCGTACTGGTTCCTGGAGCCGGAGGACGCGGCGCCGGGGCGGGCCCGGCGGCTCGCGCGGCGGGCGCTGTCCCGTTGGGGCATGGAGGATCTCACCGACTCCGTCGAGCTGTTGGTGAGCGAGGTCGTCACCAACGCCGTGCGGTACGCGACCCGTCCGGTGACGCTCCGGCTGCTGCGGACCGATGTGCTGCGGTGCGAGGTCGGCGACGACGTGCCGCAGCTGCCCCGGCTGCGGCAGGCCCGGGCGACGGACGAGGGCGGCCGGGGGCTCTACCTGGTGAACCGCCTGGCCCGGCGGTGGGGTGCCACGCGGCTGAGCACCGGCAAGGTGGTCTGGTTCGAGCTCAACCGGGGCTAGCCCCTGGGGTTCGAGCTCGACCGGGGCTGACCCCGGGAACGACGAGAGGGGGCGCCCGGCACAGGCCGGGCGCCCCCTCCTTTTCGGTCGCTACTGATCGCCGTTCGGGTCGAACGGGTTCTCAGGTGTGGTCGGGGTGTTCTGCGGCGTCGACGGCGGGACCGACACCGGTGGACTCGTCGTCGGGGTGTTCTGCGGAGTCGTCGGCGGGGTCGTCGTCGGCGTCTGCGACGGGGTCTGCGACGGCTTCTCCGTGGTCGGGGTCGACGACGGGGTGTCGGACGGAGTCACCGACGGGCTCGGCGTCCAGGAGGGCTGGACCGCGGCACCCTGGTCGGTTTCCAGGTCGAACTTGGTGTTCTTGCCCGCGACGCCGAAGGTGTACGCCGCCCAGATCTGCGCCGGGAAGCCACCACCGTTGACCCGGGGCAGGCCGGCGGTGTTGTACATCTTGCTCTGGCCGCCGGTCTTGTAGTCCTCGCCGAACAGCCCGACCGAGGTCACCAGGTCCGGGGTGAAGCCGGTGAACCAGGCCGACTTGTTGTCGTCGGAGGTACCCGTCTTGCCGGCCACCTTGCGGCCGTCGCGGGCCGGGTTCTCCGCCACGGACACCTTGGCCGTACCGTCGTCGACCACGCCGGTCAGCACCGAGGTCACGGTGTCGGCGGCCTCCCTGCTGATCACCTGCTCGCCGATCGGGTCGGGCATCCGGTACTCGGTGCCGCCCTGCTCGGCCGACTTGATGATGGTCGGCGTGACCTGCTTGCCGTGGTTGTCGAGGGTGGCGTAGACGCCGGCCATCTGGATCGGGCTCGCCCCCATGGTGCCCAGGGTGTAGGCGGGCAGCGGCTTGAGCTTGCCGGTGTCCATGCCGAGCTTGGTGGCCGTCGCCAGCACCTTGTCCATGCCGACGTCGACGCCCATCTGCGCGAAGACGGAGTTGATGGACTTGTTCATCGCCGTCTGGACGGTGACCTGCTTGCCGTAGTCCTGGTCGTCCTCGTTCTCGGGGGCGAAGCCGACCTTGTCCCCGTTGCTGTCCACGACCTGGCGCTTGCTGGTGCCGTCGTAGATCGTGTCGGCGCCGATCGGCTTGCCGCTCTGCGTCTCGGAGTTGTTCTCCAGCGCGGCGGCGAGGATGACCGGCTTGAAGGTCGAGGCGGGCTGGTAGTCGGTGCGGTTGGCGTTGCTGTAGAAGTGCTTGGTGTAGTCCGTGCCGCCGTACAGGGCGACGATCTTCCCCGTCTTGGGGTCCACCGAGGCCGCGCCGGCCTGGACGTTCTTGTCGACCGTCCGCTTCTTCGGGTCCAGCTTGCTGGTCAGCTGGGTCTTGACCGCCTTCTCCAGCTGGGCCTGCTTCTTCTTGTCGATGTTCAGGGTGAAGGTCCACCCGGCGTTCTCGACCCGGGCCTCCGCCTCGTCCTGGGTGATGCCCTCCTTGGCCATCATCTGCTTCTCGAGCTGCTGCTTGGCGAGCTTGACGAAGTAGCCCTTCTGGCCCTCCAGACCGGGGGCGGCCTTGGGCTCCTTGGGCACCGGGAACGTCATCTTGTCCCGCTCGCTCTGGCTCAGCCAGCCCTGCCCGACCATGTTGTTCAGGACGTAGTTCCAGCGCTCCTGCACCAGCTTCTTGCCGGTGGGGGTGGCGACCGCCCAGTCGTACTGGCTCGGGGCCTGGAGCAGCGCGGCGAGATACGCGCCCTGCGCCACGTTGAGCTTCTTGGCGTCGACGCGGTAGTAGTCCTGGGCGGCGGCCTGGATGCCGTAGGCGCCGCGGCCGTAGTAGCTGGTGTTGATGTAGCCCGCGAGGATGTCGTCCTTGGGCGTCTCGCGGTCCACCTTCAGCGAGATGACCAGTTCCTTCAGCTTGCGCGTGACGGTCTGGTCCTGGTCGAGGTAGTAGTTCTTGACGTACTGCTGGGTGATCGTGGAGCCACCCTGCTTGCCCTTGCCGGAGAGGGTGTTGAAGAGACCGCGGGCGATGCCCTTGAGGTCGACTCCCGCGTCCGTGTAGAAGGTCTTGTTCTCCGCCGCCACGAAGGTGCGCTGGACCGGCTTGGGCACCTCGGAGAGGTCCACGATCTCGCGGTTGGTGTCGCCCTCGCGGGCCATGACCGAGCCGTTGCTGTACTTGTAGATGTTGCTCTGTTCCTGGGCCTTCGCGTTGCCCTTGGGCACGTCGATCATCATGTACATCACGACGAAGGCGCCGATGCCGAGCAGACAGACGGCGAAGAAGGTGCCGAGGATCTTCTTCCAGGTGAAGAGCCGGCGTATGCCGCTCTTACCCTTCTTGGCGCCCTTCTTACCGCGGGCGGCGGCCTTGCGCGCCGCGGCCCTGCCGCCGGTCGCGACGCCCTCGCTCGGCGTCCCGGACGAGCGCGTGGGCGGCGCCGCGCGGTGGCCACCGCGCTGACGTGCTCTTCTCTCTTCCGCTCGTCCCATGGGTCGACTCGCTCCGCTTCCTCATCGGCGGCCACACAGGTTCGTGGCTCAGGTCAGCTCAGAAAGCTAACACCGGTCTATATGACACAGGACCTTCGATCCGGTCTCAGGGGGGCGTGAGAATCAGCACCCGCCTCCTCGGAACCAGACCTCCGGGAGGGCTTCAAGGTTGCCGCGAGGGGGTAAAGTGATATCACTTAGCTAGAAGAGAGCTAGTCACACGAAACGGGGGATCCTCATGTCCGCACACGACACCGAACCCATCGCCGACGCACCCGACATGCCCGCCCCGCGGGTACGGGAGGTCCCCGCGCACAGCATCGGCGGCGCGCTCGCGCTGCTGCTGGGCCTGCTCGGACTGCTGCTCGCCGTCTATCTGCTCGCGCTCAGCGGGGAGGGCCCGGCCTTCCCGATCGCCGGCGCCCTCGTGCTGGTCGCCGCGATCATCTCGCTGCGCGGCCTGAACACGGTCGCGCCGGGCGAGGCGCGGGTCGTCCAGCTCTTCGGCCGCTACAAGGGCACGATCCGCAAGGACGGCCTGCGCTGGGTGAACCCCTTCACCTCCCGCACGAAGGTCTCCACCCGGGTCCGCAACCACGAGACCGCCGTCCTCAAGGTCAACGACGCCTACGGCAACCCGATCGAGCTCGCCGCGGTCGTGGTCTGGAAGGTCGAGGACACCGCGCAGGCCACCTTCGAGGTGGACAACTTCGTGAAGTTCGTCGCCACCCAGACCGAGACGGCCGTACGGCACATCGCGATCGAGTACCCCTACGACGCCCATGACGAGGACGGGCTCTCGCTGCGCGGCAACGCCGACGAGATCACCCAGAAGCTCGCCGGCGAGCTGCACGCGCGTGTGGAGACGGCCGGCGTCCAGATCATCGAGTCCCGCTTCACGCACCTCGCCTACGCGCCCGAGATCGCCTCGGCGATGCTCCAGCGGCAGCAGGCCGGGGCGGTCGTCGCGGCCCGGCGCCAGATCGTGGAGGGCGCGGTCGGCATGGTCGAGGAGGCGCTGGCCCGGATCACCGAGCGGGACATCGTCGAGCTGGACGAGGAGCGCAAGGCGGCGATGGTGTCCAACCTGATGGTGGTGCTGTGCGGCGACCGGGCCCCGCAGCCGGTCCTCAACACCGGGACGCTCTACCAGTGACGGCACCTTCCGCGGGGGACTCCCCCGAGCGGCGGCCTCAGCAGCGCAAGCAGGTGCTGCTGAGGCTGGACCCGCTCGTGTACGAGGCACTGGCGCGGTGGGCCGGGGACGAGCTGCGGTCGGCCAACGCGCAGATCGAGTTCCTGCTGCGCCGGGCCCTGAAGGACGCCGGCCGGCTGCCCGGCGACACCGGACCGCTGCCGCGCCGGGGACGGCCGCCCAAGGACCCCCGCGAGCCCTAGGGCGCGCGTAGCAGAACCGTGACAATCGGCCCCCACCTGCGGCTGCTCACCGCCTGACACCCACCTACACACTGCGCGTATACATGCGGGGTATACACCGCATGTACAGTCCTCCCCATGTCCATCGGTCACACCCTTCTAGGGCTCCTGGAGTCGGGCCCCCGCCACGGCTACGACCTCAAGCGGGCCTTCGACGAGAAGTTCGGTCACGACCGGCCGCTGCACTACGGCCAGGTCTACTCGACGATGTCCCGCCTGCTGAAGAACGGGCTCGTCGAAGTCGACGGGATCGAGCCCGGCGGCGGCCCCGAGCGCAAGCGGTACGCCATCACGGACGCCGGGATCACCGACGTACAGCGGTGGCTCGCGACGCCCGAGAAGCCCGAGCCGTACCTCCAGTCCACGCTGTACACCAAGGTCGTCCTCGCGCTGCTCACGCACCGGGACGCGGGAGACATCCTCGACACCCAGCGTGCCGAGCACCTGCGGATGATGCGCATCCTCACGGACCGCAAGCGCCGGGGCGACCTCGCGGACCAGCTGATCTGCGACCACGCCCTGTTCCACCTGGAAGCCGACCTGCGCTGGCTGGAGCTGACCGCCGCGCGTCTCGAGAAGCTCGCGGAGGTGGTGGTCAAGTGACCCCGGCCGGTTCCCTGCTCGTCGCCGACGCGCTGCACAAGGCGTACGGCCCCACCGTCGCGCTCGACGGCGCCGAGTTCTCCATCCACCCCGGCGAGGTCGTCGCCGTCATGGGCCCCTCCGGGTCCGGCAAGTCGACCCTGCTGCACTGTCTGGCCGGGATCGTCACGCCCGACTCGGGCTCGATCCTCTACAACGGCCGCGAGATGGCCACCATGAACGACGCCGAGCGCAGCGCCCTCCGGCGCTCCGAGTTCGGGTTCGTCTTCCAGTTCGGTCAGCTGGTGCCCGAGCTGACCTGCGTCGAGAACGTGGCGCTGCCGCTGCGGCTGAACGGCACCTCCCGCAAGGAGGCCGAGAAGGCCGCGCTCGGCTGGATGGAGCGCCTGGAGGTCGACGACCTCCGCAAGAAGCGTCCCGGTGAGGTGTCCGGCGGCCAGGGGCAGCGGGTGGCCGTGGCCCGGTCCCTGGTGACCAACCCGCGCGTGCTGTTCGCGGACGAGCCGACCGGTGCCCTCGACTCCCTCAACGGCGAGCGGGTCATGGAGCTGCTCACCGAGGCGGCCCGGTCCACCAACGCGGCCGTCGTCCTCGTCACGCACGAGGCACGGGTCGCCGCCTACTCCGACCGCGAGATCGTCGTACGGGACGGGAAGTCCCGGGACATGGAGCGGGTCGTATGAAACTCGGGCAGTGGTGGCGAGACCTCGCCATGGGGGTCCGGTTCGCCTTCGCGGGCGGACGCGAGGGGTGGGTCCGGGCGCTGCTGACCGCGGTCGGCGTCGGACTCGGGGTGGCGTTGCTGCTGCTGACCACCGCGCTGCCGAACGCGCTGGCGGTCCGGCACGAGCGGGGTGACGCCCGCGCGGACACCAACTTCGGGCCGGAGATCAAGAGGGCCGACGACACCCTGCTGTCGGGGAACGCGTCGACCACCTTCCGGACCACCGACATCCGCGGCCGGGACCTGGAGCCCGAGGGGCCCAAGGCGCCCCTGCCGCCCGGCGTCGCGAAGTTCCCCGCGGTCGGCGAGATGGTCGTCTCCCCCGCGCTGAAGAAACTGCTGGAGTCCGAGGACGGCAAGCTGCTGCGGGAGCGGCTGCCGAACAGGATCTCCGGGACGATCGCCGAGAGCGGGCTGATCGGCTCCCACGAACTCGCCTTCTACCGCGGGGCGGAGGGGCTCGTGGTCAACGGCGTCGGGGTCACCCGGATCGACAAGTACGGCAACCCGAACCCGACCGAGTCGGACTCCGACCCGGTGTTGGTGCTGCTGGTCCTGGTCGTCTTCGTGGTGCTGCTGATGCCGGTCGCCGTGTTCATCACCGCGGCCGTCCGCTTCGGCGGCGAGCGGCGCGACCGACGGCTCGCGGCCCTGCGTCTGGTGGGCGCCGACGGCCGCTCGACCCGGCGCATAGCCGCCGGCGAGGCGCTGGCGGGCGCGGTGCTCGGACTGGTCCTCGGCACGGTGTTCTTCCTGATCGGCCGTGAAGTGGCGGGCTCCGTCGAGCTGTTCGGGCAGAGCGTGTTCCCGAGCTATCTCAACCCCTCCCTGCTGCTGGCCCTGCTGGTCGCGGTCGCGGTGCCGGCGGCGGCCGTCCTGGTGACGCTGCTCGCCCTGCGGGGCGTGGTGATCGAGCCGCTCGGCGTGGTGCGTACGGCGAAGCCCGCGCGACGCCGGCTGTGGTGGCGGCTGCTGCTGCCGCTGGCCGGGCTCGGGATGCTGTACCCGATGGTCGGACAGGGCCGGGACGGCGGCGACTTCAACCAGTACCTCGTCAGCGGCGGTGTCATCCTGCTGCTGGTCGGTGTGACCGCCCTGCTGCCGTGGATCGTCGAGGCGGTCGTGGCCCGGCTGGGCGCGGGCGCGGTGTCCTGGCAACTGGCCGTGCGAAGGCTCCAGTTGAGCAGCGGCACGGCGGCCCGGATGGTCAACGGCATCGCGGTGGCCGTGGCCGGCGCGATCGCGCTCCAGATGCTGTTCGCGGCCACCGAGAGCGACTACACCAAGGACACCGGCTACGACATCTCGCGGGCGCAGATGCAGGTGACCGTCCCGAAGGGGAAGGCACTCGCGGCGACCGCGAAGGAACTGGCCGAGACCAAGGGCGTCCGGCAGGTGTACGCGTTCGACGAGGGCTTCGTCAACGACGGGCCGGGCGACAACGCGAACTGGGCCCGGGTGACCGTCGCCGACTGCACGTCCCTGCGTGAGGTGGCCAAGCTGCCCTCCTGCCGCGACGGCGACGTCTTCGCCTCCCGCGTCACGCCGAAGCCCGGCGACAGCGCCTCCGTGCGGCAGAACGCCGACGACGAGTCGACCGCCGCGATCCGGCCCGGCGTGAAGCTCTGGTTCGACACCTCCGCGGACCCGGAGAAGCCCACCTCGGTCACCTGGACGGTCCCGAAGGTCGTCAAGCAGGCGGAGTCCATCGACGACCCGACGGGCTACCGGCGCGGCGGCATCCTGGTCACCCCGGGCGCCTTCCCGGCGCAGGCGGCGAAGGCCGTGCGCGGAGAGATCTATGTGCGGGTGGACGACTCGCTGCCGGACGCGCGCGACTACGTCCGCAACACGGCCGCCCGGATCAACCCGTACGAGGAGCCCATGACCTGGGTGTCCACCGAGAGCAACGACCGCTACTCCTCCATCCGTACCGGCCTGTTCGTGGGCGCGGTCTGTGTCCTCGCGCTGATCGGGGCGAGCCTGCTGGTCTCCCAGCTGGAGCAGCTGCGGGAGCGCAAGAAGCTGCTGTCGGCGCTGGTCGCCTTCGGTACCAGGCGGCGCACCCTGAGCCTGTCGGTGCTGTGGCAGACGGCGATCCCGGTCGGGCTGGGTCTGCTGCTGGCCTCGGCGGTGGGGCTGACGCTGGGCGTGGTCCTGCTGCGGATGACCGACACCCCGGTGCGGGTGGACTGGTCGAGCGTGCTCTCGATGACCGGCGTGGGCGCCGGTGTCGTCCTCGTGGTGACGCTGCTGAGCCTGCCGCCGCTGCTCAGGCTGATGCGCCCGGACGGGCTGCGGACGGAGTAACCGCCCACAGCCGGCCGTCCGTTCAGAGGCTGTACTCCTTCACCACCCGCCGGACCTGGGCGAACAGCATGCCGACGTTGACCGACTTGCGGCACACCACGACGGCCACGACGTCCTGCTGTTCGACCAGCCGCACGAACAGGTGCGTGAGGTTCTCGCTGTTGACCAGGATCTCCTGGAAGAAGTGGTTGTCGCTGCTGATCCCGCGACGCTCCTTGAAGACGTCCTCGATCATCACGACGGTACGGCCCTGGAACAGGTCGAGAGTCGCCCCCGCCAGGAGGTCCAGCACCTCCGGGGGGTGGTTCTCGACCGTCTCGTACGAGAGCAGCATGCCGGTGGACATGTCGACCACGCCGGAGGCGACGCAGTCGGGAGCGTCGGTACGTAGGGACTTGACCAGGCCCATCACCTGGTCGGAGAAACCTGTGGCCATGCGCTTCGTCGCCATCCCTTCAGACTCCTTCTGATGCTTTCTCGGTCGCCTTGTCGGTGAGGATCGAGCCGATCCGGTTCAGGGTCGGCTGGGTCGCCCGGTGCAGGTGCTCCACATCCATCCCCTCGTCACCGAGCACGACCATCAGGGCGGTGTCGCCGACGGCGTAGAACGCGGCACAGCCGTGGCTGCCGTAGGTCACCGTCCGGCGCAGCGTGCCGCGGGCGGACGCCTCGGCGGTGCGCCGGGCGAGGCCGAGGCCGGCCGCGGCGAGCGCGGCGAGACCCTCCGGGTCGATCGAGTTGGCCGTGTCCGCGGCGATGAGCAGGCCGTCCGCGGCGGCGACCGCGGTGTCGGTGATTCCGGTGACCTGTTCGCGCAGTCCGCGCATTTCGAGCGCCAGGGCTTGGTGATCCATGTACTCAACTCCCCTGAATTCGTTCACATCTGATCGGCTGTTTCATTTCGGTGTTCCATTCCGGAGACGGAAAAAGCTGCCTGGTTTACGGCGGGGCAGATCGCCGTACGCGGGAGGCGGGGGCTGCTCCCCCTGCGGGGGTTTGCGGGGCCGGAGCGCGTGGCCGTCGGGCAGCGCGCGGACCGGGACCGGGGCGGGCGGCGGGGCGCACACCATGAGCCCCTCGTCGAGCATGCGGGCGACCTCGACGGTGACGGTGTAGACCCCGCGGCCGACCCGGAAGGCGAGATCGCGGGCCGTGCGGCGGCCGTCGGCGTGGCTGAGCAGTTCGCGCCGCAGCGCGGTGGATCCCTGGTCGGTGCCCGAGGCCACGGGCCGTTCCCGGTCGGGGTGCACGGGGTACGGCAGCGCGGCCAGTGCGGTGAGCCTGCGGGTCGCGTCCTGGAGCAGCCGCAGGGGTGGCTCACCCAGCGGGACCTGCGCGAACAGCTCGGTGGAGATGACGCGTTCGCAGCTCTCCACCCGGCCCGCAGCCATCGCGAAGGCGGCGTCGCGCAGGGCGAGCGCGCACACCACCCTGAGCTGCGCGGCACCCGCGTAGCCGTGCGCGATGAGCGCGGTCGCCGGCCAGCGCGAGCCGCCCGACTCCCGCACCAGCTCGGCCCACTGCTCGCCGCTGACCCGCCCGGAGCGCAGCAGCAGGGCCTCGGGGCCGGGGGCGCCGGGGGACTCCACGGCGACCACCCGGCCGTCCCCGAAGTGGAAGGTGCCGCCGGGTGTGCCACGGACCCGCAGCTCCCCGGTGAAACTGTCACGGCCGCACTCGGCCAGGGCCTGTGCCAGGTGTTCGTGGCCCGACATCACACCCCCCGCCGCCTCGCACATACGCCTGACGCGTAGCGCTGAGGAGGGAATGTGTATCAGTCCGGGCGCATATTCCGGGTGTGGGTTTCCCAGCTGCCGTTAGTTGACGGAAGTTGAGTTCGGCTGGCTGTTCAGATCAGCGCGTTCGGCGCTCATTTGACCGAATCCGAGGGAGGTTTTTCGGGCCCCGGGGACGGTTCCGCCGGCGCCCGGTCGTCCTCCACGGCCGTCTCGTCCTGTTCCTCGTGCTCGTGCTCGTCCTCGTCCCCGGGCGGTCCGGACGACTGTTCCTCGGCGTACGACTTGAGATAGCTCACCACCGTGTTCGTCACCGCCACCAGCGGTACGGCCACCACCGCGCCGCCGATGCCGGCCACCATGCCGCCCGTCGCCACCGTGAGGACGACCGCGAGGGGGTGGACGCGGACCGCGCGTCCGAGGATGAACGGCTGGAGGATGTGCCCCTCGATCTGCTGGACGGCGAGGACCACCACGAGCGTCATCACCGCGGTGAACACGCCCTGGGTGACCAGTGCGACGAGCACCGCCAGCGCGCCGGAGGCGACCGCGCCGACCAGCGGGATGAAGGAGAACAGGAAGATGAACACGGCCAGCGGGACGGCCATGGGCACCTTGAGGAAGTAGATGCCGATACCGATGAAGACGGCGTCGATGAGGGCCACCAGGACGGTGCCGCGGACGTAGGCGGTCAGGGTGCGCCAGGCGCGCGGGCCGGCGCCGGCCACGGCGGGACGGGCGGCCGCGGGGACCAGCTTCAGCGTCCATCCCCAGATGCGGCGGCCGTCGTAGAGCAGGAAGAGGGTGGAGAAGAAGGTCAGCAGGATGCCGGTGAGCGCCTCCACGACGACCTGGACACCTTCCAGACCCGCCGAGGTGATCTGGTCGGTGTTGGCGCCGACCGCCTCCCGCAGGTTCTTGGCGATCTGGTTGATCTGCTTGTCGGTGACGTGGAAGGGGCTCTTCAGCAGCCAGTTGCGCAGATCGTCGATGCCGTTCTGGATCTGGTCGGAGAGGTCGTCGATGTTCTCCATGACCTGCCAGGTCACGAACCAGCCCAGCAGACCGATGATGACGAAGCCGAGGATCGCGGTGAGAGCGGTGGCGGGGCCGCGCGGGACGCCGTGCCGCATGAGGCGGGCCACCGTCGGCTGGAGCAGCGCGGTGATGAGCAGGGCGACGACGAAGGCGAAGACGACGAGCTGGACGGAGCTGATGATCCGCATCAGCACCCACACGGTGCCCGCGAGGACCAGGAGCCGCCAGCCGGCCTCGGCGGCGACCCGGACGCCCCACGGCACGGCCTGTGCCGGATCGGGGCGCGGGACCAGCACGACAGGCTCGCGGGACGCGGCGCTCACGGGCTTGCTGGGCTTGCGCCGGGGGCGCGGGGCCGGGTCGGCCTCGGCCTCCTCGCGCTCGACCTCGGCGCGGCGCTCGTCCAACCGCTCTCCCACATCGGTCAGCCGGGCACCGAGCCGACCGATCCACCCTGGCACTCGCGACATGATCCGTCCTCTTCCCCCGTCTCTCCCCACCACTCCCCCTGGAGTCGTCCGGTCCGACCGTACAGGGCAAAAGCCCCTCCCCCTAGGACGGGGAGGGGCTGCGCGGGGTTGAGCGGCCGGGGCGGTCCGTGATCAGTAGTTGCCGTGGGCCTGCCAGTACGACCAGGCGCCGCAGGGGCTGCCGTACCGGCTGTTCATGTAGGTGAGGCCCCACTTGATCTGGGTGGCCGGGTTGGTCTGCCAGTCGGCGCCGGCGGAGGCCATCTTGTTGCCGGGCAGGGCCTGGACGAGGCCGTAGGCGCCGGAGGACGGATTGACCGCCAGGTAGTTCCAGGTGGACTCGTGGTTCACGATGTTGCTGAAGCACTGGAACTGCCCGCTGGGCACGATCTGGCGGGCCATGGCCTGGACCTCGGCGACGGTGTACGAGGACTGCTGGGGGAAGATGCCCTTGGCTTCCCGCTCCTTCTTCGCCTTCTCCTCGGCGGCCTCGCGCTTGGCCCGCGCGTCCTTCGCCGCCTGCTCGCGGGCCGCTTCCTCCGCCGACTTCCTGGCGACGGCGTCCGCGGCGACGGCCTGTGTCTCGGCCTGCTGGGCCAGCGGGGCCGCCCGCACCTGGGCCTGTTCGCCGGCGGGTATGTCCGCGAGGAGGGTCGCGTCACCGGCGGACGCCTGGGCGTCGTCGGTGGACTGTGCGGTGCCGGCCTGGGCGACGCCCATGACGGCACCGACAGTGGTGACCGCCGTGGCCGAGACCACGGCGAAGCCACGCGCGGAGTTACGGCTCACGGCTGGGGCCTAGTACCAGTGGTTGGCCTGCCAGAACGACCAGGCCTCGCAGGGGCTGCCGTACCGGCTGTCCATGTAGTTGAGGCCCCACTTGATCTGGGTGGCCGGATTGGTCTGCCAGTCGGCACCGACCGACGACATCTTGGAGCCCGGCAGAGCCTGGAAGAGACCGTAGGCGCCGGAGGAGGCGTTGACGGCCCGGTAGTTCCAGCTGGACTCGTGGTCCACGATGTTGCTGAAGCACTGGAACTGCCCGCTCGGCACCATCGAGGCAGCCATCGACTGGATCTGCGCGACGGTGTACGAGCTCTGCACCGGGAAGCTGGAGGCGCTGCGGCTGGCCTTCTCCTTGGCCTCGGCGCGCTCCTTGGCTTCCTTGGCCGCCTGCTCGGCGGCTTCCTTCTTCTCGATCGCGGACTTGGCGGCGGCCTTGCGGGCCGACTCCTCCGCGATCTTCTTGGCGCTCGCGTCCGCGGCGATGGCCTGGTAGTCGGCCTGCTGCGTGAGGGACGCGGTCTGCACCTGAGCCTGCTCACCCGCGGGGATGTCCGCCAGGAGCGTCGTGTCGGCTGCCGTCGCCTCGGCGTCGTTCGGCTGCGCGACACTGCCGGAGGCGACTCCGACAACGCTTCCTACAGCGGTGACCGCGGTGGCGGAGGCCACTGCGAATCCCCGGACCGAAATCGGGCTCACACGGTTTCCTTCCAGCATCGCCCGCTTCGGTGACCCTGGCGGACGCAATCGTGCCCCTGGACACTGGCCTCCCAACTAACGGGGTCACGGGAGGCACGGGCCCGGTGGGCAACTCCCTTGCGGGGAGCGCCGCATGGTGCGCGGGCGGCATACGGCTTCGACTATGGAGTTGGTGGTGCTGCTGTGGTGCCGTACCGCTGGGGGTACAGGTGTGCCGTATGCGGGGCCTGACAGAACCGAGACTCTGCCGTAACCGGACGCCGGGTGGCAATTCTGAGTTGCGTGTGAAAGCTCACATCCCGTTTGACCCCAGGGATTTCGAGAAACCTCGACACGCGAAGGCGCCGCCCGGCTAGGCTCTTGGCCTTTCCGGACGGCGCCAACGGGCGGGTACTACCTCAGATTTGGCCGTCCTCCAGCATTTCGGTCACAAGGGCCGCGATCTGGGACCTCTCGGACCTCGTCAGGGTCACATGCGCGAAGAGCGGGTGCCCCTTCAGCTTCTCCACCACGGCGACGACACCGTCGTAGCGACCGACGCGGAGATTGTCCCGCTGTGCCACGTCATGGGTCAGAACGACCCGTGAATTGGCGCCGATTCGGGACAGAACGGTCAGCAGGACGTTCCGCTCCAGGGACTGCGCCTCGTCCACGATCACGAACGCGTCGTGGAGCGAGCGGCCGCGGATGTGGGTGAGCGGCAGGACCTCGAGCATGCCGCGCGCGGTGACCTCCTCGATGACCTCGCGGCTGGTGACCGCGGACAGCGTGTCGAAGACCGCCTGCGCCCAGGGGCTCATCTTCTCGGACTCGGAGCCCGGCAGATAGCCGAGTTCCTGCCCGCCGACCGCGTACAGCGGACGGAAGACCATGACCTTCTGGTGCTGACGGCGCTCCAGGACCGCCTCCAGGCCCGCGCACAGCGCGAGCGCCGACTTGCCGGTGCCGGCCCGGCCGCCCATGGACACGATCCCGATGTCCGGGTCGAGCAGGATGTCCAGCGCGATGCGCTGCTCCGCGCTGCGGCCCTTGATGCCGAACGCCTCCCGGTCGCCGCGCACCAGACGGATGTTGCCGTCGGGCGAGACCCTGCCGAGCGCCTTGCCGCGCTCGGAGTGGATGGTCAGGCCCGTGTGCACGGGGAGGTCGGAGACCTCGGGGACGTAGACGTGGCCTTCCTCGAAGAGGATGTCCACCTGCTCGCCGGGCAGGGTCACCTCGGACATCCCGGTCCAGCCGGAGGAGTCCGTGATGGCGAGCTCGGCGCGGTACTCCTCGGCGAGAAGGCCGACGGAGGACGCCTTGATCCTGAGCGGGAGGTCCTTCGACACGACGGTGACGTCGAACCCCTCGGCCTGCAGATTGCGGGCGACCGCGAGGATGCGGGAGTCGTTGTCCCCCAGGCGGTAGCCGCTGGGCAGCACGCTGGGGTCCGAGTGATTGAGCTCGACACGGACGGTCCCGCCCAGCTCCCCGATCGGGATGGGGGCGTCGAGACGGCCGTACCGCACCCGGAACTCGTCGAGCAGGCGCAGGGCCTGCCGGGCGAAGTAGCCGAGTTCGGGATGGTGCCGCTTTGCCTCCAGCTCCGTGACCACGACGATCGGGAGCACGACCTCGTGCTCGTCGAAGCGGCTCAGGGCGTTCGGGTCGGCCAGCAGGACGCTGGTGTCGAGAACATAGGTGCGCCGGTCAGGCATACGGCGCTTTGTGCTGGTCACCACGGAAGGACGTACCCCCTCGGATGAGGTCGGGGAGCGACGGAGTGGAGCTGGACCGGTCGACGGCCCGTTTGCACGGGCCGGGAACCGGCCCTCCACTGCTTCTTCCGTGCCGTAACCGCACGGTAAGGCTGGTGCAAAGGGCCTCCCGGGCGGACGGCCCCGTGCCGCCCGCTGAGATCCGACACCCGTGGTTCGGGCATCGACCTGCTTGGCTTATGCCCTCGAACATGCGGTGCCATGCCAGTGCATATGACGGCGCGCTGGTGAACTCCTTGTTACTTCCGTCCCGAACGGGGTATACGGCCGCTTTCTGTGAAGCGGCTGTGTCAGCCGCCGTAGCGCCGGTGGCGGGCCGCGTAGTCGCGCAGGGCGCGCAGGAAGTCGACCTTGCGGAAGGCCGGCCAGAAGACCTCGCAGAAGTAGTACTCGGAGTGCGCGGTCTGCCAGAGCATGAATCCGGACAACCGCTGCTCGCCGCTGGTCCGGATCACCAGGTCGGGGTCGGGCTGGTCGCCGGTGTAGAGGTGGCGGCCGATCATGTCGGTGTCGACGGCCTCGGCGAGCTCCTCCATCGAGGTGCCCTTGTCGTGCGCGTCCAGCAGCATCGCCCGTACGGCGTCGGCGATCTCCTGGCGGCCGCCGTAGCCGATGGCGACGTTGACGAGTATTCCGTCGACGTGGGCGGTGGACTCCTCCGCCTCCTTCAGCGCCGTCTGCATCGGGGCGGGCAGCAGGTCGGGGGTGCCGACGTGGTGGACGCGCCAGCGGCCGTCGGCGGCGAGGGTGCGCACGACGTCCTCGATGATGCCGAGCAGGGGGCCGAGTTCCTCCGGCGGGCGGCTGAAGTTGTCCGTCGACAGCAGCCAGAGGGTGACGACCTCGACGTCCGTCTCGGTGCACCAGCCGAGGAACTCCTCGATCTTCTCGGCACCGGCGCGGTGGCCGTCGACGGGGCTGGAACCGGCGGCCTTCGCCCAGCGGCGGCTGCCGTCCACGATGACACCGATGTGCTTGGGCACCTGGGCGTGGTCCAGGTGGCCCTCCACCCGGCGTGCGTAGAGCCTGACGAGCAGGCCGCGCAGCTTGTCGCGCAGGTTCACGTGATTGTCGCCCCTCCGTGCGGATGCGGTCCCCGCGGACTGAAGGGTACCGGGGGTTGGGGGGCGCCTAATGAGGGGGTGGCTGCGCCTGGTTGGCGAGTGCGGGTCGCCGCCGGCCGTTCGCGCAGTTCCCCGCGCCCCTGAGTGGATGGGGTGCCCCCATCCCCGGGAAGCACCCCTGCTCCACACATGAAAAAACGGGCCGGTCCGTGGGGGGGAGACGGACCGGCCCGAGGGGGGGTTTCCACCATAACCCTTCGTAAGTGATGCTGCGTGCATCGGCGTGCCACAACTACTCTCCGGAGTCGCGCGGCGACGGCGCGGTGGCCGGTCGAAGCCCAGTTCATGGGGGTTTCGTGGCTGAATCACGGCGGAATCATGGGGACGTACGGCATCGCCCGCGTGGGTGACTCCGGGTCGGAACGTTTCTTTGACGCCCGTCGTCGACGCCCGTCTTTGACGTCGGGAAGTGGGCGCGGCACCGCGCAGCCCCCTCCTCTGCGCGGTGCCACCGCGCAGCTTTGCTGACGCGAATTGCCTCGTGTTGAATTTACGTCAGAAGTGGCGTGGATGCGAGCCGCCTGGGATAACAATGTGGAAACCCCGTGAAGACCATGGAAATCTGGGGTGGAACGGGGCGGGATGCCGCCTTTGTGGCGTTTTACGGCCATCCGCAGTACGGCTTGCGGTTATCCGAGGTGTGGCTTGCGGGCCTCGACGAGGTGTCGGCTGCTGTGGGCGACGAAGGGCCCCTCGGACACCATTCGCTCGTGCAGGGACCGGAGTTGAGGCTCGTACTGCTCCACGGTGAAGCCCGGGACCATCCACACCACCTTGCGCAGGAAGTGGACGACGGCGGCGATGTCGTGGAACTCGACCCGCAGCCGCTCGGCCCGCAGGTCCACGATTTCCAGCCCCGCCGCCTCGGCGGCCGCGCGCTCGCGGTCGGGGTGGCGGTCGGAGCTCTGCTCCGGCGGCTGCGGCCCGAGGAAGTGCTCGACGAGCTCGAAGACGCTGCGCGGGCCCACGTGCTGGGCGAAGTAGGTGCCGCCGGGCTGGAGCACCCGGGCGATCTCCGCCCACTGCGGGTCGACCGGGTGCCGGCTGCTGACCAGGTCGAAGGTGGCGTCGGCGAAGGGCAGCGGCGCGTCCTCCGGGGTGGCGACGACCACGATGCCGCGCGGGCGCAGCAGGGCGGTGGCCTTGGCCGCGTTGGGCGGCCAGCCCTCGGTGGCCGCGGCCAGCCGGGGTGCCTCGGTTCCCTCTCCCTGGTCGAGGGCGAAGACCAGGACCTCGCCGCCGCCGGTCTGGAGGTCGAGCGAGGCGGTCGCCGTGGCCAGCCGCCCGGCCAGCGAGCGGGCGTACCCCCACGACGGCCGCGCCTCGGTGGCCCGCCCCTCGAACCACGAGAAGTCCCACCCCGCGGTGGGGACGGCGGCGCCTTCGGCTACGAGGGCTTCGAAGGTGGGGGTGGGGCTGGAGGTGGAGGTAGGTGGGGTGGTCATGGGGTTGATCGTGACAGGGCGGGGGGTGTGGGCGCTGCCTGTTTTCGTCGCAGGCCGAGTCAGGGGCCGGAGGTCAGGGCGTTGTGCTGTGAGGTCAGGGCACCAGGGGGCGGACTTCCTGTGCGGTGAAGCGTACGAAGGCCTCGGGGTCGGGCTCGTCGGCCGTCGGCTGGAGGACGACCGTGTCGGCGCCGGCGTCGGCGAGCCGCTGGACGGCCTTGGCGACGGCGTCCGCGTCCCCGGCGACGCCCAGGTCGGGCACGTCGGCGTGGCCCTCGGCGGCGAGTTCGGCGTGCAGCCGGGCGGCCGCGTCGGGCCCGGTGGCGGTGAGGAGGTAGACGACGACCCGGTGCGGCTCCCCGGTGCGCCCCGCTTCCTCGCGCCCCTCGTCGATGAGCCGGCGGGCCCGGCGGACGCCCTCGGGCGGGGTGCCGGCCGTGAGGACGGTGCCGTCGGCGGACTGCCCGGCGAGGCGCAGGGTGCGTGGTCCGGTGGCCCCGGTGAGTACGTCGACGGGGCCGGCGGGCGGCCAGTCGAGGGCGACGCCGTCCAGGGACACGTACCGGCCCCGCGTGGTGACACGCTCCGCGCGCAACAGGGCCCGCAGCGCGTCGAGATGCTCCCGGAGCAGGGTGAGCGGCGACTCGGCCCGCGCGCCGACCTGGCCCATCCAGTCCTGTACGCCGTGTCCGACGGCGAGAATCGGCCGCCCTGGGAACATCCGGTGCAGGGTGGCCGCCTCCATCGCGGTGATGGCGACGTTCCGCAGCGGGACGGGAAGCAGTCCGACCCCGACACGGACCCGCTCGGTCCACGCGAGGGCGGCCGCTGCGGCGGAGATCCCGCCCTCCAGGAAGCAGTCCTCCCACAGCCAGAGCTCTTCGAGCCCGGTCTCGTCGGCGAGCCGGGCGAGGGCTCGCAGCCGCTCGGGAGGGAGCTGGGGACGGAAGACAGCGCCGAGTCCGGTCATGCGGACCTTCCTACCCGTGCGAGGGGCACCCGACAACTCCTTTAAGACCGCGCTGCTTCAGGCATCGAGCGCGTACCGGAGCAGCACGACCCCGTTGCCGAAGGTGTGGGTCTCCACCAGGTTGAGCGAGGTCAGGGTGTCGGCGGACGAGAAGAGGGGCCGGCCCCGGCCGACGAGCACGGGATGGACGTAGATACGCAACTCGTCGACGAGACCGTGCCGCAGGAACTCGCCGGCGAGTTCGGCACCGCCGACGACCAGGTCGCCGCCCGGCTGCTCCTTCAGCTTCCTGATCTCCTCGGGTACGACCTCCCGGACGATCGTGGCGTTCGGGTCGTCGACGCGTTCGAGGGTCCGCGAGAACACGTACTTCGGCAACTCCCGCCAGAGCTGGGCGAACTCCGCCTCCACCGGGGTGACGTCGGGGGCGGCGTCAGCTGTGGGCCAGTAGCCGTCCATGAGCTCGAAGGTGACCCGCCCGCACAGATCACCGCCCATCCGCCGGGTGACGTCGTTCATGTGCTGGTGGAGTTCCTCGTCGACCAGGTGCCAGCTGATGTCGTGGTCGGGCCCCTCGAAATACCCGTCGAGGGAGACGGACATCATCAGGACGATCTTCCGCATCGGTCACCTGCCCCGGGGCTCGGATGGAGGATGGCCTCTCACGGTACCGAGAGAGGTGGCTGCGACATGGGACGCTGGCGGGACGGGCACGGAGAACTGGTCGTCGGCGAGGTCCGGGTCCCGCTGGAGATCGCCACGTCCTACCGGGCCCGCACGAAGGGCCTGCTCGGCCGGGACTCCGTGGAGGGGGCACTGCTGCTCTCCCCCGCGAGCAGCGTGCACACCTTCCGGATGCGGTTCCCCATCGACGTCGCCTACCTCGACCGACACCTCCGCGTGATCGCCGTACACACGATGCAGCCGGGGCGGCTGGGTCTACCACGGCTGCGGTCGCGGCATGTGCTGGAGGCGGGGGTCGGGGGGATGGAGGGGTGGGGGGTGGGGGTGGGGGTTCGGGTGGAGGTTGTCGTGGGGTAGGGGCGGGTGTCGAGGTCGGGGGTGTGTGCGGAGGCTTACGCAAATGGGTGAACGTGGCGGCGGATCGGAGCACGCCGGGTGGAGATGCCCTGAACTGCGCTTACACGCACGGCGACTCGATCGCGCCGCGACCTGTTGATCACCGCTCCGCGTTCGCTGTGTGTGCGGTCGTGACTAGAGTTGGATCTCATGCCGCTTCACATGGATCACAGGTGAAGTGACGGGGAGCAACGGGGAGTTGTGCATGGCCGAAGAGGTGAGGGTCGACCTCGACGAGCTGGAGAAGACGGTCACCGCGCTGAACCAGGTGCTGAGCGGTCTCGGCAGGGCTAGCACGGCCACCGCGACCAACACCCACCTGCCACCGGGCGCCCTCGGCACCGGCTTCGACGAGGCGGACAGGCTCGCCCACGCGCACACGGAGATCAAGACGTACATCGAGGACGCCGTGCGGTATCTGAACACCGTCATGGACGAGTTCGGCCGGAAGACGAAGTACACGCACGGGGCGTACCAGGACTCCGACTACGAGGCGAAGGCGAGCTTCCCGAACGCGGGACGGGGCACGGGGGCATGACTGACGGCGACGGCCGGATCGACTACGACTACACCGAGATGAACAGGTGCTTCAACGAGAGGCACACGACGAACTTCGCCGGCGCCAAGAACATGGACGAGATGAAGGCCATGCTCGGTAATGCCAGGCCGGACCTGGTGACGGACGTCGCGGCGGGCTGGAAAGGCCTGGCAACCCAACTGACGGCGATCCAGGCTGAATTCGATAGGGAGGTGGCCCGCATCCAGGAGCACTGGACGGGCGCGGCCGCCGACGGATTCGCCGCGAAGGCCAAACGGGTCAGCACGAGCATCGGCAACACGGCGAAGTACGCGAGCCACACGTCGATCGCGATGACGAACGCCGGCTCCGCGCTGGGCCCCATCAAGGACGAGGTCCTGGCGATGGAGAAACCGGGCCGGTTCTCCAGTCTCCTCAACTCCGCGGGCGACGGCTTCACCCGTAGCAGGGAAGCAACCGACAAGGACATCGCCGCCGGTCTCGGCGCGAGCGAGGCCCTGGACCGCAACCACGACGATCTGTCGGCGGGGCGGGAGGCGCAGTTGAAGATGGCGGCGAGGATGGAGACGCTGGGGGCGGCTTACAACTCGCAGGCGAAGGCCATGGGGTCGTGGAACAAGATTCCGGCACGGGAAGACGTCCAGGACTATCCGGGAGATCCCGGTGGCATCACTCCCACGCCCGTGGCCGTTCCCATCGCCGGCTCATCGCGTAGCCCGCAAAGCACGTCGTCGAGTACGGCTCGATCGGTCAATGCAAGCAGGCTCGGCTCACCCAAGTCCGTGACTCCGCCTTCCGGCATTACCGGCGGAGGACATAAGGCGACCGCGCCGACATCGAACGTGGGCACGGCGATCGACGGCATCTCCGGAGCACCGACGGTAGGTGGAGGAACCCCAGCTGGATCCGGCTCCGCCGGTGGTGGCGTCGGTATCGGCAGCGGAGCGGGCCTCGGGGGCAGCGCTCTTGGAGCCGGTGCCGCCCCGGAAGCGATGACGGGCCGTCCAAAGGGAGTCGGCATGGCAGGACGCGCCGGGGCCAGCGGCATGGTCGGCCGGACAGGTGCCGCCGAGAGCGGCGCGGGACGACCCGGAAGTGCGGTTCCCCAGTCGGGTGGCATTTCCGGTGGAACACCTCGCTCTGGAACCGGCACAGGCCGGGGCACGGCCGGTGGGTCGGGTCTGCACAGTAGTCGTGGCGCCGCAGGGCGAGAAGCCAATGGCGTCCAAAAGGGCGGAGTGGTGGGCGCCCCCGGCGCACGCACCGGTCGCCCCAGGGATGGGGGGACTCGCGAGCGTGAGCGGCCCGACTACCTGATCGAAGACGAGGAGACTTGGGTCCCGCAACGTAATGTGGCACCCCGCGTCATCGAGGGCTAGGGCCACGGCAGATCGCATTGCCGGAATGGCGCGGGGAAGCTTGCCCTGGCGATTTCACCCGACCCTGGAGAGGACATACGGATGGACTTCACCCGGGCACTTCGCACGGTGAGCTGCGGTGCGTTGGCCAGCGCGCTGCTCATCGCTTTCGCGCCGCAGGCTGCCGCCGATCAAGTAAGAGACGATCAGTGGGCGCTCAAGGCGCTCAATGCTGAATCCGTATGGAAGCTCTCCAGGGGAAACGGTGTAACGGTCGCCGTCATCGACAACGGAGTAAACGCCGACCATGTCGACCTCGAAGGCAACGTGCTCACAGGCAAAGACTTCATGGACGGCGGCAGCGCGACCCCGAACCCAGGGGACAATCACGGCACAGCCATGGCGTCCATCATTGCGGGACATGGTCACGGTGCAAGCGATGGCGTGATGGGACTCGCACCAGGGGCGAAGATTTTGCCTATCCGGGAATTCAGCACTGACGGCCCAGGGCTCCCAGAGCCCATCCGATACGCGGTTGACCATGGCGCTTCCGTGATCAATGTTTCCATGTGCTTCGACTCCAGCGACCCTCAAGAAACGCAGGCAGTTTCGGACGCCGTGGCTTACGCTTTGCAGCACGATGTACTAGTCATCGGCGCATCTGGAAATGAAGATGACAAGGGTGGAAAATGCTACCCAGCGGCTTCGCCGGGGGCTCTGGGCGTTGGAGCGGTAAAAAATGACGGATTGATCTGGGAAGGATCGAACCCGGGAGAATTCGTTTCCCTGACAGCACCCGGCACCAACATCGTCTCCGCGAATGGTGCCGGTGACGGATATCATGCGGCATCGGGCACATCTGACGCAGCGGCCTATACCTCCGCGGCCGCCGCCCTCATCCGTTCCAAATTCCCCGACCTGACCGCCGGCCAGATCGCCAACCGCCTGGTCAAGACGGCCGCCCTCCCCGACTCGGAGAAGAGCCTGACACTCCCGGACAAGCACTACGGCTATGGCATCATCCAGCCACTCGCCGCACTGAGGGACAATATCCCGGCAGGCTCGAAGTACGGCCCCCTCACTGTCCCCGAGTCCCTCAAAGACAGGTCTGCCGACGTCTCCTCAGCCTCGTCCGATGACGAGCAGGCGAAGGCCGACCAGAAGGCGATGCTCATCTGGGGCGGCATCGGCATCGTGGGGCTGGTGGTGATCGGCCTGATCGTCATGGTGATCGTCAAGCGGACCAGACGGAACCGGCACGACAGCGGCGGCCCGGGCGGCGGCTACCCATCATCCGGCTTCCAGACCACGCCCCATCAGAACCCTTACCAGCACCCGGTCGCACCCCCGCAGAACCCTTACCAGCAGCAGCCGACCACTGCGCAGAACCAGTGGCCGTCCCAGCAGTGAACACAGAGACGCACCACGCCGCCTCGATCAGCAGCCGTTGGCCTTGGCCACAGCCGGGACCAGCTTGGTCACCAAGCGTGTGAGCGTCTTCTCCTGCTTGGCCAGGTCCTTCGGGTAGTACGCCACGACCTCCACAGAGAAGCTCTTGCGAGGCAGACCATCCGTATCGGACGGGTACCCGGGACACGGTTCGACTGCCACAGCGCCGCGGGAGTACACAGCGACGTTGTCGGAGACGACGACCTTGGTGTCCCCATTGCCGTAATCGGCAGCCCTTTTCTGAGCGATCTGCCGAGCCGTTGGGATGTCCTCATGGAAGAAGTCACTGACCATGAGGGTCTTGGCATTGTCGACCGCATAGTCGCACCCTGAAGCGTACTTGCCGTCGTCCAGGGCGGCGCCAGTCTTTGTGAGCTTGCTTCCGGGCGGAAAGAAGGGCTCGACGGCCTCTTTCCCGGTAGGCACTCCACACAGAGCGTCCGGCACAGCGTATTCGACTTCCGGTTCCTTCTCACCGGAGCAGGCCGCGAGCAGGAGCACGGCAAGTGACAGCACTGCACAGCCCATACGAGGGCTGCGGAAATGGTCACCCATGGTATTGGTCCCCCCATTCAGCACCGGTGGTGTGGCTCTGGTCGACCTCTCGGCCCACGGCGTCCTGCAGGTCCGAGATCGTGTTCGAGCTGTAGGAGCCGCTTGAGGCGGAACGCGCGATGTCGGCCCGGACTGCTTCACGCACCGCCGACTCCCCGTTGGTGTAGTCGCGCCCTGCCTCGCTCTGAGCCTCGTTGGTGGTGTCCCTGTACAGGCTGTTGGCAACGCTCTCCTGGATGTCCTCGATCGCCCAGCCTGCGACATCGCCGACGACGGGCACCTTGATGGCACCCGTGGCGAGGCCCAGGCCACGACCGACCCACTTGTTCGCGGTGTCGACACCTTCGTTGTAATCGGCATCATCGTGTGCGTGGGAGTCGTGAACGGCATGGGCACGGGCCGCGCTCATGATGCCCGCGACTTCGGCCCCCGGGTGCGCGGCGGAGGAAACGCGCTGTGTGAGGGAGACATCACTGTCGTCCGGCCCCTTGATCTCCGCGTCGATGACCGCCGAGGTGTAGGCCTGCTGGGAACCAGTGAGCGCCGCGTAGGCGTCAGGGTCCTGGCTGACCTGGTAGAGGAACTCCTTGGTCGCTTCCGGATCCAGATCAGCACTCGCGCCTTGGACGGGCAGACCACTCTGGCCGCTGATCGAGCGTTGAACGTCACCCATGTAATCGGCGCCGATGTTGCCGAGGCTGTCGCTGAGGGCCCCGTAAGGAGCCTTCCCTTCATCACTGTTGAGGAGCTCTCCGGCTTCAGGACCACTGAACTTGCTGATCACCTGACTTGCGAGGGCTGCCTGCTCCTGAGTGTGGCCGAGTGGACCGGTGTCAGGGTCCGACCCGGCGGGGCGGCCGGTCGTGGCCGCCTCCAGGGCGTGGCCGAGGGAGTCAGGGAAGTCGTTCATCGACTTCTCAACGGCAGCTGGATCATGTCCGGTGATGTCCGGGAAGGACTCGTAGTCCTTGTTGACCAAGTAGTCCAGGTAGCCGCTTGCTCCGTCAATCGCGGCCAGTTCACCCGCGTGGGTGCCGTCCTCGGCGTATTTCTCCATCGGCGGGGTGAAGTAGTCCGTGGCGGCCTCCGGACTGTGGCCCAACGCCTCCAGCACGCTGTTCATCGGATCGAAGCCCGCGCCGTTCTTGCCGGACGGGTTGAAGCCGTACTGGGGGTCGCCGATGTCGTACTTGGTGTTCGCGAAGAAGTACGGGTCCTTGGAGTGGAGTTGGGTGACGTGCTCGGCGATCGGGGTGAGGAAGGAGGAGTCGTAGTCGCCGTAGCGGAGGATGCCACCGAGGAGCTGGTAGCCGTAAGGGCCCTCGCGCATGCTGTCCGGGTAGAGCGGGATGTGCTGAGTGCCGAGCTTGCGGAATTGCGCAGTCCACTGCTCGTCCAGGTGCGGGTTGTTGCCCGGGTTGGTAGCGGTGGCGAGTGTGTTTCCCATGTTGCGCTGCATCTGCTGGAGCAGTGCCTTGCGTTCGTCGTCGGCGTCGGCGGTCTGCAGCGCGAGCTGGCCGTACAGCTGGAGGCTGCCTTCCTGGCCCAGCTGCTTGTAGAAGCTGGTGGCGAACACCGGGTCACTGGCGTTGGCCTTCATCAGGTGGTTGAGCTCGGTCAGCTCCGCGTCGGTGAGTTTGTCGCCCTTCTTCATCAGTTCGGCCGCGTGGGTGGCGTCGGCGGCGTCCAGGGAGGTGACGACCTGGGAGTTGAAGTTGTCGGTGTAGGCGCCGAGGTCGCGGCGCAGAGCCCAGCATGCGGTCTCGTCCGCGTCGGCGGCCCGTTGGAGGACGGCTTCGATACGGCGGGCGAAGGCGTCGCAGGCCTGTTGCTGCTCGCGGATGAGGGCCTGGCCATCGGGGTCGTGATGAGCCCAGGTCTGCTGATTGGCGTCGTTCCGCGGGGTGACCACACCGGCGGCACTGACGTGCAGGTCCTGCTTCTTGGCCTCTACCTCCGCGAGGTGGTGGAGGTCGTCCTTGGCCTTCTTCAGCTCGGCGTGCAGCGTCGTGAGCACACCGGCAATGCCTTCCGCTTCCTTCTGCGCATCAGCGAACTCCTGCTGGGCGGCGCGTACGTCGTTGTCCGCCTTGGCGGCGGTCAGCGCGGGCTGCCTCCAGCCGGCCTGCTTGAAGGGCTTGGCGACCTCGTCGCCGAAAGCGGTGTGCAGGCTCTTGAACTTGGTGACCGTCTCCTCCCAACGGTCGGCGGCGGCGCCGAGGTTGCTCAGATTGAGGTGATACAGCTGCTCGTATGTCGGCATGACGGTGGTGAGTCCCCCGTGGTGTGGTGTCGCTAATCGTGCTGCGACCGCGGTCGGCGGGGCCGGCTCACCCGAAGGGCGAGGATCCGGCCGACATCGAGCGCATCGTCTGCGTGTTGGCCGCCTCGGTGTTCTGGTACAGCAGGCCCGATCCTCCGCACTGGCCGGCGAGGCTGTCGCACTTTGCGGCGAGCGCGGAGACCTGACTGGACCAGGTCTGCGTCAAGCCGCTGAGCGCCCCGCCCAGGCCGCCGTTCCAGTTGCCGCCGCTGAAGTCGCGTGCCGCTGACCGCGTCTCGTCCACCGGGTGAGCTCCGGCCGTACGCGTCTGCCCCGCCGTCTCACGTGCTCCGGTGCCCGCCCGATTCAGGGCTGCAGGATCGTCGATGTCCGTGGCGCCTGACATGTCCTGTCCCCCGTGTCCGCTTCCGCTCCCTGGGCGGCGGAAGTCTTCGGTGTGTTAAGCGAGTTCAGCTGCGGTGCGTAAGCAAAGTATCACTGCGATGCAACCGAGACATGGCCCGTTCCCGGTCGGGTTGGTCGCCCGGCTCCCCCTCCGTGCGCCCAGGTCCGTCTCACAGCTTGCCGAAGACGACTCCCCGCCAGGTCCAGCCGAGTGCAAGGACGGTGTCCCGCAGGGGGTCGCGTAGTTCCGAGCTGTCGAAGTGGAAATACTCCTTGGCTTCAAGCCGCCCGTCACCCCCCTGCTGGATCTTCCGGTAGCTGGAGACGGTCCGGCTCGGGCCACGCGTGTACTCGCTGGAGATCTGAATCCTCGGCGGATTCCCTACGCGTTCGACCGTCCAGCCTTCCTCGAGGGCCCGCACTTCATGGTCCTCGCGGTCGAGGCGCATGCTGATCCTCACAGCGCGGGACAGTTGCGACGCGACGAAGAAGGGTTGCCAGACGGGCTCCGACAGCCGCCACTCCGCCACCAGTTCGGCGTCTTCAGGGGTGCCGTCGCGGACGACGTAGGGAACGTCCGGGCGACTGAGGCCGAGGAGGGCTGTCAGCACGTCCTCGGCTCGGGCCGGCACGACACCGTCAGCCGGGCGTCGAGTGCCGGTCAGTTTGTCGAGGAGTCCCATGGGAGTCACCGTATGAGCACGTGATCGCCGTTGCAAAACGCGCCAGTTGGCCTGGAGCACGCCAGAGAGGAGGGGTCGATCTCTTGCCCGCGGCCGCGCAGCGCCGCAGCCGACGGGTGGCGGGACGATGCAGCGAACCCGCTTGATCTTCTTGCGGTACTCTCAGGCGGTACGGACGTCGGCCATCCGGATTCGTTGCAAGGCGCTCAGTACGCGAAGAGTTGAGATCCACATGGGATACAAAGCGGTTTCGACGTTCTCCCCGTCGCCTCTCAAAGCGTGGAGCCTCTTGATCGCTGTGGTGCTGACGCTCATGACGACCGGCTGTTCCAGAGGCTCAGGCAACGAGGATCCCGCGAAGGCAGAGAAGCTTTGCGATGGTGCCGTGGACTCCTCAGCCAGAGCAGCCCTTGCAAAGCTGACCGGGAGTTCAACGGTGTCCTCCACGTTGGGATCTGCTTCCTACACTCCCCAGGAGCTGCGGAGCAGGGCGCTGGAGTGGGGGGCCGACGGAGACCCCTGGAAGAGCAACACAGAGCGGTGGTTCTGTTCCGTCGGCGACCGGGACGGTAAGAAGACGCTGGGTATCGGGTCGTCTTGGTCCCTGGTGTCTTTCACGCAGGCCTCGGCGGAAGTCGACAAGGGATCGAAGAAGTACCTCAGAGTCTCCCCTGACACGATCATCCAGAGGGGAGGGAGCGGGCGCGTCGACGTTTACTTCCCGTGTCGAATCACCAGCGAAGGAAAGGCGGGTGAAACTTACACGCTGGAAGTCGATCTCTCCACAGACATTTCCGATGCGGTGGATGCGCAGGCTGAAGTCAACAAAGTTGTCCTTTCGGTCGCCCGCTGGATGTCCAGCAAGGTGGGCTGCGCAAACACACCGGATATCCCTACCTCAGCGACGTGAACTGCCTCCACTTCAGCTTTCCCCTCGCGGGAACGACACCTCCACCCGGCGGTTCTTCTTGCGGCCCGTCTCTGTGGTGTTGGAGGCGATCGGGTAGTCCTCGGAGTAGCCGCGGACCTCGTAGGTGATGCCTGAGTCCTTCAGTTCCTGGTCTAGGACGTCCTGTACGGCGTTGGCGCGTTGGCGGGAGAGGGTGAGGCCGTGGGCGTAGCTGCCCAGGTTGTCGGTGAAGCCGAAGACGCGGATCTGGGTGGCGCTCTGGTTCTTGATCTCCGCGGCGATCGCGGAGATGCGGGCTCTCGCCTCGCCGTTCAACTTCGCGCTGTCCTTGCCGAACAGGACCTCCGCCTGGAGGGCGAACTTCACGTCCGCGTTGGTGTCCTCGCGGCGTTCGTCCCCGCTCTGGTCCTCGACGACCTGCTTGATGTCCAGCACCTTCGGCTCCGCCAGGGTGGCGCCTTCGGGGAGCTTGAGGTCGGGGTCGTTGGGGTCGACCTCGACGGGGGCGGTGGCGGAGGGTTCGGTGCCCGGGGGGACGCTGGGGCTGTCGTCGGCGTGTGCGGTGGGGACGAGCGTGACGGTGAGGAGGGCGGCCGTGGTGAGGGTGAGGGCCAGGCGGGGGGTGGTCGTCGTCATGGGGTGCCTCATCCGGAGATCTGGATGGTGGCCGAGGCGAAGGTGGGGAGCTGGAAGTCGACGTCGGTGGTGCTCGTCGGGGGTGCCGGGAACTGCATGAACACCGGGATGGAGGCGCCCGCGTCGATCCTCGGCATGCCCGTGGTCGTCAGGGGGCGGCCGTCCGTGTCGCGCAGGACGTAGTAACGCTTCTTGGACTTGGAGTCGACGAGGGTCGCCCCACCCAGCGACGAGCCGTGCCGGATGATCTCGGTCTCGTCTCCCGCTGTCCGCACCGAGACCCGGGCCGCCTTGGCGCCGTCGTTCTTCATCTCTCCGCTCACCGTGAGGAACCCTCCGGAGTCCCGCTGCACGGAGTCGATCTGAAGGGTCAGTCCGTCCTCTCCCTTGAGTTCTGCGATCGGCTCGTCCGTGCCCTCTTGCGTGCTCGCTCCGGAACCGCCGCCCTTGGATGCGGACGCGGACGCCTCCGGCTTCTTGTCGTCGCCGCCCCCGCCTCCACAGCCGGCCACGCCGACGGCCAGACCGGCCGCGATCGTCAGCGCGACCATCCCCCTGCGGGCCTTCGCCGTGAACCGAATGCTCATCACTGCTGTTCCTTCACCACTAGTTGTTCGAATCGGCCAGATGGACGTCGAAGAGATCCTCGGGCCCGGGGAGGTCGGTGAGGTCCTCCGGGTCCAGGGTCCACTTGCCGTCGTCACATGTGAGCGTCGGCAGCAGGTCCGCGTCGGCCGCCTCCGCGTCGGCCGCCTCCCCTGGGAGCACGAACTCGCAAGCCGACTCGATGACCGCCGTGGCCGGCGCCTTGGACCTCTTGTTCTCGGTGCCGGGGACGATGGAGTCACCGACCGTCTTGTTGGTGGTGGCTTCGACCTCGTAGCCCGGCGGCGTTCCCTGCAGCGGCGTGCAGGCGACCGTAGCGTCGTTCTGTGCGGCCAGTTGGTCAGCCCGGGCGCAGCCGTCGAACGGCACCCCGAGGCCGTCGAAGATGTCCTGCCACTTGGTCGGGTCCCGGACGTTTCGCACCCACTCGTCGGTGAGTTGGTCCCTGGTGTCCAGAGCCGCCGCCAGTGCCGCGGCGTCGGCCGCCGTCTGGGCGCCGTTCCGATTGGCTCCGGCCTGCCCGACCGCCAGAAAGGCGAACGCGAGAAAGAGCAGGCCCGCCACCACCGTGATGTAGATGGGGAAAGCCTGCCCTGCGTCGCCGTGCCGCCGAACCTGGTTCAGGCGCCGATGACTTCGTCGATCTTGTCCACGATCGCGTCGTAGATGGCCTGGCCGATGTCCGTCCCCGTGATCGCCAGCACGATCGCCACCACCACCGCGATGATGCCGAGGTACTCCACCGCGGTCTGACCCTCGTCGCGCTTGAACCGGTTGTTCATCGTGTGACCCTTCGGTGTCGCCGCCATCGACAACCGGAACGTAGACCTGCTGATCCTGGTCGGCGCAGGGCCCCTGGGCCCAAATCCGGGCCCAACCTGGCTTCGGCACGGGTCATCCCACCCCTCGGCCCGAACTCGGCGCCGTGCCCAGCCACTTCGCCGCTGCCTCCGCGCGGCTGGTGCTGTGGAGTTTGGCGAAGATGCGGTTGATGTGGTTCTTGACGGTCTTCTCGCTGATGAAGCAGGCGGCGGCGATCTGCTGGTTGGTCATGCCGGATGCGATGAGGTTCATGATCTCCGCCTCCCTCGCGCTGAGTTGGTAACGCGACCGGTCCGAGGACGACTGTCCCACAGATGGTTGCAGTTGCGAAAGCGCTTTGCCAGATGTAGGTGATAGTTCATGGGTTGAGTGGTTCTTTACGTGTGCATTCGCATCGCGCAGCTGCTGCATCAGCGCACTCGCCGCCGTCGGGGTGAGATGTGTGCGGCCCCGCACGGTGTCCCGTACGGCCGTCACGAGCTGGTCCGTCGTGAACTCGCCGTGGACCAGGTAGCCGTCGGCTCCGCCGCGCAGTGCCTCGCGGACCGTCTCCGGTTCTCCGCTGTACGTCAGCATCAGCACCGGGGCGATCGGGACGAGGTACGGCAGTGCCGAGATGCCGTCCACGCCCGGCATCCGGACGTCCAGCAGGATCACGTCCGGGCGGTGGCGGCTCGCGGCCTCGTACGCCTCCCTGCCGTCCGCCGCCTCCGCCACCACCGTGATGTCCTCGCGGCCCGAGAGGAGCGCGGTGAGGCCCGCGCGGACCACGGGGTTGTCGTCGGCGACGACGATCCGGACGGCGGGGGTGGGCGGGGCCGTCGGGAACAGTGCGAACGGGGTGACGGCGTGCTGGGGGTCGTTCTGCATGGCGCGGCCTCCTCTCGTGCTTGCTCTCGCGTTCGGGTGGGGGGTCATCGGGCCGGTCCCGGGGGCGGCAACGGGAGTTCCAGGAGTACTTCCGTGCCCTGTGCGTGGGGGCCTTCGCCCAGGTGGAGGTGGGCGCCCGCGGACGCGGCCCGTTCCACCATGCCGACCAGGCCGAAGTGGCCGGTCCTGCGGAGGTCGTCGAGGGTGGTGTCGGCGGGCAGGCCGCGGCCGTCGTCACGGACGCTGATCCTGAGCCGGCCGTCCTCGAGCTCCGCGCTCACGTCGATGCGGGTGGCCTCCGCGTGACGGTGGGCGTTCTCCATCGCCTCCTCGGTGATGGAGAGGAGCTGGCGGGCCACCGGCTGCGGGATCGCGGGTGCGGGGTGGGGGCGGGTGGGGGGACGGTAGGTGGTGGGGAGCGTGGTGCGGGTGGCGAACTCCGCCGTACGTACCGCCAGTTCCTCCAGTACGTCGGTGCTCTCGGGCTGCTCGCTGCGCAGGTCCGTGAGGAGTTCGCGGGACTCCGTCGCCGCTCTGCGGGCCGCGCGGGCCACCAGTTCGGCCTGTTGCTTGAGCAGGGCCGGGTCGGGAGTGGTGGCGGCGGCCGACGTCGCCAGGCCCTCCGCCGCCAGCGCCACGCCGTGCAGGGTCTTCGCCACCGAGTCGTGCATCTCCCTGGCCAGGCGGGCCCGTTCCTCGCTGATCGCCTCCGTCACCGCCAGGCGGGCCCGGATCGCGGTGAGGGCCTGGGTGGCCGTCCCGAAGCGGAGCAGGAGGTTGCGGAGGGTGGAGCCGACCGCGCCGGTGATCACGCAGAAGCCGGGGAGGAGGAGGGTGTCCGCGGGGGTGGTGTCCGAGTGCGGGAGGGCGGTCTGGGCGAGGAGGAGGATCAGGGACTGGAGGGACGCGAAGACCGCGGCGCCCCGCCAGCTGTAGGCGATGCCGGCCAGGAGGGGGGTGCAGACGCTGACGTACGCGAGCGTGGTGTCCGGGCCGGCGGAGATCAGCAGGAGGCTGCCGAAGAGGGTGTCGGCGGCGAGGAGGGTGGGGTGGCGCAGGAGGAGGGGGCCGAAGCGTTCCCAGTCCCTGAAGAGGGCGTACGAGACCATGAAGGTGACGACGACCGCTGCGCCGACCAGGCGGGTGCCGAGGCCGGGGTTGGCGTTGAGGAGAGCGGCGGGGGCGGCGAGGGCGATCATCGCCAGGCGGAAGCCGAAGACCTGGCGGCACATGGCCTGGAGGGCGTTGACCTGGATGGCGAGTGCGGGTTCGGATGCGGAGGGTGCGGGTTCGGATGCGGAGGGTGCGGATTCGGGTGCGGAGGGTGCGGGTTCGGATGCGGGTGCGTGGGGGTGCGCGTGGTTTGTGTTTCCACCCGCACCACCCGTGCTGCTTTCGTCGTCGGGTGCGGGTGGCCCCTGTGGGGGCTCAGCGCCATCGGCGGCCGCGCGGCCGCGCCGCAGGGCTCGGGCCCGGTTCGGCCTTCGTGCGTCCGTCATCGTCATCTCCCCACCCCCTCTTTTCCTCTACTCCCCCGTGATCGACCCGAAGTCCGTCCCCGAGCCCAGCAGCAGGCCCGCCGCCAGCAGCAGCATCGTCGCCGGGACCATGAACGTGGTGATCATCATCGTGGCCTTGGGGACCGCGCGGGCGGCCTTGCGGCGGGCGTTCTGGGCGTCCGTGCGGCGCATGTCCTTGGCCAGGGAGACCAGGGTGTCCACGATGGGCGCGCCCAGTTCCTCGCCCTGCTGGAGTGCCGTCACGAACATCGCGACCTGTTCGGAGTCGTTGCGGCGGCGCAGTTCCGCGAAGGCCTGGCGGCGGCTCATGCCGAGGTCCATCTGGCGGAGTGTGATGCGGAGTTCGTCGGCCCAGGGACCCTCGTACTTCGAGGCCACCCGGTCGAGGGCCTGGCGGAAGCCGAGGCCCGCGCTCACCACCACCGCGAGGACGTCCAGGAAGTCGGGGAGCGTGCGCTCGATGACGTCCTTGCGGACCCGGATCGCCGACCAGATGCCGACCTCCGTCCAGAACGCCCCGAAGGCCAGGAGCAACAACGCCACGAGCACCTGCCCCCGCAGCAGGAACACCAGGAAGCCCAGGGCGCCGAGGAAGCCGTAGACCGCCCTGCGGGCCGCGTAGCGGTTGATGGTCAGGCCGCCGGGGTTGCCCGCCAGGTCGATCTTGCGGCGGTACTTCGCGACCTGCTTGGGGCCCATCAGGCGCAGGACCGCGGGGGCGTAGCGCATGCCCATGCGGTCGATCAGGGAGTCGACCGCGCCGGTGCGGGTGGAGCCGACCTCCAGTGCCAGCACCAGGTCGCTCGGCAGTTTCGCCTCCGCGCGGTACATGCGGAGGCCGGTGAAGACGCCCCACACGCTCACGGCCATCAGCAGGGCCAGTCCGAGTGCGATCACGGCCGCCCCCTCAGACGTCGATGCGGGACAGGCGGCGGATGAGGATGAAGCCCACCGCGTACAGGGCGAACGCGATGATCACCGCGGCCTGGCCCAGTGGTGAGCCCGTCATGCGGTCCAGCGCGCCGTCCTTGACGCCGTTCATCAGGAAGAGTGAGCCGATGCCGAGGACCGGGACGGCGTACGACGTCATGTTCACCTGGGAGAGCTGGGTACGGACCTCGCGCCGGGTCTCCTTGCGCTCCTCCAGCGTCTCGGTGAGGTTGCGCAGGGCGCTGACGACCTGGCCGCCGGCCCGGTTCGACAGCACCAGGGTCGTCACCAGGACCACCAGCTCCCGGGACGGCAGCCGCTTCGCCATCTCGTCCAGCGCGTCCTCCATGGACACGCCGAGCGCCAACTCGTTGGCCACCTTGCCCAGTTCCTCCCCGGCCGGGGCCTCCAGTTCCTCCGCCGCCATGCCGATCGCGGTGCGCAGGGCGAGGCCGGCGTGGGTGGCGTTGGCCAGGATGCGGGCCAGTTCGGGGAGTTGGTTGATGAACTTCTCGATGCGTTTCTGGCGCTGCCAGTTGAGGAACTGCACCGCCGCCCATATGCCCACCAGTCCGGCGAGCGGGCCGAAGAAGGGCGCCAGGGTCGCCTGGCCGATCAGCCACAGCCCCCCGACCAGCCCGATCATCGCGGCGAAGAACTCTCCCGGGGTCACGTCCAACCCCGTGGCCGCGAGCCGCAGTTCGAGCTGCCGGCCGAGCCGGGTGCGGCGCAGTCTGCGGTCCAGGTCGCGGAAGTGCCGCCGGCGGCCGGTGTACGACACCTGCCCCGCGGCCGTCAGCCGGTCGACGAGGGCCGCCCGCTGGGCCCGGCCCTTGGCGTAGACGTGGACGCCGACGACGGCGACCACGCAGGTCAGCAGGGCTGCACCGGTGGTGAGATCGACTAGGGTCGCGAGGTCCATGGGGTGGTTCCTACCTGTCCTACCGGGCTTCTCGGATGGCCAACTGGCTTGCGGACTCGGCCACGCCGAAGGCCTGGGGCGTGGGCTGACTCGCCATGTAGAGGCGGTCGACGGTACGGCGGGGCAGCGGGAAGTACTCGAACCGGCCGTAGATCCGGCCGTCCGCCGCCATCGGCTGGGCGTTGAAGCGGGCCACCGTCACCAGCCGGTACGGCTCGCTGCCGTTGCTCTCGAGCAGCGCGATCTCGGTGATGCGACGGGCGCCGTCGGCGAACCGGGTGAGCTGGATGATCACGTCGACCGCGCTGTTGATCTGGTCGTGCAGCGCCTCGAAGGGGATCTCCACCTCGGACATGGAGGCGAGGGTCTTCAGCCGCATCAGGGCGTCCTCGGCGCTGTTGGCGTGCACGGTGGCCAGCGAGCCGTCGTGGCCGGTCGACATCGCCTGGAGCATGTCGAGGGACTCGCCGCCGCGGACCTCACCGACCACGATCCGGTCGGGGCGCATACGGAGGGAGTTGCGGACCAGGTCGCGGATGGTGACCCGGCCCTGGCCCTCCACGTTCGGCGGGCGCGACTCGAGGCGGACCACGTGCCGTTGCTGGAGCTGGAGTTCGGCCGAGTCCTCGATGGTGATGATCCGGTCGCCCTCGGGGATCAGCCCCGAGAGGGCGTTGAGGAGGGTCGTCTTCCCGGTGCCCGTCGCGCCCGACACGATGATGTTGAAGCGGGCCTGCACCAGGCCGGCCAGCAGGTACAGCATGTGCTCGTCGAGCGAGCCGAAGCCGGCCAGTTCCTGGAGCGTGTAGGAGCGGGGGAAGCGGCGGATCGTGAGAATGGCGCCGGTCAGGGACAGCGGCGGGATGATGACGTTGACGCGCTCGCCGGACGGGAGGCGGGCGTCGACCATCGGGTTGGTCTCGTCCACGCGCCGGTTGACCGTGGAGACTATTCGCTCGATGGTCTGCATCAACTGGTCGTGGGACGGGAAGCGCAAAGGCAACTGCTCGACCCGGCCGCCGCGTTCGACGAAGATCGAGTCCGGTCCGTTGACCATGATCTCGGTGATGGAGGCGTCTTCGAGCAGCGGCTCCAGGATGCCGAGGCCGAGCGCCTCGTCGACCACCCGCCGGATCAGCTGCGAGCGCTCGACCGTCGACAGGACCGGTCCCTCACGGCTGATGATGTGCCCGAGCACCCGCTCCAGCCGGGCCCGGCGCTCGGCCGCCGCCAGCGAGCTCATCTCCGCGAGGTCGATCTCCTCCAGGAGCTTGGCCCGGTAGGAGGCGACCAGGTGGCCGTCCTCGCCCCGACTGCCGTTCTCCTCGGGGGTGTTGATGCGGGACCGCAGACTCATGGGGGTACCTCGTTCAGTGGTCGAGCGGCATGGTGGCGGTCTTGACGGCGGGGTCGAAGTCCCAGCCGGGGACGATCGACGGGATCTGGACGGTGGCGGTGACGGTGACCGAGTCGCCGCCCCCGCCCTCGGCACAGGAGACGGACAGCCAGTCGCTGATCGCGTTGACACAGCCGTCCTGCGCGCTCAGGTCGAGCGAGGCGGCCCGCGCCCCGGCCCTGGCCGCCGTACCGGCCTGCTGGGCGGTGTAGGCGATGAGCCCGATCTGGACGCCGGCCATGGCGACGAGGATCAGGATCGGGATGAAGCCGAGGTACTCGATGGCCACTTGGCCGCGGTCGCGAAGGCTCCTGTGGGGGTACGACATCTCAGTCCTTGTCCTCCTCCACCGCGCCCGCGTGTCCGTCGACCTGGAAGGGGAAGGCGAGGGCGCCCGGGAACAGGACGGGGACGTCCAGGTGGACATCGGCCGTGACATAGCCGCCGCCGGTGCTGCAACTCACCTGGCCGCTCCAGGCGCCGGGCAGCTTGTCCAGTCCCGCCTGCTCGCACGCGGCCTCCCGCTCCCCCGGCGCCGCCGCCGTCGCGGCCCGTACCGCCTCGTCCGCAGCATTCCCCGCGAGCGTGAAGGTGTACCCCAGCAGCACGAACTGCCACAGCAGCACCAGGGTGACCAGGATCAGCGGGGTCATCCCGAGGAACTCGATCGTCACCTGCCCCTCATCGCGCCGGAAGTGCCGGAAGCTCCGGAAGTGCCGGAAGCTCCGGAGCGGCCGGGCCCTCACCTCCCCAGCTCCCTGCGCCGCCGGAAGCCCAGCGAGCCGCGCTCCCGGCCGCCGTTGCGATGGGAGTTCGCCTCCGTGCCCTTGACCAGGCCCAGTTCACCGGCGAGCGTCCACAGGGCCTGCTTGACCGTGCTCTTGGCGTCGAGTTCATGGACCCGGCCGGCGTCCACCGCGCCCTGGAGTTCCTTGAAGTTCGCCGGGATCACGGTCGCCGCGACGCCCGTGCCGGTGATCTTCTGGATGAGCGGGGCCTGGATCTCCGTACCGCGGCTGTGCCGGTTGACGACGACGGTGGTCTCCTCGGCCTTGCGCACCTGGAGCCGGTCCCACATCCGCACGGCCCGCTTGGCGCCGCGCACGGCGACCACGTCCGGGGTGGTGACCAACAGGGCCGTGTCGGCCATCTCCACGACGGCCGCGCCCGCTCCGCTGAGCTGGGCCCCGCAGTCGACGACGACGACCTCGTAGCGGGAGCGCAGGGCGGAGACGATCTGGCGGGCGGCCCGCTCGGTGACCTCCTCGCCGCGTTCGCCCTCGCCGGGGGCGAGCAGCAGCGCGAGGCCGGTGTCGTGGGCGAACACGGCGTCGGCGAGGACGCGGGGGGAGATGTCGGTGATGGCGGCGAGGTCGACGACCGAGCGGCGGAACTGCACGTCCAGGTAGGAGGCCACGTCACCGGTCTGGAGGTCCATGTCGAGCAGGGCGGTGGCGCGTCCCGACGCCTGGGCGGCGAGGGCGAGCTGGATGGCGGTGGTGGTGGCACCGACGCCGCCCTTGGCGCCGCTGACCGTGACGACGGTGCCGCCGACGCCGGTGAACACGTCGGTGGCGGCGCCCAGGTGCCGTCGTACGCCCACCGACCACTGGGCGACCGCGTGCACCCGGGTGGCGAGCTCCTCGTAGCCGAGCGGGAGGGCGATGAGGCCGCGGGCGCCGTAGTCCATGGCGGCCTGGAAGAGGCCGGGGCTGACGTCGGAGGTGACGAGGATGACGCCGACGGCCGGGAAGCGCAGGGCGACCTCACGGATGAGCTCCAGGGCCGGGACGGGGCCGATCCGCTCGTGCACCACGACGACCTCGGGCAGCTCGTCGATCGACTCGGAGGCGAGGCGCGCGAGGGTGTCGATGAGCTGGGTGGAGTCGGTGACCGGGGCGACCGGTTCGGCGTCCGGGAGCTGGCTGAGCAGCGTGGTGAGGGAGCGGACCGCGTCCGCGTCGCCGACTGCCGGGAGGATCCTCGTGGGCATGGCGGCCTCTCACTTGTCCTTCGCGAGTTCGTACGTGCGCTCCTGCTCGGGCACGGTCCCGGTCTCGCCGGGGGCGACCAGCGCCAGCCGGACCCGCTTGGCGAACGACTCGGCGTATGTGATGCGCTGGGCGTCGAGGGCGGAGAGGGCGAAGGTGATCGGGACGCCGTCCGTGGGCTCGCGCGTACGGTCGTCGGCGTCGGGCGTAAGGGCCTTGATCTCCCCCACGTCCAGGACCCGGGCGTTCGTCACGATGATCTTCGACTGGTCGGGGTCGCCCTCCTTCTGGCCCTCGAAGGTGGCGTAGACGTTGACCGCGGAGCCCGGGGTGATCTTGCCGGCGACTCCGGTCGCCGCGTCGATCATGATGGCGACCTCCTGCTGCCCGGGCTGGAGCGCGGGCTGGGCGACGATCATGTCGCTCTGGAGCAGGGAGCCCTTCTTGAGGGTCGTCACCGCGATCTTGTCCTTGAGGGCCGCGAGATCGGTGACCGCGTTGGCGGACAGCCAGCGCTCGGGCATCTCGGTCTTCACGAACTGCGCCGCGGTGAGCTTGGTGTACGGCTGGATGTCGTCCTTGACCTCGTACGCCGTGACCTCGGGACCGACCTTGGACTTCACGTCGTTGATGACGGACAGCACGCCGGCGAAGGCCGCGAGGGCGCCCAGGACCGACAGGAGCAGGAGTATCACGCCGCGGCGCTGACGGGAGTTCATGAACCGTACAACCTCGTTGGGGGGCTCGGTCGAGCGGAGTCGGGGACGGGGGCGATCCGGTACGGATCACCCGGCGGGCAGTTGGTGCTGGTGTTCCTGCCGCTGTTGCAACTGGGGTACGGGTGCCACCGGTGCGGTGGCCGAGCAGAAGACGCAGCGGTCTCCGATGACGTCGATACCGCACCAGTGACAGATGTTCTGCCGTACCGAGGTGACCAGTTGGTAAAGGACGGACAGGTCGGGCAGGAAGGTGCAGAACTCGATCAGCTTGCCGGTGCCCCACCACTCGGCGGACTCGGCGGGCAGCGGGGCCTCGCGCAGCCCCTGGATCCGCCAGGACTTGGCGAGGCTCCCGGAGACCCAGTCGGACTGGAGCTGGCCGCGGGCGACCAGCATCGAGGTGGCGAACTCCGGTCCCGCCAGCGTGGCGTCCGGGGCGATCCGCACGAGCTGCGGCTGGGGGTGGGCGAGGACGGCGAACTGGCTGCCCGAGACCCAGGACTTGGCGTGCGACTTGAGCCCGACGGGGACCCGGTCGAGCCTCGCCACCGAGCCGAGCAGCGCGCCCGCGTGGATGTAGTGGGTGAGCAGCCGGCCCGCCGAGGCGAGGACGCCGGGGCTGAGGTCGCAGGAGGCGAGCTGTCTCAACTGGCGGGCCAGGACGGCGAGTCCGAGGGGTGGCAGATCGGGCTGGAACAGGGCGATCCGGTCACTCTCCAGCAGGGACCGGACGGTGCGCAGCCGCTGGTCCACCGCCGGGGGCACGGCACGGGAGTACACGACGATCACATGGCCGTGCTGGTCGATCAGCGTCTGGAGCGCGGCGAGCGAGTGGTCCAGCGGCTGCCGGTCGAGGCCGTCGAGCACGACGGCGGGCAGGGTCCGCTCGTCCTGCGCCGGCAGCGCCATGTCGGCGCCGGTCACTGCGATGGCAGTTGGCACGCGCAGCTCCCCGTATCCCATGCCCGAGGGCCCGACGGATCACTCCGGCGCACCCGGTCGACTTCACTGCGTGACTACCTGAGCACTGTAACCACGGGTCTGTGACCGGAGAACAGCGAATCTGTGACTTCCTGACCTGCGTGCGGGATCAAAACCGGGCTATTACCGCCCAGATGGGGCGCACTTGCCACGTGCGTGGGCCGGAGAAGGGCGAGTTGCGCAGCCATTCGCGCCGACCTCCTTGACAGGGCATTGGTCTGGACCAACTCTCTTGTCATGCCCATACTCAGCAGCACACGGCTCCGGGCGCTCCGGACGCTCTGGACGACGACCGCCGTCGCGGCCCTCGCCCTCGGGTTCGCGGGGCCCGCCTCCGCCGCCGACGTCAACAACGCGAAGAACGCCGGCTTCGAGTCCGGCCTGTCGGGATGGACCTGTTCCGCGAGCAGCGGTACGACGGTCTCCTCCCCCGTGCACGGCGGCTCGGCCGCGCTGAAGGCGACACCGGCCGGGCAGGACAACGCGCGCTGCGTCCAGACGGTGGCGGTCAGGCCCAGCTCGACGTACACGCTGAGCGCGTGGGTGCAGGGCGGCTACGCCTATCTGGGCGCGACCGGCACCGGCACCACCGACGTGTCGACCTGGACCCCGGACTCCGCCTCCTGGAAGCAGCTGACGACCACCTTCACCACGGGCGCCGCGACGACCTCGGTGACGGTGTACACCCACGGCTGGTACGGCCAGGCCGCGTACCTCGCGGACGACGTGTCGGTGTACGGCCCCGACGGCGGCGGTGGCGGTGCCCCGGTCCCGACGATCCCCGCGGCGCCGGGCGGCCTGACGGTCTCCGGTACGTCGTCCTCGTCGGTCTCGCTCGCCTGGAACGCGGTGTCGGGGGCGACCGGGTACAACGTCTACCGCGACGGCACCAAGGTCACGGCGGTGACGGGGACCTCGGCGACCGTGACCGGGCTCGCCGCGTCGACGTCGTACGGCTTCCAGGTCACGGCGACGAACTCGGCGGGTGAGTCGGCCAAGTCCGGGACGGTGACGGGCAGGACCTCGGCGACGGGCGGCGGCGGGGGCGCGGTGCCGAAGCACGCCGTCACCGGGTACTGGCAGAACTTCAACAACGGGGCGACGGTCCAGAAGCTGTCGGCCGTGCAGTCGCAGTACGACATCATCGCGGTGGCGTTCGCGGACGCGACGACGACGCCGGGGGCGGTGACCTTCAACCTGGACTCGGCGGGGCTCGGCGGGTACACGGTCGACCAGTTCAAGGCGGACATCAAGGCGAAGCAGGCGGCGGGCAAGAAGGTCATCGTCTCCGTCGGCGGCCAGAACGGCACGGTGTCGGTGAGCGACTCGGCGTCGGCGGCGAACTTCGCGAACTCGGTGTACGGGCTGATGCAGACGTACGGCTTCGACGGGGTCGACATCGATCTGGAGAACGGGCTCAACGCGACGTACATGTCACAGGCGTTGAGGTCGCTGGCCGCGAAGGCGGGCTCCGGTCTGGTCCTGACGATGGCGCCCCAGACGATCGACATGCAGTCCACGTCCAACGCGTACTTCCAGACCGCGCTGAACGTGAAGGACATCCTCACGGTCGTCAACATGCAGTACTACAACAGCGGTTCGATGCTCGGTTGCGACGGCAAGGTGTACTCGCAGGGCTCGGTGGACTTCCTCACCGCGCTGGCGTGCATCCAGCTGGAGGGCGGACTGACGCCGTCCCAGGTGGGGTTGGGACTCCCGGCGTCACCCAGCGGGGCGGGCAGCGGTTACGTCTCCCCGACCGTGGTGAACAACGCCCTGGACTGCCTGACGAGGGGCACGGGGTGCGGGTCCTTCAAGCCCTCGCGGACCTACCCCGACCTCCGCGGCGCCATGACCTGGTCGACGAACTGGGACGCGGCGGCGGGGAACGCGTGGTCCAACGCGGTGGGGCCGCATGTGCACGGGTTGCCGTAGCGGTCGCCCGCGGCGCGGCTGGATCGGGGGCCGCAGAACCTGAGCTCCGCGGACCCTTCCACGCTCACACCAGCGGCTTGTAGTACCCCAGGACCGGGGCCAGTTGGGCGAACCACGCGCCCAGCGGGTCCCGGCCCTTCGCGTCCACGACGCATTCGTAGACGCGTCCGTCGAGGTGGATGACGGCCATCATCAGCGTCTTGCCGTTGGGGCCGGCCTTGTAGTGGACGCTGCGGATCTCGTGCCAGGGGAACTCGGCGGAGTGACCGTGGTCCTCGAAGGCGACACCGGCGGAGTCGACGACGATGGAGTTGTGCCGGTCGACCGCCATGAACTCCGGCCCCTCGGTGGGTTGTCGGGGGTACGGCGGGGGCACGGGCTGCGGGTACGGCTGCGGGGCGACCGGGTGGGCGTACGGGGGTGGGGTGGGGTGACCGTAGGGCGGGGGCGTGTAGGGGGGCGGGGCGGCTTGGCCGTACGGCGGGGGCGGCGGGGCGGGCTGGCCGTAGTGAGGCGCCACCGGTGGCATCGACACACCGAACCCGGGCATCGCGGAAGGGGGCGGTCCGAAGCCAGGCGGTGCGGGCGTGGGCGGGGCCCCGGCCGGTGAAGCGGGTACGACCTCGACGGTCTGACCTGGGGCTGGTGCAGCCGGGGGCTGCGGGACAGCCGCATGCGGGCCGGGAGGCTGAGGCATCAAGGGCGGCTCGACCGGAGGGTACGGACCGGGGGCCGGTGAAACCGGGGGCTGCGCGGCATGCGCATGTGGGCCGGGAGCCTGGGAAACCGAAGACGGCTCGACCGGTGCCCACGCTCCCGGGAGTCGGTCGGTGGGGGCTTGTGGCGACGGAACCGGGGCCGGAGGGGTGGGCGGCTGCTCGGCAGGTGTCTGCGGGACCGGGGTGGTCGGCTCGGCTTGAGTCTGTGCGGTGGCCGACGGTGGCGTCGCGGTCGAGGGGGTCGGTGGGGCGATGACCCAGTCCGCTTCCGGGGAGGGTGCGGTGGCGCCCGGCGCGTCCGGAACCGGGTCCGTGGGTGGGGTCGGCCCGGAGGGAGTCGGTGGCGTGGTCATCTTCGTCGGCCCTCGTCGCTGGTGTGGTTCCCGGTGGCCGAGGATATCCGGCCACCCCGGCAGCCGAAGCAGGCCGTGCCCCGAGGGCTGGGGCGGGCCGGAACTCCGGCAGCCGAACCGGGCCGGACCCTTGGGGGCTGGGGTGAGCCAGGCCCCCTCGGCCGGAGCACAGCAGACGCCAGGCAGCCGAAGCAGACCAAGCCCCCGGCAGCCGAAGCAGACCGGACCCTTGCGGGGGCTGGGGTGCGCCAGGCCCCCAAGGCCGGAGCACAGCAGACGCCAGGCAGCCGAAGCAGACCAAGCCCCCGGCAGCCGAACCGTGCCGGACCCTTGCGGCGGCTGGGGTGAGCCAGGCCCCCTCGGCCGGAGCACAGCAGACGCCAGGCAGCCGAAGCAGACCGGACCCTTGCGGGGGCTGGGGTGCGCCAGGCCCCCAAGGCCGGAGCACACGGGACGCCAGGCAGCCGAAGCAGACCGAACCCCCGGCAGCCGAACCGGACCAGCCCCGGACGCTTAAGCCCCCCGGCAACCAGAGCAAACCGGACCCCAGACAGCCGAAGCAGACCAAGCCCCCGGCAGCCGAAGCAGACCGGGCCCCGAGGGCTGGGGTGACAGACACGGCACGCGTCCGTCGCCGTTGCGGCGCAACGAGATCTGTCGGTCCCGTCACCCTCGCGGCGCAAGGAGGTCCGTCCGGCCCCGCCACCCCCGCGTCGTCCCCTTGCCGAAGGCGCCCCCGGCGCGCCTTCGCGGCCGTCAAAGGGACCCCGGCAACAGAACTCCGCGTCAGAAGAACTCCGACCACGGCTGGTCCCAGATCTGCTTCACGCACAGGATCAGGAACAGCAGGCCCGCGATCACCAGCATCCCGTTGCTCACCGGGCCGTTGCGCCACTCCCTGGGCGTGCGGGCGGAGTTGAGGAGCCAGATCAGGGTGCCGGCGAGGAAGGGGAGGAAGGCCGCGCCCAGGACGCCGTAGAGGATGATCAGGCGGAAGGGCTGGCCCTGGAAGAGCAGGACGATGGGCGGGAAGGTCAGCCACAGCAGGTACGCGCGGAACGGCCACGAGCGTTCGCGGGCCCCGGAGGCGACCTCCGCGCCCTTCTGCTCGCCCTGGCCCCGGAAGCGGGCCACGAAGTCCGCGAACATCAGGCTCACCCCGTGCCAGACCCCGATCAGCGAGGTGAAGGAGGTGGCGAAGAAGCCGATCAGGAAGAACTTCGCGGTCGCCGAGCCGTACTCGTCCGCCAGGATGTCGCTCAGCTGGATGAGCCCCTTGTCGCCGCTCGCGATCGCCACGTTGGCGGAGTGCAGCAGCTCCGCGCCGACGAAGAGCATGGCGACGACGAAGATGCCGGTGGTGATGTACGCGACCCGGTTGTCGAGCCGCATCACCTTCATCCAGCCGGTGTCGGTCCACCCCTTGGCGTTGACCCAGTAGCCGTACGCGGCCAGCGTGATGGTGCCGCCGACCCCGCCGATCAGGCCGAGGGTGTTGAGGATCGAGTCCTTCTCGTCGGGCAGGACCGGGAGGAGGCCCGCGAAGGCGTCCGCGAGGTTCGGGGTGACCCTGATCGCCAGGTACACCGTCACCACGAACATGACGCCCACCAGGACCGTCATGACCTTCTCGAAGACCGCGTACTTGTTGAACCAGACGAAGACCAGCCCGACGAGGCCGCAGGCGACACCCCACCATTCGAGGTCCATCACGTCCGGGAACAGCGCCTGGAGCGGCAGCGCGCTCGACGACATCGCCGCGGCGCCGTACACGAAGCCCCAGATCACCACGTAGACGGCGAAGAACCAGGTGGTCCAACGGCCCAGGCTCGCCCAGCCGTCGAACAGGGTGCGGCCGGTGGACAGGTGCCAGCGGCCCGCCGCCTCCGCGAGGGAGATCTTCACCAGACAGCCGATCACCGCCGCCCACAGCAGCGTGTAGCCGAAGTTGCTGCCCGCGATGAGCGTGGCGACCAGGTCACCGGCGCCGACACCGGTCGCCGCGACGACGATCCCCGGGCCGATGTACCGCCAACTGGACTTGCGGGGTACGGAACTCGCCTCACCGGTCACTGTGTTGTCCGTGGTGTCCGCCATGAAGGTCAAGAAACCCTAAAGATCGGGGACGGGCAAGAGGGCGTGCTGTGAAGGAAATCAGACCCCGCCGGGAGCGTGTCCAGGGCGTTGGTGGCCAGTTCGCTCCTCCCAGCGGCGGTTGGGGGTGGGCGGCTCATTCCCTACCTGCACCCCACCTGTACGCCGCCCCACCTGTACGGCTACGCATACTGAAGCCGTACGGTCGCCCCGTCCCGGTCGTCGCGTACGTCTACGTACGCGCACACCTGGCGCGCGTACCAGAGCCCCTGGCCGGGCTCCAGGTCGGTGGCGTCCGGTGGGACGAACCCGGCGAGGGGATCGTCGACCCGCCGCTCCGCGCGCAACTCGCAGACACAGTGCGCCCCTTGGCCCCACAGCAGCGCGGTACCGGACCGCTGCCCCAGGGCCCGGGCCGCCTCGTCCACGGCCGTCGCGAACAGCTCCGCGTCCGCCGGAGCCAGCCCACGGTCCCGCGCCTTGCGCTGTACGGCGTCGGCGCCCAGGTCGCCGAGCAGTTCCGCGTCCGGTGGCGGCGGAGCCAGGGGTACGGCGTTCAGCTCGGCGGTGAGCCGTACGGGATCCTCGTACACGCCGGTCCCCGGGTGGGCCCGGCGAGCGGCTTCGACGATGGCGGCTCCCGCCGTGCGGGTGTCGTAGACGCACAGGGCGGTGGTGGCGAGCGGCGCGAACAGCAGGTTGGCGAGCGCCTCGTACCTGATCCACTCCGTGGCCTCCCGCGGGGAGCGACCGGCCCTGCCGTTCCAGACGGGCTCCATGAGCAGGTGGATGCGCCCACCGGGTCCGGCGTGGGAGGCGAGGTAACCGGCCCCCTGCGCGACGGCGTTGGCGGCGGACCCGGTGTACCAGTCGGTGTGGTCGATGAGGACCGCCTGCTCGGCGTCCGGGCCGAGGGCGTCCCGGAGCAGGCCGAGGTGGTGGGGGGAGGCGATGGCCGCGGGCGGGGGTTCGCCGGGGGCGTCGAGGGCTTCGCCGAGGAAGGGCAGGGCCGCGGTGAGGAACTCCTCGTCGGTGGAGTGGACGGACATGCGGTGGTCGAAGGGGGTGGGGGGTCGGGACATGGAGGTCCTTTGGTCGCCGGGACGGTGCGGGCGCGGGTGAGCAGTTCGCGGCCCGCGGCCTGCTCTCGGCGCCGGTCGACGAAACGGGTCGTCTCGACCGGCAGGTGCCGCATGATCAGCCAGTCCTCCGGAGTGGGGGCGGAGATCCCACCGTGGTCCCGGTTCTCACATATATGCACGTACGGCTCACACCCGCGGGTGCACTTCCGCCGGGACCGCGCCGTGGTGCGCCGATCCGCGTACACTCCGCCGCCGCTCGCCCCACCAAGGACACACAGCGGACGCACAGTTCAGGCCATCCCGGCTTTATTCGCTCTTGACCTGACCATGTCATACGCAGACGATGAGCGCACACCCGCACCTGTACGTCGCTGAACCACCCCCCGCTCCACTCCCCACTTCCGGAGATCCCGGAATCCCTGGAGAACACAGGAGACTTCATGCGACTTCGCATACGCGGTTCCGGCACCCGCGGCGGCACCCGCTACGCCACCCTCGCCGCCGTCGCCTCCCTCATGACCTTCGCGCTCGCGGCCCCGCTCTCCGCGAACGCCGACAGCGCCCCGAAGGCGGCCCCGAGCGCCGAGGACGTCCGGCAGTACGAGATCCACCAGCACACGACTCCCGTGACCCGCACGGCGATCCAGCAGAGCGGGGTGACGGTCGACGAGGCGGACGAGGAGACGGTGGTCGTCTCCGGGCGGGCCTCACAGATCAAGAGACTGCGCCAACTCGGCTACGAGGTCGAGCCGTTGGGAGCCGCTCCGGACCGGGTCGCGCCCGGTGAGGCCCGGCTCTTCGACTTCCCCTCGGCCGACTCGCGGTACCACAACTACGCCGAGATGAACGCCGAGATCGACCAGCGGATCGCCGCCTACCCGAACATCATGAGCAAGCGGGTCATCGGCACGTCGTACCAGGGCCGGAACATCGTGGCCATCAAGATCAGCGACAACGTGGCGACCGACGAGGCCGAGCCGGAGGTGCTGTTCACCCACCACCAGCACGCCCGTGAGCACCTCACCGTGGAGATGGCGCTGTACCTGCTGCGCGAACTCGGCGCGGGCTACGGCAGCGACTCCCGGGTCACCGACATGGTGAACAACCGGGAGATCTGGATCATCCCCGACCTCAACCCGGACGGCGGCGAGTACGACATCGCGTCCGGCTCGTACCGCTCGTGGCGCAAGAACCGGCAGCCCAACTCCGGTTCCTCGGCGGTCGGTACGGACCTCAACCGCAACTGGGCCTACCGCTGGGGCTGCTGCGGCGGTTCCTCCTCCTCGACGTCCTCCGAGACCTACCGGGGTACGGCGGCGGAGTCGGCGCCCGAGGTCAAGGTGGTCGCGAACTTCGTGCGCAGCCGGGTCGTCGGCGGGGTGCAGCAGATCAAGACGAACATCGACTTCCACACGTACAGCGAACTGGTGCTGTGGCCCTACGGGTACACGTACTCCGACACGGCGACCGGGATGACCGCCGACGACAACGCCGTGTTCAAGGCGGTCGGGCAGAAGATGGCCGCGAGCAACGGGTACACGGCGGAGCAGGCGAGCGACCTGTACATCACCGACGGGTCGATCGACGACTATCTCTGGGGCACGCACAAGATCTTCTCGTACACCTTCGAGATGTATCCGTCGTCCGGCGGTGGCGGGTTCTACCCGCCCGACGAGGTGATCGAGCGGGAGACGTCACGGAACCGGGACGCGGTGCTGCAACTGCTGGAGAACTCGGACTGTATGTATCGGTCCATCGGGAAGCAGGCGCAGTACTGCTAGGCCGACAGCGCCGGTTCCCGGCGTCCTAGTCGGTTTCCGTCGGCTCCTCTTCGAAGTACTCGTCCATCACCGCGTCCAACTGCCCGTCCCACTGGGCGAAGTCGGATCGTGACGCCGCCTCGATCTCGATCGGGTACCAGCGGCGGTCGGGGGTGTGGACCGTGATGGTGTAGCGCTTCCCGAACCGGGGTGTCTCCGTCTCGATCGCGCCGATCTCGTCCCAGCGGAACTCGCAGGACTGGTCGTCGAGGGAGAGGCGGACGCCCCGGTGGTCGGCGACGATCCTCGCGCGCCGGTCGGCGGCCTCGAAGACGGGGCCCTCGGAAGCCTCCTCCTCGGTGGGCTCCTCGGCGGCCTCTTCGGCAGGCTCCTCGACGACCTCCTCCGCGGTCACCTCCGCCTTCTCCGGGCCGGACTCCGCCTCGCCGGACACGGGTGAGGTGAGCCCGGGGATGAAGGCCGGGTCGAACCCGGCGCCTTCCAGGGGCTGGCTGCTCGAACCTATGCGCTGCTCCACAGCGGGCAGTATGGTCGACGATCCTGTGCGGCACACAGCCGGCCCCTACATCGTTATCGGACGCCTACATGGGGCTACAACACCTACACGAACACACTCAGTACGGCCGCCACCACGAACCCCGCCACCGACAGCACCGACTCCAGTACGGTCCACGTCTTCAACGTGTCGCGTTCGCTGATGCCGAAGTACTTGGCCACCATCCAGAAGCCGCCGTCGTTGACGTGGGAGGCGAAGATGGAGCCGGCCGAGATGGCCATGATGACGAGGGCGACGAAGGCCTGGGAGTGGTGGCCCTCGGAGAGCAGGGGCGCCACGATGCCGGCCGTCGTCACGATCGCGACCGTCGCCGAGCCCTGGGCGACGCGCAGGACGACCGAGATCAGGTACGACAGCACGAGCACCGGCAGTCCGACGTCGTTGAAGGTGTCCGAGAGGGCCTGGGCGACCCCGCTGGCCTTGAGGATCGCGCCGAAGACCCCGCCCGCACCGACGACCAGCAGGATGTTGCCGACCGGCTTGAGGGACGCCGTCGACACCGTCTCCAGGGACTTGCGGGACCAGCCGCGGCGGATGCCGAGCAGGTAGTAGGCGAGGACCAGGGCGATCGTCAGGGCCACGAAGGGGCTGCCGAAGAACTCGATGACCGAGCGGCCGGTGGAGGGGGCGAGCGCGATCGAGGAGAACGTGGCGGCGAGGATCAGGACCAGGGGCGTACCGATGATGCCGAGGACCGTGCCCAGGGGGACGGGGTCCTCACGCGGTACGACGCCCTGGGCGCGCTGCTCCTCGATGACCGCCTGCCTGGCCTCCGCGGCCGCCTCCACCATGTCCTGCGGTACGGCGACGAAGATGCGCCGGCCGACCCAGGCGGACCAGGCCCACGCGGCCAGCACCGCCGGGATGCCGCAGACGATGCCCATGAGGATCACCCAGCCGAGGTCCACGTGCAGCAGACCGGCGGCCGCGACCGGGCCGGGGTGCGGGGGCAGGAAGGCGTGGGTCATCGACAGGCCCGCCAGCAGGGGCAGGCAGTAGAGCAGGATCGACTTGCCGCTGCGCTTGGCCGCCGCGTACACGATCGGCGCGAGCACGAAGATGCCGACGTCGAAGAAGACCGGGATGCCGAAGATGAGACCGGTCAGGCCCATGGCCAGCGGTGCTCGCTTCTCCCCGAACAGGTTCAGCAGCCGGGACGCCAACACCTCGGCGCCGCCGCTGACTTCGAGGATCGCGCCGAGCATGGTGCCGAGGCCGATGATGATGGCGACATGGCCGAGGATGCCGCCCATCCCGGACTCGATCGTGGACACGGCGTCGGAGCGCTGGACCGTGCCGAAGAGTTCGGTGACCGACAGGCCCGCGAGCAGGCCGACGGCTATGGAGACGCCGAGCAGGGCGACGAAGGGCTGGAGCCTCGCCTTGATGATCAGGAAGAGCAGCAGGGCGATACCGAGGGCGGCCACGGTCAGCAGACCCGCGGTGCCGTCGATCAGGAGGAGCAGGCCACCGGTGTGGGGTGGGGCCTCGGGGGTGGTGGCGGCGAGCGGAAGGGACGACATGGGGGGTCCTCTGGGTAAGTACATCCGGCTTTCGGGCAGGGGGGAGCGCGGCATGACCGCCCGTGCGGGGGTCATGCCGTGTACGTCGTGCGGGAGTTGGGGGATCTTCGGCGGAGAGGTGTCAGCCGAGGACGGCCAGCGCGTCGATCTCGATGAGCAGGCCCGCGGGGAGACCGACGTAGACCGTCGTGCGCGCGGCGGGAGGCTGGGTGAGGCCCTGCTCCTCGAAGTAGGTGTTGTAGATCGAGTTCATCTCGGCGAAGTGGTCCACGTCCGTCAGATAGACGCGGATCATCATGACGTCGTCCCAGGTGGCGCCGCCCTCCTCCAGGATCGCCTTGACGTTGGCGAGGGTCTGGAGGGTCTGCTCGCGCAGGGTGGGCCCGGCGGGCGTAGGGGGCTGCCCCTCGACGGCGGGCAGGAACCCGACCTGCCCGGCGACCTGGAGGATGTTGCCCTTGCGCACCCCGTGGGAGAACTTCGCGGGCGGGGTGGTGTGGGTCTTCGGGGTGAGCGCGATCTTGTCCGTCATACAGGTTCCTTCGCTGTTGTTCTGCCGGAGTACTCGCCGCTGATGGCATCGGCCGTACGGCGGACCTGGGGGAGCAGGGCGAGGAGTTCCTCGGCGGTGACGACGACGTTCGGCGCAGAGACCGACATCGCGGCGACGACCCTGCCGTCGGCGCCGCGGACCGGGGCCGCGACGCAGTTGATGGACTCCTCGTGGCCACCGAGGTCGGTGGCCCAGCCCTGTTCGCGCACCCGCTCCAACTCCTTGAGGAAAGCGGGGGCGTTGGGTGTCGAACGGGCCGTGTACAGGGGGTATTCGAGCTTGTCGGCGAGGGCCTGGCGCTCGGCCTCGGGGAGGTCGGCGAGCAGCAGCTTCGCGACCGCGGCGACGGTGATGGCGACGGGCTTGCCGATTCGCGAGTACATCCGCACGGGGTAGCGGCTCTCGACCTTGTCGATGTAGAGCACCTCGTCCTCCTCGTACACGGCGAGGTGGACGGTGTGCCCACAGCTCTCGTTCAGCCGTACGAGATGGGGGTGGGCGATCTCGCGGATGTCGAGGTTCTCCATCGCCTCCTGGGCGAGGGCGATGAGGCGGGCGCCGAGGCGGTAGCGCTGGTCGGACTGCCGGTAGACCATGCCGTGTTCGTGGAGCGTGCGGAGGAGTCGCAGCGCAGTGGACTTGTGGACGCCGAGGCGCTCGGCGACCTGTCCGAGGTCGGCGGGGCCCTCGGCGAGCAGGGGCAGGATGCTCAGCGCGCGATCGACGGTCTGACTCATGGGGTGCGTACCTCCTCCGGGGCGGTCCCGACCTGCGTCCAGCCGGGACCGAGACGAAGTCTCCCCCACGCGTCGTCCCCGAGGGCGGCGAGGCGGTCGGCGTGTGCGCGGGAGGGGGGTACGGCGAGGTCACCGGGGACGGTGAGGGCGGCGGCGGCCCAGAGATGACCGTGCCGGAGCCGGTCCCGGAGGGGCAGGTCCCGGAGCGTCGCGGAGAGGAACCCGGCGGCGAAGGCGTCACCGGCCCCGGTGGTGGCGACGACGTCCACGTCCAAGGCGGAGGCCCAGGTGACCGACTCAAGGGGCGCGGGGAACTGCGCGACCAGCCCCCACTCAGCCGCACCCGAAACGAATGCGGTCGCCCCCTTCGCCCCTTGCTTCACCACCAGCACCGAAGGCTCAGGCAGTACCGCACGAACCTCAGAAGGCCCCCCCGTGACCCCCCACGCCTCCTCCGCCTCGTCCTCCCCCACGAACACGATGTCCGCCCCCCGGGCCAGCTCCAGCAGCACCCGCGGTCCCTCCGCGTCCCGCCACAACCCGGCCCGGTGATTGACGTCGAAGGAGACAAGGGGACGGTCCGACCGGGGAGCCGTCAACTCACGCAGCAGCGAGAGGCACGTATCCGACAGAGCAGCCGTGATGCCCGACAGATGCAGCACCCGCCCCGCCCGCACCGAAGCCATGTCCACGTTCGCCACCGACATGGCCGAAGCCGCCGACCCCGCCCGGTAGTACGCGACCTCATGCGCATCGGTCGCCCGATCCCCCGCGGTACGGAAATACACCCCCGTGGGCCGCTCGGAATCCCGCCCGACCGCAGAGGTATCGACCCCGTACCCCCCGACCGTCTCGACCAGGTGATCCCCGAACCCGTCGACCCCGACCCGGCTGACCCACCGCACCGCGAAGCCGGCGGCAGCCAACCCGCACGCCACGTTCGACTCCGCCCCGCCGATCGCCCGCGAGAAGGACGGCACGTCGGCGAGCCGCCCCGGCCGACCGGGCAGGAACGTGACCATGGACTCGCCGAGCGCGACGACGTCCACGGCGTCGGGGGCATTCACGATGGTCGTAGCTCCTTCATTGACCCGGCATTCGCCAGGATGTTAGACAGCAGTAAGCGTTATACGCAATGAACGTTGCACACACTGCAACGCACCTCACCAGGAGGCCTCGTGTCCGGTACCGAAGCGCTCGCCCGCCTCATGGAGGACCGCGTCGACCACCGCTTCAAGGGCCTCCCCCCGGACGCGGACGGCCTGACCTTCGCCGAGCTGACCGCCCAGCGCCGCAACCTCTTCACCGACGGCTTCACGACCCCCGTGCTGGCCCTGTCCGCCGAGCGCCTGGAACACAACCTCGCGCTCATGGAGTCGTACGCCACCCGCCACGGCCTCGCCTTCGCCCCGCACGGCAAGACGACCATGGCCCCCCAGCTCTTCCAGCGGCAGATCGAGCACGGCGCCTGGGGCATCACCCTGGCCGTCCCCCACCAGGTCCGGGTCGCGCGGGCGTACGGCGTCCAGCGGGTCTTCCTCGCGAACGAACTGGTGGACCCGGCGGCCCTGAGGTGGATCGCCGGCGAGCTGGCGGGCGACGAGACCTTCCGCTTCGTCTGCTACGTCGACTCCGTGCGCGGAGTCGAGCTGATGGACGCGGCGCTGCGCGGGGCCTCCCGCCCGGTGGACGTCGTGGTCGAACTGGCCGCCGGTGAGGGCGCCCGCACCGGCGTGCGTACGGAGGCGGAGTGCGCGGCGGTCGCCGACGCGGTCGCGGCCACCGGGACGCTACGGCTGGTCGGGGTCGCCGGGTACGAGGGCGAGGTCCCGCGGGCGGACCCGGAGCGGGTGCACGCCTGGCTGCGCCGACTCGTGGCCCTGGCCGCCGACTTCGACAAGGCGGGGCGCTTCGCGGCGGCGGGACTCGACGAGATCGTGGTCAGCGCCGGCGGCAGCGCCTGGTTCGACGCGGTCGCCGACGTCTTCGCCGAGATCCCCGAACTCTCGCTCCCGGTACTGAAGTTGCTGCGCTCCGGCGCCTACGTCTCGCACGACGACGGCCACTACCGCAAGCTGACGCCCTTCAACCGGATCCCGGAGGAAGGCGCGCTGGAGCCCGCGTTCCGGCTGTGGACCCAGGTCGTCTCGCGCCCCTCCCCCGACCAGGCGTTCACCAACGCGGGCAAGCGGGACGCGGCCTACGACCTCGACCTGCCCTTCGCCCAGGTGGTGCGCCGCGACGGCGCCGAGCGCCCCGCCACCGGCATCGAGGTGACCGCCCTGTCCGACCAGCACGCGTGGCTGCGCACCGCCCCCGGGGCCGAGCTGGAGGTCGGCGACTGGGTCGGCCTCGGCCTGTCCCACCCGTGCACGTCCTTCGACAAATGGCAGCTGATCCCGGTCGCGGAGGCGGACGGCACGGTCGTCGCATACATCCGTACGTTCTTCTAGAGGTTTCCAGGAGCGGGAGGTCCGGCATGGAAGAGCTCGTCATCCGGGACGTGGACGTCGTCGACGGCAGCGGCGACCCCTCGTACCGCGCCGACGTGGTCGTGGACCGCGGCCGGATCGTGTCGATCGTCAAGGAGGCGGCCGACGCGGGCTGCCAGCGCCCCAAGGCCCGCCGGGAGCTGGACGCGGAGGGTCTCGTCCTCTCCCCCGGCTTCATCGACATGCACGCCCACAGCGACCTGGCCCTCCTGCGCGACCCCGACCACAGCGCCAAGGCCGCGCAGGGGGTCACGCTGGAGGTCCTGGGCCAGGACGGGCTGTCGTACGCCCCGGTCGACGACCGCACCCTGAAGGAGGTCCGCCGGGCCATCGCGGGCTGGAACGGCCACGGCGACGACATCGACTTCGACTGGCGGACCGTCGGCGAGTACCTGGACCGCCTGGACCGGGGCATCGCCGTCAACGCGGCCTATCTGATCCCGCAGGGCACGGTCCGCGCCCTCGTCGTCGGCTGGGAGGACCGCGAGGCGACGCCCGAAGAGCTGGACCGTATGCGCCGGTTGGTCGCGGAGGGCATGGAACAGGGCGCGGTGGGGATGTCGTCCGGGCTGACCTACACCCCCGGCATGTACGCCGAGGACGCCGAACTCACCGAGCTGTGCCGGGTGGTGGCGCGGTACGGCGGCTACTACTGCCCCCACCACCGCTCGTACGGCGCGGGGGCCCTGGAGGCCTACGCGGAGATGGTCGCCCTGACCCGGGAGGCCGGCTGCTCCCTCCATCTCGCCCACGCCACCATGAACTTCGGGGTGAACAAGGGCCGGGCGCCGGAGCTGCTGGCCCTCCTGGACGAGGCGCTGGCGTCGGGCGCCGACCTCACCCTCGACACGTACCCCTACACCCCCGGCTCCACCACCCTGGCGGCGCTGCTGCCGAGTTGGGCGAGCGAGGGCGGTCCGGAGGAGGTCCTGAAGAGGCTCGCGGACGACGACACCGCCGAGCGCATCCGCCACGACCTCGAGGTCGTCGGTGCGGACGGCTGCCACGGGGTGCCGGTGGACTGGGACACCATCGAGATCTCGGGGGTCACGGACCCCGCGCTGGCGGAGTACGTCGGCCGCCGCCTGGACGGCTGGACGACCGCCCGCCGCCTGCTCCTCGCCGACCGGCTGGCCCCCTCGATCCTCCAGCACGTCGGCCACGAGGAGAACGTCCGGCAGATCATGCGCCACCCGGTCCACACCGGAGGCTCGGACGGCATCCTCCAGGGCGCGAAACCGCACCCGAGGGCCTACGGCACGTTCCCCCGCTATCTCGGCACGTATGTGAGGGAGTTGGGCGTCCTCTCCCTGGAGGAGTGCGTCGCCCACCTCACCTCGCGCCCGGCGTCCAGGCTCCGCCTGCCGGACCGGGGCCTGGTCAAGGAGGGCTACCGCGCGGACCTGGTGCTGTTCGATCCGGAGACGGTGGCCCCGGGCTCGACCTTCGAGAACCCACGCCGACTCCCGACGGGCATCCCCCACGTCCTGATCGACGGCGAGTTCGTGATCGAGGAAGGCGAACGCACAGAGGTCTTGGCGGGCAGGGCGGTCCGTCGCAGTCCCATGCAACGGAACGCCCGACGCTTTTAGGGGCGCGGGGAACGGCGCGACAAGCCACGACGGACCCGCAGCCGCCGGACGCACCCCGGCCGCACCCCGGTGGGCGCTACGGCTTCGGCAACGTGCACGCGCTCGCGTTCAGGTTGAGCTGGTTGCCCGTCGTGAAGCAGGCCGGGATGTTGTAGATCTCCTGGGCGTAGTTGATGCCCTCGCGGACGGTCACGTTGCCGTTCGCGTCGACCTCGCACGGGTTGTTCTCCGTGCACCGCTCGCCGTCCTCGTTGCCGGTGTTGTTGACGGCGACGACCTTGCCGGTGGCCTGGTCGACGACGGGCGAGCCCGAGGTGCCGCCGATGGTCTGGCAGGCGGAGGTGTAGCGGACCGAGTCCTTCCAGGTCCAGTCGCCCTCCTTCAGCCGGTACGCGAACCCGTCGATGTTGCAGCTGTAGAGCCGCTTCCAGTAGCCGGAGGCCACGGTGATCGCGGTCCCGGCGGTCGGGTGGGTGTCCTGCACGGTGAGCGCGGAGATGCCGTACGAGTTCTTGATCGACGCGTACGTGGTGGTGAGCTGGTAGATCGACACGTCGGTGTCGGTCATCGTGCCGTAGGCGAGCTTGTTGGCGCGCAGCGTGGCGACCTTGGTGCCGGCGGAGTTGAGCAGTCCGAAGGTCCGGCTGGAGGCCTGGTTGGTGAGCACCTCGCCCGGCTCGGGGAAGCCGGTGGTGAGGCAGTGCCCGTTGCTGAGCACCAACGCCGGGTCGGTGTCCACGGAGTTCGGGAACCGGATGACCGAGCCGGAGCAGTTGCTGAGCGAGACGGTCCCGGCGAGGGTCACGGCCTTGAGCGACGGCGACGGTGAGGTGAGCTGGGACAGGCCCGCCGTGGCGGACGTGACCACGTCGTGGACCACCGAGGTGACGGTGTCCGTGTCCGCGCTCTTGCCGACGCCCGCCGCGGCGGGTTCGGCGGCGACCGCGGGTGCCGCGCCGATCCCGGCCAGGGCCAGGGCGCTGAGCGCGGCGACGAGAGGCTTTCTCATGTGGGGGTCCCCTCTTGCGACTTGGGCGACCGGAAATCTTCCGGCCGCCCGTGAGTTTGTCATGCACATTGTGAAGAAGGGTGGTCACTTGGGCAAGAAGCTGTGCCGAGCCCGCGCCTCTCGACGGGCGACACCTGCACAACCGGGACGGTACGCACACTCCGCTGCCGCCCGGTGAGATCAACTTACCCAGTCGTAGGGCTACTTGGGCCTCTTGGAGCCGCCCTGTCCGCGTCCCTTGCCGTCGGAGTTCCCCGGACCGCCGGCGGCGGCCGTGGCACTCGCCGAAGGGGAGGCCGAGGCACCCGAGGACGCCTGGGCGGACGGGCTTGCGGACGCCTGCGGGTCCCCGGACGGGTCCGCGGAGTCGCCGGGGCCGGAAGCGGGGGCACCGGAGGCGTCGGCCGCCGGCGCACCCGGGGACGCCGGACGGGCGGAGGAGGCCGGGGGCGTGGCGTCACCCGTCCCCGTGGAGACCGAGGGGGCGCTGTTCCCGGGCTCCCGCCCGGGCCCGGAGGCGGAGCCCGGCAGGGACAGCCCCGCGATCAGCGCCGCCGCGCCGACGGCTCCTACGGCCCCGACGACCACGACCGCGCGGCGCGAGCGCAGGCCCCCCGTGCCGCGGGCGGCCCGCCGCCGGGCCGCCCGGCCGCCGGAATCCGGACCGCCGGGTGCCCGGTCGCTCGGCACCCGGCCGGACTCCCGGTCGCGGGACCCCGGGTCCTCGGAATCGATCACGGGAAGCTCGGCCGTCGCGTCGTACGCGTTCTGCCAGCCGTGCGCGGCCGCGGGGTCCGTGTACTCGTCGTAGGCCGGGACCGGTCCGGGCTGTGGCTGATACACGTTCGGCGCACTGGACTCGTATTCGACTGGCCTCGACATGGCGAAGGATTGTAGGGACGGATGAGGCCTGTGGGACAGCTACCGCCGATAACAGCGCAAACCGCCACGTCTCAAGTGGCGGAAAACACGGACCGGTGAGCGTTACCGGGCCGTAAGCTCCCAGACATGCAGGTGATCCAGTCGACCAAGCTCGCCAATGTCTGTTACGAGATCCGGGGCCCGGTTCTCGAGGAGGCGATGCGCCTGGAAGCGGCCGGGCACCGCATCCTCAAGCTGAACACGGGCAACCCCGCGGCCTTCGGGTTCGAGGCACCGCCGGAGATCCTCGAGGACGTCCTGCGGAACGTGTCGACGGCCCACGGCTACGGCGACGCGAAGGGCCTGCTCGCGGCGCGCCGGGCCGTCGTCATGCACAACCAGACCATCGGCATCGAGACCGACGTCGAGCACGTCTTCATCGGCAACGGCGTCTCCGAGCTGATCGTGATGGCCATGCAGGGCCTGCTCGACGACGGCGACGAGGTCCTCGTACCGGCCCCGGACTACCCCCTGTGGACGGCCGCGGTCTCCCTGTCCGGCGGTACGGCCGTGCACTACCGCTGCGACGAGCAGTCCGACTGGATGCCCGACCTCGCGGACGTGGAGCGGAAGGTCACCGACCGCACCAAGGCGATCGTCATCATCAACCCCAACAACCCCACGGGCGCGGTCTACGACGAGACCATGATCAAGGGGCTCACCGACATCGCCCGCCGGCACAACCTGCTGGTCTGCTCCGACGAGATCTACGACAAGATCCTCTACGACGGCGCCACGCACACCCCGACGGCGTCGATCGCCCCGGATCTGCTCACCCTCACCTTCAACGGCATGTCGAAGGCGTACCGGGTGGCCGGCTACCGGGTGGGCTGGATGTCGATCTCCGGCCCGCGCGCGCACGCCGACTCCTACATCGAGGGCCTGACCGTCCTGGCGAACATGCGCCTGTGCGCGAACATGCCGGGACAGCACGGGGTGGTCGCCGCGCTGAGCGGCCGCCAGTCGATCAACGACCTCGTGCTCCCGGGCGGGCGGCTGGTGGAGCAGCGGGACGTGGCGTACGAGCTGCTGACCCAGATCCCCGGCGTGAGCTGCGTGAAGCCGAAGGGGGCGCTGTACCTCTTCCCGCGGCTCGACCCCAAGGTCTTCAAGATCAAGGACGACCGGCGGATGGTCCTGGACCTGCTGCGCCAGGAGAAGATCATGGTTGTCCAGGGGTCCGGCTTCAACTGGCCCGAGCCCGATCACTTCCGGGTGGTGACCCTGCCGACGGTCGGCGATCTGCGGGACGCGGTGGGGCGGATCGGGAACTTCCTGGACGGGTACGGGCAGCCATAGATCTTTCGGTCCGGTTTTTCAGCTCGCTCAACTTTAGACGAAATCTAAGCTAGGATGGTTTCCTGACAGCACAGGAGGCCATCCCCATGTACGAGCCGATCCGCACCAAGTCGGTCCACTCCACGATGGCCGACGCCCCCTCCGACTTCCCCCACCGTTCCCGTGAGGAAGAGCTGGACATCCAGCTGGCGGGCCACCTCGCCGCGCTGCTCGCCGTCACCGACGAGTTGCGTGCGCTGGAGCCGTCCGCCGACCTGGACACCGCGGCCGAGCGGCTCGCCGGGCAGGTGGCCCGGCTGCGGGGCTCCGGCGCACCGGCTCGCGCGTCCCTGACCTCCGTCACCTCGGCACCCCACCTCGCCGACCTGCACCGCCGCGCCCACGCGGTGGCCGGGCGCGCACTGCTCGTGGCGGCGTCCCGTGCGGACACGGCGGCGGCGATCCTGGCGGCGGAGCGGATGGACGCGCACAGCGCCGCGCTGGCTGAGCGGCGGGAACTGACCTCGCGTTAGGTGCTTGGGCCTTGCGCCTGGTCGCCGTAGGGGTTCCTGTGGGCCGGGCGGGTGCGGGTTCGTCGTGGCTTGTCGCGCCCACGCGGCGGAGCCGCACACCGATGCAGCCCCGCGCCCCTGACGGGGCACCTCCAGCCAGTCCGTTTCAAGACGGGACCGGTACTACACCTGCCGTTCACCCTGGTCGCCGGGGAATGTTGGGTTCCGCGAGCACTCTCCACAGCGTGAGACGAATCGTTGGAATCGTCCTCGCGGTGCTGCTGATCGGTGGCGTGGTGGCCGCCGTCGTGGCGGGCCGCAGCAACGAGGACACGAGCACGGCAACGAAGACCGTGCGTGGAGTGATCGGGTCGGAGAAGGCGGAGTTCTTCGAAGACCCCGACGTGGTGAAGGCCCTCGCCGCCAAGGGCTTCACCGTGAAGGCCGAGACCTCCGGGTCCTGGGCCATGGAGGGCCTCGACCTCGAGGGGTACGACTTCGCGTTCCCGTCCAGTCAGGCCCCGGCCGCCGAGCTCGCCGCGAAGTACAAGGTACGGGGGACCCTCCCCCGCCCCTTCTACTCGCCGCTCGTCGTCGTGGCGCACAGGAACGCCGCCGGGGTCCTCGCGGGCAACGGCCTGGCCACCCTGGACGAGGAGCACCGCGGCACCCTCAGGATGGCCGCCTATCTCGACGCGGCCCGCGCCGACCGCACCTGGCAGCAGCTCAAGGGAGCGGACAGGTACGGGGAGCTCACCGGCACCCTGTACCTCTCCAGCACCGACCCGGAGACCTCCAACTCCGGCGCCCTCTACCTCGCCGCCGCCTCCTACGTGGCGAACGGCGGCAAGGTCGTCGCGAGCGGCACCGAGGTCACCAGGGCAACTCCCCTGCTGCACAAGCTCGTCAGCGTGCAGGGCGCCCAGCAGTCCAGCACGGACGCGGCCTTCCGGGACTTCGTCAGCGGCGCCGGCAATCCGCTGGTCCTCGTCTACGAGTCCCAGGTCGCCTCGCTCCTCGCGGACGGGCAGCGACCTGACGACCTGGTCGTCCTCTACCCGGACACCACGGTCAACAGCGACCACACGGTCGTACCGCTGACCGAGAACGGCCAGGCCCTCGCCGAACTCCTGTCCACCGACCCGCGGTTGCGGGAGCTGGAGGTCCGGCACGGGTTCCGGCCGCAGGGCGAGGCCACCGAGTTCGCCTCGGCCGGCACCTATCTCCAGCAGCGACTGACCGGCGTCCGCCAGGCGCCCGTGCCCACCTCCGCGGTGCTGCACGAGCTGGCGCGACGTGCGCGCGGATAACGGGGGACACCACTGATGACATCCATGAACGACAACGACACCTTCACGCTGACTCCGCCCGAGCCGGTGGCCGCCGTACCGCGCGAGAAGGCCGGCGGGCTCGTCCCCGTCGACGACTCGGTGCGGACGGCCATGGCCGACAAGGCCTCCGCGTACGTCGAGGGGCTCGCGGCGCTCGACGCCCGCTCGCCCGAGTTCGCCGGCAAGGTCGGGGAGATCACCGGGCTCGGTGCCGGCGAGATGCGCAGCGCGGCCGCGCAGTCCAACCGGATGCTGGAGCGGACCGTGCGCAGCCTGCCGGACAAGGGCGGGGACGCCCAGTCGCAGGTGGCCGGCTCGCTGGTCGAACTGCGGCGCGTGGTCGAGGACCTGGACCCGAGGGACCTGCCCGCCTCCAAGGGCCGCAAGTTCCTCTCCCGGCTGCCCGGCGGCAACAAGCTGCGCGACCACGTCGCCAAGTACGCGTCCGCGCAGGGCACGTTGAACCGGATCGTGGGCTCGCTGCGGGGCGGCCAGGACGAACTGCGCCGGGACAACGCCGCGTTGCAGACCGAGCGGGTCCGGCTGTGGGAGACCATGGGCAAGCTCCAGGAGTACGTCGTGCTCACTCAGGCGCTGGACACGGCCGTCGAACAGCACATCGCCGCCGTGGGAGATCCCGGGGCGGCCGACTCGCTCCGCGCCGACGTGCTCTTCCCGGTGCGGCAGAAGCACCAGGACCTGCTCACCCAACTCGCCGTCTGCGCCCAGGGATACCTGGCGATGGACGTCGTACGGCGCAACAACGAGGAGCTGATCAAGGGCGTCGACCGGGCGGCCACGACCACGGTCTCCGCGCTCAGGATCTCCGTGATGCTGGCCTCCGCGCTCGACAACCAGAAGAAGGTCGTCGAGCAGGTCAACGCGTTGCGCGGGACGACCGAGGACCTGATCCGGGGCAACGCCGAGATGCTGGCCACCCAGAGCGGGGAGATCCAGCGCATCGCCGCCGACCCGGCGGTCGGTGCCGAGACGCTGCGCTCCGCCTTCCAGCAGATCTACCGGACCCTCGACGCGATCGACACGTACAAGGTGCAGGCCACCGAGGCGATGGCGGCGACCGTGGAGTCGCTCACCTCCGAACTCCAGCAGGCGAGCGGGTACTTGGAGCGCAGTCGGTCGCGGGGCGCCCTGGAAGGGGGCCTCGGATGAGACGACGCGCACTGGCCGGCTGCCTCGCGGCGCTCGGCCTGCTGACCGCCTGCACGACGCAGGACGGTACGGGTGGCGTTCCGACGCCCGGTGTCCCCGGCCCCGCCGAACCGGGCACCCTGCGGGTCCTCGCGTCCAGCGAGCTCAGCGACATGGCCCCGGTCCTCGCCCTGGTCGAGAAGGACACCGGCGTGAAGATCCGGCCGACGTACACCGGCACCCTGGACGCCGTGGACATGCTGGCGAAGGGGACGGTCGACGGCCGTTACGACGCGCTGTGGCTGTCGTCCAACGACTACCTGCGGCTGCGGCCCGAAGCCGCCGCGAAGGTCCTCTCCGAGACCCCGGTCATGTCCAGCCCGGTCGCGATCGGCGTCAAGCGGGCCACCGTCACCCGGCTCGGCTGGAAGCCCGCGGACGTCACCTGGTCGCAGGTCGAACAGGCCGTCCAGGACGGCGGGTTGACGTACGGCATGACGGACCCGGCCCGCTCCCACTCCGGTTTCGCCACGCTGGTCTCGGTGGCCTCCGCCCTCTCCGGCGCCCAGTCGGCGCTCACCGACCGGGACGTCGCCAAGGCCACGCCCCGGCTGAAGGAGTTCTTCAAGGGCCAGAAGCTGACCTCGGGTTCCTCGGGGTGGCTGGCCGCGGCCTACGGCCGGCGCGGTGACGTGGACGCCCTGCTCAACTACGAGTCCGTCCTCAAGGGCATCCCGGGCCTGACCGTGATCCGCCCCCGCGACGGCGTGATCACCGCCGACTACCCGCTCACCTCGCTGAAGTCCACGAGCGCGCGGACCCGCGAGGACGTCCGCCGGGTCACGGAGGACCTGCGGACCGAGAAGGTCCAGCGGGAGATCACCGAGCGCACCCACCGCCGCCCGGTCGTCGCCTCCGTACCCCCGGCCGCCGGTCTCGACACGGCCCGCCGCCGCGAACTCCCCTTCCCGGGCACCCGTTCCGTCGCCGACGGCCTGCTCGACTCGTACGAGAACGAACTGCGCCGCCCGTCGCGGACCGTGTACGTCCTGGACACCTCGGGCTCGATGGAGGGCGACCGCCTGGACCGCCTCAAGTCGGCCCTCACCGACCTCACCGGGGACTTCCGCGAGCGCGAGGAGGTCACGCTGATGCCGTTCGGGTCGAAGGTGAAGGACGTAAGGACGCATGTGGTCGAGCCGTCGGACCCCGGGTCCGGCCTGGACGCGATCCGCGCGGACACGGCAGCGCTCTCCGCGGACGGGGACACCGCGATCTACACCTCGCTGGAGAAGGCGTACGGCCATCTCGGCGCCGACGACGACACGTTCACGTCGATCGTGCTGATGACGGACGGCGAGAACACGGCGGGCGCGAAGGCGCAGGACTTCGACGCCTTCTACGCCGGGCTCGACGGAAACCGGCGGGACATCCCCGTCTTCCCGATCCTGTTCGGCGACTCCGACCGCTCCGAGCTGGCCCACATCGCCGACCTGACCGGCGGCCGTCTCTTCGACGCCCGACAGGGCTCACTGGACGGCGCCTTCGAGGAGATCCGTGGCTATCAGTAGGTACCTGGAGTCCCGCAAGAACCTCGCGGGCAGCGCGTGCGGGCTGGTCGGCCTGGTGCTGACCTTCACGGGGGTGGCGGGCCCGTACTGGCCCGTGGTGGTGGCCGGGCTCTACGGCGCGGGCGCCCTGATCGCCCCGCCGGAGCGTCCCGTGCTGCCGGACTTCCCGGACCCGTCGGCCCAACTGGACGAGGTGCGGGCGGACTTCGAGAAGCTGTGCGCCTATCTGACGGACATCGACCTGTCGGTCACGGCGGCGGCCCGGCTGCGCGAACTCACCGAGCTGCTGGCCGCGTTGCTGGACCGCACCTGGTCCACGGAACTGCTGGCCCACGACCCGGAGGGCGTCCACGCGCTGTCCCGGATCGTGCGCCGGGACCTGCCGGAGGCGGTCGACAGCTTCGCCCGGACCAGGTGGTGGACGCGGATGACCCCGGGCGCGGAGTCCCCCGAACTCCAGCTGGAGCAGCAGCTCGGGCTGATGAAGCGGGACGCACAGCAGCTGGCGGCGGGACTCCGGGACACGGAGGCCCGCCGCCAGGAGACCCACACCCGGTACCTGGAGGACCGGGGCGGGCCGCACGGGGTCAGGGGCAGCTGACGCGGATGTCGCCCTGGTCGGTCGTACAGGTGTCGGTGTTGGGGCCGCCGTTGGCGGTGTCGTTGCCGGAGACGCTGTCGACGGTGTTGAGGTTGTCGGTGCCGTAGTTGCCGGTCAGGGTGTCGTTGCCCGGGCCTGCGTTGAGGGTGTCGTTGCCGAGGCCGCCGTCGACGCGGTCGTTGCCGTGGCCGGCGTGCACGGTGTCGTTGCCGGAGCCCGCGTTGACGGTGTCGTCGCCGCTGAGGGCGCAGATCACGTCGTTGCCGGAGGTGCCGGTGATGCTGTCGTTGCCGCTGGTGCCGATGCGGGTGCAGCCGCGGGCGTTGTTGACGGTGGTGGTCACCGTGGCGGTGTTGTTCGCGGTGGCCGGGTCGCTCTGGGTCGCGGTCGCCGTGGCGCGTTCGGTGAGGATGCCGGTGGCGCGGGGCTCGGCGACGACGGTGACCGTGGCCTTGGCGCCCGGGGCGAGAGTGCCGAGGGCGCAGGTCACGGCGGTGGTGCAGGTGCCCTGGGAGGGGGTCGCCGAGATCACCGTGCCGGGCGGGCCGGTGAAGGTGTCGGTGAGGGAGACGCCGGTGGCGTTGGTGGTGGTGCTGTTGTTGGTGACCGTGACGGTGTACGTGGCCCGGTCACCGATGCTGACCGTGGCGGGTCCGGACTTGGTCACCGACAGGTCCACGCCGGCCGGGGGCGGCGGGACGGTGCCGCCGCCGAGGAAGCGGGCCAGCGCGAAGCCGCTGTCGGGTCCGCCGCGGCCCGCGGCGACGATCCTGCCGTCGGGCTGGAGGGCCACACCACGGGCGCTGTCGGCGCCGCCGAAGTCCGCGGTGGCGGTGCCGCCGGTGCCGAAGCCGGTGTCCTGGCTGCCGTCGGGGTTGTAGCGCTGGACGGCGAAGTCGCCCGGCCCGCCGCCACCGGCGAGGACGATCCGGCCGTCGCCCGGCTGGAGCGCCAGGTCCCAGACGCCGACGCCGCTCGGGACGACCTTGCCGTCGCCGTCGAAGCCGGTGTCGAGGGAGCCGCCCGGGTTGTAGCGGGCCAGGCTGTTGCCGCCCGCGGCGACGATCTTCCCGTCGGGCTGGATCGCGAGCGCCTCCACGGCCTCGTAGTCGCCGAAGTCGGTGCGTACGATGCCGTCGCCGTCGAAGCTCGTGTCCACGCTGCCGTTGGGGTTGAAGCGCATCAGGGCGAAGTCGAAGCGGGTCGAGCCGACCTCGCCGCCGACGACGATCTTCCCGTCGGACTGGAGTGCCAGGGCGCGTCCGTCACCGCCCTCCTGAAGGGTCGGCCCCGCGGGGTTGGCGGTCACGGTGCCGTCGCCGCCGAAGCTGGTGTCCGGGGTGCCGTCGGCGTTGAGGCGGAGCACCGCCATGTCGCCCCCGGTGTAGCCGGCCGCGACGATCCGCCCTGACGGGTCGATCGCGACGTCGCGGGCCTCGGTCGGGCCGTCGATGTCGGCGAAGTACCTGCCGTCGCCGCTGAAGCCGTTGTCCAGGGTGCCGTCGGCGTTGTAGCGGGCCACCACGAACCAGCAGCAGTTCTCGTACTCCCGCCAGCTGTAGCCCACCACGACGATCTTGCCGTCGGGCTGGAGCGCCACGGCGTTGGCCTCGCTCCACTGGAGGTTCGGGTCCATGTTGTTGATGGCGGTGGTCACCGTGCCGCCGTCGCCGAAGCCGGTGTCCGGGGTGCCGTCGGCGTTGTGCCGGGTGAGCGCCCAGCGGCCCTCGATCACGGACTGGTCGCCGGAGGAGCCGACGGAGACGATCTTGCCGTCGGGCTGCACCGCGACGTCGTTGGCCTGGTCGTCGTCGGCGAAGCGGGTGAGCACCTTGCCGTCGCCGCTGAAGGAGGTGTCCAGGTCGCCGGGGGCGGCGGCCGCGGTGCCGGGCAGGGTCAGGATGAGGGCGAGCACGGTCGCCGTGACGGTCCCGGCCCGGGCCAGGAGAGACCGACGACGGCACACGTCCTGCCGCCGCGGCGCCGGTCGCGCATGAACTGTGAACATGCCCGCAGCCTTACGCCGCCGCCCCACAGGGACGCCCGCCACGAGCAGCGTTGCCCTGGCCGGACGCAGGAATCCATCCCGGAGGGTGAGGGGGGTGGGCTGGGGACCGGTGGGTGGGGGCAGTCCCGCAGGTGGGACGGGGCCACAGTGCGGGTGGGACCCGCAAAGAAGCGGCGCCCCGCAATGTGCAGGGGCCCAGGTGGGTGTGGCAGCGCAGCCCCGCAGGTCCCAACGGAGCCCGCAGCGCGACGCCGACCGCAGGCCACGACGCGAGCCGCAGGCGGGCGCAGCGCGGGGCCCAAAATGAGCGGCGACCCGCAGGGTGATGGGGCTCGGGCAGGCCCCGTCAGCCCCGCAGCTCCCAACGGGGCCCGCAGCGCGACGCCGGCCGCAGGCACGACGCGCACCGCAGGTGCGAGCGCGCAGCCCCGTACAGCGACCGAGACCACAGGTGGGACGGGGGCGGCCCCCCGCAGGGGTGAAAGACAGCGCGTCCCGTAGGGGCGGCAGCACGCCCCGCACGCCGTTGTGCGGGGCCGGTTCGTGACTACTGTGCCGCCGCCCGCGGCCGGCCCGTGACGATCACGGGTCAGGGCTCCCATCGGGGCCGGCCGCGGGGGTATTCGGGGGGACGTCAGCCCAGGCGCTGCACCAGCGCGTGGTACTCGTCCCAGAGTTCCTTCGGCGTGTGGTCACCGAAGGTGTTGAGGTGCTCGGGAATGAGGGACGCCTCCTCCCGCCACACCTCCTTGTCGACCGTGAGCAGGAACTCCAGGTCGGACTCGGCCAGTTCGAGACCGTTGGTGTCGAGCGCCGCGGACGTCGGCAGCACGCCGATCGGCGTCTCGACGCCCTCCGCCTTGCCCTCCAGCCGCTCCACGATCCACTTCAGCACGCGGCTGTTCTCGCCGAACCCGGGCCAGACGAACGTGCCCTCGTCGTTCTTGCGGAACCAGTTGACGTAGTAGATCTTCGGCAGCTTCGACTGGTCCTTGCCCTTGGCCACGTCGACCCAGTGCCCCATGTAGTCGCCCATGTTGTAGCCGCAGAACGGCAGCATGGCGAAGGGGTCGCGGCGCAGCTCGCCCACCTTGCCCTCGGCCGCGGCGGTCTTCTCGGAGGCCACGTTGGCGCCGAGGAACACCCCGTGGTTCCAGTCGAAGGACTCGGTCACCAGCGGTACCGCGGAGGCGCGCCGCCCGCCGAAGAGGATCGCGGAGATCGGCACCCCGCGCGGGTCCTCCCACTCGGGCGCGATGATCGGGCACTGCGATGCGGGCACGGTGAAGCGGGCGTTGGGGTGGGCGGCCGGCGTCTCCGCGCCCGGCGTCCAGTCGTTGCCCTTCCAGTCGGTGAGGTGAGCGGGAGTCTCCTCCGTCATCCCCTCCCACCAGATGTCGTTGTCGTCCGTCAACGCCACGTTGGTGAAGACCGAGTTGCCCCACAGCGTCTTCATCGCGTTGGCGTTGGTGTGCTCACCGGTGCCGGGCGCGACGCCGAAGAAGCCGGCCTCGGGGTTGATCGCGTAGAGGCGGCCGTCCTCGCCGAACCGCATCCAGGCGATGTCGTCGCCGATGGTCTCCACGGTCCAGCCGGAGATCGTGGGCTCCAGCATGGCGAGGTTGGTCTTGCCGCAGGCGCTCGGGAAGGCCGCGGCCACGTACTTCGACTCGCCCTGCGGAGGCGTGAGTTTGAGGATCAGCATGTGCTCGGCCAGCCAGCCCTCGTCCCGGGCCATGACCGACGCGATGCGCAGCGCGTAGCACTTCTTGCCGAGCAGCGCGTTGCCGCCGTAGCCGGAGCCGTAGGACCAGATCTCGCGGGCCTCGGGGAAGTGCGAGATGTACTTGGTGGAGTTGCACGGCCACGGGACGTCCGCCTCGCCCTCCGCCAGCGGGGCGCCCAGCGTGTGCACGGCCTTCACGAAGAAGCCGTCGGAGCCGAGCTCGTCCAGGACCGGCTGTCCCATGCGGGTCATCGTGCGCATGGACACCGCGACGTAGGCGGAGTCGGTGATCTCGACGCCGATCGCGGAGAGGTCCGAGCCGAGGGGGCCCATGCAGAACGGGACGACGTACATCGTCCGGCCCTTCATCGAGCCGCGGAAGACGCCCTTCTCGCCCTGGAAGATCTCCCGCATCTCGGCGGGGGCCTTCCAGTGGTTCGTCGGCCCCGCGTCCTCCTCCTTCTCCGAGCAGATGAAGGTCCGGTCCTCGACGCGCGCGACGTCGGTCGGGTCGGAGGCGGCGTAGTACGAGTTGGGGCGCTTGATGGGGTCGAGCTTCTTGAAGGTGCCCTTCGCCACGAGCTCCCCGCACAGGCGCTCGTACTCCGCTTCGGATCCGTCACACCAGACCACGCTGTCCGGCTGGGTCAGTTCGGCGATCTCGTTCACCCACGAGATCAGTTCCTTGTGCTGGGTGGGGATGACAGAGGGAGCCGCGATGTCGCGCGCCACGATTGCTCCTAGATGAGGGATTTTTTGTTGGAGGCCCCGTGGGGGCTGCGACCCGGATGCTTCTTCGGTGGTGACCTTGGCGCTCATCCGGTGCCGACCGCACTCATTTGATCATCCGACCGAAGCGCCCATCTGTCCAGAGGGCATCACAGGTGAGCGGAGTGAGGATCGCCACGCTCTCTCCGTTCACGGCGCGTTTATTTGCGTGCACGTAGAGTTCGCATGACCGTCTCTTTACCGGCCAACTCCCCTGAGACGATGGCCACTCTCGACCGTCGGCCCTGCCGCACTCATCCGCTGCCTACGGCTGCGTAGGTACGATTCGGGTCATGACGCTGCCCGCCCACGACACGCCATCCCTGCCTCACCAGATCAAGCAGACCGCTCAGCACCTGGCCGAGCCGATCAAGCCGAAGCTCCGCGGCTGGCTGCATCTGGGCATGTTTCCGGCCGTACTGATCGCCGGCCTGTTCCTGACCGCCCTGGCGGACTCCACCAGAGGCCGGATCGCCTGCAGCATCTACGTCCTGACAGCCTGCCTGCTGTTCGGCGTCAGCGCGCTGTACCACCGGGGCAACTGGAGCCCCCGCATGGACGGCGTCCTGCGACGGCTGGATCACGCCAACATCTTCCTGATCATCGCGGGCACCTACACCCCGCTGACCATGCTCCTCCTGCCCGGCAGCAAGGGGCAGTGGCTGCTGTGGGGCATCTGGGGCGCCGCCCTGGCCGGCATCCTCTTCCGGGTCTTCTGGGTCGGCGCCCCGCGCTGGCTCTACACGCCCTGCTACATCGCGATGGGCTGGGCGGCCGTCTTCTTCCTGCCCGACTTCATGCGCGCCGGCGGCATCGCGGTGCTGGTCCTGGTCATCGTCGGCGGCCTGCTCTACAGCGCGGGCGGGGTGATCTACGGCCTCAAGCGACCGAACCCGTCACCGCGTTACTTCGGCTTCCACGAGGTGTTCCACTCCCTCACACTGGCCGCGTTCGTCGTCCACTACGTGGGGATCTCGCTGGTGGCGTACCAGCACGCATAGCCCCTTCCCCGTCTTCCAGGGCCACGGCTTCCCAGCCGTGGCCCTTTTTGCATGCCGAAATCGATTGACAGCTCCTATCTTTTGAGAGCTACTCTCATTTCATGGACACTCTCACTCCGGACCCCCGCCGCTGGTGGGCCCTGGCCGCCCTCGTCGCGAGCATGCTGACGCTCGGCTTCGACCTGACGATCCTCAACGTGGCGCTCCCGACCATGGCCGCCGACCTCGACGCCGGCACCGGCGCCCAGCAGTGGATGGCGGACGCGTACGTCGTCGTCTTCGCGGCCCTGATGCTCCCCGCGGGCCTCCTCGGCGACCGGTTCGGCAGGCGCCGCATGCTGATCACCGGGCTCGGGATCTTCCTCGCCGGCTCCCTGATCGGCGCCCTGGCCGGCGACGTGAACGCGGTGATCGCCGCCCGCGCGGTGATGGGCGTCGGCGGCGCCCTCGTCACCCCGCTCGCCCTGTCCGTCCTGCCCACGCTCTTCGCCCCCGACGAGCGCACCAAGGCCGTCGGCATCGTCTCCGCCGCCTCCGCGCTCGGCCTGCCGCTCGGCCCGATCATCGGCGGCTGGCTGCTGAACCACTTCTGGTGGGGCTCGGTCTTCCTGGTCAACGTCCCGATGGCCGCGCTCGGCATCGCCGCCTGCGTCTTCCTGCTCCCCGAGACCCGCGACCCCGCCTCCCCCAGGGTCGACGCCCGGTCCGCCGCGCTCACCGTCACCGGCCTCGGCACCCTGGTCTACGCGATCATCGAGGCACCCACCCGCGGCTGGGGCGACCCGCTGGTCCTCGGCATGCTCGCGGCGTCCGTCGTCCTGATCGCCGCCCTGGTCGTGCGCGAACGCCGGGTCCAGCGCCCCATGCTCGACATGACCCTGCTCACCCACCGCGGCTTCCTGCTCAACACCATCGCCGCGACCCTGGTCAACTTCATCCTCTCCGGCCTGCTGTTCGTGCTCCCGCCCTTCCTCCAGGCCGTCCTCGGCCACGACGCCCTCGGCACCGGCGTCCGCCTGCTGCCGATGATGGGCGGACTGCTGGTCGCCTCCCGCCTCGCCCCGAAGGTCGTCGCCCGCTTCGGCGCCCGCGCCACGGTGAGCGCGGGCCTGGTGGTCCTGGCCTTCGCCGGGATCCTGGGCAGCCGTACGACCATCGACTCCGGCTACGGCTTCGTCGCGCTGTGGCTCTCCCTCACCGGATTCGGCTTCGGCCTCTCCCTCATCCCCGCCATGAACAGCGGCCTGAGCGCCCTGCCCCGCGACCGCGCCGGCAGCGGCTCCGGACTCCTGATGACCATGCGCCAGGTCGGCGGCGCGATCGGCATCGCCCTGCTCGGCAGCCTGCTCGCCGCCACCTTCCGGGACCACCTCGACGTCACCGGGCTGCCCGCCGCGGCCGCCCACACCGCGGAAGAGTCCGTGGTCGCGGCCCACATGGTCGCCCAGCACACCGGATCAGCCGATCTGCTGACCTCCGCAAACAGCGCGTACGTCCACGGCATGGGCCTCGTCCTGCTGGTCTGCGGGATCGCGGCCCTCGTCGCCGCCCTGCTCGCCGCGGCCTTCCTGCCGGCCACACCCCGTCCCACCGAGACCTCCACAGCCCCGGACATGGCTGCCGAGGAGGCCGATGCCCGACAATGACTCCCATGACACCGGCACGCTCCTTCCCCCTCTCCGACAGCCCCCAACTGGGACTTCGCGAGCGGAAGAAGATCAAGACACGTACGGCGATCCGCGACGCGACCTACGCCCTCATCCGGGAGCAGGGCTACGAAGCCACCACCGTCGAGCAGATCGCCGAGCGGGCCGAGGTGTCACCGTCCACGGTCTTCCGCTACTTCCCCACCAAGGAGGACATCGTCCTCACGGACGAGTACGACCCGATCCTGGTGCGGGAACTCCACGACCGGCCCGCCGACGAACCGTGGATGGAGTCGCTGCGGTACGTGCTGCGCAAGGCCGTCGAGGTCGGGATCGCGGAGGACCCGGAGGCCACCCGGATCCGCTCCCACCTCATGCTCCAGGTCCCCGCGGTGCGCGCCCGGATGCTGGAGAGCATGTCCGTCACCGGCCGCATGCTCGGCGAGGCCGTCGCCGAGCGCAGCGGCCGGCCCGGGGACAGCCTGGAGGTCCGGGTCTACACCATGTCCCTCATCGGCGGCCTCGCGGAGGTCTCCCTGTACTGGGCGGAGAACGACTTCCAGGACGACTTCGCCGACCTCTTCGAACGCGCCCTCACGGTCATCGAGCACGGCCTGCCCACGAAAAAACCCTGAGGTCACCGCCGTACCGCATGGCATCCTGACCGGGTGAGCGCACCGGAGATCCACATCCAATTCGCCCCCGAACTGGCCCTCTTCCTCCCGCACGGACGCCGGAGCGGAGCCACCCCGCTCACCACCGACGGGGTCTCCTCGCTCGGCCATGTCGTCGAGTCCACCGGCGTCCCGCTCACCGAGGTCGGCGCCCTGCGGGTGGGCGGCCGCGAGGTCCCGAGGTCCTACGTCCCCGTCGCGGGCGACGCGGTGGAGATCACCCCGGTCACCCGCCCCCAGCAGGTCCCCGGCGCCCCGCTGCGCTTCCTCCTCGACGTCCACCTCGGCACCCTCGCCCGCCGGCTGCGCCTGCTCGGCGTGGACACGGCGTACGAGTCCACGGACATCGGCGACCCCGCCCTCGCCACCCGCTCCGCGACCGAGAAGCGGGTCATGCTCAGCCGCGACCGGGGCCTGCTGCACCGCAGGGAACTCTGGGCCGGCGCCTACGTCTACAGCACCCGCCCCGACGACCAGCTCCACGACGTCCTGGACCGCTTCCGCCCCGAGCTGAAGCCGTGGTCCCGCTGCACGGCCTGCAACGGCCTGCTGAAGGAGGCCACCAAGGAGGAGGTCGCCGACCGCCTCAAGGGCGGGACGGAGCGGTCGTACGACGTCTTCGCCCAGTGCCAGGACTGCGGCAGGGCGTACTGGAAGGGCGCCCACCACGACCAGCTGGAGGCGATCGTGGAGCGCGCCCAGGCCGAGTTCGGCGGCCCGGCGGACGCCTAACCGCCCAGCGCCACCCGCAACGCCTCCGCGTCCGTCGTCGGCGCGTCACACGTGAAGTGCCGGCAGACGTACGCGGTGGCCTCGCCGCCCACCAGGACCCGGTCGGTGAGCAGCGGGAGCTCACCGCTGTCCGGAGTCCCTACGGCGACCACCGCCCCCGGCGCGGCCCCCAGAAGTGCCGTACGGTGCAGGGTCCTTGTCGCCGGGTCGGTCAGGGAAGGTCCCACGACCGCGACCTCCCTGGGCCCGTCGAGGTTCGCCTCCGCCACCGCGAGGCCCCACCCGATGAACCGCGGCACCCGGGGCCCGAGCGCCTTCACCACCCCGAGGGCCTGCTCCGCGGCGGCGCGGTGCGGCTCGGACCCGGTCTGCGCGGCGTACGACAGCAACGCCCCCGCCGCGGCCGTCCACCCGGACGGCACCGCGTTGTCGGTCGGATCCTGCGGCCGCCGGATCAGCCGCTCAGCGTCGGCTGCGGTGTCGAAGAGCGCCCCGTCCTCCCCCGTGAACCGGCTCAGCACGTGGTCGAGCAGGAACCCGGCGAAGTCGAGCCAGACGCCCTCCCCGGTCACCGACGCGAGCGCGAGGAAGCCCTCGGCGACATCGGCGTAGTCCTCCAACACCCCGGCGTTGGCACCGACTTGACCGTCCTTGCTGGTACGGGACAGCCGGGCCTGCTCGTCCAGATGCAGCCGTACGAGAAGGTCGGCCGCCCCGAGCGCGGCGTCGACCAGGTCGGGACGGTCGAAGTAGGCGCCGGTCTCGGCGAGCGCGGCGACGGCGAGACCGTTCCACGCGGCGACGACCTTGTCGTCCCGGCCGGGGGCGGGCCGCCGCGCCCGCGCGTCGAGGAGCCGCCGCCGGATCGACTCGACGGCCTCGGCGTCGAACACGGTGTCCTGCTGCGGGAGTTGCAGCACCGACTGCCCGTGCTCGAAGGTCCCCTCCTCGGTGACCCCGAAGTACCGCGCGGCAAGCTCGGCGTCCCGCTCCCCGAGCACCTCCCGCAACTGCTCCGGCGTCCACACGTAGTACGCGCCCTCGACGTGCCTGCCACTCCCGTCGTCACTGTCGGCATCCAGCGCGGAGGCGAAACCGCCCTGCTCGGTGCGCAGTTCACGGACCATGAAGTCGGCGGTGTCGAGAGCGACCTGCCGGGCCAGCTCGGAACCCGTGGCGCGCCACAGGTGGGCGTAGACGCGGCACAGCAGGGCGTTGTCGTAGAGCATCTTCTCGAAGTGCGGCACGACCCAGTCGCGGTCGACGGAGTAGCGGGCGAAACCGCCGCCGAGCTGGTCGTGGATACCGCCGCGGGCCATGCGCTCACAGGTGTCCTGCGCCATCTGCAACGCGCCCTCGGCGCCGGTGCGGGCGTGGTGGCGCAGCAGGAACTCCACGACCATGGACGGCGGGAACTTCGGTGCCCCGCCGAACCCGCCGCGCTGTGCGTCGTACTCCCGCGTCAGCCCGAGCAGCGCCGCGGCGAGCTGCTCCTCACCGGGTGCCTGCGAGTCGCCGTAGGAGATCTCCCGCCCGGCGAGATCCCGCACGATCTTCCCGGCGACCTCGGCGACCTCGTCCCGCCGGTCGTTCCAGGCGGCCCGCACCCCCTCCAGCACCTGCCGGAAGGAGGGCATGCCCTGCCGGGGCGCGGGCGGAAAGTAGGTACCGAAGTAGAACGGCTCGGCCTCGGGGGTGAGAAACACGGTCATCGGCCACCCACCCTGCCCGGTGGCAGCCTGCACGGCCTCCATGTAGACGGCGTCGACGTCGGGGCGCTCCTCGCGGTCGACCTTCACGCTGACGAAGTGCTCGTTGAGGAAGTCCGCGGTGGCCTGGTCCTCGAAGGACTCGTAGGCCATGACATGACACCAGTGGCAGCTCGAATACCCCACGCTCAGCAGGACTGGCTTGTTCGCCTTCCGGGCCTCCTCGAAGGCCTCGGCCGACCAGGGCCACCAGTCGACGGGGTTGTCGGCGTGCTGGAGGAGGTAGGGGGACGTCTCGTGGGCCAGTCGGTTCGGCATGGGGTCCATCCTGCCGCAGTACCCCGGCGACCGGCCGTCAGGCGTGCCCCGGAGGGTGACGTCGGGTCTTCCGGAGGCGGGGCATCGGCCTCCGGGCCGCGGGCCCGCGGCCCGCCCTCACCGACCCTGCATGAGGGTCCGGCGCCCCTGCCCTCTCGCCCCGATGCCCCGTCCGCAGCACACTTGACCAAGAAAGCCGTTGCCGCCGGAGGGGGAAGTGACATGCGGGACAGTCATCGGGCGGAAGCCGAGCGGCTGTTGGGGCGGGCCGTGGAGGAGGAGGTGCGGCGGTCGGGCGGGCGGGTCGACGGGGCCGTACTGCTGTCGCGGGCCCGTGGATCGCTGGACGCGATGGCGCAGTCGGCCGCGGAGGAGTACGAGGCGTACACGCGGGCGCTGGACGAGGCGCAGGCCGGTCAGCTCACCTTCGGGCAGCGGTACGCGAAGGAAGCGTCCGGAACTCCCCTGCTGGTGGCTGCGGTTGCCGCGGTCGCGGCCGCCGTCGCCGACCTCGCGCTCGGCACCGACACGGGCACCGCGCTGGGCGCGGGCGTGGTCGTGGGGGTCGTCGGCGCGGCGGCGACCGTGGTGAAGGTGGCCGGCTCGCATCTGCCGGCAGCACACCACCGGGCGGGTGCGCTCGGCCAGCCCGGCGGCCCCGAGCAGTTGCGGCTCCAGTGGCTGACCGCGTTGGAGGTGCGGGGCATCCGGCCCTTCCTCGACCAGCAGCGGGTGCTGAACGCGTCCACCGGCCCGAAGAAGGCGGGCGGTCCGCGACTGCGCGGCACCGACAAGAGCGCGGCGGCCCGCGGGCGGAGTGTGCTGGAGCAGTCGTTCGGGCAACTCCCGGAGCCGGTCGGGGAGTTCGCGGACCGCCGGGTGGAGATGGGGCGCATCCGGCAGTGGGTGCAGGCCTCGCGTGCCACCACCGAGACCCGGCCGACGGTGGTCGTGCTGCACGGACCGCCCGGCAGCGGCCGTACGGCACTCGCGGTCCGCGCGGCGCACGACCTCAAGGACTACTTCCGCGGCGCGTGTGTCGTGGACCTGCGCGGCGACAGCCACGGAGAGTCCCCGCTGTCCACCCGGGACGCGCTGCTGCACCTGCTGAACCGGCTCGGCGCGCCGCGCGAGCAGTTGCTGTTCCGTGAGCGTTCCTCGCCGGACCAGCAGGTCAAGCGGTTGAGCGAGCTGTACCACCAGCATCTGACCGGGCTGCCGGTGACGATCGTGCTGGACGACGCCTCGGACCCCGAGCAGGTCCGGGTCCTGGTCCCGGAGCGTTCCGACAGCCTGGTCCTGGTCACCGCGCGCGGGCCGCTCGACCTGCCGGGCGACCTCGCCGCCCAGGTGCACGAACTGCCGGTGGACGCCCTGGACGCGGCGGGCGCCGAGGAGCTCCTGGACGCGGCGGCGCAGTCGGCCACCGGCCCGTACGACGCCCAATCGGCGGATCTCATCCGGGAGTTGTGCGGCGGCCTGCCGTTGGCGCTGCGCATCGCGGGCTCGTCCCTCGGTCCCCGTTCGCCCCGCCAACTGGCCACGGATCTCAGCGCGTACGGCCCGGTGGAACCGATCGAGCGTGTTCTGTGGCTGCGTTACACCGACCAGTCGGAGCCGGCCCGCCGGCTTCTGCGCCGGCTCGCGCTCGCGGGCCGGGCCTCGCTCGGTGCCGCCGCGGCGGCCGCGCTGCTGGCCACCGACGAGACGGAGGCGACCCGGCACCTGGTCGCACTGGCCCGCGCGGGCCTGATCGACAACGTGCGCGGCAGCCGTTACCGCGTTCACGACGTGGTGCGCGCGTTCGCGCAGGCCAGGCTCCTGGACGAGGAGGAGCCGGCCGAGCGCACGGCCGCGCAGGAACGCCTGATCGTCAACTACGCCGATCTCGCCGACTCCGTGCTGCGGCTGGTGGACGGCAACATGTCGACCCGCTCGGACCGTTTCAGCCCGCACGGTTTCACCTCCCTCGACGAGGCGCTGCGCTGGCTGGACGACGAGTCGAGTTTCATCACGGCGGCGCTGCGGCACGCGGAGGGCGTGAACCAGGGGGCGGTCCTGAACCTCCTGGGCGCGCTGTGCGACTACTGCCTGCTGCGCGGCGACCTCTACCGGCTGGGCGAGATCAGCGAGTTGGCGCAGGCGGTGGACCAGGGGCTGCTGGTCCGCTCGGTGCAGTGGCGCACCGGTATCGCCGCCCGTCAGCTGGGTGAACTGGACAAGGCCCGCACCACGCTGACCTCGGTGGTCGACCTCTACATGGACGCCCATCACGACGCGGGCGCGGCGCGGGCCCTGTGCTCCCTGGGCATCACGCTGCACCACCAGGGCAATCTGGCGGAGGCGGCCGCGAGACTCCAGGAGGCGCTGGCCCTCCAGTCGCCGCCCGAACTGGCCACGGACCGGGCCTGGACGATGCACGCCCTGGCGGCCGTGGAACGCGACCGCGGCCGGGTGGCGGACTCCCTGGACCTGCTCACCCGCTCCCTGGTCCTGCACCGCGCCGGCGAGTCGGTGCACGGCGAGGCCTGGGCGCACTTCCAGCTCGGCCAGCTGAGCCTGCGGATGGGTGACATATCGCGCGCCGAGTCGGAACTGCGGACCGCGCTCGACCTGTACGGCCGTACGCGCGACGCCCGTGGCGAGGCGTGGGCGCTGACCCAGCTGGCCCGGGCCCGTCTGGTGGCCGGGGACCCGTCGGCGGCGGTGGACGGGCTGCGCCAGGCGGCCTCCCGCCATCGCGACAACGAGGACGCGCGGGGCGAGGCGTGGACGGTGTACTACCTGGGGCAGGCGCTGGAGGAGACGGGCAACCTGGACCTCGCGGTCCGCGAACTGGAACGCTCCCGCACGATGTTCTCCCGGATGCGGGACGTCTACGGCCTGGCCTGCGCCCGGCACCACTCGGCCCGCGTCACCCGTGACCAGCGCGCCGCGCAGACGGGCTCGCTGCGCAACTCCGGCTTCGCCCGCCAGCTCCTGGTCGACGCCCGGGCCGACTTCCAGCGCATCGGTGTCGCCCACGGCGAGGCCTGGACCTGTCTGGAACTCGCGGTGGTCGACGCGGGGAACGGCCGCACCCCCCAGGCCCTCGCCCTGTGCGAGGAGGCGACGGCCCTGTTCACCTCCTACGGCGACCGCCGCGGCGAGGACTGGGCCCGCTTCCTGCGCTGCACGTTGCTGCCGTACGCGGCGCCGGGCGGGGTGGAGGTGGGCGCGGCGGTGGCGGCGGAGGAACTCGCCGACCTCGCCCGCAACGGCCACACCACCCGCGACGGCAAGCTGGACGAGTACGTCGAGGCCTACACCCTCCTCCTGGAACGCGGCGTGAACCTGGAAGCAGGCTGGCAGGCCTGGCGCCTGGGCATGGTCCCGAACCGGCATGCGCGGGAGGTGATGGGGGTGGCGGCGACGGCTCCGTCTCCGTGAGGGTTCGGCGGGGACGGCGCAGCAGTGGCGGGCCCTCTGCGTGCGGGCTACGGCATCCGCTGCCTGTCTGATCCGAGGGCGCGGGTCCTCGGGCACCGGTCGCTCGGCGTTCGACGGCCGCGTGCGACCGCCGGCGGGAGGGGGCGTATGTGACCCTCCCGCCGCCGGTCGTGCGGTCAGCCCTTGCCGGGTGCGGGCTTGCCGGACGAACCCTCGGTGGTGCTCCGGCCGGCCGTGCCCTGGGCGGCGGTCTCCTTCTCGGACGTGCCGTCGCCGGAGGCGGCGTCGTCCGGGGTCTCCTTGAAGTCGACCTTGTTCATGTGCTTGCTCATGGACTTCATCAGGGCCCACACCGCCAGGGCCATCGCCGCGAAGACGATGAAGCCGAGGACGCCGGGGGTGACCTTGTCCTCGTCGACCTCCTGGGCGAAGGTCACGACGTGCGTCATTGCCAGGCTTGCGCTTGCGCTCATGTCAGGCATTGTCGCGGATGCCCGCAAAGAGGTCGTCCTCGGGGAGGGAGGTATCGACGAGGGACTTCGCGAGCTCGTACTCCTCCGTCGGCCAGACCTCCTTCTGGATCTCCAGCGGGACCTTGAACCAGCCGCCGTCGGGGTCGATCTGGGTGGCGTGCGCGATCAGGGCCTTGTCGCGGATCTCGTAGAACTCGGCGCACGGGATGTGCGTGGTCAGGGTGCGGTCGCGCATCGGCGAGTCGTCCCAGCGCTTGAGCCAGTCCCCGTACGGCGACTCCATGCCCCGCTCGAGCAGCGCGTTGTGCAGCGCCTCGGTGCGGGGGCGGTTGAAGCCCTGGTTGTAGTACAGCTTCTGCGGCTGGTAGGCCGGGCCGAACTCGGCCTCCGGGAACTTCTCGGTGTCCGCCGCGCCCTCGAACGCCACCATCGAGATCTTGTGGGTCATGATGTGGTCGGGGTGCGGGTAGCCGCCGTTCTCGTCGTAGGTGGTGATCACCTGGGGACGGAAGGCGCGGATCTGCTTCACCAGCTCGCCGGCCGCCTTGTCGACGTCCTCCAGCGCGAAGCAGCCCTCGGGCAGCGGCGGCAGCGGGTCGCCCTCGGGCAGGCCGGAGTCGACGAAGCCGAGCCACTCCTGCTTGACGCCGAGGATCTCGCGGGCCTCGTCCATCTCCTTCTTGCGTACCTCGTGGATGTGCTCCTCGATGTACTTGTCGCCCTGGAGCTTCGGGTTGAGGATGGAGCCGCGCTCCCCGCCCGTGCAGGTCACGACCAGCACGTCCACCCCCTCGGACACGTACTTCGCCATGGTGGCCGCGCCCTTGCTCGACTCGTCGTCGGGGTGGGCGTGCACGGCCATCAGTCGCAGCTGGTCAGTCAAGACTCAATCCTCGTAAGTCGGCGCCCCCGGTGTCTTCGGGTGCGAACGGCGGCTTCTATAGTGACCGAATCGGGGGGCTTTTCATTCCACGGTCTCGGTTTACCAGGAGACGATCATGAGTACGGCGAGCACCCAGCTGCCCGAGGGCCGCTACGGCCGTTCCTCGGACGAGCGCGCCGACCACAAGCTCAGGATCGCCGGTGCCGTGCTCGGCACCCTCCTGCTCGTGCTGATCGGTTACTTCGCCTATCACTACGTCGGCCAGAACAAGATCAGCGGCGAGGTGATCGCCTTCGACGCGAAGAAGTCCGCGGTGGAGGTGCATCTGGAGGTCCGCAAGGACTCCGGCACCTCCGGCTACTGCACGGTCCGCTCCCAGGCGGCGGACGGCTCCGAGGTGGGCCGGGCCGACTTCCGCTTCGGCGGCGAGGCCACCCGCATCGACAAGCTCGTCACCCTCCGTACGACGGCCCCCGGGACCACGGCCGAGCTGCTGGGCTGTCACGCCGACTGACGTCACCACCCGCCCCACCACCGGCGTCACCCTCGGCCGGGAGCCGCTGAGCTGCGCCGACGTATTTCTGATGGCTTATGTCCTCCCCCTTCGGCTCCTGAATTGTTAGGCTCGTGGTTTCGCCCTTCCGTGAAGGAACATTCTTCTGGGTAGGGCGATGCTTTGTATTCCCAGTACCTACGAGGAGCACCTGTGACCCAGACCAGCGAAGACGTCACCTGGCTTACGCAGGAGGCGTACACCAAGCTCAAGGAAGAGCTGGCGTACCTGTCTGGTCCCGCGCGCGAGGAAGTCACCGCGAAGATCGCGGCCGCGCGCGAGGAGGGCGACCTGCGCGAGAACGGCGGGTACCACGCGGCCAAGGAAGAGCAGGGCAAGCAGGAGCTCCGCATCCGCCAGCTGACCCAGCTCCTGGAGAAGGCCAAGGTCGGCGAGGCTCCGGCGTCCGCGGACGGCACCGTGGCACCCGGCATGGTCGTGACCATCGCCTTCGACGGTGACGAGGACGACACCATGACCTTCCTGCTCGCCTCCCGCGAGTACGCGAGCGCGGACGTCGAGACCTACTCGCCGCAGTCCCCGCTCGGCTCCGGCGTGATCGGCCACAAGGTCGGTGAGGACGCGGAGTACGAACTGCCGAACGGCAAGAAGGCCTCCGTCACCATCCTCAAGGCCGAGCCCTACAGCGGCTGACCCGGCCGCCTGCCCGCCCTGGACCGGTCCCCGGCGCCCGCCACGGCGCCGGGGACCGCGTCATGTGCTCAGCCGTGTGCCCGGCGGTACTTGCGGACGGCCAGGGTGCGGAAGACCAGGATGATCAGGACCGACCAGATCAGCGAGGCCCACACCGGGTGCTGCATGGGCCAGGCGTCGGAGGCCTGGAAGCCCGGCGGGAGGTTGCCGAACAGCTCACGGCACGCCTGCACGGTGGCGCTGAACGGGTTCCACTCCGCGATGTGTCTCAGGAACGTGGGCATCTGGTTGGCGTCCACGAAGGCGTTCGAGATGAACGTCAGCGGAAACAGCCAGATCAGACCACCTGAGGTCGCCGCCTCTGGGGTGCGCACGGACAGGCCGATGAGGGCGCCGATCCAGGAGAACGCGTATCCGAGCAGCAGGAGCAGACCGAATCCGGCGAGCACCTTGCCGAAGTTCTCGTGGGTACGCCAGCCGACGATCACCGCGACGATCGCCAGGACGACGAGGGTGAGCGCCGTCTGGGCCAGGTCGGCGATGGTCCGGCCGGTCAGTACCGCGCCCCGGGTCATGGGCAGGGAGCGGAAGCGGTCGATGAGGCCCTTGTGCATGTCGTCGGCGATGCCGGCGCCCGCGCCCGCCGTGGCGAAGGTGACGGTCTGGGCGAAGATGCCGGCCATCAGGAACTCGCGGTAGGCCTGGGTGGAGGTGGACGAGCCGACCTGGATCGAGCCGCCGAAGACGTAGGTGAACAGCACCACGAACATGATCGGCTGGACCAGGCCGAAGATGATCATCTCGGGAATCCGGCTCATGCGGATCAGATTCCTGCGGGTGATCACCAGGGAATCACTGACGGCGCTCACTTGGCGGTCTCCTTCTCGTCGCTCTCCTCGTCCTTGGCCTCGGCCACATGTCCCGTCAGGGACAGGAAGACGTCGTCGAGGGTGGGTCTGCGCAGTCCGATGTCGTCGATCTCGATGCCGCGGGTGTCGAGCTCGCGGATGACCTCGGCGAGCAGCTTCGCGCCGCCGCTCACGGGGACGGTGAGCTTGCGCATGTGGTCCTCGACGGTGGTCTCCCCCTTGCCGAAGCCGCGCAGCACCTCCATGGCGGTCTGGATGTGCTCGCGCTCGTGCACGACGACCTCGACGCGCTCGCCGCCGGTGCGGGCCTTGAGCTGGTCGGAGGTGCCCCGGGCGATGACCCGGCCGTGGTCCACGACGGCGACGTCGTGGGCGAGGTGGTCGGCCTCTTCCAGGTACTGGGTGGTCAGCAGGAGGGTCGTACCGCCGGAGACCAGCTGTTTGATGACCTCCCACAGCATCTGGCGGTTGCGTGGGTCGAGGCCTGTCGTCGGCTCGTCCATGAACATCACGGGCGGGGAGACGACCAGGGCGGCGGCGAGGTCGAGGCGGCGGCGCATGCCGCCGGAGTAGGTCTTGGTGGGGCGGTCGGCCGCGTCGGCGAGGTCGAACTGCTCCAGCAGCTCGATGGCGCGGACCTTCGCCTGCTTGGCCTTCATCTGGTACAGCTGGCCGACCATCTGGAGGTTCTCGCGGCCGGTGAGGTATTCGTCGACCGCGGCGAACTGGCCGGAGAGGCCGATGGAGCGGCGGACCGCGTCGGGTTGCTTGAGCACGTCGATGCCCGCGACGACCGCGCGGCCGCTGTCGGGTTTGAGCAGGGTGGTCAGACAGCGGACGGTTGTCGTCTTGCCCGCGCCGTTCGGTCCGAGGAGGCCCAGGACGGTGCCCTCCGGGACATCGAGGTCGACGCCGTCCAGAGCCTTTACGTCGCCGAAGGTCTTGACCAGGCCTTCGGCGTAGATGGCGCCTGGCATATGAGTCTCCACGTCGTCGGGGATTGTTGGGAAAGCCTAGGTAGGCGCGACGTCCTCCGCCTTCCGTTTTCCACACACACCATAACGCGATGTATCGCGTCTCTCAATGGACTTAACCGAACGAGTGAACCCGAGTCCGTGACCTCAGTCGATGACGGTGTAGCCCGCTTCGCGCAGGGCGCGGCCGACCTCGGCGCAGTGCTCCGGCCCCTTCGTCTCCAGGTGCAGCTCGACCTCCGCCTCCGCGAGCCCGAGCCGTGGATCGGTCCGGACGTGGCTTACGTCGAGGACATTAGCGTCGACCACTGACAACACCCCGAGAAGCGTCGCGAGGGCACCGGGCCGGTCCGTGAGGCGGAGTCGTACGGCCAGGTAGCGGCCCTGCGCGGCCATGCCGTGGCGCAGGACGCGCTGGAGCAGCACCGGATCGACGTTGCCGCCGGACAGCAGGGCGACGACCGGTCCCTCGAAGGCGCCCGGGTCGCTCAGCAGGGCCGCGACCGGGCTCGCCCCGGCCGGCTCGACCACCAGCTTGGCCCGCTCCAGACACAGCAGGAGCGCGGCGGACAGCTCGTCCTCCGTCACCGTGCGGACCTCGTCCACGAGGTCGTCCACGATCCCGAACGGCACGTCACCGGGCCGTCCGACCTTCATGCCGTCGGCCATCGTCGCCGGGTTCTCGATCGACACCGGGCGCCCGGCCGCCAGCGAGGGCGGATACGCGGCCGCGCCCGCCGCCTGCACGCCCACGATCCGCACGTCGGGCCGCAGGGCCTTCACGGCGATCGCGACCCCGGCCGCGAGTCCGCCGCCGCCGATGCCGAGGACGATCGTGCGCACCTCGGGGCACTGCTCCAGGATCTCCAGGCCGACCGTGCCCTGGCCCGCGATGACGTCGGGGTGGTCGAAGGGGTGGATGAACACCGCGCCCGTCTCGGCCGCGTACTCCTGGGCGGCGGCCAGCGTCTCGTCGACCACCTGGCCGTGCAGGCGCACCTCGGCGCCGTAGTCCCTGGTCGCGCTGATCTTCGGCAGCGGGGCACCCTTCGGCATGAACACCGTGGAGCGCACGCCGAGCAGGGTGGAGGCCAGGGCGACGCCCTGCGCGTGGTTGCCGGCGCTCGCGGCCACGACACCCGCGGCCCGCTCCTCGGGCAGCAGCCCGGCGATGCGGACGTAGGCGCCGCGCAGTTTGAAGGACCCCGTGCGCTGGAGGTTCTCGCACTTGAAGTGCACCGGCGCGCCCACCAGCTGACTCAGATGGCGGCTGCCCTCCATCGCGGTCGTCCGCGCCACGCCCGACAGCATCTTCTGCGCGCCGCGCACGTCGTCGAGCGTCACCGGCGGCACGGGGCGGGCCTTGCGGTAGTTCATGACTCAAGTCTCGCAGTTCACACGCGCGGACTCGCGCTGTGACCAACGTCCGAGACGGGTTTGCGCAGCGCTGGTACGGCTCGCCTCCCGGCCGCGTACTCTGTCCCCCAATTCAGCTCCCCCTTCATGAAGTGAGCCTCCGGCCATGCCCACAACACCTGAAATGTCGATGGACATGACGACCGTCGGTGACACCGGTCTCCTCGACACGCTCCAGCACGAGGTGGCGGTCTTCGCCCGTCGTGCCGAACAGACCCGGCTCGGCGGGGTGGGGCAGGTGCGCAATTCCATGGACCGTGCCGCGTACCTGCTGCTCAACCGGCTCGACAAGGAGGGCCCGATGGGCGTCAAGGCGCTCGCGGCGAGCATGGGGATCGACTCGTCGACCGTCACCCGCCAGGTGGCCCCGCTCGTCGACACCGGGCTGGTCAAGCGCACCTCGCACCCCGAGGACGGGCGCGCGGTGGTGCTCCAGCTGTCCCCGCGCGGGCAGTCCCGGCTGGAGGAAGTGCGTTCCTCCCGGCGTCAGTTGATGGCCGAGCTGACACACGACTGGGCGCCCGAGGAGCGCGAGGCGTTCTGCACGCTCCTCACGCGCTTCAACACGGCGCTCTCCTCCCGGATGGCCGCCCAGGGCGTCCCGGGGCCGGACGCACAGTCCTCCTAGCCGCCCGCACACGCGTGTGTCGCCCCACCTCTTGACCGGACGGGCGCGCCGGGCCTCATATGAGACCGGGGGGCCTTCGAGACCGGGTTCTCGTGGTCGTGCGAAGCCGTCGTACGACCGTCCGCGGGCGGCGGGAGGTGCGGTGCGGCAACGGCAGGTGGTCCAGGGCACGCGTCGGGCCCGAGAGTTCGAGGCGTTCGTCGCGGGCGCGTCCGGGCGGCTGCTGCACACCGCCACGCTCCTGACGGCGGAGGCCCCGGACGACAACCCGCGCGCGCGGCGCCTGCTGACGCTGGCGCTCGCCCACACGTACGCGTGCTGGGACCGGCTGCGCGGCGAGGACCCCTACGACCGGGCCCGCCAGTACCTGGCGCTGCGCTTCGCGCACGGGGCCTGGCGCCGCCACGGCCTGCTGCTCCGCGGCCGCCCGCACCCCACCAGCCCGCTGGCCCGGCTGGCCCCGCAGGAGCGTCTGATCGTGGTGCTGCGCCTCTACGAGGGCGTCGCCGAGCAGCAGGCGGCGGCCCTGCTCGGCCTGCCCACGGAACGCGTCCGCACGATCTGCGACCGGGCGACGGCGAGCCTCCTGCACCCCCCGCGCCGGACCGCGTCGGCGGTGGTGGGCGCGAAGGCGAAGGTGGCCGCGTCATGAGACACCCGCTCATGAGACCTCCGGGGGGCCCGGGGAGGCACACGTGAACCGGAGCCAGCGTGAGGCGGCCGTGCGGCAGCTCATGGAGCGGGCGTCGCCGCAGGTGCCGGCGGACCTGTACGGGGACGTCGTACGGCGTGGGACGCGCATGCTGCGGCGCCGGGTCCTGGCGCGCCGGCTGATGTGGCTGGCGCTGTTCGCGGCGAGTGTGGCGTTCGCGGTGTGGGCGCTGACCGCGCGCCCGTGGGTGGAGCCGCCGTCCACGACGACTCCACCGATGACGGGCTGGTGAGTCCGGGCCCGGCCTACTTGGTCAGCGCCTGCTGGAGGTCCTCCAGCAGGTCGTCGACGTTCTCGATGCCCACGGACAGGCGCACGAGGTCGGCGGGCACCTCGAGGGCGGAGCCCGCGACGGACGCGTGCGTCATCCGGCCGGGGTGCTCGATCAGCGACTCGACACCGCCCAGGGACTCGCCCAGCGTGAAGATCTTCGCGCGGTTGCAGACCTCGACGGCCGCTTCCTCGCCGCCCTCCACGCGGAAGGAGACCATGCCGCCGAAGGAACGCATCTGCTTGGCGGCGACCTCGTGGCCGGGGTGGTCCTCGAGGCCCGGGTAGAGCACCTTGGTCACGCGCGCGTGGCGGGTGAGCATGTCGGCGACCTTGGTGGCGTTCTCGCTGTGCCGGTCCATGCGCACCGACAGCGTCTTGGCGCCGCGCAGCACCAGCCAGGAGTCGAAGGGCCCGGCGACCGCGCCCATCGCGTTCTGGTGGTACGCCAGCTCCTCGCCGAGCGTCTCGTCGGCGGCGATCAGCGCACCGCCCACGACGTCGGAGTGGCCGCCCATGTACTTGGTCAGGGAGTGCACGACGACGTCGGCGCCGAGCGACAGCGGCTGCTGGAGGTAGGGCGTGGCGAAGGTGTTGTCGACGACGAGCTTCGCGCCCGCGTCCCGGGAGACCTGGGCGAGGGCGGCGATGTCGCTGATGCCGAGCAGCGGGTTGGAGGGGGTCTCCACCCACACGGCCTTGGTCTTCGGGGTGATCGCGGCCCGTACGGCGGCCGGGTCGCTGGTGTCGGCGACCGACCACTCGACGCCCCAGCGGGCGACGACCTTCGCGAACAGCCGGAAGGTGCCGCCGTACGCGTCGTTGGGGATGACCACGTGGTCGCCGGGGCTGAGCAGCGTGCGCAGCAGGCAGTCCTCGGCCGCCAGTCCGGACGCGAACGCGAGGCCCCGGCGGCCGCCTTCGAGGGCGGCGAGGTTCTCCTCCAGGGCGGTGCGGGTCGGGTTGGCGCTACGGCTGTACTCGTAGCCGCCGCGCAGACCGCCGACGCCGTCCTGCTTGTAGGTCGAGACCTGGTAGATCGGGGGGACCACCGCACCGGTGAGGGGGTCCGCGGTGTTGCCCGCGTGGATCGCGAGGGTCTCGAAGTGCTGACTGATGTGCCTGTCGCTCATGGGCCCCGAGGGTAGTCCGCTCGGGAGCCGGATGACGGACACCGCGGTCCTAGACCGTCGGACGGCAGGGTTTTCCCCAGGTCTTCGGGCAGGTGCGGGGAGTTTTCCACAGGGCGCCGACCGGGTTGGGCAATTGTCGGTGGCGTCTGGAACTCTTGAGGCATGGAGATTCTCTGGGTCCTGATGGCGGCGGTCCTGCTGGGCTTCGTGCTGCTCCCGTTCCTGCGGCGCAGGCGAGGCGGCATCGAGCTGGTCCCGGCGGGCCACCCGGACGCCGCGGACCCGGCGGACTACGGCTTCATGCGGCAGGAGGAGCTGGACATCCGCATGCCCGGCCCCGACCAGGACCTGCTGGACGTCCTGGACCTGGTGCAGCGCACCCAGGACTACAAGGCGGCCTCCCAGCTGCTGGCCGGCACCGAGCGGGAGGGCGAGCCGCGCTGGCAGCGCGTGCAGGCTTTCGCCGGGGCCGCCTCACTGGAGTTGCGGCAGCGGCCGGGCGGGGTGAGTGAGGCGCCGGGCGGGCAGTGGCTGCGGGTGTGGCGGGCCGAGCAGCCCAAGGACGCGGGCGGCGCGGCCGTTCACGCGGAGTTCCTGGTGCAGCAGGCGTGGCGCACGTCGACGCCGGGCACCGACGAGTTCCGGATCATCATGGAGGAGGCGAAGGCGGCCTGCGGCGAGGCGGCGCTGCTGGCTCCCGGCGATCCGGTGCCGTACATCGTGGAGCTCTCCGTCGCGCGCGGACTGGCCTATTCCCAGGCGGAGTTCGAGCAGCTGTGGCTGAAGATCCTGGACCGCGCGCCGAACCACATGGGCGCGCATCTGGCCGCGCTGCACTACTGGTGCGAGAAGTGGCACGGCTCGCGGGAGCTGGCGTACACCTTCGCGGAGGCGGCGGCCGCCCGGGCGCCGCACGGCTCGCTGCTGGCCGCGATGCCGCTGTTCGCGGTCTTCGAGCACCTGCCGGAGGTGAACCTGGTCAGCGGCTTCTACCAGAGCGAGGTCGTCACCAAGGCGATCCACGGCGCGCTGCACGCGGTGCACTCGGCCCGCGCGGACGACCCGATGCTTGCCCATGTGCGGCACCTGCTGGTGTTCTTCCTGGTGCGGAGCGAGCGCTGGGCGGAGGCGATGAGCCAGCTCGTGCACATCGACGGCCATGTCGGCGCGCTGCCCTGGACCCTGTCGGCCGACCCGGCCGCGGAGTTCGCGATATACCGGGCCCTGGCGGTGGCGGGGTACGAGGCGAACGGCGGCAGTCCGGCGACACTCGCGCAGTGACGCCGTAGGTCCAGCCGTGATCCCAGCCGGGCCAGGGCCCTCCTGCGGGCGCGTCTTGCCTGATGGCGGGCCGGTCGGCCATACTCCGCGCTCACACCCTGTTGGTCATGAGCACGTCTTACGTGCCCGTCGGCCGCCAGGTCGTTCCGTGATCCTTTGATCCGTCCCGTGGGGGGACCGATCCGTCCTGTGGGGGGACCTCTGCCCAATGGGCACGACTCTGCGTGCGCTGCGCGCTCTTCTGCTGCTCGCCGGCTTCTATCTGCTCGGCGTCCTGCTGCTGGCCGTGCTGGCCGGCGCCGACTACCTGCTGTTCCTGCACGCCCCGACCAGCCTCGCGGGCAAGTTGATCATCGTCTCCGTGCTGCTGGCGATCCCGCTGGTGCGCGGCCTGTTCATGCTGCGCACGCCGCGGGACGAGGAGATGGCGGGCCTGCCCGTCACCGAGGCCGATGAGCCCGGACTGTGGCGGACGGTGAGGGAGTTGGCCGACGAGGTCGGCACCGCCGCCCCGTCCCGGATCGTCCTGACCGCCGATGTCAACGCCGCCGTCGCCGAGGACGCCCGACTGCTGGGGCTACGGCCGGGACCGCGCCGCCTCTACCTAGGCGTACCGCTGCTTCAGGGGCTGTCGCAGGCGCAGTTGCGGGCGGTCCTCGCCCATGAGCTGGGCCACTACTCGAACTCCGACACCCGGCTCGCCGCCCTGACCGTGCGCGGCCGTACCCAAGTGCTGCGCACCATCAGGCACTTCGAGCAGCGTGCCGACAACACGGCCGCGCGCGAGCAGGCCAAGCAGGAGAAGAAGAACGCCAAGGCCGAGGCGAAGGGCAAGCAGGCCAAGGAGGTCGACACCGGCCACGCGGGCATCACGTACCGCACCATGGCGAAGATCTACGTCGGCTACGCCAAGCTGTACTTCCGCGCCACGCTCTCCGTCTCCCGCCGCCAGGAGTACGCCGCCGACATCGCGGCCGCCCGCATCGCCGGACGGGACGCGACCGCCTCGGCGTTGCGCGAGATCCCGGTGCTGGACGGCTCGTTCGACTTCTACATGCGGTGCTACGCCACCCTCGGCACCGACCAGGAGATCCTGCCGCCGCGCGGTGAGATGTTCGGCGGATTCGGCAGGATGCTGAGCGGCCGCAGCCTGGAGCTGGTCGAGATGCGCGGCGATCTGCCGACGGGGCCGACATCGCCGTACGACTCGCATCCGCCGATCGCCGACCGGGTCCGCCGGATCGAGGAACTGCCCGACGACGGGCGGGCGGACGAGGCCCGGGGCGCCGCCCTCGACCTCCTCACCGACCCGCGGCGGACGCTCACGGAGCTGGAGGACGCGGTGCTGACGGAGGAGGTGCGGGGGTTCCGCCGTACCGCCGACTGGCAGGAGCTGCTCGACCTGGTGATGGCCAAGTCGTACCGGGCCGGCACGACGCCGCTGCACCGGGCGTACGCCGAGTACACCGGCGAGCAGCCGACGCTGCCCGTGCTGCTCGACCTGATCGAGGACGGCCGGCTGTGGCAGCTGGCGAAGCGGCTGCCGATGTCCGACGAGGCGGCCGCGGCCCAGGGGCGGGTGTTCCGTGAGTTCGTACGGCCGATCCTGCACAAGTCGCTGAAGAGCATGGTGATGGCCGAACTGAACGCGCGCGGGCTGCTGCGCTGGGAGTTCTCCTGGGAGCGGTCGGCGATCCCGCGGCTGCCGCGGGGCGCGGACGGCGGCGAGACGGATCTCGACGAGGTGGTGGCACCGACGGTGGCCGACGCGCCGGACACGGGGGCGCTGCGGGAGTTGCTCGGGCGGGAGCCCGGCGGGCAGGGCGAGCACGGTGGCTCTCGCGAGCACGGTGAACCCCGTGCCGGCTCTCGCGAGCACGGTGAATCCCGCGAGTCCGAGCGAGGTGCGGTGTGATCATCCTCTGGATCGTTCTGGGTGTCATCGGGGTGCCGTTGCTCGCCCTGGGCCTGTACTTCCTCAAGGCGATCGTGCAGGGCGCGATCGAGGGCTGGCGCGGAGCGGACGACGGGTCGGAGGGGGACGCCGACCGGCCGTACGAGCTGCCGGCCGCGGCCGCCGCGCTCAAGATGAAGCCGCCGGAGGAGCAGAACGGGGACTCCGCGGCGCCGGTACCGGCCGCGCTCACCTCCGCCGTCGCCGCTGCCAAGAGCGGCGACTGGCAGCCGGCCGCGGATCTGCTGGAGGCGACGGCCACCGCGCGGGACTGGGAGAACCGGTCCTTCCACAGCTCGTGGCTCGCGGACGCCGCCGCCGACGACGACACCTGGCTGCTGGCCTGGGAGAGCGCGCGCCCCGACGACCCGGGGGCGGCCCTGGTGCGGGCGCGCAGCACGGTGGCGCTGGCGGGGAAGATCCGGGGGTCGAAGCAGGCGAAGTACACGACCGCCGAGCAGTTCCAGGGTTTCCGGCGGGTCATGGAGCAGTCCCGCGAGCACCACGCCCGGGCGATCTCGGTGGGCGTCGAGGGCGACCCGGTGCCGTACGTCGGACTGATCTCGACCGCGCTGGGGCTCGGTGACCCGCACATCGAGATGGAACGCATCTGGAAGGAGCTCACCGACCGCGATCCGCACCACTACGAGGCGCACTTCATGGCCCTCCAGTACTGGTGTGCCAAGTGGCGCGGCTCGGAGAAACTGGCCCGGGACTTCGCGGCCGAGGCCGCGGCGGAGGCCCCGGCGGGCAGCCTGATGACGGTCTTCCCGCTGATCGCACACTTCGAGCACGACGAGTCGGACACGACGGACGCCGACCGCACGCCTGAGATGCGGGCCCTGGTCGACGCGGTGCTCGCGGACGTGGCGGCGGCGGACCCGGACCATCCGCGTCTGGCGGAGGTACGGCACCTGCTGGCTTACTACCTGTGCCTCCAGGACCGTGACGAGGCGGCGGTGGAGCAGTTCCGCCTGGTCGACGGGTACGTGGACGCGCTGCCGTGGCGGTATCGGGGTGATCCGGCGGGCGAGTTCTGCCGGATGCGGGATCTGAGTCTGGGGAATGTGGGCGGGGGTGGGGGCGAGGGGGTGTCTGGCTGAGGGGGTTGGTTGGCGCTGCGGGTTCGGGGTGCGGGGTGCGGGGAGGAAGTCGGGGCTTCGGCGGGGGGCGGGGGGCCGGGGGCGAGCTGACGGTCGTAGGAATGCGGACCGGTACGGAAACGTTGTGGTGGCCACCGCCCCGCGTTATGGCGACCACCCGCGACCCGGCCGACGCCCCAAGTCCCCGCAGGCGGGGGCTCCTCGCTTCCGTGCCCCGTCCGCATTCGCTCACGAAGGAGCCCGCGTCATGCTGTTCGGCCGTACGCCCGTTCTGCCCACGCCCGAGCAGGCGTTGAAGGGCCGCTCCGAGCCGGTGTTCACGGTGCCGGACCGGCACACGGTGCTCGGCACCCCGCTGCTGGGCCCGTACCCGGAGGGCTATGGGGTGGCCGACTTCGGCATGGGGTGCTTCTGGGGCGCGGAACGCACGTTCTGGCGGCTCCCGGTGGGCGTCTGGACGACACTGGTCGGCTACCAGGGCGGGCACACCGAGAACCCCACGTACGAGGAGGTCTGCTCGGGTCTCACGGGCCACGCGGAGGTGGTCCGGGTGGTGTACGACCCTGCCCTGATCTCCTACGAGCGCCTCCTGAAGACCTTCTGGGAGTCCCACAACCCCACGCAGGGCTTCCGCCAGGGCAATGACGTGGGCACGCAGTACCGCTCGGCGATCCACACCCACACTCCCGAGCAGGCAGCGCTGGCCGTCTCCTCCCGAGCCGCCTACCAACAGGTCCTCACCTACTCGGGCCACCGCACGATCACGACGGAGATCCTCCCGGCCGAGGGCCGCCCTTTCTATCCGGCGGAGGGGTACCACCAGCAGTACCTTTCGGGCAGTAAAAACCCGGACGGGTACTGCGGGCTGGACGGGACGGGGGTGTCGTGCCCGATCGGACTGGCGCCGGCCGAGGGATGAGCAGCGACTTCGACGGAGACCGTCTGTCCGCGCTGTGGCAGCAGCAGTTCCCGAAAGGGCCTCCCATCGCGCACGAACTCCGCACTGCTTACAGCGACCGCTGGGTGCGCTTCCACAGTCTCCCGGGCTCCAAGCGCTACCCGGAGACCGAGGATGAGTACACCATCGTCCTCCACCGGTACAACACGCTCCTGAACGAACTCTTCGAAGGCACCGACGTCTACGTCGTGACCGTGGCCTGGTCCTGGGAACCGGACGGAGCTGAACTCCCGTCACGACGGCCCGAAGTACACCCCGAAGGCAGCCTTTGGACGACGTTGGCCCACGACGACGACCCAGACCCCGAACTACACAGCTACACGCACTTCTACGCCGACCGCCGCCCCTGGCGACCAGGCGCGGTCGATGAGATCCTCCGAGAGGTTGCGGACGACGAGCTCAGCGGAGTGATCATCACGGACAGCGGACTCAGCCGCGTGCACCATCCCTACGACGGCGGCGCAGACGTCATCGCGGCAAGCCCCGAACAACGCACCCGACTGCGCGACGATCACCGCGCCTGGCTGCCCAGCAACCCGGCCGGCCTCTGAAGACCGCGCGAAGGACCGCTCACTGACCGATCGAGGAATGACACCAGCAGTACCTCGACAAGAATCCGGCGGGGTACTGCGGGATCGGTGGGACGGGGGTCAAGCTGAGTGACTCGTTCGAGGTCGACTGGGGCGCATCGTGCCCGACCCGGCTCGTTCCGGCTCCCGCCGACGACTGACCCCTTGCCGACAGCCGTGTTCGGCGAACGTCGAGGTCATGCATTCGGGGCGTCGTGGGCTCCGCGCGCCGCTGAACCGACGTACACCGCCAGGTACCGGAACTCTCCGCCCACTCCGCTCTGCGCTGAGTACGTCTCCCACGCGAGGGGATAGGCACCTCGCAGAGTGCAAGTGTTCGGTTGGTAACTCCCCTCGGCCCACAGCAACGTCCCCGCGAGTTCCCGTCCTTGGTGAATCCGGAAGTCATGATCTCGAGTACGTCGGCGACCGGAGTTCGGCGGCGTCCACAAGGACGGCTCGTTGGACAGCATGAAGGCGAGGCCGTTCCGACCAGACCGATGACAGAAGCGTTCCAGCCTCGCTATGTCCCGAACGAAGTGCAGACGGGCGAGGTCGGTGGCGCCATGTGCCTTCAGGGCGTAGTCCTCGACCGGAGAGCCGGCCTTTCCCGTCCAGCTTCGGGTGAAGTACTTGAACTCGATCGCGGTGCGCCCCTCAGCCCCGAGGCACTCGAGGTCCAGGTACTCGGTCCTGCCCGACTCTCGCTGCGGCACCTCGAGTCGCGAGTCCACGTCCGGCGCCAGCTCCCACAGGACTCGGGCGAAACTGTGCTGAAGGTCGGCTTCGGAATGGAAGACCGGCCGGCGCCCAGCCAGCTTCGCGATGACGTCGTTGAGTGAGACCCGCCCGGCAATGGTTCTCATAGGATCCAACTGCTCCATAGTCACGGTGCCATTGAAATGGCCCCTCGCCTGAACTCCCAAGCCCCCTCGGTCGGCTACCAAGTGAGGAGCCTGGTGGGAAAACGAATGGCCGTCGGAGATCAAGAGACCACACCCTGTACGTCATGAACGAACCACGGCACAGGATCCGAGCGCTGCACACGGCCTCCACGATCACCGTCTACCAGGCCTACGCCCCTGAGATCGGCCTGCCCGCCGCCCAGGAGGGCCGTTTCCCCGCTTTGTGGAAGCGCGACCGGATGACGTGGATCAAGCCGTCGTTCCTGTGGATGATGTACCGCTGTGGCTGGGGCGCCAAAGAAGGGCAGGAGACTGTCCTCGCCGTCGAGATCAGGCGTGACGGCTTCGAGTGGGCGCTGCGCCACGCGACTCTGTCGAGCTATGTGCGCGGAGTACACCCCGACCGGGCCACCTGGCAGCGGCAGTTGAAGCGCTCACCCGCTCGCGTGCAGTGGGACCCCGAGCGGGACCTGCATCTGCAGCCGTTGCCCTACCGATCCCTGCAACTCGGCCTCTCCGGTGAGGCCGTACGACGCTACGCGGACGAATGGACGGTCGCCATCCGCGACGTAACCCCACTCGCTCACGAGATCCAAGCCCTGGTGCACAGCGGGGACTTGGACTCCGCCGCCCGCGCGCTGCCCCAGGAACGCGCGTATCCCATTGAAGACGAACTGCTTGACCACCTGCGCGGCTGACAGTCCGTCCCGCTGGCCATGGGGCATGGCAGCACACGGTGCGCTTTCACAGCCTCCCGCGCTGCTGGACGAACTCTTCGGAGACACCGACGTCTACGTCATCACGGTGGCCTGGTCCTGGGAGCGGGGCGGTGCCGAACTCCTGTCACGGCGGCCCGAGGTGCACCCCGGAGGCAGCCGCTGGACGACCTTGGCGCACGAGGAGGATCCGGACCCGGGGCCGCCAAGAGATCAGGGTCGAGGATGGAACTCCCTCTTGGTCGGAGTCACATCGGTCCGGCGGCAGGGCGCGGGCTCCGCTCCTCAGCGGAAGACCCATCCTCGTCACTTGGCAGACACCAGCTTGCTGAGCTTGTTCAGCTGTGCCTTGATGATCGCTTTCGGTACGTCGGCCGGGGCCTTGTCGTTCGGCCCGTTGGGGCGGTTGAAATTCGTGAACATGGCGACCGTGGCCCCTTGTCGGACAGCCACCACCGCGTAGGGCACCCGGACCGGCTCCTCGCCCTCGAACGACGCCAGCTGTGTGAGCCGGAGGGACACGGATTCATCGCCGTAGCCCGGGTCGGGCCGGAGTTGGACCGTGTCGTAGTCGAAGTCCGTCTGGATGTCCTTGAAGGTCTTGCACCGCTCGGCGGTTGTCCGCAGCGCGTCGATCACCTGCTCGGCATCTCCCGGGCTGTGCGACGAAAGGGTCATCTGCGCACTGGGGCCGTTCTCCTTCGGAAAGATGCTCCGGGCGATGCGCGCTGTCGCCGCGAAACCACTGCTGCCGCCCACCGCCTGCATGACAGGCGCGCATTCCGCGGGGTCCGCCGTCTTGCGGGACGCAAAGGTGGCAGCAAGGGCCCGTTCCACTTCGTAGCCGCCGAGATCTGCGCCTGTGATCGTCGCCCGCTCCAGGTCCGCCTCGCTCAACGGCTTGGCCTGTACACCGGACGTCCCTGTCCGCTCCGGTGCGGCATCGGTCCCAGAGCCCTGCCCGGTTCCGCATCCGGCGATCGCCAACGAGGTCATGAGCATGGCAACGGTAAGGCCGACACCTGATTGGCGAACCACTGTTTCTCCACCCGTTTGATTCCGGAACACGAGCCCTCGGCCCCGGCGCGATGCATCAAGTAGCACAGTAGATCGTTCACTTGGGAGATAGGTGGGTTTTAAAGCGCAGGGCAGCTCCACTCCGTCGGGCAAAAGGGCTGTGAACATGGCGTCGGTTCTTCTCGGTTCCAGGCCGTGCCGGTGGTCTGCGGCCTGCGGGTAGTATCCGCGAGCGCGACTGGCCTGTTCGGGCCCGTCAGCCATGTGGGTGGGGGATTTCTCGATGACGTTTCGGTTGCGCGCTGTCCGCGCGTTCGCCCTGCTGCTCGGCTTCTTCCTCATCGGCGTGGTTCTGCTGTCGGCCATGGCGGCACTCGACTGGCTGGTGCTGACCCGGCTGGTCACCGCACGGGCTGCCTGGGTCGAGGGCGCGGTTCTGACCGTCACCGTCCTGCTGGCGGCGGCGATTCTGCGTGGCTTCTTCGTCTTTCTGCGGGCCGGCCGTTCGAGGCCCGTTCCCCACGCGGTGGCGGTCACGCCCAAGGAGCAGCCCGAGCTGTGGGAACAGGTACAAGCCGCTGCCGAAGCGACGGGGCAGCGGCCGCCGGACGAGCTCTACCTCGTCGCTGAGGTCAACGCGGCTGTCACCGAACAGAGCCGCCTGCTGGGATTGCGGCACGGACGACGCCGTATGTTCCTGGGCCTGCCGCTGCTCGCCGGGCTGACCGTCCCGCAGTTGCGCGCCGTCCTCGCCCACGAGTTCGGGCACTACGGCAACCTCGACACACGGCTCGGGGGCCTCACGATGCGCGGCCGCGAAGCACTGATGCACACCGTGGAGGCATTCCAGCAAGGCAGCACCCAGCTGCACCAGGCGATCGGTGCCCTGTACGTCGGCTACGCCCGGATGTATCTGCGGACCACGCAGTCCGTCGCTCGCCACCAGGAACTCGCCGCGGACCGGATGGCGGTCCGGTACGCCGGCCGCGAGGCGACGGCTGCTGCGCTGCGCACCATTCCTGTGCTCGACGGTGCCTACGCCCACTACCTGGAGACATACGCCGCGATAGGTGGTTCGCTGGGCGTGCTGCCGCCCGTCGGCGAGGTGCACGGCGGCTTTCGTCGGCTGCTTGCCGCCCGAACCGGAGAGCGGCTGGACGCGCTCTCCGCCGGTCATCGGCCGCCCCGGCCGCACAAGTACGACTCCCACCCCCCGATGGCCGAACGAATCGCCCTGATCGACAAGCTGCCTGCCGATGACAGACCGGGTCAGTCGGCCGATGAGACGGTCGGGCTCAGCCTGCTGCGCGACCCGGACCGGGTGTTCGCCGCGCTGGAGGCGTGCACGCTGTCGCCGGATTCGGCGGGGCTACGGCGCATGAGTTGGGACGACCTCGCCATGGCCCGTGCGATCACCGACGCCGAGGGCTGGTCCCGGCCGCTGCGGGTCGCCGTGGCCAGGGCGCTTCGTTCCTCGGCGCACGACGCAGGCGACACGGTGACCCGACGCCAAGATGCCACGGCCGGCGAGGGGGCCGACGACCTCTTGCCCACCTTGGAGGAGATACTCGACGCGTTCGACCGCGGTCTGCTGTGGATGGAGGTCGCCGACCGCATGCCCAAGCCCGATCAGGCAGCGCGACTGTTCGGGGCGTCCGCCCGCAATTTCATTCGGCCGAGGATCTTCGACGGGCTCGCGGGCATGGTCCACCTGCGCCTCGCTGAGTCCGGTCACGCCAAGCCCGACATCGCCTGGTCGGGGCAGCCCGGACTGATTCTCCCCGAGTCGTGGGAGAAGGGCATGGACGACGCCATCGACGCGGCCGTGGCCGACACGCCCGACACCGCCCCGCTGCGCGCCCTGCTCGCAACCCCCACCGCCACCCCCAGCCGCGTCCCCGCGTAGCCGCCGTGCGACCGGGCGTCAGGTCTCAATCGTCACTGTCGAAGAAAGATCCGACGGTGCGGCTCGACCGGTGCAGACCGCGATCGGCGTAGCTCTGTCGTGTGTATCCGTTCCTGGCACGGCCCGGCAGGTTCGGGCGGTAGCTGCCTGGAGCGAGACCATGGGGACGTGAAGAAGCAGACCAAGAGGGCGGTTCCGGTGGAGCAAACCGTCAGCGAACCGGAACTCTCCGCCTCCCAGCGGGCACTACGAGACCGACTGCTCGCTGCACCTGTCGTTCCCGCGCCCCCGCCCTGGCGGCCCGTCTTCGACTCCGCATACGGAGTTGCTGTCGGTGGACTGCTCGGCATCGGTTTCGCGTCGCATCCCGAGAGCGGCCATGACCTGGTCATGGTCGTCTCGCACGACGGTCACGGGCTCTTCGACGCCGTCACGGGCGAGAAGATCGCCAGGGACCGCGACCCCGCCCCCGAGGACAGCACCCCCGACGCGGTCGCCGATCTGACGTGCCCCGGACTGGGGCCGATCGCCGGCAACCGCGTAGGCATCGCAGGGCTCTTCGGCGGAGGGCTGCACACCACGACCGAGGACGGCTGGACCCTGGAGGCCGTCACCCCGGCCTGGCCCAACGATCGTGTGCTGCTCTCGGTCGACGGCGGACTCCCCCACGCCGGTCGGCACGGAGAGACGTGGTGGCACATCTTTCACTCCACCTACTCGGAACTTCGAGCCTTCGGCTTCTCTCCTTCCGGCGAGACCATCGCCGTAGCGACGAGCAGTGACGTATCCCTGTGGACCCGCCGCCCTGAGCACAGGAACGGCAGCGTCGCTCAGCACTGACCAAGCCTCGACGCGGGCTGACCCCTGTGAACGCTTACCCGTGTGAGCCGGCGAGCCCGCCGTTCGACGGGACGTGCGGGACGGCGGAGCCAGGGTCGAAGCCTGCGAAGGCCAAGCCGATGACGAAACCCGCGACCTCCTCCAACTGGCGGGAGCGATCCAGCGTCCCCAGAGTCGCCGGGACTCCGCCGACGTCACGGACCAGTTCAGCGACGACGTGCAGGGCTGCCGCATCGTCGCCGCACATCGCCACCGTCACACGGGACTGGCCACCCCTGGGCCCGCTCGTCCACTGGTCGGCGGGGAAGAGATGAAACGCCTTCACGACCCGGGCGCCCGGAGCGAGTCCGGCGATCCGCTCCGCCATCGCCTCGCCCTGTTCGGTGAGCAGAGTGCCGACGCCATGCGTCACGGCGTTCGTGGGATCGATCAGCGGTGTCCCTTCGAGTACGCCGTCGGATGCGCCCACCATTTCCAGCATCTCTTCGACACCGTCCCAGGACACGGCGAGGAGTACCGCATCGCGCCCGGTGACCGCCTCACGCGGTGCGACAGCGAGCGCTTCGTGGCCCAGCCGCTCGGCGATCCTCTCCGCCTTGACCTGCGACCGTCCGCCGATCGCCACCTCATGTCCGGCGCGTGCCCAGCCCCCGCCCAGGGCCGTCGCCAATGTTCCGGTTCCCAGGATCCCGATGCGCATCTGTCTGATACCTCTCCCCCAGCGGTCGGATGGATCATCACGGTAGGGAAGGCGACACGCACCGATCGGTGCGTAACAGGCGCGCGATGATGGACGGTGAGATGACTGATGACGACGCTCCCTGCTACGAGTTGGTCGCCGATTGCCGGTTGCGCGCGGCCACCGACCTCCTCGCCCATACCTGGGATCCCGTTGTACTGGCGGCACTTCGCTCGGGGCCGCACCGACGCCGCGAGTTGCGCGCCGCGATCGGCGGCATCAGCGACAAGGTTCTGACCGACTCCCTGCATCGTCTGCTCGCAGGCGGACTGATCGAGCGCCACGTCCACGCGGAGGCGCCGCCACGCGTCGACTACGCCTTGACCGGCTTGGGGCAGAGTCTCGTCGAGGGCCCCATGAGGGCGCTTGGACGCTGGGCGATCGAGCACGGTGACGAACTTCTCGAAGCCCAGGAGAGCAGTGCCGCAAGCGCTCCTTGAGCACGGCTCGACGTGGGTCATCTAACCGGGTTCACAGACCTCAACCGGTGGTACATCTCGGCACAACGCTCCTGTGCCCGCCGTACGAGCTCCGCTCACCGCGCAAACCCGGCTGGAGAAGCGTGCGCAGGGGGACGGTGACACGGAGCTGATGAAGTTGTGCTGCGTGCAGCTGTACAACGCCGGGAGCCCGGAAGACGTGCTCCTGATCTGGGAAGCGAAGTCCGCCAGCATGGACGCGGCTTGCTCGATCGATGTCCAGTTGCTGTGCGGCAGCGGCCTGGCCACCACCAAGGCATACCTGTCGAGCCTTCACCTGCCCGAAGCTGAGGCGGCATTGCGACGACTGCTCCAGTGCGAATCGGCCGGCAACTTCGAGGGCTTCTCCGTCGAAGGCCACTCGGACTTCTACGCCGCCTACTATGCGCCCTGACGACGGTCGCCGAGCCTGCGTGAGCGCGCGACCTCGGGGGGCGAACCCACATCAGGGAGCCATCACCGAGAGGTCTCTGAGCACGCGTTGGCAAGCTGTGCTCGCCATGATCGGGCCGCCTGAGAACCGCAACGCCGACCCCACTGCCTGGACCCGTCTGGAGGCCGAACTCGAGACGGAACTTCCCCGGGACCGTGAGCACACCCGCGTCAGCCACGGCCCGTACCGCGGCATGTAGACCTCAGCCACCGTCGGGCGGACCGTGTTGGATGAGCGCATGGACCAGACAGCTGCCCTGCGGCTTCGGCAGGCGATCGGCAGGACCGAGGACGCCACGCGAGGGCGTGGCGCCGTCGGTCGTCGGCCGGAGGACGCCGATGACGTGCTGGGTACCTTCGCCACCGACGGTGCCCTCGGCTTCGATCCCCTCCCCTTCCTCCAGGCCCTCCATGACGTCGGCTCGCATGCGGTGGTCATCGGTCAGGTCGCCGGGATCATGCACGGGTCCACCGAGCTGACCGGGGACCTCGACCTGCTCTGGGACGGCACCCCTGACGAGGCGCACGCCCTGCGCAAGGCTCTCGCGCGGTGCGGCTGTGCCGAGCTGCCCGATCTCGACCGCGTGCAGGTGGGGTACCGGGTCACCGGCGCCGTCGGAGACCTCTGCACCCCAGGCCTCCCCTGGGGCACCATGGCTGTCGCCCCCTGCCTGACCAGGGCCGAGACGACTCACGACGCCGCGGGCTTCACCATCCGCTATGCCGCGCTCGACGATCTGATACGCATGCGGCGAGCCCTCGGCCGCCCGAAGGACCTCCGCCGCGCAGACGAGCTCGTACGACTCCACCCCTGAAGCCCCTGCCGATCAGCCCCAGCGGCTGAAGCGATGAGTTCGGCGGCCGGGCACGGTCTCAGTACTGTGACCGGCCGGGCAACAGACCAACAGGAGTGGACATGGGCGAGCTGAAGGAAGTGGCCGACGGTGTCTGGGTCCGCCAGAGCGAGTGGGTCTGGTCCAATTCCGTCGTGGTGCGCGGAGAGGACGGGCTGGTCGTCATCGACCCCGGCATCAACGGCTCGGAGCTGGACCGACTCGCCGACGACGTGGCCGGGCTCGGCATCCCGGTGGTCGCCGGGTTCTCCACCCACCCCCACTGGGACCACCTGCTCTGGCACCCCCGGTTCGGTGACGTGCCGCGCTACGCCACCCCCGCCTGCGCCCACCTCGCCGGTCAGGCCAGGGAGCGGGCTCGGGCGATGGCGGAGCAGAGTGCGCCCGGTATCCCTCTCGACCTGGTCGCGCTCCTCACCCCGCTGCCCGCGGACGGCGGCCCCGTGCCGGGCGAGATCATCGAGCACCGGGCGCACGCCGTCGGCCACGCCGCGCTCCTCCTCGCGGACCGTGGCGTCCTCGTCGTCGGCGACATGCTCTCCGACGTCCTGATCCCGCTCTTCGACGTCCGCCAGGACGATCAGATCAGCGCCTACGAGACCGCCCTCGACCGTCTCGAGAAGGCCGCCGCCCACGTCGACGTCGTCATCCCCGGCCACGGGGCCGTGGCCCGGGGCCCGGAGGTGACGGCCCGCCTCACCGCCGACCGCGCCTACCTCGCGGCCCTACGGCAGGGAGCGGAACCGGACGACGCCCGCCTGGCGTCCGCCGACTGGCTGTCCGCACCCCACCGGTCGAACGTGGAGCAGGTGCGAGGGCAGTAGGCCGCGACCGCGGCAACCGTCCGTGAGCGATGTGGTCCGGGTCCCGGTCCTGGTCCCGTGGCACCAGGACCGCCCCCGTCCTCCCCCGTCAGTCCTTCGCTCGTGTCGGCAGGCGCCAGCCCGGGCGGGGGAAGTGGCAGGTGTAGCCGTCGGGGTAGCGCTGGAGGTAGTCCTGGTGCTCGGGCTCGGCCTCCCAGAAGGGGCCGACCGGCTCCACCTCGGTGACGACCTTGCCGGGCCACAGGCCGGACGCGTCGACGTCCGCGATCGTGTCCTCGGCGATCCGCTTCTGCTCGTCGTCGACGTAGTAGATCGCCGAACGGTAGCTGAGGCCGATGTCGTTGCCCTGGCGGTTCTTGGTGCTCGGGTCGTGGATCTGGAAGAAGAACTCCAGGAGGGTGCGGTAGTCGGTCTTCTCGGGGTCGTAGAGGATCTCGATGGCCTCCGCGTGGGTGCCGTGGTTGCGGTACGTCGCGTTCGGCACGTCACCCCCGGTGTATCCGACCCGGGTCGCCGTCACACCGGGAAGGCGACGGATCAGCTCCTCCATCCCCCAGAAGCATCCGCCCGCCAGCACGGCCCTCTGCGTCTGCGCAGCCATTGCCGCTCCTCCCATTTCTGTCCGCTCGGTCACTCGGGACGCTCGACTCGTACCTACCGGCAGCCCACGCCCACTGTGCTCAACGCGGGAAGGCTCCCGCCGATTCCGCCCACCGGCGCTGCCCCACGGCACCTCACGGCACCTCGAACGCCCCGTGTCAATCATTTAGGCTCCGCCGAAAAGGAGCCGTGGCCGAATCCCCCCTGTCCTACGATCCCCGCATGTTGATTCGTCGGACATTACGGATGATCGTCGTACTGGCCGTGGCCCTCGTCGGAGCGGTCGGGGGTGGTGTGGGGACGGCGCAGGCCGCGGGGAGCGGATCCTCGTACGACCACGACCGGCAGTTGTTGTTCTACAACCACTCCTACGGCGTGCTCGACCGGGAGACCGCCGATGCCATCGAGCACTCCGACTACCTGCGGGACTTCGCGAGCTTCGAGGTCCGCACCACGACCGGCTCCGGCGGACAGACCTGGACCGGCCGCTATCTGCGGGGGCGCGAGACCTACCTGGAACTGTTCGGGGTCGGTGACCTCCCCGGGCCTGACGGCACTCTCGGCGCCGCCGGACTGGGTGTGTCGACCGAGCGGGACGGAGACCTGGCGACGGTCGCCGAGCGGATGAAGAGCGACGGCGCCACCCCCATCGAGTTCCTCCAGACCCGGGACTTCGGTGACGGCGTGCCCGTGCCCTGGTTCGACGCCCTGCTCACCGCCACCGAGTACGACGCCTTCCAGGCCTGGGCGATGGAGTACCGGCCGGAGTACTTCGCCGACCCGCGCGGCAACACCGAGCCGGCGAGCTTTCCCGGTGACGTCGGCAGGGAGCGCTACCTCTCCGACGACTACCGCAACCACCTCATGCGTGACGTGACCTCCGTGCGCATCGCCGTCACCGAGAGCGACCTCGCCGACACCGTGCCGCTGCTGCGGGCCGGCGGGTTCACCGTGCGGAGCGTCGCCGGCGCCGGTGTCGTCGCGGAGGGCGGCGGCACCACGATCCGGCTGGACGCCGTACCCCGCGAGCAGGCCGGGCTGCAACGGGTCGAGCTGTCCCTCAACCGGCCCGTGAAGGACCGGCACGTGGAGCAGATCGGCAACTCGACCCTCACCGTCGGCCCCGGCAGCCGCGCCGTGTGGAAGTTCGCCGCCAACGGCACCCGGTAGCAGCAACGCCCACCCGGGTAGCGACAACGCCCACCCGGGTAGCCACAACACCCACCCGCCGGCGGGCGGCCGTACGGCGAAGGGCCCCGGCACAGCGCCGGGGCCCTTCGTTCAAGCGGTCGGCGTCAGATCGTCGCCGTGTCGATCACGAAGCGGTAGCGCACGTCGCTGTTGACGACCCGCTCGTACGCCTCGTTGATCTCGGACGCGGCGATCAGCTCGATCTCCGCACCGATGCCGTGCTCCGCGCAGAAGTCCAGCATCTCCTGGGTCTCGGCGATGCCGCCGATCGCCGAACCGGCGAGGGTCTTGCTGCCGCCGATGAGGGAGAACAGGTTCAGGGAGATCGGCTCCTCGGGGGCGCCGACGTTCACGAGCGCGCCGTTCGCCTTGAGCAGGCCGAGGTAGGCGCCGAAGTCGAGCGGGGCCGAGACCGTGGAGAGGATGAGGTCGAAGGAGCCGGCCAGCTCCTTGAAGGTGGTCTCGTCGCTGGTCGCGTAGTAGTGGTCGGCGCCCAGCTTGAGGCCGTCGTCCTTCTTGCGCAGGGACTGGGAGAGGACGGTGACCTCGGCGCCCAGCGCGTGCGCGATCTTGACGCCCATGTGACCGAGGCCGCCCAGGCCGATCACGGCGACCTTCTTGCCGGGGGCGGCGCCCCAGCGCTTGAGCGGGGAGTACGTGGTGATGCCGGCGCACAGCAGCGGCGCGGCCTCGTCGAGGGCCAGGCCCTCGGGGATGCGGACGACGAAGTTCTCGTCGACGACGACCTTCTCGGAGTAGCCGCCGTAGGTGGGCTCGCCGTCCTTGCCGATGGCGTTGTACGTGCCGACGTTCCCCTGGGTGCAGTGCTGCTCCAGACCGGCCTTGCAGTTCTCGCACTCACGGCAGGAGTCGACCATGCAGCCGACGCCGACGCGGTCGCCGACCTTGTACTTGGTGACACCGGGGCCGACCTCGGAGACGACGCCCGCGATCTCGTGGCCCGGGACCATCGGGAAGATGGCCTGGCCCCAGCCCTCCTGGGCCTGGTGGATGTCGGAGTGGCAGATGCCGGCGAACTTGATGTCGATCAGGACGTCGTGCTCGCGGACCGCCCGGCGCTCGATGGTGGTGCGCTCCAGGGGAGCCTTCGCGGCGGGGGCGGCGTAAGCGGCAACAGTGGTCATGAGGGTGGTTCTCCTCGAACGGGGGTGCGCGCCCGGCTGCCTTCTGTCGTTCATCCGTCCGGGCACGCAGTACAGCCTGCCCCAGGAATCGGCATCCACCCAGGCCCTCACTCTGCCTACGTCCACTGTTCCTACCACTGGCGGGGACAGGATCGTGTGCGTACGACCGTGAATACTCGACGTATGGACGACATGGCCGAGGAACGTACCGGAGGCGGCTCCCTGGACCGGCGTGCCGAGCTCAGCGAGTTTCTGCGCACCCGGCGGGCCCGGCTGAAGCCGGAGGACGTCGGGCTGCCGGAATTCGGGCGGCACCGCAGGGTGCCGGGGCTCAGGCGTGAGGAGCTGGCGCAGCTGGCGGGCGTCTCGGTGGCGTACTACACCCGCCTCGAGCAGGGCAACGGGCGCAATGTCTCGGCGGAGGTCCTGGACGCGATCGCCCGCGCGCTCCGGCTGAGCGACGCCGAGCACGCGCACCTGACGCATCTGGCGAAGCCGAAGCAGCACAAGAAGAAGGCGGGCGGGCGGACCGAGCAGGTGCGGGGGCCGCTGCGGCAGCTGCTGGACTCGATCGAGGTCCCGGCGTACGTCTCGGGGCGGCGTTCGGACATCCTGGCCTGGAACCGGATGGCGGCGGCGGTGTTCGGGGACTGGTCGGAGCTTCCGGTGCCGGAGCGGAACTGGGCCCGGCTGGTGTTCCTGCGGCCGGAGTACCGCGATCTGTTCGTGGAGTGGGACCAGAAGGCCTCCGACATGGTCAGCTATCTGCGGATGGACGCCGGCTGCCACCCCGACGACCCGCTGCTGTCCTCGCTGGTCGGGGAACTCTCCCTGAAGAGCGAGGAGTTCCGCCGGCTGTGGGCCACGCACGACGTCAAGGAGAAGAGCTTCGGCGTCAAGCGCCTCCGGCATCCGCTGGTCGGCGACCTGGCCCTGCACTTCGAGTCCTTCCGGCTGTCCGACGGCACGGAACAGGCCCTGATCACCTACCACGCGGAACCGGGCTCCCCCTCGGCGGACGCCCTCCGTCTCCTGGCCAGCTGGGGCGCGGACGCGACCCGGGCGGGCGAGTCGGCTCGGCCTTGAGGCCGGGGACTCCGGACCCTGTACCGGGGCCCCGCTCTCACCCCTGGTACGGCGGTGCCGCCCCCCACGTCCACCTCGGTACCGGCTGCTCGGCCGGGGGCTTCGCGTCCGGGCCGGAGAAGTGGACCGCGAGGCGGGTGCCCCACTCGACGTAGGCGAGGAACGCCGAGCGGAACTCCGCGTCGGTGGGGAGGCCGGCCTCGTCGGCCGCGTCCTGGATGAGGTTCACCCAGCGGCGGCGCTGCGGCTCGGTGATGCCGCGGCCCATGTGCTTGGCGACCATGTGACCGTGTCCGCCCTGCGTCTCGGAGTAGGCGGGCGGCCCGCCGAAGACCTCGGTGAGCCAGAGGGCCACGTGCTCGGCGTGCTCGGGGGCCAGACCCTCGAACACCGGGGCCAGGAGGTCGTCGGCGAGGACCTTCTCGTAGAAGACCGTGGTGAGCCGGGTGAAGGCCTCCGCGCCGCCCGCCCAGGCGTACAGCGTGGGGACGGCGGCGCCCCGGCCGCGGACCGTCGTCGGCTTGTAGTGCCGCATCTCCTCGATGTTCTCGACGTACGGCCGGATCTCGGCGAGGAAGTCCGGGAAGAGGTCCGACTTGCGGAAGCCCTCCAGGTGGTCCTCGGTCGAGGTCCAGGTGATGCGCAGGACGTAGTGCTCGAAGTCCTCCTCGCAGCGCGCGAGTTCGTAGTCGACGCACTGCGGGGCCGCCGCCAGCCGGCCCGAGGCGTGGGTGTAGGCGGACAGGAACTCCGCCGAGCGGTCTTCCGGGATGCGGTAGCGGATGTACTCGACGGTCTCTGTGGTCATACGGCCACTCAAACACGGACGCCCGCCGGAAGCAGTGCTTCCGACGGGCGTCGCGGTCATCGCTTCCTACAGGTCACTTCCCGTAGTACGCGTTGTAGATCGAGATCGTCGACTTGTTGCCCTTCTTGTCGGCGATCTTGGCGTGGAAGGAGATCGCCTTGTCCTTCGCCGGGTTCTTCACGGTGATCTGGCCGTCCTTGACCGTGACCTTCTTCCAGGTCTGGCCGTAGTCGTAGGACACGTACACCGCGAGGGACTTCAGGTTGGAGCCCTTGGCGGCGCCCTCGACCGTCAGCGGGATCTTGACCGTCTTGCCGGCCTCGACCCGGTTGTCCAGGCCCGTCTTGGCGTTGAAGCGGACCATGGAGGCCGGGAGGGTGGCCACCGTGCCGGCGGCCGGCTTCTTCGACGTGAACTCCCAGCTCGCGTCGATGCGGGTGGAGGCCGCCGAGACCTTGACGCTGCGCTTGACCGACGTGGTCAGCTTGTACTTCGCCTGGCCGGACGGCACCGTGAACGCCTTGGCGCCGAACAGCGGGTCGTCGTTGGTGCCGACCTTGGTGCCGTTGCGGTACAGGCTGGTGCTGACCGCGGTGAAGTCCGAGGAACCGGCGTGGCCGGCACCGTCGGAGAACAGCGGGACGTAGCCGTAGACCGAGTTCCCGTCACGGAAGAGGCCGTAGTACTTGTTCAGGTGCGGGCCGAAGACCGCGGTGTTGAAGGTCTTCGAGTACTTCTGGCCCGCCTTGAAGGTCTGCGGGTCGCCCAGGGTGTAGTAGGCCTCCGTGATCGGGAAGCCGTCCGCGTCCTTGCCCTTGTACTGCGCGAAGTCGAACGACCACTGGATCTTGTCGACCGTCGACAGGTACAGCGTGCGGGTGCCCGGCAGCTTCTGCTCGACCGCCGTGCCGAGGGTGAAGTCGTTCGGGAAGTACCCCGACACGGTCACCGCGCCGGTCTTGCCCGAGACCCCGGAACCGAGGTTGTTCTTCACCGTGGCGAGCTCGCTCGCCTTGAAGTGCCGGACCTTGTCGCCCTGGAGCCTCTTGACGTCGGCGGTGGTGGCCACGTCGTACTCGGCCTGGTCACCCTTGGTCCACTGACCGCTCCAGGTCTGGTGCAGACCGGAGACGTCGCCGCCGAGCGGTGCCACGCGGACGCCCTCGAAGGTCTCCAGACCGACTCCGAAGCCGATGCCCGCCGGGTCGTACAGGTAGCTGATCACGCCGAGCTGCTGCTTGGCCTGGGCGTCCGGGACGGTGATGTCGGACGTCTTGGTCTTGCGGGCGTCGATCGTCACGGAGACGTTCTTGGTGACGCTCAGCTTCGGCTGGACCAGCCAGTCCAGGCCGCCCTCGAAGTTCACGAGGTCCTTCGCGATCCAGGCGTCCAGCAGGTAGTTGCCCTTGGGGACGCGCATCGTCGTCGTACCGGAGTCCGCGACGGTGACCTGGTAGCCCCGGCCCTCGGCGAGGCCCGAGAAGCCGAACAGGATGGTGTTGTAGTCGGCGGTCGGCTTCCCGTCCCGGCCGATGTGCTTGATCGTGACGTCGTAGGACTCGACCTCGCGCTGTACCGCGGCCGCGGTGCGCACGGTCTGGCCGCCGCCCGTCGCGGTCACGTACGCCGAGTAGGCGCCGTCCAGCGTGCCGCCCAGCTTGGTGTTCACGCTCATGTCGACGGAGGCGCTGCGGCCCGCCGGGACGGTGACCGTGGTGGCGGCCAGCTTGAAGAAGCCGGCCGGCGCGGCCTGCCCCTTCGGGTTGGTGGCCGTCGACGCCAGCTTCAGCGTCACGTCCTTCGTGCCCAGGTTGCGGTACGTCAGCTTCTTGGTCACCGGCTTGTCGTCGGTGTGCGGCCACAGCTGCGTACCGAAGCTCACCGACACCGGGTCGGCGATCACGGTCTGCTTGATGGCCTTGTCCACCTGGATACGGCCCGAACCCTGCTGGAACGGCGTGTACTTGCCGCCCTTCGTCGAGCCCGTCAGCGCGCCCTTCAGCTCGGTGTAACCCCAGTCGGGGTGCTCCTGCTTGAGGATGGCAGCGGCGCCCGCGACATGCGGGGTCGCCATCGACGTACCCGAGATCGTCAGGTAGCCCGGCGGCTTCTCACCGACCTCCAGGTCGATGACGCTGCCCTTGGCCGCGGCCGCGGTGATGTCCACACCCGGCGCGGTGACGTCCGGCTTGATCGCTCCGTCGCCGGCGCGCGGGCCGGTGCTGGAGAAGTCGGCCAGCTTGTCCTTGTCGTCGACCGCGCCGACGGTCAGGGCGGAGGCGGCGCTGCCCGGCGAACCGACGGACTCCGGACCGGAGTTGCCCGCCGCGATGGCGAACAGGATGCCCTTGGTCTCCGAGAGCTTGTTGACCTCGGCTTCCAGCGGGTCGATCTCCGGGGTGTCGCCGCCGCCGAGGCTGAGGTTGACGACGTCGGCGCCCTGCGCCGCCGCCCACTCCATGCCGGCGAGGATGCCGGAGTCGTCACCGGAGCCGGTGTCGTCCAGGACCTTGCCGTTGAGGATCTTGGCGCCCGGCGCGACACCCTTGTACTTGCCGCCCGACTTGGCGCCGGTGCCCGCCGCGATGGAGGCGACGTGCGTGCCGTGACCGAACTTGTCGGTCGCGTCCGCGGAGGTCGAGAAGTTCTTCGAGGCGATCACCTGGGTCTTGAGGTCCGGATGGGTCGCGTCGACACCGGTGTCCAGGACGGCGATCTTGACGCCCTTGCCGTCGTAGCCGGCCGCCCATGCCTTGGGGGCGCCGATCTGCGGCACGGACTTGTCCAGGCTGGCCTTGCGGACCCCGTCGAGCCAGACGTGCGCGATACCGGAGGCGGTGCTGCCCCCGTTGGTGACCGCGTCCCACAGCTCGGGGGTTTCCTTCTGCGGGGTCTGGACGGCGTCCGCGTTGAGCGTCTTCAGGGTGCGCCGCAGGGTGCCCGCGTCCCGGACGTCGGCCTTGGCGGCCGTGGCGGCGCCCTGGTAGCCGACGATGACCTTCAGTCCCTTGGCCTGGGACTTGCGGGTGGCGGCCTTGTTGAGCTCGGTGATGTCGAACAGGCGCTGGTCGAGCTTGCCGCTCGCGACCAGGCGGACCGCGTCGCCCGGCACCACGAGGGTGTGGCCGTCGACCTTGCGGATCTGCACCGGTATGTGTTCGCGCCCCTTCGCCCGTTCCAGGCCCACGACCCGGCCCTTGCCGTCGACGGCGACCCGGTCACCGGTGATCAAGGTGATGTGGTGCTTCGCGGTGAGTCCGGCGCCGGCGGATTCCGCCGCGCTCACCGTCTGCTGCGCGTCCGCCGAGGCGGGGCTGGTCATTCCCGCCGCGAGCGCCACGGCCGCCGCTGTGGCGATCGTGGCCGCGCATGCCCTTTTCACTTGTCTGCGCAAGATTCCCCCTTGCAGAAGGACCGGGCGAATTCCCCGTTCACCCGGGCGGGGGTGGTCTCGCACGCATGCGCGTGCACCCCCCGGAACTCGCAGTATGCCGAGGGGTGATCACGACCTTCAATAGACAAGTCCCTGACAGCAAAGTCTGTTACAAGACTGCCGGATTCAGGGGGAGTTGAGGCCGCACGGTTCAGGTGGCGGCGTTCTCCTTGACGCTGATCCGCCCCTTGCGGATCGTGGCCAGACGCGGGGCCTTCTTCGCGATCGCGGAGTCGTGGGTGACCATGATGAAGGTCAACCCCAGCTCCTTCCACATGCGTTCGAGTACGTCCATGATCTCGTCGCGCATCGACTCGTCGAGGTTGCCGGTGGGTTCGTCGGCGAGGAGCACCTTGGGCTGCTTGACGAGGGCGCGGGCGATGGCGACGCGCTGCTGCTGCCCGCCGGACATCTCGGAGGGCAGGTGCGCGAGGCGCTCCCCGAGGCCGACGGAGGTGAGCGCCTCGGCCGCCCGTTCCCTGCGCTCCTTGCCCTTCACACCGAGGGGGACGAGGGCGGTCTCGACGTTCTCCTGGGCGGTGAGGGTGGGGATCAGGTTGAAGCTCTGGAAGACGAAGCCGATGTTCTCGCTGCGGACCCTGGTGAGCCTGGCCTCCGACAGCTTGGCCAAGTCGGTGCCGTCCAGGACGACTTCGCCCTCGGTGGGCTTGTCGAGACCGCCGAGCATCTGGAGGAGGGTGGACTTGCCGCCGCCGGTGGGGCCCTGGATGACCAGGCGGTCCCCGTCGGCGATGGTGAGATCGACCCCGGCGAGCGCGTCGACGGTGTCCTTGCCGCGGGAATAGCGCTTGGTGACGCTTCTGAGTTCGTACATGGTGAGCTCCTGGGTGGGTGAGTGGGGTTCGGGGTGGCGCGGATCGATGTCGGCCGCGGGTCGGTGGGGGCTGGTCGCGCAGTTCCCCGCGCCCCCAAGGGTGGGTACAGCTGGGCATGCCTTGCCTGCACCCACTCAGGGGCGCGGGGCTGCATCAATGTGCGGCTCCGCCGCGGGGCGCGACCAGCCACGACGCTCCCGCTCCCGCGTGACCACAGGACGAGGCACATGCGGGGGCGCACCGGCACCACCGCCGACGTCCGCTACTCGACGCGCCGCAACGCGTCCGCCGGCCGCAACCGCGACGCCCGCCAACCGCCGAACGCACCGGCGATGAGACCACCGGCCACCGCAAGGCCCACCGCGATCGCGACCGTCGTCAGGCTGACCGGAGCACTGAGGGAGACGTCCAGCGTCTTTTCGGCGGCCCGCCGGCCGAAGCCGCCGAAACCACCGGCACCGCCGCCGGCGCCTCCACCGCCCCCCAACTGCGCCTGCAACGTGGGACTGACCGCCGTCACGGCGTACGCCCCCGCCAGGCCCAGCGCGATCCCCAGCACTCCGCCGAGCAGCCCGTTGACCATCGCCTCGCCGACGACCTGCCGGGTCACGCGGCCCGACTTCCACCCCAGCGCCTTGAGCGTGCCGAACTCCCGCACCCGGCGTGAGACGGCGGAGGAGGTCAGCAGCCCGGCGACCAGGAACGCGGCCACGAGCACGGCGATGGACAGCCACTTGCCGACGTTGGACGCCAGGGAAGAGGCGGTGGACAGCGACCCGGACACCGTGTCCGCGAGATCCGCCGAGGTCGTCACCGTCGTACCCGAGACGTTCTTCTGGATCGAGGACTTGACGGAGTTGATCTTCTGCGAGTCGGTCGCCTTGACGTAGATCGTGGTGACCTTGTTCTTCGAGTCGCTGAGGGTCTGGGCCTGGGTGAGCGGGATGTAGACGTTGGCGGCCGCGTCCCCGCTGTCCGCGGTGGCGACGCCGATCACCGTGAACTTGACGTTCTTGATGGTGAGGGTGGAGCCGACCTTGAGCTTCTTCTCCTTGGCGTACGCGGAGTCGAGGACGGCGACCTTCGCGTCGGTCTCGGTCGACTTGAACGTACGGCCGCTGGTGATCTTGGAGGAGGTCAGCGGGCCGAGGGCGGGCTTGGTGACGTCCGTGCCGTAGACGGAGTAGTTGTTGACGTCGAAGTCGGCGCCACCGCCGCGCACTTCGCCCTGCGGCTGGCCGGTGCCGCCGCCTTCGCGGCGGAAGCCGCCCTCACCGCCCCCGTTGCCGTTCTGCTGGAACTCGCCGCGGGTGAACTGGCCGTTGATCTTGATGACCTGCAGGCTCAGCCCGCCGACCGCGTCGGAGACGCCGGACTGCTGGTCGACCTTGGTGACCGTGGAGGTGGACAGGGTCTGGAAGCCCTGCACCATCACGCGGTCGCTGCTCTGCTCGGCGTTGGAGCCGTTGTCCTGCGCGTCGAACCGGAAACGCGGCCGGTCGGACGAACTGGCCTGCGGCTGGGCCGCCTTGGTGACGGTCATGTCGGTGCCCAGCCCGTAGAGCGACTGGAGCACCTTGTCCTGGGCCTTCCCCATGCCGGACGACACGGAACTGACCACGATGACCAGCGCGATACCCAGCGCGAGCCCGGAGGCGACGACAAGGGCCGCCTTTCTGCGGCGGCGCAGCTCGCGCCTCAGGTAGGTGAAGAACATGGCCGCAAGCTAGGCAGGCCGCGTGATGACTCCATAAGCCGTCTATAAGAGCTGCATGAGAAGCCTGTCCGGGAGCCGGGCACGAGCCGTCACGTGCCTGTCAGACCGGCCGGGGCACGGGGTGAGTCCCGTACGGGAAAGGCCCGCCGGAAGCGGTGCGCTTCCGGCGGGCCCTCGACTACCGCTTCCTACAGGTCACTTCCCGTAGTACGCGTTGTAGATCGAGATCGTCGACTTGTTGCCCTTCTTGTCGGCGATCTTGGCGTGGAACGAGATCGCCTTGCCCTTCGCCGGGTTCTTCACGGTGATCTTGCCGCCCGTGACGGTGACCTTCTTCCAGGTCTGGCCGTAGTCGTACGACACGTACACCGACAGGGACTTCAGGTTCGAGCCCTTGGCGGCACCCTCGACCGTCACCGGGATCTTGACCGTCTTGCCGGCCTCGACCCTGCTGTCCAGCCCCGTGGCCGCGTTGAAGCGGACCGTGGAGGCGGGCAGCTTGGTGAGGTCGCCGGTCTTCTTGGACGCGAACGTCCAGCCGGCGTCGATCCGGGTGGAGGCCGCCGCGACCTTGACACTGCGCTTGACCGAGGTCGTCAGCTTGTAGTCGGCCTTGCCCGCCGGGACCGTGAAGACCTTCTCGCCGAACAGCGGGTCGTCGTTGGAACCGACCTTGACGCCGTTCTTGTACAGCGTGGTCTTCACCGAGGTGAAGTCCGAGGAACCGGGGTTGCCCTGGCCGTCCGCGAACAGCGGCAGGGAGCCGAAGATCTCGTTGCCCTTGCGGTAGAGACCGTAGTCGGCGTTGAGACGCGGGCCGAAGACCGCGGTGTTGAAGGTCTTCGCATACGACTTGCCGCCCTGGAAGGACCGCGGAGCGCCGGCCGTGTAGTACGCGTCGCTGATCGGGAAGCCGTCCGCGTCGACCCCGCTGTACTGCTCGAACGACAGGTCCCACTTCACGCCGCTGACCGTCGACAGGTGCAGGGTGCGGGTACTGGGCAGGGCCTGCGCGAAGTTGATCGAGGAGCCCGAGAAGGATCCGGGCAGCCAGCCCGTGGCGCTGACCGCGCCCTTCTTGCCGCTCGCCGCCGCGCCCAGACCGACCTTCACCGTGGCCAGCTCGCTCGCCTTGTAGTGCTTGGTGTAACCGGTGGGGAACTGCTTGACCTTGCCGCCGGACACGGTGTCGTACTGCTCGGTGGCACCCTTGCTCCAGTGCCCGTCGAACTGCTGGGTGAGGGAGCCGTCGGTCACCTGCGGGCCGAAGTGCGCGGTACGGAAGCCCGCGTACGTGTCCAGGAACCAGCCGTAGCCGTAGCCGCCGTCGGCCGTGTCGACCTGGAAGCCGGGCATGGCGAACTCCGACTTGGCGGCCGCGTCCGGCACGGTGATGTCCACCGGCTTGGCCTTGCGCGAGTCCAGCGTCACCGTCGTGTTCTTGGTGACGTTCAGCTTCGGCTGGACCAGCCAGTCGGTGCCCTTGGTGGAGTCATCCGGGTCCACGAAGGTGGAGGAGTTGAGGATGTAGCCGCCCTTGGGCACCCGGACGGTGACGGAGCCGTCCGCGTCGTACGGCGTGAACCACCTGCCCTTGCCGAGGCCGGAGATGCCCGACAGGTCGGCGCCGTAGTTCTTGGTCGGCTTGCCGTCACGGTCGAGCACGTTCAGCGTGACGTCGTACGACTCGACCTCGCGCTGTACCGCGGCCGCGGTGCGCACGGTCTGGCCGCCGCCCGTCGCCGTCACGTACGCCGAGTAGGCGCCGTCCAGCGTGCCGCCCAGCTTGGTGTTCACGCTCATGTCGACGGAGGCGCTGCGGCCCGCCGGGACGGTGACCGTGGTCGCACCCAGCTTGAAGAAGCCCGCCGGGGCGGCCTGCCCCTTCGGGTTGGTGGCCGTCGACGCCAGCTTCAGCGTCACGTCCTTCGTGCCCAGGTTGCGGTACGTCAGCTTCTTGGTCACCGGCTTGTCGTCGGTGTGCGGCCACAGCTGCGTACCGAAGCTCACCGACACCGGGTCGGCGATCACGGTCTGCTTGATGGCTTTGTCCACCTGGATACGGCCCGAACCCTGCTGGAACGGCGTGTACTTGCCGCCCTTCGTCGAGCCCGTCAGCGCGCCCTTCAGCTCGGTGTAACCCCAGTCGGGGTGCTCCTGCTTGAGGATGGCAGCGGCGCCCGCGACATGCGGGGTGGCCATCGACGTACCCGAGATCGTCAGGTAGCCCGGCGGCTTCTCACCGACCTCCTTGTCGATGACACTGCCGGGAGCGGCCGCCGCGGTGATGTCCACACCCGGCGCGGTCACGTCGGGCTTGATCTGCCCGTCGAGGCCGGGGCCGGTGCTGGAGAAGTCGGCCAGCTTGTCCTTGTCGTCGACCGCGCCGACGGTCAGGGCGGAGGCGGCGCTGCCCGGCGAACCGACGGACTCCGGACCGGAGTTGCCCGCCGCGATGGCGAACAGGATGCCCTTGGTCTCCGAGAGCTTGTTGACCTCGGCTTCCAGCGGGTCGATCTCCGGGGTGTCGCCGCCGCCGAGGCTGAGGTTGACGACGTCGGCGCCCTGCGCCGCCGCCCACTCCATGCCGGCGAGGATGCCGGAGTCGTCACCGGAGCCGGTGTCGTCCAGGACCTTGCCGTTGAGGATCTTGGCGCCCGGCGCGACACCCTTGTACTTGCCGCCCGACTTGGCGCCGGTGCCCGCCGCGATGGAGGCGACGTGCGTGCCGTGACCGAACTTGTCGGTCGCGTCCGCGGAGGTCGAGAAGTTCTTCGAGGCGATCACCTGGGTCTTGAGGTCCGGATGGGTCGCGTCGACACCGGTGTCCAGGACGGCGATCTTGACGCCCTTGCCGTCGTAGCCGGCCGCCCATGCCTTGGGGGCGCCGATCTGCGGCACGGACTTGTCCAGGCTGGCCTTGCGGACCCCGTCGAGCCAGACGTGCGCGATACCGGAGGCGGTCTTGTCGCCGTTGGTGACCGCGTCCCACAGCTCGGGCGCGTCGTCCTTCGGCGTCTGTACCGCGTCGGCGTTCAGGGAGGCCAGGGAGTGGCGGAGCGTGCCCGCGTCCCGGACCTCGGCCTTGGCCGCGCTCGCCGCGCCCTGGTAGCCGACGATGACCTTCAGTCCCTTGGCCTGGGACTTGCGGGTGGCGGCCTTGTCGAGCTCGGTGATGTCGAAGAGCCGCTGGTCGAGCTTGCCGCTCGACACCAGGCGGGCCACGTCGGACGGCAGCACATAGGTGTGGCCGTCGGCCTTGCGGAGCTGCACCGGTATGTGCGCGCGCCCCTTCGCGGGCTCCAGGCCGACGACGCGGCCCTTCGCGTCCACGACGACTCGGTCACCGGTGATCAGGGTGATCCGGTGGTGGGGCGTGAGCTGGGCCTTGCCGGACCGCGAGACACTCGCGGTCTGTTGCGCGTCCGCCGAGGCGGGGCTGGTCATTCCCGCCGCGAGCGCTACCGCGGCCGCCGTGGCGATCGTGGCCGCGCATGCCTTTTTCACTTGTCTGCGCAAGTTTCCCCCTTGCAGAAGGACCGGGTGAATTCCCCGTTCACCCGGCCGGGGGGAGTTTCGCACGCATGTACGTGCACCCCCCGGTGCCCGCAGTATGCCGAGGGGTGATCACCACGTTCAACAGACAACTCGCCGACTGCAAAGTCTGTTACAAGACCGCCGGGTTCAGGGGGAGTTGAGGTCTCGCTCCGCCCGAAAAGCAGACCCGAAAAGCAGAAACGCGCCCGCCACCCGTGAGGGCGGCGAGCGCGTTTCCGGCGTTCTGCGGAGCGCTCGACGTCAGACCGCCGACCCCGCCTTCCAGTCCGCCCAGCTCAGGTTCCAGCCGTTGAGGCCGTTGTCCGGGGCCACCGTCTTGTCGCCGGTGTTCTTCACGACCACCACGTCACCGATGATCGAGTTGTTGTAGAACCAGTAGCCCGCCGTGCCGGTGTCGTTGGCGCCCTTGGTGTCGGACAGACCCACGCAGCCGTGGCTGGTGTTGACGCTGCCGAAAATGGACTTGGCGCCCCAGTAGTTGCCGTGCACGAAGGTGCCGGAGTTGGTGAGCCGGATGGCGTGCGGCACGTCCTTGATGTCGTACTCGCCCTTGCCGTCGTCGTCGGTGAAGCCCACGGTCGCGCCGTTCATGCGCGTCTCCTTGAACTTCTCGGACATCACCATGATGCCTTCGTACGTCTTGTTCTCCGGCGAACCGGCCGAGATCGGGATGGTCTTGATCGTCGCGCCGTTGTGCGTGATCTTCATCTGCTTGGTCTTGGCGTCGACGTACGAGACCTGGTTGCGGCCGATCTTGAAGGTGACCGTCTTCTGCTGGACGCCGTAGACCCCGGAGGCGCCCTCGACACCGTCGAGCGCGAGCTTCAGCGTGACGGTGGAGTTCTCCTTCCAGTAGTCCTCGGGGCGGAAGTCGATCCGGTTGGCGTTGAACCAGTGGCCGACGACCTCCTGACCGCTGCTGGAGGAGACGGTGATGCCCTTCTGGACGGCCGCCTTGTTGGTGATCGCCTTGTCGAAGTTGATCGACACCGGCATGCCCACGCCGACGGTCGAGCCGTTCTCCGGCGTGAAGTTGCCTATGAAGCTGTTGGCCGGGGAGACCGTCGTGAACGAGGCGTTCTCGTGGGCGACCAGACCGTCCGCGTCCTTGGCCTCCGCGGCGACCTTGTAGCTCGTGGAGCGCTCCAGCTGGGCGTCGGGCTTCCAGCTGGTCTTGTCGGCGGACAGCTGGCCCGCGACCTCGGTGCCGTCGGCGGTCGTCATCGTCACCTCGGTGAGCGTGCCCTTGCTCACGGTGACGGCGGCCGAGTTGTTGATGGAGGCGTTGTCCGTGCCGTCCTTCGGCGTGATCTTGATCTCGGCGGCGGAGCTCTTCTTGGCCGCCGCCTCGTCGGCCTTGGCCTGCGAGGTGTCGTTGCCGCCGCCGCTCGACGACGAGTCGTCGCCACCGGAACAGGCCGAGAGCACCAGCACCCCGCCGAGCAGAGCGGACGCGACCGTCAGGCCCCTGCGCCGCTTACTGACCGTCATCACACGCTTCTCCATCGTTGCCGAATCCCAGAAACCCCGAGAGTCCCCGTCAATGAAAACTCAACGCTACGACCGGTTCGTCCCGTTCCACCATCTCGGAAGGTGTGGGGCACACCACGTCCGCCGTGGCGGAGGGTGCGACTGTCGGGCCGTGCGACCCCTGAGACGACGAAACCCCGGGCGGCGGTTGCCGCCCGGGGTCAGGTTTTTCCCGGCGCGCTCAGCCGACGGCCTCTTCTTCCTCGTCCTCCTCGACATCATCGTCGTCGAGGTCCCAGTCCGGCGAATCCGGGTCGTAGTCGATCTGCTCACTGCTCCAGGAGGCCTGGGCCAGTTCGACCCCCGGCACGTCCCCCACCAGGTCGAACGGGTCCACGAGATAGGCGAGGGCCTCGGCAGTGTCTTCGGTCACAGCACCCTCGGCGTGCGCCCGCTCGTCGTCCGGCGTGTCCGGATCGTCCGCGATCCGCTCCAGCGCGGCCCGGGTCACGGCGTCCCGGTCGTCGATCTCGACGACGAGTTCCACCCGAAGTCGTACAAAGCGTGATGTCTCTTCAGTGCTCATGCCCGGAGAGTAAGGCCCATCGCTCCCGTGACTTTCCCGTGACCCGCGTCTTTCACTAACATCGCCCCACACGGCCAATTCGCCAGTGCCACAAGGGGATCGATATTCCGTGTCATCCGTTCGCCGTCCGTTGCTGACCGCCACCGCCGCGGGGACCCTGCTGGGTGCCCTCTGGTTCGTCCCGTCCGCCAACGCGTCCCAGGACAAGCCGGTCAGAACTGAGCCGTCCGTGCAGGCCACGGCGCAGGCGCGGGCCACGACCACACACACGGAGACGACCGGGGAGAGCGTGCAGCTCGCCGACACCGGCAGCTTCGACACCACGCCGTACGTCGTCGGCGGCACCCTCTTCCTCACGCTGGGTGCGGGCTTCGTCGTCTATTCGGTACGCCGGGAACGGCTGGGTTTTTAAACCCGCTTGACGATTTCTTGGTGAGGCCTTCATAGTCCGCACATGAAGAGATCATCGCGGGCGCGCATAGGCGCCACGGCGACCGTGAGCGTGCTGTCCCTCGCCCTCGTCACCGGATGCGGCGGGGGTTCGGACGACGACGCGAAGGAGTCGGGGTCGTCCAAGGAGGCCGGCGCCTCCTCCGCCGCGAGCTCGGCCCCGGCCGCGAAGGCCCACAGCGCGGCCGAACTGGAGAAGCTGCTCCTCGCCAAGGGCGATGTCGCCGGCTACGACGTCGACCCGGGTGACGACACCCTGCCGAAGGCCAAGAGCGCCGTGAAGGCCGACAAGTCCGCGTGCGCGCCGCTCGCCTACGCGCTGTCCGGCCTCCCGCCGGCCGACACCGACGCGAGCGCGAACAACACCGTCACCTCGCAGACCTCCACGCCGTCCCCCGGCGAGGCCGACATCGAGGACGCCTTCAACGTCGACATGACCATCGTGGGCCTGTCCTCCTACGAGGGCGACGGCGCCGAGAAGGCGGTCAAGGCCGTCTCCGACGGGATCGCCGCCTGCTCCGGCGGGTTCGGCATCGCGGCCGAGGGCGAGAACCTCAAGATCACCAAGGTCGCCGCGGGCAAGGCTTCCGGCAAGGGCGACCAGTCGGTGGCCTTCGCCGTGAACTCCGACATGGACGGCGAGGGCACGGCCACCTTCAACGTCGACGTGGTCCGCGTCGGCAGCACCGTCTCCACGTACTACACGGTCGACTTCGCCTCGCTGGGCAGCGGCAAGGCGGCCACCGTACCGGCCGCCGTCCTCGACGCGCAGGTCACCAAGCTGAAGTAGCCGCCGAAAGGGCCCTGTTCAGCCGTACGACGAACAGGGCCCCGCCTTCCTACCGCAGCGGCCCGGTGACGGCCTCCACCGCCGACACCAGCCGCCCCTCCCGCACGAACACGTCGGCCGCCGCGAGGTCGGGCGCCAGGAACCGGTCCGGTCCGGGACCCTCGACCCCCGCCTTGCGTACGGCGGTGATGGCGGCCTGGGTCGCCGGCGCGGGGCTCAGGCCCTCCCTCAACTCGACGGCACGCGAGGCGGCGTAGAGCTCGACGGCGAGGACCCGGGTGAGGTTGTCGACGGCGGTGCGCAGCTTGCGCGCGGCCGACCACCCCATCGACACGTGGTCCTCCTGCATCGCGGACGAGGGGATCGAGTCCGCGGACGCCGGCACGGCCAGCCGCTTCAACTCACTGACCAGCGCCGCCTGCGTGTACTGGGCGATCATCAACCCCGAGTCCACACCGGCGTCGTCGGCGAGGAACGGCGGCAGCCCGTGGGACCGGTTCTTGTCGAGCAGCCGGTCGGTGCGCCGCTCGGCGATCGACGCGAGATCGGCGACCGCGATGGCGAGGAAGTCCAGCACGTAAGCGACGGGCGCGCCATGGAAGTTGCCGTTGGACTCGACCCGGCCGTCGGGCAGCACCACGGGGTTGTCGACCGCGGACGCCAACTCCCGCTCCGCCACCAGCCGGGCGTGCGCCATGGTGTCCCGCCCGGCTCCGGCGACCTGCGGGGCGCAGCGCACCGAGTAGGCGTCCTGGACCCGGGGTGCGTCGTCCTGGTGGTGTCCGGTGAGTTCCGAACCCTCCAGCACGGCCAGCATGTTGGCCGCGGAGTCCCCCTGCCCCGGATGCGGCCGGATGGCGTGCAGCTCGGGAGCGAGCACCTTGTCGGTCCCGAGCAACGCTTCCAGCGAGAGGGCGGCCGTGATGTCGGCGGACTTGTAGAGCATGTCCAGGTCGGCGAGGGCCATCACCAGCATGCCGAGCATGCCGTCGGTGCCGTTGAGGAGGGCGAGCCCCTCCTTCTCCCGCAGCTCCCCGGGCGCGATCCCGTGCTCGGCGAGCAGCTCACCGGCGGGCCGTACGACACCGTCGGGCCCCTCGGCGTCCCCCTCCCCCATGAGCGTGAGGGCGCAGTGGGACAGCGGCGCGAGGTCGCCGGAACACCCCAGGGAGCCGTACTCGTGAACGACGGGCGTGATCCCGGCGTTGAGCACGTCGGCCATGGTCCGCGCGACCTCGGGCCGTACCCCGGTGCGTCCCGAGCAGACGGTCTTCAGCCGCAGGAACATCAGTGCCCGTACGACCTCCCGCTCCACCCGGGGCCCCATTCCGGCGGCGTGCGAGCGCACGATGTTGCGCTGCAACTGGGCCCGGAGCTCGGGGCTGATGTGCCGGGTCGCGAGGGCACCGAAGCCGGTGCTGACGCCGTAGACGGGCTCGGGCTTGGCCGCGAGCGCGTCCACGATCCCGCGCGCGGCCGCCAGCGCCGAGACCGCCTCCCCGGAGAGCTCGACCCGGGCACCGCCGCGCGCCACGGCAAGGACGTCGGACGCGGTGACCCCGGACGTCCCCACCACCACAGTGTGCATATCCATATTCAGGAGCGTACGCATTGAATTCCAGGATGTCACTACTGGGTCGGGGTTACGACCCTTACCGCCCCCGGCACCTCAGGTCCGCCCCCGGAACCGCCGTCGCTCCGGCGAGGGGGGCTCGGACGGCGCGGCATCCGCCAGCCGTACGACGGGATCCTCGACCCCGCCCCGGCCGGCGACCACCGGCTTGGTGGCCCGCTCGGCCTTGGCCCGGTACTGCGCGGCGTCGGCGAGCCGGAACAGCCGCCGGGCCGACCGCACGGGCCCGATGGGATCCGCGGTCGAGGCGACCCCGCACGCCACCCCCTCCCCCAGCTCCAGCTCCCCGGCCCGACGGCACAGTTCGTCGGCGGCCCGCACCACCTCGTCGGCGGAGGGCCCGACCGCGAGCAGACAGAACTCGTCCCCGCCGAGCCGCGCGGCCAGCGCGCCCGGCACCATGGCCCCGCACAGCGACAGCACGGACCCGAAACGTTCCAGCAGCCGGTCCCCCACGGCGTGCCCCTGGGTGTCGTTGACCCGCTTGAGCCCGTTGAGATCACAGACGACCAGACTGACGACGACCCCGTCCCGCTTGTGCCGCTCCACGGCCTCGTCGAGCCGCACGTCCACGGCCCGGCGATTGGCGAGCCCGGTCAGCGCGTCCGTGTACGCGAGCCGCCTGACCTCCTCCAGCCGCTCCGCCTGCGCGATACCGGCGGCGACGACGGCGGCCAGCACGGTGGCGAAGTCGGCGTCCTCCCGCCCGAACAGCGGAGCCCCCACCGGCCGGGCCACGTACAACTCCCCCCAGGCCCGCCCGTTCAACACGATCGGCGCGACGACACAGCACCCCCGCCCCCTCCTCCGGAGCGCGGCGACCCGCTGATGCACGTACCCCGGCCGCACGCCCGCCGCGGGCCCCTCCGCCGTCTCCACCCACGCATTGGGCTCCCCGCCCCCGGCCCAGCGCTCGTGCAGGAACTCGGTGATCTCCGGGAACTGGTGCACGGGGTAGGCCTCCCCCTCGGGAAACTCCTCCTCACCGGCGACCCGCTCCCCCACGTTCACCAACACCCTGAGCCGCCCCAGCTCCCGCTCCCACACCGACAGCGCGGCGAAACTCCCCCCGAGCGCACGGCACGCCCCGGCGGCAGCGGCCCGCCACGCCTCCCGCGAGCCGTGAGCCGCCGCCATGCCCTGCGCCAACGAGACGACCGCGGCCAGCCGGATGTCCTCACCCATCACTCCAGGTTAGGGAGGATTTGGGTGAGGGCCGGGGTGAGGTTGGGCTGTTTGAGGCGCCGGGTTCTGTTGGCGGGCGACTGCGGCCCGGTGGGGGCTGGTCGCGCAGTTCCCCGCGCCCCTGGGTGGGGACGGTGGACGCTCCTGAAGCCGCCGACGGCGTGAAGGGGACGGGGTGGGGGGTGTCCGCCCGCAGCGGCCGGCGTCCGGAACCGAGCACATCTCAAGCGACCGAGCCGCCGGACCGAGGACGGATACCCCCCACCCCGGCCCCGACCCGAGACGAACCAGCACGCGCTACGCACGCCCCCACCGGACAGCAAGGGGCCGCCGCAGGCCCCCAGGGGCGCGGGGAACTGCGCAAAACGCCCGCCCCCACCGAACCCGCAGACGAACAACGTCAAACCCCGGGCCACCGAGGCGCCCGCCGCTCATTGAACGCCGCCACCCCCTCCGCCCGATCCCCCGAGAACGCCACCGCCCGCCACGCCGCGTCCTCCACCTCGAGCCCGGCCCGCAGATCCAGCCCCTGCCCCAGCCGCAACGCCCGCTTCGCCGCCCGCAACCCCACCGGCGAGTTCGCCGCGATCCGCCCCGCCAGAGCCAGCGCAGCGGCCCGGTCCTCCCCCACCGGCACCAGCTGATCCACCAGCCCCAACCGGTACGCCTCCTCCGCCTCCACCCTCCGCGCCGTGAAGATCAGCTCGGCGGCCCGCGCCGCCCCCACCCGCCGCGGCAGCAACTGCGTCCCCCCACCCCCGGGAATCACCCCCACCGACACCTCAGGCAGCCCCACCACCGCCGTACCGTCCGCCACGATCAGGTCGCACGCGAGCGCCAGCTCGAACCCCCCGCCCAGCGCGAACCCGTGCACCGCCGCGATCGTCGGCACCGGCAGCTCCAGCACCCCGGTGTACGCCCCGCGAGCCACCGGCCGCTGCCGCAGCAGCTCCGCGTCGCTGAAGGAGTTCCGCTCCTTCAGATCCGCCCCGACGCAGAACGCCCGCTCATGCGTGGAGGTCACCACGACCACCCGCACCCCCGAGTCACCCCCGAGCGCCGAACACGCCGCCGCGACCGAGCGTGCCATCTCCGTGGAGACCGCGTTCATCGCCTTCGGCCGGTCCAGCACCAGCTCGACGACACCGTCCTCCCCATGCCCCCGCACCAGCACGAACTCCCCGAACCGCTGCTCGCCCATCAGACCCTCCCAGTTAACGCGGGTTAACAAGAACGCTCAGATCATCGCAGCCCCGCCCACTCCACGAAAGGTTCCCGCCGACCCGCCCGACACCCCGTTCGAGTGACATCCCGCCCAACTCCTCCCCCACCGCCCACAGCAGCGCATAACGTGCGCCCCGCCACGGCGCACAGGGGGCGCGGGCACACAGGGGAGGAACCATGACGGCGACGGTCACGATGACGACGGGGCTCGCGGACAGCGAGGGCACCCACCTCTTCGGCTCACGCGGGCCGAGAGGCCCCCGGGGCCGCCACCGCAAGCCCCGCCCCCGCAAGGTCCTCCTCGCGGCGGGCGGTCTCGCCCTGGCCGCCGGCGCCCTCAGCCTCGTACGACTGGCCTCCGACACCACGATGGGCGGCTTCGGCGCGACGGAGACCGACCCCCAGGCGGCCCCGGACACGAACACCGGCGTGGACACCGGCACAGACACGGGCACCGGCACGGACCGCACGACCGACACCGCCGCGACCATCGGTGCCGTCCCGAAGGTGAGCCCGTCCTCCACCACGCTCATGGGCGGGATCTCGGCGACCCCGACAGCGGGCGCACCCTTCGCACCGAGCACACCGGCATCCGCATCCGCATCCGCGCCCGCATCCGCCGTACCGCTGCCCTACGCGGCCGCCCCCACGACGATCCCGGACGCTCCGAACACCCCGGCACCCGCCCCCACGACCACCACCGCACCCCACGCGCCGGCCACGACCGCCGCCCCGCAACCCCGGCCGGCCCCGACCTCGGCCCGGACCACACCCCCGCCGGCCCCCGCCCCGACGGCACAGCCCACCCGGTCCAGCCGGCCCGCCCCGGGCCTGTGCGTACCGATCATCGGCCTGTGCGTGCAGCAGCGTTAGGCCTCGCCGACGTGCCCGAACGGCACGGCTAGGGCGCCACGTCCCGGCGGGTCAGCAGCCACGGCTCGACCACGCCGAGACCACGCACCGGCCGCTGCCACATCGGCTGGAGCGCGAAGCGGTACGTCGGCGGCTCCTCGCCCTCCTTCTCGGCGGTGGCCGCGGCCTCGGCCGCCTCCGCCTCGGAGGCGGGCGCCTCGCCGTGGCGGATCAGCTCCTCCGCGAAGGCGCTGTCGACGAGTACGGCGTCCCGGGGAGCTATCGAGGTCAACCGGGAGGCCAGGTTCACCGTCGTACCGAAGACATCACCCATACGGGTGGTCACCGTGCCGAAGGCGATGCCGACGCGCAGCTCGGGCATGGTCTCGTCGTTCGCCATGGTCTCGATCAGCCGCAGGGCGATCTCGGCGGCCACCGCCGCGTCGTCCGCCGCGTACAGCACCTCGTCGCCGAGGGTCTTGATGAGCCGCCCGCCGCGCGCGGCCACGAGGTCCGCGGCGGTGGTCTCGAAGGCCTCGACGAGCTCGCCGAGCTCCTCCTCCTCCATCCGGCGGGTCAGCCGCGTGAAACCGACGAGGTCCGCGAAGCCGACGCACAGCCGCCGGTCGACCATCTCCTCGTCGTCGGCGGCCTGCACGACCCGGCCCGCCGACGCGGAGAGCTGGCGGCGCCAGACGTAGACGAGGAACTCCTCCAGTTCGGGCAGGAGCAGCTCGATGATCGGGTACGTCACCTCGGTGCGGGTCATGCCCGGCTCCGGGGGGTCGGTCAGGCCCTCCAGGAAGGAGTCGATCTGCCACTCGGCGAGCCGCGCGGTGGTCTGCCCGGTGGACCGCGCCACCTGTACGGCCATGGCCTCGCTCAGCAGCCCCGCCTCGACGAGACCGGCGAGCCGGCGCAGCGCGAGGACGTCCGCCTCGGTGAACGCCTTGGCCTGGCCGACGTCCGCGAAGCCCATCGCCCGCCAGAAGCGGGTGGCCAGCTCCATGGAGACGCCGGCGGTGCGGGCCGCCTGAAAGGGGGTGTAGCGCCGCTCGGCGCCGAGGATGAGCTGTTCGAGACGCACGGCGAGCGGGTGCGGGGTCGCGTCCGCGCCGGAGCCCGTGTCGTCTACGGTCACGCCTGCTGCCCTTCCGATCTGTCACGGTCAGGTATCGACCGGCCTCAACTGTACGGCAGGTGTGCGCCAGCTCACTCCCGAGGGCGCCGACAAGGGGGTGCGGGCCTACGCGGGCCGCAGGTGGACGATGTCTCCCGCTCCCACCGGTTCCTGTACGCCCTCCTCCGTCGCGATCACCAGGCGGCCGTCGCCGTCCACAGCCACCGCCTCGCCGACCAGTGACCGGTCTCCCGGCAGCTCGGCCCGTACCCGTCTTCCCAGCGTCGCGCACCCCGCCGCATACGTCTCCTGCAAGCCGCTCACCGTCGGGTCCCCCGCCGCCGCACGCCAGCGCTCGTACCACTGCTCCAGAGAGCGCAGTACGCCCCTCAGCAGCGGGTCCCGGTCCGTGCTCACCGCTCCGGCCAGCGCCAGCGAACCGGCGGTCGGCACCGGCAGCTCGTCCTCCCGGAGCGTGACGTTGATGCCCACGCCGATGACGACCCCGTGGTCGCCGGCCCGCTCGGCGAGGATCCCGCCCGCCTTGCGTTCCTCGCCGCCGACGGTCACCAGCAGGTCGTTGGGCCACTTCAGGGCCGTGTCGACACCCGCGGACCGTGACAGGCCCGTCGCCACCGCGACCCCGGTGAGCAGCGGAAGCCAGCCCCAGCGGGCCACCGGCACGTCACCCGGCGTCAGCAGGACCGAGAAGAAGAGGCCCGAGCGTGGCGGCGCGGTCCACTGCCGGTCCAGGCGGCCCCGCCCGGCGGTCTGCTCCTCGGCGACGAGGACCGCGCCCTCGGCGGCCTTGCCCGCGGTGGCAAGCGCCACCAGGTCGGAGTTGGTGGAGCCGGTGCCGGCCACCACCTCGATCCCGGACCAGAGCCCGCCGTCACGCACCAGCCCGCGGCGCAGCGCGGCGGCGTTGAGGGGTGGCCGGTCGAGGTCCGACCAACGGCTGTCGTCTCCTGAAGCATCTCGCGGCGTCATGCAAGCCACCCTAGGTGTGTGAAACGCCGCACTGCTGATTCGTAGGGGCACCACTACTCTACGGATGAGTAACCGTCCCCCCTTTTGAGCAGGCAGGGAGCCGCGAGACCGATGTCCGAGCCGGAAGAGATCGACATCCACACCACCGCGGGCAAGCTCGCGGATCTCCAGCGCCGCATCCAGGAGGCGACGCACGCCGGCTCCGAACGTGCCGTCGAGAAGCAGCACGCCAAGGGCAAGCTGACGGCCCGTGAGCGCATCGAACTCCTCCTCGACGAGGGCTCCTTCGTCGAGCTGGACGAGTTCGCCCGGCACCGCTCCACCAACTTCGGCCTGGAGAACAACCGCCCCTACGGCGACGGCGTCGTCACCGGGTACGGCACGGTCGACGGCCGCCCGGTCGCCGTGTTCTCCCAGGACTTCACCGTCTTCGGCGGCGCGCTGGGCGAGGTCTACGGCCAGAAGATCGTCAAGGTGATGGACTTCGCGCTGAAGACCGGCTGTCCGGTCATCGGCATCAACGACTCCGGCGGCGCCCGCATCCAGGAGGGTGTGGCCTCCCTCGGCGCGTACGGCGAGATCTTCCGCCGCAACACCCACGCGAGCGGTGTCATCCCGCAGATCAGCCTGGTCGTCGGCCCGTGCGCGGGCGGTGCGGTGTACTCCCCCGCGATCACCGACTTCACGGTCATGGTCGACCAGACCTCGCACATGTTCATCACCGGGCCGGACGTCATCAAGACGGTCACCGGCGAGGACGTCGGCTTCGAGGAGCTGGGCGGCGCCCGCACCCACAACTCCGTCTCGGGCGTGGCCCACCACATGGCCGGGGACGAGAAGGACGCCGTCGAGTACGTCAAGCAGCTGCTGTCGTACCTGCCGTCCAACAACCTGTCCGAGCCGCCGGTCTACCCGGAGGAGGCGGACCTCGCGATCACCGACGAGGACCGCGAGCTGGACACGCTCGTGCCGGACAGCGCGAACCAGCCGTACGACATGCACACGGTGATCGAACACGTCCTGGACGACGCCGAGTTCTTCGAGACGCAGCCGCTGTTCGCGCCGAACATCCTCACCGGCTACGGCCGCGTCGAGGGCCACCCGGTCGGCATCGTCGCCAACCAGCCGATGCAGTTCGCCGGCTGCCTCGACATCACCGCCTCCGAGAAGGCCGCGCGGTTCGTCCGCACCTGCGACGCCTTCAACATCCCGGTTCTCACCTTCGTGGACGTGCCGGGCTTCCTCCCGGGCGTCGACCAGGAGCACGACGGCATCATCCGCCGCGGCGCCAAGCTGATCTACGCCTACGCCGAGGCCACCGTCCCGCTCATCACGGTGATCACCCGCAAGGCCTTCGGCGGCGCCTACGACGTCATGGGCTCCAAGCACCTCGGCGCGGACCTCAACCTCGCCTGGCCCACCGCCCAGATCGCCGTCATGGGCGCCCAGGGCGCGGTCAACATCCTGCACCGCCGCACGATCTCCGAGGCCGAGGCCGCGGGAGACGTGGAGGCGACCCGGGCCCGGCTGATCCAGGAGTACGAGGACGCGCTCCTCAACCCCTACATCGCGGCCGAGCGCGGCTACATCGACTCCGTGATCATGCCGTCGGACACCCGCCGCCATGTCGTACGGGGCCTGCGCCAGCTCCGCACCAAGCGCGAGTCCCTGCCCCCGAAGAAGCACGGCAACATCCCCCTCTAAGGAGACGCTGTGAACATCAAGGTCGTACGGGGCAACCCCACGCCGGAGGAGCTGGCCGCCGCCCTGGCGGTGGTCCGCGCCCGCGCCGCGGCAGCCCCGGAGCCGCCCGGCGCGGACCAGCACAAGGAAGCGTGGTCCGACCCGTCAAGGATCGCCACCCACCGCCTGCCCCAACCGGGCCCGACGGCATGGGCTCGTTCCTACTGGCCCGGGTGAAACTCGTCAGGGGCGCGGGGAACCGCGCACCTGGCCACAACTCAGGGCGCCATTTTGAGTACCCGTACTCAGGCGCCCCCCTCCGCCAAGCCCCACGCTGGTGGCATGCTGTGGTCCGACCCCGATGACGAACCCCCGAAGGAACTCCGCGACATGCAGGAGATGCTTCGGCGGCTGGGCATCTTCATGGCCCTGGCCATGGTGCTCGCGATGATCGTGGTCGGACTGCGCTGACCCGGCCCTCCACCGACCGGCATTACGCTGACCGCATGACCGATCAGCCGCGCCGCCGCCTCATCCTCGCCTCCCAGTCGCCCGCCCGGCTGAACCTCCTGCGCCAGGCGGGCCTGGCCCCCGAGGTGATCGTCAGCGGCGTCGACGAGGACGCCGTCACCGCCCCCACCCCCGCCGAACTGGCCCTCGCCCTCGCGGAGGCCAAGGCGTCCGTGGTCGCCGCACTGCCCAAGGCAGCCCGCGCCCTGGTGATCGGCTGCGACTCGGTGCTCGACCTCGACGGCGAGGCGCTCGGCAAGCCGGCCGACGCCGAGGAGGCGACGGCCCGCTGGAAGGCCATGCGCGGCCGCGCGGGCACCCTCCAGACCGGCCACTGCGTCTACGACACCACGAGCGGCCGGTACGTCTCCGCCGTGGCCTCCACGGTGGTCCGCTTCGGCGACCCGACCGACGACGAGATCGCCGCGTACGTCGCCTCCGGCGAGCCCCTCTACGTCGCCGGGGCCTTCACCCTGGACGGCCGCTCGGCCCCGTTCGTCGAGGGCATCGACGGCGACCACGGCAACGTGATCGGCCTGAGCCTGCCGCTGCTGCGCAGGCTGCTGGCCGAACTGGGCGTGGGCATCACGGAGTTGTGGGCGCCGGCGGAGGCGTGAGCGGCGAGCCTGCGGCCTCCTGAGCGTCCTTCGGCTCCTCGGCGGCCTCGGGATCGCCGGGCCCGTCGGGCCCGTCGGTGCCCCGCGGGTCCGCGGGAGGCGTCGGCTGCGACTGCGGCTGGGCGTCGTACGTCACGAGCAGCAGGACGATGAGCGCCAGCATGACCACCATGAACACGAACTGCGGCCGGCCGATCAGCGCCCAGGCGACGGCGGCGAGCAGGCCGTGCACCACGGCCACACTGATCAGCAGGATGCGGCCGAGGCCGGCCGGCTGACGGTCGCGCAGGGCCACCAGCAGGGCCACCAGGCCGCACAGGGCGAAGTAGAGGCCGAAGACGACCGCGCCCACCTTCGAGGACATCACCATGGCGTCCGGGTCGAGGCCGGCCAGGGACATGTTCTGCCCGTCGACGACATTGGCCATGATCCAGTTCAGCAGGGCCACACCGAACGCCTCGGCGAAGAGGACGACCGCCACGATCCACGCCACCGGCCTGCGTATCACCGGTCCCCACCCACTTTCGAGCCGTGCTCTTGTTACCCCAAGTACGTTCGATACAGCGTGAACGCTACTAACGGGTAAACCGCGGGACAAGGGTTCGGCGGGTGGCAAAGAATCATTGGGCCATTCGTAGGGACTCCACAAAGAAACGAAGTGGTCCGCAGCACGCTCTTACAGAGACCTTGGCCACAGAGGAGGGCTAGGGTTTCCGGGAGGAGTCCTGCGTACCGAGGTGCGACAAGGGATTTCGCAGACGGAGTGAGCCGCCTATCACGCTCTGTGTGGGCTAGCTCACCACCGGGGACGGGTCGAAGTGCCGTGTCGGCAGTCCCTAAACTCGGCTTGTTTCAAGGAGGGAGCCTCAATCGTGCGCAAGGTGCTCATCGCCAACCGTGGCGAAATCGCTGTCCGCGTTGCCCGGGCCTGCCGGGATGCCGGTATCGCGAGCGTGGCCGTGTACGCCGACCCGGACCGGGACGCTCTGCATGTCCGCGCCGCGGATGAGGCGTTCGCCCTGGGCGGTGACACCCCGGCCACCAGCTATCTCGACATCGACAAGGTCCTGGGGGCCGCGCGGGAGGCGGGCGCGGACGCGGTCCATCCGGGCTACGGCTTCCTCTCCGAGAACGCCGAGTTCGCGCAGGCGGTCCTGGACGCGGGCCTGATCTGGATCGGCCCGCCCCCGCAGGCCATCCGCGACCTGGGCGACAAGGTCGCAGCGAGGCACATCGCCCAGCGGGCCGGCGCCCCGCTGGTGGCCGGCACGCCCGACCCGGTGAGCGGCGCCGACGAGGTGGTGGCGTTCGCCCAGGAGCACGGGCTGCCGATCGCCATCAAGGCCGCCTTCGGCGGTGGCGGACGCGGTCTGAAGGTCGCCCGCACCCTGGAAGAGGTCCCCGAGCTGTACGACTCCGCGGTGCGTGAGGCGGTGGCCGCGTTCGGCCGCGGCGAGTGCTTCGTGGAGCGCTACCTGGACCGCCCCCGGCACGTGGAGACCCAGTGCCTGGCCGACAAGCACGGCAACGTGGTCGTCGTCTCCACCCGTGACTGCTCGCTGCAGCGCCGTCACCAGAAGCTGGTCGAGGAGGCGCCCGCGCCGTTCCTGTCCGAGGAGCAGGTCGCCGAGCTGTACCGGGCTTCCAAGGCCATCCTCAAGGAGGCCTCCTACGAGGGCGCCGGTACCTGCGAGTTCCTGGTCGGGCAGGACGGCACGATCTCCTTCCTGGAGGTCAACACCCGCCTCCAGGTCGAGCACCCGGTGACCGAGGAGGTCGCCGGCATCGACCTGGTGCGCGAGATGTTCCGCATCGCCGACGGCGAGGAACTCGGCTACGGCGACCCCGTACTGCGCGGCCACTCCTTCGAGTTCCGCATCAACGGCGAGGACCCGGGCCGTAACTTCCTGCCCGCCCCCGGCACCGTCACCAAGTTCGAGGCGCCCTCCGGCCCGGGCGTGCGCCTGGACGCCGGCGTCGAGGCCGGCTCGGTCATCGGCCCCGCCTGGGACTCCCTCCTGGCCAAGCTGATCGTCACCGGCGCCACCCGCGAGCAGGCCCTCCAGCGTGCCGCCCGCGCCCTGGAGGAGTTCCAGGTCGAGGGCATGGCCACCGCGATCCCCTTCCACCGCGCGGTGGTCAAGGACCCGGCGTTCGCGCCCGAGCTGACCGGCTCGGCGGACCCGTTCACGGTCCACACCCGCTGGATCGAGACCGAGTTCGTCAACGACATCAAGCCCTTCGCCGCCCCGGCCGACACCGAGGCCGAGGACGACGGCGACCGCGAGACGATCGTGGTCGAGGTCGGCGGCAAGCGCCTGGAGGTCTCGCTGCCCTCCTCGCTGGGCATGTCGCTGGCCCGCACCGGCCTCGCCGCGGGCGCCAAGCCCAAGCGCCGGGCCGCCAAGAAGTCCGGCCCCGTGGCCTCCGGCGACACCCTCGCCTCCCCGATGCAGGGCACCATCGTCAAGATCGCCGTCGAGGAGGGCCAGGAGGTCAAGGAAGGCGACCTCGTCGTCGTCCTCGAAGCCATGAAGATGGAACAGCCCCTCAACGCCCACCGCTCCGGCACCATCAAGGGCCTGACCGCCGAGGTCGGCGCGTCCATCACCTCCGGCGCGGCGATCTGCGAGATCAAGGACTGACCACAGGGCCTCTTCCTGTACGACCTTCCCGAGGCGCCCCGCGGACCTGAGCAGCAGGTCCGCGGGGCGCCTCGCTTCCCCGTCCCCCGTGACGGTGGCCCTGGTGGGCTACGCGGTCCGCGTCCAGCCGCTGCCGTGGCGGACGAGGACGAGGCCGGCGTACCCGAAGGCGACGGCCGCCATGACGAAGGTCAGGGCGGTCAGGGCGGCGATGCCGATCACATAGCCGGCCACGTTGAGCGGCATGGACAGGATCAGCAGCCAGGCCGCCCAGGCGGGGACCACGCGGCCGCGCAGCAGGGCGACGCCGAGGAGGACCGCGCCGACGACATGGGCGGCGACGAAGTAGAGGATCGGGCCGTTCACCACGGCGAGTTCGTTGACGCCGTCGGCCACCCGCACCAGGGAGTCCTGGCTCACGCCCTTCTCGAAGCCGCCGAGCGCGACGATGTCGAGGTTGGGCGTGGCGTTGACGGCGGTGAGCCCGGTGCCGAAGAGGACCGCGCCCCACAGGCCCAGCCGGGCGGAGTGGGCCACGGCGAGCAGCGCGACGCCGACCAGGCCGGGCAGGAACAGCACGGTGCCCACCGTCCACAGCCACACGGAGAGCTCCGCGGCGCCCGTGTGGGCGGCGATGTCCCGGGCGATCTCCTTGCTGGAGGCGTCGGTGTCGTACGGGGCCACGAGTCCCGCCGCGGCGAACATCAGCGGACCGAGGGTGGCCGTGATCGCGGCGAGGAGGCGGGCGGTGCGGGGTGTGCCCGCGTCCGCGGCGGCCGTGGGCGTGCGTGACGGTGACGGCGTGGTGGTCATGAGTCCCCCTTGGCGGTCTGCCCCCGAGCGGAGCGCCTCCCACCAGTGAACCGATCAGGCCCGCCTGATGACCATCCGTCAATTCTGAGGGGGTCGCGACATGTCGCCTTACGGCTCACCAGGCGGACACCACCCCCGCCCCAGCAACGTCTCAGCTCACTCGGTCCGTGAGGAGGCCCAGGTCGCGGCCGCGGCGGAGGAGGGCGGCGGTGTGGCCGGCCTCCAGCTTGCGGTGCAGGGAGGCGATGTAGCCGCGTACGGTCGCCGGGGACAGGCCCATCCGGTGGGCCGCCTCCGTCGCCGTACGGCCGTCGTGGAGGTGGGCCAGGGTGCGGTGCTCCTGCTCGGTGATGCCGAACAGGCGGGCCACCGCGCGGGCGCGGGACAGGTCGTGCAGGAGGAGCAGCGCGGGCAGACCGGGCGTGGCGGGCAGGTGCCGTACCTCGATGTGGCGGGCGGTGAAGGAGACTCCCGCGGTGAGGCGGGGGTCGTCGCGCAGGGCGGTGAGCAGGTCGGCGGCGACGGCGTTGAGGGGGCGGGGCCGGCCGGTGTCGTCGAGGCTCGCGACACCGCAGCCGTGCCCCTCGGCGAGCCGCAGTGCGGCGGCGGACAGCGCGACGAGGCGTTGCCGCTCGGCCAACTGGCTCTCCAGCTGACCGAGTTGGAGCTGGACAAGACCCAGCAGATCGCGTTCCCGTGGGGTGAAGTCGGTGCCGGAGCGGACCAGGGCGTAGCCCTCCACCGCGGTCGCGGTGTCCGAGCCCGCGGCGGCGACGAGGTGGTGGCGCAGGCCGAAGGGACGGAAGTCGAGGTTGTAGCAGTGGGTGCGCTGCCACTGCCGGTCGCCGGCGACATCGCTGACCCGCCAGGCACCCGGGGTGACCGCGTCCAGCATCAGGTCGGTGAGGGGGTGGTCCAGGGGATGGTCGTAGATCACCATCGGGTCGGCGTGGAAGGAGTCCGCGGGCACGTTGACCACGAACACGCCCCGCCCGTCCAGCGGCAGCCGGTACCGCTGCCCGGCGTCGGCGGGCACGAGCTCCAGCACGGCGGTCAGCGCCCGCTCCCACAACTCCTCGGGCCGCCCGGCATCCGCCAGTTCCCGCCCCAGCTCCACCACACGGCGCGCGTCGGCCCCGCTGATCTCCATACGCTCTCCCGGCGCTGCTCTCGCCAGAGATATCCCCAGAGGGCGATAACTCCCCCTTGAGAGAAAACTACGACTTCAGGCCGCTGTGTGCAGCGTCCTGGCCGGATCGCCGGGGGCGGGAGGGAGGGCGAACAGGGGCGCGCAAAGGGCGACTTGACCTGCGGGGGGCGTGCGCGACGGGAGGGGCGCCGCCGTCTCGGTGGGCGGGGTTCGCGCCACTGAGGCGCCAGGGCCGAACGAGCGGCCACCCCGCGCGGGCACGACCCGCCACAACGAACCCGCAGCCGCCGTACGACCTCAACCGGCCCCACGTGAGCGCCTCTTGGACCGGCCCCCGGCCATGGCGCCTCTCAGCCCAGTCCCTCAGCCGCGGCACAGCTCAGACCCGGCCCCCAGCCGCGGCACAGCTCAGACCCGGCCCCCAGCCGCGGCACAGCTCAGACCCGGCGCCCCGTCGCGACCCTCAGCCCCGACACCCCCGCGTCGACACTCAGAGCCAGCACCCCCGTGTCGACCCTCAGCCCCGACACCCCTGCGTCGACCCTCCGAGCCAGCACCCCCGTGTCGACTCTCAGCCCCGGCTCCCGTGACACCCCCAGACCCGGCGCCCCCACACCCACGCCAGACCACGGCGCCCCCGCACCGAAGCCAGACCCGGCACCCCACCCCGCCCCGAAACCTGACCCGGTCCCAGCCGACGGAGAGGCCCCGTCAGCGGCGTCGAAGATCCGCCACTCGCCCCCGCTCCGCCCCGGACGTCGGATCCCCCAGCACCGCCGCCGTCCGCAGCGTCGGCCCCGCTCCCGAGACCTGCCCGCGCCGAGGCCCCGGCAGGGGCACGTCGCGGCGCTCCTGGCCCCGGCGCGCCGGGGCCTGATCACCCCCCGGCGCTCCCGACGCGCCGGCCACCGCGATCTGCACCCCCTGGTCGGCGAGCGCCTGGAGCTCCGTGCCGGCCCGGTCGTCGTGGGCCGGGGGCTCGTCGGTGACCAGGCGGGTGATCACATCCGTCGGCACGGTCTGGAACATGGTGTCGGTGCCGAGCTTGGTGTGGTCGGCGAGGACCACGACCTCCGCGGCGGCCTGCACCAGCGCCCGGTCGACGGACGCCGACAGCATGTTGGACGTGGAGAGCCCGCGCTCGGCGGTGAGCCCGCTCCCGGAGAGGAAGGCACGCGAGACCCGGAGCCCCTGGAGCGACTGCTCGGCTCCGGAGCCCACCAGGGCGTAGTTGGAGCCGCGCAGGGTGCCGCCGGTCATCACGACCTCCACCCGGTTGGCATGGGCGAGCGCCTGGGCCACCAGAAGGGAATTGGTCACGACGGTCAGCCCGGGGACCCGGGCGAGCCGGCGCGCCAGCTCCTGGGTGGTGGTGCCCGCCCCCACCACAATGGCCTCGCCTTCTTCGACGAGGCCCGCGGCGAGATCGGCGATGGCCGTCTTCTCGGCGGTCGCGAGATGCGATTTCTGCGGAAAGCCGGACTCCCGCGTGAACCCGCCCGGCAATACCGCACCGCCATGTCGGCGGTCGAGGAGTCCTTCTGCCTCCAGTGCGCGCACGTCCCGCCGTACGGTCACTTCGGAGGTCTGGACGACGCGGGCGAGCTCACGGAGCGACACGGCCCCATTGGCTCGCACCATTTCGAGGATCAATTGGCGACGTTCTGCAGCGAACACGAAACTGACAGTAACGCGGGCGACCGTCTGGTTTCAGCAGTTTGCGCCGAATTACCGAAGTTGTTCGCACAGTAGGACGGGAAGTGGTATAGGGCCTAATCTCCCCGCCTATGCCGCACGAATGGTCGACAACTGACGGTGACCAGGCAGGAATCGCTTTCGGCCGTCAGGCCTCCCCGGTCTCCTTGCGCGTGTGCAACTGCCGTGCCACCTCGGCGATCGAGCCCGAAAGGGAGGGGTAAACGGTGAACGCGTTCGCGATCTGTTCGACCGTCAGATTGTTGTCGACCGCGATCGAGATGGGGTGGATCAGTTCCGAGGCGCGGGGCGCGACGACGACACCGCCGACGACGATCCCGGTGCCCGGCCGGCAGAAGATCTTGACGAAGCCGTCGCGGATGCCCTGCATCTTCGCGCGCGGGTTGCGCAGCAGCGGGAGCTTCACGACCCGGGCGTCGATCTTGCCGCCGTCGACGTCGGACTGCGAGTAGCCGACGGTGGCGATCTCGGGGTCGGTGAAGACGTTGGAGGAGACGGTCTTCAGGTTCAGCGGGGCCACCGCGTCGCCGAGGAAGTGGTACATGGCGATACGGCCCTGCATGGCGGCCACGGAAGCCAGCGCGAACACACCGGTCACGTCACCGGCGGCGTACACACCGGGAGCGGTCGTCCGGGACACCTTGTCGGTCCAGATGTGCCCGGAGTCGCGCAGCTTGACGCCCGCCTCCTCCAGCCCCATCCCGGCACTGTTGGGGATGGCACCGACGGCCATCAGACAGTGCGACCCGCTGATGACCCGGCCGTCCGCCAGCGTGACCTCGACCCGGTCCCCGACCCGCTTGGCGGACTGGGCACGAGAGCGGGCCATGACGTTCATGCCGCGCCGCCGGAAGACGTCCTCCAGCACCGCGGCCGCGTCCGGGTCCTCTCCGGGCAGCACCCGGTCCCGGGACGATACGAGCGTCACCTTGGACCCGAGCGCCTGGTAGGCGCCGGCGAACTCGGCACCGGTCACACCGGACCCGACCACGATGAGCTCTTCCGGGAGCTCGTCGAGGTCGTAGACCTGGGTCCAGTTGAGGATCCGCTCCCCGTCGGGCTGCGCGTCGGGCAGCTCACGGGGGTGGCCGCCGGTGGCGATCAGTACGGCATCGGCGACGAGCGTCTCCTCGCTCCCGTCGACGGCCCGCACGACGACCTTCCGGGACCCGTCGAGCGCCTGCATGCCCTCAAGGCGTCCACGCCCGCGCAGCACCCGGGCACCGGCCCGCGTGACAGAGGCGGTGATGTCGTGGGACTGGGCGAGAGCGAGCCGCTTCACACGCCGGTTGACCTTCCCCAGGTCGACGCCCACCACCCGCGCGGCCTGCTCCAGGGGTGGGGTGTCGTCGGCGACGATGATCCCCAGCTCCTCGTAGGACGAGTCGAAGGTCGTCATGACCTCAGCCGTCGCGATAAGGGTCTTCGACGGGACGCAGTCGGTCAGCACCGACGCCCCGCCCAGACCGTCGCAGTCGACGACGGTCACCTCCGCGCCGAGCTGGGCGGCCACCAGGGCCGCCTCGTATCCGCCGGGTCCGCCACCGATGATCACGATCCGAGTCACGTACTCCATTGTCCCGCACGCGCCGGAGTGCCACTGCCTGGGGCCCGTCCCGAGATACCTCTGTTACGGGAGAGACGCCCGAGAAGCCTGCCGTACCCTCGACGCATGTCGCTCTACGCCGCCTACGCCGGCAACCTCGACGCGCGGCTGATGACCCGCCGCGCCCCGCACTCGCCGATGCGCGCCACGGGGTGGCTTAACGGCTGGCGGCTGACCTTCGGCGGCGAGCACATGGGCTGGGAAGGGGCCCTGGCCACGATCGTCGAGGACCCCCTCTCCCAGGTCTTCGTCGCGCTCTACGACATCGCGCCCGCCGACGACGACTCGATGGACCGCTGGGAGGGCGTGGGCCTGGACATCTACCGCCGCACCCGGGTCCGGATCCACACCCTGGAGGGCGAGGAGCAGGCCTGGACGTACGTCCTCAACGGCTACGAGGGCGGTCTGCCCTCGGCCCGCTACCTGGGCGAGGTGGCCGACGCGGCGGAGTCGGCCGGCGCGCCGCACGACTACGTGATGGAACTGCGCAAGCGCCCCTGCTGACCCTCACGCCACAGCGGCCCCACCCTTGGTCGGAAACAACAAGACAACGATCGCCATCCCGTCAGCTCTGTCATCTACGCGCGTAGGCCCGGACCGGCTACCCTCATCCGCGTGAACGCATCTCTTCTTCCGGACGACATCCAGGGCGACCCGCACGCCGCCGCCGACGCCGCCGCCGTACGCCTGCGCGAACTGACCGGCGCCGAGACCCACGACGTCGCCCTCGTGATGGGCTCCGGCTGGGCACCGGCGGTGGACGCGCTCGGTGCCCCCGACGCCGAGTTCCCGGTCACCGAGCTGCCCGGTTTCCCGCCGCCGGCGGTGGAGGGACACGGCGGCAAGATCCGCTCGTACCGGATCGGCGCGAAGCGCGCCCTGGTCTTCCTCGGCCGTACGCACTACTACGAGGGCCGTGGCGTGGCCGCCGTGGCCCACGGCGTGCGCACCGCGGTCGCGGCCGGCTGCAAGACGATCGTCCTCACCAACGGCTGCGGCGGCCTGCGCGAGGGCATGCGACCCGGTCAGCCGGTCCTGATCAGCGACCACATCAACCTCACGGCGACGTCCCCGATCATCGGCGCGAACTTCGTCGACCTGACCGACCTCTACTCCCCCCGTCTGCGCGCCCTGTGCAAGGAGATCGACCCCACGCTGGAGGAGGGCGTCTACGCCCAGTTCCCCGGCCCGCACTACGAGACTCCGGCGGAGATCCGCATGGCCCGCGTCATCGGCGCGGACCTGGTGGGCATGTCGACGGTCCTCGAGGCGATCGCCGCGCGCGAGGCGGGCGCGGAGGTCCTGGGCATCTCCCTGGTCACGAACCTCGCCGCGGGGATGACGGGCGAGCCCCTGAACCACGAGGAGGTCCTCCAGGCGGGCCGCGACAGCGCGACCCGGATGGGGTCCCTGCTGGCGCAGGTACTGGGCCGCATCTGAGCTTCGCGAGCACCGGGCGCCTAGGGGGGTGCCGGGTCAGGTCGTCGGGCGGCTTGAGGTCCGTCGTGGCTGGTCGCGCCCCCGCTGCGCTGGGCTTGGGCCGGGTGCCTAGTGAGGTGCCGGGTTCGGTTGTGGTGCGGCTGCGGGTCCGTCGTGGCTGGTCGCGCAGTTCCCCGCGCCCCTGGGGAGTTGCAGTTGGCCTGCGCCACGATGGGACCGTCAGCCGCCGCGTCCGCCCCCACGCACCGGTCGCCGCGTACGGCGCGCAGGGGACGGGGTGGGGGGTGTCCGCCCGCAGCGGCCGGCGTCAAGAACCGAGGACATCTGAAGGGACCGAGCCGCCGGACCGAGGACGGATACCCCCCACCCCGGCACCGACCCACCCACCGAACGAAACGCGCTACGCCCACCCCCACCGGACAGCAACGGGCCGCCGCAGGCCCCCAGGGGCGCGGGGAACTGCGCAAAAACGCCCGCCCCCACCGAACCGCAGACAAACAACCGCCCCACCGCCGGAGGCAACCGTGCACGACGACCTCATCGCCCGCGCCACAACCTGGCTCACCGAGGACCCCGACCCGGACACCCGCGACGAGCTCGCCCAGCTCATCGAGGCCGGAGACGTCGAAGAACTGAAGGCCCGCTTCAGCGGCACCCTCCAGTTCGGCACCGCCGGCCTGCGAGGCGAACTCGGCGCAGGACCGATGCGCATGAACCGCACGGTCGTCATCCGAGCCGCCGCCGGCCTCGCCGCGTACCTCAGGAAGCACGGCAACGGCAACGGCCTCGTCGTCATCGGCTACGACGCCCGCCACAAGTCGAAGGACTTCGCCCAGGACACCGCCGCCGTCATGACCGGCACCGGCCTCACCGCGGCCGTCCTCCCCCGCCCCCTCCCCACCCCCGTCCTGGCGTACGCCATAAGGCACTTGGGCGCGGTCGCCGGCGTGGAGGTCACCGCCAGCCACAACCCGCCCCGCGACAACGGCTACAAGGTCTACCTCGGCGACGGCTCCCAGATCGTCCCGCCCGCCGACGCGGAGATCGCGGCGGAGATCGAAGCGATCGCGTCCCTCAACGACGTCCCGCGCCCCGACGCCGGCTGGGAGACCCTCGACGACAGCGTCCTCGACGCCTACCTCGCCCGCACGGACGCCGTCCTCGCGAAGAACTCCCCCCGCACCGCCCGCACCGTCTACACGGCGATGCACGGCGTCGGCAAGGACACCCTCCTCGCCGCGTTCGCCCGCGCGGGCTTCCCCACCCCGGACCTCGTCGCGGAACAGGCCGACCCGGACCCCGACTTCCCGACCGTCGCCTTCCCCAACCCGGAAGAGCCCGGCGCGATGGACCTCGCCTTCGCGAAGGCGCACGAGACCGACCCCGACCTGATCATCGCGAACGACCCCGACGCCGACCGCTGCGCCGTGGCCGTAAAGGACAACGGCACCTGGCGCATGCTGAGCGGAGACGAGGTCGGCTCGCTCCTCGCCGCCCACCTGGTGACCCGCGGAGCACAGGGCACGTTCGCCGAGTCGATCGTCTCCTCCTCCCTCCTCGGCCGGATCGCCGAGAAGGCGGGCCTGCCCTACGAGGAGACCCTGACCGGCTTCAAGTGGATCGCCCGCGTGGAGGGCCTGCGCTACGGCTACGAGGAGGCCCTCGGCTACTGCGTGGACCCCGACGGCGTACGGGACAAGGACGGCATCACCGCGGCCCTCCTCATCACGGAGCTAGCCTCCGAGCTCAAGGAACAGGGCCGCACGCTCCCCGACCTCCTCGACGACCTCGCCGTGGCCCACGGCCTGCACGCCACCGACCAGCTCGCGGTCCGCGTGGAGGACCTGACGATCATCGCCAGGGCGATGGAGCGGCTCCGCGAGCACCCGCCGACCGAGCTCGCGGGCCTGCCGATCACCAGGGCGGAGGACCTCACGCGGGGCACGGACCGGCTCCCGCCCACCGACGGCCTGCGCTACACCCTCACCGGCGCCCGGGTCGTCGTCCGCCCGAGCGGGACGGAGCCGAAGCTGAAGTGCTACCTGGAGGTGGTGATCCCGGTGACCACCCACGCGGACCTGCCGACGGCCCGCGCCAAGGCGACCGACCTCCTGGCCACCATCAAGCGGGACCTGTCGGCAGCCGCGGGAATCTGACCGCAACCGCCACCACAACCGCCACCACCACAACCCGCCACCGCCACCGAAGCCGAGGGGCGGCCCCCGTCCGGGCCGCCCCTCACCCGTCTCAGCCGGTCACCCGTCTCAGCCGGTCACCTTCCGCGCCACGACGAACCGGTCCACCTCCGCCCCCGTGGCCGCCAGCGCCCGCACCGTCAGCGTGGAGGTCCGCCCCGCGGAAGCCGGCTTCACGTCGACGCGGATGAACGAGTACCCGGTGTACCGCACCCGCGACCAGTCCACGCTCTCGGTGACCTTGCCCCCCGCGCCCGTGTAGTACGTCGGAACCGCCCCGACCTCGTCCTCGTGCCCTTCGTAGCTGTCGGCCACGGGGAAGCTGTAGACGCTCTCCCCGCCCGCGCCCGCGGTCACGTAGACGACCCCACCACGGGCCGGCTCGTGCGTGCCCCCGATGGGCAGTTCCCGCACGGCCTTGTCCCGCACCACCGGGTCCGTGCGCTCGTACACGTGGTTGTGCCCGTTGACGACGAGATCCACCTGGTGCTTCTCGTACAGCGGCACCCACTCCTCCCGCACCCCGCCCTCGGAGGCGTGCGAGCTGGTGGTGGAGAAGGCGCAGTGGTGGTGGAAGACCACGATGAAGTCGATGCCGGGCGTCTTGCGCAGCTGCCCCAACCGCCGGTCCAGCCACGCGGTCTGCCTGCCGCCCGTGTAACCGCGGTTGGCGGGGATCTCGTACGACACGTCGTTGGCGTCGACCGAGACGACGGCGACGTTCCCGTGGACGAAGGAGTACACACCCGGTGCCTTCTCCGGGTCGAACCCGTTGCCGGGGAGCGTGAAGCGGGCCTCGTTGCCGCCGTAGCCGTTGGGCGAGTACCAGGCCTCCATGTCGTGGTTGCCGAACGCCACCATCCACGGCACCCGGCTCGACGTCGGTTCGATCTGGGCGAGGAACTGGTCCCACTGCCGGGCGTCGTAGTTGCTGCTGTCGGCGGGCAGCCCGTGCCCGGTCTCCTCGGCGTAGCAGATGTCGCCTGCGTGCAGGTGGAAGGCCGGGTTCTGGGCCTGGACGAGGGCGTTGAGGCCGATGGCGGTGTAGCTGGGGTTCTGGTCGCCGAACGCGGTGAAGGCGAACGGGCGCCGGCTGTGGGTGTCGGGGGCGGTGGTGAAGGAGTAGACGGTGTGCGCGGCACCGGCGTGCGCCGGGTCGAAGCCGTCGTGGCCGACGCCGTAGTAGTAGGTCGTCCCGGGCCGCAGGTTGTCCAGGGCCGCGTGCACGTAGTACTGGTCGATGTCGGCGCTCTTGCCGACCCCGGCCGGGGTGAACAGGTCCCGCACCTCGGCGGGGACCTTGTGGCCGAGGTCGAGCGGGCTGAGCCCGATCCGCAGGAAGGGATCGCGGACGGGCAGCGGAACCTGCCAGGACACCCGCATCTGGGTGCGCGGGTCGGCGCCGTACGCGAGGTGCCGGCCGAACGGCGCGACGAGGGCGCCGTCGACGTGCTCGGTGGCCGAGCGGGTGACGAGGTCCGGGGTGGCCGCCCGCGCAGTGCCGCTCGCGGCGAGTCCGGCCGCACCGGCGACCGCGGTCGCGGCGAGGAGACCGCGCCGGGACAGGGACCGCCGGAGGTACTCGTGCCGCTCCGGCATGCTCAGCGTGTCCGCGAGACGGGCGGGGATGCCCATGCGCGGGGTGTTCAGGGGTGCGTTCATGGCCGGAGGCTGACAGCAGCCGGTGAATGGGGATTGGACTGAACCTCTGCGTTGCCCCATGCACAGGTCCGGAGCACCCCATCGGGTGATTTAGGGATGGATGTTGACCTTGGTTCCGCGCCCCACTCCCACCCCGGCCCGCCGTGAGCGCCCCAAAGGGGCGCGGGGCTGTATCGATGTGCGGCTACCGCCGCGCGGGCGCGACCAGCCACAACGCACCCGCACCCGCACCCGCACCCGCCGCACACCCCGCGCAACACCCCGTGACGCGCTACCCCACCACCGCCAGAATCAAAAGAAGCACCGCCCCCGCCACCGCAGGCCCCGCGATCTCATAAGCCCACCGCACCGAGACCTCCCCCTGGGACGTCTTCGCCTTCCCCCGGGCCTCCAGCAGGTCCCCGAGATCGTCCATGATCTGGTCGGTCTCGGCCCGGACGGGACCGTCGGGAACCGGCGTCCGCCCCCCGAGCACATCGGTCTGCATCGAGCCGAACAGCCCCATCCCCCTGCTCGGCCCCCGCCCGGACTCCTGCCGGGCGGTCTGCCGCGCCGCCTTCTTGCGGCCGCGCAGCGAGACCGGGATCGCCCACAGCTGGTACTTGGTGCCGGACTTGGCGAGCACCTCGTTCGAGAACCCCGAGCGGAACATCTCGACCTCGCCCCAGGGCAGGACGATGACGCGGAAGGGGTTGCGGATGCGCAGCCGGTCGTGGTTGGCGAAGACGGCCGGGCGGAGGGTGAAGGCGATCACCAGCGGCACGAGGAGGAGCAGCGTGGCGAGCGCGAACCACGGCGTGCTGCCGCTGCCGGAGGCGACCGCGTCGAAGCCGAGCCAGCCGATGATGACGAGGAGGAGGAAGCCGCCGATCAGCGCCATGGGTGAGCGGTAGATGCGGTCCCTGGATTCCGGGGTTGCGGACGACATGCTCGCGATCCTAAGCGCCGCCGGTAAGAGGGTTCGTGCGGCCCGCTCCCCTTCCACGTGGGTGACCTGCCCCCCTGTACAGCCGCTACGCGCGTAGATATGCTCGTCTGGTGACCATGCCCACCACTGCATCAGCCGCACACCCGCTCACGGACGTGACCGCGTCCGACAGCACGCTGCGCCGGTTCCTTCACGGGCTGCCCGGCGTGGACGCCGTCGGTCTGGAGGCGCGCGCCGCCTCCCTCGGTACCCGTTCCATCAAGACGACCGCGAAGGCGTACGCCATCGACCTCGCCATCTCGATGGTCGACCTGACGACGCTGGAAGGCGCGGACACCCCGGGCAAGGTCCGGGCGCTCGGCGCCAAGGCGGTTCGCCCCGACCCGACCGACCGGACGACCCCCGCCACGGCCGCGGTCTGCGTCTATCCCGACATGGTGGCCGTCGCCAAGGAGGCCGTCGCCGGTTCCGGTGTGAAGGTCGCCTCCGTGGCCACCGCCTTCCCGGCCGGCCGCGCCGCCCTGGCCGTGAAGCTGGCCGACGTGCGCGACGCGGTGGCCGCCGGCGCAGACGAGGTCGACATGGTCATCGACCGCGGGGCGTTCCTCGCGGGGAACTACATGAAGGTGTACGACGAGATCGTCGCCGTGCGCGAGGCCTGCGGGACCGACGCCCGGCTCAAGGTCATCTTCGAGACCGGCGAGCTGTCGACGTACGACAACATCCGCCGCGCGAGCTGGCTCGGCATGCTGGCCGGCGCGGACTTCATCAAGACGTCCACCGGCAAGGTCGCGGTGAACGCCACTCCCGCCAACACCCTGCTGATGCTGGAGGCGGTGCGCGACTTCCGTGCGCAGACCGGCGTCCAGGTGGGTGTGAAGCCGGCCGGCGGCATCCGTACGTCCAAGGACGCGATCAAGTTCCTCGTCCTGGTCAACGAGACCGCGGGCGAGGACTGGCTCGACAACCACTGGTTCCGCTTCGGCGCCTCCTCGCTCCTGAACGACCTGCTGATGCAGCGTCAGAAGCTGGCCACCGGCCGCTACTCCGGCCCCGACTACGTGACGGTGGACTGATCACCATGGCATCCGCATTCGAGTACGCACCGGCGCCCGAGTCCCGCTCGGTCGTCGACATCGCCCCCTCCTACGGCCTGTTCATCGACGGCGAGTTCGTGGAGGCGGCCGAGGGCAAGGTCTTCAAGACCGTCTCGCCGTCCACCGAGGAGGTCCTGTCCGAGATCGCCCAGGCGGGCGAGGCGGACGTGGACCGCGCGGTGGGGGCCGCCCGCAGGGCCTTCGCGAAGTGGTCGGCGCTGCCCGGCTCCGAGCGCGCCAAGTACCTGTTCCGCATCGCCCGGATCATCCAGGAGCGCTCGCGCGAGCTGGCCGTCCTGGAGACCCTGGACAACGGCAAGCCGATCAAGGAGACCCGCGACGCCGACCTGCCCCTGGTCGCCGCGCACTTCTTCTACTACGCGGGCTGGGCCGACAAGCTGGAGCACGCCGGGTTCGGCCCGGCGCCGAAGCCCCTGGGCGTGGCCGGCCAGGTCATCCCGTGGAACTTCCCGCTCCTGATGCTGGCGTGGAAGATCGCCCCGGCCCTGGCGACCGGCAACACGGTCGTGCTGAAGCCCGCCGAGACGACCCCCCTGTCCGCCCTGTTCTTCGCGGACGTGTGCCGCCAGGCGGGTCTGCCGAAGGGTGTCGTCAACATCCTCCCGGGCTACGGCGACACCGGTGCCGCGCTCGTCGCGCACCCGGACGTCAACAAGGTGGCCTTCACCGGCTCGACGGCCGTCGGCAAGGAGATCGCGCGGACGGTGGCGGGGTCGAGGAAGAAGCTCACCCTCGAACTGGGCGGCAAGGGCGCCAACATCGTCTTCGACGACGCCCCGATCGACCAGGCCGTGGAAGGCATCGTCAACGGCATCTTCTTCAACCAGGGCCAGGTCTGCTGCGCGGGCTCCCGCCTCCTGGTCCAGGAGTCGATCCAGGACGAGCTGCTGGACTCCCTGAAGCGCCGCCTGTCCACCCTGCGCCTCGGCGACCCGCTCGACAAGAACACGGACATCGGCGCGATCAACTCCGCCGAGCAGCTCGCGCGGATCACCTCGCTCGTCGACAAGGGCGCGGCCGAGGGCGCCGAGCCGTGGTCCCCGGAGTGCGAACTGCCGTCCTCCGGCTACTGGTTCGCCCCGACGCTCTTCACCAACGTCACCCAGGCGCACACCATCGCCCGCGACGAGATCTTCGGCCCGGTGCTGTCGGTCCTGACCTTCCGTACGCCCGACGAGGCGGTCGCCAAGGCGAACAACACGCAGTACGGCCTGTCGGCGGGCATCTGGACCGAGAAGGGCTCGCGGATCCTGGCGGTCGCGGGCAAGCTCCGGGCCGGGGTCGTCTGGTCCAACACGTTCAACAAGTTCGACCCGACCTCGCCCTTCGGCGGCTACAAGGAGTCGGGCTTCGGCCGCGAGGGCGGTCGCCACGGCCTGGAGGCATACCTCGATGTCTGACCGCTTGAATGTGCTGAAGACCTACAAGCTGTACGTCGGCGGGAAGTTCCCGCGTTCCGAGAGCGGCCGGGTGTACGAGGTGACCGACGCAAAGGGCAAGTGGCTGGCGAACGCGCCGCAGTCGAGCCGCAAGGACGCCCGTGACGCGGTCGTGGCCGCGCGCAAGGCGTTCGGCGGCTGGTCAGGAGCCACGGCCTACAACCGCGGTCAGGTCCTCTACCGCGTCGCGGAGATGCTGGAGGGCCGCAGGGCGCAGTTCGTCCACGAGGTGGCCGACGCGGAGGGCCTGTCGAAGTCGAAGGCCGCCGAGCGGGTGGACGCGACGATCGACCGCTGGGTCTGGTACGCGGGCTGGACCGACAAGATCGCCCAGGTGGTCGGCGGCGGCAACCCGGTGGCGGGCCCGTACTTCAACCTCTCCTCCCCCGAACCGACGGGCGTGGTCGCGGTCCTGGCCCCGCAGGAGTCGTCGTTCCTGGGCCTGGTGAGCGTGCTGGCCCCGGTGATCGCGACGGGCAACACGGCGGTCGTGGTGGCCTCGGAGAAGTCCCCGCTCCCCGCCCTGTCCCTGGCCGAGGTCCTGGCCACCTCGGACGTCCCCGGAGGCGTGGTCAACGTCCTCTCCGGCCGTACGGCGGAGATCGCGACCCCCCTCGCCTCCCACCAGGACGTCAACGCGATCGACCTGGCGGGTGCGGACGAGATCCTCGCGAAGGAACTCGAGATCGCCGCGGCGGACAACCTGAAGCGCGTCCTGCGTCCACAGCCTGTGGACGACTGGACGGCGACGCCGGGAATCGACCGCCTGACGGCGTTCCTGGAGACGAAGACGGTCTGGCACCCGACGGGTTCGCTGGGAGCCGGGGGCTCCTCGTACTGAGGACAGCGGCCGCAGGCCGCGTCTTCAGGGGCGCGGGGAACTGCGCGACCAGCCAGGACGCACCCGCACCCGGCAACGGTCCGCAGCTCCCCGCCGCCCCCCTCCGTGTCACCCGCCGAGCAGCCCCGCCACCTGCCCCACCACCGGCATCGACCCGATCGACTGCGCCTGAGCCACCGGCCCGGTCAGCGCCCGCGTCGCCAGCGGCTGGAAGTCGGCGAGCTGCGTACCGACCCCGTTGTCCAGCGGGTCGACACCCGTCCCCGCCAGCGGGTTCGGCTTGAGCCCGGCCACCGGCCCGGTGACGTACCCGACCGTGCCGGTGAGCCCCTGCAACCCCGACTGGGGGTCGATGTTCCCCAGGGAGGTCGGCCGGGTGCGCACCACGTCGACGACCGGTTCCGCGGCGGAGGCCGCCGTCGCGCCGGCGCCGAGCGCCACTCCCGCGGTCGCCAGGGCGACCAGCGCCCGCTGGGCGGTCGGGTTCTCGTATCGGGCCATCGTTGCTGCCACCTTCTCCGTACGGGGGGTAATCGAGTCGGCACGAAGGGTAGTTGAAGTGTGACGCACGCTTCAAAGCCGACCCGCGGGGTCGATGAACGGCAGGTGAATGCCTCACACTGGTGTCCCGTGAGTTCCCAACCGGCCATACCGACGCGAGTCGTGCTGCTCTGCGGCCCCTCCGGCTCCGGCAAGTCCCTTCTCTCGGCCCGTTCCGGTCTTCCGGTCCTGAGGCTCGACGACTTCTACAAGGAGGGCACCGACCCGACGCTGCCGCTGGTGGCGGGGAGCTCCGACATCGACTGGGACCATCCCGGCTCCTGGGACGCGGACACCGCGGTGGCGGCGATCGTGGACCTGTGCCGCACGGGCCGTACGCGCATCCCGGTCTACGACATCTCGTTGAGCGCCCGCACCGGCGAGGAGGCGGTCGAGATGGGCCGCACCCCGCTGTTCATCGCGGAGGGTATCTTCGCCGCCGAGATCGTCACCCGCTGCCGGGAGCTGGGGGTGCTGGCCGACGCGCTGTGTCTGAGCCGGGGCCCGGTGCGCACCTTCCGTCGCCGGTTCCTGCGGGATCTGCGCGAGGGCCGCAAGTCGGTGCCGTTCCTGTTGCGGCGCGGCTGGCGGCTGATGCGTCTGGAGCGCTCGATCGTCGCCCGCCAGACCGCGCTGGGAGCCCACCCCTGTGACAAGGACGAGGCGCTCGCCCGCCTCTCCGCCGCGGCGGCCGACCCCCGCCCGGCGGCGACTCCGGCGACCTGAACGCCGACGGCGCCTTCTCCGTCGTAGGACCGGAAAACGGTCACTCGGAAAGGAAGCCGATGACAACTGCCCAGCGGGTTCTCGCGTTCGTCCTCCTCGCGGCCGTGGCCGGCTGCGGCCCGGGCGAGGAGTCCGGCGAGGCCGCGGCCTCCTGTGCGGGTGCGGTGCGGTACGAGAACCGCGTCTATCTGCCCGCCGGAGAGATCGGCTTCACGGTGGGCGAGCGGCTGGGGACCGCCGAGATCCCGGAGTGCGACGACACCCCGGGCGACTCCGAGGTCACGATCCCGCACGGCACGACCGGCGTGTACGCCGTCGAGGGGCGGGAGCCCGCCGAGGCCGTCGCGGTCGGTGACACGGCCGCCGGGGCGAGGCTGATGGAGGCCGGCTGAGCGCGCACGAAGAAGCGGGACTGGAAGGACCCCCCGGCCCTCCAGTCCCGCTTCCTGGTGCTTCCCCGTTGTCCCCCGCCCGGGTACCGGCCCCCCAGCCGATACCCGGTCCCCCACTGGTGGTGCTCCCCCGATGGTGGTGCTGTCCCCCCGAACCCTCAGGCCACGAGCTCCCCGAAGGCGTTCTCCTCGTCACGGCCGAAGCTGAGGACCTCGTCCTCGCGCAGGCGGCGCAGGGACCGCCAGATGCTGGACTTCACCGTGCCGACACTGATGTCGAGGATCTCCGCGATCTCCGGGTCGGTGCGGCCCTCGTAGTAACGAAGGACCAGCATCGTGCGCTGGAGTTCGGGGAGCCGGGCGAGCGCCTGCCACAGGACCGCGCGCAGTTCGGTGCCGCGCATCGCGTCCGTGTCGCCGGGCGTCTCCGGCAGTTCCTCGGTCGGGTACTCGTTCAGCTTGCGGCGGCGCCACGCGCTGATGTGCAGGTTCGTCATGGTGCGGCGGAGGTAGCCCCCGACCGCGGCCTTGTCGCTGATCCGGTCCCACGCCTTGTACGTCGAGAACAGCGCGCTCTGCAGCAGGTCCTCGGCCTCGAAGCGGTCACCGGTCAGGTGGTAGGCGGTGGCGTACAGGGAGGCGCGGCGCTCCTGGACGTAGGCGGTGAACTCCGCCTCCGACAGCGAACGACGCTCCCCCGTGCCCTCCCTGTACGACGATCCCCCGTGCGCTTCCCCCGTGAAGGTGTCAACCACCGACATGTACGTGGTGTGCTGACGCCCGGTGCCGCGAGCGCACCCCCGCCCGCTTGCGGCACCGGACTTCTCGGAACCCCGGCCCCCGTTCACGTCGTGGAGACGCGTGATCACTGCGCCAGTGTTGGTGCTGTGCAGCGTGTTCATCTCGCGCCCCCCGTCGTGGACTTCCGGTGTTCGGTCGTTCCGGGCGGTACTTCCTTGCCCGTGCCGAGAAGCTTGCCCTCGCACCTTCATGGCCGTGTCCGCCGACTGTCACAGACCTGTCACAGGGCCCCGTCGCAGGAATCGCACAGGACGGGCACAGAGAGCAGCGCTATGCGCACGCAGGTGTACAGGTGTCGATACCCGGCCGTGCCATGGGCCAGAATGAGCCCGTGCCTTCCCTGTTGCTGATCGAGGACGACGACGCCATCCGTACCGCCCTGGAGCTGAGCCTCACGCGCCAGGGTCACCGGGTTGCCACCGCTGCCACCGGCGAGGACGGCCTCAAACTGCTGCGTGAGCAGCGGCCGGACCTGATCGTGCTGGACGTGATGCTGCCCGGTATCGACGGGTTCGAGGTGTGCCGGCGCATCCGGCGCACGGACCAGCTGCCGATCATTCTGCTGACCGCGCGCAGCGACGACATCGACGTGGTGGTCGGGCTGGAGTCCGGCGCCGACGACTACGTGGTCAAGCCGATCCAGGGGCGGGTCCTCGACGCCCGGATCCGGGCCGTGCTGCGGCGCGGTGAACGCGAGTCGACGGACGCGGCGAGCTTCGGGTCCCTGGTCATCGACCGTGCGGCCATGACCGTCACGAAGAACGGCGAGGACCTGCAGCTGACGCCCACCGAGCTGAGGCTGCTCCTGGAGCTGTCCCGGCGGCCCGGTCAGGCGCTGTCCCGCCAGCAGTTGCTGCGGCTGGTGTGGGAGCACGACTACCTCGGTGACTCCCGTCTGGTGGACGCCTGTGTGCAGCGGCTGCGCGCCAAGGTCGAGGACGTGCCGTCGTCCCCGACGCTGATCCGGACCGTGCGGGGTGTGGGCTACCGGCTGGACACGCCTCAGTGACCGAAGCGCAAGGGGGGCTCCGCGGCTGGTTCGCGGCTCGCAAGGGTGTGTGGTCACGGCTGCGTTTCACCAGTCTGCGACTGCGTCTGGTCGTGGTGTTCGGCCTGGTGGCGCTGACCGCCGCCGTGTCCGCGTCCGGGATCGCCTACTGGCTCAACCGCGAGGCGGTCCTCACCCGCGCCCAGGACGCGGTGCTGCGGGACTTCCAGCAGGAGATGCAGAACCGCGCGGGCGCCCTGCCGGCGGATCCCACACAGGACGAACTCCAGCAGGCCGCCGGGCAGATGGCGGGCAGCAGCCAGCGCTTCAGCGTGCTGCTGGTCGCCGACGACGTGAACGGCAGGACGGTGTACGGCACTTCGGGCGCCCTGGACGGGTTCACGCTCCAGGACGTGCCGGTGTCGCTGCGCGAGGCGGTGAACGAGAAGCAGAATATCGACTCCGCCAACAAGTCCGCCTACCACCTGTACTGGCAGCGGATCGTCGACCACGACACGCCGTATCTGGTCGCCGGTACGCGCGTGATCGGCGGCGGTCCGACCGGCTACATGCTCAAGTCCCTCGAGCCGGAGGCCAAGGACCTCAACTCCCTTGCCTGGTCGCTGGGTATCGCCACCGGCCTCGCCCTGATCGGCTCCGCGCTGCTCGCGCAGGCCGCCGCGACGACCGTACTGAAGCCGGTGCACCGGCTGGGAGTTGCCGCCCGGCGGCTCGGCGAGGGTCGCCTCGACACCCGGCTCAGGGTCTCCGGCACCGACGAACTCGCGGACCTGTCACGGACGTTCAACTACGCGGCCGAGGCGCTGGAGAAGCGGGTCGAGGACATGGCCGCGCGCGACGACGCCTCGCGGCGCTTCGTGGCGGACATGAGCCACGAGCTGCGGACGCCGCTGACCGCGATCACCGCCGTCACGGAGATCCTGGAGGAGGAGCTGGAGGCGGAGTCCGGCTCCATGGACCCGATGATCGAACCGGCGGTCCGGCTGGTGGTCAGCGAGACCCGCAGGCTCAACGACCTGGTGGAGAACCTGATGGAGGTCACCCGCTTCGACGCGGGTACGGCCCGGCTGGTCCTCGACGACGTCGACGTGGCCGACCAGATCACGGCGTGCATCGACGCGCGCGCGTGGCTGGACGCGGTGGAGCTGGACGCCGAGCGCGGGATCCACGCCCGCCTGGACCCGCGGCGCCTGGACGTCATCCTGGCCAACCTCATCGGCAACGCGCTCAAGCACGGTGGCTCGCCGGTGCGGGTGGCCGTGCGCGCCGCGGACGACGAGGTGGTCATCCGGGTCCGGGACCACGGTCCCGGCATCCCCGAGGACGTCCTCCCGCACGTCTTCGACCGCTTCTACAAGGCCAGCGCCTCCCGCCCCCGCTCCGAGGGCAGCGGCCTCGGCCTCTCCATCGCCCTGGAGAACGCCCACATCCACGGCGGCGAGATCACCGCGGCCAACTCCCCCGACGGCGGCGCCGTCTTCACCCTCCACCTCCCGCGCGACGCCTCGGCCCTGGCAGAACAACTGACAGAGACCAAGAAGGACGACGCCGGGGCGAAGAAGGGGGACGTGTGATGGACACGGGGCGGCGACGGGGGCAGGCCGGCTGGGAGACGAAGTCCCCTGTCGGCGGCGGGGAGACGCGGGCACAGGTCGGCGAGGAGACACAGCCGCGCCCCGGGCGGGCGGCTCAGACGCCGGTCGGCGGGGAGGCGCGGACGCGGGTCGGCCAGGAGACACAGCCGCGCGTCGGCTCGGCGGCCTCCGTGCCCTTGCTCGGCGGGCGGCGGGCCGGGCAGGGCGGTGCGTCGCTGTCCCGGCTGCAGGGCGCGGGCCGGGTCCGGAAGACGCGGGCCGGTGTCGCCGTGCGGCGGCTGCTCGCGTTGCCCGTGCTCGCGGTGCTGGTCGCCGGGTGCGGGATCCGGTCCACCGAGGTGCCCACCGACTTCGGGCCCGCGCCCTCCCGGGTGCGGTGTTCCCTGTCGGAGTCGGGGGCGGCGCAGGCGTCCGGGGGGCTGGCCGTGCAGGTGTTCCTGCTGTGCGGGTCGTCGCTGGTGGCCGTGGACCGGACCGTACGGGTGCCGGACGGCACCGAGGACTCCGAGCGGCGGGTGCTGGTCGCGCAGGGCCTCCTCGACCAGCTCGCCAAGGCTCCGTCGGCTGCCGAGCAGGACGCCGGGTACCAGACGTACGTCCGCGGCGGCACGACCGTCAGCGGACCGCGCCCCAAGGACCCCGAGGACACGCTCCGGCTGAGCACCCCGCCCGCCGACCTCTCCCGCTACGCCCTCGCGCAGCTCGTGTGCACGTTCTCCGACTCGGCCGCGGCCGAGGGCGACGGCTCCGTCATCCTCGGCGGCCCCGGCACCGCCCCCCTGCGCCGCTACGACTGCACGGACCAGGTCCGCTCCCAGCCGAGCAGCCACCAGCCGCCGTCGAGCGAGGTGACCGGCGGCTGACGGGGGTCCGACGACCACGTGTGGCGCAGACCTCACCCAGGTACCTCGGGGTGTTCCGGAACCGATCGTGCCGAGCGCGGCGTCTAGGGGGTCGTGCAGCAAGGCTTCATCGGCGGCAATACCGCCCTTCGCGTCCGTGTGGCAGGAGGTGTCCTCCTCGTCGCACACCTCGCGTTCGTCGCCTGGTACAGGCTGCGGCCACTGGACGTCCCGTGGGTCGTCCCCGCCAACCTGCACCCCCTGGCCGGCATCCGCGCCGACCTCGCGCTCGGCTGGCAGGAGGCGGCCCGCCGGATCGGCGAGGGGCTCGCCCTGCTCGCCCCGCTCGGCTTCCTGATCCCGATGGCGCACGGCAGGCTCTGGGCGTCCACGCTGGGCTCCCTGGTCCGTACGGCCGCCGCAGGGGCCCTGATCTCCCTGGGCATCGCGCTGCTCCAGACCGGTGTCCCCGGCCAGGTCGTCGACATCGACTCGCTGCTCCTGAACACCGCCGGTGTGGCGCTCGCGCACCTCGCGGTCGTGCCGGCGGCCCGCCACTGGCTCCGTCGCGGGACCGGGCGCGGCCCTCGCCCGTCCGTCCGCCAGGAGGAGCCGGCTCAGGGTAGGACCCCGACGATTCCCAGGGTCGGGATCGCACCGTAGAGCGACGCTTTGCGTCTTTCGTCTCCGTAGCGTGGAAAGCAGTTGGAGGGTCACTCGGACTCTCCCACCCGACGCTCGCGAAGGAGCCGCAATGTCCCGCCTCGCCCGCCCCACCAACGGCCGCATGATCGGCGGAGTGTGTGCCGCGCTGGCACGGCGCTTCGGCACCTCCGCGACCACCATGCGCGTGATCTTCCTGGTCTCCTGTCTGCTGCCGGGCCCGCAGTTCCTGCTCTACATCGCCCTGTGGATCCTGTTCCCCTCGGAGGACAAGGCGCAGGCCGCCTGGTAGCACCCCGTGCGCACGTACGCCGGTGGGGCGCACCCCGAGTTCAGGGGGTGCGCCCCACCGGCGCGTGCGAGGAGCGGCGGGCCTTGAGGACCTCACTGCCTCAGGGCCGCCTCATGACTCCGTGGCTCAGCCGAGCGGCAGGCCGTTCACGCCGGTGCCGGCGCCACCGCCGGGCAGGACCTTGCCGATCGGCAGGCCGCCGAGGAGACCGGCGACGGGCGCGGTCGGACCGTCGGCGAGCACCCGCTGGGCGGCGGGCTGCGCGGCCGCGAGGCCCGCGCCGAGCGCCGGCTGGGCCTGCGCCAGCGCCTCACCGGCACCCGGGAGCGCCTTGGTGAGGTTCTCGGTGGGGAGCCCCTGGGAGACGGTGCCGAGCGCCTGGGAGGCGTCCGGGACCGCCGGAGCGGCGTTCGCGGCACCCGCGCCGGCCGCGGCGAAGGCGGCACCGAGGGCGGCGACACCGAGGGTCTTGGCAGCAGACTGCTTCATGAAATGCGTCCTCGAAATGGGTTTACGGGGATGTGAGCGGTCCACGACCGTAAACATGCGCACCCGCCCGCCGCAAACATCGAAATGCGGACGGATTGTGAACACCCGCCCGCATTCCGTACCGGAGAATTCCCGGGATCAGTCGTCCTCGGCCACAGAACCGCTGGTGGAGGCCGTCTGCTGGAACAGCCATTCGGACTTCAGCTCGGCATATCCGGGCTTGATGACGTCATTGATCATCGCGAGTCGTTCATCGAAAGGAATGAACGCTGATTTCATCGCATTGACGGAGAACCACTGCATGTCGTCGAGCGTATAGCCGAACGCGTCGACAAGATGCTCGAATTCCCGGCTCATGCTGGTCCCGGACATCAGCCGGTTGTCGGTGTTCACGGTGGCCCGGAAGTGCAGCCGCCGCAGGAGTCCGATCGGGTGCTCGGCGTACGAGGTCGCCGCCCCGGTCTGGAGGTTGGAGCTGGGGCACAGCTCCAGCGGGATCCGCTTGTCCCGGACGTAGGAGGCGAGCCGGCCGAGCTTGACGGTGCCGTCCTCGTGGACCTGGATGTCGTCGATGATGCGCACCCCGTGCCCGAGCCGGTCGGCGCCGCACCACTGGAGCGCCTGCCAGATGGACGGCAGCCCGAAGGCCTCACCGGCGTGGATGGTGAAGTGGTTGTTCTCGCGCTTGAGGTACTCGAAGGCGTCGAGGTGCCGGGTGGGCGGGTAGCCGGCCTCGGCGCCCGCGATGTCGAAGCCGACGACGCCGAGGTCGCGGTACCGGTTGGCGAGCTCGGCGATCTCCAGGGCGCGGGCCGCGTGCCGCATCGCGGTCAGCAGGGCGCCGACGCGGATGCGGTGGCCGTTCGCCCTGGCCCTCCGCTCGCCTTCCCGGAAGCCCTCGTTGACGGCCTCGACGACCTCTTCGAGGGTCAGGCCCTTCTCGAGATGCTGTTCGGGGGCGTACCGGACCTCGGCGTAGACGACGCCGTCCTCGGCGAGGTCCTCGGCACACTCGGCGGCCACCCGGGTCAGGGCCTCGCGGGTCTGCATGACGCCGACGGTGTGCGAGAAGGTCTCCAGGTACCGCTCCAGCGAACCGGAGTCGGCGGCCTCGCGGAACCAGACGCCGAGCCGGTCCGCGTCGTGCTCGGGGAGTTGGCCGTACCCGGTCTCCCGGGCGAGGTCGACGATCGTGCCGGGACGCAGCCCGCCGTCGAGGTGATCGTGCAGCAGAACCTTGGGTGCCCGGCGGATCTGGTCCGAGCTCGGGGAGGTCCCCGTCCGGTCAGTCTTGCTCGTCATTTCCGCACTCTAACGCCTACGCGCGTAGATCGCCCGCTGTACGGATCCGTCGATACCCAACGGTGACCGCCCCGCCTCGTGTCGTACACCCGCGCTTCTGACACTGTTCTGCCATGGCACAGCAAGCGACGCCGGTTCGCAGCGCCCGACTGGGCAGGACACTCGGCCCGGAGCCGGCGGCGGTGAGCGGTGTGGTGCTGCTCCTCCCGAGCGGCGACGAAACCTCTCTGCGCAGGCCCTCCGCCATGCGACTGCCGTCCTCCGTACGGTCGTTGGGGCGACGGCTGGCCCGCGCGGGCCGGCCGGACGGACTGGCGGCGCACCTCGTGCACTACCGCTACCGCGGGTGGAACGGCAGCGAGGCGCATCTCGCGCAGGACGCCAACTGGGCCGCGGACGAGGTCGTACGGCGCTACGGCGACGTTTCCGTGGCCCTGGTCGGCGTCGGTATGGGCGGGCGGGCGGCGCTGCACGCGGGTGGGCACGAGGCGGTCAACTCCGTGGTGGCGATCGCGCCTTGGCTGCCCGAGGAGGACATGGCGGCCTCCCCCGAACCGGTGAAGCAGCTCGTGGGCCGGCGCGTGCTGGTGGTGCACGGCACGAACGACCGACGCACCGATCCCGAGCTGTCGTTCCGGCTCGCGTCCCGGGCGAAGAAGGCGAACCGGGACGTGTGCCGGTTCGAAGTCCACTCCGACGGACACGGGTTGCACCAGTACCGGTCCGAAGTACAGGCGCTGACCGAGGACTTCGTGATGGGGGCGCTGTTCGGACGGGCACTGTCCCGGCCTGTGCAGGACGCGCTGGCCGCACCTCCGCCGCTGGGGCTGCGGATGCCGCTCGCCTCCGGGTTCGGGGGGCGGCGGCGGTAGGTCAGGGCAGCAGGCTGCCCCGTCTCGACAGCAGGAACTTCTTGAAGGCGGCCACCGGGGGTGTGTCCGGGTGGCCGTCCAGCCAGGCGACGCCGATCTCCCGTACCGCCCTCGGCGCGGTGACGGTCAGCTCCACCACCCCCGGGCGGGGAAAGGCCGGCGGTGGCAGCAGCGCGACGCCCAGTCCGGCCGCCACCAGGCCCCGCAGCGTCTCGGCCTCCTCCCCCTCGAAGGCGATCCGCGGCTTGAAGCCGGCCTCCTGGCAGAGGTCGTCGGTGATGCGGCGGAGGCCGTAGCCGGGTTCCAGGGTGACGAAGGCCTCCTCGGCGGCCTCGGCGAGGCGGACGCGCCTGCGGGCCGCGAGCGGGTGGTCGGCGGGGACCACGAGCCGCAGCTTCTGTTCGTCGAGGCGGCGGGCGACGAGGTCCGGGGCGTCCGGGACCGGGGAGGTCAGACACAGGTCCAGCTCTCCCGCGCGCAGGCGTTCGATCATCGCCTCGCCGTAGTTCTGGACCAGGCTGAAGCGGACCCGGGGATGGTCGGCGCGGAAGGCGCGGATCAGGCCGGGGACGGTCTCCGACCCCATGGTGTGCAGGAACCCGAAGGCGACCTTGCCGGTGGCCGGGTCGGCGTCCGCGCGGACCTCGTCGGCGGCGCGCCGGATCTCGGCGAGGGCCCGTTCGACGGAGGCGAGGAAGGTGCGTCCCGCGGGGGTGAGGGAGACCGTACGGCCGATGCGGGCGAACAGGTCGACACCGAGGTCCTGCTCCAGGCGGACCATCGCACGCGAGAGCGTCGACTGGGGTACGTCCATCTCCTGGGCGGCGCGGGTGACGTGCTCGGTGCGGGCGACGCCGGCGAAGTGGGCGAGCCGTGGGGCCAGCAACATCACCATGTCTTCTGTGTCACTGGATGGTGACAGGTGCGCCCGTGACCTGTGCTGATGCTCCATGGGAACGATTATGGCGGATCCATGCATTGGACGGATAAGCGCGGTCGTACGTAACTTCGAGGCATGCCTGCCAGTACCGAGGCGTCCACCCGCGTGGGCGCCGTGCCTCCCGCCCCTGCCCCCGACTCCCGCCTGACCCCGGGCGGCCCCGGCTACCGCCGGATGAGCTTCGCCCTCTTCCTCGCCGGTGTCGCGACCTTCGCGCTGCTGTACTCCACGCAGGCCCTGCTGCCGCTGATCTCGGGCGAGTTCGGGGTAGCGGCGAGCGAGGCGAGCTGGACGGTGGCGGCCGCGACCGGCGGGCTGGCGCTGTTCGTCCTGCCGATGAGCGCCCTCTCCGAGCGCTTCGGACGCCGTACGGTCATGACGGCCTCGCTGGCGGTCGCGGTGACGGTCGGTCTCCTGGTCCCCTTCGCGCCCTCGCTGCCCGTGCTGGTGGCGCTGCGGGCGGTGCAGGGGGCGGCCCTGGCCGGACTGCCGGCCTCCGCGACGGCGTATCTCGCCGAGGAGGTCCGCCCGAAGGCCCTGGTCACGGCGATCGGTCTGTTCGTGGCCAGCAACAGCGTGGGCGGCATGAGCGGGCGGGTCATCACCGGCTGGGTCGCGCAGGAATGGGGCTGGCGGGTGGCCGTCGGGGTCATCGGCGCGCTCGCGGTGGCCTGTGCGGTGGCGTTCCGCCTGCTGCTACCGGCGCCGCAGCACTTCCAGGCGGGCTCCCTGAAGCCGCGCGTGCTGCTCGGCACGGTGCGGGAACACCTGGGTGACCCGCTGCTGCGCCGCCTCTACGCGATCGGTGCCCTGTTCATGACGGTCTTCGGCGGCGTGTACACGGTGATCGGCTACCGCCTGACCGAGGCGCCCTTCTCGCTCCCCCAGGGCATCGTGGGCTCGATCTTCCTGGTCTACCTGGTGGGCACGGTGTCCGCGTCCACGGCGGGCCGCCTGGTCGGCCGCCTCGGCCGCCGGGGCGCCCTGTACGCGGCGGGCGGTACGACGGCGACGGGCCTGCTGCTCTCCCTCGCGGGCTCCCTCCCCCTGGTCCTGCTCGGCCTGGTCCTGATCACGGGCGGCTTCTTCGCGGGCCACGCGGTCGCCTCGTCGGCGGTCAGCAAGACGGCCACCCACGGCCGCGCCCAGGCCTCGGCCCTCTACCAGTCGGCCTACTACATCGGCTCCAGCGCGGGCAGCACGGTCGGCGCGCTCGCCTTCCACGCGGGCGGCTGGGCCGGAACGGTCGGGGTGGGCCTCCTCGCGGTGCTCGGCGTCGTGTCGATCACCGTCCTCGGAACACGTGCGGCAAGGGCCGGCCAGGCACATTCCCGTCGTCAGCCCGAAGGGCTGGCCGGGCGGCGTCTGGTGCGTGCGATCGCAAGGCGCCGGAGCGCCCTCGTGGCGGAGCCACGTGGGCGGTTCGGCAACGCGGCGAGCGTGCGTGCCAGGCGCCGCCCGGCAGGCGGGAATGTGCCTGGCCGGCCCTAAGACCCAGCAGCGGCTCGCGACGGCCTGAGCCGCACGTTTCGCTTCCCCTGGCCGGGGTCGGCCGGCCAGGGGATCGTGTCGTTCCTGGGGGCTGCGCCCCCAGACCCCCATCGGCCCTGAAGGGGCCTCGTCCTCAAACGCCGGACAGGCTGATTTCAGCCCGTCCGGCCTTTGAGGAGCGGGGGTGGAAGGGGGCGGAGCCCCCTGGAGGACGGGACGGGTAGGGGCGGCGGGGGCGAGAGACTCCCTGACCTGCACGTTCAACCACTCGGCACGCCATTGTCAGACCCCTGCGGTAGCTTCCAAGTACTGGGCGCAAAGGCGCGACACAGCACGGCCACAGGGGTGGGTGGACGATGACGGACAGTACGACGACGACAGACCTCGATCTCAGGCTCGAGAAGCACCGCACCGAGCTGACGGGTTACTGCTACCGCATGCTCGGCTCCTCCTTCGAGGCCGAGGACGCGGTGCAGGACACGATGGTGCGGGCCTGGCGCAGCTACGACAAGTTCGAGGGCCGCTCCAGCCTCCGCTCGTGGCTGTACCGCATCGCGACCAACGTCTGTCTGGACATGCTGACGGCCGGCAACAAGCGCGCCCGCCCCATGGACCTCTCCGAGTCGACGCCCCTCGCCCAGGCCGCCCTCTCCCCCCGCCCGGACCACACCTGGCTGGAACCGATGCCCGACAACCGCATCCTGCCCACCGTCGAGGACCCGGCCGAGGCGGCCGTCGCCAAGGAGACCGTCCGGCTCGCCTTCATGGCCGCCCTCCAGCAACTGCCCCCCAAGCAGCGCGCGGTGCTGATCCTGCGCGAGGTGCTCGCCTGGAAGGCCAGCGAGGTCGCCGAGCTGCTCGACACCTCCGTCGCCTCCGTCAACAGCGCCCTCCAGCGCGCCCGCGCCACGCTCGCCGAGCGGGAGGAGCACGGCGCCGACGCGGCCGTGTCCGACCCGCTCGACGAGGAGCAGCAGAAGCTCCTGGAGCGCTATGTGAAGGCGTTCGAGGGGTACGACATGACGGCCCTGACGGCTCTCCTCCACGAGGACGCCATCATGACGATGCCGCCGTTCGACCTGTGGCTGACGGGCCACGACGACATCACCGGCTTCATGACCACCCTGGGCTCGGCCTGCGAGGGCTCCCGCCTGGTGCCGGTGCAGGTCAACGGCCTGCCGGGGTTCGCCCAGTACAAGCCGGACCCGGAGAAGGGCGGCTACAGCCCGTGGGCGGTCCAGGTGCTGGAGATCTCAGAGGGCCGGCTCACCGGGTTCCACTTCTTCCTCGACACCCAGCGCTGGTTCCCGCTGTTCGGTCTGCCCCTCCACCTCGAAGCGGAGGCCGACGAGGTCAAGGAGGGCGTGTAGCGCGGGGTCGGGGTCGCGCAGTCTGATCCGGCCCCCGGCCCGCCGGGCGGCCAGCTGGAGCCGGGCGAGCAGGTCCACCGCGCCGAGCCCTGGTGGACCGAGCCCGGCGACATCGCACACCACCACCCCGGCGCGGGTCGTCCGCAGCAGCGCCCCGACCTCGTCGCTCAGCCCCGTCACCTCGTCCCGGGTGACGGGGCCGGTCAGCACGAGTACAGCGGGTGTCATGGCGTCCACGATCGGTAGACCGGGCGGGTGGGCGTAACTCATCGGCCCTGCCGCGAGGACGGCCGCCTCGGCGCGGGCAGGATCACGTTGACCTGGGTGGCACCTTCCCCCGAGGGTTACCTGTATGCGCCACCCATCAGCACCTCCCTGGATACCCCACGCCCTCCTCACCCTTGAGGAGCCCCCGTGCAGGGAGTGCTGACCGGCTTCGCGGTGATCGCGGTGGTCATCGGGGTCGGCTACCTCATCGGCCTGCGCGGATACCTCGGTGACCAGGGCCGGGAGGTCCTGACCAAGCTCGCCTTCCATGTCGCCTCCCCCGCCCTGCTGTTCACCACGCTCGCGAAGGCCGACCTGTCGGTGATCTTCTCCAGCCGCCTGCTGGTGACCGCGCTCAGCACGGCAGCGGCGGCGGGCGTCTTCGTGGCGGTGGGTGTCGTACGGGGGTGGGGGCTGGGCCGTACGACGATCGGCGCGCTGTGCTCGTCGTACGTCAACTCCGGCAACCTCGGCATCCCCATCGCGGTGTACGTCCTCGGTGACGCCTCACTCGTGGCGCCGGTGCTGCTGTTCCAGCTGGTCGGGGTGACCCCGGTCGCGCTGACGGTCCTCGACCTGGCGTCCGGCGAGGGCGAGAAGGGCCCGCTGTGGCGGCGACTGCTCACTCCGCTGCGCAATCCGATCGCGGTGGGCTCACTGGCCGGCGTGGCGGTCTCGGCGGCCGGGCTGAAGGTCCCGGCCCCCGTCATGGACCCCCTCACGCTCATCGGCGGCATGTCGGTCCCGGCGGTCCTGCTCGCCTTCGGCATCTCCCTGTGCGGCAGCACGATGCCCGGCCGGGGCCCGGACCGCGGGCTCGTCCTGCTCTCGGTCGCGCTGAAGTCGGTGGGGCAGCCGGTGGCGGCCTGGGCGCTGGCGGCCGGCGTCTTCGGCCTCCACGGAGCGCAACTCCTCGACGTGGTGGTGACATCGGCCCTGCCGGCCGCGCAGAACCTCTACACCTACGCGTCGACCTACGGCGTGGGCGAGCGCCTGGCCCGGGACTCGATCCTGGTGTCGACGGTGGTGTCGGTACCGGTGCTGGTGGTCGTGGCGGCGTTGTTGGGGTGACTCACGTCGCGGGGAACTCACCGGTGTCGATGACGAGGTCGAAGGGGGCCGGGATGGTGAGGGCTTCGCCGAACTCGGCGGCTGCCAGCGGGGTGTAGACGTCTCCCCGGGGCTCTCCGTAGAGGGTCGCGGTGGGGCCGTCCGGCGCCCAGCGGTCGACAAGGAGGTAGAGCGGGACGGCCGCGGAGGCGTAGGCGGCGGGTTTGGTCACCCGGTCGTGGCGGGCGGTGGCCCGGGAGGTGACCTCCACGACGAGTTCGGCCCGGCCGGCGTCGACAAAGGCCTGGTCGGTCGTGAGCAACGCGTCCTGGGGCACCACGGCGACATCGGGGACGTGGAGACCGAGGCGGGGTGGCACTGCGAGGACCAACCGCTGAGTACGGCGTCACGGCGATCAGTCCGTCGATGATCTCCACGCGGCAGCCTCGGGGGACCTCCGACTGCCGCCAGACCCACACCAGTTCGTCCCACTCGCTGTCGGCCATGATGTAGTCGCCGTCGAGCACGTCCATGGAGTCAGCCAACATGCCGAACGGGATCGGCGGGCAGCCGCGCCGATCCCGTTCACTCGAAAGAACTCCCGCTCAGGCGATGCGCTCCAGCACCACCTGCGACGCCGTGAACGCCGTACCCGCCGCCTCGATGTCGTAGGAACCCGCGATCGACTCGAGCGCGTAGGCGAAGCGTTCCGGCGTGTCCGTGTGGAGGGTCAGGAGGGGCTGGCCCTCGGTGACCGTGTCGCCCGGCTTGGCGTGCATCTCCACGCCCGCGCCCGCCTGCACCGGGTCCTCCTTGCGGGCACGCCCCGCGCCGAGGCGCCAGGCGGCGACGCCGATGCCGTAGGCGTCGAGGCGGGTCAGGACGCCCGAGGACGGGGCCTTGATCACGTGCTGCTCGCGGGCCACCGGCAAGGACGCGTCCGGGTCGCCGCCCTGCGCCGCGATCATCCGCCGCCACACGTCCATCGCGGAGCCGTCGGCCAGCGCCTTCGCCGGGTCGGCGTCACGGATGCCGGCCGCGGCCAGCATCTCGTGGGCCAGGGCGATCGTGAGTTCCACGACGTCCGAGGGGCCGCCGCCCGCCAGGACCTCGACCGACTCGCGGACTTCGAGGGCGTTGCCCGCCGTGAGGCCGAGCGGGGTCGACATGTCCGTCAGGAGCGCGACCGTCCTGACGCCGTGGTCGGTGCCCAGACCCACCATCGTGGACGCCAGCTCCCGCGCGTCCTCGATGGTCTTCATGAACGCGCCGGTGCCGACCTTGACGTCGAGCACGAGCGAACCCGTGCCCTCCGCGATCTTCTTCGACATGATCGACGAGGCGATCAGCGGGATCGCCTCGACCGTGCCGGTGACGTCCCGCAGGGCGTACAGCTTCTTGTCGGCCGGGGCCAGGCCGTCACCCGCCGCGCAGATCACCGCGCCGGTGGTGTCGAGGACGTTCAGCATCTCCTCGTTCGACAGCAGCGCGCGCCAGCCGGGGACCGACTCCAGCTTGTCGAGCGTGCCGCCGGTGTGGCCGAGGCCGCGGCCCGAGAGCTGGGGCACGGCCGCGCCGCAGGCCGCCACCAGGGGCGCCAGCGGCAGCGTGATCTTGTCGCCGACACCTCCCGTGGAGTGTTTGTCCGCCGTGGGGCGGGAGAGGGACGAGAAGTCCATCCGCTCGCCCGAGGCGATCATCGCGGCCGTCCAGCGGGCGATCTCGCGGCGGTTCATGCCGTTGAGCAGGATGGCCATCGCGAGCGCGGACATCTGCTCGTCGGCGACCTCCCCGCGGGTGTACGCGTCGATGACCCAGTCGATCTGCTCGTCGCTGAGTTCGCCGCGGTCCCGCTTGGTGCGGATGACGGAGATGACGTCCATGGCCATGCAGGGCTTTCCTTCCGGGAATTACTTGGTGAGGTGCTCGGGCCCGAAGGCCTGCGGGAGCATCTCGGAGAGCGGCAGGATGCCCGCCGGGGTCTCCAGGAGGAGCTCGGCGCCGCCGAACTCGTAGAGCAGCTGGCGGCAGCGTCCGCAGGGGACGAGCACCTCGCCCTTGCCGTCCACGCAGGTGAAGTGCGTGAGGCGGCCGCCCCCGGTGTTCTGCAGCTCCGAGACCAGACCGCACTCGGCGCACAGGCCGACGCCGTAGGAGGCGTTCTCGACGTTGCAGCCGGTGATCGTACGGCCGTCGTCGACCAGGGCGGCCACGCCGACCGGGTAGCCGGAGTAGGGGGCGTAGGCCCGGGACATCGCGCCCCGGGCCGCTTCCCTGAGCGCGCTCCAGTCGACGCCCGTCACTTGCCCTGCCCCTTCCGGTAGCGCATACCGTCCGCCTTGGGCATCCGCAGGCGCTGCGCGGACAGCGACAGCACCAGCAGGGTCACGACGTACGGGGTGGCGCCCACGAAGTCGCTCGGGACCTCGTCGGTGACCAGGTACCAGACCAGGACGCCCGCGGCCACCAGGAGGCTGATGCCGCCCTGCCAGTGCGCCTTCTTGTACAGCTTCCAGCCGGCCATCGCCAGCAGCAGCACGAACAGCAGGAGCAGCAGCGCGTGGACGGTCTCGCCGCCGTTGCGCAGCTGGAGCGCGTCGGAGTAGCCGAACAGGCCCGCGCCCATGGCGAGACCGCCCGGACGCCAGTTGCCGAAGATCATCGCGGCGAGACCGATGTAACCGCGGCCGCCGGTCTGGCCTTCGAGGTAGGTGTGCGAGGTGACCAGTGCGAGGAACGCGCCGCCGAGGCCGGCGAGGCCGCCGGAGACGGCCACGGCCATGTACTTGTACTTGTAGACGTTGACGCCGAGGGACTCGGCGGCGATCGGGTTCTCACCGCAGGAGCGCAGCCGCAGACCGAACGGGGTGCGCCACAGCAGCCACCAGCTGCCGACGAACAGCGCGATCGCGAGGACCGTCACCACGGACAGGTCGGTGACCAGGCCGCCGAGGATGCCGGCGATGTCGGAGATCAGGAACCAGTGGTGGTTCTCGATGGAGTGCAGCCCGCTGGACAGGCCCGGGACGTCGAAGTTGGGCAGCGAGTCGACGGGCGGGGACTGCTTGGGGTTGCCGCCCGCCTCGGCCGCCTTGCCGTCGACGAAGAACAGCTTGGCGAGGTACTGGGTGGTGCCGAGCGCGAGGAGGTTGATCGCGACACCGGAGACGATGTGGTCGACGCCGAAGGTGACGGTGGCGACGGCGTGCAGCAGGCCGCCGACGACGCCGAAGCCGACACCGCACAGCAGGCCGAGCCAGGGGCTGGACTGCCAGCCGATCCAGCCGGCGCCGAAGGTGCCGAGGATCATCATGCCTTCGAGGCCGATGTTGACCACGCCGGACCGCTCGGACCACAGACCGGCGAGACCGGCGAGGCCGATCGGCACGGCGAGGCTGAGGGCGGCGGAGACCTGGCCCTCGGAGGTGAGCTGGTCGGAGCCGGAGATGACCCGGACCGCGGCGATGAGCAGCAGCGCGCCGGCGACGATCATCAGGATCTGGCCGAGCGAGCGGCCCGACCGGGTGGCGGTGTCCGCCTTGGGGGCCGCGGGGGGCGGCGTGTCGGTCATCGTGGCAGTCATCACGCCACCTCCTGCTTCTGGGTCCGGGTGGCGGCCTGGGCGGCGAGCTCGGCGCCGACCCGCTGCTGCTGACGCTTGAGCCCGTAACGGCGTACGACCTCGTAGGCGATGACGACGCACAGGACGATGACGCCCTGGATCACGCCGAGGATCTCCTTGTCGTAGCCCTCGAACTCCAGGTGGTTGGTGGTGCGCTCCAGGAAGCCCCAGAGCAGGGCGCCGAGCGCGATGCCGACCGGGTTGTTGCGGCCGAGCAGGGCGATGGCGATACCGGTGAAGCCGATGCCGACGGGGAAGTCGTTGCTGAACTGGTGGCTGTCGTTGAGCAGGGTCGGCATGCCGATCAGGCCGGCCACCGCGCCCGAGATCACCATGCTGGTGGCGACCATCTTCTTCACCGAGACACCGCTCGCGGAGGCGGCGGACTCGGACTGGCCGACGGTGCGCAGGTCGAAGCCGAAGCGGGTGCGGCCGAGCACGAACCAGTAGGCGATGCCGACGATCACGGCGATCACGATGAAGCCCCACAGCTCGCCCGCGGCGCCGGTGTCGATCTGGAAGAAGTACGACGACTCCGGCAGCGGCTTGGTGGAGACGACGGTGCCGCCGGCCTGGAGCTCGGCGAGCTTCCCGGGCTGGAGGAGGTAGGCGATGATCGCGGTGGCGATCGAGTTCAGCATGATCGTGGAGATGACCTCGCTGACCCCGCGGGTCACCTTGAGGACGCCCGCGATGGCCGCCCACAGGGCGCCGGTCGCCATGGCGCACAGGATGATCAGCGGGATGGAGATCCAGCCCGGCGTGGTCAGCGCGCCACCGAGGACGGCGGCGAAGAACGCGGCGATGCGGTACTGGCCGTCGACGCCGATGTTGAACAGGTTCATCCGGAAGCCGATGGCCACCGAGACACCCGCCAGGTAGTACGTCGTCGCCTTGTTGAGGATGTAGACCTGGCTGTCGCTGGCGGACCCGTAGGTCAGCATGTCGCTGAAGGCGGCGCCCGGATTCTTGCCGGTGGCGAGGATCACCAGGGTGGTGACGACGAGCGCGGCGACGACCGCGAGCAGCGGGGCCGCGATGCCGAGGAGCAGCCGCTCCTTGTCGATGCGTTGGGTCAGCTTGTTCATCGGGCGTCCTCGTCGTCCTCGGCGGAGACCGCTGCGGAGTCGTCTGCGGAGCCCTCTTCGTGCTCCAGGTGGCCGGTGGCGGCACCGGTCATGGCGGAGCCCAGCTCCTCCGGGGTGATGGTGGCGGGGTCGGCGTCGGCGACCAGTCGGCCGCGGTACATCACCCGCAGGGTGTCGGACAGGCCGATGAGCTCGTCCAGGTCGGCGGAGATCAGCAGCACGGCCAGGCCCTCGCGGCGGGCCTCGCGGATGTGGTCCCAGATCGCGGCCTGCGCGCCGACGTCCACACCGCGGGTCGGGTGGGCGGCGATGAGCAGCTTGGGGGCGTGGCTCATCTCGCGGCCGACGATCAGCTTCTGCTGGTTGCCGCCGGAGAGGGAGGCGGCGGTGACGTCGATGCCGGGGGTGCGGACGTCGTACGCCTGGATGATGCGCTCGGTGTCGGTGCGGGCGGCCTTGATGTCGAGGAGCTGGCCGCGGGAGTTGGGCTTCTCGGTGACATGGCCGAGGATGCGGTTCTCCCACAGCGGGGCCTCGAGGAGCAGGCCGTGGCGGTGGCGGTCCTCGGGGATGTAGCCGACGCCGGCCTCACGGCGTTGGCGGGTGGGGACGTGGGAGATGTCGGTGCCGTCGAGGGCGATGGTGCCGGCGTTCAGGGCACGGATGCCCATGATGGCCTCGACCAGCTCGGACTGGCCGTTGCCCTCCACACCGGCGATGCCGAGGACCTCGCCCTTGTGGATGGTGAAGGAGATGTCGTCGAGGATGATCCGCTCGACGCCGTCGAGGTCGGTCTGGGCCAGGCGCAGGCCGTCCAGCTTGAGCAGCGCCACGTCGGTGACCGTGGACTCCTCGGTCTCCGGGGTGGGCAGTTCGCTGCCGACCATCAGCTCGGCGAGCTGCTTGGTCGTGGTGCCGGCCGGCTTGACGGTGCCGACGGTGGTGCCGCGGCGGATGACGGTGATCTCGTCGGCCACGGAGAGGACTTCACCGAGCTTGTGCGAGATGAAGATGACCGTGAGACCTTCCGCCTTCAGCTCCCGCAGGTTGTCGAAGAGCGCGTCGACCTCCTGCGGCACGAGGACGGCGGTGGGCTCGTCGAGGATCAGCGTCTTGGCGCCTCGGTAGAGGACCTTGAGGATCTCCACGCGCTGGCGGTCGGCGACACCGAGCTCCTCGAGGAGGACGTCGGGGCGGACGTTCAGGCTGTACGCGTCGGAGATCTCCCTGATCTTCGCGCGGGCCTTGGCGCCGATGCCGTACAGCTTCTCCGCGCCCAGGACGACGTTCTCCAGGACGGTGAGGTTGTCGGCGAGCATGAAGTGCTGGTGCACCATGCCGATGCCGCGGGCGATGGCGTCGGCGGGGGTGTGGAAGGTGACCGTCTCGCCGTTCACGGTGATGGTGCCCTCGTCCGGCTGCTGCATGCCGTAGAGGATCTTCATCAGGGTGGACTTGCCGGCACCGTTCTCACCGCACAGGGCGTGCACGGTGCCCGTGCGGACGGTGATGTCGATGTCCTTGTTGGCGACGACGCCGGGGAATCGCTTGGTGATGCCGCGCAGTTCGACGGCAGCGGGAGGGCTGGACGCGTTGATGGCGCACTCTCCTCGGGGAAAAGGGGCTGCGTAGGGGAGGGCAGGCGTCGGCGACGCTAGCGCGGCAACTCCATGCTACACGCGTAGAGTTGACACATTGTTATGGCTCGACGAGGGGGTTGTCGAGGCCCCCTCGCCGAGCCGGGGTCCGGCCGTAACCGTGAGGTCAGCCGGGCTTGACCATGAGGTCAGCTGGTCTTGACCTTGATGGTGCCGTCGACGATCTTCTTCTTCGCGGCGTCCAGCTGCGGCTGGATGTCGTCGATGAAGCCACCGCTGGTGGAGAGGCCGACACCGCCCTTGGCGAGCGAGTAGAGCTGGTTGCCGGTCAGCGGCTTGCCCTCGTGGACGGACTTGATGAAGTCGTAGACGCCGACGTCGACGTTCTTGACCATCGAGGTCAGGATCGAGTTCTTGAACTTGGCCAGGCCCGGGATGTTGTACTGGTCCGAGTCCACGCCGATGGCCCAGGCACCCTTGACTCCGGAGACGGCCTCGATCGAGCCGTTGCCCGAGGAGCCGGCCGCGGCGTAGATCACGTCGGCGCCGTTGTCGAGCATGCCGGACGCGGCCTCCTTGCCCTTGGCGGGGTCGGCGAAGCCGGAGAAGTCCGAGCCGTGGGTCAGGTACTGGACGTCGACCTTGACCTTGGGGTTGGTGTCCTTGACGCCCTGGGCGTAGCCCGCCTCGAACTTCTTGATCAGCGGGGTGTCCACGCCGCCGATGAAGCCGACGTGGTTCTTCTTGGTCTTCAGCGCCGCGGCGACACCGGCAAGGTAGGAACCCTGCTCCTCGGTGAAGGTGATGCTGTCGACGTTCTTGGCGTTGGCGACCGCGTCGATGAGGCCGAAGCTGACCTTCGGGTACTTGGCGGCGACCTTGTCGACCGAGGTGGCGTAGGAGAAGCCGACGGCGACGATCGGGTTGTAGCCGGCGTCCGCCAGGTCGGTCAGGCGCTGCTCGCGGTCGGCCTCGGTGTCGGAGCTCTTGGCGGTCAGCTCCTTGAGGGAGCCGCCGAACTCGCTCTTGGCCTTGTCGGCACCGCGCGCGGCGGAGTCGTTGAAGGAGCGGTCACCACGGCCGCCGACGTCGTAGGCGAGACCGATCTTGATGCCGCCCTTGCCGCCGTCCGAGGACGACGAGGAGGACGAGCTGTCGTTCTCCGAGGAGGTGCTGCCACACGCGGTGGCAGTCAGTGCGAGAGCTGCGGTCGCGATACACGCAGCGGAAAGCTTGGCTACCCGGCGCACGGGAGGCTCCTTCACCTGACCTGAGCGCCTTGTCGGCGCTTCATGTGAGCACCATGCCAGTGCTCGGGCCTGTACGCCCCTGCGGCGTTGGCTTCGCGGCATCGTAACGCGCGTAGATGTCGGAAACAGACCTCTTCCGAAGCCGTTATCGATTCGAGGCAAACAGCGTCTGAACTGAGGGTCTTCGGCCTTCGCACACCTGGATTGCGAAGAGTGCACGATTGGCTTACGAGCATGTTGCGCCGGGCGGCGGAACGGCCCCCGAGGGGGCCGTTCGTCTTCGTGACGGTGGGATCGGAGACCGTCAGGGTGGGATCAGAGGGCGGCGTCGAGGAGGGCCGCCGCCGTGAACATCTCCACGCCCACGGTGATCGCGGACTCGTCGGCGTCGAAGTCGCCCTGGTGGAGGTCGCGCACGGTCCGCTCGCCCGGCGTGCGTACGCCGAGCCGGGCCATGGCGCCCGGCACCTGCTGGAGGTACCAGGAGAAGTCCTCGCCGCCGAGGCTCTGCTCGGTGCTCTCGACGGAGTCGGCTCCGCGCCGGGCGGTCATGGCCGCGCGGATCAGACCGGTCACCTCGGCGTCGTTGACGACGGGCGGGACACCGCGCACGTAGTTGATCTCGGACTTGGCCCCGTGGAGGTTGGCGACCTCGTCGATCGCGGCCACGACCACGTCCGGGGCCTGCCGCCAGGTGTCGAGGTCCAGGCAGCGCACGGTCCCGGAGAGCTCGGCGTGCTGCGGGATGACGTTGGGGGCGTGCCCCGACTCGATGCGCCCCCAGGTCACGGCGAGCCCGGCGCGGGTGTCGACGCGCCGGCCGACGATGGCGGGCACGTCGGTGACGACGCGGGCGGCGGCGGTGACGAGGTCAGTGGTGAGGTGCGGCCGGGCGGTGTGCCCACCGGGTCCGTCGAGGGCGATCTCCAGCCGGTCGCAGGCGGAGGTGATGGCACCGGTCCGCAGCCCGATCTTCCCGGCGTCGACGCGGGGGTCGCAGTGCACGGCGAGGATCTTGCCGACCCCTTCCAGCACCCCGCAGTCGATGGCGTCGGCGGCGCCGCCGGGCAGCACTTCCTCGGCGGGCTGGAAGAGCAGCCGCACGGGCCGGGGCAGCAGCCCCTGCTTGTCGAGCTCGGCGAGGACGAGGCCGGCACCCAGCACGACGGTCGTGTGCACGTCGTGCCCGCAGGCGTGCGCCCGATCGGGCACGGTCGACCGGTACGAGCACTCACTCTTCGTGTCCGGGATGGGGAGCCCGTCGATGTCGGCGCGCAGCGCGAGCATGGGCCGTCCGCCGTCCCACTCCCCGATGTCACACACGAGCCCGGTCCCGACGGCGAGCACGCGGGGCTTCAGCCCGGCCCGCTCCAGCCGTTCCTTGATCGCCGCGGTGGTGCGGAACTCCTGGTTGCCGAGCTCCGGGTGCATGTGCAAGTCGCGCCGGAAGTGGACGAGTTCGGCGTGCAGCGCATCGCTCAGCACGCCGGGGAGCAGTGCTTCCCCGGGCAGATCGACCTCGGACTCCAGTGACATCAGTTGCTTCACCCTCTAAAGGGTAGGACGCCGGGGCGACCAACCGACCCGAGATCAACAAAACTTCAACCCTCGGTGGGCAGAAAATTTGGCCGCTCGACGCATGGATGTGTTTTGGCGTGGGTAGGAACCTCTTTTCCCACACATACCATGCTGCGCTTACCCCCGGCGGTTCTGTTCATCTGTCGAAACAGGATCGGGACGGGGCGGGGGCGAGGCGGGGGCTGCGTGCCGGAACGGTCACAGCCGGATGCGGGGCGTGATGCCGCAGGTGAGCGGTGGAGTGAGCGGGGCAACCCGTACATCGGCGGCCTCCCTCTGTCGACTGCGTCACTCCGGATGGCGCCCGGCGGGGACCTGCCCGAACACTTGGATTCACCTGCCCGACTGCTGGTCGTCGGCAGGGGTCCACGGTGAAGATCGTCTGACATGCCGGCCGGAGTCGTTGTCGGGTTCTGCTGCGCCGAGGACCCGTGCCGCTCTTACTATCCGTCACCGGGTTGGGGCAGGGGGATGTCGCGGGGAGGGCGTGGGCATGCAGGAGCTGGAGCTAATCACGGCTCGCCGGAGTGAACTGGACACGCTGGCCGAGGAGTTGGCCAAGCAGCTGGCGGAGGTCCAGGCCGAGCGGGAGGAGCTGCCGATCGCCGAGCGGGTCCTGAACCGGCCGGCCGAGCAGGACCGGGCCGCGGCGGAGGCCGCCGCGACCGTCACCCCGACTCCCGCCCGGGTGGCGGGGCGGGCGGTCCTGCTGGTCCCGCACCGCAGCGAGAATCCCGACAATGCCGCCCTGCCCGCTGACTACCGCAAGATCCTGGCGATCGTGCGGGCCGCCGACGGCCCCGTCCGGGCAAGGGCGGTGGGCGAGGAACTGGGCCTTCAGGAGACGGTGCGCGGCAAGCCGGAACCGCTGCGTGCGAAGATGACCAAGCTCGCCGACCGCGGCTGACTGCGCAAGCGAGGCAACGGGCCGTTCACCGCACGCTCCTGGTAGTAGCGGCATGGAGCCTGGAACGCTTCAGGTGCCACCCACCCTGTGGTGCCTGCTCAGATCTGGTTCGCGCCACCGTCGACGTAGATGTTCGCGCCGACGACGTAGCTGCTCTGTTCCGAGGCCAGGAAGGCCACGACCGCGGCGGCCTCCTCGGGCTGACCCATGCGGCCCTTGGCCACGGTCGCGGCGACATTCTCCTTGACGGCCCGGGCGGTCTCCTCGTCACCGAAAGCGGCGGTACCCCCGGGAGTCTCGATCCATGCCGGCGAGACCACGTTGACCCGGATGCCACGGTCCTTGAGCTCGTTGGACCACGTCCGCGCGAAGGACCGGACGGCCGCCTTCGACGCCGCGTACGCGCCGAACGCCTCTACTCCGCGGTCGCCGGCCGTCGAACCGACCAGGACGATCGAGGCTCCGTCGTTGAGCAGCGGCAACGCCTTCTGCACGGTGAACAGGGTGCCTCGGGTGTTCACCGCGAAGGTCTGGTCGAAGTGCTCCTCGGTGGTCTGTTCCAGCGTCATGAACGAGCCGATCGCCGCGTTCGCCACGAGCACGTCCAAACCCTTGCCTCGCGCCCGGACCGCCTCGTAGAGCCGGTCCAGGTCTTCCGGCTTCGCGATGTCGCCGACGACCGCGGTGGCCCGGTCTGCTCCGATGGTCTTGACGGCGGCCTCCAGTTCGGCCTCGCGTCGGCCGGTGACGAACACGTACGCGCCCTCGTTCGCCAGCCGTACGGCGGTGGCCAGACCGATACCGGTGCTGCCCCCGGTGACCACTGACGTCTTGCCTTCCAGCTGCCCCATGTGGGTGTCTCCATCACTGTCTCGATGCCGATCCGTTCGACATCGATACTGCGGGAGATCGGGGATACTATCCATAATGCAGAGTCCAGGGTTCTTTACGTATCGTCCAGGGGGTCGTCGGTGCTCGGATTTCAGGATCCAGTGGCTGACGCGATCGGCCTGCTCCGGCCCCGCACGGTGATCGGGCCCAGTCTCCGGGCCGCGGGAGAGTGGGCTTTGCGCTTCGACACGTTCTTGCATGTGCGGATCGGGGGCCTCGTACGCGGCACGTGCTGGTTGATCCTCGAAGGGCACGAGCCGGTGCTCCTGCAGGAGGGTGACACCTTCATGCTGGGCAACCCGCCGCCTTACGTGCTGGCCGGCACGCTCGACGCGAGCCCGCGCCCTGCGGAGCAGGTGTGGGCGGGTGCCGAAGACGGGTTCGTGCGGATCGGCCCCAAGGCCGAGGAGGACCTCTACCTCTGCGTCGGGCACATCGCGTTCGACGACCAGAACGCGGCCCTCCTGACCGATCTTCTGCCGCCGCTGGTGATCGTCCGCGTGGCCGATCCTCATGGCGGGCAGCTCGCGCAGCTGATCGATCTCCTGGCCACCGAGGTCTCGGTCGCCGCCGCCGGCGGCCCACTGGTGCAGAACCACCTCGCACAGATCCTGCTCGTGCACATGCTGCGTGCTCACGCCGGTCAGACAGACCGGCCCACCGGCTGGCTGGGCGCCCTGAACGAGGACGGCATCGGGGCCGCCCTGCGTGCCATGCACGCGGACGTGGCCCACTCCTGGAGCCTCAAGGAGCTCGCCGAGATCAGCCACATGTCGCGTTCCGCGTTCGCCCAGGCCTTCAAGAGCCACGTCGGGGTCCCGCCGTTGGAGTACCTCATCCAATGGCGCATCAGCCTCGCGCGCGACGCCCTCGCCCGCGACTCTCTGTCGATCTCCGAGCTCGCACGGGCCACGGGCTACCTGTCCGAGAGCGCGTTCAGCACAGCGTTCCGCCGCGTGGTCGGCTCATCACCCGCACAGTTCCGGAGCCAGGCACGACAGCCGGCGCACGCAGCCGCGAACGGAAGCTGAAGGAGGCGTCCTGTGCTCAACTGCGCCGCTCACACCGGCGACGAAGACACCAGCACACCGCCCGCCGACACCACTACCAGCGACGCGGACACATGTCTTGAACGCGTCTTTCGTACCGGCGGTGCCGCGGTAGATCGACGGCAGTCGAGCGCCACCCTGAACTGGCTCGCCGGCCTGATACGCGGCCACCTGAAGAAGATCGGCTCGCGGTGGCGGGCGCTGCCCGCGGGAAAGATCGCGGGCATCGTGCTGGCGGTACTGCGCTGTGACCAGCGGCCCGGCGACCTGGCCGGCGGCAACCAGATACACCGAACCACCGTCACCCGGTGGGTGAGGGAAGTCGTCGGCCTGCTGGCCACCCGCGCCTCACGCCTGGACCGCACCCTGAAGAAGATCACCCGAACAGGCGGCGGAGTCGTACTGCTGGACGGCACGCTGATCCGCACCGGGCGCAGGACCGGGAAGGAGAACCGGAAGAACTACTCCGGCAATCACAAGGCCATGGCCTGCTCGTGATCGCGCTCACCGACGACCAGGGCCGGCTGCTCTGGGTCTTCGCGGCCCTACCCGGACGCACCTCGGAGATCACCGCCTGCCGCCACAACCGGCTCACCGCCAGGCTGCGGGCGGCCGGACTCGGGGCCATCGCCGACCTGGGCCTCGTCGGGCTCGACGACAGCGGTCCCGAGACCGACCCGGTGGCGATCACCGGTTACAAGGCCGCCCGGAACCGGCCCCTGACCCGCGGCCACAAACTGTCCAACACCGCACTGGCCGCAGTCCGAGCACCAGTCGAGCACGGCTTCGCCCACCGCAAGAATTGGCGCGTACTCGGCAAGGTCCGCACCGACCCGACGTGGGCGACCGCCCTGGTCCGGGCCCTGCTCGTCCTCACGAACCGCGAAGTTTCCCGGTTACCGACGATCTTCACCGAAGGCATCCACCCACGACCAGCACGAGCATCCCGAACCCCGCGCACACCAGACCCGTGACCAGTAACTTCACGATGCACACCGCTCACTGAGCCCCCAACCGTGCGCACCCGCGGTCCGCCCGCCCCGGCCCCCCACGAGCGGCTCGCCGCCGAACCGGCCTCAGTGGACGTAGCACGCGACCGCGCACCCCACAGCCCGGCCCACGCCTCGACCGCCCCAAGCATCAGCCCACCCGGGCCCCCGCCCTCCTCGGCCGCCCGCTCGCTTCTCCCCCGTGCTGGAGTGAGCCGAGTCAAGGGTGGCCCGACGGGCCATCGCCGAAGGCGACGCGCAAGCGCCCTTTACTCGGCTCACGGAAGCACGACACTGCCAAGGAAGCGGGCGGTCCCAGGGCCACGACTAGGCAGCCCCCAGCTCACACCAGACAAACTTCCCCCGGTTCCCGTGCCTGGCCAACGGCTGCCACCCCCACAGATCAGCGCAGGCTTGGACCAGCGCCAGCCCCCTCCCACCCTCCTCCCCCAGCAGATCCGACTCCTCCGGCGGCTCGGGAGGCTGAGGATCCGCATCCCACGCCCCGATCCGCAACACCCCCGCCGACCACCGCACCCGCAACGCAGCGGGCCCTTTCGTATGCCGTACGGCATTGGAGACCAGCTCCGCGGCGAGGAGCTCCGCGGTGTCGACGAGGCGGATGAGGCCGTGCATCGTCAGGATGAGCCGGAGGGTACGGCGGGCGACGGTGACGGCTCGGGGGTCGTTGGGGATATACAGCGTGTACTCCCAGGGTTCACTTTCAGGCATGGGTCAACTCCGGTTCGGTTGAAGGCGTTTGGGGGCGGTGGCGGTGCCGCGTCCGTCACAGCATGACGAAGCGGTGCACTTCCGCAGAGTGTGCGTTGCATCACCGACGGTAGGGATTAGCGTTTAGGTTTCGCAAGCTGATCCCGTAATCTGACTCCGAACGAGCCGCGCCCTTCCGGCGCGTCGGAAGGAGCACGCGATGGCGTTGAGGCGCGACCCGACCGCACGTCAGATGCGCCTGGCTGTAGAACTGCGCAGGCTTCGCGAAGCGGCAGGGCTGACGAACCGCCAGGCAGCCGACCTGCTGGGAGTGAGTACCGCGCAGGTCAGTCAGATCGAGTCGGGCGTCGCGGGAGTGAGCGAGAAACGCCTCCGGCGCCTGGCCGCTCACTACTCCTGCGCCGACAGCGAGTTGATCGACGCCCTGGCGGCCATGGCGACCGACCGCACCCGCGGCTGGTGGGAGGAGTACCGGGGGCACCTGCCCACGCCGTTCCTGGATCTCGCCGAGCTGGAACATCACGCCACATCCCTGCGAGAGGCCCAGTTCCTGTATATCCCCGGCCCGCTCCAGACAGAGGACTACGCCCGCGCTGTGTACGCGTACAGGGTTCCCGAACTCCCTCACGAGGAGCTGGAGTTGCGGGTCCAGCACCGAATGAGACGCAAGGTCATCCTGGAAGGTCCCGCCCCCAAGCCGTACGAGGCCGTCATCCACGAAGCGGCACTGCGCATCATGGTCAGTCACCGCGCCGCGTCACGAGCCCAGCTCGCCCGGGTCGTACAGCTCTCCGAGGCGGACCACATCACTGTGCGCGTCATCCCGTTCGACCTCGAGGACTTCGCCGGCGCCGCGAGCGCGATGACTTACGCGGCAGGATCCGTACCGAATCTGGACACCGTGGTACGGGACGGCCCCCACGGCGCCACCTTCATCGACTCCGAAGCCCAACTAGCAGCCTATCGAACGCTCTTCCGTAAAGTGGAAGCTGTCTCGCTGGACACCGCGCAGTCGCGTGACTTCATCCACAAGCTGGCGAACGAGTTGTGAGGAACCCATGGGCACCCCCGACAACTGGCGGAAGTCGTCCTACTCCGGCCCTGGCGACGGCGACTCCTGCGTCGAGATAGCGAACTCACCCACCCACATAGCTATCCGCGACTCCAAGACCCCGACCAGGGCCACCCTCACCTTCCCGCCCGAAGCCTTCGCACCGTTCCTCGAAGCGCTGAAGTCCCCGCACCGCACCCCCCGGTGACCATCAGGGAAACTCCACACACCACCCCGTGACGCCCCACTAGGGTGCAGCCCGTGAACGCCGAGACCCCCGACTTCATACGGGCCACCCGCACCGCGTACGACACGATCGCCGAGCCCTACACCGCGCAGTTCTCCGACTGGGCCGGCATCCCCACGCTGGACAGAGCCCAGATCACCGGATTCGCGGAGTTGGTGAAGGAGCAGGGCAAGGGCCCGGTGGCCGACATCGGCAGCGGCCCGGGACACGTGACCGCGGCGCTCCACGCAATCGGTGTCCCGGTCTTCGGCGTGGACGTCTCCCCGAAGATGGTGGAACTGGCTCGCCGGGCGCACCCGGACCTCCGCTTCCACGTGGGCTCGATGACGTCGCTGGACCTGCCGTCGGAGACGCTCGGCGGCATCACAGCCCTCTACTCGATCATCCACGTCCCCGACGACCACCTCCCCCAGGCCTTCGCCGAGTTCCACCGCGTCCTCGCCCCCGGCACCCACGCCCTGATCGGCTTCCAGTACGAGCCCGGCGGCACCCACATGCACCTCGACGAACGCTTCGGCCACAGGATCTCCCTCGACTACTGGCTCCGCGCCCCGGAGGCGGTGGCCGAGCCGCTCACCAAGGCAGGCTTCGAGGTGATCGCCCGAGTCCTCAGGGAACCGCTCGACGAGGAAAAGCTGTCCCGGGCCTACCTGCTGGCGAGGAAACCGGCGTAGGACGGCTTCGAGCACGCCGGAAAGGTAGTTCCGAGATGCGTAAGAATCAATCTACGTAAGAACGGATCTACCTTAAGGCGCGATCGACCTCATCGGCGCGGACCGCAAGTGGCCCGCGAACCAGCGTTTCGGCCACCACGATTACGACGCCCTCGTCCGGGACTGCTCGCCGTCCCCGGTCCCGATCCCGACACCCGCGAGTCGCGATCTCACCCTGCGGAATCGACAGCCTGGCAGCCCCCGATAGCCGACCGGCCAGTTGCCCATTCATTCCGTGGAGGTGATTGTCAATCCATCCCGGAGTAGAGACACCCCCTCTCCGGTGAAATTGACCTTTGCATTGTGGGGAGGATCGACAAAATCGACCAGAGACCCATACCGGTTGATCCAATTCAGAAGAACCGGGGGGCTCGCGGCCGAGTCAACGTCCGCAGGATCCACACTAAATCGCTGCCCTGCTCGAACGATTCCGCCCACACATCGCACAATGCACGTTGCCGACCCAGAACCCACCTCATCAACTGAATAGATTTGAAGCTTCCCCAGATTTTGATCAGCCATGCCTATACGCTTCCGTGATAAATTTTTGCACTTGTTCAGGCGTCAGTTTCGGAACGTCGAATCTCAAAGCATCACTGATATCTCCATACAAGTTCAACCTGGGTACATGGATCCCCATGTCGGCGAGGATCCCCCTGGCAGCTTCCACCGGAAGTACCACACTGGCCCTTTGCGCCAGCTCTCCGGCAGGGAGACCGACGGCGACCTCCGCTTCGGGCGGGATGAATCCCCTCTCGAGGGGCACTCCTTCCAGCGCACTCCTGGGAATCAACTGAACTACAGCCTCCCCATACTGCTCCGAGTGTCGCGCGAAAGTAGTAGCCACGCCCGGATCGGTAGATGTGGGCGTGTATCCACTCGCCTGAGTTCCGCTGCTCGCATCGAAGTCTCTGGTCGTACCCCGGAAAAGGTGTTCCCCATCAGTGCATGCTTTTGGTGCCAACCCCAGGGCATCGGTCCACGCATGTGGGTTCCGCACATAAGTGGCCGGATTCAGTGCTGGTGCCAGACCGAGCGGATCTACGGAGAGGTACCGCGCAGTTTCCGGATCGTAGTAGCGGAAGTAATTATGATGCAGCCCCGTTTCGGGGTCGAAGTACTGGCCTGGAAAGCGCAGCGGGGTGTATGCCGTGCTGTCCGCCGCCCAGGCTGTCGTGCCCCACAGGGTGCTTCGGGTGCGCCAGGCTATGTCGCCCTGTTCGTCGAGCAGTTCCGTCGGGGTGCCGACCAGGTCCGTGACGATCGCGAAGAAGCGGGAGTCGATCTCCTGCTGCGGGGCGTCCGCCGCTGTGATGCGTTCCGTCTGGGACAGGGGGTGCAGGCCCTGGTGGTCCCAGGTCAGGGTTACCTGGTGGGGAACGGACGGGGAGCTCGTCGTCTGTTCGCAGAGGGTTGTGCCGTCCCACGTGAAGTCCATCTGTTCCAGGACCGATTCGTCGTCCGGGGACAGGCGTTGCTTTGCGATTCTGCGGCCCAGCGGGTCGTAGCGGTAGCGCCAGCGGGTGCCGTCGGGCGTTGTCACCGCCGTCAGGCGGTCCTCCGCGTCCCACTCGTAGCGCCACGTGTCCGGCTTGCGGGACAGCCGGGTCTTCTGGCGGAGGGTGATGCGGCCCGCTTCGTCGTGTTCGTAGCGGACGGAGCCGGCCCGGGTGATGCGGGTGCCGACGTACTCCCGAGGCCCGGTCGATTCGCTGCCCGGGTGCTCCGTCGGCCAGGAGGCCGCGGTCTGGTTGCCCGCCTCGTCGTACGCGTACGTCTCCGTCCAGTTCGCCGCGTGGACCGCCGTCACCCGGCCGGCGGCATCGAGATCGAAGTGGCGCGTGCCGTTCAGGTCGTCGATGGCCGTGAGGTTGCCGTCGGGGCGGTAGGTGTACGCGCGGTGCTGGAGGCGGTTGCCGGCGGGGCCCACCAGGTCCTGTTTCGTCAGGCGGCCCAGCGGGTCGAAGGACTGGGTCAGCCTCACCGACTCGCCTATGTGGCGGATCAGTTCGCGGCCCGCCTCGTCGTGCGTGAAGGTGAGGGTGCGGCCCGACACCACCATGTCGGTCCGGTTGCCCGACGCGTCGTACGACCAGGTCGTCGTGGCGCCGGTGGGCGTGGTGCGGCTCGTTCTGCGGCCCAGTTCGTCGTACGTGTGGGTGAGGGTGCGGCCATTCACCGTTTCCGACAGGACGCGGCCCGCTTCGTCCCTGTGCAGCGTCAGGACCGCGTCCGGGCCCGTCGCCTCCGCCAGGGCGCCCGACGGATCGTACGCGTACGTCGTGACCGCCCCGGCCGCCTCCTTGCGGATCACCCGGCCCAGGACGTCCCGTGAGAAGTGGATCGACTGGCCGGATGCCGTGGTGCTCTCCGTCAGTTGGCCGGCCCGATCGTGGGTGTAGGTCAGCGTGCGGCCGTCGAAGTCCGTCTCCGAGACCAGGCGGCCTGCCGCGTCGTAGTCGTAACTCCACGTCAGGCCTTGTGGGTTCGTCACCCGCGTGAGGCGCAGTTCCGTGTCGTGGGCGAACTCGTAGCGCACGCCGTCCGGGCCCGTGCGGGCCGCCAGCAGGTCGAAGTGGGTGTACTCGAAGCGGGAGACCGCGCCCGAGGCGTCGGTGTGGGCGACGCAGTTGCCCTCTCCGTCGTACGTCCAGGACTCCGTTGTGCCGTCCGCGGCCGTACGGCGGGACAGGCGGCCCTCCACCGTCCATTCCAGGGCCGTCACCGACCCCGTGGGGTCAGTGATCCGCACCGGGCGGCCGAAGGCGTCCCGTGAGTAGCGGGTCACCGCGCCCAGGGGGTCGGTGATCTCCAAGGGGAGGCCCGCCGCGTCACAGCGCACCCTCGTGGTGTCGCCGAGGGCGTTGGTGACGGTCTCCAGGTGGCCCCGGTCGTCGTACGTGAAGCGGGTCGTCGCCCCCGACGCGTCGGTCACCGCCGTGCGGTTGCCGAACTCGTCGAATTGCTGGGCGACATGGGTGCCGTCCGCGCCGGCCACCGCCACCGGTAGTCCCTGGTCGTCGTACGCGATGCTCGTGTAGCGGCCGTCCGGTCGGATCGCCAGGACCGTGCGGCCCGCCTCGTCGTACGCGTAGCTCACCGTGCGGCCCAGCGGGTCGGTGACCGTGAGGGGGCGGTGGGCGCGGTCGCGGGTGGTGTGGGTCGTGGCGCCGTCCGGGGTGGTCACCGCCGCCACCTGTACGTCGCCGTTGATCTCGTACAGGGTGCTGTGGCCCAGGGAGTCGACCGCGGTGACGGTTCGGCGGCCCGTCGTCGGGTCCAGGTCGCCGTAGGTGTACCGGTAGCTCAGGTGGCCTGCCTCGCCGCCCTGCGAGACGCAGCGGTCCTCGTCGTCGTAGACGTAGTGGTACGAGGAGTTGTTCGTGTCCGTCCAGGCCGTGACGCGGCCGGTCGCGTCGTTGGTGAAGCGGGTGGGGAGGCCGGAGGACTTCGTCACCGCCGACAGGTGGCCCTCGGCGTCATAGTCGAAGCGGACCAGCTCGATGTCCTCGGCCGAGGCCAGGTGGAGGGACGTGATGCGGCCGCCCTCGGTCGAGATCCTCACGTGGTGGCCGACCGAGTGCACGATCCCCGTCGGGGCGCCCTCCTCGTCGTACTCGAAGGTCAGCCACTGGCTGCCCGAACGGTCGATGAGCTGGGAGAGCAGGGCGATGCCATTGCCGTCGCCGCCCGGACCCGCGAAGTCCCAGATCCGGCCGGTGACAGGGTCGGTGACCGTGTAGTCGCCGTACTCGTCGACCGTCAGCGGATGGCCTTCGCCCGCCAGTGGGAGCACCGGCACACCGGGAGCGGGATGCGGGTACGCCAGCAACGAGCCGTCCTCGCGGACGAAGACGACTCCCTCGGCGTCGATCTCCAGGCGCTGGTCGGCGGTGGACGTCCACTTCGGGCCGAACCAGCGGCCCGCCCGGTACGACGACTCGAACTGGCGGGAGAACACCAGCGGGAGCCTGGCCGGGAGCGACACGTCCGTCTGCGGCAGGGACATGCGGCCGGTGGCCATGTCGATCGGGTCGCTGCCGAACACCTTGCACCACAGCCGACGGGCGGCGTCCATCGGCGCCCTGCGCACACCGTCGCGCGCGGCTCCCGTCGCCGCGTCCTTGGCCGCCCCCCGCAGCGCGTCCTTCAGCGCGGCCCGGCCCACACCCCCCGCGCCCTTCCCGCCGATCAGGTTCGAGATGAAGTACCCGCCCGCGTCCCCCGGGTCGCTCGACCACCCCGTCCCCAGGATCGACATCGGCAGGCGCTCAGGATGGGCCGCCGTCCCCACCAACCCCGCCAGCAGCATCGAGGAGTTCTTCGACCACTCGCCGGGGTGGGTGAGGTTGTAGGGGTCGAGCGGGTTGACCGTGCGGGCCAGTTTCAGGACGTCCGTGCCGCCGCGCAGCAAACCGCCCAGCACGTGGACCGAGTTGAGCTGGGTGCCGACGAACAGGTCCGCCGCGCCCGCGCCCAGGCGGTCGGTGAACTCCGGTTTCGGTGGGGCCGATTGCAGCGCGGTGGCGATCTTGCGGCGGGCGTCCTCCGCCACGTCGGTGCGCTGGCGGCGGGCGCGCTCCAGGATGTCCTGCGCCTCCTGGCGGCCCCCGCTGCCCGGATCCACGTATTCACCCGGGTCGATCGGTTTCGGGCCGGGGTCCTCGCCGGCACGGGCGGCGGCGTTGTACTGCTCCGCGGCCTTGCTGTAGGCCGTCGTCTCCGCCTCGTACTCCTGGCGTGCCCGTCGGCTGGCCCGCTCCGCGTCCCGGTACTTCTCGATCGCCGCCCGCGCCCGCCCCTGCGCCCACTCCACCATGTCGGCGTACGACTCCAACGCCCCCGCCGCCGCCGTACACGCGTCCGCCGCCGTCAGCCACTGCTTCGGCTGGACCTCGAACTTCGCGCGGAACGCGTCCGCCGCCTGTCCGCGCCACTCGCCCGGGTCCAAAGAGCGCATGCCCTGGCCGACGTTCTCGAAGGCCGTCGCGAACTTCCGTAGGTGGACTGCCCGTTCGCGGAGCGCTCCCGAGCTGCCGTGGATCAACTCCTTCGGGTCCTCGGTCTCGCCCAGCGCGCGTTCCGCGACCGTGCCGCCCAGGCGGTTGTTGACACTCTCGCCGACGTCGCGGACCTTCTCCGCCGCGCCGTCCGCGCCCACGTCCGACAGCACGCCGGCCGCCTTGTCCGTGCCCCAGCCCACCGCCTCGCCGACGCCCTTGTTCAGGCCGTCCGCCGCGCTCTCCAGACCGTCGCCGAAGTCGTCGACCAGATCCCCGAAGCCCATCAGCCCTCACCCTCCGGGGAGTCCGCCGACGGGGGTCCGCTCCACTGCCAGTCCGTCCGCGGATCGAACAACGCGTCCGGCGTCACCGTCGAGGTCGAGACGTCCTCCGCCGCCTGCGACCATGCCGCCTTCACCTCGTCCTGGCCCGACGTGAACGACTCCGCGCTGTAGTCCGCGTTCGCCACCTGGGAGACGGGGTTGTCCTTCAACGTCTCCGACCAGGAACGTTCCTTCACCTCCTCCGGGGAGAGGTACGGGTTGCCCGTGCCGGCCGTCCACACCGACTTCAGGGTGTCGGAGACGTACTGCTCCTGCTCGTGGTAGATCCCCGCCGACAGTCCGAGGCGGCCCGCGAACTCGTTCGCGTCCTGCATCAGGGAGCGCACGCCCCAGCCCCAGCGGTCGCAGAAGTCCCCGAACACCTGCTGGAGACCGTCGTCGCCGACCTCCAGGCCCGTCATCGACAGGTCGTCGAAACCGCGGCCCAGATTCGCCTCGATGTCGAAGCCGAACTGCTTCAGCTCCGCCATCGCCTGGTTGATGCCGCGGGTGATCCGTTCCATCGCCTCCGGATCGACCTGATAGCCGTCACCGGCGCTCACGACGCGACGTCCACGGCCACCGCGTCCGGCACGATCCCCGTCACCGGGGGCAGCACCATGCCGGTCGGGCTTCCCGCGTCCACCGCGATACCGACCGGGCCGTCCACCCTCGGGACCACCTGGTCCAGCAGGCGTGCGCCGAACACGGGCACCCAGCCGGGCGGAGCCTCGCCCCGCGCCTCGGCGAACCGTTCCAGCGCCGCGCGTTCCGTGAACGCAAACAGCCAGCGAATGCCGCCCGCCTCCACCGACAGCAACGAGCCGTCGACCACCGGCACCAGGACCTCCCTGCGCCGGAACTCCCCCACCCATGCCCGCCGTTCACCCAACGCCTCGGCACTCACGCCAGCCGCCCCCGTCGTAGACCCCATCGAACGTCGCACAAGTGAACGATGATGCTAGACGATTCGGCTGTGCGCCGCCCCCGGCGTTTCGGACGCGGCGTTTCGGACGCGGCCGTTCAGACGATCGGCACCGCCGTCACCGCCGACAGCCGGTGCACATCCCTCGCCGACCCCGTCACCCCCGACAGGAACCCCTGCGCCCGCGGCGACGCCGTCTCCGTCAGCCAGTCGGGATCGATGTCACAGACCGCCACCCGGACCTCCGTGCCCGCGAGCGCCAGCGGAAGCGTGTGGACGACGGTCGACGGGAAGCTGAGGATCGTACGGCCGATCGGGCCCCGTCGGGCGATCAGTTCCAGCGGGAGGTCCGGGCGGACGATCTCCAGGCCCGTCTCCACGGCCAGCCGGTGGAGCTTCTCCGTCGACTCGCGGCGGTGGGCGAAGTACCGCGTCGCACCATGGGTCTTGGCGAGGCCGGTCACCGCCTCCAGGTAGCGGTCGGCGTCCACCACGCCCGTCTCCACCAGTGAAGTGCCCACCATGTCCGCGCCCTTGGTGATGCGCGGCGGGCCGAAGCGGGCGCGGGTCCAGGCGAAGGAGTTCGACGAGACCGTCACCCCCGCCGGTGTCTCCGTCATCGGCATCGAGGAGAAGATCTCGACTCGCCGGCCCTCCCCCGGCGTCAGGCGTTTGCGGGCCGCCGCAGAGATCGGCGCGAAGGCGAGGTCGCGGGGGCTCGGACGGCCGCCCTTGCGGTGCCAGCGCACGAGGCGTTCCCCACGGGCCAGTTGGGACACGAACTCCATCGTCGCCGTGCCGTCGTCGACCACGACCAGGTCGTCGGCGCGGGTGATGGTCAGGAGGAGTTGCACGTAGCGGGAGAAGGGGTCGCCCAGGACCACGCGGTCCGCCCTGCGGAGCATCCCCGCCAGGCCGCCGATGGTCTGGAAGGGGGCCCCCGGGCCGCCCCTCGCCTCCTCCCAGCGGACCTCGTGGCCCTCCTCGCGGGCGAGTTCCGCCATGCGGCGCAGCTGGCCGCGGGTCATGGGGTCGGTCGGGGACAGCACGACGAGGGTGAGCTCGGCGCCGGGCCCGTGGGCGTGCGCCCACTCCAGCGCGTTCAGGAGCTGTACCGGACTCTCCACGAACGCGAGAGTGCGGGGGCCGGTGTTGCCGGCGCGGGGGCTCATCGACGTACGACCGTCCCGTCGTAAGGCGCTCATGAGGGGCGCGTAAGCAGGAGAGGCGCCGGGCCCTCGGCGAAGGCGAACAGCGGCCGAGGACCCGGTGCTTGGTGGATCAGACCGAGACCGGCTCGCCCGCGGCGGCGGCGATCTCCGCCTCGGCGACCACACCGGTGACGCGGCGCAGCTTCTTCATGGGGCCGAGCTCGGAGTCGTAGACCTTCTTGACGCCGTCGCCGAGGGAGGCCTCGATCGTGCGGATGTCGCGGACGAGGCGCTGGAGGCCCTGCGGCTCCACCGACGCGGCCTGGTCGGAGCCCCACATCGCGCGGTCCAGGGTGATGTGGCGCTCGACGAAGGTGGCGCCCAGGGCGACCGCAGCGAGGGTGGTCTGCAGGCCCGTCTCGTGACCGGAGTAACCGATCGGGACGTTCGGGTACTCCTCCTGGAGCGTGTTGATCACGCGGAGGTTGAGCTCCTCGGCCTTGGCCGGGTAGGTCGAAGTGGCGTGGCAGAGAAGGATGTTGTCGCTGCCCAAAACCTCGACCGCGTGGCGGATCTGCTTCGGCGTCGACATGCCGGAGGAGAGGATGATCGTACGGCCCGTGGCGCGCAGGGCGCGCAGGAGCTCGTCGTCGGTGAGGGAGGCGGAGGCCACCTTGTGGGCGGGGACGTCGAACTTCTCCAGGAAGGCGACGGCCTCGGTGTCCCACGGGGAGGCGAACCAGGCGATCCCCTTCTCCTTGCAGTACTCGTCGATCTGGCGGTACTCGTCCTCGCCGAACTCCACGCGGTGGCGGTAGTCGATGTAGGTCATCCGGCCCCAGGGGGTGTCGCGCTCGATGTCCCACTGGTCGCGCGGGGTGCAGATCTCGGGGGTGCGCTTCTGGAACTTCACGGCGTCGCAGCCGGCCTCGGCGGCCACGTCGATGAGCTTGAACGCGTTCTCCAGCTCGCCGTTGTGGTTGATGCCGATCTCGCCGCAGATGTAGACGGGCTGGCCGGGTCCGGCGATGCGCTCGGTGCCGAAGGTGCGCAGGCGGGTGTTCACAGCAGACATGGCGGAACGTTCCTTACTTGTCGAGGGAGTCGAGAGAGGGGCCGAGGATCCAGCTGGCGATCTCTCGGATCGCGCCGTCGCCACCGGGGACGGTGGTGACCGCACGGGCGGCGCCGCGTACCACGTCGTGGGCGCTCGCGACCGCCACGGGCCAGCCCACGAGGGCGAAGCACGGGAGGTCGTTGACGTCGTTGCCGACGTAGAGCACGCGCTCGGGCGCGATGCCCTGCTCCTCGCACCACTGCTTGAGGGCGAGGTCCTTCCGGTCGATGCCGTGCAGCACGGGGATCTTCAGCTTCCGTGCGCGGGCGGCGACGACCGGGTTCTGCTCCGTGGAGAGGATCAGCATCTTCAGCCCGCTGTTGCGCAGGGCGGCGATGCCGAGTCCGTCGCCGCGGTGCACGGAGACGAACTCCTTTCCATCGGCGTCGATCAGCACCCGGTCGTCGGTCTGGGTGCCGTCGAAGTCCAGGACGACCGCGTCCACGTCCGCGAAGGACGGGAGCGCGCCGGGGCGCTCGGCGTCGAACAGGGGCGCGAGTGCCCTTGCCCGGGCGAGGTCGTGCGGGTCGTCGATCTCCAGCACGCGGGCGGGGTCGGTGCGCACGAGTTCGGTGCGGCCGAAGAAGCGGTGCTGGTGCTTGCGGAAGCCGGGCGCGTCCATCGCGTAGGCGGCGCCGGTCTCCAGGAGGTCCTGGGGGCGGTCCTGGCGGCGGGGGCGGAAGGACTTGTCGTGGTTGACGCCGTAGCCACCGCCTACGGCCGCCTCGGCCTCGGTGACGGTGCCCGCCGTGATCGCCTCGTCGAAGGGGTCCGCGTCGCGCCAGATGAAGCCGTGGAAGGGGGCCACCGTGACCGCCGTGTCCGCGCCGTTCTCGACGATCGCGGAGGCCACACCGTCGATGTCCTCGCGGACGATGAACGGGCTCGTGCACTGCACGAACACCACCACGTCGACGGCGGAGCCGTGCAGGGCCTCGTGGGCGTCCATGGCGTGCAGGACGGCCGCCTCGGAGGTGGCGGTGTCACCGGCGATCGCGGCGGGCCGCAGCACGACCTCCGCGCCGGCCGAGCGGGCGGCGGCGGCGATGGCCTGGTCGTCGGTGGAGACCACGACGTCCGTCACCAGCCGGGTGGCCCGGCACTCACGCACGGCACGGGCCACCAGCGGTACACCGCCGACGGGGGCGAGGTTCTTCGCGGGCACGCCCTTGGAGCCGCCGCGCGCGGGGATCACCGCGAGCACCCGGCGCACGGCTTGCGGGTGGGACATGGGGTCTACTCCTTGATACGGGGTCACAGCTCCCCCATCCGGGTACGTGGTCACAGCTCGCCCATCCGGCGGATCACCGGGGCCACCCGCTGCACGCCGTGGCGGTACGCCCCCCGCGCCGCGCGGCGGACGATCTGCCGTACCGGGCCGGGCTCCTTGTCGGCGGCGGGGGCGCCCGGCAGTGGCGTGCCGTCGGGGCCCAGGTGGTGGCGGGCGAGGATGCCGGGGAGGTAGCCGGGGGCCGTGGTGGGTGTGTAGTACGGGGTCAGCGGCGGCATCTCGGGCGTGGCCAGCAGCTTGGCGATGCGCTCGCGGGCCGTGTCGAACGCGGCGGCGTACGTGCCGTCGGCGACCACGCCCTGCCGGGCCACCCATTCCTCGTCCGCCACCGGCCGGTGTCCCGCGTCCAGTTGGTCCCAGGAGGCGAGGCAGCCCGAGCCCACGAAGTGGTGGTTGCCGAGGGTCTCGCGCACGCCCAGGTCGGTCAGGACGACCGTCGGGATGCGGCGGTGCAGGGACTCCAGGGCGGCCGTGGAGCTGATGGTGACCAGCAGGTCGGTGTGGTCGAGGACCTCGCCCATGTTCCCGTACATGAGGCGGAAGTTGGCCGGCGGATCGAGCCGCTGGACCAGCTTCTGGTACGGCAACTCCTCGATGTGAGTGGTGTGTTCGCCGGGCCTGGAGCGCAGCTTGAGCAGCACCTCGCGCTCGGGGTGCAGCCGTGCGTGCCGGACCAGCCGCTCCAGGAGGTACATCCGGTCCCTGCGGTTGTCCGGCACCGAGGGCTGCACCGCGAACACCACGGTGTACGGGGTGTGTTCACCTTCGTAGGCCGCGCCGCCGAGGAAGGGCAGGGCCACCTCGGTCACGGCGGAGGCGTCGGCGCCGACCCCCTCGTACACCGCGCGGAAACGCTCGGCGTCCTGGCGGGAGTTGGCGAGGACCAGGTCCGCTCCGTGCCGCAGGAGCAGGCCGTCGGCGAGCTTCTCGTAGACGACGCCGACATAGCCGGTGACGACGACGGGCCGCTTCTCCCGACCCTCCCAGACCCGCGCGAGGCCGTGCAGCATCGCCTGGACCCCGCCGCCGACCAGGGCCAGGACGACGAGGTCGTACGACGTCTCGGCCATGGCGCGCAGGAACTCGACGGCGGTGACCTCCCGCAGGGAGTCCGCGCGCACGCCGACCTCCTCGAGCTGGCGCGGGGTGGGGGTGGCCCGGCCGCGCAGCAGGTATCCGTCCAGCGCGAGGCCGACTTGCGCCCCGCCTCGCGGTGCGGCTTCCATGGACGGATCCGGGGCTATGCGGTCGGCGGTCAGCGCACCCCATTTCCAGCGGGTGTCGGAGTCCGCGAGGACGGCGATTCGGAGGGACTTCGGTGTACTTGGCGGCACGACGAAGACGCTAGGAAGCAATTTCTAGGTGCGGCCCAACCGCGAATCAACGAAAAGTTAACAACACCCCACCGAGAGCCGAACTGGCCCGCCGAAGACCGGGAAGTACACGGGATGCACCGTTCCGACACATCGAGTTCACCCTCAGTCCCCTTTCCGGAAAGTTCCGCTGCCGGACCGCCTTCTAGCGTTTCTCGGGTGCCTAAGCTCTCCGTCATCGTGCCGTTCTACAACGTGCAGCAATACGCCCCGGACACCCTCCGAAGTCTCCGCATGAATGCGCGCCGGGATTTCGAGTTCGTGCTGGTGAACGACAGATCCAAGGACGAAACCCCGGCCATTCTCGACCGTGCGGCCGAGGATCTCTCGGACGTCGCCCAGGTGCAGGTCATCCACCACGAGACGAACGGAGGGCTCGCCACCGCGCGCAACACCGGCCTGGACGCGGCACGGGGCGAGTACCTGACCTTCCTGGACGGTGACGACTGGCTGGCGCCGGGTTACCTCACGGAACTGGTCACCGCCATCGAGGAGTTGGGCTGCGACTTCGTGCGCACCGACCATGTGCAGACGGTCGCCCGCGCCCGGACCGTGCACCGGGTGCCGGTCGGGCGGCGCAACGAGGTGCTGAACCCGAGGGACGCGATCCTGCCCGCCGACCGCTCGACCTCCGTGGACTACGCGTTCGCCTGGGCCGGTGCCTACCACCGCCGGCTGCTGGACAAGGGCCTGCTGCACTTCACGGACGGGCTGCGCACGGCCGAGGACCGGCCGTGGATCTGGAGGCTGCACCGCGAGGCCGAGTCGTTCGCCGTGGTGAGCCTGCTCGGCGTGTTCTACCGGCGCGGGGTGGCCTCCTCGCTCACCCAGATCGGCGACGCCCGCCAGCTCGACTTCATCCGCGCATTCGACCAGGTCATCGAGGAGACGGCGGCGGACCGGGACGCCGACCGGCTGCTGCCGAAGGCGGTGCGCACCTACTGCGCGATCATCGCCCACCATCTCTCCGACGAGTCCAAGTGGGAGCCGTCCGTGGCCCGGCAGCTGCGGACCATGAGCGCGGCCGCCATCAAGCGGATGCCGCAGGACATGCTCGGTGACGTGCTCGACACCATGGACCTGCGCCGCTCCGCCAAGCTGCGGCGGCTGCGGCGGCGGGTCACCTCAGCGAAGGCGGCCGCGTGATGGCACAGACCGGTTCCCGTACGACCCAGATCTTCTGCGCCTCGACGCTGTACGGCGCGGTCACGCTGGCCGCCGCGATCGACTCGGACCTGTTCGAGGAGCCCGAGCGGCGGGTGCTGCTGGTGTTCAACAACACCTCCACGCCCGAGACTTCGGTGCCGCTGGACGAGATGCCGGGCTTCGCCCCGCTGCGCGACCACTTCGACGAGGTGCTGTCCTGGAACGAGGCCATCCGCCCCTTCCACCCGGGCTCCTGGACCCCGCGCCCGGACGACGTCCCCCTCTTCGAGCGCTATCTGCGCCTGCTGTGGGGCCTCGGCGAGGACCGGGTCGAACTGGTCCTGGAGTCCATCCAGGTCACCCCCGCCCTGACCGTCGCCCAGATCTTCACCGGCGCCCCCGTCGACGTCTACGCCGACGGCCTGATGAGTTACGGCCCCACCCGCAACAAGCTCGACCCGCTGGTCGGCACCCGGGTGCGCCGCCTGCTCCACCTGGACCTGGTCGCGGGGCTCACCCCGATGCTGCTGACCGAGTTCGACGTGCCGCCGGTCGTGGTGCCGACGTCCGCCTTCCTCAAGGCGATGGGCGAAGTCAGCGCGTCGGTCCAGGAGTTGCCGCGGGTTCCGGACGAGGCGGCCCTGCTGCTCGGGCAGTACCTCTCGGCGCTGGACATCCTCTCCCCCGAGGAGGAGGAGAACCTGCACGTACGGATGCTGAAGGGGGCCGTCGCCCAGGGCCACCGCTCGGTCGTCTTCAAGCCTCACCCGAGCGCCCCTGCCCGCTTCAGCCGGGCCCTGGAGGCCGAGGCCGACAAGCTCGGCGTGGCCCTCACCGTCCTGGACGAGCCGGTGCTCGCCGAGGTGCTGTTCGAGAAGGCCCGGCCCGCACTGGTCGTCGGCTGCTTCTCCACCGCCCTGTTCACGGCGTCCGCGCTCTACGACCTGCCGGCCGCCCGCATCGGCACCGAGCTGCTGCTGGAGCGGCTGACGCCGTACCAGAACAGCAACCGGGTGCCGGTGGTGCTGGCGGACGCGGTGCTGCCGGATCTGGAGGGCCGAGGAGGGCAGGAGGCCGTGCCCGCGGACACCCTCAACGCCCTGATCACCGCGCTCGGCTTCACCCTCCAACCGCAGATCCACCCCTCGCTGCGGCCGGCCGCGGAACGCTATCTCTCGCAGCACTTCGGCCCGCGCACCCGCCGCTACTTCCGCAAGAAGCGCCTGACGGCGCTGGGGCTGCCGGGCGGGATTCCGGAGCGGCTGACCTTCCTGCCGCGCAACTCCACGGCGCGCCGGGTGGTGCGGCGGGCGCGGGCGCTGAAGAAGGCTGTGCAGCGCTAGGCGGAACACCGGGTGAACCACGGGGGAATTGCGTGCGCACCTTCTTGAAAAGGCCAGGTCATGGGCTTTATGGCCTGGCTTTTTCGAGTTCCGCGTCACCTGTGACAAGCCTCCGCGGCGCCCCTACCATCGCGGGATGCGTATCCCCCAGCTCGAAGAAGCCAACGCCCGCATGCTGGCGCACGCACCGTCCGTCCGGCCTGTTGCCACCAGCGATATCATCCGAACCCATCGGAAAAAGTTTCCCTATCGCGGCTATGTGGAGATCGACTCCCCTTATTGCCCGCCTTTCGTGATGTTCTGCGTGAATGACGACGCGGTCGGCCTGGACACACTGTGGAACGGCCGGTTCGGCTATGAGCCCGGCAGTCTCGCCACCTGGTCCCGGCTCGCCGCGCAAAGCACGACGATCGCCGATGTCGGGGCGCACGTCGGCTACTTCTCGATGATCGCCGCCCTCGCCAACCCGAAGGCGAAGGTGCACTCCTTCGAGCCCGTGGACCAGATCCACGCCCGGCTCTCGGTGAACGTCCGGTCGAACGCCGCCCAGAACGTGAAGCTGTACCAGGCGGGTGTCTCCAGCGAGGCGGGCTGGGCCGAGATCAGCGTCCGTTTCGCGGGCAACCTGCTGTCCACGGGCTCGACCCTGGAGGGCGGTGCCGCCGACGCCGAGCGGAAGCGGATCCGGCTGGTGTGCCTCGACGAGGTGTTCGCGGAGACCAGGCTGGACCTGGTGAAGATCGACGTCGAGGGTCACGAGATGTCGGTCCTCCAGGGGGCTCGTCAGGTCCTCAAGCGGGACCGGCCGACGGTACTGCTCGAAGCGCTGCGGGACGCGGACATGCGGATCCTCTTCGACGAGTTCGACCCCCTCGGCTACGACTGCCACTGGGTCACCGAGCACGACGGCACGCTCGTGCCGTGGTACGCGCCCCGGCCGGCCAAGACGCGGAACCTGCTGTTCACGCCCAACGATTGAGAGTGCGGACGGCTCCCGGCCACGGCCAGTTGGGCGGAAGTTCACAGACCTTCCATAGCTTCTCCGAATGCCCCAGCAGGACATCCGACCGCGCATACCCGACGTCGTCCCGGCACAGCCGGCGCCGCCGGGACCGGAGCCGGTGCGCCGCTCCCTCGTCTCGTACGTCCTCCCCGTCTACAACGAGGAGGACGGAATCACGGCGTTCCACACCGAGCTGGTCACGGCGCTCGCCGAACGCCCCGAACTTGACTTCGAGTTGGTCTACGTCAACGACGGCTCCGGCGACGGCTCCCTGGCGATCCTGAAGGATCTCGCGAAGAACGACGAGCGGGTCCGGGTCGTCGACTTCGCCCGCAACTTCGGGCACCAGATCGCCATCACGGCCGGTCTCGACGTCGCCCGCGGCGACGCCGTGATCGTGATGGACACCGACCTTCAGGATCCCCCGAGGGTCAGCCTGGAGCTGGTGGACGCCTGGCGGGAGGGTGCCGAGATCGTGCACGCCCGCCGGCGCTCCCGGCAGGACACGGCGTTCAAGCGGGCCACCGCCCACGCCTACTACCGGGTGCTGCGCTCCTCGACCGACGTGGACATCCCGCTGGACACCGGGGACTTCCGGCTCCTTGACCGGCGGGTCGCGGACGAGCTGCGCAAGTACCGGGAGCGCAGCCGCTTCGTCCGCGGGATCGTCGCCTCGATGGGCTACCGGCAGACCGAGGTGGCCTTCGACCGGGACGAGCGCTTCGCGGGCGAGACGAAGTACCCGCTGCGCAAGATGGCCCGCCTCGCGATCGACGGCATGACCAGCTTCTCCACCGCCCCGCTGAAGATGATCACGCGGCTCGGCTTCGTGGTGCTCGCGCTGTCGCTGCTCGGGATCGTCTACGCGCTCGCGATGAAGTTCTTCCGCCCCGACATCACCGTCTCCGGCTGGACGATGATGATGTGCGTCGTGCTGTTCCTGGGCGGCACGCAGATGCTGTCGCTGGGCGTCATCGGCGCGTACGTGGGGCGCATCTACAGCGAGGCGCAGGGCCGGCCGCTGTATCTGGTGCGCGAGGTGATCGGCGGCGACGGTGACCGCTGACACCACGGCGCCCGGGACCACGACGGCTCCGGCCCCGCGGCGGCTCTCCCGGCAGCTGCTCAGCTACACCCTGATCGGCGGCAGCGGGGTCGCCCTCGACCTCGTCGTCTTCCTGCTGCTGCACAACACGGCCGGGATGAACGAGCAGTTCGCCAACGCGATCAGCACCACGCTCGGCATCGCCAACAACTTCGTGCTCAACGCACGGTTCACCTTCGAGCGCCGCGACCGCCTCGTCGTGCGCTTCCTGCGGTTCTACGCCGTCGGCCTGACCGGCATCGTCCTGACGAACCTGCTCTTCCTCGCCTTCACCGACGGTCTGGGGATCGACGCCAACCTGATCAAGGCGGCTTCGCTGCCGCTGGTCCTGGCGATGCAGTTCGTGCTCAACAGAAAGTGGAGCTTCGCATGAACCTCGGCATCATCGGCGCGGGTGCCACCGGCCTCACCGCCGCCTGGGACGCCGTACGCGCCGGACACCAGGTCACCGTCCTGGAGGCCGCCGACGAACTCGGCGGTCTGGCCGCCTCGTTGGACGTCGGCGGGGTCCCCCTGGAGCGCTACTACCACCACATCTTCCGCAGCGACAAGGCGATGATCGCGCTCATCGAGGAGTTGGGGCTGGGTGACGCCCTGCGCTTCCACCGGCCGACCACCGGCATCTACCGGGGCGGGAAGCTGATCGACTTCACCACCCCCCTCGACATGCTGCGCTTCCCGGAGTTCGGCCCGGTCGACGCCGTGCGCTTCGCGGGTTCCTCGGCGGTGCTGAAGGCGGTCCGCAACGGCGGCGACCGCTACAACGACCTCACCGCCCTTGTTTGGCTGCGCAAGTGGGCCGGCCGGAAGGCCACCGCCGCGATCTGGGAGCCGCTGCTGCGCGGCAAGTTCGGTGACCGCGCCGAGCAGGTGTCGATGGCGTGGCTGTGGGCGCGGATCCACTGCCGGACCTTCGAACTCGGCTATGTGGACGGCGGGTTCGAGCGGGTGTACGCGGCGCTCAGGGACGGGATCGAGGAGCGCGGCGGGAAGGTGGAGTTCGGCAAGGCGGTCCAGTCGATCCGGCAGGACGGGGCCGAGGAGGCCGTCGTGACCTGCGCGGACGGATCGTCGTACGCCTTCGACCGGTTGATCGTCACCACCCCGCAGCCCGCCTTCGCGAAGGCCGCCGGGCTGCCCGACGACAGCGCGGTGTGGAAGAACCAGTACCTGGGCGCGACCTGCTTCGTCCTGGAGCTGGACCGCAGCGTGATCCCGTACTACTGGCTCAACATCAACGAGCCGGACTTCCCGTTCCTCGCGGTGGTCGAGCACACCAAGATGATCGACCCGTCCGTGTACGGCGGCCGGCACATCCTCTACGTCGGCAACTACGTGGAGCGCGAGGACCGGCGGTTCACCACGGACCCGGGTCAGCTGCTCGACGAGTTCGTGCCGTACCTCAAGCGGATCAACCCGGCCTTCGACAGGTCCTGGATCCAGACCTGGCACTTCTCGAAGGCCGGGTTCGCCCAGCCGGTGGTGACGCCCGAGTACCGGGCGCTGATCCCGGCCCATGAGACGCCCATGAGCCGGGTCACGCTGGCCACGATGGCGCAGATCTACCCCCAGGACCGGGGGCAGAGCTACTCGGTGGCGATGGCCCGCGAGGTCACTACCGCGCTCGGCCTCAACGCCTGACGCACAGCACCAGCCGCTCCCCCGGGCTCCCGGGCGGGCAGTCGTACACGGCGGTGACCCGGCGCCACAGTTCCGGGTCGACGTGGCCCGGCTGGAACCAGGGCCGCTCCAGCACCGCGTACGGGGCCGGGTCGTGGTCGACGCAGTCGGCGTTCTCCTTGAACGACCTCAGCTCGGCCACGTCCGGCAGATAGCGGGTGCGCTGGAGGAAGGTGGCGATCGGGTACCGGCACTGGGCCGGGTGGTCGAGGTCGTACGCCGTCTCCCCGAAGGCCAGGTACAGCACCGGGGCGCCGGGAGGCAGTTCGGCGGCGATCCGGTCGACCTGGTCGGCCGTGCGCCGCTGCTGCTCCAGGTACCCGGCGCCGGTGACGGTGACCTTGCCGTGCAGCACCAGGTGCGGGGAGCCGGGCCAGATGCTCGCGGCCAGCAGGACGACACCGGACAGGGCGACCAGGACGGCCGAGCGGTTCCGCAGCCGCTTCTCCCACAGGACGTCCACCCCGGCCGCGAGCAGCGCGACCAGTCCGGCCGCCCAGACCTCCCATGGCCGCTGGAACCTGCCGGGCAGCTGGGCGTACACCACGGGCAGCACGCCGTAGAGCAGGGACACGAACCCGAAGCACCACGGCGGGGCCTTGCGCGCCCCGCCCACCGCGACCCCCCAGGCGACCGCCGCCACCACCGGCATCTGGGCACCGTGGTAGAGGAACCAGTTGCCCTGTACGACCACGACGGCCTGCGCTGCGAGGCCGATGAGGGCGGCGATCACGAGGAGTTCGGTGCGGCGCAGCCGCCCCCGCACCCGGGTCAGGACGAGCAGTAGCGCGCCCGGCAGGAGCAGCAGCACCGGGCTGGTGACCGCGCGGTCGGCGAGGAAGTCCACCGTGCGGTCGAGGATGAAGTGCGGGCGGATGCCGGTCCGGCTCAGTGCCGACTGATTGATCTGCGGCATGTCCTCGGTCCACTGCCACTCACGGGTGCCCGCGAGGACGCTCAGCCCGAACAGGGCCAGGGCTGCCGGGATGCCGACCAGGGTGATGCGTACCGCCCGGCCCCGGTCGACGGCGTAGAGGAGGAGCACCCCGATCGCGGCGGTCGCGGCGGTGGAGTACTTCATCATCACCGCGAGGCCCAGCGGGAGCGCGGCGAGCAGGGCCGCGGGCCAGGGGCGGCGGGGGCCGAGGGCGGCGGCGACGGCGAACACCGTGAGGACGACGGCCGTCCACTCCGGCTGGAGGAAGTCGTTGCGGGGGGCGAGGGCCAGGGCGAGCCCGGTGGCGCCGGCCGTCAGCGCGGCCTCGCGGGGCGTGGTCCGGCGCAGCAGTGCCGCGTGTAGGGCGTAGGCCGCGGCGGCGGCGAGCAGGACGCCCGCCGCGTTCATCACCGCCTCGCGCACCGCCGTACCGCCGAAGAAGGCGAGGCGGTCGAGGAGGGCGACGAACCACCGGTAGAAGAACGGGCGGTGGGTGAAGACCTCGGAGGGTGAGTAGCCGGCCGCCCGGCCGGTGCGCAGGGCGGCCAGGACGTAGTGGAGGTCGCCGGTGAGACCGCGGGTGAGCACGGTGTACACCACGGCGGCCGCGGACGGCACGGCGACCGCCGCCCACCTGAGGGGTGAGCGGCGGCCGGCGGGCGAGGCGGGCCGTACGGAGGTGTCGTCGGCCAGGGTCGTCGTCATGGTGTGTGCTCAGCCGCCCAGGAGGACCCGCAGGTCCGCCGCGTTGGCCTCGGTGACCTTCCACAGCTCCTGCTGGCGGCCGTGGACGTCGGCGACCGTCCTGTCGTGGTCGGCGAGCAGTTCCTTCGAGCGCTCCACCAGCCGGTCGGCGAGGTGGCGGTCGTGGACCGAGACGCCCCACTCGGGCCGCTCGATGTCCCGCAGGAAGTAGGCCATCTTCGGGTGGGAGATGAGGCTGATGATCGGGGTGCCGCAGCCGAAGGGGATCATGCCCGCGTGGCCGCGCATGCCGATGACCAGCTTGGTGCGGGCGTAGAGGTCGAGGATCTCCTTGTTCTCGAAGTCGTACATCGGGATGACCGGCATCGAGATGCCGTGCTCGCGCCGCAGGTCGAAGACGATCTTCTCGTCGTCCAACGAGTGGGCCACGCACTGGACTTCGGCGAGTTCGCCGAGGTCACGGACGGCCTTGGCCATCTGGGCCAGGAAGTAGCCGTAGTCGTGGCCGAAGCGCAGGCCGGCCCGGTCGTAGGCGGCGTTGATGAGGATCGTGTCGTCGCGCTTGCCGGGATCCTGCCAGCCGGGCACCAGCCGGCGGGTGACCGTGGTCGGGCAGGGCTGGAAGCGGATCTTGTCGTGGAGGTGGGAGGGGACCATGGCCCGGACCTTCTCGATCGAGCCGTGGTTGCGCAGCCCGAAGAAGGAGGACTGCTCGACGAGGAGCCGGAGCGAGTCGCGGAAGCGGTTGGCGCGGTAGGACTGGCCGTCGAAGGCGTTGAAGCCGACGGCGAAGACCGCGACGGGCACGTCGATGCGCTTCAGGAGCTCGTCCGGGACGTTCCACTGCCAGGCGCTGTTGCCGTTGGGCATGGTGTCCGGGATGAACAGACCGCCGCCGCCGATGACCAGACCGCGACGGCGGTTGACGCGCTGGAGGGCGCCCTCGTCGAAGAGGCGGTGGGCGTGCACCGAGTGCCAGCGGCGGGAGGTGGTGTCCGGGCCGAAGGCGGAGCGGACGCTCTCCGGGAGGAGCTTGTCGCCCGCGTTGCCCTGCCGGTCCATGTAGAAGGCGACGTGCGCCAACTGGTCCTCGGGGGCGCCCAGTTCCTGGGCGGGCACGGCGGAGGCGCGCTGGGCCCACAGGCGGCTGGAGCGGTGGGTGGGATCGACGGCCATGCCCGCGGTGGCGTACCGCAGGGCCTCGGTGTTGTCGCCGTGCACCCAGGCCATCTGGGCGAGGCGGGCGTAGGCGGTGGCGGCCCGGTTGGGGGCGGCGGCGGCCAGCAGGAGCTGGGTCCTCGCCTCGTCGTAGCGGGAGACGCTCATCAGGGCGTGGCCGAGGACCTCGTGCGGCCAGGCCTCGTCGAGCGGGATGCGGACGCTGCTCAGGATGTCGACGGCGTCCTGGTAGTCGCCGGTGGAGATGTGGGCGGCGGCCACCTTGCGGGCGGCCTCGACATCACCGGTCCGGGCGACGTGCGGGGTGCCGTAGTGCACGAGCAGGTCGTGGTGCAGGCTCCCCTGCCGGTCCAGGTAGGCGGCCTGGAACTCGGCGTCGGACAGCTCGAACTCGCGCCAGCGCTCCTCGGCCTTGCTGTACCCGGCCTCGCCGCCCTGCCAGGGCTTGTGGCGGCCGGTGAAGTGGAGGATCGCGGTGTCGTCGGGGACCGGGAGGTCGCCGGACAGCCGCCGCTTGACGAAGTTGTAGCGGGCGTCGAGGCGCACGAAGTCGCCGTCCAGGACGGCGTTGAGGATGCCCTGGTCGTGCTTGTCGAGCTCGTAGTCGCCGGAGCGTCCGCACGTGTCGAGCCGGGCGCAGAAGGAGTCGCTCAGGTACTCGCGCTGGATGACCAGCAGACCGGAGTTGAGCTTGTGCTGCCCGTAGAAGAACTGCGGGACGGCCGCGAGGCCCTCGCGCAGCCGGAGGAGTTCACCGAGGTCGCCCAGGACGACCATGTCGGTGTCCAGCGTGATGATGGTGTCGTACTCGCGGATCCTGAAGACGTCCAGGATGAAGTACGCCTTGCGGACCAGGTAGTTGTCCTGGTCGCCCTTCTTGTACGAGTCGTAGTGGTCCGCGTCGACGCGCTTGAGGACGATCCTCGGGTGCAGCGCGCGGATCCGGGCGATCGAGCCGGGCCGCAGGTCGTCGTAGAGGACGACGAAGTCCTCGCACACGTCCGGGTTGGTCAGCGCGAGGCTGCGCAGCAGGACGAGGAAGCCGGGCAGGTAGTTCTCGTCGACGAAGCTGGCGAAGGCGATCTTCCGCTTGCCGGTGAGCGCGTGCGCGTCGGTGACCGGGGCCAGGGGGGCGGTCGCGGTGAGGGAGTTGGTGGTCATCGCAGGGAGATCCTCGTGTCGGTCACGCTCTGGGCCCGCTCCATGACCCATGCCTTCTCGCTGGTGTATTCGTGCACGGAGGTGATGGCGAGCTTCATCGCGTCCTGGACCCGGTAGGCGCCGCTCTCGTAGAAGTCGAAGCCGATCAGGTCGAGCTTCGGGCTCACGTCGAGGAAGTCCAGCAGCCACAGCATGTTGAAGCCGGAGGTCGGGATGCCCGACCAGACGTCGGTGCCGACCTTGCCGATGTTGCGCAGGGGCCAGCGCAGCGACTCGTCGCCGAGGTAGGTCTGGGCGCCGGGCACCAGGCGGTTGCGCAGCGAGTACTTCCAGTCGCCGGAGACTCCGCCGAAGACGAGCCGGGTGGTGACCCGCTGGTCCCAGTTGAAGCCGTGCTTGTGGATCGTGACGTGGATGTCGGTCCTGGCGCCGGTGTGCCTCGGGTCGATCCGGTAGGAGTTGAAGCGGACCACGAGGTCGTACGCGTCGATCTCGGCGCCCAGTGAACTCGCGCCCACACGGCCGGAGTTGGCGATGAGGCAGATCGACTTGCCGGCGATCTGGTTGCGGAACTCGCCGAGGGTGATCCACTGCACGCCGCCGATGGTGGGGTCGTCGACCGGACCGCGCATGCGGTTGCGGCGCTGCTCGGCGTAGAGCTCGACCGCGCGGGTGAGCGCGGCGCCGTCGGTGTCCTCGGTGGAGCGCAGGTCGAGGTACTGGCTGAGCAGTTCCTGCCGCTCCTGCACCGGGGCGTTCTCGTCGTACAGCGCGAGGAGCGCTCCCACCAGCCGGGGCTCGGCCTCGGTCCAGTCGCCGACGGCGTGCGCGGCCAGGCCCTCGGCCCACACGTCGGTGGCGGGGCGGTCGGCGAAGGCGCGGGCGCCGGGGACCTGCCGCGTGAGGAGTCCGAGGAGCTCGCGCTCCTTCTCGCCGGCGATGCGCAGGCCCGCGATGCGGGCGCGGACGCCGAAACCGTCGTCGTCGGTGAGGCTCAGGTACTTCTCGTACGCCTCCAGGGCCTCGGCCTCCTCGCCGAGGGCCTCCAGGAGGCGGGCGCGCAGCCGCCAGCCGGCGCGGGAGTTCTTTCGCTGGGCGAGCACGGTGTCGCTGATGATCAGGGCGAGGTTCAGCTCGTCGTCGTAGCCGCACTCCAGGGCCTTGCTGCCGACGGCCAGGAGGGCGTCGAGCAGTTCGGCCGGGATGTTCGCCGTGGGGGTCGCGGCACCCTTGACGGCCCGCTTCAGCAGGGCGGTCGCACCGGAGGGGGCGGGCGTGGCCGGGGCGGCGGTGGCGGTCGTGCCCCAGACGACCAGCAGCTTGCGCAGCTGTTCGCCGAGTTCGACGCGGCGGCGGTCGACGCTGCCGACGACCTTGCCGCTGTGCGCCGCACAGGCGCGCAGGCAGTCGTCCAGCTCCCCTCCACGCGCGCGTGCACGCCTCTTCTGGACCGTCGTCATGGCTCTCCTGTTGATTTTTCTTGCCAAAGCAAAGACAAGTTCACGGGTTTACTGCGACGTGGGGGGATTCTGGGCGAACTTAGGAAGCCAAAACGACATGCAGGTGAACTCGCCGGGACCAGAAGGCCAATCGTTGACTCGGCACGTAAGACATCGCCGTGATTCGGACTAACGTGCTGAGGCGCATCCACAGGAGTGACTTAGGCTCTGCAGAGCTTGCGAAGGGAAAACCCGTGACCAGCATGACCGTCCGGCCGGCACCCGACCTGCCCCGGCGGCCGGAAGGGCCATCGCCCGCACCGCGCCCCCGGGAGACCCGGCTGCGGGCCCTGGACGGACTGCGACTGGTGGCCGCACTGATGGTGGCCGTGTACCACTACGGCGGCCGCGGCGGTGAAATCACCCAGTCCTGGGGGAGTTCCGCGCAACGCCAGTTCCCGACGCTGCACACCTATTTCTCCTACGGCTGCCTCGGCGTCCAGGTCTTTTTCGTGATCAGCGGATTCGTGATCTGCATGAGCGGCTGGGGCCGGCCCCTGAAGTCGTTCTTCGCCTCCCGCGCCTCCCGGCTGCTGCCCGCCTACTGGGTCGCGGTCCTGCTGGTCACGGCCGTGTTCGCGCTGCCGGTGGCCGCCCAGAAGGCGCTGTCGCCGAGCGACGTCATGGTGAACATGACGATGCTCCAGATGCCGTTGGGCGTCGACCGGGTGCTCGGGGTCTGCTGGACGCTGTGGGCGGAGGTCCGCTTCTACGTGCTGTTCGCGCTGTGCGTGGTCCTGCCCGGGGCCTCCCGGCGCCGGGTGATCATGTTCTGTGCCGGCTGGACGCTGGCGGCGGCGATCACGCAAACCGCCCACCTGCCGCTGCTCGACACGGTGTTCATGCCGGAGTACGCCTCCTTCTTCATCGGCGGCGTCGGCCTCTACCTCGTCCACCGCGACCGGCGGGACGTGTACGCGTGGGGCATCGTGGTGGTCAGCTTCCTGATCGGGCAGCACTACGCGGTCAAGTCGCTGTGGAACGCCTCCGACCCCAACGCCTTCGCGCACCGCACCTCGCTGGGCATCGTGCTGGTGGTCGCCTTCGGCTTCGTCGCGGTGGCGGCCATCGCGCTGGGCTGGCTGAACTGGGCCGACTGGCGCTGGCTGACGGTGGCCGGGGCGCTGACGTACCCCTTCTACCTGGTGCACGAGCACCTGGGCTGGGTGGCCGTCCGGGTCCTGCACCGGAGTCTGGGCATCCCGTCGTCGGTGACCTTCGCCCTGACGATCGCCTCGATGCTGGTGCTGGCCTGGCTGCTGAACAAGCTCGTCGAAAAGCCACTGACCCCACGACTGCGCAACGCCCTGCAACGCTGACCCGGGCGTCCTTCCGTGTCTTCTCGGCCGACTTGACGGCCGACCGCACGACACCACGCTGAATTCCGCAGGACATCGACCCTGTTTCGGATACTCGGGCACCTTCAGCGATCACGGTGCGGACTTCGTCGATACGACGACTACGCGACCGACACGCCCCGCGACAGCTTTCTCGGTCACCCGCCGTACCGCGCCGCGATCCCCGAGATCACCAACTCCAGCCCTTCCTCGTAATGCCGGTCGAAGTTCTGGAAGATCTCCGTGCCCGCCGCCGCCGACAGGGGGAAGTCGGCCATGACGTGGGCGCGTTCCGTCACGTCGAAGCCCTCTCGGCGTTCGCCCGGCATCGGCTCCACGCCCTGTTCCTCGGTGACGAAACCGAGTGTGTAGAGGTACGACGTCGAGGTGGCGCGGACCGCCTGGGCGAGGGTGAATCCGGTGGTGGTGAACAGGCGCAGGGTGTCCTCCATCTGCTCGACGTGGACCAGGCCCGTGAAACGTGAGCCGCTGTAGACCTTGGCGCCGTCGCGGTAGCCGAGCAGGGCGGCGCGCAGTCCGCGGTTGGCCTTGAGCAGCCGTTCCCGCCAGGTGTCGGACGGGTCGAGGTCGGCGTCCGCGACCATCCGCCGGTACATCTCCGTCGCCATCTCGTCGAGCAGGGCCTGCTTGTCCTTGAAGTGCCAGTACAGGGCGGGCGCCTTGACGTCGAGCTCCTTGGCGATGGCGCGCAGGGTGAGGCCGTCGAGGCCCACCTCGTTCAGGAGCTTCAGGGCGGTGTCGGCGACCCTCGCGCGGTCGAGGGGCGGGCGTTTCTCGGTGCTCACACTTGACAGCTTAACAGCGTTAAGGGCACGCTCGTGGTCGACGGCACTTAACAGCGTTAAGGAGTAGGACATGAACACGGACGTACTGGTCGTCGGCGCCGGCCCCACCGGTCTCGCCCTCGGCATCGACCTCGCCCGGCGGGGCGTGGACGCGCTGGTCGTGGAGAAGGCGGACCGGCTGTTCCCGGGCTCGCGGGGCAAGGGCCTCCAGCCGCGCACCATGGAGGTCTTCGACGACCTCGGCGTGCTCGACGCGATCCACGCGGTCGGCGGCACCTACCCGGTCGGGATGATCTGGCAGGACGGCGAGCGGGTGGGCGAGCACCGGATGTTCGACCCGGTCGAGGTGACGGACGACGCGCCGTACAACGCGCCGTGGATGGTGCCGCAGTGGCGCACCCAGGAGGTGCTGTTCGCCCGCCTCGAGGAACTGGGCGGGCGGGTGGCCTTCGGGCGGGAGGCCGTGGGCCTCGAACAGGACGCCGACGGCGTGACCGTACGCTTCGCGACCGGCCCCGACATCCGCGCCCGCTACCTCGTCGCCGCCGACGGCGGCCGCTCGGTCGTGCGCCGGGCCCTCGGCATCGGCATGACCGGGGAGACCGTGGACCCGAACCCGATGCTCGTCGCGGACGTCCGCATCACGGGCCTGGACCGGGACAACTGGCACGTCTTCCCGCCGCGCGGCGAGGACGCCGGCTACCTCGCGATCTGCCCGCTGGCCGGCACCGAGGACTTCCAGGTCGTGGCGCAGTTCCCGGAGGGCACGCGGGTGGACCTCTCCCCCGACGCGATCCGCGAGGTCGTCGCGGCCCGTTCCCACCTCGCCCCCGAGGCCGTCACGGAGGTCCGCTGGGCCTCCGACTTCCGGCCCCGCGCGGCCCTCGCGGACGCCTTCCGCTCCGGCCGGGTCTTCCTCGCGGGCGACGCGGCCCACGTCCACTCCCCGGCGGGCGGCCAGGGCCTGAACACGAGCGTCCAGGACGCCTACAACCTGGGCTGGAAGCTGGGCGCGGTCCTGCGGTCCGGGGCCCCGGCCACCCTGCTGGACAGCTACGAGGAGGAGCGCCGGCCCGTCGCCGCGCACATGCTCGGCATCTCGACGGGCGTGCACCGCGGGGAGGTCCGCCGCGGGGACGCGACCCGTCAGCTGGGCCTGGGATACCGGGACTCGTCCCTCACCGAGGAGACCCGTACGGCACCGGCCGGGCTCCGCGCGGGCGACCGCGCCCCCGACGGCAAGCTGGCCGGCGTACGCCTCTTCGACGCCTTCCGGGGCCCGCACTGGACGCTGGTGACGGTCGGCGTCGAGGCACCCGAGGTGCCGGAGCCGGTGCGGGTGGTCGCCGGTGACGAGCAGCCGTCGTACGGGAAGGGGCTGTTCCTGGTGCGTCCGGACGGCTATGTGGGCTGGGCGGGCGAGGACCCCGCACAGCTCGCGGGCTACCTCGGCCGGGGGATCACGCGCTAGCGAGCGACAGCTTCACGGCGAAGCCGAGGAACAGCGCGCCCGCCGCCGAGGTCGCCCCCGCGGACAGCAGCCGGCGCCTGCGGAACGCGTCGGCCAGCTTCGTCCCGCCGAAGATCAGCGCGGTGAGGTACAGGAAGCTGGCCAGCTGGGCGAAGGCGCCCAGGACGACGAACGAGATCGCCGGGTAGGCGTACGCCGGATCGACGAACTGCACGAAGAAGGCGACGAAGAACAGGATCGCCTTGGGGTTGAACAGGCTGATCACCAGGGCCCTGCGGTACGGCCGCTCCCCCGGACCGGCGTCGGGGACCTCCGCCTCGGCCACCGGTGAGCGCCGCGAGCGCCACAGCCCCCACGCGGCCCGCAGCATCCCCACCGCGAGCCACGTCAGATACCCGGCCCCCGCGTACTTCACGATCCCGAACAGCACGGCGTTGGCCTGGAGCAGCGAGGCGACCCCGGCGGCGGACAGCGTCATCAGCACGGCGTCCCCGCACCACACCCCGGCCGCGGCGGTGTACCCGGCCCGTACTCCCCGCCGCGCGGCGACGGAGACGACGTAGAGCGAGTTGGGCCCGGGCAGCAGGACGATCAGGACCAGGCCTGCCAGGTAGGTGGGGAGGTCTATGACACCGAACATGGGGACGAGTGTCGCATTCAGAACGCGTCCGAGGGTACGTAGGTCCCCCACACCTCGCGCAGTGCGTCGCAGACCTCGCCGACCGTCGCCCGGGCCCTGAGGGCGTCCTTCATCGGGTAGAGGACGTTGTCCTCGCCCTCGGCCGCCTTCTTGAGGGCCGCGAGGGCGGAGTTCACCGCCACGGGGTCGCGTTCGGCCCGGAGGCGGGCGAGGCGTTCGGTCTGCTGGGACTCGATGGCGGGGTCGACTCGGAGGGGCTCGTACGGCTCCTCCGCGTCCAGTTGGAAGCGGTTGACGCCGACGACGATCCGTTCGCCGGAGTCGGTCTCCTGGGCGATGCGGTAGGCGTTGCGTTCGATCTCGTTCTTCTGGAAGCCGTGCTCGATCGCGGCGACCGCGCCGCCGAGGTCCTCGACCTTGCGCATCAGGTCCAGCGCGGCCGCCTCGACGTCGTCGGTCATCCTCTCGACGGCGTACGAGCCGGCGAACGGGTCGACCGTCGCGGTCACGTCGCTCTCGTGGGCGAGGACCTGCTGCGTGCGCAGCGCCAGCCGTGCGCTCTTGTCCGTCGGCAGGGCGATGGCCTCGTCGAAGGAGTTGGTGTGCAGGGACTGGGTGCCGCCGAGGACCGCGGCCAGGCCCTGCACGGCCACCCGGACCAGGTTGACCTCCGGCTGCTGGGCCGTCAGCTGGACGCCCGCGGTCTGGGTGTGGAAGCGCAGCATCAGGGACTTGGGGTTCTTCGCGCCGAACTCCTCGCGCATCACCCGCGCCCAGATCCGGCGGGCGGCACGGAACTTGGCGACCTCTTCGAGGATCGTGGTACGGGCGACGAAGAAGAAGGAGAGGCGGGGCGCGAAGTCGTCGACGTCCATGCCGGCGGCGACGGCCGTACGGACGTACTCGATGCCGTCGGCCAGGGTGAAGGCGATCTCCTGCGCGGGCGAGGCGCCGGCCTCCGCCATGTGGTAGCCGGAGATCGAGATGGTGTTCCACTTCGGGATCTCGGCCCCGCAGTACTTGAAGATGTCGGCGGTCAGCCGCAGCGAGGGCTTCGGCGGGAAGATGTACGTCCCGCGCGCGATGTACTCCTTCAGCACGTCGTTCTGGATCGTGCCGGTCAGGCGGTCCGCGCTCACGCCCTGTTCCTCCGCCACCAGTTGGTACAGGAGCAGCAGGAGCGCGGCGGGCGCGTTGATCGTCATCGAGGTCGACACCTGGTCCAGCGGGATGCCCCCGAACAGCACCCGCATGTCGTCGACCGAGTCGATGGCCACACCGACCTTGCCGACCTCGCCGTGCGCGATCGGCGCGTCCGAGTCGTGGCCCATCTGGGTGGGCAGGTCGAAGGCGACCGACAGGCCGGTGGTGCCGTGGGCGATCAGCTGCCGGTAACGGGCGTTGGACTCCACGGCAGTGCCGAAACCGGCGTACTGCCGCATCGTCCAGGGGCGCCCGGTATACATCGTCGGGTACACGCCCCGCGTGAAGGGGTACGCGCCCGGCGTACCGAGCTTCACCGACGGGTCCCAGCCCTCCAGGGCCTCGGGACCGTAGACGGGTTCGATGGGCAGTCCGGACTCCGACTCACGCGTCATGCCCACCACGGTATTGCGGTCCCGGGCGGATCGCCGCCGGTCGTTCGTGAGCGGGCGGGCGGATCGCGGCCGGGTCGTTCGGGGCTGGGCGGGCGTGGGGAGACATCCAGGGTCCAGGAGATGTCGGTGAGACGGCAGGGGGCCGGATGCGTACTACGGGCATGGGGCGAGGGTTCGCGGCACTGCTGGTCCTGGCGATGGCCTGCGGCTGCACGGTGCAGGGCACCGGCGGCGACGGCAAGCGGCATCTGCCGGTGCGGATCGAGGTGCCCCAGCGCAGTACGCCACCGCCGGCGTCCCCGTCGGACGGCGACCCGGACGATCCGAAGGCCGGCTCGGCACCGCCGAGCACTTCCGCCGCGCCCGCCGCCGTGCTGTGGTCGCGCGGCGACTCCGGGCGCGGCGTGCGGGAGCTCCAGGCCCGGCTGCGGCAGGTCGCCTGGCTCTACGACGGCCCGACGGGGTCGTACGACGATCTCACCGAGCGGGCGGTGAAGGGGTTCCAGGGCAAGCGCGGGCTGCCGAGGACCGGGAAGACCGACGCGGTCACCTGGCAGCGGCTGAAGGCCATGACGCACGAGCCGGGCAAGTGGGAGCTGTACCTGATGGGCGGGCAGCCGGCCGACGCGCCGGACCCGCGCTGTCTGACCGGGCGGGTGCTGTGCATCAGCAAGACCAGCCGGACCCTGCGCTGGATGATCGACGGCCGCACGCTGACCACCGTGTCGGTCCGTTTCGGCTCGGTGGGCACACCGACCCGGGAGGGTGTGTTCAGCGTCTACTGGAAGTCACGGCACCATGTGTCGACGCTCTACGACTCCCCGATGCCGTACGCGATGTTCTTCAGCGGCGGCCAGGCGGTGCACTACTCGGCGGACTTCGCGGCCCGCGGCTACGCGGGCGCCTCGCACGGCTGCGTCAACGTACGGGACGAGGCGGCGATCGCGAACCTGTTCGCCCAGGTACGGAACGGCGACAAGGTCGTCGTCCACTGGTGACGCGCGCGAAGAGGAGTCAGGGGCGCGGACGGGACCGGGGGAACGTGTCCCGCCCGCGCCGAGGTGCACGAGCCGTAGGTACGGGGGGAACCCCGGCTCTGTGCGACGGCCGATGACCAGTCGGCTCACTCATTACTGCGCCACGACGACCGAAAACGTCACACCCACCGCGACGGGAACCGCGGTGGGTGCGAAAGATGCAGGTCAGCGTGTTGAGGCGGGGGGGGGGAGAGCGGGGTGGGTCGGGGGGCAGAGCCCGGTTGGGTCAGGGGCAGGGCGTGGTGGGTCGGGGTCAGAGCGCGCTGTACGACGGGCTCGGTTCCGGGGCCGGGCCGGGGCCCGGTGACATCGTTGCCCGGCTCGGGACGAGCGGGGTGCCGGAGGCGGGGGCGGTGGTGCCGCCGTTCGGGCCGGGCCGGTTGTTGTCCGGGGCCATGAACTGGCCGTCGCCGCGACCGCCGTTCCGGCCACCGCCGCCGTTGCCGCCGTCCTGGTCGCCCCGGCCGTTCCCGTCGCCCGGGCCGCTCCGGTCGTTGCCGCCGTTCTCGCCCCGGCCTCCGCCTTCGCCCCGGCCGCCACCCTTGCGGTCCTCGGAGCCCGCCTTGCCGCCGTCCTCGGACAGGACGCCCTTGCAGTACTTCCACACCCGCGGTGAGCCGCCCGCCGCGCCCTCCAGGAAGTGCTTGCGGGCCGGGGTCAGCTCCTTGCCCTCGCGCAGGTCACGGCAGGCCGAGACGGCGAAGTCCCCGCCACTGCCCGGGCGGACGCCGAGTCCCTCGGAGGCCGAGCCGCGGGCCGCGCCGGTTTCACCGCGGGCGGTGTCGCGCGAGCCGCCCGCGCCGGACGGGGAGCCCTTCGGCGAGGGCACCGCCTTGGGGGCCCGCGGGGAGGGCGAGACGAGGGGGCGGTCCGGGGAGGCGTCCGTCGACACCGAGGAGCCGGGCTCCGGTGTGTCGTGTCCGGACGGCGCGAGGACTCCGGTTCCGGCCACGACCGCGGCCCCGCCCACCACCCCGGCGGCCAGTACGGCAGCCAGGCCTAAATGCGCGGGGCGGCGCCGGCGGGATGCCCCGGCCTTCGGACCGGGAGCGCCGATGCGTACGAGACCGGCGTCGGCCAGGTCGCCCCCGACCGGGTGCCGGCCCTGCTCGGGAGGGCTCACCCAGTCGTCGGCACGGTTCGCGCGCACCTTGCGGAAGGCGGCCAACGCGGCCTCCTCGCCGGGCAGTTCCGTGCTGGTCGGCGCGGGTTCCGCGGTCAGTGCGGCCAGGGTCTCGGCGAGGCGCTCGGCCCGGTCGCGGGTGGCCTCGTCGACAGCTTCCAGTGGCTCGCCGCGCAGCAACCGCTCGGCTGTCTCGAGGTCCAGCCACTCGTAGCTCTCGTCGGCCATCACATGTCCTTCTGCGTCCGCGGACGCATATGCGTCACACTCGCGGACGTCACCGCACGGTCCTGCGGTTCTCTCTGGGGCGGCAGGGCATCGAGCGCACCGGCGGATTCCGGATCCGCGCCGAGGAGTTCCGCGAGCCGTTTCAGACCCCGGTGCGCGGCGGTCCGTACGGCGCCCGGACGCTTGCCCAGGGTCTCGGCGGCGGTCTTGGCGTCCAGGCCGACGACCACGCGCAGCACCACGGCCTCGGCCTGGTCCTGGGGCAGCCGGGCGATGAGCGAGAGGGTGGTGCCGGTGGTGAGCGCCTCGATGGCCTCGCCCGCGGTGTCCGACTCGGCGGGCTTGCCGGTCAGCTCGGTCTCGTCGCCGCCGATGGCGGGGCGGCGGCCGCGCATCCGTATGTGGTCGAGGGCCCGGTTGCGGGCTATCCGGGCGGCCCAGCCGCGGAAGCGGTCCGCGTCGCCGTCGAAGCGGTCCAGGTCACGGGCTATCTGGAGCCAGGCCTCGGAGGCCACGTCCTCGGCGTCCGGATCGCCGACCAGTGTCCGGACGTATCCGAGCAGCCGCGGGTGCACGGCGCGGTACACAGTACGGAACGCGGTCTCGTCCCCGTCCTGTGCCGCAAGCACCGCGGCAGTCAACTCCGCGTCGTCCCCCAGCACCCGTGAATCCTCAATACATGGTCGCGATCGATGGTCGCCGCTTCGAGCCGTCGAGGGTGGTGGTGATCGTTCGAGAGTCGCGTTGATCATTCAACATCCGCGCCCGGCGCGAAAGGCACGTTACGACCTGAAACCGCTGCTCGTCCATGTCCGCACAAAACGCAACTACCTCGTGATCCGGGGGCGCGGCCGGGTGGGTATGACGGCGGGGTGTGACAGAAACCGCACTCCTGACGCTGAAGGAATTACGGGCCGCCGCGCGGCCCGTGCCGCGCGACGGCCGGGGCCTCTCCTGTGGGGGGTGGCGGCCCTGGCCGTCTCCGCGGTACCGGCGTGTTCAGCTTCGCGTGCTGCGTGCTGTCGCTGCCGGCGGACGCCTCGCGCCCCTGATCCCGGCGATCACCCGCTCACACCCCGGCGCCGGCGCGGAGGAGCGCCTCGGCGAGACGTGCGTCAGTGCTTCCGGGACTGGTTCTTGTCCGTGTTCGGCCCCGCCGTGCCCTGCCCCGCCGCCTCCTCCGGCTTCGCCTTCCCCGGCTTCGCCTCCGTCGCCTCCGTCGGCGCCGGCGTCTTCCCGGGTTTCGCCGTGGCCGTCGCCGGGTCGGTCAGCGTGGTGCAGTAGGCGCTGACGTCGGCCTCGCCGCCGGCCGCCGCGACGAGCCTCTGGAACGCCGTGGAGTCGAGCGCCTTGCCGCGGCCCTGAAGCTTCTCGTACGCGCGGCAGTGGGCCAGGGTGTCCTTCGCGGTGGCCGGACGGTCGGCGGGGGCGGACACGGAGGGCCGGGAGTCGCTCGGCGACCGGACCGGGGCGCTCGTGGTGACACTCGGACGTGCGCCCCCGTCGTCCGCCGCACCCTTGGCCGACCCGCCGTCACCGCCACCGGCACCGATCGCCGCGTAGGCGACTCCGCCGAGGGTGAGACTCGCCAGGAGCACGGAGAGCGTCGCCTTCCAGGACCGCGCCCCGCGCCGTCGCGCACGGGGCCGCCAGTCGTCCCGCCGCCGCGTCCGCGCCCGGTGCGCCCCGGCGTCCCGAGCCACCCGAAAGGCCTCCAGGGCCCGCCGCTCGGCCTCCCCGTCCGTCTTCTCCGCGAGGATCGCCGCCCCGAGCACCGCTTCCAGCCGACCTCGGTCGTACGACGGCTCGGGGAGGTCGCTCAGGATCCTGTCGTCGTACGGCTGCTCCGCGCCCGGCGCTGCACCCTCCCTCCGCTCGTCGCTCATGCCGTGTCCGTTCCTGTCCGCCGTGCCGTCCTCGCCTGTCATGTCGACTCCCCCAGCGTCCGGGGGCGCTCATCCGTCACACTCTCGGCGCCGAGCAGCTGCGCCAGCCGCTTCAGGCCCCGGTAGGCCGCGGTGCGCACCGCGCCGGGGCGTTTGCCGAGGACGCGGGCGGCGGCGGGGCCGTCGAGTCCGACGACGACCCGGAGCAGCACCGCCTCGGCCTGGTCGCGCGGGAGTGCCCGGACCAGCTCCAGGGCGTACTCGGTGGAGAGGGACTCCAGCGCCTGGTCGTGGGTGCTGTGCGGGCCGGGCAGGTCCAGCATGTCCTGCTCCAGCGCCGCCGACCGGGGCCGCACCTTCTGCCGGCGCAGATGGTCCAGGGCCCGGTGCCGGGCGATGGTCGCCGTCCAGCCGCGGAACCCGGCCCCGTCCCCCCGGAACCGGCCGAGGTCTCTGGCGATCTCCAACCAGGCGTCGGAGGCCACGTCCTCGGCGTCGTCCCCGACCAGCCCGCGCAGATACCCGAGCAGTGCGGGCTGCACCAGCCGGTAGGCGACCGCGAACGCGGACTCGTCGCCCTCCTGGGCCCGCGCGACGGCCGCGCCCAGTTCCCCGTCGTACGCCTGCGCGCGGCGGGGTTCCCCTCCCTGGCCCAAGAACTTTCCTGTCCGTACCGGTTCGTGGCGATTCCGCACTGTCGGCGGGGTCGCCCTTGCCCATGTCCCCCACGGTCAACAGCGTCCGACCGCACAGAAGTGTCACAGTCCCGTACCTGTCCCCAGGGCCTCCGCATGTGACGCCTGTGACGTCTGCGATCGTTTGGACGCTGTGTGAGTGCCACCTGTGCAAGAGGTGGCACTTCTGTGACCGAGTTCAACTGAATCAGGGGTGGGGTAGGTAGTGAGTCGTCGTAGAAGCCGTGCGTACAGACCGCTCAGCATGAAGCGGCGGGCGTGGCTGACGCTCGGCGCGGTGGTCCTGGGGGGCGGGGGTATCGCGAGCTACGCCGTCGCCAGTCCGTCGACCGACGCGGCGGGGGATCAGCGGGCCGAGCGACCGGTGAAGGTCTACGACCTCGCGCTGAAGGCACCCGAGACCGGCGAGCGCGAGCTGCCGCGCACCGAGACCAAGCAGTTCTCGCTGCTCGGCATCTCCTGGACGGGGGCGACCAAGCAGCTCGACGGCAAGGCGCAGGTACGCACCCGGAGCCTCGACACCGGCGCGTGGACGCCCTGGCAGGACCTGGAGACGGACGCGGACCCGGTGGAGGACGCCGACGAGCGGGCCGGGGCACGCGGCGCGTCCGAACCGCTGTGGGTGGGCCCCTCGGACGGTGTCGAGGTGCAGGTCGTCCACGAGGACGGCACCACCAGCGCCGGACTGCCCTCGGGGCTCAAGGTCAACCTGGTCGACCCGGGCGTGACCGCCGCCGAAGCGGCCGACGCCGCGACCGAGCCGGCGGCCTACACGGAGGACGTGACCCCGAGCCCCACGGCCACCACACCCACCTCCCCGGCCCCCACGGCCACCACGCCCACCGCCCCGGCCTCCACGGTTCCCGAGCCGCCGATCGTCTCGCGCGCCGACTGGGGCGCCGACGAGTCGCTGAGCCCCGACCCGTCGGAGTACAACGCGGACGTGAAGGCCGTCTTCGTCCATCACACGGCCGGGTCGAACGACTACACCTGCGCCGAGTCGGCGTCGATCGTGCGGGCCATCTACGCGTACCACACCGCCCCGGCCCCCGACGGCAACGGCTGGAACGACCTCGGCTACAACTTCCTGGTCGACAAGTGCGGCACGATCTTCGAGGGCCGCAAGGGCGGTGTCGACCAGCCGGTCCTGGGCGCCCACACCTACGGTTGGAACCGTGAGTCCACCGGCATCGCGGTGATCGGCGAGTACACCTCGGCGGGTGCCTCCACCGCCGCCCTCACCTCGGTCGCCCGGATCGCGGCCTGGAAGCTCGGCCAGTACGGCGTCGACCCGAACTCCACGGTCCAGCTGAAGGCGGGCGCGACCCAGAAGAACCTCGCCGGTACCAGCTTCACCGCGGGCAGCCTCTACACCTTCAACCGGATCTCCGGTCACCGCGACGGCTACGCCACCGAGTGCCCCGGCACCACGCTCTACGGCCAGCTGCCGACCATCCGCGCCTGGGCGTCCGGCCCGGTGCAGGGCCTGAAGGTCACCTCGCTGACCGGCGCGACCCTGTCCGGCTCGACGTACTACACCAAGGGCGCGATCACCGCGAAGTGGTCGACGACCACGCCGGGTTCGCTGATCTCGAAGTTCGAGCTGCTGGTCGACGGCACGGTCGTCAAGACCACCGCGGGCACGGCCACCTCGGCGAGCACGACCCTGGCCGCGGGCACCCACAAGGTCGCCGTGCGGGCGGTGCACCAGTCCGGCAAGACCGCCCCGGCCACCACCGCGCTGACCGTCGTCGCGGACACCACGGCGCCGGTCTTCTCCACCACCCCGAAGATCACCCTGCGCGCGGGCACCGTCGAGACCGCCGCCGTCCCGGTCACCCTCGGCTGGAAGGCCACCGACGCGCAGGCCCTGAAGCAGGTCAGCCTGCTGTCGCCGACGACGGCCACCTTCGGCCCGACCACCACCAGCTCCAACCGCACCGCCAAGTCCGGCTCGGCGAGCACCTGGTCGATGAAGGCGTACGACGTCGCGGGCAACACCCGCACCTCGTCGCCCGCCTACACGCCGATGATCCTCCAGGAGACCTCGGCCACGAAGTCCGGGAGCTGGACCGCCCGTTCCTCGTCCAGCTACCTCGGCGGGAAGTCGTACTCCAGCGGTTCCAAGGGCGCGAGCCTGACCTGGACGTTCACCGGCAAGTCCGCCGCGTGGGTGGTCTCGCGGGCGTCCACCTCCGGGCAGGCGTACGTCTACGTGGACGGCACCAAGGTCGCGACCGTGGACCTGAAGTCCGCCACCACGAAGTACCGCCAGGCGATCTGGACCAAGTCCTGGGCGTCCAGCGCCCAGCACAAGATCAAGATCGTGGTGGTCGGCACCAGCGGCCGCCCGACGATCACGACGGACGGCCTGGTCTACATCAAGTAGCCGTCCGGAGCGCCGAGTTCACCGCGACGGGCGTCCGCCTCCCCGCATCCGGGGGGCGGACGCCCGTTCCGCGTTCACGGGGTCTCGACGGCGGGTCCGGGGTCTTACCGCCCAGCGGCCCCGGCCGGCCCGCTCATCGCCGTACGGCCCCCGTCGCGTCCCGGCACAGCAGCCGCAGCGAGCCGTCCCCGGCGAAGCAACGGCGGGCCTCGTCCACCGGGTCCCACAGGCGGCCGTCGGGCGTCCGGACCCAGTACTCACCGCCGCTCGCCCACCACTCGGCACCGGTCTGGCGGACGACGACCTCACCGGCGTAGGCCCCGAGCCCGCGCAGCACGGTCTCCAGGGCGGCGTACGGCGCTCCCTCCCGGCGTATCTCCTCGATGAGCCGGTCGACGCGCCACAGGCTCTGCGCCGAGTAGTCGAGCCGGACCCGGGCGCCCTCGCGCAGGGTCGAGACCGCGTCGGCCGCCCACCGCACGGGTCTGGCCGCGGCGGAGGGCCGGTGCGCCTGGTGGGTCGTCACATCGGCGGTCGAACGGGCTGTCGTATGAGCGGTCACATCAGTCGTCACACGGGTGACAGCGTTCCGGAGGGACCGTTCGTCACACGATTCGGGGGGCTTCGGCGAGACCGGCGCAGGACCGACGCACCTTCACCGCATCCCTCCCCGGACGGTCACAGGACCCTCTCGGGAGCGAGGTTGACGACAGAGTGACGCTTCGGCGCCCCGGTGCGCTCCTGTCTCTGATGAGCGACTACTTCCATCTGCGCGCGGTGCCGCCCTCGGCCCTGCGCAACAGCGCCAACTGGTTGCAACGGCTGTTCGAGGACGACTGGGACGCCGTACGCGAACGCATCGGACGCCACCGGGAGGAGGTGCTGGACAAGTCCTACCTGGACCACGAACTCCTCTACGCCGGTGCCGAGGTGGTCCTGGGCGGACTGCCGGTCCACCCCGGCGACCGCGACAAGCCGCCCTTCCTCCTGCTGACCGCGGCCCGGGCGAACCAGGTCTCGTCGTACCTGGGAGCCGCCGACTTCGAGACCCTGTGGCGGCTCGCCCGCGAGGAGTTGCTGCCGCGATACGGCGGGGCGGGCGCCGAGCGGGAGGCGCGGGGGGTGTTCGCGGCGGCGCACCGGGACCTGACGGCGTTCTACGGCCAGACGGCCCGGTACGGGGACGCGGTCGTCAAATGGCTGGTCCATTGAGCAGCGCCCCGCCCCCATTCCCTCCGTGCCCGCTGACCGAGGCCCTCCGTCCCCGTTCACCCCCGCCGCCGGCTCCTCCGTGACACCACCGCGCGCAGGACCCGGCGGCCCTCCGTGCACACCTCCAGGGCGGGGCGCAGGCCGGCCGGGCCGTGGCCCGCGAGGAGTTCCAGGACGGTGACCTGGCGGCGGAGTTCGGCGGCCACGAGCGGGGACATGCCCTCCGTACGGCCCTCGCGGTGGGCGTCGAGCGAGTCGGCGGCGTCCTTCAGGGGGTCGAGCAGCTGGTGGATCCGGAGCGCGGCGACCGAGCAGGCGTCGGCCCACTCCCGCACCCCGGCACCGGACCGCTCGGCCGGCGCGGCGTCCAGCATCCGCCGGGCCAGCGACACGGCCTCGTCCTCCCCGGCGCCGTCGGCGGAGTCGTCCGCGCCCGGCTCTCCCCCCGGCCCGAACCCCCCTGTGCCGCCCAGCTTTCCGCGGACCTGGTCCAGCAGTCCGGCCCACTGCCCGGCGTCGCCGGTGTCGGTCGCGAGGTCGGCCCACAGGGGGCGCAGGACCTCGTCGTCGCCGCCCAGCAGCGGTACACAGCGATCCAAACAAGCCAACCCGCTGGCGGCCAGTCCGCGTTCGTCGGCCTGGCCGATCAGCTCCACCAGACTCATCCACGCCTCCCTCGCCGAGCGGTATCCCCTCACGGAACCCGCACTTCCCCTTACTGCGCGCGATGGCCCGGGAGTGTCACAGGGGCACCACACCGAGCCGGTCGAGCATACGGAAGAAGAGGTTTTCGGCCAACGGGTCGGGGTCGGAGCTCAGGACGTCGAGCAGCGGCTCCTCGGCCACCGCGTGCCCCGCCTCCGCCGCCCACGCGACGGCCCGCGCGGCCGCGTCCCGGGGCTCCAGGAAGTAGTCCTCGAGGGTCAGCCCGTCCGCACCGGACTCGCCGGCGCCACCGGCCCCGATGAACCTGGCCATGGCGCCGCGCGCCAGACAGGTCGTCCAGCCCCCGCTCTCCGGGCCCGCCGCCTCCACCACCACCGACGCGCTGTCCATGACGTATCCGAACAGCGCGGGCGAACCGGTCTCCAGGGCGAGGGAGTTCATGCTGCCGATGCCGCCCTCGCCGCTCGCGTACTCCCAGACCTGCCATCCGCCCGGCGCCGACTCGCGCAGGACCATGCCCTCCGCGCCGGCCAGTGCGTCCCGTTCGGCGAGCGGCCGCTCCCCGCGGCCCACGACGAAGTAACCCCAGTAGCCCATCCCGGTCCCCCCGGCTGCTCGGTACGGTTCGGGCCCGAATACACCACATTCGTACGGCAGTTCGCAGCAGGATGGACCAAATCCGTCAGGCGGCGACGGGTACCACCGGTCCCCGGCGGGCCTTCTCGTCCTGCATCCGGGTCAGCCGCAGCACCATCACGGCGGCGACCAGGGCGGCGACGAGGTCGACGGCGTCGGCGAACAGCAGCTGGAACGCGGCGTCGTGGACCTCCTGGTAGGTGTCGGCCTCCCCGGCCATGCTCGCCAGGAACCGCCCGATGACGTTGGTCAGCAGCCACAACGTCCACCACACGTTGACCAGCGCGTGCCCCCTCGGCCGGTCCTCGGGGCTGCTCGCGTTCCAGACGTCCAGCACGACCCGGCGCGGGTACCAGAGGCTCGCGAACGGCACGACCCAGCCCGCGATCACCCAGCCGCGCGCCTTGCGGTGCCCGTCCGGCGCGAACACCTCGGCGTTGACCCGCACCCGCCAGAGCCAGATCACGAAGACGACGGCGCAGGCCAGCAGCACGGCCATCTGCGCGGAGGCCGCCAGGGAGGTCAGCACGTCGGACACGTCGGCCCGGTCCAGCGCCGCGGCTCCGGTGTCGCCCCCGGCGAGGTCACCCGTGACGTCGTACCGGAGGAAGTCCGCGACGAGGGCGAAGAGGTCGACGGCGGCGGCCAGCCCGAGCAGTGCCACCGTGGCCCACCCGAGCCCGACCGGCGAGCGCAGCCAGACCTTGGGCGTGCCCGCGCCCGGCGGGGCGGCGAAGCCGGCGGGTGTGGCACACGAGGTGCACAGGACACCGTCCGGTGCCGCTTCGAAGTGATGGCAGCGCGTGCAGAGCATGGTGGGGTCCCCCGTGATGTGGATGAGCGGCAGACCGCGCGGCCTCTCCCCAGAGCCTCACGCGCGGCATGCGGAACATACGGTTCGCCGGCCCCGTACGTCCACCGTGAATTCCCGGTCGGTCAGCCGAGCCGGTCCCCGAGCGCCTTGAACTGCGTCCAGGTCAGAGCGGGCTTCCCCGGGTCCCACAGCTTCTGGGCGGTCGCCCGCAGCGGCATCCGGACGCCGGCCGCGACCTGGGCCTGCGTCTGCGCGTTCGGGAAGTCGCACCACACCGCGAAGTACCCGCCGAGGATCTGGCCGTCGTACGTCGAGGAGACGGCCGTCGTGCCCCGCACCACGCGCGGCGTCCACTGCTCGTAGATCCGCTGACCCCTCGGATAGAAGAACTTGTTGGGCTGCCCGAGGACGTAGTAGAGGAACTCGTCGTTGTAGTTGACGACCTTGCGGCCCGCGCTCAGATACTCCACCGGCTGCCGCGCGCCGATCTCCTTGCCCGTCCAGTAGGCGACCCGGATGTCGCCGGCGGGCCGCACGGACGTCCCCCGGAAGAAGCCGTCGTTCCAGGCGAGCGGCGTCTTTCCCGCGGCCCGGACGGTGTCGGCGCGGTCGTTGAGCCACCCCGTCGTCAGGTCCGCGACCGTGCCGCCGGCGCCGTAGGCCTTCCGGGCGGCGGTGGCGAGCTGGGGGTAGGTCGCCGCCGGGTTCGACACCATCAGCGCCCGGTACTCGTCCCCACCGAGATGCCAGTCGGCGCCGGGGAACAGGTCCGCGTACTCCTTCAGCAGGTCGTCGACCATCGCGGCGGCCGCAGGCTTGGAGATGTCGATCGTCCCCTGCGGAGTCCGCCCCGCCGCGCTGCGCAGCTGGAGCTCGGGGTGCGCCGCGATGACCGCGCCCAGATGCCCGGGCGAGTCGATCTCCGGTACGACGGTGATGTGCCGCTGCGCCGCGAGCGCGACGATCTTCCGCACCTGGGCCTTGGTCAGGTGCTGCTCCGAGACGATCTCCGGGTGCGTGTCGGACGCGATCCGGAACCCCTGGTCGTCGGAGAAGTGCAGCTGGAGCCGGTTGTACTTCAGGTCGCCCAGCTCCCGGACCCGGTCCTCGATCCAGCCGGCCGTGAAGCTCTTGCGGGCCATGTCCAGGAAGAACCCGCGCACCGGCTTGGCCGGCTGGTCCCGTACGACGCCCTCCGGCGCCGTACCGCCACCGTGCACCTCCTGCTTGAGCGTGCGGGTGCCGTAGAACACACCCGCGTCGTCCGGCCCGCTGATGTCGACTTGTCCGCCGCGCACGGTCATGCGGTACGACTCCGGGGCCGCGCCCTTGCCGTGGTCGACAGCCAGTCGGACGTCCCCGGGACGCACGTCGTCCTTCTTCCCGGCGTACGTCAGCCCCAGCTCACCGGCGACCAGGCGTCCCTCGTCGGCGAGGCCGGCGTCGTTCACGACCACGCGCAGCCCCGCGGCGGGCCGCCAGCCGGGGCCGCGCGCCGGGGTGTGGGCACGGACGGCCGGGATGGTGCGGGGGGTGGTGGACAGCGGGTACGAGCGGGTGGGGCTGGGGGTCGGGCTCGGCGCGGCGGCGGACGGCGAGGTCGAGCGCTGCTCCGCCTGTGCCTGTGGCTGCGTCCGCGCGGACCCGGCGGGGGCGCTGTCGTCGTTCCCCGCCCACAGCCCGAGGCCCACCCCGGCCACGACGGTCACGGCGACCGCCCCGGCGATCAGCCCCCTCGTCTGCTTCTCCGGTCGCTTCCTGTGCTGGCTCACACTCTCCACGCTAGGGCCTCGGGGGAACGGACGCGTCCACCGCCCGTTCCGAAACTCTCCCTTGCGGGTGAAATTCGGGCATCCGTCGGACAGGTCATGTCCACTCTCGATAACGTGACGTCACATCGCTCACAGCTTCCCCTGCCGAAACACACGTGACGCCCACACATACCTCTGGCCGAGTGGCCATACCGTCCCTGCCCACCGTCCTGGACGCCTTCAACACCGCCCCGCCCGACGAGGCCCGGGGCTTGTTGCTGGACTGCCTCCGCAGCCTGCGCTGGGCGGACCGCGTCGCGGCCCACCGCCCCTACCCGACCGTCGAGGCCCTGCTGGCCGCGTCGGACGAGGCGGCCTACGACCTGACGCCCGTGGACCTGTCGGAGGCGCTGGCGGGAGAGACGCTCCCGGTCCTGCCGGACGGCGCCTATGTCGCCGCCCACATGGCGCTGGACGCGGCCCACGCCGCCTACGAGGCCCGCTTCGGCCACGCCTTCGTGATCTGCCTGGACGGGTTGCCTCCGGCCGAGGCCCTCGATCACGTCCTGGCAGGCATCCGGTCACGTTTGGCAAACGATCCGGAGGAGGAACGCGTGGTGGCGGCGGAGGAGCTCCGCCGCTTGGCAAGGGGCCGATTGGTGTCTTCCCTCAGGGGCGCGGGGAACTGCGCGACCAGCCACTCACAACCCGCACCCGGCACATAGCAGCTCAGACCACCCCATTAGCCGCCCAGTTCCGCCATCTGCGTGCCACTTTGATCACACAGATGGGCCCCGGCTCAGCCCAGCGGCAGCGCCTCGCTACGATGCTGGGGGCCGGTGGACCGTACCCGGCCGGGCCCACCGACCGCACAAGCCGGCGCGGCCCCGACACCCCGCTCCCGGAGGGACTTCCGTGCCGGCTGGAACGCTGTACCGCGGCCGGGAAGGAATGTGGTCCTGGGTGGCTCACCGAGTCACCGGCGTCCTCATCTTCTTCTTCCTGTTCGTTCACGTGCTGGACACCGCTCTCGTCCGTGTCTCCCCCGAGGACTACGACAAGGTCGTAGCCACGTACAAGACCCCGCTCGTCGCGTGTCTGGAGTACGGCCTGGTGGCCGCCATCCTCTTCCACGCGCTCAACGGCCTGCGCGTCATCGCCGTCGACTTCTGGTCGAAGGGCCCGCGCTACCAGAAGCAGATGCTCTGGTCCGTGGTCGGCCTGTGGGTCGTACTCATGATCGGGGCGATCTACCCCGTCCTCGGCCACGCCGCTCGTGAACTCTTCGGGAGCTGATACCGATGGCGACCACTGAAACCACCGCTTCCGGCATCGGCCCCGTCGAGGGCTCCTCCGGTTACGGCGTCGACAACCCGGCGCCGCTGATCGAGGCTCCGCGCAAGCGCACCAAGAAGACCCCCCGCTCGACCCGCGGCAACTTCGAGATGGCCGCGTGGCTCTTCATGCGGCTGTCCGGCATCGTGCTGGTCGTCCTGGTCATCGGGCACCTGCTGATCCAGCTCGTCCTGGACGGCGGCGTCTCCAAGATCGGCTTCGCGTTCGTCGCCGGCCGCTGGGCCTCCCCGTTCTGGCAGGTCTGGGACCTGCTGATGCTGTGGCTCGCGATGCTGCACGGCGCCAACGGTCTGCGCACGATCATCAACGACTACGCGGAGCGCGCCAACACCCGGCTGTGGCTCAAGGGCCTGCTCTACACGGCCACGGTGTTCACCATCCTGCTGGGCACGCTGGTGATCTTCACCTTCGACCCGAACATCCGCTAGGCACGGGGCTGCGAGAATCATGAAGATCCACAAGTACGACACCGTCATCGTCGGCGCCGGTGGCGCGGGCATGCGCGCGGCCATCGAGTCCACGAAGCGCAGCCGCACCGCAGTGCTGACCAAGCTGTACCCCACCCGCTCCCACACGGGCGCCGCACAGGGCGGCATGGCCGCCGCGCTGGCGAACGTGGAGGAGGACAACTGGGAGTGGCACACCTTCGACACGGTCAAGGGCGGTGACTACCTGGTCGACCAGGACGCCGCCGAGATCCTGGCGAAGGAGGCCATCGACTCGGTCCTCGACCTGGAGAAGATGGGCCTGCCGTTCAACCGCACCCCGAACGGCACGATCGACCAGCGCCGCTTCGGCGGTCACTCGCGCAACCACGGCGAGGCGCCGGTCCGCCGGTCCTGCTACGCGGCCGACCGCACCGGCCACATGATCCTCCAGACGCTGTACCAGAACTGCGTGAAGGAGGGCGTGGAGTTCTTCAACGAGTTCTACGTCCTGGACCAGCTGATCACCGAGGTCGACGGCGTGAAGCGGTCGGCCGGTGTCGTGGCGTACGAGCTGGCGACCGGCGAGATCCACGTCTTCCAGGCGAAGGCCGTGATCTACGCGTCCGGCGGCTGCGGCAAGTTCTTCAAGGTGACGTCGAACGCGCACACGCTGACCGGTGACGGCCAGGCTGCCGTCTACCGCCGGGGTCTGCCGCTCGAGGACATGGAGTTCTTCCAGTTCCACCCGACCGGCATCTGGCGCATGGGCATCCTGCTGACGGAGGGCGCCCGCGGTGAGGGCGGCATCCTCCGCAACAAGGACGGCGAGCGCTTCATGGAGAAGTACGCGCCGGTCATGAAGGACCTCGCGTCCCGTGACGTCGTGTCCCGCTCCATCTACACGGAGATCCGTGAGGGCCGCGGCTGCGGTCCCGAGGGCGACCACGTCTACCTCGACCTCACGCACCTCCCGCCGGAGCAGCTGGACGCCAAGCTCCCGGACATCACCGAGTTCGCGCGCACCTACCTCGGTATCGAGCCGTACACGGACCCGATCCCGATCCAGCCCACCGCGCACTACGCGATGGGCGGCATCCCGACGAACGTCGAGGGTGAGGTCCTGGCGGACAACACCACCGTCGTCCCGGGCCTGTACGCGGCCGGCGAGGTCGCGTGCGTGTCGGTGCACGGTGCGAACCGTCTGGGCACGAACTCGCTGCTGGACATCAACGTGTTCGGTCGCCGTGCCGGTATCGCGGCGGCGGAGTACAGCCAGAAGGCGGACTTCGTCGAGCTGCCGGAGGACCCGGCCTCGCTGGTCGTCGGGCAGGTCGAGGCGCTGCGCAACTCGACCGGCACCGAGCGCGTGGCGGTCCTGCGCCGCGAGCTGCAGGAGACCATGGACGCCAACGTCATGGTGTTCCGCACCGAGCAGACGATCAAGACGGCGGTCGAGAAGATCGCGGAGCTGCGCGAGCGCTACAAGAACGTGGCGATCCAGGACAAGGGCCGGCGTTTCAACACGGACCTGCTGGAGGCGATCGAGCTCGGCAACCTGCTGGACCTCGCCGAGGTCATGGCGGTCTCCGCGCTGGCCCGCAAGGAGTCCCGCGGCGGTCACTACCGCGAGGACTACCCGAACCGCGACGACGTCAACTTCATGCGCCACACCATGGCGTACCGCGAGGTGGGCGACGACGGCGCCGAGTCGATCCGTCTCGACTACAAGCCGGTCGTCCAGACCCGCTACCAGCCGATGGAGCGTAAGTACTGATGGCAACTCCTGTTCTGGACAAGAAGGACGCGGCCGGCGAGCCCGAGCCCGGTTTCGCCGACTCCCCGTACATCACGGTCACCATCCGGGTCCGCCGTTTCAACTCGGAGGTCTCGGCGGAGGCCACCTGGGAAGACTTCCAGCTGGAGATCGACCCGAAGGAGCGTGTCCTCGACGCCCTCCACAAGATCAAGTGGGACCTGGACGGCTCGCTGACGTTCCGCCGCTCGTGCGCCCACGGCATCTGCGGCTCGGACGCCATGCGGATCAACGGCAAGAACCGTCTGGCCTGCAAGACGCTGATCAAGGACATCAACCCGGAGAAGCCGATCACGGTCGAGCCCATCAAGGGCCTGACGGTCCTGAAGGACCTCGTGGTCGACATGGAGCCGTTCTTCCAGGCGTACCGCGACGTCATGCCCTTCCTCATCACGAAGGACACGAACGAGCCGACCCGGGAACGCCTCCAGACGGCCGAGGACCGCGAGCGCTTCGACGACACCACGAAGTGCATCCTCTGCGCGGCCTGCACCTCCTCGTGCCCGGTCTTCTGGAACGACGGCCAGTACTTCGGCCCGGCCGCCATCGTCAACGCGCACCGCTTCATCTTCGACTCGCGCGACGAGGCGGGCGAGCAGCGCCTGGAGATCCTCAACGACCGCGACGGCGTGTGGCGCTGCCGCACGACCTTCAACTGCACGGACGCCTGCCCGCGCGGCATCGAGGTCACGAAGGCGATCCAGGAAGTGAAGCGAGCACTGATCACTCGCCGCTTCTGATCTTCCGCCACTTGTCCGAGGGCCCTGTTTCCCGCACCACGGGAAACAGGGCCCTCAGGCGTTTTGGCCGATTTGCGCTGATGCCGAGGACGTCATGTGTCCCGCACACTCCCCACATGACACGGGGGGACGGGCACACGCACAGACGACTCGGCACACACGAGGCCGCCAAGCAGGCGCACTTCATAGCCGCTCCGCTGCTGGCGGCGACCGCGCTCTCACTGGCGGGTGTCGTGGGTGGGGCGGACGAGAGGTTCCGATGGCCCGGAATCACTCTGCTGCTCCTCGTCACCACGGCGATGACTCTGATCGCGAGTATCCAACTCAGCTATCACGCTTTCCATTTCAGATTCACCCGGGCTGATCTGGACGCCGATCTCGCGCTCCGGGGTTACCCGGGGCACGACGACGATGAGCGCAACGCGACGGTCAAGAAGGCTCAGGAGTACTACGAGTACCGTCTGGGGCTCGCCAACGCCTGTTTCAACTGGGGCACGCTGATGCTGGGGGCCGGGATCGCCGCTTCGCTCGTCCCCGAGCCGGACGGAAGGCAGCTGTGGTGGCGCACGGCCGCCGCCGTTCTCGTGCTGGTGTGCACCGTCCTGGACGGCCTCTGGCTGCTCTACCTGCGTACGGACTAGCCAGCCACTCCCATACCGACCCTCAGGGGGGACCATGTACCTGGAAACAGTACTGCCCGGCACTTATCCGCCGCAGGACGCGTGCCCCGAGTGCGGAGCTCCGATCCCCCGAGGCCGCCGCGGCATCATCGGGCGGGGCCGTCGGCCGGAGGGGCTGAAGGTGGAACACCTCAGGAGCTGCTCGCGGTACACCGAGACGCCGAACGAGCTGTTGGGATACGACACCGACCCCGACGGCCCCGAGGCGTAACGGTTACCCACCCCCGAATATCGCTCCCCGCCTCCCTGGCTAGCATGTCGCTGCGGCACCGCCAGGTCCCGCACGAGCGGGAGGCACGGAGCGATGGCGGAGGGCCGGGGCGGTGGCCGGACCACGCGTACCCGGACATGGATCGGGCTGTCCGCAGTGGCCGTGGGCGCTCTGCTTGCCGGGGATCCGGGCCGCCGGGCCCACGCCGCACTGGAGTGGGCCACGACCTGGTGGCCGTGGTTGCTCCTCGCGCTCGCCTCACTGAACCTGCTCAGGTCGGCCGTCCCGACGGGTTCGCTCATAGGGCCCTTGCTCCTCGCAGGTATCGCGTCGGCCGCCCTGGTCGCTGCCCACGGAGCCGGCCGGCGGCTGGTGCAGGACCTGCTTCCCGTAGTCCTGGCACTGGGCGGAGCCGCGCTGGTGCTGTCGGCGACTGCTCATGGGCCCGCCACCCGGTGGACGAGGGTCCTCACGACCGGCGTGGTGGTGATCCCACAGGACGCCGGAGACGTACTGACCGTGCGAGCCGTCCTCGGCGAACTGCGAGCCGATCTGCGGCACTTGGACGGTGCGTCGGCCGTGAACGTGAACGTCACCGCGCTGGCAGGACACGTGCGTCTCGTGGTCCCCCGAGACAGCCGGATCACGGTGCACACCGCCGGCACCCTCCTCACTCGTGTGACCGCGCCAGAGCCCGGGAACAGCGATCCCCGTGAGAGCGGCACGTTCGTCATCCACGTGCTAGGAGTCTGCGGAGCCGTCCACGTGGTCCGGGGCTGACCTGCGCGGGTGATCGTAGGGAAGACCCGCGTCGGATCGTCCGGCGAGAAGCTGTGAGACGCGCCAGAACGTCTCGATCTCCTCCTCCGCCTCGGGCAGCGGGTGGTGCAGGGCATCCAGAAGATCGAATCGATGCAGGTCGTAGACGACATGCATCAGGCCCGCGTACGCCTGTGCGGCGGTCACAGCGCCCTTGTACGCGACGGCCGCCAGGAGAAAGGACGCCGGCGGCGCCCATCGCGCCACCGGTTCGTCGTAGAGGGCCACCGCCGCGAGCGTCCCGGAGGCGAGGAAGCTCCAGCACAGGTTCACCGAGGCGTCGAGGGCGGTTCTGGCCGAGCGCAGTACCTCGGACAGCCGGTCTGAGGTCTGCATGAGGATGCGCGGCCAGGAGGAGAGGGTCGCCAGCCCGTAACGCTCTCCGGCGGTGAGTTCCCCGGCGCGTAGCGCGTTGCCGAGCGCCGTGGGCAGGAGGACATCCTCCGGGGCTCCCGACGCCATGCGCCGGTATGCGTCGGCCGCCACCCTTCGGGCGTTGACTCCCCCTCGGAGCGCGCTTGCGGCCCGTGCCGAGAGCGCCTGTCTGCGGCGTCTTTGCATCTCCGTCAGCACCCCGGCCAGTCCGGCGGTCGCCGGCCAGCGGTCCCAGTACCCCTCGAGCACCCGCACCGCCCTCACCTGGAACGGGTGCAGCAATATCCCCAGAACGACCGCTCCGGCACCGATGACGAGGAGTGACCCGATGACGGCGCTCGCGTCGACCGGCAGGACGGCCTGCCAGCGTGCACGGCCCGAGAAGCTGCCGCTGCGTACGAGTGCGTACACGCACGCGCTGAAGAGCGCACACGGAACGAAGTGCACCACCAACACCCGCCGCACGAAGCCGCCCCCTATTGCCCGGCCCGACCTGCTCACCTGTCACACCAGTCACTGACCACTCATCAGTATGACTTCAGGACTCGCATGGTGGCATGCCCAGAACAACGGTCGGCGGGTTCAGCTCTGGTCCGGTTCGTCCGCGAGGCGCCCGGGTCGCCGGTCCACCGCCGTCAGGTCGATCTCGATGTCGAAGGGGACCGAGACCTTGAGGTGCTCGTGGAAGATGCCGGTGAGGCCGTAGGACTTCGTGGCCGGGTCGAGTGCGTAGACGTAGACGACGGGCAGGCCCTTCTTCTCGTCCTGTTCCACTCGCCAGAAGTGCGGTACGCCGGCTGCCGCGTACTTACGCGGTTTGACCTCGCGGTCCCGCTCGCGGGAATCGGCGGAGACCACCTCCACGGCGAGGACGAGGTCCTCCGGCTCGTACCAGGTCTGGTTCGGACCCGTCACCGCGTCCACCGGGAAGACGACGATGTCCGGCTCGGGGCGATTCTTCGCGTCCAGCCTGACCGTCATCTCACGGTCCACGTCCAGGTGGTCGGGCGCTTGCCGCAGCAGAGCGTTGTCCAGCAGACGCATCGTCCGGCTGTGGAATCGGGTCTGCGGACTCATGAAGACGAGGCTCCCGTCGAGCAACTCCGTGTGCGGAGGGAGGCCCGGAATCCGGTCGAGGTCGTCGGCGGTCCAACCTTCGGCAGGGGGGATCGGCCAGTGGTATGCCGTCTCGTCGTCCATGCCGTTGTCGGATGCGGCGCTCATCACTGCTCCCATGGGACGGAGTCTCGCGAGTCGCTTCAGCGTATCCAGCGGAAACGTCGGCCGCCTCACCTCAAAGAGTGATCGAATACGGAGATCCAGCCACCCCCAAGCACATGATCAGGACACCGCGGGCGCTCTCATCCGGCCAACTGCACTGTGGGCACTGTGACTTGTGGTGCACCAGGTTCAAGCTGACGGCATGGCACTCAAGAGAAAAGTCGCCGTCGCGCTCTCAGTCGCCGCGGCCGCGCTGCTCGCGATACCCCCCACTGCCTCCGCCACCCCCGCTTCCCACGGACTGCTCGCCCGGGAGAACTTCGACCGGCTTCCCCTCGGCCCGGTCAGCGAGGGGCGTGGCTGGACCGTCGACTCGGCGGGCGGGACGCTGAGCGTCGTGCCTAGTGCCGCGGGGCACGGGCGGGAGCTGCGCATCCGTACCGAAGGCAACGGGCGGGCCTTTCTCGTGTTCGGCGGGCTCTCCGCTCCCGGCAACAGCTTCTGGGGGCGGGTGCGGCTGCGGGTCGGGGGGTTTCCCACCGCTCCGGACTGGGCCCACTGGACCATCGCCGAGGCCTCGGGGGCGGACTCGCCGACGCTGGTGCGGCCGCTCGGGGGGCAGTACGCGCCGACCGACCACGGCAACTTCTGGGGCGTCGGGTCCGATCTCGGGCCCACCGGGGACTGGACCTCCTGGAAGACCTCCTCGCCGGCCGTCGCCGGGAGGTGGCAGTGCGCCGAGTTCCATCTCGACGCCCGCGACAACCGCGTCACCGTGTATCTCGACGGCGTGGAGCGGTCCGACCTGACCGTGTCCACCAAGGAGCACGGGGGCACCGCGGACGACTTCGTCTTCCCTGCCTTCGACAAGGTGAAGCTGGGCTGGCAGCTCTACCAGGCCGACCCGACCCCTTCGTCGTACGACATCCGCATGGACGACATCGCGCTCGGCACCCGGCGCGTGGGCGGTTGCGGGAACGCCGGCTGAATATTTGGGATTGCGTCGCCGCGCGGGGCGTGATCCACTGCGGCGGTCATGAGTGGAGCGGCCCCTGGGGAGGGGCCGGGGGTCGGGGGAGGCAGCGGTGCGTACCGCTGAAGAAGAGATCGTGTCGTCGTGCCCGCAGTGCGGGGTGGAGATCCGTTCGGACAGACGGTTCACCACGTGGTGCGCGGCCTGTGACTGGAACGTGGATCCGCAGGGGCCCGGCGGGCCCAAGCGCGGGCTGGACGGGGTGCGCCGCCGGATCGCCCAGCGGTACGGCGGACAGCTTTTCGACGAGCTGAGCAGCGGGGACGGGGGCGGGCCGAGTCGGCGTACGGCGTCGGGTCTGCTCGCCTACGCGATCGCGCTCGCCGTGCACGGCCTGACCCTCGTCCTGGCCGCGATCGGGCTGCTGGGCGTGATCCGCGGCTGGGGCGGGCTCGGTATGGCCTTCGGGCTGTTCCTGCTGGCGCTGGCCTGGTCGCTGCGGCCCCGGCTGAACCGGCTGTCCGACGACGACCGTGTCCTGCTGCGCGCGGACGCGCCCGAACTGTACGCGCTGGTCGACGAGGTCGCCGCCGCCATGGGCACCCGGAGCGTGGACGCCGTCGTGGTCGATGTCGACGCCAATGCCGGCGTGACCCATCTCGGGCTGCGGCGGCGGCTCCTGACGCTGGGGCTGCCGCTGTGGGAGGTGCTGAGCCCGCAGCAGCGGATCGCACTCCTGGGGCACGAGCTCGGTCACTTCACGCACGGCGACACCCGGCACGGCATGGTCGTGGGCACCGCGTGCGGATCACTGAACACCTGGCTCTACTACGTCCAGCCGACGCCCCACCCCAATGCCATCCAGGCCATCGCCAACCTGGCCTGCGTCCCGCTGCGCCTGCTCATCACGGGCGTCCTGGCGCTGCTCGAGCTGCTGACCGCGCGAGCCTCCCAGCGCGGTGAGTACCTGGCCGACACGGCGGCGGCCCGCACCGGGTCCACCGAGGGCGCGGTCGGTCTCATGGACCGCCTCATGGTCACCGACTCGATCGTCACCACCCTGCACCGCGAGACCAACAACCGCCGGCTGCGCGGTGCGGGCGGCGGCGGGCAGCGGAACGGCGACGGCCTGTGGGAGGCGCTCGCCGCCCATCTGGACTCCGTCCCGGAGTCCGAGTTCGAACGGCAGCGACGGCTCGGGGCGCTGCGCGGGCACAGCGTCGACGCCACCCACCCGCCCACCCATCTGCGCCGCCGGCTCCTGCTGAGCGGTACGCCGGTGCCCGCCGCGGTGACGGCGGACGCCGACCGGACGGAGCGCATCGCCGGTGAACTGGCGGGCGTCCGCCAGACGCTGGCCCGGGAAGTGGTCAGGGACGGTTACGGGAACCTGTGACGATCTCGCCCCTCTCCACGGTCACAGCTGGCTGAGGATCGTCGGGTCCGTGATCTTCGTGTCGGCCGCCAGCATCATCGCCTTGCTGAGGATGACCGCGAGCATGCGGTCGCCCTCGTAGGGCAGGTAACCGGTCTGCGGGGTGGCCGGGTTGGACTTCGGGACGATGCAGAGGTACTGGTCGTTCGGGGTGCGGAGGATGTTGCCCGAGCCCAGGTGGATCCTGTAGGTGTGGCGGTCGCCCTTGACGTGGAGGAAGCGGCCCTCCAGGGTGCAGCGGTCGGCTATCGCGAGCCTCGGGATCAGCCGGTCCAGGAGGAGCCGGCGGGTCTCGGCGCTCTGGTTGAGCTCTCCGAAGCCGTACGACGTCCAGTACTCGTGGAAACGGCCGCCGGGGCCGCCGTCCTGCCAGGTCGGGTCGTTGCCGACGCTGGCCACGCCGACGAACAGGTCGACGTCGCGCAGGACTTCTGACAGGACCAGGGGCGGTATGTCCGTCAGGGGCAGCGGGTCCACCGGGGCGGCGCCGTCGCGCAGCCACATGCGGTACTCGCCGCCCGCGCAGTGCGCCGAGTTCTCCGGGGCGTCGATCGGGTAGAAGCGGACCTGGTCGGTGCGCAGGCGCAGATAGGTGCCGGAGTCGGTGATGTCCGTGTGGTCCGCGCCGCCGTCGCCGCCCTCGATCCAGTACTCGGCTCGCAGACCCCACCTGGGGAGGTCGCGGGAGGCCGGTGGCGCCTCGTCGTCGACGGCCAGCCGGAGCTTTGCGCCAGCCCCGCACCGCCGCCAGGGAGTGGAACTGGTGCTGGCGCAGGACATGGGCGGCGAAGCGGTTGGAGTAGGTGCCGGTGGCGCGTTCGGCGTCCGTCAGCAGGTAGACCTCGCGGTGGGCCTGCTTGAAGGGCTGGGTGATGCCGTGGCGCTCCAGCCAGTCGCGCCAGGCGACGATCTCGGCGGGGGCGTGGTCCACCGGGTGCCAGAGGCGGACTTCGGTGCCTTCGGTGACCGGGACGTCCGCGAGGGTGCGCAGGGCGCCCTCGGCGTGGCCGACGGTCGTGCCGTCGACGGTCCACAAAAGGCGGCGGGCGAGAGTGCCGACCAGGGGGTGGTCGAGGTAGCGCTCGCGCCAGGTGGCGTAGGACCAGGTGCGGTCCGCGAGGAACTGGCGGTCGAGGCGCTCGCTCTGGGCCGAGAGCATCTTGTCGACGTCCTTGGCGGCCGCCTTGAGCTCCTTCACCTCCTCCGGGTGGTCCCGCCGGACGGCCGCGGGCACGCTCTTGACCGGCTTGCCGCTCGCGTTGCGCCAGGTCAACACGGCCTTGGAGCCCTGGACTTCGAGGACGGCGGTGACCTCCCCGAGCCGGTGCTCCGCGCGTCCGACCTCGGTCAGGCCGTAGGCGGGGACGGCCAGTTCCTCGATCTCCTCGCGCCTGAGGCCGAGGGCCTCGGCGCGGGCCTCCAGGGCCGCGTCGAGCAGCTTCAGGGTGTTCTTGTACGTCACCCGGGTGGCCAGGCGGGCCAGTTCGGCGAGGGCGGCCTCGCTGTCGATGCGGGCCAGTGCGTTGACCCCGGCGTTGGCGACCTTCGGGTTGCGGGGGCCGAGTCCGGCGACCTTCTTGAGGGAGGTCTCGACGAGGGCGCCGAGGGCGCGGGCGGTGTCGGGGTGGGGCGGGAGCAGGGACAGCAGCCAGGCCAGGCCCCGCAGGGCGTCGGCGTTGTAGGGGTCGTAGGCGCTGTTGACGTCCGGTTCGTACGGCCCGCGCTCCAGCTCGAAGGTGCGGGGGCGGCCGGCGAGGGCGAGCCAGGCGAGGACGGTCTCGCGGACGCGGTCGGGGCCGAGCACGGCGGTGAGGGCGGTGGCCCGCTCGTCCCATGTGGGGGTGGGCCTGGCGGCGGTGGCCGTAGCGGCGTGCGCCAGCAGGGCCTGCCAGTCGGAGTTCTCGGCCGCGTCCCGCAGGGCCTGGTCGGCCCATGCCTCACCGACGTTGAGGGGTGGCTCGGTCAGCTTCTTCACCGTCCGGTGCAGGTCCTCGTTCAGGTAGGCGTGCAGGACCGAGCGGCGGACGGTGGCGACGACGGCGGGCGCGATGGGGCGGCCCGCGGCCAGCTCGGCCTCGATGAGGTTCTCGTAGTGGGCGCCGTACCAGAAGGAGTGCCGGCGGGAGATCTCGTCGAGCAGGGCGAGGCGCTCCGCGGCGAGGCGGTCGTGGGGCGGCAGGTCGCGGGAGACGATGCCCAGCAGGATCAGGGCGTTCTCCCGGGCGATCGGGCCCGCCTGGTCCGAGTGGTAGTGGGTCACGAGGCCGTCGGCGACCCCTGACCGCGCCTGCGCCGGCAGTCTGTGCACGCGGTCCAGTACGCCGCCCCACAGGCCGGTCCAGTTGCCGTTGTTGGTGACCGCTGCCCTGAGCAGATCGCCGGCGAGGGCCTCCCAGTCGTCCTCCGCGATCCGGCGGCCGATCAGTTCCTTGCACTTCTGGATCTCGCCCATGGTCAGCCCCCCACCAGCGGGACGAGCTTCAGGAAGGTGACCTCGGTGCCGAGGACGAGGTCGATCTCCTCGTCGAGCTCGGTGACCTGGCGGTCACCGACCAGCACGAGGAAGCCGTTGCCGGCGAAGGCCTTGAGGGCGAGTTCGGTCTGGGTCTCGGGGTCTATGCGGCGGGGGGTGCGCAACGCGTAGCCGTTCAGCACGCGTTCGGTGTCCTCGGGCTGGACCAGGCCCTGGAAGACCTCGGGCGTACGCGCGTTGTACTCGGCGACCTCCTGGAAGACCCGCCGCCGGATCAACTCCCGCACGGCGAGCCGTTCCTCGGCGATCTCCAGCCCCCAGCCGTCACTGCGGCTCCCGCTTGTCGTCTCGTCGACGAACATCACGATTCCCATGCCGAGACAGTACGAGGCACCACTGACAACGGCCCCGGGCCTGTGCGCGGACGGTCCCCCGAGCCTGTGCGCGGACGGTCCCCCGGGCCTGTGGGCGGACGGTCTCCCGGGCCTGTGCACGGACGGTCCCCGGCCCTGTGCACGGACGGGTCGCGGGGCCGCTAGACGAGGTTGCGGACCACCGTCCACGTCACCGCGAGCGCGAGGACCAGGACCTGCGCCCGGGGGCTCAGCGTGGGGCGCCAGCGGCGGCCGTGCAGGCCCTCCCACGCCCAACGGCCCAGCAGGTAGAGGGCGTACGGGGAGGCGAGCAGCAGGGCCCGGTTGTCCAGCCAGGCCTCGGTGAAGTGGCCGTGCATCAGGTCGTACACCATGCGGGTGCCGCCGCAGGCCGGGCAGAGCAGGCCGGTGAGCAGGCGGAACGGGCACTGCGGCAGGAGGTGCCCGGGCTCGTGCGGGTCGGTGCGGTACAGGTACGCCGCGCCGGCGGCTCCCGCGGCGAGCACGGCCGAGGGGCCCGCCGCGGGGTGGCGCAGCGGGGAGCGTCGTACGGGCGCCGGGGGCCCGGTCCCGGCGCCCTCCGTCCTAGCTGCGGAGGATCCGGCCGTGTTCATCGGTGTGGTCGTTCCCGGTGAGCAGGAGGATGCCGTCGACCAGCGACCAGACGCCGAGCCCACCGCAGGTGAAGAGCTGCGCGAGCCCCATGCCGACGTTGCCCAGGTAGAAGCGGCCGACGCCGAACCCGCCGAGGGTGAGCTGGAGGATGCCCGCGATGATCTTCGACTTGTCGGAGTACGGGCGCCCGTAGGGGTCGTAGCCGTAGGGGGCGTTGGGGTCGCCCGTGTAGGTCCCCGGGGGCGGGTAGTAGCCCGGCGGCGGGAACCCGGGGGGCGGGTAGCCGGGAGGCGGGTAGCCCTGCTGCTGGTAACCCTCTTGCTGGTAGCCCGGCTGAGGACCGGGCGGCGGGCCCTGCGGGGGGCCCTGCTGCTGATGGCCCTGGTGCGGGTAGCCCTGCGAGGGCTCCTGCTTGGGGTCCTGCTGCTCGTGACCCTGCTGTTCGCTCAAGGGGGACTGCTCCTGGGGACCGAAGCGGGAGGACCCGCGAAAAGACGACAATGCGCCCGGTCATCATGCCCGACGGACACCGCGTCGCAGAAGCCCGTTCCGTGACTCCCGGCTTAATCTGACGACATGTCAGATGACCAGTCGTACGAACTGCTCGGTTTCGACAACGTGCTGCTGCCCGTCGGGAACCTCGGGGAGGCCGTCTCCTTCTACGAACGGGCCGGATTCACGGTCGGCTTCCGGCTCGACGAGGCCGGGATCGCGCTGCTGAAGGTCGGCGGCGAGACGCCCGGGATCCTGCTCCGCCAGGAGGAGGCGCTCGGGCACCGGCCGCCGCCGTGGCCGGCCACACGCGTGTGGCTGGAGGTTCCGGACGCCAGGGCCGCCGCCCGGGAGCTGCGCTCGGCCGGCGTCGCACCGCTCGACGACGTCTTCTCCGTGGCCACCGGCTGGACGGTCGAGATCGCCGACCCGTGGGGGAACGTCCTCGGCTTCACCGACTACACCAAGCGCCCGGAGCTCGCCCGGCGAACCTGAGGCGAGTCGGGCCCACGAGCCCGGGGCACACCGGCGCTCCGACGTGACGCAGGCCTCTCCGCAAGCGAGTTGAACATGTTCAAAAGCAGGTCTACAGTCTCTCCTGTCAGCTTTTTGAACGTGTTCAAGAAGGGGGAGGCGCATGGACCGCACGGTCGTCGCCTACGTCATCTACCTCATCGTCAGCATCGCCCTGACCGTCTGGGTGGCCCGCACACTCAGCCGCAACGGACGGGTCTTCCTCGCCGACGTGCTGCGCGGCAACGAGAAGCTCGCCGACGCCGTCAACCACCTCCTGGTGGTCGGCTTCTACCTCGTGAACCTCGGATTCGTCGCGCTGTACCTCAGCGGCGACGGGACCATAGAGGACACCCGCGGCATCTTCGAGGCCCTGTCCACCAAGCTGGGCGTCGTCCTGCTGGTGCTCGGCGTGATGCACCTGGCCAATGTGTACGTCCTCAACCGGATCCGCAGGCGGGGCGCCATGGAGCGGGAGCAGGTCCCGCCGGTCGCGCCCCAGGACTGGGCCCGGGCGTGAACCGCGGCACCACGGCGGACCGCACCCCGGTCCGCCGGCTCACCGTCCTGTACGACGCCCAGTGCTCGCTCTGCGCCCACCTGCGCGACTGGCTCGTACGGCAAGCGCAGCTGGTGCCCCTGGAACTGGTCCCGGCGGGGTCCGAGGAGGCCCGGCGGCGGTTTCCCGGGCTCGACCACGGCGCCACCCTGGAGGAGATCACCGTCGTCGGCGACGCGGGCCAGGTCTACCGCGGCACCGCCGCCTGGATCGTGACCCTGTGGGCGCTGCGCGAGCAGCGGCCGCTGGCCCACCGGCTCAGCACCCCCTCGGGGGCCCGCCTCGCGAGGGGCGCGGTGCTCGCCGCCGCCAAGTGGCGCGGCGCGCAGTGGCAGGGGGGCCAGTGGGGCGGCAAGGTGTACCGCCGCTCGGACGGCTGGTCGTACGACCCGGGCCGGGGCTGGGTCCACACCCCGCCGGGCTGTGACGGCGCCGGCTGCACCACTGGTTAGGCTCTCTTGTCGTGCCTGCGAACAACGACGGCCCCCACGAGGGCGCTCCCCCCGGTGCTTCGAGCAAGTCCGAGCAGACTCGCGCGCTGATCCTGGAGACCGCCATGCGGCTGTTCCAGGAGCGCGGGTACGACAAGACGACCATGCGGGCCATCGCCCAGGAGGCCGGGGTCTCCGTGGGCAACGCGTACTACTACTTCGCGGGCAAGGAGCACCTGATCCAGGGCTTCTACGACCGGATCGCCGCCGAGCACCAGGTGGCGGTCCGGGAGGTGCTGGCCCGGGAGAGCGATCTGGAGGCGCGGCTCGCGGGGGTGCTGAAGGTCTGGCTGGACATCGCGCAGCCGTACCACGAGTTCGCGGTGCAGTTCTTCAAGAACGCCGCCGACCCCGACAGCCCGCTCAGCCCCTTCTCGCCCGAGTCCGAGCACGCGCGCGTGGAGGCCATCTCGGTGCACCGGGAGGTGCTGCGGGGCGCGACGAAGACCAAGGTGCCCGAGGAACTCCGGGACGTCCTGCCCGAGTTGCTGTGGCTCTCCCAGATGGGCCTCGTCCTGTACTGGATCTTCGACCGCACCGAGGGCCGCGAGCGCAGCTACCGGCTCGCGGAGCGCGGCGCCCGGCTCACCGCGCGGGGCGTGTCACTGGCCCGTTTCCGGGTGCTGCGGCCGCTCGTGCGGGAGGTGCACGAGCTGTTCACGGACTTCCTGCCGGGGATGACGAAGGTGATGCCGAACCCCGGCGGGAAGCCGTAGCCACGTCAGTTGACGACGTCCAGCTCACCGTCGGCGAGCTCCACGTCGTACACCAGCGGGCCCTCCCCCACGACGACGTGCCGCGCGCGTGAGCCGTACGACGCTGCCGTGGTCGCCAGCAGATACGTTCCCGGCGCCGGGACCGAGACGATGTACGAGCCGTCGGCCAGCGACACGACGCGGTCCAGCTGACGGCCCCCGGCCGACAGCAGCGTGACGGACGCGCCCTCCACCGGGTCTCCCTCCGTCGTACGGACGAAGCCGTGGACGGCCGAGGCCGGGCCGTTCTTCGGGCGGGCCTCGGCCTGGGGCGCCGCCACCTCCTCCTTCGGCTCCACCGCGAGGTGCGGCAGCCGCCTCTCCAGCCACCGCGGCAGCCACCAGTTGGAGTCGCCGAGCAGGTGCATCGCGGCCGGCACCAGGGCGGTGCGCAGGATGAACGCGTCCAGGGCGACCGCGGCGGCCAGTCCCACGCCCGCCATGGCGGCGCCCGAGTCACCGCTGAGGACGAACGCCATGAACACGCAGACCATGATCAGCGCCGCGGAGTTGATGACCCTGCTGGTCTCCGCGAGGCCGACGCGCACGGCGCGCGCGTTGTCGCGTGTGTGCACCCACTCCTCGTGCATACGGCTCACGAGGAAGACCTGGTAGTCCATCGAGAGCCCGAAGAGCAGGGACAGCATGATGACCGGCAGGAAGGCGTTGATCGGGCCCTCCTTGCCGAGGCCGAGCAGTTCCAGGCCCCAGCCCCACTGGAAGACCGCGACCAGGACGCCGAAGGAGGCCGCGGCGGCGATCAGGTTCATCAGGGCGGCTGTCAGCGGCACCACCAGCGAGCGGAAGGCGACCAGCAGGAGCAGGAAACCGAGTCCGATGATCGTCGCGATGAACAACGGCAGGCGGTCGCCCGTGACGGTCGAGAAGTCCTTGGACACGGCCGTCACCCCGCCCACGTGGGCGTCCACCCCGGCACCGGGGATGACGTCGTCCCGCAGCCTGTCGATGAGCCGGTCCGTCTCCACGGACTGCGGTGAGGTCGTCGGGACGACCTGGATGACCGTCACGCCCTGCGCGGGCGGGAGCGCGGCGACCTGCGCGACCCCCGGTGTGTCCTTGAGGCTCGTGACCAGGGCGCCTGTCTCGCCGCCCTCGGTGACCACCTGGAGCGGTCCGTTGAAGCCGGGGCCGAAGCCGTCGGCGAGCAGGTCGTACGCCTTCCTGGTGGTCGTCGAGGCGTCGTCGTTGCCCTGGTCGGTGGCTCCGAGGCGGAGCGAGAGCACCGGGATGGCCAGGACCGCCATGAAGAGCAGGGCGAGCGCGGCGGTCCTGCGGGGCCGCTTCTCGACGCCCGTCGACCAGCGGGCGGCAAGGCCGTCGGCGAGCTCCGGCTCGGGCCCCTGGGCGGCCAGCCTGCGCCGCTGGCGGCGGCTGAGCACGCGCGGGCCGAGGAAGCCGAGCAGGGCCGGCAGGAGGGTCGTGGCGGCCAGCACGCTCAGCACCACGGTCAGGGAGGTGCCGATGACCACGCCGTCCAGGAAGCGAAGCCGCGTCACCAGCATGCCGGCGAGCGCGATGCAGACCGTGCCGCCCGCGAACAGCACCGCCCGGCCTGAGGTGTTGAGGGCGGTGACCGCCGACTCCTCGGGGTCGAGGCCCCGCAGGATGCCGCGCCGGTGCCGGGTGACGATGAACAGGGCGTAGTCGATGCCGACGCCGAGACCGATCAGGGAGGCTAGCAGGGGGGCGATGTCGGGGACGTCGGTGGTGTGGCTGAGCAGTTGTGTGGCGAACAGGCCCGTGCCCACACCGAAGACGGCGATCGCGATCGGCAGCGTCATGGCGAAGAAGGAGCCGAAAGCCAGGAACAGCACGACCGCCGCGGCCACGATGCCGACCGTCTCCGACAGCCCCTGGGGCGGCTCCTGCACGCGCTGGATCGCCTGGCCGCCCAGTTCCACCTGGAGACCGGCCCGCTCGGCCCGCTGCGCGGTGTCGACGACATCCTGGACGAGTTCCTTGGGCACCTCGTTGGCCCGCTTGACGAAGGTCACCTGGGCATAGGCGATCGTGCCGTCCCGGCTGACCTGGGCCGCGCCCCGGTCGCCGTAGGGGCTGGTCACCGCCCCGACGCCCGGCATCTTCGCGATGTCCTCCAGCGCGGGCCGGATCCGGTCCCGGACCGTCCGGTCGCGCACCGAGCCGTCGTCGACCTTCCAGACCACCGTGTCGGTGTCGCCGGAGGTGTCCGGGAAAGCCTTCTCCATCAGGTCGTACGCGCTCTTGGAGTCCGTGTCGGGGAGGGAGAACACGTTCGCGTAGTTCGTGCCCGCCGTCGAGGCCGAGAAGCCGAGCCCGAACAACGCCCCCACCCACAGCAACAGGACCACCAGCCGGTGCCGGTAGCACCAGCGTGCCAATGCCGCCACGCTCAACTCTCCTCAGTAGGTCGGTCGCTTGGTCCCCCAGGTCCTGCGCAACAGGATCGGCGGCGCACGCGCGCGTGGACATGAGAGGCCCATGACTCTCAAGGAACTCCAAAGCGCGAACCGGCCCGACTGTCAGTGGCCCCGCCGATACTGGGGGCATGACTGGGGGAGAGACGGCCCATCCGGGCACGGTGCTGGTGGTGGAGGACGAGGAGAGCATCGCCGACGTCCTGGCGATCGCCCTGCGCTACCACCGGTTCGAGGTGATGGTCGCGGGCACCGTCCGCGAGGCGCTCGCGCTCACCGACCGCACCTGCCCGGACGTGGCCCTGCTCGACGTCATGCTGCCCGACGGCGACGGCCGCGCCCTCGGCCGTGAACTGCGCGCCCGCAGGCCCGGCCTGGCCCTGGTCTTCCTCACCGCGCGGGACTCCCCCGCCGAGATCGTCGGCGCGCTCGGCTTCGGCGACGACTACATCACCAAGCCGTTCAACATCGACGAGGTGATCGCGAGGATCACCGCGGTCCTGCGGCGCACCCGCCCGGCCGACGTCCTGCCGCAGCGCCCGCCGCTCAGATACGGCGACCTGGAACTGGACGAGACGACGTACTCGGTGCACCGCGACGGCCGCACGGTCGAGCTCACCCCCACCGAGTACGCGCTGCTGCGTTTCCTGGTGCGCAACGGCGGCCGGATCGTGCCCAAGGAGCAACTCCTGCGCCATGTCTGGCAGTACGAGCACACCCCGCCCGAGTCGACCGTCGTGGAGACCTACATCAGCTATCTGCGACGCAAGCTGGACACCCTGGGACCGCCGGTGATCACCACCCGGCGCGGTGTCGGATACGGGCTCGCATGAAGGCTCGCGCGCCGCGCTGCCGGCACGGCATCCACTCCCTGCGCGGCAAGCTGACGCTGGCCAATGTGGCGCTGCTCGCGATCGGCATCGTGGCGGCGACCGCCGTGAGCGTGATGGGCATGCGGTACTACCTGCTCGACCAGATCGACACCGAGCTCATCAAGACCCGGGACTCCCTGGGCGGTTCGCGGCTCACCCTGCGCCAGATCGACTCGCTGAGCGCCATGAGCTTCGTCCGCGACCGGCTGGTTCCGGAGGACCAGGAGGAGGACCGTACGCCGGAGACGGTCTTCGCCGCGGTGGACAGCCGGGGCACCCCGGTCGAGATCCTCGGTTTCGCGCCGACCGGCCTCCAGCGGGACCTGGCGAAGGCGGCCGGCGACCCGCGCACGCTCGCCGACGACTCCGAGCCGCACGACGTCACCCTCGGGGGCTCCGCCTACCGCGCCACCGCGGCCCGGCTCGCCGACGGCAGCTACGCCCTGATGGCCGCGCCCACCGCCGTGCTCCACCAAGGGGTCGCCAAGGCCGTCAAGCTCGACCTCGCGATCGGCAGCCTGCTGCTGGCGCTGCTGGCCTGTCTGACGATGTTCAGCGTCCGGCGCCGGATGCGGCCGCTGGAGGACATGGTGGAGACCTCCTCCGCGATCGCCGAGGGCGATCTGACCCGGCGGGTCCCCTCCAGCCGCGAGGCCACCCTGGAGGTCGAGCAGCTGCGGGTGGCCCTGAACTCCATGCTCCACCAGGTCGAGTCGGCGTACCGCACCCGCGAGCGCAGCGCGGCCCAGCTGCGCAGCTTCGTCGCCGACGCCTCGCACGAGCTGCGCACCCCGCTGTCCGCGATACGCGGCTACCTCCAGCTGTACGACAAGGGCATGCTCTCCGACCCGGACGAGCGCAAGCGGGCCTGGACCCGGGTCCTAGCGGAGACCGACCGGATGGGGCGGCTGGTGGACGAGCTGCTCACCCTCGCCCGCCTCGACCAGCAGCCCGAACTGCGCTTCCGGAACGTCGACCTGAACCGGCTGGTGCGGGACGCGGCCGAGGACCTGCGGGTGCAGCAGCCCGAGCGGCCGGTCGAGGTCGCCGCCGCGGGCGTCCTGCTGGTGCGGGCCGACGAGTCCGGGCTCAGACAGGTCCTGGGCAACCTGGTGGGCAACGTCCGCGCGCACACGCCCGCCGACGCGCCGGTGCGGCTGGGGGTGGAGCGCGAGGACGGGGTCGTACGGCTGTGTGTCGCGGACGAGGGGCCGGGGCTGTGCGAGGAGGACGCGTCCCGTGTCTTCGACCGGTTCTTCCGGACGGGCGGAGGCGCGGGCAGCGGTCTCGGGTTGGCGATCGTGCAGGGCGTGGTGCGCGCCCACGGCGGCGAGGTGACGGTCCGCACGGCGCCGGGCGAGGGGCTGGCGGTGACGGTCTCGCTGCGGGACGCGGGGCAGGTGCCCGACGCCTGACGCCGGGCTTCTCCTGGGGTGGGGTGCCGGGGAGGGGGCCGGGTGGGTAGGGGGAGGGGCGGGGGTGGACGGCCGTATCTCTGGTGTCAGTTGGCCAGGATCAGGGCCCAGACGGTCTTGCCGTGCCTGCCGCGGGTCCAGACGCCCCAGGCGGCGGCGATGTTCTCGACGAGGTGCAGGCCGCGGCCGGTCTCCTCGAACTCGCCGACGACCCGCAGGCGGGGTTCGAGGCGGCCCTCGTCGGAGACCTCTATGAGGCAGGAGCCGTCGGCCAGGGCGGTCACCGCGACCTCGAACTCCCGCTCCAGGAGCGGCCCGTGGCGCACCACGTTGGTGGCCAGTTCCGAGACCAGCAGTACGGCGTCGGCCAGCGCGGGATCGTCCGGTCCGTGCCCCCAGTCGGCCAGATGGTCACGGACCCGGCGCCGGGCGAGACCGACGGAAGCCGGATGCCGGGGCAGCCGGAAGGAGTTGCGTCTCAACACGTTTGCTCCTCACCCCACGCACACCTCCGTCACATGGTGCTGCGTCGAGTGGCTGCCCGGCGTCACTCGGGCGAATGCCGGTTCCATGGAAATGCGTCACGCACGACGCCGGATGCGGCGCGATCCCGTCGGGTCAGATCCAGTCGAGGCGCCAGAGACGGAAGACGCCGGTGCCGTCCGAGAGGTACTGGCCGCCGCCGACGTCCTCGCTGGTCACGACATAGTCCTTGGCCTGCCAGAGCGGGATGACCGGGACGTCGTGGGCGATGTCCGCCTGGAGGTCGCGGAAGTCCTGTTCGGCCTCGTTGCGGTCGGCGTACCGCCGGCTGTCCTGGATGAGGTGGTCGACCTCATGGCTGCTGTAGCCGGTGTTCATGGTGCCGTCGGAGCCGACGAGCGGGGACCCGTAGGTGTCCGGGTCCGGGTAGTCGGCCACCCAGCCGACCGCGTAGGCGTCCAGCTTCCCGCTCGCCCAGCTCTTCTGGAAGTCGGTCCACTCGTAACCCTTGAGCGTCACCTTGAACAGGCCGCCCGCCTCCAGCTGCTTCTTGAGCTCCTTGGCCTCCGCGGCGGCGGAACCGCTGTTCAGGCCGTAGCCGTAGGTGAAGCTGACCGGGGTGGTCACACCGGCCTGGGCGAGCAGGGCGCGCGCCTTCTTGACGCTCGGCTGCGGGTAGGCGTCGAAGAACGACGTGGTGTGGCCGGTGATACCGGTCGGGATCAGCGAGTAGAGCGGGTCGACGGTCCCCTCGTACACCGAGGCGGCCAGCTGCTCGCGGTTGATCAGCCAGGCCATGGCCTGGCGCACCTTGGTCTCGTGCAGCGGCTTGCCTGCGCGCGTGTTGAGGTAGAGGTTGCGGATCTCGGAGCTGTCGGCCTCCGAGACGCGCTGGCCGGGGTCGCTCGGATTGAGTCCGGCGAGCACGCTGGGCGGCAGCTGGCGGTAGGCGACGTCGAGCTTCTTGGCCTTCCAGGCGCTGTTCAGCTTGGCCGAGTCGCCGTAGTAGTCGAGTTCGACCGGTCGGCCGGTGCTCTTGATCTCGCCCTTGTAGTCGCGGTTGGGCGCGAGGACCGCCTTCTTGCCCTTGCTGTACGACGTCAGCTCGTACGGTCCGGTGCCGTCGACCTCGTTGTCCTTGCGCAGCGAGTTGGCGGGGTACTTGCTGCTGTCGACGATGGCCCCGGCGCCCGTGGCGACCTTGAACGGGAAGGTGGCGTCGGGCGAGGACAGCCTGAAGGTGACGGTGCGGCCGTCGGCCTGGACCGACTGGAGGGTGTCCAGCAGGGCGGCCGGGCCGACGTCCGAGTTGATCTTCTTGACCCGGTCGAAGGAGTACTTGACGTCCTCGGCGGTCATCTCGCGGCCGCTCGGGAACTTCAGGCCCTCCCGCAGTTCACAGCGGTACGTGCGCAGGCCGCTGCCCACGAAGCCGCAGCTCTCGGCGGCGTCGGGCACGGGTGTGGCACTGCCCGGCTCGAAGGCCAGCAGTGACTGGAAGACGTTGTTGAACAGCGCCCAGGAACCGGCGTCGTAGGCGCCGGCCGGATCGAGCGAGGTGACCTCGTCGGTCGTCCCCACCTTGATCGTCCTGCCCGTGCTCCCGTCGGACGGGAGCAACTGCCAGCCGCCTACTCCCACGACCCCCAGAACAAGCAGCGTCGCGAGAATCCGCACGCGAACCGACCGCATCGGTTTGCCCTCCCCGGGCCCCTGTGGGCCCCAGTGCACATGCCACCCCCTAGTGGCGCGGATCACCTAATCACAGGTGTTTCACCTGGGGGAAGAGGGATTTGTCGAGTTGGGCAAGACGTTACCGCAAGAAATTCCGGCCATGTTTCACAGGGCTCTCACAGGGGCTTCGCGTGAGGGTGCCGGGGGCTGGGGTGCCGAGTGTTGGGGCGCCGGGTGCTGGGTGCCCTGGCGCCGGGTGCCGGGGTGTTGGGCGCCGGGTGCCGTGAGTCGCCGTTCAGGCCTGCCGCGACGCCAGTTCGATCACCGTGATGTCCGAGGGGGCGCCCACGCGCGTGGGCGGGCCCCAGGCGCCGGCGCCGCGGCTGACGTAGAGCTGGGTGTCGCCGTAGCGCTCGAGACCGGCGACCGTCGGGTTCGCGGCCTCGGCGATGAAGTTGCCGGGCCAGAGCTGGCCACCGTGGGTGTGGCCGGAGAGCTGGAGGTCGACGCCGTGGTCGACCGCGTCGTGGATCTGGACCGGCTGGTGGGCGAGGAGCACGCACGCGCGTGCCGTGTCCCGGTCGCCGAGCGCCCTGGCGAAGTCGGGTCCCTGGCCCTCGCTCTCGCCCGCGATGTCGTTGACACCGGCGAGGTCGAACCACGGCAGTTCCGTACGGTCGTTCTCCAGCGGGCGCAGGCCGAGCCGCCGTACCTCCTCGACCCACTGCTCGGCGCCGGAGAAGTACTCGTGGTTGCCGGTGACGAAGTACGAGCCGTGCCGTGCGCGGAGTCCGGCGAGGGGGGCGGCCGCCGGGCCCAGGTCCTTCACGCTGCCGTCGACGAGGTCGCCGACGACCGCGATCAGGTCGGGCTGGGTGGAGTTGATGGTGTCGACGACCTTCTGGGCGAAGCCGCGTCCCAGCACCGGGCTCAGGTGGATGTCGCTGACCACCGCGATCCGGTAACCCTGCGCCCCGCGCGGGAGCTTCGCCAGCGGAACGGTGACGCGCTTGACGCCGGGGCCGCGCAGGACGCCGTAGGTGCCGTAACCGACGGTCCCGACGGCGGCCGCGGCGGCGGCTCCGGCGACGATGCGGGAGACGAAGAGGCGGCGGGTGGGGGTGGGGGTGGGGGTTCCTGGGTTTTCGGGGGTTCCGGGGTTGGCGGGGGTTCCGGGGTTGCCGGGGTTGCCGGACGAGGTGGCGAGGGGGTTTTCGGACGTGGTGGTGACCGAGGTGGTCGCGGCGGGCTCCAGGGGGCCCGGTCCGGTCCGACGGGGCTCCTCGGGTGCCGGTGCCGCCGGGCCGACCCTGCGCGGTCCCTGAGGCGGCCTCAGGCCCTCTCCGTCGGGCTTGCGCTGCTCCTCGGCCTCCCGCCGCTCCTGGGCGGGCGCTCCCGCGGGCACCGGCTCCGGATGCGGTACGGCGGCCGGGGCGGGCTCGCGGCGCCTGTCCCGGCGTTCGAGGAAACGTGTCAGCAGGGGTCGTACGAGCTCTCCCGCCACGACCGCGAGCAGTAGGTAGATCGACAGCGCCAGCCACAGGAAGCCGGGCCACGCGAGCACGCGCTGGAGCCAGAAGGGGGCGCCGGCGCGCTCCGCGACCAGGGCACCGATCGCCAGCACCCAGCCGCCGCCGATGACGGCCGCGCCCACCCGGCGGGCCCGGCCGGGGCCGCCGGTGGTGTCGCGGAACAGGCGGCGCCACAGGTACCAGTTGGCCGTCACCAGGACGGTCAGCGCGAGCAGCGCGAAGACGATGATCACGCTGTGTCAACTCTCGGGGGTCGGCTGTGAGTTCCCACGCAGTGCGCGCAGTCCACGCAACCCGATGAGCCCGACGACCGTCCCCAGTACGAAGGAGACGACGGCCAGCAGCAGGTGCACCCAGAAGTACCCCGTCGGGTCACCCGCGTCGTCGAAGGCCAGCCCGCTGGCGTCCTTGACGAGGTTCTTGACGAAAGTGATCCAGATGATCCAGCTCCACACCCCGAAGGCGAGCAGGAACCAGGAGACGGGGCGGCTGAGCTTCATGGGTCCAGTATCGCGGCCCCATGTCCGGTTCGGCGTCCGGGGTGGGGAGGGCGGTGGGACTTCACGCTCCGCGCCATGTACGTTCCTGAACGTGTCCGCTCCCCAGAAGAAGACCATCGGGCGATCCCTGCTGGTCACCTCCGTCGCCGCCCTGTCGTCCCTCGCGCTGACCGCGCCCGTCGCGCTCGCGGCTCCCAGTCCTTCGCCGAGCAGTCCTTCGCCGAGCAGTCCTTCGCCGAGCGGTGCCTCGGCTTCGCCGAGTGCCAGTCCCTCGGTCACTCCCCCGGCGAAGATGTCGACCGTGGGCGGCGCGCGGCTCGGCCGGGCGGGCACGCAGGTCAATCTGGCGAGCGGGGTCCCGGTGCTGCCCAAGGACATCACCGCGCGCTCCTGGATCGTCACGGACGCCGAGTCGGGCGATGTGCTCGCCGCCCACAACGCGCACTGGCGGCTGCCTCCGGCGAGCACCATGAAGATGCTCTTCGCGGACACCGTGCTGCCGAAGTTCGCCAAGACCGAGAAGCACAAGGTCGTCCCCTCCGACCTCGCGGGAATCGGCTCCGGCTCCAGCATGGTCGGGATAAAGGAGGGCGAGACGTACACGGTCCACGACCTGTGGCTCGGTGTCTTCCTTCGCTCCGGCAACGACGCCGTGCACGTCCTGTCGGCGATGAACAAGGGCGTCGCCAAGACCGTCGCCGAGATGAACGAGCACGCCGAGGAGCTCCAGGCCCTCGACACGCACGTGGTCAGCCCCGACGGCTACGACGCTCCCGGCCAGGTCTCCTCCGCCTACGACCTGACCCTCTTCGCCCGCTCAGGGCTGCAGAAGAAGGACTTCCGCGAGTACTGCTCGACGGTCACCGCGAAGTTCCCCGGCGCGACGACGAAGAACAAGAAGGGCAAGACCGTACGTAAGCCCTTCGAGATCCAGAACACCAACCGGCTGCTGAGCGGCGACTACGACATCGCGCAGTACCAGGGCATCGCGGGTGTGAAGAACGGCAACACCACCAATGCGGGCGCCACCTTCACCGGCGTGGCCGAGCGCAATGGCAGGGTGCTGCTCGTCACGGTCATGAACCCGTCCAAGGAAGAGCACAACGAGGTCTACAAGGAGACCGCGAAGCTCTTCGACTGGGGCTTCAAGGCGGCCGGCAAGGTGGAGCCGGTGGGTGAGCTGGTGCCGCCGAAGGGGGCGCAGTCCGGCACCCAGCCGGGGACCTCGGGTGAGGCCGGAGGCGGGTCGGGGGGCTCGGACGGCTCGGACAGCTCGGGTGACTCCGGGGCCTCGGCCAAGCCCGTCGCGTCCGCGACGACCGACGGCGGCTCCGGAGGCGTGTGGACGGCCGTCGCGATCACCGGCGGGCTGCTGGTGCTGCTCGCGGCCGGCGCGTTCCTCGTCAACCGCCGCTGGCCGCTGCCCGATTTGGTACGCCGCCGCTCTTCTCGTCCTTGAGCTGCGGGGCCTTGCGGTCCTGGTCGTTCCGGTCCTGGTCGTTCCGGTCCTGGTCGTCCCGGTCCTGGTTGTTGCGGTCCTCGTCCTTGCGGTCCTGATCGTTGCGGTTGCTGTTTTCGAGTTCCTGGTCCTTGAGGTCGTCGTTTTCGAGTTCCTGCTCTTTGCTGCCTGTCGCCGTCCATGCGGCGCAGAACAGCACCAGCTTGGACGTGAAGTTGATCCAGAGCAGCAGGGCGACGGGGACGCCGAATGCGCCGTACATGCTCTTCGTCGCCACGCCCTGCATGTAGCCGCTCAGCAGCAGCTTCAGCAGCTCGAAGCCGACCGCGCCGGTCAGTGCGGCGACGACCAGCCGGCGGCGGGCCGGTTCGACGCCGGGCAGCAGGGTCAGGACGTACAGCAGGAGCAGGAAGTCGGCCAGTACGGCGACGAGGAAGGCGGCGGCCTGCAGGAGCAGGCTCCCCCAGCCCTCACGGTCGATGCCGAGCTGGTCGGTGATCCAGCCGACCATCGCGGAGGCGATCGTGGAGATGGCGATCGTGACCAGGACCGCGCCGCCGAGCCCGACCAGGATGCCGAAGTCCTTGCCCTTGCGCAGGATCACGTTCTCGTCCTCGTCGGGCAGCTCCCACACCGCGCGCAGACACTCGCGCATGGAACCCGCCCAGCCGATACCCGTGAACAGCAGGACGGCGCCCGCGATGAGGCCGACGGTGCCGGCGTTCTGGACCAGTGCGCCGACGTCCAACTGGTCGGAGATGCCGGGCACCTGGTCGGCGATCTTGTCCTGGAGTTCGTTCTGCTGCTCGGTGCTGAGCGTGGCGGCGGCGATCGCGGCGGCCACGGTGAGCAGCGGGAACAGCGCGACGAAGCTGGTGAACGTCATCGCCGCGGCCAGCCGGGTCCACTTCACCCGGTCCAGCCGCTCGTACGACCGCCACGCGTGCGTGGCCGTCAGGCGCACCCAGAGGGGCCCGACGACGGGGAGTCTCTTCAGCCAGTCCATGATCGGATCTTGCCCTCCGTGCGGACGACCGATGTGCGGGTACCCCGAAAACACGCGGTGCCGCGGCCGAGGTGGCGTGGGAGCCCGGGCAGGAGTGTCGGCCCGCCATAGGCGTCCCGGCCGTGGTGGTCCATCCCGTCCATCGGGACTCACCGTTCACGGGACCATGACCCGAACTCCGGCAATATTGAGCGACATCCCACTAATCACCCATTTTGGGGAGGAAGCGGATGTTTACGACTGAATCGCAGCCATAGCGGCGATACGGTCACCGGCATGTCTGCCGACACCGTTCCCGTCACGGGCTGGGGCCGCACCGCCCCCACCGCGGCCCGTCTGACCCGCCCCCGGAGCTACGAGGAGGCCGTGGCCGCCGTGCGGGGCTGCGGGGCCCGCGGCGGCATCCCGAGGGGCCTGGGGCGGGCGTACGGGGACGCGGCGCAGAACGCCGGTGGCGCGGTGTTAGACATGACCGGCCTGGACCGCGTTCACGCGATCGACGCGGACGGCGGCACCGTGCTGTGCGACGCGGGCGTCTCCCTGCACCGGCTGATGGAGGTGCTGCTGCCGCTCGGCTGGTTCGTGCCGGTGACGCCCGGCACCCGCTATGTCACCGTCGGCGGAGCGATCGGCGCCGACGTCCACGGCAAGAACCACCATGTGTCCGGCTCCTTCTCCCGCCATGTGCTGTCCTTCGAACTCCTCACCGCCGACGGCGAGATCCGCACCGTACGGCGGGACACGCCCCTGTTCGACGCGACCACCGGTGGCATGGGCCTGACCGGGATGATCCTCACCGCGACGGTCCAGCTCCAGCCGGTCGAGACCTCGCTGATGTCCGTCGACACGGAACGCGCGCGTGACCTCGACGACCTGATGGCCCGTCTGACGGCGACCGATCACGCGTACCGCTATTCGGTCGCCTGGATCGACCTGCTGGCCCGCGGTGCGACGACGGGACGGGCGGTGCTGACGCGGGGGAGCCATGCTCCGCTGGACGCGCTGAGGGCTTCTGGGACGCCCGGACATGGCACACGCGCGCGTAGGGATGCGCTGGCCTTCCGGACCCCGCGCTTCCCGGCCCCGCCCGCCTTCCTCCCCGAGGGGTTGCTCAACCGCACGACCGTGGGGCTGTTCAACGAGCTCTGGTACCGGAAGGCGCCTCGCGCGCGTACCGGCCGCCTCCAGCGGATCCCCGCCTTCTTCCACCCCCTGGACGGCGTGCCCCACTGGAACCGGGTCTACGGCCGCGGCGGCCTCGTGCAGTACCAGTTCGTCGTCGGACACGGCCATGAGGAGGCGCTGCACCGGATCGTGCGGCGGGTCTCCGGCCACCGGTGCCCGTCCTTCCTCGCCGTCCTGAAGCGGTTCGGGGACGCCGACCCGGGCTGGCTGTCCTTCCCTGTGCCGGGCTGGACGCTGGCCCTCGACCTCCCGGCCCGCCTTCCCGGTCTCGGCCCTCTCCTGGACGCGCTGGACGACGAGGTGGCCGCCGTCGGCGGGCGGGTCTGCCTCGCCAAGGACTCCCGGCTGCGGCCGGAGCTGCTCGCCACCATGTACCCGCGTCTCGACGACTTCCGTGCGCTGCGCGCGGAGCTGGATCCGCGCGGGGTGTTCACCTCGGACCTGTCCCGCCGTCTCGCCCTCTAGCCGACCTCAGCGGCCCGTGGGCCGCCCCAAGGAGCTGCTCGTGAAAGACGCCTTCGGCCTCCCCCAGTCCCTGCTCGTCCTCGGCGGCACGTCCGAGATCGCGCTGGCCACCGCCCGCCGTCTCGTCGTGCGCCGCGTCCGCACGGTGTGGCTGGCGGGGCGCCCCTCCCCCGCCCTGGAGAGCGCCGCCACGGAACTGCGCGCCCTGGGGGCCGACGTCCACACCGTCGCCTTCGACGCGCTGGACCCCGAGTCCCACGAGGCGGTGCTCGGCAAGGTCTTCGCGGAGGGCGACGTCGACATGGTGCTGCTCGCCTTCGGGATCCTCGGCGACCAGGCCCACGACGAGCGCGAGCCGGTCGCCGCGGTGCGGGTCGCGCAGACCAACTACACGGGCGCCGTCTCGGCCGGACTGGTCTTGGGGCGCGCGTTGCAGGCCCAGGGACACGGCTCGCTCGTCGTGCTCTCCTCCGTCGCCGGGGAACGGGCCCGCCGGACCGACTTCATCTACGGCTCCAGCAAGGCCGGCCTCGACACCTTCGCCCAGGGCCTCGGCGACGCGCTCCACGGCACCGGCGTGCACGTCATGGTCGTACGCCCCGGCTTCGTCCGGTCCAGGATGACGGCCGGCCTGGAGGAAGCACCGCTCGCGACCACTCCGGAGGCCGTGGCGACGGCGATCGAACTGGGGCTGCGTCGCCGCTCGGAAACGGTGTGGGTGCCGGGGGTGCTGCGGCTGGTGATGGCGGCGCTGCGGCATGTGCCGCGGGAGGTGTTCCGACGGCTGGCGCTGTAGCTGTGGGTACGGCGGGTGTGGCTGTGGTTACAGCGGAGTGCGTGGCGTTGTAACCGGGGTTACGGCGGGGTCCGTGGCGTTGTAATCGGGGTTACAGGCGGGGTGCGTGGCCTCGTAACCAGCGTTACAGCAGGCTGCGTGGCCCTGTAACCGGGGCTACAGCTGGCTGGTCGGCAGGGAGCCGCGCTTCACGTGGCCCGCCTGGGGCGGCACGATCGAGCCTCCGAAGGTGAACTCCCGCAGCTTGCGCCACACCCCGTCGGCGCCCTGCTCATAGAGCGCGAACCCGGTGCACGGCCACTCGGCCTCGAAATCGGAGAGTTCCTCGAAGGCGCGGTCCATGGCCGCCTCGTCGATGCCGTGCGCCACGGTGACGTGCGGGTGGTACGGGAACTGGAGTTCCCTTGCGACCGGCCCGGAGGCGTCACGGACCTGCTTCTGGAGCCACGTGCAGGCCTCGGCGCCCTGGGCGACCCGGACGTACACGACCGGCGACAGCGGCCGGAAGGTGCCGGTGCCGGACAGCTTCATCGGGAAGGGCCGGCCCGCCGCGGCGACCTCGGTGAGGTGCGCCTCGACGGCGGGCAGCGCGCTGTCCTCGACCTCTGTCGGCGGCAGGAGGGTGACATGGGTGGGGATGCCATGAGCCGCGGCGTCGCCGAAGCCCGCGCGCCGCTCCTGGAGCAGGCTGCCGTGAGGCTCCGGGACCGCGATCGACACACCGATCGTTACGGTCCCCACGTCGTCTCCTGTTCGTCCCTGTCGTCCTGTCGGAATCGTTCCCGGCCGTCCGGCTATCGACTGTACGGCCACGGCTGTGTTGTGGGCAGGCGCAGGCGTAGTGATGTGCAGCGCTCTGCCCGGTGGTGCTGGTGTGCGGTGGTACGCCCCGGCCGCCGATGGTGACGGCCGGTGCCGGAGGTCGGTCCGGCCTTCACTGCGCCTTGGGTACGGCGCTCGGTGCGGCGTTCAGTGCTTGGCGGGCAGGAAGCCCACTCTCTCGTACGCCTGGGAGAGGGTCTCCGCGGCGACCGCGCGGGCCTTCTCCGCGCCCTTGGCCAGGATCGAGTCCAGCGTCTCCGGGTCGTCCAGGTACTGCTGGGTGCGCTCCCGGAAGGGCGTCACGAAGTCGACGACGATCTCGGCGAGGTCGGTCTTGAGCGCGCCGTAGAGCTTGCCCTCGTACTGCTGCTCCAGCTCCGGGATGCTCGTGCCGGTCAGGGTCGAGTGGATGGTGAGCAGGTTGCTGACGCCCGGCTTGTTCTCGGCGTCGTAGCGGATGACGGTGTCCGTGTCGGTGACCGCGCTCTTGACCTTCTTGGCGGTGGCCTTCGGCTCGTCGAGGAGGTTGATGAGGCCCTTCGGCGTGGACGCCGACTTGCTCATCTTGATCGACGGGTCCTGGAGGTCGTAGATCTTGGCCGTCTCCTTGAGGATGTACGGCTTCGGGATCGTGAAGGTCTCGCCGAAGCGACCGTTGAAGCGCGTGGCGAGGTCACGGGTCAGCTCGACGTGCTGGCGCTGGTCCTCGCCCACCGGGACCTCGTTGGCCTGGTAGAGCAGGATGTCCGCGACCTGGAGGATCGGGTACGTGAACAGGCCGACGCTCGCGCTGTCGGCGCCCTGGCGGGCGGACTTGTCCTTGAACTGGGTCATGCGGGAGGCCTCGCCGAAGCCGGTGAGGCAGTTCATGACCCAGGCGAGCTGGGCGTGCTCGGGGACGTGGCTCTGGACGAAGAGCGTGCAGCGCTCGGGGTCGAGTCCGGCGGCGAGGAGCTGGGCGGCGGCCAGGCGGGTGTTGGCCGTGAGCTCCTTCGGGTCCTGCGGAACCGTGATCGCGTGCAGGTCGACGACCATGTAGAACGCGTCGTGGGACTCCTGCAGGGCCACCCACTGGCGGACGGCGCCGAGATAGTTGCCGAGGTGGAACGAGCCTGCGGTGGGCTGGATTCCGGAGAGCACGCGGGGTCGATCAGAGGCCATGCTCACCATTCTCTCAGGTGTCGGGGGCCGATCCGGAACCAGTCGGAAACAGAAGCGCCACGGGTGGGAACCGATTCGGTCCGGGCGGTGTACCAATCCTGTGAGGACGCGGGAGGGGGGCCGCATCGTCGATGAGGCCGCGGTGATCGCACGCGTACGCGCCGGAGACCCGGAGGCGTACGCGGACCTGGTGCGGGCCCATACGGGCATCGCGCTCAGGGCGGCCGCCGCGCTCGGGGCGGGGGCGGACGCGGAGGACGTGGTGCAGCAGGCCTTCGTGAAGGCTTACTGCGCGCTGGGCCGTTTCAAGGACGGCTCGGCGTTCAAGCCGTGGTTTCTGTCGATCGTGGCCAATGAGACGAGGAACACAGTGCGTACGGCGGCTCGCCAGCGCACCCTCGCCGGCCGCGAGGCGGCCTTCGCGGAGGCCGAGCCGCTGATACCGGAGTCGGCGGACCCGGCGGTGGCGGCGGTGGAGATAGAGCGCCGCGCCGCGCTGGAGTCCGCGCTGGACAAGCTGAGCGAGGAGCACCGCCTGGTCGTCACCTACCGCTATCTGCTGGAGATGGACGAGTCCGAGACGGCCCAGGCCCTGGGCTGGCCCAAGGGGACGGTGAAGTCCCGACTGAACCGCGCGCTGCGCAGGCTCGGGAAACTGCTGCCGGATTTCGAGCCCCGGGAAGGAGGTGACGAGCGTGAATGAGTCCTACGGCGATGACGGCGCCGGCGGGAGCGCGCGTGAGCGTGGGTCCCGGTTGCCCGAGGAGCTGCGGGCGCTCGGGCGGTCGCTGGACGCGCCGGGTGCGGCAGGGGGGGCTGGGGCCGAGTCGATGGTCGAGCGGGTGCTGGAACAGATACTCGCCGAGCGGCTTGCGGTGCCGGTGGCCCAGCCGCCGGGTCCCGGTGAGCGGCTGCGTGCGGTGCGTCGGTGGACGCGGACGCGGTGGCGTGCGCTGACCGCGACGCTGTGCGGGCTCCTGGCGGTCCTCGCGCTCACACCCCCGGTACGGGCCGCGGTCCTGGACTGGTTCGACTTCGGCGGGGTCGAGGTGCGCTACGACCCGTCGGCGGTGCCCTCGCCGGGGGCCGAGGTGCCCGGCTGCGGTCGCTCGGTGTCGTTCGCGCAGGCCGAGCGGCGGGCGGGGTTCGCACCGCTGGTCCCGAAGGCGCTCGGCACTCCGGGTGCGGTGACGGTGACGGCCGAGCCGCAGGGGCGGTTCCTGATGAGCCTGTGCTGGCGGGAGGGCGGGCACACGATCCGGCTGGACGAGTTCCCGCAGCGGCTCGACCCCAGTTTCGCCAAGACCTTGCGCGAGCCGCCGGAGTGGATCGCGCTGGGCGGCCCTTCGGGAGCCGACGGGGTGCAGGACCACGCCCTGTGGTTCCCGCGCCCCCATCTGCTCGGCTTCTGGCTGGTCGACGACGACGGGGACCGCTTCACCCGCACGGAGCGGACCGCCGGGCCGACGCTGCTGTGGATCCATCACGGCGGCGGAGCGAGCGTGACGCTGCGACTCGAGGGCGTGGCGTCGAAGGAGCGGGCGGTGAAGATCGCGCAGTCGCTCGGCGACCCGGCGGACGAGGGTGCCGGGAGAACCCCGAAATAGTGCGCGCGGGGTGGGAACCCCGGCGGGCCGGGCGGTGTACCAGAAGTGACAAGCGGCCCGGGGACGGGGCGCACGGGGATCGTCTGGTGGGGGTTGGCATGAGGAGTCGTGAGGCGGGCCGGAGGGGCCGATGTCTTGAGATGGGGCGGAGGGGCTTGCGCCGTGAACTGGCGGCGGGGCTGGGGGCGTTGGCGGCCGGCCTGGCGCTGACGTTGTGGGGTGCGCCCCTCGCGTCGGCGGGCGGGCCGACGAGCGTGTTGGTGGTCTCGCCGGAGAGCGGGGAGACGGCGTCGCTCTACTACTCCGACGAGGAGTACGGCAAGTTGGAGCGGCTCCTGGGCCCTCGGGGTGCGGGCACTCGAAGCAAACCGCCCGAGGCGAACCTGCTCGCCGCCCGTCAGATCAACGTCACCTGGATGGCGCACGACGTCTCCCCGTGGCGGCTGGACCAGGTCTTCCCGGCGGCCGACTCGAACGAGGTGTGGATACACACCGCGGAGCATGTACCGGAGTCGGTGAACGGCCAGTGGCACCGCACCAGCGACCCCGTACAACTGCGCGCCCTGCTCAAGGACTTGGGCGTGATGGGCGAGACCTCCGGCGAGGGCCATGCCATCTTCCCGGAGCCGGATCAGGAGCCGGAGCCGGAGCAGGGGCAGGACGCCCGGAGCGGCGCGGGGGCGGCGGACGTGGGGTCGGCGGACCCGGGGGCGGCGGAGAACTCGGCGTCCGTGGTTCGGCCTTCGGCGGCGGCGGAGGGGGTCCAGTGGTGGTGGGCTCTTCCGGGCCTGGTGGCAGGGGCCGTACTGGCCCTGGTGCTGCGGCCGTTCGTGCTGCGGATGCGGTGGGAGCGGCTGCGCCGGGACCCGGGGCCGCGGCAGGAACTGCGTGATGTGTGACGAAGGGAGGCGTTCGCGAGCTTGAGTTGACGAGGCTGTGTCGATCGAGGGGGATGCGATGCGGAACATGCACGGGGCGCTGCGGCTCGGGCCGCGAGGGGCGTTATGGGCGCTCGCACCGGCGGTTGTGGCGGTGGCCGTGCTCGGGGCTCCGGCGGCCGACGCCGCGACAGCGTCCGCGCGGGAGGCGGGTCTCGACAGGCCCGACCTGGCGATGGTGGTCACCGGTGGCACGGGCCGGACCGAGGCGGTGCGTTCCGACGAGCCGTACTTCGCCCGCCTGTGGGAGCTGTTGCAGCCGACGTACGCGGGCACCGAGCGGGTGTCGGACAGCTGGCAGGAGGGCCGCTATCCGCCGGCGCGGATCACCGTGGTGTGGGGGCTGACGGGTGTCGGCGGCTGGCCGCGGACGCACTCGGCGCCCGGGGGTGATGTGGCCGTGGAGCGCCAGGACCAGTTGTTCCTGACCGGAGACGGCACACCGTGGGTGCGCACGGATCCGGCACCGGAGCGGGAGGACGACGACATCCGCTGGCACCGGGCGGAGCGCACGGTCTTCGAAAGGCTGGACCGGGCGGGGCTGTTGGGCGATACCGGCGGGGGCCGTCCCGGGGGCGGTCACGGGGGCGGGGGCGCCGACCCGCAGGGCGCCTGGTGGGCGGTGCCGGGGCTTGCCGTGGGGTTCGCGGCCGGGGCCGGCGGCACCCGGCTGATACGCCGCGCGGCGGCCCGGCCGGGAGCCGGACCGCCGCGGGAGGAGCCACGACAGGAACTCATCGATCTCTAGGAGTCACCGTTCTTTGACAACTCAAGAGAGGAAGGGTCAGCCGAGGTCGACCTCGGGGTACAGCGGGAAGCCGGCCACGAGGTCGGTGGCCCGGTGGGAGATCTCGTCCGCGACCTTCGCATCGAGGATGTGCGCGGCCTTGGACGGGGCGCCCGACTTGGTGGTGCCGGGCTCCGTGGTGGTGAGGACACGGTCGATGAGTCCGGCGACCTCGTCCATCTCGGCGGTGCCGAGGCCCCGGGTGGTCAGGGCGGGGGTGCCGATGCGGATGCCGGAGGTGTACCAGGCGCCGTTCGGGTCGGCCGGGATCGCGTTGCGGTTGGTGACGATGCCCGACTCCAGCAGGGCGGCCTCGGCCTGGCGGCCGGTGAGGCCGTAGGAGGAGGAGACGTCGATCAGGTTGAGGTGGTTGTCGGTGCCGCCGGTGACCAGGGTGGCGCCGCGGCGCATCAGGCCCTCGGCCAGGGCGCGGGAGTTGTCGACGATGCGCTGGGCGTAGTCCTGGAAGGAGGGCTGACGCGCTTCGGCGAGGGCGACGGCCTTGGCGGCCATGACGTGCGGGAGCGGGCCGCCGAGGACCATCGGGCAGCCGCGGTCGACCTGGTCCTTGAGGGAGTCGTCGCACAGCACCATGCCGCCGCGCGGGCCCCGCAGGGACTTGTGGGTGGTGGTGGTGACGATCTGGGCGTGCGGGACCGGGTCGAAGTCGCCGGTGAGGACCTTGCCGGCGACGAGACCGGCGAAGTGGGCCATGTCGACCATGAGGGTCGCGCCGACCTCGTCGGCGATCTCCCGCATGATCCGGAAGTTGACCAGCCGCGGATAGGCCGAGTAGCCGGCCACGATGATGAGCGGCTTGAACTCGCGGGCCGAGGCGCGCAGAGCGTCGTAGTCGACGAGTCCGGTGGCGGGGTCGGTGCCGTAGGAGCGCTGGTCGAACATCTTGCCGGAGATGTTCGGGCGGAAGCCGTGGGTGAGGTGGCCGCCGGCGTCCAGGGACATGCCGAGCATGCGCTGGTTGCCGAAGGCCTGGCGGAGCTCGGCCCAGTCGGCGTCGGAGAGGTCGTTGACCTGGCGGACGCCGGCCTTCTCCAGGGCGGGGACCTCGACGCGCTGGGCGAGGACGGACCAGAAGGCGACGAGGTTGGCGTCGATGCCGGAGTGCGGCTGGACGTAGGCGTGGCGGGCGCCGAAGAGCTCCTTGGCGTGCTCGGCGGCCAGGGATTCGACGGTGTCCACGTTGCGACAGCCGGCGTAGAAACGGCGGCCGACGGTGCCCTCGGCGTACTTGTCGCTGAACCAGTTGCCCATCGCGAGGAGCGTGGCCGGGGAGGCGTAGTTCTCGGAGGCGATCAGCTTGAGCATCTCGCGCTGGTCGTGGACCTCCTGGCCGATGGCGTCGGCGACGCGCGGCTCGACGGCGCGGATCACGTCGAGGGCGGCGCGGAAGGCCGTGGACTCGGGGGACAGGGGCTGCTGCTCTGACATGGCGGCCTCCGGGCTGCGTGGCTTGAAGCGGTCACGGATCACGGTTCGGCCCAGGCGCACGGCACTTGGTCATTCACAGGCCGCTCCCCGATGGTCCGTCCCATCCCAGCGCGCCAGTCACGGCCTGCCGGCCAGCCTACCGGGCAGGCCGTTCGGCTCCCGGGTGGCGTCCACCATGCGAGCGACGGCAGCGAGGCCCGGGTGGGGCGTGTGGGACTCGCTGCCGTGGTGGTGGACGACGTCAGAACAGCAGGTCGGCGAGGCGGTCGATCTGGTCGGGGTCCGAGGCCCAGCAGTAGAGCATCACCTCGTCGGCGCCGATGCCGAAGTAGGCGTCGGTGGTCTCGCGGATCTGTTGCGGGGTGGTGAGCAGGCCGGCCTCCATGTACTCGACGTGGCCGCTGAAGGCGTAGTAGTCGCGGAGGTTGCGGCGGGCCAGGTCCAGGGTGGTGTCCGGGCCGAGGGCGACGTTCGCCTGGGCGACCAGGCGGGGGCGGCCGGGGCGGTCGTGCTTCTGCCAGGCCGTGGTGGCGTCGCGGAACAGGTTGGCCATGAAGGAGGGGGGCAGGGCGGCGCCGAGGAAGCCGTCGCCGAAGCGGCCCACGCGTTCGAGGGCGGCAGGGGCGAAGCCGCCGAAGAGGACCTCCGGGCCGCCGGGGGTCGCGGGGGCGGGGCCGATGGGGCCGGCTCCTTCGCCGTACGGTTCGCCGGACCAGGTGCGGCGCAACCGGGTCATCTGTTCGTCGAGGCGGCGGCCCCGGCGGTGGAGGTCGATTCCGGCGGCCAGGCAGTCGTCCTCGCGGCCGCCGACGCCGATGCCGAGGGTGAAGCGGCCGCCCGAGAGGCGGTCCAGGGTCGCGGTCTGCTTGGCGAGCACGGCGGTGTTGTGGTGGGGGGCGAGGAGCACCTCGGTCTGGACGCGGATGCGGGACGTGGCGCCGGCCAGTGTGGCGAGGGTGACGAGGGGCTCGGGGTTGTCGTAGACGAGGCGGTCGAGCAGGCCGAGGGTGCGGAAGGGGCTGGTGTCGGCGCGCCGGGCCCAGGTGAGCAGCTGGGCGGGGTCGTCGATGGGCAGGCCGAGGCCGATGTTCATGGAAGGGTCCTCCGGAGGGCGTACGGGATCCGCCGGTCGGCCGGATCCGGTGCCGCCCCTCCGTGGCTCCGCGCGCTGTGCGCGGGCCTGCTCCCGTTCTGCGGCGTGGTTCTGGAGAGCGTGTGCGTCAGAGTGCGCCGACCGTAGCGCGACGGGACGCGAGGCGACAACGCGTTTTCAGGGACTGCGGGGACCCGACTTCGGGGACGGCGCGCGGAGACGCCCTGCCCTCCCGCACATCACCTCTCCCTTGCCGCCCACATCGGCGGCCCCCGCACCGCCCATGCGCTCGGGCCCCTCGCCGCCCGACGCTCTCGGGTCTTTCGCCGCCCCATGCTCGCGGCCCACCGACCAACCCACGCAGCCGCCGGCCGCGACGAACCACCCCACTCAACCCCGGCGCCACGACCGACCACCCCGGCTAACCGCGGCGCCCCCGGCAGAGCTCCTCCAGCACGGCTCCTTCAGCGCGGCCCCTCCGCAGGCCCGCTCCCCAGGCTCCGCCGGCGAGGTCCCTCCAGCAGGGCCCTCCTCCACCAAGCCCCTCCCCCAGCAGAGCCCCCTAACGCACCCACCCCGCCCTCACCAACATCGCCGTCCGCTCAAAGGATCACGTGCGGCAGAAACCGGGCGTACTCGTCGGTGATCAAGCCGGAGGACTCCCGGATGCCGAGGCCGGCCGACTCGTCCTCGACGACCCAGGCGCCCAGGACGACCCGGTTGCCGTCGAAGTCGGGGAGCGGGGCCAGTTCCTGGTAGCAGCACGCCTCTTCGCGGAGGGGAGAGGCGGTGCCGGGTTCGTGGACCGTGACTCCGGCGCCCTCGCGGCCCAGGAGGGGCTTGGCGACGTAGCCGGTGGTCGTGGCCAGGTCCCGGGGGCCGTCGAGGTAGGCGGGGAGGAGGTTGGGGTGGTCCGGGTACAGCTCCCAGAGGATCGCCAGGAGCGCCTTGTTGCTGAGGAGCATCTTCCAGGCGGGCTCGATCCACAGGGTGCTGCCGGTGCCGCCGCCGTTGTCGAGGCTGTCGAGGACGTGGCCGGCGAAGCGGTCGGTGGTGAGCCACTCCCAGGGGTAGAGCTTGAAGCAGCTGCGGATGAACCGGAGCTGGTTGTCGACGAAGCGGCCGGAGAGCGGGTCCCAGCCGATCTCCTCCATGGAGATCCAGGCGGTGCTCAGGCCGGCCTGATCGGCGGTCTCCTTGAGGTAGGCGACCGTCATGAGGTCCTCGCCGAGTTCGTCGGCGGAGGAGTGCGCGAAGTGCAGGGGGCTGCCGGGCGGGAGGAGGGCGGCCTGGTGCTTCCAGGCGGCGACGAGACGCTCGTGGAGGGAGTTCCACTGGTCGGCGCCCGGGAAGCGTTCCTCCATCCAGAACCACTGGGGTGAGGCGGCCTCGACGAGGGACGTGGGGGTGTCGGCGTTGTACTCCAGGAGTTTCGCCGGGCCGTCGCCGTCATGGCGGAGGTCGAAGCGGCCGTAGACGGAGGGGAGTTCGGCGCGCCGGTGCCAGGCCTCGGCGACCGCCTCGGCCACGCGCGGGTCGGTGATGCCGAGGTCGGCGAATCCGTTCGCGGTGACGATGTGGTCGGCGGCCGCGAGGCACATGCGGTGGAGGTCCTCGACGACCTCCTCCAGGGCCTCCACCTCGGGGAGCGTGAAGGAGTAGTAGGCGCTCTCGTCCCAGTAGGGGCGCAGGGAGTCGTCGGGGTGGCGGGTGAGGGGGTAGATCAGGCCCTGGGATTCGACGGTCTGCTGCCAGCCCGGGCGCGGGGTGATGGTGTGTCGGCGCATCGTGATCGGTCCGTCAGCCGCCGGAGCTGCCCTTGCCGCCACCGTCGCCGTCGCCTCCGCTGCCGAAGCCGCCGCGGTCGACTCCGCTGCCGCCGCTGCTCGACGAACCGCCGGAGCTCTTGCCGGACTTCTTGGTGAAGGAGCCGCCCGAGACCCAGCTGCCCTTCTTCTTGCCGCCGTAGTAGTAGGAGCCGTTGACGGAGGTGGTGGACTTGCAGTTCTTGTCGGCGACGACCTGGTAGCCCTTGCCGAGGGTGTAGCTGTCCCGGTCGACGCAGCGCTTGTCGGGGTCGGAGGAGCAGGCGGTGAGGGCCGCGGCGAGCAGTCCCACACTGCCGAGTGCGATGGTGCCCGAGCGGAGTTGTCGGCGTGCGTCCGCCATGTTGGTGTCTCCCCCTTGGTCAGGCCGTGGGCCTGGTGTGCGTGTCCGGCGGACAGCTTAGAGATGAGTAAGAGCCCGTCCGAATTCAACCCACCCTTCACCGCCTCCCCTAAGGTCACTTTGTGCTCTTTGGAATGGTGTGCGCCCTCGGGGCCTCGGTCTGCTTCGGCACGGCCACCGTGTTGCAGGCGATGGCGACGCGGACGGCGGATACGGGCGGCGGTGACGGCGAGGGGTCGGCGTTCGCGGTGACGCTGTTCCTGCGGGCGGTGCGCCAGTGGCGGTATCTGGCGGGGCTGGCGTTGGACGGGCTGGGATTCCTGTTGCAGATCGCCGCGTTGCGGTCGGTCCCGATCTACGCGGTGGGCGCGGCGTTGGCGTCGAGTCTCGCGGTGACCGCGGTGGTCTCGGCGCGGCTGCTGAGGGTCCGGCTGAGCGGGGCCGAGTGGGGTGCGGTCGGGGTGGTGTGCGCGGGGATGGCGCTGCTGGGGGTCGCGTCGGGGACGGAGGGGGACCGTGGCGGGCCGGCGTGGCTGGGGTACGCGATGCTCGGGACGGCGCTGGCGGTGCTGGGGGCGGCGCTGCTGGGCGGGCGGTTGCCGGAGCGGGGGCGGGCGTTGGTGCTCGGACTGGGGGCGGGGTTCGGGTTCGGGGTCGTCGAGGTGTCGGTCCGGCTCATCGACTCGTTGGCACCGTCGGATCTGGTGGCCGACCCGGCGGTCTACGCGCTCCTTGTGGGCGGGGGTGCGGCCTTCCTGTCGCTGACGTCGGCGCTGCAACGGGGTTCGGTGACCACGGCGACCGCCGGGATGGTGATCGGGGAGACGGTCTGGCCGGCGCTGGTGGGGGTGGTGTGGCTCGGGGACCGTACGCGGGAGGGGATGGCGTGGGTGGCGGTGCTGGGGTTCACGGTGGCCGTCGCGGGGGCGTTGGCGCTGGCCAGGTTCGGGGAGGCACCGGTGAATGCCGACCGGAAACAGCTTTCGTGAATTCTCGGAAAGTTACTCCGGGTACAGCTCGACAGAATGCTCCATGCCGCCCGAAAGTCCGATAAAAAGTCACGATCCGGACACTCGAAAAAACGTCGTTGATATTTGAACGTGATGTGAAGGCATTGCGTACTGGGAGGCGTGAGCAGCAATCCCGTCACCGTCACCGTGGCCTATCACGTGGTGCCGGGCCGTGAGGCCGACTTCCACTCCTGGGGTTGGGCCATGCTGGCCGCGAGTTCACAGCAGCCGGGTTTCCTGGGGGGTGGCGTCCTTGTCGACCGAGAGGCGGAGTGGCATGTGGTCTATCGCTTCGCCAGCGAGGGGACGGCCCGGGCCTGGGAGGATTCGGGGGCCCGGACGCAGTGGGACGTCAGGGTCGTGGACTTCGCCCGGCAGACGGAGCGCAGGAGCGTGCGGGGCTCCAAGGTGTGGTTCGACTCCCAGACCACGACACCGAAGGCGCCCGCACCGCCGGCGAAATGGAAACTGTGGTTCGTGAACATGAGCGCGGTTTTCCCACCGGTGCTCCTGTTCAATCTGATCGTTCTTCCTTATCTCGGCGGACTCAATCCGCTCGTCCGCACGCTGCTGTTGTGCCTGTGTGTGACGGCTCTCGTCACCTGGATTCTCATGCCCCGGCTTCAGCGTTTCTTCAAGAAATGGCTGTATCCGCCGCTCCAGGCCCTCCGCGGACGGCACAAAAGACGGACCGCATAGGTCCGGAACGAACCGAGGGAGGTGGGCGGGTGAAGACCCTGCTCATCGACAATTACGACTCGTACACGTACAACCTGTTCCAGCTGATCGCCGAGGTCAACGGCGAGGAACCGGTCGTGGTCCTCAATGACGCGGTCGACACGATTCCCCACCTCGGGGAATACCTGGCGGAGTTCGACAACGTCGTCGTGTCACCCGGCCCGGGCCATCCGGCCCAGCCGCGTGACTTCGGTCTGAGCACCGCCGTGATCGCCGAGTCGCCGATCCCCGTACTGGGCGTCTGTCTGGGGCATCAGGGCATCGCGCTCGGGGAGGGTGGCCTGGTGGGGCCCGCTCCGGAGCCGCGGCACGGACATCTGTCCGCGGTCCGGCACGACGGACGGGACCTGTTCCGGGGTCTGCCCCAGGGCTTCACCGCGGTCCGCTACCACTCGCTGGCCGTCTCCGAGCCGCTCCCCGAGACGCTGGAGGCGACCGCCTGGTCCGAGGACGGGGTGCTCATGGGGCTCAGACACCGCAGCCGGCCGCTGTGGGGTGTGCAGTTCCACCCGGAGTCCGTGCTCACCGACTACGGCCACCGCATGCTCGTCAACTTCCGCAATCTCACGGCGGAACGGGCCCGCAAGCCGCGCGCGAAGAACACCGCCGTGCCCGCGCCGGACGCGGTGCTCCCCCGGTCCGCTTCGATCATCCCCCGGCCGCGGCGGACCGCTCCCGCCTACCGGCTGCACAGTCGGCGCATCGCCGGCGCGGTCGACACCGAGGCCGCCTTCACCCGGATGTACGCGGGCTCGCCGCGGGCGTTCTGGCTGGACAGCGCGCTGGTCGAGGAGGGGCGGGCGCGGTTCTCGTTCTTCGGTGACGACAGTGGGCCGCTCGCGGAGTTCGTCCGGTACGACGTCGACAGCGGGCGGTGCGAGATCGAGCGGGCCGGGCGGCCCACGCGGAAGGTCGCGGCGAGTGTCTTCGACTATCTGGGGCGGCAGTTGACGAGCCGCCGGGTGGACGGGTCCGGGCTGCCCTTCGACTTCACCGGCGGTTATGTCGGCTACTTCGGCTACGAGATGAAGGGCGACTGCGGTTCGCCGAACCGGCACTCCTCCGAAGTCCCGGACGCCTGCTGGCTGTTCGCGGACCGGCTGATCGCCGTGGACCATCTGAGGAGGTTCACCTACGCGGTCTGCCTCGCCGAGGACACCCCGCAGGCCGCCCGAGAGGCCGAGGACTGGCTGGAGAGCGCGCTGGCCCAGCTGACGTTCATCGCCACGGAGCCTACGGAACCCGGGGAGGCGACGGAGCCCACGGCGCCCACGGATCGCGCCCTCGCCCCCTCCTCCGTCCCCTCCCCCGACCTCGCCGCCGCCGAGCCCTGGCTGGTGCGGGACCGGGCGGCCTATCTCGCCGACATCGAGATGTGTCAGCAGGAACTGCGCTCGGGCACCAGCTACGAGATCTGTCTGACGAACGCGGCGCGGTTACCCGCCCCGCCGGACCCGTACGCGTTCTACCGGGTGCTGCGCCGGGTCAATCCGGCGCCCTACGCGGCGTTCCTGAGGTTCGGGGACGTGGACGTGGCGGGGTCCTCGCCCGAGCGGTTCCTGCGGATCAGCCGGGACGGGGTCGCCGAGGCCCGGCCCATCAAGGGCACCGCACCGCGCGGGGCCGATCCCGCAGAGGACACCCGGCTGCGGGACGCGCTCGCGGCGGACGCCAAGACGCGCGCCGAGAACCTGATGATCGTGGACCTGCTCCGCAACGACCTGGGCCGGGTCAGCCGGACCGGATCGGTGCGGGTGACCCGGCTGATGGCCACGGAGACCTACGCGACCGTGCACCAGCTCGTCTCCACCGTCGAGGGGCGGCTGCGGGACGGTGTCGACGCGGTGGACTGCGTACGGGCCTGCTTCCCCGGCGGTTCGATGACCGGGGCGCCGAAGCTGCGCACGATGGAGATCATCGACTCCCTGGAGACCGAGGCCCGCGGGGTGTACTCCGGTGCTCTCGGCTACCTGGGGTGCGGCGGCGGCGCGGATCTCAACATCGTGATCCGGACGGCGGTGTTCGCGGACGGGCTGATGCACCTGGGCGCCGGTGGCGCGATCGTCCTCGACTCCGACCCGGTCGCCGAGTACGAGGAGATGCTGCTGAAGACGGCGGCCCAGATGCGGGCCCTGCACCTGCACACCTCGGAGCGGACGGCGGAGCAGCGGGAGCAGGCGGCGGTCCGTGGCGGACGTACCGCCAGCGAGGAGCCGGTGCGATGACGACCCCGCAGACCGTGATGACCCCGGCGGCCCCCGACGCCCCCGGCAACCTCGCCGCCCAGTTGGCCGATCTCGCCGAGCGGCGTGGCTGGAGCGAGCGGCCCGCCTTTCACCAGGGCCACCGGGCCTGGACCCACGGTGAGGTGCACGCGCTGGCGGCCCGTGCGGCCACGGTGCTCGCCGGGCACGGGGTGCGGGCGGGTGACCGGGTGGTGCTGGCGCTGCCGGACGGGATCGCGTGGGTGACGGCCTTCCTCGCCGCCGCGCGGCTCGGAGCGGTCGCCGTGCTGGTCAACCCCGAACTCCCGGCGGGGGACCACGCGTTCATGGCCACGGACACCTCGGCTGTGCTGTGTGTGACCGGGCCGGGGCTGGAGGACCGGTTCGCCGACCGGGCCCGGCTCGGTGCCGACCAGTTGCTCGCGCTCACCGCGTCCGCCGCGCCGGCCCCCGCGCATCCGGTGGACGCGCACAGCCCGCTCTATGTGCAGTACACGTCCGGCACGACGGGGCGTCCCAAGGGGGTCGTGCACACGCACGGCGATCCGAAGGCGTACCACGACCTGATCGGGCGGCGGCTGCTGCGGGTGACCGGGGACGACGTCACCCTGTCGGTGTCCAAGCTGTACTTCGCCTACGGCTTCGGGAACGCGTTCGTCTTCCCGCTGTTCTCCGGTTCCTCCGCCGTGCTGGTGGACCGGCGCCCGACGCCGGCGGCCGTGGACGAGCTGGTGGCCCGGCACCGGGTGACCCTGCTGTACTCGGTGCCGTCGGCGTACGCCGCTCTGGTGGCCGACCGGGGCAGTGGGCACGAGACCTGCTTCGCCTCGGTGCGGGCCGCGGTGACGGCCGGTGAGGGGATGCCCGAGGAGCTGGGGCGGCGGGTCACGGAGCTGCTCGGCGCGCCGGTGCTGGAGCAGATCGGATCCACCGAGGCGGGGCACGCCTTCTGCGCCAACGGCTTCGACCACAACCACCCGGGCACCGTGGGCCGGCCCGTGCCCGGCTTCGAGGTGGAGCTGCGCGACCGCGCGGGCGCCCCCGTCCCCGACGGCACGGCGGGCGAACTGTGGGTGCGCGGTCCGACGGTGACCCCCGGCTATCTGAACCGGCCCGAGGAGACCGAACGCACACTGGTCTACGGCTGGCTGGCCACGCACGACCGGGCCGTACGCGAACCCGACGGCACCTACCGGCACCTGGGCCGGGCCGACGACCTGGAGATGGTCGGCGGTATCACCGTCTCCCCGCTGGAGGTGGAGGCCGTCCTGCGGGTCCACCCGGCGGTGAAGGAGGTCGCGGTGGTGGCCGTCACCGACGGAACAGGGGTGAGCCGGCTGCGGGCGTTCGTCGTACCTGTCACCCCCGTCACCCCCGACGACCCCGACGACCCCGACGCCCCCGGCCGCGGCGACCCCGGCCGCGGAGGTCTCCGAGGCCGGACGGACCTCCAGACCCTCCAGGAGGACCTCCTGCGGCTCGCCCGCGAGCGCCTGGCCGCCTTCAAGGTGCCCAGAAGCGTGAGCCTCGTCCCGTCGCTCCCCCGCACCCCCACGGGCAAGCTCCGCCGCCACCTGGTCCGCCAGGGCGCCTGGTGACCCGTCAGCCACCCCGTCGCCCCCGCACGCACGAACACACGAACGCACGAACGCACCAACCACACACCGCATCACCGCCTCAGAGCACCACAGCCTCAGAGCAGCACCGCACACCGCACCGCACCGCAGAAAGGACCGGCCCCATGCGAGAGCAGCAACCCCCCTTCGCCGACCGGGGGTTCTACCTGGGCCCGGTGTTCCGCCGGGCGGCCGACCGGCACGGCGCCGTCTTCGTCACCCTGGACCGGCCGCTGGACACCCACCCCGCCCTTGGTGTCGACCTGACGTACGAGGTCCTGGCAGACGTCGTCGAGGAGCTGTCCGGGCGGTTGTGGGAGGCGGGGGTGCGACCGTCCGAGCAGGTGGTCGTGCACAAGACGGACAACGTCGACTTCGTGCTGCTGACCTGCGCGGTCTCCCGGATCGGCGCGGTGCCCGTGCTGCTCTCCCCCGGTCTGGCGGGTGAGGTGGTCGGGGAGTTGATCGAGCGGCTCAGGCAGCCGTGGCTGGTGACCGACCGGGCCAAGCTGGAGGGGCCGCTCAAGGGGGTCGGTCTCCGGGTGCGGCAGGTGCTGTCCGTGGACCGGGCGCCGGGCGCCGAGCCCCTGGAGCGGTACGCCGGTTCCGAGCCTCCGCCTGCTGTCCGGCTCCACCCCAGCGAACCGGCGCTGATCACCCACAGTTCGGGCACCACCGGCCTTCCCAAGCTCGCCGTGCACTGCGCGAACACCATGTGGAACCGGCTCGTTCCGCAGAAGGCGATGGGCTGGCCCACCCGCGGGGAGACCGCGGCGCTGCACATGTCGTTCGTGCACTCGCGCTTCTACCATCTGCTCGGCGTCCTGCTGCACTTCGGCAGCCCGCTGGTGCTGATCACCGACCCGGAACCGGCCGCCGTGGGACCGCTGCTCACCAGGCACCGGCCCGGGATCGTGGAGACGCATCCCAACACCTTCGTGCTGTGGGAGGAGTTGGCCGACGCGCCCGGTGCCCCGCTGTCGCGGGTGCGGTCGTACGGGTCGACGTTCGACGCGATCCATCCGCGCACGGTACGGCGGCTGCTGGAGGCCTCGAAACGCCGTACGCCCTGGCTGATCCAGCTCTACGGGCAGAGCGAGACCGGACCGGTGGCCTTCCAGTGGTTCACCCGGCGCAGCGCCGCGCGGGCGGACGGGCGGCGGGTCGGGTTCGGGATACCGGGCTTCACGCGCGTGCGGGTCACCGGACCCGACGGCCGGCCGGTCGCGCCGGGGCACACCGGGCGGATCGAGGCGCGTACCCGGGGCCGCATCCTCACCTACCTCGGCATGCAGGACCGCTACGACCGTCAGCTCAACGACGGCTGGTGGGAGATGGGTGACATGGGCTACCGGGGCCGGCTCGGCGGACTGCATCTGATCGACCGGGAGATCGACCGGATCGACTCCGTGCACAGCAATCTGGAGATCGAGGACGCCCTGATGGAGCGTCTGGAGGAGCTGCGTGAGGTCGTCATCGTGCCGGGGGCGGACCGGGAGCCGGTGCCGGTGGTGTGCGTGCGCGGGGAGCAGCCACTGGACCCGGAGCGCTGGCGGGAGGCGACCGCCGATCTGCCGGCGATGGCCGAGCCCCGGCAGTGGCGGTTCGAGGAGCTGCCGATGACCGCGACCTGGAAGGTGAAGCGGGTCGAGATCACCCGGATGCTGGCGGAGGGTGCGCGCGCGTGACACCGGTCGTGGTGGTCGGCGCCGGCCCGGTGGGTCTGTCCGCGGCGCTCGCGCTGCGGGCGCGCGGACAGGAGGTGGTGCTCCTCGAGGCGGATCCGGAGGACCGTGAACGGCCGGGCAGCCGCGCCCTGTTCGTGCACCGCGAGACCCTCGCGCTGCTCGACGGGATGCTGCCGGGGCTGGCCGACGAGATCACCGGGTACGGGCAGACCTGGCGGACCCGCCGGACCCTGTACCGGGGCCGCGAGGTGTACTCCCGCACCTATCCGCCGAGACCGGGCCCACCGCCCTTCACCAGCCTGCGCCAGGTCGACACCGAACGCTTTCTGCGGGCCGCGTGCGAGCGGGCGGGCGTCGGGTTCGTGTGGGACGCGCGCGTGCTGGACGTCCGGACGACGGCGAGCGGGGTCCGGCTGAGCTGCACGGACGGCCGGGAGTGGGAGTGCGGGTACGCGATCGCCGCCGACGGGGCCCGGTCCGCCGTGCGGGAGGCGCTGGGCATCGCCATGGAGGGCGAGCGGGGCGAGGGCTTCCACGTGGTCGTCGACGTGGCCCACAGGCCGGGCGCCGAGCCGCCGCTCGAGCGGGTCTTCCACTACGAGCATCCGGGCGTCGGCGGGCGCAGTGTGATGCGGGTGCCGTTCACCGGGGGCTTCCAGGTCGATCTCCAGTGCCGGGACGACGACGTGGAGGAGGAGTTCGGGACCGAGGAGGCCGTACGGCGATGGTTGCCGGGCGTCGTGGGCGAGGGGTACGGGGAGCGGGTGCTGTGGGTGTCGACGTACCGCTTCCTGCGCAAGGTGGCCGCCTCGTTCACCGATCCGCACGGGCGGGTGCTGCTCGTCGGGGAGGCGGCGCATCTCTTCCCGCCGTTCGGGGCGCGGGGCATGAACAGCGGCATCGCGGACGCGGCGGCCGCGGCGGAGGCGATCACCCACGGGACGGTCGAGGTCTTCGCCGACGTACGGCGGTCCGCGGCGCTGTTCAACAGTGCCGCCGCCGGTGCCGCGCTGGACCAGTTGCGGCCGCGGCGCCGGACGGTACGGCTGCGGCAGCGGGTGGCGGCGGCGCTTGCGCCGGTCGTGCCGTCCTGTGGATCGTGGCTGGAGCACGCGCCGTACGGGCCCCGGGGCGGGGCACCGGCGGTGGCGGGCCGGAAGTACTGAGCACGAGGGACGGAGCGGCCGTGACGGAGCCTGGCGGCGGGAGAGGTACGGCCATGACGCGACCGGGGGTGGCGGAGAGGCTGTGGGCGTGGTCGCCGGCCGCCGGACTGCGGCCCGTGCAGGAGACGGAGGCCGAGGGGCCGTTGCTCGTCGCGGACTCCTGGCTGGTGCGCGAGGGCCGGGTGCGGGGTCTGGACCGGCACCGGGAGCGCTTCGTGCGGTCCTGCGGCGAGAGCGCGGGGCCGCCGTCGTACCGGCTGCTGGAGTTCTGGGCGGCCATGGCGGACGCGCTGCCGCGCTCGGGTGCGTGGTTCCCGCGGGTCGAGCTCACGCCCCGCCAGGTGCGGCTGCGGCTGCGGCCCGCACCCCCGCTCGGGACCGAGATCCGGGTCTGGGCCGCGGGCCAGTCCGATCCGCGGACCGTGCCCCGCCGCAAGGGCCCGGACCTCGACGCCCTGGCCGCCGTCCGAAGCCGGGCGACCGGCGCGGGCGCGGACGAGGCGGTGCTCGTCGGGCCGACGGGAGTCGTCCTGGAGGCGGCCACCGCCAGCGTGCTCTGGTGGGAGGACGACACCCTGTGCCTGCCCCCGCCCCGGCTGCCGGTCCTGCCCGGAGTGACCGTCGCCCTCGTCCGGGAACGCGCCCGGCGCGAGGGCGTGCGAGTCGCCCACCGCGAACGCACCCTCCCCGAGCTGAGCGGCCGTGAAGTCTGGCTGGTGAACGCCCTGCACGGGATCCGGCCGGTGGTGAACTGGATCGGCGGGCCGCTCGAAGCCGCACCGGCCCGCCGCGCCCCGGAATGGCGGGCCTGGCTGGACGGCCTCAGGGAGCCGCTGCCGGAGAAATAGCGACCAGGAAAAGGAAGGGCACCGGCAATTCACGCCGATGCCCGTATTCGACGTTATTTCGACGTCATTTCTTGGCGGGCTGGTAATTCCCGGGAACCATGCGCGTCGCGATGGCGATCCGGTTGTACGCGTTGATGACGGTCGCCGCCCAGATCAGCGCCGCGATCTGCGTCTCGTCGAAGACCTCCGCCGCCTCGGCGTACACCGCGTCGGGTACCCGGCCGTCGTGCACCAGGGTCACCGCCTCGGTCAACGCCAGGGCGGCGCGCTCGCGTTCGGTGAAGAAGGGGGTCTCCCGCCAGGCGTTCAGGGCGTAGACGCGCTGCTCGGTCTCCCCGGCCGCGCGGGCGTCCTTGGTGTGCATGTCGATGCAGAAGGCGCAGCCGTTGATCTGCGAGGCCCGGATCCGGATCAGTTCCAGGAGTTCCGGTTCCACCTTGGCGTCATGGGCCGCGGAAACGGCGGCGGCGTGCAGGGAGCCCATCGCCGAGGAGACGTCGGGGGTGATTTTCTTCAGGGCAACACGGGACAGGGAAATATTCTCGCTCATACGGCGACCCTATCCGCGCGACCGCATTCGGGAATGGGGAATCCCTTGATCGGTCCGTGTTATTCGGGCAACACCGCGCACAGCGCTTCCAGCGCTCCCGACCAGGCGTGGTCCGGCGGGGTCCCGTAGCCCACGACGAGTGCGTCGCCGCGCTCGACGGCGGCCTCGGGGTGCCGGTAGCGGTGCAGCCCGTGGACGGCGAGGCCGTGCCAGGCTGCCGCCCGCAGCGCCTGCTGCTCGGTGCCCGGGGGCAGCCGGAGCACCACGTGCAGACCGGCCGCGATCCCGGTGGCGTGGACCTTCGGGGCCCGGCGGGCGAGCTCGGCGACCAGGGCGTCACGACGGCGCCGGTACCGCAGCCGGGCGGCGCGCACATGACGGTCGTAGGCGCCGGAGTTCAGGAACTCGGCGAGGGTCAGCTGGTCGAGGGAGCCGCACGCGTCGATGCCGCCCTTGGCCTTCAGCACCTGGGCCATGAGGTCGGGCGGCAGCACCAGCCAGCCCAGCCGGAGGCCGGGGGCGAGGGCCTTGCTGGCGGTTCCCGCGTAGACGACGTGGTCCGGGTCGAGTCCCTGGAGGGCGCCCACGGGCTGGCGGTCGTAGCGGAACTCGCCGTCGTAGTCGTCCTCGACGACCAGCCCCCCGGTGCGTCGGGCCCAGTCGACGACGGCCGCCCGCCGGTCGCGGTGCAGGGTGCCGCCCATCGGGAACTGGTGGGCGGGCGTGAGCAGCACCGCGCCCTGGTCGGTCAACCGCCCCGGGTCGGTGCCGCGTTCGTCGAACGGCAGCGGGGTGGTGCGCAGACCGGCGGCCGCGAGCAGGTTCCAGTGCACGTCGAGGCCGTACGACTCCACGGCGACCGTGTCCGCTCCGCGTGCCCGCAGCAGCGCGCCCAGGAGGCGCAGGCCGTGCGAGAACCCGGCGCAGACCAGGATGCGGTCGGGGTCGGCGCGTACGCCGCGGGCGCGGGCGAGGTAGCCGGCGAGGGCGGTGCGCAGTTCGATGCGGCCGCGCGGGTCTCCGTAGTCGAAGGCCTGGTAGGGGGCGTCGGCGAGGGCGCGTCGGGCGGCCTTGAGCCAGGCGGTGCGCGGGAAGGAGGCGAGGTCGGGGGTGCCGGGGATCAGGTTGTAGGCGGGCCGGGGTGCGGGTGGGGGCGGGAGCCCGGGGGTGCGGGGACGGGCGGGGTCGGAAGCCGGGGGTGCCCCGGAGACACCGGGCCGGGAGACAGCCCCGGGCGACGGATCGACGGCACCGCGGGGACGCGATGCACCGGCAGCGGCAGCGGCACCGGCACCGGCACCGGCAACCCCAGAGACACCGGCACCCGCACCCGCACCCCCACCGGCCCCCGCACCGACCCCACCGCCACCCACCGCAGGCCCCACCACCCGCTCTGCCACCCTCGTGCCCGACCCCTGGCGGGCGGTCAGCCAGCCCTCGGCGACCAGGTCGGCGTAGGCGTCGGCGACCGTGTTGCGGGCGATGCCGAGGTCGGCGGCGAGCGAGCGGGAGGAGGGCAGCCGGGTGCCGGGCGCGAGGCGGCCGGTGCGGACGGCCTCGCGCAGGGCGTCGGTGAGACCGCGCCGGATGCCGCCACCGGTGGGCTCCAGGTGGAGGTCGACGCCGAAAGTGGCCCAGGGTTTCGCCATGGAAGTGGACCATACCCTTGGGCTGCCTGGCTCCTAGGGTCGAGGCATGACCACAGAGGAAACCGCCCGCCCCACCACCGCCGACTCCGCCAGCGCCCGCCCCGCCACCGCCCCCGAACACACCCCCCGCCTCGCCTGGGCCCAGCACGCCCCCGAGGTCTACAAGGCGATGCTCCGCCTCGACACGGCCGCCCGGAAGGGCCTGGACCCCCGGCTCCTGGAGCTGGTGAAAATCCGGGCCTCGCAGCTCAACCACTGCGCGTTCTGCCTCGACATGCACTCCAAGGACGCCCTCGCGGCCGGTGAGAGCGTCGAGCGGATCATCCAGCTCGGCGCGTGGGAGGAGTCGAAGCACTTCTACACGGAGCAGGAGGTCGCGGCCCTCGCCCTGACCGACGCGGTCACCGTCCTCACCGACGGCTTCGTGCCGGACGAGGTGTACGAGCACGCGGCCAAGCACTTCGAGGAGGCCGGGCTGGCCCAGCTGATCGCCGCGATCACGGTGATCAACGCGTGGAACCGGTTCGGCGTGACCTGCCGGATGGTCCCGGGCCACTACGAGGCGGGCAAGCACCAGTGAGTCGTACGGACGTCCTGGACCCCGGCGTCGCCCGCGCGCTGTCCGCACTGAGCGCGGCCGCGAAGAAGGGACTCGGCGATCCCGCCCTCGCCGAGCTCGTCGTCATCCGGGCCTCGCAGCTCAACCACTGCGCGTTCTGCCTGGACATGCATCTCGCGATCGCCCGCGAACACGGGGTGCCGGAAAAGCAGTTGGAGCTGCTCGCCGCGTGGGAGGAGGCGGAGGGCGTCTTCGACGAGCGGGAGCGGGCCGCGCTCGCGCTGACGGAGGCGGTGACCGTGCTGACGGACGGCTTCGTGCCGGACGAGGTGTACCGGAGAGCCGCGAAGCACTTCGCCGACCGGCAACTGGCCCACCTCATCGGCCTGGCCGTCGCCATCAACAACTGGAACCGGGTGATGGTCAGCCGTCGTGTCGCGCCAGGGGGGTACACGCCGTGAGGAAGGTCAACACCTTCCGCGCCCTGCACCGGAACCGACTCCCCGGCGACCCCCTCGTGCTGCCCGGCCCCTGGGACGCGATCAGCGCGCGGGTGCTGGCGGAGGCCGGGTTCCCGGCGCTCGCCACGCCCAGCGCGGGGATCGCCGCCGCGCTGGGCCACCGGGACGGTTCCGTGCCGGCCGACGAGATGTTCGCCGCGGTGGCGCGCATCTGCGGGGCCGTGGACATCCCCGTGTCGGCGGACGTGGAGGGCGGGTACGGGCTGGCGCCGAAGGAGCTGGTGGAGCGGCTGCTGGAGGCGGGGGCCGTGGGCTGCAATCTGGAGGACTCCCACCAGGGAGTGCTCAAGGACCCCCATGAGCACGCCGAGTGGCTCGCCGAGGTGCGGTACGCGGCCGGGGACCGGCTGTTCGTCAACGCCCGCGTGGACACGTTCTCCTACGGCGACGGCGACCCCCAGCGGGCCGCCGAACGGGCCATCGAGCGGGCCGCGTCGTACGTCGCCGCGGGTGCCGACTGCGTGTACCCGATCGGCGCCCCGGCGGACGTACTGCCCCTGCTGCGGTCCGGGATCCAGGGGCCGCTCAACATGTTCGGCCGGCTGGACGGCGAGGGCCCCTCACCCACCGAACTCGGTGAACTCGGGGCCACTCGCGTCACGTTCGGGCCGGGGCTCCAGCGCTGGGCGGCGCTGGCCCTGCAGGGCATGGCCGGCGAGCTCAAGCGCTGACAGGGATCAGGACAGCCACGCCTTCCACGTGGACTCGTGGCTGTCCACCCACTTCTTCGCCGCGTCCTCCGGTGTCATCTTCTGGTCGGCGATCATCAGGGAGACCTCGTTCTGATCCTCGGTCGTCCACTTGAACTTCTTCAGGAAGGCCGCCGCCTTGCCGCCGGACTTGGCGAAGTCCGTGTTGAGGTACTTCTGGAGCGGGGTGTGCGGATAGGCGCAGGCGACCTTCGCCGGGTCGGCGTCGCAGCCCTCCTTGTAGGCGGGCAGCTTCACCTCGGTCATGGGGACCTTCTTGAACAGCCACTGGGGGGCGTACCAGTAGGTCAGGAAGGGCTTCTTCTCCTTCGCGAACTGCCGGATCTGGGTGATCTGCGCGGCCTCCGAACCGGCGAACACCACCTGGTAGTCCAGGCCCAGGTTCTTCACCAGCGCCTTGTCGTTGGTGACGTAGGACGGGGAGCCGTCCATGAGCTGGCCCTTGCCGCCGCTTTCCGCGGTGCGCAGCTGGGAGGCGTACTTGTTGAGGTTCTTCCAGTTGGTGACGTCCGGGTGCTGCTTGGCGAAGTACGTCGGCACGAACCAGCCGATGTGCCCGGTCACCCCGAGTCCGCCGCCCGGCGAGATGGTCTTCTTGTCCTTGACGTACCGCTGTTCCTGCTCCGGGTGGCCCCAGTCCTCCAGGATGGCGTCGACCCGGCCCTGGCTGAGCGCGTCCCACGCGGGGACCTCGTCGACCTGGACGGTGTCGACGCGGTAGCCGAGCTCGTGCTCCAACAGGTACTGCGCGACGGCCACGTTGGCCTGCGCGCCGACCCAGGACTGCACGGACAGGGTCACGCTCTTGGCGCCCTGGGCGTTGGCGAAGGGCGAGGCCTGCTTGGTCATGTCGGCGGCGCCGCAGCCGGTGAGCAGCAGCAGGGATCCGGCGACGGCGAGCGTCCGTACGCGCATGTCAGGCTCCCTTCCTCTTGCTGCGTTCCGTCGGTTGCGTCACCCGGTCGAGCATCAGGCCGAGGCAGACGATGGCGGCACCGGCGACCAGACCGGTGGCCAGGTCGCCCTGGGCCAGGCCGAAGACGGTGTCGTAGCCGAGCGCGCCTCCGCCGACCAGGCCGCCGATGACGACGACGGCGAGGACGAGGACCACGCCCTGGTTGACGGCGAGCAGCAACGCGGGCCGGGCGAGCGGGAGTTGGACCTGGCGCAGCTGCTGCCAGCTGGTCGCGCCGAGGGACCGGGAGGACTCCATCGCGGCCGGGTCGACCTGGCGAAGGCCCTGGGTGGTGATGCGGACGACGGCGGGCAGCGCGTAGACGACGGCCGCCGCGGCCGCGGGCGCGCGGCCGACGCCGAACAGGGCGACGACCGGGATCAGGTAGACGAACTGCGGCATCGTCTGGAAGACGTCCAGGACCGGCCGCAGCATCCGCTCGAAGCGGTCGCTGCGGGCCGCCGCGACGGCGGTCGCGAAGCCGAGGACGAGCGTGACGGCGACGGCCGCGAGGACCTGCGACAGCGTGTCCAGCGCGGGGGTCCACACGCCGAGGACACCGATCGCGGCCATGGCGAGGACGGCGGTGAGCGCGGTGCGCCAGGTGCCGATCAGCCAGGCCAGGGTGGCGACGACGAGCAGCACGGACCACCAGGGCAGCCCCTGGAGTCCGTCGCGGACCGGGTCGAGGATCCAGGTGGTGAAGTGGGCCGCCCAGTCGGCGGTGCCGCCGATGACGGGGACCCCGGAGTAGAGGTGGGCGGTCATCCAGTCGACGGCCCGGTTGACGGGCTCGGCGATGTTCAGCGTCCAGGCGTCGGGCCAGTCGAGCCGGCCCAGCAGACGTCCGGCGACCGCCACGACGACGGTCCCGGCGAGGGCGTACGCCCATCCGGCGCGCCCCGGTCCCCCGGTGCTGCCGTCCGCCGCGCCGGCCGCGCCGGTGACCCGGTCGAGGACGACGGCCAGCAGCACGATCGGGATGCCGGCCGCGAGGGCGGCGCCCACGTCGACGGAGGCCAGCGCCTGGTAGACGCGGTCTCCGAGACCGCCGGCACCGATCACGGACGCGATGACGGCCATCGAGAGAGCCATCATGATCGTCTGGTTGAGGCCGAGCATGAGCTCCTTGCGGGCCAGCGGGATGCGGGCGGTCAGCAGCCGCTGGCGGGCGGTGGTGCCGAGCGACTCGACCGCTTCCAGGACCCCCTTGTCCGCGCCCTGGAGGCCGAGCGCGGTGAGGCGGGCCATGGGCGGGGCGGCGTAGACGACGGTGGCGAGGACCGCGGCGGGCACGCCCATGCCGAAGATCAGGACCACCGGGAGGAGGTAGGCGTAGGCGGGCATGACCTGCATGGTGTCCAGGACCGGGCGCAGGACCTTGTCCATACGGCGGGACAGTCCGGCGGCGAGCCCCAGCAGGGCGCCGACCACGACCGAGGCGAGTACGGCGACGACCATCAGGGCGAGGGTCTGCATGGTGGGGACCCACATGCCGAGCAGCCCGCAGGCGAGGAACGCGGCCGCGGTGCCCAGGGCGAGCCGGACACCGGCGACCCGCCAGGCCACCAGGGCGCCGAGCGCGGTGACGCCGGCCCAGCCCGCTTCGAGCAGGACGACGTACACGGCGTGCACGGAGATCACGACGGCGTTGCTGAGGTAGCCGAAGAAGTAGAGGAACAGCGGGTGGCTGTCACGGTTGTCGATGATCCAGTCGCTGGCGCTGCCGAGCGGCTTGGTGAGGTCGACGGTGAGTGCGGCCGGCCAACTGCCGCTGGCCCACTGGGCGTTGGCGAGCGGGACGAGGACAGCGGCGGCCAGGGCGATGAGCAGGATCTTGTGGACCGCACGGTGCCTGAGCAGATGGGTGGGCAGGGAGCGGGGCGTGGACGCGGTGACGGTAGCCATCAGACGGCCTCCTTGCGAAGCTCCGTTCCGGAGGTTCCGGAGCCTCCCTCGGAAGTCCGCGGCGCCGAGGATCCGTCACGGAGTTCCGTGCCGGCGACCACACCGAGCAGGCGCTCGTGGTCGACGACGCCCAGGCAGCGGCCCCGCTCCACGACGCACGCCGGGCCGCCGCGCTCGGCGACCACCTTGATGGCGTCGGCGACCACGGCGTCGGGGGCGAGGGCGCCCGGATGGGTCGGGCCCGCGCAGTCGCCGGGCCGCATGGCCCTGCGGACCGTCATGACCTGCTCGCGCGGCACGTCCCGGACGAACTCGCGGACATAGCCGTCGGCCGGGGAGCCGACGATCTCCTCGGGGGTGCCCAGCTGGACGACCTTGCCGTCGCGCATCAGGGCGATCCGGTCGCCGAGCTTGAGCGCCTCGCTCAGGTCGTGCGTGATGAAGACCATGGTGCGGCCCTCCTCGCGGTGCAGGCGCACGACCTCCTCCTGCATGTCCCGCCGGATCAGCGGGTCGAGCGCGCTGAACGGCTCGTCGAACAGGAGAACCTGCGGGTCCACCGCGAGCGCCCGGGCGAGGCCGACGCGCTGCTGCTGGCCGCCGGACAGCTGGGACGGCTTGCGCTGTTCCATGCCCTCCAGGCCGACCTTGGCGACGACCTCGGCGGCCCGTGCCCGGCGCTCGGCCTTGCCGACGCCCTGGACCTCCAGGCCGTACGCCACGTTGTCGAGGACCGTGCGGTGCGGGAGGAGGCCGAAGTGCTGGAAGACCATCGCGGCGCGGTGCCGGCGCAGTTCACGCAGCCGGGACCTGTCCATCGCGCGGACGTCCTCGCCGTCGATGCAGATCGTGCCGGCGGTCGGCTCGATGAGCCGGGTCAGACAGCGCACCAGCGTGGACTTGCCGGAGCCGGACAGGCCCATGACGACGAAGACCTCGCCCTTGCGGACGTCGAAGCTCACGTCCCGGACGGCCGCCGTGCAGCCGGTCCGAGCGCGCAGGTCGGCGGGGGCCAGGGCGGCCAGTTCGGCGTCCTCGGGGACGCGCTCCGCCTTGGGGCCGAAGACCTTCCACAGGCCGTCGACGGAGAACACCGGGTTGTCGGTGGTCGGGGGCTTCTCCATGGTCGCGGTCGTACTCATCACGCACCACCTCCCAGCAGGTCGACGGCTTTCTCACCGACCATGAGCACCCCGATCATGGGGTTCACGGCGGTCATGGTCGGGAACACGGACGCGTCGGCGACACGGATGCCGTCCAGGCCGCGGATCCTCAACTCGGGGTCGACGACGGCCAGTTCGTCGTCGGCGGCACCCATGCGGCAGGTGCCCGCCGGGTGGTACACGGTGTGCGCGACCTTGCGGGCGTACTCGCTCAGCTCCTCGTCACCGGTGATGTCGGGGCCGGGGCACACCTCCCGCTTCAGCCAGCCGGCGAGGGGTTCGGTCTGCGCGATCTCGCGGGCGATCCTGATCCCGTCGACGAGGGTGCGGCCGTCGTAGTCGTCCTCGTCGGTGAAGTAGCGGAAGTCGAGGGCGGGCTTGACCTCCGGGTCCGCGCTGGTCAGGTACAGGCGGCCGCGGCTCTTCGGCTTGGGGATGTTCGGGGTCATCGAGACGCCGTACGCCGGGCGTTCGTAGCCGAGACGTTCGGGGTTGTCGGTGAAGGGGACCTGGTAGAAGTGGAACATCAGGTCGGGGCCCGCGTGGTCGGGGTCGCGGCGCACGAACAGGCCCGCGTCGGAGTCCATCGCGGAGTTCTCGGGGATCGGGCCGTTGGTCTCCCAGACGATGACCGACTCGGGGTGGTCGAGGAGGTTCTCGCCGACGCCCGGCAGGTCGTGGACGACCGGGATGCCGAGGGCTTCGAGGTCGGCACGGGGGCCGATGCCGGAGTGCAGCAGCAGGCGGGGCGAGTCGACGGCGCCCGCGCACAGGACCACTTCACGGCGGGCCCTGATCAGGGTCTCCTGGCCGTCCTTGGCCCGCACGTGCACACCTTCCGCGCGCGTGCCGTCCAGCTCCAGCCTGTACGCCCAGGTCTCCAGCAGGATCGTGAGGTTGGGGCGTTCGTCCATCACCGGGTGCAGATACGCCACCGACGCCGAGGAGCGCTTGTTGTTCTCCGGGTGGTAGGCCAGGTCGAAGAAGCCGACGCCGTCGTCGAAGGGCTTCTTGTTGAAGCCCTCGACGCGGGGGACCTGAAGGGCCTTCTGGGCCGCGTCGACGAAGTCGCGGGCGATGGCGTTCCGGTCCTTCTCGTCGACCGGGACGATGTTGTTCTTCAGCCGGGCGTAGTACGCCTCCATCGGCACCGCGCCCCAGCCCTTGGCGCCCGCCTCCTCCCACTCGTCCCAGTCGGACGGCAGCGGCTTGAAGGCGATGAGGGTGTTGTGGGAGGAACAGCCGCCGAGGACGCGGGCCCGGCTGTGCCGGATGTGCGAGTTGCCGCGCGGCTGCTCGGTGGTGGGGTAGTCGTAGTCGAGTTCGCCGCCGAGCAGGCCCATCCAGCGGCGCAGGGTGAGGACGTCGTCCCGGCCGACGTCACTGGGGCCGCCCTCGATGACGGCGACCGTGACATCGGGGTTCTCGGTGAGGCGGGAGGCTATGACGGAGCCCGCTGTGCCACCGCCTATGACGACGTAGTCGTACTCCTGTTTGATCTCGGGCATGGGGGTACTCCAGTGAAGTCTTGAGAGAGAGGGGAGGGCGAGTGAGCTCAGCCGGCGAACCAGCGCACGGGCTTCGGGGCGAGGTTCTGGTAGACGTGCTTGGTCTCGCGGTACTCGGCGAGGCCGGCGGGGCCGAGCTCGCGGCCCACCCCGCTCTTGCCGAAGCCGCCCCACTCCGCCTGCGGCAGGTAGGGGTGGAAGTCGTTGATCCAGACCGTGCCGTGGCGCAGCCGCCCCGCGACCCGGCGGGCGCGTCCGGCGTCGGCGGTCCAGACGGCGCCGGCGAGGCCGTACTCGGTGTCGTTGGCGAGGGCGATCGCCTCGGCCTCGGTGCGGAAGGTCTCGACGGTGAGGACCGGGCCGAAGACCTCCTCCCGCACGACCCGCATCTCGCGGTGGCAGCGGTCGAGGACGGTCGGCTCGTAGAAGTAGCCGTCGGCAGGGCGCTCGGGCGAGGGCTTGGGGCGCTGGCCGCCGGAACGCAGCACCGCGCCCTCCTCCAGCGCGGAGGCGACGTAGGACTCGACCTTGGCGCGCTGCTGCTCGGAGACCAGCGGCCCGCACTCGACACCGTCCTCGGTGCCGCGGCCCAGGCGGATCTTCCCGGCCCGGCGGGCGAGTTCGGCCACGAAGCGGTCCCGGACGGACTCCTCGACGATGAGGCGGCCGCCCGCGGAGCAGACCTGGCCGCTGTGGATGAAGGCGGCGTTGAGGGCCTGGTCGACGGCGGTGTCGAAGCCCTCGGGGGTGGCGCAGGCGTCGGCGAAGACCACGTTGGGGTTCTTGCCGCCGAGTTCGAGGGCGACCTTCTTGACGGAGGGCGCCGCGGCCTGCGCGACCTTGGTGCCGCTGACCAGACCGCCGGTGAAGGAGACCAGGTCGACGTCGGGGTGCTCGGCGAGCCGGGCGCCGACGGTGTGGCCGGGGCCGGTCACGATGTTGGCCACGCCCTCCGGCAGCCCCGCCTCGACCAGCAGCTCGATGAGCGCGATCGTGGTCATCGGGGTGATCTCGCTCGGCTTGACCACGAAGGTGTTGCCGGCCGCGAGCGCCGGGGCGATCTTCCAACTGGCCTGGAGGAGCGGGTAGTTCCAGGGGGTGATCAGCGCGCACACACCGACGGGTTCGTGTACGACGACGCTGTGGACGTCCGTCGAGCCGGCGTCCACGACCCGGCCGGGAGCCTCGCCCGCGACGAGGTCGGCGAAGTAGCGGAAGGCGTCGGCGACACAGTCGATGTCGACGCGGCCCTCCTCGACGGTCTTGCCCGCGTCCCGGCTCTCCAGGAGGCCGAGTTCTTCGCGGTCGCGTACGAGAAGATCGGCGACGCGGCGCAGCAGTGCGGCGCGTTCGGCGACGGGGGTGAGCGGCCAGGGGCCCTGTCCTGAGTCGAACGCCTGGCGGGCGGCGGCGACCGCCAGATCGGTGTCCTTCTCGTCACCCTCGGCGACCACGGCGAACGGCCGTGCGTCGGCGGGGTCGAGGATCTCGCGGGTGGCCCCGGAAACGGCTGCGCGCCATTCGCCGCCCGCGTGGATGGTCTGCGGCTCCTGCCGCGCGTGCTGTCCGGCCATGATCGGTGTTGCCTTCCGTTCCTGTTCAGTGCCCCTGTGTCACACCCGTGTCACTCAGCGGGACCGTCATCGCATGCCCCGGACCTTCGATTGCATGCGCAATCGATGGCCGAAAGTGCGCTTGCTCACTGAACATGCGGGCAAATCGGGCGAAAAGTACGCTGGATGTGCCCTGTGTGGAGGTGACGCCATGGCACCGAGAGTGTTGATCGCTACGGCGGCCGGAGCGGCCCTTCTGTTGTCGCCGGGCCTGGTCCCGCTCGCACCGGGCCTCGCCCCGGTCGCCGCCGCCGACGATCCGAGCGCGCGTGAGCTGGCCGACCAGGCGAAGAAGAACCTCCTCGACGCCGAGTCCGTCCGTCTGAAGCTCACGGACCGCAGCGCCGGCACCCGCACGAGCAGGACCCAGCCGGTCTCGATGGACCTCGCCCTCGACCAGGACGGCAACTGCGCCGGCACGATGAGGATGGGCTCGGGCGGCGGCAGTGTGGAGATCGTCAAGCGGGGCGCCGAGGTGTGGATGAAGCCGGACACCGCGTTCTGGAAGGCGCAGGTGCCGGGCGGCCAGGGCGACGCGGTGGCCGAGCTCCTCAAGAACCGCTATCTGCACGGCTCCACGCGGGACGCGATGCTCAAGGGCCTGGCCGACACCTGCGATCTGAACACCTTCCAGAAGGACATCACCGCGGACTCCTCCGACGCCGAACGGCTGACGAAGGGCGCGGAGACGAAGGTCGACGGCACGGACGTGATCCCGCTGAAGGGCACCTCGGAGGGCAAGCGGGTGGTCCTGTACGTCACGTCGGACACCCCGCACCGGCTGGTGCGGGCCACGCAGAAGGGCGACGGGACCGACATGACGCTGTCCTTCTCGGACTACGGCAGGCCGGTCCCGTCGAAGACACCGTCGGCGGACGAGAGCGTGGACGTGAACAGGCTGCGGGACGAGTTGCAGAGCGCGTGACACGGGCGCGAGCTGACGCGTGAGACGATGGGCGGGCCTGTGTGCGGGTCGGTGCGCGGGCCGGGGGCGGGTTCAGTCGATGGCCGCCGGGTCGCAGGCGTAGGGCGCGCAGAATCCCTTCAACGCGCTGGTCAGGAGCTCGAGTTCGTCCTGGGTGCCGTCCTTCTGGAGGCCGTAGGCGGCTATCGCGTAGATCATGCCGTCCTGGGCGACGAACCGCTCGTCGTAGACGTGCCAGGGCCCTATGTCGGGTTCGCCGCTGAGGGTGTCGGCCACGTACTCCAGGCGTTCGCCGGTGAAGCCGTCGTCGTCCACGGGCCGCAGGTCCAGCTTCTCGAAGCCGTTCGGCTTGGTGGTGTCGGCGGAGAGGTAGAGCCGGAAGGACTCCTCCGGGGAGCTCTCCGCGATCTGGTACACCTGGAGCCGCTGTTCGCCGTCCGCGCTGCGGTAGTTGACCACGTCGATGCCGAACTGGGACGGCACGGTGCTCCGCGTCCAGCCCGCGGGGCGGGCGATACGGAAGCCCTCCTGGTCCTCGTACAGCTCGTATCCGGCAGGGAGTTCGGGTGCCGAGGCGAGCGGGGAGGCCGACTCCTCGGTGGGCGAGGGGGTCGGCGACCCGACCGGTTCGCTCTGCTGCGAGACGGCTTCCGTGGGCGACGGGCTGCCGCCGCCGCCCTGGTCGTCCTTGTCGCCGCCGCCGACGACCAGGGTCAGCACCAGGGTGGTGACGACCCCGACGGCGGCGGCACCCACGAGCACGGACCAGACGAGCCGGCGGTTCCGCCCCGGGGCGGGCGGGGCTACGGCCGGTTGCCCCGCGGTGGCCCAGGAGGACCCCGACCACTCGGCCGACGGCACGCCCCCGCCGCCGACCTGCTCGACGGACGACCAGCCATCGCCGGAGCCACTGCCACCGACGCCGGGCCCGTGCCAACCGCCGCCCCCGCCTTGACCTCCGCCGGGCCAGCCGACGGGAGGTGGGGGGAGGGGGGAAGGCGAGGAGGGCGGCCCGGGGAGGGAGGGGGCGGGGGGAGCGGAGGGCGAGGCGGATGTGGTGAAGGACGAAGGCGGCTCTCCGGGACCGGCCCCCGCGGCCGAGCCGACGGCCGTGCCGGAACCGGCGCCCACGCCGTCCGCCCCGGCCGACCCTACGACCGTGCCGGGACCGGCGTCCACGCCGTCCGCCTGGGCCGACCCTACGACCGTCTCGGGACCGGCGTTCACGCCGTGCGGCCCGACGACCGTCTCGGGACCGGCGTTCACGCCGTCCGCCCCGGCCTCCGCGTCCGACCCGGCTGCCGGCGGCCACACGGGGGCGACCGGAGGGGCCGGAGGCCCGGCGGGAGTGCCGGGGGCGGCGTCGGTCGAAGACGTGGCCGGCTCGTCAGCCGACGGCACCGGACCCGGTACGCCGGGCGGCCACGTCGGCGACGCTCCCGGCCAGGGCGACGGCGGCGGTGTGACCGGGCCGGTCCCGTCCCCGTCCTCCCACCGCTGCGACTCCTCGTTCCAGTACCGCACGCCCCCGCTCATGCCGCCGCCCCCTTCAGGCGTCCGTCCAGCACTCCCCCGCTCATGCCCACCTCTGTCAACCGTGCCCCGCCCCCGTCACAACCCCAACAACCCCGCCACAGCCCCCGCCGAAGCCACGAGGCTCACCAGTGCCTGTGAGTCGTCCAGCAGGGCCCGCAGGCGTTCCCGGCGGGTCGGTCCCGCCTGGCCCGTCGTGACGATCTCCTCCTCCGTCTCGGCGAGCGCGGTCTCCAGCACCGCCGTCTCGTCCGTGGACCGGAGCCGGGTGAGGTCCGCGCGGAGTTCCCGCACCGCGGTCAGGAGCGCCTCGGCGTCCTCGTCACGCTGGGGCGCGACCCCGTGGTGGCTCTCGGCACGCGCGTGGCTGCCGATCGCGAAGGTGCTGCCGTGCACCCCTCCGCTGATGCTGACGCCCGGTTCATCCGTTGCCATTGCTGCCGCTCCCCTTCTGCGACGCGGCGCCCGCGCCCGCCGTACCCGAAGACGCGGTGGCGTACTTGCCCGCCGCGAACGTACTGCCGTGGACGCCGCCCTCGACGTGCACCCCGCCACTGCTGATGTTCACGATCTTCTGGACGAACTCGCCGGTCTGGTAACCGGATTCGGCGAGCGCCGTCAGCACGCCGTGCGCGACCCGGTCCTGGACGCTGCGGAGATAGCGGTAGGCGTCCATCTCCTGGAAGGTGGACCCCTCGTCCATGGAGCCCAGCTCCCGTACCGACAGCGCGGGACCGTCCGGCAGCGCGCCCGCGTACCCGCCGGTGAGCAGCTTCCACACGTACCCGACGCCCCTGCCGAGGGTGGCGAGGGAACGGGCCGCGGAGCCCGGCACCCGGGCCACCGCCCAGGCGGCCTTGCCGAGGACGTTGTTGTGCCGGTAGTTGTGCGCCGCGCGGTCGGCGTCCTTGAAGTCCTCGCGCACCGGCAGCAGCACATGCGGGGCGATCTCCAGCATGAGCATCCGGCCCTGGGTGTGGACGCGCACGAAGACCGTGACGACCAGCTCCTCCTCCCAGCCGCCGACGCGGATGCGCAGGAAGTGCCGCCGCTTCTCGGCGCCCTCCTCGACCGCCCGCGCCCGGTGCTCCTCGAAGGCCCCCGGATGGTACGGCGCCTCCTCGCGCCGGCGCAGCCCCTCCGCGGGCAGGAACACGCACTCGTCGATCTCCAGCCAGCGCAGCCGGTCGCGGACCGTGTGCCCGGCGAACTCCGAGGGCAGCCGCAGCTGTTCGAGCAGCGGGCGGATCTTCTCCAGGACCGCGCGGTTGTTGAGCGGGAGCTGTTCCTTCTTGGTCTCGTCGGGCCGCAGCTCTACGGCGAGGACCCAGGTCTCGTAGGCGACTCCGGCCCCGCAGAAGGGCCGCTTCTCGTGGTACATGACGAGGGGCGCGTGCTGTTCGAGCCGGATGCGCTCCTTCAGCCGCTGGAAGCGCGGCCCCTCGGCCCGCTCGGCGGGGTCGCCGGCCGCGTCCGGGAAGCGCTCCGGGGACAGTTCGGCGCCCACCGCCCGGGCGAACTGGCCGCGCTGGGCGGCCACGCACCCCGCGATCAGGGCGAGGACGACGATCACGAGCCAGGCCTGGAGGGGCCCGATGAGTGAGCCGGCCCGGTCGACGTCCGGGAACAGGAAGTCCGTGACGTCGGGCGAGTCGCCGTAGGAGCCGCCGAAGTAGGAGTCGCCGTAGGAGGACGACTCGCCGTAGTAGGAGCCGTAAGTGGGGTCGTCGTCCCCGCCGCCGAAGGCGGCGAACAGGGTGACGGCGAGGAAGATCGCGAAGCCGACGCGGCCCCACCAGCGGATCAGGAAGGCGGGCAGCCGGCGGTAGAGCGGCGGGTTCAGGCCCTTGCCGCGGACCCAGGGGGCGATCGCGAGCATGAGGCTGGGGACGAGGGCGAGGCCCAGCAGTCCGCCGGTGAGCGGCAGCCCGATCACCCACAGGCCGATGATCGCCCCGGCCCACAGCAGCTCCTGGCGGCGGGCGCGCAGCGCGTGCGCGAGCACCCGGGCCGCGTCGAGGCCGAGCGAGGGCGCCACGATCCGCTGTTCGTTCAGGTGCAGTTGCTCGATGACCCGGTCGCGGTAACCGGAATCCAGATAGGTGCCGGCGCACAGCAGGCGGGTCGCCTCGCTGGCGTGCGGCGGTGTGACCGGACCCGGCGGTGCCGCCTGCGGCTGCCGAGGTACGGATGTAGTAGTCACGCGACTCCCCCGATGCGTGCAAAGCCCTTGTTCACGTCGGTTGTTGACAAACAATCAGCATAGAGGTGCGGGTGGGAACCGGAAACCGGAATGCCGGTTTGACGGACTTCCCGACGACAATCGGCAGACCTTTGACTACAGTCAAAGATTATGGACCCGGTGTCGGCAGAGCAGGTGGCGGAGTTCCGCCGGTTCAACCGTTACTTCACCCGCCGTATCGGCGCGCTCGACGACCACTACCTCGGCCAGGACCGGCCGCTCGGCGAGGCGCGGCTGCTGTTCGAGATCGGCGAGGGGGTCTCGCTGCGCGAGCTCAGGAACCGGCTCGGTCTGGACGCCGGTTATCTGAGCCGGATGACGAAGACCCTCCAGGGCCAGGGACTGGTCCGGGTCAGCGTCCACCCGGGCGACAGCCGGCTGCGCATGGTGGAGCTGACCTCCGCCGGACGCATCGAGCTGGCGGAGCAGAACCGCCGGGCCGACGCCCTCGCGGCCGGTCTCCTCGAAGGGCTCAGCGGGCCCCAGCGGGACCGGCTCACCGAGGCGATCGGCACCGCCCGGCGGCTGCTGCGCCTGGCCGGCATCACCGTGACCCCGGTCGACGGCGCGGCCCCGGACGCCCGCGCCTGTCTGGACGCCTACGCCGCCGACATCGACGCCCGCTTCCCGGAGGGCTTCGACCCGTCCGACCTGGTCCGCCCCGAGGAGGTCTCGGGGCACGCGGGCGCGTTCTTCGTCGCGTACGAGGAGGGCCGCCCCGTGGGCTGCGGGGCGCTGCGGCGCCTGGAACCGGGGGTCGGCGAGCTCCGGCATGTGTGGGTGCACCCGGACGCCCGCCGCCTGGGTCTCGCCCGCCGCCTCCTCGCCGCCCTGGAGACGGCGGCCGCGGCCCGCGGCCTCACCGTCCTGCGCCTCGACACCCACGCGTCCCTCATCGAGGCGCAGACGATGTACCGGGCGTGCGGCTACACGGAGATCCCGCCGTACAGCGAGCACGTCTACGGCGACCACTGGTTCGAGAAGCGGCTAGGGACCCCGGGTCCCTGACCAGTCGGCGAGCAGGTCCCGCACGGTCCGCCGCAGCCAGGCGTGCACCGGGTCGGCGTCGTGCCGCGGGTGCCAGGCCAGTCCCAGCCGCAACGGCGGCAGCCGCAGCGGCACTTCGAAGGTGACCAGGTCGAGCGCGGTGGCGAGCGGCAGCGCCCAGGAGCCGATCAGGCCGACCAGGTCGGTGTCCCGGACCACGAAGAGGGAGGAGGGGAAGGTGGCGATCGCCGCCACCACCCGCCGTTCCAGGCTGAGTTCGGCGAGCGCCTCGTCGACCGGACCGCGCAGCCTGCCCCGCCGGGACACGGTCAGGTGATCGGCCCCGGCGTACCGCTCTGCCGTCAACTCCCCCTCCAGCAGCGGATGTCCGGGCCGTACCACCGCCACCATGCGGTCCTCGTGGAGCGCCTCCACATGCACCTCGGGCGCCACCGTGTCCACGACCCCGACCTCCAGATCGGCGGTCCCCTCCCGCAGGAACGGCACGTCCACATGGCTCTCGGCCAGGAACCGGATGCGGACCCCGGGCGCCTCGGCGGCGGCCCGCCGCAGGAGGGCCGCCCCGCAGGCCGCGGCGACGGTGTCGTGGCCGAGGATCGTGAACGTCCGCTCCACCGTGCGCAGATCGACGTCCCGCCCGGGCGCGAACAGGGCCCGCGCCCGCTCCACCACCGCGCTCACCTCGGCCCGTACGGCCAGCGCGTGCGGGGTCGGCACCATCCGCCGCCCGGCGCGCACCAGCACGGGGTCGCCGAGCGCCCTGCGGATCCGGCCGAGGGTGCGGGACATGGCGGGCTCGGACAGGTGCAGGCGCCGGGCCGCACCTCCGACGCTCTGCTCCTCCAGCAGCACGTCCAGGGCGACCAGCAGATTCAGATCCAGTTGCGTCACACGCATCGATCCCTTGCAAAGGTTGCACTGGAGTGCAGGACACCGTCGAGCCTACGGTGACAGGGCATCCCACACCACCGCCCGCTCCCTGGAGGAGCCATGCCCTCACCTGCCCCCGACCAGGTCCCGACGCCCACCGCGTCCGCCCTGAAGCGCTCCACCCTGCTCGCCCTGTGCGCCTGCGTCCTGGTCGCCCAGAGCATGGTCGCGGCGATCAACCTCCTGATCCCGCAGCTGAGTTCGTCGTCACTGCACCCCTCGTCCAGCGAGCTGCTGTGGACGGTCGACGCGTACGTCATCGTCTTCGCCTCCCTCCTCATCCCGGCCGGCGCCCTCGGTGACCGCCACGGCCACAAGGGCGCCCTGCTCACCGGCCTGGGCCTGTTCGCCGCGGGCGCCGCCACCAGCGCCCTCGCCCAGGACCCGGCGCTGCTCGTCGCCGGGCGGGGCGTCTCCGGGGCCGGGGCCGCGCTGATCACCCCGGCGACCATGTCGATCCTGATGCGTCTGGCGGGTCCCGGGGGCCGGGCCCGGGCGATGGCCTCCTGGACGCTGGCGATCGGAGTCGGCGGCATGCTGGGCAACCTGGGCGGCGGCCTCGTGGGCCAGTTCCTCACCTGGCGCGCCCTGTTCGCCCTGATGGTCCCCCTGGCCGCGCTGCTCGCCGTGACGGTCGCCCTCACCACCCCGCGCACGGACCGCGCCCCGCGACAGCGACTCGCCCCGCTCGGCACCCTGCTGCTCACGGCGGGTCTGGTGGCCACCCTGTTCGGCATCATCGAGGGCCCGGTCCACGGCTGGACCTCGCCGCGCATCCTGACCGCCTTCGCGGCGGGCGCGGTTCTCCTCACCGCTTTCACCGCGCACTCCCTGCGCTCCCGCGCCCCGCTCCTCGACCCCCGCCTGTTCGCCTCGCCGAGGCTGCGCTCCTCGACCCTCGGCATGGCGACCGGCTTCTTCGGCCTGTTCTCCCTCTTCTACGTCAACTCGCAGTACCTGCAAGGCGTGAAGGGCTACGGCCCCGCCCTCGCCGGGGTCGCGATCCTGCCGCTGATCGTCGGCATGGCGGTACTGCCGAGACTGGCCGCGCGCTGGTCCGGTCACCCCATGCCGGTCATCGCCGGCGGACTCGCCCTGATCGGCCTCGGTCTGCTCGGCGCGTCCACCGTGGACGCCGGCACGCCCTACGCGCTGTACGCCTGCTGGCTGCTGGTCATCTCGGCCGGCACCGGACTGTCCATGCCCGCGCTCACCCTGGGCGTCGCCACCGCGCTCCCCCCGCACCGGGCGGGCCTCGCCTCGGGCCTCGGCACCTCCGCCCGCGAGATCGGCGCGGCCCTCGGGGTCGCCGTCACCGGCACGGTCCTGGCCTCCCGTCCCGACCTCGCGCACGGCATGGGCCCGGCGCTGCGCACGGTCGCCCTGCTGGTGCTGGCGGCCACGGTGCTGGTGGTGGCCGGTCACCGGGAGCGGTCCGGAGAGTCACGCACTATCGCGTTCGACCGGAAACGAGTACTATCGCGTTCGGTCGACCGCTGAGCGGGTCGGCCCCAACCATCCCCGCCCACGCACCAGTTGCCCCGAGGAGCCGCCGTGCCCTCCCTGCTGAACCCGGTCATCGGCCTGTTGCTGCTCCGTAGCCCCGGACAGCAGGTGCGCGTCCTGGTCGGCCCCTGCCCGGCCCGTCGGCTGCGAGGAGACCGGGGCGCCCGGGGACGGGCTCCCGCTCGCCCACGCCGGCCGGCTCGACCGGCCGACCAGATGCGGGCGTTCACTCCCGGACTCGGTACGGCGGCCGGTGCTTGCCGAGCCGTTCCGGGCCTCGGGGAGACGGGGACCGGGGCAGCGGCTCAGCCGCACTCCGTGCCCGTCGGGCAGAAGGACGCCAGCGCCCTGGTGAGCGGTTCGCGCACGAGAGCGGGTGCGAGGGCTTCGGGGCCGGTGGCGCGGATCGCGTAGAGCGTGCCGTCGGCGGCCTGGAAGCGGTGGTCGACGACCTGGCGGGCGCCGAGGTCCGAGTCGTCGTAGCGGTAGGCGAGTTCGGCCCAGGTGGTGCCGGAGGCGCGGTCGAGGACCTGGTAGCCCGGCTGGCGCGCGAAGCCGTAACCGGGGTCGTTCTCGGCCAGGTCCAGGGACTGGGCCGGGGTGTCCTCCGCGATCCGGAAAATCTGGAGCCGGCGACCGTCGGCGGGGGCGTCGTAGACCACCACGGGAGCGGCCTGGCCCTGCTTCTCGGTGCGGGTCCAGCCCCGGGGCACGTCGACGCGGTAGCCGACGGGGTCCTGGGTGCGGCGGTATCCGGTGGCCGGGGAGGACACCGGCGACGGGGTCGCGCCGGACGAGGGCGAGGAGGGCGACGTGGAGGCCGGCGACGCGGACGAGGCGGCGGACGGCGACGAGGACGACGTGGCCGTGACCTTCGGAGCCGGTCCCGCCCCGGAGCGGGACCCGAGGGAGGTGTCCCGGAGGAGGAACCAGACGCCGGCGCCGACCGCGACCCCCACCAGGACGGCCACCGTGAGGGCGGCGAACACCCGCCGGACCCGGTGGGGCGCGGGACCCGGGGGAACCGGCACCGGCGAGGTCCGGGGCGGAGCGGGCGGGGCCGTCCCCCAGCCGGGCGCGAGCGGCGAGGCCTGGGTCGGCGCCGCGGCCCACGGCGGCGCGACCTCCTGGTCCCGGGGCGGCACGAAGGAGGTCTGCGTCTCGGCCGAGGCCCACGGCGGCCGCTCCCCCGCCCGCGCTTCGGCCGAGGGCCACGACGGCCGCTCCCCCGCCCGCGTCTCCCCCGAGTTCCAGGCCGCCCGGCCTCTCTCCTCGCTCGGTTCGTGCTCCGCTCCGGAACCGGAGCTGTAGCCGTTCCAGCCGTTCATCGCGCATCCCCCCGAATCACCCCACCGGGTAAGGCTTCGACCGTAGGGCGAAAAACGGCCACGGGCCCCGTTCCGGAAGGAACCGGAACGGGGCCCGTGCAGGCTCGTGACAGAGCCGTCGAGAAGACTCGGCGTCGGGACGGTCAGATGAGACCGAGCCCGCGGACCGCCTCGCGCTCCTCCTCCAGCTCCTTCACCGACGCGTCGATGCGGGCGCGGGAGAACTCGTTGATGTCCAGGCCCTGGACGATCTCGTAGACGCCGTCCTTGGTGGTGACCGGGAAGGACGAGATCAGGCCCTCCGGGACGCCGTAGGAACCGTCCGACGGGATGCCCATGGAGGTCCAGTCGCCGTCCGCCGTGCCGTTGACCCACGTGTGCACGTGGTCGATGGCGGCGTTGGCGGCGGAGGCGGCGGAGGACGCGCCACGGGCCTCGATGATCGCGGCACCGCGCTTGGCGACGGTCGGGATGAACTCCTCGGCCAGCCACTTCTCGTCGTTGACGGTCTCGGCGGCGTTCTTGCCGGCGACCGTGGCGTGGAAGATGTCCGGGTACTGGGTGGCGGAGTGGTTGCCCCAGATGGTCAGCCGCTTGATGTCGGCGACCGAGGTGCCCGTCTTCTTCGCGAGCTGGGTCAGCGCGCGGTTGTGGTCCAGGCGGGTCATGGCGGTGAAGCGCTCGGCCGGTACGTCCGGGGCGGCGGCCTGGGCGATCAGCGCGTTGGTGTTCGCCGGGTTGCCGACGACCAGGATCTTGACGTCGTCCGCGGCGTGGTCGTTGATGGCCTTGCCCTGCGGCTTGAAGATGCCGCCGTTGGCCTCCAGGAGGTCACCGCGCTCCATGCCCTTGGTGCGGGGGCGGGCGCCGACGAGCAGACCGACGTTGGTGCCGTCGAAGGCGACGTTCGGGTCGTCCGTGATGTCGATGCCCTGAAGGAGCGGGAAGGCGCAGTCGTCGAGCTCCATGGCGGTGCCCTCGGCCGCCTTGAGCGCCGGGGTGATCTCCAGGAGGCGGAGCTTGACCGGCACGTCCGCGCCGAGCAGCTGGCCGGAGGCGATGCGGAAGAGCAGGGCGTAACCGATCTGGCCGGCCGCGCCGGTGACGGTGACGTTCACGGGAGTGCGGGTCATGGCGTTCTCCGTATGACAGCTGGCGGTGGGGCGTCCCTGCCCCGGACGTTTGATCGATCTCTCGGCATCAAGAGATCCACCGGTCAGGCTATCGCGCATCCGGTGACCCGAACGTCCGGGTCGGTGTGGCCCACCCCACAGGGCCCCCTACGGAGAAGGCGGCCGCCCGTCCGGGAGAGGGGGGACGGAAGCGGCCGCCGTATGGGGGTACCGGTGTCCGGACTCCCGTGGGGGTAGTTCTCGCGTGCCCGGGATTCAACAACCCATGCGCACGCCGAGAAGAATTGCTCAGTCGGTGCACCCCCGCTGCCCGGAAGCCAGCGTCACACACGCCTTCGCCTCCGCCGCGTCCTTCACCGCGACCATCGGCGTGTAGGCGATCGTGTCCCCCACCTCGGTGATGCTCCCGCTCTGCTCGGCCACCTTGCCCGCGGTCACCTCGACCTTGTCCCCCTGGCCCGCCTGAGTGACGCGGCCCCAGGCCGCCCCGCAGGTCTCGCTGTACCGCACCTCGACCACGGCCGCCCCCACCGTCGCGGTCTTGGCCGTGGTCACCAGGTTCCCGCTGCACCCCATCGCCTCGGCGTCCTTCCCTGTGCACCCGGCCCCGCTGCACTTCACCCCGGCGGGCAGCGAGACGGACGCGGTGGGGGACGGCGACGGGGACTTCTCGGCCCCCTGCTTCTTGTCCCCTCCCGGGTCGACCAGGAAGAACACGGCGGCGACCACGACCAGCACCCCCACGACCCCCGCGAGGAACATCGTCAGCCGCCGCTTCCCGCCGGAGCCGGAGCCACCGGACCCCCCGGAACCGGAGCCACCGGGCCCCCCGCTCCCCGGCCGCGCGTCCTGCGGCTGGTCGTACGGCCCGGGCGCCCCCGGCGTCCACCCCGGCCCGTCGGCCGAGACGGGCGCCGCGGCGGCGGCCGTACGTCCCGAAGAAGCCTGCGACGGGCCCTGATATCCGGCCACGCCCCAGGAGTTGGCGGTCGGAGAGGCGCTGTCGGCCTCCTGCGGAGTCGGCTGCGGCGGCACCGTGGGCGCGACCCCCGCGGGCCCCGCCACCCCCGGCGTCGCGGTCGCGCTGCCGCTCTTGCGGGCCGCCTTGCCGCTCTTGGCCGGCGCGGGCGGCGCCCCGAACTCGCCGAGCGCGGCCCGCGCCTGGGAGATCCGGATGGCCTCCATGGTCATGTCGTGCCGCATCTCCGAGCGGCTCCAGGCGCGTTCGGCCAGCTCCCACATCGTGGTCAGGTGAATGGGATTGGTGCCGGTGACCTCGGCCAGGGCGACGATCGCGCCCTTCGGCGCGAGCAGCCGGCCGTTCAGATAGCGCTCCCAGGACGTCTTGCTGTAACCCGTGCGGTCGGCGACGGCCGCGATGCTCAGGCCGCTGCGGTCCACGAGCCGCCGCAGCTGGCTCGCGAACTCCCTGACCTGCGGATCCATGTCGTCCGGCAAGGCCTTCCAACGAGGCATTGCTCCCCCCTCTTTCCCCCCGGTCGGTGCTGTGGTGCTCACGTGCGCTGCAAGGATCTCAGCTTTTCGGGCACGGGCGCACGGGTGCATCGGCAAGTTCGACACGTTATCGGCGCTGTCGAACGGTGCTGTATCAAAAGCGCAAACTTGTCAATACATCGTCACACGAGGAACACATCGGAAATAACGCCCGTCACGGCAGTTCCCGGCTCACCCAGAGACCACGGCCCCGGCGACCCCGACCGCCAGCAGAAGCACGAGCAGCAGTACGGCGGCCAGCAGCAGCCGGTTCATCCCGCCGGGTTCCTCCCGCGGCGGCTCGTCCCACCACGGCAGGGTCGGGTCGTCCTCGTATCCCTCGCTCCCCGAGGCGGCCGGCGGGGCCGGGGACGCCGGCCGGGGCCAGGCCTGGACCGCGAGTTCCCAGCGCACGGTGAGGCGTTCGGCGTCGGTGCCCTCGAGACCGGCGATCCGGCACAGCGCGGCGACGGCCTGGCGGGGCGGCGGCTGGGTGGCGTTGAGATAGCGGTGCCAGGAGGACTTGCTGTAGGCGGTGCGGGCGCCGAGGGCGACCAGGCTGAGCCCCGTGCGGTCCTTGAGCCGCCTGAGCTGCTCCACGAAGTGCCGCACCTCCGGCGGCAGATCGCCGGGCAGCGGCTGCCAGCCACTCATCGCCCACCTCCACGCCGTCCTCACCTGCTTCCAGGCAGTTGACGACGTCAGAGGCCGGATCGGTTCCTGGCCGCGGGGCGGTTGTGGCAGGTCACTCACACCGTGCCGGAACCGTCACCGCTGTGCCACAGCGGGCCCACAGCGGTTGAACGGCCCGCTCACACCGCGGGAGGCTGAAGCGCGACGGCGGTCCGTCCCTCATCGGGGGAGGGGACGGACCTCCGGCCCCTCCCGCGCGGGGATCAGCTGTTGGTGACCGTGAAGTGCAGGGTGTCCTTGAGGAACGGGATCACCAGCCACGGGTCCGGCTGCACCATCATCGCCAGCAGCACGATCGCGGTGCCGAGCACGCCGTAGGTCGCGATGTCGGTGAACCGGGAGCGCACGGCGAGCATGCCGACGTCCGGCAGCAGCCAGCGCAGCACGGCACCGGCGAGCAGGGCCAGGCCGATCAGGAGCGTGCCGACACGGAACCGGTCGAGGGCGGTCAGCAGCAGTCCGAGACCGACCGCGGCCAGCACGGCGAGCACCGGCCACTGCCGGGCGGGCGCCGGCGCGTCCCGCGGCGCGGCCCGGCCACCGCCCTCGGGCCGCGCGGTGTCCCTGGTGAACAGCGGAAACCGCCGAGTGGCCCGCCGCGGCCGCCCGTCGACGTCGGGCGCGCTGATCGCATCCCGTACGACGATCCCGGCCTGCCCCTCGGGATCCTCCGCGGCGTTCACGTCGTCGGAAGCGGGCGCCGAGGTGTCCGCCGCGGCACGCTCACGGTCCTCGTCGGCCTCGGCGACCCGCGCCTGTGTCCCGTCCACCGTCCGCGCCTCCGCACGCTGCTGTCCGGCGCCCCGGGGCTCCACGCCCGGCCGCCGTTCCGGCTCCCCCGTCTCAGGCGACACCGCGCTCCGCCGCCTCGACCACGTTGACGAGCAGCTGGGCGCGGGTCATCGGGCCGACGCCGCCGGGGTTGGGGGAGATGAAGCCGGCGACCTCGGCGACGCCGGGGTGGACGTCTCCGACGATCTTGCCCTCGGCGTTGCGGGAGACGCCGACGTCGAGGACGGCGGCGCCCGGCTTCACGTCCTCGGGGCGGATCAGGTGGGCGGAGCCGGCCGCCGCGACGATGATGTCCGCGCGCTTGAGGTGCGACGACAGGTCCCGCGTGCCGGTGTGGCACTGGGTCACCGTCGCGTTCTCGCTGCGCCGGGTGAGCAGCAGCGGCATCGGGCGGCCGATCGTCACGCCACGGCCGACGACCACCACCTCCGCGCCCTTGATCTCGACGCCGTAGCGGCGGAGCAGGGTGAGGACGCCGTTCGGCGTGCAGGGCAGCGGCGCGGGCTCGTTGAGAACCAGGCGCCCGAGGTTCATCGGGTGCAGTCCGTCCGCGTCCTTGTCCGGGTCCATGAGCTCCAGGATGCGGTTCTCGTCGATGCCCTTGGGCAGCGGGAGCTGGACGATGTACCCGGTGCACGCGGGGTCGGCGTTGAGTTCGCGGACGACCGCCTCGATCTCCTCCTGCGTGGCCGTCTCCGGCAGCTCACGCTGGATGGAGGCGATGCCCACCTCGGCGCAGTCGCGGTGCTTGCCGGCGACGTACTTCTGACTGCCGGGATCGCTCCCGACGAGGATCGTGCCGAGGCCGGGCGTGACGCCCTTCTCCTTCAGCGCCGCCACGCGGGCGGTCAGATCGGACTTGATCGCGGCTGCGGTGGCCTTGCCATCGAGAATCTGGGCGGTCATGTGCCCATCCTCCCGGATGACCGGCCCCCGGTTCCAATCAGGGTTCCAATCCGGGTTGCACTTGCACAACACATCGCAATGCGCCTGGACAACCGCTCTCCTCTCCTAGAACGATGGAGGGCGCTGTAACGCGGCTGATGTTCGGGGGGCATACCGCTCTTTTCGTGACGTTCCTCCGCACAATTCCGCAACGTCCCCTTTGCGTTCACGGAGGATTCCCACCATGAGTTTCGGCTCGCCCAACAACCCGTACGAACAGCCGCAGAACCCCCAGCAGCCGCAGCCCGGTTACGGCTACCCCCAGCAGCAGCCCCAGCAGCCCGGTTACGGCTACCCGCAGCAGGCCCCGCAGGGCGTCCCGCCGCAGCAGGGCTACCCGCAGCAGCCCGGTTACGGCTACCCGCAGGCGCCGCAGGTCCCGGCCTCCGCCTACGGCTACCCGCAGCAGCCGGGGTACGGCGCCCAGCCGCCGTACGCGAGCTGGGGCCGGCGTTTCGCGGGCACCCTGGTCGACATGCTGGTCTTCATCGTCCCGTACATCCTCGTGGGCATCGGTGCGGCCAACAAGACGGCGGCCCTGGTGATCATCGGCTACCTGGCCATCATCGGCCTCGCGATCTGGCTGCTCATCATGGAGGGCCGCACCGGCCAGACGGTCGGCAAGAAGGCGCTCAACATCCGCCTGGTGCGGGAGTCCGACGGCCAGCCCCTCGGCGTCGGCATGGCCTTCGTCCGGCGTCTCGCGCACTTCCTGGACAGCCTGGCGTGCTACCTCGGGTGGCTGTGGCCGGCCTGGGACGCCAAGCGTCAGACCTTCGCCGACAAGGTCTGCTCCACCATCGTCATCCGTACGAACTGAGCTCCACCGCATCACGACCGACGGCCGGCGGCCGTGTCGCCGCCTCGCCACCCTCTCCCCGGGGCCGTGTCACACCGTGACACGGCCCCGGGGCGTTGTCCGGCGGTGTTCCCTCCGTATCCCGGCGCTCCCCGGTGACGGGGCGATAGCCTCTCGTCAGCCGACTGGCGTGACCGGAGAGCATGTTGTGGACAGAAGAGGCAGGTCGGGGGAACCGTGACAGACACACCGACGGCCGGTGACACCGCCCTGCGGCAGGTCGGCGCGGCCCCGCTGCTGCCCACCGATCCCGCCCGCATCGGACCGTACGCCCCGCTCGGGCTGCTCGGCAGCGGCGGCATGGGCCGGGTCTACCTGGCCCGGCACGCCGACGGCAGCCCGGGGCTCGCCGCCGTGAAGGTGATCCGGCCCGAGTACGCCGAAGGGCCGGACTTCCGGCGGCGGTTCGAGCGGGAGGCCGCCGTGCACGGACGGGTCCGCACGCCCCGCGCACCGCATCTGCTCGGCACCGGGTTCGACGACGCGCTGCTGTGGATGGCGACCGAGTACCTGCCCGGCCTCACCCTCGTCGACGCCGTACGCGAGTGCGGGCTGATGGAACCGGCCGGGGTGTGGCGCCTGGTGGCGGAACTCGGCGAGGCTCTGTCGGCGCTGACCGCCGCCGGGGTCGTGCACCGGGACCTCAAGCCGTCCAACGTGATCCTGTCCCCGCGGGGCACCCACGTCATCGACTTCGGCATCTCCCGCGCGGCCGACAGCAGCGCGATCACCACGACCGGCAACCGGGTCGGCACGGCCGCGTACATGGCGCCCGAGTATCTGCGCGAGGGCCGCTGCGACGCCGCCTCCGACGTCTTCTCGCTGGGCTGCACCCTCGTCTACGCCGCCACCGGGCACGCCCCCTTCGGCGACGGGACCGGCGTGGACGTCATGCACCGGGTCGCCTTCGAGGCGCCCGACGCCGAGGTCATGGCCGAACTGGCGGAGTCGGACCCCGCGCTGGCCTCGCTGCTGGCCGCCTGCCTCGCCAAGGACCCCGCCGGGCGGCCCACCCCGGGACAGCTGACGGCCGCCGCCACGGCCGCCGGGCACGGCCGCGCCGCCCACTGGCAGGAACCGCTCGCCGCCCGGCTCCGCGAGCGGCAGCAGGGGTGCGCGGTGCTGGCGGACCTGCCCACGGGGAGCAGTCACTTCCGCACGCCGACCCAGCCGGTGCTCTCACCGGTGCCCGCGCCGACCGGGAGCGGCAGACGCAGGAGGCCCCTCATAGCCGGCGTCGCAGGCATCGCCGTCGGGGCGGTGGCCGTCGGCGCCTTCCTGCTCACCCGGCCGGGCCTCGAGTCCCCTGCCGCCGCCACCCCGACGGTCTCCACCAGCGCCACGGCATCGACCGCTCCGGCGTCTGCGAAGCCCAGCGCCTCCCCTTCGGCCTCCGCCAAGGAAGACGGCGAGAAGAAGAAGGACAAGGACAGGGCCGAGAACCAGCAGGCGGCCGCCGAGGAGACCAGCCCGGAGCCGGACAGTACGCCCTCCCCGACCGCCACCCGGGCCGGCAGCGGCAGCGCGCCCGCCCCGACCGCCACCGCCACGGTCACCAGGACCACCGCTCCCCCGGCCACCCCCGCCTGGATATCCGGCTGCACCTACTACTCCGGCACCGAACTCACCGACTACGGCGACAAGGGCCAGCGGGTCGTGCAGGTGCAGTGCATGCTCACCAAGCGCGGCTACAGCGTGGGCGGTTCGGGCGTGGACGGCGAGTTCGGCAGGGACACCCAGGCGGCGGTCAAGCAGTTCCAGAGCGCCAAGGGCCTGGAAGTGGACGGCCAGGTGGGTCCCAACACGTGGGCGGCGCTACGCAGTTCCACGTAGCGCCGCCAGGCCGGTGTCCCGGTTCCGTCAGTGGAAGAAGTGCCGCGTCCCCGTGAAGTACATGGTGACGCCGGCCTTCTTCGCGGCCTCGACGACGAGTTCGTCACGGACCGAGCCGCCCGGCTGGACGACCGCCTTCACGCCGGCCTCCAGGAGGACCTCCAGGCCGTCCGGGAAGGGGAAGAAGGCGTCCGAGGCGGCGTACGAGCCCTGCGCGCGCTCGGCACCGGCCCGCTCGACGGCGAGCTTCGCGGAGTCGACGCGGTTGACCTGGCCCATGCCGACGCCGACCGAGGCGCCGTCCTTGGCGAGCAGGATCGCGTTGGACTTGACGGCCCGGCAGGCCCGCCACGCGAAGGCGAGCTCGCCGAGCTCGTCCGCGCTCAGCGCCTCGCCGGCCGCGAGGGTCCAGTTGGCCGGGTCGTCGCCCTCGGCCTGGAGGCGGTCGGTGACCTGGAGGAGCGCGCCGCCGTCGATGGGCTTGACCTCGGCGGGGTGCGCGGGCGCGGCCGGGGCCTTCAGGACGCGGATGTTCTTCTTCTTGGCGAGCGCCTCCAGGGCGCCCTCCTCGTAGTCCGGCGCCACGATGACCTCGGTGAAGATCTCGGCGACCTGCTCGGCCATCTCCTTGGAGACCGGCCGGTTGACCGCGATCACGCCGCCGAACGCCGACAGCGGGTCACACGCGTGTGCCTTGCGGTGCGCCTCGGCGACGTCCGAACCGACCGCGATACCGCAGGGGTTGGCGTGCTTGATGATCGCGACGGCCGGCTCGGTGTGGTCGTACGCGGCACGGCGGGCGGCGTCCGTGTCCGTGTAGTTGTTGTACGACATCTCCTTGCCGTGCAGCTGCTCGGCCTCGGCGAGACCGACACCGCTGCCGTCGACGTAGAGCGCGGCGGGCTGGTGCGGGTTCTCGCCGTAGCGCAGGGTGCTCTTGCGCTCCAGGGCGGCCGCGATGAAGTCGGGGAACTGCGAGTCGTCGGCGGGGGCGTAGGCGCTGGCGAACCAGCTGGAGACCGCGATGTCGTACTCGGCGGTGTGCCGGAACGCCTCGGCGGCGAGCCGCTTGCGGGTGACGAGGTCGAAGCCACCGTCCTTGACCGCGGCCAGGACGTCGGCGTAGCGCTCGGGGCTGGTGACGACGGCGACCGAGGGGTGGTTCTTGGCGGCGGCGCGCACCATGGAGGGGCCGCCGATGTCGATCTGCTCGACGCACTCGTCGGGGCTCGCGCCGGAGGCGACGGTCTCGCGGAACGGGTAGAGGTTCACGACGACGAGGTCGAACGGCTCGACACCGAGCTCCGCGAGCTGCTCGCGGTGGCTGTCGAGGCGCAGGTCGGCGAGAATGCCGGCGTGCACGCGCGGGTGCAGCGTCTTGACCCGGCCGTCCAGGCACTCGGGGAAGCCGGTGAGCTCCTCGACCTTGGTGACGGGGACGCCGGCGGCGGCGATACGGCCGGCGGTGGACCCGGTGGAGACGAGCTCGACGCCCGCCTCGTGCAGGCCGCGCGCGAGGTCATCGAGGCCGGTCTTGTCGTAGACGCTGATGAGCGCCCGGCGAAGGGGCCGCTTGTTCTCGGCGGTCACTGGATAACTACCTTTCGTCCCTCAATGCGATAGCCGTTGCGGGCGAGCCGCCCCACGACCTCGACGAGCAGCCTTCGCTCGACTTCCTTGATGCGCTCGTGCAGAGCGCTCTCGTCGTCCTCGTCCCGGATCTCCACCACGCCCTGGGCGATGATCGGTCCGGTGTCGACGCCGTCGTCGACGAAGTGGACGGTGCAGCCGGTGACCCTGGCGCCGTACGCGAGCGCGTCACGGACGCCGTGGGCGCCGGGAAAACTGGGCAGCAGCGCGGGGTGGGTGTTCACGAACCGCCCACCGAAGCGGGCGAGGAACTCCTTGCCCACGATCTTCATGAACCCGGCGGACACCACGAGGTCGGGTTTGTGCGCGGAGACGGCCTCGGCGAGGGCGGCGTCCCACTCCTCGCGGCTCTCGAAGTCCTTGACCTTGCACACGAAGACCGGCAGCCCCGCCCGCTCGGCCCGGGCCAGCCCCTCGATGTTCTCGCGGTCGGCGCCGACGGCCACGATCTCGGCACCGTAGGCCTGTGCGCCGGTCTCCTCGATGGCGTCCAGCAGGGCCTGGAGGTTCGTACCGGATCCGGAGACCAGCACGACCAGGCGCTTGACCGGCCTGGCCTGCTCGGCCACGGGCTTGGCGGCCACGGCGGGGCCCTTTCTCGAAGGAGGGTCTTCTCACGGCCGACGCTTCGCAGCTTCGGACGCTTTGTACCTTCGTACGAATGCTTCGGGCCCGGGGATACGGGGAAGCCTACGAAGCGGCCGACCGTCAGCAACGATACCGGCACACCGGACGGCCCCCGTGGGACGGGGGCGTGGCCGGAAGGTAGCGTCTGCACGGAGCCGGTCCGGGAACGCGGGTGGTGTGCGGTGCGTTCACGGGGTGACGGCTCACGCCGGACGCTTCACGTACTCGACGGACTCCAAGGGGAAGACGCTCACTTGATGTCGGACCGCAGCCTGCGACTCCTCACGCTCCCCCAGCAGTCGGTGCAGGGAGGGGAGCGCAGCGGCATGCTGCTGCGGGAGCAGCCCGCGTCGCCGCCGGACGCCCCTTCCTCCGGCAAGTCCTCCGGCAACTCCTCAGGCACGTCTTCCGGCAGGAAGAACGGCGAGGGGCAGGGCGGTGCGGCCGAGGAGGACAACCCGTTCGCCCCGCCACCGGAGGGCTCCCCGGACCGCCCGTGGCAGCCCCGCCGCCCGGAGGGCTCGGAGGGTTCGGAGGGTTCCCAGGGCGGGCAGGGCGATGGCGGTGGCGGCTACACCCCGTGGGGCAGCCAGTGGAGCGACCGCCAGCCGGGCCGCTCCGACGGCGGCTTCGGGCAGCGCCCGGGCGTGAACCCCGGCCCCGGCCAGGAAGGTCAGGGCAACACCGGATCCGGCCCGCGCTGGGACCCGACGGACCCGGCCCAGCGCCGCGCCCGCTACGCGCTGCTCTCCGGGATGTGGGCCTTCTTCTTCGTCCTCTTCGGCTGGCAGCCCGTGGGCCTGCTGCTGGGCGCCCTGGCCATGAACTGGGGCATCAGCGCCCTGCGCGCCAAGCCCCGCACCCCGGACCCGAACACCCCGGCCCCGCCCCAGTCCGCGCGCCCCCAGACCACGGCGGCGGTGACCGGCCTGGTCACCGCTTCCCTGGCCATCGCCTTCGTTGCGGCGAGCTTCACCCTGAGACTCGTCTACGACGACTACTACACCTGCGCCAACGACGCCCTCACCAACCAGGCCCAGCAGTCCTGCGCGAAGCTGCTCCCGGAGAAACTCCGGGGCCCGATGGGCGCCGAGGACTGAGGTCAGTCGGCTGCGCGGTCGGGCTTCTCGGGCTCCTCCAGGGGCGCGGACGCCTCCTTCAGCGCGGCCCAGCGGGACTCGCGTGACGCGTCCTCGTACCAGGGGGCGGACTCGGGGAAGGGGCTCGCCGAGGGCTCGAGGGGGAGCACGGCGTAGGGCTCGTAGGTGTCGTCCTGGTCGGTGGGGGCGTAGGCGTCTTCTTCGAGGGGGCCGGCGTCCGTGTGTTCCCGGGCGGGGGCGTCCTCCTGGCCGGGGCCGCCGAGGGTGTGGTCAGGGGCGCCGCTCGGCACCACCACCCGGGCGGCCTGCGTGTCGCTGGGCTTCACCGGGCCACTCCCAGGTGCGGCTCCAGGCGTCGTCGTGGTCCCGTCCGCCGCTTTCCGCCAGGTCAACAGCCCTCGCACCCACGCCCGCGCTCCACCGCGCGTGCGTCCCCGCCAGCCCCCCACCCCCAACGCCACCGGCACTCCTACGCCCGCGATCCACACCGCCACCGCGCCGCCCACCTGCCACCACACCGGGCCGAAGCCGGCCAGCGTCCCCACGCCCAGCGGGCCGCCGGCCAGCACGGCGAGCCCGGCGAGCGCCACCGCGCACAGCGCCGCGGCCCAGCACACCGCCCCCGCGGTCCGTCCACGCGACCAGTCGGCGTCCGCGGCCCGCCCCACGAACCAGCCCACCACCACCCCGGCCACCACCGGCACCCCCGCCACCACCCAGTGCACGGTTCCCCCGGCCCCCGCCTCCGGCACGGCCGCCAGCAGCGGGAACGGCGGCAGCAGCGGCGCGGGATCCGACGACAGCGGCGCCACCACATGCCCCGCGCCCAGCACGAACCCGGGCCCGGTGGCGTACCCGACCGCCCACACCGCCGCGTTGGGCACCAGCGCCAGACAGAGCAGCAGGACGGCGAACCGCCCCGACCACCCCTCCGTCAGCTGGAGGAACGATCCCCGGGTGGCCTCGCCGTGCACCACCAGAGACACCCCCAGCACCGCCGCACCGCCCCCTACGAGCACGGCGACCCCGGCCCCCGCGGCCCGGGCCGCCACACCGAGCCGTGCCCGCGCCTCCGCCCCGAGCACCAGTCGCCGCAACCCCGCGGGCAGCAGCACCAGGACGCCGTCCAGCGCGTCGCCGGGGCGGCCGTACGCCGTCCACACCCCCGCCCCGGCCGCCACCGTGGCGACGACCGGCAGGCACCCGCAGACCCACGCCCAGGACGGCCGCAGCACCCCGCCGGACGCGTACAGCGCGGCGGCCGCGCCGACGGCGAGGTACCCGAGCACGACCCCCGCCCACGCCGTCCGCCCGGACGCCGGCGGGGGCGCCTCGTCCCCCGAGGCCACGTCCCGCGCGGCCCGGTGCACCAGCCACAACGGCAGCGCGAGCAGCAGCAACGGGGTCACACCGACCGGGGCCGGCACGCCGGAGAGCGTGTCCGTGCGGACCAGTTCGGCACCGTGGGCCAGCAGCCACAGCGCCGCGGCCACGTGCAGCGCGCCACCGGGACCGCTGTCGGGATACGGCGAGCTGATCCACAGCACCGTCACGAGCACGGCGAACGACCCGAGCCCTAGGCCGGCGGCCACCGCGCCACCCAGGAGGCTGGCGGCCAAGCCGGGCGTCCGGTCGCGCAACCGGGTGAACAGGGGCGACAACGAGGTACGGCGAGCAGTCATCTCGATCACGCCCGCCATGCTCCCAACGACACGCGCTTATCCGTCGTAACAAGCGAACCACCGAAGTGTCGATCAATATACGACTATGTACTTTTTCGTACGAAGGGGTGCCCTGTGACGGCGGAATTGTCGGCCGGGCCACCGAAGGAGCCGGAGCCCGCGCCCGAGGTGACGGATCATCAGCCGCAGCCCGAACCGGGGCCCTCGGCGGTTTCCCTGACACCCGCTCAGGCCTTCGACGCGCTGTACGCCTTCTGCGCCCCCGCACTCGTCCGGCAGGCCTATCTGCTCACCGGCCGCCGCGAACTCGCCCGCGAGTCGGTCGAACGGGCCTTCCAACTCGCCTGGCAGCGCTGGCCCGAGGTGGCGGTGGACCGCGACCCGGCGGGCTGGGTACGGGCCATGACGTACGAGTACGCCCTCTCCCCCTGGCACCGGTTCCGCCCTCGCTACCGGAACCCCGAGCCGCCGGCCGCCGACCCGTCCGACCGCGCGCTGATGGCCGTACTCCTCAAGCTCCCGCCGTCGCAGCGACGCTGCCTCCTGCTGTACGACGGTCTCGGCCTCGACCTTCCGGAGACGGCGGCGGAGACGGAGGCGAGCACGCCGACGACCGCGAACCGGCTGATGAACGCGCGCGCGGCGATCGCGGCCACGCATCCCGACCTGACCGACCCGTCGACCCTGCACGAGCGCCTGGCCTCGCTGGCCTCCCACGAGCGGCTCCGTGCGGCGACGCCGCCTGCCGTGCGCAACGGCAGCGAGCGGCGGGCCCGCTTCTGGACCCGGGCGGCGATCGCGTTCACGGTGGCACTGATCGGCACGACGGCACTCACGGTCCGCACGGCACCGACCCACTACGAACCGCCGATCGCGCCGGGCGCGGAGATCCAGGGGGTGCCGGCGCGGGTGGGGCAGGGGGCGTTGTCGGAGTCGGAGGTGTCGCTGCGGAGGAAGCTGCGCTCGTCCATGGGGAACGGCCCGGAGAAGGTGGTGCCACTTGCTCGTTAGGGCCGGCTGGGGGCCGGTGGGGGCTGGTCGCGCAGTTCCCCGCGCCCCTTGAAAAGTGGGTCCACTTGAAGTCTTTTAGGGGCGCGGGGAACTGCGCGATCAGCCACGACGCACCCGCAGCCGCCTGACAACCGGACCCGGCACCCCATGACGCGTCGATGGGCCCGCCCCAAGTCACGGAGCGAGCCCATCGACGTTCAGCTGGGTGCCGTTCAGCCGGCGAGGATCTCCCGCGCCAGCTTCGCCGTCTCGGTCGGCGTCTTGCCGACCTTGACGCCGGCGGCCTCGAGGGCCTCCTTCTTCGCGGCGGCCGTGCCGGAGGAGCCGGAGACGATGGCGCCGGCGTGGCCCATGGTCTTGCCCTCGGGCGCGGTGAAGCCCGCGACGTAACCGACGACCGGCTTGGTCACGTTCTCCTTGATGAACGCGGCCGCGCGCTCCTCGGCGTCGCCACCGATCTCACCGATCATGACGATCAGGTCGGTGTCGGGGTCCGCCTCGAAAGCGGCCAGCGCGTCGATGTGGGTGGTGCCGATGACCGGGTCACCACCGATGCCGACGGCCGACGAGAAGCCGATGTCCCGCAGCTCGTACATCATCTGGTACGTCAGCGTGCCGGACTTCGAGACCAGGCCGATGCGGCCCGGCTTGGTGATGTCGCCCGGGATGATGCCGGCGTTCGACTGGCCCGGGGTGATGAGACCGGGGCAGTTCGGGCCGATGATCCGGGTCTTGTTGCCCTTGGACACGGCGTACGCGTAGAACGCGGCGGAGTCGTGGACCGCGATGCCCTCGGTGATGACGACCGCGAGCGGGATCTCGGCGTCGATGGCCTCGATCACGGCGGCCTTGGCGAAGGCCGGCGGTACGAAGAGGACGGACACGTTCGCGCCCGTCTTCTCGATCGCCTCGGCGACCGTGCCGAAGACCGGGATCTCGGTGCCGTCGATGTCGACCGACGTGCCCGCCTTGCGGGGGTTCACGCCACCGACGATGTTCGTGCCGTCGGCCAGCATGAGCTTGGTGTGCTTCATGCCCGTGGCACCGGTCATGCCCTGGACGATGACCTTGGAGTCCTTGTCGAGGAAGATAGCCATGGCTTGTCTGTCCCTCTTCCCTTACTTCGCAGCCGCGAGCTCGGCGGCCTTGTCGGCCGCGCCGTCCATGGTGTCCACGCGCTGGACCAGCGGGTGGTTGGCGTCGGAGAGGATCTTGCGACCCAGCTCGGCGTTGTTGCCGTCGAGGCGGACGACGAGGGGCTTGGTGACTTCCTCGCCCTTGTCCGCGAGCAGCTGCAGCGCCTGCACGATGCCGTTGGCGACCTCGTCGCACGCGGTGATGCCGCCGAAGACGTTGACGAAGACCGACTTGACGTCGGGGTCGCCCAGGATGATCTCCAGGCCGTTCGCCATGACGGCGGCGGAGGCGCCACCGCCGATGTCGAGGAAGTTGGCGGGCTTGACGCCACCGTGCGCCTCACCGGCGTACGCGACGACGTCCAGGGTGCTCATGACGAGACCCGCGCCGTTGCCGATGATGCCGACCTCGCCGTCGAGCTTGACGTAGTTGAGGTTCTTGGCCTTGGCGGCGGCCTCGAGCGGGTTGGCCGCGTCCTTGTCCTGGAGGGCCTCGTGTCCCGGCTGACGGAACTCGGCGTTCTCGTCGAGGGAGACCTTGCCGTCCAGGGCGATGACGTCACCGGAGGCGACCTTGGCCAGCGGGTTGACCTCGACGAGGAGGGCGTCCTCCTCGATGAAGGTCTTCCACAGGGTGACCAGGACGTTCTCGACCTTGTCGGCGACCTCGGCCGGGAAGTTCGCGGCCTCGACGATCTGGCGGGCGACCTCGGGGGTCACACCGACGTTGGCGTCGATCGGCGTCTTGGCGACGGCCTCGGGGCGGGTCTCCGCCACCTCCTCGATCTCCATGCCGCCCTCGACGGAGGCGATGGAGAGGAAGGTGCGGTTGGCACGGTCCAGGAGGAAGGAGACGTAGTACTCCTCCACGATCTCCGGGGCCGTCTCGGCGATCATCACCTTGTGGACCGTGTGGCCCTTGATGTCCATGCCGAGGATGTTGGTGGCGTGCTCCACGGCCTCGTCGGCGGAGGCGGCGAGCTTGACGCCACCCGCCTTGCCACGGCCGCCGACCTTCACCTGGGCCTTGACGACGGACTTGCCACCGAGGCGCTCGGTGGCTGCGCGGGCCGCCTCAGGCGTGTCGATGACTTCACCGGCCAGCACCGGTACATCGTGCTTGGCGAAGAGGTCCCTCGCCTGGTACTCGAACAGGTCCACGCGCTTCCGTCCCTATCAGTGATCTCGCGGTTCGTTGTCTGCGTGGGCGTGCCGCGAGGGCAACGTGACGTCCGACCGCTGTCTGTGTCACAAGGGAGGCGCACACGGTGTCCGAGCGCGCGGCATGTCCGTCTCGCAGGTTATCGCCGCTTGCGGAGCGGCTCTAAATCGAGGGTCACACCTGAGCGGTGATACCTGTCACATGATGCCGCGCTCACTGGCACGGCGTGCCGCACGTGAGGACGGGAGGCGGGGCCTCACCGGGGTGGGGTTGCCCCGGTGAGGCCCCTTGTACGGCCCCGAAGGGGGCCGGGAGCGGCTGATCCCCACCCCAACGGGGACCGGTCCGCACCCTCCGAACGGCTCCGGACGAACAAACCGATGGCTTTCGGCCGTCCGGGGTCCGTCACCGCACGGAGTCGTTCGAATCACCGCGAGCGGGTCGCGGTGGTGGGAGGGGAGTCAGCCTTCGCCCTGGGCGTTCTGACCACCGGCTCCGGAGCCCCCATCTCGGCCGGCCCCGTCCCCGCGGCCACCCGCGGCAGCGCGCCCGCGCGGAGCTCCTCCGCGTCGGTGACTCCGGCGGCTGTGACGTGGGCACGGCGGGTGTTCTTGTTCATGAGTGCGTCGGATCCCTGGATCTTGGGGGCCTCGAGAGGCAGGGGGACATCCGGAGCCGCTGGGCTCCTGGGGATCCGTCCGGAGTCGGAGAGGCGTCGTCCGAACGGCTGGGGCAGACCTGTTCCGCCCCGCGCGCCAGATCAGCGCCGGGGAGGAGGAGGTCCGGACCTAGCCGGGGAAGACGGGGATGTCCCGGTGCCTGTCCCGGGTCCCGGCCGCGTCGACGTCCGCGGCGGCACCGGGCACGAGCCACAGCGGCGCCCGGTGGTCGAGGGTGATGGCATGTGCGTCGCCGTGTCGCGGCGAACCGTTGTCCATCGCCGGCTTGCCGCCCAGGGCACCGCCCTGGCCGTCGGCGGGCGCCGGGTGCGCGGGCGTGTGCATGGTGGAGGCGGTACGGTGCGCGGAGGCGCGGTGGGCGGAGCCGAGGACGGCGGTCTCGGTCACGGTGCCGCTACCGGTGAACCGCGGCCCGTACGCGACCCCGCCGCGCACGGAGCCCTCGTCATCGGCCGGCTTGGCCACCGCGTGGTCGCCGGGTCCGGGCTGCGGCGCCGAGGTGACCGGCGCGGGCGCGGGCAGGGTCTGCACCGGCACCTCGGGCAGGCCCGGCACCGACGGAAGATCCGGTGCCTGGGGGAGCGTCGGCCACGAAGGGGACTCCGGGAACGACGGCAGCGTCGGCAACTCCGGCAGGTCCTGCACCGGAGGTATCCCGACCGTCTCGGTCAGTCCCGTCGTCACCGTCTCGACCAGATCACCGACCGGCCGCACGATCCCGTCACTCACGGTCGCCACGACATCCTGGGTCACCGGAAGGAGAACCTTGTCGTGGTCGACGGGGGCAACCGGCTTGAGCGGCCCGCCCTTTGGCGTTCCGGAGCCCGTAACCGTGGTCGTTTCCGGGCGCTGTTCCCTGGCCGTTTCCGTGCCCGTGCCCAGAGCTCTCGGCTCGATCGGCGGTTTCACCAGCTGCACGGGTGCCTTGACCGGCAACAACCCGGCACCCTCCGCCGCGTGGGCCTGCTCGCCGCAGAGGAACCCCAGCACGAACAACCCGCCCACCAGCAGCCCCACTTGCAGCACACGTCGCCCCAACGCCCCGCGCAGCCCGCGCACGGCGACACCGGGAAACGCTGCTGACCAGGTCAAGGGGGAGCGAGACCTTCCGTGCGACGGAACAAGGCGAAACGGCATGGAAGCGGAGACGGAAACGGACGGGAAGGGTGAAGACTGTGGAGAGACCGATCCTTGCACGGGGCGCCCGAGGTTGCGCAAGCCCCCTGTTACCGATGCGTAGTCATGTCCGTTTTGCTGGCCGAAGCCGCAGGTCACCGGGTCGACAAATCACCAACCCGCGCCCCGGGTTCACGCACCGGTTCAGGCCGTGTCCGGTATCGGAAGGGGCCGCTTCTCGATGGCCGCCGCCATCACCTCCGGGAACAGGTCGGGCGTGCAGGCGAAGGCCGGTGCGCCCAGCGCGGCGAGCGCGGCCGCGTGCTCCCGGTCGTAGGCCGGCGCCCCCTCGTCGGACAGGGCGAGCAGCGTCACGAACTGCACCCCCGACGCCTTCATCGCCGCGACCCGCTTGAGCATCTCGTCGCGGATGCCGCCCTCGTAGAGGTCGCTGATCAGCACCACCACCGTCTCCGCGGGCCGGGTGATCTGCGACTGGCAGTACGCCAGCGCCCGGTTGATGTCCGTACCGCCGCCCAGCTGCGTACCGAACAGCACGTCCACCGGGTCGTCGAGCTGGTCGGTGAGGTCGACGACCGCCGTGTCGAACACGACGAGCCGTGTGTCGATCGACCGCATCGACGCCAGCACCGCCCCGAACACCGACGCGTAGACGACGGACGCCGCCATCGACCCCGACTGGTCGATGCAGAGGACGACCTCCTTCTTCACCGACCGAGAGGCCCGGCCGTACCCGACGAGCCGCTCCGGCACGATCGTCCGGTACTCCGGCAGGTAGTGCTTGAGGTTGGCCGAGATCGTGCGGTTCCAGTCGATGTCGTGGTGGCGCGGCCGGTTGATCCGCGCGCTGCGGTCCAGGGCGCCGGTGAGCGTGGCACGGGTACGGGTGGCGAGCCGCTTCTCCAGGTCCTCGACGACCTTGCGCACCACGGCCCGTGCCGTCTCCTTCGTCGTCTCCGGCATCGCCTTGTTGAGCGACAGCAGCGTGCCGACGAGGTGCACGTCGGCCTCCACCGCCTCCAGCATCTCCGGCTCGAGCAGCAAGGTGGACAGCCCCAGCCGGTCGATCGCGTCCCGCTGCATGACCTGCACGACGGAAGAGGGGAAGTACGTCCGGATGTCCCCCAGCCAGCGCGCCACGGACGGCGCCGACGCCCCGAGCCCCGCCGAACGCTCCCTCCCCGCCTGCCCCTTCCCGTCTCCCCTGCCGTAGAGCGCAGCCAGAGCCCCGTCCATGGCCGCGTCCCGCCCCCCGAGCACGCACCCGGTCCCGTCAGCCGCGTCCCCACCGAGCACCAACCGCCACCGGCGCAGCCGCTCGTCGACCGGGACGGGATCCGGGGCGTGGCCGAGGCTCAAGGTGGCTGCGGTGTCGGAGGTGGTGGGCGTGGAAGAGCTGTCCGTTGCGCTCGGCTGTCCGTTCGGCTCAATCGTCATCCCTGGACCCCCGTCCGGAAACGGTCCCAGAGCGGGACCACAGTCACGGTCGTCGTCGAACCGTGCCTCGTCCGGGGCGCGGTCCTGTGTGCGGGTACGCCTCCGCGTCCTTCTGCGGCGGCGCCCGTGACGTCGCCCCTCCTCCTTGCCGTCTGCGTCACCTCGGTCAGCATCCCGCCACCCTCGCAAGGTCGTTGTCGTCGATGTTCGTCAAGCCGCCGTCGCTGTCCGCATCGCCGTCGTCGCCGTCCAGGCCGAGCAGCAGCCGCACCACCGGCAGCACCGCCTCCGCCCGCTCTCCGTCGAGCTCCGGTCCGAACCCCGGTATCCCGGAACCGGCTCCCGCCGCACTCCCCCGCTGCCCCGGCCCCCGCCGCACCAACTCGCCCAGCGTCCTGCGCACTCCGGGCTCATACGCCGAGAACGTGCGCCGCAGCAGAGGCAGCACATCGGTGAACGCCTCCGCCGACACCCCGGTCAACCAGGCGTCGACCAGCCCGAGCAGCCGCTCGTCGTGCACCAGGAGCATCCCGCCGCCCGACCCGCCCCCGACGAAACCCTCGATCCACGCGGCCGCGTCCCCCGGCGGCGTCCCCGGCGACAGGACGAGCCCCATGAGCCGCGCCACCTCGTCCTGCGCCAACTCCCCGTCATCCAGCAGCAGCCGCACGGCCCGCCCCCGGATGACACCCGGCACCGTGTCGCGCCGACCGAGCACCTTGAGCACGCCCAGCCAACGCCCCCGCAACCCCCGCTGACCCGGCGCCGACGGGCCCTCCCCTCGTCCCGATACGCCCACCGAAGACGCACTCGCCTCGACGCCCTGCCCCGGGTCCGTCGCCTCCGGGTCCGTCGTCTCGGGGTCCGTCACCTCGCCCAGCAGTCCCACCGCTCCGTGCACCGCGTCCACATGGCGCCGCATCTCCTCGGCCGCCTCCGCGTCCAGCGCGGCGCAGGCCGGCGGCAGGCCGACGAAGACGCGCTCGGCGAGACCCGCGGCCACCTCCGCCAGGGCCCCGGTGCCGGTGCCGCGCACATCGCCGTAGCGGAGGGAGCGGACCAGGGCCGGCAGAGCCTGGGCGAGGTGACCGACGTCCGCGTCCAGCGCGGCGCGGTCGGCGAGGATCTGCATCACCGTGGGCAGGGCGTCCGGGAGTTCGGCCAACAGACAACGCTCGGCGAGCGCGGTGACGTCGGCGAGCCCGGACGCGGAGACGGCGTCCGCCTCCGCCTTGGCCGTCGCCGCGGCGAGCACGGTCGTGCCCCACACCCCGGCCTCGGCGACCCGCACGGCCAACTCCGGCTCCCACCGCAGTCGCCACGTCTCCCGGAACGTGCCGGTGCTCCCCCGCGAGACCGCCGGCTCACCCCAGGCCACGCCCAGCAGCCGCAGCCGGTGCAACAGCCTGCTGCGCTCGGCGTCGTTCTCCTTGCGCAGGTCGAGCTCCAGCTCCCGCTCCAACGCCTCCGGCCTGAGCCGCAGCCGCCGCTGGATCCGGTCCAGGTCACGCTGCAAGGGCACCGCGGGCGCCGCGTGCGGCACCTCCCCCAGCACATCCCCGACCACCAGCCGGTCGTGCACGAGCGCCAGCGGTACGTCCGAGCCGTCGCACATCACCGCCCGCACCGCGTCGGTCGTCTCGCTCAGGCCGGGCAGCGGGCGGCCGCGCATCGCCGCGAGCGTCTCGGCCAGCCGTACGGCCTCGATCACGTGCGCCGACGACACGATCCGGTCCTCGTCCCGCAGCAGTCCCGCCACCTTGGTCAGCCATCGCTCGACGGGTCGGTCCGGCGCGGCGAACAGGTGCCCGTACCAGCCCGGCGAGTCGATCCCCGCGCCGTAGCCGCTGTGCCGCGACAGCCTGCGATGCGTCCACGGCACCCACGTCAGGTCCGCCTTGACCTTCGGGAGTCCCTTCAGCAGCGCCTTGTCGGCGGCGACGGTGCTCCTGCTCCGCAGTGCGGGCACATGCCAGGCCCCGCACACCACGGCCACGTCGTCCCCGAACTCCCGCTGCGCCGCACGCAGCTGGAGCCGCATGTACGCCTCCCGCACGAGGTCCCGGTCGTGTCCCCCGGTCCCGTACGCCTCCCGCAGCACCCCCATCGCCTCTTCCAGCACGGTGAACGGCTCGAACACGTCCCCCCGCCCCGCGCCCCGATGCTCGACGACGTCCTCCCACCACCGCTCGGGATCGTCGTAACCGGCGGCCTCGGCGAGCACGGCGAGCGGATCGACCCGAACGGCGTCGTGAGGGGCGGCCTCGCCGCCTGGAGCGGCCCCCTCCCCGGCAGTGTCGGCGTCGGTACCGGGCGGATCGGCATCCATACCGCCCGTACCCGGCGCCCTGGACCCCGGCATCTCGGACCCTGGCGCCCCGGATCCCGGTGCCTCGGCGCCCGGCGTCTCCGGCACCCCGTCGGCGGGTCCGTCCGGTCCCCCGTCGGCCGGACCCTGGTCCTCCTCGCTCCTCCCCCAGGCCAGCGTGTGCGTGGCGGGCAGGTCGATGAAGCGGGCCGGGACGTCGTGCTCCAGCGCCCAGCGGATCGCCACCCACTCCGGGGAGAACTCGGCGAGCGGCCAGAACGCCGAACGCCCGGGCTCGTCCACGGCATGGGCGAGCAGGGCGACCGGCGGCCGCATGTCCTCCTCGGCGGCCAGCGGGATCAGCGCGTCGGCCTCGGGCGGTCCCTCGATCAGCACCACCCGGGGCAGCGCCGCGTCCAACGCCGCCCGCACGGACCGGGCCGACCCCGGCCCGTGATGCCGCACCCCGAGCAACAACACCCCGGAACCAGCCCCCCGACTCCCCCGCACCCCCTGGCCTCCGCTCGTCTCTCCACTCCCGACCTCACCGACCCCCGTCACGCCGCCCCCCCTTTCCTCCGAGGCCACTTGGAGTCGTCCTCACCGACCATCCAGCCCCCGTCCCGGCCCACGCCGACCATCCGGATCCCACCCCCGCCGCCGTACAGCTCGTCATCGGTCATGCGCTCACCTCGCGGCAGGCGCGGTAGAAGTCCTTCCAGCCGTCCCGTTCGCGGACGACCGCCTCCAGGTACTCCTGCCAGATGACCCGGTCGGCCGCTGGGTCGCGGACGACCGCCCCGAGGATGCCCGCGGCGACGTCGCCGGCCCGCAGGACGCCGTCGCCGAAGTGGGCGGCGAGGGCGAGTCCGTTGGTGACGACCGAGATGGCCTCGGCGGTCGACAGTGTGCCGCTGGGCGACTTGAGCTTGGTGCGGCCGTCGGACGTCACGCCGTCGCGCAGTTCGCGGAAGACCGTCACGACCCGGCGGATCTCGGCGATGCCGTCGGGCGCGGCCGGCAGGTCGAGGGAGCGTCCGATCTGGTCGACGCGGCGCGAGACGATGTCGACCTCGGCCTCGACACTCTCCGGCAGCGGCAGCACGACCGTGTTGAAACGGCGGCGCAGGGCGCTGGAGAGGTCGTTGACCCCGCGGTCGCGGTCGTTGGCCGTGGCGATGAGGTTGAAGCCGCGGACCGCCTGCACCTCCTGGCCCAGCTCCGGTATCGGCAGCGTCTTCTCGGACAGGATGGTGATCAGCGTGTCCTGGACGTCGGCCGGGATACGGGTCAGCTCCTCCACCCGGGCCGTCATCCCCTCGGCCATGGCCCGCATCACCGGGCTGGGCACGAGGGCGTCGCGGCTCGGGCCGTTGGCGAGCAGCTGCGCGTAGTTCCAGCCGTACCGGATCGCCTCCTCCGGGGTGCCCGCCGTGCCCTGCACGAGCAGGGTGGAGTCGCCGCTGACCGCCGCCGCCAGGTGCTCGGAGACCCAGGTCTTCGCGGTGCCGGGCACCCCGAGCAGGAGCAGGGCGCGGTCAGTGGCGAGGGTGGTGACGGCGACCTCGACGAGACGGCGCGGGCCCACGTACTTCGGGGTGATCACCGTGCCGTCGGGCAGGGTGCCGCCGAGCAGGTACGTCGCCACCGCCCACGGCGACAGCTTCCAGCGGGCCGGGCGCGGACGGTCGTCCTGCGCGGCCAGCGCGGCGAGTTCGGCGGCGAAGGCTTCCTCGGCATGCGGCCGCAACGCCTCGGCCGGCTCCCCGCGCTTCGGTTCCACGGACGTCGGTTCAACAGACACAGTCATGGCTGAGGCCCCCTCCAGCTCGGCCGGTTCGGATCTGCCACCAACCGTGCACCACGCCACTGACAATGCGATCCGACCTGCGGAAACGCGCTCACGGGGGTCCGGGCGGCGGTCGGTCGGGGGTCGATTGTCAGTGGGGGGATCTACCTTCGATGGCATGACTCAGCAGGGGGTGCGCTGGACGGCGGATCAGGTGCTGGCACTGGCTCCTGACGCCGCCTCACGCAAAGCGGGCAGCAAACTCGGGGCGGCCGGGCCGTGGTCCGAGGCGGGCAGTTCCGAGGAGGGGACGGTGTGGGGGCTGTGCAAGGGCAGTGGCAGCAAGCCGTATCAGACGGTCATCGACATCGCGGACGCGGCGGGGCCCGCGTACAAGTGCAGTTGCCCGAGCCGCAAGTTCCCGTGCAAGCACGCGCTCGGGCTGCTGCTGCTCTGGGCGGGCGGAGAGGGCGCCGTACCGCCGGGGCCGGCGCCGGACTGGGCGGAGCAGTGGATAGAGGGGAGAAGGCAGCGGGCGCAGGAGAAGCGGGCGGCGGGTGCGGCCGGTGCCGCCGCCGGTTCCGGTGATCCGGAGGGGGCGCGGCGCAGGGCGGAGCGCCGGGCGGTGCGGATCACCGCGGGTGCCACGGAGCTGGAGCAGCGGCTGGCCGACCTGCTGCGCGGCGGTCTGGCGGGGGCGGAGCAGGCGGGTTACGGCCTGTGGGAGGAGACGGCGGCCCGCATGGTCGACGCCCAGGCCCCGGGACTCGCCGCCCGGGTGCGGGAGTTGGGGGCGATCCCGTCGTCCGGTCCCGGCTGGCCGGTGCGGCTGCTGGAGGAGTGCGCCCTCATCCACCTCCTCGACCAGGGCTGGCTGCGCCGCGAGCGGCTGCCGGACGGACTGGCGTCGACGGTGCGTTCCCGGATCGGCCTGCCCGCCTCGCCCGACGGTCCACCGCTCCGGGACCGCTGGCTGGTCCTCGCCCAGTACGACACGGCGGACAGCCGCCTGACGACCCGCCGGATCTGGCTGCACGGCACGGACTCGGGCCGCACCGCGCTGCTCCTCTCCTACGGCGCTGCGGGCCGCGCCCCCGAGTTGGCGCTGCCGGTGGGGCTGGAGCTGGAGGCGGAGGTGTCCGCCTACCCTGGCACGGGGCAGCTGCGCGCGGCTCTCGGCGAGCAGTTCGCGCCGCCCGCGCCCTCGGCGACCCGGCCACCGGGCGTGTCGACCGAACAGGCGGCCGCTCGTTACGGCGAGGCGCTGCGGGACGATCCGTGGCTGGACTCCGTCCCCGTGACCCTGGACCGGGTGATACCGGCACCGGACGGGGACTCCTGGCAACTGGCGGACGCCGACGGCGACTCGGCACTGCCGCTCACGCCCTCCGCCCGTTCCCGCCCCGGCCTGTGGCGCCTGGTCGCCCTCTCGGGCGGCACCCCGGTCAAGGTCTTCGGCGAGTGCGGCCACCGAGGCTTCACCCCCCTGACGGCCTGGCCGGAGGGGACGGGCGAGGCGGTGCAGCTGTGCTGACCGACATGACGCGGCCCCACCGCAACCGACGTGCCTGTACGGCACAGCAGCCCCCGCCTGACGTCCCAGTGCGGCACAGCAGCCCCGCCCGCGACCGGACGGAAGGGACCCGCACGACCACCTTCGCCCCCGCCCCGACCGGACGGAAAGGAACCGTATGAACAAGACCTCCGCGCCCGCCCCGGACGTCTGGGAGGAGCTCGTCACCTCGGCGCTGCTCGGCACCGCGCGCCGTACCCCGCCCGGCGTCGCACCCGGTGCCGACGCACCGGCGGCGTTGCTGGACGCGGCGGCCGTGGAGACCGTACGGCGACGCGCCGGTCTGCGGCCCACGCGCGCGGCGGAGCGCCCGCAGCCCGCGCCCGAGGACCCGCGCCCACCGCTCCCCGCCGCTGCGGACCGCCGGCTCTCGATGCTGCTGGCCGACCGGCCCGGCACGGGCGGCGGGGGTCGCAGGGGTACGGCACCGGATCTGATGGAGCTGCTGCCGCAGTGGCTCTCGACGGCGAACGCCCGTGGTTACGCGGCACCCCCGCACCTGCTGCCCGCCCTGCTGGACGCGGCCCGGGGCCGTACGGACCTGCGCCCGGCGGCCCTGACCTTCGCGGGGCCGCGGGCCACCTGGCTGGCCCGGCTGAACCCGGACTGGCGGTTCGCCCTGCGCGCGGCACCGGGCGGCGGGACGGCACTGCCCCCTCCGGAGGACACCGCGGGGGTGCGACGGCTCTGGGAGGAGGGGTTGTTCGCGGAGCGGGTCGCGCTCCTCTCGGCGATACGGGCCCGGGACGCCGCCGGCGCGCGCGAGTTGCTCGCGACGACATGGGCGACCGAGCGCGCCGAGGACCGGCTGATGTTCCTCGACTCGCTGCGCACGGGCCTGAGCGCGGACGACGAGCCTTTCCTGGAGCAGGCGCTCGCCGACCGGAGCCGCAATGTGCGAGCTACGGCTGCGGAGTTGCTGTCGGCACTGCCGGGTTCGGCGCTGGCGGCCCGGATGGCGGTCAGAGCCGGGGCGTGCCTGGCCGTCGACCGCACCGAGGCCACGCCGACGATCGTCGTCGAGGCGCCGCACGAGTGCGACCCGGGTATGGAGCGCGACGGCGTCGTGGTGAAGGCACCCTCGGGGCGGGGTGAACGGTCCTGGTGGTTCGGGCAGTTGGTGGAGGCGGCGCCACTGGGGGTGTGGCCGGACCGGCTGGGCGGGCGCACACCCGAAAAGATCGTGGCGCTGCCGGTGGCGGACGACTGGCGGAACGACCTGCACGCGGCGTGGTGCCGGGCCGCCGTACGGCAGCGGGACGCCCGCTGGGCCCGCGCACTGCTCGGAGTACCGGCCGCGCCGGAGGCCGGGGGGCCGGGGGCGGTGTCGCTGGCCGAACGGGCGAAGCTGCTGGGCACGCTGGGGGCGGAGGAGCGGGCCGAGTGGGTGGCGGGTTTCATCGCGACGCACGGACTGTCCGAGGCGTTCCAGCTGCTCGGGGTGTGCGCGGTGCCGTGGGCCGCGCCGCTGGGGCGGGCGGTGGTCGACGCGCTCAACATCGCCCGGGACGCGGGGAGTTACCCGTGGAGCTTCAGCGGGGTGATGGGGCTGGCGGAACGCTGTCTCGATCCCGGCGAGGCAGGGCGACTGGAGGGCCTGATGGCGGTGCCGGACGAGGGCGAGGACGCGAGCCCGGGAGCGGGGGGCTACTGGGCGGAGGCGTTCCAGCGACTGGTGACGACGTTGCGACTGCGGGGCGCGATGACGGAAGAGCTGGGCGCCGCCTAGCGTGGAGTCACGTCATGCGGCCCGGCGAGTACGCAACGCTCACGCCCGCCGCTGGGCCCGCGTGACGGCACCCACCCAAGACGTGACTCCCGCGTGACGCCACCCACCCAGGGGCGCGGGGAACTGCGCGACCAACCCCCACCGGCCCGCACCCGACATCCCACCGCAAGGCTTCCTACAGCCTCGCGACCTACACCTACGGCCTACGCCCCCGCAGACTGCCCAACATTCTCCCGCACCCAGTCCACGATCGCCTGTGTCGTCGCCCCCGGCGTGAAGATCTCCGCGACGCCCTTCTCCTTCAGCGCCGGGATGTCCGCCTCGGGGATGATGCCGCCGCCGAAGACGAGGATGTCCGCCGCGTCCCGTTCCTTCAGCAGGTCGATCACCGCCGCGAAGAGCGTGTTGTGGGCGCCGGAGAGGATGGAGAGGCCGATCGCGTCGGCGTCCTCCTGGATCGCGGTGCCGACGATCTGCTCGGGGGTCTGGTGGAGGCCCGTGTAGATGACCTCCATGCCCGCGTCGCGCAGCGCCCTCGCGATCACCTTGGCTCCGCGATCATGGCCGTCGAGCCCCGGCTTGGCCACCACCACGCGGATCGGACCGGCTGCCACACCCATCACTGCCTCCATGAAGCGACTGCGTCCATTCCTGATCCATTCCTACCGACTAGTACCGCACAGACCGGGAATGTGAACGAACGTTATCGCCGCCATACCGCCACCGGCAGTTTCGCGATGGTCACCGAGGGGGAAATCACATGGTGGGACACGTTCGGGAGCCGCAACGAGGTCGTCGCACCGCCGCGCCGCAGGCCGCGCGCCACGGCGGTGCGACGCACCGGCGACGGCACGAAGGGCACGCAGGACAGGTAAGGCACGACAACGGGGAGCCTCGTCGCCACACCGACAGGAGCACCCCTGACGTCACCGGCGCACCACCGGCACCACCCGCACGACACACATCACCTGCACGAAAATCACCACCCACACGACAGGCACCACCCACACCGCAAACCCCCTCGGCACCGCCGGCACCACCTCCGGCGACCCAGGAACCCCGCGCCGCACGCCCCACCCACCCCACGCGCCCCACTCGTGCACCGTCGACGTCGACGACGACCTTCGCCGCGACTGCCCACGAGCGCACACGGGGGACGGAGCCGTCCTCCCGTGTGCCGACAGGAGGTCGGCCATGAAGGTCACCAAGGCGGCGCTGCCTTTTCTCCCCCTCTGCCAGCGCCTGCTCCCCAGCAGGCTGGCGGGGCTCTCCGTAGCCCTCCTGAAGGCGACCGCCCTGGAGATCGCGATCCTCGCGGGCCATCTCCTCCTCTACCCGTCCGGCATCACCCAGGAGCGCCGCTCCCCGCTGCCCCCGCTCCCCTCCCCGGAGGACGGCGCCGCGCAGCTGCCGACCGAGGCCAAGCCGCCGGTCGTGCTGCTGCACGGCTTCATCGACAACCGCTCGGTCTTCGTCCTCCTGCGCCGCAGCCTCGCCCAGCACGGCAGGCAGCAGATCGAGTCGCTGAACTACTCCCCGCTGACCTGCGACATCCGCGTCGCGGCGGAGCTGCTGGGCCGGCACATAGAGGGCATCTGCGAGCGCACGGGCAGCCGGCAGGTCGACGTCGTCGGGCACAGCCTCGGCGGCCTGATCGCCCGGTACTACGTGCAGCGCCTCGGCGGCGACGCCAGGGTCCGCACGCTGGTGACGCTCGGCACCCCGCACGCCGGCACCAGGGTGGTGCCGCTGGCGAACGCACACCCGATCGTGCGCCAGATGCGCCCCGGCTCGGAGCTGCTGGAGGAACTCGACCGGCCGGCCCCCGGCTGCCGTACGCACTTCGTCAGTTTCTGGAGCGACCTCGACCACCTGATGGACCCGCTGGAGACCGCCTGCATCGATCACGCCGACCTGCGGGCGGAGAACGTCCGGGTGAGCGGGATCGGACATCTCGCCCTGCCCGTGCACCCCGCCGTGGCGACCGGCATACGGCAGGTGCTCGACACCGCGCGGCCCGGAGAGGAGACGGCGAGCCGCACAGGGGGACTGACCGTGGCGTAACGGTCTTATCGACCGGCGGGCACAGCGGTCCGACAGCTCTTCGACAGCCGTCGGACCGCGCATCGACATCGAACAACCATCGAACACAGAGCCAAAGTCCCGCCCGCACTCCCCCGAAACACGTCCGATTGCCCGTTTCCTGCGCGCCCAAAACCAGTTGAAGATTGTCGCGCCCGCGTACCGCCGGGTACAGTCGCCGCACTGCTCTGGCAGCCCCTGTTGTCGAGGCGAAAGAGAAGTTGGTGAACGACCGTCACCCGTCGGGGACAATGACCACCCCGGCTCCGGCTTCCGACGCCGACTCGTCGCCCCATGCGTCGTACGGCACCCAGGAGGCCCAGTACGGCGACTTCACCACGTACGGCGGCTACGACGCCACTGGTTTCGAAAGCGCCGGCGCGCACGCCACGGGCGCCTTCGAGACCGGCACCTTCGAGACCGACCCGCTCTTCGGCAACATGCCGGGCGACGGCACCGGTACGTACGACGCCTCGACGTGGAACACCGGCGGTCACCAGACCCTGAACTACGACATGTACGCGGCCCAGCACCACGCCGCCTACGACACCGGCGCGTACGACGCCACGCAGTGGGGCGGCGACCACCAGCACCTCGCCGCGATCCCCCCGCAGTCGGGCAGCCCCGACCACAGCGGTCAGTGGGACGCGAGTACCTGGCAGCAGCCCGACCACTCCGCCGCCCCGGCCGACCCGACCCAGCAATGGGAATGGGGCACGCAGACCTTCGACACCGGCGCGTACGACGCCACGCAGTGGAACTCCGACGGCACGACGGCCGACCCGCAGGCGACGAGCGCCTTCGAGCAGACCGGGTACGACGAGGGCCACGCGTACGACGAGAGCCGCACCTACGCGGAAAGCCACGCGTACGACGAGGCGAATCCTTACGGCGACGGCTACGCCGAACACACCTCGCACGACGGCGAGTCGACCGACACCGCCCTCACCGGCACCGGCGAGATGCCCGCCGTCCACGACGACACCGACAGCCGGCTCCTGGACGACCAGGAGGAGGCTTCCCCGGCCGCGGCGGCACCCGCCCCCGGCTCCCGTGTCGCCGCACGTAACGCCGGCCGCTCCCGCCGCCGTACGCCCGCGAAGCGCTCCGCGCTGCTGACGATCGCCGTTCCCTCGGCGTGCGTCATGGGTGTCGCCGGGATCGCCGCCGCCTCGGTCGGCACGCTGACCGGAGGCGACCAGAACACCGCGAAGACCCTGGCGGACCCGACCGCCGTCAAGCCGGCCGCCGCGAACAACAAGCTGGACACCCAGCTCGAGAGCCTCTCGGCCGGCGCCGACGACTTCGCCGACCGGGCCAGCCGTACCCAGGAGCGCATCGACCTCAAGGCCCAGCAGGTGGCCGAGAAGAAGAAGGCGGCGGAGGAGGCGGCCCGCAAGGAGCGGCTGCGCCCGAAGTTCGCGCTTCCGGTCGCCCAGCGGGGCCTGAGCGCCTACTTCGGCCAGGCCGGCGTCAACTGGATGTCCGTCCACACCGGCATCGACTTCCCGGTGTCGTACGGCACCACGGTGATGGCCGCGACCGACGGCACCGTGCGGACGCAGTGGAACAGCGCCTACGGCAACATGATGGTCGTGACGGCGAAGGACGGCACGGAGACGTGGTACTGCCACCTCTCCAGCTACCGCGTCTCCACCGGTACGACGGTCAAGGCCGGCGACCCGATCGCGTACTCCGGCAACTCCGGCAACTCGACCGGCCCCCACCTGCACTTCGAGGTGCACCCGGCGGGCGGCTCGGCCATAGACCCGCTGCCGTGGCTGCGCAGCCACGGGCTGGACCCGACGTAACCCTCGGGCCCAGCCTCCCCCTCTCCGGAGCTACGGCTTCCCGGCTCCGGTCGGGGCTACAGCTTCTCCACCGGCGCGTACCGCAACAGCAGCCGCTTCGGCTTCGCTTCCCCGAAGTCGATCGTCGCCTCGGCGTTCGCGCCCGTGCCCTTGACCCCGACCACCGTGCCGAGTCCGAACTGGTCATGGGTGACACGGTCGCCGACGGCCAGCGCCACCACCGGCTTCTCCGCGGTCCTGCGCGTCGCGAAACCGGACGCGCCCGACGCCGAGGAACGGGAACGGGACGAGGACAGCGAGGCGGCGACCGCCGAGACCGGCCCCGCGGGGGCGGCGGTCGGACCCGTGCGCTTCCAGTCCACGTGCTGCGCCGGGATCTCCTCCAGGAAGCGGGAGGGCGGGTTGTACGACGGCTGCCCCCACGCGCTGCGCAGCGAGGACCGGGTCAGATACAGCCGCTCACGCGCGCGTGTGATGCCGACGTAGGCGAGCCGCCGCTCCTCCTCCAGCTCCTTGGTCTGGCCGAGGGCGCGCATGTGCGGGAAGACGCCGTCCTCCATGCCGGTGAGGAAGACGACCGGGAACTCCAGGCCCTTGGCGGTGTGCAGGGTCATCAGGGTGATGACGCCGGAGCCGTCCTCGTCCTCGTCGGGGATCTGGTCGGAGTCGGCGACCAGCGCGACCCGTTCCAGGAAGTCGGAGAGCGAACCGGTCTCCTCCCCTTCGCCGGACTCCTGCTCGAACTCCAGGGCCACGGCGGCGAGTTCCTGGAGGTTCTCGATGCGGGTCTCGTCCTGCGGGTCGGTGGAGGCCTGCAACTCGGCGAGGTAGCCGGTGCGTTCGAGGACGGCTTCCAGGACGGTCGCCGGGCCCGCGCCGGACTCGACGATCGTGCGGAGCTCCTCCATCAGCACGTTGAACCGCTTGACGGCGTTGGTGGAGCGCGCGGCCATGCCGTACGCCTCGTCCACGCGCTTGAGGGCCTGCGGGAAGCTGATCTTCTCGCGCTGGGAGAGCGCGTCGATCATCGCCTCCGCGCGGTCGCCGATGCCCCGCTTGGGGACGTTGAGGATCCGGCGCAGCGGCACGGAGTCCTCCGGGTTGGCGAGGACGCGCAGGTAGGCCAGGACGTCCCGGACCTCCTTGCGCTCGTAGAAGCGGACGCCGCCGACGACCTTGTAGGGCAGGCCGACGCGGATGAAGACCTCTTCGAAGACACGGGACTGCGCGTTGGTGCGGTAGAAGACGGCGACATCGCCGGCCTTCGCGTCGCCCGCGTCGGTGAGGCGGTCTATCTCGTCGGCGACGAACTGCGCCTCGTCGTGCTCGGTGTCGGCGACATAGCCGGTGATGCGCGCGCCCGCGCCCGCGTTGGTCCACAGGTTCTTGGGGCGCCGGGACTCGTTGCGCTCGATGACGGCGTTGGCGGCGGTGAGGATCGTCTGGGTGGAGCGGTAGTTCTGCTCCAGGAGGATCGTCGTCGCGTCCGGGTAGTCCTCCTCGAACTGGAGGATGTTGCGGATGGTCGCGCCGCGGAAGGCGTAGATCGACTGGTCGGCGTCACCGACCACGCAGAGCTCGGCGGGCGGCAGGTCGTGCTCGCTCGGCGGTACGTCCACCGGGTGCTCGGACGTCCCGACCAGCTCCCTGACCAGCGCGTACTGCGCGTGGTTGGTGTCTTGGTACTCGTCGACCAGGACATGCCGGAAGCGCCGGCGGTAGTGCTCGGCGACGTCGGGGAACGCCCGCAGCAGGTTGACCGTGGTCATGATCAGGTCGTCGAAGTCGAGGGCGTTGGCCTCGCGCAGCCGCGACTGGTACATGGCGTAGGCCTGGGCGAGGGTCTTCTCGAAGCCGTCGCCGGCCTGGGCGGCGAAGTCCTCCTCGTCGATCAGCTCGTTCTTCAGGTTGCTGATCTTGGCGCTGAAGGACTTGGGCGGGTACCGCTTGGGGTCGAGGTCCAGGTCGCGGCAGACCAGGGCCATCAGACGCTTGGAGTCGGCGGCGTCGTAGATCGAGAACGACGAGGTGAAGCCGAGTTTCTTCGACTCCCTCCGCAGGATCCGCACGCAGGCGCTGTGGAAGGTCATCACCCACATCGCGTTCGCGCGCGGGCCGACGAGCTGCTCGACGCGCTCCTTCATCTCGCCCGCGGCCTTGTTGGTGAAGGTGATCGCGAGGATCTGGCCCGGGTGGACATGGCGCTCGCCAAGGAGGTGGGCGATGCGGTGGGTGAGGACGCGGGTCTTGCCCGAGCCGGCGCCGGCCACGATGAGCAGCGGGGTGCCGGAGTGCACGACGGCGGCGCGCTGGTTCTCGTTCAGCCCGTCCAGGAGCGCGGCCGGGTCCACCACCGGGCGCGGGGCGCCGTCGCGGTAGTAGGCGTCCCGGTCCGGCGGCGCGTCGAACTTCCCGCCGAACAGGTCGTCCGGAACGGGTTCCGGTACGTGCTCGTCCTCGGGCGGCGGCGGGGGTTCCTCCGCGTGCCCGCGAGGGGCCTGGAGGTCCGCCAGGAAGCTGTCGTCAAAGAGGCTGCTCATCGCTCTCCGAGTCTAGGGTGCCCCACTGACAGCCCGCCGCCGCCCTGAGAATCCGGTCGGATCAGAACCCGAGGATCTTCCAGACCTGGCCTCCCGGTGTCTTCCTGCCCTCCAGGACGGTGCCGTCACGGTCCGCGACCGACCAGGCCGAGACGTAGACCTTGCCGTCGTACGGGTCGACGGCGACGCCCGCCGGGAACGGCACCTTCACACTCGTGCGCTTGCCGTGCGAGACCTTGGTCACGACACCGGCGAAGAGCTGGCTGACGTACAGGTCGCCGTCGTCGTTGAAGGCGATTCCGCTGATGGACCCGAAGCCGGACTTCCAGCCGAGGATCTTCCCGCTCCAGGGGTCGACCCTCCACACGCGCGCGGCGGGCTTCGCCGCCTCGCCGTTGAGGTCGCCGACGTAGAGCTTGCCGTCGGGCCCGAGGGCGAGGGAGGTGGGCACGGACTGGTTCCCGTCGTGGTCCGGGAAGACCGTGAGGGGCCGCGCCTTGCCATGCCGCGAGACGACGACCAGGTCGTTCCCGGCCGCGTCCGCGACGATCTTGCGGCCGTCGGGGAGGGCGAGGACGGCGTACGGGTTGGACTCCACCGACGCCTTGTGCGGGTTGTGCTTCAGCTCCACGGCGGTGATGTCGGCGGCGATCCGCGCCTTGCCGTGGCGCACCCGCAGCAGCTTGCCGAGCGTGTTCCAGGGCGGTTTGGTCGGTATCCCGGCCTCGGGCGGGGCGTAGGTCTCCACGCCCCAGACCTCGCCGTGGCGGGCCGAGACGCCGTCCACGCCGGTCGCGAAGCCGCCGTCGGGGGCGGCGCCCGACGGGAGCCCCTGCACCACCCTGCGGTGCTTCCACGCGCCCCCGTCCCAGTAGATCTTGGTGACGGCGGAGCTGAGCCCGACGCAGGTCTCGCCCTCGGGGCCCGCTCCGACGCACTTCCGGCCGCCCCGGCCCGCCTCGGCGACGTACACGTGACCGTCGTCGTAGGAGAGCTGGCGCGGGTTGTCGAGGCCCTTGGCGATCACGCGGATCACCGGCTTGCCCTTGCCGTGCCCGGCCGTCGCCGCGGCCGGGGCGATGCCCGCGGTGGCGGCGAGCGCGACCGACGTGGCGACGACGAGTCCTGAGCGCATTCTCATGGCCGTACCCCTCCAACCTGCCGCGGCACCCCACCGCGGCTGGCTGGAAACTAGACCTGAAAACCGGGCGGACGCCGCAATTCCGGCGAAAATACGCCCAAGTCATGGCAGACCACTGCCGATTGATCACGTGAAGCGACGCCCGGGAACAAGGTCACGAAAATGTATCGGGCATATCGAACATCAACCTTCACAGGCGCCACACCAGTTGGCTACCGTTCCCGGTAGGCCGTACGACCCCCACCGGCGAACGTCGCCGGGCCGCGCGGCCTCCGCCGAGTCCGCAGCGCCGCCGCGCGCCCGGAGCCGGGGACCCACCGAACCCGGGGTGAATCGGCCGACTCCCGCCCGCGGGAGCGCCGTAGGGCAACCCTTCCCGCCCGAACCCGACAGCTAACCCGGTAGGCGGAGCACGGAAGGAGTCGCCTCCCTTGGCGTCGCACCGCAAGTCGCGTCCCGCTGGTACGCGCGTAGCAGGCATACGGACCCCGGCCCTCGCGACGGCCGCCCTCACCTCCGTGGCCCTGCTGTCCCAGTCGGCGAACGCCGCGCCGGCCGATGACAGACCGAGTCTCGAAGAGGTCGAGAAGAAGGTCGACGACCTCTACCGCCAGGCCGAGTCGGCGACCGACAGCTACAACGCCGCCAAGGAGAAGACGACCAAGCAGCGCAAGCAGGTCGACACGCTCCTCGACGACGTCGCGCAGCGCACCGAGAAGCTCAACGCGGCGCGCGAGGAACTCGGTTCCTTCGCCGCCGCGCAGTACCGCACCGGCGCCGCCGCGCCCGACACCGCGACGTTCCTGCTCGCCGACACCCCGCAGGACTACTTCGACCAGACGCAGCTGATGGGCCGCCTCACGAGCCGTCAGAAGGGCGCGGTCGACGACTACGTCACCGAGCAGTCGGTGACGATGAAGAAGCGTCAGGAGGCCTCCCGGAGCCTCCAGTCGCTCACCGAGACGCAGAGCGACCTGAAAACCGCGAAGGCGACCGTCCAGAAGAAGCTCGCCGACGCGCGCGAGCTGCTGTCGGAGCTGACGGCGCAGGAGAAGGCCCGTCTCGCGGCGATCGAGAAGGAGAAGCAGGAGGCGGCGGCCCGCAAGGCCGCGGAGCTGGCGCGGCAGCAGGCGGCCGCGGAGAAGGCAGCCGCGGAGCAGGCGGCCCAGCAGGAGAGCTCGCAGAGTCCCACCGGTTCGAGTACGTCGACGGCGCCCGACTCCTCGTACGCCACCAAGGCCGCCAAGGCCCTCGCCTTCGCCCGCGCGCAGATCGGCAAGCCGTACGTCTGGGGCGCCACGGGCCCCGGCTCCTACGACTGCTCGGGTCTCACCCAGGCCGCCTGGAAGGCCGCCGGCGTGGACCTCCCGCGCGTCACCTACGACCAGGTCAACGCCGGCACCACGGTCTCCCTGGCCGACGCCCAGCCCGGCGACCTGGTCTTCTTCTACGACGACATCAGCCATGTCGGCCTCTACATCGGCAACGGCATGATGATCCACGCCCCCAAGCCGGGCGCGTACGTCCGCGAGGAGTCGATCTACTACGACGGCGAATCGGCGATCCACAGCGTGGTGCGGCCGGCCTGAGCCGTTCAGCGCGGGCGGGGCTCCTGCGCCCGCGCGTTTTCCCCCACGCGCGCGTGCGCGCCCCGCTCCCGAGGGGCGCGGAGCTTCCTAGCATCGGTGCATGGCCGGTACCTCCCCGCACTCCCCCCTGCGCCTCTGGTGGACGCGGCGCCCGTCCGCCGCCGGGGCCGCCGCGATGGCGACCGGCATCCTGTCGGTCGGGCTGCACCTGGCCGGCTACGAGACGCTGTCCCGGATCGCCCTGGTGCTCGGCTGCGCGGCCTGGCTGGGACTGGCCGCCGAGTTCGCCGTACGACTGCTCCGGGAGCGCGCGCGCTGGGTCGCCGAGGCCGGGACCCCGGGCGCGCTGACGGCCGTGGCGGCGACCACCGTGCTCGGTACCCGCTTCTCCGCGCTCGACCGGCAGCCCCTCGCCGAGGCCCTGCTGGCCCTGGCCGCGCTGCTGTGGCCGGTGCTGATCGTGTTCGCCGTGGGCCACTGGACGCGGCGGATGCCCGGCGGGGTGTTCCTGGCCTGTGTGGCGACCCAGGGCCTCGCGGTCCTCGGCGCCACCCTCGCGGCGGCCGAGTCGGCGGCCTGGCTCGCGCACACCGCGCTCGTGCTGTTCTGGCTCGGCCTGGTCCTCTACGGCGTCGCGTTCTACCGCTTCGACCCGCGCCAGGTGCTGGAGGGGCACGGTGACCAGTGGATCGCGGGCGGGGCGCTCGCCATCTCGGCGCTGGCCGGCGCGAGGCTGATCGCCGCCGACAGCGCGCGCCTGTACCTGTGGAACGACGACGACCTCGGCGTGCTGCGCGCGGTGACCGTCGCCCTGCTGGTGCTCGGCCTGGCCGGGTACGCCGTGCTGCTCGCGGCCGAGTGCCTCCGGCCGCGGCCGGGCTACGACGTGCGGCGCTGGGCCACCGTCTTCCCCATGGGCATGGCCGCGGCGGCGACCCTGTCGGTCTCGGCCGCCCTGGACGTCTCCTGGCTGCGGACACCGGGTGAGGTGCTGCTGTGGGTGTCGGTGGCGGCCTGGCTGGCCGTCGGCGCGGGGGCGGTCGCCGAGGCGCGTGCCGCTCTCAGGTCCAGAGCACCGCGATGAAGATGTTGGCCGTGGTCAGCGCGCCGACCAGGCCGAACAGGCTCTTGTCCACCTTCTCGTCGTCGCGCTTCACGTAGACGAGTCCGAGGATCACGATCAGCAGCGCCAGCTTGATGCCGATCTTGATGTTGTTGACGTGCTGGTCGTCGGCCTGGTTGAGGCCGACCAGGATGATCCCGGTGACCAGCATGGTCGCGGCGCCGTGCAGCATCGCGGGGACGAACCGGGCGGTGCCCTGGCCCATCGCCTTCATCTGGGTGAGGAAGCCGCCGAGCAGCGAGGCGATGCCGATGATGTGCAGGCCGACGAAGAGATGGATGAGTACGTCCATGAGGCCGGAGCCTATGCCGGGCCCCTGAGGACGCCCGCACCGGCCCCTTCAGCAGAACTTGCATATATGCGCCCCATAGCACTCCCCGCCTCGCGGGCGGCCGAAAAGCCCGACTTCGGTCAGCGCACCGCGCGAAGTCGACGACGCCACCCCGGGATCACGGTCACCTTCGGTCACCCGGCGGTCCCCTGGCGGCACTTCCGCACAACGCGTTACCTCCCGGACACACTCAGGTTTAGCGTCCTCCACCAGGTGACCGGCTCCCCACCGCCGCCCGGGCCAGGGGCGGCAGTCGGCCACCACCGCCGAGAAGGTCCGGCGGCGGTCCGCTCCCCCTGTGCGGCCCGTCGCCGGACGCGCACACCGCCCCCGGGCGGTCGTACGGCCGCTCCCCCTGGCGCCGTACGCCGGACGAGCCCCGGGGCGGGCGGTCGAGGAAAGGACGTGCAGTCCACGTGGCAGTGCACCGCAAGCCCCGTCAACGCTCGGCCGGCGGCCATACGGTCCGTACGGCGGCCACGATCGCCCTCGCCGGCGCGGCGACCGCGACGGGCTTCGAGGGGACCGGACACGCCGAGCCGCAGCTCACGCCGGCGCAGGTCAAGGCGCAGGTGGACCGGCTGTACCAGGAGGCGGAGGCCGCCACCGAGAAGTACAACGGCGCGAAGGAGAAGGCCGAGGCGGCCGAGGCCCGGCTGGACACCCTGCGGGACCAGGCGGCACGCCGGACCGAGCGGCTCAACGAGGCCCGGGACGGGCTGGGTGCGATCGCCGCCGCACAGTACCGCGGCGGCGGACTCGACCCCGCGATGCAGCTCGCCCTCTCCGACGACCCCGACCACTACCTGGACGGCGCCGAGTTCGTCGAACGGGCCGGCAGCCGACAGGCGACCTCGGTGGCGAACGTCCGCCGCCAACTGCGGGAGATCGAGCAGTTGCGCGGCGCCGCACACATCGAGCTGGCCTCGCTGAAGTCCCGGCAGGCGGAGCTGAAGCGCCACAAGAAGACGATCACCGGCAAGCTGGACGCGGCCCGCCGCCTGCTGACCCAGCTCCCGGCCGGGGAACGGGCGGGGGCAGGTGCGGCCGGACCTCGCGCCTCACGCGACGCGACGGGCGCCCGCGGAGGGCTGACGACACCCGCCACGGCCACCGCTCAGGCCCCCAACTCCCGGGCCGCGGCGGCCGTCTCCTACGCCTACTCCAAGCTGGGCAGCCCCTACGTCTGGGGCGCCACCGGCCCGGACGCCTTCGACTGCTCGGGCCTGGTCCAGGCCGCGTACCGCTCCGCGGGCATCTCCCTGCCCCGCACGACCTACGCCCAGATCGACGCCGGCCGACGCGTCTCCCGCTCCGAACTCCTCCCCGGTGACCTGGTGTTCTTCTACTCCGGCATCAGCCACGTCGGCCTCTACATCGGCAACGGCCGCATGATCCACGCCCCGAACCCGTCGGCACCGGTACGCGAGGCACCGATCGACGAGATGCCGTTCGCCGGGGCCACACGGGTGGCGTGAGCGCGCCGAAGGTGAGCGCGCGTCCGGTGAAGGTGCGTCAGACCAGTCGGCGTGCCGTCGCCCACCGCGTCAGCTCATGACGGTTGGACAGCTGCAACTTCCGCAGCACCGCCGAGACATGGGACTCGACCGTCTTCACCGAGATGAACAGCTGCTTGGCGATCTCCTTGTAGGCGTAGCCACGCGCGATGAGCCTCAGCACCTCGCGCTCCCGCTGGGTGAGACGGTCGAGGTCCTCGTCGACCGGCGGGGCGTCGGTCGAGGCGAAGGCGTCCAGGACGAACCCGGCCAGTCGCGGCGAGAAGACGGCGTCGCCCTCCTGGACGCGGAAGACCGAGTTGACCAGGTCCGTGCCCGTGATCGTCTTCGTCACATAGCCGCGCGCACCGCCCCGGATCACCCCGATCACGTCCTCCGCCGCGTCCGAGACGGACAGGGCGAGGAAGCGGACGGGCTGTTCGGCGTCGGCCATCAACGGGGCGCAGCGGCGCAGCACTTCGACTCCGCCGCCGCCCGGCAGATGCACGTCGAGGAGGACGACCTCGGGTCGGGTCGCGGTGATCACGGTGACGGCCTGCTCGACGTCCGCGGCCTCCCCGACCACCTCGACACCGGTCTCCTCGGTCCGGCCGATCTCGGCCTGGACGCCCGTACGGAACATGCGGTGGTCGTCGACGAGGACCACGCGCACCCGGCGCCCGTCCGCGCCCCCGGTGACCTCCGCCGTGCCGTTCGCCTCGTCGCTCATGACGTCTTCTCCGCCCTCTCCATCTCCAGCTCGACCTCCGTGCCGCCGTCCGGCACCGCGCGCAGCCGGGCCGTGCCGCCATGGCGCTCCATGCGGCCGATGATCGATTGTCTGACACCCATCCGGTCGGCGGGTATCGAGTCGAGGTCGAAGCCGGGACCACGGTCCCGGACGGACACGAAGACCGTCCGGCCCTCGACTTCGGCATAGACCTGTACGGCGCCGCCCTCGCCACCGTACTTGGCGGCGTTGACCATCGCCTCGCGCGCGGCCTGCATCTGGGCACTGGTTCTCTCGTCGAGCGGGCAGTCGCCGACGACCACGACCTCGATGGGGACGCCGTGCTTGTCCTCGACCTCGGCGGCATTGCGCCGCACCGCGTCGGCGAGGTCGGTGGGTTCGTCGGCCTCGTCCTTGCCGGTGCCCTCGGGCTTGTAGAGCCAGGTGCGCAGGTCGCGCTCCTGGGCGCGGGCGAGGCGGCGGACCTCGCTCGCGTTCTCCGCGTTGCGCTGGATCAGGGTCAGGGTGTGCAGCACCGAGTCGTGGACATGCGCGGCGACCTCCGCGCGCTCCTGGGCGCGGATGCGCATCAGTCGCTCCTCGGAGAGGTCCTGGGTCATCCGGACGAGATACGGCCCCGCCAGCAGCGTTATCCCGACGAGGACCGCGAGGGCCGCCTGGAGGACGGAGCCGAGGTGGGCGGCGGAACCCTGGAGCACGAAGACCCCGGAGACGCCCGCGGTGACCAGGAGGACACCACCGGCGGCACGCAGCAGGGTCAGGGTGCGCCGACGGCGGCCGACCTCCATCCAGCGGGCCCTGCGGGCATTGTCCGCCTGGCGCCAGACGAGGGCGACGCCCGCGCCGACGAGGACGGCCGGCCAGAGGTAGGCCTTGGCCCCGTTGCCCACATTGACATTGCCGACGAAGACCATGGCCGCGACGACCATGAGCAGCAGGGCCACAATCTGACCCCGGTCGGGGCGGCGGGCGACCAGTCTGCGGCGGCCGTCCGGCGAGGTCTCGGTCGTGACCAGCGCGGGTGGCCGCTGCCCTCCGACCCCGCCGACGCCGAGCGGCACGAAGAACCAGAAGGCGGCATACAGCAGGGCGCCGAGGCCGTCCGCCATGAACAGGCCGACGAAGACGAGCCGCACCCAGATGACGGGCAGCCCGAGATGCCCGGCGAGCCCCCGCGCCACACCACCCAGCCAGCGTCCGTCACTGCTGCGGTAGAGCTTGCGCGGCGGCCGCGGTTCGACGAGGGGCACTGCTGCGGCTTCCGGCATGCCATCGATGGTCACACGGCCGGGGTGCGGGGGCATCAGGGTTGGCCCCCGAGACTCCCCTGATCTCCGAACGGCGCGCCTTCCGAACGCTTCCCTCCCCCCTCTCAGGGCCGATATCAGGGTCCGGCCAGGGTCGTTCCGACTCCCGCCGGGCCCTCGCGCCCGTCACCATGGACACATGACAGAACACCAGCACGCCCCGGGCGCCGGATCCGGCGGAGGCCCGGACCCGAGCACCGGCCCCGGCGCGGGCGCCCCCGCCGACCCCGGCGGGCACGCGCGCACGCACGGGCAGGCGGGCGCGCGAAAAGAAAAAGAAGGAGGCATGACACCGACCACGGTCACGGCCGCGCACGCAGCCGACGACCCCGCCCCGGAATCCGGTCCCGCCGCCACCCCCCTCGTCTTCCGGCGCGACCGTCGGCACAAGCAGCTCGCCGGGGTGTGTGCCGGGCTCGGGCGGCAGTGCGACATGGACCCGGTGATCTTCCGGATCACGCTCGCCGTGCTGTCGGCGACCGGCGGCATCGGTCTCATCTTCTACGGCTTCGCCTGGCTCCTCGTCCCGTACGACGACGAGGACGAGAACGAGGTGCGCAAGCTCCTCACCGGCCGGGTGGACGGCCAGGCACTCATCGGCGTGCTGTTCGCGCTGGTCGGCTGCGGAGTCTTCCTCACCATGCTGAGCAACACCGGCGTGCTGACCTTCGCCGTGGTCCTCTCCCTGCTCCTCGCGGGGGCCGGCTACTGGTCGCGCAACCGCGGCACCCCCGACCCGGACCCGCTCGCCGCCCAGGCCGTCGCCGACGCCCCGCCGGAGGCCCAGGCCCCGCCGGTGCCCGCCGGCTCCCCCTCCTGGTGGCGCGACCCCATCGTCAAGGACGGCACCCACGTCGGCGGCACGGGCTATCTGTGGGGGCCCGTGGACTCCCGCGAGCGTGACATCGCGGCGGCCGTCAACATCGGCCTCGGCACCCCCTGGAACCGACGCGAGGACCTGCGCGCGGCCCAGACCCGACAGCCCAAGCCGCGCGGCCCGCGCTGGATCGGCGGCTGGATCTTCCTGTTCGCCCTGCTGGCGGGCGGCCTCGGCACCGGAGCGACCTGGGAGGAGCATCCCCTCGGCACCAGTCTGCAGACCGGCCTCGCCTGCGCGCTGATCGTCTTCGGCCTGGGCATAGCCCTCAGCTCCTTCCTCGGCCGGACCGGAGCGGGCTCGGTCTTCCTCGCGGTCGTCACGGCCGGCCTGCTGGCCACCTCGGCGGCCCTGCCGAAGGACATCACCACCCACTGGGTCCGCACGACCTGGAAACCGGCGGCGGTGACCGACGTCCGCCCGGAGTACGAACTCGGCACGGGCGTGGGGACCTTGGACCTGACCAAGCTGGATCTGTCCAAGGGCCGGACCGTGACGACCCAGGCCGACGTGGGCGTGGGCCGGCTGGTGGTCGTCGTACCGCCGGACGTGACCGTGAAGGCGAGCATCGACGTGGGCGTGGGCGACATCCAGTTGCCGGGCGACGACCAGGCGGACGTGGACGTGGAACCGGGCAAGCGCAAGGAGGTCACCCTGCCACCGACCTCGGACCCGAAGAACGCCGGCACGCTCGACCTGGACCTGCGGGTCGGCATCGGACAGGCGGAGGTGCGCCGTGCTGCGTCATGAGTTCCAGCCAGGGAGACTGATCGCCGGCGTCTTCCTCACCCTCGCGGGCATCACCTATGTCGGGGACGCGGGCGACGCGTGGGACACGCCGTGGTTCGCGGTGATCCCGATGGTGGTGGGCGGCCTCTTCCTCGCCGGCGCGGTGGGATTGCTGACCGGGTCCATACGCGGCCGACGCGGCAGGCGCCGTACGAGCACACCGCTCGAGGTGGAGGAGACGGCCCAACCGTCCTCACCGCACTGACCGCTGAGCCGGGGGCCGCCCGTCTCGCCACCGGTAGCTCCGCCGACCGGAGCTACCGGTAACCTCCCGCCCGCTGCCGTCGTCGGGCCCGCAAGGCGGCGTCCACGGAGAAGACGGAGGCACCCGCGAGGACGAGGGGCAGCCAGGCCATCAGGTAGGCGAGGTCGTTGCCGTAGTAGTAGGGGTCGGACGCCCAGCTCACGGTCAGCCACAGGCTGAGCGAGATCAACGCGCCGCCGAGCGCGGCCAGGCGGGCGAGGATGCCGAGCAGGGTGCCGATGCCCACGGCGAGTTCACCGAGGGCGATGGCGTAGCCGAAGCCGACGGGGTTCTTCAGGGACAGGTCGACCAGGGCGGGGATCGCCGAGGAGTCCCGCACGCTGCGCATCATGTCGCCGATGGAGCCCGAGCCGGAGTCCTTCATGAAGGCACTGTCGGTCAGTTTGTCCAGGCCGGCGTAGATGAAGGTGACGCCCAGGAAGATGCGCAGCGGAAGCAGGGCGTACTGGCTGATGCTGTCCCGCCAGGACCGTTGCTCGTCGTAATAGGGGGCGTGCGTGTCCGTACGAAAACTGTGAGTCATCGCTCCGAGCCGCCTCTCACCAGCGTGCCGAGACCCCTCACAAGACGATACGCATGGAGGGGCCGCGGTGCTCAATTCCGTTCGGACGAGTTTTTGGAAGGTGCCGCGTTCGGTTGTCGGGCGGCTGCGGGTAGGTGGGGGCTGGTCGCGCAGTTCCCCGCGCCCCTGGGTGGGGGCGGTGGGCGCATCTTGCCCCCCACCCCGGCACCGGCTCACCCACCGGACCGCGCGCGCTACACACGCCCCCACCAAGCCGCACCAGACAGACCCAACAACCCCTCAGTCCGTCACATCAATCGCATACCGATTCGTCTCCACCCCCGCCGCGGTCACCACCTGCACCTCCACCCGCCCCGGCTCCACATCCGCCGGCACCGGGACGGTCAGTACCTCGTCCGTGGGGTTGCTGAAGCCCCCGGCCACCGGCACCAGGGGCACATGCACGTTCACCGGACCGATCCGCACCACCATCCGCGCCAGCCGATCCGCCCGCTGCGCCCCCGGCGGCACGAACCCGGCACCCCGGATCTCGATGTCGTCCCCGGTGCGGATGGGACCGTCCAGGTCGCCCGCCTCGCGTGAGCGCACCACGGAGAGGATCACCGGTCGGCCGCCCTCCGCGTACTTGCCCGCCACATACGTCGCCGCGGAGACCAGCACCACCACCGCGAGCCCCCACGGCAGATCGGGCAGCTGGTCCGGCCGCCGGGCCAGCCGTACGCACGCGAACAGCAGGGCGACCGCGCCGATCACGACGTACTGGATGTCGGCGAAGCTGCCCCGCCCGGAGTCGTCCGTCAGCAGGTCCGCGGCCCGCGGCCGGTCCGCCCGCACCTTCTGCAACCGCTGCCCCAGCACCCGCAGCCCGACCACGCGCCGTACCAGCACGGCGATCCCGCACACCACGGCGAGCACGGTCACCACACCCGCGCCCCGGGCCAGTTCGAGACCGGAGATCAGCGCGTCGCGCTCCGCACCGGAGGAGGCCGCGGCCAGCCGTCCCACCAGTACCAGCACGGCGTACGCGACGAACAGCACCCAGGCCACGGCGACCGCCCGTGACGTCGACAGCCGGTTGTCCTCACCGATCACCGGCGCGAGCACCCCGCCCCGGGCCCGGTGGAACCAGGACGCGGCGGTCAGCGCCCCGGCCACGAGCAGCGCGGCGAGCAGGCCGGCCGTACGCGCCGTGGTCCACCCCGCGCCGATTGCGGTCAGTGCCTGGACGAGCAGCAGGACCACGACCGCAACCCACACGGCGTAGGCGGTGCGGCGCCACAGCCGGGCGAGCCAGGCGGCGCCCTCGGCCCGTCCGCGTTCGGCCACGAGCTCCGCGGACTGGGTCAGCTCCTCCGAGACCCACTGCCGGGAGGCCGACGCGGAGTGCGCCACGGCGGCGGGCAGCCCCTGTCCGGCGGCGAACTCGTCCCGCTTCAGGAGGAATTCGGCGACCGCACGCCGGTGCCCGGCCCGCGCCCCGTGCGGACAGTCCCCGCAGGTGCAGCCACCGTCGTGCGCACCTTGGGGCACGCCCCCGGCCGCGCTCTGTCTCGCTTCCTGCACCGCCACGCCCGACGCCCGCCTTCCCACGACTCCTGGCCTTTCGGCCCCACATGACCTCACGGCCGACCGGCCGCGCCACCCGCTGAAGAACCCCGAACAACTCCCCCGTGATGACAGCGAATTGTGCCCTACAGCACACCTCCCCCATCCGGCAGGTCCGGTCCGCGCAAGTGAAGCGACGGGTGAAGCAGGGCCCGCCGTGTTGACCCGGCTGCGAGAATTTCCGTATGGCCGAGATCATCCAGCGTGACGGGACCTGGGCCTTCGACGGCACAACGGTCAGGATCACGCCGGGACTCCACCGCTCCGTGCCGCTGTTCCGGCAGACGTACGGGGAGATCGCCGTGCCCCTGGAGGCCATCGCGGGCGTGGCGTTCGAACCGGAACGCAAGCGCGGCCGGCTCAGGATGCGGCTGCGCGAGGGCGCGGACCCGCTGCTGCACGCGACCGGCGGACGCCTGCCGGACCCGGCCGATCCGTACCGGCTGACCGTGGACGTCGACCGTGCGGGGGTCGCCGAGTACGTGGCCGAGGAGATCCGCCGCGCGCTCCTCCTCGACCAGATCCCCAAGGAGCCGACGAAGACGTATCTGCTCCCGGGCCCGCCGGTCCCGGTCTCGGTGCGCTCCTCCGACGGCACGGTGTCCTTCGACGGCATCCAGGTCCGTATCGACTGGGCCGACACCTCCGACCGCGTCAAGCGCGCGACCGGTCCGCGGATCATCAACGTGGGCGACCTGGTCCAGGTGGAGTGGCTGCCCAACTCCGGTTACGAGGACGGGTTCATGCGGTTCGTGACCCGTGAGACGTCGTTCTCGAAGCTGCCGCCGGAGAAGGACCCGTACGCCCTCGACCTGTGGGGCAGCACCCGCCGCGACCTGCTCACGGCCCTTGTCGCGACGGCCGTCACGGCGAGACTCCCGCATCCGTCCACCCGGGGCGGCCTCGAGTACGGCGACGAGCGCGCCGATCGCCCCCGGCTGACGGCGTCCGCCGTACCGCCGCCGGCCGACCATCACGACGTACTGCTGCGCAGGCTGCGGGAGTTGGGTGAGCTGCACCGTGAAGGGGTGCTCACGGACGAGGAGTTCGCCCTGACGAAGGCGGCCGTGCTCCGGGGTTTCTGAAGCCCCCGGAGCACCCGGGCGTCATGACAGCAGCACCGCCGGGCGTCACGACAGCAGATCCGTCACGACAGCAGATCCGGCTCGCTGCGGCTGATGTCCTGCCACATCGGCTGGTAGTTGATCCAGGCCACCAGGTCTCCGCCCAGCTGTTCCCGCGTCGCGACCGCCGCCCGGTGGTCGATGAGCACGGGGCGGCCCGCCGCCCGGGCCGTCAGCTGCACCTGGCTGGAGCGTTCCATCGACACGAACCACCAGGCCGCCGCGTCCACCGAGTCCCCGACGGTGAGCAGCCCGTGGTTGCGCAGGACCAGGGCCTTGCGGGAACCGAGCGCGGTGGCGATCCGGCGGCCCTCCTCGGCGTCGACGGCGACTCCGGTGTAGGTGTCGTAGAGCGCGTGGTCCTCGTAGAAGGCGCAGCTCTCCTGGGTGATGGGGTCGAGGAGTTCACCTAGGGCGGCCAGCGCCCGGCCGTGCACGGAGTGGCAGTGGGCGACGGCGACGACGTCCGGGCGGGCGGCGTGCACCTGGGAGTGCACGGTGAACGCCGCCTGGTTGACGTGGTGGCGGCCGTCGAGCACCTGCCCGTCGGAGTTGGCGAGCACCAGGTCGCTCACGGTGACGTGCTTGAAGGGCATGCCGAAGGGGTTGACCCAGAAGCAGTCGGTGAACTCCGGGTCGCGGGCGGTGATGTGTCCGGAGACGCCGTCCTCGAAGCCGAGCCGTCCGAAGTTCCGCAGCGCGCCGGCGAGCCGCTCCTTGCGGTGCCGGCGTTCCTCCTCGACGGAGTCGTGCATCGGCGGCATCGCGAACTGGAGCTTCTCGGTGGGCACCGGCATCGGCGGAGTGGGCCCGAGGGGTGTCCCGTGCATATGGTCCTCCGGCACTGGGTGGCTTACGGGGCGGAAGTTACCTTCGGTCAGCGCAAGAGAACAGGGCTGTTTTGTAAAGATGGCGTACCCGGTGGATATCAGACAGAAGATGTCGGGTATCGACGGAACACTGTCGGCTATGAACTGGGCAGCTTTCTCCGCCGCGGAACCCGACCTGGCCAAGACCGTCGAGGAGCGCTTCGGCGCCTTCAGCCATCATGTTCTCGCGACCCTGCGCAAGGACGGTTCGCCCCGCACCTCCGGCCTGGAGGTGCGTTTCCTGAACGGCGAGCTGTGGCTCGGCATGATGCCGGACTCGCTCAAGGCCCTCGACCTCCAGCGCGACCCCCGCTTCGCCCTCCAGGCCAACCCGGGCGAGGGGCAGACGATGGGCGGCGGGGACGTCCGGATCAGCGGTCGCGCGAGCGAGGTCACCGACCCGGAGACCAAGGCCGCGTACGGCGAAGGGGTGGAACCGCCGGAGCCGTTCCACCTCTTCCGCACCGAGCTGACGGAGGTCGTGCGGACCTACGTCGAGGACGAGAAGTACCTGGTCGTCCAGGTCTGGAAGCCCGGAGAGCCGGTGCGCACTCTCAAGCGGACCTGACCTTCAAGAGGGCTGCCTACTCCCACTCGATGGTGCCCGGCGGCTTCGACGTCACGTCGAGCACCACGCGGTTGACGTCGGCCACCTCGTTGGTGATCCGCGTCGAGATCTTCGCGAGGACGTCGTACGGCAGTCGCGACCAGTCGGCCGTCATGGCGTCCTCGGAGGAGACCGGGCGCAGGACGATCGGGTGGCCGTAGGTGCGGCCGTCACCCTGGACGCCGACCGAGCGGACGTCGGCGAGCAGGACCACCGGGCACTGCCAGATGTCCCGGTCCAGGCCGGCCGCGGTGAGCTCCTCGCGGGCGATGGCGTCGGCGTCCCGCAGCAGGTCCAGGCGCTCCTTGGTGACCTCGCCGACGATCCGGATGCCGAGGCCGGGGCCCGGGAAGGGCTGCCGCTGGACGATCTCGTCCGGGAGCCCCAGCTCCTGGCCGACCATCCTGACCTCGTCCTTGAACAGCTTGCGCAGCGGCTCGATGAGCTGGAACTCCAGGTCCTCCGGGAGCCCGCCCACGTTGTGGTGCGACTTGATGTTGGCGGTGCCGGTGCCGCCACCGGACTCGACCACGTCCGGGTAGAGGGTGCCCTGGACGAGGAACTCCACCGCCGGGCCCTCGTCCGCGATGATCTCGGCCTGCGCCTGCTCGAAGACCCGGATGAACTCGCGGCCGATGATCTTCCGCTTCTCCTCGGGGTCCGAGACGCCCTTGAGGGCGGTCAGGAAGCGCTCCTCCGCGTCGACGACGACCAGCTTGACGCCGGTCGCGGCCACGAAGTCCTTCTCGACCTGCTCGGTCTCGCCCTTGCGCATCAGACCGTGGTCGACGTACACGCAGGTCAGCTGGTCGCCGATGGCGCGCGCGACGAGGGCGGCGGCCACGGCGGAGTCGACGCCGCCGGACAGACCGCAGATGGCGCGCTTGTCGCCGACCTGCTCGCGGATGGCGGCGACCTGCTCCTCGATCACGTTGCCGGTGGTCCAGTCCGGCTTCAGGCCGGCGCCCCGGTACAGGAAGTGCTCCAGGACCTGCTGGCCGTGCGTGGAGTGCATGACCTCGGGGTGGTACTGGACGCCGTAGAGCTTCTTCTCGTCGTTCTCGAAGGCGGCGACCGGGACGACGTCGGTGGACGCGGTCACGGTGAAGCCCTCGGGGGCGGCGGAGCAGGCGTCGCCGTGGGACATCCACACCGACTGCTCGTCGGGGGTGCCCTCGAAGAGGGTGGAGCCGGACTTCGAGACGTGCAGCGGCGTACGGCCGTACTCGCGGGCGCCGGTGTTGTCGACGGTGCCGCCGAGGGTGGTGGCCATCAGCTGGAAGCCGTAGCACATGCCGAAGACCGGGACGCCGGACTCGAAGAGCTCGCGGTCCAGGCGGGGGGCGCCCTCCGCGTACACGGAGGAGGGGCCGCCGGAGAGGATGATCGCCGCCGGGTTCTTGGCGAGCATCTCCGCGACCGGCATGGTGCTCGGCACGATCTCGCTGTAGACCCGGGCCTCGCGGACGCGGCGGGCGATGAGCTGGGCGTACTGCGCGCCGAAGTCGACGACCAGGACGGTGTCGGGGGCGGCTGGGGTCGCTGATGACACGGGTTGCCTTCCGGCGGTGAGCGAGGTGTGTGTAGGGCCGAGTCTACCGGGACCCACAGGACCGGTTCGGGGGCGCGTGCCGGTCCGGCGGATCGGTGCGGGCGTCGCGGGCCCCGTCCCACCTCGAAGCCGCCCCCACCGGGCGCCGCCCGGCCGGGCTCCACTGCATTCGGCGACGGCTGGGCCGCTACCCGGCAGCCGGCCCGATCCGCCGGACCGGCACCGGCCCGGTCTCAGGATGCGAACCGGGTTGGACGCCGTCGTGGGGCCCGGCATACTGCTGCCATGCTCCCGCAGACGACCTACCTGTTTACCTATGGCACCCGGCCCGCCGGCTGCCATGGTCGTGCTGCTTGAGCAACTGACAAGCGACTTCCCAGGCGCCCCGGGCCGACAAGGTCCGGGGCGCCTGGTGTTTTCCGGACCTTGCCGCTCCGGGGCACCCACCCCACCGAGGAGCCCTGTATGACCACCACCCCGGAAACCACCATCGCCGACGCCCGTGAGCGCATCGACGCCCTCGACGACCGGATCCTCGGTCTGATCCAGGAACGGATGGCCGTCTCGGCCGTCGTCCAGCAGACCCGGATCGCCTCCGGCGGCCGCCGCGTGCACCTCGCCCGCGAGATGGAGATCCTCGGCCGCTACCGGGACGCGCTCGGCAAGCCCGGCACGAGCCTCGCCATGACGCTCCTCGAACTGTGCAGGGGTCGCATCTGAGTTCGGGGCCCGCCTCACCCGTACGGCGCGTGACCGCCGCCCGGACCGCCTCGTTGGTCGTGGTGTCCGTGCCAGCCAGGGGCGGGCCCGACAGAACCACGCGTGGCTCGCTGGAGCGATGAGACGTACGGAACGTGCCGTGCGTCGTGGGACCTCGCTCCAGGAAGTGACCGGACGGCAGGGGACAGCAGCCCGGTCACCCAAGAGAACGGTCGGCTCCGGGGACGCCCGGGGCCGGCCGGCGGGACAAGTACCGGCACGAGGCTGGGCCAAACCATTGCGGAGGCCGCGTCCATCCAGCACGATGCCTAGAAAGCCCCCAAGTCCCGCCGTAGACAACTGCATTCGTTCTGCGTCGCCTGACTGCCAGAGGTCCAGACCATCCGTGCGCCCCTTGTGCGCCGGGGAGCCGACCGTGCGCACGGCAGGTGACCAGGGCGCCAGGAGCAAGCGGCGCAACCCCCCGGCGCCGCTCCCAGGCACCGGCGCTGCCCTGACGTCGGTGCTGACGAAAGAAGGGCCCCGCGGCTCCGTCCCGCGGGGCCCTTCGCCTGCGTGCGGGCAGCGGACGGTCAGACCCGGGACACCGTCCCGCAGTCCTTGGCCCGGCCGATGTCCTCGCTGCGGTCGTACGGGTCCCGCGTCGGCCCCGAGGGCGCCGGGTCGGTGGGCTCCGTCGAGGAGAACTCCGGGTGCAGGAAGCCGTCGTACACGTCGCAGGACGTGTTGCCGGCGCTCTCGTCGTAGCGCAGGACGGTGAGCTTGCCCGGGGTGACCTGGTACTTCGTCGGGTCGGGCAGTTCGACGTCGAGGACCCGGCGGACGATCGTGCGGGTCACCTCGGTGGTGCCGTCGGTGCGCACGACCGGGTAGACGAAGGTGTAGTCGGCGTGCACGGCCACCGAGGCGTGCTCGCCCGCCTTGAACGTCATACGGCCCCGCAGCTTGACCACGTCACCGACCAGCCGGACCTCGGCGGGATCGAAGCGGCTGAACATCGACAGCGGGTCGTGGTCCTTGTCCGGCTTGCTCAGGCCGGTCTTCAGCCGCTTGAGGACGTCGTCCTGCTTGGGGTCCAGGAGGGACAGCGCCTCGGTGGGACGTTCGCCGCGCAGGGTGCCCGTATCGAGGTTGGACTCGACCAGGAGCTTCCTGGTCAGCTCCAGGGCCTGGCCGACCTTGGCCGCGGACTGACCTGCGACGGCCTTCGCCTTCGGTACGACGATCCCGGCCTCGCCGTCGGCCCACTGCTTGGCCGGCGAGCCGGCGAAGGGGTCGTCCAGGGTGGGGATCTCGGGGTCCACGGCACCCGGGGCCGTGGTCGGGGCCGCGGTCTCCTCGGGCAGCGGGGAGGAGGCGGACTCCGAGCCGGTCCCGCTGCCGAAGGGGTCGCCCGGCACCAGCGACGGCTTCACCGCCACGACGGCCACCACGACCGCGAGGGCGACGCCGAGGACGCCCCACAAGCCCCGTCGGCTCTTCTTCCGCTGCCAGGCGGGCCCGGTGCGCCAGCCCTCCGGCAGCTCCCCGCGCGCTTCCTGGCGCCGCAGCCGCTCGGCCACTTCACGGGCGCGCGCGGAAGGCTCCTTGGGGGCGGAGTCCTTGATGTCCCGTTCGGTGTCACGGGCGAATTGTTCCCAGACGTCATCCGGGATCTTGGGGTCTTCTGACACGTGGGTCAGTTCTAGGGCCTCAGAAAGCGTGTTCACAAGGCGAACTGGTATGTGACTCAGACCACATAAGTTTTCTGTGAATGACCGCACAACCTTTCCCACTCGGCGTGGATCAAACCTCACGAACCACGGGCCCCACCCGCGCCCCACACGCGGAGGCCTCCTACACGTGTTGCGGACAGCGCAGCACACCTGACTTCCGAGGTCTTCATGAAGCTTCGTCGTGCACTGGCCGCCGCGGCCGCGACCGCCGCGATAGCGCCGCTGGCCCTGTTCGCCGCGCCCAGCGCGTTCGCGGACGAGACCCCCACGCCGACCGCGACCGAGAGCACGCCCGCCGCCGACGCCACGCCGACCGACCCCGCGAGCACCCCGGCGGCCCCGGACTCGACCCCGGCGGACCCGGCGACCACGCCCGCCACCGGCAGCCCGACCACCGGCGCCTCCAGCTCGGCCACCACCAGCAGCAGCCCCTCGACGAGCCCCACCGGCTCGGCCTCCGCCACCAGCAGCCCCTCCGCGAGCGAGAGCGGCGAGCCCGGCGACGAGTGCACGGTCGACGAGGACGGCGACCCGGTCATCGAGGACAGCGACGTGCTGCACAGCTCGCTGACCGGTCTGCCCGAGTCCATCGTGGCCGGCAGCGGCTGGACGAACTTCAAGTTCAACGTCAACAACTCCGGCGACGACACCATCAAGGGCATCCAGCCCTACCTCGGTGTCGGCGCGGTCGACTGGGACTTCGAGAAGGACTACAGCGACCTGGTCACCGTGCAGGTGAAGAAGGGCGGCTCCTGGGTCGACGTGGCCACCCAGTTCGGCGAGGGCGGCGCGTTCAACTCCTTCAGCCTGGACGGCGGCGACTCCGTCAGCTACCAGCTGCGGGTGAAGGTCGACCGTGAGGTGCCGAGCGCGATCGGCATCGCCATCGGCCTCGCCGAGTACTCCGACGAGCAGGGCTGCTGGGTCTCCGAGGACGAGAACTACGGCATCTACTACTTCGAGGTCCTGCCGGCCGGCTCCGACGCGGGCAAGCCGGGCGACGCCAAGCCGCAGACCGGCGGCAAGAGCGCCATCTCGGACGTCAACGACGTCGACGTGGACGGCAAGCTCGCCGACACCGGTGCCGACTCGGCCCTGCCGGTCATCGGCCTGGTCGGCGGCTTCGCCGTCGTCGCCGGTACCGGTGTGGTCTTCGCGATGAAGCGGCGCAAGGGCGCGACCGGCGCCCACGCCTGAGTCGTAGCACCGCACAAGCCGTAAACACGGCTTGACGCAAGAAAAAGAGAAGGACCTGCGCTCGGAGGGGGGTGCAGGTCCTTCTTCTTGTTCTGTACGGCTCTGGGGTCTCTTCCGGCGCTACGACTTCTTCGGGACCGCCGGTATCCCCAGGAACGGCAGCTTCAGTGCGCCGAAGGCCTCCGCCGGGACCGCCGGGGACTTGGGCTCGACGGGGTTGAGGCGCTCGTACGCCTCGCCCTGGGCCGGACGCGGGTCCTGCTCGCCCTTGTTGGGCCAGAACGACATCGCGCGCTCGGCCTGCGCGGTGATGGTCAGCGAGGGGTTCACGCCGAGGTTCGCGGAGACCGCGGCGCCGTCCACGACCGAGATCCCGGGGTGGCCGTAGAGCCGGTGGTACGGGTCGATGACGCCGGTCTCGCGGGAGGAGCCGATGGCGCAGCCGCCGAGGAAGTGGGCGGTTAGGGGGGTGCCCATGAGCTCGCCGACGTTGGAGCCGGCGAAGCCGTTGATGTCGGCGGCGACGGCGGACGCGGCCTCCGAAGCGGCCCTGATCTGCTTGGGGTTGGGGGCGCCGTGGCCCTGGCGGGCGGTGAGCAGGCCCTTGCCGACGCCGTCCGGCTTCAGGTACGTCGTCAGGGAGTTGTCCAGCGACTGCATGACCAGGCCGATGATGGTCCGCTCCGACCAGCGGCGGTTGGAGAGGGAGCGCAGGACGAGCAGGGGGTGCTTCGCGGCGTTCGCGAGCCAGCCCATGACCCTCGACGAGCCTTCCGCGTACGGCACCTGGAGGATCGAGAGGCCGCCCATCGAGTTGGAGCCCTTGCCGTAGCGGACCGGCTCGATGTGGGTGTTCTCGTCCGGGTGGATGGAGGACGTGATGGCGACGCCCCGGGTGAAGTCGACCTTGGGTGTGCCGGTGGCCTTGCGGTAGCGGCGGTTGTCGGTCTGGGCGCCCACCAGGGCCTCGGAGTTGGTGCGGGTGAGCTCGCCCAGCTTCTCCGAGATGTACGGCAGCTGCCCGCCCGCCTTCATGCGGTGCAGGAGGGTCTGGGTGCCGTAGGTGCCGGCGGCGAGGACGACCTGGCGGGCCTTGAAGGTGCGGCCCTTGGCCTTGCGGTCGTCGGTGGGGAGGGTCGCGATCGCGTAGCCGCCCTGGGAGTCGTCGGTGACCGAGACAACCGTGGTGAGGGGGTGGACGACCGCGCCCGCCTTCTCGGCGAGGTGGAGGTAGTTCTCGTTGAGGGTGTTCTTCGCGCCGTGCCGGCAGCCGGTCATGCACTCGCCGCACTCCACGCACGCCTTGCGGGAGGGGCCCGCGCCGCCGAAGTAGGGGTCCTCGACCTGCCGGCCGGGGGCTGCCTTGCGCGTGCCGTCCGCGTCCTCGCCGTCGCCGAAGAAGACGCCGACCGGGGCCATGTGGAAGGTGTCGCCGACGCCCATCCGCTCGGCGGCCGCCTTGAGGTGGACGTCGGAGGGGGTCATCGTCGGGTTGAGCCGGACGCCGAGCATGCGGCGGGCCTGGTCGTAGTACGGCTTGAGCTCCTCCTGCCAGTCGGTGATGTCACGCCACTGGGGGTCCTCGAAGAAGGGCTTCGGGGGGACGTAGAGGGTGTTGGCGTAGTTGAGGGAACCGCCGCCGACGCCCGCGCCCGCGAGGACCATGACGTTGCCGAGCAGGTGGATGCGCTGGATGCCGTACATGCCCAGCTTGGGGGCCCAGAGGTAGTTCTTCAGGTCCCAGGAGTTCCTGGGGAGGGTCTCGCGGGTGAAGCGGCGGCCGGCTTCCAGGACACCTACGCGGTAGCCCTTCTCCGTGAGGCGCAGGGCGGTGACGCTGCCGCCGAAGCCGGAGCCGACGACGATGACGTCGTAGTCGTAGGTGTCCTGGGGCACGTGCTCTCCTCGTTGAGAACCGGGTGTGCTTACTTGAACCGGAATGCCTTCATCAGCCGCAGGCTTCGGCTCATGAACTGGGCGTACTTCTCGTCGTCCATGCCCAGGGAGGGCGCCATCGGCAGGAGCCGCTGCTGGGCGATCGTCTGGGCCTCGGTGTACTTGAGGATGCCCTCGGAGCCGTGGCGGCGGCCGAGGCCGGAGTCCTTCATGCCGCCCATCGGGGACTGGACGCTGCCGTAGGCGGAGGCGTAGCCCTCGTTGACGTTGACGGTGCCGGCGCGCACCCGGGAGGCGACCTCGCGGCCGCGCTTGCCGTCCTTCGTCCACACCGAGGAGTTCAGGCCGTACGGCGTGGAGTTGGCGAGCTCGATCGCCTCGTCCTCGGTCTTGAAGCGGTAGATGGAGACGACCGGGCCGAAGGTCTCCTCGGCGCACACGGCCATCGGCTCGGTGACGCCGTCGAGGATGGTCGGCTCGAAGAAGTACGGGCCGATGTCGGGGCGGGCGACGCCGCCGACGACGAGCTCGGCGCCCTTCTCGACGGCCTCCTCGACGTGCCGGGTGACCGTCTCCAGCTGGCGTTCGCCGACCAGGGAGCCCATGTCGGCGCCGTAGGCGAGGGAGGTGCCCAGGCGCATGGCCTTGGTGCGGGCGGCGAAGCGCTCGACGAAGGCGTCGGCGATCGACTCGTGGACGTACAACCGCTCGATGGAGATGCAGAGTTGGCCGGCGGAGGAGAAGCAGGCGCGGACGGCTCCGGCGGCGGCCTTCTCGATGTCGGCGTCCTCGAGGACCAGCATGGCGTTCTTGCCGCCGAGTTCGAGGGAGACCCCGACCAGGCGGGCGGCGGCGCCCTGGGCGACCTCGCGGCCGGTGCGGGTGGAGCCGGTGAAGGAGACGTAGTCGGCGTGCTTGACGACCTCGGGGCCGACGACCGGGCCGTCGCCGAGGACGACCTGGAAGACCTCGGCGGGGAGTCCGGCCTCGATCAGCAGGTCACGGGCCCACAGGGCGGTCAGGCAGGTCTCGGTGTCGGGCTTCATCACGACCGCGTTGCCCGCGACGAAGGCGGGGAGCGCGTCGCCGACGGACAGTTCGAGCGGGTAGTTCCAGGGGGCTATCTGGCCGACGACCCCGCGCGGGTGGCGCAGTTCGGTGACCTTGGTGAGGGTGGGCACGGCACCGGTGTGCCGCTTGGGCCTGAGGTAGGCGGGGGCCTTGCGGCCGTAGTGCCGGGCCGCGACCGCGACGGCCTGCACCTCCTCGTGGGCGTGCAGGCGGGCCTTGCCGGTCTCCAGTTGGATGAGGTCGAGGACCTCGGCCTGGCGCTCCAGGACCAGGTCGTGGAAGCGCAGCAGGACGGCCGCGCGCTGCCGCACCGGCGTGCGCTCCCACACCGCCTGCGCCGCGCGGGCCGCCTCGTAGGCCTTCGCCACGTCCTCGGGGGTGGACTCGGGCAGGTCGGCCAGCTTCTCGCCGGTGAACGGCGTGTGGTTCGCGGTACGACCGGAGCCGACGACACCCTTGGTGAGCTGGGCGACCAGCTCCGGGGTGACCACGTCGGCCGCGGTGCGGGCGCCCTCAGGGGCGGGGGCGAGGGGGTTGGTGCCGGTCTTGGCCGGGGCCTGCGCGTCCGTCATGAGCCGCAGGGTATTCGGGACGGGGGGCTTTGGGTACCCGTCAGTAACGGGCGTTCACGGAGTACGCACACTTCGCCAGTGATGACTGGCAGGGAATGTGCTGATCAGGGCATTGGGGGGCGGCGATCAGCACCGCTCAGCCGCGCTCCGGTTTTTTCTGGAGGAGCAGGCCGAAGGCGGAGAGGGCGGTGAGACGGCGGGGCTGGGGCTCGGGCTGGGGGTCGGGTCCGGGACGGGGGGCGGTCGGCGGAGCGGCGGATGCGGAGTCCGCCGTCGCGGCGTGCGCGCCGGAGCCGAGGAGCGCGGGATCCGCCGGGGCGGCTTGCGCGCCGGAGCCCACGAGCGCGGGATCCGGCGTCGCGGCGTGCGCACCGGCATCCGGTACGGCGTCCGCCACCGCGGCCGGCGCCTCGGAGCCCGCCCGCTGCGCTGCCACGGCCCACCCCGGCACACGTGCCCCGGCGACCTCGGCCAGTGTCCGGGCGACCTCCTCCGCCAGGGGCCGCTGCTCCGGCTCGGGCACGAGGAGGCGCTCCAGCAGGGTCCCCAGCGGACCGGGCCGGACGTCCGCCACGGCCACCCGGAGCACGGCCCCCAACGACCACAGGTCGGAAGCGGGCCCGGCGCCGGGCCCGGACGCGCACTCCGGGGCGACGAACCCGGCGGAGGTCTCCCGGGCACCGGCGTGCCCGGCGCCGCCGATCCCGAAGTCGGTGACGACGACGCGTCCACTGCCCGCTTCGAGGAGGACGTTGGCCGGCTTGAGGTCCCGGTGGACGATGCCGACCCCGTGGGCGGCGTGGAGCGCCCCCAGGACGGCGAGCCCGACCCGGGCCGCCTCCGCGTCGGACAGCGGCCCGCGGGCCGCGAGAGCGGCGTCCAGCGACTCGCCCGCCACCAACTCCATGACGATCCAGGGCAGTTCGTCCTCGAGGAGTACGTCGTGAATGGCGACGGCCGACGGATGGTCGACCCACGCCGCGGCGCGCGCCTCGTGCGGCAGCCGCTGCACGGCCCGCCGCCGCTCCTCGTCCTCCGGATCACCGGTCAGACGCGGCTCCTTGACGGCGACGTACCGGTCGTCCTGCTCGTCGTGAGCCCGCCACACCGTGCCGCTCGGCCCGGCCCCGACCCGCTCGACGAGCCGGTACCGCCCACCGATCAGACGTCCGCCGGACGGGAGTTCGCCGTCTTCACTCATGGCACATGAGTACCGTGCGGGTCATGCCCTTGTCTAAGCGGCGGGCTCAGCGACCCGCATCCGGCAACCGCAGCCGGATCAGGGGGTCGGTGGACAGAGGATCGGCGGGCATCCGGACGACGGTCCCCTGAAAGGTGTCGTAGGGCCACTCCTCCGTGCTGTCGGGCTCCGCGCCGAGGCCTGTCACGAAGCCGCGCAGGATCCACCCCGGGCCGTCGTCGCCCAGCACCCGCACGGTCTGACGGTCCTTGCCGGGAGGTCCCTGGATCCGTACGACGGCCTGGAGTTCGGGCCCCGCGGGGCCGACGCGCTCCTCCGCGGAACCGCCCCGGCCGCGCATCGTACGGGCCAGATCGGCACGGACGGTCGCCCAGGAGGTGTCCCCGAGCGCACGGAACGCCTGGAGCTGGATCGCGGTCCGGCCACGGACGAGGGTGACACCGGCGAGGGAGCCGTCTTCGCGCGACCGCATCAGCTCGATCTTCAGACCGGGCTCCGTCGGCACCAACAGGCCACCGAGATCGGTCAGTTCGACATCACGGGGCCGACGGTCGTCGCTCTCGTCCCACGGTCCGACGGCAAGACAGCCCTCCTCCGCGGCCTCCAGCAGGGCCTCGACCTCTTCCTCGGACAGCGATTCCTCGGCGATCAAGGAGGCCAGCAGCTCCAGCAGCCGGTCAAGGGTGATGAGGTCGCGGCGAGAGGTCTCCGGAGCCGCCGCCGGGTCCCGCAGCAGGGTCCTGATCATCAGCTCCGCGTCCTCCGCGTCCAGTCCGGGCACCGGACGGCCGAGGTCGGTCCGGCCGTCCTCCTGCCGCAGTGCGAGGACCACCTGCACGGCGACGAGCAGCACCCGGCCCGGCGTCGTCCGGTCCCACACGTCGAACTCGGCACGCGCCACGCTCTCCGGCGTGAGGAACCCGTCCCGCACGTACTGCGCGACGACGGCCTGCGCCGCCCTGCCCGCCTCGCCCATGCCACCGACCGGGCGCCCGGCCCCGTCGCCGTCGGCCGTCGGCCCGGATCCGCTCAGAGCCGGTCCACCCCCAGATTCGCGATGGCCGTCCGCGCCACCTCACGCCCCCGGGCGGTGAAGTCGCCCTTGCCCGGGTAGCTGACGGTGAGTTTGTACATGTCGCCGCCGGTGGTGCGGTAGTAGAAGATCTGGAGTTCGCGAGGGCGGGGGTTCTGGCTGTCGGTGGTGGTGTAGGTGACGGTGTTCCCGGCGGCCTTGGCGCCCTGGTAGGTCTTCTCCTCGGGCCGGGTCCTCGCGGTGTCCGGCATGCTGAGGTCGTAGTCGCCGCTCTCCTTGAACCGGCTGTCGTCGTCGTACATCTCGGCCGCCGCGGACCCCGCGATGTCGTGCGCGGTGTCCTCGGCCTTCCGGTCCAGGCTCAGGCCGATCCAGATGGCGCCGCTGTAGTCGGAGTACGTGATCCAGTGGGTCTTGTCCGTCTTCCGGTCGGGCGTGGTGGGCTGGTAGCCGGCCGGTACCGCCAGCGTCGCGGCCACGTCCTTGGTGTGCTTCTTCGTCCAGCCGTCCGGGAGCGGTCCCGCGAAGGGGTCCGCGATCACCAGATACGCCGCCACCGCGGCCGCGACGACCGCCGCCCCGAGGCCGAGCAGCGTCTTGCGGCCCAGCCGCAGGCCGCCGCCCGCCGGGACCTCCACGGTCCGCACGATCTCCGTGGGCTCCGGGGCCGGCGGGTTGGCGGTGGCCTCCAGGAGCGCCCTGACCTGCGCGGCGGTCGGGCGGCGCGCCGGGTCCTTCTGGAGGAGGCCGTTGATGGCGTCGGCGAGCGGGCCGGGCGCGGCGGCGGGCGGTGCGGGGATGGCGTTGAGGACGGACTGGAGGGTGGCCGGGGTGTTGCTGCGGCGGAACGGCGAGACGCCCTCGGTCGCCGCGTACAGGACCACGCCGAGCGACCAGAGGTCGCAGGCGGGTCCGGGGCGCTGGCCCAGCACCCGCTCCGGGGCGATGTACTCGGGCGAGCCGACGAAGCCGCCGGTGTCGGTCAGGTTGGTCTCGCCCTCGATCTGGGCGATGCCGAAGTCGGTGAGGACGACCCGGTCGTGGCGGCCGAGCAGGATGTTGTCCGGTTTCACATCCCTGTGCAGGATGCCCGCCGCATGCGCGGCCTCCAGGGCGCCGAGCACCTCCAGGCCGATTCTCGCCGCTTCGCGGGCCCCGAGGGTGCCTTCCTGCAAGGCGTCGCCCAGCGAGCGCCCCCGCACCAGCTCCATCACGATCCACGGCCGGCCGTCCACGACCGCCACGTCGTGCACGTTCACGACGGAGGGGTGGTCCAGCCGGGCCGCCGCGCGGGCCTCGCGCCGCATCCGCTCGAAGGCGTTCCCTCGTTCGCGTTCGGGAAGATGGTCCGGGACGCGGGGTTCCTTGACGGCCACCTCACGGTCCACGGTCTCGTCCTGGGCCCGCCACACCGTGCCCATCCCGCCGTGCCCGAGCTTGGCGAGCAGCCGGTACCGGCCGGCTATGAGGCGCCCCGCACCCGACTCCGGCTGAGGAGGTCTGGGCGGTTGCAGAACGTAACTCGTCGTCTCGTCGGACTCGTGGCCGACTCCCCCGCTGCTGCTCATGGGTTCATCCATATCGCGCCAGGCACGCGCGCATCCAGAGGGGACGCATTCCGGTCACACACCCGTGACGTATCCCTACGTCACCGTGAAGGTGTCGACGGCCACGTCGAAGTACTCCTTCGCCTCCCGCACCTTGCCGACCGGCGCGGAGACCCACACGTCGTACAGCCGCCCGTTCTCCTCCCAGCACACGTCGTAGGTGTGCCGGGCGCCCTCGGTCGCGCTGAAGCCGTCCCAGGTGAACTCCCAGAGAGCGGCGGGGTGTCCGCGGTGCGTGACCGAGGTGACCCGGCCGGCCCGGTAACCGGGGTTGCTGTCCGGCCCCTTGGCGGCCGCGCGGCGCATCACGCCCAGCGGGCCGCCGGGTTGGGGCTCGGTGACCTTGACGCCGAGCCGGAAGGTCTCCCCCGGCGACAGGTAGAAGACGCGCTCGCCCTGCGGCTCACGGGTGAACCCGTCCGGCACGGCGAGCGCGAACCCGGCGGGGTCCTCGGCGACCCGGTAGCCGGAGGGGGCGGAGGGGAGCGTCACCGCGGGCGGCCTGGCGGAAGGGCTCGTGGGCGCTGTCGGCGAGGTGCCCGCCGACGTGCGCGGGGTGGTGCCGACCGGTGTCCCGGGCGCCGAACTGCTCGTCGTCGTACGGCCCTCCCCGCCCCGGTGCGTCAGCAGTACCGCCGCCGACACCCCCGCCCCCGCCAGCGCGGCGACCAGCAGCGCCGCCATGAGCACGCCCCGCCTCGACCGCGCCGGGACTCCGGCCCCGCCGCTCGCCGACGACGCCGGGGACCGCCGTAGCGAGGCATCCTGCTGCTCCTGGGACCGCCGTGGCGAGGCATCCCGCTGCTCCTGGGACCGCTGTGACGAGGAATCCCGCCGTTCCTGGGACCGCCGTGCCGAAGCAGCGCGCTGTGCCGGGGACCGCCGTAGCGGAAGGTCGCGTTCGGTCGGTGGGTACGGGCGTTCGGGCGTCCGGCGCGGCGGGGTGCGGCCCGTCTCCAGGAACGCCCGCAGCATCCGCTCCGCCTCCACCGCGTCCAGGCGGCGCTCGGGATCGCGCTCCAGCAGCCCCCGTATGACGGGAAGGAGCGGCGCGGCCTGCGCGGGCGGCCGGATCTCGTCGATGACGACGGCGTGCAGGATGCCGCCCAACGAGTCGCGGCGGAACGGGGATTCGCCGCTGAGGGCCGTGCAGAGCAGCGCGCCCAGCGACCACAGGTCGGCCTCCGGACCGGTCCTGGTCCCGGACATCCGCTCCGGCGCCGTGTACTCGGGCGAGCCGACGAAGGAGCCGGTCTCGGTGAGCGTGGTGGCGCCCGCGACCTGGGCGATGCCGAAGTCGGTGAGGACGACCCGGCCGGTGCCGGACTCGACGAGGACGTTGGCGGGCTTGATGTCCCGGTGCAGCACCCCGGCCTGGTGCGCGGCGCGCAGCGCGCTCAGCAGGTCGGCGCCGATCCGGGCGGCCTCGCGGGCGTCGACGGGCCCGTCGGCGGAGATCCGCTCGGCGAGGGAGCCGCCGTCGATCAACTCCATGACGATGTAGGGCCGTTCGTCCTGCTCGACGACGTCGTGCACGACGATGATGTGCGGGTGGCGCAGCCGGGCGACCGCACCGGCCTCACGCAGCGTGCGGTCGCGCTGGAGCCTCGCGTCCTCGGCGGAGAGGGTCTCGTCGAGGGGGATCTCCTTGACGGCGACCTGCCGGCCGAGCAGTTGGTCCGTCGCCCGCCACACCACGCCCATCCCGCCGCGCCCGATCCTCGCCTCCAGGCGATAACGGCTCGCGATCACACGGAAGGTGTCCCCCTCGGTCCCCATGCGCCCCATCATGCCCCAGCGGACGAACCCCCTCCGGGACGGCGACCGGCCAAGTGAAACGAACGCCACCGACGGTTCGCTCCGTCGAAGGCGTGATGTTCTCACCCCTTCGCTTCGGCCTCCTGCCAGCTCCGCAGGATCCAGTCGAAGTCCTTGCGGGTGGTGGCCCAGTCGGCGGTCGGTGACGACGCGTAGATGGCGTATTCGGTGCCGTCGCGTTCCATGAACCCGACGTCGATGGCACGGTAGGGGGCCGCGAAGTAATGCGGCGGGTCCTTTGCCAGCGCATCCCACGTGTACTCCCAGCGCGCGCCCGGCAGGTCGCGGAAGAGCACCTTCTTGAGGCTCAGCCGCGTGTAGTTCTTCAGGTCCGAGATCTGCGCGTCCAGGTTGCTCATGTGCTCGTACGAGCTGGTGAAGTCCGGGGCGGTGTCGACGGCGACCCGCACGAGGTGCTTGCCCTTGTCGGGCGAGTAGTCGACCTGCGTGAGGCCGTCCTCGTCGATGGAGATGGACCGCTGCCATCCCGGGGGCAGGTAGATGGTGAAACCCGCCGGATCGTTGTGGCGCTGCCAGCCGGCGGGAACCCCGGGCTGTCCGTCCGACTCGGTCGCGGTGGCGCTCGGGGTCTGCGTCGAGGGGCCGGACCCGGTGGCGCTGTCCGTACCGAACTGCTGCAACGCGACCACCGCACCCGCCCCGACGATCACCGCGAGGGCGACGACCAGGGCGAACGTGCGCAGGCGGTGTCGCTTCCGCCGCACGGGCGCGGCCGTGACCGGCGGGTAGGGCGTGGCAGCGGCCGTCTGCACCGCCCGGGTGTGGGTGCCGGTGCCGGCACCGCGGGTCGCGCTCTCCGGCTCGTACCGCACCGCCCCCGTCGGCACATACGCCTGCGCAGCCGCCGGTCGCTGCCCCTCCGCCGCCTCGGCGAGCAGCTGCTCGGCCTGCGCCGTGCTCGGCCGGTCGGCCGGATCCTTGCGCAGCAGCGCGGCGAGCACGGGCCCCAGCGCACCGGCGTTGACCGGCGCGGCGGGATCCTCCTCGACGACGGCCTGCATGGTCGTCAGCGGGGTCGTGCGGCGGAACGGTGAGCGGCCCTCGACCGCCGTGTACAGCGTCGCACCCAGGGCCCACAGGTCGGCGGAGGGCCCGGGGTCGGCGCCGCGGACCCGCTCGGGGGCGAGGTAGTCGACCGAGCCGACGACCTCTCCGGTGCGGGTGATGGTGGTGTCGCCGTCGATCTGGGCGATGCCGAAGTCGGTGAGCAGGACGCGGCCGTCCCGGGCGAGCAGGACGTTGCCGGGTTTCACATCCCTGTGCAGGACGCCGGCGGAGTGCGCGGCGCGCAGGGCTCGCAGCACCCACAGCCCGATCCGGGCGGCCTCGCGCGGCTCCACCCGGCCGTCCTCCTTGACGGCGTCGGCCAGCGAGCGGCCCTCGACCAGCTCCATCACGATCCAGGGCCGGCCGTCGTGGTCCAGCACGTCGTGCACGGTGACGACGGCGGAGTGGTTGATCCGGGCGGCCGCGCGGGCCTCGGCGCGGGTGCGGGCGAGCAGCACGGCCTGGTCGCTCTCGGAAACGTAGAGCGCGGCGGTCAACTCCTTGATCGCCACGGCCCGGTGCAGCACCTCATCGTGGGCACGCCAGACGCGGCCCATGCCGCCCTTGCCTATCGGGTCGGCGAGCCGGTAGCGCCCCGCGAGGAGCTGGCCCTGCATCTGATTCACGTTGCCCCGCAATGCTCTTGACGCAGTCAGACTAAGGACCGGCCCGAGCCGAGGGGAACCAGGGGGGCGTCAAGGAGACCTCACTGTGACGGTTGTCGCTTCCGCGAAGCCGCAGTGAACCCGGGGCGCCGGTGGGGCGTCCGTCAGCCGGTCACCTGGTACGTGGCCGACGCCTGCTCGTACAGCCGGGTCACCTCGTCCCGCTCCGCCTCCGGACCGCGCACCTGCACCACGTGGTACTTGCCGCCGCTCAGGATCGCGAGGTTGCGCACGTACAGTTCACGCCCGTCGTCGGTCCAGGTGAACTGCCCCTCGGCCATGCTCCTGGTCCCCACCTGGATCGACTTCAGCCCGGTGGCGGTGGCCCAGCTGGAGTCGCGGTACGGCTGGAGCTCGGGTTCCTTCTCGCGCTGGTAGGCCATCGGGTCGTCACCGTTCGCCGCCGCGGTGTCCCGCCCGGGTACGACGATCAGCTCGAAGTCGCCCTGGGAGTACACCACCTGACCGCGGCCGTTCCTCGGGGTGCGGTCCCAGCCGTTGGCCACGGCGACCTTGAAGCCCTCGGGGTCCGTGCGCACGGTGAAGCCGTCGGCGACCTCGGGCCCGGCGGTCTGCGTCTCGGCGGCGGCGCTGGACCGCGACGGCTCGGGAGCGGTCGGCTCGGGCGTGGTCTGCTCGGGCCGGGGCTCACTGCTCGCGTCCGGGGACTGGGCGGGCCCGGCCTGGCTGGTGGAACCGGTCTTCTCGGCGCCCTGGTCGTCGGGGTCCGCCTTGGGCATGAAGTACATGGCGTACGCGATCGCCGCGGCCATCACCAGCAGGATCAGCAGCAGCAGATTGCGGCCGAGGCGGCGCGGCGAGGCACCGGCGTCCTCCCGGGCCCGCTTGTGCCGGCCGTGCGCACTGGTCGCGGGCAGCCCGGCCCGCCGCCTGCGCACCAACTCGCCCCGGCGCCGCACGATCGGCAACCGACTCGTGTCCACGGGCGGCGCGGCCACGACATGGACACCGGCCTCCGGCTCGGGCGCGGACCGCACCAGCGACCGCAGCCAGCCGCGCAGTTCCTCGAAGTCCAGGCGCTCGGTGGGGTCCTGCCGCAGCAACGACTCCACGACCGGCCGCAGCGGCCCGCACTCCTCCGCGAAGGCGGGCGGCTCGGCGCACACCAGCTGCACCAGCTCGGCCGTCGACTCCTCGGGATAGGGCGCGTGCCCCTGTACGGCCCGGAAGAGCAGGGCTCCGAGGGCCCACAGGTCGGTCGCGGGCCCGATGGGCGCGGCGAGCTGCCAGTTCTCGTGCACCGGCCCGGCCTGCTCGGGCGCCCACCGCTCGGTGACGGGCCCCACCACAGCCATCCGCGCCTGCCGTGCCCGCTCCGCGGCGAGCGCGGTGGCGGGGCCACGGCGAGCGGCAGGGGCGGCGGGCGTGAGCTCGTCCCACCGCGTGGGAGCGGCATCCACGACATCCCCGGGTCCGGGCCCACCGGCGGGTACGGCACCGAGACCGGGCGCGTGCCCCTCTACGGCGCCGCCCGCGCCGCCCCTGGTCATTCCACCGACGCCGTCGCGCGGCGCGGCTCCGTGCCAGGCGGCCGGCCGCACACCGTAGGGGTCGGCTATCTGCCCCGCCGACACACTCCCGGGCACGTGCTCGATGCCGTTCGCGGTGTCCTGGGGCGGTTGCGCGCCACCGTTCGGATAGGGATACGGCACCTGGGCGGCACCGCCCGCCGACGGGTACGAAGGCTGAGTCGGTCCCGGCCCGTTGCTCTCGGCCGCCGGAAGGTCGGTGTCCGGTGCCGGGCGGGCTCCCGGAAGGGCCGCTCGGCTGTTCTGGGCCTCCTGGACCCGGGCCGCTGCTCGCGCGCCCGCACGATACGCGGCGATCGCACCCGCCCGCGCCGCCCTGATGTCCGTACCACCGTCGGGATCCCGTCGGACCAAGGCCCCGGCGGAACCGGCGCCGTTGGACGACTCCACCCCGGCGCTCGGCAGCCCCCGCGACTCCCGCGCCTCGATCGCCGCCCGCCGAGCCGCCTCGGGGTCGGTGTCACCCCCGCCGAAACCGCCCGCGCCGACCGGCCCCAGTCCCGCGCCCGGCCCCACGCCCTGCGCACCAGCACCAGCACCAGCACCGAGCCCGAAGGCCGCCGCGGCCCCACCGGCCCCGCCGAGCGCCGTACGCCCGCCGCCCGCACCCTCGCCCGCGGCACCCGCACCCTGCCCGGGAACCCGGTAAACCCCCGCTGCCCCACGCCCACCGGGCGGAGCGACCACCGGAACACCCCGCCCGTCGGTCACCCCCCTGCCGTCGGCCCGCGCAACGCCCGCGCCCGCACCCGCGGTTCCAGGGAAGCCCCCTGGCCCACCGGCCCCGCCGTCCTCGGTTCCGGCCCCGAACTCCGCGTCCCCGGAGCCCCATTCACCCGCCTCGACCGGCACCGGGTCATACCCGCACAGCGCCTCCTCGGCCGCGCCCACGGCGAGGCCGGTCAGCATCACCCGGCCGTCGTCGCAGACCAGTACCGTGCGGGCGGTGATGTTGCGGTGCACCCAGCCGTGCGCGTGCAGCACCCGCAGGGCCATCAGCACGTCGGAGGCGACCTCGGCCGCCCGGTACGGCGTCAGCGGCTTCTCGGCGAGCAGCGCCGCCAGCGGCCGCGCGGCCACCCACTCGCTCACGATCCACAGCGAACCGCCCTCGGCGAACACGTCGAAGACCTGGTCGAGCCGCGGATGGTCGGGTATCCGCGCGGCGGCCTGCGCCGCCTCGACGGCCCTGCGCACCGCGGGTTCCGTGGGCCGGCGCGTACCACCCCGCCCCGGACTCCGTCGCCCACCCTGCGGGTCGCGGGCCGTGAACCCGTCGGGCAGCCCCTCCGCGTCGAGCACCTCCGCCTCGACGACCTCGGGCAACGGGACCTGCCTGACCAGGACTTCCTGCCCGCTGTAGGTGTCGAAGGCGCGCGTCTCGGTGAGTTCGTACTCGTCAGAGGGGGGCAGCGGCAGGCGGTAGCGGTCGGCGAGCACCCGACCCGCATAGTCGTCCACGTTGCCTCCCCCGGCCGCCCGGTTGGTCAATTCCGTTCGCCATACGGCCCGTTCCGTACCCATACCTGGATGCGGACGGTTCGCAAACACTCACGATACGTGCCGGAGGCAACCCGCAAAGAGGGGATTCAACATCTCACGGCCCAAACACGGGACCGCTCGGCGCACAGCCCCTCACGACTTCGGTTCGAAGGTGCGAGCGAGCGTCTGCCATGTGTCCTTGCGCAGCTCAGTGCCCCAGTTCGCGGCTTTCGCCGTGTACATCAAGGCATATCCGAGATGGCCGTTGACGACGAATCCACGGTCGATCGTCCGGTACTTCGTCCCGCTCTCCACATAGGTGAACTCCCAGTCGGCCGTGTTCCAGCCGCGGTAGCTCACCTGCTCTATTCGGATCTTCGTGTACTGCGAGCGGGTCATGCCCCGCTCCTGGTTCTCCCAGTCCGCCACCGGGTCGCCCTTCGGCGTGCTGGTCCAGGCGACGAGCAGCTTCTGCCCGTCGGGCCCGGTGAACCGGTCGCCCGCCGAGCTGGAGGTCTGGAAGCTCCACCCGTCGGGCAGCCCTATCGAGTACCCCTGGCTCCCCCGGTACGTCGAGGCGACCGCACTGCCGCCGGAGGAGCCGCCCGAGCCCGAGGACCCTTCCGAACTCCGGGAGCTCTCCTCGGTGCTCGGGGTGTTCGCGGCGCCGGCACCGGTGTCCGAGGAGGGGGAGCCGGTGGTGGCCCCGTCGGTCTTGGTGCCCCCGCTCTCGTCCTCCTTGGTGTCGGCACTGCTGCCCGCGCTCGCCGTCGCCTTGGTGCCGCCGCCCTTGGCGCCGTCGCTGCTGTCGTCCCCGCCGCCCAGCGTGAGGGCCAGCACGGTGCCGATGACCGCGAGTGCCACGACCACCGCGATGATCACCAGGGTGCGCCGCGGCACCACGTCGGTCAGCGGCGCCCGGGGCACCGGCCTCGGCGCCAGGTCCGGCGGCGGCGTCATCACGGGCCACCCCGAACTACGCCCGTCCGACACCGCGTTGGCCTGCTGGGTCTTCCCGTCCCGCACCCCGGCCGCGCCCCCCGCCGCGGATGCCGGGGCCGCGGACGACGCACTCGCCGCGCCCTTGCCCTGCGACACCGAGGACGCGGGCGGGGCCGAGGACGCCGGAGCGGCCTTGGGCGGGGCCGGCTGAGACGGCGGAGCGGGCTTGGCCGGCGCGGACGCCGAGGCGGCCGCCGGAGCCGCAGCGGCGGCCTCGGAAGCCTGGGCGGGCACCTTCCCGCCCCCCGAAGTCGACGCACCCGGAGTCGACGCACCCGAACCCGGAGTGCCGGACCCCTCGGTTCGAGAACCCGCCGTACCCGAACCCGCCGTACCGCCCCCGGACTTGGTCCGGGACGCGGCCGCGGACGTCGCCGCCGCCCCGGCGGCCTTGCGCATGGAACGCAGCGCCCCGCGCAACCGCTCCGCGCCCGCCCGCTCCTCCGGCTGGGCCGGCAACGGCACCACCCGGGTCGCGTCCGCCGGCGGCTCCGGCTCCGTGTGCTTCGGCTCGGGCGCGTGGATCACCGCGGTGAGCATGGCCCGCGCGCGGCTGTCGTCGAGCCGCTGGGCGGGGTCCTTGGTGAGCAGGCCGTAGATGACGTCCTTGAGGGGTCCCGCGTTCTTCGGCTCCTCCAGCGGCTCGGTCATCACCGCGGTGAGCGTCGCGATCGCGGAGCCCTTGTCGTACGGCGGGGCGCCCTCGACCGCCGCGTACAGCAGCCCGCCGAGCGACCACAGGTCGGCCGCGGGGCCCGGCTTGTGCCCGCGCGCCCGCTCCGGGGAGATGTAGGAGGGGGCGCCGACGAGCATGCCGGTGGAGGTGATGGACGGGTCGCCCTCGACCTGGGCGATGCCGAAGTCGGTGAGCACGACCCGGCCGTCCTCGGAGATCAGCACGTTGGACGGCTTCACGTCCCGGTGCAGGATGCCCTCACGGTGCGCGGACCTGAGCACGTCGAGGATCGCGAGGCCCACCTCCGCCGCGCGCTTGGGCTCCAGCAGGCCGTCCTCCCGGATGACCTCGGCGAGCGACTTCCCCTCGACGAGCTCCATCACGATCCACGGCCGGTCGTCCTCGTCGACCACGTCGTACACGGTCACCGCGCTGGTGTTGCGGATCCGCGCGATCGCCTTGGCCTCCCGCAGCGTGCGGGTGATCAGCCGGCGCTTCTCGTCCTCGTCGATGCTGTTCGGGAACCGCAGTTCCTTGACGGCCACCGTCCTGCCCAGGGTCTCGTCCTCGGCGCGCCACACCGTGCCCATGCCTCCGCGGCCGAGCACTCCTCCCAGCCGGTACCGCCCGGCGAGGAGACGCTCGCTCTCGTTCTGCCGGGATGCTCCCGCCCGCTCCGCGTCCGACATGCGTCCCCTCATGAACCCGCCCTGACAGAGCCTCCATTGTCCCTCACCCGACAAGTGCCCGACGCCCAGGGGGTAGCTGCGCCGCACAGGCCGGTCCCCCCGTCAACCGGCGCCCCGATGACACCTTCCTCACCTCGACGCATATGCCGGATGCACGCGTGTTGTCCCGGTGGTCCGGGGTGACTGCGCAAGGTGCGTCGTCCGGTGTGGCCCCCACCCCCACCCCGACCCCACCCCCACCCCGACCCCGCCCCCGACCCCGACCCCGACCCCGACCCCGACCTGCATGATGGACCCCGACAAGGGAGGAGTCACGATGGCATCGGTGCGGGCGACGGCGGCGGCCCTCGTGTGCCTGGTGCTGCTCGCCCTCGCGCCGGCCGCGCTGTCGGCGCAGCGGGGCACGGCCGCGGAGACCGTGCTCCCGCTGCTGGTCTCGCGGGGCGGCGCCCCGGCCGCGGCCCTGCTCGCCCAGGACGGCACCCGTACCCGCTACGCGTCCGCCGGTACCGGCATCGCCCGCGCCGACCACTTCCGCGCCGGCAGCGTCACCAAGACCCTCATCGCCACGGTCGTCCTCCAACTCGCCGCGGAGCAACGGCTGAAGCTGTCCGACACCGTGGAGCAGCATCTGCCCGGCCTGGTGCGCGGCGCGGGCAACGACGGCCGCGCGCTGACCCTGCGCTCCCTGCTCACCCACACCAGCGGCCTGAGCGACTTCGCCGCGGACACCGGGGGCCTGGTCCCCGTCACTCCCGTGCAAGCCGTCCGGATCGCGCTCACCCACTCCCCGACCGCCCTCGGCCGCTACGCCTACTCCAACACCGACTACGTCCTGCTCGGCATGGTGATCCAGCAGGTCACCGGCGCCTCCTACGCCACCGAGGCCGAGCGGCGCATCATCGCTCCGCTGCGTCTGACGGGCACCTCCTTCCCCGGCTCACGCACCTCTCTCCCCTCCCCGCACGGCCGCGCCTACACCACCGACGGAACCGACGTCACCGCGCTCGACCCGCGGGTGGCCGGGGCCGCGGGCGAGCTGGTGACCACGCTCGCCGACCTGGACCGCTTCTACGCGGCGCTGTTCGGCGGCCGGCTGCTGTCCCCGTACTGGCTGCACGAGATGACCGACACCCGCACCGCACAAGGCCGGTACGGCATGGGGCTGTTCCCGGTGAAGCTGTCGTGCGGCACGACGGTGTGGGGGCACAACGGCCGTATCACCGGCAGCTACGTGCGCACCGCGGCCACCGTCGACGGCCGTCGTGTCCTCACCTTCCGCGTGAACACGACGACGGTCGCAGACCCCGACCTCGAACCGGCCCTGCTCGCCGCCGAGTTCTGCCCCCGCACCTCGTAGAACGACCGGGTTCCGAACGAAGATCCCGCCCCACGACACTCGTTCGAGTGATGCGGATCGAACCCGCTCCCGCCGGACTAGAGCGGCACGATGTCCGGGGCGCCCAACCGCGCCGCGTCCGCCGTCAGGTCGTCCGGCTGCCGCTGCGACTCCCGCTCCGCCTCCACCCGCTTCTCGTAGTGCTCGACCTCGCGCTCGATCTGGTCCTTGTTCCAGCCCAGCACCGGCGCCATCAGCTCGGCGGCCTCGCGGGCGGACCGCACGCCCCGGTCGAAGGTCTCGATGGAGATGCGGGTGCGCCGGGTCAGCACGTCGTCCAGGTGCCGGGCCCCCTCGTGCGAGGCCGCGTACACGATCTCGGCGCGCAGGTAGTCGTCGGCCGCGTGCAGCGGTTCGCCCAGCGACGCGTCCGCGGCGATGAGGTCGAGGACCTCCTCCGCGAGGGAGCCGTACCGGTTCAGCAGGTGCTCCACCCGCACGACATGGAGTCCGGTGCGCGCGGCGATCCGCGCCCGCGCGTTCCACAGCGCCCGGTACCCCTCCGCGCCCAGCAGCGGCACGTCCTCCGTGACGCACTCGGCGACCCGGGTGTCGAGCCCGTGCACCGCTTCGTCGACGGCGTCCTTGGCCATGACCCGGTACGTCGTGTACTTGCCGCCCGCCACGACGACGAGCCCCGGCACCGGGTGCGCCACGGTGTGCTCGCGCGAGAGCTTGCTGGTGGCGTCCGACTCCCCGGCGAGCAGCGGACGCAGGCCCGCGTACACGCCCTGGACGTCGTCGCGGGTCAGCGGGACCGCGAGCACGGAGTTCACGTGTTCCAGCAGGTAGTCGATGTCCGCGCTGGAGGCCGCCGGATGGGCCTTGTCGAGGTCCCAGTCGGTGTCGGTGGTGCCGATGATCCAGTGCCGGCCCCAGGGGATGACGAACAGCACCGACTTCTCGGTGCGCAGGATCAGCCCGGTCGAGGAGTGGATGCGGTCCTTGGGCACGACGAGGTGGATGCCCTTGGAGGCGCGGACGTGGAACTGCCCCCGCTCGCCGACCATCCCCTGGGTGTCGTCGGTCCACACCCCGGTGGCGTTGACGACCTGCTTGGCGCGGATCTCGTACTCCCCGCCCGCCTCGACGTCCTCCACCCGGGCCCCGACCACCCGCTCGCCCTCGCGCAGGAACCCGGTCACGCGCGCGCGGTTGGCGGTCTTGGCGCCGTAGGCGGTCGCGGTGCGCACGAGGGTGGCCACGAAGCGGGCGTCGTCCATCTGGGCGTCGTAGTACTGGAGCGCCCCGACCAGTGCGTCCTTCCTCAAGGCGGGTGCGACACGCAGGGCGTGACGGTGGCTCAGATGCCGGTGCCGGGGGAGCCCCCGGCCGTGCCCGCGCGCCATCGACATCGCGTCGTAGAGCGCGACGCCCGATCCGGCGTACCACCGCTCCCAGGCCTTGTGCTGCAAGGGGTACAGGAAGGCCACGGGCTTCACGAGGTGCGGGGCGAGCCGTTCGAGCAGCAGCCCGCGCTCCTTCAACGCCTCGCGTACGAGGGCGAAGTCGAGCATCTCCAGATAGCGCAGGCCACCGTGGATCAGCTTGCTGGAGCGGCTGGAGGTCCCCGACGCCCAGTCACGCGCCTCGACCAGGCCCACGGACAGGCCCCGGGTCACCGCGTCGAGCGCGGTGCCCGCTCCGACCACTCCGCCACCCACCACCAGCACATCCAGTTCGCGCTCGGCCATCGCCGCGAGTGACTCGGCGCGCTGCGCCGGTCCCAGTGTCGCTGTCCTCACCACTGCCTCCCGCTGTCGGTCACGCCGGTCCCACACGTGTCCCACCCCTGCCCAAAGTCTGACCGGCCTGCCCGACTTCAGCCACCAGTCGCCCCCAGCCTGTGGACAACTTTCACTGGCGCGTACCCCGTAGGCCACGTGAGCTCACAGCGCCGCCCGAAGACACACGGAACCAATCCCGTATTTCGGTCATATTTACTCCTAGTCTGACATTGCGCTCGCTCGTCCAGTCCACAGGGCTTGCGCACCTGTCCCGCTTCGGTTACTGGGAAGGACGGCCCACGCCATGCCCGCAGATCTCGCCGTGATCGGACTCGGTCCCTACGGACTGCCCCTGGCCCAGGCCGCCGTCGCCGCCGGCATCGCCACGGTCGGCTACCGCACGGGCCCCGAACCCGGCTCCCTCAGCCCCGCCGAACTGCGCCGGATGCTCTCGGGGGGCTTCCGGACGGCCGCGGGGCCGGCCGAACTCGGCCGTGTCCGTACGGCGGTCATCTGCGCCCCGACCCCGGCGGGCCCGGACGGCGGCCTGGACCTGAGCCAGGTCGAGACGGCCGCCCGCACCCTGGCCGCGCACCTGCGCCCGCACACCACGGTGATCCTGGAGTCCCCGGTGCCCCCCGGCACCACGGAGGAATTCCTGCGCCCGCTCCTCGAAGAGGGCTCACGTCTGCGCGCGGGCCGCGACTTCCACCTCGCCTACTCGCCCACCCGCGTGGATCCCGGCAACCGCGACTTCACCCCCGCCAACACCCCCAAGGTGATCGGCGGCCTCACGCCCGCGTGCACGGAGTCGGCGGCGGCCTTCTACTCACGTCTCACCGACAAGGTGGTACGCGCGCGTGGCCCGCGCGAGGCGGAGACGGTCCAGCTCCTGGAGACCAACTTCCGCCACGTCAACATCGCTCTCGTCAACGAGATGGCCGTCCTCTGCCACGACCTCGGCGTCGACCTCTGGGACGTCATCCGCTGCGCGGAGACCAAGCCGTTCGGCTTCCACGCCTTCCGCCCCGGCCCGGGCGTCGGCGGCCACGCGGTCCCCCGCGACCTGACCGCCGGCAGCCCCGGCGGCGGCCGCTCCCTGCGCATGGTCGAACTCGCCCGGCAGGTCAACGACCAGATGCCGCGTTACGTCGTCCAGCGCGCCGCCGCCCTCCTCAACGAGCACGGCAAGTCCGCGCGCGCCGCCCGGATCCTCCTGCTCGGCGTCACCTACAAGCCCGACCTCGCCGACCAGCAGGCCACCCCCGCCCAGGAGGTCGCCGTACGCCTGATGGAACTCGGCGCCTCCGTCAGCTACCACGACCCCCACGTCCCGTCCTGGAGCGTCCTGGACCGCCCGGTCCCCCGCGCGGACTCCCTCTACGAGGCGGCGGCCGACGCGGACCTGACGATCCTGCTCCAGCAGCACCGGACGTACGACCTCCAGGGCCTGTCGGTGAAGGCCCAGCTGCTGCTGGACACGCGGGGGGCCACGCCCACGGGGGCGGCGCACCGCCTCTGACGTCAAAACGCCGGTGGCGCTGTCGGACCCACCTGTTAATCTCCCCTCACTCGTCGCACAGTCGTGCGCACGCTTCTCTGCTTCACCATTCCGCTTGTTCCATCCCGTGGGGGGATTTCTGTCATGAGCCAGTCAGCGCCACCGCCTGCCCAGCCGCCCGCCCAGCCCGAGCCCCAGCCGGTCGACGGCGTCCCGTCGGCGCCGCAGCCGGCCGACGGCGCTCCGTACGCCCCGCAACCCGGCGCCGTGCCCCCGCCTCCGGCACCGGGAGTCCCGTACGGGGCCGTCCCCGCCCCCGCTCCGGTGCGCAACAACCTCGGCCTCGGCCTGGTGGCCGCCTTCGTCGCCGCCCTGGTGGCCGGCGGTGTCTACGGCGCGATCATCGGCCTGACCAAGCACGAGATCGGCTGGGCGGCGGTCGGCGTCGGCTTCCTGGTCGGCCTCGCCGCAGGGCGCCTCGGTGGCCGCAACCCCGTACTGCCGGTGGCCAGCGCGGTCCTGTCGCTGGGCTCCGTCTACATCGGCCAGCTGGTGGGCGAGGGGATCATCGGCGCCAAGGAGACCCCGCTGAGCTTCAGCGAACTCTTCTTCCAGCACTTCGACGTCCTCCAGGAGGCATGGAAGGCGGACGCCGACCCGCTGACGTTCCTGTTCTTCGCGATCGCCGCGTACGTCGCCTTCACCGGCGCCAAGAAGGCGGCGCACTGACGCTGCCGGCACCCGGCAAAGGGGCGGCGCATCGGGGGTGAAGGGGGGCGCGTGGGTGCGGCGGGCTCCGGGGCTGGTGGCATGCGAGGCGCGGCGCGGGTACCTTACGGAGACAGGTGGGGTCCGCCGCAGGTGGCAATGCGGCAGGCTCGTGGATGGATCACGGAGTATCCGCCCCTACGCTGCTTGGGGGCGGCCGCTCACCATCACGCCCACCAGGTGGAGCCCACCGCAGCGGCCACTGCGGCAGGCTCCTGGATGGTTCACGGAGTGTCCGCCCCTAGTCTTTGTGGGGGCGGCCGCTCACCATCCGAAAATCCGCAAGATCCACCTCCTCCGGCACTTCACCATCCGAAGACGGATCCGGTCCCAGCGGGTGGGCTTGCGGTGGCGACCCATCGGCGCCCCCTTCCACGACACCGCCCAGTGGCCTGGTAGACGGTTCGTTGGACATCGGGCCAGGCCCCGAGGAGCGGGGCCTGGAACCAAATCCTTGGAAGGGGGCGCTCCAGAAGACTGGGGCGCCGACACGGACGCTATCGCCCTCGCCCCGCCTGACCAGCCCGTTTCCACCCCGAACGCAACCGCGCGCCCCCGCACCACCCCACGCGCCGCCCACCTCACAAAGCGCCAGGGCACGCAAAAGGCCGGCCACCCCACCCGGGATGACCGGCCCTCAAGCCGTCGTAAGCCCTGCCGCTACCGCTTGTGCTGCGAGTCCGCCACCGTCACCTCGACGCGCTGGAACTCCTTCAGCTCGCTGTACCCGGTGGTCGCCATCGCCCGCTTCAGCGCGCCGAAGAAGTTCATCGAGCCGTCCGGGATGTGCGACGGACCGGTGAGGACCTCCTCGATGGTGCCGACCGTGCCGAGGTCGACCTTCTTGCCGCGCGGCAGCTCCTCGTTGACGGCCTCCATGCCCCAGTGGTGCCCGCGACCCGGCCCGTCGGTGGCGCGGGCCAGCGGGGAGCCCATCATCACGGCGTCCGCGCCGCAGGCGATCGCCTTGGGGAGGTCGCCGGACCAGCCGACACCGCCGTCGGCGATCACGTGCACGTACCGGCCGCCGGACTCGTCCATGTAGTCGCGCCGGGCCGCGGCGACATCGGCCACGGCGGTCGCCATGGGCACCTGGATGCCCAGTACGTTGCGGGTCGTGTGCGCCGCGCCGCCGCCGAAGCCGACCAGGACGCCCGCCGCGCCGGTGCGCATCAGGTGCAGGGCGGCCGTGTAGGTGGCGCAGCCGCCGACGATCACCGGGACGTCGAGCTCGTAGATGAACTGCTTCAGGTTCAGCGGCTCGTGCGAACCCGAGACGTGCTCCGCCGAGACGGTCGTACCGCGGATGACGAAGATGTCCACGCCCGCGTCCACCACGGCCTTGGAGAACTGCGCCGTGCGCTGCGGGGAGAGCGCGGCCGCCGTGACCACGCCGGAGTCGCGCACCTCCTTGATGCGCGCGCCGATCAGCTCCTCCTTGATGGGGGCGGAGTAGATCTCCTGGAGGCGCCGGGTGGCCGTCTCGGAGTTCAGGCCGACGATCTCGTCGAGCAGCGGCTGCGGGTCCTCGTGCCGCGTCCACAGGCCTTCGAGGTTCAGCACGCCGAGGCCGCCGAGCTCGCCGATGCGGATCGCGGTGGCCGGGGAGACGACCGAGTCCATGGGGGCGGCCAGGAAGGGCAGCTCGAAGCGGTAGGCGTCGATCTGCCAGGCGATCGAGACCTCCTTCGGGTCGCGCGTACGACGGCTGGGGACGACGGCGATGTCGTCGAAGGCGTACGCCCGGCGGCCGCGCTTGCCGCGCCCGATCTCGATCTCAGTCACGTGTGTGGCCTTTCCCTGATGCGTTGCAGCGCCTTCCAGTATCCCCGACGGGTACGACAAGGGCGGCCCCGGATGCTCCCGGAGCCGCCCTCACGCGCGCGTGGCCTTCAGGAAGGACTCACTTACGGCTGTAGTTCGGCGCCTCGACCGTCATCTGGATGTCGTGCGGGTGCGACTCCTTCAGGCCCGCGGAGGTGATCCGCACGAAGCGGCCCTTGGACTCCATCTCGTCGATGGTGGCCGCGCCCACGTAGCCCATGGTCTGGCGCAGACCGCCGACGAGCTGGTGCAGGACGCTGGAGAGCGGGCCGCGGTAGGGCACCTGGCCCTCGATGCCCTCGGGGACGAGCTTGTCGTCGGAGCCGACCTCGGCCTGGAAGTAGCGGTCCTTCGAGTACGACTTCGCCTGGCCCCGGGACTGCATGGCACCGAGCGAGCCCATGCCGCGGTACGACTTGAACTGCTTGCCGTTGATGAACTGGAGCTCGCCGGGCGACTCCTCGCAGCCCGCGAGCAGCGAGCCGAGCATCACGGTGTCGGCGCCGGCGGCGAGCGCCTTGCCGATGTCGCCGGAGTACTGGAGGCCGCCGTCGCCGATGAGCGGGATGCCGGCCGGGCGGGCGGCGAGGGAGGCCTCGTAGATCGCGGTGACCTGCGGGACGCCGATGCCGGCGACGACACGGGTCGTACAGATGGAGCCGGGGCCCACGCCGACCTTGATGCCGTCGACACCGGCGTCGATGAGCGCCTGGGCGCCGTCGCGGGTGGCGACATTGCCACCGATGACGTCGACGCCGACACTGGACTTGATCTTCGACATCCAGCTCAGCGCGTTGCTGTTGTGGCCGTGCGAGGTGTCGACGACGAGGAAGTCCACCCCGGCCTCGGCGAGCGCCTGGGCGCGCTCCAGGGCCTCGGGGCTGGCGCCGACGGCGGCACCGACGAGCAGGCGGCCCTCGGCGTCCTTGGCGGCGTTGGGGTACTTCTCCGCCTTGACGAAGTCCTTGACGGTGATCAGGCCCTTGAGGACACCGGCGTCGTCGACCAGCGGCAGCTTCTCGATCTTGTGCCGGCGCAGCAGGTCCATGGCGTCGGTGCCGGAGATGCCGACCTGGCCGGTGACCAGCGGCATCGGCGTCATGACCTCGCGCACCTGGCGGCTGCGGTCCGACTCGAAGGCCATGTCGCGGTTGGTGACGATGCCGAGGAGCTTGCCGGCCGGGTCGGTGACCGGGACCCCGCTGATGCGGAACTTGGCGCACAGCGCGTCGGCCTCGGCGAGGGTCGCCTCGGGGTGCACGGTGATGGGGTCGGTGACCATGCCGGACTCGGACCGCTTCACCAGGTCGACCTGGTTGACCTGGTCCTCGACCGAGAGGTTGCGGTGCAGCACGCCGACGCCGCCGAGGCGGGCCATCGCGATCGCCATGCGGGACTCGGTCACCTTGTCCATGGCGGCGGACAGCAGGGGGATGTTCACCCGGACATTGCGGGAGATGCGGGACGAGGTGTCGACCGCGTTGGGGAGTACCTCGGAGGCTCCCGGCAGCAGCAGCACGTCGTCGTAGGTCAGCCCGAGCGTCGCGAATTTGTCGGGCACTCCGTCGACGTTTGCAGTCATGACACCTTCCCCAAATGGCCTTGATCGGTGCGGATGTCCATGCTAACGGGAAGCGAGGCCGTCACATTCCACGGTTCGGACGCACTCCGGGCTTCGTATATTCGTACGGAATCGGCGCGGGGCCTGTTCAGGCAGCGGCCCTCACTGCTCGGCCAGGGCCCGCAGCCTGCTCAGCGCCCGGTGCTGCGCCACACGGACCGCGCCGGGTGACATTCCCAACATCTGACCCGTCTCCTCCGCCGTCAACCCCACGGCGATGCGCAGCAGCAGCAGCTCGCGCTGGTTCTCGGGGAGGTTGGCCAGGAGCTTCTTGGCCCATTCCGCGTCACTGCTGAGCAGCGCCCGCTCCTCGGGACCGAGGGAGTCGTCGGGCCGCTCGGGCATCTCGTCCGAGGGGACGGCCGTGGAACCGGGGTGGCGCATCGCGGCGCGCTGGAGGTCGGCGACCTTGTGGGCTGCGATGGCGAAGACGAACGCCTCGAAGGGGCGCCCGGTGTCCCGGTAGCGCGGCAGGGCGAGGAGGACGGCTACGCAGACCTCCTGCGCGAGGTCCTCCACGAAGTGCCGGGCGTCGCCCGGGAGGCGGGACAGACGGGTGCGGCAGTAGCGCAGGGCCAGCGGGTGGACATGGGCGAGCAGGTCGTGCGTGGCCTGCTCGTCCCCTTCCACGGCGCTGTGGACGAGCGCACCGATCGCCCCATGGGGATGAGCCGCCTCGTCGTCGCGCATCGGTCCATGGTGCCTTGGCGTCGTTGGATCCGTGGCATCGCGCTGGTTGTTGTGCACCGAAGCGTTATGAGCAGGTGCGCCGGAACCCATACCCTGCGCCCTCCCCTTCCGCTCGACCGACTCGTCCCCGAGAGACTCCACATCTCAAGGATGCGGCATCCGCCGCGAAACAAGCAGCGGGGCATCGAAGAGGCCGCTCGACCGCGCCCCTTCAGGGGCGCGGGGAACTGCGCGACCAGCCACGACGGGCCCGCACCAATACGACGACCGATCCGATCGAGCTCCTAGCGAACCAGACCCCACCGGAACCCGAGCGCCACGGCGTGCGCCCGGTCCGACGCACCCAGCTTCTTGAACAGCCGCCGGGCGTGCGTCTTGACGGTGTCCTCGGAGAGGAACAGCTCGCGCCCGATCTCGGCGTTGGACCGACCGTGGCTCATGCCCTCGAGCACCTGGATCTCACGCGCGGTGAGCGTGGGCGCCGCGCCCATCTCGGCGGACCGCAGCCGACGGGGGGCGAGCCGCCACGTCGGGTCGGCGAGCGCCTGCGTGACAGTCGCCCTCAACTCCGCGCGGGACGCGTCCTTGTGGAGGTAGCCGCGCGCCCCCGCGGCCACCGCGAGCGCGACCCCGTCCAGGTCCTCCGCGACGGTGAGCATGATGATCCGCGCACCGGGGTCCGCGGACAGCAGCCGCCGCACGGTCTCGACGCCGCCCAGACCGGGCATGCGTACGTCCATCAGAATCAGGTCCGAACGGTCCGCGCCCCAGCGGCGGAGGACTTCCTCGCCGTTGGCCGCGGTCGTCACGCGCTCGACGCCGGGCACGGTCGCGACCGCGCGGCGCAGCGCCTCTCGGGCAAGCGGGGAGTCGTCGCAGACGAGGACGGATGTCATGGCCGCCCTCCGCAGCTGATGCACGTCACCTTGAGCCTCCAGGCTGGTACGAAATCGTCACCTGTGCGGTCGACCGTCTCGGACGCCTGCCCGAGCACTTGTTGTTTCAACCGCCTCCGCACTCTCAACGACGGTCACCCGAAAGAGTTACGGGGCTGCACACTGTCTTCGGCACTCTACGTGAGGGCGCGGACACGGTGCAGACATGCACGGCGGACCCACAACGTTTCATCACAACCCATGCCCCATTCAGACCCTTTTCTTCCCATTTCCTGGTGTCTGAGGCTAGATTCGCAATGAGTCATATTTTCATATCCTTAGATCGTAGATGTACGGTCGTGGACACCGTATCCGCCCAGAACGGCTACAAGGGGTCACGCAATGGCAGATTTCTCCCGCCTTCCAGGACCGAACGCGGACCTGTGGGACTGGCAGCTCCTGGCTGCCTGCCGCGGGGTGGACAGCTCGCTCTTCTTCCATCCGGAGGGCGAGCGCGGTGCGGCTCGGAGCGCTCGCGAGAACTCGGCCAAGGAGGTCTGCATGAGGTGCCCGGTGCGCGCGCAGTGCGCGGCGCACGCGCTCGCGGTGAGAGAGCCGTACGGCGTGTGGGGCGGGCTGACCGAGGACGAGCGCGAGGAGCTCATGGGGCGGGCGCGGCACCGGCTGGTGTCGGCGTCGTCCGTCGGGAGCGGCGCATCGAACAATTGAAGGAACGTTTCTCCATTGGAAGGGCACGCGCGCGCGTGCCCTTCCTCACGTCTGTCCCGACTTCTGTCCCGCCGCGGCCGCGAGCCGCTCCAGCGTCGCCGCGACCGCCGGCACCCGGGCCAGGTCGGGCAGGGTGAGTGCGACGATCTCCCGCCGGACCGCCGGTTCCAGCGTCACCGTGCGTGCGCCCCGCGGCCGTACGGACTCCACGGCGAGCTGCGGCAGTACGGCGACCCCCAGCCCGGCGCCCACCAGGCCGACGACCGCCGGGTAATCGTCGGTCGCGAAGTCGATGCGGGGCGTGAAGCCGGAGCTCTCGCAGACCTCGACCAACTGGCCCCGGCAGCGCGGACATCCGGCGATCCACGACTCCCCGGCGAGCTCCCCGATGGCCACGGACCCCGCGCGCGCCAGGCGGTGCCGCTCCGGTACGAGGGCGACGAGCCGGTCGGTGAGCAGGGGCCGTACGACGAGGTCGTCCCACTCCCCCTCCTGGGCCGCGCCCTCGTAGCGGAAGGCGAGCGCGACGTCGCAGTCGCCTTCGCGCAACAGGGCGACGGACTGCGGGGGTTCGGCCTCCTCCAGGGAGACCCGGGTGCCGGGGTGGGCGGCGCGCAGGGCGGCGAGGGCGGTGGGGACCAGGGTGGAGCTGCCGCTGGGGAAGGAGACGAGCCGGACCCGGCCGGCCCGCAGGCCGGCGATGGCGGCGAGCTCCTCCTCGGCGGCCGTGAGGCCGGCCAGGATCCCGGCCGCGTGCCGGACCAGGGCCTCGCCCGCCTGCGTCAGGCGCATCTCCCGCCCGCTGCGGACGACCAGAGGAGTGCCCACGGACGCCTCCAGGGCCTTCATCTGCTGGCTGACGGCGGGCTGGGTGCAGCCCAGTTCGCGCCCCGCGGCGGAGAAGGAGCCGGTGGCGGCGACGGCACGCAGGACACGGAGATGACGGGCCTCGATCACGGCTCGAGGATAAGTGGGGCTTTGGTACGACGCCGAATAATGCGTGGCGTCTTTGGGAATCGGTCGCCTACCGTGCCGCCATGAAGCTTCTGTCGGTGAATCTGGGCCGTGCGAAGGCCGTGTCGTACACGGACAACCCCGAGGGCGTGACCGGTATCGACAAGCGTCCGGTGGAGGGGCCCGTGCGGGTGACCGCACCGGGGCCCAAGGGCATCGGCGGGAGCGCGCTCGCCGGGGACGCGGTGTGCAAGAAGCAGCATCACGGCGGCGACGACCAGGCGGTGTACGCGATGGCGCGCGAGGATCTGGACGAGTGGGAGGCTTCGCTGGGCCGCCCGCTGGCCAACGGCTCCTTCGGCGAGAACCTCACGACCCTCGGTGTGGACGTCTCCCGCGCGCGGATCGGCGAACGCTGGCGCATCGGGCCCGAGGTGGTGCTGGAGGTCACCTCCGCCCGGATCCCGTGCGGGACCTTCCAGGGCCACATGGGCGAGCCGCGTTGGGTGAAGCGGTTCACGCAGAAGGGCGCGCCGGGCGCGTATCTGCGGGTGATCCAGCCCGGCGAGATCCGCACCGGGGACCTCGTCGAGATCGTGCACCGGCCGGACCACGACGTGACGGTGGCCCTGGCCTTCCGGGCGATGACCACCGAACGGCCGCTCCAGCCACGGCTGTTGGCGGCGGGCGAGGCGCTCCACCCGGAGGTGCGGAAGTGGGCGCTCGACTACGTGGAGAAGCACGGCGCCTGACGGGACCCGGGCAGGCGGACGCTGTCGGTCCTGGTCATTAACCTTGCGCCATGACAACGGCATTGATTACGGGATCGACCGCGGGCATCGGTGCCGCGTTCGCACGGCGGCTCGCGGCCGACGGGCACAGCCTGGTGCTGGTGGCCCGCGACACCAAGCGGCTCCAGGAGCAGGCGACCGAACTCCACGACCGGCACGGCGTCGAGGTGGAGGTCCGCACCGCCGACCTCGCCACCGACGAGGGCATCGAGACGGTCGCCGCCCGCCTCTCCGACCGCAAGTCCCCCGTCGACCTCCTGGTCAACAACGCCGGCTTCGGCAACAAGGGCCGCTATCTCGACGTCTCCATGGCCGACGAGCTGAAGATGCTCAAGGTGCACTGCGAGGCGGTGCTGCGACTGACGTCGGCGGCGACGGAGGCGATGCGGGAGCGGGGGCGCGGGGGCGTGGTGAACGTCGCGTCGGTGGCCGCGTTCGTCCCGCGCGGGACCTACGGCGCCTCGAAGGCGTGGGTCGTGCAGTTCACCCAGGGCGTGGCGAAGGACCTGGCGGGCAGCGGCGTACGCCTGATGGCGCTGTGCCCCGGCTTCGTCCGCACGGAGTTCCACCAGCGGGCCGGCATGGGCACGGACAACATCCCGAACTGGATGTGGCTCGACGCGGACAAACTGGTGGCGGCGGCCCTGGGCGATCTGGCCCGGGGCAAGACCCTGTCGATCCCGGACCCGCGGTACAAGGCGCTCATGGGGTTGGTGAAGGTGGCGCCGCGGGGGCTGCTGGGCGGGATCTCGTCCAGGACGGGGCGGAAGTACGGGCCGCAGTAGGGCCCGAAAAGGCGGACAATGGTGCTGTTCGAACCGGACCCAGGGGGGCCGGAGGTGATCGCGCATGACGTTCGTACAGCTCATCGACTGCAGGACCAGCCGTTTCGACGAGATGGACCGGCTGATGGACACCTGGGTCGAGCAGACCAAGGGGAAGCGGACCGCGACGCACGCGGTGGTCGGCAAGGACCGGTCCGACGCGTCGCACTTCGTCGAGATCGTGGAGTTCCCGTCGTACGAGGAGGCGATGCGGAACTCGGGGCTGCCGGAGACGGAGCGGATCTTCCAGGGGATGGTCGCGCTGTGCGACGAGATGCCGACCTTCACCGACCTGGAGGTGGTGCGGGACGAGCAGCTCAACCCGGCGGCGTCACGGGAGTTCTTCGAGCGGGCCGGGCGGGCCGGGACGGCGGAGCTGTTCGAGCGGTTCACCGACGACTACCTCGACCATGATCCCGCCAATCCCGGGGATCTCGGGCTGGAGGCGGCGCGCGAGGAGTACGAGGGGTGGCGGCGGGCCTTCACCTTCAGCTTCCGCGTGGACGACCAGATCGCCCAGGACGACCGGGTGTGCACCCGCTGGACCTGGGCCGGCAAGCACACCGGCGAGTTCGTGGGCATCCCGGCGAGCGGGCAGAACGTCACCATGACCGGGACCACCTGGCACCGGTTCCGGGACGGGATGATCTGTGAGGGCTGGTGGCAGTACGACCGGGCGGGGCTGATGGAACAGCTGGGGGTCCTCGGTCAGTGACCGGGGTGGCCCCGCGAGGCCCGCGAAGGGGAAAGCCCCCGCCCTCTCTCCGCGTGGAGAGGGAGCGGGGGCTCCTTTGTGAGCGGTGGGCTCAGTGGGCGTGGCCGTGGCCGTGCCCGGCGGCGGCCGGCTCCTCCTCTTCCTTCTTCTCGACGACCAGGGTCTCGGTCGTCAGGAGGAGGGAGGCGATGGAGGCGGCGTTCTCCAGGGCGGAGCGGGTGACCTTGACCGGGTCGATGACGCCGGCCTTGACCAGGTCGCCGTACTCGCCGGTGGCGGCGTTGAAGCCCTGGCCCTTGTCGAGCTCGGCGACCTTGGAGGTGATGACGTAGCCCTCGAGGCCAGCGTTCTCGGCGATCCAGCGCAGCGGCTCGACGACGGCCTTGCGGACGACGGCGACACCGGTGGCCTCGTCGCCGGTCTTGCCGAGGCCGCCCTCGAGCACCTTGGCGGCGTGGACCAGAGCGGAGCCACCACCGGAGACGATGCCCTCCTCGACCGCGGCGCGGGTCGCGGAGATGGCGTCCTCCAGACGGTGCTTCTTCTCCTTCAGCTCCACCTCGGTGGCGGCGCCGACCTTGATCACGCACACGCCGCCGGCCAGCTTCGCGAGGCGCTCCTGGAGCTTCTCGCGGTCCCAGTCGGAGTCGGTGTTCTCGATCTCGGCCTTGATCTGGGCGACCCGGCCCTGGACGGCGGCGGAGTCACCGGCGCCGTCGACGATCGTGGTGTCGTCCTTGGTGACCGTGACACGGCGGGCGGAGCCCAGCACGTCCAGGCCGACCTGGTCGAGCTTGAGGCCGACCTCCTCGGAGATGACCTCGGCGCCGGTCAGCGTCGCCATGTCCTGGAGCATCGCCTTGCGACGGTCGCCGAAGCCGGGGGCCTTGACGGCGACCGCGTTGAAGGTGCCGCGGATCTTGTTGACGACCAGGGTCGACAGGGCCTCGCCCTCGACGTCCTCGGCGATGATCAGCAGCGGCTTGGAGGCGCCCGCCTGGATGACCTTCTCGAGGAGCGGCAGCAGGTCCTGGATCGAGGAGATCTTGCCCTGGTTGATCAGGATGTACGGGTCGTCGAGGACGGCCTCCATACGCTCCTGGTCGGAGACCATGTACGGGGACAGGTAACCCTTGTCGAAGGCCATGCCCTCGGTGAAGTCGAGCTCCAGGCCGAAGGTGTTGGACTCCTCGACGGTGATGACACCGTCCTTGCCGACCTTGTCCATCGCCTCGGCGATGAGCTCGCCGACCTGCTGGTCCTGGGCGGACAGCGCGGCCACGGCGGCGATGTCGGACTTCTCGTCGATCGGGCGGGCGGTCGCGAGGAGGTCCTCGGAGACCGCGGCGACGGCCGCGTCGATGCCCTTCTTCAGCAGCGCCGGGGAGGCACCCGCGGCGACGTTCTTCAGGCCCTCGCGCACCAGCGCCTGGGCGAGCACGGTGGCGGTGGTCGTACCGTCACCCGCGATGTCGTTGGTCTTGGTCGCCACCTCCTTCACCAGCTGCGCGCCGAGGTTCTCGTACGGGTCCTCGACCTCGACCTCACGGGCGATGGTGACGCCGTCGTTGGTGATGGTGGGGGCGCCGAACTTCTTGTCGATGACGACGTTGCGGCCCTTGGGGCCGATCGTCACCTTCACCGTGTCGGCAAGCTTGTTGACGCCGCGCTCGAGGGCGCGACGGGCGTCCTCGTCGAACTTCAGGATCTTCGCCATGGGAGCGGTTCAGCCCTCTCGGAAAATTGGGGTGAAACGAACTGCGCCCCAGACGCCCGGCTTCATAAGGTGGCGGGAGACCGGGGCGCAGCTCACAAGCAAAAAGCGGTGAATTACTTCTCGATGACCGCGAGCACGTCGCGGGACGAGAGGACGAGGTACTCCTCGCCGTTGTACTTCACCTCGGTGCCGCCGTACTTGCTGTACAGCACGATGTCGCCGACCTTCACGTCGAGCGGCAGGCGCTCGCCGTTCTCGAAGCGGCCCGGGCCCACGGCGAGGATGACGCCCTCCTGGGGCTTCTCCTTCGCGGTGTCCGGGATGACCAGGCCAGAGGCCGTGGTCTGCTCGGCGTCGAGCGGCTGGACCACGATGCGGTCCTCGAGCGGCTTGATGGCAACCTTGGAGCTGGCGGTCGTCACGATCCGACCTCCCCCTTCGGAGATCTCACGGGGTTAACTGTCTGAGGTGGCGACCAGGTCGATCCGTCGTCGCGGGTGCCGGACCTGCCCGTCGCTGTGTTGGCACTCTCACCTGCGGAGTGCCAGAGCCGAGACTATGACCACGGTTAGCACTCGGTCAAGCGGAGTGCCAATTCGCTGCGCTGGCGTGCCGGGTTCTGGTGCGGGTGGGTGGGGGTGAGCGTCCCGGGGGCTGCGCCCCCGGACCCCCATCGGCCTGCGGCCTCGTCCTCAAACGCCGGACGGGCTGAAATTTCTACAGGTAGTCCTCCAGCTTTCCCACCGTCAGGCCCCGCCGTTCGATCTCCCTCAGCACCGCCGTCGTCCGTTCCGTCAGGCTCGGGCCCGTCGCCTCGCCCGACGCCACCGACACGATGTCCCCCGCCCGCGGCGGACGCTCCAGGGCACGGCCTTCCACCGCGGCGCTCCACAGCACGAGTGCCGCCAGGCCGCAGTCGGTCGCCGCGCGGCGGGTCGTGGTGTCGTACGTCCCGTAGGGGGGCCGGAACAGGCGCGGGCGGATGCCGAAGCGGGCGTGGAGTTTCTCCTGCTGGCCGCAGATCTCGGCGCGCTGGCCGGCGTAGGGCAGGCCGCGCAGGGCGGGGTGGTCGAGGGTGTGGTTCTGGATGCTCGCGCCGACCGACTGGAGGCGCGCGAAGTGGCCGTACCCGGGTCCGGCGACGGTGTTCGTGAGGAACAGGCTGACCGGGAGCCGCAGTTCGCGGACCAGGTCGACGAACCGCGGGTCCCTCTCGGCGCCGTCGTCGTAGGTGAGGAAGACGACCTTGTCGGACGTCGGCACCCGCTTCACCACCGCCAGCGGGCCGTCCGGGTCCACCGCGACCGGGCGCGCCGGCCGGCGCGGGGGCGCGGGCAGGGGGGCGGTGAGGCCCCAGTGGCGGTACGGCCGTCCGTCCGCGCCGGCCGGGCCGTTCGACCCCACCCGCTGGGCGGCCTTGCGGCCCAGCCGTTCGATGGGGTCGACGGACTGGGCGCAGCCGGTGAGCAGTGCGGCCGCCAGTCCCGCGGCGACCAGTGCCCGAGGTCTCACAGGTAGTCCTCCAGGCGTGCGACGGCGTACCCCTCGGCCGTGACCTCGTCCAGGAAGCGGCGGACCATGTCGGGCATGGTGCCCTTCCAGTCCCCCCGGCCCCGGAAGTGGCTGAGCACGATGTCACCGGGGTGGATCCGCTGGTCGGTCTCGCGGTACTCCCAGTGGTCGACGAAGACCTCCTCGTTCCAGATCGGCGCGTACCGCACCCCGCAGGACTTCGCGGCTCGCAGGGTGTCCTCGTTGTAGTTGCCGTAGGGCGGGCGGAAGAGCAGGGGCCGGGTGCCGTAGCGCTTCTCGATGACGTCCTGCATCCCGCAGATCTCGTGCTTCTGGCGGGCGTACGACAGCGCGGGCAGGTAGGGGTGGTGGAGGGTGTGGTTGTTCAGTGCGACCCCCCGGTCCCGCATGCTCGCGAAGTAGCCGTAGTCGCTCTTGATCAGGTAGTCGCTGAGGAAGGCGGTGTACGGGACCTTCAGTTCGCTCATCATCCGCAGGAAAGCGGGGTCCTTCTCGGCGCCGTCGTCGACGGTCAGGAAGACGATCTTCCGGTCGGTGGGGATCGTGGTGAAGACCGGCGGGAGTCCGTTCTCCTCGTGGCCGTCGACCTCGAAGCCGCGGCGGGTGGTGATGCGGGGCTTCTGCGCGGGGGCGGGCGGCGCAACGAGCGGGGTCCGCTTCAGACCCCAGCGCCGGGCGGCGGCGATCCGGGCCCGCTCGGCGCGGAGTGCGGCGGCCCGGATGCGGGTCTTGTCGGCCTGGAGGTCGGCCGCGAAGTCGACGGCGGGGGCCGGGGGCGCCTTCAGGGGCTGCCCTCCCCGGGTCCCGGCGGCCCGCGGGGACCGCGGGTCGGTTCCGTCCTGACCGGCACAGCCGGAGACAAGGGCGGCCACGGCCAGGAGGACGAGCCCACTGCGGAGCGACACCACAAAAGCACTGTTTTTATACTTTTGTCCTACTGTTCCCATGGGGCGGGATCCTCGCAGGTCACACCCCTGATCCCGGGTCGACACCGCCACCGGAAGCGCGCCGTCCACCGACTGGCCCACAATGACCCGGTGAACGACCTCGCCCCGCTCCTCACCCCCGAGGGCCGCGCCCTCCTCGACACCGTGCGCGGCACCGCCCCCGCGGACGAACTCGCCGTCGCCACCCGGCTGCGCCGCGAGCATCCCGCCGAACTGGTCTCCGCCGCGCTCGGCCAGGCCCGGCTGCGGCAGCGGGCGGTGGCGAAGTTCGGGGCCGAGGACGCGGGGCGGATGTTCTTCACGCCGAACGGGGTGGAGCAGTCGACGCGGGCGAGTGTCGCCGCCTACCGGGCGGAGCGCTTCCGGGCGCTGGGGGTGCGGTCCGTCGCCGACCTGTGCTGCGGGATCGGCGGTGACGCGATCGCGCTGGCCCGGGCCGGGATCCGGGTCCTCGCGGTGGACCGGGACCCGCTCACGGCGGCGGCCGCGCGGGCGAACGCGGACGCGCTGGGACTCGCCGACCTGATCGACGTACGGGAGGCGGACGTCACGGAGGTCGACACGGGCGGGTACGACGCCGTGTTCGTGGACCCGGCCAGGCGCTCCACGAAACGCGGGCGCATCTTCGACCCGGAGGCCTACTCGCCGCCGCTCTCCTGGGCCGTCCAGGCGGCCCTCGGGGCCCCGCACGCGGCGCTGAAGGTGGCGCCCGGCATCCCGCACGAGGCGGTCCCCGCACAGGCGGAGGCCGAATGGATCTCGGACGGCGGGGACGTGAAGGAGGCGGTGCTGTGGTTCGGCACCGGGCCGGGTGAGGTACGGGCGACGCTGCTGCCGGGACCGCGGACCCTGCTCGGCCGGAGGCTGCCCGATCCCGGAGTCCGGTCCGTGGGGCGGTACTTGTACGAGCCCGACGGGGCCGTCATCCGGGCCCATCTGGTGGCCGAGGTGGCCGAGGAACTCGACGGCGGGCTGATCGACCCGACCATCGCCTACGTCACCGCGGACGCGCTGCGCGGGACGCCGTACGCCACCGCGTACGAGATCACCGATCAACTCCCCTTCAACGTCAAGAAGTTGAAGGCGCTGCTGCGGGAGCGGGAGGTCGGTGTCCTGACCGTGAAGAAGCGCGGGTCGGCCGTCGAGCCGGAGGAGCTGCGGCGCAAGGCGCTGCCGAAGCCGCAGGGGCCGCACTCGGCGACCGTGTTCCTGACCCGGGTGGCGGGGGCGCCGACCATGCTGATCGGCGCCCCCGCCCGGGTCTGACCCGCCGTTACGGGTGCAGGGGTGTCCTGAGCGGCTCCAGGTGCGGGACGGGGCCGGCCGGGGCCGGCCGTGCCGCGGTGGCGGAGGCGCCGGTGTCCGCGCCCAGGGCCCGGCTCGCCGTCCGGCTGCTCGCGGGCTCGTTGCCGTTGTAGTACGCCGTGTACGTGACCTGGCCGCCGTTCGCGGCCATCGAGGCGCCCGCGGTGTTCAGCGCGCCCGCCGTGACCGAGCCCGTACCGCCGAAGGCGACCGCGGTGTTGATGCTCGCGGACTCACGCAGCAGGTAGCTCGTGACCTCCTTCGACAGGGCCGGACGCGTGGTCCACAGCACGGGTCCGAAGACGTTCATCGCCGAGGCCGCGGACAGACCGTCGCGCCAGGAGCCGGAGTAGGCGAGCGCGACATTGGCCGGCGCGTTCCACCAGAACTTGGCGACGTTCACCGAGAGGGATTCCTTCGTGCTCCCCGTGATCGGGTAGTACGACGCCGAGGAGGGCCACCGGGAGAACGACGTGTGGGTGAGGGCGTACTTGGCGTCCGCGCCGACCGTGATGACCATGGTCTTGTTCGGGTTGATGCCGTTCAGGTACGACTTCACCGACGAGGACAGCTTCTTGCCGTTGCTCAGGACCAGGCCGCCCGAGCTGCCCGTGCCGTCGGCGCCGGCCGCGGCGGCCGCGGGGAGGGACGCGTAGGCGTCGGTGCCGGAGGCCAGGAAGACGTACTTCGGGGCGGTGGTGATCGTCTTGGCCACGGCCACCGAGGTCGCGAAGCGGTCCGCGCCGGTCAGCCGCTTGGGCGTGAAGCCGAGCGCCTTGACCTGCGAGGTGACGCTGCTGGTGAGGATGGACGTGTTGCCCAGGAGGTAGACGTTCGCGCCCGGCTTCAGCACCCGCTTCAGCTCGGCCTTCACCGCCGCGGACAGCCCCGTCTTCGGAGTCGGCAGGACCGGCCCCTGCTTCTTGCCGGCCAGCGCGGGCGCGGTGAGCGCGTACGCCGTGCTGTCCCGGTTGGTGAGCACCGCGGCCTTGGCGTCCATCAGGCCCGGCACGTGCTGCCCGACCTTGTTCCAGGTCCAGCGGGAGCCGGCGATCGTGGTGGTGTAGCTGTCGGAGCCCCAGATGCGGGCGGTGTCGTTCTTGCGCAGCGGTTGCCAGCTGGGGTTGCTGCCCTGCGGGGTGCCCGGAACCGTCGTGACCCCGCCGGTGGCCAGGTCGACGTACGCGGTGGTGTGCACGTCGGTGCTGTCGCCGGTGGTGTGCGCGTCGAAGACGATGCGCTTGCCGGTCGGCGACCAGGACGGGTTGACGGCGTAACCGGGGCCGGTGGTGACCTGCTTGACGCCGGTGCCGTCGGCGTTCGCCGTGAAGACCTGGAGCTTGCCGTCGGTGTCCTTGCGGACGAAGGCCAGCTTGGTGCCGTCGGGCGAGTAGGCGGGCTGCTCGGCGTTGGCCAGCACCCGCTTGACTGTCTTCGCCGACGGGTCGTAGACGTAGATCCCGGCGTTGTCGGCGCAGCCGAAGTTGATCCGGCGTTCGAAGGCGAGCTTGCCGGACGGGCTCGCCGTCGGGTCGGTGTCGCAGACGTTCGCGGGTTCCTGGGCCGCCGTCAGCAGCGGGCGCGGTGCGTAGGCGCCGTCGGAGGGGCCGTAGGCGAGCTGGCCGCCGGTGGAGAAGACCACGTACTGGCCGCCCCACCAGAACGTCAGGTCCTCGTAGACGGCGCTGGAGCGCACGCCCTCGGCCGTGGGCAGGGTGAGCCTGGCACCACCGCTGGGGCGGATGCTGGTGATGGTCTGGCCGTAGGCGGTGGCGAACCGGCTGCCGTCGGGCGCCCAGGCACCGTCGTCGCCCGAGCCGGTGTTCGGGATCTGGCTCTTCGCCCCGGTGACCGGATCGACGAGGACCGGGCCGTCGGTCAGCAGCCGTCCCTCGGTGCCCGGCCAGGGGCCGGCGTCGTCGGCGGAGGCGCCGGGCGCGGCGGCCAGGGTGCCCACCGCGGCGAGGGCCGCCGCGGTCGCGAGCGCCGCGGCACGGCGGCGCATGGACTGTCTCAAGTTGTCGTCCCCCCATGGGATGTCACAGCCCCCGCGCAGGGGGCTGAGTCACTTTAATTCGCAAGGAAACACGAGGGAACCGAGTTACTGGTAAACACCTGTGCGAATTCAGGTCAAGATCCGCATTCCCGCGCCCGGTCGAGGAGCAGGTCCCGCTCCCGCTCGTTGCGGGTCAGCGCGGCCGCCCGCTCGAACTCGGCCCGGGCCTCCGCCGTACGGCCGAGGCGGGCGAGGAGGTCGCCGCGGACGCTCGGCAGCAAGTGGTAGTCGTGCAGGGCGGGTTCAGCGGTGAGGGCGTCGACGATCTCCAGGGCCGGGGCCGGTCCCTCGGCCATGGAGACGGCGACCGCGCGGTTGAGTTCCACGACCGGGGAGGGGGCGCGGGCGGCGAGCAGGGCGTAGAGGGTGGCGATGGCCCGCCAGTCGGTCTCCTCGTAGGAGTACGCGTGCGCGTGGCAGGCGGCGATGCCGGCCTGGAGGACGTAGGGGCCCGGGGCGCCGGTGGCCGTGGCGTCCGCGCGGGCCAGGGCCTTGATGCCGCGGGCGATGAGCATGCGGTTCCAGCGGCTGCGGTTCTGGTCCTTGAGCAGGACGGGTTCGCCGCGCGGTCCGGTACGGGCCGCGGTGCGGGAGGCCTGGAACTCCAACAGGGCCGCCAGGCCGTGCACTTCGGGTTCCTTGGGCATGAGCGCGGACAGCAGCCGGGCCAGCCGCAGGGCGTCCTCGCACAGGGACGGGCGCAGCCAGTCGTCGCCCGCGGTGGCCGCGTACCCCTCGTTGAAGATCAGGTAGATGACGTCCAGGACCGAGCCGAGGCGGGCCTCGCGGTCGGGGCCGTAGGGCACCTCGAAGGCGATGTTCTTCGTGGCGAGGGTCCGCTTGGCGCGCACGATCCGCTGGGCGACCGTGGCCTCCGGCACGAGGAAGGCGCGGGCGATCTCGGGGGTGGTGAGGCCGCCGAGCAACCGCAGGGTGAGCGCGGTGCGGGCCTCCGCGGACAGCACCGGGTGGCACGTGGTGAAGACGAGCCTGAGCAGGTCGTCGTCGATGTCCTCGGGGTCGGCGGGCTCCTCCGGCGGGGCCGTCTCCGACAGGTCCCGGCCGATCTCGGCCAGCTTGCGGGCGTAGTTCTCCCGGCGGCGGACCAGGTCGACGGCCTTGCGGCGCGCGATGGCCATGAGCCAGGCGCCGGGGTTGTCGGGGACGCCGTCGCGGGGCCACTGCTCCAGCGCGGCGACCAGCGCGTCCTGCGCGAGTTCCTCGGCGATGCCGACGTCCCGGACGACCCGGGTGACGCCGGCGATGATCCGGGGGGACTCCAGGCGGAAGACGGTCTCGACGGAGGACCGGGCATCGGTGCGGGAGGGCTGTGAGGTGGTCACAGCCCCCCATTCGACACCGTCACGGCCGTACGGCCAAGGAAGGCGATGCGATCCCCGGGCCTCAGCCCTCGACGATCTCCCGCACCTCGCAGGTGACCGTCCAGTGCTCCTCGTGGACCTTCAGGAAGCGCTTGGTCCACTCGATCGCCTCGGCCATGTCCTTGGCCTGGACGATGGCGTACCCGCCGACGACCTCCTTGGCCTCGGTGAAGGGCCCGTCGGTCACCGACAGCTCGCCCTTCTCCCAGTGGACCCGGGTCCCCTGCGCGGTCGGCGTCAGCCCGGCGGTGTCCAGCAGCACCCCGGCCTTCGTCATCTCCTCGATCAGCTCGCCCATGCGCTGCATCAGGGCGTCGCTGGGGCCCTCGGCGGGGGCGTTCTGCTCGTCGATCCGGACCATCGACAGGTAACGCGGCATGGTGACTCCTCGATCGGTGCGGGGCCGGTCCTTCCCGGCCTCTCACCAGTGCGTCGATCGGAAGGGCCCGGGATCGACAGACTCCGCGGATTTCTTCGGAGAATTTTTCCCGGGCCCTCAAGCATGCGCCTGACCTGCTACGACAGCGAGCCGCCGAAGGTCGCCCGGTCGACCGGCGCCCCGACCGTGCGCGGTCCGAAGGTGAACGCCGCGTCCGTCACGATGCCCGTCGGACGTCCCCGCAGCGACCAGACGGCGCCTTCGCCGGCGTTCGCGCCCTCGACACCGTTCTCGCCGGGCGCCGCCGCCGCGAGGTCCGCGTAGCCGTTGCCGTTGATGTCGTGGATGCTGACCGCGCCACCGAACTGGTCGCCCGACTCGGCGGCGCCGGGGACGCCGTCGGTGTCCTGGGTGAAGCCCTGGGAGCCCGTGCCGGTCAGGCCGCCGCGGCCGCCGTAGAGGACGTTGACCATGCCGGCCCCTTGCTTGTCGCCGAGCTTCTCGCCGGGCGAACCGACGGCCACGTCGGCGTAGCCGTCGTTGTTGACGTCACCGGCGGTCACCGCGTCGCCGAAGCGGTCGTCCTCCTCCTTGGCGCCCGGGACTCCTTCGGTGTCCTGGCTGTACGACTTCCAGGTCGACGCCGGCTTCAGACCGGACGCCGAGCCGAGGGCCACGGTGACCGAGGAGTCGTTCGGGACGCCCCGGACGACGTCGTCGAAGCCGTCGCCGTTGACGTCGCCGAAGGCCACCTGGCCACTGCCGTCAGGGGAGTCGACGTAGCTGAAGCCTCCGGAGGCGTTGGCCAGGTACAGCTGGGAGCCGACGCCGCCCTCGCCGATGTAGACGGTCAGCGCGAGGTCGTCGCGGCCGTCGCCGTTGACGTCCCCGGCGGCCGCGTACATCACGTCGTAGGGCTCCACCTTGGGCGAGCCGAAGTCCTGCGTGGCGGTCGGCTTCCCGTCCCGGGAGATCGGGCCCCGCCAGACGGTGGCCTCGGTGCCGAGCGGGTCGTCGCCCGGGGCCCGGCCGCCGCGGAACAGGACCAGGTCCGGCCAGCTGTCCCCGTCGAAGTCGCCCGCCTGGGTGGTCGCCGCGGGCACGGACACCGCGCCGGACAGGCCCTCCTTGGAGCCCCAGACGACGACCGCGTCCCGGTTCGAGTCGGCCTGTCCGATGATCAGGTCGGTTCGCCCGTCGCCGTCCAGGTCCCCCGTGGACAGCTGGTAGCCGAAGTTCTCGCCCGCGGCGGGATCGCCGGGGATGCCGCTGGTGGAGCGGCTGATGATGGTGCGGCTGTCCTTGGTCAGGCCGTGCGGGCCGCCGTACATGACGGTGACGTAGCCCGCCCCCTTCTTGCCGCCGACCGTGGCGATCGGGGCGCCGACGGCGAGGTCCTTGTAGCCGTCCCCGTTGAAGTCGTCCTGGACGGCCTTCGATTCGGCCGCCGAGGCGCTGCCGGCGAGGGCGGGGATCCCGCCGAGCGCGAGCACTCCGGCGATCAGCGGTACGGACCAGGCTTTGTACGCACGCGAGTTGGACATCTGTGTTTCCCCCTGGTTACTGCAGTGTGGTCACCGCAACAGACATCACTGGACGCGCGCTGGTTGCAGCAGTCATCCAGTTTTTTCGGTGAACACGTCAGCGAGAACTCGGCGGAGCTCGGCGCGAGCTCGGCGCGAGCTCGGCGAGAGCTCGGCGAGAGCTCGGCGAGAGCTCAGCGGAGCGACTCCCACAGCTCGCTCGCCGCGGGCTCCTTCGCGACCACCCGGTTGGGGTCGGAGGGCGCGGTCACCACCGGCATGGTCACGGTCTTCACCCGGTCGCTCGACAGGCCCTTCAGGCTCTCGCCGAGGCTCATCAGCTCGGCCAGGGAGTCGAGGCCGGTGTCGGTGGTGAGGCTGCCGGTGATCGCGTCGGTGACGGAGTACAGCTTGGTGGGGCTGGTCAGGAGGTTCGTCGCGGAGATCTGCTCCAGCAGCGCCTTCACCAGGGTCTGCTGGAGGCCGATGCGGCCCAGGTCGCTGCCGTCGCCTATGCCGTGCCGGGTGCGGGCGAGCGCGAGGGCCGTCTTCCCGTCCAGGTGGTGGGTGCCCGCCTTCAGGTGCAGGTGGCTGTCGTCGTCGTCGATGTCCTGGTCCGTGGTGACCGTGACCCCGCCGAGGGAGTTCACCAGCTTCGCGAAGCCGGAGAAGTCGATCTCGACGTAGTGGTCCATGCGGACGTCCGTGATCGACTCGACGGTCTTGACCGCGCACACCGGACCGCCCACCGAATAGGCGCTGTTGAACATCGCGCCGTACGCCACCGCCGTGGAGCCGCCGCTCTTCAGCGGGCAGGAGGGGCGGGTGACGAGGGTGTCGCGCGGGATGCTGACGACCGTGGCCCCCGTGCGCCCCGCGTCGACGTGCACGACCATCGCGGTGTCGGAGCGGGCCCCGGTGCTGCTGCCGCCGCCGAGCGCCTTGTTCTCCTTGCCGCTGCGCGAGTCGGAGCCGAGGACCAGGATGTTGAGGGCCTCGGTGGGGAGCGGGGCCTCCTGCGAGGTCTGCGAGGCCGAAGGGGTCGGGGTGACCTTGGCGGGACGGTCGTCGCCGAGCGCGCTGTTGATGTCGACGCTCTTGATGTTGCTGTTGAGATGCCAGTACGCCCAGCCGACCGTCCCGATGCCCAGTACCAGGGCGCCCGCGAGGGTGAGGCCGGCGGCCTTCAGCAACCGCCGCCGCCGGCCCGTCCGTCTGCCCTCGTCGTCTCCCGTCACAGGAAGGAACGTACGTCCGAATTATTACGAGGAGCGCCTCCGGGGCGGCTTTCTTCGGAAAATCTCACGCTTCTCAGCCCAGCGTCACGGTCGGCACCGGGTTGCTCCCGCTCCAGGAGGCGTTGAACCCGAAGGTCACGGAACCGCCGTCCGGGACCGTGCCGTTGTAGGAGGCGTTGGAGCAGCTGACCACCGCGCCGGACTGGGTGCAGTCGGCGTTCCAGGCCTGGGTGATCCGCTGACCCGCCCCGTACGTCCAGCCGACCTTCCAGGACGACAGCGCGGCACCCTTGCAGGAGATCGTCACCTGCCCCGTGAAGCCGGTGTTCCACTGACTGGTCACGCTGTAGGAGGCGCTGCACGCGCCGGTCGGCGGCGGGGTGGTCGTCCCGCCGAGCGCCTCCGCGATGGCGTAGTACGCCGGTTTCGGCGCGTAGTTCTCGTCGTACGGCGTCGCCGCGCCCTGTCCCGGGAAGGTGCTCGGGATCCAGGAGTCGGAGTCGGTGAAGCCCCAGACGGTGGCGCCGACACAGCGCGCGACGGCCACGCAGGCGTTCATGACGGCCTTGTAGTCGGCGGCCTGCTGGGTCAGCTTCGCGCTGTCGGAGGGCAGCGTCATCCGGATGTCCAGCTCGGTGATCGCCACGTCGACGCCGAGGTCGGCGAAGCGCTGGATGTTCTGCTGGAGTGTGCCGGGGACCTGACCGACGATCAGATGGGCCTGGAGTCCGACCCCGTCGATCGGGACGCCCTGCTCCTTCAGCGACTTGACGAGGTTGTACAGGGCGGTCGACTTCGCGTTGACGCCCTCGACGTTGTAGTCGTTGATGTAGAGCTTGGCGGCCGGGTCGGCGGCGCGGGCGGCGGTGAGGGCCTGGGCGATGTAGCCGGTGCCGAGGCCGTTGTACCAGAGGGTCTGGCGGTAGGTGCCGTCCTCGTTGAAGGGTTCGTTGACGACGTCCCAGGCCGCGAGGCGCCCCTTGTAGCGCCCGACCTCGAGGGCGATGTGGTCGTTGAGCAGCGTGCTCAGCTGGGCCTGGGTCCAGGTGCCGTTGGTCAGCCAGCTCGGGTTCTGGCTGTGCCAGACCAGGGTGTGACCGCGCACCTGCTGCCCGTGGGCCTCGGCGAAGTTCACGATCTGGTCGGCCTCGGCCCAGTTGTAGCTGCCCCGGGTCGGCTCGACGGAGCCCCACTTCATGGCGTTGCCGGGAGTCAGCGAGTTGAACTGCGCCCCGGCGAGCTCGCCGTAGGTCCCGGTGAGCTTGGACCCGGTGACGGCGGTACCGATGACCTTGCCCTTGGCGGCGGCGAGGTCGCGGAGGGGCGGGTCAGCGGCATGGGCGGTGGGTGCGGTGGCCATGAGCGCGCCGAGGAGCAGAAGGGGTAAGCCGGCTCTCAGAGATCTCATTGCGGGTACCTCCGAAACTTTCGGTCGTACAACCGATTGGCTTCGGAGGAGTGTGGGGTCAGGCACTCAGATCGTCAAGGTCACCCACCCCAGGGGCGCGGGGCTGTGTCGACATGCGGCTCCGCCGCGTGGGCGCGACCAGCCACAACAAACCCGCACCCGCCCACAACCCAACCCGGCACCCCCCTAGGCGCAACGTGCCGTACTACTGCGAACCACCAAGCTCGTAGCCAGCTCCACCCGAGTCGCCGCGGCAGCATCCCCGTCCCGCCCCAGATCCAGCACCAGCTTCGCCGCCGCCTCGGCCATCTCCGTCAGCGGCTGCCGTACGGTCGTCAGCGGCGGCCCCACCCACGGCGCCACCGGCAGGTCGTCGAACCCGACCACGCTCAGGTCCTCCGGGATCCGCAGCCCCAGCTCGCGCGCGGCCTCGTACACGCCGAGCGCCTGGAGGTCGTTGCCGGCGAAGACCGCGGTGGGCCGGTCCGGGCGGCGCAGCAGTTCCAGGCCCTGGCGGTAGCCGGTCTCGTGGTGGAAGTCGCCGGCCATGATCAGCCCGGGGTCGACGGGCAGCCCGGCCGTCTCCAGCGCGGCCCGGTAGCCGTCGATGCGGGCGCGGCTGCACATCATCCGGGAGGGTCCGGTGATCGCGCCGATCCGCCGGTGCCCGAGCTCGACGAGGTGCCGGGTGGCCGCGAGCCCGCCCTGCCAGTTGGTGGCGCCGATCGAGGGCACGTCGGCGCCCGGGTCGCCGGCCGGGTCCATCACCACGAACGGGATCGACCTGCTGCCGAGCAGCGCGCGCTGGGACTCGTCGAGCCCGGACAGCACCAGGACCACGCCGTAGGGGCGGCGGGCGGCGACCTGGTCGGCCCAGGTGCGGCCGGGGGTGAGCCGCCCGGCGCTCTCGCTCAGCACGACGCTGAGCCCGGCGTCGCGGGCCACGTTCTCCACGCCCCGGATGACCTCCATCGCCCACGCGCTCTCCAGCTCGTGGAAGACCAGGTCGATCAGGGGCGAGCGGCTCGCCTCGGCGCGTCGGCGCCGGTAGCCGTGCGCGCGCAGCAGGTCCTCGACGCGGGCGCGGGTCGCGGGCGCGACGTCGGCCCTGCCGTTGAGGACCTTCGAAACTGTCGGCGCCGAGACGCCGGCCTCCCGGGCGATCTCGGCGAGGGTCGCGGTCTGCTGCGACCGCCCCACCGCAGGGGAAGTCGTCCGGGTTTCAGCGGGCTCCGGGGGTGTCATGGCGGCGATCGTATCCCTGCGCGACCTCTTGACGAACCCTCCTGGCGGCCCTAGGTTCCCAAAACATTCGGATTGAGCATCGAAACATTCGCGAAGGCGTCGTCGACCGACAGTCGAGCCCGACAGGAGTTACATGACCACCGCGCCCTGGCGTGACCCCGCCCTGACCGCCGCCGCCCGTGTCGACGACCTCCTCTCCCGGATGACCCTGGAGGAGAAGACCGCCCAGTTGTACGGCGTGTGGGTGGGCGCCAGTACGGACGGGGACGGCGTCGCTCCCCTGCAACGCGAGATGACCGCCGACTACGACTGGGACGAGCTGATCACCAGGGGCCTCGGCCAGCTCACCCGCCCCTTCGGCACCGCCCCCGTGGACCCGGCGCTGGGCGCGCAGGCACTGGCCCGCGCCCAGCGCCGTATCGCGGAGGCCGGTCGCTTCGGCATCCCGGCGCTGGCCCACGAGGAGTGCCTGGCCGGCTTCACCACCTGGCGGGCCACCGCCTATCCCGTTCCGCTCGCGTGGGGTGCGAGCTGGGACGCCGAACTGGTCGCGGAGATGGCCGGCGCCATCGGCCGCGACCTGCGTGCGGTCGGCGTCCACCAGGGACTGGCCCCCGTTCTGGACGTCGTCCGCGACCCGCGCTGGGGGCGGGTCGAGGAGACGATCGGCGAGGACCCGTACCTGGTGGGCACGATCGGCGCGGCGTACGTCCGGGGTCTGGAGCAGGCCGGGATCGTCGCCACGCTCAAGCACTTCGCCGGGTACGCCTCCTCGGCGGGCGCCCGCAACCTCGCGCCCGTGCGGGCCGGGGTGCGGGAGTTCGCCGACATCACCCTGCCGCCCTTCGAGTTCGCGCTGCGCGAGGGCGGGGCGCGCTCGGTGATGGCCGCGTACACCGACACCGACGGCGTCCCGGCCTCCGCCGACCCCGGCCTGCTGACCGAACTGCTGCGTGAGGAGTGGGGGTTCACCGGCACGGTGGTCGCCGACTACTTCGGCGTGGGCTTCCTGCAGACCCAGCACCGGATCGCCGGCACCGAGGCGGGCGCGGCCCACGCCGCCCTGGAGGCGGGCCTGGACGTCGAGCTGCCGACGGTGAAGTGCTACGGCAACCCGCTCGTCGAGGCGGTCCGGGCCGGGGAGGTCCCTGAGTTTCTGATCGACCGGGCGGCCCGCCGGGTCCTGCTCCAGAAGTGCGAGCTGGGCCTGCTGGACGAGGACTGGAACCCGGAGCCCACCGGCCGGATCGACCTGGACTCGACGGCGAACCGGGCCCTGGCCCGCCGCCTCGCCGAGGAGTCGGTGGTCCTCCTCGACAACCCGGACGGCCTGCTCCCGCTGGCCCCGGACACCCGGATCGCGGTCGTCGGACCCCGCGCCGCCGACGCGCTGGCGATGCTCGGCTGCTACTCCTTCCCGTCCCACGTCCTCACCCACCACCCGGACGTCCCGACGGGCATCGAGATCCCGACGGTCCTCGAGGCCCTGCGCGCCGAACTCCCGGACGCCAAGGTGACGTTCACCGAGGGCTGCGGGGTCGACGACCCGGACACCGGGGGCTTCGAGGAGGCGGTGGCCAGGACGGCCGAGGCGGACGTGTGCGTGGCGGTGCTCGGCGACCGGGCGGGCCTGTTCGGCCGGGGCACCTCGGGCGAGGGCTGCGATGTGACGGACCTGCGACTGCCCGGTGTCCAGGGCGAGTTGCTGGACTCCCTGGTCGCCACCGGCGTCCCGGTGGTCCTCGTCCTGCTCACCGGCCGGCCCTACGCGCTCGGCCGCTGGCAGGGCCGGCTCGGCGCGGTCGTCCAGGCCTTCTTCCCCGGCGAGGAGGGCGGCCCGGCGGTCGCCGGGGTCCTCTCGGGCCGGGTGAACCCCTCGGGCCGCCTCCCGGTGAGCGTGCCGCAGGTGCCGGGCGGCCAGCCCTGGACCTACCTCCAGCCCCCGCTCGGTCTCGCGGGCGGGGTCAGCAACCTGGACCCGACCCCGCTGTACCCGTTCGGACACGGCCGCTCCTACACGGAGTTCGTGTGGGAGGACTTCGGGGGAACGGCTCCCGAGCTCACCACGGACGGCTCGTACGACGTGTCGCTGACCGTCCGCAACACGGGGGACCGGGCGGGCGCCGAGGTCGTCCAGCTGTATCTGCACGACCCGGTGGCCTCGGTGACCCGCCCGGACGTCCGTCTGATCGGCTACCGGCGGCTGGAGCTGGACCCGGGCGAGTCCCGCCGCGTGACCTTCCGCTTCCACGCGGACCTGTCCGCCTTCACCGACCGCAGGGGCAGGAGGATCGTGGAGCCGGGCGACCTGGAGCTACGGCTGTCGGCGTCGAGCGCGGAGGCCCGGCACACGGTACGGCTGCATCTGACGGGCCCGGTGCGGGAGTTGGGCGCGGACCGTCGGCTGCGGTGCGAGACGGAGCTGTCGTAGGACCGCGGTCACCCGACGGACTCGAACCGCCACCGGTGCACCGCCCGGCTCACCAACTCGGGGTCCGGCTCCGGGAGTTCGGGCAGCTCGGCGTCGTAGGCCGCGTCCCACCACGTGATGACGAGGACGCGGTCCTGCGGCCCCCGGAAGGTCTCGCGCCGCGACGGCCGTACGGGAAGCTCCTGTCGGCGGGCCCAGGCGAGCAGCTCATCGCCCCGGCCCTCGACCGCCCGGGCCTCCCACATCAGCGCGACCGTCACGAGTAGAGGTTCTCCTTGCTGATCTCGTGGACGTGGTCGTGGCCCGGCACGTGCGGGTCGGTCACCGGCAGGGAGGAGTCGGCCGACAGGTCCCAGCTGGACGCGGGCCGGTTCCGCGCGACCATCTCCGCGCCGAGCGCGGCGACCATCGCGCCGTTGTCGGTGCACAGCTTGGGCCGCGGGACCCGGAGACGGATCCCGGCGGCCTCGCAGCGCTCCTGGGCGAGGGCCCGCAGACGGGAGTTGGCGGCCACCCCGCCGCCGATCATCAGGTGGTCGACGCCCTCGTCCTTGCAGGCCCGCACGGCCTTGCGGGTCAGCACGTCCACGACCGCCTCCTGGAAGGACGCGGCCACGTCACGCACCGGCACCTCCTCCCCCGCGGCCCGCTTGGCCTCGATCCAGCGGGCGACCGCGGTCTTCAGCCCGGAGAAGGAGAAGTCGTACGCCGGGTCGCGCGGCCCGGTCAGCCCGCGCGGGAAGGCGATCGCGGACGGGTCGCCCTCGCGCGCGTACCGGTCGATGACGGGACCGCCGGGGAAGCCGAGGTTCAGCACCCGGGCGATCTTGTCGAAGGCCTCGCCGGCCGCGTCGTCGATGGTGGCGCCCATGGGCCGTACGTCGGAGGTGATGTCCGAGGACAGCAGCAGGGACGAGTGCCCGCCGGACACCAGCAGCGCCATCGTCGGCTCCGGCAGTGCCCCGTGCTCCAGCTGGTCCACGCAGATGTGCGAGGCGAGGTGGTTGACGCCGTAGAGGGGCTTGCCGAGGGCGTAGGCGTAAGCCTTCGCCGCCGACACCCCGACGAGGAGGGCGCCGGCGAGCCCGGGACCGGCGGTGACGGCGATGCCGTCGAGGTCCTTCGCGGAGACCCCGGCCTCCTTCAGGGCGCGCTCGATGGTCGGCACCATCGCTTCGAGGTGCGCCCGGGAGGCCACCTCCGGGACGACACCGCCGAACCGGGCGTGCTCGTCCACGCTGGACGCGATGGCGTCGGCGAGCAGGGTGGTTCCCCGGACGATGCCGACGCCGGTCTCGTCACAGGAGGTCTCGATGCCCAGGACAAGCGGTTCGTCAGCCATTGATCTCGGTTCCTCGTACGGAAGTTGAAGGGTCGGTGAGTCGCATGACCAGGGCGTCCACGTTGCCCGGCTGGTAGTAGCCGCGCCGGAACCCGATGGCCTCGAAGCCGAAGCGCTCGTAGAGCTTCTGGGCGCGGATGTTGTCGATCCGGCACTCCAGCATGACCTCGGCGCACTCGAAGGCGGTCGCGGCCCGCAGCAGTTCGGTCAGCAGGGTGGCCCCGAGTCCGGTGCCCCAGTGGTCACGGGCGACGGCGATCGTCTGGACGTCGGCCAGCTCGCCGGCGGCGGCGAGCCCGGCGTACCCCACGATCCGCTCGCCCTCCTCGGCCACCACGTACCGCCGGGTCGCCTCGGGTCCCCGGGAGTGCGCCAGCTCGGACCAGAACATGCCCCGGGACCAGGCGTCCTCCGGGAAGAGGTCCCTCTCCAGCTCCAGGACGGGGTCGATGTCCCACCAGCGCATCTCGCGCAGCACAGGAGTCACGGGGGCGGTCACTTGGGGGTGACCACCTTGTAGTTCTTGGGCACCTGGGCGTCGGGCCGCCGCAGGTACAGCGGCCGTGGCGCGGGCAGCTCCTCCCCGGCCGCGATCCTCTCGGCCGCGAGAGCGGCGAGCGCGGCGGCACTGACGTGCTCGGGCTCGCGGGCGTCGGGGAAGGTCTCGGGGTAGAGCAGCGCCCCGGCTCCGACGGCGGGCAGTCCCTCGACCCGCTCGGCGATGTCGGTGGGCCGGTCGACGGAGGGTTCACCGGTTCGGGTACGGGAGTCCTCGTACCGCGCCCAGTAGACCTCCTTGCGCCGCGCGTCGGTCGCCACGACGAAGGGCCCCTCGCCGGGGTCGGCCGCGTACGCGAGCCCGTCCAGGGTGCACACCCCGTACACGGGCACGCCGAGCGCGAGCCCGAAGGTGTCCGCGGTCATGAGCCCGACCCGCAGCCCGGTGTACGGCCCGGGCCCGGTCCCCACGACGATCCCGGTGACGTCGCCCAGTGTCACCCCCGCGTCGGCGAGCACCCGGTCGACGGCCGGAAGGAGCAGTTCCCCGTGCCGACGGGCGTCCACCTGACTGAAGGAGGCGAGCACGTCCCTCCCGTCGTGCAGAGCGACGGTGACGGCGGGCGTGGCGGTATCCAGAGCGAGCAACAGCACGCGAACAGCCTACGGCTCCCGGGAGGACGGGGCGGCCGCAGGCCGACTTCGGCACAGCGGGCGCCCCACGAGCTGCTACCGTCACCACAAATCAGGACTAAATACTCAAGAGGTATCGGTGGCACCCAGTAGCGCAGGCTTCGTAACCGCCCTCACCACGGCGGCCCTCGCAACGGTCGGCTTCCTCGCCTACCAGGCCTCCGCCACCGCCCCCGGCAAGGCCGGCCCGGACGGCACTCCCGCGGCCGTCACCTCGCAGGTCCCCCAGGTCAAGCGGGACCCCACCGCCCTCCCCGCCGGTTCCGGCGAGGGCGCACGCGTCGTGTACTCCCTGGACGCCGACCGGGTCTGGCTGGTGGGCCCCGCCGACACGGTGACCCGCACCTTCGAGGTCACCCCGGGGAGTGTCGACCCCGCTCCCGGCGTCTACGCGGTCACCTCCCGCTCCAACGCGATCACCGGCACCGACGGCATCCCCGTCGAACACGTGGTCCGCTTCGCCTCCGGCGCCGACGGCGTGGCCATCGGCTTCAGCGCGGCCGTACGGGATCCCGCGCCCCTCGTCGGCTCCGACGCCGTGCTGACGGGCGGCATCCGGGAGTCCCGCGCGGACGGCGACGCGATGTGGACCTTCGCGATGATCGGCGCGAAGGTCGTCGTGATCCACTGAGCCCGGTCGGGCGACGGGTCGGCCGAGCGGCTGGAGCCCGGTCAGGCGGCCTTGGGGCGGTCCCGGTCCACGGCTGCCCCGCCGGTCCCGGGGTCGGGCAGTCGCGGTGGTGTCGAGACGGCTTCCGCCGCCGCGCAGGACGCCAGCAGGTCGCGCATGGACACGCCGCCGGCGATCGCGTACGGCTGCGGCTGGGGCCGGTTCTCGGTGGCCGACATGGACGCCTCCTGAAGTTCGGGGGCGGGCGTGGTTAGGCAGACCTAACTACGGGCTGGGTACCATGTGACCACGCGCGGGACACCGAATGCAATATCTTGCCGACGCGTTGTCGGAACGTTCACGGAAAACGACCGTCCGGCGGCCGACCCGCCGCTCAGGCGGTCAGCACGCTGAGGTCGGCCGCGGTCCACCGCTCCCCGACCGGCGTCAGCGTCACGTGCCGCACCTCGTCGGTGGTGTCACCGACCGCCCGGTGGATCTGGACGTGCAGCCGGTCGTCGGTCAGCTCCTCGACCTTGCCCTCGCCCCACTCCACGACGACCACCGACTCCGGCAGTGACACGTCGAGGTCGAGGTCCTCCATCTCGTCGAGCCCGCCGCCCAGGCGGTACGCGTCGACGTGCACGAGCGGCGGCCCGTCGCCGAGGGACGGATGGACCCGGGCGATCACGAAGGTCGGCGAGGTCACGGCCCCCCGCACCCCGAGTCCCTCACCGAGTCCGCGGGTCAGGGTCGTCTTGCCCGCGCCGAGCTCCCCGCTGAGCATCACGAGGTCCCCGGCGCGCAGCAGCTTGGCGAGCTTCAGCCCCAGCTCGCGCATCTGCTCGGGGGAGGTGACGGTCAGCTCGGTCTCAACCGGGTTGCGCGGTACTGCTTCCATAACCGCCAACGGTAGCCCCTGCGGGCACCGCCCCCGCGCGGGTGAGGAGGTCGGCGAGGCGGTCGGTGACCACTTCCGGGTGTTCCAGCATGACCAGGTGTCCGGCGTCCGGGACCAGCACCAGCTCCGCCTCCGGGAGCAGGGAGGCGATGGCCTCGCTGTGCTCGCTGGGCGTGACCATGTCCCCCACGCCGGCGAGCACGAGCACCGGCTTGTCGGCGAAGTGGGCGAGGGCGGCGGTCTTGTCGTGGTTGTCGAACGCCGGGTAGTACTCGGCGACCACGTCGATCGGGGTGCCCTCGATCATCCGTTCGGCGAACCGGACGACGGCCGGGTCGACGTCCCGGGAGGCGAAGGAGTAGCGCTTGATGATTCCGGCGAACAGGTCGGCGGTGGCCCGGCGCCCCTTCTCCACCAGGTCGGCCCGCTGCCCGAGCGCCTTGAGGACGCCCGGCAGCACCCGCCGTACGGCATTGACACCGGCGACCGGCAGCCCGAAGTTGACCTCGCCGAGCCGCCCGGACGAGGTGCCGACCAGGGCCACCGCGACCACCCGGTCACGGATCAGCTCGGGGAACGCGTCGGCCAGCGCCATGACGGTCATGCCGCCCATGGAGTGCCCGACGAGCACGATCGGCCCCTCGGGCACGGTCGCGTCGATGACGGCCTTCAGGTCGCGCCCGAGCTGCTCGATGTCGACCGGCACCCCGTCCTGCACCTGCCGTACGCCCCGCCCGGACCGTCCGTGGCTGCGCTGGTCCCAGTGCACGGTCCGGACGACACCCCTGAGGGCCGCCCGCTGGAAGTGCCAGGAGTCCTGGCTCAGGCAGTAGCCGTGGCTGAAGACGACGGTGACGGGAGCGGGGGCCTTGCGCCCGAACAGCCGGCGCCGACGCGGCGACAGGGCGGGCGCGGACTCCGGGTCCACGTCGTCGACCTCGTAGTACAGCTCCGTGCCGTCGTCGGAGTACGCCTTGCCGGGCGTGCCGCGCAGCGCGCCGTACGGCCCGGTCGAGTCGAGGGCGAGTCGCGCCCTCTGCCGCATGCCGCGCCCGACGGTGAGCCGCTCGATGGCGACGCCCGCCGCGGCACCCGCGGCGATCACGCCTATCGCGGCGCCGGCGATCCCGGTCGCCCGGCGCCAGCCGGCGCCCGCCCCCGCCGCGGAGGCGAGGGCCACCGACGCGGCGGCGTCGACGACGGCCTCCGCACTGCTCTCGCTCACGTACCGCTCCTGTTCGCTGGGTCGGGTGATGCTGGGTCGGGTGATACCGGTGTGGCGGGACTGGCTGTTCTCGCACGTACTGTGCGGTTACCCCGCTTGTCCCTCGTTCACATAGACGCGGGGAACGCGTGTTCCGATGCGGGTCACGATCTCGTACGCGATGGTGCCCGCGGCCTGTGCCCAGTCCTCCGCGGTGGGCTCGCCCCCGTCGCCGGGGCCGAAGAGCACGGCCCGGGTGCCGGTCGGCGGTGCGTCGCCGCCGAGGTCCACGACGAACTGGTCCATGGCGATCCGCCCGGCGACCGTACGCCACTTGCCGTCGACCAGGACCGGGCCGGCCCCCGAGGCGTGCCGCGGGACGCCGTCCGCGTAGCCGACGGGCACGAGGCCGAGGGTGGTCTCGCCCGGGGTGACATAGCGATGGCCGTAGCTGACGCCATGGCCGCCGGGGACGCGTTTGACCAGGGCGATCGACGCCGACAGCGTCATCACCGGGCGCAGTCCGAAGTCGGCGGGGGCGCCGAGGTCGGGGCTGGGCGAGATGCCGTAGACCGCGATCCCGGTGCGGACGAGGTCGAAGTGGCTCTCCGGGAGGGTGAGCGTGGCGGGCGAGTTGGCGATGTGCCGGACCTCGGGGCGCACGCCCTGTCCCTCGGCGTACGCCAGCATCTCGCGGAAGAGGGTGAGCTGGGCTGTGATGGAGGGGTGCCCGGGCTCGTCGGCGCAGGCGAAGTGCGACCAGAGCCCGGTGACGCGCAGCAAGCCCTGCGCCTCGGCGCGCAGGGCCTCGGCCACCAGCTCGGCCCAGTCCTCGCCGGGCTGGCAGCCGCCGCGCCCGAGCCCGGTGTCGGCCTTGAGCTGCACGCGCGCGGGCAGGCCCGCCGCGCGGGCCGCGTCGGTGACCTCGCGCAGGGCCCACAGGCCGCTGACGGACACGTCGAGGTCGGCCTCGATCGCCTCCCGCCAGGGCCCGCCGGGGGTCCACAGCCAGCACATGATCCGCCCCGGCAGACCCGCCTCGCGCAGCGCGAGAGCCTCCTCCGGGGTGGCGGTGCCCAGCCACTGGGCACCCGCCTCGACCGCGGCGCGGGCGCAGGGCACCGCGCCGTGGCCGTACGCGTCGGACTTGACCACGGCCATGAGGGCGGCCCCGGACGCGCGGGCGCGCAGGGCCCGCACATTGGCCCGCAGCGCGGCCAGGTCGATCTCGGCTCGGGCGCGGAGCGGTGCGGTCGGGGCAGTTGCTGTCTCGTTCATGGCGCCCCCAGTGTCTCAGAGGCGACTGACACCACCGATGAGCACGTCCCCGGGACGCACCCACGCGCGCGCGTGTCAGAGGCTCAGGCCGTGCCGGGCCAGGTACTTCACCGGGTCGATGTCCGAGCCGTAGGGGCGCCGGGCGCGCACCTCGAAGTGCAGGTGCGGGCCGGTGGCCCGGCCGGTGGCACCGCTGCTGCCGATCCGGGTGCCGGCCTTGACCTTGGCTCCGCGCGCGACCGAGATGCGGTTCAGATGGCCGTAGACCACATAGCGGCCGTCGCTCATCTTGAGCGTCACGGCCTTTCCGTACGACCCCGACCAGCTGGCCAGGACGACGGTGCCGGTGCCGACCGCGTAAACCGGGGTGCCCTTGGGGACGGCAAGATCCACTCCTGTGTGGTATCCCACCAGCCAGTTGCCGCGCACCCGGTAACGCATCGTCACCCTGGCTCTCTTCTTGATGGGGCGGGTCCACTTGGCGGGGGCGAGGGCGCGGTCGCTGTCATCGACCTCGACGTCCTCGGCCGCCGCCAGCAGTTCCTCGAACTCCTCGTCCATGTCGCCGGAGCAGCTGCCTCCGGGCTCTTCGGGCTGTTCCTGTGACGGGTCCGGGATGTCCTCGCGGTCCTCACGGAAACCGAGAACGGGACTCCCCAGAACGACTGCCGCTCCGCCCAGCAGTTCACGCCGGGTGGTGCCGCGTATATTTGGCTCATCCATGCGGCCAGCGAAACATCGCCCTTTCGGCTCCGCATATTCGGCCGACCGGTATTGGTCCCATCAGGTAGTAGTTCGCGCACGGTGCTCCATTTGCCACCGCGCGGGCGGGCGACGGGAGCGGGGCGGGCGCGGCGGAACCGGGAGCGGGGCGGGCGCGGTGGCGGGGGCCTGCCGGACCCACGTCCGCCGCGTGCCGCCCTGCGTGGCCGTGCTCCGGGCGGCCCCCGCTCACCCCTCCGTCACGTCCCGCCAGGCCTCCGGTAGCGCCTCTGCCACGTCGTGGGCGCCCACCGGTGCTCCGTGGGCCGCGAAGCGGCCGGCCAGGCCGTGCAGGTAGGCGGCCGTGCTGCCGGCGTCCAGGGCCGTCAGTCCGGACGCGAGCAGGGACCCCGCGAGACCGGAGAGGACGTCACCGCTGCCGGCGGTGGCCAGCCAGGGCGTCCCGGTCGGGTTGACGCGTACGGCCCCGCCGGCGGCGTCGGCGACGAGCGTGGTCGAGCCCTTGAGCAGCACGGTCGCGTCGTAGCGGGCGGCGAGTTCGCGCGCCGAGGCCAGCCGGGCCGCCTCGACCTCCTCGCGCGGCACCCCGAGCAGCGCGGCGGCCTCTCCGGCGTGCGGGGTCATGAGAGTCGGCGCGGTACGTGCCCGTACGGCGTCCCGGTCGGCGAGCCGCAGCCCGTCCGCGTCGACGAGCACGGGCACGTCCGACGCCAGCACCTCGCCGACCGCCGAGGCGTCGTCCCCGGCCCCCGGCCCGACCACCCACGCCTGCACCCGCCCGGCCTGCTTCGGCCCCTGGTCGGAGACGAGCGTCTCGGGGAAGCGGGCGAGCACGGCGTCCCCGGCCGGCCCGACGTACCGCACGGCCCCGGCACCGCCCCGCAGCGCCCCGGACACGGCGAGCACGGCGGCCCCCGGATAGCGCGCGGACCCGGCGGCGATCCCGACGACACCGCGCCGGTACTTGTCGCTCTCCCCGCTCGGCACCGGCAACAGCCGCCGTACGTCGGCGTGTTGGAGGGCCTCCAGCTCGGCCTCGGCGGGCAGCACAGCGCTCAGCCCGATGTCGACGAGCCGCACCGACCCGGCGTACTCCCGCGCGGGATCGACCAGCAGCCCCGGCTTGTGCGTCCCGAAGGTGACGGTCAGATCGGCCCGTACGGCGGCCCCCCGCACCTCCCCGGTGTCCGCCTCGACCCCACTCGGCAGATCCACGGCGACGACGGCACCCCGCGCCCGCTCGGCGACCTCGGCCAGCCGGGCGGCCTCGGGCCGCAGCCCGCCCTTGCCACCGATACCGACGATCCCGTCGAGGAGGAGGTCGGCGCGCGCGATCAGGTCCTCGACACCGGCCGCTCCAAGGGGTCCGGCGGCCCCCCGATCACCCTCCACGGCCCGCCCGTCGGTCCCCACCGCACGCCCACCGGCCCGCCTCAACGCGGCCAGCCCCCCGGCGTGGGCCCGTTCCGGCGCGAGCAGCACGGCGGTCACCCCGGCGCCCCGGCGCGCGAGCCGCGCGCCCGCGTACAGGGCGTCCCCGCCGTTGTCCCCGCTCCCGACGAGCAGCACGACCCGACGGCCGTACACCCGCCCCAGCAGGTCCGCGCAGGCGGCCGCCAGCCCGGCCGCCGCCCGCTGCATGAGCGCACCCTCCGGCAACCGGGCCATCAGCTCCCGCTCGGCCGCCCTGACCGTCTCCACGCTGTACGCAGTTCGCATGGGTCCGAGTGTCCCCCGCAGGGGACGGAGGTGACCAACGGCGACCCGGCGCACCCACCGGATATCAGGTGCCGTGGCGTCGGCCGCCGGTGCAGACTCCCTGTATGGCAGACATGGGGGCGTTCCGGGACGCGGTGAGCGGCTGGGCGAACGGTGGTTCAGGCGATCCGGCGCGTGAGTTGTCCGAGCAGTTGGGAGTACGGACGGCGGTGCTGCTGGAGGGCCCGAGCGATCTGGCGGCCGTGGAGACGCTGGCGGCCCGGCGGGGCCGGGACCTGGCCGCGGAGGGAGTGGCCGCGGTGTCGATGGGCGGGGCGATGAGCATCGCCCGCTTCGCCGCCGTCCTGGGGCCGCCCGGCCTGGACCTGCGCCTGACGGGCCTGTGCGACGTACGCGAACAGCCCTACTACGACCGTGGCCTGAGGCGGGCGGGCGCGGCCGACGCGGCGTACTTCGTCTGCGAGGCGGACCTGGAGGACGAACTGATCCGCGCGCTCGGCACGGCGAGGGTCGAGGAGATCGTCGAGACGGAGGGCGACCTGCGCCCCTGGCAGACCTTCCTCTCCCAGCCCGCCCAGCACGGCCGCCCCCGCGAGCAGCAGTTCCGCCGCTTCCTGGGCACGAAGAAGGGCCGCAAGATCCGCTACGGCCACCTCCTGGTCGAGGCCCTGGACGCCGACCGGGTACCGGCGCCGCTGGATGAGCTGTTCGCGGCGCTGGGGCAGGGCTGAGGGAGGTTCAGACAGGACTGCAACGGAACAACGCCCGGGGGCTCACTCCGGGATCCGCAACCACACCAACGGTCAACCCTCCGCGATCACCACCGCCGAAGCGACCCCCGCGTCATGACTGAGCGACACGTGCCAGGACCGCACCCCGAGTTCGGCGGCCCGCGCGGCCACGGTCCCGGTCACCCGCAGCCGGGGCTGCCCGCTGTCCTCGACGTACACCTCGGCGTCGGTCCAGTACAGGCCGGCCGGCGCGCCCAGCGCCTTGGCCAGCGCCTCCTTGGCGGCGAACCGCGCGGCGAGCGAGGCGACCCCCCGCCGCTCCCCACCGGGCAGCAGCAACTCACTGTCCAGGAACAACCGCCGGGCCAACCCCGGCGTACGCTCCAGCGACGCCGCGAACCGCTCGATCTCGGCAACGTCGATACCGACCCCGATGATGCTCATCCGGGCACTTTACGATCCCGACGGAGTCCCTGAGGGCCTGGCGGAGTCCCTGAAGAGCGCGCCGTGACCACCACCGGGTCGTACCAGGTCAGCCCTGCCCCGGCGGCATCACCGGAGCGGTCGTCTCCACGGGGTCGCCGGGCTGCCAGGCGCCCGAGGTCCACTCCGGGGTGGGGGTCGGCCGGGGTGGTGCGGGTGGAGGGTTCGGGCCCCGGTTCGGGTTCTGGGGAACGGCGCCGGTCCCGCCACTGGAACCGCCCGCCGTCTTGCCGGACCCGGTCGATGTCCCGGACCCACCCACCCGGGTCGAGGAAGTCCGGGTCGGCCGCGGTGTCGGCGTGGACCTCGAAGGTGTGGGAGACGCGGAGACAGATGCGCTCGGGGAGGGGGACGCCGAGGGCTTGGCCTTGAGGGCGTCGGCCGTCGGGGATGCCGAGACCGTCGGCGCAGGGTCCGCCTCCTCGGGGTCGGCCGAGCACCCGCCCACGCACAGCACGGTCAGGACCGTGGCCGGCCCGAAGGCGGTGGCCACACCAAGCGGACGTGCCGGACGCACGGGACCCCCTACGGTCACGGAAGTGGAGTGATGAGAGTTTTAAGCGATCTTTACGAAGCCCGCAAGGGCCCCACCTGCGGAGGAGACCGATCACCGTGCAGCCCGAGAAGACCGGCACAGCCACCCGCTACCTGTACCTCGCCCGGCACGGTGAGGCCCTGCCGGACGAGAGCGGGCTGACGGAGGCCGGGCGGCGACAGGCCGTGTTGCTCGGGCAGCGGCTCCGGGACGTGCCCCTCACCGCCGTTCACCACGGGCCGCTGCCTCGGGCTGTGCAGACCGCGCGTCTGATCGGCGACCAGCTGAAGGACGTCCCCCTGCACGCCTCCGACCTCGCGGGCGACTACGTCCCCTACGTACCGCCACGACACGAACTCCCCGCCGACTCGGCCGACTTCTACCTCCGCTTCCTCGCCGACACCACCGAAGAGGAGCGGGACCAGGGCGCCACGCCGGCCCGCCGGGCACTCGACCTCTTCACCGGCCCGGCGGACGGCGAGGAGGACCGGCACGAGCTGGTCGTCACCCACAACTTCCTCGTCGCGTGGCTCGTCCGGGACGCCCTGCACGCCCCCAAGTGGCGCTGGCTCGGCCTCAACCACGCCAACGCGGCGCTCACGGTCATCCGTTACGCACCCGGCCGAGCCCCCTCCGTCCTCGTCACGAACGACATGCGCCACCTGCCCGCCGACCTGCGCTGGACGGGCTTCCCTCCCGACTCCCACGTCTGACCGCTCCGGCCGGGCCGCGGCCGGCCCGCGCGCCCACTTCACACCCCGAAACCCGGTAACCCCCAGTAACCCCTCCTGTTAGCCTGCGCAGCACAGCGCGCCGTGTATCGACCAGGCCAGGGGGACCGTCGTATGGGCGAAAGTACTGTCGGCGAGCCCCGACCACTCGTCACCGAGCCCTTCGACGCCGTGCCCGCGCTCGCGCCGCTCCGGGATGCCGCGTGGGACGGGGACTGGGCGGCCGTGCGGGCGTTCTTCGAGGGGATCCCCGGCGACGGAGCCACCGGGGGCGAGGACGTCTCCGTCGCCGCCGCGCTCCTCGCACGGGTCGAGCGGACCGAGTGGTTCCTGGAGAAGGCGGTGAAGGACCGGCCCGCCGACCCCCTCGCTCGCACGCTCCTCGCCGAGCGGTACGTCCGTCTCGGCCTGCGCGCCCGCGGCCGCGGCCCCGCCGAGAGCGTCTCGTGGGACGCGGCCCGGCAGTGCCACGACTGGCTGTGCAAGGCGGAGCTGCTGCTGATCGAGGTGTGCGCGGAGCAGCCGGCGTACGTCCCCGCGTGGACCGCCCGGCTGGCGACCGCCCGTGGGCTGGGGCTGGGGCAGTCCGAGGCCCGGCGGCGTTACGACCGGCTGGCGGAGCACCACCCGCACCACGCCCACGCGCAGTCCCGCCTGCTGCGGCAGCTGTGCCCCGAGGGGGGCGGATCGTGGGAGGCCGCGCACGGCTTCGCCGAGGAGTGCGCGAGCGCCGCACCGGACGGATCGCACGCCGGTGTCCTGGTCGCCGAGGCCCACCTCGCGCACCGGGCCGCGCTGGACGGTGCCGAGGCCGAGGAGTACCTGCGGAGCACGGCCGTCCGCGACGAACTGCGCCGTGCCGCCCGGGCGTCCGTCCTGCACCCGGACCACCGCCGGGACTGGCGCTGGACCGACAGCCACAGCGCCTTCGCCCTGGTCTTCTCCCTCGGCGGCCATGTCGGCGACGCCGCCCCGCACTTCGCCGCCCTGGGCGACACGGCGTCCGAGTCGGTCTGGCGGCACGTGCCCGACTGGAGGACCCGGTTCACGGAGTACCGCGCGGCCGCCGCTCAGGCGACGCCCTGAGGGAGGGGACACCCGACATGACCGCACAGGAGCACCCACCCGTCCCGACGGCCGAGAGCCTCGACGCCCCCGACGGCTTCGTCGGCCACACCACCGTCCACGGCATCCCCACCCTCTTCGCCCCGAGCACCGACCGCCGGATCACGGCCGGTCTCGCCTTCCGGGTGGGCCACGCCGACGAGACCCTGCCCACCGCGGGCATCACGCACCTCGTCGAGCACCTCGCGCTGCACCACCTGGGCCTGTCCGACCTGCACTACAACGGCGCCACGGCGAGCACGTACACCCTCTTCCACGTCACGGGCGACGAGGACGAGGTCGTCACGTATCTCAACGGCGTGTGCGCGGCCCTGCGCGACCTCCCGATGGGCCGGATGGAGACGGAGAAGGAGATCCTGCGCACCGAGGCCGGCAGCCGCGGCAAGGGTCCGCTGTCCCGGATGCCGCTGTGGCGTTACGGCGCCCAGGGCTACGGCCTGGGGAGCCAGGACGAACTCGGCACCTGGAGCCTGACCGCCGACCAGGTGCGCGACTGGGCCGCGACCCGCTTCACCCGGGACAACGCCGTGCTGTTCCTCTCCACGGACCGCGTCCCGGACGGCCTGGACCTCACCCTGCCCGCCGGCCGCCGCTTCCCCACCCCGCCCGCCACCAGCACGCTCCCCGTCACCCCGGCCTGGCTGCACGGCGACGACGGCCATGTCGTCTTCACCTCCGTCGTCCGCCGCTCCACCGCGGCCGCCGTGTTCGCCGAGGTGCTGGGCCGCGCCCTCTTCCAGGACCTGCGGCAGAAGGGCGGCTACTCGTACTCGGCGGAGGCCGACTACTCCCCGCGCGACGCCGACTTCGCCACCCTCACCGCGTACGCCGACGCGCTGCCGCAGAAGCAGGACGCGGCGGTCGGCGGTTTCGTCGACGCGTTCGCCCGGCTGCGCGCGGGCCGCATCGAGCAGTCCGAACTGGACTCCGCGCGCGGCAAGTTGCTCAAGCGCTACGACGTCCCCGACCTCGGTGCGGCCCTGTTGCCGTCGTACGCGCTGAGCCTGCTGACCGGACACCGCATCCTGGCTCCCGATCAGTACCGGGAGGAACTGCGGGCGGTCACGGTCGAAGAGCTGCGCGAGGTCGCCCGCGAGGCGTGGGGCGGCGGGCTGCTCCAGGTGCCGCGCGGGGGAGCCGACTGGGCGGGTCTCACCCAGGCCCCCCACTTCTCACCGTCCGGGGTCTCCGGCACCCTGCACCCGTCCCTGGAGGACGACGACGTCACGCTGATCATCGGGGCCGCGGGCGTGACCCTGTCGACGCCGGCCGGTCTGGTCACCGTGCGGTACGACACCTGTGCGGCGATGACGACCCGACCCGACGGAGGCCGCTGCCTGATCGGCCTCGACGGGTTCCAGGTGATCGTGGAGCCGACCCTGTACGGGGACGTCACGGAGGAGCGGATCGCCGTACTGGACAAGGCCGTTCCGCCCGCCGTGATCGTCCCTCTGCCCGCGCGCCCCGCGGCGGAGATCCCTCAGCCGCGCGAGGGTGCGAGCCCCCGGCCCCCTGCCACCCCCCGGAAGAAGACGGGGGCAGCACGGGGCGAGTCGCTCATGAGCCGGCTCCTACGGCCCGGCCGGAGGAAGTGAAGGCGTCCGACCGCTACTCCACCGTGACCGACTTCGCCAGGTTCCGCGGCTGGTCCACCTCGTTGCCCCGGGCCGTGGCCAGTTCGCAGGCGAAGACCTGGAGCGGCACCGTGGCCACGAGCGGCTGGAGGAGGGTCGGCGTGGCCGGGATGCGGATCAGGTGGTCGGCGTAGGGCACCACGGTCTCGTCGCCCTCCTCCGCGATGACGATGGTCCGCGCCCCGCGCGCCCGGATCTCCTGGATGTTGGACACGATCTTGTCGTGCAGCACCGACCGCCCGCGCGGCGAGGGCACGACGACCACGACCGGCAGGTCCTCCTCGATGAGGGCGATCGGCCCGTGCTTGAGCTCGCCCGCCGCGAAGCCCTCGGCGTGCATGTAGGCGAGTTCCTTGAGCTTGAGCGCGCCTTCGAGGGCCACCGGATACCCGACGTGCCGCCCGAGGAACAGCACGGTGTTCTTGTCGGCCAGCGACCGGGCCAGCGCCCGCACCGGCTCCATGGTCTCCAGCACCCGCTCGACCTCGCCGGAGATGTGCGACAGGTCCCGGATGACGGCGGAGATCTCGTCGCCCCACTTGGTCCCCCGCACCTGCCCGAGGTACAGCGCGACCAGGTAACACGCCACGAGCTGGGTCAGGAACGCCTTCGTCGACGCCACGGCGACCTCGGGCCCGGCGTGCGTGTACAGCACGGCGTCGGACTCCCGGGGGATGGTGGACCCGTTGGTGTTGCAGATCGCCAGGACCTTCGAACCCTGCTCACGGGCGTGCCGTAGCGCCATGAGGGTGTCCATGGTCTCCCCGGACTGGGAGATGGCGATGACGAGGGACCGGGAGTCCAGGATCGGGTCCCGGTAGCGGAACTCGCTGGCCAGCTCCACCTCGCAGGGGATCCGGGTCCAGTGCTCGATGGCGTACTTGGCGATGAGTCCCGCGTGGAAGGCCGTACCGCACGCGACGATGACGACCTTGTCGACCTCCCGCAGCTCGGCGGCCGAGATCCGCACCTCGTCCAGGGTCAGCGAGCCGGCCGCGTCGATCCGGCCCAGCAGGGTGTCGGCGACCGCCTTGGGCTGCTCGGCGATCTCCTTGAGCATGAAGTAGTCGTAGCCGCCCTTCTCGGCGGCGGAGGCGTCCCAGTCGACGTGGTAGGAGCGGACGTCGGCGGGCCGCCCGTCGAACCCGGTGACGGTCACGCCGTCCCGCCGCAGCTCCACGACCTGGTCCTGCCCCAGCTCGATCGCGGACCGCGTGTGCGCGATGAAGGCGGCGACATCGGAGGCGAGGAAGGCCTCGCCCTCCCCCACCCCGACCACGAGCGGCGAGTTCCGCCGCGCGCCGACGACCACGTCCGGCTCGTCGGCGTGCACCGCGACCAGCGTGAACGCGCCCTCCAGCCGCCGGCACACCAGCCGCATGGCCTCGGCGAGATCGGCGGTCGCGGAGAACTCCTCGGCGAGCAGATGCGCGACGACCTCGGTGTCGGTCTCGGAGGCGAGGGTGTGCCCCCGCTCCTCCAACTCCCCCCGCAGCGCGGCGAAGTTCTCGATGATCCCGTTGTGGACGACGGACACCCGGCCGGCGTTGTCCAGATGCGGATGTGCGTTGGCGTCCGTGGGTCCCCCGTGCGTGGCCCACCGCGTGTGCCCGATCCCGGTGGCCCCCGACGGCAACGGCCGATCGACCAGCTCCTTCTCCAGATTCACCAGCTTCCCGGCCTTCTTGGCCGCCGCCAGCCCCCCGTCCGCCAGCACGGCGACCCCCGCCGAGTCGTACCCCCGGTACTCCAGCCTCTTCAGCCCGGCCATCACGACATCAAGCGCCGACTGCGACCCCACGTATCCCACGATTCCGCACATGCGGGGCAGCCTAGGGGGCGCGGACCTCCGGAACACGGCACTCGGTGCCCGATTCCGGATATCGCGAGGGGAAGCTGTATCGAGCCGGCGTGGGCCGGGGTGCCGCATTCGAAGGAGCCATGTGAGCTACAGCCTGTACCTCTGCCGATTCGTCGGCGGACAACCCGCCCCCATGGACGAACCCGCGATACGCGACGTCCTCGCCCCCGTCACCGTCGGCGGAATGCCGCCCACCGGCCTCCCGGACTCCTGGGAGCTCGAAGCCGGGGACGGCGGCGGATCGGAGGTCTACGGCGACGCCCTCGGACTCACCTTCAACCGCTTCTCCACCGGTCAGATCCTCGACCGCGTCGCCGAACTCGCCCGCCGCACCGGTGCCGCCGTCCTGCCGCTCGGGTGCCCGGCCATCCTCACGAGCGACGCCGACCGCAGACACCTCCCGGAGAGCCTCCGCGCGGAGGCGGTCGTCGTGGCCCCCGAGGCCCTGACCGGCCTGGCCGTCCAGCTCCTGATCTCCCCGCAGCCGGAGCCCCGCCGACGCCCGGCCCTGCCCTCGTTCCCCTACCATCCGAACCCCGTGGCCACCGGATCCGTGACCCCCTACGACGGCCCCTGCGCATGCTGCGGACAGGAGCGCGGCTGGGTCTACACCGGCCCCGTGTACGCCACCGACGCCCCGGACTCCGGTATCTGCCCGCACTGCATCGCCTTCGGCACGGCCGCCGAGCGCTGGGACGCCACCTTCACCGAGGGGGTCGAGGGCGCCGTACCGGCAGACGTCCTGACCACGATCCTGCGGCGTACCCCGGGGTTCGTCGCCCGGCGGTCGCCGACCTGGCTCACCCACTGCGGCGACGGCGCCGAGTTCCTCGGCTCCCTCGACAAGGACGGCCGGCCCACCGCGTACCTCTTCCGCTGCCGGGTCTGCGCCACCTCCCTCTCCTCCGCGGACTCCACCTGACGAAGGCCCCGCGTGACACACCCCACCCCCCACCCCGTTCAAACTCCGTTAACAATGGACTGTGATCTCTCCGGTCTCCCCGATGCCCCGGAGCGCCCACCGGCACAAGCCGGAGGCGACTCCCTACGTCGACCTCACCCGCGCCGAGTGGAGCGCGCTGCGTGAGAAGACTCCGCTCCCGCTGAACGCCGAAGAGGTCGAGAAGCTGCGCGGTCTCGGTGACGTCATCGACCTGGACGAGGTGCGGGACATCTACCTCCCGCTGTCCCGGCTGCTGAACCTCTACGTCGGCGCCACGGACGGGCTGAGAGGGGCGCTGAACACCTTCCTCGGCGAACAGGGCTCCCAGTCCGGCACCCCGTTCGTCATAGGGGTCGCCGGGTCGGTCGCCGTCGGCAAGTCCACCGTCGCCCGCCTCCTCCAGGCCCTGCTCTCCCGCTGGCCCGAGCACCCGCGCGTGGAGCTGGTCACCACCGACGGCTTCCTGCTCCCCACCCGCGAGCTGGAGGCCCGCGGGCTCATGTCGCGCAAGGGATTTCCCGAGTCGTACGACCGCCGGGCGCTGACCCGTTTCGTCGCCGACATCAAGGCCGGCAAGGACGAGGTCTCGGCCCCGGTCTACTCCCACCTGATCTACGACATCGTCCCCGGCGAGAAGCTCACGGTCCGCCGCCCCGACATCCTGATCGTCGAGGGCCTGAACGTCCTCCAGCCCGCCCTCCCCGGCACGGACGGCCGCACCCGCGTCGGTCTCGCCGACTACTTCGACTTCAGCGTGTACGTCGACGCGAGCGCCGAGGACATCGAGCGCTGGTACCTCAGCAGGTTCAGGAAGCTCCGGCAGACCGCCTTCCAGAACCCCGAGTCGTACTTCAGGAAGTACACGCAGGTGTCGGAGGAGGAGGCCGTCGACTACGCCCGCACCCTCTGGCGCACCATCAACAAGCCCAACCTGGTCGAGAACATCGCCCCCACCCGCGGCCGGGCCACCCTCGTCATCCGCAAGGGCCAGGACCACAAGGTGCGCAGGCTCAGCCTCCGCAAGCTCTAGAAAAGCGCGCCTGTTAAATAGGCGTCATGCTGCATCTGCGCCTGATCACGCCGGCCCACCAGACCGACGACGTGGTCCGTCTGATCGAGGGGACGGTCGGCACCACCCATCTCGTCGTGCTGCGGGGTGCCGCCCGCAACCCCGAAGGTGACGTCGTGATGTGCGACGTGGCCCGCGAGGCCGGTGACGAACTCCTCACCGATCTTCAGGAGTTGGGCCTCGACACCAACGGCTCCATCGCGGTCGAGAACATCGACCTGTCCCTGTCGAAACGCGCCGACAAGGCCGAGGCGGAGGCACCCGGCGAAGGCGCGGACGCGGTCCTGTGGGAGCACCTGACCGACGCCACGCACGAGGAGTCGACGCTCTCCGCCACCTACCTGGCCTTCATCACGCTGGCCACGATGATCGCGGCCTGCGGTGTCGTGCTCGACAACGCGGTCCTCATCGTGGGCGCCATGGCGGTGGGCCCGGAGTTCGGTCCGCTCGCCGGCATCTCCACCTCGATCGTGCAGCGCGCCCCCCGCCTGGCCCTGCGCTCCCTGATCGCCCTCCTGGCCGGCTTCGCCGTGGCGATGGCGGTGACGGTGGGCTTCAGTCTCTTCATGGACGCGCTGAATCTGTTCAGCGAGCAGAAGCTGGAGGGCGACCGCCCGCAGACCGGCTTCGTCTACGCCCCGGACGCCTTCTCCTTCATCGTCGCCGTCCTCGCGGGCGCCGCCGGCACCCTCTCCCTGACCTCGGCGAAGTCCGGTGCCCTGGTGGGCGTGGCCATCTCGGTCACCACGGTCCCGGCGGCCGCCAACGCGGCGGTGGCCCTCAGCTACGGCGACACCGAGCAGACCTGGGGCTCGACGGAACAGCTCCTGCTGAACCTCCTGGGCATCGTCCTGGCGGGCACGGTGACCCTGCTGCTCCAGAAGTGGGCCTGGCGAAAGCGCTCCTGAAGGGGCGCGGGGAACTGCGCGACCAGCCACGATGGCGCCGCAGCCCGCAAGAGACAGAACCCCCGCCCCGAACCCGGAAATCAGCCGAGCGCCGACTTCACCGCATCGGCCAACCGCCCCGCCACCGACCGGGCCTGATCAATGTCCGCGGCCTCGACCATCACCCGCACCAACGGCTCGGTCCCGGACGGCCGCAACAACACCCGCCCCGTCTCACCGAGTTCCCGCTCCGCCTCCGCCACCGCGGAAGCCAGTTCCGCAGACGTCGACACCCGGGTCCGGTCCACATCAGGCACGTTGATCAGGACCTGCGGCAACCGCTCCATGACAGAGGCCAGTTCCTTCAGCGACCGCCCGCTCTCCGCGACCCGGGCCGCCAGCATCAGCCCGGTCAGCGTGCCGTCCCCGGTCGTGGCGTGGTCCAGGATGATCACGTGCCCGGACTGCTCGCCCCCGAGGGCGTACCCGTGCTCCTTCATCTCCTCGAGGACGTACCGGTCCCCCACCGCGGTCTGGACGAGCCGCAGCCCCTCCCGCTCCAGCGCCAGCTTGAACCCGAGGTTGGACATGACGGTCGCCACCACGGTGTCGGCCCGCAGCGCGCCCCGCTCCTTCATGGCGAGCGCGAGCACGGCCATGATCTGGTCGCCGTCGACCTCCTCACCGGTGTGGTCGACGGCCAGGCACCGGTCCGCGTCCCCGTCGTGCGCGATACCGAGCGCCGCCCCGTGCTCGACGACCGCGGCCTTCAGCAGATCGAGGTGCGTGGACCCGCAGCCGTCGTTGATGTTGAGGCCGTCCGGCGACGCCCCGATCGTGATCACTTCGGCCCCGGCCCGCGAGAACGCCTCCGGCGACACCCGGGCGGCGGCGCCGTGCGCCTCGTCGAGGACGATCTTCAGACCGTCCAGCCGGTTCGGGAGTACGGCGATGAGGTGCGCCACGTACTGGTCGAACCCCTCGCCGTAGGACCGCACCCGGCCGACACCGGCGCCGGTCGGGCGCTCCCACGGCTCACCGTGCCGGTGCGCGTCGTAGACCGCCTCGATCCGGTCCTCCAGCTCGTCGTCGAGCTTGTGCCCGCCGCGCGCGAGGAACTTGACGCCGTTGTCGGGCATGGCGTTGTGGCTCGCGGAGAGCATGACGCCGAGGTCGGCGCCGAGGACGCCGGTGAGGTAGGCGACCGCGGGCGTCGGCAGCACGCCGACCTTCAGCACGTCCACCCCCGCGCTCGCGAGACCCGCGACCACGGCGGCCTCCAGGAACTCCCCGGACGCGCGGGGGTCCCGTCCGACGACCGCCGTAGGCCGGTGGCCCTCGAACGTGCCCGCCTCGGCCAGCACGTGCGCCGCCGCGACCGACAGACCGAGCGCCATCTCGGCCGTCAGATCCGCGTTGGCGACACCGCGCACGCCGTCCGTGCCGAAGAGTCGTCCCACTTGTCCTCCTGGGGAAGCGTCAGTTACGGAGATCATCCGATCACATGAGCCTTTGAGCGCCTTGTGCCGTTATACGCCCAAGACTGTGATAAACGAACGCCCCGGCGGCACTGTGGCGTGCCGCCGGGGCGAACGGACGTACTGCTGGCTCGCGGACGAGCCGGTACGAGCAGACAGGCAGCGAAGCTTAACGCTTGCTGTACTGCGGGGCCTTGCGGGCCTTCTTGAGACCGGCCTTCTTGCGCTCGACCGCACGGTCGTCGCGGCGGAGGAAGCCGGCCTTCTTGAGGGCGCCGCGGTTGTTGTCCACGTCGGCCTCGTTCAGCGCGCGGGCCACGCCGAGGCGCAGGGCACCGGCCTGACCGGAGACACCGCCACCCGCGATGCGGGCGATGACGTCGTAGCGGCCCTCGAGCTCGAGCACCTTGAAGGGCTCGTTGACTTCCTGCTGGTGCACCTTGTTGGGGAAGTAGTCCTCAAGGGTGCGACCGTTGATCTTCCACTTGCCGGTGCCCGGGACGATCCGGACGCGGGCGATCGCGTTCTTGCGACGGCCCAGGCCGGCGGCCGGCTGCGGGTCGCCGAAGCGGGACGCGAGCGACTCCGAGGTGTACTCGCCCTCGACGGGGACCTCGGACTCGGTGGTGTAGCTGTCGATGTCGACGATCTCTTCGCCCTCGACGGGCGTCTCGACGGTGGTCTCGGCCACGATTCTCCTCAGATTCTCTTCAGTCTTAGGGGGTGGCCGGACTTACTGCGCGACCTGGGTGATCTCGAACGGCTGCGGCTGCTGCGCGCCGTGCGGGTGCTGGTCACCCTTGTAGACCTTCAGCTTCGAGAGCATCTGACGGCCCAGCGTGTTCTTGGGGAGCATGCCCTTGATGGCCTTCTCGATGGCCTTCTCGGGGTTCTTGTCGAGGAGCTCGTCGTAGCGGACCGAGCGCAGACCACCCGGGTAGCCGGAGTGGCGGTACGCCATCTTCTGGGTCCGCTTGTTGCCGGAGAGGTGCACCTTGTCGGCGTTGATGATGATGACGAAGTCACCGGTGTCGACGTGAGGGGCGTAGATCGGCTTGTGCTTGCCGCGCAGCAGGGAGGCGGCAGTGGTGGCGAGACGGCCCAGGACGACGTCCTGAGCGTCAATGACGTGCCACTGGCGAGTCACATCGCCGGGCTTGGGGCTGTACGTACGCACTTCGCAGCCTTCTTCTTCAGTGGATGGGTGCTGACACATGGCATCACTGAAGCGATCGTGCAGCTGGGGACGACAAATATGCCGGGCCACTGCCCGTATGCCGCCCACTGGTAACTGCTCCAGGGAACCTAGGTAGAGGCCCCTCGCACGAGAACGAGCGAGCCAATACACAACGAAGAGGCAGAATACCCGGGGTCCCACGGACGGGTCAAAACGAGGCCCCGGCGACAGCTTCTCGGCCGCCGTCGACTCCTTCTCGGCCGAGTTGTGCACCGGTGCCGGAAAGGTCCCCCGGGCCGCTGTCCACAGGCCCGACAGCACCACCCGTCCCCCGTCTAAGATGCGCCCCATGAGCTTTGGGCAGCAGGGGGGACCCCCGTCCCAGTGGGATCCCTGGAAACCGCAGTCGCAGCAGCCGTGGAGCAGCGGCGGGGGCGAGCAGACTCCGGACTGGGCCGCGCTCGCCGAGGCCTCCGAGACCCGTAACAGACGACGCCGGCTCTTCTTCATCGTGGGCGGCGCGCTCGCCACGGTCGGGATAGGCACCGCCGTCGCGATGGCCGTCGTATCGGCGAACGGCGACGACCAGGCGAACAAGCCGACCTCGTCCCTGCCGGCGACCGCCGACATCCCGAGCGCCACCGGGACCGTGCCGTCGTTCGCGCCGACCAGCGCCCCGCCGCCGCTGGACCCGAAGGAGTTCATCGCCAGCAGGGCCAAGGACACGGCCCCGCTCAGCGCGAAGCTCCTCTTCCCGGGGACCCAGCTGACCATGGGCTCGACCGTGTACAAGAAGGGCGAGACGTCCGACACGAAGAACTGCGCCGCCGCCGACGCCGTCCAGACGAGCCTCGGCAAGATCCTCAAGGCCAACGGCTGCACCCAGTTCATGCGCGTCAGCTACACCAAGGACGGCGTCTCGGTGACGGTCGGGGTGGCCGTGTTCGACACCGAGGCCGCGGCGCAGAAGGCGAAGAGCCAGGTCAACACCAAGAAGGACATCGTCAAGTCGCTGCCCGGCGGCGCGGTCAAGGCCTTCTGCAACTCAGCGATCTGCCGCACGACCTCGAACTCCTACGGCCGCTACGCCTACTTCACGATCTCCGGCTTCGCCGGCGGGAAGAACGTCACGGAGAAGGACACCGCGGTCTTCAGCATCGGCGACAACCTGGCCGAGTTCACCTTCCGCCAGATCCACCGACGGGGCGAGGCCCAGGCCTCCACCGCGGCGGGCGAGTGACCCGGCGCGCACGAGCGCGCCGGGCCCTTCCGGCCCGGTCGGCTCAGGTGTGCTCCCAGGAGCCGCTCAGGGCGGGCTCGGGGTACGGCACGACGGGATCCCGCGACTGGCCGGGATCCCCCGGCCCCTCGGCCGGCCGCCGGCTCCCGGACGCCTTGAAGACCCAGGTGCGGTAGGACCAGAACCGGAAGAGCGTCGCGATGCCGATGCCGAGGAACTTGCTGACGTTGGTGGCCAGCGTGCTGTCCCAGCCGAGCCCGTAGGTCGTCGCGTAGAGCACCGAGTTCTCGATGACCAGGCCGATCGCGCTGAAGACGAGGAAGAGGGTCAGCTCCTTCCGGCGGCTGTTGCGGTCCTCCTGGTCCCGGTTGCGGTACGCGAAGTACCGCAGGCCGAGGTAGTTGCTCAGGATCGCCACGACCGTCGCCAGCACGCTCGCCCGGACCGTCTGCCACTCGGTGACGGTCCTGACGAGGTTGAAGACCGCGAGGTTGACGACGAAGCCCGAGGCCCCCACCATGCCGAACTTCGCGATCTCGCGGTACAGCTTCCCGAACCGGGAGGGAAGCGCATGCCGTCCGCTGCTCACCGTGGCGCTCAGCCCCGTCGGTTGCGCAGTCGGAGGCGTACCGGCACGATCGCCGACTCGATCTGCGTCGCGAGGCTCATCTTGGACACACCCTCGGTGCGCTCCTCGAAGCGGATCGGGATCTCCACGGCGCTGTGCCCGGCCCGGACGGCCTTGAACTTCAGCTCGACCTGGAAGCTGTACCCGGCGCTGTCGAGGGTCGCCAGGTCGATGTCGCGCAGGGTGGCCGCCGACCACAGGTTGAAGCCGGCGGTGATGTCCCGGATCTTGGTGCCGAGCACGGTCCGGGCGTAGCGGTTGGCGAAGCGCGAGAGCAGCACGCGGTGCTTGCCCCACTCCTCGTCCAGCGACCCGCCCTCCACGTACCGGCTGCCGACGACCAGGCCCACGCCGGACGCGATGGCCGTCCCGAGCATGCGTGGGACCGCTTCCACGGGGTGGCTGCCGTCGGCGTCCATCTGGACCACGTACTCGGCGCCCTCGTCCAGCGCGGCGCTCATGCCGGCGACGTAGGCGCGCCCGAGCCCGTCCTTCTCGGTCCGGTGCAGCACGCTCATCCGGCGCCGCCCGTCCCAGTTGTACTTCTCGGCGAGTTCCTCGGCGATCCGCCCGGTGCCGTCCGGGCTGGAGTCGTCGACGATCTTCAGGTGCAGCCCGTCGACGGGCAGCCCGAGGACCAGCTCGGCGATCCGAGGCAGGTTCGCCGCCTCGTTGTAGGTGGGCATGACCACGGTGACGCGGGCACCCCCCAGGTCGTACGTCATTTCTTTCCCTCCCCTGAGAGCCCCGAAGGGATTCCCTCCCCGACGGGCGCCGGTCTGCCCAGCGCCCGGAAGTGCCAGCCCGCCGCGGTCCAGCGGTCCGCGTCGAGTACCCCCCTGCCGTCCACGATCCACGGCCGGTTCACCAGCTGAGCGGCTCGCTCCGGGTCGATCTCCCGGAACTGCGGCCACTCGGTCAGATGCAGCACGAGGTCGGCTCCCCTGAGCGCCTCCTGTGCCGACATCGCGTAGCCGAGGAGCGGGAACGCCTTGCGGGCGTTGTCCAGCGCCTCGGGGTCGAAGACCGTGACGTCGGCGCCGTCCAGGCGCAGCCGGGCGGCCACGTTGAGCGCCGGTGAGTCACGGATGTCGTCGGAGTCGGGCTTGAAGGCCGCTCCGAGTACGGCGACGCGGGCCCCCAGCACCGATCCGCCGCACAGCTCCCGCGCCAGGTCGACAACCTTGTCGCGGCGCCGCATGTTGATCGCGTCGACCTCGCGCAGGAACGCCAGCGAGACCCCGAGCTCGTCGGCCCGGTGCGCGAAGGCGCGGATGTCCTTGGGCAGGCAGCCCCCGCCGAAGCCGACCCCTGCGCGCAGGAACTTCCGGCCGATCCGGTCGTCGTACCCGATGGCCTCGGCGAGGACACCGACATCGCCGCCCGCGGCCTCGCAGATCTCGGCCATCGCGTTGATGAAGGAGATCTTGGTGGCGAGGAACGCGTTGGCGGCCGTCTTGACGAGCTCGGCGGTGGGGTGGTCGGCGACGACGACGGGGGTGCCGGCGTCGAGGACCGGTGCGTACACCGAGCGCAGGACCGCTTCCGCCCGCGCGGAGCGGACGCCGAACACCAGCCGGTCCGGGCGCAGGGTGTCCTCGACGGCGAAGCCCTCGCGCAGGAACTCCGGGTTCCAGGCGACCTCGACGCCCTCGAGGAGGCCGGCCAGCCGCTCGGCCGTCCCCACGGGCACGGTCGACTTGCCGACCAGCAGCGAGCCCTCGCGCGCGTGCTCGGCGATCGCCGTGAACGCCGCGTCGACGTAGGTCAGGTCGGCGCCTTCCGAACCCTGGCGCTGCGGGGTTCCGACACACACGAAGTGCACGTCGCCGAAGGCCCCGGCCTGCGCGTAGTCGGTCGTGAACGCGAGTCGTCCGCTCGCCGTGTGCTTCGCGATCAGCTCGGGCAGCCCGGGCTCGTGGAAGGGCACCCGGCCCGCCTGCAGCGCGGCGACCTTGTCGGGGTCCACGTCGACCCCGAGCACCTCGTGTCCGAGCTCCGCCATGCAGGCGGCGTGGGTGGCACCGAGATAGCCGGTGCCGATGACTGTGAGCCGCATCCAGCGGCCTCCTTCACAACTCCGTGTCGGCCGCTACTTGCGCTCGAGAACCTGGACCACGACGTGGTTCAGCTTCACCGTGCGTCCGGCCTTGAAGGACTTCTCGATCGCCGCCGCGGTCTTCTCGTTCATGCCGGTCAGCGGCGGCCGCCCGTCGGCGACGGTGGAGACCAGCCACAGCCGGTCGGTGCCCTTGAGGCAACTGGCCGGCTTGCGGCACTCGGTGGCGCCGTAGGACCCGTTCTGCTGCGGGGTGTACTCCATGAGCACGTCCTTGGGGGCCTTGCGGTCCCGCAGTTCGTACGCGATGGCCCGGCGCTCCGACATGCCGCCGTTGAAGATCATCCCGTCGCCGGACTTCTCGCCCGCCGCGATGACGTTCGCCGCGCCCCGGAAGTCCGGTTCCATCGGCAGGTCCTTCTTGGCGTCGCCGATCGCCGGCCACGCCACGAAGGCGTACCCGGCCGCCACGGCCGCGACCAGCAGCCCGCTCAGCACCTGGAGGCCGGTCCCCCGGCGCGCCCCGGGTTCGAGCCTGCCGACGAGCCGGGTGAGCGCGGCGGCCACCAGGAGCGTCCAGGCCGGGATGGTGAACAGCAGGTACCGGGGCAGGAAGAGGTGCAGCTGGTTGGCGGTCACGAAGGTGAGCACCGGCGGCAGCACGGCCCAGGCGGCGAGCAGCACCGAGTACCGTCCGGCCACCAGCAGGCCGACCACGCCGACGGCCATGATCGCTCCGCCGGTGATCCACGACCCGAAGAGGGTGTCGGGGAACTGGGTCAGGTCCTTGGTCGTGGTGACGTTCCAGGCGATCTGCCCGCTCTGCCCGGTGCCCTGCGCCACCATCGGGAAGGTGATGGACAGGCCCAGCATGGCCGCGCCCGCGAAGGCCCAGTGAGCGATGCGGTCGCCCTGCTTCTTGGCCAGGAAGACGAGCCACACGTGTCCGGCGAGCACCGCCATGGCCACCAGGTGGCTGAACCCGGTGGCGGCGACGGCGAGTCCGTACAGCGTCCAGTTGCGCAGACTCGGCTTGTCCAGCGCCCGGATCAGCCACAGGGTGGCCAGCAGCGCGAACATCGTCGCGAAGGCGTACGGCCGGGCCTCCTGTCCGTACCGGGTGATCATCGGCACGACCGCGAACAGCAGTCCGGCCAGCACACCGGTGCGCACCGCGAACATCCGGCGCCCCAGGAGCCCGACCAGACCGGCCGAGACCGCCATGGCGAGCGCCTCCGGCAGCCGCAGCATCGCCGCCGAGTCGCCGGCGACGTCGATCCACAGGTGCATCACCGCGTAGAAGGGCGCGATGACGACGTCGATGCTGCCGATCAGCCGCCCGAGGTCGTGCCACGAGATCGTGGACGCCCACCAGGTGGCGTGCTCGTCGCGCCACAGCTGGCGCCCGCCGAGTCCCGGGAGCACACAGGCGGCGGCGACCAGGGCGGGCAGCACGAAGGCGAGCCAGGCCGAGCCCCGGCCGGCCGCGTCGGCGGACCCGCCGCTCTCGGTGGACGTGGCTTCGGGTTCCTGGGCGGCCGTCTCGTCGAGCGGTGGTGTGTACGCCGTCATCGCTTCACCCAGATCCGGTACGGCTGCTGTCCGCCGTCCTTGTCGGAAGGCCGCAGCACGGCCAGCAGCCGGTAGTCCGCGTTGCCGCGCAGCGCCTCGGGAACGGAGGAGGACCGCAGCGCGATCACGTCGTAGGAGCCCTTCTTCACCTCGGTCGCCAGGGCCGCGCCGCGTTCGGCCTGGTGCCACTGGCCGGGCTCGGTGTGTGCCCGCAGGTAGTAGGCGGAGATCTCCGGGTCGTCCGTCAGGTACGAGCCCTTGGCGTCCACGACCTCGCGCAGGGCGCCGATCATGGCGGCCGAGTCCGGCGGCCGGTACAGCTCACGGGTCTGTGCCATCCCGATGACCAGCGCGGCGACGTAGATCATGATGCCGATCTGCGGGTACCGGAAGTGGGCGCCCATCATGCGCGAGACGCCGAGTCCGGCCATCGGCACCGCGAAGAGCAGGCCGAAGCCGACGTGGACGTACAGCGAGCTGCCGTTGCCGAGCCAGGCCTGGTAGAGGGGGGCGAGCAGGGCGGTGGCGCACATCGTCAGGCCGAGCAGGGAGCGCCGGACCGCACCCGGGGCGGAGCCCTCGGCCCACGGCATCTCCCCCATCCGGGCCCGTCGGACGAACCCGATGGCACCGATCACCGCGACGAGCAGGACGACCCCGCCCCACTGGGCGCTCTCCTCGAGCAGGTGGAGGGCGCTGTCGGTGCCTTGAACGTTCCAACCGCTCGGCGAGCCCGCCACCTGGACGCCCACGAAGCACAGGGCGCCGGTGGCCACCGCGAACAGCGCGCCGCGCACGAAGGCGCCCGCGCCCCGGAAGCGGTAGGCGGTCAGCACGGCGAGCACGGTCAGCGTCGGCAGGTACAGGGCCGCCGAATAGGCCGCGAACGGGGCGAGCGCCGCGAAGGGCGCCGCCACCAGCACGGCCGCTGGGCTGGACTGACGGGTCCGGGCCAGCAGCCACAGCGTGGCGGCCAGCAGGAACAGCGACAGGGAGTGCAGGGAGGCGTAGCGGCCGGTGAAGGCCGTCGACTCCAGCACGGAGTACATGGCGGCGGCCGCGAGACCGGCCCGTGAGTTGAACAGCAGCCGGGTGGCGCCGAACAGCAGTGCCGTGGCCCCGAGCGCCCAGGCCAGGCTCAGCGCCCGCGCCCCGGCGAGGCCGAGCTGGGAGACCAGGCCCGACAGCTCGCCGTCGGACAGCAGGAACTTCGCCTCCTGCGGGAAGGCGCTGCCGTCGAGCCGGAAGGACAGTCCGGCCTGCACCAGCAGGATCAGGATCAGCACGCCGCGGCTGATCCACGCCGAGCGGCTGTTGTCGACCGACCAGGCCGAGACCGGGACCTCGGGCAGCACGTACTCGGGCTCGGGTTCCGGCTCGGGTTCGACGACGGTGTACTGCGGCACGTAGTACTCGGCGTCGGAGCCGCCGGTGTAGGGCCGTGCGTAGTACTGCTGCTCCGCCGCGGTCGGCTGCTGCGGGACGTGCGGCTGCTGATGGCCGTAGGCCTGCGGGGCGCCGTAGGTCTGCTGCTGGCCGTACGCCTGCTGCTGCCCGTGGAACTGCTGCTCGTCGTAGTTCTGCTGCTGCTCGGTGTACGGCGGGTAGTGCTGCTGCCAGTCCTGCTGCGGGCCGGGTTCCGACCAGCCGCCGTCCTGTTGCTGCGTCGTCATGAACGCGGCACCTCGAATCCGAAGTCGTCGTCCGCGATCAGGCGCTTGAACTCGGCCAGCGCGAGGGGGCTGCTCTGGATGCGCCAGTCGGCCCTCTTGGGGATGTTGAACCAGAGGAAGCCGATGACGTCCTTGTCCTCCTTCACCCCCGCGAGCAGCGCGCGCACATCGGCGCGCCGCCGCTCCCCGGGCTCCGAGGAGGTCTCGCTGATCAGCACCGGCTTGTCGGTGAACGCGTCGATCTGGCTGCGCGTCGGGCCGTACAGGGTGGCGAAGGTGTGCGCTCCGGTCTGCGTCCAGTAGCCGACGATGCCGACCCAGTCGACGTAGGCGTCACCGGGCCAGTAGGGCTTCAGCTTCACGGACGGGACCGGGTTGACGACGTTCGGGCTCCACACCCAGATGACGTTGGTGGCGCCGACCTCCTGGAAGACGTCGTGGATGTGCCGCCACGCCTTCACGAAGGTCTCGGGGGTGGTGTCCTTGGTGCCCCACGGGTACCACCCGCCGTTCATCTCGTGGCCGAAGCTGATCGCCACGGGCACGTTCGTCTTGCGCACACTGTCCGCGTACTTCTTGATGTACGCGTCCTGCGAACCGTCGGCGATCTTGTCGAGGCCGGGCTTGAACGGCTCCCACGACACGTACATCAGGCCGCCGTCGCCGAACACGTTCTGGGCGCCCCCGGCGTTGAAGCCGTCGCCCCACGACGAGTACGAACCGACCAGGTTGGGCTTCTTGCCGACGGTCTTCGCGAAGGTGTCCACCGGCTTCAGCGAGCTGGGCGCGCCGTTCAGGGCCACTCCGAAGAAGTCCTTGTCGGGGTGGAGCAGCGGTTTCACGTCGTACGGCGGCTCCGCGTCGGGAGCCTTCGAGGCGGAGCTGGCGTCCGGCTCCTTCGCGGCCCGGGCGGCGGGGTCGTCACCGCCGAGCAGACCGCAGCCGGAGACCCCCGCCAGGGACATCAGCGCCACGCACAGCGGGAGGACGGTCTTGCGGATCATGCGGGATCACCTGCCGAGTGGTGTTCCTTGGGCTGGATGAGCGCCCGCGCGACGACCAGCGCGTAGAACAGCCCGGAGGACAGGACGAGGGCGAAGTCCGGGGGGTAGCCGGTGAACAGCCGGTACACGGCGGTACCGACCCAGACCACGGCGGTACCGCCGCTCCAGATCCACAGCCCCAGCCAGAACCGGCGGGTCTTGTTCTTCTTCGCGCCCTTGGAACCGGTGGGCTGCCAGCCCATGCGCTGCTTGCGCAGGATGTCCCAGATGGCGAAGACATGCGCCCAGCCGTACATCATCCGTGCCGACCAGGCCTCCAGCCGGTACGGCGCCTTGTGCCACATCGGGAAGACGAGGGTGGTGTAGGCGATGCTGGGCAGCACCCAGACCAGGTGCTTGACCTGGAGCATCTCGGGGCTGGTGACCAGCAGCATGATGGGCACGAGGGGCGCGAAGAAGGTGAACAGCGCCGTGTGGATGTAGTAGAAGAACCCGGACATGTAGCAGAGCCGGCTGGAGAACCGGATCGGCGCGTCCCAGAACTTCTTGCTGCCGAGCAGCGACATCGAGCCGGAGCACCAGCGGTACTGCTGGTTGAAGAACGCCCCGGCGGTGTCCGGGCACACCCCCGTGGACAGCGCGACCGGCACGTACTTCAGGTCCCAGCCGAGCCCGCGCAGGTCGAAGCCGGTGTGCACGTCCTCGGAGTGCTCGATGAGGGTCGTACCGCCGTTGGTCTCCAGCGCGGCCCGGCGATAGATGGCGCAGGAGCCGACGCAGATGGCGCCGTCACTGTTCTGCCGGGACACCTGCACGGACCGGTAGAACAGCTCCTGCACCGCGCCGGCCCCGCGCTCGATCCAGTTCTGCGAGTCCAGCACGCGGAAGTACTGCGGGGACTGCACGATCCCGATGCGCTCGTCGGCCTCCATGTACGGCAGCAGCTCCTCCAGGAGGTCGGAGCGCGGCGTGAAGTCGGCGTCGAGGATGAGGACGTACTTGCCGTCGGACTGCCCGAACCCGAAGTGCAGGTTGCCCGCCTTCTTGAACCAGCCGCGGTTCTCCCGGGTGCCGTAGCGGAAGCCGAAGTCCCGGGCCATCGCGGCCAGCTCGGGGCTCGCGCCGTCGTCGAGGACGAAGGGCACGCATCGGCCGGGATACCGGTCGGCCAGCTGCCGGACGTGGGTCCAGGTGTTGTGCAGCACCTCGATGGGCTCGCCGCACACCGGCAGGAAGACGTCGACGGTGGGATAGACCTGGGGTCGCCAGCCACGGACGAGCTGCTGGTGGTACTCGAAGTCGAAGTCGCGCGTGAAGCCGTTCACCCGCAGCGACACCAGGTAGTAGACGACCGTGAAGAACAGCGGCGGCGCGAAGATCCACATCAGCGGGCTGGCCTTGGCCAGCGCCACTTGGCTGACGGTCAGGCACCCGAAGCTGACGATCGAGGCGAGCGTCAGCACCCACAGGCGCCGTTTGACATACGAGTACTTCTCCGCATGCGAGGGAGGCGCGGGCAGCAGGCCCATGGGCGCCGGTTCGGCGCCACGCTTCCCTCCGTGCCGGGCGGACCGGCGCCCCCCGGCACCGGCCTCTCCGGACATGCGGGCAGAGTCAATGGATGACATTCCTACCCTCCGGGCCTCCGGCCCGCGTGTTCCCCGCCCCAAAGAGCCCCTTTCGAACAAAGGGGCTAGATGGGGAAGGTTATCCGAGAGATGTGAATGCCGTAAGGGAAAGACAGAGACTTACGTCCGATAAGTCCGTTTATCTCCGTTGTTTTTGTTGAAAGCCTGGGTAACGAGCAGGTTTCCCACCTGGACGTACAGGGCACATGGCCTTAGTTGTGCGCTCCTCGTCACACTTTTACGGCGTGAATACTGGCTGCCGATCACCGAGCAGCCCAGGGGGGCACAATGACCAGTTCGAACTCACGCCGTTCCGTCCTCAGATCGGCCCTCGCAGTGAGCGGAATAGCCGTCTCCGCCACCGCGGTCTCCACCGGCGACGCCACCGCCCTGGCCGCCGACGCGGGATGGGTGAACGTCAAGGATCACGGCGCCCAGGGAGACGGCACCACCGACGACACCGCGGCGATCCAGGCGGCACTGGACGCCTGCGGGCCCGGAAACATCACCGTCCTCCCGGCGGGGGTGTACCGCACGAGCGCTCCCCTGCGGATAGGCCCGTACGTCACCCTCCAGGGCTCGCACGCCGGCGGTGAGGCCCAGCCGAACGCCGAGAACCCGGTGGCCGGCATCCGCCCCCTGCCGTCGTTCACCGGAAACGCCGTCGTCGAGGTCCTGGACCAGCAGCTGGGGGGCTACTCCCGACCGGCCAACGCGCAGCGCGTCTTCTCCCTGACCATCGACGGCTCCGCCCTGCCCCGCTCGGGCGCGGAGATCGACGGCATCCGCGCCACCGGGCAGATCCAGCACCTGCAGCTGAGGGACGTCCACGTCCGCTCCGTCACCGGCATCGGTATCAACACCTGGTACAACTTCAACGCCACCGGCGGCCCCCAGGCCCCGTTCTGCCTGCACTACGACCGTGTCTCCGTGCTGTGGACCGGCTCCCACGGCATCGTGCTGAACAACTCCACCGACTCCGTCTTCCACGACGTGTACGTCCTGGGCGTCGGCGGCTGCGGCTGGTGGATGTCGGGCGCGGGCAACTCCTCCTTCACCAGCTGCCGGGCGGAGTGGTCGAAGCTGCACGGGTTCGACATCGAGTCCGTACCCGGAGTGATCAGGATGGTCGCGTGTTCCACCGACCGCAACGGCTGGAACGGCATGTACGTCCACGCGACGGACACCACCGGAGTCCTCATGCTGTCGGCCACCCAGCTCACCCGGGACGGCAAGAACAACGGCACCGGTGGCGGCGGCTACGCCGGACTGGCCGTCGCGAGCTCCCAGTGCAAGGTCATCGCCGACGGACTCGTGGCCCTCACGGGCAAGGACGACGACGGAACGGGCGTGGCGAGCCCCCAGTACGGCGTCCGGGCCGACAACTCCGCCTACGTCGTGGTCAACTCGGGCCACCTGCAAGGAGTCACCTCCCCCTGGCAGAACGGCACCGGCAACACGAAGTTCGTCAAGGGAACCCTCGTGGGCACCGGCTGACGAGACGTCCTGCCGGGAGCGGCCGGTCAGCAGCAGCCCGCTCCCGGCAGCGTCCGCCGGTTCCGCGCCTCCTTGTTCCGCGCCGCGAGCAGCTCGTCCGCCGGGTACCCGACCTCCTCAAGCGTCAGCCCGTGCGGTCGTACGACATGGACGGCCGAGTCCCTGACACCGGCGGCCAGCACCTTGCCGGGCCAGTCGGGGCCCCGGTGCCCGTCCCCCACGAACAGCAGCGCGCCGATCAGCGAGCGCACCATGTTGTGGCAGAAGGCGTCGGCCCGCACGGTGGCGGTGATGATCCCGTCGTCGCCCCGCACGAGGCTCAGTTCCTGGAGCGTGCGGATGGTCGTCGCGCCCTCCCGCCGCTTGCAGTACGCGGCGAAGTCGTGCTCGCCGAGCAGCCGGCCCGCCGCCTCGTTCATGGCGTCCACGTCGAGCGGCCAGTCGTGCCACAGGACGTGCCCCCGCAGCAGCGGGTCGACGCCGCCGGGGTTGTCGGTGACGCGATAGGCGTACCGCCTCCAGATCGCGGAGAACCGTGCGTTGAACCCCGCCGGAGCCTCCCGCAGGGCCCACACCCGCACGTCCTTCGGCAACCGTCCCGCCAGCCGCTTCAGCAGCTTCTCCCGGTGCTCCTGCCACAACGCCTCGGGCAGGTCCACGTGGGCCACCTGCCCCCGGGCGTGCACCCCGGCATCGGTCCGTCCGGCCACGGTCAGCTCGTACGTCACGTCCTTGGACCGTGTCACGGTCCGCAGCGCGTCCTCGATCTCCCCCTGCACGGTCCGCCGTCCCCCGGCCTGCTTGGCCCATCCGGAGAACTCGGCTCCGTCGTAGGACAGGTCGAGGCGGACACGGACGTCACCGGGCTGTACTTCGTCGCTCACCCCTGGATCCTCTCAGGAACGCGACACGGGCCCGCCCCGAGGGCGGGCCCGTTCACCAGGACCCGTCAGTGCCAACCCCTCGGGTTCAGCACGATCTCGCCGGAGTCGTTCGCCGGATTGCCCTCATTCGGCATCGTGTACGCGAAGAACGCCCGGCCGGTGGCGTTCCTGATCACCTGGTCCACGCGGAGCCCGAAGGTGAAGGTGCGCGAGGCGTCCTCCAGGATCGGGGTGCCGACCGAGCACAGGTAGTCGCCCTCGGCGCCCTCCCAGTCGGCGGCCCGGCAGCTTTGGGGGGCCGTGGTGACCGTGGTCCCCGGGGGAAGGTCCACCCAGAACGAGATCGGCTCGCCGCCGGAGCGGATCATGGCCAGCCACGCGGGACCGTGGTTGGCGAAGCCGACGTCCAGGGACACCGTCTGGCCCTTGCGGGCCCGCAGCCGCTCACCGCTCAGATCGAGGTCGAAGGTGTTCTTCGTCGGGAAGTCCAGCTCCGCGTACCGGGTGTAGCCGGCCGGATCGGCGTCCGGCAGCCGCACCAGCCCCAGCTCGGGGCCGGTTCCCGCCCGGTAGTCGCCCTCGGCCAGCAGGTCCGCCACCTGGTCGGCGGGCACCGCGCTGAAGGAGTAGGAGAGCACGTCGTAGAGGGCGAAGCCGGCCGTCCCGACCGGGAAGGGCGTGCTCAGCCCGTAGGTCGCCCCTCCGGCGAACTCGCTGTCGAAGACGCACAGGGCCGAGGACCACCCGCGCAGGTCGTCCGGGTCACGCGGGTCGTACCAGCAGTTGCCGAAGGTGCTGGGCAGGGAGATGCCCCGGGTGCCGGAGACCCGCAGCACCACGCCCTTGCCGCCCAGCCCGCCGACGTTGCGGAAGCTCAGCGGTGTCTGGAAGGTGTCCCCTGCCGTGAAGCCCTCGGGCTCGGCCAGCTGCTTCATCTGCAGCTCGGGGCCGCCGACCAGCACGTCCACGGTGTGCCCGGTGAAGGCCAGGCCCTCGCCGACGGCCGTGACCTCGATGGTGCCGACATCGCCCGCGGCGCTCTCGTCGGTGACGTCGAGTCTGATGCCGCCCAGGTCGTTGTAGTCCGCGCCGGCGTAGATCTCGTAGCCGCGGCAGGTGGCGACCAGCCCGTCGACGGAGCAGCCCTGCCAGCCACCGAGCCGGGAGAAGTTCACGGAGGCGACCCCGGCCAGGGAGCTCGCGTCCACGGTGACCGTGTACTCGCCCTGGTGGATCGGATAGACGACCCCGTTCTCGTCCGGCACCGGCTCGCCCGGCGCCCGGAGCCCGAGCTCGATCTGCGGCTCACCCGGCTCACCGGGCTCCCCGGGCTCGGGGTGCAGCGAGAGGTTCACGCTGTCGGTCCCGGTCACGGAGACCGGCAGCGGCTCCTCCTGGGCGTGGGCAGGACCGGCGAGCGCGCCGGCGGCCAGGGCGGCCAGCGCGAGAGCGGTTACGGTACGCCGCACGGCGGCGAGAGTGGTCATGGAACCCCCCGTGACTCGGACACCAGGCGCACCGGACCGGCGACGCCGTATGCATGACCTGTGAGTCAGCTGTGAGGTTGCACTGCCTTTGCGCCACAACGCGAACGGGCCCGCTCCTCGAAAGGAACGGGCCCGCGATCACCCTGGGGGCGCAGAACGCTTACGCGTCCTTCGACTCCTCGGCCGGAGCCTCGGCGTCGGCCTCGTCGGCCTTGGTCGTGTCGACCTTGGTCTCCTCGGCGACCGGAGCGGTCTCGGCGTCCTTGGCGGCACGCTTGGTGGCGGCCTCGGCCTCGCCGGTGGCCTCCTGCGCGACCGTCAGCGCCTCGACCAGCTCGATGACAGCCATGGGCGCGTTGTCGCCACGACGGTTACCGATCTTGGTGATCCGGGTGTAGCCACCCGGACGGTTCTCGTAGCGCGGGCCGATCTCGGTGAAGAGCGTGTGGACGACGCTCTTGTCCGTGATCACCTGGAGCACCTGACGGCGGTTGTGAAGGTCGCCCTTCTTGCCCTTGGTGATCAGACGCTCGGCGTACGGACGCAGCTTGCGCGCCTTCGCCTCGGTGGTGGTGATACGGCCGTGCTCGAAGAGGCTCTTCGCGAGGTTCGCGAGGAGCAGCTTCTCGTGCGCGGCACTGCCGCCCAGACGGGCACCCTTGGTGGGCTTCGGCATGGTGTTTCTCCTAGGTGTCTGCCCCGGCCGTACTAGGTACCGGAGTCAGTATCTGAGCAGACGGTCGCCTGTCAGAGATCCAGGCCCCCGAAGGGGCCTGGAAGGGGCGCGGGGAACTGCGCGACAAGCCACAGCGCACCCGCACCCGAGTACGGACCTGTCGGCCCGAGCTCTTAGTACTGCTCGGTCTCGACAAACCCGGCGTCCGCGTCGTCGTCGGCACCGAAGGCGTCCGCGGCGGCGGTCGGGTCGAATCCGGGCGGGCTGTCCTTCAGGGCCAGGCCCATGCCGGCCAGCTTCGCCTTGACCTCGTCGATCGACTTCGCACCGAAGTTGCGGATGTCGAGCAGGTCGGCCTCGGAACGAGCCACGAGCTCACCCACGGAGTGGATGCCCTCGCGCTTGAGGCAGTTGTAGGAGCGGACCGTCAGCTCGAGCTCCTCGATCGGGAGCGCGAGGTCGGCAGCCAGCGCCGCGTCCGTCGGGGACGGGCCCATGTCGATGCCCTCGGCGTCGATGTTGAGCTCGCGGGCCAGACCGAACAGCTCGACCAGCGTCTTACCGGCGGAGGCCATCGCGTCACGCGGACGCATCGCCTGCTTGGTCTCGACGTCGACGATCAGCTTGTCGAAGTCGGTGCGCTGCTCGACACGGGTCGCCTCGACCTTGTACGTGACCTTGAGCACGGGGCTGTAGATGGAGTCGACCGGGATACGGCCGATCTCCTGGCCCACCTGCTTGTTCTGCACGGCGGAGACGTAACCGCGGCCACGCTCGACCGTCAGCTCCATCTCCAGCTTGCCCTTGCCGTTGAGCGTGGCGAGGACCAGGTCGGGGTTGTGCACCTCGACACCGGCGGGGGGCGCGATGTCGGCGGCGGTGACCAGACCCGGGCCCTGCTTGCGCAGGTACATCACGACCGGCTCGTCGTGCTCCGAGGAGACGACCAGCTGCTTGATGTTGAGGATCAGGTCGGTGACGTCCTCCTTGACGCCCGGCACGGTGGTGAACTCGTGCAGGACGCCGTCGATGCGGATGCTGGTGACAGCAGCGCCGGGGATCGACGACAGGAGGGTGCGGCGGAGGGAGTTGCCGAGGGTGTAGCCGAAGCCCGGCTCCAGCGGCTCGATCACGAACCGGGAGCGGAACTCGTCGACGACCTCTTCGGTCAACGAGGGACGCTGAGCGATCAGCATGTGAATCCTTCAGTTCAGGGGCACCCACTATTTGATGCCCTGAGGTCACCAGGCGGAGCCTGATGGTGTTACGTCAAGGGTACGGGCGGCACGACTCTTATGAGCCGTACCGCCCGGAACCGAGCCTGCGCGAAGCAGCCTGCGCGTCAGACGCGACGACGCTTCGGCGGACGGCAGCCGTTGTGCGGGGTCGGGGTGACGTCCTGGATGGAGCCGACCTCGAGGCCCGTGGCCTGGAGCGAGCGGATCGCGGTCTCACGACCGGAACCCGGGCCCTTCACGAACACGTCGACCTTGCGCATGCCGTGCTCCTGCGCGCGACGGGCAGCCGACTCGGCGGCCATCTGCGCGGCGAACGGCGTGGACTTCCGGGAGCCCTTGAAGCCGACGTGGCCGGCGGAGGCCCAGGAGATCACGTTGCCGGACGGGTCCGTGATGGAGACGATCGTGTTGTTGAACGTGCTCTTGATGTGCGCGTGGCCGTGAGCGACGTTCTTCTTTTCCTTGCGGCGCACCTTCTTGGCAGCGCCCTGACGACCCTTGGGGGGCATCTACAAACTCCTACGGGGAGGTGGTCGGTCCTACAGCGAAGACCGCTGATGAAGCGTTGTCCGCTGAGGACTACTTCTTGCCCGGCTTCTTCTTGCCGGCGATGGCGCGACGCGGGCCCTTGCGGGTGCGGGCGTTCGTGCTGGTGCGCTGACCACGGACGGGCAGACCACGGCGGTGGCGCAGACCCTGGTAGCAGCCGATCTCGACCTTGCGGCGGATGTCGGCCTGGATCTCGCGACGGAGGTCACCCTCGGTCTTGATGTTGTTGTCGACGTACTCGCGGATCGCGACGAGCTGCTCTTCGCTCAGGTCACGAACACGGGTGTTCGGGTCGATGCCCGTCTCCGCCAGCGTCTTCTGCGAAAGAGTCCGGCCGATGCCGAACACGTAGGTCAGGGCGACCTCCACGCGCTTTTCGCGCGGGATGTCAACACCGGAAACGCGTGCCATTCAATGGCTCCAGTTGATCTTCGGAGGTCTGACGCAGAACCGGCTCCCGACCGCCGTACCAGGTACGAATCGGGTCCTCGGCCTCCGAACCGAGGGTGTCAGGCGTGCACTGGCCGCCCGGGTTCCGCGTATTTACATATTCAGCTCGCGTCGCGCGAATCTCTGCGGAAGCAGAAGGTGAGGCCTGTTGCGATTAACCCTGGCGCTGCTTGTGGCGCGGGTTCTCGCAGATGACCATGACCCGACCGTGACGGCGGATCACCCTGCACTTGTCGCAGATCTTCTTGACGCTCGGCTTGACCTTCATGGGACTGAGGTTCTCCGAGTCAGAGGGATCTACTTGTACCGGTAGACGATCCGGCCACGGGTCAGGTCGTACGGAGACAGCTCCACCACGACCCGGTCGTCAGGGAGGATACGGATGTAGTGCATCCGCATCTTGCCGCTGATGTGTGCCAGGACCTGGTGGCCGTTCTGGAGCTCGACCTTGAACATGGCGTTCGGAAGAGACTCGACGACAGTGCCCTCGATCTCGATGGCACCTTGCTTCTTGGCCACGCTTCGCCCTTCGAATCGACTACCTTGATCGACTCCCGCCAACGCATGAAGACATGCGGGCACACGAGAGTCGACGAGTCAGTCTACGTCAGCACTACCAGAAAGACGAATCGAGGATTCATGCCCCAACCCAGAGATCATTAAGCGCCCCAAAGGGGCGCGGGGAACTGCGCGACCAGCCACACGCGGCCCGCAGCCGGCACCAGACCTAAGCCAACGGATCCGGAGCCGCCACAACCCCATGCTCCGCAAGCTTCGCCTTACCCCCGTCGGGAGCCGTGAGCACAAGGGGCCCGTCCTCCGTCAACGCAACCGAGTGCTCCCAGTGCGAAGACCACGTCCCGTCCGTCGTGATGACCGTCCAGTCGTCCGACAGGACCTCCGTCTTCGGGGTCCCCAAGGACACCATCGGCTCGATCGCGAGGCAGAACCCCGGCACCAGCTTCGGTCCCTTCCCTCGCCGCCGGTCCACGTAGTTCAGCAGGTGCGGATCCATGTGCATCTCGGTGCCGATGCCGTGGCCGCCGTAGTCCTCGATGATCCCGTACCGTCCGCCGCCGGGCTTCGGCTGCCGCCGGATGTACGTCTCGATGGCCCGGGAGACGTCGACCAGCCGGTTCCCCTGCTTCATCGCCGCGATGCCAGCCCACATGGACTCCTCGGTCACCCGGGAGAGCTCGATCAGCTCCGGGGCGTGACCCGAGCCGACGAAGGCGGTGTATGCCGCGTCCCCGTGCCAGCCGTCGATGATCGCGCCGCAGTCGATGGAGATGATGTCGCCGTCCTTGAGGACGACCTCGTCGGACGGGATGCCGTGGACGACGACCTCGTTCACGGACGTGCAGATCGTCGCCGGGAAGCCGCCGTACCCCAGGAAGTTCGGCTTGGCGTTGTGCTCCGCGAGGACCTTGCGCGCGACCTGGTCGAGATCCCTGGTCGTGGCCCCGGGCACGGCGGCCTCGCGGGTCGCCGCGTGGATGGCGGCGACGACCAGCCCCGCCTCACGCATCTTGGCGATCTGCTCGGGGTTCTTGATCTGCACCATGCTGCGGGGGCCTTTCTCGGACCGGGAAAACGGGGGGCGGGTAAGGGGACGGGCGCCTTCAACGATACGTGCACCCACGCAGCAGCCGCGGCCCCCCGGAGGGGAACCGCGGCTGTCGTACGGGAAGTACGGGAAGAACCGCTACGCGGCGTGGTCCTCGCGCTTGAGGGCCTCCATCGCGCGGCCGGTGACGTCCTCCACCTTGCCGAGCGCCGAGATCGTGACCACCAGGCCCTGGGCCTTGTAGTAGTCGATGATCGGCTCGGTCTGGGTGTGGTAGACCTCCAGCCGCTTGCGGACCGTGTCCTCGGAGTCGTCGTCGCGCTGGTACAGCTCGCCGCCGCAGACGTCGCAGACGCCGTCCTGCTTGGGCGCCTTGTACGAGACGTGGAAGACGTGCGCCGAGTCGTTGCGGCAGATGCGGCGGCCGGCGATGCGCTTGACGACCTCCTCCTCGGGGACCTCGAGGTCCAGCACCGCGTCCAGCTTCATGCCCTCGGTCTGCAGCATCTCGTCGAGCGACTCGGCCTGCGAGACGTTGCGCGGGAAGCCGTCGAGCAGGAAGCCGTTCTCGGCGTCCGGCTGCTCCATGCGGTCCTTGGCCATCCCGATGGTGACCTCGTCCGGAACCAGGTTGCCCGCGTCCATGTAGGACTTCGCGAGCTTGCCGAGGTCCGTCTGCTGGCTGATGTTGGCGCGGAACAGGTCGCCCGTGGAGATGTGCGGGATCGACAGGTTCGAGGCGAGGAACGCGGCCTGCGTTCCCTTGCCGGCACCCGGCGGCCCGACGAGGACGATACGCATCAGCGGAGGAACCCTTCGTAATTGCGCTGCTGGAGCTGGCTCTCGATCTGCTTCACCGTCTCGAGACCGACACCCACGATGATCAGGATGCTGGTCCCGCCGAACGGGAAGTTCTGGCTTGCCCCGAAGCCGACCAACGCCATCGTTGGCACAAGAGCGATCAGACCCAAGTACAGCGAACCCGGCCAGGTGATCCGGTTGAGTACGTAGCTGAGGTACTCAGCGGTCGGTCGGCCAGCCCGGATGCCCGGGATGAAGCCACCATACTTCTTCATGTTGTCGGCGACTTCCTCGGGGTTGAAGGAGATCGCCACGTAGAAGAACGCGAAGAACACGATGAGCAGGAAGTAAAGGGTGATGTAGATCGGGTGGTCGCCCTTGACGAGGTTGGCCTCGATCCAGGTCTTCCAGCCCGAGTTGCCGCTCGAGAACTGCGCGATCAGAGCCGGGATGTAGAGCAGCGACGACGCGAAGATGACGGGAATCACACCGGCCTGGTTGACCTTCAGCGGGATGTACGTCGACGTACCGCCGTAGGACCGGCGGCCGATCATGCGCTTCGCGTACTGCACGGGGATACGGCGCTGGGCCTGCTCGACGAAGACCACCAGGCCGACCATGACCAGGCCGACGAGGATGACGGTGCCGAACTCGATCCAGCCGTCGGCCAGGGTGCCCGACTTCTTGATGGCCCACAGCGCGGACGGGAAGGTGGCGGCGATCGAGATGAACATCAGGATCGACATGCCGTTGCCGATGCCGCGGTCGGTGATGAGCTCACCGAGCCACATGACGACGGCCGTACCGGCGGTCATCGTGATGACCATGACGATCGTGGTGAAGATCGCGCGGTCCGGGACGATGCTCGACGCGACGGTGCAGCCGGAGAAGAGCGCGCCGCTGCGGGCGGTGGCGACCAGGCCGGTGCCCTGCAGGATGGCGAGCGCCACCGTCAGGTAACGGGTGTACTGCGTGATCTTCGCCGTACCGGCCTGGCCCTCCTTCTTGAGGGCTTCCAGGCGCGGGATGACCACGGTGAGCAGCTGGAGAATGATGCTCGCCGTGATGTACGGCATGATGCCGAGCGCGAAGACCGTGATCTGCAGCAGTGCGCCGCCGCTGAACATGTTGACCAGACCGAAGAGTCCCTGGTTTCCGGACGCCTGGTCCACGCACTCCTGGACGGACTTGTAGTCCACGCCAGGGATCGGAATGTGGGTACCCACGCGGTACACCACGATGATGGCGAGCGTGAAGAGCAGCTTCTTGCGCAGGTCGGGCGTCCTGAACGCCCGGGCGAACGCGGTGAGCACGGTGCCTCCTGCGACCCCCGCGCTACTGCGTCAAGGGTGACGGTCTTGAGGTTCGACGAATATGTGGGAAAGCAGTGCAGGCCACCTTACCGGCGACACGGCCCGCCGTGGAACGACCAACCGGGGATACCCCGTTGTGAGGTATCCCCGGTGGGTACTGCTTTACGTCATCGCGCTCAGACGAGCTCGGTGACCGTGCCGCCGGCGGCGGTGATCTTCTCCTTGGCGGAGCCGGAGACGGCGTCGACCGTCACCTGCAGCGCCACGGAGATCTCGCCCTGGCCGAGGACCTTGACGAGGCTGTTCTTGCGAACGGCACCCTTGGCCACCAGACCCTCGACGGTGACCTCGCCACCCTCGGGGTAGAGCGCGGCCAGCTTGTCGAGGTTCACGACCTGGAACTCGGTCTTGAACGGGTTCTTGAAGCCCTTCAGCTTCGGGAGACGCATGTGGAGGGGCATCTGCCCACCCTCGAAGCGCTCCGGAACCTGGTAGCGGGCCTTCGTGCCCTTGGTACCACGACCGGCCGTCTTACCCTTCGACGCCTCACCACGACCCACACGGGTCTTGGCGGTCTTGGCGCCCGGGGCGGGACGGAGGTTGTGGATCTTGAGCGGGTTGTTCTCCGCCATGATCAGTCGACCTCCTCGACCGTCACGAGGTGGCGGACGGTGTGCACCATGCCGCGGAACTCGGGGCGGTCCTCCTTGACGACCTGCGTGTTGATGCCCTTGAGACCAAGGGAGCGCAGGGTGTCACGGTGGTTCTGCTTGCTGCCGATGTAGGACTTGACCTGCGTAATCTTGAGCTGCGCCATGATTACGCACCCGCCCCGGCACGCGCACGGAGAAGAGCCGCGGGAGCGACGTCCTCGAGCGGCAGACCACGGCGGGCCGCGATCTCCTCGGGACGCTGCAGACCCTTCAGGGCCTCCACGGTCGCGTGCACGATGTTGATCGCGTTGTCGGAGCCGAGCGACTTCGACAGCACGTCGTGGATACCGGCGCACTCGAGCACGGCACGCACCGGACCACCGGCGATCACACCGGTACCGGGCGACGCGGGCTTCAGGAGCACGACGCCGGCAGCCTTCTCACCCTGGATGGGGTGCGGGATGGTGCCCTGGATACGGGGGACCTTGAAGAAGTGCTTCTTGGCCTCCTCAACGCCCTTGGCGATGGCGGCCGGCACCTCCTTGGCCTTGCCGTAACCGACACCCACGGTGCCGTCACCGTCGCCCACCACGACCAGCGCGGTGAAGCTGAAGCGACGACCACCCTTCACAACCTTGGCGACGCGGTTGATCGCGACAACGCGCTCAACGTACGCGGTCTTCTCGGCGGCAGCAGCGCCGCCGTCACGGCCCTTCCGGTCCCGCCGCTCGCCGCCACCGGCACCGCCACCGCGGCGCTGGGGTCCAGCCATTGGAATTACCTCTCTCTTTTTCCGCTAGCTACGAACGGCTCAGAACTTCAAGCCGGCTTCGCGGGCGGCGTCCGCCAGGGCGGCGATGCGCCCGGCGTACTGGTTGCCACCACGGTCGAACACGACAGCCTCGACACCGGCGGCCTTGGCGCGCTCAGCGACCAGGGCACCGACCTGCTTGGCCTGCGCCGACTTGTCGCCCTCGCCACCACGCACCGTGGTGTCCAGGGTGGACGCCGACGCCAGGGTGTGACCCTTGATGTCGTCGATCACCTGGGCCACGATGTGGCGGTTGGAGCGGGTAACGACCAGACGGGGACGCTCCGCCGTACCGGAGATCCGCTTGCGGATCCGGATGTGACGGCGCTTGATCGCGGCGCGCTTGTAGGCGTCGCCCTTCAGGATCTTCTGTCCGTATGCCATGGCTTACTTACCCGCCTTTCCGACCTTGCGGCGGATGACTTCGCCCTCGTACTTGACACCCTTGGCCTTGTACGGGTCGGGCTTGCGCAGCTTGCGGATGTTGGCCGCAACCTCGCCGACCTTCTGCTTGTCGATGCCCTCGACCGAGAACCGGGTGGGGGCCTCCACCTTGAAGGTGATGCCCTCGGGGGCCTCGACGGTGATCGGGTGGCTGTAGCCGAGAGCGAACTCGAGGTTCGAACCCTTGGCCTGCACGCGGTAACCGACACCGCTGATCTCGAGCTTCTTCACGTAACCCTGGGTCACGCCGGTGATCATGTTCGCCACCAGCGTGCGGGACAGGCCGTGCAGGGCCTTGTTCTGACGCTCGTCGTTGGGGCGGGTGACGTTGAGAACGCCGTCCTCACCCTTGGCGATGTCGATCGGCGCAGCGACGGTGTGGGTCAGTTCGCCCTTGGGGCCCTTGACCGAGACCGTACGGCCGTCGATGGTGACGTCCACGCCGGCGGGAACCGTGATGGGGAGCTTGCCAATACGCGACATAGCTGTTTCCTCCGATTCCTTTCCGCTACCAGACGTAGGCGAGAACTTCTCCGCCTACGCCCTTCTTGCCGGCCTGCTTGTCGGTCAGGAGACCGTGCGACGTGGAGATGATCGCCACGCCGAGGCCACCGAGGACCTTGGGCAGGTTGGTGGACTTCGCGTACACCCGGAGACCGGGCTTGGAGATCCGCTTGATGCCCGCGATGGAGCGCTCACGGTTCGGGCCGAACTTCAGCTCGAGGACGAGGTTCTTGCCGACCTCGGCGTCCTCGACCTTCCAGCCCGTGATGAAGCCCTCCTGCTGGAGGATCTCCGCGATGTGCGACTTGATCTTGGACGCCGGCATCGTCACGGAGTCGTGGTATGCCGAGTTCGCGTTCCGCAGACGCGTAAGCATGTCTGCGATCGGATCAGTCATGGTCATGAATTGGCCTTCGGCCTCTCTCGCCGGGGTTTCCAGGTGCCCATCCCTCTCCTCGATCCGAGACGAGGCGGGTGCGGTGCGGTGGACCTACGGCGTAGTAAGTCGTACGGGCGTCAGGGCGCCCAACCCTCCTAGCCTAAGCCATGGAGGGGTGGGCCCCTGACCAAACCCTTTGCTTACCGAGAGCTTCAGGTAACCCCAACTAGGGGATTACCAGGAGCTCTTGGTCACGCCCGGCAGCTCGCCACGGTGAGCCATCTCACGAAGGCACACGCGGCACAGGCCGAACTTGCGGTACACGGAGTGCGGACGGCCGCAGCGCTGGCAGCGGGTGTACGCACGCACACCGAACTTGGGCTTGCGAGCAGCCTTGGCAATCAGAGCCTTCTTCGCCATCTCGCTCACGCCTCCTTGAAGGGGAAGCCGAGGTGACGAAGGAGCGCGCGGCCCTCAGCGTCGTTGGTCGCCGTGGTCACCACGGTGATGTCCATGCCCCGGGTACGGTCGATCTTGTCCTGGTCGATCTCGTGGAACATGACCTGCTCGGTGAGACCGAAGGTGTAGTTGCCACGGCCGTCGAACTGCTTGGGGGACAGACCACGGAAGTCGCGGATGCGCGGCAGCGCGAGCGACAGGGTGCGGTCCAGGAACTCCCACATGCGGTCGCCACGGAGCGTGACGTGGGCACCGATCGGCTGGCCCTCACGCAGCTTGAACTGCGCGATGGACTTGCGGGCCTTGGTGACGGCCGGCTTCTGACCGGTGATCGTGGTGAGGTCGCGGATGGCGCCCTCGATCAGCTTGGAGTCGCGGGCGGCGTCGCCCACACCCATGTTGACCACGATCTTGACGAGGCCGGGGATCTGCATGACGTTCTCGTACTTGAACTCGTCACGCAGCTTGCCCGCGATCTCCTCGCGGTACTTCGTCTTGAGACGCGGAGTCGTGGTGGTAGCCATCAGATGTCCTCACCCGTCCGCTTGGCAACGCGGATCTTGTTGCCCTCGTCGTCGAAGCGGTAACCGACACGCGTGACGACCTTGTTGCCGTCCTTCTCCACGACCAGCTGGACGTTGGAGACGTGGATCGGGGCCTCGGTCGTGACGATGCCACCGGCCTGCGAACCGCGAGCGGTGGGGCCGGCCTTGGTGTGCTTCTTGACCCGGTTGACACCCTCGACCAGGACGCGGTCCTCGCGGGGGAAGGCCGCGATGACCTTGCCCTGCTTGCCCTTGTCCTTACCGGTGATGACCTGGACCAGGTCGCCCTTCTTGATCTTCATGCTTACAGCACCTCCGGAGCCAGCGAGATGATCTTCATGAACTTCTTCTCGCGCAGCTCACGCCCGACCGGGCCGAAGATGCGGGTGCCGCGAGGGTCGCCGTCGTTCTTCAGAATGACGGCGGCGTTCTCGTCGAAGCGGATGTACGAGCCGTCCGGACGGCGGCGCTCCTTGACGGTGCGAACGATGACCGCCTTGACGACGTCACCCTTCTTCACGTTGCCACCGGGGATCGCGTCCTTGACGGTGGCGACGATGACGTCACCGATGCCCGCGTAGCGGCGACCGGAGCCACCGAGCACACGGATGCAAAGGATCTCCTTCGCACCAGTGTTGTCGGCGACACGCAGTCGCGACTCCTGCTGGATCACGTCTATCTCCTGTTTGTCTGCCGGTTCCCGGCAGGGGCCTTATCCCTTACGGGAGTTGAGCCCCTGCCGAGCCTGGCGGAACTGACCTGCGGGATGATCCCCGCAGGAAATTACTTGGCCTTCTCGAGGATCTCGACGACGCGCCAGCGCTTGGTCGCCGACAGCGGGCGGGTCTCCGCGAGGAGGACCCGGTCGCCGACGCCGGCAGCGTTCTGCTCGTCGTGCGCCTTGAGCTTGTTGGTACGGCGGATGACCTTGCCGTACAGCGCGTGCTTGACGCGGTCCTCGACGGCGACGACGACGGTCTTGTCCATCTTGTCGCTGACGACGAGACCCTCACGGGTCTTGCGGAAGCCGCGGGCCTCTGCAGTCTGCTCAGTCACGTTGCTCTCACTCATCAGGCGCTCTCCACCGTCTCGATGCCCAGCTCGCGCTCACGCATCAGGGTGTAGATCCGCGCGATGTCCTTACGGACGGCCTTGAGCCGACCGTGGTTCTCGAGCTGACCGGTCGCCGCCTGGAAGCGGAGGTTGAACAGCTCTTCCTTGGCCTCGCGGAGCTTGTTCAGCAGCTCCTCGTTGCCCAGCTCGCGCAGCTCGGACGCCTTGGTACCGGCCGACATCACGCTTCACCTGCCTCGCGCTTGACGATCCGGCACTTCATCGGCAGCTTGTGGGCTGCGCGAGTCAGAGCCTCACGGGCGATCTTCTCGTTGGGGTAGGACAGCTCGAACATGACCCGGCCCGGGTGCACGTTCGCGATCCACCACTCGGGAGAACCCTTACCGGAACCCATGCGGGTCTCGGCAGGCTTCTTCGTGAGCGGGCGGTCCGGGTAGATGTTGATCCAGACCTTGCCGCCACGCTTGATGTGGCGGGTCATCGCGATACGGGCCGCCTCGATCTGGCGGTTGGTCACGTACGCCGGCGTGAGGGCCTGAATGCCGTACTCGCCGAACGCGACCGTCGTACCGCCCTTGGCCTGACCACGGCGCTTCGGGTGGTGCTGCTTGCGGTGCTTGACCCTACGGGGGATCAGCATGTCGGTCAGGCCTCCGTTCCGGTGCTCTCAGCCGGAGCGGCGGCGGGGGCCTCGGCCTTGGGGGCCTCGGCGCCGGCAGCCTGCTGCGGCTTGCGACCGCGCCGCTCGCCACCACGGCCACCACGGGCCGGGCGGTCGGCACCGCCACCGCGAGCCGGGCGGTTACCCGCACGGGCGGCAGCGTTCTCGGCGCGGACCTCGGCGATGTTCTTGACGTCGCCCTTGTAGATCCAGACCTTCACACCGATGCGGCCGAAGGTCGTCTTGGCCTCGAAGAAGCCGTAGTCCACGTTCGCGCGGAGCGTGTGCAGGGGCACACGGCCCTCGCGGTAGAACTCCGAGCGGGACATCTCGGCGCCACCGAGGCGGCCACCGCACTGGATCTTGATGCCCTTGGCGCCGGCCTTCATCGCCGACTGCATGCTCTTACGCATGGCGCGGCGGAAGGAGACGCGGGAGGAGAGCTGCTCGGCGACGGCCTGGGCAACCAGCTGAGCGTCGGTCTCGGGGTTCTTGACCTCGAGGATGTTCAGCTGGACCTGCTTGCCCGTGAGCTTCTCGAGGTCACCGCGGATGCGGTCGGCCTCGGCGCCACGGCGGCCGATGACGATGCCCGGACGAGCGGTGTGGATGTCCACACGCACACGGTCACGGGTGCGCTCGATCTCCACCTTCGAGATGCCGGCGCGCTCCATGCCGGACGTCATCATCCGACGGATGGCGACGTCTTCCTTGACGTAGTCCTTGTACAGCTTGTCGGCGTACCACCGGGACTTGAAGTCCGTGGTGACACCGAGCCGGAACCCATGCGGGTTAACCTTCTGGCCCATTACCGGGTTCCTTCCTTGCTGCTGACGACCACGGTGATGTGGCTGGTCCGCTTGCGGATCCGGTAGGCACGGCCCTGGGCGCGCGGCCGGAACCGCTTCAGGGTCGGGCCCTCGTCGACGTACGCCTCGGAGATGAAGAGGCTGTCGGCGTCGGTGTGGTCGTAGTTGTGCGCGGCGTTGGCGATGGCGCTGTCGAGCACCTTGCCGACGGGCACTGAGGCGGCCTGCGGAGCGAATCGCAGGACCGCCTGAGCCTCCGTGGCGTCCATGCCACGGATAAGGTCCACCACGCGGCGGGCCTTCATGGGCGTAACGCGGATGTACCGCGCCTGGGCCCTGGCTTCCATGGTTGTCCCTCTCAGTTACTTACGTGTCTGAATGCGATCCGCGTTTAGCGGCGCTTCGACTTCCGGTCGTCCTTGACGTGACCCCGGAAGGTGCGCGTCGGCGAGAACTCGCCGAGCTTGTGGCCGACCATCGACTCGGTGACGAACACCGGGATGTGGGTCTTGCCGTTGTGCACCGCGATCGTGTGGCCGAGCATGGCCGGGACGATCATCGAGCGACGGGACCAGGTCTTGATGACGTTCTTGGAACCGGCTTCGTTCTGGGCGTCCACCTTCTTGATCAGGTGGTCGTCGACGAAGGGCCCCTTCTTGAGACTGCGCGGCATCTAAACCCGCTCCTAGCGCTTCTTGTTCGTCTTGCGGCGGCGGACGATGTACTTGTTCGAAGCCTTCTTCGGCGAACGAGTACGACCCTCCTTCTGACCCCAGGGGCTGACCGGGTGGCGACCACCGGAGGTCTTGCCCTCACCACCACCGTGCGGGTGGTCAACCGGGTTCATCGCCACACCGCGAACGGTCGGGCGGACGCCCAGCCAGCGCTTGCGGCCGGCCTTGCCCCAGTTGATGTTGCTCTGCTCGGCGTTGCCGACCTCGCCGACCGTGGCGCGGCAGCGCTGGTCGACCAGGCGGATCTCGCCGGACGGCATACGAAGGTGGGCCATCGTGCCCTCCTTCGCGAGCAGCTGCACCGAGGCACCGGCGGAGCGGGCGAACTTGGCGCCGCCACCGGGACGGATCTCGATCGCGTGGATCGTGGTACCGACCGGGATGTTGCGGAGCGCCAGGTTGTTGCCCGGCTTGATGTCGGCCCCGGGACCGTTCTCGACGCGGTCACCCTGCTGCAGGTTGCGCGGGGCGAGGATGTAGCGCTTCTCGCCGTCCGCGTAGTGCAGCAGCGCGATGCGCGCGGTGCGGTTGGGGTCGTACTCGATGTGCGCGACCTTCGCCGGCACGCCGTCCTTGTCATGGCGACGGAAGTCGATGACACGGTAGGCGCGCTTGTGTCCGCCACCCTGGTGGCGAACGGTCACACGACCGGCGTTGTTACGGCCGCCCTTGCTGTGCAGGGGGCGGACCAGCGACTTCTCCGGCGTGGACCGCGTGACCTCGACGAAGTCGGCGACGCTGGAGCCGCGACGGCCCGGCGTAGTCGGCTTGTACTTGCGGATTCCCATTTCTCAGTCCTCGTCCGATATCGGACGATCCGACCCGCTTACGCGGTCGGACCGCCGAAGATGTCGATACGGTCGCCCTCGGCAAGGGTCACGATCGCGCGCTTGCTGTCGGCACGCTTGCCGAAGCCGGTGCGGGTCCGCTTGCGCTTGCCCTGGCGGTTGATCGTGTTGACCCCGGTGACCTTGACCGAGAAGACCGCCTGGACGGCCTGCTTGATCTGGGTCTTGTTGGCGCCGGGGGCCACGATGAACGTGTACTTGCCCTCGTCGAGAAGCGCGTAGCTCTTCTCGGACACGACCGGCTTCAGCAGGACGTCACGGGGGTCCGTGAAGGCCTTGCTCGCCGGCGTGACGACGGTGTTCTTGCCCTCGGCGGCGTGGCGGCGCGCCTTGGCGACGCGCGCGGCCTTGGCGGCCTTCGCAGCCTTGGAGGCGATGCTCGGGTGACGCGTAGCCATCAGGCCTCGCTCCCTTCGGTGTCGGTGGCCTTCGGGCCGGACACGAAGGACTCGAAGGCGGCCTGGGTGAAGACCACGTCGTCCGAGACGAGAACGTCGTACGTGTTCAGCTGGCCCGGCTCCAGGATGTGGACCTGGGGCAGGTTGCGGGCGGACAGCCACGAGGCCTCGTCGGCACGGTCGACGACCAGGAGCAGGTTCTTGCGCTCCGAGATCTTGCCGAACAGCGACTTGGCGGCCTTCGTGGAGGGGGTCGCGCCCTCGACCACGCCGGAGACGACGTGGATGCGGTTGTGACGGGCCCGGTCGGTGAGGGCGTGGCGCAGGGCCGCGGCCTTCATCTTCTTCGGGGTCCGCTGCGAGTAGTCACGCGGCACGGGGCCGTGGACGACGCCACCGCCGGCGAACTGCGGCGCACGGGTCGAACCCTGGCGGGCGCGGCCGGTGCCCTTCTGGCGGTACGGCTTCTTGCCGCCACCACGGACCTCGCCACGCGTCTTGGTCTTGTGCGTGCCCTGGCGGGCAGCGGCCAGCTGCGCGACGACGACCTGGTGGATCAGCGGGATGCTGACCTTCTCGACGTCGAAGATCTCGGCCGGGAGCTCGACGGTCCCGGCGGTGTCGCCGGAGGGCGACAGAATGTCAATGGTGCTCATATCCTCAGGCCCCCTTGGCCGCGGTGCGGACCAGGACGAGGCCGCCGTTCGGACCAGGAACCGCGCCCTTGATGAGCAGCAGGCCCTTCTCCGCGTCAACGGCGTGAACGGTCAGGTTCTGGGTGGTGACCCGCTCGTTGCCCATACGACCCGCCATGCGGAGGCCCTTGAACACGCGGCCCGGGGTGGCGCAGCCACCGATGGAACCGGGCGAGCGGTGCTTGCGCTGGGTGCCGTGACCGGCGCCGAGGCCCTTGAAGTTGTGACGCTTCATGACACCGGCGAAGCCCTTGCCCTTGCTCTTGCCGGTCACGTCGACCTTGATGCCGGCCTCGAAGACCTCGGCGGTGATTTCCTGACCGAGCGTGTACTCGGCGGCATCGGCCGTCCGGATCTCGACGAGGTGGCGACGGGGCGTGACGTCGGCCTTGGCGAAGTGGCCCTTGAGGGGCTTGTTCACCTTGCGGGGGTCGATCTCGCCGAACGCGATCTGGACGGACTCGTAGCCGTCGACGTCGTTCGTACGGACCTGGGTCACGACATTGGGGCCGGCCTTGACGACGGTGACCGGAACAACACGGTTGTTCTCGTCCCACACCTGCGTCATGCCGAGCTTCTCGCCCAGGATGCCCTTGATCTGCTTAGCCATCGTTCAGATCACCGGCCTCAGAGCTTGATCTCGATGTCGACACCGGCCGGGAGGTCGAGTCGCATCAGAGAGTCAACGGTCTTGGGGGTCGGGTCGAGGATGTCGATCAGGCGCTTGTGCGTGCGCATCTCGAAGTGCTCGCGCGAGTCCTTGTACTTGTGCGGCGACTTGATGACGCAGTACACGTTCTTCTCAGTGGGCAGCGGCACCGGGCCCGCGACCGACGCACCAGTGCGGGTCACCGTCTCGACGATCTTCTTCGCCGAGGAGTCGATGACCTCGTGGTCGTAGGCCTTGAGCCGGATGCGGATCTTCTGTCCCGCCATGGCTACTCAGTAGTCCTGTCTCTTCTACAGCTCTGGAACCCGGTGTCCTTTGACTTCCTCCGACCCACGCGGTCGGGCGTGTCGCCCTCCCGCTGACACAGATGTCCCTTGTTCGAACATCCCTTGCCTTGGGAAAGAGGTTCACCGGGTGCCTGGCCAGTGCCGCACCACACTTCCCGGAAGATTCCCGTACGTCCGCCCCAGCGCTGCCTTACGGCAGTTAGGGCGACGAGTACTGTGGGACTCGCTTCCGGTCCCCCCGGCGGGAGGCGCGCAGCATCAACACTCGACCGAGCAACCCCGCTAGTCTGCCATACGGGGCACGGGCGTGGCCAATCGAGCCGGAGACCTTACCCCGAGAGTGACGCAGGTCAAACACAGGTCCTGTCTCCGGCCCGCCGCGGAGCCGCTCAGCTCCCCGTGAGGGGCGCGTCAGCGCACGTCCACGTGATCCCCGCCGCTCGTCGTGGCCCCCGTCGTGTCGTTCCCCCCGTACGCCCACCGCCACGTCCCGTCCTTCGAGGCGGTGACCGTGGTCTTCAGGGCGCCGGTGCTGCTCGTCGTGACCTTCTTGACGGTGACGAAGGAGCTGGTGCCCGTCTCGCGGAACTGGAGGCTGACCGAACGGCCGCCGTAGCCGCCGTACTTCTTGGTCGCCCAGTCCGCCCGGGTGAGCTTGCCGGTGACGGTGATCTTCTTGCCCTTGACGACCGGCTCCGGCGAGGCGTTCACGGTGACCTTCGCCGCCCGCTTGAGCCGGACGGTGAGGGACCGGGTCTCGTACTCCTCGGCCAGGAGGCTGCCGTTGGCCCTGAACAGACGCAGGGCCACCGCGGTCTTCCAGGTGGTGGCGTCACTGTTGGAGTCGACGTGCTCCTGGCTCGGGTGGGGGTCGATGTAGAGGGACCCCTCGCACTCGGCCACCTTGTCGCTCTGCTCGTAGCAGGTGTAACCGCCCGGACCGATGAAGTTGTCCCCGGTGCTGGTCGCGTGCTTCAGGACACCCCGGTAGATGAAGGGGTACGCGTCGTAGCGGAACGGGTCGCTCGTGCTGTACCCGGACGGCAGGGTGATCGTGAAGCTGATGGACGGTTCGACCGGCTTCGAGGTACCGACGACGATCGGCTTGCCCTTGTTGATCACGATGTCGGTCACCTTGATCCCGGTGTCCTGGGCCTGGGCCGCCGGGGCGTTCAGGAGGGTGAGGGCCAGCGCCCCCACGAGCGCGACCCCGGTGGCCGTACGTCTGCCAGTGGTCATTACCACCTCTTTCGTGGTGCGGGAAAGAAGCGGGCAGACTATCCCATGACCTGAACATGACTCTCACATGGGTTACGGCCACTCCACCAGCACCGCGAACACGACATACACCACCGGCACCATCACCGGTGCCGCCAGCGCCAGTCCCACCCGGCGGGCCGTGTTACGGCGTTCCCACGGCAGGGCCCAGCCGGCGGCCAGGAGGAACAGGGCGAGGCCCAGGCCCCCGAGCAGCACCGGGAAGGCGATGCCGAAGCTCGATGCGAAGCGGTCGGCCTCGGGGGCGGCGCAGGAGTCGCACGCCATCACGGAGAGCCCGCCGAAGACATAGGCGAGCACACAGGCGGGCAGCGTCAGGAGCGTCGAGATCAGCGGGGCGACCCAGGCACCGGTCGCGCGGTCGTCGTCGAGCGTGAGGTCCGGCATGGGTCCATCACAGCGCGCGGGCGCACGCGGCCGCATGAGCGTTCGTACTCAGAAAGCACGGTCGCCGTACGGACGTTCAGGCGCCCGCGTTCCGCAACCGCGCGAACGACGTGTCCAGCCCCCGCTTCAGCAGCCGCGCCACCGGCCGCTCCACGTACCGGTGCACCAGCCAGCTCAGCAGCAGGAACCCGGCGATGACGGAGACGACCAGCAGGCGGGCGTCCATGGTGTCGCGCAGGCGGTTGATGACCGTCGTACCGGCCGCGTAGTGCGTCAGGTACAGCGGATACGTCAGCGCGCCCGCCGTCACCAGCCACTTCCAGCGGATCCGGTCCGTGGCGCCGAGGGCGATGGCCACCATGGCCAGCAGGAAGACCGTGAAGATCAGCACACTCCCCCGCCACCCCGACACATGCTCGACCTCGTCGATCCGGATGCCCAGTTCGCGCTGGCCCATCAGCCAGGCCATCGCGAGGATGCCCCACAGCAGCAGGTCCTGGCCGAAGCGGTGCATGAGGTACAGGGCGAGGCCCGCGATGAAGTACCAGGCGCCCTCGGGGTTCGCGACCAGTTCCAGCAGCGGGAGCTTCGAGATCGGGGCCAGCATCGCCGCGGCGCCCCACACACAGCAGAAGACGACGACCTTGCGGTAGGTCAGGCCGCTCCACACGACCACCAGGAAGAGGAGGTAGAAGCGGAGCTCGGACCACAGGGTCCAGTAGACGCCGTCGACGTTCATGACGCCCGAACCGGACTGGAGCATCGTGATGTTGAGGAGTACGTCCCGCAGGCGCAGGCGGTCCCAGACACCGGGCAGCAGCGTCAGTACGGCGGTGGTGAACGCGACGGCGAACCAGTACGCGGGGTACAGCCGGATCACCCGCGAGGTGAAGAACTGCCTCGGGGTCCGGCCCCAGCACGACATGCAGATCACGAAGCCGCTGATCACGAAGAAGATCTCGACGCCGATCCAGCCGTAGGAGGCGAACCGGAAGACCGTCGGCATGATGTCGGACACCGGGCGGTCCCAGATGCGGTTGCCGGGCTGGTCGACGCGGTGGGTGCCGGCGTAGTGGTGCACGGCGACCATGAGCGCGGCCAGGAGCCGGATGCCGTCGATGGCGTAGAGCCGACGGCCGACGCGGTCGCGTACGACGGCGGCGCGGGCGGGCTGGACCGGCGCGGTGGACGCGGTGGGCGCGGCGAGGGGCGGAAGCGGCTGTTGCAGTCCGCCGACGAGCCGTCGGGGTATCGACGTTCCGCGCTCCGCATCCTGCGTCGACACCTGCGGGTCCGTCCGTCCTCTCGGGGAAGTCCGGGCCGGAGCGGCCACCGGACGCCTCAGGCTACGACCCTCACAACCACCCCACAGCGACCAGACAGGAACATTTCTCCCACCGGGCCCGGGGAGTTGCCGCAACGCTCGTCCACCCGCTTCACAGAGTTCCCCGAGGCTTCACTTGACACCGAGATCGACGCCGACTGGTACGACACGGTCACCGTCGTCGACTGCGGCGAGAACCTGACGAAGAGCGGCGGCCCGGGCTGCGGGGCGGCGACCTCGCTGGACGCCAGCGCGATCGGGGAGGTCCTCGGGCACCCCGTCCGGCAGATCCGCGCCCGCATCTGAGGCCGGACAGGCGAAGGGGCCCGTACGACCGAAGTCGTACGGGCCCCTTCAGAGACCTACAAGTCCAGAGACCTACGGGTCTCGGAGACCTACCGGGTCAGAACAAGATCAGGCGGTGATCTTGGTGACCTGGCCGGCGCCGACCGTCCGGCCACCCTCACGGATGGCGAACTTCAGGCCCTCTTCCATGGCGACGGGCTGGATGAGCTCCACCTTCATCTCGGTGTTGTCACCCGGCATGACCATCTCGGTGCCCTCGGGGAGGGTCACGACGCCGGTCACGTCCGTCGTACGGAAGTAGAACTGCGGACGGTAGTTGTTGAAGAACGGCGTGTGGCGGCCACCCTCGTCCTTGGACAGGATGTAGGCCTGGGCCTCGAACTGGGTGTGTGGCGTGACCGAACCCGGCTTGATGATGACCTGGCCGCGCTCGACGTCCTCGCGCTTGATGCCACGGAGCAGCAGACCGACGTTCTCACCGGCCTGGCCCTCGTCGAGCAGCTTGCGGAACATCTCGATGCCGGTGACCGTGGTGGTGGTCTTCTCGGTCTTGATGCCGATGATGTCGACGGTCTCGTTGACCTTGAGGACACCACGCTCGATACGACCGGTGACGACGGTGCCACGACCGGTGATCGTGAAGACGTCCTCGATCGGCATCAGGAACGGCTTGTCGACGTCACGCTCGGGCTGCGGGATCGCCTCGTCGACGGCGGCCATCAGGTCCAGGACCGACTGGCCCCACTCCTTGTCGCCCTCGAGAGCCTTGAGCGCCGAGACCTTGACGACGGGGACGTCGTCGCCCGGGAACTCGTACTCGGAGAGGAGCTCACGCACCTCGAGCTCGACGAGCTCCAGGATCTCCTCGTCGTCCACCATGTCGGCCTTGTTCAGGGCGACGACGATGTACGGAACGCCGACCTGGCGGGCCAGGAGCACGTGCTCCTTGGTCTGCGGCATCGGGCCGTCGGTGGCGGCGACCACGAGGATGGCGCCGTCCATCTGCGCCGCACCCGTGATCATGTTCTTGATGTAGTCCGCGTGACCGGGGCAGTCGACGTGGGCGTAGTGACGCGTCTCGGTCTGGTACTCGACGTGCGCGATGGAGATGGTGATACCGCGCTGGCGCTCCTCGGGAGCCTTGTCGATCTGGTCGAAGGCCGAGGCCTCGTTCAGGTCCGGGTACGCGTCGTGCAGCACCTTGGTAATGGCGGCCGTGAGGGTCGTCTTACCGTGGTCGATGTGACCGATGGTGCCGATGTTGACGTGGGGCTTAGTCCGCTCGAACTTCGCCTTCGCCACGGGGTCCTCCTGTGGAGTGGTTCTGAACGCCTTGCTTCATCGGCGCCAGGTGATCTTTGCTGGAAAGCCTCGGCCCGGGGGCACTCCCCCACAAACGCGGGTGAATGCCCCTCCGGGCTCCGGAGTCAAGCCTAAAGCGTGCGAACGCGGTGCGTTACTCGCCCTTGGCCTTCGCGATGATCTCCTCGGCGACGTTCCGCGGAACCTCGGCGTAGGAGTCGAACTGCATCGAGTAGCTCGCGCGACCCGACGTCTTGCTGCGGAGGTCTCCGACGTAGCCGAACATCTCCGAGAGGGGCACGAGGCCCTTCACGACGCGGGCACCGGCCCGCTCCTCCATGGCCTGGATCTGACCACGGCGGGAGTTGATGTCGCCGATGACCTCACCCATGTAGTCCTCGGGCGTGGTGACCTCGACGGCCATCATCGGCTCAAGGAGCACAGGGCTCGCCTTGCGCGCGGCCTCCTTGAAGGCCTGCGAGCCGGCGATCTTGAACGCGAGCTCGGAGGAGTCGACCTCGTGGTAGGCACCGTCGAGAAGCGTGACGCGGACGCCCGTCATCTCGTACCCGGCGAGGATGCCGAACTGCATGGCCTCCTGCGCACCGGCGTCCACCGAAGGGATGTACTCCTTCGGGATACGGCCACCGGTCACCTTGTTCACGAACTCGTACGAGGCGTCGCCGCCCTCGATCGGCTCGATCGCGATCTGCACCTTGGCGAACTGGCCGGTACCACCAGTCTGCTTCTTGTGCGTGTAGTCGACGCGCTCGACGGCCTTGCGGATCGTCTCGCGGTACGCGACCTGCGGCTTGCCGACGTTGGCCTCGACCTTGAACTCACGGCGCATACGGTCGACCAGCACCTCGAGGTGCAGCTCGCCCATACCACCGATGATGGTCTGGCCGGTCTCCTCGTCCGAGTGGACCTGGAAGGAGGGGTCCTCCTCCGCGAGACGCTGGATGGCGACACCCAGCTTCTCCTGGTCACCCTTGGACTTGGGCTCGATGGCGACCTGGATGACCGGCGCCGGGAAGTCCATGGACTCCAGGATCACCGGCTGCTTGTCGTCGGACAGCGTCTCACCGGTGGTGGTCTGCTTCAGGCCCATGACGGCGACGATGTCGCCGGCGCCCACCGACTCGATCTCCTCACGCTTGTTCGCGTGCATGCGGTAGATCTTGCCGATGCGCTCCTTCTTGCCCTTGACGGAGTTCAGCACCGCGGTGCCGGACTCCAGGCGACCGGAGTAGATCCGGACGAAGGTGAGCTTGCCGAGGTGCGGGTCGCTCATGATCTTGAACGCCAGCGCGGACAGCGGCTCCTCGTCGGACGGCTTGCGCTTGACGACGACCTCGGGGTCCTTGACGTCGTGGCCCTCGATGGCCTCGACGTCGAGCGGGGTCGGCAGGTAGCGCACGACCGCGTCGAGCAGGGGCTGGACGCCCTTGTTCTTGAACGCGGTGCCACAGAACACCGGGGTGACCGTGGTGTCCTTGGACTTGCCGGACGCGATGGTGATGCGACGGATCGCGGCGTACAGCTGCTCCACGGTGGGCTCCTCGCCCTCCAGGTACAGCTCCATGATCTCTTCGTCGTTCTCCGCGACGGCCTCGATGAGCTTGCCGCGGTACTCCTCGGCAGCCTCGGTGTGCGTGGCCGGGATGTCGACGGTGTCGTACATCTCGCCCTTGGCCGCCTCGGCGGACCACACGAGCGCCTTCATGGTGACGAGGTCGACGACACCCTTGAAGTCGGCCTCGGCGCCGATCGGCAGCTGCATGACGAGCGGCTGGGCGCCCAGGCGGTCCGAGATCATGTCCACGCAGCGGTGGAACTCGGCGCCGGTACGGTCCAGCTTGTTGACGAAGCAGATGCGGGGCACGCCGTAACGGTCGGCCTGACGCCACACCGTCTCGGACTGCGGCTCCACGCCGGCAACGCCGTCGAACACGGTCACGGCACCGTCGAGAACGCGGAGCGAACGCTCCACCTCGACGGTGAAGTCCACGTGACCCGGGGTGTCGATGATGTTGATGGTGTGGTCGACACCCTCAAGCGGCCAGTGACAGGTGGTGGCAGCAGAGGTGATCGTGATGCCACGCTCCTGCTCCTGCTCCATCCAGTCCATGGTGGCGGCGCCGTCGTGGACCTCACCGATCTTGTACGAAACGCCGGTGTAGAACAGGATCCGCTCGGTGGTGGTCGTCTTGCCCGCGTCGATGTGGGCCATGATCCCGATGTTGCGGACCCTGGCCAGGTCAAGCGAAGTGGTAGCCATAAGGCTTCAGTCTTCTCTCGGTCTCGATGGGGTCTGCGACTACCAGCGGTAGTGCGCGAAGGCCTTGTTGGACTCGGCCATCTTGTGCGTGTCCTCGCGCTTCTTGACGGCCGCACCGAGGCCGTTCGAAGCGTCGAGAAGCTCGTTGAGCAGACGCTCGGTCATGGTCTTCTCGCGACGGGCGCGGGAGTAACCGACCAGCCAGCGCAGCGCCAGGGTGTTGGCGCGGCCGGGCTTGACCTCGACCGGCACCTGGTAGGTGGCGCCACCGACACGGCGGGACTTGACCTCGAGGGTCGGCTTGATGTTCTCGAGAGCGCGCTTGAGCGTGATGACCGGGTCGTTGCCGGTCTTGTCGCGCAGGCCCTCCATGGCGCCGTAAACGATCCGCTCGGCAGTCGAGCGCTTGCCGTTCAGCAGCACCTTGTTGATCAGGGAGGTCACCAGAGGAGAACCGTAGACCGGGTCGATGATGACCGGGCGCTTCGGGGCGGGGCCCTTACGAGGCATTCTTACTTCTCCTTCTTGGCGCCGTAGCGGCTGCGGGCCTGCTTGCGGTTCTTGACACCCTGGGTGTCGAGCGAGCCGCGGATGATCTTGTAGCGAACACCCGGCAGGTCCTTCACACGGCCGCCGCGCACGAGCACGATGGAGTGCTCCTGCAGGTTGTGTCCCTCACCCGGAATGTAAGCGGTGACCTCGATCCCGCTGGTCAGACGCACACGCGCGACCTTACGCAGGGCCGAGTTCGGCTTCTTCGGGGTGGTCGTGAACACACGCGTGCAGACGCCACGACGCTGAGGGGAACCCTCGAGTGCGGGCGTCTTGTTCTTCTCGACCTTGTCCTGCCGGCCCTTACGGACCAGCTGCTGGATCGTAGGCACTACTTCTCCGGTTTCTGTGTGCCGATGGGTACAGCTAACCTGGAACGTCGCCGACCCACGCGGTCGGGTGTGTCGAATCCGGCGGACTCCCGCCGCAAGGCGAAAAGAGCACAGATTACGGTGGCCGCTTGCGGCTCCCCTAGTGCGGTTCAAGGCACGCACGAGAGCCAGGGCACACCCCAGGCACAAGGTCTGAGCGTACCTAGCTCATTCGCTGCGGTCAAAACAAATGGGGTCGGGCCGCATCGTTATGCAGCGTGTGTCAAGCCCCTACGCCGTGGACGATCTTCGATTTCACATTCCGCACACGTGGGAGCACAGCCCGGCACCCTCACCCGGAGGCGAGTCCCACCGCGACCATCAGGGTCAGCAGCACCGACCACGCGGCGATGGACAGCCAGCCGAACACCAGCCCGGTCAGCGCGAACCCGTCGCCGCTCTCCCCCGTCCTCTCCATCTCCGCGCGCGCCGCGTGTCCGAGGATCACCGCGGGAATCCCGGTGAACCCGAAGGTCGGCACGCACAGCAGCCCGCACACCGCGGCTCCGACCGCCTTCCCGTTGGCCCGCGGCCGCGGTGCGGGCAGGAACGTCCGCGGTACGGCGGTGTAGGGCGCCGGCTGCGGCACGGGCCCGAGCGGCAGATCGGCCACGAGCAGCGCCAGCTCCCCCACGGTCCGCGCCCCGTACGCCCGCTCCACCCGCTTGTCGAACTCCCCCTTCTCCAGCCGCCCCTCCCCGTACCCGGCCCGCAACACGTCGACGGCCCGCTCCCGGTCGGCGTGCGAGGCGAGCATGGCGGAGGCGCCGGGGTGCTGGGCGGGGTGCGGGGCGCCGGGATGCCGGCCTGGGTGGGAGCCACCGGGCTGAGGAGCCGCGTACCCGGGCCAGGGGCGCGCGACAGGGGCGCCCGCGCCGGTCCAGGGCCCGGCGACCGGAGCGTCCGCCGGAGCCTCCCTGCCCGGCTCTGACGGCCACTGGTCCCTGTCCCACGGTTGCCACGACGGTTGCGACACGGAGCACCCCCTGAGAGGTCGAATGCCTCCATGATGCTCCAACGCTCCGATATCGGGACAGGTTCCGCCGAGACCACCCCGTCCACGCCGAAGGGCGGCCACCCCAAAGGATGACCGCCCTTCGCCAAGCAACCCGCTTACTGGTTGTACGGACCGTAGTCGTAGTCCTCCAGCGGAACGGCCTGGCCGGAGCCCGTGCCGAACGGCGAGTAGTCGATGTCGTCGTAGCCGACGGCCGAGTACATCGCGGCCTTGGCCTCCTCGGTCGGCTCCACCCGGATGTTGCGGTAGCGGGACAGACCCGTACCGGCCGGGATGAGCTTACCGATGATGACGTTCTCCTTGAGGCCGATGAGGCTGTCGGACTTGGCGTTGATCGCCGCGTCCGTCAGGACTCGGGTCGTCTCCTGGAAGGAGGCGGCCGACAGCCAGGATTCCGTCGCCAGCGAGGCCTTGGTGATACCCATCAGCTGCGGACGACCGGAGGCCGGGTGACCGCCCTCCTGGACCACACGACGGTTCTCGGTCTCGAACTTCGAGCGCTCGACCAGCTCACCGGGCAGCAGCTCGGCGTCGCCGGACTCGATGATCGTCACGCGGCGCAGCATCTGCCGGATGATGATCTCGATGTGCTTGTCGTGGATCGACACACCCTGCGAGTTGTAGACCTTCTGGACCTCGCCGACCAGGTGGACCTGGACGGCACGCTGGCCCAGGATGCGCAGCACGTCGTGCGGGTTGGTGGCACCCACGGTGAGCTTCTGGCCCACCTCGACGTGCTCGCCCTCGCTGACCAGGAGTCGGGCGCGCTTCGAGATCGGGAACGCCGTCTCGTCGCTGCCGTCGTCCGGCGTGATGACGATCTTCTTGGTCTTCTCGGTCTCCTCGATCCGCACGCGGCCCTGGGCCTCGGAGATCGGGGCGACACCCTTCGGGGTACGGGCCTCGAAGAGCTCGACGACACGCGGCAGACCCTGGGTGATGTCGTCACCGGCCACACCACCGGTGTGGAAGGTACGCATCGTCAGCTGGGTACCGGGCTCACCGATGGACTGGGCGGCGATGATGCCGACCGCCTCACCGATGTCGACCAGCTTGCCGGTGGCCAGCGAGCGGCCGTAGCACATGGCGCAGGTGCCGACGGCGGACTCGCAGGTCAGGACCGAGCGGGTCTTGACCGTGGAGACACCGTGGCGGACCAGCTCGTCGATGAGCACGTCGCCCAGGTCGGTACCGGCCGGGGCCAGCACCTTGCCGTCGACGACGATCTCCTCGGCGAGGCAGCGCGCGTACACGGACGTCTCGACGTCGTCCGCCTTGCGCAGCACGCCGTCCGCGCCGACCTCCGCGATCTGGAGCTTGAGGCCGCGGTCGGTGCCGCAGTCCTCCTCGCGGATGATGACGTCCTGCGAGACGTCCACCAGACGACGGGTCAGGTAACCCGAGTCGGCGGTACGCAGGGCGGTGTCGGCCAGACCCTTACGGGCACCGTGCGTGGAGATGAAGTACTCCAGCACGGACAGGCCCTCACGGAAGGACGCCTTGATGGGACGCGGGATCGTCTCGTTCTTGGCGTTCGACACCAGACCACGCATACCGGCGATCTGCCGCATCTGCATCATGTTTCCTCGGGCACCCGAGTCAACCATCATGAAGATGGGGTTCGTCTTGGGGAAGTTCTCGTTCATCGCCTCGGCGACCTCGTTGGTCGCCTTGGTCCAGATCGCGATGAGCTCCTGAGTGCGCTCTTCCTTGGTGATCAGACCGCGCTCGTACTGCTTCTGGACCTTCTCGTCCTGCGCCTCGTAGCCCTTGACGATCTCCTTCTTCGCCTCGGGAACGACGACGTCGGAGATGGCCACGGTGACACCGGAACGGGTCGCCCAGTAGAAGCCGGCCGCCTTCAGGTTGTCGAGCGTCGCCGCCACGATGACCTTGGGGTAGCGCTCGGCCAGGTCGTTGACGATCTCGGAGAGCTGCTTCTTGCCCACCGAGTAGTCGACGAACGGGTAGTCCTCGGGCAGCAGCTCGTTGAAGAGCGCGCGGCCCAGGGTCGTGCGCAGCCGGAAGCTGTCGCCCGTCTGGTACTCCGGCTCGCCCTCCTCGGCCACCGGCGGCGTCCAGCCACGCGGCGGGATGGTGCCCACCGGGAAGCGGATGTCGATCGGCGACTGGAGCGCCAGCTCACCGGCGTCGAACGCCATGATCGCCTCGGCCGTGGAGCCGAACGCGCGGCCCTCGCCCTTGGTGTCACGCAGCTCGCCGTCGGTGGTGAGGAAGAACAGACCGAGGACCATGTCCTGGGTCGGCATCGTCACCGGACGGCCGTCGGCGGGCTTGAGGATGTTGTTCGAGGACAGCATCAGGATGCGGGCCTCGGCCTGCGCCTCCGCGGACAGCGGCAGGTGCACGGCCATCTGGTCGCCGTCGAAGTCCGCGTTGAACGCGGTGCAGACGAGCGGGTGGATCTGGATGGCCTTGCCCTCGACCAGCTGCGGCTCGAAGGCCTGGATGCCGAGTCGGTGCAGGGTGGGAGCACGGTTCAGCAGCACCGGGTGCTCGGCGATGACCTCTTCGAGGACGTCGTACACGACCGTGCGGCCGCGCTCCACCATGCGCTTGGCGCTCTTGATGTTCTGCGCGTGGTTCAGGTCGACCAGGCGCTTCATCACGAACGGCTTGAAGAGCTCCAGCGCCATCGCCTTCGGCAGACCGCACTGGTGCAGCTTGAGCTGCGGACCGACGACGATCACGGAACGCGCGGAGTAGTCCACACGCTTGCCGAGCAGGTTCTGACGGAATCGACCCTGCTTGCCCTTCAGCATGTCGCTGAGGGACTTGAGCGGGCGGTTACCGGGACCGGTGACCGGACGGCCACGACGGCCGTTGTCGAACAGCGCGTCCACGGCCTCCTGGAGCATGCGCTTCTCGTTGTTCACGATGATCTCGGGCGCACCGAGGTCGAGAAGGCGCTTCAGGCGGTTGTTCCGGTTGATCACACGGCGGTACAGGTCGTTCAGGTCGGAGGTCGCGAAGCGGCCACCATCCAGCTGCACCATCGGGCGAAGGTCCGGCGGGATGACCGGCACGCAGTCGAGCACCATGCCCTTGGGGCTGTTGCTGGTCTGCAGGAACGCGGAGACGACCTTGAGGCGCTTGAGCGCACGGGTCTTCTTCTGGCCCTTGCCGGTACGGATGATCTCGCGGAGCTTCTCGGCCTCCTCGTCAAGGTCGAAGGACTCCAGGCGCTTCTGCAGCGCCGCGGCACCCATCGAACCGTCGAAGTAGGTACCGAAGCGGTCCCGCAGCTCGCGGTAGAGCAACTCGTCACCCTCGAGGTCCTGGACCTTGAGGTTCTTGAAGCGGGTCCACACCTCGTCGAGACGGTCGATCTCGCGCTGCGCACGGTCGCGCAGCTGCTTCATCTCGCGCTCGGCACCCTCGCGCACCTTGCGGCGCACGTCGGCCTTGGCACCCTCGGCCTCCAGCTCGGCCAGGTCCGACTCGAGCTTCTTGGCGCGGGCCTCCAGGTCGGCGTCCCGGCGGTTCTCGACCTGCTGGCGCTCCACGGAGACGTGCGCCTCCAGGGAGGGCAGGTCGCGGGTACGGCGCTCCTCGTCGACGTACGTGATCATGTACGCGGCGAAGTAGATGACCTTCTCGAGGTCCTTCGGGGCCAGGTCGAGCAGGTAGCCCAGCCGCGACGGAACGCCCTTGAAGTACCAGATGTGGGTGACGGGAGCGGCCAGCTCGATGTGGCCCATCCGCTCACGGCGCACCTTGGCGCGAGTGACCTCGACGCCGCAGCGCTCACAGATGATGCCCTTGAAGCGGACGCGCTTGTACTTGCCGCAGTAGCACTCCCAGTCCCGGGTCGGACCGAAGATCTTCTCGCAGAAGAGTCCGTCCTTTTCGGGCTTGAGGGTGCGGTAGTTGATGGTCTCGGGCTTCTTGACCTCGCCGTGGCTCCACTGACGGATGTCGTCAGCGGTGGCCAGGCCGATCCGGAGCTCGTCGAAGAAGTTGACGTCGAGCACTATGCGTCAATCCCTCTCAGGGTTGTAAGTCACGGGGTCTGATACGGGGGTCCTGGGGCCGGCCGGAGGATCCTCACCAGGTCCTCCGGCCGGACTCCCGTCAGACCTCTTCGACGCTGCTCGGCTCGCGCCGGGACAGGTCGATGCCGAGCTCTTCCGCAGCGCGGAAGACGTCCTCGTCGGTGTCGCGCATCTCGATGGACATGCCGTCCGAGGACAGCACCTCCACGTTGAGGCACAGGGACTGCATCTCCTTGATGAGCACCTTGAAGGACTCGGGGATGCCGGGCTCGGGGATGTTCTCGCCCTTGACGATGGCCTCGTAGACCTTCACGCGGCCGGTCACGTCGTCGGACTTGATGGTCAGCAGCTCCTGGAGGGCGTACGCGGCGCCGTAAGCCTCCAGCGCCCACACCTCCATCTCACCGAAGCGCTGGCCACCGAACTGGGCCTTACCACCCAGCGGCTGCTGGGTGATCATCGAGTACGGACCGGTCGAGCGGGCGTGCAGCTTGTCGTCGACCAGGTGGTGCAGCTTGAGGATGTACATGTACCCGATCGAGATCGGGTCCGGGAACGGCTCACCGGAGCGGCCGTCGAACAGCCTCGCCTTACCGGTCGGCTGCACCATGCGCTCGCCGTCCCGGTTCGGGATGGTGTGCTGGAGCAGACCGGCCAGCTCGTCCTCGCGGGCACCGTCGAAGACCGGGGTCGCGACGTTGGTGCCGGGGGCGACGGAGTCGGCGCCGATCACCTGGAGGCGCTGCGCCCAGTCCTCGGCGAGGCCGGAGACGTCCCAGCCGCGGCTGGCGAGCCAGCCGAGGTGGATCTCCAGGACCTGTCCCGGGTTCATTCGGGACGGGACACCGAGCGGGTTGAGGATGATGTCGACCGGGGTGCCGTCCTCCAGGAACGGCATGTCCTCGATCGGCAGGATCTTGGAGATGACGCCCTTGTTGCCGTGACGGCCGGCGAGCTTGTCACCGTCGGTGATCTTGCGCTTCTGCGCCACGTACACGCGCACCAGCTGGTTCACACCGGGGGGAAGCTCGTCGCCCTCCTCGCGGTCGAAGACGCGGACGCCGATGACCTTGCCGGTCTCGCCGTGCGGCACCTTCAGCGAGGTGTCACGGACCTCACGGGCCTTCTCACCGAAGATCGCGCGCAGCAGGCGCTCCTCCGGCGTCAGCTCGGTCTCACCCTTGGGCGTGACCTTGCCGACGAGGATGTCACCGGCGATGACCTCGGCACCGATGCGGATGATGCCGCGCTCGTCGAGGTCGGCGAGGACCTCCTCGGAGACGTTCGGGATGTCCCGGGTGATCTCCTCCGGGCCGAGCTTGGTGTCACGGGCGTCGACCTCGTGCTCCTCGATGTGGATCGAGGAGAGGACGTCGTCCTGCACGAGGCGCTGCGACAGGATGATCGCGTCCTCGTAGTTGTGACCCTCCCACGGCATGAACGCGACCAGCAGGTTCTTGCCGAGCGCCATCTCGCCGTTCTGGGTGGCGGGACCGTCGGCGAGCACCTGGCCCGTGATGATCCGGTCGCCCTCGTTGACGATGACCTTCTGGTTGACCGAGGTGCCCTGGTTGGACCGGGAGAACTTGGCCAGGCGGTACGTGATGTACGTGCCGTCGTCGTTGGCGGTGGTGATGTAGTCCGCGGAGACCTCCTGGACCACACCGTCCTTCTCGGCCTTGACCACGTCGCCGGCGTCGACGGCGGAGCGGTACTCCATGCCGGTGCCGACGAGCGGGGACTCGCTCTTGATGAGGGGCACGGCCTGACGCATCATGTTCGCGCCCATGAGGGCACGGTTGGCGTCGTCGTGCTCGAGGAACGGGATCATGGCGGTCGCGACCGACACCATCTGGCGCGGCGAGACGTCCATGTAGTCGACGTCGTCACCGGGGACGTAGTCGACCTCGCCGCCACGACGGCGGACCAGGACCCGGGCCTCCTCGAACCGCATGTCGTCGTTGAGCGTGGCGTTGGCCTGCGCGATGACGAAGCGGTCCTCCTCGTCGGCCGTCAGGTAGTCCACCTCGTCGGTGACCTGACCGTCGACGACCTTGCGGTACGGCGTCTCCACGAAACCGAACGCGTTGACGCGGCCGTAGGAGGCGAGCGAGCCGATCAGACCGATGTTCGGGCCTTCAGGGGTCTCGATCGGGCACATGCGGCCGTAGTGCGAGGGGTGCACGTCACGGACCTCGAAGCCGGCCCGCTCACGGGAGAGACCACCCGGGCCAAGAGCCGACAGACGGCGCTTGTGGGTGAGACCCGACAGCGGGTTGTTCTGGTCCATGAACTGCGACAGCTGGCTGGTGCCGAAGAACTCCTTGATGGAGGCGACGACCGGCCGGATGTTGATCAGGGTCTGCGGCGTGATCGCCTCGACGTCCTGGGTGGTCATGCGCTCGCGGACGACGCGCTCCATACGAGCCAGACCCGTACGGACCTGGTTCTGGATGAGCTCGCCGACGCTGCGCAGACGACGGTTGCCGAAGTGGTCGATGTCGTCGGTCTCGACGACGATCGAGGTGCCGCTGTCACCGGTGGTCTCGGTCTCGCCCGCGTGCAGCTTCACCAGGTACTTGATCGTCGAGATGATGTCCTCGACGGTCAGGATGCCCGCGTCCAGCGGAGCGTCCGCACCCAGCTTCTTGTTGACCTTGTAGCGGCCGACCTTGGCCAGGTCGTAGCGCTTGGGGTTGAAGTAGAGGTTCTCGAGCAGCGTCTGCGCGGCCTCACGCGTGGGGGGCTCGCCCGGACGCAGCTTGCGGTAAATGTCGAGCAGTGCGTCGTCCTGGCCCTGGGTGTGGTCCTTCTCCAGGGTGGCGCGCATCGACTCGTACTCGCCGAACTCCTCGAGGATCTGCTCGGTGGTCCAGCCGAGAGCCTTCAGGAGGACGGTGACGGACTGCTTGCGCTTGCGGTCGATGCGGACACCGACCATGTCACGCTTGTCGATCTCCATCTCCAGCCAGGCACCCCGGGACGGGATGATCTTGGCGGAGAAGATGTCCTTGTCGGACGTCTTGTCGATGGAGGAGTCGAAGTAGACACCGGGCGAACGGACCAGCTGCGACACCACGACACGCTCGGTGCCGTTGATGACGAAGGTGCCCTTGTTGGTCATGAGCGGGAAGTCGCCCATGAAGACCGTCTGGGACTTGATCTCTCCGGTCTCGTTGTTGGTGAACTCGGCCGTCACGAAGAGCGGGGCGGCGTACGTGAAGTCGCGCTCCTTGCACTCGTCGATGCTGTTCTTCGGCGGTTCGAAACGGTGGTCGCGGAACGTCAGCGACATCGACCCGGAGAAGTCCTCGATCGGGGAGATCTCCTCGAAGATCTCCTCCAGACCGGACTTGGTGGGGACGTCCTGACCGGACTCCAGAGCCGCCTCGACCCGACTCTGCCAGGCGGTGTTCCCGAGCAGCCAGTCAAAGCTCTCGGTCTGCAGCGCGAGCAGGTTGGGAACCTCGAGGGGCTCCTTGATCTTTGCAAAAGAGATGCGCAGCGGGGCGGTGCTGGCGCCGTTGTTCGTATTCGCGGTCGAGGCAGTGCGCGAGGCGGCCAAGAGGGGGTCCTTCCGAGGGCTCGGACTCACTACGCGCTCCCCGGGCCCTCACCCAGGACACAGAGACAGGTCTCTCCGATTTGACCAAAAGGCCAGGTCGGAGGTGGTCCGGTCGTCGATGCTGAGGCGAGGGCAGACCCCTGGTGACGGGCAGGGGACAGCTAACAGGCAGCGCAAAGGGTCAGTGTAGCCAGTTGGCGCACTGATGTCCAGCCCTGCTTTTCTGCCCGGTCTTCAAAAACTCTCGCTGCCCTCAACGTCCTCGGCATGGTGCCCTCAACGCACGTTGATACTGCCCTCTTCGTCGCCGATCCATGCCTCGGATTCGGACCGTTCTGGCGACGCGTCCTGAGAATTGCGCGCTGCGTGCGGTTCGTCAAGGCCTCCCTGCCCGAACCCGGGGTTTCGGGAGACACGACGAAGATCACCATACCCCCCGCTCACGGAGGGGCAAGGCAACCGTGACCGCGCCTCCAGGAACGCCGAAGAGCGACCACCCGGATGGATGATCGCTCTTCGGTGCTTACGCGTTACAGGTCCGCGGGGACCTGTGAGGTGTTACTTGACCTCGACCGAGGCGCCGGCGCCCTTGAGGGACTCGGCGGCCTTCTCGGCGGCCTCCTTGGCGACCTTCTCGAGAACGGGCTTCGGGGCGCCGTCCACGAGGTCCTTGGCCTCCTTCAGACCCAGGGAGGTCAGCTCACGCACGACCTTGATGACCTGGATCTTCTTGTCGCCGGCACCGGTGAGGATGACGTCGAACTCGTCCTGCTCCTCAGCGGCCTCGGCACCACCGGCGGCACCGCCGGCGGCCGGGGCGGCCACGGCGACGGCCGCGGCGGCGGTGACGTCGAACTTCTCCTCGAAGGCCTTCACGAACTCGGAGAGCTCGATGAGGGTCATCTCCTCGAACTGCGCGAGCAGGTCTTCCTGGCTGAGCTTCGCCATGAGGGGCGATCCTTCCACTAATTTCGGCAGGTGCCGGATGTATCGAAACGGCGGGCGTACTTACGGCCCGCTACGACCCGCGCCTCAGGCGGCGTGGATCAATGCGCGAGCCGAGTTACTCGGCACCGCCCTGCTCGTCCTGCTTGGCGCGAAGCGCGTCCACGGTGCGGACGAGCTTCGACGGGAGCGCCTGGAAGACCTGAGCAGCCTGAGTCTGCTTGCCCTTGAAGGCACCCGCCAGCTTGGCGAGCAGAACCTCGCGGGACTCGAGGTCCGCAAGCTTCTTGATCTCGTCGGCGGACAGCGCCTTGCCGTCAAGGACACCGCCCTTGATGACGAGGTTCGGGTTGTCCTTGGCGAAGTCACGAAGACCCTTCGCCGACTCCACCGGGTCACCGGTGACGAAGGCGACCGCCGTCGGACCGTTGAACAGGTCGTCGAGCGTCGTGATCCCGGCCTCGTTGGCCGCAATCTTGGTCAGCGTGTTCTTCACCACGGCGTACTGGGCGTTCTCACCGAGCGAACGGCGCAGGTTCTTGAGCTGCGCCACGGTGAGACCCCGGTACTCGGTCAGCACGGCGGCGTTCGAGCTGCGGAACTGCTCCGTCAGCTCGGCTACCGCGGCAGCCTTGTCGGGCCTTGCCATAGAGCGTCGGCCTCCTTCCGGGTGATGAGGACCGCTCAGAAGGGGCTGAACAAGACGAAACGCCCCGGCGCAGGCGCACGGGGCGTAGCTCGACCGGAACACGCCACCTTGCGGCAGCGGAATCCAGGAGCAACTTCCACAGTCACCTGCGCGGGTCGTCCGCGATTCTCAGCGGATCCTTCGGCCACCGCACCCCCTTGCGAGGACACGGCAACGACCAGCGGTCTTTGGCTTCTGTAGGAGCGTACGTGACCGGATCCCTGTCAAGCAAATCCGGTCCTACGACGCTCAGCTGCTCTGGAGCTCCTTCATCATCTCGGCCAGGTCGGCGGTCTCGCCGGCGGGCGGCGCCTCGACGGTGACGGGCTTGTTGTAGTCGAGGAAGGTGAAGGTCATGTCGAACTTGCCCTTGGTGGCGTCGCCCTGCATACGGAACTGCTTGGCGTGCTCCTCGCCGTCGACCCACATGTCCATCGTGAACTTGTCCAGGCCCAGCTTCTCGAGCTGCTCGGTGCTCTTCTCGCGCTGCTCACGGACCGACTTGTCGGCGTCCTTGAAGGAGGCCTTCAGCTCGGCCAGCGTGACGTCACCCGCGTAGTGGGTGGTCTTGACCCCGTCGATCGTCTCGGTGCCGACCTTCTTCACGTCCTTGGCACCGTTGAGGAAGGAGGACATGGAGGCCGGGTTCTGGTCGGCCTGGCCGGCGCCGGGCGCGGTGGCGCCGAGGCCACCGTCCTTGCCGAGCGCGGACAGGTCGAACTTCATCCACTTCTTGCCGTCCATCTCCTTGGCCAGCTCGGGGTTGCCCCCGATGTACATGGCCTTGTCGACGAGCCGGATCTCCGCGGAGCCCTCTCCGTCCGCGGTCATCTTCATGCTCATCGCGAGGTCGGGCTTGGTCCGCATGGAGGCCTCGGCCACGACCTTGCCCTGCTCGGGCATCTCGCCCTTCATGCGGTAGCGGAAGGAGGTGATCTCCTCCGTGTTCTTCGCCGCCTTGGCGACGGCGGCCGCGGGAGTCATCTCCGGCGAGTCCTCGCCCCCCTTGCCACAGCTCACCGCACCCGAGGCCAGGGCCACGGCGGCGAGGCCGACGCCGATGGTCCGACAGCGCGCGGAACGTCGTACAGAAGTAGCCATTGATTCCCCCCAAGGAACACATGGTCGATTCACAGCAAGACCGCGAGCTTATCCGAGAGGGGTGACAGGGGTCGCTGAATTCCCCGTGACTCAGGAGGGGTTGGTGCCTGACTGTGACAGGAGGGACGTGAAGTCCTGGGTGTCCGCGGCCGGCGGCCGGTGTACGGCGACCTCGACGCCGTAGTCGCTGTAGTGGGCGGTCTGGGTGACCTTGCCGTTGGCGGTGCTGGTCTTCTCGACCTTCTTGACCAGGAGGTTCTTCTCGTCGATCCAGATGTCGACGCTCTCGCCGGTGACGCCCGCGTCCCTCAGGCGCCGCTGGAGCCCGGCGTCCGTGACGTCGCCGACCGCCACGGTGCCGGAGTAGTGCCGGGTGGCCCGGCCGTCCACGGTCTCCGCGCCGACCTCGCGCACGTCCTCGGAGTCCAGCAGCAGCCGCACCGACTGGTCGGGGGTGGTGGAGCGCATCTGGTCGGCGAGGTCGGCGCCGCCGCCGAGGCTCCTCAGGTCCTCGTAGGCGTACTTGAGCCAGTGCCTGCCGCCCGTCTTCGCGGCGAAGGCGTCGCCCAGGCGCGCGTAGTAGGCGTCGGAGAGGTAGCGGGCCTCCATGGACGTGACGCCGAGGCCGCGCATCGTCTCGGCCGCGGTGCCGCCGGTGTAGTGCAGCGTGAGGGTGCCGGAGAGGCCGTCGCGCCAGGCGAGGAGGCCGTCGGCGGTGAGGGACAGCTGGCTGCCCATCACCGTGGTGGACCGCACCCGGGCCGTCCCGGCCTGCTGGGTGGAGCGCTCGGCGGTGCGCAGGGCCGGGAGGGCGGCGGGGGCCGAGGCGGTGTGCGTGGCTTCCGGCCTGTCGGGTGAGCCGGAGGAGGTGCAGGCGGCCAGTCCCGTCAGCGCGGCGACCGCCGCGAGCCGGACCGTCGCCGTCGTCCTCTTCATTCGTCCCCCCGGTACAAGTGCCCTGCTCGCACGCTAACTCAGAGCACTGGCCCCGCACATGGGAACGGGCCCCGCACCTCGAAAGGTGCGGGGCCCGTGAACCTGCCGGTGTCTCAGACCGCGGCCGGGTCCTCCTCGACGAGGAGGTTGCGGGTGCGGTTGGAGTCGACCGGGATGCCGGGGCCCATCGTGGTGCTGATGGCGGCCTTCTTGATGTACCGGCCCTTGGCGGCGGACGGCTTCAGCCGGAGGATCTCCTCCAGGGCCGCGCCGTAGTTCTCCACCAGCTTGGTGTCGTCGAACGACGTCTTGCCGATGATGAAGTGCAGGTTCGAGTGCTTGTCGACGCGGAACTCGATCTTGCCGCCCTTGATGTCCGTGACAGCCTTCGTCACGTCCGGGGTCACGGTGCCGGTCTTGGGGTTCGGCATGAGACCACGGGGACCGAGCACGCGGCCGAGGCGGCCGACCTTGCCCATGAGGTCCGGGGTGGCGACGACGGCGTCGAAGTCCAGACGGCCCTTCGACACCTCGTCGATCAGCTCGTCGGCGCCGACGATGTCGGCGCCCGCGGCACGAGCGGCCTCGGCACGGTCACCGGTCGCGAAGACCAGGACCCGGGCGGTCTTACCGGTGCCGTGCGGGAGGTTCACGGTGCCACGGACCATCTGGTCGGCCTTGCGCGGGTCGACACCCAGACGGAAGGCGACCTCGACGGTGCCGTCGAACTTGGTCGTGGAGGTCTCCTTGGCGAGACGGACGGCCTCGAGCGGGGCGTACAGCTTCTCCCGGTCGATCTTCTCGTCCGCAGCGCGAAGGGCCTTGCTGCGCTTGCTCACAACTGCTCCTGTGTGTTCTTAGGAGTCGTGGTACGGGCCGAGCCGGCCCTGCCACTTCTGCTTGATGTACGGGGGGTTGGGGCTCAGCCCTCGACCGTGACGCCCATGGAACGCGCGGTGCCGGCGATGATCTTCGCCGCGGCGTCCAGGTCGTTGGCGTTGAGGTCGGGGAGCTTGGTGGTGGCGATCTCGCGGACCTGCGCCTCGGTGATCTTGGCGACCTTGGTCTTGTGCGGCTCGCCGGAGCCCTTCTCGATGCCCGCGGCCTTGAGGATCATCTTCGCGGCCGGCGGCGTCTTGGTGATGAAGGTGAAGGAGCGGTCCTCGTAGACCGTGATCTCCACCGGGATCACCCAGCCACGCTGCGACTCGGTCGCGGCGTTGTACGCCTTGCAGAACTCCATGATGTTGACGCCGTGCTGACCCAGCGCGGGGCCGACCGGCGGAGCCGGGTTGGCGGCACCGGCCTGGATCTGGAGCTTGATGAGCCCCGTGACCTTCTTCTTCTTGGGAGGCATAGCTCTCCGGGTCCTTTCGATTCGGGTCCTGCCTGTGAACGGGGACCACCCGAACGCAGGCATACCGCACAACGATAGCGGGTATAGATGCGCGGCCAAAAACCGAGCAGGTCAGGAGAGCTAAGGAGCAGCCCGCCTGACCTGGTCGGAAGCCTTCTGCGAAGAACTAGTTCTTCTGGATCTGGTCGAAGGACAGCTCGACCGGGGTCTCGCGGCCGAAGATCTCCACCAGGCCCTTGACCTTCTTGGAGTCGGCGTTGATCTCGTTGATCGTGGCCTGCAGGGTGGCGAAGGGGCCGTCGGTGACGGTGACCGAGTCGCCGACCTCGAAGTCCAGGACCTGGACCTCGACCTTGCGGGCCGGAGCCGGCTTGCCCTCGGCCTCGGCGGCCTCGCGGGCGGCCTTCTCCTCGGCCTCCGGGGCGAGCATCTTGACGATCTCGTCCAGGGTCAGCGGGTACGGGTCGTAGGCGTTACCCACGAAGCCGGTCACGCCGGGGGTGTTGCGGACGACGCCCCAGGACTCGTTCGTCAGGTCCATGCGCACCAGCACATAGCCGGGGAGCTTGTTCTGACGGATCGTCTTGCGGTCGCCGTTCTTGATCTGGACGACCTCTTCCTGCGGCACCTCGGCCTGGAAGATGTAGTCCTCGACGTTCAGCGAGACGGCACGCTGCTCGAGGTTGGTCTTCACGCGGTTCTCGTAACCGGCGTAGGTGTGGATGACGTACCACTCGCCGGGCAGGGTCCGCAGCTCCTCGCGCAGGGCGGCGACGGGGTCGACCGGCTCGGCGGGCTCTTCCTCGACCTCTTCGGCGTCCTCGTCCTCGACGGCCTCGACGTCGCCGCCGGACTCGTCCCCGAACTCGTCCTCGGTGTGGAGAGCGGCTTCCTCCGCGGGCTCGCCCGCCTCGGCGTCGGCAGCCTCGACCTCGTCCAGGTCCTCGTCCGCGCCCTCGACGATGTCGAGCTCGTCGTCGACAGACTCGTCGGGCTCGATGGCGTCGTTCAGGTTCTGGTCAGACACGGTGGCTGCTTCTTCCTGGATACAAGGGGTGGAACATGCGAAAAGGGGCGCCGGTAACCTCGGCGCCCTTCGCTCTGTGCTCAGCCGAATACGTACTTGGCGGCGTGGTTGAGTCCATAGTCAATCACGGTCACCAGACCGATCATGACGAGAACGAAGACGATCACCACGGTCGTGTACGTCGTCAGCTGGTTCCGCGTCGGCCAGACGACCTTGCGGAGTTCTGCGACGATCTGCCGGTAGAAGGTCGCCAGACGCTTCAGCGGGCCCTTCTTGGCACGCTTGCCGCCCTTGCGGGTCTTCTTCTGGGTCTCCGGCACTTCATCCTGGGCGCCAGGCGTATCGATGGAGCCCACGGCGTCCGCCATTCGTCCTCACCTGTTCCCGGGTCGTGGCCGTGCCGCGCCCGGTCGGAGCCGCACGGCGGTGCATTGCTGTACGTACATGCGCACACATCCTGGCGGGGAGGTGTGTAGCAGGGCCGGAGGGACTTGAACCCCCAACCGCCGGTTTTGGAGACCGGTGCTCTACCAATTGAGCTACGACCCTTTGTGTGCCCCCCAACGTACCGCATCCGACCGGGTGCTCGGTGTGCACCTGACGGGGCGGCTGCTGAAGGCCAACGAGGTGAGAGTGTACGTGGTCCGCGGCCCCCCGTCGAACAGAAAGCGCCCGTAGGGGCCTTGGGGAAGGAAGATCGCCCAGCGTGCGGTGCGAATCCGGACGGTTGTTCAACCGTTGTTCAGTCTGTGAAACCCGTGTGCCGGGGGAGTTTCCGGTCTGGAACGATGGGCCCCATGAGCGCTGCAACCCCTCCCACCGAGCGCCGGGTCTCCGCCCGAGTCGGCGCGATCTCCGAGTCCGCCACCCTCGCCGTGGACGCCAAGGCCAAGGCCCTCAAGGCCGCCGGGCGTCCGGTGATCGGCTTCGGCGCCGGTGAGCCGGACTTCCCGACCCCGGACTACATCGTCCAGGCCGCCGTCGAGGCCTGCTCGAACCCGAAGTACCACCGCTACACGCCGGCCGGCGGCCTCCCCGAGCTGAAGTCCGCGATCGCCGCGAAGACGCTGCGCGACTCCGGCTACGAGGTCGACGCGTCCCAGATCCTGGTGACCAACGGCGGCAAGCAGGCGATCTACGAGGCATTCGCCGCGATCCTCGACCCGGGCGACGAGGTCATCGTCCCGGCGCCGTACTGGACGACCTACCCGGAGTCGATCCGGCTGGCCGGCGGTGTCCCGGTGGAGGTGGTCGCCGACGAGACGACCGGCTACCGGGTCTCCGTCGAGCAGCTGGAGGCGGCCCGCACCGAGAACACCAAGGTCGTCCTGTTCGTCTCCCCCTCCAACCCGACCGGCGCGGTCTACAGCCGCGAACAGATCGAGGAGATCGGCCGCTGGGCGCTCGAGAAGGGCCTGTGGGTCCTGACCGACGAGATCTACGAGCACCTGGTCTACGGCGACGCCGAGTTCCACTCCCTGCCGGTGGTCGTGCCCGAGCTCGCCGACAAGACCATCGTGGTCAACGGTGTCGCGAAGACGTACGCCATGACGGGCTGGCGGGTGGGCTGGATCATCGGCCCGAAGGACGTCGTCAAGGCCGCGACCAACCTCCAGTCGCACGCCACGTCCAACGTGTCGAACGTCGCCCAGGTCGCGGCCCTCGCCGCGGTCTCCGGGAACCTCGACGCGGTGGCGGAGATGCGCACGGCCTTCGACCGCCGTCGCAAGACGATCGTCCGGATGCTCAACGAGATCGACGGCGTGCTCTGCCCGGAGCCAGAGGGCGCCTTCTACGCCTACCCGTCGGTCAAGGAGCTGCTCGGCAAGGAGATCCGCGGCAAGCGCCCGCAGGACACCGTCGAGCTGGCCGCGCTGATCCTGGAGGAGTCCGAGGTCGCGGTCGTCCCGGGCGAGGCCTTCGGTACGCCGGGCTACCTGCGGCTGTCGTACGCGCTGGGTGACGAGGATCTCGTCGAGGGCGTCAGCCGGATCCAGAAGCTGCTGGCGGAGGCGCGGGACTGAGGTCGCCGTACCGGAAGCACCCCCTCACGTGAGGGGGTGCTTTTTTGTGCGAGCAAGACCACTAAAGGGGAAAGTGGTACCGGGACGGCAGTGGCGTACGGCAGGATCCTGGGATGGAGCGTGTACGTGATGTCTCTGAGCTGCCGAAAGCCCATCTGCACCTGCACTTCACCGGCTCGATGCGCCCGGGGACGGTTCTGGAACTGGCCGACAAGTACGGGGTACGACTGCCCGAGGCGCTGGTCGACGCGCTGACCAGCGGGGAGCCGCCGAGGCTGCGGGCCACGGACGAGCGGGGCTGGTTCCGGTTCCAGCGGTTGTACGACGCCGCCCGCTCGTGTCTCAGGGAGCCCGAGGACATCCGGCGGCTGGTGCGGGAGGCCGCGGAGGAGGACGTGCGCGACGGGTCCGGGTGGCTGGAGATCCAGGTCGACCCGACGTCGTACGCGCCCCGGCTCGGCGGGCTGATCCCGGCGCTGGAGATCATCCTGGACGCGGTGGAGACGACCTCGCGGGAGACCGGGCTCGGGATGCGGGTGCTGGTGGCCGCGAACCGGATGAAGCACCCGCTGGACGCGCGCACGCTGGCCCGGCTCGCGGTGCGGTACGCGGACAAGGGCGTGGTCGGCTTCGGACTCTCGAACGACGAACGCCGGGGAATGGCGCGGGACTTCGACCGGGCGTTCCACATCGCGCGCGAGGGCGGGCTGCTGTCCGCGCCGCACGGCGGCGAGCTGGCCGGACCGTCGTCGGTACGGGACTGTCTCGACGACCTGGACGCGAACCGGATCGGGCACGGGGTCCGCGCGGCCGACGACCCGCGGCTGCTGAAGCGGCTGGCGGACCGTCAGGTGACGTGCGAGGTGTGCCCGGCGTCGAACGTGGCCCTCGGGGTCTACGAGAAGCCGGAGGACGTGCCGCTGCGCAAGCTGTTCGAGGCCGGGGTGCCGATGGCGCTGGGCGCGGACGACCCGCTCCTCTTCGGGTCCCGGCTGGCCGCGCAGTACGAGATCGCCCGGCAGTATCACGGCTTCACGGACACGGAACTCGCGGAGCTGGCCCGGCAGTCGGTACGGGCTTCGGCGGCACCGGAGGACGTGAAGGCCAAGCTGCTGTCGGGGGTGGACGACTGGCTCAGTCACCCGGCCGCTTGAAGTGGGCGTAGGGCGGATAGGGCTTGAAGGAGACGAGGACCTCGTAGGGGTGCCCGCCACCCAGGCCGTCCTTCAGCCAGATTCCGGTCATCAGGGCCGAGTGGCCTTCGGCGACACGCTTCTGGCGCGGTCCCCAGCCCGCCGCGTACGCGAAGCCCACGGCCGTCTCGGCGAAGGTGTCCCGGCTGCCGAAGAGGAAGAAGGTACGCGCGTGCGTGGCGTGCCGCAGTTCGTCCCGGTGGTCGGCGCGCGTTCGTCGTCGTAGGAGAGCGTTCGCGTCTCTCTGGGTACGTGCCTCGTCCGTGCGTACGGTCACGGGAGCGCCGGCCTTGAGCGCGCGCCGCAGCTCGGGCCACTTGCTGGGGCGCAGCCCGTACGAGTGGTGCGCGAGGACCAGGTCGACGCGCTCGCCCCAGCCCTCGTCCGGCGGGATTCCGTCCCGCAGCGGGACGTGGACGACGGTGTGGCGTGAGTAGGCGGCGAAGGAGAACAGGCCCGCGAGCCGGTTCAGTCCGTCGTGGTCGCCGAGGAGCAGTCCGATGGGTTCCGGGGCGGTCAGCGAGGTGTGGCGCAGGGTGTGGCGGGGCTGGACGACCCGGTGTTCACGGGGGCCGGTGCGGGGTCTGAACTCGGTGAGGTTCAGCCGCATGCGGGGGTCCTGGGCGTCATGCGTCCAGGGTGGTCGTCGGGGGCGGTACCGACAACCGGGTTTCCGCCTCGCCCTTCCCTTCCCTTCCCTTCCCTTCCCTTCCCTTACAGGCTGACGCCCACCGTCACGGGCTCGTTGACCAGGGTGATCCCGAAGGTGTCCCGTACGCCTGCCACGACCTCCCGGGCCAGGGCGAGGAGGTCCTCGGTGGTGGCGTCGCCCCGGTTGGTGAGGGCAAGGGTGTGCTTCGTGGAGATGCGGGCGGGGCCGGTGCCGTAGCCCTTGGTGAAGCCGGCCTTGTCGATCAGCCAGGCCGCGGAGGTCTTGGTGTGGCCGTCGCCCGCGGGGAAGGCGGGGGGTTCGGCGTCCTCGCCGAGGTGCTGCTTCACGCGCGCGTGGAACTCGGCGAACTGGGCGTCCGTGAGGATCGGGTTGGTGAAGAAGGAGCCGGCCGACCAGGTGTCGTGGTCGTCGGGGTCCAGGACCATGCCCTTGCCCGCACGCAGCTTCAGCACGGTCTCGCGGGCCTGGGCGAGGGGGACGCGGTCGCCGGGTTTGACGCCGAGGGTGCGGGCGGTCTCGGCGTACTTGACGGGCGCGGAGAGGCCGTCTGCGTCTTCCAGCTCGAAGTGGGCGCGGAGGACGACGTAGCGGGTGGGGTCCTGCTTGAAGCGGCTGTGGCGGTAGGAGAAGGCGCAGTCGTCGTTGCTGAGGGTGACGGTTTCGCCGGTGTGGCGGTCGTAGGCGATGACCTCGGTGATGGTGGAGGACACTTCCTGGCCGTAGGCGCCGACGTTCTGGATGGGGGTCGCGCCGGCGGAGCCCGGGATGCCGGCGAGGCACTCGATACCGGCGAGCCCGGCGTCGACGGCGCCTGCGACGGCGTCGGTCCATACTTCGCCGGCGGCGAGTTCGAGGTGGGTGCCGGTGAGGTGCAGGCCCTTGGTGGCGACGACGAGTGCGGTGCCCTCGAATCCCTTGTCCCCGATGACGAGGTTGGACCCACCGCCGATGACGAGGAGGGGGGTGCGGGTGCGGTCGGCCTCGCGGACGACGTCGATCACCTCGGCGTCGGTCGTCGCGGTGACGAGGCGGGTGGCGGGGCCGCCCAGACGGAAGGTGGTGAGGGGGGCGAGGGGGGCGTCGTGTCGTTCCTGCACGCGGTACAGGGTACGGCGGGGGTTCTTGTGCGGGTGGGTGGGGCGGGCGTTTTGCGCAGTTCCCCGCGCCCCTGAGGGGCCTGCGGCGGCCTCTTGCTGTCCGGTGGGGCCGTGCGTAGCGCGTCCGGTCCGGTGGGTGGGTCGGTGCCGGGGTGGGGGGTATCCGTCCTCGGTCCGGCGGCTCGGTCCCTCGAGATGTCCTCGGTTCTTGACGCCGGCCGCTGCGGGCGGACACCCCCCACCCCGTCCCCTTCACACCGTCAGCGGCCAACGGCCCGTGGGGGCGGACGCGGGCGGCTGACGGCCCGGTCGTGGCGCAGGTCAATGCAACTCCTTAGGGGCGCGGGGAACTGCGCGACCAGCCACAACGCACCCGCACCCGCCCGATCACCGGACCCGGCACCCCCGTAGGCGCCCAGCCCAAGCCCAGCACAGCGGGGGCGCGAGGAACTGCGCGACCGACCACGACGCACCCGCAGCCGCCCTGCAACAGAAACCCGCCACCCCCGTAGGCACCCGAAACGGCCCCGCCTCCCCCGGACGGGACCGCCGAGTCACAAGATCAACCCGCCACGACCTCCAGCTCCCGAGCCCCCTCAGAAGCCCCCCGCACCCCGTCCCCCTCAACCCGCTTCCGCGAAGGAATCAGCAGCGCCGCAACCCCGGCCACCGCCACCACCCCCGCTCCAGTGACCAGCGCCGGCTGCAAGCCGTCCACGAAGGACTGTCCGCTCTCGTAACCACCCTGCGCCGAGAAGATCGACGCCATCACGGCGATCCCCAGCGCCCCACCAACCTCCCGCAGCGCATTGTTCGCCCCGGAGGCAATGCCCTGCTCCGACGGCCGCACGCTCGACATGACCAGGTTGGACGCGGGGGCGAAGAACAGTGCCATGCCGATGCCGCTGAGGATCAGGCCCGGAAGCTGCGAGCCGTACGACGCGTCGACGGTGACCACGGACGCCATGTACGCGAGACCCGCCGCCTGGAAGAACAGCCCCGTGGCGACGACCGGACGCCCACCGACACGGTCGGAGAGGATCCCGGCGATCGGCGCGACGAGCATCGGCATGCCGGTCCACGGCAGCATCCGCAGCCCCGCCTCGGTGGGCGAGTAGCCGAGGACGCCCTGCATGTACTGGCTGAGCAGGAAGATCGAGCCGAACATGCCGAGGAACATGAGAAGGCTGGCCGCGTTGATGCCGGAGAAGGCCCGGGAGCGGAACAGCCGCATGGGGAGCATGGGGTTCTTGGCCCGCGTGCTGTAGAGGACGAAGGCCGCGAGCAGCGCGCCGCCCGCGAACAGGGCGAGCAGGACCAGCGAGTCGGTCCAGCCGTCGGACGGGCCGCGGACCAGGCCGTAGACGACACCGAAGAGACCGCCGCTGGCGAGCAGCGTGCCGGGGATGTCGAGGCGCGCGCCGGTGCCGTGGGACTCGGCGAGGCGGAGGCGGGCGAGCGGCAGCAGGGCGACGCCGAGCGGGACGTTCAGCCAGAAGATCCACTGCCAGGAGATGTGCTCGGTGAGGCTTCCGCCGATCAGCGGTCCGGAGGCGACCGCGAGTCCGTTGACGGCGCCCCAGATGCCGTACGCCATTCCACGCCTCGCGGCGGGGACGGCCGCGGTGAGGAGGGTGAGCGTGAGGGGCATCATGATCGCCGCGCCGACGCCCTGGACCGCGCGGGCGGCGATGAGGGAGTCGATGCCGGGGGCCAGGGCCGCGGCGGCCGAGGCGCCGGTGAAGATCGTGAGGCCGGTCAGGAAGAGCCGGCGGCGGCCGAAGCGGTCGCCGAGCGCCGCGCCGGTCATCAGCAGGACGGCGAAGGTGAGCGTGTAGGCGCTGACGGTCCATTCGAGGTCGTGCAGCGCTCCGCCGAGGTCCTCGCGGATGGAGGGCAGGGCGGTGGTGACGACGAGGTTGTCGAGGGCCGCCATGAATCCGGCGACGCTGGTGATGACGAGGGCCCAGAGGGCTCCCCCGCGGCGTACGGGCGGTGTGGCTTGCGCTTGCTGTGGCATCGCTCCCCCAGCGTTTGATTAGTTATTGATTACTAAGTTTCTCGATCATGAAAAGGCGCCGATGACGCCTTGCCGGTGCTCAGTGCTCCAGTCGGCCCTTGACCCGGGCCGACGGGTAGAGGCCCTCCCAGACCCGGTGCTGGGGCGGGAAGCCCATCGCCACCAGGCAGTTGATGAGCATTCCGTACGCCAGGAAGGTCGTCGTCTCGCCGACGTCGGCGCCGAGCGGCAGGTGGACGGTGTCCCACAGCCGCATCCAGCCGGCCCGCACCGCCTCGCCGAACTCGTGGTCGCCCTCCTGCTCGGCGGCGCCCACCGCGGCGTACATCTGCATCTGCATCGTCAGCAGCTCGGGCCGCACCGCGATGACCTTGGTGTACGCGTCCGCCATGGCGTGCAGGGCCTCTTCGCCCTCCAGCCCTTCGGAGGCCTCCCGGAAGATACGGATGGTGTCCTCCACGCAGGCCTCCGCAGCCGCGAGGAAGATCGCCTTCTTGCCCGGGAAGAGCCGGAAGAGATACGGCTGCGACACCCCGACCCGCTTGGCGATGGCCTCGGTCGACGTCCCGTAGTAGCCGCCGCGCGCGAACTCGGTCGTCGCCGCGCGGATGACGCTCTCGCGCCGCTCCTCTGCACTCATCCTGGCCATGCAAGTAAGTTAGTACTCAATCACTAACTTCGCAAGGGGCGGATCGCCGGAGGATGTAAGGGGCGCCCCACCATGGAGGACACCCCTTACATCGGCCCTTATAGACGGTCATCAGGCCAGTCGTACGACCGCTCGCGACATCCCCAGGACCTTCTGCCCGGCGCTGGTCGCCGTGAGGTCCACACGGACCGTGTTGTCGTCGAGCTTGGCGGCGACCTTGGCGCTGACCTCGATCGTGGCGCCCTGGTCGTCGTTCGGGACGACGACGGGCTTGGTGAAGCGGACGCCGTACTCGACGACCGCACCCGGGTCGCCGGTCCAGTCGGTCACCACGCGGATCGCCTCGGCCATGGTGAACATGCCGTGCGCGATGACGTCCGGGAGGCCCACCTCCTTGGCGAACTTCTCGTTCCAGTGGATGGGGTTGAAGTCCCCGGAGGCGCCCGCGTACTGGACGAGGGTGGCGCGGGTCACGGGAAAGGTCCGGGCGGGCAGCTCGGTGCCGACCTCGACGTCGCCGTATGCGATCTTCGCCGTCATGTTCTTCGTCACGCCCCCTCGGCCGCGCGGGCGACCAGCTTGGTCCAGGCGGTCACGACGTGCTCGCCGGCCTCGTCGTGGACCTCACCGCGGATGTCCAGGATGTCGTTGCCGGCCAGGGACTTGATGGCCTCGATGGTGGAGGTGACCGTCAGCCGGTCGCCGGCGCGCACGGGGCGGACGTAGGCGAACTTCTGGTCGCCGTGCACCACCCGGCTGTAGTCCAGGCCGAGCTGCGGGTCCTGGACCACCTGGCCTGCCGCCCTGAAGGTGATGGAGAAGACGAAGGTCGGCGGGGCGATCACATCGGGGTGGCCGAGCGCCTTGGCCGCTTCCGGGTCCGTGTACGCGGGGTTGGTGTCCCCCACCGCCTCGGCGAACTCACGGATCTTCTCCCGGCCCACCTCATAGGGGTCGGTGGGCGGGTAGCTCCGCCCCACGAAGGACTGGTCGAGCGCCATGGGCTCGGCACCTCCTGGTTGCTCTACTGGCCGGTACGGGGTCCCTCAACGACGCGAGGCCGCCCCCGATCTCTCGGGGACGGCCTCGTGTACGAGCCTGATTTATCGCGTTTCGCGGTGCGCGGTGTGCGCGTTGCAACGCGGGCAGTGCTTCTTCATCTCCAGTCGGTCCGGGTTGTTACGCCGGTTCTTCTTGGTGATGTAGTTCCGCTCCTTGCACTCCACGCAGGCCAGCGTGATCTTCGGGCGGACGTCGGTGGCAGCCACGTGAGTGCTCCTTGACGAACGGATGGGATGGTTTAACGCATAGAAGAGTAGCCGATCGAAGGACCGACCCCGCAATCGGCTACTGTCAGTAGCGGTGACCGGACTTGAACCGGTGACACAGCGATTATGAGCCGCTTGCTCTACCGACTGAGCTACACCGCTACGATGCGATCCGCTCCCGCCTCGCGACGGGAACCTCACACACCAGAGCCCCAATACGGAATCGAACCGTAGACCTTCTCCTTACCATGGAGACGCTCTGCCGACTGAGCTATTGGGGCGAGCGATGAAGACATTACACGGTCCGCAGCCGTTCACCCAAATCCGTTTCGTGGCGCCCCGGGTGCCTTGATCCACGGCCTTCCCGAAGCCCTCAGGAGCCTCTCCCGTACGGCGGACCACACCGGTACGACTATTGCGCTCCTCCCTGTGACGGCGGCGCGGCCACCCTAGGCTCGACTCACTCTGCGTGATCTTGCGTCCCTTGCGCGGTTCCGGCGGCTCGGCGGCTCCGGGCAGCGCAGCCCGAGCCCCTGGAGCGCGATGCCCGACAGCCAGCCGCAGCCGCACCACTCCTCGTCGTCCTGGTCGGGTGCCTCGTCCTCGGGCGGCCCGGACGGGGCCGGCCTCCTGTTGTGCGGGGCGCGGCTCACCGACGGCCGGACCGTGGACGTACGGCTTGGCGGCGGGCGCATCGAGGCGGTCGGTACGGCCGGAAGCCTGGCCGTGGGCGGTCCACGCGCGCGTGGAGCACGCGTGGACCTCGCCGGCTACCTCTTGCTGCCGGCCCCGGCCGAGCCGCACGCCCACGCCGACACCGCGCTGTCGGCCGACGTCGAGGGACCGCTCTCCTACGACCCCCACGACGTCCAGCGCCGGGCCACCGAGGCCGCCCTCCTCCAGCTCGGGCACGGCGCGACCGCGCTCAGGGCACACGTGCGCGTGGGGGACGTCCAGGGTCTCGGCGCGCTGGCCGCCGTACTCCAGGCACGGCGTTCGCTGCGCGGGCTCACCGAGCTGACGGCGGTGGCGATGCCGCGGGTGCTGACCGGGGCCGCCGGGGCCGAGGGGCTCGCGATACTGCGGGACGCGCTGAAGATGGGCGCCTCGGTGGTGGGCGGCTGCCCGGACCTCGACCCCGATCCGACGGGTTACGCGGAGGCGGTCCTGGAGGTGGCCTCGGAGTACGGCTGCCCCGTGGACCTGCACACCGACGCCGCCGACCCGGCCCGCCTCGCCCGCCTCGCCGCGATGGCCGGCGGACTGCGCCCCGGCGTGACCCTCGGCCCCTGCGCGGGCCTCGACCGGCTGCCCGCCGAGGTGGTCTCCCGGACCGCCGACCAGCTCGCGGCGGCCGGGGTGGCGGTGGTGTGCCTGCCGCAGGGCGGCTGCGGGGGCGTCGACGGACGGGACACGGCTCCGGTACGGCTGCTGCGCGCGGCCGGGGTCCGGGTGGCGGCCGGGAGCGGTGCGCTGCGGGACGTCTCGAATCCGGTGGGGCGCGGTGATCCCCTGGAGGCCGCGTATCTGCTCGCCTCCCGGTACGGCCTGCGGCCCGAGGACGCCTACGACACGGTGAGCGGCTCCGCGCGAGCCGTCCTCGGGCTCCCCGAGGTACGCGTGGAGGCGGGCTTCCCGGCCGAGCTGCTCGCGGTGCGCGGCGACCGCCTGGCCGGCGCACTCTCCCTGGCGTACAGCCGGATCGTGGTGCACGGGGGGCGCGTGGTGGCACGGACCAGCGCGGTACGCGAGTACTGCAACTCCGCGAGCTCGGAGTTGGGGTTGCCTCGGCAGGGGCGGGGGGAGGTGTCGTAGGGGCGGAGCAGGTGTCTGGGGTGCGGGGGCGGCGCGGCGGCTGGGTGCTGGAGGCGAGGGGGTGTGGGCCGGGGGCGGCTGTTTGAGGGGGCCCGGGTGGTGCATGACCGGTTGGCCGCAGTGGTCCGGAGCGGGCCGTTGCCGCCGGACGGCACAGGCGGATGCGGCTGTTGGGGCGTACGGTCGAAGGCATGCGCATTGTCATCGCTGGTGGACATGGTCAGATCGCGCTGCGGCTGGAGCGGCTGCTCGCCGCGCGCGGGGACGAGGTCGCGGGGATCATCCGCCGCGCCGAACAGGGCGACGACCTTCGGGACGCCGGCGCCGAACCGGTCGTACTGGACCTGGAATCGGCCTCGGTCGAGGAGGTCGCGGACTGTCTGCGGGGCGCCGACGCGGCGGTCTTCGCGGCGGGCGCGGGCCCGGGCAGCGGCGCGGCCCGCAAGGACACGGTGGACAAGGCGGCGGCGGTGCTGTTCGCGGACGCGGCGGTCCGGGCGGGCGTACGGCGCTATGTGATCGTCTCGTCCATGGGAGCGGACCCGGGGCACGAGGGCGACGGCATCTTCGACGTGTACCTGCGCGCCAAGGGCGAGGCGGACGCCTATGTGAGCGGCCTGGACGCCCTGGACTGCACGGTGTTGCGTCCCGGCGCGCTCACGGACGACGCCGGCACCGGCCTCGTACGGCTGGAGGCGCACACCGGGCGGGGTCCGGTCCCGCGCGACGACGTGGCCGCCGTACTCGCGGAGTTGCTGGACACACCCGCGACCGCCGGGCTGACGCTGGAGCTGATCAGCGGTTCCACGCCGGTGTCGGTGGCGGTCAAGTCGGTGGCGGGCAACTGAGGGTGGCCGCGGAGGGCGTGCCGGCCGCGCGGGAGGCGCTGCTGCGGCGGATGTACGAGGTCTTCGCGACGGACGAGCGGGACACGTTCCTTCCACACTGCCTGGCCCCCGACGTGGACTGGCCGAACATGCTGGACGGTGGCCGGCTGCACGGCCGTGAGGCGGTACGGGCGTACTGGGCACGGCAGTTCGCGACGGGCACTCCTCTCGTACGACTGGAGGGGCTCGGACCGGGCGGATCCGCCGAGGTGACGGTGGCGACCGTACGGCTCGGGGTGCGGGAGCCGTCGGGCGAACGGTGGGCCGGGGAGACGGTCGAGCACGTGTACTGGTTCGGGGCGGACGGGTTGGTGGGGCGGATGGAGGTGCGGGCGGGGGCGTAGGGCCTTGGGCTCGCTGGGGCGTGGGGCCAGGGGGCCAGGGGCATGGGGGCATGGGCATGGGGCCAGGAGCCGGGCGGGGAGCGTAGGCCGCCCGGCGTGCAGGATCGAAGGTCGCCCGGCCGGACAGGGGTCGTAGGTCGCCCGGCAGGTCAGAAGAGCGGGAGTTGGCCGGGGACGGTCGGGACCGTGTACCCGTCCAACGACGGTTGTGCCGCTCCGAGTTCCGCCTGTCTGCGGGATCCCGGGCAGGAGACCAGCTGACCTCTTTCGCGCGCTCCGGGCGGATCGTGCCGGGCGAAGCGACCGGCGACGACCGCGATCTCGCGACGGCATTCGGGACAGAGCCTGCGACGACTGGACATGCGGTCAGTGTGCCCCGGACGGGCGGGAACCGTGCGTCTTGAGGGGTGGGTGGTGGCCGATCGGAGTGGCCGTAGCCTCGGCCGGCGCTGTCGCCCGCCCCCTCCCCCTTCCTCACCCCCAATAGGCCGCTCTCGAAGGGGTATTCGGAAACGACAGCGGTATCCGTCGATTCCGAGGAGGTACGTGCCGTGCGCTCCTTAAAGCGCTGGCTCGACCGCAGTCTGACCGCACAGGCGGTCTTGCTCTTCGTTGTGTGCGTGGGTGTCACAGCTCTGATCCGCTGGGACCGGGACCCCGTCCTGTGGGTGATCCGAGGGGCGCTCTACACGGTCGTCACGGTGGCGTTCATGGCCGTACAGCGCCGCAGGGCCCGCAAGGCGACAGGCACCGACTCACGCGGACTCGCCGAACTCGGCCGCGGGATCCGGCATCGCGAAGTGCCGGACGATCCCGAGAAACGGGCGGCCATGCGAAGGCTGGTGGACGACCAGCTGGAGCGCCTCGAACGCGGTGGTCGCTGGCTGCCGTACTGGCTGGGTTTCATGGGCCTGATCGCGGCCGCGCTGCTCGCCCTCGGTGTGGCCACCGGTTCCGTGCTCTTCCCGCTCGTCTTCGCACTCGGCACGGCCGGTTTCTGCTACTGGATCCTGTGGATGCGCCGCCGCACCATGGAGCGCCTCCACTACATGCGCTCGGCCCTGCGCGAAGAACACGAACACGTGTCCTGACCCACCGCCCCGACCCATCTCCCAGGACCTGAAGAGACCCCCTCCGCCCTGCGTTCCCGCAGTTCGGAGGGGGTCTCTTTTCTCAGCGTGGCGGCGCCAGGATTCGAACCTGGGAAGGCTGAGCCGGCAGATTTACAGTCTGCTCCCTTTGGCCGCTCGGGCACACCGCCGGGGTTGCTGCCCTTCGAACCGTCTTTCGGCGGTGCTCCGTGGCAACGACGTAAACAATACCCGATGCCAAGGGGTGCTTCGCCACCCGATTGATCTGCGCCCGCGGGGCGTGGGGTGACTAGGCTTGGGCGGATGCGGCCCGGGTCCACGCCGGGCTCGGCGCCCGCCCCCACGTACGCCGATACGCATCCGTACATACGCCGAACGCACCCCGATACAAGGAGCCACAGGACATGGCCGACTCCAGTTTCGACATCGTCTCGAAGGTCGAGCGGCAGGAGGTCGACAACGCCCTCAACCAGGCCGCCAAGGAGATCTCCCAGCGCTACGACTTCAAGGGCGTGGGTGCCTCGATCTCGTGGTCCGGCGACAAGATCCTGATGGAGGCGAACTCCGAGGACCGGGTCAATGCCGTCCTCGACGTCTTCCAGTCCAAGCTGATCAAGCGCGGGATCTCGCTGAAGGCGCTCGACGCGGGCGAGCCGCAGCTCTCCGGCAAGGAGTACAAGATCTTCGCGTCGATCGAGGAGGGCATCTCCCAGGACAACGCGAAGAAGGTCGCGAAGATCATCCGTGACGAGGGTCCGAAGGGCGTGAAGGCCCAGGTACAGGGCGACGAGCTGCGGGTCAGCTCGAAGAGCCGCGACGACCTTCAGTCCGTCATCGCCCTGCTGAAGGGCAAGGACTTCGACTTCGCGATCCAGTTCGTGAACTACCGGTGAGCCGCTGATCCACGGCTTCACGAGGAAGGGTGGGCACCTGGCCGGTGCCCACCCTTCTCGCCTGCTGGCTGCGGTTCGGGGATGTCAGTCGCGCGAGTTGCCGAACAGGAGACGGTAGGCGATCAGGAGCACGAGCGAACCGCCGATCGCGGCTGCCCAGGTGGCCCCGTCGTAGAAGCTCTTGCTGATCGGATGGTCCAGCCAACGGGCCGATATCCAGCCGCCGATGAACGCGCCCGCGACGCCGATGAGGGTCGTCCCGATGAAGCCGCCCGGGTCGCGGCCCGGCAGCAGGAACTTGGCGATGGCTCCGGCCAACAGCCCGAGGATGATCCAGCCGATGATGCTCATGCCCTGAACCTGCCCTTCCGCGCTGTGCCCGCACTGTCCGGGGGCTGTGATCTTCGTCCCGGCCGGCTGTGCGGTTCCTCGTGCGCATGGGTCGTACGGCGTACTCGTGCGGCCTGCCAACACATCCTGGCCTGGGCGGCCCGCGATGCGGTGTTCGTCGAGCGGGTGTTCGCGTCCTGTTGCCGAAGAGGACGTCAGGGCCGCACTCCGCGGTTGCACCCGATCAGTAGGGTGCCGCTCATGACTCATTCCGGTGCCGAGCTGCGGCGCACGCTGGGAGTGGCCGACGCCGTCGTCATCGGGCTCGGTTCGATGATCGGGGCGGGGATCTTCGCCGCCCTGGGGCCGGCCGCACACGCTGCCGGGTCCGGGCTGCTGCTCGGACTCGCCATCGCCGCCGTGGTCGCCTACTGCAACGCCACGTCCTCGGCCCGGCTGGCCGCCCTGTACCCGGCCTCCGGCGGCACGTACGTGTACGGGCGGGAGCGGCTCGGTCCGTTCTGGGGTTATCTCGCGGGCTGGTCGTTCGTGGTCGGGAAGACGGCCTCCTGTGCGGCGATGGCTTTGACGGTGGGGGCGTACGTCTGGCCGGGGCAGGCCCATGCCGTGGCCGTCGCGGCCGTGGTGGCGCTGACCGCGGTGAACTACGGCGGCATCCAGAAGTCCGCCTGGCTGACCCGGGCGATCGTGGCCGTGGTCCTCGCTGTCCTCGCTTCCGTCGTGGTCGTGTGTCTGGGGTCGGGCGCGTCCGACGCCGGGCGGCTGGACGTGGGGCCTTCCGGCGGCCCGGGCGGGGTGCTGCAGGCGGCCGGTCTGCTGTTCTTCGCGTTCGCGGGGTACGCCCGCATCGCGACCCTCGGCGAGGAGGTACGGGATCCCGCGCGCACCATCCCCCGCGCGATCCCCCTGGCCCTGGGCATCACGCTGGTCGTGTACGCGGCGGTGGCGGTGGCTGTCCTTTCCGTGCTGGGTGCCGATGCTCTGGGGCGTGCGGACGCGCCGCTGGCCGAGGCGGTGCGGGCGGCCGGAGTGCCGGGACTCGTGCCGGTGGTGCGGGTCGGCGCCGCCGTGGCCGCGCTCGGCTCGCTGCTCGCCCTGATCCTGGGCGTCTCACGGACGACGCTGGCCATGGCCCGGGACGGGCATCTGCCCCGCGTGCTGTCCGCCGTCCACCCCCGTTTCCAGGTACCTCACCGGGCCGAGGCTGCCGTGGGCGCGGTGGTCGCGGTCCTCGCCGCGACGGTGGACGTGCGGGACGCGATCGGGTTCTCCTCCTTCGGTGTGCTGGCGTACTACGCGGTGGCCAACGCGTCGGCCTGGACGTTTCGTTCGGGACCGGCGGCGCGGGTGGTGCCGGTGGTGGGTCTGCTCGGTTGCGGGGTGCTGGCGTTCGCGCTGCCGGCGGTTTCGGTGGTCGTGGGGGCGGGTGTGCTGGGGGTCGGGGCGGTGGCGTACGGCGTACGGAAGGGCGTACGCGAGCGGGGGGCACGGTAAGGGGAGCGATGTGCGGTGAGGGCGGTGCGGGTCAGTGCGCCGGGCAGGTCAGCTGCGGTGGTCCGCGCGACCTACGGCTGAGGCCGCCCGAGACACGTACACGCCACCCCTTGCGGGGTCCGCTGCGTCAGAACGCCTGGACCGACTGGGCCGCACGTATTCGGAACTCCCCCCACGGGGCCATCTCCAGCTCCTCGTTCATCTCCTCGTACCAGCCCGTGCCGTCGACCCACGCTCGCAGCCAGTCGGCGAGGGTGACGCTGTCCACGAACCAGGAATGGTCGCAGTCACCGCCATTGGGCTCGAACAGCAGCACGGTGGCTACCGGGCTGTGGCAGTCGACGCACGCGTACATCGCACAGCCCCAGTGGGATATCGGCAGGACGCCTTCGGGCCAGGGCCAGTCGGGGTCCTTGCGGCCGCTCTTGCGGTTGGCGAGGTACTGCACGACGGCTGCGGGCTCGCCGGCCGGAGGGCTGTCGAGCAGGGGCAACAGGCCGTACTCCGGGCCGAATCCGCCGTCTCCTACGTGCAGGTAGAGGTCTGCGAGCAGTGGGGGCAGGCGGAAGCCCAGTGCGGCCTCGGCGCGGGTGAGGGTGGCCGCGTCCACCGGTTCGGGGAGGGAAGTCCAGCCCCATGGCCGGGTGCTGCGGGCCTTGTCCGCCACCCGTGCCAGCAACTGCTCGCTCTCGGTCATGCATTCATGATGCAGGGCGGCACTGACAGTCGGGCAGGCCTGTGGACAACCATCAGCCTGTGGATAACTTCGGGCGGCTTCGGCCTCGTCTTCAGCTTCGTCTCCGGCCCCGACTTCGGCTTCGGCTTCGGCTTCGGCTTCGGCTCAACCACAGCCGGCCTCAGCTCGGCCGCGGCTCAGCTCAGGCGAGGCGGACGTCGACCCGATCGCTCTCGGAGAGGAAGGCGAGGAGCTCCTCGAACGCGGGCGGTCGGCGGACGGCGTGCGGGGTGACGCCCAGACAGCGGCGGGCGACTTCGGAGTCGTGCCAGACCAGGGTGAAGGGCGGGGCCGCACCCCAGTGGCCTCGCAGACAGTCGTTCAGGGCGTCCAGGCCCCAGCCGAAGTAACCACCGGGGCCGTTGACCGTCTCGCCCAGGGCGCAGAAGAAGCCGGGCAGGTCGGTGATGTGACGGCCGTCGAGGTGGTAGGTGGTGCCCGGCGGCCGGTCCGGGCGGCCGTGCTCATGGTTGTCGAGAGCCGTCCTCAGCCAGAAACGGCGGCCTTCGGTACCGCATCGCGCCCAGCGGTTGGGGGTGGCGGGTCGGCCCTCGTCCCACTGCTCCCACACTTCCGGTGCCGCGAGCGGTGGCCGTTCCGACCACAGGTCCAGGGTGAGGTCGACCGTGCCGGGTCCGCGAGCGGAGGGGATCCAGGCACGCAACTCGCCCTCGGCGGCGGCTTGCACAGCGCGCCCGGAGGAGTCGACGCGCAGGAGCTTGGCATGGCCGAGGTCCTCCTCCCCGGAGTCCAACGCGGCCTTCAGGGCGCCGCGCGGGGTGCAGCCGAGCAGACGTGCCGGGGGTTCCATGGGGTCATCCGGCGGCTCGTGCGTCCGGGCCAGGGCGCGGCACGTTCCGTACGGTGCGCCTTCCGGGCCCGCCAGCCGGTAGCCCGGGGACATGGGCGGGCACGTGGGGTCGTCGTACGGGGTGTTCTCGGGCTCGGTGCCCTCGATCGTGACATCCCGGAGGGTCAGGTCGCGGTCGGAGGAGCGGTCGCCGAGCACCCGGACGTCTTCCAGGTACCACTCGCCGACCGCCGCGCCGGTCTTGTCCAGGATCCCCAGGGTCAGCTCGCCGAGGGGTGCTGAGCCCGTGGCGCGCGCGTGTGCGAGGGCCCTGCGAAGGGCGCCCTCGGGAGCGCAGCCCAGGAGTTCGTACGTCTCCCGGGCCGGAGGCGGCGGGTCGGCGAAGAGGCCGGCGACGTCCTCGCACAGGGCCCAGATCTCCTCGTAGCCCTCCTCGCCCTCGAACTCGGCCTCACGGTCGTACGACAGCAGGACGTACTTCGGTGCCCCCACTCCCCCGGCCCGCCCGTCAGCGGGTCGCGAACGGCTCGTCCGAAGGGACGATCTCGCGGCCCAGTGGGAACAGGGACACGGGGATCAGTTTGAAGTTGGCGATGCCGAACGGGATGCCGATGATCGTCAGGCAGAGGACGAGGCCGGTGGCGATGTGACCCAGGGCCAGCCACCATCCGGCGAGGACCAGCCACAGGACGTTGCCCACGCAGGAGGGGGCGCCCGCGTCCCGGCGCTCGATCGTGGTGTACCCGAAGGGCCACAGGGCGTAGACGCCGATGCGGAAGGCGGCTATCCCGAACGGGATGCCGATGATCGTGATGCAGAGCAGCACGCCCGCGGCCAGGTATGCGAGGAACAGCCAGAAGCCGCTCAGGACGAGCCAAATGACGTTCAGGATGGTTTTCACTGGGGGCGACCTGCCATCTTCTCGAGCCGGGCGATGCGCTCCGCCATCGGCGGGTGCGTCGAGAACATCTTGGACAGTCCCTGGCCAGGGCGGAACGGGTTCGCGATCATCATGTGGCTCGCGGTCTCGATGCGCGGCTCCGGGGGCAACGGCAGCTGCTTGGTGCCCATTTCGAGCTTGCGCAGGGCGCTGGCGAGCGCGAGGGGGTCGCCGGTGAGCTGGGCGCCCGACGCGTCCGCCTCGTACTCCCTGGAGCGGCTGATGGCCATCTGGATCAGGCTGGCCGCCAGCGGTCCGAGGAGCATGATCAGCAGCATGCCGAGGAGGCCCGGGCCGTCATCGTCGTCGGAGCGGCCGATCGGGATCAGCCAGGCGAAGTTGACCAGGAACATGATCACGGAGGCGAGGGCGCCGGCGACCGACGAGATCAGGATGTCTCGGTTGTAGACATGGCTGAGCTCATGGCCGATGACACCGCGCAGTTCGCGCTCGTCCAGCATGCGCAGGATGCCGTCGGTGCAGCACACGGCGGCGTTGCGCGGGTTGCGGCCGGTCGCGAAGGCGTTGGGTGCCTCGGTCGGTGAGATGTACAGGCGCGGCATGGGCTGGCGGGCCTGGGTGGAAAGCTCGCGGACCATGCGGTACAGGGCCGGCGCCTCGAACTCGCTCACCGGGCGGGCGCGCATCGCGCGTAGAGCCAGCTTGTCGCTGTTCCAGTACGCGTACGCGTTGGTGCCCAGCGCGATCAGGACGGCCACGACCAGCCCCATGCGGCCGAAGAAGCTGCCGATGAGGATGATGAGTGCGGACAGTCCCCCGAGGAGGACTGCGGTCCTGAGCCCGTTGTGCCGGCGGTGCACGGTACGCCCTCCAAGTGGTGCAGCAGGGGAACCCTTTGCTTGCTGGTCTCCGATGTCTTCCGAGCCACCGGTCCGTGATGTCACGTCCAGTGGACCCTCCCGTTCTGCTCAACGCCAGACGAGGGCCACGAGTTCCCTGGTGGGCGCGGAGGCCCAGGTGGGCCGTCCGGGTGACGGCTCAGGTCGCCGGTTCGGGCTCGGGCACGGGAGGGACGACGGCCGGCTTCAGAAGGGCGGATTCAGAAGAGTGGACTGCAGGAGGGCCGGATTCAGAAGAGGCCCGTGTCGGTGAAGCGCAGCACCAACTGAGGTGCGCCGGAGAGGGCGAGACCGAGGACGCCGGTCAGGGCGAGCGCTGCGGTCAAGGAGGCGGGCACGCGGTGGGCCGTGGGCTCGCCCTCGGGGGCCCGGAACAGCAGGGTCGTCCACTGCAGGTAGTAGAACAGCGCGATCACGACGTTGACGGCCATGACCACGGCGAGCCAGCCCAGTCCCGCGTCGACGGCCGCAGAGAAGACGGTGACCTTGGCGAACAGGCCGATGATGCCCGGTGGCAGGCCGGCCAGGCAGAGCAGGAAGAACGCCAGGAGGAGAGCTGCGATCGGGTTGGTCGCGTAGAGGCCGCGGTAGTCGGTGATGCGGTTCGCGGTCCGCGTACGGCCCACCAGTGCGGCTACCGCGAACGCACCGAGGTTCACGGCGGCGTACATGAGGGCGTAGGCGACGGTGGACCCCACTGACCGTTCGGCGTCGTCGGAGTACGCGGCCGCGGCGATCGGGACGAGGAGGTAGCCGGCCTGGCCGACCGAGGACCAGGCGAGCAGTCGTACGGCGCTGTACGCGCGTGTGGCCTGCTGTCGGAGGGCTCCGAGGTTGCCGACGGTCATGGTGAGGGCGGCCAGCGCGGCGAGCGCCGGGCCCCAGACGTCGGCGTAGGAGGGCAGGGCGACGACGGTGATGAGGATCAGCCCGGAGAAGCCGACCGCCTTGCCGACGACCGACAAGTAGGCGGCGATCGGGAGGGGCGCGCCCACATAGGTGTCGGGCACCCAGAAATGGAAGGGCACCGCGGCCGTTTTGAAAGCGAAGCCGACGAGGGTGAGGACAACACCGGTCTGGGCGAGGGTGTGGAGCTGCCCGTCGACGTGCTGGATGCGGTCGGCGACCTGGGTGAGGTACAGGGTGCCCGTGGAGGCGTACACGAAGCTGATGCCCATGAGGCTGACCGCGGTCGCGGTGACCGAGGACAGGAAGAACTTCAGGGCCGCTTCGGAGGACTTCCTGTCTCCGTGCCGGATGCCGACGAGCGCGAAGGCGGGCAGGGAGGCGACCTCCAGGGCGACGATCAGGGTCGCCAGGTCGCGGGAGGCGGGCAGGAGGGCGGCGCCGGCCGCGGAGGAGAGCAGCAGGAACCAGTACTCGCCTTCGGGGAGCTTTTTGTCGGCGTCCTTCAGGGTGGTGACGGACAGGAGGGCCGCCAGGAGGGCGCCGCCCAGCACGAGGAACTGGATGACGAGCGTGAAGCGGTCCGCCGTATAGCTGCACACGCGTGTGTCGCCGGTCAGGCAGAAGGTGCTGCGGTCGCCGTCCAGGAGGGGCAGCAACAGGAGTGCGGAGGCGGCGAGGCCCGCGACCGACAGCCAGCCGAGCAGGACCTTCTTCTGGTCGCCGACGAACAGGTCGGCGACCAGGACGACGAGTCCGACGACCGCCGCGATGGTGGGTGGCGCGATGGCGAGCCAGTCGACCGACTGGACGAGGTTCGCGGCCATCGTGGTCGGCGGCTCGGCCGTAGAGGCCAGTGGATGGGCCGTTGAGGCCAACGGCTGGGCCACGGCGGCCAGGGTGCTCATCGGTTGCCTCCTGCGAGGAGCTGCTGCACGGCCGGGTCGGTCAGGCCCAGGAGGGCCTTCGGCCACAGGCCCGCTACGACGGTGAGGGCGACGAGCGGCGTCCAGGCGGCGAACTCGTACGTGTGGACGTCGGCCAGTTGCGGGGCGTCCTGAGGTACGGCGCCCATGCAGACGCGGCGGACGACGACGAGCATGTACGCGGCCGTCAGGAGGGTGCCGAACGCGCCGATCGCCATGAAGGTGAGGAAGGCGGGGCGGCTCAGGTCCTCGGCGGGTTTGAAGGCGCCGAACAGGGCCAGCATCTCGCCCCAGAATCCGGCGAGACCCGGCAGCCCGAGCGAGGCGACGGCGCCGAAGGCCAGCAGGCCGCCGAGGCGGGGGGCCTTGCCGTACAGGGCGGCACCGGTCTCCTCGGCGAGGGTGTCCAGGTCGGTGGTGCCCGTACGGTCCTTCAGCGCGCCGACCAGGAAGAACAGCAGGCCGGTGATGAGTCCGTGGGCGATGTTGGCGAACAGGGCGCCGTTCACGCCGGTCGGGGTCATGGTGGCGATGCCGAGGAGGACGAAGCCCATGTGCCCGACGGAGGAGTAGGCGATGAGGCGCTTGAGGTCGCCCTTCGCGCCCCGCTTGGCGAGGGCGAGGCAGGCCAGGGATCCGTAGATGATCCCGACGACGGCGAAGGCGGCGAGGTAGGGCGCGAAGTTGCGGAAGCCGTCGGGCGCGATCGGCAGCAGAATCCGGACGAACCCGTACGTACCCATCTTCAGCAGGACGCCGGCCAGCAGGACCGAGCCGACGGTCGGGGCGGCGGTGTGGGCGTCGGGCAGCCAGCTGTGCAACGGCCACATCGGGGTCTTGACCGCGAGCCCGATCCCGATCGCCAGAACCGCGATGACCTGCACGGATGCGGTCAGCGACCGGCCGTTGTCAGTGGCGAGTGCCACCATGTCGAATGTGCCCGCCTTGATCCCGATCAGGAGCAGGCCGAGCAGCATGACGACCGAGCCGAGCAGCGTGTAGAGGATGAAGCGCCAGGCGGCGGCCTGACGGTCCTCGCCGCCCCAGCGGGCGATGAGGAAGTACATCGGGATGAGCACCATCTCGAACGCCAGGAAGAACAGCAGCAGATCGAGGACGGCGAAGGTCGCGAGGGTGCCAGACTCGAGGACGAGCAGCAGCGCGACGAAGGCCTTCGGGGAGGGGCCCGACGGCATCTTGAAGTACGAGTAGAGCGCGCAGAGGAAGGTCAGCAGCGCGGTCAGGACCAGAAGGGGGAGGGAGATGCCGTCGATGCCGAGGTGGATGCGCACGTCGAGTGCGGGGATCCAGCTGATGTCGGTCGTGGCCTGCATCTTCGACGGATGGTCGTGGTCGAAGCCGAGCGCGAGGACGATCGCGGCGATGAGGATCACGCCGGTGACGGTCACGCCGTGCCGCAGCACTGCCTGCTCGGGCGACTTCCCCTTCAGACCGGGCGGGGCGGGCAGCAGGGCCGTGACGGCGCCGAGGAGCGGTCCGGCCACGATCAATGCCAGAAGGAACTGCATCACGGACTCGTTGATATCGATCACGCCTGCTCACGCTCCCGTGGCGACGAGGACGACGGCGACCGCGAGGACGACGGTGCCGGCGAGCAGCGCGCTCACATAGGTCTGGAGATTGCCGGTCTGCGCTCGCCGTACGGCGACGCCGAGCCAGCGGGGCAGCGCGCCCGCGCCGCGTACGTAGGTCTCGACGACCTCCCGGTCCAGGAACCGCACCAGGGCGGCTCCGGCCTGGACCGGGCGGACGAAGACGGCCGTGTACAGGGCGTCCAGGTGGAAGCCGACGGCCGCGTGGCGGTGCAAGGGGCCGAGCAGCAGCCGTCCGGGGTCGGCGGGGTCGGGCGCGTAGGCGACGTCTCCGTAGGCGGGCTCGTGGGTGGCGATGGCCTCGGCCTCGACCAGTCCGGCGTCGCCCTCGGGGTGGGCGGCGACCGCGCCCAGGGGGACCCGGGCCGCGACCGCGCCGGTGTGGCGCCAGGCGGCGTAGGTGACCAGGCCGCCGATCAGGGCCACGCCCGTGCCGAGGACGGAGGTGGTGAGGGTCGGAGTGAGGTCGCGTCCGTCGAACCAGTCGGGCAGCACGCGGTAGGCGAACGCGCCGAGGGCGAGGGAGGGGGCCGCGAGCACCCACAGCACGACGGTCATCGTCAGCGGCTGCCGGCCGTGGTCGGGGGCCTCGGCGCCTCGCCCGTTGAAGGCCAGCAGCCACAGGCGGGTCGCGTACGCGGCGGTGAGCAGGGCCGTGAGGAGGCCGGCGACCAGGGTGATCCAGCCGGCGGCGCCGGGGGCGTGCTCGGTGTGGCCGGTGGCGACGTGCTCGGCGGCGCCGAGGACGGACTCCTTGGAGAAGAAGCCGCTGAAGGGCGGGATCGCGGCGAGCGCGAGGAGCGCCACGGTCATCGTCCAGAAGGCGTCGGGGATACGGGCGCGCAGGTCCTTCATACGGGACATGGCGGCCAGTGAGTTGGTGCCGGCCGCGTGGATGATCACGCCGGCCGCGAGGAACAGCAGCGCCTTGAAGGCGCCGTGGGACAGGAGGTGGAAGACGGCGGCGCCGCGGTCGGCGACGGAGAGGGCGCCGGTCATGTAGCCGAGCTGACCGATCGTCGAGTAGGCGAGGACGCGCTTGATGTCGTCCTGCGCGAGGGCGGCGAGACCGGAGCCGAGCATCGTGACGGCGGCCATGACGGCCAGGACGACCATCGCGGCCTGGGAGGCCTCGAAGACCGGGAGGAGACGGGCGATGAAGTAGACACCGGCGGCGACCATCGTGGCGGCGTGGATGAGCGCGGAGACGGGCGTGGGGCCCGCCATCGCGTCGGGGAGCCAGGTGTGCAGCGGGAACTGCGCCGACTTGCCCGCCACGCCCGCGAGGAGGAGCAGGGCGATCAGGGTCGGGTGGTCGAGTCCGCCGTGCGCGACGGCGTCGAGGATTTTCGTGATCCGGAAGGACCCCGCGTCGGTGGCCAGCGCGAACAGGCCGATCAGGAAGGGGACGTCACCGAGTTTGGTCACCAGGAAGGCCTTGAGGGAGGCGGCGCGGGCCTCCGGGGTCTCCCAGTAGTGGCCGACCAGGAAGTACGAGCAGATGCCCATGATCTCCCAGCCGACCAGCAGCACGATCAGGTCGCCGGAGTAGACGACGAGCAGCATCGCGGAGGTGAACAGGGAGACGAGAGCGGCGTAGGAGGGGTAGCGCGGGTCGTCGCGCAGATAGCCCGTCGAGTAGATCTGCACGCAGGTGGCGACGAAGGCGACCAGGACGGCGACGAGGGCGGCGAAGCCGTCGATGTGCAGGGCGAGTTCGATCGGGACCGAGCCGGTCGGGGTGAGTTCGATGGCCGCGTTCACCGTCTGGTCGCCGCCCTGACGTACGGCGACCACCGCGGCGAGCGCGAGGGCGGCGAGCGTCGGGACGACAGCGAGGGGGCGGACGAAGCCGGGGGCGGTGCGGCCCAGGAGCAGGCCGGCCGCGGCGCCCAGGAAGGGGAGGAGGGGGACGAGGACGGCGAGGGTGGTCGTGGTCACGCGGTGGCCTCAGCCTTCCCGGTCCGCCCGGTCTCCGCGGTCTGTTCGGCGGTGTGGGCGTCGTCGTCGGAGTCGTCGGGGCCGTGGCCCTCGGCGGTGTCGCGGAGCTTGTCGATGTCGGCGGTGCCGCGGTTGCGGTGGACGGCGAGGACGATCGCGAGGCCGATGCCGATCTCGGCCGCGGCGATGGCGATGGTGAACAGGGTCAGGGCCTGGCCGGAGTGCAGGGTCTCCTCGGCGGCCCTGCTCAGCCAGACGTCGAAGGCGACCAGGTTCAGGTTGACGGCGTTGAGCATCAGCTCGACCGACATCAGGACGAGGATGGCGTTGCGGCGGGCGAGGACCCCGTAGAGACCGGTGCAGAAGAGGAGGGCGGAGAGCACGGCGGGATAGGCGAGGTGCATCAGCGGGCACCTTCCTGGTCGGCGGGCTCGGTTTCGGGGGACGCGGTTGTGGTGGACGCGGGGCCAGTGGACTCGGTGCCGGCTGGCTTTCCTCCAGTCGACTCGAGGCCGGCTGGCTTTCCTCCGGTCGACTCTGTCCCGGCTGGCACCGCCCCAGTCCGCTTGCTTCCCGTCGGCCTGGCTGCCTCGGCCGTCCCCGTTCCCTTGACCGGCTCGGTTCCCGTGGGTGACCCATTTCGCCCTATCGGGTGAATACGGGAATTGGGGGCGGATGGGGAACTACCGGTCGCGGCTCGGGAGTTCACAGGGGGAGAGCTCGACTCCGCCTTCGCCTTGCGGGACAGGACGATCGCGCCGACCAGGGCCGCGAGGAGCAGGACGGAGAGGGCCTCGAAGGGGAGGACCCAGTTCTGGAAGAGGCTGGCACCGGTGGCCTCGGTGGAGCCGGCGGCGGGGCCGTCCAGGTCGATCCAGGTGGTGCGGAAGGCGTCCACGACCACCCAGACCAGGGCCGCGACCGCGGCGACGGCCACCGCGAGGGCGGCCCAGCGATTGCCGGAGTCGGCGTCCGGGGACCGGCCGATGGGGGCCCTCGTGAGCATCAGACCGAACAGAAGGAGGACTACGACGGAGCCGACATAGATGAGGACCTGCACCCAGGCGATGAACTCGGCGGTGAGCAGGAGGTATTCGACGGCGAGGCCGCCGAGGGCCACCACCAGCCACAGGGCGGCGTGCACCAGCTGCTTGGTGGTGACGGTGACGAGGGCGGCGCCGAAGGTGACCAGACCGACGAGCAGGAAGGCGACCTCGACGCCGGTCGGGGAGAGGAAACCGTGGGATTCGGCGGCGACTGTGGTGAGCGTGGGGTGCGCCGCCGTCGCGGTGGCTACGGCGAGGGTCACGGGGCGTCTCCCTCGGGGGCGGTCGGCCCGGTGGGCGGCTCGGTCGGCAGGTGGGTCGGTTCGGCCGGCTCGGGCTTCGGTCCGGCGGGGCCCGTCGGCTCGGGGCCAGGTGTGGCTGGTCCGGCGTTCCGTGCGACAGGCGGCTCGGACTTCGCTGTGGATGACGGGGTGTTCGGCTCGCCGTTCCTGGCCGACTCGGTGGTGGGTTCGGGCGGGTCTGTCGGCTTGGGCTGGGTCGTCGCCAGTTTCTCGGCGGTTTTGCGGGCGGCGGCGATCTCCTTCGGTTCCTCCGCGCCGGGGTCGAGGGCGGGCGGGGCCGGGACGGTCCACATCCACTCGCGGAGCTTGTCCCGCTCGTGGGTGAGGTCGCGGATGTCGGTCTCGGCGTACTCGAACTCCGGGGACCAGAACAGGGCGTCGAAAGGACACACCTCGATGCAGATACCGCAGTACATGCAGAGGGAGAAGTCGATGGCGAAGCGGTCGAGGACGTTGCGGCTGCGTTCGCGGCCACCGGGGGTCGCGGCGGGGACCGTCTCCTTGTGGGAGTCGATGTAGATGCACCAGTCGGGGCACTCGCGGGCGCACAGCATGCAGACCGTGCAGTTCTCCTCGAACAGGCCGATCACTCCGCGGGTGCGGGGCGGGAGATCGGGCTGGGTGTCGGGGTACTGCTCGGTGACGGTCTTCTTCGTCATCGTGCGCAGGGTGACGGCCAGGCCCTTGGCGAGGCCGCTGCCGGGAATCGGGGCCATAGCTACTGGATCACCACCTTGACGATGCCGGTGAGGGCGATCTGGGCGAGGGAGAGGGGGACGAGGAGGGTCCAGGAGAGCTTCTGGAGCTGGTCCTCGCGCAGGCGGGGGTAGGTCACGCGGAGCCAGATGACGACGAAGGCGAGCAGGGCTGTCTTGAGGAGGGTCCAGATCCAGCCGAGACCGTCGGCGCCCCAGGGGCCGTGCCAGCCGCCCAGGAAGAGGACGGTGGTGAGGCCGCACAGGACGACGATTCCGGCGTACTCGGCGAGGAGGAACAGGGCGAAGCGGAGGCCGGTGTACTCGGTGTAGGCACCGAAGATGATCTCCGAGTCGGCGACGGGCATGTCGAAGGGAGGGCGCTGGAGTTCGGCGAGGCCAGCGACGAAGAAGACGATCGCGCCGACGATCTGCCAGGGGAGCCACCACCATTCGAAGGCGTCGAGGATGCCGGGGAGGGAGACCGTGCCGGCCGCCATCGCCACCGAGGCGGCGGTGAGCAGCATCGGGAGTTCGTAGGCGAGGAGCTGTGCGGCGGTGCGGAGGCCGCCGAGGAGGGAGAACTTGTTGGCGGAGGCCCAGCCGGCCATGAGGGAGCCGAGGACGCCCACGCCCATGACGGCGAGCACGAAGAACACGCCCGCGTCGACGACCTCGCCCACGGCGCCCTCTCCGGGGCCGATCGGAATGGCGAGGAGGACGAGGAGGTAGGGCAGGAGGGCGACGGCGGGGGCGAGTTGGAAGATACGGCGGTCCGCGCCCGCCGGTACGACGTCTTCCTTCTGGGCGAACTTGACGCCGTCCGCGACGAGTTGGGCCCAGCCGTGGAAGCCGCCGGCGTACATGGGGCCCAGGCGGCCCTGCATGTGGGCCATCACCTTGTGCTCGGTCTGGCCGATGATCAAGGGGAAGGTGAGGAAGACGACGAAGACGATCAGGAGTCGCACGGCGACGTCGAGAGCGTCGTTCACTGCGGGCCTCCTGGCGGGTTGTCGGGGGTGCGAGGGTGGAGGGTTGAGGTGTCTGGGCTCGGCGGGTCGTTCCGGTTCGAGTCGTCGCTGTCAGCGGCTGGGTCGTCAGGGGTTGGACCGTCGGCGGTCGGATCCTCGGGGGTCGGGGCGGTGTCCTGGGGTTCTGATGCGGCCGGTTCGCGGGTCGGTGCGGTGGCCTCAGGGGTGGGCTCGTCGGACGCCGAGGGCTTTTCGGGGGCCTTGGGCGGTTCCGGGCTCTGGGAGGATTCCGCGTCCTGGGGGGCGCGGGGGCGTTCCGGTGCCGGGTCGTCGAAGGCGGGGCGGGCGTGGTGCCACGGGGCGTCCGGGCTGCGGGGGGTGGTGGGTTTGGGGCGTGCGGGGGTGGAGCTCGTGTCGTCGGGCGACGGTTCGGAGGGCGTCGTGGCGCGCTGGCTCGCGGAACCGCCTGAGGCACTGCGAGCCCGACGCGGCCCGGCCGGAGCGGCGCCGCTTCCTGCCGGGCGCGGTGAAGTGGGGGCGTCTGCCCCGGGCGAGCCCGTCGCCGGGGTCGTGGACGAGGACTCGGGCGAGCCAGTTGCCCGGGCAGCGGACTCGGGCGAGCCGGTTGCCGGAGCAGTGGACTCTGGTGAGCCGGTTACCGGAGCAGTGGACTCGGGCGTCCCGTCGGCCTGGGCTGCGGGACCGTCGCCCGTGCGGTCGGCTCCCGGTGCCGTCTGGCCGGCCGAGCCTTGCGCAGCGGTACGGGTGCGTCGGGGCGCGTCTACGGGCGAGGCACCCGGAGCATCGGCCCCCGCCTCCGTCGCCCCAGCCCCGGCCTCGGTCTGACTCACGGAACCCTCGGCCGCCGACCTCGCGCGACGCCTCCCAGCGCCCGCAGCCCCGCCCGCACCGGGCGCCGCCTCGGCCTGACTCGCCGACCCCTCGGCTGCCGTACCCGGCGTCCCGACCCCCTCCGCCTGACTCGCCGAACCTTCCGCCGCCGACCGAGCCCGACGCGGAGCCGCACCTGCAGCCCCCGCCCCGGCCCCGGCACCGGTCCTCGACGTCTCCACCTGACTGGCCGACCCCTCCGCCGCCGACCGAGCCCGACGCGGAACCGCACCCGCAGCCCCCGCCCCGGCACCTCCACCTGCACCGGCACCGGCACCGCCACCGGCCCCCGGCGTCTCCGCCTGACTCGCAGACCCCTCCGACGCCGACCGCCCCCGACGCACAGGCCGGTCGGAGGAAGGGCGGGGTGTGCGGGTGGGGCGGGTTGGGGTGGGGGGGAGTTGGCCCTTTTGGGGGCCCCAGTCGTTGGGGTCGGGGACTCCTGGGGGGAGCATCTGGCGGCGCTTGGGGCCGCCGTGTTCGGACTCGCCCGGTTCCTTCGCGCCGGGCCAGGCCTTGGCGACCCGGGCGGCCAGGACGAAGTCCTTGCGCAGGGGGTGGCCCTCGAAGGTCTCCGGGAGCAGGAGGTGGTCGAGGGAGGGGTGGCCCTCGAAGGTGACGCCGAACATCTCGTGGGTCTCGCGTTCGTGCCAGGCGGCGCCCGCGTAGATGTCGACGGCGGTGGGGAGGACCGGGGTCTCGTGGGGGACGGTTGTGCGCAGCAGCAGGCGTCGTACCGGGGAGAGGGCTGCCACGTGGGCCGCCACGCGGAAGCCGGTGCCGGGTTCGTCGACCGCGCTCAGCCAGTCGAAGTAGGTGCAGCCCAGCTCGTCGCGGGCGACAGCCAGTGCGGTGAGCCAGGACGCAGGCGGGACGTCCACCGTGAGGACCTCGTAGGACTCCTCCGCGGTGGCCTCCGGGCCGAACAGTTCCGCAGCGGGGGCGGGCAGCCAGCCGACGGCCGTCACCGCGCACCCCCCTCAACAGAACCAGACCCAGAACCGGAACCAGAACCAGAACCAGTTGCAGGCTCAGTGCCGGAAACAGGTCCGGTCGCCGGGTCCGGTCCCTGCACCAACCCGCTCTGCAGCGCCGCCACCGACGCGCGGCCCCCGGCCGTCCCGGACGTCCCGGCCGTCGCGGACGTCACCCCGTACCGCTCCCCCAGCGACTCCCTGGCGATCTTCTCCTGGAGCTTCAGGATGCCCTGGAGCAGGGCTTCGGGGCGCGGCGGGCAGCCCGGGACGTAGACGTCCACCGGGATGATCTGGTCGACGCCCTTCGTGACCGAGTAGGAGTCCCAGTAGGGGCCGCCGCAGTTGCTGCACGCGCCGAAGGAGATGACGTACTTGGGCTCGGGCATCTGTTCGTACAGACGCTTCACGGCCGGTGCCATCTTGTCCGTGACCGTGCCGGAGACGACCATCAGGTCGGCCTGGCGGGGGCCCGGCGCGAAGGGGATGACGCCGAGGCGGATGAAGTCGTGGCGGGCCATCGACGCGGCGATGAACTCGATCGCGCAGCAGGCGAGGCCGAAGTTGAAGACCCAGAGGGAGTACCGGCGGCCCCAGTTGAGGACCACCTTCATCGGCTCGGGGGCGAGACGGGCGAGCGCGCCCAGCCGCTTCGGCTCCGGGAGCAGAACGGGTTCCGTGGCAGCGAGGTCGGCGCCGGGGGTCACGTCCATGCCAGGACACCCTTCTTGTACGCGTACAACAGCCCTACGGCGAGGAAGCCCAGGAAGATGAACATCTCGACGAGGGTCGTGGCGCCGTAGCCGGGCGCCGCGAAGACCGTCGCCCAGGGGAACAGGAAGATCGAGTCGACGGCGAAGATGACGTAGAGGAAGGCGTAGACGTAGTAGCGGACCTGGGTGTGGGCCCAGCCCTCGCCGACGGGGTCGACTCCGCACTCGTACGTCAGGAGTTTCTCGGGGGTGGGGACCACGGGTCGCAGCAGGCGTCCGGCGCCGAAGGCGACCGCGACGAACAGCACGCCGACGACGGCGAGCAGTCCGACGACCGAGTACGACTGGAAGTAGTCCGCCGCGACGACAGTCGGATCGACGGCGCTTGCACCGACGACGGTCGGTTCCGGCACGTCCGCCCCTCGCTCCCTGTGAGCTGCCCTGTGAGCTGCTGAACACCGCTGTTCGACGATCTGTACGCACGGGAGTCTAGGCCCTCGTAAAGGCACGGTAAGCAGCCCGTCACCCCGTAAAGGAACGGGGGTGGGGTTTTCCCCAGCACGGCGCGGCGGTCCGCCTCATGGCGCAGGGCCCGCGCGCGCGGCACGCTAGCCCATATGACCGAACGCCACTCCTCCCCGAGCCGTGCCGTGACCGCCGCAGGAAGCGGCGAGGGCAGCCGGCTGCCACCGGCCCGTCTCGCCTATGACGCGCACACCTGGAAGGAGATCGCGCACCTCCTGGCGAACCTTCCGGTGTCGGTCTTCGGATTCGTCTACGTCGTGACGGTGCTGTTCACCGGTTTCTGGCTGACCGTGACGGTGATCGGTTTCCCGCTGCTCGCGGCCGGTCTGCTGGGCGCGCGGCAGCTGGGCAAGCTGGAGCGGGCGCGGGCCCGGGCGCTGCTGGGTGTGCGGGTGGACGAGCCGAGCCGGCTGCCGTGGCGTGCCAAGAACGGTGCCAACGGGTTCTTCGCCCAGCTGTGGATGGGGGTGAAGGACCCCGTGGGCTGGCGGACGGTGCTGTACGACTTCATCCGGCTGCCGTGGGGGGTGCTGACCTTCACCGTCACGTTGACGTCGTTGTTCGTGCTGTGGCCGGTGCTGCCGTTCATCGCGCGGGGTCTGGCCAACGTGGACCGGGCGATGGTGCGGGGGCTGCTGTCGCCCTCCGACGAGCTGGAACGCCGTATCGCCGAACTGGAGTCCGACCGGGGGGTCGTGGTCGACACGGCCGCCGCCGATCTACGGCGGATCGAGCGCGATCTGCACGACGGGGCGCAGGCCCGGCTGGTCAACCTGGCCATGGGGCTCGGCCTCGCGAAGGAGAAGCTCCTGGAGGACCCCGAGTACGCGCAGGCGATGGTCGCGGAGGCGCACGGCGAGGTGAAGCTGGCGCTCCAGGAGCTGCGGGATCTGGCGCGGGGGATTCATCCCGCCGTGCTGACCGACCGCGGGCTCGACGCCGCCCTCTCCTCGGTCGCCTCGCGCTGCACGGTGCCGGTGAAGGTGACCGCCGACCTCGACTCGCGGCCGGTCCAGGCGATCGAGGGGATCGCCTACTTCACCGTCTCGGAGCTGCTGCAGAACATCAGCAAGCACAGTGGGGCGCGGTCGGCGTCGGTCGACGTGTGGCGGGCGGAGGACCGGCTGCTCATCCAGGTGTGGGACGACGGCCGCGGCGGTGCCCGGCTGGACGGGGGCACCGGTATGCGCGGGCTCGCGGAGCGGCTCGACGCGGTCGACGGGCTGTTCGTCATCGACTCGCCGCCGGGCGGGCCGACGGTCGTCACGGCGGAGCTGCCGTGGCGGGACCGGGCCTCGGAAAGGCCGTAGCAGCGGGGAAGGGTGGGGAAAACCCCCCTTCCAAGACGCCGACGGCCTCCATGGTCCGTTGAGCTGCGGCGCAGCAGGGTGGAGGTACGACAACCGGTGGGACAGCCGGTAGGGCACCGCAGGGCGGGACGAGGAAGAAGGACGACGTCGATGGCCACGGACTACGGGTACGACAGTGGGCTCGGGTTCCCCGGGGAAGTGCGGCGGCATCGGGTGCCGGCGGGGCTGCGGGCGCCGTTCGAGGGGCGGACCTGGCGGGAGCTCGGCTATGTGCTGCTGAGCCTGCCGATCAGCATCGTGATGTTCACGTACGCCGTCACGATGGTCTCGCTGGGCGCGGGTCTGCTGGTGACCTTCCTCGGCATCCCGGTCTTCGCGGCGGGACTCGCCGGGTGCCGTGGGCTCGGGGCGCTGGAGCGGGCGCGGGCGCGGGGGCTGCTGGACCTGGAGGTCGCGGACCCGGAGCCGCTCAGGGCGCGGGGGTCCGGGTTCATGGCGTGGATCGGGGCGGTGCTGAAGAGCGGGACGTCGTGGCGGACGCTGCTGTACTCGGTGCTGCACCTGCCGTGGGCGGTGTTCTCGTTCGTCGTCGCGGTGAACTTCTGGGTGTACGGCTGGGCGCTGCTGACGTATCCGCTGTGGTTCTGGGTCTTCCCGGCGTACGTCGGTCAGGACGGGCTTCAGCTCTACGGCGACGAGACCCACCACATCTACCTGGACAACCCGTTCGAGATCGGGGTGACCGCGCTGGTGGGGCTGTTGTTCACGCTGGCGACGCCGTGGATCGTGCGGGCGCTGACGACGGTGGACCGGGTGATGGTGCACGGGCTGCTGGGGCCGACCCGGCTGTCGGCGCGGGTGGTGGAGCTGGAGTCGGACCGGGGGGTCGTGGTGGACACGGCCGCGGCGGATCTGCGGCGGATCGAGCGGGATCTGCACGACGGGGCGCAGGCCCGGCTGGTGGCGCTGGCGATGGATCTGGGGCTGGCGAAGGAGAAGCTCACGGAGGATCCGGCGGCGGCGGCGCGGATGGTGGACGAGGCGCACGGTGAGGTGAAGACGGCGCTGCAGGAGCTGCGGGATCTGGCGCGGGGGATTCATCCGGCGGTGCTGACGGACCGGGGGCTGGACGCGGCTCTGTCCTCGGTGGCCTCGCGTTGCACGGTGCCGGTGCAGGTGGAGGTGGATCTGCCGTCGCGGCCGGCGCCGGCGATCGAGGGGATCGCGTACTTCACGGTGTCGGAGCTGTTGCAGAACATCAGCAAGCATTCCCGGGCGACGTGGGCTGCGGTGGATGTGTGGCGGGTCGAGGACCGGCTGTTGTTGCAGGTCGTGGACAACGGGGTGGGTGGGGCCGATGTGTCCTCCGGGTCGGGGCTTGCGGGGCTTGCGGAGCGGTTGGACGCGGTCGACGGGATTCTGGTGGTGGATTCGCCGGTCGGGGGGCCCACTCGGGTGACGGCGGAGTTGCCTTGGCGGGGGGATCGGTTGTGACGGGTTCCGTGTGACGGGGCGGTGGGGGGGTTCGCCCCCGCCGCCCTTACCCGTCCCTCCCCCAGAGGGGGGACCCCCACCAGGGGCGCTGCCCCTTCGACCCCGCCCCGGACCGCCGCCCCTGGGGGCTCCGCCCCCAGACCCCCGTCGGCCCTGAAGGGGCCTCGTCCTCAAGCGCCGGACGGGCTGGAATGTGGCCGGGTTCCAGCCGTGACCCCCTGTTCTCGCGCCTTTGTTCGTATCTGCCGCCCCCTAATCCCGTTGCCCCCGCCCCTCCGCATCCGAATGCTGGAATGCTGGACTTGTTCAGTGGGTGGCATGGAGTGGGCTGGGGGGCCGAGGTCGTGGAGGACAGGGTGCGGGTGGTCATCGCCGAGGATTCGGTGCTGCTGAGGGAGGGCCTGACCCGGTTGCTGACCGACCGCGGGCACGACGTCGTGGCCGGTGTGGGAGACGGGGACGCGCTGGTCAAGACCATCGGTGAGCTGGACGCCCAGGGCGAGCTGCCCGACGTCGTCGTGGCCGATGTGCGGATGCCGCCGACGCACACCGACGAAGGTGTGCGAGCCGCCGTACAACTGCGCAAGACACATCCCGGACTCGGGGTACTCGTACTGTCGCAGTACGTGGAGGAGCGGTACGCCACCGAGCTGCTGGCCGGGTCCAGCCGCGGGGTGGGGTACCTGCTCAAGGACCGGGTCGCGGAGGTGCGTGAGTTCGTGGACGCGGTGGTGCGGGTGGCCGGGGGCGGTACCGCTCTGGACCCGGAGGTGGTCGCTCAGCTGCTGGGACGCAGCCGTAAGCAGGACGTGCTCGCGGGCCTCACCCCCCGGGAGCGGGAGGTGCTCGGGCTGATGGCCGAGGGTCGGACCAACTCGGCGATCGCGCGGCAGCTGGTGGTCAGCGACGGGGCCGTGGAGAAGCACGTCAGCAACATCTTCCTGAAGCTGGGGCTGTCGCCGAGCGACGGGGACCACCGGCGGGTGCTGGCCGTGCTCACCTATCTGAACTCATGAACATCTGACACCGTGTCAGAAAACGGGAGAACCGCGGGAACCGAGGGAGCGTCTTCAAGGAAAGCGCCGGGGGGCGTGCAAATGGTGACAAGTCAGGGCGGCAAACCGTCTCAGAACCATGTCCATCATGCGAATGGCCGAGGGAAGGCGAACCCTGCGGTCGTAGGGTTGATCCTGGGAAGGCCTGCGGGAAGGCCGCTCCCGAACAGCCGCCTCGAGGGAGGTCCAGTTCAGTGACCAGTCAGGTCAGCAGCCCAGCGGAGCAGGCCGACGAAGCCGTCGTGGGAGAGCAGCGCAAAGAGCCGGGCGTGAAGGATGTCCGCCGTCTCGACCGGGTGATCATTCGTTTCGCGGGTGACTCCGGTGACGGTATGCAACTCACCGGGGACCGTTTCACCTCGGAGACGGCGTCCTTCGGCAACGACCTGTCCACCCTTCCCAACTTCCCCGCCGAGATCCGGGCCCCTGCCGGAACCCTGCCGGGGGTCTCCTCCTTCCAGCTCCACTTCGCCGACCACGACATCCTCACGCCCGGGGACGCGCCGAACGTGCTCGTGGCCATGAACCCCGCCGCCCTGAAGGCGAACATCGCCGACCTGCCCCGGGGCGCGGAGATCATCGTCAACACGGACGAGTTCACCAAACGGGCGATGCAGAAGGTGGGGTACGCGGCCTCGCCGCTGGAGGATGGGTCACTCGACGGGTACAGCCTTCACCCGGTCCCCCTGACCACGCTGACCGTCGAGGCCCTCAAGGATTTCGACCTCAGTCGCAAAGAGGCCGAGCGCAGCAAGAACATGTTCGCGCTCGGCCTCTTGTCGTGGATGTACCACCGGCCCACCGAGGGCACGGAGAAGTTCCTGCGGACCAAGTTCGCGAAGAAGCCGGAGATCGCCGAGGCGAACCTGGCGGCCTACCGGGCGGGCTGGAACTTCGGCGAGACCACCGAGGACTTCGCCGTCTCCTACGAGATCGCGCCGGCCACCAAGGCCTTCCCGGTCGGCACCTACCGCAACATCTCCGGGAACCTCGCGCTGTCCTACGGACTGGTCGCCGCGTCCCGCCAGGCGGACCTGCCGCTGTTCCTGGGCTCGTACCCGATCACCCCGGCCTCGGACATCCTGCACGAGCTGAGCAAGCACAAGAACTTCGGTGTACGGACCTTCCAGGCCGAGGACGAGATCGCGGGCATCGGCGCGGCCCTGGGCGCGGCCTTCGGCGGTTCGCTGGCCGTCACCACCACCTCCGGTCCGGGGGTGGCGCTGAAATCCGAGACGATCGGTCTCGCGGTCTCCCTTGAGCTGCCGCTGCTCGTGATCGACATCCAGAGAGGCGGGCCGTCCACCGGTCTGCCGACCAAGACCGAGCAGGCGGACCTGCTCCAGGCGATGTTCGGGCGCAACGGCGAGGCGCCGGTGCCGATCGTCGCGCCCTGCACCCCGGCCGACTGCTTCGACGCGGCGCTGGAGGCGGCCCGGATCGCGCTGACCTACCGCACGCCGGTGATGCTGCTCTCGGACGGCTACCTGGCCAACGGCTCCGAGCCCTGGCGCATCCCCGAGCTGGACGAACTCCCGGACCTCACCGTGCAGTTCGCGCAGGGCCCGAACCACACGCTGGACGACGGCACCGAGGTCTTCTGGCCCTACAAGCGCGATCCGCAGACCCTCGCCCGTCCCTGGGCGGTGCCCGGCACACCCGGCCTCGAACACCGCATCGGCGGCATCGAGAAGGAGGACGGGACCGGAAACATCTCCTACGCCCCGGCCAACCACGACTTCATGGTCCGGACCCGGCAGGCCAAGATCGACGGGATCGACGTACCGGATCTGGAAGTCGACGATCCGCACGAGGCGCGCACGCTGGTGCTGGGCTGGGGGTCGACGTACGGGCCCATCACGGCGGCGGTACGACGGCTGCGGACGGCCGGCGAGTCGATCGCGCAGGCCCATCTGCGCCACCTCAACCCCTTCCCGCGCAACCTGGGCGCGGTGCTGAAGGCGTACGACAAGGTCGTGATCCCCGAGATGAACCTCGGGCAGCTCGCCACGCTGGTGCGGGCGAAGTACCTGGTCGACGCGCACAGCTACAACCAGGTCAACGGCATGCCGTTCAAGGCCGAACAGCTCGCCACGGCTCTCAAGGAGGCCATCGATGGCTGAGACGTCCACGGAAGGCGCGGGCACGATCGAGGCACTCTCGCTCGTCCCCAAGGCCGAGGCGCGCCAGAGCATGAAGGACTTCAAGAGCGACCAGGAAGTCCGCTGGTGCCCCGGCTGCGGTGACTACGCGATCCTCGCGGCGGTCCAGGGCTTCATGCCGGAGCTCGGGCTGGCCAAGGAGAACATCGTCTTCGTCTCGGGCATCGGCTGCTCGTCCCGTTTCCCGTACTACATGAACACGTACGGCATGCACTCGATCCACGGGCGGGCGCCGGCGATCGCGACGGGGCTCGCGGCCTCGCGCCGGGACCTGAGCGTGTGGGTGGTGACGGGTGACGGTGATGCCCTCTCGATCGGCGGGAACCACCTGATCCACGCCCTGCGGCGGAACGTGAACCTGAAGATCCTGCTGTTCAACAACCGGATCTACGGCCTCACGAAGGGGCAGTACTCCCCCACCTCCGAGGTCGGCAAGATCACGAAGTCGACGCCGATGGGGTCGCTGGACGCGCCCTTCAACCCGGTGTCGCTGGCGATCGGCGCGGAGGCGTCCTTCGTGGCGCGGACGGTGGACTCGGACCGCAAGCACCTCACGTCGGTGCTGCGGGAGGCGGCCGCCCACCCGGGTACGGCCCTCATCGAGATCTACCAGAACTGCAACATCTTCAACGACGGCGCCTTCGAGGCCCTCAAGGACAAGCAGCAGGCCGAGGAGGCGGTGATCCGCCTGGAGCACGGGCAGCCGATCCGCTTCGGCGCGGACCTGTCCAAGGGCGTGGTCCGGGACGCGGCGACCGGTGACCTGAAGGTGGTGCCGGTGACGCCGGCGAACGAGGCGGAGATCCTGGTCCACGACGCGCACTCCGCGTCCCCGACGACCGCCTTCGCCCTGTCCCGCCTGGCCGACCCGGACACCCTCCACCACACCCCGATCGGCGTCTTCCGCTCGGTGAACCGCCCGGTCTACGACACCCAGATGTCGGACCAACTGGACGCGGCGATCGAACAGAACGGCAAGGGGGACCTGGGGGCGCTGCTGGCCGGCGGGGACACCTGGACGGTGGTGGGCTGACCCACCGCACGCACGGGGCCCGGATGCGACTCGGCATCCGGGCCCCGGTCGTTCACCTGTCCGGGCCGCCGGTGCTAGAGGGCCGCTCAGGCCTGCTTCTTCTCCGTGTCGTATCTCTCCCGTGCCTCCAGTACCGCCTCCATCCGGCGGGAGGTCCACTCCGCCAGAGCCCGTACCTGTTCCGCTGCCTCGCGGCCCAGGGGGGTGAGGGAGTAGTCGACCCTCGGGGGGATGACCGGCTGGGCGTCTCGGTGGACGAGGCCGTCCCGTTCCAGGGTCTGGAGCGTCTGCGTCAGCATCTTCTCGCTGACCCGGCCGATCGCCCTGCGGAGTTCGCTGAAGCGGTACGGGCGGTCCAGGAGTTGCATCAGGACCAGGACGCCCCAGCGGCTCGTCACGTGTTCCAGGACCAGGCGGTGGGGGCACATCGCCTCACCCTGGGTGGCCGCCGCCGCCGAGAGGATCTTCTCCGTACTTACCGACATGCCAGTACCTTACTTCAAAGTGGGTACTTTCGCAGAGTTAGCGCCTCCCCTAGGGTTAGTGCCAACGCACCCCACTAGGAGATCGCACATCATGAGCATCGTCGTCACCGGAGCCACCGGACACCTCGGCCGCCACGTCGTTCAGCAGCTGCTCGAGAAGGTCCCGGCCGAGCAGATCACCGCCGTCGTCCGCACCCCGGAGAAGGCCGCCGACTTCGCGGAGAAGGGCGTGAGGATAGCCGTCGCCGACTACAACAGCCCCGAGACCTTCGACAGCGTCTTCGCGGCCGGCGACAAGGTGCTGCTGATCTCCGGCAACGAGTTCGAGAAGGGCCGCCCCGCCCAGCACCAGGTCGTCATCGACGCCGCCAAGGCCGCGGGCGTGGCGCTGCTGGCGTACACCAGCGCCCCCGGGTCCCTGACCGCCGCGCTCGCCGACGACCACCGGGCCACCGAGGAGGCGCTGCTCGCCTCCGGCCTGCCCTACTCGCTGCTGCGCAACGGCTGGTACAACGAGAACTACACCGAGAACCTCGCCCCCGTCCTTGAGTACAACGCCGTCGTCCAGGCCGCCGGTGACGGCCGCGTCTCCTCCGCCTCGCGCGCCGACTACGCGGCCGCCGCGGTCGCCGTGCTGACCGGCGAGGGGCACGAGAACTCGACGTACGAGCTCGGCGGCGACGAGGCCTGGAGCTTCGCCGAGTACGCGGCCGAGCTGAGCAAGCAGACCGGCAAGGAGATCGCCTACAACGCCGTCTCCGTCGAGGCCTACACCGGGATCCTGACCGGCGCCGGGCTGCCCGGGCCGCTCGCCGCGACCCTCGCCGGTGTCGACGCCTCCATCGAGAAGGGCGAGCTGGTCGTCTCCTCCGGTGACCTGTCCCGCCTGGCCGGCCGTCCCACCACCCCGATCGCCGAGTCCATCGCGGTCGCGCTCAAGGGCTGACCTCACTCCCCCGGCAGCCCCTGGGCGCCCCACCCCCGCCTGTCATGACCGTATAGCGATACGGGCATGACAGGCGGGGGTGCTCGGCGTTACCGTCGAGCAGGCGGCGACGTGCGAGGAGGAGGGTCCGTGAAGTCGAGAGGCGAGCGGCACATAGGTCTGCTGAACGGCTTCGCCGCGTACGGGATGTGGGGCCTCGTGCCGCTGTTCTGGCCGCTGCTCAAGCCCGCCGGAGCCGCCGAGATCCTCGCCCACCGGATGGTGTGGTCCCTCGTCTTCGTCGCCGTCGCGCTGGTCTTCGTACGGCGCTGGGCCTGGGCCGGGGAGCTGCTGCGGCAGCCCCGCAGGCTGGTGCTGATCACCGTGGCCGCCGCCGTCATCACCGTGAACTGGGGCGTCTACATCTGGGCCGTGAACTCCGGCCATGTCGTCGAGGCCTCGCTCGGGTACTTCATCAACCCCCTCGTCACCATCGCCATGGGCGTGCTGCTGCTGAAGGAGCGGCTGCGGCGCGTGCAGTGGGTGGCGGTCGGGGTCGGCGCCGCCGCGGTGCTGGTCCTGACCATCGGGTACGGGCGGCCGCCGTGGATCTCCCTCACGCTCGCCTTCTCCTTCGCCACCTACGGCCTGGTCAAGAAGAAGGTCAACCTCGGCGGCGTGGAGTCACTGGCCGCCGAGACCGCGATCCAGTTCCTGCCCGCCCTCGGTTACCTGCTGTGGCTGAGCTCCCGGGGCGGCCTCAGCTTCACCGCCGAGGGCCCGGGGCACGCGGCGCTGCTCGCCTCGACCGGCATCGTCACCGCGCTCCCCCTGGTCTGCTTCGGCGCCGCCGCGATCCGCGTGCCGCTGTCCACGCTGGGGCTGCTTCAGTACCTGGCCCCGGTCTTCCAGTTCCTGCTCGGCGTCCTCTACTTCCACGAGGAGATGCCGCCCGAGCGGTGGGCCGGGTTCGCACTGGTCTGGCTGGCGCTGTCGCTGCTCACCTGGGACGCCCTGCGCACCGCGCGGACACTCAGGAGGGAGATCAGCAGGCCCAGGACGACCATGACGACGGGCACGGTCAGTGCCGTACGGAAGGCGGAGAGCCTGGCCTCGGGTCCGGAGCCGCTGGACTCGCCCGCCGCGAGGCCGTAGACCGCCGTCACCGCGGCGATCCCGATCGCCGAGCCGAACTGGGTCGCCGTGTGCAGGAGGCCGCTCGCCAGGCCCTGCTCGGACTCGGCGACCCCGTCCGTCGCCGCGATCGTCAGCGGTCCGTACGCCAGCGCAAAGGCGGTGCCCGCGAGGAACAGCGTCGGGAACATCGCGAGGTACGGCCAGTCCATGCCGACGGGCAGGAAGAGGCCGTAGGCGAGCACCGCCAGCAGGAAGCCGCCGACGATCACCCGGACGTTGCCGAAACGGGCGACGAGCCGCGGGGTGAGGGTGGGGGCCAGCACCGCGTCGCAGCCCATGACCACCAGGGCGATCGCGGTCCGCACCGAGGACCAGCCGCGCAGTTCCTGGAGATAGAGCGTCACCACGAACTGGAAGCCGAAGAAGGCCCCGACGAACAGCAGCGCCCCGAGGTCCGCCCGTACGACGGGACCTCTGCGCAGGATCCCGAGCCGCACCAGCGGGTGCGCGGACCGGCGTTCCACGACCACGAACAGGACCCCGAGCAGCAGCGCCGCGAGGGCGGACGCCGCCGTCGACCACCACGCGTCCAGACCGTGTTCCAGGCGTACGACGGCGTAGGCGGCCAGCAGCATGGCGCCGGCGGCGGTCAGGGCGCCGAGCAGGTCGAAGCCGTGTCCGGTCGGGGGCGGGGCGGGCCGGCGCGGGATGAGCCGGAAGGCGGCGATCAGCAGGGCGCCGGCCATGAGCACCGGCGCGAAGAAGACCCAGCGCCAGCCGAGCGCGGTCAGCAGGCCGCCGATCACCAGGCCGAGGGAGAAACCGCCGGCCGCGGTGCCGGCGTACACCAGCAGGGCCTTGTTGCGCTGCTGGCCCTCCTCGTACGACGTGGTGATCAGGGACAGGGCCGCCGGTGTCATGAAGGCGGCGGCCACGCCGGTGACGAAGCGGGCGACGACCAGCATCCAGCCCTCGGTGGCGAGGCCGCCGAGGCCCGAGAAGACGAGGAAGACGGCCAGCCAGAGCAGGAACATCCGGCGGCGTCCGAGCAGGTCGGCGGCGCGGCCGCCGAGCAGGGTGAAGCCGGCGTAGCCGAGCACGTAGGCGCTCATCACCCAGGCCGCGGTGTCGGTCGCGAGGCCCAGGTCGGAGCGGATCGAGGGGATGGCGACGGCCATCATCGCGATGTCGGCGCCCTCCAGGAAGATCGTTCCGCAGAGGACGAGCAGCAGCGCCCAGGCGCGTGCGCCCATGACCACACTCTCCGTCGGTAGGGGTTGCTCGGCCGAGGGTCGGTTCCCTCTCCTTCCATGGGACACCCGGAAGGGCTGTCAGGTACGGCGGATCGATCCCCGACCGGACCGTTTAGGACAGCCCGTGGCCTGATTCGTCGCTATAAGTGACTCCATGACGCAGACCACACCCGCACCCCTGCACTGGAAACTCGTCGTCGACGCCGGTGACCCGCACGCCCAGGCCGACTTCTGGGCCGCCGCCCTGCACTACGAGACCGAGGACAACGACGCCCTGATCCAGCGGCTGCTGGAGCTCGGCGCGCTGCCGCGCGAGGCGACCGTCGAGTACCCCGCCCGGCTGGCCTTCCGGGACCTGGTCGCCGTACGGCATCCGGACGACCCGTACGACAAGGACAGCGGTACCGGTCTGGGGCGGCGGCTGCTCTTCCAGCGCGTGCCGGAGCCGAAGACCGTCAAGAACCGGCTCCACCTCGACCTGCACCCCGGGGAGGGCAGGCGCGCGGCCGAGGTGGAGAGGCTGACGGGACTCGGGGCGAGCGTGCTGCGCGAGGTGAGCGAACCGTCGGGGGCGTGGGTGGTGATGGCTGATCCGGAGGGGAACGAGTTCTGCGTCCACTGATCGCGTTCAGGTCCGTGCTCGCGTCCGGGCCTGTGCTCGCGTCCGGGTCCGTGTTCGCGTCCGGGTCGGGTGAGCCGGTGTACGAACTCCCCTGACCGGATTGCGCTCTTGACGGTGAGTCAACCTCAGCTTCACGATCCAGGCACCATTCGCTGTGGAGTTCCTGTGACTTCAGGGACTCCCATGGAATTCGGAGCCCCCCACATGAAGCTCTCGGTTCCCGGGCGCGTCACGGCCACCGCCGTCGTCGTCGCCGTCTCCCTCCTGGCCGGCGGATCCATAGCCGGCGCGGCCCCCGCGGGAACAACCGCGGTGGCCGCGGCCCCGGACATCCCGGTGGCCAACGTGAAAGCGCATCTGACCCAGCTCCAGTCCATCGCCACCGCCAACGGCGGCAACCGCGCGCACGGCCGGGCCGGCTACAGAGCCTCGCTCGACTACGTGAAGGCCAAGCTGGACGCCGCCGGATTCACCACGACCATCCAGCAGTTCACGTCCTCCGGCCGCACCGGCTACAACCTGATCGCCGACTGGCCGGGCGGCGACACCAACCAGGTGATCATGTCGGGCTCGCACCTCGACAGCGTGACGGCGGGCGCGGGCATCAACGACAACGGCTCTGGTTCGGCGGCCGTCCTGGAGACCGCGCTGGCGGTGTCCCGGGCGGGCTTCCACCCCACCAAGCACCTGCGGTTCGCGTGGTGGGGGGCGGAGGAGCTGGGCCTGGTCGGATCCCGGTACTACGTCAACAGCCTGTCGACGGCGAACCGTTCGAAGATCAGCGGCTACCTCAACTTCGACATGATCGGCTCGCCGAACCCGGGTTACTTCGTCTACGACGACGACCCGGCCATCGAGAAGACCTTCAAGGAGTACTACGCCGGCCTCGGCGTCCCGACCGAGATCGAGACCGAGGGCGACGGCCGCTCCGACCACGCGCCGTTCAAGAACGCGGGCGTGCCGGTGGGCGGGCTGTTCAGCGGGGCGGACTACGTCAAGACGGCGGCGCAGGCGGCCAAGTGGGGCGGGACGTCGGGGCTGGCCTTCGACCGCTGCTACCACTCGTCGTGCGACACGACGGCCAACATCAACGACACGGCGTTGAACCGCAACAGTGACGCGGTGGCGTACGCGGTGTGGGGGCTGTCGCAGTAACACGGCTCCCTGAGCTAGGAGTTGGCGTTCCGTGCGCGTTCCGCGAGGCGGAGCATGCGGGAGCGGGCCGACTCCAGCTTCTCCGGTTCGTCGGCCGCCGGGCCTTCCCCGGCGGCCATCTCCGTCCACAGGGCGATCAGGTCGCCGCCGAGGGCCAGGCCCCGGGACGGATCCCGTACGGCCTTCCACGCGGTGGCCGCGCTCTGCAGGTTGCCGTAGGCCGACTCGGCGTCGCCGGCGCGGTGCTGGATGCCGGCGAGGTCGAGGGAGATGTCCGCGGCCTGCATCGGCTCACCGGCCAAGTAGGCGATGTAGGCGGCGAGTTCACGCACCCGCAGCACGTCGGGGTGCTCGGCGCCGAGGGTCTGCGCCGCCTCGGCGATCACCTCCTGCGCCAACTCCGCGGCAACCTCCGTCCGCCCCTCCCGCACGGCCTCACTGATCCGCTCCACGCCCTCCCCGAGCACAGCCGTGTCCTCGACGACGAGGCCCTCCCCCATCACGGCCTCGGCCACGGCGTCGAACCCCCGCACGGGGGCGGGCTTGGGCTCGGGGTCGTCGAGGAGTTGGGCGGGGGTGAGGAGGGGGGCGGGTGCGGGACGGGGGGTGGGGGTGGTGCCGGGGGCGGGGAGGGGTTGGGGTGGGGTGGGGAGGTTGGTTGAGGGGAGGGGGGTCGGTGATGTGCCGGTGGGGGGCAGGGGGGTGGCGGCGAAGTCCGTTGGGGGGAGGGGGTGTTGCGGGGTGTCGGTGGGGGGTGAGGTGAGGGGGGTCGGAGGCAGGGGCCTCGGGGTGTAGGCGGAGTGGGTCGTGGGGAGCGCCTCGGCGGCGGCTGCGGGGCGTGCGTCCATGACGGGGGGCGGGCCGAACGTGCCTGTGGGGGGTACGGCGGTGCCGGGGGGTGGGGGCGAGTCCTGCGGCGGGGTGGAGGCCGGGGGCGGGGTGGAATCCGCGGGCCGAACCGGAGCCGAGATGTGGTCCGGGCTCGGGGTGGAGGGCCCCGACTGGGCTGGGGACCCGGTGGGAGCCACGAGCGCGGACGGAGCGGGAGGCACGGCCAGGGTCGAGGGCCCGGCAGCAGCCGCAGGCGGAGCGGAAGGCGCGGCCTGGACCGAGGACCCGGTCGGAGTCGCAGGCGGCGCGGAAGGCGACAGCTGGACCGAGGACCCGGCAGCAGCCCCAGGCGGAGCGGAAGGCGACAGCTGGACCGAGGACCCAGCAGCAGCCGCAGGCGGCGCGGAAGGCGACACCTTGGCCGAGGACCCAGCAGCAGCCCCAGGCGGCGCGGAAGGCGGCACCTGGGCCGGGGGTTCGGTGGGAGTCGAAGGCGGGGTGTGCGGCTCGTTGTCGGGGGTGTCGGCTGGGGTCGGGAACACCCGGTGGGTCGTCGGGAGGAGGACCGGGCCGCTCGGGGCCTCGAAGGCCTCCGGGGCGTCGTGGACCGGCTCCGCGCGCGAAGGGATCCTCACCGGGTCCGCGGTGAAGCGGCTGGCGCCGTCCGTGGCGATCTCCAGAGGGACCACCCAGCCGATGCGGGCGTCGTGGATCGTGGCGTGGACGGGGTGGCCCGAGGTGCGGGCGAGGTGGTGGAGGTGGGTCAGGACGGCCTGGTGGAGTTCCTCACCGGCAGGCGCCGTGACCGTCGTTCCGGCCACCGTCGCGCACTCGCCCGTCTGCGGGACGCGGACGTCGATCGGGGTCGTCCCCCACTGCTGTTCCCGCTTCTTGTCGCGGCTGAGTCGAGACATCTCATCCCTCACGGTCGTGCACGTACTGTCGAGTCTCTCCGCTCGCCCCCGGTCCTCACGTCACCGTGATGTCACAGGCCTGTTCCAGGAGCTGCGGGACGGGTGGGATGACAGGGCCGGGGCGCGGGCATGCGCACCGACGGACGGCGAGAGGCGGAGAACGTGCAGCGACAGGGGCCGGAGATCTGGATCCGCGGGCCGGTGCCCCCGGCCGGGAGGCGGTTCTCGTGGGTCGGTACCCATGGTGGCGCCGGCGTCTCCACCCTGGCCACCGTCTACGGCGGTCACGACAGCGGACGGGACTGGCCGGGCCCCGGCGCTCCGGCCTCCGTCCTGCTCGTCGCCCGCACGCACGCCACCGGTCTGCTCGCCGTCCGCCGTGCCCTGGAGGGCTTCCGGCACGGGGAGCACCCCCCGGGCCTCGACCTCGACGCCGTCGTGCTCGTCGCGGACGCCCCCGGGCGACTCCCCCGGCCCCTCGCCGACCGGATCAAGGAGATCGAGTCGGCGGTCGACGTGTACCGGGTGCCCTGGGTCTCCGACTGGCGCCTCGGCGACCTGAGCGGCAAACCACCGCGCGGCACCGACGCCCTGGTCCGGCTCGTCCGGGCCACCACCAACACCCGCTGACGCGTCCCGCCCCCGGCCCGACCGACCCACCCCGCCCACCCCGACCCCGCCCTGAACCCCCTCCTCCGCTCCCCCACCCCACCCTGGACAAGTGGATGCGCACGCATATAATGCACATGCGAGTAATTACCGTACGCACGCCATACGCCGTCCCTCCGGGAGATCTCCATGACGCGCCGCTTCCTGTTCGTGCTCGGCAGCAGCCGCAGCGAGGGCAACTCCGAACTGCTGGCCCGCCGGGCCGCCGAACAACTGCCCTCGGACGTCGAGCAGCAGTGGATCGACCTCGCGGCGCATCCACTGCCCGACTTCGAGGACCTCCGGCACGACACGGACCACGTGCGCCCGACGATCGGCCACACCGCACTGCTCTTCGACGCGACGCTCGCCGCGACCGACATCGTGATCGTCTCGCCCCTCTACTGGTACTCGGTCTCCGCGCACGTCAAGCGCTACCTCGACTACTGGTCGGGCTGGCTGCGCACCCCGGGTGTCGAGTTCAAGGCGACCATGGCGGGACGCACGCTGTGGGGTGTCACCGCGCTCGCCCACGAGGAGGCCGAGGTCGCCGACCCGCTCGTCGGCACCCTGAACAACTCGGCCGCGTACATGGGGATGCGCTTCGGCGGGGTGCTGCTCGGCAACGGCAGCAAGCGCGGTGACGTCCTGAAGGACACCGACGCCCTCACCCGCGCGAAGACGTTCTTCGAGCAGGAGGCCGCACTCGCGCGGTTCCCCTACGAGCAGCTCACGCCGTGATGTCCTTCGCCAGGAACCTCGCCCACGCCGCCGAGCCGAACACCGCCGCGTACAGCGCCTGAAGGCCCAAGTTCTTCACCAGGTCGTCCCAGTAGACCGGTTCTCTCATGAGGTCGGCGAAGGACAGCCAGTAGTGGGAGAAGAAGTACGGCTGGAGGGCGTGGAGCTGGGGGATCTGGTCGAGGATCTGGACCGTGATCAGCAGGCCGACGGTCGTGGCCATGGCCGCGATGCCGCTGTTCGTGAGCGTCGAGATGAACAGGCCCAGGGCCGCCACGCCGATCAGTGACGCGGCCACCACCAGGGCGATCAGCAGAGCTCTGCCCAGCCCCTCCGCGAAGGTGATCCGGGTGCCGGAGATCGTGGTCAGGTCGCCCAGCGGGAAGAGGACGGCGCCCACCGCCAGCGCCGAGAGCGCGACCACGAGGGTGGCGACCAGGCAGAACGTCATCACCGTCGCGTACTTGGTGAGGAGCAGGCGGGTACGGCCCGCGGGGGCGACCAGAAGGTAGCGCAGGGTGCCCGCGTTGGCCTCGCCCGCGATCGCGTCGCCCGCGATGACCCCGATGGCCATCGGGAGGAAGAAGGGGAGGGTCGCCGCGAGGGCGGTGAACACCAGGAACAGGCCGTTGTTGGTGATCTGGGAGATGAAGGCCGGTCCGCCGCCGCCACCCCCTCCGGGGCCCGCCGAGGAGTCGTCGCCGGTCTCGATCTTGACCGCTATGCCCACGAGGATCGGGACGGCTGCGAGTACGGCCAGCAGGGCGAGGGTGCGCCAGCGGCGGAACGTGGTGTGGAGCTCGTTGCGGAAGAGGGTGCCGTAGAAGGTCGTTCGGCGGCTGCGGGTCGTCTGTGGCTTGTCGCGCAGTTCCCCGCGCCCCTGAGGGGCACCCAACTCAGCCTGCGACATCGAAGCCCTCCCCCGTCAGGGCCACGAAGGCGTCCTCCAGGGAGGGGCGTGCCACCGCGAAGCCCCGCACCCGCACGCCGGCTGTCACCAACGCCGCGTTGATGTCGGCGAGTTCATGGTCCGGGGGATCGCAGGTCACCCTCTCCTCGGCCACTGTCACGTCCGACAGACCTCGTTCCTTCAGCACGCGCGCCGCGTCCACCGTGTCCGGAGTCGTCACCACCAGGCGTCCCCTCGCCCCCGCCGCCAGGTCCTCCACCGGGCCCTGGGTGATCAGGCGGCCCTGGGCCATCACCGCCACGTGGGTGCAGACCTGTTCGATCTCGTCCAGGAGGTGGGAGGAGAGGAAGACCGTGGTGCCGTCGGAGGCCAGTTCGCGCACCAGGGAGCGGATCTCCCGCATGCCCTGGGGGTCGAGGCCGTTGGTGGGTTCGTCCAGGACCAGGAGGCGACGGGGCTGGAGCAGAGCCGCCGCCAGGCCCAGTCGCTGTTTCATGCCCAGCGAGTACGCCTTCGCCTTCTTGCCCGCGGCGGCCGCGAGGCCCACCCGGTCCAGGGCCGCCGCCACCCGGGTGGGCCGGGTGCGCGGGTCGGCGGTGGGGTCGGCGGCGTCGTAGCGGACGAGGTTGTCGCGGCCGGAGAGGAAGCCGTAGAGGGCCGGGCCCTCGATGAGGGCGCCCACGTGGGGCAGGACGTTCCGGGAGGCGCGCGGCATGGGGTGGCCCAGCACGCGCGCCGAACCGGAGGTGGGTTCGATCAGGCCCATCAGCATGCGGATGGTGGTGGTCTTGCCGGAGCCGTTGGGGCCGAGGAAGCCGAAGACGCTGCCCGCGGGGACGGTCAGGTCGAGGCCGTCCACGGCGAGCTGTCCGCCGCGGTAGCGCTTGGTGAGGGCGTGGGTGTGGATGACGCTGTCCTCCGCGCCCACGCCACCGCCTGCGCTGTCACCCGATCCCTCCGGATCCGGTTCCGTGGCGGACGGCTGGTCCATCGGCTCCCTCGATTCGTCGTGCCCGTGGGGTCTTACTTGCCGGCGTCCGCCGCCTTCACCAGCGCGTCCTTCGTGACCGCGCCGACGTAGACCTTGCCGTCGTCCGTGATCAGGGCGTTGATCAGGCGGGTCTTGAAGACGGTGCCCTCGCCGAACTTGCCGGAGACCTTGTCGCCGAGCGAGTCCAGGAAGCCGCCGACGTCACCGCCGACCTCGGAGCCGGACGGGACGCCCTGGCCGCCGGTGTCGAAGGTGGCTATGGAGTCCCAGCCGTCCCCGATGACATTGAGCCCCTCGGGGCCGCCCTTGCCGAGCTCGCCGGCGGCGCCCTTGTCGGACTCCTTGCCGAAGTCCTTGCCGAACTCCTCGGCGTGCCCCGGTGCCTTCGAGGCGTCCTGGTCCTTCTCCTCGACCTTGGCGCCCTTGGGCGGGGTGAAGTCGAAGGTGGAGGCGGCCGGCTTGGCGAAGCTGACCTGGGTGAAGCCCGCGTCCACGACGGCGGCGCCGCCGCTCGCCGGGGTGAGGGTGAACTTCAGCGGCAGGCCCGTCTTCGCGTCCACCGCCACCGTGATCTGGCCGACGGTCGTGCCCTCGTCCTTGGGCTTGATGACCAGGCGGTAGGCGTCCCGGCCCGCGACCTGGGCGGTGCCCTGGACCGTCACCGACGTGGTCTTGTCGGCGGCCTTGAGGGCGTCCTCGGCGAGGTCCTTGGGGGTGGCCGGCAGCTCTTCCTTCTGCTTCCCGTCGCGCTCGGAGGCGGTGGTGTGGAAGACCGAGTTGGACTTGCTGTCGTAGCCCCAGACGTCCTTGCCGTTGTGGATGAGGCTGTACTCGGCCGCGTCCTCCAGGAGGGAGACCTTCTGCTTGTCCTCGCCGTCGGCCGCGACCCGCAGGGTGTGCGTGCCGGAGGCGAGCTCGGTGAGCTTGCTCGACGGGTCGGCGGACGAGCCGTCGCCCGAGCCGGAGGGGCCGGCGGAGCCGAGCGAGTTCTCCAGGCCGCCGAGGTCCGGCAGGCCGAGGTCGGTGGTGATCTTCACGGTGCCGGACAGCTGCTGGACGTCCGACGCGGCGATCTTCTCGATGAGTTCCTGTGCGCTGATCTTCGGCAGGTCGGGGTCGCCGGAGTCGGCGAGCGCCGGGACGAGCCCGATGGTCGCCGCCGCGACTCCCACCACCGTGGCCGGCACGACGTAGCGCGCGGCCTTGCGCCGGCGCGCCGCGCGCAGTTCGTCGGCGTCCGCGGCGGTAGCGCTGTCGTCGGATGCGTTCGGTGCCATGTGTGCCTTACCTCCGTCGTCGGCGGCGGCTGTCAACTCCCCTACGTCCACCCCGTAGCCGCCATTCTCACCCGAATCGGTGAGGAGTGGTGTTTTCCGTGGTGTCCATCTGACCAAATCGGCCATGAGCATGCGTCAGCCCACGGAGCCAACTCCGTGTACACCTGGGGTATGACACGACATGCCAACGCCCCCTACGACCCGTAGGGGGCGGTGCCGGTCCTCGTCATGCCAGGGGCCTCAGCCCGCGCGGTGCACCACGGCGTCGCACAGCTCCATCAGGGCCGCCTTCGCGTCGCACTCCCGCAGCGGGGCCAGCGCCGCGCGCGCGTCCTGGGCGTACCGCACGGTGTCCCGGCGGGCCTGTTCGAGGGCGGGGTGGCCGCGCAGCGCGGCCAGCGCCTCGGCGTGCCGGGCGTCGTCGGTGAGGTCGGAGTCCAGGAGCTCGCACAGGGCGATGTCCTCGGCGAGCCCGAGCCGGGCGGCCCGCTCGCGCAGCCGCAGCACCGGCATGGTGGGGATGCCCTCGCGCAGGTCGGTGCCGGGGGTCTTGCCGGACTCGTGGGAGTCGGAGGCGATGTCCAGGACGTCGTCCGCGAGCTGGAAGGCCACGCCGAGGCGCTCGCCGTACTGGGTCAGGACGTCCACGACCGTCTCGTCGGCGCCGGACATCATGGCCCCGAAGCGGCACGAGACGGCGACCAGCGAGCCGGTCTTGCCGCCGAGTACGTCCAGGTAGTGCTCGACCGGGTCGCGGCCGTCCATCGGGCCCGCGGTCTCCAGGATCTGGCCGGTGACCAGGCGTTCGAACGCCTCCGCCTGCACCCGGACCGCCTCGGGGCCGAGGTCGGCGAGGATGTGCGAGGCGCGGGCGAACAGGAAGTCGCCGGTCAGGACGGCCACCGAGTTGCCCCAGCGGGTGTTGGCGCTGTCGACCCCGCGGCGCACGGCGGCCTCGTCCATGACGTCGTCGTGGTACAGCGTCGCGAGGTGGGTCAGCTCCACCACCACGGCCGACGGGACCACGCCCGGCGCATACGGGTCGCCGAACTGGGCGGCGAGCATCACGAGCAGCGGCCGGAACCGCTTTCCGCCCGCCCGCACCAGGTGCTGGGCGGCCTCCGTGATGAAGGGGACCTCGCTCTTGGTGGCCTCGAGCAGTCCCTCCTCGACAGCCGTCATTCCGGCCTGGACATCGGCTTCCAGAGCCTGGTCCCGCACGCTCAGCCCGAACGGCCCGACGACGGTCACGAGGGGTCTCCTGTCTGCTGGTGTCTTCTGGCGGTTATGCGGAATGTCGATAGGTCGCTGCCATCACTCGAGTCAGCGTATCCGGTCACCTTTGGATCACCGATAGCGCCCGCCCCGTCCATGCCAGGCGGTATCGGATCACGACCGGTATGTTTTTGATCACCTGAAAAGAACGGACATCTATCTCCTTATAGGGAAATGATGCACATCCGTACGTCCTTCCCCCACGAGACGACCCACGAGGACGTCCGCATCCCGCTGTCCGACGGGACGCGGCTGTACGCGCGTGTGTGGCGGCCGCTCACTCCCGAACCGGTACCCGCGATCCTCGAATACCTGCCGTACCGCCTCGCCGACCGGACCGCGCCCCACGACCGGCAGCGCCACCCGTGGTACGCGGGCCACGGCTACGCCTCCGTGCGGGTGGACGTGCGCGGGCACGGCGACAGCGAGGGCGTGCCGGGCGACGCGTACTCGGCGACCGAGCTCGCCGACGGGGTCGAGGTCGTCCACTGGCTGGCAGCGCAGCCGTGGTGCGACGGCGGGGTCGGCATGTTCGGCCTCTCCTGGGGCGGCTTCACCTCCCTGCGGATCGCGGCCCTCGCGCCCGAGCCGCTCAGGGCGGTCGTCACCGTCTGCGCCACCGACGACCGCTACGACAACGACGTGCACTACAGCGGAGGTTCCGTCCTCGCGGTGGACACGCACGCGTGGGCGGCGACGATGCTCGCCCACGTGTGCCGGCCGCCGGACCCGCTCCATGTCGGCGACGCCTGGCGGGACATGTGGCTGAAGCGCCTGGAGGCCGTGGAGCCGGTGCTCCACACCTGGCTCGGGCACCAGACCCGGGACGCCTACTGGCGGCACGGCAGCGTCCGCGAGGACTACGGCGCGATCGACGCGGCCGTCCTCGCGGTGGGCGGCTGGCACGACCCGTACCGCGACACGGTCCTCCGGCTCGTCGAGCACCTGCCCGCCGACCGGGTCCGGGGGATCATCGGCCCCTGGTCCCACCAGTACCCGGACCGCGGCCTGCCGCCCGGCCCGGCGATCGGCTTCCTCCAGGAGACCCTGCGCTGGTGGGACCAGCACCTCAAGGGCGTCGACACCGGCGTCATGCGGGAACCGCTGCTGCGTTCCTACGTCAGCGACTCCCACCCCCCGGCGACGGTCTACGGCACCCTGCCCGGCCGCTGGGTCGGCGAGCCCGCCTGGCCCTCCCCCCACGTCACGACGGTGTCGTACGGCCTCCAGGGCCCCGCCGTGCTGGTCCGTTCGCCGCAGCACACGGGGGTGGACGCCGGCCGGTTCGTCCCGTTCGGGAACGACGCCGATCTGCCGCCGGACCAGCGGGAGGAGGACGCCCGCTCGGCCTGCTTCGAGTTCGCGGTGGGCGAGGAGACGTGGGTGCTGGGACGGCCGCGGGTGCGGCTCAGGGTGACCTCGGAGGTGTCGCGCGGGCAGGTCGTCGCGCGGCTGTGCGATGTCGCCCCGGACGGCTCCTCGACACTCGTCACGCGCGGGGTGCTCAACCTGTCGGCGCGCCTCGGCCGGGACCGGGTGGTGCCCTGGGAGCCGGGGGCCACGCAGGAGGTGACCTTCGAGCTGAACGGCGTCGGGCACGCCTTCCCGCCCGGGCACCGGATCCGGCTCGCCGTGTCCTCGGCGTACTGGCCGTGGATCTGGCCGCAGCCCGAGTCGCGGGCGGGCTTCACCGTGGACCCCGCGGGCAGCTTCCTCGAACTGCCGGTCCGCGCGCGTGAGGCGTCCCCGGACATCACGTTCGAGGAGCCGGAGAAGCCCGCGCCGCCGGGGGACACCCGCGGCGTGGCCGCGGACGGATGGAGCCCGGCCACCCTGGACGAGCCGCGCCCCGAGCGCCTGGTCGTGCGTGACGTGGCCAAGGGCGAGTGGCGTCTGGAGGTCGATCCCCGCTACGGCGGCACGCACGTGCACCCCGACGGGCTGGAGTTCACCGAGGACGCGCTGGAGACGTACACGATCGACGAGCAGGACCCGCTGTCCGCCCGCACCCGCTCGGACTGGTCGATCCGGCTGCACCGCCCCGAACTCGCCTGGGACACCACCGTGCGCACCCGCTCGGAGATCAGCTGCGACGGGACGGACTTCTTCACCTCGAACGAGGTGATCTGCACCGACGGCGGCGAGGTGGTCTTCCACCGGACGTGGGAGAAGCGGATCCCACGGACGGCCAGTTGACTATGAGTTGAGCCTCTTGCCCGTTTTGCGCGTCTTGCGCACAGGCGTGATGTGACTCACTCGGGCTGACGGTCCGACGGATATCCGGAATCCATCAATCCGCCTTTTTCGGCGCGCCAGTTGAGGCTTGCGACCGCAAAGGATCAAGTGCCCCAAATGCCCCCGACCAAGGTCAATAGGCACGGCATGTGAATTCGCCACTTGTTCCGGACATGTGCTCTCGCATACGTTCCCGGCCTGTCGGGCGGACGCCGAATCCTGCCGCCGCCCGTACACCCACCGAGAACCACGGCAGGAGCGGGGGACCCAGGTAAGCCGCCGGACCGGGCGTCTTCGGACATACCGGTACGGCTTGGGGTGAAGTCATGCCTTTTACGGGCATGGCCGGGCAACTCCCCGCCCGAACCCGACAGCTCACCTCGCAGGCGACGGAGAGGAATTCGCCATGCCTGCTGCCGCTCAGCACCGCGCTCCCCGCACGAGCCGTCTCGTCCGCAAGCTCGCCATCGCCGGCACCGGAGTCGCCGTACTCGCGCTCCCCCTCATCGGCGCGACCACCGCGTCCGCGGCCACCCCGGCCGTGCAGACCGCGACCACCCTCGGCTACGCCAACAACCTCGACGGCTGGATCCGCGCCTCCCTCGCCGTCATGGCCGAGCACGGCATCCCCGGCTCCTACGACGGCATCTACCGCAACGTCATCCGCGAGTCCTCCGGCAACCCCTACGCCATCAACCTGTGGGACTCCAACGCGGCCGCCGGCACGCCCTCCAAGGGCCTGCTCCAGGTGATCGACCCGACCTTCAACGCCTACCACGTGGCCAACACCTCGTGGGACCCGTACGACCCGGTCGCGAACATCACCGCGGCCTGCAACTACGCGGCCCAGCGGTACGGGTCCATCGACAACGTGTGGGGCGCGTACTAGGAACTACGCCTCACTGAACAGTCTTTCGAGGACGACGGCGATGCCGTCGTCCTCGTTCGACGAGGTCACCTCGTCGGCCACGGCCTTGAGTTCGGGGTGGGCGTTGGCCATCGCGACGCCGTGGGCCGCCCAGTCGAACATGGGGATGTCGTTGGGCATGTCCCCGAAGGCGATCGTCACCTCGGGCCCCAGGCCCAGGTGTTCGGCGGCCAGCGCGAGACCGGTCGCCTTGGTGATGCCGCATGGCTGGAGTTCGACGGTCCCCGGGCCCGACATGGTGACCGTGGCCAGCGAGCCGACCACCGAGCGCGCCGTGACCGCCAACTCGTCGTCGGACAGGTACGGGTGGCGCAGCAGCACCTTGCTGATCGGCTCGCACCACAGGTCGTCGCGGCGGCCGACCCGCACCGCGGGCAGGGTCGGATGGGGCATCAGGTAGCCCGGCTCGATGAGGGTCAGCCCGTCGACACCGTCCTGGTCCACCGCCGCGTACACCTGCCCGACCTCGGCCTCGATCTTCCCGAGCGCGGTCTCGGCCAGCTCCCGGTCCAGGGTCACCGACCACAGCAGACGGTCCGCGCCGGCGTCGTACACCTGCGCGCCCTGCCCGCACACCGCGAGCCCCGTGCTGCCGAGGTCGTCGAGGAGCGGCCGCACTCTGGGCGCCGGCCGTCCTGTCACGACGAGGTGCTGGGCCCCGCGCGCCGCCACCCTCGCGAGCACGGCCAACGACCGGTCGGAGAGGGTGTCGTCGGCGCGGAGCAGCGTGCCGTCCAGGTCGGTGGCGATGAGTGAATATGCGGGGGAGGCGGCCATGATCAGAGAATACGGATGGTTGGCCCCTCCGACTCGACGCGAACCGGACGGCTGCTGCTTTCACATCTGTTGACGGCAGTTCCGGTTCCGGGGGCGTGGAGGGGCGGGTGGGGCCGGACGGCCACTCCCCTGCTCCCCTTCTTCGGCGCTACGCCGAGTCCCGCACCACCAGTTCGGTCGGGAGGATGACCCCTGCCGTGTCCTCGCCGGCGATCTGGGCCAGGAGCATGCGGACCATCTCGGCGCTGATGCGGTCGAAGGGCTGGCGCATGGTGGTGAGGGCCGGGGCGATGGCGGTGGCCGCGGGTGAGTCGTCGAAGCCGCCGACAGCGATGTCATCGGGGACCGAACGCCCGGACTGCTGAAGGACGTTGACGACGCCGAGGGCCATGAGGTCGGAGGCGACGAAGACGGCGTCCATGTCGGGGGCCTGGGACAGCAGGCGCCGGGCCGCGCGTTCGCCACCGCTGCGCCGGAAGTCGCCCTCCACCACGAGCGCCGGGTCGTAGGGCAGACCCGCTTCGGCGAGCACGTCCCGGTAGCCGGCCAGCCGGTCCGGGCCGCCCGGCATGTCCAGCGGCCCGGTGACCATGCCGACGCGCCGCCGGCCCCCTTCGAGGAGATGCCGGACCATGTCCTGCGCGCCCTCCCGGTCGGCGGCGGCCACGTAACTCACCTTGGAGCCGAGCCCGATCGGCTTGCCGCACACCACCAACGGGATCCCCGCGTCGTGGAGTTCGGCCGCGACCGGGTCACCGCTGTGGTTGGACAGCAGCAGCACCCCGTCGACGTGGCCCGAGGTGATGTACCGGGTCAGCCGGCGCCGGTCGTCGTCGCTCTCGGCGAGCATCAGCAGCAGCGGGATGTCGTGCTGGGCGAGCCGCTCGGTGCAACCCCGCAGCAGGACGTTGAAGTTGGGGTCCTCGAAGAACTTCTCCTGCGGTTCCGTCAGCAGGAACGCCACCGAGTCCGACCGGCCCGTACTGAGGCTGCGGGCATGCCGGTTGACCACGTACCCGGTCTTCCTGATGGCGGACTCCACGGCCCGCCCGGCGGCGGGCGAGACGTAGTGGCCGCCGTTCAGGAAACGGGAGACGGTGCCCCGCGACACGCCCGCCTCCCGGGCGACGTCGTGGATGGTGGGGGGCCTGCGGCGCCCGTTCGCACTGGTGGTCATGTTCCTCGTTCGTGGAAGTGGGCCGGGGTCTCAGGCCTTGACCGAGCCGCTCAGCAGGTCCAGGGACCAGAACCGCTGGATCACCAGGAAGAGCCCGATCAGCGGCAGGATCGCGAGCAGACAGCCGGTGATGACCAGGGTGTAGAGGGCCGGCTGCGAGGCGCCCTGGGCGAGCAGCGTGTAGAGGCCGAGGGTGATCGGGAACTTCTCGTCGTCGGCGAGCATGACGAAGGGCAGCAGGAAGTTGTTCCAGATGCCGACGAACTGGAAGAGGAACACCGTGATCAGGCCCGGCATCATCATCGGTACGGCGATCCGCGAGAAGATCCGCCACTCGCTCGCGCCGTCCATGCGGGCCGCCTCCATCAGCTCGGCGGGCACCGACGCGGCCGCGTAGATGCGGACCAGGTAGACGCCGTACGGCGAGAGGATCGACGGCAGCAGCATCGACCAGTAGGAGTCGGCCATGCCGAGCTTCGACAGCAGCAGGTACTGCGGTACGGCGAGCACGATCGACGGGACCAGGACGCCGGCCAGGATCATCTTGAAGACGGCCTCGCGGCCCCGGAACGCGAACCGGCCGAGCGCGTAGCCGCCGGCGGCGGAGACCGCGGCCGAGAGCAGGGCGCCGAGACCGGCGTAGAAGGCCGAGTTGGCCATCCACCTCCAGAAGATGCCGTCCCGGTAGGCGGTCAGGTCGCTCAGGTTCTGGAGGAAGCCGGAGCCGGGGGCGAAGGTGAAGGTGGAGAAGAGCTCCGAGCGGTCCTTGGTCGCCGCGATGACCACCCAGGCGATGGGGATCGGGCAGTACAGCGCGCCGAGGAGCAGCACGAGCGTGGGCACCCAGGCGGTGCGGCGCGTCTTCGCGGTCGGGTCGGCGGTGAGGGTGAGCGGGGTCATGCCCGGTCCTCCCGGGTGTAGCGGTCGGAGATGCGCAGCAGGGTGAAGGAGAGGACGAACGTGGCCAGGGCCAGGACGACCGCGGTGGCGGAGGCTCCGTAGATGTCGGACTGGAGGAAGGCCTTGTCGTAGATGGCCATCAGGGGGCTCCACGAGCTGGGCAGGCCGTTGGTGAGCGGCTTGAGGGCCATCGGCTCGGTGAAGACCTGGAGGGTGGCGATCACCGAGAAGAAGAAGGTGAGCACCAGGGAGGGCATCACGATCGGGATCTTGATCCTCAGGGCGATCTTCAGGTCGGTGGCGCCGTCGATCCTGGCCGCCTCGTAGATGTCCGGCGGGATGGCCCGCAGGGCGGTGTAGATGACGATCATGTTGAAGCCGGTGCCGCCCCAGACCGCGATGTTCGCGAAGGAGAGGTAGAGGTTGCCGCCGTCGAACAGGTCGGGCTGCGGGAGGCCGAACTTGTCGAGCAGGTAGTAGAAGGGGCTGACGTCCGGCAGGTACAGGAAGCCCCACATCAGGGCGGCGATGATGCCCGGCACCGCGTACGGCAGGAAGATCATCAGCCGGGCGAAGGGCGCGCTGCGGGCCTTCGGGGTGTCCAGCATCAGCGCGAACAGCAGCGCGAGGCCCAGCATGGTCGGGATGACGATGAGGCCGTAGCCGAAGGCGCGCAGGACGCTGTGGCCGAACTCGGAGTCCTTGAGGACGTCGGTGTAGTTGCCGAGGCCGTTCCAGACCTGCTGCCGGGCGCCCTTGCCGAGGCCGATGCCCTTGACCTGGACCTTGTGCAGGCTCAGCCAGATCGCGTACCCGATGGGCACCACGGTGAAGGCGGCGAAGAGGGTGAGGGTGGGCACCAGGAACCAGTACGGTGCGCTGCGGCCACGGCGGCGGGGGCGGCTGGGGCGGACGGACTGGGCGGTGCCGGTGCCGTCCGCCAAGGGCGCGACCTCGGTGAGGTCGGCGCCCTTGAGCGGAGCGCTGGTCATGCCTCGGTCACCTCGAAGCCCTGCTTCTTCATGTCGGCGAAGGTCTTCGACTGCACGGTGGCGAGGGCGGAGTCGAACTGGGCTTCCTTCTTCGCCTTGGTGGCCTTGCCGAAGGCGTCCTGGAAGGTGGTGTAGGCGGTGTTGACGTTGGGGCCCCAGGCAGCGGCGGCCGTGGTGGCGGCGATCTCGCCGGCCGTGGTGTAGAAGTCCGCCTGGTTCGAGAAGAACTCCGGCGTGGTCAGGACGTCACCGGACTGGCCCTTCGTGGCCGCCGGGTAGATGGCGACCTCCTTGACCAGGGCGGCCAGCGCCTCCGGGTCGGTGTTCAGCCAGGTGGCGAACTTGGCGGCGGCCTCGGCGTGCTTGGAGTCGGTGGAGACACCGGTGGAGGAGCCGCCCCAGCTGCCGGTGACGTTCTCGCCGGACTTCCATTGCGGCAGCGGGGCCATGCGCCACTTGCCCTTGGTGTCGGGCGCGGAGGAGACCAGCACACCGGGCGCCCACACGGCCGAGACCCATGCGAGGTGGGTGCCCTTGTTGAGGGCGTTGTTCCAGGCCGGGGTGTACATCGGCTGGTTGTCGATGACGCCCTCCTGGACCAGGCCGCCCCAGAACTCGGCGACCTGCCGGGTGGCCGCGTCGTCGATGCCGACGGTCCACTTGCCGCCCGAGTCGACGGTCCACCACTTGCCGCCGGCCTGCTGGGAGAGGCCCGCGAACAGACCGGGGTCGTTGGCGGAGAAGGTGGTCAGGTAGGCGTCCGGGACGGCCTTCCTGGCGGCGCGGGCGGTCTCGGCGAACTCCGTCCAGGTCTTCGGGACGCTCAGGCCGTGCTTCTTGAAGAGGTCCTCGCGGTAGTAGAACATCAGCGGCCCGGAGTCCTGCGGGATCGCGTAGAGCGCGTCCGTGCCGAGCGTGACCATGCCCCAAAGGCCCTCGGCGAACTGGGACTTGGTGTCACCGGCGTACTTGGAGATGTCGGCCAGCACGTCGTTGGAGACCAGGGTGGGCAGCGACTGGTACTCGACCTGGATGAGGTCGGGGGCGTTGCCGGCCTTCTTCGCGGTGATCAGCTTGGAGAGGATCTCCTGGCCGCTGGCCTGCTTGGACACGGTGACCGTGATGTCCGGGTTCTTCTTGTTCCAGATCGCGGCGACCTTCTCCATGTTCGGAGCCCACGACCAGTAGGTCAGCTTGACCGGCCCGCTGTCGCTGCCGCCGGAGTCGTCGTCGGAACCGCCGCAGGCGGCGAGGGTGCCGGTGAGGCCGAGGGCTGCGGCCCCGGCAAGGATGCTGCGCCTGCTGATCTGGCGGCGGTTGATCGACATCTTCATCTCCCCTGACTTGGAACCAGCCGGTCCCGGACCTTCCGCGTACGCGGCAACCGCCGTGGGGGGAGGTTCTGCGGACGGGTCCGTGAGGCTGTGCGCGAGGGCCGCGCGGCTCTGTGATCGTGCACAGTAGAGAATTGTTTCAGCCCCTTGTCAATGGCGGGGGCGTGGGGTTACCTACTTGTTGCCCGCCGATGACAGGGGCGAGGGGAGCTGTGCACGATCACAGAAAATGAGGGTTTTCTCGGTCGTACGGTGTTTCCGCCGGCTCCCCTCGCCCCGTTCCCGGCGCTCCTCCGGCCGCGGGGCTCACCGCCGCGGCGGTGTCGCCGTGACCATCCGTGTGACCGTCCGTGAAAGGACCCTTTGACATGCGCAGACGCAGTGTCCTCACCGCAGCCGGTGCCGCCGCGCTGGCCGCTCCGGTGCTGGGGGCGGCTCAGGCCGTGGCCGCACCTGGCTCCGCCGGGGTTGTCGGTGCCGCCGGGGTTGCCGGTGCCGCCGGTTCGTCCGGTGCCCGGCGCCTGGAGATCCGGGGCGTGGACATCTCCTCGCTGCCGAAGAACGAGGACCACGGAGCGGTGTACCGGACGGCCGACGGCCGCTGTGAGGACCCGGTCCGGCTGATCGCGCGGGCCGGTGTCACCCACGCCCGCCTCAAGGTGTGGGTGAACCCGGCCGACGGCTACAACAGCAAGGCGCACGTCCTGCCGCTCGCCCGCCGTCTCAAGCGGGCCGGTGTCGGCATCTGGATCGACTTCCACTACTCCGACAGCTGGGCCGACCCGGCGCACCAGACCAAGCCGGCGGCGTGGGCGGGGCTGGACGTGGCGGGTCTGTCCCGGGCGGTGTACGACCACACGGCCGATGTGCTGGGCGCCTTGCGGAGGCAGGGCACTCCGGCCCAACTCGTGCAGATCGGCAACGAGTTGAACGGCGGGCTGATCTGGCCCGAGGGCAACTGGGAGCACTTCGACACCATGACCGCCTTCCTCAAGGCCGGTCTGAGCGCGGCCCGCGACACCACCCCGCGCGTCCGCACGATCCTGCACCTGGCGAACGGCGGCGACAACGGGCTGTACCGCTGGTGGTTCGACAACGTGGTGTCGTACGGCGTCGACTTCGACGTCATCGGGCTCTCGTACTACCCGTTCTGGCACGGCCCGATCGAGAACGCGGCCGCCAACATGGCCGACATCACGGCGCGTTACGGCAAGCCGTGTGTGATCGCCGAGACGGCGTACCCGTTCACGCTGGAGAGCGAGGACGCCGTCAACGACATCATGAACGACCCCTCCCAGCTGACCGAGGGCTACCCGGCCACGCCCGCGGGCCAGGCCGCGTGGCTGCGCACGGTCGCCGACCTCGCCGCCGGCGTCCCCGGCGGACAGGGCCTCGGCTACTGCTACTGGGAGGGCCTGTGGACCTACCGCGCGGGCAGCGGCTGGGACCCCACGGACCCGTCCTCGGGCAACGCGTGGGAGAACCTGGCCCTGTTCGACTTCCAGGACAGGGAGCTCCCGGGGCTGCGGACGCTGGGGCGGTACCGGTCGTAGACGCTTTGGGGTGGGCCGGGCTTGTGGGGGGTGGCGGGCGCTTTGGGGTGAGCCCGGGTTGTGCGGTGTGGCGGGCGTTTCGGGGTGGGCCCGGGCTGTGCGGTGTGGCGGGCGTTTCGGGCCGCGGGGTCCGGCGCGCCCCGGCCGCAGGGTTCAGCGGACCTCGCCCGCAGCGTCTGACAGGGGGGTGTCCCGCCCGGTGGTGCAGCCGAGCCGGAACGTATGACGCCTGATCCGCTGCATCACGACGCGGGATGTCACCGGCTGGCGGACCTCGGCCGCAGGACCCGCGGGGTGTAGACACCTACACCCCGCACAGGCCAGGCAGCTCCCTCGTGACGGCGGCCGGGCGGCGGAATGGTTGGGGGCACCGAATCCCGCCCCGAGAAAGGTCGGCCCATGCGCCGTCGCCCCAGCCTCACCGTCGTCACCGCCCTGACCGCCGTCGCCCTCACCGCCGTCCTCGTCACCGGCTGCGACCCCGACGACGTGGACAACTCCCTGGACTGCGTGTCCAACGCCGACACGATCGCGGACAGCATGAAGGCGATCCACGAGGCCGGCTGGGACGCGGTGAAGGACCCGTCGAGGACCGAGGAGTCCATCGCCACGATCGACAGGAACGTCGACGCGATCAACAAGGTCCGGGCCGACTCGGACGACAGCGAGGTCGACAAGGCCGTCAAGGACCTCGACCAGGCCGTCGAGGACTACAACAGGTCCGTCCTCGACGGGGACACGAACCCGGACACCGGAAAGATCGACGCGGCCGCCGACCGGCTGAAGGACCTCTGCACGTCCTGACGTCAGCCGTGGGCCGCCGCCAGGTGCCGCGCCAGCCTCGGTGAGGCGAACTCCGTGCCGCACACGAAACGCATCACCGGACCGTAGGAGGCCGCCGCGGGCAGGCCGGTGAAGTAGAGGCCGGGCACGGAGGAGACATAGCCCGCGCCGAGCCTCGGGGTGCCGCGGCTGACCGCCAGCGCGGTGCGCAGTTCGTGGCCGAGGAAGTCCATCGCGGCGATGTCGACGCGGTAGCCGGTGGCCGCGATGACGTGGTCGGCCGACAGCCGGTCCCTGCGGCCGGTGTGGCCGAGCACCTCCAGGACCGGATGCCCCTCGGACACCTCCGCGGTGACGATCCGGTCCACCTCGCTGACCTGCACCTTGCCCTCGAAACGGTCCCGCAGCCACCACGCGCCGAGCGGGCCGAGGACCCGGCGCACCAGGTAGTGGCGGGTGCTCGCCGGGAGCCGGCGGTAGGGATGCGGGTAGTAGGTCAGGGCCCACAGCGACCAGGCGCGGCCGAAGGGCGACTCGGGGCGCAGCCTCGGCTGCTGCCACGGAGGTGCGCCGAAGGCCACGCGGCCGTGTCCGCGGGCGACCACCCTGACCTGCGCCCCGGCCTCCGCCGCGAGCGCGGCCGTCTCCAGCGCGGACTGACCCGCCCCGACGACGATCAGCTCCTTGCCGGAGTAGCGGGTGAGGTCGTGGTGCTGGGAGCTGTGCGAGACCGGGGCGGTGGGGGCGGGGCCGTCGGGCGCGGCGGCGGCCAGTTCCGGGGGCAGGTGGGAGAGCCCGGACAGGCCGGTGGCGACGACGACAGCGCGCGCGGTGAAGGACTCGCCGGAGTCGAGCTTGAGCTGGAAGCCGCCCTGTTCGCTGCGGTCCACGGACACCACCCGCACCTGCTCCAGCTCGGGCACCAGCTTCTGCTGGAACCACTGGCCGTAGGCGATGAAGGTCTCCACCGGGACGATGTCCTCGTCCGTCACCAGCCGCCGGATGCCCGCCGCGTCGCAGTAGTCGACGAGGGTGTGTCCGGGCTGGGGCGCGTCGAGGTTGGAGGCGGCCGGGGTGGACTTGAGGAGCATGCCCGCGGGCATGTGGTCGCGCCAGCTGACCATGGGGTCGCCGAAGACGCGCACGGGTATGCCGCGCGCCCGCAGATGGGCCGCGGTGGACAGGCCGAACGGCCCGGCGCCGATGACTGCTACCGGATGGATCACGAAGTCCCTCCCCAGGACGTCACGTCGTCACTTCGTGGTGGTGCCGCTGTTCAACTGGTCGAGCCGCCGCGGTGGTTGGTCCGCCACAGCTGGTAGAGGTGCTTGGCCCCGGGCCGCACGAACCGCCCGAGCATGGTGAGGAACGGCAGCGGGTCGTCACCCGCGAACCAGGCCAGCTCGGTCCCGCTGGGCCGCTTCGGCGCGTGCGGGGTCGTATAGCCGCTGCGGCGGTAGGCGAGCAGGGCGGGCAGGTCGATGTTCTCCACGACATAGCGGTGGCCGGCCCGCTGTTCCCCCTCCGGAACGGCCCGCCCGGTCAGGTCCAGGTGCATGGCGCGGACGACGTCCACCCCCGACTCGCTCTCGAAGAGCCGGAACTGGGCGCCCATGCGGGGGTTGAAGTCGAGCAGTTTGTACTGGCCGTCGCGCCGGTCGAAGCGCAGGTCGAGGTCGATGATGCCGCTGTAGCCGATCTGCTTGACGAAACGCGCGGCGAGGTCCGCGAGTTCCGGGTTGTCGACGACGTAGGCGTTGGCCGTCATGCCCGCGTGCGGCGGCCAGGAGCGCACCTTGACGCCGGTGAACAGGGCCAGCGGGGTGGAGTTGGCGTCGAAGTAGGCGTGCACGATCCAGTCCTCGGCGTCCTCCCGGGGCAGGTACTCCTGGAGGATCACCCCGGGCCGCTCGCCCCAGTCACGGGCGAGGGCGAGCAGCCCTTCACGGGTGGCGATGCGGGTGGTGCCGCCCACCGCGGGCCGGGTGCGCCGTACGAACGCCTCGCGGTTCTTGGCCACCACCGGGAAGCGGGCCTTCTCGGCGAAGGCCACGACGTCGTCGTACGACTGCGGGAAGGCGGCCTCGGGACTCGCGATGCCGTGCTCCACGCACAGTTCGTGCAGGCCCTGTTTGCTGGCCAGCCGGCGGGGCAGGCCGGGCTCCACGCTCGGGAACAGGAAGCGGCCGTAGAGGTCCCGGCGGTGCTCGGCGATCAGGACCGCGGCCTCCTCGTCGGTCGGGATCAGGACGGCGGGGCGGCCGATGCGGCGCCCGATCCGGATCAGTCCCTCGATGAGGCGGCCCGGGTCCTCGGTGCCGGTCGTCGGCCAGACGAAGGCGCGGGTGAGGTACCGGGAGGCGGCCGCGGGGGTCCAACGGTCCTCGGTGACGGCGTACATGGGCACGCCGAGGCGGCCCAGGCTGCGGATCGCGCCCACGCCGCCGTGGTGCAGCGGGTAGTCGCCGAACTTGACGATCAGGGCCGGTACGTCTTGGTCGGCCTCGAACGGCACACTGCTCGCACTCCTGGCCACGGTCCCCCCACGCGTCCCCCAACGGACGCGACCCCACCCATCCCGTCCGTGTCTCGCAAAGGACGCTAAGCCGGAATGGTCCACTCCGACTATCCCTTAACGGGACATTGCCAACTCTTTGGTCACATTGCTAACCCTTTAGACACTCCCGCCGAGGGCGCCTCGGCCGTAACGTGTGGCGCGACCACCGGCAGCGCACGGCATGCCCGAGACCGCACAACATGCTCGAAAGTGAGGCAGCACCCCATGCCCCCCTTCGATGTCCCCGAGGGCGACCCCTTCGGCCCGCACAACCTCCCTTACGGCGTCTTCTCCACCGCGTCCTCCCCACGGACCGTCGGCGTACGGCTCGGCGACCACGTCCTGGACGCGGGAGCGGCGGCAGGCGCGCTCGGCTCCCCGTACGCCGACCTGCTGGCCCGGCCCACCCTGGGCCCGCTGCTCGCGGCCGGCCGCACCGCCTGGTCGGACGTGCGCCGGGCGCTGACGGCGTGGGTGACGGTGCCCGCGCACCAGGAGGCGATCACGGACTTCCTCCACCCGCTGCCCTCGGTCGAGCTGCATCTGCCCTTCGAGGTCGCGGACTACGTCGACTTCTACGCCTCCGAGAACCACGCCCGCAACGTCGGGCAGATCTTCCGCCCGGACGGCGAGGCACTGACCCCCAACTGGAAGCACCTGCCGATCGGTTACCACGGCCGCTCGGGCACGGTGGTGGTGTCGGGCACGGATGTCGTACGGCCGTCGGGTCAGCGGAAGGCTCCCGCCGACGCGGCTCCCGTCTTCGGACCGTCGGTGCGGCTCGACATCGAGGCGGAGGTCGGCTTCGTGGTCGGCGTGCCGTCCGAGCTGGGCCGGCCGGTCGGGCTCGGAGACTTCCGCGAGCACGTCTTCGGACTGTGCCTGCTCAACGACTGGTCGGCGCGGGACGTCCAGGCCTGGGAGTACGTCCCCCTCGGACCGTTCCTCGGCAAGTCCTTCGCCACCTCGGTGTCCGCGTGGATCACCCCGCTGGACGCGCTGGAGGAGGCACGGGTGACACCCCCGGAGCGCACGCACGCGCTCCTGCCGTACCTGGACGACACGGCCCCGGACGTGGAGCCGGGCGGTTACGACCTGCGGATGTCCGTCGCGATCAACGGACACGAGGTGTCCCGGCCGCCGTTCTCCACCATGTACTGGACGGCGGCCCAGCAGCTGGCGCACATGACGGTGAACGGGGCGTCGCTGCGCACCGGCGACCTGTACGGCTCCGGCACGGTGAGCGGGCCCTCGCCGGACCAGCGGGGCTCCCTGCTGGAGCTGACCTGGAACGGGCGGGACGCCCTGGAACTCCCGGACGGCAAGCGGACGTTCCTGGAGGACGGGGACGTGGTGACGCTGTCGGCGTGGGCGCCCGGTCCGGGCGGGGTCCGGGTGGGGCTGGGGGACGTGGTGGGGCGGGTGGTGTCAGGGGGCGCGTGAGGTGAGGGCGTGCCGGAAAGAGGCGGCCGGGACTGTTCGAGTCCTGCCGTAGGAGGCCCACGCACGGCATACTTGGCGGCGGGGGGCCCGCGTGGGACGCGCAGCGGCCGCCCCGCAGCACCTCGTCACCCCGCCCCACCCTCCCCTGTCTCCGATCAGGATCCGGAGCCCGTGGCATGACACTCTGCCTGCTCCTGTTGAGCACCGTCGCCCTGGCGGCCGCCGTGCCGGTGCCGCGCGCGCTCACCCGGGCCGCGTGGCCCGAACGGGAACCGGTGGTCGGCCTGTGGGTGTGGCAGTGCCTGGTCGCGACTGTGCTGCTGTGCTGTCTCACGGCGCTGGTCCTCGGCGCGGCGGCGGTCTTCCACACGGTCCGCGACCATGTGTTCGCCCCCGCACCGCCCGCCGTGACCGCCGCGTACGACCTGTCGGCGGCGCCGGTCTGGGCGGTCGCCTCGACCCTGCTGCTGGCGGCCGGGGCGGCCTGGACGACGGCCATGCTGGCCCGCGAGCTGGTCGAGACCCGGCGCCGCCGGGGCGCCGCGCGGGCGCAGCTGCGGGAGCGGGCACCGGATCTGCCGCCGGGGCTCGGGACGCTGGAGCGCGGGCCGCTGCTGGTCCTGGAGGACGAGTACCCGGACGCGTGGTGGATGCCGGGGAGTCCGCCGCAGCTGATCGTCACGACGGGGGCGCTGCACCGGCTCACCGACCATCAGCTGGACGCCGTGCTCACGCATGAGCGGGGGCACGCGCGGGCCCGCCACGACTGGCTGCTGCATCTGTCGACGGCGCTGGCCACGGGGTTTCCCCGGGTGCCGCTGTTCGCCCACTTCTGCGACCAGACGCACCGGTTGGTGGAGCTGGCGGCGGACGACACGGCGTCGCGGCGGTGCGGGCATCAGACGACGGCGCTCGCGCTGATTTCCTTGAACCAGCATCGGGGGGTGCTGTCGTGTGCGTCGAGTCGGCGGTTGCTGGGTGAGCGGGTGGACCGGTTGCTGGAGCCGCCGCCGCGGTTGCTGCGGCGGCAGCGGGCGCTGACGTCTGCGACGGCTGCGCTGGTGCCGTTGTTGCCGTTGCTGATTGTGTTTGGGCCTGGGTTGTCTGCGCTGGCGTAAGGGTTGTTCGTCGACTGCGGGCCGGTGGGGGCTGGTCGCGCAGTTCCCCGCGCCCCTGAGTAAGTCCCCCGCACGCCTGATTCCCTGTGCAGGTGGCACTTCTCGCCCCACAGCGGTCGTCACCGCAGGTCAGGCGGGTACCCGTCGCCCCGTCAGGTGGCGCAACAAATCGGCAACACAGGTTTTCCTACCTCCTCGGTATGGTTCCAGCCATGCCATCCACCGACCGTGTCCGGGACCACGCAGGGCAGGGTGCGACCACCGTCGCCGCCCGGGCCCGGCGCCGGCTGCGTGCGGACCAGGCGCGGCAGCTCGCCGATCTGCTGCGCCACCAGATCCTCACCGGTGGATTCGAGAGCGGCACCCTCCCCCACGAGACCGTCCTCGCCACCGACTACGGCGCCTCCCGCAACACGGTCCGCCAAGCCCTGGACCTGCTCCGCGCGGAAGGCCTGGTCGCACGCCACCCCGGCGTCGGCACCGTCGTCGTCGGCCAGAAGTACCCCCACGGCCTGGACCGTCTGATGGGCCTCGCGGAAACCCTCCGCGAACACGGCACGGTCACCAACGAGGTCCGCACCATGGGCCCCGCCCCCGCCCCGCACCCGGTGGCCCAGCGCCTGAAGGTCGACCCCGGCACCGACGTCCTCTACATCGAGCGCCTGCGCCGGCTCAACGGCCTGCCCCTCTCCCTGGACCTCACCTACATCCCCCTCGACATCGGCACCGCCCTGCTCGGCGCCGATCTGGAGAACACCGACGTCTTCCGCCTCCTGGAGACGATCACCGGCCAGGGCCTCGGCCACGCCGAGATCACCCTGGAGGCGGTCAACGCGGACGCCCACTCCGCCGCCGTACTGGAAGCCCCGCGCGGCGCGGCCGTCCTGATGCTGGAACGCCTCACACACCTCGCCGACGGCCGCCCCGTCGACCTGGAGTTCATCCGCTTCCGCGGCGACCGCATCACCATGAGCGGGCTGCTGCACCGCTCCCTCTGACCTCTTTCCGAGCCGTTTCCTGGAGACAGCCATGGCTTTGGCGCCCCAGCGGGCCGACGTGCCCGTGACCATCGACGAGTCGAAGTGCATCGACGGCTGCACGCTCTGCGTGGACATGTGCCCGCTGGACTCCCTCGCCATCGACACCAGCAGCGGCAAGGCCTACATGCACGTCGACGAGTGCTGGTACTGCGGCCCGTGCGCGGCCCGCTGTCCCACCGGAGCCGTCACGGTCAACATGCCCTATCTGCTCCGGTGAGAGGTCCCACTCCCATGAAGATCAAACCAGCCGTCGCCACCTTCCTGCTGCTGGCGCCGCTGACGGCCTGCGGCAGCGCCCAGGCCGGTGACAGCTCCACCGTGACCGTCACCGTCGGCTACCAGTCGAAGACCATCAACACCGTCACCGCCGGCACCCTGCTGCGCTCCCTCGGCTACTTCGAGAAGGAGCTCAACGCGCTGCACGACGGCAAGACCTACAAGGTCGACTGGCAGGACTACGCCACCGGCGCCCCGATCACCGCCCAGATGACCGCCGGGAAGATCGACATCGGTTCGATGGGCGACTTCCCGCTCCTCATCAACGCGGCCCGCGGCAAGCAGCTCGGCAAGCCGACCCACCTCGTCTCGGTCACCGGCTACAACCTCCGCGGCGGCCTCAACACGATCGTCACCGCCCCGGACTCGAAGCTGGCCTCCCTCGGCGACCTGAAGGGCAAGAAGGTCTCCACCAGCGTCGGCTCCGCCGCCGACGGCACCCTCGTACGCGCCCTCCAGCGGGCCGGCATCGACCCCGACAAGGGCATCGAGAAGCTCAACCAGCAGCCCGCGGTCGGTGCTTCGGCCCTGTCGGCGGGCAGCACGGACGCGCTGTCGCAGTTCGTCGCCTGGCCCGGCCTGCTCGCCTACCAGGACAAGGCCAAGGCGCTGTACGACGGTGCCGAGTTGAACCTCCCCACCTTCCACGGCGTCACCGCCCGCGAGGACTTCGCCAAGCAGCGCCCGGCGGTCCTGGAGGCGTTCCTGAAGGCCCAGGCCGAGGCCACGGACTACCTCAACGACCACCCGGTCGCCGCCGCCGAGTCGGTCGCCAAGGCCACCGGCCTGCCCGCCGAGGTCGTCTACCTCTACAACGGCGCCCACGGCATCTCCACCTTCGACCCGGCCGTCAAGCCCCAGCTCATCTCCGCGCTGAAGCAGGACGTCTCGGTCCTGAAGGCCGCCAAGCTCACCGGCGACATCGACGTGGACTCCTTCGTCGACGACCAGCACGTCAAGAAGGCCCTCGGCGCCGACTACACCAAGCGCCTCGCCGCCGCGCCCGCCGCCTCCGCGAGCGAGGTCTGGCCCAAGGGCGCCTCCGAGACCCGGAGCTTCACGACGCCGGCGGAACTGCTGACGTACGTGTCGGCACACAAGGACGGCATCCGCGCCGCCTATGTACCCGACGCCACCACCGGCACCCTCTGGTTCGCCGACAAGGCGGTCTGGGTCGCCGACGGCGACCAGGTGCTGCCCTTCGTCGCCCCGGAGACCGCGCGGGCCTACGTCTCCGCGCACGGCGGCGCCCGGATCGTCACGTACGCCGAGGCACTGGAGCAGGCGTCGTGAGCGGGCGTGGGTGGCTGGGTGGGCGAGGGTCCGCGGGCGGGGGTCCCTCGCTGGGCGGGCGAGGGTCCGAGGGCGGGGGTCCCTCGCTGGGCGGGCGAGGGTCCGAGGGCGGGGATCCCTCGCTGGGCGCGCGACGGTCCGAGGGCAGGGATCCCTCGCTGGGCGCGCGACGGTCCGAGGGCAGGGATCCCTCGCTGGGCAGTCGACGGTCACTGGACGGTCGTCCCTCGCTGGGCGGGCGACGGTCCGGGGGCGGGCGTCCGGTCGCCCGCCGGTCGCTGCCGAGAGCCGGCCGGTACGCGCTGAGGGCGGTCTCGCTCGCCGCCGCCCTCGGGGTGTGGCAGCTGCTGACCAGCCTCGACATCGACCTGTGGCTGCGCTTCTCGCAGTTCCCCACGGTCACCGACGTGGCCCGCGCCTTCGCCGACCGGGTGTCCGGCCCTGACTACTGGACGGACCTCACCGACAGCCTCACCCGCATCCTCACCGGCTTCCTGCTCGCCGCGGTGCTCGGCGTGGCCACAGGCGTGCTCGTGGCCCGCTCCCGCCTCGCCGAGGACCTGCTCGGACCGGTCCTGGAGGTGATCCGGCCGATCCCCGCGATCGCCCTCGTCCCGGTCGCGATCCTCCTCTTCCCCTCCAACGAGCAGGGCATCGTCTTCATCACCTGCACCGCCGCCTTCTTCCCGGTCCTGGTCTCCACCCGGCACGCGGTCCGCGCGCTCACCCCCGTGTGGGAGGAGGCCGTGCTGACGATGGGCGGCGGCCGGTGGCGGATCCTCGCCTCGGTCGTCCTGCCCGGCGCCCTGCCCGGCATCTTCGGCGGCCTGTCCGTCGGCATCGGCGTCTCGTGGATCTGTGTGATCAGCGCGGAGATGATCTCCGGCCAGTACGGCGTCGGCTACCGCACCTGGCAGGACTACACCGTCGTCAACTACGCGGGCGTCTTCGTCGGCATGGTCACCATCGGCGTCCTCGGCTGGCTCACCTCCACCGCCGTGGAACTCCTCGGCCGCCGCCTGACGCGCTGGCTGCCGAGGACGTCGTACGACGCCGGAGGCCGGCCGAGGAACGTCCGCACCGCGGTCACCGCGGTCACCGCGGTCACCGAGGTCACCGAGGTCACCGCAGGAGCCCCGGAGTCGCCCGCGCCCGCGTCGAAGAGCGAGAACACCGCGAAGTCCGCGAAGTCCGCGAAGTCCGCGAAGTCCGCGAAGTCCGCGAAAAGCGAGAACGCCGAGAATAGCGAGGAGGCACGTGATGGGCACCTCGTCTGACACCACCGCGCCGGCCGTCACGGAGCCCCGGGCCACCGAAGCCGCTCCGGCCCCCGCACCCACCCGCGGCACCCGCCTCACCCTCACCGGCGCCGGGCTCGGCCGCCCCGGCGCGCCCGTGCTCGACGGGGTGGACCTCGACGTGGCCCCCGGCGAGATCCTCACCCTCGTCGGACCCTCCGGGTGCGGCAAGTCGACCCTGCTGCGCACGCTGGCCGGCCTGCTGCCGCCGCTCGCCGGCCAGGCCGGCCAGGACGGGCGGCCACTGACCGGCCCCGCCGCCGACCGCGCCCTGATCTTCCAGGAGGACGCCCTCCTGCCCTGGCGCACCCTGCGCGCCAACATCGAACTGCCCCTGGCCATCAAGAGACTGCCGCGCGCGGCACGCCGGGCCCAGGCGGAGGACTGGCTGGAGCGCGTCGGCCTCGCCGCACACTCCGGGCACCTCCCGCACCGCGTCTCCGGCGGGCAACGCCAACGCGCCCAGCTGGCCAGGGCCCTCGCCGGAGCGCCCCGCGCCGTCCTCATGGACGAGCCCTTCGGCGCCCTCGACGCCCAGACCCGCGCCGGCATGCAGGACCTGCTGGTCGAGGTGCTCCAGGGCACCGGCGCCACGGTCGTCTTCGTCACCCACGACGTGGACGAGGCCCTGTTCCTCGGGGACCGCGTGGCCCTCCTCGGCGGCGGCCGGCTGATCGCCGTACGCGATGTCCCGCGCCCCCGCGACCGGTCGGCGCACGACGATCCCGCGCGCCTGGCGCTGCGGCGCGACGTCCTCTCCTCGCTCGGAACCTCGCTCGGTACCTGAAAGGCCCCCCCGGTGACCACGCCCTCCTTGAACCCGCCGCTCGAGATCCCCGCCCTGACCGACGCCGAGGAGATCCGCTGCGACGTCCTCGTCATCGGCGGCGGCACCGCCGGCACCATGGCCGCCCTGACCGCCGCCGAACACGGCGCCAACGTCCTGCTCCTGGAGAAGGCCCACGTCCGGCACTCCGGCGCCCTCGCCATGGGCATGGACGGCGTCAACAACGCGGTCATCCCCGGCCGCGCCGAACCCGACGACTACGTCGCCGAGATCACCCGCGCCAACGACGGCATCGTCGACCAGTCCACCGTCCGCCAGACCGCCACCCGCGGCTTCGGCATGGTGCAGCGCCTCGAGTCGTACGGCGTGAAGTTCGAGAAGGACGAACACGGCGACTACGCCGTCCGCCAGGTCCACCGCTCCGGCTCCTACGTGCTGCCGATGCCGGAGGGCAAGGACGTCAAGAAGGTCCTCTACCGGCAGCTGCGGCGGCGCGAGATGCGCGAGAAGATCCGCATCGAGAACCGGGTGATGCCGGTACGGGTCCTCACCGCCGAAGGGCGGGCCGTGGGCGCGGTCGGCTTCAACACCCGGACGGGTGCCTTCGTGACGGTCCGCGCGGGCGCGGTCATCCTCGCGACCGGCGCCTGCGGCCGCCTGGGCCTGCCCGCCTCCGGCTACCTCTACGGCACCTACGAGAACCCGACCAACGCCGGCGACGGCTACGCCATGGCCTACCACGCGGGCGCCGAACTCACCGGCATCGAGTGCTTCCAGATCAACCCGCTGATCAAGGACTACAACGGCCCCGCCTGCGCCTACGTCGCCAACCCCTTCGGCGGCTACCAGGTCAACCGGCACGGCGAACGCTTCGTCGACTCCGACTACTGGTCCGGCCAGATGATGGCCGAGTTCGCCGCGGAGGTCGCCTCCGACCGCGGCCCGGTGTACCTGAAGCTGAGCCACCTCCCCGAGGAGTCGATCTCCTCCCTGGAGTCGATCCTGCACTCGACGGAGCGGCCCACGCGCGGCACCTTCCACTCCGGCCGGGGTCACGACTACCGCACCCATGACATCGAGATGCACATCTCCGAGATCGGCCTGTGCGGCGGCCACTCGGCCTCGGGCGTCCGGGTGGACGACCACGCCCGCACGACCGTCCCCCGCCTGTACGCCGCCGGCGACCTGGCCTGCGTCCCGCACAACTACATGATCGGCGCGTTCGTCTTCGGCGACCTCGCGGGCGCCGACGCCTCCCAGTACACCCCGTACGAGGGGGAGTTGCCGTCCGACCAACTCCGCGACGCCCACGAACTGATCTACCGCCCGCTGCGCAACCCGGACGGCCCGCCGCAGCCCCAGGTCGAGTACAAGCTGCGCCGCTTCGTGAACGACTACGTGGCCCCGCCGAAGTCCGGCGCACGACTGTCCCTGGCCTTGGAGTCCTTCGAGCGGATGCGGGACGACATCGCCGCGATGGGCGCCCGCACCCCGCACGAGCTGATGCGCTGCGCCGAGGTCTCCTTCATCCGCGACTGCGCGGAGATGGCCGCGCGCGCCTCCCTGGCCCGCACGGAGTCCCGCTGGGGCCTCTACCACGACCGTCTCGACCACCCCCACCGCGACGACACCTCCTGGTTCCACCACCTCGACCTGCACAAATCCCCCTCCGGCGCGATGGAGTTCACGGCCCGTCCCGTGGCCCCCTACCTGGTCCCGATCGACGAGTTCACCCCGGTCGGCGGCCCCTCCCGACACATCGGCGAGGTGCATGCGGAGGAGGTGGCCACGGCTGGGGCGCGGGATCGGGCGCCGGTTGCGGTGGCTGGGGCGGGAGCGGTGGCGGTGGCGGCTGGCGAGATCGGGGCACCGGAGTCGGTGTCGGGTTCGGAATCGGGATTGGGCGCGGGCTCAGATCCGGGTTCGGATTCGGCGCCGGCTTCGGGTTCGGGGAGGGGGCCCCTCCCCCCTCCCCCTCCCCACCCCACCCCCGAGAACTCCTCCGCCCGACTCCTCGAACTCGTCGCCCTCGCCGAGGAGGAGCCCGAACTCGAAGCACTGCGGCCCTACTTGACCGACCCGGCACCCGCCGTCCGGCGCGAGGCGGTCGCCGTGCTGACCGAGACCCTGCCGCCGGGCACCGGCCCCGCCCTCGCCGGGGCACTGCGCGACCCCGCGCCCGAGGTCCGCGCCGCCGCGGCCGCCTCACTGCGCGAGCTCGTCGAGACGCTCCCGGCCGAGCCCGCCCTGCGCGACGGCCTCGCCGCCGCCCTGTCCGAACCGGACCCCCTGGTCCGCGCGGCCTCCCTCGACGTCCTGCGTGCCCTGCGCCTCGGTGACGCCGAGCTGTTCACCGGCTCGCTGTCCGACGCGGACATCCCCGTCCGCATCGAGGCCGTCCGCGCCCTGGTCTCGGTGGACGCCGCCACCGAACTGGCTCGCGCCGCCACTGCCGACCCGTCCCGCGAGGTCCGTGTGGCGATCGCCAAGGCGCTGGCCACGGTGTGGGCGCAGCGCCCGCTGGACGCGGTCCGCGATGCGCTGGCCGACCTCACCGAGGACCCCGACGCCCTGGTCCGGGGCGCCGCCTACGGTGCGCTGGCCACCACCGGCTGCCCCGCGCCCCTCGCCGCCCGGGCCGTCACCGCCCTGTCGGCCTCCGCGTGGCAGGTCCGGTCGGGTGCCGCGACGGCACTGTCCGCCGCCGACCCGGAGGTGGCCGTCCCCGCGCTCGCCAAGGCCCTCGCCGACCCGAACGCCGACGTCCGCAAGGCAGCCGTCCTCGCCCTGACCCGGCACACGGCGACCGAGGACGCCCGCGCGGCCCTGGCCACGGCCACGACGGACTCGGACGCGGACGTCAGGGCGTACGCGGCGCGAGCCCTGTGAGGTGACGTGCGGGGTGCGGCACAGCCGCTGCGCCCCGCGCGCCCCTCACTCCTCGCCCCGCAGTCCTCACCCCCGCACGCCTCACCCCGCGCCGGAGCCCGGCGGCGGCTATATCCAGTCGTCCTCGGGTTCCGGATCCGCGTCCATCTCGGGCCAGTGATCCGCGCCGGGATCCGGGTCGCCGACCCGGCCCGGTGCCTGGGAAGCGAGCCCGGCGTCGGCCGCCCCACCGCCTGCCGCCCCAGCGGCCGCCGCCCCGCCGTCGGCCAGCCCCGCGAGCACCCCGATCACGCCCTCCCCGTAGGTCGCGAGCTTCTTCTCGCCGACCCCGCCGATCCCGCCGAGCTGCTGCACCGAGGTGGGCCACACCGTCACGATCTCTCTGAGCGTGGCGTCGTGGAAGATGACGTACGCCGGGACGCCCTGCTCCCGTGCCTGTTCGGCCCGCCAGGCCCGCAGCGCCTCGAAGGCCGGCACCAGCGCCTCGGGCAGCTCGGCCACCGCGGCCTTGGCCCTGCCCCGTCCGGACGAGGAGCTCGACTTGGCCGTCGCCGGCTTCTTGGGCTCCTTGCGCAGCGGCACCTCCCGCTCGCGCCGCAGCACGGTGCCGCTGGCCTCGGTCAGCACCAGCGTGCCGTAGTCCCCCTCGACCGCGAGCAGTCCCTGGGCCAGCAACTGCCGGACGACGCCCCGCCATTCGCCCTCGGTGAGTTCCTCGCCGATGCCGAACACGGACAGCTGGTCGTGGTCGAACTGGATGACCTTGGCGGTGCGCTTGCCGAGCAGGATGTCGATGATCTGGACCGCGCCGAACTTCTGTCCCCGCTCCCGCTGGAGCCGTACCACGGTGGAGAGCACCTTTTGGGCGGCGACCGTGCCGTCCCAGGTCTCGGGCGGGGTCAGGCAGGTGTCGCAGTTGCCGCAGCCCGTCGGGTCGGGTTCCTGGCCGAAGTAGTTGAGGAGCTGTCCGCGCCGGCACTGGGAGGTCTCGCACAGCGCCAGCATGGAGTCGAGGTGGGCGGCGGCGCGGCGCCGGAACGCCTCGTCGCCCTCGCCGGACTGGATGAGCTTGCGCTGCTGTATGACGTCGTTGAGGCCGTAGGCCATCCAGGCCGTGGAGGCGAGGCCGTCGCGGCCTGCGCGGCCGGTCTCCTGGTAGTAGCCCTCGACCGACTTGGGCAGGTCGAGGTGGGCCACGAATCGGACGTCGGGCTTGTCGATGCCCATGCCGAAGGCGATGGTCGCGACCACCACCAGGCCGTCCTCGCGCAGGAAGCGGGACTGGTGGGCGGCGCGGGTGCCCGCGTCGAGGCCGGCGTGGTACGGCACGGCCTCGATGCCGTTGTGGGAGAGGAATTCGGCCGTGGCCTCCACCGACTTGCGGGAGAGGCAGTACACGATGCCGGCGTCGCCCGCGTGCTCCGCGCGCAGGAAGGCCAGCAGCTGTTTCTTGGGGTCGGCCTTCGGCACGATCCGGTACTGGATGTTGGGCCGGTCGAAGCTGGCCACGAAGTGCCGGGCGGCCGGCATGTGCAGTCGCTGGGTGATCTCCTCGTGCGTGGCACGCGTGGCGGTCGCGGTGAGGGCGATCCTCGGGACGTCGGGCCAGCGCTCGCCGAGCACCGACAGGGTCAGGTAGTCGGGCCGGAAGTCGTGGCCCCACTGGGAGACGCAGTGCGCCTCGTCGATGGCGAAGACGGCGATCTTGCCGCGGGAGAGGAGGTCCTGCGTGGCGTCGAGGCGCAGCCGCTCCGGTGCCAGGTACAGCAGGTCGAGCTCTCCGGCGAGGAACTCCGCCTCGACTACGCGTCGCTCGTCGAAGTCCTGCGTGGAGTTCATGAACCCGGCGCGCACGCCGAGCGCCCTGAGCGCGTCGACCTGGTCCTGCATCAGCGCGATGAGCGGGGAGACGACGATGCCCGTGCCGGGCCGGACCAGGGACGGGATCTGGTAGCACAGCGACTTGCCGCCGCCGGTCGGCATGAGGACGACGGCGTCCCCGCCGGCCACCACATGCTCGATGATCTCTTTCTGTTCGCCGCGGAAGGCGTCGTATCCGAAGACCCGGTGGAGCGTGGCCAGTGCCTCGCTGTCGCTGCCGGCCGGTGTCCCGGTGATCCCTGGCATCTCGCTGATCCCGCCCATCGCGCCCATAGTCCCGTCCCCCGTACGTCGTCCTTCGACCACTGCCTCCACGATAGGGCTCCGCACCGACAGCCCCGGAGTTATCCACAGGTCCGCCCGGTGTCGTCCCGTGGTCATTCGATCGGCCGCTGTCACATGGCGCACTCGTTCGAGGCGAGGACATGCTGCTGGGGCGGGCCGGCGAGGCTCGTGCCTCCCGACCGACGGCGTGCCCCGCGTGTGCGTGTCCCCCGTCCCGAACTCTCACGCGCCTCAAGGAGAACCCCATGGCCCCTCGGCCCCTGAAGGCAGCCCTGACCCTTGTGGCGGCGGCGGCCTTCTCGCTGTCCGCCGTGCCCGCCCAGGCCGCCGACCCGGACCCGATGGTCTGGGCGGACCTGACCGACACGTACACGGCCACCGGTGAGTACGGTTACGCGCCGCTCGCCGTCGCCGACGGCTTCACGCCCATGGCCTGCGTGCCCGGTGTGGGCTACCGCTATGTCAACACGGACAACGTCGGGGAGACCGAACCCGAGGAGCCCGCGGCGCTCCTCTACGACAACGGCCCGAACGGACGCCGGCTCGTGGGTGTGGAGTGGATCGTGCCGGCGGGGTCCGGGGTCACCAGGCCGACGCTGTTCGGCCAGGAGTTCCAGGGCCCGGCCGATGTGCCCGGGGTGGGCTCCAGCTACACCCTGCGCGCCTGGATCTACCGGACGAACCCCAGCGGGCTCTTCAACCCCACGCACCCCGACGTGACGTGTGCTCCCGCGTCGGCCCCGAGCACGCCTCCCGAGCCCGGCTGGCTCGCCGACATCGACTGGACCGAGTTGGTCACCTGAGCGCGCACAAAGGGGCCCTGCTCCCTTGGTGGGAGCAGGGCCCCTTTGTGTGGGACGCCGCCGGTCAGCGCACGAACACTCCCGCCTGGTTGGCCAGGTCGAGGAAGTACTGCGGGGCCACACCGAGCACCAGCGTGACCGCCACGCCGACGGCGATCGCGGTCATGGTGAGCGGCGACGGCACGGCGACCGTCGGTCCCTCCGGGCGCGGCTCGCTGAAGAACATCAGCACGATCACGCGGATGTAGAAGAACGCGGCGATCGCCGAGGAGATCACACCGACGACGACGAGCGGTGCCGCCCCGCCCTCGGCCGCCGCCTTGAACACGGCGAACTTCCCGGCGAACCCGGAGGTCAGCGGGATACCGGCGAAGGCCAGCAGGAACACCGCGAACACGGCGGCCACCAGCGGTGAACGGCGTCCCAGGCCCGCCCACTTGGACAGGTGCGTGGCCTCTCCGCCCGCGTCCCGGACGAGCGTGACCACGGCGAACGCGCCGATCGTCACGAACGAGTACGCGGCCAGGTAGAAGAGGACCGACGAGACCCCGTCCGGGGTGGTCGCGATGACACCGGCGAGGATGAACCCGGCGTGCGCGATGGACGAGTACGCCAGCAGCCGCTTGATGTCGGTCTGGGTGATCGCGACGATGGCACCGCCGAGCATGGTGACGATCGCGACGGCCCACATGACCGGCCGCCAGTCCCAGCGCAGGCCCGGCAGGACGACGTACAGGATCCTGAGCAGCGCGCCGAAGGCGGCCACCTTGGTCGCCGCGGCCATGAAGCCGGTGACGGGGGTGGGGGCGCCCTGGTAGACGTCCGGGGTCCACATGTGGAACGGCACCGCGCCGACCTTGAACAGCAGGCCCATGACGATCATCGCGGCGCCGATCAGCAGCAGCGCGTCGTTGCCCATGGTGTCGGCGAGCGCCGGGTCCACGGTGCTGATGGTGCCGTCGACGACCCGCGCGATGGTGCCGTACGACACCGAGCCCGCGTAGCCGTAGAGCAGCGCGATGCCGAACAGGGTGAACGCGGAGGCGAACGCGCCGAGCAGGAAGTACTTGACCGCGGCCTCCTGCGACATGAGCCGCTTGCGGCGGGCCAGGGCGCAGAGCAGGTACAGCGGGAGCGAGAAGACCTCCAGGGCCACGAACAGCGTCAGCAGGTCGTTGGCGGCCGGGAAGATCAGCATGCCGGCGATGGCGAAGAGCAGCAGCGGGAACACCTCGGTGGTGGTGAACCCGGCCTTCACGGCGGCCTTCTCGCTGTCGCTGCCCGGTACCGAGGCGGCCTGGGCTGCGAACGAGTCGACCCTGTTGCCGTGCGTCTCGGGGTCGAGCCTTCGCTCGGCGAAGGTGAACAGGCCGACCAGGCCCGCGAGCAGGATCGTGCCCTGGAGGAACAGGGCCGGTCCGTCGACGGCGATCGCGCCCATGGCCGCGATGCCCGCCTTGGTGGTGGCGTACCCGTCGGCGGCGAGCGCGACGACCGCCGCGAAGGCGGCGCACAGCGCTACGACGGAGACGAACAGCTGGGCGTAGTAACGGGACTTGCGCGGGACGAAGGCCTCGACCAGCACCCCGATGATCGCCGCGCCCACGACGATCAGGGTGGGCGACAATTGCCCGTATTCGATCTTCGGCGCGTCGATCTTCGAGATCGGGTCGGCCGCGGTTGTCCACAGGCTGTGGACGGCTACTGCGCTCACTTGGCCGCCTCCACCTCGGGCTTGGGGTCCTTCTTGTGTACGTCGGACATGGTCGACTTCACCGCCGGGTTCACGATGTCCGTGACGGGCTTCGGGTAGACGCCCAGGAAGATCAGCAGCACGACCAGCGGGGCGACCACCACGAGCTCACGCATCCGCAGGTCGGGCATCGCGGAGACCTCCGGCTTCACCGGGCCCGTCATCGTCCGCTGGTAGAGGACGAGGGTGTAGAGCGCGGCGAGCACGATGCCGAAGGTGGCGATGATGCCGATCACCGGGTAGCGCGCGAAGGTGCCGACCAGGACCAGGAACTCACTGACGAAGGGCGCGAGCCCGGGCAGTGACAGGGTCGCGAGGCCACCGATCAGGAAGGTGCCGGCGAGCACCGGGGCGACCTTCTGGACACCGCCGTAGTCGGCGATGAGCCGCGAGCCGCGCCGCGAGATCAGGAAGCCGGCCACCAGCATCAGCGCGGCCGTCGAGATCCCGTGGTTGACCATGTAGAGCGTGGCGCCGGACTGGCCCTGGCTGGTCATCGCGAAGATGCCCATGATGATGAAGCCGAAGTGCGAGATCGACGCGTACGCCACCAGGCGCTTGATGTCCCGCTGTCCTACGGCGAGCAGCGCCCCGTAGATGATGCTGATCACCGCGAGGACGAGGATCGCGGGCGTGGCCCACTTCGACGCCTCCGGGAAGAGCTGGAGGCAGAAGCGGAGCATCGCGAAGGTGCCCACCTTGTCGACGACCGCGGTGATGAGGACGGCGACCGGGGCGGTGGCCTCCCCCATCGCGTTGGGCAGCCAGGTGTGCAGCGGCCACAGGGGCGCCTTCACCGCGAAGGCGAAGAAGAACCCGAGGAACAGCCAGCGTTCGGTGTTGGTCGCCATGTCGAGCGAGCCGTTGGCCCGCGCTTCGGCGATCTCCTGGAGGCTGAAGTTCCCGGCGACCACGTAGAGGCCGATCACCGCGGCCAGCATGATCAGACCGCCGACCAGGTTGTAGAGCAGGAACTTCACGGCGGCGTACGACCGTTGGGCCGCCGCGTTCTCGTCCGAGCCGGCGTGGGCCCGGTCCCCGAAGCCGCCGATGAGGAAGTACATCGGGATCAGCATGGCTTCGAAGAAGATGTAGAAGAGGAAGACGTCGGTGGCCTCGAAGGAGATGATCACCATCGCCTCGACGGCCAGGATCAGGGCGAAGAAGCCCTGCGTCGGCCGCCACCGCCTGCTTCCGGTCTCCAGCGGGTCGGCGTCGTGCCAGCCCGCCAGGACGATGAACGGGATCAGCAGCGCGGTCAGCGCGATCAGCGCCACCGCGATGCCGTCCACGCCCAGTTCGTAGCGGACCCCGAAGTCCGCGATCCAGGCGTGCGATTCGGTGAGCTGGTAGCGGGCGCCGTCCGGGTCGAAGCGGACCAGGACGGTGATCGCGAGGGCGAGGGTGGCGAGCGAGACGAGCAGCGCCAGCCACTTGGCGGCGGTGCGCCGCGCGGCCGGTACGGCTGCCGTGGCGATGGCCCCGACCGCCGGGAGCACCGCCGTCGCTGTCAGCAGGGGAAACGACATCGGTATCAGACCGCCCTCATCAGCAGGGTCGCGGCGACGAGGATCGCCGCGCCGCCGAACATCGAGACCGCGTACGACCGCGCGAAGCCGTTCTGGAGCTTGCGCATTCGCCCGGAGAGGCCGCCGACCGAGGCCGCCGTGCCGTTGACGACTCCGTCGACCAGGGTGTGGTCGACGTAGACCAGGGACCGCGTCAGGTGCTCCCCGCCGCGGACCAGGACCACGTGGTTGAAGTCGTCCTGGAGCAGGTCGCGCCGGGCAGCCCGGGTGAGCAGCGATCCGCGCGGGGCGACGACCGGGACCGGGCGCCTGCCGTACTGGAGCCAGGCGATCGCGACGCCGATGACCATCACGGTCACCGTGGCCGCCGTGACGGTGGCCGCGCTGATCGGGGCGTCTCCGTGGCTGTGTCCGGTGACGGGCTCCAGCCAGTGCAGGAAGCGGTCGCCGATGCTGAAGAAGCCGCCCGCGAAGACCGATCCGAAGGCCAGCACGATCATGGGGATCGTCATGGACCTGGGCGACTCGTGCGGGTGGGGCTCCGCGTGCTCGCCGTGGGTCTCCGCGGCCGGCTCGACACTCGGCTCGGCCGGGGACGGCGTCTCGGTCCGACGCCAGCGCTCCTCCCCGAAGAACGTCATCAGCATCACGCGCGTCATGTAGAAGGCGGTGATGGCCGCGCCCAGCAGGGCACAGGCGCCGAGGATCCAGCCCTCGGTGCCGCCCTTGGCGAACGCCGCCTCGATGATCTTGTCCTTGGAGAAGAAGCCGGACAGGCCCGGGAAGCCGATGATGGCGAGGTAGCCGAGGCCGAACGTCACGAAGGTGACCGGCATGTACTTGCGGAGGCCGCCGTACTTGCGCATGTCGACCTCGTCGTTCATGCCGTGCATGACCGAACCGGCGCCGAGGAAGAGCCCGGCCTTGAAGAAGCCGTGCGTCACCAGGTGCATGATCGCGAAGACGTAGCCGATGGGGCCGAGGCCCGCGGCGAGGACCATGTAGCCGATCTGCGACATCGTCGAGCCGGCGAGGGCCTTCTTGATGTCGTCCTTCGCGCAACCGACGATCGCACCGAACAGGAGCGTGACCGCGCCGACGATGGTGACGACCAGCTGGGCGTCCGGGGCGAGGTTGAAGATGTTGGCGGAGCGGACGATCAGGTAGACGCCCGCGGTCACCATGGTCGCGGCGTGGATGAGGGCCGAGACCGGGGTCGGGCCCTCCATCGCGTCCCCGAGCCAGGACTGCAGCGGCACCTGGGCGGACTTGCCGCAGGCGGCGAGCAGCAGCATCAGGGCGATGCCGGTGAGCGTGGCCTCGGAGGCACCGGTGACGAGTCCGGGCTCCTCGTGGCTGCCGAGGACCGGGCCGAAGGCGAAGGTGCCGAACGTCGTGAACATCAGCATGATCGCGATCGACAGGCCCATGTCGCCGACGCGGTTGACCAGGAAGGCCTTCTTCGCCGCGGTGGCCGCGCTGGGCTTGTGCTGCCAGAAGCCGATCAGCAGGTAGGAGGCGAGACCGACGCCCTCCCAGCCGACGTACAGCAGCAGGTAGTTGTCGGCGAGGACGAGCAGGAGCATCGCCGCGAGGAACAGGTTCAGATAGCCGAAGAAGCGGCGGCGCCGCTCGTCGTGCTCCATGTACCCGATCGAGTACAGGTGGATGAGCGAGCCGACGCCGGTGATCAGCAGCACGAACGTCATGGACAGCTGGTCGAGGCGGAAGGCGACGTCCGCCTGGAAGCCCTCGACCGGGATCCAGGTCCACAGGTGCTGGGTGAGCGTGCGGTGTTCGGAGTCCTTGCCGAGGAGGTCGGCGAAGAGGATGGCGCCGAAGACGAAGGAGGCGCCGGCGAGCAGGGTGCCGATCCAGTGGCCGACGGCGTCCAGCCGCCGGCCGCCGGTCAGCAGGACCGCCGCTCCGAGCAGGGGCGCCGCGATGAGCAGCGCGATCAGGTTCTCAGCATTCATACGGTCCAGCGCCCCTTACAGCTTCATCAGGCTGGCGTCGTCGACCGAGGCCGAGTGGCGGGAACGGAACAGCGACACGATGATCGCGAGCCCGACCACGACCTCCGCGGCGGCGACGACCATCGTGAAGAAGGCGATGATCTGGCCGTCGAGATTGCCGTGCATCCGGGAGAAGGCGACGAACGCGAGGTTGCAGGCGTTGAGCATGAGCTCGATGCACATGAACACGACGATCGCGTTGCGCCTGATCAGGACGCCGGTGGCGCCGATCGTGAACAACAGGGCGGCGAGGTAGAGGTAGTTGACCGGGTTCACTTCGACGCCTCCCTCTTGAAGGTGGCCGGTTCGATCTCGGTCCGCTCCAGGCGTTCCTCCGCGCGCTGCTCCAGCGCCTTGAGGTCGTTCAGCGCCTCGGCGGACACGTCACGGATCTGGCCGCGGTCGCGCAGGGTCTTGCTGACCGTGAGCTCGGAGGGGGTGCCGTCGGGCAGCAGGCCCGCGATGTCCACCGCGTTGTGCCGGGCGTAGACGCCGGGGGCGGGCAGCGGCGGGACGTGCTTGCCCTCGCGCACCCGCTTCTCGGCCATCTCGCGCTGGGTCAGGGCCCGCTCGGTGCGCTCGCGGTGGGTGAGCACCATGGCGCCGACGGCGGCCGTGATCAGCAGGGCGCCGGTGATCTCGAAGGCGAAGACGTACTTGGTGAAGATGAGGGTCGCCAGTCCCTCCACGTTGCCACCGGAGTTGGCCTGGCCGAGGCCGTTGAACTGGTTGAGGGAGGCGTTGCCGATGCCGGCGAACAGCAGGATGCCGAAGCCGAGTCCGCACAGCAGGGCCAGCCAGCGCTGGCCCCTGATGGTCTCCTTCAGGGAGTCCGCGGCGGTCACGCCGACGAGCATGACGACGAACAGGAACAGCATCATGATCGCGCCGGTGTAGACGACGATCTGCACGACGCCGAGGAAGTAGGCGCCGTTGGCGAGGTAGAACACCGCCAGGATGATCATGGTGCCGGCGAGACAGAGCGCGCTGTGCACGGCCTTCTTCATGAAGACGGTGCACAGGGCGCCGATCACGGCGACGGTGCCGAGGACCCAGAACTGGAAGGCCTCGCCGGTGGAGGTGGTGGAGGCGGCGAGCTGGAGGGGCGCGGTCATCGGCCGATCACCTTCTCCGACGCCGGTTCGTCCGCACCGAAGGTGGAGTCGGCCTCCTGGACCACCTCGCCCTTGGAGACGGCGACCTGCTGGACCGTGCCGGGCGCGGCCTCGGTGACCAGGCCCCGGTAGTAGTCCTGCTCGTCGGTGCCCGGGTAGATGGCGTGCGGCGAGTCGACCATGCCCTCTTCGAGACCGGCGAGCAGCTGCTCCTTGGTGAAGATGAGGTTGGCGCGGCTGGAGTCGGCCAGCTCGAACTCGTTGGTCATCGTCAGCGCGCGCGTGGGGCACGCCTCGATGCACAGCCCGCACAGGATGCAGCGGGCGTAGTTGATCTGGTAGACGCGGCCGTACCGCTCGCCGGGCGAGTAGCGCTCCTCGTCGGTGTTGTCGGCGCCCTCCACGTAGATGGCGTCGGCGGGGCAGGCCCAGGCGCACAGCTCGCAGCCGACGCACTTCTCCAGGCCGTCCGGATGGCGGTTGAGCTGGTGCCGTCCGTGGAACCGGGGAGCGGTGGTCTTCTGCTGCTCCGGGTACTGCTCGGTCAGCCGCTTCTTGAACATGGCCTTGAAGGTCACGCCGAAGCCGGCGACGGGGTTCATGAAACCGGGCTTGGTCTCCTTGGGTTCCTCAGCCATCGGACGCCTCCTTTCCATCCGTAGATCCGCCGTCACTCTGAGTATCGGACCCACCACTGACAATCAGCTCCCGCTCCCGGTGGGGGCGGCGCCTGGGCACCGGCGCCACCTCCTGTCCGGGCAGCGGCGGTACGGGGAATCCACCGGCCATCGGGTCGAAGCCGACCGGTTCCGCGGTGGTTGCGGCGGCCGCCTTCGACTTCTCGCGGAACATGTCGGCGACGAACGAGAGCAGCAGCAGGACCAGGACCGCGCCGCCCACGTAGAGGGCGATGTCGGCGAAGTCGTAGTTCTCGTTGCGCAGGGTCCGCACGGTCGCGACGAGCATCAGCCAGACCACGGAGACCGGGATGAGGACCTTCCAGCCGAGCTTCATCAGCTGGTCGTAGCGGACGCGGGGGAGCGTGCCGCGCAGCCAGATGAAGAAGAACAGCAGCAGCTGCACCTTGATCACGAACCAGAGCAGCGGCCACCAGCCGTGGTTGGCGCCCTCCCAGAAGGTGGAGATGGGCCAGGGGGCCCGCCAGCCGCCGAGGAAGAGCGTGGTCGTCACGGCCGAGACCGTCACCATGTTCACGTACTCGGCGAGCATGAACATCGCGAACTTGATCGAGGAGTACTCGGTGTTGAAGCCGCCCACGAGGTCGCCCTCGGACTCCGGCATGTCGAAGGGGGCGCGGTTGGTCTCGCCGACCATGGTGATGACGTAGATGATGAAGGAGACCGGCAGCAGGATGATGTACCAGCGGTCCTGCTGGGCCTCGACGATCGCCGAGGTCGACATCGACCCGGAGTAGAGGAACACCGAGGCGAACGCGGCGCCCATGGCGATCTCGTAGGAGATCATCTGGGCGCAGGAGCGCAGACCGCCCAGGAGCGGGTACGTCGACCCGGAGCTCCAGCCCGCGAGGACGATGCCGTAGATGCCGACCGAGGCGACCGCGAGGATGTAGAGCATCGCGATCGGGAGGTCGGTGAGCTGCATCGCGGTGCGGTGACCGAAGATCGAGATCTCGTTGCCGGACGGGCCGAAGGGGATCACCGCGATCGCCATGAAGGCCGGGATGGCCGCGACGATCGGTGCGAGGACGTAGACGACCTTGTCCGCGCGCTTGACGATGACGTCTTCCTTCAGCATCAGCTTGATGCCGTCGGCGAGCGACTGGAGCATGCCCCAGGGGCCGTGCCGGTTGGGCCCGATGCGCAGCTGCATCCAGGCGACGACCTTGCGCTCCCACACGATGGAGAACAGCACGGTCACCATCAGGAAGGCGAAGCAGAAGACGGCCTTGATGACGACGAGCCACCAGGGGTCGGTGCCGAACATCGAGAGGTCTTCCGCGGCGGAGTACGGGCTCATGCCTCCACCTCCTTGGGGGCTTCGGCGGCGGGGGTGGCCGGGCCGATGCGGACGAGGGAACCGGGCAGGACCCCGGCGTCGGAGGCGACACCGCCGCCGGTGGAGTTCAGCGGGAGCCAGACCACCCGGTCGGGCATCTCGGTGACCTGGAGCGGCAGTGCGACGACTCCGGCGGGGCCGGTCACGGCGAGGAGGTCCCCTTCCTTGACGCCCGCCTCGGCGGCCGTCGCGGCCGACACACGCGCGTGTGCCGCGTGCCGGGTCCCGGCGAGCGCCTCGTCGCCCTGCTGGAGCAGGCCCTGGTCCAGCAGCAGCCGGTGCCCGGCCAGGACGGCCTCTCCGGCGGCCGGACGCGGCAACTGGGCCGCCGTCTCCCGGGGTTCGGTGCCGCGCGGGCCGTCCCACGGGCCGAGCCGGTCGATCTCCGCGCGGGTGGTGCGCAGATCCGGCAGGCCCAGGTGTACGTCCATGGCGTCGGCCAGCATCTGGAGCACGCGCGCGTCGGTGGGCGCGAGGCGGCGGGTCATCTGGTCGGGCTTGAGCGCGGCCTCGAAGAAGCGGACCCTGCCTTCCCAGTTGAGGAAGGTGCCGGCCTTCTCGGCGACGGCGGCCACCGGCAGGACGACGTCCGCGTGCTCGGTGACCTCGCCGGGCCGCAGCTCCAGCGACACCACGAACCCGACCTCCTGGAGCGCCTCACGCGCGCGTGCCGGGTCGGGCAGGTCGGCGACCTCGACGCCGGCGACGACCAGCGCCTGGAGTTCGCCGGACATCGCGGCCTCGACGATCTGCCCGGTGTCCCGGCCGTAGCGGTGCGGGAGTTCGGCCACGCCCCAGACGGAGGCGACCTCCTCACGCGCGCGCGGGTCGGTGGCCGGACGGCCGCCCGGCAGCAGCGAGGGCAGCGCGCCCGCCTCGACGGCACCGCGCTCCCCGGCCCGCCTTGGGATCCACACCAGCTGGGCGCCGGTCGCGGAGGCGGCCCGTACGGCGGCGGTCAGTCCGCCCTCCACGGCGGCGAGGCGTTCGCCGACGACGATCACCGCGCCCGCGGCACGCAGCGCCTCGGCGGCCCTGCTGCCGTCGTCGTCCAGACCCACTCCGCCGGCCAGCGCGTCCAGCCACTCGGTCTCGGTGCCGGGGGCGGCGGGCAGCAGGGTGCCGCCTGCCTTCTCCAGGCCGCGGGTGGTGTGGGTGGCGAGGGAGAAGACCTTCTGGCCGTGCTTGCGCCAGGCCTTGCGCAGCCTCAGGAAGACGCCGGGCGCCTCCTCCTCGGCCTCGAACCCGACCAGCAGGACCGCCGGGGCCTTCTCCAGCGCGGTGTACGTGACGCCCGTACCGTCGAGGTCACGGCCGCGGCCCGCGACCCGCGCGGCCAGGAAGTCGGCCTCCTCGCTGCTGTGCACGCGCGCGCGGAAGTCGATGTCGTTGGTGTCGAGCGCCACGCGCGCGAACTTGCTGTACGCGTAGGCGTCCTCGATGGTGAGGCGGCCGCCGGTGAGGACTCCGGCCCGGCCGCGCGAGGCGAGCAGGCCCTGGGCCGCGATCTGGAGCGCCTCCGGCCAGGAGGCCGGCACCAGCTCACCCTCGGGGTTGCGGATCAGCGGGTGCTCCAGGCGGTCGCGCTGCTGCGCGTACCGGAACGCGAAGCGCCCCTTGTCGCAGATCCACTCCTCGTTGACCTCGGGGTCGTTGGCCGCGAGCTTGCGCATGACCTTGCCGCGCCGGTGGTCGGTGCGGGTGGCGCAGCCGCCGGAGCAGTGCTCGCACACGCTCGGGGAGGACACCAGGTCGAAGGGGCGGGAGCGGAACCGGTACGCCGCCGAAGTGAGGGCGCCGACCGGGCAGATCTGGATGGTGTTGCCGGAGAAGTACGACTCGAAGGGGTCGCCCTCGCCGGTGCCGACCTGCTGGAGCGCGCCCCGCTCGATCAGTTCGATCATGGGGTCGCCCGCGACCTGGTTGGAGAAGCGGGTGCAGCGGGCGCACAGCACGCACCGCTCGCGGTCGAGGAGCACCTGGGTGGAGATCGGGACGGGCTTCTCGTAGGTCCGCTTCTTGCCCTCGAAGCGGGACTCCGCCTGGCCGTGGGACATGGCCTGGTTCTGGAGGGGGCACTCGCCGCCCTTGTCGCAGACCGGGCAGTCCAGCGGGTGGTTGATGAGGAGGAGCTCCATCACACCGTGCTGGGCCTTCTCGGCGACCGGCGAGGTCAGGTGCGTCTTCACCACCATGCCGTCGGTGCAGGTGATGGTGCAGGACGCCATCGGCTTGCGCTGGCCCTCGACCTCCACGATGCACTGGCGGCAGGCGCCGGCCGGGTCGAGCAGGGGGTGGTCGCAGAACCGGGGGATCTCGATGCCGAGCTGTTCGGCGGCGCGGATGACCAGGGTGCCCTTGGGCACGCTGATCTCGGCGCCGTCGATCGTCAGCGAGACGAGATCCTCCGGCGGGACCGCCGCCTCTCCCCCGCCGGAGGGAGCGCTCGTGGTCACCGTCATGCGTTCACCTCCGTGCGGGAGTCGGCCCAGACCGTGGACTTGGCCGGGTCGAAGGGGCAGCCGCGGCCCGTGATGTGCTGCTCGTACTCCTCGCGGAAGTACTTCAGCGAGGAGAAGATCGGCGAGGCGGCGCCGTCGCCGAGGGCGCAGAACGACTTGCCGTTGATGTTGTCGGCGATGTCGTTGAGCTTGTCGAGGTCGGACATGACGCCCTTGCCGGCCTCGATGTCGCGCAGCAACTGCACGAGCCAGTACGTCCCTTCACGGCAGGGAGTGCACTTGCCGCAGGACTCGTGGGCGTAGAACTCGGTCCAGCGGGTGACGGCGCGGACCACGCAGGTCGTCTCGTCGAAGCACTGGAGCGCCTTGGTACCGAGCATGGATCCGGCGGCGCCGACGCCCTCGTAGTCGAGGGGGACGTCGAGGTGCTCGTCGGTGAACATCGGGGTCGAAGAACCGCCCGGCGTCCAGAACTTCAGCCGGTGCCCGGGCCGCATGCCGCCGCTCATCTCCAGCAGCTGGCGGAGCGTGATGCCGAGCGGGGCCTCGTACTGGCCGGGGCTCGCGACATGGCCGCTGAGCGAGTACAGCGTGAAGCCCGGGGACTTCTCGCTGCCCATCGACCTGAACCAGTCCTTCCCCCTTTGGAGGATCGCGGGAACCGACGCGATCGACTCCACGTTGTTCACAACAGTCGGGCAGGCGTAGAGGCCCGCGACCGCAGGGAAAGGGGGACGGAGCCGCGGTTGACCACGGCGGCCTTCGAGCGAGTCGAGCAGTGCGGTCTCCTCACCGCAGATGTACGCGCCCGCGCCCGCGTGCACGGTGATGTCGAGATCGAGGCCGCTGCCCAGGATGTTCTGTCCGAGGTAGCCGGCCGCGTAGGCCTCGCTCACGGCCGAGTGCAACCGCCGCAGCACGGGGACGACTTCACCCCGCAGATAGATGAAGGCATGCGAAGACCTGATGGCGTAACACGCGATGATCATGCCCTCGATGAGGCTGTGCGGGTTCGCGAAGAGGAGCGGGATGTCCTTGCAGGTCCCGGGCTCCGACTCGTCGGCGTTGACAACTAGATAGTGCGGCTTTCCGTCTCCCTGCGGAATGAACTGCCACTTCATCCCGGTGGGGAATCCCGCGCCGCCGCGACCGCGCAGACCGGAGTCCTTGACGTACGCGATCAGGTCGTCCGGTGACATCGCGAGCGCCTTGCGGAGCCCCTCGTACCCCTCGTGCCTCTTGTAGACGTCCAGCGTCCAGGACTTGTCCTCGTCCCAGAAGGCCGACAGCACGGGTGCGAGCAGCTTCTCGGGGCTGTTGTTCTTGAGTTCGGGTGCCAAGGTCATCACTCCCCCTCCTCGGCGGCGGGCCCGGCCGGGTGGGCCGGGTCGGAGGCCGACGTGTCCTGTGGCGCGTCGTGTGAGCTCAGGTGCTCCGTCGGGGACGGCTCATGGACGCCCCGGTCCTGCGGCGAACCGTCGCGGTCCTGCGATGCTCCTTCGCGCGGATGGACCACGCGCGCGGGTGCGGCCTCTCCCCTGGCCAGGCGGAGGCCCACCAGCGACGCGGGTCCCGCTCCGCCGGTCGCCTCCACCGCTCCGGCCCGCTCGTCGGGGAAGCCGGCGAGGATCCGCGCGGTCTCCTTGAACGTGCACAGCGGCGCCCCGCGCGTGGGCTCGACCGGACGCCCCGCGCGCAGGTCGTCGACCATGCGCTTCGCGCTCGCCGGGGTCTGGTTGTCGAAGAACTCCCAGTTGACCATCACCACCGGCGCGAAGTCGCAGGCCGCGTTGCACTCGATGTGCTCCAGGGTGACCTTGCCGTCGTCGGTGGTCTCGCCGTTGCCGACGCCCAGGTGCTCCTGGAGCTCGGCGAAGATCGCGTCGCCGCCCATCACCGCGCAGAGGGTGTTGGTGCAGACCCCCACCTGGTAGTCGCCGGACGGCCGGCGCCGGTACATGGTGTAGAAGGTGGCGACCGCGGTGACCTCGGCCGTGGTCAGCTCCAGCACGTCCGCGCAGAACTGCATCCCGGTGCGCGTGACATGGCCCTCCTCCGACTGCACGAGGTGCAGCAACGGCAGCAGGGCCGAGCGGGAGTCCGGGTAGCGGGCGATGATCTCGCGCGCGTCCGCCTCCAGCCGGGCTCGGACGTCGTCCGGGTAAGCGGGTGCGGGCAGTTCGGGCATGCCCAGACTGACGCCCCGCTCGGAAGAACTCGTGGTCACCGGTCGACGCCTCCCATCACGGGGTCGATGGACGCGACGGCGACGATGACGTCGGCGACCTGGCCGCCCTCGCACATCGCCGCCATGGCCTGAAGGTTGGTGAAGGACGGGTCGCGGAAGTGGACCCGGAAGGGGCGGGTGCCGCCGTCGGACACGGCGTGCACCCCGAGTTCGCCCTTGGGCGACTCGACGGCCGCGTACGCCTGTCCCGGCGGTACCCGGAAGCCCTCGGTGACCAGCTTGAAGTGGTGGATCAGGGCCTCCATGGAGGTGCCCATGATCTTCTTGATGTGGTCGAGGGAGTTGCCGAGCCCGTCGGGTCCCAGGGCGAGCTGGGCGGGCCAGGCGATCTTCTTGTCGGCGACCATGACCGGTCCCGGCTGGAGCCGGTCCAGGCACTGCTCGACGATCCTGAGCGACTGGCGCATCTCCTCCAGGCGGATCAGGAAGCGCCCGTAGGAGTCGCAGGTGTCGGCGGTCGGGATGTCGAAGTCGTAGGTCTCGTAGCCGCTGTAGGGCTGGGCCTTGCGCAGGTCGTGCGGCAGGCCGGTGGAGCGCAGGATGGGGCCGGTGGCGCCGAGGGCCATGCAGCCGGCGAGGTCCAGGTAGCCGACGTCCTGCATACGGGCCTTGAAGATGGGGTTCCCGGTGGCGAGCTTGTCGTACTCCGGGAGGTTCTTCTTCATCTTCTTCACGAACTCGCGGATGTGGTCCACCGCGCCGGGCGGCAGGTCCTGCGCGAGTCCGCCGGGGCGGATGTACGCGTGGTTCATCCGCAGGCCCGTGATGAGCTCGTAGATGTCGAGAATCATTTCACGATCACGGAATCCGTAGATCATGATCGTGGTGGCGCCCAGTTCCATGCCGCCGGTGGCGATGCACACCAGGTGCGAGGAGAGCCGGTTCAGCTCCATCAGGAGCACGCGGATGATCTCGGCCCGGTCGGGGATCTGGTCCTCGATGCCGAGGAGCTTCTCGACGGCGAGACAGTAGGCGGTCTCGTTGAAGAAGGACGTCAGGTAGTCCATGCGCGTCACGAACGTGGTGCCCTGCGTCCACGTGCGGAACTCGAGGTTCTTCTCGATGCCGGTGTGCAGGTAGCCGATGCCGCAGCGGGCCTCGGTGACCGTCTCGCCGTCGATCTCCAGGATCAGCCGGAGCACTCCGTGGGTGGAGGGGTGCTGGGGGCCCATGTTGAGGACGATGCGCTCGTCGTCGGCGCGGGCCGCGGCCTGGACGATCTCGTCCCAGTCGCCGCCGGTGACCGTGTAGACGGTGCCTTCGGTGGTCTCACGAGGAGAGGCGTGGGAAGTGCTCACGAGTACGACCTCCGCTGGTCCGGAGCCGGGATCTGGGCGCCCTTGTACTCGACGGGGATGCCGCCGAGGGGGTAGTCCTTGCGCTGCGGGTGGCCCTGCCAGTCGTCCGGCATCATGATCCGCGTCAGGGCCGGGTGACCGTCGAAGACGATCCCGAAGAAGTCGTAGGTCTCGCGCTCGTGCCAGTCGTTGGTCGGATACACCGGGACCAGCGACGGGATGTGCGGGTCGGCGTCGGGGGCGCTGACCTCCAGGCGGATCAGCCGGTTGTGGGTGATCGAGCGCAGGTGGTAGACGGCGTGCAGCTCGCGGCCCTTGTCGTGGAGGTAGTGGACCCCGCTGACGCCGGTGCACAGCTCGAAGCGCAGGGCCGGGTCGTCGCGCAGGGTCTGTGCGACGCGCAGCAGGTGCTCGCGCTCGATGTGGAAGGTGAGCTCGCCGCGGTCGACGACCGTCTTCTCAATGGCGTTGTCCGGGAGCAGTCCCTGCTCCTCCAGGGCGCCCTCCAGTTCGTCGGCGACCTCGTCGAACCAGCCGCCGTAGGGGCGGGCGGCCGCTCCCGGGAGCCTGATCGAGCGGACCAGGCCGCCGTAGCCGGAGGTGTCGCCGCCGTTGTTGGCGCCGAACATGCCGCGCTGGACGCGGATCTCCTCGCCGCCCTCGCCGCGCTGGCCGGGGAGGTTGGAGGCGCCGAGGTCCTTCTCGGGGTTCACCCCGTTCGACCCCCCGTTGACACCGTTCGCGTCGCTCACCGCAGCAGCCCCTTCATCTCGATCGTGGGCAGGGCCTTGAGCGCCGCCTCCTCCGCCTCGCGGGCCGCCTCCTCGGCGTTCACGCCGAGCTTGGAGGTCTGGATCTTCTGGTGGAGCTTGAGGATCGCGTCCATCAGCATCTCGGGCCGTGGCGGGCAGCCGGGCAGGTAGATGTCGACCGGCACGATGTGGTCGACGCCCTGCACGATCGCGTAGTTGTTGAACATGCCGCCCGAGGAGGCGCAGACCCCCATGGAGATGACCCACTTGGGGTTCGGCATCTGGTCGTAGACCTGCCGGAGCACCGGCGCCATCTTCTGGCTGACCCGGCCGGCGACGATCATGAGGTCGGCCTGGCGGGGTGAGCCGCGGAAGACCTCCATGCCGAAGCGGGCCAGGTCGTAGCGTCCGGCTCCCGTGGTCATCATCTCGATGGCACAGCAGGCCAGTCCGAAGGTGGCCGGGAAGACGGACGCCTTGCGCACCCAGCCCGCGGCCTGCTCAACGGTGGTCAGCAGGAAACCGCTCGGCAGCTTTTCTTCGAGTCCCATGAGTTAAAGGCCCCTCAGTCCCATTCCAGGCCGCCGCGCCGCCATACGTACGCGTACGCGACGAAGACGGTGAGCACGAAGAGCAGCATCTCCACGAGCCCGAAAACACCCAGGGCGTCGAAGGTGACGGCCCAGGGGTAGAGGAAGACGATCTCGATGTCGAAGACGATGAAGAGCATCGCCGTCAGGTAGTACTTGATGGGGAAGCGCCCGCCGCCGGCCGGCGTGGGGGTCGGCTCGATGCCGCACTCGTAGGCCTCGAGCTTGGCCCGGTTGTACCGCTTCGGACCGATCAGCGTGGCCATGACCACGGAGAAGATCGCAAAGCCTGCCCCGAGGGCTCCCAGTACGAGGATGGGCGCATAGGCGTTCACCGCTCCTCGCTCCTCTCAGTCGGCACTGACTGCTGGCGATGGCATCGGACTCACACCCGACTCATACGTCCCTCTGACCTCCGTCCGTCCCGACGAAGATCGCGAACATGTGAAGCAGGTCACAAGCCCAACTGACCCGCATCCTATGCCCGCCGGTCTGTGATCTGCGACACGGGGTATTGCACAAGCTTTGTGATCTCCACCACCTGACGAACGATCATGAAGGCGGATCAGCGGTGATCTTCATACGAGAAGCGCCCGAGTGATCACCAGAGGTGACATTCTCGCTAGTCGGCGCAGGTCGGGAGAGGCGTCTCCATATCAAGAGAGTTCCGCTGCATGCAAATTGGTGCTGGACGTGAGCGCTTGATAGAGGACCGCGTTCACACATCAGAGGGAGCCGCGAGGACGGATGTGGACGCGTGCACACATTCACGAGCGGCCGCCGTGTCCGGACGCAGCCCTCCCCGTAACCGTTGCGTGACCTCTGCCACATCCATGAGAGGCGGATAAGAAGGGGGCTTGGCCAACGGCCGCAACGGATGCTAGATGCGGGTCAATTCGGGCGTAACAACGAAAGCCCATGATCACAGGCATGATCGCGTGCGCCCGCAATGTCCGTTACGGCGTCAATAAAGAGCCGCACACCAGGGATTCGGGCCGCCGATTGAACAACTGTGGCGCAGCACACGTTTCTTGAAGGTATGGAGGAGCCCCTGATACCAGTTGTTCCCATGTCCCACACCGCTCACATACGCAGCCACCGGAAACCCCGCCGCAGCGCGACGACTTCGATCGCCGTGCGTGCCGGAGTCGCCGGTGGCGTCCTCAGCATGGCAGCGGCGGGCGCGTCGGCTTCGGCGTTCGCCGCCGAGTCGACGACGCAGACCCTCGAACTGCCCACCCTCTCGGCCGACCTGGGCAGCCAGGTGGCCGAGTCCGCCGACGCCATGCAGCAGGCGGCCGCCAACTTCCAGCTGCAGGCCGAGCGTGACGCGGCCGCGGCGAGCGCCGCCAAGCAGGCCAAGGCGGACCTCGCTGAGGCCAAGAAGAAGGCTGAGGCCAAGAAGAAGGCCGAGGAGGCCCGCAGGGCCGCCGCGGAGGAGGCCGCGTCCCGCAGCACCGAGCGGGCCACCCTGTCCGCCTCGGCGGGCGCCAGTGTCTCCACGAGCTCGTCCACGGCGACCGGTTCGGCCGCCGCGGTCATCGCCTTCGTGAAGGCGCAGATCGGTGACGCGTACGTCTCCGGCGGCACCGGCCCCAGCTCCTGGGACTGCTCCGGTCTCGTCCAGACCGCCTTCAAGCAGGTGGGCATCGACCTGCCGCGCGTCTCGCAGGACCAGTCGACGGCCGGCACCCAGGTCTCGCTGAGCAACCTGCAGCCGGGCGACATCCTGTACTGGGGCAGCGCGGGCAGCGCGTACCACGTGGCGGTGTACGTCGGTGACGGCATGTTCGTCGGCGCGCAGAACCCCTCGACGGGGGTCGCCGAGAAGCCGCTGTCCTACGACCCGCCGACCGGCGCGGTGCGGGTGCTCTGACACCGGGACGACTTGGAAGGGCCGCAGCCGCTCGGGGGTTGCGGCCCTTTCCGTTTCCTGTCCGGGGTTGGATGGGTTCGGCAGTCCACATCTGCAGTCCACATCCGCACCACCCCCACGGGACAGGAGACATCACCATGCCCAGTGTGTTCGTACAAGGCAGGCCCGCCGACTCGTATCCGCCGCTCGCACCCGAGGCCCGGCGCGGGAAGGTCCGGCGCATCACCGAGGTCGGAGAGGAGATCCTGCACAAGCCCTGCCGGGACGTGACCGAGTTCGGACCCGACCTCGCCGCGCTGATCGACGACATGTTCCTCACGATGTACGTCGCGGACGGGGCCGGGCTCGCCGCCAACCAAGTCGACGTCGACCTGCGGCTGTTCGTGTACGACTGCCCCGACGACGACGGTGTCCGACATGTCGGGCACATCGTCAACCCGGTCCTCGACCCGCTCGACCCGACCGGGCGCAGGCTGCTCGACGACGGCGAGGGGTGCCTGTCGGTGCCGGGCGCCGTGATGGACGTGCCGCGGCCGGACCGGGCCGTGGTGCGGGGGTTCGACAAGGACGGTGCGGCGCTCGTGATCGAGGGGACCGGGTACTTCGCCCGGTGTCTGGCGCACGAGACCGACCATGTGAACGGGCACGTGTATCTCGACCGGCTGTCCCGGCGGGAGCGCAGGCAGGCGCTCGGGCAGGTGGCGGACCGGCGGGACGAGGTGTTCGCCCGCCGGGCGGCCAACGTCGAGGCGCTGCGAGGCGGTCAGGGCCGGCCCGGAGCCCCTCGCGGCGGTCGGGGCACGTTCAGCGCCTGAGTGAGTGGATCAGGGCCCACACCGACACCGTGATGAGGATGACGAAGAGCGGTAACGCGACTCCTGCGTCCATGCCTCCACGATGCCCCCGGCGCGGGCCCCGCGTCACGCCTTCGGCGCCACCTTGCTCAGCCCGTTGATGATCCGGTCCATCGCGTCGCCGCCCGTGGGGTCGGTGAGGTTGGCGAGCATCTTCAGGGTGAACTTCATGAGCACCGGGTGGGTCAGGCCGCGCTGGGCCGCGATCTTCATGACCTTCGGGTTGCCGATGAGCTTCACGAAGGCGCGGCCCAGCGTGTAGTAGCCGCCGTAGGTGTCCTTCAGGACGCGCGGGTAGCGCTGGAGCGCCATCTCGCGGCCCGCGGGCGTGGACCGGGCGTGCGCCTGGACGATGACGTCGGCGGCGATCTGGCCGGACTCCATGGCGTAGGCGATGCCCTCGCCGTTGAAGGGGTTCACCAGGCCGCCGGCGTCGCCGACGAGCAACAGGCCGCGCGTGTAGTGGGGCTGGCGGTTGAAGGCCATGGGGAGCGCGGCACCGCGGATCGGCCCGGTCATGTTCTCCGGGGTGTAGCCCCAGTCCTCCGGCATGGAGGCGCACCAGGCCTTCAGCACCTCGCGCCAGTCGAGCTCCTTGAAGGAGTCGGAGGTGTTCAGGACGCCGAGGCCGACGTTGGACGTGCCGTCGCCCATGCCGAAGATCCAGCCGTAGCCGGGCAGCAGCCGGTCCTCGCCGGGCCCGCGCCGGTCCCACAGCTCCAGCCAGGACTCCAGGTAGTCGTCCTCGTGGCGGGGGCTCTCGAAGTACGTCCGTACGGCGACGCCCATCGGGCGGTCCTCGCGGCGGTGCAGGCCCATCGCCAGGGAGAGCCGGGTGGAGTTGCCGTCGGCGGCCACCACCAGGGGCGCGTGGAAGGTGACTTCGCGCTTCTCCTCGCCGAGTTTCGCGTGCACGCCCGTGATCCGGCCCGTGCGCTCGTCGGTGATGGGGGCGCCGACGTTGCAGCGCTCGTACAGCCGTGCCCCGGCCTTCTGGGCCTGACGGGCGAGCTGCTCGTCGAAGTCGTCGCGCTTGCGGACGAGGCCGTAGTCGGGGAAGGAGGCGAGATCCGGCCAGTCGAGCTGGAGGCGGACCCCGCCGCCGATGATCCTGAGGCCCTTGTTCCGCAGCCAGCCCGCCTCCTCGGAGACGTCGATGCCCATGGCGACGAGCTGTTTGACGGCACGCGGGGTCAGACCGTCGCCGCAGACCTTCTCGCGCGGGAACTCGGTCTTCTCCAGCAGGAGTACGTCGAGTCCGGCCTTGGCGAGGTGGTACGCGGTGGTGGAGCCGGCCGGCCCCGCGCCGACGACGATGACATCGGCGGTGTTCTCGGACAGGGGCTCGGTCACGGCGGGATCTCCCCAAGTTCGAAATCTGCGTGCCGACCGGCACTGGACATGGGCAGTCTATTCAGCAGAATTGATCACCCGGCTGAAGGGCTGCCCCAGTGAACCGAGCTCTGCCCGTAGTACGGCTCCGTGTCCCCACCGACGAGGACGCCGTCGCCTGGCACCGGGTCTTCGACGACCCGGACGTCATGGAGTTCCACGGCGGCAAGTCCGCGGAGCTGTCCGTCTACGAGGAGCTCACCGCGCGCCAGCGGCGGCACGACGCCGAGCTGGGTTTCTGCCTGTGGACCATGGTCGACGAGAGCGGCCGGGTCATCGGTTTCACCGGCGCGCAGCCCTGGCCGCGGGACTGGGGGCCGACCGGTGAGATCGAGATCGGCTGGCGGCTCGGGCGGGAGTTCTGGGGCAAGGGGTACGCCACCGTGGCCGCGCGGATGACGCTGGAGCGGCTCCGGGCGGCGGGCGTCACCGACGTGGTGGCGATGGTCAGACCCGGCAACGAACGGTCGATCGCGGTCACCAAGCGCCTCGGTATGGACCTCGCGGAGACGTTTCCGCACCCGCAGCTCCCGGAAGAGGCCCTCTGCTTCCGGCTCTCCCTCCGGGACGGTCACCCAGCGTAGCCGTCTGCTACAGAACGAAACCCGGCACTTCCGGCTGCCGCCGGGGCGGAGTTACCCTTCCAGTACCGCTGGGGGTGACATCTGTGCGCATAACACCCAAAACACCCGAAGTGCGCGTACCGCGTCTGGTCGGACTCATGGCAGTGGACGCGCGTGAGACGGCCCAGGCGCAGGGCCTGTTCATCAATGCGCCGGACCGCAAGGACTTCCATCAGGCCGTCGTCGACTATGTCGTACGTCAGTACCCGCAGCCCGGTGCCGAGGTGCCGCGGGAGTCGATGGTGTACGTCTGGTTCGACCTCGGTCCCGGAGAGGGCGGCGGAGGCGTCCACGAGCCCCGCGTCCCGAGGCCCCCGAGCGGCGGCCTCCAGCGCGAACTGGACGAACCGGGCGACCCGTACCACGTCCGCTGTACGACGGGACTCGGCTGAGGGCGCCCTGGAGAAGGCGGGTCGGCACTCCTCGACGCCCTCGCGCCGAAGGAAGCCGGTCAGCTCTCCTTGACGCCCCGGTGCAGGGCCACGATCCCACCCGTGAGGTTGCGCCACGCCACCTTCGACCAGCCCGCCTTCTGGAGGCGTTCCGCCAGGGCCGGCTGGTCGGGCCAGGCGCGGATGGACTCGGCGAGGTAGACGTAGGCGTCGGGGTTGGAGGAGACCGCGCGGGCCACCGGCGGCAGGGCGCGCATCAGGTACTCGGTGTAGACCGTGCGGAAGGGCGCCCAGGTGGGGTGCGAGAACTCGCAGATCACGACCCGGCCGCCGGGCCTGGTCACCCGGTACATCTCGCGCAGGGCGGCATCGGTGTCCTGGACGTTGCGCAGCCCGAAGGAGATGGTGACGGCGTCGAAGGTGTCGTCCTTGAAGGGCAGCCTCGTCGCGTCGCCGGCCGTGAGCGGCAGCCAGGGGTGGTTCTTCTTGCCGACCCTGAGCATGCCGAGGGAGAAGTCGCAGGGGACGACGTACGCGCCCGTCCGCGCGAAGGGCAGCGAGGAGGTGGCCGTGCCCGCCGCCAGGTCCAGGACCTTCTGCGCCGGACGGGCGTCGACCGCCTTGGCGACCTCCTTGCGCCACGCCCGGTCCTGGCCGAGCGAGAGCACGTCGTTGGTCAGGTCGTACCGTTCCGCCACGTCGTCGAACATCGAGGCGACTTCGTGCGGCTGCTTGTTCAGGGAAGCGCGGGTCACGGACCCATTCTTGCAGGCCGCCCTCCCGGAAGGAGCTGCGGCTTCTTCTTCCCGGCCACGTCCTCCACCCAGCCGCACACCAGGACGAACACCGCGATCAGCACCCACCCGACACCGAACATGAACCACTGGCTCTCCAGCGGCAGCCACTTCTCGAAGGCGGGCACGTCCCAGAACCGGTCGATCAGCGGCACCGCCAGGACCAGCGCGATCTCGTGCCACAGGTAGATCGTCACCGCGCGGGAGTTGAAGACGGTGACGAGACGGTCGGTGCGGCGGAAGCGGGTCAGCCAGGCGAAGTCGATCCCGAAGTACGCCTTGGCCCACATCAGCGGCATCACGTACCCGGCGGACCAGAAGGCCTGGGCGAGGGGGATGTCGTCGAGGTCGTACGACCCCGTCTCGGCCTGGTGGGTGACGGCGTACCAGCCGCCGAACCCGATCGCGGCGAGCGAGAGCACGACGACGGCGAACGGCTTCAGCCGCTCCAGGACACCGTCCCGGTGGGCGAAGCCGAGGAGCCAGCAGAACAGGAAGGTCGCGAGGTCGGTCAGGGCGCCGCCGAGGCGGTTGTCCGGCGGCTCCCACAGGAAGTGGAAGACCACGATCGGGGCGAGGGACAGCAGCAGGACCGGCACCGGGGCGAGCCGGAACACCCGCAGCAGCGCCGGGGACAGCAGGACGAACCACAGGTAGGTGCGCAGGTACCAGAGGATCTCCCAGGCCTGCTCGCCCCACGCGTTGCCCGGCGGGTCCCCCAGCGGTACGACCCAGAAGACGAGCTGCCAGCCCGGCATCCAGTCGTGGACCAGCATCGCGAGGACGACGAAGACGCCCCAGAACCAGAACGGCGGGAGCAGGCGTCGCATCCTGCTCCTGACCACCGTGAGCGCCGGTCTCTCCAGCGACCTGGCCATGAGGGTGCCGGCGAGGCCGAACATGATCCCCATGGACGGGAAGACCATGCCGGCCCAGGCCCACCCGAAGGTGTGATAGGTGACGACCCGGATCAGGGCGACGGCCCGCAGGGTGTCGAAGTAGCGGTCGCGGCCGGGCGTCTCGGGCCGGGGCGGGGACACCTCGACCTGCGGCAGCGGGGCCGTACCGGCGGGCGGAGCCGTTCGGACGTCTCCTCTTCTGTGCGAACCCACCTCAGCCCACCCCCGCCGGCGTCCCGACCTCACCGGTGCGCTTCAGCTTCTGCCAGCGCAGCCGGCCGCCGGTGAGGGCGGTGATGCAGGAGTGGATGAGGACGAGGTACATCATCTGCCGGTAGGCCAGCTGCTGGAGCGGCATCATCAGCAGGTAGCGGTACTTCTCCTTGTCGAGGCGGAAGGCGTACGCGGCGCACACCAGCTGGATGCCGAGGACCGCGAGCCACGCGTACAGCGCCGCCCGGAAGTCGACGAAGATCATCGAGTAGGCGGTGAACACGTCGATCAGCGGGGCGAAGACCGGCGTGACGATCTGGAAGATCACCACCAGCGGCATCCCGACCCGGCCGAAGCGGCCCGAGGGCCCCTTGTCGGTGAGGGACTTCCGGTGCTTCCACAGGGCCTGCATGGTGCCGTACGACCACCGGTAGCGCTGCGACCACAGCTGCTTCAGGGAACCCGGCGCCTCGGTCCACGCGCGGGCGTGCTCCTGGTAGACGACCCGCCAGCCCGCGCGGTGCATGGCGATGGTGATGTCGGTGTCCTCGGCGAGGGTGTCCTCGCTCATCCCGCCGACCTGGAGCACCGCCTCGCGGCGGAACGCGCCGATCGCGCCCGGGATCGTCGGCATGCAGCGCAGCAGGTCGTACATGCGGCGGTCGAGGTTGAAGCCCATCACGTACTCGATGTGCTGCCAGGCCCCGATGACCGTGTTCCGGTTGCCGACCTTGGCGTTGCCGGCGACCGCGCCGACCTCCTCGTTCGCGAAGGGCTGCACCAGCTGCCGCACGGTGTCCGGCTCGAAGACGGTGTCGCCGTCCATCATCACGACGATGTCGTGACTGGCGCTGCGGACGCCGTTGTTGAGGGCGGCCGGCTTGCCCGCGTTCTCCTGGCGGATGACCCGCACGTTCGTCATGCCCAGTCGGTGCGCGGCCTCGCGGGCGATCTCGGAGGTGCCGTCCGAGGAGCCGTCGTCGACCACGATCACCTCGATCGGGTGGGTGCTCCTCGCCAGCGACTCCAGGGTGTTGGCGATGCACTCCTTCTCGTTGTACGCCGGGACGATCACCGTCACCGGCCGGGTGACCGTGGGTCCCCAGCTGAAGCGGCGCCGGTTGCGCTGTCGGTGGTGGCGGCGCGCGAGGATCAGCATCATCCCGAACCGGCCCATGACCGCGACGCCGACGATCACCAGCCCGACCGACAGCGTGGGCACCGTGTACTCAGCGACGGCGACGGCCGCGACGAGCGCCTTGCCCTCGTAGAGGGTGGTGCCGGCGGCCTCGCGATGGGCGGCCTGGAGACGGCGGGTGCCGGTCTGGGTGCCGGCCTCAGCGCCGGCCTCAGTGCCGGCCCGGTCGCCGTTCTGGTCGCCGCCCAGGAACCGCGCGCCCGTGTTCTGTGCCTCGACGACCCCGCTGATGGTGGTGAAGGTGTAGCCCTTCGCCCGCATCTTCTCGATGTACTTCGGCAGCGCCGCGATCGTCTGCTCGCGGTCGCCACCGGCGTCGTGCATCAGCACGGAGGCGCCCGAGGTCCCGGACGGGGTGGCCCACTGGACGATCTTCGAGACGCCGGGCTTCTTCCAGTCGTCGCTGTCGGTGTCGACGAAGACGCTGGTGTAGCCCTCCTCGCCGAGCTTCTCGTAGACCGGCCAGCTGTAGTTGTCGATCGCGTCCGTCTCCGAGGAGTACGGCGCCCGGAACAGCGTGGTGGTGATGCCCGCCGCGCCCGCGAGGGCGAGCTGGGTCTGGGTCATCTCGCGCCGGATACGGGCGTCGCTCTGGTAGGAGAGGTCGACGTGGGTGAAGGTGTGGATGCCCACCTCATTGCCCTGGTCGACCATGTCCTTCACGATCCCGGGGTAGCGCGAGACCATCGAGCCGACCACGAAGAAGGTGGCCGGGACGTCGTACTTCTCCAGGATCTTCAGGACCTGGGGCGTGTACGTCGGGTTCGGGCCGTCGTCGAAGGTGAGCGCGATCGTCCTGGCGGGGACGGAGGTGGTGGTGGCCTGGCCGCCCCGGAAGCTGACGATCGGGCCGCCGTCGAGGATCTTGTCGGGGACCTTGCTGGAGCTGGCACCGTCGCGCACCCGCTCGTCGCCGCCGACCTCGGCGCGCAGATAACCGTCGAGCAGCATCACGCTGGTCAGGCCGAGCAGGAGCAGCAGGGCGAGGATGACCCGCGGTTTCTGCAACGCCGCGGCCTTGCCCGCCGCCCGCTCCATGCGGGTGGGGGCACGCCGGCGTCCGCGGGAGGGCGTCGTCGTGGTCATGTGGTGGGCCGTTCGGGTCAGTTGGCGGCCGCGGAGGCGGTCGGGGCGGTGGGCGGGGTACCGGTGGGCCGGACCGGCGGGGTGCCGAGGCCGCCCTGCGGCTGGAAGCCACCGGGGCCGGAGTTCGAGGAACCGCGCGGTCCGCCGCCCGCGAAGGGCAGCAGCGACGTGCTGGAGACGCCGATGCCCATGAAGGCCAGGCCGAGCACCACGGCGTAGCCGAGGCACAGGACGCCGAGGAGAAGACCGATCCGGCGCAGCATCTTGGAGCGGCGTCCGGAGTTGTCAACGAACACGGGACCGTCGGCGGACCCGTTACTACCGCGTTTGCGGCGGCGACCGCGCATGTCCGCACGGTTTTCGATGGCAGGCTCGGAATGCATTCCCCAGACGTTAAGGAGTCTTTATGTGACCGATTCGGGTCTTCTTGTGAGGCGCATATGAGAAACGCCTTAACCTGTCTTTTCCCTGAGAGATTCCACGAACGCCTGCGCGGGCCGCCATGGCCGGAAGTGAGCCGAATGCCCGGATCAGTTCGCCCGATTGACCCCGTTCACGCGGTGCGACCCATGGATTCCCTGTGCGTCGACAGCCGTTTTGAACACCGGCTTCGTATGAGACGTTCTCCTTTCGAATAACCCTTTGTTTCGAGCCTGAGACGAACATCACGAGAGCGGGTGCATGAAGAATGCGGGGTTTCCTGAGGCCGGCCGCCGGGCTCACCTGTCTGTTCGCCCTGGCCACCACGGGGTGTTCCGCCGAGGCCGGCCCCGCGCCGGAAGCGACGCGCACGGCGTCCCCCCAGGCCTCGTCCGACACGTCACCCGGCACTGCCTACGCCCCCTACGTCAGCGCGACCGAGGCGTCCGGGAACGACTCCGCGGGCTCGCCGTCCGTGTACAACCTCGCGTTCGTGATCGCCGACGGGAGTGACTGCGCGCCGTCCTGGAACGGTACGGCGGCGGTCGGCGACTCCGCCGTGAAGTCCCGGATCAGTGCGCTGAAGGAGGACGGGGCGAAGGTGCGGGTCTCCTTCGGCGGGGCGTCCGGGAAGGAGCTGGCCGAGACCTGCTCCAGTGCGGCGAAGCTGGCCGCGGCCTACGGGGAGGCGCTGGACGCGGCCGGGTCCTCCCTCGCCGACTTCGACGTCGAGGGGGACGCGCTGACGGACTCCGACTCGGTGGAGCTGCGGTCCGAGGCGATCGCGTTGCTCCAGAAGGAGCGCAGTGGTCTCGCCGTCTCCTTCACGCTGCCCGTCATGCCGTCGGGGCTCGACGACGACAGCGTGGCGCTGCTGGAGTCGGCGAACGACAAGTCCGTTCAGGTGTCGACCGTCAACATCATGACGATGAACTACGGGGAGTCGTACGACGGGGACATGGGGGATTACGCGGTCACTTCGGCGAAGGCGGCGCAGAGTCAGTTGAAGGAGGTGTTCGGGACCACTGACGCCACTGCGTGGCGGGCCTTGGCGCTGACTTCGATGATCGGGACGAATGATGTGGACGGGGAGACGTTCACGTTGTCCGACGCGGCGCAGGTGCGGGCTTTTGCCGAGTCGAAGGAGGTGGCTTGGGTGTCGATGTGGTCGGCGTTCCGGGATCAGCAGTGCCAGGAGGGGGACGCCGATGAGGATGACGCGTTGACCGATTGCAGCGGGGTTTCTCAGAGTTCGGGGGCGTTCGGGGAGGCGTTGGGGGGTTGAGTTTCGGGTGCGGCTCTTTGGGGGCTGGTCGCGCCCACGCGGCGGAGCCGCATATCGATACAGCCCCGCGCCCCTCAGGTACTCACCTGCGCCTGTGCAGCAGGCGGCCCCTGATCACCGTGGCCACACATTCCGTTGCGTCGAAAACCGCGAAGGTCGCGTCCGCGCCCGGGAGCAACAGCGACTCCGTGGGACCCGGCTCGATCGCCAGACCCGACCTGTGCACCGCGTCGATCACCGTGGGGCGTCGCAACGGGCCCACCACCGCCACCGTCCCCTTCGCCAGCAGCCGCTGCACTCCCCGCCTCGCGCTCGCGCCCCACCGTGCGTCCGTCATGGTCAGGGCCGACAGCGCCTCGCCCGTGAGGGGTTCGTCGCCCAAATCCTCGCGCGGGTCCGGGTGGTAGGCCCGCTCCAGCAGCTCCGGGCCGTGCGGTTCGACCAGGCCCGGGGTGAGAACTCCCGGCCAGCGGCGGACCCTTGCGGACGGGTGTGCGGCGACCAGGTCGTCGTACAGCGCTACGGCCGTGATCTGCCGCCCCTCGACCAGTACCGCCCCGCCGGGCAGCGAAGGGCTGTCGCCGCCCGGGGTCAGGACGTCGGCGGTGTGGATCGTCAGCACCGCGTGCCTAGTTGGACGCGAGGATCTTCAGCTCGGGGTGGGCCGTGCCGCCCTCGATGGCCGTCGAGGAGATGTGGGACTGGACGCGCGCGTCGACCGGGTCGTCGGCCGGGTCGTCGTGGACCACGAGGTGTTCGTACGTCGTCGAGCGCTGGGCCGGGACCCGGCCCGCCGTGCGGATCATGTCGATCATTTCCTGGAGGTTGGAGCGGTGCTTGGCACCGGCCGCCGAGACGACGTTCTCCTCCAGCATGACCGAGCCGAGGTCGTCCGCGCCGTAGTGCAGCGTCAGCTGGCCCGCGTCCTGGCCGGTGGTGAGCCAGGAGCCCTGGATGTGGGCGATGTTGTCCATGAAGAGCCGGGAGATCGCGATCATCCGCAGGTACTCGAAGATCGTGGCCTGGGTGCGGCCCTTCAGGTGGTTGTTCATCGGCTGGTACAGGTACGGGATGAAGGCGCGGAAGCCGCCCGTGCGGTCCTGGACGTCACGGATCATCCGCAGGTGCTCGATGCGCTCGGCGTTGGTCTCGCCGGTGCCCATCAGCATGGTGGAGGTGGACTCCACGCCCAGCCGGTGCGCGGTCTCCATGATCTCCAGCCAGCGCTCGCCGGACTCCTTGAGCGGCGCGATGGCCTTGCGGGGGCGCTCGGGCAGCAGCTCGGCGCCCGCGCCGGCGAAGGAGTCGAGGCCGGCGGTGTGGATCCGCTGGATCGCCTCCTCGACGCTCACCTTGGAGATCCTGGCCATGTGCTCGACCTCGGAGGCACCGAGGGAGTGGATGACCAGCTGCGGGAACTCCTTCTTGATGGCCGCGAAGTGCTTCTCGTAGTACTCGACGCCGTAGTCCGGGTGGTGGCCGCCCTGGAACATGATCTGGGTGCCGCCGAGCTCGACGGTCTCCGCGCACCGGCGCAGGATGTCGTCCAGGTCGCGGGTCCAGCCCTTGTCCTTGGCGGTGGGCGGGGCGTAGAACGCGCAGAACTTGCACGCCGTCACGCAGACGTTCGTGTAGTTGATGTTCCGCTCGATGATGTACGTGGCGATGTGCTCGGTGGCCGCGTACCGCCTGCGGCGCACCGCGTCCGCCGCGGAGCCCAGCGCGTGCAGCGGGGCGTCGCGGTAGAGGTCGAGCGCCTCCTCCGGAGTGATCCGCCCACCCTCGGCGGCACGGTCGAGGACGGACTGAAGGTCGGCCTTCTCGGTCACCGGGGCGTGCCTTTCGTCAAGGGTTCGGACGGACCAAGCCAGCCTACGCCAGCCCTGTGACAGGCCCGACCTCAGGCCGTGTACGCGCCGATCAGCAGCCCCGCGTACGCCCCCGCGATCAGGAACGGCCCGAACGGGATCGCCGTTTTGCGGCCCGCCCTCCCCGCGAGGACCAGGACACCGCCCCACAGCGCGCCGAGCAGGAACCCGGCGAAGGTGCCGAGGAGCACGGTGTCCCAGCCGTACCACCCGAGGACCGCCCCCGCGCCGATCGCCAGCTTCACGTCGCCGAAGCCCATGCCGCCGGGGTTGATCCGCCACAGCAGCCAGTAGCCGGCGCCGAGCGCGAGGGCGCCGTACAGGGCGTGCGGCCAGCTCCCGGCGTGCTCGGGCACCAGCGAGACCAGCCCCAGCAGGGCGAGCGCGGCGGCCGCGAGCGGGAGGGTGAGCGGGTCGGGCAGCCGTCGTACCCGCAGGTCGACGGCGGCCAGCAGGACACCCACGGGGGCGAGCAGCAGCCAGACGGCGAGCTCGGGACGGGTGCCGGTGGCGGCGGCGAGGCCGGCGCAGACGAGGGCGGTGACGGTGGGGAGGAGGAGCCCGCCGGGGCGGTACGACTTGGCGAGAGGGGCCACACCAGGGCGGTACGACTTGGCGAGAAGGGGCCCGCCGGGGCCGTACGACTGCCCCCCGCCGCAGGTACGGCAGTTCGCGCGGCCGAGCCATCCGCCCAGCGGGTGCCCGGCGGGGCAGGTGCGGCGCCAGGGTTCCTCGCTGGGCACGGAGAAGCGGTAGGCGGCGCGCGGCAGCAGGGCGCCCGTCACCGCTCCCCACAGCGCGGCGACGGCGATGAGCAGCGCGGTCACTCCTCGACCTTCGACATCCGCGCCTCGGGGTAGCCCTCGGCCGCGCTCTCCGAGGTGTACTTCAGGTCGTCGCCCACGGTGGTGAGGCGGACCGTGTGGGCGGCGGGGTTGCAGCCGGCGTGGTTGTCCTTGGCTCCGACCGCCGTGGTGACGAGTTCGGTGTCGGTGACCTTCTTCAGCGTGAGGACGTCCGTGCAGACCGCACCGACCGCGTCGGTCTGCCGCAGGCGTCCCACCTCCCCGCCCACGCCGACCTCCTTGACGGTGATCCGGAAGGTCCCCATCGGCAGGCTCCCGCCGAGCCCCGTGCCCTCGCCCTCCCAGGTGCCGAGAAAACGAGCGGGGACGGCGGCCGGTCCACCCGACGACTCGCTCGACGGCGCGCTCGACGGCTCCCTCGACGGCGACGGGGAGACCGAGGTTGAGGCGGACGAGGACGCCGACGGTGCGGACGTCGGCGCCGAGGAGTACGCGTCGCTGCCGGGCGGGGAGGAGCTCGCCGAGTCGTCGTCGCCCCGCCCGGGCAGCAGGTCGAACACGAACACCGAGCCCACGGTCACCGCGGCCAGCGCCCCGGCGACGGCGAGGGCGACGGTGCAGCTCATGCGGCGGCCTCGCCCGCCCTCCCCGGGCGTGGCGGTGGCGGCGACGGAGACGGAGAGCCGGCCGGGTCTCTTGTCGGCGGGCACCACCGTCTCCCCCGGCACCGCGTCCCGCGGCTCGGGCACATACGGACCAGAGGGGCCAGAGGGGCCAGAGGTGCCGGAGAGGCCGGGAGTGCCCGTGGGCGTGCCCAGCGGAGTCGGCGGGGTGACCGGGTACGCCGGAGGCCCGGCCGCGGCGGCCGGAGGCGCCCCCGCGGACACGACCGGCATCACCGGCGGCGGCCCGAACGCGCCCACCGTGCCCGCCGGCCCGCCCCCCACCGAAGGACTGGTGAAGCCCACCGGCCCGGACGGCTGCTCCCCTGTGCGCTCCCCCGCCGCCTCGAGATTCAAGAGCTGTACGGCACTTCGCCCCACCTGCTCCACCAGCGCCCCCGGCAGCCACCCCGCCGCCACCAGCCGGGCCGCCCCCTCGGGGGCCAGCCGCCGGGCCAGCTCCCCCGGAGCCGGCCGGTCCTGGGGCGACTTGGCGAGACACGCCTCCACGACGTCCCGCAGCTCACCGCTCAGCGAGCCGAGTTCGGGCTGCTCGTGGACGACCTTGTAGAGGAGGGAGGCCGAGGAGTCCCCGGGGAAGGGCGGTGCCCCCGTGGCCGCGTACGCCAGCACCGCGCCCAGCGAGAAGACGTCCGCCGCGCCCGACACCCCCTTGCTCAGGATCTGTTCGGGCGCCATGTAGCCGGGGGACCCGATCGAGACCCCCGTGGACGTCAGTGACGCCGTGCCGTCCGTGGCGCGTGCGATGCCGAAGTCGATGAGGAGCGGGCCGTCGACGGTGAGCAGGACGTTGGAGGGCTTCACGTCCCGGTGGACGAGCCCCAGTTCGTGCACGGCCGCCAGCGCCTCGGCGAGCCCCGCCCCCAGCACCCGTACGGAGTGCTCGGGCAGCGGCCCCCCGTCCGTGACCGCCGTGGCCAGCGAGGGGCCCGCCGCGTACCCCGTGGCGACCCAAGGGACGGCGGCCTCCGGATCGGCGTCCAGCACGGGGGCCGTCCACGCTCCGCCCACCCTGCGCGCCGCGTCGACCTCGCGCCGGAAGCGGGCGCGGAACTCCTCGTCGAGCGCGAAGTGCGGGTGCACGATCTTCACCGCGACGGTGCGGCCCCCGGCGCTGCGGCCGAGGTAGACCCGGCCCATGCCGCCGGACCCCAGTCGGCCGAGCAGCCGGTAGGGACCCACGGCGGTGGGCTCGTCGACTCCCAGCGGCTGCATACCGGCCTCCCCCATAAGGTGTGGATGCAGGTTAGGGCTGAAGCAGTTCCACCTTCACGTCCCCGGGGAAACCCGTCGTGGGTCCCACCCTTCGCGCGAACTCCGTGACCGCGGCCAACTGCGGGCCGCCGAAGCGGAAGTCCAGGGTCGTGAAGTACTTCTCCAGGACCTCCTCGTCGAAGGCCTCCCAGCGGGCCGCCTGTTCCGCGACCTTGCCGACCTCCTCCAGGGAGAGGTTGCGGGAGGCGAGGAAGGCCTCGTGGACCTTGCGGGTGATGACGGGCTCGCGCTCCAGGTAGTCGCGGCGGGCGGCCCAGACGGCGAAGACGAACGGCAGCCCGGTCCACTCCTTCCAGAGCGAGCCGAGGTCGTGCACCTCGAGGCCGTACTTCGGCCCGTCGAGGAGGTTGGCCCGCAGCGCCGCGTCGCCGATGAGTACGGCGGCCTCCGCCTCCTGCATCATCAGGCTGAGGTCGGGCGGGCAGGTGTAGTAGTCGGGCCGGACGCCGTAGCGCTCGGCGAGGAGGAGCTGGGCGAGCCGGACCGAGGTGCGCGAGGTGGACCCGAGGGCCACCCTGGCACCGTCCAGTTCGTCCAGCGGGACCTGCGAGACGATGACGCAGGACATGACCGGGCCGTCGCAGCCGACGGCGATGTCGGGGAAGGCGACCAGGTCGTCCGCGTTCTTGAGGAACTCGACGAGGGTGATGGGCCCGATGTCGAGGTCTCCCTGCACCAGCTTCTCGCTGAGCTTCTCCGGGGTGTCCTTCGTGAGCTCGAAGTCGAGGAGCGTGCCCGTCCTCGCGAGCCCCCAGTACAGGGGCAGGCAGTTCAGGAACTGGATGTGGCCGACGCGCGGCCGGGTGCGAGAATTGTCCACATCGCGACACTAGACCCCTTGGGGTACGCTTCGAACTTCGGCCCCGAGGTCAACGTCTCCGCGATCTTCAAACATCTGGGTGACGTGATCTTGGCCTCTGTTGCTTTCGGCTGCCCGCGTGCTAGGCTCGCCGCAAGTTGCAGTTTGGTTTCCCTTGCAGTACAGAGCCTGCGGAGCATGTAACCGCGGGCTCTAGTCGTTTTCAGAAGAATGCAGTTGTGCGGCACTGTTTTCACACTTGCAGGTTCTGGAGCAGGGCAACCCTTTTGGGCCCAAGGAGGGCTTATGGCTACCGGAACCGTGAAGTGGTTCAACGCCGAAAAGGGCTTTGGCTTCATCGCCCAGGAGGGCGGCGGCCCCGACGTCTTCGTCCACTACTCCGCGATCAACGCGAGCGGCTTCCGTTCGCTGGAGGAGAACCAGCAGGTCTCCTTCGACGTGACGCAGGGCCCGAAGGGCCCGCAGGCGGAGAACGTCACCCCCGTCTGAGCGATCCCGACTCCGAGGCACTCCAGCCTCTGATCCGGACCTGAAAGCAGTACCCAAGGAGCCCCGCGCCGCACGGCAGCGGGGCTCCTGCCTTTCCCCGGGCGGGCGGCGGCTGGGTGTCAGTGGGGGCCGCTAGGGTCCCCGGCCATGACCGACACCGACTTCGTGACCGCCACCCGCACCTTCTACGACGCCATCGCCGAGGACTACGCCGAGCGCTTCCCCGACGAGCTGGCCAAGCCGCTCGACCGGGCCCTCCTCACCGGATTCGCCGGGCTCGTCGGCGCGGGCAAGGCCGTGGCCGACCTGGGATGCGGCCCCGGCAGGATCACGGCGCACCTCGCCTCCCTCGGCCTGGACGTCTTCGGCCTCGACCTGTCCGAGTCGATGCTCGCAATCGCGCGCCGTGAGAACCCGGAGCTGCGGTTCGAGCAGGGCTCGATGCTGGAGCTGGATCTGCCGGACGCCTCGCTCGCGGGGGTGGTGTCCTGGTACTCCTCCATCCACACCCCCGTGGACGCGCTCCCCCGCCTCTTCGCCGAGTTCCACCGTGTCCTCGCCCCCGGCGGGCATCTGCTCCTCGCGTTCCAGATCGGCGACGAGCCCCGCCGGCACGAGAACCCTTGGGGGCACCAGGTGACGCTGGACTTCCTGCGGCGGCAGCCGGAGGCCGTGAGCGAGCTGCTGGCCTCGGCCGGGTTCGCGCCTGTGTCCCGGACGGTGCGCGAACCCGCCCCCAATGAGTCGACCCGGCAGGCGGCTCTGATCGCCCGCCGCGACTAGAGCGTCGAACGCGGATCGAGCCTGTGCGGCCCGGAGCCCTGGTGTCGTTCCGCTTCGGGCTCTCGGCCCCAGACTCTCTCCACCTCGGCGAACTCCGACTCGTACGCCTCTGTGCGCAGGGCTGGGCGTAAATAGCCGAGGTCGGAGGGCCGCAGGAGGCCGAAGGCCGAGGTGGGGAGGGCGGCTAGGAGTTCTGGGGCACGGATCGCGAGCCAGTCGGTCAGACCCAGCTCGGCGGCGATGCGCAGGAGGGCGATGACGGCGGCGGGGTGGCGGCCGGCGAAGAAGGAGAGGTCCACTTCCGCGAGGAGGTCGTCCATCTCCTCTGCGGCCTCGCGCCCGCGAGGAAGCGCAGACCACCGCCACGTACTGCTGGAGCGGCCGCTTCTGGCCAGGTGCAGCAGTGTGAGCAGCGCGGTGTCCCTTTCGCCCTGCAGGTCGCGTAGGTCGATTCCCTTCTGGAGGTCGGCGAGCGTGAGAGTCAGGTCCCGGTCGACCCGCCCCACAGCGGTGTACACACAGTCGAGGAGCGCCTGTTGCAGCCCGCCGGTGAGACCGGTGCCAAGTTCGCCCACGCACTCGCGCAGTCCGCTGAGTACGTGCAGCAGGTCGGGGTCCGACAGGAGGGGGATGTCGTCGACCAGGCGACGGCACACGGCCTCCAGGTACGCGTCCGCCTCACCCGACGGCAGCAAGGGGACGGCATTCACGCATTGCGTGTACAGATCTGGCAGCGCCGTCGTGGTGCGGTCCCGTGCCTGTCCCGCGAGCAAGGCGACGAGCGACTGTGCCGCCGAGCGCCGACGTCCCTCGTGGTCGGACCGGTACATCACCAGTGCGTGCGGCATCCGGCGCAGCATCGGGTAGACCGCGTGCAACACCAGCTCGGCATGGGTATCGCCCAGAAACGTGAGCTGGGTGAACACTTCCGCCGCCGGGTCCGCCGCTGAGATGAGCGCCGGCCCGCTCGCGCCGTGGTGCGGCTCATCGACCTGGCCGAGCATCCAGCCTAGATCGTGGTCGAGCGACAGTGTCCGAATCGTGTTGATCTTCACGTCCGGTATCCGGCCTGTGGGACTCGGTCGCCAGCAGCGTTCGGGGTGGAGTGTGGACGAGAGGAGTCGCCACGACTCCTCGGACAGCTGTGAGCGCCACATCATCGTGCGCCGGCGCCAGGTGTCGCCCAGTTCCTCTGCCCCCAGGAACTCCGAGGCGTACACCTCGCCCTCGGCCACGACCGCGATCAGGAGCAGGTTGACCTCGTACACCGCGTCTCGATGGGCCCGAGTCGCGCGAACCGGAACGTATCGCGGTCCGGTGCGCTGCCCGGGGTCCCACGCGGCCCCCTGGAACAGTTGCACGAGCAGATCCCGGAGTCGCTGCCCGGCCCGGTCCTCAGGCCAGGCCGCGAGCATGCCCCAAAGGTTCTCAACGAGTTGGGCTCGGTCGGTGAGCGGGGTGAAGGACAGCAGCGCATAGAGCTCGCCGTCGTCCGGCGCCATCGTGCCCCCCGCCGTCGCCGCGGAGTCCGACAGCCGGCGAAGGGCCCGCTCGATCAGCCGTGCCGCCAGATGCTCACCGAATGTCGCGTGCATGAACTCGTAGCTGCGCAGACGTGCTTCGCTGACCACGGCCTGAGCCTCGTGGACGAAGAAGAAGCGCCCGAACACAAGCCCCGCGCCGGTCGGTTCCCCCTGTTCCGCAGGATCGGCCAGGGCTCGCAAGTCCCGATCCGCCTCTTCGCCGACGATGGCCTGGGCACCGCGGTGAAACATGCCGAGAGCGATCACCGAGAGGCGGTGGAGTTCCCGGCCAATGGCGACGGTTTGCTCGTGCTGGGGCAGTGAGCCCTCCTTGTCCACCTGCCGGCGGACGAACTCCGTGAGCAGCCGGTCATAGAGCTGTGTACGGCTGATGCTCTCGTCGCCAAGCCGCTGGAGCGCGTTGTCGACAGCGTCGTACAGGGTGAGCATCAGCAGCAGAAGGGGCTGGGCGGCGAGGTCGTGATGGGGCCGGAGGTCGGCCGGGGACAATGGGCGCAGGCCCTGCTGTTCCAAGTAGGGGGCGTTCGTGGAGTTCCAGATGGTCAGCCAGCGGTCGATCTCAGCCGCCCCGAACGGTTCGATACGCAGGACCTGGCTGTCGTCGGGGACAGCGGCGCGGTCGGCCACGACAGTCCGACTGGTCACGATCACGACGAGAGGGCGGCCGAGTTTCGCTTCGCGCCGCTGGAACTCCTCGACCTCGTACAGGTAGTTCCACTGCCGTGCGGAGTCGAGCCGCTGGGCGCCTGCCTGGAGCAGTTCGTCGAATCCGTCCAGCAGGACGACCGGCACGACCCCCGGCTGCTCCTCCGACCAGTCCGGCCAGGGCGTCGACCGCCCGGTGGCCTGTCGCAGAGCGTGTTCCAGCTGACTCTGTACATCCGCCTCGGCGGGTGTGTGCCGAAGCTCCACGCGCAGGGGACGGAACTCCCCTGTCGGCAGCCGGGCCGTCAGCAGTTTCGTGAACAGTGACTTGCCTGCGCCCGGGTGCCCGAGAACCAGCAGAGGGGTCAGCAGGGCGGAGATGCTGAGCAGGTGGGCCGCCAGAAGGCGCTCGAATCCGTCATGGCACGGCCTGTTCGCCCACCATTTGTCCGACGCGATGGCGGCATCGGCGACCAGACCCGGTCCGGTCAGCCGGAACCGGGGGCTGATGTACGCCTCCCCGAGGAGGGGGATACGGAGTCCGGACGAACCGAGTGAGGCGATCGGCGAGCGGAGGAGGGCGCGACCGGCGGCGTGGCCCGGGGCCTGGCCCGCGCACTCCGCCAGCAGAGCGCCGAGTCCCGCCAGCCCGGTGCTCGACCGGCCACCCAGCCGGTCGCTCAGGGCGGCGCTGGGTAGTCCGGCCGCCAAGGCGAACTCGAGGCAGGACGCGGCCAGGGGCGCGGCCGACTCCTTGTAAAGACGATTGAGTCTTCGTGTCGCCTCGCCGGTCATGGTGTACCTGGGGCTCGACACAAGAGGAGGGGCGTCACCGCTTCCGTCCACCCACGCGTACAGATGGGCGCGGTAACCGTCGTGCGCCAAATCTTGGATCAGGTCCAACGCTTCCTCATGAACGGCTCCGTGCAGCAGTACCGCCTTGGCGATCAGCACTGTTCGCGCGGCTTGGAGGAGGGCCCCTCGGCTGACGCCGTGTACGGCGCGCACGCGTCGGGGAAAGTCCGCCAGCAGCTCATCGAGGACCGGGAAGGAGTCCGAGGCCGCGGTCGGCGACTCCAGCAGTGCCTCCACACGGGGGTGCAGTTTCGGTGTGCCCTCCACCAGCAGGTACATCGCTGCCTGGAGACCCAAGTCCGCCCAGTCGTCGGCTTCGAGGCTCCAGCTCGCCCGGTCGCCGCCATGATGGCCCGAATCCGCCCAGTCGCCGGTCCCAGACCTCCGTGTCAAGGGCTCGGAAGCGGGAGCGGATGCCCGCGCCTGGAGGAGCGCCGAGATCTGAGCCGTCTCGACCACCCGCTCCAGTTCCGCGTGCCGCACCCGCCACCAGTGCTCATCCAGAGTCACGCCCCGGGGTGCTCCGGCTCCCTTCGATCGGGCGCAGAGATTGAGGATCCGACGGACCACTTCCCAATCCGGGGCGGTCCGTCGTCGCCCGGCGAGCAGGCCCGAGACCGTACCCTCGCTCAGTCCGAGCGCGGCGGCGATCTCGGTCTGCGGCACACGGCACGTGCGCACGAGCCGTCGCAGCTCCCCGCAGAAGTCCGCGACGGGACCCGCCGGTGGTGCGGCCAACTCCCCACTCCTTCGACTTCGACGCGGTGCGGCGGAAGCCCCCGAAGCGTACGGCCTGACCTGCATCTGCTGCCGGGAGTTCGGCAACATTTGGCATCGGTCGGCAGAACAGGCCGGGGGGACGAACCTCGTCGTGTCAGCAGTTCAGCGTCTCCGTCGGAGGAAGTCACATGCCGTCCCCGTCCTTTCATCTCCCCTTCGTACTTGCGGTCGTGGTCTTCACCGCGCTCTATTGCGGGGTGGTCCTTCCGGCTGTCTGGTCACGAAAGCCCGCCCGCCGCAACGCGGCTTTCCAGGTGCTCACCCAGCTCCTCGGGGCGGTCCGGCGGTGGAAGGGACGCTAGGACGGTTCCGCGGGCGCGGTCACAACGTCCGGCCGTCCTGGACGAGAACTCCCGCGATGTCCCGGGCCGCGATGTACCCGAACGTCATCGCCGGACCGATCGTGGAGCCCGCGCCCGCGTAACTGTGGCCCATGACCGCCGCGCTCGCGTTCCCCGCCGCGTACAGCCCCGGGATCACCGAGCCGTCCGGCCGCAGCACGCGGGCGCGGGCGTCGGTGCGCAGGCCGCCCTTGGTGCCGAGGTCGCCGGGGACGATCCGGAAGGCGTAGTACGGGGGCAGCCACAGGGGCGCGAGGCAGGAGTTGGGGAGGACCGACGGGTCCGTGTAGTAGTGGTCGTAGGCGCTGTCACCGCGTCCGAAGTCCGTGTCGTCGCCCTTGAGCGCCAGGGAGTTGAAGCGGTCGACGGTGGCGCGGAGGGCGGCGGCCGGGACGCCGATGGAGCCGGCCAGGGCGTCGACCGTCCAGGCCTTGTGCGCGGCGCCCGAGCTGTACCAGTCGTCCGGGAGGACGAAGGTCGGCGCGATGTCCTTGAAGAGGTACCGGTTGCGGTAGTTCTGGTCGACGATCAGCCAGGACGGGATGTCCGGGTCGGTCGGGTTGCGCTCGTACATGGTGTGGACGACATCGCTGTAGGGGGCGGCCTCGTTGACGTACCGGCGTCCGGCCGCGTTGACGATGAGGCCGCCGGGGAGGGTGCGTTCGGCGAGGCAGAAGTACGGCTCGTCGGGCAGCGGGATCGCCGGTCCCCACCAGGCGTCGTCCATGAGGGCGACATCGGCGCCGAGCCGCTGTCCGGCCCGGATGCCGTCCCCCGTGTTCTCCTTCGCGCCTACGGTCCACGCGGTGCCGATGGGCTGCCGCTGGTACTGGGCCCGCATCGCCGCGTTGTGCTCGAAGCCGCCGGAGCCGACGATCACGCCGCGGCGGGCGCGGTGGAGGCCGGCGGGGGTGACCGCTCCGGCGACGGTGCCGTTCTCGACGTACAGCTCGGTGAGGGGGGTGTTCAGGCGGACGGGCACGCCCGCGTCCAGGAGGCCCTTCCGGAGGCCGGCCGCCAGGGACTGGCCCATGGTGAGCGGGGTCTGCCCGAGCAGGGCCGCCTTCGTGCCGCGCGCCAGGCACTCGGCGGCCACGGCGGCGCCCTTGACGCTGACGGCGGACAGGGCGAGCCACTTGTAGTCGGCGCTGAACACGACGAGTCCCGCGGGGACTGCGAGGTACGGCGGGTTCAGGTGGGCGAGTTCGGCGCCGAGGATGTTGCCGTCGAGCTGGTCGGGCTCGATGGAGCGGCCGTTCGGGAGGCCGCCCGGGAGCTCGGGGTAGTAGTCGCTGTACCCCTCCATCCAGCGGAACCGCAGCGGGCTGTTGGCCATGACGAAGGAGATCATGGCGGGCCCCTGGGTGAGGAAGGCCTGCTGCCGGGCGGCGGGCACGTCCGGGCCCACGACGGCGGCGAGGTAGGCGGCCGCCTTGGCCGGGGTGTCGGGGACGCTCGCGGCCAGGATGACCGGGTTGTTGGGGATCCAGATCCCGGCGCCGGAGCGGGCGGCGGACCCGCCGAAGGTGGGCGCCTTCTCCAGCACCACGGTGCTCAGTCCCTGCTTGGCGGCGGTGAGCGCGGCCGTCATCCCGGCGGCCCCGGACCCGATGACGACGACGTCCCAGGTCCCCGCCGTCGGCAGGTCGGCGGCGCTCGCGCCCTGGTGCACCCCGGCGGCGACGGCCAGACCGGCACCGGAGGCCAGCAGATGTCTTCGGGTCACGCTCATGGTCGGGGTCCCCCCTGCGGTTGGTACGGACGAAGAGGTCCGGAACGTCGCGCGGGGGTCTTGAGAAGTCAAGGGGCGTGGAGGGTGCGGGGAACCCGAGCCGTGCGGAACCACCTGGGCGGGTTCTCCTATGCTTGCGAGCCCGGAGGAAAACGGCTGAGGGCGGTCTCATGGCGGTGGCGCATTTCCCCGAGTTCCGTACCGGAAAGGTGCTGGCGACCCGCTTCACGGGGACTCTTTCGGAGCGTTACGGCGAGACGCTGGAGCGCATTCCCGTGCCGGCCCGGCTCGCGGACTGGCTGGCGGACAACGGACTCGCGGTCGACTCCTGCGACCAGGCCCAGCTCGATCGCGCCAGGGAGCTGCGGGAATCGATCCACGCGGCTGCCACCGCCCTCGCGAACCAGAATCCGCCGCCCTCTTCAGCGGTCCGGGTCATCAACGAATGCAGCACCCAGGGTCGGGCCTCGGCGGTCCTGACGCCGGAGGGCGGCCGGGAGTGGCGGCTGGCTTCCGCCTCCCCGGAGGACGCGCTCAGCGTGATCGCCGCCGACGCGATCAGCCTCCTCGCGGGAGAGCGCGAGGGAAAGATCTCGCTGTGCGCGTCGCCGACGTGCCGAGCCGCGTTCCTCGACACCAGCCGCGGCCACACCCGCAGGTGGTGTGACATGAACACGTGCGGGAACCGCGAGAAGAAGGCCCGCTTCCGCGCCGGCAAGAAGAGCCGTACGGTGGAACCACCTTAGACGGTTCCATCCGGGCAGGAGGTCGCCGACGATGCTGGATCCGACGGTGCTGCCGGGCTACATGGCGGTGATCCTGCTCTTCCTCGGCCCTCCTGGGCCCGACATGGCCTACATGCTCGCGGTGGGCCTCGAAGGCGGTCGCAGAGCCGCGGTGAAAGCCATCCTCGGCATCGCGACCGGCATGAGCGTCTACGCCGCCGCCGTGGTCGCCGGTATGGGAGAGATAGCCCGGTCGCACCCGTCGGTACTGGACACGGTCCGGATCCTGGGTGCGGTGTATCTCCTGTGGCTGGCCTACGTGACGATGCGGCACGCCCGCCGGGCGATCAGCGGGCACGGCGGTGTCCGGGCCGGCCGCTGGTACCTGCGAGGCATCCTCGTCAGCATCACCAACCCGAAGATCATTCTCTTCTTCCTCGCGGTGCTCCCGCAGTTCATCGGAGACGCGGAGAACCCGGGATTCCAGATGGCGCTCCTGGGCGCGATCAACATCCTGATGGAGGTGATCCTCTACGGATGCATCGGAGTCATGGCCGGATTCTTCCAGGCACGCCTCACCGGCTCGACCAAGGCGACGGCCGTACTGAACTACATCGCGTGCACGGTCTACGTGGTGCTGGCCGGAGCCATCACGGGCGAGATCCTGCTGGCCTGAGAGTTCGTGGCCCCGCGGTCGCGGCTCGCGTAGAAGTGCACGACCGCCTCGGCGTCCGGGCCGATCACGGAGGCGGGTTCGGTGCGCCGGTCGAGCGGGAGCAGGGCGGTGGGGAAGCCGTCCGTGCCGTAGCAGGCGTGGCAGAGGCCGGCGAGGCGAAGGGCCGGGCGAGCGCCCCCGTGGGCGAGTTGCGCATGGACGCGGTCGAGGTGGGCGAGGAGGGGGCCGCCGGGGTGGGGGACGCGGTCGGCGGCGAGCCGCAGCAGCAGGGCTCCGGCTTCTTCGGTGGCGGTCGTCGGCACGGGTACCGAACTCCTCGATGATAGGCGGTGGTTGGGTCGGCACCCGCTCCTCCCGGGTGGGAGCGGGTTGCCGCCCGGGCCCTGAGGAGATCGTCGTACGGGGTCAACTGCCCAGTCAATCCTTGGTATTTGTCGGTTGACCCAAGTGTTAGCTTGGGGGTCATGACCCTTGACGACCTGCGTGTCTTCGTGGCGGTGTGCCGGGCCGGGAGTCTCAGTGCGGTGGCCCGGGAACTGGGGTGCACGCAGTCCGCGGTGAGCCAGCACGTGAAGCGGCTGGAACGGGAGACCGGGGTCGGTCTGCTGGAGCGGCAGCCGCGCGGGGTCGTACCGACGCGGGCGGGGCGGGTGCTGGAGGCCGCCGCGACGGAGGGCATCGCCGGTCTCGACCTGGCCCTGCGGCGGCTGCGGGAGCTGGCCGACGGGGAGAGCGGGTCGGTGCGGGTGGCGACCGGCGCCACGACCGTGCGGCACTTCATGTCCGACGCGGTCGTCGCCTTCCGGCGCCGACACCCCGGCGTGAGCCTGGAGTTCAGGACCGAGAGCTCCAGCCGGGGCTGTTTCGACGCGCTGGCCGACAGCAGTCTCGACCTGGCGTGGATCACGCTCGGGGCGCCGGTGCGGGGCATCGAGCAGCGACCGGTGCGGGAACTGCCGTGGGTGCTGGCGGTGCGCGACGACGACCCGCTGGCCGCGCGGCCGTCCGTGGAGGCGGCCGAACTCCAGGGCCTGCGCCTGATCCGGCTGCCCCCGAACTCCACCTCGGCCGCCCATCTCGACGCGGCCTGCGCGGAGTTGGGGGTGCGGTTCACCTTCGACACCAGCGTGGCGGACTGGGACACGGCCCTGCTGCTCGCCGAACTGGGCCTGGGCCGGGCCGTGGTGCCCTCCCTGCCGGGCCTGGACGCACCGGGCCGGGGCGACCTGCGGCTGATCCCCCTCCCCGCGCTGCGCCCGCTCTCCGTCGGCTGGGCGGTCCGCCGCTGGGACGCGCTGTCACCGTCGGCACGCGCGTTCGCGGACACGGTGGCGGAGTCCTGCCGTAACGCGGTTCCGTACGAATGATCCGCTTTTTCTGCAATGCCTTGGGAAAATCATGGAGCGGGCGACGGAACCCGAGCACCTGATTCACCGTCACACCCATCCAGGCGGAAGCACGCAAAAGGCGCGATCGGGGCCGGCCTGTTCCGGCGGCCCGCCCACCATACTTTGAATTCTCTTGGGCATTCGACGAATACGCCTTGGCGGTCGCCCGGAATCCGTCATGGACACGCCCCTCCCCCCTGTTACGTTCTGCGTCGCCCGCGATCACAGCGCCTCCACAGGCGGCGCACGCCGGGCTGGGGGAGAGAAAACGATGAAGCACGTACGTATGCGCGTGAAGGCCTCCGCGACCGTGCTCGCCGCCACCGCGGCCCTGCTGGCCACCGCGGTGCCCGCTCACGCCGGCACCTTCAAGGTGACCTCCAACTGCGATGTTCCCTGGGTCAGTTGCTCCAACGAGCCCGAGCTCTGGGAGATGTACAACTCGAAGGCGCTCTCGCTCTCCGGCGGCAGCTACATCACGAGCTGGGCCGAGTTCTGGGGCGATGTCTACGACTACGACGGCACCAGTGAGTACCAGGGCTCGACCCTGGAGACCTACCGGTACGTCTTCAACGGCAACGGCAGCGGTTCCGGGCAGTACGTCAAGAACAACGCGGGCTCCATGCAGAACTGCTCCGAGGTGAACAACTACCGGGTCTATTTCAACTCCGGTTACGGCGGGCATTCCCAGTACATCCCGCACCGTGACGCGTACGCCGACTGCGTTTGGTACGACCTCGATTCCACGCTGAAGAACAACGAGGCCTCGCAGCACTTCGCCTGAATTCCATCCGGCCGAAAGGTACGTGTCAGATGACCGTCCGCAGGACAGCCGTGGCGATGGCCGTCGCCGCCGCCACCGCAGCCCTTGTCACCTCCTGTTCCGCCGCCCACCCCCGCTCCACGGCCCACGAGCCGCGGACGGGACCGGTCGCCGAGTCCTCCTCCAGCGTGGACAGGAGCAACTGGCCCGAGGCCACCCCCACCTCAGGTCTCGCCAAGGGACTCTCGCTGCCCCTGGAGGCCTACATGGAGACCTACCAGGACACCGTCGCCCTCGACGACGCCGAGCGGCACCTGGAGACCCAGTGCCTGGCCGACTACGGCCTGCACGTCACCTTCCCGCCCGCCGGACAGACCCCGCCGCCCAGCGCGGACGACTCCAACATGCCCCGCCGCTACGGCATCACCGACCGGGCCCAGGCGGAGAAGTACGGCTACGGCCTGCCCGACGCCATCCAGCACCAGGAGGGCACCAGGATGCCCCAGCTGACGAAGGACCAGGTCGAGGTCCTCACCGGCCGCACGAGCATCCGCCGCAGCCCCGCCGACCCGGCCCCCGCACAGGCCCCCTCCACCTTCCAGGGCAAGGCGATCCACAAGGACGGCTGCGCCGGCTGGGCGGACGACCGACTCGGCACCCGGGACATGGACTTCTCCCTGGTCTCGCAGCTCGACGGGGAGAGCCTCACCCGGTCCCAGCGGACACCCGCCGTGCAGAACGCCCTCGCCGCCTGGTCGACGTGCATGAAGGGCAAGGGCTACACGGTCGACACCCCGTACCACGCCGGGGACATCGTCACCCACACCGACGGCAGCCCCTCCAAGGAGGAGATCGCCGTCGCGGTCGCCGACATCGACTGCAAGCAGAGCACCGACCTCGTCAAGATCTGGTTCGCCGCGGACTCGAAGATCCAGGAACAGCAGATCACGGACCACCGGAGCGCACTCGACGCCCTGCGTACGCGGCTCGGCGCTGCCCGCGTCACGGTCACCGACGTACAGAAGAGGGACGCACAGTGACCTCCCCTCGTGACCGACGAAGAGCGCTGACGATTCTCGCCGCCACCGCCGCGCTGGCGGGGCTGATACAGGTCCAGCCCGCCACCGCGACACCCGCCGCCCCCAGGACCGCACCCACCCCCGCGCCCGCGCCGAAGGGGGCCGTCAAGGCACCGGACACCACCCTCGGCAAGGGCTGGAAGACCTCCGGCGACCGGGCGGTCACGAGCGCCGCCGACAGCGACGGGCTGCATCTGCTCGTCGCGGACAGCAGGAACGCCTACGTGTGGAAGACGGTCACGGTGCTCAGTGAGCCGCAGCTTCCGGCCGACACCTGGATCGGCAACAGCTGCGTCATGGACGACCACCACGCGGCCGTCGTCTACGCTCCCCGCACCTTCACCAACAAGCCGGACCTGATGATGGGCGGCGCGTTCACGGCGATCGTGAACCTCGACGACGGCAGCGTCACCAAGCTGCCGTTCACCGCCTCCCTCGCCTACTTCGACCCGACCTGCAACCCGGCCACCCACACCGCCGCCTTCACCGCGCTCCGGGACGCCGAGACGCGCCTGGTCACGGTGGACACCAAGGGCGCCACCGTCGCCGACACCACGGCGAAGGGCGAGATCACCTCCGCCGTGCCCACCGGGGACGGGGTGGTCGCGGCCGCCGGGAACCGGCTCGTCCACGTCGACCGCAAGGGCAGGACCACCGAGCTCACCGCCACCCGGCACGCCCCCTACGCCATCCGCGTGACCGGCTCCGGCACGGTCACCTACCTCGACCGCACCGGCGACGCCGACGCCGACGTGCAGACCTACGCACACGGCAGGAAGACGACCGTGGCGAGCGGGAAGCTCGTCGCGATGAACCTGCGCCAGGGCACGGACGGCACGGTCTACCTCACGGGGAAGGCCAGCCCCGGCAAGAGCTTCGCGGCCACCGGCATCAAGCAGGTGAACGTCTCGCCCGACGCGGATCTCTCCACCCGTGGACGTCTGGCCGTCGACCCGGTCGTCTCCCCGGCTGTGCAGGCGGGCGTTGCCAACATCGAGAACGCCGGCCGCGGGTTCTCCGGCACCGCGACCAAGGAACCGGCGGCCGAGCCGGGGCCGGACGCCACCAGCCATGCCCTGACCGTCACCGGCTCGGTTCCGGCCACCGGCAGACGCACGACGCAGACGGCCGCCGCGCCCGGCAGCACCGCGGGCGGCAGGACGTCCCCGGCGCTGACCGGATCCCCGAAGCCGCAGCTGTCGACGACGAGCACGCTGACCGCGGCCGACGACGACGCCAGGGCGCACGACCCGGTCGACACCGACGCCTGGTGCTCCGTCCCCCGCAACGACACCGCCACCCAGGCCCTCCAGCCGACCCCCAACCAGGTCGAGTGGGCCGTGGACATGGCCGTCCGCGGCGACCTGCGCTCCGGCTACCTCACCCAGGGCGGCTGGCGCTCCCAGACCGGGCTCTCCACCATCGACCCGCAGGGCATGTTCCCCGCCCCCACCCTGAACACCGGCGGCCGCATCCCCGCCCAGGTCGAACTGGGCATCCTCGCCCAGGAGTCCAACCTGTGGCAGGCCGAGTCCGGCGCCATCCCGGGCCAGACGGGCAGCCCGCTCGCGGCCGTGGACGGCTACTACGGCCATCAGACCGGCGGCACGCTCGCCGACTACTGGACGATCCACTGGGACAAGTCCGACTGCGGCTACGGCGTCGGCCAGGTCACCGACGGCATGCGCAAGGCCGGGTACGAGAAGGCGGGCGAGACGTCCCTGCCGGTCAGCACACAGCGTGCGATCGCCGTCGACTACGCCACCAACATCGCCGCCTCGCTGTACATCCTCGCCGACAAGTGGAACGAGGTGCACGAGTCCGGCCAGACGATCACCGTGAACAACGACGACCCGGCGAAGCCCGAGAACTGGTTCGCCGCCGTGTGGAACTACAACCTCGGCTTCAACACGCAGGCCGACGCGGGCACCAACGGCAACTGGGGCCTGGGCTGGTACAACAACCCCGCCAACCCGGTCTACCCGGCCTCCCGGCTGAGCTTCATGAACACCGACATGGACCCCCTGGCCGCCAAGGACGCCGCCCATCCGCAGAACTGGCCGTACGAGGAGAAGGTGATGGGCTGGGCCGCCTGGTCCATCGACACCGGCCACTCCTACGCCACCTCGGGCCGCCAGGACTGGCCCGGCGAGTCCGGCTTCTCCTCGGCCGGCTTCCGCCCCGCCTACTGGAACGGCACGAACGGGCTCTACACCGTCCTGGGCAGCGCGACCTACAACCGGGCGCACGTCTCGCCGCCCCTGGACACGTTCTGCAACACGAAGAACAACTGCGACGCGGGCAACCCGCCCGTCTGCTCCGACGCCGCCTGCTACACCCCGTACTGGTGGAACGCCTCCAACGCCACCTGGAAGGCCGACTGCGCGACGACCTGCGGCTTCGAGAACATCAAGTACCAGACCCTGGTCAGCGAGCCCGGACGCGGCACCCGTCTCCAGTACGGCACCCCGGTCTGCTCCGGGGCGCCCTCCGGCGCGAAGGTGGTCGACTCCGATCCCGCGGGGGTCAACACCTGGGGCGCCTGCGGTACGACCACCACCGACGGCTCGTTCCGGTTCACCTTCTACGCCGACCCCAACGCCACCGGTCCGGGTCTCGGCCAGTACGACGCCAAGGCCGACCTGCACCAGATCGGCGGCGGCTACCAGGGGCACTTCTGGTACGCGCACAGCCGTGACACCGACCACCTCGGCGGTGACGGCGGACGGATGACCGTCCTCGGCGACTGGAAGCTGAACGGGGCCGTCGACCAGGGACAGGCCGCGATCTACGCCCACATCCCCGACACCGGCGCCCAGGTCAAGGACGCGCTCTACGAGATACCCAGCGCCCTGGGCACCGCCAAGGTGAAGATCAGCCAGGACGCCCACAACAACCAGTGGGTCTACCTGGGCGCGTTCCGCTTCAACGACGCCGCCCCCGAGGTCAGGCTCTCCAACTCCACGTACACGGGGTCCGGCGACGACGACATCGCGTGGGACGCGGTGGCCTTCGTCCCCGGTGACTACGGCATCCCGAAGGACCACGCGGTCGACCTCGCGCTGCCGCCCGTGGACACCGACAGCCCCAACCCGGACCAGGCCGACCAGCCGGTGACCGACCAGGTGACCAAGCCGCTGGTCGTCGACGAGGAGACCGGCGCCTCCGTCGCCGCTCCGCAGACGGTCAAGGAGTCCTGCGGGCCCGTCAAGGACGGCGGCCAGGTCTGCTTCGGACGGCCCCTGAAGAAGCCGTACAAGATCCCGAAGGCCGCCGGGAGCGGGAAGAGCGCACGGGACACCGGTGTCGCGCCGAAGCTGACCGCGGCCGACGACCCGGGCGGCGCCGCGGGCATCGCCGACTGGTGCGACGACGACGATCTGGTCGCCCGCGCCACCCGCACCCTGGTCTGCGAGAACCGCGAAGTACCCGTGTACTACCGCAAGGACGGCGAGATCAAGGCCACCGCGTACTTCATCTTCCAGCGGCTGATCGAACTCGACGGCGTCAACAGCTTCGAGGAGCATTTCACGGTCAAGCCGGTCTCCATCCCGGTCGACTTCGCCCAGATCCAGCTCGGCATCTACGAGCACCTGTGCGACTCTCCCTGCACACCGGTCGAGGCCGACCCGTCCGCCTGGAGGGGACAGCCCAGTTGGACCGCGGGCGACACGCACACCGCCTACATCACGTCCGGTTACACCTGGGACAACTCCACCGCGGGGCAGACCTACGAGTTCACGCCCGACGTGCAGATCAACGGAATCGCCGACCCCGTGGACGACGAGACCATCCAGACCGTCGGCTACCAGTGGAGTCTGGGAGGCTCCAGCGGCTTCGACGTGATCCGCTGCGACACCCTCACCGGCACCGCCTCGGCGGGCTGCGTCGTGCCCAACTACGCACCCACCTACACCTTCAACGCGGCCAAGTACCCCCAGGCCGCGGCCCACGCGTGGCTCATCCAGCACGAGATGCCCACCTCTCCCGGCCTGGAGTCGGCCGACACCCCGCTGTACTACCTCCCCGGAGGACGGGACGGGGACAACAGGGACGAGATCTGCGACGAGAGCGGGTGGGCGCGGACGAACTACGACCCGGAGGCGATGAACAGCGCCGACGACGACCCCAACTGCGACGAGTTCTCCTTCAACGCCACCTACAACAGCGGGGGCATGCCGGCCGAGCTGGGCGGCCTCAATCCCGTGTCCTCCGGCTCCGAGTGCGTGCAGACTTACGCGCAGATGGACAGCGGCACGATCCACCTGCGGAATCTTCCTGGAACCGTGCCCAGCTTCAACGAGGTGTGCGGGCGCTCCGCCATCTCCGGAGTGCAGAACCAGGGGTCCATGGCGGCCTTCTCGGCGGGCTTCGCCAAGAAGATGCGGCTGATGAAGAAGGACGCCTACTGGCTGGACACCGCGATCCTCGGGACGTGCGCCCCGCGGACCGGGAATTTCATCCAGTGCACCATGACGACGGACTAGCCCGTCGGGGAAGAGCGGTTCAGGCGTAAGGGTCTTCGAGGAGGGCGATCGGGAGATTGCCCTCCTCGACGTCCACCCGTGGGACGCGAATGCCCAGGCAGTCGCCCACGGCCTGCCACACGGCGGCGGGAACACCCGGCCCTCGGTTCACCGCGCCGGTGGCTCGCAGGGCCGCGTCCAGGGCCGCCACCTTTCCGGTCGTGTCCACTTTCCGGCTGTTCAGGGGGCTGTCGCCGAACTCGGTGAACCAGACCTTGCCGTCCGCGCCGGGAGCGTAGGCGAGCCAGCAGGGCTGGACCGCGATGTTCGGGTTGAGGCAGACCATCTCCTCCCCGGGGAGCGGCTTCACGGCGGAATCGTCGTTGAACCAGCGCTCGTACCAGGTGGCGGAACCCGAGCCCTCCAGGACATAGCTCCACTCCCCCGAGGTCCCGTACATACAGGGCCGTGCCGAGGAAGTGTCGGCGGTGAAGCGGAAATCCCGGTACCGGACGGGCGCCGTGATCTCGTCCTCCCTGGCGCTCAGACGCCTGAGGAGTTCCGCCACGGGAAGCCCGCGCACCGCCGTCAGCGCTACGCCGCCCCGCATTCCCGGGTGGCCCGTGGGCGGGTCGTAGCAGTGCTCTCCGAACCACCGCAGACTGTCGTTCATCGTCGACCTCCGGCCAGAAGAATACTGAGCGCCGCCGGATCACCCGCCCAGCCCCAGCTCGGCCCACACCGTCTTGCCGACGTCCCGTTCGCTGACGCCCCAGGTGTCCGCGAGGAGGGTGACGAGGATCAGGCCGCGCCCGTGTTCGCCGTCCGCCGCACGGACGAACCTGAGCCGGCGGTCGCCTCGCGGATCGCTCACCTCGATACGCAGCGTGTTCCCCGGGAGGAGCCGGAGGCGCAGCTCGAAGTCCCTTCCGGGGACGCGGCCGTGGGTGACCGCGTTGGCGGCGAGCTCGGCGACGAGGTGTTGTGCGGTGTCGTTCACCTCGGTGCCGTGGGGATGACCCCACTGCGTGAGCTGGGTGGCGGTGAGCCTGCGGGCCAGGCGGGCGCCCCGTGGAGTGGCGCTCAGACGCTGGGTCAGTTCGTCGGTGGGGGTGGAGATTTCGGCGTTCACGTGACTGAGCGTGCTGGGTTGTCTCTACGCTGACCAGGGGCGACCCGGCGACGCTGGGTAGTTGTACGGGTACGGAGTGTCCGGTGTACGGGTTGTCGGGTGGGAGGGGTGAGGCCGGTGGTCGAGCGGAGGCCGGAGACGCCTGCGGAGGCGGACGGTACGGCGGGGCTGTTCGTCGCCCTGGGCAAGATGGTCAAGCTGCTGCGCGAGCGGAAGGGGCTCACGCAGAAGGAGTTCGGGGAGCTGGTGGGCTACGGCCCCGACGCGGTCTCGGCGATGGAGCGGGGCGTACGGACACTCCGACCGGAGGTCCTGCTCAAGGCGGACGAACTCCTCGACGCGGGTGGCCTGTTGAAGGAGGTCGTCCCCGAGGTCGAGGAGGCGATGACGCGGGCTCGGACCCGACATCCGGAGTGGTACCGGAGTTATGCGGGGCTGGAGGCCGAGGCGGTCGAGCTGCACTTCTACGCCAACCACGGGGTGCCGGGCTTGTTGCAGACCGAGGACTACGCGCGAGCGGTGTTCTCCAAGCGGCGCCCGCTTCTGGACGAGGAGACGATCGAGAAGCGCGTCACGGACCGGCTCTCCCGCCAGCTGGTCTTCGAGCGTTGGCCGTCACCGATGGTGAGCTACGTCCTCGAAGAGATCGTGCTGGACAGGCCGATCGGCGGACGGCGTGTGCACGCGGACCAGCTTCGACACCTCCTGAGAGTCGGAGGCAGGCGGAACATCGAGATCCAGGTCATGCCGTCCGCACTCGACGAACACCCCAACATGGACGGCGCGTTCAACCTGCTGACGCCCAAGGGCCATGGGCAGGTGGCCTACACGGAGGTGCAGGGGTACCCGCGGCTGGTCACCGACTCCGAAGAGGTCAGGAAGATCGCAGACCGCTATGGGATCATGCGAGCGATGGCACTCCCCCCGTCGGAGTCCCGGAAGTTGATCGAGCAGAAGCTGGAGGAGCTATGAACACCGAGCAGCTCGCCTGGTTCAAGTCCAGCTACAGCGGCGGCGAGGGCGGCGAATGCCTGGAACTCGCCGTCACCCCCGACACCATCCACCTCCGCGACTCCAAGCACCCCACCGGCCCTCACCTCACCCTCTCCCCCACGGCCTGGTCGGCCTTCCTCTCGCTTACTGCGGGAACGCGGCCACCACGTTGAGTTCCCGCGCTCCGGTAGCCGTGATGCCGGAACCCGTGCCGGGAAGCAGCACGCCCGGGGCGTAGTAGTTGCTCGACACCAGCAGGTCCTGGTCGCCGTCGCGGTCGAGGTCGCGCAGGCGCACGAGGGAGCCGAAGTTCTCGTACTGGCCGGGGTTCCCGGGGACGCCCGCCGTCGCGCGCGAGAACCACTGGGAGTTCTTGCCGGTCAGGCCGGACTTCCCGCCGCGCAGGACGTGGACGCCGCCCGCTTCCTTGACCGTGCCGACCTTCTCGTAGGGCACGCCGACCGCCAGGTCCGGGTAGCCGTCGCCGTTGGTGTCCCCGGCCGAGAGGTCGGAGCCGAAGTAGTCGCGGGCCGTGGCGGCCGTGGTGACGCCCGAAGTGGACTGCGTGAGACGGTACTTCGTCGTCGGGCCGGTGCCGCCGCCGCGCCAGACGACCACCGAGCCCGCCCGGTTGTTGTACTGGGTGTCGCTGACCGCGAGGTCGCCGTAGCCGTCCTTGTCGAAGTCGGCGACGACACCGGCGGGGCTGTAGTCGGGGGCCGAGCCGTTGACGACCGTGACCTTGCCGGACCTGACGGTGGTGCCGCCCCGCAGGAACCACGCGTCCTGGGTCATCTTGTCGCTGTGGTAGCCCTGGCCCAGGACGTAGAGGTCGGTCGCCTTGTCCTTGGTGACCTTGCCGGCGACCAGGCCGGTGTTCTCGAAGGTGGCGTCGAGGGTGTGCCTGGTGACCTTGCCCGTCGTACCGGACTTGGCGAAGCCGCCGCGGTACACGTAGACGGACCGGAAGCCGTCCGCCACGGCCAGGTCGGTCTTGCCGTCGCCGTTGAAGTCACCGGCTTCGATCGCCTTCCCGAAGCCCTGGTCGGAGCGGGCGGTGACCTTGAGGCGGGTGGCGTCGGTGCCGGTGAGGCCGGTCTTCCGGCCCCACAGGATGGTGACCGCGCCGGAGCTCACCTTGCCGCTCACCTTCTCGGTGAAGTCGGCGACGGCGAGGTCGGCGTATCCGTCGCGGTTGAGGTCGGCGGTGGCGACGTCCTCGCCGAACGCGTCCCCGTAGCCGCCCGCGTCCCCGGCGGTTCCCGGGATGCCCGCGCTGGACTGGGTGAACGTCTTCGTGGTCGTACCGACGCCGGTGGCCGTCCCGTACGTCACGGTGACCTCACCACCGAGGCCGGCGACGGCGTAGTCGCGGTAGCCGTCCCCGTTGAAGTCGTCGGCGTACTTCGCCGGGGTGGCCGCGTGCGCGGCGCTCACGGAGAGGGTGAGCAGCCCGCCGGTCAGGGCCACGGAGGTGGCCAGCGCCAGGCGGAAGGTGCTTGCGGTGAACATGGGTCTCCTGCCGAGTTCTGAGTCAGGCAGGGAGAAGACTCACGGTGACGGGGCATGGTTGTAGGGCGCCCCGTCACCGTCGTACGTGCTACGCCTCCTTGTGGCCCAGCAGGACGTCGACGCCCTCGGTGCTGCCGTTCACCGTGACCTGGGTGGCCACCGGCGGGTAGCCGCTGGCGATCACCGTGTACTGGTCGCCGGCCAGGTCGGTGAAGGCGTAGCTGCCGTCGACGCTGGTGGTGCGGGTGCCGACGACATTGCCGGCGGCGTCGAGCAGGGTGACCCTGGCGTCGTCCAGGGCGCGGCCGTCCGGGGTGTGCACGGTGCCCCGCAGGGTTGCCGCGACGGTCAGTTGGATGTCGCAGGTGCTCTCCGCGGCGACGGTGACCGGGACCGCCGTCGGACGGTGGCCGGGGGCGCTGACGCTGAGGGTGTGGTCGCCCGGCAGGAGGTCGCCGAGGCGGTAGGCGCCGTCGGGGCCGGACGTGGTGGAGGCCGTCACGTCGCCGCGCTGGTCCGTGGCCACCACCAGCGCGCCGGGCAGGCCCTCGCCGCCCGCGCCGAGCACCGTACCGGCCAGGCCGCCGGGGCTGGGCAGGAACACCAGGTCGTGGGAGACCGGCGTGCCGTTCACGGACAGGGTGACCACCTGGGGCTGGTAGCCGGGGGCCGAGCCGACCAGGACCAGGCCGCCGCGCTCGGCGGTGTCCAGGGCGTAGCTGCCGTCCTCGCGGGAGGTGGCGCGGGCCAGTTGGCGGCCCGAGGCGTCCAGGAGGGTGAGCGCGGTGCGGGGTACGGGGACACCCGTGCCGTCGCGCACCAGACCGCGTACCGCGGCGGACGCCGACGCCGACGCCGGTACCGGGGTGGGAACGGCGGGCGGGGTGGGGGTCTCGGAGTGCTCGACCGGCGCCGTCTCCTTCTTCTTCGCCCGGAACAGGAGCACCGTGATGATCACGCCGACGGCGAAGAAGGCCGCCGACCACCAGTACGCGACCTCGTAGCTGTGCAGGGCCGCGTTCGCCCTGACCAGCGGGTCGGACAGGTGGTCCGCGGCGTAGTTCGTGGCGGCGGTGGCGGCCAGGGTGTTCAGCAGCGCGGTGCTGATCGAACCGCCCACCTGCTGCGTGGTGTTGAGGGCGGCCGAGGCCACGCCCTGGTCGTTGGCGGCCACCCCGAGGGTCGCGTAGCTCATCGCGGCGGGCATCGACATGCCGAGACCGGCGCCGAGCAGCAGGAGCGGCGGCAGTACGTGGGCCGCGTAGCCGCTGTCGAGGCCGAGGCGGGTCAGCCAGACCATGCCGCCCGCGGCCACCAGCATGCCGACGGGGACGACGGTCTTGGGGCCGATCCTCGGCACCAGCAGGTTGGTGGACAGCTGCGCCATCACCATCAGCGCGCCCACCATCGGCAGGAAGGCCACGCCGTTCTTGACCGGCGAGTAGCCCAGCGTCGACTGGAGGTAGTAGGTGAGGAAGAGGAAGACGCCGAACATCCCGGCGGACGAGATGAGGATGGTCGACAGGGCGGCGGCGCGGTCGCGGTCGGCGAGGACGCGCAGCGGCAGCACGGGGTGCTTGGCGCGGGCCTGCCAGAGGAAGAACGCGACCAGCAGGACCCCGCCCGCGGCGAGGAAGCCCCAGGTCATCCAGTTGTCCCAGTCGTGCGTCTCCGCGTTGGCGAAGCCGTAGACGATGCCGAACAGACCGCCGGAGACCAGGATCACGCCGGGGATGTCGAGCCGGGGCCGCTCGGCCGGCACGGAGCGGCCGATGAAGACGACCGCGCCGACCAGCGCGAGGACCGCGATGACGTCGTTGACGTACAGCGTCCAGCGCCAGTCGAGGTACTCGGTGAGCAGGCCGCCGAGGACCAGGCCGACGGCGGCGCCGGAGCCGGCGATGGCTCCGAAGATGCCGAACGCCCGGGCGCGTTCCTTGGGTTCGGTGAACGTCGTGGTCAGCAGGGACAGGGCGGCCGGGGCGAGCAGGGCGCCGAAGAGGCCCTGCACCGCGCGGGCGACGACCAGCATGGTGAAGCCGTTGGCCGCGCCGCCGACCGCGGAGGCCGCGGCGAAGCCGACGATGCCGATGACGAAGGTGGTCTTGCGGCCGAAGAGGTCGGCGAGCCGGCCGCCGAGCAGCAGCAGGCTGCCGAAGGCCAGGGAGTAGGCGGTGACGATCCACTGCCGGCCGTTGTTGTCGAAGCCCAGGTCCTGCTGGGCGGACGGCAGCGCGATGTTCACGATCGTCGCGTCGAGCACGACCATGAGCTGGGCGAGGCCGATCACGGCCAGCGCCCACCACCGGTGCTTCGACGGGGCGGGGGTGGGGCCGGACGGCACGGCCTGGGCGGTGGCTGCCGGAATGGCTTCCACGATGGTGCTCCCCTCATGGGGCTCGGATTCGCTCGGACCAACGGCACAGTCCGAAACCGTTTCGTACACCTAACCTAGGTCACACTTGCAGCACATCGCAAACGTCTTCATAAGGTCTGCACCTACCCGCCCCTATCGGGTGCTCAGCGCTCGTACAGCCCTTCGATCTCCGTGGCGAAGTCCCGCATGACCGCCTCCCGGCGCAGCTTCATCGACGGCGTCAGATGGCCCCCCGCCTCCGTGAAGTCGGTGGGCAGGACGGTGAAGCGGCGGATGGACTCCGGGCGCGAGACGAGCTTGTTCGCCTCGTCCACGGCCCGTTGCAGGATGGCCCGCAACTCCTCGTCGTTGACCAGGAGTTCGGCGGGGACGGGGTGCTTGCCGTTCATCTGGCGCCAGTGGTTGACGCCGTCCATGTCCAGGCTGATCAGCGCCGAGATGTAGGGGCGCCGGTCGCCGAGGACCATGCACTGGGAGATCAGCGGGTGGGAGCGCAGCCAGTTCTCCAGCGGGGCCGGGGCGACGTTCTTGCCGCCCGCGGTGATCAGGATCTCCTTCTTGCGGCCGGTGATCGTCAGATAGCCCTCGTCGTCGAGCTGTCCGATGTCGCCGGTCGGGAACCAGCCGTCGGCGGAGGCGGGGGCCACTCCCTCGCCGTAGGGGTCCCAGTAGCCGCGGAACACCTGGCCGCCGTGCAGCAGGATCTCGCCGTCGGCCGCGATCCGGATCCGGGTGCCGGGGATGGGCCAGCCGACCGTGCCGAGGCGGGGCTTGAGGGGCGGGGTGCAGGTCGCGGCCCCGGTCGACTCGGTCAGGCCGTAGCCCTCGTAGATCTCCATGCCCGCGCCCGCGTAGAACGCGGCGAGGCGGCGGCCGAGCGGGGAGCCGCCGGAGATGATGTGCCGGATCCGGCCGCCCATGGCGTTGCGGATACGGCGGTACACCAGCGGGTCGTAGAAGGTGCGGGCCGCCTTCAGGGCCGCGCCGGGGCCGGAGCCGGTGCCCGCGTGACGGGACTCCATCGCCTCGCCGTAGCGGACGGCGACATTGGTCGCGCGGTCGAAGACGGTGACCCGGCCGCCGCTCTCCGCCTTGGCGCGGGCGTTGTTGAAGACCTTCTCCAGCATGTACGGGATCACGAGGAGGAAGGTCGGTCTGAAGCTGGCCAGGTCGGCCAGCAGGTCCTCGGCCTGGAGGCTCGGCGCGTGCCCGAGGCGGACCCGGGCGCGGACGCAGGCGACGGCGACCATCCGGCCGAAGACGTGCGAGATGGGCAGGAAGAGCAGGGTCGCCAGGTCGGTGTCGTCCGACTTCGACTTGAAGACCGGGTAGAGCAGCTCGATCGCGTTGTCGACCTCGGTGAGGAAGTTGCCGTGGCTGAGCACACAGCCCTTGGGACGGCCGGTGGTGCCGGAGGTGTAGACGACGGTGGCGACCGTGGCCGGGCCCAGCATGCCGCGCCGTACGCCGATCTCCTGGTCCGGGACGGCCTGGCCGAGCTCGGCCAGCCGCTCCACATGCCCCTTCTCCATGATCCACATGTGCCGCAGGTCCGGCAGGCGGCTCAGCTCCGGGCCGAGGGCGGCGGCCTGTGCGGCGGTCTCGGTCACCAGGGCGACCGCGCCGGAGTCCTGGAGGATGAACCGGGTCTGGAAGACCGAGGAGGTCGGGTAGACGGGGACCGTGACCAGACCGGCGGCCCAGGCGGCGAAGTCGAGGAGCGTCCACTCGTACGTCGTACGGGCCATGATCGCGACCCGGTCGCCCGGCATCAGGCCCTCGGAGATCAGGCCCTTGGCCAGGGCCAGCACCTGCTGCGCGAACTCCGCCGCCGTCAGGTCGACCCACCGGCCGTCCTCGGTACGGCGGCTCATCACCCGCTGCTCCGGAGCCGTCTCGGCGTTGTCGAAGGGCAGGTCGGCCAGCGAGCCGTGGGTCAGCGGCGGGACCAGCGGCGGCACCGACACCTCGCGGACCTCACCGTCCAGCCGCACGATCTCGGGTTCCACGAGCACCGGGGCGCCGTCGTAGTCGTGGCCGGACACGTACGAGAGGGACATGGTCAGCTCCTGGGACGTGCAGCTCGATACCGCTCCTGCATGAGGTACGCAGGGGACGTACCGGGGCGTTCACCCGCGAGTGCGCCTGGAAGGGTTACCGGGGGTTAGGACGGTGATCCTAAGTGGCTCAAGTGGTGAGCCTGTGCGGGTTCGTTGATGGTCCGGAGCCGGGACTGTGCAACCTCGACCGCAAAGTGAGAGGTTGTCACTTCTCCCCTCCTACGGTCGCTCCAGAATCGCCGTCACGCCCTGTCCGCCCGCCGCGCACACCGAGATCAGCCCGCGGCCGGGCCCCTCCCGCTCGGCCAGCAGCCTGGCGAGGGTGGCCACGATCCGGGCGCCGGTCGCGGCGAAGGGGTGACCGGTGGCGAGCGAGGACCCGGCGACGTTGAGGCGGGTCCGGTCCACCGGGCCCAGCCCCCGCTTCTCCCAGGCCGCGAGGGTCGCGAGGACCTGGGAGGCGAAGGCCTCGTGGATCTCGACCAGGTCGAAGTCGTCGAGACCGAGACCGGCCCGCTCCAGCATGCGGGGGACGGCGTGGGCGGGGGCCATCAGCAGACCGTCCTCACCCTGCGCGACATCGCCCCGCACGAAGTCCACGGCCGCCGTCTCGTACGCGGTGAGGTAGGCCTGCACCTCCAGGCCGCGCGCCTCGGCCCACTCCTCGGAGGCCAGCAGGACGACCGCGGCGCCGTCCGTGAGCGGGGTGGAGTTCCCGGCGGTCATGGTCGGGTCGGGTCCCTTGAGGCCGAACACCGGCTTCAGTGCGGCGAGTTTCCCGGGTGTCGAGTCCGGGCGGAGGTTCTGGTCGCGGGCCAGGCCCCGGAAGGGGACCACCAACTCCCGGAAGAACCCCCGCTCGTACGCCGCCGCCAGCCGCTGGTGGCTCGTCGCCGCCAGCTCGTCCTGGTCCTGCCGGGTCACTCCCCACGCGGCGGCGGTCACGGCGGCGTGCTCGCCCATCGAGAGCCCGGTGCGGGGCTCGGCGTTGCGCGGGATGTCGGGGACCAGATGGGCCGGCCGGATGCGCGCGAGCGCCTTCAGCCGGGCACCGGCCGACTTCGCCCGCCGCGCCTCCAGCAGGATGCGGCGCAGCTCGTCGTTGACGCCGAGCGGCGCGTCGCTCGCGGTGTCCGCGCCGCCCGCGATCGCGGACTCCGTCTGCCCCAGCGCGATCTTGTTGGCGGCGGCGATGACGGCCTGGAGACCGGTCCCGCAGGCCTGCTGGATGTCGTACGCCGGAGTGCGCGGGTCCAGCTTCGAGCCGAGCACGGTCTCGCGGGCGAGGTTGAAGTCCCGGCTGTGCTTGAGGACGGCACCGGCGACGAACTCGCCCACGGCGCCCGGCCCTTCGAGCCCCTGCCGCTCCACGAGGGCGTCGAGGGCCGCGGTGAGCATCTCCTGGTTCGAGGCGGTGGCGTAGGGGCCGTCGGAGCGGGCGAAGGGCAGGCGGGCGCCCGCGACGACCGCGACGCGCCGGGCGACCGGCGGCTTCAAGGGGCTCATCTCCACCAGCTCCTCACCTCTGAGATTGACTTACCTGCGGTAACCTTACTCCAGAGTAAGGAATCTGCGACCGACCCGGGAGATGGACATGGCCGACCGCTATCTGAGCTTCACCGGTACCGCGCCGGGCCGGTTCCTCACCCGCAGGCTCGGCCTCCCGCAGCCGGCGCGGCTGCGGCGGTGGTCGGCGGGGTCGGAAGGCTTCGAGGGCGGGGCGCTGCTCCTGACGGCGGGGAAGTCCCAGCTGTCCGGACTGGACTCCCTCTCTCCCGCGCTGGGCTTCGTCTCGTCCGCGGAGGCGCCCGCCGGGGTCCTCCTGGACGCCACCGGCGTGCGGGACGTCGATGACCTGGCGGAGGTCCACGCGGCCCTGCACCCGGTCGTGCGGTCGGTCGCCACCAGCGGACGGGTCGTCGTCCTGGGGTCGCCGCTCTCCGGTGTCGACCACCACCAGGCCGCCGTCCAGCAGGCGTTGGAGGGCTTCACGCGCTCGCTCGGCAAGGAGATCGGCGGTGGCAGAACGGTCAATCTGGTACGGCTGACCGACGCGGCCGCCGCCGAGTCGACCCTGCGGTTCCTGCTCTCCCCCAGGTCCGCCTACGTCAGCGGCCAGGTGATCGAGGTCGGCGAGACCCCTCAGGACACCGAGGTCGACTGGTCCCTCCCGCTCGCCCGGCGGACGGCCCTGGTGACCGGCGGTGCGCGGGGCATCGGCGCGGCGGTCGCCGAGACGCTGGCGAGGGACGGGGCGCGGGTGGTCGTACTCGATGTGCCGGGGGCGCGGGCGGACGCCGAGCAGCTGGCCGCGCGGCTCGGGGGACGGGCGCTCGCGCTCGACATCACGGCCGCCGACGCGGGCGTACGGATCGCCGAGGCGGTGCCCGACGGGCTGGACGTGCTGGTCCACAACGCGGGGATCACCCGGGACCGGCGGCTGGTCAACATGCCTGCCGAGCGCTGGAGTTCGGTGCTCGACGTCAACCTGGCGAGTGTGCTGCGCACGACGGACGCGCTGCTGGAGGCGGGGACGCTGCGGCCGGGCGGGCGGATCGTCGCCACCGCCTCCATCGCGGGGCTCGCGGGGAACGCCGGGCAGACGAACTACGGCGCGAGCAAGGCGGGCGTGGCCGGTCTGGTGCGTTCGCTGGCACCCCGGGCGCTGGCCGGGCACGGGGTCACGGTGAACGCGGTGGCGCCCGGGTTCATCGAGACCAGGATGACGGCGGCGGTCCCGCTGTTCATCCGGGAGGCCGGACGGCGCATGAACTCCCTCGCCCAGGGCGGCCTCCCGTCCGACGTGGCCGAGACCACGGCCTGGCTGGCGCACCCGGCGTCCGGCGCGGTGAACGGGCAGGTCGTGCGGGTGTGCGGCCAGAGTCTGCTGGGGGCGTAGTGGAGAGCCACGGTTCGGCCCCCGGGGACAGGTGCCCCGAGAGCGCGCCCTCGCGGGACCCGGAGCAACCCGCGGCTCCCGCCGCCCACTTGGCGGGCCCGGTGCGGGTGCTCACGCAGTCGCCCTCCCTCGTGCCGCTCCTCGCCGCCGGTGCCCTGCGGTCCCCCTTCAAGCGGCCCTCGGCCGGCGCGGACTTCCCGCGGACGCGGCTCGTGCTGCCCGGGCTGCGGGTCGATCTCGCGCGGCTGGCCGCGTACGAGCGGGTGTGCGGGTTCCCGACCGGGGAGGACGCGCTGCCGGTGACGTATCCGCATGTGCTGGGCTTTCCGCTCGCGATGAGCCTGATGAGCGGGCCGGACTTCCCGCTGCCGCTGCTCGGGCTGGTGCACACGTCGATCGAGATCACCCGGTACCGGGAACTGGCGGCAACCGGGACGTACGAACTCTCCGTGCGCATCGACGGGTTGGCCCCGCACCGGCGCGGTACGGAGGCCGCGGTGGTCACCGAGCTGCGGGTGGGCGAGGACGTCGTATGGGAGTCGGTGAGCACGTATCTGGCACGGCACCGCACCACGGGGGCGGGCCCGGAACGGGAGCCCGAGCGGGAGTCCGGGCAGGGGCCTGGGCGGGAGTCCGGGCGGGAGGCGCACGAGCCGCTTCCCGGCGTCGACGAGTGGCGGCTGGCCGGGGACATCGGACGGCGTTACGCCGCCGCGTCCGGCGACCGCAACCCGATCCACCTGTACCCGTTCACGGCCCGCCTCTTCGGCTTCAAGAGGGCGATCGCGCACGGCATGTGGACGGCGGCCCGCTGCCTGGCGGCCCACGGCACACCCCAGGCGGTGCTGGTCCGGGCGGAGTTCAGGGCCCCGGTGCTGCTGCCGGGCACGGTGACGTACGCGGCGAACGGTGAACGGTTCGAGCTGTGCGGCGCCGACCGCGTGCACGTGAGCGGGGGCGTCTACCCGCTGACCTGAAGCGGCGCGCCCTCGGCGGGGACGGCGGGGACGGCCTCGGGGATCCAGGGCCGGTTCTCCATGAGGTTCCCGAGGCCGGCCCAGGCGAAGTTCATGAGGGTCGCCGCCGACTGCCGTGCCGTCACCCCCGGGGTCGCGTTGGCCCAGGCGGCCAGGGACTCGGCGGCACCGACGAGGGCCTCGGCGAGCCCGGCGACCTCGCGCTCGGGCAGATCGGGGTCGCGGTGTGCCTCGCGGGCCGCGACCACGATCAGCTGGGTCACGAACGCGACGATCTCCTCGCGCATCGCGGTGACCTCGGCGACGAACGCCTCACCGTGGATCCGGGCCTGGAGGTGCAGCACGGACCAGCCGTGCGGGTGCTGCGAGGTGTGCGTGAAGAAGGCCAGCAGTCCGTCCCACAGCTGCCGGTCGACGGGCAGTTCGGTCCGCACGCCCGTCCGCACGGCCTCGGTGAGCGCGGCCGCCTCCCGGCGGATGCACGCGGTGAAGAGGTCTTCCTTGGAGTTCAGGTACAGATAGACCAACGGCTTGGACACCCCGGCGAGTTCGGCGATCTCGTCCATCGAGGCGGCCATGTACCCACGCTGCCCGAAGATCTCCACAGCGGCGTCCAGCATCTGCTGCTCCCGCACCGCGCGCGGCATCCGCTTGCTCTTCACGACACCCATGCCCAAAGCGTACGGTCATGTTGCCGCGGCGGCGGGGGCGTTGCGCTCAGGAGGTCTGCGGGGCCTGGCCCTGGGTGCGACCGGCCTCTTCGACCGTCTCGTCCTCCTGGCTGCGGTTGGCGTCCAGGTTGGCCTTCATGCGGTCGACCCGCTGGGCGACCTGGACGGAGGCGCGGTCACGCTCCTTGCGCAGGACGACGAAGCTGATGGGGGCCGAGATCAGCAGGGAGAGCAGGACGATCCACATGCCGTTGGAGGAGCCGAGGCCGCGCGGGGCGAGGCCGGCGTAGACGAGGCCCCAGACGACCACGAGGCAGCCCACGAAGATCCCGAGGCGCATCAGCGTGTAGCGGAGCATGTCAATCCACTCTTCCGGTTCAAAAACGGGGCACCGTCCAGTGAAGCACGCCGGGCACCCGATCTTCGACGGGGGTCAGGTCAGCGGCAGCAGCATGATCACGTCGTCGCGGTCGTCCCCGGGTGCGACCCGGATCGCGCCGGGTACGCGGCCGACCTCCTTGTAACCGCAGGAGCCGTAGAAGCGCTCCAGACCGAGGCCGCCGCGGCAGGTCAGCCGTATCGCCTCGATGCCGTCGATGCCGCGGGCCGCGTCCGCGGCGGCGCCGAGCAGGTCCCGGCCGTAGCCCCTGCCCTGGTGACGCGGATGCACCATGACGGTGTACAGCCACAGCCAGTGGGTCATCAGCCGGTGGGTGTTGAAGGCGAGGAACGCGACGGCGGCCACCCGGCCCTCGGCGTCCTGCCCCACGAGCAGCCGGGTGCGGCCCTCGGCCATCGCCACGAAGTGCCGCACCAGCTCGGGACGGATGGCCTCGCGCTCCACGGGCGCGACGAACCCCACGGCACCGCCCGCGTTGCTGACGTCCGTCCACAGGTCGAGAATGCCGTCCCGGAGGGCGGGAGTGACGGCCGGGTCGAGAGTAAACGTAAGGGACACGTGAGCATCGTAACCCTTACGCCATCGCGTGGGCCGCGACCTCCAGGTCCGCCACCAGTCCCCGGTACGCGGCCTCCCGGTCCTCGGCGCGCAGCACGGCCGACGGATGCACGGTCGGCACCAGCCGCTCCCGCCGCCCGTGGATCTCCTCCTCCAGCACGGTGCCCCGCACCTGCGTGACGCGGAACGAGGAGCCGAGCAGCGCCTTGCCGGCGGTGGCCCCGAGGACGACGATCAGCTCCGGTTCGACGAACTCCAGCTCCTTGGCGAGCCAGGGCCCGCAGGCCGTCATCTCCCGCAGGCTCGGCGCCTTGTGGATCCGCCGCTTCCGGGGCTCGGCCTGCGTGAACTTGAAGTGCTTCACCGCGTTGGTGACGTAGGCCTGCGCGGGATCGATCCCGGCCTCCGCGAGCGCCCGGTCCAGCAGCTTCCCGGCCGGCCCGACGAACGGCTTCCCCTGCCGGTCCTCCTGATCCCCGGGCTGCTCCCCCACGAGCATCACCCGCGCGTGGGGGTTTCCCGTGCCGAAGACGGTCTGGGTGGCGTCCCGGTGGAGAGGACAGCCACGGCAGCCGGCGGCGGCGCGGCGGAAGGCGTCCAGCCCGCCACGGGACGGAACGAAGGGTTCCGCGGTGAAGGCATCTTCCGGCGCATTCTGGGGCATACGGTCCGAGTACCCACCCCAGGGGCGCGGGGAACCGCGCACAACGCCCGCCCCCCACGCACCCGCAGCCGAAAATCAGACCCGCATCGGCTGAGGAGACTCCCGACGCCCCGCGTCAGGCCCGTCGTACTCCCGGATCACCTCGTACCGAGTGTTCCGCTCCACCGGCCGGAACCCCGCGTCCCGGATCAGGTCCAGCAGATCCTCACGGGTCAGCTTGTTCGGCGTCCCGTAGTTGTCCGCGTCGTGGGTGATCTTGTACTCGACGACCGACCCGTCCATGTCGTCCGCGCCGTGCTGCAACGCCAGCTGCGCGGTCTGGACGCCGTGCATGACCCAGAAGACCTTGACGTGCGGGACGTTGTCGAACAGCAGCCGGGAGACCGCGAAGGTCTTCAGCGCCTCGGCACCGGTCGCCATCCGGGTACGGGCCTGCAGCCTGTTGCGGACCTTGCCGTCCTTCACGTCCACGAAGTCGTGCTGGTAGCGCAGCGGGATGAAGACCTGGAAACCGCCGGTCTCGTCCTGGAGTTCACGCAGACGGAGGACGTGGTCCACCCGGTGCCGCGGCTCCTCGATGTGGCCGTACAGCATGGTGCTCGGGGTCTTCAGACCCTTCTCGTGCGCCAGCCGGTGGATCCGGGACCAGTCCTCCCAGTGGGTCCTGTGGTCCACGATGTGCTGCCGGACCTCCCAGTCGAAGATCTCGGCGCCACCGCCGGTCAACGACTCGAGACCGGCGTCGATGAGCTCGTCGAGGATCTCGCTCGCGCTCAGCCCGCTGATCGTCTCGAAGTGATGGATCTCGGTCGCGGTGAACGCCTTCAGGGAGACGTCCGGCAGCGCCGCCTTCAACTCCCGCAGCGACCGCGGGTAGTAGCGCCACGGCAGGTTCGGGTGCAGGCCGTTGACGATGTGGAGCTCGGTGAGGTTCTCGCCCTCCATCGCCTTGGCGAGCTTCACCGCCTCCTCGATGCGCATCGTGTAGGCGTCCTTCTCCCCCGGCTTGCGCTGGAAGGAGCAGTAGGCGCAGGACGCCGTGCACACGTTGGTCATGTTGAGGTGCCGGTTGACGTTGAAGTGGACGACATCGCCGTTCTTCCGCGTCCGCACCTCGTGCGCGAGTCCGCCCAGCCATGCCAGGTCGTCCGACTCGTACAGCGCGATGCCGTCCTCACGGGTCAGGCGCTCACCGGCCCTGACCTTCTCCTCCAGCTCGCGCTTGAGCCCGACGTCCATGACCACACCTTTCCTCGAAGACCTGTCCCACCGTACGTCTACGCCTCTTCGGGCAGCTCTCCGACCCGGTTCTCCCACTTCGTGGAGAGCACGATCGTGGTACGGGTGCGGGAGACGCCCTTGGTCCCGGACAGCCGCCGGATCGTCTTCTCCAGGCCGTCCACGTCCGACGCCCGCACCTTGAGCATGTACGAGTCGTCGCCCGCGATGAACCAGCAGTCCTCGATCTCGCTGAGGTCCCGAAGGCGCCGCGCCACGTCCTCGTGGTCGGCCGCGTCGGACAGCGAGATGCCGATCAGCGCGATCACGCCGAGGCCGAGCGAGGCGGCGTCGACGGTGGCGCGGTAACCGGTGATGACCCCGGCCGCCTCCAGCCGGTTGATGCGGTCCGTGACGCTGGGTCCCGACAGACCGACGAGGCGCCCCAGCTCCGCGTAGGAGGCCCGGCCGTTCTCCCTCAGGGCCTGGATGAGCTGCCTGTCCACCGCGTCCATGCGATCGATGCCTTCCGCTGAAAAGTTCCTGAACGTGCTGAGAGGTACTGCGACTTGCCCTGCGCCCCTGCGCCCCCGTGTTTCCGCGCTCCCGTGCCCCTGCCCCGTCAGTCGGCGCTGCCGGCGCCCAGCTCGCCCTGCCAGCGCCGGTACAGGCCGTGCTCGACGCCCGCCGCGTCCAGCACCCGCCCGGCGACGAAGTCCACCAGGTCCTGGATGTGGGTGGCGCCCGCGTAGAAGCCCGGCGAGGCCGGGACCACGCTCGCGCCGGCGTCGTCCAGCGTGACCAGGTGCCGGAGGGTCTGCCCGTTCAAGGGGGTCTCCCGTACCGCCACGACCAGCGGCCGGCGCTCCTTCAGTGTGACGCTCGCCGCGCGCTGGAGCAGATCCTTCGACAGACCGAGGGCGACGCCCGCGACACAGGCCGTGGAGGCCGGCACGATGAGCATCCCCTTCGTGGCATACGACCCCGAGGACGGCCCGGCGGCCAGGTCCCCCGCGTTCCAGTACCGCACCGCGTCGAGGTCGGCGTCGAAGCCCGCTGGCTTGCCGTCGGCCCCGCGGGCCAGCCATTCCCGCAGGTCCTCGCGCCAGTGCGCGTCCCGGAAGGAGATGCCCGTCTCGTCGAGCAGGGTGAGCCGGGAGGCCCGGGAGACCACCAGGTCGACGCTCTCCCCGGCGGTGAGGAGCGCGCGCAGCACGGACGCGGCATACGGGGTGCCGGAGGCGCCGGACACCCCTACGATCCAAGGCGTACGCCGTGTCTTTCCTGGCTTGACTGGGTTCACACCCCCGAGCCTATCCGGCGACGCAGGGTGGGAACCGGTCAAGGGGGCCGGGCGTTCTTCTGAGGGGGAAGGGGCTGTCATGACGGGCACGGAACTCGAGTGGTCGCGCGGCGATCGGGCGAAGGCCGCGGCCAAGCTGATGCTGGGCTGGGTCGCGCTGCTGTGGCTGCTGGAAGTGGTGGACGTGGCGAGCGGCCACGCCCTCGACGGCTTCGGCATCACCCCGCGCACCTCGTTCGAGTTGGTCGACGTCGTACCGGCCGCGTTCATCCACTTCGGCTTCGCCCACGTGGCGGCGAACAGCGTCCCGCTGCTGGTGATGGGGTTCCTCGCGGCCCTCGGCGGCATCCGGCGCTTCGCGATGGTCTGCGCGGCGATCATCGTGGCCGACGGCCTCGGCGTCTGGCTCATAGCCCCGGCCCACACCAACACGGCGGGCGCGTCCGGCCTGATCTTCGGCCTCTTCGGCTACCTGGTGGTGACCGGCTTCGTGGAGCGCCGCCCCCTGGGTGTCCTGGTGGGCCTCCTGGTCGCGGCGGTCTGGGGCACGTCGATCCTGGTGGGCCTGGCCCCCACACAGTCGGGGGTCAGCTGGCAGGGCCACCTGCTGGGACTGCTGGCAGGGGTGGCAACAGCGTTCGCCTTCAAACGCCGGGGACCTGTACCCACCTAGGGGCGCGGGGAACTGCGCGACCAGCCCCCACCGGTCCGCAGCCCGCAACGGACCGGCGGTCCCGGGCTCAGACCGTCAACCCCCGCACCAGCAGATCCAGCAGCGCACACACGAACAAGGCGATCCCGATGAACCCGTTGACGCTGAAGAACGCCCGGTTCAGCCGGGAAAGATCATGCGGTCGCACGATCGAGTGCTCGTACACGAACGCGCCCGCGACGATCATCAGCCCCACCCAGAAGAACCCGCCCGCGTCCGTGGCGACGGCGTACCAGACGAGCAGGGACATCGTCAGGACGTGGCAGACCCGCGCCCCCCAGATCGCCGCCGGGATGCCGAACCGGGCCGGCACCGACATGACGCCGATCTCCCGGTCGGTCTCCACGTCCTGGCAGGCGTAGATCAGGTCGAACCCGCCGATCCAGATGCCGACCGCGAGACCGAGGATCACCGCGTCCCAGGACCAGGACCCGGTGACGGCGAGCCAGCCGCCGACCGGCCCCATCGCCTGGGCGAGCCCGAGGATGGCCTGCGGGAAGTTCGTGAACCGCTTGCCGTACGGGTAGACCACCATCGGGATCACCGCGACGGGAGCGAGGGCCAGGCACAGCGGGTTGAGCAGCGCCGCCGAGCCGAGGAAGACCACGACCGCGACCAGCGCCCCGGTCCAGGCGTGCTTCACCGACATCGCCCCGGTGACCAGCTCGCGCTGGGCGGTCCGGGGGTTCCGCGCGTCGATCTCCCGGTCGATGATCCGGTTGACGGCCATCGCGAAGGTGCGCAGCCCGACCATGCAGATCGTCACCAGGAGCAGCCGCCCCCAGTGGATGTTCTTGTCCCACTCGTACATCGCGGTCAGCGCGGCGATGTAGGCGAAGGGCAGCGCGAAGACCGAGTGCTCGATCATCACGAGGCGCAGGAAGCCCTTCACCTTCCCGGTCGGCTGCGGCGCCGGGCCCACGACCCCGTCGGCGGTGGTCATCATGCGAGGCTCCCGAGGAAGGCGTCGAGGTCGGTCAGGAGTGCGGCGGCGGGCAGCGGGCCCGTCTCCACGGTCAGCGGTGTCCCGGAGTCGTCGGGCAGGGTGATGTGCGCCGTGAAGGCGTATCCGCCCGCGTCGGCCGGACGGGCGTCCAGCCGCAGCGCGGCTCCGCCGTCGACCGTGAACGGGCCGGACCCCGCGGTGAGTTCCGCGCGCAGCCGCTCCGCGAAGTCGGCGGGTTCCGCGTCGCGCACACCGGGCAGCTCGAAGCCGTCGCCGTCGCCGCCGCGCTCGTAGAGGACCGCCCAGGTGTCGCCGGGGCCGGCCAGCTCCTCCGGTGTGACGCCCGCCTGCTCGGCGGCCTGCCGGACGCCCGGGTCCGCCGGGTCCAGCGCGGGCCGCACGAGCGCCACGTAGTCGGTGTCAGTGCCGATGAACAGGGCCGGGCCGCCCACGGGGATGGGGCTCACAGACCGTACTCCTTCCACCGGCGGTCGACCTTCGCCGCCGTCTCCGGGTCGGACAGGACCATCTCGGGCCAGCCGCCGTCCCGGGTGTAGCCCTCCTCGGGCCACTTCCTCGTCGCGTCGATGCCCGCCTTGCCGCCCCAGAACTGCTGGTAGGAGGCGTGGTCGAGGTGATCGACCGGTCCCTCGACGACCGAGAGGTCACGGGCGTAGTCGGTGTTGCCCAGCGCCCGCCAGGCGACCTCGTGCAGGTCGTGCACGTCACAGTCCGCGTCGACGACCACGATCAGCTTGGTCAGCGACATCATGTGTGCCCCCCAGACCGCGTGCATCACCTTCTGCGCGTGCTTCGGGTACTTCTTGTCGATCGAGACGATCGCGCAGTTGTGGAAGCCGCCCGCCTCGGGCAGGTGGTAGTCCACGATGTCCGGCACGATGATCTTCAGCAGCGGCAGGAAGAAACGCTCCGTCGCGCGGCCCAGCGGCCCGTCCTCCGTCGGCGGGCGGCCCACCACGATCGACTGGAGCAGCGGCCGCTTCCGCATCGTCACGCAGTCGATCTTCAGTGCGGGGAAGGGCTCCTGCGGGGTGTAGAAGCCGGTGTGGTCGCCGAAGGGACCCTCCGGCAGCATCTCCCCCGGTTCCAGCCAGCCCTCGATGACCACTTCGGCCTGCGCCGGCACCTGGAGCGGGACCGTCCTGCAGTCCACCATCTCGATCCGCTTGCCCGCGATGAACCCGGCGAAGAGGTACTCGTCGATGTCGCCGGGGAGCGGGGCCGTGGAGGCGTACGTCACCGCGGGCGGGCAGCCGAAGGCGATCGCGACCGGGAGCCGCTCCCCCCTCCTCGCCGCGACCTGGTAGTGGTTGCGGCTGTCCTTGTGGATCTGCCAGTGCATGCCGATGGTGCGCTTGTCGTGGCGCTGGAGCCGGTAGAGCCCGAGGTTGCGGATCCCGGTCTCGGGGTCCTTGGTGTGGGTGAGCCCGAGGTTGAAGAAGGAGCCGCCGTCCTGCGGCCAGGTGAACAGGGCCGGGAGCTGGTCGAGGTCGACGTCGTCCCCGGTGAGGACGACCTCCTGGACCGGTGCCTCCTTGACCTTCTTCGGCGGCACGTGGGTCATCGCGCCGAGCTTCCCGAAGGCCTCCCGCACCCCCACGAAGCCCTGCGGCAGCTCGGGCCGCAGCAGCCCGCCGATCTTGTCGGAGATGTCGCCGTACGACTTCAGGCCCAGGGCCTTCAGCAGCCGGCGGTCGGTCCCGAAGACGTTCATGGCGAGGGGCATCGCGGAGCCGCGGACGTTCTCGAAGAGCAGCGCGGGCCCGCCCGCCTTCTGCACCCGGTCGACGATCTCCCCGACCTCCAGATACGGGTCGACCTCGGCCTTGATCCGCTTGAGGTCTCCCTCGCGTTCCAGTGCCCTGAGCAGGGAGCGAAGATCGTCGTAAGCCATGGGGACAAGTATCCCCGAGCCGCTACCCTGACCCCGTCAGGGGCCTGTCACAGGCTCCACACAACCTTCCCTGGGGGCCAAGAGCACATGTTCCGGCTGCTGATGTACCTGATCCCGCTGGCGCTGACGATCTACGCGTTCATCGACTGCCTCAACACCCCCGAGGACGAGGCCAAGCACCTGCCCAAGATCGCCTGGGTCTTCATCATCCTGCTGTTCTGGATCGTCGGCCCGATCGCCTGGCTCGCCGCGGGCAAGCTGCGCACCCCGCCGGCCGGCGGCCGCACCCCCTCCGAGTGGCACCGCAACCACCGCATGGAGTACGTCGCCCCCGACGACAACCCCGAGTTCCTGAACTCCCTCAAGGCGGAGCGGAAGAACGACGAGGCCCTGCTGAAGGACTGGGAGGCCGACCTGCGCCGCCGCGAGGAGGAGCTCAGGCGCCGGGAGGCCGGCGAGGAGCCGAAGGGCGACTGACAAGCTGTACGCCGCCGAGCCCCCCGAAGCGGACATCTCGCCCCTGGGCGGAGGCGGCCGGGAGCCGGACACTTACCTCGCATGACGACAGCTCCCGCCGACTCCGCCGGCACCCTCGCCCCCGCCTACGGTGACAAGGTCATCGCCGTCGAGTCGGCCGGCTCGGAACCCATCCCCGAGTCCGAACGCCACGGCGGCCCGCTCCAGCTGCTGTGGACCTGGGCCTCCCCGAACATCGAGTTCGCGACCGTCTTCATCGGTGTGATCGCGGTCCTCTTCTTCGGCCTGAGCTTCTGGCAGGCGACGGCCGCCATCGTGCTCGGCACCGCGCTGGGCGCGCTCACCCAGGGCGTGCTGTCCCTGGACGGGCCCCGCTTCGGGGTGCCGCAGATGGTGGTGGGCCGGCTCTCCTTCGGCTACTTCGGCAACATCCTGCCCGCCGCGGCCAACGGCCTGGTGGCGGGCGTCGGCTGGTTCGCGGTGAACAGCGTGAGCGCCGCCTTCGCGCTGAACACCCTGACCGGGCTGCGACCGCTGCCGTCGTTGCTCCTGGTCGTGGCCGCCGAGATCCTCATCGGCTTCATCGGCCACAACTTCGTGCACGTCTTCGAGAAGTACGCCTTCCCCGCCCTCGCGGTGATCTTCCTGCTGGCCGGGGTGTGGACCTTCAAGGACGCCCACCTCGGCGGGGGCGGTACGGGCGGCGGCGTCGGCGGCTTCCTGCTCGCGTTCAGCGCGGCCTGGGGCTACGCGGCGGGCTGGAACCCGTACGCCTCGGACTACTCCCGCTACCTCCCCCGTACGGCGAACAAGGCCAGGACCGTCCTCTACCCGGCGCTCGGCCTGTTCCTGTCCGTGTCCGTGGTCGCCGTGATCGGCGCGGCCTCGGCGACGATCGTGTCCCCGAAGGACGCCACCCCGACAGCGGCTTTCACCGGCCATCTCCCGGGCTGGCTCGGCGACCTGGTGCTGATCGCGATCATCCTGGGCGCGGTCTCGGCGAACGCCCTCAACGTGTACTCCGGCGCCATCTCCATCGCCTCCTTCGGCCTGAACCTCCCGGCCTGGCTGAGCCGCAGCGTCCTCGTCGTGGTGTCCGGGGTCGCCGGTACGGCGGCGGCGTGGGCGTCGCTCTCCGACGCGGGGGCGGCCTACGAGGCGTTCCTGCTGGTGATCGCGTACTGGGTGGCGCCCTGGCTCGGCGTGGTCCTGGTCGAGCGGCTGCTGCGCCCGCAGGGGTCGGACGAGTTCCTGTCCGGCCGCCTGACCGACCGCACCTTCGCCAACTGGCCGGGCCTCGCGGCCCTGTTGCTCGGCGTGGCGGTGTCGGTCCCGCTCTTCTCCAACCAGGAGGACTACGTCGGCTACGTACCGGAGCACTGGCCGTCGTTAGGGGACATCACCCCGGTGGTGGGCTTCGTGGTGAGCGCGGTGCTGTACGCGGCGCTGCGCAGGCGCTCACCGGCGGCGTGACGGCTCACCCCTCCTTCGCCGGGTCGCTCCCGTACACGCCGGAGGCGGTGACCGCCTGTCGGGCGTCACAGGCCCGCTGTTCGTCGGCCGGGGCGGTCCACAGCGGGACCAGGTCGGCGTCGGAGGACATCCGCAGGTAGTGGCAGACCCCGTTGACGCGCAGGGCGACGGCGTACACGTCGTCGCCCGCCGCCCGGCCCGCCACGTCGGTCACGGTGTCCTTGGCGGAGACCAGCTTGCGGCCCTTCAGGAACTCCGTGGCGCCCCGGGGGGTGTGGGCGTAGCCGGCGGCCGACATCGCGCGGTAGGGGTTGGCGGGCTGCCGGGCGAGCAGTCCGCCCATCTGTGCGGCGAGGCTGCCGGGTGCGCCGTCGGTCCGGCCGGCCGGGCAGGTGACCGCGGTCCGCCGCACGCTGCCCGGGCCGAGCGCGAAGGCGATGCGGTAGCAGCGGACGGGATAGGCGTCGGCGTCCACGGTCGCCCCGGTGGGCGGCACCAGCCCGAGCATGACCTCCGCCGTGTGCGTCAGGCCCGCGGACCGGACGCCGAGCAGCACCCCGCCGTGCTCCTCGGTCTGCGCGACGAGCGTGCCCTCGGTGAACGGGCCGCCGTAGGTGCCGCCGCCCGCCGAGTGGAAACCGGCGTTCAGGTCCTGGCGCAGATCCTGGGCGAGGGCGGCGGCCTGGGCGTCGACGGCCGTCGTGTCGGGCTCGGTGAGCCGCTGTCGGAGCAGGGTGCCCCCCACGCCCGCGGCCCCGGCGACCAGGGCGATCGCCACGTACAGCAGACCCCGCCCGACGGCACGTTTCCTCATGTCTCCCCCAGCTTCGACGGCCGCCCCGGAAGACGGCCGTCGCACTGTATCCACCGTGGCCGGGAGGCTTGCGAGGGGCCTCAGTCGACCGTGATCGAGTCCAGCTTGGCCCTCAAGTACACGTGGGAGTCGACGGGTTCGTGGGCCACCCGGCCGACCGGTGCCGGGACGGACTCGACGATCGTGCCGGGGGTGCACTCGCCGAAGTAGACCAGCGACATCAGCTCCTCGGCGGGCGCGTCCGCCGGCGGCGGCAGGACCCGGTGGCGCCCGGAGCGCCAGCGGTCACCGGTCCAACGGGCCATCAGGTCCCCGATGTTGATGGTGAACGCGTCGGGGTCGAAGGGGGCGTCCTCCCAGCCGCCCTCGTCCGTGAAGACCTGGAGCCCGCCCTTGCCGGCCTGCCGGTCGAGGATGGTGACCGTGCCGAAGTCGGTGTGCGGGCCGATGCGGAACTGCCCCGGCTCAGGCTCCCCGATCACCTCGGTGCCCGGGTACCAGTTGATGTTGAAGCCGTACGTCGGATGGTCCATGTGCCGGGAGAAGAAGTCGGGTTGGAGCCCGAGGGCCTCGCCGAGGAGGGACAGCAGTCGCTTCTCCAGCTCGCCCATCCGCTCCAGGTACTCCTCGCACAGCTCGCGCAGGGCCGGGACCTCGTCCGGCCAGACGTTCGGCGCGTACCACTCCGCGTTGACGGCCGGGTCCTCGAAGGGCTCGTGGGTGGCGAAGGTCAGTGACTCCTTGAGGTCGGGCGGGGTCTCGGTGCCCTCGGAGTAGCCGTTGGCCTCGGCGCCGGGCCCGAGCCAGCCGCGGCCGCCCACCTTCGCCTCGTACGCCTTCTTGGTCTCCACGGGCATCCGGAAGAAGGTCCGCGCGGCCTCCCGGATCCGCGAGCGCAGGGCGGGGTCCACGCCGTGCCCGGTGACCAGGAAGAACCCGGCGGTCTGGAGGGCCTCGTCGAGGGTGCGGGCGATGCCGGCGCGGGCGTCGGGGTCGCCGGACAGCCAGGGCCCGAGGTCGATGGTCGGAATACGGGGCCGGGAGGTGTCAGTCACCGATGTCCTCGTTCCACAGTGCCGGATTGTTGTCGATGAAGTCGCGCATCAGCCGGACGCACTCGGGGTCGTCCACGAGGACGATCTCCACGCCGTGCTCGGCCAGCCAGTCGTGCCCGCCGTGGAAGGTGGTGGCCTCCCCGACGACGACCCGCCCGATCCCGAACTGCCGGACCAGTCCTGAGCAGTACCAGCAGGGCGAGAGGGTGGTCACCATCGTCGTACCGCGATACGACCGCTGCCGTCCCGCCGCCCGGAAGGCGGCCGTCTCCGCGTGCATGGAGGGGTCGTCGTCCTGGACGCGCCGGTTGTGGCCGCGCCCGAGGAGGGTGCCGTCGGCGCCGTAGAGCGCGGCCCCGATGGGGATGCCCCCCTCGGCGAGCCCGGCGCGGGCCTCCGCGACGGCGGTGGCGAGCCACTCGCGGGCCTGTGCCTGATCCATGGGGTCCATGTCCTTCACTCTCCTGTGGCCGAAACACGAGGGCAACGTGCGGAAAGTACTCTCCCGGCAGCCCACATCCGGACGAACTGTCGGGAGGCGCCCATGCCCGCACTCACCCTCCGCGAGATCCTCGCCCTCGACCCGGTCCGCGCCTCCGAGCCCGAGCTGCTCGCCGGACACACCGCCCTGGACCGCCCGGTCCGCTGGGTGCACTCCAGCGAGGTCTACGAGGGCGCGAACTTCCTGGACGGCGGCGAGCTGCTGCTCACCAACGGTTTCGGCCTGTCCGACCCCGACGAGGAGACCCGCCGCCGCTACGTCCGCGAGCTGGCCGCCCGGGGCGCCGCCGGACTCGCGGTGGAGGTCGGCCGGTCCCTGCCCGCCATGCCGGAGGAGGTCGTGGACGAGGCGCGCCGCCGCGAGCTGCCGCTGCTGGCCCTGCACCGGGTCGTGCCCTTCGTCCGGATCACGGAGGCCGCCAACCGGGCGATCGTGGCCCGCGGCCTGTCGGGCCGTGCGGTCGTACGGCCGTGGGGCGACGACCACACGGCGGCCCTGCTGGCCGACCTCGCCGACCGGGCGGCGCTGAACCAGCCGGAGGTGGAGGCGCGGGCGGCGCTGGCCGGGTTCCACCCGGGCCCGGGGGCCCGGCTGATCGGGGTGTCGCTGCACGGCACCCGGGACGTGGGCACGGTCGACCGCGCGGTACGGCTGCTGGGCGGGGCGGGGGTGCTGCGGGCCGCGTTCCCCGGGGACGTCCTGGCACTGCTGTCCCTGCCGGGCGGCCGCGCGGGCGACCCGGTGAAGGCGGTCCAGGAGACCTTCCGCACGGTGGCCGACGCCGGCCTCACGGTGGCCGTGGGCCACGCCGTGACCGGCGACGGCGGCTGGCTGCGCTGGAGCGACACGCTGCGGACGGCGCGGTCGACCCTGGAACTGGCACTGACGGTCCCGGCGGCGGAACCGGCGGCTCCCGACGGCCCGTTGGTGACCTCGTCGAGGGCACTGGCCCTGGAGCGGGAGCTGACGAGGGGCGGCGTGGACGCCAACAGAGAGCGCCTGTCGGCCCTGGTCCAGGGCACCCTGGGCGCCCTGCTGTCCTGGGAGGCCGCCCACCCGAGCGATCTCGTGCGCACCCTGGAGACCTATCTGCGGAACGGCTGCTCCCCGACCCGAACGGCCGCCCGGCTCCACATAGGCCGCCAGTCCCTGTACCAACGCCTGGAGCGCATCGAGTCGTTGTTGGGCCTCGACATAGACGACCCCGACCTACTGGGAGAGCTGCTGACAGCAACGTGTGCACACCGAGTCGTGCAGCGCCCCTCAGGGGCGCGGGGAACTGCGCGACCAGCCACGACGCTCCCCCACTCGACCTACCGGCGAACCGCCTAGCGCAACGTCACCGGACTCGTCCCGTTGAACGGCGCATAACACGTCACCACAGACGGCGTCCGCACCCCGTCCTCCTCCGCGAACACCTTCCGCACGGCCTCGAACGACACCTCCCCGCTCACCACGGGCGCCACCCGGTCGTACAGCTCACGGACGCTCGGCGGCAACGGCGTCCCCGGCTCCCCGTCGTCCGCACCCCACACGTCCCACAGCAACGTCTCCACCTTGTTCAGCGCGGCGAGATCGAGCCGGACGTTCCCCGCCACGAACCGCTCCCCGAAGAGCGGTCCGGCCTCGGGCCGGTGCAACCCGAACTCCGTCTCGTCCGCCCCGTCCTCGCGAATGACCCGCCAGGCCTCCCCGGCGACGAGGAACCGCGACCGGGGCACGTCCATGGGATCGAAGTCCACGGGCCAGTGCGCGGTGATCGCGGGGTCGGCCAGCTGCGCGTCGGCGAGCAGCCAGCCCAGGTCCTCGGTCCAGTACTCGGTGACCACGTGGTCGCCGTGGAAGCCGTCGGTGCCGAAGTAGTCGGCGAACCCGGACCGCAGCCGCGCCGGGACACCGGCGTGCCGCAGCAACGACACGTGCAGCAGCGTGAAGTCACGGCAGACCCCGACGAACCGGTCGCCCGGTTCCCGCCGCACGGTCAGCGGCGCGTCGTTTCGTTCGGCGAGGATCCGCAGGACGTCGTCGATGTACCGGGACTCCGCGTCGTCGTGGAGCCGGTCGGTCGGATGGGTGTGCCCGAAGAGTTCGCCCTCGACGCGATGGATCATCACGTCCCTGACGATCCGGGCCAGTTCAGCGGGGTCGCGCGGCAACTCGGCGTACAGCGGCGCCATGTGCCCGGGGTCGGAGAACACACTCTGCGTGGCGTAGAAGGAGAGGGACACGGCGGGCCTCCCGAAGGGCGTCATCGACCACGTGTTCGAATACGGGTCGGCGCACCCCACCGTGTCAAAATTCGCCGCCGAATGTCCAGGAGACGACGACTCCGGAACCGTCCCGTGTCGACACTTTCGTAACCCAACGGACATCACGCGATCTAGTCCGAACCAACTCCCCCTCCTTACCCTGGGGTTGATACACAGCGCGCATGGGGGGAATGCGGGTGCACAGACAGCTGCACGGGCGCGGGGCGCTGTTCGACACCGATCCGGCGGGGCTCGCACCACGACTCGTGGGGCTGCGGCCGCACCAGCACCGGGCCACTGCCTGGGAGCATCCGCAGGAGCTCCCGTTCGTCATGCTGACCGGCGCCCGCGGGCTGGGCAAGAGCGCGCTGCTCGGCGAGTTGCGGGACGCCTACAAGGGGCACACCCCGGTCGCCCTGATCGACTGCGAGGCCGCCGAGTTCGCGGCACCGCCCGCGGGCCGGGACACCGACGCCTGGTCGCCGGTGTCGCAGGTCCTGCTGGTGATCGCCGAACAGCTCGCCGAGCCGGTGACCGGCGCGGGCCGGATCACCTTCCCGCGACTGATGTCGGGCCTGGTGGCCGTCGCCGCCGGCGGCTGGCGGGACGCCGACTCGGAGCGCATCCGGCGCGAGGTGGAGCGGATCCTGCTGCTGAACGAGAGCGGGTCCTGGATCGCCGGGTTCGCCGGGCGCTGGGCCGGGCGGGTCGCCGCCAACGTCGCCGCGGCCGCCACCGGGACCGGCCCGCTGCTCCAGTCCGCCATCGAGGCGACCCTGGAGTCCATCTCGGACAGCTTCGTGCACCGCCGTCAGCAGCGGGCGGCGACCTGGTGGCGGGACTACCCCAACGCGAGCCGCAACGCCCGGCGCGGACTGATGCTGCTGTCCGGGCACTTCAGGGCCGGCGGCACCTCCCGCGAGCACGCCGAGCGCCATCTGGTCCGCGCCCTGCTCACCGACCTCACCGACGCCTACACCGGAGTGCTGCCACGCATGCGGCGCCTGGGCCGCCCCCTCGTCCTCGTCGACAACGCGCACCGCGCACCCGGCCCCGGTCTCACCGACCCCGTCCTGCGCGACCGCTCCGAGGGCATCGCCGACCAGGTCGTCTTCATCACCGCCCTGCGCGGCACCGGCCGCCCCGCCCTGCGCAACGCCGTACGGCACACCCTCCCCGAAGTCGCCCGGCGCACCGGCTGGACGCCCGACCCCGCGTCCCCCTCCTCCCGGGCCCTGCTGGTCTCCCTGCCGCCGCTGACCGCCGACGACACCCTGCACATCGTCGACGAGCACCAGGTGCCGCCCCGGCTCCCGCACGCCGTCCACCGGCTGACCGGCGGCAACCCGCTGGGCATCGTGCTGCTCGCCGAGGCCGCCGCACAGCACGGCACGACCTCCCTCGGCGAGCTGCTCACCGCCGACGTACGGCTGCACGAGGACCGCGACAGCAGGCCCACCTACGTCGAACTCCTCGACCGGCTCGTGCCCACCGACCGGCTGGAGGAGCTGACGGTGCTGGCCGCCGCCCACGACCACGAATCCGCCACCGCGCTCGCCGAGGCGCTCCTGCCCGACGACTTCGGCCCGGCGGACGTACGGGCCCTGCAGACCCGGCTGGTCCAGGAGGGGCTGCCGGAGGTGCCGGGCCGGTTCGTCGGCGACCCCTTCGTGCGGACCCTGCTGCTGCTCCGGCTGCACCACCGGTCCGCCGACCACGGGCGGTGGCGCGAGGCCCACGAGACGCTGATCCGGCGCTACGACCCCACCGACCGCTACCACCTGCACCATCAACTCGCCCTGGGAGCGGCCGAACCGGCCGTCGCCCACCTGCGCGACACCTTCACCACCCTGGACACCCGCAGCTGGCTGCGCACCCTGCGGTTCATCGCCTCCGCGCCCTACTTCCACGCGCACGACGCCGAGGGCCACGACTTCGACGCCCGCGACGACCGGCGCGCGGCCGTCGCGCTCGGCCACACGGACGCCGCCCAACAGGTGCCGGGCTCCCTGGACGAGAGGGGCGCCGTACTGCATCTGCGGATACGACGGCTGCTGCACGCCGTGTGGCAGTTGACCGACCCGCTCGCGCTGCCCGACGCGAAGGTGTGCGACCGGCTGCGCTTCGAGCTGGAGCAGCTGTCCAACCTGCGTCCGGCCGGCAACGCCCTGCTGTGGCGGGCCTCCCGGGACTGGCCCGAGGACGCGCTCGCGGGACGCCCTCTCCGGGTCCCGGACGGCGACGAGGACGACGACGGCGAGGGGGAGGCGTGATGGCCGGCCGAGGCTTCGGAACATGGCTGCGCGAGGGCGTCTGGGAGATCCCGCTGCGGCGGTACCTCGCCCTGCTGCTGACCCTCGTGGTGCTCGGCGGCCTGGGGATCGGGGGCTGGAGACTCGCCCAGGACGACCGCTCCTGCGCCGCCGGGGTCGTCAGACCCGAGGGCAGCGACGAGTGCGTGGGCGTCTCGGCGACCGCCTACGACTGGGGCCGGGCCCCGCTCGGGCCGGTGGTCAAGGCGATCGACCGCGAGAACAGGTCCGTCAAGGGCCCCTACGTCACCGTCGCGCTCCTCGAGCCCTTCACCGCGACCGACGCCGACAACCTCGGGGACGTCCTGCACGAGCTCCAGGGCGCGTATCTCGCGCAGTACCAGGCCAACCACCAGTCCAACGGGACCGTCCCCGCGATCCGGCTGGTGCTCGCCAACCCCGGCGCCACCGGCGCCCACTGGGAGCACACCGTCGACCAGCTGGCGGGCATGACCGACGGCAGGGACAAGCTGCGGGCGGTCGCGGGGGTCGGGCTGAGCACCGCCAACAACAAGCGGGCCGTCGCGGCGCTCACCGCCCGCGGCATCGCCGTGATCGGCACCTCCATCACCGCCGACAACCTCGCCAACGGCCAGAACGGCAAGGACCCCTTCCCCGGCCTCGCCCGGGTCTCCCCGACCAACACCGACGAGGCCCGCGCGCTCACCTCCTTCGCCCAGGTCGCGGCCGACAAGGCGGTCCTGGTCCACGACCAGAAGGCGGACGACCCGGAGAACGGCGACCCCTACTCGCTGACCCTCCAGCGCTCCTTCGAGAAGCTGCTCAAGGGCTCGCCGTACGCGCCCTGGTCGTTCAACCCGCCCGACGACCGCAGCCAGGAGGGCTCCACCGCCAACGACTTCGAGCAGATCACCCACCTGGTCTGCGACACGGACGCCGGCACCGACACCATCCTGTTCGCCGGACGCCACACCCAGCTGCGCCAGTTCATCAACGCCCTCGGCGAACGCGGCTGCCAGAAGCGGAGGTTCACCCTGCTCACCGGCGACGAGGCGTCCTACCTCACCGGCGACAAGGACCTGAACCGGGACGCCCTGAACCGCAACCTCACCGTCCGCTACACCGCCCTCGCCCACCCGGACGCCTGGATCAAGTCCCCTCCCGCCACCGGGGGTTCGACGGCGGACGCGAAGATCCTCCAGGAACTGGTGACAGCGGGCCAGGGCGACAAGGTCGGCCCGATCGGCGACGTCGACCTGGAGGACGGCCAGCTGATCATCGCCTACGACGCGATGCGGCTGACGTACCAGGGCATCCGGTTCGCCAAGGGCACCAAGGACATCCCGACCCTCGAAGAGGTCCGCAACGAGTGGCGGCTCATCAAGGGCACCCAGCAGCGGGTCGACGGCGCGAGCGGCTGGATCTGCCTCGACAACCACGGCAACCCGTACGACAAGGCCGTACCGATCGTGGAACTGACCCCGCAGGGCACGGCCCGCTTCGTGCGGATCGCGTGGCCGGAGGGCAAGCCGCCGGCGAAGGAGTGCCTGCCGCCGTCGTAGCGCGTGGTAGCGCGTCGTACTCGCCGGTCACCCACCGTGACTGCCAGGATCCTGCTCATGAACGGCAAGACTTTCTCCCGCCTGGCCCTCGGCGCGGTGTGCGCGCTGGCGATGACGATCGCGGGGGCGCCGGCCGCCTCCGCCGGGGCGAACGGCTGCAACCAGCGCACCTGCATCATGGTCGACGGCGTCGGACTGCGCGTCGAGACCATCGCCGCGGCGACCACCTGGAACGGCGACTTCACCGGGCACTTCCACATCTGGGGCGGGGGCATCGACACCAACAGCGCGACCCAGTTCTGGGGGTACCACCAGAAGTTCACCGTGCCGGTCCACCGTGACCTGCCCAACGGCGCGGTGCTGTGCGCGGAGGGCTGGGAGCACACGAGCGGTGGACTCCAGTCACGCGGGCGGGCCTGCGCGGAGGTGCACTTCTAGGCGTCCAGGGCCTCCAGCAACCGCTCGAACCGGGCCCGCCAGGCGGGCCCGGTCCCTTCCGGCCCCTCGTACTCGTGCGTGAAGCGCAGGACGGCTCCCCGGTCCCCGTCCCGCTCCAGGTGGAACCTGATCCGGTCGCCCCGCTCCAGCGTGTACTCGGCGACCCGGTCCACGTCCCACGCCGTGACCTGGCCCTCCCCCAGCCCCGGCAGCACCACGGCGCCCCCGAGCCGCGGCTCCAGCACCCGCACGCCGGTCCACCAGCGCGCGAGCCCCTCCGCACTGCCCACCGCGGGCCAGGCCCCCTCCATGGGGACCGGCAGCCGCACCAGGAAGTGCAGGACGCGGCTGCTTCCGTGGGTCTGACTCGTGCCCTGTTCGACGGATCCGGTCATGCCACCAGTGTCGCCGAGCGGGGATTCAGACGCCCGCGTACGAGTGCTTGCCGGAGACGAAGATGTTGACGCCGTAGTAGTTGAACAGCCAGCAGCCGAAGGCGACCATCGCGAGGTAGGCGGCCTTGCGGCCCTTCCAGCCGGCGGTGGCGCGGGCGTGCAGGTAGCAGGCGTAGGCGACCCAGGTGATGAACGACCAGGTCTCCTTGGGGTCCCAGCCCCAGTAGCGGCCCCACGCGTCGCCCGCCCAGATCGCGCCCGCGATGATCGTGAACGTCCACAGCGGGAAGACGGCCGCGTTGACGCGGTAGGCGAACTTGTCGAGGCTCGCGGAGGCCGGCAGCCGGTCCAGGACGGAGTTCGCGAACCGGCCCGGGGTGCCGCCGGTAGCGATCTTGTTCTCGTAGCTGTCCTTGAAGAGGTACAGGATCGTGGCGACCGCGCCGACGTAGAACACCGCGCCGCAGAAGATCGCGGTGGAGACGTGGATGTACAGCCAGTACGAGTGGAGGGCGGGAACCAACTGGTCGCTGGCGGTGTACAAGACAGTGACGGCGAGGCCGAGATCGAGGAGGACCGTGGTGACCAGGAACAGCCCGAGCCAGCGCACGTTCTTCTTCAGGGCCAGCAGCCCCAGGTACACGGCGACGGCCACCGTGGAGAAGGTGATGTTGAACTCGTACATGTTGCCCCAGGGGGCCCGCTCCACCGAGGCCGCGCGGGCCACGACCCCGGCGAGCTCGACGAGGAAGGCCAGCACCGTGAGGGAGATGGCGATACGCCCGTAGAGGTCGCCCTGCTCGTCCCCGCCGTGCGCCCCGGGCCCGTCGGGCACGTCCCGCGAACCGCTCGCGGACCGCACCACGACCTGCGGCCGCTCCAGTACGGCGGTGCTGCCGCCCTGGTTCACGGTGACGGCCGGCGCCTTCTTGGCCTCGGTCTTCTTGGCGTCGGCGGTGAGCGCGGCGGCGGTGCGGCCGACCTTGCTGCGACTGCCGAAGAGCCACTCGGCGATGTACGCGAAGAAGGCCAGGGTGTAGACGGCCATCGACGAGTAGATCAGCGTGTTGCTGATGTTGGCGAGGTGTTCGTTGGTGGCGGTGGCCAACTCGGTTGCGGCGGCGAGAGTCACTTCTCAGCCCCTTCGGAGGGTGTTACTTGGGGTTCGGGGGTGGATTGCTCGGTGCTCGGGGTGTGGTCGTACAGGATTCCTGCCAGCTCGCCCAGCTCCTCCGGCACCTTCGCGGACTCGCTGCGGCCCAGGCCGGCCATTTCCACGACCGTCACGCCGTCTTCGCCGCGCACCGCCCGCACCCACACCCGGCGGCGCTGGATGAACAGGGACGCGGCGAGGCCGAAGATCGCGGTGAGGGCGCCGGCGAGGGCCCAGCCGCTGGCGGGCTGCTGGACGACCTGGAAGTTCGCCCACTGCTTGGTGCCGTCGTAGGTGATCGAACCGGCGCCGCCGGGAAGCTTCATGGTCTCGCCGGGCCTCAGGTTCTCCCTGAGCTCCTGGCCCTTGGCGTCCTTGAAGTCCTTCACGTGCGACTTGTCGAGCTGGTACACGCTCTGCGGGATGCCCGAGTTGACACCGAGGTCACCGTGGTACGGCGTGAGGTTGAGCACCGGGTTGTTCAGCGCCGGGAAGGTGGACGCCGTCTCGCTGCCCTGGGTGTAGGTCGGGATGAAGAACGCCGAGATGCCGAGCTGCTCGGAGACGCCCTTGGCGTTCCGGTAGCCGTCGAGGACCTTGATCACGCCGGTGGAGGTGACGTTGGAGTCGAGCGGCAGCATCGCGACCGCGTCGCGGAAGACCACGTTGCCCTTGCCGTCCCGGACCGTGATCAGGGGGGCGTAGCCGTGGGCCGTGAGATAGACCTTCGCGTCGTCGATCTCCAGCGGCTCGTTGACCTTGACGAGGGTCTTGTGGTCCTTGCCGTAGGCGCCCTTGCTGTAGGTGATGGCCGCTTGGTAGAGGCGCGGGGTGCCCTTGTTGGGGCCGCTGGTCTCGTAGGTGCCGGTGAACTTGTTCAGCGTGAAACTGAACGGCACCAGGTCGTCGGTGTCGAAGAGGTTCCCGGACTTGAAGTCGTCGTAGGAGAGGAGGGTGTTGGAGAACCCGTCGCCCTCGACGACCAGCTTGTTGCCCTCGGACTTGAAGAGCTGGCCCCAGGCGAAGGCGGTCAGCATCACGATGAGCGCGATGTGGAAGGCGAGGTTGCCGACCTCGCGGAGGTAGCCCTTCTCGCCCGCCACGTTGTCCCCGGCGAGGTGGGCGCGGAAGCGCTTCTTCTTCAGCAGGGCGAGCGCGGCCTCGCGGACCTGCTCGGGCTCGGCCTCGGTGCGCCAGGTGGTGTAGGCGGGCAGCCGGGTCAGCCGCTTCGGGGCACCCGGCGGCCGGCTGCGCAGCTGCCCGACGAACTGCCAGGTGCGGGGCACGATGCAGCCGATGAGGGAGACGAACAGCAGGATGTAGATCGCGGAGAACCACACCGAGCTGTAGACGTGGAAGAGGCCGAGCTTGTCGTAGACGTCCCCGAGGGTGGGGTTGTTCTTGACGAAGTCGGCGACCTTGGTCGCGTCGGTCCCGGTCTGCGGGATCAGCGAGCCGGGGATCGCGCCGAGCGCCACCAGCAGGAGCAGCAGCAGCGCGACCCGCATGGAGGTGAGCTGGCGCCAGAACCAGCGGGCCCAGCCGATGACGCCCAGGGAGGGCAGGTTCGGCGGCCCCTCGACGGGCGCGGTGGACAGCTGGGAGCCGGCCGCGCCGAGGTCCTGGTCCGTGGCGGGAGTGTCGGGTGTGGTCTTGCTCATGGATCAGATCCCCACAGTGAAGCCGGCGGACCAGGACTGGAGGTCCTGCACGATGCGGTCCCACGCACCGGTCAGCAGCAGCAGTCCGGTCACGATCATCATGGTGCCGCCGATGCGCATGACCCAGACGTAGTGGCGCTTGACCCAGCCGAAGGCGCCGAGCGCCTTGCGGAAGGCGACCGCGGCGAGCACGAAGGGCAGGCCGAGGCCGAGGCAGTAGGCGACGGTCAGTATGGCACCGCGGCCGGCGCTGCCCTGCTGGGAGGACAGGGCGATCACCGAGGCGAGGGTCGGGCCGATGCAGGGGGTCCAGCCGATCCCGAACAGCGCGCCCAGCAGCGGGGCGCCGACCAGGCCCATGGCGGGCTTGTTGTGGAAGCGGAACTCCCGCTGGGTCATCCAGGGCATCAAGCCCATGAAGAAGACACCCATGAGGATCATGAGCACACCCAGCACCTTGGACAGCACGCCCTGGTTCTCCTGGAGCGTCTGCCCGAAGTAGCCGAACAGCGCCCCGCTGGAGACGAACACCACGGTGAAGCCGAGCACGAACAGCGAGGCGCCGGCGACCATGCGGCCGCGCCGGGCCTCGGCCAGGTCGGTGCCGGTGACTCCGGTGACGTACGACAGATAGCCGGGGACCAGCGGCAGGACACACGGCGAGAAGAAGGAGACCAGGCCGCCGAGGACCGCGATGGGCAGGGCGAGCAGCAACGCGCCGTTGAGGACGGTGCCGTTGTATCCGGTGTCGGCGGCGAGCGTGACGACTGCGCTCACGTCACTTCTCCGCGAGGACCGGGTCGATCATCTTGCGCAGCTTGCTCTCGCTGAGCGCGGCCAGCGAGCGGGCGGCGATCTTGCCGTCCCGGTCGATGACGAGCGTGGAGGGCACGGCCTGCGGGTTGAGGGTGCCCTTCTGGAAGCGGAGCATCAGCTTGCCCGTGGGGTCGTACAGGCTGGGGAAGGTGATGCCCATGTCCTTCTCGAAGGCGCGGGCGTTCTGGACGCTGGTGTCGCGGGTGTTGATGCCGACGAACTGCACGCCCCGGCCCTTGAGCGCCTTGGAGACCGCCTCCAGGTTGGGGGCCTCGGCCCGGCAGGGGGCGCACCAGGAGCCCCAGATGTTCAGGACGACGATCTTGCCCTTGTAGTCGGCGACGTCGAGCCGGCCCCCGTCGACGGTCTTGCCGGAGAGGTCGGGGGCACTGCCCCGGTCGCCCTGCTCGGCGGTGGAGATGCCGTCGGCGCCCATGATGAAGTTGGTGTCGCCGCCTCCGCCCGAGGTGCCGCCCGAACTGCAGGCGGACAGGATCAGCGCTGCGGCCGCGGCACCCGCGGCGAGCAGGCTGGCACGGACCCGGGAGCGGCTACGGCTGGCGGCACTCATGTGAAAAGTTTCGCATGCCCGTTCCGGGGATCTTGCGCACCCCCCTTGCGGGCGGAAACCCGCATTTCAGGCAGCGTTTGAGGAGGCTGTCGAGGACGGTTTCCCGGAGGGCGTCGAGGAGTCCTTGAGGAAGCCGTTCCAGCCACCGGTCGGCTGCTGCCCGACGTCGAGCGTCCGCAGCCGCGCGAGCACCTCCGGCTTCTGTACGTCCATCCAGTCGACGAACTGCCGGAAGGAGACCATGCGGATGTCCGCGCCCTTCTCCTTCTCCCGTGCGATGTGCGTGAAGGCCTGTTCGACGGCGTCCATGTAGATGCCGCCGTTCCACTGCTCGAAGTGGTTGCCGACGAAGAAGGGGGCGCGGTTGGTCTCGTAGGCCCGCTGGAAGCCGGCGATGTAGGCCCCGGCGGACTGCTCGCGCCACGCCGGGTAGTTGTGGGCGGGCGCGTTGGTCGAGTTGATCGACTGGTTGGCGAGCATGTTGTAGTCCATGGACAGGACCTCGAAGCCGCGGCCGGGGAAAGGTATCGCCTGAAGCGGCAGGTCCCATATCCCGTTCGTCTTCACGGGCCAGACCTGGCGGCCGCCGGGCGAGGAGGCGTCGTAGCGCCAGCCCAGTGCGCGGGCGGTGGGCAGCAGGTTGTCCTGGCCGAGGAGGCAGGGGGTGCGGCCGCCGACGAGTTCCTTGTCGTAGTCGAACGGCAGGGCGGGCAGGTCGGTCCAGCCGGTGTTGGTGCGCCACTCCTTGACGAAAGCTTTCGCCTGCTGGATCTCCGAGCGCCACTGCGCCGGCGTCCAGCGGGCGACGCTGCCGTAGCCGCCGCAGAAGTGACCGTTGAAGTGGGTGCCGATCTCGTGCCCCTCCAGCCACGCCCGCCGGACGTTGGCCAGGGTCGCCTTGACGTGCTCGTCGGTGAGGTAGCCGATGTCGGAGGCGCCGCGGGGGTTGTTCGGGGGGTCGTAGAGCCGCTTCTTCGACTCGGGCAGCAGATACAGCCCGGAGAGGAAGAAGGTCATGTGCGCGTCGTGCTTCCTGGCCAGGTCGAGGAAGCGCGGGAAGAGCCCGTTGCCGACCTCGCCGGCCCCGTCCCAGGAGAAGATCACGAACTGCGGCGGGGCCTGCCCGGGCTCCAACGGCACGGGCCTGGCGGGCTGGTGGGGCTGCTTGCCGGTGAAGGAGGTGGAGCCGTCACCGATGGGGCGGACGGTGACCGGCTTCTTGCCGGGCGTGGACCCGGGGGCGTGGGTCACCCCGTCCGATCCGTCCGACCCGGTGAGGGTCCCGCACCCCGAGAGCCCTACGGCGGCCACGGCGCCCGCCCCGAGACCTATTGCTCCCCTTCGACTGAGAGTGGGCATGCTTCCCCGATTCGTCACGTTCTCTGGTGGTCACCCAGTCAGAGGAGGCGACGAGCGGGGAGGTTCCAGGGGTTTTTCCGGGTTGCGTAACAGAAGGGGCGAGCTGGTCCGCCCCTGAAGGGGCGCGGGGAACTGCGCGACCAGCCACGACGGCGCAGCAGTTCCCCACGAACCGGCTACGCCCCGAACGCCTTGCTCTTGCCCTTCACCGGCTTGGCGCCCGCCCGCAGATGAACCGGCACGAGATCGATCGCAGGCTCGCTGTACCCCACGGACACGATCCGGTCACCCCGGTACGTGAAGGACGTCAGCGAAGCCAGCGTGCACTGCCGCTTGCGCGGGTCGTGCCACAGCCGCCGCTTCTCGACCCACGACCGCACGATCCAGATCGGCAACTGGTGGCTGACGAGAACCGCCTCGTGCCCCCGCGCCCGGTCCCGCGCGGCGTCCAGCGCGCCCTTCATCCGGACGACCTGGTCGACGTACGGCTCCCCCCACGACGGCTTGAAGGGGTTGACGAGGTGCTTCCAGTTGTCGGGGTTCTTCAGCGCGCCGTCCCCGACCCCGAAGGTCTTGCCCTGGAAGACGTTCTCGGCCTCGATGAGCCGCTCGTCGGTCCCGATGTCGAGTCCGTGCGCCTTGGCGATCGGCGTGGCGGTCTCCTGCGCCCGCTCCAGCGGGGAGGCGCAGACGTAGGTGATGTCCCGGCCGGCGAGGTGCTCGGCGACCCGGTCGGCCATCTGGCGTCCGAGCTCGGAGAGGTGGTAGCCCGCGAGACGGCCGTAGAGGACCCCGTCGGGGTTGGCGACCTCGCCGTGCCGCATGAGGTGGACGACGGTGATGTCGCTGTTAGTGGGGGTGCTCATGCTGCCGTGGCCTCCGCCGCCGCTCGGGCCGCCGCCGGGAGGGCGTCGGCGATCCGCTGAACCGCCTGGTCGTCGTGGGCCGTGGACACGAACCAGGACTCGAAGGAGGACGGCGGCAGGTAGACGCCGTTCTCCAGAAGGGAGTGGAAGAACGCGGTGAACCGGAAGGACTCCTGCGCCCTGGCGTCCTCGTAGTCGCGCACCGGCCGGTCGGTGAAGAACACCGAGAACATGTTGGAGGCGTTCTGGAGGGTGTGGGCGACGCCCTCCTTGCCGAGCGCCTCGGAGACCAGGGACCGGATCTGCCGCGACACGGCGTCGACCTTGTCGTAGGCCGCGTCGTCGAGGAGCCGCAGCTGGGCGAGGCCGGCGGCGGTGGCGACGGGGTTACCGGAGAGGGTGCCGGCCTGGTAGACGGGCCCGGCGGGCGCGAGGTGCGCCATGACGTCGGCGCGACCGCCGAACGCGGCGGCGGGGAAGCCACCGCCCATGACCTTGCCGAAGGTCATGAGGTCGGGCTTGACCCCGTCGATGCCGTACCAGCCGGCGCGGCTGGTCCGGAACCCGGTCATGACCTCGTCGGAGATGTAGAGGGCGCCGTTCTGCGCGCAGGCGTCCTTGAGGCCCTGGTTGAAGCCGGGCAGCGGCGGCACGACGCCCATGTTGCCGGGCGAGGCCTCGGTGATCACACAGGCGATCTCGCCGGGGTGCCGGTGGAAGGCCTCGTGAACGGCCTCGAGATCGTTGTACGGCAGCACGATCGTGTCGCCGGCCTGGGCACCGGTGACGCCCGGGGTGTCGGGGAGCGCGAAGGTGGCGACACCGCTGCCCGCGGCGGCGAGGAGCGAGTCGACGTGGCCGTGGTAGCAGCCGGCGAACTTGATGACCTTGGTGCGCCGGGTGAAGCCGCGGGCGAGGCGGATCGCGGACATGGTGGCCTCGGTGCCGCTGGAGACGAGGCGCACCTGGTCGACGGGCTCGACCCGGGCCACGATCTCCTCGGCGAGCGCGACCTCGCCCTCACCGGGGGTGCCGAAGGAGGTGCCCCTGGACACCGCCTCCTGAACGGCGGCGATCACCTCGGGGTGCGAGTGCCCGAGGATCATGGGGCCCCAGGAGCAGACGAGGTCGACGTACTCGCGCCCGTCGGCGTCCGTCAGGTACGGGCCGGTGCCGGACACCATGAAGCGGGGGGTGCCGCCGACGGCGCGGAAGGCGCGGACCGGGGAGTTCACGCCGCCGGGCGTGACGGCCGACGCGCGGTCGAACAGGGCCTGCGAGACAGGCGCGTCGTACGAATAGGGCAATTCACTCATAACTTGCGGCTACTCCGACCTTCTCCGGTTTGTTCGGCTTTCTCGGACTCCGTTGCCGGTGACTACCTCAGGGTAGGCCAGCCCTCGAAAGCTCCCGGCTCCCCGCGATCTGCGAAACTGGATGCAGATACACACAGCTCACGGGGACGATGGCGCGCAGCCGGTTGTTCAGGGGCTGCGAAGATCCTGCGGACAGGTGTTTCAACGCACGTTTCGGCGGGCGGCCGTGGGGGAGGTCACTGACACGATGATCGGGTTGCGCGGCGGGGCCTGCGCGTCCTAGAAAAGCAGTCGGGTGGAGATATGCATCGCGGTGGCGGACTGGGCGAGGGGACTGATGACCTGGGTCCTCGACGTGCCCGGCGGGGGAAGCACCGGCGCGAGGCGGAGGAAGCCGGCGAGACGCGTCAGGGACATGGCGCCGTGACGCCGGGTGAGTCGGATCGTGCCGAGCGACGTATCGAACGTCGTATCGATCCGTTGAGGGCGGGAAGCAGGAATGGTGGTCGGGTGGGGGTGACGTACAAGTACTTCGGCGCGCCCGACGGCGCGACCGCGGCCCGCGTGCCGATCTCGATGCGCCCCGAGGAACTCGGCGGCGACGAGCTCGGCATGAACGGCATGTTCACCAAGATCAAGCCGGAGACCATGGCGGCGATGGTCCTCACCGGCATAGAGGGCGTCCCCTTGCACAAGGTCCCCCCGCTCGAACTGGTCGTCCTGCACCCGGACTACGCGGTGGTCAAGCTCCCCATGACGGTCGTGGACCCGCTGCGCGGCATAGGCGAGGAAGCGGTGGGCGCGGCGGCCTTCATCTGGTCCACGGTCCCGGACCGCGGCGGCCCCCGGGACGCGTTCAACGTGTACCAACTGCTGCACGAGTGGCAGGACTTCAGCCATCGGCTCCATGAAGCGGGGCATCAGCCGTACTGTCTGGTGTGGCCCTGATCGGCTCTGAGCTGGGGTTTCTTGCGGATCGGGCGGGGTCTTCGGGCCTCGCCCTTTTTGGTGCCGGGAGGGGCCGTCAGGCGGCCAGGGCACATTGAGGGCACATTGGTTTTGCTGGGGGTGCTGATGTGCCCTGGGTGGCGGCCGGGCCGCCGTCGTCTTCCGCTTCCGCCTCGGCTCCCGGTTCCGTTTCCGTGAAGGCGTCGTCGATCGCCTTGCGCGTTCGTGTCTCGCTGGACGGCAGCAGGTGCGTGTACGTCCGCAGCGTGAAGCCCGGGTCCGAGTGCCCGAGGTACTCGGAGAGCGCCTTGATGCTCTCCCCTGCGTCCAGGAGCACGGAGGCGTAGGCGTGCCGGAGGGCGTGCATGCCGTCCTCGGGGGCCGCCTGGAGGTAGCGCGCGCCCCGCTCTCGGGGAGGGATCACGCCGGCGGCGGCCAGGGCGCGCTTCCAGTCGCCCATGTTGAAGACGCTGCGGTTGTACGCCCGCTCCTTCGCGTCGACGAAGAGGAGGCGGAAGGTCTTCGGCTCACCGTCCGGCTTGGCCCAGGGCAGGGTGACCTCGACCGGCGGGAACTCCTTCATGTGGGCCTTGAGGGCGGCGGCAAGCTGGGCCGGTAGGGGCACCGACCGGATCTTGTTGCCCTTGGGGAGGGCGAAGACGGGCTTCGTGCCGACGAGCCGCACCTGGCGGTTGACGTGGATCCAGCCGCCCTTGAAGTCGATGTCCTCGACTGCGAAGCCGAACACCTCGCCCTGACGCAAGCCGCACCCGAAGGCGAGCTTGCCGCCGGCCTGGAAGCACTTCGGGAGTCCGGCGATGACCGCGCGGACGCGCTCCAGCGGCCAAGGAATGAGCTTCTTCTTGGTCGCGGTCGGAAGCTTGACCGACTTCGCCTTGCAGGGGTTCTTCGGCAGCAGCCCGTCCTCCACGGCCGAGCCGAGGATGCTGGAAAGGATGTCGAAGATGCCCTCGATCGTGGACACCTCCAGGCCGCTGTCCTGGAGCGTGCGGATCCAACCCTGGATGATCGAGGGCTGGTTGAGGGACCGAAGCTCGCGTCGGCCGAGGTGCCCGACGATGTGGTTGCGAACGGTCGCCTCGTAGCGCAGCGCAGTCGTCGGGCCGACGGAGTTCGCGTCGAGCCACTTCTGCGCGTAGGCCCCGAGCGTCTGCTTCGTCTCGGCGGGGACGACGTAGGAACCGCGCCGGATCTCGACATCGACTTCGGCGGCGCGATTGTCGGCCGCGGCCTTCGTGTCGAAGTTCTCCTTGCGCTGTTGGCCGTCCAGGTCGCGGTAGCGGACCTGCCAGCGCTTGCCGATGCCGTGGTCGGCGGTGGGGACCATCCGCTTCGTACGGCTCTTGTGGTCGCCGCACTCGGTCTCGGCGGGCTTTGGGTGGGACTTGTGCCAGCGGTCGTACACGTCAGCCAAGGAGGCCCCCCTGGAGGTAGTCGAGGGACCCGCCGGAGTGGGACACGGGACCGTGAGTGACCCACAGCGGCAGCAAGGCCACCGGCGCGATGCCAAGTGCCGCGGCGATCGTGACGAGGTCGTCGATGTCGCAGCGGCGACGGGCGCGCTCGGTGCGGCTGAGGGCGGTGTTGGTCATCGGGCGCCCCATTGCGGTGCAGCGGGCGGCGAGCTGGTGCTGGGTCAGGCCGCGCGTGAGGCGTATGCACTCGATAGCGCGGGCGGAGTGGAGGCCGGCGGGGCCTATTTCGACAGGTCGGGATGCCATGACAGATAGCTGTAACTTGCAGCCGGGCGTTATGGCAAGAGTTAGTTCTTAAACTCTCCAAAAGTCGTTCCGGAGCGAAGTGGTGTTCATCTCATCGAATTCCGGTACATCGTGCGCCTTCCACTGGGAGGGCCGTGCTACTTTCCCTCCGCATCCCAGAGATGGGCGATTTGAGCGGGTACAGGGTGTGATGCCCGGCGGATTGGCCGAGTCGCTCACGACGACCAGGAGGCAGCTCTGAGCTGCCGAGGTACCGGATTCCGACCCCTCCGCCGGTCGCTTCTCCGCAGAAAAATCGGCTTCCGTGAGAGCGATTTCGGCAACCGGGGATCCGCCCTTACTGTTTTGGAATCATCGGGCACACAGAGAAGTGCTGGAGAGTTTTAGAACCAACTCTGGACTTTTCTCGCCACGGTGTGGCTGTGTTGTCCAGGCCCGATGACCAAGACCGAAAAGGAGCCCTGTGCCGAATACCTCTCCCCGTAACACCAACGTCCCTGCCACCGCCGAGGCTGCCAGGCGCGGCCCGCCGCATGGAGGACGCCGCCGATGCCCTGCTCGCCCACCGCGACGGCGGTGCCCCTGAGTGATCCCCAGCATCCACGACCGCGGCAGCGAGACCATCGGCCTGATCCGCTACCTCTACGGCCCCGGTACCAAAGAGGAGCACATCGACCCGCACCTGGTGGCCGCCTTCGACCCACTCACCCCCGACCCCGGCCGCCACCCGAAGGCCACCTACGAACAGCTCCAGCACCTGCTCGACCAGCCCGTCACCGCGCTACCCGCCAGCAAGCGCCCCGAGAAGCACGTATGGCACCTGTCCGTGCGGGCCGCGCCGGAGGACCCGATCCTGTCCGACGAGGACTGGGCGGCCATCGCCCGCCGCACGGTCGCCGCCACCGGCATCGCTCCCGACGGCGACGAAGCCGCCTGCCGGTGGGCCGCCGTCCGCCACGCCGACGACCACATCCACATCATCGCCACCCTCGTACGCGACGACGGCCGCCGACCCCGCCTGCACAACGAGGCCCGCCGCGCCCAGGCCGAATGCCGCCGCATCGAAGCCGACTACAACCTGCGCCGCATCCCGGCCGGGGACGGGACCGCCGCGAAGCGGCCGACCAGCGCCGAGCGTCACAAGGCCGAGCGTGAGGGGCGCGAGCAGTCGGCGCGCGAGAAGCTGCGGGAGACCGTACGGCGGGCGGTGGCGGGAGCCATGAGCGAGGAGGAGTTCTTCGACCGGATGGCCTCCGCCGGCCTGCTGATCCGTAAGCGCGTCGCGCCCTCCGGCGACCTGCTCGGCTACACGGTGGCCCTCCCCGACGACCGCAACGGCGACAAGGAGCCCGTGTTCTACGCGGGCTCCACCCTCTCCCCCGATCTCTCCCTGCCCCGCGTCCGCAAGCGCTTCTCCAGCGGCACGCCAGGGCAGGACACCGGCACACCTTCCGTCGAAGCTCCCAGCGGAGCTGCGACGGCACGGCGGCAGGCAGCCACGGCTACGTGGCAGGCGGTGCTGGTCATCGACCACGATGAGGACGCTCAGGTGGCCGCGCACATCGCGGCGGCCGGGGAGGTGTTGGACGCGCTCGCCAAGACCTCCGCCGCCCACACCCGCAAGCAACTGCGCGAGGCAGCCTTCGTGTTCGAGCGTGCGACCCGCTCCCACGTGCAGGCCGAACGCGGGCACGACCGCGCCCTGCGCCAGGCCGCCCGCGAGCTAGTCCGCAGCGGTCCCGCCCTCGGCCGCGGCGAAGACGGCGCCACCACCGCCATGGCCATCGACATGCTGTTCTTCCTCGTCACCGCCGCTGCTCACTGGCACGCCAAGAAGAACCACGGCCAGCAAGCGGCTGCCGCCCAAGAGGCCGCCGAGCATCTGCGCGCCGCCTACCGGGCCGCCGCCGACATCCCGTTGGGCGCGCTGTACCAACGGGGCCGACACCTGCCCCAACCGCTGCGCCAGAGACAGGCCGCCTACCTCCGCCAGGCAGTGCCGGAGCTGGCGGAACGGGCTCTGGCCGAGCCGGGCTGGTTTGCGCTGGCCGCCACGCTCGCCGATGTCGAGGCCACCGGTCACGACCCGGCCGGGCTCCTGGCCGAAGCGGCTGGACGGCGGGAGCTTACGACCGCGGACTCGGTCACCGACGTGCTGGTGTGGCGGCTGCGCCGCATGGCCAACCTGCCCGCTGACGCCACCGCGATGCCCGAACGCGCCACCACCGCGGTCCCGGGCAACGGTCGCACTGCCCGGCCTTCCACGGGCCGAGGCGATCAACCTCGCAGGGCGCGATGATTCCGCACACACGCCGAGTCCCTCTGCCAAGGCCAAGGCAGGGGGGCAAGCGTTCGGTGGGCGATCACCGGAACCACTGGGCACGAGCGCGCAGCCCGTTCCGAAGGTGAGCTTCTCGTTGGGCAGCCACTTGGTTCGCGAGCTCATCGGGACCAATCGCGCTCAGAGCCCAAAGACTGCTGACACGACGGGCCCACTGCCAGAGCAGGTCATCCACAGGCATGTGGAAGGGCAGGACGGGAATGCCGTGCGCATCGAAGGGATCGGCGTCGAGGTACCGCAGACCGCCGGTGCCGCACAGATAGCGGGTGCTGCCGGTGGCTGCGGCGAGATCCGCCAGGCGCTGGGAGCGACCTGGGCGGGTCGGGATCTCACTGCTGTCCCGCACGTCCCCTGACCATCCCAGGACCGTGAGCAGGGCAACCGTCGATGTTCTCGCGAGGTCGGCCACGCGGTCCGAGGTGTCGAGCGTGTCCAAGACCGCGTCGAGGACATCGGACACGGCTTTCCAATGAGGGCTTCGGCCGTAGTACTGGCGCACGAGCAGCTGGACCGTCCGGCGCGAGCGCTGGGGGTCAACGAGCCGTGCCTGACTGATCAACGTCGAGCGCCCCTGGGGGAGATGTGTGGGGAGCGTGAGCCACTGCTGGCGTACGGGCTCGTCCAGATCGGCGAGACGGGCGCGATGCTGGTAGTCGCGCCGGGCGAACTGGACGTCGTCCAGGACGATCCACCGGTCGGCGGCGTACAGCTTGGCCAGCGTGGACAACCTTGGGAAGAGGTTCGGCTGGTGGATCGCGCACATCCCGCCTTGTGGCAGGTCAGGTGCTGATGAGGCGGCTGTCGAAGCCGGCCCGCAGAAGGCGCTCGTAGGCGTCATGCACATCCCCCGGTACGTCCTGCTCGACGGCGAAGCCGAGCTTCGGGTACTCGATCACCCGTTGCAGGTCGCCGACGAGCATGTCGACGACGAGCTTCTCGTCGCCGATGGACTTGATGTAGTCGTCCAGCTCCAGTGGCTCGGAGGCGCAGACAACCTCGGCCTCGGGCCACAACTTGCGGCACGTCGCGTACGAGCGGCGCTCCATGTACGGCTTGGAGATCAGCAGCAGCGAGTCGACTGCGACGCCGGCCTCGGCCAGCAGCTCCCGCGAGAGCGTGATGTTCTGGCCGGTATTGGCGGCCTTCGGCTCGACCAGGATCGCCTCGTCCGGCACGCCCAGGCCCAGGGCGTGCTCGCGATAGTGCACAGCCTCGCCGCGCGGGAAGCGGGCTCGAGTGGTGGGGCTGTTGCCGCCGCTGAACACCACGACTGGGAACAGCCCGGCGCGGTAGAGGTCGGCGGCTGCGGTCGCCACGCCCAGGTCGTGGCTGCCCAGGCCGATCGCCGCCGAACAGGGCCGCAGCTCGTGGCCCATCTGGTGGTAGTTCCAGATCAGCGTCGCGTCGTGGAACTGCTCGTCGGTGATCTGGCGCTGCTGGTGCTGCGGCACTGGCACTCCCTGGCTCATCCTTGCTGGCCCTTTCGGATGTCCTCGATGCTGCGCAGCTGGTGGCTCAGCCCGAACTGCTGGGCCACCTGTGCAGCCTGGTCGAGGACGGACAGCCCATCATTGCGGGTCGCCGCATCCGACAGAAGGATGTGTCCGTAGGCGGTGTCCAACCGCACTCGCTGCATCGGGGAGTCGACCGTGCCGGTGGTGCGCGCGATATCGATGTAGTGCAGCGCCTGGTCCAGGTGGCCCGCGCCGCGGTGGGCCAGGGCCAGCTTCTGGTGCGCCACGGACCAGTCCTCCGGCTCGCCGAGTTCCTCGAACTCGCAGGTTGCCGCCGCCATGACCTCGGTGGCGTAGTCGTTGTCGCCCTCCTTGCTCAGCGCCGTCCCCACCCACAAGCGGGCCCGTGCCCGGTCCCGTCGGCTCAGGCGCTCGTCCCGCGCAAGCTGCTCGTACCGGCGGGCGGAGACCTCCAGCTGACCGGACATCTCCTGCACCACGGCGAGGGACAGTTCGATCTGGGCCACCCGGCGCGGGATGTCGAGCTCGGAGAACATGCCACGGGCGGTCAGATAGGACTGGCGGGCGGACAGAGGGCCGAGGATCGCCCCTTGGTCACGTTGCACATCGCCCAGTAGCACCAGAGAACGCCCGTACAAGTACAGGCCCTTGTCGTCGAGATCCCGCGGGTCATGGCGCCCCAGCCAGCGGTTGAGCAGCGTCGAGGCGAAGGGGAAGTTCTGGCGGCTCACGCAGACCACAGCCCGCTCGATGTCCTCCGTCCACGTCTCGTAATCCGCCGGCCGCGCGCTCTTCCGCTCCGGGAACAGCAGCGCTTCGAAGCGGGCGTGGGCGGCGGAATCGGCACGGGCCAACGCGGTGTCGAGGATGGCCTGGGTATCGGGCCGCGGCTGCGTCTCGGCGCCCAGGCTCTCCCACTTGGCCACTGTGCGCAGGGCTACGCCGAGGTGGTCGGCGAAGGTGCGGGTGCTCATGCGCAGCGCGGCACGCAGGGCGCTCGCCTCCCGACCGCTCCATTGCTGCACGTTGATCACGGCTGACCTCCCTCCGTCACGTATGGAAGCACTCTCCGTGACGATGTGGGGCGGGAAGTGCAACGGAAGTACAACAGCAGGTCATTTCGAGGCCGTTCGCGACAGTCGACGCTCTTAGTCATGGACGACGAACCCATCACCGAACGCCGCCCGGTCACCGGCCCGCTCGTCTTCGGCTACCTGCGCTACACCACCGGCGGCGCGAACCGACTCGCCGCGCTCACCGGCTGCCTCGCTGAGTACTGCCGTCGGCACGAGCTGACGTTGTGCGGTGTCTTCACCGACCGCGAGCCGGCCGTCGCCATCCGCTCCCCCGCATTCGTCGGGCTCCTCGACGCCCTCGACCTCCCCGACACCTACGGCACTGTGATCCCGGCGCTTGGCCACCTCGGCCCCAGGCCCATCGCGGCCGAGCGCAAGCGGCGGATAGCGGCAACAGGCGCCCGCCTGATCACGGTCCGTTCCACCAGGCCGACGGCAAGCGACGCGCCTTCCGTCCGCCTCCAGCACCAGGGAGGCATCTGATGTCCGTGCGCAGCGCGCTGCGCCGCGCCCCCATGCTCGGCGACATTCCCGGACTGCGCCTGCTGCGGGTCGGCGACGACTGGGATCTCGTACGAATGCCCGCGGAGACCGGATTCCTGGCCCTTGCCCATCTTCGCGCCCTTGGCGCCCCGATCGGGCCAGTGCTCTACGACGGTCCCAACGAACGCCTCTACTACGCCATCCAGACCGGCACAGCCGACACCGGCTGGGACGACCTGCCCGTACGACATCTCTCCAGCAACTCATGGCTCGTGGCACCCGGCCTGGAATCGATGGACGACTGGTTCGGCGGCTGGTGCGAGCTCCCCGACGACGACACCCTCACCGACCCCGACGACCTGCGCACCGCGCTCCAGTACTCGTACGTCACGGCCGTCTGCCACGAAGCACCATCCGACGCCCGCCTCTAGACCGCCTTCCGACCCGAGCCCAAGGGGACACCCGTGACGACCCACCCCGTCTCACCCAACACAGTCCTCGCCAACGCCCTCCTGCACGCGGAAGACGTCCTGACCCCACGCATCCTGGCCACCCCGCCCGCGCGGATCGTCCTGGTCGTCGGCACCCAGATCAACGGCGCCCCGCACATCGGCACCTCCCTCGTGCAGTCCCTGGCCTTCGCGATGGCCGCCCGCCTGTGCGACCGCTTCGGCATCCGCACCGAGGTCCTCTTCAGCGCCCTCGACAACGCCCCGTACCAGCAGGCCACGGACCCGGTCAGCGGCCACCGCTACCAACGCGCCTACGCCCAGGCCGCCGACGAACAGGCCCTGACCGACCTCATCGGCGCCCTCTACCAGCCCCTGTTCACCGCCCTCTCCCGACGCCTGGGCATCCCGTACCACGTCGAGACCTACACCCAGCAGCAAGCCGGCGAGCACTTCCGCCGCACCTGGCTGCGGCTCCTGCCCCGCCTCGACGCCGCCCGCTGGTGGCTCGCCCCCTCCACCGGCACCCCGCACCTCCGCATCCCCTGCCCCCAGCCCGGCTGCGGCTGGGCCGAGAAGCACGCCGAGCGGACGCGTGCACACCTCACCGACCGCGACACCGCCACCGTCGCCGCGGTCTGCCTCCACCACGGCCCCTACCAGGCCACCATCACGCCCACCGCCGGCGCCTACCTCGACCTGGCCACCTTGTACCGCAACCTCGTCAAGGAACTCGCCCTGACCGGCCCACGCGAGGGCGGCACCCTGCACGTCATGGTCAAGGGCGGCGACTGGGTCTTCGGCTCCCTCCTCATCGACGAGGCCCTCCAGGCCGTTGGCCTCACCCGCGCCCAGCTCCCCGCCCGGCTCTTCTGCCCCCAGGTCGTCACCGACACCGGCGCCAAACTCTCCAAGTCCCTGATCCGCGAGGGCCGCGCCACCTTGCCGACGGGCGCGGCGGACTGGATGCTCGACACCCGGAAATGGCCCGGCAGCATCACCGAGTACGCCGACCAGCTGCTGGCCATGACCGAGACGATGCTGTCCGACCCCCGCCACTTCTTCCGCTCGTACTCCGGAGCCGAGATCAGCCGCCTGATCACCGCACCAGCACCCAGGAGCGTTCCCGCCCCATGACCGACACCACCGCCCGCGTTCGCGAACTCAACCTCTACCGCCAGTACTTCGATCTAGTCGCCGCCGGCACCAAGACCGTCGAGGTGCGCGTGAAGTATTCGCACCTCGCCGACCTCGCCGCAGGCGAGACCATCCGCTTCCGCATCAAGGGCACCGACGAGACCTGCGAGGTCAAGGTCGTTCGGGTCACCGAGTACACCGACTTCGAGGCCCTGCTCCACGGTGAGGGACCGGCCAACGTCAATCCGACCGCCACTCACGACCAGCAACTCGCCAACATCCGCGCCATCTACCCACCCGAGAAGGAAGCCCTGGGCGCCCTCGCCATCGAGATCGCTCTGCCCTAGCCCTCGGTTCTTGGGCATCACGCCGAGGACGCGCGCCAGCTCCTCCGGTGACAGCGGCTGTCAACTACCCAGCGCGAGAAGGGCCGCCACGGCGGAGACCAGCGCGAGTACGGCGAACAGACCGGGATATCCGCCGAGCGGCCCGGCCAGCACGGCTCCCGCAAAGGGTGCCAGGGCGGAGGCGATGGTGGCCGGCGCAGCCAGGAGTCCGGAGAGGCGGCCGTAGTGGGTGGTGCCCCATCGATCGGTGACGGCGGTGGCTTGGAGGAGGGTGAGGTTACCCCGCACCATGCCGGCCCCGATCGCGATGCCCACGAGGAGGGGGACAGGGCCTGAGACAATCGCGAACGCGCCGGTCGTGGCCCCTCCGAGAGCGATCAGGGCGACGGTGCGGGTGATGACGCCGGTGCGGCGGGCAAGGCTCGCATAGAGAGTCCGACCGAGGGTCTGTCCCGCGCCGCCCAACCCGAGAACCCAGGCGGCGGTGGTAGGGCTGGCTCCGCGTGCCAGCAGCAGGGGAACGAGGGCGATGACGACGGCGTACATCGCGAAGCTGTTCAGTGTCAGCGCGGCGGCGAGCATCAGCAACGGTCGGCTGCGGGCCGCGGCGCCGGTGTTGGTGTCCCGTTGGGGCGTTGGCGCCGGCGCAGATGGCCACGGTCCTCGTAGCGCGAGAGCATGAGCGGGGATGGTCACGAGGGCCAGGATCGCCGCGAGGACGGCGTACGTCTCGCGCCAGCTCAGGTGCTCGGCGAGCGTGGCGGTCAGCGGCGCGAAGGCGGTGGAGGCCAGTCCGCCGGCCAGGGTGACGATCGTGAGGGCGCGGACCCGGTCCGTCCCCCACCAGCGGGTGAGGGCGGCGAAGGCGGGCTGGTAGAAGGTGGTGGCCATGGCCACCCCGGCCAGCAGCCAACCGGCGGTGAAGGCCACGAGGTTGGGTGAGTAGGCGATGGCCAGCATCGCGGCGACGCCCAGGGCGGAGCCGGTGGTCATCACGGCGCGTGGGCCTCGGCGGTCGAGGATGCGGCCGACGGGGATGCCGACGACGGCGGAGACCAGCAGGGCCCCCGAGAAGGCGGCGGTGGTGGCGGTCGTCGACCAGCCGGTGGCGGCGGTGATCTGTGGGTTGAGGACGGGGAAGGCGTAGTAGACGATTCCCCAGCTGGTGATCTGGGTGGCGCACAGTGCGGGCAGGGCGGCGCGGGGCCGCGACCGGTCCCCCGTGCCGGTCGCGGCCCCGCTGGTGCGGAGGTGGGTCATCGGCGGATCAGCAGCAGCCGCCCGCGGCTGTGGGTTCCTTGGTCTCGGCGGCGGTCGTGGTCGTGTCGGTGCAACAGGTGCTGCCCAGCTGCTTGGCGAGGGTGTCGGCGTCGGCCTTGACGACATACACCTCCCAGGGCTCCTGGCCGGGGCCGTGGACCCACACCTTGTCCTGGAGGGCGTAACAACAGGTCGTGTCGTTCTCCTCGGTGATAGCCAGGCCGGCCTCGCTCAGACGGGCGGTGGCGGCATGCACGGTCTCTGTCGATTCGACCTCGACGCCGAGGTGGTCCAGGCGGGTTGCCTCGTCCGCCGTGCCTTCGATCAGGACGAGCTTGAGCGGGGGCTCGGAGATGGCGAAGTTGGCGTAGCCGTCGCGGAGTTTGGCGGGCTCGGTGCCGAAGAGCTTGCTGTAGAAGGCGATGGAGGCGTTCAGGTCGGGGACACGGAGCGCGAGTTGTACGCGGGACATGGTGAACCTCCTTGTGTGGGTGCGGGGATCAGCAGCCGCCGGTCGTGCTTGCGGGGGCGCCGACGCCGATCTGGAGCGTGGCCGGGGCGGCGCAGCAACCGCCGCCGTCACTGGCCTGAGAGGCATCTGGGTCGTCGTACAGGCCGGCGCCGCCGCACACGCCGGTCTCGGGCAGGGTCAGTTCGACGCGTTCGGCGGCTTCCTGGTCGCCGGCGAGGGCGGCGGTGATGGAGCGGACCTGCTCGTAGCCGGTCATCGCGAGGAACGTTGGGGCGCGGCCGTAGGACTTCATGCCGACCAGGTAGACGCCCTGCTCCGGGTGGGAGAGCTCGCCCACGCCGTGCGGGTAGACGGTGCCGCAGGAGTGGACGTTCGGGTCGATGAGCGGGGCGAGCGCGGTCGGCGCCTGGAGGCGCTCGTCGAGGCCGAGCCGGACTTCAGAGAGGAAGGACAGGTCGGGGCGGAAGCCGGTCAGCACGATCACCTCGTCGACCGGGTCCAGGCGGCGGCCGTCCTCGGCGACCAGGACGAGCCGGTCGCCGTCGCGCTCCACAGCCTGTGTACGGAAGCCCGTGACCGCGCTGGCGTGGCCGTCCTCGACGGCGGCCTTGGCCCGCAGGCCCAGGGCGCCGCGAGCGGGAAGCTGGTCGGCCTCGCCGCCGCCGAAGGTGCTCGCCCCGATCCCGCGGCGAAGAACCCAGGCCGCGTGCGTGCCCGGCTCCTCCTTTGCCAGGTCGGCGAGGTAGGCGAGGGCGGTGAAGGCGGAGGCGCCGGAGCCGATGACGGCGGTGCGCTTGCCCGCGTAACGGGCGCGGACGGCCGGGTCCCTGAGATCGGGGACGCGGTAGGAGATGCGGTCCGCCCCAGTCTTCTCGCCCAGGGCGGGCAGGCCGTCGGCACCGATGGGGCTCGGGATGGACCAGGTGCCCGAGGCGTCGATGACGGCGCGGGCGGTGATCCGCTCCTCGCGGCCGTCGGCGAGCTCGATGTGCACGGTGAAGGGCTGCTCGTCGCGGTCGGCGTCGACGATCCGGTCGCGGCCGGCGCGGGCGACGCCGGTGACCGTGGCGCCGTAGCGGACCTTGTCGGCGAGGACGTCGGCGAGCGGCTGGAGGTACTGCTCGGCCCAGTCGCCGCCGGTGGGGTAGGTGGCGCCGTCGGGGCGGACCCAGCCGGTGGGGGCGAGGAGCTTCTCGGCGGCCGGGTCGGTGACCTCGGCCCACGGGGAGAAGAGGCGGACGTGCGCCCAGTCGCGCACCGCCGTGCCGGCGGACGGGCCGGCTTCCAGGACCAGCGGGTCGAGGTCGCGCTCGACCAGGTGTGCTGCGGCAGCCAGGCCGATGGGGCCGGCGCCGATGACTACGACGGGCAGCTGGTCGGTGGTGGGCGTGCTCACGAGATTCCCCTTTGTTTCGACGTTTGTCGATGTCATGCGCCGCCAGGATGACACCTGTATCGACAAGCGTCAACATAGACATTCATCGAATCCGCAGGGGTCCAGCTTCCTGATTCGACATGTGTCAACATAGATGCATGTCGAACACCAAGGTGCTGCCGCTGATCGAGCCCCAGTCCGACGCCGTGGCGCCGTGCTGCCCGCCGCTGACCGAGCGGCCGTTCTCCGCGGAGGAGGCCGAGACGGCCGCGCGGATGTTCAAGGCGCTCGGTGACCCGGTGCGGCTGCGGCTGTTCACATCGGTCGCCTCGCACGAGGGCGGCGAGGCGTGCGTGTGCGACATCTCCGACGTCGGCGTCTCCCAGCCGACCGTCTCCCACCACCTGAAGAAGCTCAAGGAGGCCGGCCTGCTCACCTCAGAGCGGCGCGGCACCTGGGTCTACTACCGCGTCGAGCCGTCCGTGCTGGCCGCGATGGGCAAGCTGCTGACGATCACGCCGACCGCAGCCTGAAGGCGACCGGCAGCCGAGGGAACCCACCGTCGGGGTCGGCCCGATGAGCCCATGGCCGGACTCATCGGGTGCCGCAGTCGCACCACCCGCTGAAGGCTCACGACCGCGTTAGGCGGCTTCGGCGGGCTGCGGATTCCAGAGCTGGGTGTACCGCTCCACCTCCTCGGGGCTCAGGCCGTTGTCGCCCTCAGTGCGCAGCAGGGTGGTGTCCCACGGTCGGCGGCCGTCGGTGCGCGGGGTGAGCAGCACACCGAGGGTGGAGCTCTGTTCGGCCAGGCCGGTCTGCTGGTGGAGCTGGTGGTGGCGTAGCAGTACGTACGACTGGAAGGCGGCTTCCACCTCGGGACCGAAGCGCGTGGCGCATCCGAAGATGAGCTGGCGGGTGCCGGACGGGTCGATGGAACGGCGCCAGCGCCACTTGCATTCGTCAGCGGGTACCTCACGCACGTCGGCCAGCATGTCCAGCAGCAGTTGTCCCCACTCAGCGCGCGCTCCGACCGGCAGCTTGTCCAGGTCGGAGAGGAGGAGCTGCCGGTTGGGCTCACTCATCTGCGATCGGATGGCGCTGGTGGCGACGTCCTCCATGATGATTCGCATAACCCGGTGAGCATGATCCGACCCCACTGGGGCCTGCGGGAGCAATGGGGTGGAGAAGTGGGTCCCACCGAGTCCGGCGACATCCGGGTTAAGGGGGCCGGGGGGTGCCTCGGCGTCGGCCGCGGCGAACTCGTAGTACCGCACGGGCTCTTCGCCCAAGGCTACGGGAGGCTCGACGGCAGCGCGGAAGAGGTAGTCCAGGACGGCGGTGGTAGAGCGCAGCTGGTCGAAGAGGAAGTCCCAGTCCCGCCGTGTCAGAGCGATCGTGGGGATGCCGATCGGCTCCAGCGAACAGATCGTGCCCTCGGGTACCTGCTCGTGGTCCAGCAGGAACACTCCGATCCACTCGTAGGCGTTGCCGTCGACGGTCAGCGTGCGCTCGCGGCTGTTGGTCATGTCGGCGGGCAGCATGCGCAACTGGCGCACGGTGCCCTTGGCCTGGCGTACGGCCTTGGCCGCCACCTTCTTGATCCAGGCCACCTCGCTGTCCGCTTCCTTGGGCTGGATCGTGCGCGCCTTGACCTGGATCACCGCGCCGCGTCCGCCGGCCAGCAGCAGCCGGTCGCCGAGTTCGCGCTGCCCGGAGCCCTTGCTGGCGTAGGCGGACTGGAAGACGAAGTCGGACAGCCCCCAGGTGGCGGCGGCGGTGTGGGCCGCCGCCTCGGCACCCGGGCCGTGCTCCACGTCGGACGGCAGGGGCAGCGCCGGACGTATGCGCCGCACGTACTGCCCGTTCGCGGTTTCGACGATGAGCGTGAACGCGTCGGGGGCGCCGTCCTGGATGAACCGCCACAACGCGGGAGAAGCCTGATCGGTCACGCCCCCTATTAGACGCACCGCCCGGCCACCAACGCCCGCCCTTTTCTGGCGGTAGGTGTCACTCGGCAGTCTCCCGCCCGAACTGGAAGATGAGGGCCACCAACGCCAGCCCGAGCACCGCGCCGACGAGCTGCATGCCGATGAACCCCGCCACCGACCCCGGCGCGATGCCGGCGAAGGTGTCGGTGAAGGCGCGGCCGATGGTCACCGCCGGGTTGGCGAAGCACGTCGACGAGGTGAACCAGTAGGCGGCGCCGATGTAGGAGGCGACGGCCACGGGGGCGAAACGGAGCCGGTCGGTGCGGGCCAGGCCGAAGATCAGCAGGATCAGCCCGGCCGTCGCGACGACCTCGCCGAGCAACAGGTGCCCGGCTGACCGCTCGTGCGTGGACCACTTGACCAGCGGCTCGCCGAACATCGCGTCGGCCAGGACGGCGCCCAGAATCGCGCCGACGATCTGTGCGGGGACGTAGGCGGCCGCTTCCCACACGGTGACGCCGGCGCCGCCTCGGCGAGCGGTCCACCACTCGGCGAGCGTGACGGCGGGGTTGAAGTGCGCGCCGGAGACCGGGCCGAGCAGAAGAATCAGGACGCCGAGGCCGAAGACTGTGGCCGTGGAGTTGGCCAGGAGCTGGAGGCCGACGTCCTTGGTTAGCTCGGTGGCCTGGATGCCGGAGCCGACCACGACCGCGACGAGTACCGCGGTGCCGACCAGTTCGGCGGCGGCCTTGGCGAGCAGCGGAGGGGCCTGGGGCGGGGTGGCGCCCGGGGCGGGCTGAGGCTCAGCGGCCGGGGCTATGGCGGACTGCCCGGTTCCTTCGTGCTCGGTGGCCTCGGTGGCGGTCAAGTGGACTCCTCGGTGCGGGGCGCCGGCAGGCGGGGTGATCAGGGGCAGGACCGCTTGACGTTGTTCTCGGCGGTGGCGCGCGCGGTCTCCGCGAGGTCGGCGAACTGGCCGGCGAGCGAGGCGATGACGTCGGGCTTGAGCCGGTAGTAGGTGAACCGGCCGCATGGCTCCGTCTCCACGACCCCCGCCTCGCGCAGCACCTTCAGATGGTTGGAGAGGTTGGTCTGCTTGGCCCCCGTCTCCTCGATCAGGTGCGTGGTGCAGAGCGTCTCCTCGGCCAGCAAGGTGACGATCTGGAGGCGGAGCGGGTCAGAGAGAACCCGCATCAGATCAGTGTCGACTGACGTCAGCATGGGCTGATACTTTCACATCACTCCAGGCTGATACCAGCTTGGGCTGATCTCACCGAACGCCAGCCTCCCTGCCGAGAGCTGGAAACCGACTCCCGCACAACCCTCTTGATCCACTCCCGAAGGAAGAGCCGATGTCCTCCAGCCCGCTCGCCTCCGTCCTGTTCGTCTGCGTCCACAATGCCGGGCGTTCGCAGATGGCCGCCGGATTCCTCAGCCACCTCGCGGGCGACCGGATCGAGGTCCGCTCCGCCGGCTCGATCCCGGGCGACCAGGTCAACCCCTCCGCGGTCGAGGCCATGAAGGAGGTCGGCGTCGACATCGCCGACCAGAAGCCCAAGGTCCTCACCACCGAGGCCGTCCAGGCATCCGACTACGTCATCACCATGGGCTGCGGCGACGCCTGCCCGATCTTCCCCGGCAAGAAGTACCTCGACTGGGCCCTGGAAGACCCGGCGGGCAAGGGCGTCGAGGCCGTCCGCCCCATCCGGGACGAGATCAAGACGCGCATCGAGGCCCTGATCGCCGAGATCGACGCCAAGCAGGAGGCGTGACCCCCGTGACCGACTGAACCGACAGACCCGATAGCGACGGCATACGCGACGTCATCGTCATCGGCTCCGACCCCGCCGGATACACCGCCGCCCTCTACACCGCCCGCGCCGAGCTCAAGCCTCTCGTGTTCGGCGGCGCGATCTTCGTCGGCGGTGCGCTGACCACGACCACCGAGGTCGAGAACTTCCCCGGCTTCCCCGAGGGCGTCGACGGCCCGGTTCTGATGGAGAACATGCGGGCCCAGGTGATGCGCTTCGGTGCCGAGATGGTCGACGACGACATCGTCGAGGTCGACCTGATCGGCGACATCAAGACCGTCACGGACACGTCGGGCACCGTGCACCGCGCGAAGACGGTGATCGTGGCGACCGGCTCCGGCTACCGCAAGCTCGGCCTGCCGCGCGAGGACGAGCTGTCCGGCCGCGGTGTGTCCTGGTGCGCCACCTGCGACGGCTTCTTCTTCCGCGACCGCGACATCGTGGTCGTCGGGGGCGGCGACACCGCCATGGAGGAAGCCACCTTCCTCACCCGCTTCGCCCGCTCCGTCACCGTCGTCCACCGCCGCTCCACCCTGCGCGCTTCCCAGGTCATGCAGAACCGCGCCTTCGCCGACGACAAGATCTCCTTCGCCTTCGACAGCGAGATCGCGGAGATCAAGGAAGCGGGCGGCAAGCTCGCCGGAGTCGTCCTGCGCGACGTCTTCACCGGCACGACCCGCGACCTCGACGTGACCGGCCTGTTCATCGCCATCGGCCACAACCCGCGCACCGAACTATTTACGGGCCAGCTGGAGTTGGACAGCACCGGCTACCTGAAGGTGCATTCGCCGTCGACCCATACCAACATCCCCGGCGTCTTCGGCGCCGGCGACGTCGTCGACCACACCTACCGCCAGGCCATCACCGCTGCGGCCAGCGGCTGCGCGGCCGCGCTTGACGCCGAGCGGTACCTCGCCGCCCTCGCGGACGGCGAAGACCTGGCCGTGCGCGAAGAGTCGCTCGCTGGCTGATCACCCACGAGTTCGTTCACGTCACCGCCGACGCCATCTCCGTCGGCTGCGGGGATGCGTGCCGGGTCTTGCCCGGGCCCTGGTACTCCGACTTGCCCCTGCCGGACCTCAGGGAGCTCTGCCCCCGTGGCCACTCAAAACAACCTGCACCTAAGGAAGTTGACATTGCACACAAGTATGTAAATGCCACACACTTGGGCGACCTTCGCGCCTAATCTCAATCCGTGACAACCGCTCCAGATGAAGATCAGTACCTCAGGCAGATCCTGACACTGCTGGAAGGTGCCAAGTCGTACGAGGCCCTCACCCAATCCAACTCCAAGGGCTGGGAAGTCCAACCGGGCAGCGCCCTCGCAGGCGACGACGCCAAAACCGACCCCTACCAGGTGTCGCACAACGTCTGGAATGCCCTCAGCGTCTCCGTCGACCACCTGCACTGCTACCGTTCCTCGCTCGTCGGCGAGCAGCAGGGGACCGACCTCCCGCTCACCCTGCACACGCACGCGCAGTACTCGCTTCTGCGGGGAGCGTTCGAGAACAGTGCCCGAGCAGTCTGGTTGCTCGCGCCGGCCAACCGGCTCGTTCGCGTACAGCGCCGCCTTTCCCTCCAAGCCGGCGAGTACCGCCACTCCGACCACATGCTGGAGCTGCTGAAGCAGCAGCCACGGCGACCGTCAGAGGAGCGGAAGCAACAGCTGACCGACCTGGTAGTGGCCGCGGGCACGGATCCCGGTGACGCCAAGAAGGCCCTGCGGTCCCCGGACTACAAGGACATCGTCCGCGAAGCCGGCGTGCAGTCGGCAATGGGAGCCGATCAGGCCGAGATCGTATGGAGCAGCTGCAGTTCTCTGGCGCACGGCGATGTCTACGGCACCCTGAGCATCCTGGAGCGCAACGTCATCGACACCCAGGGCCGCGTGAACCTCGCGCAGATCACGAGCTCCCCCCAGGTCCTGTGGTGGGCGACGGACCGGGCGGTCGCGATGATGCAGCGCGGCTTCGACCTCTTCAAGGAGAGGGCCACCTGTCACCGTTGAACCGGTGTTTCCGCATCCCACCACCCCCTCGCCGGACGCCCAATCCACACAGACGAAAGCCAAAGGTATGGACAGCACGACAGCCATTCGCGTAGGGCTACGGCACCGCCGTACGAGCCTGACGGACAAGACCAGGCTCAAGGACTCGGCGTCCAGGAGGAAGACATTCGCCGCCGCGCTCCAGCAGTTCGAGGAGCAGATGAGCGCGGCGAAGGTCGTCTCCGCAGCCACTCGTCCCATCAACCTCTACTACGGCCTCGTACAAGCGGGGCTCGCGATGACTGCCGCGCATGCACCAGGCACGTGGACGTTCAACAAACACGGTCTGAAGATTCTCGACATGGAGCCGAGCATCCCCAACGTAAGTGTCAGACCCGACGGGGAAGGCGCCTTCCAGGCGGTGTCCGACGCCACGGGTTCCGAGCGAACATCAGATGCGATCAGCCTCGGGGCTCTGTGGAACTCGATTCCCGAGCTCACCGAGGTGCCCCTTGAAGGGGCTGCCAACACCCCCGCGGTCGACTTCATCGCCGACCGGTACCCGTCTGTCCAGAACAACCTCGACAGGTGGTCGGGCAACCCCGCTCCCTCCATCGAGTACTTGCGAGCGTCCGCCTGCGTGAACGAGGAAATGCCCACTCCGAGGGACAGGAAAGCTTGGCTGGCGGCCTTCGTCCCGAAGTACCCGGGCCTCCAAGGCGCCGAGATATGGGGCAGCGAGGAGGAGGCTTTCAGGAAGATCCGCTCGCGGCGGTTCTCCATCGAGCTCTGCTGGCCAGCTCCCAAGCAGGCCATGGAGGAGGCAGAGATCGACGCCTTTTTCGATGCGAGAGCTCCCGCCTACCGCTTCATAGCCGACCGCTCCCTTCGGCCGTCCTTCGAGCCCACCAAGGCGCCCCCGACGCCCCTCATGTCCTGGTGGCTGCTCCTGTACAGCTTCTCGATGCTGTCCCGCTATCAGCCCCGTAAGTGGTCCGAGGCCCTAGACGTCGACAAGTCCAGCAGCGCAGCGGCTCTTGAGTACGCCATGGACATCGCCCTTGAGGTCATCCCCCATCTCGTGCTTGAAGGACTGGACCAACAGCCGATTCTGCTCTCCAAGCCGATGGCCTTCTGAGGTCGTCAGGGCACATCCAGGGCACATGAGCCTGGGAAACGGCGTTGACCCGCGAGAACTTCGGAGATGAGTTTCCCCAGGTCAACGCACATTTCATCGAGAAACCCCAGGTCAACACCCTGCCCCTCCCATTCGCATGAGTGGCAGGACTTCAGCCATCGGCTATATGAGGCGGGGCATCAGCCCTATTGCCTTGTGTGGCCCTGACCTGGGGTTTCGGTGGTTTCGGGCGGGGTCTTCGGGCCTCGCCCTTTTGGTGCCGAGGAGGGGCCGTCAGGCGGCCAGGGCACATTGGTTTCGCTGGGGGCGCTGATGCGCCCTGGGCGGCGGGCGGGCCCCCGTTGTCTACCGCCTCGGCTTCCGTCTCCGTTTCCGTGAAAGGCATCGTCGATTGCCTTGCGAGTGCGCGTCTCGCTGGCTCCGCCCGCCTGCTCTGCGGGGTGTGCGGCATCGCAGGTGCCTTCTCCGTCCTCGACGACCTAACCACGTTCCTGCGCTACCTGCTCGCGCCGGTCAAGTCCGGCGAGGCTCCCGGATTCGGCTCAGGCTGGATCAAGGAATCCCTGCGGATCCACACAGGCGAACTCAGCCCGCTCCGTGGCCTGTTCTGGCACCCAGTCCCAGGCACCGCACCAGCCACCCACGACATCTGGGTCCACTTCGGCTTCACCGGCACAGGTGTCTGGATCTCCCCTGGCAAAGACCGGTGGGCAGTCCTACTCACCAACAAACTGTTCTACACCCGGGACCGCGAACCCCTCACCGGAATCCGCAACGCATTCCGATCGCTGGCTTTCACCTGACCACGGTTGCCACGACTCGGAACTCGGAAAGGGTTGCCCATAGGGTATCTGTGCATCAGGAGACTCTCACCGCCGGATAGCCTGCCTTTTTCACAAAGGTGTCGAGGTATCCACCCTTACTGGCCGCGCCCATCAGCCCGCTGTACACGCTCTCGGGCACACCCGCGTACTGATAGATCGCTCCGCTATGGAACTGTACTTCGAGCGTCCCAGAGCCCGACTCATAGCCGACAGAAGCCAGATTCGAGGAAACGACAGATATACGTCGCATGGGAGCTCACCCTCATGTTCGATGCCTGTAATCATGGAGAAAGGCGCGCCTAGGTGCGCGCCTCTCACTCAAGCACCCTAAGACACACCGACAAGCACTCTGCGCATACGAACGGTTAGAGGCAATAACAGTCAACTTCTGTCAGAATCAGTCACCTTGGCTGGAGTCGGCCTACGGACGAACTCCGCGGAAAGAGCCGGCGTCACAGACACCGGATGCCTCCGAAGCCAACACCCATCACCACTCGTCAGCCAGGCCAAACAGGGCGCCACCTCCAACTCGGTCCAGCCACTGAGCTTCACCAGATCCGCCAGCGACACCGGTGCGCGCCCCTCTTCGAGCAGTCGGGCGTGAACCGCATGCCTGAAGGACGAGCCAACGGGATCGGACCAGAGCCCACACGAGAGGCCACGGGAGTCCTAGGATGGTGTTCCCGAGACGCTTGGTGCTGCCGTGCATGTTGCTGGCGTCTGCCGACGCTGTCAGCTCAGTTGACAGGACAAGGTGCGGAGCGATCGACCAGCGGTGTATCTCAAGAACTTTTCGGCAAACGGTTTTCGGTCACTCCAGGATGTCTCCAACATCCCGGTAAGCAAGCCGACCATCCTGGCTGGACACAACGACGACGGCAAGAGCGCGCTGCTGGACGCTCTCGGCCTCCTTGTCGGCACCTACAACATGGTTGACGATGACCGCAGCTACGTTCGCAGCACAGACTCCGAAGGCAAGGAATCCTTCGCACGCTGTGCCGAAACTGTGGTCGTGGGCGAGTTCACTCTAGACGACTGGGAGCAACAGGAGTTCGACCTGCCTTCGCAGGTGCGCCTGAGACGCAGGGTTGACGCCAACCTGAAGTCGTCCTTGGAAGTCTGGAGCTCCCTCCCGAACGACGACCGTTTGACGGACCTTACCCAGTACTTGCTACCCGAACTGAAACAACTCGCAGCTGAGTTCGAGGTCAAGCCCAACAACGCCAAGCCCAAGAAGGCCGATTTCGAGAAGTGCCTGCGGGACTATGGCCGTAAACACTCGGAAAATCAGGGCTGGTTGTCGACGCCGTCTGGTCTAGAGCGACGCATGCCCAGGGTGCTGATTTTCGACGGGAAGGCAGCCCGCCCCGATGATGCTGTGAAGACAGCGCTCAGTGGAAAATTCCAGGCACACATGGCGGATGCCGCTCTGCAGGGAAAGTTGCAGGCAGTTGAGGATGAGGTCAAGGAGCGCTTGCGCATCGACGCCAAGTCGCTTTGTGATCACATCAAAGAGCGCTGTCCGGATCTCACAGAGGTGTTCGTCGAGCCCGACGTGTCGTTCCAGCGTGGGTTCAACGGGGCCCCTCTGCGCATCAGCCGGGTCAAGGGCGCGTCGGTTGGCTTGGACCGTTCGGGTCTGGGCAGCAACCGACGAGTGTCACTCGCCGTGTGGGAATGGACCAGTGAGCTCCTGGCGGATGAAGAAACCGATGCAGGCGGCCCGGAGGCACGCGGGAAGCAGGACAACAACGAGGTCGAGCCGCCGGCAGTGCAAACGATCGTCGTGTACGACGAACCGGATACACACCTCGATTACCACCACCAGCGCAAGGTGATGGGGCTGATCCGCAAACAAGCCGCCATTCCGCACGTTAGCGTCATGGTCGCCACCCACTCCATGAATCTGATCGACGGCGTCGACATTTCCGACGTTGTCCACCTCAAGTTGGAGAACCTCGGCACTGTTGCCGAGCGTATCGGTGCGGATGAGCTCGGCGAGGCCATCGATCTACACCTCGGCAAGATCGCATCAGCGCTGGGGCTCCGCAACTCGGTCCTGCTACACGAGCGTTGCTTCCTGGCGGTAGAAGGCGATACCGAGCAACGCGCCTTCCCTCTCCTCTTCCGGCTGTGCGAAGGGCTCTCCCTACAGGCAGCTGGCGTCGCCCTTTGGGCTTGTTTCAACAATGAGGGAGCCTTGCACCTCGCTCGATACCTGATCAAGCGCGGGCGCACTTTCCTGCTTGTTGTTGACGCTGACAGCCGATCGCTCCCCAAGAGCATCTTCAAGGAGCAGAAACTTCGCGAACACTTCGGTCCGAACGTTGCCGACTACGTGAAGTTCATCGGCGAGACCACTGATGCCGGAACCGACGATGTGCCTGAACTCGAAGCATTGTTCAGCGACGATCTCTGGGCAACTGTCGCGAACGAGGTATGGCCCAGGAACGATGGGCTTTGGGCGCCGGAAGACTTCGCCAAGCTACGAACCGAGAAGAAGTTCAGCGCAGCCGTGGAAGAGATGCTGCAGACAGGAAGTGACACGGGCCCAGGAGGGAAACCGGACATGATGTACGGGTTCTCCCTGACCTTGAAGGATGCCCAGCAGGTTCCAGAACAGCTTCGAGAGGTGTTCGCACAGGTCAGGAAGCTAGCCGAGTAGTTGGGCCTGCCGAGCCTGTCCCTAAGGGCCCGGCAGTACGACGACGTCGAGCAAGCATCCGCTCCTTGCGTTGCCCCAATGTTGGCGCCTCCCACTTATGCCACCCAACCGGCAGCTTCCAGCGTTGCATGTGCTCACGCTCATCCACTCCACACCAGCGGCATCCGCTGGGGGAAGGAAAGAGCAGGTCAGAGCCATCGCCTGGTATGGACATCGTCCCTCCCTCGCTTACCCCCCATTCTTCCCCCACCCACTGACATCAGCCCTCGTTCGACGGCCAAATCGGGCGCCCCGCACTCCCGGCCTCTGCATACTGCCTGCCCTGGTCAGCCCCCGCGGCAGCATGCGATCCCTGGACCTGCTGGCCGGACTATCTCTCGGCCTCATCAGCTCGCCGGTCGGATCCGTCGAGATGGGACTGGTAGAGGGGCAGCGCGCTCTCCCTCTTCACCAACGGCCCAGTCGAGGCGGCTGGGCCACGGCTCGGACGGCCTCACTCTGTACACGAGGCGGTCAGCTGCCCGCCCGAAGCGATGCTCTGCGGACGAACTGGGCGGCAACGCCGCGTGCAGTGTCAGCCACGTCATCTGGGACGAACCCGTACCAGCGCAGCACCCCTGATGGGATCCTCTGACTTCTTAGGGATCAACCCCAGGAGGCTCCCAGTGGCAACAGCAGTTCTGGCTCCCAGCTTGCAGGCCAGCGTTGACCGATTCGCTCGGTCGTTGATTGTCCCGTCGCGGCTCCTGGCGCTTCATCCACGAAAGCGCGGTGGGGCAGGAAACGCTGCGGCGCTTGCCCCGGCTATCACCCTGGGGATCCTGTCTGCTTTTGAGGGCTTTGCGGAGGATTTCTTCGCAACGGTTCTTTATGGCCAGGGTCAGAGCTTCGCCCAGATCGTCAGAAAGATGAACCTGACAAATCCTGATATCGAGGAGTTCGAGAAGCTCATCGTCAAGGAGTTTCCGACCTTGGCCAAGGGCCTCAAGACGGGCTTCTCTGTCGACGTGTGGGCCCCGCCAGCGATTGGGGCCTCCTTCTGGAAGCCGGCCACCTTGACCTGGGACCAGGCCAAGGTCACAGCCCAAGGGTGGATGCAGGTGCGCCATTGTCTGTCCCACGGGATGGCCAGTGGCTGGCGGAGCGAAGTGTGGCCCGGCCCGGTGAAGAACAACGTAGTACCCGCGTCGTCGGTCCTACGTCCCATGAAGGGCGGGAAACACTCCCTTGCCTTGCATGGGGCTATCTCGTGTGCCCGAACCTACCGAGGAGGCGCCGAGCATCTGGCTAGCATCGTGGCGAACCACCTTGGGGAGACCCTGTCCTGGACAGGGCTGCCAGATTTCCCTCTTCAGGCTGCTCCCACCGAGTAGCCGATGCGCCTAGCCAAGCATTCATGGCGTCGAGGCGGATCTTAGAGGGCGGGACTGCCAGTCACAGGGCGACAGGATCCGTCGTGGCAGCCCAATGCTGAACGGCACGCGCGCCAGCGACGTTCGCCCGTGGAGAGAGCCTCACGCCAAACGACAACTCGACCCTCACGCTTCGGTTGTTTCGCAGCGGACTGGCTGCAATCGCAGGCCGACCTTTCCTTCAGACGAACGGCACCCATCGACCTTCGATCCCAACACCCCCTTCACAGAACACCTGTTCGACGTGAAGGATGGGGGGCGATCGCGTGTCAGTTCGGCACGTCGCTCGTTAGGCAGCGCAGTCGAAGCGCCGGGTGGGAAAGCGCTGATGACCAGTGTCCACCCGCTACGGGAGGGGACCCATGGGCGATCGCAGCACAATCGAGTGGACCGAGGCGACCTGGAATCCCACCACAGGATGCGACCGGATCTCCCCCGGGTGTGACAACTGCTACGCCTTGACGTTATCCAGGCGCCTCAAGGCCATGGGTGTTGCCAAGTACCAGACGGACGGGGATCCCAGGACATCCGGCCCGGGCTTCGGTCTCACCCCTCACCCTGATGCACTGGTCATCCCCCGTCAGTGGAAAGCCCCACGGATGGTCTTCGTCAATTCCATGAGCGACCTCTTCCACGCCAAGGTCCCCCTGGACTTCGTCCGGCAGGTCTTCCAGGTGATTGCCGAGACTCCCCAGCACACCTACCAGCTGCTGACCAAGAGAGCCCGCAGGCTGCGACGTGTGGCCGGCGAACTCGACTGGCCCTCCAACCTGTGGATGGGCGTCTCCGTCGAAGACGCAGAGCACCTGGATCGTGTCGACGACCTTCGACAAGTTCCCGCTGCCGTGCGCTTCCTGTCGTGTGAGCCGCTGCTCGGTCCGCTTACCGGTCTGAAGCTGGACGGCATCGGCTGGGTTATTGCCGGCGGGGAGTCCGGGCCCCACCATCGGCCCGTGGAGGAGGAGTGGCTGGTGGACATCCGCGACGCCTGCAACCGCGCTGAAGTGCCGTTCTTCTTCAAGCAGTGGGGTGGTCGCAGCCCTAAGTCAGGGGGCCGCGAACTCGACGGAGCAACCTGGGACGAAATGCCACCGCGACTGCCTGTCGCAGCTCATTAACGGCCAAAGTCCAGCTGACGCCGTACGCACTCTGGTGGCATATGGCAACGGTGTGTGACCCTCTCCCCAGCGGGGCCGACGGGAGTAGGGGGAGCGATCGTGGCCGTACCGAAGGATGCCGTGTGGGAACGCGATCCGCACACGGCGGCCAAACACGACTTATTGAAGCGGTACTTGGAAGCCTGGGCGCCGATTCTGTTGTCACGACTCGACGTGATCAGTTACGCCGAAGGCTTCGCGGGTGCCGGCGTCTACAAGCAGGGCGAGCCCGGCTCCCCAGTCATCGCTTACGAAGTCTTCGCCGAGGCACTACAGAGGTTCCCGAAACGTATGCGCGTGATCCTCATGGAGGAGGACGCCCGGCGCGTCAAGGAGTTACAGCGCCAGATGGAGCTCGTCCGCTCCAGGCAAACGGACGACATCACCAAACGAATAGCGGTCGACATACGTCACGGAGATTTCCACCCGACCCTCCTGCAGAAGCTGCGGGGCATCGGCGCATTGGGGAAGCCTCTCTTTGTCCTGCTGGATAGCTTCGGCGGACCCGACATCCCCTTCTCGCTCCTCCAGGAGCTGGGGCGCCATCCCAGCACTGAAGTGATGGTGACCTTCGAGCCCAGCTTCCTCACCCGGTTCGCCGAGAAGCACGACGGCCACCGTCAGCTCGGCGACGAAGCCTTCGGAAGCCAGGAGTGGCAAGGCGTCTTCCAGCAGCCGCCCTCAGGCAAGTTCACGTTCCTGCGGGAGCAGTACCGGAACACGCTGCGCCACGCCGGCTTCACGCACACGCTGTACTTCGAGATGGTCGACGAGGGCGGCAGGGTCCTCTACCTGATCTTCGGCACCCAGCACGAGCTGGGGCTGGAGAAGATGAAGGACGCCATGTGGAAGGTGGACCCTTCCTATGGCGTCCGCTACCGCGACCCCAGGGACACTCAACAGCAGATGCTTGATCTCGTATTCGAACCGGATACGGCTCCGCTGCGACGGATCCTGCACGACTTCATCTCCGAAACGCCCGACGGGCGAACCATCCCGGAGCTCAAGCGATACACCCTCTTGGAGACCGTCTACCGGCCGGCCCAAGTGATCGAGGCCGTCCGGCAGCTGCGTGAGGCGGGCGCTGTGACGACAGAACCTCGTGCTATCAATGCCAAGACGCGAGTGAGCCTGGCGACGACACCGCCCGCCACCCGTCCGTCAGCCGAGCAGGGCGCCCTCTGGTGAGAGACCGCGAGGGCACATCCAGGGCACATGAGCCTGGGAAACGGCGTTGACCCGTGAGAACTACCGAGAGGAGTTTCCCCAGGTCAACGCACACTTCCCTGCGAAACCCCAGGTCAGCACCCTCCCGCCCCCAATCGCTGCACGAGTGGCAGGACTTCAGCCATCGGTTGCATGAGGCGGGGCATCAGCCGTATTGCTTGGTGTGGCCCTGAGGCGGGGCTGAGCCGGGGCTCATGATCTGCGGGCGGGGTTCTCGGACCCCGCCCTTCCCGTCGTGACGACAATCTTCCGTCCGGCGTGCAGCCCCTTCTCGAGGTGGCGGTGTGCCTCGACGACGTCGTCGAGGGCGAACACCTTGTCGATGGCCGGCCGCAGTACACCAAGGCGCACACCCGCGTTCAGGAAGGCAGCCATGCGGTTCACGACGACCGGGTCGAGGGTGTGCTCGAAGCTCCGGTAACTGAAGATCGTGAGCGGCGTGCCGGTCGGAAAGGGTGCGGGCCGGGGGTCCAGGAAACCCGCGGCAACCAGTGTTCCGCCGGGGCGGGCCGCCTTCAGGAGGTCCTGCTGGCCAGGGCCCATGACCACGTCGAGGACGATGTCGGCGCCGGTTCCGCCGGTGTGGTGGCGGACAGCTTCGACGACGTCCGTGCGGTCGGTGGTGATGACCGCCGCGGCGCCGGCGGCGAGCAGGTCGTCCCTCCTCGCGGTGTGCCGGGTGACGGCGATGGGCACGGCACCGATCTGGTTGGCGATCTGTATCGCCGCCCGGCCGACACCGCCGGACGCGGCCGTGATGAGGACGTGGTCGCCGGGCCGCATCCCCGCCTTCTCAACGAGCGCGCCGTAGGCGGTGGAGAACGCGACCCAGATCGCCGCCGCCTCCGTGGGTCCGAGCCCGGCCGGCCTGCCGACGACCTGGCTCGCGGGGATCGTGGTGTATTCGGCGTAGCTGCCCCTGGCGCTCGCGTCCGGAACGGCCGTGAGGATGACCGGATCGCCGATCTTCAGGCCGGTGACCTCGGGGCCCAGTGCGTCGACGACACCGGTTCCTTCGACACCCAGGCGAGCGTGCGGCAGGGGGACCGGTGTGGGCGAGGTGCCGGAACGCATCATCCGGTCGAGCGGATTGACGGCGAACGCTTCGATCCTGACCCGTACCTCGCCGACCGCGGGCTCGACGACGGGCTCCTCGACGACGCGCATGACATCCGGCCCGCCGAACTCGTCGAACACGACGACTCGTGGCATGGTGGCTCCTCCGCTTCCGGTGCTGGTTTCGTTGCTCGCGGAAGACGCTACGGAGCCGTCGGTTACCTCCTGGTACCTTCGATTGTCATGCGGAACGCGGCTGGATCAGCCTTCCTTGCCGACTGCCCCACACGCCTGGCGGTCGAGATCATCTCCGACAAGTGGTCCGTGCTCGTGCTCTTCGGACTCAGCCATCAGCCTCGCCGGCACGGTGAACTCGTCGACCTCATAGGCGGCATCTCGCGCAAGGTCCTCACCCAGACGCTGCGCCGGCTCCAGCAGTACGGTCTGGTCGAACGCCATGCTGAAGCGGCGCGGCGGGTGGAGTACAGCCTCACCGATCTCGGTCGGACCCTCGTCGAGCCCATCGAGGTCCTGACGACCTGGGCGAGGGACCACGGCGGGGCCATCGTCGACTTCCAGGAGGCGGCGCAGACCGCTGCTGCTGCCCGGGTGCGCGCGGCGGGCGATTCCGGCGACGGGGGAGTGCGGGCGGCGGGCTGATCCCGATCAGCACCCGGGACGCCACGCACGCTATCGACTCTTCGGCCACCGATCCCCTGAGCCGGTAGCGGCCTTGGCCGTACGACCCGGCCCCCGCTCACCTCACCTCGACCCGCTGCCCGGCCCCATCCCCGAGTAGCTGACGATGTCGCCGCCGGTGCGATCGCGGAACTTCTTGAGGGCGTCGATCTTCGCGCTGATGATCCAGCGGGAGCCCACGAGGAAGTCCGCCCGGTACGCGGAGGCGGAGTCCAGCCACGCCTCCTTGAACCGCTCCTCGGGGAACGTGGTGACGAGGTAGTCGACGTCCTTGGTGTGGCAGACGCCCTGGCGCAGTTCGTCCGCCTCGATGCGGATCTTGGCCTTGCAGCCCGTCAGCCCCGCGATGACCTCGACCTTCGCGGGGGCCACGACCCCCGCCTGCACCGCGGAGATCGCGGGGCTCTTCGACGCCTTGCGCCCACCGGCCGCGTCGTCCGCGCCGGCGCCGCACGCCGCGGTCAGCGGCATGAGGACGAGCCCGGCCCCGACGGCCGCCCGTCGGGCCAGACGGGCGGCGGCGGGAGCGTGAGTACGGCCGGTGCGTGACGGCGGCTGCGAGAGGGGCACGTCGCTTGCTCCGTATCCGGGCGGTGCGGCCCGTTCGGGGACAGACGGTCCCCCAGGGATACGGGCGAACCGCGAGGCGCGTTCACCCGCGGGGGAGCGACCGGCGCACCCTCACCCCTCCTGCCCCGGCACCTCCTTCATCTCGTCCACCACCGCCCGCCGAGTGATCGCGACCGTGAAGGTCACCGTCCCCTTCTTGAACGTGTCGCTCGGCTCGACCTGCACACTGCGCTCCCCCAGGAACGCGTACGTCTTCTTGTCGAAGATCCACTCCGTGCGCTGCCCGCTCTGCTCGTCGAGCCGCGCGACGGCGACCCCGTGGCGGCCGACCGCGTCGACCGCGTCGTCCACCGCGACGACCCCGGGGATGTCGGCGGCGGCCTTGTAGAGCGCGGCGGTCAGCTTCGCGGGCGGGTAGCTCTCGGTCAGCATGTCGCCGATGGCGACGAACGCGGCCTGGTCACGGGGGACTTCGGGGTCCCGGACGGCGTCCGACTCCTGGTAGACCTTCCGCAGCAGGGCGGCGGGATCGGTGGGCAGCGTGACCAGCCGGTCGTAGGCCGATCGGAACGGGTTCGGTCCGGCCAGGGTGATGCCGTCCTTGCCCGTGTTGCCGGGCTCGATCAGCCAGCCGTTCCGGCCGTCGGGGGACTGCCAGACCTGGCGGGAGTGCAGCTTCTCGCTGACCACCGTGGTCTTGTCGCCGACGGTCTTCGGGTAGGTGTTGGCGACCTTCGAGGCGATGTAGACGAACTGGTCCTCGCGCACTCCGGGTTCGGAGGTGTCGGCGGCGGCCAGGGAGATGTGGTCGAGGAGCGGGGCGGCACCCTTGGCGTCGGCGGCACCGACCTGAGTGGTCAGCGCAGGGCCGGTCGCCAGGGAGGTGTTCCCGTCCCCGCCGTCGGTCAGGGCGAGACCACCCACCACCGCGCCGGCCAGGGCGCAGGCCAGCGCGGGCAGCAGCACTGCCCGGCGCAGGAACGGGTTGGGCCGACGTGCGGGCACCGGGGCGGTCGTACGCAGGTCTTCGCGGATCTGGACCATCATCTGCTCCTTGTGGAACTGGTGGCGGCCCGCCGGCAGATCCCGCTCCACGGAGGGCAGCAGACCCTGGGTCTCCGTCCACTCGGCCGGGTGCGGCTGGGAGGGGCTGGCGTTCATCGGTTTCCTTCCTGTGCGGACCGGATCACGTACTCGCGATCACCTGTTGTCTGCCGGTTCGACCGACCGAGTTCCCGTCCTTTCCGGGCCAGTTCGGCCTCCGCCAGCTTCCGCAGCCGGCCGCGCGCCCGGGACAGCCGGGAGCGGACGGTCCCGACCGGCACCCCCAGGGCCCGGGCGGCCTCCGCGTACTCCAACCCCTCCCACAGACACAGCACGAGCACCTCGCGCTCGGGGCGTCGTAGGGAAGCGAGCGCGGTCAGCGTGGCGGCGATCCGGCGCCGGTCGTCCACCCGCCCGGCGGTCTCCTCGGCATGGTCGGCCACCTCCGCGATCCCGGCCGCGGCCGCCGCGTTCGCCGCCGCCCGGTAACGGCGGTTGCCGCGGCCGTGGGAGCGGGAGACGTTGGTGGCGATGCCGAGCAACCAGGGCCGCAGCGAACCGCCTTCGGCCTCGATGGAGTCCCGGCGCCGCCAGGCCTCCATGAAGGTGGCCGACATGACGTCCTCGGCCACGGACCAGTCGGCGGTCAGCCGGAAGGCGTGGTTGTACACCGAGCGGGCGCACGCGTCGTAGAGCTCCGCGAAGGCGTCCGGATCCCCGGCCCGTATCCGGGTTCGCATATCTGTGGTCACGCAGTCAACTGCCCGGAAGGATCAGCGAGTTCCAGTGACACACGTCACACTCCCCTGTCGCGAGCCTATCAATGTTGTGCACTTTCTTGACGACGGTCACCAGACGGCCTAATTTCGCGGTGTCCTTCCCCCGCTCAAGGGAGAGCGCGATGCCCCCGTCCCCCACCGCATCAGACCGCACCCGCCAACTCCGCCGAGTCGCCCTCTCCGGCCTGCTCGGCACCGCCGTCGAGTTCTACGACTTCCTCGTCTACGGCACCGTCGCCGCGCTCGTCTTCGGCGAACTGTTCTTCCCCGGCGCCGACCCCGCCGTGGGCACGATCGCCGCGTTCGGCACCTTCGCCGCCGGATACGTGGCCCGCCCCATCGGCGGCATCGTCTTCGGGCACTTCGGCGACCGCCTCGGCCGCAAGAAGATGCTGCTGCTCACCATGGGCCTGATGGGCGGCGCCAGCTTCCTCATCGGCCTGCTGCCCACCTACGACACCATCGGCGTCTGGGCGCCCGTCCTGCTGATCACCCTGCGCGTGGTCCAGGGCATCGCCATCGGCGGTGAGTGGGGCGGCGCGACCCTGATGGTCGTGGAGCACGCGGGTGAGAAGCGCCGCGGACTGTGGTCCAGCTTCACGCAGATGGGAGCCCCGCTCGGCTCCCTGATCTCCGCCGCCGTGGTCGCGATGGTCTCCACACTCCCCAAGGACCAGTTCGCGGCCTGGGGTTGGCGGGTGCCGTTCCTGCTGAGCGTGCTGCTGCTCGGCGTCGGCCTGTTCGTCCGCCTCCAGGTGGTCGAGAGCCCGCTGTTCGCCGAGGTGAAGAAGGACCGCGCCGAGTCGAGGCTCCCCGTCCTCGACGTCCTGCGCCGCCCGAAGCCCGTCCTGCTGGCCTGCTGCGTCGGCATCGGCGCCTTCACCGCCCAGTCCCTGCTGACCAGTTACCTCATCTCGTACGCCACCGGCATCGGCCATCCCCGCCCGCAGGTGCTGACCGCGCTCACCGTCTCCGCCGCGGTCGCCCTGGTCGTCCTGCCCTGCGCCTCCGCGCTCTCCGACCGGGTCGGCCGCCGCCCGGTCGTCCTCACCGGCGCGATCCTGTCCGCCGCGACCGCCTTCCCGGTCCTCGCGCTGGTCGACGCCAAGTCGTCGGGCGCCCTGATCCTGGCCGTCGTCATCGGCCACGGCATCTCCCAGTCGCTGATGTACGGCCCGCTCGGCGCCCTGTTCAGCGAGATGTTCGGCACCAGGGTCCGCTACACCGGCGCCTCCCTCGGCTACCAGGGCGCCACCCTCGTCGGCGCCGGCTTCTCCCCCATGATCGCCGGCAGCCTGGTCGCGAGCAGCGGCAACGGCACCCCCGTCGCCCTGCTGCTGTGCGGCGGCTCGCTGATCACCGCGCTGACGGTGTGGTTCGTGCGCGAGACCAGCCGTACCTCACTCGGCGAGGACCCCACCCCCGAACTCCCCACCACCCCCCACACGGAGGAGATCACCGCATGAGGCACAGCACCCGCGTCGCCTGCACGGCAGCGTTCCTGCTCACCCTCACCGCCGCACCCGCCGCCACGGCGGCGACCACCACCGACCCCACCCACGTGGACGGCCAACTCCCCTCCGGCGCCACGTACATGATGGACGTCCCCGCCACCTGGAACGGCACCGTCCTCCTCTTCAGCCACGGCTACAACGGCGGCCCCGCCAACCCCGCCCAGGACGCCCCGGACGCCGCCACCAAGACCCTTCTGCTCCAGCAGGGTTACGCCCTCATCGGCTCCTCCTACGCCAGCACCGGCTGGGCGGTCACCGACGCGGTCCCCGACCAGCTGGCCACCCTGAAGACCTTCACCGGCCGCTTCGGCCAGGCCGAGCGCACCATCGCGTGGGGACGGTCGTACGGCGGCCTGGTCACCACCGCGATCGCCGAGCGCGCCCCGGACGAGATCGACGGCTCGCTCTCCATGTGCGGCCTGGTCCAGGGCGGTGTCGCCAACTGGAACAACACGCTCGACCCGGCGTTCGCCCTCAAGACGCTCCTCGGCTCCGACGTCCCCCTGGTGAACCTGCCGACCCAGCAGGCCGCCACCGACGCGGCGAACACCCTGACCGCCACGGTCGACTCCGCCCAGTCGACGGCCGAGGGCCGGGCCCGGATCGCCCTGGCCGCCGCCCTCCACAACATCCCGGTCTGGAACGCGCCCACCCAGACCCGCCCCGCCGCCACCGACTGGGACGCCCAGCAGGCCAACCAGTACGACGCCGTCAAGGGCCTGCTGAAGATCGCCGCCTTCAACCGGCGCCAGGAGGCCGAGGTCCGGGCGGGCGGCAACATGTCCTGGAACACCGGCGTCGACTACACCCGCCTGCTCGCCGAGTCCTCCGTCCGCAAGGAGGTCACCGAGCTGTACAAGAAGGCCGGTCTCTCGCTGCAGAAGGACCTCGCCGCCCTCAACCGGGCCCCGCGCATCAAGGCGGACCGCAACGCCGTGGCGTGGATGAGCGGCACGAGCTCCTTCACCGGCGAGCTGGCCAAGCCCCAGCTCTCCATCCACACCGTCGGCGACCCCCTGGTCCCGGTCCAGACGGAGAGCGCGCTGAAGCGGGCGGTCACGGCGGCCGGTTCGACTCCCCTGCTCCGCCAGGCCTACGTCGACAACGCCGGCCACTGCACCTTCAGCACCGCCGAACAACTCGCCGCCCTCCACACCCTGGAGGACCGCCTGGACACCGGCCGCTGGCAGGGCACCGACCCGGCGTCCCTCAACGCCCGCGCCACCGCGGCCGACCCCACCACCCCCACCCGCTACGTCTCGTACCGCCCCACCCCCTACCTGCGCCCGTACGACCTTGCCCACCCCGCCGACCGCCGATGACCTCGTACGACCGCCTGCCGCCCGGTCGGCGGGCGGTCGTACTCTTGCCCCCGTGGAGGACTACGACATCCAGGACACCGCGGACGGACCGCAGCCGCGCCCGCAGTCGCTCATGCTCACCTTCTTCGGCAACCACGTCCTGGAGGAGGGCGACCTGGGCGTCTACTCGGGCAGCATCATCGACGTCCTGGGCCGCGTCGGCGTCGGGGAACAGGCGGTGCGCTCCACCCTGACCCGCATGGTGAACCGGGGTCTGCTCCAGCGGCAGCGCGAGGGCCGCAAGATGTTCTTCGGACTGACCCCGCAGGCCACCCGCGTCCTGATCGACGGCCGCACCCGCATCTGGAAGCAGGGCGCGGTCAACGACGACTGGGACGGCTCCTGGACCCTGCTCGGCTTCTCGCTGCCCGACTCCTGGAAGCGCCAGCGCCACGACCTGCGCTCCCGGCTGACCTGGTCCGGGTTCGGCGCCCTGTACAGCGGCCTGTGGATCGCCCCCGGCGAGGTGGACGTCTCCGCGGTGGTCGCCGAGCTGGGCCTGACCGCGCACGTCAAGATCTTCCACGCGCGGGCCGCCGAGGTGACCGACATCGAGCAGATGATCCGCGACACGTGGGACCTGGAGTCCATCGCGGCCCGCTATGTCACCTTCGACAAGCGCTGGAGCGACCGGCTGGGCCAGGCCTCCGACGACGACCCGATCGGCACCCGCCTGCGCCTGGTCAGCGAGTGGCTGTGGACCATCCGCACCGACCCGCGCCTCCCCGCCCGCCACCTGCCCCCCTCCTGGCCGGCGCGCACCGCCCAGGAGACCTTCCACGCCGTCGCGGAACAGACCCACCCGGCCCTGAAGGCGGCCCGCACGACGCTGGAGACGACCCCACTGCGCGGGGTGCCGGAACAGGTGATCTAGCGGCTGGGCATTCCAGGGGCGCGGGGAACTGCGCGAAACGCCCGCCCCCACGCACCCGCACCCGCACCCGCAGACGGCGCCCCCTCTCTTCTCTGACCTGCGCGGTTCTTGACCCTGGCCGGCCCTGCCCGAAGCCGGGTCGCCGCCCCGTGGCCACCCGCGGTTCACGTCCCTCGCCAACGATGCGCGCATGAGACGTGTCATCCCAGTCCTGGCCACCGCCGGCCTCGCCGTGCTCCTCACCGCCGCCGCCCTCCCCGCCCAGGCCGTGCCGGAGCACCGCGGCGACAGCACCAGCTACGGGACGAAGGCTCCCTACGAGCCCCGGCAGAACCCCCGCACCTACCAGCAGGCCCCCGCCGGATTCGTCCCCGTCTTCACGGAGAACGTCTCCCGGCACGGCTCCCGCGCCGCGACCGACAGCGAGGACGGCGACCTGGTCCTCGCCCTCGTCGAGAAGGCGCGGGCCGCGAACGGACTCACCGCGAAGGGCCGCGCGTTCGGCCCGAAGGTGCGGGCGCTCCAGGCCGCGATGAGCGGTGTCGGCTACGGCGACCTCAGCGGCCGCGGCAAGCAGGAGCTGGCGGACACCGCGACCCGCCTCGCCCGCCGACTGCCGGGCCTCTTCGCCACGATCGCGAAGAAGGGCGAGAGGATCGACGTGGTCAGCTCGGGCCAGGGCCGCGCCGTGGACAGCGCGAACATCTACGCCGGGACCCTCGCCGAGAAGGACCCGGCGCTCAAGCCGCTCATCGGACCCACCCGCACGGACGTCGACCTGCTCTACTTCCACAAGGCGGCCGGCGGCAAGGCGTACCGCGACTACCTCGCCGACGACCAGCGCCTCGCGGACACCCTGAAGAGCATCACCGACCAGCCGAGGACCCACGGCGCCGCCCGCAGCGTACTGAGCAAGCTCTTCCGTACGTCCTTCGTCGACACGCTCTCCGCCGACGACCAGGTGGCCGCGGCCCAGGCGGTCTACAACCTGTACGCGATCGCCCCCGCGATGCGCGAGGAGAGCCCGGGCGGCAGGGGCTGGGGCCTGGAGAGGTTCCTCTCGAAGCGGGACGCGGACTGGTTCGGCTACCTCAGCGACGCCGAGGACTTCTACGAGAAGGGCCCCGGCTTCCAGGACAGCGACATCACCTACAGGATGGCGGACGTCCTGCTCGACGACTTCTTCCGGCAGGTCGAGGCCAAGCGCGCCGGCACCAGCGACCTGGGCGCCGAACTCCGCTTCACCCACGCCGAGGAGATCATCCCGCTGGCCGCCCTGATGGGCCTGCCGGGCAGCACCCAGGGCGTCACGACCGCCGCGCCGTACACGTACGCCACCAACCCGTGGCGGGGCGCCTCGGTCGCCCCCCTCGGCGCGAACATCCAGTGGGACGTCTACCGCAAGGGCACCACCTACCTGGTCCGCATGCTCTACAACGAGAAGGAGACAGCCTTCAGGCAGAGCTGCCGCCCGGTCTCCAAGGGCAGCACGTTCTACGACCTCGACGAACTGGAACGCTGCTTCGGCAGGCGCCTTTAGGGGCGCGGGGAACTGCGCAAGACGCCCGCCCCCACCCACCCCGCACCTTCACACGACCGAACCCCCGCTCAACCGCTCAACCGCCGGAGGCATGCCCGCCGACCGTGAACCCGATCACGGTCCCACCCCCGTCCCGGGGGAACGCGAACGGCGCTCCCCCGTGCGACAGGGCCACTTCCCGCACGATCGACAGCCCAAGACCCGACCCCGGCAGCGACCGGGCGTCCGCGGCCCGGTAGAAGCGGTCGAAGACCCGCACGAGATCGGCGTCCGCGATCCCCGGACCCCGGTCCAGCACCTCCACCCGCACCGGCCCCCCGAGCGTGAACCCGGACACCGAGATCTCGATCGGGGCGCTGCCGTCCCGGTCGAACTTGGCCGCGTTCTCGACCAGGTTGGACACCGCCCGTTGCAGCATGCCCGGCCGCCCGTCCGTCACCGTCGAACCGCTCGCGTGCACCAGGATCTCCCGACCGGTCCGCCGCCGGGCCGCCCCGGCGACCTCCTCGGCGACGTCCGCGAGATCCACCCGCTGCGGCGGCTCGTTGTCCGACTGCCCCGCCGCCAGGTCGACCAGCTCGTTGACCAGGTCGGTCAGCTCCCGCGCCTCCTGGGTGAGGTCGGCGACGAGTTCCTCCCGGGTGGCGGGCGGCAGCTCGTCGATCCGCCGCAGCAGCGAGATGTTCGTGCGCAGCGAGGTGAGCGGCGTCCGCAGCTCGTGCCCCGCGTCCTGCACCAGCCGCCGCTGGTCCTCCTCGGACTGCGCGAGCCGCCCGAGCATCCGGTCGAAGGCCCGCCCGAGGCGTCCCACCTCGTCGTACCCGGTGACCGGCACCTCGATCTCCAGCCGCCTGGTGCGGGCCACGTCCTCCGCGGCGGAGGTGAGGATCACCAGCCGCCGGGTGATCCGCCGGGCCAGCCACCATCCGAACAGCCCGGCCCCGATCACCACCGCGGCCATGAGCAGGAACGTCCGCTGCTGGAGCGCCCGCAGCAGATCCTCGGTGTCGCTGAACTCCTGGGCGACCTGCACGGCCCCCCGGCTCCCGCCGAGGGAGACGGTGGCGATCCGGTACACGTCGCTGCCGACCGAGACCTCCTTGTGCAGCACCATCCGCCCGGCGAGGTCCGCGCCCGCGATGCGCCGGTCCCGGGAGGTCACCGGCAGTCCCGGCCGCCCGGGGTCGGCGACCGCCCCGGTGGGCCCGAGCACCTGCACGTCCGTCCGGGCGGGCCGCACCAGGTCGTGCCCGGGCGCCGAGGAGGAGAAGTCCTCCGGGGCCATCCGGTGCTGGCTCACCTCGTCCCGCAGATCCTGCACGACCTGGTCGAACACGGACTCCTGGTCCACCCGCACCAGACGGGCGGCGGCGCTGTAGGACAGCACGCCGACGAGGACGGTCACCGCGGCCGTCACCGCGGCGAAGGACACCACGAACGTGGTCCGCAGGGACAGCAACCGGGGCCGCGGCCGGGCCCACAGCCGAGCCAGCCGCCCCACTCAGTCCTCCCGGAGCACGTAACCCACGCCGCGCACCGTGTGGATCAGCTGCGGAGCGCCGGGTTCGTCGAGCTTGCGGCGCAGGTAGCCGACGTAGACGGCGAGGTTCTTGGAGCCCGGACCGAAGTCGTAGCCCCAGATGCGGTCGTAGATCGTCGAGTGGTCGAGCACGATCCCGGCGTTGCGCACGAGCAGCTCCAGCAGCTCGAACTCGGTGCGGGTCAGCTCCAGCTCGCGGGTCCCGCGCCAGGCCCGCCGCGCCTGGATGTCCATGCGCAGTCCGGCCGCCTCGATCCGCCCCTGGGGCAGCTCGGGCACCACGGCCTTGGGCGCGGCGCCGACCGGGGCCATCCCGTCGGGGCTGGTCCGCCGCAGCAGGGCGCGCAGCCGGGCGAAGACCTCCTCGACGTCGAAGGGCTTCACCACGTAGTCGTCGGCGCCCGCGTCCAGGCCGGCGATCCGGTCCTGGGTCTCCACGAGCGCCGTCAGCATGAGGATGGGGGTGCGGTCGCCCTCGGCGCGCAGCACCCGGCAGACCTGGAGCCCGTCGATCCCGGGCATCATCACGTCGAGGACGAGCACGTCCGGCGGCGTCCTGTGGGCCTGCGCCAGCGCCTCCACGCCGTCGGCGACCGCGGTGACCTGGTAGCCCTCCAGGATCAGGGCGCGCTCCAGGGCATGACGGATGGCGCGGTCGTCTTCGGCGAGCAGCACATTGTGGGGCACCCCCTCAGTGTGCCGTGCCCGCCGAGTCGTACGACGTGATGAGCAGCTCACCCGGCGCCCTTCTTACTGGCCTCTCACCCCGTCGGACGCAACGCGGCGAGCCGCTCCTCGAAGGGCACGACGTCCTCGAAGCCGTCCGCCGTGGCGGGCCGGGCGGTGGCCCCGCGGACCGCCGACAGCCCGCTCATCAGCCCGGCCAGCTCCCCGGCCGCCCGCTCGATCCGCCCGTCCAGCCCTTCAGCGCCCCAGTCCTCGGAGGCGGCGTACACGCCGGTCGGCACGACGACGGCCTTCAGGTAGGCGAAGAGCGGCCGCAGGGCGTGCTCCAGGACCAGCGAGTGCCGGGCGGTGCCGCCGGTCGCGGCGATCAGCACCGGCTTCCCGGCCAGCGCGTCCGGCTCCAGCACGTCGAAGAAGGACTTGAAGAGTCCGCTGTACGACGCCGAGAACACCGGCGTGACGACGATCAGCCCGTCCGCCCCGGTCACCGCGTCGAGGGCGGCGCTCAGCGCCCGGCCCGCGAAGCCGTTGGTGAAGTTGTGCGCGATGTCGACGGCGAGCTCCCGCAGCTCCACGACCTGGACGTCCACCTCGGCGGTCCGTCCCACGGCCGCCGCGAGCCGGTCTCCCAGCAGACGGGTGGACGAGGGGACGCTCAGTCCCGCGGACACGACGACGAGCTTCATGCGACGACCTCCTTGTTCTGCGTGGCGGCCAGCAGGGACGCGTGGGTGGGGGCCTCCGGGACGTCGGCCGGCCGGTTCACCGCGAACTCCTTGCGCAGCACCGGTACGACCTCCTCGCCGAGCATGTCGAGCTGCTCCAGGACGGTCTTCAGCGGCAGCCCGGCGTGGTCCACGAGGAACAGCTGGCGCTGGTAGTCGCCGGCGTACTCGCGGAACTTCAGCGTCTTCTCGATGACCTGCTCCGGGGAGCCGACGGTCAGCGGGGTCTGCTCGGTGAAGTCCTCCAGGGAGGGGCCGTGGCCGTAGACCGGGGCGACGTCGAAGTAGGGCCGGAACTCGCGGACCGCGTCCTGGGAGTTCTTCCGCATGAACACCTGCCCACCGAGCCCGACGATCGCCTGCTCCGCCGTGCCGTGCCCGTAGTGGGCGTACCGGCTGCGGTACAGCTCGACCATCCGCTTGGTGTGGTCGGCGGGCCAGAAGATGTTGTTGTGGAAGAACCCGTCGCCGTAGTAGGCGGCCTGCTCGGCGATCTCGGGGGACCGGATGGAGCCGTGCCACACGAAGGGCGCGACGCCGTCGAGCGGCCGGGGCGTGGAGGTGAACCCCTGGAGCGGGGTGCGGAACTTCCCCTCCCAGTTCACGACGTCCTCGCGCCACAGCCGGCGCAGCAGGGCGTAGTTCTCGATGGCGAGGTTGATGCCCTCCCGGATGTCCTGCCCGAACCACGGGTAGACCGGCCCGGTGTTCCCGCGCCCCATCATCAGGTCCACGCGCCCGTCGGCCAGGTGCTGGAGCATCGCGAAGTCCTCGGCGATCTTCACCGGGTCGTTCGTGGTGATGAGGGTGGTGGAGGTGGAGAGGATGAGCTTCTCCGTCTGCGCCGCGATGTACCCGAGCATGGTCGTCGGCGACGACGGCACGAACGGCGGGTTGTGGTGCTCCCCGGTCGCGAAGACGTCGAGCCCGACCTCCTCCGCCTTCAGCGCGATCGCGACCATGGCCTTGATCCGCTCCCGCTCGGTCGGCGTACGGCCGGTGGTCGGGTCCGGCGTGACATCACCGACGCTGAAGATCCCGAACTGCATGCTCGCTCACCCTCCAGTTAGTTGACGGTTAAACTATAACCGCACGCCCAGGAGAACGAGGACTCACCCGCACATATTCCGCACCGTTCAGTGGCCCCACTCAAGGGGCGCGGGGCTGTGTCGGATGTGCGGCTACCGCCGCGCGGGCGCGACCAGCCCCCACGCCTATCGACACACCGCGCCCTCACCCACCCCAGGGGCGCGGGGAACTGCGCGACAAGCCCCCACCGGCCCGCACCCGCCCGACAACCGAACCCGGCACCCCCCTAGGCGCCCCACGCCTCACGGCACCAGCACAAGCCGCCCCCGCACCCCACCCTTCTCCAACCGCGCATGAGCCTCGGCCACCGAGTCCAACCCATACGTCTCGGCCACCCGCAGCGTCAGCACCCCCTCGTCCACCAGCCCCACCAGCTCGGCAAGCTGCGCCCCGTCCGCCGCCACCGACACGGACGCCGTCCGCACCCCGCGCACCGACCCGGGATGCGCCCCCGGCCGCACCCCCACATAGGCACCGCCGTCCCGCACCCACTCCAGCGCCGCCTCCCCGAGCACCGCCGTGTCCAGTACGGCGTCATAGCCCCCGGCGCGCGGCGCGGTCGTGAACTCCGCGGCCCCCAGGGACCGTACGAACTCCTCGTCCCCCTCCCGGGCCAGCCCGGTCACCGACACCCCCCGCCGTGCGGCGAGTTGCACCGCGAAGCCACCGACCGCACCCGCCGCACCCGTGACGAGCAGCGACTGCCCCTCGGCCAACTCCAGGATGTCCAGGGCCTGTACGGCGGTCAGCGCGTTCAGCGGCAGCGTCGCCGCGTGGATCGCGTCGACCGTGACCGGCGCCTGGGCCACCGCGTCCGCGTCGACGACCACGTACTCGGCGTGCGTCCCCAGGTCCTTCGTCAGCCCGTGGTACAGCGCCACCACCTGGTCCCCCACGCTCCAGGGAGCGTCCGCCCCCACCGCGTCCACGGTCCCCGCGACGTCCCAGCCGAGCCCGAGCTCCTTGTCCCCGCCGAAGAACCCGCCCCGGACCCCCAGGTCCACCGGGTTCAGCGCGGCACCGGCGACCTTGATCCGTATCTGCCGGGCCCCCGGCTCGGGCACCGCGGTCTCCACGACCTCCACGGCCTCGGGCCCGCCGAACGTCCTCACCAGAGCAGCACGCATGTCGATCACTCCATTGACCACTGTCAGCGCCGGCCTCTCCGCCGCTGACAGCAACCCTAGGAAGAGCTACTCTCTTTCAGTAAGTAGTTACCTGGAAGTGCGTTTGTCCCCCGGAGGTGAGCCATGCCGACCACGACGGCGGCCCAGCGGCGCGAACAGGCACGTGTGGAGTACGACGCGTTCATCCGGGGCTGCCCCACCAACCAGCTCCTGGACCGCCTCAGCGACAAGTGGGTCAGCCTCGTCGTCGCGGCCCTCTCCAACGGCCCCATGCGCTACAGCGACCTCAGCCGCAAGATCGCCGGCGTCAGCCCCAAGATGCTCACCCAGACCCTCCGCGCCCTGGAACGGGACGGCATCCTCAGCCGCACGGTCACCCCGTCGGTTCCGGTCAGGGTCGACTACGCCCTCACCCCCCTCGGCAGCAGCCTCGCGGCCCTCCTGACAGCGGTGAAGACCTGGGCGGAAACCCACATCGAAGAGGTCCACGAGGCAAGGGAGCGCTACGACACCTCAGCGGAGTGAGACACGCTCACCTGACCCACCGAGGGAAAGCGGACCCCGTCCGTCAGAAGTAGTACTCGTCCCCACTGTCCAGCACCAACACCCGCTGCCGGTCATTGACCCGGTTCAGATCCACCGTCCCCCCGTTCCACACCGTGTCGATCTCCAGCAGCACCTCCGACGGCACCCCCCGCAACCCCACCCGCATCTCCACCCGCTCCCCCACCGCGTCCGCCGCGAGCGCCCCCACCCGGCACAACACCACCCGCTCCGCCTCCCGGGCACACCCGTCGGGCAACGCCTGCTGTTCCACCAGCGGCTCGGACCACCGCAACCGCACCGTCGCGTCCGGTACGGCAGCCGGCCCGTGGTTCCGCGGCGTGAACCGCAGGTCCATCCGCCCGCCGGACAGGGCCGCGACCCCGTGATACGCCAGATCCGCCTCGGGCCCACCGGCAGCGACCGCCGTACCCCCGACCGCCGTACCCCCACCCACCAGCACCGCCGCCGCCACCGCCGCACCGCACACCGCAAGCACCCGCATGCCACCCACTCCTCGCTGCCGCCGCCCGAACCGCCGTGGTCGCATGGATGTATCCCACGAACGGCGAACGGCAGGCGCCCTCCATCAGGTGACACCACCGCCCGCCACACGGCATGCGAAGCTGACCCGCATGCTCGTAGCCCGCTCCGCCGCCCTCTTCGTCGTCGCCGCCCTCTTCGAGATCGGCGGCGCCTGGCTGGTGTGGCAGGGCGTACGGGAACACCGCGGCTGGATGTGGACCGCGGGAGGGGTCCTCGCGCTCGGCGCCTACGGCTTCGTCGCCACCTTCCAGCCCGACGCCCACTTCGGCCGCATCCTCGCCGCGTACGGCGGGATCTTCGTGGCCGGCTCGATCCTGTGGGGCATGGCCGCGGACGGCTACCGGCCCGACCGCTGGGACATCGCGGGCGCGCTGATCTGCCTCGCGGGCATGGCGGTGATCATGTACGCGCCGCGAGGAGACTAGGCCCCCCGCGTCACGGCGTCTCGTCGGGCAGCAGTCCGAGCTGCCCGAGGAACTCCATCTCGTCGAAGTAGAGCCGGTAGTCGGTGATCCGACCGTCCCTGACCGTCGCGATGTCGACTCCCCGGATGCTGATCTCCTTCTGCGTCGCGGGCAGCATCTCCCCGGTCGGCAGCTGGATGGGCCCGGTGTTGCGCCCGCTGAACACGCCCTCGTCGATGGCCGTGTCCCCGGCCTCGTAGGAGTGCAGTGGCTCGAACCGGGCGTTCGGGACCGCCTCCGTCATCTGCCGCCAGTACTCGACGATGTCCTCGCGCCCGTGGATCTCCCCCTCGTCGGGGGTGACGGCGACCGCGTCCTCCGCGTACAGCTCGGCGATGACCTTCAGGTCCGGGTGCGTGGTGAGCGCATCGGTGAGCCGGTCCATGACCTCACGCGCTTCTCCCATGATCCACCTCCGTGGTTCAGAGGATCACCCACCTCATCTTCCCACCGGCCCGCGATACGGACCGCCGGAGAGGGACACCGGGCGCCTGCCTATGCTGGCCGGCGAGGCCCGATCGTCCCCCGTCCGAGGAGCACCCCATGCCCAGCGCAGCGTCCCGCATCGCCGTCGTCACCGGTGCGAGCAGCGGAATCGGCGCCGCCACGGCCCGGCAGCTCGCCGCGGCCGGCTACCGCGTCGTCCTCACCGCCCGCCGCAAGGACCGTGTCGAGGCGCTCGCGGAGGAGATCAACGCGGCCGGCCACCAGGCCACGGCCTACCCGCTGGACGTGACCGACCGGGCCGCGGTGGACGAGTTCGCGACGGCCTTCAAGACGATCGGCGTCCTGGTCAACAACGCCGGCGGAGCCCTCGGCGCCGACCCGGTCGCGACCGGCGACCCGGCCGACTGGCGCACGATGTACGAGACGAACGTCATCGGCACCCTGAACGTCACCCAGGCCCTGCTCCCCAAGCTGGAGGCGAGCGGCGACGGCACGATCGTGGTCGTCTCCTCGACGGCCGGCCACGGCACGTACGAGGGCGGCGCGGGTTACGTGGCCGCGAAGCACGGCGAACACGTGCTGGCGGAGACCCTCCGCCTGGAGATCGTGGGCAAGCCGATCCGCGTGATCGAGATCGCCCCCGGCATGGTCAAGACCGACGAGTTCGCCCTGACCCGCTTCGCCGGCGACGAGACAAAGGCGTCCAAGGTCTACGAGGGCGTCGCCGAACCCCTCACGGCCGACGACGTGGCCGAGACCATCACCTGGACGGTAACCCGCCCCAGCCACGTCAACGTAGACCTCCTGGTCCTCCGCCCCCGCGCCCAGGCCTCGAACACCAAGGTCCACCGCGACCTGTGACCGGACCCGAGAAGGACAGAAAAGACCCCCACGACGAACGCCACATGTGGTGGTGGCTCGCCTACTTCCTCTTCGGCATCCACATCGTGGCGTTCGTCATGATCTACGCGGCGATGCACGCACCGAAGTGAACGTCTCACGGTCACCCACAGGGATGAACCTCTTCGATCACCCGAACACCCCCTGAACTGGCGACCTAGGCTCACGCCACAACATCAACAGAACGGCCCTCGGCAGGGCGGCAACCCGACCGAGGGCCTGACCGACATGGAAGTAGGCGCTTCCCTGTGGCTGAATGCGAGCCTAACGCTCCCCGGTTCATGGACCTGACGGTCCCCGAGTACGCGTACATGTTCGGCTTCTTGCAGGCGGACGGACACCTGTCTCAACAGTCCCGGCATCGGGGCCGGTTGACCGTCGAGCTCAACGCACGGGATGTCAATCTCCTGCATAGGTTCCAGAAGCTGACGCCATACAACAGCAGCATGACAAAGCGCACCCGGTCCACGAACTTCGCCGAGGTCCACACCTCGGCCACCTGGACCCTGTGCTCCCTCGAAGCCAGAACCAGGCTGAACGAACTCGGTCTGCCATACGGCCGCAAGTCGAAGACGATCGCCCCGCCGAGCGTCGAGTTCCCGCCCAACGACTATCTCCGAGGTTTCATCGACGCCGACGGTTCAGTGGGCTTCACCAAGCAAGGGCTGCCCTTCATCTCCCTCACCACACACAGCACGGCCATTGGCGCATACCTGTGTTCCTATGCCGAGAGCATCACGGGGGCTGAGCGCACTCTCAAGCGCAACGCCCGAGACGGCATCTACAACATCCTCTACGTGACGGAGAACGCTCAGCAACTGGTAGCCCACCTCTACTACCCGGGCTGCCTGTCGCTGGCCAGGAAGCAGAGCGCAGCCGATTCGCTTGCGGCTTGGGTCCGCCCTGCGGGCATGAAATTCCGACCTCCCCGCATCAAGTGGACTGCCGAAATGGACCGAGTCCTGCTCGCAGCTCCGACCATCGCCCATGCCGCTGCGGAACTCGGCTACTCCAACGGCCCTTGTCAGAACCGGCGATGGAAACTCCTTCATGGCGTAGTGCCGCTGCCCGACTGAGCATCGTGCGTTGGGCGCGGCGGACGGTCGCCGGGCCCAACACCGTTACTAGCCCTTCACACAGACGAACTGCTTCAGCTTCGCCACGACCTCGACGAGATCGCGCTGCTGCTCCATCACCTGATCGATGTTCTTGTAGGCGCCCGGAATCTCGTCCACGACACCGGAGTCCTTGCGGCACTCCACGCCCCGCGTCTGCTCCTCCAGGTCCCGTGTCGAGAACCGCCGTTTGGCCGCGTTGCGGCTCATGCGCCGACCGGCGCCGTGGGACGCCGAGTTGAAGGCCTTCTCGTTGCCGAGGCCCTTCACGATGTACGAGCTGGTCCCCATCGAGCCGGGAATGATCCCGTACTCACCGGAGCCCGCCCGGATCGCCCCCTTACGGGTGACCAGCAGATCCATGCCCTCGTACCGCTCCTCCGCCACATAATTGTGATGGCAGGAGATCTCCGGCTGAAAGGTCGGCTTCGCCTTCTTGAACTCCTTGCGGACTACGTCCTTGAGCAGCGCCATCATGATCGAGCGGTTGTACTTCGCGTACTCCTGGGCCCAGAACAGATCGTTCCGGTAGGCCGCCATCTGCGGGGTGTCCGCGATGAACACCGCGAGATCACGGTCGACCAGACCTTGATTGTGCGGGAGCTTCTGAGCCACGCCTATATGGAACTCGGCGAGTTCCTTGCCGATGTTGCGGGATCCAGAGTGCAGCGTGAGCCACACACTCCCCTCGGAATCGAACAGTAGCTCGATGTAGTGATTCCCCGCTCCAAGGGTCCCCATCTGCTTCGCAGCCCGCTCCCCCCGGAACTTCACCGCATCCGCAACCCCGTCGAACCGCCCCCAGAAGTCATCCCACCCAGCAGTGGCCAACCCATGGAACCGCCCCGGCTCCACAGGACTGTCATGCATCCCCCGCCCCACCGGAATGGCCTGCTCGATCTTCGACCGCAGCCGCGACAGATCCCCCGGCAGGTCGTTCGCCGTCAGGGACGTCTTCACCGCCGACATTCCGCAGCCGATGTCCACCCCCACCGCCGCCGGGCACACCGCACCCTGCATCGCGATGACGGACCCGACCGTCGCCCCCTTGCCGTAGTGGACGTCCGGCATGACGGCCAGGCCCTTGATCCACGGCAGGGTCGCGACGTTGCGCAGCTGCTGCAGGGCCACGTCCTCGACCGTCGCCGGGTCGGTCCACATACGGATCGGGACCTTGGCGCCCGGCATCTCCACGTACGACATATCGTCCTCATTCCCCCGGAAACAAACAGAAGTCTCAAAACGCAAAACCGGCGCCAAGGTCGACGAATGGGATGACGGACCGGCGTTCGCGGCTGTGCGTGCGATACACATTGTCTGCTGGGGACGCCCCCGCGCGGCAAGCGAATAACCTGCGGGGACACTGAAGATCCCCACGAGTCGGAGACATTCCGAGAGGAGCCCCACCGTGCAGCGGAAGGCCTACGTACCCGGCGTCGCCGCCCTCCTCGCGGCGCTGTTGGCCGGCTGCACCGGCAGCTCGGGCGGCGACGGCACGACGGACGACGCCAACCCCGGCGACGCGGGCACCGCCTCCGCGGTCGCCCAGCCCGGCAAGTACCGCACGCTCCCCGAGGCCTGCGGCGTGGTCAGCCAGAACACCCTGGACGCGCTGCTGCCCGGTATCCAGCAGATCACCGACGAGGACCAGCGCGCCAAGGCCTACGAGGGCGAGGCCACCCTCACCTACGACACGGACCGCAAGGTCGGCTGCCGTTGGAAGGTGGAGGCCGCGGACGCCACCGAGTACCTCTCGGTCGACTTCGAGCGGGTGGTGTCGTACGACAACGCGGTCAGCGACGACGCTCAGGCGCAGCAGTTGTTCGCGCAGGCCGAGGAGAAGGCGGATCTGCCGCCCGCGGCGACCGCCAGTGCCACCTCGGACGTGGAGGAGAGCGTCACCGCCGCCGGTCCCACGGCCTCCCCGTCGGCCACGCCGAGCGGTTCCGCGTCCGCCTCTGCGAGCGGTTCGTCCTCCGTCACCCCGGCCGATCTCCAGCCCCGGCTGCTGGAGGATCTGGGTGACGAGGCGTTCCTGGACGACGCGTTGGGCACCTCGGGTTCGACGGCCCAGCAGCGCAAGGTGACTGTGGCGTTCCGCACGTCCAACGTGATCGTGACGATCGAGTACGAGGAGCAGCCGACGACGATCGGCGCCACTCCGGACAGCAAGGAAATGCAGGACAACGCCCGGAAACTGGCCTCTCAGCTGGACGGGTCGCTGTCCGGTTGAGTGCTCTCCACACACCTTTCACGCACGCGCACGAAGCGTTCGAAGCTGGACCGCACGGCATCCTCACCGCGTACCGTGGCCCCTCGGACCCGATCCGACGGCAGGAACCACAAGCGTCATGAGTGAAGGAACCATGCAGCGACGAGCAGAGCGTGACCAGGTTGTTCAGCGAGCGAAGCGTCTTCACCGCGTCCTTGTCTGCGCGGCCGCAGTCCCGGTGATGCTGATCGCCGCCGGCTGCTCCTCCGACTCCGGCTCCGGCGGTGACAGCGGCAGCGGCGGCGGTTCGAACAGCGGCAAGGGTGCGGACAGCGGTGCCTCGGCGTCGGCTTCGGCGGCGCCCACGGTGCAGGCTGCGGCGTACAACTCGCTTCCCGACGCGTGCGGGACGCTGTCGAAGAAGACTTTGAAGGCGCTGGCCCCGGAGGCCTCGAAGGGCAAGAAGGGCACGTCGGAGGCGGGCACGCGGGGCAGTTGCTCCTGGAGCAGCCTCGACAACAACGGGGTGAAGGGCTCCCAGTTCCGCTGGCTGAACGTGTCGCTGCTGCGCTTCGAGTCGGACGCCTCGCGCGGTACGGGTGAGGCGCAGGCGGCGAAGTACTACGAGCAGCAGATCCAGGACGCCCAGTCGGTGGCCGGTGCGAAGAACACCAAGTCGCAGGCGGTGGGCGGGACGGGTGACGCGGCGACGCTGGTGCGCTACGACCTGAAGAAGAAGGAAGGCGCCTTCAAGCAGCAGACGGTGGTCACGCGCGTGGAGAACGTCGTGGTGACCGTCGACTACAACGGCGCGGGTCTGGCCGGCGACAAGACGCCGAGCGCGGACGACCTCGGCAAGCTGGCGGAGCGGGCGGCGAAGGAGACGGTGGCCGCGGTGTCGGCGGCGAACGGCGAGGGAGCGGCGAACCCGGCTCCGACCGGTTCGGCGTCCAAGGACCCTTCCAAGGCCCCGTCGAAGTCGGCGTCCCCGTCCGCTTCCCCGTCGAAGTCGGCCTCGAAGTCGGCATCTCCGTCCAAGTCGGCCGCGAAGACGAGCTGAAGCAGTACTGACGGCCCCTACCGGCCACCCGTGCGCAGCACACATGTGCCACTCTGTTGCGCGCAACAACACGTACAGGGAGGGGAGTACGGGTGGCCGCGCCCATGCAGTTGACTCGAATGCACCGCGTGCTCATCGGCGTGGTCGTGTTCGGCGCCGTGATCATCGCCGGCATCGGTTTCGCGGGGTCGTACGCGGCCGTCCGTGAGCTCGCCATCAAAAAGGGCTTCGGGAACTTCAGTTACGTCTTCCCGATCGGCATCGACGCGGGCATCTGTGTCCTGCTGGCCCTGGATCTGCTCCTCACGTGGATCCGTATCCCCTTCCCCCTCCTGCGTCAGACGGCCTGGCTGCTGACGGCCGCCACGATCGCCTTCAACGGCGCGGCGGCCTGGCCGGACCCGCTGGGCGTGGGCATGCACGCGGTGATCCCGGTGCTGTTCGTGGTCGCGGTGGAGGCGGCCCGGCACGCGGTGGGCCGTATCGCCGACATCACGGCGGACAAGCACATGGAGGGGGTCCGCCTGACCCGGTGGCTCCTGTCCCCGGTCCCGACGTTCCTGCTGTGGCGCCGTATGAAGCTGTGGGAGCTGCGTTCCTACGAGCAGGTCATCAAGCTGGAGCAGGAACGTCTCGTCTACCGGGCGCGTCTCCACTCCCGCTTCGGCCGGGCATGGCGCCGCAAGGCTCCGGTGGAGTCCCTGATGCCGCTGCGGCTGGCCCGCTACGGCGTCCCGCTGGCGGAGACGGCCCCGGCGGGCCTGGCGGCGGCGGGTATCGAGCCGGTGCTGCTGCCTCCGGCTCCGGAGCACGCCGAACTCCCGGCCGCCGCGCCGGTCGTAGCCGCGGACAGCCGTCCCGCCGTGGCGGCTCCCGTCCCGCAGCAGGCCGCTCCGGAGCCCGAGCCGGAACCGGACCAGAGCCCGTGGTTCGAGACCCCCAAGCAGGTCGAGTACCAGGGTGGCTACAACCCGGACTACGACCCCGCGGAGCAGTACAACCGCTGGTACGAGGAGCAGTTGGAAGCCGAGCAGTACGAGCTCCAGCAGATCCAGTACGAGGAGCCCGTGCAGGAGCCGTCGATGGAGGAGACCGGCAGTTTCCCCGTCCCGGTGGCCAACGGCCGCACCCGCGAGCTGGGCGAGGGCGGCGGCTCCCCGGAACCGACGGAGGACGACTTCTACCAGGTCTTCAAGAAGTCGATAGACGGCAGCTACCCCTCCCCCGGCCAGCTCAGGGGTGACGTGGAGGCGACGCACGGTGTGGTGCTCTCGCAGCGCGACGCCGAGCGCATGGTCAACCGCTTCACGAACCGCCACACGGCGGAGCTCCAGGAAGACCACATCGCATAAGGACGATCGCATAAGGACGATCGCATAAGGACATGAGAAGGGGCCCTCCGCTGTGGAGGGCCCCCTCGTCGTACCGTCTACTCCCCGAGCAGCGCCCGGACCCGCTCCTGCCCGACGGCCAGCAGCAGCGTGGGCAGCCGGGGCCCGGTGTCGCGGGACACCAGGAGCTGGTACAGCAGGGCGAAGAACGCCCGCTGAGCGGTCTTGATCTCGGCCGGCAGCTCCTTGGGCGTGGCGTCCGCGGAGAACCCGGCCTGCACCTTGGGCACGCCGTACACGAGGTGGGTGAGCCCGTCGAGCGACCAGTGCGAGGCCAGCCCGTCGAGCAGCAGCCGCAGCGACTGCTGGGAGGCCTCGTCGAGGGACTTCAGCAGCTCGGCGTCGGGCTCGCTGCGCACGATGGTCCGCTGGTCGGCGGGCACCTGCGTGTTGATCCAGGCCTCGGCCTTGTCGTACCGGGGCCGGGCCTCGTCCAGCACCGAGAGCGGGTTGTCGGGGTCCAGCTCGCTGAGGATGCGCAGCGCCTGGTCCTCGTGGCCGGCGGTGATGTCGGCGACCGAGGCGAGCGTCCGGTACGGCAGCACGCGCGCCGTCTTCGGCAGCTCGCCGCCGGCCGTCCGCACCGCACGGGAGTGCGCGGCGATGTCGGCCGGCAGTGCGGTGCCGTCGGCGACCTTGGCGTCCAGCTTGTCCCACTCGTCGTAGAGCCGCTGGATCTCCTGGTCGAAGGCGATCTTGAAGGACTGGTTGGGCCTGCGGCGGGCGTAGAGCCAGCGCAGGAGCTGCGGCTCCATGATCTTCAGCGCGTCGCCCGGGGTGGGCACCCCGCCCTTGGACGACGACATCTTCGCCATGCCGGAGATGCCGACGAAGGCGTACATCGGCCCGATGGGCTGCTGTCCGCCGAAGATCCCGACGATCTGCCCGCCGACCTGGAAGGAGGACCCGGGCGAGGAGTGGTCGACACCGCTGGGCTCGAACACGACGCCCTCGTACGCCCACCGCATCGGCCAGTCGACCTTCCAGACCAGCTTGCCGCGGTTGAACTCGTTCAGCCGGACGGTCTCGGAGAAACCGCAGGCGTTGCAGGTGTACGACAGCTCGGTCGTGGCGTCGTCGTAGGAGGTGACCGTGGTGAGGTCCTTCTCGCAGTTGCCGCAGTAGGGCTTGTACGGGAAGTACCCGGCGGAGCCGCTGGACCCGTCGTCCTCGCTCGCCGCGCCGGACCCCTCGGCGGCCTCGACCTCGGCCTCGTCGACGGGCTTCTGCTGCTGCTTCTTGGCGGCGGGGGCCTTCTTGGTCCGGTACTGGTCGAGGATCGCGTCGATGTCCGCGCGGTGGGCCATGGCGTGCAGGATCTGCTCGCGGTAGACGCCGGAGGTGTACTGCGCGGTCTGGCTGATCCCGTCGAACTCGACGCCGAGCTCGGCGAGCGCCTCGACCATGGCGGCCTTGAAGTGCTCGGCCCAGTTCGGGTGGGCGGACCCCTTGGGCGCGGGCACGGAGGTCAGCGGCTTGCCGATGTGCTCGGCCCAGGTCTCGTCGACACCGGCGACCCCGGCGGGCACCTTGCGGTAGCGGTCGTAGTCGTCCCAGGAGATCAGGTGGCGCACCTGGTGGCCCCGGCGCCGGATCTCGTCGGCGACGAGGTGCGGGGTCATGACCTCGCGCAGGTTCCCGAGGTGGATGGGGCCCGAGGGGGACAGTCCGGACGCGACGACGACCGGTTTGCCCGGGGCCCGACGCTCCGACTCCTCGATGACCTCATCCGCGAAACGGGAGACCCAGTCGGTGGTCTCAGCGCTCTGACCCACGATCGGCACGTCCTCTTTTACTGAATGGCGTTGATGGACCTCCACATTCTCCCACCCCTGGAGAGATGGCGGCGAAGCCGCCTCTCTCCAGGGGCGCGGGGCTGTATCGATTTGCGGCTCCGCCGCGGGGCGCGACAAGCCCCCACCGGCCCGCAGCCAAAAAAACCGCTTCCCACCCCATGGGATACTGACCGTGTCTATCTGATCCCCCGAGGAGAACGGCACCCACTCCCATGGCCCCGGTCACGTCCCTCAGCGACGCCGTCAACCAGCAGCTCACCTCCGCGATCTCCGCCACCCTGCCGGAGGCCGACGCGGACCCCCTGCTCCGACGCAGCGACCGGGCCGACTTCCAGGCGAACGGCATCCTGGCCCTCGCCAAGAAGGCGAAGGCGAACCCGCGGGACCTGGCCACGCAGGTCGTGGCACAGCTCGTCACGGGCGAGCTGATCAAGGACGTCGAGGTCTCCGGCCCCGGCTTCCTGAACGTGACGCTCACCGACCGGGCGATCACCGAGAACCTCGCCGCGCGGTACGAGGACGGCGACCGTCTCGGCGTGCCCGTCAAGGACAAGCCCGGCGTCACGGTGATCGACTACGCCCAGCCGAACGTGGCGAAGGAGATGCACGTCGGCCACCTGCGCTCCGCGGTGATCGGGGACGCCCTGCGCGGCATGCTCGACTTCACCGGCGAGCGGACGATCGGCCGGCACCACATCGGCGACTGGGGCACCCAGTTCGGCATGCTCATCCAGTACCTGATCGAGAACCCGGGCGAGCTGTCCGCGGAGACCGACAAGGACGGCGAGCAGGCCATGTCGAACCTGAACCGGGTCTACAAGGCGTCCCGGGCGGTCTTCGACGCGGACGAGGAGTTCAAGGAGCGGGCCCGGAAGAGGGTCGTCGCCCTCCAGTCCGGCGACAAGGAGACCCTGGACCTGTGGCAGCGGTTCGTGGACGAGTCGAAGGTCTACTTCTACTCGGTCTTCGAGAAGCTCGACATGGAGATCCGGGACGACGAGATCGTCGGCGAGTCGGCGTACAACGACAACATGCCGGAGACCGCCCGCCTCCTGGAGGAGATGGGCGTCGCGGTGCGCTCCGAGGGCGCGCTCGTCGTCTTCTTCGACGACATCCGCGGCAAGGACGACCAGCCGGTCCCGCTGATCGTGCAGAAGGCGGACGGCGGCTTCGGCTACGCGGCGAGCGACCTGACGGCGATCAGGAACCGCGTCGTCGACCTCCGGGCGACCACGCTCCTGTACGTCGTGGACGTCCGCCAGTCCCTGCACTTCAAGATGGTCTTCGAGGCGGCCCGCCGGGCGGGCTGGCTGAGCGACGACGTCACCGCGCACAACATGGGCTACGGCACGGTGCTCGGCGCGGACGGCAAGCCGTTCAAGACCCGTGAGGGCGAGACGGTGAAGCTGGAGGATCTGCTGGACGAGGCGGTGCAGCGGGCCGCCGAGGTCGTCCGGGAGAAGGCGCAGGACCTCACCGAGGACGAGATCCAGGAGCGGGCGGCGCAGGTCGGCATCGGCGCGGTGAAGTACGCGGACCTGTCGACGTCCCCCAACCGGGACTACAAGTTCGACCTGGACCAGATGGTCTCGCTGAACGGCGACACGTCCGTGTACCTCCAGTACGCGTACGCCCGTATCCAGTCGATCCTGCGCAAGGCGGGAGACGTACGGCCGTCCGCGCACCCGGAGCTCGAACTGGCCGACGCGGAGCGGGCGCTGGGCCTGCACCTGGACGCGTTCGGCGGCACGGTCTTCGAGGCGGCGGAGGAGTACGCCCCGCACAAGCTCGCCGCGTACCTCTACCAGCTGGCCTCGTTGTTCACGTCGTTCTACGACAAGTGCCCGGTGATCAAGCCGGCCCCGCCGAAGGACGTCGCGGAGAACCGCCTGTTCCTGAGCGACCTCACGGCCCGCACCCTCCACCAGGGCATGGCCCTGCTGGGCATCAGGACCCCCGAGCGCCTCTGACCGTCCCGTGGGCCGTCGGCCATTGTCAGTGGCTCCCCCTACAGTCACTGGCATGGCGACTCTTCCCAACCCGCTGCCCACCCTCGCGGCAGACCCGAGCGGTCGTTCGCTCGGACTCGGACTCCCTCTGGGGAGACTGATCGACGAGACGGACGAGGGGCCGTGGCACGAACCGCTGCTGTGGCATGCCGAGTACGCGGCGTCCTCCGGGGCGTGGAGCGCGCTCGGTGTGCGTGCCGCGCGGGCCGGTCTGCTGCCGGTGCTGATAGAGGTCGGCGGCAGCCAGGGCGGGCCCGGGGAGTGGGAGTTGCTGCCCGGGGAGATGTCGTACCCCGGGGATCACGACGCGGAGGAGGTCCTGGCGGACTTCTGGGAGTCGTACGCCGACCCCGGCGACGGATCCTGGCCGGGTCTCGCCGAGGCCCCCTCCACCCTCCCCGCCGACCCCGACACACGCGCCGCGGAGACGGCGGACGCGCTCCTCGACGAGGGCTCGTGGTTCAAGGACCCGCGTCTGGCCCTGGTCCCGGCCCGCCGCAGCGCGGACATCCCGGCGGCGATCGGCTGGCCGGGCCCGCTGAACCACGAGAACGACGTGGCGCGCCTGTGCGCGGTCCTGCGCTCCTGGGAGGACCGCTTCGGCATACGCGTCATCGCCCTCGACTTCGACCAGCTGACGGTGTCCGTCGCCGCCCCGCCGACCACTCAGGAGGCCGCGGAGGCCGTCGCCGCCGAGCACTTCGCGTTCTGCCCCGACAACATCACCCAGGGCCACCACCAGACCCTGCGCGAGTACGCCGCACACCAGGTACTGGACCAGCGCGTCTGGTCCTTCTGGTGGGACTGACCGGTTTCAGGAGGCACCCAGGGCAGGGAAGGCAAACCCGAGGTCTCCCCTGAGCAAATTCCCTCTCAAGTCACGCTCACTGCCTCCGGCTTACTGAATCCGTCGCTAAACTCCCTTCTCGTTTGCGGTCCTTAACAGGGGGAGGGCGCTCGGATGCCGGACGGCTTTTCCGTGGACCTCGGCGCGCTCCGCAAGGCCGCCACCGGGATCAGCACCACGCTGGACGCGATGGCCACCAAGAAGGTGAGCGACATCGACGTTCCCAAGGGCGACTTCGGGCACGACGAACTGGCCTCCGCGGTCGTCGACTTCACCGACCGGTGGAACATCGGCGTCACGCACCTGGCCTCCGACGGCTCCGAGGTCTCCGACCGGCTGAACCGCTGCGTCCAGAACTACGAAGCGGCCGAGGAACACATCCAGCTCTCCACCGAGGGCATCCTTCAGTCGCCCTCCGGAACAGACCCGGGGGCGTCCTGATGGCCGAGCTCGGCGAGACCTCGGATCCCCGCGCGCTCGTCCCCGGCAACCCGGATTCCCTGACCACGACCGCGCAGTCCCTGCTCGCCTACGGCGACGTCCTCGTCGAGGCGGGCGAAGGGCTGGCGAAGATCGACACCGTGGACGGCTGGCGGGGCCCGGCCGGCGACGCCTTCCGGGACCGCTTCCACGGCCAGCCCGCCCGGTGGACCGAGGCCGGCAACGAGTTCCACGCCGCGGCGAACGCCCTGTACGACTACCTCCACACCCTGCGGGCGGCCCAGCAGCGCGCCGCCGAGGCCATATCGCGGTACGCGCGCGGCGAGGCGGCCACCGCGAACGCCAAGAACGCCCACGACCGGCAGGTCACCGAGGCGCGCGGGAAGGGGGACACCACCGAGATCCCCTTCAACGATCCCGGTGAAGCGGACCGGGCCGGCGCCCGCGCGGATCTCGACGCCGCTCGCGGCAATGTGGACACCGCCGGGCACACCGCGGCCGCGCTGGTGCGGAAGGCCACCGAGTCCGCCCCGGAGCGCCCGGGGTTCTGGTCCAAGGTCGGCGACGTCCTCGGCGATGTCGGCGACGGGCTGGTGGACGGCGGCAAGACCGTCGTCAACGACCTCGCCTCCTTCGGCAACGCCATGGTCCAGCATCCGGGCGACAGCGCGGCGATGCTCGGCGGCATGCTCCTGGCCGGTGTCAGCGCCGGTGGTGAGGGTCTCGGCGTCGCGCTGGACGCCACCGGGGTCGGTGCCATCGCCGGTGTGCCCCTCAACGTGGTCTCCGCCGCCGGGATCGCCACGGGTGTCGGGCTGGCGGGCGCCGGCGCCGTGGACCTCGCCCAGCACGCCACGAGCGACTCCCGGGTCGAGCCTCTCCGGATGAACAGCGAAGGCTCCGGGACCGGGGGCTCCTCCCAGCAGCCCGCCTCCGATCTGATCAAGAACGGCCAGCAGTACAAGGGCACCGGCGGCCGCGCGGGAAACAACCTGCCGGTGGAGAACGGCCCGAAGGACGGCACCCTCTACAAGACGGACCCGCAGACCGGAAAAGTCACCAACTACACGACGTACGACTCCGAAGGCCGTGCGGTGAAGCGGGTGGACCTGGAGGGCCGTCCACACGGCGGGGTGGACACCCCGCACGTCGTAGAGTACGAGCGCAACACCAACCCGAAGACCGGCCAGGTCTTCGTGCGCCCGTCGAACGAAGTACGCGCCGCGTTCCCGTGGGAGATCCCGTGACCAGCAGCAAGCCGTCGTGGTCCGACCGGAGGCCGCCGGCGTTCTTCACCAGCTGGCGCACCGACTGGAAGAACGAGGACCTCACCCCGGCCAACTACCTCGACTTCGAGGGCGGCCTGCGCTTCGTCCTAACCGCGGCCTGGCTGTTCTGCCCCGAGACGGTCGAGTACCGCGGCGGGGTGTTCCTCAAGGAGCGGTTCGGCCAGGAGAACGTCGACAACTGGTTCACGAAGCTGGGTGACGACAGGGAACGTGTCGAAGCAGTCACCAACCAGGTCAAGTTGTGGGACACCTTCGGCAACACACCCCTGACGGACGACGATCAGCTCGGCGAGGAACTGCCCCAACTCGCCCTGGCCCTCGGGGAGTGCTGGCAGGGCGTCCTGTCCGCCCGGTACCCCGACCTGGAGATCACCGTCGAGGTGAGCGACGAGGAGGACGGCTCCTACGGTCCGACGGTGACCTTCTGGACCTCCCCGTCCGTCTCACCCTTCGGCTAGCGCGTCCCACCCCCGGCAGGGCCGCCCCGCAGTCCCGCCCCCAGCCTCCGCAGCCCCTCCCCGATCTCCTGGGGCGTCTGCGTCACGAAGCACAGCCGCAGGGTCGACCGGTCGGGCTCACCGGCGTAGAAGGGCGCCCCCGGCACGTAGGCCACATCGCGGGTCACCACCTGCGGCAGCAGCGCGGTGGTGTCGTACGACGACGGAAGGCGCGCCCAGAGGAACATGCCGCCCTCGGGGCGCGTCCAGGTCGATCCCGGGGGCAGGGCCTCGCCGAGACCCGCGAGCATGGCGTCCCGGCGCTCGCCGTAGACGCCCGCGACGTGCCGCACATGGGCGTCGAGGTCCCGGTCGGCCAGGTACCGTGCCGCGGCGAGCTGGTTGACGGTGGGGGTGTGCAGGTCGGCGGCCTGCTTGGCGACCGCGCAGGCCCGCCGCAGCTCGCCGGGCGCCCGCAGCCAGCCGAGCCGCAGTCCGGGTGCCATGACCTTGGAGAAGGAGCCGAGCAGGACGACCCGGTCGCGGGCGTCCTCGTGGGCGGCGATCCACGGCACCCGCTCGCCCTCGAAGCGGAGTTCGCCGTACGGGTCGTCCTCGACGATCCACAGCCCGCACCGCGCGGCCACCGACGCGACGGCGGCCCGGCGCTGCGCGGACATGGTCCGGCCGGTCGGGTTCTGGAAGGTGGGCACGGTGTAGAGCAGCTTGGGCCGCTCCCGCAGGACGAGCTCCTCCAGCGCCACGGGATCGGGCCCTTCCTCGTCCCCCGGCACGGCGACGACCCGGGCGCCCGCGAACCCGAAGGCCTGGAGGGCGGCCAGATAGCAGGGACTCTCGACGAGGACCGTGTCCCCGGGCTCGATCAGCGCGGTGGCGAGCAGCGACAGCGCCTGCTGGGAGCCGGTGGTGACGAGGACGTCGTCGGGGTCGGTGGGCAGCCCGCGCACCGACATCCGCTCGGCGAGGGCCGCCCGCAGCACGGGCTCCCCCTCGGTGGTCGCGTACTGGAGCGCCCGCGAGGGCATCTCCTCCAGCACCGCGCGGTACGCCTCCGCGATCCCCTCGGCGTCGAACAGCTCCGGGGCCGGCAGCCCGCCCGCGAAGTTGATCACCTCGGGGCGGGCGGTGACGGCGAGGATGTCCCGTACCGGCGACCCGCCGACCGCCCGGGCCCGGGCGGCGAGCGGCGGCACGGAAGCGAACGTGGGCACCGTCATGGGCACGGCTCCTTCGACTGCGACGACGACTGGTTGCCGCGCAGCCTAAGGAACCGAGTGCCACCTACAAGTACCTTTCCGCGATACGGACGCCGGGCACCCGCTCACGCCTTGGTGCCGGTGGCCCCGTAGACGTTGATGTCGTCGTCGGTGACGTCGTTGATGTCGCGGTAGCGGATCTTCTCGATGTCGTCCAGCGCCTCGAAGTCCTCCGCGTCGATGGCGGGCGGCGCGGGCGCGGGACCGGGCTGCCACAGGTGCGCGGGCACCACACCGGGCTCGTCCAGCGACAGGCCCGGCACCTCGGTGAAGAACCGCTCCACCTCCGCCTTGGACCGGAACACGAAGGTGAACCCGCGCTCGGTGTACGTCCGCTGGACCGCGCGGGTCGGCTCGGGGTGCATCTCGTCGGTCAGGTGGCTCAGCACGAGCCGGCTCCCCGCCGGCAACGCCTCGACCAGCTCCCGCACGATCGGATAGGCCTGCTCGTCCTCGACGAAGTGCAGGATCGCGACCAGGCACAGCGCGATCGGCCGGTCGAAGTCGAGGGTCTTGGCGGCCTGTTCGAGGATCCGCGCGGGGCTCGTGAAGTCGGCGTCGATGTAGTCGGTACGCCCCTCGGGCCCGCTGGTGAGCAGCGCCCGCGCGTGGGCCAGCACCACCGGGTCGTTGTCGACGTACACGACCCGCGCGTCGGGCAGGATCCGCTGGGCGATCTGGTGGACGTTCTCGCCGGTGGGCAGCCCGGTGCCGATGTCGAGGTACTGCCGGATCCCGTCCCGCTCGGCCAGCCGCTGCACGGCCCGCCGCATGAAGTCGCGGTTGTGGCGTACGTCGAGGTAGCCGCGGGGGTTGGCGGCGAGCGCGGCGGCGGCCGCCTCGCGGTCGGCGGGGTAGTTGTCCTTGCCGCCGAGGAAGACGTCGTAGACGCGGGCCGGATGTGCCTTGGTGGTGTCGATCCTCTTGGCCAGCTCGGCCGGGTCCTGGCTCAGCGCGTCACCGGACATGGGCGTCTCCCCTATGAGTCGGTCCTTCAACGGACAACCACCACGATGGTCAAGAACCTAACTCGCGGGGGCAGTTGATGGTGCCCGGTGCCCGACTCGGGCCGTCCCGCATCCCACGACGACGCCTCGGGACACAACATCCCCGCAGCTCAGGCCCGTTCCCCCGATCGGCACGTCCCGAATTCGCCGCCGAGGCTGGCGTACGCCCCACCCGCCCCGCAACCTGATCCCATGCCCACCCGACCCCACACCCCCCGCACCCGCACCGCCACCGCCCTGCTGACCCTCCTCGCGCTGCTCACCCTCTCGGGGTGCAACGACGGCCAGGGCGTACGGGACGAGGGCCCGGCCAGGGCCGGGGCGGCCGCCGTGGCCCCCGCGGAAAACCAGAAGGCCGCCCGGCACTGACCGGGCGGCCTCGAAGGGGAGCTACGGCTCAGACGTGCGCCGGGGCCAGCTTCGGGTTGGGGCCGTACTTGTTGTCGCCCGGCTCGCTGTCCAGCACCGAGAAGACGAACAGGGTGATGCCACCGACGAGCGGAACGAAGCCGAACAGGAACCACCAGCCGGTGCGGCCCGTGTCGTGCAGGCGGCGCACGGTGACGGCCAGGCCGGGCAGCAGGAGCGCGACGTAAGGGAGGAACACGAGCCACGACTGCTTGGTGGCGAGGCTGATGACGAGGAACAGGACGTAGATGATCCCCGCGAACAGCGCGAACATCCAGTATTCCTTGCGGCGCGCACGCCCGCTGAAGACCGCGTACTTCTTGAGAACTTCGATGAACCAGCTCATGGTGGTGTCCCCCCAGAGATCGCCGTTCGGAACCGTTCCGAATGGATCAGGCCAGGCGCAGAAGATATGGAGGATGTCGGGAACTCGTCAATTCAACGGATGTAAGCGCTCCATCAAATCGAAGGCCCGACACGGCCCGACAAATCCACCCCATCCGGGTGCGAATTACGGACAGATCACCAGAACCTCACCGGGCCAACCGGGGCCTGTTATCCGGACGTTGACGGTTCGAGCTCCAGCCGTGTCCGGACCGAGCTCGAACCGTTGCCGTGACACGCCGTCCGGCGGCCTCGTCAGCGCAGCTTCTGGGCCACCTCGGTCGCCCAGTAGGTGAGGATGTTCCGCGCCCCGGCCCGCTTGATTCCGGTCAGCGCCTCCAGGATCGCCCGGTCCCGGTCGATCCAGCCCTTCTCGGCGGCGGCCTCGATCATCGAGTACTCACCGGAGATCTGATAGGCGGCGACCGGCACGTCCACGGCGTCCGCGACCCGCGCGAGGATGTCGAGATAGGGCCCGGCCGGCTTGACCATCACCATGTCGGCGCCCTCCTCCAGATCGAGAGCGAGCTCCCGCAACGACTCCCGCGCGTTGGCGGGATCCTGCTGGTAGGTCTTGCGGTCCCCCTTCAACGAGGACCCGACGGCCTCCCGGAACGGCCCGTAGAAGGCGGAGGCGTACTTGGCCGTATAGGCGAGGATGGCGACGTCCTCCCGCCCGATCTGGTCAAGGGCGTCCCGTACGACCCCGATCTGACCGTCCATCATCCCGCTGGGCCCGACCACGTGGGCCCCGGCGTCGGCCTGGACCTGAGCCATCTCGGCGTACCGCTCGAGAGTCGCGTCGTTGTCGACCCGCCCCTCCGCGTCCAGCACCCCGCAGTGCCCGTGATCCGTGGTCTCGTCGAGACACAGATCGGACATCACGAGCAGCTCGTCACCGACCTCGGCCCGCACGTCCCGGATGGCGACCTGGAGAATCCCGTCAGGATCGGTCCCCGGCGTCCCCAGGGCGTCCTTCTTCGACTCCTCCGGCACTCCGAAGAGCATGATCCCGGACACCCCGGCGGCCACCGCCTCCGCCGCGGCCTTCTTCAGGCTGTCCCGCGTGTGCTGCACCACCCCGGGCATCGCCTCGATCGGCACCGGCTCACTGACCCCTTCCCGCACGAACGCGGGCAGGATGAAGTCGGCCGGGTGCAACCGGGTCTCGGCAACCATGCGCCGCATCACCGGAGTGGTCCGCAGCCGCCGCGGCCGCGCACCGGGAAAGGATCCGTACGTCGTCATACCCCTAAGCTACGCCCGCCCCGCGAGCACCTTTGCCGACGTCACGTCGGACCTGGGGCGCCTATGGGGGTGCCGGTTGCGGTAGTGGGGCGGCTGCGAGTCCGTCGCGGCTGGTCGCGCAGTTCCCCGCGCCCCTGGGTGGGGACGGTGAACGCTCCTGAAGCCGCCGACGGCGCGCAGGGGACGGGGTGGGGGGTGTCCGCCCGCAGCGGCCGGCGTCCGGAACCGGGCCCCTTTTCGATGGACCGAGCCGCCGGACCGAGGACGGATACCCCCACCCCGGCCCCGACCCCAAACCGACCGCACGCGCTACACGCACCCCCACCGGACCGCAACGGGCCGCCGCAGGCATCCAGGGGCGCGGGACTGTGTCGATATGCGGCTCCGCCGCGTGGGCGCAAAAAACGCCCGCCCCCACACACCCGCACCCGCACCCGCGCCCGCACCCGCACCCGAATCGAACAGGCCCCTCAGGTCGTAGACCGCCGCCTACGAGCCCCCGGCCGCCGCTCACTCGGCCGCGTCACCGGATCCCCGGCCTCGACCGCCGCCGCCCGCCGCTTCAACCCGAAGTCGGCGAGAGCCTCCGTCAGCTTGTGCACGGAGGGCTCGGGCGCCATGACGTCGACCCGCAGCCCGTGCTCCTGGGCGGTCTTCGCGGTGGCCGGCCCGATACACGCGATGATCGTCACGTTGTGCGGCTTCCCGGCGATACCGACCAGGTTCCGCACGGTGGACGACGACGTGAAGAGCACGGCGTCGAAGCCGCCGCCCTTGATCGCCTCCCGCGTCTCCGCCGGCGGCGGCGAGGCCCGCACGGTCCGGTAGGCGGTGACGTCGTCGACCTCCCACCCGAGCTCGATGAGCCCGGCGACCAGCGTCTCGGTGGCGATGTCGGCCCGGGGCAGGAACACCCGGTCGATCGGGTCGAAGACCGGGTCGTACGGCGGCCAGTCCTCGAGGAGACCCGCGGCCGACTGCTCACCGCTCGGCACGAGGTCGGGCTTCACGCCGAAGGCGATGAGCGCCTTGGCGGTCTGCTCCCCCACCGCCGCGACCTTGATCCCCGCGAAGGCACGCGCGTCGAGCCCGTACTCCTCGAACTTCTCCCGGACGGCCTTGACGGCGTTGACCGAGGTGAAGGCGATCCACTCGTAGCGCCCGGTGACGAGCCCCTTGACCGCCCGCTCCATCTGCTGGGGCGTCCGCGGCGGCTCGACGGCGATCGTCGGCACCTCGTGCGGCACGGCCCCGTAGGACCGCAGCTGGTCGGAGAGCGACGCCGCCTGCTCCTTCGTCCGCGGCACGAGAACCTTCCAGCCGAACAGCGGCTTGCTCTCGAACCACGACAGCTGGTCGCGCTGGGCGGCGGCGGACCGCTCACCGACCACGGCTATCACCGGCCGCCCGCCCTCGGGCGAGGGCAGCACCTTGGCCTGCTTGAGCGTCTGGGCGATGGTGCCCAGGGTCGCCGTCCAGGTCCGCTGCCGGGTCGTCGTACCGGCGACGGTGACCGTCATCGGGGTGTCGGGCTTGCGCCCGGCCGCGACCAGCTCACCGGCGGCGGCACCGACGGAGTCCAGGGTCGTCGACACGACCACGGTCCCGTCGGACGCCCCCACCTCCGTCCAGCACCGGTCGGAGGCCGTGCGCGCGTCGACGAACCGCACGTCGGCGCCCTGCGCGTCGCGCAGCGGCACACCGGCGTACGCGGGCACGCCGACGGCCGCGGCCACACCGGGCACGACCTCGAAAGGCACCCCCGCGCGGGCACAGGCCAGCATCTCCTCGGCGGCGTACGCGTCGAGCCCGGGGTCCCCGGACACCGCACGCACGACCCGCCTGCCGCCCCGCGCGGCCTCCATGACAAGATGTGCGGCATCCCGTACAGCGGGGACAGGAGCGGTTGTTGACGTGCCGTCAACGACTGTCAGTTGGGGCGCGCCCGTGCCCGGAACCGGAGCCGAGGACGACTCCGTGTCCGTGTCCACGACGGCGACGCCCGACCGAGCGTGGACGCGCACGACGTCGAGCACTTCGTGCCCGGCGACGAGGACGTCCGCGTTCGTGAGCGCCTCGACGGCGCGCAGGGTCAGCAGTCCCGGATCTCCGGGTCCGGCACCGAGGAAGGTGACGTGCCCGTGTTCAGGACCGGCGGGAAGGGTGGTGGGGCTCACTGTGCTCGCTCCCCCATCAGACCGGCCGCGCCCTGGGCAAGCATGCCGGCCGCGAGTTCACGGCCGAGCGCCATTGCCTGGTCGTGCGACTCGGGCACGGGACCGGTGGTGGACAACTGCACCATGCGCGAGCCGTCGGTGGTGCCGACGACGCCCCGCAGGCGCATTTCCTTGACAATCTGCCCGTCGGCCAGCAGGTCGGCCAGCGCGCCCACAGGGGCGGAGCAGCCGGCCTCCAGGGCGGCGAGCAGTGACCGTTCGGCGGTCACGGCGACCCGAGTGAACGGGTCGTCGAGCTCGCCGAGCGCTGCGATCAGGTCCGCGTTGTCCGCGGTGCACTCGATCGCGAGTGCTCCCTGGCCGGGAGCGGGCAAAACCGTGTCGACCGAGAGGAAATCGGTCACTTCGTCGATACGGCCGATGCGCTGCAACCCTGCCGCAGCCAGCACCACCGCATCCAGCTCACCATCGCGCACGAACCGCACCCGGGTGTCGATGTTCCCCCGGATCGCAACCGTCTCGATATCAAGCCCGTGCACGCGGGCGTACGCGTTCAGCTGGGCCATGCGCCGGGGCGAACCGGTACCGATCCGCGCGCCCCGGGGCAGGTCGGTGAACTTCAGGGCGTCCCGGGCGACGATGACGTCCCGCGGGTCCTCGCGCAGCGGTACGGCGGCCAGGGCCAGCTCGTCCGGCTGCCCGGTCGGCAGGTCCTTCAGCGAGTGCACCGCGAGGTCGACCTCGCCCTTGAGCAGGGCTTCGCGCAGCGCGGTCACGAACACGCCCGTGCCGCCGATCTGCGCGAGCGCCTCCCGCGACACATCGCCGTACGTGGTGATCTCGACGAGCTCGACGGGCCGCCCGGTCACCTGGCTCACGGCCTTCGCCACCTGCCCGGACTGGGCCATGGCGAGCTTGCTCCGCCTGGTCCCGAGCCGTAGCGCCTTGGTACTCATGCCGACCCTCGGCCTTCCTCATCGGTGGTGCTGTCCTCGGCGCGGGAGACGGCGGCCACCGTCTCGGGGTCGAGGTCGAACAGGGTCCGCAGCGCGTCCGCGTACCCGGCACCGCCGGGTTCGGCCGCGAGCTGCTTGACCCGTACGGTCGGCGCGTGCAGCAGCTTGTCGACGACGCGCCGCACGGTCTGGGTGATCTCGCTGCGCTGCTTGTCGTCGAGCCCCGGCAGCCGCCCGTCGAGCCGGGCGATCTCACCGGCGACGACATCGGCGGCCATGGTCCGCAGCGCCACGACGGTGGGCGTGATGTGCGCGGCCCTCAGTGCGGCCCCGAACGCGGCGACCTCGTCGGCGACGATACGACGCACCTGGTCGACGTCGGCCGCCATGGGAGCGTCCGCCGAGGCCTCGGCCAGCGACTCGATGTCGACGAGCCGCACCCCGGCCAGCCGGTGCACGGCGGCGTCGATGTCCCGGGGCATGGCGAGGTCGAGCAGGAAGAGCGAGGGAGCGGGCCGCGGAATCTCCGCCACCGGCTCCGGCCGCCGCCGCTCGGGCACCCGCCCGATCACCTGGGCGGCAGCGGCGAGCGCGGCGATGGCGTCGGCTTCCTGCCGCGGATCAACGACGGTGACGGACCCCTGCGGCCGAGGCGCGTTGTCCACCCAGGCGGCATGCTGCTCGAGCTCAGAGGCAGCCATCCCGGCCACGGCGGCTTCCCCGAGCACGGAGAACCCGGCGGTGGAGGGCACGGGAGCAAGGTCCAGGGGACAGTCTTCTTCAGCCGCAGAGCCTGCGGTCTGCCGTTCCGCCAAGCCGCGGGCAGATGTGCCGCCTGGGGCGGCTCCCGACCCAAAGCGGGGCGGCACCTCGTCAGCGCCGAGTTGCGCGACCCACCCCCGGCCCGCGTCAACGCCCTGCACAGCCGAAGCAACAGCCTCAGCCGTGAGCACCAGCCCCGTCGCCCCCGTACAGGACACCACGACATCGGCACGTGTCAGCTCGTCCGACACCGAATCCATCGGTACCGCACGAGCAACCACGTCCCCGGCGTCATTGAGGATCTCCGCAAGCCGCTCAGCCCGCTCAGCGGTCCGGTTGGCGACCACGATCTCGGAAACACCCACCCGCGCCAGCGTCGCCGCCGCCAGCGAGGACATCGACCCGGCCCCGATGACCAGCGCCTTCTTCCCCGCCGCCCAGTCCGGCACCGCCGTACCGGAAGCCAGCTGCTCCAGCCCGAAGGTCACCAGCGACTGCCCGGCCCGGTCGATCCCGGTCTCGGAGTGCGCCCGCTTGCCCACCCGCAGCGCCTGCTGGAAGAGATCGTTCAGCAACCGCCCGGCGGTGTGCAGCTCCTGCGCCCGGGCGAGGGAGTCCTTTATCTGCCCGAGGATCTGCCCCTCTCCTACGACCATGGAGTCGAGCCCACAGGCCACGGAGAAGAGGTGATGGACGGCCCGGTCCTCGTAGTGCACGTACAGATAGGGAGTGAGCTCGTCGAGCCCCACCCCGCTGTGCTGGGCGAGCAGCGTCGACAGCTCGGCCACGCCCGCGTGGAACTTGTCCACGTCGGCGTACAGCTCGATCCGGTTGCAGGTGGCGAGCACCGCCGCCTCCGCGGCCGGCTCCGCCGCGACCGTGTCCTGGAGCAGCTTCACCTGGGCATCGACATGCAGCGCCGCCCGCTCCAGCACGCTGACCGGTGCGCTGCGGTGGCTCAGTCCGACGACGAGGAGACTCATGCCGGCATCACGGCGGGTACGTCCCCGTCGGGCCCTTTGTCGGCGGAGGAGGCGGAAGCGGCAGCGGACGCACCGCGGCCGGCCCCGGTGACCGGCCCGGCGCCGTCGGAGCCGGCGGCCTCCTCGCCGGCCTTGCGCTGCTCGTGGAAGGCGAGGATCTGCAGCTCGATGGAGAGGTCGACCTTGCGCACGTCGACGCCGTCCGGCACGGACAGCACGGTCGGCGCGAAGTTGAGGATGGAGGTGACCCCGGCGGCCACGAGCCGGTCGCAGACGGGCTGGGCGGCACCGGCGGGGGTCGCGATGACACCGATGGACACACCGTTGTCCTCGATGATCTTTTCCAGGTCGTCCGAGTGCTGCACCGGGATGCCCGCGACGGGCTTTCCGGCCATCGCCGGATCGGCGTCGATCAGCGCGGCCACCCGGAATCCACGGGACGCGAAGCCGCCGTAGTTGGCCAGAGCCGCGCCGAGATTGCCGATACCGACGATCACAACCGGCCAGTCCTGGGTCAGGCCGAGTTCGCGGGAGATCTGGTAGACGAGATACTCGACGTCGTAGCCGACACCGCGCGTTCCGTAAGAACCCAGGTAAGAGAAGTCCTTGCGCAGCTTCGCGGAGTTGACCCCCGCGGCCGCGGCCAGTTCCTCGGAGGAGACCGTGGGTACCGAGCGCTCCGACAGCGCGGTCAGGGCTCGTAGGTACAGCGGAAGCCGGGCGACGGTGGCCTCGGGAATCCCTCGGCTACGGGTCGCCGGTCGGTGAGTTCGGCCAGTTGCCACGGTGCTCCTGCGGGTAGAGCGGGGCTGTGGGCGGTCATGCGTCCCCGGACCGCCCCGTCGAATGCAGGCTATGTCTTTGTGAACGCGTGCACAAAGATGGTGTCCGATTTGCCCGGCCAACGTGACCGGGGTCACGCGCGTCTCTCTCGGAGGCAAAACCGCACACTTCCCTCATCAATCCCGCCCCCGAAGACCAAGTCACCATCGATCCTAGGCGACCAACGGGACCAGTTGGACTAGTCGGTCAGGGCCTTGCGCAGACGATCCTCGTCCACCCGCCAGAAGGTGTGCTGCTCCCCGTCGACGAGCACGACGGGGATCTGTTCCCAGTACTGGTCGTGGAGTTGAGGATCCTCGCTGATGTCCTTGTGCTCCCAGGGAACCCCGAGATCTCCACACACCTTCTCGATCACCGACTGTGCGTCATCACACAGATGACAGCCGGGCTTGCGGATCAGGGTGACGACCCGGTCCTCGGGTGCCCGGGCCGGCCTGCGGCGGAAAATAGGACTCATGCCGGCCATTCTCCCGCCTGATTAACGGCGGAGTCTCGGAGAGTTCACACCCTCCAAACCTCACGACTCCGGAACCCCCGAACAGACTGGCTATGCTCACGCCATGGCCGCTCTCGGATGGCTCACTCCCCGTAGGCGCTCCGCCACGGCGCGGAGCGTGTTGGCAGGCGAGGCCTCGGCGGAGGCCGCGCGCAAGTCGGTGCCCGAAGAGGAACCCGCGTTCCCGGTCCTCGGCGACGACAAGGCAGCCGCGTTCTTCGACCTGGACAACACCGTGATGCAAGGTGCGTCCCTCTTCCACTTCGGCCGCGGCCTGTACAAACGGAAGTTCTTCGAGACCCGCGACCTCGCCCGCTTCGCCTGGCAGCAGGCCTGGTTCCGGCTGGCCGGCTCCGAGGACCCCGAGCACATGCAGGAGGCCCGCGACTCCGCCCTGTCCATCGTCAAGGGCCACCGCGTCGCCGAACTCCAGTCGATCGGCGAGGAGATCTACGACGAGTACATGGCCGAGCGCATCTGGCCGGGCACCCGCGCCCTCGCCCAGGCCCACCTGGACGCCGGCCAGAAGGTGTGGCTCGTCACAGCGGCCCCGGTGGAGATCGCCCAGGTGATCGCGCGCCGGCTCGGCCTCACCGGCGCCCTGGGCACGGTCGCGGAGTCGGTGGACGGCGTCTACACGGGCAAGCTGGTCGGCGAACCGCTGCACGGCCCAGCGAAGGCGGAGGCGGTCCGCGCCCTGTCCGCGGCGGAGGGCCTGGACCTGTCCCGCTGCGCCGCCTACAGCGACAGCCACAACGACATCCCGATGCTCTCCCTGGTCGGCCACCCCTACGCGATCAACCCGGACAGCAAGTTGCGCAAGCACGCCCGTCAACTCGACTGGCGCCTGCGCGACTACCGCACCGGCAGGAAGGCCGCGAAGGTCGGCATCCCGGCGGCGGCCGGAGTGGGCGCGGTGGCGGGCGGCACGGCGGCGGCGATCGCGCTGCACAAGCGCCGCCGGTAACCAGGCAAACACACCAATCCACGGGTTTTGCCCGCGTAACGCCGTGTCCAGCGACATTGGCTGCACACGGCCACAACACGCCCCGTTCCATGACAGAACGCGACCGTTTCCGATCAACAACCGGTCACTCTGCGGTACTTGATGGGGCACCAATCGGTTACAGAAGCGACGTAATCGATGAATAGAGCAACTGGGTGTAGCAGGGCCTGCACTAAGCGTTATTCTCCTCAGACGCAATCCGGTACCCCTTCCGTCGCTACGACGGGTGAACGGTCCCGCACTGCACGTGATGGAAGCTCTGCCTCTGGGAGTCCCGTGTACCCACACGTCGGGGTTGACGCCTCGGGCCTGGCTACGCTGCGCGCAACGGTCCAGGACCTGTTGCGCGGCTTCGTCCCCACCGCGTACGCCGTCCCCGCCCTCGCCGTAGCCACGGCACCGATCGGCCCGTGCTACGCACTGGCCGAAGGTTCCGCGGCCGTCGGCAGACGAGGGCGTTCGACCGGTGCCGCCACCGCCCGCCGTCCGGCCGCGGACAGCGACAGCGCCCGCATGATGGACCTGGTCGAACGCGCCCAGGCCGGCGAGGCCGACGCCTTCGGCCGCCTGTACGACCAGTACAGCGACACGGTGTACCGGTACATCTACTACCGGGTGGGAGGCAAGGCCACCGCCGAGGACCTGACGAGCGAGACGTTCCTGCGCGCGCTGCGCAGGATCGGCACCTTCACCTGGCAGGGCCGCGACTTCGGCGCCTGGCTCGTCACCATCGCGCGCAACCTCGTCGCCGACCACTTCAAGTCGAGCCGCTTCCGCCTGGAGGTCACCACCGGCGAGATGCTCGACGCCAACGAGGTGGAGCGCTCACCCGAGGACTCCGTCCTGGAGTCCCTCTCCAACGCCGCGCTGCTCGACGCCGTCCGCCGGCTCAACCCGCAGCAGCAGGAGTGCGTGACCCTCCGCTTCCTCCAGGGCCTCTCGGTCGCCGAGACCGCCCGGGTCATGGGAAAGAACGAGGGCGCCATCAAAACCCTGCAGTACCGGGCCGTGCGCACCCTGGCCCGACTGCTCCCGGACGACGCCCGCTGAGAGCGGTCGCCCGAGCACACCCCCGGTAATCGCCAACTCGCTCTCGGTGAAAGTCCGTTGACTCCCCGATCCGATCATCCGCAGTCCGTAACCCAAGTGCCGCGCCGCTCGTTGTGCGGGATGCAGGCTCCCTGTGGTCACTCCCTGGCCGACTTCGATCACCCGATCGAGTGCTTGTGGTCAGGGTGTGCAACCCTCAGGACCCCCTGGGGAGTCGACCGTCATGACGAGAGGAGGTGCCGCCAGTGATCGCGAACGTATCGGCGCACCGGCGGGCGAACGCCTTCGCCCAGGCCCTGGAGGAGCAGTCCGACCGGGACCCGGCGGCCGAGCAGTCCGAAGGACACCCGCCGGCCGGCGCGGAACACACCGGGCAGGACCGCCTGCTGACCCTCGCGGAGTGTCTCGGCGAGCTGCCCAGGCCCGAGCTGGACCCCGAGGTCAAGGTCGTGCAGCGGGCCCAGCTGGTGGCCGCGATGGAGGCCATGCTGCTGGAGGGCGCCGGGCCCGAGCCCGCGGTCCCCGAGCAGCGCTCCCACCGGGCCAAGGGCGCGCACCGGGCGAGTGGGCTGGGCAAACTGCGACCGCGTTCCCGGCTCACCAAGGGCCTGGCCGCGGGCGGCCTGAGCGTCGGAGTGGCCGCCGGCGCCTTCGGCGGAGTCGCCGCGGCCAGCTCGGACGCGCTGCCCGGGGACTCGCTGTACGGCCTCAAGCGCGGCATCGAGGACTTCAAGCTCAACTACCTGTCCGACGGGGACGACGAGCGCGGTGTCGCCTACCTCGACCAGGCCTCCACCCGGCTGAGCGAGGCCCGCCGGCTGATGGAGCGCGGCCGGGGCGGCCACCTCGACCACGAGTCCGTGGGCGAGATCCGCCGCGCCCTGTCCGGGATGCAGCACGACGCCTCCGAGGGCCACCGGCTGCTGCACGAGGCGTACGAGCGCGACCCGAACTCCCTGGGCCCCATCCAGGCCCTCGCCGGCTTCTCGCGCTCGCACCGCGAGGCCTGGGGCGCGCTCCGCGAGCGGCTCCCCGTGCAGCTCGGCGATGTCAGCGACCAGGTCTCGTCGGTCTTCGACGCCATAGACCAAGAAGTCGCCCCGCTCGAGTCCCTGCTCCCCGAGGCCCCGGCCCAGGGTGGCGGCAAGGGCGGCGGTCAGCGCCAGGGCTCCGGCTCGGGATCCTCGGACACCTCGACCGGCTCCGACCGCTCCACACCCCCGGGCACCGGCGGCTCCGCCGAGCACAACGGCGGCGGCAACCCCAGCAAGGCGGCCCCCTCCGGCAGCCACGACGACGGCCTCCTGGGCGGCAACACCGGCGGCCTCCTGGACCCCCCGAAGTCCACCGACACCACCACCCCGACCTCCCCGTCCCCCTCGGCCGACCCGGACGTCACCCTCCCGCCGCTCCTCCCGGGCCTCCTGCCGGGCCTGGGCCTCAACGGCGAGGACGCGAACTAGCTCTTCCCGTATGACGATGGGGGCGCCCTTTCCACAAAGGGCGCCCCCATCGTCGTACGGCACAAAACCTCAGAAGAACACCGACCTGCGCTGCACCAGCAGCTTGTAGAGCGTGTGCTGGATCTGTTCCCTCACTTGGTCCGTGAGGTTGAACATCAGCATCGGGTCCTCGGCCGCCTCCGGGGGATAGCCGTCCGTGGGGATCGGCTCGCCGAACTGGATCGTCCACTTCGTCGGCAGCGGGATCGCGCCCAGGGGGCCCAGCCACGGGAAGGTCGGGGTCAGCGGGAAGTACGGGAAGCCCAGCACGCGGGCCAACGTCTTCGCGTTGCCGATCATCGGGTAGATCTCCTCCGCGCCCACGATCGAGCACGGGATGATCGGGGTGCGCTGGCGCAGGGCCGTGGAGACGAAACCGCCCCGGCCGAAGCGCTGGAGCTTGTAGCGCTCGCTGAAGGGCTTGCCGATGCCCTTGAAGCCCTCCGGCATCACCCCGACCACCTCGCCCTGCCCGAGCAGGCGTTCCGCGTCCTCCGCGCAGGCCAGGGTGTGACCGAGCTTGCGGGCGAGTTCGTTGACCACCGGCAGCATGAACACCAGGTCCGCCGCGAGCAGCCGTAGATGCCGGCCGGCCGGGTGGTGGTCGTGGACGGCGACCTGCATCATCAGCCCGTCCAGCGGCAGCGTGCCCGAGTGGTTGGCGACGATCAGCGCCCCGCCCTCCGACGGGATGTTCTCGACACCCTTCACCTCGACCCGGAAGTACTTCTCGTACACCGGCCGCAGCAGGGACATCAGGACCTGGTCGGTGAGTTCCTCGTCGTACCCGAAGTCGTCGACCTCGTAGTCCCCGGTGAGGCGCCGGCGCAGGAAGTTGAGACCCCCCGCGATCCGCCGTTCCAGACCGCCCTCGTCGTGCGCCTGCTGCGGCGGCTCTTCCTCACGCGTCACAGGAACATCATCCTGCGCGGAAGCCCTGCTGGGCAGGGGCTGGACCTCACGGACCAGCGCGGGCTCGGGCCCCTTGCGCCGGCTCCCCGCGCTCCGGCGCCGCTGCGGCCGCTGTACGGCGCCCGCGCGGGACCGGTCGTCGTCGAACGGAATGACCTTGGCGTCCGCCATCGTTGATGCGCTCCTCAGTTGGCGCTCTGCGTCGGTGGGTGGCTGCCACCCGCGAGGGGCAGCGCGGCGATCCGGTCGACGGCTCCCGCGACGGCCTCCGGCGGCAGCAGTCCGGGGCCCTGGCTGCGCGCGAAGTCCGCGAAGGTCTCCGCCGTCGTGTACTTCGGCCGGAATCCGAGCGTCTCACGCATCTGGACCGTCGACACGACCCGGCCGTGGGTCAGCAGCCGGATCTGCTCGGGCGAGAAGTCCGTCACCCCCAGCGTACGCACCAGCGACCCGGCCCAGGTGACGGCCGGCAGCAGCAGCGGCACCGTGGGCCGCCCGAGCCGCCGGGAACACTGCGACAGCAACAGCACGCCGTCGCCCGCGATGTTGAAGGTGCCGCTGTTGAGCGTGCCCCGCTCCGGCTCGTGCGAGGCGATCCTGAGCACCTCGATCACGTCGTCCTCGTGCACGAACTGAAGCCGGGGGTCGTACCCGAGCACGGTCGGCAGCACCGGCAGCGCGAAGTACGAGGCGAGCGGGGTGTCCGCCGTCGGCCCCAGGATGTTGGCGAACCTGAGCACGCACACGGCCACGTCCGGGCGCCGCCGCGCGAACCCCCGCACATACCCCTCGACCTCGACCGCGTCCTTGGCGAAGCCCCCGGACGGCAGGGACTTGGGCGGGGTGGTCTCCGTGAACACGGCCGGATCCCGGGGCGCCGAGCCGTACACGTTCGTACTGGACTTCACCACGAGCCGCTGCACGTTCGGCGACTTCTGACACGCCCCGAGCAGCTGCATGGTGCCGATGACGTTGGTCTCCTTGACCGTGGTCCGGCTCCCGCTGCCCAGCGCCATCGCCGTCACATCCAGGTGTACGACGGTGTCGGCGGCCGTCTCGGCCAGCACCCGGGCGATACCGGGCTGCCTGATGTCGGCCTGGATGAAGTCGGCACCGCCCAGATGGTGTTCGGGCGCGACCGCGTCCACGGCGATCACCCGGTCGACCTGCGGGTCACGCTGGATGCGTCGTACGAAGCGGCCGCCCAGCTGTCTGGCCACCCCGGTCACGAGCACGACCTTTCCCAAGATCAGCGCCTTCCTTCCAGCCGTGGTCCGGCCCTGGTGCCGCCCTGATACGGCACCGGTCCTGTGCCGCGTTCCCCGTGTGCGGCCAACTTAGCGGGTCGATGTTGCGCTGTGATGACCGCCCGCTGCGCGAGGTGACGACATCCAGCCCACCGCCACACTCCCGACACGCATGTGGCCCCCCACCGGCATTGGGTGGGGGGCCACAGACACGCTGCTTGCGCGGCGTCGCCTTACTTCTTGTTGCGACGCTGAACGCGCGTGCGCTTGAGCAGCTTGCGGTGCTTCTTCTTAGCCATCCGCTTGCGCCGCTTCTTGATAACAGAGCCCACGACTACCCTCGCTCACTTCTCATCACTCGGTGCTGGGCATCATGGGCCCACACGACCTACGAGGGGCTAGCCTACCCGCCCGAGCGCTGAGGTCGTAATCGAGGTGAACCGGGGAGATCGGGCAGGGGGTCCGCGAGTGCCCTGAGGCCCCCATGGACCTCCCCGGAACCGCGCCGTCAGGCCGTCTCCACCCCCACGTAACTCTCGCGGAGGTACTCGTGAACCGCGTTCTCGGGGACGCGGAAGGACCGCCCCACCCTGATCGCGGGCAGATGACCGCTGTGCACCAAGCGGTACACGGTCATCTTCGACACTCGCATCACCGAGGCGACCTCCGCCACGGTAAGGAACTGAACCTCGCTCAGAGGCCTCTGCTCAGCAGCCATGACACACCTGAACCTTCCGCACTCGACGGCCACCGGCTTCCCCTTCCGGTGACTCTTCGTCGCTGCGTGCTCACTCCCCAATGTAGGGGCGGGTGATGCAAGTGGGGAAGAGGTGCACCCATCGGCGGCCTACTGTGACAGACACGCTCGATTGAGTACGTAGCGGGTCAGCGGCCGGTAGTAATCAGACCGCACGGCGTCATCAAGTGGAACGACGACGGACACGGCCCCCTCGGCCTCCCCCACGAAGAGCGCGGGGTCATCCGTATCCGCCAGCCCAATGGCCTCAAACCCCAGCTGACCTGCTCCGCAGACCCATCCGTGATCCCCGATCACCAGCTCGGGAAGCGGCCCGCCGCTCTCCGCCGCGGCCGCGAGGGCGGTACGAACCGGGAGCGGCGAATGCGTGTGTGCGCCCGGCTCACCACCGGAGCTCTTCGCGTCCGGCGCCCGCACGAGCGCGACTCCTCGTACGTAGTCAAGGTTGTACGTACGTAGACCGAACCGGGTCGTTATGTCGACACGGCGACCATGCGCAGGGCTGAGGACGGTACATCCCGCCGCCGAGAGGGCGTCCGCGAGAGCGGCGTAGAACCCGAGCAGTCGGTGCGGATGGCCGGTCCCGATCAGCACAGGGCCGCTGCGCTGGGCAACTGCCGCGAGCCGCTCCGCGAAGGCGTCCAGCGCGGCGAGGGTTCGTTCAGGATCGATCACATCTAGGCCAGTTGTACACCTCGGATCACCGGAAACCCCGCACTTGTCCGCCATGAGCCCGATCAAATCCCGCTCACTCCACGCCCACTCGGGATCAATCCCGATCAACACCCGAGGATCCCGAGCCGCGAACAACCGATAACTCCGCAGACTCTCCTCCCGAGAGGTGGCCACGGTCCCGGCGAGCCGAGCGGCCAGCAGGTGAGCGCGGAGGGCGCTGGTGCTCAACACGGGAGTGATGGTGGCGGACGGGGACGGGGAATGGGGTGGGAACGGAGAATCACCGCACAGTCGGAGTAACGGGACCGCACCCACCTGTTTTTAGGGGCGCGGGGAACTGCGCGACCAGCCCCCACCGACCCGCACCCGCCCCACAACCGAACCCGGCACCCCGCAGTGCGCTACGCCAACAACCCCCGCAACGGAAACACCGACCGCCTGGTCGCCAGCACCGCCTGATCCAGCCGATCCGCAGGGTCGTACCCCGCATCCCACTCCGCGTACGACACCGGCCACCGCCCATCAGTCATCCGCGCCGGCGCCAACTGCCGAGTCCGAGCGAACACCTCCTGCCGCCACCCCTCAGGAATCATCGCCTCGGGCTCAATCGCCCGCCCCGCCGCGATGGCCACCAGATGCGTCCACGACCGAGGCACGACGTCCACCACGGCGTACCCCCCACCCCCCAGCGCGATCCACCGCCCCCCGGCATACGAGTGCGCCAGCTCATGACAGGCGACCTGCACCGCCCGCTGCGCGTCCAACGACACCGCGAGATGAGCCAGCGGATCCTCGAAATGCGTATCGGCGCCATGCTGAGTCACCAGCACATCCGGCTGGAAATCAGCGATCAGCTCCGGCACCACGGCATGAAACGCCCGCAACCACCCGGCATCCCCCGTCCCCGCCGGCAACGCCACATTCACCGCGCTGCCCTCGGCCGAGTCCGCCCCGGTCTCCTCCGGCCAACCGGTCTGCGGGAACAACGTCCGGGGATGCTCGTGCAAGGAGATCGTCAGAACCCGGGGATCCTCCCAGAACGCCGCCTGCACCCCGTCCCCGTGATGCACGTCCACATCCACATAGGCGACCCGCTGGGCCCCCAGCTCCAGCAGCCGCGCGATCGCCAGCGAGGCATCGTTGTAGATGCAGAACCCCGACGCCCCACCCGGCATCGCATGATGCAGCCCGCCCGCGAAGTTCACCGCGTGCAGCGCGTCCCCCCGCCACACCGCCTCCGCGGCCCCCACCGACTGCCCCGCGATCAGCGCGGACACCTCGTGCATCCGCTCGAACGCCGGGTCGTCCATCGTCCCCAGCCCGTACGACTGGTCCGCCGCGTCCGGATCCACGGAGGCCGCCTTCACGGCCTCGACGTAGTCCTCCCGGTGCACGAGCCGCAACGTCGACTCGCCGGCCGCCTTCGCGGCCACGACCTCCACGTCCCGGTCCAGCCCGAAGGCGTCCACCAGTCGCCGGGTCAGATCGAGCCGGACCGGATCCATCGGATGGTCCGGGCCGAAGTCATAGCCCGTTACTGCCTCGTCCCACATCAGCTGTGCGCGGCCGCTCATGCCCGCCACCGTATCGGTCCGGTTGAGCCCCGAACGACTTGGCGTACACCAGCGTCACCAGCACCAACACCATCGGCACCAGCATGGCCCCGCGATAGCTCCACGCGTCCCCCAAGGCCCCCACCAACGCCGAACCGACCAGGAACCCCACGTAGTTGAAGACATTGAGCCGCGCCACCGCCGCGTCCGACGCCCCCGGGAACAGCCGCCCGGCCGCGGCGAAGGTCTGCGGCACCAGCACGCACAACCCCACCCCGAGCAGCGTGAACCCGAGCATCCCCACCCAGGCCCCAGGCGCCACGGCCACCACCGCGAACCCCCCGGCCGCCACCAGCGCCCCCAGCCGTACGACCGCCACCGCACCGAACCGCCGTACCCCGAAGTCCCCGATGGCCCGCCCGACCAGGGTCGTCACCATGTAGACGTTGTACGGCACGGTCGCCAGCTGCTCACTGCTCCCGAGCACGTCCTGCAGGTACTTCGCACTCCAGTTGGAGACCGTGGAGTCCCCGATATAGGCGAAGGTCATCACCAGACACAGCGGCAGCAGCAGCTTGAAGACGATCCCGTCCCCGCCCTCCGCCTTCCCGGCCTCCTCCGCTACGGCCGCCCCCTCGCCGTCGACGTACCAGCGGCTCCCCAGCAGGCACAGCGGCAACAGCACCACCACGACCGGCAGATAGGACACGAAGAGCGCGAGATGCCAGTGCGCCCCGACCCAGGCCAGCGAGGCGCCCACGATCCCGCCGAGGCTGAACACCGCGTGGAAACTCAACATGATGCTGCGCCCGTACGCCCGCTGGAGGCTCACCCCGAGCATGTTCATGGACGCGTCGAGCATGCCGACGGCGAGCCCGAACGCGGCGAGCGAGACCCCCAGCTCGGCCATCGAGTCCCCGGCCCCGACCCCGATCAGCGCCAGGAGCACGACGGGCTGGGCGAACCGCAGCAGCCGGCTCGGCCGGATCCGCTTCACCAGCTGCTCGGTCGAGACACTCCCGACCCCGGCGAGGATCGGCACGGCGGCCAGGAAGGCGGGCAGCAGGGCGTCGGAGACCCCGTACCGGTCCTGGATGGCGGGGATCCGCGTCACCAGCAGGGCGAAGGCGACACCTTGCGCGAAGAAGCTGAACGCCAAAGAGGCCCTACCGCGCCGCAGCACATCTGTCATGGCGGCGAGCGTAGGGCCCCAACGTACTCGTGGGTAGATCCAGCCAAAGGTGAATTTCCCTCAGCTTTACCGGGCGAGGGCGACCTCGGGCTTCGAGGGGGCGCAGGACTTGGTCTCGGCGATCAGCATCCGTGCCATCGGCCCGGCGCCCAGCGCGCCGCTGACCAGGAAGGCCACCACCATCGACACGACCATGACGACGGACCCGAGCCACACCATCGTGTCCACCGGCAGCGTGTACGCCCCCACGACCCGCCCCACGCACTCCGCCAGCAGTACGACTCCCCACACCACGGAGAACCGCCGCTCGGCCCGCCGGAAGTCCGCCGACTTCTCCATGAGCCGTGCCCAGGCGGCCTCCCGCTCGGCGATCCCCTTCACCAGCCAGGGCTTCATGCCGGCGGTCATCAGCGGCTTCCCCATCGCCACGGAGACCAGGACACCGATCCCGACGACACTGCTGACCCCGCTGTCCTTGGCGAGCATCAGCCGCGGATCCCCGGCGACGAAGCTCAGCAGCAGCCCCACCACGTTGACGACGAGGATGAGTGCCGCGAGACCGTTGACCGTCCGCTCCCTCACCACGCTCCAGACGGTCCGCACCGCGGGCACGACACTGCTGAGGCCCAGCGCCATCAGCGTGCTCATACCGAGCCCGTCCTTGAGGAGGTAGTACGCCCCGATCGGCACAGCCACGTCCACGATGAGGGGAGCCAGGTTCGCGCGCTTCGAGTTCGTCTTCGTCGTCATGCCCTCAGCTTCTCGTCCGGGAAGGGGGCGCCAGTAGAAACGATCGTCCGGAGCTCGGCATGACAAATGTCAGACGAGCAGGTCGAGCAACTCCCCCATGTCGGAGAACAGTTGAGTGGCCCCGGCGAGCTTCGCGGCGGGCGTCATCGCGGTGAACCCGTACACGTCCATCCGGGCCGCATTGGCCGCCTGGACGCCCAGCGGACTGTCCTCGACCACCACACACCGCCCGGGCTCGACCCCCATCCGCTCGGCGGCGTACAGAAACAGATCCGGCGCCGGCTTGCCCCGCCCCACGTCCTCCGAGCTGAAGATCCGCGCGTCCTCGAACCACCGGTCAAGGCCGGCCGCCCGATGCCCCACCCGGATCCGCCCATGACTCCCGGAGGACGCGACACAGTACGGCACCCCGTCCGCGGCCAGCTTCTCCAGTACGCCGGTGACGCCGGCCACGGCCTTCAACTCCCGCTCGAACGCGGCGAAGACCCGCGCATGGAAGACGTCGTCGAAGTCCTCCGGCAGCCGCTGCCCACTCCGCTCCAGGACGAGCTCATGGATTCGGTGCATGGCGGAGCCCATGTAGTCCCGGATGGAGTCCTCGTAGGAGGTCGGATGCCCGAGCTCCGTCAGATAGGCGGCGAGATGCCGATTGGAGATCGGCTCGCTGTCGACGAGGACACCGTCGTTGTCGAAGATGACGAGGTCATAGCGCATGTCTTCGACCCTAAACGACCCCGAACGCAGAAAACCCCCGTTCCAAAAGGAACGGGGGTTTTCGCAAAGTTTGTTCGGCGGTGTCCTACTCTCCCACAGGGTCCCCCCTGCAGTACCATCGGCGCTGTAAGGCTTAGCTTCCGGGTTCGGAATGTAACCGGGCGTTTCCCTCACGCTATGACCACCGAAACACTATGAAACTCAGACCGGAAAACACACGGTCGTTGCCTCAGAACTAACACAGTGGACGCGAGCAAATATGGACAAGCCCTCGGCCTATTAGTACCGGTCACCTCCAGCGGTTACCCGCCTTCCAGATCCGGCCTATCAACCCAGTCGTCTACTGGGAGCCTTAACCCCTCAAAGGGGGTGGGAATACTCATCTCGAAGCAGGCTTCCCGCTTAGATGCTTTCAGCGGTTATCCCTCCCGAACGTAGCCAACCAGCCATGCCCTTGGCAGAACAACTGGCACACCAGAGGTTCGTCCGTCCCGGTCCTCTCGTACTAGGGACAGCCCTTCTCAATATTCCTACGCGCACAGCGGATAGGGACCGAACTGTCTCACGACGTTCTAAACCCAGCTCGCGTACCGCTTTAATGGGCGAACAGCCCAACCCTTGGGACCGACTCCAGCCCCAGGATGCGACGAGCCGACATCGAGGTGCCAAACCATCCCGTCGATATGGACTCTTGGGGAAGATCAGCCTGTTATCCCCGGGGTACCTTTTATCCGTTGAGCGACGGCGCTTCCACAAGCCACCGCCGGATCACTAGTCCCGACTTTCGTCCCTGCTCGACCCGTCGGTCTCACAGTCAAGCTCCCTTGTGCACTTACACTCAACACCTGATTACCAACCAGGCTGAGGGAACCTTTGGGCGCCTCCGTTACCCTTTAGGAGGCAACCGCCCCAGTTAAACTACCCATCAGACACTGTCCCTGATCCGGATCACGGACCCAGGTTAGACATCCAGCACGACCAGACTGGTATTTCAACGACGACTCCACAACCACTGGCGTGGCCGCTTCAAAGTCTCCCAGCTATCCTACACAAGCCGAACCGAACACCAATATCAAACTGTAGTAAAGGTCCCGGGGTCTTTCCGTCCTGCTGCGCGAAACGAGCATCTTTACTCGTAGTGCAATTTCACCGGGCCTATGGTTGAGACAGTCGAGAAGTCGTTACGCCATTCGTGCAGGTCGGAACTTACCCGACAAGGAATTTCGCTACCTTAGGATGGTTATAGTTACCACCGCCGTTTACTGGCGCTTAAGTTCTCAGCTTCGCCACACCGAAATGTGACTAACCGGTCCCCTTAACGTTCCAGCACCGGGCAGGCGTCAGTCCGTATACATCGCCTTACGGCTTCGCACGGACCTGTGTTTTTAGTAAACAGTCGCTTCTCGCTGGTCTCTGCGGCCACCCCCAGCTCACCAAGTAAATTGGATCACCAGGTGTGGCCCCCCTTCTCCCGAAGTTACGGGGGCATTTTGCCGAGTTCCTTAACCATAGTTCACCCGAACGCCTCGGTATTCTCTACCTGACCACCTGAGTCGGTTTAGGGTACGGGCCGCCATGAAACTCGCTAGAGGCTTTTCTCGACAGCATAGGATCATCCACTTCACCACAATCGGCTCGGCATCAGGTCTCAGCCTCATGTGCGACGGATTTGCCTATCGCACGGCCTACACCCTTACCCCGGGACAACCACCGCCCGGGATGGACTACCTTCCTGCGTCACCCCATCACTCACCTACTGCAAGTCTGGTTCGTCGGCTCCACCACTCCCCTTTGCCCGAAGGCTCCGGGGCGGCTTCACGGACTTAGCATCGCCTGGTTCGATGTTTGACGCTTCACAGCGGGTACCGGAATATCAACCGGTTATCCATCGACTACGCCTGTCGGCCTCGCCTTAGGTCCCGACTTACCCTGGGCAGATCAGCTTGACCCAGGAACCCTTAGTCAATCGGCGCACACGTTTCCCACGTGTGTATCGCTACTCATGCCTGCATTCTCACTCGTGAACCGTCCACCACTGCCTTCCGGCGCAGCTTCACCCGGCACACGACGCTCCCCTACCCATCACAGCCTCCGTTGGGAGTATTGCTGCAATGACACGACTTCGGCGGTACGCTTGAGCCCCGCTACATTGTCGGCGCGGAATCACTAGACCAGTGAGCTATTACGCACTCTTTCAAGGGTGGCTGCTTCTAAGCCAACCTCCTGGTTGTCTCTGCGACTCCACATCCTTTCCCACTTAGCGTACGCTTAGGGGCCTTAGTCGATGCTCTGGGCTGTTTCCCTCTCGACCATGGAGCTTATCCCCCACAGTCTCACTGCCGCGCTCTCACTTACCGGCATTCGGAGTTTGGCTAAGGTCAGTAACCCGGTAGGGCCCATCGCCTATCCAGTGCTCTACCTCCGGCAAGAAACACACGACGCTGCACCTAAATGCATTTCGGGGAGAACCAGCTATCACGGAGTTTGATTGGCCTTTCACCCCTAACCACAGGTCATCCCCCAGGTTTTCAACCCTGGTGGGTTCGGTCCTCCACGAAGTCTTACCTCCGCTTCAACCTGCCCATGGCTAGATCACTCCGCTTCGGGTCTTGAGCGTGCTACTGAAACGCCCTATTCGGACTCGCTTTCGCTACGGCTACCCCACCCGGGTTAACCTCGCAACACACCGCAAACTCGCAGGCTCATTCTTCAAAAGGCACGCAGTCACGAGACACCAAGCAAGCTTGATGTCCGACGCTCCCACGGCTTGTAGGCACACGGTTTCAGGTACTATTTCACTCCGCTCCCGCGGTACTTTTCACCATTCCCTCACGGTACTATCCGCTATCGGTCACCAGGGAATATTTAGGCTTAGCGGGTGGTCCCGCCAGATTCACACGGGATTTCTCGGGCCCCGTGCTACTTGGGTGTCTCTCAAACGAGCCGCTGACGTTTCGACTACGGGGGTCTTACCCTCTACGCCGGACCTTTCGCATGTCCTTCGCCTACATCAACGGTTTCTGACTCGTCCCACGGCCGGCAGACCGTGGAAGAGAGATCCCACAACCCCGCATGCGCAACCCCTGCCGGGTCTCACACGCATACGGTTTGGCCTCATCCGGTTTCGCTCGCCACTACTCCCGGAATCACGGTTGTTTTCTCTTCCTGCGGGTACTGAGATGTTTCACTTCCCCGCGTTCCCTCCACTTGCCCTATGTGTTCAGGCAAGGGTGACAGCCCATGACGACTGCCGGGTTTCCCCATTCGGAAACCCCCGGATCAAAGCCTGGTTGACGACTCCCCGGGGACTATCGTGGCCTCCCACGTCCTTCATCGGTTCCTGGTGCCAAGGCATCCACCGTGCGCCCTTAAAAACTTGGCCACAGATGCTCGCGTCCACTGTGCAGTTCTCAAACAACGACCAGCCACCCATCACCCCGCCCTACAAGGCGAGTTCACTGGGGCCGGCATCCGAAGACAGACCAAACGGCCGTGCCCTCAGACACCCAACAACGTGCCCGACACCCTCGCCACTCGTGATCAGCGTTCCACGCTCCGAAGAGCAGTACTGGCAGCCCGAGATGACTGAAAGTGCCGAATAATCAACGTTCCACCCATGAGCAACCAGCATCAGACATTCGCTGATGTACTGGCCTCTGACCGAGCGAACCCGGTAAGAAGTGCTCCTTAGAAAGGAGGTGATCCAGCCGCACCTTCCGGTACGGCTACCTTGTTACGACTTCGTCCCAATCGCCAGTCCCACCTTCGACAGCTCCCTCCCACAAGGGGTTGGGCCACCGGCTTCGGGTGTTACCGACTTTCGTGACGTGACGGGCGGTGTGTACAAGGCCCGGGAACGTATTCACCGCAGCAATGCTGATCTGCGATTACTAGCAACTCCGACTTCATGGGGTCGAGTTGCAGACCCCAATCCGAACTGAGACAGGCTTTTTGAGATTCGCTCCACCTCGCGGTATCGCAGCTCATTGTACCTGCCATTGTAGCACGTGTGCAGCCCAAGACATAAGGGGCATGATGACTTGACGTCGTCCCCACCTTCCTCCGAGTTGACCCCGGCGGTCTCCTGTGAGTCCCCGTCACCCCGAAGGGCACGCTGGCAACACAGGACAAGGGTTGCGCTCGTTGCGGGACTTAACCCAACATCTCACGACACGAGCTGACGACAGCCATGCACCACCTGTACACCGACCACAAGGGGGCGACCATCTCTGGCCGTTTCCGGTGTATGTCAAGCCTTGGTAAGGTTCTTCGCGTTGCGTCGAATTAAGCCACATGCTCCGCTGCTTGTGCGGGCCCCCGTCAATTCCTTTGAGTTTTAGCCTTGCGGCCGTACTCCCCAGGCGGGGAACTTAATGCGTTAGCTGCGGCACCGACGACGTGGAATGTCGCCAACACCTAGTTCCCACCGTTTACGGCGTGGACTACCAGGGTATCTAATCCTGTTCGCTCCCCACGCTTTCGCTCCTCAGCGTCAGTAATGGCCCAGAGATCCGCCTTCGCCACCGGTGTTCCTCCTGATATCTGCGCATTTCACCGCTACACCAGGAATTCCGATCTCCCCTACCACACTCTAGCCTGCCCGTATCGAATGCAGACCCGGGGTTAAGCCCCGGGCTTTCACACCCGACGTGACAAGCCGCCTACGAGCTCTTTACGCCCAATAATTCCGGACAACGCTTGCGCCCTACGTATTACCGCGGCTGCTGGCACGTAGTTAGCCGGCGCTTCTTCTGCAGGTACCGTCACTTGCGCTTCTTCCCTGCTGAAAGAGGTTTACAACCCGAAGGCCGTCATCCCTCACGCGGCGTCGCTGCATCAGGCTTGCGCCCATTGTGCAATATTCCCCACTGCTGCCTCCCGTAGGAGTCTGGGCCGTGTCTCAGTCCCAGTGTGGCCGGTCGCCCTCTCAGGCCGGCTACCCGTCGTCGCCTTGGTGAGCCGTTACCTCACCAACAAGCTGATAGGCCGCGGGCTCATCCTTCACCGCCGGAGCTTTCAACCACCCAAGATGCCTTGGGCAGTGGTATCCGGTATTAGACCCCGTTTCCAGGGCTTGTCCCAGAGTGAAGGGCAGATTGCCCACGTGTTACTCACCCGTTCGCCACTAATCCCCACCGAAGTGGTTCATCGTTCGACTTGCATGTGTTAAGCACGCCGCCAGCGTTCGTCCTGAGCCAGGATCAAACTCTCCGTGAATGTTTACCCGTAATCGGGTGCACACATCACGAGAGCGGAGCGACCGCCGGAATAAGGCGATCGCTCACAGCGTCCTCGCTGTGTTTTTTCAAAGGAACCTCGCCCTCCCACAAGTGAGAGAGACGGGGTATCAACATATCTGGCGTTGATTTTTGGCACGCTGTTGAGTTCTCAAGGAACGGACGCTTCCTTTGTACTCACCCTCTCGGGCTTTCCTCCGGGCTTTTCCCTTCGGTCTTGCGTTTCCGACTCTATCAGACCGTTTCCGGTTCCGATTTCCTCGGTGCTTTCCAGGTTCCCGCTTCCGCGTTTCCCTTTCCGGCGATTCCGACTCTATCAGATCCTTTCGGGCCTGATCCCCGGTCAGCGGGGCTTGTCTTCCCGGCTGTTGGGCCGTTCCGACGAGTGAGACTTTAGCGGATTCCCGGCTCCCGAGCTAATCGGGGGCCTGCGCCCTTTCGAACGCGGATTCCTCATTTCGCGAATACGCACGCCAATACAGCGACGGCAGACAGAGCGACTGTCGTCGTTTGTTGGCTGGTACTTGCGGAATGGCTGTCCGGGGACCGACCGGAGTCGGCGCTCACGTCGGACAACTCGGAGAACACTACGTACCGGGCTGGGGAGTGTCAACTCAGGTACGGAACCGGGCCCGGAGGCGTACTCTGGCTGCCATGACGACGCGTACGTGCACCCAGCAGTGGTGGGCCGCCTGACGGCGGCCGTAAGCACGTATGCACTCAACGGCCGCCGCCTCGGCGGCCGTTCTCGTTTCTCCCTCCAGAGCTCCTGAGGGTCGGCCGGCCGGGGACGGCGGTCTCGACCAGGAGGTGGAGAGATGACGCGGGTGTTCAGCGGGGTCAAGCCGACGGGGCATCTGACGCTGGGGAACTACCTGGGAGCCATGCGGCAGTGGGCCACGGTCGATCAGCACCAGGCGGAGTCGCTGTTCTGCATCGTCGACCTGCACGCCCTCACCGTCGACCATGATCCGGCGCGGGTGCGTCGGCTGAGTAGGCAGGCGGCGACGCTGTTGCTCGCGGCGGGGCTGGATCCCGAGCTGTGCACCGTGTTCGTCCAGAGCCATGTCGACGAGCACGCGCGGCTGTCGTACGTGCTGGAGTGCGTGGCCACGGACGGCGAGATGCGGCGGATGATCCAGTACAAGGAGAAGGCAGCCCGGGAGCGGGCTCGGGGTGGGAGTGTGCGGCTGTCGCTGCTGACGTATCCCGTGCTGATGGCGGCGGACATCCTGGCGTACGGGGCCGACGAGGTGCCGGTCGGGGACGACCAGGCTCAGCATGTGGAGCTGACGCGGGATCTGGCGGTGCGGTTCAACCAGCGGTACGGCTACACGTTCGTGGTGCCTCGGGCCACCGTGCCGAAGGTGGGCGCGCGGGTCATGAACCTTCAGGAGCCGCTGTCGAAGATGGGGAAGTCCGACGACTCCGGGCCCGGCATCGTCTATCTGCTCGACGAGCCGGATGTCGTGCGGAGGAAGGTCATGCGGGCCGTGACCGACAGCGGACGGGACGTGGTGTACGACCGGGAGGCACGGCCGGGGCTGGCGAATCTGCTGGAGATCCTCGCGTCCTGCACGGGTGGGAACCCATCGGAGCTGAGCGGTGTATATGAGTCGTACGGCGCCTTGAAGAAGGACACCGCCGAGGCCGTGGTGGAGGTCTTGAGGCCCGTGCAGGAGAGGCACAAGGAGTTGTGCGCGGATCCTGGCTATGTGGAGGGGGTGCTGCGGGATGGTGCGGAGAAGGCGCGGGCGATGGCGCGGCCGACCGTGGATTCCGCTTATCGCGCGATCGGGCTGCTGCCGGCGGCGAGTGATATCTCGGTGAGCGTGGCGGCCCGGTAGCCGGGCGGTCGGCGGTGTCCGCGTGCCGCCCCCGTGCAGGAGGGGCGGCTGTGAGGGGGTCGGTCAGCTGTTGTTGCCGGAGGCCAGCTGACGGCTGCGGTCGCGGGCGGCTTCGAGGGCGGCGATGAGGGCGGCTCGGACGCCGTGGTTCTCGAGTTCGCGGATGGCGTTGATGGTGGTGCCCGCGGGGGAGGTGACGTTCTCGCGGAGCTTCACCGGGTGTTCGCCGCTGTCGCGGAGCATCGTCGCGGCGCCGATGGCGGACTGGACGATCAGGTCGTGGGCCTTGTCGCGGGGCAGGCCGAGCAGGATGCCGGCGTCCGTCATGGCTTCGACCAGGTAGAAGAAGTACGCCGGTCCGGAGCCGGAAAGGGCGGTGCAGGCGTCCTGCTGGGACTCGGGGACGCGGAGCGTCTTGCCGACGGCGCCGAAGATCTCCTCGGTGTGGGCGAGGTGGTCGGCGGTGGCGTGGGTGCCGGCGGAGATGACGGACATGGCCTCGTCGACCAGGGCGGGGGTGTTGGTCATGACGCGGACGACCGGGGTGCCGTTGGCGAGGCGCTCCTCGAAGAAGGAGGTGGGGATACCGGCGGCGCCGCTGATGATCAGGCGGTCGGCGGGGACGTGCGGGGCGAGTTCGTCGAGGAGGGTGCCCATGTCCTGTGGTTTGACCGTGAGGATCAGGGTGTCGGCGGTCTTGGCGGCTTCCGGGTTGGTGACCGGGGTGACTCCGTAGCGGGTGCGGAGTTCTTCGGCCCGCTCCTGGCGGCGGGCGGTGACCAGGAGGTCGGCCGGGGCCCAGCCGGCGCGGATCATTCCGCTGAGCAGGGCTTCGCCGATCTTGCCGGTGCCGAGGACTGCGACTTTCTGGCTCATGCGGTTCAGTCTGGCACCGGGTCGAGAGGGACAGGGTGGCTGTCCGGTGGGCGGGACGTGGGCCGGGGCCTGCGGGCGGGCACTCCGTCGGCCTAGGCGGTCCTGCGCCTCAGGGTCGCTGCTCCCAGGCACAGGACCAGCAGGGCGCAGCCGGCCACGATCAGCGCGTCCCGTACGAAGGTCGCCGTCATGTCGGTGTGCCTGAGGACCTCGTTCATGCCGTCGACGGCGTAGGACATGGGCAGGACGTCGGAGATGGCCTCCAGGACGGGGTGCATGTTGTCGCGCGGGGTGAACAGGCCGCAGAGGAGGAGCTGGGGGAAGATCACGGCCGGCATGAACTGGACGGCCTGGAACTCGGAGGCCGCGAAGGCCGAGACGAACAGGCCGAGGGCGGTGCCGAGCAACGCGTCGAGCAGGGCGACGAGCAGCAGGAGCCAGGGGCTGCCGATGACGTCGAGGCCGAGGGCCCAGACGGCGAGGCCGGTCGCGAGGGCGGACTGGATGATCGCGAGGGTGCCGAAGGCGAGGGCGTAGCCGGCGATGAGGTCGCCTTTGCCGAGGGGCATGGCGAGGAGGCGTTCGAGGGTGCCGGAGGTACGTTCGCGCAGGGTGGCGATGGAGGTGACCAGGAACATCGTGATCAGCGGGAAGATCCCGAGGAGGGAGGCGCCGATGCCGTCGAAGGTGCGGGGGCTGCCGTCGAAGACGTAGCGCAGCAGAAGGAGCATCACGCAGGGGATGAGGATCAGCATCGCGATGGTGCGCGGGTCGTGGCGGAGTTGGCGCAGGACCCGGGCGGCGGTGGCGGTGGTGCGGGGGAGGCTGAGGGCGCGGGTGGGGGCGGGCGCGGGGCCGGACGTGGGTGTGGTGGTCGTGGTCATCGCGTGGGCTCCTTGGTGCGGCTTGCCTCGACGGCCTGGTCGACCAGGTGGAGGAAGGCGGCCTCGACCGTGTCGGAGTTGGTGCGGGTGCGGAGGGCCTCGGGGGTGTCGTCGGCGAGGATCTCGCCCTGGCGCATGAGGAGGAGGCGGTGGCAGCGCTCGGCCTCGTCCATGACGTGGGAGGAGATGAGGAGGGTGGCGCCGCGGCGGGCGGCGATGTCGTGGAAGAGCTCCCAGAGGTCGCGGCGCAGGACGGGGTCGAGGCCGACGGTGGGTTCGTCGAGGACGAGGAGTTCGGGGGTGCCGAGGAGGGCGACGGCGAGGGAGACGCGGCTGCGCTGGCCGCCGGAGAGGTTGCCGGCGAGGGAGTCGGCGTGGGTGGTGAGGTCGACGTCGGTGATGGCTTGGGTGACGTCGGAGCGGCGGCGGTCGGCGGCGGCGCGGCCGGGGTTGAGGATGGCGGCGAAGTAGTCGAGGTTCTGGCGGACGGTGAGGTCGTCGTAGACGGAGGGGGCCTGGGTGACGTAGCCGATGCGGGTGCGGAGGGTGGGGTGGCCCGCGGGCCGGCCGAGGACGTCGAGGGTGCCGGTGACCTTGGCCTGGGTGCCGACGATGGAGCGCATGAGGGTGGACTTGCCGCAGCCGGAGGGGCCGAGGAGGCCGGTGATCTGGCCGCGAGGGACGTCGAAGGCGAGGTCGTGCAGGACGGTGCGGGGGCCTCGGACGACGGTGAGGTCGCGGGCGTGGACGGCCTTGTCGGTGGGGCCGGTGTCTCCGGGGCCGGGTGGGTCCGGCACTTTATTCATCATGCGATGAATAATGCTCCCGCTACTGGGGCCCGTCAAGCGCGGTGCACGGGATAGCGCGGGCGTGGGTGGCGCGGGCGTGGGTGGCGTGGGCGTGGGGCGGCGTGGGCGTGCTGTCGGCGCAGGGCTGGTTCAGCTCAGGCTCGAGTGGTGGTTCCGGGCCGGTCCTGGGAGGCGGGAATCGACGTACGGGTGTGGGGGCATGCCGCGTTCCGGGCCTGCCGAAGCTTGGGTCCGGGATGTTGGTCGGGTGTGCGCGGCGGACCCGGAGGGTGGGGGCCGCCGCGCGGGGGGTCAGGTGGTGGCGACCAGTAGTTCGACGTCGTAGGTCTCCTCGACGGTGCCGTCCGGGAAGACCTCCTGCAGGATGCGCCGCTCCTCGGTGAGGAAGACGCCCGTGTGTTCCTCACCGGCCACCAGGAAGATCGAGTGGCTGCCGATGTTCGCGAGGTGGGTGTCCAGGGGTATGCGGCGGCTCCAGCGGACCACCCGGTGGGCGAAGTCCAGTCGGCCGCTGGGGTCGGCCAGGGTGGAGCGGGAGGCGGCGCCGTTCACCTCGGCGGCCGGGTTGGCGCCGTAGTCCCTGAAGTGCTCGGCGACCCGGCCGACCTGGCCGGCGATCCACGGGACGTCTAGGGCGTAGGTGTTCCACCACAGCACCAGTGCTCCGCCCAGCCGCAGTACCCGCACGGCTTCCGGGACCGCTCGGGCGGTGTCGGTCCAGTGCCAGGACTGGGCGTAGGTCACGAAGTCGACGGAGTCCGTGAGGAGCGGGAGGTCGTTGCCGTCGCCCCGGACGATCGGCAGGTCCGGGTGGAGGTGCCGGAACTGCTCGGCCATGCCGTCACCGGGTTCGACCGCGACGACCTCGGCGCCCCGGGCGTGCAGCAGCGCGGTCGCTATCCCGGTGCCGGCACCGACGTCCGCGACCCGGGAACCGGCGAGGGCTCGGCCGGAGAGCTCCTCGATCGCGTCGAAGAGGGCGGGCGGATAGGAGGGGCGGTTGGCGGCGTACTGGGCCGCGGCGGCGTTGAAGGAGTGGGCTCGGCTGGTGTGGGAGGAGGCGGTCATGAGGCCATGGTGACCGGGGTGCGGGTCGGGAGGGGGTGAGTTTTTGGTGAGACGTGGGGAGGGCGGCTGGGGTGGAGCTCGCCCGCAGGGTCGGGATCTCCGAGGCCGGTGCGGCTCCCCGCGCGCCGGGGCGGGAGTCTCGACGCCGGTACGACTCCCCCGGCGGGCAAGTTCAAGGACCCCGACGCCAGTGCAGCTCCAGTCGCTGCCTGCTCAGCGGGGGCGCTTCTTCTTCGACGGGTTGCCGGTGCGGCGGGCGCCGCGCTTCTCGTGCCGGCGGAGGGCCGCCTCGTACTCCTCACGGTGCAGTTTCTCGCCCGGCGCCTCGGTGAGGGAGCGGAGGAAGTAGGCCAGGAGGGAGCCCACGAACCCGATGGCTAGGAGGCCGCGGAGGGATGCCTGGCGGTCAGGGTCGGGGCGCTTGCCGAAGCCGTCCCACGTGTTGCGGAACGCCAGCGTGCTGCAGATGGCGAACATCGCGATCACGAGGACGGTCACGAAGCTGCCGGTGTCGGCGATCTGGAGGCCCTCGTAGGCGAAGCGGAGGATCAGGCAGGCGGCGACCGCGGCGGCGAGGGAGCCCGCGGCCGCGCCGGCGCGGCGGAGGGCGTAGCCGTTGTCGTGCTCCACCCAGGTCGTGCCGAAGAAACGGATCGGCTCGGGGCGGGGGCCGCCCTCGGGGGAGCCCGCGGGGATGTCCTGGGTGCCGGATTCGTCGCTCACGGGACGATTATGGCTCCGGAGCGGGTCCAGGACAGGGGCGGGCTCCCTTCGGGGATCGGCCAGGAGACTCAGGAGCAGCGGTCGGCGACGTAGCCGTCGCTGCCGGTGAGTACATAGGCGTCGGAGACGTACTGGCTGTTGCTGATGTTGTCCCAGATGTTGCTGGTGCCGTAGGGGCCGGTCACCGAGGTTCCCGGCGTCTGGCAGTAGATCGGCACCTTGGAGCCCTCGGCCAGCACCCGCACGATGCTGTAGCTGGTGCCGGGGCCGCTGCGGACGTTGAGCCGGACTCCGGGTGCCACCGAGTAGTAGCGAACCGACGCCGATGCAGCCGCCGTCACCGCCTCGGTCGCCTGGACGCCGCTGGTCTCCTCCACGCGGTCAACAGACATGAGATTCCTCCCCCGTTGGTCCCCATGACTGCCATGGGGTCCCGTTGATTCCCCTAAATCACGCCATGAAACACATGTACGCAACTCGCACGCGGAGACTAGCAAGCCGCCTCTGTCCCGTACGAGTCATCGACTAGGCTCCGTGCGTCGCGCGCGCGGACGATCAGCACGGGGGTGGTTCCATGGCGCCACAGGGCAACACCGGAGCGGGCGCGGAAGCGGAACTTCCCGAGTACGCCGGTCACTACCGGCTGGAGTCATGCCTCGGGTCCGGCGGGATGGGTGTCGTGCATGTCGCGCGCAGCCACTCGGGGATGAAGCTCGCGGTGAAGGTCGTCCATGCCGAGTTCGCCAGGGATCCCGAGTTCAGGGGGCGTTTTCGGCAGGAGGTGGCCGCGGCGCGGAAGGTGAGCGGGGCGTTCACCGCGTCCGTCGTCGACGCCGATCCCGATGCCGAACGGCCCTGGATGGCCACGCTGTTCATACCCGGCCCGACGCTCTCCGACGAGGTGAAGCGGAACGGCCCGCTGGAACCTGCCCAGTTGCGGCGGCTGATGGCCGGGCTGGCCGAGGCGCTGCGGGACATCCATCGGGTCGGGGTGGTCCACCGGGATCTCAAGCCCAGCAATGTGCTGCTCGCCGAGGACGGTCCGAAGGTCATCGACTTCGGCATTTCTCGGCCGAAAGACAGCGAACTGCGCACCGAGACCGGGAAGTTGATCGGAACGCCGCCGTTCATGGCGCCCGAGCAGTTCCGGCGGCCGAGGGAGGTCGGGTCGGCCGCGGACATCTTCGCGCTCGGCTCTGTCATGGTGCACGCAGCGACCGGGCGGGGGCCGTTCGACTCCGACAGTCCGTATGTCGTCGCCTACCAGGTCGTGCACGACGAGCCGGATCTGACCGGTGTGCCGACGAATCTCGCACCGCTCATCGTGCGCTGCCTGTCCAAGGAGCCCGAGGACCGGCCGACTCCGGACGAGTTGATGCGGGAGCTGCGGTCGGTGGCGGCCTCGTACGACACGCAGGCGTTCATACCGGCGCAGCGCTCGGGTCTCCTGCCGGACCAGGACCCGGAGAAAGCTCCGGAGACAGACCCCGAGAAGGACCAGGGGAAGGCGCGAGGGAAGGAACCGGAGAAGGAACAGGGGCAGAAGCGCGGGACGCCGACGTCTCGGCTCCGGAGACGTCCGTTCCGAAGAGCCCTGCTCGCCGCCGCCGCGGTCGTGCTCGTCCTGGCCGGTGCCCTCGCCTCCGTGCAGTGGCTCGGCGACAGCGGCGACGCCGTCGCGAAGAGCGGCGGTGACGCCCCGACCTCGGCTCCCCCGTTCGCCGGCTGGGCGGCCGACCCGGTACCGAAGGGCACGGGCGAGGTGCAGTGCTCGTACGGGACACGCCAGTTGCTCTGCGCGCGGCCCGGCACGGTCTTCGCTCTGGATCCGTCGGACGGCAAGGTGCTGTGGCGGCGCTCCGTCGCCGAGTCGAGCCCGAGCAAGGCACCGGTCGTCGAGGGCGGTCTCGTACAGCCCATGGTGGATGAAGGGCAGCGTCTGGAGGCACTCGATCCCGCCTCGGGCAAGGTGCGTTGGCAGCGTCCCCTGCCCGCGCACAACGCCATGCGGACCGCGGGCGGCATGCTCCTGCTGACCCTCCTCGACGGGAAGGTCACCGGTGCGGACGCCGCGACGGGCGACACCGGGTGGAGCCGGCGGATACCCGGGCAGCCCATGCCGACCTTCGTCTCGTTCGCCGGGGATCCGCTGGCGTACGCGACGAGTCTGTCCCTCGACTCGTCGAGCACCCGGGTCACCGCGGTGGACCCGACGACCGGAGCGGTGCGCTGGGACAAGCGGCTGAGCGGAAACCTGACCCTGGCGGGCGTGCACGACGGGTCGGTCTTCTTCCTCTCCCTCGACAACGAGTACGGCGACACGGACACCGTCGTCCGCTACACCCCGGCGACCGGGTCGACGCGTCGGGTGAAACTCCCGGTGGCCCGCTCCGACGCGCAGGCCACCGTCCGAGGGAACGTGGTCTACGTACTGGCGACGAACGGCTCCCTGGATGCCGTGGACGTGACTTCGGGCAAGCGACTCTGGACGCTCGGGACGTCCGTGAGCCGGGGCTCCGTACCCGTGGCCGACGCCCGCCATGTGTACTTCACCGCCGCCGACGGACGGCTGCTGGCCGTCGACGCGGCAGAGGGACGCCTCGTCGGGCAGACCCCGGCACGCCTCGGCTCGAACACCGGCACGGTCGCCGGCGCGCTGCCCAAGCCGGTCCTCGCCGACGGCCACGTCTACGCCACCGCCCCCGACGGCACCGTGTTCGCCGAGGACACCCGCGACCCCTCTGCCTGGTAGCCCGGGCAACGCGAAGGGCCGCCCCCGAAGAGGCGGCCCCCGAACTCAGGTGTTCAGCCCAGCTTCGACACGTCCCGCACCGCGCCCTTGTCCGCGCTCGTGGCCATCGCCGCGTACGCCCGCAGGGCCGCCGAGACCTTGCGCTCGCGGTTCTTCGGGGCGTAGACGCCACCGAGGGCCGCGTCGCGACGGGCCAGTTCCTCGTCGTCGACCAGGAGCTCGATCGTGCGGGCCGGGATGTCGATGCGGATGCGGTCGCCGTCCTCGACCAGGGCGATGGTGCCGCCCGCGGCCGCCTCCGGGGAGGCGTGGCCGATGGACAGGCCGGAGGTGCCGCCGGAGAAGCGGCCGTCGGTGACCAGGGCGCAGGCCTTGCCGAGGCCGCGGCCCTTCAGGTACGAGGTCGGGTAGAGCATCTCCTGCATGCCGGGGCCGCCCTTGGGGCCCTCGTAGCGGATGACGACGACGTCGCCCTCCTTGATCTCCTTCAGCAGGATCTTCTGGACGGCCTCCTCCTGCGACTCGCAGACCACCGCCGGGCCCTCGAAGCGCCAGATCGACTCGTCCACGCCGGCCGTCTTCACGACACAGCCGTCGACCGCGAGGTTGCCCTTGAGGACCGCCAGGCCGCCGTCCTTGGAGTAGGCGTGCTCGGCCGAGCGGATGCAGCCCTCGGCCGCGTCCTCGTCCAGCGCCTCCCAGCGCTCGGACTGCGAGAAGGCCTCCGCGGAGCGGACGCAGCCCGGGGCCGCGTGCCACAGCTCGACGGCCTTCGGGGAGGGGGAGCCGCCGCGGACGTCCCAGGTCTTCAGCCAGTCCGCGAGGGAGGGGCTGTGGACCGAGTGGACGTCCTCGTTGAGCAGGCCGGCGCGGTGCAGTTCGCCGAGGAGGGCCGGGATGCCGCCCGCGCGGTGCACGTCCTCCATGTAGTACGTGCGGTTCTTCGCCACGTTCGGGGCGACCTTGGCGAGGCAGGGGACCCGGCGCGAGACCTCGTTGATCTCCTCCAGGCCGAAGGGGACGCCCGCCTCCTGGGCCGCCGCCAGCAGGTGCAGGATCGTGTTGGTGGAGCCGCCCATGGCGATGTCGAGCGCCATGGCGTTCTCGAACGCCGCGAAGGTGGCGACGTTGCGCGGCAGGACCGTCTCGTCGTCCTGCTCGTAGTAGCGCCGGGTGATGTCCATGACGGTGTTGGCCGCGTCGACGTACAGCTGCTTGCGGGCCGTGTGCGTGGCGAGGACCGAGCCGTTGCCGGGCAGGGAGAGGCCGATGGCCTCGGTCAGGCAGTTCATCGAGTTGGCGGTGAACATGCCGGAACAGCTGCCGCAGGTCGGGCAGGCGTTCTCCTCGATGCGGAGGATGTCCTCGTCGGAGATCTTGTCGTTGACGGCGTCGGAGATCGCGTCGACCAGGTCGAGGGTGCGGACCGTGCCGTCGACGAGGGTCGCCCGGCCGGACTCCATCGGGCCGCCGGAGACGAACACCGTGGGGATGTTCAGGCGCAGGGCCGCGTTGAGCATGCCCGGGGTGATCTTGTCGCAGTTGGAGATGCAGATCAGGGCGTCGGCGCAGTGGGCCTCGACCATGTACTCCACGCTGTCCGCGATCAGGTCGCGGGAGGGCAGGGAGTAGAGCATGCCGCCGTGGCCCATCGCGATGCCGTCGTCGACCGCGATGGTGTTGAACTCGCGCGGGATGCCACCGGCCTCGACGATCGCCTCGGAGACGATCCGGCCGACCGGCTGGAGGTGGGTGTGGCCCGGCACGAACTCGGTGAAGCTGTTGGCGACCGCGATGATCGGCTTGCGGCCGATGTCCGCACCGGGTACACCGGAGGCGCGCATAAGGGCGCGGGCGCCCGCCATGTTGCGGCCGTGGGTGACTGTGCGGGACCTCAGCTCGGGCATCGTCGCTCGCTCCTTCAGACAGTTCTGGCTGCTATCGAGCGTACGCCGGTCATCCAGGGGTCGGGACAGGGTGTCCGGAATGCGGGACGCCCGTCTCGGAGTCAGGGCCCGGTCAGATGGTTCTGCACCACCGGCGCCACCCGCGCGATGATCTGCTCGACGTCCACCGACGCCAGCGGCTCCACCTTGATCACGTAACGCAGCATCGCCGTACCCACCAGTTGTGCGGCCGCCAGCTCGGCCCGCAGCTCGGCGTCCGGCAGCTCCAGCTGGTCGGCGATGCGGCGCAGCAGCTGGGTGGCGACGAGCCGACGGAAGACATTGGCCGCGGTCTCGTTGTTCACGGCGGAGCGGACGACCGCCAGGAGCGGCATGCGCGTCGCCGGGTTCTCCCAGACCCCGAAGATGAAGCGGGTGAACCGCTCCCCCACGTCCTCCAGTGGACCCTCGACGACAGCGTCCCGCGCGCCCAGGGCCGGGGCCGCGGCGACCTCCACGGCGGCCTCGAAGACCTGCTCCTTGGTGCCGAAGTAGTGGTGCACCAGCGCCGAGTCGACCCCCGCGGCCTTGGCGATACCGCGCACGGACGTCTTCTCGTAGCCCCGCTCGGAGAACTCCTCGCGCGCCGCGACCAGGATCCGGTCGCGGGTGCCGGCCGCGTCGGATTCCGTACGACGGGGTCGGCCGCGCTTCCGGGCTGTGACGTCGCTCACGGCCGGGGCACCTTCACCGGGGAGGCCAGGTGGAGGCGGGTGAAGGCCAGGGCCTCGGCGAGGTCGGCCTCACGTTCGGCGCCGGACATCGCGCGCCGGGTGTTGACCTCGATGACGACATGGCCGTCGAAGCCGCTCAGCGCGAGGCGTTCCAGCAGCTCGGCGCAGGGCTGGCCGCCGCGCCCCGGCACCAGGTGCTCGTCCTTGGCGGACCCCTTGCCGTCGGCGAGGTGGACGTGGCCGAGCCGGTCCCCCATCCGGTCGACCATCTCCAGCGCGTCGACCCGGGAGGTCGCCGCGTGGCTGAGGTCGATCGTGAAGTGCCGGTAGTCGTCCTTGGTGACGTCCCAGTCGGGGGCGTAGGCGAGCATCTCGCGGTCGCGGTAGCGCCAGGGGTACATGTTCTCGACGGCGAACCGTACGTCCGTCTCGTTCGCCATGCGCCAGATCCCGCTGACGAAGTCGCGGGCGTACTGGCGCTGCCAGCGGAACGGCGGATGCACGACGACCGTGCTCGCGCCCAGCTTCTCGGCGGCCGCCTGGGCGCGCTGGAGCTTGACCCAGGGGTCGGTGGACCACACGCGCTGCGTGATGAGCAGGCAGGGGGCGTGCACGGCGAGGATGGGGATCCCGTGGTAGTCGGAGAGGCGGCGCAGGGCCTCGATGTCCTGGCTGACCGGGTCGGTCCACACCATGACCTCGACGCCGTCGTAGCCGAGGCGTGCGGCGATCTCGAAGGCCGTCGCCGTCGACTCCGGGTAGACGGAGGCCGTCGAGAGGGCGACCTTCGCATCCGGGATCCGTACGACTGGTTCTGCCACGACGGTCAGCCTACGGCTTCCGCCGGGGTGGGACGGGGCGCCTGTTCGCCGTTGTGGTGTTTGCCACGGGGCGAGTTCAGGTGCGTGGGGGCTGGTCGCGCCCCGCGGCGGAGCCGCAGATCGATACAGCCCCGCGCCCCTTACAAACCCTCCACTGAACCCATGTGGTCAAGTCGACGCAGGATGACGCCCTCCCTGAGAGCCCAGGGGCAGATTTCGACCGTTTCCACTCCGAAAAGATCCATCGCGCCCTCGGCCACCAGCGCTCCCGCCAGGAGCTGGTTCGCCCTGCCCTCCGAGACGCCCGGCAGCTCCGAACGTTGCTCCGTCGTCATGCCGGCCAGTCTCGGGACCCAGGCCTCCAGGGACTCGCGCTTGAGTTCGCGCTGGACGTAGAGGCCCTCCGTGGAGCGGGCGGCGCCTGCCAGGCGGGCCAGCTGCTTGAAGGTCTTGGACGTGGCGACGACGTGGTCGGGGGCGCCGAAGCGGGCGAACTCGCCGACCGTACGGGCGATCTGGGCGCGCACGTGCCGCCGTAGGGCCCGTATGGCGTCCGGGTCCGGGGGGTCGCCGGGGAGCCAGCCCGCGGTGAGGCGGCCCGCGCCGAGCGGGAGGGAGACCGCCGCGTCCGGTTCCTCGTCGATGCCGTAGGCGATCTCCAGGGAGCCGCCGCCGATGTCGAGGACCAGGAGCTTGCCCGCCGACCAGCCGAACCAGCGGCGGGCGGCGAGGAAGGTGAGGCGGGCCTCCTCGGCGCCGGTGAGCACCTGGAGCTCGACGCCGGTCTCGGCCCGCACGCGCGCGAGGACGTCGTCGGCGTTGCTGGCCTCGCGGACGGCGGAGGTGGCGAACGGGAGCAGGTCCTCGACGCCCTTGTCCTCGGCGGCCTGGAGCGCGTCCTTGACGACCGAGACGAGTTTCTCGACGCCCTCGGGGCCGATCGCACCGGCATCGTCGAGGAGTTGGGCAAGGCGCAGTTCGGCCTTGTGCGAGTGCGCGGGAAGGGGGCGTGCGCCGGGGTGCGCGTCCACCACCAGGAGGTGCACCGTGTTCGATCCCACGTCGAGGACACCGAGTCTCATGTAGGGAACGCTACTGCCAGCAGGGTGTTCGACTGTCTCCGGAGGGGTCTCGGGCGACTTACCCTGGACGCGTGCCAAAGACGAAAAAGGTGAAGGACGACAAAGCGGCCACATCTGCCGACGGTTCTTCGCCGGTGAAGCCGGTGAGGCCGGTAAAGCCGACGCGGCAGTCGAAGCCGGCGAAGCTGTCGAAGAAGGCCAGGCAGGCTCTGGCGGCCGACGAGAAGGGGCTCGACTTCGCGCGCGCGTGGGTGGAGTTCCCGGATCCGGCGGACGACGAGCAGGTCTTCCGGTGCGATCTGACATGGCTGACCTCCCGTTGGAACTGCATCTTCGGCAGCGGCTGCCAGGGCATCCAGGCGGGACGCGCGGACGACGGGTGCTGCACGTTGGGTGCCCACTTCTCCGACGAGGACGACGAGAAGCGGGTCGCCGAGCATGTGGCGCGACTCACTCCGGACATCTGGCAGCACCACGACGAGGGCCTGCGGGGCGGCTGGGTCTCGGAGGACGAGGACGGCGACCGCCAGACCCGGCCCTTCCAGGGCTCGTGCATCTTCCAGAACCGGCCAGGCTTCGCGGGCGGCCAGGGCTGCTCGCTGCACATCCTGGCGCTGCGGGAGGGCCGCGAGCCGCTGGAGACCAAGCCGGACGTCTGCTGGCAGCTGCCGGTGCGGCGGACGTACGACTGGATCGACCGGCCCGACGACACCCGGGTGCTCCAGGTGTCGATCGGCGAGTACGACCGGCGCGGCTGGGGCCCGGGCGGCCACGACCTGCACTGGTGGTGCACCTCGGCGACCTCGGCCCACGGCGCCGGCGACCCGGTGTACGTGTCCTACCGCCCCGAGCTGATCGAACTGATGGGCAAGGCGGGCTACGACCGTCTCGTGGAGCTGTGCGAGGAGCGGCTGGCGTCCCAGCTGCCGTTGCTGGCACCGCATCCGGCGGATCCGGCTCCGGCCGACTGAGCGCCGACCGAGCTCGGGGCGGGCGCCGGGGGCACAGGGTCCGATCCTGCGCCCCGGCCGCCCCGCGATGCGCCACCGCCCTCCTCGCCCCTCCCCCATTGGCTACGACGACGACTCGCTCGGTTCGTCGCTCGGCGTCGGCGACGGTGTCGAGCTCGGCGGGTCGGAGGGGGACGGGTCCGTCGGCGTCGGGTCCGGCGTCGGGGGTGAGGACGGCGGGTCGCTGGGGGTGGGATTCGAGGGGGCCGAGGTCGTGGGACTGGGGCCCGGCGCGGTCGGGGACGGCGTCGGCCTGCCGGGGCCGGACGGGGTCGGTGCCGTGCCGTAGCCCTGGATGGTGACCACCGCGCCGGCCGGTGCGATCGCCACGCGTGCGCTCCAGGGGCCGGACGGCTCGCGCAGATGGTCGACGTACACCTTGATCGTCAACGACTGGCCGGGTTTCAGGGTTCCCGAGGACTGGCTGAGGTAGAGCCAGGGGGCGCCGGTGGTGGCCGACCAGCGGACCGGGGCGGCACCGGTCGCGGTGAGGGTGACCAGGGTGGTGTCACCGCTGTTGCCCGCGGCCACCTCCAGGTGCCCGGCGCCCTTCCTGCCGGCCCCGGCGACGCTGACGACCTCCACGGAGACGTCGGGCCGGCCGTCCTTGGTGAAGCGGGGGCCGGGCTTCGCGGACGCGTTGCCGGCGTTCTGGTAGCCGCCGCTCGCGGTCTCGCCGTCCAGGCTGCCGGGGCCGTGCGCCTCGCTGGCGGTGGCGGAGTGACCGTCGGCACCTTCGCCGGGCCCTCCCCGGTACGCGGCCCACAGCGCGAGCACGGGCGCGGCGACCACGGTCGCGACGACGGTCGTGGTGACGGCACGCGCGCGGAGGCGGTCGCGGCGGGCCGCGCGGTCCTTGGGGTCCATCGGGAACCCGCGCCGGTCGAAGCGGGGCACGCCGGCCCCACGCGCGCGTGGAGGGTGCGCGACCGCCATGTGCAGGGCCGCGCGCGGGGCTTCGAGCACGGGCAGTTCGGCGGGCGTGGTCATGGCGCCGGGCCAGCGGCCGGGAATCGCGCGCTCGGCGCTGCGGCGGCAGCGGGGGCAGTCGTCGACATGGCGGACGAGTTCGCGGCGCAGGGCGGAGCTGAGCACGAACTGGTTGTCGCCGGTGAGCCGGGCCACGCCCGGGCAGTCGCCGGTCTCGACGACGGCGAGGGCCGCGCGTGTGCGCTCGACCTCGCAGGCGGCGGAGGCCAGCAGTTCGCGGGCGCCGGCGAGGTCCATGCCGAGGACGGCGGCGACCTCGTGGGCGGCGAGGTGGTGGCGTACGGCGAGTTCGAGCGCCTCGCGCTGCTCGGGCGTCGTACCGGCCGCCTCCGGCCAGGCCAGCTGGGCCAGTTCACGGCGCCGCTCCTCCAGGACGGCCTCGGCGACCGGGGGTTCGGCGGCCTTGTGGGAGGGGCCGTGACGCCCCGCCGCGTGGGTGGCCTGACGTTTCTGCTTGGCCTCGGCCAGCTTGCGCAGACACGCCCAGCGGGCCAGCGCGTACAGCCAGGCCCTGCGGTCGCCGGCCGCGTCCGGGCCGCCGCGCTTCTCGGCGAGCGCGAGGACGTCACCGAGGGCGGCGGTGGCCGCGTCGTGGTCGCACAGCACCGACAGGCAGTAGGTGAACAGGCCGTCCAGATACGGCTCGTAGCGCGCGGGCGGCCGCTGCGCCAGCGTGCGCGCGGCACCGCGGTCGCGCTCCTCCCGTTGCGCCCGGTGCGCGCCGGTGGTGCGGGTCGAGGTCTCCGGAGTGCTGCTCATCATCCGTGGACCGTAGGGGGCGGAAGATGGCCCCTTCCTGCACCTTGAGCACTTTTACTCCGTACGGGTGAAACGATCCCTCAATAGGGGACAGGAACCTCGGATTCCGTGGCTCGTTCCCGGCGTGACATGGCCGGTTCCCGCTCCGAGGCGCGGGCCGGCGGTCGGGCGGACGAGGTGTTGTCAGTGGCGGCCGTTACGGTTCGTGCATGGCCACCCGTACGAAGTCCGCCAAGGAGCGTCCGTCCTACCGCTGCACCGAGTGCGGCTGGCAGACGGCCAAGTGGCTCGGCCGCTGCCCCGAGTGCCAGGCCTGGGGCACGATCGAGGAGTACGGCGCGCCCGCGGTGCGTACGACGACCCCCGGCCGTGTCACCACCTCCGCCGTGCCCATCGGCCAGGTCGACGGCCGCCAGGCCACCGCCCGCTCCACCGGCGTGCCCGAGCTGGACCGGGTGCTCGGCGGCGGTCTCGTGCCCGGCGCGGTGGTGCTCCTCGCGGGCGAGCCCGGCGTCGGCAAGTCCACGCTGCTGCTGGACGTGGCGGCCAAGTCGGCGAGTGACGAGCACCGCACCCTCTATGTGACCGGCGAGGAGTCGGCGAGCCAGGTCCGGCTGCGCGCCGACCGGATCGGCGCGATCGACGACCACCTGTATCTCGCCGCCGAGACCGACCTGTCCGCCGTCCTCGGACATCTGGACGCGGTGAAGCCGTCGCTGCTGATCCTCGACTCGGTGCAGACGGTGGCCTCCCCCGAGATCGACGGCGCCCCCGGTGGCATGGCCCAGGTGCGCGAGGTGGCCGGGGCGCTGATCCGGGCGTCCAAGGAGCGCGGGATGTCCACCCTCCTGGTGGGCCATGTCACCAAGGACGGCGCGATCGCCGGACCGCGGCTCCTCGAACACCTCGTGGACGTGGTCCTGAGCTTCGAGGGCGACCGGCACGCGCGCCTCAGGCTCGTACGGGGCGTCAAGAACCGCTACGGCGCCACCGACGAGGTCGGCTGCTTCGAACTGCACGACGAGGGCATCACGGGCCTCGCTGACCCGAGCGGACTTTTCCTGACACGTCGTGACGAACCGGTCCCCGGCACCTGTCTCACCGTCACCCTGGAGGGCCGCCGCCCGCTGGTGGCCGAAGTGCAGGCGCTCACCGTCGACTCGCAGATCCCCTCGCCCCGGCGCACCACCTCGGGCCTGGAGACCTCCCGGGTCTCGATGATGCTCGCCGTCCTGGAGCAGCGCGGCCGGATCAGCGCGCTCGGCAAGCGGGACATCTATTCCGCGACTGTGGGTGGCGTAAAGCTTTCGGAACCCGCCGCCGACCTGGCGGTGGCCCTCGCCCTGGCGTCCGCGGCCAGTGACACCCCGCTGCCCAAGAACCTCGTCGCGATCGGCGAAGTGGGCCTCGCGGGCGAGGTCAGACGGGTCACGGGCGTGCAGCGCAGGCTCTCCGAGGCACACCGTCTGGGCTTCACGCACGCGCTCGTTCCGGGCGATCCGGGCAAGGTCCCGGCCGGCATGAAGGTCCTGGAAGTCGCGGACATAGGGGACGCCCTGAGGGTCCTTCCGCGCTCGCGTCGGCGAGAGGCCCCACGGGACGCGGAGGACCGCCGGTAGACTTTGCCCTGGTCTCGCCCGTCCGTACGAACCGAATGTGCGACACGGGAGCGCCCCAGACCCCGCGACCGGAGGAGAGCAGTGGCAGCCAACGACCGGGCAGCAGCTCCCGGAAAGTCCGGTGGGAGTGCCGGTTCCGATGGCCTGATGCGCGCCTCCCTGAGCGCCGTGGCCCCCGGCACCGCCCTGCGCGACGGCCTCGAGCGGGTGCTGCGCGGCAACACCGGCGGGCTCATCGTGCTGGGCTTCGACAAGACGGTGGAGACGATGTGCACGGGCGGCTTCGTCCTGGACGTCGAGTTCGCGGCCACGCGCCTGCGTGAGCTGTGCAAGCTGGACGGCGGCATCGTGCTCTCCTCCGACCTGTCGAAGATCCTGCGGGCGGGCGTGCAGTTCGTGCCCGACGCCACGATCCCGACGGAGGAGACCGGCACCCGGCACCGCACCGCGGACCGCGTGAGCAAGCAGGTCGGCTTCCCGGTCGTCTCGGTCTCCCAGTCGATGCGCCTGATCGCCCTGTACGTCGACGGCCAGCGCCGGGTCCTGGAGGACTCGGCGGCGATCCTGTCCCGCGCGAACCAGGCGCTGGCGACCCTGGAGCGCTACAAGCTGCGCCTGGACGAGGTCGCGGGCACCCTCTCCGCGCTGGAGATCGAGGACCTGGTGACGGTCCGGGACGTCTCGGCGGTGGCCCAGCGCCTGGAGATGGTCCGCCGTATCGCGACCGAGATCGCCGAGTACGTCGTCGAACTCGGCACCGACGGCCGCCTCCTGGCCCTCCAGCTCGACGAGCTGATCGCGGGCGTGGAGCCGGAGCGCGAGCTGGTCGTGCGGGACTACGTCCCCGAGCCCACCGCGAAGCGCTCCCGCACGGTCGACGAGGCCCTGTACGAACTGAACGTGCTGTCCCACGCGGAGCTTCTCGAACTCACCACCGTGGCCCGCGCCCTGGGCTACACCGGCTCCCCCGAGTCCCTCGACTCCGCGGTCTCCCCGCGGGGCTTCCGCCTGCTGGCCAAGGTCCCCCGCCTGCCCGGCGCGATCATCGACCGCCTGGTGGAGCACTTCGGCGGCCTCCAGAAGCTCCTCGCGGCCAGCGTGGACGACCTGCAGACGGTCGACGGAGTGGGCGAGGCCAGGGCGAGGAGCGTCCGGGAGGGCCTGTCGCGCCTCGCGGAGAGCTCGATCCTGGAGCGGTACGTGTAAAGCCCCGCCAAAAAGCTGTAGAACACCGGTACCTCATACAACCCTCGGGCCCCACCGGACGTCTCCTGTTCGCCAACTGCCCGTGTCCCGGAAGACACATCCCGGCAAACACGGATGGTTCGCCCCCCATCGACGCGGATGCCCGCCAGGCATCCCCCGCATGCCGCAGGAGAACCCCGCATGCACCGCATAACCCACCCGAGCCTGCGACTCGCCCTCGCGACGGCCGCCGCTGCCGCGCTGACGGGCGGTCTGCTCACGGTCTCGGTGACCACGGCCACCGCCGCCGACTCGTTCAAGGTCGCGAAGGCCGACTTCAACGGCGACGGCATCGGCGACGAGGTGGCCTCGGCCCCCGGCGCCTCCGTCAGCGGCCACGCCAACGCCGGCCAGGTCGTCGCCCTCTACGGCAGCAAGGGCAACGGCATCACCTCGGCCAAGCGCTCGGTCCTCAGCCAGAACTCCGGCACCGTGCCCGGCAGCGCCGAGACCGGCGACCTGTTCGGCGGCGCGACCGCGTACGCCGACTTCAACGGTGACGGCTACGACGACCTCGCCGTGGCCTCCCCGTACGAGAAGGTCGGCACCGACACCGACGGCGGCGCCCTCGCGATCCTGTGGGGCTCGGCGAGCGGCCTCACCGGCAAGGCGAGCGACGTACCGGACCCGGCCGTCTCCTCGCACGACAACTGGGGCCTGGCCCTGGCCGCCGGCGACTTCGACGGCGACGGCAAGGCCGACCTGGCCGTCGGCAGTTCGTCCGCGACGCTCTACGTCTACAAGGGCGGCTTCAGCAGCACCACCGGCCAGCCCGGCGGCCGGTACACCGTCAAGCCGCCGATCGCGCCCGGTTCGGCCGATTTCCCGTACGGCCCGGAGCACCTCACCGCCGGCGACGTGAACGGCGACGGCCGCACCGACCTGGTGGTCGACGGCTTCGAGACGCAGACGGAGAACGGCTGGAACACCAACTACTACGTGCCCGGCACCGCGAACGGCCTGAGCGTCGCCGGCGTCAAGACCCTCAAGCCGGGCATCGTCACCGGGATCGGCGACATCAACGGCGACGGTTACGGCGACATCGTCACCGGCGCCGACTGGGACGCCACCACCGACGACGGCCAGACCATCCCGGACGCGGCGAACGGCGGCAAGGTCAGCATCACCTACGGCTCCGCGTCGGGCCCCGCCTCGACCACCGGCATCACGCAGAACACCGGCAATGTGCCCGGCAGTTCGGAGAAGGGCGACGGCTTCGGCTGGGACCTGGACCTGGGCGACGTGAACGGCGACGGCTACCAGGACCTGGTCGTCTCCACCCCGAGCGAGGACCTCGGCAGCGTCGCCAACGCCGGCATGGTCACCGTCCTGTACGGCTCGGCGAGCGGCGTCAACACCTCCACCGGCCTCCAGTCCTTCGAGCAGAACACCACGGGCGTCCCCGGTACCTCCGAGAAGAACGACCTGTTCGGCGCCGACGTCAAGCTCGACGACGTCAACGGCGACGGCAAGGCCGACCTGGTCATCGGGTCGTACGAGGACGGCGGCGACGGAGCGGTGACCTACCTGCCCTCCACCGGCACGAAGATCGGCACGACGGGCTCCCGGGCCCTGTCCGTGACCGCGGTGGGCGTCTCCACCTCGGGCACCCCCCAGTTCGGCGCGCTCTTCGCCGACTAGGACCGACCGTGACGGAGACCCCCCGCGGGATCGCCGGGGAGTCTCAGTCGTTCTCCAGCACGAACGAGGCCTGAGCCGTGGGGTATCCGGGCGCCTTCACCTCGACCAGGTAGGTCCCCGCGCTCGCGGAACCGGCCGGAGGCGTCGCGCACTGGGCGGCGCTCGGCTTGCGGTCCCACTTCACGGTGTAGGTGATGCTGCTGCCCGCGGGCGCCCGGAAGACGAGGTTCCCCGCCGTCCTGGGGCAGTCGGCGGACGACCAGTACGTGTCGTCCGAGTCGGCCTGAGTGATCGTCAGCACCGCGTTCTTCGGGCCGAGATCGACCTTGCAGTCACTGCCGGAGGAGTTCGTGGCGGTGAGCAGCAGGGTGGGCGTCTGGCCGGGGTCGTAGGCGTTGCGCTGGCTGCGGACGGTCAACTTCAATGCGCTCGCGGTGCAGTTGGGGAGTGCGGAGCCGGCCGGGAGGGTGTCTCCCTGACCCACCCCGGAGCCCGCGGCGCCGCCTCCGGCAGCTCCCGCGTCGCCGGAACCGCCGATGCCGGTGCCACCCGCACCGCCGGAACCGCCGGCGCCCACGTCGGAGCCGTCACCGGCACCGCCGCCTGCCCCGCCGCCCGTTCCCCCGCCGCCGGAGGTGTCCCCGCCGGTCGTCGACTCGTCGCGGCCGCCCGGGGCTTGACTGATCGCGGGCCCGGAGCCGGACGGTCCGGGGGTGATCGTCGAGGGGGAGGGATTCTTGTCGTTGCCCCCGTCGGCGCCGTTCTTGTCGCCTCCGCCGCCGAAGCTGACGATCCATGCGATCAGCAGCGCCAGCACGGCGAGGACGGACAGCATGACGGCCCTCCGTCGCCAGTAGATGGAGGAGGGAAGCGGCCCGACCGGATTGCGCAGAGATCCCACGGCGCAAACTGTACGAGAGATCGGTGGGTTCGCCGCCCTCACCCGCCGCCCGGCGCCACAACTTTTCCGGATCATCATTCCGGCAACTGCCGTTCCAGGGGCGCCAGTAGCCAGGCGTGACACGTTTCGACGGCGGAGTGTGACCGTACGGACCTCCTGCCTACGGTGCGTGACCGCCGAGGTCCCCCCGGGCGGGTGACGGCCCGCCGTCGTGACGTGGACGGACGGCGTGTTCGCGATCGTGTCCCTTGCACCTCTGGCCACGGCTTCCGGTGGTGCCGGTTTCGTCCGACCCGGCCCCGCAGAACGCCCGTCCGCCTGCTCCGGCATGGCAGGATCGGAAGGCCATGACTGCGCCCACGAAGCCCTCGCCCAGCCGCCCCGCCGACGACACCGGCACCCCTCCCGCCGGCACCCCCCACGGAGAGAACCTGCACGCCCCCGTCATCGACTGGTTCGACGAGCACGCCCGGGACCTGCCCTGGCGGCGCCCGGAGGCCGGCCCCTGGGGCGTGATGGTCAGCGAGTTCATGCTGCAGCAGACTCCGGTGAGCCGGGTGCTGCCCGTCTACGAGCAGTGGCTGGCCCGCTGGCCCCGCCCCGCCGACCTGGCCCAGGAGGCCCCCGGCGAGGCCGTGCGCGCCTGGGGGCGGCTCGGCTATCCGCGCAGGGCGCTGCGGCTGCACGGCGCCGCGGTCGCCATAACGGAACGGCACGGCGGTGACGTACCGACGGACCACGCGCAGCTGCTCGCGCTGCCCGGCATCGGCGAGTACACGGCCGCGGCCGTCGCCTCCTTCGCGTACGGGCAGCGGCACGCGGTGCTGGACACCAATGTGCGGCGGGTGTTCGCCCGCGCGGTGACCGGCGTGCAGTACCCGCCGAACGCGACCACCGCCGCCGAGCGCAGGCTCGCCCGCGCGCTGCTGCCGCAGGACGAGAGCACCGCCGCCCGGTGGGCCGCCGCGTCCATGGAGCTCGGCGCGCTCGTGTGCACGGCCAGGAACGAGAGCTGTCAGCGCTGCCCGATCGCCGCACAGTGCGCCTGGCGGCTCGCGGGCAAGCCCGGGCACGACGGGCCGCCGCGGCGCGGACAGACGTACGCCGGTACCGACCGCCAGGTCCGCGGCAAGCTGCTCGCCGTGCTGCGGGAGGCCCACGCGCCCGTCCCGCAGGCGGCCCTCGACCGGGTGTGGCACGAGCCGGTACAGCGGGCGCGGGCGCTGGACGGACTGGTCGCCGACGGGCTCGTGGAGCCCCTCACGGGTGGTTTGTATCGGCTGCCGTTGACGTAGTCCTACGGAGGACCAACCGGCGAATCCCCCTGAACCGGCGCAAACAACCGCGCCGGTTTACCCCTTTTCGGCTTCCGTTACACAACCGACGGACAGCCGAGTGCCAGCCGCGCGCTGCTTCGCACAACGCCGTGACAACAGCTCCGTAGCTTCATCTGCGTGCCCGGCGGAACCGGGCGCGGACCACGAGGGACACACGGGGAAAGCAGGAGGCGGTCGACATGGCGCAGGGCGAGGTGCTCGAGTTCGAGGAGTACGTCCGCACCCGGCAGGACGCGCTGCTGCGCAGCGCACGCCGCCTGGTCCCGGACCCGGTCGACGCGCAGGACCTGCTGCAGACGGCGCTCGTACGGACGTACGGCCGCTGGGAGACCATCGAGGACAAGCGGCTCGCGGACGCCTATCTGCGCCGGGTGATGATCAACACCCGCACGGAGTGGTGGCGGGCGCGCAAGCTGGAGGAGGTGCCGACCGAGCAGCTCCCGGACGCCTCGGTCGACGACTCCACCGAGCAGCACGCGGACCGCGCCCTGCTGATGGACGTCATGAAGGTGCTCGCTCCCAAGCAGCGCAGTGTCGTGGTGCTGCGACACTGGGAGCAGATGTCCACGGAGGAGACGGCCGCGGCCCTCGGCATGTCGGTCGGAACGGTCAAGAGCACGCTGCACCGGGCGCTCGCCCGGCTCCGCGAGGAGCTGGAGGCCCGCGACCTGGACGCACGCGCGCTGGAGCGTGAGGAGCGGGAGCGTTGCGCGGCGGCCTGACCGAACCCGGGCCCCCCAGATCGGACCCGGCTCCGGTCCGGGGGATTCTCCAGGCGGCAAGTACGGCGGTGGCCGTGCTCGCCGCCCTCGCCCTTTTCGTCTCCGCCTGCGCCACCGGCGGCACCGGCACCCGTGACGAGGGCCCGGCGCACGCGGTCGCGGGGACCGGCGCCCGGTCCTCGGCCGCGCCGTCCCTCGTGTCCTCACCGCGTCTGGACCGCACCTCCGCGGTCGCCCTCCTCAAGTCGGACCCGAAGGTCTCCGAGGCGGTCAAGCGCGATCTGAAGCCCTGCGTCGCCGACGAGTACCCGGTCGACCTCTCCTACGGCGACCTCACCGGCGGCTCCGCCGACGACGTCGTCGTCAACGTCGTGACCTGCGCGGATCTGGTCGGCGTCGGCTCGTACGTGTACCGCGAGCAGGACGGTTCGTACCAGAATGTCTTCCAGGCCGAGGAGCCCCCGGTCTACGCCGAGATCGACCGCGGCGACCTCGTGGTGACCAAGCAGGTGTACGAGAAGGGCGACCCGGTGTCGGCCCCGTCCGGCGAGAACGTGGTCACCTACCGCTGGGTCGCGGGGAAGTTCACCACGGTGTACAAGACGCACAGCGACTACAGCGGAGTCGTGGGCACGGACCCGGCACCGGCGCCCGACAGCTGAGTCGCGCGTCCGGCGAACCGATCGGGCCGCCCGGAACGATCCCCCAGTGACCGCAACGACACCGAAGAGTGAGAGCACCCGGATGGCAGACCAGACCCACGTGCTGTTCGTCGAGGACGACGACGTCATCCGCGAGGCCACCCAGCTCGCCCTGGAGCGGGACGGCTTCGCGGTCACCGCCATGCCCGACGGACTGTCCGGCCTGGAGGCCTTCCGGGCCGACCGCCCCGACATCGCCCTGCTGGACGTCATGGTCCCGGGCCTGGACGGGGTCAGCCTGTGCCGCCGTATCCGCGACGAGTCCACCGTGCCGGTGATCATGCTGTCGGCGCGGGCCGACTCGATCGACGTGGTGCTGGGCCTCGAGGCGGGCGCCGACGACTACGTGACCAAGCCCTTCGACGGCGCCGTCCTGGTCGCCCGGATCCGCGCGGTGCTGCGCCGCTTCGGGCACGCGGGCGGTACCGACCGGGGGGAGGACAGCGCCGGCCCCGATGCCGGGGGCCTGCTGACCTTCGGCGAGCTGGAGGTCGACACCGAGGGCATGGAGGTCCGCAAGGGCGGGCAGCCGGTGGCGCTCACCCCGACCGAGATGCGGCTGCTCCTGGAGTTCTCCTCCGCGCCGGGCACGGTGCTGTCCCGCGACAAGCTCCTGGAGCGGGTGTGGGACTACGGCTGGGGCGGTGACACCCGGGTCGTCGACGTCCATGTGCAGCGGCTGCGGACCAAGATCGGCCAGGACCGGATCGAGACGGTCCGCGGCTTCGGCTACAAGTTGAAGGCCTGAGCGGGGGCCCGGGGTATGCGGGGGATCCTTCGGAACCCGGTGAGCGACCGCGTGGTGATGCGGACGGGGCTGCGATGGAAGCTCAGCGCGGCCATCGCGCTGGTCGGCGCGCTGGTGGCGGTCGCGCTCAGCCTGGTCGTGCACAACGCGGCGCGCGTCTCGATGCTGGACAACGCCCGCGACCTGGCCGACGAGCGGATCCAGATCGCCCAGCGCAACTACGAGCTGACCGGCAAGCCCAACTTCCCCAGCATCGCCGTCGACGACCGCCATCTGCCGCCCCCGCTGCGCCGGAAGGTCGAGGAGGGCCGCCGGGCGACCTTCGTCTCCGACCGGTCCGACCGGGGTCCTGACATCTGGGCCGCCGTCCCGGTCAAGGGCGGGCATGTGCTGTCCCTGCACACCGGGTTCACCGACCGCAGCACCGACATCCTCAACGACCTCGACCAGGCCCTGGTGATCGGCTCCATCGCGGTCGTCCTCGGCGGCAGCGCGCTCGGCGTGCTCATCGGCGGGCAGCTGTCCCGGCGGCTGCGGAAGGCGGCGGCCGCCGCGAACCAGATGGCCAAGGGCGAGACGGACGTCCGGGTCCGGGACGCGATCGGCGGGGTCGTCCAGGACGAGACCGACGACCTCGCGAGCGCGGTGGACGCGATGGCGGACGCGCTCCAGCAGCGGCTGGAGGCCGAGCGCCGGGTCACGGCGGACATCGCGCACGAGCTGCGGACACCGGTGACGGGGCTGCTCACGGCGGCGGAACTGCTGCCGCCCGGCCGGCCCACCGAGCTGGTCCTGGACCGCGCGAAGGCCATGCGCACCCTCGTCGAGGACGTGCTGGAGGTGGCCCGCCTGGACGGCGCCTCCGAGCGGGCCGAACTCCAGGACATCCTGCTCGGCGAGTTCGTCGCCCGCCGGGTGGCGGTGAAGGACCCGGAGATCGAGGTCCGGGTGGTGCACGAGTCGGAGGTCACCACCGACCCGCGCCGCCTGGAGCGCGTCCTGTTCAACCTCCTCGCCAACGCCGCCCGGCACGGCAAGCCGCCGATCCAGGTCACCGTCGAGGGCCGCGTCATCCGGGTCCGCGACCACGGGCCCGGCTTCCCCGAGGACCTCCTCGCCGACGGCCCGAGCCGCTTCCGCACGGGCAGCGCGGACCGGGCGGGGCACGGCCACGGGCTGGGGCTGACCATCGCGGCGGGGCAGGCGCGGGTGCTGGGCGCGCGGCTGACGTTCCGCAACGTCCGGCCGGCCGGGGCGCCGGAGGGCGTCCCCTCGGAGGGCGCGGTGGCGGTGCTCTGGCTGCCGGAGCACGCGCCCACGGCGACGGGGAGTTACCCGCTGCTGCCGTAGCCCCGCGCTCCCGGTGGGCCTCCGGCCGCCCGCCGGGGCCTCAGGTGCCGGCCAGCATCAACTCCTCGCCCCTGGACGGTCGTACGCCGTCCGTGCGCCCCTCGAAGTACCGGCGGTCCAGTTCCTCCACGGGCACGTGCCGGGCCTCGCGGAAGCCGGAATCGCGGGCCAGGGCGAGGATCTCCGGTGGCCGGAAGAAGGTGCGGAACGGCGTGCCGGCCGCCCGCGCTCCCCGTACCGCCGCCTCCAGTTGCGGGCGCTGCTCCGGTTCGACGTCCGCCATGGGCCGCATGAAGGTCGTGACGAACACGGACCCCGGAGCCAGCCCGGCGACCAGGCGGAAGGTCTCGGCGTTCGCCTCCCGCGTGAGGTACATGGTGACGCCCGTGGAGGCCACCACCGCGGGCCGCCCGGGATCGAACCCGGCCTCGGCCAGCCGCCCCCACCAGTCCGCCTCGAAGTCGACCGGCACGAGCCGCAGCCACTCGGGGACGCCGAACCCGAGCACCTCCAGCCGCCGCCGCTTCCAGGCCTGCGGGCCGGGCCGGTCGACCTCGAAGACCCGCAGCCCGGCGGCTTCGGCGAACTCCGGCCGGCGCTGCGCGAAGGTGTCGAGTCCGGCGCCGAGGACGACGTACTGCTCCACACCCCGCTCCAGGACCAGGTCCTCCACGAACCGGGTCCGGGCCACGATCGACGCCCGGGTACGGCGGGTGGCGTCCACGTCCATGTCCGGCCGCGCCCGCCAGCCGTCGTCCGGGGGGTCGGCGATCCGCAGCCCTATCTCGTCTTCCAGCACATGCGGCGGCGGATCCGCGCGGACGTGCAGGGCCCGCCAGAGGGCGACCCGTACGGCCGTGTGGTCGGCCGCGTCCTGCGTCACGCCCAGTCCTTCGAGAAGTCCAGCTCCTCGCGGCGCTGGGTCAGCGAGAACCAGTTGCCGTTGTCGTCGCGGAAGATCGCCTCGATGCCGTACGGCCGCTCCTGCGGCTCCTGGATGAACTCGACCCCGCGCGCGCGGAACGTCTCGTAGTCGGCGCGGCAGTCGTCGGTGCGGAACGCTCCCGCGCCCATCACGCCCTTGCCGACCAGCTTCTTCAGCGCCTCCGAGGACTCGGGGTCGAGTCCCGGCCCGTCCAGGTGCATCAGGGCGAGCTCGACGCCCTCCTGGCCCTTCGCCCCGACGGTGACCCACTTCATGTCGCCCATGGAGACCTCGCTGCGCACCTCGAAGCCCAGTTTCTCGGTGAAGAAGGCCTTGGTGCGCTGCTGGTCGAAGGTCCACACGGTGGTGATGCCCAGCCCCAGGATCATGACTCTGTTCCCTCCGGTCCGCTTCCGCTGTCCTGTTCCTCACCGTAGGCAGCGGGGCGGCCGGGGCGCTTCTCCGATGTTGCGGTGCTCTGCGCGGGCTTCGCCGTGGCCTTCGCCGTCGGGAATCCGCCGGCCCAGAGCATGGCGTAGCAGCCCGGGATGAGGGCGGCTCCGCGGCCCACGTGCTGGGTGCGGTACTCGCTCGGGGTGAGCCCGGTGCGGGTCTTGAAGCGGGCGGAGAAGGTGCCGAGGCTGCTGAAGCCGACCAGGTGGCAGATCTCGGTGACGCTCAGGTCGGCCCCTCGCAGCATCTCCTCGGCCCGCTCGATCCGGCGGTGCGTGAGGTACTGCCCGGGTGTCTCGCCGTACGACTCCTTGAAGGCGCGGAGGAAGTGGTACCGCGAGTACCCGGCGTGCGCGGCGACGGCGTCCAGGTCGAGGTCCGGATCGGCCCAGTCGCGATCCATGGCGTCCTTGGCGAGCCGCAACTGGCGGGTCCTGTCCATGGGTCCGATGGTGGCACGGGGGACTGACTTCGGGCCTGGACATGGTGAGAGGCGGGAGTGGCGCAGACCCCGAATGGCGAAGGGCCCGGGCACGGCGAGGGTGGCGCGGGCCCCGACCGGCGAAGGGCCCGGGCACTGCGAGGGCGGCACAGACCCCAACCGGCGAAGGGCCCAGGCACTGCGAGGGCGGCACAGACCCCAACCGGCGAAGGGCCCAGGCACTGCGAGGGCGGCACAGACCCCAACCGGCGAAGGGCCCAGGCATGGCGAAGGCCCCCGGCGCTCCTGTGCATGGTGAAGGCCCCCGGGGCGGACACCAGCCGGGGGCCTTCGGTTCAAGAGGGTCGGACCGTGCCGGTCAGACCTCGACCAGCGGGGCCGGTGCCGCGTCCTCGGGTGACTTCTGCGGGCCCGCGCCCTTGAGCGGGACCTCCTTGACGAACACCGCCGCCACCAGCGCGACCACGGCCACGATCGAGCCGAGCAGGAACGCCGAGTGGGTGCCGGCCGAGACCGCGTACTGGTACGCCTCCCGCGCCGCCGCCGGCAGCTTCGCCAGGCTCGCCGCGTCGAGCTGCGCGGACTGCTCGGTCACCTTGGAGCCCAGCGCCCCGGCCCGCTCGGACATGACGTCCTGGACGCGGTTGTTGAACAGCGCGCCCATGATGGCGACACCGAAGGAGGAGCCGAGCGTACGGAACAGGGTGGTGGAGGAGGACGCGACGCCCATGTCCTTCATCTCCACGCTGTTCTGCGCGACCAGCATGGTGATCTGCATCAGGCAGCCCATGCCGAACCCGACGACGGCCATGAACACACCGGAGGTGAACCGCGAGGTCCCGGTGTCCATCGTGGACAGCAGGTACAGCCCGATGACCATGAGGACACTGCCGACGACCGGGAAGACGTAGTACCGCCCGGTGTTGGTGGTGACCCGGCCCGCGACCATCGAGGTCACCAGCATCGCGCCCAGCATCGGCAGGAGCAGCAGCCCGGAGTTGGTCGCGGAGGCCCCCTGCACCGACTGCTGGTACAGCGGCAGGAAGAGGGTCGCACCGAACATCACGAAGCCGGTGATGAAGCCGATGAGGGACATCAGCGTGAAGTTGCGGCTGCGGAAGATGTGCAGCGGCACGATCGGCTCGGCCGCCTTGGTCTGCCAGAACACGAACCCGATGAGCGCGGCGACGCCGATGCCGATCAGCTCCATGATCCGCGCGGAGGTCCAGGCGTACTCGGTACCGCCCCAGGTGGTGACGAGCACGATGGAGGTGATGCCGACGGTCAGCAGGACCACGCCGAGGTAGTCGATGCCCGCCTTGGCCCGCTTCTTCGGCAGGTGCAGCACGGCACTGATGAGGCCGAGGGACACCACGCCGAGCGGCAGGTTGATGTAGAAGGACCAGCGCCAGCCCCAGTTGTCGGTGATGGTGCCGCCGACGAGCGGGCCGCCGATCATCGCGAGCGCCATGACGCCGGCCATCATGCCCTGGTACTTGCCCCGCTCCCGGGGCGGGATCAGGTCACCGATGATCGCCATGACACCGACCATCAGACCGCCGGCGCCGAGACCCTGCACGGCCCGGAACCCGATCAGCTGTCCCATGTCCTGGGCCATGCCGCTGAGCGCGGAGCCGATCAGGAAGATCACGATCGAGGTCATGAAGGTGGCCTTGCGGCCGTACATGTCACCGAGCTTGCCCCAGATCGGGGTCGCGGCGGCCGTCGCGAGGGTGTAGGCCGTCACCACCCAGGACAGGTGCTCGAGACCGCCGAGCTCGCCCACGATCGTCGGCATCGCGGTACCCACGATCATGTTGTCGAGCATCGCGAGCATCATGGTGATCATCAGGGCGAGCAGTACGACCCGGACGCTGCGCTGTGGCTTGTCCGGTTCCGTCTCGACCGTCTGTGTGTCCGCCATCGTTCCCACTCCCCTGAAGGTGCTGCGGTACTTCCCCCGCCGGGGCACTTACTTGCCGCCCGGCTAGTTGTCTACACTGGGGAAGGTAGACGCGTAACTAGCCGGGCGTCAAGTAAGTTTTCTGGAAAGCCGGGGAGCACGAGGATGGGCGGCACCATGGACGGCACCAAGCAGCAGCGCCGCGGTAACACACGTCAGCGCATCCAGGACGTGGCCCTCGAACTCTTCGCGGAGCAGGGCTACGAGAAGACGTCCCTACGGGAGATCGCCGAGCGCCTGGACGTCACCAAGGCGGCGCTCTACTACCACTTCAAGACCAAGGAAGAGATCCTCGTCAGCATCTTCGACGACCTGACGCAGCCGATCCTCGACCTGATCGAGTGGGGCCGGCAGCAGCCCCACACGCTGGAGACCAAGCAGGAGATCATCCGGCGCTACAGCGACACCCTGGCCGGGGCGACGCCGCTGTTCCGGTTCATGCAGGAGAACCAGGCGACGGTCCGTGAACTGCGCGTCGGGGAGACCTTCAAGGAGCGTATGCAGGGGCTGCGCGAGACCATCGTCGACCCGGACGCGGACCTGGTCGACCAGGTCCGTTCGGTCAGCGCGATCTTCACCCTGCACGCCGGGATGTTCCTCCTCCACGACCTCGACGGCGACCCGGACGCCAAGCGCAAGGCGGTCCTGGAGGTAGCCACGGACCTGATCACCCAGGCCCACCGGGGCAGCAGGGGCGAGTAGCCGCGGGGCGGACGCTGGGCAGCGGGGCCGGTCTGGACGCGGGGCCCCATCAGCCCGACTCCACCGAGCCCCACTTGCCCCCGGCGCAAGCCCACTTGCGCCCGGCGCCCCGATTGAGCCCCGTGCCTCAGACCTTGACGCCCTTGGCCCGCAGGAACTTGACCGGGTCTATCGCCGAGCCGTAGTTCGCGGTCGTGCGGATCTCGAAGTGCAGGTGCGGGCCACTGGAGTTGCCGGTGTTGCCGGACAGGGCGATGCGCTGGCCGGTCTTCACCACCTGGCCGACCTTGACGTTGATCCGCGAGAGGTGGGCGTACTGCGAGTACGTCCGGTTGCCGTGCTTGATCACGATGGCGTTGCCGTAGGCGGACCCGTCACCGGCGCCGCCCGGACCCGCCTTGACGACGGTCCCGCCGTGCGCGGCGACGACCTTCGTCCCGCTCGGCACCGCGAAGTCCTGCCCGCTGTGGGTGGACTGCCACATGGCGCCGGCCTGCGCATAGCTCGCGCTGAGCTTGTACTTCTTCACCGGGTCGACCCAGGAGGGGTGGGACGCGGCCGAGGCGACTCCGGCTCCGAGCACGGCCGTGGCACCGACGGAGGCGGCCAGGACGGCAACCCGGGCACGGAGCAGGGACGTACGGGAAGAGCGGTGGGAGACGCGCTGGAACATCAGAACCTCGGGGGGTCGGGGAAACGGAAAGGCATTGGTAACCCGCAGGCCCGCGCACCCCAAAACCAGCCATCTACGACGATTCGTAGTAATAAGTCGCGACATTACCGACAGATACGTCTCCCAACCGCACCGCTCTCCACTAATCCCCCTAGTAACGGACAAATCGCCTGTGCGTCATGTCACCGCCGGCGCCGTTTTAAACACCCCTCAATGTGACGCGCATCTCTGGCTACTTACCCCCCAGTAACCCTACGGTTCCCCTCGCGCCACCCTCGACCCCGAACATGCACCAGACAACGGCATACGGACGTGAGAGGACCCCCACGAGAATGAGCAGCAGACGCCTTTGGGCGCGCCACGCAGCTGTCAGCGCCGTCTCCGCGACCGCCCTGGTCGCCCTCGCCGTGCCCGCCGAGGCCGCGACGACCGCCACGAGTCAGAGCACCTCCGCCTCGACCACCGCCACGGCCGCCGCCGCCGCGGACGTCGACTACACCACCTGGCAGGCCGACTGCCAGGCCGTGATGGACCAGGCCCTGCCGTATCTGAAGACCCGTATCGCCGCCACCAAGCCCGGCGAGAAGCAGGCGATCGTCTTCGACATCGACAACACCACGCTCGAGACGGACTTCGGCTTCAGCTACCCCTCGCCGGCCAACCAGCCCGTCCTGAACGTCGCCAAGTACGCCCAGGAACACGGCGTTTCCCTGTTCTTCGTGACCGCCCGCCCCGACAGCATCGCCTCGGCGACCGACTACAACCTCAAGCAGGTCGGCTACCAGGTCAGCGGCCTCTACGTCCGCAACTTCATCGACCTCTTCAAGGACGTCGCCACCTACAAGACAGCCAAGCGCGTCGACATCGAGAACAAGGGCTACACGATCATCGCGAACATCGGCAACAGCGCCACCGACCTGTCGGGCGGCCACGCCGAGAAGACCTTCAAACTCCCTGACTACGACGGCCAGTTGTCCTGACCTCAGGACGCCCGGTTAGGCTCCATCCGCTCACAGGCACACACGGGGGTGGCGGATGGAGCCCGCGGTACTCGGCAGCAAGCTGGCGTCCGCTCTGGTCGGTCAACTGGTCCGGAGACTCTTCCGGCCCGACGGCCCGGGCGCCGGCCTGGTCGACAAGCCGGTCCGGCTTGCCGCCCTGGTCTCCTTCCGGGGCGAGCAGCGCACCCTCGGCGAGAAGGAGGTCCGCGCCCTCGCCGACGGCATGGTCCGCGCGGCCACCGACTCCCCCGGCGAGCCGCCCTTCCCGGCCGACGAGGAAGCCGCCGTCGTCGACGCCCTCACCCGCCAGCTGCTCGCCCTCGGCGACCTGGACATGGACGACGTGCAGGCCGTCCGCCTCGGCTACCGCGAACTCGCCAGGAAACTGCGCCAGCAGGCACCTCCGCCGTCCGGACTCTCCGCCGACGCCTGCTACTTCCTCGACAACGCGATCGAATGGTCCTGCCTCCAGATCCTGGAGTTCTTCACCCGCCGGTCGACCTTCGTAGCCCGCACCCTCGTGGAGCAGACCCGCACCCAGGCCGAACTCATCGCGAAGATCGACGAGTTGATCGCCCGCAGTCCCCGCCCCGGCGCGGCGGACCGGAACTTCGAACGCCGCTATCTCCCCTACGTCGCCGACCGCCACAACCACATCACCATCTACGGCATCGACCTGCGCGACTCCCCCGACCGCTGGCCCCTCGAAGTGGCCTACCTCAGCCTGGAGGCGACCACGGCGGAGGAGGGCCCCCTCGCCCAGGAACTCCCCGGGGGTGCGCTGACCGTCCAACTCCCGGCCGAGGAAGCCCTGCTGGCCCACGACCGGGCCCTGCTGCGCGGCGACGCGGGCTCCGGCAAGACCACCCTGGTGCAGTGGCTGGCGGTCACCGCGGCCAGGGACGGCAGCGGAGTGCCGTACGTCCTCCCCCTGCGCACCCTGATCCGCGCGGGGGCCCTCCCCGCCCCCGCCGACTTCCTGACCGCCGTGAGCTGCCCCCTGACCCCGCCGGAGGGCTGGACGGAACGGGTCCTGACGGCGGGCCGCGGCCTGATCCTCGTGGACGGCCTGGACGAGATCCCCGCCGCCGACCGCCACCGCACCCGCGACTGGCTCCTGTCCCTCATCCGCGCCTTCCCCGGCAACCGCTGGCTCCTGACCTCCCGGCCCACCGCCGTCCGCCCCGACTGGCTGGCCGCCGAGGGCTTCGGCGAGCTGACCCTGGCCCCGATGCGCCGCCCGGACGTGGCGACTTTCGTCCACCGCTGGCACACCGCGGCCGAGGCCCCCGAGTACGAGGCCCCGCTGCTGGACTCCCTGCGCACCAAACGCGACCTGGCCCGCCTGGCCACCAACCCCCTGATGTGCGGCCTGATCTGCGCCCTGCACCGCGAGCGGCGGGGCTATCTCCCCACGGGCCGCAAGGAGTTGTACGACGCCGCCCTCACCATGCTGCTGGCGCGCCGCGACCGGGAGCGGGGCCTGGAGCTGGACCTGGCCGAGGAGACCCAGCTGGAGCTGCTCCAGCGCCTGGCCTACGCGCTGGTGCTGAGCGGCCGTACCGAGATGGAGCTGGAGACGGCCGAGGCGATCGTGGACCGCTGTCTGCCCACGATCGGCCTGACCGGCCCGGCCCCCGCCGTCCTCGGCGAACTGCTCCTGCGCAGCGGCCTGCTCCGCCAACCCGCCGACGGAGTCGTGGACTTCGTGCACCGCACCTTCCAGGACTACCTGGGCGCCCGCTACGCGGTCGAGGAGGGCCACCTGGACGTCCTCGTCGGCCGCGCGGACGACACCCAGTGGGAGGACGTGATCCGGATGGCCGTGGCCCACGCCCGGCCCCGCGAACGGGCCTCTCTGCTACGGCAGCTGCTCGCCAGGGACGTACCCCGGCTGACCCTGCTGGCACTGGCCTGCCTGGAGCACGCGCCTGCGCTGGACGCGGCGGTGCGGACGGAGGTGGAGCAGCGGGCGGCCGCCCTGATCCCACCGGCCTCGAAGGAGGACGCGAGGGCGCTGGCGGAGGCGGGGCCCCTGGTGCTGGAGCTGCTTCCGGGGCCGGGGGATTTGTCGCCCGAGCAGGCCCGGGACGTCACCATCACCGCCTCGCTGCTCGCCGCGGAAGAGCCCGCGGGCGCCCTCGCGGTGCTCCGGCGGTTCCGCGAGCACCCGGACCTCGGGGTGCGCCGACAGCTCGCGGGCACCTGGAGCCGCTTCGACACCGCCGAGTACGCCTCGGAGGTGCTGGACCATCTGCCCCGCCACGGCCTCTACCTCACCTGCGAGTCGGCCGAGCAGCGGGCGGCGCTGCCCGGGATGCAGCCCTGGAGCGGGCTGGCCTTCAAGGGCGAGCACCCGGTCGAGGAGATCCTTGCCGCGGTCCGGGCCCCGGAGGACGTGACCCTGCTCGACCTGCGCGACAACTCCGGCCTCACCGACCTGGGCGCCCTGCTGCCCTTCGGCTCGCTGCGCAATCTGCTCCTGGCCCGGTGCACGCAGGCGCGGGGCCTGGACCGGCTCGCCGACCTCCCGCTCACGGAGCTGATCTGCGGCCAGATCGCCGACCTCACCGGCCTCGCGTCCCTGCGCTTCCTGCGACGGCTCACCCTGGAACAGGAGCTCCCGGGCCGCAGCCTCACCGAGGTCCTGCCCGTGGACGCGCACCTGACCTACCTGTTCCTCGGCCGGCACGCCACCAACCAGACCGGGCTGCGCGGTCTGGAGCACTGGACCGAGCTCGTGGACCTCAGCCTCGGGCCGCTGACGACGGAGCTGACGGCGACCGACTGGCAGTCGGTGGCCGCACTGCCCCGGCTCAAGCAACTCCATCTGCACGCACGGCTCCTGCGCGAACTGCCGCGCTCCATCGACCACATGCCGGAGCTGCCGGCCGTCAAGGTGCTGCGCGTCACGGGGCTCCTCGGCACCGAGGACCTCTCGGCGCTGGCTGTCCGCCTGCCAACACTGCACTCGGTGGCGCTCCAGAACATGCCGGGCCACGACTTCCCGCTGTCCCGCTTCTCCGACCGATTCCCGGGCACGGACGTCAGACTGCTCCAGCGATAGCCGCGGCCACCCGAAAAGCGACAGCCGCAGCCATGCGAAAGGGGCCGGTACCCGAAGGCACCGGCCCCTCACTCGACGTCTCCCCGAAGGGCTACGCCTCCTTGCTCAGGTTCGGCCCGGCACCGCCGGCCGCCTGCTCGATCGGCGGGACGTCCGGCAGCGCCGACTTCTCCTCGCCGCGGAAGGTGAAGGTCTGGGTCTCGCCCTCGCCCTCCGTGTCCACGACCACGATGTGACCGGGACGCAGCTCGCCGAAGAGGATCTTCTCCGACAGCGTGTCCTCGACCTCGCGCTGGATCGTGCGACGCAGCGGCCGCGCGCCCAGGACGGGGTCGTAACCCTTCTTGGACAGCAGCTCCTTGGCGGACTGGGAGAGCTCGATGCCCATGTCCCGGTCCTTCAGGCGCTCGTCGACCTTGCCCACCATCAGGTCGACGATCTTGAGGATGTCGTCCTGGGTCAGCTGCGGGAAGACGACCACGTCGTCGACGCGGTTGAGGAACTCGGGCCGGAAGTGCTGCTTGAGCTCGTCCGAGACCTTGTTCTTCATGCGCTCGTAGTTGGTCTTCTTGTCACCCGAGGCCGCGAAGCCCAGGTTGAAGCCCTTGGAGATGTCCCGGGTGCCGAGGTTGGTCGTCATGATGATGACCGTGTTCTTGAAGTCCACGACCCGGCCCTGGGAGTCGGTCAGGCGACCGTCCTCCAGGATCTGCAGCAGCGAGTTGAAGATGTCCGGGTGGGCCTTCTCGACCTCGTCGAAGAGGACCACCGAGAACGGCTTGCGCCGCACCTTCTCGGTCAGCTGGCCGCCCTCTTCGTAGCCCACGTAGCCGGGGGGCGAACCGAAGAGCCGCGAGACCGTGTGCTTCTCGCTGAACTCCGACATGTCGAGGGAGATCAGCGCGTCCTCGTCACCGAAGAGGAACTCGGCGAGCGCCTTGGACAGCTCGGTCTTACCGACACCGGACGGGCCGGCGAAGATGAACGAACCACCGGGACGCTTCGGGTCCTTGAGGCCCGCACGCGTACGACGGATCGCCTTCGACAGCGCCTTGACGGCGTCGACCTGGCCGATGACCCGCTTGTGGAGCTCGTCCTCCATGCGCAGCAGACGCGAGGACTCCTCCTCGGTCAGCTTGAAGACCGGGATGCCGGTGGCGGTCGCGAGGACCTCGGCGATCAGCTCGCCGTCGACCTCGGCGACGACGTCCATGTCGCCGGCCTTCCACTCCTTCTCCCGCTTGGCCTTGGCGGCCAGGAGCTGCTTCTCCTTGTCGCGGAGGGAGGCGGCCTTCTCGAAGTCCTGCGAGTCGATCGCGGACTCCTTGTCCCGGCGGACACCGGCGATCTTCTCGTCGAACTCGCGGAGGTCCGGCGGCGCGGTCATCCGGCGGATGCGCATCCGGGAACCGGCCTCGTCGATCAGGTCGATCGCCTTGTCCGGCAGGAAGCGGTCCGAGATGTACCGGTCGGCCAGGGTCGCGGCCTGGACGAGGGCCTCGTCGGTGATGGAGACCCGGTGGTGGGCCTCGTACCGGTCACGGAGACCCTTGAGGATCTCGATCGTGTGCGGGAGCGAGGGCTCGGCGACCTGGATGGGCTGGAAGCGGCGCTCGAGGGCCGCGTCCTTCTCCAGGTGCTTGCGGTACTCGTCCAGCGTGGTCGCACCGATGGTCTGGAGCTCACCGCGGGCCAGCATCGGCTTCAGGATCGAAGCCGCGTCGATGGCGCCCTCGGCGGCACCCGCACCGACCAGCGTGTGCAGCTCGTCGATGAACAGGATGATGTCGCCGCGGGTGCGGATCTCCTTGAGCACCTTCTTCAGGCGCTCCTCGAAGTCACCGCGGTAGCGGGAGCCGGCGACCAGCGCGCCGAGGTCCAGGGTGTAGAGGTGCTTGTCCTTGAGGGTCTCGGGCACCTCGCCCTTGACGATGGCCTGGGCGAGGCCCTCGACGACGGCGGTCTTGCCGACGCCGGGCTCACCGATCAGGACCGGGTTGTTCTTGGTACGGCGGGACAGCACCTGCATGACCCGCTCGATCTCCTTCTCGCGCCCGATGACCGGGTCGAGCTTGGACTCACGAGCGGCCTGGGTGAGGTTCCGGCCGAACTGGTCGAGGACCAGGGACGTCGAGGGGGTGCCCTCGGCAGGCCCGCCGGCGGTGGCGGTCTCCTTGCCCTGGTAACCGGAGAGCAGCTGGATGACCTGCTGCCGCACCCGGTTGAGATCAGCGCCCAGCTTGACGAGGACCTGGGCGGCGACGCCCTCGCCCTCGCGGATCAGGCCGAGCAGGATGTGCTCCGTGCCGATGTAGTTGTGGCCCAGCTGAAGGGCCTCGCGGAGCGACAGCTCCAGGACCTTCTTGGCACGGGGGGTGAAGGGGATGTGCCCGGACGGGGCCTGCTGGCCCTGGCCGATGATCTCCTCCACCTGCTGGCGGACCGCCTCGAGCGAAATCCCGAGGCTCTCAAGGGCCTTGGCGGCGACACCCTCACCCTCGTGGATCAGGCCCAGGAGGATGTGCTCGGTGCCGATGTAGTTGTGGTTGAGCATCCGGGCTTCTTCCTGAGCCAGGACGACAACCCGCCGCGCGCGGTCGGTGAACCTCTCGAACATCGTTAATCGCTCCTCAGAGCGGTCAGGCAGTGGGGGGAACTTCCCCTCCCTGTCCTTCCGCAGCTTAGTCCCGCAAGCGGGGACCGCTCATTCCAACTGCCGACACCGTCGATGGCCTCCTGACCCCGCTAACGCCGACATCTGCTCCAACCCGATGGTGCGAGACGATGTTCCCGCAGGCCAGGCAGTTACCCCAGTCGCCAGTACGCCGATGGCGAACGTGAGACGGCCTTTCCTGCGTGTCGCCCCCTCCCACTAGGGATGTCTTACCCGCTGGGACTGACACTCCATGCCGCACGCCCCCCGTCCCTCCGCTATGGGCGAACAACCTCGCGCCGTCCCGCACCCCCGCACGCCCCCAAAACGGACACTCTGCGCACACGCAGATGCACCCAGCGTAACTCGGGGGCCTTCGGGACGGTTGCACTTGGCATGGTCGGCCACCTCCCGCTCACCTCGGACCTCACCACGGTCCCCCTTCCCCGACGGCCGCCCGACGCGACCGCTTCCGGCGACGATCCGGTACGCCGCTGGTACGAGAACGAACTGGGCTGGCCGACGGTGCCCGGGGATTCCCCGGGTTCCCTTGTACGGCTGAGGGTGGGCCGGCGTTTCGATGTGCTGGACATCCCGGCCGTCGCGGGTCACGCGGCCCTGCGCCACCTGACCGCCGGTTCCCCGGTGGCCGTACGGGGCGACCGGATGCTGCTGCTGGTCGCGGCGGGCAGCGCGGACGAACTGCCCGGAATCCTGGAGTGGCTGGACTGGGGCACCCTCCCCCTCGACCTGCACGCGCTGGGCCCGGACGACTCCATGGAGGCACCACTGCCGCCGGGGACGGCCCCGGCCGGGCTCGGCGGAGGGCAGGACGGCTGGGCGGGGAGGCCCCGGGACGACCACCGACCGGACACCGGCATCCCTACGGATGCGGGGCAGGACCGGGCACCGGGTCAGGACGATTCCGGCGAGCGGCCGCCGACGTCGAGGAGGTCGGGCAGATCCGGCGGACGGTTGCCGATGGGGAGGCCCGGCGGGCCCGACGAGCGGCTGTCGGCGTCGAGGCCCGAGTCGGCAGGGGCCGAGCCGGTGTGGCTCATGGCTGCGGGGCTTCCCGGTGGTGCCCCCGGCGCCGGGGTGCGGCCTCTCGTCCTGGGCCGCCCGGGCGCCCTGCAGGGGGCCGCCGTATGGCTGCGGCCCCCCGAGCCGGGGTGCGAGGTCGAGGCCTCGCTGCCGACGATGTCGGCGCTGGGGCGCGCGGGAAACGCCCCCGATCTCGTACGCGTCGTGGACACGGTGGCGACTCAGTGCCACCGGCTGCGGCTGCGCGCGCGGCCGTAAGCCTTCGCAGGCCCTGGCCTTCGTAGACCTTTCGATCAGGCGTTGGCCTTCTCGTAAGCCTCGCGAATGCTCGCCGGAACACGGCCGCGGTCATTGACCTCGTAACCGTTCTCCTTTGCCCAGGCTCGGATCTGAGCGGTGTCCTGGCTGCCACCGGAAGCGGCTCGCGCCTTTCCACGCCCACCCGAAGCACGGCCTCCGGTACGACGACCACCCTTCACGTAGGGGTCGAGAAGGCCACGGAGCTTGTCCGCATTGGCGGTCGTGAGATCGATCTCGTACGTCTTGCCGTCCAACGCGAACGTGACGGTCTCGTCCGCCTCGCCGCCGTCGATGTCGTCGACAAGAAGGACCTGAACCTTCTGTGCCACCGGATTTCCTTTCATCCAATACTTGAGGGCCGGGGGTCTGCGGCGTCCGCCGTTTCGCCGTCCCCTGTTATATGCAGTACTGCAGTACGTCGGAAAGCAAACCGCTTTTGCTGAGAAAACACAAACCCCTGGGAGAGACCGACAGGCACCTCCCCGTCCGGAAACATGCGCGTTTCGGACATAGGGAACCTGGGCAGGGCCGATCGCCGGAATCCTTGGCGATCACAGATGCAGAAGCATCCGACTGTTGCCCAAGGTGTTGGGTTTCACTCGTTCGAGACCGAGGAACTCCGCCACGCCTTCGTCATAGGAACGCAGTAGCTCCGCGTAGACATCGGTGTCAACGGGTGTCTCACCGATCTCGACGAAGCCGTGCTTGCCGAAGAAGTCCACTTCGAAGGTGAGACAGAAAACGCGACGAACGCCGAGCCAGCGGGCCGTCTGCAACAACTTCTCCAGCAACTGATGCCCGACCCCGGCGCCCTTCAGGCCCGGCTTCACCGCGAGAGTGCGCACTTCCGCGAGGTCTTCCCACATCACGTGCAGGGCACCGAAGCCGACCAGCTCGGCGTTGTCGTCGCGCTCGGCGACCCAGAACTCCTGGATGTCCTCGTAAAGCGTCACGGTCGCTTTGTCGAGCAGGATGCGGTCGCGGACGTAGGAGTCAAGGAGCCGACGGATGCCGGCGACATCGCTGGTGCGGGCCCGGCGGACGGTGATGGCTTTTGCGGTGACTTCGGGGTTCTCGGCGGAGGGACTCTTCGCGGACATGAGCGGACGCTATCGCCCACCGTCCCGCGTTGCCGAGTCGGGGTTCTCCACGGTCGGTCCCCCGACGATCCGTACGGCGTCCTGGAGTGCCTGTCGCTGTTCCTCGCTCATCATGCCGAAGAAGGCGACGAGAGCGGCGGCGGGGTTGTCGCTCTGGGACCAGGCGTCGTTCATCAGTGCGGCGGCGTAGGCGGCCCGTGTGGAGACCGCCTCATATCGATAGGCCCGGCCTTCCGCCTCACGACGCACCCAGCCCTTCTGATGGAGATTGTCCAAAACGGTCATCACGGTGGTGTACGCGATGGACCGTTCCTGCTGAAGGTCTTCCAGGACTTCCCGAACGGTGACCGGGCGGTTCCACTTCCACACCCGCGTCATGACCGCGTCTTCGAGTTCTCCCAATGGGCGAGGCACAGCTCAGCACAATAGTGGGAGATCCGGCTTTCGGCGTGACGGACGTGCTCTTTCGACGTCAAACGGCAACAAAAAGGGCGTACGACTCCGAAAGCACGGTGGCTCGGAGAGTCGTACGCCGATGGGGGCGCCGTCGGTCAGTCGGCCTGCTTGGTCGCCTCCGCGCGCGCGAGAGCGGCGTCGACGGCCGCGTCCTCCTTGGCCTTGTTGGCCCCGCCCTGGGTCTTCACGATCACCCGGATCAGGAAGACGAAGAACACGGCCATGACGACCGGGGGCACGAGCGCGGCGACATAGTCCATGCGTCCAGAGTAGCCACGGACAGTTGGACAACTCGGGCGGGGTCCGCCGGAAACGGCGCCACGCGCACCCCGCCCCGATGCTCAGCCCGCGGCCAGCTGCTGCGGTGGGTTCGCCGGAGGCGGGGTCGGTTTGCGGCGGGGGAAGACCTCGCCCGGGGTGGGGATGGGGCGGGAGGGCTTCGGGGCCGCGGGGGCGGGTTTCTCGGCCGGCTTCACCGGGGGCTTGGCCGGCTGCTTCCCGGGCTCGCGTCGCGGCTCCTTGGCGTCCTGCTCCGCCGGCCCGCCCCGGACGACCCCGGTGGGAGCGCCGGAAAGACCTCCGGAAAGACCCCCAGGCAGCGCCAGGAGGCGCGTACGGGAGGCCGGGACCACGGGGGCCGCCTGGGCGCGCCGGGCGGCCATGGCGCCCGCGAGGCGGGCTCGTACGTCCCGTTCGGCCAGCACCTGGCAGCGGCTCAGCAGCGCCGCGGCGACCGGGTTGCCGCGCAGCGCCCGGAGCGCGGCGAGATCGTCGGGCCCGGGGCGGTAGCCGGCGCCCAGCGCCTCCTCCAGGAGCGTGAGATAGCCGGCCGCGGTGCCGGGCAGCGCGGCGCGGTACCGGCCGAGGTCGGCCACCAGGAAGGCGCGCAGCCGGGCACCCTCGCGCACCGCCTCGTCGAGGGACTCGGCGAGGCGGTGGCAGTCCTTGATGTCCTCGGCCGAGGCGGGGGCGGGGTGAAGGGCGAGGGCGAGCGCGCGGCGGAGCACACGCAGCTCCTCCGCGCCGAACGCCATGCCGCCGCGGGATCCGTATGGCGTGGGCATGCGGCGACAGTACGCGCTAATCAGACAAATTCGTCATAGCGGGCGGGTGTGGCGCGACCGGGCCACCCCAATGCCGGTCCGTGCGTCCTGGTCGGGGCGAGAGGCACCCTGGGAGGCGCCGCCCCGCCGCTCACATCCGCGAGACGTTGCGCTCGTACACCAGCCGCAGCCCGACCAGCGTCAGCCACGGCTCGTGCTCGTCGATCACCGAGGACTCGCCCAGCACCATCGGCGCCAGCCCGCCCGTCGCGATCACCGTCACCTCTTCGGGGTCGTCCGCGAGCTCCCGGGCCATCCGGCTCACGACCCCGTCGACCTGCCCGGCGAACCCGTACACGATCCCGGACTGCATCGCCTCGACGGTGTTCTTCCCGATCACGCTCCGCGGCCGGGCCACCTCGATCTTCCGCAGCTGCGCGCCGCGGACCCCGAGCGCCTCGACGGAGATCTCGATGCCGGGCGCGATGACCCCGCCGACGTACTCCCCGCGCGCGGACACCGCGTCGAAGGTGGTGGCCGTACCGAAGTCCACGACGATGGCCGGTCCACCGAACAGCTCGACGGCGGCCACCGCGTTGATGATCCGGTCGGCGCCGACCTCCTTGGGGTTGTCGGTGAGCACCGGCACCCCCGTCTTCACCCCGGGCTCGACCAGTACGGCCGGCACGTCGCCGTAGTAGCGGCGCGTCACCTCGCGCAGCTCGTGCAGCACCGACGGCACGGTCGCGCAGATCGCGATCCCGTCGATGCCGTCGCCCAGTTCGTCCCCGAGGAGCGGGTGCATGCCCATGAGGCCCTGGAGCAGGACGGCCAGCTCGTCGGCGGTCCGGCGCGCGTCCGTGGAGATCCGCCAGTGCTCGACGATGTCCTCGCCGTCGAACAGGCCGAGGACGGTGTGCGTGTTGCCCACGTCGATGGTGAGGAGCATGACGGCTACTCCGCCTCGCGCAGGTCGAGGCCGATGTCGAGGATCGGCGAGGAGTGGGTGAGCGCGCCGACGGCGAGGTAGTCGACGCCGGTGTCGGCGTACGCGCGCGCGTTGTCCAGCGTCAGCCGCCCGGAGGCCTCCAGCGCGGCCCGCCCGTGCACGAGCGCGACCGCCTCCTCGCACTCCCCGGGCGTGAAGTTGTCCAGCAGGATCAGGTCGGCGCCCGCGTCCACGACCTCCCGCAGCTGGTGCAGGGTGTCGACCTCGACCTCGATCGGCACGTCCGGGAAGGTCTCCCGTACGGCCTTGAAGGCCTGCGCGACGCCACCGGCGGCGACCACGTGGTTGTCCTTGACCAGGGCCGCGTCTGAGAGCGACATGCGGTGGTTGACGCCGCCGCCGCAGCGCACCGCGAACTTCTCCAGGGACCTGAGCCCCGGAGTCGTCTTGCGGGTGTCCCGCACGCGTGCCTTGGTGCCGTCCAGCGCGTCCGCCCACGCGCGCGTGGCGGTCGCGATGCCGGAGAGCCGGCACAGCAGGTTCAGGGCGCTGCGCTCGGCGGTGAGCAGGTCACGGGTGCGCGTGGTGACCGACAGCAGTTTCTGCCCGGCCTCGACCCGGTCGCCGTCCTCGACGTGCCGCTCGACCTCGAACTCGTCCTCGCAGACCACCGAGACGACCGCCTCGGCGACCCTGAGGCCGGCCACGACGCCCGCCTCACGCGCCACGAAGTCGGCGGTGGCGACGGCGTCCTCGGGGATGGTCGCGACGGTCGTCACGTCCACGCCGTGGTCGAGGTCCTCCTGGATGGCCACATTGGCGATGTCCTCGACCTCGACGGGGTCGAGCCCGGCGTCGGCCAGGAGCTGCGCGAGCGCGGGGTCGAGCCCGCACTCCAGGTACTCGTCGTCGCCGACGCCGTCGGCGCCGCAGGCACAGCCGTCGCCGCAGCCGCCGGAGGAGGCGAGGGGAAGGTCGTCGGTGCTCACTGGTGTCACTGCTCCTGAGGGTGCTGCCGGGTCGGGGGGAAGTCTGCGGTATCGGTGGTGTGTACGGCGAGGGTCCGGTCCGGATTCAGCCGTACGACGATGTGGCGGCGCCATGCCGAGTCGTCGCGGTCGGGCTCGTCCTCGCGCCAGTGGCAGCCCCGGGTCTCCTTGCGCCGCAGGGCGGCGGCGACCAGGACGCGGGCCACGCACAGGAGGTTGGTGGCCTCCCAGGTGTCGACGCCGGGCTCGGCCGTCTTGCCGTTCTCGGCGAGGGCGTCCCGGGCGTCCGCGTGCAGCTGGTGCAGGGCGTCCGCCGCGCCGGCCAGGGACTCCGCCGAGCGCAGCACGCCCGCGCCCCGGGTCATGGTCCGCTGGATCGCGAACCGGGCCTCGGGCGCGAGCAGCGGGTGCGCGGGCCGCTCGGGCTGCTCGACGGGGTCGGGCACCCGCGCGTGGAGGCCGTTCGCCTTCTGGACCGCCGCGATGTCCGCCACGATCCGCTCGGCGTAGACCAGGCCCTCCAGGAGCGAGTTGGAGGCGAGCCGGTTGGCGCCGTGCACGCCGGTGCAGGCGACCTCGCCGCACGCGTACAGGCCCGGCACGGTGGTGCGGCCCCGGGAGTCGGTGCGCACGCCGCCGGAGGCGTAGTGGGCGGCCGGCGCGATCGGGATGGGCTCGGTGACCGGGTCGATGCCGTGGGCGCGGCAGGCGGCCAGGATCGTCGGGAAGCGGTGCTCCCACATGTCGGCGCCGAAGTGCCGGGCGTCGAGGAACATGTGCTCGGCGTCCAGCTCCTGCATCCGGCGGGTGATGCCCTTGGCGACAATGTCCCGGGGCGCGAGCTCGGCCAGTTCGTGCTGCCCGACCATGAAGCGCACCCCGTCGGCGTCGACCAGGTGGGCGCCCTCGCCGCGCACGGCCTCGGAGACGAGCGGCTGCTGGCCCTCCGCGTCCGCGCCGAGGAACAGCACGGTGGGGTGGAACTGCACGAACTCCAGATCGCTGACCTCGGCGCCCGCGCGCAGGGCGAGCGCGACGCCGTCGCCGGTCGACACGGACGGGTTGGTGGTCGCGGAGAAGACCTGGCCCATGCCGCCGGTCGCGAGGACCACCGCGGGGGCGTGCACGGCGCCCACGCCGTCGTGCTGGCCCTCGCCCATGACGTGCAGGGTGACGCCGGCCGTACGGCCCTCGGCGTCGGTCAGCAGGTCGAGCACGAGCGCGTTCTCGATCGTGCGCAGGCCTCGCGCGCGTACCGCCTCGACGAGCGCGCGGGAGATCTCCGCGCCGGTCGCGTCACCGCCCGCGTGGGCGATCCGGCGCCGGTGGTGGCCGCCCTCGCGGGTGAGCTCCAGGTCACCGGCCTCGGACTCGTCGAAGTGCGCGCCGGTCGCGATCAGCCGTCGTACGGCGTCGGGTCCCTCGGTGACGAGGATCCGGACGGCCTCCTCGTCGCACAGGCCCGCGCCCGCGACCAGGGTGTCGTCCAGGTGCTGTTCGGGGGTGTCGCCCTCGCCGAGGGCCGCGGCGATGCCGCCCTGCGCCCAGCGGGTGGAGCCGTCGTCGAGGCGGGCCTTGGTGACCACCACGGTCCTCAGGCCCTCCGCCTCGCAGCGCAGGGCCGCGGTGAGGCCGGCGACGCCGGAGCCGACGACCACGACGTCCGCTTCGATGGACCAGCCCGGGGAGGGCGCGTGCAGTCGTATGCCTGTGCTGGTCACGAGGCGGCTCCGATGGTATTCCCGAAGGTCAGGGGGATGTTGTCGATCAGCCGGGTCGTCCCCACCCGGGCTGCGACGGCGAGGACGGCCTCGCCGGTGAAGTCGTCGTCGATCTCGCTGAAGTCGGACGGGTCGACGAGTGCGAGGTAGTCCAGGGCGAGCGGCGGGTCCTGGCGGGCGGCGTCGTCCAGGATCAGCCGGGCGGCCGCGCGGACCGCCGATGGGGCTCCCGGCAGGGCCTTCGCGACCGCGTGCGCGTCGGCGGCCGCGCGGGATTCGCCGAGGGCGCTCAGGGCCTCGGCACGCGCGTGGGTGGCGGGTACCTCGAGGGCCCGCGCGCGCAGTGCCTCCTGCGCCGCGTGCCGGTCCCGGCCGGCGAACAGCGCCCGGGACAGCGCGAGCGCCGTGCGCCGCTGCTGCGGGGTGAGGTAGCGGTTGCGGCTGGACATGGCCAGGCCGTCGTCCTCGCGGACGGTGGGCACGCCGACGATGTCGACGCCGAAGTTCAGGTCGCGCACCATGCGGCGGATCAGAGCGAGCTGCTGGGCGTCCTTCTGGCCGTAGAGGGCGATGTCGGGGCGGGTGAGGTGGAGCAGCTTGGCGACGACGGTGAGCATGCCGTCGAAGTGGCCGGGGCGCGAGGCGCCCTCCAGGCGCTCCCCCATGGGGCCCGCGCTGATGCGCACCTGGGGCTCGCCGCCCGGGTAGACCTCGTCGACCGAGGGCGCGAAGACGGCGTCCGCGCCGGCGTCCTCGGCGATCTTGAGGTCGGCGTCCAGGGTGCGCGGGTAGCGGTCGAGGTCCTCTCCCGCACCGAACTGGAGGGGGTTCACGAAGACGGTGACGACGACCTCGCCGTCCGGTCCGGCGATCTCGCGCGCGGTGCGGATCAGGGTGGCGTGGCCCTCGTGCAGGGCGCCCATGGTCATCACGACGGCCCGGCGGCCCGCACGCGTGCGCGCGTGCAGTTCGTCGGCGGTGCGCAGCGGGGTGATGCTCATCGGGCGTCTCCCTCGGAGCCGTGGGTCCCGTCGGTCTGGCCGGCGAGTACCCCGAGCAGGTCCTCGGCGAGCTCCGGCTTCAGCAGCCCGTAGGCGAGCGCGCGGTCGGCGGTCGCGCGGGCCATCGCCAGATAGCCGGCGACGGCCTGCGGGGCGTGCTTGCGCAGCTCGGTGACGTGCGCGGCCACGGTGCCGGCGTCGCCGCGCGCGACGGGGCCGGTGAGGGCCGCGTCACCGGAGCGCAGGGCGTTGTCGAGAGCGGCGCCGAGCAGCGGGCCGAGCATCCGGTCCGGGGCCTCGACGCCGGCCGAGCGCAGCAGTTCCATGGCCTGGGCGACCAGGGTGACCAGGTGGTTGGCGCCGAGGGCGAGGGCCGCGTGGTAGAGCGGGCGTTTCGCCTCCTCGATCCACTCGGGCTCGCCGCCCATCTCGATGACGAGGGCCTCGGCGGCCAGCCGCAGCTCCTCGGGCGCGGTGACGCCGAAGGAGCAGCCGGCGAGGCGCTGGACGTCCACGGGGGTGCCGGTGAAGGTCATCGCCGGGTGCAGGGCCAGCGGCAGCGCGCCCACGCGCAGGGCGGGGTCCAGGACTTTCGCGCCGTAGCGCCCCGAGGTGTGCACGAGCAGCTGGCCCGGCCGCACGGCCCCGGTCTCGGCCAGGCCCTCCACGAGTCCGGGCAGGGTGTCGTCGGGGACGGTCAGCAGCACCAGGTCGGCACGCTGGAGGACGTCCGCGGGGGCGACGAGCGGAACGTCCGGGAGCATCAGCTCGGCGCGCCGCCGGGAGGCGTCGGAGACCCCGGAGACGGCCACCGGGCGGTGTCCGGCGAGCTGGAGGGACGCGGCGAGCGCGGGACCCACACGGCCGGCGCCGACGACGCCTACGGTGAGCCGCGCGGGGCGGTCCTTGCTGTCTGGCTGTTGGGCTGTACTCACTCGACGGCGGCCTTCCCGTTCCAGTCCGCATCTGGGTACCGGACGATTTCTCGTCATGTTAACGCTATCGGTCCCGGGGGCGTTCGGTTGTCCACAGGCTGTGGGTGGCCGCGGGCGGCGGAGCGGGGGAAATCCGGTGCCCGCCGCCGGAGCCGCGGGAGATGATCCGGGCATGGGTGACACAGCGCGGCAGAGCGCGGGGCAGGCAGCGGAGGACCTCTCGCAGGAGCGGGAACTCACGGAGGAGGAACGGCTGTTGCGCCGCCGGGCACGGCGCATCGACGCGTACCGGAAGGCCGGGCGCACACTGGCGCGCCTCGAACTGCTCGCCCCGCTGCGCGAGCGCCTCGCACGGCTCGACGGGGCCGAAGCGCTCCACGACCTGGACGAACCGTCCGACCTCTACGGCAACGGCATCGTCGAGGCCCTGGAGGAGAGGGTCGCGGCTCTCCTCGGCAAGGAGGCCGCCGCGTTCTTCCCGACCGGCACGATGGCCCAGCAGGTGGCACTGCGCTGCTGGGCGGGCCGCTCCGGCAACCCCACCGTCGCCCTGCACGCCCTGGCCCATCCCGAGGTACACGAGCGGAACGCCTTCCGGGAGGTCTCCGGTCTGCGCCCGGTCCATGTGACGAGCGAACCCCGGCAGCCCAGCGCCGACGAAATCCGCGGCTTCGAGGAGCCCTTCGGGGCGCTGATGCTGGAACTGCCCCTGAGGGACGCCGGTTTCGTGCTGCCCACCTGGGAGGAGCTCACCGAGGTCGTGGCGGCCGCGCGCGAGCGGGACGCGGTGGTGCACTTCGACGGCGCCCGCCTGTGGGAGACCACCGTCCACTTCGGCCGCCCCCTGGACGAGATCGCGGACCTCGCGGACAGCGTCTACGTGTCGTTCTACAAGTCCCTCCAGGCCTACGGCGGGGCCGCGCTCGCCGGCCCGAGGACCCTGATCGAGGAGGCGAAGACCTGGCGGCACCGGTACGGCGGCGCGGTCTTCCAGCAGTTCCCGACCGTCCTGTCGGCCCTCGCGGGGCTGGAGCGGGAACTGCCCCGGCTGCCCGAGTACGTGACCCACGCGCGCGTGGTGGCCGCCGCACTGCGCGAGGGGTTCACGGAGGCCGGGTTGCCGTGGGCCCGGGTGCATCCCGAGGTGCCGCACACCTTCGACTTCCAGGTCTGGCTGCCGTACGGCGTCGACGAGGTCTCCGAGGCGGCGATCCGGCAGTCGGAGGAGACGGGGACGGCCCTGTTCATCAACCCCTGGGACGAGAAGGGGCCGGGCCTGTCCATGACCGAGGTCTACGTCCGCGCCGCGGCCCTGGAGTGGACCGCGGCGGACGTACGGACGGCGGCCGCGGACTTCGCCGCGCGGCTGCCGGGCGCCGGCGCCCGGAGCACGACCGCCTGAGCCCGCCCCGCCTCAGCCCTGCCCGCCGCCCGCCCGGACCAGCCCCGTCTCGTAGGCGAGGACCACCACCTGCACCCGGTCCCTGAGGCTCAGCTTGGTCAGGATGCGGCCGACGTGCGTCTTCACCGTGGCCTCGGACAGCACCAGCCGGGCGGCGATCTCGCCGTTGGACAGCCCCTGCGCGACCAGCACCATGACCTCGCGCTCGCGGTCGGTGAGCCGCTCCAGCTCCTGGTGCTGCGGCTGCTTGCCGGTGGTGGGCAGCATCGGCGCGAACCGGTCGAGCAGACGCCGGGTCGTCGACGGGGCGACCACGGCGTCACCGCTGTGCACCGAGCGGATCGCGGTGAGCAGTTCGCCGGGCGGCACGTCCTTGAGCATGAACCCGGAGGCGCCCGCCTTCAGCCCGGAGAAGGCGTACTCGTCGAGGTCGAAGGTGGTCAGGATCAGCACCTTCGGCGGATCGGGCTCCGAGCAGATGCGGCGGGTCGTCTCCACGCCGTCGAGCTTCGGCATGCGGACGTCCATCAGGACGACGTCGACGGCGGTCGAGCGCAGCACCTGGAGGGCCTCCACCCCGTCCCCCGCCTCCGCGACGACCTCCATGTCCGGCTGGGCGGCGAGCACCATCCGGAACCCGGTGCGCAGCAGCACCTGGTCGTCGACGAGCATCACGCGGATCGTCATCGGTCCTCTTCCGTTCTTCGGGTCTAACGGCGTGTCACGGGGGTCTTACGGGGTGCTCGCCACAGGGGGCGTGACAGGTGTCAACAGGGGGCGTGCGTCGGCGTCAATGCGCCGGTTTGAGCGGCAGCAGCGCACTGATGCGGAATCCTCCGCCGGGGCGGGGGCCCGCGTCCAGGGTGCCCCCGACCATGCCGACCCGCTCGCGCATGCCGATCAGGCCGTGGCCCGCTCCGTCGGCGCCGCCCTCCTCGTACAGCTCGTGCGGGGCGCCCTTGCCGTCGTCCTCGACGAGCAGGCCGAGGCCGTCGTCGAAGTAGACCAGGCGCACGCTCGCGCCCGCGTTCGGGCCGCCGTGCTTGCGCGTGTTGGTGAGCGCCTCCTGCACGATCCGGTACGCGGTGAGCTCGACGCCGCTGGGCAGCGGGCGCGGAGTGCCCTCGACCTTGAAGTCGACGGGGAGCCCGGAGCCTCGGCACTGCTCGACCAGGTCCTCGATCTGCTCGACGTCGGGCTGCGGGACGTACTCGCCGCCCTCCTGGTGCTCGCCGGTGCGCAGCACGCCCAGCAGCCGGCGCATCTCGGCGAGCGCCTGGCGGCCGGTGGAGGAGATGGTCTCCAGGGCCTTCTTGGCCTGGTCGGGCGCGGCGTCGAGGACATAGGCGGCGCCGTCGGCCTGGACGACCATGACGGACACGTTGTGCGCGACGACGTCGTGCAGTTCGCGGGCGATCCGGGCGCGCTCGGCGGCGACGGCGACCTTGGCCTGCGCCTCGCGCTCCTTCTCCAGGCGGGCGTTGCGCTCCTCCAGCTGCGCGAAGTACGCGCGGCGGGTGCGGATCGAGTCGCCGAGCACCCAGGCCAGGGCGAACGGCACGGTCTGGAAGATCATGAGGGCGACATTGCCGAGGGTGCTGGTGTTGTCGTTCGGCCAGCGCAGCTGCGCGACGGGGGCCGCGCACAGGCCCGCCGTCAGAGCCAGCCGGGAGGCCCAGCGGGAGGCGGTGGCGGCCACCGTGTAGACGATCACCAGGAAGGCGAAGTCGGCGGCCGTGGTCTCCACGTCCAGCACGAGCTGCGCCACCCCGAGCCCGATGGCCAGCAGCAGCATCTTCTCCGGCATCCGCCGGCGCAGCGCGATCACCAGGCACAGCAGCAGGACGACCGGGATGATCACGAACGGGGACCCGGTCCCCTGGGACTCCCCACGGGCGGTTTCGCTCGCGAGCGAGATCCCGAACAGGAAGACGGCCCAGAAGACGTCGACCCCTGTCGGGTGCCTGCGGAGGAAGTCATAGAGGCGCTGCACGTAACCCAGCGTAGGGAAGCGTGAAGTGTGCAGGGGTCAACCGGAGGACCGATCCGTACCGCCCGCGCGTACTCCCCAAGGTGGAGGCTGCGTTCACCTGGGCGCCTAGCCTGACGGCGTGAGCGATGACACGAGGGACGGGCCGGCGGGCGAGTGGACCGGCTGGCGGTCCGCCGCCGAGGCCGCCCTGTACGGCCCGGACGGCTTCTACCGCAGGCCGGAGGGGCCGGCCGGGCACTTCCGTACGTCCGTGCACGCCTCCCCGTTGTTCGCCGACGCGGTGGCGCGGCTGTTGTGCCGCGTGGACGAGGCCCTGGGCCGGCCCGCCCGGCTCGACTTCGTCGACATGGCCGCGGGCCGGGGCGAGCTGGCCACCGGTGTCCTCGCCGCCCTGCCCGCCGAGGTGAGCGCCCGCACACGCGTGTACGCCGTCGAGGTCGCCGACCGCCCCGCGGACCTCCCTCACCGGATCGAGTGGGTGCCCGAGCCCCCGAGCGGCGTCGCCGGGCTGCTGTTCGCCAACGAATGGCTGGACAACGTGCCCGTGGAGATCGCCGAGACGGACTCCTCGGGCGTGCCGCGCCGGGTTCTCGTACGACGGGACGGTCGCGAGCGCCTCGGGGAACCGGTCGCCGGGGCGGAGGCCGACTGGCTGGACCGGTGGTGGCCGCTGCCGCCGGAGGAGGGGCTGCGGGCCGAGATCGGACTGCCCCGGGACCAGGCGTGGGCGTCGGCGGTCGCGACCGTCGAGCGGGGCCTCGCGGTCGCCGTGGACTACGCGCACACAGTCCGTACGCGGCCCCCTTTCGGGACGCTCACCGGCTTCCGCGAGGGCCGCGGGACTCCGCCGGTGCCGGACGGGTCGTGCGACCTGACCGCCCATGTGGCGCTGGACGCGTGCGCGCTGCCCGGCGGGCGCGTTCTGCGCCAGCGGGACGCGCTGCGCGCCCTCGGCATCGCGGGCGCACGCCCCCCGCTCGCCCTCGCCTCCACCCACCCCGCCGAGTACGTGCGCGCCCTCGCGCGCGCCGGGGAGGCCGCCGAGCTCACCGCGGCGGGCGGGCTCGGCGACTTCGGCTGGCTGCTCCAGCCGGTGGGGATCCCGGACTCGTCCGCCGGCCGCGGCGCCCTACTTGTCGATGTCCCCGACCACGAAGAACAGTGACCCGAGGATCGCCACCATGTCGGCCACCAGCGTCCCCGGCAGCAGCTCGACCAGCGCCTGGATGTTGTTGTAGGAGGCCGAGCGCAGCTTCAGCCGGTACGGGGTCTTCTCGCCCTTGCTGACGAGGTAGTAGCCGTTGATGCCGAGCGGGTTCTCGGTCCACGCGTACGTGTGCCCCTCGGGCGCCTTCAGGACCTTCGGGAGCCGCTGGTTGATCGGCCCGGGCGGCAGGTCCGCGAGCCGGTCCAGGCAGGCGTCGGCGAGGTCGAGGGCGTTGTGGGTCTGCTCCAGGAGGACCTCGAAGCGGGCCAGGCAGTCGCCCTCCTTCCGGGTCACCACCTTCAGCGTGTCCTGGAGTTCGCCGTAGGCGAGGTAGGGCTCGTCGCGCCGCAGGTCGAAGTCGACGCCCGAGGCACGCGCGATGGGCCCGCTGACGCCGTAGGCGTGCACGGTCTCCGGCGCGAGGACACCGACGTCCCGGGTGCGGCCCCGGAAGATCTCGTTGCCCAGCACCAGGTCGTCGAAGCGGTCCATGCGCGAGCGCACGGCGGAGACGGCGGCACGCGCGCGCGTGGCCCAGCCGGCCGGCAGGTCCTCCTTGAGGCCGCCGACCCGGTTGAACATGTAGTGCATGCGGCCGCCGGAGACCTCCTCCATGACGTTCTGGAGGACCTCCCGCTCCCGGAACGCGTAGAAGACCGGGGTGATGCCGCCCAGCTCCAGCGGGTACGAGCCCAGGAACATCAGGTGGTTCAGCACCCGGTTGAGCTCGGCGAGCAGCGTCCGCGTCCACACCGCGCGCGTGGGCACCTCCATGCCGAGCATGCGCTCCACGCCGAGGACGACGCCCAGCTCGTTGGAGAAGGCCGACAGCCAGTCGTGGCGGTTGGCGAGCATGATGATCTGGCGGTAGTCGCGCGCCTCGAACAGCTTCTCCGCGCCCCGGTGCATGTAGCCGATCACCGGCTCCGCGCTCACGATGCGCTCGCCGTCCAGGACCAGCCTCAGGCGCAGCACGCCGTGGGTGGACGGGTGCTGCGGTCCGATGTTGAGCACCATGTCGGTGCTCTCCGCGGCGCCGCCGATGCCGACCGTGGTCTCCGTCGTAGGAGTCATGGACACAGTCTGTCCTACGTACGCTGGCCCCATGGAGACGGGGAGCGGGCAGGACACAGAGGTCGCGGGGGCGGAGCCGGTGTGGACCGGGCTGCCGCCGGGGCTGCTGCGGATGCGGCGGCTGTTGCTGGTGGTGTGGCTGGGACTGCTCGCCGTGGCCCTCGGGCTGCTGCTGGGGCTGCTGTGCGGTCCGGCGTGGGCGGCCTTCGCGCTGCTGCCGCTCGCCCTCATGGGCTGGGGCTGGGTGCTGATCGGCCGCAACTGGCGCTCCTGGCGCTACGCCGAGCGCGCGGACGACCTGCTGATCAGCCGGGGCGTGCTGTGGCGCGAGGAGACCGTGGTGCCGTACGGCCGCATGCAGCTGGTGGAGGTCACCTCCGGGCCCGTGGAGCGGCACTTCGGGCTGGCCAGCGTGCAGCTGCACACGGCGGCCGCGGCGACCGACGCGACCATCCCGGGCCTGGACCCGGCCGAGGCGGAACGGCTGCGGGACCGGCTCACCGAACTCGGCGAGGCCCGATCGGCGGGCCTGTGACGGCGCCGGGCGTCGACGACGCCGTACACGAGAAGGAGGCCGTCAGCGAGCGGCGGCTGCATCCCATAACGCCGCTCAGGCGGGCGTGGGCGCCGGTGGCCGTGGTCATCGGGTGGGCGGTGCACGACCCCGACCAGGCGCAGCGCCAGCTGACCCGGCTGACGACCACCACACTGCTGATCGCGCTCGCCGTCGTGGTGCCGGCCGCCGCTCTGTACGGCTTTCTCACCTGGTGGTTCACCCACTTCGCGGTCACCGACAGCGAACTGCGCATCCGGACCGGCCTGTTGTTCCGGCGCACCGCGCACATCCGGCTCGAGCGCATCCAGGCGATCGACGTCACCCAGCCGCTCCTCGCGCGCGTGGCGGGGGTCGCGAAGCTCCGGCTCGATGTCGTCGGGACCGACAAGAAGGACGAGTTGGCCTTCCTCGGGGAGCGCGAGGCGCGGGCGCTGCGCGCGGAACTGCTGGCGCGCGCCGCCGGGTTCGCTCCCGAGACCGCGCACGAGGTCGGTGAGGCACCGGCGCGCGAGCTGATGCGCACGCCCCCGCGCGACCTCGCGCTGTCCCTGGTGCTGACCGGCGCCACCTGGGTGAGCCTGCTCGCCGCCCTCGTCGTACCGCCCCTTCTGTGGTGGGCGACCGAGAGCGTGTGGACGGTGCTGGCGACCGCCGTGCCGCTGCTCGGCGCGGCGGGCGCGAGCAGTGTGGGGCGGTTCGTCAGCGAGTACGACTGGACGGTCGGCGAGTCCCAGGACGGGCTGCGGATCGACCACGGCCTCCTGGACCGCAGCCATGAGACGGTGCCGCCGGGGCGGGTGCAGACCGTGCGGATCGTGGAGCCGCTGCTGTGGCGGCGGCGCGGCTGGGTGCGGGTCGAGCTGGACGTGGCCGGGTCGTCCAACTCGGTGCTGGTGCCGGTCGCTCCGCGCGAGGTCGCCGAGGCGGTCGTCGCGCGTGTGCTGCCCGGAGTCGTCGTACCGCCCCTGTCGGCGCTCGCGCGGCCCCCGCGGCGGGCCGGGCGGTGTGTGCCCGTGTGGTGGCGCGGCCACGGACTCGCCGTCACCGACGCGGTGTTCGCCTCCCGGCAGGGGTTGCTGCGGCGGAGCCTGGCGCTCGTCCCGCACGCGAAGGTCCAGAGCGTACGACTCGCTCAGGGGCCCTGGAAGCGGCTGTGGCGGCTCGCCGACGTGCACGTGGACACGGGAGCGAACAAGACCGTCACGGCCCGTCTGAGGGACGCTCAGGAGGCCGCGGAGCTGCTCCGGGCGCAGGCCGAGAGGTCACGGACGGGACGGAGAGGGGCACGGCCCGACCGGTGGATGGTCTGACCGTGCCCCTCGCGAGCGTCTGTGACGTCCGTCGTTGGTCCGCCGTACGTCCGTCAGGAGACCGCGCTGCGCAGTCCCTGGAGGTTGATCTGTTCCGTCTCGTCGTGGGCGGTCAGGTCGATGACCTGGCCGACGCCCCGGGACTCCTCGTCGGCCGGCTTGAACTCCGCCTCCGACTCGGCCTTGTGCAGGGCGAGCGCCTCCTGGCCGACGACGTCGGCGAGGTCCTCGTTCTGCACGGCCTCCAGCGCGTCGCGCGAGGCCCCCGACTTCGTGCCGAAGAAGTCGAACCCGCCCTCGACCCGCGGGCGCCGCTCGGGCGCGGTGGGCACGACCGCCACGGCGGTCGGCGCGATGAAGTGCCCGGCGGGCTGCTGCGGCTGGGCGGCTCTGGCCGTGGCGGTGGCCGCCGCGGCCGTGGTGGTGGCGGCCGCGCGCTCATGCCCGTCGACCGCCTCGGGCTTCCCCCGCGCCTCGTCCTCCTGCGCGGCCTCCGCGTCGGTTCCGGCGGCGTCCGCCGCGCGCGCACCGGCGTTCACGGGCTCCGACCCGGCCGGGGAGCTCTTGGGCTCGGCCGTCGGGCCGCTCTTCGCGTCAGTCCTGGTGTCACCCTTGGGGTCGGCACCGACATCGCTCCGGGACCCGGCCTTGGTCTTCGCGCCGGCCTTCACCTCGGGCTCGGTCTTCGCCTCCGCGCCGGTCTCCGACGCGACTCCCGTCTCGGTCTCCGCCTCGGCATCGGCCTGCGTCCCGGAGTCCCCGTCGCCGTCCCTGGCTCCGTCCCCGTCGGCGCCCGCGTCGAGCCGCTTCAGCGCCGCGTCGGCCCGCAGCCACAGCCGGGAACCCTCGGGCGAGAAGACCGCGGGCCGCTCCGAACGCTCCTGCTCGGGCTCGGAGTTCTCCGCCTCGACACCGGCCCCGCCATCGGGCTCGGCCTCGGTCCCGGCCCCGTCCTCGACCGCGACAGCCACCGCCACGGCCTCGACGTCCGCCCGCTCCGCCGACGGCAGCGCACGCGCCGGCGCGGCCTCTATCTCCAGCAGCCGGCGGCCCTCCAGGGCGCTCGCCCGCTCGGTCTCCGCCGTGGCGTACCGCCGCAGCAGAGCCGCGTGTTCGTTGCGCAGCCCGGCCAGTTCCGCGCGCTTGGCCCGCAGCCGCTGCTCCAGCTTGGCGCGCAGCTCCCGCGACTCCTCGAGGTCGGTCTCGAGTTCGGCGACCCGCTCCTCGTGCCGCCACTCGTCGCTCGCACGCGCGCGCGTGAGGTCGGCGACCTGTTTGCCCGCCTGCGCGTCCCAACGGCGCATGACGGCCGCGCCCACGACCGCGACCGCCGCGGCGAACGCGGCTATCACGCGGAGCACGGCCTGCTGCGAGAACACCCAGGGGCCGAAGGCGCAGACGAGGGAGACGCCTGCGATCGCCGACGGAGGCAGCAGCCTGTGCAGAGGCGGGGAATGGCGGTGACGTCCACGTGGCATGGCCAGAAACTTACCGCGCGTAGGCGAAGCATGGTGCCCCGCCCCGTAAAAACACAGCCATACCGCGACCTTCACCCGACATCAGGAATCCGAACCGCCGCCGAATTCGCTTCATCGATCACCGAGCAGCCCGCTGACCCACTCCAAGGTCGCCGGGATCTCCCGCCGCCAGGTGTTGAAGTTGTGCCCGCCGCTTTCGAGGATGATCGACGAGATCCGTGTCGTTTCCTTCGCCTTCACCCGCTCTATGAACTTCAACGTGTCCTTGTAGTTCGCCTCGCCCTCCTTGCTGCTGCTGACGAGCAGTGAGGTGTCGGGCCCGGGCAGGTGCTTGAGGCACCACCACAGGTTCGCGCGGTTCCGCAGCGCCTTGTCGCCCTGGAACAGGTCGCCCGTCGTGGGGTCGACGGGCGCCTTGTAGTACGGGGACAGGCCCGCCCCCGCCGCGTAGACCCCGGGGTGGTGCATGGCGAGCTTCAGCGCGCAGTAGCCGCCCGTGGAGTCGCCGATGATCCCCCAGCTCCGCGGCCCCTCGGTCACCCGGTAGTGCTGCGTCACCGCCTGGGGCAGGTCCTCGGCGAAGAACGACTCGGTCTGCGGACCGCCCGGGACGTCCACGCACTCGGTGTCGCGCGGAGGCGCCACCGTCGGCCGCAGCATCACCAGGATCATCGGCCGCATACGCCCGTCCTTGACGAGTTGAAGAGCCGTGCGCGGATAGTGGAGTTTGTCCACCAGCGCTCTCGCGGTACCCGGATAACCGGTGAGGACCACGGCCGCCGGGAACGTACGCGCGCGATAGCGCTCCTGGAAATACTCCGGCGGCAGATAGATGTACGCGGGCGAGGCGATGTGCGTCGTACGGCCCACGATGTCGACCTTCTGGACCTGCCCCACCGAGGACGGCCGAAAGCCGCTCCTGCCGGGCACGCCGCCTATCTCGGTCACCCGCAGCGGACCGCTCGACCGGTTGCCCGGGGTGTGGTCGACCACCACACCCTGGTCGGTCTCCTGGCCGAACAGGTCGGCCCAGGAGGCGTAGAACCCGAAGGTCTGGTTGGCGAAGAGTCCCACCGACACGAAGAGCGAGAGCTGCACCGCGAACAGCAGCCCCACACGGCCGCTGACGGACCGCCAGCCCCTCCGGGCCAGCCGTGGCCACAGCCACACCGTGCAGGCGAACAGCGCCACGGTGGCCAAGGCCGCCGGCACCAGTGTGTTGTTGCTCGTGAGACCCATTGCTTGCTTTCGCTTTCCTCGGCCTTTGAAACGGCTTTGAGGAGCTGAGTGAACCTCTCCTCACGAGACACCGTCCTAGAGGGCGCAATGTCGCCGGATGCCCGAATCGGGCTCCGGATCCAAAGTCACTCGCAGAACCACGGGATGCGATGTCTGTCAGGACAGATGAGGAAATGTCGGGCGGGGTTCCGATCCGATCAACACGGCTGCGGCGTGCACTGCACGGACCGCGCCCCGAGGCCGTCCCCGTCCTCGTCGCCAGAGCCTGCGCACTCGTAGGCCTTCTGGACATCGCCGCCGGCGTCTTCCCGCGCTTCCGGCACAGCCGTATGCACACCCTGGCCGAGGTGCTGCCCGGCGCGCTCGGCCCGTTCGCGGCCGCGCTCTCGCTCAGCACCGGTGTGCTGTTGCTGCTGCTCGCGCACGGCCTCAGGCGTCACAAGCGCCGGGCCTGGCGTGCGGCCGTGGCCCTGCTGCCGGCGGGCGCGCTGGCGCAGTTCACCTACCGCCACTCGCTCGTCGGGGTGGCCATCTCGCTCGCCCTGCTCGCACCGCTGCTGCGCCACCGCGACCAGTTCAGGGCGCTGCCGGACCCGCGCAGCAGGTGGCGCGCGCTCGCCAACTTCGTCCTCATGGGCGCCGGTTCCCTCGTCCTCGGGCTGATCATCGTCAGCGTCCACCCGAACCGCATGGTCGGCGACCCGAGCCTGGCCGACCGCATCACGCACGTCCTGTACGGCCTGTTCGGCTTCGAGGGCCCGGTCGACTACCAGGGCGACACCTCGTGGACCGTCGGCGTCTCCCTGGGCGCCCTGGGCCTGCTCACGGCCATCACGACGATCTACCTCGCCTTCCGCCCCGAACACCCCGCCGCCCGCCTCACCGAGGAGGACGAGTCCCGCCTGCGGGCCCTGCTGGCCAAGCACGGCGGACGTGACTCCCTCGGGCACTTCGCGCTGCGCCGCGACAAGGCCGTCGTCTTCTCCCCCAGCGGCAAGGCGGCCGTCACCTACCGCGTCGTCTCCGGCGTGATGCTCGCCAGCGGCGACCCGATCGGGGACGTCGAGGCCTGGCCGGGCGCCATCGAGCGCTTCATGGACGAGGCCAAGGCGCACTCCTGGACGCCCGCCGTCATGGGCTGCTCGGAGACCGGCGGCGAGGTCTGGACCCGCGAGACCGGCCTCGACGCCCTCGAACTGGGCGACGAGGCGGTGGTGGACGTCGCGGATTTCTCGCTCGCCGGCCGCGCGATGCGCAATGTGCGCCAGATGGTCAAGCGCATCGAGCGGGCCGGTTACGAGACCCGGGTGCGGCGCGTCCGTGACCTCGGGGAGACCGAGCTGGAGCGGATCCGGCAGGCCGCCGACGACTGGCGCGGCACCGACACCGAGCGCGGCTTCTCGATGGCGCTGGGCCGCATCGGCGACCTCTCCGACGGCGACTGCCTCATCGCCACCGCCCACAAGGCCGACGACCAGCCCGGCCCCTACGGCGACCTCAAGGCGATCCTGCACTTCGTGCCCTGGGGCACCGACGGCGCCTCCCTGGACCTGATGCGACGGGACCGCTCGGCCGACCCCGGCATGAACGAACTGCTCATCGTCGCGGCCCTCCAGGCGGCCCCGAAGTTCGGCATCACGCGCGTGTCGCTGAACTTCGCCATGTTCCGCTCGGCCCTCGCCCGCGGCGAGAAGATCGGCGCCGGGCCGGTGCTGCGCGCCTGGCGGGGACTGCTCGTCTTCCTGTCCCGCTGGTTCCAGATCGAGTCCCTGTACAAGTTCAACGCGAAGTTCCAGCCCCGCTGGGAGCCCCGCTTCGTCGTCTACCGGGCCTCCGGCGACCTCCCGCGCATCGGCTTCGCCGCCATGCAGGCGGAGGGCTTCGTCAACCTGGCCCTGCCCCTGCCGCGCTTCCTGCGCCGCCGCTCGCACACCGCACGCGTGTGTGCCCACGCGGTCGGGGAGCGGGACGTAAGAGCGGCGTGACCGGCCGCTCCGGGACTGGCCCGGACGGAAGCCCCACCCCTCCTCCAGCCCGGGGGCTTCCGTCCGGGCCGCGCGGTCCCGCGGCCGCACGCTGGGCCTAGGCTGAACGCATGAGCAAGCAGAGCGGACGCGGGCGCGTCGCCGGCCTTCCGGAATGGGACCGCTGCGCGGTCATGGGGGTCGTGAACGTCACCCCCGACTCCTTCTCCGACGGCGGCCGCTGGTTCGACACGACGGCCGCCGTCAAGCACGGCCTCACCCTCGTCGAGGAGGGCGCCGACCTCGTGGACGTCGGCGGCGAGTCCACCCGGCCCGGCGCCACCCGCGTCGACGAGGCCGAGGAACTCCGGCGCGTCGTCCCCGTCGTCCGCGGCCTCGCCGCCGAAGGCGTCACCGTCTCGGTGGACACCATGCGCGCCCGGGTCGCCGAAGAGGCGCTCGCCGCGGGCGCGGTCCTCGTCAACGACGTCAGCGGTGGTCTCGCCGACCCCGCGATGATCCCGGTGGTCGCCGACGCGGGCGCCCCCTTCGTCGTCATGCACTGGCGCGGCTTCCTGGAGGGCGGCAACGTCAAGGGCGTCTACGCCGACGTCGTCGCCGAGGTCGTCGACGAACTCCACGCGCGCGTGGACGCCGTCCTCACGGGCGGCATCTCCCCGGACCGCGTGGTCGTCGACCCGGGCCTCGGGTTCTCCAAGGACGCCGAGCACGACCTGGTCCTCCTCTCCCACCTCGACCGCCTCCTCGGCCTCGGCCACCCCCTCCTCGTGGCCGCCTCCCGCAAACGGTTCCTCGGCCGTGTCCTCGCCGGACCGCAGGGCGCCCCGCCGCCCGCACGCGAGCGCGACGCCGCCACGGCCGCCGTCTCCGCCCTCGCCGCGCACGCCGGCGCGTGGGCCGTACGCGTGCACGAGGTCCGCGCGACGGCGGACGCGGTGCGGGTCGCCCGCGCCGTGGAAGGAGCGCGCACCGCGGGAGCGCGTACCGAGGGCGCGAGCAGCGCGGACAACAGCGCGGAAGGAGCCCGGTGAGCGCCCCCCACACCGAGGTGGAACAGGTGGAGGCCGCCAACACGGCCTTCTACGAGGCACTGGAGCGCGGCGACTTCGAAGGGGTCTCCTCGCTCTGGCTCACCCCCGCCGACCTGGGCGTCGACGAGGAGTACCACGACCCGGCCGATGTCGGCGTGGTCTCCTGCGTGCACCCCGGCTGGCCCGTGCTGACCGGCCGCGGCGAGGTCCTCAGGTCGTACGCGCTGATCATGGCGAACACGGACTACATCCAGTTCTTCCTCACCGACGTGCATGTCTCCGTCACCGGCGACACCGCCCTGGTGACCTGCACCGAGAACATCCTCAGCGGCGGCCCCGCACCCGAGGGCGGCGAGGAACTCGGTCCGCTCGTCGGCCAGCTGGTCGTCGCCACCAACGTGTTCCGCCGCACCCCCGACGGCTGGAAGCTCTGGTCCCACCACGCCTCCCCCGTCCTGGCCGAGAACGACGAGGACGAGGACGACGACACCCCGTCCTGAACCCACCGACCCGCCTTCTCCCACCCGTGGGGACCAAGAAGTGGTTGGAATCACGAACCCCTGGGTAGGGGCGGCTACCAACCCGTGAGCCGCCGGGTTCCCCAGGGGAAACACCCGCTGCAGCCCCCTGACCCCGGTACCGGCCCGCGCCCGCGTGGCCCGGCCCTGTCAGTGCTCGCAGGTAGATTCGTCCGAGGCCGGTGTGCCGCCCGCACACGGCACGGACCGGCCGTACCGACGATTGCAGGAGTGATTCGCGTGGATCGTGTCGCGCTGCGCGGCCTGAAGGCCCGCGGGCACCACGGTGTGTTCCCCAAGGAGCGCGAGGAGGGCCAGACCTTCCTCGTGGACCTCGTCCTGGGACTGGACACCCGGCCGGCCGCCGCCGACGACGACCTGACGAAGACCGTGCACTACGGCATCGTGGCGGAGGAGGTCGTGGCCGTCGTCGAGGGTGAGCCCGTCAACCTCATCGAGACGCTCGCCGAGCGCATCGCCCAGGCCTGTCTGAAGCACCAGCGGGTAGAGGAGGTCGAGGTCAGGGTCCACAAACCCGACGCACCGATCACCGTGCCCTTCGACGACGTGACCGTCACCATCACCCGGAGCCGAGTATGACCGCGTCCTTCGCCGCGGGTCCGAGCGACCCGACCGTACAGCCGGTGCCCGCCTCGGTCGTGCAGCAGGTGGACGCCGCCGACACCACCCTCCACAACCCCAAGCGCGCCGTGATCTCCCTCGGCTCCAACCTCGGCAACCGCCTGGAGACCCTCCAGGGCGCCATCGACGCCCTGGAGGACACCCCCGGCGTCCGCGTGAAGTCGGTCTCCCCGGTCTACGAGACCGAGCCGTGGGGCGTGGCCGCCGACAGCCAGCCGTCGTACTTCAACGCGGTCGTCGTCCTCAAGACCACGCTGCCCCCGTCCTCCCTGCTGGAGCGGGCGCACGCGGTCGAGGAGGCCTTCAACCGGGTGCGGGACGAGCGCTGGGGCCCGCGCACCCTCGACGTCGACATCGTCGCCTACGCCGAGGTGGTCTCCGACGACCCGGTCCTCACCCTGCCCCACCCCCGCGCCCACGAGCGCGCCTTCGTCCTCGCCCCCTGGCACGACGTGGAGCCCGAGGCCCAGCTGCCCGGCCGCGGCCCGGTCGCGGCCCTCCTCGACTCCGTCACCCGGGACGGCGTGGAAGCCCGCAAGGACCTGGAACTCCGGCTGCCCGAATAGCCGTTAAGGTCAAGACGGCCACACTTCGTGGGACGACGGGGGAGCTGAAGGAACACCGTGAGAGAGCTGCGCATCAGGCTGCTGGCCGGCGTCTTCGCCGTCGCCGGAGTCCTGTCCTGGGCGGGCGCCCGCCTGTGGAACTCGGTCGGGACCCTGCCCAGCGTCCCGCTGGCCGCGCCCATCGTCCTCGCCCTGATCGCCGTGGTCCTCGTGGCCACGGCCCTGTCCATCCGCGCCCGCCTGAAGGCCCAGCGCGAGCGCGCCCCCGAGGCGAAGGGCGTCGACCCTCTGATGGCGGCCCGCGCAGTCGTCTTCGGCCAGGCCAGCGCCCTGGTCGCCGCCCTCGTCTCCGGCATGTACGGCGGCACCGGCGTCTTCCTCCTGGAGTCCCTCGACATCCCCGCCCGCCGCGACCAGGCCATCTACGCCGGCTTCTCGGTCCTCGCGGGCATCGCGGTGATAGCGGCGGCCATCTTCCTGGAGCGCGTCTGCAAGCTCCCCGAGGACGACGACCGCAACACGGGGGCCCCGTCGGCGGCGTGAAATCCGCCGCCAGGAAGGGACAGGCCGGTCAGCGCGCCATGATGAGGCTCATCGCCTCGTTGCGGGTCGCCGCGTCCCGCAGCTGACCGCGGACGGCCGAGGTGAGCGTCTTGGCCCCGGGCTTGCGGATCCCCCGCATCGACATGCACATGTGCTCGCACTCCACGACCACGATCACCCCGCGCGGCTCCAGGATCTCCATCAGGGAGTCCGCTATCTGCGTGGTGAGCCGTTCCTGCACCTGCGGGCGACGGGCGTAGACGTCCACGAGCCGGGCCAGCTTCGACAGTCCCGTGATCTTGCCGCTGGTGGACGGGATGTACCCGACGTGGGCGACCCCCCGGAACGGCACGAGATGGTGCTCGCAGGTCGAGTACACCTCGATGTCCTTCACGAGCACCATCTCGTCGTGCCCCAGGTCGAACGTCGTGGTCAGCACGTCCTCGGGCGTCTGCCACAGGCCCGCGAAGATCTCCTTGTACGCCCGCGCCACCCGAGCCGGTGTCTCCCGCAGGCCCTCGCGGTCCGGGTCCTCGCCGACCGCGATCAGGAGTTCGCGGACGGCGTTCTCGGCGCGCTTCTCGTCGAACTCGCCGATGGGGCCCTCGCCGTCCAGCGTCACGGGGTCGGTCATCTGGTGCCTCGTTCCTAGAAGTCCCTCACGGCCGAAAAACGCCGCGCCCCCCAGGCTAAAACCTGGGGGGCGCGGCATCCATTCCGGGCCCGGTGAGCTCACCGGGGCGGTACGGGTGAGCGGGTCAGCTCTCCGGACGGTCCTCGGGGACCGCCTCGGTGGCCGGCTCCGACGCGGTGGCCTTGGCGGTGCTGATCGCCGGGGTCGCGCCGTTGGCGCCGTTCGTCAGTGCGAGCTCCTTGGGGGAGAGCACCGGCGGACGGGTGGAGGGGGTGCGCCGGGAGGAACCGGTCCAGGCCGGTCGCGCCGGGCGCTTGACGATGGCGGAGAAGATCTCGGCGATCTCCTCCTTGCCCAGCGTCTCCTTCTCCAGGAGCTGGAGCACCAGGTTGTCGAGGACGTCGCGGTTCTCGACCAGGATCTCCCAGGCCTCGTTGTGCGCGTTCTCGATGAGCTTCTTGACCTCTTCGTCGACCAGCGCGGCGACCTCTTCCGAGTAGTCGCGCTGGTGAGCCATCTCACGTCCGAGGAACGGCTCGGTGTTGTCGCCGCCGAACTTGATGGCGCCGAGACGCTCGGTCATGCCGTACTGCGTGACCATCGCGCGGGCCGTGGCGGTGGCCTTCTCGATGTCGTTCGCGGCACCGGTGGTCGGGTCGTGGAAGACCAGTTCCTCGGCAGCGCGGCCGCCCAGCATGTAGGCGAGCTGGTCGAGCATCTCGTTGCGCGTGGTCGAGTACTTGTCCTCGTCCGGCAGGACCATCGTGTAGCCCAGAGCACGGCCTCTGGAGAGGATCGTGATCTTGTGGACCGGGTCGGAGTTCGGGGAAGCCGCCGCGACCAGGGCGTGTCCGCCCTCGTGGTACGCGGTGATCTTCTTCTCCTTGTCCGACATGATCCGGGTCCGCTTCTGCGGGCCCGCCACGACGCGGTCGATGGCCTCGTCGAGCATGTGGTTGTCGATCAGCTTGCGGTCCGAGCGGGCGGTCAGCAGCGCCGCCTCGTTCAGGACGTTGGACAGATCGGCACCCGTGAAGCCCGGCGTACGGCGGGCGACGGCCGCGAGGTCGACGTCCGGGGCGACCGGCTTGCCCTTCTGGTGGACCTTGAGGATCTCCAGACGGCCCTGCATGTCCGGGCGGTCGACCGCGATCTGGCGGTCGAAGCGGCCGGGGCGCAGAAGGGCCGGGTCGAGGATGTCGGGCCGGTTCGTCGCGGCGATGAGGATCACGCCGCCCTTGACGTCGAAGCCGTCCATCTCGACGAGCAGCTGGTTCAGGGTCTGCTCACGCTCGTCGTGACCGCCGCCGAGGCCGGCGCCGCGGTGGCGGCCGACCGCGTCGATCTCGTCGACGAAGACGATCGCCGGGGCGTTCGCCTTGGCCTGCTCGAACAGGTCACGGACTCGGGAGGCACCGACACCGACGAACATCTCGACGAAGTCGGAACCGGAGATCGAGTAGAAGGGGACACCGGCCTCGCCCGCGACGGCGCGCGCGAGCAGGGTCTTGCCGGTGCCGGGGGGGCCGTACAGCAGTACGCCCTTGGGGATCTTGGCCCCGACCGCCTGGAACTTCGCCGGTTCCTGGAGGAACTCCTTGATCTCCTGGAGCTCCTCGACGGCCTCGTCCGAGCCGGCGACGTCCGAGAACGTCGTCTTCGGGGTGTCCTTGGTGATGAGCTTCGCCTTGGACTTCCCGAAGTTCATGACCCGGGAGCCGCCGCCCTGCATCTGGTTCATCAGGAACAGGAAGACGACCACGATGAGGACGAAGGGGAGCAAGGAGAGCAGGATCCCGACGAAGGCGTTCTGCTTCGTCGGCGAGACGGTGTAACCGTCGGGGATCTGCTTGTCCTGGAACTTGTTCTGCAGCACATTGGCGAGGTCACGGCCCTGGTCGCCGATGTAGCTCGCCTGGATCTTCGAGCTGCCCTCGACCTTTTCGCCGTCCTTGAGCTCGACCTTGACGGTCTGCTCGTCGCCGGTGGTCAGTTTGGCCTGCTGGACCTTGTTGTCATTGATCGCCTGGACGACCTGGCCGGTGTCCACCGTCTTGTAGCCGCCGGACGAGCCGACGACCTGCATCAACACGACCACGGCAAGGACGGCCAGCACGATCCACATGACCGGCCCACGGAAGTATCGCTTCACGTCCATCCATACGGAGCGGTGCCGCCCCGTCCCTCCTGCCATAGTGAGTTTGATAAGACAGTTCTTCTGACGGTACCCCAGCATTGTGGGCCGAAGCCGCACAGGAGGGCTTCACGAACCGTCTGCATGCTCCAACGGCGCGAAACCCGCTGGGGTTCCCGATCGTCTTAGAGAGCTGGGGCCATCTGGCTCAGCCGCCGTAGACGTGGGGCGCGAGCGTACCGACGAACGGGAGGTTGCGGTACTTCTCGGCGTAGTCGAGACCGTAGCCGACGACGAACTCGTTGGGGATGTCGAAGCCGACCCATTCGACGTCGATGGCGACCTTGGCGGCGTCCGGCTTGCGCAGCAGGGTGCACACCTTGAGCGTCTCCGGCTCGCGGGAGCCGAGGTTGGACAGCAGCCAGGACAGCGTCAGGCCGGAGTCGATGATGTCCTCGACGATCAGGACGTGCCGTCCCTTGATGTCGGTGTCGAGGTCCTTGAGGATCCGCACCACGCCGGAGGACTGGGTGCCCGCGCCGTAGGAGGACACGGCCATCCAGTCCATGGTGACGGGGGTGGACAGCGCCCGGGCGAGGTCCGCCATGACCATCACCGCGCCCTTGAGGACGCCGACGATCAGCAGGTCCTTGCCCGCGTACTCCGCGTCGATCTTCGCGGCGAGCTCCACGAGCTTCGCGTCGATCTCTTCCTTGGTGATGAGTACCTCTTTGAGGTCGGCACCCATGTCTTTCGCGTCCACCCGCATCACTTTCGGTCGTCCCAGCGGCCGCCCAGCGCCCCCGGAGGGGAGCAAGGGTTCAGCCTTGCCGAATCACCAGTCTGCCACCCTGCCGCTGGGCGACGACTTTGCCCGGGAGATTGATGGCTCCCTGGCCGCGCCAGCCGGTGATCAGCCGGTCGATCTCCTCGATGTGGCGGGCGAAGAGCGAGCCGGCCGGGGCGCCCGCCTCGATGGCAGCCTGGCGCAGGATGCGGCGGCGCACGGCGGGCGGCAGGGCGTAGAGCTTGGCGCACTCCAGGAGGCCGGCGGCGTCGCGTACGGAGGCCTCGGCCTGGCGGGCCCAGGTGTCGAGGGCGTCGGCGTCGTCACGGGAGAGCTGGGCGGTGCGGGCGAGTGCCTCGACGACTCCTTTGCCGAGCGCCTTCTCCAGGGCGGGCAGGCCCTCGTGGCGCAGCCGGGAGCGGGTGTAGGCGGGGTCGGCGTTGTGCGGGTCGTCCCAGACGGGCAGGGACTGGACCATGCAGGCCTTGCGGGCGGTCTGGCGGTCGAGTGCCAGGAAGGGGCGGCGGTAGCGGCGGGCGGCCCCGGGGCCTCCGGAGACGGCGGCCATGCCGGACAGCGAGCGGATGCCGGAGCCGCGGGCGAGGCCGAGCAGGACGGTCTCGGCCTGGTCGTCGCGGGTGTGGCCGAGCAGGACGGCGGTGGCGCCGTGGCGTTCGGCGGCGGCGTCGAGGGCGGCGTAGCGGGCGTCGCGGGCGGCGGCTTCGGGTCCGCCTTCGCGGCCGACGCTCACGGCGGTGGACTCGACGGGGTCCAGGCCGAGTTCGCGCAGGCGCAGGACGACTTCCTCGGCGCGCAGGTCGGAGCCGGGCTGGAGGCCGTGGTCGACGGTGACGCCGCCGGCGCGGATGCCGAGTTTGGGGGCCTCGAAGGCGAGGGCGGAGGCGAGGGCCATGGAGTCGGCCCCGCCGGAGCAGGCCACGAGCACGAGCGGCGACGGCGGGCGCCGGTGCGGGGCCTGCGCCGGGTACTCGGCGGAGGTGTGGTGTTCGTTGAGGAGGTCGTGGAGGACGCGGCGGACCGCCAGGCGTATCGCCGCGACCGCAGGATGGGGACCCATGTCCGGTTCCCTTCATGAAGTTTTCGGGGGGTGAGCCCGAGGTTCGGTCACTCAGAGTGTGTAGATGGTGACAGAACCGGGCCGTTCCCCGAGCATTGCACGCCTACCCATGGCTCACGGTCCCTCGGACGGGTGATTGAAGGGGCGTTCGCCTGCCGTCGGCCGGATTCCTCTCACCTCCCGGGCGCGTGGCTCACGACTCCGCTTTGCGGTGCACCCGCGCGACCCAGTCCGCCGGTTTGGCGATCTCCGACTTGGTGGGGAGGGTGTTCGGCGAGGTCCACACGCGGTTGAAGCCGTCCATGCCGACCTGGTCGACGACGGCCCGCACGAAGCGTTCGCCGTCGCGGTACTGGCGGAGCTTGGCGTCCAGGCCGAGGAGCTTGCGCAGCGCCATGTCCAGGCGGGAGGCGCCCTTGGCCCGCCGCTGCTGGAACTTCTCGCGGATCTCGGCGACGCTCGGCACGACGGCCGGGCCGACGCCGTCCATGACGAAGTCGGCGTGGCCCTCCAGGAGGGACATCACGGCGGTGAGGCGGCCGAGGATCTCGCGCTGGGCGGGGGTCTGCACGATCTCCACGAGGGAGCGCCCGCCGTCCTCGTCCTCCTCGCCCTCGGGCCGTCCGCCGGCGAGGGACTGGGCGGCCTCGCGGATGCGTTCCAGGACGGTCATGGGGTCGACCTCGGTCTCCCCCAGGAACGACTGGATTTCGCCCTCCAGGTGGTCGCGCAGCCAGGGCACGGCGGTGAACTGGGTGCGGTGGGTCTCCTCGTGCAGGCAGACCCAGAGGCGGAAGTCGTGGGGCTGGACGTCGAGTTCGCGCTCCACGTGCACGATGTTCGGGGCGACCAGGAGCAGCCTGCCGCCGCCGTTCTCGCCGGCCGGGAGTTCGCGGGTGGCCGGGGCGAAGGTCTCGTACTGGCCGAGGACGCGGGACGACAGGAACGACAGCAGCATGCCGAGTTCGACGCCGGTCACCTTGCCGCCGACGGCGCCGAGGACCGCGCCGCCGGGGCTGTTGCCGCGTCGTTCCTGCATCTTCTCCAGGAGCGGTTTGAGGATCTCCCGGAACCCGGCGACGTTGGCCCGCACCCAGCCGGGGCGGTCGACGACGAGTACGGGAGTGTCGTGGATGTCGTCCGTCGCCATCCGGGTGAAGCCGCGGACGTGTTCCTCCGAGGCCTTGGCGTGCCGGCGCAGTTCCGCGACGACGGCCCGGGCCTCGTCACGGCTCACGTCGGGGCCCGGCCGTACGAGTCGGGTCGCGGTCGCCACCGCGAGATTCCAGTCGACCATCTCGGCACCACCGATGCTCGTCATGCGTCAACCGTACGTGAGCGTTACCGCTTGGGGCAGGCCGCGCGGGCGCACAGCACGGGCGGCGGGTCAGCCGCAGCCGCAGGCCGCGAGCGCGGTGGCCGTGCGGTCGAGCGCGCTCTGCGCGGCCGCCGGGTCGGTGGTGTTCGAGGTCAGGAACGCGAAGGCGAGCAGCCGGCCGTCCCGGTCGACGACCGTCCCGGCCAGGGTGTTGACCCCGGTCAGGGTGCCCGTCTTGGCCCGTACGACGCCTGCCGCGCCGTCGGTGTAACGGCTGGTCAGGGTGCCGGTGAAGCCCGCCACGGGGAGGCCGGTGAGGACCGGGCGCAGTTCGGGGTGGGCCGGGTCGCCCGCCTTCACCAGGAGGGAGGTCAGCAGGTTCGCGGTGAGCCGGTCGGTGCGGTCGAGTCCGCTGCCGTCGTGGAAGTCGGCGCCGGCGAGCGGGAGTCCGAGGGTGTTCAGCCGGTCGTGGATGGCCTTGCCTGCGCCCTCGAAGTCGGCGCGCTGCTTGGCCGCCAGGGCGGTCTGGCGGGCGAGGGCCTCGGCGATGTCGTTGTCGCTGTTGGTCAGCATGCGTTCGACCAGGGCGGACAGGGGCGGTGAGGAGACCTCGGCGAGGATCTCGGCGCGGCCGGTGGCCTTGGAGGGGCCCGGGGAGGTGGTTGTGACGCCGTGGTCCGCGAGGAGTGCCGCGAAGGTGCGGGTGGCGGCCGTCGCCGGGTCCGTGGCGCGCGGTGCCGGTCCGCTGCTCGTGTCGTCGGTGCGGGCCTCGTCCGCCATCAGGGCGCTGACGGGGGCGAGGTTGTCGTTGACCCCGATCGGGTGGATCTCGGGGCCCGCGTAGAGGGTCTTGTCGTAGGAGAGCGTGACCTTGGTGATGTTCCGCTTCTTGAGGGCCGCGGCGGTGTCCTCGGCCAGGTCGCGCAGGCTCGCCCAGCCCCCGGCGTCCGGGCGGGCGGTGAGGGTGGGGTCGCCGCCGCCGACCAGGACGAGTTCCTTGGTGTCGGGTTCGAGGGCCGCGCGGGTGGTGAGGCGGTGGTCGGCGCCGAGGGCGGACAGGGCGGCGACGGCGGTGGCGATCTTCGTGGTGGAGGCGGGGGTCAGCGCGGTGCCGGCGCCCGTGCCGTAGAGCCGTTTGCCGCTGGTCACGTCCACGACGGCGGCGGTGTGGCGGGTGCCGAGGGCCGGGTTGCCGAGGAGCGGGCCGAGGACGCCGGCCAGGGCCTTGCCGGTCGGCGCGGACTTCACGGTCACTCCCGTGCCGCCCAGGCCGACGAGCACGGACGGGGCGCTCGGGGCGGGCCGGGGTCCGGCGGCGGCCGTACCGGAGCCGCCTTCGTGATCTGTGCCACCCGGTCGCTCCAGTGCGACCGCCCGGTCCCGCTCGGCCGTACGCTGACCCGAGGAGTCCCACGGACCGGCGGCTGTCGCGACGGTGGCGGCCAGCGCCAGACCGGCGCCGGCGGCACCCGCGGTGTACTGCCAGGTCTTGACGGTCTTCGGCCTGGACACCCGGGCAAGCCGTGTGACCTGCGGCTTCACGGCGGCGGCGGTTCGTGCGAGAGACGGCCGTACGGCGCCCGCGGCCCGGGTCAGTCCTGGGCGTACGGCGTCCGCGGCGCGTGCCAGACGCGGTCGTACGGCGTTCGCGGCCCGCACCACATGCGGTCTCGCGGTCCGCCAAAGCCTCGGTTCAGGCACGACCAACAGCCCCTTTCGCGATCACACACCTGCGTGAGGGACACTTAACCACCAGAACTATGTGTTGATCATGGAGGAGCCACCGGTGGAGTTCGACGTCACGATCGAGATCCCGAAGGGTTCGCGGAACAAGTACGAGGTGGACCACGAGACCGGTCGGATCCGCCTGGACCGTCGACTCTTCACCTCGACCGCCTACCCGACCGACTACGGCTTCGTCGAGAACACCCTCGGCGAGGACGGCGACCCGCTGGACGCGCTGGTCATTCTTGACGAGCCGACGTTCCCGGGCTGCCTCATCAAGTGCCGTGCGATCGGCATGTTCCGCATGACGGACGAGGCCGGCGGCGACGACAAGCTGCTGTGCGTCCCGGCGACGGACCCGCGCGTCGAGCACCTGCGCGACATCCACCACGTCTCCGAGTTCGACCGCCTGGAGATCCAGCACTTCTTCGAGGTCTACAAGGACCTGGAGCCCGGCAAGTCCGTCGAGGGCGCCGACTGGGTCGGCCGCGTCGACGCCGAGGCCGAGATCGAGCGGTCCTACAAGCGCTTCAAGGACCAGGGCGGCCACTGAGCCCTGTGTCACGGACGGGCCGTACGCGCACGCGTGCGGCCCGTTGGTGTGCCCGCGCATACTGAGGCTTACGGAATGTGTCGTTCAGGGAGCGTTACGGAGTGACGGAGGCGGAGCACCGCAAGCCGCAGTCGGACGAGGCCAGGAGTTCCTACGACTCCGAGATCACGTCCGAGTTCGCCCTTCCCGACGGGCTCGCGATGCCGAGAACCGCCGGCGGCGAGCCGGAGACCACCTCCGAGTTCGCGCTGCCCAAGGGGCTGGACGTCCCGCAGCCGCCGGCCGTGGAGCCGGAGGGGTCGGCGTTCAGCACGCCCCGCACCTACAGCGCGAAGGACGCGCCGCCCGCGTTCACCCCGCCGAACGGCATACCCGTGGTCAGCCTCACCAAGGACGTGCCCTGGCAGGACCGGATGCGCACGATGCTGCGGATGCCGGTGGCCGAACGGCCCGCGCCGGAGCCGGCCGCGAAGGCGGACGACGAGTCCGGTCCGGCCGTACCGCGCGTGCTCGACCTGACGCTGCGTATCGGGGAGCTGCTGCTCGCGGGCGGTGAGGGCGCCGAGGACGTGGAGGCGGCGATGTTCGCCGTGTGCCGGTCGTTCGGGCTGGACCGCTGCGAGCCGAACGTCACCTTCACGCTGCTGTCGATCTCGTACCAGCCCTCGCTCGTGGACGACCCCGTGACGGCGTCCAGGACCGTGCGGCGGCGCGGCACCGACTACACGCGCCTCGCGGCCGTCTTCCGGCTCGTGGACGACCTCAGCGACCCCGAGGCGGCCATGACGCTGGAGGAGGCCTACCGGCGGCTCGCCGAGATCCGGCGCAACCGGCACCCGTATCCGACCTGGGTGCTCACCTCGGCGAGCGGGCTGCTCGCGGGCGCGGCCTCCGTGCTCGTCGGTGGTGACCTGGTGGTGTTCGTCGCGGCCATGCTGGGCGCGATGCTCGGCGACCGGCTGGCGTGGCTGTGCGCGGGGCGGGGGCTGCCGGAGTTCTACCAGTTCACGGTCGCCGCGATGCCGCCGGCCGCGATCGGGATCGCCCTGACCCTGGCCGACGTCGACGTGAAGGCGTCCGCGGTCATCACCGGTGGGCTGTTCGCGCTGCTGCCCGGGCGGGCGCTGGTGGCGGGCGTGCAGGACGGGCTGACCGGGTTCTACATCACGGCGTCGGCCCGCCTGCTGGAGGTCATGTACTTCTTCGTGGGCATCGTCGTGGGCGTGTTGGTGATGCTCTACGTCGGTGTGCAGCTGGGCGCGCATCTCAACCCGGACGAGGCGCTGTCCACGGATCCGCGGCCGCTGTGGCAGACCGCCGCGTCGATGCTGCTGTCGCTGACCTTCGCCGTCCTGCTCCAGCAGGAACGATCCACCGTGCTCGCGGTGACGCTGAACGGTGGCGTCGCCTGGTGTGTGTACGGCGCGATGCACTACACCGCCGATTTCTCCCCGGTCGCCTCCACGGCCGTCGCCGCGGGGCTCGTGGGGCTGTTCGGGCAGCTGCTGTCCCGGTTCCGGTTCGCCTCCGCGCTGCCGTACACGACCGCGGCGATCGGGCCGCTGCTACCGGGTTCGGCGACGTACTTCGGGCTGCTGTCGATCGCTCAGAACCATGTCGACGAAGGGCTGGTGTCGCTGTCGAAGGCGGCGGCGCTCGCCATGGCCATCGCGATCGGGGTCAACCTGGGTTCGGAGATCTCGCGGCTGTTCCTGCGGGTGGGTTCCGCGGGCAAGCGGAGGGCCGCGAAGAGGACACGGGGGTTCTGACCCGGCTTTCAGTAGCCCTGGTTGTAGGGGTCCTGCTGGTTCTGCCCGCCGTACTGCTGCCCGTTGCCGTAGTTCTGCGGGTACTGCTGGGCGTACGGCTGCTGCGGCTGCTGCGGCTGCTGGTGGTACGGCTGCTGTTGCTGCGGCTGCTGCCCGTAGTACTGGTCGTAGCCGTTCTGCTGCTGCGGGGGCTGGGGCGGCTGCTGCTGGTCGTGGGACGGGATGCGGCGGAGCTGGGTCGTCGCGTCGTCCATCTGGGGCTGGTACTGCTGCTGGGCCGGGGCCGCCGGGGCCTGGGCCGCCGCCCGCTTCTTCTTCCCGCGCTCGCGCAGGTACTCGATGATGATCGGGACCACCGAGACCAGGACGATCAGGACCAGGATGGCCTCGACGTTCTTCTTGATGACGTCGATCTGGCCCAGCCAGTAGCCGGCCAGGGTGACGCCGGTGCCCCAGGCCACGCCGCCGATGATGTTGTACGTCAGGAAGGTGCGGTACTTCATCCGGCCGGCGCCCGCCACGATGGGGGCGAAGGTCCGCACGATCGGCACGAAGCGGGCCAGGACGATGGCCTTGGGGCCGAACTTCTCCATGAACTCGTGGGCCTTGTCCAGGTTCTCCTGCTTGAAGAGCTTGGAGTTGGGCCGGCTGAAGAGCCTCGGGCCGAAGAACTTGCCGATCATGTAGCCGACCTGGTCGCCGAGGACCGCGGCCGCCACGATGAGCGTGCACACCAGCCACAGCGGCTGGCTGATGAAGTTCCCCTCGGCCACGAAGAGACCCGCCGTGAACAGCAGGGAGTCGCCCGGCAGGAACGCGAAGAGCCCCGACTCGGCGAAGACGATCAGCAGGATGCCTGGCAGGCTGAACGTCTTGATCAGATAGTCGGGACTGATCCACTCGGGGCCGAGCGCGAGCATGGTCACGGGATTGTGGCTCCTGCTGGTGGGGCGGGCGGGGCTGGCTGCCCAAAAGTATCAACGCAGCCGTCGGGACCCAGGTTCCATGGGGCACCCCAGGATGCACTGTGCGCCGTCCGGGACAAAGCTGTGAGCCATGGGTATTGACGAATACGGCGGCGGCCAGGGGCCCCAGCCCGATGTGCTCGTGGTGACCACCAACGACGTTCCCGGCCACCGGGTCCAGGAGGTGCTGGGCGAGGTGTTCGGGTTGACCGTGCGCTCCCGGCACCTCGGCAGTCAGATCGGCGCGGGGCTGAAGTCGATGATCGGCGGTGAGCTCAGGGGGCTCACGAAGACGCTGGTGCAGACCCGCAACCAGGCGATGGAGCGGCTCGTCGAGCAGGCACGCGCGCGTGGCGCCAACGCGGTGCTCGCGTTCCGGTTCGACGTGACGGAGGCGGCGGACGTGGGGACGGAGGTGTGCGCCTACGGCACGGCCGTGGTCGTGACCCGGGAGTAGACCCGGGTCACGACCTCTAGGAGGCGTGCCGGGCCGCGTTGGCCCTGATCGCGTCCCTCAGGTGTTCGGCGAGGCCTTCGCGCATGGAGTCGTAGAACGCCTTGAAGCGCTCGTCCGAGACGTACATCTCGGCCAGACCGAGGTGCGTCTCGTACGGGCAGTCGTAGAACCAGCCGCAGATGTGCTGCCGGTGCTCCTCGGCCATGTCCATGGCCGCCTTCGAGGTCGGGGGGTCACCGGCGGCCATCAGGGCGTCGTAGCGCTCGCCCCAGTCGGCCACCTCGGCCTGCATGCGTGTCCAGTCGTCCTTGGTGTAGCGCGCGGCGCGGCGCTGGGACTCGGCGTACGCCTCGGTGCCGCCCCAGCGCTGTTCGGCCTCCTCGGCGTACTGCTCGGGATCCTTGTCGCCGAACACCTCGAACCTCTCCTCCGGGGTCAGGTTGATGCCCATCGTGCGTGCCTCCATGGCGTGTTCCACGGCCGCCGCCATCTTCTGGAGCTTCTCGATCCGGGCGGTCAGCAGTTCGTGCTGGCGGCGCAGGTGCGCGCGCGGGTCCGCGGCCGGGTCGTCGAGCAGGGCGGCGACCTCCTCGAGCGGGAAGCCGAGCTCGCGGTAGAACAGGATCTGCTGCAACCGGTCGAGGTCCTGGTCGCCGTAGCGCCGGTGACCCGCGTGGCTGCGCTCGCCGGGCACGAGCAGGCCGATGTCGTCGTAGTGGTGCAGGGTGCGCACCGTCACGCCGGCGAAGCCCGCGACCTGTCCCACGGAGTAGCTCACTTCGTCCGCTCCCTTCTCGGTACGCGTTCCACGGTGGCTCCTCACGCCGCGTGAGGTGCAAGCCCGGCAGGGACATCTCCAGATGTCGTGCCCGTTTTGTCCGCTTATCGTGACCCCGTGGCCCAGGACACCGCGCAGCAGGCAGCCGCCGCCCCGGCGACCCCGGCGCGCGCCCTGCTGCCGTTGATCCTGCCCGCCCTGCTGGTCGGCGTGGCCGCGAGTCTGCTGCTGGTCGGGGTGAGCGCGGCGGCGGAGCAGCTCGAGCACGTGCTGTGGCGGAACCTGCCGGACGCGCTGGGCGTGGGCCGGTACTCCGTGCTGTGGATGCTCCTCGTGCTCACGGCGACGGGGGTGGCCGTGGGCCTGGTGGTGTGGAAGATGCCCGGGCACGCCGGGCCCGATCCGGCCACCATGGGGCTGAACGCCCCCGTGCTGCCGCCCGCCGTGCTGCCGGGGCTGGTCCTCGCGACCGCGCTGATGCTCGCGGGCGGCCCGAGCCTGGGCCCCGAGAACCCGCTGATCGCGGTGAACGTGGCGCTCGCCTTCTGGGCGGGGTGCCGACTGGTCCCGCGGATGCCGCGCGGGCTGTGGCCGGCGCTGGCGGAGGCGGGGACGATCGGCGCGCTGTTCGGGACGCCGGTGGCGGCGGCGCTGGTGATCTCGGAGGCGCTGGCCGGGCGGCAGGTCAGGGGCGCGCTGTGGGACAACGTGTTCGGGCCGTTGGTGGCGGCCACGGCCGGCGCGCTGACGATCACCCTGGTGGCCGAACCGAGTTTCGACCTGCATCTGCCCGCCTTCGATCAGCCCGGCTGGGGCGACCTGCTGGCGATGCTGGTGGTCGCGTCCGCGGCGGCGCTGCTCGGGATGGCGGCCGTGCTCGCCCTCCCGTACGTCCACGGCGCCTTCGCGCGGCTGCGGCACCCGATGCTGGCGCTGCCCGCCGGCGGGCTCGTCCTGGGCCTGCTGGCGGCCGTGGGGGGCCATCTGACGCTCTTCAAGGGGCTGGACGAGATCGGTGAGCTCGCGGCGGACCCGGACGGCTGGTCGGCCGGGGAGTTCGCCACCATGGCGGTGGTGAAGCTGGCCGCGCTGCTCGTCGCCGCCTCCTGCGGCTTCCGGGGCGGGCGGATCTTCCCGGCCGTCTTCGTGGGCGTCGCCTTCGGGCTGTGCGCCCACGCGCTCGTGGACTCCGTGCACCCCGCCCTCGGCGTGGCGGCCGGGGTGCTCGGCGTGCTGCTCGCCGTCACCCGGCAGGCCTGGGTGAGCCTGTTCACCGCCGCCGTACTGGTGGCCTCACCCGCGATCCTCGCGCTGCTGTGCATCGGCTCCCTCACGGCCTGGCTGCTGGTGACGGGGCGGCCGCAGATGCAGTTGCGCGCGGACGGAACCCCCATCCGCTGACCCACGTTGATCCCTACAGGAGGCACACCCATGCCACTGCACCAAGGGCCCGAGAAGCCCGACGAGCGCCCGATGTCCGTCAATCCCTTCTACGGCGTGGCCGATCCGGTCGGCGGGATGACCGAGGCCCCGCCCAAGCACCGGCTCCCCACCGCCCCGATGCCCCCGGCGACCGCCCACCAGCTGGTCCGCGACGAGCTGATGCTGGACGGCAACTCCCGCCTGAACCTGGCCACCTTCGTCACGACCTGGATGGAACCGCAGGCCGGGATCCTGATGGCGGAGTGCCGCGACAAGAACATGATCGACAAGGACGAGTACCCGCGCACCGCCGAGCTGGAGCGGCGCTGCGTGGCGATGCTCGCCGACCTGTGGAACGCGCCGGATCCCTCGGCCGCGGTGGGCTGTTCGACGACCGGCTCCAGCGAGGCGTGCATGCTCGCGGGGATGGCGCTGAAGAGGCGCTGGGCCCGGCGCAACGCCGACCGCTACCCGGGGGCGCGACCGAACCTGGTCATGGGGGTCAACGTCCAGGTGTGCTGGGAGAAGTTCTGCAACTTCTGGGAGGTGGAGGCCCGGCTGGTGCCCATGGAGGGCGAGCGCTTCCACCTCGACCCGCAGGCCGCGGCCGAGCTGTGCGACGAGAACACCATCGGGGTCGTCGGCATCCTCGGCTCCACCTTCGACGGCTCCTACGAGCCGGTCGCGGACCTCTGCGCGGCACTCGACCAGCTCCAGGACCGCACCGGCCTGGACGTCCCCGTGCACGTCGACGGGGCGTCCGGCGCCATGGTCGCGCCCTTCCTCGACGAGGACCTGGTGTGGGACTTCCGGCTGCCGCGCGTGGCGTCGATCAACACCTCCGGTCACAAGTACGGGCTGGTCTACCCCGGGGTGGGCTGGGCGCTGTGGCGGGACGCGGAGGCCCTGCCCGAGGAGCTCGTCTTCCGCGTGAACTACCTGGGCGGCGACATGCCGACCTTCGCTCTCAACTTCTCCCGGCCCGGCGCGCAGGTGGTCGCGCAGTACTACACCTTCCTCCGGCTGGGCCGCGAGGGGTACCGGGCCGTGCAGCAGTCCACCCGGGACGTGGCCCGCAGTGTCGCCGAACGCGTGGCGGCGCTCGGCGACTTCCGGCTGCTGACCAGGGGCGACGAACTCCCCGTGTTCGCCTTCACCACGGCACCGGACGTCGAGGCGTACGACGTCTTCGACGTGTCCCGGCGGCTGCGCGAGCGCGGCTGGCTGGTCCCCGCGTACACCTTCCCGCCGAACCGCGAGGACCTGTCCGTGCTCAGGGTCGTCTGCCGCAACGGCTTCTCGGCCGACCTCGCCGACCTGTTCGTGGACGACCTGACCCAGCTGCTCCCCGAACTCCGCCGCCAGCCGCACCCGTACACGCAGGACAAGGGGGCGGCGACGGGCTTCCACCACTAGGAACGCCCCGAGGTCCGCACCGGGACCTAACGGCTCAGCCGCGTGAACCTCCTGACGGCCAGAGGGAAGAACACCGCCAGGAGGGCCAGCGGCCATGCGATCGCCGCCCACACGTGCCCCGGTTCGCCGCCGGGGCCGCCCACCAGGTCGCGTACCGCTGTCGCCGTGTGGGACAGGGGGTTCCACTCGACGGCCGTGCCCAGCCAGCCGGGCATGGAGTCGGGGGTGGCGAAGGCGTTGGAGAGGAAGCCGACCGGCCAGACCAGGATCTGCACCGCCTGGACCATCTCCGGCCTGCCCGCGACCATGGCCAGGTGGATGCCGATCCACAGCATGGCGAACCGGAAGAGCAGCAACAGGCCCACCGCTGCGAGGAGTCCGCCGACGCCGCCGTGGGTCCGCCAGCCGATCGCGTACCCGACGCCGGTCATCGCGGCCAGGCTCAACGCGGACTGGAGCATGTCGGCGGCCGAACGGCCCACCAGGACCGCCCCGTTGGCCATCGGCATGGACCGGAAGCGGTCGATCACGCCCTTGTTGAGGTCCTGGGTGACGGCGATCATGGTCGCCTCCAGCCCGAACGCCATGGTCAGCGCGAGCATCCCGGGGACCAGATAGTCGACATAGTCCCCCTCCACACCCCGCCCGCCGCCGACGAGGTAGCCGAACATCACCAGCAGCATCACCGGGAAGACGAGCCCGACGACGACCCGCACCGGCTGCCGTGCCCAGTGGGCGAGTTCGCGCCGGGTCAGGGTCCAGGAATCGGTCAGCGCGTAGGTGCTCACACGGCCTCCTTCACTCGGTTCCCGTCACCGGTGAGGTGCAGGAACACCTCGTCCAGCGTGGGCCGGCGCAGCACCACGTCCTCCGCCTCGATCCCGGCCGCCTCCAGAGCCCGTACGACACCGGAGAGCGCCGCCATCCGGTCGGTGACCGGGGCGCTGAGCAGCCGGCGGTCGGCGTCGACGGAGACCGTGGCCGCGTCGAGCGGCAACAGGGCGACCGCAGCGCCCAGTTGACCGGCGTCGCGCAGGACGACGTCGATGCGGTCGCCGCCTGTGCGGGCCTTGAGCTCGTCCGCGGTGCCGTCGGCGACGACCCGGCCGCCGTCGACGAGGGAGATGCGGTCGGCGAGCTGGTCGGCCTCCTCCAGGTACTGGGTGGTCAGCAGGACCGTCGTGCCGCCGCCGGCCAGGGAGCGGACCGCGGCCCAGACCTCGGCGCGGCCGCGCGGGTCGAGGCCGGTGGTGGGTTCGTCCAGGAACAGCACCTCCGGGTCACGGATCAGGGAGGCCGCGAGGTCCAGTCGGCGCCGCATGCCGCCGCTGTAGGCGCGGACCGGCTTGCGGCCGGTGTCGGCGAGCCCGAAGCGCTCCAGGAGCTCGTCGGCACGCACGCGCGCGTGGCGGGCGCCCAGGTGGTAGAGGCGGCCGAACATCTCCAGGTTCTGGTGGCCGCCGAGCTCCTCGTCGAGGGCCGCGTGCTGGCCGAGCAGGCCGATGCGCAGCCGTACCTCGTAGGCCTGGCGCACCACGTCGTGGCCTGCTACCTCGGCGCGGCCCCCGTCCGGCCGCAGCAGCGTGGCCAGGACACGGACCAGGGTCGTCTTGCCGGCTCCGTTCGGGCCGAGCACGCCGTGGACGCTGCCGGGCGCGACCCGCAGATCGAGCCCGTCCAGGGCGTCCTTGTCGCCGTAGCGCTTGCGCAGGCCTTCCGCGACGATCGCGTCGGTCATCGGGCTCCCCTCCGGAATCAGCCTGTAGTCAAACTTGACTACAGCCCCAAAGTAATGCCCGCGCTCGGACTCGTCAAACTTGATTAGTGGGCGTCCTCGGGGTGCCGCTCCCCCGTCGCGTACGGGTTCTCCTCGCCCTCGGCGAGGACGCCGACGAACGGCTCGCCCTCCCCGGCGAAGGTGTACGCCCCGCCCTCGATCCGGGCGATGAGCCCCTGGGTCCACTCGGCCTCGGCGTCGGCCGTGTGGATCCAGAGGTTCATGATCTCGCCGATGTGACCGAGCTGTTCGGGACCGTCCTCGGGCACGTAGTGCTCGAGGACGGCGGAGCGCCACTCGTCGATGCGCCGGACGCGCTCCTTGAGAAGGGCCACCGCCTCGGCGCGCGGCAGGTCGACCATGAAGCCGATGGCCGCCGACTTGATGTCCATCTTCTGGTCGTAGGAGGTCAGCGCCTCGCGCACCAGCCGCAGGAACTCCTCGGTGCCCAGGTCGGTGATCTCGTACTCGGTGCGCGGCGGGCCGCCGGCCGTGGAGGGTGCGATCTCGTGCGCGTGCAGCAGCCCCTGCTTCGCCATCTGCTTCAGGGCGTGGTAGATCGAGCCGGGCTTGGCGTTGGACCACTCGTGCGCGCCCCAGTACTCCAGGTCGTTGCGCACCTGGTAGCCATGGGCCCGCCCGTGCTGGCGCACCGCGCCCAGCACGAGGAGACGGATGCTTGACATGCGGTCCAGGTTATGGCCTCACCCTTGGGCGAGGGCCACCAGCTCGAACGCGGTCTTCCCGTCGAGGGACTCCCGGATGATGTCGGCGTGGCCCGCGTGCCGGGCCGTCTCGCGGATCAGGTGCAGGAGCACCCAGCGCACGGAGACCCGGCCCCCCGGCGGGAACCAGGGCTGGTCCGGCAGCGCGAAGGTCTCGTCGAGGCTCGGCACCGACCGGGCGAACGCCTCCGTCTCGGCGGCGACCTTCTCCCAGTACGCCAGCTGCGACGCCACGGTCTCGTCACCGACCAGCGCGAAACACTCGTGCCAGTTCGACGGCTCCCGCTGTACGGCCGGCTCCTCGCCCCTGGCCCGGGCGATCCAGCTCTGCTCGACCTCGGCGACATGCTTGACCAGCCCGGCCAGGGAGAGCTCGCTCGCGCTGGGCCTGCTGGACGCCTGCTCGTCGGTCAGCCCGAGCACCGCGCGCCGGATGCCGCCGCGCTGCTCCGCCAGGAAGGACAGAAGCGCGCCGCGCTCGTCGCCGTACTCCTCCGCGGGAACGTGCATGACCATGGCCGCCGCCTTTCGCTTGCGTGGAGCCGAGGGGCTGTTCCCCCGACACCGACGAAGCTACGGGCCCTTGCGGACAGGTGCTGTCCGCAAGGGCCCGGCGCGCACGAGAAATCAGTCGGACATCAGAACGGGAAGCGGCTCCGGCCGTGCTGGACCGAGATCCACTTGGTGGTGGTGAAGGAGTCCAGCATGGTGTCGCCGTTCAGACGGCCGATGCCGGAGTGCTTCTCGCCGCCGAAGGGGACGATCGGCTCGTCGTGCACGGTGCCGTCGTTGACGTGGAACATGCCGGTGTCGATCTGCTTGGCGAAGGCGACACCGCGCTCGATGTTCGCGGTGTGGACCGCACCGCTGAGGCCGTACGGGGTGTCGTTGACCAGGCGCACCGCCTCCTCCTCGCCGTCGAACGGGACGAGGAGGGCGACCGGGCCGAAGAGCTCCTGCTTGAGCAGGGGCGAGTTCGCGGGGAGGTCGGTGAGGACCGAGGGCTCGACCAGGTTGTCCGTGGCGGTGCCGTGCACCAGGGCGGTCGCGCCGTCGGCGATCGCCTGCTCGACGGCGGACGAGACGGCGTCCGCCTGCGAGGAGTTGATGACCGGGCCGATGACCGTCTCGGGGTCGCGCGGGTCGCCGGTCTTCAGGCCCCTGACCTTGGCGACGAACTTCTCGGTGAACTCCTCGGCGACAGAGCGGTCGACCAGGACACGGTTGGCGGCCATGCAGACCTGGCCCTGGTGGACGTAGCGGCTGAAGACGGCGGCGTCGACCGCGTAGTCGATGTCGGCGTCGTCGAGGACCACCAGGGCGCTGTTGCCGCCGAGTTCGAGGACCGAGCGCTTGAAGTTCGCGGCGCAGACGGTGGCCACGTGGCGGCCGACCTTGTCCGAGCCCGTGAAGGAGATGACCTTGGGGACCGGGTGCTCCAGGAAGGCGTCGCCGATCTCCGCGATGTCGGTGATCACGACGTTGAGCAGACCGCCGGGCAGGCCCGCGTCCTCGAAGATCTTCGCGACCAGGGCGCCGCCGACGATCGGGGTGTTCTGGTGCGGCTTGAGGACGACCGCGTTGCCGAGCGCGAGCGCCGGGGCGACCGACTTGATCGACAGCAGGAAGGGGAAGTTGAAGGGGCTGATCACGCCCACCACACCGACCGGGACGCGGTAGACGCGGTTCTCCTTGCCGTCCACCGGCGAGGGGATGATCCGGCCCTCGGGGCGCAGCGCCAGGTTGACCGCCTCGCGCAGGAACTCCTTGGCGAGGTGGAGCTCGAAGGCGGCCTTCAGGCGGGTGCCGCCGAGCTCCGCGATGATCGCCTCGGCGATCTCCCCCTCGCGCTCCTCGATCAGCCGGAGCGCCGTCTCGAACACCGTGCGGCGGGCGTAGGGGTTGGTCTCGGCCCACTTCTTCTGCGCGCGGGCGGCGGCCTGGTACGCCTCGTCGACCTCGTCGACCGTGGCTATGGTGATCGACGCCAACTTCTCGTTGTCGTACGGGTTGAAGTCGATGATGTCCCAGGAACCGGTACCCGGGCGCCACTCACCGTCGATGTACTGCTGGGCCAGGTCGGTGAAGTACGACGACATGTGATCCCCAAATCACTAGCAGACACACGATCAACGTCACGGTCTGATCTCACGTCATCGTACTTGCGCGACACGCCAGTTGGGCACGCAGCGCAATCTTCTGGGGAGAACCCTAGGAGAGCTGGAGGAGACCCCGCAGAAGATCCCGGCTCTCGTCCGGACCCGGGCTGTCCTGCTGGAGCTCCTTGAGCGCCTTCTCGTACTGCGCCACGTCCTCGCGCTTGTCCAGGTAGAGCGCGCTGGTGAGCTGCTCCAGATAGACCACGTCGGTCAGGTCGGACTCGGTGAAGCTGAGGATCGTGAACGCGCCGCTCTCGCCGGAGTGGCCGCCGAAGCCGAACGGCATGACCTGGAGCCGCACGTTGGGGCGTTCGGAGATGTCGATGAGGTGCTGGAGCTGTCCGCGCATCACCTGGCGGTCGCCGTAGGGCCGGCGCAGCGACGCCTCGTCCAGCACCACGTGGAACTCGGGCCCGCCGGGGTCGGCGAGGTGCTTCTGCCGCTCCAGGCGCAGCGCGACCCGCTTCTCCACGTCCGCCTCGCTGGCGCCCTTCATCCCGCGCCGGACGACTGCACGTGCGTACGCCTCGGTCTGCAACAGCCCGTGGATGAACTGGACCTCGTAGACGCGGATGAGGGAGGCCGCGCCCTCCAGGCCCACATAGGTGGGGAACCAGCTCGGCAGGACGTCGGAGTAACTGTGCCACCAGCCCGCGACGTTGGCCTCGCGGGCGAGGGACAGCAGCGAGGCGCGCTCCTGTTCGTCCGTGATGCCGTACAGCGTCAACAGGTCTTCCACGTCACGCGTCTTGAAGCTCACCCGGCCCAACTCCATCCGGCTGATCTTCGACTCGGACGCGCGGATCGAGTAACCCGCCGCTTCCCGCGTGATGTTCCGTGCCTCACGCAGCCGCCTGAGTTGCGAGCCGAGCAGCATCCGCCGCACCACCGATCCGGGCTCTCCCGCGCTCACGTTCGCCAGCCTCCCCAACGTCTTCAGGGGCCGAAGTCTGCCACTAAAACACTCCGAGCAGTACTCGTCCGATTACAGATATGGCAAGAAGCCAAAGATTCTGCACAGGACCGGAGCGACGAGAGGGAGACGAAGGAGAGGAAGAGGCAAGAAAGAGGGGGGAAGATGGCGGAAAAAATGGCCAACAAGCGGTACGGGAGGGTCCAATTCGGTCACGTGCACGTGCATCTGCACCTTGCATCTGCACCGCTCATCCGAAACCATGGTCCCGCGCAACCGCTGCATCGCAACGACCGCGAATTCCCGGGAGTGCCTCGCATGGGGACGAATGGATCGACCATGCTCGAGCCGTTACGGCAGGGCCTTCCGCCGCTGGATCCCGCGGCCGTGTCCGACGCCGCCTCCTGCTCCCTTCCCGCCCGCTACGAAGCGGTCGGTGACGCACGGAGGTTCACCCGCAGAACGCTGGACCAGTGGGAGCTGGGCGACCGCTTCGACGACGTCTGCCTCGTGGTCTCCGAGCTCGTCACCAACGCGCTGCGGCACGCGATGCCAGCCGGCAGTGTGAGCGCGGGCGAGCACAACCCGCCGGTGCGGCTGCACCTGATGCGCTGGACCGGGCGGCTGGTGTGCGCGGTGCGCGACCCCAGCCAGGACAGTCCGGTGGCGCGCGACTCCGACGACTTCTCCGCGGAGTCGGGACGCGGGCTCTTCCTCGTCGACTCCTTCAGCGACAGCTGGGGGTGGCACCCGATGTCGGGCACGCTGGGCGGCAAGGTGGTCTGGGCGCTGTTCCGCCTCCAGCCGGCGACCGCACCCCAGGGCGCGGCCGACTGACGCACCGCGGCGTTTTACGACGCCGCGGTTCTACGCGCGTTACGCCGCGCGTCCGACCGGTCACCCCCGGCCACCCCGGTCGCCCGCGGGTGGCCGGGGATCAGCCCGCTATCAGGTGGTCGAACTCGCCGTCCTTGATGCCCAGGAGCATCGCCTCGATCTCCGCGCGCGTGTAGACGAGCGCGGGACCGTCCGGGAAGCGGGAGTTGCGGACCGCCACCCCGCCGTCGGGCAGGCGCGCGAACTCCACGCAGGAACCCTGCGAGTTGCTGTGCCGACTCTTCTGCCAGGCCACATCGCGGAGATGCGTGGCCGCCATGCCGTTGTACACGTCGAGGTCCACAGGTCGCTCCCCGGTGGTGCGGTGGCCATGTGGCCAGTGATGCAGTGGTCAACTGGTCCGGATCATAGCTCTGTTCACGTGCAGATGCATGAGCAGATGCACGTGCACGAGGGGTGTTCCTGCGGTTACAGATGTGACGTGTGGGGCCCTCAATACGTTCCCTCGGGTGCCCCGGGGCCCGCTTCGCATGCCTCGTGCACAGGAAGAGACGCATTCGGGGCCCCGGGTGTTCCACCCTCCTCGTCCCGGTCCGGTCGGCTTGCATCTGCCACTGCACGAGCAGACGAGGTGGCGGGGGCGTCAGGGGGTGAGGTGGATCGACGGGGTCAGCGTGAGCCGGAACTGTACGGCAACAGCGCCATCTCCCGGGCGTTCTTGATCGCGCGGGCGAGCAGGCGCTGCTGCTGGGCCGTCACGCGGGTGACCCGGCGGCTGCGGATCTTGCCGCGGTCGGAGATGAACTTCCGCAGCAGATCGGTGTCCTTGTAGTCGATGTAGGTGATGCCGGCCACGTCCAGCGGGTTGGGGCGGTTCTTGGCGGGCTTGCGGTCGAGCTTGCGGGGCGGCATGGGGGGTCAGACCTCCAGGAGGGTGTCGAAGGCGGGCGGGAGTTGCTTCCAGGCGTCGCGGCCCGCGGCGTACTCGGCGTCGGTCAACAGGCAGGACTCCAGGAGCCGTTCGAGTCCGTCGCGGTCGAGTCCGGGCGAGGTGAAGACGAGGTGCTGGCAGCAGTCGCCGTGCTCGGGGTGCCAGTCGAGGGCGGCGGCCGCCCGGCGCACCGGCGGGACCATGTCCCACGCCGCGTCCGGGAGGGAGGCGAGCCAGGGGCCGACGCTCTCCACGCACAGGGCTCCCCCGGCCGCGTCCCAGTGCAGCAGCACGTCCGGCTTGTCGGCGAGCCAGAACCGGCCCCGGCTGCGGGCGGCCGCGCAGGTGATGTCCTCCAGGGCCTCGTAGAGCCGCTCGGGGTGGAACGGCCGGCAGCGATGCCATACGAGCGTGGCCACCCCGTGCGCGTCGGCCTCGGCGGGTAGCCGGGCACAGGCCGGGTGCTGGGCCGCGGCCGCGGACTCCACGTCGAAGCCGGCGAGCGCGGCGCGGGCGAGGGCGGAGTGCGCGGACGGGCGTAGGGGGTGGTGGGTGGCGGCCGGGTCGGGGGGCCGGTGTCCGTGGAGTTCGGTGAGCCGGTTTCCGGGGTGCTCGGTGAACCGGCTCTCCGGGTGTTCTCCTGGGTGTCCGGTGGGCCCGTCCGCAGGCCGGCCGGAGTGCCGGTCACCGCTGATCGGGACCCGGTGGGCCGTCGGGTGGAGTTGGGTGAGGAGTTCGTGGTCCTCCTCGTCGGCCTCCGGGGAGTCGAGGACGGCGAGGACGGGGGCGTACTCCAGCTGGCGGGCGAAGGTGTCGGCGACGGTGCGCTGGTCGGTGGCCGCGGCGGCGAGGCCGCGGTCGGCGAGGTCGTCGCCGTTGCCGAGGTACGGCAGGACGAGCGCCGGGTCGACCGCGGTGATCACGCCGGTGACGGTGAGGCCGCCGGCCGCGACCACCTCGGCCATCGCCTTGGGCTCGACGGAGTCCCACAGTTCGACGACCGCGAGGCGGAGCGTCCCGGCCGCGTCGAGGCGCCGCAGCTCCGGGACCAGGTCCTCCCTCAGCGCACAGCAGGCGCAGTCGTTGACCAGGGGTGTCTCGCCGGCCGACAGGATGCCGGTGGCGTCGCGGATCGTCCGTACGACGGTGCCGGCCGCGGCCGTCGCCAGGTCGTGGTGGAGGACGACACTGCCCGGTACGTCGGCGAGGAGCCGCGCAACGGCCGCCTTGCGGGCGTCGGCGTGCAGCCCGCCGACGATCACGACGGAGAGCATCAGCCCTGCTTTCCGTACCGGCGCTCGAAGCGCTCGACGCGCCCCGCGGTGTCCAGCACGCGCGCGGTGCCGGTGTAGAAGGGATGGCTGACGTTCGAGATCTCGACGTCCACCACCGGGTAGGTGTGGCCGTCCTCCCACTCGATCGTCTTCTCGCTCGTCATCGTCGAGCGGGTCAGGAAGGCGTAATTCGCGGCACGGTCACGGAAGACGACGGGGCCGTAGGCGGGGTGGATTCCCTGGCGCATCGGTCAGCGCTCCTCTCGGAAGTCGACGTGACGGCCGGCGACCGGGTCGTACTTCCGCAGGGTCATGCGGTCCGGGTCGTTGCGGCGGTTCTTGCGGGTGACGTAGGTGAAGCCGGTCCCGGCGGTGGACCGCAGCTTGATGACGGGGCGGAGTTCGTTGCGTGCCATGCTGGTATCTTACTGAAAATGAATTCCATTAACGACACGGCCCCGAGAGAGGTGCGTCACCCTTGTCCGCCCACTGCATGCTGACCGGCGCCCGGCCCGGCTTCGGCAACCACATCTCGTTCTCCCACCGGCGCACCTCACGCCGCTTCGACCCCAACATCCAGTCCAAGCGGTACTGGCTGCCCAGCGAGGGCCGGTACGTGCGGCTGCGGCTGAGCGCGAAGGGGATCAGGACCGTCGACACGATCGGCGTCGAGGCGGCCGTCGCCCGTATCCGGGCCCGGGGAGGGAAGGTCTGATGGCGAAGAAGAGCAAGATCGCGAAGAACGAGCAGCGCCAGGAGATCGTGGCGCGGTACGCCGAGCGGCGGGCCGAGCTGAAGGAGGTCATCCGCAGGCCGTCCTCCAGTGACGCCGAACGGCTCGCCGCGCAGCGGGAGCTGCGGCGCCAGCCGCGGGACGCGAGCGCCACGCGCGTGCGTAACCGCGATCAGGTGGACGGCCGTCCGCGCGGCTACTTCCGGGCCTTCGGGCTGTCCCGGGTGGGGCTGCGGGAGCACGCGCACGCGGGACATCTGCCAGGTGTCCGCAAATCGTCCTGGTAACTCTCACGGGTGAGGCTGGTAGCTTGCTGCGATCCGTGCGGCCGCTACAGCTTGGGAGCCTCCAGTGACTACGGCGAACTTCTCGCGCACCGTGTCGCGCCGGCGGGCCGGGTTCGCGGCCGCGGGGCTGGTGGGCGTGCTCGTCCTGACGGCGTGCAGCGGAGGCGGGGACTCGGAGGACGAGTCCTCGCCCAGCGCGTCGCCCACGCCCTCGGCGTCGGCCTCCGGTGACGGCGGCGGCTCCGGCGGTACGTCGTCGTCCGCGTCCGGCAAGGTCGCGGGCAGCTGGCTCACGACCGCCGACGGCAAGGCCGTGGTGCTGGTGGTCAACGGCGACCAGGCCGCGCTCTTCGCCACCGGTGGATCGGTGTGCAGCGGTACGGCTGGCGCCGAAACGATCCGCCTCAAGTGCACGGACGGCAACAAGGACCGCGCCGTGGGTACGGTCGAGTCCGTGAGCAAGACCGCGCTCAAGGTGAGGTGGCAGGGGTCCCTCGGCACGGAGAGCTTCATGAAGGCCGAGGGCGGAAAGCTGCCGAGCGATTTCCCGACGGCGGGGCTCGGGTCGTAGCGGAGGGGGGCTCGGGTCGTAGCAACGGCGGGCGTCGGATCGTAGCGACGGCGGGTCCCGCGTCGTAGCGACGGCGGGTCCCGGGTCGTGGCGAGGGTGTGGGTGGGGGCGGGCAACCGGTGGGTCCCGTCGTGCGTGATGATCCATGCACTGGATCGCTCACACCGGATCGCTCACATCAGAGGACTTCACATGCGCGCCGCCCCTCTCGCCGTCACCGCTCTCGCCGCGGCTCTGCTGCTCACCGCCTGCGACGACGGCGGTGACAGCTCCGCCGACCGCGCGAGCGCGAGCCCGAAGAGCGGCTCGGCCTGTGCGTTCGGCACGGTCGACCTGGAGGTCGGTCCCGCCAACGTGGCTCCCGCCGCCGGCGACACCGGCAACATCCCCGTCACGCTGACCAACCAGAGCGCGCCGTGCACGCTGGAGGGCTTCCCGGCCGTCGACCTGAAGGCGTCCCACAGCACGGTCGGCCTCGCCGAGGACAAGGCCGCGCAGCCCCAGAAACTGACCCTCGCCAAGGGTGACACCGCGAGCTTCACGATCACGTACGTGCGCGCCGAGCCGGGCGCCGCGGGGAGCCTGGACGTCCGGACCCTGGACATCGCCCTGCCGGGGGACGGCACCCGGAAGAGCTACAAGTGGTCGTACGGCCCGGTCCAGGGCAAGAACGGCACCGCGGACGCCCTGAACGCGTCGGTCAGCGCCTTCGCCCAGGCGGGGGACTGAGGGCGGGGCGGAGGCACAGCCGGGGGCTGAGATCCCGGCAGGGGGCCAAGGCCGGCCCGAGGGGCTGCGGCGGGCCGGTCGGCACGCCAGCCCGGCCAGGGCTGAGGCCAGCCACGGGCCGGGGGCGCTGTGGCGGCTGGGCTCGGGTGGAAACTGCGGCCGGGCGGTCAGGTTCCTGGCTTGGGTCGGCGGTTGAGGCGGGGGTGGTTGTCGACCCGGGCTCGGTCGGCTGCTTGGGCGCCCTCGGTCCAGCCTGCCTCGTCGGTGACGCCGCGCAGGCGGGTCGTGGTGGTCTCCGGGAACATGCGGTCCATGCGGTCGGTGACGGCGACCTCGCGGGAGGCGAGGACCGGCAGCAGGTCCTCGGTCACCGGAGTCTCGGCGGCGGCCCGCAGCCGGTCGCCGACGCGGTGGGCGTAGGCCGCGAGGAAGGACTGCCGGAAGGTCTTGGTGCGCTTGCGACCGCCCGCCCGCTGGGCCGCCTCCGCCCTGGCCATCGCGGACTGCGCCTGCACCAGCAGCGAGGTGTAGAGGAGTTCGACCGACTCCAGGTCCGACTCGAAGCCCACGACCGTGGAGAAGGCGAGCGGTTCGTTCCACACGGCCCGGCAGTGGTTGGCCGTCGCCACCGCGTCCAGCAGCACCGCCTTCGCCTGCTCGTACGGCGGCTCGACCCCGATCCGGCAGGCCCCGGGCGCGTCCTTGGCGGGCGCCCGCGCGTCCAGCAGCGCCTCGTCGACACTGTGCCGGGCCATCAGCTCCTGCGCCTTGGCGGTGAGCGCCTCCGCCTCCTCCGGAAACCCGGTCGCCTCCGCCTTGGCGAGCAGCGCGCGGATACGGCCCAGCATCCGGCCGTCGCCCTGGTGTCCCTGCCGGGGCTCCTCCAGCGGTTCCAGTGCGGGCAGCCGCAGCAGCAGGCGGTACAGCTCCAGTACGGCGGTGGCGTGCGGGAAGCGGTCGGGGCGGGGGGTGTTCGGGTCCGGCTCCTCCAGCTGGGCGAGCTGCGCGGCCCAGCGGTGACCGCGCGGGCGGTCGTCGGGGGCCTGTGCGCGGATCAGGGCCGTGGCGAGCCGTACGTGAGGCTCGTCCAGTTCGCGCCGCACCATGCGGACGACGTCGGCGGGCTGCCAGCCGCGCCGCCAGGCCTGCGCCACGAACTCCGCGCCGCGCCGGGCCAGTTCGGCGTCCGCGCCGGGGTCGGCCGCGAGGAGGGAGGCGCCGGTGTCCAGGGCGGTGTCGTCGTCGGAGTAGAGGGCGGTTTGGAAGGCGCGGTCGACGGTGCCGGCGGCGGGGCCGTCACCGGTGCCGGTGCTCTTGCGGCCCTTGTCGCCACCCGCACCTGCGCCCTTGCCGCCCATGCCCCCGCCCCTGGTGCGGCCGCGGCCCCCGCCGCCCGTACCGTCACTCCTGCCGCCACTCTTGCCGCTGCTCGAACCGCTGCTCACGGGGCGATCGTCTCACCCTCCGAAAATCGGTCGCCCACGCGCGCGTGCCGCTCCAAGCATGACGGCATGATGGACATGTCTCTCTACGCGGCCTTTCTCGTCGCCGCCTTCGCGCTCTGTGTCACTCCCGGCCCCGACATGATGTTCATCGTGGCGATGGGCGGCCGGGGCGGCCCCACCGCGGGGGTGATGGCGGCGCTGGGCGTGGCCTCGGCGATGTTCGTGCACACGGTCGCCGCCGCGCTCGGCCTCTCCGCGCTGTTCCAGTCCCTGCCGACCCTGTACCACGTGCTGCGCTGGGCGGGCGCGGCCTATCTGCTGTACCTCGCGGTGAGGGCGTTCCGGGACCGTTCGGTGCCCGGGGAGGGCGGGGCGCCGGCCGGGCCGGGGATGCGGCGGGCCTTCTGGCAGGGGGCCGTCACCAATCTGCTCAACCCCAAGGTGATCCTCTTCAACGTGGCGTTCCTGCCCCAGTTCGTGGCGCCCGGGAAGGGCCATGTGTGGGGGCAGTTCCTGGTGCTCGGCCTCACGATCACCGTCATGGGCGTGGTCGTGGACGGCCTGACGGGACTGCTCTCCGGGAAGCTCTCGGCGCTGCTGCGGCGCAGTCGGCGGGTGGCGCGGGGGCTGAACATCTTCAGCGGGTCGGTGTTCACGGGGCTCGCGGTGCGGTTGGTGGCCTCGCCGAAGTAGGGGCGACCTCTGGTTGACGCCCGAGGTAAGCGCAACCTCTGGTTGACACCCATGGACTGTCAACCTAACGTTGACACCATGACAGCGAATCCCGCCATCACGTCATCCGTACGGCTCGACGACCTGATCTCGGCGATCAAGAAGGTCCATGTCGAGCCCCTCGACCAGCTCCAGGACGCGGTGATCGCCGCGGACCACCTCGGGGAGGTGGCCGACCACCTGATCGGCCACTTCGTGGACCAGGCCCGGCGTTCGGGCGCCTCCTGGACGGACATCGGCAGGAGCATGGGCGTCACCCGGCAGGCGGCGCAGAAGCGGTTCGTGCCGAAGGAGTCCGCCGACCTGAGCGCCGACCAGGGCTTCGGCCGGTACACCCCGCGAGCCCGTCACGTGGTGATGGCCGCCCACAACGAGGCCGTCGCCGCCGGCAGTGCCGAGGGCCGCCCCGAGCACCTGATCCTGGGCCTGCTGGCCGAGCCCGAGGCACTCGCCGCCCAGGCGATCAGGGCGCAGGACGTCCTCCTCGACAGCGTGCGCCAGGCCGCCTCCGCCGCGCTGCCGCCCGCCGCCGAGGAGCCGCCGCAGCTCGTCCCCTACGGCTCGGACGCCAAGAAGGTCCTGGAACTCACCTTCCGTGAGGCCCTGCGCCTCGGCCACAACTACGTCGGCACCGAACACCTCCTGCTCGCCCTGCTGGAGTTCGAGAACGGCGAGGGCATCCTGTCGGGTCTCGGCATCACCAAGCCCGCGACGGAGCAGAACATCGCCGCCGCGCTCGCCAAGATCACGCAGGAGCGCGGGGACAGCACGGACACGGGCGCCTGAGCCTGTCCGAAAGGTCCGTTGTCAGACCCTCCTGCCACACTCGCAACCATGACCGACCGCTGGGTTCTCGCCCCGGCCGAGGACGGTGGCGTGGAGCTCGCCCCCCTCGGCCCCGACGGGCTGCCCGCCGGGCCGGTGCTGCGGGAGGCGGATCCGGCCGAGGCCGTACGGCGGCGACCGGAGGTGGCGCGCTGGGTGTGGCGGTCCACCCCCGAGATCTACCCGCGCCTGCTCGCCGCGGGGGTGCGGGTGGAGCGGTGCTACGACATCGAGGACGCCGAGACCCTCCTGCTCGGCCACGCGGGGCGGTCCGGGGAGCCCCGCTCGGCGGCCGCCGCCCTGGCCCGGCTGCGCGGCGGCCCGGTACCCCCCGACCCGCCCCTGCGCTCCGCCGAACCGGGCTCCCAGTCCCCCCTGTTCGAACCGCAGGGCGTCCATCTCCCGCTGGCCGACCTCGCCGAGGTGTACGCCGACCAGCAGCGCCGGCATGACGCCACCGCGCACCCCGACCGGATGCGGCTGCTGACGGCCGCCGAGTCGGCGGGGATGCTGGTGGCCGCCGAGATGAACCACGCGGGCCTGCCGTGGAGCGCCGAGACCCACCGCCGGGTGCTGCACGAACTGCTCGGCGAGCGGTACGCGGGCGGCGGCGAGCCCCGGCGCCTCGCCGAACTCGCCGACGAGGTGTCCGAGGCCTTCGGGCGCCGGGTGCGGCCCGATCTGCCGGCCGACGTCATCAAGGCGTTCGCCCAGGCCGGCATCAAAGTGAAGTCCACCCGCCGCTGGGAGATCGAGTCCCTGGACCATCCGGCCGTGAAGCCGCTGGTCGAGTACAAGAAGCTGTACCGCATCTGGGTCGCGCACGGCTGGTCCTGGCTCCAGGACTGGGTGCGGGACGGCCGCTTCCGCCCCGAGTTCATGGCCCACGGCACGGTCACCGGCCGTTGGGTCACCAATGGCGGGGGCGCCCTGCAGATCCCCAAGGTGATCCGGCGGGCCGTGGTCGCCGACCCCGGCTGGCGGCTCGTCGTCGCCGACGCCGACCAGATGGAGCCGCGGGTGCTGGCGGCGATCTCCCGTGACCCCGGGCTGATGGAGGTGGCGGGCCGGGAGAGCGACCTGTACCAGTCCGTCTCCGACCGGGCCTTCGCCGGCGACCGCAACCAGGCGAAGATCGCGGTGCTCGGCGCGGTCTACGGCCAGACCTCCGGCGACGGTCTGAAGAACCTCGCCGCGCTCAGACGCCGCTTCCCCAAGGCGGTGGCGTACGTCGACGAAGCGGCCCGCGCGGGCGAGGAGGGCCGGCTGGTGCGGACCTGGCTGGGTCGGACCTGCCCGCCGGCGGCCGGGGCGGGTGACGCGGAGGAGGCCGGCATCCCCCAGGACGACCCGGCGGGGCAGCCCGCTTCCGGCGAGGACGGCTGGGTGCCCGGGTACGCCTCCACGAACACCCGCGCGCGTGGCCGGTTCGCGCGGAACTTCGTGGTGCAGGGCAGCGCCGCCGACTGGGCCCTGCTGCTGCTCGCCGCGCTGCGGCAGTCCTGTGCGGGGATGGCGGCCGAGCTGGTCTTCTTCCAGCACGACGAGGTGATCGTGCACTGTCCCGAGGAGGAGGCCGAGGCGGTGGTGGCGGCGATCCGGGAGGCCTCGGCGCTGGCCGGACGGCTGACCTTCGGGGAGACGCCGGTGCGGTTCCCGTTCACGACGGCGGTGGTGGAGTGCTATGCGGACGCGAAGTGATCAGCGTAAGCCCGAGTCGTCGAGGAGGGCGATGAGTTCCTGGAGCACCGTCTGCTCGTCCGTGCCGTCCAGCGCGTCGAGAGCGGCCCGCCACTGCGCGTGCGCCTCCTCGGTGCTGCCCCGCTCCCGCAGCAGGAGTCCGTACTGGTGGCGGGCGAGGGCACCGGTGTAGCGGTCGGCGCGGTAGTCGGCGCGGCGCAGCAGTTCCGCGCACTCGACGGCGGCGCGTTCACCGTGCCCGATCAGGCGCAGGGCGCGGACCAGGCCGAGGCGGCTCTGCGACTCGCCGTGCCAGTCGCCGGGGCTGCCGAGGATGCGCAGGCTCTCCTCGAAGTGGGCCAGGGCGGCGGCCGGTTCGCCGAGGGTGAGGTGGGCGTAGCCGATGTTGCAGTGCGCGGAGTGCCGTACGACCACACTGCCGGTCCGCTCCCCGATGGCGAGCGAGCGGCGGTGCTGCTCGATGGCAGCGCGCGGGTCGGTGTGCTCGTGGAGGTTGCCGAGGTTGCTGTGGGTCACGGCCTCGCCGAAGGGGTCGTTCAACCGCCGTGCGTAGGCGAGGCTCTGGCGCAGCGCCTCACCCGACTCGGCGTACCGGCCGAGGCCTTCGAGCAGCAGGCCCCGGTTGTTGAGGCAGCGGCGGATCCAGGAGTCCGCGCCGAGCCGCCGCCAGAGCGCGAGGGCCCGGTCGTTGAGGTCCAGGGCGTCGCCGTGCCGGCCGGTCAGGAAGTGCAGGCCGGCCAGATCACCCAGGGCGCACGCCTCGGCCGCCTCGTCACCGAGCCGCCGCGCCACCGTGAGCGCGGCCCGGCCGAGGAACTCGGTCTCGGCGACCCGGCCGCTGCGCTGGAGGAAGGGGGAGAGCAGCCGCAACAGGGTGGAGACATGGGCGGCGGCGCGTTCGTCGGGGGTGTCCAGGTGCCGTTCGACCAGGGCGACGATGTTCTCCAGCTCCGACTCGGCCCAGGCGAAGGCCTTGTCGGAGGACGGGAAGGGCGCGATGGCGAGGACGTGCGCCGCGTGCTCGGGAGGTTGCGCGGCGGTCGGACGGCGGCGGTCGTCCAGGTCGAGCCCGGGTTCGACGAGGGCGGTCAGCGCGCGCTCGGCCACGGCTGCGTACCAGCGCAGGGTGGTGCGGGCGATGTCGGGCGCGTGCCCGGTGCCCGCGAGTTCCCTCGCGAAGTCGCGGACCAGGCCGTGCGGGGCGTAGCGGCCGTACGCCGTCTCCTCCAGGAGAGCCACGTCCACGAGCCGGTCGAGCGCGTCCTCGGCACGGGACTCGTCGCCGCCGTCGGTGCCGAGGAGCCGGGCGACGAGGGGGACGCCGTAGGTGGGCAGGTCGAGGGCTCCGATGCGGCACAGCGCGAGAGCGGCGTCGCGGTCCGACCGCCGTCCGGAGGCGGCGAGGGCGTCATGGGCGACGGCGAGGGAGCGGCGGACGGAGAGGTCGTCGTACTCCAGGTGCCGCAACCGGTCCTCGGTGGCGGCGAGTTGGTCGGCGAGGACATCGGGGGTGAGCGCGTGCCGCGCGGCGAGCCGGGCGGCGACGACGCGGAGGGCGAGGGGGAGGCGGCCGGTGAGTTCTATGAGGGGGTGGGTGGCGTCGATGGGGGTGGGGGTGACGTGGGTGGGAGTGGGGTGAGTCGGGGTGACATGGGTGGGGGTGGCGTCGGTGGGTGGGGTTTCGCGGGCGGGGGTGTCGCGGCCGTCTCTGCCCGATACCGCGCGCAGCAACTCCGCGCTCTCCTCGGCCGAGAGGGGGGTGAGGGGGAAGCGGTGGGCGTCGTCGAGGGCGGTCAGGGGGGAACGGCTGGTGACGATGACCGCGCAGCCGTGGCCTGCCGGGAGCAGGGGGCGTACCTGGGCGGCGCTCGCCGCGTCGTCGAGGACCATGAGCGTGCGGGTCGGTGCGAGCAGCGACCGCAGCAACGCGGCTGCCGCGTCCGGGTGTTCGGGGATGCTGCGCGGGTCGGCCCCGAGGTCGCGGAGCAGGGCGGTGAGGGCCTGGGCCGGGGTGAGGGGGGTCATTCCCGGGGTCGCGCCCTGGAGATTGACGTAGAGCTGCCCGTCGGGGAAGCGTTCGCGCAGTTCATGGGCGACATGCAGCGCGAGCGCGCTCTTGCCGACACCGGCCATGCCGCTGATGACGCCCAGGGCGGCGCCGGGGCCGGAGGTGAGGGCGCTGTGGAGGTCGCGGCGGGTGGTGAGGCGGCCGGTGAAGTGGCCGGGGGGTGGGGGGAGTTGGGCGGGGCGGGGGAAGGGGAGGGGGAGGGGGGCGGCGTCGGGTTCTGCGTTGGCTTCTGCGTTGGCTTTGGCGTGGGGAGGGTCGGCGTCGGGGGACGGTGACGGGGTCCTGGGAGTCCTGGGAGTCCTGGGAGTCCTGGAGGGCGTGGAGGTGGGCGGCGTGTCTCCGCGCGTAGCGCTTGGTGGGAAGGCGGCGGGGGCGGTCGTCCGATCGCTCTGGCGTGCCTGATCGATGTCAACGGCCTCTGCTGCGGGGCCTGTTGCTTCCGCGCTGTCTGCTGCGGTCGCGTCAGTCGCATCGTCCGCGTGTGTGTCGCCCGCGTGTGTGTCGTCCGCGTCTGTATCGTCCGCGTCGCCCGTCGCGTTTGTGCCGTCGGCTCGGTCGCCGGCGTCAGCACCCTGCACTTCTTTGGGACCGTCCGCCAGGTCGGCCCTGCCGAGGTGACCTGGGCCCCCTCCCCCAGGCCGGCCGGGCCACCCGGGAACGGGTCCGGTTCCCGGCAGCGCCGCTCCCCCGCGCAGTACCTCGACATGGGCCGCGCGGACCGCGGGTCCCGGCTCCACGCCGAGTTCCTCGATGAGGCGGGTGCGGAGGTCGCGGTGGACGGCGAGGGCCTCGGCCTGGCGGCCGGTGCGGTGGAGGGCGAGCATCAGCTGGCGGTGGTAGGACTCGCGGAGCGGGTGTTCGGCGGCGAGCGCGGAGAGCTCGGGGACGAGGGCGTCCGGTCGGGTGGGGGCGAGGGCGAGCTCGGCGTCGTAGCGCCACTCCAGAAGGAGGAGCCGGGCCTCCTCCAGGCGCTGCACGAGGGCGTAGCCGGCGAGTTCGGAGGGGACTCCGCTGAGCGGCGCGCCGCGCCACAGTGCGAGGGCCGCCGCGCAGGCGTGGACGGTCTCGGGCCAGTTCCCGTCGGCGTGGGCACCGCGGGCCCGGGCGACGTGACTCTCGAAGAGCTGGACGTCGAGTTCGCCGGGCGCGACGCGCAGCAGGTAGCCGGGGGCCACCGCCTGGAGCCGCTCGGGATCGTCGAGCAGCCGGCGCAGCCGGGAGACGTGGTTGTGCAGGGACGCCTTGGCGGAGGCCGGCGGGGTGCTCCCCCACAGCGCCTCCTTGAGGGACTTGGTGGAGACGACCCGGCCGGCTTCGAGGAGCAGCGCGGCCAGCAGGATCCGCTGCTTGCGGCTGCCGACCACGCGCACACCGGCGCCGTCCTGGCCGTCGTACAGGATCGGCGGCCCGAGCAGTCCGAACCGCAGCCCCGACTGCGATCCGCGCCCCATCACGCCGCCCACTTCTGGCGGAAACCCGCCCTCTTCACGACGGTTTCCCGCCAGCCACCCGACACCGACCGATGCCGGAATCCGCTACCACGCCGCGCTTCCACACCATCGGTTCCCCATCGACGCCGTCGACTTCACGCCAGGCTGCGAACAACAAAACGTAGATGCGTTGGCCACATGTTAGCGATTTGTTGGCGCAACCTGATGTGATCACTACATCGGATCTGGCCCGAGGGCGCGCGCGTACGACGCGCAACTCGGGGGAGTGTCGCCGTCGCGGCCGGATCCGTGGGACGCGAGAGGGCCCCGGTCGGCGGAGGTGAGCGACCGGGGTCCTCGTCCCGTTTTCTGCGGGACGTGGTCTCACGTGGTCTCAGATGATGGGCGGGCGGCCCAGGCGGGTGAGCTGCCACACCGTTCGCCAGCGCATCGGCCGCCGTTCACCGGCGGGTTGGCGTACGCCCTCGACGAACCCGGCGAACCAGGCGCGCAGTCCGCTCGACGACCTCGTCCGCAGCACGGTGAGCGCCGTCCACACGGCGAGGTGGACCGGGATGAGCGGCAGGGGCAGTCGGCGCCGGGCCAGCCAGACGCGGTTGCGGGCGTTGACGCGGTAGTAGATGGCGTGCCGGGCCGGTGAGGTCTTGGGGTGCTGGAGCAGGAGTTCGGGCGCGTACAGGATGCGCCAGCCGCGGTCGGCGGCCCGCCAGGCCAGGTCGGTCTCCTCGTGGGCGAAGAAGAACTCGGCGGGCCAGTCACCTGTTTCGGCGAGCATGGTCATGCGGAAGGCGTGGCCGCCGCCGAGGAAGCCGGTGACGTATCCGCCGCGCAGCGGGTCGGAGGCGCCGACGCGGGGGACGTGCCGCTGCTGGGTCTCGCCGTGCTCGTCGGCGATGCGGAAGCCGACGATGCCGAGGCGCTCGTCGGCCGCGAACAACTCCTGTACGCGGCGCAGCACATCGGCGTCCACAAGGAGGCCGTCGTCGTCGAGTTCCACGACCACGTCGATGTCGCCGAAGTCCCGCAGGCGGGCCAGCGCCACGTTGCGCCCTCCGGGGCAGCCGAGGTTCTCCTCGACGTCGAGGGTGGTGACCTCGCCGGGCAGGGAGAGCCGCTCGGCAAACTCGGGCAGCCGGCAGCCGTTGCCGACGACCACGATCCGGGCCGGGGGGAGGTCCTGCTTGGCCACGGACCGCAACAACGCGTCGACCTCGTCGGGCCGGTTCCCCATCGTCACCACGGCGACGGCGACCCTCGGCTCGTCCATGTCCCACGTCCCCTCAAACCGACGGCCATCAACCGCGGCGATGCTAGCCGTTCACGGTAAGGACTTGTTGGGGGTGAGGGGTGGGGTGGTGTGGCGTGGCGTGCCGGGGGGCGAGGGTAGTTCGGGGCAGCGGGGGTGGGGGGTGAGGTGCCGGGGGGGCGAGGGTAGTTCGGGGCAGCGGGGGTGGGGGGTGAGGTGCCGGGGGGGCGAGGGTAGTTCGGGGCAGCGGGGGTGGGGGGTGAGGTGCCGGGGGGCGAAGGTAGTTCGGGGCAGCGGGGACGGGGGGGGGGTCAGGTGGCAGCAGGCGGGGGGACTGCGGGTCAGCGGGAACGGAAGGTGAGGGAGCAGGGGCGCCTTGTTGGATCAGCCCAGCAACCACAACTCACCCCGGCCCCACCCACCAACAGCGACCCGCACCGAATTGGCCCCGCCCCTCACCCCCGCCGGTTCTCCCTCCGGCGTACGAACTTCAGGCCCGACCAGTCCTCCCCCAGCGCCGCGACCTTCACGTCCACGACTCCGAGTGGCAGGAAGACCTCCCGCAACGCGTTCTCCGTGATGTCGCTGACATGCCCGGCCGCCCTCCGCGGCCACGCGATCCACAGCGCGGCCTGATCCGCGAGATCCTCGACCAGCCCGGCCGCCTCGCCCGCGAGCCTCGCGTACTCGCGATGGAAAACGACCACGACATCCGCCCCGCGCGGACCGCCGGCGGCGATGTCACAGTCGTCGGGCAACCCCGGGATGTCCCACCCGTCGGGCGCGCCGGACAGCCGTACCCGGTGTCCCGCCTTGATACCGAGTTTCTTGGCGAGCGGCGTACCGCTGTAACCACCCGCCGCCCCGGACCCCGGGCCCCGCCCAGGCCCCGAGCCCCGCCCAGGCCCCGAGCCCGACGCAGACCCAGCCTCCGCCCCAACACCCGACCCCGCTCCCACCATGTGCCACCTCCACGCGCCGCCCCGCCAGCCCTGTCCCGCCCTCCCCCCAGCTTGACGGCCCGCACGGAGGATGTCCCTCCAGACACGGCAGTCGCACAGCTCCGCACCCGGCACCCGGCACCCGGCACCCGGCACCCGGCACCCACCCCTACCGCACCAACCGCGCAAGAAGCGTGGCAACGTCCGCCAAGAACTGAAGCCACGGCCGAGCCTGCTCCGCGCGCCGGCCGAACCGTCTGCGCCAGGCCCCGGCCCTGACCTGCTCCCGCCGCTGAATCGCCCTGTCCCGCACGCGGCGTAAGGACGTGCCGCGGCTCGTTCCGATGCGCTTGCGTCGCCTCATGCAGGGACGCTAGCCAGGCAGGAACGGCGGCCGCAGGGCGGCGGACCACCAAATCGGGCAGCCGGTTATTGGAGGTAACCCGTAAATCGCCGCCGCACAGGGCCCGTTGAGCGAGACCGACCGATCCCCAACGCCCCACCCGACCAACCGCAAACACCCCCGATCCCCGTCACCCCAATTCCCGTCCCACCCCTTGTAACTCCTTCCAACAGCTCCATAGGATCACCCGAGAATGCGGACTGAATCGTTTCAATAGCGAGCGAGGGACGCGATCATGGGTGAAAGATGGAACCGCAGGAACTTCCTGCGACGCACCGCCGCAACCGCAGCAACGGCCGGAACCGGCATCATCGCGGCAACCACCAGCACACCGACGGCAACCGCGGCACCGCACACATCGCAAGCACCACAAGCACCACAAGCACCACCCACACCGAAGACCCCCGGCCTCCACATCGCACGAACCACCGTGGAGTACGCCACCACACTCCTCGGCACCGACATCGAACGCCCCGGCCTCTCCTGGGAGTTGGCGGCCCCCGGACACGGCGCCCGCCAGGCGGCGTACCAAATCCAGGTGACCCGCGACAGGTCCCGCAAGGACACCCGCGACAGCCCCCGCTGGAACGCCCCCCTGACCTGGGACTCCGGCAAGGTCACCTCCGACCGCACCGTCGGCATCGCCTACGGCGGCCCCGCACCGCTCCTCCCCCGCACCCGCTACCACTGGCGGGTCCGCGTCTGGGACGCCTCCGGACGCGCCTCCCGCTGGAGCGAACCGCGCTGGTGGGAGACAACGTTGTCGACCACCGACTGGCGGGCTCGATGGATCGGCGCCGACGCCCCGGAGCAGCCCCCCTCCTTCGAAGGCGCCGCATGGATCTGGTCGCCGGGCGCCACCACCTCCGGCGCCCCCGAGGGGCCCCGGTGGTTCAGGGCACGGCTGGCCCTGCCCGCCGGCACGGACGTACGGCGGGCCACCGTCGTCGCCACCGCGGACGACGACTTCACGCTCTACGTCGGCGGTGAGCAGGTCCTCAACGCACCGCAGCAGACGGACGGTTGGCGCACCGGCCGAACGGCGGACGTCACCGCGCAGGTGCGGTCCGATGGTGCGGGGGTCGTCCTGGCCGTCCTCGCCACCAACCGCGGTGGAGCCTCGGTCAACCCGGCCGGCCTGCTGGTGCGACTGATCGTCGACACGGCCGCCGGACCGCCCCTCGAACTGGTCACCGGCCCCGGCTGGCGCACCGCCGAGACCGAGCAACCCGGCTGGCAGGAACCGGACTTCGACGACACCGGCTGGGCGCAGGCGGTCCTCCTCGCGCCGTACGGACAGGGCCCCTGGGGCAACGGCGTGACGGTCGCCGTACCGGAACAGCCCGCGCCCCTGCTCCGCCGCTCCTTCACCGTGCCCCGGAAGGTCTCCCGGGCCCGGCTGTACATCAGCGGACTCGCCTACTACGAGGCGGAGATCAACGGCCGCCGCGTCGGCCGCCAGGTCCTCGACCCCGGCTTCACCGACTACGACGAGACCGTGCTGTACGCCGTCCACGACGTGACCGACCTCCTGAGACGCGGTGAGAACGCCCTGGGCGTCACCCTCGGCCGCGGCTTCTTCGGCATGACCACCCCCAACGTCTGGAACTGGCACAACCCGCCCTGGCACGGCGAACCCCGCCTCCTCGCGCAGCTGGAGATCGACCACCCGGACGGCTCCCGCACCACCGTCGTCTCGGACGGCGACTGGCGGCTGACCGAGGGCCCGACCCGCTCCAACTCCCTCTACGCGGGCGAGACTTACGACGCCCGCCGAGCCCCAGCCGGCTGGAGCGAACCCGGCTTCGACGACACCGGCTGGCGCGCGCCCGGCGTACAACCGGCGCCCCGCGGCAAGCTGCGCGCCCAGCCGCACGACCCGATCGAGATCGTCGAGACGGTACGCCCCACCGCGATCAGCGAACTCACCCCCGGCGTCTACGTCGTCGACATGGGCCGCACTATGGCGGGCTGGACGCGCCTGACGGTCCGGGGCGCCGCCGCGGGGACCGTCGTACGCCTGACCCACGGCGAGAAGCTGAAGCCCGACGGCAGCGTGCACGCCCAGACCGACCATGTCCCCGGCCGCTTCCAGACGGACGAGTACATCTGCGCGGGCGGCGCCGAGGAGTTGTGGGAACCGTCCTTCTCCTACAAGGGCTTCCGCTACGTACAGATCAGCGGACTGCCCGCCCGCCCCACCCCCGACCAGGTGCTCGGCCGCGTCGTGCACACCCGGGTGGAGGAGGTGAGCTCCTTCGCCTGCTCCGAGCCGTTCTACGAGTGGCTGGACGGAGCCATGCGCCGCACGGTCCTGAACAACCTGCACGGCATCCCGACCGACACGCCCATGTACGAGAAGAACGGCTGGACCGGCGACGCCCAGCTCGGGGCGCCCGTCATGACGTACGCCTTCGGAGTGCACCGCTTCCTGTCCAAGTGGCTCGGCGACCTGGCGGACAGCCAGACCGGCGCCGGCCAGCTCCCGGTGATCGTGCCGAGCGGCGGATGGGGTTACGGCGATCTCGGCCCGTCCCCCGAGTGGACGACCGTGTACCCCTTCGTGGCCCGCGAGTTGTACCGCGTCTACGGCGACGAGCGCGCCGCTCGGGACCACTGGGCCCCGCTGGTGCGCTACCTCGACTGGGAGCTGTCCCGGCTGCGGGACGGCCTCGCGATCACCGCACTGGGCGACTACCTGCCGCCCGGTTACGGCGGCAACCCGCCCGAGGACACACGGCTGACCGCGACGGCGTACCTGCACCGCGCCCTGCTGCACACCGCCGAACTGGGCGACCTGCTGGGCGAGGACGCCACGGCCGCCCGCTACCGCCGGGCCGCGGACGACCTCCGCACCGCCTTCAACGCGGCCTTCCTCGCACCCGAGGGCCACTACCGCACGGCGAAGGACCCGGACTACCGGCAGACGTCCAACGCCATTCCGCTCGCCTTCGGACTGGTGCCCGCCGGAGCCCGCGCCTCCGTCCTCGACAGCCTGGTGAGGGACATCGAGGAGCGCGGCAACCACCTCAACACGGGGGCCCTGGGCACCAGCGTGCTGCTGCGGGTGCTGTGCGCGCACGGCCGGCCCGATGTGGCGCACGCGATCGCCACCCAGCGGACGTACCCGAGTTGGGGGTACTGGCACGCGAACGGCGCCGACACCATGTGGGAGATGTGGCCCCTCGACTCCCGCTCCCGCGACCACTACTTCCAGGGCACGGTCGCGCAGTGGCTCTACGAGAACGTGGCCGGCCTGCGCCCCGGCGACGCCGGCTACCGCACCTTCACCGTCCGCCCCGACGCCCGTACGGCGGTGAACTGGGCCCGCACCTCCATCCGCACGGTACGCGGCCCCGCCGCGGTCTCCTGGACCCGAGTCGACCACCGCCTGCGCCTGTCGGTCCGGGTCCCGGTGGGCGCGACGGCGGACGTCCACGTCCCGGGCGCGGAGGGGCCCCAGGTCACCGCACCTGCGGGCGCGCGCCACCTGCGAACCGAACCCGGCTTCGTGGTGTTCCGGGTGGCGCATGGGGAGTGGGAGTTCATGGGCGAGGCCTGAGGGGGGTGCTGGGGGCGCCGGGGTCAGGTGTGGTGGTCGGGGGCCGGGCGGTCTCGGTGTGAGCGAACGGAAACGCTGGAGCCGGAGCCGGAGCCAGCCGTTCACCGCCTAGGCGCCCCCCACCATCGCCCATGGTGATGATGGACCCGGTTCCACTCCTCGGCAGGGGCGCCCTCGGGCACCGGTACGAGCATCGACTCCGCTTCGTCGCGCACGCGCCCGACCTGAACCGCCGTCAGGCGTCGGCAACTCCACAGCAGCGCCGCCGTTTCCGCCGGCAGCGGATCGTCGGACCGCGATGGCTCGGCGAGTTCGACCCCCGTGATGGCGGCGAGGTCACCGCGCGGGATACCGAGGGCGGTCGCGAAGCCCGCCACCAGGTTCGCGGTCAGAGGAACGCGGCCCCGTCCGATGCCGCTGATCGTGGAGGCGGCCAGGTACACGCGGCCTTCGGTCAGTACGGCCAGCGTCTTGGCCGTGGCGGTCAGGGAGTGCAGATTCCGGTTGGTGCAGAGCAGGTTGGCGAGCGTCGCGCCAAGGCCCGACGAGTGCGGGTCATAGATCAACGGCGTGACGCACGGCCGTTCTTCGAGTTCGCTCGGCAACTGCTGCACGAACCGGTTGACCTGGGCCCTCTGGTTCGACGGCAGTGCCATCGTGATCCGGATCAGGCCCACGACCGCGGCCCCGGCAGCCGAATCCCGGGGTGTGAGGGGTTCCGGCGCCGCGATTCCGGCGATCACACAGAGGTCGGCGGCGTGAAGACGGAACGCGGCGGCGAGACCGTCGAGCTGCGATGCCTGCGGCGGAGTGCCCGACACCAGCGAACGGAGTTCGGTCTCCGCGACGCCAGACGTGGAGGACAGCCATGTGAGATCCGTCCGGCGGTGCTTCAGGAGCCGGGTCAGCACATCACCGAAGGCTGGATGATTCGCCAAGGTACGACCTTACGTTCCACGCCGACATGGGACCGACCGCGCATTGCGATGCACAGATTGCCCGCACCCGATTCGCCCGGATTCCAGGGGTACCGAAACAAGAAACCCCAGGTCATAGCACTGACCTGGGGGTTTCACAACAGAGCCGCCTTCGGGATTCGAACCCGAGACCTACGCATTACGAGTGCGTTGCTCTGGCCATCTGAGCTAAGGCGGCGCGCCGTCCGCACTATGGTGCGATCAGCAACGTCGGTAAGTCTACACAGTTTCCGGGGGTGCTCCGCACCAGCCCTCGGGGCGCCCCCGGACCGCCCGTCGGCGGGGTCATGAGCAGCGCTTTCCGTTCGTCGGAGGGGTGCCGCGGAGCAGGTACGCGTTGATCGTGGAGTCGATGCAGGCGCTGCCGCGACCGTACGCGGTGTGGCCGTCGCCCTCGTAGGTGAGCAGGCGGGCCGAGGTGAGCTGGGCGGCCAGGGCGCGGGCCCAGCGGTACGGCGTGGCCGGGTCGCGCGTCGTGCCGACCACCACGATCGGGGCGGCGCCCCGCGCCTCGATGCGGTGGGGTTCGCCCGTGGCCCCGACCGGCCAGTACGCACAGCTCAGCGACGCCCACGCGAGGCCCTCGCCGAAGACCGGCGACGCCTTCTCGAAGGACGGCAGCGCCCTCTCGACCTCCTCCGGAGTGTCGTAGGCGGGCGGCAGGTCGAGGCAGTTCACGGCCGCGTTGGCGGACATCAGGTTGCTGTAGCGACCGTCGGCGTCCCGCTCGTAGTAGCTGTCGGACAGGACCAGGAGGCCGGCGCCGTCCTTCTCCTTGATCGCCGAGGTCAGCGCCTCCCGCAGCTGTGCCCAGGAGCTCTCGTCGTACATCGCCGCGATCACACCGGTCGTGGCGAGGGCCTCGCCGAGCCTGCGGCCGTCCGCGTCGCCGGTGGGGATCGGGTGCGCGTCCAGCCGCGTGAAGAAGGCCTTGAGGTTCCGGCCGACCTCGGCGGTCGTCGTGCCCTTCGTGCCGAGCGGGCAGTCCGGCTGCCGCACACAGTCCTTCGCGAACGACTGGAACGCCGTCTCGAACCCCGCCGTCTGGTCGAGGTTCATCCGGCGCGCGGGCAGCGAGGGGTCCATCGCACCGTCCAGCACCAGCCGCCCCGTACGGCCGGGGAACAGTCCCGCGTACGTCGCCCCGAGGAACGTCCCGTACGACGCCCCCACGTAGTTCAGCTTCCGGTCGCCCAGCACCGCCCGCACGACGTCCATGTCCCGGGCCGTCTCGACCGTCGACACATGCCGCAGCAGCCCCGGCGCGTGCGCGCCGCACGCCTCCGCGAACTCCTTGTAGGCGTCGACGAGTTCCGTGGTCTCGCGCGCGTCGTCGGGGGTGGTGTCCGTCTGGGTGTACGTGTCCATGTCCCGTCCGTCGAGACATTCGACGGGCTCGCTGCGGGCGACTCCGCGCGGGTCGATCGCGACCATGTCGTACCGGGCCCGGACCGCTGCGGGGTAGCCGATCCCGGCGTACGCCTGGACGTAGCCGACCGCCGAGCCGCCCGGTCCGCCCGGGTTCACGAACAGCGACCCGAGGCGCTTGCCCGGCCCGGTGGCCTTCTTGCGGGTGACGGCGAGACGGATGTCCCCCTGGGCCGGCTTGTCGTAGTCGAGCGGCGCCTTCAGCGTGGCGCACTCGAAGCCGGGGACCCCGCAGCCGCGCCAGCGCACCTTCTGTCCGTAGTACGACGCGAGCGCGGCCGGTGGCGCCTTCGGCAGCGCGGCCGGCGTCCCGTCGGCGGCCGCAGTGGCCGAGCCGACCGAACTCGTCGAGGCGCTGGCGGAGCAGGCGGAGGCGAGAAGGGCCGCGGCCAGCAGGATGCCGCCGGTGCGGAGGGAGCGGGAGCTGCGCCTGGTGTGCATCAGGCGAGAGTAACTCTGTGCAGTTGACTGATCGCAATCCGTGTGAACAAAGCCTCGTACGAGTGACACGGTCAACCCGCTCTGAGCGCCATCGTCATCGCCTCCACCGCGAGCAGCGGGGCCACGTTGCGGTCGAGGGCCTCGCGGCAGGCGCCGATCGCCTCGATACGGCGCAGGGTGCTCTCCGGTGAGCTGCCGCGGGCGAGCCGCTCCAGGGCGTCCTCGGCGTCCGCGTTGGCGATCGCCACCTTCGAGCCGAGCTGAAGGGCGAGGACATCGCGGTAGAAGGCGGTGAGGTCGGTCAGCGCGAGGTCGAGGCTGTCGCGCTGCGTGCGGGTTCTGCGGCGCTTCTGCTTGTCCTCCAGGTCCTTCATCACGCCCGCCGTGCCGCGCGGCATCCGGCCGCCCTGCGCGGCACCCATCGCCGCCTTCAGCTCCTCCGTCTCCTTGCCGTCCATCTCCTCGGCCAACTGCTTGGCGTCGTCGGCCGCCGCGTCCACGAGTTCCTGGGCCGCCCTGAGGCAGCCGCCGATGTCGTCGATGCGCAGGGGCAGCTTCAGTACGGCGGCACGGCGCTCGCGGGCCGCCGGGTCGGTGGCGAGGCGGCGGGCCCGGTCGACATGGCCCTGGGTGGCGCGGGCGGCGGCCATCGCCGCGGCGGGCTCGATGCCCTCCCTGCGCACGAGCATGTCGGCGACGGCGTCGACGGAGGGGGTGGACAGGTTCAGGTGCCGGCAGCGGGAACGGATCGTCGGCAGGACGTCCTCGATGGAGGGGGCGCACAGCAGCCACACCGTGCGCGGGGCCGGCTCCTCCACGGCCTTGAGGACCGCGTTGGCCGACTTCTCGTTCAGCCGCTCGGCGTCCTCGACGAGGATGATCTGCCAGCGGCCGTTCGCCGGCGAGGTGAAGGACTTCCGCACGGTGTCCCGCATGTCGTCCGCGAGGATCTGGGTGCCGACGGCGGCCACGGAGGTGACGTCGGCGTGGGTGCCGATGAGTGCCGTATGACATCCGTCGCAGAATCCGCAGCCCGGTACTCCGCCGAGCGCCCGGTCGGGGCTGACGCACTGCAACGCGGCCGCGAAGGCCCTCGCCGCCTGGTTCCGGCCCGCTCCGGGCGGGCCGGTGAACAGCCAGGCATGGGTCATCTTCGACGCCTCGGGGGGCGGGGCGTCGGTGGCGGCGGCGGTGACCAGGGCGTCGGCGTCCCGCGCGGCGGCCGCGAGCTGCTCGCTCACCCGCTCCTGCCCGACCAGGTCGTCCCACACGGTCATGGATCCCGCCGCCCTTTCGTCATGCCTTGCGCGTCGAGTCCATTGTGAGGGTGAGCACTGACAACGGGTTCACGATCGGTCGTCGGCCGCGGGCCGGTGGCCGCTGGTCGCACCCGAAAACCGGACCGCTACCGTCCCCGACGCCGCCCCCGCCCGTCCCCGTACTCCTCGTCATGCGGCCCGAGCAACTCGTCCGCCAGCGACGGCAGATCGTCCAGCGGCGTCTCCTCGGCCCAGTCCGACCGGGGCCTCCGCCGAGGCGTGCCCTTCTCGTCGAGCTGCGGCAGCTCCCGCGTGCGCTCCTCGTCCCGGAAGTACCCCGGCGGCACCCGATCCGAAGGCCCGTCCCCCGGCACCGGAGGCAGCACCGCGGTCTCATCGGCGGCACCCGGAGGCACCGGCGGCAGCACGGCCGTCTCGTCCGCCGCACCCGGAGGCACAGCAGGCAACACCGCCGTCTCGTCCGCCGCACCCGGGGACACCGGAGGCAGCACGGCCGTCTCGTCCGCCGCACCCGGAGGCACCGGCGGCTGCGGAAGCTGGGCCGTCACCTCGGAGTCGGAGGCCTCGTCGGACGTCCCGGAGGACTCCTCGTCGTCCTTCGTCATGGAGACCCGGGGCAGCACCGCCGTCTCGTCCACCGGGCCGCCCGACGCGTTCGTCGGCGTCACCACGGGCGTGGGCACGGTCGCCGCGTCCAGCCCCGCCGAAGGCGTCGCGGGCTGCTTCGGTCCCGCCTCCGCCGCCGCGGTCGCGGTCTCGGCGAGCCGCCGCGCCTCCTCGGCCCGCAGCAGGGCCTCCTCGGCCTTGCGCTGCTTCTCCAGCCGCCGCTCCTCGGCCTCGGCACGCAGCCGTGCCTCCTCCTCGGCCTGCTTGCGGGCGGCTTCCTCGCGGGCCTTGCGGCGGGCCTCCTCCTCGGCGCGGGCCTTCTCCTCGGCGAGGAGCCGCACCCGCTCCTCCTCGGCCCGCTTGCGCGCTTCCTCGGCCCGCAGCCGGGCCTCCTCCGCCTGCCGCTCGGCCTCGCGCCGCTGGGCCTCCTCCAGCTCGCGGCGCTTGCGCTCCTCCTCCTCGGCCTTCAGCCGGGCGAGCTGCTCCTGGCGCTCACGCTCCAGGCGCTCCTCCTCGGCCTTGCGAGCGGCCTCTTCCTCGGCCTTGCGCCGCGCCTCCTCCTCGGCCTTGCGGCGGGCCTCCTCCTGCTCCCGGATCTCCTGCTCGGACAGCGGCAGCATCTGGTCGAGGCGATGCCGTACGACGGTGGTGACGGCCTCGGGCTCCTGGCCCGCGTCCACGACCAGGTACCGCCCGGGGTCGGCCGCGGCCAGCGTGAGGAATCCGGACCGCACGCGCGCGTGGAACTCCGCCGGCTCCGACTCCAGCCGGTCCGGCGCCTCGGTGAACCGCTCGCGGGCGATCTCGGGCGAGACGTCCAGCAGGACGGTCAGATGCGGCACCAGGCCGTTGGTCGCCCAGCGGTTGATGCGGGCGATCTCCGTCGGGGACAGGTCGCGCCCGGCGCCCTGGTAGGCCACCGAGGAGTCGATGTACCGGTCGGAAATGACGACCGCGCCGCGCTCCAGCGCGGGCCGGACCACGGTGTCCACGTGCTCCGCGCGGTCCGCCGCGTACAGCAGCGCCTCCGCGCGGTGCGACAGTCCGGCGCTCGACACGTCCAGCAGGATCGACCGCAGCCGCTTGCCGACCGGGGTCGCCCCCGGCTCGCGCGTGACCACGACCTCGTGGCCCTTGGCCCTGATCCACTCGGCGAGCGCCTCGGCCTGGGTGGACTTCCCGGCCCCGTCGCCGCCCTCCAGCGCGATGAAGAAACCGGTGCCGGCGGGCACCGTCTCCGGGTCGTCGCCGCCGAGCAGCGCGTCCCGCAGGTCGTGGCGGAGCGGTACGCCGGAGCGGTCGTCGACCTTGGCGAGCACCAGCGCGGCCACCGGCAGCAGCAGTGCGCCGACCAGCATCAGGACGAACGCGGCGCCGCCGTGCGCGAACACGAACTTGCCGTTCTCCAGCCGGTGCGGTCCGATCGCCGCGGCGACCACGGGCGCGACCAGCACGCCGAGCGCCACACACACGCGTACGACCGCGTGCAGATGCTCGGTGATGCGCGCCCGCCGGTATTCCTCGGTCTCCTGGTCGAGCAGGGTGTGCCCGGTGTTGGCGGCCACCCCGGCACCGATGCCGGCCAGCACCTCGATCAGCAGCACGGTGGTGAGGTCCGGGACGAGCCCGGCGGCCAGCAGGGCGATGCCGGTGAAGGCGATGGCCAGCGCGAGCAGCCGGCGCCGCGAGAGCGAGACCAGCACCCTGGGCGCCGTACGGACACCGACGACGACTCCGCCGGTCAGCGCCGCCACCATCAGGCCGTACGTGACCGGACCGCCGCCCATGTCCTTGGCGTGCAGCACGGCGACGGCCACGGCGGCGGCGATCGCCCCGGCGACGGCCGCGCAGGCCGGTACCAGCAGCGGGATCGCGCCGGTACGGCCCTTGTCGACACCGGTGCCGGTCTTGGGCCGGCGCAGCCCCTCCAGCGGCGAACGCGCGCGCGGGGTGCGGGTGTCGGGCAGCTCCAGGAAGGTCAGCACCGACAGGGAGGCGGCGAACAGACCGGCCGCGACGTACGAGGCGAGGGCCGCCTGGTGCTGGCCGAACCAGTCGATGCCGGAGCCCAGCAGGTTGTTGAGCAGGCCCGCGGCCACGAGCGCGGCGGCGGCGAGCGGGATCACCACGAAGGTCGTCCGCAGCGACAGGCGGCGCAGCGCGTCCAGGTGGTCCGGCAGCGGCCGTACCGTCGCCCCCTCGGGCGGCGGAGCCGGCAGCAGGGCGGGGGCCGCGCTCTCGCGGCACACGGTCCAGAAGCGCTCGGCGACACCCGTCACGAAGGCGGTCACCAGGAGCACCGGGAGCGCGTTCTCCGGCGTCCAGTCGATCCACAGGGGCGCGACGATCAGCAGCGCCACCCTGAGGCCGTCCGCGCCGACCATGGTCCAGCGGCGGTCGAGCGGCCCCTCCTGCGAGGTGAGCGAGGTCAACGGGCCGAGCAGGACCGCGCCGAAGAGCAGCGTCGCCAGCACGCGCGTGCCGAAGACGGTCGCCACTGCGAACGCCACGCCCCGGTAGCCGCCGCCGAACGAGCCCTCGGCGATCGCCGCCTGAAGGGCCAGCAGGACCAGCACCAGGAGCGCGAGGGTGTCGCCGACACCGCCCACGAGTTGGGCGCTCCACAGGCGTTTGAGCTGGGGCCTGCGCAGCAGGGCGCGGACGGCGCGCTCGCGGGAGTGCGCGACCAGGGCGTCGTCGGGGGCCGGTTCAGGGGCCGTTGGCTGCTCCGCACGGGTCATGCGTTCAGCCTATCGGGAGCCACCGACAGCCCGGAGGGCCCGTCCTGACGTGCGCACGTCCCGACACCAAAGTGATGCCGGGACGTTCGCAATGCGAAGCCTCGATGGAGGAACAGCGCCGGACTCAGTCCTGCGACGCCGCCACCGAGAACTCAGTCCTCGGACGCCGCCTTCGAAGCCGCCGCCTTCTTTGCGGTCGCGGTGGTCTTCTTCGCCGTCGTCTTCTTCGCGGCCGTGGTCGTCTTCTTCGCCGCGGTCTTCTTGGCGGCCGTCGCCTTCTTGGCCGGGGCCTTCTTCGCGGGCGCCTTCTTCGCCGTCTTCTTGGCGGGGCCCTTGGCCCGCTTCTCGGCGAGCAGTTCGTAGCCGCGCTCGGGGGTGATCGTCTCGACGCTGTCGCCGGAGCGCAGGGTCGCGTTGGTCTCCCCGTCGGTGACGTACGGCCCGAAGCGGCCGTCCTTGACCACGACCGGCTTCTCGCTGACCGGGTCGGTGCCCAGCTCCTTCAGCGGCGGCTTGGCGGCGGCCCGGCCGCGCTGCTTGGGCTGGGAGTAGATCTGGAGGGCCTCTTCGAGGGTGATCGTGAAGAGCTGCTCCTCGGTCTGGAGCGAGCGCGAGTCCGTGCCCTTCTTCAGATACGGCCCGTAGCGGCCGTTCTGCGCGGTGATCTCCTGACCCTCCGCGTCGGCGCCGACGACCCGCGGCAGCGACATCAGCTTGAGCGCGTCCTGGAGGGTCACCGTGTCCAGGGACATCGACTTGAACAGCGAGGCCGTACGCGGCTTGACGGCGTTCTTGCCGGTCTTCGGGGTGCCCTCGGGGAGCACCTCGGTGACGTACGGGCCGTAGCGGCCGTCGCGGGCGATGATCTGGTGACCCGTCACCGGGTCGGCGCCGAGCTCGAAGTCACCGCTCGGCTTGGCGAGCAGTTCCTCCGCGAGCTCGACGGACAGCTCGTCCGGGGCCAGGTCCTCGGGCACGTCGGCCCGCTGGTGGTTCTCGGAGTCCTTCTCGCCGCGCTCGATGTACGGCCCGTAGCGGCCGACCCGGAGCACGATGTCGTTGCCCACCGGGAACGAGGACACCTCGCGCGCGTCGATCGCGCCCAGGTCGGTCACGAGCTCCTTGAGGCCGCCGAGGTGGTCCCCGTCGCCGTTGCCCGCGTCGGCCGCGCCGCCCGCTGCCGTGCCCTCGCCGAAGTAGAAGCGCTTCAGCCACGGCACGGACTGCGCCTGGCCGGCCGCGATGCGGTCGAGGTCGTCCTCCATGCGGGCCGTGAAGTCGTAGTCGACGAGCCGCCCGAAGTGCTTCTCCAGGAGGTTGACCACGGCGAAGGACAGGAAGGACGGGACGAGCGCGGTGCCCTTCTTGAAGACATAGCCGCGGTCGAGGATCGTGCCGATGATCGAGGCGTACGTCGACGGACGGCCGATCTCGCGCTCTTCGAGCTCCTTGACGAGGCTGGCCTCGGTGTAGCGGGCCGGGGGCTTGGTGGCGTGCCCGTCGACCGTGATCTCCTCGGCGCTCAGGGCGTCGCCCTCGGCGACCTGGGGCAGCCGGCGCTCGCGGTCGTCCAGCTCCGCGTTCGGGTCGTCGGCACCCTCGACGTAGGCCTTCAGGAAGCCGTGGAAGGTGATCGTCTTGCCGGAGGCGCTGAACTCGACGTCCCGGCCGTCGGCGGCGGTGCCACCGATCTTGACCGTGACGCTGTTGCCGGTGGCGTCCTTCATCTGCGAGGCGACCGTGCGCTTCCAGATCAGCTCGTAGAGCTTGAACTGGTCGCCGGTCAGACCGGTCTCGGCCGGGGTGCGGAAACGATCACCCGAGGGGCGGATCGCCTCGTGCGCCTCCTGGGCGTTCTTGACCTTCCCGGCGTACGTCCGCGGGCTCGACGGCAGGTAGTCGGCGCCGTAGAGCTGGGTGACCTGGGCGCGGGCGGCGGCGATGGCCGTGTCGCTGAGGGTCGTGGAGTCCGTACGCATGTACGTGATGAAGCCGTTCTCGTACAGCTTCTGCGCCACCTGCATGGTGGCCTTCGCGCCGAAGCCGAGCTTGCGCGAGGCCTCCTGCTGGAGGGTCGTCGTACGGAACGGGGCGTACGGCGAGCGGCGGTACGGCTTGGACTCGACCGAGCGGACGGCGAACCGCGTCTGCTCCAGGGCGGCGGCGAGCGCGCGGGCGTTCGCCTCGTCGAGGTGGAGGGTGTTCGCGCTCTTGAGCTGTCCCAGGGAGTCGAAGTCACGGCCCTGCGCGACCCGCCTGCCGTCGACGGTCTGGAGGCGCGCGACCAGCGACGACGGGTCGCTCGGGTCCCCGGCGCGACCGGTCGCGAAGGTGCCCGTCAGGTCCCAGTACTCGGCGGAGCGGAACGCGATGCGCTCGCGCTCCCGCTCGACGACGAGCCTGGTCGCGACCGACTGGACACGGCCGGCCGACAGGCGCGGCATGACCTTCTTCCACAGGACCGGCGAGACCTCGTAGCCGTAGAGGCGGTCGAGGATGCGGCGGGTCTCCTGGGCGTCGACCAGCCTCTGGTTGAGCTCGCGCGGGTTGGCGACGGCGGCCTGGATCGCGGCCTTGGTGATCTCGTGGAAGACCATCCGCTTGACCGGGACCTTGGGCTTGAGGACCTCCTGGAGGTGCCACGCGATGGCCTCGCCCTCGCGGTCCTCATCGGTGGCGAGGAAGAGCTCGTCGGAGTCCTTCAGCAGGTCCTTGAGCTTCTTGACCTGGGCCCGCTTGTCGGCGTTGACGACATAGATGGGCTCGAAGTCGTGCTCGACGTCCACGCCGAGCCGGCGCACCTCGCCGGTGTACTTCTCCGGCACCTCCGCGGCGCCGTTGGGGAGGTCGCGGATGTGCCCGACGCTCGCCTCGACGACGTATCCGGGCCCGAGATAGCCCTTGATCGTCTTCGCCTTGGCAGGCGACTCGACGATGACGAGTCGGCGGCCGCCCTGTGCGGTCTCGCTGGTCGGGGACAACTTCGCTCTTCTCTCCGGTCGACGCTGGGGTATCCCCAGGCCTTGGTTCCCGGGGTCGGGTCATGCTGACGCTGCGGAGTGTGACGGTACATCCCGCCCCCGTGTCAAACGGGAAAAGCCCACAACGGCCACTCGAACGGTAACCCGACTACCGCCATTCCTGCCGCCCGGAGTCCTCACCGGCCTTTTCCGGCTCATCCGGAGGGTGATCTCCCAATTGGCCGGTCGTGACGCTCGCCGAGTCGTTCTAGAGGCGGGTCAGGCACCATACGCCGAGGGCCAGCGCGAGGAGCGCGGCGAGGGTCGCGACGGTCGCCGATGCGACGGGACTCACACCGAGGGCGACGGGCCGGCGATGGCGCACCCGAGCCGCGGTCCACACCAGGAGCGCGCCTCCGAACAGGGCGAACACCAATCCCGCGAAGATCGCCGACTCGCTCTCCATGGCTCCCCGTGCCCCTCTTCTCCCGTCCGCGCGTGCGGCTCCCATGGAGACTTGCACGCGCGGGCGGCGGCCAGGCGAACCCCGGGTGAACGCCGGGCCGACACCGCCGTGGACTGCCCCGGCCGGTCCCGATCGAGCGCCCGGGTCCTGCCCCGGCCGCCCACGGATCCCGTCGGGTTCTCGCCCGGTTCTCACCCGGATCCCACACGCGTGTGACCGGGTGCGCACGTGTCCGTGCCCGGCGGCGACCCGGATCCGGTCTCTCGGGAGCCGAAAACCGACCGGATTCAGACCGCGCCGGGCGGGGGTATCTTCCCGCTCGACTTCTTGTTGTCGGTCAGGCTCACCGTGCACACGATCTTGTTGAATCCCTTCTTCCAGTCGTCCTCGTCGGCCACCCACCCGTACACGAGTCGCTCCTGACCGGGCGCCCAGCTCGACTCGAATTTGTTGCCGCACAACTTCGTCGCGTTGTCGGTCCCCTTCTTGTAGGTCATTTCGGCCGGGGCCTGGACAGTGCCGATCACCTGGTCGGTGTGGGGTTTCGAGCAGTCGGTGAGCGGTGCTTTGTAGCCGTCGTCGAGCTGTTGGTAGACCCAGCAGTCGCCGACGCTCATCTGACCGACCCACAGGTCCGTGCCCAAGTCCCGGAAGCGGCCCACCTCACCGCCTATCGCGGCATGGCGGCCGAGCACGAGACACGCCGTGCCCCGGCCCGCCGTGGCGAATCCCTCCTCGGTCGGCAGGACCGCGTACCCGGCCGCGTCGGGGAGCGCGTCCACGACGGGCCGGCTGAGGTTCGCGCAGCGTTCGGCGCCGCGGGCCTTGGCGTCGGCGAAACCGGTGGCCGTGTCGACCGCCACGACCTGGCCGTCCGGCCAGTCGTCCGCACAGTCCACGACCCCCAGGTTCGGCGCCGACCTGAACGGCGCCCCCGACCACACCGCCTGCACGCAGTCACCGGCCTCCAGGGGCTGGTCGAGCCCGACGACCTCGCCGTACGGCAGCACGGGACCGGTGGGTGAGGCCTTTTGTGACGTAGTCACGCTCGGGGAGGACTTGGTCGCGGCGTCCTTCCCGCCGTCGTCCCCGGTCAGCGATACGGCGGCCCAGGCGCCCCCGGCGACGACGAGCGCCAGTCCGACGACCAGGGCGAGGAGCGCGAGGCGGTTCTTGGCGGCGGGGCGGGGTGGTGGGGGTGAGGATGAGGGTGGGGAGAAGGGGGTCCGGTCGCCGGGTCCACCGGGTCCACCGGGTCCACCGGGGAAGCCGGGGCCGCCGAAGACGGTCTGCGCACCGGCGACGGTGTATCCGCCGGGAGTACTCGGGGTGCCGGGAGCACCGGTGTTGTACGGCGTACCGGGAGCGCCGTATCCGCTCGCGTACGGCGGCGGAGGTCCGGACCCGTAGGACTGGACACTGCCGCCGTCGCCGTACGGTCCTGGCTGGGCCCCGCCTCCCGCATACGGCGAACCCGCCCCCTGCACATAGGGATTGCCCGGTTCCGGCCTCTGCCCCGCGGCGGGCGGCCACGCGCTGTACGGCGATGCGGGACCCGGTGCCGAACCGGGCGTGCCCGCCCCCTCGGCGTCGGCAGAACCGTCGGCCGGACCTGCGCCGGCGGGGCTCGCGTCGGCCGCCCCGCCCCGGGCCGCGTCCGCCGGAGTGTGCGGCGTCTGCGGTGCCCCCGGTGTCCCAGCCGCCCCTGGCACCCCCGGCGTGCCCGGCATCCCCGGCGCACTCGGCGCACCCGGCGTGCCCGACGCACCCGGCGTCTGAGGAGCCCCCGCTCGCCACGCCCCGGCCACCGCCCCGAACCCGCCCCCCGAGAAGCCGTACCCCGGCCCCACCGAACCGCCGAACGCGCCCCCGGCACCCCGCACCCCTGCCGCCCCCTGCACGACCCCCTCCAGCCCGCGCCGCACCGCCTCCGGCGAGAACCTGCGCACGGGGTCCTTGACCAGCAGTCCCAGCAGCACCGGTGTGAGGTCGCCGGCCCGGACGGGCGGTGTGGGCTCCTCGCCCAACAGGGCTGTCAGCGTGGCGAATTCGCCATGCCGGTCGAAGGGGCCGCGCCCCTCGACGGCGGCGTACAGCGTGGCGCCCAGGGAGAACAGGTCCGCGGCCGGGGTCGGCGGCTCGCCCCGCGCGCGCTCCGGGGCCAGATAGCCCGGCGTGCCGAGGATGCCGGCGGTCGCGGTGAGCCGGGGTTCGCGGGACTCGGGCTGGAGGGCGATGCCGTAGTCGGTGAGCAGCACGCGCGCGTAGGGGTCGCCCGAAGCGTCCGGCGCCAGAAGGATGTTGGCCGGTTTCACGTCCCGGTGCAGAATGCCGACGCGGTGCCCGGCGGTGAGCGCGTCGAGGACGGCGAGACCGACCCGGGCCGCCTGCTCGGGCGACAGCGGCCCGGAACGCCGTACGACCGCCTGGAGGTCCACCGCGTCCGGCACGTACTCCATGACGATCCAGGGCAGTCCTTCGTGCACCACCACGTCGTGCACCGTGGCCACATGCGGATGGCCGCGCAGCCGCGCCGCGTGCCGGGCCTCGCTGCGGGCGCGGGCGATGCGCTGGGCCGTCTCGCTCTCGTCCGTCGGCAGGTCCGGAAGCGCGATCTCCTTCATCGCGACCTCGCAGGCCAGCTCCTGGTCGTACGCCAGCCAGACGCGGCCCATGCCGCCCGCGCCGAGTGTGCGCGACAGCCGGTAGCGGCCGTTGATGATCCTGTTCTCGCCGTGATCCGGCGTCTCCCCCGCCATCACGCCTCCCCCCGAGACCCGAAGCCAGAGACAGCGCGCCTCCCCCGAGAACGCGTCAGTTCTGTCCCTCGAAGGTAGCTTTGCACGCCCCACTGACAGGAGGCCTTTTCGGGGCCAATCCCGTCAGATCGGGCACAGGAGTCTCAGGGGTGCGGGGACGCCTCAGCGGGCACGTCCAGCCGGGTTCACGCGGGCTCCGGGAACCCTGTGAGCATGCCCCGCCGGGTCACGCCGGCTCCAGGAACCCTGTGAGCATGCCCCGTCGGGTCACGCCGGCTCCAGGAACCCCTGCTCCACCAGCACCCGGATCTGCGCGGGCGTGCGGTCGCGCAGCATGACCGGGTCCTCGCCCATGAGCTGGGCGATCGCGTCGAGGATGCGGCCCGCGCTCAGCGTGCCGTCGCACACCCCGGCGAAGCCCGCGCCGACCGTGTCCACCTTGGTGGCCCGGCGCATCCCGCGGTGCTGGCGCAGCACGACGTGCTCGGGGTCCTCCGCGCCGGGCAGCCCGACCTGCTCCTGGACGATCTCGGGCACGAGCCTGAAGTGGGCCTCCAGCAGGGCCGCGTCGTCGTGGGCGCGCAGGTAGTCGAGGCGCTCGAAGTGCGCGCGGACGGTGTCGCCGAGCGGCTGTTCGACCGGGTGCGGCCATTCCTCCACGGTGATCGAGGGCACGGCGGAGCCCGTCCTGCGCAGGGTGATCCAGCCGAAGCCGACGGCCTTCACCTTGCGCGCCTCGAACTCGTCGAGCCAGGCGTCGTAGAGCGCCTGGTACTCGGCCGGGTCGCCGCGGTGGTCACCGGCGTCCCTGAGCCACAGCTCGGCGTACTGCGTGACGTCCTGCACCTCGCGCTGCACGATCCACGCGTCGCACCCGCGCGGCACCCACGACCTGAGCCTGTCCTGCCAGTCCTCCCCCGCCACGTGCTGCCAGTTGGCGAGGAACTGCGCGAACCCGCCCTCGTTCAGCAGCTCCCCCGCCCCCTGAACGACCGAGCGGCACAGATCGTCCCCGCCCATCCCGCCGTCGCGGTACGTCAGCCGGGCGCCCGGCGAGATCACGAAGGGCGGGTTCGAGACGATGAGGTCGTACGTCTCCCCCTGCCTGAGCGGCTCGAACAGCGAGCCCTCGCGCAGATCGGCGGCCGGGGCGCCGGAGAGCGCCAGCGTGAGCGCGGTGATGTGCAGTGCGCGCGGGTTGAGATCGGTCGCCGTCACGCGCGTGGCGTGCTGTGCGGCGTGCAGGGCCTGGATCCCGGAGCCGGTGCCCACGTCGAGGGCGGAGGAGACGGGGCTGCGGACGGTGATCCCGGCGAGGGTCGTGGACGCGCCGCCGACGCCCAGGACGACACCCTCCTCGCGGCTCCCGATGCCACCGGCGCCGCCGACGGCACAGCCCAGGTCCGACACGATGAACCAGTCCTCGCCGTCGGGTCCGCCGTACGGCCGTACGTCCACCGTCGCGGCCAGCTCGTCGGCGCCGGCGCGCACCAGCCAACCGCTCTCCAGGCACGCGTCGACGGGCAGAACGCCGGCCACGCGCGCGTGGGGCACCGGCTGCTGGAGGAGGAACAGGCGTACGAGTACTTCCAGCGGGGTGTCGCCGCGGGTCGCCCGGAGCGCGGGCACGGTCTCGCTGCGCGCGAGCGCCGCGTACGCGGGCGCCCCGAGCAGTTCGAGCAGCCCGTCAGCGGTGAAGGACGCCCCGAGCAGGGCGTCCCGCAGCCGGGCGGTGACGTCGGGACCGCCGGAGGCGGCAGCGGGGGCGGCGGGCAGCGCGGGCAGACCGGAGATACTCACGCCCCCATTGTGGCCCGCCCGGGCCGCCCTTACAGGCCCACCCGCGCGCCTGTCCCGCCGGAGGTCCGGCGGCAGCGCTCAGCTGTCCGTAGCCGGCGCCGATGCCGCAGGTGACGTCGGGGACTGCTTGCAGCCCGACTGGTCGGCGAGCGCCTGCTTGGTGTCGCCGGACTCCAGCTCCTTCAGCGCGTTGAGCGCGGTCTGGCGCTGCGTCTCCACCTTCTGCATCTCCGCGGAGACGTCCTTGAGACCGGTGGCGAACTTCGCCTGGTCCTTGGTGTCGAGCTTGTCCACCTGCGCCTTCATGTCGGCGTAGGCCCCGGACAGGACCGTGAGCTGCTTGACGGCGTCCTGGAGCTTCTTGGCGCCGTCCTCGGCACCGGGAGGCGCGCCGGCGTCCTGGATGACCGTGGCGCGCGCCTTGTAGCCGTCGGACAGGTCCTGGAAGGCCTGGGAGTCGGCCTTCTGGAGCTCCGCCGGAGTGCTCTCGGTGTCCTCGGCCGCCTTGGTGATCGCGTCGTAGGCCGCCGTGATCTTCTTGTTCTGGGCCGGCACCAGGTCGCAGACCTTCTTGGCCCAGGCGTCGAGTTCCTTGTTGTCCTTGTCGCCACCACCGCATCCCGACAGCGCCAGTACCAGTACCGCACCGCCGGACAGTGCGGCCGCGAGCTTCTTGTTCACCGGATTGGTCCCTTCCATGGCCTCTCGGCCACCGGACGTTACACGGGACGGGCACCGGATCCACACGCCGAATGCCGCAAATATGACTCTTTGCGGCTGTTTGCCCCATGGGAGAGAAGCCTCACGGCCGAGGGGCGCGCACACGACGGGGCGGGCGGGCGGCGCATGAACACGCGCCGCCCGCCCACCCCTTGAGCTGGGACTCGTCGAGGGATCTACGAAACCACCGCGGGATCCGCCGACTTGGCCGCCTTCTTCTCGTTGTCTTCGTCACCCACGGCGATCCCGCGCCGCTTGGAGACATAGACCGCGCCGGCGATCACGAGGAACGCGAGCACGGCGATGAAGATCCGTACGCCGATGCTCTTGTCGTCGCCGTAACTGAACTTGATCACCGCGGGCGCGATCAGCAGCGCCACCAGGTTCATGACCTTGAGCAGCGGGTTGATCGCGGGTCCCGCGGTGTCCTTGAAGGGGTCGCCGACGGTGTCGCCGATCACGGTCGCGGCATGGGCCTCGCTGCCCTTGCCGCCGTGGTGGCCGTCCTCGACGAGCTTCTTGGCGTTGTCCCACGCACCGCCGGAGTTCGCCAGGAAGACCGCCATGAGCGTGCCCGCCCCGATCGCACCCGCGAGGAACGCGCCGAGGGCACCGACCCCGAGGGTGAACCCGATGAAGATCGGCGCCGTCACGGCGAGCAGTCCGGGCGTGGCGAGTTCGCGCAGGGCGTCCCTGGTGCAGATGTCGACGACCTTGCCGTACTCCGGCTCCTCGCTGTAGTCCATGATCCCGGGGTGCTCGCGGAACTGCCGCCGCACCTCGTAGACCACGGAGCCCGCCGACCGCGACACCGCGTTGATCGCCAGCCCCGAGAAGAGGAAGACGACCGCCGCGCCGGCGATGAGGCCGACGAGGTTGTTGGGCTGCGAGATGTCCATCATCAGACTCATCGGCGCGCCGTCCCCGCTGAGCTTCTCGCCGACGTCCTGCGCGCCGGTCGTGATCGCGTCACGGTACGACCCGAAGAGCGCCGACGCCGCGAGGACCGCGGTGGCGATGGCGATGCCCTTGGTGATGGCCTTGGTGGTGTTGCCGACGGCGTCCAGGTTGGTGAGCACCTGCGCGCCCGCGCCCTCGACGTCGCCGGACATCTCGGCGATGCCCTGGGCGTTGTCGGAGACCGGCCCGAAGGTGTCCATGGCGACGATGACGCCGACCGTGGTGAGCAGGCCGGTGCCGGCCAGCGCGACCGCGAACAGCGCGAGCATGATCGACGTACCGCCGAGCAGGAACGCGCCGTAGACCCCGAGACCGATCAGCAGGGCGGTGTAGACGGCCGACTCGAGACCGATAGAGATGCCGGCGAGGACGACGGTGGCGGGCCCCGTGAGCGAGGTCTTGCCGATGTCCTGGACCGGGCGGCGGTTGGTCTCGGTGAAGTAGCCGGTCAGCTGCTGGATGACGGCGGCGAGCAGGATGCCGATGGCCACGGCGACCAGGGCGAGGATCCTCGGGTCGCCGTCCTTGCCGGAGATCGCGGTGTCGGTGATGCCGTCCAGGTCGGAGTACTTCCCCGGCAGATAGACGAAGACGGCGACCGCCACCAGCACGAGCGAGATCACCGCGGAGATGAAGAACCCGCGGTTGATCGCGGACATGCCGCTGCGGTCGGAGCGGCGCGGGGCGACCGCGAAGATGCCGATCATCGCGGTGATCACGCCGATCGCCGGGACGAGCAGAGGGAAGGCGAGTCCGGAGTCGCCGAAGGCCGCCTTGCCGAGGATCAGCGCGGCGACCAGGGTCACGGCGTACGACTCGAAGAGGTCGGCCGCCATGCCCGCGCAGTCGCCGACGTTGTCGCCCACGTTGTCGGCGATGGTCGCGGCATTGCGCGGATCGTCCTCCGGAATGCCCTGTTCGACCTTGCCGACCAGGTCGGCGCCGACGTCGGCGGCCTTGGTGAAGATGCCGCCGCCGACCCTCATGAACATCGCGATGAGCGCCGCGCCGAGACCGAAGCCCTCCAGGACCTTCGGCGCGTCGGCCGCGTACACCAGCACCACACAGGAGGCGCCCAGCAGACCGAGCCCCACCGTGAACATGCCGACGACGCCGCCCGTTCGGAATGCGATCTTCATGGCTTTGTGGGAGACGGCGGTGAGATCCTTTTCCGGCTCGCCTTCCGCCGGAGTGGCTTCTCGTGCCGCCGCGGCCACACGCACATTGCTGCGCACGGCGAGCCACATGCCGATATAGCCGGTGGCAGCCGAGAACGCGGCGCCGATCAAGAAGAACACGGATCGGCCTGCGCGCTGATTCCAGTCGTCCGCGGGCAGCAGCATGAGCAGGAAGAACACCACGACGGCGAATACGCCGAGCGTGCGCAGCTGACGCGCCAGATAGGCGTTCGCGCCTTCCTGGACCGCCGCCGCGATCTTTTTCATGCTGTCGGTGCCCTCGCCGGCCGCGAGCACCTGGCGCACCAGGACACCCGCCACCACGAGCGCCGCCAGGGCGACGACCGCGATGACCGCGATCAGTACCCGGTTGTCGTCGGTGAGCACCGCGGCCGCGAGGGTTGTTGTGGGCTGGTCCAACTGATCAGGGGTAGAAAGCCCCGCCATTCGTCCTCCTTGACGCTTGGGCTGAGCTCAAGATGTGGACGGATTGTAGGTACCCCGCTCTGATCAAAACAGGGCGCGGTAAACGGAATTCGCCTTTACGGAACCTGAAAGCAGTAATGCCCCGGAGGCATTCACGGCGGATATCTAGATCGTGAAGCAATTCACGAAATGCATCGCACCAGACCACTGTAGGCACAGAAAGCCCACGCCGACATGCGGAAGGGCCCCACCGGTGGTGGGGCCCTTCCGCATGTCGAACAGATGGAGCAATCAGGGAAGCACTGCGGCCGGCGGCGTGGTCGGCCAGGTCATACGGATCTGTCCGCCGTGCTCCCCTGCGGTGACCTCGACGTCGTCGACGAGGCCGCTGATGACCGCGAGGCCCATCTCGTCCTCCTCGGTCTCCGCGTCGGGGTCCTCACCCAGAGCACCCGGAGCCCGGTCGCCCGGGGCCGAACGCGGCGCCTCGTCGCCGACCTCGATGGAGAACTGCTTCTCCTCCTCGATCAGCAGCACCTGGACCGGCGCGGTGATGCCGCCGCTCTGGTGCAGTCCGACGGCACGGGTGCAGGCCTCGCCGACGGCGAGCCTGACCTCGTCGAGGACGGCCTCGTCCACTCCGGCCCTGCGCGCCACCGCTGCCGCCACCAGTCGGGCGGTCCTGACGTGCTCGGGCAGCGCGCTGAAGCGGAGTTCAACGGTGGCCATGCATCCCCCTCGGAACTACGGGCGTGCTGTCGGGGGACCGGGCCGCCGAAAGCCCGGACCCCCTACTTCTTGCTTCTGTCGGCGTCCTTCGCCGCCCCGGGCACGGGCCCGGGAACGGGTCAGTCGGTCGCCGCCACCGCTTCCTCGACCGAGGTGTGGATCGGGAACACCTTGGTGAGGCCGGTGATACGGAAGATCTTGAGAATGCGCTCCTGGTTGCAGACCAGGCGCAGCGAACCCTCATGGGCACGCACACGCTTCAGGCCGCCGACCAGCACGCCGAGCCCGGTGGAGTCGAGGAAGTCCACGCCCTCCATGTCGACGACAAGGTGGAAACTGCCGTCGTTCACCAGCTCGACCAGCTGCTCGCGCAGCTTGGGCGCGGTATATACGTCGATTTCGCCACCGACCCTGACGATCGTGCGATCGCCGACGGTCTCGGTCGACAGGGACAGGTCCACGGATCCTCCAGCACCTTGCTATCGAGCGGTCGCCCCTCGGGACACCTCGGCAGAGCCCCCGGGACGGTTCGCCAGCCGCGATGGCATTCAATCACTTACCGGCAGGCGTGCACGACGCCTTGGTCCCATTGTCCGTCACGCCAGTGACACACTCGGTGCCGATGGCCAAGAATCTCCGATCCGATCGACCCTCGACGGACCCCGGCTCCCGCCTTGCGCCGAGCACGGTCCTGGACCGGCTCGCCGCCGGCCCGAGCCGGGCTGCGCGCATCACTCATACGGAGCACTTGCCCCCGCGAGCGGGCCGCCATGCCGTCTGGCCTGACCGGATTCGTTCGGAGGTCGTGGCGGCCGTCCAGGCGTGCGGCATCGACCACCCCTGGGCCCACCAGGCACAGGCCGCCGAGCACGCCCTGGACGGCGACTCGGTGGTCGTCGCGACCGGAACCGCCTCCGGCAAGTCCCTGGCGTACCTCGTGCCGGTCCTCTCGACCCTCCTGGACGGCTCCGAGGCCCCGAACGGCCGCGGCGCCACCACGCTCTACCTGGCTCCCACGAAGGCTCTGGCAGCGGACCAGTGCCGCTCGGTGAAGGAACTTTCACAACCGCTGGGCAATTCGGTGCGCCCCGCGGTCTACGACGGCGACACGCCGTTCGAGGAACGCGAGTGGATCCGCCAGTACGCCAACTACGTGCTGACCAACCCGGACATGCTGCACCGCGGGATACTCCCCTCCCACCCCCGCTGGTCCTCCTTCCTGAAGGCCCTCAAGTACGTCGTCATCGACGAGTGCCACACCTACCGGGGCGTCTTCGGCTCCCACGTCGCCCAGGTCCTGCGGCGTCTGCGCCGCCTCTGCGCCCGCTACGGCGCCTCCCCCGTCTTCCTGCTGGCCTCCGCGACCGCCGCCGAGCCCGCGGTCGCCGCCCGCCGCCTGACCGGCCTCCCGGTGGTCGAGGTCGCCGACGACGCCTCACCCCGCGGCGAACTGGTCTTCGCCCTCTGGGAACCGCCCCTGACGGAGATGCAGGGCGAGAAGGGCGCCCCGGTCCGCCGTACGGCCACCGCCGAGACGGCTGATCTGTTGACGGACCTCGCCGTCCAGGGCGTCCGCTCGGTCGCCTTCGTCCGCTCCCGGCGCGGCGCCGAGCTGATCTCCGTGATCGCCCAGGAGCGGCTCGCCGAGGTCGACCGCTCCCTGGCCCGCCGGGTCGCCGCCTATCGCGGCGGCTACCTTCCGGAGGAGCGGCGCGCCCTGGAACAGGCCCTCCACTCGGGCGAGTTGCTGGGCCTGGCCGCCACGACCGCCCTCGAACTCGGCATCGACGTCTCGGGCCTGGACGCCGTACTGATCTCCGGCTACCCCGGCACGCGCGCGTCCCTGTGGCAGCAGGCGGGCCGCGCCGGACGGGCCGGCCAGGGCGCCCTCGCCGTCCTGGTGGCCCGCGACGACCCCCTGGACACCTTCCTCGTCCACCACCCGGAGGCCCTCTTCGACCAGCCGGTGGAGTCCACGGTCCTCGACCCCGACAACCCGTACGTCCTCGCCCCGCACCTGTGCGCGGCCGCGGCGGAACTGCCCCTGGTCGACGAGGACCTGGAGCTGTTCGGGCCGTCGTGCGAGGACCTGCTGCCGCAGCTGGAGTCCGCGAGGCTCCTGCGCCGCCGCACCAAGGCCTGGCACTGGACCCGCCGGGAGTCGGCCGCCGACCTGGCCGACATCCGCGGCCAGGGCGGCACGCCGGTCCAGATCGTCGAGTCGGGCACGGGCCGTCTGCTGGGCACGGTCGACGCGGGCGCCGCCCACACCACCGTCCACGAGGGCGCGGTCCACCTCCACCAGGGCCGCACGTACCTGGTTCGCTCCCTGGACCTGGAGGACTCGGTCGCCCTGGTCGAGGAGGCGAGCCCCTCCTATTCGACGGTGGCCCGCGACACGACGGCCATCTCCGTCCTGGAGACCGACGTCGAGATCCCCTGGGGCGACGGCCGCCTGTGCTACGGCTCCGTCGAGGTCACCAACCAAGTGGTCTCCTTCCTGCGCAGACGCCTCATCACCGGTGAAGTGCTCGGCGAGACGAAACTCGACCTCCCTCCTCGTACGCTCCGCACCCGCGCGGTCTGGTGGACCGTCACCGAGGACCAGCTCGACGAGGCCCGGATCAACCCGGAGATCCTCGGCGGCGCCCTGCACGCCGCCGAACACGCCTCCATCGGCCTCCTCCCCCTCTTCGCGACCTGCGACCGCTGGGACATCGGCGGCGTGTCGATCCCCCTCCACCCCGACACGCTGCTCCCCACGGTCTTCGTCTACGACGGCCACCCGGGCGGCGCCGGCTTCGCGGAGCGCGCCTTCCACACGGCCCGGTCCTGGCTCACGGCCACCCGCGAGGCCATCGCCGCCTGCGAATGCGACGCCGGCTGCCCGTCCTGCATCCAGTCCCCCAAGTGCGGCAACGGCAACGACCCACTGCACAAGAGGGGGGCGGTACGGCTGCTCACGGTGCTGTTGCGGGGGGCACCGGGGGAGGAGGAGCTTCCCGGGGGCTCGGCGCGGGTGTCGGAGGCGGTCCCCGGGGACTCGGCGCAGGTGCCGGAAGACGCTCCCAGCGACTCGGCGCAGGTGCCGGAAGGTGCTCCCAGCGACTCGGCGCAGGTGTCGGAAGGTGCTGCCCGGGACTAGTCGCGGGTTGTCAGAAGGCGCTCTCAGCGATTCGGAGCAAGGGTCTGAGGGGGCTCCGGCACAGGCAGCCGCACCGGGACCGCCGGCCCCGCCCGTGCCCTGATCTCCGCCGTGAACGGCCCCCGACCCGACGCCGCCGTCACGTCGGAGATCTCGCCGACCATCCCGCACCGCACGAGCCGCGTCCCCTGGGCCCGGGCCACCTCCTCCGCCCGCGCACAGGCCGCTCCGGGACCGTCGGCCCAGTGGTCCGCCGCGGCGAGCGCCGCGAGATCCGCACCCCCGGCCGCACGATGCCGTACGACAACCGCCTGCCCGAAGGCGAGCACGCCCCCGAACACCACGCACAGCACCGCGATGGCACCGACACTCCAGACGGTCGCCGAACCACGGTCCGAGCGCGCGGCGACAAGGTGGACGCCGACGATACGAGCGGCAGCGCGGCGGACGGGGACCGTCCGGCCGTAAGCGATCCCGGCGCTCGCGAACCGGATGCGGGCCGTTCCGGCGTAGGCGGCCATGGCCCTGGCGAAGCGCGTGCCGGCCGCCCGGGCGTAGACGACCCCGGCCCTCGCGAACCGGGCGCTCGCCGAGTCCCTCCTCATCCCCCTCCCTCCACCGTCTCCTCCGCCAACGCCACGGCCTCCTCCCGCACCTCGAACGGCAGACCGCTCAATGCCGGTGGCTTCGCCACGACGACCACGCGGACCCGGTCGCCCTCGCGGGCGACCGTGACCTCCGCGTCGCGGGGTGCCGTGTCCCGGGCCACCCGGACGACCGCGTCGGCGGGGTCCTGGCGGGCCGCCGCCCTGGCACCGGTCCTGGCCGCGTCCACGCACTGGATCTGTGCGGCCACCACGAGAAGCCCCCACACCAGCGCCATCGCGAACATCACCAGGACCGGCAGCACCATGGCCGACTCCGCCGTCACGAACCCCTGGTCCGCCGCCCGTTCACGCCTTCGCATCGAGAGCCTGCTTCACGATGGCCTGGAGCTCCGCGCTGACGGTCCCGCTCGTCACCACCTTGTAGAGCACCACCGCGAAGGCCACCGCCGCGACGATCCCCATCGCGTACTCGGACGTGACCATCCCCGCGTCCCGGCGCATCGACCGCACCGAGAACACCGATCGCGCCCGGCACATCACACCGCACATCAGGGCACCCATCCGCGCCCGTACCGCCTTGTACATCTCAACCCCCGTGAGGTTCAGTCCTGTTGCTTGTTGCTTGTTGCTTGTTGCTTGTTGCTTGTTGCCTGCCTCGCCGGCTCACCGGCCGCCGTCCGTCATCGCCCACCTCCTCCCAGCACTCCGCCCGCGAGCCCGATCACGATCGGCAGGACGCCGACCGCGATGAACGCGGGCAGGAAACACAGCCCCACCGGCGCGGTGACCAGCACGGCGGCCCTGCGGGCCCGTGCCGTCGCGGCGCGCCCCCAGTCGGCGCGGGCGTCGGCGGCGAGCCCGGCGACCGGCGCCGCCGCGGGCAGCCCGGTCACATCGGCGCGTGCCAGCAGCCGTGCCAGCGGTCCTGCTCCCGGAGTCGAGGCGAGCCTCCGCCACGCCTCGCCCGGCGCACCGCCGAGCCGCACTTCCGCAGCCCCGCGCGCGAGGCCCTCTCCGACGGGTCCGCCCAGTGCCTCACCGACAGCCTGCGCCGCGATCACCGGACCGGCGCCGGCAGCGATGCAGGCGGCCAGCAGGTCGGCGGCGAGCGGGAGTTGCCGCTCCGCCTCGCGCACGTCGGCCTCCCGGGCACCGCCGCCGGCCGCCTCCCGGCGCCGCCACCGCCACAGTCCCGCCGCGACGACCGCCCCGACCACGACACCGGGGACCCCACCGACCAGCACCCACCCGGCGCACCCCGCGCCGGCCACGGGCAGCCATCGCCGCGCGAACTCCCGCCCCTCGAACCGCGGACCGTCGGCCGTGGCCTCCGCAGCCGCCAGCAGTTCGCCCAACCTCCGCCGCACTCTCCGCGCACGCCGGGCCGCGGCACCCCACCGGAAGAGCCAGGCGACGACCACCGCAGTCCCCAAGACCACCCCCAGCCTGTGGACAACTTCCGCGCTCACGCCGCCTCAGCTCCCCGCACGATCCGCATCGCCCACCACATCCCGAGGCCCTCCAACAGCCCCCCGACCACCAGACAGCCCAGTCCGGCCCCCGAGTGCAGCAGGACCCGCAGGGGATCGGCGCCGAGGGCGGCACCGAGACCCAGCCCCAGGACCGGCAGCGCGGCGAGCATCCACGCCGTGGACCGCGCCCCGGCCAACTGAGCGCGCAGATCGGCCCGTTGATCCCGCTCGGCCCGCAACGCCCCTTCCAGCCGATCGAGCCCGGCCGCCAGCCCCGCCCCCTGATCCACGGCCACCCGCCAGCAGGCGGCAAGCCCCAGCAGCCCCTCGGCCCCCGGCCGCCGAGCCGCCGCAGCCAGCGCCCCGGGAACATCCCCGCCGAACCGGGCCGCCGCCAACACGACGGCCTGCGCATCACCGAGCCCGCCGCCGCCCGGCTCTCCAGGCCCTGCTCCCCCGGACCCGAGCCCACCCGAGCCGATCACCCCGGCCTCGGTCACGCCGGCCCCAGTCACCCCGACCCCGGCCACCCCAATGACCCCTGCCGCCCCGACCCCGTGCATCCTGCCCTCGTTCATCCCGACCCCCTCGAAGTCCCGCACCGCCACCACCAGCGCCTCCCCCGGCTGCCGTCCCGCCCGTACCTCCCCGGCGACCGCCGCGCACAGCGCGATCACCGCGTCGGCCCGCCGCTCACGCACCCGACGCGCCTCCCGGGCCAACCGCACCCGCCTCAGCAACGGCACCCCGGCCGCCCCCGCGAGGACCGGCAGCACCGAAGCCCCCAGCACGGCAAGCACCAGCCCGACCACCGCCGCCGCCCACTCGAACCCCAGCCGCCCGCGAACCCGCCGCAGTTCCCCGACCAGGTGCCGCCAGCCCGGTGGCCCGACCCCCACCACCCCACCGCCCGCCAACAGCGCCTGCGCCCGCCGCAGCCCGGACCGCCGCCCGCCCCACAGCCACACGGCCAGACCAAGGCCCCCTACAGCCGCCCCCACCGACATCTCACCCATCCCGCTCACCACACCCACGCCCCTCTCCTCGACCGAGCTGTCTCCCACACGGCACTGCCGCTCCAAAGCGACCCAGTCGCCCAGCACCCTTCGCCATGGCCCCAGTCACCCGCCCTCCCCCACCGCACCCCCGAGCAGCCCCCGCAACCGCTCCCACCCCCGCTCGTGCACGAACGCCTCCGCCCCCCACCGCAGCGCCGGCACCGTCCGCACCCACCCCGAGGCGTCCCGCTCCAGCACCCGCACCTCGGCGATCCGCCGTCGCCCGCTCCGGTCGCGCACGAGATGCAGTACGACCGACAACGCGGCCGCCAACTGGCTGTGCAGCGCGGCCCGATCGAGCCCGGCGGACGTCCCCAGCGCCTCCAGGCGGGCCGGGACATCGGCCGCCGCGTTCGCGTGCACGGTCCCGCAGCCGCCCTCGTGACCCGTGTTCAACGCGGCCAGCAGATCCACCACTTCACGCCCGCGCACCTCGCCCACGACCAGCCGGTCGGGCCGCATCCGCAGCGCCTGCCGCACCAGGTCCTCGAGCGTGACGAGTCCGGCGCCCTCCTGGTTGGCGGGTCTGGTCTCCAGCCGTACGACGTGCGGATGGTCCGGCCTGAGCTCCGCCGAGTCCTCCGCGAGCACGATTCGCTCGCCCGGCCCGACGAGCCCCAGCAGCGCGCTCAGCAAGGTCGTCTTGCCCGTCCCGGTGCCGCCGCTGATGAGGAAGGACAGCCGCGCGTCGAGCAGCGCCCGCAGCACCCCGTCCCCGCCCGGTGGCACCGTGCCGGCCGCGACCAGCTCGTCCAGCGTGAACGCGCGCGGCCGGACCACCCGAAGCGACAGACAGGCGCAGCCGACGGCCACCGGGGGCAGCACCGCGTGCAGCCGGGTCCCGTCGGGCAGCCTGGCGTCCACCCAGGGCCGGGCGTCGTCGAGGCGCCGCCCGGCCACCGCGGCCAGCCGCTGCGCGAGTCGTCGTACGGCGGCCGCGTCCGGGAAGGTGATGGCGGTCAGTTCGAGTTCGCCGCCCCGGTCCACCCACACCCGGTCCGGTGCGGACACCAGGACGTCGGTCACCGACGGGTCCGCGAGCAACGGCTCCAGGGGGCCGCTGCCGACCAGCTCGGACCGCAACCGCTCGGCTGCGCCCAGCACTTCGGCATCGCCCAGGACCCGCCCCTGCTCCCGCAGCGCCTGCGCCACCCGCGCGGGCGTCGGCTCGGCCCCGCTCTCAGCGAGCCACTGCCGCACCCCGTCCAGCAGCCCGACGGCCCCGACAGCCTCACTGATCCCAAGAGTTCCAACAGCCTCGACAGATCCGACAGCAACCTCATGCGAGCGCGACCATGACCGAACCCGGGCCTGAGCCTGAGAACTCGCCCCGGCCCACCCCGCCCCACCGCCGGACGGCCCATCCCCCCACGCCCCCTCGAAGTTCCCGCTCACGCGACCCCCGCCTCCGCCAGCGCCCGCTCCCAGAACTCCTTGCAGAACCGCGCGAGCGGCCCCCGTGCCGCCGCGCCCGGTGGCGCCTCACCTCCGTGCGGCCGTTGCAGCGACGACTCCACCGGCACCTCGCCCACCAGCGGCAGACCCAGCAGCCGGGCCACCTCGCGGTCGTCGAGGCCGGGGGCGTACGGGCCGCGTACCGCCACCCTCAGGTCGCGCAGGACCATGCCCACGGCGGCGGCCACGCGGCCGGCCGCGGCGAGGGCGCGCAGTTCGGCGGGGACCACGAGGATCCCGAGGTCGAGCTGGGCGAGGGCCTCGGCCACGCCGTCGTCGAGGCGGCGGGGCAGGTCGACGACGACCGTGCCGCCCCGGCGCCGGGCCGCGGCGAGCACCGCCCGGACGGCCGGGGCCGGGACGGCGATACGGTCGCCGCGGTCCCAGCTCAGCACCCGCAGCGAGTGCAGCCGGGGCAGCGACTCCTCCAGGGCGCCGCCCCCGACCCGCCCGCGCGAGGCGGCGAACGCGGGCCAGCGCAGCCCCTCGGTGCTCTCGCCGCCGAGGAGTACGTCGAGTCCGCCGCCCAGTGGATCCGCGTCCACGAGGAGGGTGCGCAGGCCTTCACGCGCGGAGGTGACGGCGAGGGCGCACGCGAGCGTGGAGGCGCCCGCCCCGCCCCGGCCGCCGATGACGCCGACGGTGAGGGCCGGCCGGCCGACGCCCTCGGCGACGTCGGCGATGCGGTCGACCAGCCACTGCTCGCCGTCCGGCAGCATCAGGACGTGGTCGGCGCCGATCTCGACGGCCCGTTTCCACACCCCGGAGTCGTCCTGGTCCCGGCCCACGAGCACCACTCCGCGCCGGCGCGCGGCTCCGCGCACGCGCCGTGCGGCGTCGTCGCCGACCAGGACCAGCGGGGCGGCCTCCCAGCTGCCTCTGCGCTCCGGCAGCCCGTGGTGCACCTCGGGTTTCGCCCCGGCCGCCGCGCACAGGCGCAGCAGGTCGTCCAGCAGGTCCTCGTCCTCCGTGACGATCAACGGCTGCCCCTGCCGCCCTCCGGCGGCGGGCGGCGGATCGTGTGTGACGGCTGCGGCCACGTCCTCATCCCCCTTCGCTGCGACGCCCGAAGGCCCCCGAAACGGCCGGCGCGTCGCCTCTCTCACGCGGCCCCTTCGGCCCCGCGATTCCCAAACATGTGAAGAACCGGCAAGCGGCCTCCATATGAGCGGCCGATACGAACCGGCCAAACACACCCGACTAACCGGAACCGGCCATGAAGTCGGCCCGAGCGGGATGCGTGGGAATCACGGTGCAGCGATCCCGGAAATCGTGTGGATCTTGGTCGATAACTGTGGACAACTCAGCGGTTGTGAATATCGCCGTCACCCATACCGGTGAGTCCCGCGGTACCCCTGTGCGACCTCCGCAGAGCAGCACGGCCGCTACGTACAGTGACGGATCATGGGCATGGGAAAGAGGCGGCCGAAACCGCCTCGCAGCGGCCGCAGACCGCGATCAGAAGAGAGAAAATGCCCCCGGACATGCGACGACCCCCACCGGGGGGGAGAGTGGGGGTCGTCTCCACGGCCGACTCGGGGGGGGAGGAGCCGGGCCGGGTTAGCACGGTCGCGAACGATCCGTGACTTCCATGGTGTACCCGAGACGCTTCTCAGGCAAACCCACGCGCCCCAGCTTACGCCGAATGGGCTGCGCCTATGCTCGGGGTCGTGGAAAACCACTCCTTGCCCCGCACAGCTGCCTTCTTTGACCTGGACAAGACGGTCATTGCGAAGTCGAGCACCCTCACGTTCAGCAAGTCGTTCTACCAAGGCGGCCTGATCAACCGCAGGGCCGCCTTGCGGACCGCCTATGCCCAGTTCGTCTTCCTCGTCGGCGGTATGGACCACGACCAGATGGAGCGCACCCGCGAGTACCTCTCCGCGCTCGTGCGCGGCTGGAACGTCCAGCACGTCAAGGAGATCGTGGCCGAAACCCTCCATGACCTGATCGACCCGATCATCTACGACGAGGCCGCGTCCCTCATCGAGGAGCACCACACCGCCGGGCGCGACGTCGTCATCGTGTCCACGTCGGGCGCCGAGGTGGTGGAACCGATCGGCGAACTCCTGGGCGCGGACCGGGTGGTGGCCACCCGCATGGTCGTCGGCGAGGACGGCTGCTTCACCGGCGAGGTGGAGTACTACGCGTACGGCCCGACGAAAGCCGAGGCGATCAAGGAGCTGGCCGAGTCCGAGGGGTACGACCTGGAGCGCTGCTACGCCTACAGCGACTCGGCGACCGACCTGCCGATGCTCGAGGCCGTGGGCCGTCCGCACGCCGTCAACCCGGACCGCACCCTGCGCCGCGAGGCTCTCGCGCGCGGGTGGCCGATTCTCGATTTCCACCGCCCGGTACGGCTCAAGCAGCGGCTGCCCGGGTTCGCCGTACCGCCCCGTCCGGCGCTCGTGGCGGTCGCCGCGATAGGAGCTGCGGCGGCCACCGCCGGCCTCGTCTGGTACGCGAACCGGCGCCGGTCGACGGTGGCGTGAGGCGATTCAGCACACTTGACGCCTATTTGAGGATAAAAGTAAAGAACGGTCGGCGGGGGTTCCGCTTGCCCGGGTCCAGGAGTACAAAGGGGTTAACGGCCCGCGAGACCAAGGACATCCGAGAGGATCACCTTAATAACGCATTTGGCCCCACGGACCGAGCATGGACACCGAGCACCCACGCGACGTCGACCCGTCGATTACGGGCCAGCCGCACCAGGTGACGGGCAAAGTTCCCGACCTGATGGGCAACATATCGAGGACGCTTGGTAACCCGGTGAACATGCCAGCGGCGGTACGAATCCTCGTACCGCCGCAACCCTGTTCAGGGGCCCTCTGTCGAGAGGGCCTTTTCTACGCCTACGGTTACGCCGCCCCGCGCTGGAGCGCCTCGCACACCGCCGTCGACTCGCGCGCCCCCAGTTCGATCGCGTTGCCGCAGTGGGCGAACCAGGCGGCCATGCCCTCGGGGGTGCCGGAGACGTATCCGTCGAGCGCCGCCAGGTAGGCCGCGCGGCCCAGTTCGGCGTGACCGACCTCCGCCGGGCAGACCGACTTCGGGTCGAGGCCGCTGCCCACCAGGACGATCCGCGCGGCCGCCCGCGCGACCAGGCCGTTGTGGGAGACGAAGGGCCTCAGCGCGAGGAGCTCGCCCTGTACCACGGCCGCCGTGACCAGGGCGGGTGCGGCACTGCCGGCGATGATCAGCTCGGAAAGCCCCTCGAGCCGACCCGAGACCTCGGCCGCGCCGGGCAGCGGCAGCTCGATGAGCGGCTCGTGGACGTCCTCGCCGGCCTGACGTGGGCGCCCGACCTCGTCCTCGTCGCTCGCCGCGGCCACCAGGTGCAGCCGGGCCAGCACCCGCAGGGGCGACTGCCGCCAGATGGACAGCAGTTGGCCGGCCTCTGAGGTCAGCCGCAGGGCCGCGCCCATGACCCGCGCCTCGTCGTCGACACCGAAGTCCGAGCGCCTGCGCACCTCTTCGAGGGCCCAGTCCGCGCCGGACAGCGCGGCCGAGCCGCGGGCGCCGCGCAGGGCCGCCTCGGAGGTGATCTCGTTGCTGCGGCGCCGCATGACACGGTGCCCGTAGACCCGGTCCACGGACTTGCGCACGGACTCCACGGAATCGGCCACGCCGGGCAGCGAGCCCAGGGCCGCGAGCGGGTCGGCGGTCGCGCCTGTCGTACTCATGAGTACGACATTACGCACCCCCGCCCCGCACCCCACGATGGAGTGGTCTTCTTCACGCGCGTCTGACACGTACAGCTATGACACGACTACTCTTCGTGAACATGAAAATTGCTTTCGTCGGGAAGGGCGGCAGCGGCAAGACCACCCTGTCCTCCCTGTTCATCCGCCATCTCGCGGCCACCGGAGCACCGGTGATCGCCGTCGACGCCGACATCAACCAGCACCTGGGCCCGGCACTCGGCCTGGACGAGGCGGAGGCGGCCGCGCTGCCCGCCCTGGGCGAGCGGCTGCCGTTGATCAAGGAGTACCTGCGCGGCGCCAACCCGCGGATCACCTCCGCCACCGAGATGATCAAGACCACCCCACCCGGCGAGGGCTCCCGGCTGCTGCGGGTGTGCGAGGACAACCCGGTCTACGACGCGTGCGCCCGGCCGGTGGAACTCGACGGCGACGTCGTCCGTTTGATGGTCACCGGCCCCTTCACCGACGCCGACCTGGGGGTCGCCTGCTACCACTCCAAGACCGGAGCGGTGGAGCTGTGCCTGAACCACCTGGTGGACGGGCGGGGCGAGTACGTCGTGGTGGACATGACCGCGGGCTCCGACTCCTTCGCCTCCGGCATGTTCACCCGCTTCGACATCACGTTCCTCGTCGCCGAACCGACCCGTAAGGGGGTCTCCGTCTATCGCCAGTACAAGGAGTACGCCCGCGACTACGGCGTCACGCTGAAGGTCGTCGGCAACAAGGTGCAGGGCCAGGACGATCTCGACTTCCTCCGCGCCGAAGTCGGGGGCGACCTGCTGGTGACGGTCGGGCACTCCGACTGGGTGCGGGCGCTGGAGAAGGGCCGGCCGCCCCGGTTCGCGCTTCTGGAGGACGTCAACCGCCGTGCCCTGCAGCGGCTGCGGACGGCCGCCGACGCGACGTACGACCTGCGCGACCCGGAGCGCTACACCCGGCAGATGGTGCACTTCCACCTGAAGAACGCCGAGTCCTGGGGCAACGAGCGCACCGGGGCCGACCTGGCGGCGCAGGTCGACCCCTCGTTCGTGCTCGGCGAGAGCGCGGTGGCGGCGGTCTGAGACAACCGCCGGACACCTACTGCTTCTTGGCCGCCGGGGCCCCGGGTACGCCCTTCGGTGCCGGGGCCGGCCGGCCGTCCAGGAAGGCAGGCCAGCCCTCCTTCGGTGCCTCGCCGACGTTCAGGGTGCGCAGCTTCTCCAGGGTGTTCGGGTCCTGGGCGTCCAGCCAGTCCGCGAGCTGCCGGAAGGAGACGCAGCGCACGTCGGGCTTGTTGCACACCCGCTCGATGGTCTCCTTGACGGCGCGCATGTAGGTGCCGCCGTTCCAGGACTCGAAGTGGTTGCCGATGATCAGCGGTGCCCGGTTGCCGTCGTAGGCCCGGTAGAAGCCCTTGAGCAGGCCGTCGCGCATCTGGTCGCCCCAGAAGGCGTACTTGGCGGGGTCTCCCTGGGTCCTGGTGCCGGACTGGTTGACCATGAAGTTGTAGTCCATGGTGAGCTGCTCGTAGGAGTGCCCGGGGAAGGGCACGAGCTGCATCGACAGGTCCCACAGGCCCTGCTTCTTCCGGGGCCACAGCTGCTCGTTGACACCGCTGGTGTCGTAGCGGAAACCGAGCTCGCCCGCGGCCGTCATGAAGTTCTTCTGGCCCTCCAGGCAGGGGGTGCGGGCGCCGATGAGCTCCTTGTCGTAGTCGAAGGGCAGCGGGGAGGCCTTCGTCATCCCGGTGTTGGTCTTCCAGGACTTCACGAACTTCTTCGCCTGGGCGATCTCGTCCTTCCAGTCCGCCACCGACCACTCGCCGACGCCACCGCCCTTGCCGCAGAAGTGGCCGTTGAAGTGGGTGCCGATCTCGTTGCCCTCCAGCCACGCGAGGCGCAGCTGCTTGACGGTGTCGGCGATGCCCTGTTCGTCGTTGAAGCCGATGTCCGAGCGGCCCGGGGAGTGCTGCGGCGGCCTGTACTCGGCGCGCTTGTCCTCCGGCAGCATGTACACGCCGCTGAGGAAGTACGTCATGGTCGCGTGGTTCTCCTTGGCGACCTCACGGAAGTGGGAGAACAGCTTCTGGCTGTCCTCGCCGGCGCCGTCCCAGGAGAACACCACGAACTGCGGGGGCTTCTCGCCGGGCTTGAGGCGTTCGGCTCTGGGCAGGTGCGGCTGGGCTCCGGTGTAGGCGGTGGAGCCGTCGCCGATCAGGCGGAACACCTTCTTGGGAGGCGCCTTGGCGGCCTTCGCCTTCAGCGGTCCGGCGGCTCCTCCCTCGGAGTTGTCGGTGCCGGTCGCACAACCGGCGAGCGAGGCGGCGCAGACCGCGGCGACCACGGCTCCCGCGGCAATCCTCTGGGTGGCGGCCATTTCCGCCCACCTTCTTCCTTCTCTCGGGGCCAACGACAGCGCCGCCAAGCTCGCACGGGACCGAGAAGGAATTAGTACGACAAGCCGATGAAATTGCCACTTCACCCATGCAGGTGATTCATTAACCCATTTGCCCGGAAAGTCTATGCCTGGCCTTTACTCTGCATTACGATCCATTTACCGAGCGTTGATCATCCCGCCGCTGCACGCCGTGACCCACGGCCGCCGACCCGACCCCCCGCCATCGACGGGGGACCACCTGTTCGCGACCGCGCTGCCCCGGAGGAGACGGGAACAATGTCAGCCTGCGTACCCACCCGAGCCACCGACCCGAGCGACTCGCACCGCGCGAGTCACGTCCATCCACCGCACAGCCCGCCGCCGACCCCGCCCCGCCGCTTCCGCATCGCGGGCGCCGATGTGTCGGCCTCGATCGCGGTCTTCCTGATCGCCCTGCCCCTGTCCCTCGGCATCGCCCTCGCCACCGGCGCGCCCCTCCAGGCCGGTCTCGTGGCCGCCGCCGTCGGCGGGATCGTGGCCGGCCGCCTCGGCGGCTGCCCGCTCCAGGTCAGCGGCCCCGCCGCCGGACTCACCGTGGTCACCGCCGACCTCATCCACCGCTACGGCTGGCGGACCACCTGCGCCATCACCGTCCTGGCCGGCGTGGTCCAACTCGGCCTCGGCTGCCTGCGCGTGGCCCGCACCGCGCTCGCCGTCAGCCCCGCGATCGTGCACGGCATGCTCGCCGGCATCGGCGTCACCATCGCCGTCGCCCAGCTGCACATCGTCCTGGGCGGCACCCCGCAGAGCGCCGTCCTCGACAACCTCCGCGGACTGCCCGCCCAGTTGGCGCGGGTCCAGCCCGCAGCCGTGTCGGTCAGCGCGCTGACCCTGGCGCTGCTCTTCCTCTGGCCGCGCATCCCCGGCCGGGCCGGTCAGCTGCTGCGCCGGATCCCGGCGGCGCTCGTCGCGGTCGCCGGGGCCACCACCGCCGCCTCCCTCACCGGGCTGACCCTGCCCAAGGTCGATCTGCCGTCCTGGAGCAGTCACGCCCTGGCCGGACTGCCCGAGGGCCCCGCGCTCGGCCTGGTGGCGGCCGTGCTCACCACCACGCTGGTGTGCAGCGTGCAGTCGCTGCTCGGCGCGGTCGCCGTGGACAAGCTGGTGGCCGGACGCCCCGACCTGCTCGCCGCCGGCCCGGGAGCCCGCCGGGGGGCCCGCGTCGGCCGCTCCGACCTGGACCGCGAGCTGCTCGGACAGGGCGCCGCCAACATCGTCTCTGGCACGCTCGGTGGACTGCCCGTCGCCGGTGTGGCGGTGCGCAGTTCGGCGAATGTCCAAGCCGGTGCCGTCAGCCGGAACTCCACGATGCTGCACGGCGTTCTCGTAGTGATCGCCGCACTGCTGATGGTCCCCGTCCTGGAGTTCATCCCGCTGGCCTCGCTCGCCGCCCTGGTGATGGCCGTCGGCATCCAGATGGTGTCCCTGAACCACATTCGTACGGTGACCCGCCACCGCGAAGTGCTGGTCTACGCCGTCACCACCCTCGGCGTCGTCCTCTTCGGCGTCCTGGAGGGCGTCACCCTCGGGATCGCCATGGCCGTCGGCGTCTCCCTGCACCGCCTCACCCGCACCCGCATCACGCACCACGAAAGGGAAGGAGTCCATCACGTACATGTCCGAGGCCAGTTGACGTTCCTCGCGGTGCCCCGGCTCAGCAGGGCCCTGCATCTGGTCCCCCAGGGGTCCACGGCGGTCGTGGAGTTGGACGGATCGTTCATGGACCACGCGGCCTTCGAGTCGCTCCAGGACTGGCAGAAGACGCACACCGCGCAGGGCGGCTCCGTCGAGCTGACCGGGCGCAGCCCGGGCACCCGGATCGCCGAGCCGTCCGGTGCCGCCGACTGCCGCTGCCGCCCCTGGACGGCCTGGCGCAACCACCAGTGCGAGCTTCCCAACGCTGCGGCTGCTCTGACGGCGGGGTCGGCGCTGACGCCGGCCGTCTCGGGCGCCGAGGCGTCCGGCGAGACGGGCGGGCCGGATGAAGGGGGTGGAGCAGGTGGAGCAGGTGGTCCGGGTCGAGCAAGTGGAACGACACCGACAGGTGGAGCGACCGCAGCAGACGCATCGACTGAAGCAGGTGGACCGAGCGGAGCAGGCGGATCGACTGGGGCACGTGGACCGAGCGGATCGGCCGGACCCGCCGCCGGATCGGACGCACCCACCGGCCCGGGCACACCTGACGGACTTGGCGGACGCAGCGGACCTGTTGGACCCGGTGGATCGCCCGGCCTCCCAGGCTCTCCGGGCCCGGGTGGGCATGAACTGGCCCGTGGCATCAGCGCGTTCCAGCGCAACACCGCGCCGATCGTGCGGGGCGAGCTGGCCCGGCTGGCGCGCGAGGGTCAGCAGCCGACCCAGCTCTTCCTCACCTGCGCCGACTCACGGCTGGTCACCTCGATGATCACCTCCAGTGGTCCGGGCGACCTCTTCGTGGTGCGCAATGTGGGCAACCTCGTGCCGCTGCCCGGCGAGGAGAGCGGGGACGACTCGGTGGCCGCCGCGATCGAGTACGCGGTGGACGTGCTGAAGGTCCGGTCCATCACGGTGTGCGGACACTCCGGCTGCGGAGCCATGCAGGCGCTGCTCAACTCCGAGCCGGGCGGCACCCGCACCCCGCTGAAGCGGTGGCTGCGGCACGGGCTGCCGAGCCTGGAGCGGATGGCCGACGACAGCCGCTCCTGGGCGAAGCTGGCCGGGCGGGCACCCGCCGACGCGGTCGAGCAGCTCTGTCTGACCAACGTGGTGCAGCAGTTGGAGCACCTCAGCGCCCATGACTCGGTCGCCCGGGCCCTGCGGCAAGGGGAGTTGGAGCTGCACGGGATGTACTTCCACGTGGGCGAGGCGCAGGCGTACCTGCTCACCGGGACGGACGGGGACGGGCTGTTCGACCAGGTGCACGCGGCGGCGGATCTGCCGGCGTGAGCCTCGGTGGTGTGCGGCTCCTCCGGGCCGGGAGAGAGCCGCACACCACCGGACAGGCCTAGGCCCGGAGCCGTTCGGGTGTCGGCTTCACCGGGACACAGGGCTTGACGTCGGCCTCGGTCGGAAAGACGTAGACCCGGTACGGCGTGTCCCTGTCGTTGCGGTTCACGAAGACCAGCACATTGCCCCGGTGCAGGGTGATCTTCCGTCCCCATTGCTGGACGAAGAGCGGCACTCGCTCCCCCCGGTCGTTCTGTCCCCAGAGCACCGTGTCGCCCGCGCAGACATAGCCGGGGCGGAGGATCTGCACGTCCGTCGCGATACCGTTCGGGACCAGCTTCCGCGCGAGTTCACGCTGGGCGTCCACGTCGATCTCCTGGTCCTTGGCGGTGAGCGTCACGCTGCCGTCGCCGTGCCGCTCCAACCCGTATGCCGCGGAACCCGCCGGAGTGCCGGGCACCGACACCACCCCGAGCACGACGGCCACGCAGGCCGCCATGACGAGAGTCAGCCTGCGCCCCGTCAGCACCCGCCGCCGTACGGTCGGCACCGGCGCGGACTCCCGCCGCTCGATCTCCCCCTTCAACTCCGCCAACAGCCGGTCCTCGAAGGTCGTCCTCGTCGTCATGCCTCTCCCCCGGTTGCTTCCGTGACGTACGAGAGCGAGGTGCCGAACGGCTCCCCGCCCGGTGACTCCGCCGACTCCCGCAGGGACTTGCGCGCCCTGTGCAGCCGTACACGCGCCGCCACCTGGCTGATCCCCAACGCCGTCGCGGCCTCGCCGACCGTGAGGTCGTCGACCGCGACGAGTTCCAGGACGGCTCTCTCCCCCGCGGGGAGCCGTTCCAGAGCGGAGAGGGCGCGGCGGCCCGGGCTCTCCGCGTCGAGCTTGTCCTCCAGGCGGGCGATGTCGTCGGGCTCCAGCAGCCGCCGGCCGGAGATACGCCGGTCGCGGTCCGTCTCGCGGGCCACCCGGCGGCGCTCCCCCGAGACGACATTGCGGGCGATGCCGTACAGCCACGCCCGTTCGCTGCCCCGGGAAGCGCGGTAGGTGTGGGCCGAGTCCAGGACCGCGAGGAAGATCTCGGCGGTCAGGTCGGCCACAGTGTGCGGGTCCGCGACCCGCCGGGCCACGAAGGACGTCATCGCGTCCACATGGCGCCGGTAGAACTCCTCGAAGAGCTGGGGGTCGCGGGCCGCCGCCCGCGGCCCACCCCGTAACCCCTGTATCCCATCCACCCGGGCTCCCTTCACGTACTGCGTCGATGGCGCTTCACCCGTACTTGGCCCGGGGTGTGAAAGGCGTTACACGTGCTGAACTCTGCCTGGTCGGCGTCCGTGGGTACGGATGGGCCGGCCGCCGGACTCGATGGGTCCACAGGTCTAAACCAATTGCAGGTCGGCCCTTGTCATCGCACCCCCGGTCTGATGAGCTGTGGCCTGGGACACAACGGACACCCTGGGAAAGGCAGATGCCGTGAGCAACGAAAGCCTGGCCAACCTGCTCAAGGAAGAGCGCAGGTTCGCACCCCCCGCCGACCTGGCCGCACACGCCAACGTCACAGCGGAGGCGTATGAGCAGGCCAAGGCTGACCGGCTCGGTTTCTGGGCCGAGCAAGCACGCCGACTGAGCTGGGCCAAGGAGCCGACCGAGACGCTGGACTGGTCGAACCCGCCGTTCGCGAAGTGGTTCCAGGACGGCGAGCTCAATGTGGCGTACAACTGCGTCGACCGGCATGTCGAGGCGGGCCACGGCGACCGGGTCGCCATCCACTTCGAGGGCGAGCCCGGCGACAGCCGCGCGATCACCTACGCCGAGCTCAAGGACGAGGTCTCCAAGGCGGCGAACGCGCTGCTGGAGCTGGGGGTCCAGAAGGGCGACCGGGTCGCCGTCTACATGCCGATGATCCCGGAGACCGCGGTCGCGATGCTCGCGTGCGCCCGGATCGGCGCCGCGCACTCCGTGGTCTTCGGCGGCTTCTCCGCGGACGCGCTCGCGACCCGGATCCAGGACGCCGACGCGCGCGTGGTCATCACCAGCGACGGCGGCTACCGCCGTGGCAAGCCGTCCGCGCTCAAGCCCGCCGTCGACGAGGCGGTCGCCAAGGCCGGCAACGTCGAGCACGTGCTCGTGGTGCGCCGTACCGGCCAGGAGGTCGCCTGGGACGACAGCCGGGACGTGTGGTGGCACGAGGTCGTGGACCGGCAGCCGGCCGAGCACACGCCCGAGGCGTTCCACGCCGAGCAGCCGCTGTTCATCCTCTACACGTCCGGCACCACGGGTAAGCCCAAGGGCATCCTGCACACCTCCGGCGGCTACCTCACCCAGGCCGCGTACACCCACCACGCCGTCTTCGACCTCAAGCCGGAGACCGACGTCTACTGGTGCACCGCCGACGTCGGCTGGGTCACCGGGCACTCGTACATCGTCTACGGCCCGCTCGCCAACGGCGCCACCCAGGTCATGTACGAGGGCACCCCCGACACCCCGCACCAGGGCCGCTTCTGGGAGGTCATCCAGAAGTACGGGGTCACGATCCTCTACACCGCCCCGACCGCCATCCGCACCTTCATGAAGTGGGGTGACGACATCCCCGCGAAGTTCGACCTCAGCAGCCTGCGGGTGCTGGGGTCGGTGGGCGAGCCGATCAACCCCGAGGCGTGGATCTGGTACCGCAAGCACATCGGCGCCGACCGGACGCCGATCGTGGACACCTGGTGGCAGACCGAGACCGGCGCCATGATGATCTCCCCGCTGCCCGGTGTCACCGCGACCAAGCCCGGCTCCGCGCAGACCCCGCTGCCCGGCATCTCCGCGACCGTCGTCGACGACGAGGCCAACGAGGTCCCGAACGGCGGGGGCGGCTACCTGGTCCTCACCGAGCCGTGGCCGTCGATGCTGCGCACCATCTGGGGTGACGACCAGCGCTTCCTGGACACGTACTGGTCGCGCTTCGAGGGCAAGTACTTCGCCGGCGACGGCGCGAAGAAGGACGACGACGGCGACATCTGGCTCCTCGGCCGCGTGGACGACGTCATGCTCGTGTCCGGCCACAACATCTCCACCACCGAGGTGGAGTCGGCGCTGGTGTCGCACCCGTCGGTCGCCGAGGCCGCCGTCGTCGGTGCCGCCGACGAGACGACCGGGCAGGCCATCGTCGCCTTCGTGATCCTGCGCGGCACCGCGAACGCGGAGGACGAGAGCCTCGTCGCCGAGCTGCGCAACCACGTCGGCGCCACCCTCGGCCCGATCGCCAAGCCGAAGCGGATCCTGCCGGTGCAGGAGCTGCCGAAGACCCGCTCCGGCAAGATCATGCGCCGGCTGCTGCGGGACGTGGCCGAGAACCGCCAGCTCGGTGACGTCACCACGCTGACGGACTCCACGGTCATGGACCTCATCCAGGCCAAGCTGCCGGCCGCGCCCAGCGAGGACTGACCCGTTCCAGAAGGGGGTGCCCGGCACCGAAACGCGCCGGGCACCCCTTTTAGGTAAGCTAAACAAAACAACGTGATCCTCAAGGTGTGCCGGGAAGTCTGGTCGGCGATCAGCCCCGCCCTGCCCACCGACCGGAGGTCACCCTCATGGCCGCGCCCACTCGCAAGGTCCTCGGACGGCTCTCCCTCCCCGAGCGGACCTTCGTCGCGGACGCGCTGCGCACCGAGACGGTCGGCGGTGTCCTGCTGCTCGCCGCCGCGATCACCGCGCTGATCTGGGCGAACGTCCCCGCGCTGGCCGACAGCTACGCGAGCGTCAGCCATCACCACCTGGGCCCCGCCGCCCTCGGACTCGACCTGTCCGTCGCCCACTGGGCCGCCGACGGCCTGCTCGCGATCTTCTTCTTCGTCGCCGGCATCGAACTCAAGCGCGAACTCGTCGCCGGTGACCTCAAGGACCCCAGGGCGGCCGCGCTGCCCGTGGTCGCCGCCCTGTGCGGGATGGCCGTACCGGCGCTCGTCTACACGCTCACCAACCTCACCGGCGGCGGCTCCCTGTCCGGCTGGGCCGTGCCCACCGCCACGGACATCGCCTTCGCGCTCGCCGTGCTCGCCGTCATCGGCACCTGGCTGCCGAGCGCGCTGCGCGCCTTCCTGCTCACCCTCGCCGTCGTCGACGACCTCTTCGCGATCCTGATCATCGCGGTCTTCTTCACCGCCGACATCGACTTCGCCGCGCTCGGCGGCGCGGCCGCGGGCCTCGCGGTCTTCTGGGTGCTGTTGCGCAAGGGCGTGCGCGGGTGGTACGTCTACGTCCCGCTCGCGCTGGTGATCTGGGCGCTGATGTACAACAGCGGGGTGCACGCCACCATCGCGGGCGTGGCGATGGGCCTGATGCTGCGCTGCACGCGGCGCGATGACGAGGAGCACTCCCCGGGCGAGCGGATCGAGCATCTCGTACGACCGCTCTCGGCGGGCCTGGCCGTCCCCCTGTTCGCCCTCTTCAGCGCGGGCGTCTCCGTCTCCGGCGGCGCGCTCGGGGATGTGTTCACCCGGCCCGAGACGCTGGGCGTGGTCCTCGGACTGGTCCTCGGCAAGGCGATCGGCATCTTCGGCGGGACCTGGCTCACGGCCCGCTTCACCCGGGCCTCGCTCAGCGACGACCTCGAGTGGGCCGACGTGTTCGCGGTGGCGACCCTGGCCGGCATCGGGTTCACGGTGTCGCTGCTCATCGGGGAGCTCGCCTTCGACGGCGACGCCACCATGACCGACGAGGTCAAGGCCGCCGTACTCGTCGGCTCGCTCACCGCGGCCACCCTGGCGACCGTGCTGCTGAAGCTGCGCAACGCCAAGTACCGGCGGCTGTACGAGACCGAGGAGCGCGACGAGGACCACGACGGCATCCCGGACGTCTACGAGGAGGACGACCCGGCGTACCACCTGCGCATGGCGGCCATCCACGAGCGCAAGGCCGCCGAACACCGCCGGATCGCCGAGCTCAAGAGAGCCGAGCGGCTTGCCGAAGTGACGGGCGGGGCAGGCGAGGACGACGACCGTCGGGCATGATCTGACGGGACGGTACAAAAGACACGGCATACAAAAGAGTCCCGATGAAGAGGGAGACCGCGATGAGCGCACCCGACGGCAGCCCGGTCGGCGCCGAACGCAGCATCGGCCAGCTGTTCGCCTCGGCGACGACCGAGATGTCCGCGCTGGTGCACGACGAGATCGCGCTGGCGAAGGCGCAGCTGAAGCAGGACGTCAAGCGTGGCGCCGTGAGCGGCGGCATGTTCAGCGTGGCCGGCGCGGTGCTGGTGTTCTCCCTGCCGATGCTGAACTTCGCGCTGGCGTACGGCATCCGGACCTGGAGCGACTGGAACCTCGCGGTCTGCTTCCTGCTGTCCTTCGCCGCCAACGTCCTCGTCGCGCTGGTCCTCGCGCTGGTCGGCGTGGTCTTCGCGAAGAAGGCGCAGAAGGGCAAGGGCCCGCAGAAGGTCGCCGCGTCGATGAAGGAGACGGCGGGCGTCCTCCAGAACGCCAAGCCGCACCCGCGCCCCGACAACGACAACAAGGTCCTCGAGGAGCGGGTCCGAAACACGAAGGCCATCGAGGCTGTGGCACGCTCGTCGTCATGACGGATCCCGCCGCCTCTCCGGCGCAGCAGCCCGCCTCTCTCGTACGGCCCGACGGTCCCTGGACGCACCGGGACGTGGCCGCCAACGGCGCGCGCTTCCACATCGCCGAGATGGGCGACGGACCGCTCGTGATGTTCCTGCACGGGTTCCCGCAGTTCTGGTGGACCTGGCGGCACCAGCTGGAGGCGCTCGCCGACGCCGGTTTCCGGGCCGTGGCCATGGACCTGCGCGGGGTCGGCGGCAGCGACCGCACCCCGCGCGGCTACGACCCGGCCAACCTGGCCCTCGACGTCACCGGTGTGATCCGCTCGCTCGGCGAGCCGGACGCCGCCCTGGTCGGACATGACCTGGGCGGCTATCTGGCGTGGACGGCGGCCGCGATGCGCCCCAAGCTCGTACGGCGGCTCGCGGTCTCCTCGATGCCGCATCCCCGGCGCTGGCGCTCCGCGATGCTCTCCGACGTCCGGCAGACCCGGGCCGGCTCCTACATCTGGGGGTTCCAGCGGCCCTGGATCCCCGAGCGGCAGCTGACGGCGGACGACGGCGCGCTGGTCGCCGAGCTGATCCGGGACTGGTCCGGGCCGCGCCTGCCGGACGACGCGGCGGTGGAGACGTACCGCAAGGCGATCTGCATCCCCTCGACGGCGCACTGCTCGATCGAGCCGTACCGCTGGATGGTGCGGTCGATGGCGCGGCCCGACGGCATCCAGTTCAACCGGCGCATGAAGCGGCCCGTGCGCGTGCCGACCCTGCATCTGCACGGCTCGCTCGACCCGGTGATGCGGACCAGGAGCGCGGCGGGCTCCGGGGAGTACGTCGAAGCGCCGTACCGCTGGCGGCTGTTCGACGGCCTCGGGCACTTCCCGCACGAAGAGGATCCGGTCGCTTTCTCCACCGAACTGATCAATTGGCTGAAGGATCCCGAACCCGATCGGTGACCGAAGCGTCGCGCCCGGTGTCCGGATCTGAACACCTGTCCTACGAACGGCCACTTGCCCGGCGCATAGGCCAATTGGGGGGCGTGGGGGAGGTTATCGACCTTGGGGCAGGGGCACACGTCGGGGTATGGGCTGGACGCACGACTACGGTGACGCAGCACGCAATCGACGCTCGGGCGCTGCCCTGAGCTCCCACCACCAGGGGGGTGCCCCGCAACTCGCGGGCGGCACGGACCTGAGGGTGGGCATCCCGCGCATCCTGCGCCGCCGGGCCCGCTGGGTCTCGGTACGCCTGCGTCACCCCCGAGGCTGACGCGCCCCTTCCGGCGAACCCCTCAGAGCGCGCAGCTGTCGCTGTCCACCTGCTGGTTCGCGGTACGCCCCTTGGCGATGTCCTCCTGGATCTCGTCCGCGGTGAGCGCGTACCCGGTGTCGGGGTCGTCGAGCGACTTCGCGAAGACCACGCCGTACACCTTGCCCTCCGGGGTGAGCAGCGGGCCGCCGGAGTTGCCCTGGCGGACGGTCGCGTAGAGGGAGTAGACATCGCGGCTGACGGTGCCGCGGTGGTAGATGTCCGGTCCGTGGGCGTCGATGCGTCCGCGCACCCGCGCGGCGCGCACGTCGTACGAGCCGTTCTCCGGGAAGCCCGCGACGATCGCGTTGTCCCCGCTGCCGGCGTCCTCGGACGTGAACTGCAGCGCGGGCGCCTTGAGATCGGGTACGTCCAGTACGGCGATGTCGCGCTGCCAGTCGTAGAGGACGACGGTGGCGTCGTACTTCCGGCCCTCGCCGCCTATCTGGACGGTGGGTTCGTCGACCCCGCCCACCACGTGCGCGTTGGTCATGACGCGGCGGTCGCCGAAGACGAAGCCGGTGCCCTCCAGGACCTTGCCGCAGCTCTGCGCGGTGCCCATGACCTTGACGATGGAACGCTGGGAGCGGGTGGCGACCGCGCTGTTGGCGAGCTTCGGGTCGGGCGGCTGGACCTCCTTGATCGGCTCGTCGGAGAACGGGCTGAAGACCTGCGGGAAGCCGTTCTGCGCGAGGACGGAGGTGAAGTCCTTGAACCAGGTGTCGGCGCCGGAGGGCAGGGCTTCCTGCACGCCCAGCAGCACCTTGGAGCCGCGGACCTCCTTGCCGACCGTCGGCATCGTGGTCTGCGCGAGGGTGGCGCCGATCAGCCAGGCGACCAGGAGCATCGCGAGGACGTTGACGAGGGCGCCGCCGGTGGCGTCCAGAGCGCGGGCCGGGGACCAGGTGATGTATCGGCGCAGCTTGTTGCCCATGTGGGTGGTCAGGGCCTGGCCGACGGAGGCGCAGACGATGACGACGACCACTCCGACCACGGCGGCGACGGTGCCGACCTCCGCGTGGTCGGTCACCGCGTCCCAGATGACGGGCAGGGTGTAGACGGCGACGAGACCACCGCCCAGGAACCCGATCACCGACAGGATGCCGACGACGAAGCCCTGGCGATAGCCGACGATCGCGAACCACACGGCGGCGACCAGCAACAGGATGTCCAGCACGTTCACGGAGTTCACCCTGTCATGCGCGCCAGTCGAGCGGGACCTGCTTCTCCCGGTCCCAGGGGCGCTCCCAGCCCGCGAAGTGCAGCAGCCGGTCGATGATTCCGGCGGTGAACCCCCAGACAAGGGCCGATTCGACCAGGAATGCCGGTCCTCGGTGGCCGCTGGGGTGGACGGTCGTCGCACGGTTGTCCGGATCCGTGAGATCCGCCACGGGGACGGTGAAGACGCGGGCGGTCTCGTTCGGGTCGACGACACCTACCGGGCTCGGCTCGCGCCACCAGCCCAGCACCGGGGTCACCACGAAGCCGCTGACCGGGATGTACAGCTTGGGCAGCACGCCGAAGAGCTGGACACCGAGCGGGTCGAGACCGGTCTCCTCCTCGGCCTCGCGCAGGGCGGCCCTGAGCGGGCCGTCGCCCCGCGGGTCGCCGTCCTCCGGGTCGAGGGCACCGCCGGGGAAGGACGGCTGCCCGGCATGCGACCTGAGGGAACTCGCCCGCTCCATGAGCAGCAGCTCGGGGCCGCGCTCGCCCTCGCCGAACAGGACCAGCACGGCCGACTGCCGGCCCGCGCCGTTCTTCGGTGGCAGGAAGCGGCTCAGCTGGAGCGGCTCGATCGTCTCCACCGCGTGCACCACCGGGTCCAGCCAGACCGGCAGCCCCTCCTTGCTGAGCGTCACGCCCTCCGTATGACTCGCCCGTGTCATCGCCACCCCCGTCGTCCTGCACCGCTCAACGCCCGAGGGGCCCTAGATCGTTCCTGCCGGAGTTCACGGCCACCGGGCCACGCCTCTCCTCCCAGCCGCGTCCCGCGTCCCCTCACCCGCCGGCTCCCAGGGGCGGCGCCGGCTTCCCGCCCGCGTCCAGGTAGGCCTGCGGGGGGTTCAGGCGCTGGCCCGGGAAGCCGCCCTTCTCGTACTTGAGGAGCTTGGCCGCCTTGTCCGGGTCCGTCTCGCCCTCGCCGTAGGCCGGGCAGAGGGGGGCGATGGGGCAGGCGCCGCAGGCGGGCTTGCGGGCGTGGCAGATGCGGCGGCCGTGCCAGATGACGTGGTGCGACAGGTCGGTCCAGTCGCTCTTGGGGAAGAGCGCGGCGACGGCGGCCTCGATCTTGTCGGGATCGCTCTCGGCGGTCCACTGCCACCGCTTGACCAGCCGCTGGAAGTGCGTGTCCACGGTGATGCCGGGCCGCCCGAAAGCGTTGCCGAGCACCACGAAGGCGGTCTTGCGGCCCACGCCCGGCAGCTTGACGAGGTCTTCGAGGCGCCCCGGGACCTCACCCGCGTGGTTCTCCACGAGGGCCTTCGAAAGCCCTATCACCGACTTGGTCTTGGCGCGGAAGAACCCGGTCGGCCGCAGGATCTCCTCGACCTCCTCGGGGTTCGCCGCCGCCAGGTCCTCGGGGGTGGGGTACTTCGCGAAGAGGGCCGGGGTCGTCTGATTGACCCTCAGGTCGGTGGTCTGCGCGGACAGCACGGTGGCCACGATCAGCTGGAAGGGGTTCTCGAAGTCCAACTCGGGGTGGGCGTACGGGAACACCTCCGCGAGCTCGCGGTTGATACGCCGGGCGCGGCGCACGAGGGCGGTGTGCGACTCGTTCCTCGGCGGCTTCGGCACGACCGTCTTCGTGGCCGACGCCTTCCTCACCGAGGCCGCCGCCTTCTTGGGAGCGGCGGTCGCCTTTGCCACGGGAGCCGCCTTCTTGACGGCGGCTGCCTTCTTGGCGGGTGCCGCCTTCTTCGCCGAAGCCCTCTTCTCCACCGGAGCCTTCCCTGCCGCTTTTGCCGTTTTCTTTCCGCCCCCGGCGCCCTGTTCGCCCACAGCGGAATCTCGACGTGCAACCACCCGCCCAGCCCCCTCGGCCTGTGCTCTCACCGGCGTTTTGGACACCCGGCCAGCCTAGGGCCCGGCACTGACATCCGCCCCGGACCCCGAGGACCGGCCCCCAATTGGACCCCTGCCGCTTACCCCGGGACATGTGTGCGGCATCCTTGTGACAGATCACACTGTTTGGACCGTCCGGCAAAATGGGCACCGGGTTCCCCTGGTACCAAGGGGGAACAAGATCCCCTGAGCAGGTCGACAAGGAGAGAACTCGTGGACGACGTTCTGCGGCGCAACCCGCTCTTCGCGGCACTCGACGACGAGCAGTCCGCGGAACTGCGCGCCTCCATGAGTGAGGTGACCCTCGCGCGAGGCGACTCCCTGTTCCACGAGGGCGACCCGGGCGACCGGCTCTACGTCGTCACCGAGGGCAAGGTCAAGCTCCACCGCACCTCCCCGGACGGCCGCGAGAACATGCTCGCCGTGGTCGGCCCCGGCGAACTCATCGGCGAACTGTCCCTGTTCGACCCGGGCCCGCGCACGGCGACCGCCACCGCGCTGACCGAGGTCAAGCTGCTGGGCCTCGGCCACGGCGACCTCCAGCCCTGGCTGAACGCCCGCCCCGAGGTGGCCACCGCCCTGCTGCGCGCCGTCGCCCGCCGCCTGCGCCGCACCAACGACGCGATGTCCGACCTGGTCTTCTCGGACGTCCCCGGCCGCGTGGCCCGTGCCCTGCTCGACCTCTCCCGCCGCTTCGGCGTGCAGTCCGAGGAGGGCATCCACGTCGTCCACGACCTCACGCAGGAGGAGCTGGCCCAGCTGGTCGGCGCCTCCCGCGAGACGGTCAACAAGGCCCTCGCCGACTTCGCCCAGCGCGGCTGGCTGCGCCTGGAGGCCCGCGCGGTGATCCTCCTGGACGTCGAGAGGCTCGCCAAGCGCTCACGCTGAGCGCGGATCGTCGTACGACATCGAAGGGCCCTGCCGCACGGCGGGGCCCTTGTCGTGTCACCGGGCGCGAGGACTGGCGAGGACGGGTGCCGGGGCCGCAGAGGAGCCTCTGCGGGTACGGAAGAGGAGCCTCTGCGGGTGCGGACGGGCGCCGGGGCCGTCGATGGAGCCCCAGCGGGTGGATGGGCCGCCACCGGCCGCTCCCGCAGCACCTCCCACCCGCCTCAGCGCCTTCTCAGCCCACGCACAGCGCATCCGGACCACCCCACCGCCCCCGAACGCCCCCGAGGCCCATTCGGCCCCACACGGCCCGCCCAGGGCCGTAAATGAGCTGTCCCCGGGCCCGCCCCCGGGCACAGTGGCCCCATGGCCGCCGAAACCGTTCCCCCTGTCGCCTCAAAGGGACTCGACGCACAGGGCTACATCGAGCGCGAGGGATCCCTGGGACGGGTCCCGCACCCCTTCCGCCCGGTCGTCGCGGCCGCGCGGGACCGGGTGCTCGGCCTGTTCGGGTCGAGGCTGCACAGTGCGTACCTCTACGGCTCGATCCCGCGCGGTACCGCGCGCGTGGGCCGCAGCGACCTCGACCTGCTGCTCGCGCTGCGGGACGAGCCGACCGACGCGGACCGGGAGGACGTACGGGCGCTCGGGGAGGCGCTCGACGGGGAGTTCGGGCAGATCGACGGCGTAGGGACGCTGCTGTACAGCCGGACACGGCTGCTGAGCGACCTGGAGCGACACGATCTGGGCTGGTTCGTGGCCTGCCTCTGCACGCCCCTGCTGGGCGACGACCTGGCGGAGTACCTGCCCCGCTACCGCCCCGACTCCCTCCTGGCCCGCGAGACGAACGGCGACCTCGCCCTCCTGCTCCCCAGCTGGCGCGAACGCGTCGAGGCGGCGGACTCCGACGACACCCGGCGCCGCCTGGTCCGCTTCATGTCCCGCCACCTGGTCCGCACCGCGTTCACCCTGGTCATGCCCCGCTGGAACGGCTGGACGAGCGACCTGGCCGAGATGGCCGAGATCTTCGCCGCGTACTACCCGGAGCGGGCCGACCAGGCACGCCGGGCGGCCGTCCTGGGCCACGCCCCGACCGCCGACACGGCCGTACTGCGGACGTACGTCGACGATCTGGGCCCCTGGCTGGCCGACGAGTACACGCGCGTGCACGGCACGAAGACCCCGAGGCCCTGACCCTTTGGACCGACGGGCCCTAGGGCCTGTCTGACCATTCCCGTCGTGCGCCCGCAGGGCGGGCCGCGCGGCGTCCGGTGCGTGCGATCGCAAGGCGCCGGAGCCGCCCGCGACGGGGGTCCCCCCGCGCGAGTCGGCGCAGCCGGTTCGAGCGTGAGGGAGGAGTCACGTGGGTGCTCCGGCAACGCCGCGAGCGCGCGTGCCGGGCGTCGCGCGGCAGACGGGAATGGTCAGAGAGGCCCTAGATGAGCCCGTGCTCCTCCAGGTACTCCAGTTGCGCCCGCACCGACAGCTCGGCGGCCGGCCACAGCGAGCGGTCCACATCCGCGTACACGTGTTCTACGACGGCGCCGGGCGCCCGGTGTCCGTTCTCCACGGCCGTCTCGACCTGGGCGAGCCGGTGGGCGCGGTGCGCGAGATAGAACTCGACGGCACCCTGGGCGTCCTCCAGGACCGGCCCGTGGCCCGGCAGGACGGTGTGGACGCCGTCGTCGACCGTCAGGGACCTCAGGCGGCGCAGGGAGTCCAGATAGTCGCCCAGGCGGCCGTCGGGGTGCGCCACGACGGTCGTACCGCGCCCCAGGACGGTGTCACCGGTCAGAACCGCCTGATCGGCCGGGAGATGGAAGCACAGCGAGTCCGCGGTGTGCCCGGGCGTCGGTACGATCCTGAGCTCCAGCCCGCCGACGCGCACCACGTCCCCGGCCCCGAGCCCCTCGTCCCCCAGCCGCAGGGCCGGGTCCAGGGCCCGCACCCTGGTGCCGGTCAGCTCGGCGAAGCGGACGGCGCCCTCCGCGTGGTCCGGGTGGCCGTGGGTGAGCAGGGTGAGGGCGACGCGCTTCCCGGCGGCCCCGGCGGTGTCGACGACGGCCCGCAGATGTCCCTCGTCGAGCGGACCGGGGTCGACCACGACCGCCAGGTCCGAGTCCGGCTCCGACAGGATCCAGGTGTTGGTGCCGTCCAGGGTCATCGCGGAGGCGTTGGGCGCGAGGACGTTCACGGCCCGCGCGGTGGCGGGGCCCGACAGGACCCCGCCCCGCGGCTGGCCGGGAAGGGCTGCGGCGTCGGTCATACGGAGGCTCCCCCGGTCGGGATGTGCTTGGTGAACTCGTCGTGCCCCGGCCAGGAGAGCACGATCTGCCCGTCCACGAGCCGGGCCTGCGCGAGCACGGGGGTCAGGTCACGCTCGGGCGCCGCGGCGAGCGCGTCGGCGGCGGTGCCGTACGCGGCGATCTGCCGCAGTGTGGCGATGGTGGGCGGCATCATCAGCAGCTCGCCCTTGTCGTAGCCCTCCGCCGCGTCCTGGGGCCGGATCCAGACCGTGCGGTCGGCCTCCGTGGAGGCGTTGCGCGTGCGCTGGCCCTCGGGGAGTGCGGCCACGAAGAACCAGGTGTCGTAGCGGCGGGACTCGAACTCGGGGGTGATCCAGCGGGTCCAGCCCCCGAGCAGATCCGACCTCAGCACCAGTCCCCGCCGCTCCAGGAACTCGGCGAAGGACAGCTCCCGGGCGACGAGGGCGGCCCGGTCGGCCTCCCACTCCGCGCCCGTGGTGTCCCCGACCACCGACTCGGCCGTCGGACCGGCCAGCAGCACCCCGGCCTCCTCGTACGTCTCCCGCACGGCCGCGCACACGATCGCCTGAGCCGCCGTCTCGTCCACGCCGAGCCTCTCGGCCCACCACGCGCGCGTGGGGCCCGCCCAGTGGATCTGGTGCTCGTCGTCCCGGGGGTCGACGCCACCGCCGGGATACGCGTACGCGCCCCCCGCGAAGGCCATCGAGGCCCGCCGGCGCAACATGTGCACGACGGTCCCGGTCGCCGTGTCCTTCAGCAGCATCACGGTCGCGGCGCGTCTCGGCACGACCGGCACGAGGTCGCCGTCCGTGAGCGCACGGATACGCTCCGGCCAGTCCGCTGGGTACCACTGCCCGTTTGCCATGGCCGGAGGCTAACTCTTACCGGGCGGATGTTCGAGGGGGTGCCGGGGCCGGTTGTGGGGCGGGTGCGGGTCCGTCGTGGCTGGTCGCGCAGTTCCCCGCGCCCCCGCTGCGCTGGGCTTGGGCCGGGCGCTTACGGGGGTGCCGGGTTCGGTTGTCGGGCGGGTGCGGGTCCGTCGTGGCTGGTCGCGCAGTTCCCCGCGCCCCTCGGTGGGGACGGTGGACGCTCCTGAAGCCGCCGACGGCGTGAAGGGGACGGGGTGGGGGGTGTCCGCCCGCAGCGGCCGGCGTCCGTTACAGGGCCCCTTGTAGGTGGCCGAGCCGCCGGACCGAGGACGGATACCCCCCACCCCGGCCCCGACCCGAGACGAACCAGCACGCGCTACGCACGCCCCCACCACACCGCAACGGGCCGCCGCAGGCCCCTCAGGGGCGCGGGGAACTGCGCAAAAACGCCCGCCCCCACCGAACCCGCAGACAAACTACGGACCGACCAGCTCCACCTGAACCTCGACCTCCACCGGCGCGTCCAGCGGCAGCACCGCGACCCCCACCGCACTCCGCGCATGCACACCCTTGTCGCCGAGAACCTCCCCCAGCAACTCGCTCGCGCCGTTGATGACACCCGGCTGCCCCGTGAAGTCCGACGCCGACGCCACGAACCCCACGACCTTCACGACACGCGCGACGAGATCCAGATCACCGGCAACCGACTTCACCGCCGCCAACGCGTTCAGCGCACACGTCCGCGCCAGCGCCTTCGCCTCCTCGGCCGTGACCTCCGCCCCCACCTTCCCGGTGACCGGAAGCTTCCCGTCGACCATCGGCAGCTGACCGGAGGTGTACACGTACACCCCGGACCGCACAGCGGGCTGATACGCGGCCAGCGGCGGCACGACCGCCGGCAGCGTCAGCCCCAGCTCCGCGAGCCGCGCCTCGACGACCCCGCTCACGCCTTCTCCCGCTTCAGGTACGCCACCAGCTGCTCGGGGTTGTTCGGCCCGGGCACGACCTGGACGAGCTCCCAGCCGTCCTCACCCCAGGTGTCCAGAATCTGCTTCGTGGCATGGACGAGCAGCGGCACAGTTGCGTATTCCCACTTGGTCATGCGGCCGACTCTAGCCGCTGCTCCGACCCGCCCCTCAGCCCCGCTCCTCCACAGCCCACCCCCGCGTTGTCCACAGCCTCCTGCTTAGGTTCGCCGCCGACTGGTTACGCTCGAATACGTGAGCAGGCTCCAGGTCGTCAGCGGCAAGGGCGGGACCGGAAAGACCACGGTCGCCGCAGCCCTCGCGCTGGCCCTCGCCACCGAGGGGAAGCGGACGCTTCTCGTCGAGGTCGAGGGTCGCCAGGGAATCGCGCAGCTCTTCGAAACGGAGGCGCTGCCCTACGAGGAGCGGAAGATCGCCGTCGCTCCGGGAGGCGGGGAGGTGTACGCACTGGCCATAGACCCCGAACTGGCCCTTCTGGACTACCTCCAGATGTTCTACAAGCTGGGCGGCGCCGGCAGAGCCCTCAAGAAGCTCGGCGCGATCGACTTCGCCACCACCATCGCCCCCGGCCTCAGGGACGTCCTGCTGACCGGCAAGGCGTGCGAGGCGGTCCGCCGCAAGGACAGGTCCGGCCGCTTCGCCTACGACTACGTCGTGATGGACGCGCCCCCCACCGGCCGTATCACCCGCTTCCTGAACGTCAACGACGAGGTCGCGGGGCTCGCCAAGATCGGCCCGATACACAATCAGGCGCAGGCCGTGATGCGGGTGCTGAAGTCCAAGGAGACGGCCGTGCACCTGGTGACCCTCCTGGAGGAGATGCCGGTCCAGGAGACCGCGGACGGCATCGCCGAACTGAGGGCCGCCCGCCTCCCCGTCGGCCGGATCATCGTGAACATGGTGCGCCCGGAGGTGTTGGACGGCGACGACCTGGAACTCGTACGGACCACCCGGCGTTCGGCCGTGGCGAAGGCGCTGTCCTCGGCCGGACTCGGCGGCGCCCGTCGCGGGGGCAACGCCGACAAGCTGGTCGACCCGCTGGTCCAGCAGGCCGAGGAGTACGCCGTGCGGTACGAGCTGGAACACGAACAGCGCTCGGTCCTGGGCGATCTCGGTCTGCCCCTGCACGAACTGCCCCTGCTGAGCGAGGGCATGGACCTGGCGGGACTGTACGAACTGGCCACCGAGCTGCGGAAGCAGGGGATGTCATGAGCCCGGACGCCCACGCGCACGACCGGCACCACCGTCTCTCCCCCGCCCCCGTCCTCGACCTGGACCCGCTGATCGACGACCCGAAGACCCGCATCGTGGTCTGCTGCGGTTCCGGCGGTGTCGGCAAGACCACGACCGCCGCGGCCCTCGGGCTGCGCGCCGCCGAGCGGGGCCGCAAGGTCGTCGTGCTCACCATCGACCCGGCCCGGCGTCTGGCCCAGTCCATGGGCATCGACTCGCTGGACAACACTCCGCGCCGCGTGAAGGACGTGGACGGCGACGGCGAACTCCACGCGATGATGCTGGACATGAAGCGCACCTTCGACGAGATCGTCGAGGCGCACGCGGACGCCGACCGGGCGGCCGCCATCCTGAGCAACCCCTTCTACCAGTCGCTCTCGGCGGGCTTCGCGGGCACGCAGGAGTACATGGCGATGGAGAAGCTGGGGCAGTTGCGGTCCCGGGACGAGTGGGACCTGATCGTCGTCGACACGCCCCCCTCGCGTTCCGCCCTCGACTTCCTGGACGCGCCGAAGCGGCTCGGCTCCTTCCTCGACGGCCGGCTGATCCGGCTGCTGACCGCCCCGGCCAAGCTCGGCGGCCGCGCGGGGATGAAGTTCCTGAACGTGGGGATGTCGATGATGACCGGCACCCTCGGCAAGCTGCTGGGCGGCCAACTCCTCAAGGACGTGCAGACGTTCGTGGCCGCCATGGACACCACCTTCGGCGGCTTCCGCACACGCGCGGACGCGACGTACAAGCTGCTCCAGGCGCCGGGGACGGCGTTCCTGGTGGTGGCGGCCCCGGAGCGGGACGCGCTGCGCGAGGCCGCGTACTTCGTGGAGCGGCTGGCCGCGGAGGACATGCCGCTGGCCGGTCTGGTGCTCAACCGAGTCCACGGCAGCGGCGCCGACCGGCTCTCGGCCGAGCGGGCGCTCGCCGCCGCGGAAAATCTTGAAGAGCCCCGCATTGTCGATCAGGAGGGCGGGAAAGCTGGACTTCGTAACTCTCCCGACACGTACGGCAGTTCAGAATCACCCGCTCCCGAGTCGGACTCCCCCGTCGACCCGGAGCGCACCGCCGACCGGCTCACCGCAGGCCTGTTGAGGCTGCACGCCGACCGTATGCAACTGCTCTCCCGCGAACAGCGCACGCGTGACCGCTTCACCGCGCTCCACCCCGAAGTGGCGGTGGCCGAAGTGGCCGCGCTGCCCGGCGACGTGCATGACCTCGCGGGGCTGCGGGACATCGGAAACCGGCTCGCGGCCGGGCGGCCGGAGCTGCCCGAACCAGGCACCGTGGACGGCGCGCTCGCACCGTAGACGGCGCACCGTGGACGGGGACCCTCGCACGCGGACGGGAACCCTCGCACCGACGCCGACCCAGCCGACGCCGACCCGGGGGACCGAGGGCTGCGCCCTCAGCTCACCGCCGCGTAGTTCTCGTAGATCTCGTCGTCCTCGAGGGGCAGGATGCCGACCCCCCGCTCGTACTCGACGCGCGCCGTCTCCAGCAGCCTGCGCCACGACGTGACCGTCGGCCGCCGGCGCAGCAGGGCGCGGCGCTCGCGCTCTGTCATGCCTCCCCACACGCCGAACTCGACGCGGTTGTCCAGCGCGTCGGCGAGGCACTCCGTGCGTACCGGACATCCGGTGCACACTGCCTTCGCCCTGTTCTGCGCTGCTCCTTGGACGAACAGTTCGTCCGGATCGGTAGTGCGGCAGGCCGCCTGCGCACTCCAGTCGACTACCCAGCCCATACCGGCGCCGTCCTCTCCCGAATCGAGGCTCCCCCACGGCGGCAGCGGCATATTCACCGCCGCCAGTTGAGGACGTTACGGAAGGCAGGCACAGCGCAACACCCCCTTCGGGCCCAATCTTGAATGGCCCGAACGGACTATGCGTAAGCGGCAGATCACCCGGGGGAGTGAGCCCGCGACATACATGACTATCCCGGCAAACCAGGACACTTGTCTTGCGTCACAACGGGCACCTGATGACACACGAGGCGGATTCGGACACGTCCTCACCAAAAAAGTTGAGAAACGACCGGAACGATTCGGGGTCGCCGGACGTATTGATACGTGGCCCTACTGCTGTGACAGTTGAGAGCAGCTTAGGCCAATGCCTGTGCGCGTGTCCGGCGAATGGGAAGGTAGGGCGCTGCCGTCGCCATGCCCGCTCCGACGCGGTCGTGCCCGCTTCCGTCGCCATGCCGTGACATGGGCTCTCTCTGAACGCTCATGAGGACGGATTAGGCTGCCCCCTATGTCGAAGAAGCGCTCGGGCGGCGGTCTGTCGCCCACGCAGCAGGCCGCCAAGTTCCTCGGTGTCAGTGTCCTCGCGGGGGCGGTGATGGCCGGCATCGCGCTGCCGGCGGCCGGTGCGCTGGGGCTCGCGGCCAAGGGGTCGGTGGAGAGCTTCGACGAGCTCCCCGCCAACCTGAAGACCCCGCCGCTGAGCCAGCGCACCACGATCCTCGACGCCGAGGGCGGCACCATCGCCACGGTCTACTCACGTGACCGCACGGTGGTGGACCTCAAGGACATCTCGCCGTACATGCAGAAGGCGATCGTGGCGATCGAGGACTCGCGCTTCTACCAGCACGGCGCGGTCGACCTGAAGGGCGTGCTGCGCGCGCTCAACAAGAACGCCCAGAGCGGCGGGGTCGCCCAGGGCGCCTCCACGCTCACCCAGCAGCTGGTGAAGAACGTCGCGATCGAGGAGGCCGGTGACGACCCGACGAAGGTCGCCCAGGCCACCCAGCAGACCATCGGCCGCAAGATCCGCGAGCTGAAGTACGCGATCCAGCTCGAAGAGGAACTCGGCAAGAAGAAGATCCTCGAGAACTACCTGAACATCACGTTCTTCGGTCAGCAGGCGTACGGCGTCGAGGCGGCCTCGCAGCGCTACTTCTCCAAGCACGCCAAGGACCTCAACCTCGAGCAGTCGGCCCTGCTCGCGGGCATCGTCCAGTCCCCGAGCCGCTACGACCCCGTCAACGACGAGGCCGAGGCGACCAAGCGGCGCAACACCGTGCTCCAGCGCATGGCCGAGGTCGGCGACGTCTCCCAGGCGGAGGCCGACAAGGCCAAGGAGCAGCCGCTGGGCCTCAAGGTCAGCAAGCCGAAGAACGGCTGCATCACCGCGGTCAAGGGCGCCGGCTTCTTCTGCGACTACGTCCGTGAGGTCTTCCTGACCGACCCGGTCTTCGGCAAGACCAAGGAGGCCCGGGCCAAGGTCTGGAACCAGGGCGGTCTGACGATCCGCACCACGATGGACCCGCAGGCCCAGAAGTCGGTCCAGCGGTCCATCAAGGAGCACGTCTACCAGAAGGACCAGGTGGCCACCGCCGCGACCATCGTCCAGCCCGGCACCGGCAAGATCCTCGCGATGGGCCAGTCGCGGCCGTACGGCATCAACAACAAGAAGAACGAGACGACGCTCAACCTCTCGGTCAACCAGGACATGGGCGGCGGGGCGGGCTACCAGCCCGGTTCGACGTTCAAGCCGATCGTGGCCGCGGCCGCCATAGAGGGCGGCAAGCCGGCGACGCAGATCTACCCCTCGCCGTACAAGATGGACTATCCGGCCCCGGTTCAGGCGTGCAACGGCAGCGTCTGGAACGAGAAGGGCGTCCCGGTCACCAACGAGAACACCTCCGAGGTCGGCCCGTACGACATGAAGACGGCGACCGCCAAGTCGGTCAACACCTACTACGTGTCGTTGATCAGCGACATCGGCATCTGCCCGGTGACGGAGATGGCCGCGAAGATGGGTATCGAGCGCGCCGACGGCGGCAAGATCCAGCAGCGGCCGTCGATCGCCCTGGGCACCCAGGAGGTCTCCCCGCTGACCATGGCGAACGCGTACGCGACCTTCGCCTCGCGCGGGATGTACTGCACCCCGGTCGCCATCGAGTCGATCACCCAGCGGGTCGGTGAGAAGTCGAAGTCCCTCCAGGTCCCGAAGTCGACCTGCTCGCGGGCGATGTCGGAGAACACCGCGGACACCATCAACACGCTCCTCAAGGGCGTGGTCGAGGACGGCACGGGTTCGGAGGCGGGCCTCGGCGCCGGCCGTCCGAGCGCGGGCAAGACGGGTACGACCGACGAGCGCTACGCGGCCTGGTTCGTGGGCTACACGCCGAACATGGCCGGTGCGGTCTGGGTGGGCGACCCCGCCCACAAGCGCAAGATGCAGAACATCACGATCGGCGGCGTCTGGAACGAGAAGGTGTTCGGTGGCAAGGTCCCCGGCCCGATCTGGCGCGACATGATGGAGGGCGCGCTGCAGGGCAAGGACGCCCCGAGCTTCAACCTCGTCAACATCCCGGACATGCCGAAGAAGGAAGACCCCGGCAAGGGCGACGACGACGGGGACAACGGCGACAACCGCGGGAACGACAACGGCGGGAACGACAACGGCGGCAATGACGGCGGTGACGACGGCAACACCACCTTCCCGAACCCGAGCTTCTCGATCCCGGAGGGCTTCCTCCAGGGGCAGAACAACGGGGGGAACGGGAACGGGGGTGGGCGGGGCTGACGCCCGCACGGGCCGCCGCTGACGCCCGCACGACATGAGACGGCCCCTTGACCGTCGTAAGGACTGATCTCCTACGACGGTCAAGGGGCCGTTCGTCTTGTTGTGGCCGGCGTTGCCGGTGGCCGTCAGCCGGCCAGGAGCTTCTTCACGGCCGCGGCGACCCGGCCGCCCTCAGCGAGGCCCGCGACCTTCGGGTTCACGATCTTCATGACGGCGCCCATGGCCCGCGGCCCCTCGGCGCCGGCGGCCTTCGCCTCCTCGACGGCCTGGGCCACGATGGCGTTCAGCTCGTCGTCGCTGAGCTGCTTGGGCAGGTACTCGGCGAGCACCCCGCCCTCCGCCTTCTCCCGCTCGGCGGACTCGGCCCGACCACCCTTGGCGAAGGCGTCCGCGGCCTCGCGGCGCTTCTTCGCCTCCTTGGTGATCACCTTCAGGACCTCGTCGTCGGAGAGCTCGCGCTTCTCCTTGCCCGCGACCTCCTCGTTGGTGATCGCGGCGAGCGTCATCCGGAGCGTCGAGGAGCGCAGCTCGTCGCGCCCCTTGATCGCGGCGTTGAGGTCTTCCTGCAGCTTCGACTTGAGCGTGGTCATGGGTGTGATTGTCGCAGGTGCCGGAGGACGGGCGCGCGCCCATTTACCGTGCGGGCGGCGGCCGGTCAAGGATGCCGTCGCGATCTGACACGATGGAGGCATGCGCGCGCGATACGGAGTCCCCCTGGGAATCGCGGCGGTTGGCGCCGCCGGACTGGCCTACTCCGCGGGTTTCGAAGCCCGCTCCTTCCGCCTGCGACGGGTGACGGTCCCCGTCCTGCCTGCCGGTATGCGCCCGTTGCGGGTGCTTCAGGTCTCCGACATCCACATGGTCGGCGGCCAGCGCAAGAAGCAGCGCTGGCTGCGCTCGCTGGCGGGCCTGCGCCCCGACTTCGTGATCAACACGGGCGACAACCTGTCGGACCCGGAGGCCGTGCCGGAGGTGCTGGACTCGCTGGGCCCGCTGATGGAGTTCCCGGGGGCGTACGTCTTCGGCTCGAACGACTACTACGGGCCCATGTTCCGCAACCCCGTCCGCTATCTGTACGAGAAGGCCCAGGGCCGCCACGGCCTGAACGGCAACCCGCCCGCCGTGAGGGTCGTCCACAACCCGTGGGAGGACCTGCGGGACGGCTTCGACGCGGCGGGCTGGCAGAACCTCACGAACACGCGGGGCATGCTGAAGATCGAGGGCGTGTCGGTGGAGCTGACGGGCCTGGACGACCCGCACATCAAGCGGGACCGGTACGCGGAGGTGGCGGGCGGTCCGTCGGCCGCGGCGGACTTCTCGATGGGCGTGGTCCACGCCCCGTACCTCCGCGTCCTGGACGCCTTCGCCGCCGACGACTACCCGCTGATCCTGGCCGGCCACACCCACGGCGGCCAGGTCTGCCTCCCCTTCTACGGCGCGTTCGTGACCAACTGCGACCTGGACACCGACCGGGTCAAGGGCCTGTCCCGGCACACGGCGGAGGGCAGGACGTCGTATCTGCACGTGTCGGCGGGGTGCGGGGCGAACCGGTACACACCGGTGCGGTTCGCTTGCCCGCCGGAGGTGTCGTTGCTGACGTTGGTGGCGCGGGGGTAAGGGCGGGGGTAGGGGTGGGGGTGGAGCGGGGGTAGGGGCGGGAGTGGATCGGGTCGGGTTGGCTGGACGGGCGGAGTCGGCCGGCCACGGGAGCTGAGCTGAGCGCTGTGGCGGGCGGCTGGATTAACCCGCACGGACCGCCCGTATCGCCCCTTTTGCCCTCCCTGTCTAGCGTGAGGGCATGACCGCGCCGATACCCAGGGACATCCCGGACCTCCCCGCCATCCCGGGCGTGCCCGCCTTCCTGCCCTCCCCCGTCCCCGCGACGGCGGTGGTGACTCCCGTACGTCACCCCGTGGCCGCCGTCTTCCGCGTACTGGTGGCACTGGTCGCCGTGGCGACCGTGACGTTGGAAATACTGCTGAGCAGCCCGATCCGCGCCCTGAGCTACTTCTCGGTGCAGAGCGCGGTCCTCGTGGCCGCGGTGTTCCTGCTGTCGGCCCGCCGGGCGTGGAAGGCCCGTCGCCCCCTGCCCTCGGCTCTGACGGGCGCGACACTGCTCTACGCCACGATCACGGGACTGGTGTACCACCTGCTCCTGACGAACGCGTCGAGCCCGTTCGCCCTGACGGGCGCGGCGGCGAACCCGACGGGCTGGCACGCGGTGACCACGCACCTGCTGCACACGGCGATCCCGGCGGCGGCAGCGGCGGACTGGCTGTTCCTGACGGCACCGGGCCGCCTGCACCTGCGGCAGGCGGCGAGCTGGCTCCTCTATCCCCTGGCCTACCTGCTGTTCACCTTCACCCGAGGCGAACTGATCCTGCCGGGCACGCCGGGCCGCTACCTCTACCCCTTCCTGGACGTCGACCTCCACGGCTACAAGAGCGTCCTGGGCAACGCCCTCCTCCTCGGCCTGTCCATCTACGCCCTCGCGATCCTCCTGGTCGCCCTCGACCACGCCCGCCCGAACCCCATCCGCCACCGCGCCAAAACCGGATTTCGTCTCCAGCCACCGGTGGGCTAAAGTAAACGACGTCGCCGCGACAAGCAGCGACGATCGGGGTGTAGCGCAGCTTGGCAGCGCGCTTCGTTCGGGACGAAGAGGTCGTGGGTTCAAATCCCGCCACCCCGACAGCTGGATAGCAGTTCAGAGGGCCCTCACTGAATCAGTGAGGGCCCTCTGGCGTTGCTGAAGTAAGAGGGCAATTACGCAGCGCGCCGGGACTTGCGGGTCCTGGTGTCTCCTGTGCGCCAGACGGCGAGAGGCTGGCGCACGTACTGGAACGACGAAGGCCCCGACGACGGGCCCGTTGACCGAGCAGGTACTGGCTTGGCTCATCGCGGCCAGGGGACGAGCTGGCTCCGAGTGGTCGCACCTCGTCCGTTCGCCCAGGCCGGAACCCGAAGCAGCCGCAGATGCTCGCAGCTTCCCGAGCCGAGCGTCCGGTACCTGCCCTTCGCTCATGGTCGACATCGAGCTCCCGCGGGGGTTGGTCGCACTGCAACTCAGCGTGTACGCAGCTCGGTTGCGGCTGGTTGAGCGTGTTCGTGCGAACGGGCCGGCACTTGACTGGTGCCCTACCGCTGACGCTGAGGGAGCGGATCTGCGAGACGCTTGCGAGGTGAGTCAGGCCGTGCTGCAGAAGGGGATCGACGAGAGCGGTCTGGAACAGAAGCATGGCCGACGCGTTCTTGGCCGGGTCCTCAGGGCGGCAGCCGGACGGCGGATGCCGAGCCAGGTCGGCAGACCGGGCCCCACGTGAGTGTCTGACTGCGTGATGACGCCCACCCACAGCGGCGGACACGCCGGAAACGCCTGCGGACCATCAGCACAGGTGAGAGGCACGCCAGCCCACGGCAGGGGGAGCGTCTTGCCGGTGGTGGGCGGTTCTGTCATCAGGGTTCTTCGGTTGTGCCGCGCACGGGTGTGATGATCTCGTTGGTGAGCCATCGGGCGGCTTGTGGGGGATAGGGGCTCCGCAGGCTCAGCACGATGTGCGTCATGCCTGCGGCGATGAGGTCCGTGATGGCCTTGCGGTCGGTGGCCGGGTCGTCGTAGGAGACGATGTACTGCACGGAGCGCGTGATCGTGCGCGGATCACGGCCGATGGCGGCGCAGTGGTCGTCGAGAACGGCGCTGCGCTCGGTGATGTAGTCCAGGGTGTTGTGCGGCGGTCCGGGGATGTTCCAGATGTCGGCCTGCTCGGCGACCAGGCGGAGCGTCCTGTTTCCCCAGCCGCCGATCAGCAGGGGTGGTCCTGGCTGCTGCACGGGTTTCGGCTCGTTGTGGTTGCCGGTCAGGGTGTTGTAGCGCCCGTGGAAGTCGAAGACGTCCCGCGTCCACATGCCGCGGAGGATGGTGATGGTTTCCTCCAGGCGGGCGATGCCTTCGGCGGGCGGGACGAGTGGGAGGCCGTAGGCCGCGTATTCCGCGACGGCCGGGTTCGCGCCGGCGATGCCGCCCGCGCCGGGTGGCTGCAGGGTGCCGCCCACGCCGAGGCCCATGATCAGGCGGCCTCCGGAGATCACGTCGACTGTGGTGGCGATTTTGCCGAGGACAGCGGGCGGCCTGATCCGGTTGCTCGTCACGAGCAGGCCCAGGCGCAGCCGCTGGGTCCTGGCTGCCAGGGCGCTCAGCAGCGACCATCCTTCGAGGATCTGCCCGTCCTTCGGGCCGACGATCGGCATGAGGTGGTCCCACAGCCAGGCGTCCGCGATGTCGGGCAGCTCGTCGGCCTCCTGCCACACGCGGAGAATGTCCTGGTAGGGGACGCGCATCGGGGTGGTCTTGATTCCGAATGTCACGGGGAGGGGGTGCTGGTCGGACATCCTTGCCACGCGCCCTTCGAGTCGGCATGCCGCCGTTGACGGCGACGCAACCATCACTGTAGATGATCATCAGTGTTACTGACTATCAGTCTCTGGATACGCTGCGGCCATGACTCGCGACGTCCCGCCCGAGGTTCTCGCCTCCCGCCTCGGCTACCTGCTCAAGCACGCGTACCTGCGGCTGACCGAGGAGTCCGCGCGGGCATTGGCGCCGCACGGGATCGACGGCCGTGAACTGGCGGTTCTCGCCGTCCTCGACGCGCATGACGAGCTGTCCCAGCTGGAAGCGGCGGGGAAGCTGGGTGTCGACCGCACCACGATGGTGGCCCTCATCGACGCCCTGGAGGGCAAGGAACTCGTCGAGAGGCGGCGCAGTCCCCAGGACCGGCGCAAGAACATCGTGCGGCTGACGTCGTCCGGACGGGAGCGCCTTCGCGACGCCGAACTCGCCCGCCAGGAGATCGAACGCCGATTCCTCGCCCCTCTCTCCAGCACGGACGCCGGGTGTTTTGTCCGCGCGCTGCAGTCTCTCGTCGCGACCCCGGCGAATGCCGATCAGACGTCTGACTCGGCGTGACGGACTTCCGCAATCGGCGACACGGGGCTCCCTCCAACCGTTGGGGGGCAGGCTGCGTGGACGGCAAAGCGCGCCGGAGAGGTGGAGCAGGATCTGGGGCCCCTGTCTCTTCGGGCAAGCCTGTGGGTGTGGCGGCGATGCCGAGGTGTGAGTAGACCCAGCCTGCTGGGGTGTCGGTGGAGCGGACTGCCTCGTAGAGGTGGTGGTCGGGTTCTGCCCGGCCGCCGGAGGTGCGGAATTGGGCGGGAGGTGACCCGTCCGGGCCGAGTTGCACGATCTTTGTTCGGCCGTTGGACGGGCCTCCGACGACCTTGATGCCGACGTGGTTGTTGACCACCTCGCCGGCCAGCCAGCGGTGGATGAGCTGCATGTGCTCGGATTCTTCTGCCGCCATGGAGCCAGCCGAGCACGAGCGGGTTGGGAAGGGCAAGGTGCTCGCCGTCGTGGAGCATCGCGAAGAGCACGTCGGATCGGCGGCGGGCGAGACCGAGGCAGGGCGGGGTGTTCGCTCATGCTCTGGGGCCCGCAGCGCGCAGGTGCTTGGTCTGCGTGTACCGGGTGTCGGTGCTGCCGGGCCGCTCGGGGGGTAGTCAGTGGCGCCAGTCGCCGGGGACTCGGTAGGACGGGGCGGGCCAGGTTGGGCGGGGGGTGGGGGTGGTGGGTGGGTGGGGGTGTCTGGCGCGGGTGAGGAGGACTGCGGTGAGGGCGGCCAGTTCGGTGGCGTCTGGGGTGCCGCGCTTTACGGTGAACAGGGGGCGTGGGGGCTGGGTGGTGGACATTTCGGCTCCTGTGTACGTGGGTTGGGTTACCTGCGTGCCTGTGGGGCTCCGAGCGCTGCGCGCCTAGCGGTCGGGGTAGGCGGTGGTCGCCGTGCCTTTCGCGGCGGTGGCGGTCCCGTCGGTGTGTGAGCGCTTGTGCTCAGGTGCAGCCGGCGGTGTGCGTGGCAAGTTCCGGCCTCTGCGTGGGGCGGGGTGGCGGTGGGCCCGTTGCCGGGCCGGCTGTGCGTACTCCTCTGCCGGGTTCTTGTGTGCGCGTCGGAACCAGCTTTAGGCCCTTCACCTTTACTTCTTCTACACAGGGAAAAACGGAATACTTCCGGCCGCTGAATCGGAACGCGGTGATCCGCTGTCAAGCTACTGCCAGCGCAGCACCCTGACATGCGATTGCCCTGGTGGCAGGGGTGGGCGACGGACAAGAATCTAATTCATCGGGGGGCGCCCACCGGAAAGGCGGAGGGCGTTCACGGTAATTCCGATGGAATATGCCTGCCCGCTCATTGTCTTTCTTTTCCGGTCTTTCGGAAAAGCTATCCAGGGGGTCTTCATGAAGGTCAGCGTTGTGCGCAGGGGTTTTGTCGTCGTCGCCACCGTCGCCGTCGTGTTCGGTGCGCCGGCCGCGGGGGCCGTCGCTCACGCGGCGGGGGCGTCCCCGGCTGCGGGGGTGGTAGTGGCGGCGCCGCAGGACCCCAGCTGGGACGCTGTCCAGGGGGACCCGAGTTGGGACTCCGCTCCGCAGGACCCGAGCTGGGACAGCGTCCAGGAAGACCCCAGCTGGGACTCCGCTCCCCAGGACCCGAGCTGGGACACCGTGCAGGAAGACCCCAGCTGGGACTCCGCTCCCCAGGACCCGAGCTGGGACACCGTGCAGGAAGACCCGAGCTGGGACAGCGTCCTGCCGCTGCCGTCGGAGTAACCCCGGTAAGCCCAGCGCGTATTGACCCAGCGCGTATTGACCCGGCACGTATTCACCCAGCACGTATTTACCCAGCAGCGAAAGCTGCCTTTACCTCGACGAAGGCCCGTCCCGCCCTGTTCGGTGACGGGCCTTTCGTCCTGTCCGGTTAGTGATGACCCCGCGGCCTAGCCCAGCTTGTCGACCGCCTGGTAGTAGGTCCATGCCGAGGCGTCGCAGGAGGTGCGCTTGACGCCCGAGTAGGCGGTGCACACCCGCTTGAGGTCCGCGTAGAAGGCGTTGTCCAGGCGGGACTTGTTGGCGTCGAAGGAGCCCGCGGCCTTGTAGTTGCGGTAGCCGAAGTCATGACGTGCGCATGACATCTGGAAAGGGAAGCCGAAGGGGTTGTCGGGGGACGTGGTGCAGTAGTCGGTCGACCAGTCGAAGCCGTACGCGCTGTAGGAGGCCTGGTTGTTGCGCGCCGTCGCCCAGGAGTCGTAGCTGCTCGCGCTGGTCTGGGTCCAACTGCTCAGCAGCTGCGGCTTGTCGGCGGGGGCGGCCTGGGCGGGGGCGGCCGCTACGGCGAGGGCGAGCGGCACGGCGAGGGCTGCGGCGGCGAGGGGCGTGGCGAGACGGCTGCGCATCGGGAGCCTCCGGGGGCTGTGTGGGCGCCCTGCGCGGGGTGCGCGGGGCGGGCACAGCCTGGCCTCGGGGGCTATGGCGCAGCCATATACGGCATCAGGCCCGGAGGTAGGCGAGAACCGCGAGGACCCGGCGGTGTGTCTCGTCCGCCTGCGGGAGGTCCAGTTTCATGAGGATGTTGCCGATGTGCTTGCCCACCGCCGCCTCGGAGACGACGAGTTGGCGGGCGATCGCCGTGTTGGACTTGCCCTCCGCCACCAGGGCCAGGACCTCGCGCTCGCGGGCCGTGAGGCGTTCGAGCGGGTCACGCCGACGGCGCAGCAGCTGGCGGACGACCTCCGGGTCGACGACCGTGCCGCCCCCGGCGACCTCCAGGAGGGCCGACTGGAACTCCTCGACCTGGCCGACCCGGTCCTTGAGGAGATAGCCGACGCCGGAGCCGTCCCCGGAGTCGAGGAGCTCGGACGCGTAACTGCGCTGGACGTACTGGCTCAGCACCAGGACCGACAGCGAGGGCTGGGCCTCCCGCAGCCGTACGGCGGCGTGCAGCCCCTCGTCCTTGAAGTCCGGCGGCATCCGTACGTCGGTGACGACGATGTCGGGGGTGTGCTCGGCTGCGGCCGCCATCAGTGCCTCCGCGTCACCGACCGCCGCGACCACCTCGTGGCCGAAGCGGCCGAGCAGGCCGATCAGTCCTTCGCGGAGCAGCACGCTGTCCTCGGCCAGGACTACACGGAGCGCTCGGTCGGCTCGCAAGGGATCTCCACACGCAGTAGGGTCGGGCCCCCGGCAGGGCTGGACAGGGTCAGTCTGCCATCCAGTACGGACACCCGGTCCGCAAGTCCCGTGAGCCCACTGCCCCGTTGGACGTCCGCGCCGCCGCAGCCGTCGTCCCGTACCTCGAAGACGAGCCACCCGTCCGCGTGCCGGCCGGTCACCTCGGCGCGCGCCGCCCCGCTGTGCTTGGCGACGTTCGCCAGCGCCTCGCAGACCACGAAGTAGGCGGCGGCCTCGACCGCTTCGGGCAGCCGCGACGGCAGATCCACCGAGACGTCCACCGGCACCACCGACCGGTCGGCGGCGTCGGCGACGGCCGCGCCCACCCCGAAGTCGGCGAGCACCTTCGGATGGATGCCCTGGATCAGCTCCCGCAGCTCGGCCAGCGCCTTGCCGGCCTCGTCGTGGGCCTTGGCGAGCTGGTCGGCCAGCGGGCCGGGCGGGGCGTCGAGACGGGCCAGGCCGAGCGCCATGGTCAGGGCGACGATGCGCTGCTGGGCTCCGTCGTGCAGGTCGCGCTCGATCCGGCGGCGCTCCGCCTCGAACGCGTCGACCAACCGGACCCGGGAGCGCACGAGTTCGGTGACCTTCTCCCCCAGGTCGGTCTCCACGGGCGCGATGAGGAGCCGGGTGAGTTCGGCGCGGCCCACCGCCACGGCGCCGATCGCATACGCGCTGACGGCGAAGAGCAGCAGGCCGGCGACGGCGACGGCGAAGGCCTCGGGCCAGCTGGTCGCCGTCCACATCTTCAGCACGGGCGCCTCCTCGCCGTCCCCGACCGTCGCCATCAGGACCGGGGTCGCCACCAGGCCCACCGGCACGACGAGCGCCATGACGAACACCAGCAGATCGAGCGGCCACAGCACCGTCGCGAACGCCAGCGTGTAACCGAGCTCCCGCCAGGTCTCCTGTTCCCGGAACCGGGTGCGCACCCATGCCATCAGGCCCGGCTCGTCCGGCACCCGGTGCGGGGTGGGAGCGGGACGCCGGTCGACCAGCCGCAGCCGCCGCCGCTCCACAGCCGCCACCGGCAGCCCGGACAGGGCGAGCAGCGCGAGCAGCGGCAGCCCGACCAGTACGACGGCCAGCGCACTGCCGACCGCCGCCGCGAGGACGATCGCCAGCAGCACCACGATGCCGACGGGGGCGCTGCTGAGGAGGTAGGCGGCGGCCCGCCAGGGCCAGCCGGAGCGCAGGTAGCCGGAGCGGGTCAGGGCCTGCCACACGTTGAGTGAGCGCATGGCCTCACGGTAGAAGGCGGTTCTCTGCCGGAGCCATCCCTCCAGACCGAGGGTCGGGGGTAGGGCCTGCCCTACCTCAGGACTCAGCCCAGTGGTCGTGATCCTCGCGGGCCCGCGCGGTTGTCTGGGAGGCGGCTGAAGGGGGCCGGAGATGATGACGTGGCTGACCGAGAACACCCTGGTGTTCGGGACCTGGGGGGTCCTGGCGGCGGTGTTGCTGCTGCCGGCCCTGGAGGCGGCGCTGCCGCTGATCGGCGTGCTGCTCCCGGGGCAGACCGCGGTGGTGATGGGCGGCGTGCTGGCGCATCACGGCCGGGTCCCGCTCGGCTGGATCGTGGTCACCGCGCTGCTCGGCGCGGTCCTCGGCAACGGCCTCGGCTACGCGGCCGGGCGGCGCTGGAACACCCGGCTCCTGGACCGTGTCCCGCGCCGGCTGCTGCGGTCCCGCGCCGCCGCCCGCGCTTTTTCCGCCATCCAGCGGCACGGCGGCCGGGCGGTGTTCGTGGGGCGGTTCACGGCAGGGCTGCGCACCCTCGTACCGACCCTGTGCGGGGTCTCGGGAATGTCCGTGCGGTCCTATCTGACCTGGTCCGTCGTGAGCAGCGCGGTGTGGGCGCCGACCTTCGTGCTCGTCGGCTACGGCATGGGTTTCAGCCCGGGACTGTGAAGGGGGGAACGAACGTGCAGCCTTTTGCCACCGCAGCCTCTTGCCATCCGCCGCTGATGACCTACCAGGTCACAGCTTCGAAGAATGGTGCAGCAGAAGGCTTCGGCAATCCGCCGGCCTTTTTCGACAGCAGTGCATGGCAGTGAGTGGGGGACTCATGGATTTCCGGCTTCTCGGTCCGGTGGAAGCAAGGCAGGGCGAACGGCGCGTCTCCATGTCGGGGGCGAAGGTGCACACCGTGCTCGCCGCCCTGTTGCTCGCCCGCGGCAAGATCGTCACCGACGACCGGCTGAGTGCGCTGCTGTGGGGCTGGGACCCGCCCGCCACCATGAGCGCCCAGATCTATACGTACATCTCCCGGCTCCGCAAACTCCTCGGCTCCGAGGTGGAGTTGGTACGCCGTCCGCCCGGCTACCTCATCCTCACCCACGACGCGCGCCTGGACACCGCGGAGTTCGAGCGGCTCGGCAGGCTCGGCCGGACGGCACTCGCCGAGCGGCGCCACCAGGACGCGCACGACCTGCTGAGCGGGGCCCTGGACCTGTGGCGCGGCCCCGCGCTCGCCAACGTCACGTCCTTCCTGGCCGACGCGGAACTGCCGCAGCTGGAGGAGGCGCGCACCGCCATGCTGGAACACCGCATCGAGGCGGACCTCGCCCTCTCCCGGCACCAGCAGCTGGTTCCCGAACTGATCGGCCTGATGGCGGAGTTCCCGCTGCGGGAACGGCTGCGCGCCCAGCTGATGACCGCGCTGTACCGGTGCGGCCGGCAGGCCGACGCGCTGCACGTCTACCGGCAGGGCCGCCGCACGCTCGCCGAGGAACTGGGCGTCGATCCCGGCGCCGACCTGAACGCCGCCTACCAGGCGGTGCTCAACAGCACCCTCGACCTGCCCCGGCCGACGGCCTCGGCGGCGGCGTCCGCGCCGCACGCGAACACCCCGCAGAACCCGGGCGGTCGGCCGTTCACGGTCACGCAGGCGCGCACGTCACAGGTCGCGCCCCCGGCGATGCTGCCCGCCGACATCGCCGACTTCACCGGCCGGGAGCAGGAACTCGCCGTACTCCTGAAGCAGTTGGCGCCGCCGCCCGCGGGCCGGCGGCCTGCGTTCCGGCCGCAGCGCATGCTGATCACCGGCATGGCGGGGGTGGGCAAGACGGCGCTCGCCGTGCACGCCGCGCACGCCAGCGTCCAGCACTTCCCGGACGGGCAGCTGTACGCGAACCTGTGCCACGCGGACGGCACGCCCAAGGACCCGGCCGAGATCCTGGTACGGCTGCTGCGCGGACTCGGTGAGCCCGTCGCGGCGCTCGACGGCCCGCCCGCCGACCTGGACGAGCTGGTGCGGCTGTACCGCACCCGCACGGCGGGCAAGCGGCTGCTGATCCTCCTCGACAACGCGGCCGGTGATCTCCAGCTCGATCCCCTGCTGCCGGGCAGCGCCTCGGCCGCGGTGCTGGTCACCGGGCGGACCCGGCTGTGCGCGGTGTCCGGTTCGCACACGACGGCATGCGCGCCGATGGACCAGGGCGAGTCCCTCGCCCTGCTGGCGGCGGTCGCCGGCGTGCGGCGCATCGCGGTCGAACACGAGGCGGCCGCCGCGATCGTGGCCTCCTGTGGGGGGCTGCCGCTCGCCCTGCGGGTCGCCGGCGCGCGCCTCGCGTCCCGGCCGTACTGGTCGGCGACACGGCTCGCGGACCGGCTCGCGAAGGAGGACACCCGCCTGCACGAACTGCGCTTCGGGGACCTCGACGTACGGCAGTCCGTGCTGTCCTCGATGCGCGGCTTCAGCGCGCGGGAGCACGAGCTCCTCGCCGAGCTGACCGCGCTCGGGCGCGGGCCGTTCCCCGCGGTCACGGCGGGGCGGCTGTTCGGGATCCCGGAGCAGGCGGCGGAGGACTTCCTGGAGCGGCTGACCGATGTGTCCCTGCTGGAGATGGCGGGCGTGGGCGCCACGGGGCTGCCGCAGTACCGCTTCCACGAGGTGGTCCTGATGTTCGCCCGCTCGCTGGCGGGGGCCCGCTGCTGACGCCCCGGGCGGGCCGCTCGCAACGTCCTGCCGGGGCAGGGTGCTGCCAGCTGACACGCCGGGCAGGCCGACGCGCCGCCCCGTTGAATGGATCAACGTGAGCGGCGCGGAGGGAGGTTGGCGGATGAGGCCCCGTGCCCGGTCAGGTCAGCAGAGTCCGCGCCCAGCCGGCCCGGGCGCCGGCCACCACGGTCAGCGCGTAGGCCGCCACCGGCAGCAGCAGCACCCCGAGGACGGCGAAGGCCCAGGCCTGCGGGTAGGAGGTGACCGCCCACTGCTTCAGCGCCATCGTGGACTCGCCGCCGCCGTACGCGGCCAGCATGTACGGGGTGGCCATCAGGCCCAGCGGAACGGCGAACGCGAAGACCACGGCCAGCAGGTCGAGCGGCCACAGCACGGTCACGAACAGCAGCGTGTACGCCAGTTCCCGCCAGCTGGCGGCCTCGCAGAACCGCTTCCTGCACCAGGGGCCGAGCCCCGGCTCCTCGGGATCCTCGTGCGGGTCGCGCAGGGCGCGGTGGCCGACCATCCGCAGCCGGCGCCGCTCCACCACGCCCATCGGGACACCGGACAACAGGGCCGCCAGCAGGACGGGAACCCCCACGACCACGACGGAGAGCGCGCCGCCCACCGCGAACGCGGTGAGGATCGCGAGCAGCCCGGCCAGGCCCACCGGGGCACTGCTCAGCAGATAGGCGGTCGCCCGCCACGGCCAGGACGAGAACAGGAACCCGGGGCGGCGGACCGCCCCCCACACCGATGTCGCTTCCAGGATTGCCATGACTCCACCGTAGAAATCGGGTGCCCCCCGCGCCCAGCAGCCCAGTTCTACTTCCGGGGTATGCCTGGCCCTACCCCGAAGACTCGGTTCCGCCGCAATGTGCCGGACCCCCGACGCACGGTTTTGTTGAGTCAGCAGCCGGAGCGCCGCAGCAGCGGGGCCAAGTCACTCGGGAGTCCACATGTCGACGGTCGCGAACACCCAGAGCTATGTCGAGACGTGCCCGCAGCGTTCGCTGGTGGCCGGGCGTCTGCCGGCCGGCGGGGCCGCGCCGACCGTGGTGTTCAGCGGCCCGCTCCCCGGCACCGGGACCACCCGTTCCGTCGTCCGGGCCCAGGTCGTCGGGGGCGTGTGGGTCGCCCAGACCCCGGGCTCCTTCTCCCACGCCTCCTACCGCGAGGGCGGCCGGTGCGTGAACCGCCGCCCCGTCTCCTAGCCCCCGCCCCGCACCTGCGCAGATCTGAAGACCTGACGTCATCCAGAGCACCGAAAGAAGAAGAGGCCATCATGAAGCTCCGCGTCCGCCACCTGTCCGCCGCCGTCCTCGCGCTCGCCGCCGGCGTGCTCGCCACCGGCTGCGAGGTCGGTCAGGAGGGATCCAAGAGCACGAGCACCTCGTACGACGTGAAGGGGACGGTGTCGGCGCTCGACGTGCGGACCCCGGGCGGTGACATCAAGGTCGTCGCCGGTGACGGCACCAAGGTCAGGGTCACCGAGAAGGTGACGTACAGCGGTGACAAGCCGGAGACGGAGCACACCACGCGGGGCGGCACGCTGCTGCTGACCCCCGGGGACGGCTGCCTCGAGGACGGCGGGTCCTCCAAGTGCACGGTGGACTACACCCTGGAGGTGCCGAAGGCGCTCGCGGCCGTCCTGGACAGCAAGGGCGGGGACGTGTCGGTGTCCGGGCTCGCCGGCGCCCTCGAGGTGAAGTCCGGCGGGGGCAAGGTCACCGCGGACCGGGTCACCTCCAAGCGGTTCACCGTGGACGGCAACGGCGGCGCGATCGACGCCCGGTTCACCACGGCGCCGGACACCGTGGACATCGACACCCGGGCCGGCGACGTGTCGGTGCAGGTGCCGGGGGCCGAGGCGTACGCGGTGAAGGCCACCAGCAACGGCGGCTCGTCGAAGGTCGACATCAAGACCGACCCCGCGGCCGCCCGCAAGATCACGCTGCACACGGACGGCGGCGACGTCAGGCTGAGCGCCGCGGGCTGAGCCCCGGCGGCATCGCGGCACGGTGACGGCGACGGGCCGGGCACCCCCTGATCGGGGAGGTGCCCGGCCCGTCGCCGTCGTTCAGAAGGCCGCCGCGAGGATCGACTGCACCGCGGGCGGCACCCGCAGCGTGCCCCGGGTGCGCGGGGCCATCATGTAGACGACGCGGTGCCCGAGGTCGCGGGTGGCGCCGATCCCGGCCAGGTAGCCGTGCACCACGCCCGCCATGCCCCACACGGTGGTGCCGCCGGGCAGCACCATGCTGTCCAGGCCGGCCCCGCAGAAGGCCGGCCCGCCCTTGACGTACGGCACGTCCGGCACCCGGAACATCTGCGCGAGGGCCTGTTCGCCGAGGAGTTCACCGCCGAGGAGCGCGGTCAGGAAGCGGTCCAGGTCGGGCACGGTGGAGATCATCTCGCCCGCGGCGCCGTGGATGGTCGGACTGTGCTCGGTGATGTCCAGGCCGTCCTCGTACCCGCGCAGGTGCGGTGCTGGCAGGGCGGGGTCGGTGCCGGGCAGCGTGGTGGCGTCCAGCCCGAGCGGCCGCAGGACGCGCTCCTCGATCTCCTTCGCGTAGCCGCGTCCGCCGACCCGCTCGACGAGCATGCCGAGGACGACGTAGTTGGCGCGGGTGATCTGCTGGGCCGTGCCGGGGGCGAAGTCGAGCGGCTGCCGCAGCGGCCGGGCGAGCAGCTGCTCGGGCGTGAACGTGTCGAGGCGGTGGCGCAGGAACCAGGGCGTGTCGTTGTAGCGGACGTCGCTCTCGTCGGCCAGGCCGCTGGTGTGGTCGAGGAGCCGGCGGGTGGTGACGGGTGCCGGCAGCAGGCCGGGCAGGTGCCGGTCGACGGGTTCGTCGAGGTCCAGGAGGCCGTCCTCGGCCATGGCGAGGACGGTCGCGGCGAGGAAGGTCTTGGTCACCCCGCCGATCCGGAACCGGTGCTCGTGCCGGGCCGGTTCGCCGGTGGTGACATCGGCGACCCCGGCCGCGGCCGACCACGGTCCCGCGGGTCCCTCGGCGTGTACGAGCACGGCCGTGGCCTCGCCGTCCGGGCGCTGCCCCACGGCCCGGCGCAGCCGCCCGGCCGTCCCCTCACGCACGGGCGGCCGCCGGCTCAACCGGCTCGTCGGTGCCGTTCGCCCAGGCGGCGATCGCCTCACCGGTGCCGAGCCCGCCGTCCGCACGCCGTACGGCGTCGGCGACGAAGGTGTTCGCGTACTTGCCGTTCTCGGAGTTGGTCAGCACGATCAGGCCCTCCCCGCTGTCGACGCGGGTGAAGGTGCCGACCCGGTAGCCGACGGTCCGGCCGCCGTGTCCGTACTCCACGTCGCCGCCCGTGGTGTCCAGGACGGTGCCGAGGCCGTAGAAGCTGCCGGGGTGCCAGACGGTCAGCATCTGCTGGGCCAGCGGGCGGCCGATGAGGGTGCCGGGCTCGCCGAGGTAGGCCCGGCGGATCTCCAGGGACACCTTGGTGAGGTCCTCGGCGCTCGCCCACAGGCCGCCGGCCGCGACCTCGTTGCGCACCCGCCAGCGGCCGGGTATCGGCTCGCCCTCGGTGTCGTGGCCGATGGCGACGGGGCGGGCGGCGACGGCCGGGTGCCCCTGGTCGAAGGTGCTGTCGGCCATGCCGAGCGGGTCGAGGACCAGGCGCCGCATCATCGCGCCGAACGGCTCGCCGGTCACGTCGAGGAGCAGTTGTTCGAGGACCGAGAAGTTGATGTTGCTCTTCTTGAAGGTGGTGCCCGCGGGGTGCACGGCCCGGACCGGCTCGTTGGTGGCGGGCGGACGGCCGTGCAGGATCTCGGGGACCGTCGGCATGAGTTCGCCGGGCAGGAAGTTGGTGGGCGGGACATGGCTGAGGCCGCCCTGGTGGCTGATGAGTTCGCGCAGGGTGATGCGGGCGCCGTCCGGGACCTGCCAGCCGGTGAGGTGGCGGTTGATGTCCCCGTCGAGGTTCAGCTCGCCCTCGGCCACCAGACGCAGGACGGCGAGCACGGTGACGTGCTTGCTCACCGACGCGACCTGGAACGCGGTACGGGGGGTGACCGGTTGCGGGCGGTCGGCGGCCGTGACCCCGTAGCCCTCGACCGACACCACCTCGCCGCCGCGCAGCAGGGCGACCGCGACCCCGGGGATGCGGTGGGCCGCCATGACGTCCTCCAGGCCCGCCCTGGAGATGTGCGGGAGAGCCGGCGCGGGGCGCGCGGTGGGCGCCGGTGGTGCGTCGGGCGTCATGTCCTGTCCTTCCGTCAGCGAGTCGACGGCGCCGGCCAGGTCGGCCAGGGTGTCGTACTCGTACAGCATCCGCAGGGACACGGGCAGCCCACGCCTGCGGGCCGCGCCGATGACCTTGATGACCAGCAGGGAGTCCCCGCCGTAGTCGAAGAAGTTGTCGCGTGCGCTGACCTGTTCGAGACCGAGCACCTCGGACCAGATCGCCGCGAGGGCGCGCTCGACGGGGGTGGCGGGGGCCGTGTACTCACGGTCGGCGGCCGGTTCGGGCGCGGGCAGGGCGGTGCGGTCCGGTTTGCCGTTCACGGTGAGCGGGATGCGGTCCAGGGACACGAACGCGGTGGGTACGAAGGCCGGGGGGAGCCGGCCGGCGAGCTGCTGCCGCAGTGCGGTGCCGTCGGCCGGCCCGCTCGCCACCACGTACGCGACGAGTCGCTGCCCGGTGCCGTCGGGGGCCTGCCGGGGCAGCACCAGGGCGTCCTGTACGCCGGGCAGGGCGAGCAGCGCGGTGCGGGTCTCGGCGGGGGCCACCCGGACTCCGTGGATCTTGACCTCGTCGTCCGTGCGGCCCACGTACACGAGGGTTCCGTCCGAGGCGATCCGCACCAGGTCGCCGGTGCGGTACATACGGGCGCCCGGCGGGCCGTACGGGTCGGGCAGGAAGCGCTCGGCGGTCAGGTCGGGGCGCCCCGCGTAGCCGCGGGCGAGGGCGGCGCCCACGACGTGGAGTTCCCCGGCCACTCCGACCGGCACCCGTCGCAGGCCGGGGTCGAGGATCTGCACGCCCGCATGCGGCAGGGGCCGGCCGATCGGCACCGGGGCGTCGGCCACCGGGTCCGGGACGGCGTGCGCGGTGGCGTCGACGGCGCACTCGGTGGGCCCGTAGGTGTTCCACAGCTCCAGACCCGGCCGCAACTTCCTCACCCGGTCGGCGAGTTCGCCGTCGAGCTGCTCCCCCGCCGAGCACACCGTCCGCAGCTGTGTGCACGCTTCCCAGCCCGCCGTGCCGGTCAGCAGCCGCAGCACCGAGGGGACCACCTGGAGGACCGTCACACGATGGTCGGCGACGGCCCGCAGCAGCGCCTGCGGGTCGCGTTCGACGCCGGCCGGGGCCAGCACCACCGTGCCGCCGGTGATCAGCGGGGCGAACAACTCCCAGCCGGCCGCGTCGAATCCGACCGACGTCTTCTGCAGGACGCGGTCGTGCCGGCCGATGCCCTGTTCGCGCACGGACCAGGCCACCCGGTGGGCGATGCCCCGGTGGGTGATCTGCACGCCCTTGGGGCGGCCCGTGGAGCCGGACGTGTGGATGATGTAGGCAAGGTGATCGGGGTCCGTGGTGCGGGGCGGCGCGACGGCTCGGGGCCTGCTGGGACGGGTCTCCTCTTCCGTTTCCGGTTCTTCGAGGAAGACCGCGCCCGTGTGGCGCAGACCTGCCGGGAGGTGCTCGCGCCGGGTCAGCAAGGTGTGCACCTGTGCGTCCGCGAGCATGAACCCCAGCCGCTCACTGGGTGCCGCGGGGTCGAGCGGCACATACGCCCCGCCCGCCTTCCACACCCCGAGCAGGCACGCCACCAGGTCGGGTTCACGGGCCAGCAGCACCCCGACCGGCGTGCCCGTGCGTACTCCCCGGGCGCGCAGCAGGCGGGCGATGCGGTCGGCGCGGGCGTCCAGCTCTCCGTACCGCACGGTCGTACGGCCGTGGACGACGGCGACCGCGTCCGGGGTGCGGAGGGCCTGCGCCTCGAAGAGGTCGGGCAGCAGGTCCGGGGCCGCTTCCCCGTGCGCCGGGGTGTGCAGGGCGTCGAGGAGCGACCGGTCCGCTGCCGCGAGGCAGGTGTCGTCGGCCGGGCCGTCCGGGTCGGCCGCCATTGCTTCCAGGACGCCCCGGTACATGTCCACGAGCCGGTCCGCGTCGGCTTCGCCGAGGACGCCCGCGCGGCTGCTCAGGGCCAGGTGTCCGGCCAGCGTGGTCACGGCGAGGTCGAACTCCGTGCCGCCCTCGGCGAGCGTCGACGCCACCTCGACCCGTTCGGTGTCGACCTGGCGGAAGTCCAGGTAGTTGAAGGACACGTCGACGAGCCGGCGGCCGCCCGCCGTCCGCTGCATCTCCGGCATCGGGAAGTGCCGGTGCGGCCAGAGTCCGACCTCCGTGGCGAAGACGGCACGAACCAGATCGAGCCAACTGCCCCCTGCTGCCGCCCGGTTGTGGGGGAAGGGCACGGTGTTGAGGTACATCCCGTGCACCTTGTCGGCGCCGACCGCCTCGGGCCTGGCGTCGCACACGAGCCCGGTGGAGAAGGAGTTCTCGCCGGTGAGGGCACCGAGCACCGTGAGGTGCGCGGCGAGCAGCACGCTCTTGAGTGACGTCTGCGCGCGGACCGCGAGCGCCCGCAGACCGGGCTCCAGGTCGGAGACCGCGACCCGGCGCCGCACCCGCTCCCCCTGCGGGCGTCCGGGGTCTCCCCAGCCGGCCGGGAGTGCGACCTTGGGGTGGTCCTCGACGACGGCCGCCCAGTAGGCGCGGTCCTCGGCGCTGGTCAGGGCGCGCATCTCCGTCGCGATGAAGTCGGCGTAACGGATCCCCGGCTCTGACGGCGTCTCGGGGAGGGTGCCGGCGTCGCGGAACTGCCGGTAGCAGTCCAGGAGTTCCATGAGGAGGTTGTAGTGGCTCCACCCCTCGGTGATCGCGTGGCAGCGCGTCATCGACAGCCACCAGGCGCCGTGCGCCTCCGGGTGCGCGGCGAGGCGCAGCAGGGGTGCGGCCGTGAGGGTGAAGGGGCGGGAGCGCTCGTCGGCCTGGAAGGAACGGAGCGCCCGCTGAACGCCCTCGGCGTCGAGCCCCGCCGGGAAGGCGTGCACGGACACCGGTATCTCGGCCTCGGGATGCACGAACTGCGCGGGCACGGAGAGGGAGTTGAGGTCGAACGAGGTGCGCAGCACCTCATGGCGTGCGGCGACGGCCCGGGCGGCCGCACGCAGCGCGGTGGCGTCGAAGGGCTCCTCGTCGCGGATCCGGAACGAGGACACGCTGTGGTAGCGGTGCAGACTCTCGTCGGAGAGCATCTCGACGACCATCCCGACCTGGGTCTGCGACATCGGGTACGCGTCGGCGAGCCCGGCCGGGAGCCGGTCCCGGTCGCCGGGCCCGAGCAGTTCGAAGGGGGCCACCGCCGCCTCGACGACGGCCGGCGCGCGATCGGCGACGAGTGCGGTGAGCGCGGCGATCGTACGGCGGTCGAAGACATCCCGTACGTCGAGGTCGTGGCCCTCCGCCCGCAGCGCGCCGACGAGGGCGACGGCGCGGATCGAGTCGCCGCCGAGGTCGAAGAAGCTGTCCTGGACCCCGGCCCGTTCGATTCCCAGCACCTCGCACCAGACAGCGGCGAACCGCTCCTCGACGGGGGTGCGGGGGGCCGTGTAGGAGCGGGCGGAGGTGGCGTTCGGGCCGGGGGCGGGCAGGGCGCGGCGGTCGACCTTGCCGTTGGCGTTGAGGGGCAGAGCGGTCAGGGAGGTGAAGGAGGCAGGGATCATGTAGTCGGGCAGCCGCAGACCGCAGAACGCGGCCAGATCCTCGACGGGCTCACCGTCCGCGGTCGTGTAGTAGGCGGCGAGCTGCTTGTCACCGGTGCCGCTCTGGTGGCTCCCAGCGGTCACGAACGCCTCGCGTACGGCGGAATGGGCGGCCAGGACGCCCTGGACCTCACCCAGTTCGATGCGGTAGCCGCGGATCTTGACCTGGTCGTCCAGCCGGCCCAGGAACTCCACGTTCCCGTCCGCCCGCCGCCGCACCAGGTCACCGGTGCGGTAGAACCGCGACCCGGCGGGCCCGTACGGGTCCGGCAGGAAACGCTCGGCGGTCAGGTCGGGGCGGTTCGCGTAGCCGCGGGCCACTCCGGTGCCGCCGACGTACAACTCCCCCGCCACACCCACCGGAACCGGCTGGAGCAGCGCGTCCAGGACATGCATCGTCATGTTCGGCAGCGGCCGGCCGATCGGCACGACCTCCGACGGCTCTGCCTGGTTCACCGGGTAGACGCAGGTACCGACGGACGCCTCGGTCGGCCCGTACTCATTGATGAGCCTGCTCTCGGGTGCGAGGGCACGCCACCTCTCGACCGTGCCTCGCGACAGGGCCTCTCCGGCGACCACCAGGACGGGCGCGAGCGCGGCGGCGGCGGGCGGCGTGAGCTGGAGGGAGAGCACGTCGAGATGGCTCGGGGTGAGCTTGATGAAGCTGTACGGACCCTGCCGCACCAGGTGCGCACCGAGATCAGCCATGTCGACCGACCCGGAGACGGTGTGCACGGCCTGCCCGGCGACGAGGGGCGCCCACAGATTCGGCACCACCAGATCGAACGCCACCGACGAGAACAACGGCGCCCCACCCACACCCTGCGACGTCAACTCCCGTGCCGCCCAAGCGACATGGTTGACGAGGCCGCGGTGCGCGATCTCGACGCCCTTCGGTGTCCCCGTCGAACCCGACGTGAAAATGACGTACGCCAACCGGTCGAGGTCATCGACACGCTCCGGTGCCGTCACCGGCAGGTGTGCCACCGACGGCCGCGCATCGTCCAGGACCACCAGAGCGCCCGAGGTCTCGACGATCGCCGCGACCCGCTCGGCCGGGGACGACGGATCGATGGGCACATAGGCCGCGCCCGCCTTCCACACACCCAGCAGCGACGCGATCAGCTCCGGACCATGGTCCAGGACCACGGCCACCCGCGACTCATGCCCGACCCCACGCCCCCGCAGGAAGTGCGCGATCTGATTCGCCCGCGCATCCAACTCCGCGTAGGACGAGCGCAGTTCGCCGGAGCGGACGGCCGTGGCCTCCGGCGTCCGCAGCACCTGCGCCTCGAACAACTCCAGCACCGACCGCGTCTCGGCCTCGAACCCCGTCTCGTTGACCCGCTCCAGCAGCTCGCGCTCCTCCGGGGCGAGGAACACCTCGGCCGCGTCCCCGTCCGGGTCCGCCGCCATCGCCTCGAGCACCCGTCGGTACAGGTCCGCGATCCTGCCCGCGTTCCGGCGGGTCAGGACCCGGGTGTTGGTCTTCAGGCCGATGTGCCGGGACACGGTGGTGACCGCGAGGTCGAACTCCGTCGTACCCGGCGCCATCAGGCTGTCCAGGTCGACCGCTTCGCTCTCCAGCCGGTCGAAGTCCACGTGGTTGAGCAGTACGTCGACGAGCCGTTGCCCGCCCGTCATGCGCTGCATCTCCGGCATCGGGAACCGGCGGTGCGGCCAGAGCCCCGCCTCCCGTTCGAAGGCCCGGCCGACCAGTTGGCGCCAGGTTGGCGCCGTGCGGTCGAAGACGAAGGGCACCGTGTTGAGATGCATGCCGTAGACGCGGTCGGCGTCGGCCGTCTCGGGGCGGGTGTGCACCACGACACCGCCGGTGAAGGCGGGCAGGCCAGTGAGCAGGCTCAGGACCTTGCCGTGCGCGGCCACCAGGACGCTCTTGAGCGAGGCGTCCGCCCGGGCCGCGAGGGCCCGCAGCCGGTCCTCCAGATCGCCGAAGGGTACGGAGACCCAGAAGTGTTCGACGGGCTGGTCAGGAGCGCCCCAACCGGCGGGGAGGGTGAATTTCGGGTACGCCTCGACGGTCCGGCGCCAGTACGCGCGGTCCTCGTCCGACGCGAGCGCGCGGAGTTCACCGGCGATGGAGTCGGCGAACCGGACGGCCGGTGCGGCATACGGCTCCGGTTCCCCAGGGCCGAGCAACTGCCCGTAGCAGGACAGAAGTTCCTTGATCAGGGAGTGGTAACTCCAGCCTTCGACGATGCCGTGGAACTCGGTGACCGAGAGCCACCAGCCGCCGTCCGCGACCAGATGCGCCGTCAGCCGGAACAACGGGGGTGCGGCGAGATCGAAGGACCGGGCCTTCTCCTCGGCGTGGAAGGCGTCGAGGCTCCGGGTCACCTCATGGGCTTCCAGTCCGCTCAGGTCACGCACGGCCACCGGCATCTCGGCCGTCCTGTGCACCAACTGGACAGGGACGGAGCAGGACTTCAGGTCGAAAGAGGTGCGCAGCACGTCATGGCGTGCCGTCACCGTCGATGCCGCGGAGCGCAGCGCCTCCAGATCGAAGGGCACCTCGGCGCGCATCCGTGTGGACGCGACGTTCTGGTAGTGGGCGCTCCGGTCGTGGGCGAGCAGGTCGACGACCATGCCGATCTGGGTCTGCGACATCGGGTACGCGTCGGCGAGCCCGGCCGGGAGCCGGCCCCGGTCGCCGGCGCCGAGCAGTTCGAAGGGGGCCACGGCCGCCTCGACGACGGCGCGTCCCCGTGTCGCGACGAGTTCCGCTAGTCCAGCGATGGTGCGGTGGTCGAAGATGTCCCGTACGGCGACGTCGAGTCCGGCCGCACGCAGTGCGCCGACCAGTGCCACCGCCTTGATGGAGTCGCCGCCGAGGTCGAAGAAGCCGTCCTCGACACCGACCCGCTCGACACCCAGGGCCTCCCGCCAGATCCCGGCGATCAGCTCCTCCACCTCAGTACGCGGGGCCACATACGCCCGGTCGCTGCCCAGCGCGACACCCTCCGGAGCGGGCAGCGCCCGCTTGTCGAGCTTGCCGTTCGTCGTCAGCGGCAGCGCGGCCAGCGGCACGAACGCGGCCGGCACCATGTACTGCGGCAACGACGCCGACAGATACGCCCGCAACTCCCCCAGACCCGGCACCTCGCCCGGCTTCGCGGCCACGACATAGCCGACCAGCCGCTTGTCACCCGGCACGTCCTCCCGCACCACCACGACCGCGTCCCGCAGCCCCGGATGCGCCCCCAGCACACTCTCGATCTCACCCAGCTCGATGCGGAACCCACGGATCTTCACCTGGTCATCAGCACGCCCGACGAACTCCAGACTCCCGTCCGGGAGACGGCGGGCCAGATCACCGCTCTTGTAGAGCCGCGCACCCGCAGGACCGAACGGATCCGGCACGAACCTCTCCGCCGTCAGCTCGGGCCGGTTCAGATAGCCACGGGCCACACCCGGGCCCGCGACATGGATCTCGCCAGGGACGCCGATCGGCACCAAGTCACCGTTGCCGTCGAGGAGATGGACGCGCAGGTCGCTGAGCGGGCGCCCGATGGGGTTGCCGGCCTGCGGGTCGAGATCCCGCTTGGTGATCCGGTGGTAGGTGGTGTGCACGGTGGTCTCGGTGATCCCGTACATGTTCACCAGCGCGGTACGGGCAAGCCCCAGCCGGTCGGTCCACGGCTTGAGGTCGGCGACCTCCAGCTTCTCACCTGCGAAGACCACAGCACGCACAGCGAGCCGGTCGATCCGCGGATCGCCGTCACGGGCGGCACCCACCAGGGAGCGGAACGCGGACGGTGTCTGGTTGAGGACCGTCACACCCTGCTCGACCAGCAGGTCGAGGAACTCCTCCGGGGAACGGGTGACCGCGAACGGGACCACCACGAGGCGTCCGCCGTGCAGCAGTGCACCCCACATCTCCCACACCGACACGTCGAAGGCGTAGGAGTGGAACAACGGCCACACATCGGTGTCGGCGAAGGCGTAGTGCTCCTGGCCGCGCGCGAGCAGGCGCACCACGTTCTCGTGAGTGAGGGCGACACCCTTGGGGCGGCCCGTGGAACCCGACGTGTAGATCGTGTAGATCAGGTTCTGCGGACTGCCGGCCACCCCGGGATCGGTACCGGGCTGCGCGGCCAAAAGAGCCGCTGCGGTGTCCAGTTCGATGACGTCACCGTCGTAGCGCCCGTCCAGAACTGCGGCCTGTCCGGCCGTGGTCAGCACCACCGGAGCCTTCGCGTCCTTGACGATGTACGCGAGGCGGTCACCGGGGTTGGCCGGGTCCAGGGGCAAATACGCGGCCCCCGCCTTCAGCACACCCAGCAGCGCCGGCATCAGCTCGATGCCCCGCTCCAGGCAGACACCCACCAGGTCCTCCGGACCCACCCCCTTCGAACGCAGCAGATGCGCGAGGCGGTTCGCGCGCACGTCCAGCTCCGCGTAGGAGAGCTCCTGGCCCTCGAACACGACCGCCACGGCATCCGGCGTACGCGCCACCTGTGCCGCGAAGACCTCGTGAACCCGCCGGGTCACCGGCTCCACCCGCTCAGGACCGCCGACCAGCACGGCCCGCTCCTCGGCGCCGAGGACGGCCAGGCTCGAGAGTCGGGTGGCGGGGTGGGTCACGGCGGCGGTGAGCAGGCGTACGTAGTGTCCGAGCATTCGCTCGGCCGTGGTCCGGTCGAAGAGGGCGGTGGCGAACTCCAGGCGGGCGGTGAGAGCGCCGTCGCGTCCTTCGTTCATGGTCAGCGAGAGGTCGAAGCGGGCCGGGGCGGCGGCCGGCTCCAGTGCCTGGAGGGTGACGCCGGGCAGCCGGTAGTCGTCGACCGTCTCCTCGCGCAGGGTGAAGAGGACCTGGAAGAGCGGGGTGCGGGACAGGTCGCGCTCGGGCTCCAGCTCGGCGACGAGCCGGGCGAACGGCAGATCCTGGTGCTCGAAGGCGTCGAGCACGGTACGGCGGGTCGCGGCGAGGTGTTCGGTGAAGGTCGGGTCGCCGTCCCACCGTCCGCGCAGGACCACGCTGTTGATGCCGTATCCGAAGAGGTGCTGCCACTCGGGCCGGTTGCGCGCCGACAGGAGGGTGCCGACCGCGACGTCCTCGCGTCCCGTGTAGCGGGCCAGGAGTGCCTGGAAGGCGGCGAGCAGCACCGCGAAGGGGGTGGTGTCGTGCCGCTTGGCCACGTCGCGTACGGCGTGGGTGAGTTCGGGGGTCAGGGCGTGGGCCACCGTGCCGCCGGTGGCGTCGCGGACGGCGGGGCGGCGCCGGTCGGTGGGCAGGCCGATCGGGGTGAGGCCGGCCAACTGGGTGCGCCAGTAGTCGAGATGGCGGGCGGCGGCGGGCGTGTTCTGCTGCTCGCGCTGCCAGGCCGCGTAGTCGGCGTACTGGAACCGCAGGGGCGCGGGGTCCGCTCCGGTGATGCCCACCGAGGCGCTGTACAGTCCGCTGATGTCCTGGGCGAAGAGGTGCGCCGACCAGGCGTCGCAGGCGATGTGGTGCACCACGACGATCAGCACGTGGTCGTCGTCGGAGCACTTGAGGAGCCGTCCGCGGATCGGCCATTCCCGGGCGAGGTCGACGGGTTCCGCGCAGGCCTTCGCGATCCGGTCGTGCACCGCCGACTCGCGTTCCCGGCGCGGGAGTCGGGTCAGGTCCTCGGTGGCCAAGCGTGCCGGCCGCGCCGGGTCGACGATCTGGACCGGTTCGACGCCGTCGAGGACGTAGCGGGTGCGCAGGATCTCGTGGCGGGCGAGGAAGCCGTCCCAGGCCCGGTCGAGCGCGGTGGTGTCGAGGTCGCCGCGCAGCCGCAGGGCCAGGGGCACGAGGTACTCGGGGCTGTCCGGTTCCAGGCGGTTCAGGAACCACATCTGCTCCTGGCCCCAGGACAGTCGCAGCGGGCCGCTCCGGTCGGCGTGGCCGATGCTTCTGCGCCCGGCTCCTGCCCGACCGCCTTCGAGACGGCGCCTGAGCAGTTCGGCGCGGAGTCGGGCGCTTCGCTGGTCCTGGTCAGGTTGCGGGCTCATGCCCAGGCTCCTTCGTGACGACGGTCGGGGGGTCGGTCGGGGAGTCCTCGGCGCGCAGCGCGGGAGTGCGGGCGGCGCTCGCCGCGAGTACGGCCATCGCGGCGGCGAGCAGCAGGAAGGCCGGGGCCGGTCCGCCCAGGGAGAGGAGCAGTCCGCCGAGCAGGACGCCGAGCACGTTCGCGCCCGTGGCGACGAGGTGGGAGGTGGCGGCGACCCGGCCCTGGAGGCGGTCGGGTGTGGTGCGGATCTGGTAGACGGCCGCGGCGACGTTGAAGACCGCGGTGATGTAGCCGGTGCCGGCGAACAGCACGCCGAGGAGGAGCGGTTCGGTGGTGAGGGACATGGCGGCGATCAGGACCGTCCAGGTGCCGAGTCCGGCGACGAGCACCGAGCGCAGCCGGGTCCTGCGCTGCCACCAACCGCCGCTGAGCGCCCCGACGATCCCGCCGGCGCCGCCGACGCCGACGATGACGGCCACGGTGACCGAGGCGCGGCCCTCCTCCTTGACGAGGACGACCAGGGCGAGCGGCAGTACCTGGAGCAGGAGGTTGCTGCCGGCGACGTAGGCGAGCGCGGCGCGCAGGAACCGCCGCCGCCACAACCAGCGCATGCCTTCTGCCAGTTCGGCCCGCAGCGGCTTGCGGGTGGCCGTGCGCCGCTCCTGGAAGTCCTTCCTGATCAGCAGCAGCGTGGCCAGGGAGAGCAGACCGGCCAGCGCGGAGAACAGGAAGGGGGCCCAGCGCGCCGCGCTCTGCAGGACGACTCCGCCGGGCTGGCCGAGCAGGACCGACGCCCGCCCGCGTGCCTCGTTCCGGGCGAGGGCGGCGGGCAGGTGCCCGGCCGCCACGACGTTGCGTACGGCGCCGCGCTCGGCGAGCCGGTAGACGATGGCCAGGCTCGTCTCGGTGAACGCCACGGCGGCCAGCTGGACGGCCGAGAAGTGTCCGGCGGACAGGGTGAGCGCCACGCTCCCGAGCGCCAGGAACCGGCCGCCCTCGCACACCGCCATCAGCCGCCGCCGGTCCCAGCGGTCCACGAGGACGCCGGCGGGCAGTTGCACGAGCAGCAGGGGCAGCAGCGCGGCGAACGACACCGCCGACATCACCAGGGGCGAGTCGGTGTGCCAGAGGACGATCAGCGGATACGAGACTCCGGTGACCCGGGTGCCGAGGAAGGACACGGCGGCCCCGGACCACAGGAGCAGGAAGTCCCGGTTCGCGCGCAGCGGGGGCGCGGTGGCCGGCTCCTGTGGATCCTCTCCGGTCAGCCCTCCCACGGTTCTGCCATGGCGACGGCTATTTTGCGCGGGCCCGTGAAGGGCTCGCGGCCGTGGGCGGCGAGCATGTTGTCGACGATGAGGATGTCGTCACGTTCCCAGTCGAAGCGGGTGGACGCGGCACGGTAGGCCGCGCGCAGGTGGTCCATCACCTCGTCGGGGATGCGCCCGCCGTCCCCGTAGTACGTGTTGGTGGGCAGGTCCTCCTCGGCGAAGATCTCCCGCAGCCCTTCCTGGACCTCCGGGGCCAGCGAGGTGACGTGGAAGAACGTCGCGTGGTTGAACCAGACGGGGACGCCGCTCTCGGGGTGGGTGTGCACGGCGCGGCGCACGGCGGTGGTGCGCAGTCCGCCGTCCGGCCGCCACTGCGGGTCCAGGCCCTTGCCGCGGCAGTACTCCTCGACCGCGTCCCGGTCCGTGGTGCCGAAGGCCTCCTGCCACTGCACGCCGAACTCGGCGTGGAAGTTGCGCACGACGCGCCAGCCTCGCCGCGCGAACTCGTCGCGGATGTCGGGGTCGATGTGGCGGTAGACCTCGCGGATGTCGGCGAGCGGGGTGGCGCCCTGGGTGAGGGCCGGTTCGATGCAGAAGAAGTACAGGGTGCGCGGCCAGACCGCCTGGTAGGAGTTCTCGTTGTGCAGGAAGATCTCCTCGCCCTGGGGGTAGTCGGTCGAGGTGTAGACCTGGCCCTTGATGGTGGAGCGGGGTGAGGAGCGTTCCGCGTAGGTGAGCGGCGCCGAGCGGGAGAACTCGCGGACCACGCCGTCGAGTCCGTCCACCCCGCCCACCTCGAAGCCGCGCAGCAGGATCGCTCCGTGCTCGGCGAGGACGCGGCGCAGCTTGTCGTGGTTCTCCTGGAGGTAGGGGTGGACGGGTGTGCCGGGGGTGCCCGGCGGCGCCAAGAACTCGACAGCGGTCATACGGCGTGGGCTCCTTCCTTGTCGGGGTCGAGCGGCTCGTGGTCGTGGGGCGGGTTCTGGATCTCCCGCCGGTAGTCCCGCATCAGTACCGGTCCGGTGCTGCCGGCCTCCCTGGCGAGCGCGGCGAACAGTCCCGGGCCCGCGGGCAGGTTCTGTACCGTCCAGGTGTCCGGGCCGTTCGGCTCGGCGTGGGTGACGCGGACCGGGCCGCGGGCGGCGGGGCGGACCTCGATCGTGCGCAGGTCGGCGACGATGCCCACACCGGAGGCCTTCACCACGGCCTCCTTGCGCGTCCAGCAGCGGAAGAATGCCTCCAGGCGGAGTTCCTGGGTGGGCTGGGCCCGCATGTGGGCGAGTTCGTCGTCGGTGAGCACGATCGTGGACGAGCCCTCGACGTCGACGGTCCTGCCGTCCTCGATGTCGGCGCCGACCTGCCGGTCGGCGGCGACGGCGAGCAGCCAGTGCACGCCGGAGCGGGACAGGTTGAAGTCGAGGCCGCTGGGCGGCCAGTCGATGCGCGGGCGCCCGTGTTCGGGGTGCTCGCAGCGGGGGCAGGGCTGCCGCCCGAGCCTGATCCGCTCGGGTGGTTCGCCGAGGTAGCGGGCCAGTACCCGGCGCAGGGCCGCGTGTGCTCCCGCGTACCGGACGGCGGCCTGCTGCGACCGGCGTCGTACGACCTCGAGTTCGGCGGCGGAGAGCAGTCCGGCGTCGTCGGGGAGCAGCGCGTCCGGTGCGCGGCCCCGCCAGATGTGGACGGCGTCCTGCGCCCGCAGCCGTTCGAACTCGGCAGTCTCAGCAGTCATGGCGTCATCAGTCCGACATCGCCACCAGCACGCGGCGGGCGCCGGTGAAGGGGCGGCGGCCGTGGGCGAGCAGCACGTTGTCGATGAGGAGGAGGTCCCCGGTGCGCCAGTCGACGTCGATGGCGTGGGCCAGGCCCCGGTCGCGGATCTGGGCCACGTACTCGGCGGGGATCGGGCTGCCGTCGGCGAAGGTGACGTTCTGCGGGAGTTCGTCCTCGGGGAGGATCTGGGCGAGGGCCGCGGCGGTGTCGTCGCCGAGGCCGGCCGGGTGCCACTGGTCGGCCTGGTTGAACCAGCCCTCGGTGCCGGTGACCGGGTGCCGGATCGTGGCCGGGCGGACCGATTCGATGTGGATGCCGCCGTCGGCCTTCCACTCCCAGCCGGCGCCGGTGCCGTCGAGGAACGCCTCGACCTCCTCGCGGCTGTCGGTCTCGAAGGTGTCCTGCCAGCTCTTGCCGAGGCCGAAGCCGTCGTGCAGGTTCTGGGTGTAGCGGACGCCGTCGGCGAAGGCCTGCCTGACCTCGTCGTCGAGGGAGTCGAGCCACACCTCGGAGTCGAGCACCGGGGTCGCGCCGCCGCTGCCGGGCTGGACCTGGCAGTAGAAGGCGAGCCGGGCCGGCCAGGCGTGGGCGTAACTCATCTCGTTGTGCATCGAGATGGTGAACTCCTGCGGGTACTCGGTCGAGGTGTAGACGTTGCTGCCGACCTTGGTGCGCGGTGAGTTGCCGTGTACGTACGCGAGGCGGTTCGGCAGCAGCAGGTCGAGGACTCCGTCCAGGGAGCCGGGGGTCACCCCGAAGCCGCGGAAGACCAGGGCCTTCTCCTGCACGAGGAGCTCTCCCAGTTCGTCACCCATCGCCTGGAGGCGGTCGGCGAGTTCATCCGCGCCGCCGGCGAGCTCGGTCTCGATCTCCAGCGGCGACCAGGTCTGCTGTTCAGTCATGGGACGATCCCTTCACTATTCAATGACTATCTAGGGGAAAGCTATAAATTTTCTATTTCGTCCCACTCCTTCCAGGTGGTGGGCGATGTCGGCCGTCAACTCCGCCTCGCACGGGTCGAGATAGAAGTGGTCGCCGGGGAAGGAGCGGAGCGTGAAGTCGCCCGCGGTGGTCAGTTCCGCCCAGGCCGCCACCGACGCGCGCTCCTGGCCGGAGCCGGGGTCGCTGTCGCCGATGTACGCGCTGACGGGGGCGCGTACGGGTACCGGGTCGCTGGGTTGGTACGTCTCGATGAGCCGGTAGTCGGCGCGCAGCGCGGGCAGCAGCAGCTCCCGCAGCTCGGGGATGTCGAACACCTCGGAGCCCAGGCTGCCGAGGGTGCGGACGCCCGCGATCAGCGCGTCGTCGTCGTCCTCGTGCAGCCCACCGCGCGGAGCCCGGTGCGGGGCGGCCCGGCCGGAGACCATCAGGCGGGCGGCCGTGGTGCCGTGCCGGGACTCCAGGCGCAGCGCCACCTCATAGGCGACGGCGGAGCCCATGCTGTGGCCGAACAGCGCCACCGGCCGGTCCAGGTACGGGACGAGCGCCCGGGTGATCCGGTCGGCGAGGGTCGCCATGTCCTCGACGCACGGCTCGGCCAGCCGGTCCTGCCGGCCGGGATAGCGGACGGCGAGGACCTCGATGTCCTTGGGCAGCCGCGCCGGCCAGCCGTGGAACAGCTGGGCGGTGCCGCCGGCGTGCGGGAAGCACACCAGCCGCAGCCGCGGCTCCACGGACCGCCGGTGCACCCGGAACCAGGCGGCCGGGCTGTCAGGTCCGGTCACGTCCATCTTCCTCTCCCCCTCGGACTTCGGTGTCGGCCTGCGCGTCCTCGGTGCGCAGGGCGGGACTGAGCACGGCGCCCAGGGACAGCAGGGCCATCGCGGCGCCGGTCAGCAGGATCGAGTCGGCGGCGCCCCACAGTTCGAGGGCGAGGCCGGCGAGGAGCGCGCCGAGCGAGTTCGTGCCGGAGGAGATGAGGCTCGCCGTGCCGGCGACGCGGCCCTGGAACTCGTCCGGGGTGGTGCGCACCTGGTAGACGGCGGCGGCGACGTTGAAGACGGCGCCGACCAGACTCGTACCGGCGAACAGCAGCCCGAGCAGCAGCGGTTCGGCGTGTGTGAAGGCGATGGCCGTGATCAGGGCGGCCCAGACGGCGAGCCCGCCGACGAGGATGCCGCGCTGGCTGTACCGGCGCATCCACCAGCTCCCGGTGAGCGCGCCGAGCATGCCGCCGATGCCGCCGCCCGTCACGACGACCGCGAGGACGGCCTCCGAGCGGCCCTCGTCCTTGATCATCAGGATCACGGCGAGGCTGAGGACCTGGAACAGCGCGTTGGTGCCGGCGACGAAGCCGAGGGCCGTGCGCAGGAAACGCCGGCGCCACAGCCACGCCATGCCCTCGGCGACCTCGCGGTGCAGCGCCTTGCGGGCGGCGGTCCGCTCGCCCTGGAACTCCTTCCTGATGAACAGCAGGGTCACCAGCGAGACGAGGTAGGCGAGGGCGCCGAACAGGAACGGCACCCAGCGCACCGCCGTGTAGAGCAGGATGCCGGCGGGCTGGCCGAGCAGGCCCGCCGCCCGGCCCCGCGCCTCGTTCTGCGCGAGGGCCTGCGGCAGTTGCTCCTCGGGCACCACATTGCGTACGGCGCCGCGTTCGGCCAGCCGGTAGAAGACGGTGAGGCAGGACTCGGCGAACGCCACGGCGGCGATGTGCGCCACCGAGACACGGCCGGTGAGCACCGCGACCGCGACCGTGCCGAGCGCCACCGTGCGGCCCGCCTCGCACACCACCATCACGCGCCGCCGGTCCCACCGGTCCACGAGCGCCCCGGCCGGCAACTGCACCAGCAGGGCCGGCAGCAGGGCCGCGAAGGTCACCAGGGACATGGAGATCGGGGAGCGGGTGTGCCAGAGCACGAGCAGCGGATACCCGACGGCGGTGACCCGGGTGCCGAGGAACGACATGCCCGCTCCGGACCACAGCAGGACGAAGTCCCGGTTCCGGCGCAGCGGCGGCAGCTCGGGGCGGGCCTCGGCCGGCGCCCCGGGGGCGAGGGTCACCACGGCCGCCCGGCGGTGTCCGCGGCCTCCGTGGGGCCGCGGCGGCACCATTCCAGTACGGCCATGGCGCTGTGCATCTTGTTCTCGGCCTGCTGGAAGGCGAGGCTCGCGGGGCCGTCGAGGACGCCGGCGGTGACCTCGTCGCCCCGGTGCGCGGGCAGGTCGTGCAGGAAGACGGCCTTGGGGCTGGCCTCCCACAGCGCCTCGTCGACCTGGAACGGCGCGAAGACGTCACGCCAGTCGGGGTCCGGCTTGCTGGTGCCGGTGGTCTGCCAGCGGGTGGTGTAGATGGCGTCCTGGTCGGCGGGCAGGTCGGCCATGTCGTGGCGCTCGGCGAACCGGCCGCCGTGCCGCTCGGCCTGCTCCGCCGCCCGGGTCAGGAACCGGTCGGCGAGGCCGTAGCCGGGCGGGGTGCGCAGCTCCAGCTCGACTCCGGGGAAGCGGGTGAGGGCGAGCGCGAGGGCGGAGGCGGTGTTGTTGCCCTCGCCGACGTACAGGACGCGCAGCCCCTCCAAGCGGCCGAACCGGCCGAGGAGTGTGGTCAGATCGGTGAGCGCCTGGGTGGGGTGCTCGTCGGCGCTCATCGCGTTGACGACGGACATCCGGTGCTGGGCGGCCCAGCCGCGCAGCTCGCCGGGGTCGTCCGCGGTGCGGGCGACGAGCACGTCGAGCATCCGGGACATGACCCGGCCGGTGTCCTCGCTGGTCTCACCGGTGTTCAGCTGGAGGTCCCCGGGGCCGTACGAGACGATCTGCGCGCCGAGCCGCAGCGCGCCGGCCGAGAAGGCGGTGCGGGTCCGGGTGGAGGTCCGGCGGAAGTAGATGCCGGCGATGTCGCCCTCCAGCGGGCGGGCGCCGGCCGGGCCTTCGGCGGCGAACTGCGCGCCGCGGGCGACGACGGCCCGCAGGTCCTCGTCGGTGAGGTCGTCGATGGATATCAGATGCCGCACGGCGGGGCGTCCTTTCGAAGGGGAGGTCGGGGCGGATGCGGAGGCCGGACGTGCGGGGGTCACCGGGCCCACTGCCCGGCGCGTTCGCCGCCGCCGATACCGGACTGCTCGCGCAGGCCCGCCGAGACGGCCTTGATGGCGGCACGGCCCGACGCGGCGTTGGTCAGGACCACGAAGCCGGTGCCGTCGGAGATCCGGACGATCATCATGTTGCGGTAGCCGTACGGCTCGCCGCCGTGCCCGGCCTCCAGTGCGGGGGCCTCCCCGTCGACCACCGTGCCCAGGCCGTAGAAGGTGCCTTCACCGACGGGCGTGAGCAGTTCCTCGGCGAGCGGCTTCGACAGGAACGCGAAGGGTTCGCCCAGGTAGGCCCGGCGCACTTCGACGGCGACCTTGGCGAGGTCGGCCGCGGTGGACCAGAGCCCGGAGGAGGCGAGGTGCGGTCCGACGCGCCAGCCGCCCTCGACCGGGTCGCCGAGCGGTCCGTGCCCGACGGCCGCCGGCCTGCCCGAGGTCTCCGGGTGGTCCTGGTCGAAGCTGCTGTGCGCCATGCGCAGCGGCTCGAAGACCGTACGGCGCATCAGCTCGGCGAACGGCAGCCCGGTCACGTCCTCCAACAGCCGCTGGATCACCCAGTAGTTGGTGTTGGACACCAGGAACCTGGTGCCGGGTGCCACCTCGCTGTGCACCTGGGCGAGCAGCTCGGACAGCGGCGGCAGTGCCGCGCCCGGGGCGATGCCGGCGTACGGCACGGAGACCAGGCCCGACCAGTGCGAGAGCAGCTGGCGCAGGGTGACGGCCACCGGGGTGCCGGCCGCGTCGGTGACCTGCCAGCCCCCGGTGAGCCGGGGGTTGACGTCGGTGTCGAGGTCGAGGGTGCCCTCGTCGACCAGGCGCAGCACGGCGAGTGCGGTGATGTGCTTGCTGATCGAGCCGGCCTGGAAGAGGGTCGTCGGGGTGACGGGCCGTGTCGAGTCCGCCTCCAGGACGCCGTAGCCGTGCATTGACGCGACCTCGCCGTCGCGCAGGACCGCGACCGCGACGCCGGGGATGTGGTGCTCGTCCATGACGGGCAGCCGGTCGGCTGCGGGCGCCGCCGGGGAGTTGCCGGTGGTCGCCGCCGTGGGGCCGGCGCCGACGGCGGCGTCCAGTGCGGTGGCCAGTTCGGCCAGGGTGTGCGTCTGGTAGAGCATCTGGAGCGTGATGGGCAGCTTCAGCTTCCGGGCGGCCGCCATCACCTTGATGATGAGCATCGAGTGGCCGCCGAGCTCGAAGAAGTTGTCCCCGGTGCCGACCCGGTCCAGGCCGAGGGTCTGCTCCCACAGGCCCGCCATGAGCTTCTCGGTCGCGGTGACGGGGGCCGTGTAGGGGCGCTGTGCCGTGTCCTCGCCGTCCGTGTCGGGGCTGGGCAGGGCGCGGCGGTCGACCTTGCCGTTGGCGTTGAGGGGCAGGGCGGTCAGGGAGGTGAAGGAGGCAGGGATCATGTAGTCGGGCAGCCGCAGACCACAGAACGCGGCCAGGTCCTCGACGGGCTCACCGTCCGCGGTCGTGTAGTAGGCGGCGAGCTGCTTGTCGCCGGTGTCCGTGTGGTGCACGGTCACGAACGCCTCGCGTACGGCGGAGTGGGCGGCCAGGACGCCCTGGACCTCACCCAGCTCGATGCGGTAGCCGCGGATCTTGACCTGGTCGTCCAGCCGGCCCAGGAACTCCACGTTCCCGTCCGCCCTCCGGCGCACCAGGTCACCGGTGCGGTAGAACCGCGACCCGGCGGGCCCGTACGGGTCCGGCAGGAAACGCTCGGCGGTCAGGTCGGGGCGGTTCGCGTAGCCGCGGGCCACTCCGGTGCCGCCGACGTACAACTCCCCCGCCACACCCACCGGAACGGGCTGGAGCAGCGCGTCCAGGACGTACATCGTCATGTTGGGGGTGGGGCGGCCGATCGGTACGACCTCCGAGGGCTGTGCCTCGGTCACCGGATGGATGCAGGTGCCGACGGACGCCTCGGTCGGTCCGTACTCATTGATCATTCCGCCGGGGCCGAGCAGGTCGAGCCACCGGCCGGCGACCTCGCCGGGGAGGGCCTCCCCGCCGGCCACGACCGTCCCGGTCAGCGCCGCGAGGGCCTTCTCGTCCAGCTGGTGGGCGAGGACCTCCAGGTGTCCCGGGGTCAGCTTGAGGAAGCTGTACGGGGCGCCGGCGGCCAGGTGCTCGCCCAGCCGGTCCAGACCGATGTCCTGGGAGAAGGTGCGCACGGCCTGGCCGGCGACGAGCGGTGCCCAGATGTTCGGGACGACGAGGTCGAAGGCGACGGACGAGAAGAGGGCGGTGCCCGTGGTCCCCCGGGACAGCCACTCCCGTGCGACCCAGGCGACGTGGTTGACGAGGCCGCGGTGCGGGAGTTCGACGCCCTTCGGCGTCCCCGTCGAACCGGACGTGAAAATGACGTACGCCAGCCGGTCGAGGTCATCGACACGCTCCGGGGCCGTCACCGGCAGGTGCGCCACCGACGGCCGCGCGTCATCCAGGACCACCAGAGCGCCCGAGGTCTCCACGATCGCCGCGACCCGCTCGGCCGGGGACGACGGATCGATGGGCACATAGGCCGCACCCGCCTTCCACACGCCGAGCAGCGACGCGATCAGCTCCGGACCGCGGTCCAGGAGCACGGCCACGCGCGACTCGTGACCGACCCCTTGTCCCCGCAGGAAGTGCGCGATCTGGTTCGCCCGCGCATTCAACTCCGCGTACGACAGGCTCAGTTCGCCGGAGCGGACGGCCGTGGCCTCCGGTGTCCGCAGAGCTTGCGCCTCGAACAGTTCCAGCACCGACTGGGTCTCGGCCTCGAATCCCGTCTCGTTCCACTCCACCACTTGGCGCCGGTACTCCTCCGCCGGCAGGTGCGCCTCCCGCGCCGAACCCTCCGGGTCCGCCGCCATCGCCTCCAGGACCGAGCGGAACATGGCCGCGACACCGTCGAGGTGCCGCTGGTCCACGACGTGGTTGCTGGCGTGCAGGTTGATCGATCCGCCGAGGGCCGAGACCCGCAGCCCGAACTCGAGGGCGCCCTCTCCGACCGTGGCCTTGGTGTCGATCAGGCCGTGGTCGATCTGCCGGAAGTCCTGGTAGGTGAAGGGCGCTTCGATGATCCGGTCACCGGCGGCCAGTTCGTGCTGGATGACCGGCATCGGGAAGGCGCGGTGCGCCCAGAGCTCGGTCTCCCTGCCGTAGACCTGCGCCACCAGGTCGCGCCAGGTGCGGGCCGAGCGGTCGTGGGCGAACGGCAGGGTGTTGAGGTGCATGCCGTACACGGCGTCGGCGCCGAGGATCTCGGGCCTGGCGTTGCAGACGAGGCCGGTGAAGAAGCGCTCCTGGTCGGTGAGCAGGCTCATCGTCTTCAGGTGCGCCGCGTGCAGCACGCTCTTGAGCGAGGCACCGGCGGCCGAGGCCAGGGCGCGCAGCGGCTCCTCCAGGTCCGCGTACGGGATCCTGCTGCGGCAGGCGACCGGCGCCGAGTCGGCGCGCTCGGCCCAGCCGGCCGGCAGGGCGAAGCGGTCGTGGTTCTCGACGATCTCCTGCCAGTAGGCGCGGTCCCCGGCGGAGGCGAGCGCGTCGCGTTCGGCGGCGATGAAGTCGGCGAACCTGACGGCGGCCGTCGGGTCGTCGCCGGGTGCCTCGCCGTTCCTGGCGCGCCGGTACTCGCCGAGCACCTCCATCAGGAGATTGCTGTGGCTCCAGCCGTCCAGGATGACGTGGCACTGGGTCACCGACAGCCACCAGGCGCCGTCGCTCTCGATGTGTGCGCCGAGCCGCAGCAGCGGGGCCGCCGCGAGGTCGAAGAGTTCGGCGCGCTCGTCGGTGGTGAACTGCTTCATGGCGTCCGCGAGTTCCTGCGCGGTCAGGCCCTGGAGGTCCCGGACGGTGACGACGGGTGCGGCGTTCGTGTGCACCAGCTGCATCGGTACGGAGTACGCGGTGAGGTCGAGAGACGTGCGCAGCACCTCGTGGCGGGCGGTGAGCACCGCCGCCGCCGTACGCAGCGCCTCCGGGGAGAAGGGCTGCTCGTCGCGGATCCGGACGCAGACCACGTTGTGGTACTTGTGCCGGCTGTCGCCGCTCTGCATCTCGACGACCATGCCGAGCTGGACCTGCGACAGCGGGTACGCGTCGGCGAGCCCGGCCGGGAGCCGGTCCCGGTCCTCGTCCGCGACCAGGGCGAACGGCGCGGTCAGTGCGGCGGCCTCGGCGGACGGGGCCGGCCGCCCGGTGGCCAGTTCGGCGAGCGCGGCCACGGTGCGGGCGGCGAGGACGTCGCGTACCGCCAGGTCGTGGCCCGCGGCGCGCAGTGCGCCGACCACGACGAGGGCCCGGATGGAGTCGCCGCCGAGGTCGAAGAAGCCGTCCTCGACACCGACGCGCTCGACACCCAGGGCCTCCCGCCAGATCCCGGCGATCAGCTCCTCCACCTCAGTACGCGGGGCCACATACGCCCGGTCGCTGCCCAGCGCGACACCCTCCGGAGCGGGCAGCGCCCGCTTGTCCAGCTTGCCGTTCGTCGTCAACGGCAGCCCGGCCAGCGGCACGAACGCGGCCGGCACCATGTACTGCGGCAACGACGCCGACAGATACGCCCGCAACTCCCCCAGACCCGGCACCTCACCCGGCTTCGCGGCCACGACATAGCCGACCAGCCGCTTGTCACCCGGCACGTCCTCACGCACCACCACGACCGCGTCCCGCAGCCCCGGATGCGCCCCCAGCACACTCTCGATCTCACCCAGCTCGATCCGGAACCCACGGATCTTCACCTGTTCATCAGCACGCCCGACGAACTCCAGACTCCCGTCCGGGAGACGGCGCGCCAGATCACCGCTCTTGTAGAGCCGCGAACCCGCAGGACCGAACGGATCCGGCACGAACCTCTCCGCGGTCAGCTCGGGCCGGTTCAGATAGCCACGGGCCACACCCGGGCCGCCGACATAAATCTCGCCAGGGACGCCGATAGGCACCAAGTCCCCGTTGCCGTCGAGGAGATGGACGCGCAGGTCGCTGAGCGGCCGGCCGATGGGGTTGCCGGCCTGCGGGTCGAGGTCCCGCTTGGTGATCCGGTGGTAGGTGGTGTGCACGGTCGTCTCGGTGATCCCGTACATGTTCACCAGAGCGGTACGGGCAAGCCCCAGCCGGTCGGTCCACGGCTTGAGGTCGGCGACCTCCAGCTTCTCCCCGGCGAAGACCACGGCACGTACCGACAGCTGCTTGACCCTGCGGTCCCCGTCACCGGCCGCCGCGACCAGGCCGCGGAACGCGGACGGCGTCTGGCTGAGGACGGTGACCTCCTCCTCGACGAGCAGGTCGAGGAACTCGTCCGGTGAACGGGTGACGGTGAAGGGGACGACGACGAGCCGGCCGCCGTGCAGCAGCGCGCCCCACATCTCGAACACCGACACGTCGAAGGCGTAGGAGTGGAACAGCGACCACACGTCCGTCTCGTCGAACGCGTAGTGCTCCTGCGCCGTCGACATCAGCCGTACGACATTGGCGTGGGTGAGCGCGACCCCCTTGGGACGGCCCGTGGAACCCGACGTGTAGATCGTGTAGATCAGGTTGTCCGGGTCGCCCCCGACCCCGAGGTCGGCCGCGTCCTGGGCGTCGATCACCTCCGCGTCGCCGTCCAGGAGCAGCACCTCGCCCGGGAAGAGCCCGGCCAGCGCCGACGTCGTCACGACCAGCGGTGCCGCCGTGTCCTCGACGATGTACGCGAGGCGGTCGACCGGGTTCGCCGGGTCCAGCGGCACGTACGCCGCACCGGACTTCAGCACCCCCAGCAGCGCCGGCAACAGGTCCGCGCCGCGTTCCAGGCAGAGCCCGACCAGCGTCTCGGGACCCACTCCCCTGGCCCGCAGCACCCGCGCGATCCGGTTCGCCCGCGCGTTCAACTCCGCGTAGGACAGCGTCACTTCGCCGCTGGTCACCGCGTCGGCGTCCGGCGTCCTGGCCACCTGCTCCTCGAACAGCTCGTGCACCCGGCGGGTGACCGGCTCGGCGGACTCGGTGCTCTGTTCGCCGAGCAGCCGCTCGCGCTCGCCCGCGGGCAGGTACATCGCGCGGGCGTCGCCGTCGGTGTCGGCGGCCATCGACTCCAGGACCGCCCGGTACATGCCGGCGAGCCGTTCGGCGTGGGCCCGGCCGAGGACCTGGGTGGAGGTGGAGAGGACGATGGTGTCGGCGGTGGCGTGGGCGGAGAGCCCGAACTCGGTGGGCGTCTCGCTGATGCGGACGTCCGAGTCGACCAGTTCGTCGTCCACCTGGCGGAAGTCGACGAAGTTGAACAGGACGTCGATCAGCCGGCCCGCGCGTGCCTCGCGCTGGATGGCGGGCATCGGGTAGCGGCGGTGGTCCCAGACCTCCAGCTCCCGCTGGAAGACCTGGCCCACCAGCTCCCGCCAGGTACGGGCGCGCCGGTCGTGCGCGAACGGCAGCGAGTTGAGGTGCATGCCGTAGACCCGCTCGGCGCCCGCGACCTCGGGCCTGCCGTGGCAGACCAGACCGGTGAAGAAGGCGGCGTCGCCGGTGAGCTGGCTCATCACCTTCAGGTGGGCGGCGTGCAGCACGCTCTTGAAGGAGGCGCCGGTGGTGGCGGCCAGGGCGCGCAGGTCGTCGGCCAGGTCACCGAAGGTGATCTTGACGCGGTGGGAGCCCGCGGGCTTGTCCTTGGCCTCGGCCCAGCCGGCCGGGAGCTCGAACCTGGCGTGCTCGCTGACGATGCCGGACCAGTAGGCGCGGTCGCCGTCGTCGGCCAGGGCCGCCAGTTCCCCGGCGATGAAGTCCGCGTACCGGACCGGGAGTTCCTCGTGCTCCACGGGACGGCCCTCGCGCACCGCCCGGTAGGTCTCCAGGATCTCCCTGACCAGCGAGGCGTGGCTCCAGCCCTCCAGGATGACGTGCGACTCGGTGAGGGTGAGCCACCAGGCGCCCTCGCCCTCGAGGTGGGCGGCCACCCGCAGCAGCGGCGCCGTGGACAGGTCGAACAGGTCCTCGCGCTGGGAGGTGACGTAGCCGCGCAGTGTGCTCTCCAGGTCCGCCCGGCCGAGCCCGGTGACGTCGTGCACCGGGACCGTGACCGGGACGTCCGCGTGGACCACCTGCATCGGTACGGAGTAGCCGGTGGCGTGCACCGACGTGCGCAGCACGTCGTGGCGGGCGGTCACGAGCCGGACGGCCTCGGTCAGCGCGGCGGCGGAGAACGGCGTCTCGTCCTTGACGCGGAACGACGTCACGTTGTGGTAGTTGCTGCGCCCGTCGTCGGCGAGCAGTTCGACGACCATGCCGGCCTGTACCTGCGAGAGCGGGTAGGCGTCGTAGGCGCCCGCGGGCAGCTTCGCCCGGTCCTCGTCCGTGATGAGTGCGAACGGCGGCACCCCTGCCTCCTCCTGAGTCGGGTCCTGCCAGGTGGCGAGCTCGGCGAGCCGGGCGACCGTGCGGTGCTCGAAGACCTCGCGCACGCCGATGTCGAAGCCGGCCGCGCGCAGCGCGCCGACCAGCGGCACGGCCCGGATGGAATCGCCGCCCAGGTCGAAGAAGCTGTCGTGGACGCCGATCCGGTCGACCCCGAGGACGTCCTGCCAGACGGCGGCGATGTGCCGTTCGGCGTCGGTGCGCGGGGCGAGGTAGGTGGTGTCCGAGGCGAGCGCGGTCTGCGTCGGGGCGGGCAGCGCACGCCGGTTGAGCTTGCCGTTGGCGTTGAGCGGGATGCCGTCGAGGGACACGTAGGCCGCGGGGACCATGTAGTCGGGCAGGGTCCGCGCGAGGTGGCCGCGCAGTTCGGCCAGACCGGGGGCCTCGCCGTCGGCCGGCACGAAGTAGCCGACCAGCCGCTTCTCGCCGGGGGTGTCCTCGCGGAGCACGACGACGGCGTCGCGCACCTGCGGGTGGGTGCCGAGCGCGGCGGAGATCTCGCCGAGCTCGATGCGGAAGCCGCGGATCTTCACCTGGTCGTCGATCCTGCCGAGGAAGTCCAGGCTCCCGTCGGGGAGCCTGCGGGCCAGGTCGCCGGACCGGTAGAGGCGGGCGCCGGGCTCGTCCCCGAACGGGTCGGGCACGAAGCGCTCGGCGGTCAGCCGGGGCCGGTCGAGGTAGCCGCGGGCGACGCCGGGGCCGCCGACGTGGATCTCGCCGGGCACCCCGAGCGGGACCAGGTGGCCGTCGCGGTCGAGGAGGACGGTCCGCAGGTCGCCGAGGGGGCCGCCGGCCGGGCTGGCGAGCGGGGTCGCCAGGTCGGCCGGGGTCAGCCGGTGGTGGGTGACGTGGACCGTGGTCTCGGTGATCCCGTACATGTTGATGAGCTGCGGGGTGTCGAGGCCCAGCCGCTCGGCCCACGGGGCGAGTTCGCCGACCTCCAGCTTTTCGCCGCCGAAGACCACGGAGCGCAGGGCGAGCCGGTCGATGCGCGGGTCGCCGTCGCGGGCGGCGCCGACCAGGGAGCGGAACGCGGACGGCGTCTGGTTGAGGACGGTGACCCGCTCGTCGGCGAGGAGGCCGAGGAAGTCCTCGGGCGAGCGGGACACCCGCTGCGGGACGACGACGAGCCGGCCGCCGTACAGCAGGGCTCCCCACAGTTCCCAGACGGAGAAGTCGAAGGCGTAGGAGTGGAAGAGCGTCCACACGTCCGCCGGGCCGAAGTGGAACTGCTCCTCGGTGACGGTGAACAGCCGCAGCACGTTGGCGTGGCTGAGGCAGACGCCCTTGGGCTTTCCGGTGGAGCCCGAGGTGTAGATGACGTAGATCAGGTCGTCCGCGGTGGCGAGCGGGGCCGGGTCGTCCGCGGGCTGCGCCGCGAGCAGCGCCGGGTCCTCGTCGAGGACGATCAGCTCACCGTCGTAGCGGCCCTCCAGGGTGCCGGCCGCGGACCGTTCGGTGAGGACGACGGGGGCCTGTGCGTCGGCCGCGATGTAGCCGAGGCGGTCGGCGGGGTAGGCCGGGTCGAGCGGCAGGTAGGCGCCGCCCGCCTTGAGGACGCCGAGGAGCGCCGGCACCAGGGCGGCGGAGCGCTCCAGGCAGACGCCGACCAGGGTCTGCGGTCCGACGCCGCGGGCACGCAGCAGGTGGGCGACGCGGTTGGCGCGGGCGTTGAGTTCGGCGTAGGTGAGCCGGGTGTCCTCGAAGGTGACGGCGACCGCGTCCGGGGTGCGGGCGGCCTGCTCCTCGAAGACGCCGTGGACGGTACGGGGATCCGTGGGCGCCGTGGGCCGGGTGGCCCAGTCGGCGAGCAGCACGTCCCGTTCCCCCGGCGGCAGGTACGCGGCCCGGGCGTCGCCCTGCGGGTCGGCGGCCATGGACTCCAGGACCGCGCGGTACATGCCCGCGAGGCGGTCCGTGTCCGTGCGGGAGAGGCTGGCGGTGCTGGTCTTCAGGTTCAGGTGGCCGGCCAGGGTGGTGACGGCGAGCCCGAACTCGATGCCGCCGGAGCCCATTCCGGACTCGACGTCCACGAGGTCGGTGTCGACCATCCGGAAGTCCTGGTAGTTGAAGACCACGTCGACGAGCCGGCGGCCGCTCGCCTGCCGCTGCATCTCGGGCATCGGGTACTGGCGGTGCGGCCAGAGCGCGACTTCCTGGTCGAAGACCTGGCGGACCAGTTCCCGCCAGGTGCGGGCGGTGCGGTCGACGGCGAAGGGCACGGTGTTGACGTACATGCCGTAGACGCGGTCGGCGCCCGCCGCCTCGGGGCGGGTGTCGGTGACGAGTCCGGTGAAGAAGGACTCCTCGGCGGTGAGCTGGCTCATCACCTTCAGGTGGGCGGCGTGCAGGACGGCCTTCAGGGAGACCTGGGCCGTCGACGCGAACGTGCGCAGCCGCGGTTCCAGGTCGTGCAGCGGCACCCGGACCCGGTAGCTCTCCGCCGGGCCGGTCGTCGCGGTGGGGGCGGGCAGTTCGAACTTCTCGTACGTGTCGGTGATCCGCCGCCAGTACGCGCGGTCCTCGTCGGACTCCAGGGACGCCAGTTCGGCGGCGATGAAGTCGGCGAAGCGGACACCGGGGGCGGTGACCTCGACGGGCGCCGAGCCGGACCTCACCTGCTCGTAGGTGTCGAGGAGTTCCATCATCAGGGCGTGGTAGCTCCAGCCCTCGGTGATGGCGTGCGACTCGGTGAGGGCGAGGTGCCAGGCCTGGTCGCTCTCGACGAGCGCGGCGACCCGCAGGAGCGGGGCGGCCGACAGGTCGAAGACGTCTGCCTTCTCGGCGGTGACGAACGCGCCGAGCGCCGCGTTCTGCGCGGCGGGGTCCTGCCCGCGCAGGTCGTGGACGGCGACCGGGGCGGTGGCCTCGGTGTGCACCAACTGCAGCGGTACGGAGAAGCCGTCGAGCCGGAACGACGTGCGCAGCACGTCGTGGCGTGCCGTCACCAGGCGGACCGCGCCGGCCAGCGCCTCGGCGTCGAAGGGCACGCCGTCGCGGATCCGGTTGACGCTGACGTTGTGGTACTTGGCACCCGCCGGGTCGGTGAGCATCTCGACGGCCATGCCGATCTGCACCTGCGAGAGCGGGTAGGCGTCGTCGAGGCCGGCCGGCAGCCGGTCGCGGTCCGCGGCGGTGACCAGGGCGAAGGGGGCGACCCCCGGCTCGGGCTCGGCGGGGGCGGGGCGGCCGGTGGCGAGTTCGGCGGCGGCCGCGACGGTACGGCCCTCGAAGATCTCCCGCACTCCGAGGTCGAAGCCGGCCTCGCGCAGGGCGCCGATCAGCGAGACCGCGCGGATCGAGTCGCCGCCCAGGTCGAAGAAGCTGTCGTGGACGCCGATCCGGTCGACGCCGAGGACGTTCTGCCAGACCTCGGTGATGCGTTCCTCGGCGCGGGTGCGGGGCGCGACGTAGGCCGCGTCGGCGGCGAGCGCCGACCGGTCGGGGGCGGGCAGCGCCCGCTTGTCGACCTTGCCGTTGGCGGTGAGCGGGAGGGCGTCGAGGGTGACGTAGGCGGCGGGCAGCATGTAGTCGGGCAGGGCGCCCGTGAGGGCCGCGCGCAGGGCGGCGGGGGCGAGGGTGTAACCCTCGGCCGCGCTGACGTAGGCCGTGAGCTGCTTGTCGCCGGGAGTGTCCTCGCGGACGACGACGACGGCGTCCCTGACCTCCTCGAGGCGGGCCAGGGCCGTCTCGATCTCGCCGAGCTCGATGCGGAAGCCGCGCAGCTTGACCTGGTTGTCGATGCGGCCGATGAACTCGAGCTGGCCGTCGTCGAGCAGCCGCACCGCGTCACCGGTGCGGTACAGGCGGGCGCCGGGCTCGTCCCCGTACGGGTCGGGCACGAAGCGCTCGGCGGTCAGCCCGGGGCGGCCGTGGTAGCCGCGGGCGAGGCCCACTCCGGCGACGTACAGCTCGCCGGGGACGCCCGCGGGCACCGGCCGCATCGCGGCATCGAGCACCCGCAGCACGAAGCCGGGCATGGGGCGGCCGATCGGCGGGGTCACGGCCCCGGCCAGCGGCGCGCTGATGGAGGCGCAGACGGTCGTCTCGGTGGGCCCGTACGCGTTGAGCATGCGCCGCCCGGGCGACCAGGCGGCCACCAGGTCGGGGGTGCAGGCCTCGCCCGCGACCACCAGGGTCGCGGCGGCCGGCAGGCCGTCGTCCGGGGAGAGCACGGTGAGCGCGGTGGGCGGCAGCGTGAGATGGGTGACCGCGTGCTCGGCGGTGAGCGAGGTCAGTTCGGGACCGGGCATCAGCCGGTCGGCGGGGGCGAGGACCAGCGTGGCACCGGACAGGATCGTCTGGGCGAGGTCGGCGAACGCCGCGTCGAAGCTGACCGAGGCGAACTGCAGCACGCGGTCGCCGGGCGCGATCCCGAAGGCGTCGGCCTGCGCGTCGGCGAGGTTGCGGGTGCCGCGGTGGGTGACGACGACGCCCTTGGGGCGGCCCGTGGAGCCCGAGGTGTAGATGACGTAGGCCGCGTGGTCGACGTCCATGACGACCTCGGGCGCGGTGGCGGGCCGGGCGGCGATCCGGTCGGCGTCCCCGTCGAGGAGGACGACGGCCGCGTCGTGGGCGGGCAGGCTCGCGAGGAGGTGTTCCTGGGTGACCAGGACGGGCAGCGCGGAGTCCGCCAGCATGTACGCGAGACGGTCGGCCGGGTAGGCCGGGTCGAGCGGCACGTAGGCGCCGCCGGCCTTCATGATGCCGAGCAGGCCGACGACCAGGTCCGGGCCGCGTTCGACGCTGATCCCGACGAACGTCTCGGGGCCGACGCCGAGGCCGGTCAGGTGGTGGGCGAGCCGGTTGGCCCGGGCGTCGAGTTCGGCGTACGTGAGGGTGGTGCCCTCGTGGACGAGCGCGGTGGCGTCCGGGGTGCGGGCGACGTGCGCGGCGAACTGCGCGGGCACGGTGCGGGGTGCGGCGGCGGGCGCCGGACCGGTCAGCGCGGCGAGCAGTTCGCGTTCGCCCTGCGGCAGCAGGTCGACGCGCGCGTCACCGTCCGGGTCGGCGGCCATCGCCTCCAGGACCGCCTGGTAGAGGGCGGCCAGCCGCTCGACGTGACGGGTGCCGAGGGCGTGGGTGTGGCTGCTGAGCCCCAGGTGTCCGCCGAGCACGGAGACGTGCAGGGCGAACTCGGTGGCGGCGTCGTGCACCGCGCCCGCCATGTCCACCTGGCCGGTGTCGACCTGGTGGAAGTCGAGGTAGTTGAAGACCACGTCGATCAGCCGGTGGCCGCCGGCCAGCCGCTGGATCGCGGGCAGCGGGTAGCGGCGGTGCGGCCAGGTGCCGGCCTCGCGGGCGAAGACCTGCTGGGCCAGCTCACGCCAGGTGGCGGCGGAGTCCCGGTCGAAGGGGTGCGGCAGCGTGTTGAGGTGCATGCCGTACACCCGGTCCGCGCCGAGGGCTTCGGGGCGGCCGTGCGAGACGATGCCGGTGAAGAACGCCGGCTCGTCCGTCAGCAGGCTCATCACCTTCAGGTGGGCGGCATGCAGGACGCTCTTGTACGACACCCGGGCCGCGGCCGCGAACGCCCGCAGCGGACGCTCCAGCCCGCGCAGGTCGACGCGGGCCCGGGAGGGCCGGCGCGGACCGTCCGCCTCGGCCCAGGAGGCGGGCAGCTCGAAGGGCACGTGCGTGTCGAGGGTGTGCTGCCAGTAGGCGCGGTCCTCGGCGGAGTTAAGGGACTCCAGCTCGCCTGCGATGAAGTCGGCGTACCGGACGGCGATCGGCTCGTGCGGGTCCGCGACACCGTGGTCCCTCAGCTGCCGGTAGCAGTCGAGGATCTCCATCAGCAGGGAGTGGTGGCTCCAGCCCTCGGTGACGACGTGCGGCTGGGTCAGCCCCAGGTACCAGGAGTCGTCGGCGTCGACGAGCGCGGCGATCCGCAGCAGCGGGGCGGCCGACAGGTCGAAGAGCCGGGAGCCCTCGTCGCGGCGGAAGCCGGCCAGCGCCTCCGCGCGCTGCTCGTCGGTCGCGAGTCCGCGCAGGTCGTGGACGGTGACGGGCACTTCGGCGTGCTCGTGCACGAGCTGCACGGGCACCGAGTAGGCGGCCAGCTCGATCGACGTGCGCAGGATGTCGTGGCGGCCGGTGACCGTGCGGGCGGCCGCGCGCAGCGCCGCCACGTCGAAGGGGGCGCCGGCCGGGTCCTGGATCCGGAAGAGGCTGACGTTGTGGTACTTGTTGCCGCCCTCCTCGGCGAGCATCTCGACGACCATGCCGGTCTGCACCAGGGAGAGCGGGTAGGCGTCCTGGACGCCGGCGGGCAGCGCGTCCCGGTCCGCCTCCGGGAGGAGCGCGAACGGTGCCACGCCGGTCAGCGCGGCCTTCTCGGGCGCGGGCCGGCCGGTGAGGAGTTCGGCGAGCCGGGCGACGGTGCGGTACTCGAAGACGTCGCGCACCCCGATGTCGAAGCCCGCGGCGCGCAGCGCGCCGACGAGGGCGACGGCGCGGATGGAGTGGCCGCCGACGTCGAAGAAGTCGTCGTCCACCGAGACCCGTTCACGCTCCAGGACCCGGCGCCAGACGGCGGCGATCTGCTCCTCGACGTCGGTGCGCGGGGCGATGTGGTCGTCCTGCCCGGTCTGCTCGCCGTCCGTGTCGGGGGCGGGCAGGGCGCGGCGGTCGATCTTGCCGTTGGCGTTGAGGGGCAGAGCGGTCAGGGGGGTGAAGGTGGCCGGGATCATGTAGTCGGGCAGCCGCAGACCGCAGAACGCGGCCAGGTCCTCGACGGGTTCACCGTCCGCGGTCGTGTAGTAGGCGGCGAGCTGCTTGTCGCCGGTGTCCGTGTGGTGCACGGTCACGAACGCCTCGCGTACGGCGGGGTGGGCGGCCAGGACGCCCTGGACCTCGCCGAGTTCGATGCGGTAGCCGCGGATCTTGACCTGGTCGTCCAGCCGGCCCAGGAACTCCACGTTCCCGTCCGCCCGCCGCCGCACCAGGTCACCGGTGCGGTAGAGGCGGGCACCGGGGGTGCCGTACGGGTCGGGCAGGAAGCGTTCGGCGGTCAGGTCGGGGCGGTTGGCGTAGCCGCGGGCCACTCCGGTGCCGCCGACGTACAACTCCCCCGCCACACCCACCGGAACCGGCTGGAGCAGCGCGTCCAGGACATGCATCGTCATGTTCGGCAGCGGCCGGCCGATCGGCACGACCTCCGACGGCTCTGCCTGGTTCACCGGGTAGACGCAGGTACCGACAGAAGCCTCGGTCGGCCCGTACTCATTGATGAGCCGGCCCGGTCCCAGTGCGGCGAGCCAGCGGCCCGCGACCTCACCGGGCAGCGCCTCACCGGCGACCACGACCACCCCGGCCAGGGACGCCACCGTCTCGGGGTCCAACTGGTGGCCGAGGATCTCCAGATGCCCCGGGGTGAGCTTGATGAAGCTGTACGGACCCTGCCGCACCAGGTGCGCACCGAGATCAGCCATGTCGACCGACCCGGACACCGTCTGCACAGCCTGCCCGGCGACGAGCGGCGCCCACAGATTCGGCACCACCAGATCGAACGCCACCGACGAGAACAACGGCGCCCCACCCGACCCCCGTGACGCCAACTCCCGTGCCGCCCAAGCGACATGGTTGACCAGGCCGCGGTGCGCGATCTCGACGCCCTTCGGTGTCCCCGTCGAACCCGACGTGAAAATGACGTACGCCAGCCGGTCGAGGTCATCGACACGCTCCGGGGCCGTCACCGGCAGGTGCGCCACCGACGGCCGCGCGTCATCCAGGACCACCAGAGCGCCCGAGGTCTCCACGATCGCCGCGACCCGCTCGGCCGGGGACGACGGGTCGATGGGCACGTAGGCCGCACCCGCCTTCCACACGCCGAGCAGCGACGCGATCAACTCCGGACCGCGGTCCAGGAGCACTGCAACGCGCGACTCGTGACCGACGCCGCGTCCCCGCAGGAAGTGCGCGATCTGATTCGCCCGCGCATTCAACTCCGCGTACGAGAGGCTCAGTTCTCGGGAGCGGACGGCCGTGGCCTCCGGTGTCCGCAGCACCTGCGCCTCGAACAGTTCCAGCACCGACTGGGTCTCGGCCTCGAATCCCGTCTCGTTCCACTCCACCACCTGGCGCCGGTACTCCTCCGCCGGCAGGTGCGCCTCCCGCGCCGAACCCTCCGGGTCCGCCGCCATCGCCTCAAGGACCGAGCGGAGCATCCCGGCAAGACGGTCGGTGGCCTCCCTGTTCAGAGCGCGGGGCGAGGCCGTGAGGACCAGGTGGCCGACGCGGGCGGAGACGCCGAGCGGGAACTCGGTCGGGCTGTCGTCGATGCTCGCCAGGTAGTCGACGCGGTCCCGGTCGACCTGGTCGAAGTCGTGGTAGCTGAAGCGCATGTCGATCAGGCGCTCGCCGTCGGCGAGTTCACGCTGGATGACGGGCATGGGGTAGGCCCGGTGCGGCCAGAGTTCGATCTCGCGGGCGAAGACCTGACCGACGAGCTCACGCCAGGTGCGGGCGGAGCGGTCGTAGGCGAAGGGCAGGGTGTTGAGGTGCATGCCGTACACCCGGTCCGCGCCGAGGACTTCGGGCCTGGCGTTGCAGACGAGGCCGGTGAAGAACCGCTCCTCCTCGGTGATCAGGCTCATCGTCTTCAGGTGCGCCGCGTGCAGCACGCTCTTGAGCGACGCGCCCGCCTTCGTCGCCAGCGCCCGCAGCCGGTCCTCCAGGTCGTGGAAGGGGACGGGCACGCGGTAGGGCTGTCCGGCGTCCTGGTCGTCGCCCGTCCAGGGAGCCGGGACGGACAGCCGGGCGTGGTCGGTGACGATGTCCTGCCAGTAGCCGCGCGACTCCGACGAGGCGAGCGCCGTCAGTTCGGCGGCGACGAAGTCCGCGAAGCGGGCCGTGGGCTCGTCCGCCGCGGTGGCAGGGGCGGGTTCGCCGTCCCGGATCCGCCGGTACTCCTCCAGGACCTCCATCAGGAAGGAGTGGTGGCTCCAGCCGTCCAGGATCGCGTGGCACTCGGTGTTGGTGAGCCACCAACTGCCGTCGCCCGCGAGGTGCGCGTGCAGCCGAAGCAGCGGGGCGGTGGCCAGGTCGAAGAGGTCCGCGCGCTCGGTGGCCGTGAACTCCCGCAGCGAGAGCAGGAGTTCCTCGTCGCCGAGGGAGCTCAGGTCACGCACTCCGACGGCCATGTCGGCGTGGGCGTGCACGAGTTGCAGGGGTACGGAGTACGCGGCGAGGTCCACGGAGGTGCGCAGGACGTCGTGCCGGGCGACGACGACGGCCGCCGCCTCCCGCAACGCCGCCTCGGAGAAGGGCTGTTCGTCGCGTATTCGGAAGGAGGTGACGTTGTGGTACGGGTGCTTTCCGTCGTCGGTCAGCATCTCGACGACCATGCCGAGCTGGACCTGCGACAGCGGGTAGGCGTCCGCGAGGCCTTCCGGGAGCCGGTCCCGGTCCTCGTCCGCCACCAGGGAGAACGGGGCGACCGTGGTGGGCCGGGCGGCCGGCGCCGGGCGGCCGGTGACGAGTTCGGCGATGCGCGCGACGGTGCGGTACTCGAAGACGTCGCGTACGGCCAGGTCGTACCCGGCGGCACGCAGCCGTCCGACGAGGGTGACCGCCCGGATGGAGTGGCCGCCGAGCTCGAAGAAGCCGTCCTCGACGCTCACCCGGTCGAGGCCGAGCACGTCCTGCCAGACCTCGGCGATCCGCTCCTCGACGACGGTGCGCGGGGCGACGTACGCCGACGCTCCGACCGCGTCCTGGCCGGGCGCGGGCAGGGCGCGCTTGTCGAGCTTGCCGTTGGTGGTCAGCGGCAGCCGGTCGAGGACGACGAAGGCCCCCGGGACCATGTACTCGGGCAGTGCGGCGGCGAGCAGGGTGCGCAGCTCGGCCGGGGTGGGGGTGCCGGCGTCGCCCGCCGTCACGTAGGCGACGAGCCGGACGTCGCCGGGGGTGTCCTCGCGGACCAGGACGACCGCGTCGCGGACCGCCTCGTGAGCGGCGAGGGCGTTCTCGATCTCGCCGAGTTCGATGCGGAAACCGCGGATCTTGACCTGGTCGTCGGCGCGGCCCAGGAACTCCAACTGCCCGTCGGGGAGCCGACGGGCCAGGTCGCCGCTCTTGTAGAGACGGGCGCCGGCCGGTCCGTACGGGTCGGGCACGAACCGCTCGGCGGTCAGCTCGGGCCGGTTCAGATAGCCGCGAGCGACTCCCGGGCCGCCGACATAAATCTCACCGGGAACACCGACAGGAACCAACTCGCCGTTGCCGTCGAGGAGATGGACGGTCAGGTCGGCCAGGGGCCGGCCGATGGGGTTGCCGGCCTGCGGATCCAGATCCGCGTCCGTGAGCCGCCGGTAGGTGGTGTGCACGGTGGTCTCGGTGATCCCGTACATGTTCACCAGCGCGGTACGGGCAAGCCCCAGCCGGTCGGTCCACGGCTTGAGGTCGGCGACCTCCAGCTTCTCCCCGGCGAAGACCACAGCACGCAGAGCAAGCCGGTCGATCCGCGGATCACCGTCACGGGCAGCGCCGACCAGCGCACGGAACGCGGACGGTGTCTGGTTGAGGACCGTCACACCCCGCTCGACCAGCAGATCGAGGAACTCCTCCGGAGAACGGGTGACCGCGAACGGGACGACGACCAGGCGTCCGCCGTGCAAGAGCGCACCCCACATCTCCCACACCGACACGTCGAAGGCGTAGGAGTGGAACAACGGCCACACATCGGTCTCGGCGAAGGCGTAATGCTCCTGACCACGCGCGAGCAGACGCACCACGTTCTCGTGGGTGAGGGCGACACCCTTGGGACGGCCCGTGGAACCCGACGTGTAGATCGTGTAGATCAGGTTCTGCGGACTGCCACCGACGAGGGGATCGGTACCGGGCTGCGCGGCCAGAAGAGCCGCTGCGCTGTCCAGTTCGATGACCTCGCCGTCGTAGCGCCCGTCCAGAACTGCGGCCTGTCCGGCCGTGGTCAGCACCACCGGAGCCTTCGCGTCCTTGACGATGTACGCGAGGCGGTCACCGGGGTTCGCCGGATCCAGGGGCAGATACGCGGCCCCCGCCTTCAGCACACCCAGCAGCGCCGGCATCAGCTCGATGCCCCGCTCCAGGCAGACACCCACCAGGTCCTCCGGACCCACCCCCTTCGAACGCAGCAGATGCGCGATGCGGTTCGCGCGCAGATCCAGCTCCGCGTACGACAGTTCCTGACCCTCGAACACGACCGCCACGGCATCCGGCGTACGCGCCACCTGCGCCGCGAAGACCTCATGAACCCGCCGGGTCACCGGCTCCACCCGCTCAGGACCGCCGACCAGCACGGCCCGCTCCTCGGCGCCGAGGATGTCGGCCGCGGACAGGCGTGCGGCCGGGTCGGTGGTGACGGCTTCGAGGAGTCGCAGGAGGTGGTCCGCCATGCGCTCCACGGTGGCGCGGTCGAACAGGGCGGTGGCGTACTCGAAGCGGCCGGTGAGCGAGCCGTCGGCACCCTCGGTCAGCTGGAGGTCGAGGTCCGTCTTCGCGATGTTGCCGGTGCCGAGGTACGGCTCCGCCGTGACGCCGGCCAGCTCGAAGGTGGCCGTCCGCTCGCCGTGCATGGTGAACGCCACCTGGTAGAGCGGCGTGCGGGACATGTCGCGCTCCGGCTGGAGCAGGTCCACGAGCTGCGCGAAGGGCACGGCCTGGTGGTCGAAGGCGTCGAGCACGGCGGAGCGGGTGGTGTCGAGCAGCTCGCCGAAGGACGCATCGGCGCTCCAGCTGCCGCGCAGGACGAGGCTGTTGATGCCGTATCCGATCAGGCCCTGGAGTTCGGGCAGCGTGCGTCCGGAGCCGATGGTGCCGATCGCGACGTCGGTGCGACCGGTGTAGCGGCCGATCAGGCCCTGGAAGGCGGCGAGCACCACCATGAAGGGGGTGGCCTCCTGGCGCCGGCCCGTCGCCCGGACGCGGGCGGCGAGCGGGGCGGGCAGAGTGAAGGCCACGCTGTCGCCCGCGGTGTCCCGCACGGCGGGACGCGGCCGGTCGGTGGGCAGCTCCAGCACCTCGAGATCCGCCAACCGGGCGGTCCAGTAGTCGAGTTGGCGGGACAGGGCGCCACCGTTCAGCTCGGCGCGCTGCCAGGCCGCGTAGTCGGCGTACTGCACCGGCAGGGGTGCCAGGGGGTTGTCGGCGCCGCTGGTGAAGGCGCCGTACAGGGCGGAGAGTTCCTGGCCGAGGACGCCGGTGGACCAGGCGTCGCAGGCGATGTGGTGGAAGACGACCGACAGCACGTGGTCGTCGGCGGCCCGCCGCAGCAGCCGGGCGCGCACCGGCCACTCCCCGGCCAGGTCGAAGGGCCGGCCCATGTCGTCCTCGACGGCACGCAGCAGGCTCCGCTCGTCCGCCACCGCGGTGACGTCGAGCACGGTGGGGCGCGGCGCGTCGATGATCTGGACGGGTTCGTCACCGGCGAGGGCGTAGCGGGTGCGCAGGATCTCGTGGCGCTCCAGGAGGGTCTGCCAGGCGCGGCCCAGCACCCCGGTGTCCAGCGGTCCGCGCAGCCGCAGCACGAGCGGCACCAGGTACTCGGTGCTGTTCGGCTCCAGCCGGTTCAGGAACCACATCTGCTGCTGGCCGTACGACAGCGGCAGCGGGGCCGTGCGGTCCGCGCGCGGCACCGTCGTGCGCCGGCCCGCGCCGCGCCGGCCCGCCATCCGGCGGCGCAGCAGCTCGTCGCGCAGTGCCGCGGCGTCCCGGACCGTCTGAGCCTTGTCCCCGGTCATGCGTCGTACCCCTTCACCAGCAGTTCGTCCGTCACGAGTTCGGTGTCGGTGAGCGCGGCGATCTCCGCCCTGATGCGCTCCTCGACGATGGCCGCGAGGCGCGCGACCGTGGGTCCCTCAAACACCGTCCGCACCGCGAAATCGATCTCGAACTCCTCCTGGATGCGGGAGATCAGCCGGATCGCGAGGATCGAGTTGCCGCCCACGTGGAAGAAGTTGTCGTGCGCTCCGACCTGGCTGCCGAGCAGCTCGGTCCAGATCTCGGCGATGCGTTCCTCGACGGGTCCGCTCGGCGGCACCCGGCCTGCCGTCCCGGTGTCCGCGCCGGGGACGGGCAGGGCGCGCCGGTCGACCTTGCCGTTCGCGTTGAGGGGCAGCGCGTCGTGCGGGGTCCAGACGGTGGGGACCATGTAGTCCGGAAGCCGCTGGGCGCAGTGCGCGGCGAGGGTGTCGGCGAGGTCGCCGCCGGACTCGGCGACGTAGTGGGCGACGAGCTGTTTCTCACCGTTGTCGAGTGTGTGGACGGTGAGGAACGCCTCGCGCACGGCGGGGTGTCCGGTCAGGACGGCCTGGATCTCGCCGAGTTCGACGCGGTAGCCGCGGATCTTGACCTGGTCGTCGAACCGGCCGAGGAACTCGACGTTGCCGTCGGCGCGTCGGCGGACCCGGTCGCCGGTGCGGTAGAGGCGGGCACCGGGGGTGCCGTACGGGTCGGGCAGGAAGCGTTCGGCGGTCAGGTCGGGGCGGTTGGCGTAGCCGCGGGCCACTCCGGTGCCGCCGACGTACAGTTCGCCCGCGACCCCGGCGGGCACCGGCTGGAGCCGGTCGTCCAGGACGTACATCGTCATGTTCGGCAGCGGCCGGCCGATCGGCAGGACGTCCATGCCGGTCCCCGCGGTCTCCTCGGGCACCTCGAAGACGCAGGTGCCCACGGAGGCCTCGGTGGGCCCGTACTCGTTGATCAGCCGGGTGTCGGGGGCCAGGGCCCGCCACCGCTCCAGGGTGGCCCGCGAGAAGGCCTCCCCCGCCACGACGAGGACCGGGGCCAGCGCGCCGGCCTGGGCCGGTGTCAGCTGGAGGGCGAGCACGTCGAGGTGTCCGGGGGTGAGCTTCACGAAGCTGAACGGCTCGGCCTCGGCGAGGTGTTTGCCGAGCTCGGACAGGTCGGTGTCCTGCGGCAGCAGGAACAGTCGCTGCCCGGTGACCAGCGGCGCCCACAGGTTGGGGACGACGAGGTCGAAGGCGACGGACGAGAAGAGGGGCGCCCCGCCGTAGTCACGCGGCGCCAGCTCGCGGGCCGCCCAGGCGACATGGTTGACGAGGCCGCGGTGGGTGACCTCGACGCCCTTGGGGGTCCCGGTGGAGCCCGACGTGAAGATGACGTAGGCGAGCCGGTCGAGGTCGTCGGTGCGGGTGGGCCGGGTGGCGGGCGCGGCCGCGATCCGGGCCGCGTCGGTGTCGACGAGGAGCGCGCCGTCCCCCGCCGTCGCCGTGTACGCGCTCGACGTGATCACGGTGTGCGCGCCCGCGGTCCGGCGCATCGCGGTGAGCCGCTCGGCGGGGCAGGAGGGGTCGACGGGCAGGTAGGCGCCGCCTGCCTTCCACACCGCGAGCAGGGCCGTGACCAGTTCGGGCCCCCGGTCCAGGAGCACCGCGACCCGCGACTCGGCGCCGACTCCCCGCTCCCGCAGCAGATGCGCGAGGCGGTTGGCGCGGGTGTCCAGCTCGCCGTAGGTGACGTTGTGGGAGCCGTACGAGAGGGCGGTGGCGTCGGGGTCGGCGGTGGCCCAGGCCTCGACGAGCGCGAGGACGGTCTCGGACTCGGCGCAGACCTCGGTGTCGTTCCAGCCGGTGAGGAGCCGGTCGCGCTCCTCGTCCGACAGGAAGTCGGCCTTGCCGAGCGGCAGGTCGGGCTGCTCGGCGACGCGCCGCAGGAGGCTGGTGAAGTGTCCGGCGAGGCGCTCGACGGTGGCGTGCTCGAAGAGCGTGGCGGCGTATTCGAGGACGCCGTCCAGGGCGCCGTCCGCGGTCCTGCGCATGAACAGGGAGAGGTCGGTCTTGGCGACCTGCCAGGCGGCGGTGAAGGCCGCCATGTCCTCGTCCTCGGTGGCGACGCTGGTGACGCCCTCGCTGTGCAGGTCGAAGGCGACCTGGTAGAGCGGGGTGCGGGACAGGTCGCGCTCGGGCTGGAGTTCGTCGACGAGCCGCTCGAAGGGCAGTTCCTGGTGGGCGAAGGCGGCGCGCGCGGCCTGGCTGACCCGGTCCAGGGCGTCGGCGAAGGTGAGGTCGGCGTTCAGTGCGCACCGGACGACGAGGGAGTTGAGGAAGAAGCCGACGGTGCCCTCGGTCTCGGGGCGGGCTCGGCCGGCGACGGGGGTGCCCACCGGGATGTCCCAGCTGCCGGTGTAGCGGGCGATCAGGGTGGCGTACGCGGTGAGCAGTGTCATGAACGGCGTCGCGCGGTGCCCCTTGCCCAACTCCACGAGCCGGTCGGCCAGTTCGGGCTCGACGCGGAAGGGCACGACGGCGCCGCGCGGGTCGCGTTCGGCCGGGCGGGGGTGGTCCAGGGGCAGGTCGAGGGGCTCGATGCCGGCCAGCGCGGTGCGCCAGTGGGCGAGCTCGCCCGCGATGAACTCCTCGGTGAGCCGGGCGTGCTGCCAGGCCCCGTAGTCGGCGTACTGCACGGCGGCCGCGGGCAGTCGCGGTGTGCGGCCCGCCTCGAACGCGGCGCACAGCTCCCGCAGTTCACGCTCCAGGATCACCGTGGACCAGCCGTCGACGGTGATGTGGTGCAGCGTGAGGAGCAGCACGGGGTCGCCGCCGGTGCGCGCCAGCAGCGCCCGCCACAGCGGCCCCGCGGCCAGGTCGAAGCCGCGCCCGAACTGCTCGCGGAACAGCTGCTCCAGACCGTCGTGGGAGGTGTCCTCGACGCGGAGTTCGACCGGTTGCGCACCGGCCTCACCGATCACCTGGTAGGGCTCGCCGCCCCGGTCCGGATAGCGGGTGCGCAGCGCCTCGTGGCGGGCGGACAGCGCGTCCAGGGCGCGTCGCACGGTGTCGGTGGCGGTGCCGGCGGGCAGCCGCAGGAAGAGCGGGGCCACCCACTCGGGGCTGCCCGGGTGCAGCCGGTCCAGGAACCACAGGCGGCGCTGGCCGGACGACAGCGGCAGCTCGCCGTCGCGCGGGACCGCCACGATCGGGCTCTCGTCGGCGCTGGGCACCTCGATGAGCCCGGCCTGTGCCTCGACGGTGGTGGCCCGCAGCAGTCCGCGCAGCGAGATCTGCGTGCCGGACGCGGCGCGCAGCCTGGCGGCGAGACGGGTCAGCTGGAGGGAGGAACCACCGAGCGCGAAGAAGTCGTCGTGCGCGCCGACCCGGTCCAGTGCGAGCAGGTCGGCCCAGACGTCCGCGACGAGCTGTTCGGCCGCGGTGCGCGGGGTGACGAAGGCCGGCTGGTCGGCGGCGGCGATCTCGCCCGGGGTGGGCAGCATGGCCCGGTCGACCTTGCCGTTGGGGGTGAGCGGGAAGGCGTCGAGGGTGTGGAAGAACGACGGGACGTGGCTCTCGGGGAGCCGCTCGCGCAGGAAGGCGCGCAGCGCGTCGGCCGACGGGCCGGTGCCCTCGGGAGCGGTCACGGTGAGGTGGGCGGCGAGCCGCTTGCTGCCGCCTTCCGCCTCGTACGGCAGGACGACCGCGCCGGTGACGCCGGGGTGGGCGGCGAGCGCCGCCTCGATCTCGCCCGGCTCGATGCGGACGCCGTTGACCTTGACCTGGTGGTCGAGGCGGCCCAGGTAGTCGAGGGTGCGGTCGGTGCGCCAGCGCACCAGGTCACCGGTGCGGTAGAGGCGGGAGCCGGGCTCGCTCGCCCAGGGGTCGGGCACGAAGCGTTCGGCGGTCAGGTCGGGGCGGCCCAGGTAGCCGCGGGCCACGCCGGTACCGCCCGCGTACAGCTCGCCCGGGGTGCCGATCGGGACGGGGTCGCCGTTCGGGTCGAGGACCAGGACGCGCATCCCGGGCAGGGGACGGCCGATGGGGACGGCGCCGCTGGTCTGCTCCGGGTCGACGGCCTGGGCGGTGATGTCGACGGAGCACTCGGTCGGCCCGTAGGTGTTCCACACCTCCAGCGCCGGGCCGGCCTTCTGGCGCAGCCGGGCGACGAGTTCGCCGTGCAGTGCCTCACCGGCGGAGAACAGCAGTCGCAGCGACGCACAGCCGCTCCAGTCGCCTTCCTCGACGAGGACGCGCAGGACGGAGGGGACCACCTGGAGGACGGTGACGCGGTAGTCGGCCACCGCGCGGAGCAGCGCCGCCGGGTCCCGCTCGGCGCCGGGCGGGGCGAGGACCACGCTGCCGCCGGTGACCAGCGGGGCGAAGATCTCCCAGCCGGCCGCGTCGAAGCCGATGGACGTCTTCTGCAGGATGCGGTCGGCGGGGCCGAGGCCGTGCGTGCGCACGGTCCAGCCGACGCGGTTCGCGATGCCCGCGTGGGTGATGACGACGCACTTGGGGGCGCCGGTGGAGCCTGAGGTGAAGACGGTGTACGCGGCACCGTCCGGGTCCGTGCCGCCCGCGGGGGCGGTGTCCGGCAGGTCGGCGGGCACCTCGTCGGGGCCTGCCCGGCGGGCACCGGCGTCACGTACGGCGCCTTCGAGCGCCGGGCCGGCCAGGACGCCCCGGGCGCCCGACGCGCGGACCAGCCCGGCCAGCCGGGCGGGCGGCTGCCCCGGGTCCAGCGGCAGGTAGGCGGCGCCCGCCTTCCAGACCCCGAGCAGCGCGACGACCAGGTCGGCGCCGCGTTCCAGGCTGACCCCGACGACGGAGTCGGGCCCGGCCCCCAGCCCCCTCAGGAAGTGCCCCATGCGGTTGGCCGCACGGTCGAGCTCCGCGTACGTCACGGTGTGCGCGCCGTCGACGACGGCGACGGCGTGCGGCGTGCGCAGGGCCTGTGCGGCGAACCTCTCGTGCAGAAGGGGGGTGCCTCCGGCCGCCGACGGCCGGGGACGGATGTCGGGGACGTCACCCGACCGCTGTTCGGCGTTCACGGGATCTCCTGTTCCGGATTGCGAAAGAGAGAAGGTGCGGAGGAAGGGCGTGGGGGGGGCGGGGGCTGGGCGTGGGTGGGGCTGGGGGGGCGGGTGGCGGTCAGGCCGCGTCGGCGGCCTCCATGCGCTCGCGCAGGCTGCGCGGGCGCATGTCCGTCCAGACCTCGGCGATCCGGGCGAGGCACTCCTCGCGCGTGCCCTCGGTGCCCTCGGCGCTCCAGCCGGCGGGCAGGTCGCGCTCGGCCCACCAGATCGAGTACTGGTCCTCGTCGTTGCGGACGACGCGGTAGGTGCGGTCGTCGGTCAGCTCGGTCGCCATGTCTGCTCCTTGGAAGGGTGGTCGGGCGGACGCCCGTGGCGGTTGGTGGGGCTGGGGTGGTGCGGGCGGTGCGGGACGCGCACGGGATGGGTGCGCGTGCTCAGGCGGCGGGCGGGGGCAGGAAGCCGTCGACGCGGACCCCGAGGCCCTTGGCGGCCGCCGCGTCGTGCACGGAGGCGGCGAGGGCCAGGTCGAGCACCCCGAGCCCGAACGGCGAGAAGACCGTCGTCCGGCCCGGGACGCGCACGAACTCGCGTTCACCGGTGAGCAGTTGGCCGATCGACGCGTCGATGAAGTCGCGGTTGCCGGTGAGCTGCTCCGCCAGGTGCGGCGAGGTGCGCTCGCGGCACACGTGGTCGGCGTCGTCGACGATGTTGTGGGCGCCGAGCAGCGCCTCTGGGTGCAGGTCGCGCAGCGAGACGTGCAGCACCAGGGAGCCCGGCCGCACCGCGTCGAGGCCGGTGTGCGGCACACCCGCCGTGGTCGCGAAGGAGATCAGCGGGTGCGCGCCGAGGGCCTCGTCGAGCGAGTCGGCGTACGCGATCCGCAGCCCGGGCGCGTCCACGGCGAGCCGGCCGGCGAACTCCTCGGCGCGGGGTCGCGCCCGGTCGTACAGCGTGACCTCGGTCAACTCCGGCAGCACCGCCCGCAGATGGCGCAGGATCTCGTGGTTGATGACTCCGCAGCCGATCAGCGCGACACCCGTCGGGCGTCCGTCGCGGGTCAGCAGCTCGGCGGCGAGCGCGGCACTGGCCGCGGTGCGCCGGGCGGAGATCACCGAGGCCTCGACCAGCGCCTCGGGATGGCCCGTGGCCAGCGAGTTGAGCAGGATCGCGGCGCTGGCGCGCTGGAGTCCCGACTCGATGTTCGCCGGGAACGACGAGATCCACTTCATGCCGGCCACCGGGCGGTCGCCGCCCCGGTAGGCCGGCAGGCCGATGATGCGGTCACGGTCGTGGCCGGGCCCGGGGAAGCGCAGGAAGACGGAGTGCGGGACCGCGGTCTGTCCCAGGGCATGCAGCCGGTAGGCCTCGGTGACGGTGCGGATGTTGTCCGCCTCGCGGCCGTCGAGAATGCTCTCGACATCGGCATGCCGGATGACGATCACGGGAATTCAGTCCTTCCAGAGATGGGAGACCTCACCGAAATTCCGGCGCACCCATTCGTCGCAGTAGATGGTGTCGAGGTAGCGGTCGCCGCCGTCCGGGAAAATGAGCACGCAGTTCGACCCGTCCGGAATGCGGTCCGCGTATTTCCGCAGGGCCGCGACCGTCGCCCCGGACGAGCCGCCGGCCAGGATCGCCTCGCGGGCGACGAGCCGGCGGCAGGCGGCGACGCATTCGAGGTCGGAGATGTGGACGACGTCGTCGGCGGCCTGGGGGTCCATCAGCGGCGGTACCACGGAGGCGCCGTGCCCGGGGATGAGCCGTGCCGTCGATTCGAGTCCGAAGATCGCGCTGCCCAGGGCGTCGACGGCGACGACCGTGGTGTCGAGGCCTTCGTCGTGGATGTGGTCGGCGCAGCCCTTGAGGGTGCCGAAGGTCGAGACCGAGGCGAAGAGGTAGTCGACCCGGCCGTCCAGGGCACGGGCTATCTCCCGCATGGTGACCTCGTGCGCGCGCGGGTTGAGGGGGTTGGCGTACTGGTTGGGCCAGAACGCGTTGGCGGTGCTCGCGACCAGTTCGCGCACCCTGCGCAGCCGGGCCGGCAGGTACTCGCCGGTGGCCGTGTCGCGCTCGGTGATGACCTCGACCTCGGCGCCGAAGGCGTTGAGGACGGCGAGGTTCTGGCCGGTGGTCTTGCCGTCGACCACGCAGATGAAGCGGAGTCCGAAGTAGCGGCAGACCTGCGCGAGTCCGACAGCGAGATTGCCGGAACTGGACTCGACGACCACGGACTCGCCCGGCCTGAGTTCGCCGCTGCGCACTGCGTCGACGAGCATCCTCAGCGCCGACCGGTCCTTGATGCTGCCGCCCGGGTTGAATCGCTCGACCTTGGCGTAGACCTTGGACCCGAAGCCGGGCAGCAGGTTTTCCATGTGGACCAGCGGGGTGTTCCCGATGGTCGACAGAATTCCTGAGTACGGTTTCTCGGGCACGATTGTCCCTTCGTGGCAGGCACTGTCGGAGTTCCTTCGACCTGACCTTCGAATTCTGTGCGGGACCCCTATACAGCCCCTATACGGCGCGGACCGGCCACGGGCACGCAAAAGGGAGCCGGGGCACGCCCGTCGCGGCGTGCCCCGGCTCCCTGTTCCTGCCGTCAGCGGGTGCGGGACCCCGGTCCCGCGGGCACCTGCTCGGGCTGCGTCAGGTCCGGCGCGGTGACCGCGTCCGGGGCCACGGGCACGGGAGCGGGCTCGTCGTCGCTGCCCTCCAGGCTGACGCCCGGCAGCCAGCGCAGGGCGCGCGGCATCGCCCAGGTGGCGTCGCCGAACATGCTGAGCGCGGCCGGCAGCAGCACTCCGCGCACGATCGTGGCGTCGATGAGCACGGCCGTCGCGAGTCCGACGCCCACCATCTTGAAGTCGATGGCGGAGAGCGTGGCGAAGACCGAGAACACCGCGACCATCACGGCGGCGGCGCTGGTGACGACGCCCGCGCTCTTGGTGATGCCCTCCACCACGGCCTGCTTGGTGGACAGGCCCCGGCCCCGGTACTCGCGCACCCGGCTGAGGATGAACACGTGGTAGTCCATGCTCAGCCCGAAGAGGGTGACGAACATGAACAGCGGCAGCCAGCTGACCACCGCGCCGTACGAGCGGAAGTCGAGCAGCGAGGACAGGTGCCCGTCCTGGAAGACCAGGGTCAGGACGCCGTAGGACGCGCCGATCGACAGCAGGTTGAGGACGATCGACACGATCGGGATCACCAGCGACCGGAAGGCGGCCGCGAGCAGCACGAACGCGAGCAGGATCACGAAGCCGAAGACCCAGGGGGCGCTGCTGTCCAGCGCCGAGTTGAAGTCCTCCTGCTTGGCCGTGTCGCCGGCGACCGCGTACTCCAGGCCGTCGACCTCGCCGAGGGAGGCGGGCAGTGCCTTGTCGCGCAGTTCCTTCAGGGCGGCCACGGACTCGGCGTTCTTGCCGTCACCGGCCAGCGGCACCCGCACCACCATGAGCTTGCCGCCGGGGATCAGGCTGGCCTCGACGGGCTCCTTCAGCTTGCCGCCGCTGTCGGCGACCTGCTCCTTGAGCGTGCCGATCGCGGACTTGACCGCCGCCCCGTCCAGGTCCGTGCCGCGCACCACGACCTCGGCGGGCTGCGTGTCCACCGGGAACGCCTTCTCCACCCGCTCGAGGGCCTGCAACGCCGGTACGTCGGTGGGCAGTCGGTGCTTGAGGTCCGGGTCGGACAGCTTCAGGCCGAGCGCGGGTACGGCGAGCAGGGCCAGGGCCAGCGCGCCGACGGCGGCCCAGACGACGGGGGCCTTGACGACCTGGCGCACGACGGCGCCCCACACCCGGGAGTCCTTGACCACGGTGCGGCGGGCGCCGAGCCACGGCACCTTCCAGCGGTCGACGCGCTCGCCGAGCCAGGACAGCAGGGCGGGCAGCGCGGTGATCGCGCCGAGCATGGCGATGCCGACGACCGCGATGGTGCCGACGGTCATGCCGGTGAAGGTCTCGATGCCGGTGAAGAAGAGACCGGCGAGCGCGACCATGACGGTGAGGCCGGAGACCACGACCGCCTTGCCGGAGGTGCGGCCCGCGATGATGAGGGCGGTGTCGTTGTCGTGTCCGGCGGCCCGCTCCTCGCGGGCCCGGCGCAGGTAGAACAGCGAGTAGTCGACGCCCACGGCCATGCCGATCAGGAGCACCACCGAGGGGGTGGAGTCGCCGATCGCGATCCACTTGCCGAAGAACGTCAGGAAGCCCATGGCGGCCACGACGGAGACCAGCGAGATCAGGACCGGCAGGCCGGCCGAGACGAGCGAGCCGAAGACGACGGCCAGGATCACCACGGTGAGCGGGATGGACAGCAGCTCGGCGCGGAGGAAGTCGTCGTCCTGGATCTTGTCGATCGCCTGGCTGACGCTGACCTTGCCGGTCTGCGTGATGCCCACGGCCGGGTGCTCCTTCGCCTGTTCGGCGACGGCCTTCTCCATCGGCTCCATCGAGTAGCCGGTCACGGAGAACCGGACGAGCAGCGAACGCCCGTCCTCGGAGACCAGCTTCTCGGCCGCCTCTGCGCTGTCGGTCGGCGCGACGACGTCCGAGGCCCAGTTGGCGCCGGTCTCGTCCTTGCCGAGTCCGCGCAGCGCCTGCGCGACGTCCTTGGCGGCCTGCTGCATCCGGGGGTTGTCGGCGTAGGCGGGGTCGCCCGCCCTGGCCTCGATGAGCACGTTCTCCTGCGGCGGTGAGAACACGGCCGCGTCGTCCAGCATCTTCTGGGCACGGCCCGTCTCACCCGGCGCGTGCTCGTCGAGGCTGGTGGAACCCAGGCCCGCACCGATCGCGATGATGAGGACAACCAGACCCAGCCAGCCGAAGGCTGCCCGTTTCCGATTTCGGACACTCCAGTGGGTGACCCGTTCGACCAACGGCCGTCGGCCGGCCCCGGTTGCCTGATTCATGTTGATGACCTCGTCAGTAGGGGTGGTGGGCTCACGTTGGCAGCGCCTTCTCATAAGCGGCCTATATTCCGAGGCCACAGGGGGTGGGGGGGTGCCGCGCTCACCAGTCGTCGTACTGGGCGTCACCCAGGCTCAGCAGTTCCGCGAGCTGGTCGCCCGTGGTCAGTGGAATGCGCGGGACGACCGCCGTGGGCTCGTCCACCGCGGCCTCGATCATGCGGGTGTAGACCGCGGCGAACCGCTCGACGGTCTCTGGGTCGAACAGTTCGTCGGCGTAGCGCAGGACGACCGTCAACCCGTCCGCGCCGCTGCGCAGTTCGACGTTGAAGTCGAACTGGCCCTCCATGTGCGGAAGGTCGAGGAGCGACAGCCGCAGTCCCCCGTACGTGGCCGGTTCCGCCGCGCCGACCAGTCCGGGGACCGGCAGCCGGTCGGTCGCGAGGAGTGTCACGGCCATGGCGAACCGGGGGACGGGGACGGGGTGCCGCAGGCGGGCGAGGCCGGCGAGCAGGCCCAGGTGGGCCTCGCTCACGGTGTCGCCGATGGTGGTGTCCGCGGCGAACCGGGCCCGCAGCGCGAGGGAGTTGACGAGATAGCCGACCATGTCGGCGGTGCCCTTGCCGATCCTGCTGGAGGCGGGGCAGCCGATGAGGAAGTCGTCGAGCCCGGTGCAGCGGTGCACGGCGGCCTGGAAGGCACCGAGCAGCAGCGCGAAGGGCGTCACCCGGGCGTGCGCGGCCGCGTCGGGCAGCCGGGCGGCGAGAGCCGGGGCGAGCGGGTGGACGTAGGTCGTGCCGCGCAGTGCCGCGGGGCCGTCGGCGGGCCGGTCGGGGGTGAGGGTCGCGGCGGTGGTGCCCTGGCCGAGCCCGGCCCAGTACTGCTCGGCGCGGGCGCGGGCGGGGCTGCCGGCAAGCGCCCGTTCCTGGTCGACGTACCGGCTGTACGGGACGGTGACCGGGGGCAGCGGCGCGCCGTCGGCGGCGTACGCGTCGAGGAGGTCGCGCAGCATCAGCCACTGGCTGGTGGCGTCGCTCGCGATGTGGTGGGCGGCCACCACGAGGGCCGCGTCCGCGGGCCCGCGGCGCAGCAGCACCACCCGGAACGGCCAGGCGCCGGACAGCGCGAAGGGCCGGGCGCCGGCCTCGCGGGCCAGCGCGGTCAGCTCCTCGTCGGTGCCGCCGGGCACCTCGCGCACCTCGAACGGCACGGGCAGGCCGGGCGCGGGCCGGCGTACCGGCTGCCCGTCCTCCTCCTCGTACACCGAGCTCAGCAGTTCATGGCGGCCGGCGAGGGCGGCCACGGCACGGCGCAGGGTCTCCGGGTCGAGCGGGCTGTGCACGCGCACCCCGAGGACCACGTTGTACGCGGCGCTGCCGGGAGCGAGCCGGTGCAGAAACCACATGGCCTTCTGGCCCTCGGAGAGCGGGAGTGCGGTGGTCACCGCCTGGCCAGCTCTTCCGTGAGGTGGGCGGTGATCGCGTCGACGGTCGGGTGGTCCCAGGCCATGGTCGGTTCGACGAGGAGCCCGAAGTGGTCCTCGACGTCACCGCACAGGGTGAGCGCGTAGACCGAGTCGAGGCCGATGTCGACCAGCGGCGCGCCCTCGTCGATCTCCTCGCGGGGGCACTCCAGGTAGAAGGCGATCCGCTCGACGAGCCAGCCGCGGATGTCGGCGGCGGGGTGGGTGTCGGGTGCGGTGGGCCCGGTGGACGCGATGGACATGGCTGAACTCCCGTGGGACGGCGGCCCGCTCAGGCGAGCGGGGCGCGGACGAGGTCGAAGGTGAGGTGCTCTGCGTGCCGGTGGAGCAGCTCCGAGTGGAGCTCCTCGGCCGCGTCCCGGGGCGGCGGCCCCGGCTTCAGGCCGAGACGGTCGGCGAGCCGGTGCAGGGCGCAGATCACCCAGGCCGGATCGCGGTGCGGGCCGGTGCCATGCCGCCACACGCCGAGGCACGCGGCGGCGGCGAGCACGTGCGCGTACCGGTCGGCGAGCAGGAACCCGCGGCGCGAGGCGAGCACCGTGCGGTCCCGGGGCCGCAGTTCGGCGGCGCGGCGCGCGATGCCCCGCAGTTCGCCGGCGAACAGACGGGCCAGGGCGTCGACCCGGGGGTCGTCGTACTCGGCGTCGGTGACGGCGCTGCTGAGGGTGTCCTGGCCGCGCGAGTTGAGTTCCAGCCGTGCGAGGTCCAGGGGCGGCAGCGGGTCGCCGGGGCGGAACAGCGCGGCGGGGGCCGCGGCACCGGCCCGGAACCAGCCGCAGTCCGCGAGCCGCGACAGCTGCGGCACGATCGTGGCCTGGCAGACGGCGCCGCCCGCGTGCGCGAGGGACACCACGGGCAGGTCGCGGGCGGCCTTCTGGAAGACGGCGTACGGGCCGGTGCGCACGTGGCTGCGGGCACCGAGCAGCACCGCGAGCCGGTACGAGGACTCCTGGAGCAGCTTGGGCACCAGGTACTTCACGGCGGCGGACTGCACGCTGGTCTCGCCCGGCAGCAGGTGCAGCGAGCGGGCGCCGACCGTGGCCAGGGCGTCGCTCACCAGCAGGTCGGCGAAGGCACCCACCAACGTGGCGCGCGGGTACGGCAGTTCGGCGACGGGTCGGCCGTACAGGCGGCGCTCCAGCCCGAAGCCGAGGACGGCCCGCAACTGGGTGTCGCCGACGCCGACGACCATGCCGGGCAGCACGCTGCGGGTCACCTGGAAGACGCGCAGCACGGTCTCCATGGCGTCGCCGGGTGCGCCGAGCACGGAGTCGGCGGGCACCGGGCAGTCGTCGAACTCGATGCCGCCGAGCAGGCAGCCGCGGACGCCCGACGTCGGGTAGCGGACGTCACGGCGCACCGCCCCGGCGGGCAGCCGGTCGAGGTCGACCAGGAGGTGGGAGTGGCTGCGGCTGCCCGGTTCGTCGCTGGTGCGGGCGAACACCACGGCGGCCTCGGCCCGCGAGACGTTGTTGACGAGCTGCTTGCCGCCCCGCAGCCGCAGCCCCTCGGGTACGGGGGTGGCGGTGAGGCCGACGCGGGAGAAGTCGCTGCCGTGGGCGAGTTCGGTGTACGCGGCGACGATACGGCCGCCCGAGAGCAGCAGGTCGGCGGCCCGCCGCTGCTGTGCGGCGGAGCCCGACGCCCAGACGGGCAGCCCGGCGATGAAGCTGGTGACGCCGTAGCCGATGCCGAGGGAGCAGTCGCGCCGGAAGACGGTGCGCATGAGGTGCGCGAGCCCGTCGGCCTGCGTGAAGCGGCCGCCCAGGGCGCGCGGCACGAACTCGGCGTTGAGGCCGTGTCCGGTGAGCAGCCGCTCGCCCTCGGCGGACAGTTCGGCGCGCTCGTCCGCGGCGAGCACCGCGGCGGTGCCCAGCGGGTTCTCGGGGTCACCGGCCGGTCCGACGAGGCGTTCGAGGGCGGCGGCGCGCACCCGGTGGTCCGGGTCGGCGGCGGTCGGCGCGGGCGTCCGCCCGGCCGCGTATGTGATCGTCTCGCTCATGACCCCTCCTGGGCCGGACGGCCCGCGGCCTCGGCCAGTTCGCAGTGCAGCAGCGAGAACAGCAGTCCTTCACGGTGCTGTCGGCGCAGCGTCGGCAGCAGTCGGTCCAGGGCCGGACCGTCCACGTCGTCGAGATCGGGTTCGCCGCTCAACTGCCGCAGCAGCCGGGTGAGTACGGCCTCCAGCCAGCCGCGGTCGGACCAGCGTCCGGCGGGGTTCTCCAGCCACAGGTGCAGGGCGGCCGAGGCCGCGTACAGCAGCGTGTACTCGCGGGCGAGCGCGAAGGCGCGTTCGGGCACGTCCCGGGCCGAGGGCCGGTGGGCGGCGAGTTCGTCGTGCAGTTCCCCGGCCAGCACGAGCAGCCGCCCGGCCTGCGCGGCGACGGCGCTGTCCGGTTCCCGCTCACGGATGCGCGCTACGGCGGCCGGCAGCGCCTGTACGACACTGCAACCGGACCGGGCGTACAGGGTCAGGGCGTCCGGGTCGAGCGCGGGGGGCGGTGCGTCGAGCCGGGCGGAGGCCGCGACGCCCGCCGGGTCGGTGTGGCCGCCGCGCCAGCCGCGCACGAGGACCGGGAACTGGTTGATGAGGTAGTTGAGGTTGACGACGGTGCTGCCGTCGAAGATGCCGACGATGCCGTGGTCGCGTTCGATCTTCTGGAACGTGCCCTCGGCGTGGTCGGCGACGAGCATGGCGCGCGCTCCGAGGACCTGTCTCAGACCGGCGATCAGCTGGTCGCCGACCGTCGGGACCAGGTACTTCACGATGGCCGACACGGCGCTCTGTTCCCCGGTGAGGGTGTGGATGCCGCGGGTCGCGACCAGGCTGACGGCCTCGACGGCGAGCAGGTCGGCGTAGGCCTCGGCGAGGGTGCGGCCGGCCTGCGGGAGATCCGCGAGCCGTCGCCCGTACAGCTCGTGCCGCTCGGCGAAGCCGACCGCGATGCCCAGGGCCTGTCCGGCCATGCCGAGCGTCATCGCGGAGCAGAGCGTGCGGGTGATCTGGAAGCCCTTGAGGATGATCTCAAGGCCCGCGCCCTCGGCGCCGATCAGCGCCGCGGCGGGGATCTCGGCGCCCGTGAAGGCGATGCCGCTGATGTCGGCACCACGCACCCCATGGGTGGGCAGGGCCGGTACCGGGCGCCAACTCCCCTCGTCCAGCCGCGACTTGTCGACGAGGAAGAGGCTGAAGCCGCGGGCGCCGCCGGCCGGGTCGGTGCGGGCGAGGACGGTCACCAGGTCGGCCCGGGTGGCGTTGTTGATCAGCCACTTCTCGCCGTCGAGCCGGTAGCCGCCCAAGTGGGTGCGTTCGGCGGTCAGTTCACCGGCCAGCAGGTCGCTGCCGTGCGCCTGCTCGGTGAGCGCGAGGGAGACCACCGCGCCGTCCCTGACCCGCCCGGCCAGCCAGGCCGCCTGCTCAGGGGTGCCGCCCACCCAGACCGAGACCGCGCCCAGATATGTTTTGGTGTGCGCGAGCGCGACGGTGAAGTCGCGGCGGCCCAGGGTGCGGATGATCTGCAACAGCTCCTCGCTGGAGCGCAGTTCACCGCCCAGGTGGGCGGGCACGAACCACTTCGGCAGGCCGAGCCCGTCGAGCTGCCGGCACACCTCGGCCGGGAAGGCCTCCGCCCGGTCCAGCGCGCCGAGCCGGGCGAAGGAGAACGCCAGGGCCGCGTCGTGCGGATCGCCGAGCCGGCCCTCCAGCTCCTCGGTGAGCCCGTAGGGGGACCACTCGGGTGCCGTGGTCGCTGTCGTGGCCGCGGTGGTCACCGGCTGTCCGCCTTCCGGGTCCGGGGCGCACCGGCGTGCGCCAGCGCGTCCTGGAGGTAGAGCTCCCGCATGAGGGTGCGCTGGATCTTGCCGCTGGTGGTGCGCCGCACCTCGCCGACCCGCACCAGGGCCACGGCGCCGACCCTGACCCCGAGACGCCGGCCCAGCCGGACCCGCGCGCTGGCCGCCAGATGCCCCAGTTCGTCCTCGCCCCGGCGGCCCGCCCGTACTTCCTGGGTGACGACGATCTCCTCGTGGGGGCCCTGCGGGACCGCGAAGGCGGCGGCCGGAAGATTCCCGAACTCCTCCTCCAGGGTGCCGATCTCCCGCTCGATGTCGTGCGGGTAGATGTTCCGTCCGTGCACGATGATCATTTCCTTGATCCGTCCGGTGACGTACAGCTCGCCGCCGAGGAGGGCGCCGAGGTCGCCGGTGCGCAGGAAGCCGCCGCCGAGCCCGGCCGCGGTGGCGCCGAAGGTGCGCCGGGTCTCCTCCTCGCGGCCCCAGTAGCCCTGCGCGACGCTCTCGCCGCGGATCCAGATCTCGCCGATCTCCCCGTCCGGGAGCACCCGGGCCGTCGCCGGGTCGACGATCCGCACCTCCAGGCCGCGCACGACGCCGCTGCTCACCAGCTGCTGTACGGCCGCGCCCGCGCCGGGCCCGGTGAGGTGTCCGGCGGCGAGTGCGGCGGCGTCCACAGCGGTGACCACCGGGGGTGTCTCCACCCGGGTGCCGGTCACGAACAGCGTCGACTCGGCCAGTCCGTAGCCGGGCAGCAGGGCCTCGGGGCGCAGCCCGGCCGGCGCGAAACGGGCGGCGAAGCGGGCCAGGGTCGCGGCGTCGACCGGTTCGGCGCCGTTGCAGGCGTGCGTCCAGCGGGACAGGTCGAGTCCGGCGACCTGCTCGTCGGTCAGCCGCCGCGCGCACAGGTCGTACGCGAAGTTCGGGGCACAGCTGATGGCGGCGCCGGTCCGGTCGATCAGCCGCAGCCAGGAGACGGGCCGCTTGAGGAAGTCGGTGGGCGGCATCAGGACCGCGGTGCCGCCGAGGTAGAGGGGCGTGAGCATCATCGCGATGAGCCCCATGTCGTGGTAGGCGGGCAGCCAGCTGCACCAGGTCTGCCCGCCGTGCCAGCCGTGACTGGTGCGCATCAGCTCGATGTTGTGGACCAGGGCCGCGTGGGAGACCACCACCCCCTTGGGCTCACTGGTCGAGCCGGAGGTGTACTGGATGAAGGCCGGCAGCCGCGGCAGTACGGCGGGCGGTGTCCAGCCCAGCACGTCGGTGGCCACGGCCTGTTCGAGCGTCGCGTCGTCGAGGATCAGGCTCGCGCCGCTGTCGGCCTCGATGCCGTGGATGCGCGCCTGCTGTCTGCTGTGCCCGCCCTGCGCCGGTACGGGGACCGGGATCACTCCCGCGTACAGGGACCCGAGGAAGGCCCGGATGAATCCGGTGCCGGGATGGAAGGCGAGCAGCACGCGTTGGCCGGGGGCGGTGCGGGCGGCGAGCCACTGGGCCACCGAGCGGGCGGCGTCGTCCAGTTGGGCGTAACTGAGCAGCTCGTCGCCGGCGGCGTCCGCGGAGACGAACCGGACGGCGGTCCGGTCCGGATGCTCCGCGACCCGGCGCCGGAATCCGCTCACGTATCCGTCGAAGCAGATCACGTGCCACTCCCTCTTTGTTCGAAGCCGGCTGGTGGGCCCACCCTCGCCGGTACGGCTATCCCGGCCCTATAAATGCGGGCCCGGCCGCGATCCGGTACCGCAGCCGCAGATCGGCCACGCGGCCACGGTTGGTGGTCACCTTGCCTTCGACCTGGAGGCCTTCCGGTGTCTCGGTGATCTCGGCAGCGGCGAACACCCGGTCGCCGGGGTGCACGGGGTGGCGGAAGCGGCACCGGTCCAGGGCGGCCAGACCGACCTCGCGGGTGGGCCCCGCCCACTCCTGGACGGCCCGGTCGACCGCCTCGACGAGGTAGAGGCCGGGCAGCACCGGAAGGCCCGGGTAGTGGCCGGCGACAGTGGGATCCGCGGCGGCCTCGGCGACGGTGAAGGCGACGGCGGCGGAGTGCGCGGTGCGCCGCATGACGTCGAAGTCGGCGGCGTTGGCGACGGCTGGTGCACCGGTGGCGGTCATGGCGTTCCGTCCTGTGGGAGTCCGGGTGGGAGGGGGGCGGGCGGGGGGCTTGGGGAGGCGGGGGGCGGGCGGGAGTCTTCGGGAGGAGGCCGGGCGGGCGGAGGTCTTCGGGAGACGGCCGCGCGGGCGGGAGTCTTCGGGAGGAGGCCGGGCGGGCGGAGGTCTTCGGGAGACGGCCGCGCGGGCGGGAGCCCTCGGAAAGCCGTCGGGCGGGCGGAGGTCTTCGGGAGACGGCCGCGCGGGCGCGGGCCCTCGGGAGACCACCGGCGGCCGACGGCCCCGACGCAGGAGGCCGCCGTACGGCAGGGGGGAGGTGCCGGACGGCGGCCTGGTGGCTGCGGGGTGGGTCCCCGGCAGGCCGGAAGGGGGGTACCGGCCGTGCGAGGGCCCGTGGCGCCGGGTGACCCCGGCGCCCGGTGTCAGCCGCAGCCGCCCGCATGGCCGTCGTCGAACGACGGGCCGTGCGGGAGCCTTGCGTTCTCGCGGGGGCGGTCGGCGTCCCCGACTTCCAGGGCCTCGCGGGAGCGGTCGGCGTCCCCGACTTCCAGGGCCTCGCGGAGGCGGTCGGTTTCCAGGGCCTCGCGGGCGGCAGCCGCCGCCACGAAGTCCCGCAGCCGGTCGACGCCCCAGAACTTGTCGTAGTGGACGGTGAAGAACGGCACCCCGAAGACCCCGTCGCGGTGCACCGCGAGCAGCGCCTCGAGCCCCTCCTGGCGCAGCCGGGGATCATCGGACGCGCCCGCCAACTCGGCGCTGTCCATGCCGAGTTCCGGTCCGAAGGAGCCGATGGTGGCCGGGTCGCAGATGTCCCGGCCCTCCTCCCAGCGGGCCCGCGCGGCGAGCGCGACGAACTCCGCGCCCTTGCCGTGCCGCCGGGCGGCGAGGTACCCGAGGTGCGGCACCTCCCAGACCGGGTCCCGGTCGACGGGCCACCGGAAGCTCAGTCCGCGCGCGGCGGCGAGACGCCGTACGTCCTGGAGGATGTAGCGGTGCTTGGCCGCCGACATCACGGCGTAGGGGAACTCCCCGCCCGCCTCCTCCAGCATCGTGCGGCTCAGCTCGTCCGGCTCGCAGAACGGGATCCATTCCGTGCGCGCGGCCAGGTCCGGGTGCTCGTCGACGAGTTCGCGGTAGGCGAGCCAGGAGTACGGGCTGCGCAGCGAGAAGTAGAACCGCGGCGTCACCCGCTTGCGCCTCCCGGTGCTCACAGCGCGATGCCGCCGTCCACCTGGAACACCTGTCCGGTGACGTAGGAGGCCTGGTCGGAGACGAGGAAGGAGACGAGCGCGGCGACGTCGTCCGCCGTGCCGAAGCGGCCCAGCGGGATCCGCCCGAGCATCTCCTTGGTGACCTTCTCCGGCAGGACCGACGTCATGTCGGTGTCGATGAAGCCCGGGGCGACCGTGTTGGCGCGGATGGCGTACCGGCCGCCTTCCTTGGCGAGGGAGCGGGTGAAGCCGATGATGCCGGCCTTGGAGGCCGCGTAGTTGGTCTGTGCGGCGTTGCCCGCGACCCCGGCGACGGACGACAGGGTGACCAGCGCGCCGCCGCGCCGTTTGATCATCGGGAAGATCACCGAACGGCAGATGTGGTACGTGCCGTCCAGGTTGGTCCGTATCACCGTGTCCCAGTCGTCGTCCGGCATCAGCACCAGCGGGTTGTCGCGGGTGATCCCGGCCGAGGTGACCGCGGCGGTGACCGGCCCGAACTCGTCCTCGACGCTCGTGACGAACGCCTTGACCTGCTCGCGGTCGGCGACGTCCACCTTGCGGGCGAACACCCTGCGGCCCTGCGCCGCGACCTCCTTCGCCACCAGGTCGGCGGCGGACTCGTCGGAGCGGTAGCAGAACGCGATGTCGTAGCCGTCGCTCGCGAGCCGGTTCACGACGGCGCGGCCGATCCCGCGCGAACCGCCGGTGACCAGAGCGACCTTCGCCGCACCGGTCCCGGCGGCCTCGGTGGCCTTGATGGCCTCGGTGGCCCGAGAAGTCTCAGCAGTCATGGTGATGCCCCCCTCTCACACGGGCATGCCCGCGGGCGCGGGCAGCAGTTCGGTGACGTCCTTCAGGGCGACGACGAACGCGCCGACGCTCAGCAGCCGGCGGCCGCCGACATGGGTCTCCCCGGCGAGGATCGCGGTGTCCCCGGCCTGCTTGAGCAGGCGTACGGAGTGTTCGAGGACCTCCCCCGGGTACGCCTGGCCGTCGAGGACCACGTCGTTGATGGCACCGGCCAGTTCGACCTTGCCGGCGAGCACGTCCGGGTTGGGCTGCTCCCAGGTGGACAGGAGCACGGCGGACTGCGCCCACGACTCGATGACGAAGGCGGTCGGATACGCGTAGTCCGCGGGCGCCGCGTGCTGCCCGAGCTCCGCATAGCACGGCTCGTTGCCGGAGATCGCCTTGTACGTCGTCATGCGCGCGCCGGGCACGACCTCGCCGACCCGGTCGACCAGCAGGATGGGGACGCGGTGCGGGATGGTGTTCTTGATCCGGTGGATCCCGTGGAACCCGCCGGTCCCGGCGGTCCCGGGACGTACCGCCTCGGGTGCGGACGCTGTCACTGGGCCTCTCCTTCAGGCGTCGGTGCCGTCGCCGCGAGGGTGCGGCGGTAGCGCAGTCTGATGTCGGCGACGGCTCCGGACACGGTGAGCGCGGACGCCTTGGCGGTCAGCAGCCCGCCCTCCTCGCTGACGTCGACCGTCACTGCGGTGGACACCCGGTCGCCGGGGAAGACCGGCCGGCGGAAGCGGCAGCGGTCCATGGCGACCAGTTCGAGGCCCGCGCCGAGACCGGCGCCGTCCGCCCACAGCCGGGCGGTGCGGTCGGCGGCCTCGACCAGGTACACGCCCGGCTGCACCGGGAAGCCCGGGTAGTGGCCGATGAGCACCGGGTCGTCCGGCTCGGCGACGAAGGCGGTGGTGGCGCCGGACGGCTCGTTGCGCAGCAGCTCCAGGCCGTCCGCGCCGAGCGCGCTGGCGCCGCTCACGCGGCCTTGCCCTTCTGCTTCAGCTTGCTGTCGAGCAGCTCGTAGGTGCCCTGGAGGGACGTGATGGCGACGAGTTCGGACTCGGCCATCTTCACCGCGTACTCCCGCTCCAGGCGCACGGTGATCTCCAGGGCCATCAGCGAGTCCACGTCGAGGTCGTCGACGAAGTGGGCCTCGTCGGTGACCTCCGCGGCGTCCAGGTCGAGGATCTCCGCGACCAGGACGCGCAGTTCCTCCTTGTCGAGGGTGTGGGTGGCGGTGGCGTCGCTGCTGACTGTGGTCTCGGTCATGGTCGTCTTCCGTTCGAGGATGCGTCGGGCTGGGGCGGCTGGTGCGGCGTACAGGGCCTGGGCGAGCAGGCGACGGGTGCGGTAGGCGCGGCGGCGGGCGGACGGCAGCACGGGGTTCAGACCCGCAGCAGCGTGCAGCCCACCTGGCCGTCCGGGTCGACGGAGGTGACCAGGGCCACCTCGCCGGGGCCGGTGACGCAGAGCGCGGCGGCCAGTTGGAAGGCGGCGGACGCGGCGGAGGCGTCGCCGATGAGCCGGCGCAGGCGCAGCCGACGGGGCCGGTGCGGGCCGAACACCTCGTTGAGGGCGGCCTCCTCGCGTCCGCCGAGGGCGCCGCCGGTGTCGCTCGGCAGGATCAGCGAGACGTCCTCGGGCTCCACGCCGGCCTCCTTGAGCGCCTCGGTGACGGCCCGTACGACGGCCTGCTGGGCGCCCTCCGGCTCCGGGAACCCGAGGAAGCGGCTGCCGAGCAGGGTGGCCAGCGGGCTGCGCCCGTACGACTCGGCACGGCTGCGCGGTTCGAGGAGGAACAGCGCGCAGCCCTCGCCGAGCGGTCCCGCCGAGCGCCGGGCCGCGTCCTGCCTGCCGCGGTACTCCAGCCAGGCGCGGTCGGCCGAGTACTCCTCGACGGCGCCGCACAGCACGGCCTCGCAGTGGCCCTGCCGCAGCAGTCGTGACGCGTAGTTGAGGGCCAGCAGTCCGGTCAGCGCGCCGCCGGCCACCGTGGCGTTGGGGCCGCGCAGCGTGTGCCAGATGGCGCTCTGTCCGGCCGCCCGGTTCATCACCGTGTTGGGGAAGCGGGCCGGGTCCACGTGGAAGGGCTTCTCCCCGGTGAGGGAGTCACGGGTGAAGTCCATGATGCTCTGCACGCTGCCGTGACCGGTGCCGAGCACCATGCCGATGTCGTCGGGCCGGTCCTCGGCGAGGCCGCCGCCGGCGGTCTCCAGGAGCATGCCCGTGGTGGCGACGGCGATGGCGGTGGCCCGGTCCATGGCCCGGGTGCCCTTGCGGCCGAGGACCGTGCGTACGTCGAACTCCGGTATCTCACCGGCGCGTCGGTACGGCCCCTGCCCGGACGCGGTCGTGGCGTCCCGGCCCGTGCGCACCCCGTCGGCGAACGCCTCGGCGCCGAGCCCGTAGGGCGACCCCGTGGACCATCCGGACACGACAAGACTGTCTGCGGTCATCGTCCCTCGCCCTTCAGCGCGTTGTCGGTGGTGCCGGCCCCGGCGGGCCCCCAGGCCCCGGCGGCGGCGTGCAGTTCGGCGCCGTCCACCCCGATGGTGTTGCCGCTGATCCAGGACGAGTGGGTGCGCGAGAGCACCGCGATCGCCTCGGCGACATCGTCGGGCCTGGTCAGCCGGCCGTGCGGGTTGTTCACCGCGGCGCGCGCGACATAGCCGGCGTGCTCGGGGATGGCCTGCAGGGCGGGGGTCAGCGTGACGCCGGCCCGCAGGGCGTTGACGGCGATGCCGTGCGGCGCCAACTCGCAGGCGAGCTGCCGGACATGGGCCTCCAGGGCGCTCTTGGCCGCGGAGACGGCGCCGTAGCTGGGCAGCGCCTGGACGACGCCGGCGCTGGTCATGGCGTAGATCTTGGAACCGCTGCGCAGCAGTCCGGCCCGGTGCAGGTCCTGCGTCCAGTAGACGAGGCTGTGCGCCATGACGTCGAGGGTCATCTCCACCTGCCGGGAGGTGATCGGCCGCTCCCAGCCCTCGCGGGGCAGGAACGGCACGAGGGTGCCGAAGGCGAGGGAGTGCACCAGGATGCCGATGCCGCCGGTGGAGCCGGTCAGTTCGGCGATCTCCGGCACGAGCCGGTCGCGGGTGGCGCGGCTCGCGGCGTTCGCGTTGTGGAACGACACCTCGACGCCATGTCCGCGGAGCTCCTCGACGAGTGCCGCGACCTCCTCGTCCCTGGCCGCGGTGTCGAAGTGCACCCCGACGACGTTGACCCCCTCGCGGGCCAGGCCGAGGCTGATGGCCCGGCCGATTCCGCTGGAGGCGCCGAGTACCAGGCACCAACTGCCTTCAAGGGATTTCAGCATCAGGGGGTCCCCCGCTTCTGGGAAGTGTGCGACGTCGCGGAATCCCGGTACGGGTCCGGTCGGGTACGGACGAGTGCCAGCGCGGCGTGTCCCTCGCGCGTGGCGGCGGTCAGCAGCCGGGTGCCGGGCGGGCCGGTGAGCAGTCCGGCCAGCGCCTGTGCGGCGGCCAGACAGCCGGCCCCCGCCGGGGTCACGCGTCCGCTCGTGCCGACCGCCCGGTCCACGGCGGCGGCCACCGCCGAGGCGAACGGCGAGCCGTCCAGGACGTGGTGGACCTCCACGGTGGTGTCCAGGTCGGACAGCAGCCGGCGCACGGCCTCGGGGACCAGCTCGGCGGGCAGCTCCCGGCCGGGCGGGACGAACAGCGAGCGGGCGGCGACGGTGCCCCGGATGCGGGCTCCGCGCGCCTCGGCGGCGGCCCGCGGCTCCAGGGCCAGGGCGACGGCGCCCTGTTCGCCGTCACCGGCGGGGCTCTTGGGCAGCCGGTGCTCGGCCGCGCCGACCAGGAGCGTGTCGCAGCGGCCGGCCTCGAGGGCGCGGCCACCGGCCTCCACCGCTTCCAGGGCGGCGACCTTCGGACTGGCCATCGTCAACGCGAAGGCTTTGAGGCCGAGTTCGGCGGTGAGCCGGGAGCCGAGCAGGCTCACCGCGAAGAAGGGCGCCGTCGCGGGCGACAGTGCGGCCGCGCCGCTCTCCAGCGCGATCCGGCGGTCCATCGTGTCGAAGAGCTCGGCGAAACCGCCGTTGAGCGCGAGCGCGGCGCCTCTGCGGTCCGCGGGCACCGCGTCGGGGGTGCCGCCGTCGGCGACCGCGTCGCGGGCCGCGGCGAGGAGGTACTGGGCGGCGGCGGGCAGGTACTTGTAGCCGCGCGGCCCGAGCCGGACCCGGTGGTCGAACCAGTCGTCGTCCTCGGCCCCGGCCTCGGGGGCGACGCCCCCGATCCCCGTCACGGCCCACATGTTCCCGCTCATGCTTCCGCTCCTTCCAGGACCAGTGAGGAATTGCTGCCGCCGAACCCGTACGCGTTCACCAGGACCCGCCGGCGGCCGCGCGGCAGCGGCACCGGGGTGCGCTGCGGCAGCCACACCGCGCACGCGGGGTCCTGTTCGTGCAGCGGCACGTTGCGCGGGACGTGCCCCTCGCGCAGGATCAGCGCGCCCGCGACCGCGCCGAGCGCGGCCGAGGCCCCGCCCGCGTGGCCGAGCAGTGCCTTGAGGCTGTAGAGCGGCACGTCGGGGATCCGCTCGCCGAAGACCCGGTGCAGCGCCCGGCTCTCCACCTCGTCGCCGAGCCGCGTCCCGGTGCCGTGCGGGACGACGCAGCCGATGGCCCCGGCGCCGCCGGCGGGGCCGACGGCCTCGCGCATGGCCCGCACGATCTGCTCGCCGTCCTCGTGCGGCGCCGTCACATGGCCCGCGTCGCAGCTCCAGCCGGAGCCGGCCAGGGTCAGCCGGGCCGGGGCGCCGCGGGCGGCCGCGTGGGCGGCGGACTCGACGACGAGGATGCCCGCGCCCTCGGCGAAGACCGTGCCGGCCCGGTCGGTCTCGAAGGGCCGGCACCGGTCCGGGTCGACCGCGCCGAGCCGGTTGAAGCAGCCGAGCGCGACCCGCGAGTAGGCGTCGGACCCGCCGACGAGCAGCACGTCGGCCTCGCCCGCGCGGACCATGTCGTACGCCATGCCGAGCGCGTAGCCGCCGGCCGAGCAGGCGTTGCCCACGTCGTGGGCGACGCCCGCCAGGCCGAGCTGAGCGGCGGTCGCGGAGGCCAGCCGGAACGGCGCGGTCCATTCCGCTCCGCCCCGCCCGCGTTCGTTGAGGCCGGGCTCGCCCATGCAGCTGCCGAGGACGACCGCCGCCTCGGACAGCCCGGTCAGGCCCGCGTCGGCGAGCGCTTCCCGGGCCGCCGCGACGGCGAACCGGGTGGCGCGCGCCGCCCGCAGGTCGGGGTCGGGCACCAGGTTGATCCGCGGCAGGTCCATCACGGCGAGCGGGTCGGCCGGCTCGTCCGGCCGGCGGACCCCGGCCGCCGTCATGGCACGCCACAGGGTGTCCGTCCCCCCGCCGTGGCAGGTGACGGCACCGATCCCGGTGACCACGACCTCGCCGGTCATGCCGCCTTGCCCTCCAGCGCCGCGTTCATGCGGTCGTCGAAGGAGACCAGGCTCCAGTCGCGGCGGTTCTCGATCACCGCGTAGCCGTGGGTGATCCGGCCGGTCGCGGTGTGCACCAGCGCCCCGTCACGGACGACGTAGGTGTCCATGCGGGAGGTGTAGGTGAAGCCCTTGAAGATCTCCTCGACGGTGAGGACCACGTACAGGTCCTCCTCCATGCGTGCCTCGTCGAGGACGGTGATGCGCGAGTGCGGGACGACGGGGATCCAGTTCTGCTCGTCGAGCAGGGTCTTGATGGAGACCCCGCGGTCGGCGACGAGCTGGTCCTTGGCCTCCTCCATCAGCCGCAGGTAGCCCGACATCTGGATGCGCTCGGTGAAGTGGCAGTACCAGTACGGGATCCGGAACTTCCAGGCGAAGGAGTTGGTGCCCGCCGTCAGCTCCTTGACGAGGTCGGCGGAGTCCGGGTTCACCTCGGGCGCGACCACGTCCCAGGCGGGGACCGCGGCCAGCTGCTCGACGGCGTAGGGGGCGAGGGACGCGGGCACCGGCTCGTTGCCCCCGCCGCGCGGGTCGAGGCGCAGCTGGACGCGGACGGTGGAGGTCACGGCCTTGAGGAGGGTCTCGCGCTGGACGTGCAGCACCACCGACAGCAGCAGCTCGCCGTCCTTGGCCTTGCGGTGCGGCTTGACCTCGGCGTGCGCCACGTCGTCGATGTGGAAGGCGTGCAGGATGCGGGTGTCGATGTCGACGATGTCGGTGCACAGGCCGTACGTCTCGTACACCGTGCCCGGCAGGAGGCCGCTCTGGCGCAGATGGTTCAGCACGGCTTCCTCGACGAGGTAGTTGACGTGCTTGAAGCCGATCCAGGTGCAGATGTTGGAGCCCTCGTAGCGGGGCCGTATCTCCAGGGAGCTCGGCTCCCGGTAGGTGAAGGCGGTGCTGTTCGCGGTCACGTCAACTCCGGTACAGGGGAGGGCGGGCGGGTGGGATGGGAGGAAGCGGAAGAGGCGGGCGTCAGGGAGTGCAGGAAGCCGTGCACGGCTTCGGCGAACAGCTCGGGCTGCTCGGCCATCGGGAAGTGCCCGGACCGTTCGAAGACCCGCAGCCGCGCGTCCGGCAGCGCCCCCGCGAGGGCGCGGGCGTCCGCGGGCCGGGCCGCGAAGTCGTGCTCGCCGCCCACGACGAGGGTGGGCAGGCCGATGGCGGTGGTGTCGAGGAAGGGACTGCGCAGGTAGGCGTCGAAGAACCGCATCCAGCCGTACGGGCCGATCCGGTCACGCACCCGCAGCGCCATCGCCTCGCGCAGCTCGACGGGGATCCGGCCGTCCGAACCGACCCGCAGCCCCTCGTCGAGGATGCGCTGGAAGCCGTGCAGGTAGTGGACGGCGGTGTCCCACTCGAACTCCTCGGGCGTACTGCGGTGGAACGGTGACACCAGGACGGCCGCGCCCGGCCGCCCGGCGGGCCGCGAGACCAGCAGTTCCAGTACGGCGTTGGCGGCGAAGGAGTGCGCGATCAGCAGGTCGACCCGCCCCGGTACGGCGTCCAGCGCCCGGGCCACCCAGGGCACCGGGTCCGGGTCGTGGCTCCACCGGGTGTCGCCGTGGGCGGCCCAGGGAAGTTCGGCCTCCCACAACTCCAGTTCGCCCCCGGCCAGCTCGGTGAACCGCCGCCACACGGCGGTCGATCCGGCGAGGCCGTGCAGGAGCAGCACCCGCACGGGCCGCCGGGCGTCGTCGTGCGCCGCCCGGCGCAGCCGTACCCGGACGCTGCCCTCCCGGTCCTGGTCGGTGGTCATCACGCGCTCACCGCCGGGGTGAGGACGAGGGCCGCGGCCGCGTCGTCCTGGCCGGAGTCGCCGGTACCGGCGCTGGCGAGCACCACCGCGTCGGCGTCGGCCGCGGCACCGGCCAGCCAGGCCGTGCCGGCCACGCACTGGAGCACACCGAGCGCCCCCGAGCTGGGTCCGAGCAGTTCGGACAGATCGTGTACGGCACCGGCCGGCACCGTCCCGAGACAGGCTCCGGGGGCCCGGATGCCCTCCGGGTGTTCGGGCACGCACCACAGGCCGACGGCGCGCGGTTCCTGTGCGCGTACCTCCGCGACGGCCCTGGTGTGCTCGGCCCGGCGTGCGTAGGGCCCGAGTTCGGCCAGTGGCCGCACCCCGCGCGCGGCCGCCGACACGGCGGACTCGAGCACCAGGGCGGCCGCCCCGTCGAAGAACGCGCCCTGCTCCGGGGTGAGATGGCGCACCGCCGGATTGTCCGGCTCCACCCCCACCACGAGCACCCGCTCGACCCGGCCCGAACCGATCAGCAGCCGCGCCCAGTTGACCGCGTCGAGACCGGAGGTACGGCCGTTGCACAGGGTCAGGTTGGCGCCGCGCAGCCCGTGGGTGATGGCCAGCCAGGAGGCGACCACGTTGCTGGAGGTCGCGGGCAGCAGCATGGGGCTGGTGCCGAGGTAGGTGTCGCGGGCGATGGTCTCGACCGTCTCGCAGACGGTGTCGACGTTGCCGAAGTTGGTGCTGACGACGGTGCCGACGGACTCGCCGGGTACGGTCGAGGCGTTGTCCGCCCCGATCAGCCCGGCCGCGGCGAGCGCCTCCCGGCCCGCGACCATGGCGAGCTTGGTGGCCCGGTCCTTGTAGCGCAGGCCCCGGCCGGTGAGCCGGTCCACCGGGTCGAGCGGCTCCCCGGCGGGGCGCCGGTCGCCGAGCAGTTCCCCAGGGGTGTCGAGACCGCTGACGGCCGTACCGAGTCCGGTGACCACGACGTGTGTCGGGCTCACTGCTCCTCCTCCCGCACCGGGGCGGCGCCGTTCCCGCCGGCCGTGTCCTGCCTCCCGTACCGTTCGACGATCGCGACCGCGTTGAGCCCGCCGAAGCCGAAGGAGTCGATCTGGGCGATCCGCAGCTCCTCGTCGGGGCGTACCGCCTGGCCGCGCACCAGCCGGAATCCGGCCACCGACTCCACCGGGTCGTCCAGCCCGACGGTCGGCGGCACACTCCCGCGCCGCATCACGTCGACGGCCGCGACCAGGCTGTGCAGCCCGGACGCCCCGGCGGTGTGCCCGGTCATCGACTTGATGGCGGTCATGTACGGGGACGGCTCGACCCCGGCGAAGACCGAGCCGAGGGCCGCGGACTCCGCCTCGTCGTTGAGCGGGGTGCCCGTGCCGTGCAGCATCACCAGGTCGATGTCGGCGGAGCCGACCCCGGCCCGGCGGTGTGCCTCCCGCACGGCCGCGGCGATGTTCTTCGCCTCGGGCGCCGAGGGGTGATGGGCGTCGCAGTTGACCGCGACACCGCGCACCCGTGCGTGCACCGTGGCCCCGGGTCCGGGCCCGTCGGCCTCCCTGCGCAGTACGACGGCGACCGCGCCCTCGCCCTGCAGCATGCCGCGCCGGGCCCGGTCGAACGGCCGTACCCGGTCCGGGGCTTCGGGGTAGCAGCGGTCGAGCAGCCCGTACGTGCTCTCCGAGATGGTGTCCACGCCGGCCACCACGACCGTGTCGGCCTGCCCGAGGTCGAGCAGGTCGGTGGCGAGGGCCAGGGTGTAGAGCGAGGCGGAGCAGGCGTTGGCGACGGTGTGGGTGTCGGCGGCACCGAAGCGCCTGCGCAGCATGGTGCCGAAGTGCAGGTCCGCCGGTTCCACCGGTGTCCCGTCCCGCCAGGACAGCTCGACCGAGCGCAGTTCGCGCAGGGTCGTCCCGACCAGGACCGGCACCGACGACAGGTCGTCGCCGAGACCGGCGTCCCGCGCGGCCGCCGCGACGGCCCGCTCCAGCCAGCGGGTGGCCCGCAGGGGTTCGTCGACGCCGGGGGCCGGCCGGTCGTCGATCTCGTAGGCGACCTGGGCGCGGAACTTGGTGCGGTCGTAGCCGCGCAGTCCGGCGAGACCGCTGCGGCCCGCCACCAGCGACTCGTAGATCTCGTCGGTGTCGGAACCGATGCTGGCGACGGCTCCCATCCCGGTCACGATCCAGCTCATGCCGCGCTCCGGTACTTGCCGAGGATGACCACCGCGTTGTTCCCACCGAAGGCGAGCGCGTTGTTCTGCACGATGTTCAGCTCGGCTTCGCGGGCCTCGTTGGGCACGCAGTCGACACCGCACTCGGGGTCGGTCTCCTGGTGGTTGACGGTCGGCGGGATGAAGCCCTGGGTGAGGGCGACGGCGCAGGCCGCGGCGGCGACCGCGCTGGCCGCCCCCATGCTGTGGCCGATCATCGACTTGATGGAGACCGTCCGCGGCATGGCGTCGGCGCCGAAGATCTGCCGGATCGCGCCGGCCTCGGTGATGTCGTTGGCCCTGGTGCCGGTGCCGTGGGCGGAGACGAAGTCGATCTGGTCGGGCGTCACCCCCGCGTTGCGGTGGGCGATGTCGATGGTGCGGGCGATGCTGTCCCGGTCGGGTGCGACCGGGTGCAGGGCGTCGCAGGCGAGCCCGTACCCGAGCACTTCCGCGTAGATCCGGGCGCCCCGGGCGAGCGCGGAGTCCAGGCTCTCCAGCAGGAGGATCCCGGCCCCCTCCCCCGTGAGGATGCCCTTGCGGTCCTTGTCGAAGGGCTGACAGACCTCGGGGGCGATGGTGCCGAGCCGGTAGAAACCGGTGAAGGTCTTGCGGCACAGCGCGTCCGCCCCGCCCACCAGGGCGATGTCCACGTCGCCGCTGCGCAGGGCGTCGTAGCCGTAGCCGACCGCGTAGTTGCCCGCCGCGCAGGCGGTCGGGATCGTGACGGCCTCGACGTCCTCCAGGGCGAACTCCCTGACGATGCCGGAGGAGAGCCGGCCGGCCGGCACCCGGCGGGCGACCACCGGGTCGTACGACTCGGGGCCGGTGGCGAGACCGGTCTCGACGAGCTGGTCGAGGTCGCGGGACTCGCCGTCCGTGGTGCCCACGGACACCAGGGAGCGCCGGGCCCGCACCTCGTCCACGGTCAGCCCCGCGTCCTCGATGGCCATTCGGGTGGCGGCGACGGAGAACTGGCTGGCCCGCCCGAGCTCCTCGGGGTCCACCCGGTGGATCCACCGCGCCGGGTCGAAGTCCGTGACCTCGCACCCGTTGGCGTAGTCGAACCCGGTGGTGTCGAATGCCGTGATCGGCTTGACTCCGCCGTGTCCTTCGCGGAGTCCGGTGGTGAACGCGTCGATACCGATGCCGATACTGGTGACGACGCCGAGCCCGGTGACGACCACCCTGCGGGGGGTGCCGTCCGTGCCTCGGATACCTGTGTTCATCGAAGCTCACCCTCTGGCTGACTCAGCCGACTGATCGGGGCAGGGCCGGAGCACTGCCGGTCAGCCGCGGGCGGAGGCCTCTTCGACGACGGTGTACACGCCGACGAGGTTGACCATGCGGCTGAGCTCCGCCTGGTCGATCGTCACGTGCTGGGTGCGCTCGAGGGCGGCGAGGATCTCGATGGCGCGCAGCGAGTCAGCGTCGTGGTCCTCCTTGAACAGGCTGACCTCGGTGACCTCGTCCTCGTCGATCTCAAGGATGTCGCAGACGACCTCCTTGATGTCCTGCTTGCGTGCGGCGTCCAGTCCGGTGGTCGCGTTGGTCATGTCGACTCCCTGAAAGATCGGTGAGGATCCGGAGTCGTGCGACTCCGCCCATCCGTTCGGTGAGTCGATGGTGGGACGGGGCGCTATGCCGCCTCTATACGGATGATCCCCGCAGCTCAGAGGCGTCGGCCGAGGTGTCGTCCGGGAGATCGTCCAGGGGCTCGGCGGGCTCGTGCGCCGCTCCGTCCAGGGCCGCTTCCCCGTCGTCGTCACCGCCGAGCCAGCCGGACTCGACGGCGCGCATGCCGGCCTGGAAGCGGCTCTTCGCGCCGAGCCGGCCCATCAGGTCCGCGGTGATCCGGCGTCCGGTGCGCACCGAGACACCCAGCCGGCGGGCGACCACCTCGTCCGTGAGTCCTTCCCCGAGCAGGCGCAGGACGGTCTGTTCCTGGCTGGTGAGTTCGTTCTCCTCGGCGGGCTGCCGCGGCCGTTTCCGGCCGCTGAGCGGTACGGCCTTGTCCCATACGTGGTCGAAGAGCGCGCAGAGGTTGGCGAGGATCCCGGGGCTGCGGAACACCATGGCGCCGGCTCCGGAATCGTCCGGGTCGATGGGCACGACCGCCTGCTCCCGGTCGAAGATGAGCATCCGGGAGGGCAGCGAGGCCGTGGTGCGGACGTGGTTTCCGGAACGGAGCAGCCAGCGCGCGTAGTCGACCGACTCGGGGTCGTTGTAGAGGCTGTCGAGGTAGATGGTGTGCATCACGACGCCGCGGCTCTGCAGCGTCTCGCTCAGCGGCCGGCCCGCCGCGCGGCTGGCGGCGGACTGCCCGCCGCCGGGATGGAACGCCAGGAGCGAGTCCTGGCAGGAATGGCTGAGTTCCTCGATCCGTGACCGGATCTCGTCTATTCCCTCGATGCGTTCGGTTTCGATGTGGTGCGACTCCCGTTGCGCCGCGGCGTAGTCGTGGACGAGCCGTGAGACCTCGACACGCGCGTCCGTCATCTGCCGCTGCCGCTCGAGGAAGTCGGCTTCCTGCCGGGCGAGCAGCGCCTGGAGTCCGACGTCCGGCGGGACCGCTCGCAGCGTGCCCGGCGTCTCCCAGGAGGGCCTGATCAGTGACAGCCGTACACACTCGTCGAGCGCGGAGCGCACGCGGTCGGCCGGCCACCTCAAGGTGTTCATCAGGTCTTCGACCGAAAGTCCCGGCTGCGCCAGCACGGCCCGGTAGAGCTCGGCCGAGTTCTTTCCCAGTCCCAGGAGCTCCAACATCCGATATCCCCCGTGTCATGAAGGACGCTGCCCCTGCGCCCTCCCCGGCATTCAGAGTGTAATCCGGGCGTTCTAGTTGTTCGATTCTTTTCCCTCATCTCCCATATGACCGCTCTATTCAATTCTTCAACAAGAAGCCGGGTGCGAGGGATTGGCCCAGAACAACGCCGAAGGGCGCCCGGCCCGTGGATGACCACGACCCGGACGCCCTGAATGATGCGGTGATGCGGACCCTGAGTGGTGCGGATCCTGAGTGGTGCGGATCAGCCACAACGCCAGACGGCGGGGAAGCGCGGGTAGCTCGCGCCCGGACGGGCCTTCGCGCCGGCGAGCGACCCGTCGTCGCCGAGCGTGCTCAGCACCCCGTCGGCGGGGGCGGCCCCCGCACTGGCGGTCAGCTGCCACAGACTCGCGACCAGCCTCTTGTTGCTGCCGAGGATGAGCCCCTGGCTGTTGATGGCCGTGGTGCCCTGGCCGTTGGGCAGGGCCGCCGCCCTGCCGTCCTTGTTCCACACGACGGCGGACCGGGCGAAGTCGGCGGTCAGGGCGTCACCGATGACGTTGCCGTTCGAGATCCCGGTGACCTGGGCGTGCGCCGCGCCGGCCGGTATGGGCAGCTGCTTGGCCGTGCCGTTCTTCCAGAGGTACGGCCGCCAGGTGCCCCGGGGGGTGTCCTCGGCGGTGACCGCGACCGTGCCGTCGGTGTCCACGCCCTCGACCTTGCTGCCCTTGGGGAAGCCGGCCGGCTTGACCACGGTGCCCGGCTGGTCCGCCGGCCACTTGTAGACCTCACGGTAGTTGGGGTCGGCGCCGTAGCCGTCGCCGTAGATGTCCCCGTTCTCGGCGACCACGCGCGTCTGGACGTCGTGGGAGCCGGCGGGCACCGGAAGCTGCTCCAGCTTCCCGTCGCGCGAACGGACCGGGAACCACGTCCAGTTCGGGAAGCCCTCCACCACGCCGGTGATCTTCGCACCGTGACCCACCACGGTGCCCGCACTGTTCACGTCGCTGACGTACAGGTCGAAGTCCGCGCCGGCCGCGGGCCCCAGGTCGGTCAGCCTGCCGTCGGTCCAGAGCACGGCGTGCTCCAGCGAGTCGTCCCCGGGGAACTGGACCTCCCCCGCGTACACACCTGCCCCGCCCGTCGCGGTCACGCTCCCGGACTCGATCCCCTCCGGTACCGGCAGGTAGGCGGCCTGGTAGGTGCACGCCTGCTCGGCGGCCTGGACGGACGGTGCGATACCGGTGACCGCGGAGGCCGCCAGGAACGTCGTGGCCAGGACAGCGGCATTGCGTCTTTTCAGGTTCATGTCATCCCATCGAAGCGGTGGACACCTGCCCACCCAGCGTCCCCACCACCTCTATGCCCCACCTATGCCCATGGGCAGAACAGCCAGTCACGGGAGCTCCCGGCGTTCGATGACACAAAAAGGCCGCTCAGCGGACGGTTGCGCAAGCTTTAAACTGTCCGCGTGGAAGCAGCGGAGACAGTGGAGCCGGCCGGTGTGACCGGGTGGGAGGTCGCCGTCCTCGACGGTGGACCGGCCGACGGGATGCGGGTGAAGGTCGCCGACCGGCCGCGGGTGGTGCAGGTGACGTATCCCTGCCGGGCCGAGGGTGCGCCGGCCGGGGTGCGGGTCGAGGGCGTCTACGTCTACCGCCTCGACCACGGGGTGACCGAGGAACCGCTGCGGTACGGGTTCGACATCGCCTGTCCCTGAGCTCCCCCGGCGGACCGTGCCCGGCACGTCCGTCACCCGGCCGTGCGGGACCGGTGTTCGTGGCGTGCCCGCGCCGCCATCAGGCCCACGGCGTACAGGGCCAGGACCGCCGCCAGGAGGCCGTAGTACACACCGGGCAGCGGGCTCAGGCCCAGGGGCGTGCCCAGCGGGGACATGGGGAGGAACAGACCGGTCGCGGCCAGCGCGGCGGCGGACCAGGTGACCGGGCCCGGCCGCCGGTCGCGCGTGCCGCGTGCACCGCCGCGTACACCGAGGGACAGCAGGACCATCACCACGGCCTGCGTCAGCAGGTTCTCCGTGAACCAGCCCGAGTGGAACAGTGCCTCGTCGTCGCCCGGACCCCGCAGGGCGAAGGCCAGCACGCCGAAGGTCGCGAGGTCCGCCACGGCGTTCAGGGCGCCGAAGCCGACGATGAACCGCAGCAGCGCCCGGGGGTCCAGGACGGTCGGGCGGCGCAGCGCGGACGGGGCGGGACGGTCGTAGGCGAAGGCCAGTTGGGCCGCGTCGAAGCACAGGTTCTGGACGAGGACCTGGGCCGGCAGCATCGGCAGGAAGGGCAGGAGGAGGCCCGCGGAGAGCATCGCGATCACGTTGCCGAGGTTGGAGGAGAGCGTGATGCGCAGATACGAGGCGATGTTGCCGCCCGCGTGACGGCCGGCGGCGATCGCGTGGCCGATCGCGGTGAGGTCCTTCCCGGCGAGCACCAGGTCCGCGTTGTCCCTGGTCACCCCGGCCGCGTCGCGGGGGGCGAGGCCCACGTCGGCGGTGCGCAGGGCGGGCAGGTCGTTGACGCCGTCGCCGAGGAAGCCGACCGTGTGGCCGCCGGACTGGAGGGCCCGGGTGATCCGGGTCTTGTGGTCGGGGGTACAGCGGGCGAAGACGGTCGTACGGCCTGCGAGGTCGGTCAGTTCGGCGTCGGTGAGGGTGTCGAGGCGGTCCGCGGTGAGCACCCCGTCCACCGGGATGCCCAGGTCACGGCAGGCGCGGGCCGCGGTGCCCGGGTGGTCGCCGGTGAGGACCTTGACGGTGACGCCCCGCGCGGCGAGTCCGGCGAGGGCCTCGGCGGCGGTGGGGGCGAGTTCGTCCCGGAGGGTGACCAGGCCGCGGAAGGTGAGGCCGCCTTCGTGGGGGCGCACCCCGGCGGGGCGTTCGGCGGTGGCGACGGCGAGGACGCGCAGCCCGTCGGCGGCCCGGGCCGCGGCGAAAGCACGCAGCCGGGCGCGCTCCTCGTCGGACAGGGCACAGCGTTCCAGTACGGCCTCCGCGGCGCCCTTGGTGATCAGGGTGTGCGTGCCGAGCCGGCCGGGGGTGCGGACGACGACCGTGGCCAGGCGGCGGGCCGGGTCGAAGGGGAGCGCCGTGACCCCGTCGTACGACGTGAGTGTGTCCTCGTCGACGGCGGTGAGGAGGGCCTCGTCCAGGGCGTCGGGGGTGGGCAGGTCGGCCAGCTGGAGGGACCACCAGGCGGCGGCCGCGGCCCAGCGCAGTACCTCGGGGTCGTCGTGGCCCTCGGCGTCGAGCGCGCGGTCCACGACCGGGCGGTCCTGGGTGAGGGTGCCGGTCTTGTCGACGCACAGGACGTCCATGGCGCCGATGTCGTGCAGGGCGGGGAGCCGTCGGACGATGACGTCGTGGGCGCGGGCGAGTCGGGCGGCGCCGCGGGCCAGGCAGGTCGTGACCAGGACCGGGAGCATCTCGGGGGTCAGGCCCACCGCCACCGCGACGGCGAAGGGGAGGGTCTCCAGGCCCCGGCCGCGGAGGGCCGCGTTCGCCATGAGGACCAGGGGCGGGGTCAGCAGGGCGAAGCGGATCAGGATCCAGGAGACGCCCTGGACGGAGCGTTCGAAGGTGGTCGCCGGTGGTTTCCCGGTACGGCGGTACGCCGCGGCGAACCGGGTGTCGGCACCGGTCGCGGTGACCACGGCGGTGGCACTGCCGGCGGCGACGCTGGTGCCCTGGAAGCAGAGGTGAGGCTGCTGGAAGACACCGGTCCCCGCGGTGTCGGTCCCCGCGGTGTCGCTCCCCGCGGTGTCGCTCCCCGCGGTGTCGGTCCCGGCGGGGTCGTTCTCACCGGCGGACTTCGGCACCGGGGCGGACTCTCCGGTCAGGGCGGCCTGGTGGACGGTGAGTCCCGCCGAGCGCAGCAGTCGTACGTCCGCGGGAACCAGGTCGCCCGGACCGAGCCGTACGACATCGCCGGGGACGAGTTCCTCGACCGGGATCTCGCGGGTGGCCGGGGCGGTGTCCTCGTCGGCCCGGCGCTGGACCGTGACCGTGGTCGCCACCAGGCGGCGCAGGCCCGCGGTGGAGCGGTCGGCCCGGTGTTCGCCGGAGGCCCGCAGCACACAGCTCACGACGACCAGCAGGAGGATCACCGAGGCGGTGCCCCAGGCGAAGACGGCGGCCGACACCAGTCCCAGGCAGAGCAGCACCGCGGTGAACGGGTCCCGCGCGCTCCGGGCGAACAGCCGGGCCCAGGACGGGTCCCGGGCGTCCGGCACCCGGTTCTCCCCGACCCGGGCGAGCCGCTCCTCCGCCTCCCCCTCCGTCAGCCCCCGCGGACCGGCGTCGAGCCGACGGAAGACTTCGAGAAGGGTGGGCGTGGGGGCGGGTGCCGGCCGACCGGACTCACCCGCAAGCTCCGTCCCCGCCCCCCGCAGGGGGACCGTGTCCTCGGGTAGGGCCGTCGGCGGAGGCTCGGGGGCGGCCGTCGGGTGGTCAGACACCGGCCTCGTGGAGCCGGGGCGAGGCCGGGGAGGAGGTCTCGCGGGCCGTCAGCTGGCCGACCATCACGCGGACCACGGTGACGATGTCGGGATCGTCGACGTAGTAGATCTGGCGGCGGCCCTCGCGGCGGGACCTGACCAGGCCCGCGAGTTTCAGTTTCGCCAGGTGCTGGCTGACCGCGGGGAGCGCGCCGCCCACCCGGTCGGCGAGGTGGGTGACATCGCTCTCGCCCTGGGACAGCGCCCACATGAGGTGCAGCCGGGCCGAGGAGGCGAGGAGTCCGAACGCGGCGGCCGCCTCGGCGAGCACCTCGGCCGAGGGGTCCTGGAAACCGCCGACGCCCCCGACGCCCCCGACGACCTCCGCCACAGCCCGCTCCCGTCCTCCCACGTCGACACAGACGCCCCAGTGTAGGCACGGCACAGTGATCGTCCCGCTTCGTCCGGTACCGGTCCCTCCCCTCGTGGGGACCGGTACCGGAGGAAGCGGGTGACCGTGGGTGGAACGTGTGTGAGGTCTTCCGGCGCGCTGGTTGGCACGCGGGGCGCCGGGATGGTGGCCTGTCAGGGCGTCGCCCGATGGCTGGGCCGCGGGGTCATGATCCTGCCAGCCAAGGGGCGCAAAGAGGAGGTTCCGGTACCGGAGGCAGTGCGTTACCGCAGGTCAGCCGTATAGGGTGAGTTTTCCGGTCCGGATTCAACCGCGAGGGAAGTAAGGGGTGGAAGACCTTGAGTGCCGACTCAGGGGCACGCACGGCCTTCGCGGAGCGTCTCGCCCTGCTGTACCGAGAGGCAGGGAATCCGCCCCTCAAGCGGGTGTCCGAGGGAGTCGGCCGGCTCCAGCGTGTCGACGAGCGCGGGCGGCCCGTGCGGGTGTCCGCGCAGCGCATCAGCGACTGGCGGCGGGCCCGTAACGTACCCGCTCAGTTCACCGCGCTCGCGGCCGTGCTGCACATCCTCATTCCCGAAGCGCGGCGTATCAGTCCCACTCCCGTCTCGGCCGGGCTGTACGACCTCGGCCAGTGGCAGCGGCTGTGGGAGCGGGCGGTGGCACCCGAGGAGGACGAGGGGCCGCAGCAGGCGGAGGCCCCGGCCGGTGTCTGCCCCTACCGCGGTCTGGCCTCCTACCGGCAGGAGGACGCCCGCTGGTTCTTCGGCCGGGAGCGCAGCACCGAGGCGCTCGTCAAGCTGCTCCGCTCGGCCGCCGAAACCGGTACCGGCGGTCTGGTGATGCTCGTGGGCGCCTCCGGCGCGGGCAAGTCCTCGCTGCTCAGCGCCGGTCTGGTGACCGCGCTGGCGGACGGGGCGCTGGACGGGGAGGCCGGTGGCCCGGCCGTCCTGCAACTGGTGCCGGGCGCCGATCCGCTCGCGGAACTGACCCGTCGTATACCCGACCTGGCGCCGGTCGTCGCCGAAGCCGACATAGCCGAAGCCGACGCCCGCGCAGCCGACGCCCGTACTGCCGACACCCGTACAGCCGACGCCCGTACAGCCGACGCCGGTACGCCGGACCACCCTCCCGAATTCGCCGCCGCCGTGCGGGACGCGGTCGCCTCGTGGGCTCAGCACGAGGGCGCCGCCGCCCGGGCGGTCGTGATCGTGGACCAGTTCGAGGAGGCGTTCACCCTCTGCTCGGACGAGACGGCCCGGCGCACCTTCGTCCAGCTGCTGCACGCGGCCTGCACCCCCGCGGGACCCGACGCCGAGGCCCCCGCCCTGGTGCTCCTCGGCATCCGCGCCGACTTCTACGAGCGGTGCCTCGACCACCCCGAGCTGGCGGACGCGCTCCAGCACCGGCACATGGTGCTCGGACCGCTGACCAGCGGGGAGCTGCGCGAGGCCGTGACCGGTCCGGCCCGCGCCGTGGGGCTGGAGCTGGAGCCGGGGCTCGCGGAGCTGATCGTGCGCGAGGTGAGCGCCGACGGGCCGCGCGGCGCCCATGACGCGGGCGTGCTGCCGCTGCTCTCGCACGCCCTGCTCGCGACCTGGCAGCGCCGCAAGGGCGGCCGGCTGACCGTGGCCGGCTATCGCGCGGCCGGTGGGATCCAGGGCGCGGTGGCGGCGACCGCCGAGCGGGCCTGGTCCGGCCTCGATCCGGCGGCGCGTACGGCGGCCCGGTTGCTGCTGCTGCGGCTGGTGCGGCTCGGCGAGGACACCCAGGCCACCCGCCGCCGCGGCACCCGGCGTCAGCTGGCCGCGGAGTCCACGGACCCGGGCAAGACCGAGGAGTCGCTCGAGGCGCTGGTGCGGGCCCGGCTGGTGACGCTGGACGCGGAGACCGTGGAGATCACCCACGAGGCCCTGCTGACGGCGTGGCCGCGGCTGCGCGAGTGGATCGACGAGGACCGCAGCGACCATCTGCTGCGCCAGCGCATCGAGGAGGACGGCCGCTCCTGGGAGGGCTCGAACCGCGACTCCTCGCTGCTGTACCGGGGCTCCCGGCTGGAGCAGGCCCGCAGCTGGGCGAAGTCCGCCGGGGACACCTATCTGACCCGCAGCGCGGTGGAGTTCCTGGCCGCCTCGGTGCGGCTGCGCCGGCGTACCGTGCTGATCGCCCGGGGCGCGGTGTCGGCCCTGGTGGTGCTCGCGATGGTGGCCGTGGGTTCGGCGGTGGTGGCCTGGCAGCAGCGCAACGACGCCGTGTTCGAGCAGGTGGTCGCGGAGGCGGACCGCGTCCAGTACACGAACCCCTCGCTGTCCGCCCGGATCGACCTGGTCGCGCACAGGCTGCGGCCCGACGACGAGGGCACCAACACCCGGCTGATCTCCATCGTCAACGCGCCCCTCGCCACCCCGCTCACCGGCCACACCGGTGCCGTGTACCTCACCTCGTTCAGCCCGGACGGCCGGCTCCTGGCCACCGCCGGCTACGACCGGACCGTGCGGCTGTGGGACGTGGGCGACCGCCGGCACCCGACATCCCTCGGCGAGCCCCTCGCCGGTGGCACGAGCTGGGTGAGCAGCGCGGTCTTCAGCCCCGACGGCACGACCCTGGCCAGTGCCGGGGACGACGGGACGATCCGGCTCTGGGACGTCCGGGACCCCCGGCACCCGAAGCCCCTCGGCGCTCCCCTGGCCGGCCATCGCGGCACCATCTACCTGATCGCGTTCAGCCCGGACGGGCGCACGCTGGCCTCCGCCGGGGAGGACAGGACCGTACGCCTGTGGGACATGCGTGACGCGGCACGGCCCGAGCCGCTCGATGCCCTGACGGGTGCCGGGGCCGCCGTGCGGACCGTGGCGTGGAGCCCCGACGGGCGCACACTGGCGGCCGGGGGCGACGACAAAACGATTCGGCTGTGGAACACCGCGGACCCTCGGCACCCGAAGGCGTACCCCAGGGGTCTCGTCGGGCACACCGGCCTGGTGCACTCGGTCGCCTTCAGCCCGGACGGCCGTACGCTCGCGACCGGCAGCGCCGACGACACCGTCCGGCTGTGGGACGTGACCGACCCGGCCGCGGCGGGCCCCGTCGGCTCGCCCCTGACCGGCCACACCGGGCCCATCTGGTCCGTGGCCTTCAGCCCGGACGGGGACACGCTCGCCGCGGCCAGCGCGGACAGCACGGCGAGCCTGTGGAACGTGAGCGACCCGGCGTACCCCTCGCAGGTCGGCGAGCCGCTCGCCGGGAGCAGCGGGGAGATGTACGCGCTGGGCTTCAGCCCGGACGGCCGTACGCTCGCGACCGGCAGCGGTGACAGCAAGGTGCGGCTGTGGTCGATCCCGTCGGGGGACGTGGTGGGCGGCAGCGGGGCGTTCCGGCGGGACGGCGAGGTGCTCGCCACGGCCGGGCGGGACGGACGGATCCGGCTGTGGAAGGTGACGGACCCGGCCCGGCCCGTGGCCCTGGGCGAGCCGTTCACCCCCGAGGTGCGCGACCCCGACTCCCAGGTGCAGTTCTCCCCCGACGGCCGCATCCTCGCGGTGCTCGCCACCGGCCGGGTCCACCTGTGGAACGTCACCGACCCGACCCGGCCCGTCCCCTACGGTCCGGCGCTCGTCCTGCGCTCCCGGTTCATGGGCCCGGACGCGCTGGCGTTCAGCCCGGACGGCCGCACCATGGCCACCGCCTACGACAGCCGCAGCCTCCAGCTGTGGGATATCACCGACCCGGCCCACCCGGCCTCCCACGGCCCGGTCGCCGGCCACCGGGGATACATCAACGGCCTCGCCTTCAGCCCGGACGGCCGGACCCTGGCCAGCGGCAGCGCGGACGGCACGATCCGGCTGTGGAAGGTGACGGACCCGGTCCGTACGACCGCGCTCGGCCCGCCGCTCACCGGGCACGCGGGGCCCGTCAACGTGCTCGTCTTCAGCCCGGACGGCCGCACCCTGGCCAGCGGCGGTGACGACGACACGGTCCGGCTGTGGGACGTGGCCGACCCCGCGCACGCCGAGCGGGCGGGTGCCGCCCTCACCGGGCACACCGAGGCGGTGGTGTCGCTGACGTACAGCCGCGACGGGACGAGGCTGGCCAGCGGCGGCAACGACAACACGGTCCGGCTCTGGGACGTGTCCGACCCGTCCGCGGCCGGCCCCATCGGGCAGTCGATGAGCCCCAACGCCAAGACCGGCAACTTCCTCTCCTTCAGCCCCAACAGCCGCATGCTCGGGGTGTCCAGCGGCTCCGACACGATCCGGCTGTGGGACCTCGACGTCGACGACGCGATCGACCGCATCTGTGCCACCACCGGGAACGTCCTGACCCGCCAGGAGTGGGAGGAGTACCTGCCCCGGCTCTCGTACGATCCTCCGTGCGACTGAAGCGCATTACGTGATCCCGCTCACAACTTCTCCCCCCGGCTGAGCAGTCCGCTCCCGCTGTTCCATTTGCCTTGTTAGTCTTGGCCACAGCCCGACCGCTGGTGCATCCCCCGTCGCCAGCGGTCGGGTCTTTCCGTGTCCGGGCACGTTTTAGGCTGTGCCGGTGCACATAACGATCATCACGGCCGTTCATGCCCCGTCCGCCCGCTTCCTGCCCGAGGCCTACGCCTCGGTGTGCGCACAGGAACTGCCCGAGGGCTGGGGGTGGCGCTGGGTGATACAGGAGGACGGCCGCACGGACGAGGTGCACCCGTACGTCCCCGACGACCCCCGCGTGACCTTCCGTCAGGGGCGCCCCGGCGGGCCGGGCGTCGCCCGCACGATCGCACTCGCACACGCGACGGGGCCGTACGTGAAGGTCCTGGACGCCGACGACCTGCTCACCCCGGGCGCGCTCGCCCGGGACCTCGCCGCGCTGGAGGCCGACCCCGCGCTCGGCTGGGCGACCTCCCGCGCGCTGGACCAACTGCCCGACGGCACCACGGTCGCCTTTCCCGGCGATCCCGGCGAGGGCCCCCTCGCGTCCGGGGCGCTGCTCGCGCACTGGAAGGCCCACTCCTTACCGCTGGTCGTCCCCGGCACCCTTTTCGTCCGCCGGGAGCTGCTGCTCGCCCTCGGCGGCTGGATGGCCCTGCCCGCCTCCGAGGACACCGGCCTGCTGCTGGCCCTGGACGCCGTCAGCCCCGGCTGGTTCACCGCCGAACCCGGCCTCCTGTACCGCCAGTGGGAGGGCCAGGTCACCGGCCAACCGGCGCATGTGGACGCGGCGGAACTGGAAGCCCGGATCGCGGTGACGGAGGCACGGGCGCGAGCACTGGCCGCGCTGGACTGGAGCCGCTGAAGCGGCGGTCGCGCCCTGGAGGGGGTCGCCGACACGCACGCCGTGCGGTGCCGGTCGGCTACCGGTCGAAGTCCAGGTCCAGCATGCGGATCGCGTTGCCCCGCATCAGCTTGTAGACCACGTCGTCCGGGAGGCCGGCCACGTGTTCCTCGGCGACCTTCTTCGTGTGCGGCCAGGTCGAGTCCACGTGCGGGTAGTCGGTCTCGAAGGTCGCGTTGTCGACGCCGACGGTCTCGATCGCCTCGATGCCGTGCCGGTCGCGGAAGAAGCAGCAGAAGATCTGCCGGTAGTAGTACGTCGACGGCGGCTCCGGGATCAGGTCCTTGACCCCGCCCCAGGCCCGGTGCTCCTCCCAGACGTCGTCGGCGCGTTCCAGGGCGTACGGGATCCAGCCCATCTGGCCCTCGCTGTACGCCAGTTTCAGCCGCGGGAACCTCACCAGCACCCCGCTGAACAGGAAGTCCATCATCGAGGCCATGGCGTTGTTGAAGGACAGGGAGGCCTGGACGGCGGGCGGGGCGTCGGGGGAGGCGGCCGGCATCTGGGAGCTGCTGCCGATGTGCATGTTGACGACCGTGCCGGTCTCCTCGCAGGCCGCGAAGAACGGGTCCCAGTAGCCGGAGTGGATCGACGGCAGTCCCAGATAGGTCGGGATCTCGCTGAAGGTGACGGCCCTGACGCCCCGTTCGGCGTTGCGGCGGATCTCCGCGACCGCGAGGTCGACGTCCCACAGCGGGATCAGACACAGCGGGATGAGCCGTCCCCCGCTGTCCCCGCACCACTCCTCGACCATCCAGTCGTTGTAGGCGCGCACACAGGCGAGCCCGACCTCCTTGTCCTTGGCCTCGGCGAAGGTCTGCCCGCAGAAGCGCGGGAAGGTGGGGAAGCAGAGGGAGGCCTCGACATGGTTCATCTCCATGTCCTCGATCCGGGCCTTGGGGTCCCAGCAGCCGCGCCGCATCTGCTCGCGGGTGATCCCGTCGAGGGTCATCTCGTCCCGCGAGAAGCCGACGGCCGCGATGATCCGCTTGTACGGGAAGAGCAGGCCCTCGTACTCCCACCAGTCCGTGAGCTGGCCTTCCGGATCGGTGGTGAACCGGTACTTCCCGCCGATGTACGCGAGTTCCCCGATGCCGGCGGTGAGCGGCTTCGGCCCCCGGTCCCGGTACCTGGCCGGGAGCCAGGTCTCGAAGAGGTGGGCGGGTTCGATCACGTGGTCGTCCACGCTGATGACTCTGGGGATGTCCCTGGTGCCCGGTCCGGGTCCGGTTCCGCTTTCGCTGGTGACGGCCATTGCCTGCCCCCTAGCCGATATCTGATGGGTCGTCAGATTGCAGGCTAGGGGGAGGGTCCTACGACGGCAAGGGCTTGTGGGGTTCAGCGGGACGCGGCGGCCACCACGGCGCACGCCCGCTCACGGCGGTCAACCGGTGAGCCGCCGGGCGAACAGGTCCAGCAGCGCCGCCCAGTGGCGTTCCGTCGCCGCCGCTCCGTACATCGCCGTGTCGGCCTGGGTGAAGCCGTGGTGGGCGCCTTCGTAGACCTCGCTGCGATGCTCGACGCCCGCCTCGGTGAGGGCCTTCTCCAGTCGGGCGATCCGGTCGGCGGGGTTGGTGGAGTCGTGGTCCGCGTGGCCGAGGTACAGCTCGGCGGTGATGCGGCCGGCGAGGAGGTGGGGGCTGTCGGGCGCGTCGGTGGCGAGGTGTGCCCCGTGGAACCCGGCCGCCGCCGCGACCCGCTCCGGATACGTGCCCGCGGTGCGCAGGGCGAGACCCGCGCCCAGCAGTAGCCGGTGACACCGGCGGGGCCGCCGGTGGTCAGGGACGAGTCCTCCAGCCACGCGAGGTAGGCGGCCGCGTCCCGCATCGCGCCCTCGGGGGAGAGGGTGCGGGCGGCCGGGCCGATGGCCTGGATGATCTCCGGGCGCTCGGCGGGGTCGATGAAGTCGGGCAGCTCGACGACGGGGGCGCGGCCGAAGCGGTAGAAGACGTTGGGGACCAGGACGGTGTGGCCCCCCGCGGCCAGCCGGTCCGCCATCGACCTCAGATGCGGGCGCAGTCCGAACGCGTCCATGTAGAGGAGGACGGCGGGGTGCCGGACGCCGTCGTCGGGACGGGCGAGGTAGGCGTCCACGGTGCCGTCCTCGGTGGGTATCTCGATCATCGTCATGCGGGGTCTCCCGTCAGTGGCCGGCGTCGATCAGTTCCTTGACCCGGGCGGCGGGCACCGGCACGCCGGGCGAGGCGAGGAACCAGCGGTGCGCCTCCTCAGGGCTCAGCCCCTCGGGCCGCTCCCCCATGTACGGCTGCACGTGCGCCGGGCTGCCGGGCGCCAGGCACCCGCTGTCGGCGAGGGTGCCGGCGTCGACCGCGTCGTAGCCGAGCAGGTCGAGCAGCCGGACCACCTCCGCCTTGGCGTCGGCGTCGTCGCCCGCGACGGGCAGGGCGCTGCGGTCGGCGGCCCCGGCCGGCCGGGCGAGGGTGCCCAGGTGCAGGAAGTCGATGGTGGCGAACGCCTTGACCACCCTCGCCCCGGCCAGGTGCCGCTGCACCAGCGCGCTGGAGGTCAGTCCCCCCGCCTCCAGCTCGGCGAAGCGGCCGTCCCGGTCCGGGTAGTGGTTCATCGCGTCGATCACCGTCTTCCCGGCCAGCTCGGCCGCGGGCAACCGCTCGTACGCCTTCAGCGGTACGGCCGCCACGACCAGGTCACCGGCGCGCGCGGCCTGAGCCGGCGTGGCCGCGCGGGCGCGCTCGCCGAGTTCCGCGACGAGGCCGGCGAGGGTCTCCGGGCCGCGGGAGTTGCTCACCACCACGTCCAGTCCGGCGGCGACGGCGAGTCCGGCCACCGCCGTGCCGATCATGCCGCTGCCGATGATGCCGAGGGTCTGGGGCACGAGGTCCGGCCTTCCTGGAGTCAGGTTCTGGATATGGAGTTCTGGATATCGCTTCTGGATATCGAGTTCTAGATGTGAAACTGAGTGTCACGTTAGCCATCGAGATTCACTCGCGCAAGGCCCGGGCGTTACGATCGGCGGGTGACCGGAGCAGCGCGCACGACCACGAGAGACATCGCCCGGGCGGCCGTACGGGAGCAACTGGCAGCCGTGGCCTTCGAGTTGTTCCGCCGTGAGGGCTTCGACAAGGTCACCCTCGACGACCTGGCGGCGGCCGCCGGGGTCTCCCGCAGCACCTTCCTGCGCTACTTCGGCACCAAGGAGGACGCCGTGCTCGGCGCCTTCGAGGGCCAGGACCTGCGGGTCGCCGACGCGCTGCGGGCCCGTCCTGCGGACGAGGACTCCTGGACGGCGCTGCGACGCGCCCTGGACGCGGTGCTCGTGCGGTACCACGAGGACCCGGCCGGTGCTCTCGCCACCACCCGGCTGGTCTATGACACGCCGTCCCTGTGCGCCCGCCACCTGGAGAAACAGCACAGCTGGCGGCCCGCCCTGGCCGCGGCCCTCGCCGACCGCGCGGGCTCCGAGGGGCCGGCGACCCTCGCCCAGACCGTCCTGGCCGGGGCCGCGCTGAACTGCCTGAACGTCGCGCTGGCCCACTGGACCGACTCCGACGGTCGGCTCGACCTCGTCACCCTGCTCGACGAGGCCTTCGCGGCGACCCGGGGCGCGTGACGGTCAGTTGTTCCAGGTCTCGTCGTACGGGTCGGACGGGGTCGGGACCGGCTTCGCGGCGGTGACCCGGAGATACGGGATCGGGCCGCCGTTGACCGTGTCCTTGGTCCGCTTGCCGGTGTAGGTGCCGGTGACCTGGAGCCAGCCGTCCGGCCTGAGGACCGGCGGGACCTGCCCGGTGAGCCCGACCTTGACCGGCTGGGCGTCCGCCGCGCAGCAGTTGAGAGCCATGCGGACCAGGTAGGGGGCGCCGGAGTGGTCCAGGGCGACGAACCCGGTGATGGTGATCTGCCGCCCGGCGAGACCCCGGCCGTGCTCGTAGACCGCCCGGCCCGCGTAGTCGGCCAGGCCCAGACGCAGCGGGCCGCTCGCGGGGAGCTTCTGGTAGCCGTACGCCTGCTGGAGGGCCGTGCCCGTGCGCATCGCGCTGTAGGAGCCGAGCGCGGGCGGGGCGACGAGGATGAGGGCGAAGAGAGGGAGGACGAGGAGCCAGGAGACACGGGGTTCGCGGTGGACGTGGTCCCCCTGATCGTCGTCCTCGTGGTCGTCGTCCTCGTGGGCGTGGTCCTCGGGGGCGGCCGCCCGGCGTTTGTGGCGCCACTCGTACCAGGTCGTCGCCAGCGCCGTCGCGATGAGGACGACACCGGCCGCGAGGACCAGCGGACGCAGCCCCGCCTTGACGTAGCGGAGGTAGAGGTCGGTGAGGCCCGCGTGCAGGAGGGCCGCGCCGAGGACGAACAGGACCGCGGACTGCGCCTGCCGGTTCACAGCATCACCCACCCGGTCAGCACCGACACCACGATCGCCAGGGCGAGGGTGGCGGGGGCGAAGCGCAGGGCGAAGGCGCGGCCGAAGGTGCCGGTCTGCATCGCGAACAGCTTCAGGTCGATCATCGGGCCGACGACCAGGAAGGTCAGCCGCGCGGTCAGCGAGAACTGGGTCAGCGAGGCGGCCACGAAGGCGTCCGCCTCCGAGCAGATCGACAGCACCACGGCGAGCGCGGCCAGGGCCAGCACGGCGATCACCGGGTTCTCCGCCGCCGTACGCAGCCACGTCTGCGGGACCACCGCCTTCAGGGTCGCCGCGGCCATCGCGCCGACGACCAGGAAGCCGCCCGCGTGCATCACGTCGTGCCGCACCGAGCCCCAGAAGGCGGCGCCCTTGCCCTGCCCCTCGTACGCGTGCCGGGTCGGCGGCTTCAGCAGATCGGTGCGGCCGAGGCGCAGCCACAGCCAGCCCATCGCGCAGGCCACCAGCAGGCTCGCGACGAGCCGGGCCACGACCATCTCCGGGTCGCGGGGGAAGGCCACGGCGGTCGCGGTCAGCACGATCGGGTTGATCGCCGGGGCGGAGAGCAGGAAGGCGAGGGCCGCGGCCGGGGTGACACCGCGCCGCACCAGCGCGCCCGCCACCGGCACGGACGCACACTCGCAGCCCGGCAACACCACACCCGCCGCCCCCGCCACCGGCACCGCGAGGACGGGGTTCCTCGGCAGCGCGCGGGCGAAGAACGACGGCGGCACGAACACCGCGATCGCCGCCGACAGCAGCACCCCGAGCACCAGGAAGGGCAGCGCCTGCACGAGCACGGCGACGAACACCGTCATCCAGCTCTGCATCACCGGCGCGCCCAGCGCCGCCCGGATCGGACCCTGGCAGAGCACCACCAGGAGCATCAACAGGGTCAGCGCGAGAGGGGAGTTGAGCCGCCGCGCCTCCGGGTCCGGCGCCGGGGCCGGCGCCTTGGGTGTTGCCGGGCGCCGGTCCTCGCCGGTGTCCCGCGTGGGCGGGGGTGCTTTGGTGACGGCCACGGCCGGGATCCCTCCGGTGGTGAGGTGCTGGTTTCCCTCCTGGTGCGTACGACAGGGAAGGTCCCTTTGCTCAGCGTGCGCGGCGGTTTGGGGAATTCTTGGCAGAGAGGCTCCTCACCTGCCGCACGTGGCACCACCCGTCCCGGTAGGGCAGTCTTCTCCCTCGTGGGGAGCGTTCCGAACCAGGGTCCAGGGCAGCCGGGCGACGCGGCCGCGCACATGGTGGTGTGCGGCGACGACGGACTCGCGCACCGGCTGGCGGCCGAACTCAGAGGGGTCTACGGCGAGCAGGTCACGCTCGTCGTACCGGCCTCCGAACGGTCCGTGCGGCCACCGGTGGTGGTGCGGGCCCGGTCCGCGTCCGCGCTGCTGGACCGGGTGGTGACCGCGGCCGCGGGCCTGACCGGCAACGGCACCGGCGCCGTCACCAGCGCCGGCACCGGCACCGCCGTCGGCGAACCCCCGGGCGGCATACGGCTGATGGAGGCCGCCGAGCCGACCGAGGCCGCGCTCGCCGCGGCGGGCGTGGAACGCGCGGACGCGCTCGCGCTCGTGTACGACGACGACGAGACCAACATCCGCGCCGCCCTCACCGCCCGCCGCCTCAACCCCCGGCTGCGGCTGGTGCTGCGGCTCTACAACCGCCGCCTCGGCCAGCACATCGAGGAACTCCTCGACCAGGCCGCCGTGCTGGCCTCCGGCGGCCCGGCCGACGGGACCGGCTTCGACGCCTCCACCACCGTGCTCTCCGACGCCGACACCGCCGCGCCCGCGCTGGCCGCCACCGCCCTCACCGGCACCAGCAAGGTCCTCCAGACCGGCGGCCTGCTGCTGCGCGCGGTCGAACGGCCGCCCGCCGGGGCCGGGGTGAGCGCCGGTCCCGGCCTCGCCACGCTCGCCCTGCTCTCGCAGACCGACAGCCAGGGGCGCGCCGACGACCAGGGACCGGCACTGCTGCCGGACGCGGCGGCGGTACGGGACGGCGGCGGACGGGCCACCGTCGTGCTGGAGCAGGTCTCGTACGCCGGGCCCGCGCTGCCCGACGGGCGGGGCGTGATGCCCTGGTTCGCCTCGCTGTTCTCGCGCCGGCTGCGGTGGTCGCTGGCCGGAATGGTGGGGTGCGTGGTCGCGCTGGCCGTCGCGCTGTGGCTGGTGACCGGGATCCATCCCCTGCGCGCCTTCTATCTGACCCTCCTCGATCTGTTCGCGATCGACGATCCCGCGATCGGGGAGTCCGTCGGCCGGCAGATCCTGCAACTCCTGTCCGGACTCGCCGGACTGCTCCTCCTCCCGGTGCTCCTCGCCGCGGTCCTCGAGGCGCTCGGCACCTTCCGCACGGTGTCCTCCCTGCGCAAACCGCCCCGTGGCCTCGGCGGACACGTGGTGCTCCTCGGTCTCGGCAAGATCGGCACCCGGGTACTGACGCGGCTGCGGGAGCTGAACATCCCCGTGGTCTGCGTCGAGTCCGACCCCGAGGCCCGGGGACTGGCCACGGCCCGCCGGCTGCGGGTGCCGGTGGTGCTCGGGGACGTCACCCAGGAAGGGGTCCTGGAGGCCGCCAAGATCCACCGCGCGCACGCGCTGCTCGCGGTGACCAGCGCGGACACGACGAACCTGGAGGCCGTGCTGTACGCGCGGGCCGTGCGGCCCGATCTCCGGGTGGTGCTGCGGCTGTACGACGACGACTTCGCGACGGCGGTGTACCGGACCCTGCGGGCGGCCCACCCGGCCGCCTCGACGCGGAGCCGGAGCGTGTCGCATCTCGCGGCCCCCGCGTTCGCCGGGGCGATGATGGGGCGGCAGATCCTGGGGGCGTTCCCGGTCGAGCGGCGGGTGCTGCTGTTCGCGGCGGTGGAGGTGGGCGGGCATCCCCAGCTGGAGGGGAAGACGGTCGGGGAGGCGTTCCGGGCCGGGTCGTGGCGGGTGCTGGCCCGGGAGGAGTCGGGGGACGCGCCCGGGCTGGCGTGGGATCTGCCGGACACGTATGTGCTCCAGCCGTCGGACCGGGTGGTGCTGGCGGCGACTCGGCGGGGGCTGGCGGAGCTGCTGGGGCGGCGGGGCCGGGAGCGGTCGGGAACGTAGGTGTGCGAGAGCGTCGTGCCGGGTCGGGTCGTGGTGCAACTGCGGGCGGGTAGGGGAGGGCCGCGCAGTTCCCCGCGCCCCTCGGGGGGTACCGCTCGGCCGACTTCGACTGCCCCCACTCAGGGGCGCGGGGCTGTGACATGAGCGGCTCCGCCGCGGGGCGCGACCAGCCCCCACGCACCCGCGGACGAAACTCCTCCCCGCTACCCCAAATGCCTCGCCGCGAAGTCCAGTTCCAGCTTCACCTGCTTGATCCGCTCGTCCACCACCAGCGAGCCGTGACCCGCGTCGTACCGGTACACCTCGTGCACCGCACCCCGCGACTCCAGCCGCTTGACGTAGTTGTCGACCTGTCGGATCGGGCACCGGGGGTCGTTGACACCCGCCGAGATGTACACGGGGGCCTTCACCTGGTCGACGTACGTCAAGGGCGACGACGCCTCGAACCGCTCCGGCACCTCCTCCGGCGTGCCGCCCAGCAGCGTCCGGTCCATCGCCTTCAGCGCCTCCATCTCGTCGTGGAACGCCGTGACGTAGTCCGCGACCGGCACCGCCGCGATGCCCAGCGCCCACGCGTCCGGCTGGGTGCCCAGGCCGAGGAGGGTAAGGTACCCGCCCCAGGAGCCGCCCGTGAGAATCAGCCGGTCGGGGTCGGCGAGGCCGGACGTGATCGCCCAGTCCCGCACCGCCGCGATGTCCTCCAGCTCGATGAGGCCGACCCGGTGCTTGAGCGCGTCGGTCCACTCGCGTCCGTAGCCCGTGGAGCCGCGGTAGTTGACCCGCACGACCGCGTACCCGTGGTCCACCCAGGCCGCGGGGCCGGCCGCGAAGGAGTCGCTGTCGTGCCAGGTCGGGCCGCCGTGGATGTCGAAGACCGTCGGCAGCGGTCCCGTCGCCCCCGCGGGCTTCTGCACGAGGGCGTGGATACGGCCGCCCGGGCCCGGTACCCACACGTCCTCCACCGGCACCGAGCCGGGGGACTTCAGGCCGGGCGGGTCGAGCACCACCTCACCCGTCGTCGAGCGCACCGCCGACGGCTCGGCGGCCGAGGACCACAGGTACTCCACGCTGCCGTCAGGACGGGCCGTCGCCCCGGAGACCGAGCCGGGCGGGGTCGGGACCTTCTCGAGCCGGCCGCTCGCCAGGTCGTACCGGAAGAGCTCGCTGCGTGCCTCGAAGCTGTGCACGATGAGCAGACCGGTGCCGTCCGGGTACCACTCGGCGCCCACGTCACCGGGCAGGTCCAGGTCCAGGTCGGTCTCCTCGGAGGTGGCCACGTCCCACACCAGCGGCTCCCAGCGACCGCGCCGCTGGTGTCCGACGAGCAGCCGGGTGTCGCCGACGACCGGCGCGAAGCCCAGGACCTCCAGGCCCAGCTCCTCGGCGCCGCCCTTGGTGTCGTCGAGCTCGGCGACCGCCGTGCCGTCCGGGCGGACCACGCGCAGGGCCGAGTGCATCGCGTCGCCGTGCTCGGTGTGCTCGACGGCGATCAGCGAGCCGTCGTGGGAGAGGTCGCCGACGCCCGCCGACTCGCGGTGCCGGTAGATCTCCACCGGCTCCTCGCCGGTCCGCACGAGATGGATGGAGGTGCCCTCGTCGTCGGTGGAGCGGCCCACGACCGCCGTCCGGCCGTCCCGGCCCAGGGCGAGGCCCGCGGGGTAGGAGGCCTCCAGGCCCGGCGCGGCGGGCTCGTCCGGTCCGCCCTCGAAGGGCTGGCGGCGCCAGACGCCGAACTCGTCGCCGTCCTTGTCGTCGAACCACCAGATCCAGGCGCCGTCCGGGGAGAGCACGCCGTCCGTGGTGCCGTTGGGCCGGTCCGTCACCTGGCGCTGCTCGCCCGTGGCCCTGTCCCAGGCGTACAGCTCGTAGGTCCCGGTGGCGTTGGACACGAACAAGGAACGGTCCGGGGCGTCCTCCGCCCAGTCCGGAAGGGACACCCGGGGCGCCCGGAAGCGCTTCTCCCAGTCCGGCATCTCGTTGATCCGCTCGGCCGCGGCGGACCCGTTGCTCTCAGTCATGACCCCATACTGCCTGCCCTCACAGACAATCCGCAGACGAGGTCCCCAGCCTGTGGAAAACTTCTACCGGCCGCTTACCCGGACCCCTTCCCACCAGGCCCGGAAGCCCGCTCCCGGGTCGATTGTCAGTGGCGGGGTGCAGACTCGTCCGCATGACCGATCTGCGCAAGACCGTGGAGAGTTTCTGGGCCTTCGCCGAGGCCCGCGACTGGAGCGCGTTCGCGGACACCCTCGCCGAGGACGTCGTCTACACCCTGCCGCAGACCCGCGAGCGCGTCAGCGGCCGGGAGCGGTACGTCGAGTTCAACCGGGAGTACCCGGGCGACTGGCACCTGCGGATCGAGCGGATGGTCGCCGAACCGGAGCAGGTGGTCACCTGGGTCCACGTCACGGTGGGGCTGGAGGAGATGTACGGCATCTCGTTCTTCACCGGTGACGGGAGCGGCCGTATATCCGCGGTCACCGACTTCTGGCCGGAGCCGTACGAACCTCCGGCCGGCCGGGACCACCTGACCGAGCGCTACTGACCCCGCGCCCCGGCCGCCCGGGGCGTCCCCGTACCGTGGGGGTGTGTACCGGTTTCTGCTGACGCCCCGCTGGTTCGGCATCAACGTCTTCGTGCTGCTCGCCATCCCGTTCTGCATCTTCATGGGGTCATGGCAGCTGAGCCGGTTCGAGGACCGGATGACGGAGAGCCGCGAGGCCGAGAAGCAGGTCGTCACGGACGTGCGGGAGGCCCCGCGGCCGCTGGCCGAGCTGCTGCCGGTGGACAAGGCGACCTCCGGCAAGCAGGCCACCGCGACCGGCCGGTACGACAAGCAGCTGCTCGTCCCCGACCGGCAGCTGGGCGACCGCGAGGGGTACTACGTCCTGACCCTGCTGCGCACCGACGGCGGCGAGGCCCTGCCCGTGGTGCGCGGCTGGCTGCCGGGCACCCCCGATCCGGCGAAGGTCCCGGCCCCGCCGAAGGGCGAGGTCACCGTCACCGGCGCGCTCCAGGCCTCCGAGACCCCGGGGGACAACGGCGTCAGTGCGCGGGGCGGGCTCCCGGCCGGGCAGACCGCGGCGATCAGCGCGGCCTCACTGATCAACCTCGTGCCCTACGACGTGTACGACGCGTGGGTCACCCTGAACACCGGTGACTCCGGGATGAAGGCCGTACCGGCGACCGCGCCCGCCGACAGCGGGCTGGACCTGAAGGCGTTCCAGAACCTCGGCTACACCGGCGAGTGGTTCGTCTTCGCCGGCTTCGTGGTCTTCATGTGGTTCCGGCTGGTGCGCCGCGAGGTGGAGTTCATCCGGGACGCGGAACTGGGGATCGTCCCGGACGACGACCAGCCGGAACAAGGCCCGCAGAGCCAGGGCCGGCAGGACCGGGGACAGCAGGACCAGCCCCAGGCGAAGACGCCCGCCTGAGCAGCGCCTTCGCCGTCACGCCCGCCGTACCCCGGCGCGCGGCCTCCCGCTCGCCGTCCCGCGCGCCGTCACCGCCACGGTTCCCACGCGATCCCCCGCACGCCGTCACGACGACGTCAGCACACCCGTCCAGTACACGGTCCCCGCGCACGCGTTGGGCACCGTCGTGGACACCGACGGGCCGCCCGCCTGCGCCGTGTTCGTCACCAGGACGCTGCCGTCGGCCGTGCCGTCGGTCATGAGCTGGGTCGAGGTGCCGGTGTCGCCGCCGGTCGAGGAACCCTCGCTGGTGGAGGTGTCCGGGGAGGACGTGGGATCGGGGGTGGGGTCGGTCGAGGGATCCGTGGTGGGGCAGGTCTCGGACGGCACCCAGGCGAACTTCACGTCGTAGGAGGAGCCCGGCTGGAGCAGCAGCTGGGAGACCTCGGCCGCCGGATCGGGCAGCCCGGTCGCCGGGTCGCCGGAGACATGCCGGAGGGCGCCGATCTTGCTCGCGTCGGCCGCGCCCTGCGCGCTCGGGGTCACGATGCCGGGACCGGTGACCGTGCAGGCGGCGGTGGAGCCGTTGGTGACGTGGAAGCTGCCGTAGACCGTGCCGGAGGCGTCGGGCGCGGCGGTGGTCGCGGTGGGCGTGCCCAGCTGCGCGGCCGTACAGACCGGGGTGCTCGCGGCGGACGTGGCGGACGGGTCGGCGCCGCTGCTGGCACCGGAGCTCGCGCCCGCGGTCTTGCCCTTCTCGTCGCCCTTGGTCTCGCCCTTGCCCTTGTCCTCCGTCTTGCCGGCGGAGCCGCCGGAGGTGGACTCGCCGCCCTCCTCCTGCTTGCCCTGGCTCGCGCCGCCCTGCATCTGGGAGGTGTGCCCGGCGTTGGAGGTGTTGGCACTGGTGTCGGTGGAGGAGACGTGCACGACGGCGGGGATGGCAGTGCCGATGAACAGAGCCGCGGCGGCCATGCCCACCAGGGCCTGCCGCTTGCGTGCCCGTCGGGCGGGGACCGCCTTGCGCAGATGCTCCAGGGTGCCGTCGCGCGGCTCCATCTCCTGGACCGCCAGCTGAAGCATCCGTCGCAGTGCCAGCTCGTCCGAGTCGAACTCCCCCGTGGAGCTCAGATCGTCGGGGCCGTGATTCACAGTTCCGTTCCCAGCGTGCGATTGCTTGTGCTCTTGCTTGCCCACCCACGTCGGCTCGTGCCACTCGTAGGGTTCGTGTCGCCGTTCGTCGGAGCCACTCCCGCCGCTCATGCCGGCGCCTCCATGGCGACGCGCAGCGCGGCGATCCCCCGGGAGCCGTACGCCTTGACGGAGCCCAGTGAGATGCCGAGCGTGTCGGCGACCTGGGCCTCGGTCATGTCCGCGAAGTAGCGCAGGACCAGGACCTCGCGCTGGCGGCGCTGAAGCCCCTTCATGGCCTTGATGAGCGAGTCGCGCTCCAGCTGGTCGTAGGCCCCCTCCTCGGCGCTCGCCATGTCGGGCATCGGCTTGGACAGCAGCTTCAGTCCGAGGATGCGCCGGCGCAGGGCCGAGCGGGAGAGGTTGACGACCGTCTGACGCAGGTACGCGAGCGTCTTCTCGGGGTCGCGGACGCGTTTGCGTGCCGAGTGGACGCGGATGAAGGCCTCCTGGACTACGTCCTCGCAGGAGGCGGTGTCGTCGAGCAGGAGGGCGGCGAGACCCAGCAGCGAGCGGTAGTGCGCGCGGTAGGTCTCGGTCAGGTGGTCGACGGTGGTCCCGGCTGCCGCCGCTTCCTCGGCGCCGTCACGCTGACTGGGTATGCGGGTGGGCCGCGCTGCGGGCATGGGCGCGATCACCGGCATGCCACCGGGCGCCCCGGGCCTGCGGGGCCGGAGGACGGCCGCGCCGCTCGGCGCGGCCGGGAAGTCGAGTACCTGAGCCACGCCAGTTGGACACGCTCACCCCCGTGAGGGTTGTACGCCGCTGTCCGTCTTCTCTCAGGCAGCACAACTGACCGTGCGTCAAACGCGCTCATGCCTACCCGCTCTTCCCCTGTGTCCTGAATGACCGAGGCGTCCCCACGCCTCGTACCGCATCCCCACGCCCCCCTGAAAGGGCGTTCGCAAAGACGCTCCCCGCCCTCCGCGCGGTTGCGGAGAGCGGGGAGGAAAATCTTCGGACGCCGAAGCGCCGGGATCAAGTGGTACGGACCATTACCCGCACCACATGTCGCCCATAGATCCTACAAAGCGTTCCGGCCATGGCCAGGACTTTTTGCGTAGGCACAACTGCGTAGGCGGGACCCGGTGCGGCGGAAGCGGCCGTGCGCCGGACGATCGTCACCCGAACTCGGCCGCCACCAGCTCCGCGATCTGGGCGGTGTTGAGGGCGGCGCCCTTGCGCAGGTTGTCCCCGCACACGAAGAGTTCGAGCGCCGTGGGGTCGTCGAGGGCGCGCCGGACCCGGCCGACCCAGGTGGGGTCGGTGCCCACGACATCGGCGGGGGTGGGGAACTCCCCGGCCTCCGGGTCGTCGAAGAGGACGACCCCGGGTGCGGTCGCGAGGATCTCGCGCGCCTTGCGGACGGTGACCTCGCCCTCGAAGCGGGCGTGGACGGTGAGGGAGTGCACGGTGACGACCGGGACCCGCACACAGGTCACGGCGACCGGCAGCGCGGGCAGTCCGAGGATCTTGCGGGTCTCGTCCCGCACCTTCATCTCCTCCGAGGACCAGCCGTCCTCGCGCAGCGACCCGGCCCACGGTACGACGTTCAGCGCGACCGGCTCCGGGAACGGCCCGGTGTTGTCGCCGACGGCCCTCCGCACATCGCCGGGGTGGGTGCCGAGCTCGGTGCCGGCGACCAGGGACAGCTGCTGGCGCAGGGTGTCCACGCCGGCCCGCCCGGCCCCGCTGACCGCCTGGTAGCTGGACACCACCAGCTCCCGCAGCCCGAACTCGGCGTGCAGCGCGCCCAGGGCCACGATCATGGACAGGGTCGTGCAGTTGGGGTTGGCGATGATCCCGCGTGGCCGCATCCGGGCCGCGTGCGGATTGACCTCGGGGACGACGAGGGGCACGTCGGAGTCCATCCGGAACGCGCCGGAGTTGTCCACCACGACGGCACCGCGCGCGGCGGCGACCGGCGCCCACTGGGCGGCCACCTCGTCGGGTACGTCGAACATGGCGACGTCGACCCCGTCGAAGGCCTCCTCCGACAGGGCCACCACCTCGACCTGCTCCCCCCGCACGGCCAGCTTGCGGCCGGCCGAGCGGGGAGAGGCGATGAGTCGGATCTCGCCCCAGATGTCCGCGTGCTGGGACAGGATCTGGAGCATGACGGTGCCGACGGCCCCGGTCGCCCCCACGACCGCGAGCGTCGGACGTGCGGTCATCGGCCGGTGCCGCCGTAGACCACGGCCTCGTCGCTGTCGGAGTCGAGGCCGAAGGCGCTGTGGACGGCGCGGACGGCTTCGTTGACGTCGTCGGCGCGGGTGACGACCGAGATGCGGATCTCGGAGGTCGAGATCAGCTCGATGTTCACGCCCGCGTCGGACAGGGCGGTGAAGAAGTCCGCCGTGACGCCCGGGTTGGTCTTCATGCCCGCGCCGACCAGGGAGATCTTGCCGATCTGGTCGTCGTAGCGCAGCGAGTCGAAGCCGATGCCGGACTTGTTCTTCTCCAGGGCGTCGATGGCCTTGCGGCCCTCGGCCTTGGGGAGGGTGAAGGAGATGTCCGTCAGCCCGGTGGAGGCGGCGGAGACGTTCTGCACGATCATGTCGATGTTGATCTCGGCGTCCGCGATCGTACGGAAGATCACCGCGGCCTCACCCGGCTTGTCCGGCACGCCGACGACCGTGATCTTGGCCTCGGAGGTGTCGTGCGCGACACCGGAGATGATGGCCTGCTCCACCTGCTTGTCCCCTTGCTCGATCGGCTCACTGCTGACCCAGGTGCCCTGCAGCCCGCTGAAGCTGGACCGGACGTGGATCGGGATGTTGTAGCGGCGCGCGTACTCCACGCAGCGGTGGAGCAGCACCTTCGAACCGGAGGCGGCGAGCTCCAGCATGTCCTCGAAGGAGATCCAGTCGATCTTCTTCGCCTTCTTCACCACGCGCGGGTCGGCGGTGAACACGCCGTCCACGTCGGTGTAGATCTCGCAGACCTCGGCGTCGAGGGCGGCGGCCAGCGCGACGGCGGTGGTGTCGGAACCGCCGCGGCCGAGCGTGGTGATGTCCTTCTTGTCCTGGCTGACGCCCTGGAAGCCGGCGACGATGGCGATGTTGCCCTTGTCGAGGGACTCCCGGATACGGCCCGGCGTGACGTCGATGATCCGGGCTTTGTTGTGGACCGAGTCGGTGATGACGCCTGCCTGGCTGCCGGTGAAGGACTGGGCCTCGTGGCCCAGGTTTTTGATCGCCATGGCCAGCAGTGCCATGGAGATCCGCTCTCCGGCGGTCAGCAGCATGTCGAACTCACGCCCGGCAGGCATCGGCGATACCTGCTCGGCGAGATCGATCAGCTCGTCCGTCGTGTCGCCCATCGCGGAAACGACGACGACGACCTGGTGGCCGTTCTTCTTCGCTTCGACGATTCGCTTGGCGACGCGCTTGATGCCCTCGGCATCGGCTACGGAGGAGCCTCCGTACTTCTGCACGACAAGGCCCACGTGCGCTCCTCGCTCAGTCCGTTTGTGTCGGCTCAGTTTAACGAGCGTCCGGTTTCCACCTCTGCGGTATCGCATCGTGAGATTCGGACGCCCAGGTCAGCGCATGCCCAATTCGGGACCTGGGGAAAAGTGCACCGCGTCACACACCCCTGTACACACCGATGTGAGGCCCAGGTGACAGCTGTGAATTAAGTTTCAAGGATTAGGGTGCGGCTGTGCGCGTACTTCTGGTGGAAGACGATGAGCCGGTCGCCCAGTCCCTCAGGCGCGGCCTGATCCGGTACGGGTTCGAGGTCGAGTGGGTCTCCACCGGCGCCGCCGCGCTGAACCACACCGGGCCCTACGACGTCGTACTCCTGGACCTCGGGCTGCCGGACACCGACGGTCTCGACGTGTGCAGGGCGCTGCGGGAGCGCGGTGACGTGCCGATCATCGTGATCAGCGCACGCAGCGACGAGACGGACCGGGTGGTCGGGCTCGAGCTCGGCGCCGACGACTACGTGTCCAAGCCGTTCGGGGTCCGAGAGGTCATCGCGCGGATACGGGCCGTGATGCGGCGCGCCCAGCCCCGTCCCAGCGCCGAGAACGGCCCCGACCGGTACGGCTCCCGCCTCACCGTGGACCGCAAGGCCGCCCGGGTGCGCCTGGACGGCGAGGAGGTGGCCCTCGCGCCCAAGGAGTACGACCTGCTGGCCTTCCTCACCGAGGAGCCGGGCGCGCTGATGTCGCGCGAGCAGATCATGGAGGCGGTCTGGGACGCCAACTGGTTCGGGCCGACCAAGACGCTGGACGTGCACGTGGCGGCGCTGCGGCGCAAGCTCGCCGGTGCGATCACCATCGAGGCGGTGCGGGGCGTCGGCTTCCGCCTGGAGATCGTCAAGGACGACGGGGCTTCATGAACCGGCAGCTCATCCGGAGCTACATCCTGCTGGTCGCGGTGGCGATCTTCCTGTTCACGGTCCCGGTGGCGTTCACGCTCACCGATCAACTGCGGGACGACACCCGGCAGTCGGTGCTGCGCGAGGCCAACACCATGGCGCTGCTGCTGGGCAACGGCGACAGGGCCTCGTGCGAGGCGCTGGCCAAGGTCGCCACGGCGTACGGCGACGTGGAGGCGACGCCCACCGCCGCCTGCGACCCGGGGCTGGACCGGCCCACCGGGGACGCGGCGCTGACCCGGGCCGTGCAGCGGAACCAGCCGACGACCGACTGGGGTTCCGACTTCGTGTGGGGCGAGAACCTGACGGTCACCGTCCCCGCCAAAGGTGACGCGGCCGTACGGATCGTGTACTCGACCTCCGACATGACCAAGCGGCTCTGGCAGATCTGGGGCTTCCGGGCCGCCCTCGCCGTGCTCGTCCTCGGTGCGGCCGCGGCGATCGGCGCCTTCGCCGCCCGCCGCATCACCGCGCCGCTGCGGGAACTGAACTCCATGGCCAGCAAGTTCAGCGACGGCGACCTGACCGCCCGCTCCCCCGTGACGGGCCCGCCGGAGACGCAGACCCTCGCCCGCACCCTGAACCAGGGCGCCGAACGTCTCGACACCCTGGTCGCCTCGCAGCGCATCTTCGTGGCCGACGCCTCCCATCAACTCCGCACCCCGCTCACCGCGTTGCGGCTGTCGCTGGACAACATCGCGGACGGCGTGGACGACGAGTTCGTGCGCGAGGACGTGGAGCAGGCGACGGCGGAGGTGGTCCGCATGAGCCGCCTGGTCAACGGCCTGCTGGTGCTGGCGCGGGCCGAGGCGAAGGTGACCGCGGCCGAGCCGCTCGCCCTGAGGGACATCGTGGACGAACGGCTGACGGTGTGGAGGCCGGCCGCCGACGAGCGCGGAGTCACCATCGCGCTCAGGGGGAGTGTTGTCGACGACCGGCCGTCTGTGCTGGCCAGCCCCGGTCACCTGGACCAGGTGCTGGACAACGTGCTCTCGAACGCCCTGGAGGTCTCGCCGGACGGCGGGCGGATCACCGTCGAGGTGGAGTCCCGGGCGGACACGGTGGTGCTGTCGGTGCTGGACGAGGGACCGGGCATGTCGGACGCCGAGAAGTCCCGTGCCTTCGACCGCTTCTGGCGCGGCCAGGGCCTGACCGGGCGCTCCGGCTCCGGCCTCGGTCTCGCCGTCGTCAAGCAGTTGGTGACCGACGACGGCGGGACCGTGACGCTGGCGGACGCGCCGGGGGGCGGGCTGACGGTGGAGATCAGCCTTCGGGCATCGCCGAGGAGTGGTGGTTGACGATCTTCCACTGACCGTTCCGCTTCTCGTACTCGTACGTGTAGCGGGCCTCGACGACCCGCTTGGCGCCGGTCTTCGGGTCGGTGAGGGTGAACTCGTAGACGCCGGTGTCGATCGCGGAGTTGGTGTCGAGGACGTTGACGATCGTCCGGACCTTCTTGCCGACCGGCTTGTTCTGCAGGAAGTGCTCGAAGTAGTCGACGATCTCGGCGTGGTTGGTTCTGACCTTGTTGGAGACGGTGGGCAGCAGCACCGCGTCCTTCGCGTACAGGTCGGCGACCTTGTGGGCGTCACCGGTCTGCAGGGCCGCGTTCCAGGTGGTGAACAGGCCCGCGATCTCCTTCTTGGTGGGCTTCTTCGGGCTGTCCGTCCCGGCGGTGGCGGCGACGGTGCCGACGGTTCCCACGGCCACGATCGCGGTGGCGGTGACGATGGCTGCGCGCTTGGTTATGGAACGACGGGTCATCGCTGTCTCCAGTGCGGTGAGGTGCTGCTGTGAACTGACTCCAGCCTCTCTTCGCACCGGTTAGGGCCCATGCAGCCGAGATACAGGGCGGAGACAACACACGCCCAATTCACGCCCCGTGAGCGCCCGGTCGCTGTCCGCGCAGCAGGGAGACGCCGGCGCCGAGCGACACCACGCCCATCCCGACGGCGGTCATGATGCCCTGCGCCCCGTCCACGACGAAGGGCGCGGCCACCGCGACGACGAGGTTGAAGAGGAAGAGGAACCACAGGACGGGGGTGGAGGAGAGCAGCGACTTCATGGTCTTTCCTTCGGTACGGGGTGGTTGACCTGGCGAGATCAACGATCCCGTGCCCCGGGGACGGTCACGAGGGGGTGCGCTCCCGAACCCGGGGTGTAGTGCGGTACACCTTGGCCGTGATCGCAGACGTGCTGCTGGCGGGCATCGTGCTGCTCGGCTCGTCCGTGCAGTGGCTCACCGGCATGGGTTTCGCGCTGGTCGCCGTGCCCGCGCTGGTCCTGCTGCTCGGGCCGACCGAGGGAGTCGTGCTGGCCAACTGCGCGGCCGGGGCGATCTGTTGCGCGGGGCTCGCGGGAGGGTGGCGGCTGGTCCGGCCGCGGGCGATGGTCCCGCTGTGCGCGGCGGCGGCCTGCACGGTACCGGCGGGCACCTGGCTGACCCGGCAACTCCCGGAGCCCTGGCTGCTGTTGGTCATGGGCGGCCTGGTGACGGTGGCCGTCCTGCTGGTGCTGCGCGGCTTCGCGGTGCCGGCTCTGCGCGGCACCCGGGGAGCGGTGGCCGCGGGTGCGGTGGGCGGCTTCATGAACTCCGCGGCCGGGGTGGGCGGCCCGCCGTTCTCCCTCTACGCCGTCAACGCGGGCTGGCCGGTACGGGAGTTCGTCCCGAACGCGATGTTCTACGGCGTGCTCGTGAACGCGGTCTCGGTGGCGTCGAACGGGATCCCCGCGTTGGACCGGGTGCAGTGGGTGCTGGTGGTCGCGGCGATGGCCGCGGGCGGCCTGATCGGCAGGACCCTCGCGCCCCGGATACCGGAGAACCGGGCCCGCCTGCTCGTCCTGCTGCTGGCCCTGACCGGCGGCGTCACGGCGGTGACCAAGGGCCTGTGGGGACTGTGACCGGCACGCACGCGGCACGCACCCGCCTCACACCCGCCCCCCGAACAACTCCACCAGCCCGTGGTCCAGTTCGGCGCCCACGGTCTCCTCGTCCGGGGCGACGACCGTGTACGTGCGGGCCAGGAAGCGCAGCAGGTCGGCGGTGGTGAAGCGGAGCCGGGCCAGGCCCTGCGGGGCGCGGAACTCGACGTACGTGTGGGTCGAACCGGCCGGGCGGACGCGGACGTTGCCGATCCCGGCGGCCGTCCGCAGCCCCTCCCCCAGCAGCACCCGCGCGAAGGTCCACGTGGTCACCTCGCCGTCGGCCGTGACATGGGGCGGGAAGTCGAGGTGCACGGCCAACGGGTCCGCGGAGGTGTGGCGCAGGGTCACGGGGATCGCGAGCTCCTGGTCCGCGGCCGTGATCAGACGGGCGCCGGTCGGCTGCTGGAGGGTGACGTGCATGAGGGGCTCCGATTCGGGCGGCGGGGGCACGGGCCGGGTGTGGCCGTCGTGCAGTGAGACCACCCCAGGTGCCCGCGCATTACGCCGATCCAGAAGCCAGTTCGTATGACCCGTGTCACACCGGGTCGGGAGCCGTCCCGCCCGGAGCCGTCACTTGGCGGACGACGGCCCGAGGCCCAGCGGGCCCGCGATCTCCTCCACCATCACCTTGCCGGCCTCGAACTCCAGCGTCTCGTCGCCGATGGCCTGGTCGGTGTCGAGACCGTCCAGCTCCGCCAGGGGCTGGTTCAGGCGGACGTGCGCGACCACCGACTGGAGGGCGCGCAGCGTCGCGGACGCCGTGGAGCCCCAGTTGGAGAAGTAGGAGAACTGCCACCACCACAGCGCCTCCGTGGTGCGGCCCGCGCGGTAGTGGGCCATGCCGTGGCGCAGGTCGGTGATGACGTCGGTCAGGTCGTCCGAGATACGGGCCGGCACCGGGGCCTTGCGGGGCTCGTAGGGGTCGAAGACCTCGGAGTAGACGTCGATCGGCTCCAGCAGCCGGGCGAGGTTCTCGCGGAGCTCGTCCACGTCGGCCTCCGGGCCCAGATCGGGCTCGTAGCGCTCGTCGGGGACGATGTCCTCGTGGGCGCCCAGGCGGCCGCCGGCCAGCAGGAGCTGGGAGACCTCCAGGAGGAGGAAGGGGACGGCCGAGTCGGGCTCGTCGCCCTTCGCCACCTCGATGACGGCCACCAGGAAACTCTCGACCTGGTCGGCGATCTGGACCGCGAAGTCGTCGGGGTCCTGCGCGCTCGCGTGCAGTGTGGCGTCAGACATCTAGGAGTCGTCTCCCCTCGAAGGCGCGGCCGAGGGTCACCTCGTCCGCGTATTCCAGGTCGCCACCCACCGGGAGGCCGCTGGCCAGGCGGGTGACCTTGAGGCCCATGGGCTTGATCATGCGGGCGAGGTACGTCGCTGTGGCCTCCCCCTCCAGGTTCGGGTCCGTGGCCAGGATCAGCTCGGTGACCGTACCGTCGGCCAGGCGGGCCAACAGTTCTCGTATGCGCAGATCATCGGGTCCTACACCCTCGATCGGGCTGATCGCGCCGCCCAGGACGTGGTACTTGCCACGGAACTCCCGGGTGCGCTCGATCGCCACCACGTCCTTGGGCTCCTCCACCACACAGATGACGGAGGGGTCGCGGCGGGTGTCGCGGCAGATGGTGCAGAGCTCTTCCTGGGCGACATTGCCGCAGGTCGCGCAGAAGCGGACCTTCGCCTTGACCTCCATCAGGCACTGCGCGAGCCGGCGTACGTCCGTCGGTTCCGCCTGCAGGATGTGGAAGGCGATCCGCTGGGCGCTCTTGGGACCGACGCCGGGCAGCCGCCCCAGTTCGTCGATGAGGTCCTGGACCACGCCTTCGTACAACGGACTGCCGTCCTTCCTTGGTTCCTTGCAGTACGTACGCTAGTTGGCCGGTGCCCGGCTGTGAAAGACGGGCACCGTCGAAAGACCGGGACGGCTCCCTAGAAGGGCAGCCCGGGGATGCCGCTGCCGCCGGCGCCGAGGCCCTGGGCCAGCGGGCCGAGCTTCTGCTGCTGGAGCGCCTGCGCGTTCTCGTTGGCCGCCTGTACGGCCGCCACGATCAGGTCGGCGAGGGTCTCGGTGTCCTCCGGGTCCACCGCCTTGGGGTCGATCTTCAACGCGCGCAGCTCGCCGGCTCCGGTGACGGTGGCCTTGACCAGTCCGCCGCCCGCCTGTCCGTCGACCTCGGTCCTCGCGAGCTCCTCCTGCGCGTTCGCCAGGTCCTGCTGCATCTTCTGGGCCTGCTGGAGCAGCTGCTGCATGTTGGGCTGGCCACCACCGGGGATCACGATCAGCTCCTGTGTCGGTACGGCTGTGTGGGCGAGGTTTTTCCTCCCTGGCACGAGCCTACGTGGTCGGGACGGGCGTCGCCCCAGCACTCTTTCGAGTGAGTCGACGTGGAGTCCTATACCTGATCAAGGCCCTCTTCCGAGCGGAAAAGCGACCAAAGCACCCCCTTCGCCACCCATTGGGCGGTAGGAAGGGTCCGGCACATCAGCATCAGGCGTCACGCAGGGTGACCGATCAGTAGGGAGCGCCGGGTGGCTCAGCCGGAGATGCAGCCCGAGGGCCCGCCTCAGGACGGGCGGGCGGATCTGGCCGGGCGGACGTTTCCGCTCGGCGACTGGGGCGAGCCGGCCGTGCGGCTCGACGAGCTGTACCGGTGGGTGGAGCGCGGGGCGCTGGAGACGGCGTCCTGGTATCTCGCGGACCGGGTGTGGAAGCGGCGTGGTGCGCGGGCCCTGCGGGGCGGGGCCGCGGCGGGGGCGGTGACCGGGGCGGTGCTGCCGCTGCTGGGCCTGGCCGGGGTGGCCGGGACCCGGGTCGCGGCCTGGGGGTATCTCGGGCTGCTGCTCGCGGTGGCCTGTGTCGCCGTCGACCGCTACTTCGGGGTGACGTCCGGGTGGATAAGGGACGTGGCCACCGCGCAGGCCGTGCAGCGGCGACTCCAGGTGCTCCAGTTCGACTGGGCGTCGGAGAGCGTCCGGGAGGTCCTCGGGCCGACGGAGGGCACGGCCGCGGAGGCCACGGAGCGGTGCCTGGGGGTGCTGCGGCGCTTCTCCGAGGACGTGACGGAGCTCATCCGGGTGGAGACCGCCGACTGGATCGTGGAGTTCCGCAACGGCTCGGCGCCCATGGGCATCCAGGGCGCGGTGACCTCCGGCGGCCGCCAGGACCCCGGCCACGCCCAGGGCCGCTTCCCCCTCCCCCCGGGCCCCCCGGCCAGACCGAACATGCCCCGCCAACGGCCACCGGAGCCGCGTTGACGGAGCTTCAGGGCGAGGCCGTCGCAGAAGGGGGTGCCGGTGCGGGGTCGCCGCTGTTCAGGACGGTGTGGACCGCGCTGCCGGCGCCCAGGACGACCACCAGGGCGGCGGCCACGAGGGCGGCCGTGACGGGGCGGCTGCGGGGCCCGGGCTCGCCCTCCGGCTCCGGGGTGTACGGCGCCAGGTAGGTGCCGGGCGGGAGCCGTTCGCGTGAGGGGCCGTGCTCGGGTTCCGGTTCGGCCGTGGCGTGTTCCTCCCGACCCTCCATCGCAGGCCGCCCTCCCCGAGACCGCACACCCGCACATCCGCACGACGGACTCCAGTGTCTACGTCCGTCCGCCGTCCGTCGAGAGCTGGTCGAGCACCTTGCTCAGCCGCTCCAACATCCGTACGGCGTCGGCGAGTTCGTCCTCGCCGAAGGCGTCCGCGAGCCGGTCGGCGAAGGCCGCGTGGCCCGGGTCGATCCGCCGTACGGCGGCCAGCCCCTCCTCGGTCGGCGCGAGGAGCTTGGCGCGCCGGTGGGCGGGGTTGGGCCGGTACTCGGCCAGCCCGCGCTCCACCAGCAGGTCGGCGATCCGCTGCACGCTCTGCCGGGTGATGCCCATCTCCCGGGCGATCCCGGCGACCGGCAGCGGCTGCCCCAGCACCGCGCCGAGCACCTGCCACCAGGCGGCGGTGAGCCCGGCGGGGCCCGCCAACTCGTCGGCCACGGACAGGAACCGGCCGTTGAGCCGGAAGACCCCGAGCGCGCTGCGGCTGAGCAGGTCCTGTCGTTCCCGGCTCACCGCGCGGCCGCTTTCTCCAGCACGGCGTAGGCCTGCGGGTCGGAGTCGTGGAACAGCCGGTACCAGGCGTCCAGCACCTCGCCCTCGTACACGCCCAGCAGCCGGAAGATCTCCCGGGCGAACGCGACGGGCTCGGTGGGCCCGGCGGTGATCAGTCCGCCGTCGGTCACGGCGTCCGCGTCGACGTACCGCTCCCCGCCGCCGTACCCGGTGGCCGCCAGATAGAAGGACACGGCGCTGGTGTGGGCGCGGTCGTCGAGCAGTCCCTCGCGCGCGAGTCCCGCGGTGGCCCCGCAGATCGCGGCGACCGGGACCCCGGCGGCGAGGAACTCCCGCGCCTTGCGGGCGAAGGGGGCGAGGTCGTCCGAGGTGTCCCAGAGGTCGGCGCCCGGGAGGATCAGCAGGGAGCTGTCGGACGGCCGTACGTCGTCCAGGGCGCGCGCGGGCTGGACCCGCAGGCCGCCGATGGAGGTCACCGGCTCACGGGACGGGCCGACCGTCCGGATCTCGTACCCGGCGCGGGCGAGGTAGGCCGTGGCGTGGCCCGTCTCCCAGTCGGCGAAGGTGTCGTAGACGGCGAGATGCACGGGCTTCGAAGTCATGACAACATGCTGTCATTTCGACAGGAAGCTGTCAACGGCTCGGAGCTGGACAACCTGTCGCGGAAAGCCGCCGTCCGCAGACAGGACGCCGATACCGATTCCGCATCGCGGACATTTACGCTCACCCGCATGACTCCTCAGCCACACCCCGAGGTCGGCGTCGCCGTGAAGGCCGCGGACCGTGCTCATGTGTTCCACTCCTGGTCCGCGCAGGAGCTCATCGACCCGCTCGCCGTCGCCGGTGCGGAGGGGTCGTACTTCTGGGACTACGACGGCAACCGCTATCTCGACTTCACCAGCGGGCTCGTCTACACCAACATCGGCTACCAGCACCCGAAGGTCGTCGCCGCGATACAGGAGCAGGCGGCGAGGATGACCACCTTCGCGCCCGCCTTCGCCGTCGAGGCCCGCTCGGAGGCGGCCCGGCTGATCGCCGAGCGGACCCCGGGCGACCTGGACAAGATCTTCTTCACCAACGGCGGGGCCGACGCCGTCGAGCACGCCGTGCGGATGGCCCGGCTGCACACCGGGCGGCCCAAGGTGCTCTCCGCCTACCGGTCGTACCACGGCGGCACCCAGCAGGCCGTCAACATCACCGGGGATCCCCGGCGTTGGGCCTCCGACAGCGCCTCCGCCGGGGTCGTGCACTTCTGGGCGCCCTTCCTGTACCGGTCCCGCTTCTACGCCGAGACCGAGGAGCAGGAGACCGCACGGGCGCTCGAGCACCTGGAGACGACGATCGCCTTCGAGGGGCCCGCCACCGTCGCCGCGATCGTCCTGGAGACCATCCCCGGGACCGCGGGGATCATGGTGCCGCCGCCCGGCTATCTCGCCGGAGTGCGGGAGATCTGCGACAAGTACGGGATCGTCTTCGTCCTCGACGAGGTGATGGCCGGGTTCGGGCGCACCGGTGAGTGGTTCGCCGCCGACCTGTTCGACGTCACACCCGACCTCATGACCTTCGCCAAGGGCGTCAACAGCGGATACGTGCCGCTCGGCGGGGTCGCCATCTCCGGCGCCGTCGCCGAGACCTTCGGCAAGCGGCCCTATCCCGGCGGGCTCACCTACTCCGGGCACCCGCTCGCCTGCGCCGCCGCCGTCGCGACGATCAACGTCATGGCGGAGGAGGGCGTCGTCGACAACGCCAAGCGGCTCGGTACAGCCGTCCTGGAGCCGGCGCTGGCGGAGCTCGCCGCCCGCCACCCGAGCGTCGGCGAGGTGCGGGGCGTGGGCATGTTCTGGGCCCTGGAGCTGGTGAGGAACAAGGAGACCCGCGAGCCGCTCGTGCCGTACAACGCGGCCGGCGAGGCGAACGCCCCGATGGCCGCGTTCGCGGCGGCCGCGAAGAAGCAGGGCGTCTGGCCGTTCGTCAACATGAACCGGACGCATGTCGTGCCGCCGTGCAATGTCGGCGAGGCGGAACTGAAGGAAGGGCTCGCCGCGCTGGACGTCGCGCTCTCCGTGGCGGACGAGTACACGGAGTAAACCCCGCGGACCTTCGAACGCGTAAGGTGGCGTGCTCGTAGACATATGTACGAGCACGCCATGTGCACCTGCGCGAGGGAGGCGCCCCGACGATGCCCGGCAGCAGCGGTAACGGTGCCGTCACCCGCAGCACGCTGCGGCAGCAGATCGCGGACGCGCTGCGCGACGAGGTGCTGGCCGGGCGGCTCCAGCCGGGGCAGGAGTTCACCGTGAAGGAGATCGCCGAGCAGTACGGCGTCTCCGCCACCCCGGTCCGCGAGGCGCTCGTGGACCTGTCCGCGCAGGGCCTCCTGGAGGCCGACCAGCACCGCGGCTTCCACGTCCACGAGTACTCGCTCGACGACTTCCGGGGCATGATCGAGGCCCGCAGCCTGGTCACGGACGGTATGTTCCAGGCGCTCGACGCCGGCCACCGGATCCTCCAGGAGCTCGACGAACCCCGTACGGCCGCGGCCGTGGCGGGGGTACGGCGGCGTGGCGAGGAGGCCCAGCGGGCCGCCGCCGCGGGCGACCTGAGCGTACTGATCGGCTACGACCTGCGCTTCTGGCGCGAGCTGAGCGTCCTGTTCGGCAATCCCTACCTCGCCGACTTCCTGCACCGCCTGCGGGTGCAGGCCTGGGTGTGCACGGTCCAGCATCTGCGCCGCGCCACCGCTGATCTGCGCGGCAGCCTGTGGTCCGGGCACACCGAGGTCGCCGACGCCCTGTACGAGCGCGACACCAAGACCGCCCGCGAGCTCCTCGACGCCTACAACGGCCACTATCTGACCCTCATCGAGGGCCTCACCGCCGACTGACCGCTCCCCGCACGGGTAAGGGACCACCACGACCCGCACAGGGGGCCCCGGCCCGGGACTCCAGCGACTACCCTGCCCTGACCACCGTGTGACGATATCCGCGCACCGCGAGTATCCGAGGAGCTGTCTTTTGGCCTGTGACCTGTGGCTGGTGCCGCTCGTCGACGTGTTGTGCCACACCCCGGACAACCCGTTCGCCGATGAACTCGCGCAATACAACAAGGTGCTCGCCGAGGCCGGGCTGCCGCCGGTGCCGGTGTACCAGTACATGCCGGGGCTGTCCGGCGAGGTCGCCCCGGTGGCCGGGTTCGACTACGACGCCCTGCACTTCCTGCGCCGCGCCTATCTGCTCCAGGTGTGCGGTCTCCCGGTCACCCCGGTCGACGAACTGGGCGGTGACTACGAGCAGTTGCTGGAGATGTTCGAGACGACGGCCCAGCAGTCCCATCTGGTCTGGCACTACGACCACGCGGGCGCGTACGTCCCGGTCGACTTCCCGCACCCCCTCGCCAACGACGAACTCCTCGCGGGCGGCGGCCCGTTGGGCTCCGCGCAGGCGCTGCTGCGGGAGCTGGAGTTCGTGGCCCCGGTGATCGGCATCGACCCGGCCAACCCGCCGGCGCCGCCCGAGCCGCCGCGGGCCCCCACGGAGCTGGAGGAGCCTGCCGTCCCGGCGCCCTACGACCCCAGCCCGTTCGCCCGCGAGCGCCATGTCTGGCTGGGGCTGCACGCGGCGGCGACCCGGAGCCTCGCCCAGGGCTCGATGATCATCTTCAGCTGAGGGAGGCGGCCGCTCCGAGGGTCAACGCCCAAGCTGGGACAGACCCCTCTGGACGTCCTCGTAGTTCATCACCGGGGTGTAGGTGATCTTGGCGCCCAGGTTCATGAAGAACGGCTCGCTGATCACCGGCATCAGCGAGCTGTCCTGCATGTCGAAGACCATGTAGGCGGTGCGCTGACCGTTCTCGGCGGTGAAGTAGGCCGCTTCGGGCTTGATCTGTTCCATCGACGCCTCGATCAGCTTCGACAGGGTGCCGTGGCTGATGGCCTCGTTCGCCTTCTCCGTGTCCATGGACACCTTGAGCAGTACGCGCATCGCACTCACCTTCTCCTGATCGACACACGCCGATGCACGTACTCAGAATATGCCCGTATGACCGATTTCACCTTGGCTGTGGATCGCCGTCGGCACCCGGTGGTCACCCCGCTGTCAACTGCCGGGTCGCCGCCGGGTTTTCGCGCTCCCGATCCCCATGATCGACTGAACGGGTGAATCGCCGCATACGGCCATAATCCGCTGGGCATGCAGCGCGCATGCGCCTCGTCTTGATCACCTCCGTGGGCTGAGCGTCCATGGGTTCGCGTACGGCGGCGGCCGCTTCGGCCGTCCTCGCTCTCCTCACGCTCCTCACCGCGTCCGCCTGCGCCGCCCACCCGGCGCCCAGCGCCGACGACGTCGTCAAGGCGGCCACCCGCCGGCTCACCGACGACTGCCTGACCCGCCGGGGCCTGTCCCCCGCGTCGGACGGGCAGCGCGTCGCGGACGCGCTGTTCGGCACCGGAAGAGCCGAGCTGTCGGTGCGGCTGCGCACCGGGTTCGTGGTCCGCGCCCACACCGACGGCTGCCTCGCGGCCGCACAACGGCGGCTCTACGGCGACCAGGACCGCTGGTTCCACGCCTCGGTCGTCGTCAACAACCTGAAGCCCGAGGCCGCCAGGACCGGCCGCCCGCTCGCCGAGGTCCGTGCGGCGCACCGCGCGGAGCTCGCGGAGTGGCGGCGGCTGCGCGCCCGTGCCCTCACCCAGGCGACCGCCCTGCTGGAGGGCGGCGACATCACCCGACCGAGCACCACCCACCCGAAGGGAAACCAGTGAAGCGCTTCATCGCCGTCCTGTCCGCCGGACTGCTCGCCACCGGAGCCGTCCTCGCCACCTCGGCCTCGGCCCAGGCGGCGGCCTGCGGCAGGGGGAACTTCTGCGCCTGGACCGACGCCGACTTCCAGGGCCAGAAGATCGAGTGGACCGGTGACGACGGCTGGTGGGAGGGCAACATGGCCGACCAGGACTCGTCCTGGGCCAACCACGGCATCTCGGGTCCCGGCATCAAGGACCACGTCAAGGTGTACGCGTCCGCCAACCGGCTCGGCCCCATGACCATCTGTCTCGCCCCCGGCCAGGAGGTCGGCTACAACGGCGTGGCCAACGACCGCGGCGACTCCCACACCTGGGCGGCCGGCTGCTGAGCCACCGGCCGCCCGGACGACGGGACTCCGGTCAGAAGACCGGGGTCCCGTCCTGCGTCAGCCGCCAGTTGGCGACCGCGAAGTCCTTCGGGTCGAGAGCGCCCTTGGCCGTCACGTAGTCGATCATCAGCTGGCGGATCTCGTTGGTGGAGCTGTAGGCGATGTCGGCGGCCGCGATGTGCGGGTAGCCGGAGCCGCCGTTGGCCCGGTAGTTGTTGACGGCGACGACGAAGACCTGGTCGTCGGCGACCGAAGTGCCGTTGTAGGACAGGTTCTTGATGCGGGAGCCCTCGGCCGCCGCGATGTCGATGTCGTACGACACACCGGCCGCCGTGTCGTACATGTAGTCCCAGAAGCTGTTGGCGTTGGTGAGGGTCGCGGTGTCGACCTTCGTGCCCGCCGGGACCTGGTGGTAGTACTTCGCCGCGTACTCCAGGTAGTCCTTGAGCTGGGCGCCGGTGAGCTTCTTGCCGTAGAGGGTGTTGTCGTAGATGTAGAGCCCGGCGATGTCCTTGATGGTGACGCTGCCGGCCGGGATGTCGGCGGTGCGGGAGAAGGGCGCGGCGACCGAGATCAGCGGGAGCGCGGCGTCGGCGGTCGAGAGCCCCGCCTTGACCGTGTCCATCTGGACCTGGTGGATGAAGTCCATGATGGGGACATCCTTCCAGCAGGACTCGGCGGCCGAGAGGTCCTCGGTGCAGGTGCCGACCGGGGTGTTGACGTACTTCACGACCAGCTCGTGGTCGGCCTCCAGGAGCTTCTTGATCTCCGGGTCCTCGTCGACCGTGTTGGGGTTGAGGGTCTGCGCGGTCTTCTTGGTGACCTTCCACTGCCCGTGCACGAGTTCCAGCTCGAAGTCGAAGACGCTCAGCCGGTAGCCCCAGCAGTACGGCTCGGAGAGCAGGACGTCCTCGCCGGTCTCCTCGTTCTTCACGGTGTACGACGGCACCTCGACGTGGGTGTGGCCGACCAGGATCGCGTCGATGCCGGGGACCTGCTGCGCGACGAGGTTGGAGGCGTTCTCGACGTACGGGAGCTCGTCGCCGTACGACGAACTGCCGTCCAGGCCCGAGTGGTCGGTGAGGAAGACGACGTCACAGCCGAGGGCCCGGAGCCGGGGCACGTACTTCTTCGCCTGCTCGACCAGGCCGGGGAAGACCATCTTCCCGCTGACGTTGTCCTTGTCCCACAGGGCGATGCCGGGGTTGGTGAGGCCGAGGATGCCGACCTTGATGTCGGGGGCGCCCGGCACGCAGATCCGCTTCACGGTGTACGGCTGGAAGGCGGGCCTCAGCGTCTTCGCGTCGAGGGCGTTGGCGCCGAGCAGCGGGAAGCGGCACTGGCTCTCGAACTTCCTGAGCACCTCGATGCCGTAGTTGAACTCGTGGTTGCCGAGGGCGGCGGCGTCGTAGCGCATGTGGTTCATGGCGACGGCCATCGGGTGCTTGGCGGCGCCCTTGTCGGTGATGGGCTGCACGCGGGCGAAGTAGTAGGCCAGGGAGGTGCCCTGGATGATGTCGCCGGCGTCGACGAGCAGCACGTGCTCCTCGCCCTTGGCGGCGCGCTGCTGCTTGACGAGGGTGGCGACGCGGGCGACACCGACGGAGTTGCCGGCCTTGTCGCTGTAGGCGGCGTCCAGGTAGTAGTCCCAGTCGAAGACGTGGCTGTGCAGGTCGGTGGTGCCGAGGATGGAGAAGGTCCAGGTCTTCGGGACCTTGGCGGGCTTGTGCTCGGCGGCCTGGGCGGCGGGCGCTCCCGCCGTCCCCGCGACGGCCACGGCGGCACCGGTGACGGCCGACTTCTTCACGAAAGCACGGCGGTTCATGGGACTGACGGGCATGCAGAGCTCCTGGAAACGTGGCGCGACGCGCGTAGACATGGAGGCGTGCGGGGCTACTCGCGTAGAGCGTGACGGCTGCCGGGCCGCCCGGGAAACCAGGAATCGACCATGTCCCGTTCAAGGATGAGTCAGCTCGGCCGGCCGGGAGGGGCCGCCGTGACGCGCTCGATGACGAGCCCCAGCAGCGCGGCCGCCGCGAGCATGAGCGCCTCCGCCAGCACGAGGAGGGCCATCGACCCGGGGGCCACCCGGCTCGCCACCACGAGCACCACCGCGTGCGCGACCCAGGCCGCCCACCACAGGTTCACCAGCGTCGTGCCCCGCTGCCGCTCCCAGGACGCGGAGCTCGCGCGCCCGATGTCGAGGACGAGCCGACGCGGGACGAAGAGGTTGACCACCGGCACGAACCACGCGCCGATCGTCCAGCCCCGGCTCGGCAACGCGGCCCCGGGGGACAGCTCCTGGGCATTGCTCCGGGACCGGGCGAGCCATACGAGGAACAGCACGGTCGCCAGTGTCATGGTGTAGACGAAGACCATGGACAGGGTGCCCGACCGGTGCAGGGCCGCGGCCGAGGGGTGCAGGTGGTCGTCCCGGACGGCGACCGCGCGGAACGCGTCCGCGACGGCGGCCGCCGCCAGCGCCGCCTGGGCACAGCGGGCGAGGACCCGGGGAGTTCTGCGGGCGGTGTCCGTCATGGTCTTCGGCCTGTCCGGGAGGCGTGCGGGGCCGCGGCGGGCGCCGGGGCAGGGTGATCATAGGAGCCTCGACGACGACGGAGCCGCCCCGGGTGGGGCGGCTCCGCGGTGAGCGTGCCTGACCAGTCCGGCCCGGGGGTCAGAGGAACGAGTTGATCTCGATCGTCTCGTCGCGGCCCGGGCCGACGCCGATCGCGGAGATCGGGGCGCCGGACATCTCCTCCAGCGCCTTCACGTAGTCCTGGGCGTTCTTCGGGAGATCGGCGAAGGTCTTGGCCTTCGTGATGTCCTCGCTCCAGCCGGGCAGGTACTCGTAGACCGGCTTCGCGTGGTGGAAGTCGGTCTGGGAGTACGGGAGTTCCTCGACGCGCTGCCCGTCGATCTCGTAGGCCACGCAGACCGGGATCTGCTCCCAGCCGGTGAGGACGTCGAGCTTGGTGAGGAAGAAGTCGGTGAGGCCGTTGACGCGGGTCGCGTAGCGGGCGATCACCGCGTCGAACCAGCCGCAGCGACGGTCACGGCCGGTGGTGACACCCCGCTCACCGCCGATGCGGCGCAGCGCCTCGCCGTCCTCGTCGAAGAGTTCGGTGGGGAAGGGGCCGGAGCCGACCCGGGTCGTGTAGGCCTTCAGGATGCCGATGACCCGGCTGATCTTCGTCGGGCCCACGCCGGCGCCGGTGCACGCGCCACCCGCGGTGGGGTTGGAGGACGTGACGAAGGGATAGGTCCCGTGGTCGATGTCCAGGAGCGTGCCCTGGCCGCCCTCGAACAGGACGACCTTGTCCTGCTCCAGGGCCTGGTTGAGGACCAGGACGGTGTCGGCGACGTACGGCTTCAGCCGGTCCGCGTAGCTCAGCAGCTCCTCGACGACCTGCCCGACCTCGATGGCCCGGCGGTTGAAGACCTTGGTCAGGAGCTGGTTCTTGCCGTCGAGGGCCGCCTCGACCTTCTGGGTCAGGATCGACTCGTCGTACAGGTCCTGGATGCGGATGCCCACGCGGTTGATCTTGTCGGCGTAGGTCGGGCCGATGCCGCGACCGGTGGTGCCGATCTTGCGCTTTCCGAGGAAGCGTTCCGTCACCTTGTCCACGGTGACGTTGTACGGCGTGATGATGTGGGCGTTACCGCTGATCAGGAGCTTGGAGGTGTCGACGCCGCGGTCGTTCAGTCCGTTCAGCTCGGAGAACAGGACCGACGGATCGACGACGACACCGTTGCCGATGACCGGGGTGCACCCCGGAGACAGGATTCCGGAAGGGAGGAGGTGGAGGGCGTACTTCTGATCGCCCACGACTACCGTGTGGCCGGCGTTGTTGCCGCCCTGGTAGCGCACCACATAGTCCACCGAGCCACCGAGCAGGTCGGTCGCCTTTCCCTTGCCTTCGTCACCCCACTGAGCACCGAGCAGCACAAGTGCGGGCACGCGCGTACACCCCTTCCGGGCGGGGCATGTCCAAGGTCAGGGGTGTACGCGTACGGTTTGCCGTCGCATGCACCAACGGCCGTCGTCGGCCGCTGCCCGTCGGACCCGGATGCCCCGGAATAGACGAAGCCCCTGGCGCAATAGCGCAAGGGGCTCTTGCACAAAGATGCTACCCGAGGAAGCGAGGCATGGCCGAGGTGGCGACTTCCGCGACTTCCGATCAGCTGCTCGTGGTGATCGATCCGGTCGCCCGGAAGACGGACGGCGAGTCCGTACGGATCGTGAAAGACGTGCTCAGCGCGGGTGCGGCGACGAAGGTGTGTCTGCCGGAGGATCCCGAGGAGTTCGCCCGGGCGCTGGCCCGGCGGGGCTCGCGGCGGCCGGTGGTGGTCGGTGACGACCGGGCGCTGATGCGGGCGGTGGTGCAGCTGCACCGGCAGCGGGAGCTGGCCGAATGTGTGCTGTCGGTGGTGCCGGTGGGCCCGGCCCTCGGCGTCGCCCGTGCGCTGGGGCTGCCCACGGGGGCGGTGGCGGCCGCGCGGGCGGTCCTGGACGGGGCCGAGCGGCGCCTGGACATGCTGGTGGACGACAGCGACGGGGTGGTCCTCGGGGCGCTGCGGATCCCCGCCCTGGTCGCCCGGGAGGAGCCGGTGGAGGCCGCGCGGCCCTGGCTGCGGACCTGCCAGTCCCTCGTACGGACCCTGGTGCCGGCCCGTCCCGCCCGGGAGAGCGCGCCTGCCGTTCCTGGCCCCTCGCGGCTGCGGGTGGAGGTCGACGGGGTGACGCTGGTGGACCTGGACCAGCCCCTGGAGGCGGTCTCGGTGACCCCGGGCTCCGGCGGCGGCGGCCTGGCCTCGGTGGAGGTACGCCGGCTGTCGGTGGGCGCGGAGGCGTCCCCGCTGCTGGCCACGGGCAGGACGGTGACCGTCACGGGCGCGGACTTCCGGTACCGGGCGGACGCGGGAGTGGGAGGACCGGTACGACGGCGGACGTGGACGGTACGGGAGGGAGCGTTGCGGCTCACTGTGCCGCGGTGAGCCCTTCGAGGCGTACGGGGTCAGCGCCGGGTGAGCTCTTGCGGGCGCTCGGGGTCACGGCCGGGTGAGCCCCTAGGGGCGCTCGGGGTCACCGCCGAGTGAGCCTCTTCCGGGCGCTCGGCGTCACGGCCGGGTGAGTTCCTCGGGGCGCTCGGGGGCGGCTCCGGGTGTTTCCTCGTGATCGTGGTCGTCCTTGAGCTCCACCCCGGTGCGCCCCAGTTCCCGCGCCCGCCCCATCAACCCCGCCAGCTTCCCGGCCGCCCCCTCGTACGACAGCCCCAGCGGTGGGCGGATGTTGGACAGGCAGTTGCGGTCGGCGTCGGTCGTCACGCCCGGCTTCGGGCCGTACGTCAGGTACGCGCCCAGCGAGTCCGCCGCCGACATCCCGGGGCGTTCGCCGATCAGCACCACCACCATCGCCGTGTCCATCGCCGCCGCCACGTCGTCGCCGAGGGCCACGCGCGCCTGTTCGGCGAGGACGACCGGGGCGATCCGCCAGTCACCGAGCCGTGCCGTCGTCGCGCGCACCACCGCCGCCGCGTGCTCGTGCACCGCCCGGCTGGACAGCCCGTCGGCGACGACGAACACCACGTCCCAGTCCCCCGTGGGCAGATGGGCCCGGTCCACCGGGTCGAGGCGACGGCCCAGGTCGGGACGCTGGAGGTAGGTGAGCCGGTCGGCGGCGGCACTGCGGACCCGTACCGTCGGCGTCCCGGGCAGCCCCGCCGCAATGACGTCCGGAGCGAACGGCGAGTGCACCGCGTCCCGGGCCGCCGCGTGGGCCGCCTGGAGTTCGAGGCGGTGCCGGGTGGGAAGGGCGGAACCGGCACGCCCGAGCCCGATCCGGGCCTGCGTGCGCCGCCGCAGCGCCGACCACAGGTCGGACGCCGCGAACTCCCCTGTCTGCACGGTCACTTCACTCACGCCGCGAGCTCCTTCCCGATCGCCGTCAGCGGATGCGAGGTCACTTCGCGGATCCCGCCCCGCTCGTCCAGCAGCCCGATCGAGTCGAGCCACGCCTCGAACTCCGGTGCCGGGCGCAGCCCCAGCACCTCCCGCAGGTACAACGCGTCGTGGTAGGAGGCCGACTGGTAGTTGAGCATGATGTCGTCGCCGCCCGGGGTGCAGATCACGAAGGACGCGCCGGCCACGCCGAGCATGGTCAGCATGGTGGCGATGTCGTCGTCGTCGGCGTCCGCGTGGTTGGTGTAGCAGATGTCCAACCCCATGGGCAGGCCGAGGAGTTTGCCGCAGAAGTGGTCCTCCAGGGCGGCCCGCAGGATCTCCCGGCCGTCGTAGAGGTACTCCGGGCCGATGAAGCCCACGACCGTGTTGACCAGCAGCGGGTCGTAGCGCCGGGCGAGCGCGTACGCCCGTGCCTCCACCGTCTGCTGGTCCACCCCGTGGTGCGCGCCCGCCGACAGGGCGCTGCCCTGCCCGGTCTCGAAGTACATGACGTTCCGCCCGGCCGTGCCCCGGTCGAGGGCCAGCGCCGCCTCGTACGCCTCGTCGAGCAGCCCCGGCGTCACGCCGAAGGACGCGTTCGCCGCCTGGGTCCCGGCGATGGACTGGAAGACCAGGTCGACCGGGGCGCCCTTCGCCATCAGCTCCACGCTCGTCGTGACGTGGCACAGCACGCAGGACTGGGTGGGGATCGCGTACCGCTGGATCACCCCGTCGAGGAGTTCGAGCAGGTCCCGTACGGCCTTCGGGCTGTCCGTCGCCGGGTTGATGCCGATCACCGCGTCGCCGGAGCCCAGCAGCAGCCCGTCGAGCAGGGCCGCGGCCACGCCCGCCGGGTCGTCGGTGGGGTGGTTGGGCTGGAGCCGGGTGGCGAGGCGGCCCGGGAGGCCGATGGTGGAGCGGAAGGCCGTCACCACCCGCACCTTGCGGGCCACGGCGACCAGATCCGCGTTGCCCATCAGCTTGGAGACGGCGGCGACCATCTCGGGCGTGAGCCCGGGCGACACGGCGGCCAGCGTCTCCGCGTCGGCTCCGGGAGACAGCAGCCACTCCCGGAACCCGCCCACCGTCATCGCGGCCACCGGTGCGAACGCCACCGGGTCGTGCGTGTCGAGGATCAGCCGGGTGACGTCGTCGCTCTCGTACGGGATCAGCGGCTCGGCGAGGAAGTCCGTGAGCGGCACCTCCGCCAGCGCCCAGCGCGCGGCGACCCGCTCCTGTGCGGAGGCGGCCGCGAGTCCCGCCAGCCGGTCCCCGGAGCGCTCGGGGCTCGCGGCGGCGAGCAGTCGGGCAAGGGTGTCGAAGCGGTAGCGGTGACCGCCGAGAACGGACGCGTAACTCATGCCGGTGACGCTACGAGCCGCATATTGCCACCAGATTTCTAAAGGTCTGGTTGACAAACATTTAACGCCCCGAGACCCTTGCTCGACTCATTCGGGCTACAGAGTTCCGGTTCGGCACACAGTGGACGAGCAAGAGAGGGGCCACCCGATGGCAGTGGACGAGGGAGTCGCCCCGGCGGCGAGGACGGACGGCGACGGTACGGTCCACCGACTGAAACCCAACGCCATCGGGTTGCTGGGCGTGGTCTTCATGGCCGTGGCGACCGCCGCCCCGATCACCGCGATGACGGGCAACGTGCCCTTCATGGTCTCGGCGGGCAACGGCATCGGCGCCCCCGCGAGCTATCTGGTCGCAATGGTCGTCCTGGCAATCTTTTCCGTTGGCTTCACCTCGATGGCCAAGCACATCACCTCGACGGGCGCCTTCTACGGCTTCATCTCCTACGGCCTCGGCCGCACCGCCGGTCTCGCCTCCGGACTGCTCGCCACCTTCGCGTACGTCGTCTTCGAGCCGGCGCTCATCGGCATCTTCTCGTCGTTCGCGACGGGGACGCTGAAGGACCAGACCGGGCTGCACATCCCGTGGTGGGCGTTCGCGGCACTGATGCTCGCGGTCAACGCGATGGGCACCTGGTTCGGCGTCTCGGTCGCCGAGAAGCTCCTCGTCGTGCTGCTCGCCACCGAGGTGACGGTCCTCGCCGCGATGGCCGTGTCGGTCGCCTTCCACGGCGGCGGCCCCGACGGCTTCAGCCTGGACCCGGTCAACCCGGTCAACGCCTTCAAGGGCACCTCCGCGGGCCTCGGCCTCTTCTTCGCCTTCTGGTCGTGGGTCGGCTTCGAGTCGACGGCGATGTACGGCGAGGAGTCCCGCAACCCGAAGAAGATCATCCCCAAGGCGACGATGATCTCCGTCCTCGGCGTCGGTGTCTTCTACGTCTTCGTCTCCTGGATGGCCATCTCGGGCACCGGCGAGTCGAAGGCCGTCGAGGTCGCCACCGCCAACCCGCTCGGGCTCTTCTTCGGCCCCACCGAGCAGTACGTCGGCCACTGGGCCGTGGACGTCATGCAGTGGCTGATGATCACCGGCTCGCTGGCCTGCGGCATGGCCTTCCACAACTGCGCCGCCCGCTACATGTACGCGCTGGGCCGCGAGGGCGTCCTGCCCTCGCTGAAGAACACGATCGGCCGCACCCACCCCCGGCACGGCTCACCGCACGTCGCGGGCCTGGTGCAGACGCTGGTGACGGCCGTACTCCTGGTGGCGTTCTGGGTGGCCGGCAAGGACCCGTACGACGGGACGTACGTGCTGCTCGCGATCCTCGGCACCATGGCGATCCTGATCGTGCAGGCCGTGTGCTCCTTCGCGGTGCTGGCGTACTTCCGCACGCACCACCCGGAGAGCCGGCACTGGTTCCGGACCCTCACGGCCCCGCTGGTCGGCGGCCTCGCGATGCTCGCCGTGGTCGTCCTGCTGGTGTCCAACATGAGCGCGGCGGCCGGCAAGGAGTCCGGCTCACTGGTGCTGAAGGCCACCCCGTGGCTGGTGGCGGCGGTAGCGGCGCTCGGCATCGGGTACGCCCAGTACCTGAAGCGGCGCTCGCCGGAGCGGTATCTGCTGCTGGGGCGGACGGTGCTGGAGGAGACCAGGGAACGCTAGGGGCTCCCGAACAGCTTCTCGCGGTGCACCCTCCACCGCTCCATCATGGCCGCGACCTCGCCCTCGACGAACTCGAAGAAGGCGAGCGTCTCGGCCATGCGGCGTCCGGCGGGAGTGTCGGCACCCAGACTGGCGACACCCTCCCGCAGGGCGCCCTCCCACCGCTTGATGACGGCCTCACGGTTGGTCAGGGCCTCGTACCACTGGTCGCCGTGCACCCGGTAGCGCTCCCGGCGCGACCCGGGCTCCCGCTCCCGCGAGACCATGTGCGTCTGGGCGAGGTAGCGCACCGCCCCGGAGACCGCGGCCGGACTGATCCGGAGCTGCTCCCCCAGCTCGGCGGAGGTCATCGTGCCCGCGTCGGAGGACAGGAGGGCGGCGAAGACCCGGGCCGGCATGCGCTGCATCCCGGCCTCCACGAGCTGGGCCGCGAAGCTCTCCACGAACTTCGAGACCGCGTCCGGGTCCCGCTCCACCGCATCCGTCATGGCCACCACCCTAACGGGGCTTCATACGCTTCCTTAACTTCACAAATTTCTGAAAGAAGCGTACGTTCTGAAGCATGACGAAGGCAATCACGGTCTCCGGGCTCCACAAGTCGTTCGGCGCCACCCACGCCCTCGACGGCCTCGACCTGGAGGTGACCACCGGCGAGGTGCACGGCTTCCTCGGGCCCAACGGCGCCGGGAAGTCCACCGCCATCCGCGTCCTGCTCGGCCTGCTGCGCGCCGACTCCGGCGCCGCGCAGGTGCTGGGCCGCGACCCGTGGGCCGACGCCGTCGAGGTGCACCGCCGGATCGCCTACGTCCCCGGGGACGTGACGCTGTGGCGCAACCTCTCCGGCGGCGAGGTCATCGACCTCTACGGCCGTCTGCGCGGCGGCCTCTCCCCCACGCGGCTCGCCGAGCTGATCGACCGCTTCGAGCTGGACCCCACCAAGAAGGGCCGCACCTACTCCAAGGGCAACCGCCAGAAGGTCGCCCTGGTCGCCGCGTTCGCCTCGGACGTGGACCTGCTGATCCTGGACGAGCCGACCTCGGGCCTGGACCCGCTGATGGAGGAGGTCTTCCAGCGCTGTGTCGAGGAGGAGCGCGAGCGCGGCCGTACGGTCCTGCTGTCCTCGCACATCCTGAGCGAGGTGGAGGAACTCTGCGACCGGGTCAGCATCATCCGCGCCGGCCGTACCGTCGAGACGGGTTCCCTCGCCGACCTGCGCCACCTCACCCGCACCAGCGTCACGGCCGAACTCGCGGGCGCCCCCAACGGGTTGGCGCAACTGCCGGGCGTCCACGACCTCGACGTCCAGGGCCGCAGGGTCCGGCTCCAGGTGGACACGGACCAACTCGACGCGGTGCTGAGGCAGTTGACCGACTCGGGCGTGCGCTCGCTGACGTCGACACCGCCGACGCTGGAGGAGCTGTTCCTGCGGCACTACCAGGAGGTGTCATGACCTCCCTCGCGGGCACCGGCGTACTGCTCCGCTTCAACCTGCGCCGCGACCGCCTGATGATCCCGGTGTGGGTGGCGGTGAACGCCCTGATGGTCCTGTCGATGCCGAGCACCCTGGAGGGCCTGTACGGCACCGAGACCGAGCGGGCCGACCTGCTGCGCCAGGTCGCCACCAACTCCTCCTTCCGCGCGCTGATCGGGCCCGTCTTCGGCGACTCCCTCGGCGCCCTCACCGCCTGGCGCGTCGGCGTCTACGCGGGCGCCCTCGCCGCCGTGACGAGCCTGCTGATCGTCGTACGGCACACCCGCGACGAGGAGGAGAGCGGGCGGCAGGAGCTGCTCTCCTCAGGGGTGGTGGGCAGTCGGGCGTCGCTGACGGCGGCCCTGCTGGCGGCGGCGACCGCGAACGCCGTCCTGGCCCTGCTGGTGACGGCGGGCCTGGCGGGCCGGGGAGCCGCCGGGGCCCTGGCGTTGGGCCTGGGCCTGGGGGCGGTGGGGATGCTCTTCGCGACGGCGGCGGCGGTCGTCGCACAGCTGACGGAGAGCGCCCGACTGGCGCGGGGCCTGACGGCGGCGGTGCTGGGCGCGGCCTTCGTGCTGCGGGCGGCGGGCGACTCGGTGTCCACGGACGGATCGTCCGTCCTGACCTGGCTGTCCCCGCTGGGCTGGCTGTCGCAGCTGCGGCCCTTCGCCGGTGAACGCTGGTGGCTGCTGGGCCTGTTCGCGGCGGCGGTGGCGGCCCAGGGCACGCTGGCGTACGTCCTGGCGGGCCGCCGGGACCTGGGCATGAGCTTCCTGCCGACGCGCCCGGGACCTGCCTCCGGCCGGCTGGGCACGGCGAGCGCACTGGCCTGGCGGCTCCAGCGGGGCGGTGTGCTCGGCTGGTCGACCGGCTTCTTCCTGGCCGGGGTGGTCTACGGCGGTCTGACGGACGGCGTGGCCGACCTGGTCGGCGACAACGAACAGGCCCGCGAGATCTTCGAGCGGATGGGCGGACGGTCCGGGATCACGGACGCGTTCCTCGCCTCGATGACCGGGATGCTGGGACTTCTCGCCGCGCTGTTCGTCGTCGCCGCCGTCCTGCGACTGCACGGCGAGGAGACCTCGGGGCGGGCGGAACCGGTGCTGGCGAACGCGGTGGGCCGGCTGCGCTGGGCCACCGGCCACCTGGTGATCGCCTTCGGTGGCTCGGTGCTCATCATGCTGCTCGCGGGTCTCGGCTTCGCCGTGGGCTACGGCAAGCAGGCCGGCCCCATCCTGGGCGCGTGCCTGGTGCAGGTGGCGGGGGTGTGGGTGATCGGCGGCCTCACGGTCCTGCTGTACGGCCTGGCCCCCCGTCTCGCGCCCCTTGCCTGGGGAGTCGCCGGTGCGGTGCTGCTGATCGGCTGGGTCGGCCCGGCGCTGGACGCCCCGCGCGCGGTGCTCGACCTCTCCCCCTTCGGCCACCTGCCGAAGCTGCCGGGCGGGGCGATGGAGTGGGGGCCGGTACTGATCCTGCTCGCGCTGGCGGCCGCCTTGGTGGCGGGAGGTCTCGCGGGCCTGCGCCGCCGGGACCTGACGACCTGAACCAGGGGCCGGGCAGGCGCGTCTTCGTCCCCGTGAAGCGGAGAGCGGACGGAGTGACGTGCGGGGGCTGCGCGCTCGCCGCGGCGGGTGCGATCGGGGCACCCTCGCTGTGGCTGTCCCTGCCCCGCACCCGGCGCCACCTGGGCGGGGGGTTCGAGAACGAGGGCATGGACTGGACGGTCCTGCTCACGGAGCTGCCGTTCGTGGTGCTGGGAGGAGCGTTGCTGCCCCTCCTGGCCCTCACGCTGCTGGTGCGGCTGACGGGCCGGGGGCGGCCCCGGCCGGACTGACCGGGCGGGGTCAGGCGACCGTGAAGTCGGCCGCCTTGGTGTCGAGGGTCGTGTCGCCGTCCTCGGCGGTGACCAGGACGGCCACGTGCCACTGACCCCGCGGGGAGCCCTCGGCGTCGGCGCGGGTGACGGGGACCTTGTAGGTGCACCGCTGGCTGTCCCCGCCGGAGGGCTTGCAGACGGCCGACTCGACGGCGGCCATGTCCTTGGCCGTCAGCCCCTTCTTCGCGAAGGACGAGTTCGCCGGCCAGGCCAGCACCTTCACGCTCTTGACGTCGGAGGACGCCGTGACCTCGGTGGTGAAGGTCAGCGAGCCGTCACGGTCGGCGGTGGGAGCGGTGTAGCGGGCCGTGCTGTGGGCCGGCGCCGGCGACTGGTCGCCGGCGTAGGCGAGGGCGAAGCCACCGGCACCACCGAGGACGACGACACCGGCGGCAACGGACACAGCGATACGACGCGACATGAGAACTTCTCCCCTGACAGGCTCAGTTGGACCCATCGGCGCTCTCGGTGGCGCCGTGGTTCCATACTGGCCGCGCGGCGAGCACCGGGTATGAGCACACGTACTCAACTGGAGCCTGAGTAACGGCCGTTGCGTCCCCGCACATACCTACGGCAGGACGTCGACGCGCAACCCCTCCAGCCCCCGGATCACGAAGTTCGGCTTCCGTTCCGGTTCCGCCGCCAGGGCGAGCGTGGGGGCCTTCTCCAGGAGGGCCGTCATGGAGGCGGCCAGTTCGATACGGGCCAGGGGGGCGCCGATGCAGTAGTGGATGCCGGCGCTGAAGGAGATGTGCGGGTTGTCGGCGCGGGTGAGGTCGAGGCGCTCGGGGTCGCGGAACACCCCGGGGTCGTGGTTGGCGGAGCCGAAGAGGAGGGCGATCTCGGCGCCGCGCGGAATGGTCGTGCCGTCGATCTCGGTGTCGTCCAGGACCCAGCGTTCGAAGAGCTGGAGGGGGGTGTCGTAGCGCATGAGCTCTTCGACGGCCCTCGGGACGAGGGAGTGGTCGGCGCGCAGTGCGGCGAGCTGTTCCGGGTTACGGAAGAGGGCGTACCAGCCGTTGACCGTGGAGTTCACGGTGGCTTCGTGACCGGCGTTGAGCAGCAGTACGGCCGTGGAGATCATCTCCTGCTCGGTGAGCCGGTCGCCCTCGTCGTGCGCGGCGATGAGCCCGGAGATCAGATCCTCACCCGGCTGCTTGCGCCGCTCGGCGATGAGCTCGCGCAGGTACTCGGAGAACTCGACCGACGCCCGCACCGCCCGCTCCGCCACGTCCTCGGACGGGTTCAGCTCGTACATCCCGCAGATGTCCGCCGACCAGGGCCGCAGCGGCGCCCGGTCCTCCTCGGGGATCCCGAGCATCTCGGCGATCACGGCGACGGGCAGCGGCTCGGCGACATCGGTGAGCAGGTCACCGCCGCCGGCCGCGACGAGCCGGTCCACCAGCTCACCGGCCAGGCCGGTCACATACGGCTTGAGCTGCTCGACCGTGCGCGGTGTGAACGCCTTCGACACCAGGCGCCGGATCCTGGTGTGGTCCGGCGGCTCCAGATCGAGCATCCCGTGGTCGTTGAGCGTGTGGAACGGCTCGTGCTCGGCGGGGGGCGCGGTCCGCCCGAAGTCCTCGTGCGTGAACCGGTGCTGGTAGGTCCGCCCGAGCCTGCGGTCCCTGAGCAGCGCGGACACGGCCGCGTGGTGCGGGACGAGCCACTGGTCCGTCGGCTCGAAGTACTGCACACGGCCCTTGGCACGCAGCTCGGCGTACGCGGGGTACGGGTCGGCGAGAAACGCCGGGTCCCAGGGATCGAAGGCGGTCATACGGGGACGCTAACCGCTGACGCGGCCTTCTGACCAGGGCCTTCCTTCAGGTGATCAACGAGCGCCGTGAAGGCGGGGGCGGGGAAGGTGAGGGTGGCACGGGCGGGGGCCTTGGAGTCACGGACGGCTATTCGGGGGTGTACGTCCGCGATCTCGACGCAGGTGTTGCCATCGCCGCCGTCGGAGTAGGAGGACTTACGCCAGTTCATCAGAGTTCCTTGGTCAGCCGGTGGACGAAGTCCCGCGACGCCACCGGATCCAGTGAGGCCTTCTCCACCCTACGGAGCAGTGTGCGCAGATGCTCCAACTGGGGTTGAGCGTCGATGAACGCGGTGCCGGTCGGCGCGTCACGCAGGCCTGTGTCCAGCTTGGGCACGGGCCCTCCCAGGTACATCATCGAGGCACCGGTACCCCCGAAACCGTCCTGATCGATGGGGATGACCCGTACCGAGGCGTGCCCGGCATCGATCTTCGCCAGGATGAACCGGAGTTGAGCCAGCGAAGCCCGGCGATCAGCCACGCGGACCCGCAGAGCGAACTCGTGGACGATGGTTTCGTACGGGGCCGGGGCGTCCCCTTCGATGACGGCACGCCGCCGCATCCGATGCTCCACACGAGTCGCCACCTCACTCTCGGGCAGCTCGGGGCGCATGTAGCCGAACACGGCACGCGCGTAGTCGGCGGTCTGCAACAGCCCCGGTACGTGCGTGATCACGACCTCGCGAATGAATGTCGCGTGGTACTCGACCTCAGCGGTGTCCAGGAACACAGGAGGCAGCACTCCTCGGTACTCCTCCCACCACCCTCGTGTGCGGTCGACCGCCATCGCGACCAGGGCGTCGACGAACCCCTCGTCAGCGCAGCCGTAGTGAGCCGCCAGGCGGCGAACTCGCTCCGCGCTGACCCCTGCGACGCCTGACTCGATCTGACTCATCTGAACCGAGTCCGCCCCGAGCAACTCCGCAGCCTCACGGGCCTTCAAACCCGTGGCCTCCCGCAGTTTGCGCAGCTCAGAAGCCAGCCGCACCCTGCGAGCGGTGAGATGCCTTTTCGGCGGCACGGCACCTCCCAACTGCCCTGTAGGCATAGCTCGTTCGAGTTCCAGAATACGACAACAGCTTGCAGCTCCCTAACTTTAGGAAGTACTGTCAGTGACGCGACGCACACGCTGCGGAACCCCGGGGTACCGGAAGCGCACCGCCCCGTCCTGCCATGACGGCGCGGCACTGCCACCGCCCGCCGACCGCAACCCCCCACCAGCCGAACGGAGTTGCCGCATGCCCGAACCCTGGGAGTACGTGCTCCACATCCCGAACGACCCCCGCGCCGTCACCGTCAGCCGCCGAACCCTGCGCCTCATCCTGACGATGCACGGCCTGATCACCCTGGTCGACACCGCGGAGCTGCTCGCCACCGAACTGATCTCCAACGCCGTACTGCACACCAAGGGTCCCGCGGCCCTGCGAGTGCGCTGGTCGCCGCCCGGAACGCTGCGCCTCGGCGCATGGGACGCGGACCCCGCGCCGCCCGAGCCGCCGACACCGTTGGATCACCTCAGCGACGCCGAGACCGGCCGCGGCCTCGCCCTGGTCAGCGCCTGTGCCGACCTGTGGGGCTGGCAGCCACTGTCCAGGAACGGCAACCGCGGCAAGTACGTGTGGTGCGAACTGGCCGCCGCGTGAGCCGGCCGCGACGACCGCGGTGCACAAGCCGCAGCCGGTGGCGGAGAAAGGGAGCCGACGCCATGACCACCCGCCCGGCAGGGTCCGCATCGCGCTCGTGTCACCCGTACGCTTCGCCGGTGGTGGCGCCGGACTTTGAACCGGCGGAGGCGGCCGGGCTCGTCAGCCCGGGGTCACCAGTCGTGCCTCGTAGGCGAACACCGCTGCCTGGGTGCGGTCCCTGAGGCCCAGTTTCACCAGGATCCGGCTCACATGGGTCTTGATCGTCGACTCGGCCACCACCAGGCGCCCGGCGATCTCCAGGTTCGACAGGCCCTGTGCGATGAGGACCAGTACCTCCGTCTCACGATCGGTCAGGTCACCGTAGGCCGTGTGGGCCGACGCGAGGACCCGCGGGGACTCGGACAGCTTGGAGAACTCCGTGATCAGGCGCCTGGTGACCGAGGGGGCGAGGAGAGCCTCGCCGGAGGCCACCACCCTTACCCCGTCCGCGAGTTGGCGGGCCGAGGCGTCCTTGAGGAGGAAGCCCGAGGCGCCCGCGCGCAGCGCCTGGTAGACGTACTCGTCGAGGTCGAAGGTCGTCAGGACCAGCACCTTCGACGTACCGTTCGCCGCGACGATCTCCCGGGTCGCCTCGATGCCGTTCAGCTCCGGCATCCGTATGTCCATCAGGACCACGTCGGGCGCCAGCTCCCGGACCCGGTCCACCGCCTCCCGGCCGTTGACCGCCTCACCGACGACCTCGATGTCCGGCATCGCGTTCAGCAGCACCGAGAAGCCCTCGCGGACCATCATCTGGTCGTCCGCGACCAGGACCCTGATCGTCATGCCGCTCCCTCGCCACTGAGCGGCACCGGCAGGAACACCGTCACCTCGTACCCTCCCTCGTCCGTGGCCTCCGCCGTCATCTCGCCGTTCAGCATGGAGACCCGCTCCCGCATACCGGTGATGCCGTGTCCCGCCCCCGGCGAGGGCTTCACCAGCGCCGGATGGGGCAGCGGACCGTTGACCACCCGCAGGCCCAGGCCGCCCAGCACATATCCGATCTCGACCCGCGCGCTCGCCCCGGGGGCGTGCCGCAGGGTGTTACTCAGGGCCTCCTGGACGATCCGGTACGCCGACAGCTCGACACCCTGCGGGAGTTCACGCACCGCGCCGGTGACCACCTTGTCGACGCTCAGGCCCGCCTCCCGCACATTGGCTATCAGCCCGTCGAGGTCGGCGAGGGTGGGCTGCGGGGCGTCCGGCGCCTCGTAGTCCTCGGCGCGGACCACCCCGAGGACCCTGCGCAGCTCGGTCAGGGCCGCCACCGCGTTCTCCCGGATGGTCGCGAAGGCCTTCTCCAGCTCCGGGGGCGGGTTCTCCACCCGGTAGGGGGCGGCCTCGGCCTGGATGGCGACGACCGACATGTGATGGGCCACCACGTCGTGCAGCTCACGGGCGATGGTCGTGCGCTCCTCCAGCAGGGTGCGGCGGGAGCGCTCGTGGGCGGTCACCGTCTGCTGGGCGGTCACCGTCTGCTGGGCGTCCCGGCGGATGTGCCAGACGCTCACGGCGAGCAGGGCCAGGGCGGAGACGAACAGCATCTCCACGGTGTTGGAGCGGTAGTAGTGACTGCCGCCGAGGGCGCCCTGCCATATCAGGCCGTAGGCCCCCGTCAGCAGCCACATCCAGGCCGCCGTACGCGGCCTGGTGCGCACCGCGACCACGGTGAGCACGACGAGGTGGCAGGCGAACCCCCCTGGCAGCCAGGGCCAGCCCTGCTGCCAGGAGTTGACGAAAGCCACCGGATAGATGATCGCGGTCGCGGCCAGCGACAGCCAGAAGGCCATGACGGGCCGGACCATGGTCAACAGGATCGGGGCCAGGGCGGACAGACCGACGAACAGGTTGGTGGTCGCGCCGCGGCCGCTGTTGTCCGCCCCGATGACCATCGCGAACAGGCCTGCCGCGGTGATCAGCGCGTGGGGCGTCCAGACGGCGTACTCCCGCAGCCGGCCGGAGAGCACGCGGGAGAGCCCCTTGTCGAGGGGCGTCGGCGGCAGCGGTCGGTAGGCGAACGCGTCGGTGATCAGGTCGTGCCGCAGGCCGCGCAGGGCGTCCACGGCGGCGCGGAACTCCGGGCTGCGCGACTTGTACGCGTCCTGTCCGCCGCTGCCGCCCTGCGGGAGTGTCGTGTGCGTCTCGGTCGTATGGGTCACAGTCGAAACGGTAGGCGGGGCCGGTGGTCCTCGTCGTCACCAGTGAGAGGGGTCCTCCGGCGTCCCTCTCAGGTACTACGGGTCCGGTACTTCGGGTCCGGGAGGGGCCGGCCGTCCACCCGTCAGTAGCCCGACGGTCTCACCAGCCCCGACTCGTAGGCGAACACCGCCGCCTGCGTACGGTCCCTGAGGCCCAGCTTCACCAGGATGCGGCCCACATGGGTCTTCACCGTCTGCTCGGCCACCACGAGCCGCCCGGCGATCTCCGCGTTCGACAGGCCCTGCGCGATCAGGGCGAGGACCTCCGTCTCCCGCTCGGTCAGCTCGCCGACCCGGCTCTTGAGCGGAGCGCGGGGCCGGTCGTCGAGACGGGAGAACTCGGCGATCAGGCGCCGGGTGATACCGGGCGCGAGAAGCGCGTCCCCGGCCGCCACCACCCGCACGGCCTCGGCCAGTTGCTCAGCCGAGGCGTCCTTCAGCAGGAACCCGGAGGCACCGGCCCGCAGCGCCTCGTAGACGTACTCGTCGAGATCGAAGGTGGTCAGCACCAGGACCCTGATCTCCGGGCGCTCACCGGTGATGATGCGGGTGGCCTCGATACCGCCCAGCTCCGGCATGCGGATGTCCATCAGGACGACGTCCGGGACGAGTTCGGCGACCTTGGCGACGGCGTCCAGGCCGTCGACCGCCTGCCCGATCACCTCGATGCCGGGCTGGGCGCCCAGCAGCACGCCGAAGCCCTGCCGGACCATCTGCTGGTCGTCGGCGATCAGTACGCGGATGCTGCCGCTCGCGCCGTTCATGGCGCTCGTGCCACTCGTGCCGCTCATGCCGCTCGTCATGCGGTGTCGTCCTTCGGGTCGTCGGCCGGGTAGGGGGTGGAGGGCGGGTCGGTGGGAGTCGTGGCCAGGGGAGTCCTGCCGGTGGCGGTCGGCGACTCGGGGAGCGCGTCCTTGTCGGCCGGGGACGCCGGGAGGTAGGCGTACACCTTGTAACCGCCCTCCTGCTGGGGGCCCGCCAGCAGGACGCCGCTGAGCATCGCCGCCCGCTCCCGCATGCCGAGCAGCCCGTGTCCGGCGCCCTCGGAGGGCGCGGCATGTCTCGTCGGGCGGGTGTTGGCGACCTCCACGACCACGCCGATCGGCAGGTACTCGATGTGGACGTGGGCCTGTGCGCCCGGCGCGTGCCGCAGGACGTTGCTGAGCGCCTCCTGCACTATGCGGTACGCCGACAGCTCCACGCCCGACGGCAACGACCACCGCTCGCCACTGCACCGGAGCGCCACCGTCAGCCCCGCCGCCCGGGTGTTCTCCACGAGCGCCTCGATCCGCTCCAGGGTGGGCTGCGGGGCGTGCGGCGCGGTGCCGGTGGCGGGGTCGGCGGGCCGCCCCGGCGCCTCGGGGTGCTCGGCCCGCAGCACGCCCAGGACCCGGCGGAGCTCGGTCAGCGCCTCCAGCGCGTTCTGCCGGATGCCGGCGAGGTTCTCCCGGAGCTCCTCGGACGGGTTCTCGACGAGGTGCGGGGCGACCTGCGCCTGGATGGAGATGACGGACATGTGGTGGGCGACCACGTCGTGCAGTTCACGGGCGATACGGCTGCGCTCCTCCAGCAGGGTGCGCCGGGCCCGCTCCTCCGTGGTGAGCGTGGTCTGCTCGACCAGTGCCCTGCTCGCCTCACGACGGCCCCGCAGGGCCGCGCCGAGCACCACCACCACGGTGAACAGGATCGCCGCGAGCACCCCGGTGGGCTGGAAGTCGGCCGCGCCCAGCACGCCCTCGATGAGATAGGTGAGCAGCAGTGTCAACGCCAGCGCCTCGACGGCCACCCGGGCGGGCACCCGCAGGGCGAGCAGCAGCAGTACGGCCAGGTGCGCGATGAGTCCGCCGACGCTCCACGGCCAGGTGAAGCCGTGCGCGCCACCGGCCAGCAGTTGCCGGCGCACTTCGAGAGCGCAGACCACCATGGCCGCGGTCGACAGCCACCACGCCGGGACGGGCCGCCACAACGCGAGCACGACGGCCGAACCCTCCGCGAGACTGATCGCGAAGGCGATGCTGCCTCCCACCCCGCCGCTGTCCTGCAGCTCCGCCAGGCCGCCGAACGTCACTCCGAAGGCGACCAGGCACAGCAGGCCGTGCGGGAGCCAGCGCAGCCAGACGGACGGCGGCAGCGGATCGGGCCGCATCGTGCACAGGTCGTCGCGCAGGACCCGCCACCAGCGCAGCAGTGTGCCCACGACCACCCGCCGGATCCCCGTTTCCGTCACGCCGCCCACCCTAGGCACGACGCACCTCCTTCGCTGCTGCCGGTGTCGCACGACGGTGGACTTGGATCACTCGTGACGGCCGCCCCCCGGCTCTGCGCGGCCCCTGCTCGAGCGAGCGGAAGGCCGCCCGGCAGACCGCGAGGACAAGGGCGAAGACCGGCAGCCAGGCCAGCCGGGCCGCCACCCAGCCCAGGCCGTCGGGAACGGTGTGCAGACCGGGGAGCCGGCCCGCGGCGAGACCGGTGGCCGTGGTGGCCATCAGCGCGGTCTGGTGCCAGAGGAAGATCGTCATCGCGGAGAGGTTGACCAGCGCCACCGCCGCCCAGGCCGACGGGCGGCGCATACCGCGGCGCAGTCGGTCGCGCAGCAGCAGGGCGCCACCGCACTGGGCCAGGCCGAAGGTGACGGCGGCCAGCGTCGGCGGGTTCAGGTTGGAGACCTGAGCCCCCGGCACCCCGACCATCGACGCCGGATACCCGGCCCACCCGACCAGCACCGCGGTCACCACGGCACCGCCGCCGAGCAGGAGCCACCCCGCGCGCCGCCCCTCCAGCTCACCCCGCGTCCAGGCCGCGCCCAGGGTGTAGGGCACGAGCCAGCCGGCCGCCAGATTGACCCAGCCGAGCCAGTCCGGGCCGCCGAAACCGAAGCGCACCAGGTCCACATGGACGACGACGGCCAGGGGCCACAGCGGGTGGAGCCGCCGCAGCAGCGGGGTCGCCGCCGTGAGGACGCCGAAGACCAGGAGGAACCACATCGGGGACAGGGCGAGCTTGACCAGGGTGCGGACCGTCCCGAACGGGGCGCCCGTCAGCAGCAGGGCCGTCGCCGCCACCGCCCACAGCGCGAGGACGGCGGCGACCGGCTTGAACAGCCGCGCCAGGCGGCTCTTCAGCCATTGCGGGTACGTCGTCCCGCGGGCGCGTGCCGAGGTGTAGCCGCGGGTCGCCACATGGCCGCCGACCAGGAAGAACACGGCCAGCGTCTGGAAGACCCAGGAGATCGGGGCCAGCCAGGGCATGCGCTGCAACGGGCTCGCGGTGTGCAGGGTGCCGCCGTCGGAGACCAGGGCCGTCACCAGCCAGTGCCCGAGGACCACACCGAGGATCGCGAAGGCGCGCAGGGCGTCCACGGCACGGTCCCGCTCGGGAGGTGTCACCGCGTCGATCCGCTCGGCGGCCTGTCGTATGCCGTGTGCGGCCTGGGGTATGGAGTGTGCGGCCCGGTGTATGGCGTCGCGTGCGGCGCCCCGGGGGTGGTGGGTGCGGTGGTCAGGCACGGGTCACCTCCGCGGTGTCGCCGAGAACGATCCGGGCGAGGTTGGTCAGGGAGACCGAACCCGGGGTGAAGTAGTCGCTGTGACCGCCCTCGCCCGCGGCGAAGACACGCGCGCCGAAGGCCGGGGAGACCGGGTCGGTGCCGAAGCCGACGGTGACGCCGAAGAGGTCGGTCCTCACATGGGGGACTTCGCCGACCCAGTCGTCCTTGCCCCGGCCCGCCCAGATCCGTGCGCGGGTGTGCAGGCCGGACGCGGTGTCCAAGCCGGTGCCGGGGCTGCCGAGGAGGGCCAGCTCGTCGATGTCCAGGTGGGCGGCGGCTCTGGCGCAGACGACGGAGCCGTAGGAGTGGCAGACGAGGGAGACGGTGGCCCTCGGACGGACGATGCCGTGGAGTCGGCGTATGAACTCCCTCAGCCCGGGGGCCGCTTCATCCGCTCTGTCCGTGGTCAGGACCGTGGTGCTGACCGTGTTCGGGGTGCGGTAGCCGAGCCAGGCGACGACCGCGGTGCGGGTGCCCCGGGGAGCGGTGCCGTTCAGTTGCCGGTGGAGGGCTTCGGCGGTGGCCCGGAAGCGGGGGTAGGTGTCCAGGGAGGTGTCGGAGCCGGGGACCAGGACCGCCACATGGTCGGCGTGGGCGAGGTCGCCGAAGACCTCCGTCGCCTTTCCGGCGCCCCGGCCGTCGAAGCCGAGGAGGTGACGGGCGGGGTCGGCGAGCTCCCGATCCGCCTCGGCGCGGTGGGTGTCGCCGTGGGCCGCGGCCATGCGGGCGGCCGCCTCGGCGTTGGCGCGGTTGGCGGTGTAGGCGCTGTCCAGGGTGGCCGCGGTGAGCTTCGGGAGCGCGGCCGGGGGTGGGGCGGGGATCTCCGGGCGGGCGGCGGCGGAGAGCGGCGCGACCACGGCGGTGACGATGAGGGTGGCCAGGAGGGCTCGCCGCCAGCTGTGCGTGCGGCGGGCCGCGACGGTGCCGGGCCCCTCATAACCGCCGGTCTCGTGAACGCCGGTCCCCTCGCTGCTGCCGACCCCGTGACCGCCGGTCCTCACATCGCTGCCGGCCCCGTCATCGCCGGTGCTCCGGTTGCCGCCCCCGTCACGCGACTCCCCGTACCCGCTACGCACCCTGCGCAGGATCCGCCCCATGGTCGTCTCCCCCTCCGCCCGGCCATCGGGCTTGTATGGATGGGAAGTTACGGATCGCGAGGCGTCGTCCGCGTCACGCCAGGGAGCTCTTCCGAGCCGTAGCTCTCAGGTATTACGGGTATCACCGGGAGGGGGCCGACGCGGCCCGGGGTACGGCGAAGCCCCCTCCGGCAAGCCCGCGCAGCAGCTCGCCGCGCTCACTGTCACCACGCCAGCTGTGCGATCTCCTCCGCCACCACCGCGCACGCGTCCGCCGCCGGGTCGATCAGGGGGAAGTGGCCGACCTCCTCCAGCAGCGTCAGGCCCACCACCTCGCCCGCCTTGGCCGCCGCGTCGGCGTACGCCTCGGCGACCGCCTGCGGCACGACCGTGTCGGCCCGCCCCTGGACGAGGGTCGTCGCGATACCGGTGGGCAGCAGGAGCGCGGGGTCGGCGTACGGCACCCGCTCGGCGAACCCCTCGTCCCCGCCCAGGAGTTGACGGCACGCCCCGCCGCACACGTCCAGCTTGTCGGCGACCGTGAAGTCGGCGATCGGGGCGAGGGCGACGACCCCGCGCAGCGGGGCCGGGCGGTCGGTGCGCCAGGCGGCGTCGGCCGGCAGCAGGTGTCGCGCCGCGGCCCACAGCGCGAGGTGGCCGCCCGCGGAGTGCCCGGTGACCACCATGCGGCGCGGGTCGGCCTGCGGGAGCGCCTCCCGTACGAGCGCCGGAAGCGCGTCCAGCGCGGCGGCCACGTCGTCGAAGGTCTCCGGCCACCGCCCGGCGACCGGCCCGACACCGGCGACATCACCGGCACCAGCACCCTCAACCCCGGCCCCGGCCCCGGCCCCAAGACCGTCAGCCCCGGACAGGCCCGCACCCCGCCGATACTCCACATTGGCCACCGCGAACCCGCGCCTGGCCAGGAAGTCCGCGAACGGGGTCACATGTTGCCGGTCGTAGCGCGCCCGCCACGCCCCGCCGTGCAGGACGACGACCAGGGGCACCAGACCGCCCCCCGGCGCCACGGCCTCACGCGGGGCGTAGAAGTCGATCACCTGGTCGGGGTCGTCCCCGTACGCCAGGCTGACGTCGGGGTCGACTGCCGGGTGCGAGAAGGCCGACTCCTCCTCGGCCGCGGCACGGGCTTCCGCGGTGGCACGACCTACGGCGTCGTCCGGCATGCTCCAACCTCTCAGCGACGAAACGGTTTTGACGGACCGTGAAGCATCCCGGAAGGAAATTCGGCCGTTGGCCGGGACGGTATCAGGCCGGTGACGTGCGCGGACATGGGGATGTCACGCTGGGTGAGGATTTAACGGTTCTGCGGTGCCGTCATCCCAGCCCCACAGAAGCCCCGCTCTCCCCGCGCTCCCCGCTCCCGAGCGTCTCCGCCAACACCCCCGCCGCCCGCTCGACGTCCGCGAACCCCACGTACAGCGGCGTGAAGCCGAACCGCAGCACGTCAGGGTGCCGGAAGTCGCCCACCACACCCCGCTCCACGAGCCGTTTCATCACCGCGTCGGCGTCGTCGCAGCGCAGCGCGACCTGGCTGCCCCGCTCGGCGTGGGCCAGGGGTGTCACGCACTCGACGCGCCCCTCGCCGACGTACGACGAGACGCACTCCAGGAAGAAGTCCGTCAGCGCGAGGGACTTGGCGCGCACCGCCTCGATCGAGACCCCGTCCCAGACCTCCAGGGCCGCCTCCAGGGCGAGCATGGAGAGGATGTCGGGCGTGCCCACGCGGCCCCGCAGCGCGCCCGGCGCCGGTTCGTAGGACGGCCGCATCCCGAAGGGCTCCACATGGGAGTTCCATCCGGGCAGCGGGGAGTCGAAGCGGTCCTGGTGCTCGCGGCGCACATAGAGGTACGCCGGTGAACCGGGGCCGCCGTTCAGGTACTTGTAGGTGCAGCCGACCGCGAGGTCGACCCCGTGCGCGTCGAGCCCGACCGGCAGGGCGCCCGCGCTGTGGCACAGGTCCCACACCGCGATCGCGCCCGCCGCGTGCACGGCGGCCGTGAGCCCGGGCAGGTCGTGCAGGCGGCCGCTGCGGTAGTCGACGTGGTTGAGCAGGACGGCGGCCGTACGGTCGCTCAGCGCGCCCGGCACCTCCGCCGGGGTCACCGCACGCAGCGTGCAGCCGGTCATCCGGGCCGCGGACTCGGCGATGTACCCGTCCGTGGGGAAGGTGGTCGCGTCCACGACCACCTCGTCACGCCCCGCGGCCGGCCCGTCCGAGAGGCGTACGGCCCCCACAAGTGCCTTGAACACGTTGACACTTGTCGAGTCGCCGACCACGATCTGCCCGGCCGCCGCCCCCACCAGCGGAGCGACGAGGTCGCCGATCCGCTCGGGCGCCGTCCACCAGCCGCTCTCTTCCCAGGACCGGATCCGCAAGGACCCCCACTGACGGCGTACGACGTCCTCGACGCGGCCCGGGACGGCGGCCGGGAGCGCGCCCAGCGAGTTGCCGTCCAGGTACACCACGTCGTCCAGGACGAACTGCGCGCACAGGCCCGCCAGTTCGTCGGAGGCATCCAACTTCTCTGCGCGCAGGGCGAGTTCAGACATGGGACCGCGCCGTCCACAGCTCCGGGAACACGTTCTTCCGTGCGCGCTTCTCCAGCCAGGCCACCCCGGCGGAGCCGCCCGTGCCGGCCTTGGAGCCCATCGCGCGGCGGGTGGCGACGAGATGGTCGTTGCGCCAGCGCCACACCAGCTCGGCGACATCGGTCAACGCCTCGCCGAGGCGGGCCAGTTCGGCGTCCTCCGGGCCGGAGTAGAGGGCCGTCCAGGCGGCCTCGACCTCCTCCGACGGCTCGTACCGGAGCGAGACGTCACGCTCCAGTACGGCGGCCGGGATGGCGTGCCCGCGTCGCGCGAGGAGCCGCAGCACCTCGTCGTACAGGCTCGGCTCGTGCAGGGCCTTCTCCAGCTCGGCGTGGACGCGGGGCGCGCCCCGGTGCGGGACGAGCATGGAGGCGGACTTGTCGCCGAGCAGGAACTCCATGCGCCGGTACATCGCCGACTGGAAGCCGGAGCCCTCACCGAGGGCCGAACGGTAGGAGTTGAACTGCGCGGGGGTCAGCTGGCCGAGCGGCTTCCAGGAGGCGTTCAGCGCCTCCAGTTCACGGACGGACCGCTTCAGCGCGGCGACGGCCGTGGGCACGTCGTCGGAGCGCAGCGCGCCCGCCGCGGTCTCCCACTCGTGCACGATGACGGTGAACCACAGCTCCATGACCTGGGTCGTGACCAGGAAGACCATCTCTCCGGGATCGTCGGAGAGGGTGTGCTGGAGGTGGGTGAGCACGTCCGCCTTGACGTAGTCCTCGTACGGCGTCGTGCCTTGGAAGTCGAGATGCGGGGTCTCGGGCTCCTGCGATTCCTGAGCCTCATGGGACGACATCGCTGTCTCCTGTTGTTACTCCGGGTAGCGGTCCGCCCTGCCGTTACCGACACGGGGCCCCGGTCCCCGCCGGGCATCCTCTTCCATCGTCCACGCAAAAGGCAAGGCCCGCCTGATCGCGCACAAAGGCAAGGCCCGCCTGATCAACAGGCGGGCCCGGAGAACGTACGGCGGATCAGCCCAGCGTCTGGGCCGCCGTCGGCGAGGAGTCCTTGAGGAACTGGGAGCAGCGCTCGTACTCCTCCTGCTCGCCGATGGCTCCCGCGGCGCGGGCCAGGGCGTGCAGGGCGCGCAGGAAGCCGCGGTTCGGCTCGTGCTCCCAGGGGACCGGGCCGTGGCCCTTCCAGCCGTTGCGGCGCAGCGAGTCCAAGCCGCGGTGGTAGCCCGTACGGGCATAGGCGTACGACTCCACGACGCTGCCCCGCTCGAACGCCTCGTCGGCGAGCTGGGCCCAGGCGAGGGAGGAGGTGGGGTACTTCGCGGCGACATCCGCGGGCGCGGTCCCCTGGGCGAGCAGTTCACGGGGCTCGGGGTCGTCGGGGAGGTGGGTCGGGGGCGGGCCCCCGAGGAGGTTCTCGTGAATCGACATGGGTCCAGTCTCCCTCGCCTCGGGATCCGCCGTTGTCCGCGGGTTCGTTGTGGCTGGTCGCGCAGTTCCCCGCGCCCCTGAAAACAGTGGGCACAGTCGGGCAGGCGCTGACTGCACCCCCTCAGGGGCGCGGGGAACTGCGCGAGAGCCCCACCGGCCCGCGGACGCTCTACGACAGCCGCTTCCGCACCCGCTCCCCCTCCAGCGGCGGTGCCAACACCGCCCCGTGCGTCCGGCACTCCGGCTTCCGGCACCCCGGCGGCAGCGACCGTACCGTCGTGAAAGCCACCGCCGAACCCACCACCAACACCCCCGCACACACCACCATCGCCCGCCCGAACGCGGCATCGAAGGCCGAAGCCGACCGGTACGCCTCCTCCCCCATCCCCGCGACCAGCGGCAACGCCGCCACCGCGATCAGACCCGCCGCCCGCGCCGCCGCGTTGTTGATCCCGCTCGCGAGACCGGCCCGCGAGGCGTCCACCGACCCCAGCACGGTCGCCGTCAGCGGGGCGACCAGCAGGACCATGCCGGTGCCGAGGACCAGGAGGGCCGGGACGACGTCCACGAGGTACGACGCGTCCGGGCCGACCCGCAGCATCAGCAGCATCCCCGCCGCGCACAGCAGAGGGCCGACCGTGAGCGGGACGCGCGGCCCGATGCGGTCGGCGAGGGCGCCGGAGCGCGCGGAGAACAGCAGCATCAGCGCGGTCGTCGGCAGCAGGGCCGTACCCGCCTGGAGGGCCGACCAGCCGACCACCACCTGAAGCTGGAGGGCGGCCAGGAAGAAGAACCCGCCGAAGGCCGCGTACACGCACAGCGTGACCAGGTTGACCGCGGTGAACTGCCGGGACGCGAAGATCCCGAGCGGCATCATCGGGTCGGGCCGCCGCTTCTCGACGGACACGAAGGCCACCCCCGCGGCCACCCCCGCGACCGCCGAGACAGCGACCACCAGGGAGCCGGAACGGGCCTCGATCAGCGCGTACGTCACCAGCGCGAGCGCCAGCGCGCCGAGGACCGCGCCGAGCACGTCGAAGCGGGTATGCGTACGGCCGTCCCCCGACTCGGGGACATGCCGCAGCGCGATCGGCGCGCACACCAGGGCCAGCGGGACGTTGAGCAGGAACACCCACCGCCAGCCCGGCCCGTCCACCAGCCAGCCGCCCACGAAGGGCCCCACGGCCGCCCCGATCCCGCCGAACCCGGACCACAGGCCGACCGCCCGGCCCCGGTCGTCGGGATGGAAGGAGGCCTGGATCAGCGCCAGCGAGCCCGGCGTGAGCAGCGCGCCGCCCACGCCTTGCAGGGCACGGGCGGCGACGAGGACACCGGCGTTCGGGGCGAGGCCGCACAGCAGTGAGGCGGCCGCGAACCACACGACCCCCACCACGAAGACCTTGCGGCGGCCGTACCGGTCCCCGAGGGACCCGCCGAGCAGGATCAGCCCGGCCAGGGTGAGCAGGTACGCGTTGACCGTCCACTGGAGGGCGGCGAGGTCGGCGTCCAGGTCGCGGCCGATGCGCGGCAGGGCGACGTTGACGACGGTCGAGTCCAGCAGCGCCATGCTGGAGCCGAGGACGGTGGTGAGCAGGATCCACTTGCCTTGCGGCGAGGCCAGCCGGACGTCGGGCATGACCCAGATATACAGCGAGCCCGGTGCCGTAGCACCGGGCTCGTCGCAAACAGGGGGATTACTTGATCCGGGTGCCCGCCGAGCGCAGGTTCTGCGTGGCCTCGACGACCCGGGCGGCCATCGACGCCTCGGCCAGCTTGCCCCAGGTGCGCGGGTCGTAGGTCTTCTTGGAGCCGACCTCGCCGTCGACCTTCAGGACGCCGTCGTAGTTGCGGAACATGTGGTCGGCGACCGGGCGCGTGAAGGCGTACTGGGTGTCGGTGTCGATGTTCATCTTGACGACGCCGTTCTCCAGCGCGGTGCGGATCTCCTCCTCCGTGGAGCCGGAGCCGCCGTGGAAGACGAAGTCGAAGGGCTGGGCACCGGCCGGCTTGCCGAACTTGGCGGCCACGCCGTCGTTCAGCTCCTTCAGCAGGTCGGGGCGCAGGACGACGTTGCCCGGCTTGTACACACCGTGGACGTTGCCGAACGAGGCGGCCAGCAGGTAGCGGCCCTTCTCGCCCAGGCCCAGCGCCTCGGCCGTACGGATCGCGTCGTCGACGGTGGTGTACAGCGAGTCGTTGATCTCGTGCGAGACGCCGTCCTCCTCGCCACCGGTCGGGGTGATCTCGACCTCGAGGATGATCTTGGCGGCGCGGGCGCGCTCCAGGAGCTCCTGGGCGATGGAGAGGTTGTCGGCGAGGGTCTCCGCCGAGCCGTCCCACATGTGGGACTGGAACAGCGGGTTGCCGCCGGCCTTCACACGCTCCTCGGACACGGCGAGCAGCGGGCGTACGTACCCGTCGAGCTTGTCCTTGGGGCAGTGGTCGGTGTGCAGCGCGACGGTGACCGGGTACTTCTCGGCGACGATGTGCGCGAACTCGGCGAGGGCCACGGAACCCGTGACCATCTCCTTGCTGTACTGGCCGCCCAGGAACTCGGCACCGCCGGTCGAGATCTGGATGATGCCGTCGCTCTCGGCCTCCGCGAAGCCGCGCAGCGCAGCGTGCAGGGTCTGGGTCGAGGTCACGTTGATGGCCGGGTAGGCGAACTTGCCTGCCTTCGCCCGGTCGAGCATCTCGTTGTAGACCTCGGGGGTTGCGATCGGCATGTGTCCGCTCCTTGTATCTGCGGGTTGGCGTACTGCGTACTTACGGCCCTGACCTAGACCTTGTGTGGGGGTTCGACGTCATCGTCGGCCCCATCTTTCCAGACTCACCCGGATGCTTCGCCCGAGCCGTCTCAGCCTGTGGATAACTCAGTCGAGACCCAGCTCGTCCTTGCCGTACGCGAAGCGGTACGGCACCCCCGCGCCCTGCTCGATCTTCTCGGCGGCGCCGGTCGCGCGGTCGACGATCGTGGCGACCGCGACGACCTCCGCGCCCGCCTCGCGGACCGCCTCGACCGCGGTGAGCGGGGAGCCGCCGGTGGTGGAGGTGTCCTCGACCACCAGGACCCGGCGGCCGGCGATGTCGGGGCCCTCCACCCGGCGCTGCATGCCGTGCGCCTTGGCCGCCTTGCGGACGACGAAGGCGTCCAGGCGCTGCCCGCGCGCGGCGGCCGCGTGCAGCATGGCGCCGGCGACCGGGTCGGCGCCCATGGTCAGGCCGCCGACCGCGTCGAACTCCAGGTCCGCGGTCAGGTCCAGGAGCACCTGGCCGACCAGCGGGGCCGCCTCGCCGTCGAGCGTGATGCGGCGCAGGTCGACGTAGTAGTCGGCCTCCAGGCCGGACGACAGGGTCACCTTGCCGTGCACCACGGCCTTGTCGAGGATCTGCTGCTTCAGGGCGGCACGCGCGTCAGTCATGCCTGTCAGCTTAGAGGCGCCGCCAGGTCCAGGTCGTCGAGGCCTCCAGCGGCTCCAGGGGCGTGACCAGGCGCGGCAGGGTGTTCAGGCCGTTGGGCGGCCCGGTCTGCGGCTCCACGCAGACGGCGGCCTCCTGCTCGTCGTAGACCACGACCCATTCCTCGCGGCTGGTGACCTTCAGCTCCAGCTGTCCGGGCCAGGCGAGGGTGACGTCCACGCCGTCGGGCATGCCGAAGCAGTCGTCCCAGGGGCTCGGCTTCGGGTCGATGCGCTTCCCGGTGGGCAGGTGGTCCTCGCCGCGCTCCTCCTGCCAGGCGGGGGTGAAGTCGAGCCGCACGCCCTCGCCGCCGTCGAGGGTGCGGTTGAACCAGGGGTGCCAGCCGATCTGGGCCGGGAAGGAGGAGTCGTACGTCTCCACGGACATGGTGAGCGTCAGGGCGTCCGGGGTGAGCGCCGCGATCTGGGTGACACGGCCGGGCCAGGGCCAGGGGTCCACGAGGTCGTACGTCAGCACCGCCTCGTCGGTGCCGCTGCGGGCGACGGTCCAGGCGCCGTCCCGGGCCGTGCCGTGGATGGCGTGCGGTGGGGAGTTGAGCGGCAGTTGGTGGAGGGTGGCGCCGTCGCGGAAGCGGCCGTCCCTGGTGCGGCCGCACCAGGGGACCATCGGGAAACAGCCGAAGCGCTCGCCCTGCCGCAGCAGTTCGACACCTCCGACCCGAAGTCCCCCGACCCGTCCGCCGTTTGACGGCTGCAAGGTCACTTCCGCATCGCCCGCGGTCAGCGTGATGTCTTCATGGCTCACGGGACGACAGTACTCAACGGCGCTTTCTCAGGACCCGGGTCACCACGATCGCCGACGCCAGCACCACGGCCGCCGCCGGGGCCGCCCAGCGCAGGGTCACGCCGGCGGCCACGGTCTGGGGGGCGGGGACGGGGGCGTAACGGCCCCGCGGGGGCGCGTGGTCGACCTCCTCCGCACTGCGGCCGATCATCGTGCGGCGGGCGTGGGCGGCCTCGGCCGGGGGGTTCACGGGTTCGGTGAAGTCCTCGACGGGGGTGGGGGCGGGGGCGGGGGCGGAAGCTGGGGCCTCCTCGGCTTCGGGCGCCTCCTCGGTTTCCGGCGACTCCCCGGCTTCGGGCGTCTCCCCGGCTTCGGGCCGTTCCTCGGCCTCGGGTGTCTCCACGGCCTCGGGCGTCTGCACGGCCTCGGAGGTCGCGGCCTCAGGCGCGTCCGGCGCCTCGGAAGCCTCCGCCTGGTCCGGCTCCTGCGTCTCCACCGTCTCGGCCAACCCCTCCGCGAAACGGTTCAGCAGGCGTACGACCGCGGAGCCCACCGCGTCCTGCGGGAGTTCCGTGACGCGGCCGTCCGCCGTGGCCGTGGCCTCGAAGGCCAGGGTCGTGCCGTCGTCCGCGGGGCGCAGGCGGAGGGTGAGGGAGAGCTTGACCGAGCCGGTGCCGCGGGCCTCGGTGGCCTCGCCCTCGGCGGCGTAGGAACCGTCGTCGCGGCCGGTGACACGGACCGCTCCCCGGTAGGTGATGGAGTGGCTGCCGACCCGCACCTTCAGGCGCCCGGCGACGGGCTCCGCGCCGGCGTCCTGCTGGAGCCCGGGAACCGCCCGGGCCACCCTGGCGGGGTCCCCCAGGGCCTCCCTCAGCCGCTCGACCGGAACCGGAACGAACACCTCATGCTCCATGCCTGCGAGCCTACCTACGGGGGACCCCCGCAGCACTCCCGTTGCCCGAAACCGACCGCGGGTCGGCCCCTGGACGGCCCCGGGCCGGACCCCGCCCGCTCAGCGCCCCCTCCCGCTCAGTACCGCGGATGCACCAGCGTGGAAGCCGTCAGCCCCCGGACCCGCGTCGCCTCCGCCGCCCGCTCGGCCGCCCGCAGGTCTCCCTCCGTCAGATGCGAGTTCAGGCGCGGGCTCAGGCGCGAGCCCGGTGTCCCGTCGCCGAGGAGCAGGGGAGGTCGGGCGCCCGGGGACGCCAGGACGAAGCCCCAGTCGTCCGGGGTCCGCGACGCGGCGCGGGCCGTGCGGTCGGGACCCACGGGGGAGCCCGGGACGCGGGCGGAGAGGCGGTACGGCGTGGTGTGCAGGCCCGCCGCGCGCAGTGTGGCCTCCACCGTCCAGAAGGCGCGGGGACGGGAGGAGACCGGCCCGGCGTGCACGACGAGCCGGCCGCCGGGGGTCAGGACGCGGCGGACCAGGCCGTAGAACTCCTGTGAGTACAGCTTGGTGCTCGCGGTGCTGCCGGGGTCGGGCAGATCGGCGATCACCACGTCGTACGACGGCACCGGCGGCCCCGTCCGCAAGCTGCGGAAGGCGTCCGCGACGGTGACGTGCACGCGTGCGTCGCCGTACACATGGCCGTTGAGGCGGGAGAGCGCCGGGTCGCGGCGGGCCAGGTCCACCACCGCGGGGTCGAGCGCCACGAGGTCCACCCGGCGCACCCCGGAGTACCTGAGCACTTCGCGGGCGGCGAGGCCGTCCCCGCCGCCGAGGACGAGCACGCGCGCGTGGGGGCCGTCCATCGCGGGGTGGACGAGGGCCTCGTGGTAGCGGTCCCCGGCGCGGCCGCCGACCCGGAGGCGGCCGTCGACGTAGAGGTCGAGGGGGCGGCCGTCGGTGCCGCCGGTCAGGGCGATCTCCCGCACGCCGGTCTGGAGGACGACGCGGACGTCGTCGCCGTAGACGGCTTCCCGCGCGGCCTGTTCGAAGTCGTCGACGAGGACGGTGGCGGTGGCGAGGACGCCGAGTACGGCGAGGTTGGCGCCCAGCAGCAGCCGGCGGGCCCGGCGGCTCAGGTCGCGCCGGAACAGGCCGAGGACCAGGGCGGCGCCGACGACCGCGTTGACCGCGCCGGTGAGCATCGCGCCGGTCAACTGGCCCAGCTGGGGCAGCAGGAGGAAGGGAAAGGCGAGGCCTCCGACCAGTGCGCCGACGTAGTCCGCGGCGAACAGGTCGGCGACCGCGCCGCCCGCGTCCTGGCGGCGGATGCGCTGGATCAGCTCCATCAGCAGGGGGACTTCGGCGCCGATGAGCAGGCCGATGGCGAGGGAGAAGGCGACCAGGAGCCAGCGCGGCCCGCTCGCCCACGGTCCGCCCCAGTCGCCGGTCCAGGCGAAGACGGCGTACAGGGCCATCGCACTGCATCCGCCGACCAGCGCGAGGAGCGCCTCCAGCGCGCCGAAGGCGGCTGCCGCGTGCCAGCGCAGCCGCTTGGCGGCGAGCGAGCCGACGCCCATCGCGAAGACCATGACGGACAGCACGACGGACGCCTGGGTGACCGAGTCGCCGATCAAGTACGAGGCCAGGGCGACCAGTTCGAGCTCGTACACCAGTCCGCAGGCCGCGCAGACGAAGACGCACGCGAGGACGAGGAACCGCCCGGTCCGCTGCCGGACCGGCAGCCGCGCGGGCCCGGCCCAGGGCGGCGGAGCGCCGGGCGGGGCGGGGGCGTGCGGCTCGATCACGGTGCGACGTTACGTCACGGCCACGGCACGCTTCGTCACCCACACGTGTGGAACTGGGAGTGAACCGGGAAACAGGGGTTTGCGTGATTCACCCCGACGTCCCCACCGGGACCCGGACGCCCACCCGGGTCCGGGTGGCCACCAACTGCCCGTCCTGCGGGTACGCGTGCCAGGTCCGCCAGTGCACCTGCCCGTCGTAGCGCTGGGCCAGCAACGCGGTGAACGCGTGCGGGCTGCCCGGGAAGACACCGGCAAGTCCGTTCGGATGGTCGGACACCAGCGCCAGCAACTCCTGTGCGCGTCCGGCGAACTGACCGGGCGACAGCCGTTCCAGCCGCGCGGCGAACTCGTACTCCCAGTCGCCGATCCGCTTGGCCACGCCCAGCGGCAGCGGTGTGCTGCTGCCGGCGATGCAGGCCACGGTCTCCGAGCAGGTGCCCCGCTCCTCCTCAAGGAGCACTTGGTGGGACGCGCCGAGGAGTCTCAACTGAAGCTTCGCCCCGGCGAGTTCGAGGTCGAGCGTGGCGAGGGCGGGCAGCGGCTCGCGCCCCAGCGCCCAGGCGAGGTCGGCCGCGCGCGTGTCGGTGTACGAGGTGTTCAGGGTCGTGAGCATGGGTCGGCTCCGCTAGCACGCAAAGAAAGGGTGGTGTGGGGTTCCGGCACGCCCGGGCGACTGTGGGGGGATCGGCCCGGTCAGCCCAGTCGGGAGGTCAGGACGTGTCCGTAGGACGTCCGAGGGGCTGCGTTGGTGATTTAGAGGGAATCATGAACAGTGGCGCCGCCACAGCGTTTTTACCCAACTTCGTGGGGTTTCCATCCCTCCGTGGGCTCCACAGCTCAACTGTTCAACCACGGCGCGCACGACGGCGCCCGGAGCACGCGCCGGAGCGCCGGAACGCCGGGGAGTTAGTGCGACAAGCGGGGGTCGTGTGTCCCGGCGGGGGCGCGACGGGCGGGGGTGGTGTACCTCGCTCCAGGTGCAACACGGGGCGCGCGGATGCCGACCCAAGCGGGGTCCGTGAGCTCCGCCCCACACGCACCACGCGGGGCGTGCATCCCGCCCCCCGGACACACCACGCGGGGGCGCAGGTCCCGACCCAGGTCCGGACCCACGCCCCCGCGCTCCCCCGTCCGCGGATGCGGTTCCCCCTGAGGAGCTCAGCTGCCCCGTGTCAGCTGCCTCCCCCGCATCCGCCTCCGCCGCCGCAGGACGACCCGCCACCACAGGACGACCCGCCGCCGCAGGAGGAGTGCCCACCACCGCACGAGTGCCCACCGTGGTGGCCGCCGCCCCCGGAGTGCCCGCTGCTCCCGGAGTCGGACCCGCCTCCGCCGCCGACCCACCAGCTGTCGCCGCCCGCGGCGGCGCCGCCTCCAGCCGCCCGCACCCGCGTCCGCCGGCGTACCGAACCGTTGAACACGACGGCCGCCACACCCACCAGGAACACGCCTACCAGAACCAACAGGATGATGCCGATGACCATGGCTCACCCTCCTTCCGTTACCCCCCGAAGCGACCCCCCGTGGGCGCCTCGCCGGTTGCGTGAGCTGGAGATGCCCCTCCGTCTCACGGGCCAAAGCAGAGTTGAGGAACTTCAGAGGCTTCTCTACGGGCAATGGCCCCTGACCTGCATAAAAAGGCAGTTCAGGGGCCGTCCGTGGGTCACTGGGCCGTCTGTGGGCCGTGATCTTCCTGAGAGTCGCGCTGGAACACCTTGTCGATGGCCAGGCGGGCACGCTTGCGGCTGTCGGGCATCAGGTGCGCGTAGACCCGCAGTGTCAGCCCCGGGTCGGCATGCCCCATGTACTCGCTGACAGCCTTGATGTTCTCACCCGCGTCCAGCAACGCGGATGCGTAGAAGTGCCGTAGGGCGTGCATGCCGTGCTCGCGCGCTGAGTCGTACTTGCCGTCATCGTCCGCGTACGGGATGAGTCCAGCGACCGCGAGAGCAGGCTTCCATTCCTTGCCGTTGAAGTTGCTCCGCCAGACAATGCCCCCTTGCTCCGCTGTGAAGATCAGACGAGCGGATACCTTCGGGCCCTCCGGTACGTCCCACGGCAACGTGATCTCTACGGGCTTGAAGGCGTCCATGTGCGCCCGGAGGGCTTCCGCCACGGAGTCGGGCAGGGGGACGTCCCGTTTCTTGCCTCCCTTGGGGAGGGCGAAGACCGGGTGCCCTTCCACGTGCTTGATCTGCCGAACCACGTGAAGCGTGCGGCCGTCGGCGTCTATGGCGTCCTCAGCGAGCCCGAACACCTCGCCCTGGCGCAGGCCGCACCCAGCTCCGACGTTGACCATCGCTTGGTACCGGTCCAGAAGGGCCGCGCGAACGGCGAACACCTGGTCGGGCACCCACGGGATGACGGGGTGCGGATCAGGCTTGGGGCGCCGAACGGTGCGGGCACCGCACGGATTGCGGGACAACAGCGTGTCGTCGACAGCGGCGGACAGGACCGCTTGGACGTCCGCAAAGATGTTCCGGGCGTAGGAGGCACTGACGCCGGGCTTCGCTTCCAGGGCCGCGACAAGCTCCCTGATGTGCTCCGGCCGGAACGTCCCGATCGGCCGGGAGCCGAGCACCGGGTAGACGTGCAGCCGAAGGCGCCGGCCGAGTTCCTTCCGCGTCATCGGACTCGAAGTCCTGGTGTCCAACCACTTGTCGGCGTACTGCCGGAATGTGATCTGCATGGACTTGGGGTCGGTGTACTGGCCGCATGAAGCGGGTGGCCGAGACTGCGGTCCCGGTCGAGCGGGCTAAGGCTGCGATTGACCTGATGGCGACCTATCAGGGGTGGGTGCTGGAGCTGTCCCGTATCCGCCGCGAGGCCATCGAAGAGGCGCAGGCGTCAGGCATGACTCAGGCAGAGATCGCCGCAAAGTTGGGCGTGAGTCGAGGGCGAGTCGGACAGCTGGCATCCGCCGGACCGCCCCCGGAGAGGGCGTTCTTCGGTACGGATCTGGTGACCGTCTCTCTGGGCGGGAAGCCTGAGGCGGGCAAGGGGCCTGACGAGAACCCGAGTGCGGTCGTAGTGCAGGAAGACCTCGACAACTTCGAGCATCTGCGCAAGCTTCTCGGCGGCATGAAGCTTGACGCTCAGTACGAGGTGATTCCTCCGACTGGCATCGTCAACCTCAACCGTGACAACCACGTGGTCATCTGCGGTCCTCGGCTGTCGCCCATCGTTGCCCAGGTGCTGGAGGGGGATGACAACCTGCGGTTTGAGAAAGACCATGCCTGGCACCTACTGGACCAGAGGACTGGAGATGAGTTCCGGTCCCCGATGGACGAGGACGGATCCGCCGGCGACTTCGGTTACCTCGGACGCCTCCCACGCTTGGACGGGCGCGGGACGTTCTTGTACATCGCTGGTATCCACGCCATAGGGGCGAACGGAGTCGTGCACTACTTGGAGCACAACTTGGCAGAGCTATACAGGGAGGTTCGTACGCGGCGCTTCTCAACGCTGATCTCGTGCCGCTACAACCCTGAGACGCTGGAAGTGCTGGAGAGCCGCCGCGTTACCCCGCTGTACCGACACGAAGGCTGATCATGCGCGTCTGCTTTGAAACGTAAGGTGGAGGAGCCAACGCCAACGAAGATTGGGTAGCCGGCACTCCCACACTCGCCGTGGTGCTGGACGGCCTCAGTACTGCTGGACTGTCCACAGGATGCCGTCATGGTGTCCCGTGGTACGTCGCCCACCTCGGGGGGTCTCTTCTAGCCGCTCTCGCAGATCTTGACCGTCCCCTTTCGGAGGGCTTCGCCGATACTCTCGAACGCGTAGCGGCCATGCATCCAAACTGCGACCTCAGTGACCCTGGGACTCCATCGGCCACGGTTGCGATCCTGCGCCACAAGTACGGAGTTCTAGAGCACCTAGTGCTGGCCGATTCGCCGATCGTCTTTGAAGGCCCCGACTACTACAACGTGATCAGTGACCTGCGAGTGGACGAGGTATTGCCTGACCTGCGGGCTGAAGTCGAGAGTCACCAGACTCACACCCCAGAGCACAGGGACGCGCTACAGCGCTTCGTACTTGCTCAACGGCAACTCCGAAACACGCCAGCGGGCTACTGGGTGGCCGCTGCCCGCCCAGACGCGGCACAACACGCCCTGACCGGTACTACACCGATGAAGGGCATCCGGTCCGCCGCCGTGATGTCGGACGGCGTGTCGAGGCTGGTCACGGAATACGGCATGGCGACCTGGTCCGATGTCTTCGCCACGCTTCAGACCGGAGGGCCGCACAAGCTGATTGAAACTGTGCGGAAGGTCGAAGCCACAGATCCAACAGGCCTCCGATGGCCGCGTTATAAGTCTGGGGACGATGCAACCGTGGCTTATTGCCAGTGGTGAAAAACGGGCGCGCGACGTCGGGCAGGAGCGGGCCGAGGGCTTTCGAATCGCGCGTTGTGCCACCCTGCGGCCATCCTCTGGCCAATACGAGGCGGGGTCATGATCACTCGCACCAAAGCAGCTCTCGGCCGAAGTCGCTACACCTACCTACCTGGTCACGTCGACGACGTCTCAGGTACTCTTCGCCGCCCCAGTTCCCGAATCCCTTAATAGCGCCTTATCTAGTGTGCCTCTAACGATGTCACGTGTGGCATCGCCAGCTGGAAGAATAGATAGAACGGCTGTTGCCAGAAGGAGCACGCGAATTCCATCTGAAGCAGGACCGACACCGGGCAGCGCTGGGATTGTGAGCGCCGCACCCACCAGCGTTAGAGCTGGAGCCGCCTTGCGGAGACTGCGTGCCGAGCGAGATATGAGAGTTACTTCAGGCGCATTTTTAAGCAGCTCATCCCAATCACCGTGAGCGGCGGCAGTGGCACCAGCCAAGACGGCCGCACATACTCGGTCGTATTGATCTAGAGAGTGCAGGGTTGCAATATCTTTACTGAGACCCCGAAGTACTGCTGCGATACGTGCATGGTTCTGGCGTATCTGCCTCCGTAGCGCCCTCTCTCTCCAGTGTGTGGTTCGGAGCGGCACGGGATTCAGCTCGATAACCCTAGCCGTTTCACCGATATGGCCTCGAATCTCTCTCAGGACTCGCGTTTTAAGAAATTGAGGCTTTCTGACGTACAAGGTCCATGCAAGGTAATGGAGTTGCCACACAATTTGATCGATCGGCTCTTCGTATACTGTGCGCGCATGCCTATCGAGAAAATTCCTAAAGATGTTTGCCCAACGGGGCAGAGCAATCCCCAAAAGCAGACCTCCCCCCAGAAGCACCTGCCAACCGATAGGCCATTCTTGGTAATTAGCGGACGCGAAAAATACGATCCACGGTATACCCACGATAGCTATCCCCATTGCGGCCGCACACAGTATGAGAAATAAGTCGAATCCGCTCCTTTCCGGCTCAGGGGACGCGTGGAGCCGATCGCGCAATAGAGCCATTACCGCCCTTCGGCCAACCCATAGGGCGCCCGTCGTGGTTGAGATAATCAGAACCTCCGCTTGGCTGAGAATCGCTAATCCGGACCCTTTCGAAGGTGTCAGCTTCACGAAGGAGCTTAGGATGGTGCCGCCATTAAGCAACCACAAGAGAAGGGCCGCGCTGCCTGCTGTGACTGCTCCTGCCCCAACGATGGCAAGCCTGCTATTTCTGCGGTACATCCACACAGGAAGAAATACGCCGATGGCGGCTTTCTGTGCTGCCCCGATAAGGTTCTCCCTGTCTGCGGGCTCATGGGGTAAAGTAAACAAAATGCGTCGTCGAATTTTTATTTCTTCGTCGCGGCTCTGTCGTTCTTCCAGTCGCTCTTGCGGAGTACTGGCATTGAATTGATACCAATTCCATACTCGCGAAATCGCCCCCATGGCTCCCCCGATCTCCTGGAACTTCTTTCATTACATGGAATTAAGATGCCATAAAAGGTGCATCTGCGCGCAGATTTTGGCAACCAGTCATCGCGACAACTCTTTCGGTGTGGAATACATCGCGATGGCTGGCTGACATCGCAAGGTTCTCTGTTAGGAGAAATTCCATACCCACAAGGGTCAAGATTCCATCTCATCCCAGATCCGACCTAGAAATGCCTGCTCTACTTACATCTGGGAGATTTCGTAACCTTCCACCAGAGAGGTGAAATTGCGATCCTGAAAACCTTGATATGGTCCGTATTAGTAGTGGGGAGATTGGCCAAGTTCATATCCGCCAAAGTACCAGTATGGAAAACTTCGTCTCCATTAGAGACCCACGTCGCGCCATTGCGATCCCAAAAGTAGGCGAACGGAGATCGGAGTTTCGCTTTGGCATAGCGGGTTGGAATGCCAAATTGCTGACCACGCGCGAGAGCTTTGGAGAAGTCAACGCGCAATCGACTGCACGCCGGAAGCAACGACCATTCCGAGTACAGCACGAGAGTCGTCGTTAATGATTCATCACCGCGCTTCGGAACAAGTCCAACAAAGTTAATCGTTGCATCAGTCAACGGGAAACTGTTCGGATTGTCGAGTGTTGCCGAGCCGTCATGATTTGGTACAAATTCTACCCTTTGCGCGAAATCCGACGCCGCACTTTCCTCCTTCTCTGCATCCTGCTTTTTTTGATCTTGATATGTAGCCACCGCTACATATGAAGTCGCCACCGCAGTGAACACAGTCATTAAGGCGGCGAGACCAGCAAAGAACGCCCCCCAGGCATTGAGTCCAGAATGTCTAATTTCTCTGGATTCATGCATATTTTGAGGCTCTGGCGGAACTGTAAGCTCCGCATCTCCGGCTGGTGGCGTACTCTCCGAGCCCTGCTGTGGCGTCGTATCTGCCATCGCCCCTCCCAAGTGCGAGGGATTTTACCCGCATTCGACGGGACGAATCTCGTGGAAGTCTGAACGGCAGGTCAAGGCCACCCACCATCGCCACGCAGCAGGCGCCTTCCCGGCTCCTGGTCGCTAATGCGTCACAAGTCGGTATCCGGCGCCATGCTCAAGGAGTTGCGGAATCAAGCGTACGCCGCGCTGCGGTCGTGAACCGCTCGCGAATACCCTCGCGGGCTTCCTGATTGCTCCTCAGCTCAGTGAGGATCGCACTCGCTTGATCAAGGAAGACTGCAAAATCATCACTGCCCTCGTGCGCCTGAGCGATCGCAACGTTGGCGAGTTCCTCGGCCCGATCGAAGGCCTCGAACATCGCATCCGCTCCAGGAGGCACTCGAACGTCCTCCGCTGCCTCCGCCGTAAGCTCTTGCATCTGCCTTGCCGCCTCCTCCATAGCCTCAACAGCGGACGCCATCGCGGGTGCTGTCACGCTGGTGATGCGCTCTGCTGCCGGCTTCTGCGCCTCTGCGAGTTCCATGAGTTTGGTGGCCATGTCCACGTCGCGCCGAATGCTGACGGCAAGCTCTTCTGCTGCCCGGGCCACCTCGGCCGGCCCGAGAATGTCGATCCGCCTCGCACGCTCTGCCATGCGGCCTGTAGCTTCCTTCAGCGGGTTGATTCCCGGCGAGTCAGAGTTCCCCGGCAAACCGACGGAGTCAACGATGCGTAGGCACTCGTCCCAGGCTGCTAGAAAACCCTCGTACGCCTGAAGCCGCTGTTGCCTAAGCCAGTGGGCGTGATCGACATTGGCTTGATCACGAACTTGCTGCAAGGTGACTTCCGCACTGATCAACGCTCCTTTCTTCGCGGCACGCGCACCAACGACTGTGCCAGCCAGACCGAACACCGCAGCTACGAGAGCAAGGGCGAGTTCCTTCATGACCAGACATCATCGCGGCAGGGACCGTCAGGCGGAATGGTGCGTCTCGTAGCCTGGTGCCATAGCGCACCAGGCCCCCTCATACCGGGGCCGGAAACCGGGCCGTCTGTGGGCCGTCCGAGGGCAGCCACCAACGACAGATGACGACAGTCGGCAACAGTCCTTCCCCTGCTCAGAGAGGGGAGTGTCGATGCCGCCGCAGGTGCTCATCAGTGAAGGTGAGTTGAGGACCTCCAGAGCTTGGGCGCAGGATGACCCGCATGACCTCCAGCGCACGCCCCCTGCTGAACCGCCGTCTCGCCGAGTTCGGGACGACGATCTTCGCCGAGATGTCCGCCCTGGCTCTGCGGACCGGTTCGATCAACCTGGGCCAGGGTTTCCCCGACACGGACGGTCCCGAGGAGGTCAGGGAGGCGGCCGTGCGGGCGCTGCGCGACGGACGTGGCAACCAGTACCCCCCGGGCCCGGGCGTCCCGGAGCTGCGTACCGCGGTCGCCGCACACCAGGAGCGCCGCTACGGCCTCTCCTACGACCCCGACACCGAGGTCCTGGTCACGGCGGGCGCCACGGAGGCCATCGCCGCGGCCCTGCTGGCCCTGGTCGAGCCGGGTGACGAGGTCGTCGCGTTCGAGCCGTACTACGACTCCTACGCGGCCTGCATCGCGATGGCGGGCGGGACCAGGGTCCCGGTCACCCTGCGCCCGCACGAGGGCTCGTTCCGCCTGGACCTGGACGAGCTGCGCGCCGCCGTCACCGACCGGACCCGCCTCCTGCTGATCAACACCCCGCACAACCCCACCGGCACGGTCCTCACCCGCGAGGAGCTGACGGCGATCGCCGAACTGGCCGTGGAGCGGGATCTGCTGGTGGTCACGGACGAGGTCTACGAGCACCTGGTCTTCGACGAGGCCGAGCACCTCCCCCTCGCGACCTTCCCGGGGATGCGGGAGCGCACGGTGACGATCGGCTCCGCCGGCAAGACGTTCTCCTTCACCGGCTGGAAGGTCGGCTGGATCACGGCGGCGCCCGGCCTGGTCTCGGCGGTCCGCTCGGCGAAGCAGTTCCTGACGTACGTCTCCTCAGGACCGTTCCAGTACGCGGTGGCCGAGGCCCTCGCCCTGCCCGACAGCTACTTCACCGCGTTCCGCGAGGACATGCTGGCCAAGCGGGACCTGCTCGCGGCGGGCCTGGCAGACGCGGGCTTCAAGGTGTTCAAGCCCGCCGGCACCTACTTCATCACCACCGACATCCGCCCCCTCGGCGAGAACGACGGCTTCGCCTTCTGCCGCGCCCTGCCGGAGCGGGCCGGCGTGGTCGCCATCCCGAACGCCGTCTTCTACGACCATCGGAAAGCCGGCGCTCCCTTCGTACGGTTCGCGTTCTGCAAGCAGGCGGGCGTGCTGGAGGAGGCCGTGGGGCGGTTGAAGACCCTGGCCGGCTGAGCGGCGGGGAAAGCCCGCGTGCCGACCGAAGCGCCGCGGCGGGCCATCCACGCCTTGGGACGGTCGGCAAGATCCTTGACACCCGTTCGGCGCCCTCTCAAGATTCTTCTCGCTGCTGCCGCACTGGTCAGCCACTCCCCCACGCACCGTGACCCGGGGTGGTCCGCGCAGCGTGCGGACCGCGTCCGGCGCCTCCGCCTAGCCAGGTCAGGCCCAGGAGGAGAGACGTGGGGATGTCCCGATCCGTCAGAGCACTCGCCGTCGCGGCGAGTGCCACCGTGCTGTGCGCCGTCGCGCCCGTGTCGCTCGCCGTCGCGGACGACACCGGGGCCGTGATCACGGTCGACGGCATCTCCTCGGACACCGGCGGCGACGGCACGGTCAGCGCCGGACAGACGATCACCGGTACGACGGATGTCACCTTCACCGTGCACGGGGACCCGGACGACGAGCCGACCGCGGCCGTGGTCAGCATCACCGGCAGCGGCGTGTACCAGGGCACCGGCACGGTCGAGCAGACCTTCGCCCTGCACCCGGGGGACTGTCTGCCCTCCTGCACCCTGCACGCGACCCTGGACACCGCCGCCACCCGGCAGTTCGGAGGTGCCACCGACGGAGTGGCCGCGCCGCTGGTGAACGACGGCCCGAACTCCCTCCACATCGAGGTGGACAGCCCCCGCCCCCGGACCGTCACGGCCGACGCCGCCGTCACCGTCGACAACGGGCGGCCGGCCGTCACCCTGCCCGACCTGCCCGGCGACGACGCCTGGACCACGTACAAGCCCGTGGGCCTGTCCGCGGACGGTGACTTGTCCCTGCGAGCCGACGCGACCGGCACCGACGGCGTCTCACGCGTCCGCTACTTCAGCACCAGCAGGGCCTGGCCCGCCCCCGTCGACCTGACCGCCCCGGCGAGCGGCACGACGTGGACCACCACGCTGGACACGAGTGCGGTCCCGGCCGGCCTGTACCCCGGAGACCTCTACGTCGTGGCCTACGACAAGGACGGCCGCGCGGGTTCCCCGGTCCGGGCCGTCACCCTGGTCGACCACGGCTTCACCATCACGCCGAGGCTGGACAGCGTCATCCGCCCGGACAAGACGCCGGTGATCGTGACGTACGCCTACCCGCCGGCGCTCAACAGGACGTTCCCGTCCAACCTCACCTACGCCTATCCGGTCAGCACCACCGTGTCGCTCGACGGCACGCCCCAGGCGACGACCCCGGTCGGCGCCTACACCTACTTGGGGAACACGGACGGCTTCCTCGCGGACGTCGACCAACTCCCCTACGGCACCCACACGTTGACGTTCGACTCGGTCGACAACCGCGGCGCCCACGGCCGGGTGGACCTGCCGGTCCGGGTGGTGTCCGAGGTCACGCCGACCTGGACGGACGGCTTCCAGGACTTCCCGGTGGTGGGCAGCAGCTGGAAGTTCGCCGCCACGACGTCCGCCGCCGACGGCGTCAGCCGGGCCGAGCACTGGACCCTCGACGTCGACGGCACGACGGTCGCCACCGGCGGCTATCCCGCACAGCCCGCCGGCACCTGGAAGGCCGCGGCCACCGGGGTGCACGACGTCACGCTGACCATCGTCTCGCAGTACGGCGACACCACCGTCCGCAGCATGCCGCTGCGCGTGGTCGCCGCCACGACGACCCGGCTGACCGGCCCGGCCACCAGCACCTACGGCCGTACGGCGACCTTCACCGCCGCCGTGACCCGGAGCGGCGGCAAGCCCGCGGCGGGCGCCAAGGTCAGTTTCCAGTACAAGCAGGCGGGGACCACCGCTTGGAAGACCCGGGCGACCGTCACCGCGGACAGCACCGGCAAGGCCTCCTACGCCATCACCGCCAGGTCCAACGGCGCCTGGCGTGCCGTCACCGCCGCCAAGGACCTGACGTGGACGTCCTCCACGAGCACGACCCTGACGGCACACGTCAAGGCCGCGCTCACCGTCAGCAGGCCCGCCACCACGGCGGTCCACGGCAAGGCCGTGTCCTTCACCGCGCTCAGCTCCCCGTACGTCAAGGGGACCGCCCTGCGCTTCCAGGCCCGGCAGAAGGACGGCCGGTGGGTGACCCTCACGAGCGCCACCCTCGCCACCACGGGCAAGGCCACCACGAAGATCACCTTCTCGCACACCGGCACGTGGACCCTACGGGTCCACCGCCCGGGCACCACGACTCTGACGGACACGTACTCCTCGACCTGGACGGTCAAGGTCGGCTGACGAGGCGCTCGGCCATCGCGACACGCGGTGACCTCAGTGGCGGTGGTCGCCGGCCTTCAGCTCGCCTATGAACGCGTCCCAGGCGACGGCTTCGAAGCAGAGCGCCGGGCCGTGCGGGACCTTGCTGTCACGTACGGGGACGACGGCCTCCTGGACCCCGTCGGCCACCTCCACGCAGTTGCCGCCCTCCTGATTGCTGTAGCTGCTCCTGCGCCAGGCGGCGCCGTTCAGTTCGGGACGGGAGATGCGAGCCACGGCGGTTGTCCTCCAACACGGATCGGATCATGCCCAGTGACATGAGCGGGGGCAGGGCTGCCGCCCGCAGTCGATCGTAGGCCCGCGAGTAGCGCTTGACCTCGTCCGGATCCTCGATGAGTCGGCCGTGGTGCGCGCCCTCGGTGTAGGCGATCTCCGAGCCGCCCGGCATGGTGAGAACAGTGAGCGAACCGCCCATCACATCGTGCTCGCCCTGGTCGAACGGCAGTACCTGCACGGTGATGTGACGGACCTTCAGGACTTCCAGCAGTCGCTCCAACTGCTCGCACATCACCGCCTGCCCGCCGACCGGACGCCGGAGCACCGACTCGTCGAGGATCACCCACAACTCGGGCCGGTCAGGGGCGCGGAGACGTTGCTGTCGCCCCATGCGAGCGGCGACCCGCTCCTCCAACTGCTCCTCACTGCCGAGCGTCAGGCCGACGCTCAGTACCGCCCGCGCGTACGACTCGGTCTGCAACAAGCCCGGCACCACATGCGCCGCGTACTCGTGAATGCCCACCGCCCGCTCCGCGTACTCCATGAACCTCCGCGACCAGTCCGGAAACGCCTCCCGGTACACGTACGGCCACAGCTGCACCAGCAGATCGTCCGCACCGAGCGCCGCATCCAGCGCCCGTGCCAGCTCCAGCGTCGGCTTCGCCCCGGACGCCCGCTCGATCTGCGTGATCCGCGTGCCCACCACGTGCACCTTGTCGCCCAGTTCGGCCTGGGTCAGCCCGGCCGCGAGGCGAAGTCTGCGGACCCGCGCGCCGAACAGCGCGGCCATCGACGTACTGGGGTCAATTCCGTTGGCCAAAGCGCCACTTCCGTTCCTTACGGGTCGAAAAGTAAGGCCGCGTCACCTGTTGAGCGTAGGGCGACCGGACGACTCTTGAGTGCGGAACGTGACGACTCGCGTACGCCACGCCACATCTCCCTGCCCGACGGCCAAGGACGGAAGACGCCGTGCTGACAGAAACGACGAACGTACAGAGCGAACCGCCGCCCCTGGTCGCACAGTTCTCCTCCTCACCTCGGGGTGCGCGACGGGCCCGGCAGCTCGCCGTACGGCACCTGGAGGAGCGGGGGTATTCGCCGGCGTCAGACGCGTCGTGCGCGGTCGCCCTCGTGGTCGCCGAACTCGCCGCGAACGCGGTTCTCCACGGCCGGGTACCGGGACACGACTTCGGCCTCCGGGTCGCCCTCGACACGGCGGCGGGCCTGGTCCGCGTCGAGGTCGCGGACGCGGCCTCCGGCAAACGGCCCCCGGTGACTCCGGCCTCGTCGGCTCCGGAGGGCGAATCGGGCAGGGGGCTGGTCCTGGTGGCCGCCGTGGCCGCACGCTGGGGCTGGACGTCACGGCACCCGCTGGGCAAGACGGTGTGGGCGGAAGTGCCCGTCACCCACCCGACTGCGGACAAGGAGTCGCCGTGAGTTGCCGTAGCCGGAATGGCTACGCCTCGGCGATGTCCGCCGGTGGGGCCACGTAGATCCAGTCGAAGCCGTCGTACCCCTCGGTGTCGAGGTGTTCTGCCCGGTCGAGCCCGGCGCGTATCGCCACGCGCTGAGAAGCGAGGTTGGCCGGTCGCACGCGGGCAATCAGCGGGAGGCCGGGCAGATGACGGGATGCCCAGGTGACCACCGCGGCCGCGGCTTCACCGGCGAAGCCTTGGCCCCAGGCCGAGGTGGCGAAACGGTAGAAGAGGTTCAGGACCGGGGCTCCGTGCAGTTCCATGGGCTTGATTCCGCAGAATCCGAGCTGCTCGGCGGAGCCGTGGCGCCGTACGACCCAGTACCCGTATCCGTGCTGCTGCCACTGGGCGTCCCAGCGGCGGTAGAGCGCCTCCGCCTCCTCGAACCGGGCCAGTGCGTCGGACGGGTTGTGGGCGCAGGTCTCGGGGTCGCGGTGGACGGCGAGGATCGCGTCGACATCGGCTGGGGTGGGGCGGCTCAGCAGCAGCCGGTCGGTCCGCAGTTCCACGGCAGCCGGGCTCCGGTCACTCATGCCGAGACCTCGTCGCCGGTGCGGAAGACCCGGTCCAGGTGGTGGTTCAGCACGGTGGTCGCGGACTGGGGGCTGCGCTGGCCGACGAGGATGCCGGTGCCGAGTCCCGCGGACATGGCGAGCAGGCCGGCTGCCTCGGACCGTGCGTCGACGCCGGGCTCGAGCAGTGCCGCTTCCTGTGCCTGCCGGAGGAGTCCGGTCAGGGCGTCTTCGGCGGCATCGGGATTCTTGATGAAGGGCTGGGCCGCGAGCGCCCGGTCGGTCATGGCCAGCACCGCGTAGGACGTGTAGAGGTGGTGGAAGGTACGGCTCTCGTCGTCCGTCGGCAGCGCGGCCATCAGAAGGGCCTCGACCATGGCGCGCGGACCAGGGCTGTCCCCGGCGGCCCGTACTCGGGCGGCGACGCGCTCCCCGAACCTCTCCGCCAGCCGTTCGAGCCCGAAGAGCAGCAACTTCTCCTTGGTCTGGAAGTAGTACTGCACCAGGCGCAGTGATACGCCCGCCTCCGCTGCCACATCACGCATCCCCACGGCGTGCAGCCCCCGTCGGTCGGCGATCCGGATGAGCGCCTCGGCGATCTCGGTGCGCCGTTCTGCGTGGTCCACGCGCTTGGGCATCGGACGGTTCTCCGCTCGTCGTTCCTGCTGTGGCCTCGGCGGGCCCTTTTGATGATACAGCTGTACCAACATCGTGATACGTTCGTATCACGAAACTGGGACGCCGGAGGTGACCATGACCGAGACCGCTGCCCGCACCCGCATCCGGGCCGATGTCGGCCGTTACGTGAGCGAAGCCTGGAGGGAGCACTACTTCGCGGCCTGCGACGCGGTCCACGCGCTGGGGGCGCCCGCGCTGTCGGAAGAGGACGTGGAGACGTCGTTCGGCACCACGCACGTCTACCGCTACGGCCCCACGGACGAGGCCGCCCGATCCCGCACCCCTGTCGTCCTGGTGCACGGGGCCGGCTCCTGCTCCGCCATGTGGTACCCGAACACCCCCGCCCTCAGTGCCGAGCGGCCGGTCTACGCCCTCGACACCCCCGGTGATCCCGGGCGCAGTGTGCAGCGCGAGCCCATCCACCAGCCCGAAGACGCGGCGCAGTGGCTGGACGAGACACTCGCGGGGCTCGGGCTCGACCGTGTCCACCTCGTCGGCTCCTCCTACGGTGGCTGGCTCGCCCTGAACCAGGCGCACCGCAGGCCCGGCCGCCTCGCCTCGGTCACCCTGCTCGATCCGGGCGGCCTGGAGAAAGTGGGTCTTCGCTTCTTCGTCTGGATCTTCGCCAGCCTCTTCGCGACCTTCGCGCCGAAGATGCTCCGCCCGCGACTGGCGGCATGGCTGGACCAGCCGGTCCTGGTCATGCCGGAACTGCTCAGGATGATCAGAACGGCTGGTCGCGCCTACCGCATACGCCGGCCGGCGCCGCTTCCCCTGTCGGAGGAGGAACTGTCCACCGTCCGGACTCCGCTCTATCTGATACTCGGCCGGCGAAGCCTCCTCGTACACCCGCGAAGGCAGGCGGAGCGGGTGCCGCGCCTGCTCCCCGGCGCCAGAGCCGAGATCATCTCGGACACGGGCCACGGGCCGCAGATCGACCACGCGGAGGAGACCAACCGCAGGATGCTGAACTTCATGGCCTCCGTCGACTGACACGCGCCGCCCGAGCGGACACCGAGCTCGGCGGGGGCGTGGTGGACCACGGCGTCGTACGGGATCGGGCGGTGTGTTCGAGAGAAGCGAAAAGTTACCCACAGGCTGTGGACGGGCGCGCGCTCGCGCCGAGCCTGGTGCCGACGGCGAGAGCCCGGCCCTGGCACGCGGTCGTGGGGACCGGTGCCCTGGCCGGGCTCTCGTCGGCTACGGCGCGTACCTGGTCGTACGCGCCCATACGCCTCTGCAGCGGTGGAACGGGGCAGAACGCCTACTCGTCGTCGCCCTCGGGCTTCTCCGCGTCGTTGACGTCCTCCTCGAGGCCGAGCTGTTCGACAAGCCACTTGTCGAACTCGATGGCGGCGCGCACCCAGCTCACCGTGGAGGACACGAAGTGCTCCAGGGCGACGCCGGTGCCGATCAGCATCTGCGCCTCGCCGATCAGCCGGACGGTGCCGTCGTCATGGGTGTGGCTGTAGACCTTGGGCCACAGGGTGCGCCGGTTCCAGTCGTCGATGGACTCCAGCAGCTGGGGCTTCTCGTCGATCTTGTGGGGCCGGTCGTAGAACGTCCGCACCGAGAAGACCTGCTGGTCGGCCTCGCCACGGAACATGAAATACGTACGGAACTGCTCCCACGGCGCTGCGAGGTCACCCTCGTCGTCGACGACATACTTCAGCTCCATCTGGTCGAGGAGCTGCTTCACGAGATCCTGATCCGGGACGACGGGGCCCGCCGGTCCTTGGGGCTGCGGCTCGGGCTGGCCCCCGAAGTTCGGAATCGAGGACGGGTCGATGGTCACCGTGAATTTCCCTTCGTACGGATTCCGCCATCCTCCCCCATCCGGGGAGGGGGGTGGCAAGCCCCGACAGACCCTGTCCTCCCAGGGCTGACATGATCCGGACAGCCCAGGTAGAACTGGGTCCGACCATTGGGGGAACACATGACACAGACGGACATCGAAACGGTGGCGGAACAGGACGGGCGGGGCAGGACCAGATGGGGGATCTTCCTCTCGATCCTCGCCGTGCCGACGCTGGTGGTGGCGGCCCTGCTCGCGCTGCTGATCGCGTGGCTGTTCACGGACGACTCGGTCGCCGCCGACGTGAAGAAGACCTCGTGCGCCCAGGCCCTGGCCTTCGGGGGGATGCAGATGCCGGAGGGGGCGAACGACGCCTGGTGCGGGCTGGAGGCCGGTTCCAAGCCCCGCTACACGGCCCGCTTCCGGATGCCGCGCGCCGAGATCGACGCCTGGGTGGCGGCCGGCTTCCCGCTGGGGCCGAAGCTGCGCACCACCCAGTGCGGCGACGCCCAGATCGACGCGTGCCTGGACGCGGGCCCGGTCGCGGGGGAGCGGGCCTCCGTGCAGATCGAGATCACCCACGACAGCCGCAACTGGTCCGAGGTGCGGTTCGTGGCGTTCACGCTGTGAGCGGTGCGGCGGGGACCCGACCAGCCCCCGCCCGACCCCTCAGAGCGTCTTGCCGGCCGCCGGTCCCACGATCAGAGCGTCTTGCCCGTCGCCGGTCCCACGATCAGGCCGTCGCCGAAGGCGTCCACCCGGACCGTGTCGCCGTCCTTGACCTCGCCGGAGAGGATCTCCTTGGCGAGGCGGTCGCCGATCGCGGTCTGGACCAGCCGGCGCAGCGGGCGGGCGCCGTAGGCCGGGTCCATGCCCTCGACGGCGAGCCAGGCCAGGGCCTCGTCGGTCACCTCCAGGGTGAGCCGGCGCTCGGCGAGGCGCTTGGCGAGCCGGTCGATCTGGAGGCGGGCGATCCGGCCGAGCTCGTCCTTGCTGAGCGCCGAGAAGACGACCAGGTCGTCCAGCCGGTTGAGGAACTCCGGCTTGAAAGAGGCCCGTACGACCTCCAGGACCTGCTCCTTCTTCTCCTCCTCGCTGGTGATCGGGTCGACGAGGAACTGGCTGCCCAGGTTGGACGTCAGCACCAGGATCGCGTTGCGGAAGTCGACCGTACGTCCCTGACCGTCCGTCAGCCGCCCGTCGTCCAGCACCTGGAGGAGCACGTCGAAGACCTCGGGGTGGGCCTTCTCCACCTCGTCGAGGAGCACCACGCTGTACGGCCGCCTGCGCACCGCCTCGGTCAGCTGGCCGCCCTCCTCGTAGCCGACGTAGCCGGGAGGCGCGCCGACCAGCCGGGCCACGCTGTGCTTCTCGCCGTACTCCGACATGTCGATGCGGACCATCGCCCGCTCGTCGTCGAAGAGGAAGTCGGCGAGCGCCTTGGCGAGTTCGGTCTTGCCGACGCCGGTGGGGCCGAGGAAGAGGAAGGAGCCGGTGGGCCGGTCGGGGTCGGCGATGCCGGCCCGGGTGCGCCGTACGGCGTCGGCGACGGCCTGTACGGCCTCGCTCTGGCCGATCAGCCGCTTGCCCAACTCCTCCTCCATGCGCAGGAGTTTCTGGGTCTCGCCCTCCAGGAGGCGGCCGGCCGGGATGCCGGTCCAGGCGGCGACGGTGTCGGCGATGTCGTCGGAGCCGACCTCCTCCTTGACCATGGTGTCCCTGGCGGCCTCCTCCTCGGCCTCCGAGGCGGCCTCCAGGTCCCGTTCCAGGGTGGGGATCTCGCCGTACAGCAGCTTGCTGGCGGTGTCGAAGTCGCCGTCGCGCTGGGCGCGTTCGGCCTGGCCGCGCAACTCGTCCAGCTTCTCCTTGAGTTCACCGACCCGGTTGAGGGACTGCTTCTCCTTCTCCCAGCGGGCGGTCAGGCCCCGCAGCTCCTCCTCCTTGTCGGCGAGGTCGCGGCGCAGCCGCTCCAGGCGCTCGCGGGAGGCCGGGTCGGTCTCCTTCTCCAGCGCCAGCTCCTCCATCTTCAACCGGTCGACCCCGCGCTGGAGTTCGTCGATCTCGACGGGTGAGGAGTCGATCTCCATGCGGAGCCGGGAGGCCGCCTCGTCGACGAGGTCGATGGCCTTGTCGGGCAGGAAGCGGGAGGTGATGTACCGGTCGGAGAGGGTGGCGGCGGCGACCAGCGCGCTGTCGGCGATCTGGACCTTGTGGTGGGCCTCGTAGCGGCCCTTGAGCCCGCGCAGGATGGCGATGGTGTCCTCGACGGTCGGCTCGGCGACCAGCACCTGCTGGAAGCGGCGCTCCAGGGCGGGGTCCTTCTCGATCCGCTCCCGGTACTCGTCGAGGGTGGTGGCACCCACCATGCGCAGCTCACCGCGCGCCAGCATCGGCTTGAGCATGTTGCCGGCGTCCATCGAGGAGTCGCCGCCGGCGCCCGCGCCCACGACGGTGTGCAACTCGTCGATGAAGGTGATGATCTGCCCGTCGGAGTCCTTGATCTCCGCGAGCACGGTCTTCAGCCGCTCCTCGAACTCACCCCGGTACTTGGCTCCGGCGACCATGGCCCCGAGGTCCAGCGCGACCAGCCGCTTGTCCTTGAGCGACTCGGGCACGTCGCCCTTGACGATCCGCTGGGCGAGTCCCTCGACGACGGCGGTCTTGCCGACGCCGGGCTCGCCGATGAGGACGGGGTTGTTCTTCGTACGGCGGGACAGCACCTGCACGACCCGGCGGATCTCCTGGTCGCGGCCGATGACGGGGTCGAGCTTGCCGTCCCGCGCGGCGGCGGTGAAGTCGGTTCCGAACTTCTCCAGGGCCTTGTACTGGCCCTCGGGATCGGCGGTGGTCACGCGGCGCCCTCCCCGGGCTTTCTGGAAGGCGTCGACCAGCTTCTTCTGGGTGGCGCCCTGCTGGGTCAGCACCTCGGCGGCCGGTCCGCCCTTGGCGGCGATACCGATGAGCAGGTGCTCGGTGGAGAGGAACTCGTCACCGAGGTCCTTGGCACGGGCCTGCGCGTCGGCGATGACGGAGAGCAGGTCGCGGTTGGGCTGCGGGGGCGCGACGGTGGACCCGGTCACGCTGGGCAGCGCGGCCAGGGCCTTCTCCGCGCCCGCCCGCACGGCGGCCTGGTCGGCGTCGACGGCGGCCAGCAGATCGACGATGTTCTCGTTGTCCTGCCCCTGGAGCAGAGCGAGGAGCAGGTGGGCGGGGGTGAGGTCCGGGTGTCCCTCGGTCACGGCCCGGTTGCTGGCCGCGTTGATCGCGTCCCGGCTCCGGTTGGTCAGCTCGGCATCCACGTGTCCGTACTCCTCCTGGTGTCGCTCCGGTACCGGCTCCTGCACTGACTCAGTCAGCGTACATAAAGTTGAGTCTATTCCACTCAAGGCGGTCTTCGGGAGGACTGGGAGGACTAACGTCCCGGCATGACCTCCTACGCCCAGGATCCGGGTGCCCCGGACCCGTCGTACCTCAGCTTCTGGCGGGAACGGCATCTGTGCACACTGACCACCCCGCGCCCGGACGGCACCCCGCACGTGGTGCCCGTCGGGGTGACATACGACCCGGAGGCCCGACTTGCTCGGGTGATCGCGAGCGAGACGAGCGCGAAGGTGCGGCACGTGCTGGCGGCCGGCGAGGAGGGCGCGGCGGTGGCGGTGTGCCAGGTGGCCGGGCCGCGCTGGGCGACGCTGGAGGGAAGGGCGCGGGTCAGCAGGGACCCGGAGCGGGTCGCGGAGGCGGTGCGGCGCTACGCCGAGCGCTATGAGCGGACCCCGGCGCCGAACCCCCTGCGGGTGGTCATCGAGATCTCACTGACGGGCGCGATGGGGCGTTTTTGAGCCACGGGCCGATCATCCGATAGCCGGAAATGTCGCCCGGAAACTGCAGCGGCGTCACCGTGTTCAGGTCACGGTGACGCCGCTGCGGGGGGAAGCACCTGAGCGATCTGTTACGACGGGGGAATCGCGTCAGGCACTGCGGGGGGTGGCTGAGATGGTCCGGGGGGTGGGGGTTTCCGGTTCCACCAGCCGATGGTCTCGTTGGTCCAGGTTCACAAAGATCATTCCGTACCGAATGGCACACCGAACGGGCTGCGGCGCCCCCCGAGGCCGCCGCAGACACCGGTACGCCCGCACGTCCTCGTCCTCGTCCCGCGTGACGACCACCGGTTCGCCGAAGACGGTCACCATCAACGAGTCACCGGGGTGGGGGATCGCGGTGACGAGGTCGATGAAGTGCCAGCCCGAGCGGTAGGCGGTGGCCATCTCCCTGCGGAAGGAGCGGTCGTCGGGTGGAGTAGTCATGTCAGTCAGTCCCAGACCGTGTCCGCCGGGAATGCCTGCGCCTCCTCACCGATGACCACGGTTTGCGCGGTCCCGGCGGCACCCACTCCATGAACGTCGCTCTTCGCGCCGGAGAGGCCGGCGATCGCGCCGAGAGCCACAACGGTGGAGAAGGCGGCGACAAGCACCGAGCGAAGCATTCTGTTACGCATAGTCGGCTTCGTCCTCACTTGAAGGTCCCCTTTTCCCCCGTCGAGTAAGACGATGGCTCATTCGGGCACGTCATGGCCACACGAACGGTGCATCATGTTCCTGCATGTTCAGGACCCTGGGGGGTGGAAATTTGGTATCGAATGGGACTAAGGCGACACATCCCCATGCGGTGACCGAGTTGTGTGAGGAAGGTGGCCGTCTTTACGCCACCGCTCTGCGGACAGGCCACGTCTCGCGTGCGGACGCGGAGTCGGTTCCCTGTCTGCTGGAGTTCGCCCTCCTGCACCCCGATCCGGACGACGCGAACTGGATGCTCCCGGTTCCCCCGTCGGTCGCGCTCGCCCAGCGGCTGAACCCGCTGGAGCACGAGATCACCGAGCGCAGACGGATGTCGATCGAGCTGGCCGACGCCTTCGAGCCGTTCATGGCGCTGAGTGCCCAGCAGGTGGCACCGGCACACTCGATCACGGTCCTGGAGGGGCTCGACCGGATCAACACCGCGCTCGACCTCGCGACCTCCCAGTGCCAGTCCGAGGTGCTCACCGTCCAGCCGAGCCGGGGCCAGCGTCCCGAGAACCGGCTGATCGAGGGGCTGGAGCGGGACCGGACCCTCATCGAACGGGGGGTCCGGATCCGGACCCTCTACCAGCACGTCGCCCGGTACAGCCCCGAGCGGCTGGCCTACATGGAGCAGTTCGCCGACGGGAAGGTGGAGTACCGCACCATCGACGAGCTGGTGGAGCGGCTCATCATCTGCGACGAGACGGTGGCCTTCATCCCCGTCCGGGACGACCGGCAGGTCGCCCTGGAACTCCGGCACCCGGGTCTGGTGGGCTACCTGGTCAAGGTCTTCGAGTTCATGTGGAGCCGGGCGGTCCCGCTGAGCGCCGGCGCCCCCTACGAGACGGCGCCGGACGGCATCACCGACATCCAGCACTCCATCGCCAAACTCCTCGTCGAGGGGCACGTGGACGAGGCGATCGCCCGGCGCCTGGGCATGAACGTCCGCACCTGCCGGGCCCACATCGCCAAGCTCGCGACCGCCCTCGGCAGCGGCAGCCGCGCCCAGCTCGGCTTCCTCATCGCGCAGTCGGGCATCCTCGACCAGGGTCACTCGGCATCGCAGGGGGACGGCCGTCCGTGACCGGGCCGCACCCGCACGGCACGGAAGACCTGTGCGAGGCGGGCCTGAACCTGTACACCCGCGCCCTGAACGAGGGCCGGGTGAACGCCGGGGACGCGGACGGGGCGCCTTGTCCGATCGACCTCGGGCTGTTGCAGCCCGCCATGGAGAACCCACGGCACCTACACCCCGCGGACCCGACCCTCGCCCTCCACCGTCTGCTGCGGGGGACGGCGGAGCGCGTCGCGCAGGAGCGACGTCGTGAGGAGCGGCTGGCGGCGGTGTTCACGTCGCTGGCCGGCATCGGCCCACAGTCCGCCGCGCTCGCGAAGCCGCCCGCGATCAGCGTCCTGAGCGGTCTCGGCCGTATCGGCGAGGCCATCGAGCGGGCCCTGGCGGGAGCCTCGGGCGAGATGCTCGCCATCCAGCCCCAGACCCACCACACTCCCCCTCCCGCCCTGTATGCCGAAGCCCTGGTCCGCGATCAGGCGCTGCTCGACCGCGGTGGCCGTATCCGCACCCTCTACCAGCACACCCAGCGCCACGCCCCCAGCGTCCTCGCGCGCTACGAGCGCCTCCGGGGCGACGTAGAGGCCCGCACCCTCGACGAAGTCACCCCGCGGCTGATCGTGATCGACCGCCAGGTCGCCTTCATCCCCGCCAACCAGGACCGCACCCTCGCCCTGGAGGTCCGTCACCCCGCCCTGGTGGCGTTCCTCGCCACCACCTTCGACCGGCTCTGGCGCCTCGCCACCCCCATGCACCCCCGGGCCGTCGAACCGCCCTCCCCGGACGGCGTCACCTCCCGCCAGCGCGCCATCGCCGCCCTCCTCGTCGAGGGCCACACCGACGCCGTCATCGCCGACCGCCTCGGCATGAACATCCGCACCGCCCGCGTCCACATCGCCAAACTCGCCGCCACCCTCGGCAGCGAGAGCCGCGCCCAACTCGGCTACCTCATCGGACGGTCCGGCATCCTCGAGCAGGAAGGAGTCACACGATGAGGCCGCCGCATCCCGAGCACGGTGTGGAGGACCTGTGCGTGGCGGGGACGGAGCTGTACACGCGTGCCCTGCGTGAGGGGCATGTGCTCGGTGCCGACGCGGAGGAAGCGCCCTGTCTGCTCGACTTCGGGCTGCTGCATCCCGCCGTCACGGACCCCGGCCGGCTGGAGCCGGTCGCCCCGGCCGTCGCCCTGCACCGCATGCTGCGGATCGCCGAGGAGCGCATCGCGGAGGAGCGGCGGCGGGAGGCCCGGCTGGCCGAGATCTTCGAGCCGCTGCTGCGGATCGACGGCGGCCGTACCGGCGCCGACGACTCCTCGATGATCAGCGTCCTCAGCGGGACCGACCTCATCAGCCGGGTCATCGGCCAGGCCATGGCGGGCAGTTCCGAACTGCTGTCGATCCAGCCGAACACCAGCGACCGACACGCCCAGCCGCCCCCGTTCGTGCATGTCGAGGCCTTCGACCGCGACCAGGCCCTGCTGGACCGGGGCGGCCGGATCCGCACCCTCTACCAGCACACCCTGCGCCACGCCCCCAGCGTCCAGGCCCGCTACGAGCGCCTCCGGGGCGACGTCGAGGCCCGCACCCTCGACGAGGTGACCGAGCGTCTGATCATCGTGGACCGGACCGTGGCCTTCGTCCCGGCCAACAAGGACCGCACCCTGGCCCTGGAGGTCCGTCACCCCGCCCTGGTGGCCTTCTTCGTCACCGCCTTCGACCGGCTCTGGCGCCTCGCCACCCCCATGCACCCGCAGGCCGTCCAGCAGCCCACCCTGAACGGCGTCACGCCCCGCCAGCGCGCCATCGCCGCCCTCCTCGTCGAGGGCCACACCGACGCCGTCATCGCCGACCGCCTCGGCATGAACATCCGCACCGCCCGCGTCCACATCGCCAAACTCGCCGCCACCCTCGGCAGCGAGAGCCGCGCCCAACTCGGCTACCTCATCGGGCAGTCCGGGATCCTCGGGCAGGAGGAGGCGGGCGAGTGACGAGTGCGGCCGCCCACCCGGCGCACGGCCCGCTGGACCCGTGCCCCCAGGCCATCGAGCTCTACGAACGCGCTCTGCGCCAGGGCGGTATTGGGAGCCAGGACGCCTCGGCCGTCCCCTGCCTCACCGAGAGCGGCCTGTTCCGGCCGCCCGGAGAGGCCCCCGACCATCACCGACCCGACCCGCACGACCCTGCCCACGAGGCCCCCGCCGCCCCGCTCCCCGCCCGGCTGGAACCCGTACCGCCCGCCCTCGCCCTCCACCGCCTGCTCCGCGCCACCACCGACCACGTCGTGCGTGAGCGTCAGTACGGCGAGCGACTCGCCGAGGCGTTCGCGCCGCTGACGCGGATCGACGCGCGGCGCGCCCCGGCGGCCGACCGGAACCCGGCGGTCAGGGTGGTCAGCGGGACCGGCCGGATCAACGCGGCCATCACCGAGGCGATGACCGGCGCCGCCCGCGAACTCCTGTGTGTGCAGCCCAATCTGCACTACAGCGACAGCCGGGGCGCCGCCGCCCAGGTGGTGGCGATGGACCGGGACCAGGCGCTGCTGGACCGCGGCGGCCGTATCCGCACCCTCTACCAGCACACCCAGCGCCAGATGCCGCTCGTCCTCGCCCGCTACGAGCAACTCCGCGGCGACGCCGAGGCCCGGTCCCTGGACGAGGTCACCGACCGGCTCATCGTCGTCGACCGGGACGTGGCGTTCATCCCCGCCGGCGCGGACGGCAGGCTGGCGCTGGAGGTCCGGCATCCGGCACTGGTGGAGTTCCTGGCCGCCACGTTCGACCGGCTGTGGTGGCAGGCCACGCCGATGTACCCGCAGACCGTGCACCGGCCCAGCCTGAACGGGGTCACGCCCCGTCAGCGGGCCATCGCCGGGCTGCTGGTGGAGGGGCACACGGACGCCGTCATCGCCGACCGGCTCGGCATGAACATCCGCACCGCCCGCGTCCACATCGCCAAGCTCGCCGCGACCCTCGGCAGCGAGAGCCGCGCCCAGCTCGGCTACCTCATCGGACGGTCCGGGATCCTTGATCGGGGAGCGTGAGGGAGGTGACGGAGGCCGGGGCGGAGGTGCTCGGGTCCGGTGACGGGGACCCGGCGGCGCCGTCCAGGCCCACCTGCGCTATCCGCACGCCCAGCTGCGTACGGCTGGCCGCCCCCAGGGTCTCCGACAGGCGCGCGATGTGGGCCCGGCAGGTGCGCACGCTTATGCCGAGGCGTTCCGCGATCACCGCGTCCTGGTGGCCCTCCGCGAGCAGGGCCGCGATGGACTGCTCGCGGTGGGAGATGCCCTCGATGCCGGTGTCGGGGAGCGGGGCGGTCAGCGGGATCGCCAGCCGCCACAGCCGCTCGAAGACGGTCACCAGGTACTCCACCAGCGCGGGGTGCCGTAGCTCCAGGGCGAGGGTGCGGTCGGCGTTGGCGGGGATGAAGGCGACCGTGCGGTCGAAGAGGATCAGCCGGTCGATAACCTCGTCGAGGGTGCGGGCCTGGACCGAACCGCCCATCAGCTCCAGGTAGTTCAGCAGGCCCTGGCCGTGCCGCGCCACATGGGTGTACAGGTCCCGCATCCGTACGCCCCGGCCGCGCAGCGCCAGCGCCCGGTGCAGGCCCTCGGTCAGCTCGTGCTCGGGGCGGATGCCGCCCGGCTGGACCGTGAGGACCTCCGTGGTGCAGGCCTCGGTGGCCTCGTCCATCGCGGCCTGGATGCGGGAGAGGCCGTCGAGGACGCGGATCGCGGTCCCCTCGCCGGCACCGCCCGCGACGACGCTGGGCGCCAGGCCCGCGTACCGCTCCACGGCGGCGACCGCGGCCCCGACCCGGCGCTGGCTCGCGCTGACCTCGTCGTGGACCTCGCGCAGCAGCCGGGTCATGACCTCCTGCGGGGCCGTCGGCACCAGCCAGTCCATGTCGTCGGGGTCCGGGTGCAGCAGGGCCAGTTCCAGCAGACAGGGCACCGGCCCGGCGTCGTCGCGCGGCACCCGGCCGCGCCGTACGGCCCGGGAGTACACCCGGTCCCCGGCCTCGCACAGCCGGTCAGCACCGTGTGGATGGTCGTCCGCCCCGTAGCCGGTCATTGCCCATCCCACCCCCGGTTCCAGCGTCTACCGCCCTCTTGTCCTGTTCCCCATCGGGGCGTCGAAGCCCCCTCGGCTCCGCAACTATGCGCGGCCCGGACCGGCTCCGCAACACGGCTCCTCGGGCGAGAGGCCGGGAGAACACCCGGTATGTCCCAGCCTGCGGGCCGGCGGGGGCTGATCGCGCAGTTCCCCGCGCCCCCAGACAAGGCGGGCACAGCAGAACGGGCCGCCACTGCACCAACCCAGGGGCGCGGGGAACTGCGCGACAAGCCCCCACCGGCCTGCACTCGCCCGCCCGCGGAGCGACCCGCTCCGCGCGTCAACTCCCGGAAATCGCACAGTGATCAGTTCGTTACGTGCCGCACTTAACGTCAGGTCATGGCGGACATATTTGACGCGTACGCGCTGGCCGACGCGTGGGACGAGATGTTCGAGCGGCCGGGTGAGGTCAGGACCGCCTATGAGCCGGTACTGGCAGCGCTCCAGCCGATCGAACCGAGTGAACTCAGGTTCCGGGCCGACCAGATGGCCCGGACGTTCACCGACAGAGGCGTGACCTACGCCTTCGCGGGCGAGGAACGGCCCTGGCCGCTGGACCTCGTGCCCAGGATCCTCGACGCCCTCGAATGGGATCTCGTACAACGCGGGGTGAGCCAGCGGGTCCGGGCCCTGGAGGCCTACCTCGCCGACGCCTACGGACACGCCCGAGCCTTCGAGGACGGGGTGGTGCCCTGGCGGCTGCTGCTGAACTCCCCGCACTTCCACCGGGCCGCCCAGGGGATCGAGCCCGTGGGCGGCGTACGCATCCATGTCGCCGGCATCGACCTCGTCCGGGACGAACAGGGCGACTTCCGGGTCCTGGAGGACAACGTCCGGGTGCCCAGCGGGGTGTCGTACGTGATCGAGAACCGGCGCGCGATGACCCGTGTCTTCCCGTCCCTGTTCGCCGAACAGCATGTGCTGCCCGTCGACGGTTACGCGCAGAAGCTGCTCGCCGCCCTGCGCGCGGCCGCCCCCGACGGGGTCCAGGACCCCCGGGTCGTCGTCCTGACCCCCGGGCCCAACAACGCCGCCTACTTCGAACACGCCCTGCTCGCCCGGCTGATGGGCGTCCAGCTGGTCGAGGGCCACGACCTGGTGTGCCGGGGCAACCGGGTGTGGATGCGCACGACCCGCGGCGAGGTGCCCGTCCATGTCGTATACCGGCGCCTGGACGACGACTTCCTCGACCCGCTGCACTTCCGCCCCGACTCGGTGATCGGCTGCCCGGGCATCCTCGGCGCGGCCATGGCGGGCCATGTCACCCTCGCCAACGCGGTCGGCAACGGCATCGCGGACGACAAGCTGCTCTACACCTACGTCCCGGACCTGATCCGCTACTACCTCTCCGAGGAACCGATTCTGCCCAACGTGGAGTCGTTCCGCCCGGACGAGCCGGGCCAGTTGGAGGCCGTCCTGGACCAGATCGACCAGCTGGTCGTGAAGCCGGTTGACGGGGCCGGCGGGCAGGGCATCGTCATCGGCCCCAAGGCCGACCGCGAGACCCTGGAGAGGACCCGTGAGGCCGTCCGCAGGGACCCCCGCGGCTTCATCGCCCAGCGCCCGGTCGCCCTGTCCACCTCTCCCACCCTCGCGGGTGAACGCATGGCGCCCCGCCACATCGACCTGCGCCCCTTCGCCGTCAACGACGGCAGCGACATCTGGGTCCTGCCCGGCGGCCTGACCCGGGTCGCCCTCCAGGAGGGCAACCTGATCGTCAACTCCAGCCAGGGCGGCGGCTCCAAGGACACCTGGGTGCTCGCCGAGGGCCCCGCCGAGCCGCCCACGCCCGCGAACGGCACCGCCCTCCTCGACATCGCCCCACGTCAGCACGGTCCCGCCGGCCACCGCACCGTCGTACAGGAAGGGGCGCAGCAGTGAACGACGTGATCCTCTCCCGGATAGCCGAGGCCCTCATCTGGACCGGCCGCTATGTCGAGCGGGCGGACGCCACCGGACGGATCCTCGACGCCTACCTCCACCGGATGCTGGAGGACCCCTGGCGCGACGAGGACGCGGCCTGCCGGTCGTTGTACGCGATCCTCGGCATGGACGCCGGCGGCAGACCCGTCGACATGCAGCAGGTGCTGGACCAGCTGGCCTTCGACGCCCGTTCGACGGCGTCCATCGAGGGCGCGCTCGGCGCCGCCCGGCTGAACGCCCGCAGCGCCCGGGAGGCCGTCTCCTCGGAGATGTGGGAGTGCCTCAACTCCACCTGGCACGCGCTCGCCGACCAGCGGCTCGCGGCCCGCCGTACCGGCCCCTACGCCTATCTGGAACTCGTACGGCGGCGTGCGGCCCTCTTCTTCGGGCTCGCCGACTCCACCATGAGCCGCGACGACAGCTGGCGCTTCGTGGTGCTCGGCCGGAGTCTGGAGCGGGTGGACATGACCGTACGGCTGCTGTCGGTCCGGGTGCTCGACGCGGCCCACGCGCCCGACTGGCCGACCCTGCTGAGCGCGTCCGGCGCCGACGAGGCGTACGCGCGCCTGTACGGCGGCTTCGGCGACACCCCGCGGGTGGCCGAGTTCCTGCTCCTGGACCGGGACTTCCCGCGCTCCGCGCTGCACGCCCTGACGACGGCGGAGGAGTGCCTGACCGCGCTCGGGCGCCCCCGCCAGGACCCCGCGCGCCGCCCGATCGGCCGGATGCGGACCCGCCTCGAATACCTCGACCTGCACGCCCTGGAGGAGCAACTCCCCCTGCTGCTCCGCGACTTGCAGACCGCGTGCATGGCCTCCGCGGAAGCGGTGGCGGAGCGGTTCTTCCCGTACCAGGGGCCCGTCGAGTGGGCCCAGGAAGGAGCCGGACGATGACCCGCCGCCTCCGGATCGAGCACGTCACCGAGGTGGCGTACGCCCAGCCCGCCGCCTCGTCCCACAACGAGGTCCGGATGACCCCGCTGACCCTGCCGGCCCAGACCACCCTGGACGCCCGGGTCACCGTCAACCCGACCACGCCGACCTGGACGTACTGGGACTACTGGGGCACCCAGGTCACCGGCTTCGACCTGATGGACCCGCACGGCCGGCTCACCATCACGGCCTCCAGCCTGGTCGAGACCACCCCGCCGGAGCCGCTGCCGGCCGCGCCCAGCTGGGCCGAGGTGGCCGAACGCGTCGCGCGCTCCCGCCTGTTGGAGTTCGCGAGCCCCACGGGCCGTACGACGGTTCCGGCGAAGCTGGCCAAGAAGGCCCGCAAGGCCGCGGCGGGCCTGGACCCGCACGAGACGGCGCTCGCGGTGTCGGCGCTGGTCGCCGGCCGGGTGTCGTACCTGCCCGGCGCGACCAGCGTGAACACCTCCCCCGCGGAGGCCTGGGAGCAGGGCGCGGGCGTCTGCCAGGACATCACCCACCTGACCGTCGCGATGCTGCGGGCCGTCGGCCTGCCGGCCCGCTACGTCTCCGGCTACCTCCACCCGGAACGCGAGGCCGAACTGCACCGGCCCGTCGCCGGGCAGAGCCATGCCTGGATCGAGTACTGGGCGGGCGACTGGTGCGGCTACGACCCCACCAACGGGGTGCGCGCCGACGAGTCCCACGTGGTGGTGGCCCGGGGCCGCGACTACGACGACGTGACCCCGCACAAGGGGATCTACCGCGGTGTGCCGGGCGGGCCGCCGGAGGTCACGGTGGAGTTCACGAGGGTGGCCTGAACGGCCGGGAGGGGCCGGAGGAGAGATCCTCCGGCCCCTCCCCGCGCTTCGGCTAGGACAGTCCCGCCGCCGCGCAGGCGCTCTTGTACTCCGAGGTGCAGATGTCCTTGACGGTGTAGATGCCGTCCTTGACGACCGTGCTCTTGATGTTGTCCTTCGTCAGCGCGACGACCTGGACGAGCTGGGCCGGGATGTCCTTGTTGGTGGGGCTGTCGACGCTGTCCGTGGCGAGGGCGTCGAACTGGATGTCCTTGCCCTGGATCTTGGTCACGGCCATCTCGGCGGCGGCCTCGGCCTCGTCCGGGTACGGCTTGTAGACGCTCATGTACTGCTCGCCGGAGACGATCCGCTGCACCGCGGCCAGCTCCGCGTCCTGGCCGGTGATCGGCGGGATCTTCGTCATGCCCGCGTCCTCCATCGCCTGGATGGCGGCGCCGGCCATGGCGTCGTTGGCGGAGTACACGGCCTTGATGTTGCCCTTGCCGATCGCGCTGATCGCCTGCGTCATGTCCTTCTGCGCGACCTCCGGCTTCCAGCCGTCGACGTCGTACTGCTCGGCGATCGTCACCTTGCCGTTGAGCTCGGACATCGCGCCCGCCTTGAACTGTCCGGCGTTCGGGTCGGAGGGCGAGCCGTTGATCATGACGATCTTGTCGGAGGTGTCGATGTCGGAGCCGAGCGCCTCGACGAGGGAGCGGCCCTGGACCTCGCCGACGAGTTCGTTGTCGAAGGAGACGTACCCGTCGATCGGACCCTCGGCGAGCCGGTCGTAGGCGATGACCGGGATACCGGCGTCCTTGGCCTTCTCCACCATGCCCGCGATGGCGTGCGAGTCGACCGCGTCCAGCAGGATGACGTCGACCTTCTGGTCGATCATCTCCTGCATCTGCGCGGCCTGCTTCTTCGCGTTGGCCTCGCCGTTGGCGTAGACCGTCTTGCCCTTCTTGTCCGTGAGCTGCGCGACCTTCTTCTGGATGATCGGGTAGTCGAACTCCTCGTAGCGGGTGTTCGTCTTCTCCGGCATCAGCACACCCACGGTGATGTCGTCGCCCTTGGTCGGGCTCGCCTCGCTCCCGCTCGCGGCGCCGAGCGCCCCGCAGGCGGCCAGCGAGAGGGACATCGTGGACGCTGCCACGGCTATGGCGATACGACGCATGGGGCTGCTCACTTCTGATGCTTTCCGGACGCGGGCGCGGCATTGCGGCCCATGTGACTGAAAAGCCAACGCGGCGGCGACCCGCGGAGTCAAGCGGAATCACTTAACGAGTGCGCAACGCCACTCTCCGCCGATGCTGTGAAGACTTCGCGCGAACACCCGTACAACCAACTTCACACCTCGCGAGTCGTGATCACGACAGCCTCACAACTGCTGTTCCGTATCCGACCAGAGGATCGAATGAAGTCAGCCAGCCGCACGACCGCCGGCGCGGTGGTCCTCGCCACCGCCGGCACCCTGTTCACCGTGACCGCGTCTCCGGCCTCGGCCGCCACGACCTGCGCCTCCCCGGTGTTCAAGCGCCAGTTCTTCGCGAACACGTCCTTCTCCGGCACCCCGAAGAAGACCGACTGCGACGGCGCGATCGACCAGAACTGGAGCGGCGCACCCGCCTCCGGCCTCCCGAAGGACAACTTCGGCGTGCGCTGGAGCGTGACCCGCGACTTCGGCTCCGGCGGCCCCTTCGCGCTCAGCGCCACCGGCCTGGACGGCATCCGCGTCTACGTCGACGGCGTCCGCAGGATCGACCTCTGGAAGAACGTCTCCACCACGGTCAAGAAGACCGCCAACGTCACCGTCCCGTCCGGCAAGCACACCCTGCGCGTCGACTACGCCAACTGGACCGGCACCGCCAAGGTCAAGGTCACCTACACCCCCCGCACCACCGCCGACATCGACAAGGTCAAGCCCCTCACGCCGACCGGCACTTCGGTGTCGTACGACAAGACCACCCGCAAGACCAAGGTCGCCTGGGCGAAGAACAAGGAGATGGACCTCGCCGGGTACAAGCTGTACCGGCGGCTCAAGGGAACGTCGTTCGGCAGCAAGCCCGTCGCGACGACGACCGGCACGTCGTACACCGACAGCACGCCGCCCACCGGCGCCACCTACTACTACGAGGTGCGCGCCTACGACAAGGCCGGCAACACCTCGGGCGGCACCGCCGACCAGCCCGTCACCACCGTGGACACGACTCCGCCCGCGGCGCCGTTCCTGGAGATGGACTCGTGCCCGGTGGGCCAGCCCTACGCGGCACCGGAGCTCGTCACGACCGCCGAGAACGCGGCGGACATCGCCCTGTACGAGATGCAGCGGCTCGACCCCGTCACCCACACCTGGACCACCGTGTACACCGGGACCAAGGGAGCGATCTGCGACACCGGTTACGCCGCCGACGGCAGCAAGGTCACCTATCGCGGCCGGGCCCGGGACGCCGTCGGGAACTGGTCCGCGTACTCGGCGGCCACCACCTTCACCACGTCCGACCTGACTCCGCCCGCCACCGCCGCCGACGCGCGCGTCGAGTACCGGTCGGGCGTTCCGCACGTGGTCTGGTCGGCCGTCGACGGGGCGGCCTCGTACCAGGTCCTCCAGTACGACCCGGCGACCGGCGGCTGGCTCGACGCGCTGCCCGGCGCCACCGGCGACACCCCGACCACCACCACGGGGACCGACGTGGTGCCGCGTCAGCTGGTCGCGGTCGCCGACAGCTACCGGTACGCGGTGCGCTCGGTGGACGCGAAGGGCAACGCGGCCGCCCCGGTGGAGGCCACACTGACCCTGGCCGACCGGCCCGAGGCGATCGCGCCGTTCAGCACCACCGCCCGCCGTTTCGACGAGGGGGTGATGATCGAGTGGAGCAGCGCCGACCCGTGGACCTTCGGCGAGGACAGGCCCCTGCTCACCTACCGGCTCGCCCGCACCGACAAGGTGACCGGCGAGCGCAGCGTGGTGGCCGCGTGCAAGCCCGACAGCTCGCAGGACCTGCCCCTGACGGACCCGAAGACGTACTGGACCTGGAACACCGGCGACGCCCCCGACTACGCCGGTCCCCGGCAGATCAACGGCGTCTGCTGGGACGTCTCCGGCGCCTCCGAGACGACGTACGACTACACGGTCGTGACAATCGACCCGTACGGCCATGAGTCGCAGCCCGGCCCCGCCGCCACCGCGACCACGCCGGACACCGTGCGCCCGGCCCCGGTGCAGAACCTGGCCGCCGAGCAGATCCCGCTCGGTGTGCGCCTGACCTGGACTCCGCCCGCCGACGACGACGTCCAGGGCTACCGGGTCTGGGAGGGCGTCACCGACCCGGAGACCGGCGAGACGCAGTGGAAGGAGAACTGCTGGACGGGCAGCTCCTTGTCCAAGACCGAGATCCTCTGCCCGATCCTGCCCGACGGCAGCACCCACACCTACAAGGTGGCCGCCACCGACGGCTCCCCCCTCATCGACGCGTACGCGGGGCCCGCCGCGTTCCACCCCGCCGAGCTCTCCGTCACCCTGCCCGACACCCGTCCGCCGGGCTGGACCGGGACCACGGTCCGTGAGGACCAGTACCCGACCGTGGACGTCGGCTGCGACGAGACGGACGGCCTCGGCGACTGCGCCCGGCTGACCGACTACCGCGTGGAGCGCTGGGACCCGGACCGGGCCGCCTATGTCACCCTGCACACCGCCAAGGTCGGCACGCCCACGCTGTACGTGGACTACACCGTGCACGAGGACCTGTTGGGGCTGTACTACTACCGCGTGGTGTTCACCGACGCCTCGGGCACCGAGCAGGCGGTGCGGCAGCAGGCGTACGGCATCTGGGAAAGCTGGCTCTGAGCGCACGGGAAAGGGGCCCGGAGAGATCTCCGGGCCCCTTCTCGTGCGTGCGTGCCTAGTCCCTGGCCTTCTTCGGCCGCCACACCACCAGCGCGCTGGTCTGCTGGACCTCCTGGTACGGCACCAGGTCGCGGCGGTACGACGCGTGCACCGCCGCCTCGCGCTGCTGCATCGCCGCGGCCGCGCCCTCGACGGCGGCCTGGAGTTCGGCCACCCTCGACTGGAGCGCCGCGACCTGGTTCTCCAGTTCGATGATGCGCTTGATGCCGGCGAGGTTGATGCCCTCGTCCTGCGACAACTGCTGGACGGTGCGCAGCAGTTCGATGTCGCGGGCCGAGTAGCGCCGGCCCCGCCCGGCCGTGCGGTCCGGGGAGACCAGGCCGAGGCGGTCGTACTGGCGCAGTGTCTGCGGGTGCAGGCCGGAGAGTTGGGCCGCCACCGAGATGACGTAGACCGGGGTCTCCTCGGTCAGTTCATACGGGTTGCGTCGACGACCGTCCACTCGAATCATGCTCCCTTCGCGGCCTGGAACAGCTCCGCCCGTGGGTCCTCACCCACGGTCGCCTCGCGATACGCCTCCAGCGCGTCACGAGCCTTCCCCGACAGCTCGGTCGGGACACTCACCTCGACGGTGACCAGCAGATCGCCCCGGGTGCCGTCCTTGCGGACCGCGCCCTTTCCACGGGCCCGCATGGTGCGGCCGTTGGGGGTGCCCGGCGGCAGTTTCAGCGTCACCGCGGGACCGCCCAGCGTCGGCACCCTGACCTCACCGCCGAGCGCCGCCTCCGCGAAGGTCACCGGGACCGTCACCGTGAGGTTGTCGCCCTTGCGGCCGAAGACGGGGTGCGCGGCGACGTGCACGGTGACGTACAGGTCGCCCGCGGGTCCGCCGCGCTCGCCCGGCGCGCCCTTGCCGCGCAGCCGGATCCGCTGGTTGTCGGAGACCCCGGCCGGGATGCGGACCTGCATGGTCCGGGAGGACTTGGCCCGCCCGGAGCCCTTGCAGACCTCGCAGGGGTTCTCCGCCATCAGGCCGCGGCCCTTGCAGTCGGGGCAGGGGTCGGTGAGGGAGAACCCTCCGCCGGAGCCCCGCGCCACCTGGCCGGTGCCGACGCAGGTCGGGCACACGCGCGGGTTGCCGTTGGCGTCACCGGTGCCCGAACAGGCCTTGCAGGGGGCCTGCGAGGACATCCTGAGCGGGACCGTCGCTCCCTCGATCGCCTCGGTGAAGCTGAGGGTGACCTCGGTGTCGATGTCCTGCCCGCGCCGCGGCTGGACGCGCGTAGTTCCCGAGCTGCCCCTGTTGAACAGGCCCCCGAAGACGTCTCCGAGTCCGCCGCCGAAGCCGCCGGCTCCCTGGCCCCCGCCCTGGGCGCCGCCTCCGAAGAGGTCGCCCAGGTCGAAGTTGAAGGAGCCGCCCGCGCCGCCCGGCCCCGGACGGAAACCGCCGTTGCCGAACAGGGTGCGGGCCTCGTCGTACTCCTTGCGCTTCTTGGGGTCACCGAGGATGTCGTTCGCCTCGGAGATCTCCTTGAAGCGCTCCTCGGCCTTGGCGTTGCCCTTGTTGGCGTCCGGGTGGAACTCGCGGGCGAGCTTGCGGTACGCCTTCTTGATCTCGGCCTCGGTGGCGTCCTTGGGGACGCCGAGGACCTTGTAGTAGTCCTTCTCGATGAAGTCCTTGGTGCTCATCCCCGACGCCCCTCCTTCCGGTCACCCACTACGGCTTCAGCCCTCTTCAGAGCTGTTGTCCTTCTCCTCGCCGGTCTCGGACTCGTCCTTGACCGTCTGCGCGCCGGGCTGCGGCTCGGCGACCGCCACCCGCGCGGGGCGGATGGTGCGCTCGCCGATGCGATACCCCGGCTGGAGAATCGCCACGCACGTCGTCTCGGTGACGTCGGGCGCGTAACTGTGCATCAGGGCCTCGTGGATCGTCGGGTCGAAGGGCTCGCCCTCCTTGCCGAACTGCTGCAGACCCATCTTCGCCGCGACGGTCTCCAGCGACTCCGCGACGGACTTGAACCCGCCGAGCAGCTCACCGTGTTCCCGCGCGCGGCCGATGTCGTCGAGCACGGGCAGGAGTTCGGTCAGGAGGTTCGCGATGGCGATCTCCTTGACCGTGATCCGGTCCCGCTCCACGCGGCGGCGGTAGTTCTGGAACTCGGCCTGGAGCCGCTGGAGGTCCGCGGTGCGCTCGTCGAGCGCCTTGCGCGACTGGTCCAGCTGGGCCGTCAGGCCGGCGATCTGGGCACTTGCGTCCCCGGCCGGGGCCGCCCCCGCCTCCGAGGAGGAGGCGGCGGCCTTCGGCTCGGCGTCGTCGGTGGCGCCGGAGGGGACGTCGGGCTTCTCGTCGAAGCCCGGGGTCTCCTCCGTCACGCGGCACCGTCCTTGCGCTCGTCGTCCACGATCTCGGCGTCCACGACGTCGTCGTCCGCCTTGGGCGCCTCGGCACCGGCGTCGCCGCCGGCGGCCTGGGCGGCCTGGGCGTCGGCGTACATGGCCTGGCCGACCTTCTGGGAGACCGCGGCGACCTTCTCGGTCGCGGTGCGGATCTCGGCGGTGTCCTCGCCCTTGAGCGCGGCCTTCAGCTCCTCGACGGCGGCCTCGACCTCGGTCTTGACCTCGCCGGGGACCTTGTCCTCGTTGTCCTTGAGGAACTTCTCCGTCTGGTAGACGAGCTGCTCGCCCTGGTTGCGGGTCTCGGCGGCCTCGCGGCGGCGGTGGTCCTCGTCCGCGTACTGCTCGGCCTCCTGGCGCATCCGGTCGACCTCGTCCTTCGGCAGCGAGGAGCCGCCGGTGACGGTCATCTTCTGCTCCTTGCCCGTGCCCAGGTCCTTGGCGGTCACGTGCATGATGCCGTTGGCGTCGATGTCGAAGGACACCTCGATCTGCGGCACGCCACGGGGGGCCGGCGGCAGACCGGTCAGCTCGAACATCCCGAGCTTCTTGTTGTACGCCGCGATCTCGCGCTCGCCCTGGTAGACCTGGATCTGCACGGACGGCTGGTTGTCCTCGGCCGTGGTGAAGATCTCGGACCGCTTGGTCGGGATCGTGGTGTTGCGCTCGATGAGCTTGGTCATGATGCCGCCCTTGGTCTCGATGCCGAGGGACAGCGGGGTCACGTCGAGGAGCAGGACGTCCTTGACCTCACCCTTGAGGACACCGGCCTGGAGGGACGCGCCGATGGCGACGACCTCGTCCGGGTTGACGCCCTTGTTGGCGTCCTTGCCGCCGGTCAGCTCCTTGACGAGCTCGGCGACGGCGGGCATACGGGTGGAGCCACCGACGAGGACGACGTGGTCGATCTCGTTGATGGAGACGCCGGCGTCCTTCATGACGTTGAAGAACGGGGTCTTGCAGCGCTCCAGGAGGTCCGCGGTCAGCTGCTGGAACTGGGCGCGGGTGAGCTTCTCGTCCAGGTGCAGCGGGCCCTCGGCGGAGGCCGTGATGTAGGGCAGGTTGATCGAGGTCTCGGTGGAGGAGGACAGCTCGATCTTGGCCTTCTCGGCGGCCTCGCGGAGGCGCTGGAGGGCCATCTTGTCCTTGGCGAGGTCCACGCCGTGACCGGACTTGAACTGCTGCACCAGGTAGTCGACGACCCGCTGGTCCCAGTCGTCACCACCGAGGTGGTTGTCACCGTTGGTGGCCTTCACCTCGACGACGCCGTCACCGATCTCCAGGAGGGACACGTCGAAGGTGCCGCCACCGAGGTCGAAGACGAGGATCGTCTGGTCGTCCTTGTCGAGGCCGTACGCGAGCGCGGCCGCGGTGGGCTCGTTGACGATGCGCAGGACGTTCAGGCCCGCGATCTCGCCGGCCTCCTTCGTCGCCTGGCGCTCGGAGTCGTTGAAGTACGCCGGGACGGTGATGACCGCGTCGGTCACCTTCTCGCCCAGGTAGGACTCGGCGTCCCGCTTCAGCTTCTGGAGGATGAACGCGGAGATCTGCTGCGGGTTGAAGGGCTTCCCGTCCAGCTCCATCTTCCAGTCGGTGCCCATGTGGCGCTTCACAGACCGGATGGTCCGGTCCACGTTGGTGACCGCCTGGCGCTTGGCCACCTCGCCGACGAGCACTTCGCCGTTCTTCGCGAAGGCGACGACGGACGGCGTGGTCCGGGCACCCTCGGCGTTGGTGATGACGGTGGGCTCGCCGCCTTCAAGAACGCTGACGACGGAGTTAGTCGTGCCCAGGTCGATGCCGACCGCACGTGCCATGGTGATTTCCTCCAGCTGACTTGAGTGGAACGGACTCAAGTGTGCATGACGTCAGCCGATGGGTCAACAGACCTGAGTCATAGGGGCTCAACTCTTATCCGTTCCTTACACGCAACTGGGTCGTGACCTGCGGTGATGCCGGACGCGGGACCACGCCGGACCTCGCGGCGGGCTTCACTCTGGGCTTGATCCGCAGCAGTCCGAGGACGAGCACCAGGGCACAGCCGGCCACCCAGAGCGCCCCGCTCGCGGCGATCCACCCGAGGTGCACGAGGACCCCGACGAGTACCCCGCCGAAGGACACGACACCGAGGACCACGCACGCGCCCTGCGGGGTGAGCCCGAGCCGGCGCAGCCGGTGGGCGAGATGGTCGGGCGCCGGGCGCAGCAGCGACCGCCCCGACAGCCGCCTGGCCAGGACGACGAGGACCACGTCGGCGGCGACCAGGGCCGTCAGCGCGAACAACACCCCGGCCCCGGCGCCGAGTTCCTGTCCCGCGCGGGTCGTCACGGCCGCCGAGGCCAGCAGAAAGCCGGTGAAGAGCGCCCCGCTGGCACCGAGCCCCACGCGCGCGGGATGCCAGTTGTGCATCAGGAACCCGGTCAGCGCGGCGGCCAGCACGCTCAGCAGTACGGCGAGCCCGTCCATCACCTCGGCCGCCGCGCAGGCCGCCGCCCCGAAGGCGGTGAGGACCCCGACGGTCCCGGCGAGCCCGTCGACGTGGTCCAGCGCCTTGAACCCGAGGGCGACGAAGACGATCCAGCCGACGGCGAGGATCCCGGCGAGCACTCCGGTGTCCTCGTACGGCACCACACAGGCCGCCGCCGCGGCCGTACCGCCGACGAGGAACCGCGCCTTGACGCGCAGTACGTCGGCGACGAGCCCGAGGAGGGCGACGGCGGCCCCGGCGACGAGCAGCCGCCCGGCCTCGGGGCCCAGCGGCGTGGCGCCCTGCCGGTCGCCCACGGCGGCGACCAGGCAGGTGCCGGCCACCACCGCCACCCCGCCGGACAGCGGCATGGGGCGCCGCCACCGCCGGTCGACGATGCCGAGGCGCAGGGCGGGCGTCCGCAGCAGGGCGGCGAGCACGGCGGCGAGGAGCAGGGCGGAGCTGGCGGCGAGGATCCCATAGAGCACAAGGCCAAATTAGCGCCGTATGTACCAATTCGACACGAATAACACGATCGGGTTTTAAGGTAACCCTGAGCGATTCAGATCACCCCGCGCCCGGCTACAGTGCGGCGGAGAATATGGGTACTCTCAGACGGACTGCATAAGTTACCGCTTAGTAATCTCGCTCGTCAGAACCTCGCAGGCCCGAGGAGCCCCGAAATGCAACTCGCCGCGATCATCGTGTCGCTGGTACTGACCGTGGTCGGCGTGGCGCTGCTCGCACGCGCCATCGGCCAGTTCGTCCGGTACTTCAAGCTGGGCCAGCCCGTGCCCGCCGGCAGCAGGACCGACAACCCCTACGCCCGCAGCGTGACGCTGGTGAAGGAGTTCCTCGGCCACACCCGGATGAACCGGTGGGGCATCGTCGGCTTCGCCCACTGGTTCGTGGCGGTCGGCTTCCTGACCCTGCCGCCGACCCTCGCGCAGGCCTTCGGACAGCTCTTCAAGGCCGACTGGGTACTGCCGGTCATCGGCGAGTTCCTGCCGTTCGAGCTGTACATCGAGTTCATCGGCGTGATGACGACGCTCGGCATCATCGCCCTGATCGTCATCCGGCTGCTGAGCCTGCCCTCGCGCCCCGGCCGCAAGTCCCGCTTCGCGGGCTCCAAGGCGGGTCAGGCGTACTTCGTCGAGTACGTCATCCTCACCATCGGCCTCGCCATCTACGTGCTGCGCGGCCTCGAGGGCGCGCTGCACCACGTGGACTCCTACGAGGCGTCGTACTTCGCGTCGTACCCGCTGGTCCTGGCCTTCAAGGGCCTGAGTGTGACCGCGCTGCAGAACCTGGTCTACCTGGTCGCGATGATCAAGATCGGCACGTCCTTCGTGTGGATGATCGTGGTCTCGCTCAACACCAACATGGGTGTGGCCTGGCACCGCTTCCTGGCGTTCCCGAACATCTGGTTCAAGCGCGAGGCGACCGGCGGTACGGCCCTCGGCGGCCTCCAGCCGATGACCTCGGGCGGCAAGCCGATCGACTTCACCGACCCCGGTGACGACGACGTCTTCGGCGTCTCCCAGGTCGAGCAGTTCTCCTGGAAGGGCCTGCTGGACTTCTCCACCTGCACCGAGTGCGGCCGCTGCCAGTCGCAGTGCCCGGCCTGGAACACCGGAAAGCCGCTCTCCCCCAAGCTGCTGATCATGTCGCTGCGGGACCACGCGCACGCCAAGGCGCCGTACCTGCTCGCGGGTGGCGGCAAGACCATGGAGGGCGAGGAGAAGGCGTCGGAGGAGCAGCTGGCCGGGGTGCCCGCTGCCGCTCTCGCCGAGGCCGAGCGCCCGCTGATCGGGACCGTCGAGGAGAACGGCGTCATCGACCCGGACGTCCTGTGGTCCTGCACCACCTGCGGCGCCTGTGTCGAGCAGTGCCCGGTGGACATCGAGCACGTCGACCACATCGTCGACATGCGGCGCTACCAGGTGATGATCGAGAGCGCGTTCCCGTCCGAGGCGGGCACCATGCTCAAGAACCTGGAGAAGAAGGGCAACCCCTGGGGCCTGGCGAAGAAGCAGCGCCTGGAGTGGCTCAAGGAGGTCGAGTTCGAGGTCCCGGTCGTCGGCCAGGACATCGAGGACCTCACCGAGGTCGAGTACCTGTACTGGGTCGGCTGCGCGGGCGCCCTGGAGGACCGGGCCAAGAAGACCACGAAGGCCTTCGCCGAGCTGCTGCACATCGCGGGCGTCAAGTTCGCGATCATGGGCGGCGACGAGAAGTGCACCGGTGACTCCGCCCGGCGTCTCGGCAACGAGCCCCTGTTCCAGGAGCTCGGCATGGAGAACGTCATGGCGCTGAACATGGCGTTCGGCGAGGAGCTCGACGACGACGGCAACGTGGTCGCCGAGTCCGCCAAGCCCAAGTCCGCCAAGAAGATCGTCGCGACCTGCCCGCACTGCCTCAACACCATCGGCAACGAGTACCCGCAGCTCGGCGGCGACTACGAGGTCATCCACCACACGCAGCTGCTCCAGCACCTCGTCGACGAGGGCAAGCTGGTCCCGGTCACCCCGGTCGAGGGCATCATCACCTACCACGACCCGTGCTACCTGGGCCGCCACAACAAGATCTACACGCCCCCGCGCGAGATCATCGCCAACGTCCCCGGTCTCCGGAACGAGGAGATGCACCGCCACAAGGAGCGCGGCTTCTGCTGTGGCGCGGGTGGCGCGCGGATGTGGATGGAGGAGCGGATCGGCAAGCGCATCAACAACGAGCGCGTGGACGAGGCTCTGTCGGTGAACCCCGACATCATCTCGACGGCCTGCCCCTTCTGCCTGGTCATGCTGACCGACTCGGTCAACGGCAAGAAGAACGACCGCAAGGCCAAGGAGTCCATCCAGGTCGTCGACGTGGCCCAGCTGCTGCTGGAGTCCGTCAAGACCCCGGTGGACCCGGCGGGCGAGGAGACGGCGGAGAGCGAGCCGGAGCCGGAGCCGGCGAAGTAACAGCCACAGCGCCTGCACATCGAGGCCCCCTGCCCGGAGCGGCAGGGGGCCTCGATGTGTCATTCGCGCTACCCCATCAGGTGACTCTGGGCGACATACCGTTATTTGTTCTTCGATTTTCCTACTTATGACATATCCGGGTCCTTGGCGCTGCCGACGCCGCCGCCGGGCCTACCTATGTCGAGGAGAGTGGAAATGAAGACGACATCGCCGCACTGGCGGTCCGTCGTGGCCTCGGCCGCCACGGCTGCTGCGCTCTTCGCAGCACCGCTGGCCGCCACGGGGACCGCGTACGCCGTGGACAACCCGTACCCGCCCACACCGTGCCCGACGCACACGGCGTACCCCCCGAAGCCGCACGGCTACGGGGACGACTACGGCGACGAGCAGGAAGGTGACTGCGACAACGGCCAGGGCAACGGGCACGGCAACGGAGGGCACGGCAACGGCCACGGAGACGGCAACGGCTCCGAGGGCGGGCACCACCCGGGTGGCTCGGACGACGGGCACCACAACGGGCGCCCCGACAAGCCGCACCTCGCCCACACCGGTGAGGACAACACGATGGAGCTGGCCCTGGGAGGCGTGGCAGCCGGCCTCGTCGCCCTGGGTGGCGGTGCCCTGCTGGTGGCCCGCCGTCGCGGCAACTCATGACGGTGCCTCCCCGCGTACGTCTGCGCCTTCTCGGCCGTCCCGGGCCCGCCCCGGACGGCCGAGGGGCACGGCGGCACGTCCGCAGGACCCTGGTCCGCAACGTGCTGCTCGCCGCCGCCGCTGTTCCAGCGGCGGCGGCCGCCTGGATCGGGGTGACGGGGGTGATGGCGCGGGCTGAGCTCCTGGCCGCACAGGGGGATCTGAACGTGCTCAAGGACGCGGTCTCGGCGGCCACGGTCCCGGCCACGACTGCGGGTGCGTCGGCGGGCTCCTCCGAGGGCTCTTCCGCGGGGCCTCCCGCGGAGGCCGACCAGGAGCGGTTGGCGCGGTCCGCGGCCGCGCACGCGGCGCGGGCCCACGAGCTCACCACCGGGCCCGCCTGGTACACCGCGGCCCATCTGCCCTTCGTCGGCGGCCCCCTGGAGACCGTGCGCGGCATCGCCCGGCTCTCCGACCGGCTGACCGCCGACGTCCTGCCGCCGCTGACCCGAGCGGTCCCCCAGCTCACGGCGAGCGCGCACACGGGCGGCATCCCGCACGTCCTGACCGAACTGGAAGGGCAGGCGACGGCGTTCACGCGCGCCGCGCGGGTCGCGGCCGAGGTGCGGGAAGCAGCCCACCGTCTGCCCGGCTCCACCTGGCTGCCGCCCGTCGACCGCGCCCGCGCCCGACTGACGGATCAGCTCGACCGACTCGCCCCGCAGACCGGCGACGCCGCCGTCGCGGCACGGGTGGTGCCGGCGATGCTCGGGGTGCACGGTCCGCGGCGCTACTTCCTCGCGTTCCAGAACACCGCCGAGGCCCGCGGCACGGGCGGTCTGCCGGGCGCCTTCGCGGTGCTGCGGGCGGAACGGGGGCGGCTGACGTTCGAGCACTTCGGCAACAACACGGAGATGAGCGGCCGGGCGGCCGTGGACCTGGGGGCCGAGTTCGCCGCCGGGTACGGCAACAACCAGCCCGCGAGCGTGTGGGCCAACTCCAACATGAGCCCGCACTTTCCGTACGCGGCCCGGATCTGGACCGGCTTCTGGCACGACCAGAGCGGCCAGCGCCTGGACGGCGCCTTCGCCATCGATCCCGGTGCGCTCGGCCTGCTGCTCCGCGCCACCGGCCCGGCCCGGCTGCCCGACGGCACCGAACTCACCGCGGACAACGCCGTCGACGTCACCGAGCGGATCGCCTACGCCAAGTTCGACGACGTCGCCCGGCGCAAGGCGTACTTCGTGGAGGCCGCGCGTGCCGCCGCCGGACGGCTGATGACCGCGGTCGACGACACCAGCCGGATCCCCGCGCTGCTCAGTGCCGTGCGCGACGTGCAGCGGGCGGGCCGGCTCCAGGTGTGGAGCGCGCACGCGAGCGAGCAACGGCTGCTGGAGTCACGGCCGTTCTCCGGCGTCCTCCCCGACGCCCCCGGTCCCTTCGCCGGGCTCGTGGTGAACAACGCGGCGGGCACCAAACTCGACTACTACCTGGACCGCAGCCTCGTCTGGACACCCGGGGCCTGCACGGACACCGGCCGCTCGGTGACGGCGACCATGACCTTCACCAACCGGGCACCCGCCTCGGGCCTGCCCGAGTACGTCACCCAGCGGGTCGACTTCCCGTCCTACCCGACCCGTCCGGGCGACAACCGGGTGATCGCGACCTACTACGCCGGAGCAGGAGCGCGTCTGACGGGGGCGACCCTGGACGGCCACCCGATCCACCCCATCCCCGGCACCGAGCGGGGCCACCCGACGTACACCCTCGATCTGGAACTGCCCCGCCAGTCAAGCCGCACGCTGGTGCTGCACCTTGACGAGCCGGACGCGGAAGGCGAACCGAGGGTGTTGCGGCAGACGCTGGTGACGCCGACACAGGTCAGGGTGAACCGTGGGAAGCCGTGCGACGGGTGAGTGACGGAAGCCCTGTCCGTGTGGGGCCGTGTCCATGTGGGGCGCACCCTGTGAGAGGGGTGCGCCCCACCGCTCGTTCAGGCCGACCCGGTCGCGGAGCTCGTCGCCGCCGACGCTGAGCCGGAGGAGCCCGGTGCCAGGATCCCGGCCAGTGCGAGGACGGCGGCGCGGACTTCGAGGGCCCGGGCCCGGTGTACGGCGGGGGCGGCGCCGTAGGGGTCGGCGATGCCGTCCGACTCGTCCGGCGGGGGGATCACCTGGCCCCGCCGGGACGCCGCCAGCCGGACCGCCTCGTGCGGCGTGCCGGGACCGAGCCCCGCCCCGTCCAGGAGCCGGACGAACTCCCGGAGGGTGAAACAGCGGCGCAAGGCCACCGGGTGGAGCCGCACCGCGGTCTCCCGGTGACAGCGCTCCAGGCCGAGCACCAGATCCGCGCCCGCGATCTGCCCGGCGTCCAGCCGCCGCGCGGTGAACTCCCTTGCGTCACCGCCGAGTTCGTCGATCAGGGCCCGCGTCACGCCGTCCAGCGGGGCCGGCCTGGCCCCGGTGCCCGCGCTGCGGACCCGGAACCGGTGCTCCGGCAAGGCGGCGGCCAGGAGCCGCTCCGCGACCGGCGAGCGATGCAGGTTGCCGGTGCAGACGAACAGCACCTCGAAGGCGGTCGCCGGGTGCACGGGACCGCTCATTTCTCGCCCGCGGGAGACCACTCGGCGGAGTCCACGGCACCCGCTCTCCCGACCGCCGGGCGGGGCACGGGGACTTCGGCCGGACCGTAGCCGTATCCGTAGCCGTACCCCGTGCCCTTGAACGTGGCGGCCATGCTGAACACCGTGCCGAGGATGCGCACACCCGTCCGGCTCAGCGAATCGGCGGCGCCGCGGACCTGGTCGCGACCGGTCTTGGAGGCCCGTACGACGAACAGCACGCCGTCGACGAGCGGGGCCAGACCGATCGTGTCGGCGACCGGGAGCAGCGGGGCGCTGTCCACGACGACCACGTCGAAGACGCCGGCGAGTTCGCGCAGCACCTCCCGCATCCGGTCGGAGGCGAGCAGTTCGGTCGGGTTGGGCGGTACGGCACCGCTGGTCAGCACGGTGAGCCGGCCCCCGGCCTGCTGCGCCACGTCCTCGGCGCGCGCCTGGCCGATGAGCACCGTGGTCAGTCCGGCGTCCTGGACGAGGCCGAAGGTGCCGGCCACGGAGGGACGGCGCAGGTCGGCGTCGACCAGACAGGTCCGCAGCCCCGCGTCGGCGAGGGAGAGCGCCAGGTTGACGGCCGTGGTGGTCTTCCCCTCACCGGGCACCGAGCTGGTCACGACGATCACTCGCGGCCGGTCGTCGACCTGCGCGAACTGCAGGTTGGCCCGCAGCTTCCGGAAGGCCTCGGCACGCACGGAGCTGCCGGCGGAGTCCATCGCGATCCGCTGCCGTACCGAGCTCCTGTCGTACGGGATGTGGCCGAGCACCGGCAGCGAGGTGAGTTCACCGAGCGCCTCGCTGGTCTTGACGGTGGTGTCGAGCGCCTCACGCAGCGCGACCAGCGCGGCGGCGAGCAGCAGCCCACCGAACACTCCGACCGCGAGGTCGAGCAGCCGCTTCGGCGAGACGGGACGGGTGGGAACGCTCGCCTGTTCGGTCACGCCGAGGGAGACGGGGGAGACCTGGGCGACGGGCTCGGCGGTCCCGCCGATCGGCGGAACGGCCTCCTTCGGCGACTCCAGCCGCTCGACGACCGCGACGAAGCGCTTCGCCACGGCGTCGGCGATACGCGCGGCCCGCGCCGGAACGGTGTCGCGCACCGTGATGTCGATGAGCACGGTGTTGAGCGGAGCCTCGGCGGTGATCCGCAAGGCGAGTTGCTCCGGTGTGTACGTCAGCCCCAGTTCGCGCACCACGGGCTCGGTCACCTGACGGGTCGCCACGATCGCCGCGTACGACTGCACCCGCGCCTGGGAGAAACTCTGCCCCTGGTTCAGTTCGGAGGTGTCCGCGCCGGACCGGGTCGCCACGAAGAGCTGGGTGCGAGCCGCGTAGACCGGCGTGCTCAGGACGATGAAGGTCTGGGCCGCGCCTACACCGAGCAACAGACAGATCAGGACGGTCGGCCAGCGTCTGGCCAAGACTTTGAGATATCCACGAAGGTCCAACGCGCGCCTCTCACCGGACTGGAGATGTCCTCTTTTTCCTCATCAGCCACTTAATCTCGTGCTGAGAATAGGAGAAATGGGCGGTATGCCCGACATGCCTCGCGGGAGAGGGCCCGAGGGCCCCACCATGGATGGACAGGTGTTCGTGGATAGGAAAATCGCACCGCGGTCCCGCGGACTGCGGATCGTGCTGGTCTCGTTCGCCTGCGACCCGACCCGCGGCAGCGAACCGGGCATCGGGTGGGGCTGGGCGGAGGCGCTCGCGGGCCGGGGGCACACCGTGGAGGTCCTGACGCACCCCGAGTCCGACAACGTGCGCCACATCAAGCACCGGATCGAGGAACTGGGGGACGTGGGCGAGCGCATCCGCCCGCACATCATCGCGGAACCCCGGGAGCCCCGGTGGACCCGGCTCCTGCCGGGCCCGCTGAGCGACATGGCGGCGGAGGTCAAGCGCTACGACGGCTGGCAGCGCCGCGCTCTGGAGTACGCCCGCGACCAGGGGCTCGACAAGGCCGACCTCGTGCACCACGTCTCCTACGGATCCCTCCAGGGCGGCTCCGCGCTGCACCGCCTCGGGCCGCCCCTGGTGTTCGGTCCCGTCGGCGGTGGCCAGGTCGCGCCCCACAGTCACCGGCGCTACCTGGGCGCCGCCTACCGGCAGGAGGCGTTGCGGACCTGGCTGTGGGTCCGCTGTCTGAGCCGTCGCCCCGCCTGTCGCGCGACGCTTCGCGATGCCGCGCTGCTGCTGGCCACCAACCGGGACACCGAGCGACTGGCCCAGGGCCTGAGCCGTACCGCTACCCGGCTGATGCTGGCCGACGGCATCCAGGAGTCGGTCGTACGGCAACCGGCCGAGGCGCCGCCGACCCGGCCGGACCGCCCGCCCACCGTGCTCTGGGTCGGCAGACTGCACCCGCGCAAGACCCCTGAGCTGGCCGTCCGGGCGATCGCCCGGCTGCGGTCGGAGATCCCGGGCGTGCGCCTCGTGATCCTCGGCGACGGACCACTGCGACCGTCCCTGGAACAGCTCGCGGTACGCCTCGGAGTGGGGGAATCCGTCGAGTTCCGGGGCCTGTTGCCGCGGGAGCAGGTTTTCGCCGCCTGCGACGAGGCGGACGTGTTCCTGATGACGAGCCTGCGGGACTCCTCCAGCACCCAGACCCTGGAGGCGTGGGCCCGGGGTCTGCCCGTCGTCCATCTGGGCCACCACGGCATCAGTGACTTCTCGGCGCCGGGCGGGGCGGTGTCGGTGCCGCTCGGCGATCCCGCCGATCTGCCCCAGCGCCTCGCCTGCGCGCTGAGCGGCGTACTGGAGGACCAGCACATCCGCCGCTGCATGGAGCGGGCCGCGCCGGCGTGGGCGCGGAAACACACCTGGGCGGCGAAGGCCGAGACCGCCGAGGAGCTTTATCGCGCCGTTCTGTCCGAGAGGCAACCATGCTCGTATCAGTGATCATCCCGCTGTACAACACAGAGAAGTACATCGGCGCCTGTCTCGCGTCCGTCCTCGCCCAGACCCACCGAGAGCTCGACGTCATCGTGGTGGACGACGGGTCCACCGACGGCGGCGCGGCGATCGCCGAACGCGTCGCCGACGAGCGGGTCCGGGTCGAACGGATCGCGAACGGCGGAGTCGGCGCCGCCCGCAACCGCGGTCTCGCCCTCGCCAGGGGTGAGGCGGTGGCCTTCCTCGACGCCGACGACCTCTGGTATCCGGAGAAACTGGCCGAGCAGATCGGCGTCCTGCGGGGCGACCACGAGGTCGTCGCGGTCGGCGCGGTCTTCCAGTATCTGTCGGAGAACGGCCGCCGGTTCGGCCGAGCGGGTCAGGACGCCCGGGACGCCGCCTCCCAGGAGCGCATGCGGCGGGGCGGGCTGATGCCGTTCCCGATCTCCTCCCTGATCGCCCGCACCGACGCCGTGCGGGCCGCGGGAGGGTTCGACGAGTCGCTACCGCCGGTCGCCGATCTCGACCTCATGGCTCGGCTGGCCCTCGCGGGACGGGTCGCCACGGTGATGCGGCCGCTCGGCGCCTACCGGGTGCACGGCGACTCCATGTCGGCCCGTGAACCCGCCGAGATGATGATGCTCGTGCGCTTCGTGGAAGAGCGGGCCGTGGCCCGGCTCGAAGGGCGGCCCGCGCCCGTCCTCGAGTCGTTCGTGTCCTCGTACCGCCTCACGCGGGCGCAGCGGCGACGGGACCGCGCGGCGCGCCGGTTCCGTGACGCCGGCCTGGCGCTGATGGAGCGACGGTACGTCAGGGCGGCCGTGCTGTGCGTGGCGGCCCTGGTCGTCCGGCCGTCGTACACACTCCGCCGCATCGCGATGCGGCTCCCGGTCGGCCGTACGGCGACTGTCGCCCACAACAGGCTTGCTGTGGGCGACAGTTGAGGCATCGGGTGGTGGGCCCGCTCAGCCCACCTCGGCGGAGCAGACGGCCGGCTCATGGTCGGCGGCGCTCTGCTGGTTCGGCAGCGGAGGCGGGAGCGGCCGGCCGAGCGCCCGCAGGGTCCAGCCGGCCGCGCGCCACGACGCCGGATCGAGGGCGTTGCGCGCGTCGAGGATCCTGCGTGCCGGTGCCACGGCGGCTAGGGCGGCCGGGTCGATCCGGCGGTAGTCGCTCCACTCGGTCAGGTGCAGCACCAGGTCTGCGCCCTCGCACGCCTTGGTGACATCGGCGGCGTAGCCGAGCACGGGGAGCACGGCACGCGCGTTGTCCATCCCCTCCGGATCGTGGAGCCGCACCTCCGCGCCCTCCCGGTGGATCGCGGCCGCGACCGCCAGGGCCGGGGAGTCGCGGACGTCGTCGCTGTCGGGCTTGAACGTGGCACCGAGAACGGCGACACGGCGGCCGGTGAACTCCCCGCCCACCATGTCCCGGGCGATGTCGACGGTGCGTCGCCGCTGCCGTGTGTTGATCTCGTCGATCTCGCGCAGGAACGACACCGCGCCGCCGACGCCGAGTTCGTCGGCGCGGGCCGTGAACGCCCTGATGTCCTTCGGGAGGCAGCCGCCCCCGAACCCGAGGCCCGCGGAGAGGAAGCGACGGCCGATGCGGGTGTCATGCCCGAGGGCATCGGCCAGGGTGGTGACATCCGCGCCCGTGGCGTCGCAGACCTCGGCCATGGCGTTGATGAACGAGATCTTGGTGGCGAGGAACGAGTTCGCTGCGACCTTCACCAGTTCGGCGGTGGCCGGATCCGTGCTGATGTAGGGCACGCCTGCCCGCAGCATCGGTGCGTACACCTCGCGCAGGGTCTGGTCGGCCCGCCCGGACAGGACCCCGGCCACCAGCCGCTCCGGACGGAGCGTGTCCTGGACGGCGAAGCCCTCGCGGAGGAACTCCGGGTTCCAGGCGACCTCCACGTCGCTGCCCGGTGGGACCAGTTCCTGGACTCGCGCCGTGAGCCGGGCCGTCGTTCCCGCGGGCACCGTGGACTTGCCCACGATCAGACAGGCGCGGCTCAGCCGTGGCGCCAGTGTGTCGATCACGGCGTCCACCGCCCGCAGGTCGCAGGCCGGGGAGTCCCGGCGCTGCGGGGTGTTCACACAGACGAAGTGCACCTCGCCGAAGTCGGCCGCCTCGTCGAGCGAGGTGGTGAAGCGCAGTCGCCCGGATCCGACGGTTCTGCCGAGCACCTCCTGCAACCCGGGCTCGAAGAAGGGGACCCGGCCCTCGGCGAGGGCGGCGATCTTCTCCGCGTCGATGTCGACGCCCAGCACCTCGTGGCCGATGTCGGCCATGCACGCGGCGTGCACGGCGCCGAGGTATCCCGTTCCGATGACGGTCAGTCGCATCTCACTCGCCGCTTTCTGTGTCAGTTCGGGTAGCCGGACGGGTTGAGCTCCTGGAATCGCCATGCGTCCCGGCACATGGCGTCGAGATCCCGTGCCGTGCTCCAGTTCCACGCCCGGGCCACGGCACCGGGGTCGGCGACGAGAGCCGGCACGTCGCCGGGCCGGCGGTCGGTGACCTCGTACGGGATCGGTCTGCCGCAGGCGCGCTGGAAGGCCGCGAGGAGTTCGAGCACCGAAGTCCCGCGTCCTGTACCGAGGTTGAAGACCCGCATGCCGACCTCGTCGTCGAGGTGTTCCAGTGCGAGCCGGTGGCCTTCGGCGACGTCCATCACATGGATGTAGTCGCGCACGCCGGTGCCGTCGGCGGTGGGATAGTCACCGCCGAAGACGCTGAGCCTCGGGAGGCGGCCGGCGGCGACCCGGGCGAGGTAGGGCATCACGTTGTTGGGCACGGCTGTGCGGGGGACTTCGCCGAGCAGTCCGCTGGGGTGCGCGCCGACCGGGTTGAAATAACGCAGGGCCAGTACGGAGAACCCGGCCAGGTGCCGGCAGATGTCGGCGAGCACCTGCTCGCACAGCCACTTCGAGGCGGCGTAGGGGTTGGTGGGGCGGGCCGGATCCGCCTCGGTGAGCGGCACCTTGGTGGCATCGCCGTAGATCGAGCAGGACGAGGAGAACACCAGGCGGCGTACTCCGTGGTCGCGCATGGCGTGCAGGAGTGCCGTGGTGCCGCCGACGTTGGTGTCGTAGTACTCGACGGGCAGTTCCACGGACTCACCGACGGCCTTCCGCGCGGCGAAGTGGATGACGGCGTCGACGCGGTGCTCGTCGAAGACCCGGAACAGCGCCCGCCGGTCGAGCAGGTCGATCTCGTGCACGGCGACCGGCGGGCGAGTGGCGATCTTCGCCACGCGTTCCAGGGCGCCGGGCACGCTGTTGGAGTAGTCGTCGACCACCACCACGTCATAGCCGTGGTCCAGGAGTTCGACGCAGGTGTGGCTGCCGATGAATCCGGCGCCGCCGGTCACCAGGACGGTGGTGCGAGCGGGCATGGGTCACCACGCTCCGGCGGTGTCGTACGCGCGGTCGGCGAACCACTCCACCGTCCGCCGCACTCCGTCCGCGACCGGTACTTCCGGGTGCCAGCCGAGGTGTTCGCGGATCCGGGTGATGTCCGGGCGGCGGCGCACCGGGTCGTCGGTGGGCAGCGGGTGGTACTGGATCCGCGAGCCCGAACCCGTGAGGTCCAGCACCAGCTCGGCGAGGTCGCAGACCAGCCACTCCTCCGGGTTCCCGAGATTGAACGGACCGGTCTCGGACGAGTCCAGCATCCCGACCAGTCCGCGGATCAGGTCGCTCACGTAGCAGAAGCTGCGGGTCTGCTTGCCGTCGCCGTAGATGGTCAGCGGTTCCCCGGCGAGGGCCTGGGCGATGAAGCTGGAGACGACCCGGCCGTCCTGCGGGCGCATGCGCGGACCGTAGGTGTTGAAGATCCGGACGATTCCCACGTCGACGCCGTGAGTGCGGCGGTAGGCGAGCGAGACGGCCTCGGCGTACCGTTTGGCCTCGTCGTACACGCTGCGCGGTCCGACCGGGTTGACGTTCCCCCAGTAGTCCTCGACCTGGGGATGGACCAGCGGATCGCCGTAGACCTCGCTCGTGGAGGCGAGCAGGAACCGGGCGCTGTGGCGCCTGGCGAGTTCGAGGGCGTTCTCGGTGCCCCGGCTGCCCACGGCGAGGGTCTCCAGCGGCAGCCGCAGATAGTCCGGCGGTGACGCGGGGCTCGCGAGATGGGCGACCGCGTCGACGGAACCGGGGATTTCCGCGCTCACGCTCACGTCGGTATGGATGAATTCGAAGGCGGGGTATTTCCGCAAGTGCGCGATGTTCTCGGGCCGTCCCGTACTCAGATTGTCGAGGCACACCACCGCGTCTCCGCGTCGCAGCAGTGCCTCACACAGGTGCGAGCCCAGAAAACCGCCCCCACCGGTCACGGCAACACGCATGGCTTTCTCCATGAATTCAGGGAGGGTGGAGATGCTGCAAAAACCTTGAAAAGGATATGAGCGGATTCTTGACCCGCCACGGAACGCAGCGGCGGTCATGCACTGTTTGGCCGGTACCCGAGCGGAGCTCAGCGGCGCACACAGACGTCAACTGGAAAAGCGCGATCACTCTCACGTGTGAATGCGCATACCGCGCGTCGCGCATTTCACCGCGCGGTACGACGGCTGGAGGATCCTGTCGCCATGACGCAGCTGACGTCCGCCACAGTCCGGGGAATGCGCTGGACCTCCCTCGCCGGCGCGGCCTCCGCCGCGTTGCAGATCCCGTACGCGGCGGTGATGGCCCGGCTGCTCACCCCTGAGGACTTCGGCCTGATGGCCCTGGCCTTCGTGGTGCCGCGGTTCGCCCACCACTTCGCGCAGGGCGGCCTGAGCTCCGCGGTGATCCAGCGCCCCACCCTCACCCCTCGCGACGTACGCGTGATCCTCGCCCTGGCCCTCACCGTCGGCGGCTGCTGCTCCGCGGCGGTCTGGTGGCTCGCGCCGTACGGCACCGAACTGGTCCGCGGTCCGGCCGACCTGACCGGCATGATCCGGGCGCTCGCCCTGTGTCTGCTGATCGCGGCCCTGGGCGCCCCCGCCACGGGGCTGCTGAGCCGCGGCATGCGCTACCGGGCGGTCGCCTGCACCGACTTCTTCTCCTTCGTCGTCGGCTACTGCGTGGTCTCCCTCGCGTCCGCCCTGCTCGGCGCGGGTGTGTGGAGCCTGGTCTACGGCACGCTCGGCTGGAACCTGCTGCAGAGCCTGCTGTCCTACCTCCTGGTCCGGCACCCGCTCCGTCCGCTGTTCGACGTGCGGGCCATGCGGGACGTGATGCGCTTCGGCGGGAAGGTCTCGGTCAACGGCTTCCTGGAGTACCTCACGAGCGATCTGCCCAAGCTGGCCATCGGCCGCTACCTGGGGGTCGCCACCGCCGGGCTCTACGACCGCGCCGCTCTGCTGGCCTCGTACCCGCTGCAGCAGATCCAGCAGGCGGCGAGCAAGGTGCTCCTGCCCGCCCTCAGCCGCATCCAGCACGAGACCGGCCGGCTCGCCGCCTTCTACGCCGACTCCACGTCTCTGACCGCGCTCGTCCTCTTCGCCCTGTGGGCGGTGATCGGCGCGAGCGGCGACCAGTTGGTGGCCCTGCTGCTCGGCCCTCAGTGGCGGGGCAGCGCGGCGCTGGTCCCGATGCTGGGCCTGGTCAGCGTGCTCGGCCTGGTCGCACAGTTCTCGGGCACGCTCATGGAGGCCATCGGCTCGGTGGGACCCAAGATGGTCATCCATCTGGTGCAGGTGACGGTTCTCGTCGCCGGCATGGCCGTCGCCCTGTACCTGGGCTTCAAAGTCCACGGACTGCTGGCGGCCCTGCTGGTGAGCCAGCTCACCAAACAGACCCTGTTCTCCCTGTGGTTGAACCGGCTCTTCCCCTCCACCCGCCGGCCGGTCGCCCAGGGGTACGCCCAGGCCGTCGCGCTCTCCGGCCTGATCTGGGGTGCCCTGTGGACCGTTCAGCAGGCACTCGCGGACAGCTGCCCCGGGCCGGTGGTCCTCGCGGCCAAGCTGACGGCGGCGGCCGTGCTGGCGTTGTGCTGTGCACGGTACGGGGCGGGACTGCACGGTGTGCGGGTCGCCCGGGAGCGGGGCTTGCTGCCCGCCGCGCTGTGGCGGGCCGGCATGCGCGCTCAGTAGGCGCCGTTGCCCTCGACGACGGCGCGCAGGGTCCGGCCGAGGATGCCGAGATCGACGGTGGGAGACCAGTTGTCGACGTAGCGCAGATCCAGGGCGATCGTCTCGTCCCAGGACAGGTTGGAGCGCCCGCTGACCTGCCACAGACCGGTGAGCCCCGGTTTGACGCTCAGCCGTCGCAGCTCCACCTCGTTGTACTCCGCCACCTCGTCGGGCAGCGGTGGCCTCGGCCCCACCAACGACATGTGCCCGCACAACACGTTGAACAGCTGGGGGAGTTCGTCCAGCGACGAGCGCCGCAGCACCCGGCCCACCCGCGTGATCCGGGGATCGCTGCGCATCTTGAACATCAGCCCGTCGTGCTCGTTGGTCCTGGTGAGCTCGTCCCTGAGCCGCTCGGCGTCCGCGACCATGGTGCGGAACTTCGCCATGCTGAACGGACGGCCGCCCTGTCCGACGCGGAGCTGGCGGTGCAGGACCGTGCCCGGCGAATCCAGCCGTACGGCGATCGCCACGGCGAGGAACACCGGGGCCAGCAGCACGAGCAGCACAGCAGCGCCCACCCGGTCCGTCACCTCCTTCAGCAGCGCGGCCGCGCCGCGGCGCACGGGAGGCGCGACGTGCAGCATCGTCAGGCCCGCCACGGACGAGACACTGACCCGGCGTTGCGCCACCTCGGTCACGCCGGGCACGACGACGAGCGGACGACCGTACTCGTGGACGGCCCAGGACAGTCGGCGCAGCCGCTCTCCCGCCATGCTCGGCCCGGACACGACGAGGACCAGGTCCACGTCCAGTCTCCGGGCCGCGGTCAGCACGGGCAGGGAGTCGTCGGAGGGCCGCTCCGGCGCCGACGCGTTCAGCCGTGCCACGACCGGAGCCACCGCGCCGGGGGCCCCGTCGCCGATCGCGCACGCCCCGACCACGATGAACTCGTGATCGGTGCGCCGCGCCAGATGCTGAGCCAGGGCGTCGAGCGCGCCCGCCTCCCCGATCACCAGGGCCCGGCGTACCGCCCGCCCGGACCGGCGCCGGGCCCGCAGATGCCGGTGCGTCAGCCCTCGGCAGATCAGCGTGACCGGGAGACAGGCGACCAGGCCGGCCAGCGCGACCTGGCGCGGGGGTTCCACGCCGGTCGCCGCTCTCGCCAGCACGAGCAGCCCCACGAGGATCAGCCAGTCCCGCAGCACGGGGTCGGGGCCCCGCTCCCCGAGGTCCCGCCAGGTGTAGCGGCCGCGTGAGGCCCGTACGCACACCCACGCCAGCGCCGCGACCGCCGCGGACCACAGCGCGAGCGTCTCGCCGGCCAGGCGGAAGGCGGCGTAGGCGGGCACGCCCGCTCCCACCGCGTCGGCGGCCACCGTGATCGGCCGGTACCAGGCGGGTTTGCTCAGGCGTCTTCGCCCGTGACGGGTCGGCTCCCGGTCGAACTGCTCCGGCGCGCGCCCCGGCAGGGGTACATAAGGTACGTCTCCCCGAACAGTCAAGGTCACCCTCTCCAGCCGTCTCCGAGGACGCCACCGAGTGTGTCCGACGGGTGCACGGCGGACCCGGTGACGACGCTTGTCCGCGCAGAGCGATCACCCGATAAGCAGCATCCGGGCGAGGAGGCCGACTCGGGTGCGTCCCGCGGCCGGAGCGGTGTCCGGGCTCCGCCAGACGGGTGGGCTTGCCGGGACCGCCTCCCCAAAGCACCGGTACCGCTCACCTGTTGAGCGATTTTGGCTCTTGCCCGAAGAGCGTGCGGGCTCCGCTGACGACGACCGAAGGCGCCCTGTATGAGAATCGCGGTAGTACACAGCTTCTACACCGCCGGGAAACCCAGCGGGGAGAACGCACTCGTACGCGACCAGGTGCGGGCACTGGACACGGCGGGCCACACCGTGGAGCTGTTCGCCGCGCACACCGACGAACTGGCCCGGGACCCGCTCTACCCGCTGCGGGCGGCGGCACGCGTGGCGTCGGGCCGGGGCAACAACCCGCTCGCGCGCCTGCGCGACTTCGCCCCCGACCTCGTGCACGTCCACAACCTGTTCCCCAACTTCGGCCGCTCCTGGGTCCGGCAGTGGGCCGGCCCGCTCGTCGCGACCCTGCACAACTACCGCCCCATGTGCGCCGCCGCGACGCTCTACCGCGCGGGTGCCGTCTGCACCCGCTGCCCGAGCGGCGACCCGTGGGCGGCCCTGCGCTTCGGCTGCTACCGCGGTTCCCGGGCCGCGACCCTGCCGCTTGCCTGGGCCGGACGGCACGGCCCGGCCCGGGATCCCCTGCTGGCCCGCGCCGACCGGCTGGTGGTGAACTCCCGGCTGAGCGAGGAGACGTACCGCCAGGCCGGTGTGCCCGCCGGGCGACTGTCCCTCGTCCCCAACTTCGTCGACGCGCCGGTGTCGGAGGAGGCACCGGACGACACCACGGGGCGCTGGCTCGTCGCCGCGCGCCTGTCGGCCGAGAAGGGCGTCCTGGAACTGCTGCGCCAGTGGCCGGCCGACGCACCGCTGGACGTGTTCGGCGACGGCGAGCTACTCGCCGAGTGCCGGGCCGCCGCTCCTTCCTCCGTCCGGTTCCTGGGCCGGCTCGACCGCGCCGAACTGTGCCGTCGGATGCCCGCATACCGCGGCCTGGTCTTCCCCAGCCGCTGGTACGAGGTCCAGCCGTGCGTGCAGGTCGAGGCGCTGGCGGCCGGGCTGCCGACGCTGGCGTTCGAGGGCTCGTCGGTGGCCGAGGCGGTACGCGAACACGGCACCGGCCTGGTCACCCGGTGGGACCAGCCGCTCGCCCGGGTCCTGGCGGAGGCGGCCGACCGCTTCCCGTCGCTGCGCGCCCACTGCCGGCAGGTGTACACCGACCGCTTCACCGAGCGGGCCTGGCTCGCCCGCATCGCCGGGGTGTACGAGGAGGCGACCCGCGTCGCCGGGGACCGCGCCACGGCGCTCGCGTAGGGGACGGGGGTGCACATGGCGTCATCGGGCCGGGAACCCACGAACGATCACCGTCTCGTCGCCGGTGTGGTGGTGGTCGCCGTTCTGCTCACCGGCGGCCGCTGGGTCTCGCACATGCGAGTGGGCCCGCTGTACATCGGTGACCTGCTGCTGGGCGCGGCCTTCCTGCACGCCGTCACCTTGAGAGCGCTGTCCGGGAAACGCCCCGACCGCGTGTACGGCCCGGGGGTCCTGGTCGGTCTGCTGCTGGTCGTCACCGCGCTACGGCTGCTGGGCACCGAGGACGACGTGCGGACGGCCGCCCGTGACGCGGCGCCGTTCGCCTACGCCGCGATCGCCCATCTGTCCGCGAGCGCGTACCAGAGGGTGGGCGAGGCGGGCGGACGGCGAACCGTCCGGATGATCCACGGCGGACTGCTGCTGCACCTCGCCTGGATGGTCGTGGCGACACTCGCACCGCGGTTCGTCGCGACCCTGCCCGAGGTGGGCAACACGCGCGTCTTCGAGATCCGCACCGATTTCGACGTGGCGGTGCTCGGAGTGCTGGCCGGCCTGTCGATCCTGAGGATCCGACGGGGACGCCTCTGGCTGCACGGATCGGTGGCGGTCGCGGCGCTCGTCACCGGCCTGGCCCAGGTCAACCGGGCAGGTCTGCTCTCCTGCGCCGCCTGCGTCCTGGTGGCCGTGGTGTTCAGGGCCAGCGGCAACGGCCGGCTCACCGCCCGCGCCGTGCTGCTGGGAGCGACCGCCGTCCTCGCCGTGGCGGTGGTCCTGCCGATGTCCCCGGCCGGTCAGCGCCTCCTCGCGCTCAACGCCACGTCCGCGTCGTCCTCGGAGATCGTGGAGAACGCGCAAGGCACCAAGCGCGCACGCCTGATCGCATGGCAACAGGTCGTGAGGTACACCCTGGACGACCCGGAACGCACGACGGTCGGCGTCGGCTTCGGACCGGACTTCCTCCAGCTGTCCAACGGCGACCTTCCCATCGGCCGGGGCATCGGCGTGCGCTCCCCCCACAACTACCTGGTCACATGCTTCGCCCGGCTGGGCATCGTCGGGCTCGCCCTCGTCGTCGCCCTCCTGGTCAGGCTCCTGACCGTCACGCTCCGGATCATCCGCGGCGGCCCGCCGGACGAACTGACGTCGCTGTGCGTGCTGCTGGTGCTCTCCCTGCTCATCGCGGCACTGCTGGGCGTGATCCTCGAATCACCCTTCGGCGCCACCCCCTTCTTCTGGGCGGCCGGAATCCTGCTCGGGGGCGACCGGGCACGGCGGGCCCGGCTCCGGCGGGAAGCGCAGCCCGGAACCCATGTCAGCTCTCCTCAGGAGGTGTTGGTTTGAGCGTCGCAGTGGTGACCGGCTCAGCCGGTCTCATCGGGTCGGAGGCGGTACGGCACTTCGCGGGCCTGGGCCTCGACGTGGTCGGCGTCGACAACGACATGCGCGCCCGGTTCTTCGGGCCGGAGGCGTCCACCGCGTGGAACGTGGACCGGCTGTCCGCCGACCTCGGCAGGTCCTACACGCACCAGGACGTCGACATCCGCGACCGGGACGCCCTGGAGGCCGTGTTCCGCAAGTACGGCCGGGACATCGCCGTCGTCATCCACACCGCGGCCCAGCCGTCCCACGACTGGGCGGCCCGCGATCCGTACACGGACTTCGACATCAACGCCGGGGGGACGCTCAACGTCCTGCAGAACGTCCGCGAGCACTGCGCCGACGCCCCGCTGATCCACTGCTCGACCAACAAGGTCTACGGCGACCGCCCCAACTCCCTGCCGATGGTGGAGGAGGAGACCCGCTGGGAGATCGCCCGGGGTCACCGCTACCGCGCGGGCATCTCCGAGGACATGTCCATCGACGCCTGTCTGCACTCGGTCTTCGGCGCGTCGAAGGTGGCCGCCGACGTCATGGTCCAGGAGTACGGGCGCTACTTCGGGCTCAGGACGGCCTGCTTCCGCGGCGGCACGCTCACCGGGCCAGGCCACTCCGCCACCGAACTGCACGGCTTCCTCGCCTACGTGATGCGCTGCGCGATGGAACGGCGCACGTACCGGCTCATCGGCCACAAGGGCAAGCAGGTGCGGGACGCCATCCACAGCCACGACGTGGTGGCCGCGTTCGAGGCGTTCTTCCGCGCGCCCCGCAGCGGCGAGGTCTACAACCTGGGCGGTGGCCGGCACGCCAACGTCTCCAACCTGGAGGCGATCGCGCTGGCCGAGAGGATCTCCGGGAACGCGATGACCGTCGAGCACGTGGACACGGCCCGGGCCGGCGACCACATCTGGTGGATCAGCTCCAACGCCCGGTTCGAACAGCACTATCCCGAGTGGCGGTTGACGTACGACGTGCCCCTGATCATGAACGAGATCCACGAGGCCAACGCGGACAGGTGGCTTCCGGCGCGGTGAAAAAGAATGTTCTCGGCGTCCTCGTCGACGCGACGACCTACGAGCAGGCGCTGGACGCCGTGCTCACCGCAGCCCGGAACCGCCGCCCGTTCGCGGTCACCGCACTGGCCGTCCACGGGGTGATGACCGGCGTGCTGGACCGGGAGCACGGCGCCCGGCTCAACTCGTACGACTTGGTGACCCCCGACGGTCAGCCGGTGCGCTGGGCCCTGAACCTGCTGCACGGCACGGGGCTCACCGACCGGGTGTGCGGGCCGGTCCTGACGGAGCGGGTGCTGCGTGCGGCCGCCGACGAGGGCCTCCCGGTGTACCTGTACGGCTCGACGGAGGAGACGCTCGACCGACTGGTCCTGAACCTGCAGAACACGCTCCCCGCCCTGAAGATCGTCGGTCGCGAGGCCTCCAGGTTCCGCACGGCGCGTCCCGGTGAGGACGCGAAGCTCGCCGCCCGGATCACCGGGTCCGGGGCGCGGATCCTCCTGGTCGGGCTCGGCTGTCCGCGCCAGGAGGTCTTCGTGCACGCGATGCGTCCGCTGCTGCCAATGCCGCTGCTCGCGGTCGGTGCCGCGTTCGACTTCCACGCCGGGATGCTGCGTCGGCCTCCCGTGTGGATGCAGAAGCACGGCTGGGAGTGGCTGGGGCGGCTGGCGCTGGAACCCCGTCGGCTGTGGCGGCGCTACCTCTTCCTCAACCCGTACTACCTGCTGCTGCTCGCCGCGCAGCGGCTCCGGCTGCGACCGGCCGCCCCGCCCGCTCCGGTGACGGACAGACCGACCGAGTTCCCGATGTGATCTCCCGGGGCGCTCCTCGCACGCCGAGTTCCCCGTGCGAGCGCCCTCCTCGGGGCGGTCTGTGCACGCGGCCTTCCCTGTGCGAGCCCCCTCGGGGCGGTCCGTGCACGCCGAGTTCCCCGTGCGACCCCCCTCGGGGCCCGCTCCGCGCGCCGTGTCACGGGCGGGGGCCTCCCGGGGGTGTCTCCGTGCATCGAACAGGTGCATGATTGCCGGGTCGTTGTCGATGGGGCTGACGGGGTGAGCGGTGCGCGGGCGGAGAAGCGGGACGGTCGCGGTGTCGGCGCTCGGGTGTCTGCTCCTGCTGGCCGCCTGCGGCCCGGCCCAGCACACCGGTTCCGCCGCCCCCACCCCCGTACGCAACGCCGACACCCCCGCCCGACTCCCCGTCCCCCGAGGCAAGGGCAGCACCACCCCCGACGACTTCAACGGCGACGGACACCGCGACCTCGTCCTCGGTGACCTGGTCAAGGAGCAGGCGCACGCGGACGACCCGGGCATCGGCATCGTGTACGGCAGCGCGCGCGGACTCGTGCCGGGCGCACGGCAGTTGATCGCCCCCGGTCGGCAGGGCGCGGCGACCGACGGCCAACTCCCCGCCCTCTTCGACGCGGAGGCCACCTGTGACCTGGACGACGACGGCTTCACGGACCTCGTCGTCTCCACCGACCCGCCCTACGACGGTCAGGGCCGCCCCCCGGTCCCGCTCCAGATCCTCTTCGGCTCCCCGACGGGCCTGAGCGGCAAGGCCGTTCACCTCACCGTGCCGGCCGCGGCCCGCGCCGGAAACGACTGGCCCGACCAGCCCGTCTGCGGGGACTTCGACGGCGACGACGCCAAGGACCTGGTCCTGCACGCCACCGGCGGCCGACTCAGCTACCTGCGCGGCCCGTTCACCCGCAAGGGCGCCCCCCGCACGGCCGGGGCCCCGCTCGCGTCGCCCGGCGAGGTCCCCACGGGCCCGGCGGCCGACGTGAACCGCGACGGCTACGACGACCTGATCGTCCGTACGACCGAGGGCACCGGCCCCTCCGCCGTGGTCCTCGGCGGCCCGGCGGGCCCCACCCGCACCGGCACCGCCCTGCCGACCGGAATCGACGTGGCCCTCGGCGACTTCGGGCACGGCAAGGCCCTGGACGCGGCGGTCGGGGCCATGGGCGGAACGTCTCTGCGCTACGACCTCCCCGCCGCCATACGCGCGACCCTGGACGTGCCCGGCTCGGTCCTGGACGCGGCCGACTTCGACGGCGACGGCCGGTCCGAACTGGTCTCCAGCGGCTCCCGGCTCCGGATCCTGCAAGGCCGTACGACCGGGCTGTCCCGTCAGACGACGGTGACCGTCGAACCCCCCGCCACCGGCACCACCCGGGTCCTCGCGGTCGCCGACTTCGACGGCGACGGACGGGCCGACCTGGCGGTGCGGACGTACCGGAGCGAGACGAAGGACATCGTCGCGGTCTACCCGGGCGCGAGGAAGGGCCTCGTGAGCGCGGAGCCGGTCGTCACGTTCTCGACGTCCGCGTTCCTCGGTTCCTGACACCTCCACGGGCGGGACCCGACTTCCGTACAACCCAAGCCCCTTGCCGAGGGTCTCCTGATCGCGACACCGCGCGATCCCAGGATCACCGAACGCCCATGGAGCCCCCTTGACCACCCGCACCCGCCCCTTCCTCCTGGCCGCCGCCCTCCTCGCCACCGGCCTGAGTCCGCTCGTCCTCGCCGCCCCGGCGGGCGCGGCGGCCTCGAAGTACGCCGACGACTTCAACGGCGACGGCTACCCCGACCTCGCCGTCGGCGACAGCACCGCCACGGTCGGCGGGAAGAAGCAGGCGGGCGCGGTGGTGGTCGTGTGGGGCACGTCGAAGGGGCTGGACTTCACCCAACGCACGGTCGTCACCCAGAACAGTTCCGGCGTCGAGGGCGCGGCGGAGGCCAAGGACTTCTTCGGCACCAAGGTCACCACGGCCGACGTGAACAAGGACGGTTACGCCGACGTGGTCGCCACCGCCCCCAACGAGAGCGTCGGTTCCTCCCACCGCGGCACCTTCACCATCCTGTGGGGCTCGAAGACCGGCCTGAGCGGCGGCAGCGACTACGCGATCCCGGGGGGCACGGACAGCTTCGCCAAGGACGTGGCCGTGGGCGACTTCAACGCGGACGGCAAGGTCGACGTGGTCTCGGTGGGCGACAACTACGTCTGGTTCCTGCGCGGCCCGTTCACCAGGTCCGGCTCCCGTGGCAAGGCCACCAACCTCGACCCGGTCGACGGCGAGGACATCAGGCCCGCACTGGTCGTCTCGGGCAAGGTCACCAAGGACGGCACCGCCGACTTCGCGGTGATCGGCAACGACTGGAGCAACCACCAGCGCGTCTGGTTCTACCGCGGCGGCGGGAACGGCCCCGTCGCACCGCCCAAGAAGTACAACCTGCCGCTCCCCGGCGATGCCGACCTCTCCTACGCCGCGTCCGCCACCATCGCCGACTTCGACAGGAACGGATACGGCGACCTGGCCGTCGGAGCGGCCCGCGCGGGCAACGGCGAGGCGGTCCACCTCCTCAACGGCACCGCCACCGGCTTCAGCAGCTCGGTCAGGTCGATCACCCAGAACACCGCGGGCGTGCCGGGGGTGCGCGAGACCGGCGACGACTTCGGTTTCGACGTCACAGCCGGGGACACCAACGGTGACGGCTACCCGGACCTCGCGGTGGGGGCCCCGAACGAGACGCTCGGCAGCGAGTTCTGGCGCGCCGGCGCCGTCACCGTCCTGCGCGGCGGGAAGTCCGGGATCACCGGCACGAACGCCCGCCAGATCGACTACACCACGCCCGGCTTCCAACGCCCGGCCGACGAGAGCGACTCCTGGTTCGGCACCTCGGTCCTGCTGCGCGACCACAACCGCGACGGCCGCGCCGAGCTCGTCGTCTCCGCACCGGACATCGGCCGTCTGCACCTCTTCCCCGGCACCGCCTCCGGCCCGACCGGCACGGGTTCGGTCACGCGGACCGTGAGCGGCCTGGGCCTGGGCAACCGTGCCTTCTTCGGCGCCGCGCTGGCCGACTGAGGAGCCTCGACCCGGGGCGCGGGAGGCCCGTAGGGGACCGCTGAGAACCCCCTTAGGGGATGTCACAGCTCGGCAGCAAAGCCGTCCCCGGAATGCCCGGCCGCGTACACCACTCTCCAGGACCAGGTACGTTCGAAGACGTGGCTGGATTCAGGATCGGACGCGGCCGGGACAACGGCGCTCCTCATACGCGACCGCAACAACCTCCGTACGGGCAGCAGGCGCCCCAGGGACAGCCGTACGGCTATCCCCCCGCGCCGCAGCCCCACCCGGGGCAGTGGACCCAGGGCGGCGGTGGGGGCTACGACGAGCCGGAGTACTTCGGCAACGGCGCCCCGCAGCCGCAGGGCGGCCATGACCCGTACGCGGCGAACAACCCCGGCCACACCCAGGCGTTCTCGATCGACGAGGACCCCTACAACCAGGGCGGCACCTACCGCGCCGGCTCGGCCCCCGCGCCCGTGGGCCCCCGTCTGCACTGGAAGGAGCTGCTGAAGGGCATCGTCCTGGCGCCCCAGCAGACCTTCCTCCAGATGCGGGACTACGCCATGTGGGGCCCCGCCCTCATCGTGACGTTCCTCTACGGCCTGCTCGCGGTCTTCGGCTTCGAGGAGGCCCGCAAGGACGCGATCAACGCGACCCTGTCGAACGCGGTCCCGATCGTCCTCACGACCGCCGTCGCGATGGTCCTGTCCGCCTTCGTGCTGGGCGTCGTCACCCACGCCCTGGCCCGCCAGCTCGGCGGCGACGGCGCGTGGCAGCCCACGGTCGGCCTCTCCATGCTGATCATGTCCCTCACGGACGCCCCCCGCCTGATCGTGGCCATGTTCTTCGGCGGCGACGCGGGCTTCGTCCAGCTCCTCGGCTGGGCCACCTGGGTGGCGGCCGGCGCGCTCCTCACCCTGATGGTCTCCAAGTCCCACGACCTCCCCTGGCCGAAGGCCCTGGGCGCCTCGGCGATCCAGCTGATCGCCCTGCTGTCGATCGTGAAGCTGGGCACGTTCTAGCCTCCCCGGCGCGTGGAAGGGCTCGCGGTGCGCGGTCACCGGGGGCCCTTCGCTATGCGTGAGCCCGGTGGGGATGCGCGGTCGGAGCCGTTTCTCGGATACTCGGGACGCCGCAGAGGCCGCCGGCTTCGGGGCGGCACACGGATCAGGGGGACAATGTGCCGGCGAATCTGCTGCCGGGCCTTCGCGACGTGCGAGCACCTCTCTCGGCAGGCTGCATCTGGCTCCTGACGCTGTGGCTGATCCTGGAGGACCGCGTTCCGACGCCCCGGCGGTCCCACGGCGTCTTGGCGTCCCTGCATCGCCTCGGAGACCTGATACACCCTGCCGGAGTGCTCGCGTCCGGCGCCTTACGACGACCCGCTTTCTCCAGGACCGGGCCCGGTTGCCCCGCCCGGTACCCGAGGACGGCGCGGCCGTGACCCCGGAGCGCGAGCGCGGCGAACGCCTCGTGGTCGGCCTGGCGGTACGGGACATCCTCGGTGAGACACGGCAGCTGCGCACCAAGCTGCTGATCGCCGGCTACGACCTGTTCAACGAGTTCGACCGAGCGGTGGGTGAGGCCGAGTTCCGCAAGAACGTCGCCTACGCCCTCCTCGGCCTGACAGCCACCTTGCCAGTAGAGGATTGGATCACCGGATGGGAGGAGCCGCCGTGGAGCTGGTGCCGTGGGGCCGCCTGGCCAACAGCGGTCTGGGCCTGGTCCCCGCTGCCGGAAGCCTCGTCTACACGGCCCAGGCCCCCGATGGGTACCCGCGCCTGGCGGGCTGCACGGTGCTGCTCGTCTGCGTGGTCATCGCCGTACGCGGGTACCGGCTCGGCGTCTCGTGCGGGGACGCCGAGCTGACGGTTCGCGGATACCTGTGGACGCGGACCATCCCCCGCGGCAGCATCACGGAGATCACCGGGTTCCCCGCGGTCCGCTGGACCGATTCCCGTGGGCGCGGACACTGGTCACCCCTGTGGGCCTTCCACACGAGCTCTGGGGAGCCGACCCGGACGACGGCCGCCAAGGAGCGGAACACAGAGGCACTTCGCCGCTGGCTACGCCCCCGCAGGCCAAGGCCGACCCGCCGGTAGGGCCTCCTCAGCGATCCGCGAGGACCCGCGGCTCAGACCGCTTCCCGGTTCTCCTTGGGCGCCTCGCCCGACTTGCTCACCGGAGGCAGGACGCTCCACGGAAAGTTGATCCAGTCGTCCGTGCGCTTCCAGACGTACTCGCACTTCACCAGGGACTGGGTCTTCTCGTAGATGACCGCGGAGCGGACCTCGGCGACGGTGTCCAGGCAGAAGTCGCGGACCAGCTTGAGCGTCTTGCCGGTGTCGGCGACGTCGTCGGTGATCAGGACCTTCTTGGAGGAGAAGTCGATGGCGTTGGGGACGGGGGCGAGCATGACGGGCATGTCGAGGGTGGTCCCCACGCCGGTGTAGAACTCGACGTTCACCAGGTGGATGTTCTTGCAGTCGAGGGCGTACGCCAGCCCGCCCGCTACGAAGACGCCGCCGCGGGCGATTGACAGGACGATGTCGGGCTCGTAGCCGTCGTCGGCGATGGTCTGCGCGAGCTCGCGGACCGCGGTGCCGAACGCCTCGTAGGTGAGGTTCTCCCGTGCGTCGTCGGCGCTCATACCTGGGTCCGGTGGAAGTTGAGGAAGGAGCGGGAGGCGGTGGGGCCGCGCTGGCCCTGGTAGCGGGAGCCGTAGCGCTCGCTGCCGTAGGGGAACTCGGCCGGCGAGGAGAGCCGGAACATGCACAGCTGGCCGATCTTCATGCCGGGCCAGAGCTTGATGGGGAGCGTGGCGAGGTTGGAGAGCTCGAGGGTCACGTGCCCGGAGAAGCCGGGGTCGATGAACCCGGCCGTGGAGTGGGTGACCAGCCCGAGCCGCCCCAGCGAGCTCTTGCCCTCCAGGCGGGAGGCGAGGTCGTCCGGCAGCGTGATGACCTCGTACGTCGAAGCGAGGACGAACTCCCCGGGGTGCAGGATGAACGGCTCGTCGCCCTCCGGCTCCACGAGCCGCGTGAGGTCGCTCTGCTCGATGGAGGGGTCGATGTGCGGGTACCGGTGGTTCTCGAACACCCGGAAGTACCGGTCCAGCCGTACGTCGATGCTGGACGGCTGCACCATGGATTCGTCGTAGGGATCGATCCGCACGCGCCCGGCGTCGATCTCGGCCCGGATGTCCTTGTCTGAGAGAAGCACGCCCCGAGGATACGCAAAGCGCGCGGACCGACCACCACCGGACGGTCCGCGCGCCTGGTACCTGCTTACCGCGCTTCCTTCTAGTGCTTCTCCAAGGCCACCGGAACGACGCTTCGAAGCCGGGCACAGCGAGGACACCGGACGAGTCGTCCGGGGCCGAGGCGCTCGGCCTGCTGCATCGGGAACGAAGCGGTGCTGAACACGTGCCCATCGGCACAACGGACGACGGTGCGCTCCATCAAGTCCTAGAGTCCCTTCCCCAAGAGCCGCGTCGGGCTACTGCTCACCTGACGACAAATGCCACATTACGGGATGCTCGGGACGGCCCTCCAGGCGGCACTCCGGTCCCGCCCGGACCCTCTTCCACACCCACACCGTACGCCCCAACTCGCGCCCCCCGCAGCCCAGTCCCACCCCTGAAACGCACTCAGGCCCCGCGGCTTCAGCGCCGGGGGCCTGGCATGAGGTAAGGTAACGTTGCGTTCGACACCGGTTCCGTCCGGCGTCTCACGCGGGTGTAGTTTAATGGTAGAACATCAGCTTCCCAAGCTGAGAGCGCGAGTTCGATTCTCGTCACCCGCTCTTATTAAAGCCCCAGGTCAACGGCCTGGGGCTTCTTTGTTGGCGAGGATTTCTCCGCAGGAACCGGCCACCCGGTACACGAAGATTGGGCACGCGGAGGGCACAAGTTCTCAGGGTCATGGCAGACCCACCGGATCTCACCGCGAACAGCTCCTCTGACCTGCAGTTTCGCCACATCAACCACAACGGTCGCACCTGCGAGCCCTCAGCCTGCCCGTCCCACTGGAGAGACGGATGGCGCGTGCAGACGCCGCGCAGCACTGTTGATTGCCCAACTCCTGCCTGGTGGACGGCGTTTCAACGAGCCCGCAACGGTGGACGCGAGCGTTGCGGCCACCCCTCAGGCGATGTCGTGGATGCTGTGCTCGGTCAGGTCGGATGCGTGCCGGGCAATGGTGCGGTAGTCGGCGTCGTCGTGCAGAACGGCCAGTCCGTGATGGGCTGCGGTCGCGGCGATGACGAGGTCCACGGCTGAAGCGCTGCGATGCTCACCGGCCCGAGCCATCCGGTGTTGTACTGCGCTGATCCAGCGCCCCGCGTTCTTCGGTACCGACACATCGGCGTACAGGTCGGTGAACATCTCCGTGATCTCGTCGTACTCGCGTCCGTTCCGGGCGCTGTGGAGGAATTCGGCGCGCTGCACGTAGCAGGATGCGATGGCCCCGGCGTCGATGGTGTCGTACCAGGCCGATTGCAGTTTGGGGTCACGGAGCAGTCGGACCAGGCCCGACGTGTCGAGCAGATAGATCACCGGCCGCCCTTCTCCGCCCGATGCAGTCGCTCCGCGTCCTCAACAGCACCCCACTCACGCCCACGCTCGAAGTGACGGCTGATGCGCGCCGCGCGCTCCTGCTGTTCGGCGTAGAAGCGCAGGGCGAGATTGACCGCCTCCTTCTTGGTCCTGACCTTGGACAGGACCATGGCGCGTTCCAGGGCATCGTCATCGATGTCGATCTGGGTCACAGACATACGGCGCCTCTCACACTATGTTGGTGATGTACATAGAAGAATATGTCACCAACATTCGCACGTCCACGGCCTCTACCAGTGCACCACCCACGGCCTGGGTAGCCTCGGTTCACCAGCGCAGAGACCGTTGTCGTCGGCCAGGCAGCAGACGCCCTTCTCGCTGATCACCACCCGTGCCTACCGGGCTGGGCTCTCGCTCTCCGTGCTGAGCCAGTGCACGCCAGAAGACCCCTTGGGTGAGTGCCTGCTGACGCCATCGACGTGGTACGAGATACTGCGGAACGTTGCGGAGTGACGATCATGCACTGAGCTGGGGGCGAACAGTGGCGGGCGGGAACGATCCTTACGCGCGGGAACTCGCGAGGCAGGCCAGAGAGCGGGAGAAGGCTCGTAAGGCCGCAGAGGCCGCGGCCAAGCGGAAGGCTCGCGAAGAAAAGCTGGCGTACGAAGCGGCCCGCGCCCAAGAGGCTGCCGACCGTACGAGCGTGGCCGAGCACGATGCCGAGCAGCTTTCCCGCCTGCTGCGTACGTCCGTCGTGGACGGGCGTGCGCTGACGTTCGAGCGACTGAAGCAGAAGTTCAGTCCCACACCGTTCACACCGCCCACGGGCCGTGCCAAAGCCGCGCCTTTGCCCAGGTGGGAGGAGTACGAGCCAGCGCCGCCACGGGGCTTGCTGGGTGCTCTCGGATTCGGACGCAAAGGGTACGACGCGGAGGTCGAAGCCGCTCGCAAGCAGTTCGACAGGGCGCTGCGGGAACACGCGCGCGACGAGAAGAAGCGCGTGGAGAAGTTGCAGAAGGCCCGCGCAGAGCACGAGAAGGGAAACCAGGAAGAAGCTGCCAGGGTCGAAGCGTGGAACGCCACTCTTGAGGGGCGCCACAACGCATACCAGGACAGGGATGTCGAGGCTGTCGAATGGTTCGTCGACCAGGTCCTGGCAGCCTCCGTATATCCGCACGGTTTCCCGAAGAGCCACCAGGTCTCGTTTCAGGCGGACACCGGTGACTTGCTGGTCGAGATCGACCTGCCCCTGGAAGACGTGGTGCCTTTAGCCCGCGCGTACCGGTACGTAAAGACCCGTGACGAGATCACAGCCGTTCCGAAGCCGGACAAAGAGCGCAAGGAACTCTACGCGTCAGTCCTGGCCCAGACGGCCTTGCGTACTGTCCACGAACTCTTCGCCGCCGACACCGAAGGCGTAGTCCGGTCCGTCGCCTTGAACGGGCATGTGGCCACGATCGACCGCGCCACAGGGCGCAACGTCCATCCGTGCCTGATCACGCTCCAGGCCGACCGGGCCGAGTTCGGCGAGCTGGTCCTGACACAGGTGGACCCGCGAGCCTGCCTGAAGCGGCTGCGTTCACTGATCTCGCCCAACCCGTACGAGCTGGAGCCGGTAAGGCCGTTGGTCACGTTCGACCTGTCCAAGTTCCGCCTCATGGACAGCCTGGATGTCGTGGCCGGCCTGGACAGCCGCCCTGTACTGATGGACCTGACCCCCACAGAGTTCGAGCACCTCATCCGGCAACTGTTCGAGGCCATCGGCTTGGACAGCGTGAACACACAGCCGTCGAAGGACGAAGGTGTGGACGCGGTCGCGATGAACACGGACCCGGTCATGAAAGGGCTATGCATCATCCAGGCCAAACGCACCAAGAATGTGGTGCCGTTCGAGACCGTCTCCGCCCTCGCAGGCGTCGTGGAACACAAGCGTGCGGCCAAGGGCATCCTGGTGACGACTTCGTGGTTCGGCCGGGCGAGCGAGGCGTTCGCCAACGAGCACGGGAGGCTCGAACTCCTCGACGGCGCCAACCTGGTCCACCTGTTCAAGGAGCACATGGACCTCGACGTCATCCCGGGCCCGACGCCACCGAAGCGGCGCCCTCGGTAAGCGCCACGGGCGTCGGCCTCGCTGCCCCCTGCCACTGAATTGCCGGGAACCGCACATCGCGGTGAGTCCGGCCATCACGGCCGCTTTCGGGCGCTCACGGTGCCAGACTGACCGTGGGGAGAGGGGCGTGCCATGGGGTTCGGGTTCCGAGTCGGGGTTCCTGGGATGAGTGTGCGGGTCTCGACGCGCGGGGTCCGGACATCGGTAGGTCCGCGTGCGGCAAGACTGAGCGTGGGCACCGGCGGAGCCCGGATGTCGTCGGGGCTCGGCCCCTTCTACGCGTCTAGTTCCTTGAGCGGAAACCGACGGCGAACGACTACGCGGCGGGCCTCGGGTCCCCGCACTGTCGTCCCGTCCGCTGCTCAGCTGGACCGGGTCCGGCGTCAGGCGGAGCGTGCGCAGCAGGAGGCCGAGCGCGATGCGGCCATCACCCGGCTACGGGAGCTGCGGCAGCAGATGACGAGCGTGCACCTGCAGTCGTTTCCCACAGCGCACCCGCCGGAGATCCCAGCGGTACCCGCGTTGGGCCTGCCCTGGGCGCTCGCCGAGGCGCAGACGTTTCATCTGCGCGGGGTGGGCCGACTAGCCCTGGCAGAGCGGGCCGCAGCGAAGCAGCGCGCGCAACATGACGCGCCGGCATACCTGGCCGCGGAGTCGGCACGCATGGAGGCGGTGCGCCGACGGGTGTCCATGGAGGCGCAGGAGTGGTGGCAGGCCCTCGTCTCCAACGACGAGGCGACGGTCTGCGAGGCGGTGAATACGGCCTTCTCCGACAACCCCGCCGCGGGCTGTGCCGTAGGAATGGACGGCTCGGTTCTGTCCGTGGTGATGCGGCAGCAGGACCTCGACTCCCTGCCCACTCAGACAGCCGGGCTGACGCCCAGCGGGCGCCCGACACTCAAGAACCTCACCAAGCGCGACCGGCTGCTGTGGTGGCTCACCGCCATGGGCTCCAACCTCGTCGCCACGATCAAGGAAGGCTTCGCCGCAGCCCCTGGCGTCACCGCGATCGACCTCGCCGTACTGACCCGCCTGCCGGACACCCAGCGTCTCGGCTTCGTCGCCTACGGCCGCTGGACACGACAGGCAGTCGAGTCCACGCCCTGGCGCACCGCCGAGGACGCCCTGCGCTTCCTCGACATCGGCCAGGACGTCTCCTGCTCGGTCACCACCACCGCATCGGGCAATCTGTCCAACACGATCAAGCCACTGGACACGACTCGTGTGCCGGGTCTCCAGGATCTGCTGGATCACGCCCAGGACGAGTCCGACGCAGGCGAGCCGTCGCTCGCCGACCTCGACATCAGCCTCGGCGCCAACACCCCGCCCGAGGGCGCAACCCCGGTCGTCGATCCGTACCGGATCAAACCCTTCGCCGAGTGGAGACAAGAGACATCGGCAGCACCGCCCCCGATACCGACCCTGCCACCGGCAGCCCCTGCCACCCTGATCCCCGGTCAGACCGTCGCGCTGCCCGAGGAAGCCTGGCACGGCCTCCACGTCACCTTCCGATTCGCCGGAGCGGACGCCGACCTCACCCTCTTCCTCACCGGAGAGGACGGTCGCGTCGCCGTCGACGAGGACTTCGTTTTCTACCACCAGCCATCCGCCGCCGACGGCGCGGTGCGCTTGCTCGGCAAACGACCCGAGGGACCGCACACCGTCGAACGCGCCACGATCCACTTGTCCGCGCTGCCCGAACAGGTCCGGCGGGTGGCCATCGCCATCAATATGGACGTCGACACAGGTCTGACCTGCGGTTCCCTCACATACTCCGCCCTGCACATGGACTGCGTGACAGGCACCGGCTGGACATTCCAGCCGCCCGCTGACTCGAACGTCCGGGCCATGGTCGTCGCCGAGCTGTACCGGCACACCATCAACGGCCGCCCCGCCTGGAAACTCCGCGCCGTCGGCCAGGGCTGGGCAGACGGCCTCGACGGCCTGGCCCGCGCCCATGGAGTCGACGTCGAGTAACGATCGGCTTTCAGCGCGGCATACACATCAGTGAACACATATCCCGATCGGCCGCGACGCCCCTGTAGTTGACCGCCCAGGAGGGTCAACCAGCCGCTCAGAGACGTGCGGCTCCAACGACCGTGCCCATAGCGTGCCCTTCAGAGCGGAAACCCAGGGTCAACAGCGGTGCCACCACGTCGTCACGCCTACCAGCCACGAACGTATCTGCGCAGTTCAACTGCCATGCGGCCGCCCAAGCGCCGTCGCTTCCCAAGCTGAGAGCGCGAGTTCGATTCTCGTCACCCGCTCTTCTTGAAGCCCCAGGTCAGCGGCCTGGGGCTCGCTTATTATCTAGACCATTTTGGTGGCTCCCCGCCCTCCTCGTTTCCTAGGTCGCGGCCGAGTAACGTACAGAAGGGCCTTTAAGCAAAGCAGCAGTTGTCAGGTGGGCCAGTGCCGCTGCTCACGCGGTCGTCGCGCTCAGGAGCCCCTCACCGGCCAGTAGCTCTCGACTGTGGTGATGAGGAGTGCCCCCGCTCCATCTGCCTCCCGCACCAGCCTGACCACAGAATCGGGCGTCTCTGCCCGTTGGCAAAGTGGGTGGATGCTTCCTCCGCCTGAGCCCCGCGCAACGACGGTCGTCGCGCCCAGAGGTAGAGATGGCCCGGAAGCGCCGGCCGGCTTCGAGCAGATTCCTTCGGACGGGGACTACCTCCTGCCCCTGGACGAGGGTGATTCACCCTCGTCCAGGGGCACGGTCCGGCAACGGAGGCTCAGTGCGCGGCGCGGCGGGCCAGCGCCCCACGCGAGCGGGTCACCAGCGCGGCCAGCAGGGCGGCGCCGAGGGGCACGACCACCAGGAGGGCAGCGAGTGTCTCCCAGGGGACGATGATCGGCACGTACGGCGGGGCGTCACCGGCGCCGCCCCAGCCGTTGTCGAGAGCCTCCTGGTAGGAGCGCATCTGCTCGCGCTCCTCGGTGAGCCGCAGCCCGACCGCGGGCAGGACACCGGCCGCCGAGCCGAGGACCACACCCATCGCGGCGACCACACCGCACTGGAAGCCGCTGAGCATGCGGCGCACCGAAGGCGGGGCTCCGACCGCGGCGAGCGTCTTGAGATCGGCCTCCGCGTCGGCCTGGGCGAGACCGGTGGCGATGCCGGCCGCACCGATGGTGACCAGGCCGGCGAAGACGGTCAGCGCGAGCAGGACGAGCCCGTTCTTGTCGACCCAGCCCTGCTCCACGGTCAGCTCGACGTTGCTGCCGAGCTTGGTGATCTCGGCGTCGAGCTTCTGCCGCTCCTCGGTGCTGGGGATCCGGTCGGTGCTGAAGAAGGCGCCGAGGGGGACGGTGGTCAGCCCGGCGGCCTTGGCGGCGGCGGGGCTGAGCACGCTCTCCACTCCGTAGGAGCCGGGCGAGCCGGCCACCTGGTAGGCGGGGAATGACTTCAGCTCGCCCGGGACCGGCTTGTTCTGCTCGGCGGCGCGGTCGGCGGCCTTCGGGTCGGTGATCAGCTTGATGCCGACGGTGCCGTTCCTGTCGATCTGGGGCTTGTGGAAGCTGAGGAGCTTTCCGTCGGCGAGGGCCTTGGCCGCGCCCGGGTCGTCGATGCCGAGGACCTTCAGGAGCGGGGCGTCGGCGATGAGGAGACCGCCCTCGACGTATATGCCGTTGCCGTCGGGCGAGAGGCAGCGCCAGTCCTTGGCGAGCGCGCGCCGCTGCTCCTTGCTGTACTTCTCCGCAGGGTCGGAGCCGTCGGGGGTGCTGACCCACAGCGGGCACTCGTTGGCCGGCGGGATGACGACCTCGAAGCGGCCACAGCCCTCGCCCTCGCCATACGGGGCGCAGCCGGGCTTGCCGACGGCGATCCGGAACACGTCGGCGCGGACGTCGACGGGCAGCGTCCGCTGCACGGCGTCGCGGACCTCGGGGACGTCCCGGCCGCCCTCCTCGGTGACGAGCGCGGCGACGGCCCCGTACGGCAGGCTGGCCTTGTACTCGGCCAGACTCTGGGCGTCGCTGCTCGCGGCGTACGTCGAGACGGCGACGGTGCCCGCGACGGCGGCCAGGACGGCGGCGACAGCGGGTGCCGTACGGCCCCGGTTGCGGACGGCGTCCCGCAGGGCGAGGCGCGGCGAGAGCGGCAGCCAGCGGCTGGCCCGGCCGAACAGGCCGACCAGGGCGGGCGTCATGGCGACCACACCGAGCTCGGCGATGGCCGAGCCACCCGCGACCAGGACGAACTGGTCGGAGACGACCGAGCCGTACAGAGCGATGGCCGCGCCGAGCAGGACGGCGCCCAAGCCGATCAACGGCAGCACGCGGTTGCTGCGGCGCACGCCGCGACGGCCGGTGAGGGAGGCCAGGACGGTCTGCCGGGAGGCGGTGACGGCCGGGACGATCGCGGAGAGCAGGCCGGTGAGGACGGCGAGCGCGGCGATGGCGAGCAGTTCCAGCGGCCTGACGGTGAAGCCGCCGAACCGCTGTCCCATGTAGTCCTCGAGGACCGGCCGGAGGGCGAAGGTCAGGATCAGGGCGAGGACCATGCCGACCAGGGCCGCCGCGACGCCGATGACGAGGCCGCCGCTCAGCATGATGGCCCGGATGTGGCTGCGGGCACCGCCGTTGGCGCCGACGAGGCCCAGCTGGCGGCGGGAACGACGGGCACCGACGGCGAAGGCGGGACCGGCGAGCAGGCAGATCTCCAGTATCGCCAGGCCGACGACCGTGCCCACGGCAGCCAGCGCGGCGGCGTCGCTGCTCTCGTAGTTGGCCCAGCCTGCCTTCTGGTAGAGCGGCACCTCGGAGTCGGCGGGCGGGTCGAGGGCCACGGCGCGCGAGGTGACCAGGACGCCCTTGGCGTTGATCGCCTGGACCGTGTTCCACGTGAAACCACCGGACTTCTTCACCAGGTAGGTGGTGGAGACGTCGGGCTTGGGCAGTCCGGCCCTCTCGACCGCCTTGGCGTACGGCGCGAGGAAGGCCCCCGGCAGGGCGTTGACCTGCTGTGCCGCGAGGTCGCTGGGCAGCTCGTACGAGCCGCTGATCACATAGGTGCGGTCGAAGCCGCGGGCGGTGAGGGTGGAGCCGACGGACAGCCCGCTGCTCTCCAGGAACCGGGTGGTCGCGGCGATCTCGTCGTTCTTCTCGGGGAAGCGGCCCTCCTGCAGCCGCATGATGCCCCGGGCGACGGGATCGGCGGCGGCCAGCTCACGTACCTCGGCCCGGAGCAGACCGTGCCTGGTGGTCAGCTTGGCGCTGCCGCTGCTGTCGGTCAGCACCGTCGAACCGGCCGGGATGGTCTTGGTGACATCGGTCGGGCCGTCGGGCCAGGACTTGCCCGGCGAGTCGTAGTCCCCGGCCGGGGTGTTCTGCTCACCGCTGGGGTCCTGCAGGATGGCCACGCCGGCCGTTCGGGCGTCGGAGAAGCGAGCGTCGGCGGCACCCAGAGTGCGCTCCATCCGCTGCGCGGGGGTGAGTTCGGCGCTGCGCAGGGTCAGGTCCAGGGCGCTCACGCCCAGGATCGGCAGCGCGATCATGGCGAGGACGAGGAAGCTGCGGCCCTTGGAGCGCCAGGCGTCACGGCGGGCGATGCGGACCGCGGCCCGCCAGGAGTGGAACCAGGTCGTCACCGCTGGGCCGCCCGGCCGGTCAGGAGCGAGTCGGCGTCGCTGCGTAGGGTCTGGTCGACGACATCGCCGTCCCGCAGGAAGACGACCCGGTCGGCCCAGGCGGCGAACCGCGGCTCGTGGGTGACCATGATGCCCGCGGCTCCGGCGTCGCAGCGGGAGCGCAGCAAGGCCAGCACGGACTCGCCGGTCTCGGAGTCGAGGGCGCCGGTGGGCTCGTCGGCGAGGACGAGCCGGCGGTCGCCGACGAGGGCGCGGGCGATGGCCACGCGCTGCTGCTGGCCGCCGGACATCTCGTCGGGGAACCGGTCGGCGAGTTGGCCGAGGTCCATCTCGGCGAGGGCGGCGAGGGCCTCGGTGCGGGCCTTGCGGGCCGATATGCCGTCCAGTTCGCGGGGCAGGGCCACGTTCTCGGCGGCGGTGAGGGCCGGGATGAGGTTGTAGTCCTGGAAGACGTAGCCGATGCTGCGGCGGCGCAGGGCGGCGAGCCCCTTGATGCCGAGGGCGGTGATGTCGGTGCCCTCGACGAAGACCTGCCCGGAGGTGGGGTTGTCGAGGCCGCCGGCGATGGTGAGAAGGGTGGACTTGCCGGAGCCCGACGGGCCCATGACGGCGACGAGTTCACCGGGGTGGACGTCGAGGTCGATGCCGCGCAGGGCGTGCACCTCGGTGGCGCCGGAGCCGTGGACGCGGGTCAGGTTCCGCAGACTCAGCACGGGCTGCTGTTGTTGTGTGGACATGGTTCCCCCTCGGGCGTACGCCGGCGAACGGCCGGACGTCGGTGCGACGGACGGTCGTGGGTGACGTGTGCGTACGGTATGGGTCTGGTCGGGTGGTTCGGAGTCTTCATGTGGGTCGGGTGGTCGGGTGAACCCGGTGGACTCGGTCGCCCCTGTGTACTCGGGCGGCCTTGTGGATCCGGTCGGCCTTGTGGATCCGGTCGTTCGGGTGGTCAGGGCCGGTCGTGAAGGGCGGACGTCACGGGCGGTGTTGTGCGGCCTCCTCTGCCCCCGCCCGCGCTCCCATCCCCACCGCTCCCGCTACCCGCCCCCGGCGAGGCCGGCTCCGGCCCCACCGCCGGGGCGGTCGACGAGAGACGGATCAGCCGGGACTCGCAGTGGTCGAGCCAGCGCGCCTCGGCCTCGGTCTGGAAGATCAGCTGCTCCAGAACGAGGAGCCAGGCGATGTCGTCCCGCTCCCGGGCCCCGTTCTTCTCCACGGCGGCGAGGGCCTGCGCCTTCAGCCGGGTGTAGTCCTGCATGGCCTTCACGGTGTGCCGGCGCTGGGACTGGATGACGTCACGGATGTCGACCCCGGGCGCCCCAACGGCCATGGCCAGCTTGATGGCCAGCTCGTCACGGGCCGGGCTGGTGCGGTCGACGGGCTTCTCGAACCAGCTGCGCAGTTCGACGCGACCGCTGTCGGTGATCGTGTAGAGCGGGTGGCCGGCCTCGTCCTCGCCGTCCTGCACGACCATGCCGTCGCGTTCGAGCCGACTGAGCGTCGTGTAGACCTGACCCACGTTGAGCGGCCAGGTGGAGCAGGTACGGGACTCGAACTCCGTACGGAGCTGTGAGCCGTAGCGCGGGCCGCGTTCGAGGAGGGCGAGAAGCCCGTGGCGGATGGACATACCGAGTATGTATACCGAGTAAGTCCGCATGGACAAGCGTCCTGAGGCGGACCCCGGAGGTCCTACTCAAGGGGGACCCGGGCCGTCGCGAGCCGCTCGACGGCGGCGCGTCCGCACCCCGAGGAAGCCGATGCCGAGGCCCACCAGAGCCAGCCCCACGCCCAGTGTGAGCACGGGAATCCGCCGGTCGGAGAGATCGAGGGGGGCCTCGGTGCCGGTCCGGTGAGCGGCCGCCGACAGCTCCGCGGGCCGGCTCTCGGCGGCCGGGGCGTCCGTCTCGGGTACCACCACGACTCCCTCGTCCGGCTCCTCGGCGGGCTCCTCCTCTGTTGCCGTTTTAGTACGAGCGGGCTCCACCGGGCTCGTGGAGAACGGCGAGCCGGAGGGGTCGGCCGGTCGGCCGGGCCACTCCCGGCCTTCCCCCGCCGACCGCCCCGCGAGGGAGGCGGAGTCGCTCGGCGGGTGCGCGTCGGGCGGCCCCGACGGCTCGGGAACCGCCGGACGGGCGGGTCCGGCGGATCCGGAGGAGGGCGACGCCGACAGGGCGGACGGGCGATCGGGCGGGGTGGGTGCGGCGGTCGTGGCCGCGGAACCGTTCAGAGCGGGGCGTGAGCGGGCGGTGCGGCGAAGGCCGTCGCCGTGGCCGGGCACGAGGGGGCCGGCGGGCGCGGGACGGACGGGATGGTGGGCGGCCCGGAGGGTCTCCGGAAAGGGAGTTCTCCTACGGGTCGTCGGCGACGTCGCCGACGCCCCTCTCTCGTTCGTCGGCAAGGCCCAGGGGGTCCTTGACCCGCAGCAGGCCCCTTGATGCGGGCCACCGCATCCTTGAAGACGCCATGTGTGCAGCCGCGACGGTCTCACTCGACTGCCGTTCCAGGCGGAGCCACTCCCGGTCACTGGGGACCAGCCGGAAGCCCTGCTCTCCCCCATCTCTGCCACATGCCCATGGCGTGCCCTTCAGAGCGGACAACCACGGTCAACAACGGTGCAACCAGCCCCTCGCATCTGCCGCCTGACAACAAGTTTTCCCAGGTCAGAGGCCCTACCTCTACGCAAGCGCCGTCGCTTCCCAAGCTGAGAGCGCGAGTTCGATTCTCGTCACCCGCTCCAGCATGAACCCCCAGGCCATGGGCTTGGGGGTTCTTTGTTGTCTAGACCACTTTGAGGGTTCCGTGCCCTTCGCGTGCCCTAAGTGCAGGCCCCCCCGAAGTCGCCTCAGCAAAGCTGGAGTTGCGCCTGACGGGGACTCCCCTCCCTGCAGATCAACGATCGCCGGTCTCCGCTTCCGGCCTGGGCAGTTCATCCAGGTCGAGCGTGAAGGTACGCCCGTCGGCCAACTCGATCGGAAGCTTGCCCGTCCCGTACTTATGGGTGCGTGCAGTGATGTAACCGGTACCGGTGGGCTCGGTGTGGGCGACAACCTCCCCTGCGTACGGGTCCACCACCAGGTAGACGGGGATGCCGTAGCGGCCGTACTTGGCGGTGCAGTCGTCGTAGTCCTTGCGTGCGGAGGAGACCGACACCACCTCGGCGATCAGCAGCACGTCCTCGAAGCTGTAGCGCTTGCCCTGCAGCTGGGCGTCCTCACGCAGGATGGCGAAGTCAGGGGCGGAGTTCTCGTCCGCCGGGAAGTCGAGGTAGACGTCGGAAGCGGTCTTCGCATGCCTGCCGAGAGCGAGCGAGTCGATCTGCATCGATTTGATCGTGCTGGAGTGCTCGAAGCTCTGCGGGGTCATGATCACCTTCCCGTCAACACCGAAGAAGACCGTGTATCCCTCGGGGAACTCGGTGTGCATGATCGCATCGACGCTCATCAGCGGCTCCTTCCCATCAGCTCCCAGAATACGGTCGGCGCCCCGGCCAGCGGCCACTTCGGACCCATGACCACCTCCTTGCCGCCCAGGGCCGTCGTCCGCCGTTGCTGAGTAATCCTCGGTCTCCTGGGCCGGGCTTCAAAGGCAACGGATGGCTCTGAGAGTCTGATCCCGCGTGCGTTTCTTCCGATGCATCGGCCCCTCATGGAGGCGAGGCAGTGAGCAGCCCCTTACGCAGCAACCAGTTCTCGGGCACCTGTGCCCGGTGCGGCGCGGACGTCGGCGCCGAGGCCGGCGTGCTGCTCCGCAGCGCGTGGGGCGGCTGGGTGGTCTACCACCCCGCTCACGCCCCGACTCCCGACCCGGACGGCACCACGTCGGACGCCTCCGCACTGCGCTCCAACCAGCGGGACGGTGAGTGCGAGGTCTGCGGCGCGACCGTTCCGGCGGGGGTCGGGGTGCTCGTCAGCACCGGCTTCGGTGGCTGGGACGTGTACCACCGCGAGCATGTCCGCGAACCCGCGCCGCCGCCCCGCCGTCACCACCCGGGCTGGCATCGCCGCCGCCTGATGTCCCTGGACATCGCGACCACCGGCAACCGCTACGGCGTGGACCGCGTCCTCGGTGCTGCGGTACACATCGCCGACGGCACGGCCCGTTTCTGGCTCGTCGATCCCGGTCCCGGTCCGATGTCCGTGGCGCCCGGCAAGAACCACGGCATCTCGATGGAGGACGCGCGGGCCCATGAGGAGTCCGCCGCGCAGGTGCTTGAGGAACTGGCGGCCCTGCTCGCCGATCATCTGGCGACCAAGGAGCCGCTGGTGGTGTGGTACGCCCCGTTCGTCCTCACCACCCTGGAGACCGAACTGCTCCGACACGGGCTCACACCGCTGTCCGACCGTCTGGCGGGCGGCCTGTCACCGGTCTGCGACCCCCTCGTCCTGGACCGCCACGCCGAACCCTTCCGCTCCGGCGGGCGGGCCCTGGAAACCGTCGCCGAGTGGTACGGCATCCCGCACGAACGCCCCGGCCATCCGTCCAGCGACGCCGCAACTGCTCTCGTCCTCGCCCAGGTGATCGCGGCCTGCCACCCCGCCGTCGGACGTCTGTCCCGTCCCGCCCTCCACCGGGAACAGGTGCGCTGGCACCAGCAGTCCGTGCAGGAAGCCGAGAGCAAACACCCCGACAGGAGCGTGGACCGTAAGTGGCCCCTGGAGAAGGTTCAGGTGCTGGACTGGCAGGAACACGAGCCTTCCTGGCGCCCGACTTCAGTGCTCTGACTCCCGGGCCACGACCGTGCGGCCGTACTGGCGCTTCCACGGCTGAGCACGGGTCGAGGCAAACCACTGCCCGATCGAAGGGTCAGCGGCGCCTGTTTCTACTCACAGAGGCTTCGTGCCCTTCGCGTGCCCATAAGGGCGGGAAACTGCGGTCAACAGCGAGGGCTCGCGGTACACCGACGTGCAGCCGCCGGACTGACGAGTGACCTGGACGTTGAACCCCAGGTTGACTTCGTAAGGTCGGTCATGGACATGCTGTTAAGCTCCCGGCACGCGCGTGGGGGGAGCGGCCGGGGGGCCGGGGAAGCGTCAAGGTGCTGCCGTACGTCCCGTCATGCCTTCTTCTTGCCTTTACAGGAGGAACGGTGGCTCGACTCGGCCGACGCCGACACAGACACGGCCTGGCTCATGGTTCGCGCTCAGCTCGCCTCGGCACATCGGCGACACGTACCGCCGCCGTCCTGGCGACGGCACTGAGTCTCGGCCTTCCGATCGCCGCCGTACCGTCCCCGGCGCAAGCCGCTCCGCTGTCGTCGGCCGCGGCCGACGAGGTCGTGCTGCCTGCCGCCCCGCGCGCCGTCCCCAGGGCCACGCACATCCTCAACGCGGGGACCAGCGGATTCCTCTGGGTCCAGGAGGGCGACGACCGGTTCCTGTGGACGGACTACGCCACCCGCACCACCACCGCACTGGAGAAGCGGCTCGACGTCCCGGTGCAGTACGACATCGACAGCGGCTACTTCCGTGAGGCCCCGTCCTTCCAGCCCGGCTACTACGGGGACGGGTCCGACACCGTCGCCCTCTACTCGGAGGAGGACTCCCACGTCACCCTCCTCCAGGGCGCGGGCACCTCGGGCAGCACCGCGGTGGTACCCGTGCCCGACTACCACACCTACCGGGGCACCTTCGGCAGCACCGTCCTCACCAGCACCAGCGGCATCAGCGGAAACCCGGACGCCTACCAGCTGTGGCGCGTCCAGGACGGGGGCGGGGTCGCCGAGACGCCCGTGACCGGGCTGCCGGAGGGCGCGTCCAACGTGGTGGTCGAGGACGGCGACGCCCGGTCCGTCATCCTCCGCTACACCACCGGCGACAGCGAGGAAGGCTGGGGCCACTGGGGCATGGTCGACCTCGCCACCGGCGCGTTCAGCGCGCTGCCCGACCGGGTCGACCCGGAGGAGGGCTGGGAGGTGACCGGCTTCCGGCTCGGTGCCGACTCGGTGGTGCGGCTGCGCAGCGGGCGCGGCAAGGCGGACGTGTACGACCGCGACGACCTGTCCGCCGCGCCCCGTACCTTCGACACCGGCGCCCTGACCTACCAGGCCGCGTACGGGATCGTCGGCGACAAGCTGCTCGGTGTCGAGCCGGTGTCGCCCGGCGACAACAAGTACCGGGGCCAGCCGCTGTGGGCCCTCACCTCCGACGGCACGGACACCGACCTGACCAGGGTCATGGACCCGGCCGCCCATCAGATCGTCCAGGCGCCGGACGGCTCCGTCCTCGTGGCGGGCGCCGCGCAGTACGTCGAGCAGGGCGACCTCGACTGGGGCGTGTACCGGATCGCCCCGGCCACCGACGGCTCGGTCACCCGCAGCCGCGTGACCGCCGTGCAGCCGATGCCCGCGCAGATCAACGGCCTCTCGCTCGGCAGCTCCATCCTCACCACGGCCGACAACAGCACGTTGTACGAGCCCCACACCATTCTCGGCGCCTATCGCAGCACCTGGCTCACCACGAGCGGCACCCCGAGCGTCGCCAGAACCACCGTGGACGGGCTGGTCAGCGGATGGGACGGCGACTGCTCCGGCGACGCCACCCGCTGTATCCCGATGTTCGCCGACGGGACCGGCCACCACGGCCGCCGCGACGCCACCGAGTCCGGTCTGACCATGCTGCGCACCAACGGTGCCACCACCTGGGGCCCCACCCTCGACACGGGGGACGACAGCCCGCGGCTCAAGGACCTCTCCGGACGGTACGCGGTCGTCGACGGCGCCTCCTCCGGCACCCAGTACATCGGCGAGTTCACCGACACCTCGGCGGGCAAGGTCGTACAGAAGCGCGACCGGGTCGCCGCGGCCGTCTGGGGCAACACCCTGTGGAGCGGCGCGGCCACGGGAGGCAAGGTCACGGCCACCCGGCTCCCGTCCGGCACCGCCGTGGAGTCCTTCACCACCCGCAACGGCTGCACCCCGTCGGTCCTCCAGGCCGTGGGCCGCTGGGTGTACTGGACCTGCGAGGACGCCTGGGGCGACGACCGGGGCTCGGGTGTCTACGACCGTACGACCAAGCGCACCGCCACCGCCCCGGCCGGCAGGGTCCTCCTCGGCGACGGCTATCTCGTCGAGCGCGTCGGCGGCATCCAGTCGGACAGCGGGCTGAAGCTCATCGATCTGCACAACGGGCTTCCGGCCAGCGGCAGTTACACGGATCTGGCGAGCCGCAAGCTCGCCGACTGGACCGACCTCGGCAAGGACAACGACGGGGTGGGCACGACCTGGACCGTGGACCGCTTCGGCGGCGGTGTCGCGTATGCCGACGACGAGCAGCGCGTCCACCTCGTGAAGACCGGCGTTCCGGCGTCCGCACTGTCGGCCATCGACTCCACGGTCACCGCCGGTGCCGCGAGCTGGTCCGGCACCTGGTGGCTGTCGAAGCCCGCCGCGTCCTGGAAGGTGACCGTCCGCCACAAGGCGTCCGGCGCCACCGTGCGTACCGTGTCCGGCTCCGCCGCCCGTGGTCTGCTGACGGCCGCCTGGGACGGCAAGGACTCCGCGGGCCGCCTCGTCCTCAACGGCACCTACACCTGGACACTCACCGCCCAACCCGCCGACGGCCAGGGCGCCGCCCTCAGCCTCTCCGGCACCCTCGCGGTGACGGCCGGAGCGGCGGCACCGCGCGACTACGCGGGCAACGACGGCGTGGGCGACCTCCTCACCCTCAGCTCCTCCGGCACCCTCACCATCCAGCGGGGCACCGGCACGGGCACGCTGGGCAGCCAGGTCTCCGGTACCGGCTGGCCGACCACCGCGAAGTTCGTGCCGTTCGGCGACCTCAGCGGTGACCGGTGCAACGACCTCCTGGTCCGGCTGAGCAGCGGCGCTCTCCGCGCCTACCGCCCCGCGTGCGGCAAGGCGGCGACGCCCTCGACGCCGTACACCACACTCGGCACCTCCGGCTGGAACCAGTACGACGTGCTGACCGCGCCGGGTGACGTGACCAAGGACGGCCGCCCGGACCTGATCGCCCGCAACGCCTCGACCGGGACGGTCTACCTGTACAAGGGCACCAGTACGGGCAAGCTGTCGGCGCGCGTGAAACTGTACGACAACTGGAAGCCGTACAAGAAGGTCGTCGGGGCCGGTGACCTGAACGGCGACGGCATCGGCGACCTCCTCGCCCAGGACACGTCGAACAACCTGTACCGGTACGACGGCACCGGCAGCGGCACTTTCAAGGCCCGCGTGAAGGTGTTCTCGAACTGGGGCGCTTCCTACAACGCGGTCGTCGGAGTCGGGGACATCACCGGCGACGGCAGGACGGACCTCGTCTCCCGCGACACCAGCGGCAACCTGTACCGCAACAGCGGTGACGGCAAGGGGTCGTTCGGCGGCCGCACGAAGATCGCGACGGGTCGGCAGGGGTACAGGGCCGTCGTATGAGGAATGGCGACGCGGAGTCGTCCCCGGTCGAGTTCACCTCGACCGGGATTTCACGGAGCCCCACCGCGGGTGTCGATCAGTGCACGGTGTCGGCGGCGGCGACGATGGCACGGTCGACCGCTCCCGGGCTGATCGAAGGAACGTCATGGCCCGAGCGCGTGTAGATGATGCGGGCGCCCACACGGTTGGCCTGGAACTTCTGGGCGGCCGTCGGTACGGCGTGGTCCTCGGTCGCGATGACCGCCCACTTCGGCGTCTTCGCCGGTGGATTCACCGTGGCCTTGTCGGTGAACGCCGAAAGGGCGACCGGCTCCTGAGTCACCGAGGCGACCTGTATCTCTGACTTCGACAGCCCGTTTCCGTAGACGGTCCCGAACTTGTCGGCCTTGAGGTACACGTCGGTGTCACCGCCGGGCAGGGGAACGGTGCGGAAGTTCTCCGAAATCAACTGCGACCCGGGGAACTGCCCGATGAGGGAGCCGGCGGTTTCTCCCACCTTCGGGATGAGAGCCGCCACGTACACGAGGGCCTTGACGTTCGACGTCTCCGCGGCGGCCTGGCTCACGATCTCTCCCGCGTAGGAGTGGCCGACCAGGACGACCGGGCCCTTGACCGTCCTGAGCTGTGCCTCGACATAGGCGGTGTCGAAGGCCAGGCCGCGCAGCGGGGTGTCGATCGCGAGGACCGGGTAGCCGTGGCGTCGCAGGTATCCGATCTCGCTGTTCCAGCTGGAGGAGTCGGCGAACGCTCCGTGGACCAGGACCACCGTCGGCTTCGCGCGGTGCGCCGCCTGCGAGGCGACGGCGGGACCGTTTACCTGGGTCGTGACGGCGTTCGCGTTCGTCACGGCCAGCGAGACCACGACCGCGCCACTCACGAGCCCGGCAGCCGTCAGCGCCTTCATTCGAGCGGTGAACTTCATGGGGAGTTGTTCCTCTCACGTTGTCGAGCCTGATCGGCAGAAAAGGCGGAGCGGTCCGCAGGGGCACGGAAACCGTATGTGTTGCGGCCGGCGGCGCTTCGCAGAATCGAATATGGCGGCCGCATCGACGGAAGGCCAATGCCGATCCTGCTTCTTTCCATGTCGATCCGGCATGAGTCAGTGGACTCTCCCGTCTTTCTTCGTATTCCATGCACCGCACCATCCCGCCTACGGCAACGGCGGCTACGCCGCGCAGAACCGCGCCGGCCAGGCGTCATGTCCGATCGGCATGACGGTTCGGGCAATCGGCATTGGCGTGACGAACCGTGGGTCGCAAAGCTCGTCGGCAGACGGAACTCGGTTTGAAGGAAAAGGTTTTGGCGATGTGTCACCACGGCTTGCCTGTGCAGGGTGCCGGGCGGATGTCCATGGGTCCCGGTCCTGCGCCGCAGCGCGACAGAGCCGGAGGTCTCCCGTGGTGACCGGCCGGTGGGCGGACTGGTGGGCGGGACGGAGATGACTGCCTGTTGTGTTCTGGCGGCCCGTCTGTCCGAAGACCTGGAGGCCGAGGTGCTTCTCGTGGAGACCGCCCGGCGCTCGGGCAGTCATTCGGCGCGAATCCAGGTGATGGCCGATCTCCCCCGAGTCGGCGCCAATCTGCACGATCACCTGCAGTGCCCTGTGGTCTTCGAGGCAGAGCGGCAACACCACCACAACACCGGGGTCAACGCGACCGTCCTGGCCGTCGCCGAACGGGCTGCCGACAACATCCGATGCGACGTCAAAACAACTCTGAACGCCCGTACGGCGGGCCCGGACATCGAGAAGGTTTTCCCATGCCGAGCACTCAATGGCGTGAAGTTTTTCTGCCCGACGAGGACATTCAGCATACGGAACAGGCGCACGTTTTCAGCGAACTGCAACGTAAGCGCCTGAAGAAACATGGCCACGGCAGAGCGCTGCACCGCAATCAAGTGGCAGCCCTGAAAGCCGCCCTGGCGGTGGAAGAAAACCTTCCTGACTATGCGAGGCAAGGGATTTTCGCCGCTCCCGCCGTCTTCGAAGCGCGTGTTCGGCTGTCCAACGGCAACTTCGCCGCCGACCGGGCTCCTGACATCCGCGGTTTCGCGATCAAGCTGCTCGGGGCCTCGACACCGTCGTCCGCCGATGTCGAGCAGAACTTCACCCTGGTCAGTCAGGAGACCCTGAAGGTCAGCGGCAGTGCGGACGTCGTCGGAATCGTCGAGCTCTCCACGAGCGCGCCGACCGCAGCGCTTCGTAAGGCCGCTGTGAGGCCGCGACTCACGCGCAGTGCTGTCGCGAACGCGCGGGACATGGTGCAGCCGTTCAGCGGATTCGCCACGCATGACTTCTTCAGCATCATGCCCATCACGTTCGGCGAATACGCGGCCCGGTTGAAGCTCTGCGCCGCTTCGACGACGATCAACAAGGCAGCCCGCAAGAATCTGTCCGCCGACATCTACGCGCGACTCGCCGACGACGACCTGGAGTTCCTTTTCCAAGCGCAGTTCTTCGAGGACGAGAGTCGAACGCCGATCGAAGACTCCTCGGTCCGCTGGGACGCGCCGTGGCTCACCGTGGCGCGACTGCGCATACCTCGGCAAGCACCGGACGAGGAACTGGCCGAGACCGTCGAGAAGAGCAGCTTCAACCCCTGGATCGCGGCCATGGAGCATCGCCCTCTCGGAGAATTGATGCGTGCTCGCCGAGCCGCCTATGCGCTCAGCTGGCGCAACCGGGATGTCGCTCCCTGACAGGGTCGTGACGGCGGGGCGATGTCTCCGGAATGCGCTGGGGCCGTGCGGCGCGGGCCTTGACCAACCGGCCCCTGCGGCCGCTCCCGACCGGCGGTGTGCGTCCCCGGCTCACGACGGTGGCCGGATGTCCCAGCGAGCCAGGCGTCGTACACAACTCCTTTTACAGCAGCGGACGTTCATATGCCGTGATGGCCGTGGCTACGATGAGCCGCATGGATCTCGACCTACGCCGGGTGCGCTACTTCGTGGCAGTGGCCGAGGAGTGCAGCTTCGTGCGGGCGGCGAGTCGTCTCTACATGACACAGCCGGCGCTCAGCCGTCAGGTCCGTGCGCTGGAAGAGGACCTGGGCACGGTCCTCTTCCTGCGGGACCGGCAGGGCACCGTACTGACGCGGGCGGGGCACCAGTTGCTGGAGGACGCCCGGCCGATGCTGGCGATGGCGCAGGCCGTGCAGCAGCGGGCCCGGATGGCGAGCCGGGAGGCGAACCAGTTCACCATCGGCTTCATGCCCGGTGTCATCGTCACTCCCATCGTGCGGGAGTTCGCCCGGATGGCACCGCAACTGGACATCGATGTCGTCCACACCTCGATCACCGATCAGGTCGCCTTCCTGCTCGATGGACGGGTCGACGTCTGCTACGTCCGACTGCCCCTGCCCGAGGGCATGTTCGAGGTGGTCCCGCTCTTCCCGGAGCCCCGCGTGGTCGCACTGTCCAGCGAGCATCCGTTCGCGGATCTCAAGGCGGTGCACGTCGAGGACCTGCGGGACATGACCCTGCTGCAGGATCCACGGGACGTACCGGAATGGCGCGGACGTGTCCCGCTCGACCCGGTGGCGCCACCTGGAGACGCCGGACGGTTCCCGGCGACGATCGAGGAATGCCTGCAGACCGTCGCCCTCGGGTCCGGGTGCTATGTCATGCCGGCCGGCATGGCCGACTTCTACCGTCGTGACGACGTCGTCTACCTGACGCTGGAGGGCGTCGCACCGCGCATGGTCGCTCTGGCCTACTCCAAGCACCGGACCATGCCCGAACTCCTCCAGTTCGCCGAACTCTCGCGCCGCGTGCTCGGCCCGGGCCCGGACTGACCTCCGACAACAGCGCTTGGCGGACCGGTGAACCCGCCTCGGGACTGACACAGGGCGTGGGATCACCCGGCTGCATGGCTCCGGAGCAGGTCCCGGAGGACCGCCTGGTCAGTGTCGACGAGCGGGCCGACGTCTACGGCCTGGGCGTACTCACCTACGACCTGCTGACCGGGAGACTGCCGGGCTCTACGCGGGCACTTGACCGCTTCGGGTGCTGCGTCAGAGCGGGAGGTCGTCAGGGAGTACGCGGAACGCCTTGTAGCGGCCCAGCGGGCGTACGGCCCGGAAGTCTCGCCGGTCCAGGGTGAGAATCGCGTCCGTGTCGTAGTCGGCGGCGAGCGCCACGTTCACCGCGTCGGCGAGGTCGAGGTCCAGCGCGCGGTAGCGGACGCGGACGGACTGGGCGGCGCCCAGGTGGTCCTCCGTGATCTCCGGAACGACGACACGCCCCCGGCTCATCCAGCGCCGAAGGTCGTCGACCGCACTGAGGGCAGCCTCCCTGCCGAGCTCACGCGTCGCCACGTGATCCAGTTCGGCCAGCAGGAGCGGGGACATGACCAGCAGGCCCGCCGCCATGATGGCCTCATTCGCCGCCCGGTGTTCCGGGTGAGCCGAGTCCAGCGCTGCCAGCAGGCCGGACGTATCGGCGATGACAATGATCACGAGCCGGACCCGGGCTCCGAGCCGGCCTCACGCCGGACGGCATCGGCGACCGTGTCGCGGACCTCCGACTTGGGCAGCTTGCGCCCCGGCCCCTCGAAGGTGCGGGAGAACAGTGGCTCGTCCCAGACCCGGTTCGCCATGGCCGCGAGATGGATGCCCTGGCGGATGATCTCGGCCTCGCTTATGCCCCGGCGCTTGGCGGCCTCCTTGATGATCGCCAGGTCCTCGGGGTCCGCGTAGACGTTCGTGCGCTTCATGGACATGTACCAAAGGTAGTCCATGTACTGGATTGATGTATCTGACTCACCTCCGGTCGCGCCAGGACGTCGACCACGAGTACACGGCGTACGACACGCTCTCGGTCGCCCCCTCAGCCGCGACTGAGGCGGCAGATGACCAGCGTTCACAGCGCGCTCGCCGAAGCCCGGACGTTCCACCTTCAGGGCATTGGGCGGCTGGTCCGCGCGGAGATGCGAAGCGGTGAACACCGCCTTCTCGGACAACCCGGCCGCCCGCTGTGCCGCAGGCGTGGACGGCTCGGTGCTGTCCGTCGTCGTGCGCCAACAGGACCTCGACTCCATGCCCGGTCAGACGCCTGCGCTCACGCCCGGCGGACGCCCGACGCTGAAGAACCTCACCAAGCGGGAGCGCGGAGGCCCTTGGCTTGCCGAGCTGAGAGCGTGGCCTGCAAGGGTGTCAGGAGTGATCGAACAACGTGACTGCGCTCTGCGGGGCTTCCCGGCCGAAGAAGGTCTGTAGGTTCTGCGCCGAGCGGGCTGCGGCGGCGCTGCTGCGCAGGAACAGTCGCTTTTCGTAGGTGGCGAGCGCGAGCTCGATGTCGGGTTGCTGGACCAGCTCGCCGGCCAGGTCCGCGCCGTCGTGCATGGCGAGGTTCGCGCCCTCGCCGGCGAAGGGGGACATCAGGTGCGCGGCGTCGCCGAGGAGCGTGGCTCCGGGGACCCGGTCCCATTCGAGCCCGACGGGGAGGGCGTAGACGGGGCGGAGCCACGGTTCCGTTTCGCTCTCCGTCACGAAGGCGGTGAGCAGCGGTGACCAGCCGTCGAACTCGTCGGCGAGTCGGCGGAGGCCCGCTGACGGGTTGCCGAAGTCGATCGACCTCAGCCAGGTCTCGGGCTTGTTCAGCGCCACGTATCCGCGCACGTGCCCGTCGGCGTAGCGGTGGGCGATGATGCCTTTGCCCGGCGCGACCGCCATCAGCGTGCCGCTGCCGATCGAGGCCACGCTCGCCCGAGAGTTCTGGGCGCCCGAGGTGAGGGCGATCTCGATGAAGCAGGTTCCGCTGAAGACAGGCTCGGCGGGGGTGAGCAGGGGACGCACCTTCGACCAGGCGCCGTCCGCGCCTACGACGATGTCGGCGTGGGTCGCGGAACCTTCCGCGAAGGTGAGGACGTGGCCGCCCTCCGGACGGCGCCGGACCGAGGTGAGTTTGTGACCCCACCTGATCGTCCCGGGCGCCAGCGAGTCGATGAGCAGGCGCCTGAGTTCGCCACGGTCCACCTCAGGACGGGCTGAGTCGGGGTCCGCGGGCTTGTCGAGCAGGATCGTGCCGTGGCGGTCGACCACACGCTTGGCGTCCTCGCCCGGGCGGACCAGAGTGAGGAACTCGTCGTAGAGACCAGCTGCGCGCAGCGCGACCTGTCCGGTCTCCTCGTGGATGTCGAGCAGGCCGCCCTGCGCGCGGGTGGTCGCCGAAGCCTCGGTCTCGTAGATCGTCGCGGCGACGCCGTGAGCCTGGAGCACCCGGGCGAGCGTCAGTCCGCCCAGTCCCGCTCCGACAATCGCGATGGTCTTCTGCATGCTGCGCTCCTCTGTAGCGCCGAGAGTGGACGGGGTGTCCGGTCTCGGCAGGAGACGCTCACCGATCAGAACCATCTGCATCGATGTATGTGCGATGCCGGGCGGGCGGACCCGCGGGACATCGTTTTTCGCGACCCGGTGACTATAGCCCGGCATCCAGCTCGCGGCGGGCGGGGGCTTCGGCATGGTGTCGCGAACCGTCCACCCGCGTCCGGACGAGTTCGCTCCTTGGCCTTCGCCTGAACTCGAACCCGCGCCGGTCTCACGCCGAACGGCATCCCGAACGGCGTCCCGAGCCGCGTCCCGAGCGGCCTCGCCTCACCCCGTCGTCGCAGGTCGCAGGTTATCTGGTCCCCCATAGGGCTTAAATCTGCTGTTGTCAGAGTAGACATTGGGCTCTGCCGTGGTTAGCATTTTTCTCGTAGACACCGGTCAAGCAGAACCCGGCAGACACGAACTGGCGGGTTGCAGTACAGGAAGTTCGCAGGTCAGTGCGGTTCTGGAGTCCCGAAGCCACGGTTTTCGCAGGACGGTGACGAGGCTGGGGACCGCACTGGGCGGCTCGCAGGTCCAGGGGCCGCCAAGAGCAACACCGAGCAGTACCCGCAGTACCAGTTCCAAGAAGTTGGCTCAGAGGAAGAACGGAGGAGCAGACGCCATCAGGATCGCCCGGTCCGAGAAGCACTCGCCCCGGGTACCGCAAGACCCCGGATTGGAAGGTGGTCCCCGGTCACGCAGCCGCGATCCCCGCACCCCCCTCTCTGCAGGGCTGGTAGCGGAAACAGAAGGTCGGCACAGCAGTAGGGCCGACAGATGGTGTTGAATTTCCTTCGGGGCCCTGGTGCCGTACGGCACCAGGGCCCCTCGACGCGTTGCACAACGAGGTGACATGACAGCAGATATCCCCCTCAGCGATCGTCTGGACGACGACGACTACCCCGCGTACACGATGGGGCGGGCCGCCGAGATGCTCGGCACCACTCCGGCCTTTCTCCGAGCCATCGGTGAGGCTCGTCTGATCACTCCGCTGCGCTCGGAGGGCGGACACCGCCGGTACTCCCGCTACCAGCTCCGGATCGCGGCGCGGGCCCGCGAGCTCGTCGACAGGGGCACCCCGATCGAGGCCGCCTGTCGCATCGTCATCCTCGAGGACCAGCTCGAGGAAGCTCAGCGCATCAACGCCGAGTACCGCAGCCGTGCCGGGCACGAAGCGACCGACAGTCCCGTCCCCGGGTCCAGCTGATCCCGAGCGCCTCCCTCCCCCGTGAAGCGCGACCAGTGAAGCGTCATCAGTGAGGCGCGATCTTCAAAGCCTGCTGATGCGCTGGTCTGCGTCATTCCCGCTCCAGCCAACTCCGAGCAAACTTTCGGGATCAGGAGCAAAAAGGGCGCCTCGCCCCCATCCGCCGTCCCCGGCCTGACCTACGCTCCCGCCAGTTGCAGCGAGGTCCGGAGGGGGACGTCACCATGGGCTCGAACAAGGGCTGGAGACGATCAGGGGTGGCGTCCGCCGCCCTCACGGCCCTGTTCGTCGGCTGCCTCGGCGTGAGCACCGCCCACGCGGACACCGGTAGCGGTACCGATACCGGTACGACGTTCTACGTCAACGACGAAGCCCCCGACTGTGCCGACACCGGTCCCGGTTCGGCTGCGGAGCCCTTCTGCCAGATCCAGCCGGCCGCGGACGCCGCCGCGCCCGGGGACACCGTACGCATCGCGGGCAACAGCACGGCCTACGCGCCCGTGACCATCAGATCCGTCGGCACCGCCGACGCACCCGTCACCTTCTCCGCCGCGGCGACCGGCGACGGTTCGCTCGTCACCGTCGGGGGCCCGCGCCCGGCCACGGGCATCACCTTCTCCGGTGCCCGGTACGTCGACATGACCGGGATCCGTGTCAGGGCCGCCGGGGCGACCGCCCTGGCCGTCGACGACTCACAGCACATCGGCTTCGGCGCCGCCTCCGCGCTGAGCACCCTCATGGACGGCTCCACCGCGGTGATCGCGGTCGACGGCTCCTCCTCCGACATCTCCCTCACCCGCCTCGACGTCGACCAGTCCACCGGACCGGACGTCACCAGCGCCGCCGGAGCACGGAACATCACGCTGGCCGGCGACACCTTCGAGGGCGGTGGCGTCTCGGCCTCGGGCACCACCGGCATCGACTTCGCGGGGGACACGTTCTGGACGGTCTGCGGCGCGATCCGTCTGGCCGACGGCAGTTCCGGGTCGGTGGAGAACACCGTGGCCCTGCCCTACGGCACGACCGCCTGCGCCGCCGACACGGCCGAGCTCACGGTGGACGCCACCTCCGCCCCCCAGGTCAGCGCGGACTACAACGCGCTCAACCCGCCGTCGGCCGGCACGGACTACGACTGGGCCGGCACCGCCTACGCCACCGCACCGGCCTTCCGAGCGGGCACCGGCCAGGGCGCCCACGACCTGGACCAGACGGATCTGACGATCCCCGCGGGCGGACTGCCCACCGAGCACTCACCGCTCATCGACTCGGCCGACTCCGACGCCCCCGGCGAGCTGTCCACGGACGTCCACGGACATCCCCGGGTCGACGACCCCCTCGTCGCCGACACCGGCACCGGCCACGACGACCGGGGCGCCACCGAGTTCCAGGACCCCTTCGCGGTGAAGGGCCTCAAGCTGAGCGCCGGATACGTCGGCGTCCCGGGCACGGCCACCGCAGTGCTCGGCAACCCGTGGTCGGACCCGCTCGACCGTTTCACGTACACCTTCGACTTCGGGGACGGTACGACCGTCACCTCCACCACCGACTCGGCCGGCCACACCTACACGCAGGTCACGTCGGGCAGCGGCATCGAGGCCGCGGTGGTGGTGAACAGGGCCGACGGCACACGGGTCGGTGTCGCCACCTACTGGGTACAGGTCGAGCCGGTGCCGGATCTCGCCCCGACGATCGGCTGTGGCGGTGCCGGTCCCTCGCTGCCGGACACCGCCCGGTGCACGTACGACACCGGCGTCGACCCCTATCCGGTCACCGGCGACCGGATCACCTTCGGCGACGGCTCGGCGGCGGTCGCCGGCACCTCCCGCGACGGCCAGATCCAGCACACCTACAAGGCGCCCGGCACGTACACCGTCACGCAGACGGTCACCGACTCGGACGGGCGGACCGCCACCGCGACCGGCAGGGCCACGGTCGGCGCGGCCTTCGTCTCCGCCGGTTCCGTGCGGATGCTGGACACCCGGTATGGGACCGGTGCGCCGAAGCGGCCCGTCGGTGCCGGTGGTGTGGTCCGGCTGAAGGTCCTCGGCGAGGGATACGTCCCGGCGTCCGGAGTGACGGCGGTGACCCTCAACGTCACCGACACGGGCGCGACGGCGTCCAGTTATGTGTCGGTCTACCCGGACGGCACCGCCCGCCCGAGCGCGTCGAACCTCAACTTCGGCGCAGGGCAGGACAATCCGAACCTGGTCACCGTCCGGGTGGGTGTCGACGGCTACGTCGACCTCTACAACGCGCACGGCACGGTGAACCTCGTCGCGGACCTGGAGGGCTACTACACCACCCAGGCCGACGACGGCGACCTGTCCCTGTCGGACCTGGCCACACTGCCCCCGACCCGGGTGCTGGACACCCGCAACGGCACCGGCGCCGCCAAGGGCGCGGTCGGGCCGCGCAGCACCACGACCCTCACCCTGCCGACGTACGCACGCGGCTGGGCGACCGTCGGCGCGGTCCTCAACGTCACCGTGACCGGGGGCACCAGCAGCGGCTACGTCACCGTGTACTGCGGCGGCCCCGGTCAGCCGCCCACCTCGACCCTCAACTACCGGGCCGGGCAGACCGCCTCCAACCTCGCCGTGTCCTGTGTGAGCGCCGGCAAGGTGCGCCTCTACAACAGCGCCGGGCACGTCCAGCTGATCGCCGACCTCCAGGGGCTGTTCACCAACCAGGAGGCGGAGACGGACGCCGACTCGCTGGCGCCCCCGGGCGGGCCGTTCGTGCCGACCGCGCCGACCCGTTTCCTCGACACCCGCACGGGCCTGGGCGCGGCCGCGAAGCCGCTGGGCGCGGGCGGCACCCTCACCGTGAAGCTCGCCAAGGTCCCCGCGGGAGCCGGTGCCGTACTGGTCAACCTCACGGGCGTGGCCCCGACCGCGGGCACCCACCTGACCGCCTACGGCGACGGCACGCTGCCGACCGTGTCGAACGACAACCTCACCGCGGGCCGGACCCGCCCGGTCCTCGCCGTGGTCCCGGTCGGGGCCGACGGCTCCATCCGGATCCACAACGCGCTCGGCTCGGTCGATGTCGTCGCCGACCTGGAGGGCTACTACGGCTGAGGCAGAGGCGCCCCGACGCAGTGGTCGTACGACGTCCTGGCCTCACCCGGCGATGTGAGCGGTGACGGCCGACCGGTGCGAGGCCGTGGACGGCGGGCGGCGCATTCGAGGCGTCATTCGACCGATATGGGTACTCGCAGCTCAGCACCGACCCACCAGCCAACCGCATCGGAGGTGGCGGGGGTGCCCGGGCGCCCGGCGTGTGACGCCCGGACGGCGGGGTCGGACAGGTTCATGGCCGGCGTCCCGAGGGATGCCGGGGCCGTATCGGCACTCGTGAGGAGGGCACCCCATGACCGGAATCGAGCTCACCCTCCGTGCGCTCCACCACGGTGAGCGGCATCTGGCCGAGGAGCTGACGGCGGTGGCGGAGCGGCACCGGACGGAGCATGAGATCCACCATGTCGCCACCGACCTCGCCCGCTGGTCCGCCGAGCACGTCCGGCTGCTGGCCGACGCGGGCCACCACCACGGCCTCGACCTCGGCGATCCGCCCAGGGACTCCTCGTACGGTCTGCTCTCGGCGCTCAGGGAGAAGACGGCCGAGGCACTGGGCCGGCGCCCCGAGCCCGGTCTGCTGCTCCTGCGTGACCTGCGGGACCTCCACCTCGACGCCGCGCGGAACTCCCTGCACTGGGAGATGCTCGCCCAGGCCGCTCAGGCCACCAGGGACGACGGGCTCCTCGCCCTCGCCTCCGCCTGCCACCCGCAGACGCTACGGCAGATGCGCTGGACCAACACCATGGTCAAGGAGCTCTCGCCGCAGATTCTGGTGAGCCTGTGACGCGGCTGTCTCGCCAGGTGCGCTACCTGCGCGCGGGGCGATGGATGCCCGCCCGCTTCGCCTGCTCGATCCGCTCCGGTCCGGCGCCGGCCCGGTCCTCTTCCCTCGCGGTCCAGTCCCTGGGCTGGAGGAAGAGGAGTTCGCCGCCGCCCGGCACGATCATCGCGCCGCCGAAGGGCTCGTCGCCGGCGAACCAGACGCCGTCGGTGATGCCGACAGGCCACCGGCCACGCCCCAGGGCGTCCTTCGCGCGCAGGGTGAAGGGGGTGCCCTGCTGGTCGCCGAAGCGCAGGTAGAGCGTGTGGGTGGACTCCATGCCGATCTTCTCGACGGGGGTGCGGAATGCGAGCGGGTAGGTGCGGAACGCTTTCGCGCACCTCCGGGTCGAGCTCACGCGGCCGGCGAGAAGGAAGAGCGTCCACACCGTGCCGAGCATGCCGACGATGGCCACCGGCAGCAGCCAGTCGATCCGAGTGAAGAAGATCTGGATCCACAGCAGCAGGAACACCGGGAAGAACTTGATGAAGTTCTGCAGGGCGGCCCGGTAGTGGTACCGCAACGCGCCCCGGTAGTCCGTTCCGTCGGTCGCGTACGGCGCCGGCGGGGTGTCCGACTCCAGACCGTGCTTCCGCTCTTCCGGCACCGGCATCCGAACGGGCTCCTTCCGGCCGGGCTGGGCATGTCGTCCACTGGGTCGGGTGCCGGCGCCGACGGGTCGTCGAACGTGCAGAGTCGAAGGCTACTTGGCCAACTGCCCGTACAGCCCCGCCAGGTCGCCCGCCAGGCCCGCCTTGACCTGGCGGGAGATGTCGTCGGCGAGGACCTCGTACGCGCCGGTCTCGACGCCGTCCAGTGCGAGGCGGGCCACGTCGCGGGGGTCGGACTTGGGGGCGTCGACGCCGGAGGCCAGGTCGGTGTCGACGTAGCCGACGTGCAGGCCGGTCACCGCGATGCCGCGCGGCTGGAGTTCCAGGCGCAGGGAGTTGGTCTGCGACCACAGGGCGGCCTTGGAGGCGCTGTAGGAGCCGCCGAGGGCGAGCCAGGACAGGACGGAGTGCACATTGAGGAGGTGGCCGCCGCCGTTGCGCTCGATGACCGGCACGAAGGCACGGGCCACGAGGAGCGGGCCGTAGAAGTTGGTCTCGAACTCCCGGCGTATGTCGTCGACGGAGGAGTCGAGGAAGGACGCACCGACCGAGGCGCCGGCGTTGTTGATCAGCACGGTGACGTCGTCGGCCTGTGCGGCGGCCGCGGCCACCGAGGCCGGGTCGGTGACCTCCAGCGCCACCGGGACGGCGTCGGGGTGGGTGACGGTGCGCGGGTCGCGGGCCGTGGCGTAGACCTTGGCGGCTCCGCGTGCGTACAGCTCCTCCACCAGGGCCTTGCCGATGCCGCGGCTGCCGCCGGTGACGAAGACGTTGGCGCCCTTCAGAGCGGTCATGACTACCTCCACAGAATGGTAAACCGATCGGTTCCACCACCGTAAACCGATCGGTTTCTCAAACGCAAGCCTGACCGCCGGCGCCGGGGCGGTGGGCCCCGAGGGCCGGGGGCCGACCGGAGGTCACGCGGAGAGCGGCTCGGCGAAGACCTCGCGGGCCAGGTCGATGACGTCACCCAGGTCCCCGGCCCGTGTGCGGTCCTTGCGCCACAGCAGCCCGGTCTCCAGGCGGGGATGGAAGTCCGAGAAGGGCAGGACCGCGACATCCCCGACCAGGTGGTTCCGCATGGGGCTGCGCGCGTCCAGCATGGAAATGGCGAAGGCGAGTCCGCCGGCCACTATCTCGGCGACCCCCTCGAACGTCGCGCTGCCCAGCTCGACGCGCTTGCGGATGCCGAGTTCGTGCAACTGCCGGTCCAGTCCGCGGAAGTAGGCGTTGGTCACGGCCGACGGGGAGCCCGCGTAGGCGAGTTCGGTCAGTTCCGCCAGGGCGATCGACTCCCGGCCCGCGAACCGCTCCCCCGGCACGACCGCGCCCAGGCGCTCCGACATCACCGGCAACTGCTCCAGCGCCGGGTCGCCCACCACCGGCAGGCGGGCCAGGGTGAGCGCCAGCCTGCCGTCGCACACCGCGTCGACCAGGCGCTCGGTGCCGCCCGGCCAGCGCTTGATCTCGAACCGGTCGTCGACCCGTGCCGCCAGGGTGTCCATCCGCTCCCGCAGATCCGGGTGGACCCCGCTGGGGACCCCGAGCAGCAGGGTGGTGCGCCGGGGGCGGACCGCCTCGTCCAGCCGCCAGCCGATGGAGTCGACCTGCTCCAGGACACCGCGCGCGATCGGCAGCAGCGCGCTGCCGGCGGGAGTGAGCCGCACATGGTGGGTGTCCCGGTCGAACAGCCGGTGCCCGAGCTCCCGTTCCAGATCCTTGATCCGACGGCTCAGCGGAGAGGCCGCCATGTGCAGTCTGCGGGCCGCGGTGGAGAAGTTGAGTTCTTGGGCGACGGCGACGAAATAGCGCAGGTGCAGGAGCTCCACGGCCCCACCCTAGCCAGCGTGCCGATCAACCTCCGCGGGTGCGCCCGGAGATGACGTTACTGAAAAGAAGTGTGCGCAACATGTGCAGAAACGCGTCAGTTGATGATAGGAAAAACCGCTCAGTCTTCAGGTTTTCCCCGCACCTGTGACCGCTCCGGGAGCGATGACCAGAGGAGGTCCCGGTTTGTCCGGGTTTCTCGTGCCCGTGCGCCGTGGCCGCCACCGCGACCGGCGCCGCCCCCGTCTGATGGCGGTCGCGGCCCTCGCGGGCGCCGCCCTGATCGGGGCGACGATCGGCCTGCTGTCGCCGTCGGCCCAGGCCGACCAGACCACCCAGGGCGTCGACAACCTGCGCACCAACTGGGACCGGAGCCAGGCCGGACTGTCCCCCGCGGTCGTCCAGTCCTCCGCCTTCGGACAGCTCTTCGCCACCAAGCTGGACGGGCAGATATACGCCCAGCCGCTGGTGCTGGGCGACCAGGTGATCGCGGTCACCGAGAGCAACACCCTGTACGGCCTCGACCGTACGACCGGTGCGATCGAGTGGAGCAAGAACTACGGACCGGCGTGGCCGGCCTCGGCGATCGGCTGCGGGGACCTGGTGCCAAACGTGGGCGCGACCGCGACGCCCGTCTACGACCCGGCGACCAACTCCCTCTACTTCACCACCAAGGTCGACGACGGCACCGCCACGCACCGTCACCCGAAGTGGCTGATGCACGCGGTGGACCCGGCCTCCGGCGCCGAACGCGCGGGATGGCCGGTCACCATCGCGGGCAGCCCCGCCAACGCCCCGGGCAACACCTTCGACGCCTACTACGAACAGCAGCGCCCCGGCCTGCTGTTGATGGACGGGGTCGTCTACGCGGGCTTCGGCGGTCACTGCGACGCCTGGCCGTACCGCGGCTATGTGGTCGGCGTGAGCACCACGGCGCACAGCATCACCTCGATGTGGGCCTCGGTGACCGGCGCCAGCACGGGCGGCGCCGGCATCTGGCAGTCCGGCGGCGGCCTGGTCTCGGACGGCTCCGGCCGGATCTTCTTCAGCACCGGCAACGGCATCAGCCCGGCGCCCGGACCGGGCAAGACCGTTCAGGGCACCCTCGCCGAGTCCGTCGTACGCCTCCAGGTGGGCGCGGACGGCAGCCTCAACACCGCCGACTTCTTCAGCCCCAGCGACGCCGCGACCCTGGACCTGACCGACCAGGACATCTCCTCGGGCGCCCCGATGGCGCTGCCGGACGGCTTCGGCACCGCCGAGCACCCGCATCTGCTGGTCCAGCAGGGCAAGGACGGGCGGGTGTTCCTGCTCGACCGCGACAACCTCGGCGGCATGGGCCAGGGGCCCCAGGGCGGCGACGCCGCGCTGAGCGTGTCCGGCCCCTACCAGGGCATGTGGGGACACCCCGCCTTCTGGGGCGGCGACGGCGGCTACGTCTACGTCGTCGGCAACCAGGGCCCGCTGCGCGCCCTCAAGTACGGCGTGCGCAACGGCGGTACGCCCGCACTCACCCTCACCGGCCAGAGCCAGGACACCTTCGGCTACACCAGCGGCTCCCCCCTGGTCACCTCCGACGGCGACGACGAGTCCAGCGCCCTGGTGTGGATGACCTCCGCGAGCAACGCCTCCGGCGCCGACGGCACCCTGCGCGCCTACAGCCCCACCCCCGACGGCAACGGCCTGCTCCAGCTGCTGTGGTCCGCGCCGATCGGCACGGCCACGAAGTTCAGCACCCCGACGGCCGCCCACGGCAAGGTGTACGTCGGCACCCGCGACGGTGTCCTCTACGGCTTCGGCAGCCCGGCCAGGACCGCCCTGACCGCGGCCGCGCTGGACTTCGGGCAGGTCGCCACGGGCAGCAGCGGCTCGGCCCCGATGAAGCTGACGGCCACCCAGGACGTCAGCATCACCGGACTCAAGGCCTCCGGCGCGTTCTCGGTCGACCCGTCCGCCGTGCCCACCCCCGACCGGCCCAGGGCGCTGGCGCAGGACGCCACCCTGGACGTGCCGATCACCTTCGCCCCGACGACCACCGGCGGCATCAACGGCACCCTGACCGCGAACCTGTCGGACGGCCAGAAGCTCGTCTTCGCGCTGCACGGCGTCGGCACCCGGCCCGGTCTCGGGGCAGCACCCGGCGCCCTGGACTTCGGGGAGGTGCCCACCGGCAGCACCTCGACGCTCAACCTCCAGGTCACCAACACCGGTACCGGACCGGAGACCATCGACTCGGTCGCCGCGCCCGGCGGCCCCTTCACCGCCTCGGGGCTGCCGGCCGCGGGCACGGTCGTACCGGCCGGCGGTTCGTTCGTGCTCTCGGTCACCTACGCGCCGCAGGGCGACCAGGACGACAGCGCCTCGCTCGTGGTCAGCAGCAGCGGCGGCGGCGCCACGCACACCCTGAGCGTGCCGGTCACCGCGACGGCCATCACCGGACAGGGGCACCTGGAGTTCTCCACCGCCTCGCTGGACTTCGGGCAGGTCCCGATCGGCAGCTCGAAGTCGCTGTCGTTCACGCTCACCAACACCGGCAACATCCCGGTGACCGTCACCAAGGCCAAGGCGCCCACCGGTGACTTCAACAGCCCGGTACAGCTGTCCGAGGGCCTGGTCATCGGCCCCGAGCAGACCGCCGTGCAGACCGTGACGTTCACCCCGCGCTCGGCGGCCGACCTGAACGCCTCCTACGAGGTCACCGGCACCGGGACCGACGCGAACGGCAACGCCCAGGGCGCCATGTACGTGCCGATCAAGGGCACCGGCACCGGTACCGCCACGACCACCTCGGCCGCCGACGGGCAGTGGCGGACCAACGGCTCGGCGGTGCCCGCCGACGGCGGCGGTGTCCAGCTGACCCCGGCCACCGCCAACCAGGCGGGTACCGCGGTGTACGGCAAGCCGCTGCGCACCGACGGCCTGCGGGCCACCTTCACCGCCAAGTTCGGCCCCGGCGGCGGCGGGAAGGGCATGACGCTCGCCCTGCTCGACCCGGACCAGAACTCCGCTTCGGCGCTCGGCGCGAGCGGCGACGGCCTCGGCATCGCGGGCCGGCCGGGCACCGTGATCGCGTTCGCCACCGGCTGGAACAACACCCTCCAGGCCCAGAACTTCGTGGCGGTGGGCCGCAGTTCGGCCGGCTCGTCGGTGATCGGCTACCAGCCGCTCGTCAAGCTCGGCACCTCCCTGCGCCAGGGCACGCACCAGGTCGACGTGCAGATCGACGCCGGTCACGTGTACGTCCGGATCGACGGGACGCAGGTGCTGGACCAGACGGTGACGCTGCCGCCCAGCGCGCTCCTCGCCTTCTCCGGCGGCACCGCTGACACTCCCGACGTGCAGACGATCAGCGGACCGGTCGTCAGCGAGGCACCCCTGGTCCAGAATCCCAAGGCGGCGACCTCGCTCCAGCTCACCGCCCCGGCCACGGCGGTCCCGGGCCGGTCCCTGACCGTCAACGGCACCCTGACCTCCACCGCGGCGCTCCCCGCGGGCCAGGTCGTCCGGGTGACGCGCAACGGCACCGCCCTGCGCGAGGTGACGACGGCGGCGAACGGCTCCTTCACGTTCACCGACACCCCGTCGGCGGAGGGCACGTACACCTACGCGGCGAGCTACGCCGGCGACGCCACCCACGAGGCGGCGAGCTCCTCGGGCCTCGTCCAGGTCGCCAAGCTGCCCACCTCGGTGACGCTGTCGGCGCCGGCCACGGCCACCCGTGCCAAGACGCTGACCGTGACCGGCCGGCTCTCCGGCTCGCCCTTCGCCTCCGGCACGGTCGTCAAGGTGACCAAGACCGACCTCGCTCATTCCTCCGGGGTCGCACTCGCCGACGCCCAGGTCGCCGCCGACGGGTCGTTCACGTTCAAGGACACCCCGCAGGTCGGCGGCGCCAACACCTACAAGGTGTCCTTCGGCGGCGACGTCTCCCACAAGGACGGCAGCCGCACGGCCACCGTGCAGGTCTCCCGGGCGGCGACGTCCCTGACGGTCGCCACCGACCACGGGACGTACAAGTACGGCCAGAGCGCGAAGGTCACCGCGCACCTCGGCACCACCTACAACAGCCGTACGGTGGCGATCTACGCCCAGCCGTACAGCGGCACCAAGGTCCTCGTGAAGTCCGCCAAGGTGGACTCGCACGGCAATCTGACGGCGTCGTACAAGCTCACCCGCAACACCACGTTCAGCGCGGTGTTCACGGGTGACTACCGGTACGCCCCGAAGACCGTCTCCCGTGCGGTGCACACCTACGCGGGGGTCTCCGAGAAGCTGTCCGGCTACTACACGAGCATGACCGTCGGCAGCACCGTCTACCGCGTATACCACAGCACCGCCAAGGAGCGGCTCGACGTCACCGTCTCGCCCAACAAGGCCGGCCAGTGCGTCAAGTACCGGGTGCAGCGGTACTACAGCGGTGCCTGGCACACGCAGAGCACCTCGGCCTGCGCGGCCCTCAGCTCCAGCAGCACCGGCCGCCAGCAGATGTCCCTCATCAACGGTGTCAACAACAGGTACCGGGTGGCCGCGCAGTACGTGCCCAGCAGCCGGGACAACACCAACATCAGCACCTGGGGGGCCTGGCAGTACTTCACCGTCAGGCGGTGAGCCGCCTGCTGCGAGCGCAGTAGGGGCAAGTGTCTTCGATCGCCCGACGACGGGAGGGCGAGGCGATGCGAGCGTGAGGGTGGGCCGGGATTCCCGGCCCACCCTCATGTGGTGCGTCCCTGGAAAGGCCCGTCGATGTCCTCTCTCGCCCGCTGGTGCCACCGGCACCGGCTCGCCGTCCTCCTGATCTGGGTGGGCCTGCTGATCGGTCTGGGGGCCGGGGCCGGCGCGGCAGGCAGCGCGTTCGGCAACTCCCCGACCTCGCAGAACACCGACTCCGCCAGGGCCGGCGCACTGCTCCAGGGAGCCTCGAACAGCGCGGCGGGCAAGAGCGGCCGGATCGTCTGGCAGGCCGAGGGCGGCAAGGTGACCGCACCCGCCGTGGCGAAGGCGATGACCGCCGCCCTGGACCGCGTCTCCCGCGCGCCCGGGGTCGCCGCGGTCGGCGGCCCCTACACGGCACAGGGCGCGGCGCAGGTCAGCAAGGACGGCCGGACGGCGTACGCCACGGTCGCGTTCGACCGGGACGTCCAGGACGCGCAGGTCGAGCACGTCCAGGAACTCGCGACCGCCCCGGAGTCGGGGAGTCTGCACATCGCGCTCAACGGGCAGGCGTTCACCGTCAACCCCGAACCGAACCCGGTCGCCGACGCCATGGGCATCGCGCTCGCCTTCGTGGTGCTGCTGTTCGTCTTCCGGGCGGTGTGGGTGGCGGTGCTGCCGATCGTCACGGCGATCGTCGGCGTCGGCACCTCCGCGGTCGCGGTGATCCTGCTCAGCCATGTCATCTCGCTGTCGAGCACCACGCTGACCCTCGGTTCGCTCATCGGCCTGGGCGTGGGCATCGACTACGCCCTGTTCGTCGTCAACCGGCACCGCGCCCAGCTGAAGGCGGGCACGGGCGTGGCCGAGTCGATCGCCGAGGCCCTCAACACCTCCGGCCGGGCCGTGGTGTTCGCCGGGCTGACCGTCGTGGTGGCGCTGCTCGGCATGCTCACCCTGAACGTCGGCATCATCAACGGCATGGCCGTCGGCGCGGCCGTCACCGTCGTCCTGACCGTCCTGGCCGCCCTCACCCTGCTGCCCGCGCTGCTCGGCATGATCGGCCCCCGGATCCTCGGCCGTCGCGAGCGACGGGCGGTCGCCGCCGGGGTGCGGGGGGCCGCGGGCGGCACCGGCTGGTGGGGCCGCTGGGCGGAGCGGGTGCAGGCCCGTCCCAAGGCGTTCGGTCTGCTCGCGCTGGCCGTGCTGGCGGCACTCGCCCTGCCGACCCTGTCGCTGCGCCTGGGCGCCTCCGACGACGGCAACCTGCCCACGACCTCGACGAACCGGCAGGCCTACGACATGATCGCGGACGGTTTCGGGCCAGGTTTCAACGGCCCGCTCGTCCTCGCGGTCCAGGCCCCCACCGCGGCCGACCGGGCCGCCCAGGCGAAACTCGTCACCGCGCTCCGGCGGGTCGACGGGGTCGCGAGTGCCGGCGCCGCGCCCATGAAGGACGGGCAGCGCGTCGGCGTGGTCTCCGTCGTCCCGACCACGTCCCCGCAGTCGGCGGCCACCTCGGATTTGATCGACCGCCTGCGGGCCGACGTGATCCCGCGGGCCGAGCAGGGCACGTCGATGAAGGTCTACGTGGGCGGCCCCACCGCCAGCAACGACGACTTCGCGTCCGTGCTGATGGGCAAGCTCCCGCTGTTCGTGCTGGTGATCGCCGCGCTCGGCTTCCTCCTGCTGACCGTCGCCTTCCGCAGCCTGCTCATCCCGGCCGTGGGGGCCGTACTGAACCTCCTCAGCATCGGGGTGGCGTTCGGCGCGATCGTCGTCGTCTTCCAGTACGGCCACGGCGCCTCGCTCCTCGGGCTCGGGGCCGCCGGACCGATCGAGTCGTTCGTGCCGATCCTGGTCGTCGGCATCATGTTCGGACTGTCCATGGACTACCAGGTCTTCCTGGTCAGCCGGATGCGCGAGGAGTGGGCCCGCACCGGGGACAGCCACCGCGCGGTGCGGGTCGGGCAGGCCGAGACGGGCAGGGTGATCGCGGTCGCCGCCGCCATCATGTTCTGCGTCTTCGGTTCCTTCGTGTTCGGCGGCATGCGGGTGATCTCCGAGTTCGGCGTGAGCCTCGCCGTCGCCGTCGCCCTCGACGCGCTGCTCATCCGCATGGTCGTCGTCCCCGCCCTCATGCACCTGTGCGGCCGGGCCAACTGGTGGCTGCCCCGGCGTCTGGACCGGGCCCTGCCGAACGTCTCGGTGGAAGGCCCCGGGCACCGGCCGCACCCGCTGCCGCACCCGGTCCCCGAGCGCCGGACCGCGGCCCCGACCGGCTGATCCCCGCCCGCCCCGCTCGTACATTGAGGACATGCAGGTGACCGTGGTGAGGCAGTGGCTGGGGCGGCACGAGCGGGTGCGGGACGCGGTGCCCGCGGCCGTGGTGGTCTTCGTCGCGGTGGCGGCCACGGCCGCCGGGCCCTCCGGGTGGCACGCGCCCCGGGTCGGGGCGGTGGCCTGGACGGCGCTGGCCTGCGTGCCCCTCGTCTTCCGCAGTCGGTGGCCGCTGCCCGTCGTCCTGCTCACCCTGGCCGTCGACCTGACCGGCATGACGCTGTACCCGGACAGCGTCGGGACACCCGCGGCGTGCCTCGTCGCCCTGTACACGCTGGCCACCCGCAGCACCCGGCGGACGGCCTGGATCACCGGCCTCACCGCCTCCGTCGCGATCGCCGGGGTCTACGCCGCCGCCCACCACGAACCGCTCCTGGTGGGGACCAGCCTGCTGCGGTTCGACTTCGCGATCGCGGCCACCGCCCTGGGCGATGCCGTCCGCAGCCGCCGCCGGCATCTCGCCGAGGCCGAGGCACGCGCGGAGAACGCCGAGCGCACCCGGGACCAGGAGGCCCGGCGCCGGGTCACCGAGGAACGCGTACGCATCGCCCGCGAACTCCACGACGTCGTCGCCCACCACATCACCCTGGTCAACGCCCAGGCGGGAGTCGCCCACCACCTGATGCGCACCGATCCGGTCCGGGCGCACCAGGCGCTGGCTCACATCAAGGACAACAGCCGGACCGCGCTCGACGAACTGCGGGCCACCGTCGGCCTGTTGCGCCAGTCCGACGACGCTCCCGACTCCCGGGCCCCGCTCCCCCGGCTGACCGACCTCGACACGCTGATCGGCGGTGTCCGCGGTGGCGGCCTCGACGTGACGGTGACCCGCCGCGGCACCCCCCGTCCCCTCGCGCCCTCCATCGAACTCACGGCGTACCGCATCGTCCAGGAAGCGCTCACCAACACCCACAAGCACTCCCGCGGGGCGCATGCCGAGGTGACGCTGGACTACGGGGCGAGCGCCCTGCACGTCACCGTCACCGACGACGGCCCACCGCACCCGGCCCGGGGACCCGGCACCGGACACGGCCTGATCGGCATGCGCGAGCGCGCCACCGCGGTCGGCGGCACGGTCACCACGGGACCGCGTCCCGAGGGCGGCTTCCGGGTCGCCGCCGAACTGCCGCTCTCCCTCACCCCCGCAGCCTTGTGACCGAGCCCGGGACGTCAGACCCTCACCGCACGCCGGTGACCGACCCCGAGAAACCGGACCCCCGGGGCAACCTGGTGACCGACCCGAGAAACCGGACCCCCGAGGCAGCCTGGTCGCCGCCCCCGAGAAGCCGGGCCCCCGGGGCAACCTGGTGACCGCCCCCGAGAAACCGGACCCCCGCCGCACCCCCATGACCGACCCGACACACCAGGGAACCCCCGCCATGACGATCCGTGTCCTCCTCGCCGACGACCAGGCCCTGCTGCGCGGGACCTTCCGGCTGCTCATCGACGCGCAGCCGGACATGGAGGTGGTCGCCGAGGCCTCCGACGGGGCCGAGGCCGTACGGCTCGCACGGTCCGAGCGAGCCGATGTCGTGGTGATGGACATCCGGATGCCCGGCGTCGACGGCATCGAGGCGACCCGGCTGATCGGCCGGGACGAGGACCTGGCCGGGGTGAAGGTGCTCGTCCTGACCACCTTCGAGGTCGACGAGTTCGTCGTCGAGGCGCTCCGGGCCGGGGCCAGCGGATTCCTCGGCAAGGGCGTCGAACCCGCCCAACTCCTCGACGCCGTCCGGCTCGTCGCGGCCGACGAGGCGCTGCTCTCACCGACCGCGACCAAGAGGCTCATCGCCCGCTTCCTCGCCCAGCCGTCCCCCGGGGCGCTCTCCGACCCCGGCCGGCTCGCGACGCTGACACCCCGGGAGCGGGAGGTGATGACCCTCGTCGCCAGCGGGCTGTCCAACGCCGAGATCGCCGAACGCCTCTTCGTCACCCCGGTCACCGTCAAGACCCACGCCAACCGGGCCATGGCCAAGCTCGGCGCCCGCGACCGGGCTCAACTCGTCGTCATCGCCTACGAGAGCGGCCTGGTCCGCGCCGGGGAGACCCGGCCCTGACACCTCGCGGCGGCGGACCGGCGCCCGGGCGCGCCACGCCCCGGGGCGCCGCCGTATGCCCGCCGACTCGGCGAAACGAACGCGTTAAGCGGGTGAAGCCTGTGGCCGGGGTCGTGGCGTGGGGCATGGATGAGGCTCCCGGCCGTATCCGGACGAGTCGGTGGACACGACGCGCTGGAGGCGAGCGATGAACCACAGAGCCGAACAAGCCGACCCCACCATCCACCGGGTCCCGGTCCTCATCGTCGGCGGTTCCCTGGTCGGCCTGTCGACCTCGGTGTTCCTGGGCCGGCTGGGGGTGCGGCACACCCTGGTGGAGCGCCATTCCGGCACCTCCATCCACCCCCGCGGCCGCGGCAACAACGTCCGCACGATGGAGCTGTTCCGCACGGCCGGTGTCGAGCCGATGATCCGTCAGGCGGCCGCCACGCTGGCCGACAACCACGGGATCCTCCAGACCCCGACCCTGGTCGGCGACGCGGGCGAGTGGCTCTTCAAGGAGATCGACGCGGGCGGCGGCCTGGCCCGCTTCAGCCCGAGTTCCTGGTGCCTGTGCAGCCAGAACGACCTGGAACCGGTGCTGCTGGACCACGCCAGGCGGCTGGGCGGCGACCTGCGCTACGCGACCGAGCTGATGTCCTTCGACAGCGGGCCCGACGGTGTCACCGCGGTGGTCAAGAGCCGCGAGACCGGCGAGCACACCACGTTCCTCGCGGACTACCTGGTGGCCGCCGACGGCCCCCGCAGCCCCGCCCGCGAGCAGCTCGGCATCGGCCAGAGCGGTCCCGGTGACCTGTTCAGCAACGTCAGCATCACCTTCCGCTCCCGCCGGCTCGCCGACGTGGTGGGCGAGCGCCGCTTCATCGTCTGCTACCTCACCGACCCGGACGCCGACGGCGCCCTGCTGCCCGTGGACAACCGGGAGAACTGGGTCTTCCACGCCCCCTGGCACCCCGAACGCGGCGAGACGCTGGAGGAGTTCACCGACGAGCGCTGCACGGACCACATCCGCCGCGCGGTCGGCGTCCCCGACCTCGACGTGGAGATCACCGGGCGGGCCCCCTGGCACGCCGCCCAGCGGGTCGCCACGAGGTATCGCGCGGGCCGTGTGTTCCTGGCCGGCGACTCGGCCCACGAGATGTCCCCCACCGGGGCGTTCGGCTCCAACACCGGTATCCAGGACGCCCACAACCTCGCCTGGAAGCTCGCCGCGGTGCTCGGCGGCTGGGCCGGTGAGGGTCTGCTGGACTCGTACGACGCCGAGCGCCGCCCGGTCGCGGAGGCGACCAGCGCCCGTGCCGCCGCCCGGTCGGCCGAGCACAGCCACCCCGGCTACGCCCCACCGCCCGGCACCGGCGGCGGCCCGCAGCGCGGCATCCTCAACGTGGCCCTCGGCTACCGCTATCCGGTGGGCGCGGTCGCCGGCACCGACCCCGCGACCCCGGTCGTACCGGACCGCCTCGACCTGTCCGGGGAACCCGGCAGCAGGGCACCCCACCTGGCGGTACGGCACCGGGGGGAGCGGATCTCCACGCTGGACCTCTACGAGCGGTCGTTCGTGCTGCTCAGCGGGGCCGGCGACGCGGGCGGCTGGCACGAGGCCGCCGTACGTCTCGCCGCGGACACGCCCGTCCCCCTGGACTCGTACCGGATCGGCGAGGGGGCCGAGGCCGAGCTGACGCCCGAGGGCGGCACCGACTGGGCGGCGGCGCACGGTACGACGTCCGGGGGCGCCGTCCTCGTGCGGCCCGACGGGTTCGTGGCCTGGCGGGCACAGGGCCCGGTCCCGGACGCCGAGACCGTGCTGCGGGAGGTCCTCGGGGCGGTGCTGTCCCTGGGCTGACCTCCGCCCGTTCGTCGATCGGACGCCACGTCAGGCAGGGTGCCGGGCGTGGCGTCAGACGTTGCGTCAGGTGTGCGCGTGGTGCCGCGGGGGCGCCGGGCGGGCGGCCGGATTCACCCGTGTGATCGCCTTGAGTGGTGGGGGACGGGCCGCTGGATGACGGTGGATCACGTCGGAGGCGGGCCACATCAGCTGACGAAGCACCAGCTGCCCGGCCGCCGACGGAAGGAACGTCAGATGCGCTCTGCTCGCATGATTCTGGCCACCGCGGCCGCTTCGACCGTCCTCGCTCTCGGTGCCCCCGGCGCCTACGCGGCGGCCGGCGACGACTGGGACCAGACGGACTCCTCCTACAGCAAGGAGCAGGACAAGGAGCACGGCAAGGAGCACGGCAAGGGCAGCGACCACGACCGGCCGCACGGTGGCATGCACACCGGTGGCGGTGCGCTGACCGCGGTCAACGCGGACGACTGGGGCACCGCGAAGGACCCCAAGCACGACCCGGAGACCTACAAGGACAAGGACGACCAGAGCAAGGAGTCCGGCGGCTGGAGCGGCAAGCAGGAGGAGGGCGGCGGCGGCTGGAGCGGCAGCCACGAGAAGCCCAGCGGCGGCATGCACACCGGTGGCGGCGCGCTCGCCTCGCCGGGCATGACCGCGGGCGGCCTCGCCGTCCTGGCGGTCGCCGGAACCGGGCTGTACGCGGCGCGTCGTAAGAAGACCGCCGGAAGCCTGGCCTGACCCATGCCGGATGCGATAGCCGCTGAGGCCGCCACGCGTGCGCGCCGCGTGGCGGCCCGGCCGGCCGCACCGGGGCACCGTCCCGCCCCCCGTGCGGGCCGTCGCCCCGCCGGTCCCCGCCCCCCGTCCGATCCGCCACCGTGCCCCGGTGAGGTTGATTCCGTTGGCAGTTCGACCCTCTTCCCCCGCAGACAGCCCCGGCAACCACCCGCTCGACAGTCTGGGCGGCGCCGCACCGGCCCCGAACGGGCGGGGATCCAGCAGCAGGATGGTGCTGGCCGCCGTAGCGGTCCTCGTCGTGGCCGTGAGCCTGTTCGGCGGCAACGACTCGTCGCCCGACGATCCGTCCCGCCCGCCGCAGGCGGCCCCCGTCTCCGCGTCGGCCCCGGCGGCGGGCAACCCGGCGGACGGCCCGGCGCCGACCGCGGCCGAGGGCAGGCATCTGCCGCGCTCGGCGCCCGTGCGCCTGCTCATCCCCAAGATCTCGGTCGACGCCCCCTTCACCCAGCTGGCGATCGGCCCCACGGGGCAGCTCCAGCCCCCGCCGGCCGCCAACACCAACCTCGTCGGCTGGTACGCCGACGGCGCCTCCCCCGGTGAGACGGGTACGTCGATCATCGCCGGGCACGTCGACACGGCGACCTCGGCCGCCGTCTTCGCGCGGCTCGGGGAGCTGCGCAAGGGAGACGTCTTCCACGTCGACCGGGCCGACGGAAGCCGGGCGAGCTTCACGGTCGACAGCGCGGAGACCTTCGCCAAGGACGACTTCCCCAGTCAGCGGGTGTACGGCGACACCGCCCAGGCCCAGGTCCGGCTCATCACCTGCGCGGGCGACTACGACCACTCGGTCAAGGACTACACCGACAACCTCGTGGTCTTCGCCCACCTCACCTGAGCCGTTTCCGGCCGTCCGGCCGGTCGATCACCCGCTCGGTGCATACGAGTCGCGCCCTTCACAGCGCGGGCACAGGATCGAGGCACGCCGACGTCACCCCACGTGTGGCCGACGTCCGTCCGTCCCCCACCAAGGAGTTGTGCGCAGCATGACCACCACGTCCGAACGTGTCACGAAACCGCTTGCACAACAGGCGTCGCAGCGTGTCTCCCAGTCCGTGTTCGACGGTTCGAGGCTCCGTGTCGTCCTGCTGGTCGATGTCTACGACGGTGCCCAGCAGCAGTTCCTGGAGGCCTACGAGCAGTTGTGCAACCAGGTCGCCTCGGTCCCCGGGCATGTCAGCGACCAGCTGTGCCAGTCCATCGAGAACCCCTCCCAGTGGCTGATCACCAGCGAGTGGGAGAGCGCCCCGCCCTTCCTGACCTGGGTGAACAGCGAGGAACACGTGCACATGGTGGAGCCGCTGCACTCGTGCGTCCGGGACACCAGGTCGCTGCGCTTCCACATCGTCCGCGAGACCGGCGGACCGGCGGTGGACGCCAAGGCGGGCAAGCGCCGGCTCCAGGCCTCCCCCCGCATCGGCGACGGCCTGATCCGGCACGCGCTCACCTTCACCGTCAAGCCGGGCAGCGAGGAGGCCGTGGCGAAGATCCTCGCCGACTACGCCTCCCCGGAGCCCCGGGTCGACGACACCACCCGGCTGTGCCGCACCTCCCTGTTCATGCACGGCAACCGGGTCGTGCGGGCCATCGAGGTGCGCGGCGACCTGCTCGCCGCACTCCGGTACGTGGCCCGGCAGCCCGCGGTACGGGCCGTCGAGGAGGCCATCAACCCCTACCTGGAGCAGGACCGGGACCTCGACGACCCCGAGTCCGCGCGGGTCTTCTTCACCCGCGCCGCGCTGCCCGCCGTACACCATGTGACGGCCGGTCAGGAGAGCCCGGACGCGGTGCGGCACGCGTTGTACTACCCGGCCCGCGAGGGTCAGGGCATGCGGCTGGCCGAGCTGCTCGCCCGGCAGGACGAGGCGGCGGCGGACGACCCGCAGGGGCCGGTGCTGCGCAGCACGATCTTCCAGCGCGACGACATCGTGGTGCGCCTGGTCGACGTGCGCGGCGGGCTCGACACCGACGCCGGTCAGGACGCCGAGCTGACGGCGCTCCTCGACGGCGGGGCGGTCTCCTGCATGGAACTCGTCACCGACCGCCGCTCGCCCGACGCCTGATCACCGTCGCCCGGGACGGTGCCGGTGGTGGCGTCCCACCGGACGACACGGCCGGGCGGGCCAGATGTCCCACCGGGCCGTGACCTCCCGGTGCGGGGTCGCAGGTGCCCGCGGGTCGTGACCTCCCCGTGCGGGGCGCATGGCGCAGGGGTCGTGACCTCCCCGCGCGGGCCGCGGGCTCCGAGCGGTCGGGGTCACGACCGGCGGCTCGCGCTCCCCCTACCACCGGCGGCTCGCGCTGCCGTACCACCCGGCGGGACGCCCCCCGTGCCGGCCACGCCCTCATGCAGGTGCGGCACACGCAGGTGCAGCACATGTCGTCACAGCACATGTTCGGAGGAACGTCGTGATCAATCGTCATCCCGGAATCGTGGACCTCAGCGAGGTCGAGCCCAACACCCGGCGCGGTGGCGACCTGCGCGCCATGCTCACCCCCACCACGGTCGGCTCGACCAGCGGTTTCATGGGCGTGGCCATCGTCCAGCCAGGGGACCGCATCGCCGAGCACTACCACCCGTACTCGGAGGAGTTCATCTACGTCGTCTGCGGGCAGCTGGAGGTGGACCTCGACGGTGAGCCCCACCCGCTCCAGCCCGAGCAGGGCCTGCTGATCCCCGCCCACATGCGGCACCGCTTCCGCAACGTGGGCAGGGTGGAGGCCCGGCTGGTCTTCCACCTCGGCCCGCTGGCCCCGAGCCCGCCGCTCGGGCACGTCGACACCGAGGACGCGAACGGCGTGCCGATCCCGGTGGAGCCGTCCGCGGTCGGGGCCGAGCGAGCACAGGTCCGCTCATGACCAGGCGCGTGGCGGTCACCGGCATAGGAATCGTCGCCCCGGGCGGCATCGGGGTCCCGGCGTTCTGGGACCTGCTGACCAGCGGCCGTACGGCGACCCGCGGCATCACGTTCTTCGATCCGTCCGGACTGCGCTCGCGGATCGCCGCCGAGTGCGACTTCGACCCGGCGGCCCACGGACTGGACGCGGAGCAGATCGCCCGCGCCGACCGGTACATCCAGTTCGCCCTGGTCGCCGGCGAGGAGGCGATAGCCGACTCCGGCCTCGACCTGGCCGCGGAGAACCCCTGGCGGGTCGGGGTGTCGCTGGGCACCGCGGTCGGCGGGACCACCCGGCTCGAGCACGACTACGTCCTGGTCAGCCATGGCGGGCAGCGCTGGGACGTGGACCACCGGGAGGCCGGCCCGCATCTGCACCGGGCGTTCGCGCCCAGCACCCTGGCCTCAGCGGTGGCGGAGCGGTTCGAGGCGCGCGGGCCGGTGCAGACCGTCTCCACCGGCTGCACCTCGGGTCTTGACGCCGTCGGGTACGCCTTCCACACGATCGAGGAGGGCCGGGCCGACGTGTGCATCGCGGGCGCCTCGGACTCGCCGATCTCCCCCATCACCATGGCCTGCTTCGACGCCATCAAGGCGACCTCGCCGAGCAACGACGACCCCGCGCACGCCTCCCGCCCCTTCGACGCCGACCGCAACGGGTTCGTCATGGGTGAGGGCGGCGCGGTGCTGGTCCTGGAGGAACTGGAACACGCCCGGGCCCGCGGCGCGCACGTGTACTGCGAGATCGGCGGCTACGCCACCTTCGGCAACGCCTACCACATGACCGGTCTGACCGCCGAGGGCCTGGAGATGGCCCGGGCGATCGAGGACGCCCTCGGCCAGGCCCGCCTCGACGGCACCGCGATCGACTACGTCAACGCGCACGGCTCGGGCACCCTGCAGAACGACCGGCACGAGACGGCCGCGGTCAAACGCGCTCTGGGCCCGCACGCCTACGACACGCCCATGAGCTCCATCAAGTCCATGGTGGGCCATTCCCTCGGCGCGATCGGGGCGATCGAAGTCGTCGCCTGCGCGCTGGCCCTGGCCCACCAGGTGGTGCCGCCCACCGCGAACTACGAGACCCCCGACCCCGAGTGCGACCTGGACTACGTACCGCGTGTCGCCCGTGAGCGCCGGCTGCGCAACGTGCTCTCGGTGGGCAGCGGGTTCGGCGGCTTCCAGTCCGCGGTGGTCATGACCCTGCCGAGGGAGAGGACCCTATGAGCGCCTCGAACGCCCGGCGCGCGGCCGTCACCGGAATCGGCGTGGTCGCGCCCAACGGAATCAGCACCGACGCCTTCTGGAAGGCCACCAGGGAAGGTGTCAGCGCCCTGGACATCATCACCCGCGAGGGCTGCGAGAACATGCCGCTGCGGGTGGCCGGCCAGGTGCGCGACTTCGACCCGCCGTCGGCGATCGAGGAGCGCTACCTCGTCCAGACCGACCGGTTCACGCACTTCGCGATGGCCGCGGCCGACCTCGCCCTGGAGGAGGCCGGGCTCGGCCGGGCCGACACCGACGCCGCGCCGTTCTCGGTGGGCGTGGTCACCGCGGCCGGTTCCGGCGGCGGCGAGTTCGGACAGCGCGAGCTCCAGCAGCTGTGGGGCAAGGGCAGTCGTTTCGTCGGGCCGTACCAGTCGATCGCCTGGTTCTACGCGGCGAGCACCGGCCAGATCTCCATCCGGGGCGGCTTCAAGGGCCCCTGCGGGGTGATCGCCGCCGACGAGGCGGGCGGCCTGGACGCCCTGGCGCACGCGGCGCGGGCCGTGCGACGCGGCACCGACGTGATCGTGGCCGGTGCGACCGAGGCGCCGCTGGCCCCCTACTCGATGGTGTGCCAGCTCGGGTACGAGGAGCTGAGCACCGTCGCCGAACCGGACCGCGCCTACCGGCCGTTCACCACGGCGGCCTGCGGTTTCGTCCCCGCCGAAGGGGGCGCCATGTTCGTCGTGGAGGCCGAGGAGTCGGCCCGCGACCGGGGTGCGCCGCTGCGGGCCGTCGTCGCCGGGCACGCGGCGACGTTCACCGGCGCCTCCCGCTGGGAGCAGTCCCGGGAGGGGCTGGCCCGGGCGATCCGGGGCGCCCTGGAGGAGGCCGGGTGCGCGCCCGAGGAGATCGACGTGGTCTTCGCCGACGCCCTCGGGGTGCCGGCGGCGGACCGCGCCGAAGTGCTGGCGCTCGCCGACGCCCTGGGCCCGCACGCCGGGCGGGTGCCGGTCACGGCGCCGAAGACCGGCGTCGGCCGGGGTCTGGCCGCGGCGCCCGTACTGGACGTCGCGGCGGCGGTGCTGGCCATGGAGCAGGGGTTGGTACCACCCACCCCGAACGTCTTCGACATCTGCCACGACCTCGACCTCGTCACCGGCCGCGCGCGGGCCACCGAGACGCGCACGGCGCTGGTCCTCAGCCGGGGACTCATGGGGTCGAACTCGGCGCTGGTGCTCCGGCGCGGTGCCGGCGACGCCTCGTAGCGGGGCCTCGCGAACTCACATCACCAGGCAAGGAGAACAACCGTATGAGCGACCGCATCACCGTGGAAGAGCTGGCCGGGCTCATGAAGAAGGCCGCCGGGATCACCGTCGCCCCGCAGGACCTCGAGCAGATGGCCGACTCCGGCTTCGACGCCTTCGGCCTCGACTCGCTCGGTCTGCTGGGCATCGTCGGCGAGCTGGAGAACCGCTACGGCACGCCGATGCCCCCCGACGCCGAGAAGAGCAGGACGCCTCGGCAGTTCCTCGACCTCGTCAACAGCACGCTTCTCGCGGGAGCCTGAGATGACCGGACACACACAGAACGAGGTCACCATCGCGGCCCCGCTGGACCTGGTCTGGGACATGACCAACGACGTGGCGGACTGGCCGAACCTGTTCAGCGAGTACGCCTCCGCCGAGATCCTCTCCCAGGAGGGGAACCGGACCACCTTCCGGCTCACCATGCACCCCGACGACAACGGCAAGGTGTGGAGCTGGGTCTCGGAGCGGGAGGCGGACCGCGACACCCTCACCGTGCGCGCCCGCCGGGTCGAGACCGGGCCCTTCGCCTACATGAACATCGTGTGGCAGTACGAGAAGGTGCCCGAGGGCACCCGGATGGTCTGGACGCAGGACTTCGCGATGCGGCCGGACGCCCCGGTGGACGACGACTGGATGACGGACAACATCAACCGGAACTCCAAGATCCAGATGGCTCTGATCCGGGACCGCATCGAGAAGGAGGCCGGAGAACGCCGGCCCGTCTCGGTGCTGTCCGACTGACCGGGACGGAGACCCGACGATGCACCAGTCCCTGATCGTCGCCCGCATGGCCCCGGAGTCCGCCCTCGACATCGCCAAGGTGTTCGAGGAGTCGGACCGGGGTGAACTCCCCCACCTGGTGGGGGTCGCGCGGCGCAGCCTCTTCCAGTTCGGCGAGGTGTACCTGCACCTCATCGAGTCCGAGCGGGACCCCGGGCCCGCCATCGCCAAGGCGGCCGGGCACCCGGAGTTCCGGGACGTCAGCGAACGGCTGTCGGCGTACGTCAGCGCGTACGACCCGGCGACCTGGCGCTCGCCGAAGGACGCGATGGCGCGCTGCTTCTACACCTGGGAGCGGGACGCCGTCCGCTCCTGAACCACCGCCGCTCGCCGGGCACACGCTGTCGTGTGCCCGGCGAGCGGCGTTCCCCGGAATCCGTGCCGGCGGCTCGGTCAGCGCGGGACCGTGCAGTCGAAGGCGTGCAGGTACGGGTTGACCGGGCGGATGTCGTCGATGACCAGGCCCGCGTCGGTCAGCCTGCCGGTCAGGGACTCGGTGGTGTGCTTGGCCCCTCCGACGTTCAGGAGCAGCAGCAGGTCCATGGCGGTGCTGAACCGCAGCGAGGGCGAGTCGTCGACGAGGTTCTCGATGACCACGACCCGCGCTCCCGGCCCGCCCGCCTCGATGACGTTGCGCAGGGTGCGGGTCGTGCTGTCGTCGTCCCACTCCAGGATGTTCTTGATGACATAGACGTCCGCCTTGACCGGGACGGCCTCCCGGCAGTCGCCGGGCACCAGCCGCATCCGGTCCGCGAGGGCACCTCCCTCGCGCAGCCGCGGATCGGCGTTGGCCACCACGCGCGGCAGGTCGAGCAGGGTGCCGTGGAGCGCGGGGTACTTCTCCAGCAGGCTCGCCACCACGTGCCCCTGGCCGCCGCCGATGTCGGCGACCGAGGTGCTGCCCGACAGGTCGAGCAGCTGCGCCACGTCCCGCGCGGACTGCACGCTGGAGGTCGTCATGGCCCGGTTGAAGACGTCGGCCGACTCCGGGGCGTCCTCGTTGAGGTAGGTGAAGAACTCCTTGCCGAACAGGTCCTTCACCACGCTGCGGCCCGAGCGCACGGCCTCGTCGAGCAGCGGCCACGCCTGCCAGGTCCACGGTTCGGTGCACCACAGCGCGATGGCGCGCAGGCTGTGCGGGTCGTCCTCGCGCAGCAGCCGGGACATGTCGGTGTGCGCGAACCTGCCGTCCGGCTGCTCGGCGAAGACGCCGTAGCAGGACAGGGCGCGCAGCAGCCGCCGTAGCGTCCTCGGTTCGGTCTTGACCTCGGCCGCGAGGTCCTCGACGGCCAGGGGGGTGTCGTCGAGGGCGTCGGCGACACCCAGGCGGGCGGCCGCGCGCAGGGCGGCCGCGCACGCCGCCCCGAACACGAGCTCCCTGAGCCGCATGGACGGCGGCGCGGCGGTCTGTACGGCCGTCATGGGCCGTCCTCCTTCTTCGAGTTCTTCGAGTTCTTCACGGTCTTCGCGTTGTTCGGTGTCCTGGATGGCCATGGCCGGTCAGCACAGTCCCGCGGGCCTGGAGGCCCGGCAGGTGTTGCCCGCGAAGGCGTTGTCCTTGCCGGCGACCGTGTCGACGAGGTCCGCCGGGGCGTTGCCGTCCAGCGTGTTGTCGGTGATCCGGTTCCGCTCGCTGGTGGTGCCCACGAAGCTCTTGAACAGGACGATGCCGCCCGACAACGAGGAGGTGCCGACGTTGCCGGTGACGCGGTTGCCCGTCACCAGGGTGTCCTCGGTGCCGGTGAGCACGATGCCGGAGCCCTGGAGCGCCTCCAGCCGCGCGGTCTTGGGGCAGGACTTGTTGTTCCGCTCGACGGTGTTGCCGCGCACGGTGAGGGCGCCGGCCCGCGGCTTGTTCTCGTCGCCGACGACGAAGACGCCCGCGCAGTTGCCGGTGAGGTGGTTGTCGGCGACGGTGAGGTTCCGGAGGCGCCGGACGGTGATGCCGATCCGGTTGCCCTCCAGGCGGTTGCGCTCGACGACGGTCCCCTCGGTGTCGGCGGCGCCCGCTTCCCTCGTGATGGTGTTCGCGAGGAACAGGCCGGCGTCGCCGTTGTCCCGGGCGGTGTTCTTCCGGAACACCCCGCGGACCGACCCCTCCTGGGCGATCCCCCACACGCCGTTCTTCACCGCGGTCACGTTCCGCACGGTCAGTCCGTCGGTCGCCATGGCGAACACGCCGGTGCCGGGGAAGTTCCGCACGGTGAGGGAGGCGACGGTGACGCCCTCGAGGTCGCGGTCCTTCGCCCCGATCACGCAGATGCCGTTGCCGCGCTCGGCACAGGCGTTGGCGGCCTTCGTCGTGGCCGGCTCGATGACGGTCTCGCGGCCCGTGCCGCGCAGGGTGAGGCCGGGGGTGGTCACCTTGACGCTCTCGCGGTAGGTGCCGGGGGTCACGAGGACGGTGTCGCCCGGCTGGGCGGTGTCCACCGCCCGCTGGATCGACTGTCCCGGGAAGACCAGGTGGGTGGTCTGGTGGGCGGCGGCGGAGGGGGCGGCCGTGAGGGCCGCTCCGATGATCGCCACGGCGCAGGTCAGGTAGGAGATATGAAATCTCATCATATTCGGTACGTTATGGGGTGAATGCTCCGGAACGGTCCCGATAGACCACCTGGGGGCGTGTCACGGAACGGAACTACGGCGTGAGGACGACCTTGCCGGCGACGGTGCCGGACTCGGCCAGCCGTACGGCCTCGGCGACCTGGGCGAGCGGCAGTCGGGCGGCGACCCGGGCGGTGATCTCACCGCGCTGGAGGGCGGCGAAGACCTGGGTGAGGTCGGCGCGCAGCCGGGCCCGGAACCGGTTCCTGGCCAGGGCCTTGCCGGCCCACACGTTGAAGAAGTACGCGCGGCGGCGGTTGGGCAGGGCGTTCCACAGCCACACCCGGCCGAGGAGCTTGAGCACGGGCCACTGCTTGGAGCCCTCGGCGTCCCGGGTGGCGGCGCTGCCGTAGGAGACGAGGGTGCCGCCGGGGGCCAGCAGGCGCCAGGAGTCGACGATGCCGCGGCCGCCGACATGGTCGAAAACGGCGTGCACACCCCGCGGGGCGAGTGCGCGGATGCGGGCGGGCAGGTCGGCGGCGCGGTAGTCGACGGGGACGACTCCGCGCTCCCGCAGCGCGTCGTGGTGGCGCTCGGAGGCCGTACCGATCACGTGGGCGCCCGCGGCCCGGGCGAGCTGGACCAGGACCGAGCCGACACCGCCGTTGGCGCCGTGCACGACGACGGTCCGGCCGGCCCGCACCCGGGCCTTGCGGTGCAGCATCTGCCAGGCGGTGATGCCGTTGACCACGAGGGTCTCCGCCTCGGCCGCGCCGATCCCGTCGGGCACCAGCACCGTGTCCGCCGCCTCGACCACGACGTGGCTGGCCCAGCCGCCGACCTTGACCAGCGCGGCGACCCGGGTGCCGGCCAGCTCCGGCTCGACGCCCTCGCCGGTCGCGAGGACGGTGCCGACGAGGTCGTAGCCGGGCACGAAGGGGAACGGCGGCTGGTCGTAGTAGCGGCCGCGCCGCATCTGCTGTTCGGCGAAGGAGACGCCGGTCGCCTCCATGCGGATCACGACCTGGCCGGGGCCCGCGGTGGGCACCGCCCCGCGCCGGATCCGGAGCCCTTCCGGCTCGACCTTGCCCGGCAGGACGACCTCGACGAGTTCCTCGGCGTTCATGGTGACACCCTCCGAAGGGTTAGCTGGCTTCGCGTTGGTTAGAAGCTATAACCACCTGCTCGGAAGTGTCAATAACTTCAGTGATAGCCTCTAACTATGGTGAACTCGGAAGCGAAGACCCCGCGCGAGCGGTACCGCGCCCAGGTGCGGACGGAGATCAAGGAACGGGCGTGGGAGCAGATCGCCACGGCGGGCGCGTCGGCGCTCTCGCTCAACGCGATCGCCAAGCAGATGGGCATGAGCGGGCCCGCGCTGTACCGGTACTTCGCCGGACGGGACGAGCTGATCACCGAGCTGGTCCGGGACGCGTACCGCAGTCTCGCCGACACCTTCGGGGCGGCCGTGCGGACCGGCGCCGACGCCACCGCGCTGGCCCACGCCCTGCGCGCCTGGGCCCTGGCCGACCCCCAGCGCTACTTCCTCGTCTACGGCACCCCCGTCCCCGGCTATCACGCGCCCGACGACGTCACCGCGATCGCGCGGGAGATCATGGCGGCGCTCCTGGACGCCTGCGCCCGGCTGCCCGAGGACCGCCCGGCGAGCGCGTTCGACGAACACCTCGAGGACCACCGCGCCTGGGCGGCCGGCCACCCCGCCCCGACCGCCACCCTGCACCGGGCCCTGACCTTCTGGACCCGCCTGCACGGCGTGCTCTCCCTGGAACTGTCCGGCCACTTCACGGGAATGGGCTTCGACCCGGCCCGCTTCTTCAGCACGGAACTCGGGGAACTGACCGGCACCCTGGAGTGAGGGGCCGGTGTCCAGGGGCGGCGTGAACGGCTCGCCCACCCGGTCCACGCGGGACGCCCGCCCGTCGCCCCGGTCGAGGTCGCAGGCGACGGAGGTACCGGCGCTGCCCGGCGGAGACCGGCCGGTACGGCTCCACGACGCCCCGCCCCGGTGGGCGCACCGGAGCCCCTCGTGACCGGCCACCGCGGGCGCCGTCCCGGTCGGGTTCCCGGCAGGGGATGGTGCCGCCGTGCGCGTGTGCGTCGGTGAGGGCTCCGCGGGCCTCAGTGGCTGCGGGAAGGCTCCGGTTCCGGGTGCCGGGTTCGGTTCGGGTGGGGGAGCAGGAGGGGGGTGGTCAGGATGAGCAGGCCCGTGATGGTGAGGGCGGTGCGGGGGGTGGTGGCGTCGGCGAGGAGGCCGACGAGTGCGGTGAGGGTGGCGATGGAGGCCTGGGAGCCGATCGACCAGGCCGTCAGGGTGCGGGCCACGAGGTGCCCCGGGGTCTGTTCGAGCCGGTAGGTGGCGAGGACCGGGGTGTACAGGCTCATGTTGATGATGATCGCCAGCTCGACGACCATCACGGTGACGAGTCCGACGACACCGGGGCGGACGAAGGCCAGGCCGATCAGCCAGACCGAGCGCAGCGTGCCGACGGTCCGGAAGACCCGGTCCCGGCCGAAGCGGGCCACGACCCGGCCGGCCAGCCGCGAGCCGATGAGTCCGCCCAGACAGGGCAGGGCGAAGGCGAGGCCGTACTGCCAGGGCGGGAAGCCGAGCCGGCGCAGCAGCAGCACGGCCAGCACCGGTTCGGTGGCCATGATCAGACCGGCGACGAGCAACTGGTTGAGGTAGAGCGGCCGTAGAACGGGGTGGCCCAGGATGTGCCGCCAGCCGTCGAGCAGCCCGGCCGCCCGGATCCCCGGGCTCTTCCCGGTCGTCCGCGGCGCTTCCTCCCGGCCGCGGATCGCGGTGATGCCCAGCGCGGAGAGCAGGTAGCTGAGCGCGTCGGCCACCACGGTGGTCACCGGCCCGAACAGGCCGATCGCCGCCCCGCCCAGCGGTGGCCCGACCGCGATGGAGCTCCAGTTCGTGGACTCGAACCGCGCGTTGGCCACGAGCAGGTCCTCCGGACGGACCAGGCTCTTGAGGTAGGCGCCACTGGCCGCGTTGAACGCGATCTTGGCCGCGGCGACCACGGCCGAGACCACGAGCAACTGGACGAAGCCCAGCCGGCCGAGGGCGTAGCCGAGCGGGATCGTCGCCATGGCCGCGAACCGGACCAGATCCATCATGATCATGACCGGACGCTTGCGCCGGAACTCCACCCACGGCGCGAGCGGCACCGCGATCAGCGCACCCACGGCAGGCCCCACCGCCGACAGCGCGGACACCTCGGCGGGCCCGGCACGCAGCACCAGCACGGCGATCAACGGCAACGCCCCGAACCCCAGCCCCGACCCGTACGCGCTCACCGCGTACGACGCCCACAGCCAGCCGAACGGCCGGCCCAGCCGTCTCCTGCCCACCACGCCCCGCCCCTCGAGAACCCGTCCGCACAAATCGGCGTTGACCGATGAGAGCCAAGCGGGCAGGACAACAGCAGGTCAAACAACCGACCTGGCGGCAGTCCACAACCATGGGTTGTTCCCTAAGGTGGGTCGGCGTGGACCTCGAAACCGTGCGCACCTTCGTCGCCGTCGCGGACGCGGGCCGGTTCCAGAGGGCCGCCGACGACCTGTCGATCACCCAGCAGGCCGTCTCCAAACGCGTCGCGGCGCTGGAACGCACTCTCGGCGTGCGGCTGTTCACCCGTGCCCCGCGCGGGGCCGAGCTCACCATCGACGGCCGGGCCTTCCTGCCCCACGCCCGCGAGCTGCTGCGGGTCGCCGAACGGGCGTCCGCGTCCGTGCGCCCCGGCCGCCGTCCGCTGCGCGTCGACGTGATCGCCTCCCGCAGCGCGCAGTCGAGCCTGATGCGCGACTTCCACCGGGCGCATCCCGGGATCGAGCTCGACGTGATGATGCTGTTCGACATCGAGACGGCCGTCACCGCCCTGCGCTCCGGTGCGATCGACGCGTCCTTCCGGGCCGTGGCCGCGCCCGGCCGCCCCCTCCCCGAGGACATCGAGTCCGTCCGGGTCCTCGACGAGCCGCTCCAGCTCCTCACCGGCCCCGAGCACGCCCTGGCGAGCGCCCGGTCGGTGACCCTCGCCGAGCTCGTCGGGCACCGGATCTGGATGCCCGGCATCGCCCCCGGTACCGAGTGGGGCGCCTACTACGACGACCTGGTCGCCGAGTTCGGCCTCACCATCGAGGTGACCGGCCCCAACTTCGGCTCCGACGCGCTCCTCGACACCGTCTCCGACACCCCGGCCCTGGCCACCTTCATGGGCGAGCACACCCGTCTCATCTGGCCCGCCGACCACGGCCTGCGCCGCATCCCGGTGACCGACCCGACGCCGGTCTACCCGCACTCGCTCCTCTGGCACCGCGACAACCCGCACCCGGCCCTGGCCACCCTCCGCGCCCACCTCACCGCCGGGACGGCCGCCCGGGACGCCGCCGGAACCTGGGTACCGGGCTGGGTGCTGCCGCGCCGGTGACCGGGTCACCAGGACAGGGCGTCGTTCATGTCCTGCTGCCAGTAGGTCACCTTGAGGGAGTCGTCGACGTAGACGCCCTTCGCCGGCAGGGCAGGGGCCGCGGCCTTGCCGACGCTCCCGGCGAGGGAGCGGCCCTGGAAGTGGACGGTCAGGGACTTCGCCGTGTGCCCGTTCGCGGCGCTGCCGTCGGTGGCGGACAGGTTCACGGAGGCGTAGCCGGACTGGCCCGGCTCGAGCGTGACCACCGCCTGCGGCTGGGAGTCCTCGATGGTCGGCGGCACCGACTGCGCCTCACCGAACCGGACGGCCGGAGATCCGTAGAGGAAGCAGGTCCTGCTGCCCGTGTTGGTGACGGTGAGCAGCAGGTGGTTCACGGGACGGGTCAGCGGGGCCGCCACCGTCTTCGTGGTGGACCCCTCGCACGTGACCGGTGTCGCGGCCGAGGACGAGCCGGCGGAGGAGGTGCGGGAGGCGGCGGGCGCCTTCGAGGCGGCGGCGGACGTGGGCTTCGCGTCGGCGGCGGTCCCGGTGCCGGTGCCGCTGGCGTCCGTGCGGGTCGACGGGCTCTCGGGGGTGGTCCCGGAGCCGGCCTCCGCACCCGGGGTGGCGGAGGTGCTCGCCGTCGCGGCGCCCTCGTCCTTGGTGCCCGTGCCGTTGTCGCACGCGGTCAGGGAGAGCGCCGCGAGGACGGTGGTGGCCGCGGCGGCGGCGAGACGGATGCGGGAGGTGCGGAGGTTCGGCATGTCGCTGTGCCCCTTGGGAGTTGGCGTTGCGGTGGTGATTGGATGACCGAAGCTTGTGAGGCGATCCGTCCCAACCGCCACGCCCAGCGGGCAGTTGGGGACACTGGAACGCCGAAACGGGCTTTGACCAGGAAGAATGCGGCGCCCTTGGAATGCGTTCCCGGGATGCCGGGGTGAGGGGTACGGGTGTCAGGGGCGACGGGGACGGCCGAGTCGGAGGCGTTCGCAGCGCTGTTGCGGGAGCTCAAGGACCGCTCGGGACTGAGCTACGGCGTGCTCGCCAAACGCCTGCACATGAGCACGTCGACACTGCACCGCTACTGCAACGGCACCGCGGTGCCGGTCGAGTACGCGCCGGTGGAGCGCCTCGCCCGGGTCTGCCGGGCCACTCCGCAGGAACTGGTGGAACTGCACCGCCGCTGGATCCTGGCGGACGCGGCCCGCGGCCGCAGGACGGAGGCCGCGAGCGAGGACACGGGGGCCGCCGAGAACACGAGCCCCGGCGAGAACACGGGCGACGACGACCCCGGTGAGCCGGTCGTCATCGACCCGGCAGCCGAGGTCACCTCACCCCGTCGCTCCCCCTGGCCCCACCGCCGCCGTACCGCGCTGATCGCCTCCGTCGCCGTGGTCGCCGCGCTCGGCGCCGTCGCGTACGCCCTGCGCCCGACCTCCGAGCGCGCCGGGGACAGCACGGCGCCGACGATCACCGGCAGCCAGGACGCCGGCCCCGCCCGGGAACCCTCGGCCCGCGCGTCCGCCGACCGCGGACCGTCCGCGTCGGCCTCCGTCTCCCCCACCGGCACGGCGGGCGCCGGGAGCGCCGCGTCCGGCGATCCGAGCGGCGACGACAAGCCCGCCACCCGGCAGCCCGCCACCGGCGTCCCGCTCGCCGTCGCCACCCGCCCCTACGTCTACGACAGCCCGTGCAGCCAGCACTTCCTCGTCGACAGCGAGCCCGCGCAGGTCGGCCCGCCGGCGAGCGAGCAGGACGCCCCGCGCTGGGCCGCCGCGTACGGGGCGGTCTCCTCGGGCGAACAGGAGATCGCGCTCACCGTGCAGGGCACCGGCGCGGAGACCGTCGTCCTCAACGCGCTGCACGTACGGATCCTGTCCAGGGGCGCCCCGCTCGCCTGGAACGACTACTCGATGGGCGTCGGCTGCGGCGGCGGGGTCGGCACCAAGTCGTTCGACATCGCCCTCGACCAGGGCAGCCCCGCGGTCACCGGGAAGAACGGGCAGCGCGACTTCCCGTACAAGGTCAGCGAGTCCGACCCGGAGGTCTTCTACGTCACCGCCCACACCGCGGCGCACGACGTCCGCTGGGACCTCACCCTGGACTGGTCCAGCGGCGACCGCAGCGGGACCGTGCACATCGACAACGACGGCAGCCCGTTCCGGACCAGCGCGAATGTGGACCGCCCCGGCTACGACTATCCGCTGGGCGGCAGCGAGTGGATCGAGCGGGTCGGGGGCTGATCCGGGCGCGGTTCAGGCAGGTTCGGGGTGCGGCTCCGGCTCCCGGACCGGCACCGGCGCCGCCTCCCAGCGGGTGACGGTGCGGACATAGCCGTAGATCACGGAGAGCATCGCCAGCACGAGCAGCGGGCCGGCCAGCCAGGGGTGCTCGCCCATCTGGACCGGCAGCAGGGCGTACGACAGCAGGAGCGCCACGAAGACCGCCGTACCGTACGCCGTCAGCCGGAGCCCCGCGCGGTCCCAGCCGCGGTCGTACGTGCGTACGGCCATCTCGATGGTGAGGGTGAACACCACACCGGCGATGAGGTCGACGCCGTAGTGGTAGCCGAAGCCGAGCGTGGCGCAGAGTGTGGCGATCAGCCAGAACGTGCCCGCGACGCGCAGCAGGCGCGGGCCCTTGCGGGAGTGGATGAAGATCGCGGTGGCCCAGGCCGTGTGCAGGCTGGGCATGCAGTTGCGGGGGGTGACCGTGTCGAAGGGTATGGAGTGCGGGGCGGTTATCGGGGGCGGGGTCTGTGGCCACAGGTCGGCCACCGCCCAGTGTCCGTCGCTCGGTATCTGCGGCGACCACAGGGCGATCGACGCCCAGTGGTCGGTGCCGGTGCCGTAGGCGAAGACCGGGCCGACCACCGGGAAGATCATGTAGATGGCCGGGCCGAGGAGGCCGATCAGCAGGAAGGTGCGCACCAGGTGGTGGCGCGGGAAGCGGCGCTCGGCGGCCACGTTGCGCAGCTGGTAGAGCGCCACGACCACGGCGGCCACCGCGAGCTGGCCGTAGATGGTGTCGAGGAAGTTGAAGCCGATCGCGCCGGTCGCCGTGACGAGCCGGCCCATCAGCCAGGACGGGTTGCCCAGGGCGTGGTCGGCGGCCGCGAGGTACGGGTCGAGCACCTGCGGGCGGCTCTTCGCGGTGATGATCAGCCAGGTGTCGCCCAGTTTGCGGCCGGCGACCAGGACCAGGCCCAGACCGACGCCCTTCAGCAGCAGGGTCCGTTCCGCGCCGGTGCGGCGGGTGAGGGCGAGGACGCCGCAGCCCAGGGTCACCCAGAGCGCGCCGTTGCCGAAGGGGTGGCCGTGGGTCACCTCGATGCCGCACGCCGTCCGGACCACGAGGAAGCCGAGGTCGATGGCTATCGCGGCGCCGAGCGCGATGAAGCGTTGCCGCCAGGTCAGCACGACCATCGTCAGCGCCAGGCCGGCGTACAGCAGGGGCCCCGACTTCGGCGGGCCGACGGTCTCGCGCGCCAGGGTGGTCAGCGGCCCCGGCAGACCGTAACCGCGGGCGGCGAGCTCCAGCGCGACGAAGGAACCGAGGGCCACGGCGCCCATCACGGCCCACAGTCCCGCCCGTGCGTCGATTCGCTGGAGTATCTGTCTCAATTTCGGCCACTTCGCTAGATGTCGTTCAAAGAACCGCCTGCCCGAAAGGGGAAGAGGGAAGGATCACGGTCCGGGTTCCGGCCGCCCGAGCATGCGCACAGTGATGTGCCCCCCCTACATGAGAAGCCCGGCGCCCACCGGGTGGAAAGTGACCGGCGACGGTTCCCCCCTGGCACCGGCTGTGGATGCACTGTGGACGCCGCCGAAGGTGCAGCGTATGGCATGGCGGGGACAATCGGACACTGTGATGTCCGGCTCGTCCGCGGGGGAGGAAGGGACCCGGGCAGGCACGGTGGGGACACGCACGTGGCGGGCACAGTAAGGCAGGCCCGCCGCGCGCAGCCAGGGACCCGAGGCAGGCACAGCCAGAACCCGGCGCGCGCACATCCGGCGCGGCAGCAGACGCACGGTGCGTGCGTCGGAGATCCGGCGGGCGCCGCTCGGGCGGGGGCCGTGAGGTGTGAGGGTGGCGGGCGGGGGTTGCTGGTCCGTGTGGGGGCTGTTGGGGTGCTGGGGCGCGAGGTCCTTCCGGTGGTGGAAATCTGTCGGGGCGGCGCCACATATCCGGGTGGGGCGACGTTAGGGTTGTGACCATCCGGGCACTACTGGGTCGGTGTCCGGGCCGTCGGGCCCACGCCGCGCCCCCGAAACGAAGGTGCCATGCCCGCCGAGACCTCCCCCGCCGGCCGCCTGGACGACGACGACTACCCGGCCTACACCATGGGCCGGGCCGCCGCCATCCTCGGTATCACCCCTGCCTTCCTGCGGGCCGTCGGCGAGGCGAAACTGATCACCCCGCTGCGTTCGGAGGGCGGCCACCGCCGGTACTCCCGCGGCCAGTTGCGCATCGCCGCCCGGGCCCGCGAGCTCGTCGACCAGGGCACCCCGATCGAGGCGGCCTGCCGCATCATCGACCTGGAGGACCGGCTCGACGAAGCCCTCCGGCAGAACGAGGAGCTGCGCCGCCGGCTGGACGAATAACTGTCGCAGCCACAACAGAATCACACACGGGGCGCGACGAGATTTCCGGAAGGGACGGGCCCAGAATTACCGGGAGCGTGGATCCGCGCATCTACGGTGTGTTACCGTGATAAGAGTTGCAGTTTTGGTTTCCGGAGATTCTTCAAGAAGGTCTCCGCGTCTTTCCGGGTCTTACCGGAGGGGTGATCATCGCGGCGACTCGGAATCCGTAAAGTGCGGATCCCGGCACTGCCCCTTAGGGAGATTCAATATGGCATCTGGCACCGTGAAGTGGTTCAACGCGGAAAAGGGCTTCGGCTTCATCGAGCAGGACGGCGGCGGCGCCGACGTGTTCGCGCACTACTCGAACATCGCCACCTCCGGCTTCCGCGAGCTTCAGGAAGGCCAGAAGGTTACCTTCGACGTCACGCAGGGCCAGAAGGGCCCGCAGGCCGAGAACATCGTTCCCGCCTGACGCTGACGCAGTTTTACGGCTGGGGCCCGCACTCTTGGGTGCGGGCCCCAGCCCATTGCCCGCAACTGTTTGCTTCGCTTTCTCCCCGGCTCTTTCTTGCGAATTCTCGTGCGGTTTCGCCGCGCCCCGGAGGAATTCCTCGACACGTGCCGCACGCATCGAGGAAGGTTCCCCACCCATGAACCGCACCCGCCGTACCGGAAACAACGGAAACAACGGGACCAGCAGGAACAACGCGTCCCGTGTCCGTTCCCGGGCCGCGAGCCACCAGCGCCCCCGTGCCGCCGCCGCACCCCGCGGCGAGTTCACCCTGCCCACCACGATCACCGAGGCCCTGCCGGCGGTGGAGGCGTTCACCGACCTCGACCTGCCCGAGCGGCTCCAGGCCGCGCTGCGCGCCGAGGGCGTGACCGAGCCCTTCCCGATCCAGGCGGCCACCCTGCCGAACTCGCTGGCCGGACGGGACGTCCTGGGCCGCGGACGCACCGGCTCCGGCAAGACCCTCGCCTTCGGCCTGCCCCTGCTGGCCCGTCTGGACGGACAGCGCGCCGAGCCCCGCCGCCCCCTCGCCCTGGTCCTGGTCCCGACCCGCGAGCTGGCCCAGCAGGTCACCGACGCCCTCACCCCCTACGCCAAGGCGCTGCGCCTGCGCGCGGCCACCGTCGTCGGCGGCATGTCGATCGGCCGCCAGGCATCCGCGCTGCGGTCCGGCGCCGAGCTCCTGGTGGCGACACCGGGACGGCTCAAGGACCTCATCGAACGCGGTGACTGCGAGCTCGGCCAGGTGGCCATGACCGTCCTGGACGAGGCCGACCAGATGACCGACATGGGCTTCATGCCGCAGGTCACCCATCTGCTCGACCAGGTGCGTCCGGACGGCCAGACGATGCTGTTCTCGGCCACCCTCGACCGCAACATCGACCTCCTGGTGCGCCGCTACCTGCACGACCCGGTGGTGCACTCGGTCGACCCGTCCGCGGGCGCCGTCACCACCATGGAGCACCACCTGCTGCACGTGGTCGACGACGACAAGCGCGCCACCGCCACCGAGATCGCCGCCCGCGACGGCCGCGTGATCATGTTCCTGGACACCAAGCACGCGGCGGAGCGGCTGGCCAAGCACCTGCTGTCGGTGGGCGTGCGGGCCTCGGCGCTGCACGGCGGCAAGTCCCAGCCGCAGCGCACCCGCACCCTCGGCCAGTTCAAGGACGGCCAGGTCAGCGTGCTGGTCGCCACCAATGTCGCGGCCCGCGGGATCCACGTCGACGACGTCGACCTCGTCGTCAACTTCGACCCGCCCGCCGACCACAAGGACTACCTGCACCGCGGCGGCCGTACGGCACGCGCCGGCGAGTCCGGCACCGTCGTCACCCTGGTCCTGCCGCACCAGCGGCGCGCGGTGGACCGTCTGATGTCCGACGCCGGCATCTCCGCCCGGATCACCCGGGTCCGCCCGGGCGAGGCCGAGCTGAACCGCATCACCGGCGCCCGCACCCCCTCCGGCGTGCCCGTCACGCTCCCCGCCCCGGCCGCCGCCGAGCCCGCGCAGCGCACCGGGGCCGCCGGACGCGGCCGCGGCAGCCGCTCCGCGCGGGGCCGCCGCCGCTCCGCCCGCACCCCCCGATAGCCGTACGACCCACTCCGAGAAGGAGACGAACAGGGCCGCACCCTGGGCGTTCTCACCGTCCCCGTTCCGACCGCTCCCCGTGGAGGCGCCATGCGCATCGTCATCGCACGTTTTCCCTTCGACCTGACCATGAGCGAGGTCGAGAGGTCGATGGAGGGCGTCGAGCCCGAACCCGCCACCGGACCGTGCGTGACCGTCGGCTCCCAGGTGTACCCGGTCAAGCAGGTCGGTCAGGTGATCACCCGGCAGGACCGCCGGGACTTCACCGCCAACGAGGTGAGCCGGGCCCTGACCCGGCTCGGCTTCACCTGCCACGAGGTGCGGCCGCCGCGCCCGGAGGCCTTCAACGACCCGTCGGCGTCCCTCCCGTGGGCCGACACCCCGCTGGGCTGACCTCACCCGGGCAGGCCCGTGGCCGCGATTCCGACCCCCGTACGGGTTCGCGGCCACGCACCCGGCTCCGGTGCCCGGGCCCTCAGCGCCCGGACTGCCAGTAGGGGTCGAGGACGGTGAGCGCCGCGTCGTGGTCGCCGGTCAGCCAGTTCCGCACATGCGGGGCGCGGGCCGTGTCCAGCACCCAGCGCACGACCGTGTCGTAGCGGCGATGGGCCGGGGTCCGCTCGTCCCGCAGCCACGCGAAGCAGGCGCTCACCAGACAGCGGTAGTCGGTGCGGCTCGCGTTGTCCGAGGCCAGGTCGGTGCCGTAGCCCGGGCCCCGTTCGCGGGCCAGCGCCACCCAGGGTTCGAGGATCCGCAGCGCGATGTCCGGGTCGCCGCTGCGCAGGGCGCCGAGGACCAGGGCGTAGCGGTAGGAGCCCTCCGTGAACAGGGGGTCCTCGCGCATCGTCGCCCGCAGTCCCGCGTCGGTGTCGCGCAGGGTCAGCAGGGCGTCGTGCCGGTGGCCGTTCATCAGGTGGTCCTCGAAGGTCCAGGTCAGCAGGTGGAAGCGGACCAGCAGGGCGAGGTAGCGATCCCCGTCCCGCTCCGCCTCGGCCAGCAGGGCGTCGAGTTCGGCCCGGCGCTCGCCGTGCTGCCAGGGCCAGGCGTGGCGCGGGTAGGTGCCGCTGCCGCAGGCGTCGCAGCGGCGTGGGATCCCGGGCCGCGGACTGGCGAAGTACCCGCCCTCTCCGCAGTCCGGGTTGTCGCACTCCCAGCCCTCGGCCAGGGCGTCCGGCGGTGCCTGGTAGCCGTGTCGGCCGGCCGGCAGCCGACGCGGCCCGAGCAGCCTGTGCAGGATCTCCATCCCGTCCTCCCCTCAGCCGACCTTGGCGTGGTGCTCGTCGCGCGAGTTCGGGCAGACGTAGCCGGTGTTGCCGCACCGCCTGCACGTGGTCATCGGGCCGACCCGACCCTGGCAGCGCGGGCAGCGGACGGCCCGCACCCTCTTGCGGCAGGCCCGGTCCCCGCAGTGGACGTCCTTGTCGCCGGTGTACCGCACGCGGATCCCTCCCTCACCTGGTGCTCTGCAACTCACGCTCACGGGCGGCGCGTTCGGCCGGGCTCAGCCGGGTGATCCGGCCCGAGCGGCTGCGCGGCCGTACGCCCCACGGCGAGGCGGGCTGCCCTCTCAGCAGCCAGACGGCGAGCGTGATCTCCCAGCCGACCGCCTTGACCACGCTGACCAGGAACCACTCCGGGCTGATCAGCAGCAGCCACGGCGAGACGCCGTGCCAGAAGGAGCCGCCCGCCCGCGCGTTGAACGTCCACAGCGCGATCACCACGCCGATCACATGCCCGAGTGCCAGTGCCGTTCCCATCGATGCCTCCCCCGACATCACCTCGACCGGCCGTCCGTACGGGCCGGTTGACTCGTTGGTACCGCCGTCGGGGGCCCGGTCCACCGCGCGTTGCACAGCTCGCCGGGCGCTGCAAGGCGCGGCGCGGGGCGGTGGGAAATCGGGTATGTCAGAGGGAATTGTCTCGGCCGGGGCCGGATGGCCCGACTCCTGCCACACTGACCGTATGAACGCGCGTGCCGCGGACGGCGCGGGGGCCGGGCTGGGGCGGCGGGCCCGTGTCGCATGGCTGTTACGGGTCAACCGGCTGCTGGCCGAGGAGAAACCGCTCAGATCGCTGCCCGCGTTCGCGGCGGCCTTCCACGGCGGGAGCTACGACCGCGAGGTCAGCGTCAGCACCGTCTCGCGCTGGGAGACCGCCCGGACTCCCGTCCCCTGGCAGGCGGTTCGCCGCTACGAGGAGCTGCTCGGGCTGCCCCGCAACCGGCTCACCGCCACCGCGCGCACGGTGTGGCGCTACTGGGCGCCCGGTCCCGTCCTGGACGTCGACCCGGTCGCCCCGGCCGGCCGGGACCTGGAGGACCTGCTGGAGCAGGCGGTGTCCGGGGACGTGATGACCGGTGACCACTGGGACCAGCTGGTCGACGGACTGTGCGCGCGGCCCGACGTGGTGCTGATGCCGTCGGGCACGTGGGCCCGGCTCGCCGAGCGGCTCGTCGAGGAGATGGTGATCGCCGACGACCTTCCGTGGATGCTGCGCTTCGAGTCGCTCAACCGGCTCCTCAACCACCGCAGGGGCGGCCGTACGGTCGTCGCGGTGTGCGGTGCGATGGCGGCGGGGCGGGCCCGGCTGACGGCGACCGAGATCGTCTGCGCCCTGGACAACTCCGCCCACCCGGACGCGGCCGACCGGGTCCTGCGTGAACTGGCCCGGCCCAGCGGGCCGTTGGCGCATCGGGGCGCGGTCATGGCGTGCTTCCGCAAGGTGAACTACCGGCAGTTCGACGAGCCGCAGCTGACCAGGCTGGTGCGGGCGGTGCGGGACTGCGCCGACGACGGCCCGTTCGGCGACCAGGTCGCACCGCTGCGCACCCATCTGTCCGCCGCGCACCCCGAGCACGCCCGCGCGCTCCTCGGCCGCCGCCCGCCGGCCCCGCTGCCGGGGCGGCGGGTGTCCGATCCGGCCGCGGCGGCGGTGCGCAGGGTGACCGCGCGCCTGGGGGCGCTGGAGCCCGGCCGGGTGGGCGACTCCGCCGTGCCGACCGCGCTGGTCGGCGAGGCGCTGGCCAGCCCGCTCTTCGACGTCCGGCTGTACGCCGCGTTCCTGCTCGCGGCCACCCCGTACCGCCCGGTGCTGGCGGACGCGCTCGCGGCGGAACTGGTACGGCCCCTCGCCACCCGGCAGGAGGACCTCGCGGTCCCGCTCCTGGACGCGCTGCGGGTCGTCGGCGACCACCGCCACCGCGGGCTGCTGCAATGGCTCGCGGTGACACCGGGCGTACCGCGCACCACCGCGTACGCCGCGGTCCGCGGCCTCGGCCATGTCGCCGCCGACCGCTCCACCGGCGACTTCCTGCGCTCCGCCCTCACCCACCACCACACCGCGTGGCGGGCCGGCCGGGACCCGGTGACCGCGGCCACCCTGGAGAGCCTCGTCTACGCCCTCGGCATGGCCGCCCGCGACGACGTGCTCACCGCGATCCGCACGAACCCCGACTTCCTGCCCACCACCCGCGCGGCCGCGTCCTGGTGGCTGAACATCCCGGCCCACCACCGCACCAGCGCCCTGCTGTGACGACCTCGCCCGCGACCGGAGCGCACCAGCGGCCGCCGGAACCGACACCACCGGCCCCGAGATCCTTCCGTTCCGTTCCGCCCGCCCGGCGCGCCGTGCAAGACTGCGGCTCCGCACGGCAGGGTCGCCGTATGCCTTCTGTCATCGCTTGAGCGGAGAGCTGCGCGGCGGGACGCTGGGAGCATGGACGGCAGGCGCGGCACATCCGGAGGCACCGTGGAGGGACCCGTACCCGAGGACCTGGCGGTCGTGGTCGACGCCGGCGGGACGGTCACAGTGTGGAGCTCCGGGGCGCGGCGGCTGCTCGGCCACGAGGCCGCGGAGGTCGTGGGGCGTCCGGCGGCCGACCTGCTCGCGGCCGACCTCCCCGAGTCCGCGCGCCGCCACATCGCCCAGGGCCGGCGGTGGGCCACCGAGGTGGCGCTGCGGCACCGCGACGGCGACCGTGTCGTCGTACGGCTGAAGGGCACCCCGCTCGCGGACGGCGACGGCGCGCGGCCGTGGCTGATCACCCCCGCCGCACCGGAACGCGTGTCCCAGCCCGCCGAGCCGACCGCGGAGGCCCTGTGGGACCTCACGCTCGCGCAGCTGCCCGTGCCGGTGGCGGTCTACGACGCCGAGGCGCGGCTGGTGACGGCCAACGAGGTCATGACCCGGGTGATGGGCCGCACCCTCGCCGAGATGCGCGGTCTGACCCTGTGGGAGATCGAGCCGAACCCGCCCTTCGACGAGTACGACCGCCTCCAGCGGCAGGTCCTGAGCACCGGTGAGCCGATCTTCCACGAGAACTACGGCCAGGCCCCCGGCGAGGTGCGGGGCCACGCCTGGTCGATGTTCCTGTCACCGCTGAAGGACGAGGGCGGGGCGGTGCTGGGCATGTCCGCGGCCGTCTTCGACACCACCGAGCAGTACTGGGCCCGCCGCCGCCTCGCCGTCCTCAACGACGCGAGCCTGCGCATCGGCAGCACCCTGGACGTCGTCCGGACCGCCGAGGAGCTGGCCGAGGTGGCCGTGACGGGCTTCGCGGACTTCGTCACCGTGGACCTGCTGGAGTCGGTGGCGCTCGGCGACGAACCGGAGCCGGTGCCCCCGGACCGGCCGGTCACCGTACGGCGGACCGCGCAGCGCTCGGTCCTCGACGGCTGCCCGGAGTCGGTGGTGCCGTCCGGCGAGACGACGTTCTACCCGGTGGACACGCCCCCGATGCGCGCCCTGATCGCCGGCCGCGGCACCCTGCCGCCCGAGGGCGACCCGGGGATGCGGGCGTGGGTCGAGTCGTCCCGGGCCCGGGCCGAGACGGTGGCCAAGTACCTGATCCACTCGGTGATGATGGTGCCGCTGCGGGCCCGCGGGGTCACCCTCGGGCTGGTGCACTTCCTGCGCCACCGCACGGTGGAGCCGTTCACCGAGGACGACCTGCTGCTCGCGGAGGAGATCGTCGCGCGGGCGGCGGTCAGCGTGGACAACGCCCGCCGCTACACCCACGAGCGCCGCACCGCGCTCACCCTCCAGCGCAGCCTGCTGCCCGACCGTCCGCCGGACCTCGCGGCGATGGAGGTCGCCTACCGCTACCTCCCGGCGGGCTCCGGCGCGGACGTGGGCGGCGACTGGTTCGACGTCATCCCGCTCTCCGGCGCCCGGGTCGCCCTGGTGGTCGGTGACGTGGTGGGCCACGGCATCCACGCCTCGGCGACGATGGGCCGCCTGCGGACGGCCGTGCGCACCCTCGCGGACGTGGACCTCGCCCCCGACGAACTCCTCACCCAGCTCGACGACCTGGTGGTCAGGCTGGACCGGGAGGAGGGCCCGGAGACCCGCGGCGGCCCGGCGGCCCAGGCACCGACCTCGGGCGAGGTGGGCGCCACCTGCGTCTACGCCGTCTACGACCCGGTCTCCCGCCGCTGCACCATGGCCCGCGCCGGCCATCCGCCGCCGGCCGTGGTCACCCCCGACGGCGAGGTCCGCTTCCTGGACCTGCCGGCGGGCCCGCCCCTCGGCCTCGGCGGCCTGCCGTTCGAGTCCGTCGAGGTGGAGCTGGCGGAGGGCAGCCTGCTGGCCCTCTACACCGACGGCCTGGTCGAGGCGGCCGACCGCGACATCGAGGTCGGACTGGACCTGCTGCGCGGGGCGCTGGCCGACAACGCGGGCCCCCTGGAGGAGACCTGCGAACGGGTCCTGCGCACGGCCCTGCCGGCCCGCCCGGCCGACGACATCGTCCTGATGCTGGCCCGCACCTCCGCCCTGGACACCGCTCAGGTCCGCACCTGGCAGCTGCCCCGCGATCCGGCGGCGGTGTCGCGGGCCAGGAAGGAGGCGAGCGAGCAGGTCATGGCGTGGGGTCTCGGGGACGCGTCCTTCGCCGCCGAACTGATCGTCAGCGAACTGGTCACGAACGCGGTCCGCTACGGCGCCGACCCGGTCGTCCTCCGGCTGATCCGCGACTCCAGCCTGATCTGCGAGGTGTCCGACGGCAGCAGCACCGCCCCGCATCTGCGCCGGGCCCGGGTGTTCGACGAGGGCGGGCGGGGGCTGCTGCTGGTGGCGCAGATGGCGGAGCGGTGGGGGAGCCGGCAGACGGCCACCGGGAAGACGATCTGGGCGGAGCTGGGGTTGCCGGACTAGGGCTCCGCGCGGGGGTGGGCCGGGCCTTGGGGGCATGCCGGGTCAGGCCCCGCGGCGTGCCGGGTCAGGCTCGGGGCGTGCCGGGTCAGGCTCGGGGCGTGCCGGGTCAGGTCTTCCGAGGTGTCCGTTTCCTCCGGGACGGCAAACGGAACGGCAAGTTCACCCACTTGTGCGACGATGCGCCCGTGAACGCACCCTCCACCCCCTCCTCCGGCGGACCCGCCCCGGAGCCGGCCCCCAAGTCCCCTGGTTTCGCGGCCGAGTTCAAGGACGCGGTGACGCTCCGGGCCTTCGGCCTGGTCCTCGGCGGCCTCCTCGTCCAACTCGCCTTCGTCCTCTCGTACGTCGGCGCCTTCCACTCCCCCACCCCGCACCGCATCCCGGTCGCGGTGGTCGCCCCCCAGCAGGCCGCCGCGAAGATCGTCGCCCAGCTCAACGCACTGGACGGCGAACCGGTGAAGGCCACGACGGCCGCGAGCACGGCCGAAGCCCGCGAGTGGGTCATGACCCGCAGGACGGACGCGGCCTTCCTCTTCGACGCGCAGGGCACCGAGGACACCCTCCTGGTCGCCTCGGCCGGCGGCCCCTCGGTCTCCCAGACGGCCACCCAGATCGCCCAGAAGATCGAGGCGTCCGAGAAGCGCCGCATCACGGTGACCGACATCCGCGCCCCCAACTCCGGGGACGGCCGCGGCATGACGTCCTTCTACCTGGTCCTCGGCTGGGTGATCGGCGGCTACCTGACCGCCACGATCATGGGCATGGCCGCGGGCTCCCGCCCGGCCAACCGTCAGCGCACCCTGATCCGTCTGGGCGCCCTCGTCCTGTACGCGGTGGTCTCGGGCGTGGCCGGAGCGGTGATCGTGGGCCCGGTGTTCGACGCGCTCGGCGGTCACTTCTGGGCGCTGAGCGCGATCGGCGCCCTGGTCGTCATGGCGTCGGCGGCGACCGCGCTCGCCCTCCAGACCCTGCTGGGACTGCTCGGCACGGGCCTGGTCATCCTGCTGTTCGTGGTCCTGGGCAACCCGAGTTCGGGCGGTGTGTACCCGGCCCCGTTGCTCCCCGCCTTCTGGAGCGCGATCGGCCAGGCCCTGCCACCGGGGGCGGGCACGACCCTGGTCCGCAACACGGCGTACTTCTCCGGCCACGCGACGGCCGGCGCCCTGTGGGTGCTGGTCGCGTACGCGGTCGGGGGCGCGGCGCTCGCGTGGGGGGCGTCGTGGTGGCGGGAGCGGCAGGCGGCCGGTGCCGGGAAGGTGACCGCGGTGCCCTCGGCGGACGCGGCGGATGCGGCGACGGCCTGACGGACAGCCCCGGTTGCTCGCTCGGTCGTCCGCCCGGTTGCTCGCCCGGTCCGCCCGGTTGTCCGGGAACCACCCCGGGATTGTCCTTGATCGGTAACGGACGCATCCCATGACCGTCCCCACTCGTCCTGCCAGTTGGTCGCGTTGGTCGCAAGGAGACAACGCGGCCGGCTGATCGGCGGAACTGCGGGAGAGTGGGGCGGACATGGCGCGGCACGGCGGACGTGGCTGGTACGGCAAGGTGCTCGGGGCGGCGCTCGGGGTGACGTTGCTCGCCGCCGGCGCCTCGGTGTGGACCGCGCAGGCCGGTGCCGTGGGCTCGTCCCCGAAGGCGGCCACGTCGGCGAAGCCGGCCGCGGTGAAGCCGGTCGACGTGACCATCGCGCACGCCTCGGACAAGGGCGCGCGCGGCGTCAACATCACCATCGACGACGGCCCCGACCCGCGATGGACCCCCCAAGTCCTGGAAGTACTGCGCCAGTACGGGGTCAAGGCGACGTTCTGCATGGTCGGCACGCAGGCGCAGGCCCACCCGGACCTGGTGAAGCAGGTCGTCGCGGACGGACACCGGCTGTGCGACCACTCGGTGTCCCACGACACCACCATGGACAAGAAGTCCGAGGCCTACCAGTCCCAGCAGATCCTCGACGCCGAACGCATGATCACCGAGGCGTCGGGCGGCGTGCGCCCCCTGTACTACCGGGCCCCGGGCGGCGCCTTCACGCCGTACAGCCGCAAGCTCGCCGCCTCCCGGGGCATGCGCCCGCTGGGCTGGAACGTCGACTCCAAGGACTTCGAACTCCCCGGCACGGCCGCCATCATCGCCACCGTCGAGCACGAACTCCCGAACGGCCCGACGATCCTCTTCCACGACGCGGGCGGCGACCGCGCCGAAACGGTGGAGGCCCTGCGCCGGCTCCTGCCCCGACTCCGCGACCAGGGTTACGTCTTCGGCTTCCCGGTGCGCTGAGAAGCAGATCCTGACACCATTACCCTCTGTCATGCTTCGAGGCATGAGGCATCAGCAGATCCTGGACAAGCTCGCTGCTCGGGGAATCGTCCAGGCGATGACTGAGGACGTCGCCCGGTGGACCGCCGGGCAGATGTCATACCGCGGCCGGTCCCATGCGGAGGTCGAGCAGGCGGTGATACCGCCGGTCCTCGCCCGCTGGCGCTGCCTGCTGGACGCAGGTGACGCCCCGGCGGCGGACAGGAACGTGGGGTGGGTGGCGCTGGCCACCGTGCTGCACAAGCACGGCTTCCATGACGGCGCCCTCACCGCGCGGGCCCTCACCTCGGTCGACGAGCTCAACCGGCACGTCGTCCTCTCCGACGCGTTCGCGAGACAGTCCCCGGCGATCAAGGCCTTGCTGCGGTCGACGCCGGCACCGCCGACGCGCCGCCCCCGAAGTCCGAGAACGGTCACCTTCCTGCGCCCCGGCGACGTCGTCTCCGTCCAACTCGCCGACCGCTTCCACGGCGCCTACGTCCACGAGTTGCACGGCGCGAACGAGTTCCCGGTGATCGAGTTCTACGCCGGTTCCTTCACCACTCCGCCCACCATGGCCCAGCTGGCAGACCTACCAGCGGCCCGATCCGCCGCCCGCGCCCGCTTCGGGGTAGTGGGGCTGACCTACCTGCCCGACCCGGCCCACCAGGTAGTGCCCCTGGCTTCCCGGCACGCACAGCCCCCACACGGAGGCGGTCCCCGGTCTGCTGACGGCCTGTGGACCTTGACCGACCTCCTCGACCTGCCGGGGCCACGGCGGGCTTCGGTCAGTGAAACGCGGTGGTCACCGAACATGTCGTTCCGTACCGTGCCCCTCATGACCGACCACCGAAGGAGCAGTGCCGCGTGTGGCTGCTACGGCATCGACTTCCGCGGTCACCTCGGAACCGTGCTGCACGACCTGCCCGAGGTGATCCCGGCCGGCAGCCTGGACGTGCCGTGGTGGCGGGGTCACCACTAGCGAGGCGGCGGCGACAGCATCCCGCATGCCCATCCCCTGGCAGGCCGGCGCCGATTCGTTCGCGCGGATCTCGAGGCGGCGCGGAGTCGAACCCGACGACGACGGCTTCCTCGTGCAGTGGTGTCGGTGGGACTGGGGCTCGCCGCCCTCTGGCAGGCCCAGCCCCTCCGCAGTGACCTGACCCTTCAGCGCGCGGAGTAGTGGCACGGCACGGCCTCCCGTGCATCCCGTCTTCGCAACGGTCCTGGACAGGCGGCGCGGGCCGGGCCGTCGTAGGCGCATACTGAGGAGGATGACTAAACCTGCCGCACAGAAGCGCCATCTGCCCACCAGCCCCTTCAAGGCTCCGGTCGCACCCGTGCCCAAGCACTTCGCCGTGGGCGACCAGGTCACCCACGACATGTACGGTCTCGGCCGCGTGCTCGGCGTCGAGGACGGAATCGCGGTGCTCGTGGATTTCGGCTCGTCGCAGATGCGGATCCTGAGTCCGTACCCGAAGATGACCAAGCTCTAGGAAAGGACCTCCTCCCATCGATCTGACCTCGCTGTTCTCCGCCCCCGAAGGGCAGTCCCAGCGCACCCCCGCGGCCCTCCCGCCCCTCACCACCGACCCCTTCCGCGCGCCGGACTACGGGGACGACGAGGACGAGACCTTCCCGCGCCCCGAAGCGGCCTAGCTCCCTCACCCCGCCGCTCACCCCACTCCCGCCGACGCGGCCCGCATACAGCCGTTGCCGCCGCTCGGCGTACTGACGTGCGTGTCACACAGATGCGCGCGGATCTCCACCGGTCGTACCTTCGCCGCGTCCGCCTTGCCTAGCTTTGCCCCGCCCTGCCCTGCCCTGCTCTGCCCTCAGGGTTTCCGCGCCCCCGGCCCATTCCGCAAACGGCCGGCCCACGGCGACCGCCGCGCGTGTGAGCGAGCCCACCCTGTGCCTGACCTGTGCGTCCGCCGGTGATTCGGCACAGCTGACGCCCAGCGAGGCATGCGAGCGTGATTTCCGGTTAGGCGCACCGGGATTACTCGATTCAGCGGGCAGGTGAGAAGAGATCTCTTTCATGGCGAAGGCACCGGACTCGACGGCCGTGGCGGAAGCGGAGCGCGAAGGCAGCACGCAGGACGGAGCGGATACGGCGGTCGGCGCCGCCAGACCCCCAGCCCCGGTCGCACCCCGTGCGAGCCGGGGTTTTCCGTCCGCGGTGTCCCGCACCGGCCGGGTGAGCGGCCTCGACGGACTGCGCACCCTCGCGGTCGCGCTGGTCATCGTCCACCACGTGGAGCCCGACGCCCTGCCCGGCGGCGCGGTCGCCGTGGACGTCTTCTTCACCATCAGCGGCTTCGTCATCACCCGCCTGCTGCTCGCCGAGTACGTCCGCCGCGGCGGCATCTCCCTGATGTCCTTCTACCGGCGCCGCTGGCTCCGGCTCGTCCCCGCGCTCCTCGCCCTGTGCGCGTTCTGCGCGCTGCTGGCGTCGACCACCGACCTGTGGGGCTTCGACGGTTCGCTCCAGGCCGCCGCCCTGTCGGCGACCTTCCTCACCAATGTCGTACGGGCCACCGAGTCCGGCCCCTACTCCGACCTCACCAGCCCGCTCGCGCACACCTGGTCGCTGGGCGTGGAGGAGCAGTTCTACTTCCTGTGGCCCCTGCTGCTGCTCCTTCTCCTCCGCCGGGTGCGGGCCCGCACGGTCCTGCTGTGCACGGCGGCCCTGTGCGTGCTCCCCCTCCTCTGGCGCTGCGTCCTGTGGAACCCGGACGCGGCCCACCGCATCTACAACGGCACCGACACCCGCGCCGACCAGCTGCTCGCCGGCGCCCTGGTCGCCGTAGCCCTGGCGCGGCTGCGGTCCGACGACCCCCGCCTGGCCCTGCTGCGCACGTGGTCCGGCCGGCTCGCGTGGCCGGCCCTGGCCCTGCTGGGCCTGGTCGCCTGGCAGGTGCCGGTGACCGAGGACCTCGGCGTCTGGACGGCCGCGTGGTACACGGTCGGCTTCCTCGCGGTGGCGGCGCTCTCCGCCATCCTGGTCGCCGCCCTCGAACTGCGCCCGGAGACCCGCCTGTCCCGTCTGCTGGCCCTGACCCCCCTGGCCTGGGTGGGCCGCAACCTCAGCTACGGCATCTATCTCTGGCACTACCCGGTCGTACGGCTCCTCGCCTCCCTCGGCGTCACGGAGGGCCGGCTGGCGGCGACGGTGGTGCTGACCCTGCTGATGGCGCTTCTCTCCTACTACGCCATCGAGAAACCGTTCCTGAGGAGGGCACACCGGGCGCGGGCCCCGCGGCCGGCACTGGCGGCGGCGACCTGAGGCGGGACGAGGCCCGGACGCGGCACTCGTGCGGGCGCAGGTGGGTCAGTCGGGGCCCGTCCAGTCGAAGGGAAAGTGCTTGCTCGACTTGCCGGAGCGGTCCCAGGAGAAGCCGAACGCGTCCGCGCGGTCGACGGTGGCCCGGCCCCAGGTGGCGACCTGGCCCGGTCCGACTTCGGCACCCGGGGCGTTGTGGAGCCGGACGCGCGCGCCGTCCACGGTGGTCGGGCCGGTGAGCGCCTCGGCGGCCGCCGTGACACGGCCGGGGATCTCGGCCCGCCAGGTGGCGAGGTCGTCGTCCAGCTCGACGTGGATGGGTGCGACGTCCATGCCGCGGATCTCGGGGTGGAGCATCTCCCCGAAGCGCGCCGGCCAGCCGCCCGCCTCGCCGCCGAAGACGGCCCCGAGAGCACCGCGCTGCTGTTCGTCGGCGCGTTCGTCGAGGAAGACGGCGGCGTAGGGGGCGCTGTGCTCGCCGCTCCAGACGTTGCCCGTGAAGGAGCCGAGCATCAGGACGTTGAGGTCGTCCAGACGCACGTCGCCATAGCTGCCCTCCCTGATGTGCCAGACCAGGACGCCTTCGCAGTCGCCGTACGTCGGAGGCTGCGCGAACGTACACGGACAGGGTATGGCGCACTTGCACACATCGAACCAGTCGCCGGTCAGATGCCAGCGCGTGGCGGTGGTGGCCTGTTCTGTCATCTCGCTTCCCTCCTGCCGAGCCCCAGGAGGCTCACTCGGAGTGGCGAGACCGGGTGTGCCGAGCCCGGCCCCGGGATCGGGAGACGGTCTCCCTTCCAGCTTGCACCCCCTTTCCCCGGTGCGGAAGCCGGTACCGGCGCGGGATCACATGTCGTTCATCGACGGCATGGAGTCCCGCAGCCCGGGAAGCAGCCAGTCCTGGAAGGGCGCCAGCACCGCCAGGACGAGGAACACGACGCCCGTGGCGCGGGCCAGCAGCGGGCCCCGGGACCACAGCTTCTCCAGGAAGATCACCACGGCAAGCCCCGCCATCGCCGCCACGTTCATCACGCCCAGCGGAACGAGGACGACCATCAGGCCGGCGCAGCAGCCGACGCAGTAGGCGCCGTGGTGGAGGCCCACCCGCAGGTCGCGGGCGGGTCCTCGGTAGCCGGAGTAGTGCACCAGGTGGCCCAGGGGGTCACGGCAGTGCCGCAGGCAGACGGACTTCAGGGGGCCCAGCTGGTACAGGCCCGCGAGCAGGAAGGCGGCCGAGCCGATCCAGCGACCGGCCGTGGCATGGTCGTCCAGAAGGCTGCCGGTCAGGGCCAGCGCCGCATAGGTGAGCAGCCCGGACGCCGTCCACACCAGCAGGTATCCGGCGACGAACTCGACGGTCCGGGCGGTCCGGGTCCAGCCCGAGGACTGCCGGCCGATGCCTCGGACCCAGGTGATGGCCACCGGTGCCATGGACGGCAGCATCATGGCCGCCATCATCGTCGCCCACAACAGCAGGAACAGCGGCAGTGCCATCCCCATCGTGCCGGGCTCGACTCCCATGTCCCGGGCCTGGCCGATCGTCAGCAGCCAGGCGGGCACCGCGATCAGGACCATGAGCGACCAGGCGGCCGCGAGATCCCGTGTGGGCAGCAACCCCCCGCCCGTTCCGGTCGGGGCGACCGACCGGCCGGCGAAGGGCGCTGAACTCCGGCTGGGGCGCATCGGCGTGTTCTCCTGCAGTTCCTTCCAGGAGAGCATTTCCCCGCCCTCGACGCGACCTGACCCGGGCGGCCCGCGCTCTGGTCGATCAAGAAGTCGGTAAGAACCCCCGGGGCACGTGCAACTTTCGTGGTGGGGGTGGGGTCCAAGTCGCGGCCGGTTCTTGATCGAAGTGCCGGGGTTCTTCTGTCCCAGCTGGGGGATGTCATGAGTTCTGTCTCCGTCGGACGTGCGGTGCGGCGTGGGGTGTGTGCCGGTGCGGTGGGGGCCTTGGTGGTCGCCGGGCTCGGCAGCGGGGTCGCGTTCGCCGACGGTTCGGATCCCAGCGACGGGCTGGAGGTCCAGGCGCCGTACGAGCAGACGGTCGTCGTCGCCCCCGAGGGCGGGGGCCCGGCTCAGTACCGTTCCATGGCGCTCGGGTTGCAGCACTACAACTCCGACTTCGCCGTGACCGACGGGCGGTTGACCGTCGACGTCTCCGGACTCGCCGGGGTCGCCGAGGTGCAGTGGCCCGACACCTGCGTGCCCGACGACGCCGGTACCGTCGCCGTGTGCGACACCGGTGACGTGCCGGTCCGCTACACCCCGCAGGTCCAGCTGAAGCTGCGCGCCGCGTCCGGTGCCGCCGTCGGCGCGCAGGGTGCCGTCGAGTACTCCGCGACCGCCACCGGCGGCCCCGACGGCACGCTGACCGTCCCGGAGTACTCCACGGAGACCTTCGTCACCGTCGGCTCCGGCCCCGACCTCGGGGTCAGCGCCCCGCAGGACGTCTCCGGCGTCGCGCCCGGCACCGACCTCACCGTGCCGTTCGCCGTCACCAACACCGGCAACGAGACCGCGCACGGCTTCAGCGTGAAGCTGTGGGCGACGTACGGCCTCGACGTCGCCACCCGCTACCCCGAGTGCAGCTACAGCGATCCGGACGACCCGAGCGGCCAGTACCCGGACATGACCTACGTGACCTGCTCCTTCGACACCGACGTCGCGCCCGGCGCCACCGTGGAGCTGCCCGAGCCGCTGCGGCTCGCCGTCACCGACCACGCCCTGTACGAGCGGTTCGACTACGAGGTCGAGCCTGCCGGGGACGTCACCGATCTCGACACCTCCGACAACGGCCGCGCCTGGCACATCGACGCCGACAACACCGCGGACTTCGCCGTGCACGGCACAGAGGTGAGCGGCGGGGCCGGGGACACCGTCGCCGCCGGGTTCCGCTTCGTCAACCGCGGTCCGGCCTGGGTCGCGAACGTCGCGTCCGGGGACCCGGTCCCGGCGATCGACTACTACCTCCCGCCGGGCACCACCGCCACGTCGGTGCCCCGCACCTGCCAGACCGCCGCGCCGGCCGCGCCCGCCGCAGGCGAACCGGCGGTCCCCCACTACGTCTGCACCCTGCCGACCTGGACCAGCCCCGACCTGAAGGTCGCCTTCCCGTTCCGGCTGCGCGTCGACCAGGTCGTCCCCGACGCCACGGGCCATGTCACCGTCCGTCCCTACGACGGCAGTTCGGTCTTCGCCTTCGACCCTCGGGTCAAGAACAACTCGGCCACGGTCGTCGTCAACCCGTCCGTCTGATCAAGAGGGGCTGCCAGGAAGGGGGCGGCCCGGGGCCGGCCCCCTTCATCCCCGTACGCTGCCCATCTCCGCCATGAACCCCGCCGGGTTGCTGTCGAAGCCCCGGATCAGTTCCCTGAAGTGCCAGCCGCCCGCCCCGTCCCTGGTGAACTCCGCGATCGTGGCGGCGGTGGCGTCGGCGACGCCCGCGAAGTCGTCGGCCAGCAGTCTGCGGTAGCCCTCGACGACGAGCACCCCGCAGTGGGTCAGGTCGCCGAAGGTGCGGGGGCCGCCGTCCTGGTGGATGGCGACCCCTACGACGACCCGCCCGTAGGCGGAGACCATCCGTTCGAACTCCAGCTGGAGCACCTCGACATAGCCGAGGCCGAGGCCGTTCTCGCTGTGCCGGGTCATGTTGATGGTGCCGTCCGGGGCACGGTTCTCGTGGTAGACGACGTACTCGGGACGGCCGTGAGGATCGTCCGCCCGGTAGGTCGCGGCGATGATGTCGAGGTGCCGGGCCGGCTCCCCGTAGGGACTGGGGTCCCACTTCAGCCGTACCTCGACCTTGCCCAGACCCGCACCGCCGGCATCCATCAAGCCGCTCCCCGTCAGAGTGCCCCGGGACCCTCCCGCTTGCTGAAGTATGTGCTCCGATCAGCCCGTCGATACCTCACTGACGGTTATCTCCTGGTCAGATCTCCACCAGGACGCCGTCATACGGCGGCCGCCCCCGACCCGTACCAGAGCTCCGTCATCTCCTCCGCCGCGTCCGGGGCCACCAGGAGCAACGGCTGGTTGTGGGACGGGCGTTCGGGTACTGCCACCGCCCCCGCCTCCAGGGCGATCAGCAACGGCGGGAGCGCGTCGATCGCGTGGAAGCCGCCGATCGCCGCCGCCGTCGCCCGGCCGGCCGCGACCTGGGCCAGGGAGAGCGCCGTGGAGCCCATGACCCGTACCGTGCAGTGCCGGTCGGCGAGTTCGGCGAGCAGGGTGTCCATGCCGGGCCAGTGGGCGTGGGCCGCCCACTCGGTGAGGAAGACATGGCCGGTGAGGGTGGTGTGGGCGGCCGCGTGGGTGCGGGTGCCGTTCAGAAACGCCCCCCTGCCCCTGACCGCGGTGAACGTCTCGCCCCGCCACGGGTCCGCGACCACGCCGAGCAGCGGGGTGCCGTCGGCCGCGGCCAGACCCAGCGAGAAGGAGCACCAGCCGAGCCCGTGGGCGTAGTTGGTGGTGCCGTCGACCGGGTCGACCACCCAGTGCGGGGCGTCCGCGGCGCCCTCCGTGGTGCCGTACTCCTCGCCGACGATCCCGTGGTCGGGGAAGGCCCGCCCGAGCACCTCGCGGACGTGGGTCTCCACGGCCTCGTCGGTGGCGGTCACGATGTCCGCGGGACCGTCCTTCTCCCGCACCTCGGCACCGGGGTCACGGGGCCGCCGGATCGTCTCCGACGCCCAGGCCGCGAGTTCCGTCGCGACCTCCAGTGCCCGGTCGAGATCCACGTCCGCCCGGTCCAGATCCACGTCAGCCATGCCGGCCACACTAAGGGCACGGGGCCCGGCGGCCGGCGACCTCACGGTGAACCCCGGATGGCGCCTGCCCCACCCACGGGACCGCGCCCTGCCCCACCCACGGGACCCCGCCCCTCACTCCGTCTCCTCGCCGCTCACCGACGGCTGCAACGGCAGTGCCGTGCTCACCTCGAAGCCCCCCTCCGGGCGCGGCCCCGCCCGCAGTTCGCCGCCCACGGACTGGGCGCGCTCGCGCATCCCCATGACGCCGAACCCCTTGGCGGGCTCGGCGGCGGAGGGGGTGCGCGGCCCCTCGTCGGTGACCGTGATGAGCAGGCGGGTGCCGGCGTAGGCGAACCGGACGTGCGCGCTCTGCGTGGCCGCGTGCTTGGTGACGTTGGTGAGGGCCTCCTGCACGATCCGGAAGGCGGTCAGGTCCACGCCCGGGGACAGGGGCTGCGGCTCCCCCTCCGTGGTGACGGTGACGGTGATCCCGGCGGAGGCGCACGAGGAGACCAGTTCGGGCAGCCGGGCGAGGCCGGGGGCCGGCTCCAGCGGGGCGGAACCGTCGTCGTCGGTCTGCCGCAACAGGCCCAGTGTGGCCTTGAGTTCGCGCAGTGCGGAGGAGGTCGTGCCGGTGAGGTCGTGCAGGATCCGCTTGGTCTGCGGGGGGTTGCTCAGCGCGAGGTGTTCGGCGGTGCCGGCCTGGGCGTTGGCGAGGGCCAGGTGGTGGGCGACCACGTCGTGCAACTCCCGGGCGATGCGCATGCGTTCCTCGGTGACCCGCAGGCGGGCCTCCTCCTCGCGGGTGCGCTCGGCGTGCTCGGCGCGGGCCTGGGTGGCCTCGAGATAGGCCCGCCGCAGCCGGGTCATGGTGCCGGCGGCCAGCGGCAGCAGCAGCCAGAACGCCGGGCCGATGGTCCTCAGCAGCAGCGACACATGGTCCATGGAGTCGGAGAAGGCCGCCGCGAGCGTCAGCACCACCATGGTCGCGAAGCCGTAGACGCGGATGGTCCGCCGGTCGGTCAGGCTGGACAGCCAGTACAGGGACGCCATGACCGGCCCCAGCAGCAGGGGGGTGAGCAGGTACCCCTGCGTGATCACGACCGTGGCGCAGACCGCGTTGACCACGACGACGACGCGCGGGTGGGTGCGGTGCCTGAGCAGGGCGAGACAGGACACGCTCATGAGGGCGACCGCCAGCCTGTCGTCGTCCGGCGGCGTGGCCCCGGGCAGGGTGAGCGACGATCCGAGGGTCGCGGACCCCAGCAGCGCCAGGACCACCGCCAGGTCGACGAGGAAGGGATGGCGGTCCGAGAACTCCTCCAGGCGGTCCGTGTAGCGCCGCTCCGGGCTGGTGGTCATCGTGTTCTCCGGGGGGTGGGCTCGGTACCCATGGTGAGCGAAGGGGGCCGCCCGTGTCGTACGACGACACGGGCGGCCCCTGTGGGGGGTGGGTCAGGCGTGGGTGGTCTCCAGGTCGGCGGGCGCTTCGTCCAGGGACTCGGCCCCCCGGGTCAGCGCCTCGCCCTCGACGTCCACCCGGGGCAGGATCCGGTCCAGCCACTTCGGCAGCCACCAGGCCCGGTGGCCGAGCAGGGCGAGCACGGCCGGGACGATGGCCATCCGGACCACGAACGCGTCGAGCAGGACGGCGGACGCGAGCCCGAACCCGATCATCTTGATCATGGAGTCGCTCTCGCCGATGAACCCGGCGAACACCGCGATCATGATCAGCGCGGCGGCCACGACCACCCGGGCGCTGTGCCGGAATCCGGAGGTCACCGCCTGGGCGGGCGTCTCGCCGTGGACGTACGCCTCACGCATCCGGGAGACGAGGAAGACCTCGTAGTCCATGGCCAGGCCGAAGACGATGCCCACCAGGAAGATCGGCATCAGGCTCATGATCGGGCCGGTGGTCTCCACACCGAACAGCCCGGCGCCGTGTCCCTCCTGGAAGACCACGACGACCGCGCCGAGGGAGGCCAGGACGGAGAGCAGGAAGCCGAGGGCCGCCTTCAGCGGGACCAGCAGCGAGCGGAAGACCACGAGGAGCAGCACGATCGCGAGGCCCACCACCACGATCAGGTACGGCACGAGGGCGGCCTGCACCTTCTCGGAGATGTCGATGTTCAGCGCGGTGGTGCCGGTGACCTCGTAGGTCGCGCCGGTCTCGGACTCGATGCCGGGGCGCTCGTCGCGGATCGACGTCACCAGGTCCTTGGTCTTCTCGTCGGTCGGCGCGGTGGACGGCACCACCGAGAAGACGGCGGTGTCACCGGCCTCGTTGAAGCGCGCGGGGGTCACGGACACGACGCCCTTCGTGGCGCCGATGTCCTTCGCGATCGCCGCCGCGGCCCCCTTCGCGTCGTCGTCGCCCTTCGCGTCCACGACGACGGTCAGCGGGCCGTTGAAGCCCGGACCGAAGCCCTCGGCGAGCGCGTCGTAGGCGCGGCGCTCGGTGGTGGACGTGGACTTGGCCTCGTCGCCGGGCATGCCCAGCTGGAGGGAGGTCATCGGCAGGGCGAGGGCGCCGAGGCCGACCACGCCGAGGATCAGCACGGGCAGCGGGCGGCGCAGCACGAACCTGGCCCAGCGGGTGCCGCCGTTGTCCGCGGCCTCCGCCACGCGGCCTTCCTTGCGGTCCTTGCGGCGCAGCACCGCGTTCGGCCAGAAGCCGAGGAACGCCGGGACCAGGGTGAGCGCGATGAGTACGGCGACGACGACCGCGCCCGCCGCGGCCAGGCCCATCTTGGTGAGCATCGGGATCCCGACGACGGCGAGCCCGGCGAGGGCGATCACGACGGTCAGCCCGGCGAAGACGACCGCGGAGCCGGCCGTGCCGACCGCGAGGGCGGTGGCCTCCTGGGGCGCGCGGCCCTTGGCGCGTTCCTCGCGGTAGCGGGAGACGACGAACAGGGCGTAGTCGATGCCGACGGCCAGGCCCAGCATCATCGCCAGGGTGCCGGTGGTGGTGGACAGGCCCAGCGCGTGGGAGAGGGAGAGGATCGTGGCCATGCTGACGCCGACGCCGATGAGCGCGGTCAGCAGGGGCAGTCCGGCGGCGGCCAGGGAGCCGAAGGTGACGAGGAGGACGACCGCGGCGATCGCGACGCCGATCACCTCGGCCATGCCGCCCGCGCCCCCGCCGTCGTCCATGGCGGTGCCGCCCGCGTCGACGGTCAGCCCGGTGTCCCGGGCCGCGTCGAGGGCCTTATCCAGCTGGGCTTTGCTGGCGTCGGTGAGGTCGTTGGACGCGACCTTGTAGGTGACGGTGGCGTACGCCGTCGTGCCGTCCTTGCTCACGGCCTTCGCCTGGAAGGGGTTGACCGCGGAGGCGACCTGGGAGCCGTCGGCCAGCTCGGCGACGGTGGTCTCGACGGCCTTCCTGTGGGCGGCGGCGGTGACCTTCTCGCCGTCCGGCGCGACGAAGACGACCCGGGCGGTCGCGCCGTCGGCGGTGGCGCCGGGGAAGCGCTGTTCCATGAGGTCGAACGCCTTCTGGGACTCGATGCCCGGCATCGAGAAGCCCTCGTCGGACGCGCCCGGCGCCTTCAGAGCGCCCAGTCCGACGGCGGCCAGGACGGCCGCCCAGACCAGGGCGACGTACCAGCGTCGCCGGAAGGCCAGGCGGCCCAGGCGGTAAAGGAAAGTAGCCACGGCGGGGGTCTCCACATCTGGTGCCGAACGGTCCCTCAAGGCTCGCCGGACGAGACCCGCCGTGTCGTCGTGCGCCTGCCGACATCCCCGCTACTGAGTACGCAGTAGGCGACGGCCGCGGGGTCAGCCCCGAGGACTACCGCCGCACAGCGGGAACCGGCAGGCGTGATTTTCTGTGTGTCCTCTGTGAGACAACCGAATCTCTGAGGCCTGACCAGCCCAAGGGGGAACAGACACAGTGAAGTTCAGACGACTCAGACTCACCGGAGCCGCGGTGAGCGCGCTCGCCGTGGCCTGGACCGGGGCCGCGACCTCGGCGTCGGCCGCACCGACCACCCCGACCACACCGCCCGCACCCACCGTGCCGACCCTCGCCTGGGCCGACTGCCAGGGCGGGTTCGAGTGCGCGAACGCCCAAGTGCCCCTGGACTACCGGGAGCCGCAGGGCAGAACCCTCACCCTGGCCGTCATCCGCAAGAAGGCGGCCGACCCGACCAAGCGCAAGGGCACGCTGTTCCTCCAGCCGGGCGGCCCCGGCAACTCCGGCGTGGACTTCGTGCGCAACAACTACGCCGACCTGCCGACCGCCCTGCGCGACGACTTCGACGTCTTCGGGTACGACGTGCGCGGAGTGGGCCGCAGCTCCCAGGTCGTGTGCTGGGACGACCCGACCTACACCCGGGCCGTGACCGCCGCCAAGGGCGTCCCCGGCCCCGACGCCTACGAACCGGCCCTCCGGCAGGCCGCAGACTTCGACCAGGCCTGCCAGGACAACGCGGGCGACCTGCTGCCGTACGTCGGCACCCAGTACGTCGCCCGGGACATCGACCTGCTGCGCCAGGCCCTCGGCGAGCAGCAACTCACGTACTACGGACGCTCGTTCGGCTCCTACATCGGTACGGTCTACGCGGCGATGTTCCCGAAGCGGGTGCGGGCGCTCGCGCTCGACGGGGCGTACGACCCCGAGCACTACACGAACCGCCCCTACGCCTACGACCGTCCGCAGTACCTCGCCCTGGACGGGGCGATGGGCCGCTTCCTGGACTGGTGCAAGGCGAACCCGACGACCTGCGGTTTCGGTGACGGGGACCCGCGCGGGGCGTTCGAGAAGCTGAAGGCCGACCTGGACGCCAACCCGGTGCCCACCGCCAACGGGGGCCAGGCCAACGGCTACACCCTCGTCTACCGGCTGATGTTCAACATCAACGAGGGCAAGGTCATCTGGCCCTCGTTCGGGGAGGCCCTGCGCAAGGCGCAGCTGCGCGACAACACGTCGTTCCTGCTGCGGCCGCCGTCCCCGGCGAGCTTCGACTTCCTCAACCCGAACGTCGTGGTCGAGTGCGTCGACAAGAAGTACCCGAGCGACCCGGCGCTGCTGAAGCGCGAGGTCACCACCAACGCCAGGCTGGCCCCACTGCTGGGCCCGGCGATGGCGTACGGCCCGCCGACCTACGACCACCAGCACGCCACGGCCTGCGTCCAGTGGAAGGGCGAGCACACCAGCCGCTACGCCGGCAACTTCCGTGCCAAGGGCTCCGCGCCGATCCTCGTCATCGGCAACACCGGTGACCCGGACACCCCGTACCAGGACGCGGTGGCGCTCTCCCGTGAGCTCGACAACGGCCGCCTGCTCACGTTCAAGGCCGAGGGGCACACCGCGTTCAACCGCAGCCTCTGCGCGACGGACGCGATCACCGACTACCTCGTGGACCTGAAGGTCCCCGCCCGCGGCGCGAGTTGCGCGGACGAGACCCAGCCGCCGTCCACCGAGCCCACGGTGGCCCCGCCGGGCACGACCCTCAAGGAACTCCGCGACGGCGTGAACGAGCGGCTCGACCGGATCGGTGCACTGCGGTAACAGCTCGACCGGATCGGTGCGCTGCGACCACAGCTGCGACCACAGCGTGAGGGCCCAGGTCTCGGGGAGGCCTGGGCCCTCTCCTGTTCCGGCGCGCGGGTTCAGTACAGCGCGATCCTGGGCTGCACGGTGCCCTGCGCGTCCGCGTCGACCACCGTGATCCGGTAGACCTGCGTCAGCTTCTCGCCCGGGTGGAGCGTGCGCTGCGCGGTCGTCAGGTCGGTGAAGAGGGTGCCGGTCTGGCTCGCGGTCGGCACGGGACGCCAGCAGCCGTGCGCGGTGCGCTGCTCGACCACGAGGTCCTCGGGCGTCAGGAACGGTCCCGCGTCCGGCGACTCGACGAGGAGCTGCGGGGCGACGGTCCGGTCCGACGGGGTGTCGTTGCGGTAGGTGACGGTGACGTCGTGCGGCGCGCCGTCGGCCACGAGGGGCGTGGCGGCCAGGTCAACGAAGTCGACGGGTACGGCGGGCTGCTGGGCCTGGACGGACTCGGCGGCCCTGGCCGGGGCGGCCGGGGTGGCCGCGGCGGCGGGGCCGGCGACGGCCAGACCGGCGAGGGCCACGGCCCCGGCCACGAGAGCCACTTTGAGACGAATGCTGTTCATGTCCCAAGGAGACGTCGACGAAAGGAAAATCGTTGGTCGATTCCCGTGGATATTTCGTGGATACCGCTCGGTAGACCATCCACAGCGCCCATTCCGGCCAGAGCGGACTGGTAGCTTCCGCGGCACCGGCCTGGGGGAACGCCGTTGCCGGTAACCGACCTTCACAAATGAATCCAGGCGGAATTCCTTGCGTACCACTCGTGAATATCCAGGAGGGCGGCACCGCTGGGTGCCGAAAAGCCGACGCGGGCGAATACTCGCGTCCTCCGGCCTGTCCGTGGTGGCCCTGGCCCTCGTCGCCCCTCTCGCGTCCGCGGCCCTGACCGACCCCTCGACCCCGGCCCCGACCCCGACGGACCGCGTCACCGACACCTCGCAACTCCCGTCCGGCTGGCAGAAGTCCGGCGACCGGATCGTCACCTACGACGGTGACGGCACCGGACTGCACGTCCTGGTCGCCGACGCGGCCGACGCCTACCGGTGGCACACCGCGGCCACCCTGTCCGAGCCGGGCATCGACACCGACCAGTGGATCGGCCAGACCTGTGTGACCGGCTCCGGCGACCGTGCCGTCGTGGTCTACGCGCCCCGGCAGGCCGTCAACGACCAACAGGGCTTCCAGCAGGGCGCGTTCGCGGCGGTGGTCGACCTTGCCGACGGCAAGGTGACCAAGCTGCCCGAACTGGTCTCGCTCGCCTACTTCAACCCCGGCTGCGGCGACGGCGAACAGGCCGTCCTGACCCGGCCCCAGGGCGACGACACCGAACTGCTCACCGTGGACACCGCGCGGGCGAAGCTGGTGCGGCAGCAGACCGTGGCCGGTCAGCTGACCTCGGCCGTGCCCTTCGAGGGCGGCATCGCGGCGGCCGCCGGCGGCTCGGTCGTCACGGTGAACGCCAAGGGCGGCACCAGCACCCTCGCCAGGACCGGCGGTACGCCGTTCCGGCTGGTGCCCGACGCGCACAGCGGGCTCGCCTACCAGGTGCCCGACGGCAAGCGGGTACAGGTCCGCCGCGTCACCTCGGCGGGCGCCGACAAGCTCCTCGGCTCCGGCGCGCTGGGCTCCCTCGCGGTGCACGGCAACGGCGGCCGGGTCTTCGTGACCGGCAGCTCCGCCGAGAACGCCGTGAAGTCGCTCCCGAAGAGCTGGCGCACCCTGGACGTGCCGGCCTCCGCCGAGGTCTCCACCACCGGCACGCTCGCGCTGACCTCCGTCGGCAACGGCACCGAGGCCGCCGGCGGCAGGAAGGCCGCCGCGGACGTCGCCCAGTCCGTCGGCATCGACGCGGTGCTGCCCGGCAGCGACAGCAGCGTCGGCTTCACGGTGAAGCCGAAGACGTCCCAGCAGGGCGCCGAGCAGTCCCCGGCCCTCTCCGACGGCGTGCACACCGACAGCGTCGACCCGAAGAGCGCCGACGACGACCCGGCGACCTCCACCACCGACCCCGACCGCGCCTGCGCCGTCACCCGCAACGACCCGACGCTCCAGTCGCTCCAGCCCTCGACCGCGCAGGTCGAGTGGGCGACCGACCTCGCCGTGCAGGGCAGGCTCGACGTGCGCCGGCGCAGCGGCTGGAACGGCAGCGAGCTCCCGTCGTACACCCCGCAGGGCCTGTTCCCGTCCACCCCGCTCAAGGGCGGCGGCCGGGTGCCCGCGCAGGTCATGCTCGGGGTGCTCTCCCAGGAGTCCAACCTGCTCCAGGCCAGCTCCCGGGCTGCGGCCGGAGAGAGCAGCAACTTCATCCAGGGCGGTTACTACGGCAACGCCGGCAGCGTCCACACCGTCAACTGGGCGGCGGCGGACTGCGGTTACGGCATCGCGCAGGTGACCAGCGGCATGGCCGAGGCGGACACCACGTACACCGCCGAGCAGCAGCAGGCGATCACCGTGGACTACGCGGCCAACATCGCGGCGGGGCTCCAGATCCTCCAGGACAAGTGGAACCAGCTCCACGACAGGGGCCTGCTCGTCAACGGCGGCGACCCGCGGTACCTGGAGAACTGGTGGCTCGCGCTGTGGGCCTACAACAGCGGTCTCAACCTGCCCAGTTCGACCGACGCGAGCGCCCCGTGGGGCCTCGGCTGGTTCAACAACCCGGCCAACGGCCTCTACCCGGCCGACCGCAAGATGTTCCTGTCGTCCGGCTACGACGACGCCCGCAACCCCAACCTGTGGACCTACCCGGAGCGGGTGCTCGGCTGGGCGGCCTACTCCCAGCAGAAGACGGACCCGGCGACCGGGGCGACCGTCAGGGCCTTCACCGTCGGCGACTGGCCCTCAGGGGCGCCGGCCGCGGAGCCCGCGCACGACACGTTCTGCAAGCCCGCGGTCAACGACTGCGACATCACCAAGCCGCGCAAGGTCGAGGGCTCCAGCCAGCCCGAGGGGCCGTGCCAGCGGGACGACTTCATGTGCTGGTGGCACGAGCCGGTGAGCTGGACGGACTGCACGGCGACCTGCGGCACGGAGGTGCTGAAGTACGCCGTGTCCGACCCCGAGCCGAAGGTCGCGGCCCCTCACCCGGCCGCCTGCTCCTCCACGCTCCCGGCGAACGCCCTGATCGTGGACGACGTGCCGAACACGGTGAAGTTCCGGGTCGGCTCCGCCAACCCCTGCGCGGGCGAGCGGAACTGGACCAGCCGGGGCTCGCTGACCTTCACGTTCGGGTCGGCGCAGCAGAACGGGGCGACCGTGTATCCCTCGAAGATCGACTTCCATCAGCTGGGGGCGGGCTTCGGCGGGCACTTCTGGCTGACGCACACGCGGGTGCCGTCGTACACCGACTCGGTGGTCACGGGTACCTGGACGCCGGACCGCAAGGTGGTCGGGTCGGCGGAGGTGATGGTGCACCTGCCGGACCACGAGGCGAACACGCCGTCGGCGACGTACCGCATCGACCTGGGTGACGGGACGGTCGTGGAGAAGACGATCTCGCAGGACACGGGTGGGAAGAACGCCTGGGTGTCGCTGGGCTCGTACGCGTTCAAGGGCACGCCGAAGGTGTCACTGAGCTCGGCGACGGCCGACGGGACGGGGGATGCGTCGATCGCCTGGGACGCGGTGGCTTTCGTACCCGTTAAGGGGAAGTAGTGCCACGCCGGGTCGTCTGCCGTCTGCCGCGCCGTCGTGGCTTGTCGCGCAGTTCCCCGCGCCCCTGACAGCCGTACCTGAGCGCCCGTCGCCAGTCCACCCGACTGACGGCGGGCGTTCCCGTGCTCGCACTCCTGGGCGCGTAGAAGCCGACGACAGCGGCACTCCCCCAGGGGCGCGGGGAACTGCGCGACCAGCCCCCACTCAGCCGCACCCGTCCCCCGGGAGGGGGACTCACCCCAAAGCCACCCCCGCCCGCGCCGCCTCCACGAACGCCGTGATCAGGGTCGGGTCCTTGACACCGCGGCTCGCTTCCACCCCGCTGGAGACGTCGACGCCCCAGGGGCGGGTGACGTCCACGGCCTCGCGGACGTTCTCCGGGGTCAGGCCGCCGGCCAGGAGCCACTTCTCGCCCGCGCCCGCGACCTGCTTCCTCGACCAGTCCCACGCGATGCCGGAGCCCGGCACCGGGGCGTCCAGGAGGAGCATGTCCTCGCCGAACTCCCCGCAGCGCGGCACCGAGTCGCCGAAGGCGGCCGCGCGGATCAGGGTCCAGCCGCCCGGCGCCAGGGCGGCGTAGTAGTCGCGGTCCTCGGGGCCGTGCAGCTGGACGGCCCCGATGCCCGACTCGGCGGCCACGGAGCGCACGTACTCCAGGGGCTCGCGGCGGAACACACCCACCGTCAGGACGCTCTCGGGGATCCTGGCGACCAACCGCGCGGCCGTCGCGGGGTCGATGCGGCGAGGGCTGTCGGAGAACACGAACCCGATCGCGTCGGCACCGGCCTCGACGGCCGTGTCGACGTCCTGCTCGGTCCTCAGGCCGCAGATCTTCACGAAGAGCGTCATGCCGCCCACCGTATCCAATTCGTATGTGTGAACAATGATCACATACATAACCGTTGACGCGACCATGGCAAGCGCTTACCGTCCGAAGAATACGTGCCCCCGTCACCACACACCATGGAGACGAACGATGCGCCTGAGACCCCTCATCACCTCCGTCGGCCTCCTCGCCGGCACGCTCGTCGCACTGTCCGGCACCACCGCGCAAGCAGCCACCACCCGCTACGAAGCCGAGAGCTCCCCCGCCATCTGCACCGGAGCCGTAGAGACCGAGTACGCCGGCTACTCCGGCAGCGGTTTCTGCAACGGCACCAACGCCACCGGCGCCTACGCCCAGTTCACCGTGTCCGCACCCGCAACGGGCACGGCGACCCTGAGCGTCCGCTTCGCCAACGGCACCACCACGGCCCGCGCCGCGGACATCATCGTGAACGGCTCGACGGTCTCCTCGGCGTCCTTCGAGTCCACCGGCACCTGGACCGGCTGGACCACCAAGACGTTCACCGTCCCCGTGACCGCGGGCAGCAACACGGTCCGGCTCAACCCGACCACCGCGAACGGCCTGCCCAACGTCGACTACCTGGACGCCGAGACCTCCGGCACCACGACCCCGCCGCCGTCCGGCAGCACCCTGTACGTGTCACCGACCGGCACCGACGGCGCGGCCGGCACCGTGACCGCGCCCACCACACTCACCTCCGCGATCAGCCGCATCACCGCCGGCGGGACCATCTACATGCGGGGAGGGACGTACGCCTACTCCTCCACGGTGACCATCCCGGCCGGCCAAAACGGCACCTCCGGCGCCCGCACCACGCTCTCCTCCTACCCGGGCGAGACTCCGGTGCTCAACTTCTCGGCGCAGACCGAGAGTTCCACCAACCGCGGCCTCCAGCTCAACGCCGACTACTGGAAGATCTACGGCCTGGTCGTGGAGCGTGCCGGGGACAACGGCATCTACATCGGCGGCAGCAACAACGTCGTCGAGCGCACGGTGACCCGCTTCAACCGGGACACCGGGCTCCAGCTCGGCCGGATCGCCTCCTCCACGCCCGCGAGCCAGTGGCCGGCGAACAACCTGATCCTGAGCGCCGAGTCGCACGACAACGCCGACTCCGACGGTGAGGACGCGGACGGCTTCGCCGCGAAGCTCACCACCGGCACCGGCAATGTCTTCCGGTACGCCGTCTCGCACAACAACATCGACGACGGCTGGGACCTCTACACCAAGACCGACACCGGCGCGATCGGCCCGGTGACCATCGAGTACTCGCTGTCCTACGGCAACGGCACGCTCAGCGACGGCTCCCAGGCCGGCAACGGCGACCGCAACGGCTACAAGCTCGGCGGCGACGACATCGCGGTCAACCACGTCGTCCAGCACTCGATCGCCTACCGCAACGGCCACCACGGGTTCACGTACAACAGCAACCCCGGCTCGATGACCATCACGAGCAACGTCTCCGTCGCCAACACCGAGCGCAACTTCAACTTCGAGAAGGGCACCTCGGTCTTCCGCTCCAACACCTCGTGCGACAGCGGCGGGAACGACCGGTACGTCGGGAACGCGGACAGCTCCAACCAGTTCTGGGCCGGCACCAACGGCTCCCGCTGCTCCACCTATGCGGGCGCGCTCGGCTGGTCCTTCGCCTCGAACGGCAGCCTGGTGGTGACCTTCGGCGGCAAGCAGGTCACGCTGTAGAGCACAGAGAGGGGTCCCGGGCACAAGAGCCCGGGACCCCCTTCGCTCACCCGACTACTTGGGCTCAGCCTGCTGGACGACCTCGAAGCTCCACAGCGTCGACCCGGAGGCGGCGGGCCTGGGGCGCTCGCCCTCGCCGCCGCCCCCGTGCGAGGCCTGCGACATCCCGGTCATCCACTTCTGGAACGACTCCTCGTCCCGCCACCGCGTGTAGACGAGGTAGGTGTCGGTGCCCTCGACGGGCCGCAGCAGCTCGAACCACTCGAAGCCGTCCGAGTTCTCGACGGTCCCCGCGCGGGCGGCGAACCGCTTCTCCAGCGTCTCGCGCTGCTCCTCGGGGACCGTGAGTACGTTGATCTTGACGATGCTCATGCCGCAATTGTGCTGCAAGCGGCATCAGGGGGACGTCAGCGGGCGGCGGCCCGTGCGGGCACCTCGCCCTTCCTGTCGACCACCGCGGTCTCCAGCACGGCACTGGTGCCGGCCAGCGTCTCGGTCGTGATCCCGCGCTCCGGGTCGGTGATGTAGAAGCGGGAGCCGAGCAGGGCCAGCGTCCTCTTGTCGAAGATCCACTCGTCGCGGGTCGCGAAACCGGTGTCGTCGAGGGTGATGGCGATGCCGTGCCGGCCGGTCGCGTCGACGGCGTCCGGGATGACCCGCACCCCGGGGAGCTTCGCGGCCGCCCGGTAGAACGCGGCGGCGTTGGCGGGCGGCATGACCGTGCCGCTGATCAGATCGCCGATCAGCGAGAACACCGCCTGGTCCGTCGACTCGCCCTCGACGGGCCTGGCCTCCTCGCGGAGCCGGGCGAGCAGGGCGTCGGGGTCGGTGGGCAGGGAGGCGAGCCAGCGGTAGGTGGGGCGGCCGGCGCCCGGCGGCACCGGCTCGGTGGCGTCGACGGGGATGAGCTGCCCCGGCATGACCGCGTCCTTGCCGCTGGACCTGAGCCACCCGGTGATCCGCAGCCGGCCGGAGTCCTGGGCGGTCCAGCGTTCCTCGGTGTGCAGCGCGCCGAGCTTGACCGGCCCGGTGAAGGTCCCGGTGTTCGAGCGCTCCAGCGACCGCACGTACACGAACTGGTCGTCCCGCACCCGGATCGTGTCGCTCGCCATCGCGGCCGTGGCGATGCGGTTGAGGGTGGCGGAAGCACCGGAGGTCCCGGCGGCGGGGGTGTGCCCACCGGTCGTGACCGTGGTGAACAGGACTCCCGCCAGGGCCGCCGAGACCAGCGGGACCAGCACGGCCGGCCGCGCGAACCGGCGTCGTACGGAAGGCTGTTCGGCGCGCTGGGTGTCGTGATCGATCTGCTGCATCAGTACGTCCTTGAAGTGACGGTGACGCTCCGGCGGGAGGTCCCACTCCGCCGTGGCCAGACGGTCCTCGGCCTCGCTCATCGGGTCTCCTCCTTCAGGAACAGGGCCGCGAGCGCGGCCTCACTCTCCATCCCTCCGTGGGCGGTGCGGGGTTCCGCCTCCGCCTCCGCGCTGAGCCGGGCGAGCCGGGCGCGGGCCCGTGACAGCCGGGACCGCACGGTGCCGACGGGCACGCCCAGGGCCTCGGCGGCCTGCCGGTAGTCGAGGCCGGCCGACACGCACAGCGCGAACACCTCACGGTCCTGCCGCTTGAGCCGCCCCAACGCCGCGTGCACCAGGGCGAGTCGGCGGGCGTCGTCGATCCGGCCCGCGGTCTCCTCCGCGAAGTCCTCGACGGGCCGCGGCTCCGGGCTGCGGGCCAGGAAGGCGAGCCGCCGCCGCAGCCCCCGGTTGGCGTTGTACGCCTTGTGCGTGGCGATCCCGAGCAGCCAGGGCTTGAGCGAGCCCCCTTCCGGGTCCACCGTCTCCCGGGTCCGCCAGGCGGCGAGAAACGTCTCCGACATGGCCTCCTCGGCCTCCGCCCAGTTCCCGGTCAGCCGCAGGGCATGGTTGTAGACGGCCCGCGCGTACAGGTCGTACAACTCCCCGAAGGCCGCCCGGTCGCCGTCCCGGATCCGCGCGCGTGACGGCTCCACCGCCGCTGTTTCCCTCACACCCGTAACGCTCCGCTCCCCTGGGCCGAGTTCCTGTGCAGTGGATCACATGACGTGCCCCGTGGAGCACCTACGCTGCGGTGTCATGGAACAACGCGAGGTCATGCAGAACGTCGTCGGCATCCTCACCGAGGCGCTGGAGATGCGGCGGCAGGTCCGTGAACACCCCGGCCGGCAGGCTTCGTTGACCGGCGCCGTCTCCGCGCTGCTCGTGGAGACGCTGCCGGAGATCCATCTTCCCGCCGACGCGAGCGGCCACGCGGCCGCGGACGCCGTGGTCGAGGAGCTCGGGCCCGCCATCGCGAGCATCGCCAACTGCTTCGCCTTCGCCTTCGTCCAGCTGGCCGAGGTGCACGACGAGGGCCGCACCGACATCTCCGCCGCGGACGTCCTGCGGCGCATCTCGCTCCAGTTCGCGAGCCAGACCGACTGAAATTCCCGGGCCGGAACGACATCCGGGCCGCCGCGAGCGACGAATACGGCCCCGGGGATGCACCGGAACGGGCTCCCGGAGCGACGAGGGAGGCGCCGGGAGCCCGTTCGTGCGGTCCGTGGGTGCGGGTCACCGCCGGGGCAGCCCGAGGCGTCCCCGAGTCGCGGCCAGCAGGACAAGGGCCGCGCCCGTCGCCGCGAGCAGCAGGGCCCGCGCGGCGTCGTGCTCGGACAGCGAGGGGAACATGTCCGTCCAGGCGATCGAGAGGTAGTTGTTGACGCCGGTGTGCAGCAGCATGACCAGCGGCATGCTCTCGCCGGACCGGTTGAACACCCACGTCATGACGAAGCTGAAGGCGATCGTCATCGCGACGAACTGCGCCGGCACCGTCCAGGACACGTGCGGTCCGCCGCCCCACTCGGTCAGGAACAGCGGCAGGTGCCAGCAGCCCCACAGCACGCCGACGACGAGGGTCGCGGTCAGGGGGCCGTAGCGGCGCTGCATCCGCGGCATGGCGAACTCCCGCCAGCCCGGCTCCTCCGCGAGACCCGTGGTGATCATCTGGACGAGCAGTCCGGGCAGATAGGCGGCGAGGATCATCGCGGACGGCAGCGCGGGGCCACGGCCCGCCAGCACGGTGGAGGCGAGGGTCAGGGCGGCCGGTACCGAGAGCAGCACCACCAGGTACCAGCGCCAACTCACCTTGAACCGCAGCATCCGGCCCCGCCAGGTCCGCAGGCCCGCGCGTCCTTCCGTGACCGCGGTGACGAGGAGCGCCGAGGCGATCGGGCCGAGGTAGGCGCCGGGCAGGACGCCGGTGAGCTGGCTGCCGGCGCGGCCGCCGGGGAAGGTGAACTGCCAGACGTCGAGGCCGTTGCGGGACAGGACGTACGGTGTCCAGGCGGCCCAGCTCAGGGCGAAGGCCAGGGTGAAGAACCAGGTCAGGGGGTTGCGGCGGATGCTTCCGCGCAGCCCTGCGGGCTCGTGCGGGACCGGTCGGGTCTCGGTGCTGACGGGGGCGTGGACGCTCACCGCGGATCCCTTCCAAGGGGGCTGATGTGATGCCTCCAGCACACCAGCGCGGCGCCCCCGGATCATTGCCGCGCACGCCCCGACTCCCGGTACAGCAGGCTGTACTCAGCGGGTCCGGCGCGCGTCCTCCAGGTACCGCAGCACCGCCGCCACCCGCCGGTCCACCTGGTCGGTGGGCGCCAGGTCGAGCTTCGCGAAGATGCTGCGGATGTGCTTGTGCACGGCCCCGTCGGTCACGAACAGCCGTTCCGCGATGGCGCTGTTGCCCAGTCCCTCGGCCATCAGGGCGAGTACGTCCTTCTCGCGCGGGCTGAGCCGTTCCAGCCGGGCGTCCTGGTGGGAGCGGGTGAACAGCTGGGCGACGACCTCGGGGTCGATGGCGGTGCCGCCGGACGCGACCCGGTGCAGCGCGTCGAGGAACTCCTCGACCCGGCCGACCCGTTCCTTGAGCAGATAGCCCAGTCCGCCGACGCCACCGGTCAGCAGCTCGGTGGCGAAGCTCTGCTCGACATAGGCGGAGAGCACCAGGACGGCGAGGTCGGGCCTGCGCCGCCGGGCCTCGACGGCCGCGCGGACCCCTTCGTCGGTGTGCGTGGGCGGCATCCGTACGTCGAGGATGGCCACGTCCGGCTTGTGGGTGTCGACGGCGTCGAGCGCGCCGTCGGCGGTACCGGCCGTGGCGACGACGTCCAGTCCCTCGGCGCGCAGCAGCAGGGCGAGGCCCTCCCGCAGCAGGGCGTCGTCCTCGGCGATCACGATCCGCATGACGGGTCCACCTCCAGAGTCCCAGGGGCGCCCGGCGAGGCGCCCTCGCACACGGCCCTGCGGCCGCTCACGCACCGCACGGCAGCTCCACCTCCACCACCGTCGGACCGCCGGCCGGGCTGGTCAGCCGGAGGCTGCCGTCGTGCGCGACCACCCGGCGCCGGATGCCGGTGAGGCCGGAGCCGCCGTGCTCGTCGGCGCCGCCCCGGCCGTCGTCCGTGACGCGCAGCAGCAACCGCGGGCCCGGGGCGCGGACCGTGACGGTGGCCCGGGACGCGCCGCTGTGCTTGGCGATGTTGGTCAGCGCCTCGGCGACGGCGAAGTACGCGGTCGCCTCGACGGAGGCCGCGCACCGCCGCGCCACCTCCACGTCGACCGTGCACGGCACCGCGCTCTCGGCGGCGAGCCCGGTGAGCGCCCCCGCGAGTCCCCGGTCCGCGAGCACCGGCGGCAGGATGGAGCGGGAGACGGTCCGCAGTTCGGCCAGTGCCTGTTCGGCGGCGGACTGGGCGCGCTCCAGGAGTTCGTCGGCGCCCGCCGGATCGCGGGCGACCATGCGGCGGGCCGCCCCGAGCAGCACGGTCACCGTGACGATCCGGTTCTGGGTGCCGTCGTGCAACGACCGCTCGATGCGCCGCAGTTCGGTGGCGTGGGCGTCGAGCGCGGCAGCCCGGGTGGCGGTCAGCTCGGCGACCCGCAGGGAGAGGTCGGCGTCGGGACCGGCCGACAGGAGCGCCGGCGTCCCGGGCCGGCCTGGAGGCGGGCGAGGGCGGGGGTGAGTCCCAGGATGATGGCGATCCAGCCGACGCCGAGCAGGCCCACGGCGAGGGCGTCCGGCCAGGAGTGCGCGACGCCGATCCCGATGGACGTGGCGGTCGCGTCGGTGGGGGCGAGCGGCCAGTACAGCGGGAAGGCGGTGTCCCGTACGGCGAGCAGCGGCAGCAGGAAGCCGAGCATGCCCAGCGGCAGCCCGAGGGCCAGGTGCCGCAGCAGCCAGCGGAGTTCGCGCCGGGTGGTGGGGTCGGTGAGGGCGGCCCGCAGCCGCGCGGGCGGCCGGGGCGGGGCGACGACCTCGGGGCCCCAGCGGGCGAGCCGGGCGCGTTCCATGTCCGCCAGGGCGTGCAGCACCCGCACCCCGCCGGGCAGCGCCAGCCACAGCAGCGCGAACGGCGCGAGGGCGGCCGTACCGAGTCCGGAGACCAGTTGGCCGAGCGCGGCGGCCGCGGTCGTCGCGGTGCCCACGACCAGGCCCTTGAGATCGGCGGTGGTCATCGGAACCCCCTCTGGCCGGAGGACAACGACCCTAGGCGGAAGGGGGGTTCACCGCACCGCCGGGAGCCGGAAAGTACAGCCTGCTGTACCCCGGACCGGGCGGCGGGCGGGATCGGCCGGACGGGGTGCCGGCTCGTAGCGTCGTGGGCACCGACCACCCGGTCGTCGGCACCGACGACCACCGAGTCCCTGGAGTACCCCGTGAACCTCGTCCTGTGGCCCCTGCTCGTCCTCAGCGTGCTCGGCAACGCGATCGCGTCCTTCACCCCCGCCGACACCGCGGTGCACCTGGCCTTCGGCACGGTCACCGCGCTGACGGCGACCGCGCTCGTCGTACGGCGGGTGCGTACCGGTCCCTGAGGCTCTCGGTAACCGGCGGGCGACTACGTGAGCCCGATCTCCGCACAGTCCGCCGCGTACTGGGCGGTGCAGATCTGCTGGACGGTGTAGACGCCGTCCTTGACGACCGTCTGCTCGATGTTGTCCTTGGTCAGGGCGACCACCGGGACCAGCAGCGAGGGGATGTCGTCCTGGGTGGGGCTGTTCACCTTGTCGCGGATCAGCGCGTCGAACTGCAGGTCACGGCCCTGGATCTTGTAGACCGCGATCTGCGCCGCGTTGGTCGCCTCCAGCAGGAACGACTTGTACACGGTCATGTACTGCTCGCCCGACACCACCCGCTGCACGGCGGCGAGGGTGGCGTCCTGCCCGGTCACCGGCGGGATCCTGGTCGCCCCCGACTCCTTGAGCTCGTCGATGACCGCGCCCGCCATGTCGTCGTTGGCCGAGTACACGGCGGCGATGTTGTTCAGGCCGACGGAGGCGATCGCCGCCTTCATGTTGGCCTTGGCGACCGAGGGCAGCCACTCGCGGGTGTCGTACTGCTTGGCGATGACGACCTTGCCGTCGAGCTCGCTGTGCGCGCCCTTCTCGAACAGGGCGGTGTTGGGGTCGGCGGGCGAGCCGTTCATCATGACGATCTTGCTGGTCTCGGCCTTGTCACCGAGCGCCTCGACGATGGACCGGCCCTGCACCTCGCCGACGAGTTCGTTGTCGTGCGAGACGTACGCGTCGATCGGGCCCTGGGCGAGCCGGTCGTAGGCGATGACGGGGATGCCCGCGTCCTTCGCCTTCTGGACGGACGGCTCGATCGCCGCGGCGTCGACCGCGTCCACCAGGATCACGTCCACCTTGTCGTCGACCATCTTCTGGAACTGCTCGCCCTGCCGCTTCGCGCTCGCCCCGGCGTTGGCGTAACTGACCTTGCCCTTGCCGTGGGTGAGGGTCGCCACCTCCTTCTTGATGAGGGGGTAGTCGAACCGGTCGAAACGGCTGGTGTCCCGGTCGGGCAGCAGCAGTCCCAGGGTGATGTCGTCGCCCTTCTTGGGGCTCACCGCGGTGTCACTGCTGCCGACTCCGCAGGAGCTGAGCAGAAGGGCCGACACGCAGACGGCCATGACGGAGGGGACGGTACGCATGGCGATCCTGGGGGTGGGGGGCTGTCACGTAGCCGCAACAGTAAGTGCCCCCTACCCGGATCAAACGGCCTGCCGCTTTCCTTCAAGGGATCACCACTCGGCGTCCGCAACTAGTCGCCGATGTGCACAAGTTGCCTGTCGGTGAGGGTGCGCACCATGAGGATCCCGGCGACGGCCGCGCCGACCATGGCGAGGTCGCCGACCAGCAGACCGGTCACACTCTGGTAGGCGCGGGCGATGATCTCGTCGGTGCTGTCGTCGTACGTCAGCCCGAGACCGCTGACCAGGCCGACCAGCCACAGCGCCCACCACACGTTCACGACGGCGGGCAGCTTGTGGCCCGGGGCGCTGCGGTGGTGGATGTCGGCGACTATGCCGCGCGGGAACCACAGGTTGACGATCGGCACGACCCAGGAGGCGTAGACCCAGATCCCGGCGTAGCGCGGCGGCTCACCGGACAGGGCGCGCGCGTTGTCCCGCATCCGCCACAGCCAGCCGATGAACACGGCCGCGCACAGCACCACGAGGACATCGCCGGCCGCGCTGACCAGGTGGTACGAGTTCTCCAGCGCGTTCAGCGGCCGGTGCCGGCCCTCGCCCTGGTCCGGCGGACCGGAGGCGGGCTCCCCCGCCACGGCGAGCCGGACGTGCCACACGGCCCGCAGCGCCCAGGCGGCACCGGCGAGCCCGAGCCCGGCGACGGCGAGCCGGGCGGAGCCGCGCGCGGGGCGCAGGGCGGGCCGGACGGCGTTCTCACTCATGTGGTCCCCCAGGAAGAAGATCGGTTCGCCCCCTCATCGTCGCGAACCCCGTGAACGGTTCACGCGGATGTTCTCGGCGGGGCCGGTGCGGAAGTCGAGAAGAATTCCGGCCGGGCGAGGATCGTGGGGGCCATGGACGAGCAGCGATACGACGTGTGGGCCTCCGGCGCCGCCTACGACCGCTACATGGGCCGCTGGAGCAGGTCGGTCGCGCGGGAGTTCACGGCCTGGCTGGGCCGTCCCCAGGGGGCGCGCTGGCTGGACGTGGGCTGCGGCACGGGGGTGCTGTCGTCGGTGGTGCGGGAGCGCTGCCGGCCCGGCCGGGTGGTGGGCTGCGACCGCTCCGCCGACTTCGTCCGTACGGCCCGGTCGGCGGTCGTGGCGGACGCGCGGGCGCTGCCGTTCCCGGCCGGCGCCTTCGACGTGGCCGTCAGCGGGCTCACCCTGAACTTCGTACCGGAACCCGCCGGGGCGGTCGCCGAGATGGTCCGCGTGGTCGGGCCGGACGGCGGTGTGGTGGCCGCATACGTGTGGGACTACGCGGAACGCATGGGCCTGCTGCGCCGCTTCTGGGACACGGCGGCCGAACTCGACCCGGCCGCGGCGGAGTTGGACGAGGGACGCCGGTTCCCCGACTGCCGTCCCCAGCCGCTGCACGACCTGTGGACGGGCGCGGGACTGGTCGACGTGCTGGTCCGTGCGATCGAGGTCCCCACCGTCTTCGCCGACTTCGCCGACCTGTGGGGCCCCTTCCTGGCCGGCCAGGGCCCGGCACCGGGCTACGTCGGCGCGCTCGCCCCCACCGCGCGGGACGACCTGAGAGAGGCCCTGCGTACGGCGGTCCCGACCGCCCCCGACGGCTCGATCTCACTCTGGGCGCGGGCGTGGGCGGTGCGGGGGAGGACGGGGTGAGGTGCGGGGGAGGACCGGGTAAGGGGACGAGCCGTGTCCGGGGGCTGTCGGATCGGTTCATTTCGGCGATAATCGGACTATGAGTACGGCGACCTTTGTACTGGCGGCCACGTCGAGCGAGGTGCTCAACGTCGTCGCCGCCTTTGCCGGTGGCCTGTTCATCGCCGGTGCACTGGTGTGGGCGGTGCAGTTCGGCATGCGGGTCCAGGACCGCGAACTGCCGCGGCCACGTGTGGAGGATCATCCCCACCTCCCGGAGACGGGACCGATCCGCGAGCTCCGGGAGATGCGGGAACCGGACGAGCTGTCGGACGTCACGGACGGGCAGGAACGGCTGATGCCCTACCAGCTCCACCCCTCATCAACCAGACGAGGAAAGGACCAGCACCGCAAACGCTGGCTCCCCGGCTCCAGCGGCGGCTTCGGCAGCGGCGGCCTCGGCCACGTGTGACGAGGTCGGCCAGGCTGCCGTCACCCCGGCCAGGCCCGGCCGGGGTGATCGGCCGGGCCCCACCACCTCCCGGTCAGCTGCGCATCGCCGGGCGGTACACCGCGAGGGCCCAGATGACGAAGAAGTCGATGCCGATCATGATGACCGACCAGACCGGGGCGTAGGGCAGGAAGAGGAACTGGGCGATCATGCTCAGCGAGGCCAGGAAGATACCGGTCATCCGGGCCCAGGACGCGCCCCGGAGGATGAACGCGCCGGTGACCGCGGCGAGCGCGCCCAGGCAGAGCAGGATCACGCCCCACCCGGTGAGGCTGACCTTGTAGACGTAGTCACCGACCCGGGCCCAGACGTTGTCCTCGGCGAGCAGGGAGATGCCCTGGAAGATCGCCAGGACGCCGTTCATCAGCATCAGCACACCGGCGAAGACGACCCCGCCGGAGGCCCAGGCGGCCTCGGTGGGCGTGAACCCGGGGGCCGGTGCCGAGGTCGGGGACATGCCGGCGGACGCGTGCTGCCTCTCGCCGGCGGGCGGCTGGGTGGCGTGCGGTTGCTGTGTCATGGCCGTGTTCCACCTTTCGTGGTCGATGTGCTTCGACCATCCGGCGCAGCACGGGCGGCCACCACGGGGGTGGGCCATCCGGGTGACCCCGGGCGTGCGGCCGTACGACCGCGGCCCTTCACTGGAGGAACGGCACCCCTGCGAGGAACGGCACCCCTGCGAGGGGCGGCACCCTGGAGGCGAGATGACCCGCTGGACGACCGCCGCGCTGCTGGCCGCCCTGGCCCTGACCGGCCTCACCGCCTGCTCCGACGAGGACAGCCCCTCCGCCGTGGCGAGCAAGGTCGCCTCGGCGGCCTCCCGCGCCGGGGACGCGGTGGCGTCGGCCACGGCGGAGGCGGGCCGGCGCTTCGACGACATCAAGAACGGCGTCGACGCCAGGGACGACGTACGGCTCGCCACCCCCACGACCGCCTCCGACGGCCGTACGACCGTGCGGATCACCGCGACCAACGGCGCCGACTCGGCGAAGTCCTTCACCGTGCAGGTCGACTTCACCGGCCAGGACGGCAAGCTCCTGGACGTGGCCGTGGTGACGCTGTCCGACGTCCCGGCGGGCGGCACCGGCAACGGAACCGCCCGCAGCACGCACGACCTGTCGGGGAAGGTCACGGCGAAGGTGTCGCGAGCGGTCCGCTACTAGGGCCGTTTCTGGAGCCCTTGCCGAGAGGCCCGTCACGCCATCCAGAAGAAGACCGCCGTCATCCGCTTCTCCGCGAGCGTCGTGCCGTGGTAACCGGTCGCGCTGTGCACGAGGTTGGCGTTGTACAGCAGCAGCCGGTTGTACTTGTGCGGCACCCGGACATCCTCCTCGAAGGCGTCCGGCGCGACGAACCGCGTGCCGAGCGCCTCGACGAGGTTGTTGTGCGGGGCCTGCACGACGTTGCCGCCGAGCCGCCCGCCGGGCATGGACTGCCGGTAGAAGCTGGTGCCGCAGTCCTTCGGGACGCCGGGGTTGAGGTACAGCACGGCGGCGTACCGGCACAGCGCCCGGGAGTCGGTGTGCGGCCGGGGCTCGCTCTCCCCCTCCCCCACCACCTGGACGCAGTTGTGGTTGAGGGTGCCCCCGCCGGGCGCCCGCTGCACCCACAGCCTCGACGCCCCCGTGGCCTTCCGCACCAGCCCCTCCACCCGTGCCAGCTCGGCCGGTTCGAGCCCCGGCATGGTCCGCAGCCCGGGCCAGGTCTCCGAGGTGTACGGATGTCCCTTCACCCAGTCGTCCTTCGCGAGACACCGTTCCCGTACGGCGTCGACGTCCGGGAGCACGTCGTCGATCACCCAGTAGTCGCGGCCCTTGGTGGGCTTGCGGTAGGGGAGGACGGGCAGCGACCGCTGTTGTGGCATGGACATGCAGCGAATCTAGGTGCGGGGCCCGTCAGGTCTCTCCCGCGATTTGCCCCGGACTTCCCCGTGAACCGGTCAACGAACGGTCAACCGGTGAAGGGCCGATGAACACCGGCGCCCCCGCGTCCGTACTCCTGTGCGTCCGGCCCGCCACCCGCGGGCACCCCGACCGGGCAGGAGGCACGGTGCCACTCTCGCGCAACGCGATGGGAACGCTGTTCGTAGGCGGAGCCCTCACACTGACCCTGGGCGCGCTCGCGTACCCGTCCATGCTGGGTGTCAGCCAGGCGGCCACCGCACAGGACAGAATCATCGCGCAGACGCAGTGGGGTCCGCTGACCGAGCTGGACCGGGACTTCGTCGTCAAGGTGCGCGCGGCGGGTCTGTGGGAGTACCCGCTGGGCGAGGTCGCCCTCCAGAAGGGGACGACCCCGGAGGTGAAGGAGGCCGGCCGGCACCTCATCGACGGCCACGCGGCCCTGGACGCGGCCTGCCGCAAGATCGCGCCGATGCTCAACATCACCATCCCGAACGTGGCGAGCCCGCAGCAGGTCGGCTTCGTGAACACGATCGAGTCGAGCAACGGCCAGCAGTTCGACACGAACTTCGCCAACATCCTGCGGGTGACGCACGGTTCGATCTTCAACACGATCTCGAAGGTCCGCTCCACCACCAAGAACTCACTGGTGCGGTCGCTGGCCGACATGGCCAACGACACGGTGCTCGACCACATGACGGTCATGGAGAAGACCGGCTTCGTCAACTTCGACCAGGCCCTGTTCATGCAGACCACCCCGCCGAAGCTGCCCGACACCGACCTGACCCCGCCGGCCCCGCAGCCCGGCGCGCCGATGGTCGTGCTGACCCCGCCGCCGAACCCGACGTCCACCCCGCTCGCGGTCCCCGGCGAGAACGCGAACGGCGGGGCCACCCCGGCCGCGGGCGCGAGCCCGTCGCCGACGATCGGCTAGGGCCGGGGGTCCCAGGCCTGTCTCAGCCCAGCCAGACCGTCGTGTCCGGTCCCAGCAGCCCGTTCTCCAGCGGGCCGCTGGTGAGCAGCACCTCCCCGTCCGGGAGCGGGAGGGCTCTCTCCGAGAGATTGGTGACGCACCGCCAGCCCTCGTGCCGGACGAAGTCCAGCACGTCGGCCGGGCCGTTCTCCGTCCAGGTCAGCTCCTCCCCCTGGAGGAGCTTGCGGCGCAGCCGCAGGGCGGTGCGGTAGAGCTCCAGCGTGGAGCCCTCCGTGCCGTCCTGGGCCTCGACGGCGTACCGCGCGAACCACTGCGGCTGCGGCAACCAGGCACCGCCCGCCCCGAAGCCGTACGACGGCCCCGTCGTCGTCCAGGGCAGCGGCACCCGGCATCCGTCGCGCCCCTTGCGCACCCGTCCGGTCTGCTCCCAGATCGGGTCCTGGAGCACCTCGAAGGGCAGGTCGGCGACCTCGGGCAGCCCGAGTTCCTCGCCCTGGTAGACGTACGACGATCCCGGCAGCGCCAGCATCAGCAGCGTGGCCGCGCGAGCGCGCCGCAGCCCCCTGTCGAGGTCGATCGCGGGTGCCCGGCCGCCGGCCAGCAGCCAGGCGTTCTCGTCGGTGCCGGGCGGCAGCACCAGGCGGGAGGCGTGCCGTACGACGTCGTGGTTGGAGAGCACCCAGGTCGCCGAGGCGTGCGCCGCGCGGGCGGTGGCGAGGGAGTCGGTGATGACCTGGCGCAGTTCGCCGGCGTCCCATCCCGTCTGGAGGTACTCGAAGTTGAAGGCCTGGCCGAGTTCGTCGGCGCGGGCGTACAGGGCGCGGCGGGCGCCCGGCACCCAGGCCTCGGCGACGGCCGTGCGGGGCGGGGTGTAGGAGTCGAGGATCGTGCGCCAGTCGCGGTAGATCTCGTGGACCTCGTCCCGGTCCCAGTAGGGATGGCTGCCCGGCGGCAGGTGGTCCAGCGCCTCCTCCGCGACGCCGGGCAGGTCGCCGAGGTCGCGCAGCGGCTCGGTCAGGTCCTTGACCAGCGCGTGCGCCACGTCCACCCGGAAGCCGTCGACCCCGCGGTCCGACCAGAACCGCAGGGTGGTGCGGAAGTCCTCGCGGACCTCGGGGTTCGACCAGTCGAGGTCGGGCTGCTCGGGGGCGAACAGATGCAGGTACCACTGCCCGTCCGGCACCCGCCGCCAGGCGCTGCCGCCGAAGACGGACTGCCAGTCGGTGGGCGGGAGTTCGCCGTGCGCGCCACGGCCGTCCCGGAAGACGTACCGCGCGCGGGCGGCGGAGCCGGGGCCGGCGGCGAGGGCCTCCTGGAACCATGCGTGCTGGTGGGAGGTGTGGTTCGGGACAAGATCGACGATCACTTTCAGACCGAGCCGGTGGGCCTCGGCGACCAGGGCGTCGAAGTCGTCGAGGGTGCCCAGGCGCGGGTCGACGTCCCGGTAGTCGGCGACGTCGTAGCCGCCGTCGGCGAGTTCGGAGGGGTAGAAGGGGCTCAGCCACAGGGCGTCGGCGCCGAGGGCGGCCAGGTGTCCGAGGCGTTCGGTGACGCCCCTGAGGTCCCCGAGGCCGTCACCGTCGGCGTCGGCGAAGCTGCGGGGGTAGACCTGGTAGACGACGGCCTGTCGCCACCAGTTCGGGTCCTTGCCGGAGAGGTCGGGCGTGGTGGTGCGGGGGGTCACGCGGGCTCCTCTGCAGTGCGTTCATTCCGTGCGGGCGACGAATTCCACGGGGGCGACAAAGGGGATATCTGTCCACCTCACCGGAAAATCAACCCGGGCTTTTGCGGAGTAGATCATTCCTGGTGTGTCGAAATTGTGATGGCCGCTGAACACACCTTGCATCACCGCAGGTTGACAGCATTCCGCCAGGAGATCCACGATGTGCAAACACCGTGGCGCATGTGACCAATGGGCCCAGTGTTTCTGATGCTTCCTGTGATCATTTCACTCTCATCCTGACGGGATCTGTATGTCCATAGCGAGACGTGTCACCGTTCGGCGCCTGCTGGGGACGGGCGCCGCGACGCTCGCCTTCTCCGCTGCCCTCGCCTCCGTCGCCTCGGCCTCCGACTGCCCCGGCGGCAAGGGCTGGGGAGACGGCGGCCACTACAAGCCGGGTACGGGCGCCGGCTCGAAGACCGAGACCGACCGCTGCGAGTTCTCCCTCGACGGCAAGAACTTCTTCGCCTCCGTCAAGGTCGACGACCAGAACCTCAAGCCGGGCGACGACGGCAAGGTCCACGTCAAGGTGCGCGCCGCGGGCGACGCCACCACGTGCACCGCCTCCCTCGCGTCCTACCTCGCGCACGGCCCGACGTTCGCCACCTCCGGCGAGCAGGTCTTCCACGACTTCGACACCGTGACCGTCAAGGCCGGTGCCGTGGACACCCTCGACGTCGCGATCCCCGACGCGGGCTGCTACGGCCAGGTCGACCTGTACCGCGGCAACACGAAGTTCGACGGCAAGCTCGACGCCAACGACGGCTTCACGCACGGCGACCTCCCCAAGGGCCCGGACCACCCGGTCATCAAGGACAAGCTGATCGCGGCCTGGAACGGCGGCACGAAGGACTGCACGACCACGCAGACCACGCCTCCGGCGACCCCGCCGGCCTCGGAGACCACTCCGCCGGCCTCGGAGTCGACCCCGCCGGCGTCCGAGTCCACCCCGCCGGCCTCCGAGAGCACGCCTCCCGCCTCGGAGACCCCGGGCACGAGCACCCCGACCCCGTCGGCCTCGGAGTCCACGTCGACCCCGGGTGCGCCCACCCCGAACGGTGGCGGCGGCGACAACCTCGCCGAGACCGGCGCCAGCAGCAACACGCCGCTGATCGCGGGCGGTGCGGCGGTGCTGCTCGCGGGTGGCGCGGGCATCGTCCTGGCGACGCGTCGCCGTAAGGCCTCGCGCGCCTGACGCAGTTCCTGAAGGCAAGGTCCGCAAGGGGCCGTCCCGCCGTTCACGGTGGGGCGGCCCCTTGTGCGTGCTCCGTGCCCGGTCCTCAGTGCAGGGTGGGACGGTAGACGAGCTCCTGGATGTGACCGTCGAGGGTCCGGTGCTCCAGCAGCTCCAGGTCGAAGTCGGCGGCGCCCCCGAAGACGGGTCCCAGGCCGGTCCGCCCGGTGATGACGGGGAACACCGTCACCTGCACCCGGTCGACCAGTCCCGCGGCCATCAGCGCCCGGTTCATCGCCAGGCTGCCGTGGGAGCGCAGCGGCACGTCGGACTCCTTCTTGAGCCGGGCGACCACGTCGACGGCGTCACCGGCGACGAGCGTCGCGTCCGGCCAGTCGAGGGGGCCCTCCAGCGTCCTGGACACGACCGTCGCCGGCAGGTTCCGCATCCGGGTCACCCAGGGATCGCGCACATCGCTGTCCTCGGTGCTCTCGGCCAGCATCCGGGCGAAGGCCCGGTAGGTCGCGGCCCCGAAGACCATCCGCTGCTCCTCGGAGTACTGGGCGAGGCGGTGGTCGAGCAGTTCGGGCCCCTGCTTGCCCCAGTACCCGGCCCAGTCGCCACCGGCGTGGCTGAACCCGTCGAGGCTGGAGAACACGTCGAAGGTGTAGGCGGCGGTCATGTCGGTCTCCTTGAGGTCGGTTGCCTGCACAGACCCCTCGCGCGCCCGGAACTCATCGCCACCCGGCTCCCGGGATGGCCCGCAAAATCGAACACATGATTGAATCCGGTCATGCGATCGTTCCCCGACGACCTCGCCCGGGCACAGCGGGAGTGGAGCGCCACGTACCGGCGGCTCGCCGAGCACCCCCACCGCACCGAGCTGCGCCGACGCCTGTACCGCCTGTCGACCGAGCTGTTCTTCCACCCCCACTGGCAGCACCGGCGCCCGCGCCCGGCCGAGTGGTGGGAACTCCGTACCCTGGGCCGGCCGGACCGCACACAGGACGCGACCGACCGACTCGACCGGCCGGGCCGATGACGGACCGAAGTGCGGGACCGTACACCGCGGACGATCCTGAAGACATGTCCGGCCCGATCCGAGTGATCGTCCACCCGCCGTCCCCCAGCGGCGGCCGCCGCGTACGCGTGGACGGAGAGATCCTGGGCCTCGCCCACAACCTGACCGACGTGGCCGAGTTCCTCCGCCGGGCGGGACTGGAGATCGACGCGGCGGAGGTGGCGGTGTCGAGCTGGATCGACTGGCGCGGGGTGGGACCGGACCGGTGGGGCCCGGAGGGGTGAGACAGGCACCCTGCGGGTGGATCATTCCCCCGTGGACGAAACGCGCGACGGTGTCATCGGCGTGTGGCGGGTCAGTCGATCCGGCCGCCTCATGGGCTACCTGCCGGCAGCCGCCCCGGCGGCCGGGGCGCTCTCCACATGGCCGGACGCCCTCACCCACCCGTCCGCCCAGTCGGCACGCACCGCGGCGATCGCCACCGCCGTCGCCCTCGCCTTCGGCCTCTTCGCCTGGTGGGGGCTCCTGCGCGTACGCCTGGAACTCAGGACGGACGAGATCCTCATGGTGAACCCCTGGGGCACCCAGCGCCTGCCGTGGTCCCGCGTCGCGGCGGTGAGCCTGGGCAACTGGGGCGCGCGGTTCCACACCACGGACGGGTTCGTGTTCACGGCGTACGCCCTGAGCGACCTGGCCGGAGGCACACGGCAGGACGACCGCTTCGCCGAGCTGCGACGGCTGGCCGAAACCCGGTTGTGACGAAGTGACCGAAAACTATTGACGTCCCTCCTCCGACTGCGTACATATGACTGCGCAGACATGACTGCGCGGTCAGATCATCGCCGCGAGAACCCACCGAAGCCCCGAGCACGACCACCGGACCCCGTCTGCCGACATCCCCCACGAAAAGACGAGGTCGAACGACTTCGCCACCCTCCGGTGGCGAAGGACCGCCAGGACGACGGCGGTCCACCCTCCGGCCGAACCCGCCCGCACGACGGCGCGAGCACCTGCGCACCCACCGCAGACCCCCCGCGCACCGTCCGCCGGGCCTCGGCCCGACCGTGAGCAGGACGAGCATGCACGTGAGAAGCAGGCTGAAGAAGTTCGGCGCGGCGCTGGCCGCAGTCAGCGCCGTCATCCTGTCCCTCCTCGCCGCGCCGCCGGCCGGCGCCTACTCCCCGACCCCCGGAACCGTCTACCAACTCCCCTCGAACCAGGCGTGCCTGAAGGGCCGGGGGAACTGCGCCATCTACCCGAAGGCCGCGCAACTGCCGGGCGGTCAGCTGGTCGCCTCGTTCGAGCTGGCGACGGTCCCCGCGTCCGGTTCCGCGGCCGGCGAGACGCTGCCGGTGTACCGCAGCACCGACGACGGCACGAGCTGGCAGCTGGTCTCGCAGGTCAAGGCCCCGGCCTACCTGTCGAGCGACCCGCAGTACGCGAAGTACACCAGCGCCTGGACGAACCCCTACCTGTACGTCCTGCCCCGGACCGTCGGCTCGCTGTCGGCGGGCACGCTGGTGATGGCCGCGGTGGTGTCCGGCGACGACTCCTACTACCTCGAGCACAAGGCGGCCGACCCCAACTGGACCCCCTCCGGTGACGGCGACCGCAGGGACCTGGCGATCGCGCTCTACTCCAGCACCGACCAGGGCACCACGTGGGGCTTCCGCAACATCATCACCGGCGGCGGCTGGCAGGGCGGCAGCGCCGGCAACATCGGCACCAACGTGTCCAACGCCAACACCACCCACCAGGTCGACCCGGTCTGGGAGCCGTACCTGATGGTCTACAACGGCCAGTTGGTGGCGTACTACTCCGACGAGAACGACTTCACGGCGTACGACAGCGGCACCGGCGCACTGACCACGGACCCCGCCAACGACACGGCCACGGACTCGCAGGGGCAGATCATCGCCCACCGGACCTGGGACGGGTCCGGCGCGGCCTGGAGCAGCCCCGTGGTGGACGTGACCGGGACGACCGTCACCATGGGCGGCGGCAAGACGGAGATCGGCGGCGGCCGGCCGGGCATGGCGAACGTCGTCCCGACCTCCGACGGCAAGTGGATGCTCACCTACGAGTACTGGGGCGGCGGCGACAACGTCCGCTACAAGGTGGCCTCGGACCCGCTGCACTTCTACTCGGTGGGCGGCACCGCCGGGACCGGTGTCTCGGGCCTCCCCGTCACCACCGGCTCCGCGGCCCCGGCACAGGGCGGCAGCCCGGTCCTCATCCGCACCCCCGACGGCCGCCTGCTCTACAACGCGGCCGGCAGCGGCAGCGTCTGGATGAACTCGAGCGGTACGAGCACCGGAACCTGGACCCAGTACCAGACCACCGTCCCCGGCGCCTACAGCCGCAACCTCACCTACGACGCCACCACCGGCCGTGTGGTGATCCTGGCCAACCAGGGCACCTCGACGATCATCAACGCCGACATCGACCTCGGTCACTCGCAAGGCACCTACTACCGGATCGTCAACAAGCTGACCGGCCAGGTCATCGGCACCCGCAACAACACCACCGACGCCAACATCGGCAACGCCGACAGCCCCGACGTACGCCTGGAGAACGCCGGTTCGGCGGCCAACGCCGAGACCCAGTACTGGCACATCACCACCAAGCCGAACGGCGTCACCCTGCTCAACCAGTCGGGCGGCCGGGCCGCGGAGATCTGGGGCAACAACGCGGTCGCCGGCGCGCAGATCGGCAGTTGGGTCGACAACACGGGCACGGCCCTGTGGACCATGGTCCAGCTCTCCGACGGCAATGTGCAGTTCCGGTCCACGGGCAACACGAGCCTCTACCTGACCGGCGCCTCGGCCGGCGCCAACCTCACGCTCCAGACCGCGACGGGCAACGGCTCCCAGGAATGGCAGCTCCAGGCGGTGAGCGGCGGGACCGTCGCCGGCACCGCGCGCGGCCTGACCAACGTCAACACGGGCACGTGCCTGGACGACTACCAGGGGAACACGGCCAACGGCGCGAGCGTGGACCTGTGGTCGTGCACCGGCAGCACGCTCCAGCAGTTCACCGTCACCGGCGTCGGCAACGGCCAGTACACCCTCAAGAACGTCAACTCCGGCACCTGCCTGGACGACTACCAGTCCGGCACGGCCAACGGAACGGCGGCCGACCTGTGGGCCTGCAACGGCGGCGCCAACCAGAACTGGTCCTTCATCCCCGTCAACGGAGGCAACTACGAGATCGTCAACCAGGCCACGGGCCTGTGCCTCGACGACCCCCAGTTCACCAAGACCAACGGTGTCCTCGTCGACCTGTGGACCTGCAACGGCGGCACCAACCAGCAGTGGCACTTCTGACCTGACCGCATGACGTGCCGCCCGGCCCTGACGAGCCGGGCGGCACCGGCGTTCTCACCCCACGCCTTCGAGGCCACCGATGGTAAGTGGGTCGACTTGCCTTACGGGAAGCGGGAGCGTTACCTTTCCGAGGTAAGTGCATCGACTTACCTTACGACTCGGCAAGGAACGAACAACATGACTCGTCTTGCGGGCAAGCGCGCCCTCATCACCGGCGGCACGAGCGGGATCGGCCTGGCGACCGCGCAGCGTTTCATCGCGGAGGGGGCCGAGGTGCTGGTCACCGGCGTCACCCCGGCCGGCATCGACAGGGCGCGGGAGGTCCTCGGGGACAAGGTGCCGGTCGTGCGGGCCGACGCACGCGACCTCGACGCCCAGCGCGCCCTGGCCGAGCAGGTGAGCGAGCACTTCGGAAAGCTCGACGTGGCCTTCCTGAACGCCGGCGTCTCGGACTGGCGGCCGTTCGAGGAGCACACCGAGGACAGCTACGACCGGCTCTTCGACATCAACGTCAAGAGCGTCTTCTTCCTCACCCAGGCGCTGGTGCCGGTGCTGGCCAACCCGTCCTCGGTCATCCTCAACGCCTCCAACAGCGCACACGGCGGCTACGGGCGTTCGAACGCCTACGCGGCGACGAAGGCGGCCGTCTCCTCGCTGATGCGGTCGTGGAACGCGGACCTGCTCAAGTCGCACGGCATCCGCTTCAACGCGGTCAGCCCCGGACCGGTGGACACCCCGCTGTACTCCGCCGTCAAGCTCGGGATCGAGGACCCCGCGGTGCAGGCGGCGGTGGTGGAGGGGATCAGCTCCACGATCCCGCTGGGCCGCATGGGTCTGCCCGAGGAGGTCGCGGAGGCCGTCGTGTACCTGGCCTCCGACGCCTCCGCCTTCGCGGTGGGCCAGGACCTTATCCTGGACGGCGGCCAGACCGTCCTCTGACAGCGAGGACGCGGCCGCAGACGGGCACCGGGGACGGGCACCCGAGACGGGCAAGGGGCGTGGGCATGTCGGTGGCGGACCGAGCGGAGACCGGTGGCGGCACCTGCCCGGCCGGGGATCACGCGCAGGCCAGGGCCGGCTATCACGCGCAGATCAAGGCGGAGAACCGCGCCCGCATCATCCGCGCCGCCCGCGACCTCTTCCTCGCCCGGGGATACGACAAGACCTCCCTGGCCCAGATCGCCAAGGAGGCCCGCGTCTCCACCGGCACCCTCTTCAAGCGGTACCCCACCAAGGCCGCGCTGTTCGCGGCCGTCACCGCCGAACAGTGGCAACTGGACACGGAGTACGCCGCCCCGCCCCCGCCCGGCGACCCCCGGTACGGCCTGGACCACATCGGCCGCGACTACGCCTGCCTGGTCGCCCGGCCCGGCACGGCGGCGCTGTGCCGCCTCATCATCACCGAGCTCCCCCAGATGCCGGAGCTCGCCGACATCGTCGGCACCGGCTTCGCCATCGACCGCGGCCCCTTCTTCGACCGGCTCCGCGACTACCTGGAGTCCGAAGCAGAGGCCGGCACCCTCGACTTCCGCTCGTCCGACGGACGGCCGCAGTCGGCAGCCGAGGTCGCCGAACAGTTCCTCGGCATGATCTGCAGCCAGTTCCTGTGGCCCCAGCTCGTACGCACCGACTTCGTCCCACCCAACCCCACGGACGCCGCGATCGTCGACGAAGCCGTAGCCCTCATGCTGGCCCGCTACCGCACCTGAGCCCCCGCCGGACGGCCCACCACGTACCGGTCGGCCGCGAAAACCCCTCGCGCCCCTGCCAGGACGCCCCCTACCCTCACCTCATGCAGCGCGCCCACGCATTCCCGTCGATCACGACGACGCCGGAGCAGGTCCCGGCGCGCTGACAGCTGACGCAGTCCGAAGCCCCGGGGCGAGTGCCCCGGGGCTTCGTCGTTCCCGCTGGTTCCTCGCCCCCCATGAGCGAGGGAGACCCCGTGCACGACCACCGCCGACTCGGCCGCGAACTCGACCTGTTCGACACCGACCCCCTGATGGGCGCGGGGCTGCCCTACTGGCTGCCCGACGGGGCCGTCGTACGTCAGGTGCTGGAGGAGTACGTCAGGGAGGTGGAGCGCGCCGCCGGGTACCGGCACGTGTACTCGCCCGTCCTCGGCAAGCGGGAGCTGTACGAGATCTCCGGGCACTGGGACCACTACAGCGACGACATGTTCCCGCCCATGCGGCTGGGCGGTGAGGAGGTCGTGCTGCGCCCCAGCCTCTGCCCGCACCACGCCCTCATCTACCGGTCCCGCTCGCACAGCTACCGCGAACTACCGCTGCGGATGGCCGAGTTGGGCGGCATGTACCGCTCCGAGCCGTCCGGTGTCCTCGGCGGCCTCACCCGCGTCCGCTCCATCCAGCTCAACGACGCCCACATCTTCTGCACCCTGGACCAGGCCGTGGACGAGGCCCGCGCCGCCCTCGCCCTCATCCGCCGCGCCTACGTCGACCTCGGCATCCGGGCGAGCCGGTACCGTCTCTCGCTGCCGGGCGCGGGCGGCAAGTACGTCGCCGACCCGGAACTGTGGCGCCGCGCCACCGCCCTCCTCGAGGACGTACTGGACGGCGTCGCGTACGAGTCCGCCGAGGGCGAGGCCGCCTTCTACGGCCCCAAGATCGACGTCCAGATCACCGACCCGGCAGGACGCGAGTCCACCCTCTCCACCGTCCAGATCGACTTCCACCAGCCGGAACGCTTCGACCTGCACTACATCGGCCCCGACGGCGGCAAACACCGTCCGGTCATGGTCCACCGCAGCATCATCGGGAGCGTGGAGCGGGCGGTCGCGCATCTCGTCGAGGCGCACGGCGGCGCGTTCCCGGTGTGGCTCGCGCCCGTGCAGCTCGTGGTGCTGCCGGTCGGCGACGGGCAGGAGGAGCGGGCTCATGAGGTCGTACGGCAGGCCCTCGCGCTCGGCATCCGCGCCGAGCTCTCCGCCCCCGGCGACGGCACCCTCGGCGCCCGTGTCCGCGCCGCGCGCCTCGTGCCGTACCAGGCGGTGATCGGGGAGCGGGAGGCCGACGCGGACTGTGCGGCCGTACGACTGCGGGACGGCCGCAGGCCGGGAGCCGTACCGGTGGAGGAGCTGCTGCGAAGGATCGCCGCCAGGGCCGGTGATCGCGGGGCCGAACTGTGGGCGGCTGCGTAAGGTCGGACCTGTACGCCAGTGACGAAAGGACCCCGCCGTGACCGGTCAGCCCATCCCGGTGATCATCGACTGCGACACCGGTGTCGACGACGCCCTGGCCCTGCTGTTCGCTGTACGGCATCCCGGTATCGACCTGCGCGCGGTCACCTGTGTCGCCGGGAACACCGATGTCGACGGCGTGGTCCGCAACACCCTGACCGTGCTGGAGCAGGCCGGGGCCGGGGACATCCCGGTCGCCCGGGGTGCCGAGCGGCCGCTGATCGAGCCCGTGCGCACCGCGCAGCACGTGCACGGACTCGACGGCATGGGCGACCTGGGGCTGCCCGCACCGACCCGGGTGGCGGTGGACGTGGACGCGGTGACCCTGCTCCGGCGGGAGATCCTCGCCTCGCCCCGGCCGGTCACCCTGATTCCCACCGCGCCGCTCACCAACATCGCGCTGCTGCTCCGTACGCACCCCGAGGTGGTGCGCAACATCGAGCGGATCGTGTTCATGGGCGGTGCGGTGGCGACCGGGAACGCCACGCCGGTCGCGGAGTTCAACGTCTGGCACGACCCGGAGGCGGCGGCCGTCCTGCTCACCGCCGGGGTGCCCATCACGATGTACGGCCTGGACGTCTTCGAGCGGGTCATCGTCCCGGCCGCTGACGTCCAGCGGCTGCGGGCGAGTGCGGAACCGTCCCTGCGCATGGCCGGTGAACTCCTCGCCCACCGCGACCCGGCCACCACCGGTGACCCCACCCCCACCGGCGGCCTCGGCGACGCGGGCGCGGTCTGCGCGGTCGTCGACCCGGACGGCCTGACCACCGAACTCCTGCCGGTGGAGGTCTCGTTGGCGCCCGGTCCGACCCGCGGCCAGACCGTCGTCGACCGCCGTCGGCGGCCCGGTGAGTCCGAGATCCACGAGGGCGAGCGCGAAGTGACCCTCGTCGACGTGGGGTTGGGCGTGGACGTGGAGCGGTACGTGAAGCTGTGGCTGACGGCGGTGGAAGGGGTCTAGCCGGGCCCCGGCCGTGCCGAAGGCAGGGGTGACCGAATGCCCCCTTGCCCCGGCGCCCCGGGGTCGGTCAGTGTCAGGGGGCACCGCCGTCCACCCGATGACCGACCACCATCGGAGAACTCCCCATGCTGCGGGTGCACTTCACCGCCGACGACCTCGCACGCGTGCGGGTGGCCGCCGCCCCCGATCCGCTCTGGGAGATCACCAACAGCTTCCAGGCGCTGGCCGGGCAGGACGCCCCGCTGCTCTTCGGCGACTGGCGGCGGCTGGTCCGCGCCCGGCTGCGCCCCGCGCACGCGCTGCTCGCCGCCCTGCTGCCGGCGCGCGGCTACACACCGGACTTCCTCACCCCCCACCTCGACGGCCGCTACGACCTGGAGGACGCCGTCGACACGGTGCTGCGCACGCCCCGCACCGCCCTGCGCAGGGACCTGACCGCGTTCGCCGCCTCCCCGCGCCGCAGCCGCCCGCTGCCGTCCGAGGCCCGTGCCCTGGCCGACGGCGAACCCCCGGCGCTGCGCCGCCTGGGCGCCGCCCTGCACGGCTACCACCGGCACGCGCTCGCCCCGTTCTGGCCGCACATCCGGGCCCAGGTGGACGCCGACCGGGCCGTCCGGGCCCGCGAGGTGCTCGAAGGGGGGACCGACGGGCTGCTGGCGAGCTTCCACCCCGTGCTGCGCTGGCGGCCGCCGGTGCTGGAGGCCGACTATCCCGTCAGGCGTGAACTCCGGCTCGGCGGGCGGGGGTTGCTGCTCCAGCCGTCCCTGTTCTGCCTGCGCAGACCGGTCACGGTGGCCGCGCCGGAGCTGCCGCCGGTCCTCGTCTACCCGATCCAGCCGGCCCTCGGCTGGGTCCGCCCACCCGGCCGCCCCGCGTCCGGCGGGGGCCTCGCCGCGCTCGTCGGCCGGACCCGCGCGGCGATCCTCGAGGAGACCGTGACCGGCCGTACGACCGGCGAACTCGCCCAGCGGCTGAGCATCTCCGGGGCGGCCGCGAGCCAGCACACGGCGGTACTGCGCCGGGCCGGCCTGCTGCTGAGCGTGCGCCGGGGCAGGCATGTCGTGCACACCATCACCCCGGCGGGGCGGACGCTGCTCGAAGGGACGGGCTCAGTCTGAGAGGGACGGGCTCCGTTTAAGGCAGGGCTTCAGGGAGTGGCGGGGGACGACGGGCCGAAGTCAGCCTGTGGGCACGAGGGATGTCCTTTTCCACAGGGGGTTCGACACCACATGCGTGACGTACGACGACCTTCACTGCTCGCGGGCATCGGTGCCCTGGGACTCGCGCTGGCGGCCGTGTGCACGGCGGCACCCGCCGGCGCGGCCCCGGACAACCGCGACTTCCGGCAGGTCCTGACCATGCCGGCCGCGCCGCCCGCCTCGGCGCTGCCGGCCGGGGCCGCCGCGGAGCCGCCGACGGCCTGGCCGAAGCCCAACAAGATCCTGCACGTGGCCGCGCGCGAGTCCATCACCTGCGAGAGCGGCAACCTGTGCACCGCGACCTGGGACGCCACGCGCGGCGACTACGTCGTCTACTACTTCTACTACTGCGACACCTACACCCTCTCCAACTGGGTCGGCACCGGCTCCTACCGCAACTCCCAGACCGGCGGCGTGACCGCGCACTTCAACGGCAAGGACGGCGGCACCGTCACCTCGGTCGGCCCCGGTGGCAGCAGCAACAACTACAACTGGAGCCCGATCTGGTCCATCAGGAACTGCTGACGCCCCACCGCTGCTCGACCTTCGCCAGCCGCCAGTAGGCGATCGCCGCCGCCCACACCACCACGAACAGTCCGACGATGACGTAACCGACGTTGTCGAGATCGATCTCGGCGATCCAGGTGGTGAGGGCGTCGGTGAGGTCGAACTTGTCGTGCAGCACGCCGACCAGCTCGATCGTGCCGATGAAGAAGGCGACCGCGATGGACAGCCCGGTGATGGCGAGGTTGTAGAACACCTTGCGCACCGGGTTGGAGAAGGCCCACTGGTAGGCGAAGTTCATGAAGGTGCCGTCGAGGGTGTCGAACAGGCTCATCCCGGCGGCGAAGAGCAGCGGCAGGCACAGGATGGCGTACCAGGGCAGCCCGGCCGCCGCTCCCGACCCGGCCATCACCATCAGCGTGACCTCGGTGGCGGTGTCGAAGCCGAGCCCGAAGAGGAACCCCAGCGGGAACATCTGCCCCGGCCGGGTGATGGACTTGGTGAGGCGTCCGAGGATCCGGTTCATGAACCCGCGCGAGTCGAGATGCTGCTCCAGCTCCTTCTCGTCGTACGACCCCGCCCGCATCGCCCGGAAGACCTTCAGGATGCCCACCAGGGCGACCAGGTTGAGGGCGGCGATGAGGTAGAGGAAGGTGCCGGAGATCGTCGTACCGAGGAACCCGAGCACCTGGTGGGTGCTGGAGCCCTCGTTCATGACCTTGCCGGCGAGCTGGGTGCCGCCCGCGATGAGCGCGGCGAGCAGGACGACGACGCTGGAGTGTCCGAGGGCGAACCAGAACCCCACCGACACCGGCCGCTTGCCGTCGGCCATCAGCTTGCGGGTGGTGTTGTCGATCGCGGCGATGTGGTCGGCGTCGAAGGCGTGCCGCATGCCGAGGGTGTAGGCGGTGATGCCGAGTCCCACGCCGAAGGCCTTGGTGCCGACCTCGTAGTGGGCGGGGACGACGAGCAGGAAGAGAATGCCGAAGGCGACGACGTGCAGGGCGGCGATCGCCGCGAGCAGTCCGACGGTCTTGACGGTGTCCTCACGCCGCCAGCGGAAGCCTCCGGCGGTACTGGCACCGGTGGCGGGGGCGGCGGCCTTGGACAGGGCAGGCTCGGTCATACGGTCAGCTCCAACACCTCGTGGATCAGTTCCTGACGTGCCGTGGCCGGTCTCCTGGCTTACGGGTCGTGCGTGTCCGCGCCTGCCTTCCCAGTCGTACGACCAGTGGCTTCGACAGCACGGACACTTCCCGATCACAGTGGCGAGGGCCGCGCCGGTCTGGACCTTGAGGGGTCGTCACCGGCTTCCCGAGCACCACGGCCCGCCCACCGTAGGGCGTGCCGGCCTCCCCTGCATAGCTGCGCACCTGCGCAGGTATGGAAGATCACATAGTGCGGCCTGCGAGGATGACCCCCATGCACCTCGTCCCGGCCGACCGAGCCGACCGCCGCAGCATCGACGGACACCGGGTGTGCGACGCCATCGCCGCGATCGGCGACCCGGGGGACGTCCGCACCTGGTCCGACCGCTTCGCCCTCCTCGCCGACCCCAACCGCCTCTCCCTCCTCCTCGCCCTGCACCGCACCGGCCCCCTCGCGGTCTCCGACCTCGCGATCGCAACGGGCATGAACGACCCCGCCGTCTCCCAGGCCCTCCGCCTGCTGCGGGCGGCGGGGGTGGTGGCGGGCGAGAAGGAGGGACGGGTGGTGCGGTACCGGGTGGTGGACGAGGCGGTACGGGGGTTGCTGAAGCAGGTGTCCTGACGAGGTCTGGAGGAACTCGGCACACCGGACGTGTCGAGCAGGTAGCTCATCGGTCGGCCTTCTCCGCCTGGTGCAGGCGCTCGGCGTCCCCGACTGCGCCCCACTCATACGCCCGCTCATGGTTCCGACTGATGCGCGCGGCCCGCTCCTGCTGCTCGACGTAGAAGCTCAGGGCGAGGTTGACCGCCTCGTCCTCGGTCATGACCCCGGCCAGGGTCATGACGCGTTCCAGGGCGTCCTCGTCGATGTCGATCCGGGTCAGGGGCCTGTGGCGCCTCAGGTCGTAGCGGTGGGCATAAGGGCAGAGAACGTCCGTGGTACTCACCTCACCTGACTGCGACGCGGCGCCAGGACTGAAGTATCGAGGACTCGCCTTGATCCGGGCCCGGCAGACTATTCGGGCCGGTCACCCCGCAGGGAGCCCAGGAAGGGGGACCATGCGCCGGGGGTGACCAGGAGCACCGGACCGTCCAGGTGCTTGGTGTCACGGACGGCCACGGCGGTGGGTATGTTGCGGGCGACTTCGACGCACTCGCCGTTCCCGCTGCTGTGGCTGGACTTGGCGAACTCGAAGTGCGGCACGGCTCACAGCTCCTTGCGGATACGTTCGATCAGCTCGACGGAATCGCGAAGAGCGAGTCCGTTCCTTGCGATCCGCTCGAACTTGACGTTGTGACGGGCGGCGTCCGCCTCGCTCTCCAGCCACAGCGTAGACGAGGTCGTGTCCATGTAGACCACGTCCATCGCGCCCGGCTCCGCGAAGGAGACGACGCTGAAGGCACTGGTCATGCCGGGGTGCGAACCGGCGAGGAACGGGACCACCTGAAGCTTGACGTTGGGGAGCCGGGAGGCCTCGACCAGCCGCTCCAGTTGGACACGCATGACGTCACGGCCGCCGACCAGCTGGCGCAGTGCTCCTTCGCCGACCACGGCCCACAGGTCGAGCGGGCGGCTGTCCGCCAGTCTCGCCTGCCGCGCGACCTTGGCCTCCACGAAGCGCTCGATCTCACCCGGTTCGTCCCAGTCGGCGTTGCCGATCGCCAGCGCCCTGGCGTAGTCCGGCGTCTGGAGGAGGCCCGGGACGAAGGCTCCTTGCCACGTCCGGACACCGGTCGCGATGTCTTCCAACGCCACGTACTCCACGAGTGACTTCAGCTCGGGGTACTGGTTCCACCACCCCTTGGCCTTGCGGCGCTCCCGGTCGGTCCTGGCCAGGTCCAGCAACCGCTGCACGGCCTTCGCGTCGGCGACGCCGTACAGCTCGCACAGGATCCTGATGTCGGGATCGCGGAACGGCACCCAACCGCGCTCCATCTTGGCCACCTTGGCAGCGGTCGCCGACAACGCCTCCGCAGCCTGCGGCTGGGTCAGCCCGACCACGTCCCGCAGCCGCAGCAGTTCACCGCCCAACTTGCGCGCGAGGACGGTCGATACGCGGTTGCCGCGAGCGAACTGGCTTGCAGACACGTGGGTCACCTCCTGATCGCGGCCAGTGTGCGACTCACCGAAGCCGCCTCGCAAGCTCATACGGAGACATATTTCCCTGAGACTGCTTGCACGTCAGGATCGAACATCACTACCGTCGGTACTCAACAGGCCACTCAGCGACACTGGTTGGCGGAAGTGCACCGTGCTGCCCGCACGGCGGAGCCACCCCACCCGTCGTCGACCTCGCACAAGGAGATGCGCTCCCGTGACCGACTCCTGCCCTCCGGGCCCGCCCAAGCCCTACGACCGCCACGACGAGGTCAGTTACACCCCGTACCCCCGCAGCATCCCCCTCGCCCGCAGACACGTCGCCGAACTCGCCGTGGACTGGGGCCATCCGGGCCTGGCCGGCGACGCGGCGCTGGTGGCGAGCGAGTTGTGCACGAACGCCCTGCTGCACGGCTGCCTACGGGACCGCCTGTTCCGAGTCGAGACGTCTCTCACCCCCACGGCACTCCGGATCGCGGTAACGGACCCGAGGGGTGAGCGCCTCCCCGGTCCCCGACTCCCCGACGCTGACGACCAGTTCGGCCGGGGGCTGCTCATCGTGCGGGTGCTGGCGGGGCGTTGGGCGGTGGAGAGGCTGACGGTCGGGAAGACGGTGTGGGCGGAACTCGACCTGGACCCGGACTGGAAATGACGTCGTCCGCCGGAACGGCAGACACACGCTCGCGGCGTGCGGAACTTCGATCAACTCTCTTCCGCGACGGCCTCGGTCGCCCAGGTCCGGAACAGCGAGAGCGCCTCGGCCAGATTGCCGGGCCCGCAGGTGAGGTGAAACGTCTGCTCAGACGTCCACGCCATGCCCCAGTCGTCCTCGTCCCGAGCAACCCGCAGACGGGGATGCTCCCGGTCGGCCAACTCCGTCTCCCCAAGGCTGATCTTGACGAACCACCCCGGGTTGTCGACCGTCTCGATCGTCACATCCCACCCCGAAGGCGAGCCGCATCAACTTCGTACGTCATGGAGCCACTTCTGGAAACAACTCCACCACTGAGACTCCGCCGACCCGTCGCGAATGATGGGCAGTCGCATCGCGCTACGCGCTACCGATGACAGGGGACAAATGATCAGGATGGAATACCGCCGGACCGGCCCCTACGTGGACCAAGGCCAGGAGAACCGCGAAGAAGTGGACCTCGCCGTCGTCAGCCGTGCTGACCTGCGCTGGTACTACTTCTTGTCGGACCTTACGTTCACGATCGGCGAGAGCGACCTGACCCCACCGTGGTCGTGGACGCCCGTCTTCGACTTCCTGTGGTCGATGAAGGGTGCACTCGAACATCTGGAGCGGGGCGAACGGACGACGATCGGCTTCACGGAGAACGCCGAGCTGATCAGCTTCTTCCCGGAAGGCGAGAAGGTACGGGTCTTATGCACCTATGCACCAGCACAGGCTGTCTGCGAACGCATCGATCTCAAGAACGCCTGGCTGACCCTCCGAGAAGACGTGCTGACGCAGCTCAGCGTGGAGTACCCCAGACTCGCGGCCAACCCAGAACTGTCGGAGCTCCGGTCCTGACTGTCCAACCCGAGCCGTGCCCCCTTGGGTGTATCCATCTCTGAGGACGCACTCTCCGTACAACGGACAGAGAGCAACGTGGCGGGCGGCTCCGCACACGTGACGTTCGGCTCGACCGACCTCAGCGGGAGTGGGTGGCTTCGGTCTGGTCCTTGGGGGCGTTCGGCGTACGGGAACTCGCGCCGCGCACCAGCCCCGCCGCAACCAAGGCGACTCCCAAGCCCAGTGCCGTCTGCGTCGTGAAGGGCTCGTCGAACATCGCCGCTCCCCAGACCGCCGTCACCGGGGCCATCAGGAACATCAGGGTGTTGACCTCGGTGACTCCGGAGCGTTGGAGGACGAGCCAGTAGAGGCCGTAGCCGCCGAACGTGGAGAGGGTGATCAGCCACAGCGTGGCGAGCCAGAAGGAGGCCGACACCGGTGGGGTCGCGGTGCCGGTCATGAAGGCCATCGCCGTGAAGACCAGCGCGCTCGTCGTGCAGTGGACCGTCATCGAGACGGCCGGGGTCACCTGGATGCGGGAGCGGCGGTCCAGGAAGGTCGCTGCGACCAACGAGAGCATCCCTGCGAACGGGACCACGTACGTCCACCAGGCCACGCCCCGCGTCGCGGCCGCGTCCGCCGTCGTGACCAGGGCGACTCCCGCCAGGCCCAGGCACAGGCCCAACCACTGGCGCGGGGAGACGTACTCCCTCAGCAACGGGCCGGCCAGTGCTCCCGCGACCAGGGGCTGGGTGCCGTCGATCAGGGCCGTCGTACCGCTGGAGACGCCCAGCTGGATGGCGTAGTAGACGGTGAGCAGGTAGCCGCTCTGGGAGAGCAGGCCGATCACCGCCTGGCGGGTGAGGTCCCCAGGGGTCAGGGAGCGCCACGCCGACCGGCCCCGCCGGTGTACGGCCGCCCCGGCCAGGACCGCCGCCAGGGGCAGGAAGCGCCACATCAGGAGGGTCGTCGCGCCGGCGTCCTCCGTGCCCAGCTTGGCGCCCACGAATCCCGAGCTCCAGCACAGGACGAAGGCCGCGGAGAGCAGGACGTTCATGGGAGTCACCACCCGTGACTAGACAGATCTGTATACGTCCTTGCCTCCACCACTATACAGATCGGTATAGTTGAGGCCGTGGGAGAGGAAACTTCGCAGGTCCGGCGCATCGTCATGACCCCCGGCGCGCGGCGCGCCCTCGCCGCCGCGTCCCGGCTGTTCTACGAGCGCGGCATCCACGCGGTCGGCGTCGACCTGATCGCCGCCGAGGCCGGGGTGACGAAGAAGACGCTCTACGACCGGTTCGGCTCCAAGGAGCAGATCGTCGTCGAGTACCTCGCGGACCGGGACGAGCGCTGGCGGGCGTATCTCCTAGAGCGACTTCAGCGGTTGGAGGGGGTGGGGGCCGCGGAGCGGGTCCGCCTCGTCTTCGACGCCTCCCGGGCGTGGATGGACGACAACAGCCCCAAGGGGTGCGGCATGGTCAACGCCCATGCCGAGATCAGCGACCCCACGCATCCGGCGTACGCGGTCATCACCGGCCAGAAGCAGTGGATGCTCCGGCTCTTCACCGACCTCGCCCCCGCACAGGCCCGCGCGCTCATGCTGCTCCACGAGGGCGCCATGGTCGCCCACGGCCTGCGCGTCTTCCCGGCTCCGATCGAGTACGCCCGCGACCTGGCCGTGGAGCTCGTCGAGCGGGAGGGGGAGCGGGAGTGACCCGTGGCGTGGAGCGGGCGGTTCCTTAACCCGTACGGCCCGGACCGCTGGTGACCTCCCTGAACCCGGTGATCACTTGGAGGCATGACCCCGTCCCGTGTCCCCGCCGCCGCGTTCGCTCTCGCCGTGCTGCTCGGCGCCACCGCGTGTTCCGCGCTGTCCACCCCGCCCACCGCTCCCAAGCCCCCGATCACCCGGCCCACCAGCGCGGCCCCGGCGTCCCCGAAGGCGTCCGCCGCCTCCTCCGCCCTCACCGAGGAGATGGCCCAGGCCGCACTCGTCACGGACGCGGACCTCGGTGAGCCCTGGGCCCCCACCCAGGGCACCGCCACCTGGCACGACGGGGTACTGAAGGCGAAGGCGGACAGACCGGGCTGCCAGCGGTTGCTCGACGCCCTGTACGCGGACGAGCTGTTCGGGCCCGACGCCCAGCAGCGCGCGGTCATCGGGCTGGACGACGAGTGGAACGGGGCGCAGCTGAGGTACCAGGTGCTCACCGGGCGGCCGGCCGAGATCGACAAGACCCTGGGCTGGATGAAGGGGCTTCCGCGGAAGTGCGGCCAGTTCGCCGCCACCACGGTCACGGGTGCCGTCTTCGGCGTCCAGGTGTCGGACGCGGAGGTGCCGGAGACGGGGAGCGCCCGGCAGGGGCTGCGCGTCCTGCTGACCGGCGAGTCCCCGGACGGTGAACCGGTGACGCTCCGGCTGGACGTGGCCGCGGTCCGGGTCGGGGAGGACGCGATCAGCGTGACCAACGGCGGCTTCGGGGACGTCCTCACGGACGCCACGCAGACGGCCGTACAGCTGGGCGCGCAGCGGCTGACGGAGATCAGGAAGCAGGGGCGGGTGCAGGTGTGAGCGGCCGGAGCCAGTGAGGCACCGGAAGCCGTATCAAGCGACCCGTATCAAGCGACCCAGACCAGTGAGACACCGGAAGCCGTACGGAGCGGCCGGAACCCGTGAGCCACCGGCCCCCGTAGGCCGCCCCCGCGGCGGTCAGGACAGGCGCGGCTGCCTCGTCACCACGTCATCCGGCGCCAGGCTGCCCTCGGCCAGGGCCCTCGCCACGGCCGTCAGGGAGCGGCCTTGCTGCTCCGCGTGCCGGCGCAGCAGTTCCAGGGCCTCGCTGAAGGAGATGCCCGCGTACTCCGCGAGCAGCCCCTTGGCCAGCTCCACGCTCGCCTTCGCGGAGACCGCGGCCTGGAGCGAGGTGAGCAGGTCGTGCGGGCGGCGGGCCTCGGTCGGCCAGTGGGTCAGGGTCAGCGCGGCCACGTCGCTCATGCCCTGGGCGACGGCGAGGTCCTCGGTCGGCAGGGCGTCGGCCTCCCGCTTGAGGAGGGACACCGCGCCGATCGGCCGGCCCTCCAGCCGCAGCGGCAGCACATGCACCGAGACATAGCCGGCCTCCAGCGCCTGCGCCGTGTAGCGGGGCCAGCGGGCCCCCTCCCGCAGATCGTCCGCGGCGACGACCTCGCCGGTGCGGAAGCAGTCGACGGACGGCCTCTCCTCCTGCTGCACCTGGAACAGGTCGAGCAGGAGGAGGTCGTCGTCGGAGGCGACCATGTTGCGCAGCGCGCCCCGTGAGGCGGCCATCACCACGCCCACGGCGTCGACGGCCAGCAGCTCGGTGCAGTGCCCGCCGAGCCGGGCGAACAGGTCGAGCGGGTCGAAGCTCGCCGGCAGGGTGTCCGCGAGGTCCACGAAGGCGCGGGTGAGGCGCAGTTCCCGGTTCATCCAGGCCTCCTCACGTCGGCACGGCGCCGACGCGCCGGTCGTCGTGCCCCGGACTTGTCAGTCACGCTCGAACCTCTTCCTGTGCCGGACCACGTCGCGCGCCACCTCGACGGCGGTGCGGTTCTGCGCGAAGGCGTGGGCGCGGAGCCGGGCCAGCGCCTCGTCGGCGCCGACGTCGAGCTGCACCATGATCATGCCGACCGCCTGGTAGACCTCGTCGTAGTCGGTGGCCAAACCGCTCAGCCAGGGCTCGTCCCCGTCGGGGCCATTCCCCTCCCCCTGGGGCAGGGCCATCAGGGCCACCGTCATGACACCGGCCACAAGTTGCGCGGTGCGCAGGTCACCGGTGGCGAGGGCGCCGGGCGTGTCCCGGTACAGGTCGAGGGTGCCCACGCACACGGCGTCGTTGCCGAGCGGCATCGAGTAGACGGCCCGTACCCCGGCGGCCGTCGCCTCCTGGGCGAAGACCGGCCAGCGCCGGGCGTCCCGGCCGTTGGTCAGGTCGTCGGCGAGCACGGGGGCGCCGATCGTCGCGGCGTACACACAGGGGCCGTCGCCGAGGGTGGCCTGGATCTCCGAGAGCCGGGCGGCCTGGGCGCTGCTGGCGCTCAGCTGGACGGGCATGCCGTCGCTGCGCAGGGAGACGCTCGCGCCCACCACGGGCAGCAGACGTACGGCGACCTCGCAGAGCCGGCCCGGGATCTCCCTGGCGTCCGCGCCCCGGACCCCGTCCGCGATCAGGTCGGACGCCCGCGCCCGGTCCTTCTCCCGTTCCCGGTCGGCGTTCTGGCCCGACAGCCGCAGGTCGTCGCCGGACCCGTCATGCGAGCCGGAGCCGTCGTCCGGTCCGGCGGACAGACCCGAGCCATCGCCCGGTACGGCGAACGGATCGGGGCCGCCGCCCGCTCCGGGGAACGGACCGGGGTCGTCGCCGGGGGCGTCGCCGCGGTCGTCCTTCGGCCGCACGGCCACCGCCTCCTTCGATCAGCGCGGCCCTTATCCGCCATGGCTCCCGGAGCGGGTGTCACGACTCATGACGGGCCCGCCCAGAAGCACCGCCCGGCTACCCCTGGGCCCCGGGACCAAACGCCGCGCCACCGAGGCCGCCCAGCGGCGAGTCAGGCGGCGGCAGAGGTCGTACGGGGTCCACGCCCTCGTCCTCCGTGGTCCGTGGTCCGGGGTCCGGGCCGCTGGTTACCGCCCTGCGCTCTTCACAGACCGCACATCGGTTCATTACGGTCGACGGTGACGGTCAGGGAGCGGCCGCACAGCGTCGAACTGTGCCGGAGCCGCCCATGTCCCAGCCCGTGTCCCCGCATGCCTCCCCGCCCGTCCCCCTGCCCCGTCCGCACCCCACCGCCGCCCTGACCGGCGCCAGGCTTCCGTCCCCGTGTTCCGCGATGCCGACCGGGGCGTCTCCCGCCGTCCCGCGCGGGCCGGGGGCCTCCGAGGAGGACCGCGCGAGGGGAGCCGCGCGTCCTCACCCGGGCGGCCGGCACCGAGGTGTCGGCCGCCCGGGTTCAGCGCTTCTCGTACGGGTCCGCCGGCTGCGCCACCCGCTCGACCGCGCTCGCGTCCACGACCGGCGGCCACGCGCTGTCGGTGCCGAGTCGTCCCTTGGGGTGCCAGGTGCCGGTGACGGTGACCCAGGTGTCGACCGGTGGCGCCCCGTCCGCGGCGCCGCGCACCTCGACCTTGCTGGTGGTGGCGTCGGCGGCGCAGCAGGTGACGAACAGCCGGGTGAGGTACCAGGTGCCGTCGTCGCCGTGGGTCACGAACCCGGTCATGCGGACCGTACGGCCCCTCAGGGAGCGCCCGCTGTCGTAGACGGCCCGCGAGCTGAACTCCCCGAGCGTGAGCTCGACCGGGTTCCCTGCGGGCAGGGCCGGAAAGGTCCCGACGCCCTGCGCGGCCCGCTGCGCCGCCTCGCGTTCGGCGCTGTAGGAGCCGAGGGCGGGCGGCGGGAAGAGGAGCAGGGCGAGAGCGGGGAGAGTGAGCAGCCAGGCGACCCGGGGTCCGGCGACACCATGACTGTGCCCGTGATCCGGGCCGGGGCCGTCACCGTGCTCCACGTCATGCCCGTCGCTGAGGTTCCCTTCCTGATCCACCTCCCACCCGGCCCGCCGTACGACCGCCATCGCCACCCCCAGCAGCACCAGCGCCCCGCCGGACACCACCAGGTACGGCCGCAGCCCCGCCTGTACGTACCGCAGGTACAGCTCGCCGAAGAGGGAGATCCGCAGGACGGCCGCGCCGACCAGGACGAGCAGGAGACAGGGGCCGTAGCGCCTCACAGCAGCCACCACCCCACGAGCACGCTGCTCAGTACGGCCACCGCCCAGGTGGCGGAGGAGAAGCGGACGGCGAAGGTCCGGCCGAAGGTGCCCGCCTGGAGCGCGATCAGCTTGAGGTCGACCATCGGCCCCACGACCATGAACGCCAGCCGCGCGGTGGGCGGGAAGCCGCTGAGCGACGCCGCCACGAACGCGTCGGCCTCGCTGCACACGCACAGCACGACCGCGAGGACGGCCGACAGCAGCACCGACAGCCAGGCAGAGCCGGTGAAGAGGTCGAGCACGGAGCGCGGCACGGTGATGTTGAAGGTGGCCGCGGCCGCCGCGCCGAGGACGAGGAAGCCGCCCGCGTGCAGGAAGTCGTGCTGGAGGCCGGCGCCGAAGGCCCGCAGCCCGCGGTCGGACGTACTGCTTGATCGTTTCGGCGGTCGCAGCCACTCCTCGCGGCCGAACCGGGCCCACAGCCAGCCCATCACCACGGCGGTGGTGAGGGAGGCGACGAGTCGGCCGAGGACCATCGCGGGCTGCCCGGGGAAGGCGATGGAGGTCGCGACCAGCACCACGGGGTTGATCGCGGGCGCGGACAGGAGGAAGGCGAGCGCGGCCGCCGGGGCGACCCCGCGCCGCATCAGGCTCCCGGCCACCGGGACGGACGCGCACTCGCACCCGGGCAGGACGACCCCCGCCGCGCCGGCCATCGGTACCGCGAGGGCCTGGTTGCGCGGGAGGAGCCGGGTGAAGACGCGCTCCGGGACGAAGGCGCCGATCGCCGCGGAGACGACCGTGCCGAGCAGGAGGAAGGGCACGCCCTGGACGGAGACGGCCGTGAAGACGGTCCACCAGGCGGCGACGGGCGGGGTGTAGAGGTCGAGCGCGAGGGTGGGGCCGAGGACCGAGGCGACGGTGACGACGGCGAGGAGCGCGGCCCCGCCGAGCAGGACGTACACGAGCACCCGTACGCCGAGCACGACGAGCCGCAGCCCGTCGCCGACGGTCCTCTCGTTGCCCACGTCGCCCAGCCCCGCCCGTCGCCCCGCCCGCCCTCCGATGTCCCGCGCAGGCTAACCGGGCACACCTGTGCACAACCCCGGAATCACCACAGAGGGGACTGTGCGGGCACGGACCTGGTAACGGCGCCGGGCCTCAGAGAGGGGGCTGTGCCGGGGCCGGGCCGAGGGTCGTGGTGCCGGGGGCCGTGCGGTGGCCGAGGCCGGTGCGGTACGCGTCGAGGGCCGCCTCGATACGGCCCGTACGGCGGAGCAGGTCGCCCAGGAGGCGGCACAGGTCGGCCAGGTCGCCGGCGGCGCCGGCCCGCTCCAGCAGGCTCAGGGCGCGGACGTAGTGCTCCTCGGCGGCCTCGGTGTCGCGGGCGTCCTCGGCGATGATGCCGAGGAGGCGGTGGGCGGCGGCGGAGTGCAGGGCGCCGCGCTCGGGGCTGAGGTCGCTGAGCACGTCGTGCAGCAGGGCGGCGGCCTCCTCGGACTTGCCGCGCCGGTGCAGCACGTCGGCGAGTTCGACGGCGGCCTGGCTGGAGTAGAGGGCGGCCCGCTTGGCGGAGTGCATGGCGAGGGCCTGCCGCAACTCGTCCTCGGCGCGCTCCAGTTCGCCGTTCTGGGCGTAGACGTAGCCGCGCATCCAGTGGCAGTTGGCGAGTTCGGTACGGAGCTGGAGCTGCCGGTAGAGCTCGGCGGCCTTGGCGAGGGAGGCGTCGGCCTCGGCGAGACGGCCCTCGGCGAGGAGGGTGCGGGCGACGGACCGGTGCATGCGGGCGACGAGGGCGGGGTCGCCGGACCGCGGGGCGAGCGCGAGGGCGAGTTCGGCGGCCTGGGCGGCGCGGGCGTGGGCGCCCATGTCCATGTAGGGGCCGATGACGCTCGCGTAGAGGAGGAGCAGGGCATCGGGGTCGTGGAGGCCGCCGCGGTTGAGTTCGTCGAGGGTGGACTCCAACAGGTAGACGGAGTAGCGGAGTTCACCGGCGAGGTAGTGGGAGAGGGCGCGGCCGCGCAGGGCCGGGACCCGGGCGGGCAGGGGGACGTCGTCGCCGAGGGCCTGCTCGGCGCGCTCGAAGTACTGGCGGGCGGCGCCGAGCTCGCCGGTCTCGACGGCGCACTCCCCGAGCCCGAGCAGGGCGGCGGCCCGCACTTCGGTGAGGCCGAGTGCGTCGGCCTCGGTGAGGAGGCGGGCGTACTGCTCGGCGGACTCCTCGGCCTCGCCGGTGGCCAGGGTGCGCTGGGCCTCGGTGAGGCGCAGGCGCAGGTCGGTGACGAGGTGGGCCGGGCGGCCGGTCGCGAGTTCGTCGAAGCCGACGCCGAGGCGGTCGGCGAGGTGCCTGAGGGCGTCGTCGGAGGGGCGTACCCGGCCGGACTCCAGGGTGGAGATGTAGGCCGGGGTGTAGGCCGGTTCGGCCAGCTGTTTCTGGGTGAGCCCGCGTTCGACCCGCAACTGCTGCACCCGTCGCCCGATGACACCCGGGTCGTCCCGCTCCGACATGGCCAACTCCCCTAGCCCCTCTTGCCGTTCGGCTCCCGCAGCCCCTAGGTTAAACGGCGTATTAACCGTGCTTAATACGCTCCCACCGTCATGGACACTCACCGTCACCGCTGCGAGGTCGCCGTGCTCGAACGCACCAGCACCACCGCGCGCTACACCAGGGGTTTCGCCGCCGCGGTCGTGGCCGTGGCCACGCTCGTCCTGGCGGCGAACACGGGGCCGGCGAAGGCGTCGGGGGAGCGGCCGGCCGAGCAGGCGAACCAGGTCCAGCACATCACCGACCCCACCCAGGACTGACCCGGCCCTACCCCGGTCACTCCCCGTCGGTCTCCGGACCGAGCATCATGTCCTTGCGGCTGTGGAGCGGCAGTTCACCGGTGTCGAGCTTCCAGGCACCGAGTTCGTTTGCGGCCCGGCGCACGGGTCGGAAAACCGCGCTTCTCCGTGTGCCGCCCCACCGCCGTCGGTCGGCTGGTGGGGCGGCAGGAGCTGTTCGAACGGCAGGCGGGACGGTCAGAGCTGGAATTCCGCCGGCTGGAGGCCCAGGGTCGCGCAGGCCTCCCTGAGGATCGCCTGCTCGGCCTGGGAGAAGTGGCCGTCCGCGCCGGCGATGACGATGCCGGTCTGGATCACCGCGCGCGCCTCGGTGGGCTTCTTGGCGGCCTTGGCGATCTCCTGCAGCGCCTCCGCCTTGCCCTGCGGGAAGTTCCGGGTCAGCTGGTCCACGTGCTTGTGGAAGCGCTGGCGCAGCTGCTCCGGCGGGAAGTTCTGCAACACCTCGTTGCCGAGGATCAGGGACTCCATCTGCTGCATCTCGGACGCGTCCACCTGCCCGTCGGCGGCGGCGACCAGCGCGCACATCGCCATGCTGGCGTCCCGGTACGCGCCGCTCTTCAACTCGGTCTTCAGGGAGCCGAGCTGGGTCTTCAGCACACCGACGAGCTGGGCCCGCGAACCGCCGCGCGAGCCGCCGTGCCCTTGCCCACCGGTCGTCGTGCCGCGCCCCTGGGCCTGCTGCTGGAGGTTCTTGGCCTGGTCCTTGAGCCGGTCGAACAGTGCCATTGACGTCACCTCGGTACTCGTTGAGTGATCTCACCCCGTCAACGGACACCTCGAAGCAAAGGTTCCACCAAGTGACGTCGGCCGGTCCTCCAGTACGCCGCGTCCGGACCGTGCGCGCTGGAGGGGCAGGTGCGAGCTACTCGCGTGGAGGGGGGCACGGCGCATCTCGGGCAGTGCGAGCAGCTTCCGGGCGGCGGCGCAGAGGGCTGGGCGGCACACGGGTCGGCGGTACTCGGGTCGCTGGCGCCGGGGTGGGCGGCGCGCGCGTCGGTAGCGCGCCCGTCGCTGGTACACGAGGCGCTGGTGCACGAGTCGGTGGCGCACGGCGTCGGCGCTGCGTCGGCGCACGGCGTGCGGCTCGGCAACCCGAAGGGCCGTCTCAGCGATGCGTCCGGCGCCGGCCCGCCGTGCTGCCGGCCCACGGCCAAGGCCGCCGCCAGGCCCGGACCAGCCGGGTCCGGCGGCGTCCCTACCCGAGCCGTGCCAGTGACGCCTCCGGACCGTGCCGGTGAGCCTCCGGACCGGCAGGACCCTGCGGCCTCCCGGCGCGAGCCGCCGCCACGCCCAGGACCAGCAAGGTCCGGCGGCCCCCGACCCGAGCCGTACCGACGCCACCGCCCCCGCCTACGCTGCCCGCATGACGTCCCCCGCTGCCCGCGCCGCCCTGGAACTCACCGCCGATCTCCCGCTCCCCGGTCTGGAGGAGTTCTACCGGGATCTGCACCGGCACCCCGAGCTGTCGTTCCGGGAGCACCGCACGGCTTCCCGGCTCACCGAGCGGCTTGAGACGGCCGGGTTCGAGACGGTCCAGGGTCTCGGCGGCACCGGGGTCGCGGGGGTGCTGCGCAACGGTGACGGGCCGACCGTGCTGCTGCGCGCCGACATGGACGCGCTGCCGGTCGAGGAGCGCACCGGGCTGCCGTACGCCTCCGAGACGGCCGGGGTGATGCACGCCTGCGGGCACGACCTGCACGTGACCTGGCTCGCGGGGGCGGCGAAGGCGCTCGCGGACGGGCGGGACGCCTGGTCCGGGACGCTGGTGCTGGTCGGGCAGCCCGCCGAGGAGACCGGCGGCGGGGCGGCCGCGATGGTCGCCGACGGGCTCTACGACCGGGTCCCGCGCCCTGACGTGCTGCTGGGCCAGCATGCGGCGCCGGGCCCGGCCGGGCTCTACCCGCACGTGCCCGGCCTGATCATGTCGGCGACCACGGACGTGGAGATCGTGGTGCACGGCCGCGGCGGTCACGGCTCGCGCCCCGAGACGACCGTCGACCCGGTGGTCACGGCCGCCTACATCGTCACGCGGCTCCAGACGGTCGTCAGCCGGGAGGTCAAGCCGCGCGAGCCCGCCGTCCTGACCGTCGGCCGGATCGAGGCGGGCACGGCCCCGAACATCATCCCCACGACGGCCCGCATCTCCCTCAACCTGCGCACCCAGTCGGAGGCGGTCCGGGACCGGATGCTCGCCGCGATCCGCCGGATCGCCGAGGGCGAGTGCCATGCGGCGGGCTGCCCGCGCGAGCCGGAGGTGACCCTCGGCGGCTCGTTCCCGGTCACGGTCAACGACCCGGAGACCGACCACCGGATCGCCGCCGTGCACCGCGAGGTCTTCGGCTCCGGCACCGTCTTCGACCCCGGCCCGGCGATGGGCAGCGAGGACTTCTCCCTGCTCGCGCTCGGCGAACTCCCGTACTCCTACTGGTTCGTGACCTCCACCCCGGCCGCGGTGTGGGACGCGGCACCCGGCGAGGACCTGATGGAGAAGTTCGACGCGGTCCCGAGCAACCACAGCCCGCACTTCGCACCCGACCTGTCCGTGGTCGCGCCGGGGGTGCGGACGCTGGTGTCCGGGGCGCTGGCGTACCTGGCCTAGAAGGCTGTGACTGCAAGGTTGCGACCGGTTGCGACCAGGAGGCTGCGACTAGAAGGGCGTGGCCTGCAACTCTCGCAGCTGCTTCTGCACGTTCTCCAGTGCTCCCGGACGGCGGCCCGGGACGCGGGCGCGCAACTGGGCCAGCAGGACGCCGAGTTCCTGGGCGCGGGCCTTGTCGCGGACCTGGCCCCACTGGTGGTGGGCCCGGTCGACCGCCTTCTCCACGGCCGGCGAGTCCGGCGCCTGCCCGGCGGCCAGCCGGGTCTCTGCGACCGTGAGCCAGATCCGGCAGCTGCGCGCCGAGTCCCTGGCGAACATGGCGAGGTCCGCGCGGACCTCGGACCAGTGCAGGGCCTGCTCGGAGCCGGGTCCGTGGCTGCGGGTGGCGGCCTGCTCGTGCGTCAGGGCGAGCGCGTCGGCGTCCTGGTGCCGGCCGGCCTGCACGGCGGCGGTGACCTGGACGTGCGGGTCCTGCGGCTGGGGAGGACTCGCGGCCGGTGCTTGAGGGGCCTGGTCCGCGACCACCGGCCCGGCCGGTGTGTGCGGACGAGGCCGTTCGGGCCGGTACGGGGGTCTGGGGGCGAAGCCCCCGGGTACGGCCACCGGAGCGGGCGGCACGGTCAGCACCACGTCCCCGTACGCCTCGGGGCCCAGCCTGGTGAACGCCTGCTGATGCAACTGCTCGACCGGCGGACGCCACCCGCTGCGCAGGATCGTCGCGATCGTCTTCATGTACGACGGTCCCGCGACCCGGCGGCGGGACGGCGGGGGCGCGATCCGCCCGAAGACCGCGTTGTTGCGCCCGGAGTCCAGCGCGTGCGTCCGCAGCCAGCCCCACGCCTCGGCGTCGGCGTGCAGGTCGAGGAAGAGCGTCGTCGAACCCGGCGACCGCAGCCGGAACTCCTCGCGGATCCACTGCCAGGGCAGCGCGGTGTAGCGGACGGTGGCGGGGGTGGTGCGGGCCAGCGCGAGGTGGGGCAGGTGCTGGCACCGGTCCAGGGCGAGTTGGCCGGCGACGAACACGGTGAGCGGGCCCGGGGTGGCCGCGACGGCCCGCAGGCGGGTCAGGACGGCCTGCGGTTCCAGGGGGTCGGCGAGTTCGACGACGGTGGCGGTGTCGGTGCCGGCGAGCACGGCGGGCGGCACGGCCGCGAGGACGGGAAGCACGGACGCCGCGTCCACCAGACAGCTCTTGCCCACCGGTGAGGCGGCGAGCAGCAGCACGGTCCCGGGCATCGGTCCCTCCCCATCCCCCGTCGATCACTTACGGCAGCACGGTAACCGCTGCGGCTGCGAAGGGGAGTTCTCAGGACGGCAAACGTCCCTTTCCTGCCCGCTCGTCGCCCCTGCACACCGACGCATCCCTCCCGCCCCGCCCCCGCTGCTCCGCTCCCCGCACCGACTCGCCACTCCCGCCCCGCCCCCACTCCTCCACCCCGCCCACCGGCACGTGGCCCCCGCGCCGCCTCCGCTCCTGGCCCCCCCACCGGCCCGCCACTCCCGCCCCGCCCCCGCTGCTCCGAAGTCGGGCAGTCCGGACCGGTAGCGGTCCGGCCAGGAGCCGTCGGCGACGACGTAGGTGACGAGGGCGAGTACGGAGAAGGCCGCGGTTCCCGCTACGGAGCAGATCGCCGCCGCGATGCCCGGGACCAGCACGACCCAGGAGATCATCCGGAACTCGGCGCCGGTGCGGAAGTCGATCACGGTGATCGCGACGAGCAGCACCAGGGGCGGCAACCAGGCGATGCTGCGGCCCCCGCGGACGCGGAGCGTCTGCCCCCGGCCGACACCGCTCATGGGGCCGGCGAAACACGGGGGAGGACGGGCCGCCATTCGACTTGCCAGGGCCCCTGTCCAGGTGTGCTCTGGTAGGCGGGGGCGTATCGGGGGGTGGAGAGAGAGGAGTGCTCCCATGGCTCATGCGGCACCCAGGGGCGGCTTCGCCCGGACGACACCCGACGTGTTCAGCCCGCGGGTCCACCTCGCGGCCCGGTACGGCATCCCCGTCGTGCTGGGGCTGGTCTACGGCTACTGGGCCGCGGCCAACCGCAGGGACGGCGGCCCCATCACCGGCTGGAACATCCTGTTCGGCTTCGTGACGGCGTTCGCGTTCATCGTGCTGTGCCTCGCCGTGGCGACGTTCGCCCCGCTGCTGAAGCGAGAGCTCCACTCGGGCGTCAAGTCCGGCTTCGCCGGCGCGGCCGTCGGGTTCCTGTACAGCCAGACCGGGGAGAGCGTGCTGCGGTCGGTGGCCCTGGGGCTCGCGGTCGCGGCGGGCATCTTCGTGGTGTTCTTCTACCGCTACTACACGCACGAGGACGGCGAGGGGAACCGGATCCGCTGACGGTCCGGGACGGCGGCGGGCCCCGGCCGGTTTCCCGGCCGGGGCCCGCCCTTTCCCTCATCCCGTTTCCCTCAACCCGTGGACCCGGTCACGGTCCACGTCCAGGAGCCCGAGAAGTCGAAGGTCACGGAGCCCGAGGCCGCCCAGGAGTCGGAACCGGAGCTCCAGTCCGGATCGTTCCAGTCGGCGTTGTTCCAGGTGTCGTTCTTCCATTGCGGACACGGGTCCGCGCAGGTCGGCACATGCCGTCCGGCGGTGTCGACGAACGCGGCGCTGACCCAGCCCTCGGCACCGGTGAACCAGTACCAGTACGGGTTGCCGTTGACGCTCTGTCCGCGGACCATGCACTCGATGCGGTCCTGACTGCCCGGTGCGAGCCGGTCGACGACCGCGGAGTGGGTGGTGGGCGCGTCCCGCACGTTGAGCGCGGTGCGGGAGACGATGGTGCCCCAGACCGGACCGCCGCCACCGTGGCCTTCGGCGTGGGTGGGCGGGGCTGCCGCCGCGAACGTGCCCGCCGCCGGGACGGCGAGCGTTCCGCCGGTGAGCAGGGCCACGGCCAGGGTCCGCAGGGCCGTAGTGGTGCGCATGGATCGGCCTCCTTCTCCCCGGTTCCCCCTTGATCCATGAGACACCCGTTCGGGTGAACCCTCCACCGGAAGGCCTAATCCGCAGCTCCACGGCTCGCGCGGGCGTCTTCGGCGGCCTTGCCTTGAGGGGTGACCTCCCGTGTCCGTGGCGCCCTGTCGGCCGCCCTGATCGCCGTGGCCTGTCTGCTGGTGCCCTTCGGCGCGCTGGCGGCCTGGGCGGCGTACGGCCTCGCCGATCCGGGCCGGTACGTCACCGCGATGGCACCGCTCGCCGCCGACCCCGCCGTACGGGACGCGATGGAGGACGAGGTCGACGCGCCGCTGCGGCCCTTCGTGCACGACTTCGCCCGCACCCCGGCCTTCCCCGCCGCGTGGGACGCGGGCAACCGGGCCGTGCACGACGCCGTGTTGAGCGCGCTGCACGACGACAGCCGGCGCACGGTGACCGTCGACCTGGCCGAGGTGGAGCACCGACTGGCCCACGGGCACGCGCCGTTGGACCTGCCCCGCACCAGGATCGACGTGCTCCCGGCCGCCGAACTCGACCGCCTCAGGAAGGGCTACGACGTGCTCGAAGTCGCCGGTTTCTGGCTGCCCGTCACGGCCGCCGTCCTCGCCGTCGCCGGGATCGCGGTCGCGGCCTGCCGCCGCCGCGCCCTCACCGCGACCGCCCTCGGCACCGCCCTCGGCGGCGCGCTCCTCGGTCTCGCGGTGGCCGTGGGCCGCCACTTCACCCTCACCGACCTGCCGGACCCGGTGCACCGCCCGGCCGCGGGCGCCGTCTACGACGCGCTGACGGCCACCTTGCGCACGGTGTCCTGGCTGCTGGTGGCCGTCGGTCTGGCGGTGGCCGTGACCTGCTGGCTCACCGGTCGCTACGGCTCGCCGCGAGCCCGGCGAGGGCCCGCAGCGCCCGTTCCAGATCCGGCACCGGAGCCGACGCGAGCCCGAGCCTGACCGCGTCCGGGGTGCGGTGGGGCCCGACGGCGAAGGACGGGCCGGGTGTGAGAGCGATGCCGAGGGCCGCGGCGGCGGCGGTGAAGGTCTCCGCCCGCCAGGGGGCGGGGAGTTGCCACCAGCCGTAGTACGCGCGGGGATCCGACCGTACGGCGAACCCGTGCAGGCACTCGGCCAGCAGCCGCTGCCGGTGTGCCGCGTCGGCCCGCTTCGCCGCGACCAGCCGCGCCACGGTCCCGTCCGCGATCCAGCCCGTCCCCGCCTCCAGCGCGAACCGCCCCGCGCTCCAGCCGCCGGAGCGGACGGCGTCGGCCACCGCCTCCGTGCGCGGGCGCGGTACGACGAGGAAGCCGACGGTGAGTCCGGGCGCGACCCGCTTGGAGAGGCCGTCGACGACGTGGGTGAGCGCGGGGGCGAGGGCCGCGAGCGGGTCGTCGGCCTCCGCGAGGAACGACCAGATGCGGTCCTCGACCACGGGCAGGTCCAAGTCGGTGACCGTGCGGGCGAGTTGGCGTCTGCGTTCGGCGCTCATGGTCACCGAGGTCGGATTGTGCAGGGTCGGCTGGACGTAGAGGGCCGACAGGGGGGCCGCGCGGTGGGCGGCGGCGACCGCGTCCGGGAGCAGGCCGTCCGCGTCGGTGGCGAGCGGGACCAGGGTGATGCCGAGGCGGGCCGCGATCTCCTTGACCACGGGGTAGGTCAGCTCCTCCACGCCGACCCGGCCGCCGGGCCGCGCCAGCGAGGCGAGGGCGGCGGCCACGGCCTGGCGGGCGTTGCCGGTGAACAGGATCCGGTCCGGGTCCGGGCGCCAGCCCGGGGTGGCCAGCAGACCGGCCGCGGCCTCGCGGGCGGCCGGGGTGCCGTCGGCGGCGGCCGGACGCAGTGCCTCGGTCAGCAGGTCGGGGCGCAGCAGGGGCGCGAGGGTGCCGGCGAGCAGCTCGGACTGGCCCGGTGCGGACGGGTAGTTGAGCTCCAGGTTGACCGGCGCCCCCGCGTCCTCGATGAGCCCCTTGCCGGGCCGCGCCGGCACCCCGGCCCGCACGAAGGTGCCGCGCCCCACCTCCCCGACGACCAGGCCCCGCCGGACGAGTTCGCCGTACGCCCGCTCCGCCGTCGACGCGGCGATCCCGTGCCGGCGGGCGAACTTCCGCTGCGGCGGCAGCCGTTCGCCGGGGCGGAGCCGGCCGGCCGTGATGTCGGCGGCTATGCGGTCGGCGATACGCCGGTAGTCGTGCACCCGAACCCCCTGTGATTGCACCGAAGGCAAAGATTTTATTGCACCGAGGAAGGGGGGCTGCCTAGGGTCGGCGGCATGACGGCGATCCCCCTGGTCCTGGTGCACGGCCATCCCTTCGACCACACGATGTGGCGCCCGCAGATCGAGGCCTTCTCCGCCTCCCGCCGCGTCCTCGCCCCGGACCTGCGCGGGTACGGCGCCTCGCCGGACGGGCCGCCCGTGGAGCACTTCGAGGACTTCGCCCGGGACATCGAGGCCCTGCTGGACGAACAGGACGTGCCGGCCTGTGTGCTGGCGGGCCTGTCCATGGGCGGCCAGATCGTCATGGACTGCTACCGGCTCTTCCCCGAGCGGATCCGCGGCCTGGTCCTCGCCGACACCTTCCCGGCCGCGGAGACCCCCGAGGGCGTGACGGTCCTGCACGCCATGGCGGACCGGCTGCTGCGCGAGGGCATGGCCGGGTACGCCGACGAGGTGCTGGAGAAGATGGTCGCGCCGTACGCCCCGGACGACGTCAAGGCGCACGTCCACGGCATGATGACGGCCACCCGCCCCGAGGCCGCCGCGGCCGCCCTGCGCGCCCGCGCCGCCCGCTCCGACCACCGGGAACTGCTGCCCCGCGTCACGGTCCCGGCCCTGGTGGTGGTGGGCGCCGACGACACCTACACCCCGGTCGCCGACGCGCGGGCGATGCACGCGGCGCTCCCGGACTCCCGGCTGTGCGTCGTCGAGGGCGCCGCGCACCTGCCGAACCTGGAGCGGCCGGCCGAGTTCAACACCGCGCTCGGGGAGTTCCTGGCGAAGGCCGACGCCCGCTCGTAGGCTCGGCACGGTGACCCACCGGCGCCTCGGCATCTGGACCACCGCCCTGCTCCTCGCCGCCGTCAGCGCGGTCCTCGGCTGCCGCCTCGCCGACACCGACGGCATCACCCCGGTCCCGCAGCTCCTCGCGTTCCTGCCCTGGCTGCTCGCCCCCGCGGGCCTCGGCGTGGCCCTCGCCCTGCTCACCCGCTGGTGGCCGGGGGCGCTGTGGGCGGCCGCGGTCCTGGGCCTGCTGGCCTGGTTCATCGCGCCGTACGGCACGGGCGGCGAACCGGCCGGACGCGTGCTCGCCTCGCTGGAAGTCCTCACCTCCAACGTGGAGTTCGGACAGGCCACCGACGCCCTCGTCGCCACCGTGCGCCGGGAGGAACCGGACGTGGTGTTCGTGGAGGAGTGCGAGTACGGCTGCTCGGCGACCCTGCACCGGACCCTCGCCGGGGAGTACCCCTACCGGCGGTCCGTGGAGGGCGCCGGCTCGACGGGGTCCGTCATCCTCAGCCGCTTCCCCCTGGAGGCGGCCCCCGGCATCCCCGCGACCATGGGCATGCCCGGGGCCGTCGCCGACGTGCGCGGTCATGCCGTACGACTGCAACTCGCGCACCCGATGCCGCCGCTGCCGGGACAACTGGACCTGTGGCGAGCCGAGTTGGGAAAGCTGCGGGACTTCGCGGCTGCCTCTGCCCCACAGCCCACCGTCCTGGCCGGCGACTTCAACGCCTCCCAGGACCACGCGGCCTTCCGCGCGATCCTCGACACCGGACTGCGCGACGCGGCCCGCCTCGCCGGCTCCGACCGCACCCCCACCTGGCCGGCCCGCACCGCCCCGGCGATCGGCGCGCAGATCGACCACGTCCTGGTGTCGAGGGACTTCTCGGCGGACGACGCCCGTTTCCTGGACCTGGCCGACACCGACCACCGGGCCCTGCTGGTGGACCTGGCACTCCACAGGCCCGGTTGACCTGGGTGTTCATAATGAGCACATGTCCCGCATCGGCCTCACCCCGCCCGACTGGCTGGTCCGGAACCTCCAAGCCCAGCAGGCCCCCGTCAACCGGGCCGCCGTGGCACGCGCCGCCGTCGCGATGTCCCTCCCGCTGGCCGTCGGACTCGCCGTCGACCAGGTCGCCTACGGTGCCCTCGCCTCCATGGGCGCCCTGTCCGGGGTCATCGGCGACACCGCCGACGCGTACCGCATGCGCATCCTCAACATCGCGATCCCCCAGCTGTTCGGCGCCGTCGGGGTGACGCTCGGATCCCTGGTGTACGGCCAGGGGTGGCTCGCCGTCTGGGTCGTCACCGCCGTCGCGCTCGTCTCCGGGATGATCTCGACCATCGGCGCGGTGGCCTCCGTGTCGGGCCTGCTCCTGCTGCTGAACTCCGTGGTCGGCGCGGGCCTTCCGATGCCCGGCGACTGGTGGACGGCCCCGCTGCTGATGACCGGCGGCGGCCTGCTCGTCCTGCTCCTCGCCCTGCTCGCCTGGCCGCTCAGGTCCGGGGTGCCGGAACGGGCGGCGGTCGCGGCCACCTACCGGACGGTGGCCGACCTCATGGCCGCCTGCGGCCGCGCGGAGTACGACGAGGCCCGGCACGCCGTCACCCAGTCCCTGAACCAGTCGTACGACCTCGTCCTCGCCCGGCGCGCCCGCCACCACGGCCGCAGCCCCGAACTCACCCGTCTGCTCGCCCAGTTGAACGCGATCACCCCGGTGGTGGAGGCGGCCCCCGCCGCCCATCTGTCCGGCCGGCCGCTGGCCCCGGAGATACCCGAGACGGTCCGCCATCTCGCGCGGGCGGTGGAGACCGGCTACACCGGCCCCATCGGCCTGAAGCTGCCCGTGCCGGTGTCGGAGACCAGCCGGGCCGTCGACCACGCCCTGCGGCACGCGGCCGAGGTCGTCGCCGTACCGGACGTGGACCCGCGCGGCATCGACGACCGCCTCGGCCGCCCGGCCGCACTCGGCGTCCGGGCCGCCCGCGCCGCCCGCAACGTGGCGCTGTCGGCGGCGTCCTGGCGGTACGGGCTGCGCCTCGCCCTGTGCATCGGGCTGGCCCAGGCGCTGGTGTCGATCGTCCCCGTCCCGCGCTCCTACTGGGTGGCCCTGACGATCACGTTCGTCCTCAAGCCCGACTTCGGCTCGGTGTTCTCCCGGGCGCTGCTGCGGGCGCTCGGCACGGTGGCCGGACTCGTGGTCGCGGCCGCGGTCCTCTCGCAGGTGCCGCGCGGCGGGTGGGACGTCCTCGTGATGCTCCTGCTGGCCCCGCTCATCCCCGCCCTGACCCCGCGCGGGTACGGCTATCAGACGGCGGCCATCACCCCGGTGATCCTCCTGCTGTCGGACATCCTCAACCACCAGGGCACCGCCCTGCTGCTGCCCCGCCTGCTCGACTCCCTGATGGGCTGCGGGATCGCCCTGGTCGCGGGCTACCTGCTGTGGCCGGAGAGCTGGCACACCCGGGTGGGCGACCGCCTGGCCGACGCGGTGGCCGACACGGCGGCCTATGTGGAGGGCGCGTTCGGCAGCGGGGTGGAACCGGCCGCCCGTGCCCGTATGCGCCGGCGCCTCTACCGCGACCTCTCGGTCATCCGCACCGAGTTCCAGCGCGCGCTGACCGAACCACCGCCCATGGGACGGCGAGCCGCGGCCTGGTGGCCGCTGGTCGTCGCGGTGGAACGCATCGTGGACGCCACGACCGCGGCGCGGGTCCGCGTACGCCACGGCGCGCAGCCCCCGTCTTCCGCCGAGGTGGCCCAGGTGACCCTGCAACTGCGGGAGTTGGCGGACGGCGTGCGCGAGGCGGAGACCCTCTACGAGGTCCGCACCGACCTCACCGGGCCCGCGGGCAGCGTGCTGGAGCCGGTGCGCCAGGAAGTCGCGGCGGCCCGGGCGATCACGTCACCACGCTGACCACGGCGGGCCGGGGCGGACATGCCGGTGCGGGCCGCCCTCTCGTGGTGGGCGGCCCGCACCGGGGTGGGGGGTGGCGGCTAACGAGCGGACTTGTGCAGGGACTTGCCGGCCAGGGCCTCTTCCATGGCCGCGGCCAGGCCGTTGGCCCACAGCTGGTTCACCCGGTTCCGCTCCGCGGAGTTCGGGATCGCGTTGGTGCAGGACGTGCCGGGACCGCCGCCCGACATCAGCTCGCTGCACGGACCGGAGTAGTGGTCCGGCAGACCGAGCACATGGCCCGTCTCGTGCGCGGTGACGCGGGTGGAGTCGTACTGCTGGTTCTGCCGGTAGTCCAGGAAGATGTAGCCGCTGCCGTGACCGTCGGTCGAGGCGTACGAACCGCGCGAGTCGTTGCCCTCCCGGTAGGAGAAGTCGGCGCTCGCCGCCGACCCCGCCTGGAGTCTGACGTTCGACACCGAGCTGTTCCATATCTGGGCGCTGCGGGATATCTGGCTGCTGAACGTGGGCGCCCGGGAGGCGTCGTAGACCACGGTGACGGCCGCGGCACTGTTCGGGTTCGCGGCCCGCTTCTCCGCCACGGACTCCAGGACGGCCCGGAAGAAGGCCTCACTGGTGTCCGTCGTCGAGGTCGCGGTGTAGCCCGCCCGCGGTGCGGGGGCGGGTGCCGGGGCCGCCGCCGCGGGAACCGCCGTGGCCAGACCGGCCGTTGCCAGACCGAGGGCGGCCGCTGTCGCTGTGAGGGCACAGATGTGCTTGCGCATCGAGGACTCCTTGGTGGGGGTGAGTCGTCGATGCGAGTGTCGGTGCCTGTGCGGCGGCTGTGATGATGCCAACCGGTGATAGCGCGGCCCTATCACCGCACTTGCACCCCTGGTGCAACCCAGGCCCCCGCCTTACGCTCCGATCGCATGGACCTCGAGGTGAGACACCTCCGCGCGGTGGTGGCGATAGCCGACACCGGCAGCCTGCACCGGGCCGCCCGTCAGCTGGGCGTCGCCCAGCCGTCGCTGAGTACCCAGCTGCGCCGGATCGAACAGGCCCTGGGCGGCGCGCTGTTCGTGCGCGCGAGATCCGGCTGCCGCCCCACCCCGCTGGGCCGGCTGGTCCTCAGCCGCGCCCGCCCGCTGCTGGCCGAGATGCGCTCCCTGGTGGCCGACGCCCGCGCGGCCGCGACGGGCGGCCCGCAACTGCGCGTCGGCTCCACCGCGAGCCGGGCCCTGTCCGGCTGGCTGCGCCGGCTGCGCGCCCACGGCCAGGACCCCACCCTCCACATGAACGTCTCCCCCAACGCCCTGCTGCACATGGTCGCCGACGGCCAGCTCGACGTGGCCTTCGTGCACGAGGTGGAGGGCTGCCCGCTGCGCATCCCGCCCGAGCTGTGCGTGCGGGTCCTGGTCGAACGCGAGCCGCAGTTCGTGTCGTTGCCCGCCGACCACCCGGCGACCGCCAAACCCGTGGTCACCCTCGCCGACCTGGCCCGGGACCGCTGGATGATCGACCCCACGGTCGACGGCGAATGGGACGCCGTGCAGCGGATGTTCCGCGCGGCCGGCGTCAACCCCGTGGTCCTGCACGGCGATTACCACACGGCCGACGCCCTCGTCGCCACCGGCGAGGTCGTCACCGTCTGCCAGCCCACCCGCGTGCCCCGCCCCGACATGGCGGTACGGCGCCTGCACGGCGACCCGCTCGGCGTACGCCTCCTCCTCGCGGCCCGCACCGAGACGGACCTGGACGGGGTCCGTCCCGCGCTGGAGGAGGCGTACTGGGAGACGGCCCGGCAGGCACCGGCGTACCGGGAATGGCTGGAAGCGGACGGTCGCCCGGAGCCCCGCCCGGCGGTTCCGGCCATCCCCTGAACCGGACGGCGTCAGACGCCGATGTCGTCGCCGTCCTTGCGCCACACGGCCACGACCGCCGGCCGTACGATCCTGCCGGGCCCGTCGGGCCAGGTGCTCGCCGGGTTCTCGACCGTCGCCCCGCTGATCTCGCCCGGGTGCTGCACCGCCACCAGCACCCGCCGGTCCTGCACCAGCGGACCGCAGGTCTCCGCACCGGTCGGCACGGTCAGGAACTGCTTCAGCTCACCGCGCCGTTCGCCCTGCGTCGCGACCCCGAACAGGCCGTCGTGCGAGCCGAGCTGGTTACCGTCGGTGGAGATCCACAGGTTGCCGTGCGGGTCGAAGGCCACGTTGTCCGGGCAGGAGATCGGGCTGACGTGGTCCTTCGGGAACCCGGCGAAGTAGGTGGCCGGGTCCTCCGGGTCCCCGGCGACCAGGAACAGCGTCCAGGCGAACCGCGTGCTGTCGGCCCGGTTCCACCGCTCGGTGAGCTCCAGGACGTGCCCGTGCTTGTTGGCGTTGCGGGGGTTGGCCTCGTCGGCCGGGGCGTTCGCGCCGACCCCGCGGTTGGTGTTGTTCGTGAGGGCCACGTACACCTTGCCGGTGCGCGGGTTGGGCTCGATGTCCTCGGGCCGGTCCATCTTCGTCGCCCCGACCTTGTCCCCGGCGAGCCGCGTGAACACGAACACCTCGTCGGCGGACATGCCCTCCACGTGCGACACGGCACCCTTCGCCGTGGCGGTGGCCAGCGGGATCCACTCCCCGCTGCCGTCGAACTCCCCGCCCGCGGGCAGCTTCCCGGTCCCGTCGATCTCGATGGCGGGGGAGTCACCGGTGAGCCGGGCGACGTACAGCGTCCCCTCGTCGAGCAGGGAGAGGTTGTGCGCGCGCACGGCCCGCGAACTGCCGTGCTTCATCCGCTTGCTGCCGACGAACTTGTAGAAGTAGTCGAACCGCTCGTCGTCCCCGGAGTACACCACCGGCCGCCCGTCGTGCGTCAGCCGTACGGTCGCCCCCTCGTGCTTGAACCGGCCGAGCGCGGTGTGCTTGCGGGGCGTGGAGGAGGGGTCGTACGGGTCGAGCTCGACGACGTACCCGAAGCGGTGCGGCTCGTTGGGCTCCTGGGCGACATCGAACCGCTTGTCGAACCGCTCCCACTTGCGCTCGCTGGCGCCGGTCCCGATCCCGTACCGCTTGTCGGTAGTCCGGGAGGCGCCCGCGAAGTACTGGTTGAAGTTCTCCTCGCCGTGCAGGGTGGTGCCCCAGGGCGTGGTCCCGCCGGAGCAGTTGTTGAGCGTGCCGAGGACCTTGCGGCCGGTCGGGTCGGCGGACGTCTTCAGCAGGTCGGACCCGGCGGCGGGCCCGGTCAGCCGGAACTCGGTGGTGGCGGTGACGCGCCGGTTGAGGTGGTGCCGGGGGACGAGCGTGAGCGCGCCGTTCCTCTTGTTCTCCTCCACCACGACGACACCGAGACCGTGCGCGGCCCAGGCGATCTCGACCTGCTCGCGGGTGGGGTTCGCGGCGTCGTAGCCGCGGAACATCAGGACCTCGTCGGTGTACTCGTGGTTGGCGACGAGCACCTGCCGGCCGCGCTCGCCGGGCAGCGGCAGCAGCGCGAGGAAGTCGTTGTTGTACCCGAACTGACCGGCCTGGGCGGCGGCGCTCTGCCGCTCCGGGTCGAAGGCCGGGGCACCGCGCAGGATGGGCTCGCCCCAGCGGACGACGACGTTCTGGGCGTAACCGGCCGGGACGGTCACGGCGTCGGCGGTATTGGGCGCGACGGGGGCGAAGCGAAGACCCCGGGCACCCCTGCCCTTCGGTCCGCCCCGCTCGGCGGCTTCGGCGGACGGCGCGGCGACGACGACCCCCGCGCTGCCGGCGGCGGCCGCGACGGTCACGACGGCGGCGGCCCGCATCATCGAACGCCGGCTGAGCGCGGTGGCGATCACGTCACCGACGTACGGGTTGGCGGAGGTGTTCGGCACCGGATGAAAACAGGCGTCACCGCACCGGAACCGGCAGGTCAGGGCAGACCGCCCATGAACAGCGTTGATCAACGGCAGCTCTACGCGCACTTTTGCTTCCCCTTGCTTCCCCTTGAATCTCGCTTGACGGACGGTAGGGGGGTGTCCGTGCGGGAGCGGGGCGGGGCGGTGAACGGTGGATGAACCCGGGGAATCTTTGGGGGTGCTGACGACGGCTTGCACCGCCTGAACAAGATTTCTTCAACCGAACGCGTGCCCGTTCCGCACGGCATTCGTTGAAGGAGGTGACGGCGAAGGCTTCGAGGCTCGGGGGCACAGGTGGGGCGAAGGATCCGGGAACTGACCGCCCCCGTCGTCATGCCGGGCCCCGCGGGCGTTTCGATCCGGGACCGCCTGAGGCACCTCACCGACGAGGACGAACTGGTCCTGCGATTGACGGGTGAGCACTTGGGGCGGCTGGCGTCCCGTGATCTCAGACAGCGCTGCGCGGATGGCCTGGAGCACTCTGCCGATACCTGGGCGGCTCGCAAGCGGGCCCTGACGTCGGAATCCTCCTCACGATGGGCCGGATCGATCACGAAGGCCTCCCACGACCAGTGGGCACTCGCCAGACGTGGCCAGGCAGCACATATCCACAAGCTCGAAAGCGGCATCCGTACCCTGCGACACCGGCTGTCCCAACCCCTCGCGGCTGCGGGCACCAAGAGAGCACCGGGCGGCTACCGGGACAGCGAGGAGTGGTTTCGGAAGTCACGGCGACTGCACACTCTGGAAGCCCGGCTGGAAGCCATCCGAGTCGACTGGGAGAGCGGAACCGTGCATGTGGTGCGTGGCGGTCGTCGTCTGCTGAACACTCGGCACCACCTGGACGTTGCCCAGTCCACCGAAGCGGATTGGCGCCGGCAGTGGGAAGCCGAGCGGTGGTTCATGGCCGCCGACGGCGAGTCGGGCAAGAGATACGGCAACGAGACCATCCGCGTCACGCCGGACGGGAGGATCTCCCTCAAACTTCCGGCCCCACTGGCGCATCTGGCCAACGACCGGAACGGCAGGTACGTACTCACCACCACAGTACGGTTCCAGCACCGGGGTCAGGAGTGGGCCGACCGCATCGAGCAGGACAGGGCCGTCGCGTACCGCATCCACTTCGATCCGGAGCGGGGCCGCTGGTACTTCACGGCGTCCTGGCAGCGCCCGACGGTCAGGGCGATCCCACTGGAGTCAGTACGCGCACACGGCATGGTGGGCGTCGACACCAACGCGGATCACCTCGCCGCCTACCGACTCGACCGACATGGCAACCCACTCGGCGAACCACGTCGGTTCTTCTTCGACCTGTCTGGAAACGCCCGGCACCGGGACGCCCAAGTAAGGCACGCCCTCACCCGGCTGTTGCACTGGGCGAAACGCTGCGGATCGACGGCGATCGCCGTCGAGAACCTGGACCTCGAAGGGAAAAAGGGGCGCGAGCATCATGGTCGGAGAAGGCGGCTGCGGCAGCTGATCTCCGGCATGCCCACAGCCAGACTGAGGAACCGGCTCATCGCCATGGCCTGCGAACTCGGTCTGACCATCGTGGCCGTGGACCCTGCGTACACATCCCAATGGGGGGCGCAGCACTGGCAGAAACCCCTCACCACTGAGAAGCGATACATGACTCGCCACGACGCGGCAGCCGTCGCGATCGGCAGGCGCGCTCTCGGGCACACGGTCCGGCGACGGACGGCACCGCCCCGCGACGACCGGAGTGATCGTCACGGGCATCGGACCGTCCAGGCCGCCCCTGCTGCCCAGGAGCGTGAGGAACCTCGCCGCCCCGTCACGGACCGTGCACTTGATGCACGTCACCGGTCGGGGACACCGAGAACGCGGGGGACCAGCGCACCCAACACCGTTCGGGATGCGCGCAGTGTCAGTATGTGAGGCCAAGACTCACTTCCGGGCACTGATGAGGAACGGTTGCGCACATGGGCATTCTCACTCTCCTGCGGAACGCGTTCGGCCGATCGCGCAAGGGGCGTACGGCTGAAGCACAGGGCGTAGTACAGGAGCCGGAACTCCCTTCGCAGGGAACCGCACCTTCGCAAGAGGCTCGGCAACCGCAGGTCCCGTCGCAGGCCGACGCACCTGAGGCACGCCCCTCGCAGGGGGACGAACACGATCTGGTCTCGGCTGCCTTCGACAACGTAGTGGTCCCCAAGCAGACGACGCCGACCGAGCCCCAGACGATAGGGGACGGTCCGATTCCGTCCGCAGGGGCAGCGTCCGAGGCAACGGTGCAGAGCGAAGCGGAGCCCTCCGCCGACAGAGAGACGGGGGTGGAGCCCCGTTCCGAAGCCGAGCCGGGGGCGGCCGTGGAATCGAATGTCGTGGACTCGGAGCCCGTCGCCGAAGAGCCTGCGGAGCAGCCCGGAGCCGGGGATGCGCCAGCCTCGAAGACGGAGGCGGAGGCAGCACCCGAGACCGACACCGAGACTGAGACCAAGTCCGAGTCCGAGACGGTGGTCACGGAGGAGTCTGCCGAGGAGTCGGCCGCCGAAGAGAACGTCTCCGTCGAGCCCGTCGCCGGGACCGCGTCCGAGGAGACCGCTTCAGAGGCACCTGCCGCGGAGGAGACGGCTTCCGAGGAACCCGCGACCGAGGCCGAGCCCGCCGTGGAGGAGCCGGTGGCTGAGGAGTCGGCCCCCGAGGTAGCCGAGGAAGAGGAGTCGCAGGCCCCCCAGGCGGAGCCGGAAGCGGAAGCTGCCGCCGAGCCCCAGCCCGAGTCTGCTCCGGAACCGGTCGTCGCCGAGCTCGTCCCCGACCCGGAGCCCGAGGCCGCCGTAGAGCCGGAGGCCGAGCCCGAGACCGTCGTAGAGCCGACGGACGAACCGGAGGTCGAGCCCGAGCCCGTCGCCGAGGTCGTCCCCGTGGCCGCCGGTGGCGAGGACGCTCCACAGGGGTCGCCCGCAGTCGAGGACGCAAGCGGCACGGGTGGTGCGGGTGGGGAAGAAGAAGCAGTGCCCGCCGCCCTCCGCAGTGCCTACGACGCCGCCGGTGCCACCCTCGCCGCGCACCAGCTCACCGGCACCACCGCGAGGACGTACCTCGTGCTGGACCGTTCCGCGAGCATGCGGGCGTACTACAAGGACGGCTCCGCTCAGGCACTCGGAGAGCAGACGCTCGCTCTCGCCGCTCACCTGGACCCCGAGTCCACGGTCCACGTGATCTTCTTCTCCACCGAACTCGACGGCACCGGCGAGCTCACCCTCGCCGAGCACGAGAACAAGATCGACGACCTGCACGCGGGGCTCGGCCGCATGGGCCGTACCAGCTATCACGCGGCCGTCGAGGAAGTCCTCGCGCAGCACACCAAGAACGCCCCCGACGCCCCCGCCCTGGTCGTCTTCCAGACCGACGGCGCCCCGGACGCGAAGACCCCCGCCACCCAGGCCCTCACGGACGCGGCGAAGAGCCACCCCGCCGTCTTCTTCTCCTTCGTCGCCTTCGGTGACCCGGAGAACAAGGCCTTCGACTACCTCCGCAAGCTGAAGCTCCCCAACACGTCCCACTTCCTCGCGGGCGAGACCCCGAAGGAACTCACGGACGCGGAGGTCTACGAGGGCATCCTGGCGAACTGGCGCCCGTAACCCCCGAAGGTCACCACGCTCACCACCGGCCGCCCGCTTCCCACCCCGTAAAACGGGAAGCGGGCGGCCCACCCATGTCGGATACGATTTCAAGACTCGCGAAGCGACTCACCCGCACGACCGACCTGGGAGCAGCCCCCGATGGCTCGACACCTCATCACCAGCGCCCTTCCCTACATCAACGGGATCAAGCACCTGGGCAACATGGTGGGGTCCATGCTCCCGGCGGACGTCTACTCCCGCTACCTGCGCCAGCGCGGTCACGACGTCCTCTACATCTGCGCGACGGACGAGCACGGCACCCCCGCCGAGCTGGCCGCGAAGGAGCAGGGGCTGCCCGTCGACGAGTTCTGCGCGCAGGCGCACGACGCACAGAAGGCGGTCTACGACGGCTTCGCGCTGGCCTTCGACTACTTCGGCCGGAGTTCCTCGCCGCAGAACGTCGAGATCACCCAGCACTTCGCCCGCCGCCTGAACGAGAACGGGTTCATCGAGGAGCGGGCGATCCGCCAGGTGTACTCCCCGACCGACGGCCGTTTCCTCCCGGACCGCTATGTCGAGGGCACCTGCCCGCACTGCGGCTACGACAAGGCGCGCGGCGACCAGTGCGAGAACTGCACCCGGGTCCTGGACCCGACGGACCTCATCAACCCGCGCTCGGCGATCTCCGGCTCCACCGACCTCGAGGTGCGCGAGACCAAGCACCTCTTCCTCCTCCAGTCGAAGCTGGAGAGCGAGGTCCGCGAGTGGGTCGCCCGGCACGACAAGGACTGGCCGCAGCTGGCCTCCTCCATCGCCCACAAGTGGCTGACCGAGGGCCTGCACGACCGTGCGATCACCCGTGACCTGGACTGGGGCGTGCCGGTCCCGGCCGACACGTGGCCGGAGCTGGCCGCGGAGGGCAAGGTCTTCTACGTCTGGTTCGACGCCCCGATCGAGTACATCGGCGCGACGAAGGAGTGGTCGGATCTGGACCCGGAGAACCGGGACTGGAAGTCGTGGTGGTACGACGTCGACACCGAGGTCCGCTACACGGAGTTCATGGCGAAGGACAACGTCCCGTTCCACACGGTGATGTTCCCGGCGACCGAGCTGGGTGTGCGTGAGCCGTGGAAGAAGGTCGACTACGTCAAGGCCTTCAACTGGCTGACGTACTACGGCGGGAAGTTCTCCACCTCCCAGAAGCGGGGCGTCTTCACCGACCAGGCCCTGGACATCCTGCCGGCCGACTACTGGCGGTACTTCCTGATCGCCAACGCCCCGGAGTCGGACGACTCGTCCTTCACCTGGGAGCACTTCACGGCCACGGTGAACAAGGACCTGGCCGACACCCTCGGCAACTTCGTCAACCGGGTGCTGTCGTTCTCGAAGAAGCGCTTCGGTGAGGAGGTCCCGGCGGGCGGTGTGCCCGGCGAGGCGGAGGCGAAGCTGGGCGAGGAGATCGCCCGTCTGCTGGCCGAGTACGAGCAGCAGATGGAGGCGCTCCAGTTCCGCAAGGCGGCGGCCGCGCTGCGCGCGCTGTGGTCGGCGGGCAACTCCTACCTGGAGGAGAAGGCCCCCTGGCTGGAGATCAAGACGGACAAGGACGGCGCGGCGCTGACGCTGCGTACGGCGATGAACCTGATCCACCTGTACGCGGTGGTCTCGGAGCCGTTCATTCCGGCGACCTCGGCGGCCATGCGCCAGGCGTTCGCGCTGCCGTCCGACACCGCCACCTGGGTCTCCGCCGACGAGGCCCGCGCCCTGACGGCCCTCACCCCGGGCGTCCCCTTCACGGTCCCGCCGGTCCTGTTCGCCAAGCTGACGGACGAGGACCTGGAGACGTACAAGGAGCGCTTCGGCGGCGCACCGGAGTGATCCCGGACCGCTGACCGCTCGGAGGCCGTCCGGATACCGACCCGGGCATCGCCGTGTCCCCGCCAAGCCGTATGGTTTGCGCCATGGCAGTGCCCGGGGTCATTCCTGTCGCGTACGAGCCGAAGCACCGCACCGAGACGATCGGGCGGTATGCGGAGGGTCAGTTCCTGGCGTCGATCACTTATGCCTTCCCCGAGGGGTTCCACCTCGAGGAGGGCTGGGAAGAGCAGAAACGCCTGTACGCGGTCCTGCACACCTTCGACGCGGACGGCAATTACCGCGACTCGGACATCTGGTGCGCCGGGACCTGGGCGGAGCAGCAGCGCGATCCGGTCGGCGACACCTCCCCGCTGACGCGGGCCCAGGTGCACCGGGCGACGCTGCTCCGCAGTCTTCCGCGCCGTTCCTACACGGACATCGCGATCCGTCCCTTCAGCGTCACCCGTGAGGGCGTGCGCTTCGGTCTGGTGATCCGCGAGGACGAGGGTGAGCAGTGGGCCGAGCTCTACCCCGACCGCCTCGCCTTCGCGGATCCGTGGGACGGGACCTACGACACCTGAGTGCGCCGGTACGCGAGGGCCGGGGGCTCGTGGTCACCCGGCCCTCGCGTGTCCTGTGTGCTACTTGAGCACGCCCGCGCCGGTGGTCGTGGCCAGGGTCGTCGGCAGGTTCTTCGCCGCGGCGCCGGACTCCAGGCCCGCTGTCAGGGTCGGCGTCCAGTTGACGCTCGTCTTCAGGTCCTTGGAGGAGGCGGCGTTGTAGGCGGCGACGAGGTCGGTGACCGTGCCGTTGACGAGGTTGCCGCTGCCTGCGATCGCGCCGGTGCCGTCGCCGGACAGGAGCTTGGCGACCTTCACGGTCGACGGCACCTTCCAGTAGTTGTTCGCGGCGACGACCTGGGCCTTGGCGCGGGAGTTGATGCTGTACTGGAGCGCGTAGCCGTTCAACGTGGTGACGTCGTAGTAGTTGTTGTAGATGTGGATCTGGCCCACGCGGGACAGGGGCGCCCGCTGGACGATGCCCTTCCACACGTTGTGGTGGATCGAGACCCGCAGCTTGCCGCTGGGCTCGCTGTCGCTGCTGCCGATCAGCATCGTCTTGTCGTGGTTGGTGAACTGGTTGCGGGAGACGGTCACCAGGTCCGAGCTCTTGGTGATGTCGAGGTCCCCGTCGTGGATCTGGTACTCGCGGCCGTAGTGCTTGGGGTTGGCGGAGTCCAGGTGGGGCGCGTCCGTGAAGGTGTTGTGGTCCGCCCAGACGTGGGTGGCGCCGCGCAGGGTCACCGCGTCGTAGTTGGAGTTCCAGTTGCCGTCGTCGCCGTCGGTCGGGTCCCACTGCGGGAAGCAGTCCTCGGTGGCGGCGAAGGCGAGGTTGCGGACGATGACGTTGTCCACGTTCTGGATCTGGAGCATGCCGCCGGTGATCCCGGCCTTGGTGCCGGGCACGCCCACGATCGACGTGTTGGCGGGCACCTTGAAGACGATGTTCGCGGCCTGCTTCTTCTGCGCGGCGGCCCGCGCGGTCTCCTGGGTGCCCGACGGCAGCTTGGAGCGGCCGTAGGTCGCCGGGTCGAAGGCCTTCAGGTACGACGTCAGCGAGTAGCCCGTCCCCGACGCGTAGTCGGCGCACGTCAGCTTCTTGCCGGCGTCGTTGGTGTTGGCGTCGATCGTGCCCTTGACCTTGATGATCCGCGGGGTGGTGTCGGTGGCCGAGCCCAGCGCCTTCACGAGCTGCGCGCGCGTGGAGACGGTGAAGGTGTGCGCCGAGTCGGCCTTCGTGCCGCCGGTGGTGCCCGTGCCGGAGGAGGCCCAGCCGTCCTTCGCGGCGAGGGTCTGGTGGTACAGGTCGACTGTCCCGGCGTTCGCGTTCATCACGACGGCACCCGCACCGACGCCCGCGGCCACCACGGCGGCGGAGGCGATCAGGGTACGGCGCTTGCGGAGGGACCGGCGGTGGGAGGCAGAGGCCACGGGGAGATTCCTTACGAGCGGGGGTGGGACATGTGCATTTCGTGAAACACCGGTGAAGGCGCTTCTCACGTCCTCAAGTGGCCGCCGGGATCAAGGGGGTTGCCGCGGGCGCGAACTTTTTTCAGCGACAACACACGAAGGGCGCCCGGGACTTCGGAGTCCCGGGCGCCTGTTCGTGCGTGGATCAGATCGACGTGCCGTCGTTCGTCGTGTCCGGGTCCACGCCCATCGTGATGGAGCCGATGACGCCCTTCGCGATGTTCTTCTTGTTGTACTTCAGCTTGAGCAGGCCGCCCGTGGTGCCGCTCTGGTCGTAGATCGTGTCCTCGGTGAGCGTGGTGCGCTCGGTCGTGCTGGTGGAGTACGGCTCGACCTCGGCGGAGGCCAGGACGGACTCCTCGTCGAAGAAGAACTGGCCGGTGTGGCAGGTGTGTCCGCCCTCGTAACCGGCGTCGGTCCAGGTGCCGTCCACGTGCACCTTGGTGTGGATGTGCACGCAGCGGCCCCGGTACCAGCCGGGGAAGATCGTCCTGAAGGTGACCCGGCCCTGCCGGTCGGTCCTCCAGGTGCCGCGCAGATAGCGCTCGTCGTCGGTGGGCTCCTCGTGGACGCCGCCGCCGGTGCCGCCGGTGGGCGCACCCGACGGGGGTTCGCCCGTGGGGGTGCCGGTGGGCGCGCCGGTCGGGGCGGTGCCGCCGCCACCGGTCGACAGGCTCTCGTAGCCCGAGTAGATGCCGAGCGCGTCGCAGTGCCAGATGTCCACCGCCGCGTCGGCGACGGGCTTGCAGGTCTCGGAGTCGATCACCTTGAGCTGGAGGGTGAGGGGGATGCCCTCCTTGTCCTCGGTGATGTCCTGGCGGATCTTGTCCGCGTCGATGTAGTAGGGACCCTCGGTGGTCTCCGAGGTGAGCTTGTAGCAGGCCTGGGCGGCGGTGGAGGTGCTGCTCGCGGAGGCGGTCGCGGAGCCCGTGGTCTCGCCCGCGAACGCACCCGACGCGGCGAGGGTGCCCGCCGCACCGACCGCCACGGCCGCACCCGCTCCGGCCACGACCACCTTGCGCCGCGTCAGGTCCTTCTTGTGTTTCGGCCCGGGGGCCGACTGCTGGAGTTCCGGCTGGTTTCCCGTCATGGACAGGGAAGTTAGGTAAGAAGGCTGTCATGGGCGTGGGAGCGGACTGTGGCTTGCTGTGATGCCGGAAGGGCCCGGAACCGGCACCGGTTCCGAGCCCTTCTCGTCCTGCCCTGGTCCTACTTCGGCTGCGGCTTGCGCACCGACAGGTGCAGCTCCCTCAGCCGGGCCTCCTCCAGCTCCGTCGGCGCGCCCATCATCAGGTCCTGGGCGTTGCCGTTGAGCGGGAAGGAGATGGTCTCGCGGATGTTCGGCTCGTCCGCGAGGAGCATGACGATGCGGTCGACGCCGGGGGCGATGCCGCCGTGCGGCGGGGCGCCGAAGCGGAACGCGCGCAGCATGCCGGCGAACTTCTCCTCGACGGTCTCCTTGTCGTAGCCCGCGATCTCGAACGCCTTGAGCATGATGTCCGGCTCGTGGTTCCGGATCGCGCCGGAGGACAGCTCGACGCCGTTGCAGACGATGTCGTACTGCCAGCCCAGGATGTCCAGCGGGTCCTGGGTCTCCAGGGCCTCGAGGCCGCCCTGCGGCATGGAGAACGGGTTGTGCGAGAAGTCGATCGCGCCGGTCTCCTCGTCCTTCTCGTACATCGGGAAGTCGACGATCCAGCAGAACCGGAACACGCCCTCCTCGAAGTGCCCGGCACGCTTGGCGGCCTCGACGCGGACCGCGCCCATGATCTTCGAGACCTCGTCGAACTCGCCCGCACCGAAGAACACCGCGTGCCCGGCGGCCAGCGACAGGCGCTTGGTCAGCTCGGCGACGTTCTCCTCGGTGAGGAACTTCGCGATCGGGCCGGACAGCGAGCCGTCCTCGGCCACCCGCACCCAGGCCAGGCCCTTGGCGCCCTGCGAGACCGCGTAGTCACCGAGCTGGTCGAAGAACTTCCGGGGCTGCGCGGAGACGTCCGGGACCGCCAGCGCCCGCACGTGCTTGCCGGCGAACGCCTTGAACTCCGAGCCCTCGAAGACGTCGGTGATGTCGACGAGCTCCAGCTTGGCCCGCAGGTCCGGCTTGTCGGAGCCGTACTTCAGCATCGCCTCGCGGAACGGGACCCGCGGGAACGGCGAGGTGACCTCGCGGCCGCCGCCGAACTCCGTGAACAGCTCGGTCATGAGCTGCTCGATCGGCTGGAAGACGTCCTCCTGCTCGACGAAGCTCATCTCGACGTCGAGCTGGTAGAACTCGCCCGGCGAACGGTCCGCGCGCGCGTCCTCGTCACGGAAGCAGGGCGCGATCTGGAAGTAGCGGTCGAAGCCCGAGATCATCAGCAGCTGCTTGAACTGCTGCGGCGCCTGGGGGAGGGCGTAGAACTTGCCCGGGTTCAGACGGGAGGGCACCACGAAGTCCCGGGCGCCCTCGGGGGAGGTCGCCGACAGGATCGGCGTCGCCATCTCGTTGAAGCCGAGGGCGACCATCTTCGAGCGGATCGAGGCGATCACCGACGACCGCAGCATGATGTTCTTGTGCATCCGCTCGCGGCGCAGGTCGAGGAAGCGGTACTCCAGGCGCCGCTCCTCGTTGACCCCGTCCTCGGTGTTGATCGTGAACGGCAGCGGGGCGGCCGCACCGAGCAGCTCCACCTCGCCGACCTCGACCTCGATCTCACCGGTGGGCAGCTCGGAGTTGATGTTCTCCGCGCCCCGGGAGACGACCTTGCCGTCGATGCGGACCGTGGACTCCTTGGAGACCTTGTCCAGGGCCTCGTAGGCGGCGGTGCCCGGGCGGGCGACCAGCTGCGTGATGCCGTAGTGATCGCGCAGATCGATGAAGAGGATGCCGCCCAGGTCGCGCCGATTGTGCAGCCAGCCACTCAGTCGGACGTCGGTGCCGACGTCAGAGGAGCGGAGCTCGCCGCAGGTGTGGGACCTGTACCGATGCATCGTCGTTCATCCAGCCTTCGCGGATCGGGGTGTGTTTCACGTGAAACTGAGCCCCAGCCTACCGGGGCCCCCGCGATCGCCTCCCCACCATTACGACTCGGCCAACAGTGGCACTCACGGATCCCCTGTTCTTAAAGTGGGGCAATGCGCACTGGTGAGCCCCTGCCCGCCGTGGGGGATGTCCTCACCGCCCTCGCGACCGGCCTGTGGCACTGGGACACCGCCACCGAACTGGTCACGGTCGACGCGGAGGCCGCCCGGCTGCTCGGCCTGCCCGCCGAGCGGGCCACCCTCACGGAGGCCCAGGCCCGGGCCCGGCTGCACCCCGTCGACTGGAACGAGATCATCAGCGTCGTCGGGCTCGCCGTCGCCGAGGACACCCTCGCCGAGGTCCGGATCAGGATCATGAACGAGCGGGGCGAGGTGGTCCGTACCGTACGCAGCCGCTCCAAGCCGTCGTACGACCGGCAGAAGAAGTCGTTCCGGCTGATCGGCACCCTCCAGGAGGTCACCGAGCCGACCCCCGGCACCCCCGCCGGACGCACCGCGGTCACCGGGGACTGGCGACGCTCCCGCGAGGCCTTCCTGCTGGACGCGGGCCGCGCCCTGGCCGAGGCCCGCTCCACCGCCGAGGTCCTGCGGGTCGCCGCGGGCCTGTCCATGCCCGGCTTCAGCCCCGACGGCCTGGCCGTCTTCGGCGTCGAGGGCGACCGGCTGACGATCATCGGGCACCACGGCCAGCAACCCGGCGACGAGAGCCCCTTCTCCCACATGTCCCTGGAGACCGACTATCCGGCCGCCGAGGTCGTCCGCACCGGCCGCGCCGTCTACCTCTCCAGCCCCGACGCCTACCGCTCCCGCTACCCGGTCACCTGGCCGCTCGCCCAGCGCTTCGACCGCCAGTCCTGGGCGTTCCTGCCGCTCACGGTGGCCGGCCGCACCATGGGCGCGTGGATGGCGGGCTTCGCCTACCCGGTCGCCTTCACCCCCGACGAACGCTCCGTGCTGACGACGGTGGCCCGGATGCTGGCCCAGGCACTGTCCCGCGCGGGCGTGGCCGAGTCCGAACGGGAACTCACCGACGGCCTCCAGCGCTCCATGCTCCCGAGCCTCGGCCCCGAGATACCGGGCATGACCGTCGCCGCCCGCTACGTCCCCACCGGCGGCGGCCTCCAGGTCGGCGGCGACTGGTACGACATGATCCCGCTGCCCGGCGGCACCTCGCGCGCCAGCGCCGGGGGCGGCCGCTTCGCCCTGGTCATCGGGGACGTCCAGGGCCACGACGTCCGGGCGGCCGGCCTGATGGGCCAGCTCCGCATCGCCCTGCGCGCCTACGCCTCCGAGGGCCACCGGCCCGACGCGGTCCTCTCCCGCGCCTCCCGCTTCCTCAACGGCATGACGTACGGCGGCGACGGCGACCCCACCGACACCCGGTTCGCGACCTGCCTGTACATCGAGGTCGATCCGGCGACCGGCGCCCTGGAGGTGGCCCGGGCCGGCCATCCCGAGCCGGCGATCCGCCTGACCGACGGCACGGTCCTGGCCCGCACCACGAACGGCGGCCTCCCGCTGGGCATCGACCCGGACGCCGACTACCCCACGACCCGGATCGTCCTCCAGCCCGGCGAGACGCTGATGCTCTGCACGGACGGGCTGATCGAGACCGGCGGCCATGACTTCGAGACCGGCTGGAAACGCGTCCGCTCGATCCTGGAGACCCACGACGGCGGTATGGAGGAACTCGCCGACGCCCTGGTCCAGGCCGTCCACGGCCCCTCCTCCCACCACACCACCGGCCCCCTCGCCGACCGCCGCGAGGACGACATAGCGGTCCTCCTGCTGCACCGGCAGTCGCAGACCGGCGGCGACCCGGCCACCCCCCGGCCCTCCGTCCGCCGCACGATGCTCTCGGTGGCCCAGGCGGAACCGGAACGGATCGCGGTGGCCCGCCAGCAGCTGCGCGAGCTGCTGCACGACTGGCCCTCCGCCGACCAGGTCGACTCGGCGGTCCTGCTGCTCTCCGAGACGCTGACGAACGTCCTGGTCCACACCGACGCGGACGCGCTGCTCCTCGCCGAGGTCCGCGGCGAGCCGGGCGACCGGCGGATGCGTGTCGAGGTCACCGACACCAGCGACGACCTCCCCCACAAGCGCCGCCCGGGCGAACTGGCCTCCTCGGGCCGCGGTCTGATGCTGATCGAGCTGCTGGCGGATCTGTGGGGCGTGGACCCCCGGGGCGAGGGCAAGAGCATCTGGTTCGAGCTCTACGAGACCCCGGGCGGGACCTCGGGCGCGACCTCGGACTTGACCTCGGGCGCGACCCCGGGCTTGACCTCGGGCGAGCCGTCGGACGGGACCTCCGGCGAGCCCTCCGCCTAGCACGGGAACAGGGCGCGGGTGTCAACACGCGCCACGCCATCACCCTTTCTGGTGACCACCCGGCGACTGGCGGCGACGGCTGCCGCACCGCCTGCACGATGTGTGCCCTGGCCGTGATCCGACCGCAGCAAGGACGTCGCATGGGCAAGCCCGCATCCCCGAAGGACCGTGGCAAGGGGTCCTCGTTCTCACTGTCGTACGAAGGCGCCCAACGCGAACCCTCCAACCACATCACGCTGGGGAAGAGCGGCTTCTCGTTCAAGGGCTCGGCCATAGCCCTGCTGGCCCTCGCCGGGCTGACCGCGGCCGGCGTGGCGGCCTACGTGACGCTGTCCGGCCAGAGCCAGGGCAATCCGAGCGGTACGGGCGTGACACCCGGCACGAGCGTGACAGCGGGCGCGGCCGACACCGCCGCGACGGCACCGACGAGGTCCGGCCCGCCGGTGTCCCCCACGCCGGATGCCCCCCAGGCAGCCGGAGCCGAGGTGGCGGCGGTACGGGAACACCGCAAGGTCGTCCTGCGGTCCGGCTCCAACGTGGACCTGGACTTCACCAACGGCTCCCCCGACATCATCTTCTCCCTGCCGGCGAACGCCGACGACGGCTACACCATCGCCGGCGAGAACGGCGACCTCGCCACCGTCAACGGCACCGCGACCGCCGAGAGCTGCGCCGCGGCCACCGCCTTCGGGTTCACCATCGACCAGAAGAACATCCGCAGGGGCCTCACGGCCTGCGTGCTCACCGACGAGAACCGGGTCGCCGCCCTCACGATCCTCGGCTGGCAGGCGGACGACGTGAACTACGCCGGCGGCCTGTCGTCGGTCACCATGGACGTCACCACCTGGGAAAAGCCGGAGAGCACGGCCTGACGCCCGAGCGCGTGCCCTACAGCCCGCCCTCGGTCATCCCGTGCACCGCCGGAACCGTCCCCAGCCGTCCCTTCTGGAAGTCGTCGAAGGCCTGCTGGAGTTCCTCACGGGTGTTCATGACGAACGGGCCGTAGTGCGCCATCGGTTCACGGATCGGCTGTCCGCCCAGCAGCACGACCTCCATGTCCGGCGTGTGGGAGTCCTGCTTCTCGTCCGCGCGGACCGTGAGGGAGCCACCGGCACCGAAGACCGCCGTCTGGCCCAGGTGGATCGGCCGGCGCTCGGCACCGACACTCCCGCGCCCCGCCAGCACGTACGCCAGCCCGTTGAAGTCCTCCCGCCAGGGCAGCGTGATCTCCGCACCCGGCGCCAGCGTCGCGTGGATCATCGTGATCGGGGTGTGGGTGATGCCCGGTCCCTGATGTCCGTCCAGTTCACCCGCGATGACGCGCAGGAGCGCCCCACCGTCAGGAGTCGACAGCAACTGCACGCTGCCGCCCCGGATGTCCTGGTACCGCGGCGCCATCATCTTGTCCTTGGCCGGCAGGTTCACCCACAGCTGGAGGCCGTGGAAGAGACCGCCTGACATCACGAGGGCCTCCGGCGGAGCCTCGATGTGCAGCAGGCCCGAGCCGGCCGTCATCCACTGGGTGTCGCCGTTGGTGATGGTGCCGCCGCCGCCCTGGCTGTCCTGGTGGTCGAAGATGCCGTCAATGATGTAGGTGACGGTCTCGAAGCCCCGGTGAGGATGCCACGGGGTCCCCTTCGGCTCCCCAGGCGCGTAGTCGACCTCCCCCATCTGATCCATCATGATGAACGGATCCAGGTGCCGGTAATGGATCCCCGCGAACGCCCTGCGCACCGGGAAGCCCTCGCCCTCGAAGCCACTCGGCGCGGTCGTCACGCCGAGGACGGGACGGGCCACCGCGTCCGCCGTCGCGGCCACGCGCGGCAGGGTCAGCGGGTTGTCGACAGTCACTGCAGGCATGTCGGTACCTCCTTGTGGTTCGAGTTTAGTTGAGCGTTGAACTTTCTGCCACCCTCAACGGCAGAAGCCCGGAGGGCATTCCCTCCAGGCTTCTCCGCGTCCTCGACCCGTTGAAGAGGTCAGGCGGCGAGTGCCGGTTCGCGATCAGTCGTCTCCTTCGGTGTGCGCCGGTCGCCCCGCATCACCAGCGCCGCCAGCACCGCCGCCGCCAGGACGCCGATCGCGCTGACCGTGAAGGTCATGGACATCGAGGCGGTGAAGGCCTCGCGGGCCGCCGCCACCAGACCCGGGTCCTTCAGGGCCACCGCGCCGGCTATCGAGTGCCTCGCCTGCTCCGGCGTCCCCTCCGGCATCCGGTCCGCGAACCCGCTCGACAGCAGCGAGCCGAGGATCGCGATGCCCAGTGCGGTGCCCGCCTGCTGGACGGTGTCGTTCAGGGCCGAGCCGACTCCCGCCTTGTCCTCGGGGATGGTACCCATCAGCGCGGCCACCGCGGCCGGCATCGCCAGACCCGCACCGAGGCCGAGCAGGCCGAGTGCCACCGCCGGGACGGTGAAGCCGGAGTCCGCCGTGACCGTGGTCAGCAGGGCGAAGCAGGCCGCCATCACCAGCATGCCCGCCAGGATCACCCACCGGTTGCCGTACTTCGCGGCGAGCTTGACCCCGACGCCGTTGCCGAGGAGGGCCGTGACCGCGAGCGGCAGGAAGGCCAGGCCCGCCTTGACGGGCGAGTAGCCGAGCAGGAACTGGAGGTACTGGGTCAGGACGAGCAGGAGGCCGCCGTTGCCGATCTGGACCAGGGCCAGGGAGAGCGAACCGCCGCTGAAGTCGCGGTGCTTGAAGAGGACGAGCGGGACCATGGGGGACCTGGTGGTGTTCTCCCAGATCACGAAGCCGGTCAGGGACACGAGGGCGACGGGAAGTGCGGCGGTCCAGGGGCCGTGCTGGGGGAGTTCGATGATCCACCAGACGAGGGCGGTCATGCCGGCCGCGGAGAGCAGCGCGCCCAGCGGGTCGGCCTTCTGCCAGGGCGCCTTCGACTCCGGCATCAGGGTCACGCCGGCGAGGAGCGCCAGGGCGACCACCGGCACGTTGAGGAGGAAGATCGACTGCCAGGAGAAGTGGTCGATGAGGACGCCGCCCAGCACGGGGCTGCCGACCAGTCCGAGCATGGCCACCGAGCTCCAGGCGGCCATCGCCTTGCCGCGTTCGTCCTCGGCGAAGACGGTGATGAGGATCGAGAGCGTGGAGGGCATGATCAGCGCGCCGCCGAGGCCCATCGCGACCCGGACGGCTATCACCTCGCCGGGGGTGGTGCACCAGGTCGCGGCCAGGGAGGCGGCTCCGAAGAGCAGGAGCCCGATCAGCATGACCCTGCGGCGGCCGAAGCGGTCGCCGAGGCTGCCGGAGGTGAGCAGGAGGCCGGCGAAGACGAGGATGTAGGAGTCCAGGATCCACTGGGTGTCCTGGGCGCTCGCGCCGATCTCCTCGGTCATCACGGGCACCGCGACGGTCAGCGCCATGCTGTCGACGACCAGCACCAGGCTGCTCAGGCAGAGCACGACCAGGATCCACCAGCGGCGTGGATCGCGGGTTTCCAGGGCATCCATGACAGTTCCCCTCCGGCTTTATGCACACGGCTTTATGCACACGGCTTTATGCACACGGCTTTATGGACACGGCTTTGCGAATACGGCTGCGTGAACACCGCTCCCTCGTTGCGAACACTGTACGCACAACGGAACAGTGTTCGCAACCTTCGATTGATGTACGCTCGACGCGAACAATGTACGCATCAGGTCGGCCACGGCGGAGGACCAGGCGGCCCGAGACCCCGGAGGAGCACCGATGTCGACGAGGCCGAGCCCCATCCCCTCCGTCTGGGCCCGCCCCCAGCGGGAGTCCGATCAGCCAGCGCTCAGCCGTGCCGCGATCGTGCGCGAGGCGATCGTCATGCTGGACGCGGAGGGCGTCGAGGCGCTGAGCATGCGCAAGCTCGCCACCCGGCTGAACGCGGGCGCCGCCTCCCTCTACCGGCACGTGGCCACGAAGGACGAGCTGATGGAGCTGGCGGTGGACGAGGTCGCCGCGGAGATCCACGTCCCGTCGGCGGACGGCCCCGACTGGCGCGCGGCCGTCACGGAAGCGGCCCGCTCCTTCCGTACGACAGCGCTACGGCACCCTTGGCTGCCCCCGGTCCTCGGCCAGGCGGGCCTCGCCTATCTCGGCCCCAACCTGATGTCCTACTCGGAGCGGCTGGCGGCCCTGTTCACGGCCGCCGGATTCCCGGATCCCGGTACGGCGATCGACGCGGTGCTGTCGTACGTGATCGGCATGAGCACCACGGAAGCGGCCTGGCTCACCACGGTGGCCCGCTCCGGTGAGTCGGAGTCCGGGCTGATCGCCCGCCTCCTGCCGGCGGTCCAGCAGGCCACGGCCCCCCACAGTCACCTGTCCCGGAGCCACGCCGAGACGGAGGAGGCGGTGACCACGGACCCGGCGGCCCTCAGAGAGACCAAGTTCAAGGCCGCCCTGGACATCGTCCTGGACGGCCTGTCGCTGCGGCTCGAAGCGCCGGCTTCCTGAGCCGCGGCTCACCCCGCCGGCTTCCCGAGGGCGCGTGTACTTCCCGAGGGCGCGTGTCTTCCCGAGGGCGCGTGTCTAGCCGTACATCCGCCGCATCGCGAACTCGACCATCTGCTCGACGGCCTTCGCGTCGAAGACGATCCGGTGCTCCCCCTCCATGTCGAGGACGAACCCGTACCCGGTCGGCAGCAGGTCGAGGACCTCGGCGCCGGTGATCACGAAGTACTTGGACTCCTTGCCCGCGTACCTGCGCAGTTCCTTGAGCGTGGTGAACATGGGGATCACCGGCTGCTGGGTGTTGTGCAGGGCGAGGAACCCGGGGTTGTCGCCGCGCGGGCAGTAGACCTTGGACGTGGCGAAGACCTGCTGGAAGTCCTCGGCCGCCATCTGCCCGGTGGTGAAGGCACGCACCGCGTCCGCGAGGGAGGGTGGGGACGGCTCGGGGTACAGCGGCGGCTGCTGGCCGTACCCGCCCACACCGCCGGCCATGGGCTGCTGCGGTGGGACGCCGTACTGCTGTTGGGCACCAGCGTTCTGGTCGTAGCCGTACATGGGCGTAAGCGTACCGAGGGGGGTGGGGGCGGCGGGCGGCTACCGGCACCCAGGGGTGCAGGGGCCCCCGGGAAACCGACAGTGACCTGACAGCGGCCGGCTCTGGGATTCGGGCGGCGGTCGCTCGTAGCGTCGAGTCATGAGCGGACATCAGGATGACGAGACGCATGAGCACGACCGTGGGCTCTCCTACGACCTTCCCGTGCTGGCCCGCCGGCGGATGATCCGGCTCATGGCGGGGGCGGGGGCGGCTCTGGTGCCGCTGGTGGGCTGCACCGCCGACGGCTCCTCCTCCTCTACGGCCCGGACGTCGCCGTCCGCCACGGGCACCAGGTCGGCCACGGAGACGGACACCACGTGCGCCCCCATCCCGGAGGAGACCGCCGGCCCCTACCCCGGCGACGGCTCGAACGGCGTGAACGTGCTGAAGGAGAGCGGGGTCGTCCGCACCGACATCACCAGCAGCTTCGGCGACTCCGCGGGCGGCACCGCCGAGGGTGTGCCCCTGACGCTGACGCTCACGGTGGTGGACGCCGCCTCCGGCTGCGGGACCCCGAGGAAGGGGGCCGCCGTGTACGTGTGGCACTGCGACCGGGAGGGCGGCTACTCCCTCTACACCGAGGGCGTCACCGAGGAGAACTACCTGCGGGGCGTCCAGGAGACCGACGACCAGGGGCGGGTCACCTTCACCAGCGTCTTCCCGGGCTGCTATCCGGGCCGCTGGCCGCACGTCCACTTCGAGGTCTACGGCAGCCTGGAGGACGCGACGAGCGCCACCGCGATCACCAGCACCTCGCAGCTCGCCTTCCCGAAGGACGTGTGCGACACCGTGTACGCGACCGAGGGGTACGAGGGGAGTGTGACCAATCTGCGACGGCTCTCGCTGGAATCGGACATGGTCTTCCGGGACGGCCACGACCACCAGCTCGCGACGGTGAAGGGGAGTGCGGAGGAGGGGTACGCGGCTTCGCTGACCGTCGCGGTGTGACTCCTCACAGATGGCCGGATCGGGGTTGCGACTTATTACCGACGGGTAGCATCATCGTAGCTACTTGTTGGTATGTGAACGGGTGCGAGGAACCAGGTGCCTCGCCGATCTCTTGACGGAGCCATCGCCATGGGGCACTACAAGTCCAATCTCCGCGACATCGAGTTCAACCTCTTCGAAGTACTCGAGCGCGACAAGCTGTACGGCACGGGTCCGTTCGCCGAGATGGACGTCGACACCGCGAAGAGCATCCTGGAGGAGCTGACCCGCCTCTCCGAGAACGAGCTCGCGGAGTCCTTCGCGGACGCCGACCGCAACCCGCCGGTCTTCGACCCCGAGACGAACACCGCGCCGGTCCCGGCGTCCTTCAAGAAGAGCTACAAGGCCTTCATGGACTCCGAGTACTGGCGGCTCGGCCTGCCCGAGGAGATCGGCGGCACCACCTCGCCCCGCTCCCTGATCTGGGCCTTCGCCGAGCTGATCCTGGGCGCCAACCCGGCCGTCTGGATGTACTCCTCGGGCCCCGCGTTCGCCGGCATCCTCTTCGAGGAGGGCAACGAGGTCCAGAAGCACATCGCCAAGGTCGCCGTGGAGAAGCAGTGGGGCTCCACCATGGTGCTGACCGAGCCCGACGCGGGCTCCGACGTCGGCGCCGGCCGCACCAAGGCGGTCCAGCAGGAGGACGGCTCCTGGCACATCGAGGGCGTGAAGCGCTTCATCACCAGCGGTGAGCACGACATGGAGGAGAACATCCTCCACTACGTCCTCGCGCGGCCGGAGGGTGCCGGTCCGGGCACCAAGGGCCTGTCCCTCTTCCTCGTCCCGAAGTACCTCTTCGACTTCGAGACCGGCGAGCTGGGCGAGCGCAACGGCGTGTACGCGACGAACGTCGAGCACAAGATGGGCCTCAAGGCGTCCAACACCTGCGAGATGACCTTCGGCGACCGCCACCCCGCCAAGGGCTGGCTGATCGGCGACAAGCACGACGGCATCCGCCAGATGTTCCGGATCATCGAGTTCGCGCGGATGATGGTCGGCACGAAGGCGATCTCCACGCTGTCGACGGGCTACCTGAACGCGCTGGAGTACGCCAAGGAGCGCGTCCAGGGCCCCGACCTGGCGAACTTCATGGACAAGACCGCGCCCAAGGTCACCATCACGCACCACCCGGACGTGCGCCGCTCGCTGATGACGCAGAAGGCGTACGCGGAGGGCATGCGCGCGCTGGTGCTGTACACGGCCTCCATCCAGGACGAGATCCAGGTCAAGGAGGCGGCGGGCGAGGACGTCAAGGCGCTGGAGGCGCTGAACGACCTGCTCCTGCCGATCGTGAAGGGCTACGGCTCGGAGAAGGGCTACGAGCAGCTCGCCCAGTCGCTGCAGACCTTCGGTGGCTCCGGCTTCCTGCAGGAGTACCCGATCGAGCAGTACATCCGGGACGCCAAGATCGACACCCTGTACGAGGGCACGACGGCGATCCAGGGCCAGGACTTCTTCTTCCGGAAGATCGTCCGCAACCAGGGTGCGGCCCTGAACTCGCTCGCCGAGGACATCAAGAAGTTCCTGGCGGTGGGCACCGGTGGCGAGGAGCTCGCGGGCGCCCGTGAGCACCTGGCCAAGGCGGCCGTCGAACTGGAGGCGATCGTCGGTCTGATGCTGACCGACCTCGCGGCCACCGAGCAGGACGTCAAGAACATCTACAAGGTGGGCCTCAACACCACCCGCCTGCTGATGGCCTCCGGTGACGTCGTCGTCGGCTACCTGCTGCTCAAGGGTGCCGCGATCGCCGCCGAGAAGCTGGAGACGGCCTCCGCCAAGGACAAGCCCTTCTACACCGGCAAGATCGCGGCGGCGAAGTTCTTCGCGGCCAACGTCCTCCCCGGCGTGACCCTGGCCCGCAAGGTCGCCGAGGGCGTCGAGCTCGACCTGATGGACCTGGACGAGACCGCGTTCTAGTCCTGGCGGGCGGTGTTCCCGTCCAGACGAGGCCGCGCTCCCGTCCCGACGGGGCCGCGCTCTAGTTCGGCACGGCCGCGTTCCCGTCCCGACGGGGTGCGTTCTGATCCCGGCGGGGCGGCGGTCCCGTCCCGTCAGGGCCCCGGCCCCGTGCGGGCAGGGTCGCGTCCTAGCCCACAAGCCACCGGTTCCGTCCCCGCAGGGCCACATTCCACTCCTGGCGGGACGGCGCCCGGCTCCGGCGGGGGCGTGATCCGTTCACGGCGGGGACACGCTCCAGTCCTGACGGGACAGCGCCCTGGCCCTGTGTGGGCCCCGGGCCCATCCGGGCAGGGCCGCGCCCCGGCCCCGCGAGCCACCGGTTCCGCCCCGCGAGTCCCCGGTCCCGTCCGCCGTGGGGCCGCGTTCTAGGACACACCCGTACAGCTGTCGCAGTCCTCACGAGGGCCCGCTCCCGTCGCTCGGGAGTGGGCCCTCGTACGTCGTTAAGGTGAACCCCATGAGCGCACCCCACCGCCTCGATCGCGGCCACACCGACGACCTCATGTCCTTCCTGGCGGCGAGCCCCACGCCGTACCACGCGGTGGCGAACGCCGCCGAGCGGCTGGAGAAGGCGGGCTTCCGCCAGGTCTCGGAGACGGACGCCTGGGAGGGGTCGAGCGGCGGCAAGTACGTGCTGCGCGGCGGCGCGATCATCGCCTGGTACGTCCCCGAGGACGCGGCGCCCCACACGCCGTACCGCATCGTCGGCGCGCACACCGACTCCCCGAACCTGCGCGTCAAGCCGCTGCCGGACAGCGGGGCGCACGGCTGGCGCCAGGTCGCCGTCGAGATCTACGGCGGCCCCCTGATGAACTCCTGGCTCGACCGTGACCTGGGGCTGGCCGGCCGGCTGACCCTGCGAGACGGCTCGACGCGGCTGGTGAACGTGGACCGGCCGCTGCTGCGGGTGCCCCAGCTCGCCATCCACCTGGACCGCGCGGTCTCCTCGGACGGCCTCAAGCTCGACAAGCAGCGCCACCTCCAGCCCATCTGGGGACTCGGCGACGACGTGCGCGACGGCGACCTCATCGCCTTCCTGGAGGAGGAACTCGGGCTCACGGCGGGCGAGGTGACCGGCTGGGACCTGATGACGCACTCGGTGGAGGCGCCCGCCTACCTGGGCCGGGACAAGGAGCTGGTGGCCGGCCCGCGGATGGACAACCTGCTGTCCGTGCACGCGGGCGTGACCGCCCTGACCGCGGCGTCGTCCGGCTCGGAGCTGTCGTACATCCCCGTCCTCGCCGCCTTCGACCACGAGGAGAACGGTTCCCAGTCGGACACCGGCGCGGACGGGCCGCTGCTCGGCGGGGTCCTGGAGCGCTCGGTGTTCGCGCGCGGCGGGTCCTACGAGGACCGGGCGCGGGCCTTCGCGGGGACGGTGTGTCTGTCCTCCGACACCGGGCACGCGGTGCACCCCAACTACGCGGAGCGGCACGACCCGACGCACCACCCGCGGGTCAACGGCGGCCCGATCCTCAAGGTCAACGTCAACAACCGCTACGCCACGGACGGTTCGGGCCGGGCCGTGTGGGCCGCCGCCTGCGAGAAGGCCGGGGTGCCCTTCCAGTCCTTCGTCTCCAACAACTCCATGCCCTGCGGTACGACGATCGGCCCGATCACCGCGGCCCGGCACGGCATCAAGACCGTCGACATCGGGGTGGCGATCCTCTCGATGCACAGCGTGCGGGAGTTGTGCGGCGCGGACGACCCGTATCTGCTGGCGAACGCCCTAGTCGCATTCCTCGAAGGGTAGTTCGGACTCCCCGACGGGTATTCGCCGAAAGTGGGGGTACCCGGGGTTCCGGACCGGAACGACCGGACCGGACAGGGAGGCGACACTCATGGGCCTCGGCGGGTGCATCATCCTCATCGCCGTGGGAGCAATCCTCACGTTCGCCACCGACTGGCACATGCAGGGGGTCAACCTCGATCTGGTCGGTGTCATCCTGATGATCGTGGGGCTGATCGGCGTGACGACGTTCAGCAGCATCGCCCGGCGGCGGCGCGTGGTGGTTCCGCCCACCGCACCGACCGTCGTCGAGGAGCCGCACGGACGTCGGGACGGCTACTCCGACGGATACGGCGTGTAAGGGACATCGAGCGGAACCAAGGACGCACAGGACGCATAGGGCGCACAGGACGCACAGGACGCACAGGGCGACCAAAGACAACCGTGAGCAATTCGTGATCACGGTTGTCTTGTCCTCTTGTGTGGAAATAGTGAAGACTCGGGACCCTTGAGAGCCCGGGGGGTTGGCAGTAGCCGGGCGTGGCCCGACAGCACATCCGGGGGCTCCCCGTGCACCATCCTGCGACGACACTCGCGGCTCCCACCGCGAGCCCCCCGCGCCCACACCGGCACGCGGCGCGCCGCGCGCACGCCGCACCCGACGAACTCGACGGCCCGCTGCGCCTGGTGGTGCTGATACCGGCCCACAACGAACAGGACCGCATCGCCGACGCGATCCAGGGCCTGTGGCGGCAGACCCGGCGTCCCGACCTGATCGTCGTGGTCGCCGACAACTGCACCGACGCCACCGCCGAGATCGCCGTGGCGCACGGCGCGCAGGTCTTCGCCACCCAGGGCAACACCCACAAGAAGGCCGGTGCCCTCAACCAGGCCATCGCCTGGGTGCTGCCCCATCTCGAGGACCGCGACCTGCTGTTGGTGCAGGACGCCGACACCGTCCTCAATCCCTGGTTCAGCGAGACCGCCATCGGCACCTTCAACCGCAAGGTCGGTGCCGTCGGCGGGGTCTTCTACGGCGAGGACGGCGGCGGACTCCTCGGTCTCCTCCAGCGCATGGAGTTCCACCGTTACGCCTGGGAGCTGGAGCGCACCGGCGGCAAGGCCCAGGTGCTCACCGGCACCGGCACCATGTTCCGCGCCCGTGTCCTGCGCGAGGTGCGAGCCGCCCGCCGCGACGGGGTGCTCGGCGGCGGGAACGCCTACTACAGCCTCGCCTCGCTCACCGAGGACGACGAGATGACCAAGGCGGTCAAGACCCTCGGCTACCGGGCCATGTCCCCGGCCGGCTGCGAGGTCACCACCGAGGTCATGCCCACCCTGGGCAAGCTCTGGCACCAGCGGCTGCGGTGGCAGCGCGGAGCTCTGGAGAACCTGCGCGACTACGGCTGGACACGTGTCACCGCCCGCTACTTCATGCAGCAGTTCCTCATGGGCTTCGGCGCGCTGTCCTTCCTCGTCTACCTCACCTACATGGTCACGTACACCACGTTGTACGGCTGGCCCGGCTTCTCGCCCTTCTGGACCGCGATCGGGCTGATCTTCCTGGTCGAGAAGACGGTCTCGGTACGGCGGGCGGGGCCGCGCGCGGTGCTGGTCGCGGCGCTGATGATCCCCGAGATGCTCTACGACCTTTTCCAGCACGCCGTCTACTTCACCTCGCTGTGGGGGCTGTTGCGCCGCAGCGAGGAGAAGTGGGTGGCTACGTAACCCTCATGGAACCCAACACAGGAGAAGAGCGATGTACGGAAGAGTGATCGGCGCCGGGACCACCGGGGCCGGGGGCGCCACGCTGGCCGCCACCGGGATGTGGCTGAACAGCATGGCGATGCTGGTGGCCGCCACGACGTTGATGGCGGCCGGGGTCGCGGTGTTCAAGCTGGTCCCGCGCAGGCGGTAGCCGTCGGACGGGTCACCGGTGCAGCGCGTGACCCGTCGTCACGTCCACATGGGACGGAATCTCGTCGTGGCGGTCGCCGACCGTGGAGGTGCCGGTCGGCTCGAGCAGGAGGATGTCGGTCGGGACAGGCGCGTAGGGCTTGTGCTCGACGCCTCGGGGGACCGTGAAGACGGACAGCCTCGGCAGGACGACCGTGCGCTCACCGGCCGGCTCGCGCAGCGAGATGTGCAGTTCGCCGTCGAGGACCAGGAAGAACTCGTCGGTGTTGTCATGTACGTGCCAGAGGTGCTCGCCCTCGACATGGGTGACCCGGACGTCGTAGTCGTTGACGGCGGTGACGATGCGGGGGCTCCACTGCTCGGTGAAGGAGGCCAGGGCGGTGGGCAGGGAGACGGGTTCGGTTGCCATGGAGTGATCGTGCGGGGTGGCCCCGGGGCCGTGCGAGTGCTAGGAATCGCACATGCCGCAAGGATCCTCTCACCGCGTCGTCCTGGTCGTGGACGAGAACTCGAACCCGTTCGAGATGAGCTGCGCCATCGAGGTCTTCGGGCTGCGGCGGCCCGAACTCGGGCGCGAGCTGTACGACTTCACGCTGTGCGCCGCCGAGCCGCACACCCGTATGCGGGACGGGTTCTTCACCCTCACCGGAGTCGCCGGCCTGGAGGCGGCGGAGGAGGCGGACACGCTGATCGTGCCGAACCGGCCCGACACCGACACCCCGCGCTCGTCCCGCGTCCTGGACACCGTCCGCCGGGCACACGCGCGTGGCGCCCGGCTCGTCGGCTTCTGCTCGGGCGCGTTCACCCTGGCGGAGGCCGGGCTGCTGGACGGGCGGCGGGCCGCCTGCCACTGGATGTGGACCGACTCGTTCCGGGCCCGCTTCCCACGTGTCCGGCTGGAGCCCGACGTCCTCTTCGTCGACGACGGCGACATCCTCACGGCGTCCGGCAGCGCCTCGGCGCTCGACCTGGGGCTGCACCTGGTCCGACGCGACCACGGGGCCGAGATCGCCAACCACGTCTCCCGCCGGCTGGTCTTCGCCGCCCACCGCGACGGCGGGCAACGGCAGTTCGTGGAGCGCCCCCTGCCCGACGTACGGGACGAGTCGCTCGGCCCGCTGCTCGCGTGGGCGCAGGAACGGCTGGGGGAGACGCTGACCGTGGCCGACCTGGCGGACCGTGCGGCCGTCTCCCCCGCGACCCTGCACCGCCGCTTCCAGTCGCAGCTCGGTACGACTCCGCTCGCGTGGCTCACGGGGGAGCGGGTGGCACTCGCGTGCCGGCTCATCGAGCGCGGGGAGGAGCGGCTGGACGTGGTGGCCGCGAGGAGCGGTCTGGGCACGGCCGCGAACCTCCGCGCGCGCGTGCGGCGCGAGACGGGACTCAGCCCGTCGGCCTATCGACGGCGTTTCGGGACCGGCGCGGGGGAAGCGGTAACGGCATGAGATTCCTCGTACGCGACCGGCTGCTCGGCATCGGTGACGACTACTGGATCGAGGACGACCGGGGCAACAAGGTCTTCCTCGTCGACGGCAAGGCCATGCGGGTCCGGGACACCTTCGAGCTGAAGGACACCCAGGGGCGGGTCCTGATCGACATCCACCAGAAGATGTTCGCCCTGCGCGACACCATGGTGATCGAGCGCGACGGCGAGCCGCTGGCGAAGATCAAGCGGAAACGCCTGTCGCTGCTGCGCAACCACTACCGGGTCGCTCTCGCCGACGGCAACACCGAACTCGACGTCAGCGGCAAGATCCTCGACCGGGAGTTCGCCGTCGAGTACGACGGCGAACTGCTCGCGGTGGTCTCACGGCGGTGGCTGCACGTCCGCGAGACCTACGGCGTCGACATCGTCCGCGACGACGCGGACCCGGCGCTGCTCATCGCGGTGGCGGTGTGCGTGATCCACCTCGCGGAGAAGGAACGGGAGGACGACTGATCCGTCGGGAGCTCAGAGCACCCGGTCCTTCAGGGCCGGGAACTGCTCCCTGGTCGCGGCGACCTTCCCGGGGTCGAACTCCACCGTGAGGACCTCCTCGCCGGGGCCCGCCTCGGCCAGCACCTCGCCCCACGGATCCACCACGATCGAGTGACCTGCCTGCGGAACTCCCGCGTGCGTCCCGGCCGTTCCACAAGCGAGCACGAACGCCTGGTTCTCGACCGCCCGCGCCTGGGCCAGCAGCGTCCAGTGCGCCCGGCGGCGCTCCGGCCAGCCCGCCGGGATCACCAGGGTCTCGGCGCCCGCGTCGACGAGACCGCGGAAGAGTTCGGGGAAACGGAGGTCGTAGCAGGTGGCCACACCGACCGTCGTTGCGGGCAGCCGTACCGTCACCAGATCCTCGCCCCGGCCCATGAGCACGGCCTCGCCCTTGTCGAAGCCGAAGCGGTGGATCTTGCGGTAACTGGCGGCGAGTTCGCCGGAGGGGGAGAAGACGAGGGAGGTGTTGTAGAGGGTGCCGTCAGGGGCGCGCTCGGGGATCGAGCCCGCGTGCAGCCACACGCCGGTGTCGCTCGCCGCCTTCGCCATGGCCTCGTACGTCGGCCCCCGCAGCGGCTCGGCCTCACGCTCGAACTCCTCGAAGGCGAACGCCCCCGTGCTCCACAGCTCCGGCAGCACGACGAGATCGGCACCGGCCTGATCCCGCACCAGTGAGGCCACCCGCCCTCGACGAGAATCGACCGATTCGTCCTCATCCACGGCGATCTGGATCAGAGAGGCGCGCACACTACCACCGTCCTGGCATTCGAGCCGTCCATTACGGGCCTACGATCGTCACACGAAAGCACTGCCGGGGTGCCTCACAGCAGCGTAACTTAGCGTTCCAAGACACCCGCCGACAGCCACCGCCTCCACTGGCAACGACGCCATCACCAGCCCGTGCTCCGACCGCCGAGGGGTCCCGTTCCGTGAGTCTGCATCCCACCCTCCAGCCCTACGCCGACGCCTGGACCCACTCCATCGACGCGATATCCGAGCTGGTGACCCCGCTTGTGGAGGGAGAGTGGAACCGCCGCACCCCCTGCCCCGGCTGGTCCGTCCGGGACGTGGTCTCCCATGTCATCGGCCTGGACTGCGAGATGCTCGGCGATCCGCGTCCCATCCACACCCTCCCCCGCGACCTGTTCCACGTCACCAACGACCACCAGCGGTACATGGAGATGCAGGTCGACGTCCGCCGCCACCACACCGCGCCGGAGATGACCTCCGAGCTGGAGTACGTCATCATCCGCCGCAACCGCCAGCTGCGGAACGAGTCCCGCGACCCCGGCACGAAGGTGCGCGGCCCGCTGGGAACCGAACTGACGCTCGTGGACGCCATGCGCCAGCACGCCTTCGACGTCTGGGTGCACGAACAGGACCTGCGCACCGCGCTCGGCCGCCCCGGCAACCTCGACTCCCCCGGCGCGCACATCGCCCGTGACGTCCTGCTCGACGCGCTGCCCGACGTGGTGGCCACCAAGGCCGAGGCCCCGCGCAGTTCGGCGATCGTCTTCGACGTCCACGGCCCCGTCGAGTTCCTGCGGACCATACGCGTCGACATCCAGGGCCGCGGCACCCTGGAGACCGCCCCCGCCCTGGGACCGGCCGCCACCCTCACCCTCGACTGGGAGACCTACGTCCGCCTGGCCTGCGGCCGCGTGACCCCGGAGTCCGTGGCGGACCGGGTGAAGGCGGAGGGCGATCCGCAGCTGACGGCGGCGATCCTGCGGAACTTCACGGTGACGCAGTAGGAACGCGGTGGGAGACCCGCGTGGCTGCGGTGGCTACGCGGGGACGTGCACCGTCTCCACACGGCTCGCCACCAGCCGTTCCCGCTCCCGCCGCGCCGCCCGGCCGCGCAGCCGCAGGATCTGGCTGACGCCGAGGGCCTGGAGCACGAAGACGGAGGAGAAGGCGACCGTGTAGTTGTCGTCGGTCGCGTCCAGCAGCACACCCACGGCGAACAGGGTGGTCATCGACGCGACGAACCCGCCCATGTTCGTGATGCCGGACGCGGTGCCCTGCCGCTCCGGCGGGTTCGCCGGGCGCGCGAAGTCGAAGCCCAGCATCGAGGCCGGTCCGCAGGAGCCGAGCACCGCGCACAGCACGATCAGCAGCCACATCGGCGCGCGCTCGCCGGGGTAGGCCAGCGTGGCCGCCCACAGCAGCGCCGTCGCCCCGACCGTCCCGAGCGCGAGCGGCAGCCGCGCCTCGTGGTGCCGGGCGACGATCTGGCCGTAGACGAGACCGACGACCATGTTGGACAGCACGACGAGAGTGAGCAGTTCGCCCGCCACCGCCCGGGACAGCCCCTGTGCCTCGACGAGGAAGGGCAGGCCCCACAGCAGCAGGAACACCATCGCCGGGAACTGGGTCGTGAAGTGCACCCACAGGCCGAGCCGGGTGCCGGGCTCCCGCCAGGACGCGGCGATCTGACGGCGTACGTAGACCGCACCCCGGTGCGGGAACGGCTCCGGCTCGTGGCCCTCGGGGTGGTCCTTGAGGAAGAGCAGCAGCAGGACGAGGACGACGACTCCGGCGAGCGCGCTGCCCGCGAAGGCCGCCGTCCAGCCGAGGCCGTGCAGCAGCCGGGCCAGGACCAGCGTGGAGACCAGGTTGCCCGCCATGCCGGCGAGTCCGGCGAGCTGGGCGACCAGCGGTCCGCGCCGGGCCGGGAACCAGCGGGTGCCCAGGCGCAGCACGCTGATGAAGGTCATCGCGTCGCCGCAGCCGAGCAGGGCACGCGAGGCGAGGGCGGTGCCGTACGACGGGGAGAACGCGAAGCCGAGCTGTCCCGCGGTGAACAGCACCACGCCCAGGGTCAGCACCTTCTTGGTGCCGAGCCGGTCGACGAGCAGGCCGACCGGTATCTGCATGCCCGCGTAGACGAGGAGCTGGAGGATCGAGAAGGTCGACAGGGCCGAGGCGTTCACGTGGAAGCGGTCGGCCGCGTCGAGGCCGGCGACCCCGAGGGACGTACGGAAGATGACCGCGACGAAGTACACGGAGACGCCGATGCCCCAGACGGCCATGGCGCGCCGGCCGCCCGGGGGGTCGCCGGGAAGGACCGTGGCGCGGCTCATCGCACCTCTCCCCGCGCCAGGTGGGAGAACCACTCGACATGCCCGTGGATCAGCCCTACGACCGCCTCCGCGTCGCCGGAGCGCAGGGCCTTCAGGATCTGCTCGTGCTCGGCGAGGGTCTTGGTGATGCGGTCCGGGTGGGCGTGCATCACGGCGACGCCCATCCGCAGCTGCCGGTCGCGGAGCTGGTCGTAGAGCCGGTTGAGGATCTCGTTGCCGCCGCTGCGGACGATCTCGGCGTGGAAACAGCGGTCGGTGACGGCGGCGCCGGCCAGGTCCCCGGCGGCGGCCTGTGCCTTCTGCTGGGCGAGCAGTTCCTCGAGGCGGGCGAGGAGTTGCGGGGACGCCGGTACGGCCTTGCGGACGGCGTGGGACTCGACGAGCTGGCGGGTCTCGACGACGTCCGCGATCTCCTGCGCGGAGACGGGCAGGACCAGTGCTCCCTTTTTCGGGTAAAGCTTGATCAGCCCCTCGACCTCCAGCCGCAGCAGCGCCTCTCGCACAGGGGTACGAGAGACCCCGACGGCCTCGGCGAGCTCGCCCTCGGTGAGCAGACTTCCACCCTCGTAACGGCGGTCCAGTACACCCTGCTTGACGTGGGCGTAGACACGGTCGGCGGCGGGGGGCTGTTTCACGGCCAGGGTCATGACCACAGCTTAGATACAACGTGTACGCATGATGGGTTCCGTCCACGATGCGGACCCCGGTGAAAACTCCCGCCGGCGAAAACACACCCGCCCCAGCCGCGGCACAACCTTGTGTGCTACTTACGTGTCACACACGTGCGGCCCCACTTTCTTCCCCTCCAACTCGGCCGCACTACTGGGGCATTCGACGTATTCGGGGTATTTGAGTTGATTTCCGCCACCAAGGGCTTCCGAGTCCGCAGAGCCGCTGCCGTCGCCCTGACGACCGGCGCAGTGCTCGCCACCGGAGCTCTCACCGCGGCACCCGCGCAGGCGCTGACGACACCCACCATCACCGCCAAGGGCGGTTTCCTGATGAACGGCGCGACCGGGGCGACCCTGTTCAGCAAGTCGCCGAACACGAAGCGGCTCACCGCTTCCACCACGAAGATCATGACCGCGAAGGTCGTCCTGTCGCAGTCGAACCTGAACCTGGACGCCAAGGTCACGATCAAGAGGGAGTACAGCAACTACATCGTCTCCAAGGGTGCCTCCTCGGCCCACCTGATCGTGGGCGACAAGGTCACCGTCCGTCAGCTGCTCTACGGGATGATGCTGCCGTCGGGCTGTGACGCCGCGATGGCTCTCGCCGACAAGTTCGGCTCCGGCTCCACCGTTTCGGCGCGCACGAAGTCGTTCATCGCGAAGATGAACACGACGGCGAAGAACCTCGGCATGACGAACACGAAGTTCGACTCGTTCGACGGCATAAGCAATGGTTCGAACGCCTCGACGCCGAAGGACCTCACGATCCTCGCCCGCAACGTGATGAAGAACTCGACCTTCAAGTCCGTGGTGAAGACCAAGTCGTACACGGCGAAGACGATCACGAAGACCGGCAGCACCCGCACCATGGGTGCCTGGACGAACACCAACACCCTGCTCGGCTGGAACGGCACGCTCGGCATCAAGACCGGCTCGGGCACCGACTCCAAGTACTGCCTGGTCTTCGCCGCCACGAAGAACGGCGAGTCCGTCATCGGCGCGGTCATGACCTCCTCCTCGGCGGCCAACCGCACGACGGACGTGAAGAAGCTCATCAACTACGGCTACGCAAAGATCAGCTGACGCCGACTGCCACGAAGGGGGTCCGTTGCCGGTGGGCGACGGGCCCCTTCGTCATGTCGGGGTGTCGGGCGCAAGGGAAATAGGTCCAGGCAGTTGGGGCACACCAATCCGCAGAAGGCGCTCTCCGACCACGTCCCGTAAGGTCACCGAGAGATCCTCGAGACCCTAAGTGCAGGTTACGGTCTCAGCGTTCCCGCAGGTAGAGAGTGGCGACGAGACCTGAAGCAGTGGGCCGCCGAGGTGATTGAGACCGTCCAGCAGGAGGGAATCCGGGAGACGCAGCGGGCCGCTCTCAGCGCCCAGCAGACCATCGCCCTGGCCATGGAACGCATCGCGGACCGGCTCGACTCACTGGTCCTCGAACGGCCTTCGCACACCGCCGACTTGGCCGCACAGCCGACGACGGAAGCACGCCTGTATTCGCTCTCAGGGTGCTTCGGAGGACGGCGCTCCGGTGTACGTGCTCCATCGGGCCTGACACGCCCGCGCAGACATGGATGAAGGGGCGGCCGCAATCAGAACTTGCGGCCGTCCCTTCAGTGTTGAACAACTGATCCGCTGCCCGCGGGTCACGCCCAGGTGATGAGTTTCTTCGGTTGTTCCAGGATGGCTGCCACGTCCGCGAGGACCTTGGAGCCGAGTTCGCCGTCGACCAGGCGGTGGTCGAAGCTGAGGGCCAGCGTGGTGACCTGGCGGGGCTTCACCTTGCCCTTGTGGACCCACGGCTGGAGTTTGATCGCGCCGACGGCGAGGATTGCGGACTCGCCGGGCGGCAGGATCGGCGTACCGGTGTCGACGCCGAAGACGCCGACGTTGGTGATGGTGACGGTGCCGCCCTGCATCGCGGCCGGGGAGGTCTTGCCCTCCTTGGCCGTGGACACCAGCTCACCCAGGGCTTGCGCCAGCTGGGGCAGCGTCTTGGTGTGGGCGTCCTTGATGTTCGGGACGATCAGGCCGCGCGGGGTCGCGGCGGCGATGCCCAGGTTGACGTAGTGCTTGAGGACGATCTCCTGGTTCGCCTCGTCCCAGGAGGCGTTGATGTCCGGGTTGCGTTTGATCGCGACCAGCAGGGCCTTCGCGATCAGCAGGAGCGGGTTGACCCTCAGGCCCTGGAGGTCCTTGTCCTGCTTGAGTTCCTCGACCAGCTTCAGGGTGCGGGTGACGTCCACCGTCACGAACTCGGTGACATGCGGGGCGGTGAACGCCGAGCCGACCATCGCCTGGGCCGTCGCCTTGCGGACACCCTTGACCGGGACACGGGTCTCGCGGGCCGCGTCGTAGGAGGCGGCCGGAGCCGCCGGCACGGCCGGGGCAACCGGAACCGCTGCCGTCACGGCAGGTACGACGGGTGCCGCTTCGGCCGGGGCCACCGCCGCGTGGACGTCCTCGCGGGTGATGATGCCGTCCGGGCCGGACGGGATCACCGCGGTCAGGTCGACGCCCAGGTCCTTGGCGAGCTTGCGCACCGGCGGCTTGGCCAGCGGGCGCGGCTTCGCCTCGGTCGCGGCCGGGCCGTGGCCGTTCAGCTCGGTCTGGACCGCCAGGGTCGCCGGGGCCTGCTGGAAGGGGACCTCGGGGCCCTTGCGGGGGCGGCGCTTGGTCGAGGAGGCGGCCACGCCGTAGCCCACCAGGACCGGCTGACGGCCCGTCGGCTTCTCCTCCTCCGCCACCGGCGTCACCGGAGCCTGGACGGTCTCCGGGACCGGCGCCTCCGCCTCGGCGGGCGCGCCGCCGCCCGACACGTCCACCGTGATGATCGGTGTGCCGACATCGACCGTGGTGCCGGCCGGGAAGCGCAGTTCGCGTACCACCCCGTCGTAGGGGATGGGCAGTTCGACGGCCGCCTTGGCCGTCTCCACCTCGCACACCACCTGCCCGTCCGAGACGGTGTCGCCGACCTGGACGTACCAGGTCAGGATCTCCGCCTCGGTCAGGCCCTCGCCCACGTCGGGCATCTTGAACTCGCGTACGGACGCATCCGTCATCGTCGTCACGGCCCTCTCCTCAGTACGCCAGAGCGCGGTCGACGGCGTCCAGCACCCGGTCCAGGCCCGGCAGGTACTCCTCCTCCAGACGCGCCGGCGGATAGGGGGCGTGATAACCGCCCACCCGCAGCACCGGCGCCTCCAGGTGGTAGAAGCAGCGCTCGGTGATCCGGGCCGCGATCTCCGCGCCCGAACCGAAGAACACCGGCGCCTCGTGCACCACCACCAGCCGACGGGTCTTCTCCACCGACGCCTGGATCGCATCGAAGTCCAGCGGCGAGACCGAGCGCAGGTCCACGACCTCCAGCGACCTGCCCTCCTCGGCCGCCGCGTCGGCCACCTCCCGGCACAGCTTCACCATCGGACCGTAGGCGACCAGCGTCAGGTCGGTGCCCTCGCGCACCACCCGCGCCTTGTGCAACGGCCCGGGAATGGCCTCGGTGTTGACCTCGCCCTTGTCCCAGTACCTGCGCTTGGGCTCGAAGAAGATCACCGGGTCGTCGCTCTGGATGGCCTGCTGCATCATCCAGTACGCGTCCGACGCGTTGGACGGCGAGACCACCTTCAGGCCCGCCACATGCGCGAACAGCGCCTCCGGCGACTCACTGTGGTGCTCGACCGCGCCGATGCCGCCGCCGTAGGGGATCCGCACGACCACCGGCATCTTGACCTTGCCCAGCGACCGCGCGTGCATCTTCGCCAGCTGGGTGACGATCTGGTCGTAGGCCGGGAACACGAACCCGTCGAACTGGATCTCCACCACCGGCCGGTAACCGCGCAGCGCCAGACCGATCGCGGTGCCCACGATGCCCGACTCGGCGAGCGGGGTATCGATGACCCGCTCCTCGCCGAAGTCCTTCTGCAGCCCGTCCGTCACCCGGAACACACCGCCGAGCTTGCCGACGTCCTCGCCCATGACCAGGACCTTCGGGTCGGTGTCCAGAGCACGCCGCAGCGACTCGTTGATCGCCTTGGCCAGAGCCATCTTTTCCGCTGCCATGATCAGGCCCCTTCCCCATCCGCGAACGACGCCTGATAGGCGGCGAACCCGGCCCGCTCCTCGTCCACCAGCGCATGCCCGTCCGCGTACGCGTGCTCGAAGATCGCGAAACGGTCCGGATCGGGCATCGCCCGCACCGCCTCACGCACTCGCCTGCCCAACGCCTCGGACTCGGCCTCCAGTTCCGCGAAGAATCCCTCGTCCGCGTGGTTTGAGGACTCCAGGTACCGGCGAAGGCGCAGGATCGGGTCCTTCGCCTCCCACGCCTCGCGCTCCTCGTCGGCCCGGTACTTGCTCGGGTCGTCGGAGGTGGTGTGGGCGCCCATGCGATAGGTGTACGCCTCGACGAGCGTCGGCCCCTCGCCGTTGCGGGCCCGCTCGAGTGCCCACTTGGTGACGGCCAGGGAGGCGAGCACGTCGTTGCCGTCCACGCGCACGCCCGGGAAGCCGAAGCCCTGCGCCCGCTGGTAGAGCGGCACGCGGGTCTGCTTCTCGGTCGGCTCGGAGATCGCCCACTGGTTGTTCTGGCAGAAGAACACGACCGGAGCGTTGTAGACGGCGGAGAAGGTGAACGATTCGGCCACGTCGCCCTGGCTGGAGGCACCGTCGCCGAAGTAGGCGATGACCGCCGAGTCGGCGCCGTCCTTGGCCACGCCCATCGCGTAGCCCGTGGCGTGCAGCGTCTGGGAGCCGATGACGATCGTGTAGAGGTGGAAGTTGTTGCTGTTCGGGTCCCAGCCGCCGTTGTTCACCCCACGGAACATGCCGAGCAGGTTGGTCGGGTCGACCCCGCGGCACCAGGCCACGCCGTGCTCACGGTAGGTCGGGAAGACGTAGTCGTCGTCGCGCAGCGCCCTGCCGGAGCCGATCTGGGCGGCCTCCTGGCCGAGCAGCGAGGCCCACAGGCCCAGCTCGCCCTGGCGCTGGAGGGAGGTGGCCTCGGCGTCGAAGCGACGGGTGAGCACCATGTCGCGGTAGAGGCCGCGGAGCTCTTCCGGGGTGATGTCGGCGACGTACTTGTCGTACTCGGCGTTCTTGACGCGCTTGCCCTCGGGCGTCAGCAGCTGAACCAGTTCGGGCTTGGTGCTCGGGGACTTCCTCGTCCCGGCGCTGCGTCGCGGCTTGCGCGCGGCAGTGCTCTCCACGGTCACGTGTGCTCCTCCGTCGGTCCGGCCCCCGGGGTTGCCGGGTACCAGTGCGGCTCACCTGTTTCCGACACCCTTGGCACGGGGTGGGTGCCACTCGGCCGGAACAGGCGTGACAGGTGCCCCGGCGAGCGCCCTGCAAGAATCACGTTACCCAGTGCTCCACATTTCTGTGAAACCCCCTTTGACCTGCGATTTTGCTTGGATTTCCAAGTAAATCGGGAAAGGGTCGAAGGGGTGCTGGTCACAGCCTTGCAGGAGGCCGGAGCAACGGCACGTTATCCCGTCCACCCTGGTCACCGGAAGAGTTTCCGGGTTTGACTTGCCGAGTGCGCAAAGAGGGAAATCAGCGTATTTCTTCTCGCCGGCCATGAGCTCGTCCGGCGTGGCGTGCGCGCGCCGCACGAAAGTCCCTTCCCGTGCACACCGTGAACGAATATGACTTTCTGTGACAATGCCCAGCTCACAGGGGTGCCCCGTGCCCTAGCATCTGGCGCGTGCCGCGCTCTTCTGTACCACCCCTGATGCCTCACGCGCCCCCGCTGGGCGCTCTCCTCCGTCAGTACTCCGCCGGATCCGCCCTCACCTGCGACCCCGTCGACCAGGGGCTCCTGAACCGCGGCTACCGGCTGTGCACGACGCGCGGCCGCTATTTCCTGAAGCACCATTTCGACCCCGAGACCGCCGCCCCGGAGGCGATCGCCCGCCAGCACCGCGCCACCCAGCGCCTGGCCGACCTCGGCGTCCCGGTCGCCCCACCGCTCCCCGCCCACGACGGCCGCACGGTCGCGGTCATCGGCGGCCACGCCTACGCCCTCCACCCGTGGATCGACGGCCGCCACCGCCACGGCGCCCAGCTCACCACCGCGCAGTGCGCGCGCCTCGGCGCACTGCTGGGGGTGGTGCACGCGAGTCTGGAGCGGGTGATGCCGGTCGGGCGCGCCACCCCGCCCCACCGCGCGCCGTCCCGCACCCCTGGCGCCCACGTCGAGGATCCGCACGCCCCCGGCGCACCCGTCACCACGGGCCCACTCACCACTACCAACCCACCCGTCACCACCGGCCCACTCGCGACCATCAACCCACCGGTCACCACCAGCCCACCCGTCCCAGCCCGGTCCGGCGTCCAGAGCCGACCCTCCCCGCGCACCAGGACCTCACCCTCGGGACCGGCCCGCGGCGACGCCGGCGCCGACCCCGCTGTCACCTTCGCCGTCATCGACGACCTCCTCGCGCGCGTGCGCCGGCACCGGCCCGCCGACTCGTTCGACGAACTGGCCCGGCACCGGCTGCTGGAGCGGCGGGCGCTGCTGGAACAGCACGTGGGGCGGCGGCCTCCGCACGGCGGCCCCGTGGGGTGGGTGCACGGGGACTTCCACCCCTTCAACCTGCTCTACCGGGGCGACGCACCCGCCGCGATCGTCGACTGGGACCGGCTCGGCGTGAAGCCCCGCGCCGAGGAGGCCGTACGCGCCGCCGCGATCTTCTTCGTACGGCCCGCGGGAACCCTCGACCTGCCGAAGGTGCGGGCGTACGCGCGCGCGTACCGGCGTACGGCGGGGGCCACGCCCTCGGAACTCGCGGCGGCCGTGCACCGCGTGTGGTGGGAGCGCCTCAACGACTTCTGGATGCTGCGCTGGCACTACGAGCGCGGCGACACCCGCGCCGACCCCCAGTTCCCGGCCGCCTCGGCCCTGGTGGTGTGGTGGACGCGGGAGTACGACGCGGTGTGCGACGCGTTCGCCGGCTGACGTCAGCGCCGTACGGCCCGACAAACGGCACGCGCGCGTGCGGCCCGTTCAGGACCCACGCGCGCGTAACGGTCGCTCAGGAGTCGTCGTCTCCGCCAGTGGGACCCGAGATGACGCCACCGCCACCGGTCGGCTCCCCCGTGTCGGTCGGCTCCGCCGTGTCCGTCGGCTCCGCCGTGTCCGTCGGCTGTGTCGCCGTCTCGGTCGGCTGGGTGGGCGTGGGAGAAGGCGTGTACGAGGGCGTGTACGACGGGGTGTAGGACGGCGTGTAGTTGGAGCCGCCCGAGCCGCTGTCGTCGGTGGACGTGTCGGTGGAGTCGTCCGTCGCCGTCTCGCTCGGCGTCTCGCTGGCCGACTGGTCGTCGGTGGACTGCGAGGTGGTCGCCGTCGGGGAGGTCTTGGTGCCGCCACCGCCCCCGCCACCGCCACCGTTGAGCGCCAGCGCGACTCCCGCCGCGACCGCGATCACCGCGAGGACGGCCAGGATCCACAGCTTGCCGCGGCCGCTGCCCCGGTTGCCGTGTCCTTCGAAGCCGCCCTCGTCCCCGCCGCCGTAACCGGAGGGCAGGATCGGCTGCGGGATCTGCGTGGTGCCGGAGGCGTCGCCGGGGTGCGGCAGCACGCTGGTGCTCGCGAAGCCCGCGGCGGCCGCGCCGCGGCCGTCGTGCACCGTGACCGGGCCGGTGTTCCAGGTGCCGGTGTGGCCGCCCTGGTCGTACAGCATCTGCAGGCCGTACTGGACGAGCCCGCGCATCTCCTCGGCGGTCTGGAAGCGGTCGTCCGGCTCCTTGGCGAGCGAGCGCATGACCAGGCCGTCCAGCTCCGGCGGGACCGCGTCGGAGACCTGCGACGGAGGCGTCGGGATGTCCTGGACGTGCTGGTAGACGACGGAGAGCGGGGTCTCGCCGGTGAACGGGGGCCGCAGCGCGAGGAGTTCGTAGAGGAGACAGCCCGTCGCGTACAGGTCGGAGCGGTGGTCGACGGCCTTGCCGAGCGCCTGCTCGGGGGAGAGGTACTGCGGGGTGCCCATGACCATGCCGGTCTGGGTCATGGTGGTGGACGCGCCGTGCAGGGCGCGGGCGATGCCGAAGTCCATCACCTTGACCGCGCCGTTGTGCGTGATGATCACGTTGGCGGGCTTGATGTCGCGGTGCACGATGCCGTGCTGGTGCGAGTAGGCGAGCGCCTCCAGGACCCCGGAGACGATGATCAGGGCCTGCTCGGGCCCGGGTGCCTCGGCGTTGATCAGCAGGTCGCGGATCGTCCGTCCCTCGACGATCTCCATGACGATGTACGGCACCGACTGGCCGCCCACGTAGTCCTCGCCGGAGTCGTACACGGCGACGATCGCGTGGTGGTTGAGGCCGGCCACGGACTGGGCCTCGCGCGTGAAGCGGGCCTTGGAGGTCGGGTCCTCGGCGAGGTCGGCGCGGAGCAGCTTGACCGCCACGGTGCGTCCGAGCCGTACGTCCTCGGCCGCGAACACCTCGGCCATACCGCCCCGGCCGAGTCTGCGGGTCAGCCGGTACCGGCCGTCCCCCACCAGTCCGCCGTTACCCCACAGCTCCGGCGCATCTGACATTCCGCCGCCAGTCGCCTCGGGGTCGGACGGGCCCTGAGCGCGCTGCTGCTGTGCCATCGGTCCTCGCCGTCGTTTCTGCCCGCGGTGCGCGCGGTGTTGTTACGGTCTCCGTCGGCCACGCTACAGCCTTCGCGCAAGCCGCCGGTCCGGGATGAGCCCGGGGGCCGGTCCGAGACGGACCGGCCATCAAACCTGTAATACGTCTCGGCGTGCAAATCCTGTGTACCGGCCGTGGGGCGCCTGTAACGCCCGCGCGCCCCTTCTTTCGCGTACGGTCACGGAACGGGCACCGGGTCCGACGGTTCGACGGCACGGCCCCGGGCGGGGATCCGTGTCCAAGGTCACGGAGAAAGAACCCGAACGAGCGCTTCGGGCAGGCGACATGAAGGGCCCGACAGCGTCGGCTGCCGGGCCCTTGTCGGATCGGGGGTTACAGGTACGGTCCGCCCGAGCGGCCGCCCGCGCGCGGGTCGGCGCCGTCCTCGTGGCCGCCGACGCCCGGCGGGAGGGCGCGGCGCATCGACTCCAGCTGGGCCCGCGCGGCCATCTGCTGGGCGAACAGGGTGGTCTGGATCCCGTGGAAGAGACCCTCCAGCCAGCCCACCAACTGGGCCTGCGCGATCCGCAGTTCCGCGTCGCTCGGGGTGGCGTCGTCGTTGAAGGGCAGGGAGAGCCGCTCCAGCTCCTCCACGAGCTCCGGGGCCAGCCCGTCCTCCAGCTCCTTCACCGAGCTGGAATGGATCTCCTTGAGGCGGGCCCGGCTGGCCTCGTCGAGGGGAGCCGCGCGCACCTCTTCGAGCAGCTGCTTGATCATGCTGCCGATCCGCATGACCTTCGCGGGCTGCTCGACCATCTCCGTGACCGGAACCTCGCGGGAGTCCTCGTCACCCCCGCCGCCCAGTGCCATCCCGTCCTGACCCACGACCAGGATCTGGGGGCTTTCCGGCGAACCTTCGTTCCTCGGCATCTCCATGCCGCCATTCTCTCGCACCCGTACACCTCACCGGTGGGGTGCCCCCGGTGAGCGCTGATCCACCGTTCCCGGAGCAGATCGACACCAGCGCCTCTTCCGGAATGCCGGTTTGTTGCCGTAATGCCAGTCTTGTCCCGTGACTCCCTGGCTGCACGCGACGGTACTGGCGCTCGTGGTGGGATCCAGCCCGGCCGTCCTGCCGCCCGGCGAATGGCCCACGGGCACGATCCGGCCGTACGACACCGAGCCCCGGCCCCTGCGCTCCACCAGCGCCTCGATCGCGCCGGGCGCCTTGTGGTCGTCGCCGCCCCCGGGGCTCCCCGTGCCGACGTACGGGCCGGTGCACCGACCGGCACAGGGCTCTGCACCCCGGGGCACCGCCGCACCGGCCCGGAGCGCCTCCCCCTCCAACCGGGCGCCGGACCATGGGCCACGGCACACCCCCGTGAGCCCGCCGCCTCCCTCACCCGATCGCCCCTCGGACTCCGCGCAGGCCCACGGCCCCCGCCACTCCTCGCCGTCGCCCTCCCTGGCTCCCTCCCCCTCCGCCGCCACCCCCTCCCGGGCCGGCAGCCGGGCCGGTGAGGGGCGGGAGCGGCCGGGGCGGCGGGACGAACCGGTGACGGAGGACGACGACTCCACCAGCGAGGACTCCACCAGTACCGAAGGCACCGGTACCGACACCGGTGACGGTGACCTCGCCGCCGTATCGGAGCCGCCGCACAGCACCGCCGCCGCCTCCGCGCCGCGGCGCGCGGCGCAGACCGCGGCCAAGGTGTTCATCCTGCCGCTCGGCACCGGCCTGGTGCTGATCGGTCTGGGGCTCGGGCTCGCTCTGTTCGCCCTGCGGTTGCGCCGCGGTTAGGAGGTGACCAGCAGGACCTTGCCGATGTGCCCGCTCTCCTCGACGACCCGGTGCGCGGCGGCCGCGTCGCTCATCGGCAGCTCCCGGTCGACGACGGGACGGATGTGCCCGGCGTCCAGCAGCGGCCACACATGCTCCCGTACGGCCGCCACGATCGCCGTCTTCTCGGCCGCCGGCCGCGCCCGCAGCGAGGTCGCGCTGATCGCGGCCCGCTTGTTCAGCAGCGCGGCGATGTTCAGCTCGCCCTTGACGCCGCCCTGCATGCCGATGATCGCGAGCCGCCCGTTGACGGCGAGCGCCCTGACGTTGCGGTCGAGGTACTTCGCGCCCATGTTGTCGAGGATGACGTCGGCCCCGGCCCCGTCGGTCGCCTTCTTGACCTCCTCGACGAAATCCTGCTCGCGGTAGTTGATCAGGACGTCCGCGCCGAGCTCGGCACATCGGTCCAGCTTCGCCCGCGTGCCCGCGGTCACCGCGACCTTGGCCCCCACGGCCTTCGCGAGCTGGATCGCCATCGTGCCGATGCCGCTGGAGCCGCCGTGCACCAGGAGCGTCTCGCCCGGGCGCAGGTGGGAGACCATGAACACGTTCGACCAGACCGTGCAGACCACCTCGGGCAGCGCGGCCGCCCGCGTCACGTCGATGCCCTTGGGCACGGGCAGCAGCTGCCCGGCCGGTACCGCGACCTTCTCGGCGTAACCGCCACCCCCGAGCAGCGCGCACACCTCGTCGCCCACGGCCCAACCGGAGACCCCGGGGCCGAGTGCGGCGATCCGTCCGGAGCACTCCAGGCCGGGGTAGGGGGAGGCGCCGGGCGGCGGGTCGTAGAAGCCCTGCCGCTGCAGGATGTCGGCGCGGTTGACGGCCCCGGCCACGACGTCGACCAGCACCTCCCCCTCACCGGCCACGGCATCCGGCACCTCGCTCCAGACCAACGCCTCGGGCCCACCGGGTTCAGGAATCGTGATCGCATACATGGGCTGGACGCTACCCGCACCCACCGCGGCAGACCCACGATCCGGCCCCAGCCCGAATTTCATGTGCGTCACCGATGAGTTTGCGCGACGGTAAAGGTCTCCCCATGCGTAGCCCAAGCACGCGGAAGGAACCCCGCCCATGAGCCAGCACACGTCACCCCTGGCGATCGAGACCGCGGGCCTCGTGAAGACGTTCGGTGAGACCAGGGCCGTCGACGGAGTCGACCTGGCGGTGCCGGCCGGCACGGTCTACGGCGTCCTCGGCCCGAACGGCGCCGGCAAGACCACCACCGTGAAGATGCTCGCCACCCTGCTGCGCCCCGACGGCGGCGAGGCCCACGTCTTCGGCCACGACGTCGTCCGCGAGGCCGACGAGGTCCGCGGCCGGGTCAGCCTCACCGGCCAGTACGCCTCCGTCGACGAGGACCTCACGGGCCTGGAGAACCTGGTCCTGCTGGGCCGTCTCCTCGGCCACCACAAGAAGGCGGCCCGCGTGCGTGCCGGTCAGCTCCTGGAGGCCTTCGGACTGACGGAGGCCGCCGGAAAGCAGGTCAAGCACTACTCGGGCGGCATGCGGCGCCGTATCGACATCGCCGCGTCCATCCTCAACACCCCCGAGCTGCTCTTCCTCGACGAGCCGACCACCGGGCTCGACCCGCGCAGCCGCAACCAGGTCTGGGACATCGTGCGCGCGGTCGTCGCCCAGGGCACCACCGTGCTGCTGACCACGCAGTACCTGGACGAGGCCGACCAGCTGGCCTCCCGGATCGCCGTCATCGACCACGGCAAGGTGATCGCCGAGGGCACCAAGGGCGAGCTGAAGGCCTCCGTGGGCGCCGGCACCGTACATCTGCGGCTACGGGACGGCGAACGGCGGCCCGAGGCGGCGGAGATCCTACGACGGTCCCTGGACGCCCAGGTGCAGCTGGAACCGGACACCGTCGCGCTGACGGCCCGGCTCGGCTCGGCGGCCGGTGACACGGCGGCCGAGCAGGCCTCCCGGGCCCTCGCGGAACTGGCCCGCACCGGCATCACCGTCGACAACTTCTCGCTGGGCCAGCCCAGCCTGGACGAGGTGTTCCTCGCCCTCACCGGACACCCCACCGACGACACCGACGCCGAGGAGATGGCGGCATGAGCACCGTGACCCGGACAGAGGCGAAGGACCTCGCCCCCGTCAGTGCCGAGTCGCTGGCCGCGCTGCTCGTCGCCGGGGAGCGGCCGCCGCGCCCGAGCGCGCTGTCGGCGTCGCTGACCTTCGGCTGGCGGGCCATCCTCAAGATCAAGCACGTGCCGGAACAGCTCTTCGACGTCACCGCGTTCCCGATCATGATGGTGCTGATGTACACGTACCTGTTCGGGGGTGCCCTGGCCGGCTCCCCGAAGGAGTACATCCAGTTCCTGCTGCCCGGCATCCTCGTCATGTCGGTCGTGATGATCACGATGTACACCGGGGTCTCGGTCAACACCGACATCGAGAAGGGCGTCTTCGACCGGTTCCGTTCGCTGCCCATCTGGCGGCCGTCGACGATGGTCGGCTATCTCCTCGGCGACGCGCTGCGCTACACCATCGCGTCGGTCGTGATGCTCACCGTGGGCATCATCCTCGGCTACCGCCCGGACGGCGGCTTCGCCGGTGTGCTCGCCGGGATCGCGCTTCTCGTGGTCTTCTCGTTCGCGTTCTCGTGGATCTGGACGATGTTCGGGCTGCTGCTGCGCACCGAGAAGTCGGTGATGGGCGTCAGCATGATGGTGATCTTCCCGCTGACCTTCCTGTCCAACGTCTTCGTGGACCCGAAGACGATGCCGGGCTGGCTCCAGGCCTTCGTCAACAACAGCCCGATCACCCATCTGTCCTCAGCGGTGCGCGGGCTGATGGCGGGCGACTGGCCCGCCGACGAGATCGCCTGGTCGCTGGGGTGGGCGGGCCTGTTCGTCGCGGTCTTCGGGCCGGTCACCATGCGGCTCTACAACCGCAAGTGATCCGCATCCGGTTCCGCCACCGCACGTGATCAGCTCGACGGCATCGGGGGGAGCGGGCGCGCGTCGGGTGCCACCTGGGTACCCGGCGACGCCCGCACGATCGTGATCAGCCGGTCCGTCAACTCCAGTGTCCCGACGGCCGGATCGTCGTAGCCGAGCACCCGGTGGCCGCGCAGGACACTCACCACCAGGTCGTCCGTCTCCCGCGGCTTCCGGCCCACCTCGGCCTTTATGACCGGGCGTTCGACGATGTCGAGCCCGCTGCCCTGCTGGATCAGGTCCTCCATCACCATGCCGGCCGCGGGACTGAGCACCGAGAGACCGAGGAGGCGGCCCGCCGCACTGGCGCTGGTGATGACCGCGTCCGCGCCGGACTGCTTGAGCAGGGGCGCGTTCTCCTCCTCGCGCACCGCGGCCACGATCTTCGCGGCCTTGTTGAGCTGCCGGGCCGTCAGCGTCACGAGCACCGCCGTGTCGTCCCGCTGGGTCGCGATGATGATCTTCCGGGCCTTGTGCACCTCGGCCCGCTTCAGCACCTCGCTGCGCGTGGCGTCCCCTATGACCCCCGCGTAGCCGTCGGCGGTCGCGGCCTCGATCGCCTTGCCGCTGGGGTCGACCACCACGACCTGCTCCTTCTTCAGTCCCGTCGCGCAGACGGTCTGGATCGCGGAGCGGCCCTTGGTGCCGAAGCCGATCACGACGGTGTGGTCGCGCAAGGTGGACCTCCAGCGGTTGAGTCGCCATTCCTCCCGGGTGCGTTCGGTGAGAACCTCCAGCGTCGTGCCGACCAGGATGATCAGGAACAGCACACGCAAGGGCGTGATGACGAAGATGTTGGTGAGCCGGGCGGCGTCGCTGACCGGGGTGATGTCGCCGTATCCGGTGGTGGAGAGCGTGACCGTCGCGTAGTACCAGGAGTCGAGGAAGTCCACGGACCGGTCGGAGTTGTCGTTGTAGCCGTCGTGGTCGGCGTAGACGATCAGTGCGGTCGCCGCCAGGACCAGCAAGGCCATCAGCACCCGCTTGGCGACCTGGCGGAACGGGTGCTCCACCACCTTGCGCGGCAGCTTCACCTTGTGGGTCACGAGATGCTCGTCCGCCTGGCGGGCGATCGCGTCATGGCCCGGAAGTTTCACGTGAAACACACCCCGATTCCGGCGGACGCCCAGGGCAGATCGAGCAGTTCGGCCTCCTGCCCGGCCCGGGCGCCCCCGGGCGGTACGACGGCGAGGGCGTCGGCGGCCGCGATGCCCCGCAGCATGGCCGGGCCGTTGTAGTGCAGCGGGACCGCGCTGTCGCCGCGCAGGACGACCGGGATGAGCCGGGTGTCGTACGGGTGGCCGTGCGCCTCGTCCCGCAGGGGCAGGGTGTACGGCTCCGGGGCCGGGCGGGCGGCCAGGGTGCGCAGCAGCGGCTCGGCGAGCGTGAGCAGGCCCGAGACGGCCGCCAGGGGGTTGCCGGGCAGGCCGACGAGGTGCTGGTTCTCCTTGGTGCGGGCCAGCAACATGGGGTGGCCCGGGCGCACCTTCACCCCGTCGACGAGGAGCTCGGCGCCGATGCGCCCGAGGACGGGGTGGACGTGGTCGACGGGACCGGCCGCCGTGCCGCCGGTCGTGATGATCACGTCGGCCGTGGAGCCGGTGACCGCCTGGTGCAGGGCTTCGGCGGAGTCACCGAGCCGCCGTACGGCGGTGACCTCGGCGGCGAGCGCGCGCAGCCAGGGCGGGAGCATCGGGCCGAGGGCGTCCCGGATCAGGCCGTCGCGCGGGGTGCCCTCGGTGAGCAACTCGTCGCCGAGGACGAGGACTTCGACGCGGGGGCGGGGGACGGCGGTGAGGGTGTCGTAGCCGGCGGCCGCGGCCAGGCCCAGGACGGCCGGGGTGACGAGGGTGCCGGGCGGCAGGAGCTGGTCGCCGCTGCGGCACTCCTGGCCGCGTGGGCGGATGTCCTGGCCGTGCGCCACCTCGCGGAGGGCGTGCAGCCGGCCCTTCTCGTCCAGCTGTCCGTGCTCGCTGCGCAGGACGGCGGTGGTGTCCGGGGGGATGCGGGCGCCGGTGGCGATCCGGGCCGCCTCGCCGTCGGCCAGGGGGGCCGGCTCGGCGTGCCCGGCCAGCACTCCCTCGTCCCGTACGGCCCAGGGGCCGGGTCCGGAGACCGCCCAGCCGTCCATGGCCGAGGTGTCGAAGGAGGGGAGGTCGGTGAGGGCGTCGAGGGGCGCGGCCAGGGTGAGGCCGAGGGCGTCGTCGAGCCGTACGGACACGGGGGCGCGGCGGGCACCGCGGGTGAGGGCGCGGGCGGCCCGGGCGGCGGTCGCGCGAGCCTCGGGCCAGGGGGTGGCCTTGTGGTGGGCGTCGGGGCGGTGCCTGGTCGGCGGCCGCTGCTCGTGTCCCGGCGAGTGGGCCGAGCCGTGTCCAGGGGTGGGCCGCGGCCCGGGCCCGGCGGCCGGTCCGCCCGGTGCGGGCACCTGGTCGCCGGGGGTGCGGTCGTGGTCGTCCCTCACGAGGGCCAGCGCCTCCTCGACGTCGAGCTCGTCGGCGTCTTCGGCCCGCCCGGCGCTCTCACCGGTGCGCAGGGACCGGGCGGTCATCCGGCGTCCGGGCGGGCGTCGGGGGCGGCGGCCGACGTCTCGCCGGGCTTGGTGTCGGTGTCCTCTTCGGCCTTTTCGGCCTTTTCGGCCTCCTCGGCCCAGCGCAGGGCCAGGGCCGCGGCCTTGCGGGAGGCCTCGGCGACCGCCTGGGCATCACCGCCCGCGCGCGCGGCCGCGTAGCCGACGAGGAAGGTGGTCAGCGGGGCCGCCGGCCTGGCCACGCCGTGCGCGGCGTCCCGGGCGAGGTCGAGCAGCACGCCGGTGTCGACGTCGAGGTCGATGCCCAGCTCGTCCTTGACTGCGGAAATCCATTCATCCAACACGTGCTCATGCTCCCTGATCCGTGCCCTGGCGGTGGCGATGTCGTCCCAGGTGTCGCAGTCGAAGGACGCGACGGGGTCGGGGACGCGGGTGAGGTCGAGCGCGCCGGTCAGCCGGCGCAGGGGGAGGCCGGCGAGGGTGCCGTGCTGCTTCGCGAGCGCGGCGAGCTCGATGCGCAGCGAGGGCACGCGGTACGCGGCCACCAGCGGCTGGTCACGGCCGTCGGCGTCGGTGAGCAGCACGCCGTCGGCGCCCCCCGTGCGCAGGACGGTCAGCAGCAGCCGTACGGTGCCCTCCTGGAGGAAGGGCAGGTCGGCGGAGAGCACCAGGACGTGCCGGGCCGTGGTGTGCCGCAGACCGGCGTCCAGGGCGGCCAGCGGGCCGCCGCCGGGCGGGTCCTCGCGGGCCCAGGTGATCTCTCTGGCCGAGGGGCGGGGGTCGGCGACGACGACGGTGGTGCGGGCGTCGGGGCAGGCGGCGAGGACGCGGTCGAGCAGGGCGCGTCCGCCCACCCGCACCGCGGGCTTGTCGGCGCCGCCGAGCCGCCGGGCGGCGCCCCCGGCGAGCACGACCACGTCGTACGCGGCTTCGATCCCGGGGGTGCCCGGTGTGCCCTGGGTGTCCTGGGGCTCATACGCGGTCACCCCCCGAGTATGCGTGCCGTCGCGATCACAGGGAACGATCGGGCCGCGTCGCGATCCGCGTGTACGGCCGCGGGGCCGCGCTCACCGGGGGCGCAGCCGGCCCCGCTCACCAGGTGCGCAGCCGGCCCCGCTCACCAGGTGCGCAGCCGGCCGCGCTCACCGGGGGCGCAGCCGGGCCGCGCTCACAGCGTGCGGAGCAGGACCGCCGGCTGTTCGACGCAGTCCGCCACGTACCGCAGGAAGCCGCCCGCGGTGCCGCCGTCGCAGACCCGGTGGTCGAAGGTGAGCGACAGCTGGACGACCTGGCGCACCGCCAGCTCGCCCTCGCGCACCCATGGCTTGGGGACGATGCGGCCGACGCCGAGCATGGCCGCCTCGGGGTGGTTGATGATCGGCGTGGAGCCGTCGACGCCGAACACGCCGTAGTTGTTCAACGTGAAGGTGCCGCCGGTGAGTTCCGCCGGGGTGAGGGTGCCGGTGCGGGCCGACTCGGTGAGCCGGGCGAACTCCGCGGACAGCGACTCGGCGTCCCGTGCGTGCGCGTCCTTCACGACGGGCACGACCAGTCCCCGCTCGGTCTGCGCGGCGAACCCGAGGTGGACGGCGTCCAGCCGCACGATCTCCCGGGCCGCGGTGTCCACGGTGGAGTTGAGCTCGGGGAACCGGGCGAGGGCGGCGGTGCAGATCCGGGCGAGCAGCGCGATCAGGGAGACCTTCGGCCCCCCGGCGGCGTTCATCGCGGTGCGGGCCCGCATCAGTTCCGTCGCGTCGGCGTCCACCCAGCAGGTGGCGTCGGGGATCTCGGTCCGGCTGCGGGAGAGCTTGTCGGCGACAGCGCCCCGGACGCCCTTGAGGGGAACGCGGGTTCCTCCGGGGGAGGCCACGGGGGCCGTCTCCACGGTGGCGGCGGGCGCGGGCGCCGTACGCGCCGGTGCGACGGCGGCACGCAGGGCGTACTCGACGTCGGCCCGCAGGATCAGTCCGTCGGGGCCGGAGCCGGTGAGTTCCCTGAGGTCCAGGCCGTTCTCGCGGGCGAGGCGGCGGACCAGCGGCGAGATCACGGGGACGGGCCCCTCGATCACCTCGGGAGGTTCGGGTCGCGCCGGCCGGCCGTCCACCGGCACGAGCACCTGCTGCTCCCGCCGTACCCTGCGCCTGCGCGCGGGCGCCTCCGACGTGCCGTATCCGACCAGGACATTGCCCGAGCCGTTGCCTTGCGAGCTCCCGCCCGAGCCGTTGCCTTGCGAGCCCACGCCCGCGCCGTTGCTCTGCGAGCCCACGCCCTCCTGGGCCTGCGCCGGACCGCCGGAGGCCGGCGCGCCCACGGCCACCGTGATCAGCGGCGCCCCCACGGGAAGCTCGCTGCCCTCCTCGCCGTAGCGGGCCGTGACGACGCCGGCGTAGGGGCAGGGGACGTCGACCATCGCCTTGGCCGTCTCGACCTCGACGACCGGCTGGTCGACCGCGACGACGTCGCCGACCTCGACCAGCCAGCGGACGATCTCCGCCTCGGTCAGGCCCTCGCCGAGGTCCGGCAGCCTGAACTCCAGCACCTGCGCCATCAGCTCTCCGCCTCCCATTGCAGACGCCCCACGGCGTCCAGGATCCGGTCCACGCCGGGCAGGTGGTGACGCTCCAGCATCGGCGGCGGGTAGGGGATGTCGAACCCGGCCACCCTGAGCACCGGCGCCTCCAGGTGGTGGAAGCAGCGCTCCGTGACCCTGGCCGCGATCTCCCCGCCCGGTCCGCCGAACCCGCCCGACTCGTGCACGACGACCGCGCGTCCGGTCCGCCGTACGGAGGCCGCGACCGTCTCGTCGTCGAACGGCACCAGGGAGCGCAGGTCGACCACTTCCAGGTCCCACCCCTCCTCCCGCGCGGCCTCGGCGGCTTCCAGGCACACGGGCACGGACGGCCCGTACGTGATGAGTGTGGCGCTCCGGCCGGGGCGCCGCACCACCGCGCGGCCTATGGGTTCAACGGCCTGCGGGTCGTCCGGGTTCCAGGTGTCCTTCGACCAGTACAGCCGCTTGGGCTCCAGGACCACGACCGGGTCGTCGGAGGCGATGGCGGCGCGCAGCAGTCCGTAGGCGTCGGCGACGGTCGCGGGGGTGACGACGTGGAGGCCCGGGGTCGCCATGTAGTACGCCTCGGAGGAGTCGCTGTGGTGCTCGACGCCGCCGATGCCGCCGCCGTAGGGGACCCGGATGGTGATCGGGAGCGGCATCGCGCCGCGGGTGCGGTTGCGCATCCTGGCGACATGGCTGATCAGCTGCTCGAACGCCGGGTAGGCGAAGGCGTCGAACTGCATCTCCACGACCGGGCGCAGCCCGTACATCGCCATGCCGACCGCGGTGCCGAGGATGCCGGCCTCGGCGAGCGGGGTGTCCGTGCAGCGGTCCTCGCCGAACTCCTTCGCGAGCCCGTCGGTGACCCGGAAGACCCCGCCGAGGGTGCCGACGTCCTCACCCATGACGTGCACGGTGGGGTCGGCGGCCATCGCGTCGCGGAGCGCGCGCGTCAGGGCCTGCGCCATGGTGGCCGGCTTGAGGGCGACGGTGGTCATCGGTGCGCACCCCCGTGGGAGTCGTGCTCGGCCTCCAGCTCGGCGCGCAACTGGGCCTGCTGCTCGCGCAGTTGCGGGGTGGGCTCGGCGTAGACGTGGGCGAACAGGTCCATGGGGTCGAGGGACGGGTCCTGGTTCATGCCGTCGCGCAGCGCCGCGGCGAAGGCCTCGGCGTCCTGGCGTACGGCTTCGAGGCCGGCTTCGTCGATCAGCCCGCGCTCGGTCAGTTCGTGCTCCAGGAGGGCGATCGGGTCGTGGCCGCGCCAGGTCTCGACCTCGGCGTCGCCGCGGTAGCGGGTCGCGTCGTCGGCGTTGGTGTGGGCGTCCACGCGGTAGGTGATCGCCTCGACCAGGGTGGGTCCGCCGCCCGCGCGGGCGTGGCGTACGGCGGCGGTGAGGACCTCGTGCACGGCGACCGCGTCGTTGCCGTCGACCAGCCGGCCCGGCATGCCGTAGCCGACGGCCTTGTGGGCCAGCGACGGCGCCGCGGTCTGCTTGGCGAGCGGGACGGAGATCGCGAAGCCGTTGTTCTGGACCAGGAAGACCACCGGAGCCTGCCAGACGGCGGCGAAGTTCAGCGCCTCGTGGAAGTCGCCCTCGCTGGTGCCGCCGTCGCCGACCATGGCGAGCGCGACCACGTCGTCGCCCTTGAGGCGGGCCGCGTGGGCGAGCCCGACGGCGTGCGGGAGCTGGGTGGCGAGGGGGGTGCACAGGGGGGCCACGCGGTGCTCGTGCGGGTCGTAGCCGGTGTGCCAGTCGCCGCGCAGCAGGGTCAGCGCCTGGACGGGGTCGAGGCCCCGGGCGACGGCGGCGAGGGTGTCGCGGTAGCTGGGGAAGAGCCAGTCGCGGTCCTCCAGGGCGAGCGCGGCGGCGACCTCGCAGGCCTCCTGGCCGGTGCTGGAGGGGTAGACGGCGAGCCGGCCCTGCTTGGTGAGGGCGGTGGCCTGGGTGTTGTAGCGGCGGCCGCGGACCAGCTCGGCGTGCAGGCGGCGCAGCAGGGCCGGGTCGGCCTCGGCGGCCGCGTCGGTGCCGAGGACGCGACGGGGCTCCGCGTCGGGCAGCAGGGGCGCGGGGTCCGTGCGGGGCTGCCAGGCGGGCGGCGGCGATGGCCGGTACGCGCCCCGCTGCTCCATGACCGTCATGACGGCACCTCCTCGTGGGAGACGGCTTCGGACGCACCACGGGTGTGAGGCGCCTCACCTACCGATTGTTCGGTCGTCGGCACATTTTGGCTACAGGCCCCCTCAGGCTGTGGACAAACGGTTCTCCACAGCCTGAGATGGACGCAGTACGTCCATGGTAGGGAGGCGGGGGGACATGGCACCTGAACAAATGGCCGAAGGCCCGGAGGGCGGGGTCCCCCTCGCGCCCCCTCGTCCGCTCGACGCCATCGATCAGGACATCCTCCAGATGCTCCAGGCGGACGGGCGCGCGTCGATACGGTCGGTCGCCGAACGGGTGCATGTCTCCCGGGCCAACGCCTACGCGCGCATCAACCGGCTCGTCGAGGACGGCGTCATCCGCGGCTTCGGGGCCCGCGTCAACCACGAGCGGGCGGGCCAGGGCACCTCGGCCTACATCACCCTGAAGATCGTGCAGAACTCCTGGCGCACGGTCCGCGAACAGCTCAGGCAGCTGCCCGGGGCCTCGCACATCGCGCTGGTCGGCGGCGACTTCGACGTCCTGCTGCTCGTCCACACCCCGGACAACAGATCCCTGCGCGAACTGGTCCTCACCCGTCTCCAGGCCATCCCGGAGGTCCTGAGCACCCGCACCCTGCTGGTCTTCGAGGAGGAGGACCTGGAGCCGCAGGGCTGAGTCAGGAGGCCCCGGGGTCCGGGGCCGGCTTCAGGAAGCTCTGCGCAGGCCCCCGAAGATCAACTGGGCCACCGCGTCGGCGACTTCGCGTTCGTTCATGCCGCGGCCGTCCGGGCGGTACCACTCCACGATCGAGTTGATCATCCCGAAGACCAGGCGGGTCGCCAGGCGCACCTCCACGTCCCCGCGCACGTCGCCGTCCGCCGCGGCCGCCTTCAGGAGCTCGGCGACCCGGTGGTCGAAGTCCCGGCGCCGCTCCAGCGCCCAGCGCTCGGTGCCGGTGTTGCCCCGCACCCGCAGCAGCAGGGTGACGTACGGCAGTTCCGCGATCAGCACCTCGACCATGCGCCGCACGACGTACTCCAGCCGGTCCGAGGCGCGGCCCACGCGCGCGTGCTCCTCGTCGAGGATGCCGAAGAGACCGTCGAGGGCCCGGCTGACGGCCCGGCGCAGGAGCTCCTCCTTGCCGGTCACGTGGTGGTAGATCGACGACTTGGAGATGCCGGCGGCCTTGGAGAGGTGCTCCATGGAGGTGCCGTCGTAGCCGCGCTCGATGAAGACCTGGACGGCGACGGACAGCAGCGTCTCCGGGGTGTACGTGTCCCGCTTGGCGGTCGTCATGAGGTGCTGCCCTCCCGCTTGTCGGAGGCGTAGGCGTGGCGGTACAGCGCGAGCGAGGGCGCGTACCGCCCCGACGGGTCGCGCAGGTGCAGGTCGTCGAGGAGGCTGTAGGCCCAGTTGCGGCCGAGCCGGCGGCTCCACTCGAACGGGCCCAGGGGGTAGTTCACCCCGAGCCGCATCGCGGTGTCGATGTCCTCCTCGGTGGCCACGCCCTTGGCGACCGCGTCGTGCGCGAGGTCGACGATCCGGGCGACCGTGCGGGCGACGATCATGCCGGGCACGTCACCGATGACGCTGACGGCCTTGCCGAGCGCCTGGAAGAGCCCCACGGCCTCGGAAAGGGTCTGCTGCGCGGTGTCCTGGGAGGCGGACAGGGCGATGCGGGTGGCCCTGCGGTAGTCCAGCGCGAGGTCGAAGTAGACGACGTCCCGGAACTCCACCGAGGTCTGCCCGTCCGCGAGCGCGAGCTGGCCGCCGCTCGGCAGGACCAGCCGGGTGCCGTGGTCCTCCTCGTCCTCGCGGACCGGGATGCCCGCCTCGCGGATCAGGGCGAGCAGTTCGGACGCGGGGCCCAGGTCGCCCTCGACGACGACGTAGGCGGGCGCCGGGGCGGGCTCCGCGGTGTGCGGCTCGTCGCGCTCGGCGCCCTCCGTGTAGTCGTACCAGCCGCGACCGCTCTTGCGGCCGAGCCGGCCCGACTCGACCAGGCGCTGCTGGGCGAGGGAGGGCGTGAAGCGCACGTCCTGGAAGAACGCCCGCCACACGGAGTGGGTGACGGACTCGTTGACGTCCTGCCCGATCAGGTCGGTCAGCTCGAACGCGCCCATCTTGAAGCCGCCGCACTCGCGCAGCACGGCGTCGATGGTGGCGGGCTCGGCGCCCTGGGCCTCGTGGATGGCGAACGCCTCGGCGTAGAAGGGCCGCGCGATGCGGTTGACGATGAAGCCGGGGGTGTCGGCGCAGGCGACCGGCGTCTTGCCCCACGCGCGGGCCGTCTCGTACGCGCGCGTGGCCGAGGAGACGTCGGTGGCGAACCCGGAGACCACCTCGACCAGCGGCAGCAGCGGGGCCGGGTTGAAGAAGTGCAGGCCCACGAAGCGGCCCGGATTGCGCAGGGCGCCGCCGATGGCGGTCACCGACAGGGAGGAGGTGTTGGTGGCGAGCAGACAGTCCTCGTCGACGATGTCCTCGAGCTCGCGGAACAGCTCCTGCTTGACGTCCAGCCGCTCCAGGACGGCCTCTACGACCAGGGTGCAGTCCGCGAGGTCGGTGAGGTGCTCGGCGGCCGTCAGGCGGGCGCGGGCGGCGTCCCGGTCGGCGGCGGTGAGCCGGTCCTTCTCGACGAGCCGGTCCAGGCGGGCGCCGATCGCGTCGGCCGCCTCCCGGGCCCGGCCGGGGACGGCGTCGTAGAGCCGCACGGGGTGTCCGGCGACCAGCGCGACCTGGGCGATGCCCTGGCCCATGGTGCCGGTGCCGACGACGGCCACGGGGCTGCTGAGGTCGAGTGCTGTCATGTGCGCGATCCTCCCGCACGGGGTTTTCCACAGATGCGGCGGACCCCCTTGTCCCGACCGATCGTTCGGTTACTCTAGCTCTGTCCGGCTGTTCCTGCCCATGTTCTGCCCAGGTCATGAGCTCGACGAAGAGTTCGAAAGACGAGGAGTTGGTCCCGCATGGCCGCCGAACTGACCGCCCACGAGCTGATCGCCGAGCACCGGCCCACCCTCGACCAGGCGCTGGAGGCGATCCGCACCCGCGCGTACTGGTCGCCGCACCCCGAACACCCCAAGGCCTACGGGGAGAACGGCAGCCTCGACATGGCCGCGGGCAAGGCCGCCTTCGACGCCCTCCTGGGCAGCCGCCTCGACCTCGGCCAGCCCGGCACCGACGACTGGGTGGGCGGCGAGGTGTCGCCGTACGGCATCGAGCTGGGCGTCGAGTACCCGCACGCGGACCTGGACGTGCTGCTGCCCGCGATGAAGGCGGGCCGGCGGGCCTGGCGGGACGCGGGCGCGGAGATCCGCGCGGTGGTCTGTCTGGAGATCCTCAAGCGGATCAGCGACCGGACCCACGAGTTCGCGCATGCGGTCATGCACACCAGCGGCCAGGCGTTCATGATGGCGTTCCAGGCGGGCGGCCCGCACGCGCAGGACCGCGGCCTGGAGGCGGTGGCGTACGCGTACGTGGAGCAGGTCCGCACCCCCGACACCGCGGAGTGGACCAAGCCGCAGGGCAAGCGCGACCCGCTCGCGCTCACCAAGCGGTTCACGCCGGTCCCGCGCGGGATCGGCCTGGTCATCGGCTGCAACACCTTCCCGACGTGGAACGGCTATCCGGGCCTGTTCGCCTCCCTCGCCACCGGCAACGCCGTCCTGGTCAAGCCGCACCCGCGCGCGGTGCTGCCGCTCGCGCTCACCGTCCAGGTGGCGCGCGAGGTCCTGAGCGCGGCCGGCTTCGACCCGAACCTGGTCGCGCTCGCCGCCGAGCGCCCCGGCGAGGGCATCGCGAAGACCCTGGCGACCCGCCCGGAGATCCGGATCATCGACTACACCGGCTCGACGGAGTTCGGCGACTGGCTGGAGGCCAACGCCCGCCAGGCGCAGGTCTACACCGAGAAGGCCGGCGTCAACTCGGTGCTCGTGGAGTCGGCCGGCGACTACAAGGGGATGCTGTCCAACCTGGCGTTCTCCCTCTCCCTGTACAGCGGCCAGATGTGCACGACCCCGCAGAACCTGCTGATCCCCCGCGACGGCATCCGCACCGACGAGGGCCCCAAGACCTACGACGAGGTGGTCGCCGACCTCGCCCGCGCGGTCGACGGCCTCCTCGGCGACGACGCGCGCGCGAACGCCCTGCTGGGCGCGATCGTCAACCCCGACGTGAAGGCACGCCTGGAGGCCGCGGCGGGGCTCGGTGAAGTCGCCCTCGCCTCGCGGGAGGTCGCCAACCCGGAGTTCCCGGGCGCGGTCGTGCGCACCCCCGTCCTCGTCAAGCTGGACGGCGCCAAGCCGGACGACGAGGCCGCCTACATGAGCGAGTGCTTCGGCCCGGTGTCCTTCGCGGTGGCGGTGGACTCGGCCTCCGACGCCGTCGAGCTGCTGCGCCGGACGATCCGCGAGAAGGGCGCGATGACGGTCGGCGCGTACACCACCGACGAGGAGGTCGAGGAGGCCGTCCAGGAGGTCTGCCTGGAGGAGGCCGCGCAGCTGTCGCTGAACCTGGTCGGCGGGGTGTACGTCAACCAGACGGCCGCGTTCTCCGACTTCCACGGCTCGGGCGGCAACCCGGCGGCGAACGCCGCGCTGTGCGACGGCGCCTTCGTCGCGAACCGGTTCCGGGTCGTCGAGGTGCGCCGGGAGGCCTAGGAGGTCGTGCCGGGGCTCCCGAGGCTCCAGTGGTAGAGCGTCATCGCCACGCTCGTCGCCAGGTTGTAGCTGGAGACCTGGGGGCGCATCGGGAGGGCCACCAGATGATCGGCACGCGCGCGTACGTCGGATGACAGTCCGCGGCGCTCCGAGCCGAAGGCGAGGACGGCGTCGTCCGGGAGCTTCAGACCCCGGATGTCGTCGCCCTCCGGGTCCAGGGCGAACAGCGGTCCCGGCGGCAGTTCGGCGGCCGTCAGGCGCTCCACCGCGGTCGCGAAGTGCAGGCCCGCCCCGCCGCGCACGACGGTCGGGTGCCAGGGGTCGAGTGTGCCCGTGGTGACCACACCGGTCGCCCCGAAACCCGCGGCCAGGCGGATCACGGCACCGGCGTTGCCGAGGTTGCGCGGCTGGTCGAGGACCACCACGGGCGCGGTGCGCGGCGTGCGGGCCAGCTGCTCGAGGTGCGCGGCCCGGGACGGCCGTACGGCCAGGGCCGCCACCGCCGTCGGATGCGGGCGCGCGACGAGGGCCCGGTACGCCGGCTCCGGGACCTCCGTCAGCAGCGCCGCCAGGGTCTGCCGTACGTCCGGTGCGAGCTCGTCGGCCAGGGCGAGCGTGGCGCCGCGGTCGGCGGTGACCGCGACCGGGACCTCCGCGCCGAAGCGCAGGGCGTGCTTGAGGGCGTGGAAGCCGTCGAGCAGGACGGAGGTGTCGGCGAGCCGGTGCCACAGGCTCAGGGGATCGGTGCCGGTCATGCGGGGAAGCCTACGTGCGCGGGATCGGGGTTCTCGGGGTTCTCCCGGCCCGGTTCCTTCGGAGTGCGCTGCTTCGGTGGCCGCGGGATCGGGGTGCCCGCGCCGCCCCCGAGCCGTGTCCGCAGCCGGGCACGCACGCGTGCGGCTCCGTCTCCGAGGCGGCGCAGGAACGATGTCGGCAGGAAGACCGAGTCGGCGGCGATCATCGCCAGCGAGAAGAACGGCAGGCCGAGGACGACCGCGATCACCGCGTGCTCGGTGATCATCACCGCCAGCAGGACGTTCTTGACCCGCCGGTTGAACAGGGTGAACGGGAAGGCGACCTGCACGGCGACCGTGCCGTACGTCACCAGCATCACCATGAGGCCGTTCGCCGCCAGCAGGTCGGCGAGAGCGGGCCATGGCGAGAAGGACTCCAGGTGGAGGGGGTAGTAGACCGCGGTGCCGTCCTGCCAGCGGGAGCCCTGGATCTTGTACCAGCCCGCGGTCGCGTAGATCAGACAGGCCTCGGCCATGATCACGAGCAGCGCGCCGTTGTGGACGATGTTGGCGATGACGTCGAGCATGATCCGCGACTGACCGGACCGGCCGAAGCGTCCGACGGCCCACCACAGGGCCTGCGCCAGCCAGAGGGCCCACAACAGGGCCGGGACGACCCAGTCGCCGTCGAGTCTGCCCAGGAGGGTCGCCGACACCAGCACGAGCCCGAGGACGCCCCACAGCGCCGGGCCGGCCCGGTCGACGACGTGCTCGCCACGCGCGTGTGCCTCACGGGTGCGCCGGGCCCGCCGCTCGTCCAGCGACCAGACCTGGCCGCAGCGGGTGAGGACGAGGTAGATCGACATCAGGTGCAGGACGTTGTCGCCGCCGTCGCCCATGAAGACGCTGCGGTTCTGGAGCGAGAGCACCCCGACCATGAACAGGACGGACACCGCGCGGGTGTGCCAGCCGAGCAGCAGCAGGAGGCTCGACAGGACGGCAAGCACATACACGGTCTCGAACCAGAACTGTCCGCTGGACCACATCAGGGTGGTGAACGCGCCATTGGTCGAGATCAGCTGCTCGGCGAGGTTCCAGTTCCAGGGGCCGTCGGGGCCGTAGAGCTCCTGGCGGTGCGGGAGCTCGCGCAGCAGGAACAGCAGCCAGGTCGCGCTGAAGCCGATGCGGATCATCGCGCTCTGGTAGGGGCCGAGGGCAGCCTCGGTGACACGGGCGATCGCGGTCGACACCGCGAGAGCGAAGCGGTTCACCGGACGCTCCCCTCGGTGTCGTCGGCCGTCACGGGCCACCAGGACAGTTCCCGGTAGACCGGCTGCACCGAGACCTTCTCGTCGCTCCACTTCGGCGGCGGGACGTTGGAGGTCCGGGAGCGCACCTGGACGCTCACGAGAACGTCACCCCGCGCGGTGGCGTCCTCGCGCTCCAGGCGGAGCACCACGATGCGGCGCAGATACGTCTCGGACAGGGTGCCGCGCAGGCCGATCGGACGGTTGTTCGCGTCGTGCGTGGCGACGAAGAGGTCCCAGGAGCGGCGCAGTTCGTTCTGCTGGGTGTGGCTGGGCAGCGGATTGCCGTCTATGGCCCTGCCGTCCTGGGCGGACAGGTCGTACCAGCCCGTCGTACGGCTGCCCCCGTCGGCCCCGCGGATCCGGGCCCGGACCTGCACCGCGATGTTCTGCTGCAGCGGGTTCGGCGCGAACAGCTTCCAGTTCTGCTCGAACTCCGGGTAGATCCAGTCGTCGACCGCCGTGCCGTGCTGCTTGGTCACCGTGTTCGGGGGCGCGACGTGCAGGAACACCATCCCGATATGCACACAGACGACGACGGCGACGACGGCGAGCGACAGGGCGACACCGATCTGGTACCGGAGGGAGAGGGCGGCTATGCCGGTGCGGGGGTCGGGATGCGGGTGCGGGGTGGGGTGGGGCGGGCGTATCGGGGTGGGGGTGGGGTCTGTCGGTTCGGCAGGGCTGGTGACGCCGGTCGGCTCGGTGTGGCCCGGGGTGGCGCTCGGGGCGTCCGGGCTTCGCCGGGCGTTCGAGCCTTCGTCGTACGCGTCCATTCCGCCCCGTTCCCGAATCCGGTCGTCCCGCGGCCGGCCCGGCACGCAGGGCGCCGCGACACCGTGACCGGCGCCCGCACCCGCCTCGCCGCGGTGGCTCGCACCGGCACGGTACTCAGGCCCGACCGCCCCGCACAGCCCTTGTGAGAAGCCCCCACCGTGGCCGTTCTCACTCCCGGCCCGGTTTTCCACAGGCGACGGCCGTGGGTTTTCCACAGCGGTGGACACCTTACGGCGCCGCACGCAACCATGAACCCCACACAAACCGAACGATCGGTCGCCATCCGGCACCCGCTTCACCCGCCGGGTCAGCCCCCGGCCGACCGTTCCCTTCTTCTAGAACCTGTTCTATCTTGACGGACCGTCAGATCAGCTGACCCGATCTGCCGACCCGTCGGAAGGACAGGGACCGTGGACTTCACCTTCAGCGAGGAGCAGCAGGCGGCGGCCGAGGCGGCGCGGGGAGTGTTCGCCGACGTCGCCCCCGACGCGGTGCCGTCCCCGGCGCTCACCACGGGCGCCGTGGCCGACGCGTTCGACCGCGCGCTGTGGTCCAGGCTCGCCGACGCGGACCTGCTGAGCCTGCTGGCGGCGGAGGAGTACGGCGGAGCCGGCCTGGACGCGGTCGCGCTGTGCCTGGTGCTGCGGGAGTCGGCGAAGGTGCTGGCACGGGTGCCGCTGCTGGAGAACAGCGCGGCCCTGGCAGCCGTACAGGCCTACGGCGGTCAGGAGCTGAAGGCGGAACTGCTGGAGCGGGCCGGGCGCGGGGAGATCGTGCTGACCGTCGCCGCGAGCGGCCGCACCGGCCACGACCCCGCCGAACTCGCCGTCACCGCGCGCCAGGGGGAGGGCGAGGGCGCCGACTGGGTCCTGGACGGGGTGCACACGGCGGTGCCGTGGGTGTACGACGCGGACTTCGTCGTCGTCCCCGCGCACACCGCGGCTGACCGCACCGTCCTCGCCCTGGTGCCCCGGGCCCATGACGGGGTTGCGCTCGGCGAGCAGTTCTCCACCAGCGGGGAGCGGCTGGGCGAGCTGCGGCTGGACTCGGTGCGGATCGGTGCGCGGGACGTGATCGACGTCGAGGGCGCCTGGGAGTGGCTGCGGGACCTGCTGACCACGGGGACGTGCGCGCTGGCGCTCGGCCTGGGCGAGCGGGTGCTGCGGATGAGCAGCGAATACACCAGCAAGCGCGAGCAGTTCGGGTTCCCGGTCGCCACCTTCCAGGCCGTGGCCGTGCAGGCCGCCGACCGGTACATCGACCTGCGCGCGATGGAGGTCACGCTGTGGCAGGCCGCGTGGCGGCTCTCCTCCGGGGCGCGCGGCGCGCTGCCGGTCGCGGGGGACGTCGCCGTGGCGAAGATCTGGGCCTCGGAGGGGGTACGGCGGGTGGTGCAGACGGCACAGCATCTGCACGGCGGCTTCGGCGCCGACGTCGACTACCCGCTGCACCGCTACCACGCCTGGGCCAAGCATCTGGAGCTGTCCCTGGGCCCGGCGGCGGCGCACGAGGAGGCGTTGGGGGATCTGCTGGCGGCACATTCTCTGGGATAGGTGAAACCGCGGGGCCCTTGATCGGCGACTGAGAGGATGACGGAACCGCTCCGACCGAAGGAGGCCGAGCATGATGCTGCTCGCCCTGTCCGGCGTCCTCGTGCTCACCATCGGGGGCTGTGTCTGCGTCTGGTGGGCGGCCCGGGGCGGCCCACGCTGGACACGCGCGGTGTCGGCCGCGACCCTCGCGACGGGCGAACTGGCCCGCCGCGCCAGCCGCTACGACCGAAACCCGACCGGCCAGGACAACTGAGCGCCTCACCGCGGAACCGGCGGAGGCACAGGACAGTGGGACGCACAGAACCGACTGAGCTGCAGAATCACCGGCCCCACGAAACCGCTTGAGCCGCGGAACCACGGCCCCACAGACCCGCCGGAACCCCAGAACCCCAGCCTCACAGACCCGCCGGAACCCCAGAACCCCAGCCCCGCACAACCGCCGGAGGCTAAAGCACGAAACCCGGCCGGCCGTCGTCCGTCACCACAGGCCGGCCCACCTCGGCCCACAGCTGCATGCCGCCGTCGACGTTCACGGCGTCGATGCCCTGCTGGGCCAGGTACATGGTGACCTGGGCCGAGCGGCCGCCGGACCGGCAGATCACGTGCACGCTGCCGTCCTGCGGGGCGGCCTCGGTCAGCTCGCCGTAGCGGGCCACGAACTCACTGATGGGGATGTGCAGCGCCCCTTCGGCGTGCCCCGCCTGCCACTCGTCGTCCTCGCGGACGTCCAGCAGGAAATCGTCGTCCTTGAGGTCCGTGACCTGGACCGTGGGCACACCACCACCGAAATTCATGGTGCCGACGCTACCCGAAGCCCTCGGGGCGCCGCCGGTCACTCCTGTGCGAGCAGCTCCGCGAGCTCCGCCTCGCGCGCGGAGACGTCGGCCAGGAGCTGCTCGGCGATCTCCTCGAGGAGCTGGTCGGGGTCGTCCGGTGCCATCCGGAGCATCGAGCCGATCGCGCTCTCCTCCAGCTCCCGCGCGACCACCGACAGCAGCTCCTTGCGCTGGGACAGCCATTCCAGGCGGGCGTACAGCTCCTCGCTGGGCGTGGGGCCCTGCTCCGGGGGCTTGGGCCCGGCGGCCCACTCCTCGGCCAGCTCCCGCAGGAGCGGCTCGTCGCCCAGGGAGTAGGCCGCGTTGACCCGGGTGATGAACTCCTCGCGCCGGGCCCGCTCGGTGTCGTCCTGGGCGAGGTCCGGGTGGGCCTTGCGGGCGAGCTCGCGGTAGAGCTTGCGGGCCTCGTCGCTGGGGCGCACCCGCTGCGGGGGCCGCACCGGCTGGTCGGTGAGCATCGCGGCGGCCTCCGGGAAGAGTCCCTCCCCGTCCATCCAGCCGTGGAACAGCTCCTCCACACCGGGCATCGGCAGCACCCGCGCGCGGGCCTCCTCCGCCTTGCGCAGGTCCTCGGGATCACCGGTACGGGCGGCCCGGGCCTCGGCGATCCGCGCCTCCAGCTCGTCGAGGCGGGCGTACATGGGGCCGAGCCTCTGGTGGTGCAGGCGGGAGAAGTTCTCCACCTCGATGCGGAAGGTCTCCACCGCGATCTCGTACTCGATGAGCGCCTGCTCGGCGGCCCGCACGGCCCGCTCCAGCCGCGCGGTACCTGCGGCGGCCGGGCCGTCGGTTTCCGGGGACGTCATCCGGACAGCGTAACCGTGCCGGTGTGGGGCGGACGCCATCCGGGGTTGCCAGGTGAGGCGGCCGGGCAGGCACGGCTGGGGTTGCGGCTGGTCGCGCGGTTCCCCGCGCCCCTCGGGGGTGGGTGCGAGCACCGGCCGTCAAGACGGCATCGCCTCCTCACACCCCGCCTCCGCACACCCGCCGCCTCCGCACACCCCCGTCTCCTCCTCACACCCCCGTCTCCGCCGCCACCCTCCCCGCTCTGATCCCCGCCACCAGCTCCCCGTGGTCCGCCTCCGTGCGGTCGGCGTAGGTGACGGCGAATGTGGCGATCGCCTCGTCGAGTTCGTCGTTCTTGCCGCAGTAGCCGGAGATCAGGCGGGGGTCGGCGCTGTGGGAGTGGGCGCGGGCCAGCAGGGCGCCGGTCATGCGGCCGTAGTCGTCCACCTGGTCGGCGGAGAGGGCGGCGGGGTCGACGCTGCCCTTGCGGTTGCGGAACTGGCGGACCTGGAAGGGGCGGCCCTCGACGGTGGTCCAGCCCAGCAGGTTGTCGCTGACGACCTGCATCCGCTTCTGGCCCAGCACCACCCGGCGGCCCTCGTGGTCGACCTCCGGGGCCTCGAAGCCCGCGGTGACCAGGTGGGGCAGCAGGGCCGAGGGCCTGGCCTCCTTGACCTGCAGGACCAGTGGTTCGCCCCGGTGGTCCAGCAGCAGGACGACATAGGAGCGGGTGCCCACGCTGCCCGTGCCGACGACGCGGAACGCCACGTCGTGCACCGCGTGCCGGGCCAGCAGCGGCAGGCGGTCCTCGGAGAGCGTGCTGAGGTAGTGCTCCAGGGACTCGGCCACCGCCGCGGCCTCCGCGTCCGGCACCCGGCGCAGCACCGGCGGGGCGTCCACGAACCGCCGGCCACCGTCCTCGGTCGGCTCCGTCGACTTGGCCGCGAAACGCCCGCTGGTGTTGGCCCGCGCCTTCTCCGAGACCCGCTCCAGCGTGCCGACGAGGTCGTGGGCGTTGGCGTGGGAGACGAGTTCCTCGTCCGCGATGGCGTTCCACGCGTCCAGCACCGGCAGCTTGGCCAGCAGCCGCATGGTGCGCCGGTACGCGCCCACCGCGCCGTGGGCCGCCGCGCGGCAGGTGTCCTCGTCGGCGCCGATCTCCCGGCCGGCGAGGACCAGGGAGGCGGCGAGCCGCTTGAGGTCCCACTCCCAAGGGCCGTGCACCGTCTCGTCGAAGTCGTTCAGGTCGATGACCAGGTCGCCGCGGGCGTCGCCGTACAGGCCGAAGTTGGCCGCGTGGGCGTCACCGCAGATCTGGGCGCGGATCCTGGTCATCGGGGTGCGGGCCAGGTCGTACGCCATGAGGCCCGCGGAGCCGCGCAGGAAGGCGAACGGAGTGGCCGCCATCCGTCCCACCCGCAGCGGGGTGAGTTCGGGGATGCGGCCGCGGCTCGACTCCTCGACGGCGTCGACCGCGCCGGGACGGGAGATGTCCAGGTCGAGCGCGGCATGGGCACTGCGCGGAACGCTCTCGCGCAGCGCCTTGCCCTGCTTCTTGGGCGAGTCCTGGTGCGAGCCCTCGGGCCACCGGGCGAAGCCGCGCACGACGGGCCGCCGTGCCGCACTCCCGACGGACTCCGCCGCCGCCCCGGCCTGGGCCCCCACACCGGTCTCGGTCACATCGACCGCCTCCCCGTAACTGGCTCCGCGCCGGTCCGCTGTCCGGTCCGCGCATCAGGATCATCAACTCGTGCCGACCGTACAACCACCAGCCGAAACGCGTCAGACCCTGTGGACAACTCCGATCCGCCGGCCCGACTTGTCCACAGCCTGATCCACGTCCACACGGTCGCGTCGCACGACGTCTTCTTCAGGCGCACGAGCGCGTGGCACAGGTGTGGCACAGGTAGCGAGGGCGGCCGTACGCGTCGCTGCTTGCCGCCATCAGGAGCACAGCGGTGTCCCCGGACGGCCCGGTGAGCCCGCCCGAGCACCGTGGGTATGCCCAGCCCTACCCCAAGTCTCGTCCCTGCCGCACTGCTCCCGGGTGCCCTCAGCCGGTTTGGTGGAGCCACCGAGGAGACGAGAGAGGCGGCACCCGGATGACGGCTTGGCCGGCGGAGCAGCGGGCGCGGCGCACGGCGACGTCGGCGTCTGTGATCCGTGAACCCCGCCACCCCGCCACCCCGCCACGCCTGACCCAGCACCCCCTCCCCGAACCCCCCAAACCCTCCGCCCCGCCCAGACCCGCGGGAAGACCGACACCGAACGAGTAGGGACAGATGAACAACGACGCCATCCAGTTGCGCTCCGTCAGCAGGAGCTACAGGTCGGGCGACAGCACCGTCACCGCCCTGGACCAGGTCTCCCTCTCCTTCCCCCGCGGCACCTTCACCGCCGTCATGGGCCCCTCCGGCTCCGGCAAGTCGACCCTCCTGCAGTGCGCCGCCGGCCTGGACCGCCCCACCTCGGGCTCGGTCTCGGTGGGCAGTACGGAGCTGACCGGGCTCAGCGAGACCAAGCTGACTCTGCTGCGGCGCGAGCGCATCGGCTTCGTGTTCCAGGCGTTCAACCTGCTGCCCGCGCTGACCGCCGAGCAGAACGTCGCCCTGCCGCTCCGGCTGGCCGGCCGGCGGGTCGCCAGGGCCCGGGTCCGTGAGGTGCTCCAGCAGGTCGGCCTCGGTGACCGCGCCCGGCACCGCCCCACCGAGATGTCCGGCGGCCAGCAGCAGCGCGTCGCCCTGGCCCGTGCCCTGATCACCCGCCCCGAGGTGCTCTTCGGCGACGAGCCGACCGGTGCCCTGGACTCGCGGACCAGCCGCGAGGTGCTGACCCTGCTGCGCTCCATGGTCGACCGCGAGGGCCAGACGGTCATCATGGTCACCCACGACCCGGTGGCCGCCTCCTACGCCGACCGCGTGGTCTTCCTCGTGGACGGCCGCGTCAACGGGGAGCTGACCGGCGCGAGCGCGGACGACATCGCGGCCCGTATGACCAAGCTGGAGGCCGTGCCGTGCTGAGCGTCGCCCTGTGCACCCTGCGCACCCGCTGGGTCACCTTCGTCGGCAGCTTCGTCGCGCTCTCGCTGGGCGTCGCGCTGCTCGCCGTGATGGGCCTGGCCCTCGCCTCCTCCCTGGACGCGCCCGAACGGCAGCCGGAACGGTTCGCCGCGGCACCGGTCGTCGTCCGGGGACAGGACACCCTGTCCGTGCCGACCCCGATCGGCGACCGCACCCGGAAACTCGCCCACCCGCGCGAGGTACCGGAGGCGACCGTGGCGAAGCTGCGCCGGCTCGGCACGGTCGTCGAGGACCGTTCGTTCCCCGTGCGGGCCGCCGAGGGTCCCGGCGATCTCGTCGGCCACCCCTGGTCCACGGCCGCCTTCGCGCCGTACGAGATCGACGCGGGCCGTGCTCCCCGCGCCGCCGGCGAGGTCGTCGTCACCGGCGACTGGGCGCGGCCCGGTGAGCGGGTCACGACCGACCGCGGGCCCCTCACGGTCGTCGGCACCGTCGCCTCGCGCGGCTTCGAGAACGCCGTCTTCTACACCGACGCCCGTGCCGCCGAACTGGCGTCGAGGAGCACCCAGTTGGTGGTGCGGGCGGACGCGTCCGAGGTGCGGGCGGCCGTCGGCGACCAGGACCTCCGGGTCCTCACCGGCACCGACCGCCGCCTCGCCGACGCCGACCCGGACCGCGACCGCGAAGCCCTGACCGCGATGAACGCCATGTTCGGCACCGCGGGCGGGGTCACCGCGTTCGTGTCGGTGTTCGTGGTGGCGTCCACGTTCGCCTTCGCGGTCGCCCAGCGGCGCCGGGAGTTCGGCCTGCTGCGCACCGCGGGGGCCACGCCCGGCCAGGTCCGGCGGATGGTGTTCGCGGAGGCCCTGGTGGTGGGCGTACTGGCGTCGGCGACCGGCTGTGTGCTCGGCGCGTACGGCGCCCCGAAGCTCGCCGCGTGGGTGGTCGACGGCGGACTCGCACCCGGCTGGTTCACCATCGGCGACTACACCTGGCCGTACCACATGGCCTTCTGGACCGGTCTGCTCGTCGCGCTGCTCGGAGTGATCGCCGCGTCCTGGCGTGCCGGACGCACCGGGCCGACTCAGGCGCTGCGCGAGGCGTCCGTGGACACCAAGGCGATGACCTGGGGCCGCTGGTTGTTCGGGGCGGGCCTGCTGCTGACCGCCGCCGTGACACTCGGCCTCGCGCTGGTCTCCGACCCCGGCGAGCTGCTGCACCGCAAGACCTATGTGAGCCGTCCGATGCTGCTGATCACCGCGATCGCGTTGCTCACGCCGGTCCTGGTGCGTCCGCTCACCCGGTTGATCGCCTGGCTTCCGGCCCAGCTGCCCGGCGCGGGCGGGATGCTGGTGCGGGAGAACGCGGCCGCGGGCATCCGCCGTACGGCGGCCATCGCGGCACCCGTACTCGTCACGGTCGCCCTCGCGGGCTCGCTGCTGGGCGCCACGGCCACGCTCGACGAGGCGAAGGCCACGGAGACGCGCGAGCAGACGGCAGCCTCGTTCGTCGTCACTCCGCCCGGGGGCGCCGGGTTCGACGCGGCGACCGTGAAGGAACTCGAAGCGGTGAAGGGCGCCGAGGTCTCGGTGACCTCGTCGAGTGCCGTGTACGTCCTGGAGGAGGGCGTCGCCCTCATCAGGTCCGAGGCCCGCGCGGCCGACGCGGGACCGCTGGCGAGGACCGTCCGTCTGCCCCTGGCCGCCGGGAAGGTGAGCGACCTCGACGACGACTCGATCATCGTCAACGAGGAGTGGGAGAAGCACACCGTCGGCCAGCGGGTCGACGTGTGGCTCGGGGACGGCACCAGGAAGTCGCTGCGGATCGCCGCCGTGATGACGACCGGCACCGGCAACAACGGCGCCTACGTCACCCCCGCCAACGCCCCCGGCGCGAGCGTCGACCGGGTGGACGTCTCCCTGACCGAGGGGGCCGACGCGTCCGCCGTGGCCACCGCACTCGCCAGGACCGGCGGGCGGGTCTTCACCAAGGACCAGTGGGTGCGGGCCAGTTATCCCGAGACCAGCCGGACCACCCGGTACGGCTTCCTGCTGGTCCTCGGTATCGCCCTGCTCTACACCGGGATCTCCCTGGCCAACACCATGGTCATGGCGACCTCCGACCGGGTGCGCGACCTGGCCGTCCTCCGACTGGCCGGGGCCACCCCGTGGCAGGTGCTGCGGCTGGTCGCCGGTGAGGCGCTGATGGTCGTCGCGGTGGGCGGAGTACTCGGCCTCCTGGTCGCCGGGCTCAACCTGGCGGGCATGTGGAGCGCGCTCGGTCTGCTGTCGGTGGGGAGCCCGGTCCGGCTGCCGTGGGCGGAGCTCGGGGCGACCGTGGGTGCGTGTGCGGTACTCGCCGTGGTGTTCTCCGTCGCCCCGGCCGGGCTGGCCATGCGGCGCCGGGCGGTGGAGCTGGCCGGCATCCGCGAGTGACCCCACGACGGCGCCGGTCGGCACCTCCCCCCCGCCCCGGCCGACGTGAAGCATCAACTCGCTTGCCCGCCAAGGCCGTACAGCGAATGTTTCACGTGAAACAGCGAAAGAAATCGCTGCCGCAGCCCAACAAAGAAGGGCCCCGGTCGTGAGATACCTCACCGCCGGGACCCTGCCATGCCACCGTCCGAGCCATAGCCATCACGCAACGAGGAACGGGCCCCCACCTGTGACTTTCGTCACCGGTGAAGACCCGTTCCGTCGGTTCTTCGCTGTGCGCGAGGGGGGAGTTGAACCCCCACGCCCTTGCGGGCACTGGAACCTGAATCCAGCGCGTCTGCCTATTCCGCCACCCGCGCATTGGGTGTGTCCTCGGGCCCCTCGCCTTGCGGTCCGGCGCCTTCCGACACGCAGAACATTAGCACGCTGGAGGGGGTGGGTTCACATCGCTTATCCGTGGGCAGCCGCCCACCAGCGGGTACGCGTGCGCCCGCCGAACCGGGGTGCCGCCGGCCACGTATCAACCTGTGCCGGTTCACGTATCAACCTCGTACCGGTAGCCCCCGTCCGCCCAGGAGCCGGTCGGGGTCCACAGTCAGGTGCGGGACACTGGTCTGCGGCCGCCTCTACGATCCTTGACAGAGGAGTTCGACAGCGGAGTTCGAAGACGAGCTCCACAGGGAACTTCGGAGGCGTCGACACCCGTCGACCGTGCCGACAGGGGGAACCAGCCGATTCACCGGCGCGTGGATACGATCAGTAAGCAGTACCAGGTAAGCAGCAGCCGGCGCAGTACCCAGGGCGGCAAGGACGGAGGAGGTGCCTCATGGGAGTCCTGAAGAAGTTCGAGCAGCGTCTCGAAGGTCTGGTCAACGGCACCTTCGCCAAGGTGTTCAAGTCCGAGGTCCAGCCCGTGGAGATCGCGGGCGCGCTCCAGCGTGAGTGCGACAACAACGCGACCATCTGGAACCGCGACCGCACGGTCGTACCCAATGACTTCATCGTGGAGCTGAGCACACCCGACTTCGAGCGGCTCAGCCCCTACTCGGGCCAGCTCGGTGACGAGCTCGCCGGCATGGTGAAGGACTACGCCAAGCAGCAGCGCTACACCTTCATGGGCCCGATCAAGGTCAACCTCGAGAAGGCGGACGACCTCGACACCGGCCTGTACCGGGTGCGCAGCCGTACGCTCGCCGGATCCACCGACCAGCAGGCCCCCGGCGCCGCGGCCCCGGCCGGCCGCCCCGGCCCGGGTGCCGGCGGTTACGGCTACCCGCCGTCGGCCGCTCCGGCAGGTGCCCCGCCCATGCCGTCCGCCCCACCGCCGCCCGGCGGCCGCGGCGGGTACGGCTACCCGCCCGCCGCGGCGGCACAGCGCCCCGGCGCCGGCGGCCCGGTCGGCGCGCCCGCCCCGGGCTCCCGCACCCGCCACTGGATCGAGATCAACGGCACCCGCCACCAGATCTCCCGCGCCACGCTGGTGCTGGGCCGCAGCACCGAAGCCGACGTGCGGATCGACGACCCCGGCGTCTCGCGCCGGCACTGCGAGATCCGGACCGGAACGCCCTCGACGATCCAGGATCTCGGGTCCACCAACGGCATCGTGGTGGACGGGCAGCACACCACCCGCGCTACGCTCCGCGACGGCTCGCGGATCGTCGTGGGCAGCACCACCATCATTTACCGGCAAGCCGAAGGGTGAAGCGGGGGCAATGTCAGAGCTGACCCTCACGGTCATGCGGCTGGGTTTCCTGGCCGTACTGTGGCTGTTCGTGATCGTGGCCGTGCAGGTCATCCGCAGCGACCTGTTCGGTACGCGCGTCACCCAGCGCGGCTCGCGCCGGGAGGCAGGCCGGGCCCAGCAGGCCCAGCGGCAGGCGCCCCCGCAGCAGCGCCAGCAGCCGGCCGCCGGGGGCCGCCAGCGCCGTAACGCCCCCACCAAGCTCGTCGTGTCCGAGGGCACCCTCACCGGCACCACCGTCGCGCTCCAGGGCCAGACCATCACGCTGGGCCGGGCGCACGACAGCACCATCGTGCTGGACGACGACTACGCCTCCAGCCGGCATGCCAGGATCTACCCGGACCGCGACGGCAACTGGATCGTCGAGGACCTGGGCTCGACCAACGGCACATACCTCGACCGGAGCCGGCTGACGACTCCCACACCGATTCCGCTGGGCGCGCCGATCCGTATCGGCAAGACCGTCATCGAGCTGCGGAAGTAGTGCTACATCATGAATAGGCGTGAGCGGAGCGAGCACGCGGCGTGGGCCCCCACCCCGGGCCCCGGCGCGCTCCCGACCGGAGGGTGGGCACCGTGCGGATGTATCCGGAGCCGACGGGCGAGGTGCGCATGAGTCTGTCACTGCGCTTCGCCGCCGGATCGCACAAAGGCATGATCCGGGAGGGCAACGAGGACTCCGGATACGCCGGGCCCCGCCTGCTCGCCATCGCCGACGGCATGGGCGGCGCCGCCGCCGGCGAGGTCGCCTCCTCCGAGGCCATCTCCACCATCGTCGCCCTCGACGACGACGTCCCCGGCTCCGACGTCCTCACCTCGCTCGGCCACGCCGTACAGCGCGCCAACGACCAGCTGCGCTCCATGGTCGAGGAGGACCCCCAGCTGGAGGGCATGGGCACCACGCTCACCGCCCTGCTGTGGACCGGCCAGCGCCTCGGCCTCGTGCACGTCGGTGACTCGCGCGCGTACCTGCTGCGTGACGGCGTCCTCACCCAGATCACCCAGGACCACACCTGGGTGCAGCGCCTGGTCGACGAGGGCCGCATCACCGAGGAAGAAGCCACCACCCACCCCCAACGCTCCCTGCTGATGCGGGCGTTGGGCAGCGGCGAACACGTCGAGCCCGACCTGTCGATCCGTGAGGTCCGGGCCGGCGACCGCTACCTGATCTGCTCCGACGGCCTGTCCGGCGTGGTCTCCCACCAGACCCTCGAGGACACCCTCGCCAGCTACCAGGGCCCCCAGGAGACCGTGCAGGAGCTGATCCAGCTCGCACTGCGCGGCGGCGGCCCCGACAACATCACGGTCATCGTCGCCGACGTCCTCGACCTGGACACCGGGGACACCCTCGCCGGGCAGCTCTCCGACACCCCGGTCGTGGTCGGCGCGGTCGCCGAGAACCAGCACCAGCTGCACGACAACGGCATCATGCAGACCCCCGCCGGCCGCGCCTCCGGACTCGGCCGCCAGGTGCCGGGTCAGGGCGGCGGCGAGTACGGCGCGCCCGGCTCCGGCGACACCACCGGCTACGTCCAGACGGGCAGCTTCGGCGACTACACCGACGACGACTTCGTCAAGCCCCGCAAGGGCGGCAGGTGGCTGAAGAGATCCTTCTACACGGTGCTCGCGCTGGCTGTCATCGGCGGTGGCCTGTACGGCGGTTGGCGCTGGACCCAGACCCAGTACTACGTCGGCGTCAACGGCGAGCACGTGGCGCTGTACCGCGGCATCAGCCAGGACCTGGCCTGGGTGTCGCTCTCGAAGGTGTCCAAGGACCACCCCGAGATCGAACTCAAGTACCTGCCGCCGTACCAGCAGAAGTCGGTCGAGGGCACGATCGCCGAGGGCGACCTGAAGACCGCCCAGAAGAAGATCGACGAACTCGGCGTCCAGGCCTCCGCGTGCAAGAAGGAGGCCGCGGCCGAGGCCGCGGAGAGCGGGAAGAACTCCAAGACGGGTCAGGGCGAGGCCGGCGGCACCACGGGAACCACCCAGTCCTCCCTCGCGTCCAAGGCCACACCGACCCCGACGAGCACGTCCTCCCCGTCCCCGAACGCTTCCGCATCCCCGACCGCGCCCACTCCCACCCCCGGCCCCACCCTCTCGGACGAGGAGAAGCAGGTCGTCGGGAACTGCGGTACGCAGTAGGCAAGCCGTGAGAGGCCCTGTCACACGATGAGTAGCAGTACTTCGAACACCTCGACGCACCACACGTCCACGATCGGCGCGATCGGCGCACCGAGCCGCCGCAACACCGAGCTGGCCCTGCTGGTGTTCGCCGTGCTCATCCCGGTCTTCGCGTACGCCAACGTGGGCCTGGCCATCGACGACCAGGTCCCGTCGGGACTGCTGAGCTACGGACTGGGCCTCGGCCTGCTGGCCGGCGTCGCCCACCTCGTCATCCGCAAGTTCGCGCCGTACGCAGACCCGCTGATGCTGCCGCTGGCCACCCTGCTCAACGGCCTCGGGCTCGTCGCGATCTGGCGCCTGGACCAGTCCAAGCTGCTCCAGCAGATCGGCCAGGCCGGCGGCAAGGCCACCAACCAGCTGATCTACACGGCGATGGGCATCGCCCTGTTCGCCGTCGTCCTGGTCTTCCTCAAGGACCACCGGGTCCTGCAGCGCTACACCTACATCTCCATGGTCGGCGCGCTGGTCCTGCTGCTCCTCCCGCTCGTCCCGGGCCTCGGCGCCAACATCACCTACGGCGCCAAGATCTGGATCAAGGTCGGCAGCTTCACCATCCAGCCCGGCGAGTTCGCCAAGATCGTCCTGGCGATCTTCTTCGCCGGCTACCTCATGGTGAAGCGGGACGCGCTCGCCCTCGCCAGCCGCCGCTTCATGGGCCTGTACCTGCCGCGCGGCCGCGACCTCGGTCCGATCATCGTCGTCTGGATGATGTCGATCCTCATCCTGGTGTTCGAGACCGACCTCGGTACCTCGCTGCTGTTCTTCGGAATGTTCATCATCATGCTGTACGTCGCCACCGAGCGGACCAGCTGGATCGTCTTCGGTCTGCTGATGTCCGCGGCCGGCGCCGTCGGCGTGGCCAGCTTCGAACCGCACGTGCAGACCCGCGTCCAGGCCTGGCTCAACCCGATGCGCGAGTACACGCTGAGCCGCACCCCGAACGGCGACGGCATGGTCCACTCCGAGCAGGCCATGCAGGCCCTGTGGGCCTTCGGCTCCGGCGGCACCCTCGGCACCGGCTGGGGACAGGGCCACTCCGAGCTCATCCGGTTCGCCGCCAACTCCGACTTCATCCTCGCCACCTTCGGCGAGGAACTCGGCCTGGCCGGCCTCATGGCGATCCTGCTGATCTACGGCCTGATCGTGGAGCGCGGCGTGCGCACCGCCCTCGCCGCCCGCGACCCCTTCGGCAAGCTCCTCGCGATCGGCCTGTCCGGCGCCTTCGCGCTCCAGGTCTTCGTGGTGGCCGGCGGTGTCATGGGCCTGATCCCGCTGACCGGTATGACGATGCCCTTCCTCGCGTACGGCGGTTCCTCCGTCATCGCCAACTGGGCCCTGATCGGCATCCTGATCAGAATCAGCGACACCGCACGCCGCCCGGCGCCCGCCCCCGCCCCGAACCCCGACGCCGAGATGACCCAGGTGGTCCGCCCGTCATGAACAAGCCCCTGCGCCGGATCGCGATCTTCTGCGGCCTCCTGGTCCTCGCCCTGCTCATCCGCGACAACTGGCTCCAGTACGTCAAGGCCGACGCGCTCCGGGAGGACCCCGACAACCGCCGGGTGCTGATCGCGCGGTACGCCACACCCCGCGGCGACATCATCGTCGACGGCAAGTCCATCACCGGGCACGCCGAGACCACCTCCGGCGACTTCAAGTACAAGCGCACCTACAAGGACGGCGCCATGTGGGCGCCCGTCACCGGCTTCGTCTCGCAGTCCTACGGCGCCACCCAGCTGGAGTCCATCGAGGACGGCATCCTCACCGGCAACGACGACCGGCTGTTCTTCCGCAACACCCTCGACATGCTCACCGGCAAGCCGAAGGAGGGCGGCAATGTCGTCACCACCCTCAGCGCCGCCGCCCAGAAGGCCGCCTACGACGGTCTGAAGAAGCAGGGCGGCAAGGGTGCCGTCGCCGCCATCGAGCCCTCCACCGGCAAGATCCTGGCGCTCGCCACCTACCCGTCGTACGACCCCTCCACGATCGCCGGTGGCAGCGACGCCGACGCCGAGGCCTGGAAGAAGCTCGACAAGAAGAACAACCCCGACGACCCGTCGCTCAACCGGGCGCTGCGCGAGGTCTACCCGCCCGGCTCCACCTTCAAGGTCGTCACCGCGGCGGCCGCCCTGGAGAACGGCCTGTACACCGAGGCGGACGAGAAGACCAAGTCGCCGCTGCCGTGGACCATGCCGGGCACCACGACCCCGCTGAAGAACGAGGGCAACATCCCCTGCGAGAACGCCACCATGCGGGTCGCGCTCCAGTACTCCTGCAACACCGTCTTCGGCAAGATCGGCTCCGACCTCGGCAACGAGAAGATGCTGGAAGAGGCCAAGAAGTTCGGCTTCGACGAGCAGCAGTTCGTCCCCGTGCGCTCCAGCGCCTCGGTCTTCTCCGACGACATGAACCCCTCGGAGACCGCGCTGTCCTCGATCGGCCAGTTCAACACGGCCGCGACCCCGCTCCAGATGGCCATGGTCGCCTCGGCCGTCGCCAACAACGGCACCCTCATGAAGCCGTACATGGTCGACTCCCTCCAGGCCCCGAACCTCGACACCCTCGAGAAGACGGAGCCGGAGAAGATGAGCGAGCCGCTGTCCCCGGAGAACGCCCAGATCCTCCAGTCGATGATGGAGACGGTCGTCGACAAGGGCACCGGCACCACTGCCAAGATCGACGGCGTCACCGTCGGCGGCAAGACCGGTACCGCCCAGCACGGTGAGAACAACAGCAAGAACCCGTACGCCTGGTTCATCTCGTACGCCAAGGTCGGCGACAGCGCGCCGGTCGCCGTCGCCGTGGTCGTCCAGGACGACAACGCGGTCCGCGAGAACATCTCCGGCAGCGGTCTCGCGGCGCCCATCGCCAAGAGCGTCATGGAGGCGGTCATCAAGTCCAAGAAGTGACCCCGATCACGTCACCTCCACATCGGTGCACGTTGCGATACCGGTCCTGTATCGGGTGACGCACTTGGCCAGGTCACACAAAGCAAGCCGGGTACGGTAGGCCCGGAGTGCAGCCTCCGACGGCACACACGTGCCGGTCGGGACCGACGGAGAGGGCTGGTAGGAAGCTATGGAAGAGCCGCGTCGCCTCGGCGGCCGGTACGAGCTGGGCCAGGTGCTCGGCCGTGGTGGCATGGCGGAGGTCTACCTCGCCATGGACACGCGCCTCGGCCGCACGGTGGCGGTGAAGACGCTGCGCGCGGACCTCGCGCGCGACCCGTCCTTCCAGGCCCGGTTCCGCCGGGAGGCCCAGTCGGCCGCCTCGCTCAACCATCCCGCGATCGTGGCGGTCTACGACACGGGCGAGGACTACATCGACGGGGTCTCGATCCCGTACATCGTCATGGAGTACGTCGACGGCTCCACGCTCCGTGAGCTGCTCCACTCCGGCCGCAAGCTGCTGCCGGAGCGCTCGCTGGAGATGACCATCGGGATCCTCCAGGCGCTGGAGTACTCCCACCGCAGCGGGATCGTGCACCGGGACATCAAGCCGGCCAACGTCATGCTGACGCGCAACGGCCAGGTCAAGGTCATGGACTTCGGCATCGCCCGCGCCATGGGCGACTCCGGCATGACCATGACCCAGACGTCCGCCGTGATCGGCACCGCCCAGTACCTCTCCCCGGAGCAGGCGAAGGGCGAGCAGGTCGACGCGCGGTCCGACCTCTACTCGACCGGCTGTCTCCTGTACGAGCTGCTGACGGTACGGCCGCCCTTCGTGGGCGACTCCCCGGTCGCCGTCGCGTACCAGCACGTGCGCGAGGAGGCCCAGCCGCCGTCGGTCTTCGACCCCGAGATCACGCCCGAGATGGACGCGATCGTGCTGCGGGCCCTGGTCAAGGACCCCAACTACCGCTACCAGTCGGCCGACGAGATGCGCGTCGACATCGAGGCCTGCCTCGACGGCCAGCCGGTCGCGGCCACCGCGGCGATGGGCTCGGTGGGCTACGGCGGCTACCCCGACGACCAGCCGACCACGGCCCTGCGCTCCGACGCGGGCGCCACCACCATGCTGCCGCCGATGAACCCGGACGACGCGGGTTACGGCTACGACGACCGCCCCGACCGGCGCCGCCAGAAGAAGTCGAACACCTCGACGATCCTGCTGGTGGTGGCCGGCATCCTGGTGCTCGTCGGCGCGATCCTGATCGGCAAGTGGATCTTCAGCGGCGGTGGGGCTGGCAACGACCAGGTGGACGTGCCCAACATCGTCAACCAGTCCCAGGAAGACGCGACCAGACAGCTGACCAACATCGACCTGAAGGTCGGCCAGATCACGCAGAAGGCCTGTGAGGACGCGGCCAAGGGCAACATCTGCGAGCAGAACCCGACAGCCGGCACCAAGGTCGACAAGAACACCGCCGTCGACATCGTGGTGTCCACGGGGGCGCCGAAGGTGGCCGTCCCCAGTGTCCTCGGTCAGGACGTCGACAAGGCCACGGAGACGCTTGAGGGCGACAAGTACGGGTTCGTCGTCAAGACCAAGCAGGAGGAGTCGGCCGAGGAACCGGGCACGGTCCTGAAGCAGAACCCCTCCCTCGGCGAGGAGGTGGAGAAGGGCTCCACCATCACCCTCACCATCGCCAAGGCCGAGGAGAAGTCCACGGTCCCGGACGTCACGGGCCAGTCCTGTGACGACGCCAAGGCACAGATGCAGGCGAACAACCTCGTCGGCAACTGCACCCAGGTGGAGACCGAGGACACCAACCAGATCGGCAAGGTCATCGCGACCTCGCCGCAGGCCGGCACCCAGGTCGACAAGAACTCGTCGGTCAACATCCAGATCGGCAAGCCGGCGGACAAGACCGAGGTCCCGGACGTCAGGGGCCGCACGGTCGCGCAGGCCCGCCAGATCCTCAATGCCGCCGGCTTCACGAACATCCAGTTCGCCAACGGCAGCGACCAGAGCGACACCGCCGTGGTGGCCCAGCAGGACCCGGGCGGCGGCAACGAGGTCAACGACCCCGGCGCCACCCAGATCACCCTGGCCACGGTGAGCGTCGGAGGCGGCAACAACGGCGGCAACAACGGCGGTGGAGGCTTCTTCGGAGGCGGAAACGGCTAGCCGCACAACACGAACGACAGGGCCCCGGAACCACCAGGTTCCGGGGCCCTGCCCTTTGCGCACAACCGCGCTGGAATCAGCGCAGTTCCTTCGGCAGCGTCCGCTCGCTGTCCACCTTCTCCGTGCGGACCAGTTCGCCCCACACGACGTAGCGGTAGCGCGAGGTGTAGACCGGCGTGCACGTCGTCAGCGTGATGTAGTGGCCGGCCTTCTTCTTGCCGGACTCCTTGGGGATCTGGCCGAGGACCTTGACGTTGTACTTCGAGGTCTCGGACAGGACGGCGTAGACCTTGTAGACGTACCACTCGTCCTTGGTCTCGAAGACGATCGGGTCGCCCTTCTTGAGCTTGTCGATGTTGTGGAACTTCGCCCCGTGCCCGTCGCGGTGGGCGGCGAGGGAGAAGTTGCCGGTCTTGCCGCTGGTGGGAAGCGTGGCCTTGACGGGGTCGGTGTAGTAGCCGGCCACACCGTCGTTGAGGATCTTCGTCGAGGTGCCCTTCTCGACCAGGACCTCGCCGTTCTTCATCGCGGGCACGTGCAGGAAGCCGATGCCGTTCTTGGTGTCCAGCGCGCCCGGCCCGGTGTCCCGGCCCTCCATCCAGCTGTCCCGCACCTTGTCGGCCTGTTTGTCGGCCTGCCGGTCGGCGACGACATTCGTCCACCACAGCGAGTACACGACGAACAGACCCAGCACCAGGCCCGCCGTGATGAGGAGTTCACCGAAGACACTCACCGCCATGGCGATCCGCCCGGGGCCACGGCGGCGCGGCGCGGACGTGCCGGAGTGCTGCTCTTGCTGCTCGGTGGTCGCTGCCACTAGTCATCTGCCCTTACTGGACGAGCGCATCCGGCTTGCCCTTGCTGCGCGGCCGTTCCTCGACCATCTTGCCCCAGACGATCAACCGGTACTTGCTGGTGAACTCCGGCGTGCAGGTGGTGAGGGTGATGTACCGGCCGGCCGTGGTGAAACCGGAACCCTTCGGGATGGGGTCGATCACGCTCGTGTTGCTCGGAGAGGTCACCGGAAGCGTCGAGGTCATCTTGTAGACGTAGTACTCGTCCTGCGTCTCCACGATGATCGCGTCACCCGGGCTGAGCTTGTTGATGTAACGGAAGGGCTCGCCATGCGTGTTGCGGTGCCCGGCGAGCGCGAAGTTCCCGGTCTTGGCGTCCGGCATCGCGGTCTTCAGGGCGCCCTCGCCGTAGTGCCCGACCATGCCCTTGTCGAGCACCTTCTTGTTGCTGACGCCCTCGGCGATCGGCACCACCACGTCCAGCTTGGGGATGTGCAGCAGTGCGAAGCCCTGCCCCGGCTCGAAGGTGCCCGGGGCGCCCTTGCCGCTCGCCCAGTCGTTCTGGAGGCTGCTCGCTTCCTTGTCGGCCGCCGCGTGCGCCCGGACATTGGTCCACCACAGCTGGTAGCTGACGAACAGCAGCATCAGCACGCCGGTGGTGATGAACACCTCACCGATCGCCCGGCTCGCGACGACCGCCGCGCCCGGTTTGCGCGCCTTCGCCTGCCGCCGGGCCTCCATCCGCGAGAGCGGCTTCCCGTCCGGTGACTCCTGCTCCGGCTGCACCTCGGGCGCGGCGGCACCACCATGACGCCCGTGACGGCGTTTGGCGGCCTTTCTGCGGGCCGCCCGCCCGCCCTGTGGGGATCCAGTGGCGGATGTGACGGAAGAGGCCGCAGAAGCGGATATGGAGGGCGGCGGCGGATCCGGTATCCGCAACGCCACCGTCTCGTCGTCGGCGGGCGGCACATACGGCACCGACGCCCCGTCAGAAGGCCTCACCTCATAGGGCTCGGCCCCATAGGCGTCGCCCCCGTAGGCATCACCGCCGTAGGACTCGTACGACGCGTCGCCGTACAAGTCCTCGCGCTCGGGGCGCAGCGCCGTCACGCCGTGACCCTGCCCACCACCGGGGCGAGCCCCGCCGACCTCGCCACCGCGCCCTGGTCCCCGCACTCCACCAGCCAGTTGGCCAGCATCAGGTGACCGTGCTCCGTCAGCACCGACTCGGGGTGGAACTGCACGCCCTCGACCGGGAGTTCACGGTGCCGCAGCCCCATGACGATCCCGTCGTGCGTCCGCGCGGTGACCTCCAGCTCGGCCGGGACCGTCGCCGGCTCGGCCGCCAGCGAGTGGTACCGGGTCGCCGTGAAGGGTGTCGGCAGCCCGGCGAAGACCCCGCGCCCCTCGTGTTCGACCAGGGACGTCTTGCCGTGCAGCAGCTCGGGCGCGCGGTCCACGACACCGCCGTACGCCACCTGCATCGACTGCATGCCCAGACAGACGCCGAAGACCGGAACCCCGGTGGCCGCGCAGTGCCGCACCATCTCGATGCAGACGCCGGCCTCCTCGGGCGTCCCCGGGCCCGGCGACAGCAGCACCCCGTCGAAGCCGTCCTGGGCGTGCGCCGTCGACACCTCGTCGTTGCGCAGCACCTCGCACTCGGCGCCCAGCTGGTACAGGTACTGGACCAGGTTGAAGACGAAGCTGTCGTAGTTGTCGACGACGAGAATGCGCGCGCTCACTGGTTGTCCACCGTCACATCGTTGAAGGGCAGCAGCGGTTCGGCCCACGGGAAGACGTACTGGAACAGGACGTAGACCACAGCAACGACCAGCACGAGTGAGAGCAGCGCCTTCACCCATGCGTTCCCCGGCAGATGCCGCCAGATCCAGCCGTACATGCCGTCCCTTCCGTCGCACCACGGCACCACACTCACGCCGTACCGCACCAGACTAACGGCGCAGCGCAACAGGCTTGCCGTCCTCCACAGGCTGGGTGGAGTCCAGATGAGCCCACACGATCAGCCGGTGACTGTGTCCCCACTCCGGATCGCACGTGGTCAGCGTGAGATAGCGGCCGGGCCGCGTGTACCCCGAAGTACGTGGCACAGGATCGATCACCTCAATGTCCGTGGGAACGGTTTTGTAGGGCCCTTTGTCGATCCGATACGTGAACCAGGTCGTCCCGTCCGTCAGCACGACCGCGTCCCCCCGACGCAGCTCAGGGAAGTCCTTGAACGGATCGCCGTACGTCCGCCGGTGCCCCGCGACCGAGAAGTTGCCTTCCTGCCCGAGCTGCGCGGTGTTCGCGTAATGCCCGAGCCCCTTTTTCAGGGTGCCGACCGCGGTGCCCTCCAGAACGGGCTTGTTCCACGTGAAACCAAGCCGCGGGATGTACATGATCGCGAAAGGCCGGCCACTTCGGTACGGCGCCGGCTCGGCCGGAGACACGGACGCACCGGGAGACGCGGAGGCACCGGCCGCCCCCTCCGGCTGCCGCACCGTCCCCTTGGACCACTGGCTCTGCAGCTGGTCGATCTGGTCGTCCATGACGGTGTCCGCCTTCACACCGGTCCAGAACAGCACATAGACGACGAACAACACGATCAGGGCACCGGCAGTGATGCACAGCTCGCTGACGGTCCTGACGACGACTCGCACCGGCAGCTCCCCCGGGACCTACTCCACTGGCTTGGCGTACTGCAGATCCACTGTGCCCGAGTAGCCGGGAAGAGTCACCGTGCCGTCATCGGCGACATTCCAGCCAAGGCCGTAGACATTGACGTAGACCATGTAGTTCTGGATCGCCTTCGAATCCGCGAGCGCCTGCTTCAGCTTCCCGGGATCACCGACCGCCTGGATCTTGTACGGCGGCGAGTAGACCCGGCCCTGAAGGATCAGGGTGTTGCCGACACAGCGCACCGCGCTGGTGGAGATCAGCCGCTGGTCCATGACCTTGATCCCCTTGGCGCCGCCCTTCCACAGGGCGTTGACCACGGCCTGGAGGTCCTGCTGGTGGATGACCAGGTAGTCCGGCTGCGGCTCGGGATAGCCGGGGAGCTTGGCGGTGGCGTTCGGCGGGGCGTCGTCGAGCGTGACCGTGACCGCCTTGCCCTTGATCTTCTGGGTGCCCGCCCTGTCCTCCAGAGCCGCGAGCTTGTCGTCCTCGGCCTGGGTGCTGCCGTCGTCACGCTCGGCCAGCGACTCGACGTCCCGGCGCAGCGAGCCGTTCGCCTCGTCGAGCTCGCCGTTCTTGTGACTGCGCTCCTGGATGAGATCCGAGAGCTTCAGCAGCGAGGCGTCCGTACGGATGTCCGTACCCTTGGCCGTGTTGAAACTCGTGAAGAAGATGAGGCCCGCGAGAGCGAAGACGCCCACCGTGAGCACTCTCACCGGCCGGAAACCCCGACCCCGGACAGGGCTGGATCCGGACTGGGGGGAGTCGGCAGAATTGCTCAACGTACCCTTATCTCCTTCGGCGCCGCGGAAGCACTACGCTAACGGACGCCCGGGGGAGCGCTCAGTGTCCCCTTGTACGCTGCCCGGAGCCCGACCAGTTACCTGCGCGGCCACGCAGCGCATCGACAGGAGAGACCCTCGTGCCGAAGTCACGTATCCGCAAGAAGGCCGACTACACGCCGCCCCCGGCGAAGCAGGCGACCGCCATCAAGCTGAACAGCCGCGCCTGGGTCGCCCCCGTGATGCTGGCCATGTTCCTCATCGGGCTTGCCTGGATCGTCGTCTTCTATGTGACCGACGGCTCGCTGCCCATCGACGCCCTGGACAACTGGAACATCGTGGTGGGCTTCGGCTTCATCGCCGCCGGGTTCGCCGTCTCCACCCAGTGGAAGTAGCTCTGCCCACGGGTATCCGCTGAGTTATCCACAGCCTGTAGCAATTTCCACAGGGCCTGGGGAAAAGACTACGATCTGTGGATAACTCATCGGGCGTTGACGCCGGTGCGACCATCACACCAGCCCCCGCAAGCCTGTTCGCCCCCTGCCTGACCTGCACAAACACGGGTCGGCGACAGGGGGCACAGCTGTTCCCGCACTGTATGCACAAGATCCGCCACTCGCTGTGGACAAAGGCCTGCTCAGGTCAGCTGTGCGGTCCGGATCACGGTCATGACCACGACGACCAGCAGGACCAGCGCACAGGTGCCGTACTGCACCAGCGCCCGCCGCTCGCGTGGCGCGTGGATCATGCCGTAGCCCGTGATGAGCCCGGCGACGAGACCGCCGATGTGGGCCTGCCAGGAGATGCTGCTCCAGCCGAAGGTGAAGATCAGGTTGATCACCAGGAGCGCGATGATCGGCCGCAGGTCGTAGTTGAGCCGCCGCATCAGGACGGCGGTGGCGCCGAAGAGACCGAAGATGGCTCCGGAGGCGCCGAGTGTCTGGGTGGCCGGGCCGGCCAGCAGGTAGGCGAGGGCGCTGCCGGTGAGCCCGGAGACGAAGTAGACGGCGAGGTACCGGGCGCGGCCGAGGGCGGCTTCGAGGGGGCCGCCGAGCCACCACAGGCTCAGCATGTTGAAGCCGATGTGCCAGATCTCCTGGTGCGCGAACATCGAGGTCACCAGGCGGTAGTACTGCCCGTCCGCGACTCCCTCGGTGACCTGGAAGGGCGGCGGCGGATAGGCGCCGATGAGGCTGAGGTCCGTCGCCAGGGAGGCGTTGGCCTGGATGGCGATGAACACCGCGAGGTTGATCCCGATCAGGATCTTGGTGAACAGCCGGGGGTCGGCGGTGACGCTGCCGCCGGCGATGGTGCGGGGCCTGGCCGCGGCCGGGGCGGGTCCGCTGCCGCCGCCGTCGCGTACGCACTCGGGGCACTGGAAGCCGACGGAGGCGCTGACCATGCACTCGGGGCAGATGGGGCGCTCGCAGCGGGTGCAGCGGATGCCGGTCTCGCGGTCCGGGTGCCGGTAGCAGCCGGGCAGGCTGTGGGCCTGCGGTGAACTGCCCGCCTCCTGGTTCATGACATCCCCTAAGTCGCCCTGAGTCGTCGTGGCACGTGCGCCGCCCCGCTCATCCTTACGGTTGAGCGGGGCGTTTGGTTCCCTTCGCGCGGGTTCCGCTGGTTCTCGCGGCGCGGTGTCCGCTGCTTCCTGCGGCGCGATGTCCGCTGATTCCTGCGCGTGGGCGGCGGCGCGGCCTCAGCGGGTCTCGACGACGACCGACTCGATGACGACGTCGTTGACCGGCCGGTCGTTGGGGCGGCTGGTCTTGACGCCGGCGATGGCGTCGACGACCTTCTGGCTGGCCGGGTCGGTGACCTCGCCGAAGATGGTGTGCTTGCGGTTCAGCCAGGCCGTCGGGGAGACGGTGATGAAGAACTGCGAGCCGTTGGTGCCCGGGCCGGCGTTGGCCATGGCGAGCAGGTAGGGCTTGTTGAAGCCGAGGTCGGGGTGGAACTCGTCCTCGAACTCGTAGCCGGGGCCGCCGATGCCGGTGCCCAGCGGGTCGCCGCCCTGGATCATGAAGCCGCTGATGACACGGTGGAAGATCGTGCCGTCGTAGAGGCGCTTGGTGGACTTCTCGCCGGTGCCGGGGTGGGTCCACTCGCGCTCGCCCTGGGCGAGTTCGACGAAGTTCTTGACGGTCTTCGGGGCGTGGTTCGGCAGGAGCCGGACTTCGATGTCGCCGTGGTTCGTCTTGAGGGTGGCGTAAAGCTGCTCGGCCACGATCTGCCTTCCGTTGACTTGTTGTGCCCCACCGATCCTCGCACGGATCCGGCCGAGGAGGGTCCGGGCGGGGGCGCGGGGCGGCGATCCGTGGCATTGTCGTCGACAAGCTCCTGTTGCCACGTATTCATCCGCTATTGATCCGGATAGCCCGCCCTCAGGTGCCGGGCTGCACTCCGGCAGGCATGATCCGTAAAAGGGTGGAAAGTCGAATTACCGTACGCCACCGAGGAGGAGGATCCCGTGACCCGCATCGACAGCGTGCGCGCCGCGACCGGCTCGGCGAAGGACAGCGTGCTGCACGCCGCGGAAGTGGTGGCGCCCTACGCCGACACGGCCAAGGACAAGGCTTCGCAGTACGCGACCGAGGCGCGTGTACGACTCGCGCCGAAGGTCTCCCAGGCCGCCGAGCAGGCTCGTGTCCAGTACGGCGCCCACGTCGCGCCACGCCTGGAGCAGGCCCGTACTCATGTTCCGCCGAAGGTCGACCAGGCCGCCCACGAGGCAGCCGTACGCACCCGCAAGGCGGCCCGTCAGGCCGCTGACTACTCCCGTCCGAAGATCGAGCTGGCCGTCGCCGCGGCCGGTCCGGTCGCCGGGGAGGCCACGGCACGGAGCGCGGCCGCACTGGCCGCTCTGCGCGGCCAGGTCTCGCCCAAGGAGGTCCGGAAGCTGGTCCGCAAGCACGAACGGCGGGCTCGCGCAGGACGGCTCGCCAAGGCGTTGGCGGTCGCGGGCCTGGTGGCCGGGGGCGCGTTCGCCGCGTGGAAGTGGTGGGACAAGCAGGCCAACCCGGACTGGCTGGTCGAGCCTCCCGCCGCGACCGAGGTGCCCGAGTCCGGCCGGCTGACGTCCGTGGACGGCACCGGTCAGTCCGACCTGGACCCGGAGGTCCAGGCGAAGGAGGCCGAGGAGGACGCGGCGAGGCACGACGAAGGGCGCTGACGCCGTCTGGACGGCGTGTACCAGGGGTGGGGCGGACAGTCTTCCGCCCCACCGTCATGTTCACCCGACGGGGTGGCCGGACCGGTGGGGTGGTGCTCGGGTGCGCCACAGTCGCGGGGACATGTCTCTTGACCGTCCTGTGGCGGTCTCCTGACCGGATGGACCGCCGCCGTCATGATGCCCTCGCGCCGCGGGCTGCTCGCCCTGGCCGCCGTACTGCTGCTGGTGGCGTCGGCCTGCACCGCGCGCACCCCGGCCCCTGAGCCCGCCGCCTCCGCCGTGTACGGCGCCTATGTCGGCTACGAGCCCTCCGACACGGCCCGTCTGAGAGCGTTCGGCAGCTGGCTGGGCGGGCCGGCGCCCCGCGTGGGCCACGTGTATCTGCCCGGCGACCGCTGGAGCAACATCGAGGGCGCCCCGGGCTATCTGGAGTCCTGGGCGGCCTGGCGGCGAGCCGACGCCCGGCGGATGTTCGTCCTGAACGTGCCGATGCTGGAACGCACCGAGGCCCACCTCCCCGACAGCGCGGTGGTGGCGGAACTCCGGCGCGGGGCGAGTGGCGCCTACGACGCCCATTTCCGTGCCCTGGCCCGCAGGCTCACGGCTCTCGGTGTCCCGGACACGGTCGTCGTCCTCGGCTGGGAGATGAACGGCACCACCTACACCCACCGCTGCGCCCCGGACCCGACCGCCTGGAAGACGTACTGGGCGAGGATCGTGCGCGCGATGCGTTCGGTGCCCGGTCAGCGCTTCCGCTTCGAGTTCACGCCCACCCGGGGCCGCGACGCGATCCCGTGGCCGCGGTGCTATCCGGGCGACCAGGTCGTCGACATCATCGGTATGGACGCCTACGACGCCCCGCGCGGCCTGAGTTTTACCGGCCAGCTCGACGAGCCGTACGGTCTGCGGGCCCATGTCCGCTTCGCCCGCGCCCACCGCAAGCCGTTCTCGTACCAGGAATGGGGCCTGTACGAGAACGGCGACAACCCGGCGTACATGCGCGGCATGCTCACCTGGTTCGCCGAGCAGCGCCCCTTGTACCAGTCGATCAGCGACTATTGCCCGCACGGCGTGTGGGGCTGCCGCTCGCATCCGAAGTCGGCGGCGGTGTACCGGGGGTTGATGGGCGCCGACGGGTCGTAGGGCGTGGAGGCGGGCGTCCGGCCGGTCGCCCGTACGCAAATCCCCTCCGCCCGCGTTTCCGCAGGTCGGAGGGGATTTTGGGAGTGGAGCCTAGGGGAGTCGAACCCCTGACATCTGCCATGCAAAGACAGCGCTCTACCAACTGAGCTAAGGCCCCGGGATGAGGGACGTCCGCCGGAAGAACCGCTTACCGGTGGCGCCGCAGACCAGAGTACCGGGTCATCCCCGGTATTCCGCAAAAAGATTGGGGGTCCCCGCGAACGACCACTCTCCGTAAGATGCTCGGCGTGGTTCGCTGTCGCGAACCACGGTTTTTTGGGGAAGCGATGGGGAGACGCACATGGACGCCGCACAGCAGGAAGCGACCGCAAGAGCGCGGGAGCTTCAGCGGAACTGGTACGGGGAGCCGCTGGGGGCGCTCTTTCGTAAGCTCATAGACGACCTCGGCCTCAACCAGGCTCGTCTCGCGGGGGTACTGGGACTGTCCGCGCCGATGCTGTCCCAGCTGATGAGCGGTCAGCGGGCGAAGATCGGCAATCCTGCGGTGGTCCAGCGGGTGCAGTTGCTCCAGGACCTGGCGGGGCAGGTCGCCGACGGCAGCGTGAGCGCCGCCGAGGCGACCGAGCGGATGGACGAGATCAAGAAGTCGCAGGGGGGCTCGGTGCTCAGCAACACCACGACCACGACCAGCAGTTCGGGTGCGCCGACGGTCAAGCGGGTCGTCCGCGAGATCCAGTCGCTGCTGCGCTCGGTGGCCGCCGCCGGAGACATCATCGACGCGGCCGACACTCTCGCCCCGACCCACCCGGAGCTGGCAGAGTTCCTCCGGGTCTACGGCGCCGGCCGGACCTCCGACGCCGTCACGCACTACCAGTCCCACCAGAACTGAGCCGCCCGCCCGGCCGCCGAAGGGGGTTCGGCAGCCGGGCCGGGGGCCGTTGGGGCAGGACGGAGGAGCGCGAGGGGGTCGCGCTCCTCACCGGGGGTGGCACACGGGGGTGTGTCAGCCGCCGAGGAGACGAGGAACGCGGGGCCGTATCTCTCATCCGGGAGGCCACGAGGGGGTCGTATCGCTCATCAGGGGGGAAGCAACGGAGGTAACCGCAGGGGGAGGAGCGACGCGCAGTCATGGGTGAGGTGTTCGCCGGCCGGTACGAACTGGCCGACCCGATCGGACGCGGAGGCGTCGGCGCCGTCTGGCGTGCCTGGGACCACCGGCGCCGCCGCTATGTGGCCGCGAAGGTCCTGCTGCAGAGCGACGCGCACTCCCTGCTGCGCTTCGTCCGCGAACAGGCTTTGCGGATCGACCACCCCCATGTCCTCGCGCCGGCCAGCTGGGCCGCCGACGACGACAAGGTCCTGTTCACCATGGACCTGGTCTCCGGCGGTTCGCTGGTCCACCTGATCGGGGACTACGGCCCGCTGCCGCCCTCGTTCGTCTGCACCCTCCTCGACCAGCTCCTCGCGGGGCTGGCCGCGGTCCACGCGGAGGACGTCGTCCACCGTGACATCAAGCCCGCCAACATCCTGCTCGAAGCGACCGGTACCGGGCGCCCCCGGCTGCGCCTGTCCGACTTCGGCATCGCGATGCGGCTGGGCGAGCCGCGGCTGACCGAGACCAACCTCGTCGTGGGGACGCCGGGCTATCTCGCCCCCGAGCAGATGATGGGCGCGGAACCGGACTTTCCGGCCGACCTGTTCGCCGTCGGCCTGGTCGCGCTGTACCTCCTCGAGGGCGCCAAGCCCGACGCCAAGGCGCTCATCCAGTACTTCGCCGCCCACGGGACGCCGAGCGCGCCCCAGAGCGTCCCTGACCCTCTCTGGCAGGTCGTAGCCTCCCTCCTCCAACCGGACCCCCAGGCCCGCTTCCGCACCGCCACGGGGGCCCGCAAAGCCCTCGCCGCCGCCCGAGAACTCCTCCCGGAGCCGGGCCCCGAAGACGAGTCGATCGAAATCTTCGACCAACTCGGCCCCCTGCCGCCGGGGTTCGGCCCGGAGGGCCCCCTGAAACAAGCCCCAGGAGTGGATCCGAGAAGGACTCACCACGGGGGGACCGGGGCGGAGGGAGGAGCGCGGTTCCGGGCGGGAGACGGGGGTGCGGGGGCGGCAGGGGGCGCGGGATCGGTCGGCGGCGAGGCTGCGCCCGCGGGCGGGGGGCCATCCGAGAACTGGGCGGCGCCTGGAGCTGGAGCGCCTTACGGAAGCGGGCTGTCCTCTGGAGGCGCGGGGGCGCCCTGGAGCGGGAGACCGCCTGAGAGCCGGCCGCCGTCCGCCGGCGAGCAGCGCTCCGGAGGCGGGGCGCCCTCCGAGGGTGCGGGGGCGCACGGGAGCAGGGGACCGTCCGAGAACTGGTCGCCGTCCGCCGGCGACTCGCCATCCAGGGGTGGAGTGCCCTCCGAAAGCGGGAAGCCGCCCGAGAACTGGGCGCCGTCCGGCAGTGACTCGCACTCCGGCCGTGGAGTCCACTCCACGGCCGACGGGGCGCGCGGGAGCGGAGGGACGCCCGAGAACTGGCCGTCGTCCGAGAGTGTGGTGGGGCTCGGGAACGAAGGGTCGCTCAAGGGGTGGGCGCCGTCCGGAAGCGGAGCGACTTCCGGGAGCGGGGCTCCTTCGAAAGGCGAGGGCGTGCCCGGGGCCGGTGTACCGCCCGAGAACTGGGCGGCGCCTGGCGGCAGGGCTGATTCCGGAGGCGGCCGGCAGAACGGGGTGTACTCCGGGGGTGATGGAGGAAGCGCTGGGGCTTTCGGCGCAGGTGGAGGTGAGGGGGCCGCCGCCTGGCCCGGTCACGGTGCCGGTGCTGGTGCTGATTCCGGTGGTGCGGTCGATGGGGCCGCTTCCTGGCCCAGCCACCCGCACGGGTCCGCTTCCCGGCCCGGAGAGTCGGACCGGGCGGCCTCCTGGTTCGGGGAGGGCAACGGCGTGTCCCCGCAGCCTCCTGGGGCAGCGGGCGGTGCCTCCTCGTGGCCCGGCAACGGACATGGGCCCGCCTCTTTCCGACCCGACGGGACGGGCGGGGCCGCCTCCCGGTCCGCCTCGCGAGGCGACGCGTCCTGGCACGAGGAGGGGCAAGCGAACCCAGGGTCCTGGCCCGAGCAGAGCACCCCGCCCTCCTGGCCCGGCGAAACGAACCCACCACCCCCTCCAGGTGCCGTGCCCTCCACCCCAGGCGCCAACACCCCGGCCGCCCCTCCGAGCAGCCACGCGGAAGCCGGCCACCCACAAACCGGCGCGCCCTTCCCAACCCACGAGCCAGGCACGGGTAGCGGGGCCTACTGGTCCGCACCCCACACCCCACCCGCTCCCGCAGGGCCGCCCTCGACGTCGGAACCCGGCAGCTTCCCTCCGCCGCCGCCATTCCATCCACAGCCCCAGGAACACCGACACCAGCCCCGCCCACAAGCACAGGCCCACTCCGCCTACGCCTTCCCCCACGACCCGACGCCCCCCACTCACGTCCTGCCCTCCCCCCAGCACCAGCCCCGCGCTGATGCCTCTACTGCTTCGTACACCGCTCAGACCCCGCAGGTTCCGCCTCCCGCTCGGACGATTTCCCGCGCACGCCGAAGCGGCCCACCCGCCAAGGTGGCGATCCCCCTCCTGCTTCTGGCCCTGGCCTGCTACGCAGTCGGTTTCTGGGCCCTCACCCAGATCTGAGAACCGTCAGCGCAGGAGACAGCCCGGCAGCCCAAGCCCGGACGGGCCGACGCCGCACGCAGGGATCGGTCAGCGCCACACGTACCGAACGGCCGCACCTGATCCACCCGCGCTTCGGCATCACCTGCGACCGTGAGCCACCCACAAGTCGGAAAGGCGCGCCCCCCGTCTCCTCCTCCGCCTCACACCCCCGCAGCTCGCCGCCGCCCCACCACAACCCACACCCCGAGAACCACCAACACCAAGGTCCCCGCCCCGATCCCCCCGAAGGCCACCGCCTTCATCCCGGCGCCCCCGCCACCACTGGCGCCACCGTCCCCGGCGCCCGCGACCACCCCGTCCCCCGACGACGAGCCAAGCCCACCAAGCCCCGCCTGGAAAAGCCCCGCCGGCTCGGACTCCCCCGCATAGCCCGGCCCACCCCCCGCCTCTCCCTTCACCCGCACCCGCAACGTCAGCCCGAGCGGCCCGTCTCCGAACTCCTCGCCGACCCGCGCAGCGAGATGCACCACGAGGTAATACGCCCCGGCGAACCGCATCCCGCTCACCCGCCCGGAAACGGCGTACCGGTTGTCGTACCCCACCGGCGGTACGGCGGCGAGCGCACCGGACCGCTGGCTGCCGCTGTAACTGATGCTGGTGTCGTCGACGAGGCCGCGCACGGGGTTGTACAGCGCCAGATTCACAGCCCCCGGCACCAGGCCGTTCCCGCTCCCCCCGCTGGCCCCACCCGCCTTCGCACTGCCGAGCTCGGCGGTGGCGTACACCTGCTGCCCCCAGCCGACCGGCACCTTGTAGAACAGCGTCTGTCCGGGCCGTACGTCATCCCGCCAGACCCCCTGCTCCAGCGCGGTCGCCGAGCCGAACCCCCCACCGCCCCGCACCCGCACAGCCCCGCCAACGGGAGGCGAGGGCGTGGCGGAGTCCCAGGACTCGGGCGCGCTGCTCGGCCCGGCCTGCCGCAGCCGCGGTTCCAGCACGGGCGCCAGCTCCAGGTCCCAGTCGCCCGGCACGGACTCGGTGCGCAGCACCCGTTCGACGGCGACGTAGTACGTCCCGGCGCCCCGGCACAGCGACCGCTTCGACGGGAGCGCCCGGGCGCCCCACGCGGTGAGGGGGCGCGTACTGCGACCGGCGCCGATGGTGGCGGTGTCCGGCGCGGAGCAGGCACGGCCGTCGGCGTCCTGCACGGTCACTCTGACGCCTTCCGTCGCGGCGACGGGGGCATCCGCCGGGGGAACGGCGGTAGCGGCGACGTACACGGTCGATGTGCCGTCGAGGTCGAGGCGGTAGTAGACCTTGCCCTCGCTCGGGAGCGAACTCCGGTACGTCGTGCCGGGTTCGAGGAGTTCGGCGGCCCCGGTGCTCACCGTGCCCGTGACCGACGGGGCGCCTGCCACGAAGGCGTACGAGGAGGCCGTAGTGGAGGAAGGGGGAGAAGAAGACGGAGAGGCGGAGGAAGAGGGGGAGGGGGACTGGACGGGGGCACCTGAGGCGGCGAGAACCGGAGCCCCGGGCGCCCCGGCCACGGCGCCCAGCACCGCCCCTACGACGGCCACCCGCCACCACGCCCTACGCCGCCGCCCCATCCCGCGCCACCCCTCCGTGCCTGCGCCCGAGCTCCCATGACCGGCCCAGCGATCGCCTTTGCGACCTGCCGACCAGCCAACCTGCTGACCCGCCGACGAACCGCCCCACCGACCGACCGCAGCCCATCCTGCCCCGCAGCGCCGCCGCCCACCCCCGCAATCCGTACGCCCGTCCGAAACGCCCCGGCAACAGGCCTCGGCCTCCGCAGCAGCCGCTCCCGCTCCCGCTCCCGGACAACACAAAACCCCGACCGCAACCACGGCCGGGGTCTGCTCAGAATCGAATCTCGGTACTCACGAACCCGTGGGCACGGAGTCAGTCGCCTCCGTCCACAGATCCTGCTCGGCGCGATCCGCCTGGATCTGGCGGTACACGAGGAGCCCGCCGATGGCGGCCAGTGCGACCAGGAGAAGCTTCTTCACCGCGCGACCTCGTCTTTCGTTGACGTAGGGGACCTCTGGCGCCCGACTATACACACCGACCGATACCGATCGGTGACCTGCGTCCGGGGCCTCAACTCCCGCCCGGGACAGCTCAGTAGAAGCGGAGCACGCACCTCCGATCAGAGGGTGATCACATCTCCACGCAGGGTCACTTCGGCACCTCTCGCCCTCATTCTTCTATTTTTCGACCACCTTGCACCCATCCGTGTGGTGTTCATCTGAAGATCGACGCGCCACAGGCTCCGGTCCGTGATTTCGCGGCCCCCATACACATCATGAGGAAAGTACGCAAATCGCCCCAGCCCGAAAGTGAGGGACCATGGCCCAGAACAAGGTCATGAACCTGTGGACCGCCGTCATCACCGCCTTCCTCGCGCTGTTCACGGCGCTCGGACTCATCACCACGACCGCCGCCGCGGCCGTACCGCAGACCCAGCCGGCCCGCAACAGCGCCGTGGCGCACCCGGAGGCCCCGGCGGTGTCCCACGGGCTCTGGTCCTACGTCAAAGCCCTGCCGCCCACGATGAAGCAGCGCATCCGCGCCGAGGCCCACGGCAAGACCCCCAGCTGCCGCCACCGCTCCCCCGCCGACACGGAAGCCGGGACGGAACCGCTCGAGCCGGCTGACTGTGTCTGACACCACGCCCGTACAGCCCAGCCGTAGAACACGTCCGTAAGCGCCGAACAGAAGTGCACCCCCAAACGCCGAAGACCCCCAACCGGAACCGGCTGAAGGTCTTCGAGTCTGGTGGGGCTAACAGGATTTGAACCTGTGGCCTCATCCTTATCAGGGATGCGCTCTAACCAACTGAGCTATAGCCCCGCCGCGCTCTGCGGGGTGTGTCCCGCGCGCTGACTCCTGAAGATTAGCGCACGACGTGGGCAGTCCCAAAATCGGTTCCTTCAGGACCGCCCCCACAGGTTTGAAGCCAGGTTTGAAGCCGGGTCACTCGTCCTCGGCCAGCGTCAGCTCGACGCCGCCGACGAAGCCCGCGGAGAGGTTGTAGATGAACGCGCCGAGGGTCGCGAGAGCCGTCGCCAGGACGACGTCGATGACCGCGATGATCGACGTGAACATCAGGACGTTCGGCAGGGAGAGAAATGCCTGGAGGTCGAAGCCGTTCGACTCGTTCGAACCGGTCGCCTCGGAGATCGTCCCGCCGACCGTCGAGAAGACGCCCATCGCGTCCATGACCATCCAGAGCACGGCGGCCGCGACGATCGTGCAGATGCCGAGTGCGATGGAGAGCAGGAAGCTGACTTTCATGACGGACCACGGGTCGGCCTTGGCCACCCGCAGACGTGCTTTGCGCGTACGGGGCACGGTGCGCGCCCCCGTCCGCGGGCGCCGTACGGCACCGGCCGGGGTGGCCTGTGTCGGGTAGGCCTGCGGCGGGTGATACGGACCGGGCTGCTGCTGCGGCTGCCGTTCCCCCGGCAGCGGAGAAGGTGAAGGCTGTGCCGCGGGCTGGGGCTGCGGCTGGGCCGCCGCCTTGGGCGGTGCGGCGGGCGCCGTCGGCTGGGCCGGCGGCTGGGTGTCCGTCACAGGTCCCCCCTGGGATCCATGAGTCTCGGGCGAGCGCGACTGGGTCGCGGGCGGCTTGATCGCCTTGAGTTGAGTCGTGTGCGTATCCGTCGGGTGCTGTTCCGCCGGACGCGGGGCCGTGCCACGCGTGTCCGTACCGCGCGCATCCGTCCCCCGCGCGTCTGCCGCACGCGCGGCAGAGCCACGGCCGCCGCCGTCCGCCTCCGTGCCGGGGGAGGACCCCCTAGAGGTTCCGGTCGATCCGGCGCCCGTGGCTCCGCTCACGATGACTCACTCCTCGTGCTACTCGGCCGAGGGCGACTCACCCTCGTCCGTGCCGATGGTCTCGGCGGCACCCTCGGCGGTCTCGTCGTCGGCCACATCGCCGTCGACCTCCTCCGCCTCGCGTCCCGCCTCGGCGTTACGAGCGATGCCGACCACGGCATCGCGCTTGCCCAGGTTGATCAGTTGGACGCCCATGGTGTCACGGCCCGTCTCCCTGACCTCGTTGACTCGCGTACGAATCACACCGCCGGACAGCGTGATGGCGAGGATCTCGTCGGTCTCCTCGACCACCAGCGCGCCGACGAGCGATCCGCGGTCCTCCACGATCTTGGCAGCCTTGATGCCGAGGCCGCCGCGACCCTGGACGCGGTACTCGTCGACGGCGGTCCGCTTCGCATACCCGCCGTCCGTAGCAGTGAACACGAACGTACCGGGTCGAACAACATTCATCGAGAGCAGCTCGTCGCCCTCGCGGAAGCTCATGCCCTTGACACCCGAGGTGGCGCGACCCATGGGACGCAGTGTGTCGTCCGAGGCCGTGAACCTGATCGACTGTGCCTTCTTGCTGATCAGAAGCAGATCGTCGTCCGCCGATACGAGTTCGGCGCCGATCAGTTCGTCGTCCGAACCGTCCTCGCGCTCCCGCAGGTTGATGGCGATGACGCCTCCGGAACGCGGAGAGTCGTAATCCTTCAGTGACGTCTTCTTGACCAGACCCGCCTTGGTGGCGAGCACCAGGTAGGGCGCCGCGTTGTAGTCGCGGATCGCGAGGATCTCGGCGATCGCCTCGTCCGGCTGGAAGGCCAGCAGGTTGGCGACGTGCTGTCCGCGCGCGTCCCGGCCGGCGTCCGGCAGTTCGTACGCCTTCGCCCGGTACACGCGGCCCTTGTTGGTGAAGAACAGCAGCCAGTGGTGCGTGGTGGACACGAAGAAGTGGTCGACGATGTCGTCTTCCTTGAGCTTCGTGCCGCGCACGCCCTTGCCGCCGCGCTTCTGGGCGCGGTAGTCGACGGTCTTGGTGCGCTTGACGTAACCGCCGCGCGAGACCGTGACGACGATGTCCTCCTCGGCGATGAGGTCCTCGATGGACATGTCACCGTCGTAGGGCACCAGCATGGTCTTGCGGTCGTCGCCGTACTTCTCGACGATCGCGGCGAGTTCGGCGCTCACGATGCCGCGCTGGCGGACCGGCGAGGCCAGGATCTCGTTGTACTCGGTGATCTTCGCCTGGAGTTCGTCGTGCTCCTGGATGATCTTCTGGCGCTCCAGGGCGGCGAGCCGGCGCAGCTGCATCTCGAGGATGGCGTTGGCCTGGATCTCGTCGATCTGGAGGAGATCCATCAAGCCCGTACGCGCGATGTCGACCGTGTCGCTGGCCCGGATCAGGGCGATGACCTCGTCGATGGCGTCCAGGGCCTTCAGCAGGCCGCGCAGGATGTGCGCCCGCTCCTCGGCCTTGCGCAGCCTGAAGCGCGTACGGCGGACGATGACCTCGATCTGGTGCGCCACCCAGTGCCGGATGAACGCGTCCAGGGAGAGGGTCCTCGGCACGCCGTCGACGAGCGCCAGCATGTTGGCGCCGAAGTTCGTCTGCAGGTCCGTGTGCTTGTAGAGGTTGTTCAGGACGACCTTGGCGACCGCGTCCCGCTTGAGCACGATCACGAGTCGCTGGCCCGTGCGCGAGGAGGTCTCGTCCCGGACGTCCGCGATGCCGCCGACCTTGCCGTCCTTCACCAGGTCGGCGATCTTCTGCGCGAGGTTGTCGGGGTTGGTCTGGTACGGCAGTTCCGTGACCACCAGGCACTGGCGGTTCTGGATCTCCTCGACCTCGACGACCGCGCGCATGGTGATCGAGCCGCGACCGGTGCGGTACGCCTCCTCGATGCCCTTGCGGCCGACGACCAGGGCGCCGGTCGGGAAGTCGGGGCCCTTGATGCGCTCGATGAGGGCGTCCAGGAGCTCCTCGTGCGAGGCCTCCGGGTTCTCCAGGTACCACTGGGCGCCGGCCGCGACCTCGCGCAGGTTGTGCGGCGGGATATTGGTGGCCATGCCGACCGCGATACCGGCCGAGCCGTTGATCAGCAGGTTCGGGAAGCGGGCCGGCAGGACGGTCGGCTCCTGGGAGCGGCCGTCGTAGTTGTCCGTGAAGTCGACGGTCTCCTCGTCGATGTCACGGACCATCTCCATCGACAGCGGCGCCATCTTGCACTCGGTGTACCGCATGGCGGCCGCGGGGTCGTTGCCCGGGGAGCCGAAGTTGCCGTTGGAGTCCACCAGCGGCATCCGCATCGACCAGGGCTGGGCGAGGCGGACCAGGGCGTCGTAGATCGAGGAGTCGCCGTGGGGGTGGTAGTTGCCCATGACGTCGCCGACCACGCGCGCGCACTTGTAGAAGCCGCGCTCGGGGCGGTAGCCGCCGTCGTACATCGCGTACAGGACGCGGCGGTGGACGGGCTTGAGACCGTCCCGGACGTCCGGCAGCGCACGGGACACGATGACGGACATCGCGTAGTCCAGGTACGAGCGCTGCATCTCCGTCTCGAGCCCGACGGGCTCGACACGCTGGGCGATGACGCCGCCCTCTTCAGAGGTGACGGGCGTGTTCTCGTCGGTCATTGCGGGTGAAGATCCTTCCTGGTGCGGTCAGCTGAGACCGACTCAGATGTCGAGGAAGCGGACGTCCTTGGCGTTGCGCTGGATGAACTGCCGGCGGGCCTCCACGTCCTCGCCCATGAGGACCGAGAACAGGTCGTCGGCCTGGGCGGCGTCGTCGAGGGTGACCTGGCCGAGGACGCGGTGCTCCTGGTCCATGGTGGTCACGCGCAGTTCCTCGGCGTTCATCTCGCCGAGGCCCTTGAAGCGCTGGATGGAGTCCTCGCGGATGCGCTTGCCGCGCTGGCGGCCCATCTCGATCAGCGCGTCGCGCTCGCGGTCGGAGTACGCGTACTCGGTGTCGTCCCGGCCCCACTTGATCTTGTAGAGCGGGGGACGGGACAGGTACACGTGCCCGGCCTCGACCAGCGGCCGCATGAAGCGGAACAGGAAGGTCAGCAGCAGGGTGGAGATGTGCTGGCCGTCGACGTCGGCGTCCGCCATCAGGATGATCTTGTGATAGCGCAGCTTCTCGATGTCGAAGTCCTCGTGGACTCCGGTGCCGAAGGCCGAGATCAGCGCCTGGATCTCCTGGTTCTGCAGGATCTTGTCGATCCGGGCCTTCTCGACGTTCAGGATCTTGCCGCGGATCGGGAGGATCGCCTGGTACTCCGGGTTGCGGCCGGACTTGGCCGAGCCGCCGGCGGAGTCACCCTCGACGATGAAGATCTCGCACTTGGTGGGGTCGTTGGACTGGCAGTCGGAGAGCTTGCCCGGCAGGGACGCGGTCTCCAGCAGGCCCTTGCGGCGGGTCAGGTCGCGGGCCTTGCGGGCCGCCACGCGCGCGGTGGCCGCCTGGATGGACTTGCGGATGATGTCCGCGGCCTCGACGGGGTTGCGGTCCAGCCAGTCGGTGAGGTGCTCGTAGACGACCTTCTGGACGAAGGTCTTCACCTCGGTGTTGCCCAGCTTGGTCTTGGTCTGGCCCTCGAACTGCGGCTCGCTCAGCTTCACCGAGATGATCGCGGTCAGACCCTCGCGGATGTCGTCACCCGTGAGGTTGTCGTCCTTGTCGCGCAGCAGCTTCTTGTCGCGCGCGTACTTGTTGATCAGCGAGGTCAGCGCCGCGCGGAAGCCCTCTTCGTGGGTGCCGCCCTCATGCGTGTGGATGATGTTGGCGAAGGAGTAGACGCCCTCGGTGTAACTGCTGTTCCACTGCATGGCGAGCTCGACGGACAGGTTCTTGTCCTTGTCCTCGGCCTCCAGGTCGACGATGGTCGGGTGCACCACGTCTCCCTTGCGGGAGTTGAGGTACTTCACGAAGTCGACGATGCCGCCCTCGTAGTGGTAGTCGACCGACTTGACCTCGGCGCTCTCGTCCGCGCCCGCCTCGTCCGCGCCGGACGTCGCCTTGGCCGACTCACGCTCGTCGGTGAGTTTGATCCTCAAACCCTTGTTGAGGAACGCCATCTCCTGGAAGCGCCGCGAGAGCGTCTCGAAGGAGTAGTCGGTGGTCTCGAAGATGTCCGGGTCGGCCCAGAAGGTCACCGAGGTGCCGTGCTCCTCCGTGGCCTCGTGCTTGGCCAGCGGGGCCGTCGGGACGCCGAGCTTGTAGTCCTGCGTCCAGCGGTAGCCGTCCGTCTTGACCTCGACGGCCACCTTGGTCGACAGGGCGTTCACCACGGACACGCCCACGCCGTGCAGACCGCCGGAGACCGCGTAGCCGCCGCCGCCGAACTTGCCGCCCGCGTGCAGCACGGTCAGCACGACCTCGACGGCCGGCTTGCCCTCGGAGGGGACGATGCCGACCGGGATGCCACGGCCGTTGTCGACGACCCGGACGCCGCCGTCGGGGAGGATCGTGACGTCGATGGTGTCCGCGTGGCCCGCCAGCGCCTCGTCGACGGAGTTGTCGACGACCTCCTGCACCAGGTGGTGCAGGCCGCGCTCGCCGGTCGAGCCGATGTACATACCGGGTCGCTTGCGGACCGCGTCCAGACCCTCGAGGACGGTGATGGCGCTGGCGTCGTACGAGGCGGTGACCTCGCCGTTCGACGAGGTCGCCTCGGCGTCGGTGGACGGGATGTTCTCGTTGGGGTTGCCGGAATCGGCCACGAAGCGCCCTTTCTGGCACAGCACGAGCCGGGCTCGTCGGCGGGTTGCCGGAGCGGCTGCGGCATGTTGCGTTGGTAAGCCTTGATCAGCGTTGCTCAGCGTTTCCCGGGCGGTCCCCACGTTTGGGGCGGGATTGGCTTCCAGTCTACCGGTAGCGCCGACAGTGATGGGGGTTTGCCGGTACCTGAGTCCTCATGTGCCGCCCTCAACCGGCGTCTTCCGGGTCCCCATATACGGAGCGGGGCTCCAAGAGGCTCACAGCGGCACTCAGCGCTTTCGGCTGTCAACCCTTTGCTACTTGGGAGTCAGGTCGGAATTCGCATCCGCGTGCAGTGCTACGACGGCGCCGATCACGCAGGGAAGACGTGACGTAAGTCACGTGTAGGGATCGCCGGACCTGCTGCTTCCCGGGGCCCGCAGAGGGCCGTAGTTGCGCGCGGGGCCACCGGGACCGAGCACCTTGATCAGCCGGACCGTGCCGTGCCCCAGGTCCTCGTTGAGCCGTGCGACCAGGCTCGGGGCGAGGCGCCGCACCTCGGTCGCCCACACCGGCGAATCGCACTGCACGACCAGGACCCGCTCGTCCTCGTCGTACCTCTGGGGCGTGCAGTGATCGGCGAGCTTCTCCCCGACGATCTGCGGCCAGCGCCCCATCACACCGCCCACCGCGGCGGGAGCCTCCCAGCCCCGCTCAGTGATCAAGCGGTTGATGGCGGCACCGAAGGCCATCGGGTCGCGTCCGTCGGCGCGCGCGCCGGAGCGCAGCCCGCCCCCGCGCCGCGCCTGCCGCTTCTGCTGCGCCGCGTCCCCACGCGCGCGTGCCTGTTCCCTCGCCGCCCGAAGCGCCACGCGCGCGAGGTCGACACCGGAGGGCTCGGCCGGCTTGGGGTTCTCGGCGCCGTCTGCGTTTCCGCCGCCAGCAGCGCTGTCGGCGTTCTCGGTCGGAGGCCGTTCGTCGCTCATACGCGCTCCACCGTCCCCTCCGCCACCGCGTACCGCGTCCCCGCCAGCACATGCGGCACGTCGTCGTCGACCGCGGCCGTCACCAGCACCTGCTCACCCGGGGCGACCAGCTCGGCCAGCCGCTCCCGGCGCCGGGTGTCCAGCTCCGCGAACACGTCGTCGAGGATCAGCACCGGCTCGTTCCCCTCCGCCCTGAGGAGGTCGTACGACGCGAGCCGCAGCGCCAGCGCGTACGACCAGGACTCGCCGTGCGAGGCGTATCCCTTGGCGGGCAGCTGGCCGAGTTTGAGCAGCAGATCGTCCCGATGCGGCCCTACGAGGGTCACGCCCCGCTCGATCTCCTGCTTGCGCGCCTCCGCGAGCGCCCCCATCAGCTGCTCGAAGAGATCCTCACGCGTGTGCGCCTCACCGGGCGCGGACGGCTTGTACTCCAGCGCGACGGGACCGCCGCCGGGCGCCAGCTGCTCGTACGCCTTGTCGGCCAGAGGCTGGAGCGCGGCGATCAGGTCGAGCCGCTGGGCGAGCAGCTCGGCGCCCACCCGCGCGAGGTGCTGGTCCCATACGTCGAGGGTGGACAGGTCCATCGAGCGGCCGCCGTGCCTGCGCGCGAGGGCGGCCGACTTCAGCAGGGTGTTGCGCTGCTTGAGGACGCGCTCGTAGTCGGAGCGCACGCCGGCCATGCGCGGAGCGCGCGCGGTGATCAGCTCGTCCAGGAAGCGGCGCCGCTCGCCGGGGTCGCCCTTGACCAGCGCCAGGTCCTCCGGGGCGAACAGCACGGTCCGCACGATCCCCAGCACATCACGCGGCCTGACCTGCGACGACCTGTTGATGCGCGCCCGGTTCGACTTGCCGGGGTTCAGCTCCAGCTCGACCAGCTGCTGCCGCTCGCCCTGTCTGACCTGGGCCCGGACGATCGCGCGGTCGGCGCCCATCCGGATCAGCGGGGCGTCGGTGGCGACCCGGTGGCTGCCGAGGGTGGCGAGGTAGCCGATCGCCTCGACCAGGTTCGTCTTGCCCTGTCCATTGGGGCCCACGAACGCGGTGACGCCCGGGTCGAGCGGGACCTCGACCCGGGCGTACGAGCGGAAGTCGGCCAGCGACAGATGCGTGACGTGCATGGTCGGGCGCCGACCTCCCCCAGCTTGTGGACTGTGCGAACAGCCCTGTGGATTACTTCGTCTCGACCGCGTGGCCGCCGAACTGGTTGCGCAGCGCCGCGATCATCTTCATCTGCGGCGAGTCGTCCTGGCGGGACGCGAACCGCGCGAACAGGGACGCGGTGATCGCCGGCAGCGGCACCGCGTGGTCTATGGCGGCCTCCACGGTCCACCGGCCCTCGCCGGAGTCCTGTGCGAAACCGCGCAGCTTGTCCAGGTGCTCGTCCTCGTCGAGGGCGTTGACCGCGAGGTCGAGGAGCCAGGAACGGATGACGGTGCCCTCCTGCCAGGAGCGGAAGACCTCCCGGACGTCGGTCACGGAGTCCACCTTCTCCAGGAGCTCCCAGCCCTCGGCGTAGGCCTGCATCATCGCGTACTCGATGCCGTTGTGGACCATCTTCGCGAAGTGGCCCGCGCCGACCTTGCCTGCGTGCACCGCACCGGCGTCGCCCTTGGGCTTGAGGGCGTCGAAGACGGGCTGCACCTTGGCGACGTTCTCGGCGTCACCGCCGTACATCAGCGCGTAGCCGTTCTCCAGGCCCCAGACACCGCCGGAGACACCGCAGTCGACGAAGCCGATGCCCCTGGCCGCCAGCTCCTCGGCGTGCTTCTCGTCGTCCGTCCAGCGGGAGTTCCCGCCGTCCACCACGACGTCCCCCGGCTGAAGGAGTTCGGCCAGCTCGTCGATGGTCGCCTGCGTCGGCGCCCCGGCCGGGACCATCACCCACACGACCCGCGGACCCTGCAACGCGTCCACAAGCTCCTTGAGGCTGTGGACATCGGCGAGGTCCGGGTTGCGGTCGTATCCGATCACGGTGTGGCCTGCGCGGCGGATCCGCTCGCGCATGTTGCCGCCCATCTTGCCGAGGCCGATGAGACCGAGCTCCATCAGTGGTTCCTTAGGTAGCTGTGACGTGTGGGGCACCTTCGTACCCACGTACGAGCCTAAACCCGGACGCTCACGCACACCTGTGGGCATACGCGCTCAAACGTATGCCCTCACCTGGGGCTTTCCGTCGGCGACCGCTCAGCCGCTCAGCCGCACCGGCATGATCAGGTACTTGTAGGCCTCGTCCGCCTCGGCGTCCAGGGCCGGCTTGCCGCTGAGCAGCGCGGGCTTGGTGGACGTGGTGAAGGAGAGCTGGGCCACCGGGGAGTCGATGGCGCTCAGGCCGTCCAGCAGGAAGGTCGGGTTGAAGGCGATCGAGATGTCGTCACCCTCCAGCTGGGCGTCGACCCTTTCCACAGCCTGTGCGTCGTCGCTGGAACCGGCCTCCAGGATCAGCACGCCCTGCTCGAAGCTCAGCCGCACCGGGGTGTTGCGCTCGGCAACCAGCGCCACACGCTTGACGGCCTCCACGAAGGGGGCGGTCTCGATCACCGCGACCGAGTTGAACTCCGTCGGGAACAGCGTGCGGTACTTCGGCAGGTCGCCCTCGAGCAGACGGGTCGTCGTACGGCGGCCCGCGCCCTCGAAACCGATCAGACCTTCGCCCGCGCCCGAACCGGACAGCGCCAGGATCACGCTGTCGCCGCTCGTGAGGGCCTTGGCGGTGTCCAGGAGCGTCTTGGCGGGCACCAGGGCCACCGCGGACGCCTCGGGGTTCTCCGGCTTCCACAGGAACTCACGGACCGCGAAGCGGTAGCGGTCGGTGGACGCCAGGGTGACGGTGTCGCCCTCGATCTCGATGCGCACACCGGTCAGCACCGGCAGCGTGTCGTCGCGGCCCGCGGCGATGGCCACCTGGGCGGCGGCGGAGGCGAAGACCTCACCGGGGACGGTGCCGGTCGCGCTCGGCATCTGCGGCAGCGCCGGGTACTCCTCCACAGGCAGGGTGTGGAGTGTGAATCGCGAGGAGCCGCACACCACGGTCGCCCGTACACCGTCTGTGGAAATCTCCACCGGGCGGTTGGGCAGGGCGCGGCAGATGTCGGCGAGCAGGCGGCCGGAGACGAGCACCGTGCCCTCCTCCTCGACCTCGGCCTCGACGGACACCCGCGCGGAGACCTCGTAGTCGAAGCTGGACAGGCTCAGCTGGCCTTCCTCGGCCTTCAGGAGAAGGCCGGCGAGGACCGGCGCCGGCGGACGGGCCGGGAGGCTGCGCGCCGCCCAGGCAACTGCCTCCGCGAGTACGTCGCGTTCCACCCGGATCTTCACTGTTGCCGCCTCCTGCTGTTGCCGGCGCTGCTCGGCCTGCCTGGCTTCGTCGTCTGTCTCGGTGTCGTCGGCCCCTGTGACGGGAAGGACACCGGGGAACAGTCTGACGCACCCCACTGACAGTAGGTGCCTCTCGGGGTCAAGTCGTGACGAGGGGCAGCCGGGCACCGGACAGCGAGTTGTGCACAGGCCCCCCTTCGAAACGGATTCCCAGCTCTCTCTAGTTGTCAGTAGTAGTAGGGGCTGTGGATACCGTGGATAACCCCGTTTTCCCAGCTCAGAGGGGAAATTTTGTCCACGGGCCCTGTGGGCGACACCGGTGGACAACTGGGCGTCTCTGTGGAGAACAGAAAGTTCTGCACACTCCGTGCACAGCCTGAGGCGACTTCTCCCCAACGCCGTCCCCAGCTTTACCCCCGTTTCCCACAGCCCAACCCGGCACCTTCGTGTGACGCCTTTCACTCGACCCGGTGATCAGGCGCGTCGCGTTGCCGAACAGTGGACAGGGATGTGGAGAAGCTGGTGATCGCTGGGGACAACCGGCCCCAGCCTGTGGGTTGTCGGTGGACAACTCGATGCACAGCCTGTGGATCTCCTGGCTGTCCACAGTCTGTGGAGATCGTTCGTCCACGAATCCACAGGGGGGTGACCTGGGCTGATGGTCTTGTGACGGGGAGCCTGTGGACCGTGATCTGGACAACTTCGCGGTCCCCAGGATGTGGACGGGAAAAAGTCACCGGATCTGTGGAGAGAGGCCGTAACCCGGCGGGGAATCGAACACAGGGCTACGGCGTCGTGACCCCGGGAACGCCGAAGGGCGCCCCGGGATCTCGTCCCCAGGGCGCCCTTCGGCGTCGAAACCGTCGTAACTCCGGTGCTGTCAGCCGTTCTTGATGCGGTTCGTCAGCTCGGTCACCTGGTTGTAGATGGAGCGCCGCTCGGCCATCAGATTGCGGATCTTGCGGTCCGCGTGCATCACGGTCGTGTGGTCGCGGCCGCCGAACAGGGCGCCGATCTTGGGCAGCGAGAGGTCGGTGAGCTCGCGGCACAGGTACATGGCGATCTGGCGGGCGGTGACGAGGGCGCGGCCGCGCGAGGTGCCGCACAGGTCCTCGACGGTCAGGCCGAAGTAGTCGGCCGTGGCGCTCATGATCGCCGTGGAGGTGATCTCCGGGGCCGAGTCCTCGCCGCCGGGGATCAGGTCCTTGAGGACGATCTCGGTCAGGCCCAGGTCGACCGGCTGCCGGTTGAGCGACGCGAACGCCGTCACGCGGATCAGCGCGCCCTCCAGCTCGCGGATGTTGCGCGAGATGCGGGAGGCGATGAACTCCAGGACCTCCGGCGGGGCGTTGAGCTGTTCCTGGACCGCCTTCTTGCGCAGGATCGCGATGCGAGTCTCCAGCTCGGGCGGCTGGACGTCGGTGATCAGGCCCCACTCGAAACGGTTCCGCAGCCGGTCCTCGAGCGTGACCAGCTGCTTGGGCGGCCGGTCGCTGGAGAGCACGATCTGCTTGTTGGCGTTGTGGAGCGTGTTGAAGGTGTGGAAGAACTCCTCCTGTGTCGACTCCTTGTCCGCGAGGAACTGGATGTCGTCGACGAGCAGGATGTCCATCTCGCGGTACCGCTTGCGGAAGCTGTCGCCCTTGCCGTCGCGGATGGAGTTGATGAACTCGTTGGTGAACTCCTCCGAGCTCACGTACCGCACGCGCGTGCCGGGGTACAGGCTGCGCGCGTAGTGGCCGATCGCGTGCAGCAGGTGCGTCTTGCCGAGGCCGGACTCCCCGTAGATGAAGAGGGGGTTGTAGGCCTTGGCCGGCGCCTCGGCGACGGCGACCGCGGCCGCGTGGGCGAAGCGGTTGGAGGCGCCGATGACGAAGGTGTCGAAGAGGTACTTCGGGTTCAGCCGCGCGGTGGGCTCACCGGGACCGGTCGCGGGCGCGGGCTGCGCGGCGAGCGGGCCGGGGGCGCCGGTGGTGGGCAGATTGGAGCCGACCGGCCCGCCGCGGTGCACATGCCCGGAGGCGGACGGGGGCTCGGGGAGATCCCGGCGCACGTCCCGCTGGTCGTACTCCGAGCGCGGCTTGTCGTAGTCGGGGCGGGGCTTGTCGTAGTCCGGCCGCTGGTCGTAGTCGGGGCGCGGGCTGTCGTAGGACGGCCGCTCCATGGGCTGGGGGCGGTAGTCCTGGGAGGGGGCGCCGTAGGAGTCCTGCGGGTAGGGCTCCTTCTGGTACGGCTCCTGTGGATACGTCTCTTGCTGGTACGGCTCCTGCGACGGCGACGCGTAAGGGTCGCGCTCCGGGAAGCCGAGCCGCTGCTGCTGCCAGCTGTACTCGTCCTGCGCGGGTCGGGGCCAGGCGCCGGGTTCGGGGCGCTGGTACTCCGAGGGGTACGCGGGTCGGGCGGTGGGGAGCTGGTCCGAGCGGGAGGTGCGGTCGCCCTGGGGGCCGGGGCGCTGCTCGCCACGGCCCGAGTCGTCGGCGCGGTGGCGGCCGTAGCCGTCGTACTGGTTGTCGTACGTGTTGTCGTACGTGTTGTCGTACGGCCCGTCGTACTGGCCGGAGGGGAGCTCGGGCTCCTCGTAGCGCGGCTGGGACCGGGGGGCCGGGGGTGCGGGCGGCGAGGGGGGCTCGCCCGCGGAGTCGTCGACGGTGATGGCGATACGGATGGGGCGGCCGCACTCGCGGCTCAGCGTCTCGCTGACGGCCGGGGCCAGCCTGCCCTCCAGTACGCCCTTCGCAAATTCGTTCGGTACGGCGAGCAGGGCGGTGTCGGCGACCAGCGCGAGGGGCTGGCAGCGACGGATCCAGTGCTCGTCCTTCGCCTCCACACCCTGGACGCGGCCCTCACCGAGGAGTTGCTCGAGTACGCGTGGCCACACTGCGGCAAGATCGGCAGGTACGTCAGCCACAGGGCACGCTCTCTCACGGGTCCCACGAACGTGTGGTCGTGGGACGAGTCGGGATTCAAATGGGGTGGAGCCGAAACACAGGGGGTCAAGGGAACGAATCGGAGTTCAGCCACGGTAGTCAGGGCGACGGGTGCGGTTCAAGTTGTTGTCCCCAGCCTGTGGATAGTGTCTCCCGGTGACCACTGGTTTGACCGGATGGCGTAGCCGCGCGTACCGTAACCAGGTCGAGTTGTCGATGGCTGCTGCCGCCTGCCTCCGATGGGCACAGATCGCTTCGGGTGATCGGGAAGCGGTGCACTCGGGCGTTACTGCGAGCTACTCGTGGGCGCACGGTGACAGCCAGGACGGCACCCGCCACCACCGATTTATTTCTGGAGCCCCCGAGTGAGCAAGCGCACCTTCCAGCCGAACAACCGTCGCCGCGCGAAGACCCACGGCTTCCGCCTGCGGATGCGTACCCGTGCCGGCCGCGCGATTCTCGCGAACCGCCGCAGCAAGGGTCGCGCCAGCCTGTCCGCCTGATCTGATCAGGTCATGACGTCGTGCTGCCTACCGAGCATCGGCTGAGGCGGCGCGAGGACTTCGCGACCGCGGTACGACGGGGTCGCCGGGCAGGCCGCCCGTCCCTCGTCGTTCATCTACGTAGCGGTGCCACGGACCCGCACGCGCCTGGGGAGAGCGCTCCCCCGACGCGTGCGGGTTTCGTCGTGAGCAAGGCCGTGGGCGGCGCCGTCGTACGCAACAAGGTGAAGCGCAGACTTCGCCATCTGATGCGTGACCGGGTCTCCCTGTTGCCCCCCGGTAGCCTGGTAGTCGTACGAGCGTTGCCCGAGGCCGGCGACGCCGACCATGAACAACTGGCCCGAGACCTGGATGCCGCCCTACAGCGGCTGCTGGGAGGGGGCGCGCGATGAAGTACCCACTGCTGGCGCTGATCAAGCTGTACCAGTGGACCATCAGTCCACTGCTGGGGCCGGTCTGCAAGTACTACCCGTCGTGTTCCCACTACGGCTTCCAGGCCATCGACCGGCACGGTGCGATCAAGGGAACGGCACTCACCGCCTGGCGCATCCTGCGGTGCAATCCGTGGTCGCTGGGCGGTGTGGACCATGTCCCGCCGCGCAAGCGCCCGCGGTGGCACGAAATGCTGCGTAACGCCTGGCGTGCACGCAGGGGCGGGCCCTCCGCCGCCGACTCGGCCACCGAGGGACATACTCCTTCGAGCCCGGCCGCAGAGACTCCGTCCCATGCCCAAGGAGCATGATTAGTGGACACGATTGCCAGTCTTTTCAGCTTCATCACGACACCCGTCTCCTGGGTCATCGTCCAGTTCCACAAGGTGTACGGCGCCATCTTCGGCCCCGACACCGGGTGGGCCTGGGGCCTGTCGATCGTGTCCCTCGTGATCCTGATCCGTATCTGCCTGATCCCGCTCTTCGTGAAGCAGATCAAGTCGACGCGGGCCATGCAGACGCTCCAGCCCGAGATGAAGAAGATCCAGGAGCGCTACAAGAACGACAAACAGCGTCAGTCCGAAGAGATGATGAAGCTGTACAAGGAGACGGGCACCAACCCGCTCTCCTCGTGCCTTCCCATCCTGGCGCAGTCGCCGTTCTTCTTCGCCCTGTACCACGTGCTCAACGGCATCGCGACGGGCGACACCATCGGTGTCATCAACGAGTCGCTGCTGGCCAGCGCCCGTAAGGCGCACATCTTCGGGGCCCCGCTCGCCGCGAAGTTCAAGGACGGCTCCGCCACCGTCGAGGCCCTGGGCGCCACGGTCACCGATGTGCGGGTCGTCACCGCAGTCATGATCATCCTGATGTCGGCGTCGCAGTTCTACACGCAGCGCCAGCTGATGACGAAGAACGTCGACACCACGGTCAAGACGCCGTTCATGCAGCAGCAGAAGATGCTGATGTACGTCTTCCCGGTCATGTTCGCCGTCTTCGGCATCAACTTCCCGGTCGGTGTCCTCGTCTACTGGCTGACCACCAACGTGTGGACCATGGGCCAGCAGATGTACGTCATCCACAACAACCCGACCCCGGGTTCCAAGGCCCAGGCCGCCTACCTGGAGCGCCTCACCAAGCACGTCCTGAACCACGGCAAGGCCCGCAAGCGCAGCGAGCGCACCATCATCAAGGCGATCGTCGCCAAGGGCCGGGACCGCAACGAGTTCGAGCGCAAGTTCATCAACGGCCTGAACAAGGCCGGTCTCGCGGCCCAGGCCGACGGCACCGTGGTCCAGAGCGAGTCCCAGGCCGCGGTCCAGACCGAGGACGGTTCGCCGGCGAGCGCGGCCACTCCCAAGCGTCAGCAGCCCAAGCGGCAGAGCAAGTCGCAGCGGCAGTCGGGTGCGGCCGCGAGTGGCACGAAGGCGGCCGGCGAAGACCAGTCGTCGACGCCGACCTCGCTGAGCAAGTCCGAGGAGCCCCAGGACGCAACGCCCGAGGACGCCAAGCCGGCCGCTTCGGCCAAGAAGCAGCCCGGTTCCGGTAACCGCAGCAAGGCCCAGTCCGGACAGCGCAAGGGTCCGCAGCGGCCCAAGTCCCCGTCCAAGAAGTAACGAAGGAGCCCATCCCGTGACGGAAGGCACCACCTCCGCCGCTGCCGAGGGTGCAGACACCCTGACCCGCCTGGAGCAGGAGGGCGAGATCGCGGCGGACTACCTCGAGGGTCTGCTCGACATCGCCGATCTCGACGGCGACATCGACATGGATGTCGAGGCCGACCGCGCCGCTGTCTCGATCATCAGCGACGCGGGCGGCCGCGACCTGCAGAAGCTGGTCGGCCGTGACGGTGAGGTACTGGAAGCCCTTCAGGAGCTCACCCGCCTGGCCGTGCACCGGGAGACCGGGGACCGCAGCCGTCTGATGCTGGACATCGCCGGTTACCGGGCCAAGAAGCGTGCCGAGCTCTCCGAGCTGGGCGCCAAGGCCGCCGCCGAGGTCAAGAACACCGGCGAGTCCGTGAAGCTCAAGCCGATGACGCCGTTCGAGCGCAAGGTCGTGCACGACGCGGTCAAGGCAGCCGGCCTGCGCAGCGAGTCCGAGGGCGAGGAGCCGCAGCGCTTCGTCGTCGTGCTTCCCGCCTGATCGGTTCCTAGGTTCCTCCGGCCCCGTCTGTAGAGCAGGCGGGGCCGAACTTTGTCAGCCTGATAGTTCTGGTGGTCGGCGCCCGGTGCGTCGATGCGGTACGGAAGGACGGTTCCCCGTGACGGAGGCAGCGGAGCTTCCCCCCGCGCCCGAGCAGGCGCGTGAGGTGTTCGGCGATCGCTTCGAGGACGCGGTCCGCTACGCCGAGCTGCTCGCCGAGGCGGGTGTGCAGCGCGGTCTCATCGGCCCGCGCGAAGTGCCCCGCCTGTGGGAGCGGCATCTGCTGAACTGCGCGGTGCTCTCGGAAGTCGTTCCCGAGGGCGTGACCGTGTGCGACGTCGGCTCGGGAGCCGGGCTTCCCGGCATTCCCCTGGCCCTCGTCCGTGAGGACCTGAAGATCACGCTGCTGGAGCCTCTGCTGCGGCGTACGACCTTCCTGACGGAGGTCGTGGAGCTGCTGGGCCTGGACCACGTGACGGTCGTCCGCGGGCGTGCCGAGGAGGTCATGGGCAAGCTCACCCCAGTCCATGTGGTGACGGCGCGGGCCGTGGCCCCGTTGGACCGGCTGGCGACCTGGGGGGTTCCGCTGCTGCGTCCCTACGGGGAGATGCTCGCGCTCAAGGGAGACACCGCGGAGGAGGAACTCAAGGCCGCGTCCACGGCATTGAGCAAGCTCGGTGCCGTGGAGACCTCCATCCTGCATGTGGGTGAGGGAGTGGTCGATCCACTGTCCACGGTGGTGCGGGTCGAGGTGGGGGAGAGCCCCGGTGGTGTGCGGTTCGCCGCCAAGCGTGCCAAGGCGGCTCGCACGGGACGTGCCCGTCGGCGCCGCTGATCCGTCCTGACGACGAGACGTACTCCACACAAGCTGCCAAACCTACGCATGCCGGAGTGTCGCGGCAGAACGGGCACGGCCCCCCTGCATCGTGTTTCACGTGAAACGTCGCTCACTGCTGCACGGCATCATCAGCCGGGGCCGCGCCGCGGCCGAACCCCGTGACCGAAAGCCTCTCGGGTCACTCGGAGAGGTAACGGAGTTGTCCACAGAGGTGGATTTCTCCACAGAACAACAGGCCTCACTGGTTCACACCCCCGAAGACATGGGAGGCTCTGTTCATTGCGAGCCTGAAGTCGAGGAGAGTGAATCCTTGCGGTCCGACGCCAACATCGCGGGACCGATGACCGATCCGGTCCCCGGTCCCCGAACCGAGTCGATGGGGGACGATGTTTCACGTGAAACACCGCCCCCGATGGACGACACTCCGATCGGTCGTGCTGCCCAACTGGCGGTAGAGGCTCTGGGCCGCGCCGGCGAGGGCCTGCCGCGGCCCGAGCAGACCCGGATCATGGTCGTCGCCAATCAGAAGGGCGGAGTGGGCAAGACGACGACAACCGTCAATCTTGCCGCTTCGCTGGCTCTGCACGGTGGCCGTGTCCTGGTGGTCGACCTTGACCCCCAGGGCAATGCGTCCACTGCCCTGGGGATCGACCACCACGCTGAAGTTCCTTCCATCTACGACGTCCTGGTCGACAGCAGGCCGCTGGCCGAAGTCGTCCAGCCGGTGCCTGATGTCGAAGGCCTCTTCTGTGCTCCCGCCACGATCGATCTCGCCGGTGCGGAGATCGAGCTGGTGTCCCTGGTGGCACGTGAGAGCCGACTGCAGCGAGCCATTCAGGCCTACGAGCAGCCCCTCGACTACATCCTCATCGACTGCCCGCCCTCGCTCGGCCTGCTGACGGTCAATGCGCTGGTGGCCGGCGCGGAGGTCCTCATCCCGATCCAGTGCGAGTACTACGCGCTGGAAGGCCTGGGGCAGCTGCTGCGCAACGTCGATCTGGTGCGGGGTCACCTCAACCCCACCTTGCACGTATCGACGATCCTGCTCACCATGTACGACGGCCGGACGCGCCTCGCGTCACAGGTCGCCGACGAGGTGCGCACCCACTTCGGTGACGAGGTGCTGCGGACGAGTATTCCCCGCTCGGTCCGTATCTCCGAGGCACCGAGCTACGGACAGACGGTGCTGACCTACGATCCCGGATCGAGCGGCGCCCTGTCCTACCTTGAGGCGGCGCGAGAGATCGCGCTGAAGGGCGTCGGCGTCAGCTATGACCCGACGCAGGCGCACATCGGCGCACAGAGCAACCCGAGCATGGTGGAGGGGATCCAGTGAGCGAGCGACGGAGGGGTTTGGGCCGTGGGCTCGGCGCACTGATCCCTGCTGCCCCAACGGAGAAGACGCCGACACCGGCGGCAATGGGCGGCGCCGGTTCCGCGTCCCCGGCTACCGTACCGGTGCTGACGAGCGACCGTGGGGTGGCCGCGGCGAAGGTGGCCACACTGCCGCCTGTTTCACAGGAAACCGAGGAGCCGTCGGTCAACGGCTACGCGGAGACTCCCGCGCCTCCCATGGGCGCCCACTTCGCTGAGCTCCCCCTTGACTCCATCACGCCGAACCCGCGCCAGCCGCGTGAGGTCTTCGACGAGGACGCGCTGCACGAACTGGTCACCTCCATCCAGGAGGTCGGACTCCTCCAGCCGGTCGTCGTACGGCAGGTCGGTCCCGCGCGCTACGAGCTCATCATGGGCGAGCGGCGCTGGAGGGCCAGCCGTGAGGCCGGCCTGGACGCGATCCCGGCGATCGTGCGGGCCACGGACGACGACAAACTTCTCCTGGACGCCCTTCTGGAGAACCTGCACCGCGCCCAGCTCAACCCGCTGGAAGAGGCAGCCGCCTACGACCAGTTGCTGAAGGACTTCAACTGCACGCACGACCAGCTGGCGGACCGCATCGGCCGGTCCCGTCCGCAGGTCTCCAACACCCTGCGTCTGCTGAAGCTCTCCCCGGCGGTCCAGCGCAGGGTGGCCGCCGGAGTCCTCTCCGCCGGACACGCCCGCGCGCTGCTCTCTGTCGAGGACTCGGAGGAGCAGGACCGGCTGGCTCACCGGATCGTGGCCGAGGGCCTGTCGGTGCGTGCCGTCGAGGAGATCGTGACCCTCATGGGGTCGCGTCCGCAGACCGCCCAGCGCTCCAAGGGGCCGCGCGCCGGAGCCCGCGTCTCCCCGGCGCTCACCGACCTCGCCACCCGTCTCTCGGATCGCTTCGAGACGCGGGTGAAGGTCGACCTGGGGCAGAAGAAGGGCAAGATCACGGTCGAGTTCGCCTCCATGGAGGACCTCGAGCGCATCCTCAGCAGCCTCGCCCCTGGAGAGGGTCCGGTCCTCCAGAAGAGCCTGCTGGGCGACGACGCCGAGGAGACGGAAGACTGAGCCGGGCTTCGCCGAGGTGATGCTGCTGAGGCGGAGCAAGAAGAGCGGGCCGTGTCCGGTGTGTACCGGACACGGCCCGCTCTTTGCTTTCAGGCGGTATCGATGGAATCGGTGTGTGGATACGATGCGATTGGGTGCGGCACATCCACCCGGCAGTACCTCTGAGGGGAGGCAGGGGCCATGCGAACGATGAGCCGAAGCGGACTGGTGAGCGCAGGCCTGGGACTGGGGGCGGTCGGCGGCTTCGTCGGCAGCCTGCTCAGGGAACGGAGCGCACTGACGGCAGCCCGCGATGCAGCGGGCGAAGGAAGCGAGGAACAGCCTTCATGGGGCGTCGGCTCGTACCGCTCACGCTGGACAACCTTCCGGACCTCCCCAAGCGCTGCCGATCCTGCGTCTTCTGGGAGTTGGACCCGGTCAGTGGAGAAGCCGCGGTAAAGGCAGGCACCCCGGCCCTGGAGAAAGAGGCCTGGATCTCGGCCGTCCTCCTGGACTGGGGATCCTGTGGCCGGGTCGTCTACGTCGACGATGTTCCGGTCGGCTTCGTCCTCTACGCGCCTCCGGCGTACGTCCCCCGGTCGACAGCCTTTCCCACGAGCCCCGTCTCTCCGGATGCCGTTCAGCTGATCACGTCGTTCATCATGCCGGGCTACCAGGGACAGGGGCTGGGCCGGGTGATGGTGCAGACCGTGGCCAAGGATCTGCTGCGGCGGGGCTTCAGAGCGATCGAGGCCTTTGGTGACGCCCGCTGGAAGGAGCCCGCCTGTCTGCTTCCCGCGGATCATCTCCTGGCGGTGGGCTTCAAGACGGTCAGGCCGCATCCGGCGTACCCGCGGCTGAGGCTGGAGCTGCGTACCACGCTCTCCTGGAAGGAAGACGTGGAGATGGCGCTGGACCGCCTTCTGGGGGCGGTACAGAAGGAGCCGGCCCTGCGGCCGCTGTGACGGACACACGAGTGAGGGGCCGGTCCTGGTGGACCGGCCCCTCACTGTGTTTCACGTGAAACCGTGTTTCACGTGAAACGTCACTCGGCGATGAAGTCCTCGAGGTCACGGACGATCGCGGCCTTCGGCTTGGCGCCGACGATGGTCTTGGCGACCTCGCCGCCCTGGTAGACGTTCAGGGTCGGGATGGACATGACGCCGTACTTGGCGGCCGTACCCGGGTTCTCGTCGATGTTCAGCTTGACGACCTCGATCTTGTCGCCGTACTCGGCGGCGATCGCCTCGAGGGACGGCGCGATCTGGCGGCACGGACCGCACCAGGCCGCCCAGAAGTCCACCAGGACGGGCTTGTCGCTCTTGAGGACGTCCTGCTCGAAGGAATCGTCGGTCACGTTCTTCAGGGTGCCGGCCACGGCGGGCTCCTTAACTGGTTGGTGCGGTGGGGCGGGGATGGTGGTCAGACAGCGGTCTTCTCGGGCTCGGCCTTCTCCTCGTCCGCGAGGGCGGCGAGGAAGCGCTCGGCGTCGAGAGCGGCGGAGCAGCCGGTACCGGCCGCGGTGATCGCCTGGCGGTAGGTGTGGTCGACCACGTCACCGGCACCGAAGACACCCGTCAGGTTGGTGCGCGTCGAGGGCGCCTCCACCTTCAGGTAGCCCTCGCCGTCCAGGTCGAGCTGGCCCTTGAAGAGCTCGGTGCGCGGGTCGTGGCCGATGGCGATGAACAGGCCGGTGACCGCGAGGTCGCTCAGCTCGCCGGTCTTGAGGTTGCGCAGCTTGAGACCGGACAGCTTCGGGTCGCCCTGGATCTCGGCGACTTCGCTGTCCCACACGAACTTGATCTTCGGGTCGGCGAAGGCGCGCTCCTGCATCGCCTTGGAGGCGCGCAGGGTGTCCCGGCGGTGGACGATCGTCACGGACTTGGCGAAGCGGGAGAGGAAGGTCGCTTCCTCCATCGCGGTGTCGCCGCCGCCGATCACGGCGATGTCCTGGTCCTTGAAGAAGAAGCCGTCACAGGTGGCACACCACGAGACACCGCGGCCGGAGAGGGCGTCCTCGTTCGGCAGGCCGAGCTTGCGGTGCTGCGATCCGGTGGTGACGATCACGGCCTTCGCCCGGTGGACGGTGCCCGAGGTGTCGGTGACGGTCTTGATCTCGCCGGTCAGGTCGACACTGACGATGTCGTCCGGGACGAGCTCGGCGCCGAAACGCTCGGCCTGGGCGCGCATGTTGTCCATGAGCTCGGGGCCCATGATGCCGTCCTGGAAGCCGGGGAAGTTCTCCACCTCCGTGGTGTTCATCAGGGCGCCACCAGCGGTGACGGCGCCCTCGAACACCAGCGGCTTCAGCGACGCGCGCGCGGTGTAGAGCGCCGCCGTGTAGCCGGCGGGCCCGGAGCCGATGATGATCACGTTACGGACGTCGCTCACGGCTTGGTTCCTCGTCTCTGGACTGCGTCGTCGGACCGGTGGAGCCCCTCTCAGAACTCTCACCCCACCCAACGGATCCTAAGGGGCGCGCATTCCCGGTGTGTCCGGGCACACGGAGAGGCCACACCGTACGAAATACCACGGAGGGCGGAGACGAAGCGTCAGCGTTCAGGAGCGAGCGTAGGACTGCTTCAACAGGATCTGCGCGGTGCTGGTGGGGGCGTTCTTCACGCAGGACGCGTCCATGATGTAGGCGGTGACCCGGCTGCTGTCGGAGGGGTCACGCAGCACCACGAGAAGCGCGTCCTTGCCCTTGTAGACGCCGTTCTCGGTCGCGAGGGCCGTGCCGTTGGTGGTGATGCCCTTCTGGATACACGGAGGAACCACGGGCTGCTTCTTGATGAAGGGCTGCTCGCGGTCAGGAGCCGTCGCCACGCCCATGCTGTCCGGAGAGCGGGAGCCGCCCGTGGCGGACCGGTCCGGGGTGAGGAGTTGGGAGACCTGCTTCTTGAGGGTGCTGTCGGAGAAGGTGTCGGCCGGGGAGACCTGAGCTTCGTCGGACGTCTTGCCGTCGTCCAGCGACGTCAGCAGCACAGAGCCGAATCCCAGAGCGGCGACCGCGAAGACGGCACCCAGAACGGCTTTCCTGCGTCGGGTGTTCCTCTGCCTGTCCTTGCGGCCGGGGCCGGTGGTGGCGGACCGGGCGTGGCCCGAGGGGCGATCGGCAGTGGGCGATGTTTCACGTGAAACATGCGCGCTCTCCACCGGCGCCGGGGCGTTCACCGCGTCGGGAGCCGTGGCTTGCAGGAGAGCTTCTGCCGCGAGCGCGGCGTCGATCCGGCCGGCGACGTCAGCGGGCATGCGAGGCGGGCCCGGCAGTGTTCCGAGCAGTCCGCGGATCTCCTCCAGCGACGCGTGTACATCGGCGCAGAGTTCACACTCGTCCAGATGCCGACGTACGTCCGCGGTCCTGGAGTCGGGGAGGAGGCCTTCGGTGAGGTCGGAGATCTCCGCGACATCCGGGTGCCCGGCAGTGTCTGTCGAGGAAGTCACACTCGCCCACCTCCGCCCTTCACTACAGCTGAATCGCCTGGTCCCGAGTCCGGCCGGCCTCCTGACGGAGGTGCCGCTGCGGGTGGGACGGATGTCCCCTGCGCGCGGTTCCGTCCTGCGTGCCCTTCTCGGTCCTCTCCGGCCTTTTCCGGCCGCAGGTGAGAGAGAAGGGGGAGGAGTCTGGCTCTTCCTCGGGCGCAGCGGCTCTTCACCGTGCCGGTCGGCACGTCGAGCATGCGGGCGGCTTCGGCGACGGGGTAGCCCTGCATGTCCACCAGGATGAGGGCGGCCCGCTGGTCGGGCGGGAGCGTGCCGAGCGCTTCCAGGAGCTGGCGGTGGAGGTCGTTGCGCTCCGCGGGCGCCGAGGCGGACTCGTGCGGCTCCAGGAGTTGCTCCAGGCGCTCGGTGTCGTCCACCGGGGACGTCTTGCGCGAGGCGGCCTTTCTGGCGCGGTCCAGGCAGGCGTTCACCGTGATCCGGTGCAGCCAAGTCGTGACGGCCGACTGTCCCCGGAAGGTGTGGGCGGCCCGGTAGGCGGACACGAGGGCGTCCTGAACGGCGTCAGCGGCTTCCTCCCGGTCCCCGAGCGTCCTCAGGGCGACAGCCCAGAGACGGTCCCGATGACGGCGTACGAGCTCACCGAAGGCGTCGGGATCGCCGTCCACGTGAAGGGCCAGGAGGTCCTGATCGCTGGTACCGCCATACACGGTGTCATCTGCCATCGGACCCCCTCCCCCCTCAGCTTCAACTGGCGATCTTGATGTCTGCCACCCGGCCGCGGTACGTGCCGTCCTCCGTCAGCGGCAGCTTGGTCAGCCAGACCAGAAGGTAGCGGGTCTTCACTGCCTTGTCCGGCGTGAGCGGGACACCCGTACCGGAACCGGACGCGACCTTCGAGTAGGCGTCGAAACTCGTCGGCCTGGAAGCCGCGTCGCTGGAGGCGGCGCGCAGTTCGACGGACGTGTCACCCATGAATGTGACGGTGACCTTGCCGACCTCCTGGACCTTGCCGAGGTCGAGAATTATCCCGAGGCCCGGCTTGAGGTTGCCGAACTTGGCGCCCTGGTAGTAGTCCGTCTGCCAGTACGACGAGGGGTCGCTGTCGAAGGCCTTCCCTATATCGGCCGGCTTCTCGGAGCCGTCGCCGAACGGGTCGAAGTCGAACCCCTTGACGATGGTGATCGGCGCGCTGGCCGCCTTCGTCGGGCTCTTGTCGCCGTCGTCCGTCGTCTGGGTCTGGTTCGTCTCGTCGGACGTGCCACCCCGTTCCATCAGCGCGTCCGCGAGTTGCCAACTGCCCAGGCCCAGCGCGGCGATGAGGAGGGCCGAGACGGCCCACTTCAGGGCTCGGCCGGTACGGCTCTGGAGCGGTGGGGGTGGGGGCGCGATCGCCTGGGTGACGCCGGGGTGCGGCGCCGGACGGCCGTACGTGCCCTGCTGGTACGTCGTGCGCTGGTACTCCGGCGGTGCCGTGAACGTCGGCTCCGGCGGGCGGATGCGGGGCATCTCCCCGATCGCCTTGACCAGTTCCTCGGGCGTCGTGCACGCCGACTCGTGCCGGGAGGCAGTGGCACCGTCGTTGGCGAGCGCCCGCATCGACAGCTCGGACAGTCCACGGTGGACACCCGCCCGCACCTGGTCGGGTGCGATCAGACCGACGTCCTTGGGCAGGCCGGCCAGCCCGTAGGCGTCGCTCTCGTACGGCCAGCGCTGGGTCAGCGCCGCGTACAGAAGGGCACCGATCGCCTCGGTGTCCGCGCGCTGCGGGGTCTCCGAACTGACGCCGCGCAGCGCGGCGTTCACGGCCAGCCCCCGGATGCGCCACTGTCCGCTCGACGTACGCAGCACCGCGTTCGGGTTCAGCCTCAGGTGCGCGAGGCCCTCACGGTGGGCCGCGGCCATCGCGGAGGCCACCTGACTGACCATCTGGTAGGCGTCGTACACCTCCAGCGGGCCGGGGGCGAGGAGTGTGGTCAGCTCGGTCGCGTCCGGCAGCCACTCGTGGACGACGTAGACGAGGTCGTTCTCCTCGACGGCGTCCAGGACCTGGACGAACCGGGGGTCGCCGAGCAGCGCTGAGGAACGGGCCGCGGCCAGCACGGAACGCGCCCGCGCATGGTCCGCGGGCAGGATGTGCACGCCCACGGCCCGACGGAGTTTCTCGTCTACGGCACGCCAGCTGCTGAACCCGTCCAGACGGGTGACGCACTCCTCGAGACGGTAGCGTCTGGCGAGTTTGTGGCCGCTGTGCAACTCCGGCGGTGACGCCTTGCCAGAACCCTCGGTCCCGCCACTCCCCTGCCCCTGTGCCTCGACGTCTTCCGTGTCCCGCTCCCGGTTCTTGGCCACGCCGTCGGCCGTGGACTGGTCCGCCTTGGCGGTCAGCGGTTCGTCACCGCTGGTGTCTGCCACGTCGACGGCAGCCGTGCTCCGTTCCGCCACCGTCGTTCCCTGCCTCCCCATTCATTGCGCGCCGTGCGACGCAGAATCCAATTGTGCCCACAGTCCGCCGCTATGCACGACACACGGTGGCGGACGATGGTTGTGCGCGTACCCCCGGCTCAGCGCCCCAGACGCCCCCGGACCATGCCGACCAGTGAGTTCAACTCCTCGATGCGCATCTTGCGAGCGGCGACGAAGAAGATCCCGAGCAGGACCGCTCCGCCCGCGATCAGCGCGGCGAACGAACCGACCACGCCCTGACCGAGGGTGTGGCCGATGCCGTAACAGGCCGCCCCGCTGAGCAGAGCCGCCGGTACCGAGGCGATGCAGAGCCGGGCGTAGGTCCGCAGGACCCGCTTGCCGTCCAGGTCACCGCCGAGGCGCTTGCGCAGGCGGCGCCAGGCCACGCCGACGCCGATCGCGTACGCCAGACCATAGGCGGCGGCCATGCCGGCCACGGCCCAGCGAGGCGGAAGAACCGCGTAACAGACCGCGGAGGCAGCGGCGTTGACCGCTGCCACGATCACGGTGTTGTAGAAGGGCGTCCGGGTGTCCTCGTAGGCGTAGAAGGCGCGCAGGACGACGTACTGGACCGAGTACGGGATCAGGCCGAGGCCGAAGGCCATCAGCATGTACCCCATGTTCGTGGCCGCGCTGGTGCCCGACGAGCCGAAGATGAGCGTGCACATGGGGATGCCGAGGGACAGGAAGCCGAAGGCGATCGGCACGATCGCGACCGCTGTCGTGCGCAGACCCTGGGAGATGTCGTCGCGCACCGCACCGGCGTCGTCCTCGGCGGCCGAGCGCGAGATGCGCGGCAGCAACGCGGCCATCAGCGAGACGGTGATGATGGCCTGCGGGAGCCCCCAGATCAGCTGGGCGTTGGCGTAGGCGCTGAAACCGGTGCCAGGGATCTTGGTGTCGGCGACGGCGGCGGTGGCGAGCTGGGTGACCACGAGCGCGCCCGCCTGGTTGGCGAGGACGAACAGGATGGTCCACTTGGCGAGCATCGCGGCCTTGCCCAGGCCGTGGCCCTTCCAGTCGAAGCGCAGCCGCAGCCGGAATCCGGTCTCGCGCAGATACGGGATCATCGCGAGGGCCTGCACCACGAGACCGAGCAGGATGCCCACGCCGAGCAGCCGCTGCCCCTGCGGCGGGATGTTCGTGACGCTCATGCCGGAGTGCTCTGCGGTGCCGTACACCCACAGGAACATCGCGAGCGTCACGATGATGACGACGTTGTTGAGGACCGGAGTCCACATCATCGCGCCGAACTTGCCGCGTGCGTTGAGGACCTGTCCCATCACCACATGGATGCCCATGAAGAAGATGGAGGGCAGGAAGTAGCGGGTGAAGGTGATGGCGACGTCGTTGGCCGCGGGATTGGACGCCACCGAGTTCGAGAGCGCACGCACCAGGAGCGGCGCCGCGAACATCGTGATGGCGGTGAGCGCGGCGAGGGCCACCATGACGAGCGTCAGGAGCCGGTTCGCGAACGCCTCACCGCCGTCGTCGTCCTCCTTCATGGCGCGTACGAGCTGCGGCACGAAGACGGAGTTCAGGCCGCCGCCGACGGTGAGGATGTAGATCATGGTCGGCAGTTGGTAGGCCACCTGGAAGGAGTCGCCCAGGAAGGCGGTGCCGAGCGCCGACACGATCAGCGCCGAGCGGACGAAGCCGGTGAGCCGGGAGACCATCGTGCCGGCCGCCATCACGGCGCTCGACTTCAGCAGGCCGCCCGCCTTCCCGCCCTTCTTGGCGGGAGCGGCGGGAGCGGCGGGAGCCGCCGGGGCCTCGGAGGCCGTCTGTGCCAGGGCCGGCGCCGTGCCGAGGTTCATGGTCTCGTCGGCCGAGGGCGCCGGAGCCACGGGTGCCTGGAACTGGGGGGCCTGTGACGGTCCGCCAGGAGCCGGCGCCGGTCCGGGCACCGACGGGGGGTCCGTCGGGCGGCCGCCGCCCTGCTGCTGGTCGCGGAAGAGGTGCGCGAAGGCGTCCGGCTCGTGGCGCTCCTCGCCGGCCTGGGTGACCAGGTCGTCGACGCCCACGAACTGGGTGGTGCGCGGGTTGTCGCCGTACGGCAGGTACTGCGTGGGCCCCTCCGGCTCGGGAGCCGGGGTCTGTGCCCAGACCTGCGGGTCGGGGGCGTACGGGGACTGGGGCGGCTGGGAGTACAGGGGCTGCTGGGGCGGGTAGGTGCCGGGCGGTGGCGGGGGGTGCGCGGCACGGTCGTAGAGGGCCTCGGCGACCGGGTCCTGGGCGTGGAGGTCCTGTCCCCGGTAGGGGTCCTGGTCGTAGGCGTCCTGGAGGTACATGTCCGCGGGCGACTGCGGCGGCACTTGGCCGTGCTCGGGCGGCGGGCCCTCGGGGCGACCCGAGCTGCCCGCGCCCTGGCTGTCACCCTCGTACGGCGCGTTCATGGTTACCCCACCTCATCGTCCCGGGCCCACCGGCCACGACATCCTCAACGGTCCACTCTCTCACCCGTGCCGGACGGGTCGGCGCTTTCCGCTGCGGTGTCCGCTGTCAGGTCACTCGGCTGCTCGGGGCCCTCCGCCCCGGGCCCGGCGGTGCCGGACTCATTGGTGAGACGGTCCTCGGGGCCCTCGGAGTTCTCCGGGCCGTCCACGGTCTCGGCCGTCTCGTCGTCGGGGCCGGTCTGCTCGGCCGCACGGGCGGCCGCGCGCTTGCGCTGGGTGTACATCCGGAATCCTGCCAGCACCAGCAGCAGGACACCGCCGCCGATGACCAGCATCACCGTGGCCGTGAACTCCGTGACCTTCACGTCGAACCTGACCGCGTCGCCGTACGGCTGGCCGTCCTCCGTGTACAGCTGGGCCACCACCGAGGCCTGCCCGTTGGCGTTGGCCGTGGTGGTGAACTTCACCGTCTGGCTGTGGCCGCCCGAGACCTCGACCGGCTGCTCGTAGTAGGAGGAGCCGCCGATCTCGAGCCGGTTCGGGCTCAGCGAGGTCAGTCGCAGCCTCAGGTGCTCCACACCCTGCACCAGGTTGTTCTGGACCGTCACGGGGATCGTGGCGCTGCGGCCGGAAAGCTTGGTCTCCGACTTGTCGATCAGGCTGACCTGGGAGGTCAGTCCGTCGAGGTAGGACTCGACATCGTCGCGGAAACTGCTCGCCTCGCCGGGACGGCCCCGCCACGATGTGGACATCTCGCGGTTCATGGCCCGCCCGAAGGGGGTCACGACGCGGGACTGGTCGGAGAGGATCACCTTGAGGTTGTCGAGCTTGCCCTGGGTGCTCGCGATCTGCTGGAAGGCCGCCTTCGGCAGCTCCTGCTTGCGCAGCGAGGCGGGATAGGCGGACGCCGGGGGCACCTTGGTGGTGGCGCCGGGATCGGGCTTGGCCGCGGCGGCCGCGGTGAGCTTCTGGGGCTCGGACCAGTTCCCGCTCTGCAGCGCGTTGATCGCCTCGGCCATGGCGGCGGCCTGGCTCGCCGTGGGCGTGCGCTGCGGGGCGACGACGATGCTGCGCTGCTTGTTCGTCTGGAGTCCGAGAGCGAGGCTCTGCGCGAGGAACCGCTGGACGGCGAGCGTCGAGGCGGACGCCCTCGTCAGATCGCCCTGGAACGCCGTCGACAGCCGGGCGTCCGCGACGACCGCCGTGGTGCCGCCGCCGATGGGGCGGGCCGCGGAGGGCGTGTACGACAGGCCGCCGGTCTCCTGGAGGCTGTCGCTGCGCGCGATCACCTTGTCGGCGCCCGCGGAGGTGGCGACCTTGACGATCGACGGGTCCACGGCGCCGTTCACGGGCCAGGCGAAGTCGCTGCTCGGTGTCACGTGGAGCACGGTCCTCACCGTGGTGACCGCGACGTCGGTGGCCTCGTCGAGGTGGCTGAGCGAGCCGGTGACGCTCGTGCCGTTGTGGGCGAGGGAGGCGAGGTCGGGGTCGGCGAAGGGCAGTGCGACGACCTCCTGCCCCTCCACCGCTTTCTGGAGTCTCGCCAGCCACTGCTTGGCGACCGCCTGGTGGGTGCCGGGCGCGGTGGTGTCGCCCGCACCCTGCACCCGGTAGCTGCGGGTCATCGCGTCGACAGAGGCCAGCAGGTCCGGGTCGATCACCCAGGTGACGTCGAGGTCCTCGCCCAGGGACAGCATCTGGTCCAGCCGGCCGCCCGCCGAGATCTCCTCGGCGAGGTCGTCACTGAGGAAGACCGGCGTCTGCTGGGCGTTCGACCCGGTCTCCGCCGTCATGTGGACGCTGGAGATCAGCGGCCACAGGAAGGTCGTTTTCGTCTTCGGGTCCGCCTCGTCGTCGTGCCAGGGCAGGAACGTCCGTTGGACGCCGAGCACCCGGTCCCAGGGCTGAGCGGCCGTCCTGCCCGAAAGGGAGACGGTGAGCTGGTAGACGCCGGCATCGCCGAGGTCCAGCTCGTCGACCGGGACGGAGAGGGAGAAGGGCTGGGCGACTCCCGGGGTCAGCTTCGGGAACTTCGCGACGTACTTGCCGCCGACCTCGGATCCCGTCGGGCCCTGGAGGGAGTCGCTGTCCTCGGTGGCCTGGTCGATGGACGAGCGGGTGGACAGCTCGGGGCCTACCCCCAGTCCCACCTGCGCGGCCGTGACGGGCTGCTTGCCGTTGTTGGTCACCGTGCCCGAGACGGTGAGGGTGTCACCGTCCGTAGGCACGCTGGGGCTGAGGGTGTCGACGGCGACGGACACCGAGCCGGAGTCGTCGGCGGCCTGGGCCGGTGCGGCGGCGGGCAGCTGGCAGAGGCCGGCCAGGAGCGGCACCCCCGCCAGCAGGGCCCCGGTGCGCCGCAGCCAGCGGCGGGCAGGTGAGGGACTGGTCCCCTGGAAGTCTGCCGCCTCGGCCACGCGCTCGCCCGTCCCTCGTCGTCGTCAGTGGTCGTCGGAATGTGCGTCCACGCATGGTAACGATGCGCGCTGAGGGGAAGTGCCGCGGACTGCTCCACAAGATCGGGAGACACCGCTGCGCTGTCCTGAATGTGCACGTATAAAGAGGAGTGCCCCCGTGAGTCTTCGGAGCAGACCTTGTGCAGGTCCGGACGGCGAGTCTGTGCACGTTTAATGGAGGCGCTCCGGGCCGCCCTCGCCACGTACCCTCTTTTGTTGTGCCGAACGCCGACGAAACCCATCTCAGTGTCCTCAGCCAGGAGCATCGCAGCACGGTGAAAGAACTGCTGCGGTTCCCTCCCGTCGCTGCCGACCTCGCTCGCCGCTTCCAGGACGCCGGTTTTTCCCTGGCGCTGGTCGGAGGGCCGGTCCGGGACGCGTTGCTGGGCCGGCCGGACAACGATCTCGACTTCACGACCGACGCCCGCCCGCAGGATGTGCTGAAGATCCTCAAGAAGTGGGCGGACGCCGTGTGGGAGGTGGGGATCGCCTTCGGCACGGTCGGGGCACAGAAGGACGGCTACCAGGTAGAGGTCACCACCTACCGGTCCGAGGCCTACGACCGGACCTCACGCAAGCCCGAGGTGTCGTACGGAGACTCCATCGAGCAGGACCTCGTCCGGCGGGACTTCACGGTGAACGCGATGGCCTTCGCCCTCGCGGAGATGAAGTTCATCGATCCGCACGGCGGTCTCGAAGACCTCGCGGCACGAGTGCTGCGTACGCCGGGCACCCCCGAGGAGTCCTTCTCCGACGATCCGCTCAGGATGATGCGCGCGGCCCGCTTCGCGGCTCAGCTCGACTTCGAGGTGGCCCCCGAGGTCGTGGCCGCCATGAAGGAGATGGCAGGGCGCATCGAGATCGTCTCCGCCGAGCGGGTCCGGGACGAGCTGAACAAGCTCATCCTCTCCGCCAACCCGCGCAAGGGCTTGGCACTGCTCGTCGACACCGGCCTGGCCGACCACGTGCTGCCCGAGTTGCCCGCCCTGCGGCTGGAGAGCGACGAGCACCACCGGCACAAGGACGTCTACGAGCACACGTTGATCGTCCTGGAGCAGGCCATCGCACTGGAGAAGGAGGGGCCCGACCTCACCCTCCGCCTGGCCGCACTGCTCCACGACATCGGCAAGCCGCGCACTCGCCGCTTCGAGAAGGACGGCCGGGTCTCGTTCCACCACCACGAGGTGGTCGGAGCGAAGATGACCAAGAAGCGGATGACTGCGCTCAAGTACTCCAACGAACTGGTGAAGGACGTCTCCCGGCTCGTCGAACTCCATCTGCGCTTCCACGGGTACGGCACCGGAGAGTGGACGGACTCGGCGGTTCGCCGGTATGTGCGTGACGCCGGCCCGTTGCTCGACCGGCTCCACAAGCTGACCCGCTCGGACTGCACGACTCGGAACAAACGCAAGGCGGCCGCGCTGTCCCGTGCGTATGACGGGCTGGAGGAGCGGATCTCTCAGCTTCAGGAGCAGGAGGAGCTGGACTCGATCAGGCCCGACCTGGACGGCAACCAGATCATGGAGATCCTTGCTGTGCGCCCCGGCCCCGAGGTGGGACGTGCCTACAAGCACATGCTGGAACTTCGGCTGGAGAACGGACCGATGGAGCACGACGAGGCGGTGGCCGCGCTCAAGGCGTGGTGGGCCGAGCAGGGCTGAGGTGGGCCGAGCAGGGCTCAGGCCGTGAAACGGGGTCATGTTTCACGTGAAACATGACCCCCATGGCAGCGACCCGGGCGGTGTTTCACGTGAAACATCGCCTTTCATCGTTCCGTGGCCATCCGTCGCTCTTTCGCCATCGCCGCAGCCACTGCTCCGTAGATGACGGCGACAGCGATCACGAGAGTTACCGAGCGCCCGTCCGGCGGCAGGATCAGCGCGGCCACGGCGGCGGCCCCCACGAAAGCGATGTTGAACAGCACGTCGTAGACGGAGAAGATCCGGCCCCGGAATCCGTCGTCGACGGAGGACTGCACGATCGTGTCGGTGGAGATCTTCGCGCCCTGGGTGACGAGGCCCAGGACGAACGCGGCGATGAGCATGGGGGCGGTGGCGAAGGGGAGTCCGAGGACGGGCTCCAGCACTGCGGCGACGGTCGCGCACGCGACGATCCAGCGCTCGGGGCCGAGTCTCCCCACCGCCCAGGGCGTGATGACGGCGGCAGCGAAGAAACCGGCGCCGGAGATCCCCAGCGCCAGGCCCAGCAGGGCGAGCCCGTCGTCCGGATCGGACGTCAGGGCGTACCGGCAGAGCATCAGCACCATGACGAGCAGAGCGCCGTAGCAGAACCGCATGAGCGACATCGCGCCGAGAGCCCGGGCGGCGGACCTGCGTGAGGGTGCCGCCAGATGCCGTACACCGGCGACCAGGTCGCGGGCGGTGCCGGCCAGCGCCGTGCCGAGACGCGGCTGGATCAACTCACGGTCGGGTCCCAGTAGGTCCGGGGGCATGCGCAGCGCGGCGAGGGCACCGCACAGATAGAGCCCGGCGCCGAGCAGCACCACCGCCGCGTCGGAGTCGCCGACCAGGAGCCGTACGACGAAGGCAAGGCCTCCGCCCGCGGTCGCGGCGAGCGTTCCGGCGGTCGGGGAAAGGGAGTTGGCGATCACCAGCCGCTCCTCGTCGACGACACGGGGCAGTGCCGCGGAGAGGCCCGACAGGACGAAGCGGTTGACCGCGGTGACGCACAGCGCGGAGACGTAGAAGAGCCAGTCCGGGACGTCGCTGAGGATCAGGACGGCCGTCGCCGAAGCCAGCAGGGCGCGCACGAGGTTGCCGTAGAGGAAGACCTGGCGGCGGCGCCAGCGGTCCAGGAGGACACCGGCGAAGGGGCCCACCAAGGAGTAGGGGAGTAGCAGGACCGCCATGGCGGAGGCGATCGCGGTGGCCGAGGTCTGCTTCTCGGGGGAGAAGACGACGTACGCGGCGAGGGCGATCTGGTAGACGCCGTCCGCGCCCTGGGAGAGCAGGCGCACGGTGAGCAGGCGCCGGAAGTCCCGGAAGCGGAGAAGGACACGCAGATCGCGGACGACGGGCATGGGGCACAGCCTCACATACGGCGAGGGTCCCCGGGCGATACCACCCGGGGACCCTCTGTAGCCCTGGCAGGAGCGTTTTGAGTGAGCCTTAGCGCTCGACCTCACCCTTGATGAACTTCTCGACGTTCTCGCGGGCCTCGTCGTCGAAGTACTGGACCGGCGGGGACTTCATGAAGTAGCTGGAGGCCGAGAGGATCGGGCCACCGATGCCGCGGTCCTTGGCGATCTTCGCGGCGCGCAGGGCGTCGATGATGACACCGGCGGAGTTCGGGGAGTCCCAGACCTCGAGCTTGTACTCCAGGTTCAGCGGGACGTCACCGAAGGCGCGGCCCTCAAGGCGGACGTAGGCCCACTTGCGGTCGTCGAGCCAGGCGACGTAGTCGGACGGGCCGATGTGGACGTTCTTCTCGCCGAGGTCCCGGTCGGGGATCTGGGAGGTGACGGCCTGCGTCTTGGAGATCTTCTTCGACTCGAGACGGTCGCGCTCGAGCATGTTCTTGAAGTCCATGTTGCCGCCGACGTTCAGCTGCATCGTGCGGTCCAGGACGACACCGCGGTCCTCGAACAGCTTCGCCATGACGCGGTGCGTGATGGTGGCGCCGACCTGGGACTTGATGTCGTCACCGACGATCGGGACGCCCGCCTCGGTGAACTTGTCCGCCCACTCCTTGGTGCCGGCGATGAAGACCGGGAGGGCGTTGACGAAGGCGACCTTGGCGTCGATGGCGCACTGGGCGTAGAACTTCGCCGCGTCCTCGGAGCCGACGGGGAGGTAGCAGACGAGGACGTCGACCTGCTTGTCCTTGAGGACCTGGACGACGTCGACCGGGGCCTCGGCGGACTCCTCGATGGTCTCCCGGTAGTACTTGCCGAGGCCGTCGAGGGTGTGGCCGCGCTGGACGGTCACGCCGGTGTTCGGGACGTCGCAGATCTTGATGGTGTTGTTCTCGGAGGCGCCGATGGCGTCGGCGAGGTCGAGACCGACCTTCTTCGCGTCGACGTCGAACGCCGCGACGAACTCGACGTCACGGACGTGGTAGTCGCCGAACTGGACATGCATCAGCCCGGGGACCTTCGACGCCGGGTCGGCGTCCTTGTAGTACTCGACTCCCTGAACCAGCGACGCGGCGCAGTTGCCCACGCCGACGACGGCTACGCGAACCGAACCCATTCCGGTTGCTCCCTGTGTGTACGAGTGAGGCCCTGGCAGGGACCTCACGTGGCGGTGTCGCCGGGCGTATCCGGACCGGGGGTGTCCCCGGGCCGGGGCAGGACGCCCGGCGCTCCCTCTGTGGTGTCGCGAGCGGTTTCTCCATGGCCGGGACCCTTGAGGTCCCGGCCTGCCCGCTCGCTTTCGATGAGCTCGTTCAGCCAGCGCACTTCGCGCTCCACGGACTCCATCCCATGGCGCTGGAGCTCAAGCGTGTAGTCGTCGAGGCGCTCCCGGGTGCGTGCCAGCGAGGCACTCATCTTCTCCAGGCGCTCCTCCAGCCGGCTGCGCCGGCCTTCGAGGACTCGCATGCGGACGTCGCGCGAGGTCTGCCCGAAGAAGGCGAAACGAGCCGCGAAGTGCTCGTCCTCGTACGCGTCGGGACCCGTCTGCGAGAGCAGCTCCTCGAAGTGTTCCTTACCTTCCGCCGTCAACCGGTAGACGATCTTGGCCCGACGCCCTGCGAGTGGTGCGGCGAGGGCGTCCTCGGTGGTGTGCCCCGGCTCCTCGATCAACCAGCCGTTGGCGACCAGCGTCTTGAGGCAGGGGTAGAGCGTGCCGTAACTGAAGGCACGGAACACACCCAGTGACGTGTTGAGGCGTTTGCGCAGCTCGTAGCCGTGCATCGGGGACTCACGGAGCAGGCCGAGCACGGCGAATTCGAGGATCCCGGAACGCCGGCTCATCGTCGCCTCCTCGTCACTGTCTCGCCCCGATGTATCGACTCGATACATCAAGACGATAGAACGGCCTTCCGGAAGCGACAAGTGGGGGGACGGTGAACGGGATCACATCAATGATTCATGTGAACCAAGTTGCCTGATTTGGGGTGAACTTCGGGGCTCGGCGGGTTTTGACGGTGCGTAGTCTGTGCGGCATGCACACCACCGGGAAGCGAGTGACGCCTGGGGGGCGTTGCTGTCCCGGTGCAGTACGGATGAATGCGCGACCGACCGCATCCGTACTTCGGGGGGACCGGAAACCAGCCGCCGTTTCCAGGCGCGCAAGGGTGCGCCTGCCCGAGGAGTAGTCGTTCGATGAGCGAGCACCGTCGCAAACCGCCGCAGCCGCAGGGAGGCGGACGTGCCGCGGCCCGACGCGGCCAGTCCGGCTCGTCCTCCGGCCGCCGCGCGGCTCCGCGAGGCGCCACCGGGTCTCTTGCCGACTCCTATGGGACCAGCTCCCAGGAGTCGGCTTCGTACGGTCCCGGAGGCGAGGAACGTCAGTACGGCGGCCGTGCCGAGGCCCGCCGTGCGGCCCAGAGAAGCACGGGCGGCGGTGGTCGCCGCAGAGGGGCGGAGCCGGGCCCCGGAGGCCGGCGTGGCGCGCCGACCGGTAGGGGTCGCGCGTCCGAGGCCGGCAAGAAGCGGTTCATCGACTATCCGCGCGCGGGCAAGTACGGCGTGGCGCGCTGGGTGCCGTCCTGGAAGCTGGTGACGGGCCTGTTCATCGGCTTCATCGGAGGCCTGGTCGCGATCGCCGGCGTGGGCTACGCGCTGGTGAGCGTTCCCAACGTCGCCGAGACCGCGACGTCGCAGAACAACGTCTACTACTGGTCCGACGACACCGAGATGGTCTCCACGGGTGGCGAGACCAACCGCCAGATCGTCAACCTCGCGCAGATCCCGAAGGCGATGCAGTACGCCGTCGTCTCGCAGGAGAACAAGACCTTCTACACCGACAGCGGCATCGACCCCAAGGGCATCGCCCGCGCGGTGTTCAACATGGCCAGGGGCGGCAACACCCAGGGTGGCTCCACCATCACCCAGCAGTACGTCAAGAACGCGCGTCTGGACGACCAGTCCCAGACCGTCACCCGCAAGTTCAAGGAGATCTTCATCTCCATCAAGGTGGGTGCCACGGTCGACAAGGACGAGATCATGGCGGGCTACCTGAACTCTGCCTATTACGGCCGCAACGCCTACGGCATCCAGGCGGCGGCGCGCGCGTACTTCAACAAGGACGCCCAGGACCTGAACCCCGGTGAGTGCGCGTTCCTGGCCGCCATGCTGAAGGGCGCCACGTACTACGACCCGGCGGGCGCGACGTCCATCGACGCGACGCAAGCCACGCCTCAGGCCAACCAGAGGCGCGCCCTTCGGCAAATGCAGGACACCCTCGACAAGATGGTCGAGTACGGCCACCTGAGCGCGGCGGAGCGGGCGAGGTACACCACACTGCCGAAATGGCAGAACCCGCGGTCCAACACCCAGCTCAAGGGGCAGATCGGCTATCTGGTCGACCTCGCCAAGGCCTACCTGATCAACAACAAGATCATCAGCGCGGACCAGCTCCAGCAGGGCGGCTACTCGATCTACACGACCTTCGACAAGAAGAAGGTCAATGAGCTCGAGGCAGCGGTCAAGAAGGTCCGCAAGGAGAACATCGACCCCAAGAAGCGGCCGGCGAAGGACACCTTCGTCCAGTTCGGCGGGGCGTCGGTCGAGCCGTCCACCGGTGCGATCCGGGCCTGCTACGGCGGTGAGGACGCGACCACCCACTTCACCAACAACTGCGACTCCACCGGTGCCCAGGTCGGTTCGACGTTCAAGACCTTCGTGCTCGCCGCGGCGATGAAGTGGGGCGTCCGCGATCCCGATCTCGGCGAGAGCCAGGCGCAGGACGAGCGCACGGTCGTCAACGCGAAGAGCCTGTTCAGCGGCAAGAACGACCTCAAGATCAAGAACTACGACGGCTCGGTCTGGAAGAACGAGGAGGGCAAGGAGTGGCTCCAGGAGAACGACGGCAAGCAGTCCTACGGCACTCCGCCGAAGTACCAGATCGACCTTCGTGAGGCGATGCGGGAGTCGGTGAACTCCGCCTTCGTGCAGCTCGGCATGGATGTCGGCCTGGACAAGGTGAAGGAAGCGGCCATGGACGCGGGCCTCAAGGAGAACAGCCTGGCCGGCACCAACTTCCCGTCCTTCTCCATCGGCATCTCCGACCCCAGTGCGATCCGGATGGCGGGCGCCTACGCCACCTTCGCGGCCAGCGGCAAGCAGAACGAGCCGTACTCGGTCGAGAGGGTGACCAGCAAGGACGGGGAGGTCTTCACCCACAAGGCGAAGCCCGAGCAGGCCTTCGAGAAGAAGGTCGCCGACAACGTCACCGACGTCCTCAAGACCGTGGTCGACAAGGGCACGGGTACCAACGCCAAGCTGACCGGGCGTGACGTGGCCGGCAAGACCGGTACCACCGACGGCAACAAGTCCGCCTGGTTCGTCGGCTACACCCCGCAGCTGTCCACGGCGATCACCATGTTCCGCTTGGACGACGACGAGACCAAGAAGAACCGCACGTTCCTGGAGATGTACGGCACGGGCGGCCAGGAGAAGATCCACGGTGCCTCGTTCCCGTCCGAGATCTGGCACGACTACATGGAACAGGCGCTGAAGGGCCAGAAGGCGATCGACTTCCCGACGCCGGAGCCCATCGGTCAGATCGTCAACGAGGAACCGAGCCCGACGCCCACTCCGACGCCCAGCGAGACCGAGTCGGCCACTCCGACTCCGACCCCGACGCCCAGCCAGTCCTTCATCACTCCGACGCCCACGGCGAGCGAGAGCTGCCGGTTCTCGTGGCAGTGCGACGACTCGGGTGGCACGGACAACGGAGGCACCGACGGAGGGGTGACGTCGACACCGACGGCCACGCCGACGGATGAGAACGGCAATCAGGGCAACGGCAATGGAGGCCTCTTCAGCGGATCGGGCGGTTAGCCGCCATATGCCCCGTCGAGGGTGTTTCACGTGAAACATGGGCCGTCGCACCCACCAGGTGCGGCGGCCCTCGGCGTACACCCAGCCTCGTACGGCAGGATGTGGGCCATGCCCAGTGCTGAATCGACGCCAGCGAGCGTGCACGAGTCGGACCTAGTGCGTCCGACCAAGGACGACGAGGTCGCCAGGAGTGGCAGCGAGTTGATCGGTGGCCCTCTCGGGCGCCGCGCTCTGCTGGGGACGTCCTGGTGGAACCCTGTCCGGGTCATCGCTCTCGTGGCCATCGGGGTGTTCGCGCTGGGCCTGGTCCAGAAGGCTCCCTGCTACGACGGCGGCTGGTTCTTCGGCGCCAGCTCCCAGTACACCCACGCGTGCTACTCGGACATCCCGCACCTGTACCAGGGCCGCGGTTTCGCCGACGGACTCGTCCCCTACTTCGACAAGCTCCCCGGCGACATGCAGTACCTCGAATACCCGGTGCTGACCGGCGTGTTCATGGAGGTCGCCGCCTGGCTGACACCCGGCAGCGGCAGCATCCAGGACCAGGAGCAGTGGTACTGGATGGTCAACGCCGGGATGCTGATGGTCTGCGCGGCCGTCATCGTCGTCTGCGTGAGCCGTACGCACGCCCGTCGCCCCTGGGACGGTCTGCTGGTCGCGCTGGCGCCCGCTTTCGCGTTGACCGCCACCATCAACTGGGACCTGCTGGCGGTCGCTCTCACGGCCTCCGCGATGCTGATGTGGGCGCGGGGTCGCTCGCTCGCCTTCGGAGTCCTCCTGGGGCTCGCCACGGCCGCCAAGCTCTATCCCGTCTTCCTGCTCGGCCCGCTGTTCGTGCTGTGCTGGCGGGCGGGCAAGTGGCGGGACTTCGGCAAGGCTCTGGGCGGCGCCGTCGTCTCCTGGCTCGTGGTGAACCTGCCGGTGATGCTCTTCGCCTTCGACGGCTGGTCGAAGTTCTACACGTTCAGCCAGGAGCGGGGCGTGGACTTCGGTTCCTTCTGGCTGATCCTGGCCCAGAACTCGAGCGACCCGATGAGCACCGAAACCGTCAACACGCTCGCCACACTGCTGGTGCTGCTGTCCTGCGTGGGCATCGCCGTGCTCACCCTGACCGCCCCGCGCCGACCGCGTTTCGCGCAGCTCGCGTTCCTGATCGTCGCCGCGTTCATCCTCACCAACAAGGTCTACTCGCCGCAGTACGTCCTGTGGTTGGTGCCGCTGGCCGTGCTGGCCCGGCCCAAGTGGCGGGACTTCCTGATCTGGCAGGCCTGCGAGGTGGCGTACTTCCTGGGTATCTGGATGTACCTCGCCTACACGACCAGCGGCAACGCCCACAAGGGCCTGCCGACGGACGGCTACCACTGGGCCATCGGACTGCACCTGCTGGGCACGGCGTACCTGTGCGCGATGGTCCTGCGCGACATCCTCATGCCGGAGCGGGACGTGGTGCGGCTGGCCGGTGACGACGACCCATCGGGCGGTGTGCTCGACGGCGCGGAGGACGTCTTCGTCCTCGGCGCCGCCGCCCATCCGCCCCGGCACGCCGCGCACTTCGACGGACCACAGGTGGAGTGGGGCAGCGATCCGGGGCCCACTGACCGTTCGCTCTGAGCGAACACCCCCTGGTGTCACACACGAAAGGCCGTACAGGGCAGTCCCTGTACGGCCTTTCTGCTTCTTCTACGGCGTCTCAGCGGTCGACGATGCGGTCGAACTGCGTGGTGGTGTGCCGGAGATGGGCCACCAGTTCTTCGCCGACCTTCGGCTCAGGGGCGTCGGACGGGACGAAGAGGATGGAGACCTGCATGTGCGGCGGCTCCGCGAACCAGCGCTGCTTGCCGCCCCAGACGAACGGAGAAAGGTTCCGGTTGACCGTGGCCAGGCCGGCGCGGGCGACGCCCTTGGCGCGCGGCATGACGCCGTGCAGGGCCTTCGGGGCCTCCAGGCCCACCCCGTGCGAGGTACCGCCCGCCACGACGACCAGGAAGCCGTCGGAGGCCGCCTTCTGCTGCCGGTAGCCGAAGCGGTCCCCCTTGGAGACCCGGGTGACGTCCAGGACCGCGCCGCGGTACTCGGTGGAGTCGTGGTCCCCGAGCCACAGCCGGGTTCCGATGCGGGCACGGAAGCGGGTCTGCGGGAACTGCTGCTGGAGCCGGGCCAGGTCCTCGGCCTTGAGGTGGCTGACGAACATGGTGTGCAGCGGCAGCCGGGCCGCGCGCAGCCGGTCCATCCAGCCGATGACCTCCTCGACGGCGTCCGAGCCGTCGGTGCGGTCCAGCGGCAGGTGGATCGCGAAGCCCTCGAGGCGGACGTTCTCTATGGCGGAGTGCAGCTGCGGCAGGTCCTGCTCGCTGATGCCGTGCCGCTTCATCGAGGACATCACCTCGATGACCACGCGGGCGCCCACCAGGCCGTAGACCCCGTCGATCGACGACACCGAGCGGATCACCCGGTCGGGCAGCGGCACGGGCTCCTCGCCCCGCCGGTACGGCGTCAGCACCAGCAGGTCACCGCCGAACCAGTCCTTGATCCGCGCGGCCTCGTAGGTCGTGCCGACGGCGAGGACGTCCGAGCCCAGCCGGGTCGCCTCCTCCGCCAGCCGCTCGTGCCCGAAGCCGTAGCCGTTGCCCTTGCAGACCGGGACGAGCCCCGGGAACTGCTCCTGCACGTGCTTGTGGTGCGCCCGCCAGCGCGCGGTGTCGACGTAGAGCGTGAGCGCCATGGCCGGACCCGGAACCTTTCTAGTGGCTGCGGTGTATCAGAGGTGTGGAAGCAATTGAAGCGAAGAACGCGACGTCAGCGGCGCGACATGTAGATGTCGAGCGCCTTGTGGAGCAGCTTGTTGAGCGGGAAGTCCCACTCGCCGAGGTACTCGGCCGCCTGGCCGCCCGTGCCCACCTTGAACTGGATCAGGCCGAAGAGGTGGTCGGTCTCGTCCAGCGAGTCGGAGATGCCGCGCAGGTCGTAGACGGTGGCGCCGAGCGCGTAGGCGTCGCGCAGCATCCGCCACTGCATCGCGTTCGAGGGCCGGACCTCACGCCCGATGTTGTCGGAGGCGCCGTAGGAGTACCAGACGTGCCCGCCGACGATCAGCATGGTCGCGGCCGACAGGTTCACGCCCTCGTGCCGGGCGAAGTACAGCCGCATCCGGTTCGGGTCCTCGGTGTTGAGGGCCGTCCACATCCGCTGGAAGTACGACAGCGGGCGGGGCCGGAAGTGGTCACGGACCGCCGTGATCTCGTACAGCCGCTGCCATTCCTCGAGGTCCTGGTAGCCGCCCTGGACGACCTCGACGCCGGCCTTCTCGGCCTTCTTGATGTTGCGGCGCCACAGCTGGTTGAAGTTCTTGTGGACCTCTTCCAGGGAGCGGTTGGCGAGGGGCACCTGGTAGACGTAGCGCGGCTGGACGTCACCGAAGCCGGCTCCCCCGTCCTCGCCCTGCTGCCAGCCCATCCGGCGGAGCTTGTCGGCGACCTCGAAGGCGCGCGGCTCGATGAAGTCGGCCTCGATGTCCCGCAGCCGCTTCACGTCCGGGTTCTGGATGCCCGCCTTGATGGAGGTGGCCTCCCAGCGCCGGATGATCACCGGCGGGCCCATCTTCACGGAGAAGGCGCCCTGGTGCTTGAGATGCGCGAGCATCGGTTCCAGCCACTCGGTCAGATTCGGCGCGAACCAGTTGATGACCGGGCCCTCGGGCAGATAGGCGAGGTAGCGCTTGATCTTGGGCAGCTGACGGTAGAGGACGAGACCCGCGCCGACCAGTTCGCCGGTCTTCTCGTCGAACCAGCCGAGGCTCTCGGAGCGCCACTCCGCCTTGACGTCTGCCCAGGCCGGAACCTGCATGTGGCTCGCCGACGGCAGGCTCTGGATGTATGCCAGATGCTGCTCGCGACTGATCGTCCTCAGGGTCAGGCTCATTCGGGGCGCTCCTCGGGCTGGTGTGTCCCCATGGGTACAGGGGCTCCGGCTCTCGCGCCGAAGCCTACTGCGCCTGGCGAGCGCCCTGACTGGGCGTACGGAACCTGCGCCCCGGCTCAGAGGCCGCCGAGGCGTTCCGCGGTGCTTTGGGTGGTGTTGAGGGGACGGTGCCCGTGGCGTCAGTTGATGACCCCGCCGAAGAGGCCGCCGTGCGCCATGCCGAGGAAGAAGCCGACCGCGGCTGCGCCGAGACCGAGGATCAGTCCGAAGCGCTCCCTGGTCGTCTCCGAGATCCACTGGCCGTACGCGCCGGTGAGGATGCCCACCAGGCCGGTCCAGGAGCTGAGCAGGTGCAGGTTGTGGAACATCGCCGAGACGAACGCCGTGATGCCCAGCACCAGGGTCACCGCGAGCAGCGTGTCCTGGAGGGGGTGGGGCTTTCCGTCCGTGGCGAAAAGGCCTCCGGCGGTGTTGGGTCGCATTGCCTGTGCCATAGGGCACCTCCTGCGGAAGGCGGCGCATCGTAGCGCCATACACACCCGATGTGTACAGAGTGACGGTCCCCGAGGCCGGATTTCAACCGGAAGCCGGTGTGCGGGTAGTCTGTACCGTCTGCAAGGTGTCTGCCCATGTCACGACCGGGTCTACCGCGAGGGAGCCCCGATTGTCAGTGGCGGCCGATACCGTTGCGTACGCATCACAACCCTCCTGCCACGGAACGACCGTGGCCGCTGAGTCCAAAGGAGGTGGGTTCCACATGCGTCACTACGAGGTGATGGTCATCCTCGACCCCGATCTGGAGGAGCGCGCTGTCGCCCCCCTGATCGAGAACTTCCTCTCCGTCGTCCGTGAGGGCAACGGCAAGGTGGAGAAGGTCGATACCTGGGGCCGTCGTCGGCTCTCGTACGAGATCAAGAAGAAGCCCGAGGGCATCTACTCGGTCATCGACCTGCAGGCCGAGCCTGCGGTCGTCAAGGAGCTCGACCGCCAGCTGAACCTGAACGAGTCGGTCCTCCGGACCAAGGTCCTCCGCCCCGAGACCCACTGAGCTTCCGCTCAGTCGATCTCGGGATCCGAGTAGCAGCAACCAAGCAGCCAGAGCAAACCCGCCGAGAGGTTCCCCATGGCAGGCGAGACCGTCATCACGGTCGTCGGCAATCTTGTCGACGACCCCGAGCTGCGCTTCACCCCTTCCGGTGCGGCGGTCGCGAAGTTCCGTGTCGCGTCCACCCCCCGCACCTTCGACCGTCAGACCAATGAGTGGAAGGACGGCGAGAGCCTGTTCCTGACCTGCTCGGTCTGGCGTCAGGCGGCGGAGAACGTCGCCGAGTCGCTCCAGCGAGGCATGCGCGTCATCGTGCAGGGCCGGCTGAAGCAGCGGTCCTACGAGGACCGTGAGGGCGTCAAGCGCACGGTCTACGAGCTGGACGTCGAGGAAGTCGGCGCCAGCCTGCGCAGTGCCACGGCCAAGGTCACCAAGACCGCCGGCGGTGCCGGCCGCGGTGGCCAGGGCGGTTACGGCGGCGGTGGCGGTGGCGGCCAGGGTGGCGGCGGCTGGGGCGGTGGCTCCGGCGGCGGTCAGCAGGGCGGCGGCGCTCCCGCCGACGACCCGTGGGCCACCGGCGCTCCCGCCGGTGGCAACCAGGGCGGCGGTGGCGGCGGCTGGGGTGGAAACTCCGGCGGCGGTGGCGGCGGCTACTCGGACGAGCCCCCCTTCTAGGCCTCGGGCCGAGGGGTGGGTCGTACCCACACTTCTTGATCACACAGGAGAAACACCATGGCGAAGCCGCCTGTGCGCAAGCCTAAGAAGAAGGTCTGCGCTTTCTGCAAGGACAAGGTCACGTACGTGGACTACAAGGACACGAACATGCTGCGGAAGTTCATTTCCGACCGCGGCAAGATCCGTGCCCGCCGCGTGACCGGCAACTGCACGCAGCACCAGCGTGACGTCGCCACGGCCGTCAAGAACAGCCGTGAGATGGCGCTGCTGCCCTACACGTCCACCGCGCGATAAGGGAAGGGTGACCGACACATGAAGATCATCCTCACCCACGAGGTCTCCGGCCTCGGTGCCGCGGGCGACGTCGTCGACGTCAAGGACGGTTACGCTCGCAACTACCTGATCCCGCGGAACTTCGCGATCCGCTGGACCAAGGGCGGCGAGAAGGACGTCGAGCAGATCCGTCGTGCTCGCAAGATCCACGAGATCCAGACCATCGAGCAGGCCAACCAGGTGAAGGCCCAGCTCGAGGGCGTCAAGGTCCGCCTGGCCGTCCGCTCCGGCGACGCCGGTCGTCTCTTCGGTTCCGTCACCCCGGCCGACATCGCTTCCGCGATCAAGGCTTCCGGTGGCCCCGAGGTCGACAAGCGCCGCATCGAGCTGGGCTCGCCGATCAAGACCCTGGGCGCCCACGAGACGTCCGTGCGTCTGCACCCCGAGGTTGCCGCCAAGGTCAACATCGAGGTCGTCGCGGCCTGATCGCTGCGTTTGGCTAGAGCAGTTGGAAAGGGGCCTGCACCTTCACCGGTGCGGCCCCTTTCGCACGCTCTCGAGGTGGCCTTTCGCGCCCGAACCGACCGTGGAACACGCGGTGTTTCACGTGAAACGTGACGGGCCGCGATGTTTCACGTGAAACGGTCAGCGAGTTGCGCCCGTGACGATCCAGCGCCCTGAGCGGGTTCGCCACCAGAGCGTCAGCATGCGGACTGCCATCATCAGCGTCATCGCCGCCCACACGGCCGTGAGGCCGCCGCCCAGCACCGGGACGAGCAGAGCGACCGGGGTGAAGACGGCGAGAGTGACCACCATGGCCCAGGCGAGGTACGGTCCGTCGCCCGCGCCCATCAACACCCCGTCCAGCACGAAGACCACACCGCAGATCGGCTGGGAGAGAGCCACGATCACCAGTGCGGGCAGGGCGGCGTCCTTGACCGTGCCGTCACCGGTGAACAGGGGCAAGAGCAAAGGCCGGGCGAGCACGACCAGGACGCCGAGAGCGACACCTACCGCGATGCCCCACTCCACCATCCGACGACATGCCTGGCGGGCACCGTCCGTGTCACCGGCGCCCAAGTAGCGGCCGATGATGGCCTGTCCGGCAATGGCGATGGCGTCCAGGGCGAACGCGAGCAGGCTCCACAGGGACAGGATGATCTGGTGGGCGGCGATGTCGGCGTCACCCAAGCGGGCCGCTACAGCAGTGGCGATCATCAGGATCGCTCTCAGGGAGAGCGTGCGGACCAGCAAGGGGACGCCGGCCTGTGCGGAGGCCCGGATACCGGCGGCGTCGGGACGCAGGGAGGCTCCGTGTCTGCGAGCGCCGCGGACGACGACCACGAGATAGGCGGCCGCCATGCCGCACTGGGCGATGACCGTGCCCCAGGCGGAGCCCGCGATGCCGAGATCGGCGCCGTAGACGAGACCCGCGTTGAGGACGGCGTTGGCGACGAAACCCGCGACCGCCACATAGAGAGGGGTCTTGGTGTCCTGCAGTCCGCGAAGCACTCCGGTCGAGGCGAGCACCACCAGCATGGCCGGGATGCCGAGTGCCGAGATCCGCAGATAGGTGGTGGCGTAGGGAGCCGCGGTGTCGGATGCGCCGAAGAGTTCCACGATCGACGGTGCGGTGGGAAGGACGACCGCGATGACCGCGGCGCCGAGCAGGAGCGCGAGCCAAATGCCGTCCATGCCCTGGCGGATGGCGGCCTGGAGGTCCCCCGCTCCCACGCGCCGGGCGACGGCGGCCGTGGTGGCGTAGGCGAGGAAGACGAAGACACTGACAGCCGTCATGAGGAGGGCCGAGGCGATGCCGAGGCCGGCGAGTTGCGCGGTCCCCAGATGGCCGACGATCGCGCTGTCGGCCATCACGAAGAGGGGTTCGGCGACGAGCGCGCCGAAGGCCGGAACGGCGAGTGCGACGATCTCACGATCGTGCTGTCGACGAGTGGCCTTGGGGGTCGCGGACGCCTGTGTCATGTGCACCAATCTAATCGTCCACAGGTAAGAGATGCAATGCTCATTAGACCCTTACTTGTGTTCGCGCGGCGTGCGGCACTGTGAACAGTTCGAACTGATCTTGAGCCGACCGGGGAAGTTTTTCTTCTGCACAGCCGGTGGACGGCGAATGTGCAGGTCAGAAGGCCTCTTCGGGGAGAGGGCGGAGCTTGTTCACAGGCCTGTCCACCGGGTCGTGCACAGGTTTTGCGGAGTTCTCCACAGCATCCGGGCCGTCGTCCACATGGCCTGTGGATAACCAGATTGGCTGACGGTGCCCGCGGGCCTACGGTGGTCCGGCGCCCGCTCCGTCTGTCGGCCCGGAAATCATCACAAACCCGACGCGCCAGAACCGGAGTTGGGCATCTCATTTGTCAGTGCCGTGCCGTAGAAATGAGAAGCACGGCGAGGGTCCGCTCGGCGGACGGGAGGAGGTGGCTCGGTGAGTATTTCCGAGCCCTTGGACGACCCGTGGGCCGACAGCGGGCCCAGTGATCGTCTGCCGTCCTCGCGCCGCCGTGGCGACGGGGGCCGGGGGCGGGACGAGCAGCACGACCGCGGCAGGGACAGCGAGTGGGACGGCGGAGGCACGGCCTTCGAGCGGGTCCCGCCCCAGGACCTGGACGCCGAACAGTCCGTCCTCGGCGGCATGTTGCTGTCCAAGGACGCCATCGCGGACGTCGTCGAGGTCATCAAGGGCCATGACTTCTACAAGCCCGCCCACGAGACCATCTTCCAGTCGATCCTGGACGTCTACGCCAGGGGCGAGCCGGCCGACCCCATCACGATCGCCGCCGAGCTCACCAAGCGCGGCGAGATCAACAAGGTGGGTGGTGCATCGTATCTGCACACCCTGGTCCAGACCGTCCCGACGGCGGCCAACGCCGAGTACTACGCCGAGATCGTCCATGAGCGCGCTGTGCTGCGCCGTCTGGTCGAGGCCGGTACGCGCATCACGCAGATGGGATACGCGGCCGACGACGACGTGGACGAGATCGTCAACCGAGCCCAGGCCGAGATCTACGCGGTCACCGAGCAGCGCACCAGCGAGGACTACCTGCCGCTCGGCGACATCATGGAGGGCGCGCTCGACGAGATCGAGGCGATCGGCTCGCGCAGCGGAGAGATGACCGGTGTGCCCACCGGGTTCACGGACCTCGACTCGCTCACCAACGGCCTGCACCCGGGCCAGATGATCGTCATCGCGGCCCGTCCCGCGATGGGAAAGTCCACCCTGGCGCTGGACTTCGCGCGTGCGGCCTCCATCAAGAACAACCTGGCCAGCGTCATCTTCTCCCTCGAAATGGGGCGCAACGAGATCGCGATGCGGCTGCTGTCGGCCGAGGCGAGAGTGGCCCTGCACCACATGCGTTCGGGCACGATGACCGACGAGGACTGGACGCGGCTGGCCCGGCGGATGCCCGAGGTGTCCTCCGCGCCGCTCTACATCGACGACTCCCCGAACCTGTCGATGATGGAGATCCGGGCGAAGTGCCGGCGCCTGAAGCAGCGCAATGACATCAAGCTCGTGATCATCGACTACCTCCAGCTGATGCAGGCCGGTGGCTCCAAGCGGCAGGAGAGCCGTCAGCAGGAGGTCTCGGACATGTCCCGTAACCTCAAGCTCCTGGCCAAGGAGCTCGAGGTCCCGGTGATCGCGCTCTCCCAGCTCAACCGTGGCCCCGAGCAGCGCACGGACAAGAAGCCGATGGTGTCCGACCTGCGTGAGTCCGGCTCCATCGAGCAGGACGCGGACATGGTGATCCTGCTGCACCGAGAGGATGCCTACGAGAAGGAGTCACCGCGCGCGGGCGAGGCGGACATCATCGTCGGCAAGCACCGTAACGGCCCGACGGCGACGATCACGGTCGCCTTCCAGGGCCACTACTCCCGCTTCGTGGACATGGCACAGACCTGACGACTCCGAGAAGGTGATTTGAGGCCCGTACGCCCCGCGCTGAATCAAGTCGACGGCCGAGGCCCCCGCGGGATGGACTGGGGGCATGACGTCATCTCAAGTAGAGCTGCTTCCCAGCACCCGCAGGGCGCTGCTGCATCGGATCGCCGTGGCCCAGGCCGAGGGGCGGGCGCCGTCGCTGGTCGCGGCGGTCGTGCGGGGCGGACGGACCGTGTGGCACGGGTCGCGTACCTCGGTGGACGGGCACGGCCCGGACGAGAACGTGCAGTACCGCATCGGGTCGATCACGAAGACCTTCACCGCCGTTCTCGTCCTGCGGCTGCGCGACGAGGGGCTGCTCGACCTCGGTGACCCGCTCGAGAAGCATCTGCCCGGCACCGGGGCGGGGGAGGCCACGGTTGCCGAACTGCTCGCCCACACCAGTGGACTGGCGGCCGAGTCTCCGGCGCCCTGGTGGGAACGCACCTCCGGCTCACTGCGTCCGGAGCTCGCCGACGTGCTGGGCGAGCAGCCCTTCCTGCATCCGGTGGGGCGCCGCTTCCACTATTCGAACCCGGGCTACACCGTGCTGGGGGCGCTCGTCGAGAAGCTGCGCGGGGCTCCGTGGGAGGAGGTCCTGCGCCGTGAAGTGCTCGTGCCTCTGGGGCTCCACCGCACGAGCGTTGATCCCGAAGCGCCGCATGCCGGCGGTTGGGCCGTCCATCCGTGGGCCGATGTGATGCTGCCGGAACCCGCCGAGGATCTCGGGCGGATGGCTCCCGCGGGTCAACTCTGGTCCACCACGGCCGACCTGGCCCGCTTCGCGGTCTTCCTGGCGAACGGTGACGACCGGGTGCTGAGCGCGGAGACCGTGCGGGAGATGCGTACGCCCGCGGCTCCGGCGGGGACCGGCGATCTGGCCGACGGGGCCTCGTACGGGCTCGGGTTGCAGGTCCAGCACCGGGAGGGCCGGTTGCTGGTGGGCCATTCGGGCTCGCTGCCGGGCTTCCTGGCGAACCTGACGATCGGGGTGGCGGACGACGTCGCCGCGGTGGTGCTCGCCAACTGCACCTCCGGCCCGCTGCTGTCCGTGGTCGGTGCCGACCTCGTACGGATCGTCGCCGAAGCCGAGCCCAGGATCCCCGAGCCCTGGCGTCCGATGCGCGAAGCCGACTCGCCCGCGCTGGAGTTGGCGGGGCAGTGGTACTGGGGAACGCACGGGTTCGCCCTGCGGCTGACGGCGGACGGACTCGCCTCGCTGGAGCCCCTGGCGGGTACCGGCCGTCGTTCGCGGTTCCGGGCCAACGGTGACGGCACCTGGACGGGACTGGAGGGCTACTTCCAGGGAGAGCTCCTGAAAGGCGTACGACGGCCCGACGGGGCCGTAGACCACCTCGACCTCGGTTCCTTCGTGTTCACCCGGCAGCCGTACGACGAGGAGGCTTCCGTGCCGGGTGGAGTGGACCCGCAGGGGTGGCGGGGCATCGGATAGTTGCCCGGGGGCTTACAGGGCGAGCTTGAACCCCACGTGCGAGGCCGTGAAGCCGAGCCGTTCGTAGAAGCGGTGGGCGTCCGTGCGGGTGTTGTCGGACGTCAACTGCACCAGTTGGCAGTGTTGGTTCCGGGATTCCTCGATCGCCCATTCGATGAGCCGGGTCCCGAGACCGCTGCCGCGCTCGTCGGCGTGGATGCGTACCCCCTCGATGATCGACCGGGTGGCACCGCGCCGGGACAGCCCTGGGACGACCGTGAGCTGAAGCGTGCCGACCACGCGGCCCTCTCGCACGGCGACGACCAGGTGCTGGTTCGGGTCCGAGGTGAGGCGCTCCAGCGCGGCCAGGTAGGGGGTCAGGTCGCCCGGTGACTCGCGCTCGGCGCCGAGGGGGTCGTCGGCGAGCATCGCCACGATCGCGGGGACGTCGTCCGTTGCCGCGGGCCGAATTTCCAGATCTGCCATGGTCGCAGCCTATGCGGGAGCCGAAGCAGGAGCCGACAGAGTAGCCATCGTTTGCATATATAGCGCGTCTGCAATTATTGTGTATGAGCGCAACATGCTCCTGCAATCGTCTGGGAAGGTGTCACCCCCCATGCCGCTCGCGCTTCTGGCTCTCGCCATCGGGGCCTTCGGAATCGGCACGACCGAGTTCGTGATCATGGGCCTGCTGCCCGAGGTCGCGGACGACTTCGGGGTCTCCATCCCCACCGCCGGGTTCCTGGTCACGGGCTACGCGCTCGGCGTCATGCTCGGCGCCCCGGTGATGACCGCGCTGGGCACCCGGATCTCCCGCAAGCGGATGCTGATGCTCCTGATGGGGCTCTTCATCGTCGGCAACCTGCTCTCCGCCCTCGCCCCCGCCTTCAGCGTCATGCTGATCGGCCGTGTCGTCGCCTCCCTCGCCCACGGAGCCTTCTTCGGCATCGGCTCGGTCGTCGCCGCCGACCTCGTCGCCCCGGACAAGAAGGCCGGAGCCATCTCGATGATGTTCACCGGCCTGACCGTCGCCAATGTCGTCGGTGTCCCGCTGGGCACGCTGATCGGCCAGACCGCCGGCTGGCGCCTCACCTTCATGATCGTCGCGGCCCTCGGCGTGGTCGGCCTTCTGGGCATCGTCAGGCTCGTCCCCGAGATGCCCCGGCCGGAGGGTGTGCGCCTGCGCCACGAACTGGCCGCCTTCAAGAACGTCCAGGTCCTGCTCGCCATGGCTATGACCGTCCTCGGCTTCGGCGGTGTCTTCGCCGCCATCACCTACATCGCGCCGATGATGACCCACGTCGCCGGATTCGCCGACGGCTCGGTCACCTGGCTGCTGGTCCTCTTCGGGCTCGGCATGGTCGGCGGCAACCTCGTCGGCGGCAGGTACGCCGACCGTGCGCTGATGCCCCTGCTGTACGTCTCCCTGGGCGCCCTGGCCGTCGTGCTCGCGCTCTTCACGCTCACCGCGCACCACAAGGTCCTGGCCGGCATCACCATCGCGCTCATCGGGGCCCTCGGCTTCGCCGCCGTGCCCCCACTGCAGAAGCGGGTCCTCGACCAGGCGCACGCCGCCCCCACGCTCGCCTCGGCCGTCAACATCGGCGCCTTCAACCTCGGCAACGCCCTCTCCGCGTGGCTCGGCGGACTGGTCATCGCGGCCGGGTTCGGCTACACCGCCCCCAACTGGGTGGGCGCCGCCCTGGCCGCGGCAGCACTGCTGCTCGCCCTCCTTTCGGCCGCGCTGGAGCGCAGGGAAAGTGCTCCCAGCGCTGTGGTGGCGGGGGCGACGCCCGCTGGACAACGCACCGCCGTGCACCACTGAGCTGCCTGGCAGGCCACAGACGACGGCGCCGGTTCCCCGACTCGGGGGACCGGCGCCGTCGTACGACTGGGACTCAGACCGCCGCCACCGTCAGCGGGGCGAACCGCCGGCTCCAGTCGCCCGGCAGCTCCGGGATCCCGTACGTCATCACCGCGTTGTAGGCGACGGGAGCCAGACCCCGCTCCTTGGCCCACGCGCGCAGCTCTTCGTGCCGTACGTCGATGTCCGTGCGCAGTGGACGATCGGTGCCGGTGGCCAGGGACGCGAGGAGCGCCTGAGCTGTGGCGGTGTCACGGGCGACCAGCGGCCCCACGACATGGGTGTCCATGTTCGGCCAGGCGGACGCGAATCCGATGATCCGGCCGTGCTCCTCGGCGACGTGCAGCTGGTCGGCGAAGGCGGGCAGTCGGGTGATGAGATGCGTGCGATCAGTGCCGAGTACCTCCTCGTCGAGCCGGAGGATGGCGGCGAGGTCCTCGGCCGTGGCCGCACGTGTGCTCACCAGGGGTGTGGGGCGGCCCGGCGTGAAGTGCCCCCTCAGCATCTCCGCCCGACCGGCGACCTTGAAGCCCAACTCCTCGTACAGCGGACGTCCATACGGCGTCGCGTGCAGGGTCAGTGGGGTGGTGCCCATCAAGGAGAGGACGTGCTGCATGAGCCGACGTCCGATGCCCTGCCGGGCGTGCCGTTCGGCGACCAACACCATCCCGATCGCCCCCAGGTCGGGTTGGCCGTACGGGCCGTACTCCGTGACCACGCACGCGGTGACGAGACCTCCCTCGGGGTCGTCGATGCCATAGCCCTTACCGGCGGTGAGGAGGAAGCCCCACTTGTGTTCCTCACGCGGCCACCCCCGGTCCTGGGACAGGTCGGCGCAGGCGGTGAGGTCGCGGAGCGTCAGACGGCGGATGGGCAGAGCGGCGAGAGAAGGAGTCGGCACGCAGGTCAGGCTGTCCGACGGGCGCACTCGGCGTCCACCTGTTTCCGAGGGGACGTACGAGCTTTTGGCCATGTCGTAGCCAAGCGCACACATGCGAACAGACGCCGGGTGTTTCACGTGAAACATCGGAGAACGACGACCATCCGGCGATCACCTGCGTTCTCGCGTCTCACCGTACTCATGTGCCACTGCCGCTGGGCCAGGGTGCATGTGCCATTAGCCTCGGGGCTGTGGCGAGACTTCATCTATTCGACCTCGACGGCACGTTGCTGCACGGGACCACCGCGCCTGTGGAGATCTCACGGCAACTCGGACTCGAAGCCGAGGCAGTGGCGCTCGACCAGGCGATCGGAGCCGGGCTGATCGGCCCGCCCGAGTACGCGCAGCAGGTGTACGCACTGTGGGCGGCCCTGACCGAAGCACATGTGGTCGCGGCCTTCGAAAGCGCCCCGTGGCTGGCGCGTATCCGTGACGTCTGGGCGGAAATCAGGGGACAGGGCGACTACTGCGCGGTGATCTCGCTCTCCCCGTCCTTCTTCGTGGAGCGGCTCACCGGCTGGGGAGCCCATGCCGCATACGGCTCCCGCTTTCCGGCTGTTCCGTTCGTCGAACCCATGGATCCGGCCGGAGTGCTCAGCGCCGCGGCCAAAGTCCTTATCGCCGACCGGTTGTGTGCGGAGTTCGGGGTGACGCGGGCGGACTGCATCGCGTATGGCGACTCAGCCTCCGACAAGGACCTGTTCGGTGCTGTGCCGGTTTCCGTGGCGGTCAATGCCGACCATCATCTGTCCGAGATGTCGACCCACTCCTACACCGGTATGGATCTGTGGGAAGCCTATGAATTGGTGCGCAAGGCCCGTTAATTACGGGGGACTTGTGTGCGAAGCGAAGACCGGTAGGGTCGACTCCGGTTCTTGTCCGTGCAGGGGGGCGGCATCGCCGCGTGGCCGAGAACGGGGCAATGCAGCCTAACGGGGCGGAGAGATCGAAGACCCGCATTTGCCGTTATGAGGCCACGCATCCGTACGCGGTGGGACGCTGCGGTGAGAGTACGAGGAAGTGCGCAGACCGACCGGAAGATGTTCGAGGCGAGGCACACCATGGACGCTCCGACCGCCATGTCGGGCGACAACGGCACTTCCGAGGGTGGCAGCGGCAGCTCCGAGGGCGGGAGTGGCTGGTTCACTCCACAGACGGGACCGGAGGCCGCGGCGGACGCCGAAGCAGCCCCGACGAGCCGGCAGGACGAGCCCGGCCCGGCGCCGTTAGGCGGGACACAAGCCCCGGCGCGGGCACTCGGGGCTCAGACGCACAGGCCCTCCTTCCGGCACTACGCCCACCTGCCCCAGAGCGATCAACCGCCATCCCCGGACGCCGTCCTCATCCGCCGGACCATGGCAGGGATCGCCGACGTGGCCGACAAGGTCACCTCGTACTTCTACGCGCTGCTCTTCGTACGCCACCCCGATCTGCGCCCCTTGTTCCCCGCCGCCATGGACGCCCAGCGGGACCGCCTGCTCAAGGCGCTGCTGACCGCCGCGGAGCACATCGACAACACCCCGGTGCTCGTCGACTACCTCCAGAACCTGGGCCGGGGCCACCGCAAGTACGGCACCCGCCCCGAGCACTACCCGGCCGTCGGTGAATGCCTCATCGGCGCGCTGAGCAAGTACACCCCCGGTGTCTGGAACGCGGAGACGGAAGCGGCCTGGGTGCGGGCGTACACGACGATCTCGCAGGTGATGATCGACGCGGCGGCCGCAGACGAACTGCGCGCCCCGGCCTGGTGGTTCGCGGAGATCGTGGCGCACGACCTGAGGACCCCGGACGTCGCCGTGGTCACCGTCCGGCCCGACCAGCCCTATCCCTTCCTCGCCGGCCAGTACACGAGCCTGGAGACGCCGTGGTGGCCGCGCATATGGCGGCACTACTCCTTCGCCTCGGCACCCCGCTCCGACGGGCTGCTGTCGTTCCACGTGAAGGCCGTCCCCGCGGGCTGGGTCTCAGGCGCCCTGGTGCACCGCGCACGGCCCGGCGACATCATCCGGCTCGGTCCGCCGACCGGATCGATGACCGTGGACCACACCACCGACAGCGGACTGCTGTGCCTGGGCGGCGGCACCGGCATAGCCCCGATCAAGGCGCTGGTCGAGGACGTGGCCGAACACGGCGCACGGCGGTCGGTCGCGGTGTTCTACGGCGCCCGCACCGACCACGACCTGTACGACATCGACACGATGCTCAGGCTCCAGCAGTCCCACCCCTGGCTGTCGGTCCGCGCGATAGTCGACCGGCAGGCCCGTCTCCAGTTCCCGGACGCCGTCCGCGAGTACGGCCCCTGGCACGAGTACGACGCCTACCTCTCGGGGCCGCCCGGGATGATCCGCAGCGGTGTGGACACGCTCAGGTCCATCGGGATCCCGTCCGAACGCATACGCCATGACTCCGTGGAGGAACTCGTCCTGGCGCAGTGAGACCCGGAAAGGGGTCAGCCCAGGTCCGGTGCGTGCATGGCCCGTACGCCCTCGATGTTGCCGTCCAGATAGTGCCGCAGGGAGAGCGGGACGAGGTGCACGGAGGCGATCCCGACCCGGGTGAACGGCACCCTTACGATCTCGTACTCCCCGATGGGCTCGTCCACTTCGGGCCCGTGGCGCAGGGAAGGGTCCATCGACTCCAGGTGGCAGACGAAGAAGTGCTGCACCTTCACGCCGGTCGCGCTGCCGCCTTCGCCGATGTGTTCGACGGTGTCCACGAAGCAGGGGACGACGTCGGTGATCTTGGCGCCGAGTTCCTCGTACACCTCGCGGTGCAGGGCGTCGACGACGGTCGTGTCGGTGGGCTCGACCCCACCGCCGGGGGTCAGCCAGTAGGGATCCATGCCGGGCTTGGTGCGCTTGATCAGGATCAGGTCGTCACCATCGAGCAGGACGGCACGTGCGGTGCGCTTGACCACGGGTCGGACGGTCATGGGTGGAATGTGGCCCGGATGGTTCCACGTGAAACATCGCATCCGGTCACCAGCCGGGCTCACTGGGTGAACAGCGCGAAATGCCTGGTCAGCACCAGTCGGCAGCTGCCCGGAGCAGCCATTCGTGCGCCCGCGCGATATGCGGCATGGCCAGGGTCCCGGTGCGCACCACCAGGAAGTACGTCCGCAGCGGCGGCACGGCGGGCTCATGCAGCGCGACGACGTCACCGCGTTCCAGGGCGGGCGCGCACAGATAGCGGGGCAGCACCGCGAGCCCGGCGCCCGCGACCGCACAGGCGAGCACCGCGCGCAGGTCGGGCACGACCACGGTGCCCGGGGCGGCCGGGCGGGAGTCGAAGACGGCGGCCCAGTAGCGCGAGACGAAGGGGAGCGACTCGTGCACCTCGATCACGGGGATGTTCTCGAAGGCGGGCGCCCGTTTGTCAGCGGGAACGCTCTCCGCTGCCTCCTCTGAGCTGAGCTGACCGTCCCAGCCCGGGGCGGCGACCAGGACGTGCTCCTCGTCGCAGAGCGTGCTGGCGGTGAGCAGCGCGCCTCGCGGACGGGCCGTGCAGATGGCCAGATCGTGATGCCCGGCGGCAAGACCTTCCAGGGTCTCCTCGGCGTTCCCGAAGGACGCCCGCAGGGCGAAGCCCTGGCCGTCCTCGCCGGTCAGCTCGGTGAGCGCGGGCAGCGCGCGCTCGGCGGTGAACTCGGGAGGGCCCGCGAGATGCAGGGTGCGCAGGGAGGACTCGTCGTCGAGACCGGTCTCGGTGATCTCCACCAGGGCGTCGAGATGCGGGGCGGCCTTGTGGGCCAGCTCGTCCCCGATGGTCGTCGGAGTCACGCCGCGGGCCTGCCGTAAGAACAGGGGGCGGCCCAACTGCCGCTCCAGGGTGCGGATCTGCGAGGTGACGGCCGGCTGGGACAGCCCCAGCAGCGCGGCGGCGCGGGTGAAGGAACCGGCCCGGTGCACCGTCACAAAGGTGCGCAGCAAGGCCAGATCCATGGCGACGCCTCCTCTTCCCTGCCCTTCTCCCGGCCTTGAGGCAGGGCCCAACTATAAATATGTCGATAGGTCTCTGTCGCTACTGTGATTGGACACTGACAGAGAGTCAACTAGCCTTGTTCGCGCGGTTCTTCGCGCGTGGAACCGGGGCGGTCCGAGCCACGAGGGGGGAGGCTCGGACCGCCCGTTGTACGTAGCCGGACGTGGACGGACGTCCGTGAGGAAGCCGTGCGGACCGTCAGCCGGCCGACTCGTCCAGCGCCCGCAGCACATCCGCCACCAGGTCCTCGGGATCCTCGGCCCCGACAGAGAAGCGGATGAAGCCCTCCGGCACGTCGTCCCCGCCCCAGCGCCGACGCCGCTCAGCGGTGGAGCGCACCCCACCGAAGCTCGTCGCGTCGTCGACGAGCCGCAGCGCGTCGAGGAAACGGTCGGCACGCGCGCGCGTGGGCAGCGTGAAGGACACCACGCACCCGTAGCGGCGCATCTGCTGCGAGGCGATCTTGTGCGAGGGATCGTCGGGCAGCCCCGGGTAGCGCAGTCCCGTCACCTCGGGCCGGTCCCGCAGTGCCCGGGCGAGCACGAGCGCGCTCGCGTTCTGCCGGTCGACCCGCATCTGGAGCGTGGCGATCGAACGGTGCGCGAGCCAGGCCTCCATCGGCCCCGCGATCGCCCCGACGATCTTCCGCCAGCGGCGTACGGCGTCCATGGCCTCGCCCTCGCGGCCGGTGACGTACCCCAGCAGGACGTCCCCGTGCCCCGTGAGCTGCTTGGTGCCGCTGGCCACGGAGAAGTCCGCGCCGAGCTCCAGCGGGCGCTGTCCGAGCGGTGTGGCGAGTGTGTTGTCCACGGCGACAAGGGCTCCACGCGCGTGTGCCGCCTCGACGAGCCGCCGGATGTCGCACACGTCGAGCCCCGGGTTGGACGGGCTCTCGATCCACAGCAGCCGCGCGCCGTCGAGGACGTCCAGTTGGGCGTCGCCGCCGGTCGGGGCGGTGCGCACCTCGATGCCGTACGCCTCCAGTTGCGCGCGGACGAGAGGCAGCACCTGGTAGCCGTCGCTCGGCAGCACGACCGTGTCCCCGGCGCGCAGCTGGGAGAAGAGGACGGCGGAGATGGCGGCCATGCCCGAAGCGAAGACCAGTGTCTCCACGCCGTCCTGCCCGGGTGCCTCCAGCTCGCCGATGGCGCGCTCCAGCAGGCTCCAGCTCGGATTCGTGTCGCGGCCGTAGGTGTACGGGCCGTCGACCTCCCCCGGCAGATGGAAGTGGGCGGCGAAGGCCGGACCGGGCAGGGTCGGTTCGTTCTTGACCGCCTCGGGCAGTCCGGCACGCACCGCGCGGGTGCCTTCTCCCCTGTCCGCAGCCCTGTCGCTCATGCCACCTGTCCCTTCGTCCGCTCGCGCACCTCGGTGAGCAGACCCTCGCTCGCCGCCTCCACCATCTCAAGGCACTCCTCGAAGTCGTCCAGGCCCCCGTAGTACGGGTCCGGAACGTCGAGGTCGTCGCCCGCGGCGGGGTCGTACGAGCGCAGCAGCCGCACCTTCGCGGCGTCCTCCGGGGTGGGGGCGAGGAGCCGCAGGGTCTTGAGGTGGCCGGCGTCGAGGGCGATGACGAGGTCGAGGCGGGAGAACCAGGACGACCGGAACTGGCGGGCCGTGTGGGCACCGTCGTATCCGTGCTCCTCCAGGACGGACACGGTGCGCGGGTCGGCGCCGTCGCCCTCGTGCCAGCCGCCGGTTCCGGCGCTGTCGACCTCGACCAGGTCGTCCAGGCCGGCCTCCGCCACGCGGGCGCGGAAGACCGACTCCGCCATCGGGGAACGGCAGATGTTGCCGGTGCAGACGAAACAGACTCGGTAGGTCATGCCTCCTCAGTCCTCGTCGGGCAGGACGATGTGGAGGGCCCAGGAGACGATCGAGATGATCAGGCCGCCCAGGACGGCGGTCCAGAACCCCTCGACGTGGAAGCTCAGGTTGAGCACGTCGGAGAGCCACGAGGTCAGCAGCAGCATCAGTGCGTTGACGACCAGCGTGAACAGGCCAAGCGTCAGGATGAACAGGGGGAAGGTCAGGACCTTCACGACCGGCTTGACCAGCCAGTTCACCAGGCCGAAGACCAGGGCGACGAGGATCAGCGTCCAGACCTTCTTGCCGGTGCTGTCACCGGTCAGGGTGATCTTGTCGAGCAGCCAGACGGCGACCGCCAGAGCACCCGCGTTGGCGATCGTCTTGACTAGGAAATTCTTCATGTGTCTGATCGTGGCAGACGAGATCGGTTACGGGTACGACGAGGGCGGACTAAGTCGATGAAGGCATTCCGGTTGGATGAGCTGGAGGCGGAGCGCGCCGCACATGACGGCGCCTACCTGCAGTTCCTGCGGGAGCGGAACATGTCGGTCGGCCTGTACGCACTCGACGCGGGCGCGCAGGACCCGCAGCAGCCGCACCGCCAGGACGAGGTCTACTTCGTGGTCAGCGGCCGGGCCTCGATCACCGTGGGCATGGAGACCACGCAGGTCGCGCGCGGCAGTGTGGTGTACGTCCCGGCCGGCGTCGCCCACAAGTTCCACCACATCAGCGAGGACCTCAGGGTGATGGTGGTGTTCTCTCCCCCGGAGAGTTGACCTCGGACCTCGGGGTTCCCTAGGGGATCAGTCAGGGGAGGACAAGGGGTGCGAGGCCCCCGCCGGTGCCCCTGCCGGCCCTAGCATCGAGTGCAGGACATTGGTGGATCCGGTACCAGAGGGGCCGGACGGTGCCGGACTGCAGAGAGGTTGAGTGCGATGGGAGAGATCTTCGCGGGGATGCCGTGGTGGGTGAAGTGGATCGCGGTGCCGGTCATCGCCCTGGTCGTGTTCGGCGGCCTGATAGCCACGGTCGTCGGCTTCGTCATCGGCCTGCTCTTCAAGCTCCTGGTCTTCGTGGCCCTGGTCGGCGGACTGGTCTACGTCGTACGGAAGTTCATGTCGAGCTCCTCGTCGCGCAGCGACTGGTGAGGGTCCGGAGCGGGCGGGGCGAGCGGTAACGGGAATCGCCTGTTCCCTCGGGCGAGGGAAGTTTCCCGGGCGGGCCGTATACGTGCGGTGGCGGACCGTTAAAGTCCGGAATTCGACGCGGGGACGACCCCCGCGAGCGGCGTACACCCCCTCCCGTGTTCCCCCGCACGGGCTGCCCCCTCGCGCTCCGGGAGTGCCCCTTGGCCACGGTTGACACCGCACCCGCACAGGTCGCCACCTCACCCGCCCAGTTCGACGACCGGCCGACAACGGTTCCGGTACGGCCGACCGCCCCGGCCCCGCCGACCGCCCCGGCCCATCCGGCGGCTCCGGTACGGCCGTCCACTTCTGTACGGCCGTCAGCTCCCGTACAGCGGCGCGCCGCGCCCCCCGCCGAGCAGGCCGAACAGGCCCACTCCGCGACCCTCATCGGGTCGGTCCAGCGGGCGATGCGTCTGCTCGAATCCGTCGCGGAGCACGAACACGGGGCCCCCGCCAAACAGCTCGCCCGCGAGACCGGACTGGCGCTCCCCACGGCGTACCACCTGTTGCGCACCCTCGTGCACGAGGGCTATCTGCGCCGCGACAAGGGCCTGTTCTTCCTGGGCGAGGCGGCCGAGCGGCTGAGCAGCAGCGGTGCCCAGCAGAAACGTCGCAGCACCGTCGTCGAGGCACTCGCGCACTGGCGCGATCTGATCGGAGTGCCGGTCTACTACGCGCAGTACCGGGACGGCGAGATCGAGGTTCTCTGCGTCTCCGACACCCCGGGCAATCCGGCGGTCGAGGAATGGGCCGACTTCCGCGAGACCGGGCACGCGCACGCCATCGGGCAGTGCCTGCTGGCCCAGCTCGACGAGGAGGCCCGACGGGACCACCTCGACCGCTATCCCGTCCGGTCCATCACCCCGTACACCGTGCGCGACCACCACAGCCTGCTGCGACGGCTCGAACGGACCGGGCGGATGGAGCCGGTGATCGAACGTCAGGAGTACGCGCTGGGGACGATGTGCGCGGCGATTCCGATCACGTTGGGTAACGCTGCGGCAACGATGGCCATCTCCCTGCCCGCCCATCAGGCCGACCGGTTGCTGGTCGCCACCCAGCAATTGCAAGAAGAAATCGGCCGCTTGATGGGGTCGCTCGCCATCTCTATCAGTATCTGAAAACTCACTCCTTGTGATCTGTCGTGCACGTTCAGCAAGATTCCACCAGTGTCAGAGGGATCATTCCCGGCCATACGAAGGCAGATGACGGGGTAGGCGATGCGCGAGTCCGTACAGGCAGAGGTCATGATGAGCTTTCTGGTGTCGGAGGAGCTCTCCTTCCGCATCCCGGTGGAGCTGCGCTACGAGACGGATGATCCCTATGCCGTCCGGCTGACCTTCCATTTGCCGGGTGACGCCCCGGTGACCTGGGCTTTCGGGCGCGAGCTGCTGATCGACGGAGTGGGGCGGCCCTGCGGGGAGGGTGACGTACGGGTCTCGCCCGCCGGTCCCGACCTGCTGGGCGATGTGCTGATCAGGCTTCAGGTGGGTGGCGACCAGGCGTTGTTCCGCTCGTCGACGGCGCCGGTCATCGCCTTCCTCGACCGCACCGACAAGTTGGTGCCGCTGGGGCAGGAGACCGCGATGGCCGACTTCGACGCGCATCTCGACGAGGCGCTGGACCGGATCCTGGCGGAGGAGCAGAGCGCGGGCTGACGCGCGGCGGTGGTGAGGTGGCGGAACGCTTCGTCTTCGGGTGGGAGGGCGAAGGAACGCTTCTGCCGAGGGCGGTGGCCGGTGAGTTGGGGCCGCCGTACGCCTCGGGCGCCGTGTCACTGCCGCGTGGGCCGCCGATGACCAGGTGCGTGCCCTGGGCGAGGAGGCGTGCCGTCGGCGAGTACGCCGACGTTGCGGCGGTACGGCGTGAAGCGGCACGCCCGCTGACGGGACCCGGGAGCCCCGGCTCAGCACGCTGTATCTGGTCGGGAGGACGTGTCAGCGCCTGCGGCGGCGGCCCTTTCCGCCCCGGGCCGGGGTCGGCCGGGTGTCGGCCGTTCCCGCGCTCACGCTTGTCGCCGGTGTCGCTGACGCGGCCGCAGGTCCTTCTGCCCCCGCCGCCACCGGCTCCGTCCCCGGCCGGTCGGCCGAGACCACCAGGGCCGCGAGGGCCGTGGTGACCGGTACCGAGGCGACCAGGCCGATCGAGCCGACCAGGGTGCGCACGATCTCCTCCGCCACCAATTCGCTGTTGGCGACCGTGCCCACGCTGGACTGGGCGATCGAGAAGAGCAGCAGCAGGGGCAGCGCGGCGCCCGCGTAGGCGAGCACAAGCGTGTTGACGACGGAGGCGATGTGGTCGCGGCCGATACGGATACCGGCGCGGTACAGCCCCCGCCAGCCCATGGTCGGGTTGGCCTCGTGCAGCTCCCACACCGCTGACGTCTGTGTGACCGTCACGTCGTCGAGGACACCGAGCGAGCCGATGATGACGCCGGCGAGCAGCAGACCGCTCATGTCGATCGACGGATACAGCCCGTGGATCAGGCCGGTGTTGTCGTCCGTGTTGCCCGTCAGCGCGGCCCATCCGATGAACTGCGAGCCCAGGACACCGATCAGGAGCAGGGAGATCAGCGTGCCCAGTACGGCCACGGAGGTACGGGCCGACAGGCCGTGGCACATGTAGAGGGCGATCAGCATGATGGCGCTGGACCCGACCACCGCCACGAGCAGGGGGTTCGAGCCCTGCAGGATCGCGGGCAGGACGAAGAAGTTCAGCAGCAGGAAGCTGACGGCCAGCGCGACCAGGGCCATGACTCCGCGCAGCCGCCCGACGATCACGACGGCCAGTGCGAAGATGCCGGCGAGCAGCCCCATCGGGAACCTGCGGTTGACGTCGGTGACCGAGTACTGGAGGTCCCTGGGCGCCGAGGGCTCGTACGCGACCACGACCTTCTCGCCCTCGTGCAGCTGTCGTGACTGGTCCGGCTGGACGATCTCCGTGAAGGTGCGGCCCTTGTCGTCGCCGGTGTCGACCCGGATCGTCGCCTTCTTGCAGGTGCCGTTCGCCTGCTGCTGGGCCGAGGAGCCCTCGGCGGTCGAGGTGTCCCCGGTCGGGGTCTCCCCTCCGGCGTTCACCGACTTGCAGCTGACGCTCACGACCTTGGTGACCGTGGCCTGCTGGGTCTGCCGGTCGAAACCGACCCCGGTGCGTTCGTGCGCCGGCGCGCCCCCGGGCCAGAGCACGGCGAGCCCGATGACGACGGCCCCGGCGAAGGGGATCAGGATCGCCGCGATGACCTTCCGCAGATGCTTGGAGACGGGAGTCGCCGGGCCGTGGCTGTGACTGTGGCCGTGCGAGTGACCACCGCCACCGCTACCGCCGCCACTGCCTCCGAGATCGGGGCCGTCGCCGGATCCGTGCCCTTGGCCATGCCCGCCATGGGGACCGTGCCCGTGCCCGTCACGCGGACCCTGGCCCTGGCCCTGGCCAGGGCCAGGGCCAGGGCCGTCGTCATGACCGGAACCACCACCGAAGGACTCCCGCTGAGGGGCGGAGCCATACCCGGCCCCGGGCCCTTGACCACCGGCTCCCGCTCCGTACGCGTGCGGGTACCCCTGACCATGCCCCGGCCCCTGCTCCTGCCCGGACAGGCGCCCCTGCCCGGAAACCTGCTCCGGCCTGGGCCCTTGCTCCCGCGACGCGCCAGGTCCCCGCCCAGGCCCCTGCTCCCGCCCAGGCCCCTGCTCTCGCCGAGGCCCCTGCTCCCGCCCAGGCCCCTGCTCCTGCCAGGGCCCGGGCACCTGTCCCGACCCCTGTTCCCGTCCGGGGCCGGGGCCGGGTCCCGGTGGGCGACCGTGCCCGAAAGCGTCCCAGCCCCCGGAATCGGGCTCGCCCGCACGCCCGTTGCCGCCTGCGGGGCCGTTTCCGGAGCCCGGGCGGCGCGGAGGCTCGGGAGGCGGGTACGGGGGCTGATGCGTCGTGGTCACCGACCGATCATCGCAAGAACGAATGGGGCCCCCTGTTCACCGCGCCCGAATTGACGCTAGCGTGGTGGCACCTTTGTACACGCGGGAGCTCGGAGCACCGGGCTGAGAGGGCGCTGACCTCCGTCCCAGCGATGTTTCACGTGGAACGTCATCACACGAGAGTGACGTTCCCCACGAAACGTCGGCAGACGGAAGCCGCTGCGTCGACCGCCGAACCTGTTACCGGGTAATGCCGGCGTAGGGAGTAGGTCTCATGACCATCAAGGACGCACGCACGCCTGCCTCCAGCCAGGACGAACAGTCCATTCAGGGGGAAAACCCCACGCAACACCCCACGGAGGCCGGGAAGTCCATCGGCTGGCACAAGGCGTACGTCGAGGGCTCGCGCCCCGACCTGCGCGTGCCGGTCCGCCAGGTGCACCTCACCAACGGGCAGTCGGTCACGCTCTACGACACCTCGGGCCCGTACACCGATCCGCTCGCCGAGACCGACGTCCGCCGAGGGCTCCCCCCGCTCAGGGAGAACTGGATCGTCGGCCGCGGCGACACCGAGGAGTACGCGGGACGTCCCGTCCGCCCCGAGGACGACGGGATCAAGCACACCTCTCCGCGCGGTGGCAACCTGCGCAACCTCGACGCGGTGTTCCCGGGCCGGCCTCGCCTTCCCCGTCGTAGCCGCGACGGCAGCGCGGTCACCCAACTCGCGTACGCGCGCCGGGGGGAGATCACCCCGGAGATGGAGTACGTGGCCATCCGGGAGAACGTCGAACCCGAGGTGGTCCGTGAGGAGATCGCGGCGGGGCGTGCGGTGCTGCCCGCGAACGTCAATCACCCGGAGATCGAGCCGATGATCATCGGTAAGCGGTTCCTGGTGAAGGTCAACGCCAACATCGGCAACTCCGCGGTGACCTCCTCCATCGAGGAGGAGGTAGAGAAGATGACCTGGGCGACCCGTTGGGGCGCCGACACGGTCATGGACCTGTCCACCGGCCGCAACATCCACACCACCCGCGAGTGGGTGCTGCGCAACTCCCCCGTTCCCATCGGCACGGTGCCGCTCTACCAGGCGCTGGAGAAGGTCGACGGCCGGGCCGAGGAGCTGACCTGGGAGATCTACAAGGACACGGTCATCGAGCAGGCCGAGCAGGGCGTGGACTACATGACGGTCCACGCGGGCGTGCGCCTGCCGTACGTACCGCTGACGGCGAACCGCAAGACCGGGATCGTCTCGCGCGGCGGCTCGATCATGGCGGCCTGGTGCCTCGCGCACCACAAGGAGTCGTTCCTCTACGAGAACTTCGAGGAACTGTGCGAGATCCTCGCCGCCTACGACGTCACGTACTCGCTCGGCGACGGCCTGCGGCCCGGGTCGATCGCCGACGCCAACGACGAGGCGCAGTTCGCGGAGTTGCGCACGCTCGGGGAACTCAACACGGTCGCCAAGCGTTTCAACGTACAGACCATGATCGAGGGCCCGGGACATGTCCCGATGCACAAGATCAAGGAGAACATCGACCTTCAGCAGGAGATCTGCGATGAAGCTCCGTTCTATACGCTCGGCCCGCTGACCACCGACGTCGCTCCGGCCTACGACCACATCACCTCCGGCATCGGTGCCGCGATGATCGCCTGGTGGGGCACCGCGATGCTCTGCTACGTCACGCCCAAGGAGCACCTGGGGCTGCCCAACCGGGACGACGTCAAGACCGGTGTCATCACCTACAAGATCGCCGCCCACGCGGCGGACCTCGCCAAGGGCCACCCCGGAGCACAGGACTGGGACGACGCCCTGTCCGACGCCCGCTTCGAGTTCCGCTGGGAGGACCAGTTCAACCTCGCCCTGGACCCGGACACGGCCCGCGAGTTCCACGACGAGACCCTCCCCGCTGAGCCGGCCAAGACGGCCCACTTCTGTTCCATGTGCGGGCCGAAGTTCTGCTCGATGAAGATCAGCCAGAGCATCACGGAGCGGTTCGGGGGCGCGGCGGCCGAAGGGGCGTCACCCGAGGAGGTCGCGGAGGGAATGCTGCAGAAGTCGAAGGAGTTCGCGGCCAGCGGGAACCGGGTGTACCTACCGCTCGCCGACTGACCGGGCCTGCGGTGCTTCCCCGATGCGGGTTCGGGGGAGCACCAGGATCTGGTGGCGGAGGTGGCGATACGGCTGCTGCCGGACGCCGAACCGGCGGCCGCCTGGGAGCTGGCGCTCGAGGAGGGGGATGACGTCAGGGTGCTGCGGGACGACGAGTCCTTCGGGTTCGCCACGGACGGCGCTGCGGTCGCTCGGAGTCCGGGAAGCTGGTCTCCGTGGTGATCAGCTCCGGCTGTCTTCCCGACCCGCGCATTCTGCGACCCGCCCACTGAGAACCCACGCTCCACCCACTGAGCAGTCTCGCCCCGTCCCACATCCGGCTTGCGCTCCCCGTACGGGAACGCAAGCCGAGGGGCTCAGCCGGACGCGTCACTCCGGCTGGTGTTCCGGCCCCCCGAAGTCCGGGCTGGTGTAGTCCGGGCTGGTGAAGCTCGGGCGGGCACCGGAGGCTCCGTCGTCAGGGCTGCTGAAGCCCGGGCGGTCGTAGCCCAGGCTGGGCATGCGGCTGGTCGGGGCCGGCGGTGCCGTGTGGTGCAGTGCGGCGGTGCCGGGATCCGCCAGGGCCTCCCTGAGGAAGGGGAGGATCCCGCGTTCCAGCAGGGCTTCGCGCCAGGCGTCCTTGGCCCGGGCCACCTCCCCGCTGAGTTCGCCGTACGCCGTGTCCGGCGAGGGGCGGTTGCGCAGGGCGGTGAGCAGCAGGCCGCCCGCGGCGACCAGGATCGCGGCCGCGGTCAGGGCGCCGAACACCCATCCGATGGTGATCATGGCGTGGGCGAACGCCGGCGGTGGGCTGAGCATCTGGAGGATGTAGCCCACGAGCAGGAAGATCGCCGCGGCGATCCCGGCGAGGACAGGCGTCAGAACGGCGGCGACGGCGACGGCGCCCGCACCGGCGGTCTCGGCGACCTCTCCCATGGTGGTGGCGAGCCCCATCGCACCCGTGCCCGAGTCGGCGGGACCGGGTTCGTGCACGGACGACAGGGTGGACGGCGCCGGACGGCGCTGTTCCTCGCGGACCTTCACGTAGTGCTGGTACTCGGTCGCCGCGGCCGCCGTGATGATCGCGGTGGCGTTGAGCGCCATGGTGCGCAGCTGTTCGGGATTCAGCCGCTGTCCGACAGCGGCCAGTTCGGGACGGTGTGGTGCGGAGCGCAGCGCCTCATCGAGGATCCGCTCGTACTCCTGGCGGTCCTCGCTGTGCAGGTGCTGCGGAACGCTGTTCATGTGCATCCCCCGATGCTCCGTAGGGCTTGGGGCTCGCATGCCAACGAGCCGTCGGGCAGAAACGGAGGGGAGCCTGCTACGGATAACCAGATGGTAGAGCGGCGACGGCACAGGGTGACAGGGGGTTTCCAGAAATTGGCCGCTGGCCTGCGCGGTCTCCGGTCAGTTCAGCATGCGGGGACGTCTGCCCCGTGAACCGTCAGATATCCAGGGGAAGTTGCTGGACCAGCAGTTTTCCGGCCATGGTCACCCCGCCGTCCATCGCGATGGCCAGCCCGTCGGCGTAGACGTGCGGTCCCTCGACCACCGGACCGGAATCGTCCTCGCCGTCCTCGGAGCCCACTTCGCCGAGCAGATAGGGGATCGGGCTGTGGCCGTGGACGATGCGGACGCCGCCGTACGTGTCGAGCAGCGAGCGCACATGGTCGGCGCCGCCCTCGTCGCGGAAGGAGAAGCGCTTGGTGAACTTGCGGAACAGGTCCCACACCTCGTCCGCGTCGTTGCGGGTGATCGTCTCGCGGACGGTGTCGTTGACCGCCTCGATCGAGTCGCCGTAGTCGAGGTAGGCGGTGGTGTCGGAGTGGACGAGCAGATGGCCGTCGACCTCCTCGACCGCGTCGAGGCGGGACATCCACTGGAGGTGGTGGTCCTGGAGGCGGTCCATGTCGGTCTTCTGGCCGCCGTTGAGCAGCCAGGCGGCCTGGAAGGTGGCGGTGCCCGCGCCGGAGTTGACGGGGGTGTCGCCGAACCGCTTGGCGCCGAGGAGCAGCAGCTCGTGGTTGCCCATGAGGGCCTTGCAGTAGCCGCCGGCCGCGGCGGCCTCCGCGGACAGCCGCATCACGAGGTCGATGACGCCGATGCCGTCGGGGCCGCGGTCGGTGAAGTCGCCGAGGAACCACAGCCGGGCGGTACCGGCGCACCAGTTGCCGGCCGCGTCGACGAGGCCCTTCTCCTGGAGTGCGGCCATCAGTTCGTCGAGGTAGCCGTGGACGTCGCCGACGACGAACAGCGGACCCGGGCCGTCCGCCGCGAGCCCCTCGTGTTCGGCGGCGGCCTGGAGCCCGTCGGCGTGCTGGATCACGGGCAGGTCCTGCTCGGTGGGGGTGTACCCCTCCGGGTAGGCCTCCTCGTGGGCAGGGACGACGTCGCTGCTGTGGCCGTACGGACCGGTCTCGTTGACGTACGCGGGCACCCGGAAGTCGCGCAGCACCGCACCGCGCTCCACCTCGGGTCCCTGACCGGCCCCCTGAGTCATCAGACCCCTCCACCATCGCGCCGCATCTGCACCGCTTCGGACTGCCTGGTCGCAGCGGCCCCGCGGTGTCGTGGGCCCATCATAGGAATGCGGATCGCGCCATGTGATGACCCAGGGGTGGTGAATCGGAGCAAGACTCCTGTTCACCGTGGCATTCGCCCCGATTGCGCCGGGCTTCGTCCCCCGCCCGACCTCGCGCAGCACAGTCGAGACCACGAGTGCACCGGACGCCGGGCCACCGACGCGAACCTTCCCGCGTCGCAGCGCCCAGCCCGATCCCCTCGGCTCCCCCGCCCTACCCCTTCTCAGGCGACCGCGGCGGGCTGACCGTCGTGCGCGGTGCGCGTCGCTGGGACGAGGTGCGCACGATCAGTTCGGTCGGTATCACCTGCTCGACCGGCTGGTCCGACTCGACTCCCTCGATGGCGTCGATGAGCAGCTGGACCACGGCCGTGCCGATGCGGCGCGGCTTGAGGGAGAGCGTGGTGACCGGCGGCTCGGTGCTGGCGTACACCGTGGACTCGGAGCAGCAGACGATCAGCAGGTCGTCCGGGACGCGCAGCCCGTAGCGGCGGGCCGCGGCGAGCAGGTCGGTGCCGTTCGGGTCGAACAGGCCGTAGACGGCGTCGGGGCGGTCGGGCCGGGCGAGCAGCCGGTCGGCGGCGACGGCGCCCGCGCACGGATCGTGCGCCGGGTAGGCCTCGTAGACCGGATCCTGGCCCACCCGCTCGCACCAGTGCAGATACGCGGTGGTCGACAGATGGGTGTAGGTGTCGGTCGTCGTACCGGTCAGCAGGCCGATGCGGCGGGCGCCGGCGTCGGCCAGGTGGTCGAGGATCCCGAGTACGGCGGCCTCGTGGTCGTTGTCGACCCACGCGGTGACCGGCAGCGCGCCGGCCGGGCGGCCGTCGGAGACCACCGGCAGCCCCTGCCGGACCAGTTCGCTGACGACCGGGTCCTGGTCGGACGGGTCGATGACCACGGTGCCGTCCAGGGCGACGTTCGACCACACGTCGTGCCGCGAGGTCGCGGGCAGGATGACGAGGGCGTAGCCGCGGGCGAGCGCGGCGGAGGTGGCGGCCCGCGCCATCTCCGCGAAGTACGCGAACTCCGTGAAGGTGAAAGGTTCATCCCCGTACGTCGTCACGGTCAGGCCGATGAGTCCCGACTTGCCGGTACGGAGGGTTCTGGCCGCGGCGGAGGGCCGGTAGCCCAGCCGGTCGGCGACCTCCCTGACATGGCGGCGGGTGGCGTCCGGGAGCCTGCCCTTGCCGTTCAGGGCGTCCGAGACGGTCGTGATGGAGACTCCGGCGGCGGCGGCCACGTCTCTGATGCCCGCCCGACCCGGCCGGCTGCCTCGACGTGAGGTTTCCGCGCGGCTCACCTGGTGCTTCCCTGCTGCTGTCATGGCGAGCCGATAGTAGGGCTCATGCGGTGGGGTAGGGCGGACGCATATGCACGCGTTGACAGGCACGTTTCTGCAAGGTCATCAACCGTCAACTGCCTGTGAAACAAAGTCAGTTAAACGATCCAATGGCACTACGTAACTTGTCGGCACGCATGGGCCTGCCAAGTCCCCGATGTTTCGAAGAGGTCTCAACTCACCTTCACGGGTGACGCGCGCCAGGGCGTGAGCCACCGGCGCATAGATATATGTGACCGCGCCCCCCGATTCGTCTGGCTTCGTATGGTGATGCCCCTGATGCCAGTGGGACTGATGAGGTCGAGCCCCCCCACCTCTGCTCGGCGGCTCTCACTTCCACGCGGCGACGCTCACCTGTACGCAGCGGCGCCCAATCCTCATAAGGTGAGCAGTATTGGAGGCCGCTGACGGAGTCGGCCGCCATCGAGTCGCTGGTCACGAGGAGGACTGCGGTGAGCGAGACGAGCCCCAAGCTGCGCGCCGAGCTGGAGGGTATCCCCACCTACAAGCCGGGCAAGCCCGCCGCGGCCGACGGTCCGGTGGCCTACAAGCTGTCCTCCAACGAGAACCCCTATCCGCCGCTGCCAGGTGTGCTGGAGACCGTGACGGCAGCGGTCTCCTCGTTCAACCGCTACCCGGACATGGCCTGCACGGCCCTGATGAACGAGCTGTCCGACCGCTTCGGCGTCCCGCTCTCCCACCTCGCCACCGGCACCGGCTCGGTCGGCGTCGCCCAGCAGCTGATCCAGGCGACCTCGGGACCCGGCGACGAGGTGATCTACGCCTGGCGGTCCTTCGAGGCGTACCCGATCATCACGCAGATCAGTGGTGCCACCTCGGTGAAGGTGCCGCTGACCGACGGCGATGTGCACGACCTGGACGCGATGGCCGACGCGATCACCGACCGGACCCGGCTGATCTTCGTCTGCAACCCCAACAACCCGACGGGCACGGTCGTGAAGCGGGCCGAGCTGGAACGGTTCCTCGACCGGGTGCCCAGCGATGTCCTGGTGGTCCTCGACGAGGCCTACCGCGAGTTCATCCGCGACCCCGAGGTCCCGGACGGCGTGGAGCTGTACCGCACCCGGCCGAACGTCTGTGTGCTGCGCACCTTCTCCAAGGCGTACGGTCTCGCGGGCCTGCGGGTGGGCTTCGCGATCGCCCATGAGCCGGTGGCGGCGGCGCTGCGCAAGACGGCGGTGCCCTTCGGCGTCAGCCAGGTCGCACAGGAGGCGGCGATCGCCTCGCTGCGGGCCGAGGACGAACTGCTTGGCCGGGTCGGCTCGCTGGTCTGCGAGCGCAAGCGCGTGATGGAGGGCCTGCGCGCCCAGGGCTGGACGGTGCCCGAGACCCAGGCGAACTTCGTGTGGCTGAGGCTGGGGGAGCGCACGGTCGACTTCGCGGCGGCCTGCGAGCAGCACGGGGTGGTCGTACGGCCGTTCCCGGGCGAAGGTGTGCGGGTGACGGTCGGGGAGACCGAGGCGAACGACATCTTCCTGAAGGTGGCGGAGGGCTTCCGAAAGGAGCTCTAGCTCACACCGGCGCCCGTTCGCGCTGGTCAGGGTCAGGATCACAGGGGGGTTCCGGTGGTAATCGGGACCCCCCTTCGACTGTCGAAAAGAGGTGCGGCATACTAGCTTGTGAATGTGAACGCTTTCACAAGCGCGTAGTAAGGAGCGGCCGTGGACCTGGCTCTGGCGCCGGAGACCCTGGCGCGATGGCAGTTCGGCATCACCACCGTCTACCACTTCCTCTTCGTCCCGCTGACGATCTCGCTCGCCGCCCTGACGGCCGGGCTGCAGACCGCCTGGGTGCGTACGGAGAAGGAGAAGTACCTCAGGGCGACCAAGTTCTGGGGCAAGCTGTTCCTGATCAACATCGCGATGGGCGTGGTCACCGGCATCGTGCAGGAGTTCCAGTTCGGCATGAACTGGTCCGACTACTCGCGCTTCGTCGGTGACGTCTTCGGCGCCCCGCTCGCCTTCGAGGCCCTGATCGCCTTCTTCTTCGAGTCCACCTTCATCGGCCTGTGGATCTTCGGCTGGGACAAGCTGCCCAAGAAGATCCACCTGGCCTGCATCTGGATGGTCTCGATCGGCACGATCCTGTCGGCGTACTTCATCCTCGCGGCCAACTCGTGGATGCAGCACCCGGTCGGCTACCGGATCAACGAGGCGAAGGGCCGGGCTGAGCTCACCGACTTCTGGCTGGTGCTGACCCAGAACACGGCGCTGGCCCAGGCCTTCCACACGCTCAGCGCGTCCTTCCTCACCGGCGGCGCGTTCATGGTGGGCATCGCGGCCTTCCACCTGTTCCGCAAGAAGCACATCACCGTGATGAAGACCTCGCTGCGGCTCGGCCTGATCACTGTGGTCGTCGCCGGCATGCTCACCGCGATCAGCGGCGACACCCTCGGCAAGGTCATGTTCAAGCAGCAGCCGATGAAGATGGCCGCCGCAGAAGCCCTGTGGGACGGCCAGAACTCGGCCCCCTTCTCGATCTTCGCCTACGGCGATGTCAGCAAGGGCCACAACACCGTCGAGCTGTCCGTCCCCGGCGTGCTGTCCTTCCTCGCCGACGACGACTTCAGCTCGTACGTGCCCGGCATCAACGACACCAACAAGGCCGAGCAGGAGAAGTACGGTCCCGGCGACTACCGGCCCAACATCCCCGTCGCCTTCTGGGCGTTCCGCTGGATGATCGGCTTCGGGATGGCGTCCTTCGCCATCGGCATCGCCGGACTCTGGCTGACCCGCAAGAAGTTCCTGCTCCCGCAGCACCTGCGGGTCGGCGAGGACGAGGTGCCGAACCTGGTCCTCTTCAGGAACAAGGCCCTCAGCCCCAAGCTCGGCCGGCTCTACTGGCTGGTGGCGATCTGGACCCTGGGCTTCCCGCTGATCGCCAACTCCTGGGGCTGGATCTTCACCGAGATGGGCCGCCAGCCGTGGGTCGTCTACGGCGTCCTGCAGACCCGGCACGCGGTCTCCCCCGGCGTCTCGCAGGCCGAGGTCCTCATCTCGATGATCACCTTCACCACGCTGTACGCGATCCTCGCGGTCGTCGAGGTCAAGCTGCTCGCGAAGTACATCAAGGCGGGCCCGCCCGAGCTCACCGAGGCCGACCTCAACCCGCCCACGAAGATCGGCGGCGAAGCGCGTGACGCCGACAAGCCGATGGCCTTCTCGTACTAGGCCTCGCTGCTAGGCCAAGGGAGCTCAAGTCATGGAACTTCACGACGTCTGGTTCGTGCTCATCGCCGTCCTGTGGACCGGCTACTTCTTCCTGGAGGGCTTCGACTTCGGGGTCGGCGTCCTCACCAAGCTCCTCGCCCGCGACCGGGTCGAGAAGCGCGTCCTGATCAACACCATCGGTCCCGTCTGGGACGGCAACGAGGTGTGGCTGCTCACGGCGGGCGGCGCGACCTTCGCCGCCTTCCCCGAGTGGTACGCCACGCTCTTCTCCGGCTTCTACCTGCCGCTCCTGGTCATCCTGGTCTGCCTGATCGTGCGCGGTGTCGCCTTCGAGTACCGCGCCAAGCGGCCCGAGGAGAACTGGCAGCGCAACTGGGAGACGGCGATCTTCTGGACCTCGCTCATCCCCGCGTTCCTGTGGGGCGTCGCCTTCGGCAACATCGCGCACGGAGTGAAGATCGACCGGAACTTCGAGTACGTCGGCGGTCTCTGGGACCTGCTCAACCCGTACGCCCTCCTCGGCGGACTGGTGACGCTCACCCTGTTCACCTTCCACGGCACGGTGTTCACGGCCCTCAAGACCGTCGGCGAGATCCGGGAGCGGGCGCGGAAGCTGGCCCTCAAGGTCGGTCTCGTCACGGCCGCGCTGGCACTGATCTTCCTGCTGTGGACCCAGGTCGACAGCGGCGACGGCAAGAGCCTGGTCGCCATGGTGATCGCCGTGGGCGCCCTGGTCGCGGCTCTGGTGGCCAACCAGGCCGGGCGTGAGGGCTGGTCGTTCGCGCTGTCCGGAGTCACCATCGTGGCCGCCGTGGCGATGCTCTTCCTGACGCTCTTCCCGAACGTCATGCCGTCCTCGCTCAACGCGGACTGGAGCCTGACGGTCACCAACGCCTCGTCGAGCCCGTACACCCTGAAGATCATGACCTGGCTGGCGGTGATCGCCACGCCCGTGGTCATGCTCTACCAGGGCTGGACCTACTGGGTCTTCCGCAAGCGCATCGGTACACAGCACATCGCCGCCGACATCGCGCACTGAGGTGTGTTTCACGTGAAACCAATCGATCCACGTCTGCTCCGCTACGCCCGGGCCACCCGCCTCTTCCTGGTGGCCGTGGTCGGCCTGGGCGGCCTCGGAGCCCTGCTGGTCATCGCCCAGGCGATGCTCATCGCCGAGATCGTGGTCGGCGCGTTCCAGCACGGTCTGTCCGTCTCCGGACTCCGCACTCCCCTGCTGCTGTTGGTGGCCGTCGCCGTGGGCCGCGGGCTCGTCTCCTGGCTCACCGAACTCGCCGCCCACCGGGCGAGCGCCGCGGTGAAGTCCGAGCTGCGGGGGCGCTTGCTGGAGCGGGCCACCGCGCTCGGCCCCGGGTGGCTGAGCGGGCAGCGGACCGGATCGCTGGTCGCCCTCGCCACCAGGGGAGTCGACGCCCTCGACGACTACTTCTCGCGCTATCTCCCGCAGCTGGGGCTCGCGGTGGTCGTCCCGGTGGCGGTGCTGGCGCGGATCGTGACCGAGGACTGGGTGTCGGCGGCCATCATCGTCGGGACCCTGCCCCTCATCCCCGTCTTCATGGTGCTGATCGGCTGGGCCACCCAGTCCCGGATGGACCGTCAGTGGCAGCTGCTGTCCCGGCTGTCGGGGCACTTCCTGGACGTGGTCGCGGGACTGCCGACCCTCAAGGTGTTCGGCCGGGCCAAGGCGCAGGCCGAGTCGATCCGGCGCATCACCGGCGAGTACCGGCAGGCGACCATGCGGACCCTGCGGATCGCCTTCATCTCCTCCTTCGCCCTGGAGTTGCTGTCGACCCTGTCGGTGGCCCTGGTCGCCGTGACGATCGGCATGCGGCTCGTCCACGGCGAGATGCAGCTGTACGACGGTCTCGTCATCCTCATCCTGGCTCCCGAGGCGTATCTGCCCCTGCGCCAGGTCGGCACGCAGTACCACGCGGCGGCCGAGGGCCTGGCCGCCGCCGAGGAGATCTTCGCGGTCCTGGAGACACCGGTTCCCGCGTCGGGCAATGATCCCGTCCCCGCGGGCGCGCTCGCCTTCGAGCAGGTCACCGTCCGCTACCCCGGGCGGGTCGCGGACGCCGTCACGGACGTGTCCTTCGAGGTCGCGCCCGGGGAGACAGTGGCCCTGGTCGGGCCGAGCGGCGCGGGCAAGTCGACACTGCTGAACGTCCTGCTGGGATTCGTCCCGCCCACCGAGGGGCGGGTGCGGATCGGGGGAGCCGATCTCGCCGAGGTCGACGTGGCGCAGTGGCGGTCACGTATCGCGTGGGTGCCGCAGCGGCCGCAGCTGTTCGCCGGCACGATCGCCGAGAACGTCCGGCTGGCCCGTCCCGACGCGGACGACACGGCCGTACGGCAGGCGTTGGCGGACGCGGGGGCGCGGGAGTTCGTGGACACGTTGCCCCTGGGGGCCGACACCGTGCTCGGCGAGGACGGGACCGGGCTCTCCGCCGGACAGCGGCAACGGCTGGCGCTGGCCCGCGCGTTCCTCGCGGACCGGCCCGTGCTGCTCCTCGACGAACCGACGGCGGCGCTCGACGGGGCCACCGAGGCGGAGGTCGTCGCGGCGGTACGGCGGCTCGCGGCCGGCCGGACCGTCCTGCTGGTGGTGCACCGCCCGGCGTTGCTCGGGGTGGCCGACCGGGTGGTGCGGCTGACGGAGCCGGCGGCTCACGTGCCCGTGCGGGCCACGCTCGGCACAGCGCCCGAGGCGGCTGTCGTCGAGGCCGGTGCCGCCGCCGTCGGCGGTTCCGAGGCGAGCGAAGTACTGACCGTGAAGGGCTCCGTACTCGCCCGGGTCCGCGCCATGTCCGGCCCCCGGCGCGGTCGGCTCGCCCTCGCGCTGCTCCTCGGCAGCCTCGCTCTCGGCAGTGCCGTGGGGCTGATGGCCACCTCGGGGTGGCTGATCTCGCGGGCCTCGCAGCAGCCGCCCGTGCTGTATCTGATGGTGGCCGTGACGGCGACCCGGGCTTTCGGGATCGGCCGGGCCGTGTTCCGGTACGCGGAGCGGCTGGTGTCGCACGACGCCGTGCTGCGGATGCTCGCCGACACCCGGGTGGCCGTGTACCGGCGGCTGGAGCGGTTGGCGCCCGCCGGGCTGCGGACGGCCCGCCGGGGTGATCTGCTCTCGCGGCTCGTCTCCGACGTGGACGCGTTGCAGGACTACTGGCTGCGCTGGCTGCTGCCCGCCGGTGCCGCGGCCCTGGTGTCGGCGGCCTCCGTGGGCTTCACGGCCTGGCTGCTGCCCGAGGCTGGTGCCGCACTCGCCGTGGGTCTGCTGGCCGCCGGTGTCGGTGTCCCGCTCCTCACGGGTGCCGTGGCCCACCGCGCCGAGCGCAGGCTGGCCCCTGCCCGCGGGGAGCTGTCGACCCGCGTGACCGATCTGCTCACCGGCACCGCCGAGCTGACCGTCGCCGGCGCCCTGCCCGCCCGCACCGCCGAGGCACGGCGGGCCGACGGAGTCCTCACCCGGATCGCCTCCCGGACCGCCACCGCCACCGCCCTCGGGGCCGGACTCACCGCCCTGATCTGCGGCCTGACCGTCACGGCCACCGCTGCGGTGGGCGCGCAGGCGGTCGCGGCGGGACGGCTGGGCGGGGTCGTGATGGCCGTCGTGGTGCTCACTCCGCTGGCCGCCTTCGAGGCGGTTCTCGGGCTGCCGCTCGCGGTGCAGTACCGCCAGCGGGTGCGCAGGAGCGCGGAACGCGTGTACGAGGTGCTGGACGCGCCCGAGCCGGTACGGGAACCGGAACACGGACGGCAGGCGCCCGCCTCGCCCTTCCCGGTGGTCGTCAACGGTCTCGCCGCCCGGTACGAGGGCCAGGACCGGGACGCCCTCACCGGCCTCGACCTCACCCTGACGGAGGGCCGGAGGATCGCCGTGGTCGGCGCGTCCGGCTCCGGCAAGACGACGCTCGCGCAGGTGCTGCTGCGCTTCCTGGACGCAGACGCCGGCACCTACACCCTGGGCGGCGTGGACGCCTACGGGCTGTCCGGCGACGACGTACGGCGGCTGGTGGGGCTGTGCGCGCAGGACGCGCACCTCTTCGACAGCTCGGTGCGGGAGAACCTGCTCCTCGCGAAGAGGGACGCGACCGAGGACGAGCTGCGGGACGCGCTGCGGCGGGCCCGGCTGCTCGACTGGGCCGAGAGCCTGCCCGACGGCCTCGACACCCTGGTCGGCGAACACGGTGCCTGGCTGTCCGGCGGCCAGCGCCAGCGGCTCGCGCTGGCCCGGGCCCTGCTCGCCGACTTCCCCGTCCTCGTCCTGGACGAGCCGGCCGAGCATCTCGACCTGCCCACCGCGGACGCCCTCACCGCCGATCTGCTGGCCGCCACCGAGGGCCGTACGACGCTCCTCATCACGCACCGGCTGGCCGGGCTGGAAGCGGTGGACGAGGTGGTCGTACTCGATGCAGGGCGGATCGTGCAGCGGGGTTCCTACGCGGAGTTGGCCGCGGTGGAGGGCCCGCTGCGGGGGATGGCCGAGCGGGAGGCGGAGTCGGAGCTGCTGGTCGGAGCGCGGTAGGCGGCCCGGAGGGCATCAGCATCCGGCACTGACCCGTCCGCAGCAGCGTGTCCCCCAGCCGTACGACTTGAACAGGACCGCGGCCCGCAGGCCGGGACAGGATCGCTGACATGCGATCACCTCGCCTCCGCCTGCTGCTCGTTCCGGCGTTGCTGTGCGCGCTCGCCGTGGGGGCGGCCCGGCCCACGGACGCGGCCGACGACGGTGCGGGCCGCCGTGCGGACGGTGACACGGAGGTCAGCACGCAGGTGGCGCGGCTGTACGAGGACGCGGCGCTGGCGACCCGGCGGTACGAGGCCGGGCGCCAGGCGGCGGAGGTGCAGCGGGCGCGGGCCCGGCGGTTCGAGGAGCTCCTGGACCGGGAGCGGCGGGAGATCGCCGTCCTGCACCAGGATCTCGGCCGGATCGCCCGGTCCCAGTACCGCGACGGCGGTGGTCTTCCGCTCACCGCGCAGATCATCCTCGCGGACGACTTCGATGAGCTGATGCGCGGTCAGCATGTCTTCTCCCGGACGACGGTGGCTCTCAACAACGCGGTCGACAAGAGCCGTCGGGCCGAGGCCCGGCTCGCGGCGGACGAGGCGAAGGCCACGGCGGTCCGGCAGAGGCTGGAGCAGCGCAGCGCCGAACTCGCCGCGCTGAAGCAGGACATCGAGCAGAAGCTCGAAGAGGCCCGGTGGCGGCTCCAGGGGCTGGCCGACGTGTCCGTCGCGGCCGGCGCCTGCCGGGGTGCCGTACGCCTGGACCAACCGCGGCAGGCGCAGGCGGGTGCGTGGGTCACGCCGGTGGCGGTGTACGAGCTGTCGGCGGGGTTCGGCAGCGGCGGTTCACGCTGGGCGAACGGGCACACCGGCCAGGACTTCGCGGTGCCGATCGGGACGCCGGTGCGGGCGGTGGGAGCGGGCCGGGTGGTGAAGGTGTCCTGCGGAGGTGCCTTCGGCATCGAGGTCGTGATCGAGCACCCCGGCGGCTACTACACGCAGTACGCCCACCTCGCCGCCGTCACCGTCGACCAGGGGGACGGCGTCGCCCCGGGGCAGTGGATCGGTCAGTCGGGCACGAGCGGCAACTCGACCGGCCCGCACCTGCACTTCGAGGTGCGGGTCACGCCGGAGATGGGCTCGGCGGTGGACCCGGTGCCGTGGCTGGCGGCCCGCGGGGTGCCGCTCGGCTGACTCCGGGCCGCGTGCCGGCTCCCGTGGAACGACCGCGGCTACCTCCGCTCCAGCATCCGCTCGATCACGACCGCCACCCCGTCGTCGTTGTTGGCGACGGTCCGGCCCGAGGCCGCGGCGATCACGTCCGGGTGGGCGTTGCCCATCGCGTACGACTGTCCTGCCCAGGTCAGCATCTCGAGGTCGTTGGGCATGTCCCCGAAGGCGACCACTTCCTCGTGCGAGATACCGCGCTCGGCGCAGCACAGGGCGAGGGTGCTGGCCTTGGAGACGTCGGGGCCGCTGATCTCCAGCAGGGCGCTGGGGCTGGAGCGGGTGACGTTGGCCCGGTCGCCGATGGCGAGGCGGGAGAGGGTGAGGAAGGCGTCCGGGTCGATGGAGGGGTGGTAGGCGAGGATCTTCAGCACCGGCTCATCGGCACCGGGACCGTCCTCGGCGAGCAGCTCCTCGGCCGGGGCGAGGTGGTCCGGGATCTCCATGTGCAGCTTGGGGTAGTCCGGCTCCTGGTGGAAGCCGTACGTCTGCTCGACCGCGTAGACCGTGCCGGGCGCCGCCTCGCGCAGCAGGCGTACGGCGTCCAGCGCGTTCTCCCTGGCCAGTTCGCGCACCTTCACGAACCGGTGGGCGCCGGGGCCGCCGTGCAGGTCGACCACCGCCGCGCCGTTTCCGCAGATGGCGAGTCCGTGGCCGTGGACGTGGTCGCTGACGACGTCCATCCAGCGGGCCGGGCGCCCGGTGACGAAGAAGACCTCGATGCCGGCCTCCTCGGCGGCGGCGAGGGCCGCGACCGTGCGCGGCGACACCGACTTGTCGTCGCGCAGCAGGGTGCCGTCGAGATCGGTGGCGATCAGGCGCGGCGGTATGTCGGCGGCCGGGGTCTCGGGCTGTCGAGTAGCTGAGGTCACCCGCTCATTCTCCCGCATATGCGTGCACGACCGTGCGGGCGCCCGCACAGGTGAGACATAGACGACGCGTGGGCGCCCGCACGGGTGCGACATAGGCGACGGGTGGGCGGCCCCACCCGTCCCGGTGCCGCTGTCTCAGCCCAGCTGTGCCGGTGCCTCCATGGCGATCTGCTCGAAGACCTTCTCGTCGGCGGCGAAGTCCGAGTCGGGGATCGGCCAGTGGAGCACGATCTCCGTGAAGCCCAGCTCCCGGTGCCGGCCGGCGAAGTCGACGAAGGCGTCGAGGGACTCCAGCGGGCGGTTGCGGTCCGGGGTGAAGCCGGTGAGCAGGATCTTGTCCAGCTCGTTGGTGTCCCGGCCGAGTGCCGCGCAGGCGTCGCCGAGCCGGTCGATCTGCCCGCGCAGGGCCTGGCGGGACTGCTCGGGCGTGCCGTTCTCGTACAGCTTGGGGTTGCCGGTGGTCACCCAGGCCTGGCCGTGGCGGGCGGCCAGCTTCAGGCCGCGCGGGCCGGTGGCGGCCACCGCGAAGGGCAGCCGGGGCCGCTGGACGCAGCCGGGAATGTTGCGGGCCTCGTGTGCCGAGTAGTAGTCGCCCTCGTAGGACACCGAGTCCTCGCGGAGCAGTCGGTCCAGCAGCGGCACGAACTCGGCGAGCCGGTCGGCGCGCTCGCGCGGGGTCCATGGGTCCTGGCCGAGCGCGGTGGCGTCGAAGCCGGTACCGCCCGCGCCGATCCCGAGGGTGACCCGGCCGCCGGAGATGTCGTCGAGGGTGATCAGCTCCTTGGCGAGGGTGACGGGGTGCCGGAAGTTCGGCGAGGTCACCAGGGTGCCCAGCCGCAGCCGGTCGGTGACGCCAGCGGCGCCGGTCAGGGTCGGCACGGCACCGAACCAGGGGCCGTCACGGAAGGTGCGCCACGACAGGTGGTCATAGGTGTATCCGGTGTGGAAACCGAGCTGCTCCGCGCGCTGCCATGCCTCGCGGCCCCCTTCGTTCCAGCGGCGGTACGGGAGGATCACGGTGCTCAGGCGCAGACTCATGGAACCGAGCGTATGCGCCCGGCAGTGTTTCACGTGAAACCGTGACTCCCGGTCACTGTGTGCGGCCGCTGAGCCAGGGGCTGAGGCCCACCGGGATGAACTCCTTGTGCACGCGGTCGCCCGGCAGCGGCACCATCAGGAAGTGGCTGGGCGGGAAGCGGCGCGCTTTCACCCAGGCGTGGCCGTCGTAGAGGGCGCGGAGGAAGGCGGGGACGTCGTCGCGGTCGACGTCGGGGCACTCGACTCCGTCCACGGTGATCAGGGCGTCGTCGTCGGGGAACAGCCGCACCTCCACCCGGGGCCGGCCGCCGAGTTCGACGTAGGCCTCGTGGGGCAGGGTGCCGTCCGGGTCGGTGGTGACGCCGACGCCCGCTGCGCTGCGGCGTGAGGTCTGGTCGGCGCCGATGTCGTGGGTCACCTCGATCGCGAGCTGGTACTCGGCGGCGAGAGCGCGGAGCGCGGTGACGGCGGCCTCGGTGGTGGGCAAGTGGTCCATACCACTGATCATGCCGGGGAGGGGGTCAGTGCGAGGCGGGAAACCGCAGATAGCGCGGCGGCACGGCCCGGGTCAGCCAGACCCCGTTGGCGCTGACCTGGAAGACATGGCCGTCGCGGTGCATGGCCGCGGCGTCCACGGACAGCACGACGGGGCGGCCACGGCGGGCCCCGACCCGGGTCGCGGTCTCGCGGTCGGGCGACAGATGGACGTCGTGCCGGTTCATGGGGCGCAGCCCCTCGGCGCGGATCGCGTCCAGGCTGCGGGCCACGGTGCCGTGGTAGAGGTACGGCGGCGGGGTCGCCGGGGCGAGGCCGAGGTCGACCTCGACGCTGTGGCCCTGGCTGGCGCGGATGCGGGTGCCCTCGACGGCGAAGCGCTGCTTGTCGTTCGCGGCGACGACGTGGTCCAACTCTTCCCGGGTGATGCGGAAGTTGTGCGCGGCGGTCGCGGCGAGCAGGGCGTCGATCTCGACCCAGCCGGCCTCGTCGAGCGTGAGCCCGATCCGCTCGGGTTGGTGCCGCAGGTGTTTCGAGAGGTACTTGGACACCTTCACGGTGCGTCTTTCATCCATGGCATCAGGGTGCTGGGAGAGACGTGAATCACGCGAATGATTTTGACCCGGATGTTTGATCCACAACCAACTGTAGTTATCCACAGGCTACTTGGCGTTTCTGTGGACAACTCCCTGTCATGTCAGCCCCCTTCGTCAAGATCGACTGGGGGCACCTCATTTGACGTGAGCGCATCCAACGCCCTTGCCCGCACCTCCCGTTCAGCCGCCAGCGCGAAGAACTCCGCCGCCCTCTCCGCCCCAACCAGCCCTTCCACCGCCCGCATCGTCTCCTCGGGCACGGCCACGGAACGTGACGCAGAGCGCTCCCCGGCCCCTTCCCCGGAGCCCAGGTGCTGCCGCAGCTGTCGTACCGCCAACAGCCGCATCGCGCGCGCGAGTTCCGCGTCCACCGTCTGCTGGGCGAGCGGCCGCAGCCGTCGGACGAGAGCGGCGGCTTCGGCCGCCTCGGCGTCGGTGGGACCGTGGGGATCCTGCAAGTAGCGGGCGAAGACATGCTCGGTGGTGAACTCCAGGAAACGGGCGGCGATGTGCTCGACCTGACCCCTCAACTCCCGCAGATGGCCCGAGATCGCGGAGAGCGGGACCCCGGCGGCGTGCAACTCGACGGCCACCGCGAGTTCTTGGGGGCTCGGCACGAGGAACGAGTCCTCGTCGCCGGGCACCGGTTCCAGGACGCCGAGCTCCACCGCCTCGGCGACCGCGGCCTCGTCGGGGACGCCGCCGAAGCGCGCGTCGAGCTCGGCGCGGGAGATCCGGCCGGCCTCCTCGTCGGTCCACGGGCCGTCGACCTCGGCGACCAGGCCGAGCACCCCGCGCAGGCCCCGGCCGGAGTCGTAGGCCTCCAGGAGCTCCTTGATGGAGGCCAGGCCGTACCCGCGGTCGAGGAGGTCGGCGATCTGTCGCAGCCGGGCGAGGTGGGTGTCGGTGTAGATGTTGGCGCGGCCGCGGCGCTCCGGGCGGGGGAGCAGGCCACGGTCCTGGTAGGCGCGGATGGTGCGGACGGTGGCGCCGCTGCGGTGCGCGAGGTCCTCGATGCGGTAGGCGGCGGTGTCGCTCACGCGGCCCCCCTCGCCGCCGGTGACCGCTTCAGGTACTCCACGGCCCGGCTCAACGACCCTTCGCGCGAGGGGTGGTAGGACCGCCGGAGGTACCGCGGTATCGCCGCGCCGAGGTCCCGCCAGGCCGGCAGCAGGCCTTTGCGTACGGCCTTTTCGTGCTCCTTGAGGGAGTAGCCGGGCTGCCCGGCGAGCTGGGGGTCGTGGCGCATCAGGTAGGCCGTGCCCCATACCCACAGGTACAGCATCACCGGGGCGGTCACCGCCATGCCGGCGATCCGGCGGGCGTAGCGGGTGGTGCCGGTGCCGCCGCAGTGCTGGTACATGTCGAAGGCGACCGCGCGGTGTTCGACCTCCTCGGCGCCGTGCCAGCGGAGCAGGTCGAGCATGACCTCGTCGGCGTCGGCCCGGTCGAGGCCGTCGGCGGCCAGTACCCAGTCGCCGAGCACGGCGGTGAACTGTTCGATGGCGGCGACGACGGCGAGCCGGAAACGCAGCCATTCACGCGCGGGGACGGGAGCGTGGAGGGGCGGGTGCTCGCCGAGGAGCCGCTCGAAGAGGAAGTCGACGTGCCGGGTGAAGTCGGCGGTGTCGAGCCGCTGCGCGGCCAGGTGGTCCAGTACGTGCGCGTGCTGGACGCTGTGGGTGGCCTCCTGGCCCATGAACCCCTTGACGTCGGCGCGGAGCCCGGGGTCGCGGACCAGGGGCAGGCCTTCCTTGAAGACCTTCACGAACCAGCGCTCCCCCGCGGGCAGCAGCAGGTGCAGCACGTTGATGACGTGGGTGGCGGTGGGCTCGCCGGGGATCCAGTGCAGGGGTGTGCGGGACCAGTCGAAGGACACCCGGCGCGGAGCGATCTCGTGGCTCACCGCGGCGGCTCCAGCCGGGCGAGCGCCCTGAGCGCTTTCGGCGCCAAGCGCGCGAGGGCGTGCGCGCCGCGGGCCTCGGGGGTGACCGGTACGACGGCCTGGTTGCGCACGACGGCGCGCAGGATCGCGTCGGCGACCTTCTCCGGTGGGTAGTTGCGCAGTCCGTAGAGGCGGGCCGTGCGTTTCTGGCGGCGTTTCTCCTCGTCGGCGTCGACGCCCGCGAAGCGCGCGGTGGAGGTGATGTTGGTGTTGACGAAGCCGGGGCAGATGGCGCTCACGCCGATGCCCCGGCCCGCGAGTTCGGCGCGCAGGCTCTCGCTGAGCATGAGGACGGCCGCCTTGGAGGTGCCGTAGGCGGACAGTGCTCTGGAGGGCTGGAAGGCGGCCGCGGAGGCGATGTTGACAATGTGGCCGCCCTGTCCGCGGTCGGCCATCTGCCGGCCGAAGAGCCGGCAGCCGTGGATGACGCCCCACAGGTTGACGTCGAGGACGTTCTTCCAGTCCTCGACGCTGGTGTCGAGGAAGGAGCCGCCGAGGCCGATCCCGGCGTTGTTGACCAGGACGTCCACCACGCCGTACTCGGCGGCGACCTTGTCGGCGAGTTTCTCCATGGCCGCTTCGTCGGAGACGTCGACGGTCTCCGCCCAGGCCTCGGGGGCGCCGATGAGCCGGGACAGTTCGGCGGTGCGGGCGGCGGCCTCGGCGTCCCGGTCGACGGCCACCACGCGCGCGCCGGCCTCGGCGAAGGCGAACGCGGTGGCCCGTCCGATGCCGCTGCCCGCGCCGGTGACGAGGACGAGCTGTCCGCCGAACCGGTCGGCGTACTTGCCGGTCGCCTTCACGGGTGTCCGGCCACCCTCGACGGAGGTCACGAACTCGGTGATCCACGAGGCCAGTTGGTCGGGGCGGGAGCGGGGGATCCAGTGCTTGGCGGGGAGGGTGCGCCGGGTCAGCTGGGGCACCCACTGGTCCAGGCCGTCGTAGAGCCGCTCGGAGAGGAAGGCGTCGCCCAGGGGCGTGATGAGCTGCACGGGCGCGTGTGCGTAGGCGTCGGAGCGCGGGCGGCGCAGCCGGGAGCGGATGTTGTCCCGGTACAGCCAGGCCCCGTGGGCCGCGTCGGTGGGCAGCGAGGGGGTCGGGTAGCCGTCGGCGGGGACCTTCTCGGCGCGCTCCAGGAGGCGTGGCCAGGCCTTGCCCAGGGGGCCGCGCCAGGCCAGTTCGGGCAGGGCGGGGGTGTGCAGCGCGTACACGTACCAGGACTTGGCGCCCTGGCCGAGGAGCTGGCCGATCCGGCGCGGGGTGGGGCGCTTCACGCGGGTGTCGATCCAGTGCCCGAAGTGGTCGAGACAGGGGCCGGACATCGACGTGAAGGAGGCGATCCGGCCCTCGGCGCGTGCGACGGTGACGAACTCCCAGGCCTGCACGGAACCCCAGTCGTGCCCGACCAGGTGCACCGGCCGGCCCGGGCTGACGGCGTCCGCGACGGCCAGGAAGTCGTCCGTGAGCTTCTCCAGGGTGAATCCGCCGCGCAGTGGCTTCGGCGCCGTGGAGCGGCCGTGGCCGCGGACGTCGTAGAGGACGACGTGGAAACGGTCGGCGAGGCGGGTGGCGACCTCGGACCAGACCTCCTTGCTGTCCGGGTAGCCGTGCACCAGGACGACGGTCGGCTGCCGCGGGTCTCCCAGTTCGGCCACGCACAGCTCGATGCCGCCGGTCCGTACCCGGCGCACGCGCGCTCCTTGCAGCAAGGTCACTTCTCCTCCGCCCAGCGCCGCACGTGCGGCAGATCGTCGTCCAGCCAGAAGGCGCTCTGTTCGGGGTCCGAGGAGTCGGTGACGACCAGGATCTCCTCGAACTTCGCGCCGGTGCCCCGGAATCCGAGGTGGGGTTCGACCGCCCACAGGCCCGGCCGCGGCGGGTGGTCGGAGAAGCGGTACGGCGACCACAGGGGCGACCAGCCCTCGCGGTGGCCGTGCAGGGCGTCGGCCGCGAGGCCCTTGAGGGACTGGGTGCCGAACCCGAAGAGGTGCGGTGACCAGCGGCGCTGCTTGACCTGGTCGACCTTGTGGGCGATCACGCCGAAGGGGTAGGCGCGGTGCCGGTTGGCGTAGCCCTGGCGGACCATGAGCCGGTCCACGTCCTCGTAGATCTCGCGCAGCGGCCGCCGCTCGCGGACCTCGCGCAGGATCAGCCCGCGATGCGCCTCCAGGTCGGCCATCAGCCGGTCCTGGACGGGGTTGACGCCGAGCGCGCCGGAGTAGCCGATGTCGGCGGTGAAGCCCTCGTACACGGGGGCCATGTCCAGGATGAACGGCATCCCGGGCTCCAGCCGGCGGTCGGTGGGGAAGAACTGCAGCGGAACGCGGAAGCCGGTGAAGGCGGTGCGGTCCCCGAACCAGGCGAAGGGCAGGTGGAACCAGTCCCGTACGCCCCGCTCGCGCAGCCACACGCGCTGCATCCGGGCGGCCTGCCGCTCGGTCACGCCGGGCTCCAGACGGGCCGCGACCGCCTCCGCGCACTCGTACGCGAGCCGCTGGACCCGCCTGAATCCCCGCAGTCGTACGGAGAGTCCGCTGTTCACTGCCGTCGCCATGCCGCCCCGTCCCGTCGACCGCGGTACGTGTCCGTAACTTGACACTGGCGAATGTGACAGTTGTCAGAGGCTGCGTCAATAGGGCCGGATCGGGCTGTGGAAAAGCCTGCCGATGTGGAAAACCCGGGCCGCGTTGTTCGACCTCAGGGTGACCCCTAGGTGCCCGTACGTCTGGAGTCTGATGCCGATGCAGCTCTGCGGGGTGACGACCGGAGTGGTCCGCGTCACTACTGTCGATGTCGTGACTGTGATCGCGACCGAAAGCCTGAGCAAGCGGTTCCCCCGGGTGACCGCGCTTGACCGGCTCTCCTTGGACGTCGGACCCGGTGTGACCGGACTCGTCGGCGCCAACGGAGCCGGCAAGTCCACCATGATCAAGATCCTGCTGGGTCTGTCCCCCGCCTCCGAGGGCCGTGCCGAAGTGCTCGGGCTCGACGTCGCGACCAAGGGCGCCGCCATCCGCGAGCGGGTCGGCTACATGCCGGAGCACGACTGCCTGCCGCCGGACGTCTCGGCGACCGAGTTCGTCGTGCACATGGCCCGGATGTCCGGCCTGCCGCCCACCGCGGCCCGCGAGCGCACCGCGGACACCCTGCGCCATGTCGGCCTGTACGAGGAGCGCTACCGTCCCATCGGCGGCTACTCGACCGGCATGAAGCAGCGCGTGAAGCTCGCGCAGGCCCTGGTGCACGACCCGCAGCTGGTCTTCCTGGACGAGCCGACCAACGGCCTCGACCCGGTCGGCCGCGACGACATGCTGGGCCTGATCCGGCGCATCTACACCGACTTCGGCATCTCGGTCCTGGTCACCTCGCACCTGCTGGGCGAGCTGGAGCGCACCTGCGACCACGTGGTCGTCATCGACGGCGGCAAGCTGCTGCGGTCCAGCTCCACCACCGACTTCACCCAGACCACGACGACCCTCGCCCTCGAGGTCACCGACAGCGACGAGCACCCGGACGGCACCCGCGCGGTGCGCGAGGCACTGCACGCGCGCGGGGTGGAGGTCCTCGACTCCACGAGCGGTCTGCCGGGCGCCGGGCACATCCTGCTGCTGACCGCGCAGGGCGAGGAGACCTACGACGTCGTGCGGGACGTCGTCGCCGACCTCGGTCTCGGCCTGGTGCGCATGGAGCAGCGCAGGCACCACATCTCGGAGGTCTTCACCAGCGAGGACACGAGCGACGACCAGAAGCGGAAGGAGGCCGTCGGCCATGGCGGTTGAGCACCCGGTCACCGCCCCCTCGGGCGACCAGACCCGCATCCACAACATCGGCTACCGCAGCTACGACGGCCCCCGTCTCGGCCGCTCCTACGCCACCCGTTCGCTCTACTCGCAGTCCCTGCGCGGCGCCTACGGCCTCGGCCGCTCGGTGAAGTCCAAGGTGCTGCCGATGCTGCTGTTCGTCGTGATGTGCGTGCCCGCGGCCATCATGGTCGCCGTCGCGGTCGCCACGAAGGCCAACGACCTGCCCGTCGACTACACCCGCTACGCGATCATCATGCAGGCCGTCATCAGCCTGTACGTTGCCTCGCAGGCACCCCAGTCCGTCTCGCGCGACCTGCGCTTCAAGACCGTGCCGCTGTACTTCTCGCGGCCCATCGAGACCGCCGACTACGTGCGCGCCAAGTACGCGGCGCTGGCCTCGGCCATGTTCATCCTCACCGCGGCCCCGCTGATCGTGCTCTATGTGGGCGCCCTGCTGGCCAAACTCGACTTCGCCGACCAGACCAAGGGCTTCGGGCAGGGACTCGTCTCCGTGGCGCTGCTCTCGCTGCTCTTCGCCGGCATCGGCCTGGTCATCGCCTCCGTCACCCCCCGGCGCGGCTTCGGCATCGCGGCCGTGATCGCCGTGATGACCATCTCCTACGGCGCGGTCTCCACCCTCCAGGCCATCGCCGACGCCCAGGGCAGCACCTCCGCCATCCCGTGGATCGGCCTGTTCTCCCCGGTCACGCTCATCGACGGACTCCAGTCCGCGTTCCTCGGCGCGAGCTCGGCGTTCCCCGGCGCGGTGGGCCCGAGCAACGGCGAAGGGGTCGTCTACGTCCTCGCCGTCCTCGGTCTGATCGCCGCGAGCTACGGCCTCCTGCTGCGCCGCTACAAGAAGGTGGGACTGTGACCACGCTCCAGATCGACCATGTCTCCCGCTGGTTCGGCAACGTGGTCGCCGTCAACGACATCACCATGACGATCGGCCCCGGCGTCACCGGCCTGCTCGGCCCCAACGGCGCCGGGAAGTCCACCCTCATCAACATGATGGGCGGCTTCCTCGCCCCCTCCACCGGCACCGTCACCCTCGACGGACAGCAGGTGTGGCGCAACGAGGAGATCTACCGGCACATCGGCATCGTCCCCGAGCGCGAGGCGATGTACGACTTCCTCACCGGCCGCGAATTCGTCGTCGCCAACGCGGAGTTGCACGGCCTCGGCGCCAAGGCGGCCCAGCAGGCGCTGGCCACGGTCGAGATGGAGTACGCGCAGGACCGCAAGATCTCCACGTACTCCAAGGGCATGCGCCAGCGCGTGAAGATGGCGTCCGCCCTGGTCCACGAGCCGTCGCTGCTGCTGCTCGACGAGCCGTTCAACGGCATGGACCCCCGTCAGCGCATGCAGCTCATGGAGCTGCTGAGGCGGATGGGCAACGAGGGCCGCACGGTCCTGTTCTCCTCCCACATCCTCGAAGAGGTCGAGCAGCTCGCCTGGCACATCGAGGTGGTCGTGGCCGGACGGCACGCGGCCAGCGGTGACTTCCGCAAGATCCGCCGCCTGATGACGGACCGCCCGCACCGCTACCTGGTGCGCTCCAGCGACGACCGTGCCCTCGCCGCCGCGCTGATCGCGGACCCGTCCACGTCCGGCATCGAAGTCGACCTGGCCGAGGGCGCGTTGCACATCCAGGCCGTGGACTTCGGCCGCTTCACCGCGCTGTTGCCCAGGGTCGCCCGCGACCACGGCATCCGGCTGCTCACGGTCTCGCCGTCCGACGAGTCCCTCGAGTCCGTCTTCTCGTATCTCGTCGCGGCGTAGGAGGCCGAAGATGTACGACCCCACAGTCGCCCGACTCACCTACCGGGCCCTGCTCGGCCGCCGCCGGGCCCTCATCCTGGGGGCGTTGCCCCTGCTGCTGATCGTGATCTCCGTGATCGTGCGCGCCCTGGTCGGCGCCGACGACCAGACCGCCTCCGACCTGCTGGGCGGGCTCGCGCTCGCCACCATGGTGCCGATCATCGGCGTCATCGCGGGCACCGGCGCGATCGGACCGGAGATCGACGACGGCTCGGTGGTGTACCTGCTGTCCAAGCCCATCAAGCGGCCGACGATCATCTTCACCAAGCTGATCGTGGCGATCGCCGTCACGATGGTGTTCTCGGCGCTGCCCACCTTCATCGCCGGCCTGATCCTCAACGGCAACGGCCAGCAGATCGCCGTCGCCTACACCGTGGCCGCGCTGGTCTCCTCGATCGCCTACGCCGCGCTCTTCCTGCTGCTGGGCACGGTGTCCCGGCACGCGGTGGTCTTCGGGCTCGTCTACGCGCTGGTCTGGGAGGCCCTGTTCGGCTCCCTGGTCGCCGGGGCGCGCACCCTGAGCGTCCAGCAGTGGTCGCTGGCCGTGGCCCACAAGGTCGCGGGCGGGGACCTGGTCACCTCGGACGTCGGACTGCCGACGGCCACGGTGCTGCTGGTCGTGGTGACCGTCCTCGCCACCTGGTACGCGGGCCAGAAGCTGCGCTCGCTGACGCTGGCGGGCGAGGAGTAACGGGCGCGGCCCCTGATGCCGGGCTTATTGACAGGGACTTCACCTTTGTCCGGGCACACTGGACAAAGGGGAATGTCCGGCTGCGAGTTGAAGGGAACGGGCATGGCAGACGACTGGGACGACCTCGTGCTGGACGAGGACTTCATACGCTCCGCCGAGACCTCGGAGCCGTCTGCCCGCGCCCGTATGCTCGCCGCGCGCTGGCGCCAGGAGTCCCCCGAGCCGCAGCCCTGGCGCTCCGACGAGCCGCCCGCAGGGTGGTTCTTCAGCAAGCGCCGCAGGCGCTGGGGACGCCGGTAGTTCGAACACCCGGCCCATTAATTCGGTGGCGCCCAACTCGGCGTACGGGCACGATGGTTGTGTTCACCACGAGCTGGGAGAGGAGCAGGACGATGTCCATGCACGACAGTACGTCCAGCTCCCGTCGGGGCAGCCGACGGAGGACTCCGGTGTAGTTACGCCACCGTCGAGTCCACCGCAGGACCTGCCCGGGGCGGCCGCTTCGAGCACGCGATGTCGCTCTCGCGTGAGGCCGCCCACCCGGAGGATTGGCCGAGTGGTAAGGCACTGGCTTGCTAAGCCAAGGTCGGGCCTGGAAAGCCCGCGCACGTTCGATTCGTGCATCCTCCGCGAGACGTCGTCACTGGGACTCGGCCGGGTTCGTCGGCCGAGGCCGACCCGAGAGGGCGCTTCCGGCGGCCTTCGACGGGCTCCCGGCCCGGCCGGACCCCCCTCGGGCGTCAGCCCAGCAACCGCTCCAGCACGACCGCGATCCCGTCCTCTTCGTTGGAGGACGTCACCTCGTCGGCGACCGCCTTGAGCTCCTCGTGGGCGTCCGCCATCGCCACCCCGTACGACGCCCACCGGAACATCGGCACGTCGTTCGGCATGTCGCCGAAGGCGATCGTGTCCGCGGCCTTCAGGCCCAGGCGGCGGGCGGCCAGGGACAGGCCGGTCGCCTTCGACAGGCCCAGCGGGAGCAGTTCGACGATGCCGGGGCCGGCCAGCGCGACCGTGACGAAGCCGCCCGCGGCCCGTACAGAGGCCTTGGCCAGCTCGTCGTCCGACAGTTCCGGATGCTGAATGTAGATCTTGCTCAGCGGGGCCGCCCACAGGTCGGACGCGTCCGTGAACGGCACCGACGGCAGTGCGCCCGTCACCGCGTACCCCGGCCCGACCAGCACGTCTCCGTCGAGGCCGCTGCGGCTCGCCGCCAGGAACAGCGGGCCGATCTCCGCCTCGATCTTCGCGAGGGCCACCGCGGCCAGCTGCCGGTCCAACGTCACCGAGGTCAGCAGACGGTGCTCCCCGGCGTCGTACACCTGCGAGCCCTGTCCGCAGACCGCGAGGCCCTGGTAACCGAGGTCGTCGAGGATGTGCCGCGTCCAGCGGACGCCGCGTCCCGTGACGACGATGTGGGCGGCGCCCTCGGCGGTGGCCGCGGCGAGGGCGTCCCGGGTGCGCTGTGAGACCGACTCGTCGGAACGCAGCAGCGTCCCGTCGAGGTCGGTCGCGATCAGTCGGTAGGGAAAGGTCACTTGGCGACCGGCTCCAGCAGCTCCCGCCCGCCCAGGTACGGCCGCAGCACCTCGGGGACCCGGACGGACCCGTCGGCCAGCTGGTGGTTCTCCAGGATCGCCACGATGGTGCGCGGTACGGCGCACAGCGTGCCGTTGAGCGTCGCCAGCGGCTGGACCTTCTTGCCGTCGCGCATGCGGACGGACAGGCGGCGGGCCTGGAAGCCGTCGCAGTTGGAGGCCGAGGTCAGCTCGCGGTACTTGCCCTGGGTCGGGATCCACGCCTCGCAGTCGTACTTGCGGGAGGCGGAGGCACCCAGGTCGCCCGAGGCCACGTCGATGACCTGGAAGGGCAGCTCGAGGCCGGTCAGCCACTGCTTCTCCCACTCCAGGAGCCGCTTGTGCTCGTTCTCCGCGTCCTCGGGGGCGACGTAGGAGAACATCTCGACCTTGTCGAACTGGTGCACGCGGAAGATGCCGCGGGTGTCCTTGCCGTAGGTGCCGGCCTCGCGGCGGAAGCACGGCGAGAAGCCTGCGTAGCGCAGCGGCAGCTGGTCGGCGTCCAGGATCTCGTCCATGTGGTACGCGGCGAGCGGGACCTCGGAGGTGCCGACCAGGTAGTAGTCGTCCTTCTCCAGGTGGTAGACGTTCTCCGCGGCCTGGCCGAGGAAGCCGGTGCCCTCCATGGCGCGCGGGCGGACCAGCGCGGGGGTGAGCATCGGTGTGAAGCCGGCCTCGGTGGCCTGCGCGATCGCCGCGTTGACGAGCGCCAGCTCGAGGAGGGCGCCGACACCGGTCAGGTAGTAGAAGCGCGAGCCGGACACCTTGGCGCCGCGCTCGACGTCGATGGCGCCCAGCGCCTCGCCGAGCTCCAGGTGGTCCTTGGGCTCGAAGCCCTCGGCGCCGAAGTCGCGGATGGTGCCGTGCGTCTCCAGGACGACGAAGTCCTCCTCGCCGCCGACCGGGACGTCGGGGTGGACGAGGTTGCCGAGCTGGAGCAGGAGGCGCTTGGTCTCCTCGTCGGCCTCGTTCTGCTCGGCGTCCGCCGCCTTGACGTCGGCGGCCAGCTGACCGGCCTTGGCCAGCAGTTCGGCCTTCTCGTCGCCGGAGGCCCTGGGGATGAGCTTGCCGAGCGACTTCTGCTCGGAACGCAGCTCGTCGAAGCGGACGCCGGACGACCTGCGCCGCTCGTCGGCAGACAGGAGGGCGTCGACGAGGGCGACGTCCTCTCCACGGGCGCGCTGGGAGGCGCGCACTCGGTCGGGGTCCTCACGGAGCAGGCGAAGGTCAATCACGCGGTCAAGGCTACCGGTGCGGGGACAGGGCCCACGACTCACTATTACCGGACACGGTTTACGTACCGTTATGCGGCAATTGCTCACTGTGTCAATAAAAGGGCGCCCACCCCCGGGACGGGTCATGATGCGGGCGGCGGGTTGACTCGACTCCCTTGTGTGGACCGGGATTTGGGCCGCGGTTGTCCACAGGGATCCACACCCTCCGAAGAGTTATCCACAGGGTGTGCGGTGGAACTGTGGATTTCGGAATTGATCACTCCGAAACCTGGGGATCATGCTGCGGATTCACGGATCAAACCACTGCTTACCCCTACTTTCGAGTGGAAAGTGGTCGCCCCAAAGGATTGCGCAAGGGAAAACAGTGGACGAAGGGTGATGTGCGCGCCGGTGGACGAGGATGGGGCTCGGAGGCCGATTTGTCGACAAGGTGGCCATACTGTGTCGACTTGTCCCCAGGTCGAGAAGCTCGCCTGTGGATAACTCCTGTGGATAACTAAAATCTGCAGGTAAGACAGGTCAGAATCGCCCGTCCTGGCACCGCGCCACCCAGTCGGCTGCCGCCATGAACTCCTGGTCCGAGGTGCCCGGCAGCGGTGCCAGCAGGTCTTCCCGCTCCTTGTCCGCACGCGGGTACGAACCGAGGAACCGCACCTCACGGCAGATCCGCTTCAGCCCCATCAGCGCCTCCGCCACCCGGCGGTCGGTGATGTGGCCCTCGGCGTCGATGCAGAAGCAGTAGTTGCCGATACCGGCGCCCGTGGGCCGGGACTGCAACAGCATCAGGTTGATGCCGCGGGTGGCGAACTCGCCCAGCAGGTCGCGCAGGCCACCGGGGTGGTCGTCGCGCTGCCACAGCACCACGGACGTCTTGTCGGCGCCGCTCGGAGCGGCGGGCCGGGCCGGACGGCCGACCAGCACGAACCGGGTCTGGGCGTTCTCGGCGTCGTGGATCCCGGTCTCCAGCGCCTGGAGGCCGTAGCGGGCGGCCGCGAACTCACCGGCGAAGGCCGCGTCGTACTGGCCCTCCTGGACCAGCCGGGCCGCGTCCGCGTTCGAGGCGGCCGACTCCCAGTGGACGTCGGGGAGGTTGTTCTTCAGCCAGTTGCGCACCTGCGGCTGGGCGGCCGGGTGCGCGGAGACCGTCTTGATGTCCGTGAGCTCGGTGCCCGGCCTGACCAGCAGCGCGAAGGTGATCGACAGCAGCACCTCGCGGTAGATCATCAGCGGGGCGCCGGCGACCAGTTCGTCGAGGGTGGTGGTGATGCCGCCCTCGACGGAGTTCTCGATCGGCACGAACGCCGCCTCGGCCTCACCCGCGCGCACCGCGTCCAGCGCGGACTGCACCGACACGTACGGGATCAGCTCCCGGGTCGCCGCCTCGGGAAGCGTCCGCAGCGCGACTTCCGTGAAGGTGCCCTCAGGGCCGAGATAGGCATAGCTGGCTGGCATGACCTCACCCTAATGGCCCTTGTGGAACGGAGCCCGCCCGTCTCACGACCGGGTGAACCGGCGTGACCTCGCCCGGCCGGGGGTGCCGCGACCGGCGTGACCTCGCCCGGCCGGGGTGCCGCGACCGGCGTGGTCTCGTCCCACCGGCAGCCGCGACCGGCATGAGCCCGCCGGCAGCCCGCCGCCGCCCCGCCTGACCTCACCCCGCCGGCAGCCCGCTACCCCACTAAACCCCACCCCACTAGACCCCACCCCCAAGACCTCACCCCTCCAGCAGCCGCTGCCCCACGTACTCCCCCTTCGCCGCCCCGCCCGGTACCGCGAACAGTCCGCTCGACTCGTGGCGGATGAACTGGGAGAGCGCGTCACCCCGGTCGAGCTTGCGCTGGACCGGGACGAAGCCGCGCAGTGGGTCGGCCTGCCAGCAGACGAACAGGAGCCCGGCGTCCGGCACCCCGTCCGCGTCGATGCCGTCGTGGAAGGAGAACGGGCGGCGGAGTATGGCCGCGCCCCCGTTCTGGTCGGGCCGGGTGATGCGGGCGTGTGCGTTGATCGGCACCACCAGATCGCCCTTGGCGTCCGTCTTCTCCAAGTCCATCGCGGTCGTCTCGGTGCCCCCGGACAGCGCCGCCCCGTTCGCCTTCCGGCGCCCGATGACGGCCTCCTGGGCTCCGAGTGACAGCTTCTCCCAGTCGTCGAGCAGCATCCGGATCCGTCGTACGACGGCGTAGGAGCCGTTCGCCATCCACGCCGGGTCCTTCGAGCCGGACGCCGGGACGAAGATCCGCTCGTCGAAGTCGGGCTCGCTCGGTTTGGGGTTGCGGGTGCCGTCCAGCTGGCCCATGAGGTTGCGGGCCGTCATGGGACGGTCCGTGGCGCCCGGGGTGCGGTTGAAGCCGTTCATCTGCCAGCGGACTCGCGCCGCGCTGCCCGCGTCCTTCTGGATCGCGCGCAGGGCGTGGAAGGCGACCAGGGCGTCGTTCGCACCGATCTGCACCCACAGGTCGCCGTCGCTGCGGGCCTTGTCGAGCTGGTCGGAGGAGAAGTCGGGCAGCGGGTCGAGGGCGACCGGACGCTGCTTCTCCAGTCCGGTCCGGGAGAAGAAGCTGTGCCCGAAGCCGAAGGTCACCGTGAGGGACGACGGTCCGGCGTCGCGGGCGACATCCGTGTCGTCGGATCCGGAAGGCTCCCCCGCCATGAGCCTGCGAGCCGTCTCCGACCAGCGGCGCAACAGTGCCGCGGCTTCCTTGCGGCCCGCGCCGGGCGTGAGGTCGAAGGCGACGAGGTGGCCGCGTGCCTGGAGGCCCTCGGTGATACCGGGCTGATGTTTCACGTGGAACATCACCTCGCTGCTGCCCACCGAGGTCAGCGGAGTGGCCGCGGCGGGAGCAGCCGCATAGCCCACGGCCCCGCCGGCCGCGCCGAGCACGAGCCCGGTGGCGCCGGCGGTGCCGAGCAGGGCACGCCGAGAGATGCCCGGTCCCGACGAGGTGCTCTCGTCCGCCGAGGCGCTGTGGTCGGCGACGGGGAGGGACTGTTCAGCCATGGTGCGGGTCAGCCGATCTGCGCGTTCTTGGAGACGGTCGTCTGGTCGATGTCGGAGGTCCGCACGGTGACGGCGATCTTCCAGTCGCCGGCCATGGGGATCTGCACGTTGCTCGCCGACCAGTGGCCGGTGGTGATGTGGTCGGGGGTGATGGCCAGCGGCCCGATCTTCTTGGCCTCCAGGGTGAGTGCGACCTTCACCTCGGGGATGTCGAAGGCGCGGCCGTTGGGCCGCTGGACGTAGACGTGCATCTCGTTGCCGCCCACGCGGGCGGGGTCGACGTCGACCGTCACGACACCCTTGCCGTCCGTGCCGCCGGTGTCGAAGGACATGTCCAGGGTCACCGCCCCGGACCCGGCCTCTCCCGATGACGAGGAAGAGGACGAGGAGGCGGCCGCCTTGGCCGCCTTGGCGTCCTCCTCGGTACGGCCGGGCTCGGTCTGCGTCAGCACGGTCGTGACGGCCAGCAGTACGACCGCGACCCCCGCCTCGGCGAGCACCGAGCGGCGCAGTCCGAACCGGTGCGGATCGGCGTCCCGGGTGCGCTTCTGCCGGGCGGTGTCCATCGCGGCCTGCTGCCGGGCGAGCTGAGCGGCCCGCTTGGACCCGTCGCCCTTCGCGCCGGTGCCCTTCTTCGCGGCACCGGAGTCCTTCGCCCCGCCTGCCTCCTTGGCCGACTTGGCGGAGCCGGAGGCACTCGCGGCCACCCGCTCCTTCTGAGGTGCCCGCTTGCCCTGTCGTACGACGGTGTCGGCCAGCTGGGCCGTCCAGCGCCGTGAGATGAAGGCGATGCCGACCAGGACCGCCACCAGCCCGATCTTGACCAGCAGCAGCTGTCCGTACCGGGTCTCGGTGAACGCCGACCAGGAGCCGAGCTGCCGCCAGGACTGGTAGACGCCGGTCGCCACCAGCGTGACCACGCTGCCGAAGGCGACCTGGGAGAACCGGCGTACGGCGGCCGACTCGATCGGTGCGTCGGAGCGGTACAGCGCGACGAGCAGCGCGGTCAGTCCGCCGAGCCAGGTGGCGACGGCGAGCAGATGGAGGACGTCGACGGGCATGGCGATGCCCGTCTGGAGGCCGACCGAGGCGTGTTCGGCCATCGCCCAGCTGGCCGCGAGTCCGGCCGCGACGACGGTCCCGCCGATCGCGAGACCGAAGGTGAGGTCCCGCTTCTCCTCGTCCTCGCGCTTGTCGTAGGCGCCGAAGAGCACGGAGATGAACAGCGCCGCCGCCGCGAGCAGCAGCAGCCGGGAGACGAGGGCCGCGCCCGACTTGGTCTGGAGCACGTTCCCGAGCAGGTCCAGGTCGAAGACGTCCCCGACCTTCCCGGAGCTGGTGTAGGAGCCGCGCAGCAGGAGCAGCAGCAGTGTGGCCGCGGTGAGCGTCAGCCAGCCGCCGACGACGAACCGCTGCATGGGCCGCACTCCGGCGCCGCGCTGCCAGCAGGCGAGCACGAAGGCGGCGCCGCCGACCAGCACGATGAAGCCGGCGTACGACAGGTACCGGCCGAAGCCGTAAAGCCAGCCGACGACCCCGCCGCCCGCGGTCTCCCCGGAGACCGAGACGGAAGTGGTGGAGGGGGCGCCGACGGAGAAGGTGAAGGCGCCGGAGACGGGGTGGCTGTCGGCGGAGACGACCTGGTAGGTGACGGTGTAGGTGCCGTCGGGCAGGCCGCTGTGGACCTTTACGCCGTAGGTGGTGCCGCCGACCTCGAACGGCTTGCCCTGTTGGACGGCCTTGCCCTTGGGGTCGAGGACCCGCAGCGAGTCGCTGGACAGGGCGACCTGCTCGGAGAAGGTCAGGGAGACCTGGTCGGGTGCCTTGTCGACCACCACCCCCTGCTGGGGGTCGCTGCCGGTGAGCGCGGCGTGCGCGGAAGCGGGTCCGGCCGTGGTCAGCAGCAGGCCGGCCGTGGCCAGGAGCAGCAGCACCAGGGTCCGGACGCGGGGGGCGATGGTCTGCGTCAAGGTGGTCCCTCCCTCAGTGTCCGGTCTTGGGGACGTACGTCGCCGACTTCACCGGCATCTTCACGACGACGGGGTCGGACTGGGCGAAGTGCAGTTCGACGGTGATCGTCTGGCCCTGTTCGGGCTTGCGCTTCAGCTTGTCGAACATCAGGTGGTTGGCGCCGCTTTTGAACACGAGTTGACCGTGGGCCGGGACGGGCAGGCGGGAGACCTCCTCCATCGTGCCGCCGTTGGTCTCGTGCATCGTGATGTCGCCGTCGTCGCTGGTGACCGAGGTCAGTTCGTCCTGTGACGAGCCGGGGTTGGAGATGGTCAGGAAGCCGGCGGCCATGTCGGCGGAGACGGGCTGCGGGATGTAGGCGCCGGAGACGGTGAGGTCGTCGGCGGAGGCGTCGGAGCCGGAGCAGCCGACCAGGACGAGGGCTCCGACCAGGGCCAGGGCCCCGGCCCCGGACAGGGCGGCTGCCGACATCGCCGTACGCCTCACGGGTTCTGCCCCTTGATGATCTTGGGCAGGTCCTTGGTGTAGTCGTCGACGGTGGCGTCCTCGCCGTAGAGGACGTAACCCGCGTCGGTCTTCGGGGAGAAGGCGACGACCTGGGTGCCGTGCACCGAGACGGTCTTGCCGGTCTTCTTGTCCTTGTGGGTCGGCTCGATGGAGATGCCGAGGGTGCGGGCGGCCGCCTGGATGGTGGCGAAGTCACCGGTCAGGCCGACGAACCGGGGGTCGATGCCCTTGAGCCACTTGCCGAGCTCGGTGGGGGTGTCGCGGGCCGGGTCGGTGGTGACGAACACGACGCTCAGCTGGTCCTGCTCCGCCTTGGGCAGCTGCTTCTTCGCGACGGCGATGTTGTTCATCGTCAGCGGGCAGATGTCGGGGCAGTGGGTGTAGCCGAAGTAGATCAGGGTGGGCCTGCCCTTGGTCGCGGCCCGCAGGTCGTACTTCTTGCCCTGGGTGTCGGTGAGGACCAGGTCCGGCTTCTCGAAGGGCTGGTCGAGGACGGTGGCGGCCTTGTCCGAGCCGGCCTCTTCGGAGACCACGGAGACGGGCGAGGCGCTGTCGTCACCGCTGCCGCAGGCGGAGAGGGTCAGGGTGGCGGCTGCGACCAGGGAGGCCGCGGCGAACATCTTCTTGCGCATATCAAAATGTCCCAGATGTAAGTTTTTCAGGGTGCGCCGGGGTCGGTGCGACCCCGGCGCGGATCCCGCGAGAACAGGTCAGGCGTCGCTGCGCCGACGGCCGGCGAGCACGCCGTACGCCACGCCCAGGGCGCCGACGACGATGCCGACCACGCCGAGGACGCGGGCGGTGGTGTCACTGCTGTCACCGTCGGCGGCCTCGGTGGTCGCGGCGGCGTTCTCGGTCTTGGCGTCCGCCTCCTCGGCGGCCGTCGAGCCGTGGTGTCCGTCCTCGGAGGCCGCGGACAGGGCGAGGACGGGAGCCGGCGTCTCGGGCTCCTCCGCGCCGTCCTCCTGGACCTCGATCCAGCGCACGACCTCCTTGTTGGAGTACGTCTGGATCGCCTTGAAGACCAGTTCGTCGGCGTCCTCGGGCAGGGCGCCGATGGAGACGGGGAACTTCTCGAAGTAGCCGGGCTGGATGCCGCCGTCCTTGCCGGTGGCGGTCCAGGTGACCTTGGAGACGGCCTCGGTGATCTGCTCGCCGTGCAGCTCGAGGGGCTTGGCGAGCTTGGACTTGGTGACCTCGATCTTCCAGCCCGCCATCGGCTCCGGCATCACCGAGGCCAGCGGGTGGTCGGTCGGGAAGGTGACCTCGAGCTTGGTGGTGGAGGCGTTGTCGCGCTCGTTGGGGACCTTGAAGTCCACGACCGCGTAGCCGCCCTTGGCGGCGGTCCCCTCGGCCTGCACGCTGACGTGCGCGAAGGCGGGCGAGGACAGGACGACCACGGCGGTGGCGGCTACGGCGCCGGTGACGGCGAGACGAGAAACCTTCATGGAAGGGCACTCCGGTTCGAAAGGGGTTCCGGTGAGAGGAGATGCGCGTGCGCGCACGCGCGGGCCGCACGACGGCGGCCCCTCTGTCACGTCCCTCGGGAAGTGGAGTGGTGGTCGCGTCGCGTCAGGCGGCGAGAACGAGGCCGGCGGCGGTGGGCGGCCCGCGGCGGATCACCGTGTGCTGGAGTGCCGTGGTGCGCGGTCGGGGCGGAGCGAAGGACGCCGTCAGCGGCGCACGCGGCCCGGCCTCGGGCGCCCCCGGCAGCCCGGCACGCAGGGCGCGCACCAGCGCGAACGCCGCGCGCAGGGACCGTACGAGCGCCCCTTCCGCCACCGAATGCGCCGAGTACGCGGACAACTCGGCGAGGCGGAGCAGCGCCAGGTCTCCGCGCCGCAGCAGCCAGCCGGCGGCGACGGCCGCGAGGACGTGGCCGAGGATCATCGGGAGGGACGGCAGCAGCGCGAGGGCGGATGATTCGGAGGACCCGGTCATGGCGTGCGCCGCGCCGGCCCCCGTCCCGGTACTCGTCCTGACACCGGTCCCCGGCGCGGGATACAGCCGGGCCTCGACGAGGAGCCGCTGTGCCTGGGCCGGGCTGATCGCCGCCGCGGTGGTTCCGCACAGCAGCCGTGCGGCCTGCTGGACCAGCGCGGCGTCGGAGGTCCGCGGCATCGACGACATCGTCATCGTGGCCGTACCGTGCTGCCCCATCCCGAACAGCACGTGCAGCACGGTCTGTCCGGCCGCGAGCAGGGTCGCGATGCCGCCGAGCGAGCGCTCCCGCCCGGCGAGCGGTGCCACGACCAGAACGGCCCCCACGAACCCGGCACCGAGCGTCCACAGCGGGACCGTGGCGCAGGAGGCGATCGCGTGACCGGCCGCGGCCAGCACGACGCAGACCGCGGCGAACACCGCGGCCCGCAGAACCCGGAGACCCGCTCCGGAACGCGCGTGGGGGGCAGTCATGGCGGGCTCATCATCGCACTGGGCTCACCGGCGCCATACGGCAGGTCCACAAGATGACGTACGGGGCATACGACCGGAAGGTCACTTCTGGTGCGCGCTGCCCCACATACACCGTCCATCGCGCCCCGCGCATCGCCCATATGGGCGGCATCACGTCCACGATGCGCTTACACCCGGGCGCACGCGGCAATACGTAACGGTATGTCGAGCCGCGGCCAGGAGGCAGCAGCATGAGCATCTGGTGGTCACTCCATCTGCGGCGCGAGGCTGCGAGCGTGCCGCTCGCCCGGCGCCTGCTGCTCGGCACCATGGAGACCGCGGGCGTCGACCCGGACGTCTCCTACGACCTCTCCCTCGCCCTCAGCGAGGCCTGTGCCAACGCGGTGGAGCACGGCGGACAGCAGGACTCCTCGACGGCGTACCGGGTCACCGCCTACCTCGACGGCGAGAAGTGCCGCATCGAAGTCACCGACTCCGGCCCCGGATTCGCCCGCCCCCAGCCGGTCCAGCCGCTGCGCCCCGTCCCCGGCGAGGCCGAGAACGGCCGGGGCCTGTGTCTCATCCAGGAACTCGCCGACCACGTCCACATCGGCAACAAGCCGGGCCGCCGCGGGGCCGTGGTCAGCTTCGACAAGATCCTGAAGTGGAAGAAGGACGCCCCGCTGATGGCGGTGTGACCCGACGTCACGGCTCAGGGCCGGCCGGGTCCGCGTACCGCCCGGTGCCGGTCGCACCGACCGGACCGCCCGCTCTGTCGCCTCAGTCATCGGAACGCCGGGCCCTGGGGGACCGCCGATGTCGTTGACGGTGTGCGCGAAGGACGGCCGGCGGCTGTCGGTCGAGGAGCGGGGGGACCCCGCGGGCCGCCCGGTGTTCCTGCTGCACGGCACCCCGGGGAGCCGGCTCGGCCCCGCCCCCCGGCCGTCCGTCCTCTATCGCATGGGCGTCCGGTTGATCACGTTCGACCGTCCCGGATACGGCGGCTCGGACCGCAGCGTGGGCCGCAGGGTCGGCGCGGCCGCCGAGGACGTACGTCTGATCGCCGACGCGCTCGGGATCGGCAGGTTCGGGGTGGTGGGCCGCTCCGGGGGCGCCCCGCACGCGCTGGCCTGCGCGGCACTGCTCCCGGAGCGCACGGCGCGGACCGCGGCGCTGGTCGGGCTCGCCCCTCCGGACGCCGCCGATCTCGACTGGTTCGCCGGCATGACGGAGGCGAACGTCCGCGCCTACCTGAGCGCGGCCGCGGGCCGGCACCGGCTGACCGCCGCGCTGGGCCGGCGCTCGCTGACGATCCGCGCCGATCCCGCGGCCACCGTCGCCGAGATGCGCGGCGTGCTGCCGGAGTCCGACCGCCGGATCGTCGCGGACGCCGGCATCCAGGCCATGCTGGAGCGCAACTTCGCCGAGGGGCTGCGCAGGTCCGCGGACGGCTGGGTGGACGACGTGATGGCGTTCAGCACGGGCTGGGGTTTCGACCTCTCGGGCATCGCCGCCCCCGTCGTCCTGTGGCACGGCGAGGAGGACATCTTCGCCCCGGTCGAACACACCCGCTGGCTCGGCCGCACCATCCCCGGCGCCCTCGTCGAGGTCGAACCCGGCGCGGCCCACTTCGGCGCCCTCCGCGTCATGACCCGGTTCATCGGCTGGGCCGCGCACCAGGACGAGGAGGGCTGACGACGGTCGCCCCGACCGGCGGCCGGAACACCGGCGGCACTCACCGCGGCCCGCCGGCTCGCCCACCGGACCTCACACCTGCTGCGGCTCCAGATCCCGGTCGATGCGGAGCCACTCCGTCGTCGCCTCGCACAGGGGATGCGTCTCGCCCAGCCGCCGGACCAGTTCGGTCTCCGCGTCCTGGTGGAGCTCGGTGGCCTCCTCGTCGTGGCCCAGGGCGCGGAGGGTGATCGCGAGGTTGGCCATGGCGGCGAGGGTGTCGGGATGGGTGGGCCCGAGCCGCCTGCGCAACCCCGCCACGGCGAGGCGCTCCCCGCGCTCGGCTTCTTCGAGTCGACCGAGGTCGGCGAGGGCGTTGGCCAGGCTGGTCCCCGCGCCGAGGGTGGCCGGATGGTCGTTGCCGAGGGCTTGGGCGAGGGCGGTGCGGGCCTGTTCCGCCAGCTCGGCGGCCGTCCCGGTCTCACCGAGCGCCCGGTGACAGATCGCCAGGTTGTGGACGCAGAACATCGTGAACGGATGATCCGGCCCGAAGGAGTTCCGGTACCCCTCCAGCACCTCGGTGACCTGCCGTACCGCCCGCCGCGCCCCCTGCTCGGGATCGGTCGCGAGAAGGTCGGCGGCGAGATTGAGACCGCAGGCCAGCTCCTCGGGAAGGGAGCGGCCGTACCGGTCCCGGTGGCGCCTGTGGATCTCCCAGGTCCGCTCGCTCAGGTGCAGCGCCTCCGCGAGCCGCCCCGCCTTGCGCAGCGACACCGCGAGGCTCTTGTCGACCCGCAGCACCTCCGGCACATACGGGTGGAGCACCTGCCCGAACAGCTCCCGGACCTCCCGCAGGATCTCCGCCGAATCCTCGTACTCGCCGAGTTCGCGCAGGTCGCGGGCGTAGTGGCTGCGGCTGATGAGGGTGTGCGGATGCAACGGGCCCAACAGTGCGGTACGACGGCACGCCGTGTCCTCGTCGAGCCGCCGGGCGGCCTCGCTGTCCCCGGTGAGGCGGTGGTCGACGGCGAGGTTGTCGGCGGAGCTCAGGGTCCGCGAGTGGTCCTCGCCGAAGATCTCGCGGAGTCCGCGGTGGATGCGCTGGTCCAGCCGCAGTGCCTCGTCGAAGCGGCCGAGCGCCCGCAGGTCCGCGGCCACACTGCCGGAGGTGATCAGCAGGGACGGGTGGCCCTCGTCGAGGAACCTCCGCTGCCGGGCGAGCGTGTCCTCGTCCAACTCCCGCGCGGCCCGGTAATCGCCCTGCGAGCGCAGGACGTTGGCCAGCTCCAACCGCAGGCTGAGGATCTGCCGGTCGTCGGAGTCCGCGAACTCGGTGCTCCAGAACTCGTGGATCCGGGTGCCCAGCGTGCGGGCGAGGTGCAGTTCACCGCGCTTCCACAGGTAGCGGACGCGGTCCACCATCAGCTGCCGCGGCTCCTCCTCCGCGCACGCATGGATGCCGGAGGGCACGAGGTGCGGCCAGATCACCTCGAACTCGGGCCACTTGGCGGGGTCGTCCACCGCGTCCTCGGGCGGCCGTACGGCGGCGAGGACACGGTGCACCTCATGGCGGGTCTCCTCGGCCACCCGCGCATCCATGCCGTCGCGCACCGCGGCCTGCACCAGCCGGTGCACCTGGAGGGAGTTGTCGGTGGAGTCGACCTTGGCCAGCGCGAACCGGTTCAGCGCCTGGGTGACCTTGCCGAGCATGTAGCGGGCGCGCAGGTCCTTGTCGTACGGCAGCAGGGCCCTGATCATGGCGTCGGAGCCGATCAGGGTCATCGAGATCGGTTCGGCGGACAGAAAACCGCACAGCTCCAGCAGCCGGGCCGCCGCAGGGGACTCGTGGCGCAGCCGGGTCACCGAGATGTTCCAGGTGGCACCCACGGACGACGGGTACTCCACCGCGTCGACGGCGGCCTTCACCGACAGCACCCGGGTGCTCTGCTCCCGCAGCTGCTCGATGTACTCGCCGACGGGCGTCGCCGTCGCCTCCAGCCAGGCCGCCGCGACCTCGATGGCCAGCGGCAGATCGCCGACGGCCTCGGCGACCAGAGTGGCGTCCGCCTCTCCCAGTCCCGGCACCCGTCCGGTGAGGTGCTCGACGCTCTCCTCCCGCGTGAACACCTCCACCTCCACCGGCTGCACCCGGGTCGAGGCGGGCTTGGTGCGGGTGGTGACCAGCAGATGCCCGTAGACCTCGTCCGGAACCGGCGCGGTCTCCTCGGCGAACCGGTTCAGGATCAGGTCCAGGTCCTCCACGTTGTCGAAGACCAGCAGCCACCTCTTGTACGGCCGTCCGGCCCGGAGTGCCTGTAACGCGGCCAGGGCGGCCTCGTTGACGTCGTCGCCGATGCCCGGGTCGAGCCGCCGGCCGAGGTCGGCGAGCTTGGGCGGGACCAGGTCGGGCTGTTCGGCGTCGACCCACCACACCAGGTCGTAGTCGGCCTTGAAACGGTTGGCGTACTCCCGCGCCAGCTGTGTCTTGCCGACGCCCCCGAGACCGTGCAGCACCTGCGGCAACCGCATGCCGCCGGGCCCGGAGACGAACTGCCGGCGCACCTGCTCCAGGATCGTCGAACGGCCGGTGAAGTACGGGTAGCGGGGCTGGACGTTGGAGACGCTCGTGCTGGTGTTGGGGAAGCGCACACCGTGCGGGCGAGGCGTCGGCTGCGGTGTACCGGGACGGCCCAGCCCGGTCAGCAGCGTGCTGGCGGCGGTGTCCTCGTCCAGGCGCACCAGGTCGATGGCGCTGCCCCGGCCGGCGTACGGAATCTGCTGCACGTCCCCGACCCGCAGCGCCACGGGCTGGTGCTCGGCCGAGCCGCCCGAGTGCACGGCGGCCTCCCAGGCGGCCTGCGCGGTGCGGGAGCCGAGGAACGCGGGGGAGACCACGGCGAGCACCCGGTGCCGGCCGCCCGGCAACGACTCGGCGCCGACCTCCAGGGTGGTCGTCGACCGTACGTCCTGGGAGACCACCTCGAACCCCGCCTCGCGCAGCACCACCTCCAGCCACTCCACCCACATCCGGTCCTCGGAGACGTACCGCAGCAGCAGCTTCGACGGCGGCAGGGGGCGGCGCCGGGTGTACGCCGAGAGGTACTGGTTGCGCCTGGCTTCGTCCAGGGGCGGCAGGGCGGTCACCCGGCCCCCGGTGACGACGGAGGTCAGCCGCTCGCAGGCGCTCAGCATGGAGCCGGCGACCTGGGGCGGGTCACCGAACGGGGCGAGGATCTCCTCGTAGGCGTAGTAGGGGCGGTACGGGATCTCCACCGACCCCCAGTAGGCGGTGAGTTCGTCGGCGTCCATGCCGTGGGGGAGGCCGTCGAAGCGCTCGCGCGCGAGGGCCCGGCCCGCGTCGGCCTTGTCCCGCTCGCCGTCGTCGATGCGCATGGCGACCGGCAGGACGCGGATGCCCTTGTCGCCGTAGAGCTCCTCGATGTGCCGGGCGACGGCGGCGGCGCCCTCGATGCTCTGGTCGCTGAGGGTGTAGCAGACGACCAGGGTGCCGGGCATCTGCACGGTGCAGATGTCGGCGAGGTCGCTGTGGCCGGTGCGGCTGTCGATCAGGGTGAAGTCGTAGTGCCGCTCCATGTCCTCACGCATCGCGTCGAAGAACTGCCCGCCGCCGTAGTCGCTGTAGAAGCGGTCCCAGTCCATGTTGCCGACGAGCGGGTAGTCGCGGTGCCGCATCCCGGCCGACAGGAAGTCCAGGCAGCCGGGCTCGGGGAAGGCCCAGTCCAGGGCGAGGGCGTGGGGGCGGACCCGGGCGTGGGCGCGGTGCCAGTCCGGCTCGCGGTCGGGAAGGTCGCGCAGCGCCTCACGGCGGTAGTCGTCTATCAGGTTGACCAGGCCAGGGGTGGCCTGCAGCAAGGAGGGCCTCAGGAACGGGTGGAAGAACCTGTGCAGTCCCGGGGCCTCCAGGTCCCAGTCGACGGCGAGCACCCGATGTCCGTTGGCGGCCAGGATCCAGGCCACGTTGGCGAGCGCCATCGTCCGGCCGGTACCGCCCTTGTACGAGTAGAAGGTGATCACTGAACCCTTGCGGTTCCCGGTCATGGAGCCCTCCGCCGTATCGGGGCTTCAGTGTAGGAACCATCGCCTCAAGGCGGGAGGAATGCGGCGAAGCCGGTCACGGCCGTTGTGCGGCCGCGCGCTCCTTGTGGTCCGCCGCCGTTTCCCGGGCCGCGGCCGAGGCGTCCGGGCTCACCGGGTCGCTGAGCCGGGCCGTGACGGTCTCGCCCATGGCCGTCACGAAGCGCTCGCCCAGCGGGGTCAGGGCGCCGGAGGCGAGCAGGGTGTCCACCGCTTCCGCGGTTTGCTCGCGCCAACGGGCGAAGCGGACCTCCGCGTCGTACGCCTCGTCGCCGTGCGCGGTGCGGTGGCGCGCGCGCCAGTAGTCGACGACGGCGATGTGCGCGTACGTCCCCTGCAACAGGCCCTCCAGCGGCCGCGGGTCGGGGCGCCAGGGGGCGTAGAACAGCTGCTCGCAGGCCGGGTCGTAGAGGTCCGCGCGATCGAACACGGCGCCCAGCTTGACGTGCTGGAACTCGTGGACCAGCAGACACGCCAGGGTTTCCGGCGTGCCGGGCCGGGCGATGGCGACCGCGCCGAAGGCGTCCCGGGCCGCCGAGCTGATGTCCGCTCCCGCGGCGGAGTCCCGCAGCGGGGTGACGACGCTCAGTCCCGCGGCGAGTCCGGGCGCGTACGCGGGCAGTTCACGCTGGATCCACTCCCACGCGCCGGCGAGGTCCTGGTGCCAGGTCTCGGCCACCGAGTCGGTCAGCCGCCCCGTCACCGGATAGCCGTGCTGGTCCCTCCAGGGGTCCGTGTCCTCCAGGGCGACGGACCAGCCCGGCAGTTCGAACCGGCGCAGGGCCAGCCAGGCTTGGTCCGCAGCGGACCCGGGGCCCACGACGTGCTCGCGCCCCTGGACCCGGACCGTGAAGCTCCCGTCGCCGTTCCCGGTGACCCGCGCCTCCGTCGCCTCGTCCACGGCCACCGCGCCCAGGGTCGGCAGCCGCAGCACCCCCGCGTGGGTCGGTACGGTCACGGTGCCCGCACGTCCGGCCCGCAGCAGGGCGGCCGCGGCGAGCTCCGCCACCCCGCGCATCGCGATCCGCGCGGCCTTCTCGCCGCCGCGCAGGACGCGCTGGGCCCACGGGCGCAGATAGGGGTGGGCCAGGACCGTGTCCACCGATTCGGGGGCCCCGCTGTCGAGGGCCGCGAGGGTCTCCCAGGCCGCCGCGCCGGTCGCGCTGTGCGTGCTCTCGTGCCAGACGGCGGCGAGGAGCTCACGGTTGACGGTCAGCTCGTGCCGGGTCAGCTGGGCCACCGCGTCGGTGCCGCCGAGACCGGCGGCGATCTCGTCGAAGTGGTTGTCTTCCAGGTGGAGTTCGGGCATCGGTGTCCTCTGCTCCTCCCGGTCGCGGATCCCGGTGACGAGCTGTTTCAGGTCGGCGCAGTAGACCGACGGATTCATGAACCCGCTGCCGCCGTTCGCCGAGTGGTAGCGGTGCGCGTACAGCCCGCCGCCGCACGAGCGCACGACCGGGCAGCCCCGGCACGTCTCGCACAGCCCCTCCAGGCCCTGCTGCCGGGCCTGGATGCCGGGGTGGACGGCCATCTCGTCCAGGGAGTTGGCCGTCACGTTCATGCCGGTGCCGGGCGCCCCGTCGTAGGCGGTCTTCAGCGAGTCCGCCTGTTCGAGCGCGCCGTCGGTCTCGATGACCGCGAGTTCCACCGGGGCCAGCCCGAGGGACTCGGTGAGGCTGCTCGCGCCGCGCAGGGTGCGCAGCACGGAGTCGAGGACCCGGACGCCCATGGGCCGGCCGGCGGCGGTCCAGCGGTCGTGGACGCGCAGCAGCCAGTCGCCGTACGGGGTGGCCGAGTTGCCGGGGCGGGGCGGGGGCTCGTCCCAGGTGGCGTGGGGGAGCAGGAAGTCGATGCGGGGCGGCGCGAGGGCGGCGAGGGCGTCGTAGACGGTGACGGGGTCGTTGCGCAGGTCGACCGTGCAGAGCAGTCCGGCGTAGAGGTGCCGGTAGCGGGGGCCGCGCAGCAGGTCGATCGCGCGCAGGACCTGGGGGTGACTGCTGTGGCCGTTGCGGTAGCGGCGGTGCAGGTCGTTGGCGGCGCGGTCGCCGTCGAGGGAGACGCCGACCTTGATGTCGAACTCCGCGAACAGCTCGCAGAACTGCTCGTCGAGGGTGACGCCGTTGGTGTGGACGCGCAGGTCGAGGGCGCAGACACCGGACAGGGCGGTGGCCAGGCTCTGTGCCGCCAGACGGAGTTTGTCCCGGCCGGCGAGGAGGGGTTCCCCGCCGTGCAGGACGACGTGCACGGTGTCGAGCCGGTGGGTGCGGGCGTGTTCGGCGATGCGCTTGGCGGTGATCTCGAGCACGTCGTCCGAGACCACCATGGGGCGGCCCCGCCAGCTCTGGTCGGCGTGCTCGTAGACGTAGCAGTGATCGCAGGCGAGATCGCAGCGGCTGTGCATCTTCAGCACGAACTGGCTGAGCGGGTGCGGCGACCCGGTCATCGGCGCGGGGCGCGATTCATCGTGAGGAAGACCTGGTCAGACGGCTGACTGGAAGGCGGCCACCGGGATGCGCGAGGCCGCCTGGTCCGGGGTGCCCTGCCATACGACCCGCTTGAGCACGTCGGACCGGGGGTTGTGCGCCCGCGCCGCGAGCAGCCGTACCAGCAGGCCCCGTTCGTCGGTGGCGGGCTTCTTCGTGGACTCTTCGGCCGGGATGGTGACGGGCTTATCCATGGACGAACCTCGATCTTCCGTGCGCCCGTTGCTTGGGCGAATGGACAGGAGTCGGAGTACCGGAGCGGATGCTAAGGGCATCTGGAGCACCTCGCACGGCGAAGTGCTCGTGAGTGTGAAAGACCCCGGACGACGGATCGTGGGTTGACATGCAATCACACGGCGGGCGGGGACGGGGTCGATCACGGTTCTCAGCCCCCGCACAGCCTTCCCCCAACCTACTGCTGGACACTCGTCCTATTTTCCTGGCCATGACGGGACACCACAGGAACACGAACCTCACCCGGCGCGGCCTGCGCGACTCCCGGACCGGCACGCTCTCGAGCGCCGCCCCGGCCGTCTCTTCGGGGCGGCCGTGAGCAGCCGCGAGGACGAGACGCTGGCGCGGGCCGCCGTGGACGCGCTCACCGGTCAGCTGGCCCTGGCCCCCAAACCGGGCCTGCCCGATCCGCGGGACCTGGGCGCCCGCACCACCGGCACGGACCACGGCTCGCTGCGCTGGTCGGCCAAGGCGCTCGCGCCCGGCCTCGCGGCGATGGCCGCGGCCGCCCGCCGCACGGGCGAACCCACGCCCCAACTCCGCGCGGAACTGGGCGCGATCGGGCGCTGCACCGAGCACTCCGTGGGCTTGGCAGGCGGCGGTCACCGCGGCGCGCTGTGGACCCTGGGTCTGCTGGTCGCCGCGGCCGCCCTCGACCCGGGGGCCGCGCCGGGGGACCTGCCGGCGGTCGCCAAGAGGATCGCCGCGCACACCGACAGAGGGGCCCCGCGCCGGGCCTCCCGAGGGTCCTCGGTCTCCGCGAAGTACGGTGCCGCGGGCGCCCGTGGCGAGGCCCGCGCCGGATTCCCGCACGTACGGCGGGCGTTGGACGCGCTGGCCGCCTCCCGCACGGCGGGCGCCGCCGAGGCCGAGGCCCGCCTGGACGCCCTGCTCACCGTGATGTCCACCCTCCAGGACACCGAACTCCTGCACACGGCGGGCCCCTTGGGCCTGCGGCACGTCCAGGCGGGTGCCCGGGGCGTCCTGGAGGCGGGCGGCACCACGACCGACGCCGGCCGCACGGCCCTCCTCGCCCTCGACACCGACCTGCACACACGCGCGTGGAGCCCCCGCGGCAGCGCCGGGCTGCTCGCGGGGGCCCTGTTCGTGGACGCCCTTACGCCGAGGGTCAGTTCACAAGGACGTGCCGCTTGACGCGTGCCCCGGCCCGGCCGCCGACGTGGGTTTCCACCCGGCCGGTGGCGCCCGCCTCCACCCGGCCGGTGGCGCCTGCCTCGGCCTGGTCGGCGGCGTCCGTCTTCCCGCCAGCGGCGCCTACCTCCACCCCGCCATCGGCACCCGTCTCCACCTGACCGTGGGCACCCGCCTCCACCCGACCCGCACAACCCGCCTCCACCCGACCCGCACAACCCGCCTCCACCCGACCCGCGCCACCCACCTCACCCCGACCGTCGCCGCCCACCTCACCCCGACCGTCGCCACCCATCTCACCCCGACCCGCCGCCCACCGCGTAGCCGGTCCCATCGCGTACGACGCTCCCAGCGTCACCGCTCCCAGCAGCAGCCAACCGGGCGTGCCCCACTCCACCAGCAGCGTGGTGAGGACCAGCGGGCCGAGGGTCCGTGCCACCGTCACCCCGGTTCCGAAGAACCCCTGGTACTCGCCCACCCGCTCGGCCGGAGCCAGGTCGAAGGAGAGCTGCCAGGACCCCGCCGACTGCCCCATCTCGGCGACCACCTGAAGCACCGCCCCGACGACCAGCGCGCCCACGGCCACCCACGGCGAGACCCCCGCCGACAGCGCGAACACCGCACACGCGGCCAGCATGACCCACCCCGACCGCCGCACCGCGCGCGTGGCCGACCCGAGCCCGCTCACCCCGCGGGCCATCCGCACCTGGAAGGCCATCACGGCCCCGGTGTTGAGCACGAACAGCGCGGACACCACCCAGGCGGGAGCCGCGGTCCGCTCGGCGATCCACAGCGGGATCCCGAGGCTCAGCAGGGGCATCCGCAGCAGCAGGACGGTGTTCAGCAGCGTGATCACGGCGTACGGCCGGTCGCGCAGCACACCGGGGCCCCGCCGCCGCGCCCGGGGCACCCGAGGCGCCACCGACGGCAGCCGCAGCAACAGCAGCGCACACCCCACGAAGCTCACCGCGTCCACCGCGAACACCCCGAGATACGCCGCCCGCGTCCCCGCGTGCAGCGCGAGCCCGCCCAGCCCCGCACCCACGGCGAGACCGGCGTTCAGCGTCGCCTGGAGGTGGGCCAGCAGCCCGGTCCGCTCCCCGGCGGACACCAGCCCCGCCAGCAGCGCCTGCCGGGCCGCGGCGAGCCCCGACTGCGCGGAGGCGTAGGCACAGGCCGCCAGGACGAACGGCACGAAGTCCCGGACCACCAGGAAGGACGCCACCGCCAGCCCCGTGGCCAGCGCCAGCAGCACGGCCGTACCGCGTGCCCCGCGCCGGTCCGCGAGCTTGCCGAGCGGCACCCCCACCGCCGACCCGACCGCCCAGCCGACGGTCAGCCCGAGCCCCACCCGCGCGGGGTCGAGCCCGACGACGTGCGTGAAGTAGAGCGCCGACGTCACGTAGTAGGCGCCGTCACCGACGGAGTTGCTCAACTGGGCCAGTGCCAGGACGCGTTGCGGTCCTGCGGGCGGGACGAGTGAGTGCCTCATGCCTACGACACTAGAAGCGCGGTGGACCGCTCGACAGACCCAATGAAGGTGCTCAGGACTGGCCCAATTCCAGTACCCGGACCAGTACCTCCAGGGCCTCCGGATACGCCCCCTCCCGAGGCGTCCCGTACCCCACGACCAGCCCCTCCCGAGGCGCCCCGTGCCCCAAGGCCAGCCCCTCGCGAGGCGTCTCCGCGTGCCAGTGCTCCCGCAGCGACCCCACGGCGAGCCCCGCGTCCGCCGCCCGCGCCAGCACCGCCGCCTCGTCCTCGACCTCGATCAGCGCGTGCAGTCCGGCCGCGATCCCCCGCACCCGCCACCGCGCCCCGAGCCGCTCGACAAGCCGGTCCCTGCGCCGCCGGTACCTGAGCCGGCACGCGCGCACATGGCGGTCGTACACATGACCGCGGATCAGCTCGGCGAGGGCCAGCTGCCCGATGGTCTCGGTGCTGTGGTCGCTGTGCAGCTTGGCGTCGGCGACCGGGCCGACGAGGTGCGGCGGCAGCACCATCCAGCCGAGCCGCAGCGCGGGCCCGAGCGTCTTGGACGCCGTGCCCAGGTAGACGACCTGCCCCGGCGCCATCCCCTGGAGCGCCCCCACGGGCTGCCGGTCGTACCGGAACTCCCCGTCGTAGTCGTCCTCCACGATCAGCGCCCCACGCGCGCGTGCCCAGTCCGTCAGCGCCCGCCGCCGTGCGGGATGCAGGGTCACCCCGGTCGGATACTGATGCGCGGGAGTGACGACGACGGCCGCGGGGTCCCCCAGTCCGTCGACCTCGACCCCGAGCTCGTCGACCCGCACCGGCACCACCCGCCCACCGGCGTGCCGTACGACCTCCCGGTGGAAGGGCAGCCCGGGGTCCTCCATGGCCACGGTCCCGCCCTCCAGGACCCGCGTGAGCAGCGCGAGCCCCTGTACGGCCCCGGAGGTGACGACGATCCGCTCGGGCGGGGCGACGACCCCCCGGGCCCGCCCGAGATATTCGGACAGGGCACTCCGCAGCTCGATCCGCCCCAGGGGATCGCCGTAGTCGTACGCGGAGACGGACGCACTCGCCACAGCCCGCCGCACGGCCTTGACCCAGGCGGCAGCGGGAAAGCCACCGACGTCCGGGCTGCCGGGCCGCAGGTCGTGCACGGGCACACGCACGCGTGCGGCGGACTTCACGGGCGCGCTGTCGAGAGGCGGCAAAGGCGCGACCTCGGTACCGGCCCCCTGCCGAGCGGTGAGAAACCCTTCGGCGACCAACTGGTCGTAGGCCGCCTTCACAGTCCCGCGAGAAACCCCCAGTTCCTCGGCGAGCCGTCGGGTGGCGGGCAACCGGGCCCCAGGAGCCAGCCGTCCCTCACGAACGGCATCACGAAGGGCCCGTTCAAGCGCAGCCCGAAGCCCGTCACCGGCGCTGATGTCTAGATGCAGGTCCACTGCACCCACCCAGGGGCGCGGGGAACTGCCCGACCAGCCCCCACGCACCCGCAGCCGAAACTCAACCCTTGATCTGAGCCATCCACGCCTCGACCTCATCAGACCGCCGAGGCAACCCGGACGACAGGTTCCGGTTACCGGAGTCCGTCACCAGGATGTCGTCCTCGATCCGCACCCCGATCCCCCGGTACTCCTCCGGCACGGTCAGGTCATCGGCCTGGAAGTACAGCCCGGGCTCGACGGTCAGCACCATCCCCGCCTCGAGCACCCCGTCCACGTACGACTCCACCCGCGCGGCAGCGCAGTCGTGGACGTCCATGCCCAGCATGTGCCCGGTCCCGTGCAGCGTCCACCGCCGCTGGAGCCCCAGCTCCAGCACCCGCTCCACCGGCCCCTCGACAAGGCCCCACTCCACGATCCGCTCGGCCAGCACCCGCTGGGCCGCGTCATGGAAGTCCCGGTACTTGGCGCCCGGCTTCACGGCCGCGATCCCGGCCTCCTGGGCGTCGTACACGGCGTCGTAGATCCTCTTCTGGACCTCGCTGAACCGCCCGTTGACCGGCAGTGTCCGCGTCACGTCGGCGGTGTAGTACGTGTGCGTCTCGACGCCGGCGTCGAGCAGCAGCAGATCACCGGACCGCACCGGCCCGTCGTTGCGCACCCAGTGCAGGGTGCACGCGTGCGGCCCGGCCGCGGCGATCGTGCCGTAGCCGACGTCGTTGCCCTCGACGCGCGCCCGCAGGAAGAACGTGCCCTCGATGTACCGCTCGGAGGTGGCCTCGGCCCTGTCGAGGACCTTCACCACGTCCTCGAAGCCGCGGACCGTGGAGTCGACGGCCTTCTGGAGCTCGCCGATCTCGAAGTCGTCCTTGACCAGCCGCGCCTCGGACAGGAAGACCCGCAGCTCCTCGTCCCGCTCGGCGGTGACCTTGTCGGTCAGCGCCGCCTCGATCCCGGCGTCGTAGCCGCGCACGACCCGCACCGGCCCGGTCGCCTCGCGCAGCGCGTCCGCCAGCTCGCGCACGTCGGACACGGGGACGCCGTACAGCTTCTCGGACTCGGTCAGCGAGTGCCGCCGTCCGACCCACAGCTCGCCCTGTCCGGAGAGCCAGAACTCGCCGTTCTCGCGGTCGGAGCGCGGCAGGAGGTACAGCGTGGCGGTGTGGCCGCCGGAGACGGGCTCCAGGACGAGCACGCCGTCCTCGGTCTGGTTGCCGGTGAGGTACGCGTACTCGACGGAGGCCCGGAAGGGGTACTCCGTGTCGTTGGAACGCGTCTTGAGGTTGCCCGCGGGGATCACCAGCCGCTCGCCGGGGAAGCGCGCGGACAGCGCCGCACGGCGGGCCGCGGTCTCGGCGGCCTGCGCGATCGGCTCCAGGTCGTGGAGCTCGGTGTCGGCCCAGCCGGACCTCATGTTCTCGGCCAGCTCGTCGGAGACGCCCGGGTACAGGCCGTTCTTCCGCTTCTTGATCGGCTCTTCGGACTCATCTTCCGGGGTCGCCGGGGTGAGTTCTTCGGCCACGGTCATCCTCCTACGAAACGGCACTGGACCCCCTCCATCGTACGGTCGTACGGAAGGGGGCCCAGGGGCCTTGGACCTGTTACACCCTGCTACACCGTGCTACTCGAAGTGTGCGGCGAGCAACACGACGTCCTCCTCGGAGTCCGCCTCGGCCAAGCCGTCCGGCAGCACGGTCCGCAGCACGTGGTCGGCGACCGCCTCCGGGTCGCGGCGCAGCGCCTTCGGCACCCCGGCGGCCGCCGCGTGCAGCCGCGCGAAAGCACGGTCGGTGGGGTCACCGGTGCGGTGCAGCAGCCCGTCGGTGTACAGCAGAACCGTCTCTCCCGGCTCGGCGCTCAGCTCCACGCTCGGCGCCTCCCAGCAGGCGAGCATCCCGAGCGGCGCGGACACCGAGGTCTCCACGAACTCGGTGCGCCGCTCGCCGATCAGCAGCGGCGGGCAGTGCCCGGCACCGGCCAGCGTGATCTTGCGCAGCGCGGGCTCGCAGTAGGCGAACAGGGCGGTGGCCGAGCGGGCCGGCTCGGTCAGCCGGAGCAGCAGCTCCAGGTCGGACAGGACCGCGACCGGGTCCTCGCCCTCCATCACGGCGTACGCCCGCAGCGACGCCCTGAGGCGGCCCATCGCGGCGATCGCGCTCGCGCCGGAGCCGGTCACCGAACCGACCGCGAGACCCAGTGCCGCGTCCGGCAGCGGCAGCGCGTCGTACCAGTCGCCGCCGCCGCGCGGTCCGGTGCGGTGCCGGGCGGCGAGGCGGACGCCGGAGACGCGGGGGAGCCGGGACGGCAGCAGCTCCTCCGCCATCGTCGCCATGCACGCGCGTGTGCGCTCGACTTCGAGGAGCCGGGCCAGGTGCTCGGTGGCGTAGCGGACGTACAGGCCGACGAGGTGGCGCTGGCGCTCGGACGGTTCGGCGGGTTCGTCGTAGAGCCACACGGCGGCACCGAGGCGGCCGGCGTCGTCGGTGGCCAGGGGGAGCGCGTAGCTGGCGGCGTAGCCGAGGCGGGCGGCGACCTCGCGGTGGCGCGGGTCCAGGCCGTCCTCGGCGAGCAGGTCGGGCTGGGCGATCTCGCCGTCGCCGCCCGGCAGTCCGTCGAGGATCCTGCCGTACGACATCGCGCTGCGCGGCACCGTCTCGATGTGCCCGAGGTCGGCGCGGGCGAGGCCGAGGCCGATGGTGGTGTCGGGGCCGAGGCCGTCGTCGGGTTCCAGGACGACGAGTCCGCGGCGGGCGCCGACGAGTGCGGCTCCGGCCTGCAGGAGTTCCTGGAGCGCCTCGGACAGCGCGTCCGTGCGGGCCAGGCGTTCGGTGAGTTCGTGCAGGGTGGTGAGGTCGGAGACCCAGCCGGCGAGACGGTCCTGGAGCAGGGCGCCGAGGGCGTTCGGCGAGGCGGCCGACGGGACGGCCGGGGCAGCAGGCGCGGGCGCGACAGTGTGTGCGGGTGCGGGAACCGTTGAATCGATTCCAGCCACTTTCGGAGGGTGAGGGGCGTTCATGGCGTCCGGCTTTCCGACCGGTGCGTACTGCTCAAAAGCATCGCAAACCCCCATGTCATTCTGCGCCGCTAGCAGTGTCTCCACATGTACACGCACTCGTAAGGGGATGTCCAGCATTGTCCTGCCGGGATTCCTGGTGTCCAGGAGTAACCGGTGGAGACTGGGTCGAAGGGCAAAGTTGGCTTAAAACTGCCTCGGGTTACGGTGTATTGAGGTCGACTGGCCTTGCTCCACAGAGCGTCACAGCGGTCGTGATGGGTACGTACTCGGTAAGGGCCAGGGGTGGTGGACAGCCACCCGGAACCTGGTGACCGACCCGGGCGTCTTAGCCACCGACGACCGAGCCCCATCCTCCCGTGGCGGAGGCGGAGAGAAATACGCGGGACGGCAAAACGCCATACTTCGCCACCCCCCGCCACGCCCAGGCTTTTGATAGACGACGCAGTATGGGGTTCCCCTTGTCTCGGACAAGGGTGTGATGCGCCAACAGGTACGCACAGTGAAGTGATCGACACATGGTGTGATGTGGTCCACGGTGTTGCCAGCGGTGCAACGGAAAGGAACGAGCGCTCATGCGCGAGATCCTCGGAAGGCGACGCAGGCTCCTGTCCCAGCGCAGCGACGGAAGGCCTGAATTGCTCAGCGCGGCCCTGACCTTCGCGAAGGAATGGCAGTGGCCCGTACTCCCGGGCGTGGCGCCGGATCCGGAGAACCGGGCCCGCTGCGGCTGTCCGGACCCGGAGTGCACGGTCCCCGGCGCCCACCCCTTCGACCCCGGCCTGCTCGCGGCCACCGCCGACGAGCGCATGGTGCGCTGGTGGTGGACCAACCGTCCGGCCGCGCCGATCATCCTGGCCACCGGCGGCAAGGCGCCCTGCGCGGTCAGCCTGCCGGCCCTCCCGGCCGCCCGCGCCCTGGCCGCGCTCGACGCGCAGGGCATGCGCCTGGGCCCGGTGGTCGCCTCGCCGACCCGCTGGGCGATCCTCGTGAAGCCGTACTCCCTGGAGCAGTTGGGCGAACTGCTGTACGCCCAGGACCACGTCCCCGGCTCCCTCCGCTTCCACGGCGAGGGCGGCTACCTCGCCCTGCCCCCCTCCGAGACCGGCCACGGCGACATCACCTGGCAGCGCGCGCCGCTCCCCGGCTCCGCCTCCCCCTGGGTCCCCGACGTCGAGGCCGTGGTGGACGCCGTGGTCGAGGCCCTCACTCGTACGGGTGTGAGCGCACCCGAGTTGTAGGGGTGTCGGGCGCGGGCGGACCGGCAGCCCGTGCCCGGTCGTTATCGTCCGCTTCATGAACCTTCGTCTGCTCGCCCTGTCCGGTGCCGTGGTCGCCGCCGTCGCGCTGCCGCTGGCCGTGGCCTCCGCGGGCCAGGTGGGCGACGGGGGTCGTACGGTCGTACGCGATCTCGTGCGCCCGTCCGCACCGCCTTCCGCCGTACGGCAGTCTCCGGCACGGCCTTCTGATGTACGGCCGTCTCCGCTACGGCCCTCTCCGGCACGTCCGTCTCCGGTACGGCCGTCTCCCGTACCGCCTGCCGCGGCCGACGACTACAAGGCGCCGCTCGCCGACGCGGGCCGCTCCCCGTTGCTGCTCGGCCTGGGGCTGGCCACCGCCGCCCGCTGCGGTCCCGCACTCAGCTCCCCCGAGGGCATCGAGGCGCAGACCTGTGTGCTCACGCAGGGCGAGGAGACCTGGGCGCGGACCTACTACCGCAACGCGACCGGCGCGGCCCTGGACGCCGTGCTCACTCTCATGGAACCCGGCGCGCGCACGGTGCAGATGCACTGCGCGGTCGGCGCCGGGGACGAGCCGGACAGCTGTGAGACGCCCAGGGAGCGGACCCAGGGATCACCGGGCGACTACACGGCGGTCGCGGAGTTCGCCGAGCGGCGGGGCAGCGGGCCGCTGCTTCTGCGGTCCGGCAGCAACTCCGGGAAAATCACGGGCAGTTGACGCGCGGCGCCGTTCCGTAAAGGCGCCCGGACACAGAAAGACCCGGTTGCTGGCGACGGGGGATGCACCAGCAACCGGGCTATTGGAACCGTAACAAGAGATCCGCCGTTCGCAAATTCGACCGCGGCGCCCCGTGGCTGATTCGGACACCGATTCACCTCTCCCTGGGGGGAGTTGTGAGGGGAGCCGGTCGCCGTGCGAAGAACCGGTGCGGCTGACCGACCGGTCAGCCGCACCTCGTGTGTCAACTCAGCGTGACCTGGCGGTTGGTGAGACCGCCGCGCGCCCGGCGCTCGTCGGCGGTCAGCGGCGCGTCCACGGCCAGGGCGCCCGCGAGCCGCTCGGCGAACTCGGCGGCCGGCTTCTCCACGTCCTCCGCGGTGACCCCGCTCGGCAGGTCCCAGACCGGCACGGTGAGGCCGTGAGCACGGAAGGAACCGACGAGCCTGGTGCCCTCGCCGAGGCCGGCGCGGCCGGCCGCGTGCAGGCGCGCCAGTGCGTCCAGAAGCTGCTCCTCGGCGTGCGGCATGACCCAGCGCAGGTGGTTCTTGTCCGGGGTCTCGCACCAGTAGGCGGCGTCGACGCCGGTCAGCCGGACGGTCGGGATGGCCGCGGCGTTGGCCCGCTCCAGGGAGGCGGTCACCTCGGGGGTGGCGTTCTCCGCGTCCGGGACCCAGAACTCGAAGCCCTCGTGCACAACTGGCTCGAACGCGCCTTCGGGATCGAGCAGATCCTGGAGCCGCGGACCGTCGGCGGGAGCGCGGCGACCCTCCACGGGAGTGCCGGGGGCCGCTTCCAGGGCCCGCTGGAGGGTGTCGGCGAGGTCGCGGCTGATGTCGCCGGACGCGGTGTCGTTCTGCAGGCCGAGCAGGACCGAGCCGTCGTCGCGGCGCAGGGCGGGCCAGGCCATCGGCAGCACCGTGGCCAGGGTGACCGACGGGACGCCTTCGGGGAGGCCGTCCTTCAGGGTCAGTTCGACGGTGGCGGCGGGGACCAGCTCACGCAGGGCCACCCAGTCGCCCTCACCCGCGAGGCCCTCGAACGGACGGTGCACCAGCTCGGTCGCGGCCTGCGCGGCGGCCCGGCCGTGGCAGGCCTTGTAGCGGCGGCCGCTGCCGCAGGGGCAGGGTTCGCGGGCGCCGACGACCGGGACCTCGCCATCCGTGATCTGCGGGCGCTTGGCCTTCGTCTGGGGTCGCTTCTTGGCCATCGTGGCTGTCTCCCGGTTACGGCTCGTCTCGTACGGGCGCGAGCCTAGCCGCTTGCGACTTGGCCGACGGGAGCCTGTGGACAACCACGGGGGTGTCCTGCGGATGTCCCGCACGGACCGGCACGGGGATGTCCTCCGGATGTCCCCGCACGGACCAGCACGGGGATGTCCTGCGGACGGCCGTGCGCGGACGCGCGGTCCGGGTCGCGTCAGTCGAGATCGTTGAACGCGTCCACGAAGCCCAGGTCGGATATCGCGGACACCGACGGGGCCGCGACCCGCGACGCGAAGTCGTCGCGCCGGCGCCCCGCGTCCGGATCGTGCACGTCCGCGTGGACGATCACCCAGACCGTCACCTCGCCCCGGGCGTCGTCCCGGACACCCCAGTCGTCGGCCAGCGCCGTGATGATGTTCAGCCCGCGGCCGCCGTGCGCGGTGACCGAGGGCGTCGCCGGAGCAGGGCGGGTGGGCCCACCGCCGTCCGTCACTTCCACCGTGAGCCTGCCGGTGCCGTCCACCCGCCAGGCGGCCCGGACGTCACCGTCACCGGCCAGCGCGTCGCCGAGCGGCCGACCGTGCTTGCACGCGTTGCTCAAGAGCTCGGAAAGAATCAGAACGGCGTCGTCGATGACCGATTCCGCCACGCCACCCCTGCGCAGCTGCACGCGCATACGGTGTCTCGCTTCCCCCACGCCCGCAGGGCCATGGGGTACGGCCATGCTCGACGACGTGGGCACCTCCTGTGCCACCACCAACGCCACCCCCGAGACCTCCTTCGCCCCACGCCACGGTGTGGATGCCCCATTGGCCTGTACCGGAAACCGGCCAATCCCGTTCCGCTGACGCATTCAGAACGATCGAACACGTACCGAACGCGCCGGGGCACACCCTGTGACGGAGCGGACGTCAGCGGCCCAGTCGGTCGAGCACCGCGCGCGGGCGGTTGGTGATGATCGCGTCGACACCCAGCTCGACGCAGAGGTCCACGTCCTCGGGCTCGTTGACGGTCCACACGTGCACCTGGTGGCCCGCGCGCTTGAGGCGCTCGATGTAGCCGGGCTGGTTGCGCACGATCCGGATCGAGGGCCCGGCGATCCGCACCCCCGCGGGCAGCCGGCCGTCCCGCAGCCGGGGCGAGACGAACTGCAGCAGATAGACCGTCGGCAGCGTCGGCGAGGCGGCACGCACGCGATGCAGCGAACGGGCCGAGAAGCTCATGACCCGGACCGGCGACTCGGCGGCCGAGGCGGGCGCGTCCAGGCCGAACCGCTTCAGGAGCACCAGCAGCCGCTCCTCGACCTGGCCCGCCCAGCGCGTCGGGTGCTTGGTCTCGATGGCCAGCTCCACACGCCGGCCCGCGTCGGCGACGAGCTCCAGAAGCCGTTCCAGAGTGAGGACGGAGGTGTCCTCCCGGTCCTCGGGCCGGTACACCCAGTCCGGCTCCTCGTCGCGGGTGCGCCAGAACTCCCGCGTCCTGCGGGAGGCGAAGTCCAGGGTGGCGAGCTCGGCGAGCTCCAGGGCCGAGACCGCTCCGCGGCCGTTGGACGTACGGTTGACCCGTCGGTCGTGGACACAGACGAGATGACCGTCCGCCGTGAGGCGTACATCGCATTCGAGGGCGTCGGCGCCGTCCTCGATCGCCTTCCGGTAGGCGGCGAGGGTGTGCTCGGGAGCGTCTTCCGAGGCTCCGCGGTGGGCGACGACTTGAGTCAGCTGCTGCCGTGCGTGGGTCACCGCGTCATGGTGCCACCGCACGGGGGTACGCGTGCGAACGGAGGCATATGGATTGCGCCTCATTTGTCTTACATGGCCTATATAAAGAGCAGCCACGGACCCACAGGCACCGCTTATGGTGCCCTGACGGCTCGTGGGAAAAGCTGACGGCATACAAAAGGACATGCACAGCTGACGCACGCCGGGCACCGAGCGGCACTGGCCGAGCGTGACCGAGTGCGACCGACAACAGACAGCCGTGGACCGAGGAGAAGAAGCTGTGAGCACCGAGAACGAGGGCACCGCGGTACCCCCGGCCCCGTCCGCACCCCCCGTGCCGGTGGACGCTCCCGCGGCTTCGGCGCCCCAGGCCTCCGACGCGGGTGCCCCCACCACCCCGATCCCGCCGCACCCCTCCGGGGGCGCCCAGGGTCCGGAACTCGTGCACGCGGGACCGGCTCCGGCGTACGCCTCGGCGGAGGGGCAGCAGCACGCCGGCCAGGGCGGCCCCGAGGGCGCCTGGCCGCCGCCACAGGCTCCGGGCACGCCGTTGTACGCCGACGGGGGTGCGGGCGGTGCCGGTGCGGGCGGCGCGGGTGCGGGTGGCGCCGGTCCGACGGGTGTGTGGGGTGCGGGCTACCAGCAGCCGGCACCGAAGCCGTCGAACGGCCGCGGCGGTCTCGTCGCCGCGATCCTGGTGGCCGCGCTGGTCGCCGGCGGCCTCGGCGGCGGGCTCGGCTACACCCTGGCCAAGAACAACGACGACGGCTCCTCGACGACCGTCTCCGCCTCGGACAGCGGCGGCAGCGTGAAGCGGGACGCCGGCACCGTCGCGGGCGTGGCGCAGCGGGCGCTGCCCAGCACGGTCACCATCGAGGCCGAGTCCACCAACGGCGAGGGCGGCACGGGCACCGGGTTCGTCTTCGACACCGAGGGCCACATCGTCACCAACAACCACGTGGTGGCCGACGCGGTGGACGGCGGCAAGCTCACGGCGACCTTCCCCAACGGCAAGAAGTACGACGCCGAGGTGGTCGGTCACGCCCAGGGCTACGACGTGGCGGTGATCAAGCTCAAGAACGCGCCGAGCGACCTCAAGCCGCTCACCCTCGGCAACTCCGACCAGGTGGCGGTCGGCGACTCCACGATCGCGATCGGCGCCCCCTTCGGTCTCTCGAACACGGTCACGACCGGCATCATCAGCGCGAAGAACCGCCCGGTGGCGTCGAGCGACGGCAGCGGCTCGAACGCGTCCTACATGAGCGCCCTCCAGACCGACGCGTCGATCAACCCGGGCAACTCCGGCGGCCCCCTGCTGGACGCCAAGGGCAACGTGATCGGCATCAACTCCGCGATCCAGTCCACCGGCAGCGGCGGCCTGGGCGGCACCAGCCAGTCCGGCTCGATCGGCCTCGGTTTCGCCATTCCGATCAACCAGGCCAAGTACGTCGCCCAGCAGCTGATCCGGACCGGCAAGCCGGTCTACGCCAAGATCGGCGCGTCCGTCTCCCTGGAGGACTCCTCGGGCGGCGCGAAGATCACCACCGAGGGTGCGGGCGGCTCCGCCCCGGTCGAGGCGGGCGGCCCCGCGGCGAAGGCCGGCCTCAAGCCCGGTGACGTCATCACCAAGCTCGACGACTCGGTCATCGACTCCGGGCCCACCCTGATCGGCGAGATCTGGACCCACAAGCCCGGCGACAAGGTCAGGATCACCTACGAGCGCGACGGCAAGACCCACACGGTCGACCTGACCCTGGGCTCCCGCACGGGCGACAGCTGACCCTCGGGCCCGCAACTCCGCTTCCCGCGCCGAGGACACCCACGGCGCGGGGGCGGGCCGCCCGAGCGACCTCGGCCACTCCTTGCTCCTCCAGGGGAACAAGCGAGTCGCGGAACCGCCGCCCCGGCCTGCGCGTCGAAAGGCCATGGCCGAGGGGAACGGGATGAGGCGGGCAATCGTCGCAGTCGCGATGGCTGCGGGGCTGCTCACGGGCTGTACGGCCGCCGGTGAAGACACAGCGACCGCCCGGAAGACCTCACCCGGCCGGGAAATCCCCTTCGACCTCTACACACACTGCGGAATCGACGAGGCCCGTATCGGCTCGACGTATTTCGAAGCGGAGATCCCGCTCTCCGACGGTTCAGGAAATCCGCCCGAGGGCTGGGACAACCCCACCCAACGGGGCACGATGACCTTGAAGTCTCAGACGGAAGCCGTCTTCACCGACGACGCCGGCCATGAGGTCCACTTCCGCGCCCGACCGGGTGCGAGCGACTTCAAGCACATCTGCGCGTAGCACTCCGACAGGACTTCGATCCGTCAGTTCAACACTTCGCCTCGGCTGCACGCTCGACAGGGAGCGGCTTTCAGGTGCTGGCACGATCCGCGGGGAGGAGCCGTGCTGATCGGCTGCGGCGCCCAGGGCCCGCGCCCGGTAGTCTGTACCCGCTCCGCCCCAGGTGGGCCGGGGCTCAGGTGGGTTGCCCGAGCGGCCTAAGGGAACGGTCTTGAAAACCGTCGTGGCGCGAGTCACCGTGGGTTCAAATCCCACACCCACCGCAGGTGAACGGCCCCTGACCAGGTGAGACGGTCGGGGGCCGTTGTGTTGCACGCCGGTCGTCGTTGGCCGCCGCGCCTGCTCGTCTCAGCTACCGGCGCTTGTCGCGTCGGACGCCCTTGATCCCGTCTCGGACGCCGAGCATGTCCACAACCAAGGACACCGTGCCCACCGCGCGGGACAGTAATGATGCTGACAGCTCTCCCATGGCTCCCCCCCCCGTAATCGGTAGGACATCGTACTTTTGAGCCCCGGCCCCGGTGGTCCTCCCGACGGCTTGTTCAAATGCCGCCGCGTGAACGGTTGGAGGAAGGGGCGCCCTCCCGAGGGGGCGCCCCCTTTGTGCGCCGGGGATGGGGGCGGTGTGTGGCTTCGGTGGTGGGACTGGGTAGGGCTGAGGGCGTCCCGGGCGGTTCTACCGAGGGTGGCGGCGAGCGTGGAACGTACGACTCGGATCGGAGTCACCGGGCACCGGGACCTCCCCGAGCCGGTGTTGGAGTGGGTGAGTACGGGGATCCTCGACGAGTTCTCCCGGCAGGCCGCGAGCGGGCCCGTCGAGGCGTTCAGTGCCCTGGCCGCCGGGGCCGACCAGCTCTTCGCCGACCTCGCCTTGCGCAGCGGGATCCGCCTCACCGCCGTCATCCCCGGTACGGACTACGAGCGTCACCTGGGCGGGCCGGAGACCCGCCTCGCCTTCCGTCGGCTGCTGGACGCCTGCGCCGACCGGGTCGACCTCCCGGTCGAACGCACCCGTGAGGAGGCCTACGCGGCTGCCGGTCGCTGGATCGTCGATCACACGGACCGACTCGTGGCCGTCTGGGACGGTGAGCCGGCCCGGGGCGTGGGTGGCACCGGCGACATCGTCGCCTACGCGAGCCGCGTGGGCGTACCTGTGCGAGTGCTCTGGCGGCCGGGGGCGCGGAGGCCCTGAGTCGACGACCACTCGGACCCCGTCCAGTCGGTCACCCGGATCCCGTCCAGGCGACCACTCGGATCCCGTCCAGTCGGTCACCCGGATCCCAGCCAGGCGACCACTCGGACCCCGTCCAGTCGGTCACCCGGACCCCGTCCAGGCCGTCACCCAGATCCCGTCCAGTCGGTCACGAAGAACCACCCACCGCCGACCCCTCACCCCCCGAACCGCGCCAACCAGTCCGTGTGCTGAGGCAGCATCAAGTGCTCCGTCTCGGCGACCGCCTGGGGCCAGCGGTCCTCGGTCACGCTCTGGGCCAGGACGGCCCGTTGCGTCTCCAGGCCCTCCCGGACCAAGGCATGGGCGAAGGAGAGCGGGTGGTGGCGGCGGGTCTCCAGCCAGGCGACGCCGGTCGCGGCCGACGCGGCGAGCAGGCCGCTGAGGTCCCAGCCGGAGCCGAGGCCGGCGCTCCTGACCACCGCGGCGGTCAGGGCCAGCAGGGTCAGCAGTGCGGTCAGCGCGGACCAGAGAGCGGCGGAACGCCGTGCCTGCACAGCGCGGCCGCCGTACCAACTGAGCTGGTCGAGCACGCGGTCCCGCAGGTAGATGTCCTTCCGGACGGCGAACGGCTTGTCGCGTACCGCCCGCATGGCGCGCGTTATCTGGGGGTGCCGCGGATCGTCCGGCTCGTGCCGACTGGCCGGATCCCACAAGGTGTACCTGGAAGAAACAGGGCCAGGGCCTGTATTAAGGGCAGCGCCCGCACCCGAGAGCCACCCTGGCGCCGGCTCCTTCCATCCCACGCGTCGCAGCGCCCGCAGGTGTTCCTCCAGTTGCTGGTTGAACAGGCCGTCCGGATCGCGTACCCCGGAGTGGAACGGACCGCCGTGCACCATGTATTGCCAGGCCAGTGACTTGACGGTCTCCGCGGCGTCGCGGTGTGCCTGCCAGTGGGCGCGGGCCCGGCGGCGCTGGATGACCACCCCCGTGGCCACGGTGAGCCCGTAGAGCAGGGCCGACACGGCGGTCAGGACATGGCTGCCGAAGTGGTCGGCCAGGGTGGCGAAGACGGTCGCCACGAGCAGAAGCGCCAGCTGGGTCATGGTGGCCCGGAACGCCTCGCTCTGCCGGTTCAGTGCCCATTGGTCGTTGGAACGGAACAATGGCGGAAGATCGTCGTTCCCTATCGTCGCGCGCGGCCCCGGGATGTTCTGCCCGGGTGAGGTTGCCGCCATTGGGTCACCTCGCCATGAAGAGGGGAAGACTCATGGTGACTTGGACTTGACCGGGTGCCAACACCGCCTCGAAGGGGAGGACTTGCGGCCAGGGACGACCAGATCAAGCCGCACACGAGCCAACGGGCCCACGCGCGCTGGTCCTTGGTTGATCTGTGTGCTTCCCTGAGATGAGAACTGCACAGCGCCAGCTGAATGAGAACTGCACAGCGCCACCTCTTCCGCGACCGGGCGTCCGGGTGCCCGGTTGCGGCCCGACGCAGGTTGACATGCGCGAGTCCGGGAACCACGGCCGGAGTTCGCGGGACTAGCGACACGGGGGGTTCATGGAGACGTCAGGGACTGAAGTGGAGTTCGACTTCGACGTGGTGAACCTCAGCGGTTCCGCTGACGTAGATATGGACGAGTTGCCCACAAGCGCCCTGGGCGGGTCCATTCGCAGGGTTCGGCGGGACACGCTGGAGCACCGCGCACTGAACGTGTCCATGTTCCAGTCGGCGCTCTGACGCGGGCTCCCAGGCAGCGGGGCCCGCGTGGCAGGAGGTGGCACGTGCGTGATGCGAACCCCTTCGTCGAGTGGATAGTGAAGGTGGCGCAGCCATGCAACCTTGCCTGCGACCACTGCTACGTCTACGAGCTGCTCGACCACTCCTGGCAGGACAAGCCGGCGGTGATGGCGAACGCAACCGCGGCCCAACTCGCCCACCGCATAGGCGAACACGCCCGGCGGCACGCCCTGCCCCGGGTCCGGGTGGTCCTGCACGGGGGTGAGCCGCTGCTGGCCGGCCGGCCCCGAATCGAACACCTTCTGGAAGTCCTGAGCGAGGGGCTGCGCGGCACAGCTGTTTGTGATATCTCCGTGCAGAGCAATGTGACACTTCTGAATCCCTCATGGATGGACCTGTTCCGCCGGCACGGGGTGTCGGTGGGCGTCAGTCTTGACGGCGGTCGTGAGGCCAACGACCGTCACAGGCGTGCCAAGAACGGACGGAGCAGCTACGACTCCGTCCAGAGGGGGTTGGAACTCTTGCGGAGGCCTGAGAACAAGGCGCTGTTCGCGGGCCTGTTGTGCACGGTCGACCTCGCCAACCCGCCGCTCGAGGTCTACGAGGCGCTGCTCGCGCACGAACCCCCGGCCGTCAACTTCCTGCTCCCGCACGCCACATGGGAACACCCGCCGCCCGGCCACGATCCGCGTCGAACGCCGTACGCGAACTGGCTGCTGGAAGTGTTCGAGAAGTGGTACTCGGCCCCTCGCCAGGAGACCAGGATCCGGCTGTTCGAGGACCTGATGGACCTCGCGCTCGGCGGTCACGTCCACTCGGAGAGCATCGGACTGGCCGACACCGACTTCCTCGTCGTGGAGAGCGACGGCTCGATCGAGCTGGCCGACTCGCTCAAGGTGACGAGGGACGGCGGTCCCGCCACCGGGCTCGACATCTTCGCGCAGGACTTCGACTCCGTCGCACGGCACCCGGTCGTGGCCGACGCCCGCCGCGGGGGCCTGAGCGCGCTCGCCGACGTCTGCCGGGGCTGCGAGGTGGTGCGGATGTGCGGTGGCGGACTGCGCGCGCACCGCTTCCACCCCCGCACCGGCTTCTCGAATCCGAGCGTCTACTGCGCGGACCTGCGCGTGCTGACCACGCACATCCGCGACCGCGTGGTGGCCGACGCCACCGCCCTGCTCGGGAGCGCCTCATGACGGCCCCGGCGATCCTGCGGATGACCGCGGAGGACTTCGCGGGCCTGGCGGGCTGCCGGCCCTCCCCGACCGCCCTGCGGGTCCTGAGAGACGGTCAGATCTCCCGGCGTCTGCTGATGCTGATGGACGTGACCGCGGCGGCCCGGAGCAGAGCACCGGAGTTCTGGGAGTCGCGGGGCGCGGCGGCCTGGGAGCTGTGCTCCCGGGCGCGCAGAGCGGATGTCCGGGCCTTCGAGGACGTACTGCTCCATCCGCACGTGGGTGTGTGGTTGGGCCGTTGCATGCGCGCCCTGGACGGTCCGCGTCCCGCCGCGCGGGCGGGCACGCACCTCGCCCGGCTCGGCGGCCTGGCCGCAGCCGCGGCGTTACGCGCGGGGCTGCGCCCGCAGCTGGCCCTGCCGGCCCCGGACTCGCTGCTGTGGCTGCCCACGCTCGGCGTCGTCCGGTTACCCGGGGACGCGGTCGAGGCGCGCTTGCGTGGTGACGTACTGGAGCCGGGCGGGCGCCTGCCGGCCCCGGGACAGTGGGACGGGTCGCCACGGTGGGGCGAGTCGCGGCAGTGCGACGAGTCGGCGGCGCGCGACACGGCCTGGTGCGCGCCGCGTCGTCTCGTCGTCCACGGCCCGCAGGGCACGCCGCCGTTGTCGGTGGTCCTGGAGGACTCCGATCCGTACCGGGACGCGCACGGCCACCGGGTGCTGCCCGGCCGGACGGCCGGGGACCTGCGTGCCTGGCAGGAGTCGGTCGCCTCGGCCTGGGACGTGCTGACCCGGCTGCTCCCGGACCGGGCCGCGGCCTGTGCTTCCCTCTGGTCGTCACTGGTGCCCCTGCGGCCTCCGGAGACCGGTGAGGGCGTGAGTTCCTCGGCGCGGGAGGCGTACGGGGCGATCGCCGCCTCCTTCACCAGCGATCCGGTACGGCTCGCGGAGACCGTGGTGCACGAGAGCGCGCACATCGCCTTCGGAGCACTCGCCGATCTGACCGATCTCTGGGATCCCGAGGACCCGACCCTGCTTCCGGTCGGCTGGCGGGAGGACCTGAGGCCGATCGGGTCCGTCCTCACGGGCACCCACGCCCACTTGGCGCTCCTCGAGTTCTGGCGTCGGCGCGGGCAGGAGGTGAGCGGCGGACAGGCGCGTGCGGCGCGGGGCCGGTTGCGGCACTACGGCGCCCAGGTCGTCGAGGCCCTGCGGCTCCTCCAGGCTCATCGGCCGCTCCCGCCCATGGGCCGGCACTTCGTTTCGATCATGGTGGCCGAGGCGGCGCGCTGTGGCTTCTCCCTGCCCCCGCCGCCCTCCGCCCGCCCCCTCCGCGCATCACACCATCGGGTGGCATTGCGGGAGACGCTGGACCTCGGGCGACGGCGCGCAGCGTCCACGTCCGCCCAGGAAGTGGCGGCCTTCGCGGTGCGTTCACCGGGTTGCCGGGCCACGACTGTCGACGAGACGACACCGGGGGCGGGCTGATATATGAGGACGCGGTGGCACGGCGGAGAAGCGACGGCGCGGCGGACGGCCGCGAACGCACAGGGAGCGGCGAGACCGCGCGGTACGGCGGCACCATCAGATTTTCGCCATGTCCGGAACAAGCATCGACGTGGTGGGGCTGGTGGTGACGAGTCGCGTGGCATGTGCTCCGCCTGCGCCCGGCGCGTCGACCGACCCGGCCCGTCTGCGGACCGCGTCGCACGGGAGCAGTCGTGAGCCACTTCTACTTGAGTCACGTTCGCACGGTCGACGAGGAGTGGGTCGCGGCGTTCTTTCACGACCTCTGCAGGGCGGTGGCCCAGCGGACCGGGCGCTCGCCCGAAGCCGTGGGCGTGCGCGGGAAACCGCAGTCGTCCGACGTGTCGGTGGAGCTGCTGGGCCGGTCCACCGTCCTCGTCGTGCTGCACTCACCGCGGTACTTCAGTCAGTCGTACTGCCGGGCCGAGCTGTCCTACTTCCAGCGGCGCCTGAACATGCAGCGGTCCCGCACGGGCCGCAGCGCCGACGCGGTCGTACCCGTGATGTGGGAACCCGACTTCACGCACCCGTTGGAGAGTGTCGTCCCGTATCCGCCCCTCGGCCCGCGCTCGGAGGCCTACCGGCGTGACGGGCTGCTGCACCTGCTGCGGCTGAAGGCGCGCTACCGGTCCGAGTACGAGGAAGTGCTGACGGCGGTCGCCGACCGGATCGTCGCGGCCGCGGAGCAACTGCCCGAGGTGCACGGGTTCGACGCGAGCGGCAGCCATTCGCCCGTCGGCGCCCCCCAGCCCGTGGGCAGCCAGGAGGTCAGCTTCGTCGTCGCGTCCTCGGCGAGGGAGGACGTGCCCGGAGAACGGCACTCCCGCCAGTACTACGGAAAGACGGTCCTGGACTGGTCCCCCTACGCCCCGGGGGAGCACGAGGCCCTGGTCGCGCTGGTGAAGAACACCGCCACCGCGCTGGACTTCACCGCCAACGTGCTGCCGCTGGACGAGGAGAGCGTCGACCGGATCGTCCGGGAGCAGGACCCCGAGCAGCTCGTCGTGCTCCTGGTGGACGCGTGGGTGGCCCTGCGGCGGGAGGAGCACCGGCTGCTGGCCGCCGTCGACGAGCGCAATCCCGAGGCGACCACGGCGCTGGAACCGAGGGCCCGGGACGACACCGAGTCGGCCGAGTGGGCCGGCACCCTTGACGAACTCCTGGACCGCACGCTCCCCCGCATGCGGGGACGGCACAGCGAGTACGAGCGCTGGAGGCTGCTGGACGCCGAGAGCTTCACCTCGTCCCTGCGCAAGGTGCTCATCCGCCTCCAGAACGAGGCGCTCAAGTCAGTGGAGGCCGTTCAGTCGCCGGCAACGCCGACCGAAGGTCTTCACACGTTTCCCCTGCTCGGAAGGTACTCCTCATGACGTTCGCCTCGGGTGACGCCGGCACCCGCGAGTCCGGCACGATCGTCACGTTCTACTCCTTCAAGGGTGGAACCGGTCGCACCATGGCCCTGGCGAACGTGGCCTGGATCCTGGCCAGCAACGGAAAACGTGTACTGGCCATGGACTGGGACCTGGAGGCGCCGGGGCTGCACCGCTACTTCGCCCCCTTCCTCGGCGACCCGGAGCTGCGCTCCACCCCCGGTGTCATCGACCTGATCCGCGAGTTCGACCTGGCCAGGCCCAGGCCGGCCGGGGGCGACTACAGCCGGCAGGCCCGGGTGGAGCGCTTCGCCTCCGCGCTGACGTGGAGCTTCGACAGCGGCGGCTACGTCCTGTTCGTGTCGCCCGGCCGGCGGACTCCGGAGTACTCCGAGAAGATCAACACCTACGACTGGCAGGGGTTCTACGAGCAGCGCGACGGAGCGGCCTTCCTGCGTGCCCTGCGCGAGGACATGCGCGCCAACTACGACTACGCCCTGATCGACAGCCGCACGGGCTGGAGCGACACCTCCGGCATCACCACGGTGCTGATGCCGGACGTCCTGGTCAACTGCTTCACGCTGAACACCCAGTCGGTGGACGGCAGCGCCAGCGTGGCCGCGGACGTCCGGCGGGCCGCCCCGCACGTCAAGATCTTCCCCGTCCCCATGCGGGTGGAGGACGCCGAGCAGGAGAAACTGGCTATCAGCCGCGGGCACGCCCGCCACCGCTTCCAGGAGTTCCTGAAGGACACGCCCCGGGCGGCCGACCCCGACGGCTACTGGGGCTCCGTGGAGATCCCCTACAAGCCCTTCTACGCGTACGAGGAGGTCCTGGCCACCGTCGCCGACACGCCCCGCCAGCCGGCCTCCCTGCTGGGCGCCTACGAACGCCTCACCTCGGTCATCACGGACGGTCAGGTCACCGCCCTGCGGCCGGTCGAGGAACCGGTGCGCAGGCAGCTGCTCGCCCGCTTCCAGCGGGTCCCGGTGCCCGGGGGGCGGCTGGTGCCGCGGGTGCGGATCGACTACGCGCTGCGCGACGGAGCCTGGGCGGAGTGGGTCGAGGCCCAGCTCCAGGTCGCCGGCGTGGCCGTGGGGCTGCGCGGAAGCAGTCCCTCCATGCCGCTGTCCGGCGGACCCACGGACGCCGCCGACGTGGTCATCGCCCTGCTCTCCCCCGACTTCGCCACCACACCGGTCGCCGACGAGGTGCGCGCTCTCGCGGCGGCACCCGACGGGCCCAAGATCATCGGACTGCGCACCCGGGAGCACCAACCGGAGTCCGCCCTGCGAGGGCTGCCGGGATTCAGCCTGGTGGACACCTCGGCCGCGCAGGTCCTGAGCAAACTCTTCGGCCTGCTGGAACTCGAGGCGGCGGCCCCCACGGTCAGCGAGGACCTCACCTATCCGGGCCGAGTCCCCCGTATTTTCAACGTGCCGCGCCGCAACAACGCCTTTACCGGCCGCGACATTCAATTGGACCGTTTGAGGTCCGAACTGGGTGCCGAATCACTCCGCCCGGACACGCCCGTGGGCAGGGTTTTCCTGTACGGCCTCGGAGGCATCGGCAAAACTCAGATCGCGCAGGAGTACGTCCACCGGTACGGTTCCCAGTACGACCTCGTGCACTGGATCCCGGCCGAACAGCCCACCAGGATCCCCCAGCTCCTCGCGGAGCTTGGGCTGGAATTGGGAATTCCGGGCGACACGGTCGACGAACGCGCCCAGGCAACCATGACGGCGCTGAAAAACAATGATTATGGTCGCTGGTTGCTGGTTTTCGACAACATCACCGAAAGCCAGGACACGGAAGGTGAGAACCAACTCAGGGACGAGGGAGACACGACGGTGAAGCGGTACCTTCCCGCCGAGGGGCCGGGGCACGTCATTCTCACCGCCCGGCGTTCCCCCCATGAGGAGAACCAGATCTCCGTGGAGGTCGACGCCTTCAACAGGTCCGAGAGCATCGCCCTGCTGCGCCGCAGGGTCGACGGGCTGTCGGCCGAGGACGCGGACCGGATCGCCGAGACGCTCGGTGACTTCCCCATGGCCATGGAGATCGCGGCGGCCTGGCTGCGGCAGACGGCGATGCCCCTGGACACCTACCTCGACCGGGTCAACAGCCAGGTCAGCGCGGTTCTGAACGGGGCCGGCAACACCGGGGACAGCCAGCAGGAATCCCTCCTCGCGGTCTGGCGGCTGACCGTCGACCGGCTCGGCAGCGAACGCCCCGCGGCCGTACGGCTCCTCGAACTCTGCGCCTTCCTGTCCCCCGAGCCGATCGCGCACTCCCTGCTCTACAGCGACGCCATGCGCAACCGGCTCGCCGAGGAGACCGGCGACGAGTCGGTCCTCGACCCCATGGTGATGGGCTACCTGATCCGGGACCTCGGCCGCTACGCGCTCGCCACCGTCGATCAGCAGAGCGGCTCCATCCAGGTCCACCGACTGGTCCAGGCCGCCGTACGCGAATGGCTGAAGGAGGACAGCGAACGCGAGGAGCGGACCCGGCGCCAGGCGCAACTGGTGCTGGCGGGAGCGCTGCCCTCGGCCGTCTCGGCGGAGGACAGCCCGCAGGCCAGGCAGCGGTTCGCGGAGCTGCTGCCGCACCTGGAACCCTCCGGGGCGCTGTCCAACACCGACGCCCGGGTGTGCGAGTGGGTCATTCGCCAGGTCCGCAACCAGTGGCGGATCGGGGACCACCGGGCCGCCGTCGCCCTCGGGCAGAAGGCGCTCGACGTCTGGACGGGATCCCTGGGCGCCGACCACCACCTCAGGCTGCGGCTGGCCGCCCAGGTGGCCAACCCGCTGCGCTCCCTGGGCCGTTACCGGGAGGCCCACGAACTCGACGCCGACACGCTCCAGCGCCAGCGCGAGCAGCTCGGCGAGGACGACGGCTACACACTGATGACGGCCCGCAACTACGGCGCCGACCTCCGTGGCCTCGGCCGCTACCAGGAGGCGTACGCCGAGGACCGCAGGACCTACGAGCTCTATCTGAACAGCCCGCACTTCGGCCTCGACCACGAGGACACCCTGCGGGCCGCACACAACCTGGGCGTCTCGCTCCTGCTGGCCGGTCAGCCCTCGGGAGCCCTGGAGCGGGCCACCGAGACCTATCAGAGGTCCCGTCAGTCCCTGGGCCTGCAACACGTGCTCACCTGGGCCTTCGCCGGTGGTGTGGCATTGGACCGGCGGGAGACGGGTGACTACCAGGGCTCCCTCGACCTGCTCTACGAGGTGCGCAAGCGCTTCGTGGGCCTGCTCGGCGACAAGGCCGACGACGTGCTGCGCACCGACGCGTCCCTCGCGGTGACCCAGCGCCGCCTCGGCAACTACGCGGAGGCGGAGGCCCTGACGCGCTCCACCCTGAACGTGTACCGGCAGCGCTACGGCGAGGGCCATCCGGAGACCCTGTCGTGCACGGCCAACCTGGCCTGCGACCTGCTCGCCCTGTCGCTGACGGATCCGGCGCGCGGGGCGGAGGCGGTGCACCTCGGGAAGCAGAACCTCAAGCGCTATCGCGAGCGCCTCGGCACCGAGCACCCGTTCTCCTTCGCGGCCGCGACCAACCTGGTGGCCATCTTCCGGAGCCAGGGAGAGACCGACCAGGCGATGGAGCTCGCCGACGAGACGCTCCCGCTGCTCGTCCGGCGGCTCGGTGACTCCCACCCGGCCACCGTGGCCTGCCGGGCCAACCGGGCCGGTGTGCTGTTCGCGCTGGGCCGGTACGAGGAGGCACTGGCCGAGGACGAGAGCGCCCGCGAGGCCTACCGCGAGCTCTACCGCAACCACCACCCGCGGGTGCTCTGCGCGGAGTTCAACGTCGCCCTGGACGGCAGCGTGATGGGCCACGACGACGCCGAACGCAACCTCACCGCCGCGACGCTCGCCGCCGAGCAGGAGTTCGGGCGGGACCACCCCACCGTCCGCGTGATGCGGGAGCGCAAGCGCATCGACTTCGATCTGGAGATGCCGCCGACCTGAGGCCGTGTGCGGGTCCGACCCGGCCGCCCCCGTGGCGGTCGGGTCAGTTGCTCGCCGGTGTCCCGTACCGCCGTACGAAACGCCGGACGGTCCGGTTCATCTCCTCCTCGCGCCAGGCGGGCAGGCCCTCCAGGCGGGTGTGGGGGCCGGTGGTGCCGAGGAGTTCGCCGTCCACCACGAACAGGAACAGCAGCCCCTCCGGGTACGCCGTGTCGAGTGCTCTGACCAGGTCGGCGTCCGGGGGATGCGGGACGATCACGACCACCGGGCCGAAGTCGTGCTCGTGTTCACGCAGGGTCTCCTCGTCGTGGATGTCGAACTCCTCCAGGAGCTCCTCACCGATGCGTTCGACCAGGTCGGTCAGGACGCCGCTGCCCGCCGTGAGCGGGACGACGAAGTGGTCCCAGGGCAGCGGCTGTTCACTGGCCCGGTGGATGTAGCGGCGGGCGGTGTCCGTGGAGAGCGCGGGCAGCACCGCGACCCTGGGGGAGCCGGAGCGCAGCACCCCGCGCATCCGGGCCGCCTCGTCCACCGGCACCCGGGCGTGGGTCACGCTCAGCTGGACGAGTTCCCGGGAGGCGTCCGGGGCGGACAGCGGGAGCAGTTCGGTGAGGGCCGCGCGCAGCGGGTCGGCGACGGGCTCGCCCGGGCGTTCCGCCAGCAGGCCGGAGGCGAGCCGGTGACGCATCAGCGGGGACAGCGTCTCCAGCGGCACCCCCAGCGTCGCACCGGCCCGGCTCAGGCTCTGCGCGTCCACCTCCCGCAGATGGTGGACCACCCGGTGGTGCACCTTGGCCCCGCCCGACTCGGCGCGCATCAGGTCGAGTTGGGGTCTTATGTCGTGCCGTACGGCCTCGATGTCGTCCTTGCCCGGCCACTCCACCATCTGCCGCCGGTGCGGGCTGAGGGAGCCCAGCCCGCTCTTCTCCAGGGCGTCCAGGGTGACTTCCGGCAGCATCAGCAGGATCACCGGGAAGCCGTCGTGCCGGTTGCGCAGTTCCGCCATGGCCAGTTCGTTCTGCACGTGCTCGGAGCGCAGGGCGTGGCTGGAGACGATCAGGAGCATGCCGTGCGCGCTGCCCATGCCGTCGGAGATGGCCGCCATCCAGTCCTGGCCCGGCACCAGGGACTCCCGGTCCACGACGACCGGTTCGCAGCCCTCCTGGTGCAGCAGTTCCTCCATGGCGCGGCGGGCCGGCCAGCAGTTGCAGTCGCAGCCGAGGGGCTCGCTGCGGCTGAGGAAGACGTGAGGGCCGGGCATGGGACTCCTCGTGGGGGCCTGGTCGGGTCAGTGAGCGGGCGGTGCGAAGGGATCCGCCGGCTCGTCCGGGGGCGGGTGGGAGCGCGGGCGTAACCGGAACCAGCGGGCGCGGGCGGCACCGATCCCGACCGTGATCCTGCCGTCGGCGGCCGGGTGCAGGACGCGGGGCTCGGTGCCGGACGGACCACCCGGGTCCTCGTGGGCGATCTCGATCAGCTCGGTCCCCGCGGGCGCCTCCGGCAGCGGGACCCGGGCGGTGACCGGGCCGTCGACCGTGCTCGTGAGGCACAGCACGCTCTGACCGGCGTGGTCCCTGCGGAGCCCGGTCACCCCCGCGACACCGGTGGGCACCGCTTCGACCCCACCGTGGCGCAGCGCCAACTGCTCGGCGCGCGCCGCGAGCAGCGGCCGTAACGCCGTGGCCGCCCGGTCGTCCGAGACCAGCAGGGAAGCGGGCACCTCATGGCAACCGGGAAGCGCCAGCAGCAGCGCCGCCCGGGGGTACGGGAGGCCCTCGGGCAGCGCCCATCCCTGATACGGCCGGCGCGGGACGGCGGCGCCGGAAGGGGGCGGCGCGTGGGGGGAGGCCTCGGGAGGCAGCCGTACGGCGGTGCCGGGGGGTGGTTCTACGGCGGCTTCGGGAGGCGGTGTTACGGCGGTTTCGGGGGGCCTTTCTGGGGCGGCACCGAGATGGGGTGCTGGGCCGGTCCAGGGGGGTGGTTCTGCGGCGGTCCCGGGAGGCTGCGGTACGGCGGCCCCAGGAGGCGGTGTTACCGCGGTCCCGGGAGGCGGCGCTACGGCGGTTTCGGGGTCCGGAGGTGGGCCCAGGGGGAGGTGGCCGGTGGTGAGCGGGGGGTCGGAGGGGTGTGCGCCCGTTGTGACGATCGCCGCCTCCGGGTAGGCCTCCAGGAGATGGCGCAGGCGGGCCAGCAGGGGCGCCGGCCACCGGGTCGGGTCGCCGAGCCGGAGTCCGTCGACCGGTTCCTCCAGCGCGTCGTGGGCCCGCTTGAGCAGTTCGCCATAGGAGGTGTCCCCGTCCGGGGGCGGTAGTTCCGCCAGCACGCGCAGGCCCTGGTCGTGGGCCTGCGCCAGCAGTGCGGTGAACTCCTCCGAGCCCGGTGGCAGGGCGGCGGGCAGGCAGACGTGGCCGATGCCCAGGCGCCGGATCCCGGGCGGCAGCACGGCGTTCCGGGCCGGCAGCAGCACTCCGACGCTGTCCCGGATCCAGCCCGGCCCCGCTTCCTCCGGCGGGGACGGCACGGGCCCCGGCGTGAGCAGCCGGCTGCGGCCGTCCTCCGCGCGGATCTCCACCTCGCCGCCGTGCCCCGACAGCAGCAACTGCCCGCCCCCGGCCCGGTGGACCTCCCGCACCCGGAAGGGCATCGGCAGCACGTCGACCGCCCCGCCCCCGGGCCAGGGCAGCCGCAGCAGTCGGTCACCCCCGTCCGCGGCCACGACCAGCCCTGCCTCGGGGAGCACCGCGACAGCGGACGCCGGCGCGGGCAGCGAACCCAGCGCGGGCGGATCGGTCACGGCGTCCGCCGTACCGCCCCGCACACCGTAGAGCCGCCCGTCCGCCGCCCCCCACACCAACGCTCCCGACTCCGGGTCGCCCGACAGCGCGGTGACCGCCGCCGTCCGCCAACGGCCCGCGACCGTGCCCGAGACCAGGTCGTGGAGGGTCACGCCGCCGTCCGCGTCCGCCGCGGCCACCAGGCCCGCCCGGGCCGAGCACCACAGCCGTACCACCGGGGCGGGGTGCGGGAGGACGCGCAGGATCCGGTCGGGGTCGCCGTCGTCGACGAGGAGGACGTCACCGCCGGTGGCCAGGCACAGGACCGCGCGGTCCGCCGTGCGGGACCAGCCCACGGCCGTCGGTTGCAGGGACAGGGGGTGCAGGACCGCGTCGGCGGTGCCGTCGACGGCCGTCGTCACCACGTGCAGGCCCTTGCCGCTGACCACCGCCGTGGCCGCGGGGCCCGCGTCGGCGACCGCGAGCAGCCGTGGCTGGTCGGGGAGTTCGACCGGGAGCACGGACTCGCCGTCGTCGATCCGCAGCACGGTCCGGCCGTCGGAGCTCGTCGCGGCCGCCGCCCGGGAGCCCGACCGGGCGCACAGCAGGGTGCCGCCCAGCTCCGCCTGCGCGGCCAGGAGCGTGCCGTCCGCGCGGGCCTCGGCGGCCACGCTCAGGTTCAGCGCGGTGTGTTCCCCGTCGTGCAGGTCCAGTTCGTGCCACTGGGCGCCCGGGAGCGCGCCGCGCAGGCGCAGCCGGACCCGGCCCGCGCCGCTCGCTCCGCAGACCAGCGCGCCCCGCTCCGGGGGCCGGCTGAGGACCAGGCCGTCCGCCGTCGCCCGGACCCCGATGTCCACCTCGCTGTGGACCAGGGCCCGTACCGTCCGGATCTCCTCGGCGTCGGCGTCGGCCCGGGTCACCAGGGCGCGCGGCGGTTCCATGCCCAGCCGCTCCGCCGCCATCACCTGGAGCCGCCAGGCCGGCAGCGACTGCCGTACGGCCTGCGGCAGCCGGGGGAGGAAGCGCAGGATCCAGCGGCTGGCCTCGGCCGCCGGGCCGCCCTCGGCGAGCACCTGCCGGAAGAGCGGGGCCAGGGTCCGTTCGATCCCGGCTTCGGAGGGCGGTGGCCCGACGGTCGCCGACCACAGCAGTTCCTCGAAGCCGCGGACGAGGGGCGGTGCGCCGCGGTGGGCGGCGCGGGTGAAGTCACGGACCGAGTGCAGCAGGCCCGGGTCGTGCTCGTACAACTGCCGTCGCAGTTCGGCGCTGACCTCCGGGTACAGCACCAGGGCGCGGCTGTCGGCGGCCTCCACCAGCGGTGAGAAGGACAGCCGGGCCTCCAAACCGGTGCCGCTGTCGGGGGCGAACCGGAGCCGGGCGCCGCGCAGGAAGTACGGCTCGGCCTGGGCGGCCAGGCACAGCGAGCGGGCCAGCCGCACCACGTCGGGCTGGTGCCGGCGCTGTTCCGCGATCAGCCGGTGGGCGCCGCGGTCGGGGATCAGCCGGTGCGCGCCGCGGTCGGGTGCCGCCGTCATCGCGGCTGTCCGCCCCGCCGCGGGTCCCGGCGGGCGGTGGTCTGCGCGAACCGTACGGACACCCGGCGGTCCAGCGGGACCAGCGCGACCGTCCGCCGCACGGTCGCCGGGTACTCCTCGGCCGGATAGGGCGTCAGACACACGACGGGGCAGCCCGCCTCCCGCAGCCGTCGCAGATACGGCAGCCAGCTCGCCGGCGAGGAGTGGTGGCGGCCGGGCAGCGGCGGCTGGAGGTGTCCGAGGTCGGACAGCAGCAGCACGGGCTGCCCGGCCGGCGGCACCGGATGGGGGCGCCAGCTGCGCCCGCGGTCCTGGCTGACACCCTGGGCGATCCGCAGGTCCAGCACCCGCAGCCCGCCCGGCGGCAGGATGCGGGCGGCGAGCCGGGTGATCCACTCCTGGTCGTGCCGGAAGGGCCGCATCGACTCGCCGCGGTCGAGCAGCAGCAGCGCGCCGGCCCGGGTGGTGGACCGCTGCCGGTAGGGCACCCGCGGCCGGCCGACCCGGCCTCCGGCCAGACCGCGCACCACCAGCTCCACCAGCCGGGGGTGGTCGACCACCCGCCCGGTCGTGTACGTACTGGCCACCGCGAGGAAGAGGGCCCGTTCGGTGCGCGGGTCCCACGGCGGGGCGGGCAGCGGCGGACTCGCCGGCCACGGCAGCTCGAACGCCTCGGCCCGGCCGAGGAGTTCCGCGGTGCCGTCCTCCAGCGGGTCGGAGGAAGCGAGCTCGTGCCACAGCGGCGGCTCCGCCTCCCGGCCCACCGCAGACCGCGCCCCCCGCAGGAGGAGCAGCGAACCGCCGGTGGCCGTGCGGGCGGGCGGGGTGGGGGGCTGGTCGCCGGGGATCGGGGCGGCGGGGGTTGGGGCGCCGGGGGCTGAGCCGCCGGGGTCCGGGCCGGTCGGAACGGCGTCCCGGCCCGGAGGGTCGGTGGCCGGGCCGGTTGGGAAGGCGTCCCGGCCGGTTGGGAACGTGCCCCGGCCGGTCGGGAGGGCGGTCCGGTCGGTCGGGAAGGCGTTCGGTCCGGTCGGGAGGGCGGTCCGGTGGGTGCTGAGGGCGGCCGGGTCCCCGGTGTACGGCGCCGAGTCGCCGTCTGCCGGGCCGGACCGCCGCGTCAGATGTGCCGGTCCGGTGTCACCTCGCCGGTCCGGTCCGGCGCCGTTGCGGGAGCGGGGCGTGCGGGCGGTCGTACGGTCGTCCCGGGACGGCCGTCCCGTGCTCGCGGCACGTCGGACCGGGCCGCCGGACGGGGTGCCCCCAGTGGCGGCGCCGGTGCCGCCGGGCAGGTCGAGGCCCAGGGCCGCCGCGAGGGCCGCCAGGCCGTCCGGGTCGGAGATCCGCAGGGCCCGGGCCGTGCGCAGCAGGTCGCCCAGCCGGGCCGGGCCTCCCGAGGTCATACCGCGGAGACCTGGTCGGGGGAGGCCTTCACCATGGCGAGCCCCGCGACCGCCCGCCACTCCGGCGACTCGGCCGTCAACTCCAGCTGGCGGCAGGCGCGCAGGGTGTCCAGGAACTCGGCGGTGCTCGCCGCGGGCCGGGCGCCCAACGACTCGCTCTCGAACAGATCGGCCAACTCCTGTGTGAGGGCCTCGTCGTAGGCGTCCCCCATGTGCAACCGGGCCACCTTCAACAGGTGTTCGCGGCCCGGCGGCCGCAACCGCAGCAGGATGCAGCGACGCAGGAAGGCGGCTGACAGCTCCCTCTCCTCGTTGCTCGTGATCACCACGAGGGGGGCGCCGGTGTCCCCGGCCGCGGTCACCGTGCGGCGGTCCGGGCCCACGAAACGGAGGTTGTTGAGCGGATCGAGCAGGGCGTCCGGGACATCGGGATCGGCCTTGTCGATCTCGTCGATGAGCACCACCGCGGGCCGGTCGCGCAGTGCGGGCGCGCCTTCCTCGTCCATGGCCGGATCGAGCGCCTTCCACAGGGGGCCGGGCCGGAAGTAGGCCCGCGCACCGGGGTCCTGGAGCGTGCCCTGGGTGGCGTCGTTGAGCTGGCGGAAGGCCTCCTCGCGCCACAGCAGGTCGTGCGGTTCGGTGCGGGCGGTGACCACCTCCGCGTAGTAGCGGAAGCGCATCAGCCGGGCCACGTTCGGCGCGAGCGCCGACTTCCCGGAGCCCGGGGGGCCCAGCACGAGCAGCGGACGGCCGGACGCCAGCGCGACGTTGACGGCGAGGACGGTCGGGTCGTCGAAGAGGTAGACCTGCTCGTCGAGACGGTCGGTGCCGCGGGCGGGCGTGGGGCGGTGCGGCGCGGGTGTACCGCTGTCCGCCACGGGTGCACCGACGTCCGCGGGTGTGCCGGCGTCCGGTGCGGATGTACCGCCGTCCGGTGCGGGCGCACGGCCGTCGGGTGCGGGTGCACGGAGGTCCGGTGCGGGCCGGTCCGTCTCCTCGCCCGGGTCGAAAAGCCTGATCAAGCCTACTGTCCCCCCATCGGCGGCCCACGGCTCCGGTGACCGCCCTCGTTGCACTCTTCCCCATGGCGCCTGCCGTCACTACACCGTCGGTGAATATGGCCGACAGCCAGGTCGTCAGCCGTGCGGGCGGGGCCGTATCCGGATCTCCGGGAACGCCGTGCCGGGCACGGCCGGTACGACGGCCGGGCGGGTGCGCGGGCCGGCGGCCACCAGGTCCACCCGGCTCAGCCAGAACGCCCGGCGCAGGCACTCCGGTACGGGCAGATCCGGCCACGGGTCGACGTCGAGGAACATCACCGCCGAGGACTCCAGAGCCGTCAGGTCCCGCAGGTTCGGGCAGCGCAGCACCCGGACCGACCGCAGCGACCGGCAGCCGGCCAGTTCGGGCAGGGCGACCAGCGACGGGTCGTCCGCGAGGACCAGTGAGCGCAGCCCGGGCAGTTTCGGCAGCGCCTCGGACAGCCCGTCGACCGGTCCGGAGCAGCGCAGTTCCGGCACGGCGGTACCGGCCCGCAGCAGGGCGCGCACCTCGGCGGACGACCGTACGCCGACACGCCGTACGACCGCACCGCGTACGGCAGGACGCGGCGGGCTGCCCGCCGACAGCCGTCGCGGTGGGCCGCCCGGTGCCGCCAAGACACTGCGCGCGGTGCCGGTGCCGGTCTCGGCGGCCCGCAACTGGGCCAGCAGCGCGGCGAGTTCGGGCGAGGGGTGGCGGCGCAGCAGCGCGTCGGTGTCGGTGCCGGGGGTGTGCACCAGGTGGTGGGCGGCCAGGAAGGTCCTGACCCCGGGGCTCGGGAAGGCCACGGTGTCCGGGCCGGGACGGAACACCACGCCCGCGCGGTCGGCGAGCGCGGCCAGCAGGCGTTCGGGTGCGGTGGAGTCGGTGGAGCGGGGGTCGCGCAGGGCGTTCAGCGCGGTGGACAGCGGGATGCGGGAGCCGTCCAGTCCGAGGGCGGCGACGGCCAGCCTGCCGGAGGCCGCCCGCAGCACGCTGTCCGGCACCTGGTCGGCGGCGGGCGCGGGCGCGGGGAGGGCGGCCGGTCCTGCCGTGTCCTCGCGCGGTCTGCGCCACACCGCCGAGACACCGGCGCGCAGCAGGCGGTGCCGGGGGCCCTGGCCGGGCGTGACCGAGGCGCCCGCCGCCCGCAGCATCGCCACGGCGGCGGCCGGCCGCCCGGCGACCCCGGCCAGCAGAGGATCTGTGCCGAGCATCGGCACCAGGACGGGGAGGGCATCCCGGTCCACGAGGTCTCCCCGGTCCCCGGAGGCCTGCACGCCGGAGTTCAGGAGGGCCCTGACGTCGGTCGGGGACAGGGGTTTCAGGCCTACGACCCGGAAGTCGCCGCCGAGCCGGGACCAGGGCACCCCGGTGCCGTTCGTGGCGATGACGCACGGCGCCCGGGGGTGGGCCTCCAGCAGCCGCAGGAGCCACTCCCAGACGGCGGCACGGTTGCCCGCGGGCACCGCGTCCAGATCGTCCACGGCCAGGAAGGCACGCCCGGACCGCAGCTGCCGAGCGGCCCACCCGGCCGGTTCCGCCGCGGCGGCCGACGGAGCGAGCGTCGGCACCATCCCGTCCAGCCGGGGCAACGCCCCGGACCGCGCCGACAGCACGAAGGGGATCCGGCATCCCCAGGGCGGTCGGACGGGCGCCGCCTCGCCGAGCGGCCACCCCCTGCCGGGCGACTCAGTCGGGTCACCGTCCACGTCCTGCCCGTCCACGTCCTGCCCGTCCGTCTCTTCCCAGTCCGCCGATTCACTCTCCCCGGCCCGCTTCCGTACGGCATCCAGGCTCGGTCTCGGCGCGGTCGGTGCCCGCCCCGGCGTCCCGTCGGCCAGCGCCCCGGCGACGAGCCGGGCGAGTTCCGTGCTGTGGCCGGAGCCGGAGGGATCGACCAGGAGGATGCGGCGCCCCAGGTCAGGCAGGAGGTCCACGGTCAGGGGGGAGGGAGGGGGCAGGGCGCCGGAGCCCGGTCCGGAGTCGTCACGGTCCACGTGTCCGTCGTCGACGTACCCACCGCCCACCTCCTCGCCCCCCACTGAGCCGCGGAGGACCAGCGTGCGGGTGATCGGTCGTGCGGGCAGGGGCGGTGCCGTCACCTCCGCGCGGAAGCGCTCCGTGAAGGCCGCGTCGTCCGCCGACAGTGCGTCGGGGGCCTCCCCGGCGAAGCCGTAGCCGTCGTCCAGTTCGGGCGCGGGCGCCCCGGCCGCGGCCATCGCGCGCATGCGGGCCGCGATCCCGTCGAGCACCCGGTCCAGCACCGCGCGGTACCGCGGGGCCTGCATGGTCAGCAGCGCCAGCCCCAGCGAGCGGTACTCGGTGGGCTGCCCCGCGGAGAACACGTCGGCCGTCTCGACCGGCCCCGGCAGCCGCCGGTCCACCGGCTCCCAGACCAGCGGCAGGACCGGCTGCGGGGCGACGCCGGTCCGGGCCTGCCCCAGGCTCCGGCGCAACGCCAGTACCGCCCAGTCCCGCTGGGCCGGGCCCTCGTTGAAGTACGCCGGACTGCACAGGGCCAGCACGATGTCCGCCGTACCGACGCCGTACGAGCCCTCTTCCGGTCCGCCGGCCGCGGCGGGCGGGGGCACGAGGCGGTGGAACCGAGGCCCGCTCCCCGTGTCCAGACGCCGTCTCAGCTCGTCCAGGAACCGCGCGACCCAGGCCTCGTCCCTGCCGTGCGCATAGCTGACGGCATAGCGGTACACGGGCACCATCTCATCCCCCGGTTTGTGGCTTGCGTACCTCGTTTCCAGTTTCGCACGAGGCCGGGCGACCGGCCGTGGCACAATCCTGGCCATCAACTCGTAACCATTCAGGGTTTATTGGCGAATTGTCAGGTACAATGCCCAATGTGTCCGTAGGGGTGCCACCCCTGGGAAAGAAGCAGGCGAATCTGCTCACTGCCATCATGCGGGGGGTGCCTGTCCTCGGACCTGACAAGGAATCCCGTCCGCTCACCGACGCCGACGTCCGCGGTCTCCTGGACACCCTGCCGCCGTGCGCCGACGCGCAGGAGACCGGTGAGGTCAACCGGCTGCGCCCCCGGCTGCTGAACGCGCTCGTCGGCCCCGAGGCCAGACGCTCGGGCTACGTCCAGGGCCTGCCCCGGCACGGCGTCGCCGCGCTGCTGCGGGCCGCGGGCGAGGCCGTGCGGGCCCCGCTGGTGCTGCGGATCGTGTACGGCGCCAGCACCACGGTCCCGCTGCGGGCACTCAGTTACGTCCTGCCCGCCGTCCGCATGGCGTCCCGGTTCACCGAGGCCGGCCATCGCGCCCCGCACCTGCAGATCGTGCTGGCCGGCTCCCTCGGCTGCCGGGTCAACGGCCTGTCCGGAGCCGCCGTCGCCGAGGAGACGACCCTGCTGGCCCGCTGCCTCGGTCTGCTGCTGTCGTCCCTGGTGCCGGGCCGTTTCGGGCTGTACGACACCCTGCCGGCGCCCTCGGTCGTCACCGCGCTGGACGACCTGGTGCGCACCCTGACCCCGGCCCGGCGGGCCCGTGTCCTCGAACGCCTCGGCGGCAAGGGCGGCGCCACCGCCGACGAACAGACCCTGCGCTACGCGGCCGCCCACGTCCTGGTCCACGACCGCGCCGCGGTCCCGCTCACCCTGCGCCAGGGCACCGCGGTACCGGACGACGCCACGGTGATCGACGTCGGCGGCCTCCAGGAACGCCACTTCCACGCCGTACGACACCTGTTCGCGGCCGGTGCCGCGCCGGGCGCCGGTCCCGGGGCGCTGGTTCTGTCCCGGCACTCGGTACCGCCGTACACCATGGCCAGGGGCGGGGACGTCGGGCTGCGCGAGTTCCTCGACGGCGGGAGCCCGCAGGGCAGGCCGCTGGCCTCCGCGGTCCGCCACGACCTGCGACTGCTGTGGTCCGTGCCGCTGCCGGCGGGGCTGAGGCGGGCCGACGCTCCGCGCGATGACCCGTACCGGGCCGATGCGGTCCCGGCGCACCCCTCGCGGGGCTTCGCCGACGTCCTGCAGGGAGCGCGGAGTTGACCGAGCCGACCACCCCGGACGTCCTCCGGCCCGGGGAACTCACCCTCCAGCTGCGGGCGTTGGGCCTCCGGCCCGGCGACACCCTGCTGGTGCACACGTCGTTGCGGGCCGTCGGGCCGGTGTCCGGCGGTGCGCGGGCCGTGGTCGACTCGCTCCTGGAGGCGCTCGGCGCGGAGGGCACGCTGGTCGTCTACACCCAGACCCCCGGCAACTCCGACCCGTCCCGCTGGGCCGTCACCCGGGGCCGTGCCGTGCCGCCGGCGCAGTGGCCCCGGCTGCGGGCGACGCTGCCCGCGTTCGATCCCGCGCGGACCCCCAGTCAGGGGGTCGGCGTACTGCCGGAGGAGGTCCGCACCCGGCCGGGCGCGCTGCGCAGCGGCCACCCGCAGAGTTCCTTCGCCGCCCTGGGGCCGGCCGCGGCGCGGATCACCGCCGGGCACGACCTGAACTGTCACCTGGGCGAGGAGTCCCCCCTGGCCCGGCTGGAGGAACTGGACGCCCGCGTCCTGCTGCTCGGCGTCGACTACTCCGTCTGCACGGCCTTCCACCTGGCCGAGTACCGCGTGCCGGGGCAGGGCAGCCGGGACTACGGCTGCGCGGTCGACGACGGTTCGGGACGGCGCTGGCACCGCTACCGTGACGTGGACTTCGACACCTCCGACTTCCCGGCGCTGGGCGAGGCGTACGAGTCCCGCGCCGAACGGCCGGTCACGCGGGGCCGGATCGGCGCCGCCGACTCCCGCCTGTTCGACCTGGCCCCGGCGGTGGCCTACGCCGCGAAGTGGCTGACCGCACACCGGGCGGGACGGAGACCGACGGAGTAGCGACCGGCCTCTCGCCCGCCTGTCCCGGCGCACTTCCGCCCCCTGAGGGCCTCGCGCAGCTCACCGGGACTCCTCGTCCCCGGGACGGCTCACCCCCGGGACGGCTCACCCTGGGGCGGCTTGCTGCCGGGCGGCTGACTTCCGGTGCTCCTCGCGTCCGGTGCTCCTCGCCTCCGGGGCCCCTCACCTCCCGGGCCCTTCACCTTCGGGCGGCTCGCCCCACGGGCGGCTCACCCCCGGGGCCCCTCATCGCCAGGCGGCTCCGCCTGGGGGCGGCTCCCCCTTCGGGCCCATCACCTCGGCGCTTCTCACCCCCCCGGCGCTTCTCACTCCGGGTGGCTCACCGCCGGGTGCCTCTCACTCTGGGCGGCTCGCCCCCGGGGCCCCTCATCGCCAGGCGGCTCCCCCTTCGGGCCCAACACCTCGGCGCTTCTCGCCCCCCGGCGCTTCTCGCCCCGGGTGGCTCACCGCCGGGTGCCTCTCACTCCGGGCGGCTCGCCCCCGGGGCAGCTCCCCCTCCTCGCGTCTACCTCCGGGACGGCTCACCTCCGGGGCGCCTCACTCCGGGCCCTCACCCTCGGGGCCCCACCCCGGGGCGCCTCACTCCGGGCCCTCACCCTCGGGATCCCACCCCGGGGCGCTTCACTCCGGGTCCTCACCCTCGGGGCCCCACCCCGGGGCGCCTCACTCCGGGCCCTCACCCTCGGGGCCCCCACCTCCGAACCACCGCACCCCGGGGCCCCTCACTCACAGGGCCCTACCTCCCAACCACCGCACCCCGGGGCCCCTCCCCCCGACGCCCCCTCACCCCCGCCTCCCCGTCATCCGAGCCGCCGAAGCGATCGTCGCCCGGGCTTCCCGTTCTGTGAGGCCCGTGTCGAGGGCCGCGTCCACCAGGGGGGCGAACAGGGCCGGGCCGATGCCGTTCTCGTACGCGCGGCAGGCCGCCCAGAACAGACGGGTGTTGCGCTGGCCCTCGTGCGCGGCGAGGACGAACTGGACGAGGCCCTGGCCCTGGTCGCCGGCCGAGGGATGGGTCGCGGGGTGGGTGGGGCGCGGTGGCGGGAGCAGCAGGCGGAGCAGGGCGGGAGGGCAGGCCGCCGGCGCCAGGTGGGCCGTGCCCGGTGCCGTGCCGTAGGTGCCGTGGTCGGTGCGGGAGCCGGGCCCGACGAGATAGCCGCCGGCGCCCCGGATGTCGATGCCCGGGGCCAGCCGGCCGGCCGAGTTGGGGACGGCGGCGTCGGGCGGTCCGGTGAGCCAGAGGTGGCGGCCGCCGCTCGGGGTGAGGACGACGACCGTGTCGGGGATCGTGAACAGATGGCGCAGGGCCAGTTCGCGCAGGGCCGCCGAGGAGTCCGTGCCCGACTTGGTGTCCAGGTCGATGCCGATGAGGTGATGGGGCGGGAGGCCGCACGCGATGCCGTAGCCGGTTGCCCAGGGGGCCGCCGAGAAGAGCTCGCGGATGCGGACGGGGTCGGTCGAGGCGTCGTAGACCCCGTGTCCGAACGCTCCGCACTCGCCGTGACAGGGGGCGGCCAAGGGGTCGTCGCGGTGGGGGGAGCGCAGGGCCGGGAGCTTGGTGCGGGACAGGGGGATGACGGCCAGCCCGCGCTCGGCGGCTGACAGGGCGTGTGCGAGGGCCAGCGTCGTGGCCTGCCGGTCTGTGGTGGCCATGCCTCCATGTTCGTACGAGTGTTCGAAAAAGGGAAGGGTGAGCGAGCGCGACTCGCCGGGCCCGGGCGATTGGCTGGAAATGTGCCGGAACGCTTTCCCTCTTGCCGCGCTTGATCACCAACCGCCCCCATTACCCCGAACTGCCCGGTGAAGTCGCGAAAGGGGTTTATCGACTTGTCCTCACGCTTCAGGGGGAATAACCCCTTCCGCTCTGGTTCGCCGGGGATTCGGTGGGCAACTCTGGTCTCGCGACGTCGTGCACAGCCCGGGACGGTCGGCCAACTGCCCCGGAAACAGCCCTACTTGACGTACTACCGGCACCAGGCCGGGTTCTGGAGGAAACACCATGGCAAGCATCCGTACCGCCCGCGTCCTCGCCGCCGTCTCCGCCCTCCCGCTCGCCGCCGCGCTCTTCACCGGCGTCGCGGCGGCGGACAACGGCGGCTTCGCGGACAACGGATCGAACGCGGGTGTCGCGAGCATCGTGGGCAGCGGCGTGGGGCACGACAACAACGGCAACTCGTCCACCACACAGCAGAACGCCGTCGGCTCGGGCGCCTCGAACCAGAGCAACACCGCCCAGGTCAACGGCTCCGCGTTCACGGCCGTCAACCAGGGCAACCACAACACGTCCGTCAACTTCTCCCCGCTGTGGTGGTGACGGTGATCCGCGAGGGCTGACGGCCCTCGACGGGGGGCTTCGGGAGGGGGCTCCGGGGGTGCTTCGGGAGGGGCTACGGGGGGACCTCGGGGGACCTCGGGGGACCTCGGGGAGGTGACACGTCCGCGCGGCGGTGCTTCGGCGCCGCCGCGCAGGCGTGTCCGCGGGGCGGCGCAACCGTGACCGGTGGCGCCGCCCCGCGCAGCCGTAACCCGTGGCGCCTCGCAGGCGCGTCCGGCGGGCCCGCGCATACGTGTCCCGCAGCTCCGAGACGACCTTGACATCCCGTCACATCTGACGGACAGTCAGAAACCCGTGAGCGAGGGAGGCGTGCGCCCCGTGGACCCCCTGGACCCCGTGCACGAAGACGACCTGACGACCCGGCTCGAGGCCTACGAAGGACACCCCGCCGCCGTGGCCGCCACCGGCAAGGACCCCGTCAACGTCCCCATGATCCGCCACTGGTGCGAGGCCCTCGGCGACACCAACCCCGCCTACACCGGCCCCGACGCCCTCGCCCCTCCCACCATGCTCCAGGCCTGGACGATGGGCGGTCTCACCGGACACACCGGCCGCGCGCGGGCGTACGACGAACTCCTCGCCCTCCTCGACGAGTCCGGCTGCACCTCGGTCGTCGCCACCGACTGCGAGCAGGAGTACCTGCGTCCGCTGCGCCCCGGCGACGAGATCACCTTCGACACCGTCATCGAGTCGGTCTCGGCCAGGAAGACCACCAAGCTCGGCACCGGCCACTTCGTCACCACCCGCACCGACGTCCGCGTGGGCGACACCCTCGTCGGCACCCACCGCTTCCGCATCCTCAAGTACGCCCCCGCGGGCCGGAAGAAGACCGCGCCCCGCCCCGCCCGCCCCCGTCCCGTCGTCAACCGCGACAACGCCGGCTTCTGGGAGGGCGTAGCCCGCCACCGGCTCCTCATCCAGCGCTGCACCGCCTGCGCCACCCTCCGCTTCCCCTGGCTCCCGGGCTGCGCCCACTGCGGCGACCCCGGCTGGGACACCGTCGAGGCGGGCGGCGAGGGCACGGTCTACTCGTACGTCGTCATGCACCACCCGCCCTTCCCGGCATTTGACCCGCCTTACGCCGTCGCCCTGATCCAACTCGCCGAGGGCGTGCGGATGATCAGCAACGTGGTCGGGACGCCGTACGACAAGGTGCGGATCGGGATGCCGGTGCGGCTGGAATTCCGGTCCTACGACGACGACCTGGTGCTCCCCGTCTTCAGCGCCGCCGAGGAGGACGCATGAGGCCCGGAGACGAACTGCCGCCCCTGGAGATCCCGATCACCCGCACCCTGATCGTCGCCGGGGCCATCGCCTCCCGGGACTACCAGGACGTGCACCACGACCCGGAGGCGGCCCGCGCGAAGGGCTCCCCGGACGTCTTCATGAACATCCTGACGACGAACGGCCTGGTCGGCCGCTACCTCACCGACCACTTCGGGCCACGCGCGGTGCTCAGGAAGGTGGCGATCAGACTGGGCGCCCCCAACTACCCCGGGGACACCATGGTGTTGACCGGGACGGTAGAAGCCGTGGAAGGCACCACCGCGACCGTCCGGGTCGTAGGGGCCAACGGCCTCGGCCACCACGTGACGGGCACGGTCACCCTCACCCTGGGGAGCGCCGAATGAGCACACGCGCGCGTGACCGGCTCGGCGGACGGGCCGCGATCGCCGGCATCGGCGCCACCGAGTTCTCCAAGGACTCCGGCCGCAGCGAGCTGCGGCTGGCCGCCGAGGCGGTCCGCGCGGCCCTCGACGACGCCGGCCTCACCCCCGCCGACGTGGACGGCATGGTGACCTTCACGATGGACACCAGCCCGGAGATCACCGTCGCCCAGGCCTGCGGGATCGGTGAGCTGTCCTTCTTCTCCCGGGTCCACTACGGCGGCGGCGCGGCCTGCGCGACCGTCCAGCAGGCGGCCATGGCGATCGCGGCGGGCGTGGCCGAGGTGGTCGTCTGCTACCGCGCGTTCAACGAGCGCTCGGGCCGCCGCTTCGGTTCCGGCGTGCAGCACCGCGAACCCTCCGCCGAGGGGGTCGCCCTCGGCTGGTCCCTCCCCTTCGGCCTGCTCACCCCGGCCTCCTGGGTGGCGATGGCGGCCCAGCGTTATCTGCACACCTACGGCCTCACCCCGGAGGCCTTCGGGCACGTGGCCGTGACCGACCGCCGGTACGCGGCCACCAACCCGGCGGCCTGGTTCCACGGCCGCCCCATCACCCTCGCCGATCACGCGGCCTCCCGCTGGATCGTCGAGCCGCTCAGACTCCTCGACTGCTGCCAGGAGACCGACGGCGGCCAGGCGATCGTCGTCACGTCTCTCGCACGCGCGCGTGCCCTCGCGCAGCGGCCCGCCGTGATCGCGGCCGCCGCCCAGGGTGCCGGCCGGGCCCAGGAACAGATGACCAGCTTCTACCGCGACGACCTCACCGGCCTGCCCGAGATGAGCGTGGTCGCCCGCCGCCTCTGGCACACCAGCGGCCTCACCGCCGAGGACATCGACGTGGCGATCCTCTACGACCACTTCACCCCGTTCATCCTGATGCAGCTGGAGGAGTTCGGCTTCTGCGGGAAGGGGGAGGCGGCGGAGTTCGTCCGCGAGGACCGCGTCCCGCTCAACACGCACGGCGGCCAGCTGGGCGAGGCGTACCTCCACGGGATGAACGGCATCGCGGAAGCCGTACGCCAGGTGCGGGGGACGGCGGTGAACCAGGTGCCGCAGGCGGGACGCGTCCTGGTGACGGCGGGGACCGGGGTGCCGACCTCCGGGCTCGTGCTCACCGCGGAGGGGTGAGCCCGCAGGGGTGAACCCGCAGTACCCCGACCGTCCTCGTCCACCTACAGGAGGTGCAGTCAGCCCCACCTCTACAACCTGAGGCGGAGTCGTCTTCGGGACCTGTGGCCGATGAGGGGGAGGCGGTCTCGAACCTAGCGTGGAGCCATGACCACACCCGTCTGCACCAGCGCTTCGAAGGCCGCCGTCCCGGCGACGCAGACCCTCGCGTACCCCTCGTTCGCCTCGTACGTGAAGGCCCGCCAGCCGGTGCTGCTGCGTACCGCCCGGTCGCTGACCGCGAACCCGAGCGACGCGGAGGACCTGCTGCAGACCGCCCTGACCAAGACCTACGTCGCCTGGGAGCGCATCGAGGACCACCGGGCCCTCGACGGCTATGTGCGCCGCGCCCTGCTGAACACCCGTACCTCGCAGTGGCGCAAGCGCAAGGTCGACGAGTTCGCCACCGACGAGATCCCCGAGCCCGAGACCGGGCCCGGCGAGGACGACCCCGCCGAGCAGCAGGCCCTGCACGACGCCATGTGGCGGGCGATCATGAAACTGCCCGCCCGGCAGCGCGCGATGGTCGTCCTCAGGTACTACGAGGACCTCAGCGAGGTGCAGACGGCCGAGGTGCTCGGCGTCTCCGTCGGGACCGTGAAGTCGGCGGTCTCCCGGGCGCTGGGCAAGCTCCGCGAGGACCCCGAGCTGGTGCTCGCCCGCTAGGGACTGTGGGAACCGTCGGTGACGGCCGACCGTTGTGAGGGCATCGTGACGTGATCGATCGCCCGGCTCTAGTGACATACCGCGCGGTATGTGCGCAGAATCGGCGCATCCCTTACTACCGCGTAGGCAATGTCGCCCCGGGAGGACGCCGTGCTGAGCACCATGCAGGACGTACCGCTGCTGATCTCCAGGATCCTGACCCACGGGTCGTCGATCCACGGCACCTCACAGGTGACCACCTGGACCGGCGAGCCGGAGCCGCACCGCCGCTCCTTCGCCGAGGTCGGCGCCCGTGCCGCCCAGCTGGCACACGCCCTGCGCGAGGACCTCGGCGTCACCGCCGACGAGCGCGTGGCGACCCTGATGTGGAACAACGCCGAGCATGTCGAGGCCTACTTCGCGATCCCCTCCATGGGCGCGGTCCTGCACACCCTGAACCTCCGCCTCCCCCCGGACCAACTGGCCTGGATCGTGGGCCACGCGGCCGACCGCGTCGTCATCGCCAACGGCTCGCTGCTCCCCCTGCTCGCCCCGCTGCTCCCGCACCTCAAGACGGTCGAGCACGTGGTGGTCTCGGGCCCCGGCGACCGCACCGCCCTCGAAGGCAGCCACGCGCGCGTGCACGAGTACGAGGACCTGATCGCGGGCAAGCCCACCGCCTACGACTGGCCCGAGCTGGACGAACGCCAGGCCGCCGCCATGTGCTACACCTCCGGCACCACGGGCGACCCCAAGGGCGTGGTCTACAGCCACCGTTCGATCTACCTGCACTCCATGCAGGTCAACATGGCCCAGTCGATGGGCCTGACCGACCAGGACACCTCGCTCGTGGTCGTCCCCCAGTTCCACGTCAACGCCTGGGGCCTGCCGCACGCCACCTTCATGACCGGCGTCAACATGCTGATGCCGGACCGCTTCCTCCAGCCCGCGCCCCTCGCCGAGATGATCGAGCGCGAGCGGCCGACCCACGCGGCGGCCGTCCCCACCATCTGGCAGGGCCTGCTCGCCGAGCTCACCGCCAAGCCGCGTGACGTCTCCTCGCTCACCCAGGTCACCATCGGCGGCTCGGCCTGTCCGCCCTCCCTGATGGAGGCCTTCGACGCGCTGGGCATGCGGGTGTGCCACGCCTGGGGCATGACGGAGACCTCCCCGCTCGGCACCATCGCCCGCCCGCCGGCCCATGTCGTCGGCACCGACGAGGAGTTCGCCTACCGCCTCACCCAGGGCCGCTTCCCGGCCTCCGTCGAGGCCCGCCTCACCGGCCCCGGCGGCGAGCGCCTGCCCTGGGACGGCGAGTCCGCGGGCGAGCTGGAGGTCCGCGGCCCCTGGATCGCCGGCGCCTACTACAACGGCCCCGACGCCGAACCCCTGCGCCCCGCCGACAAGTTCAGCGAGGACGGCTGGCTGAAGACCGGCGACGTCGGCACCATCTCCCCCGACGGCTTCCTCACCCTCACCGACCGCGCCAAGGACGTCATCAAGTCCGGCGGCGAGTGGATCTCGTCCGTGGACCTGGAGAACGCCCTGATGTCCCACCCGGACGTCACCGAGGCCGCGGTCGTCGCCGTCCCCGACGACAAGTGGGGCGAGCGCCCCCTGGCCACGGTCGTCCTCAAGGAGGGCTCCACCGCCGACTTCGAGTCCCTGCGCGC